>NZ_CP150296.1:0-4800000 GCF_045040665.1 Paenibacillus sp. FSL H8-0280 | reverse complement strand
AATAACATGATTACTAATCCGCTCATTACGGTTACTGTCTTTGGAGAAGAGACGGTGTACGCAGTGAACGGACGTGCTGCGGTACGACAAGATCCGCTGCTGGACGTTCCATTTAATATGTGCTGTTTCGACATTACAATTGAAGCAGTGAGGAATGCTCTGTTTTACGGCGCTCAATTGTCCTCTGTGCCTCAATATGTCAAAATATATGATCAGCGTGCTGCTGAGAAATTAGATGAGCAGGTTTTTGCTGCCATGAAAAAAGCCTAGTGAGAGATCACTGGGCTTTTTGTTGTCTTTTGTCTGATGAATGCAGCTGCTGCATTTGTTGTTTTTGATTCATGGGTTCATCCGGATTTTGACGGACTTTGACGTCTTTCGGGAGTTGAGGGATAATTCGTCCCACCATGTCAGCGAGTTCTGAAGCAAAACCGGAGATTGGGTGCCCTTGACGAATATGTTCACCAATCTCTTTAATTCGTTCAGTGACATCTGCATCAGCAGTAACGATGGAATCTATACCTTCGGGGTCTTTGCGAAGTGCTTCGGCAACAGCGTACTTAATAGTACCAACTCGAGCACGTTCCAGTTCACCATCAACATCGATGCCAACTACGGCTGTATTACCGATTATGACGCAGTTCGCATCTTCAACACCTTCTACTTGCTTGGCAAGGGCTTTAAGGTGATTGATTCGTTTTTCATTGGGCATCCGGCCACTCTGTGCATCATCCGCAATGTTGGTATCATGGACTTCACCTGTATTCTCATTGAGACGGTCCAAACGTGAAGGATTCATCCGATCTTCCTGTGCATTGAGCATGTGAGATCCTTTCCCTTGATCTTGCTGAGTTGTTACATTTCCTCCGTAACCTTTCGCATGTGTACCTTGATTCGGCGAAGCGCTGCGTGTGGAACTGTTGCAACCTGTAAGTATAAAGATCAGAAGCAGCGTGCAAACCCATATTTTCATAAATGTTCATCCTTTCTTGGAGTTTTTCAGAATGGTTGACAATTATTTTGCCCTAGTCGAATACATTTATGTATGGGATCATGATTGTCCATGCCGCTGCTGAAAGATCACACTATTCATGCCTTTAACGACGCCGCTTTGGAGGGGATTGAATGAAAAAGATTTTTGTATTGGATACCAACGTGCTTCTGCATGACCCCAATGCCATATTTGCCTTTGAGGAACATGAGGTAATCATTCCCGCGGTTGTACTGGAGGAGATCGACTCCAAAAAAAGAAATGCCGATGAAATTGGGCGTAATGCCCGTAATGTATCCAGACTGTTAGATGGATTACGAGAGCTGGGTCACTTGCACAGTGGGGTACCTTTGGCTAATGGAGGTAACCTGAAAGTAGAGCTGAATCATCGGAGTTTCGTGAAAGTTCAGGAAATGTTTGGTGAAGTGTCCAACGATAATCGCATTTTGGCTGTCGCACTGAATTATCAGATTGAGGAGAATGAAAAGGAAGTAGTCGAACGTCAGGTCGTGCTTGTCAGTAAAGATGTACTTGTGCGTATCAAAGCGGATGTACTTGGTCTGTTCACACAGGATTACTTATCAGATCGGACGGCAGGACTCAGTGAGTTATATCCAGGTTATACGGCCCTAAAAGTTCATCCGTCAGTGATTGATGAGTTTTACACATATCGTTTTTTACCAATCAAACCGTTGCAGTTGTCTTATTCGTTGTATCCGAATGAATTTGTCATTCTCAAGGATGAGATGGGAACCAATAAATCGGCTTTGCTTAAAGTGAACACAGAGGGAACAAAGCTGGAGCCGCTTTTCCTCAGCAATGACAATGTCTGGGGCATTAGCGCACGTAACGCACAACAACGCATGGCATTGGAACTGCTTTTGAATGATGACATCCCGCTTGTTACCATCACCGGTAAAGCTGGAACAGGGAAAACCTTGCTGGCACTTGCAGCAGGTCTGCTTAAGGTAGAGGATGATCATAAATACAAAAAATTGTTGATTGCTCGTCCTGTTGTTCCGATGGGGAAAGATATCGGTTATTTGCCTGGTGAGAAGGAAGAAAAACTTCGTCCATGGATGCAGCCGATTTATGATAATCTGGAGTTTTTGTTTGACACCAAAAAAGCCGGAGATATCGATAAAATCCTAATGGGGCTTGGCAGTATTCAGGTGGAGGCCTTAACGTATATTCGTGGAAGATCGATACCTGGACAGTTTATCATTATTGATGAAGCCCAGAACCTGTCGCGCCACGAAGTGAAGACCATTGTATCAAGGGTAGGTGAAGGCAGTAAGATTATTTTGATGGGAGACCCCGAACAGATAGACCATCCGTATCTTGATTCTGCCAGTAATGGTCTGACGTATATCGTGGAACGGTTCAAACAAGAGGGAATCAGCGGACACATCATGCTCGAAAAAGGAGAACGATCCAAGCTGGCACAGCTTGCAGCTGATTTATTGTAAAATTCAGGGGATTTATTTCCCGGAAAATGTTGTTATTAAAGCCGGCTCCTGGAGTCGGCTTTTTGCTGAAAAAATAAGTAAGCGTTATTACACAGAACTCGATATGCTCGTATTATGCAAAAATCCGAAAAAGTGTTTTTCGGCAGGGTAGGACAAGAGTACTACTTATTTGTTACAATAATTGCTGCAGGAAAAAACTAGGTGAACAGGGAGGGAAGTTAATGAAGCGTAGACATCAGGTTGTTTTATTCGCGGTATTGCTGCTTTCGTTAACGATCTTGTCACCGAGTTTTGACTTTAGAGGTTCGCAGCTCAATCAGGAACGCGATCAGGAGAAGGATGCTTTTCCTGGGTCTTCTTCCCGTAATGAAGATGCTCAAGCTCCGCTGGAGATTGTAGTGGCCATGTCGGATGAAGAGTTTCAAGCCTTTCAAAAAATAGCCAAAGAGGTTGCTGCTTCCCAGCTGGTAGAGATTAATCTTCGGAATGAGAAGCCAGATACATATAAGCATGTTTTGGATCTTGAATTTTCACTAGGAGAGAACGGTGATGTTGTTCTGCTTGATAGTGAGGAAGTGCAATACTATGCCCAAAAAGGGTACCTGTATCCGTTAAACGGAACAACATTATCGAAGTCGCTAGGAGATACGGTAGTTGGGTTGCGGGGATTGACAGAGTGGAATGGTTATCAGTGGGGAATGCCTTTTGATTTTGATCCGTACATTCTGGCAGCCCAATCTTCATTTCTGAAGAGAGCTGGTCTGGAGTCATTACCTCGAAATAAAGATCAGTGGGTCAAACTTACTCAACAAGCCATTGCGGAAGGCACCCCTATAATTACAATGAACATCAATGATATGTACGGGACGAATGCGTGGCTGAATCATTTGGAACCGAGAATGGCACCAGATCAAGTTAAACGAACACAAATAGATTCGCAAACGGGGGATCTTCAGCAGGGGATTCAGTTGATGAATCAGATTCAGCCCCTTATTAGGCTTGAGTCTACCAATCCAGGGTTCTCTCCAACTGCTGACCAAAACGACACACCAATGGTTGTATCATTGTTATCTCAAATATTGAATGCGGATCAAGCGAGTACAGTGGATAAAGATTCTTTGGAGCAGATTTCTTTCGAAACCTTGGAAACTGTAAATTCCAGAAGCCTTGTCATTACTGCAGGTTCGGTTGAGGCCGAGGAGGCCAGTAGATGGATTGAAGGAATGACGTCCGCTGCGACACAGCTGAAATGGTACCAACAGGTTAACCGGTTGCCCGCAAAGCAACAGGAACTGGATATGGAGTCTGAGAAACTCGTTGGACGTTATGACATGACAAAGGGACAATCCTGGTTCTCGACCACCCAAGATGTCCCTGCTGCAACGACCGAAAGTCATGCTCTAATAACTCGTTTTCATCAAAAAGTACAACAATTCTTAAAGGGAGAAATTACAGCGAATCAATACGTAGACAGTATTCGAACGACGAATTAACTTTAAGATCGTGTTCAAAAAGTCAGGTTTTCAACTTCGATGCTGATGATGCCACAAGGCATCCTTCGTAATCAAAAGCGGACTTTTTGAACAACCTCTTTAAAATGATATGGCTAGTTTTACTTCCAGTATGCCTTCACTTGTTGAAACGTCGGTTGCTTTGACAAACGACAGGATTTTCTGTGGATAGAATCCAAGGTCAAATTCTCTTTCCAGCATTCGGCGAGTGGTGTCTGGTAATTCAAGCTGGTTGAATACAAGTTTGTCCACATGAAAACGAATGGAGTTTTGAGGTTCATTTTCTACCGTATAATGTCCTTCAATGCTTAATTGCAACTGATCCCGCTGACCGGAAGCTATAATCTTATCCTGATTAAACTGAAAGGCAAAGTCTTCAAAGATTGGATTTTGGGAACGTAGAAATGCATTAAGCTCTTCCTGCCCAATTCGAATCGTATACGTTGTTCCAGTCGTGGATATACCTCCGTTTTGTTTTTGGATAAAATCAGGCAGGTTCTGCATGGCAGATGCCAATGCTTTGAAATATCGTTTCACCTCATAGATGCCGATATTCTCCCAATAAAGGGTCAGTTCATCCATCAGTTTCTGAATCGCTGCCGCATCTCCGCTGGTGGCTATTTGGGCATCCACTTCTTTTTGCAAGGTGACTACACGTTCCCGCTGGTTTTGAAGATTAGTCTTCATTTCGGTTAATTCTGTTGTAGTCTGACGAATCTGAGTGGAAGTCTGTTGCAGGTTGCGATAACGGTCCTGATACTTGTCCAGCACAGCCTGATCCCGTCCGATAATAATCTGGTAATAATCATACAGTACAAACAGGTCTTTGAATGACCTGGCTCCCAGGACCGTCATGAGGAGGCTGTCGCGTTCTCCTGTGTAGTAGGACCTCACTACAGCTCCGGCCCGATCTTGCTGAATATGTATCTGCTCTTCCTGTTCCTGAAGCTGGACGGATAATGTCTCGTATTGTTGAGCCAGCTGCTTCTGCCTTTCGGCGATGCGTTCGATTTCGTGATCGATTTCAACGATGGATAGACTTTTTTGCAATATCTCACGTGTATCCTCAGGTGAAGACTCTCCATAGGCATGGGCTAAAGGTAGCTGGAGGAATAAAATGATGCATAATATAAAGGCGGAAATGCCGTATTGACGTTTCACCGATCCATTCTCCTTTCAATTTCTTAAATGACAATCGTACAGGCTTGTTGTCTTCCAGACAATATATGAAACAAATACGTGAAATATCCTTAGTGGTTACATAACACCATGAGCATTCATTTAATCTGAACACAGCAAAAAAGCAACCCGACAGATATCGGATCACTTTGATGCTGCAGGTGGATTAGAGCGGCAACCCCATTTCGAATACGGTCCAGTAGCTGAACCCCGTGAATGTTACGATCATATAACCCCAGAAGAGCAATATGTACGTTCGCTCGGTAAATTTCAAGTATCCCAAAATGACAAAAAACGCAGTCTGCAGGAAAAAAAGCAAAGCCATTTCGACCAGATCTCCCGCAAAAGCCATCAGGCCAATTGCAAGCGTGAAGAACCCGAGTACCCGAAACATGCGTGCCACGGTAAATCCTCCTCTCCTAAGTACGTTCATAGATTGTCTACACAACATTATACCGGGAAAGGAAAAACGTGTAAACAAATTTGGATATGAAAGCGAATTCTTTTTTTGCTCAAAGTAAGTATAGAGGGATATGTTTTACGTATGTCACGTATGAGCAAGCCTGAATGTGGAAATACATTTTAGTATGAAATCAATTCTATGAACTCTATGAGAGGCATAAGAATGAATGAAGCAGCTTTTATACCTAATTCACATACCGGGCTTCCGGTAATGCGGACGGTTATTTTAGGATGTTGTTAGGAGGGTATTATAGCATGACTGCAGTGAGACAGGATGCTTGGAGTACAGAGGACGATTTGATATTGGCTGAGGTTACTTTGCGTCATATTCGGGAAGGCAGTACACAATTGGCCGCTTTTGAAGAGGTGGGCGAAAAAATAGGCAGAACATCTGCCGCATGCGGTTTTCGCTGGAACAGTTGTGTACGTAAAAAGTATGATTCTGCCATCAGTAACGCCAAGGCACAGAGACAAAAACGAAGTTATCTCAGAAAGCAACCAGCTATGCTCGGACCGCAGGTTGCAGCACTGTCTACACTGGACACTGAAGAACATCTGTACAAATCAGATGGGATCTCAGACGATTCATTATCGATGGATGCAGTAATCCGCTTCCTGCGACAATGGAAGGGAACAGTGCAGGAGAGTAATCGTCAGCTCAAGATGCTGGAGAAGGAGCTTCGGGAGAAAGAAGATGAATTGCTTGAGCTACGTCTTGAGAATGACCGTCTCTCCAAGGAAGTGAATGAAGTTCAGACGGATTACCGTGTGGTGAATGACGACTACAAAGCTTTGATTCAGATTATGGATCGGGCTCGCAGACTCGCATTTTTGTCCGAAGAAGAAGAGGAACTTAAGACACGTTTCAAGATGGATGCCAACGGGAATCTGGAACGAATTGAATAACAAGTTCAGATGTTTGATTGGTGAAAGTCAGGTATGAACCCGCCACACCTCCGTTACATAACGGCAGGTATGACGGGTTTTTAGTTTGGTGTTTTTGTTCTATTATAGATAATAGAAGAGAAACTACTGAAGCGGAGAGGAGTGCATCATATGATCATTGACATCGTAGGAGCGGGAGCACTTGGTCTTTTGTATGGCGGGAAACTGCTGGCGTCAGGTAACCAGGTCAGATTTTGGACGAGAACAGCAGCTCAGGCAGACCTCCTCAGCCATAATGGAATAATCATTGTGGAACAAGACGAGGAAATACATATTCTACCGGATCAATTACAGGCGAAACCAATAAGTAAGCTGACTGACACATGGAAGAAAAAACCAGGAGAATGGTTACTGCTCATGGTTAAGCAGACAAGCATTGATGATTTCATTCATGAGATTAGTCCATTACAAGATCATGTGCTGAATGTCGCTTGTTTTCAGAATGGGATGGGCCATCTTACAAAACTTCAAGCAGCTTTGCCAAAGTCGCTTCTGTGTAGTGCGGTTACAACAGAAGGTGCGAAGCGAACACAAAGTCAGGTGACTCGTGCAGGTACAGGTGAAACCAGGCTGGGGAGGTACAACATACATATAGGAGCTTCTACCTCTATAGAGGAGAAGAGAACATTTACTCTGTCGGGATCGTTGCAGCAGGCAGGATTTGACTGTACAGTGTCGAATGAAATCGATAAGCTGATATACAGGAAACTATTGATTAATTCAGTCATTAACCCACTTACGGCACTATGGCGAATCCCTAATGGAGAATTGATCGTCAAGGAAGAACGAAAGAGGCTAATGCGCCAGTTATATGATGAAGTATTGTTAATCTACTCTGCAAGTGGAATATGTTTGGACCAGGATATGTGGGATCAACTGATATCGGTCTGTCGTTCTACTGCCACGAATACTTCCTCCATGCTTGCAGATGTTCTCGCTGGACGTGGTACAGAAGTGAGGTCAATTAACGGTCATATTGTAAAGATGGCACAGAAGTTGGACCTTGTTGCACCTACACATGAAATACTGCTTCATCTGATTGAAGGAATGCAACCGGAAGGAGTGAATTAATGGGACTTTTTATTGTGTTGAGCATATTGCCCTTTTTTCCGTTCTTTCTTGTCTATTGGGGCATGTACGTATGGAAAAAAGACAAACGGAACGCCATGCGGATGGCAATGGATGTAACCACTTTTTTTCTTGTTTTTTCAGTATCGGCGTTATTCAACTTAACATTTGATTCGAATTTTGGTTTTTATCTGACATTATTACTCATACTACTAGCACTTGGATTTATCGGAGGTGCGCAAAATCGACTAAAGGGGAAGGTCGATGGGGGGAGAATGTTCCGGGCCGTATGGCGCATGGCCTTCATCATTATGAGTTTCGGGTATGTTTTGTTTACTTTATTTGGATTATTTAGATACTTCATGAAACAGATGTAAGGTTACATAACGCAAAAGAGGCAAAAAATGTGTCGATTTTGTCGAAAACTGAAAAAAACATTACTTTCTGAAAAAGTAATGTAGATTTTTTTGACCGGTGGTTGTATAATCTATAAACATATAAACCATATCAATTTAGGGGGAACGTGTTAGATGAAAAGGAAAAGTCTATTAGTCCTTTTGACGCTGATTTTGGCGTTCGGTACCGTACTTGCAGCGTGCGGATCGAAAAACGAAGGCACAGGTAACACCGATACTGGTTCTGCAAGCGAAGGAAATGGTCTTGCTAAAGATCAAATTCTGAAAATCAACCTGTCAGCTGAACCTCCTACGTTGGACCCGGCTCAAGCAAAAGACAGCCAAACCAACACAGTTCTGAAATTTTTGTATGAAGGTCTTGTACGCATCGATGCTGATGGTAAAGAACAAGCTGGCGTAGCTAAAGACTGGACAATCTCCGAAGATGGTTTGAAATATGTTTTCAACCTGAACCCGGAAGCTAAATGGAGCAACGGTGATGCAATCACTGCCGAAGACTTTGTTCGTTCTTGGGAACGTGCTTTGAAACCGGAAACAGCTTCTCCATATGCATACCAATTGTACTATATTAAAGGCGCTGAAGGTTACAACCTCAGCAAAGATGAAACATACAAAGGTACTAAAGTCACAGATTTCTCACAAGTAGGCGTTAAAGCTACTGATGAGCACACATTGGAAGTAACGTTGGAAAACCCAACACCTTACTTCTTGGGTCTGACAGCATTCTACACGTACTACCCAGTACATGCATCTGCTGACACAAATGACAAATTTTTCACAGACTACAAAAACATGATCGTTAACGGACCATTTGTAATGGATCAATACGCTAAAGGTCAAAAAATTGTTGTGAAGAAAAACGATGGTTACCATGCAGCTGCCGATATTAAATTGGCTCAAATCGATATGTCTCTGACGAACAGCAGTGCTTCCGAACTGCAAGCTTATAAATCAGGACAATTGGACTACACTGGTGCACCTAACGGTGAAATTCCATCCGACCAGATTCCTTCTGTAAAAGCGGAATTGCCGGACGAGTTCAAAGCTACTGGTATTGCAAGTACGTACTACTATCAGTTCAACGTAAACGAAGCACCATTTAATAACGTTAAAATCCGTAAAGCATTTGCAATGTCCATTCAGCGTCAACTGATTGTTGACAAAGTAACACAAGGTGGACAAATTCCAGCATTCGGCTTTGTACCTCCAGGTATCCGTGGTGAAAACGGCGAATTCCGTGATGAGCACAAAGACGATTACTTCACAGAAAATGTTGAAGAAGCTAAAGCATTGCTTGCTGAAGGTATGAAAGAAGAAGGTTACACAACATTGCCAGCTGTTACGTTGATCTACAACACTAGTGATGGTCACGCAAAAATCGCTTTGGCGGTTGCTGACATGTGGAAACAAAATCTTGGTGTTGATGTGAAAACAGAAAACCAAGAGTGGGGCGTATTCCTTGAGAACCGTCAAAACCAAAACTTCCAAGTAGCTCGTGCAGGTTGGTCTGCTGACTACAACGATCCATACAACTTCTTGGAAATGTGGACTACTGGAAACACAAACAATGATTCCAAATTCAGCAACGAACAGTATGACAAAGATGTTAAAGAAACTGTAAAATCTGCTGATCCAGCTGCACGTATGGCTGCATTTGCTGACGCTGAGAAAATCCTGATTCAAGATGAAATGGGCGTTATGCCAATCTATTACTACACTAACGTATCTTTGACCAAGCCATACCTGAAAGGTGTACAACTTGATTTCAGTGGAGCTATTGACTTCACGCGTGCATATCTGGAAGAGAAATAAGTTGTTCTGAAGTCTAATATGATTACTTCGGGATATATATGTGGAATTCCATATATATCCCGATTTTTTTGTATGTGCACCGATTTTCCTTATAATTCTTGAAATTTCCGATAAATGGATTGGACTTTATTTCAGTCTAATTCTACAATCGATTTGTATACAAAATATTGTTTGTGGAGGTGTGCAAGGGTTGGTTAAGTATGTGTTGAAAAAACTACTATTTATGCTGCTATCGCTTTTCATACTCGCATCGCTGACTTTCTTCCTGATGAAGGCCATTCCTGGTGACCCGTTTACAGCAGAAAAGAAACTATCGCCAGAAATTCGTGCACTCTTAGAAGTTAAGTACGGTTTGGATAAACCGATGTATGAACAATACCTGAAGTATATGGGTGGAATCCTTAAAGGGGATTTCGGCGTTTCTATGAGGTATCTGAACCAGGATGTAACGGATATGATTACTCAAACATTCACAGCTTCACTGAAGCTTGGGATCTTTGCAATCCTTATCTCCATTATTGTTGGTGTATTGTTGGGCCTTCTCGCAGCAGTATACCACCGCAAATTGATTGATGATGTCACCATGGTCGTTGCTGTCATAGGTATTGCTGTTCCGAGCTTCTTGCTTGCATCGTTATTGCAATATGTCTTTGCTTTCAAATTGGGATGGTTCAACGTTATGGGCTTCGACGGACCACTGGACTATGTGCTCCCTGTTGCAGCACTATCTGCATCACCAATTGCCTTTATTGCACGTTTGACGCGTTCCAGCATGCTGGAAGTTTTGCATGCCGATTATATCAAAACGGCTAAGGCAAAAGGTTTGAAATGGCCAGCGATTATGTTCAAACACGTTGTACGAAATGGTATTTTACCGGTAGTAACTTATGTTGGTCCAATGACAGCAAACATCATTACAGGTTCCGTTGTTATTGAACAGATCTTTAACATCGGGGGAATTGGTAAAGTGTTCGTAGAAAGCATCACTAACCGGGATTATACAATGATAATGGGAATCACGATTTTCTATGGTATTCTCCTCATGTTGGCACGCTTCCTGACGGATATCGCTTATGTACTAATTGATCCTAGAATTAAGCTGGAAAGCCGGAAGGGGGCATAACGTTGTCTGGCACGAATAATAAAAAGAATGAAACGGCGAACACGAACCTGACTAGTCAGGCAGCGGTTAAACCGCAAGAAAGTGTATCCCTTTTTAAAGATGCCATGTACAGACTTGCAACCAATAAGGCTGCAATGATCAGTCTGAGTGTGTTGGTTCTTGTCGTGATTTTCGCTTTGATTGGTCCAACTTCTTTGTTTACAAGTTATAATTATTATTCCAATGATTTGATGAATGCCAACGCGGCACCAAGTGCTGAGCACTGGTTTGGTACAGACGACCTGGGTCGTGACGTGTGGGTAAGAACATGGGTTGGTGCTCGTGTATCTCTTACTGTAGGTTTAGCAGCAGCTCTGATTGACCTTGTTATTGGTGTAATCTATGGTGCAATTATGGGTTACTACGGCGGACGTGTTGATGGTATCATGAACAAGTTCTCTGAGATTCTGTACTCCCTGCCTTACATGCTCGTTGTTATCTTGTTGCTGGTTGTATTGGAACCAAGTCTGACAACCATCATCATTGCCCTCACCATTACAGGCTGGATCAGTATGTCGTGGATTGTACGTGGTGAGATTATGCAACTCAAAAACAGAGACTTCATTCTCGCGGCCCGCTCCATGGGTGCAAGTACAGGACGTCAATTGTTCCGCCACTTGTTGCCAAATGCGATTGGCCCGATTATCGTAACTTTGACATTGTCAATTCCTAATGCGATCTTTGCTGAGGCGTTTTTGAGTTTCCTCGGACTTGGTGTATCTGCACCGAGATCATCCCTGGGATCCATGATCAATGACGCACTCACAGGCTGGACGCTGTATCCTTGGCGGATGTGGTTCCCGGCAGGCCTTATGGTGCTGACTATGCTTGCATTTAACTTGCTCGGAGACGGTCTGCGTGACGCACTCGATCCGAAATTACGTAAATAGAAATAGGAGGTGGGATTATGGAGCCGATTTTAACAGTCAAGGACTTGAGCGTGTCATTTTCAACGCGCTCTGGTGAATTTGATGCCGTTAAAAATGTGAGTTTTGAAATTGGCAAAGGAGAGACGCTGGGGATCGTAGGTGAATCCGGTAGTGGTAAGAGTGTTACCGCCCAAACCATCATGAAATTGATTCCCTCCCCGCCTTCGAAGGTCAAAAGCGGAGAAATAACTTTTCACGGGCAAGACCTGCTGAATAAGACAGACAAACAAATGGAAGCGATTCGTGGTAAAGATATCGGTATGATCTTCCAAGATCCAATGACTTCTTTGAATCCTACCATTAAAATTGGTAAACAAATTACCGAAGTATTGCGCAAGCATCAGAACATGTCCAAACAAGCGGCGGATAAAGCTGCGTTGGAGATGCTGGAACTTGTAGGTATTAAAAATGCGGCTATTCGCATGAATCATTATCCTCACCAATTCTCTGGTGGTATGCGTCAGCGTGCCATGATTGCGATCGCACTTGCATGTCGTCCATCCCTTCTGATTGCGGATGAACCGACAACTGCACTTGACGTTACAATTCAGGCTCAAATTCTGGATGTCATGAAAGACATGCAGCAAAAGCTGGGAACATCGATCATGCTGATTACGCATGACCTTGGTGTCGTAGCGGGTATGTGTGACCGTGTTGTTGTTATGAAGGAAGGCGAAGTTGTTGAAACAGGAACAACTGCTGAAATCTTTAGTAACCCTCAACATCCATACACCATTAAATTGCTGAATGCTTTGCCTCGTCTGGACGAGCCCAAAAAGGAAAAACCAACTCCGGCTGGTATTATCAAAGGTAGCAATAAGCCTCTGGTACAAGTGAAAAACTTGAAACAGTACTTTAATTTGGGTAAAGGTAACATTCTCAAAGCGGTCAATGACGTAAGCTTTGATATCTTTGAAGGTGAAACACTTGGCGTTGTAGGCGAGTCTGGCTGTGGTAAATCCACAACAGGTCGTACCATTCTGCGTCTTTATGAGCCAACTGGCGGAAATGTTAACTTCAACGGAACGGATATCTACAAGTTGTCCCCGCGCAAAATGAAAGAAATGCGTAAAGATATGCAGATGATCTTCCAAGATCCATATGCATCTCTTAACCCGCGTTTCAATGTTATGGATATTATCGGGGAGTCCCTCGATATTCATGGTCTGGCTTCCAGCTCTAAAGAGCGTAAGAGACGAGTGGAGGAACTGCTTGATCTGGTAGGTTTGAATCCAAGTCATGCTCTTCGTTATCCACATGAATTCTCCGGTGGTCAAAGACAGCGGATCGGGATTGCGCGTGCACTTGCTGTAGACCCTAAATTCATCATCTGTGATGAGCCATTGTCTGCGCTGGATGTATCCATTCAGGCACAGGTCGTTAAATTGCTTGAAGAACTTCAGCAACGTCTCGGCTTGACTTACCTGTTTATCGCGCATGACTTGTCGATGGTTAAACATATCAGTGACCGTGTCGCTGTAATGTACATGGGTAAAGTGGTTGAGCTCGCAGAAAGTGAAGAGCTGTATGCGAACCCTATCCACCCTTATACCAAAACATTGCTCTCAGCAATCCCTGTACCTGATCCGGAAGTGGAAGCGAACAAACGTCGGATCTTGCTGCCAGAAGAGCATATGAGCCCGATTCAAAATGGATCTGGTGGTCCTGCAAATGACCCGTACAACTTGGATAATGCTCAATTGATTGAGGTTTCCAAAGGTCACTGGGTTGCAGAACCTTACGTATAATAGGAATATTAATGCGATATGCTATTATTGATGTATTAAATGCCGCCGACTCGTTCGGCGGTTTTTTTCGTATTTTAATCACTTTCTTTTGACGAAGCGGCCTTGAATTCGGTACAATCAAGAAAGGCTCTTTGAAGCAGAATAGGAGGCAGACCTCATGAACGGTATTACCGAGGCACTCCGCAGCGGATCAAGACTTGCAGAAGATTATATCTGTTCAAGAGATGCTGCGCGTGGCCTTTACGAGTATGACATTCGCTGGGAATCAGGACTTCAGGCGCGTGCCGAGTGGCTGGACCAATCGGAAAACACACGTATTGATCGTCGTGATCTGGCAGAGTATTTACGTATATATAATAAGCGGGTGAACGACCATGGAGAGGTTCATGCGTCCATCACACGTCTTGCAGAACAAGATGCACTAGTGGTTACAGGAGGACAGCAGAGCGGTCTGCTCACCGGACCACTGTTCGTCATATACAAAGCCGCCAGCGTAGTGGCAGCTGCGCGTGAAGCGGAAGAAAGACTTCAACGCCCGGTAGTCCCAGTATTTTGGATTGCTGGTGAAGACCATGACTGGGATGAGGTTAATCACACATATCTACCTGATCATCAGGGAGACATGAAGAAGGTCAAGTTACAAGGACGATTCGCAGGAAGGGATTCTGTGAGTAATGTTCATGTGGATACGCAGCAGTGGATGAATGTACTCGAACAGGTGGAACATCTTTTACCTGATACGATACATAAACCAGGACTGATGAAATGCATCACAGAGATCCATCAATCCAGTTCAAATCTGAGTGATGCATTTGCCCGCATGATATCTGCCTTGTTTGCCAGCAGTGGACTTGTTCTAATGGATGCATCGGATCCAGATTTACGCAGGTTGGAACAGCCCGTGTTTGAGCGGTTGATACGAAAAAATGAAGTGCTGCGCAGCGCATACACACAAGGTGCTTCGCTGGTACAACAAGCTGGTTATGCTATGCCTGCCGAAGTAGCGGAGGATGGAGCCAATCTGTTCTACATTCATGAAGGTACGCGTCTACTCTTGTTGTTGAAGGACGGTTTATATAGTGATCGCAAAGGTTTGGTTTCTTTCACAGAGGAACGTTTGCTTCAGGAACTGGGAGAACATCCGGAGCGCTTCAGTAACAACGTATTGACACGACCATTAATGCAAGATTCCGTGTTGCCTGTAGCAGCTGTTATTTTGGGGCAAGGTGAAATTGCATATTGGGGTTTGACTCGGGGAGCATTCCGTCAATTCGGCCTGCAAATGCCCATTTTGTTGCCGCGGTTGTCTTTCACCATTATGGAAGATATCCATCACAAACATATGAAACAATATGGGCTTTCTTTTCAGGATGTTCAATATCATATGGAAGAAAAGAAGGAGCAGTGGCTCGCACAGCAGGAGACGTTCCAGGTAGATGAACAGTTTGACAAGGTTCAGGAGGCGTTTCTTGATCTGTATGGACCGTTGCTAGATGAGATCGCGGAGATTCATCCGGGGTTGGAACGAATTGGTGACACCAATTTGAGTAAAATCAACGAGCAAATGCAGTATCTGAAACAACAGACTCACAAAGCTATCGAAGATAAACATAATGTGAGTCTAAGGCACTGGAACGGCATTCAGAACTCCTTATTCCCAACGGGCAAACCACAGGAACGAGTACATAATGCACTCTTTTACCTGAATCGTTATGGCACCGAGTGGATCGATGAACTGATTAAGGCCTCAAGCGAATTCCTTGGAGAGCATAAGGTTATTGCACTATAGAGCCCTTTATAATAGAAGAAACACCAAAACGAGGAGGATATGATATGACTACACCTGCATTGCAAAACAGTATTGTTAAAGATATGGGACTCGCTTCAGAGGGTCACCTGAAAATTGATTGGGTAGAAGCGCATATGCCGGTACTAAACCGCATTCGTCGCCAGTTCGAACAGGATCTGCCCTTCAAAGGTTTGAAGGTTGCCATTTGTCTTCATCTGGAAGCGAAAACAGCTTACTTGGCAAAAGTGATCCAAGCGGGTGGTGCAGAAGTAACGATTACGCATAGCAATCCATTGTCTACACAAGATGATGTTTGCGCAGCATTGGTGGAAGACGGTGTTACGGTGTATGCGAAGTACAATCCGGAGCCTGCGGAATTCAAATCACTGCAACTGCGTGCGCTTGAGGTGAAGCCTGATCTCATTATTGATGATGGTGGAGACTTTGCAACCATTATTGCATCCGAGCGCCCTGACCTCGCAGCAACAATTCGCGGAGGAGCAGAAGAAACGACAACGGGTATTATCCGTTTGAAAGCATTGGCGAAAGAAGGCCAATTGAAGTTCCCGATGGTTGCGGTTAATGACGCATACTGCAAGTATCTGTTTGACAATCGCTATGGTACTGGACAATCTGCATTCGACGGGATTATTCGTACAACTAACTTGGTTATCGCTGGTAAAAACGTAGTGGTAGCAGGTTATGGCTGGTGTGGTAAAGGTGTAGCGATGCGCGCCAAAGGTCTTGGTGCGAATGTGATCGTAACCGAGATCGATCCAATCAAAGCGGTAGAAGCACACATGGACGGGTTCCGGGTCATGACGATGGTAGAAGCCGCCAAATTGGGCGATTTCTTTATCGCAGTTACAGGCAATAAGGATGTTATCACAGGTGAGCATTACGATGTGATGAAGGACGGAGCGATCCTGAGTAATGCGGGTCACTTTGATGTTGAAGTGAATAAACCTGAACTGGCTAAACGTTCAGAATCGATTCGCACAGTTCGTCGCAACATTGAGGAATATCGTTTCAAAGACGGTCGTAAAATGTACCTTCTTGCAGAAGGTCGTCTTGTAAACCTGGGTGCAGCAGATGGTCACCCCGCCGAAATCATGGATACGACGTTTGCTCTGCAGGCACTTGGTCTGCGTTATGTAAGTGAGAATTATAAAGACTTGGGTAAAAACGTTGTTAATGTACCTTATGATATTGACCAGCAGGTTGCCAGCTATAAACTTGAAAGCCTGAATATTGGCATCGACTCCTTGTCAGCTGAGCAAGAGAAATACCTGGATAGCTGGAAATTTTAAGCACTATCCAATAATTACAAGCTGATGAAATGGTTCAATAGGTATAGAATGGTTTATTGATGATATGGCTCATGTGCGGGTAGACATACGATTGCCCGTTTAAGGGAAGCGTCTTTGATCCTGAGTGACAGGATCAAGGACGCTTTTTTTATGCTGAAAAATTAAAAAATCAAGTCATGCAAGAAGGGTTTTGATTTTTTTGTGCGAATCTATTATGCTTAGGTGGTGGAAAGTGGGGCAAAGTGGGAGAAACGGGTGAGGAGTGAGTGGGCCAATGTTTATGGGGGAGTTCCAACATAGCATTGATGATAAGGGTCGGGTTATCATTCCGGCTAAATTCCGCGAATCTCTGGGACCGTCTTTCGTTGTCACACGGGGTTTGGACCAGTGTCTTTTCGTGTACCCCATGGAGGAGTGGGGGGTCATGGAACAGAAGCTCAAAGCACTGCCATTGATGAAATCTGATGCACGTGCGTTTACCCGGTTTTTTTTCTCGGGTGCAACCGAATGTGAACTGGACAAACAGGGTAGGGTAAATCTGCCGGGCAATTTAAGAGAGTATGCCAAGCTGGACAAGGATTGTGTTGTTCTTGGCGTGTCGAACCGGGTGGAGATTTGGAGCAAAGGCATATGGGAGAGTTATTTCAATCAATCCGAAGAAGCATTCAACGACATTGCCGAAAAGCTGGTCGATTTTAATTTTGATTTATAAAGTCAGGAGGGGTGCAGGTTGTTTCACCACATAACCGTACTCAAAGAAGAGGCAACAGAGGGATTAAACATCAAGCAGGACGGTATATACGTGGACTGCACTTTAGGCGGGGGCGGACATAGCTCCGTGATTGCTTCCAAGCTCGGTCCAGGGGGACGTCTGATCGCACTTGATCAGGATGATTGGGCTTTGGATAATGCTCGCGAGAAGCTCGCTGCTTATGGAGAACGTGTAACATTGGTGAAAACCAATTTTCGGGATCTGGAACAGGTACTCAAGGATTTGGATGTGCCAATGAAGGATGGTATACCACAGGTCGATGGTATTTTGTACGATTTGGGTGTGTCATCCCCGCAATTTGATGAAGGAGAACGTGGATTCAGTTACAATCACGATGCTCCGCTCGATATGCGAATGGACCAGGATGCAATGCTGACGGCCAAAGAGATTGTGAATGAGTGGCCAGAAGAAGAGATTGCTCGAATTTTGTATCGCTATGGTGAAGAGAAGTTTTCGAGAAGAATTGCCCGTGTTATCGTCGGAAAACGAGCGCAGTCTACCATTGAGACGACAGGTGAACTCGTGGAACTGATCAAGGAAGGCATCCCGGCGGCAGCTCGACGTACTGGTGGACATCCTGCCAAACGCAGCTTCCAGGCATTACGCATTGCCGTCAACGATGAGTTGGGTGCCTTTGAAGAAGGCTTGCATCAGGCTGTTCGTTGTCTGGCACCAGGAGGACGTGTATCTGTTATTACCTTCCACTCCCTTGAGGATCGGATATGTAAACAGATTTTCAGTAGTTATCTGGAAAAATGTACATGTCCACCCGATTTTCCGTTGTGTGTATGCGGCGGCAAGGGGACCCTGCGTTTAGTTAACAGAAAACCGTTGATTCCAACGGAAACGGAATTGACCGAAAATTCACGTGCTCGTTCAGCCAAGCTGCGCGTAGCCGAGAAATTGTAGATCAAGAGTGGAGGAGAGAATCGGAGTATGGCATATACACGTGGTAATCTCGCTGTAAAAGAAAAAGCGTCCCAGGAACGTGTGACCCAGCAACGATACAAAGAAACCACCAAAGTGGTGACCCGTCGTACGGGTCTTCCGGCACGCGAGAAGATTTTGTATCTGATTACCCTGGTTGCAGTTATCCTTGTTGGAGGAGCCTTGATGTCTCGTTATGCTCATATCTATGATCTGAACAAGCAAGCGCAGTCCACTATTTCGGATATCAAGGGGTATGAAAAGACGATTGCAGATCTGCAGGTGGAAAAAGAAACATTGAACAACCAGGTCATCGAAAATGCAAAACAACTTGGTTACGTTGAAGCTTCCGATAAGGATGTCATTTATGTACCTCGCTCAACAAGTACGAAATCAACTGGCACTGAATCGTCCTCAAATACAGCAAGCAGTAAGTAAAGAGGTGTTCCGATGATAAAAAGAATAAAGATGCGCACGTTGCTTATAGGGGGATGTATTACCCTCTTTTTTCTTGTACTCGTAACCCGAATCTTTTTCATTCAAGTTGTGAATGGCGGTAAATGGCAGGAACGGGCGGCTATTCTGATAGAGCGGGAGCAGACGATTAAGGCTGCACGTGGAACGATTACGGATCGAAATGGAAACATTTTGGCTACTGACGCTCCAGCGTATACGGTTTCCGTTAATCCCCTCTTGATCGATGAACTCGGCATACAGGATGTCGTCACGGAGAAACTCTCTGCACTTCTAGGGAAAAATGAGAGTGAGATGCGTACTCTAGTCACAGCGAAGAATAAAGATGGTGATTTTTTTCAACAACGTGAAGTACGCAGTGAAGGATATAAGATAAGTCCAGAGCTTGCGGAAAAAGTCAACGAACTGCGTGAGGAATTACAAGAAGAGTACAAGGCTCGTAATGCAATTGTGATGGCTCAGGAGTCGAAGCGTTTTTACCCTGAAGAAACCCTTGCTTCTCACCTCTTGGGATATATGAGCCGTGATGGGAAAGCTGTCAATGGACTTGAAGTCTCATATGATGAAGCACTGACAGGCACAGATGGATATCTGAATTATCAGAAGGATGCCAAAGGCATTAAACTTCCGGATTCACAGGATAACTATCTGCCACCTCAGAACGGTAAGAACCTTACGCTGACCATCGATGATACGATCCAGTTCTACATTGAGGATGCAATGAAAGAAGCCGTTGCCAAGTATAATCCACTGAGCATGACGGTCATTGCTGCAGACCCAAACACGATGGAGATTCTAGGGATGGCGAACTGGCCAACCTTTAACCCGAATACGTATGGGAGTACACCTGATCAAAAGAATTTTATCAACCATGCTACGCAATCCATCTATGAGCCAGGTAGTACATTCAAAATAGTTACGCTAGCAGGAGCTGTTGAAGAAAAGCTCTTTGATCCCAATGCAAGTTTTGAATCCAAACGCATGTATATCGGTGGTTTCCCGATTAGTGATAATGGTCATTCCTATGGTTGGATCTCGTATCTCGAAGGTGTCAAACGGTCAAGTAACATTGCTTTTGTTAACTTGGGTTACAACATGCTTGGCGGCGAACGTCTGCGTCATTACATAGACGAATTCGGCTTCGGCAAAAAGACGGGTATTGATCTGCCAAATGAGGCAGCGTCCCCGATCAAGCCACTGGTTTACAAATCCGAGATTGCCACGGCAGCCTATGGGCATGGTCTTGTACAGGTAACACCAATTCAGCAGGTCGCAGCCATCTCTGCGATTGCCAACGGCGGCAAATTGCTGGAGCCACATCTGGTAAAGGAGATTAAGAACCCGAATGATGGAACAACGGAAGTCATCAAACCCAAAGTTGTTCGTCAGGTGATTTCCAAGGAATCTTCCAAACTGGTGAGCGGTTATCTGGAACAAGTGGTTGCAGACCAAACGATTGGTACCGGTCGTAACGCCTATATTGAAGGTTACCGTGTAGCTGGTAAAACAGGTACGGCAAGAAAGGTTGTTAACGGAGCATACAGCAAGTCAAAAGACGTTGTATCGTTTATTGGATTCGCGCCCGTGAATAATCCGAAGATTGCTATACTTGTTGTCATTGACCAACCGGATGGAACCAACATTGGGGGAGGAACCGCAGCTGCGCCGGTGTTCAAAAAGATTGTCAGCCAGACTCTTCAATACATGGGAGTACCCAAAGATACAGCCAAAACTCCTGACAAAAAGTCAAAAGAAGTCTCTGTCGTGCAAGCCAAGGCTCCTGACTTAAGTGGCAAGACAGCCAAACAAGCCAGAAGCCAGCTTCTAAGCGCAGGTATTGCTTATGTGACTCTTGGTCAAGGTGATAATGTAATTCGGCAGTATCCGGTTGCTGGCGCCTCTATGAATCCAGGCCAACGAATCTATCTGCTAACGGAAGAAAGCAGCAAGATGAAGATTCCCGATCTAACAGGTGAATCTCTCCGTGATGCCCTTGAAGTACTTTCTCTCATGAAAGTGGGGGTTACGGTCAAGGGCGAGGGTTATGTCGTGAAGCAAACCGAGCAGGTCGCAGGTGAGCAGAGAACTGTGCAGTTGAACTTGCAAACTGCCAAAGCTGCAGTGACAGGTATAGCTGATGAGGCTCCAATCTCTTCTGATCCGTCGTCAGAAGCTGAAGTGAAGGAACAAGAGGCTTCGGCTGGAGAAGCTAAAACCGACGAAACAGACGGAACAGACGAAACAGATAACAACAAGGCTCCTGCCAATGAATCCGAATCCTCTGATGATCCAGCCACAAACGGAGCTTCGCTTCCTTAGGGAGCTCTGACAGCTTGTTCTAACCCCCGGTTGTCCTGAATATTCATGAATGGAACGAATGTCATGATTTTGGGACGAGTGGGGGGATCTTTTCGTGAAGGGATCAAGCGTAAATCTGCGGCGCAGGTTGCTATGGAGTTTAATGATTTTAGTTTTGTTATTTTCGGCCCTGATGATCAGGCTTGCTTATGTACAGCTCGGGGAAGGTCCTGAATTGTCAGCAAAAGCAGAAGAATCCTGGCGGCGTAATATTCCTTACTCAGCCAAGCGGGGGGAGATCCTGGATCGAAATGGAACCTCTCTGGCCTATAATGTGACAACACCGACCATTATGGCCATTCCGGCTCAGGTTAAAGAAGCTGAAACGACGGCTAAAGCGCTGGCCCCATTGCTTGGGATGACGGAAGAAAAAGTGCTCGCAACCATCAAGAAACGAGAACTCATTGTACGACTACAACCCGGCGGCCGCAAAATTACGATGGAGAAAGCTCAGCGCATCCGTGATTTGAAGCTTCCGGGTATCGTTGTTGCTGAGGACAATAAACGTTTTTATCCTTATGATGATTTGGCTGCCCATATTCTTGGTTTTACGGGCATTGATAATCAGGGCTTAACGGGTGTCGAGAAGAAATATGATGATAAGCTGAATGGTTTGAATGGCAGTGTGTCCTACTTGTCCGATGCGGCCGGAAGGCTAATGCCGGGCTCATCCGAGAAGTATGTGGAACCGAAGGACGGCCTTAACCTCAAGCTGACCATTGATAAATCCATTCAGTCCATCATGGAGAGAGAACTGGATCAGGCCATGGTGAAGTTCCAGGCGAACTCAGCATTGGCCATAGCGATGAATCCAAAAACGGGTGAAATCTTGGGGATGTCCAGCAGGCCGGGATACGAGCCTGCCGATTATCAGCAATATCCAGCGGAGATATACAATCGAAATTTACCGATCTGGATGACCTACGAGCCGGGCTCCACATTTAAGATCATTACTTTGGCGGCAGCGCTTGAAGAGAAAAAGGTCAATCTGCAACAGGATCAATTTTTTGATCCCGGATATGTTGAGGTGGGGGGAGCCCGTCTACGTTGCTGGAAAAAGGGTGGCCACGGAAGTCAGACCTTCTTACAAGTTGTGGAGAACTCATGTAACCCGGGCTTTGTGGCTTTGGGGCAGAGGCTGGGCAAAGAATCGCTCTTCTCCTATATTAAAGACTTTGGTTTCGGCACCAAGACAGGGATCGACCTCAGCGGAGAAGCCAGTGGAATTCTGTTCAAACTGTCCAGAGTGGGACCTGTCGAGCTTGCAACGACGGCTTTTGGTCAAGGTGTATCCGTAACGCCCATTCAGCAAGTAGCTGCTGTGTCAGCGGCCATCAATGGGGGGAAACTTTACAAGCCTTATGTTACGAAAGCGTGGGTCCATCCGGTCACAGGAGAAGTCATGGAAGAAGCCAAGCCGGAACTGGTTCGTCAGGTGATCTCGGAGAATACATCCAAACAAGTACGTGAAGCACTCGAGAGTGTTGTCGCAAAAGGTACCGGGCGTCCGGCATTCATTGATGGATACCGGGTCGGTGGCAAAACAGGTACAGCCCAGAAGGTTATCAACGGACGTTATTCCTCGACTGAGCATATCGTATCCTTTATCGGATTTGCACCGGCAGATGACCCTCAGATTGTGGTCTATACCGCAGTTGATAATCCCAAAGGAATTCAGTTCGGAGGCGTGGTTGCCGCCCCGATTGTGCAGAACATCCTTGAAGATGCTTTGCATTATATGAATGTCCCTGTTCGGAAGGATCAGGTCGCCAAAGAATACAAGTATGGTGAAACCAAAATCGTGACAGTCCCAGACCTGACAGGAGCTACTGTTGAAGATCTGTACGAAGACCTGAACATGAATTTTATGCTGGCGAAGTCTGGCAATGGTAAATACGTGATTAATCAGGCACCCAAACCTGGGGCGAGGGTAGATCAGGGATCAACCATCCGCATTTATATGGGGAATGTACTGAACGATGCACATGATCACACAAAGGATGAATAACGGGGCTTAGGGGTAGTTTGAAGCTTCTAGCGCAACAAAATTCATCCAAGTGCGTTTCATTATTGGGTTGTATTGACGATATTAATAAATACAGACATATGTTAAAACAGAAGTATAATTGGAAAAGTGAGGTTATTCATGTGCTTTTAAAACAATTTGCATCGATGCTGACCACCGCCCGCCTCGTGGGCGAATCAAATACAGAATGCCAAAACCTTCAGACAGATTCCCGGCAGGTAAAACCGGGTGATCTGTTTATCTGTCTTCCGGGACATACGGTAGATGGTCATGATTATGCAGAAAAAGCTGTAAATGCCGGTGCAGTTGCATTGGTGGTTGAACGGCAACTGGATCTGCCTGTACCACAATTGCTGGTGAAGGACAGCCGATTTGCGATGGCTGTTCTGGCAGATTTCTTTTTTGACTCGCCAAGCCAGAAAATGAATATGATTGGTGTAACGGGAACGAACGGAAAAACAACGACCACCTATTTGATTGAAAAAATCATGAGTGATTACGGACGCAAGACGGGATTGATCGGCACTATTCAAATGCGGTATGACGGTCGCACCTATCCGATGTCAGGAACAACACCAGAGGCGCTTGATCTGCAGCGTAGTCTACATGATATGGTTCAGAAGGGTACGGACTGCTGTGTTATGGAAGTTTCTTCTCACGCATTGGAACAAGGGCGAGTAAAGGGAACAAATTTCCGTACTGCGGTATTCACTAACCTGACGCAGGATCATTTGGACTACCACCATTCCATGGAGGAATATCGCGGGGCCAAAGGATTGTTCTTTGCACGACTGGGTAACGGTTATACGGAAGATGTTTCACAGCGTAAATTCGCTGTCATCAATGCAGATGATCCGGCTGCGGCTTATTTCATCTCTGTGACTGCGGCTGAAGTGATTACATATGGCATGGGTGAAAAGGCGGATGTACGGGCATCCCAAATCTCAATCACTTCTCAGGGAACTTCTTTCCACGTGGATACATTTGCAGGCAGCACAGATATTCGCTTGCGCATGGTAGGCAAATTCAATGTGTACAATGCAATGGCAGCCATCTCTGCAGCGCTGGTGGAAGGTATTCCGCTGGAAGAGATCAAGCGTAGTCTGGAGACGGTTCCGGGCGTGGATGGACGTGTTGAAGGAGTGGACGAAGGACAGCCATTTGCTGTTATTGTCGATTATGCCCATACACCGGATGGACTGGAGAATGTGCTGCGGACGGTGAAGGAATTTGCCGAAGGACGTGTAATTTGCGTGTTTGGCTGTGGTGGTGACAGGGACCGTACCAAACGCCCTCTCATGGGGAAAATTGCTGCGAATTATAGTGATTATGTACTGGTTACTTCCGATAATCCACGGACAGAAGATCCGGAACTGATTCTCAAAGACATTGAACAGGGCCTGATTGAAGAATCCGTTCCTGCTGAACGTTATACGATGATTGTGGATCGACGCCAGGCGATTCATGAAGCTATTGAAATGGCAAGCCCAGCCGATGTAGTATTGATTGCGGGCAAGGGTCACGAGACCTATCAGATTATCGGCACAACCAAAACCGATTTTGATGACCGAATCATAGCCAAAGAAGCGATAAGGGGCAAATCCAATTGATAAAAAGAACATTGGCACAATTGGCCGAGATGTGTGGAGGAACATTAAGTGATGTTGCCGCTCATGGCAATGTAATGGTCGAAGGGGTGTTTACCGATTCGCGTAAACCTCTGGAAGGCAGTTTGTTTATTCCGCTAGTGGGTGAAAGGTTTGACGGACACGAATTTGTGCAAGCCTGTTTAGAGAAGGGGGCTGCAGGCGCGATCTGGCAAAAGGATCATGGTATTCCGCCACAAGGAGCTGTCATTGTTGTTGACGACACACTTGTCGCGCTGCAAGCACTCGCATCTGCTTATCTAACGGAGAATAAAGCGGCTGTAGTCGGCATTACAGGCAGCAACGGCAAGACAACAACAAAGGACATCGTGGATGCCATTCTCTCGACGACGTTCAAAGTGCATAAGACGCAAGGCAACTTCAATAATCACATTGGTTTACCACTGACTGTACTAAGCATGGACCCGGATACCGAGATTATCATTTTGGAGATGGGTATGAGTGGTCGCGGGGAAATTAACGATTTGTCGGTTATTGCGCAGCCTGATGTAGCGGTCATTACCAATATTGGTGAATCACATCTGCTTCAGCTGGGGTCCAGACTGGAGATTGCCAGAGCCAAAGCCGAGATTGCCGCGGGATTGAAGCCTGGCGGGTTACTGATCTACAACGGAGACGAGCCTTTAATTGCACAAGTCCTTGAAGAGCCCGCAACGAAACAACCCGATGGATTGCAGCGGTTTACATTTGGTCTGCAAACCGATAATGATGACTATCCTACTGGACTTATGAATGCGCAGAACGGCGTAGTTTTCACCACCAAACAGTCTGGAGAACATGCATTTACGCTACCTCTGCTAGGAACGCATAATGTCGTTAACTGTCTGGCTGCTTTGGCAGTAGCCCGTCATTTCAAAGTGACGACGGAGCAGATTGCCGCGGGATTGTCTCGCTTGAAGCTGACAGGCATGCGTATTGAGGTTACGCAAGGCGTTAGTGGTCTAACCCTGCTGAATGATGCATACAATGCAAGTCCAACCTCCATGAAGGCCGCAATCGATGTACTAGAAGGTCTGAAAGGATACCGCATGAAAGTGGCTGTGCTTGGTGATATGCTTGAACTCGGTCCCCAAGAGCAGGATCTGCATTACGGAATCGGAGAGTATATCACATCGGCCAAAATGGACATGGTGCTGGTATATGGTCCGCTATCAGCCAAGATTGCTGAAGGAGCAAGCAAGCATATGCCTACAGAGGCTGTGCATGCTTTTATAGATAAAGAAGAAATGACCCGTTATCTACTGGAGAAACTACATCCCAGAGACGTTGTTTTGTTCAAAGCTTCAAGAGGCATGAAGCTGGAGGACGTGGTCGAAGCACTACAAATAGCACCATTACAGAATCGAGTAGACTAGAGGGGTGAACCCATGGATTTTCAGGTATTACTGTTAACAATCGGCGTTTCATTTATTCTGGCGGTGATTGCCGCACCGCTCCTGATTCCGCTGTTACGCCGGATGAAATTCGGACAGCAAGTTAGGGAAGATGGGCCTCAGAGCCATTTGAAAAAAAGCGGAACACCTACAATGGGTGGAGTCGTCATTTTAGTTGCGTTCACATTGGCCTTTTTGAAATTTTCGGCAGTCAAGAATACAGACTTTTATGTCTTGCTTGTGGCTACGCTGGGATTCGGGCTGATTGGCTTCCTAGATGATTACATCAAAATTGTGTTCAAACGTTCGCTGGGACTGACGGCCAGACAAAAAATGCTGGGCCAATTGTTCTTCAGTGCAGTGATGTGTTTCTTGCTGATCCAGAATGGACACAGCACAGCCATCTCTATTCCAGGTACGTCATTCTCGTTTGACTGGACCGGATGGTTCTATTACCCGTTTGTCGTATTCATGATGCTTGCCATTACCAATGCGGTTAACTTTACCGACGGTCTCGATGGTTTGCTGTCAGGGGTGAGTGCGATTGCCTTTGGCGCGTTTGCCATTGTGGCGATGCAAGCCACGTCGATGCCGGCAGCAGTGTGTGCAGCAGCGATGATCGGAGCCGTACTCGGTTTTCTGGTATACAATGCACATCCGGCCAAAGTGTTTATGGGAGACACCGGTTCTCTGGGGATTGGCGGTGCGATTGGTGCGGTAGCCATTGTAACCAAAACAGAGCTTCTATTTGTCATCATTGGTGGTATTTTTGTTATCGAGATCCTGTCTGTCATCATTCAAGTGGTATCTTTCAAGACTCGTGGCAAGCGTGTATTCAAAATGAGCCCCATTCACCATCACTTTGAATTAAGTGGTTGGTCAGAATGGCGGGTTGTTATTACCTTTTGGGCGGTAGGTGCAATTTTGGCCGCTCTTGGACTTTATCTCAACAAGGGGTTGTAGATCATGAACCATCCTGAATCATATCGCGGACAACAAGTAGTCGTGCTCGGATTGGCCAAAAGCGGCGTACAGGTCGCCAAGGTGCTGGATCGCGCCGGAGCGAAGGTTACAGTAAATGATAAAAAAGAGAGAGATCAATGTCCCGAAGCTTCCGAATTGGAGGCTTTGGGAATTTCTGTTGTATGCGGAGGGCATCCGGATGATCTGATTCACAGTGGTGTGAAGCTGGTTGTCAAAAACCCGGGTATCCCATACCATGCTGCTCCTGTGCAGCAAGCTTTGGCATTGGGCATTGAAGTGGTGACCGAAGTAGAGGTTGCTTATCATCTATGTGCTGCACCCATGATCGGGATTACGGGTTCGAACGGCAAAACAACAACAACCACTTGGGTGGGGGAAATGTTGGAACATGCCGGCCTCAACCCGATCGTTGCCGGTAATATCGGAACACCTCTCTGTGAAGCGGCAGAGCAAGCTTCTCCAGATAACTGGATGGTTGTTGAACTTAGCAGTTTCCAGCTCAAAGGAACGGTTGATTTCCGTCCCCGGATTGCCAGCTTGCTTAACGTTGCAGAGACGCATCTGGACTATCATGGGGATCTGGATGATTATGTGGCTTCCAAAGCGAAACTGTTCGCGAATCAGCAGCCTGACGACGTGGCCATTCTGAATTGGGATGATGCGGTATGTCGTGGTCTAGTTCCTTACATCAAAGGCAGATTGCTTCCCTTCTCAATGATTGAGAAGTTGGATGTAGGTGTGTATGCAGATCCTCCTTATGTGGATGGAGAAGAGGATGATGTGAAGCGTCAGATTATCTACGCGGATGAAAAGGGAAATCACCACACCATTATTGACATCGAGAACATTGGCATCGCTGGACGATTCAATGTGGAAAATGCAATGGCCGCTGTGGCCATTGCCGTAGCGGCAGGAGCTGATCCAGCAGTGCTGGCTGCTCCGCTTGCAGATTTCAAGGCGGTTGAACACCGACTTGAATATGTTCTAGAGCATAATGGCTCTGCGTACTACAACAACTCCAAAGCGACCAATTCAAAGGCTACGGTCATGGCCCTGAATTCGTTCAAGGAACCGGTCGTATTGATTGCAGGAGGGCTGGATCGTGGATCAGACATGATGGAGTTGTTGCCCTTGTTCCAGGAACGGGTAAAAGCTGTCGTTGCAATTGGAGAGACACGGACAAAAATTGCCAAGGTCGCGGAACTTGCCGGATTAAAGCAAATTAAGGTCGTCGATAATGAGGAGGACGCTGCCCGGACGTTAACCGTTGCTGTGCAGGAAGCATCGAAGCTTGCCAGTGCCGGTGATGTCGTTTTGTTATCCCCGGCATGTGCAAGTTGGGACATGTTCGCTTCCTATGAAGAGCGGGGACGCATTTTTAAAGAGGCGGCGCATAACTTGTAAGTAGGGGGGTGGAAAAGCCCCTACTTCCATGCAAGGGGTGGCCTCCTGATGAAACAGACGCGACCGGCACCAGATATTTGGTTGCTGATTTGTATTTTGGCATTGCTTGCCATCGGCATTATTATGGTATATAGTGCGGGCTCGGTGCTTGCCTTTCATGACTATGGCGATTCATTTTATTTTGTAAAAAGACAGGCCCTGTTTGCGGTGCTTGGGCTTGTGGCCATGTTCGTAACTGCTAACGTAGACTACAGGGTGTGGAGGAAATATGCCAAGCCTATATTGATTGCCTGTTTTATTATGCTCATTGCGGTGCTCATTCCTGGAATTGGTGTGGTTCGCGGTGGTGCACGAAGTTGGCTGGGCATTGGTTCGTTCGGTATTCAGCCTTCAGAATTCATGAAGCTGGGCATGATTCTGTTTCTCGCTCATTGGCTGAGCAAGGAACCGGGTAAAATCAAAACCTTCACATCGGGGCTTCTGCCACCGCTGGGATTGATCGGGTTGGCTTTTGGGATTATTATGCTGCAACCTGATTTGGGGACTGGCACCGTGATGATGGGCGCATCGATGCTTATTATTTTCACAGCCGGAGCGCGTATGAAACATCTGAGCCTGCTTGCTCTTGGCGGCGTAGCGGGGTTTGCAGCTTTGATTGCAGCAGCACCCTATCGGTTGCAGCGTATCACAGCGTTTTTGGACCCGTGGTCCGATCCGCTGGGTGCCGGATATCAGATCATTCAATCCTTATACGCAATTGGTCCTGGTGGACTAGCGGGATTGGGACTGGGTATGAGCCGGCAGAAGTACAGTTATGTACCTGAACCGCAAACGGACTTTATTTTTAGTATTTTGGCCGAAGAACTCGGCTTTATAGGTGGAATGATTGTATTATTGTTGTTTCTGGTGCTGGTGTGGAGAGGGATGCGTGTAGCCATGACCGTTCCGGATGCCTTCGGCAGTCTGCTTGGTGTTGGTATCGTAGGTATGGTCGCCGTACAGGTCATTATTAACATTGGTGTTGTCATTGGCATGATGCCTGTTACGGGCATTACATTGCCTCTGATCAGTTACGGCGGATCATCATTGACCCTCATGCTCACAGCACTGGGCATTTTAGTGAATTTATCCCGTTATGCGAGGTGACTATGCGATGCGAGTCGTTCTAAGCGGTGGCGGTACGGGTGGACATATCTATCCGGCCGTTGCCATAGCAAGACAATGCGAGGCGGAGAACCCGGACTCGACATTTCTATACATCGGAGGAACCAGAGGGCTGGAAAGCAAACTGGTTCCCCAAGAAAATATTCCTTTTAAATCCATTGATATTACAGGCTTTCGACGGAAATTGTCCATCGAAAACCTGAAAACGGTCATGCGTTTCATTCAAGGAGTACGCAAGTCCAAAAAAATGCTGAAGGAATTCAAACCGGATGTTGTGATTGGTACAGGTGGATATGTATGTGGACCTGTGGTATATGCAGCAACAAAACTGGGAATTCCGAGTATAATTCATGAACAGAACGCCATCCCTGGTCTGACGAACAAATTTTTGATGCGTTATGTGGACACGGTTGCCGTTAGCTTTGAAGGTTCTGAAAAATCGTTTTCCGGCGCAAAAAAGGTGATCTACACCGGTAATCCGCGAGCGACTACGGTAGCCCAGGCTAGCCGTGATCGTGGTTTTGCCACGTTAGGTGTACCGATGAACAGCCGTGTTGTTCTTGTGGTTGGTGGCAGTCGCGGGGCAAAAGCAATCAATCAGGCCATGGTGGACATGGCTCCAATGCTGGAACAACTGGACGATGTACATGTCGTTTACGTGACAGGGGATACCTATTTTGATGAAACGCGTGAAGCCATTCGTAGCTCATTGGGTACGATGCCAAACCACCTGCATGTCCTGCCTTACGTGCATAATATGCCTGAGGTGCTTGCCTGCACATCCTTGATTGTAAACCGCGCAGGTGCATCATTCCTTGCGGAGATTACATCACTGGGTATTCCTTCGATTCTGATTCCGTCACCTAACGTGACTAATAATCATCAGGAAGCCAATGCACGCACGCTAGAAGGTGGAGGCGCATCACTCACAATGCTGGAGAAGGATCTTACAGGCAAAGTCCTGTATGAAGCCATCGCCAAGATTATGAATGATGAATCGGGACGTAAACGAATGGCTGAAGCCTCCCGGAAACTGGGGAAACCCGATGCAGCTGAAGTGCTTGTTCATGAAATTCAGCGTCTTGCTGCACGCCGATAAAGTGCGATTGTGGGCGATTGTCACACACAAGACGGGGCTGACATAAGATACCGTATAAATCGTGACCATCGTTCCATGGCGCCAGAACACGGTCTGTAACAACAGAACATACCGTGCTCATCGGTTTTGAAGCAAAGGAGGAAGCAAACATGCATCAGTGGATATCGTTACTATCCCAGAATAATGTTGGCAGAGTTCTTGAAAACGAATCGCTAGCCAAATACACCACATGGAAGATCGGCGGTCCTGCGGATGCACTGGTCATTCCCGAGAATAAAGAGCAGATGATGAATCTCGTTCAATTGCTTCACACGTATCAGATTCCGTGGATGCAACTTGGACGGGGCTCAAACATGCTGGTGTCAGACAAAGGAATACGTGGTGTTGTGGTGAAACCAGGCGAGGGCTTTGATTATGCCGAATTTCACGAAGGCGGTGTAACCGCCGGAGCGGCGCATTCTTTTGTAAAACTCAGTGTGGTTGCTGCCAAAAAGGAATGGACCGGTCTGGAATTCGGCAGCGGTATCCCCGGCACTGTCGGTGGAGCTGTGTACATGAATGCAGGCGCGCATGGATCGGATGTGTCACGGATATTCAAATTCGCTGAGATTGTACTGGAGACAGGGGAATTGGTACGTTACAGCAAGGAGGACATGGATTTTGCCTATCGCCACTCTGTTCTGCATGATCGGAGAGGCATCGTGCTGGAAGCTACATTTGAACTCCAGCATGGAGAGCGCAACGTCATTTCGGAAACGATGGCGGCTTACAAAGATCGCCGGCGCCGCACACAGCCACTGCAGATGGCATGTGCAGGTAGTGTATTCCGAAATCCACCGGGTGATCATGCAGCCCGCCTGATTGAAGCAGCAGGGCTGAAAGGAATGACCCAGGGAGGCGCACAGGTATCCACCATGCATGCCAATTTCATTGTTAATACAGGCCAAGCAACAGCAGAGGACGTTATCACCCTAATGCAGCAGATACAGAGCACTATATCATCTCAAAACGGTATTAACCTGGTACCGGAAGTCTTCGTAGTGGGTGAGCGGTAAACCCCGGAGGTGATACATTGGACAAATTGGTGATTGAAGGCGGGAAACCCCTCTCAGGATCCATACGCATCCATGGAGCAAAAAATGCCGCTTTACCGATTATGGCCGCAAGTTTGTTGGCAGATGGAGAAGTTACACTGCATAACGTTCCACACTTGCTGGACATTGAAGTGATGCTGTATATCCTGGAACGGCTTGGATGCACGTGTCGGCATGAACAGGGAACAGTGACGATTAATACCTCGTCTATCCGGTCATATGATGTGCCAGAAGATCTAATGAAGCAGATGCGCTCTTCCATTTTTTTGATGGGACCATTGCTGGCTAAGTTTGGGCAAGTGTCAGTGTATCAGCCAGGAGGCTGTGCCATTGGAGAACGCAAAATTGATCTTCACCTCCGGGGCCTGGAAGCGCTCGGAGCTTTGATTGAAGAGCAGGACCAACAGATTATCTGTCATGGGCACAATCTGGTGGGTACAGATATTCATTTGGATTTCCCAAGTGTGGGAGCGACCGAGAATATCATGATGGCAGCCGTTATGGCTAAAGGGACGACAACCATCTGCAACGCCGCAAGAGAACCTGAAATCCAGGACCTGCAACACTTTTTGAATGCTATGGGTGCAAGCATTATTGGTGCAGGAACGGATACAATCACGATCAATGGCGTTGAGAGACTGAAACCTTGTTCCTATGAGATTATACCGGATCGAATCGTTGCCGGAACCGTAATGATTGCAGCAGCAGCAACACGAGGCAATGTTACGCTTACACACTGCAATCCTGCTCATCTTACTTCACTTATACATGTATTGAAGCGCACTGGTGTTCAAATCACAGTCTGCAATGATATAATGACGGTGAGCTGTATGAGCCGTCCCAAATCAGTAGACCGTATTGTGACTTCTCCGTATCCTTCGTTTCCGACAGATTTGCAATCGCAAATCATGGTGCTGCTCAGTTTGGCAGACGGATTCAGTGTGATGAAGGAAACGGTATTCGAGGGCCGGTTCAAACATGTGGATGAACTGAATGTGATGGGGGCTGATATTTCAGTCGATCTGAACGCAGCATTTATCCGTGGTGTTCCCCGTCTGTACGGGGCTACAGTAGAAGCAACCGATCTTCGTGCAGGTGCAGCTCTGGTCATTGCTGGTCTGGCTGCTCAAGGCAAAACGGTTGTGGAGCAAGTGCATCATATTGACCGGGGCTACGATCAGATCGAGAAGTTATTCCAAAGTCTTGGAGCATCGGTTGAGCGACAGTCGCCCGTTTCGAAACAGTTGGATTTTGCCAATTAACGTCCTTGGAGTCCCCTTCTTGAAGGGAGGGGACCTGAGGCTTTGTGGAGCGCTACTTATGCCTAAAAGTCAAATTCCGGTTCTGAAGAAGAATCGGCCAAAAGGAAACACAAGCCGCAAAATTGTAATTATTCTCTTATTATTATTTATTGTATTGCTGGCTGTATTATTCTTTCGTTCTTCCATGAGTCGGATTTCGGCAATTGAAATTACGGGTAATGTATATACAGCAACTTCAGAACTGCTGGAGAAAAGCGGACTGAAAGAAGGCGAACAATTTTTTGGGACAAGTACTGCCGAGGTTATTGAGCGTCTCAAGACCATCAAGGCGATTTCCACCGTTACCGTGGACAAGCAATTTCCGGGAATTATCCATATCAAGGTTCAGGAATATGCCACGGTTGCTTATGAGCTTGGTTCTGACGGTACGCTAAAAGCGATATTAGCCAGTGGGACAAGCTTGACGGTTCCGGCAACAATTGGTGTTGCTGTGGAGAAGCCTATATTGACCCAATGGAAGGCTGATGATCCACTCAAAGCCAAACTGAGCCAGACACTGGCTAAAATTCCGAATGAATTAACGACGGATATTTCGGAAATTATTCCGAATCCAACGCCTTCATTTCCGGATCAGATTCGGATGTATACCAAATCGCAGTTTGAAGTGATTACAACCGTCTCTCTTTTATCGGATAAAGTGGAGTATCTGAATCAGGTGATTGAGACCGAACGGCCTGGGAAAATCACCATGCTTGAGGCAGATACCTATGTCCCTTTCATCCCGGATGACCCGGAAGATGATGCTGAACCAGGAGCAAGCCCCTGATCTTTGCCATGATGAGGCTGGACTGAATATGAAAGCCTAGGCAGGTCGGGGTTTGACCCCGTCAGAGCAATGAAACTTGTTCTTTCTGAGATGAAGAAAAAATGATACACTTGAACTTATGGCACATGAGTTGCCTCCTTCTTTTTTCTTCAATGTTTTATGTCTGGCAACCAGATTTTGACACCCAAAAACATTGTAGAAAAAAGAGGGAAAGCCTGAAGTGTGTTGAATATGTTTTAAGAGTGTTTAAATTCGAACGTAATTTACTATTGGAGTCAGGAGGTGCCACAGACTTGAGCAACAATGACATCATTGTTAGTTTGGACATCGGTACATCCAAAATTCGCGCTATTATTGGGGAAATGAATAATGGAACCTTTAATATTATAGGAGTTGGATCTGCCGACTCGGAGGGAATTCGCAAAGGTGTAATCGTAGATATCGATCAGACGGTGCAGTCGATTCGCAACGCAGTGGATCATGCAGAACGTATGGTAGGTATTCAAATATCCGAAGTGTATGTTGGAATCTCGGGAAATCATATCGGACTGATGAGCAGTCACGGCGTCGTGGCTGTGTCTAACGAGGATCGTGAAATCGGAGAAGAAGACATGGAACGGGTGTTGAAAGCAGCCGAAGTCATTGCAGTTCCGCCGGAACGGGAAATTATTGATGTTGTCGCCAAGCAATATGTTGTAGATGGCTTGGAGGGCATACAGGACCCCCGTGGTATGATTGGTGTTCGTCTGGAAGTTGAAGCAACGATCATTACGGGTGCAAAAACCGCGATACATAATCTTTTGCGCTGCGTGGAAAAAGCGGGTCTGAAAGTAAGCGATCTGGTTCTCATGTCGCTTGGAGCGGGTCAACTGGCTTTGTCCAAAGATGAAAAAACGATGGGTTCAGTGCTTGTTGATATTGGAGCAGGTGCAACAACCATCGCCATTTTTGAAGAAGACAGTCTTGTTGCAACATCAACGTTGCCAATAGGTGGGGAATTTGTAACAAATGATATCGCCTATGGCTTACGCACGTTAACGGATCAGGCAGAGAAAGTGAAACTGAAATATGGCTGCGCCTGGTTGGATGATGCTGCTGCGGATGTGATGTTCAAAGTCACCCGAATTGGCAGTAATGTAGACAAGGAGTTTTCACAGGAGGATCTGGCAGCAATTATTGAACCTAGGGTTCAAGAAATATTCCAGATGATATCCCAAGAAGTGAAGCGTCTTGGTTACAACGAGCTTCCTGGAGGTTATATACTTACGGGAGGTACGGTCTCTATGCCGGGGGTTCTGCAGGTCGCTCAGCATGAGCTTGCTGCTTCGGTACGAGTTGCAGTTCCGGATTATATTGGTGTGCGTGACCCCGGGTTTACAAGCGGAGTTGGCATATTGCACAGTGTAATTCGCAGTTTGCGCATTCGTCCCTCGATCAATAACGGCGGTGGAAATAACAACAACAACAATAATAACAACAAGAAACCGACCAACCGTCCGAAGCCAAATACGGCACAGGAATCGGAGCAAAAACCCGGTCTGTTCGAGCGGCTGAAGAATATGTTCAGCGAATTTATATAACAGGTTGGATCCATTTCATACATTCTTGAAGCCGTCTGAATGCGCCGGTACTAAAATAAACGCTTTCGTTCGTCGATATATGAAATTGATTCGGTTCAAATCAAAAATTGGACGGGCCATCCATGCACATTGAGGGGGAGATGGAATAATATGTTGGAATTTGATTTCGAGATGGAGAGCTTGGCTCAAATTAAAGTCATCGGTGTAGGCGGCGGCGGAAGCAATGCAGTCAACCGTATGATTGAAAATGGTGTACAAGGTGTTGAATTTATTACGGTGAATACGGATGCTCAGGCGTTACACCTGGCGAAATCCGAGCATAAATTGCAAATCGGTGATAAATTGACTCGTGGTCTTGGTGCTGGCGCCAACCCGGATGTAGGTAAAAAAGCAGCGGAAGAGTCCCGCGATCTGATCATGAACACGTTGAAAGGTGCAGACATGGTATTTGTTACAGCCGGTATGGGCGGTGGTACAGGTACAGGTGCGGCTCCGGTTATTGCCGAAATCGCTAAAGAGTGTGGTGCACTTACCGTTGGTGTCGTAACTCGTCCATTTACATTTGAAGGACGCAAGCGTTCCAGCCATGCAGAGCAAGGTATTGAAGCTCTCAAGGAAAAAGTCGACACACTGATCGTGATTCCTAATGATCGTTTGCTCGAGATCGTAGACAAAAAGACTCCTATGCTTGAAGCATTCCGTCAAGCGGATAACGTACTTCGTCAAGCGGTACAAGGTATCTCTGATTTGATCGCTGTACCGGGTCTGATCAACCTTGACTTTGCTGACGTCAAAACGATTATGCACGAACGTGGTTCAGCCCTTATGGGGATTGGTGAATCAACTGGTGAGAATCGTGCCGCAGAAGCAGCACGGAAAGCCATTATGAGTCCTTTGCTGGAAACTTCTATTGAAGGTGCTCGCGGCGTAATCATGAACATTACGGGTGGCGTTAATCTGTCCCTGTATGAAGTGAACGAAGCGGCAGAGATCGTAACATCTGCTTCCGACCCGGAAGTGAATATGATCTTTGGTGCCATCATTGACGAAGACCTGAAAGAGGAGATTAAGGTTACAGTTATTGCAACTGGTTTTGAAGATAAACCTGCTCCACCACCACCAGGACGTAAGCCTGCTCCAGCAACAGCGGAGACGACAGATACGCGTTCGCCGAACCTGCGTCCTTTCGGAAATCAGCCGAGCAATGATCAGCTGGACATTCCGACATTTTTACGCAATCGTTCACGCAATAATAACAACGATTAATACGCAAATCAATTTATTGGAAACCCGGTACTCCTTATGGAGTGACCGGGTTTTTTCTGTTTATTTAGATATCATAGCATACAGCAATGAACAAATTCTGAACAAAGGGCCTGAGCAATTCCGACAAAAAAAGTTGGAACCACACCCCCATGATTAGACAGACTTTGAACAGGGGGCTCCGTATACTTGTGAATATGCTCATGAATATCAGGATATCGGGTACCGGTATTTCGATATGTTGCGCGCAGGCAGGTGAAGACTTTGGTTGTTTATGTGGATCTAATTTTTTTGACAAACCTGTGTATTGACGGTGCACTCATCGGAATGACCGCCTGGATGCGCAAGACAAAGCTGGTTTGGTGGCGATGGTTGCTGTCAGCCATTGTGGGTGCATTATACGTGGTCATGATGTTTGTACCGGAGTTTGATTTTATGTTCACCTTTCTGATCAAGTTCGGGTTCTCGCTGGTCATGCTTACGATTGCTTTTGGTTTTAAAGGTCTGCAGGCTTTTGCGAGGACGCTCGGTACCTTCTATGTGATTAATTTTGTCGCTGCCGGAGGTATTCTGGGTGTGCATTACATGCTTCAGAGCTCCGGTGAGTTGTTTAACGGCATTTGGTTCACGGCTTCTGGCGGTATGTCATTTGATCTGAAAATTGCTTTCTGGTTCACGTTTATCGTATTTTTTGCTGTCCTGTTTTTATTCAAAGCTGTGCAGAGCTCAAAACGGAAAACGGATCGCATGACGACCTATTTGGGTAAAGTTGAGGTCTGCATCGATGAGGTAGTCATTTCTTGTACAGGCCTTCTGGATACGGGCAATCAACTTACAGATCCCTTATCGCGCATGCCGGTCATGGTGATGGAGGTTTCGTTATGGCAAGACATGTTACCCGCTTCATGGAAGGGTAGACTCAAGGACGAGGCGCCGGACAACCTTATTCTGGAGCTGGATCAGGAAAGTTTTCAGTGGCAGGATCGACTGCGGCTGGTGCCTTATCGGGGCATTAACAAAGGGACTGCGTTTATGCTGGCAATGAAGCCGGACCGGGTGAAGGTGACGATGGAGGAAACATGTTATGAGACGACAAGGGTACTTATTGGGCTGGATGGAGGTGTTTTGTCGTCGGATGGGAAATACCAGGCCGTGATTCATCCTGAACTTGTGCAAGACGCTGCTTCTGCGCAGTCTACGGCTCTCTCTGCGGGAGCAACAGAAAAGCCGCTGAATGTGGTATAGGAGGAACGTACATGCTTGTGAAATGGAAACTGGTGGCGCAGCTGCAATATTACCGTCTGTTATTTTTGTTGGGACTCAAAAGTGAAGAGATCTATTATATTGGGGGAAGTGAGGCACTTCCGCCGCCTTTGACAAGGGAAGAGGAAGAATTTTTGCTGCAAAAATTATCCTCGGGAGACTCGGCCATTCGCGCGATGCTCATTGAGCGCAACCTGCGTCTGGTGGTGTACATTGCACGAAAGTTTGAAAACACAGGAATCAATATTGAAGATTTGGTCTCCATTGGAGCGATCGGATTGATCAAGGCAGTTAATACATTTGACCCGGAAAAGAAAATCAAACTGGCAACCTATGCTTCACGTTGTATCGAAAATGAAATTTTGATGTACTTGAGACGTAATAGTAAGATCCGAACTGAAGTTTCTTTTGATGAACCGCTCAACATTGATTGGGATGGAAATGAACTATTATTATCCGATGTATTGGGTACAGAAAACGATACAATCTATCGGAATATTGAAGAGCAGGTAGACCGGAAACTTTTGCACAAGGCACTGGAAAAATTAACGGAGCGCGAGCGAATGATTATGGAGCTTCGTTTTGGCCTGACGGATGGGGAAGAAAAGACACAAAAAGATGTAGCGGATCTCCTAGGAATCTCCCAATCCTACATCTCTCGTCTCGAAAAAAGAATCATTAAAAGACTCCGCAAGGAGTTCAATAAAATGGTCTGAAATACATCATTGGTCAGAATGGGTATTACTGGCAAGGATGCCAAGTACGAATAAAAAAGCCTGCCCCGGAGATAATGTACATTAATGTTTCTCCTTGGGAGGTAAATCACGATGACCCGAAACAAAGTCGAGATTTGTGGCGTGGACACCGCAAAATTGCCTGTCCTCACCAACACTGAAATGCGGGAATTGTTTCATTCCCTTCAGCAACACCATGATCGCTCAGCAAGAGAGAAATTAGTGAATGGCAACCTGCGTCTGGTACTCAGTGTCATTCAGCGTTTTAACAATCGGGGGGAGTTTGTCGATGATCTGTTCCAGGTTGGTTGCATCGGCCTGATGAAAGCCATTGATAATTTTGATTTATCCCAGAATGTCAAATTTTCAACCTACGCGGTGCCGATGATTATCGGTGAAATCCGTCGATACCTGCGTGATAATAACCCAATTCGGGTATCTCGCTCCTTGAGAGACATTGCTTACAAAGCACTTCAGGTCCGTGACAGCCTGACGAATAAAAACTCCCGGGAACCGACGATATTTGAAATTGCGGAAGTACTGAATGTGCCGAAGGAAGATGTTGTTTTTGCATTGGACGCCATTCAGGACCCGGTCTCGCTCTTCGAACCGATTTATCATGATGGTGGAGATCCGATCTATGTTATGGATCAGATCAGCGATGACAGAAACAAGGATGTGTCATGGATCGAGGAAATTGCACTCCGTGAAGCGATGCATCGTCTTGGTCAGCGGGAAAAAATGATTCTGTCGATGCGGTTTTTCGAAGGGAAAACCCAGATGGAAGTGGCTGATGAAATTGGCATTTCCCAGGCTCAGGTATCACGTCTGGAGAAATCAGCGATACAGCAGATGCAAAAACATGTAAAGTCATAACACGATGCAAAGGCAGAAGGACGATCAATCGGGGCAGTGTATACCGTTGGTCGTCTTTTTGTTTTGCACCGTTTCCACATTCGATGAAAAACAGGACATTTTTCGCCCCTGAAACATATATTGTATAGAAGCGTGAAGAACGGGCAGAAGAGGAATAACAGGGGGCGGGAATGAATGAAAGTAAATACGAGCGAAGTAGCGGCACGAGGCATGAAAATCTCGGACTTTCAGACAAAGGATGTCATTAACATTACGGATGGTAAACGCCTCGGTCAGATCAGTGATTTGGAGCTGGATCTGAAGCAGGGACGAATTGAAGCGATTGTTGTGCCAGGGTACAGCCGTTTTATGGGTCTTTTTGGAGGGGGAACGGATCTGGTAATTCCCTGGAGAAACATTGTGAAGATTGGTTCAGATGTGATACTGGTGAAGAGTGATGAGGTGAAGGAAAATACGTATGACGAGCGTGATCGCGAAGCGCGCCTGTATGATGAACAGCAGCATAACCGCACAGAGCGAGTGGAACGCATTGAACGGTCGGAACGTAATCAGCGTCGAACGATATAAATGAGACAGAATGTGGCTCATTTGGTACACTGGAAGTGGTGAGGTGAGATAATGGAACCCTTTGTATTGGATAAAGAATTACTTGAACGGACAAAGAACCCAAATTCAGATTTCGGTCCTGATCCGTTATTATTATATGTTGAGCCCTGGACACAGCAATTTGAACAGCTGTCAGTCGGGTTTACGACGAGACATGGTGGAGTTGGAAAAGTTCCGTATGCCACGCTCAATTGTGCTTATCATGTGGGGGATGACCCTGAAGTTGTACTTAACAACCGCAGGCTTGTAACCGAGAAGCTTGGCTTTGCAGCAGAAGCATGGACCTGTGGAGAGCAGGTGCATGGCAAACATGTGGCTGTAATAACCGCTGAAGATCGGAGCAGAGGATTACTTGATCGTCAATCTGCGTTGCAGGATACGGATGGATTGGTCACGAATGTGCCTGGTGTGTTGCTGACTTCTTTCTATGCCGACTGTGTTCCGCTTTATTTCTATGACCCTGTGCAGCAGGCGGTAGGTCTTGCTCATGCCGGCTGGAAAGGTACAGTCGCGGGTATCGCTGTATCCATGGTGGAGACGATGGAAAGGGAGTATGGCAGCCGTAGGCAGGACATTCGATCTGCAATCGGTCCGTCGATTGGGGATTGCTGTTATGAAGTGGATGAGGCGGTCATGCAGCATGTACGGGTTTGGTTTGATGATTCCCCGGTTAATGATAAATACAAGGATTCTGCTTCTAAACAAGCATATCGAGCCGTGAATAACGGTAAAACGATGTTAAACTTGAAAGAATGTAATCGACACATTATGATGAAAGCAGGAATAATGCCGGATCATATCGAATGTACAACATGGTGTACAAGTTGTCATCCCGAACTATTTTTCTCCTATCGGAAGGAAAATGGTGTTACAGGACGGATGGCGAGCTGGATTGGGCTGGAAGAGAGGTGACCCTCTGTGTCATTGGAGGAGCGTATTCAACAGGTAAATCAGAAGATCGAGGACGCATGTCGGCGCAGTAACCGTCATCGTGATGATGTGAATGTGATTGCGGTCACGAAATATGTCTCACTTGAAACAACGGGATCGGTGCTGGATCATGGTCTTGAGCATATTGGAGAAAACCGGTGGCAGGATGCACAGGCCAAATGGGAAGCTTTTGGTCAGCAGGGTGCCTGGCATTTTATCGGTCATTTGCAGACAAACAAGGTGAAAGACGTGATTGGCAAGTTTCGTTACATACATTCACTGGATCGTTTGTCATTGGCGAAGGAGTTGGATAAAAAAGCAGCTTCACTTGGCATTCAAGTGGAAACGTTTTTGCAGGTGAATATTTCGGGTGAAGAGAGCAAGTATGGCTTACAGCCTGAACAGGCAAGTTCTTTTTTGCGTGATATTCGTTCGTTCAACAATCTCAAGGTCGTTGGCCTAATGACTATGGCACCTCATGAGGAAGATCCGGAGCTGACGCGTCCCGTATTTCGTGGATTGCGTGAGCTGAGAGATCAATTGAATGGACAAGCCCTTACAGCAGAGCCATTGACTGAGCTGTCGATGGGGATGTCCAATGATTTTGAAGTGGCCATTGAAGAAGGTGCAACCTGGGTACGGCTAGGATCGATTCTCGTAGGAAAAGAGGAGGGTTCACGATGGGCGTAATGAATAAATTTATGAATTTCCTCGGACTTCAGGAAGAGGAAGAGATTGTGGAACGTGAACGAATGGCTGCGCAGGAGGAAAATGAGGCTGAACATCAGGAAGCTGAAACCTCCAGTCTCGATAAACGTAGAAACCAAAGGGGGAATAATGTGGTGAGCATTCATTCCCAGAAAAATGTTAAAGTTGTCCTGTATGAACCGCGTTCTTATGACGAGGCTCAGGAAATTGCCGACCATCTGCGTTCGCATCGTACCGTTGTGGTGAACTTGCAACGAATTCGCCAGGACCAAGCGTTGCGCGTTATTGATTTTCTGAGTGGCACGGTATATGCATTGGGTGGCGGTATTTCCAAAATCGGCGGAAACATTTTTCTCTGTACGCCAGATACGGTTGAAATTCAGGGCTCAATTACGGAAATACTGGCTGACAGCGAGCAAGATTATAACAGAATGAGGTGAGCCACTTTTGTATCAGATTGAAAGCGTGTTGTACACGTTATACCAGATTTACTTTTACATGGTCATTGTCTACATATTGATGTCTTGGCTTCCCAATGCGCGGGAAAGCTTCATCGGTGAATGGCTGGGCAAATTAGTGGAACCATATCTAAGACCGTTTCGCCGATTTATACCGCCTTTGTTCGGTGTGCTGGATATTTCCCCGATTGTGGCGCTGATTGTTCTGCAACTTGCGCTTAATGGGCTGATCTCCATACTCCGGTATTTTGCATATTAGAGGTTGTTCAAAAAGTCCGCTTTTGATTACGAAGGATGCCTAGTGGCATCGTCAGCATCGAATATGGAATTCAGCCGAAATGTCCGTTGCTCACGTAGTTTTTTCTACGCTCCGCTACTCCATTTCTAGCTTTATCCCATCTTCTCCGTACTGAAAACCGGTCTTTTTGAACACGGACTATTAGGGTAGGGTGACATAGATGAGCGGTGAAATTTACGAACATTTTAGCCATGATGAGCGGGATTTTGTAGATAAGGCTTCGGATTGGGTTGAGCGGGCAGGTAAGTATCATGACATGAAGCTAACTGACTTCCTTGATCCAAGACAGGTTTTTATCTTACAGACTCTTGCCAATCGCCGTAACGACGTTCAGATTCGTCTGGATGGTGGTTACGAGGCTGCTGAACGCAAGCGTGCGCTGGTTGCACCTGATTATATGTATCTGGATGATGAGGATATGGGAATGCAGGTGCTCAGTATTACGTCTGATGATCAGAAAATCTCGGAGCTGGAGCATGGGGACTATATGGGTTCCCTGCTCGGGCTTGGGATGAAACGTGGAAAGATCGGAGATATCCAAGTGCTGGAGGACGGTTGCCATACAGTGGTGGCGGCGGAAACCGGCGCTTTTTTATCGCTTCAACTGAATCAGGTGCATCGGTTACATGTGTTCACAGAGTTACTTCCTTTGGATCAGATGCGATGGTCAGAGAGCAAACTGGAGACGAAGGACATTACGGTTGCTTCTCTTCGTTTGGATGGAATCTGCGCAGATGTGTATCGGCTTAGTCGCAGTAAAGTGCTGGTGCCGATCAAAGCTGGTCGCTGCCGTGTGAACTGGAAAGTTGAGGAAGATCCCTCCAAATCGCTAAAAGCGGGTGATGTCGTATCCATTCAGGGATTTGGCCGTTTCAAGGTTATGGAACAGGATGGAATGACTAAAAAAGGGCGCTGCCGAGTGAAAATCGGCAAATTTGCCTGAGTCTGTTGCAGGAAAATCCGCTTTCTTGTCGAAATGTTTATCATAAAGGTGTAGAAAAAACGCGGTGTATCCGATATACATTAAGTCAAAGCTTTACATGAACGTTGGAGGATGCAATTCTGATCCTGCATTCCGTATACGTTGCCAAGGTTAGGCATCAACGATACGGCCCCTTGGGTGGTACCCATATGCTGCAAACCTTCTCTGGACGGGAAGGAACTTTAACAGGAGGTGGACAGCATGCCATTAACGCCGCTGGACATACACAACAAGGAATTTTCCCGACGTTTGCGCGGGTATGACGAGGATGAAGTCAATGAATTCCTGGATCAAGTCATCAAAGATTACGAAGGCGTCATTCGCGAGAACAAAGAGCTGAGCAATCAGTTGCTGTCCGTTCAGGAGAAACTGGATCATTTTTCTACAATTGAAGAGACGCTTAGCAAAACGATCATCATTGCGCAGGAAGCTGCTGATGATGTGAAGGGTAATGCGAAGAAAGAAGCGCAGTTGATCGTGAAGGAAGCAGAGAAAAATGCAGACCGGATCGTGAACGAATCGTTGGGCAAATCTCGCAAAATTGCTTTGGAAGTGGAAGAACTGAAAAAGCAGGCCTCGATTTATCGTGCCCGTTTCCGCACGCTTGTTGAAGCGCAGCTTGAACTGTTGACTCAGGATGGTTGGGAAGTGCTGGAGAGCCGGGAGCAGGAAGTGCGTGACCGTGAGCGGGAGATGAAAGAAATTTATTAGTCTGTCGCCTGGTTGACTTTTGTCTGCAAAGAGGCTATAACTATATTCATAATGAATAGTGATTCCATGACGGGTTCAGTACGTTATGATCTCATCCCTCAGAGAGTTGGTGGTTGGTGCAAACCAATGGATGAGTTATAGCCGAATATCTCCCCGGAGAAGTGACGCTGAAGCGGTGATCTTGATTGCCGTGTGTAAGCCGAACCGTAAGCCGTACGTTATAACGGCACCCTGCGGTAGTATAGCGGGGCATAAGCGCTGTTGATGACAGAGCATACCCAGGCTTGCCTGGATGTGGTTTGTGATGAACAGAATTAGGGTGGTAACGCGAGTATAGCCTCGTCCCTTTCCAGGGACGGGGCTTTTTTGTGTCCAAAAAAGGCGAACGTTCATGAGGCCCGAAGGGACCTCAAGGAGAGAGCCACCCGCCGGGGAAGCGAAGCACCCGGCACACGGGTTCGCTAAGGCGAACGTCCATGAGGCCCGCAGGGACCTCAGGGAGAGAGCCACCCGCCGGGAAAGCGAAGCGCCCGGCACCGGGTTTCGCCAAGGCGAACGTCCCTGAGGTCCGCAGGGACCTCAGGGAGAGAGCCAACCGCCGGGAGAGCGGAGCACCCGGCACACGGGTTTCGCCAAGGCGAACGTCCATGAGGCCCGAAGGGACCTCAAGGAGAGAGCCACCCGCCGGGAAAGCGAAGCACCCGGCAATCAGGGTTCGCTAAGGCGAACGTGCATGAGGCCCGCAGGGACCTCAGGGAGAGAGCCACCTGCCGGGGGAGCGAAGCGCCCGGCAACACCCGCCTCGCGGTAAGGCCATGCGGCGTTCACGCAGGGAACAGCCGCAGAATGGCCGCCACTACGCACATAAACCCTTGCCCATAAGCGCCACTGTTCCACCAACGACAACCCATCCCGGGTGTCCAGAGGGCGGAGCGCCTATGGGGTCCCCCTTGGCAAGGGGGATTTAGGGGGATTGAAACGCTTTTTGTGGACGGTCCACAATCCAACCAAAGAAAGGGAAGATAATCATCATGCAACGAGTTGACGTCAAAGAGAAGGCACGCGCCAGAGAATTGCGCGTGTTAGATAAATGGAAAACGGAGAATACATTCAAAAGATCCATCGAAAACCGGGAGGGCAAGCCAAACTTCGTATTTTATGAAGGGCCGCCTACAGCAAACGGTAAACCGCATATCGGTCACGTGCTGGGACGGGTAATCAAGGATTTTGTTGGACGGTATAACACGATGAAGGGCTACCGTGTCGTTCGTAAAGCAGGTTGGGATACACATGGTCTGCCTGTAGAACTGGGTGTACAGAAGAAGCTTGGCATCTCCCACAAGTGGGAAATCGAAGATTACGGCGTGGAGAAATTCATTAACGAATGTAAAGCGAGCGTATTCGAGTACGAGCAACAATGGCGTGATTTGACAGAAGGCATCGGATATTGGACGGATATGAATAACCCGTATATCACCCTTGATAACAACTACATCGAGAGTGTATGGAACATCCTGGCGACGATCCATGAGAAAGGCCTGTTGTATCGTGGTCACCGTGTGAGTCCGTATTGCCCATCTTGCCAGACAACACTGAGTTCCCATGAAGTTGCACAAGGGTACAAAGACGTCAAAGACCTGAGTGCTACAGCGAAATTCAAACTGAATGACAGCGGAGAATTTGTACTGGCTTGGACGACAACACCTTGGACACTGCCTTCACACGTTGCACTTGCCGTTAATCCGGATATGGACTACTCCCGTGTTCGTCAAGGTGATGAAGTGTACATCATGGCAACCAATCTGGTTGAAAAAGTGATGAAAGATACCAAGGGTGAGTATGAAATCATCGGTGCACTGAAAGGTGCTGACCTGGTTGGCAAAACGTACGATCCTCCGTTCAACTACGTACAGGCTGAGAAGGCCAACATCATTCTGGGTGCAGGCTTTGTAACGGATGCAAGTGGTACGGGTATCGTACACATGGCTCCTGCCCATGGTGAAGATGACTACCGTGTATGCCGTGAGAATGGAATCAGCTTTGTGAACATGGTGGACCTGGAAGGTAAATTTGTCGCTGAGGTTACTGACTTTGCCGGACGTTTCGTGAAGGATTGTGATATTGATATCGTTCGATATCTGTCTGAAAATGGACGTTTGTTCAGCAAAGAAAAATATGAGCACAGCTATCCATTCTGCTGGCGTTGTGATACACCGCTTTTGTACTATGCAATGGACAGTTGGTTTATCCAAACAACAGCCATCAAGGACCAATTGATTGCCAACAACAGTGAAGTGGATTGGTACCCGGGTCACATTCGAGAAGGTCGCTTCGGGAAATTCCTCGAGGATCTGGTGGATTGGAACATCAGCCGTGATCGTTATTGGGGAACTCCGCTGAACATCTGGGTGTGCGAGGAGACCGGTGAACAATTTGCTCCACACAGCATTGCAGAACTGCGTGCCCGTGCGGTAGGTGATGTGCCTGAGAATCTTGAATTGCATAAACCATATGTGGATGACGTTAAAGTCATGAGCTCTTGCGGCAAATATGAGATGAAACGTACACCGGAAGTGATCGATGTCTGGTTCGACAGCGGCTCCATGCCGTTTGCCCAACAGCATTATCCATTTGAAAATAAAGAAGTATTCGAACAGCAGTATCCTGCTGATATGATCTGTGAGGGGATTGACCAGACACGTGGCTGGTTCTACAGCTTGCTTGCGGTTTCTACCCTTTTGACAGGCAAAGCGCCTTACAAAGCGGTTATGGCTACAGGACACGTTCTCGATGAGAACGGACAGAAGATGTCCAAATCCAAAGGTAACGTTATCGATCCTTGGGAAGTCATTGAAGAATACGGTACAGATGCATTCCGCTGGGCTTTGTTGTCTGACAGTGCACCGTGGAACAGCAAACGTTTCTCCAAAGGTATCGTAGGCGAAGCAAAATCCAAAATGGTGGATACGCTGGTCAACACCCATGCATTCCTGACACTTTACGCTACCATTGATGGATTTGATCCACAGGAGCACCCGTTCCAACTGTCCGCACACAAGCTGGATCGCTGGATTCTGTCGAGACTGAACAGCCTGATCCTGGTTGTAGAAAAAGCGTTGCTGGTTAACGACTATCTGAACTCTTCCAAAGCGATTGAAGCATTTGTTGATGAGTTGAGTAACTGGTACATCCGTCGTTCCCGTGACCGTTTCTGGGGAAGTGGCCTGACAGACGATAAATTGGACGCTTACCGTACATTGACTGAAGTACTGGTGACTACTGCGAAGTTGGTTGCTCCGTTCACACCGATGCTGGCAGAAGACATCTATCTGAACCTTGCAATAGGTGAGAGTGTGCACATGGAAGACTATCCGGTAGCCAATGAAGCGCTGATTGATGCAGGACTGGAACAGGATATGGAGACGGCTCGCCGCGTGGTTGAACTTGCCCGTAACGTTCGTAACGAAACAGGCATCAAGACACGTCAGCCGCTGTCCGAATTGATCGTTTCTTTGGATAAAGGGTTTGACCTGGCAAGTTATGAAGATATCATCAAGGAAGAGATCAATGTAAAAGGAATCCGTACGGAGCATAATGATGCGGAATTCGTTGACTTTACATTGAAGCTGAACCTGAAAGTTGCAGGTAAGAAATACGGTAAAAACGTAGGATTCCTGCAAAACTTCTTCAAGGGAATGTCGGCCGATGAGACACGTAAAGTGGTTTCGGAGGGTGTGCTGAACATCGTTTCACCGGAAGGCGAAGAGCTGCAAGTGACGAGCGAAGAATTATTGGTTGATAAACAGGCCAAATCAGGCTTTGCTTCTGCATCAGGTTACGGTCTGACGGTTGCGCTCAATACCGAAATCACGCCAGCATTGGAACAGGAAGGCTGGGTCCGTGAAGTGGTTCGTGCTGTGCAGGATACCCGGAAACGACTGGACTTGCCGATTGAGAAAAGAGTCCGTTTGACGCTGGATGTGGATGCATCCCTTCAGGAAGCTATTCAGGCGTTTGATGATGTGTTGCGTGAAAATGTTCTCGTAACCGAAGTGACATTTGGCTCGAATGAGTCCATGGAACGCGTTGAAGCCGGAGGCAAATCGATCGGTATTTACATCGAAGCGTAATTCGGAGCATGTCCCATTCAATTAGGACAGAATATAGAGTATAAACCAACGAGCCGCAGAGGCAGGGACATATTCCCTGTATCTGGGCTCGTTTGTTTTTTAGGCAATAAGGCAATGATTCTATAGTGCAGTCAATCTATATTAATCAAAGGAACTGACCAAAACATGAGCGAACATGACAAGCAAACCGCATCCACTTCACAACAATCAACATCAGATGATCTGAATTCGCATGACAAAATTGAAGAGTTACATACCCTGACGAACCGTCTGGCGAATGAACTGGAACGTTCACGAATAGCGCAATACACAGAATTGCTGAACAGACCATGGAAATTGATCGGACTTAACCTGTTGTCTGGAGCCGCACGAGGTGTGGGGATTGCGATTGGGTTTACCTTTTTCGCAGCAACGATCATTTATGTTTTGCAGCTACTTGGGGCGCTCAATCTTCCCATTGTTGGAGATTACATCGCTGATATTGTGCGCATTGTCCAGCGTCAGCTTGATATGAACACTTACTAAGCGATTAGCGATTTAAAGCAAATGATATTAAAATGCAATTAATACGTGTCATCCGTCTCCATATCCGGTTCTAACAGACCATCGCCTTCACGGTTCTCCAGGTACTGGCGATATTGCCGATTGCGCACGATGGAGACGTCATGACCATAGATGTCCGTGGCAACAAAGCTTTCGTACGCTTCAACGCAGCCTTCCACTTCATCGGTGGCTTCAATCGCCATAACATCATAGCTGTCGATATCGCGTCCTTCAGCCATGGCTGGTGAGTTCGATGTGCCCCAGCTTTCAACAATCTGCCAGGTGTCTTCACCATCGAAGCCATTTTGGTCATCCCGTTCATCCAGACTCGTTCGGCCAAATGCCGGGGCAAGGAATTCTTCCTCTACAGGGCGGTTTTCGGAGACAACGGTTTCCGGTTGATGTTTTTTGCAGTATTTGGTGTAGGGAACAGCTTCCATGCGTTCATAAGGGATGGGCTGCTGGCAGACCGCGCATGTACCGTAATGTCCTTCTTCGAAGGCGTGGAGTGCAGAATCGATACGTTCCAATTGGAATTCATCATGTTCCAGCAGGGAAATATCTTTCTCACGTTCATACACCTCCGTAGCTATGTCGCCAGGATGGTTATCAATTGGTGATAATTCACCTGTCTGTAGTTTAAGGGAGTCTCCAAGGCCATAATGCTCGTTTTCCGAAAGTCTATGTTCAATATCACGCTTATCGGACATGAGTTGGGAACGTAAAAATTGCAGTTGTTCGTTAGTAAAATGTGACATGATTTTCCCCTTTCTGCTTTCATGCTGGAATCCGGATTTTGACTCTATTGTAGGATGTGCCATTAAGGGCAAGATTACAGAAGGGAAATGTTATCGTTTTTGCCATAAGGATTGCGATGTAGCGCGTCGTGGACGATTTCCAAACAGCTGTGCTACAATAAACAAGTCTGGCGTAAGCCTGGTATCGTTTGGAAAAGACAAGAACGGAGTGACAAACAAACGTGGTGTATTATATCCTCGCTTTTATCGTATTTTTATTGGATCAGGGAACCAAGTATCTGATTGCAACCCGGATGGAACTCAGAGAAGAAATTCCGGTCATCGGCAATTTCTTTGTCATCACATCACATCGTAACTCAGGAGCAGCTTTTGGCATTCTGCAAGACCAGCGTTGGTTCTTTATCGTGGTTACGTTGATTGTGGTCGTTGCCTTGATTTGGTATTTGCAAAAGGTAAAAGATACCCCGCACAAATTGCTGCCTGTGGCGCTTAGTTTGGTGCTTGGTGGAGCAATTGGCAACTTCCTTGATCGGGCATTGACCGGAGAAGTTGTAGATTTTGTACAACTTAATTTTGGAAGTTATACGTTTCCCATTTTTAACATCGCCGATTCGGCAATCTGCATCGGTGTAGCGTTAATCATTGTGGAGACGTTGCTTGAAGGACGGCGCGAAAAAGCAGCCGCGAAGATTGAAGGGAATGAACATCATGAGTAATCCGAATAAGGAACAGATTAACGACGAAGAACTAATGAATGGCAATGAACGTATGGAATGGACCGTTGCCGCTGAACATAAAAAAGAACGAATTGACAAATATATTACGGAAGCCGTGGATAACGTATCTCGCTCCCAAGTTCAGTTGTGGATCGGAGACGGAATGGTTACGGTAAATGGTGCTGTAGTCAAAGCCAATGCCAAGTTATCCGAAGGGGATCTGGTTGAGTTACAGATTCCAGAACCAGCTGCTGTAGAGATCATTGCCGAAGATATTCCACTGGAAGTGGTATATGAAGACAGCGACCTGATCGTGATCAATAAACAGCGTGGTCTTGTAGTGCATCCTGCACCAGGACATACGTCTGGCACACTCGTCAATGCACTCATGTACCACTGCAAAGACCTTTCGGGTATCAATGGAGAATTGCGCCCAGGTATTGTGCATCGCATCGATAAGGATACATCAGGCTTGATCATGGCTGCCAAGAACGATCGTGCGCATGCATCACTGGCTGCTCAGTTGAAAGACCATACGGTTAACAGACGTTATATCGCGCTTGTTCATGGTCATCTTAATCATGATCAAGGGACCGTTGATGCACCGATTGGACGAGATACCAATGACCGCAAAATGTATACGGTCACAGAACGTAACAGTAAACATGCCGTTACGCATTTTACCGTTACAGAGCGGATTAATGATTACACCTTGCTGGAATTGAAACTGGAGACTGGACGTACTCACCAGATTCGGGTTCACATGAAATTTATTGGTCACCCGCTTGTAGGAGATCCTACTTATGGACGGAATAAAGGCATCAAAATGCAAGGACAGGCTCTTCATGCGGCCATTCTTGGATTTGTGCATCCAACAACGGGAGAATACCTTGAATTTTCAGCTCCGATTCCGCAAGATATGGAAGACGTGCTTGCCTCGCTACGCAGTCGTTAACAGCTCCAAGAAAGTACAAATGTTCGGATACTTTGTCCATGGCTTTGATCACGCAAATGCTTCATATTAAAGTGTAGAAATTTGCGTCAAATGAGGAGATGAACAACGTTATGAGTATCGATAAATACCAAGAAACTTACATTCAGACTAATTTTGCCGACCGTATCGGTGGCTCCAACTATGGTAAAGACACGAACATTTATAAATTCGAGAAAATCAAACGTGCCAAAGCTTCGGCCAAAAAAGATTTTCCCGATGTGGAACTGATTGACCTTGGTGTAGGTGAACCTGACGAAATGGCTGATGCAGGCATTGTAGCTGCACTTGCAGAAGAAGCTTCCAGACCTGAGAACCGTGGTTATGCCGACAATGGTATTCCTGAATTCAAAGCTGCTGCTGCTTCCTACCTGAAAAACGTATTCAACGTAGAAGGTATCGATGCAGATACTGAGATCGTGCACTCCATTGGTTCCAAACCGGCTTTGGCGATGATGCCTTCATGCTTCATCAATCCGGGTGATGTGACGATCATGACCGTTCCAGGTTACCCGGTTATGGGTACACATACGAAGTATCTGGGTGGAGAAGTGTTCAACATCCAATTGACGAAAGAGAACAACTTCCTGCCCGATCTGACGGCTATCCCGGAAGACATCGCAAAACGTGCGAAGTTGCTCTACCTGAACTATCCGAACAACCCAACAGGCGCAAGCGCGACGGTGGAGTTCTTCACTGAAGTCGTTGAATGGGCTAAGAAATACAATGTTGTGGTTGTACATGATGCTCCATATGCAGCATTGACGTATGATGGCAAAAAACCGTTCAGCTTCCTGTCGGTACCTGGAGCGAAGGATGTCGGCGTAGAGCTGCACTCTCTGTCCAAGTCCTACAACATGACAGGTTGGAGAATCGGATTTGTAGCGGGTAACCCGCTTGTAGTCAAAGCATTCAGTGACGTGAAGGACAACAATGACTCCGGTCAGTTCATCGCGATTCAAAAGGCTGCTGCTTATGGATTGAATCACCCTGAAATTACGGAAAAAATTGCAGAGAAATATTCTCGCCGTCACGACATGCTCGTTGCCGCATTAAACGAACTGGGCTTCCAGGCTGAAAAACCTAAAGGTTCATTCTTCCTGTATGTAGAAGCACCAAAAGGTGTGGTTGGCGGACGTCGCTTCGAATCCGGCGAAGATTTCTCCCAATTCCTGATCCGTGAGAAACTGATCTCATCCGTACCTTGGGATGATGCCGGTAACTTTGTTCGTTTCTCCGTAACCTTTGAAGCGAAGGGTGAAGAGGAAGAGAAACGTGTTATTGCTGAGATCAAACGTCGTCTGAGCGACGTACAATTTGAATTTTAATCGCATCACCCAATAGTTAAATCATGTACTAACGAAGAGACCGGAAACGGTCTCTTTTTTTATGCCCATATTAGATTTTTTTCATTTACTCCCTTTACAAAATTATACAAGCAACATATGATTAGATCTTTACGTTATTTCTTATATACAGAAGTTGTTGTTGAAGGGAGTTTTTACAATTGTTATCATCACGAACAAGTACGGTGTCCTCACCGGCTACAGGAACAGGCAGTACAATGTCAGGATTAATCAGATTGTTAAGACCCAAACAGTGGACTAAAAATCTGCTGTTATTTGCTGCGTTACTATTCTCTTTTGAGGAGATTCGGACGGAAACCATTCTTGCGACGTTGCTTGGTTTTATTCTATTTAGCCTCGTTGCAGGCTGTGTGTATATTTTAAATGACTTTGTAGACCGGGACAGGGATCGACAGCATCCGGTGAAAAAGTATCGTCCCATGGCTTCTGGGCAGGTGAATCCGAGTCATGCTTTGTTGTTTGGCATTATTCTATTAATCCTTTCCGTAGGAACGGCCTTCATGATGAACCCCCTATTCGGGGTGTTATGTATCGTCTATTTCCTGTTGAATGTATCGTATTCATTTGTGCTGAAACATCTCGTTATCCTGGATATGATGACCATTGCAGCCGGCTTTGTACTTCGTGCCATTGCAGGTGGTGTGCTGATCCATGTGCCATTCACACCGTGGTTTTTGATCTGTACCATGCTGTTGTCGTTGTTTTTGGCCATTGGCAAACGCAGAAATGAACTTACGTTGCTTGAGGGAAATACAGGATCACACCGTAAGGTTTTGGATAACTACTCCATTACATTACTGGATCAATTCAATACGATTGTGACGACAGCTACGATTATCAGTTATTCCCTGTTCACATTTACTTCAGATCGAACCATTCATCTGATGTGGACGATTCCATTGGTCATTTACGGCATGTTCCGTTATCTGTATCTGATCCACATGAAGAACCAGGGAGGTTCGCCCGATCGGGTGCTGTTTGAGGACAAGCCCATATTAATTACGGTTATGTTGTATGTGATAAGTGTTGTTACAATCTTTGCAATCTTTGAATAAAGGCTGAGGGGGATCAGGGTGAAAAGCACGAAAGTCGCAATTTTTGATATTGATAGAACGATCATACGCAGTGATTCCATGTTTCAATTTGTGCATTACGGTGTTCGCCGTTACCCGTGGCAGGTATGGAGATTACCTGTCATTGCATTACATACCGTGTTATTCAAGGCAGGCTTCATGACGGTTGAACAAGTCAAACGATCCTACTTTCAAGAAATTGAGCGTATGTCTGAAAAAGATCTCGAACATTTCTTTGATACTCGTTTGCGTACGTCCATTTTTGCCGAGGCCAGTGTAGAGATGCAACATCGTAAAGAAGCAGGCTATCATGTCTTACTGGTAACTGCATCTCCGCATGCCTATATGAAATACTTTAATAATTTTCCCTGGGTGGATCATGTGATAGGAACTGAACTTGTCCGTCATGAGAATGGTTACACATGTAGAGTTGATGGCAGCAATTGCAAAGGGGAAGAGAAGGTACGCCGAATTCAGGCTTATCTGAGTGAGAAGAATATGGTCATTGATTATGACCAGTCATGTTCCTACTCGGACTCCTTATCCGACCTTCCAGTCATGCAGCTTGTAAGTCAACGATACTTTATTAACAAGCGTGTTCCGGACATGGAGGCATTAACGTGGGGGAAATAAAATCGCGTCATACCGGTAAATGGTTGATGCTCGTCTCCGCTTTTCTGACAGCAACGGGTCAATTGTTCTGGAAATGGGGACTAACCGAGTGGATCTACCTGGGTGTTGGTTTTCTGTGTTATGGACTTGGAGCGATTTTGATGATTAAAGCTTTTGCTCTGGAGAAACTCTCTGTTGCTTATCCTCTGATGTGTGCCAGTTACGTATTTGCCTTAATCTATGGATATTTTTTGCTTGGGGAAGAAATTACGATGCAGAAGCTGGCAGCAGTTGTGTTGCTTGGAATCGGGGTGACATTAACCAGTGTTGATCGATAGCTGGATGGTTGCCGTATTAATTGTCATGACGTTGTGTGGTGCACTGGGCGGGGCCGGACTGAAAGCTTATGCTTCCAGTCGCAATCGTCTGCATGTACTCATGGGACTTGGATTCTACGGAACGGGTGCGTTGCTGAATATTGTATTATTGAAGTTTCTTCCATTAACCGTAGTGTTGCCTGCGAACGCATTAACATATGTCTGGACTCTTATCATAGCTCGGCTGGTATTTAAAGAGACGGTGGGCCCTTTACGCTGGATAGGTGTGGCATGTATTATGGGTGGCCTACTGTTACTGGTGTTCTAATTTGAACTAATGATTATTTACACGAGCACTATAAAATTTATTGGATGTGAAATGAAAGCATGAACTTTTTAGATTACTTATTTTATAATCGAAGAGCCAACTGGACAGCCTTTTACCTGTTTGCGGGATTTGCTCTGTTCTATGGTTTAATGAACGGCTCGTATGTTCTGTACATAGAAAATAATGCAGAACTGCTTGGGGCGTATAGCCCATTTAATACAACGCTGTTTCCAATTAATTTATTCAACTTTGATCCTTCAATGTATTATGGGGACAACAGTTCTTCCGTTATCCATCCGCTGATTTCGTTTCTAGCAGTCACCCTTGCGGCTGTAGCGAAACTTCTGGGAGGCAACTGGTTCTTTCTAATCCTGCAATCGCTGGTGAATGCGGGTTCAGTGGTGCTGGCGTATCTATTCCTGAGTCAAAAAGAAGACAAGCCGACCATCACACCGCTGTTGTTCGCTTTGTTGTTTGGTTTCAGTTCCTACCTGATGTATACCGCGTTGATCCCGGATTCGTATCCGTATGTACAGTTCTTTATTCTGTTCTCAGTGGTTTACATGCAGTATACTCGTGAGCGTCAAGACGTACGATATGTACCCAATGCATTGATTGCGTCCATTAACTTTGGACTAACCTCGACCAATATCGTACCATTTGCTGCTGCCACATTCTTCAATATGCATGCATGGCGCAATAAGGCGAATTTGAAAAAATACATCGGCATCATGGCACTGGCGGTTCTGATCATCGTCGTATTAACTGGTATTCAGTATGTTGCCTTTGGAGGTCGCAGTTGGGTTAGTAACTGGCTGTTGGGCATTCAAAATGGTGGAACCAGCTATGCAACGCCATTCCAGTTCGCTGTTCACTGGAAAGCATTGAATATGTTAACTATTAATCCGATGCTGACACCGAAGATGCATTTACTGGACCCGGGCATGGCAGCCTTTGTTACGGATCTATCCCGTTCCAACCCGGTCTATGTGCAGATTACAGGTATCTTTATTTTACTGTTGGCACTCATGGGCTTCATTAAGGGCATTCGTGAACGTGAAGTGTGGACCCTTGTGCCATATATTCTGTTTGCCTTTTTGCTTCATGTCGTAGTGGGCTTTGGTCTGGCTGTGTTTCAATACGATATGTACCTGTATGCGGGACATTATCTGTTTGCGTTCTTCCTGTTGAGTGGAGGTTTTGTCATCAGTCTTCGTCCGGGATTGGGGAAAAAAGTGGTTATAGGCTTGATCATGTTATGTGTTATCGTCACGGCAAGTAACAACATCTATCGCCATGTCGAAACATTAACAACAATCAAACAATCCTATAATCAGTTGGAACAGGAACGCTCAGTTAAATAGTCAAATGTATCGATTCATATAATGAAATGAGAAAAGGCCATTGGATGGAAAGTCCAATGGCCTTTTCTTATTTAGTGTCCAGCAAAAGAGTTAAGCAATAATTTTGGTCTTTTTGGCATTCTCGGCTGAACGTTTGGTGAGACTGCTGAGTGGACGTTTCAAAGCGAGAGCAACAATGAGACTCAGCACGATAAACATACACAACCACAGAATATCCTTGATGGCAGTAGACCACAATATGCCGCCGACCGACTCACGCAGCAGACTGATCGCATACGTGAAGGGCATGAACGGATTCAATGCCTGGAAAAAGGGTGATGTCATGCTGATTGGGAACGTACCGCCGGAGCTGGAGAACTGGAACACCATGAAGATAATGGCGATCCCTTTTCCGATATTCCCAAAAACGGACAGCAGGGTGTACGTTATGGTGACAAATACGGCACTCACCAGCATGGCAAACAGGACAAACCACAGTTTATCTGCGACATAGGTACCAAGGATTAAGATATCTCCCAGGGTGACGCATATGGCCTGAAGTAACCCAATGGTCAGAAAAGTAGCGAGACGTCCAAGATATAACTCATATCCTCGGAACTTGCCCTCTGGATTCTCAGCTTCGGCACGAAGCAGAGAAATCAGCAGTGTTGAGCCAACCCACAAGGACAGCACGCCATAAAATGGTGACATGGCCGATCCATAATTCGGAATCGGATAAAGCTGTTGTTCTTTGATTTGCACGGGACTCGAAAGGAAAGCACTCTCTTCCTCAATGTCGCCGCGCAGAAGCTTGGCAAGTTCGGCAAACTGGTTATTACCTTCGACTTCCCTAAGTTTGTCTGCAGCCTTGCTGATGGCACTTTCCAATGCTGGCAGATCATCACGTACCAGCGTGGCAACACGATGTACTCCTTTTTCGACCTCCGGAAGCTGGTTCTGAACAAAATCGGATGCCTTGCCTATCTGTTTCTCGGCATTAGGCAGATCATTACGAACAAAATCAGCCGCTTCGTTCAGTTTGGTTCCCAGCTTGGGCAGATCATTTCGAATTAATGAAGACACGGTGTTCAAAGCTTGGATAAAACCTTCACTTTTGTTCGCGAGTGTTTCTGATATCTCATGGATCTTCGATTGTATTTGAGGCAAGTCGCTCTGGATTTTTGTCAACTCGGTCTGCCCAGACGTAATCCCTTCTTTGGCCGATGCAAGAATGTCCGCAATATCAGGAATTCGATCTTTTGCACCTTGTAGAGTTTCTGCTGAAGTGGAGAGGATAGACCTGAGCTTATCTGCACCAGCTGCAAGTGCAGGCGATATTTCACTTTCATAGGTGTTTAAGATATTGCCAATCTCGCTGCTAATGTCCTTCGAGAGAGCATTTAACTGAGCGATGACGTCTGTCGGCGGAGTTGTATTGCGACGAATGGCATCACTCATGATCCCAGCCAGACGGATTTGCAACTGAAGTTTATCTGAAACGGAGTTCAGCTGCGTAATTTTATCAGCAAGTGGATGGCTTGGGAGCAAGTTGTCTATTTTGCCCAGTAGTTCTGCCATACTGTCAACGAGTTTTACCGCAATCCCTAAACGCGAAGCAATCCGGTCGAGATCTTCTGCTGTAGGAAGGTTATTAAGATCCGAATTTTGCAATTGTGCAAATACGTCTCCAGCAGCGTTAGTAATCTGCTGCACCAGCAGCAGATTTTGGCGGATCGTTGGGCCAATAGCCTGAAACGCTTCTTCACTAGAATCTACAAATTGATTCAAGCCTTGGGCCAGCTCAATCCCGTTGCCAGCGATTTGTGATACTTTGTCCAAATCTTGCTCTGCTGCCGTTACGATAGACAGAGCTTTGTTGGTTTTATCCAGTGCCGTTTGGATGACACCCGATACCTGACCAAAGTTTTCATCCACTTCTCGAATGCGTTCTACCGCTTTTTGTATATCCGGTATCCGCCCTTGGATAGTGAGCACTTCGGAAGCCGCATCATTAATTTGTGGCCAATACTCCTGCACCTTGAGCACATACTGTGCTGCTTCATTGATTTCAGGCAGTTTTTTCTCGATTTCAACGATCTTTTGAGCATCTTTTACAATCTCAGGCATGGCTTTTTCCACTTGCAGAACCTTTTGACCTGCGGCTTGAATGGCCGGAAGATTTTTCTCCAGCGTAAAAATGCCATTCTCCATTTTGCGCAAAGTTGGAAGCTGGGCGTTAATTTCAACCCCGGCTTCATTCAACTTGGTTAGAACGGCCTCACTGACGGCTTCAGTGAAATTCTCATTGATTTGTGTTGTTATGGCAGATACACCAGAGCCTGTGATTTTTGGAGCAATGGCATTCACTTTCTCATTAACGCTATAGATTACCTCTGGGCGTTCCAGCTTTCCGTCAACGATACCTGTAATTTTGGACGAAAAGTCTCCCGGAATGAGTAGGCTGGCATAATATTCCCCTGTTTGTACACCCCGACTAGCTTCAGCTCGATCTACAAAAGTCCAGCCCAGCTTTTCGTTGTTTTTGAGGCTGGATACCAGTTCGTCTCCGATATTAATATTGGTTCCTTCAACAGTCGCACCCGCGTCCTCGCTTGTCACTGCAATTTTGATCCCCTGGGTGTTACTGTACGGGTCCCATACAGACTTCACGTTGACCCAGTCATACACCCCGGGAAGTAGAATAATAGCTACAATTAGAAATATACCTGTGGGAACCTTCAGAATATGTAACCAGTCTGTTTTGTAAACGTGCCAAATGTGACGCATGACTTCCTCCTAAATGTACATAAATGTAGGGCGTATCTTATTTCTATGTCGCATATTTGTGAATCTTATGTATATCGGCATTAATGCAGCATCTATGAATGGGTTCATGTTTATAAACTGTACCCATTTCACTTGGAGCTAATGCAGAGCCTTCATATTATTTGTGAGATGAAACTCACCGTTTGTTCTAAAAAGAAGTGTTTTGTCTCTACTTAAGTATAGTAAGAGGTTTATTTTGGTTATATCAAATTTCTCATTTGCCTATGGATAAATATGCAGAAATGTTGTATAATTATGAATAACCAATGAGATGTATTGTGCATGGATGTTTTTCAGCCTAACTGCTGATTCTAAGAAGAACGTAGCAGAGGGTTTTCACCTGCGATGGTGAGGTGTTGACAGGGGGTTGTCTTTCTGTCATAATTCATGAAGACAAACGGACATATTGATTACAGAACCCTGTGAGGTCCTGCAATATGAACGACATGAATAGCACCTTTAAATCAGTCCCGTGAGACTGGCAAGGTAACGTGAACGATACATCGTTTTTTTGCTGCGGCAAATGAAGCGATGCATCCCCGAGAGTAAACTTTCTTCAGAGCGGTCTGAAGTTCGGAGACTCCTTGCCAATAAACACGGCAAGGAGTCTTTTTTGTTCTCCTCGTCACGGGGCCATGATGCTGAAGGGAAATCCTGAGGAGGCTGAACGCATGAGCACAGAGACACATGTCATTATGGATGAGACGGCGATCCGCCGCGCATTAACACGGATTGCCCATGAGATATTGGAGAAAAACAAAGGAATCGATGATTGTGTGTTGGTCGGTATCCGTACACGCGGGGTTTACCTCGCAGAACGGATTGCCGCGAAGATTGAAGAAATCGAAGGCGCCAAAGTCCCCTGGGGAGAACTGGATGTGACTCCTTACCGCGATGACCGCTTGGACGAAAATAAAGCGAATCGCAAGGAAATGTTGATTATGACACCTGAATCACTTTCGATCCATAACAAAAAAGTGATTTTGTTCGATGATGTGCTCTATACCGGACGGACGATTCGCGCAGCGATGGATGCCCTGATGGACTGTGGAAGACCGCAGAACATTCAGCTGGCTGTACTCGCAGACCGCGGACACCGGGAACTTCCGATTCGACCTGATTTTATCGGCAAGAATGTGCCGACTTCCAAATCAGAGGAGATTGAAGTTGCACTCATGGAAACGGACGGACAGGACGAAGTCAAAATCACTCAGAACCGGGGGGAGCAAGCATAATGATTACACAGACAGCATTGAGAGACCGAAGCTTGCTTGGACTGAAGGAACTTAGTCGAGGAGAAATCGAGTCCATTCTTAACCGAGCGGCTCACTGGGAAGCGCAGAAAGAGAAACTGGTTCCTGTACTGGAATCACGCTTCGTTGCAAACATGTTCTTCGAGAACAGCACACGTACCCGTTTCTCCTTCGAAATGGCAGAGAAACGCCTGGGCGCACAAGTGCTGAACTTTACGGCAGCTGCATCCAGTGTAGAAAAAGGAGAGTCCATCTACGATACGGTACGAACACTTGAGTCGATGGGCATTGATGCAGGCGTGATCCGGTTGAAACCGGCAGGGGTTCTGCAACAACTGGCTCAGAAAGTGAATGTACCACTCGTTAACGCCGGAGACGGCAACAATGAGCATCCCACACAGGCACTGCTGGACCTCTACACGATGAGGAAAGCATTTGGCGAACTGAAAGGCTTGCGTGTTTCCATCATTGGTGACATCCTGCATAGCCGTGTAGCTCGTTCCAACCTGTGGGCACTGCAAAAGTTTGGTGCTGATGTACGCTTCTGTGCACCGCAAACGATGCAGGCACCGGAACTCGCAGAGCATGCTCCTTATGTCGGTCTTGAAGAAGCGCTGGATGCAGATGTAGTCATGATGCTTCGTGTTCAACTGGAACGTCATCAACATGGCTTAATTACTTCAGCTGAGGATTATCGCGAACACTACGGATTGACGGAAGAACGGGCATCACGCCTAAAACCAAGCACCATTATCATGCACCCTGCTCCAGTGAATCGCAACGTCGAGGTAGATGACGCGGTTGTGGAAAGTGAAGCATCGCGGATCTTCCCGCAGATGGCAAACGGCGTTCCAATCCGCATGGCGGTTATGGAACGTGCGATGAAACTGTAACAGGGTCTGGCTGTGGGTCATAGGCTGACGGTACGGTAGTTCTTATAGAGCAATAAGAGAGTACACGATAAAGAAAATCATCCGGCTTGCCTGGTAAGCCGGACAGAACCGAAGCGGAGGGCAATTATGCTACAGATTATAAAAAACGCGAACGTCTTGAACCAACAAGGGGAACTTGAACGGAAAACCATCATTATAGATGAAGGTAAAATTAAAAAGATCGCTGGTCTGGAAGACCAAGCCGTACTGGATGCCGAAAAGTCAGCGCAAAGTGTGACAGACGCATCAGGCAAACTGGTCATTCCGGGATTGATCGATATGCACGTGCATCTGCGTGAACCTGGATTCGAACACAAAGAGACGATCGAGACAGGTGCCCGTTCAGCAGCACAAGGTGGTTTTACAACGATCGCTTGCATGCCGAACACGAGACCAGTTACAGATACAGCGGAAGTTGTGAAACTGGTATTGGATAAAGCCAAAGAAGCTGATCTGGTTAAAGTGTTGCCTTACGCAGCCATTACAAAAAACGAACTGGGTCGTGAACTTACCAATTTTGCCGCATTAAAAGAAGCAGGCGCTATTGGATTCACAGATGACGGTGTAGGCGTACAAAACGCTCAAATGATGAAGGATGCCATGAGCCTCGCGGCAAGTATGGATATGCCAGTGATCGCTCACTGTGAAGATGACTCACTGGTTGTTGGTGGATATGTGACGGAAGGTGAGTTTTCGAAGCGTCACGGCATCAAAGGGATTCCAAATGAATCCGAAGCCATCCACGTTGGCCGTGATATCTTGCTCGCAGAAGCAACAGGAGTTCACTACCATGTCTGTCACGTAAGTACAGAGCAATCGGTTCGTCTGATTCGTCTGGCGAAGTCCATCGGAATTAAAGTAACTGCTGAGGTATGTCCACACCATCTGGTGCTGTCGGATGAAGATATCCCGGGCATGGACGCCAACTGGAAAATGAACCCGCCGCTGCGCTCACCACGCGATGTGCAGGCTTGTATTGAAGGCTTGCTAGACGGGACGCTGGATATGATCGTAACCGATCACGCGCCACACAGTGAAGAAGAGAAAGCCAAAGGCATGGAGCTGGCACCTTTTGGAATCGTAGGATTCGAAACAGCCTTCCCGCTGCTATACACCAAGTTTGTGGAAACAGGACTGTGGAGCTTGGACTTCCTAGTGAAACGCATGACAGCTGATCCGGCTCGCGTATTCCGACTGGATACTGGCAAACTGGAAGAAGGAGCACCAGCGGATATCACAATGATTGACCTGAACGAGGAAAAAGCAGTTGATCCTGCAACGTTTGCAACCAAAGGAAGAAACACCCCATTCACAGGCTGGAAGCTGAAAGGCTGGGCCGTACAAACTTGGGTGGATGGCAAAAGCGTGTGGCATAACACGGTACAACAGTAAAACGGTAACTTAGCAAATTAATAAATCAGTAACTCAGTAACTCTATATCTTCAACTCTTTAAAACAGTAACAGTAATTCTTAACTCTTTAATCAACAAGTCATTATAACTCTAAACTTACAACTTCTACACAGTAACATCTTTCAACTAACTCGAGGCAAATCATGCCGAGAGTCTAACATACGAAACAAGCAAAGTTGAATGTCATGATTTTGAACTTGGACACCAACGTAACTGCGGAGCGGACAGAAAAGACCCGAAGAAGCAAAGCGTTCGCCTTTATCACCGGATTACATCATTTGAAAAATGATAAAAGTAATCCGGGGATAACAGCGATCAAAGGGTTTTCTGTACGCGGAGCCGCACAATCGTAACGTCCCCATGTTCAACCCAAATGCCATTCAACGTTGATAAACACAGAGGAGTGAAATGGGATGCAGGCACAGGCAAGATTATTGTTGGAAGACGGCACACTGTTCACCGGGAAAGCATTTGGTGCTGAAGGTGAAACTACAGGTGAGGTCGTTTTTAATACGGGAATTACAGGCTATCAAGAGGTGCTTTCGGATCCTTCCTATTGCGGTCAAATCGTAACCATGACGTATCCGCTGATCGGAAACTACGGCATTACGCGTGATGACTTTGAGTCGATTCGTCCATACGTACACGGTTTTGTTGTGCGTCGTCATGAGCCAACGCCGAGTAACTGGCGTGCGGAATACAGCGTAGACAATCTGCTCAAAGAATACGGCATCGTAGGAATCAGCGAAATTGATACACGCATGTTGACTCGCCGGATTCGTCACCACGGCACAATGAAGGGAATTCTCACAACAGGATCGAAACCTGTGGAAGAACTGCTGGAGATGATGGGAGACACTACCATTGCCGAGCTGCGTAACCAAGTGCCAATGACTTCTACAGAGCATGTCTACAACAGCCCGGGAACGGCTGAACGTATTGTGCTTGTGGATTATGGTGCGAAAACAGGAATCTTGCGCGAACTTAGCAAACGTAACTGTGACGTTGTTGTTGTTCCACACGATGTAACAGCAGACGAGATTCGTCGCTTGAACCCGGACGGCATTCAACTGTCCAACGGCCCTGGGGACCCGAAAGACGTACCTCACGCAGTTAACATGATCAGTGAACTGCTTGGCGAATACCCGATCTTCGGTATCTGCCTGGGTCACCAGTTGTTCGCACTTGCAGCAGGAGCAGACACCGAAAAACTTAAGTTTGGACATCGCGGAGGAAATCACCCGGTGAAAGAACTGGAGAGCGGACGTTGCTTCATCACATCCCAGAACCATGGATTTACCGTAAACGAAGAGTCTGTGAAGAGTACAGACCTGGAAGTTACACATATCAACAATAACGATAAGACCATTGAAGGTCTGAAACATAAATCATTCCCGGCATTCTCGGTTCAATATCACCCTGAAGCAGCCCCGGGTCCTTACGACAATAGCTATCTGTTCGACCGCTTCATCGAGATGATTCGCGAGCACAAGATCACTAACCCGCAAAAGCCGCGTCAAGCCGTATTGGCAGCCGCAGTGAAAGGAGCACAATAACATGCCGATTAACAAAGATCTCAAAAAAATCCTGGTGATTGGTTCCGGTCCAATCGTCATCGGTCAAGCGGCCGAGTTCGACTATGCCGGTACACAAGCTTGCCAGGCTCTGAAAGAAGAAGGCGTGGAAGTTGTACTTATCAACAGCAACCCGGCGACCATTATGACGGATACAAATATGGCTGACAAAGTCTACATTGAGCCAATTACACTAGATTTTGTAACGCAAATCATTCGTCAAGAGCGTCCAGATGGCTTGTTGCCAACACTGGGTGGTCAAACAGGTCTGAACATGGCTGTAGAGCTGGCTCGTGCAGGCGTGCTGGAACGTGAAAATGTGAAATTGCTCGGAACACAGCTGACATCTATCGAGAAAGCGGAAGATCGTGATCTGTTCCGTGACCTGATGCGTGAATTGGAACAACCTGTACCAGAGAGTGTCATCGTAACGACACTTGAAGAATCACTTGAATTTGCGAATGAGATTGGTTATCCAATCATCGTACGTCCAGCCTATACACTGGGCGGAACAGGCGGCGGAATCTGTGCGAACGAAGAAGAGCTGCGCGAGACGGTCGCAGCGGGAATTCGTTATAGCCCGATTGGGCAATGTCTGGTCGAGAAGAGCATTGCAGGTATGAAAGAAGTCGAGTATGAGGTTATGCGAGACAAAAACGATAACTGTATCGTTGTCTGCAACATGGAAAACTTTGACCCGGTGGGTGTTCATACAGGCGACAGTATCGTCGTAGCACCAAGCCAAACCCTATCGGACCGTGAATATCAAATGCTGCGTTCAGCTTCCCTGAAAATCATCCGTGCCCTGAACATCGAGGGTGGATGTAACGTACAGTTTGCACTGGACCCACACAGCTTCCAATACTATGTTATCGAAGTAAATCCACGGGTAAGCCGTTCATCAGCTCTGGCTTCCAAAGCAACGGGTTATCCGATTGCAAAAATGGCTGCGAAAATTGCCATGGGTTACACCTTGGATGAAATCGTGAACCCGGTAACAGGCCAAACGTATGCTTGCTTCGAGCCTACACTGGATTATATCGTGAGCAAAATTCCTCGCTGGCCGTTCGACAAGTTCATCTCGGCGAACCGTAAACTGGGAACTCAGATGAAAGCAACAGGCGAAGTTATGGCGATTGGCCGGACATTCGAAGAGTCGATTCACAAAGCAGTTCGTTCCCTGGAAATTGGCGTACATCGTCTCTACCTGAAGGATGCCGAAACGCTGGACGAAGCTACCCTGAACGAGCGTCTGATCAAAGCAGATGATGAGCGTATCTTCCTGATTGCCGAAGCATTCCGCAGAGGTTATACGTTGCAACAGCTACAGGATCTGACCAAGATTGACTGGTGGTTCCTGGACAAAATCGAAGGTCTGATCGCATTCGAAGATCGCATTCGTGAAGAATCCGAATTGTCTTCCGACATTCTGTATCAAGCGAAACGCCTTGGGTTTACAGACCGTGCTATTGCTGAATTACGTGCGCAAGGTCAACCAGGAGGCACATTAACAACTGAAGCGGAAGTTAGAACTCGTCGGGAAGCAGAGAACCTGCGCCCAGTGTACAAAATGGTAGATACATGTGCGGCTGAGTTCGAAGCAACAACGCCATATTACTACTCAACTTACGAGACAGAAAATGAAGTTATCCCTTCAGACAAGAAAAAAGTTGTGGTGCTGGGTTCAGGACCAATCCGGATCGGTCAAGGGATTGAGTTTGACTACTCTACTGTACACGCAGTATGGGCATTGCAAAAAGCAGGATATGAAGCAGTCATTATCAACAATAACCCGGAGACGGTGTCTACGGACTTTAATACATCGGATCGCCTGTACTTTGAACCGCTCTTCTTCGAAGATGTCATGAACGTGATTGAACAGGAGAAACCAGTAGGGGTTATCGTACAGTTCGGCGGTCAAACGGCCATCAACCTGGCAGCACCACTGCGTAATGCAGGTGTAACCATTCTCGGAACGGATCTGGAAAGCATCGATGAGGCGGAGGATCGCAAGAAGTTCGAGCGTCTGCTCTCCCGTCTGGAGATTGCACAGCCAAAAGGTAAAACGGTCATTTCCGTTGATGATGCAGTAGAAACAGCTCAAAGTCTGGGCTACCCGGTACTGGTTCGTCCTTCCTATGTACTCGGCGGTCGTGCGATGGAGATTGTATACTCCGATGCTGAATTGCTGACATACATGGAACAGGCGGTTAAAATCAATCCGGAGCATCCGGTCCTGATCGACCGTTACATGATGGGTAAAGAAGTTGAGGTTGACGCGATCTGTGATGGTGAAACGGTATTGATTCCGGGAATCATGGAACATATCGAGCGTGCAGGGGTTCACTCTGGTGACTCCATCGCGGTATATCCTCCTCAACATCTGTCCCAGGATTTGAAAGAGAAAATTGTAGAGATTACAATCAAAATTGCGAAAGAACTGAAAACGGTAGGTCTGGTCAACATCCAGTTTGTTATCCATGATGGCCAAGTGTACATTATCGAGGTGAACCCGCGTTCATCCCGTACCGTACCATTCCTGAGCAAAGTAACCAACATTCCGATGGCGAACTTGGCAACACAAGCCATTCTGGGTGTGAAACTAAAAGATCTTGGTTATGTTGACGGGCTGTGGCCTGAATCGGATCATGTATCTGTTAAAGTTCCAGTCTTCTCCTTCGCGAAGCTGCGTCGTGTAGAACCAACCCTCGGACCTGAGATGAAGTCTACAGGTGAGGTTATGGGCCGTGACCCGAATTACGCTAAAGCGTTGTTCAAAGGTCTCATCGGTGCAGGAATGAAAATTCCGGCAACCGGAGCGATCGTAGTAACTGTAGCAGACAAAGACAAAGACGAAGCGGTTCCTTTGCTCGAAGGTTTCTACAGACTGGGTTACAAAATCATGGCTACCGGCGGAACAGCAGCTGCGCTTGAAGCAGCGAACATTCCGGTAACGACTGTGAACAAATTAAGTGAAGGTTCGCCGAACATTCTGGATATGATCCGCAGCGGCGAAGCAAACTTTGTCTTCAACACACTCACCAAAGGCAAAACGCCGCAGCGTGATGGATTCCGTATCCGTCGTGAAGCGGTAGAAAACGGCATTGTATGTATGACTTCACTGGATACGATTCGTGCGCTGCTGATCATGCTGCAAACGATCAACTTCTCTTCGGAAGCAATGCCTGTCTTTGTAAAATAAATAACTCTCTGATGAAGGACATCAGTCAGCCTGCGGGCTGGCGGGATGTCCTTTATATCGGGCAAAAACGGAAAAAATGAGCAAGTGGAGGGGAGCGCTGGTGATGAATCAAGCGAGTTTCAATGAAATGGCTGGCCGTCTGATGGTGGCACTGGATTATCCTGGAGCGGAAGAAGCTCAAGAATTGGTACAAGCTCTTGAGGGCATTCCCTGTTATCTCAAGGTGGGTATGCAGCTGTTCTACGCAGCAGGACCTGACTTTATTCGGGAGCTTAAATCCAAAGGGTACTCCGTTTTTCTGGATGTGAAAATGCATGACATTCCCAACACAGTTCGTGGCGGAGCTGAGAGTATCACACGTCTGGGTGTAGACATGTTTAATGTGCATGCAGCGGGTGGAGCCCTTATGATGCGTGCTGCACGTGAAGGTGCTGAGGCAGCAATCGCTGCCGATCCTTCCCTTAGCAAGCCCGAGATCATTGCAGTCACCCAACTCACCAGTACAAGTCTGGAAACGATGAATAACGAGATTGGCATCCCCGGAAGTGTGGAAGCTGCTGTGGTCCGTTATGCAGGACTAGCCCAAGAGGCCGGACTGGATGGAGTTGTTGCTTCTCCACTGGAAGTGCCCGCAATTCGGGCAACGTGTGGCAGTGCTTTTCACACCGTTACTCCAGGAATTCGTCCAGCGGGTAGTGGTCTGGGAGATCAGACACGCGTCTTGACCCCAGGTGAAGCCATCGCCAGAGGCAGTCATTACATTGTTGTAGGCAGACCCATTACAGGCGCTCCCAATCCGCGAGAAGCGGTAGAAACCATTTTGAAGGAGATGTTGAACGCATGATCGAACTGAATGAGATTCCGAATCATATTGCTTCCCAACTTTTGAAAATTAAAGCCGTGGCGTTACGTCCGCAGCAGCCATTTACATGGACATCCGGCATCAAATCACCAATATACTGTGATAACCGCTTAACGATGTCCTATCCGGAGATTCGCAACGATATCGCTGAAGCATTTGCAACAATCATTCGGAACCAGTACCCGGATGCAGAAGTCATCGCAGGTACAGCAACCGCAGGTATTCCGCATGCTGCCTGGGTGGCTCAGAAGCTGGATCTGCCGATGGCCTACATTCGTGATAAAGCGAAAGGACACGGCAAGGAGAACCTGATCGAAGGTCTGATTACCGAAGGACAGAAAGTGGTTGTCATCGAAGATCTGATCTCTACAGGTGGAAGCTCGATCAAAGCAGCCGAAGCCGTACGTGTAGCAGGCGCAACACCTCTCGCCGTACTTGCCATTTTCAGCTACCAGCTGGATAAAGGTGTTAAAGCATTTGAAGATGCTGGAATTCCACTTCAGACGTTGTCCAATTACACGGCGCTGATGGATGTGGCTTTGGCTCAGGGAACGATTCAGGAGAGTGACTTTGAGTTGCTTAAATCCTGGCGTGAAGATCCTTCTTCATTTGGTAAATAATATCATTGATACCTCGAAAAAATGTTCAGGAATGAACGGTATCAAAATTGTAATGATTGCCGTCATAGCGGCAAAACCATCGAATATGCAAGAGGCATCCCGCACTTTGGGGTGCTTTTTTTGTTTGTTCATCAAAATATTAACTTTTTCACTCTACCGTTGTAAAAAGCTTGTAACTTTTAGTTGGGATCGGTCGTTTATAATTCAGTGTAGGATGGAACAGATTTCTAATTTTAGGTTTTTTGAAGAAATGAACGGGATTTCAAGAAAGGATGAGCGTGATTGCTGGCATGAAGAATTTATTTCTCAGAAAAAGACCTGCCAAGAGCCAGTCAGGCGATGAACATCAACAGGGGGAAACGCCGTTGGAGGCATCGACGGAGTCGGGAGAAAATACATACAACAATGAACACGATTACCCGACAAGTAAACCTCCGTTACCTGAAAGTGAAATCGCTTCAGATGAAGTGGCTGCAACTGCTGTCACTACCGTTGATGAACCCCAGAAGAAGATCAAACCAAAGAAGGATATTCTGCCTCCATATGATGGGCCTGTACTGGAGGTGCGTAACGTGCATCGCAGTTTCCAGACAGGCAGTCGCATTATCCATGTGCTCAAAGGCATTGATATGGAAGTGAATCCGCAACAACTGGTCATGCTGAAGGGGCGATCGGGCTCAGGCAAAACAACACTGCTGAATATGCTCGGTGGACTGGATCAGCCTTCAAGTGGAGACATTCTGTTCTCTGGTCAGCCTCTTCAGGATTGGGGAGACCGGCGGCGGACCGCTTTGCGGCGCAAAGAGATCGGTTTTATTTTCCAGGCGTATGCACTCATGCCCTTATTATCTGCTTGGGAAAATGTAGAACTGTCGCTGCGCATGGCGGACGTTCCGCGAGCGGAGTGGAAGGACAGGGTTGGTCACTGTCTGGATCTGGTTGGATTATCCAAACGGGTGAAGCATCGACCTTTCGAGATGTCTGGGGGAGAGCAACAGCGGGTGGCTATAGCCAAGGCGATTGCCCATAGACCCAGATTGTTGCTTGCGGATGAGCCTACAGCGGAACTGGATTCCAAGATGGGCGCTCAGGTCATGGCCGTATTCCGCAATATTATTGAAGTAGAACAAGTAACAATATGTATGACTACACACGATCCTACAATTTTGGAGGTTGCGGACCATGTTTATGAAATGGCGGACGGCAGATTTATCAAGTAAAGGGGCCGCTCCGAAGAGGGGGAAACGCGCAGCGATTATTGTACTCGGTGCGATAATGGTTGCAACGATGTCCGGCTGCTCATTGCTGCCGTCAGAAACAGAGGAAGAAGTGCTTCCGCCTATCACACCACCAACGATCTCCAAGAAACCGGAATATGAAGTCCGGACGGAAACGTTGGAAAAAAAAGTAAGTGGTAGTGGCAAGATGATGAGTCAGCGGGAAGAGAAAGTGTACTTCACGCTTGATGGCATGCATATCAAAGAGTTAAATGTTAAACCAGGGGATAAAGTGAAAAAGGGTCAACTTCTTGCTGTCCTTGATGTGGAGAGTGTAGAGAAGGAGATCCGTGGCAAGAAACTGGCTATTCGCAAGTCTGAAGTTCAAATGAAGGAAACACTCCGCAAGAAGGATGAGATGGACCCGGTAGAGTTCGAAGAATCAACGATTGCGTTTGAAGAACTACGCCAGGAACTCGCTGATCTGGAGGAACAACTGGGCAAAGCCACGTTGACAGCTCCGTTTGGCGGCACCGTTATTGCAGTGCAGGTAGAGAAGGGTGCAGCCGTGAAAGCGTATGATCCGATTGCTACGATTGCGGATACATCCAATCTGGTTGTGGCAGCTACCTTTGCCAAGGAAGATCTGGAGAAGTTCTCCGCTGGTATGAAGGCAGAAGTAGATATTAATGGAGCTGGTAAAGTCGCTGGCAAAATTAAAGTTATGCCTATCGCGGAAGCATCGGGAAGCGGCAGTGGCGAAGGGACGGGTGAAGGCGGTACGCCTCCAACCAAGGAAACGCTGGATAAGTATGTCATCGTTACACTTGCAAAAATGCCAAAAGGCGTCGAACGTGGCACACCACTATCGGTCTCGATTGTAACGCAGCGTACCGAGAACGCAATTGTGATTCCTGTATCCGCTTTACGCTCCATCGGTTCAAGAACGTATGTACAAGTGGTGGAGAGTGATGGCAGCAAGCGTGAAGTGGACGTTGAAGTTGGACAGCAGACATCGACAGATGTCGAGATTCTGAAAGGTCTGACCGTAGGCCAGAAAGTAGTGGGACGCTAATGGGGCTGCCATTGCTTCGGCTGCTGTTCCGCAAAATGTGGAACACGCGCTGGATGACCTTCAGCACACTGATCGGATTGATTGTGGCGGTAGCGTTCACCGTCAGTATTCCAATGTATGCCGATGGTGCGTTGAAACGGGTCGTCGCGCAAACGCTGCAGGATAACAGTGAAGGGTTGCCAGCCGGTTCGTTGCTGATGAGTTATCAGGCACCTGGTGGCGTGAAGACAGACACTCGGGGTCTGGACGAAGTAGATCGTTATATTCGTGAGGATGTTCCTCGCGACATCGGGTTTCCTTTTCATACGTATGTGAATTCGAGATCCATTCGCAGCACAGAGGTGAGCCCGGAAGATCCAACCAAAGTGGATGCCAGCAGGGCGCGCAGTATGAGTCTGGGTACGATGAGTGGGCTGGATGCACAGGTGAATTACTCTGCCGGGGTGAAACCTGGAAACCAGGTCAAAGATGACACGATCGAGGCAGTCATGTTGGAAGAGGGCATGTACCGTAACGATCTGCATATCGGTGACATTCTGGAATATCCGGTGTATAGCGGTCTTGATATCACGTTACGTGTGAAGATTACGGGGTCCTTCAAGGCAGATGATCCAAACAGCCCTTACTGGGTACAAGGATTTGACGGCATGATGAATGGACTATATGTGGATGAATCGGTTTTTAATGATGTTTTACTGAAGGAAAAAGGGATTCCACTTCAAAATTCACGTTGGTATTATGCCTTTGATCTGAAAGAAATTCAAACCAGCCAGTTATCAGGTCTGACTTCCATGCTGGAAAGGCTGGATATCGATCTGTACCAGCGGCTGAAAGATACAAAAGTGGACATCACCTTTGGTGATCTGCTTAAGCAGTTCCGCAGTCAGAGTCTGCAACTGCAGACCATGTTGTTTACCTTGGCAGCACCGATGATTGCGATGGTCTTTTATTTTATTGCGATGAACGCCAGACAGTCATTACAGAAGCAAGAGAGTGATATTGCGGTATTGCGCAGCCGTGGAGCTTCAGCTCGGCAGATCTTCTCTCTTTACCTGCTTGAAGGTATATTCCTGGGCGTTATTGCGTTGATTATTGGACCGTTTCTCGGTTGGTTTATGGCCAAGAGTATTGGCTCTGCAAGTGGCTTTCTCTCGTTCGTAGATCGGAAGTCTATTCCGATCGGTGTATCAAAAGAAGCTATTCTCCTGGGCGTAGCAGCGGTCCTTGTTGCGATTATCGCATCACTTATCCCTGCGATAACCTATGCACGGGCAACCATTGTATCTGCCAAACGGCGGCAGGCACGGACAGACCGTGCTCCAGTATGGCAACGCTGGTTCCTGGATGTTGTGTTGCTGGGTCTGGCTGGATATGGATACTACCTGTTCTATGAACGTCAGATGTTGACCTTCCAGACCGGAATGACAACGGATCAGTTGCAGGTACAGCCGTTTCTGTTCTTTGTACCCGCACTCGCGATCTTTGCGCTTGGACTATTCTTCCTGCGCTTGTTCCCGTGGATATTAAAGCTCATTCAGTTGATCGGTCGCAAGTTTCTCCCGGTCCCGTTGTATCTGACATTAACACAGCTATCGCGTTCATCTTCTTCATATTATCCGCTGATGATCCTACTTGTACTGACACTGGGACTTGGGGTGTACAACTCGGCTGCGGCTCGGACGATTGATCTGAATTCCACTGAGCGTACCTTGTACCGTTATGGTTCTGATGTGATTATGCAGACTGTGTGGGAAGGAACACCAGAGGTTAAACCCGGTGGTTCCGGACAGAATGGCGGTACGGGTGGAGGTCAACAAGGTGGTGGCAATGGAGGAGGAGGTTCTGCTGGTGGGGGTTCCGGCGGAGGCAACGGCGGTGGAGGTGCTCCAGGTGGTGGTGGTTCTTCGCAGCCATCCAAAGTCATCTACTCCGAACCTCCATTCGAAGTGTTCCGCAGATTAGACGGGGTTGAACATGCAGCACGCGTGCTGCAGACCAAAGGCAATATTATCGTCTCTGGTAAATCGGGCGGACAGGGGATGCTGGTCGGAATTGATAATGTGGACTTTGCTCAAGTGGCGTGGTTCCGCAACGATCTGTTCCCGGCACATCCCTACAAGTACCTTGACTTGCTTGGTAAATATGAAGGGGCTGTATTGATCTCTTCCAAATTTGCTGACAAATTCAAGTTGAAAACTGGAGATCTCGTCTCCATGGGTGTACAGGGACAGGCGATTGAATTCGTAGTCTTCGGGATCATTCCTTACTGGCCAGCCCAGTATCCGGATCAGATGCCATTCTTCGTGGCGAATCTGGATTATATCTATGATCAGGTGCCTCTGATTCCTTATGAGGTATGGCTGAAAATGGAACCGGATGCCAAAGTGGCTCCACTAATGGAGAAACTTGCAGCAGAGGGCATTGAGTTATCTTCTGTGCGTGACGTTCGCACTGAATTGGTATCTCAGGGTAAACATCCGTCACGAGGTGGCGTATTCGGGATACTGAGCCTTGGATTCCTGGTATCGGTTATTATCTCGTTGATCGGATACGTGCTGTACTGGTTCTTCAACCTGTCCGGGCGTGTTGTGCAGTTTGGTGTATTACGAGCCATGGGGTTATCCCGGGCACAACTGAGCGGTATGCTGCTGCTGGAGCAGGTGTTCACAGCGGGGCTGTCGATCCTGCTAGGTATTGGGATTGGTCAGGTATCCAGTCGTTTATTCCTGCCATTCCTGCAAACGACGGATAATGTATCTGCTCAGGTACCTCCGTTCCGGATTGTGTTTGAACAGCAAGATATGTTGCAACTGTATGGGGTCACCGTAGTGATGCTGGTCATTGGTGCAACGATGTTGCTCTGGCAGATTCGCAGGCTGCGCGTTCACCAGGCGGTCAAAATGGGAGAGGAGAGGTAAACGTGATCCAATGCGAAGGACTTGTCAAAATTTTTAAATCCAGCGATGTGGAAGTCGTTGCCCTTCAGGGTCTCAACCTGACTGTTAATCAAGGTGAAATGATGGCCATCATCGGTAACAGCGGTAGCGGTAAATCCACGCTGCTGAATATTCTGGGCGGGCTTGATCGTCCTACGGCTGGTACGGCTGTTGTGGGAGACTGGGATTTGCTCAAGATGACAGATGCCCAATTGGTCGAATACAAACGTCATACAGTAGGTTTTATCTGGCAAAATAACGGTCGTAACTTGCTGCCTTATCTCACTGCTCTGGAAAATGTGGAGACTCCCATGATTCTGGGAGGCAAGCGTGATCGTGCTTACGCGAAACAGTTGCTTGAATGGGTAGGCCTTAAGGATCGGATGCATAACAAATTGCATCAATTGTCAGGAGGAGAGCAGCAACGGGTAGCGATAGCGATTTCATTATCCAATCGTCCCAAAATTCTGCTTGCAGATGAACCAACCGGTTCGGTCGATTCTGAGACATGTGATACAATCATGGGCATTTTCCGCAGAATGAACAAGGAACTTGGCGTTACGATTGTCATCGTTACCCATGACTTGACGCTTGCTGGCAAGGTGGACCGGATCGTTGCGATTCGGGACGGCTTGACCAGTACCGAGTTTGTGAAGCGCAACCCGAATCTGGATGATGAGCATAACTTGTCCGAGGCGGGTATGCCAGACATCCATGAAGCATTTGTCATTATAGACCGTGCAGGACGTCTTCAGGTGCCAAAAGAGTATCTGGAGGCCTTATCCATTGATAACCGGGCTACATTGGAATTTGACGGTGAACGTATTGTGATTACACCGCCAAGATAATTAAGAGGGGGAACTGGGAAATGAAGAATAGTATGTGGGGAAAACGTGTGCTGGCTGTCATCGCTACTGCGACGCTAGCACTGCCGCTGATTGCCGGCTGTACGGCAAGTGAGGCCAAGGATACCGAGCAGCGTGTATTACGCGTGGCTACGTTGTGGGGAGGACAGGATGACAGTTACTTCCGTCAGCAATTCACCGATGCTTTTGAACTGACACATCCCAATGTAACCATCGAAATTGTAGCTGCTGTTGATCAGAGCAGTATGTATGGGTATGGCAACACGGAAGAACAGCCGGAAGTTCCTGATACAATGGAAAGTCTGAAGAAGATTATGACTGGGGATAACCCGGTTGACGTTATCGTGGCCGATACCGCCACAGTGAAATCATTAATTCAGGAGAATCTGGTGAAACAGCTGGACCCACTGATGCAGGAAGATAAGTTTGATACCAGTGATATCGTGCCTAGTGTACTGGAGGGAATTAAGGACCTTGGGGATCAGAGCATTTATGCATTGACACCAACGTTCTCCTCATCGGCTTTGTTCTATAACAAGGGTATGTTTGAAAAAGCAGGCGTGGAACCGCCAACGGACAACATGACATGGGACGATATCTTCAATCTGGGTACCCGTCTAACGAAAGGTGAGGGTAAAGACCATGTATTTGGTTTCTCCTTCACGACATATCAAGGTGGTTCGCCGTACTACTCCATGCAACAGTACTACAGCTCGTTGCAGCTGAAGACGTTTGATGACAAAGCAGAGAAGATGACAGTAGATTCTCCTCAATGGGAGAAAGTGTGGAGCACTATCAGCAAACTTGCGATTGACAAAGTTATTCCTAAAGGCGACGAACCACAGGATCAGAATCCGAGTGGGCGTTATGATCCGGTACAGGGTGACCTATTCCTGAGTGGCAAGTCAGCCATGGTTATTGGTGATTACAGCTATATTAATCAATTAATTGATGCCAATAAAAATGCGGATAAAATGAAAGATTTTACGAAAGTGGATTGGGATGTGGTAACACCTCCAGTTCACCCGGAAGCTCCTGAAATTGGAGGTAGCATCTACCTGAGCAACCTCATGGCGATTAATAGTGCGGCTCAGAACCCGGATGATGCGTGGGAACTGATCAAGTACATGAACAGTGAGGACTGGGCTAAGATCAAAGCACGTAGCAGCTATGAGATGGTATCACGGAAGAGCTTCATTAAGCCCAAAGACGGCCTGGATTATAACATTCAAGCATTCTATGCGCTGAAGCCGATTCCGCCAACAAATACCAATCTGGATAAAATGTATCAAAAATCCCCAGGCTTATGGCAAGTGAATGAAAAAGGTATGGAATATTTCAACCAAGTACTAGAGAACAAAAAGACACCAAAAGAAGCACTTGGTGAGTGGGCAGCTAAAGGAAACGAGATGCTGGAAAAATTGAAAAAGGATCCTAAAGCTACGTTTCAATGAGATTTGATGAAGTAGTCATATTATAAGTTAAGGATAGCCGCTGAAGATTTTAATCTTTGGCGGCTATTTTTATGAAAATGGGGTATTCTACAAAAAGCAGGAATAAATGACGACTCCGGAAAGGACGAGCGGTATGCACTGGGTATATTTCAGCAAGTTGTATGCAACCAAATTTCAGGCAGGATGTCTGGCCAAGCGTATGGAGCAGGATGGGTGGATTTACGGTCATAATGAACCGGCGGAAGTTGAAGTTTATCGATCACGTAAAGGTCGTTATGGTGTTCGATTTATTCCCTGACATTACCCCTTGACTTATCGGGATAGAATGGTGTATATTAATTAAGTCGCTGTTTTAATATTTTTACTGACGCGGGGTGGAGCAGCCCGGTAGCTCGTCGGGCTCATAACCCGAAGGCCGCAGGTTCAAATCCTGCCCCCGCAATTTAGTTTCACTTGGATGATTCACAGCCATCATCTGCACGTTATACATTATGTCTAGGGCCCTTAGCTCAGTTGGTTAGAGCGGTCGGCTCATAACCGATTGGTCACAGGTTCGAGTCCTGTAGGGCCCATACTCTTAAAACCCTTGCCTAGCAAGGGTTTTTTTCTGTCTGCATGTAAGCTCTGGAGTAAAAGGTATCTTGTTAATGGTGTCTTTCTAGTATGCCCTTTTTTTCGAATCACGATGTATGTCCATGCCATATCTCAAATCTCGCATATACTACCTTATCCCAACCCATAGGAGGTAGATTTCATGAGTCAATTTCTTGATGCAAGAACATCTCAGAATGCGAGTTTGGCTAACTCTATCGCAATACCAATCCTGGTTATTAATACACCACAATTATTCGGTCAGATTGGTCTGCAAACAGCAGGAGCAGGGGCAAACCCACGGGTACAATTCAAAGGAACGGTGTCTGTGCAACTTCCTTTGGCGCTCGTTGGTGTAACTATTACGATTGTTAGGGGGACTTTGGCTACGGACCCTGTGATCTATTCCGCAACGTCTACGTTTAGCTTGAGTGTCCTTGCACCTCAGATTATTACGTTCTCTGCAGATGACTTCAACCCGCCTATCACGCCTCAATTGACGTACACTGCATTTATCAGTTCCAACTTGCTCGGTACGATCCGTGTAGGCCCTGAGAACTTTGATGGAGCCGTGTATTCCGACTAATGTTGAGCGTCCTTGCCTAAGTAAACTAGATCAATAGTCTCTTAATTGAAAGGCCTCAAGGACCTGCCCTCAAAAGCAGGTTTTTTTTCTGTTGAAGGGGAAAACTGAACTTCATCGAGTAGGTAGGGTTCTATGATATAATGCATTACAGAGAATGAATGGTATTGGACATAAAATAATACGTGAACATCTGAGAAACGTATGAAATTAGTGATAGAAAGCAGGTTTCCGTTTAATGACGTCAAATGAAAGTCAACGTTTTCGTTACAGTGAAGCTCCGGTATGGGATTGGCAGAGAGCTTATTATGAGCAGAAGGGGCTACAAGCTTGGACAGAGAACCAAGTCCCTCAATATATTACCAGTAATCCGATGATTGCCACGGCGTATGCAGAGATGATCTTTGGTTTTCTTCAGGACCTTTCGAACAAAGGAAAGATCAACGAGACCGTAACCATTCTTGAACTTGGAGCGGGTGTAGGGCGCTTGGCACACCAAATTCTCCTGAAACTGCTTGAGTTAAAGGAATTTGCTGGAATACAGTTACCGCCTTTCAGATATGTGATGACAGATCTCGTAGCGGAGAATGTGCTGGGTTGGCAGGAGCATCCATCCATGCAATCCTTTATTCAACAAGGTATAGTGGATTTTGCACGTTTTGACGCTGTAGCGGATACGGAATTGAATCTGGTCGTTGCTGGAACGGTTATTCGGCCCGGTGATCTGGAACAACCGTTGCTGTTGATTGCTAATTACTTTTTTGACAGCATTCCGCAGGAATTAATCTACATTGGGGATGGCGAGATCTATGAGTGCGATCTGCTTGTTCAGTCTCCGGATCGTCGTCTTGATCTTGAGCCTGCTGAGATGCTGAAGAACATGACGCTGAGTTATGAGTATCGCCGAGCGCCGGAATACAGTGCGGATAACTATCCGTATCAAGAACTTATCACATTGTACAAAGAGGAACTGGAGGATTCGCACATTCTGTTCCCTGCAATTGGGTTGTCCTGTCTCGAACGGTTGAACAAGCTGTCACAGTCAGGTTATGTGTTGATTACTGCTGATAAAGGGGATCATCGCCTGGATAACTGGAAGTTCGCAGAGCCACCTGAATTTGTTCTTCACGGGAGTTTTTCTCTAACGGCTAACTACCATGCGATTCAATATGTTCTTGAACAACAGGGCGCTCATACTCGATTCACGACACATCATTATAAAGATCTGAATGTTGGGTGCATGTTAATGGTTGAAGAACCCATCAGTTATGTGAACACACGTCTGGCCTACCATCGATTTGTTGAACGTTTTGGACCGGATGACTTTTTCAGCATGAAACAATGGGTAGACTCTCGAATAGAGAGTATGGAGTTAAAGCATATTTTACCGTTTTGGCGTCTGGGTGGATATGATGCTGAGTTCTTGATTCACAGTGCTACCCACATTTCCAGTCTTCTTCCTGATGCAAGTGATGAGGAGATGCTTGATATTCAGTCTGGTATTCATACGATGTGGTCGTCCTACTATGTGATGGAGCAGCAAGGGGGTCTCGCATTTCTGGCAGGGCAGCTATTATATGAGATGTATATGTATGAGGATGCAAAACGGTTTCTGGAGATATCATTGGTTGCAGATCCGAGTAACCATAATCCAGCCGTCTTGTACGATTTGGCTGTGTGCTGTTATGAACTTGAACTGGAAGAAGAAACCCTGTCATATACCCATAAAGTACTGGCTCTGGAACCTGATCATGAAGAGGCAGCAGCGTTGCTCCAGAGTTTCGAGTTGATCTGAACGGGACAATTTTAGTTTGTCTCCTGTATGTAAAATTTTGGTTATGGTTGTATATGAAATTGAAACTTATTTGGGGTGTAATCGTATTAATGGGATATTCAACCAATCATTACTATAGTACATAAAGGAGACAGAGCTATGAAGAAAATGTTATCCGTTGCATTATATCCACTTGCTTGGGTGTTGGGGGCACTGAGTATTTTATCTGGAAATGCAAACAGTGTCCTATTGGTGAAAGATATCGCTACAGATCGAAGCTATGACGGGCAGGCTATATATGATAGTATTGAACGTAGAAATGCCTAACTACATATCATTCAACTGTAAAGGTAATTGTTTCACCGAGCAATAACATGAGAACCAATTACTCTTGAAGCGAAGTGCGTTGAGCAGGAATATTACCTGTCCGTACAACCTTTAAGCCGGTTTCGTACCTTATTCAGGTATGAACCGGCTTTTATTTATGAATGGGGGATACCAGATGAAGATTATCATTGGACAACCGAGGCTCGAACAGGATTTGTTGCAGCTTGAAGCCGAACTCAAGCAACACCCGGATGCAGATGTATTGCTCTTTCCTGAAGGTTATCTGAACCAGAATGTCAAAGACGCTTGCCGCCTGGCGGCTGAATATGGAACCATGATTGTATCAGGTCATCGCAGGTTGGACGAACGTCCAAAGGACCGATCGATCATCATCAGTACGGCTGGAGAGATTGTATTGGAGAAAGCTAAATATACACCTGCTGAGACGGTTGAGGAACAGGGTTGGGTAATAAGCACTTTGTTGTGTGATGAGCTAGTCCTGCAAGGATTTCGCAATGAGAATATAGGGGATGTGGACATTGTGATGCATTCCATTGGTGTGGGCATGTTCAGTGAAGAGCAGTACGGTGAGTGGGTCGAAGAGGCTCGGCAGATCGCCATGAAGCATCAATGTATTGTCATGGGGACTAGCCATGCGGATGGTTCGTACCGTGATAGCGAGATCTCCATTCCGATCGCCTATTGTATAACACCTGATGGAGAGGTTGTTCTGGCATCCCGAAGTGATACACGTACTCGTACAATCCTTCTGGACAGAGGAAATACAGACCCTTCACCTCAGGAGTCACAAGAAAAACAACTGAAAATCTCCATCGCCCCATCTGGTTAAGTTACCGGGCATGAATCCCAGATGAATGGGCTGATGAACTTGCCGATTCGCCCGGTCACTTGCGCGGAATACGCATATGTTATGGCATACCTTGAAATTCAAAGGAGGCCAATCAAATGAGTCAAGTTGGATACGGTTGTGGCAATGTTGGTGGATTCGGCGGTGGATGGACTTCCACAAGTGCAATTCTCGTGCTCTTCATCCTGCTTGTGATCATCACAAAATCTTTCTGGCTGTAAGTCACGTATAGAAACGTGCAAACAGTGGCTCCGCTGAGACTTCAGCGGGGCTTTTCCTGTTTATAAGAAGCAACATATGCCATCCATGACATTTGACAACTGAAAACAATGTGCTTAAAATCACATAAGAGACTATTAACAGAGATTGAAGGGATAGCAATGCCGTTTATTCGCTTTAAAGGATTCACAGGTCCTCAGCTAGAGGAAGTTGTACCCCAAATTACAGAGCAGATGGCCCTAATTACTCATATTCCAAAAGAGAGAATGAAGGCAGAGCGTCATGATGTACAAGCGCTAACACCTTCTCCGGCTTCTATAGAGATTCTGATGTTTCAACGTGACCAGGAGATTCATAATCGGATTGCATCGTCGGTGCAAGCTATTTTGGAAGAAGCATACATGCCGGATGTGCATATTTTCTTCAATATATTGTCACCTAATTTGTATTATAAAAAAGGCAGGCCGCTGACAGATTATCGATTGGATTGAGGTTGTGAGGGACGAGCAGATGTTGCTCGTCTTTTTGATTTACATATTTTTCGTATGCTTAACAATATGCTCGTTTCTGTGCACCCGGTTCAACGATATAGAGCATATCGCAGACACGATAAACAAGGCTCCACCGATAAGGTATACCCATCGAACGTCTAGTAGATCGACGACTAGACCGAAGATGACGATGGATACACTCATAACCGTGGAGATCAGGACGCCATGTGCGGCGTATACCTGGGACAAGGATTCAGCGGGCACACTTCTCTGAAACGCTGTCTGTTGAGGCATATCACGAATCTGGTAGACAGGGCCCATAAGTATACATAACGCCAGCGCGAGCCATGGCAGGCTGTTGAGGCCATAAACGATGGTCATCAGGCTGAGGAGAAGAGAACCCATGGTCATGCTGGCGATCAAGTGCTTCTGAATCCGTTTGGCCAGAGCCAGAGCCAGAATACCTCCAAGCATGGTTCCAGCAGCGTAACTCGAGTTCATGAGTCCCCACCAACCTTCTCCTCGTGCCAGAGCTTCTTTCGCAAAGGCCAGCGTAATCGCTCCGATCCAGATGGACCCCGCAAGAGCTTGGGCGATGTCCATAAGTGTGATAAGTCGTAAGGATGGATTCTTCCAAAGCATGCTCCAGCCTTTTCGCAGTACATTCCGTGTGACGATCGACTTCTCGGGTTGTTCTATATCCTGTGTGAGCGATCCAAGGGCAATTAGGAAGATCAGAACGGCCCAGGACAGGCTTGTAGCTGCCCAGAAGGTCTGTGAAGCTCCCCAGTTCATCACGGCAAATCCCGTCATGGCGAACCCGACAATGGTCACCGTCTGATTGGAGAAAGAGAGGAGACTATTGGTCTTCACCAAATCTTCTCCCTGAACCAACCGTGGCGTTAAAGTATCCAGTAACGGAGATTCCCAGCCTTCCAAAAAGGATAGAATGACAACCCCGATCAACAGAAGTGGCAGTTGTGTGGTCAAGTGGTTCAACGAAATCGCTATCCCAGTCATGAGGAATGCTTTGGCTACGGGAATACTGATCAGTAGTCTGGAGAATGAGAAACGCTTCACAAGTAATGGTAAAGTAAATCCTGCTGTTATGCGTGCGATGATCCGAATGAACGGAAACATGGCAGCATAGAGTACCGATCCAGTCTGACTATAAATAAACGTAGTAATAACCATGATATATATGACATTAATGAGTGAGAGCAGCGTTTTGGCGGCCCAGTACGGATAAAATGCGATGTTCATGCCAATGATGTCCTTTCCGAAACGATATATCTATATTACGGGCATTGTCATCATTGCACCACAAACAAAGTTATCATTTTCCCGTCATTTCACCACAAAAAAACTGCCCAACAGGGCAGTCATCTTCTAATGCCTATAGTTCATGCCATAGCAAGTGTGAAGGCGATGAGCAACATCAGCAGGCTGGTCGTTCTGACCATAGTCATATATGGCCTGCTGGGTTCGGCTTCGCCCCGGGAAATCCAGCCATAGCGCAGATACCAGCCGAATTTTGGGAAACAGAGATTGATGATACAGAGTACCATGAATATAAAAAAGAGGGTTCTCATACCCATCTTCCTTTCTCACTTACATAACGGATCTTATCTTAACGTTTGCGTCTGGTAAAAAAGACTACAATCAAAATAATAATGATGATAATTAACAGAAATTTCATGTATGTTCCTCCTGGTGAGTAGTTAGGTTATTGTGGAATGTTAGTTATCAACTATTACCCATAAACCACATGACTTGAATAACTATGTTACAATTAAAATATATTGATTTAATATCAACACATTCCGACTGGTTAGTTTTCTCTCCTTATAATGTACGATTGCAGAATATATAAACATTAATGTGTGTGAGATGAAGGAGGAAGGCATGAGCCAACATAATCAACTCTCATTACAATGGGAATTTATCATCTCGAAAGTGAAATCCTCCGTGACGGTGGTCGATGCTACCTTGCCTGAGCTTCCGCTCATGTATGTAAACGAACACTTTACCCAACTGACAGGATACACGTATGAAGAGTCAGTCGGACACAATTGCCGATTTTTGCAAGGGCAGGATACAGACCCCGAAACGGTAATGCAGATTCGTGATGCATTAAAGAAACAACAATCCATTAAGATTGATATTTTAAATTATACAAAAAGTGGTCAGAAGTTCTGGAACGAACTGAATATTGATCCGATCTTTAATGAATTCGGAGAGTGTTTATATTTTGTAGGCATTCAATACGATATTTCAGAACGGAAGTATGCCGAACAGCAGTTGAAGTTTGCAACTTCCATGGCTGAGATGAACAGCAGAGGGCAATTGGAATTCATCGGCAAGCTGAATCACGAGCTACGTACCCCGCTTAACGGCATTATGGGCATGATCGAACTTGCCAGTATGGGTGAAACTACGGATGAGCAGACAGAATATCTGGAGCTTGCACGTCAATCAGGTGAGGCGCTGCTGAACATCATTAACAATAGCCTGGATATGGCGAAACTGGGCAGAGGCAAAATGGATGTTGAAAACATTGAGTTTCAACCTCTGAAGCTGATTCAACAGATTGTGAAGACACATGAGCCTGCGGCACGGAATAAACAAATTCGTCTGCTCTGTCATGCTGATCTGAATGTTCCTGATGTGCTTATCGGTGATCCGCTAAGACTTCGGCAGGTACTGGATAATTTGCTGAGTAATGCGATCAAGTTCACGGAACAAGGTGAAGTGCAGTTACAGGTGGATGTGAGGCAACAACTGATGGATACCGTTGTATTGGTATTCTCTGTACGTGATACGGGAATTGGCATTCCTCAGCATCAGATCGAACAATTGTTTGATGCATTTACCCAGACTGACATCTCCCATGCGCGCCGATTTGGCGGAAGCGGTCTTGGTCTGACCATCTGCAAAGAACTGCTGGAACTGATGAATGGTCAGATTTCTGTGGAGAGTACCGAGGGGAAAGGCACACAGTTTGAGGTGACACTGCCCTTGCTGCGCCAACAGGCCATTCCCAATGTAGGATAATAATCAAGCAGGACAGCCGGGCGGTCTCGGCTGTTTTTTTATTTTGTTGGATTGTTTTACGAACGGGCGTTCTGTTATAATGCAAGTGTTGAATGGGGGAGACACAGCATGAGTAAGAGACGCACAAGAAGAAAGCGTAAAGGTAAGCAAGGTTTCAAAAAGCAGGTTCTGACGCTGGTAGCGATGCTGCTGGTAGCCCTCTATGCCTGGGCTGGGGGCGAATGGCCCGAGGAGATACCTAATCCATTCGCTGTGACTAATAAGAGTGTTGACCATACCATTACGTTCCCTTCAGAGCGTTATCCCGAAACAGCCAACCATATTAAAGCTGCTATCAAGGCAGGGCATTCGGATGTATGCACCATTGATCGTAATGGAGCGGAAGGCAATCGGGATTTATCACTTAAGGGTGTTCCGGTCAAAAAAGGTAAGGATCGTGACGAGTGGCCCATGGCGATGTGCGCTGAGGGAGGAACAGGTGCAGATATCCAGTACATTACCCCGAAGGATAATCGTGGTGCAGGTTCATGGGTAGGGAATCAGTTAAGTACATATCCAGATGGAACACGAGTGAAGTTTGTAGTGAAGTAACAACAGGATATGGTTGGGCAGAAATAAGGATTGTAAGGCCTTTGTTGTGAGGTCAGTGGAAGCGTGGTACAGGAAAAGTAGAAGAGAAAAACCAGACGTGCATGCGTCTGGTTTTTTGGTATAAAGTGCTGGTATAAATAGATCTAGTTAACGTATCTATACGGGAACTGGAGTTTCTAAGATTACAGAGCCGACTAAACGAGTTGCATTCCGCTTAAATGATGAGACCGGATGCTTAACAGACGTGTAACATGTTCAACCTCATCAAACGGTATCCACAGACTGCCGTGAACCGTACGTAAGGAAAGGATGGATGTATCAGCGGTATGCTCGGGAAATCCAGTTACCGTCTGACCGCTTGTATTACGAACCATGATCTGTTGTTTGCGCCGGATGGCAATTTCTACCTCTTTTTTCATAAGTCATTGCTCCTGATTGTGAGATGTTAAATCCATATGTCAATGTTTTCAATGGTTAATTTGTCTTCTTTATCTAGTCTATCAGAACTAGGTATAGATTTCCAGAAGAGAAATCAACATTCTTCTAGGTGATTTGTCTTAGCTGTGGATGATCCGTTTTTGAATGAGGATTACGGGGTTATATTAGGGTAAAAGGAGGGGAACGGAATGACACAATTGATTATTGGGCTGGCCCGTACCGAGAACGAGGCTATAATTATGCTGAATAAGGTGAAAGAGGAAGGCATCAAGGATAAATATTTGGGAGCGGTGGCGAAGGAACAGCTCAATCTGGAGCTGGTGAGCGAAAAGACGGGGCTGCCCAAACCTTTGAAGGGTGCCGGAACAGATGGTGCCTTTGGCGCTCTGAAAGGCATATTGGCTGGTCTGGGGAAGCGAATGGATCAGACGATGTCGATCGGAAATGCAGTGCGCAGACTCGCTGGTAATGAGATTGGAAGTGAGACCGATGATTTGGTGCTTACACTGACTGAAGCGGGGATCTCGGAGGAGGATGCGCGGTATTACGAAGATTGGCTGTTAAAGGACCATATCTTGGTTATCGTGGAGTGTAGTGAGGAAGAAGCGGCTCGTGTTCGACCCATTTTACTTTTTTAGTTTAATTTAAGGCTGATTTTAGGTTTCTTTAATGTTGGGGAGGTATTCTTATCTCACACCTCCCTTAATATAGATTGGTTTACCGGAAGTCCGGGACCGCAACTCGGACTTTCTAGGTACTGTGAGCTGACGCTTGCAGTGCCTGTTTCATTTTTTTTATTATTTTTAATAAAAGTGTTGCAAAGTTAATTAATTCATGGTAAGATATTTCTTGTCGCCAAGAAATACATAATCCTGCCGGGGTGGCGGAATTGGCAGACGCACAGGACTTAAAATCCTGCGGTAGGTGACTACCGTACCGGTTCGATCCCGGTCCTCGGCATCTTAAAAAGAAAGATCGTATGACGCTTGTTAACCAAGCTGCATGCGATCTTTTTTTGTCTTCTTTAATATGAATGTCACGTCACTTCATAGTTGACCACTTCACCTGCAGCTCATAAACATAAACCCTGCATAATACATATCAGAAGGTACATTTACCTGACTTTTATGAAGAGACGGAACAATGGTGTATACTATCCGTAGGCATATATTACCTTTACCTTGCTGAACGATATAGGTTCAACTACACATGTACACGATAACGGAGAGGACAGCTGTTGTTCTGTCATCGGAGTGCCCGTGTAAATAAACATATTTGAACTTATGTAGAGTCACAAAACCAATAAAACAATCTTATGGACGGAGGACTCAAGTTTATGTTGAAACAGCTTAAGCCATACAAGGTGTTACAGGAGCGCAGAATCGAAGAACTGAAATCGGATGCGTATCTGCTTGAACACCAGAAATCCGGGGCCAAAATTGTACTTTTGTCCAATCAGGATGACAACAAAGTATTCAGTATCGGTTTCCGCACACCTCCGGAAGATGATACAGGGGTAGCCCATATTCTCGAACACTCCGTGCTCTGTGGGTCCAAGAAATTTCCGGCCAAGGATTCTTTTGTTGAGTTGCTGAAAGGTTCATTGAATACATTCCTTAACGCCATGACGTATCCCGATAAGACGATCTACCCGATCGCGAGTCGTAATGATCATGACTTCCATAATCTGATGGATATTTACCTGGATGCAGTATTGAATACAAATATTTATGAGAATGAAAAGATATTTCTACAAGAAGGCTGGAACTACAACCTGACCTCTGCTGACGATGAGTTAACCTACAACGGAGTTGTATATAACGAGATGAAGGGTGCCTTTTCTTCACCGGAACGAATGGTGCGCAGAGAAGTGCTGAACTCCCTTTTCCCGGATACCACATACTCCTCCGAGTCTGGCGGATTCCCGGAAGCTATTCTGGATCTAACGTATCAGGGGCTGCTGGATTTCCACACGAGATATTATCATCCTTCCAACAGTTACATCTATCTCTACGGCGATATGGATATGGAAGAGAAGCTGCAATGGCTCGATGAGAACTATCTGAGTGCATATGATCGAATTGAGATTGATTCGGCGATTCAACTTCAACCTGCTTTTGCAGAACGGGTAGACACGGTTAAGACTTACTCTGCGGGAAGTACGGAATCGGAAGTGGATAACAGCTTCTTAACCTATAACGCGGTGATCGGCACAAGTCTGGATAAGGAACTGAACATCTCGTTCCAAATTTTGTTATATGCACTGCTGAACGCTCCGGGAGCGGTACTGAAGCAGGCGTTGCTGGATAAGGGCATTGCGAAGGACGTCTACGGTTCCTATGATGACAGTCTGTATCAACCTGTATTCACTGTGGGACTGAAGAAGAGCAATCTGTCTAGCAAAGAGGATTTCCTGGGAACGGTCAAAGAAGTGCTTGAGCGTGTGGTAAAAGAAGGTTTTGATCCTAAAGCGCTACTCGCAGGGATTAACTCATATGAGTTCAATCACAGGGAAGCGGACTACGGCAGAATGCCGAAGGGCTTGATCTACGGATTCTCCTCCCTGCAAAGCTGGTTGTATGATGAAGATGCACCTTTCACCCATTTGGAGGCCAATGACGTATTTGCTAAGCTGCGGACAAAAATGAACGAAGGTTACTTCGAGCAACTCATTGAGAAATATATTTTGCAGAACACGCATACTTCCTTTGTAGCCCTGACACCGGACAAAGGGTTGAATTCACGCAAAGAAGAAGCGTTGAAAGAACGTCTGAAAACTATTCAGGCCGGTCTTAGTGAGGAAGAAGTTCAGACGTTGATTCAGAAAACGGAGGCACTCGCCGAGTATCAGAATACACCTTCAACCAAAGAACAGCAGCAGGTCATTCCGACGTTATCGATTGAAGATATTGAACCGAAGGCCTCTACGTTGCATCAAACGGTGAACCAGGTCGACGGCATAACCATTCTCCATCATAACCTTTACACGAACGGAATTGGTTATCTGAGACTGCTGTTTGATATCAAAGAAGTGCCACGTCATCTCCTGCCGTATGCAGGATTGCTCAAGAATGTATTGGGTTACGTGGATACTCAAAACTACTCGTTCAATGAATTGTCCAATGAAATCCATATCCATTCAGGTGGTATTCATAGCGGGATTGGATCTTATGCTAACGCGCATAAGCACAATGAATTCAAGGCTACTTATGAGTTCAACGCGAAAGTGTTGTATGACAAGCTTGGATTTGCCTTTGATATGATCAAAGAAATTGTGTTCACATCCCAATTCGATAATTCGAAGCGGTTGTATGAGATCATCTCTCAGATGAAAGGTAACCTGCAACGTAATCTGATCAACAGCGGACACTCTGCGGGCATTGGCCGGTCTTCGTCCAAACATTCAGCGGTTGCGGATTTCAGAGAAGCTGTGAGTGGTATTGCCTTTTACCAGTGGCTTGAGGATCTTCAGGCGAATTTTGAGGCTAGAAAAGAAGAGTTATCTTCCAGTCTGCAAGAGTTGACGGGGTATATATTCAGACCGGAGAACTTGCTTGTTAGTTACACTGCCGATGAGCAGGGATATGAAGGACTGGAGCAACAGGTATCTGATCTGAAAGCGAAGCTGTTCACACATGAGGTTGCCAAGGAAGAATTTACATTCACACCGGCTACTCATAAGGAAGGATTCCGTTCCCCGTCAGAAGTGCAGTACGTGGTGCAAACGGGCAATTATATCAACAAAGGATATCAATACACCGGTTCACTACGGGTCTTGCAGGGAATCCTGTCTTTGGATTACTTGTGGACGAATATCCGCGCCAAAGGCGGAGCTTATGGCTGTATGTCAGGCTTCAGACGGAACGGAGACAGCTACGTTGCATCGTATCGTGATCCGAACCTGGATAAAACGTACAAAGTATATGAAGAAATACCACAGTATTTGAACGATTTCCGGGCAGACGAGCGGGAGATGACGCGTTATATCATTGGTGCGATCCAGGATCTCGATACGCCGAGAACGCCTTATGGCGAAGGAGCTTTCTCTCTGGAGTGTTATCTGTCGAATGTGACTGAAGCGGATCTGCAACAGGAACGTGACGAAGTGTTAAGCACGAAGGAAAGCGACATTATCGGTTTTGCTGAGCTTTTATCGGCCATACTTGAACAGCAACAGCGCTGCGTAATTGGTAATGAGAACAAGATTGAGGAACAGAAGCAAATGTTTGACGAAACGCTGGATTTAATTAAAAACTAAGCGTTAGTCTCGTTTATTCCACGATCCAATAAGCGTCAAACGCGAAAGGCACTTTTATGAGCTGGTTTCAACAGCTTATAGAAGTGCCTTTTCTAATGGGGAGGGACTGTCTCCATCCATATGATATGAGAATGTGTGACACGCTGCATTGTTCAGGTGACAGCGAGCATGTTGTATATTTTCAGGGTCCGCAGATCTTCCTTTGAGATTTTTAATTCATTATATAACTCCTGATTCTCGGGCAGCGGGGTTCTGGAGAATAACATTTTGAGCGCGATAGGCATGAAAGGTCTGAAAGAGACACCAGCCATCAGTCCCCATTTTTTCTCCGATTCCTGAAAAGATGCCAGAATATTAATATATAGGTTCTCCAGCGGCGTGGCCTGATTTTTCAAAATCAGCGTGGTGAGTGTATCATAATGCTCGGTGTGGCCCCAATACATATTCTCGCACTCCTGGTAGTTCTCAAAATCCTTCACATTCATATACATCACGGTGCGATAACGGTTGGCATCCGATTGAGCCATCATGTCAATGACACAACGAATGAGACTGTTGTTACGCCCGTCATAGAAGTAGGAATAGAAACGTGTGGAGTTCTTGAAAAAGCTGGACGGGACCGCATTCATCAGGGGAGATGCATGCCTTGGTTCTTGGTACAAGAGTTGCTCCACCTGAATGTTGAGCGCGTTCGCAATATGATGTAACGTGACGAGATCAAGTGTAATATCTCCGCTCTCATATTTGGATAGCGTACCTTTGCTCTTGAAGATCTGATCCGCAAGCTGTTGAATGGTCAGCCCCCGCCACTTCCGAAAGTTTCGTATTTTCTTGCCAACTTCCTGATTGATATTGTTCATAACCGGTTCTCCTTATGCCAATGTTTCTTGAGAGTACGTGAAAATGATGAAAGTCATTCATAAAAATGATGTTATATGAGAAATATATCACTTTTTCACGGAAATACCTATTTTGGAGAAACAATAAACTTCATTTGTTTCGTCAGAATAGATTGTATTGAATTTGATGCAATTCCTGCGTCATGAAATAATAGGTGTAATACGACATGAAACGACAATGAAAAGTAAAGCAGATAGAGGAGCAGAAGCTATGAAATATAACTTTGATGAGATTATAGACCGCACAGGTTCAAATGCCATGAATACGGATGGTTTCCGTCAATATATTTTTAACGCGTCAGAAGATATGACTTTTCCATTCAAGGATGAAGAATTTATTCGCATGTGGATTGCAGATATGGAATTTGCCACACCTCCCGAGATTCTGGATGCAGTTAAGGAGCGTCTGGACCGTAGAATTATGGGTTACTCCCAGGTGTTTGATCCGGCATACTATGAAGCTGTCTCGAATTGGATGAAGAGATACTATGACTGGTCCTTCCCGAAGGAACATTTGGAGACCTCGAACGGGATCATTCCCGCTTTATATGAATTGGTGGAATATATCTGTCAATCGGATGAGAAAGTACTGATCGTGACCCCGTCTTATGGTTTCTTCAAGTCAGCTACGGAGCATAACAATCTTGAACTGGTATGTTCGGATATGATCAACGAGCAGGGGCGTTACTCGATTGATTTTGAGGATTTTGAAGCCAAGGCCAAGGACGAAAAGGTAAGGGTATGTATTTTCTGTAACCCCCATAATCCGTCTGGACGCGTCTGGACAACGGAAGAGTTACAACGTGTGGGTGAGATCTGCCTGCGGAACAATGTATGGGTCATTTCAGATGAAATTCACTGTGATCTGCTGCGGACTGGAGAAAGACATACGCCACTTGCAAAGCTGTTCCCGGATACGGATCGAATCATTACATGTATGTCCCCGAGCAAAACATTTAACATGGCTGGTCTGATGTTCTCCAATGTCATCATTCCGAATAAGGTACTTCGAGACATCTGGCAGGCACGCCATTATGGTTTCAAAAACCCACTGAGCATCGCTGCCACTCAAGCGGCTTACGAAACGGGTGATGAATGGCTGAAACAATTAAAAGGGTATCTAGACGCCAATTTCGCCTGCGTAGAACAGTATGTGAAGCAACATCTGCCACGGGCTGTTTTTCACATCCCGGAAGCCACGTATCTGGCCTGGATCGATATCTCGGCATATGCTCCACAAAATGTAAGTTTACCTTTATTCTTCGCTGAGCAAGCGGGTGTATTGCTCGAAGATGGTCATATGTTTGTAGCCAATGGTGAGGGTTGTATTCGGTTGAATCTGGCTTGTCCCCGTTCTGTTCTTCAGGAAGGATTACGGAGAATCAGCAGTGTGCTTGTGAAAGAAGTCGAAGAGGTACCCGTACAAGTATAAAGTCATCAAGTCACCACGCAATAGCGAGGTGACTTTTTTGTATAAGTATACTGAGTGTAGCAAAAATACGATTTTTTTTGAGGTGGACTTATACCTGATGCGCAATTCTGGTCTGCTGTCCCCGGTTATGTTAAAATGGTGGATAGTCTATGAGTTGCATGACATGCGGCTCTCAGAAGGAAGAGCCCAGTAGTTGGGCTGAACGAAACTGCATTCACCAGGGGAAAGGAGCCTATACATATGTTTGGAAACGATTGGGACAAGGTGCTTCAGGAAGAGACGGAAGCCGAATATTTTAACAAGATTCGTTACACTCTCGCCGCTGAGTACAAAACACAGACGGTCTTTCCGCCCAAAGAAGACCTGTTCTCCGCATTGAAGCTGACGCCATATCATCAGGTTAAGGCTGTTATTATTGGTCAGGACCCTTATCACGGAGCGGGACAAGCTCATGGATTAAGTTTTTCGGTTAGACCGGGGGTACGTGTACCGCCTTCTCTGAAAAATATATATAAGGAACTTCAGGCGGATCTGGACTTGCCAATTCCGAATCATGGATCTCTGGTTCATTGGGCACAGCAGGGAGTCCTGCTATTAAATGCTGTTCTGACGGTCCGTGAAGGTCAGCCTAACTCTCATCAGGCACTAGGGTGGCAGACATTTACGGATGCTGTCATTCGCGCGCTGAATGAACGTTCAGAGCCGATGGTATATATGCTGTGGGGCAGTCATGCCCAGAAGAAAGGTGCATTTATTAACAGGGACAAGCATCTGGTGCTGGAGTCTACACATCCCAGTCCGCTGGCTGCGCATCGTGGATTCCTCGGCAGTCGTCCCTTTTCCAAAGCCAATGATTTCTTGACCTCCAAAGGTATTGAACCGATTGATTGGAAGATACCTGAAAACTAGACAGATGGAGGTGAGAACATTGCGACATTGGATAGGACGAAAAGTAGCGGTATATCGTGCAACAGGCATACGGGAGCCATTGAAGGGAACGCTGGTTGAGTGGGATGAAGAAGCGGAATGTGTGCGGATCGGACCGAAACGGATTAAGGTATCGTTTGACAATATCGCAATGATCAGACCTCTTCCCGAAGAGAGTCTTCCCTTAAAGAAAGCACGTTCTGAAGTGCACAAGGTTGGATATGTGATGAAAAAGGCGATTCAGTTCGAAAATGCGATCTATTTCAAGTCGCAGGTTATGATTTGGCGCCGGGCCAAAATTGTAGCGTTATCCACGACGATTCTGCGTCATGACGAGGATCAGGTTGAACTTGCAGATGGTCGGGTTCTTCGTAAAGACAAGCATATGTTTGTCGTACGTTCACGCCGTGGGATACGTTAGTTATACGAAGATTTAATATTCATTTCATGCAAAGATCATACGGATTTAATGTTTGGTCTGTATATTAGGTAGTAACAACCCCTTCTAAATTGATGTGTATTGAAATGGGAGCCCGACCGGCTGCAAACGGTCGGTTTTTTTTTGTCCATTGGTTCTGTTAACCTGTTGTACATACCCATAACATTCCTGTTGTATACTATTAAAATAGAAAATTGAACTAAACATTTACACGAGAACGTAGAGGGCAGAAATAACCTGAAGAAGCGAAGCGTTCGCCTTTATCAACAGATTTTCACCTTTGTAAAATTGAATCAAAAAATCTGGGGATAACAGCGATCGGAAGGTTGTTCTGTCATCGAAGTGGCAAGTGTAAATATTCTTTAGTTCAATCTAAAAAGATCATGAGAAGGAGTGAGACCCAATGAAACGTATAGCTGTTTTTGCAGGCTCCAATCCGGGAAATCACCCCGATTATACAGAGAAGGCTGTCCAACTGGGCAAACAGATTGCTGATAGTGGTTATGCACTGGTCTATGGTGGTTCTTGCATGGGCTTGATGGGTGCAGTAGCCGATGCTGCTCTTGAGCAAGGGGGAGAGGTAATCGGGGTTATGCCTACCGGATTGTTCCGGGGCGAGGTTGTTCACGGAGGGCTCACACAACTGATTGAAGTGGGAACCATGCATGAACGGAAGGCTACGATGGCTGAATTATCCGATGGATTCATTGCACTTCCCGGAGGCATGGGTACATTTGAAGAACTATTCGAGGTACTGTGCTGGGCACAGATCGGTATTCATCGTAAGCCTGTCGGTTTATTGAATGTCAACGGATATTATGGACCGCTGATGAAGATGGTAGAACACAGCGTACAGGAAGGATTCTCCAACACCTCCCATCTCAGCCTGTGGAGTCTGGAAGCTGATCCGGCTGAACTGATCAAACAAATGTCATCCTATATTCCTGCAGAGCTGACTCAGAAGTGGTCACAACTCAACGGGAAATGAGTGTATAAGAAGACGGGCCTGTACCCACTCGTTCCTCGGGAGAATTTTCGATCTGCCCAAGCAAGTTACGCTATCGGACATAGTCTATAGTGTACTTCGATGAAGAGGGGAGTGTCATTGATGAGCGAACTCAAAGGTACAGGTTACGGATATTGCGGAGGCTTCGGTGGTGGAGCATGGACATCAACAGGTGCAATTCTGGTATTGTTCATTCTGTTGGTTATTATCTCTCGCACATTCATTCTGTAATTCGGTCAGTATCCCGGGACGGGGATCACGCTGCAGAGGCAGCGCCCGAATAAAAAATGACCTTTCCAAAGAGACGCTGGTATATGCCGGCGTTTCAGGGGAACGGTTTTTTGACGTTTCCAGCATACGTAAATAATTGAAAAAGCAAAAACCTGCCCCTGAATAAGGTCAGAAGCAGGAGAGAGCCTCCTGAGCCATTAGCTGCGCAACAAGCAGCTTACACCACAACAGCAGTTTGATCCGGATTACTTAACGATTTCCAGGCGATATATAGCCCGATGGCGGCTGCAATTAAGGAGAGTATTGCTGCAACAATAGCCAGCTGATCCAGTGTGTTGGGTGAACTGGAGTTAAGAGAACGCTGATTAGCCGTCTTGCCGGATTTGTTTTTGATATGGACAGATGATCTGGAAAGCCTGGAAGCCGACTGTAACTGGGATGTGTGAGGACGCGTAGGTATCGATTTTTTCTTTGAGGGATTCAATAGTCAACCTCCTTATAACGGAGTTCAGTGCTTCCATCGTTCATACTATGTTATGTCGATTTTCAGATTGAGTTCGCAAAAATGAGTGAATCCCCAGCCCGTTAGATGTTGAACCCGGTCGCTAGTATCAGCGGAACAGGCAACCCATTATACGCTCTGTTAATACAGGTCTAACAAACGGTGTTTATAGTAAGGATCATAGAGTGAAGCTTGAACTCAGGAGGCGCTGGAATGAGGAAAATGGAGATTATTGCCCACCGTGGTGCATCTGCCGTATGCCCGGAGAATACGATGAGCGCTTTTGAACGAAGTCTGGAGCTTGGAGCAACAGGTATTGAAACCGATGTGCAGATGACGAGTGATGGCAGGCTGGTACTGATTCATGATGAGACGTTAAGCCGAACTGGCGGCGTAGAAGGTTGGGTTAAGGATACGACTTACGATCAATTGCGCACACGGGATGCCGGGTCTTGGTTCCATGTTGATTTTACCGGGGAACGTATTCCTTCTCTGGAGGAGTTATTCAAGCTGGTACAGGGGAAAGGAACACTGCTTAATCTGGAGTTGAAAAATGGTATTGTGAGTTATAAGGGGATGGAAGAGAAGCTCATACAAGCGATCCGGGACTGGAATCTGGAGCAACAGGTCGTGCTGTCCAGCTTCAATCATGCTTCGCTCGTGAGATGTAAACGTCTTGCCCCGGAGATTCGTACAGCACTTCTATATATGGAAAAGCTGTATCGTCCCTATGATTATGCCGCCAAACTCGAAGCTTCTGGCCTTCATCCCTACAAGCTGGCAGTCACACAAGAAGATGTTGCTGCTGCACTGGCACATGGCATTGTTACCTATCCATTTACGGTGAATGATCCTGCCGAGATGCAGGCCATGATTGACATGGGTGTGCAAGGAATCATTACCGATGTTCCGGATGTCCTGGCATCCTTACTTACGGTACATGCCCGTTAAATGAGTCTGTATTTTACATGTTCTACATAGGCAATGATAAGGCTGTGTTCGAGCTTTTTGGCTCTTGCGCAGCCTTTTTGCGTGTGAAATTGTGTGCAAATCTTCATATATGCAATAAACATGTCCTATTTGTCCATTGCCAGAGCCCGTGGATTCACTTACAATGGTCTATGGGAATGAGAATCAATATCATTAAAGTTCGGTATTATAGAGAGGTGATTGTTATGTACATAGGTTTGAGCAGCTCCACTCATAACGAGGGTGGGCGCGTATGAATTCACAAGCTTCACCAGAAAAACATAATCCGGATTCACCCACAGCGAAGATACACACTCGTCCGTGGGCAGCGACACTTATTCTTACAGGGGGAGTTTTGCTACTCGCTCTGGGTATGGCGTTGTCCATTTCATTTGGCGCTGCTGATATTAAGCTTAGTGTAGTCTGGAAGGCTATCTTTGATTTCAATCCTGAGCTGACTCCCCATCAGATCATATGGGAGATTCGGTTACCACGTATTCTTGGGGGAGCAATGGTAGGTGCATGTTTCGCTGTAGCTGGGGCGATCATGCAGGGCATGACTCGTAACCCGCTGGCCGATTCAGGTCTGCTTGGGTTAAATGCGGGAGCTGGATTTGCGCTTGCAGTTTGTTTTGCCTTCTTCCCTGGATTGCCATTTATGTATATCATCATGTATTCCTTCCTTGGGGCAGGGCTTGGTGTCCTGTTGGTGTATGGTTTTGGTGCAGCTTCCAAATCGGGTCTTACACCACTACGCCTTGTACTTGCAGGTGCGGCTGTATCAGCGATGTTGTCGGCACTCAGTGAAGGGATTGCATTGTATTTCAGAATTGGACAAGATCTGGCTTTCTGGACGGCCGGTGGTGTAGCCGGAACGAAGTGGTCTCAACTTGAGGTCATGTTCCCCTGGGTACTCGCGGCACTGATCGCAGGTCTTCTCATCTCCCGTTCCATTACTCTGCTTAGTCTCGGAGAAGATATTGCGGTAGGCTTGGGGCAACGTACTGGGCTGATCAAGCTCATAGGCCTGATTGTTGTACTGATTCTTGCGGGTACCGCTGTGTCCGTGGTGGGTGCGGTCGGTTTTGTTGGACTCATCATTCCCCATCTTACGCGGAAGCTGGTTGGGGTCGATTATCGCTGGATTATTCCATGTTCCGCTGTGATGGGCAGTTTGCTGCTTGTATTTGCGGATCTGGCTGCACGTATGATTAACCCGCCGTACGAGACGCCAATTGGCGCATTGGTTGCCCTCATCGGGGTACCATTCTTCCTGTATCTGGCGCGTAAAGAAAGGAGGACTCTGTAACGATGGAATCCTCAACAATAGTTGGAGCAGAGCGCAAGAAGAGAACCAAGAGTACGATTGTTCTCATTGTGCTTGCCCTATTAATTATTACGGCTTTTGTGGTGAGCATGAACACAGGTTTTACCAAGCTTTCGCCGCTTGAGGTGATGCGAACCCTGTTTGGTGGAGGCACGGCGAAACAGGAATTGATCCTGTTTGAATTCCGTCTGCCACGTATTGTGATTTCGGTGCTGGTCGGGGCCGGACTTGCGTTATCTGGTTGTATTTTGCAGGGCGTATCTCGGAATGCGTTGGCAGATCCGGGGATCCTCGGGATTAACGCAGGTGCTGGTCTGGTCGTCATGTTATTTGTTTCCTTTTTCCCGACAACGACAGCAGCGCCGGTATTTCTTTTGCCAATTCTGGCCCTGATCGGTTCCGGTTTTGCTGCATTTCTGATCTACATTCTCTCTTACAAAAAAGGAGAGGGTATCCTGCCTACGCGTATGTTGCTTACAGGGATCGGGGTAGCGGCGGGAATCAGTTCTGCCATGATCGTGCTTACGTTACGGCTTAGTCCGGAAAAGTATCAATTTGTAGCTACCTGGATGGCAGGCAGCATCTGGGGTTCGAACTGGAAATTTGTAACGGCATTGCTACCGTTTCTTATTATTCTTGTCCCGCTAGTTCTGTATAAGGCACGTGTATTGAACGTACTGAATCTGGGGGACCAGACGGCAAGCGGACTCGGGACTCCGGTTGAGCGTGAGCGACTGATTTTGCTTGCGGCTGCTGTAGGACTTGCCGGCTCATGTGTATCTGTGAGTGGGGGGATCGGTTTTGTGGGTCTAATCGGACCGCATTTGGCACGTCGTCTGGTGGGTCCAAAACATCAATTCCTTTTACCCGCATCTGCACTGATCGGTTCATTGCTCGTACTGGTTGCAGATACGCTGGGTCGTGTCATCCTGCAGCCTTCGGAGATTCCTGCGGGGATCCTGGTTGCCATTATTGGTGCGCCATACTTCCTGTACCTCTTAAGCAAGACGAAATAGAACGTAATCATCATTGTGTGATTGCATAAGGAGGACTTCAGTCCATGCTTCGCCGTTTCTTTGCCTATTACAGGCCTTACAAAAAGCTCTTTATTCTTGACTTCAGTTGTGCGATTTTAGTCGCCCTGCTGGAGCTGGCTTTTCCACTAGCGGTCAACCGGGTAGTCGATGATCTGCTGCCAGGCGGCCGCTGGGACTGGATTCTATGGGCGTGTCTGGCATTGCTTGGCATCTACTTATTGAATTCATTCCTGAACTTCGTGGTTACCTATTGGGGACACAAGCTGGGGATTAACATTGAGACGGATATGCGTAAAAGTCTGTTTAATCATGTGCAGAAGTTATCGTTCCGTTTCTTCGATAATACAAAAACAGGACATCTTGTGTCCCGCATGACTAACGATCTGATGGATATCGGTGAGATTGCCCATCATGGTCCAGAGGATGTATTTATTGCGGTCATGACACTGATTGGTGCATTCAGCATCATGATGAGCATTAACGGAAATCTGGCGGTGTTAACCTTTATCATCGTGCCGCTGATTATCTATCTGTCGCTCTACTTTGGTAGCAAAATGTCCAAGGCATTCAGTCGAATGTTCGGAGATATTGCGGACTTCAACGCTCGTGTAGAGAACAATATTACAGGTATCCGTGTTGTTCAGGCTTTTGCTAATGAAGAGCATGAAAAAGCACAATTTGCTGTGAACAACGGTCGTTTCCGTCAGACCAAACTAATCGCATACAAAATCATGGCCTGGAACTCCTCTGTCAGTTATATGCTGATGAAGCTGGTATCCCTCTTTGTCCTGGTATGCGGAACTTGGTTTGTCATTCAAGGCAGTATGACCTACGGTCAGTTCATTGCATTTATTATGTTGTCCAATGTGTTCCTGACACCGATCCAGAAGATCAACTCGGTTATTGAGACGTATCCAAAAGGGATTGCAGGCTTCAAACGTTATACGGAGTTGCTTGATATGGAACCGGATGTGGAAGATCGTCCAGGAGCCGTTACGGTATCCCATTTGCGTGGAGATATCCGTTATGAGCAAGTGACCTTTGGTTATTCGGATCAGGAGCCTGTGCTCAAAGGTATAGATCTTAATGTGCATGCAGGGGAAACCGTGGCCCTCGTCGGTCCATCGGGTGCAGGGAAAACAACGCTGTGCAGTCTGCTGCCACGATTCTATGATGTGCTGGAAGGTCGCATCACGATTGATGGTCAAGAGATACAGGACATGACGCTGGACTCTTTGCGCAGTCAGATCGGTATTGTACAACAGGATGTATTCCTCTTCGATGGAACCATTCGCGAGAATATTGCCTATGGCAAGCTGGATGCATCTGAAGAAGAAATCTGGATGGCTGCCAGACGTGCACAGATGGAACCTTTGATTCAATCGATGCCGGAAGGGCTGGATACGTTAATTGGTGAACGCGGCGTGAAGCTTTCCGGTGGACAGAAACAACGCTTGTCCATAGCCCGTATGTTCCTGAAAAACCCACCAATTCTGATCCTGGACGAAGCCACATCCGCGCTGGATACAGAAACGGAAGCAGCCATTCAACAATCGCTGGCTGAGTTGTCCGAGGGCCGGACCACCCTGGTTATCGCCCACCGATTGGCTACGATCAAAAATGCAGACCGCATTATTGTCGTTGCCGAACAAGGCATTACGGAGCAGGGACGTCATGAAGAATTACTCGCAGCAGGTGGGGTGTACAGCCGCCTTCACTATGCGCAGTTTGGCGCGTAAACCTATTCGATGTGGATGTAACAATGTAAATATGAGAAGTAACGCCATCGTTCTTGACTTGGAAGGAGTCAGGACGGTGGCGTTATTTTCTTTTTTATGATTAGGGTGTTAGTCTGAGGTGCAACGTTGTTGCCTGCCTGTGATCATGGATATGTAAACGGGTAATATAGTAAAGAGAACGCTTAACGTGTAGGATATGTTCATCATCTTGCAAGATGTAGGAGGTACATGATATGCAGTTGAACGATATGGTGAAAATTCTTATAACCTGTCTATTATTTATTCTGATTTGGTGGCTACTGGCTCAAGGGATTCGCAAACTTTCCAGTACTCGTGCGGGGTCCGGTTTTCAACGCTGGGGTGGATGGTCCATTGGACTTTTCATTGTTGGCGCCGTGCCACTCGGTTTTTCGCTATACACAGAGATCTTTGATAAGCGCCTGGATGCCAACATCGGGTTAGGGCTTGCCATGTTTTTTGTATGGGCTTATTGTGTGATCTTGTTGTGTGCGGCTTTGGTGGTATGGGGAAGGTACGTGTACAAAAGGGATATAAAGAAGTGAATGGTTTAATAACCTGTTTACGATGGTCACATCTGCATGCTTGGACATAAGGAAAGGCTCATGACCGAATTCGTATAGAGAATTCATCATGAGTCTTTGGGTTAGTTTATGAGTACATACTGGAAATTCAGTTTTACAAATACGATAGATGACCATGCAAGACTACTCAGAGGTTATGCTAAGGTTATTGTAAAAGAACCCAAGGTTCATGGATTCTTTTTAAGAACAAAATTAACTGTGTTATGGTCTCCTGGGACCAAATCTACTAATACTATGTGTCTTGGATACCCTGTAAAGTCTGCGGCTAGTGCGACTGAACCTGCCATAGTACGTCTGAGAATGAAGTATCCTTGAGCATCAGTCGTTGTTCTTGTAGGATTACCACTTATTCTAACTCCAGGCATGGGTACCCCGTTTTCATCAACCACCTGTCCCCTTACATGTGCGGCCTCTTCTAACACTACGTCGATTTGGATCGTTTCACCTGCTCGGATGTATATACGATCTTCCACGTAGGGAACATAGTTGTCACTATCAACCCACATTGCAATGTTTGCACTATAATCGTAATCAATTCCCGTTACGGTATATCTGCCATTTTCATCTGTCTCGATCAGGTATGGGATACTTGTAACTTGAATTTTAGCGCCAGCGATGGGCTGGCCAGTCTGGTCTTTTACCGTGCCTATGATTGTGGAAGGCTCATATAACTGGATGTCATGTTTCACCTCATCACCAGGTCTTAGCGTGAAGGTATCGTATTTATTATATGAAATGTAGGTGATGAAACCATCTGCACTGACGTACAAATACATATCTGTAGAATCTCGTACAACAGCCTCAATATGGTAATTTCCGTTCTCATCTGCTACTGTACTATATTTCGTTATTTCTCCTAGATGATTGAGTTCATATTCAACATTGGCGTGGGGGACCACATTTCCTACTCTATCCGTAATTTTTCCATAAACAACAGCCGGTAGGTTGATATCGTCCTCGTAATTGGAAGGTGACGCCACTGGACCAGCAGCATGAGATGTTTCAGCATATGTAATGTAAAGTAAGATAGTAAAAATACATAGCATGAATGATTGAATTACCCCTTTTGGACTTTGGATCATACATGGTTTCCCCCTCATTAATTATATTACCAATATAAATGATACGTTTTGTATCAAGAGAAAACAAGAGGACTTTTGGGTGTATTTGTAAATCTAACACTCAAAGTTGGCTCCATTGTTATGCAACAATAAGCTGATCTGGGACGTCAGCAATAAGAAGTAGAAAGTGAACGCTGTTAGAGGGGGAACTAAGAGGTGTCTAATCTTCGTATCGTTTGTACAATGCTCTCGATCTGGATACTAGGTCTTACGGGATGTGCCGGATCAAACGAATGCAAGTCAGCACAAACTATTGCAAATTTACCGACAGAAAAGGGCTTCTCTGGTTATGTGGTTGAACGTAAAGACGATTCCATTCTTGTTGTTGATCCCGTATTTGAAGATTACAGTTCCAATGGAGGAAACAGTCGGTATTATCCAGCAAAATGGTTCTCCAATGCGCCTGATCCACAGATCGGTTCCTATGTTAAAGTCTGGACGGATGGAGGCCCGGAAAATGAACCCTATCCTGGGCAGGCCAGAGCAGAAAAGATAGCGGTATCTTGTCCAGTGGCACCGGATGGTGCGCATATGACGGATGCGGATGCGATTCGTAGCGGACTTCTTTCACCTGGTGCAGAGAACATCCGTGTTCCAGTCATTGAGGACAAGCGGTTTGATGCAGATTCAGGGACATGGACCCTTCTTATTCGAGATGCGATGACAGCGAATGAAGGGCAAGTAGTTCATGTGACCGTGAAGGATGAGGAGAAAGTTAAGACACAAGGCGGAGAATAAGGGGTTCATAGCTTTATGATGGTGGAGGAACCGTGTTGCACATGAATATGATTCGAATTGAAAGAGATGATGTGGATTAGATTCATTGCAAGCAAGCTATCATGATTTTTGAAACGCCTGTAAGTTCCCTCACTGTCCATCATGTATTATGATTCTATAAAAATGGAAAGGAATCTTCTGCCCATGGAATTATCAAGGTCTCAGCAATTAGCTCAAGAGCATGTAACCAATTATGCAAGAAGCCACAAAAATGAGGCGGAGCAAACCATTAGAGAAATCCTTCGTATGTCCAACATCGAGCTGAAGACATTTGAAAAAGCTATCAATAAACTAAAATCTCATGCAAGTATCGCGTTACACTTTCACCCAGATCGATTAGATCCGAATATGAAAAGCGTGGCTGAGGCACTACTTGAGCAGGGGGTTTATAAAAGTCAGTTTGAAACTTTCTTATCGAATGGAAGTGTATCCGCATTTTCAGGCGGTGAACGTGACGTTTGGGAGAATAAAATGTTTGGCGGAGCGTACCAAATAAATGGCTCAACCAATAGCGAACGTCCCAAGTATGGGGCACTCAATGTCATGTTACATCCCGATGGACCTGCTCCACGTTTTGGATCATGTTACTTCCTTTTATCCACTGAGGTCTCTCAACGTTGCACGTATACATATTTGGATTCCCACCAAGACCCCGAGGAAAAGGGAACGTATGAGGAATTTGACCTTGTTTTGGCTGCTCTCATGAGGGATGTATTCTATAGTGATTTTGCCATTGGTGAAAGAAATCTAACGGTTCAAAAGTTAATCGACCATATACTCGTCAATCTTGAGAAACCATTCCAAAATCCATCAAACCAAGAGCCAAACCGAAATCTGGACCATTATATCGAAGCTCAGGTTCATGGTGATATTTCCCTTGAAAAAGATGTCAAGATGCTTGTTGCCGACCCATCATTTAAAGGCACACCTACAGGACAAATCTTAGAGCAGATATGTTTAAAATATTCAATTGATCTCCACTGGCACATGGGCTTTACACTATTGGTTGATGACGTTCCAATGGATTTTCGAGGTCCTTCGATGCCTTCACTAGCCAAAAGAATTGCAAAAAGTGATTTTATTGATGCAAATATCATTGGTTCTGCAGCTATGGAATTGAAACAAAATCCAAGCCATTGGAGTGATAGAGGAACCTACAAAGAAGTTCTACAAGAGTTAAAATTACTCTGGCATGTCTTGGTGAGATATGGAAAGTCAATGGAAAAGTGAAAACGGTTTTCGAGATAAATATATTGAATACGTAGTGATGAAAATGCTAAAACACCAAATTCTTCTTCGTACTTGTTTGCGTGTCTCCTGAATCTTAATGGTTACTCAATAATAGTACTCTAACAACCTTGAGCGCCTAGCCGTTCAAGGTTGTTTTTTATCTTTCAAACGAATTACAGACTATACATTTATCTATGAATCTGCTGTCACAAAAACGAACGTATGTTTTACAAACACATTGACTTTTTGTCCTGGCAATAATATGTTGTTGTCAGGACAAAAAAAGAGGTGAAGCAATGTCCACCAAAAAGATGGGGCGGCCTAAATCTGACAAACCCAAAAGCAGAACGATTGAGATACGTGTTGACGAGGAAATTATGAACAAGCTCGATATTTCGGCTGAGAAGCTGAATACGAATCGATCAGACATCGTTCGCAAAGGGATTGAGATGATTTACGACGAGCTCCAAAAATAGAAAAAGGAAGCAGCGTTCGTCCCTCGAAGAACAGCGCTACTTCCTAACCCACAATCACTTGAATGAGCGACTGCATAAATATCCTACCATGTGCAGAACGTTCATTCAAGTGAGGTGCGAATTGATATACAGGAGGATGCACATGAATTCGATATTAGAAGCATTATATAATGGACGACTTCGACCGGATGAGATGATGATGCCGACACATCCTGAATACCAAGCGTTAGGGCGGCAGATTGCAGCTCTGACAGAGCAATGGAAGAATCGATTGAGCGAGAAAGAATTTCTTGAGCTTGAACAGTTATTTGATTTATGTGGCAGATGTGAGGGCATGCATACGGAAGCAGCGTTTGCACAAGGATTTCGTCTGGGAGCCAACATGCTGATTGAAGTCATGAGTCAGCGGAATGAATCGGTGTTGGAGTTTAACTAAGTTTAACGATGTGAGCAGAGATCCGGTTTACTTTTACAGCTAAATTCTCAGAAAATGACGTGCACACAATATACTCATTATGCACCATAAAATGGTATCATAAATTTATTATAACAAAGCCCTCGAACCTTCTCTGCATTCAGCAGCAGGGTTCGAGGGCTTCACTTAAACATAGAGTTAACAATTTATATATAGGGAAAGAATCTGTTAAACCAATTGTTCCTTAATCCGCAATATTCCCAGCCATTTTCAGACGACGTGCAATTTCCTTAAAGTCTTCTTGCGATATACCTGGTGCGAACTCCTCCTCGACCGTAGGAGCTTCCGGAATCGGGAATCCTTCAGGTATCCCTTGGATGACTTCAAGAGGTTGTCCATCTTCGGGGTGAGTTCCTTTCCAGATCTGGCCGATCGTGTTGAAGTCTTTATCACTATAGGTGTACAGCTTGGTGTGTACCCCTTTTTCTTCATATTTGCGAGCCTCGTTGAAGGCTTTGTTGTTCAGTGAAGGAATAGGAACCAGCTTGGTCACATTTACGCCAGTTGCAATCTCAAGCGCCTTTGCATAAGCAACCACATGCACACCACCGCGAACAAGCAGGTAACCAACCACTTCCCGGGCGGCCGGATGATCCGTCATTTCATACACTTTCATTTTATGGGTACGGGCGCCACATTCTAGGAAGAAGTTATGCAGCAGGTCCTCGACCAAGTTGCCACTGTTGAAGACGTTTGCTCCCGTCCAGGGATTACCCATAGAGTCAAAAGGCATTGCGCCTTGTGCACCTGCCAGATAGTGATACGACAGACGAGCATCTTTCACGAAACCAAGCGGTGTATCGTCGGGTTCTCTGTACTCGGTTGAACCTCTGAGGCACTTGTTAATGCCATGAGACACGAGCTCAACATGACCCAATTCTTCGGCCGTAATACTCATGACCAGGTCATAAAAGGGCTTCAACTTTTCTTTGGATCGAAAATTAAACGATTGATAGAGGTAGTTGTTCAACGTTGACATTTCTCCGAATTTGCCGCCGAGTAATTCTTGTATGGCTGCCGCAGCATTCGGATCTGGCTTCTCGACATTGGGAATCTCAATTAGGATTTCATCCAAGCGTTTGAACATTCGGGTGTAACCTCCTCAAATTGGTATTGCAGATCGTGTAGGGTTTCAAATCGTGAAGTCACTCTGTCATGGCCTATTACACGTCTGTTGGGTTTTTTAAACAAAAAATCAACCAAATGGGACTTAAGCATCGCATAACGCATGCCCCAACTCTTCTCCCATTTGTTATTTCCAATACGGTCAAATTTATGTATAATCAAACATTCAAACGAGTCTTCACGTACAAGAGAAGAGAGTCATGAATCCATAAAGGAGTAAGAGATGAACAAGCGTTGGATACAAAAAGTTGGGATTGTAATGTTTCTAATGATTCAGATGTACATAAGCAGCGAGCCTGCCACAGCATATGTCGTTACAAACGAAGTTCAGGTGGATGAAGAAACACGGCAGTTACTTGAAAAGAAATACGGATTTGATCGTCCTCAGGAACCACAGACTCAACAACACGTTCTCTCGGGTGACTGGGGAATGAGTTTCCGGACGGAGCCTCCTGATTCGTTTGACCGACTTGTTCATGTAGTTCCTTTTTCCCTACGGCCACTGGCCTGGATCTTTCGTTTATTCGTGTAAAATGAAACCCGGACGGGCAATATAACAGAAACATATTGTCCCAAGGAGTGAGTGAAATGAGAATGCTCATCGTTACCGTCATGTCGGTAGTTCTGAGTTTAGCGGGAATTACATCAGGCACAGGCGCCGCCATCCCTGATTATGCGAAGTGGGGAATTATTGCGGTCAAAGAAACACAGACCAAGTATAATGTGGATATTCTGGACTATAAGCATATCGGTCGTACCTCTCTAACAGCGGATCAATCACGGGAACAGTTCAAGCTATGGGTTCGTGCTAAAGACGGCAAGCAATTTGCAGTTTATGTGAATGTCGATTTTAATCCATCTACACAGCAATTAAAGAAAGTACAATTTTCGGAATCGGATCGACACTGATCCGTTACTGAACTTAGTCATTACAAGTCACGTAGTTATATGAGCAGCATTATTAGAGAAACCAGACTGCCTTAATCATTAAGGTGAAAGTCTGGTTTTTTTATTTTACAAAATCCTTTTTTTACTATTGAATAAAGAACTTATGTTCGCATATAATATGAAGTACAAACAAACGTTCTTATCGGAGGGATGATTATGCTAGGGAAATATATTGGCCAGATGGTGGAGCTTGTCTACATGGATCGTGCAGGGCAGATTACGCAGCGACAGATTCGAATTAACAGTGTACGTGGCGGGATGATTAGAGCATCAGCGGGAAAAGAAGGCTCACCCCGAACCTTTCTGGAGCAAGGTATACTGGCATGGCGTCCTGTTAAGGACCTTAATGGGGAGGTAAAGTATGCTGAACGACTTTGAACGCAAGATTTTGCGTATTATGGTGAACTATGCAGGACAACGGCGCAGGCTGCCGCGTATGGATGAACTGGAGAACAAGACGGGACGAAGCAGAGCTTACATTCATGAGTCATTGCTGGAGCTTGAACGCACCGGGCACATTGCCTGGGAGAACCGGTCTACTCTGGAAGGGATACAGATTTTGCAGGCATGGGAACAGGTACAACAGCCGATTCGCAAAAGCCAACCTTCCGGTGATTCCGTAAAATATTTTACGGACTACTAATCATAATTAGAAAACGCCAACCCGGGTAACCGGATCGGCGCTTATGGTGTCACATGTACGACATGTGCATCTATTTTAGAAATGGGGAAGTTGATCCAGGTTGTTGGTTGGGTCACCGTCGGCATCGCCGCGAATGTACATTTCGCCATCCTTGCCTTTAAATACATTCACACCGGCAATAGCGCCAGCCTTTACTTCTGCAAGTGCCTGCTGATAATCCAGTACACGTCCTGCTGAAGTCTGAAAGGCTGTCAGGTCACCGTCACCATTTTTCTGTACGGCTGTGAAACTCTCGCGTGTTGTTTGATCCATGATGTCACACTCTCCTTATATGACGAGATAGGAATCTGCTTACCTGATTAGCCTATCCGAATTCATCGGAAGTATGCACCATATGCTGATAAGACCAGCCAACGTCGAGGTATTACAGGCTCTTTCTCATACGAACATGCAGAATATCTGCATCATAAAAAGGTTCTTCCGAAATCACTTCATAACCCAGTTTTTCATAGAATTTCTGTGCCTGACATTGCGCATCCAGTACAGAATAGGATAAGCCGAGTTCACGTGCCAGCTCCTCCATCGCGAGCAGAAGCACACGTCCATAACCGAATGAACGATGAGACTCAAGCACCGCAATCCGCTGCATTTTGGCCGTATCCTTGCTGTAATAGATCAGACGTCCTGTGGCTACAGCTTGGCCATCCGTACTTAACAATACATGATGCACATCCGGACTGATGACATCATATTGATCAATCTCAATCTCGGCAGGCACCTGTTGCTCGATCACAAAAACGTGATGGCGAATTCCCAGGGCTTGCTCCAGTTGTTCCTCTGTCGATACATAACTAATCTCAGCTGCCAATTCCATTCCTTCTTTCTGCTCTTGCGCGACATATCAGACTGAATTATACAAAAAAATGTTTTTCCTGTATAGTGAAGTCTGGAACATATTGGGAGAGGAGGGGGTAGTGATGGGCATGACAGGCATCATGGTAATTACATTGCTAATGTCGGCGGGAATGATTACTCTGTTGTATTTCGTTACGAAGAAAGCATACTCACGCAAGTGGGATGAAGACGAGTGATTCACCTGTTAACCTTCACGGCAAGACTTCACTGCTTCCTCGTGGAGAATACACATCTTGAATTACAGATTTGGAGTATACGTCCAGCCAGACGGATAGAGATTCAACATTCTCATTGGGTTGATTTAACTGTTGGAATTGAACCGTATGTTCATCCCTCTCCAAGCCGCAACCAGTAACGGTTGTAATGAGAATCATAAGCCCAGCAAAGAGAAAAAAGCATTTGGTAAATGTATATTTATTGGATTTTGACCGTTTTTTTATGTTTCTCATAGGGAATTCACCTCGTTATAGAAATGGTAATCTTTCCTTTATTGTGCACCATTTCAGGTGAATTATAACCAAATAAATCATTGACAATGAACACGGTTACTTGATATGATACTGTTACTTGATTGGGAAACAATTATATATCATGATCTGTTAGCTCCGCTAAAGATTGTAGTGATGGATGTACCTTAATTTATTACAGGGCGATAGCTCAGCGGGAGAGCATTATCTTGACAGGGTAAGGGTCGTGGGTTCGATCCCCACTCGTCCTATATGAAAAATGAAAGGCAACTTCTTTTGAGAATTATTTCTCAAGAGGGGTTGTTTTTTTTATATAACATTATGGCCACCTCTAATAATATGTGTAGGTGTTTTTTGTTGAAAAAAATCATTGGCCATGTTTTCTTCCTCTTTTTTAAACAAATCTTAAATAAAACATAAATTCAGCGTAAGGTTCGTCTTCTATACTTGGTTCTGAGGTCAACATAGAACAGGAGAAGGAGAGAACTTATGAATTATTCAAACCCATTTACATCAAAGTTAGCCAGAGTAGGGATCGCGGGTACACTGGCTTTAATACTGGCAGCAAGCCCACTTGCCAACATGGGGGTTGTTGCCGCGGAAGCAGGCCCAGCACCTGTATCTACGAAGATATATAACACACCTAAAGACTCTTTAGAGCAGACCCCGATTCAATACCAGATCCAGGCTCGATTAAATGAGAAGGACATGACGATCCAGGGGAGCGAGAAGGTAACGTATCGCAACACAAGCAAGGATGCACTCCAGCAGCTGGTCCTTCATACATATGCTGATGCAAACCTCTCCAAGTCTACACAGGCGAGCATGTACCAACAGCATAATGAGAAGATTAGTGAAGATCACCCGGAGAAGACAGCAGAGGACTTTCTGGGTGGCATCGATATTCAGGCTGTAACCGCAGATAGCCAACCGCTGGATTTCCATAAGGAAAACCAAGCGTTGACCGTGCAGTTGAAGAAGCCCGTACAACCAGGCGAATCGGTATCATTCCAACTGGAGTTTCAGTTGAATATACCCTATGGCTCACAGCGAGTTTCCTACTACAAAGACATGATCAATGGTGCACACTGGTTCCCGGTGATGTCTGTATATGATGAGGTTAAGCATCAGTGGAATAAGGCACCGTATAGTCAAACATTCGAGAGCGATTATTACACCTCGTCGGACTTTGAAGTTCAATTCAATGTTCCTGATGAGTATCAAGTAGCTATGCCGGGCATGATCACCACTCAAAACAGTACAGAACATGGTCGTAAAGTTGTTTCTGCTGTGGCCGAGAACACAAGGGAGTTTGTATTCTTTGCTAGCCCAAACCTTCAAGTGGAGAGTGTTACTCGTAACGGTCTGACGGTGGAATACTATTATTACAACGATGATCCATCCAAGAGAAAGATAGTTGACCGCTACATTAATCAGGCATTCAAGGTCATCGATTTCTATAGTGAGAAATATGGCAAGTATCCCTATCCAGAGTTCCGAATTGTCGAGACGTATGTACAAGGCGTTGCCGTGGAGTATGCGAGGCTCATCCAGATGGGACAGATTCATGAAGGTGCGGTGCCAGAAGAAGACACAACATTTGTTCATGAAATAGCGCATCAGTGGTTCCATGCATTGATCGGTAATAATTCGGAGACAGAATCCTTCCTGGATGAAGGCTTTGCTGATTTCTCCATGGTGTATTTTGCCGAGAAACAGGGAGACAAGCTAAATGGGTTCAGATCCATACAGTTTGATACTGCGCCCGTAGATATGGCGATTGCGTCAACAAACGATGAAGCTGGGGATTTGGCAAGTTTGGTATATTATCAGAAGGGGCGACAAGCGATCTATCAGCTTTACCGTTCCGTCGGTGAAGAGAAATTTGACGAGTTGATGAAGACATATTTCAAACGCTACGTGTACCAAAATGCAACGGTAGAGGGGCTGCTTCAAACCATTGAAGATGTGCTTGGTAAAGAAATACGTTCAGAAATGCAGATGGCCCTATATCAGCCTGATTTTGTCTTAAAGCCGGAATACCAATTATCACAGGAAGAGACCGCCGCCTATGTGCATGACATGTTACAACTGCAATATCAGGCTGTCATGGGTATGGTTCCCAATCTGCCTTATGAAGTGATGAATCGATTGATGGACAAAGCCCTTCAAGGCGAGGAATTAACCATTGTGCTCAGCGATCAGGTGAGTAAGCTTGCAACTAAACAGCAGGAAGATATGGTTAATCAGTTGACCGGATTCCTTGATATGACTGGTATGAAATACGACATTATAAGGGATCGCAAGGAACTGAAGCAAAAGATGAAAAAAGAGATCGGCAACAGCAACCTTATTGTCATTGGCAATGCCAAGTCAAATGGGTTGGTGCAGGCTTTAAAATTCAACATTATCGACCGGACGAAACAGACGGGTTTTCCTTGGAAGAATTCCATGAATCAACCTCTCGCGGCTGGTGCATATGTTATCAAACATCCCTATAACCAGAATCGATTGATGCTTCATTATTTCTGGAATGAGGATCATCTGAGTGATGAGGCACTTGAAGCTTTTAAGCTGAAAATACAGGAGTCTATCGGATTCACTAACGACTTTTACCAGTACTATGTATTGGATAACCAAGGCAAGGAGAAATCCAATAAAAAAGTTGCGAATCCCATATCTTCACTTTTTGCGGAGTAATAAGTAATTGGTTTTGCAGTTTCTTCGTTCAAACAGGTTAGCCAATTTGTATTGGTTAGCCTGTTTATGTTTTATATGAAAACCAGACTTAGAATAATAGGCTGCAAGATGGGCATAATGCTTTAACACAAAGGCAACTTCATGAATATACTTATCGGGAGAAAACAATAGGAGGGATTAATATGAAGGGTCAACATTATCCGGGCGTACCAATGAAAGGGACAGTTGCTGATTACAACTGTAAAGGAAATAAAGGAATGAACAAAATGAAAGCGTATTCATATAATGCTAGAATTTGTCCTATCATTTGTATTATTCAGGAGCCGGCTGCGAATGAGGGTAATGTTGTTGATTTTTCAATCCTATTAAAGGACACTTCGGATGTTTTATATTCGCGACCGGTAAATGGTAATACCTTGTTCACAAAGGAGTTGAGTTCCCATGTCTATGACTGAAAATATTGCTCAGACAGCACTCGACGCAGCGATGAAGGCAAACAGGGCCGTTTCGCCTTATGATTATTGCGATGCAGAAACCAGACGGATGTACACGCCTCAATTTGATAAAAAAATGGACAATCCTATGTATACCGCTGCAATGGCGGGCCTTCAATCGATCTATTGGTTTCGGGCGATCAAAGTAAAGGGGCTTATCCCTGATGCAAAAGCAGATTATTATGCTACGTATTCTACCAACCATAATCACATCGGAGGAATTGGACTAGCCTACTCGAACAGCCCGACAGGACCATGGACCAAACACGGACAGGTGTATCTCGATACTGTGGTTGGGAATTCGACGGAAACTCCATTTGTGATCTGGAACGATGAAGAACAATTGTTCTTTATGTATTATCAACAAAACGGACTGGGGATCAATCAATCGACGGCACTTGCGACCTCTGTAGACATGATTAACTGGACAAGAGTAGGTTTGATTTTGGACAAACCTCCCGGGTTCCCAGGTGACGGTCATACCGGTTACTTCTCGTGTTTCAGAAATGGCGGCAAATGGATCGGTTTCTCGGTGATGGGCGGTGGTGACTTTGGCCGTAAATGTATCTGGCATTCACATGACGGACGTAGCTGGTTAGCTGATCCAAGACCATTAATGGGTGGTAATGATGCAACTTTAACAGCGGGAGAAAACATTTCGAGATCCAATGCTGGTGTATTTATGTACAAAGGGAGCATGTGGTGGCTGGGCATGTTATCGGCTTATGCTTCCGGTGGGGTTACGACTGTAGCTCGGCCTGCCATTGCCAAGATCAGCGCAGACTTTCGTCAACTGCTGGACAAACCTACAGATATATATTTTCCGGCATTGACTTGGGAAACGACCAACATGCAATCCTTGATGGTGTCCGTTATGGACGGTGTAGTGTACGTGTATTACAATACCGATCATAATATCGGTGTAGCCTATTCGGTGGGGGTGTAGAGATGGTTATACGTGATGCAGCGGGTCAGATCGTGCCCTTTGGAAAGGTCCACAAACAGCTTGTGGCCGATTTTCTTTACGGAACGTTACCGGATTGGGTGGAGGTGGTGGGCAACCCTACGTTTGAGCCTTTGCCCGACAGAGGGACCATAACCGTTACAACACCGACAACGGCAGGAGCCACGGCAGAGTTGAAAATGAAACATCTGATTGATAGCTCGAAAGTAACAGCAATTGCAATCACTTTGGAAGCGCTACAATTAAACGGGAACATTGGAATCTCAGTTCAAGTTGGCATTAAATCGAAGGATAGCAAGGCCGGAATCACCTTTTTTCAAAACGTAAATCAGAAGTATGGTATGGTCCGTGCCTATAAAGCAGATGGAACGTACACGGATTTTAATCAAAACATGGTGTTCTTCACCACACATGGCGTAGCAGGAGATGAAGCACAGAACCGTAAGAATCTCACTGTGCTGCTCTGTACAGGGTTACAGTTCTCAGCTGGGTTCGAGAGACCGTCCGTATGGCTTGGTGCGGATGATCAATATGGCGGTGTTGCTGCTGACCTTAGCGGTGGGGTGTTCCAACATGGAGAACTGCAATGTCTTTTAAAACTGACTACAAGTAAGGCCGAGGCCAAGTATTTCAAATGTGCACAGATGAAAGTGGATATCTGGAGTAATTAATCAAACTGGGAAGATGTCTGAAGATGAACAAGGTGCATGATTTGTATTGGAATGACGACGAGAATAGATAGATTATCTGCATGGATCAATAAAAGACATACGTGCAGTAATTTGGTACCTAAACACGGACACTTTGAAAATGAAGTGCAGTGTTTGGGTACCATTTTTATTTAGAGAATGAAGTCAGGCCAAGTTTATTGGATACAAGCGAACAACTCAGAAAGTGCTCTGACTCTATGTTTGGGCTGTCCGGGGTTAGAGATGAATTATTCTCCAAACGTGTTTCAAACTATATTTTTTTATATTAAGTATTTACATACACAATTAAATTGTGTACAATGTAATTGTTAGCGATACAAAAGAAGTCAAAATTAAGTCAAAATAAATCTAATCAACTAAAGGAGTTTTCACAAATGAAAACATTATATGAAACAACAGTCATCAATACAGGTGGACGTCAAGGCATCGTACAATCCCCAGATAACGTGTTTATGTTGGATGTTGCTGCACCACCTGAACTCGGAGGACAAGTGACGACAGCTACCAATCCGGAGCAGTTGTTTGCAGCAGGGTATAGTGCTTGTTTTAACTCCGCACTGGAGTTTCAATTGAAGAAACACAAAGTTGAGATTGAAAGAAGTACCGTAGCTGCAACCGTAATGCTGGTGACGGACTCTGAGGATAACGGCGTGAAGCTTCAAGTAGATTTGGAAGTTAAAATTCTTGGTCTGGATGAGGAGACAGCACAGAAGTTTGTGAAACTTGCCCATGACTACTGCCCATATTCCAAAGGAATCAAAGGAAACGTGAATGTTAACGTGGAACTGGCGTAATCACTGATACTATTTGTTGTTGATAAGAAGCCTCCGAGAAATCGGAGGTTTTTTTGGTGTTTTATGCATAAAAATCAATTTCACACTCAATTGTGGGTTATAATGGTAGTAAGTTTACACAAAACTGCTGAAAGGGGAATGTACTTATGATGGATTTTAGTAAACCACCCCATGGCTCTGAGACCGATACCCACCGTCAGCGTCATCAGGAGAATGAACAGAAATACCTGTCCGGAGGCAAGAGCATTTGGTATGAAATCAGCAACTGGCTCATTCTCGGAGGTATCCTCCTTGTCATATTTTTATTATTTAAATACGTTTTCTAAATAGACACACAACCGGGCGAATCCCCATATGATGCATTACATCAGTAAGCACTTGGGGAAATGGGGAATCCGGGATGGCAAAAGCAAAAGGAAAGAAAGCTCCCGCATTAAAGAGTGATAAAATACGTGTATCCATGAAGTTGGTCACATCGGATGTATGCGAGAGATGTAAGACACCATGTACACGAGGCATGGATTACGCTGCACGTATGAGAATTGAAGGGGCATTAGGCAAGGGTGTTCCCTGTATCCTGACCCGCCATACTTCATCATAACTCTTCGTATAATCCCGTATATATAACAATTATAGATCAGGGGCATCCTTTAATGAGGATCGCCTCTTTTTGTGCATTCCAAGGGGTGGAAAAAATTCTGGATAAAAAATGAAAAATGATGAAAAACAGCGCAACTTTGTGGATGAATCTGCAGTATAAATGTACAACAGCTAGCAGCAGGGGAGGGAATATTGACGGGATGAAATGGAAACGAATATTGCTTTGTGTCACGGTATTCTCCTTGCTCGGCGGGTCTTTATTGTTTGCTGATTCGGTGAACGAGAAGATTCGTGTTCTCATTAACGGCAAGGAAGCAGCTGATGGAGGTTATCTCATTGATGGAACGACCTATGTACCTGTCAGGGAAGCCGGAGGCGTCGTCAAATGGGACAGCAGTAACAAGAGAGTAACGGTGATCAAACCGAATGTACATATTTTTCTCTTCAAGGGAGACACTGTATTTGGCAACGTTAACGTAGGTAAGCTGAAATTTAATGTATTTTCACAAGTGGATAGTCTAACAGCAGATGTAGCTGCCGTGAAAGTAACAATCACTAACCCGAGCGGTCAGGTGAAGGATATCCAGTCCCAGGAGCTTACGACCCAGAAGGATAACTTCTGGTTCCGCACATATGATTTTACGTACGATTTCAGTCGTGCCGGCAAGTATCAGGTCGGCTTTCATATTAAAGAAAATGCAAACAGCAGCTACGTCCTGGTAGCGGAGAAAATCATTACAGCGCTGAACGATTGAAGCGAAAATTACCCTGTGAGTTAAATTGACCTGGGTCATTGAACATGTTACGATATGCAAGGTTACACAATTTCTATTTATAAAGCGAGGTATTTCAATGAGCGATCACACACATGAACACGGCGATGGCTGCGGATGCGGGCAAGACCACGACCACGACCACGAGCATGAAGAAGTCCTTCTCACATTAACAGACGAGAACGGCCAAGACGTGGAGATGGTTTTGGTGGAGACGTTTGACGTGGAGAAGCATGTTTATGCGCTCCTGCTGGAACGTAACAATCCTGAAGCTGACGGCATCATCCTGCGTATGGAAGAAGAAGACGAGGAAATGGTGCTCTACAATATTGAAGACGAAGAAGAGTGGAACCGCGTTGAAGCGGCTTACAACGAACTCGTTGCATCACAAGAATAGTCATTCTTTTGGAACATAACATGAAGGCTCCTTGATCTCAGGGGGCCTTTTGTTTGTTTTTTAAGAGGTATACGAGCATTTACACCACCGGTTTGAACGACGAAATAGACGGGAAAATGCAAACTCGCTTGTCCCATAAAATAAAAAAGGACCAAGCTAGGGCTTGGTCCTTTAAGTTTATCCCATGCACAGCGCAAGGGGGTTGTTTTAGAAAATGGCATCGGCTTCCACGATCACTTTAACGTTGGTTACGCTGCGATCTTCGGGTCCTTTGACGGGTAATCCAACTTCGACATGATCGATGATGTAGTCGATATTTTCCTGGGTGATAACCTCACCCGGCAACAGGATCGGAATTCCTGGCGGATAGACATAGATGAATTCCGAGATAATACGTCCTGCGGATTCCTTAAACGGAATCACTTCGGTATCACCGTAGAATGCATCACGTGGAGTCAGCATCAACTGTGGAATATCCGGAACTTTTACCACCAGTTCATGGGCCGGGTTAACTTGATAATAGGTACGGGAGAGATCCTGCAAAGCGTTCAGCAAGATATCTACACTATTATCCGTATCTCCTGGCGTAATGAGACACAGAATATTGTACATATCACTAAGTTCAACCTCGATGTTGTAATGTTCACGCAGCCAGTTCTCTGTCTCATACCCTGTAATACCCAGATGGCGAACATGGATCGTTACTTTGGTTGGATCATAGTTGAAAGTCGCTTCTGTACCCAGCAGCTCTCTACCGAAGCAATACAGGCCATCCATATCGTTAATCGAACGTCTGGCAAACTCAGCTAGTTCAATCGCCTTCTGTGCAATTTCACGACCGTGGAGTGCCAGGTTACGTCTTGATGTATCGAGTGAAGCAAGCAAAATGTATGAAGTTGATGTTGAGGTGAGCAGACTCAGAATCGTCTGTACACGCTGTGGATTCACGAACCCATTCTTTGTGTTCAGGTTGAGTACGGAACTCTGTGTCATGGAGCCACCAAGCTTGTGGACACTGGTTGCAGCCATATCGGCACCTGCTGCCATCGCAGACAACGGCAGATCCTCATGGAAATGAATGAGCACACCATGTGCTTCATCAACAAGTACAGGGACTTGGTAGCTGTGTGCCAACTCTACAATCTCTTTCAGATCGGTAACCACGCCGTAATAGGTCGGGTTAATTACAAGCAATGCCTTGGCATCTGGATGACGCTCAAGTGCGCGACGGATAGACTGTGTAGTCACTCCATGGTCAATGCCCAGATTGGCATCTTGTGAAGGAGAAACAAATACGGGTTTGGCGCCTGAGAAAATAATGGCGGACAGAACCGATTTATGCACATTACGGGGCACAATAATTTTGTCACCTGGTGAACATACAGACAGAATCATGGTCATAATGGCACTGCTTGTGCCTTGTACACTAAAATAGGTATAATCGGCTCCGAAGGCATCTGCTGCCAAAATCTGTGCTTCCTGAATGACACCGGTTGGCTGATGCAAGTCATCCAACGGTGCGATGTTAATCAAATCTATGGAGAAGGCATTATCGCCAATAAATTCACGGAATTCGGTATCCGCTCCCAATCCTTTTTTATGGCCCGGAATATGAAACTGTACCGGATTGAGTGCCGCATGATTTTTTAAAGCGGTAAACAGCGGCGTACGGTGGTGATTCATCAGTGCTGTCACAACCCTTCCTAATAAAATTGGTAAACAAAGATGAGTATAGCAAATTAAGAACCGAATGCAACAGTATAAATCGACAATTTTTTAAATTGCCGAGATTTGGGCACATTCCCCACGGTTACACTAAGGATAGGGAATAGGCAAATGAACACCGAAAGGGGAAAAAGAATGCAAACCGATACAAAACCAGCCAAAATTTTGCGATCACCATTTTTTATCGCGATGTGGTTGACACTTTTTCTAGTTGAAATTATCAAAGGGGCTCTGTTGGTAGCTGTTTTGCCCGTGTATATGGATAATATTCTGGGTCTGTCCGCAGGCGTTATTGGTGTGGCATTTGCTCTTCAATATCTGGGAGATAATCTGTTCCGGGCGCCTTCCGGCTGGGCAGCAGAACGGATCGGGTTCCGCGCAACGATGGTTACAGCATTAATCTGTACCTTAATCGCTGTTATTATGATCCTTTTTCTCAAAAGTGCCGTTGGACTGGCCATGGCCTGTCTGATTCTTGGCATTGGTACGTCACCGCTCTGGCCTTGCGCCATGACAGGCGTGACGGCGATGTCAGGCCCACAGAACAAGAATGGTACAGCAATGGGGGCGCTGGAAATGGCTGCTCTCGGCGGAACGGGGCTTGGACCTATAGGCATGAACTGGCTGCTGGAGCGCACGCATCATGATTATCGCACCATTTTTCTTGTATTAATGGGGTGTGCCATTCTCGTTATTCTGGTGGCCATGATTCTTCCTGGACGTGTCATTGTTGAAGGCGAGCATGCCGAGCAAGCAGCGAAGAATAGTGATGTGAAATATCCAGCCAAACCGAATTTGCTCACACCGTTCATCCGGCTGCAAAAGAGTGTGAAGGGCACACTGCAACGGGTACGCAGCACGCTTAATGTTAATCCACTGGTGTATCCTGCCTTGTTTATGCAGTCGTTTGTCATCGGGCTGCTCAGTCCAGTAATCACGCTATATACACGCACAGACCTGCACATCTCACCGAACCTTTACAGTTTGTTGCTGATTGCGGGAGGTGGAATAACCGTTATTGCCTTACTGCCTGTAGGTAAAATGGTAGACAGGTTTGGCACGAAACCGTTCCTGAACGTTGGTTTTTTGATGGCAGCGGCGAGTCTGTTCGCATTCTCCTCCATAACATCCATTCCTGTGGTGTTTGGTGTTGTCATGTTGGTGGGCATCAGTTATGCCATGATTCTGCCCGCCTGGAATGCTTTTGTAGCCACACTAATTCCCAAAGGGGAGCGGGGAGCGATCTGGGGATTTTTCCTCACACTGCAGGGATCAGGCATGGTTGTAGGCCCTATTGTTTCCGGACTGCTGTGGGACCACGTTAGCCATCCAGCCCCATTCATTGGCAGTGCCATCGTCATGGCGGGACTTGCCGTTGTGCACTTTGTGTTATCCCGCAATCCGTTTCGCACTGCTCCGGCCAAATAAGCAAAAGAAAAGGGAGTTCCACCAACTGTCTTGGTTGTGGAGCTCCCTTTTTCGCGTCCGTTATATCACGATAATCGGGGGCTTGCCCCTGTGCGTCTGCGGAAAGCTGCAATCCGGCGGTCCTTTCGGTGAAAAATAGTCAAATAACCAAGTACCCTTACATAAAATGAAGTATAAAATAGGGTAAGCCGATTGAGTAGAAGCGATTGAAGACGAGGGCCGGAGTTGATCCGGTACAGATGGAGGGAGTGCCGTGAATAAGAGTTATGAAGTTGAATATTGCAATCTGGAGCTGCGGTTCAACCGTCGGCATATCCAAAATTTGATCAGAGACCTTATTCGTGAGGGATATTCACTATATTGGAGCGAGGACGAATCCTTTTTTATCCTGTCAGTCCGGACCGGCCGCAAGCTGGTAAAGCTCCGCTTTCAACAGACACGCACGGGGAACTACAAGATGACTGGAGATTATATCATTAAGGATGCAAAACTTGCAGAGTGGCTGGAGAAGCTGATTGGAGATACACGCGGGCATGCAGTTGTGAAGCGGTTCAAGGATCAGCAGATGACCGTGGAGAACATTTTATTCGGTGAAGTCATTCGGCTTGTGGAAGTGTCCGGGTTCAAACAACGTGTCATTTTTCAAAAGGAACCTGCGCCGACGGCGGAAGAGATGGAAGAAATGTTCCTCTCGCGTGAAGGTGAGGAAAGGCTCATGTTGTTGCGCATGGAAGTGGACGATGAACTGGAACGCCTGCATACGGCAGTTCAGCTGAATAATACAGAAAAGGCAAACGCCTGCCGCGAAGCATTGAAACAGTTGTCCGGACATCTGTTAATGCTGGAAGGTTGATGAATATCGCTTTTGAAAGTCATCTACATTAGAGCCCCAGCGCAAGCCAGGGCTCTATTTTTGTGCCTGACGGGCATCACGGACGACAGGGGTTGATAATGGAATATTGCGAGCTTTCAATCCAGGCATCAAATTCATCCAATCCTTTGGTGAGCAACAGGTTGGCTTCAAAAGAAGTGATGGGTACTGCCCACAGTAATGCTATCGTTTCATGACCCACATGAATCTGTTCGAGGGATTCTTTTTCTCCCCGCAATTCATCAATGAGAAAGGCAGTCGCATTCCATCGGGCTGGTGCTAATTCGCTTGATTCCATCACACGGGGAACCGTTGAATCCGGCACATTTTCGATGTGATGGGAGATCAGATCGACCAGGTAGGTGTTGACACGCTCCACCTCTTCACCGCCAAGATCCGGTTGCAGCGCAAGCATCCATTCAGCAGCTACAAGCTCTCCTGAGGGCCGTGTTGCCTGAGACAACCCAACCGTCACGAATCTTGCGATGCCAGATTGAATTGTGGCAGGAAAATAATAGATTTCTACATGAATGTTTCTTTCTGGCTTCGAAAGAACGATCCTGAGCTCTGGCACCCCCCATTCATTCATATACGCCCCCAGAAGAAATGTTCTTCGAATATCCAGGGAAAACCGTTCCTCTTTTGAGAGCTGCTCTAAGGCCATTATGTCACTCCTCCTTTTTGTTCGAATTTCATTGGATATAATTATAACATTGTACAAAACAATATTGGATTTATCTGGCATGATCTATTGTCTTCACGGTTCTATTTATGAAAATACGATGAACACCTCAGCAGATTGGGGTGTTTTCTCGTTGCGTACCTGTACCACGGGGTTCACTTCTATACATAAAACCGTTAAAATGGGAGTATTGTTGAGAATTTATTTCAATAAAATTAATTGGAGCAAAGGATGGAGGACCAGATGACAAAACAACAAATTGGCGTAATTGGCCTGGCTGTCATGGGCAAAAATTTGGCCCTTAACATTGAAAGCAAAGGTTTCTCAGTATCGGTATTTAACCGTTCCCCGGAGAAAACCAATGATCTTCTGAAAGAAGCTGAGGGTAAAAACCTGACAGGCTCATTCTCCATTGAAGAGTTCGTAGCATCCCTGGAATCCCCGCGCAAAATTTTGATCATGGTACAAGCCGGCAAAGCGACCGACGCTACCATTGAACAACTGCTTCCTCACCTGGATGAGGGCGACATCATCATTGACGGAGGGAACGCATACTTCCCTGACACGCAACGTCGCAGCAAAGAGTTGGAAGACAAAGGCATTCGTTTCATCGGTACAGGTGTATCCGGTGGTGAAGAAGGCGCACTGAAAGGCCCTTCCATCATGCCAGGTGGACAGGAAAGTGCTTATAAACTGGTTGAACCGATCCTGACGGCGATCTCGGCCAAAGTCGGTGACGATCCATGTTGTACATATATTGGACCTGATGGTGCCGGACACTATGTGAAAATGGTGCATAACGGTATCGAGTACGGAGATATGCAGTTGATTGGTGAAGCGTACCACTTGCTCAAATCCGTATTGAACGTTTCTGTTGAAGAGCTGCACGCGATCTTTACGGAATGGAATCAAGGAGAGTTGGATAGCTACCTGATCGAAATCACAGCAGATATCTTCTCTAAATACGATCCGGAAACGGGCAAACCAATGGTTGACGTTATTCTGGACGCGGCTGGACAAAAAGGAACAGGTAAATGGACAAGCCAAAGCGCGCTGGATCTCGGCGTACCATTGTCCATGATTACGGAATCCGTATTCTCTCGTTTCCTGTCTGCCATGAAGGACGAGCGTGTAGCAGCTAGCAAAATCCTGAATGGACCAGCGACTGAAGCGTTCTCCGGCGACAAAAAAGCGTTCATCGAGAGCGTGCGTAAAGCCCTCTTTGCAAGTAAAATCGTATCCTACGCACAAGGATTTGCACAAATGCGTGCAGCTTCCGACGAGTATGGCTGGGATCTGAAATACGGCAACATTGCCATGATCTTCCGCGGTGGCTGCATCATCCGTTCACAGTTCCTGCAAAACATCAAGGAAGCTTATGATAAAGACGCAGCTCTGAAAAACTTGCTCTTGGATCCTTACTTCCAAAACATCGTTGAGTCTTATCAAGGCGCATGGCGTGAAGTTGTAGCGGCTGCTGTAAAACAAGGTGTTCCGGTACCTGGCTTCTCCAGCGCTCTTTCTTACTACGACAGCTACCGTACAGAGCGTTTGCCAGCAAACTTGCTGCAAGCTCAACGTGACTACTTCGGTGCTCACACGTTCAAACGTGTGGACAAAGAAGGTAGCTTCCACCACAACTGGATGGAGTAGTACCACATATACAAGTAGATTTGGTCAAAGTGCCCTTAAGCAAGAGGTTTGGCCTGCTGAGGGGCTCAAAAGAGGTTTGGCGTTCCGGTGATTGCCGGTCAACGCTGGGCCTCTTTTTTTACTGTAAATAAGGTCATTGGAGTTCGTTAGGTTGCTGGATGATTACTGATTGAGATGTTTGGGGCTCAAAACTGCTTGAGGGTGATCTGACGTAGGCTTAGATGCCGGGAGTTATTTGATCTGTCTTGAAAGGTTGCGGATGGTGGAAAGGAAGTCGGTGAGGAGATGGTCTTTCCCAGTCCGCAGGGCTGTGTTATGATAGGACAAAAGTGCTCACGAATTGCTTTAATTAAAGGAGTGTACACCTTGAGCAAGTCTAACAATATTATTCTCATTGGTATGATGGGAACCGGCAAATCAACCGTCGCTGACATGCTTGCACGCGAGCTTGGTTATCGATTGATTGATGTGGACACCGCGGTGGAAAAAGAGGAAGGCTGTACGATTCCTGAACTGTTCACTGGCAAGGGAGAGACGTATTTCCGTGATGCCGAGAGCCGCATGTTATGCTCGGTGCTGGAGAAAAAGTCACAGGTCATAGCGACCGGAGGTGGCGTGGTGCTACGTTCGGATAATTGTGACGTAATGTCGAAGAATGGTTGGGTTGTTGCCCTGACTGCTGACCCGGCAGTGATTGTTGAACGTGTTAGCGGCTGTGACAATCGTCCGCTTCTTGCAGGCAATGCAGAGGAACGCATCAAGACAATTATGGAAGAACGAAAAGACGCATATCGGTTCGCACATTATACGGTGGATACAACTGAGTTATCCGCTGCTGAAGTGACTCGTTTAATTTTAGCGCATTACCGCGTCTAAGCTTGTTATCATGGAAGTTTAATAGTTGATAGGTGGTGGCAGATATAACAAAACGGGCCATTAGGCCCGTTTCTAGGAGTGGAGCAGAGCAGAAGTCAAAAGGTTACATATGACTTCGCTTCTCTTCGGGTTTCTCTAGTCTTTCTGTTGCCACTGAAGCATACCGCCGACCATGTTTGTACAGCCTTCATATCCCAGTTGCTGCAGATATTCACATGCACGCTCACTGCGGTAACCGCTACGACAGATGATCACGATCTCGCCTGATTTCTCAATCTCGGACAGCCGGTCTGGAATCTGTCCAAGCGGAATATGCTTGGCTCCTTCGATCATGCCTTGCGCGACTTCATCGTCCTCGCGGACGTCTATCATCTGCAGCTTCTCTCCCGCCTGTAAACGGCGGCGCAGCTCAGACGTTTCAATTTCAGCTATTTGTGTCATATTCAGGTCCTCTTTTCTGTATGGACTTAACGCTATAATGATACCCAAGCGATGCACGGAATGTCAATTTGGCCACAATATAATCAATGAAGGAGAATTTCATCCATGGACGTTATTGTTAAACCAACCCCCACGCTGAACGGGGAAATCGGGGCTCTGTCCTCCAAAAACTACACTACTCGCTATTTGCTGGCTGCTGCGCTGGCAGAAGGCACAAGTACCATCCATTTCCCGGCACACAGTGAAGACAGTGATGCCATGCGCAGATGTATTCGTGATCTGGGGGCAGTACTTGAAGAAGACGACAGTAAGATTGTGATCCAGGGCTTTGGCAGTCATCCCCGTGATGTGCGTGAATTAAATGTTGGGAATGCGGGTGCTGTACTTCGTTTCCTGATGGGCGTTACAGCGCTCTGCCCTGACGTTACATTTGTGAATACGTACCCGGATTCACTGGGCAAACGCCCCCATGATGACCTGATCGATGCGCTTGGCCAATTAGGTGTAGAAGTACAGCACGAACAAGGACGCTTGCCGATTACAATCAAAGGTGGCAATGCCAAAGGTGGACACATTCGTGTATCCGGCTCCGTCAGCTCCCAATATCTGAGTGCATTGTTGTTTGTTACGCCGTTGCTTGCAGAAGACAGCACCATTGAAGTACTGAATGACCTGAAGTCCAAGGTCGTTATCGGACAGACGCTGGAAGTGCTGGAGCAGGCAGGCATCGTTATCCATGCAAGTGATGATTACATGTCCTTCCGTGTACCAGGTGGACAGGCTTACCAGCCAACGACCTACACGGTTCAAGGGGACTATCCGGGCTCGGCAGCCGTTCTTGCCGCAGCAGCGGTTACACAGTCTGATGTGAAAATTCTGCGCCTGATGGAGCAGAGCAAACAGGGTGAACGTGCCATCGTTGACGTTCTGCGCATGATGGAAGTGCCCTTGACACATGAGAACGATGTTGTACACGTTCAAGGTAATGGCAGACTGAAAGCGATCGAATTCGACGGGGATGCCGCGACGGACGCCGTTTTGGCTATGGTAGCCGCAGCTGTGTTTGCGGAAGGCACGTCACGGTTCTATAATGTAGAGAACCTGCGTTACAAGGAATGTGACCGAATCACCGATTATTTGAACGAACTGCGGAAGGCAGGAGCGAACGTTGAAGAGCGTCAAGCTGAGATTATCGTACATGGACGTCCAGAAGGCGTTGAAGGCGGCGTTGAGATTAACGCTCACTACGATCATCGCGTAATTATGGCGCTCACTGTCGTTGGTCTGCGTTCCAAGGAGCCGCTTCGTATTCGGGATGCACACCATGTAGCCAAGTCTTATCCGCAATATTTCGATCATTTGCAGGCGCTTGGCGCCTCGGTTCAATGGGTAAAAGAGTAAATAACTGAAAACCTGTTTTTTGAACACGCACTTTAATCAGAAAAGGATGGTGCTTGAACATGGAATTTAACAACCCTACTCGTGAAGAAATTGGACAACTTTTGCGCAAGGCAGGCAACATCGCAGTCGTCGGCTTATCAGACAAATCAGATCGCACTTCCTATATGGTGGCAGAAGCCATGCAGAGCAGAGGTTATCGCATCATCCCGGTTAATCCACAGGTGCAAGGTGAAATCCTTGGCGAGACGGTATATGCCACACTCGCGGATATTCCAGAGCCGGTAGACATTGTCAATGTGTTTCGTCGCGAAGAGTTTTGCGCGGATGTCGCTCGTGACGCCGCTGCCATCAAAGCCAATGTGCTATGGCTGCAACTTGGCATCCATAGTGATGAAGCGGTCCAGATTGCTGCAGAGAACGGCATGACAGCGGTAACGAATCGTTGTATCAAGGTAGAGGATTCCATCGTTCTGCGCGGCGCTGGACGCGGCTGAGAGGCTCGTTCACCTGTGATCGAATGATCTCCTGATCTGTCCCAATTGAATGAACACAGGATGAATCCCGTTAACTTGAAGTTGACGGGATTTTTTCTGCTCTATTTTTGCCGTATTAATTACCAATTGGTTACTGTTTTGCTTTGACAAAACGTTGCGTAAAGCTTACCATCTAGGATAGAAAGGAGAGGTCGCCATGAATTGGCTCGGATCCTTGCAGCAGCTCGGACGAGCGGTAATGCTGCCTACAATGGTCCTGCCCGCCGCCGCAATTTTGCTCAGTGTTGGCAGTCTGCCTTGGGACGCCTGGGGATTGGATATTGTCGGTGAAGTGTCTACCGTGGCCGGACACGGTATTTTTTATTTCTTACCGTATCTGTTCGCTGTCGGTGTAGCACTGGGACTCTCCAACCAGGCCGGACAAGCGGGACTTGCTGCTCTGGCTGGTATCGTGATATATGATCAGGTAACTCGGAACTTTGGGGATGGCACCGTTCAGCCCGCTTCCTTAATCGGAATCATACTCGGCGCGCTTGCCGGTGGGATGCATAATCGGTTTAAAAGCATTAAACTGCCTGAAATTTTACAATTTTTTGGAGGTTCAAGGTTTGTTTTGCTCATCGTCGGACTCTGTTCGGCATTGTTCTCCTGTTTTATGTTATGGCTCGCTCCGATCCTACAGCATGGATTGAACGGCATTGCTACCTGGGAATACAGTCTCGGGGGTTTTGGACTGTTCATCTACGGGGTGTTATACAGGGTGCTGGTTGCTTTCGGGCTTCATCACCTGCTTAACAATGTGTTTTGGTTCCAGTTAGGGACGTTTGAGACGCCTGATGGTAACATTGTGCAAGGGGATTTGCCTCGATTTTTTGCAGGTGATCCAACAGCAGGATTCTTTATGGCAGGTTTGTTTCCCATCATGATGTTTGCCATTCCGGCAATAGCCTTTGCTATTATTCAGGAAGCCAGGGAAGATCTGAAACCAAAAATCAAGAAAACTTTTCTGACATCGGCACTCGTTTGTTTTCTAACCGGGGTATCGGAACAGATTGAGTTTGCTTTTTTGTTCGCGGCTCCTTATCTGTTCATTGTGCATGCAGTGATGTCCGGCGTTGCCATGTGGATTAGTTACTGGCTTGATATCCGGCATGGATTTTCTTACTCCGCAGGTATTATTGATTACATACTCAATTTCCATCTATCGGAGAATGCTTGGAAGCTCATTCCGATTGGCATACTATATGGGCTGGTTTACTATTTTCTGTTCCGATGGGCGATTCGTACGTTCAAGATTCCAACACCAGGACGAGAAGAGGGCTCCATGCTGGAAGATTGGGTAGGTAACATTCCTTATCAGGCACCTTTAATCCTCGAAGCATTGGGTGGGAAGAGTAACATTGTACAGGTTGAAGCATGTATTACACGTCTTCGTCTGACTGTGCATGATGACCGCCTGATCGACACGGGTGCCATGAAGAGTATGGGGTCCGCTGGACTGATCAAGTTGGGTGGCGGTAACGTACAGGTGGTATTCGGGACCTACTCAGAATTGATTCGGGAAGAAATCGCGAAGCTGCTGGAAAGAGATCTGCAACAGGTGCTGTTCTGTGCCCCCGTTCAGGGGAAAATGCTCCCGATTGAAGAGGTGCCGGATCAGATCTTTGCAGCCAAGCTTGTCGGTGATGGTGTAGCCTTTGTTCCGGAAAAGGGAGAGCTGGTCTCACCCGTGTACGGAACGATTATGCACTTGTACCCGACCATGCATGCCTTGGGTATATCTACCCGTGAGGGGCTTGAAGTGTTACTGCATATCGGCATCGATACCTCTCAGTTGAAAGGCCATTTTGAAGCTTTTGTTCAGGAGGGCGATACGGTGGAGCCAGGGCAGTTGTTGATCAAGTTTGATCTGGCAGTACTCCGCGAGCAAGCGGCGTCACTGACAACACCAATGGTAATTACGAATCCGGATCGTGTAAAATCATGGAGTTTTGCTCCATTTAAGCAAGTTAAGAAAGGTCAGGCATCCGTTATGTCCGTGGTGCTCTATGACAGGAACGTTGGAGGGGTAGAATGAAGATACAAGGCATCAACGGAGCTGCAGGCATAGCCATCGGCAAAGCATTTGTCCTGCCCAGTTGGGAATGGGATCTGCCGGATCAGAAGATGGATTCGGTGGATCTCGCCCAAGAGTTCGAACGGCTGTATGAGGGCATACGGACATCAAAGGATGAGATCGAATATATCAAAAATGAGTTCAAGGAAGTCGTTGGTCCAGAGGAGTCCAGTATCTTTGATGCACATCTGGCGATCCTCGAAGATCCGGTATTCATGAACGAAATTCGCGGTATTATCGAACGTCAGTACAAGGCGGCAGAAGTGGCGGTCAAAGAAGCCATTGACCACTTTGTCACGATGTTTGACTTGCTGGAAGACGAGTATATGAAGGAGAGGGCCATTGACATCAAGGATGTGGGTAACCGTCTGCTTAAGCATTTGCTCGGTGCACCGGAGATTACACTTCCTTCGGATACCCAGCCGTATGTACTCGTTGCCAAAGAATTATCGCCATCTCAACTGGCGCATCTGAATCCCACCCATGTACTAGGCATTGTAACCTTGATTGGCGGGAAAACATCACATTCTGCGATTATGGCTCGTGCCCTTGGCATTCCTCTCGTTTCCGGTCTGGAAGCGAGTCTTGGCATGCCGGTAGAGACAGGGGATATGCTTGTTGTGGATGGTGACAATGGCTTGGTATTTACGGACCCGGATCGCAAGACCATTGAACGGTATACCATGCTTCGCAGCAAGCAACTGAAGAAAAAGGAACAACTTCAAGTTCTTGCTACCGTGGATGCCGTAACCAAAGATGGGGCCGTTTTGCACTTGGCTTCCAATATCAGTTCGGTGAAGGAATTGGACCTTGCTTTGAAACAAGGAGCCAAAGGGGTAGGCTTGTTCCGAACAGAATTCTTGTATATGGACCGTGCTACTTTCCCGGGTGAGCAAGAACAGTATGAGGTGTACCGTCTTGTGGCAGAGAAAACAGCAGGACAATCCGTTGTTATTCGTACACTGGATATCGGTGGTGACAAGCAACTCGATTATTTTGAATTGCCGGAGGAAGATAATCCGTTTCTGGGTTACCGTGCCATTCGGATTAGTCTCGACCGCAAGGATCTGTTCAAAACACAGCTTACAGCCATTCTGCGCGCCAGCGCTGCCGGAAATGTCAAAATCATGTACCCGATGATCTCTTCGGTGGAAGAACTTCAGCAGGCCAATGAGATTCTCCGTGAGGCGATGTCCGATCTGGACGAGCGGGGATTATCATACGACCCTCACATTCAGGTGGGAATTATGATTGAAGTTCCTGCAGCGGTGATGATTGCTGATCTGCTCGCAGAGGAAGCTGATTTCTTCAGTATTGGTACGAACGATCTGGTTCAATATGTACTTGCAGTAGATCGAATGAATGAGCAGATCGCTCATATGTATCACCCCTATCATCCGGCTGTTCTGCGGATGCTTCGTGCGACAGCAGATGCGGCTCATACGGCTGGAATTGATGTCAGTGTGTGCGGAGAGATGGCAGGGGACGAACGTGCCATTCCGCTTTGGTTGGAGCTTGGCATTCGCCACTTGAGTATGTCTCCACAATCCCTGTTACGTGTGAAGCACAGAGTGCTGAACACAACAGCATCGGACGCCAAAGAAGAAGCGCGAAAGTGCTTCGCTTTACGGACCAGCGGAGATATTGAGGAGCGACTGCAAGTCTTTAATGACTCCACGGGAAGTCCGGATGAACAAAGTGGTTCAAACGCATCGTAATTAGGGAAACTGGATATAAATACCTTTAAGTTAATATATTTACATTTGTGATATTATTTATAGGAAAAATTGTTATATAAAACAACCCCACTGTGCATGAGAGCACAATGGGGTTGTTTTTATTTGTCAGCGAGTGCATCACAGAATGCCTTGCCATAAGGGGGAAGGTCGGGCGGACGACGTGCTGAGATGATATGTCCATCAACAACAACCGCTTCATCTTTCCAGATCGCACCTGCATTTTCCATGTCATCCCGAATTCCTGGTGTAGAGGTTACTGTAACCCCGTCCAGAATTTTGGCAGAAATCAGCACCCAGCCCGCATGACAGATCTGTCCAATCGGTTTCCGGTCTGCATTCATTTCCTTTACAAGCTCCAGTACTTTGGGATAACGACGCAGCTTGTCTGGTGCCCAGCCGCCTGGCACGAGAATGCCATCGTAATCTGAACTGTCGAGTTCATCGAAACTGTATTCGGCTTCAGCAGGCACACCATATTTGCCAATATAGGTTTTTCCTTTTTTCTCTCCAGCAAGATGAACTTCTGCACCTTCTTCACGAACCCGATGTACAGGGTACCACAATTCTAAATCCTCGAATTCTTCATCGACCAGAGCGATGACTTTTTTACCGGTTAATCTCATGTCCATCTCTCCTTTTTGCGGTGATTAGGTCTGTTGCGTCTTTAATTGTAACAGATTCTCCAAGGGACTTCATGGAAGTGCATATTCAGTTTGGAGGAAGCGATTACAAGTCAGTAACTGCCTGCATTCGACAACCTTCATCTGGAGGGAGTGGTAATTTGTGCAACCTTTCGTTTATAGCAGGATTTGAGCCGAAATAGGTCGAATGGTACTTATATAGAGTACAGAACGAATGAGGTGATGGTGGTGCGCAAGTCGTGCAGATGTGGACATGTAATGGAGTTGGAATTAAGAACAGTGGTATACGCCAAAAAAGTGGAGATTCGAAACGTACCCGTATTTGCGTGTACAGACTGTGTATCATACGAAGTGCTTCCGCCGGTCAAGCCGGACTTAACAGAATGCATAAACACATTGGGTGAACAGCCCGTGAAGCAAGACGTATCTTTTGGTGAACGTAATGAATTGGCAGACCTGTTTCATGAGCTACTGCTGGCCTGGCCGGATGCGACCGATCGGGAGATGGAATATCGAATGCAGCAAGCAGTGGAGGAGCGTATCAATCTGCTGCTTGACATTATGGGTTACGCAACGAAGTCTGGTGATGCAGCGTGGATTGAGACCACGGAGCGTAGATTAAGTCAATTATCCGGATTTGTGTGGCAGGAGTACTTCTCAAATGCTGTCTAATTTTGACGTGTAAAATGCTTGTTTTCATGAAAATTGGCTTTTTCGCTCACTTTTTGTTAAGATATCGAAGAGTGAAAACGCTCAACATAGCGGTATTCCTGGTAAAGGGGGATGTATATCTAATGGCTGACATGACTAAAATGACAAGTATTGAACAGCTAAACTCCGCAGTGGAGGCTACCAAGGATCAACCCTTGCTTCTGTTTAAGCACAGCACGCGCTGTCCGATCAGCTCGAACGCTTATCAGGAGATGAACGATTATTTGCTTAACAATGCCAATGAACAAGTGAAATATGGCATCATCTATGTTGTGGAAGATCGCCCGGTATCGAATGAAGCAGCAGACAAGCTGGGTGTTAAGCACGAATCTCCACAGGCAATCCTGATCAAAAAGGGAATTCCTGTATGGCATACTTCCCATTCAGATATTACTAGAACCACACTTACGAATGTTTTGAGTGAGTCCTAAAGCCTATTTTAATTGATTAATGCAAAAATTTGTCGTAATATAAATCTTAATGAAAATGGTATGAAAATTTACTGGTAATGGAGAGAAGTACTGTGACGGTAACCATTTATGATGTGGCACGTGAAGCTGGAGTGTCTATGGCAACGGTATCACGGGTAGTTAATAATAACCCTAATGTCAAACCGCAAACGCGGAAAAAAGTATATGAAGCCATCGAACGGTTGGGATATCGTCCGAATGCGGTAGCCAGAGGTCTGGCAAGCAAGAAGACAACCACGGTCGGGGTTGTTATTCCGGATATTTCGAACTCAACCTTCGCGGAGATTGCCCGCGGAATTGAAGATATTGCGAATATGTATCACTACAATATTATTTTGTGTAATGCAGATAAGAAGAAAGAAAAAGAAATTCGTGTTATTAACACGTTGCTCGAAAAACAAGTTGACGGACTGCTCTTCATGGGTGGAACAGTAACGGACGAACACATTCAGGCGTTCCAGTCTGCTGCTGTGCCGATCGTACTTTGTGCAACAAGTGATGAGAAGGGCACATTCCCTTCAGTGGATATTGACCATGAGGCGGCTGCATTTGACGCGGTAAACACCCTGATTCGTCATGGACACAAGGAAATTGCGATGATCAGTGGTACACTGCAAGATCCGGCGAATGGATATGCCCGTTTCCAAGGATACAAAAAAGCACTGGAAGCAGCCGGGATTGAATACCAGGAGGATCTTGTTCGAATCGGTAACTATCGATATGAATCTGGTGTGGAAGCAATGAAATATTTCCTTGGACTCAAGAAAAAACCATCAGCTATCTTTGCTGCTACAGATGAAATGGCCATTGGTGCCATTCACAGCATTCAGGATGACGGTCTGAAAGTACCGGATGACTTCTCCATTATTAGTGTGGATAACATCCGTATGGCTTCCATGGTGCGTCCTCAGTTGACAACAGTGGCTCAGCCAATGTACGACCTTGGCGCAGTAGCGATGCGTTTGCTGACCAAGTTGATGAAGAAAGAAAATGTGGAGAACCCACGGGTTATTTTGCCGCATGAAACGATTCTTCGTCTGTCTGTAAGTCACGCAGATGTAGTTTAATCGGGATTATATACAGTAAGGGAGAAGTCATTCTCTCTACATAGTGGATATGCGAAAGCTCCGGAGACGGAGCTTTTGTGCTGAATGAGGTTAAAAGTGAAAACAGGAGGTATTCGGAAGATGCGTGAAACGATTGGGATTATCGGAGCGATGGATGAGGAAGTCGAGCTTTTGCTGGCAGGTATGAAGCAGCTTGAGACGGTTAAACAAACCGGCATTACATACGTTGCAGGCGAGTGGCTGGGCAAGCAAATTGTCGTGTGCAAATCCGGCGTAGGCAAAGTAAATGCAGCGGTTACAACGCAGATCTTGATTGATCGTTTTCAGGTTAATCGGATTATCTTCACAGGTGTTGCGGGTGCAGTTAACCCCGATCTGAACATCGGAGATATGGTTATATCGTCTGTATGTGTTCAGCACGACATGGATGTAACGCCACTGGGTTTCGCACGCGGGGTTATTCCTTACCAGGAGACATCTGCATTCCCAGCCGAGGCTTCGCTTATTACATTGGCTGAAGAAGCATGTAAAGCTCAGGGAGCCAATTACCTGATCGGTAAGGTGTTATCTGGAGACCAATTTATTGCAAATAAAGATACGGTTAACATGTTATATACCGAAATGGACGGTGCATGTGCCGAGATGGAAGGGGCAGCAGTTGCTCAGGTCTGTTACATGAATCGTGTACCGTTTGTTGTCCTGCGTGGGATGTCTGATAAAGCGGATGGTTCGGCGCATGTTAACTTTGCTGAATTTACGGTTGAATCTTCCCAGCGTTCACACCGCATTGTGGAGCATATGTTAGAAAATATGTAATGGAAGTAACTTGAAAAACCGCCCTTCGATTAGCTGTTCCATGAAGTATGGAGCAACGCTGCGAGAGGCGGTTTTTGTTATGTATATCGTTTTTCGAACAGATCATTGAATTAGTACATGAACCGATGGCGGAAGCGTACACGATCAAACTGTTCTTCCGATGTGATGGGCACCTGACTTCCGATACGTACCATCAAACAGTTCGCAGGATGTGAACAGATTTCAGGGTCGTCTGTTGCATACCAGGTCATGTCGATCGTTTCCATCAGCCTCTCCATCATTTTGCGATAATCCCATACGTTTAGTCCGCTGCCCTTCAGATCCCAATGCCAATAATATTCTGTGGTGAAAATAATGTAGTTCTCCATGTATTTATCTTCCAAAGCGGTAAGCAACATCTCACGTCCAATGCCAAGCGAACGATAGTCATCCGCAACCTCGATTGCCCCAAGCTCAATCAGATCAGTCATGTTACCCTCGGACCAGCGTTCACAATCATCCGCATAATGAAAGGTTACATAGCCGATAATCGTTTCATTTTCGTGTGCAATGATGATTCGACCTTCAGGCAATGCAGCGATCTCGGCCAGAGCTTCCTGCTGCTCCGTTGGGCGCCGAAAGGCATCCAGATCCGGATGGAATGCAAGACGGGTTATCTCCTCGGCCTGCACGGGGCCTTCAACAGTAATCCGGTGTCCGGACTTGAAGATGGAACGCATATGATGTTCTTTGATATGTTCCATGGTTCATGCTCCTCTCCCCCTACTTATAGCAAAAATCCAAAAAATTGAAAAGCCATAGACGACAATTGAAAAGATTTGCTATAATTGCGTAGACAAAAAATGTTCACAATTCAATACAGTATAGTTAACATCTGTTTGGCCGAGCAAGTACATGATGAAAAGTTCTCTCTACTAATGTAAGCGCTAACTGGAAGTTCAGTCAACACAAAGGCAATGAGAATTGACCCCTAATGGGAATCGAAATGTCGAGTTGAAGGAGGCTGGCAAGCATGAGTCAAGCACATGGTGAGATGCTGCAAACGGTTGTGTCTGAATCTAATCTGGGCGATTACACGGAGGCGAGAAGCCGGTTCGATTGGGAATCGGTGGAAAGGCACTTTACGTGGCACGCCAGCGGAAAAGTAAATATGGCGCATGAAGCAATTGATCGTCATGTACTGGAAGGAAGGGGCGGGAAAACCGCTTTATTGTATAGCGATGCTTCACGTGAAGAGTCCTATACTTTCGCTGATCTGAGTGAACAGTCGAGTCGGTTCGGGAACGTTCTCCGCAAATATGGCATAGCCAAAGGGGAACGGGTGTTTATTTTTATGCCTCGAAGTCCTGAGCTGTATTTTAGTCTCCTGGGCATATTGAAAGCTGGAGCCATCGCGGGCCCGTTGTTCGAAGCTTTTATGGAAACGGCTGTGAAGGATCGGCTGGAGGATAGCGGAGCAGTAGCACTCGTCACCACTCCGGAATTACTGAAACGCATCAAACGTTCCGAATTGCCCGAACTCAAACATATATTTATTGTGGGTGGGGGCGTGCAGACTGAAGAAGGACTCATCGATTTTGATGCAGAGATGTCTGCCGCTTCGGATGAGATGGAAGTAGAGTGGCTGAATCGTGAGGATGGTTTGCTTATTCATTATACCTCAGGCTCTACGGGTAAACCCAAAGGGGTGTACCATGTTCAAAATGCCATGATTCAGCACTATTATACAGGTAAGGTTGTCTTAGATTTACGTGAGGATGATGTGTACTGGTGCACTGCTGATCCTGGTTGGGTGACAGGGACTTCTTACGGTATCTTTGCTCCATGGCTCAACGGAGTGACCAATGTGATACGGGGTGGGCGTTTCAGTCCTCAAGATTGGTACAGCACCATCCAGAAGAACAAAGTCACGATCTGGTACAGTGCACCAACGGCCTTCCGTATGCTGATGGGAGCGGGAGAAGAGACCATTGCCCAGCATGATCTGAGCAGTCTGCGTCATGTCATGTCTGTCGGTGAACCGCTCAATCCGGAGGTTGTTCGTTGGGGGTGGAAAGCCTATGGTCAACGAATTCATGATACATGGTGGATGACGGAAACAGGCGCTCAGCTGATCTGTAACTATCCCGGAATGCCGATTAAACCTGGCTCCATGGGACGTCCGTTGCCTGGAATCGAAGCAGCGATTATTGATGATCGCGGGCAGGAATTGCCGCCATACAGTATGGGTAATCTGGCCATACGGGCACCTTGGCCATCCATGATGGCGAAGATCTGGAATAACCCTGTGAAATACGAGGAGTATTTCAGGCTTACGGGTTGGTATGTATCCGGTGACTCCGCTTATATGGATGAAGAAGGATATTTCTGGTTCCAGGGACGTATTGATGATGTGATTAATTCGTCAGGCGAGCGTATCGGCCCCTTTGAGGTCGAGAGCAAGCTCGTGGAGCATCCTGCGGTAGCAGAGGCGGGTGTAATCGGTAAGCCGGATGTGACACGTGGGGAGATCATCAAGGCCTTTGTGGCGCTTCGTGAAGGATATGAGGCGACACCGGAGCTGAAAGAAGAGATCTATCGTTTTGTCAAAGAGGGCCTGTCTGCCCACGCTGCTCCGCGTGAGATTGAGTTTAAGGATAAACTGCCCAAGACACGTTCCGGCAAGATCATGCGCCGTGTGCTGAAGGCCTGGGAGCTTGATCTGCCAACAGGAGATCTATCCACCATTGAAGACTAACGCGACAGTGCTAGGATCATCAATGTGTCGGTATCAATGATGATACATTGAGTAGTGGGGAAGAAGCTAATCTTCTGTGGTTCCGAATACAGTGACTCTACCCATTAAAATGGATTGTAAAAGCCTGCTTTATGCCAATGGCATGAAGCAGGCTTTTTGGATGCTGTAAATACAAATAAAAGCCGCACACTCAGATACAGTCTGAGGATGCGGCTTGTTTTGGAACGCTATGCCTGAATCAGGGTTGAAAATGTAGGGCTGCAGAAGGTTCGGATTCACCCGCACTGTTGCTGGCAGATACCTTGAACCATCCACTGGTAGACGCGGGTACTCCATAATCCATGGTATTTCCCGCTGTTGTTCCAATTTTGGTGTATGGAGCCGAGCCTGTTTCACTGTAATATACAGTATAACTATCTGCGTTTGGACTGGCCGCCCATTGAATACGCAGTCCTTGAGTGAGGGCAGATACGCTGACTTGACCAGGTGTGCCTGGGGCTGTCGTTGTTGTATTATCGGTCTGCGTTTCTCCCGGCGTAATGACTGTACCTGGAACTTCAATCGGTTCATCAATCTCTTCTTCCACAGGAGGAGCTACACCAGCACTATTTACTGTAGCGCTAGGAGCAGATTCTCTGCCGGCAACATCCACTGCCGTTACATAGAAGGCGAAGTTACCGCCTTGCGCTGCATATGCAGAGAATGATCTGGATTCACCAGTCAAGACAACCTGACCCTGGTTCTGGAATCCTCCACCGTTTACAGAACGGTACAGACGATAACCCACGACATCATTTTCAGGTGTGGCATTAAATGTAATGACAGCTCTGTCACCTGAGGTTGAGATGCGTACGTTGCCTGGTGCATCAGGAGCTTTGCCGTTATCTGTCCTTGGATCAATCTGTGTTGGCATGTCTGCACCAGCATCTTCAGGAAGATAATAAGCAAGTGACTCATGTCGACTCATACGTGAGAATGCATTTTGCAATTCTTTGATGAGATCCGAGATTGGTTTTTTACGCTTAATTACTGTTTTTTCCTTCAACATGTCCGAAGGTGTTCCATCACGCGGAATATAGTTTACACCATTGTAAGTAATGTACTTGGCTTTGGCTACACCGTCATCGCTATCCTTCGGAACAAACTTGCTGTTGAAAATATCCGTAACAAATTTATCAGTCATGGATGTTGGCAACTTGCCACTGTATGCAGACACCGTGCGCGTTTCGATGCCAGATGGTTTTTTGAACGAATCCGTGACGAACAGATCTTTTTGCGTATCGATCACTTCGTTCAGGATTTTCGACCACAGTTGCTGCGCACGTTTTCTCTGTGATTTACTTTCCAGCGTATTCACGGGCTGTTTGTATCCAACCCACACGCCAAGTGTGACATCTGGTGTATAACCTTCAAACCAGACATCTGCGTAGTTTTGAGTTGAACCCGTTTTACCTACGATTGGCACACTCTTGGAATATTTGTAATTTTCACGTACTTTATCTGCCGTTCCTTCTGTAATAACGGTCCGCAGCATATCGGTCATCAGGTATGCTGTCTGCTCCGAGAAGGCTTGGACAGGTTCAGTATCATGTTTATAAACGATGTTTCCTTTGGAATCTACAATTTTGCTAATCATGTAAGAATCGTTATATACACCATTATTGGCGATAGCACCATAGGCACTGGTTAATTCTTCAACGGTTACACCGTATTGGAGACCTCCGAGAACACCAGTCTGAGCCTGATAGTCTTCCTTCTGAATGGTGGTAATCCCCAGTTTCTTGGCGAAGGTCCAAGCCTTCTCGATCCCTACTTCTTCATTGAACAACTTCAGAGCCGGTATATTAAGAGAATAGTTCAGTGCTCTGCGGGCAGTGACCAGTCCCTGATACCGGTTGTTGGCATTCTTGGCAATGTGATAGCCGCTCGGACCATTTTTGAGAATGATCGGTGAGTCATCAATAATAGAAGCGGGTTGGACCAGACCCTCATCCAGAGCTGGCAGATAAGCTGCAATAGGTTTCATCGTTGAACCTGGTTGACGCACCATCTGTGTTGCATAGTTCATCTGTTCGTCCTGGAAATCCCGACCCTCAATCATCCCTAGAATTGCACCGGTTTTGTGATTAATCAGCATAGCAGCAGTTTGTTCTTTTCCTTTGACAGGATCATCTGCTGAGAAATTGCTGTCATCTTCCGCAATGGTACGCATCGTCTTGTAGATACTTTTGTTGATGGTCGTGTATATACGATATCCACCTGTCCGCAGTTGCGTCTGAGCTTCCTCTAATAATGCACTGCTTTCCTTCTGAGGTGTGTCTGCATCCGTAGCTTTATCTGTAGATTCAGCTGTGTCGGAATTCAACTGTTTCATCAAAATCTGTGCAGCTTGTCGTTCCGTTTCCATCATAAGATATGGATAAGTGTTGTAAGCCTTGATGGTCTTCGGAGCGAGTGAGCTTTTGATATCAAAAGCTAGAGCTTCGTCATGCTCGGACTGATTGATTTTGCCCAATTCAAGCATACGGCGTAATACCAAATGCTGACGGTTGATTGCGCGGTCAAAATTCTCCTCTACAAAATCACCTTTACCGTTAAAAGCGGAGTAAGAGGAGGGGAGTTGCGGCAATCCAGCAAGATAAGCAGCCTGAGCGATGTTGATTTTTTCTAGATCGTTAATATTGAACAATCCTTTGGCGGCGGCTTTGATTCCGTAAACGTTGTATCCGCTGGAACCATTACCAAAAGGAACTTTGTTCAGATAGGCAGTCATGATCTCGTCTTTGGTCAGGAAACGTTCGAGTCGGAGTGAGAGCAAAATTTCTTTCACTTTCCGATCTTCCGTGCGATCCAGATTCAAAAACACACGACGCGCCAATTGCTGAGTCAGTGTACTACCGCCGGTTTGTACTGATTCTTTCAGCACTTTCTGTTTCACGGCACGTAGAGTTCCGCTCATGTCTACACCTTTATGTTCGTAAAAATGATTGTCTTCAATCGAAATGACAGCATCAATAACCTTTTGTGGGATCTGGTCCGTAGTGACCGGACGCCTGTCTTCTTCCGTACGTAATTGACCGATCGGACTGCCGTCGGCAAAGTAAGCAAAGCCTGTGATGGAGTTTTCGCTGACTTTTTGTTCAATCAGGGCCCTTGAACGGACAGGCTCGTCTTTCACAATGGAACTGACGTATCCCATCAAAGCACCGCCTACAAATAGTGCCCCCATAAATCCAAGGACAACCATCCATTTGACGAAACTTCCCAGTCTGCGGGCAAAGCTACGTTTGCGTACAGGCTGTTCATCGGGCTTTTTCTTATTAACATCAACCATTCAGTGTCTTCCTCCTTTTAACAGCACTTATTATAGCATAAAAAGGCGGGTTTGCATGCCTGAGAAATACAAGTAATGGTCGAAATTTGCCATTCTGCCATGCATTATGCTATATATCATGCGATATTGAAGCACATTTCATGAGTTGTAAGCCAAAATAAGCAGGCCACCTCCATGCTGAGGTGCATAGGGTGACCTGAATAATTAGTCGTATTGGAGGTCTTTTACATTAGGTTTTGAAGCGTTGAATCAGCTCTAATAATTCCTGGGTAAGATTAGCCAGTGAGGCAGATGCCGCCGTAATCTCTTCCATGGATGCGAGTTGTTCTTCAGAGGCAGATGCAACACGAGTTGCATGATCTGCTGTCTCATGACCAATGGTTTTGAGTTGCACTAATGTGGCATCAACCTGCTGTGATCCAGCCGACATCTGCTGGGCAATGGCTGAGACATGCTCAATCTGCTCATTAACATCTGAAATCTGTGATGAAATGGAGAGGAATAGTTCACCACTTTCATGAATGACTTCCGCTATATGGCTTACCTCTGCATTCCCCTGTTCCATATTTTCAACGAGAGAAAGGACCTCTTGCTGAACGTTATGAATCAATGCTGCAATCTGCGCTGCTGATATTCTGGATTGTTCCGCCAGATTACGAATCTCGGAAGCAACAACACCGAACCCGCGTCCGTGTTCTCCTGCTCGCGATGCTTCAATGGAAGCATTAAGGGCAAGAAGATTGGTTTGACGGCTAACTTCCGAGATCATGCCTGTAATATGACCTATCTCTTCAGAACGTTGGCGGAAATTCTCCAGTGCGGTCATGGACGTCTGCACAGAAGAGGTGGCACTATCGACCATACGCATGGCGGACTGAACCTTATCGGTTCCAACCGTTGTTCGCTCAGCCACAGCTCGCGATGAATCGGATACATCGGAGGCGGCCTTTGCAATTCTTCCGATCCCTGCAGATATTTCATTCATGGAACGGGAGGACTCTTGGAGCTCCTGCACCTGTTTACCTGCTTTATCTGCAAGTTCCACTCCTGTTAATGCAATCAGTTCTGCAGCTTTACCTGTTTCTTCAGCACCTGCGGTCAACTGTTGAGAGGTAGAGCCCACAGATAGAGCGTGTTCGGATATAACCGATATGGTATGACGCAGTGTATCCATCATCTGATTCATATGACCCGCCATGACACCAAATTCATCTTTGGATCGTACCGGTAACTTTTGTGTTAAATCTCCGTCAGCCAGCTGTCCAGCGACGATATTGACTTGATTCAGCTGTCTTACAATGGAGATGATGGTGTAGGTAACCACGCCTGCAAGCAGAAGTACAGCCAGTGCGGCAATCAGTATGGACCAGTTCAAGCTGTCATAGAAGGGTTGAAGGATATGGCTCTTTGGCAGCGCCGATACAAGGTACCAGTTTGAATCTGTTCCTTGTAACTTGGCAGGCTCGGCAATAAACAGTTCTTCACCTACTTCAGGGTCTGTAGCGTAAAACTGAGACTCGCCAGACTGTATACGCTGAATGACTGTCTTCATCTCAGATGGAATTACGGCTCCTTCATTAGCCAGTTCCGGTTTGGAGCCATGTGCAGCAATCTGTCCTTCGCTAGTGATAAGCATGGCATAACCCTGATCCGGATTAAGTGAAGCTATATTTTGCTGAAAACGATCAATGGTAAAATCGGCCCCAACAATGCCGAGAAAATTTTTGTTTTCATCTAATAGAGGGAGGACAATCGAAACGAGGAGTGTTTCTTTTCCGCCAACCGTGTAGGTAACAGGCTCAGACCAATAGATGGATTTGGTTTTCTTTGGCTGCTGATAGTAAGTACTAGTTTCACCGCTTCCCTCATAAGTAGGCATAGGCTCAAAATGCAGGGAGTTACCATCGCGTATAACGTATGGAACGAATCGCCCCGTAGCATCATCATATTCTTTTTTATTGATGTGCTCCGCATCGTTTCCATCAAAGGCATTTGGTTCCCAGCCCGTATAAAAGCCAAAAACTTTCTCGTCCTTTTTCAGATATTGTTCAAGGAGTCTGACGACTTCTTCACGGTTGAGTGATCCGTTCTGAGCGGCATCCAATAACGTGGTACTCATGGTGTCCAACGTGTTTTTTACCTGATTAATGTCAGTCATAAACTCATTCGTAGCCCGGTTTGCTGCCTGTCCCGCAACGGTTTCGCCGTACTGGAGGCTTTTGTCGTAAATGGATTTGGTATTAAATGCAATTAGGGCTCCAATACAACAGAGTAATACGATCCCGAGTAAAAGTCCAAGCTTAACAGCGAGCTTGCGATTGCGAAAAAAATGCATGTTTTAATCCCCCTCGATGTTATTCTTGTGATGTAAATATGGATGTGTGCTTCTCCTGAAGGGAGTCTATATTTTATATCGTTATTTACGTTCCTATAATGAAGATAATTAAAAAAAAGCATAGAAAAACAGCTGCCGAGAAAATCTCGACAGCTGTTTGGAGTGAAACTTTAATGTGATTGCAACGATTAACGGTTGTAGAACTCGACGATTTGTTTTTCATCGATGTCTTGGGACAATTCAGCACGCTCAGGCAAGCGGATGAATTTACCTTCTACAGCTGCTTCGTTGTATTCAACGTATGCTGGAAGATGCGAACGGCCTTCCAAAGCTTCTTTAATGGAAGAAAGAGCGCGGCTCTTCTCACGCAAGCCGATTACATCGCCAGTGCTTACTTGGTAAGAAGCGATATCGACTTTTTTGCCGTTTACAGTTACGTGACCGTGTGCTACCAACTGACGCGCTCCAGCGCGGGAGTTAGCAAACCCAAGGCGGTAAACGAGGTTGTCAAGGCGGCACTCAAGCAAGAACATGAAGTTCTCACCGGCAATACCTTGCATTTTTTGAGCTTTAGAGAACAGTGTGCGGAATTGCTTCTCGCCCAAACCGTACATGTGGCGCAATTTTTGTTTTTCTTGCAATTGCATACCGTAGTTGCTCATTTTTCTGCGTTGGTTAGCTCCGTGCTGACCTGGAGGGAAAGGACGTTTCAATTCTTTGCCTGTTCCGCTAAGGGAAATGCCGAGGCGACGGCTCAATTTAAATTTAGGACCAGTGTAACGTGCCATGTTTAAAGTAGCTCCTTTTTAGTTAAAGTTCATATTAGGGCTCTGTTTGCGCTCCAATTTGTTGATGCGGGCTTGGCCTCGCATAGAACGATCAGGAAAGTTCAGCCGCTGTCCTGAAAGCAACAAAAAGAATGAGGGTGACACAACCGGTAATGCCCAAATTTAAAGACCCATTAGTAGTCTTCATCAACAATTTATATTACAGTTTAAGAGAAACAAAGTCAAGCGTAGAATAAAAGCAAAAAAACGTCTAAATTTGTCGATAGGTCATTGGGCCTAAAATAATGGGACAATTTTCTGAAATATGGATGCAAAAAAGCTTTAAACAGAGTAAAATAGATTGTATCTTAACTTTAAATCATCTTTATGTAACAAGGTTATCGCTACGGATTTGCAGGTTTGCGATAACGTCTGCAGATTAATGCATCCTGGTGGATGCAAAAACGGTGCAAAGGAGCGCCTGACATGTTAGAACATCTAAGAAGTTTACCTGCCAGCTTGAATTCACGAAGTTCGGGCGATTCCGCATCTTTTGCCGCTCCTCATTCTCATGAAGAGCATGTGTTGTGGATGCAAAAAATGGATATCACACCTTTTGATTTTTCATATTTAGGTAGCTTGCTAGAGCAGGCATACAGTGACTGGAACTCCAAAGTGGGTTCAAGGCTGGCCAGAACATCAACCTTTTACAGCGTGTGGAACACGGAAGGTGATTGCATAGGATACGATAGCGATCATGAAGCTGATTCGGACGTAAATGCACGCAGGCTGGTATTGGAATGTTTGGATGAGAGACAGGTCCTGTCCCTTAAAGGGACAAGCGAACACGGAGAATATCTTATAATAACACATCCCTTATTCTCCAGAACTAACAAGGATATGTTTGCCGTATTCACTGCTGTGGTCTATGAATCCAATGGATATGAAACGTCTGAAGCTGTGGTTCAATCTGAGGCATTGCATTATCACACCTGCTTTTACCGAAGATTCGAATACATATTTATGACGGACCTGTTACATGCTCATGAACAAACAGCTCGTGAGGAACACCGGAGGTCCATCCTCTTTCAGATTGTACAGCGAATGCATGACAAAATGGATGTCGAGGCCATATTGGATGAGGTATTTGACAGTATGGATTACTTGTACCCGGCCACTTATATCAAATTGTATATGTCTCAGGATCAGAGCAACTCTGATCCACGGATTAAACCGTTGCTTGTCCACGAGCGAGGAGAAGATATTTGTGTGCGTTCATTTATGGAAGGTAAGCTGATCATTGCTCGCTCACATGATGCAGAGAACCGCATTGTAGATGTAGGGATTCCGCTGAAAGGCAAACAAGGCATATACGGTGTGTTCCATATCGAAATGAATGAAGAGATTATGGAAGAATCGGACTTGCAATTGATTACGATGATGGTAGACACTGCAGGGACGGCCTTTGAGAACGCCAAGTTGCATGAACAATCCAATATGTTAATTCAGGAACTTCGTTTAATTAATGATCTTACACAGCGGTTGAACAAAAGCCTGCATCTTTCGGAGATTTATCAACTATCCGAGCAAGAGTTAAAGGAAATATTCCAGGCTGAAACGTGTTGCATCCTTCAACTCAATGACAGTACCAATGACTTCGAAGTCATGTCATCTAACGTGAAAGATGTTTTTCACCAATCCTTTTCTGTAGACTACGGTATCGCAGGTTTGGTGTATCGAACAGAGGAACCACTTATTATAGCCAATTATGCGCAATTTGATAAAGTGTCCTCCTTTTTCATGGAAGATACGGGATCCATGTCACTGATTGCATCACCGATCCGAGTCAATGGTGAAGTGAAGGGTGCCATTCTGCTGGGACACAGTAGAGAGCACTACTTCTCATATGATAACTATCGGCTCTTACAGATGTTATCCATTCATATCGGGCTTGCCCTGTCAAATGCCACGCTGCATGCCGAGGTTCGGCGCTTGGCTAATCTGGATATGTTGACAGGTCTGTACGTGAGGCATTACCTGGACAGTGTGATTCACGAGCGACAGGCTCATGAATTCTGTGGCTCCCTCATTGTGGTGGATATTGATCAGTTCAAACAGGTGAATGATACATTCGGACACCAGACGGGGGATCAAGTATTGAAGCAAGTGAGTGAGATCGTTACCAGCTCTGTTCGCTCGGAGGATGTCTGCGCCAGATGGGGTGGAGAAGAACTGGCGATCTATATGCCACAGGTGAGTGTAAGGCAGGCGTTAGATTATGCGGAAGTGATTCGAAAGAGAGTCGCAGAAGAGACCAGACCGCCCGTTACGGTATCCAGTGGCATCGCTGAGTGGAATTGGATGGATGAAAAGGTCAGTGTGGAGTCCTTGTTTTATCGGGCTGATATGGCTTTGTACAGTGCCAAGAATGGTGGTCGGAACAGAATCGTTGTAGAGGAACAGGATGTAACACGTTAAGAGAGAACAATTCCAATTGCGGAGTCGTTCTCTTTTTTTTTTTTGTGCATCGGAGATCAAGTTGTGTATAGCAGGAAGTATAAGCGTATACGGGCGGGGCAATCTATGGAGAAAGTTCACGGAAGGGTGAAGATAGACATGTTTAACCGCCATTCAGTACGTACATTATGGTTATTTGTGATCATCGTGATTATTGGTGTTCCGGGTTGTGGATTAATCCAGCGAGATCAAACGCCTGAGGAGGTTTTTTCCTTGGCTTTATCGGGGATCGCGGGAAAAGAAACGTTGAGTTTTGAAGGAGAGGCAGGACTTCGACGGGAGAACAGTGGGCTGTTCGAAAATCAGTTCAAATTTGAAGGCAAGCTGGAGAATCATGATCGTCTGACCCTTCAGACCCGATTACCTGGAGAAGTAACTGCTGTGGGCACAGGCATTCAAACAACTGCCGTAAAAAATAATGGACAGCCCAGTGGGTTTAGCGCCTCTTTCGAGCGGAAACAAGGGCAATGGATGGCATTGTCAGCGCAGCATGAGCCGCTGCGTGGGTCTCTTTCTCGTTTTAACCCAATTGCCCAATTGGAGAAGATCGATGGGATGCACAAAACCATTCAATCGGAGTATGGGGCCGGTCGTCGAACCAGAACATTACGGATTGAACTTGCACCGGAGGACGCCAAATCATGGGCTGTAACCCAGCTAAACGACGAGATGAACGCCATTCGGGCAGAATATATGCATAAGGCAGCTACGGTGAAAGGGGCGCGTAAGGAGAAGCTTGAGAAGGATCTGGAGAAAGTTTGGAAACAGGGCGAAACAACGATGCAACAGATGATGAAACAAGCGAGCGTGCAGACGGTATATCATCTCACGGTAGATCGGAAGAGCAGTCTGCCTCTTCGCTTATCCTCTGAAAGTCAGATGAGTTACACAGACAACAACCGTAAAAGTAACAAAGAAGCCCTTGTCACCGATGTTAACTTCAAGTCATATCAATAAACGAAGTGAGGGACTGCCTGCTGACGGGATGACTGTTCGCGTGCTACAATAGTATCGTAATTTACCGTTGTTCAATTCAAGTATGGCAGATGACAGGAGGATTTTACCAAGATGAAAGACCCAAGAATTCAAAAGCTTGCAGCAAACCTGGTGGGCTATTCAGTAGATGTACAGCCTGGTGAAAATGTATTGGTTGAGATGATTGGATCGGAACGTGATCTGATTAACGCCATTATTGAAGAAGTAGGCAAAAAAGGTGGTAACGTCTTTGTACAGTTGACTGATAAAACCGTACAGCGTGCGATGCTGAAAAATGCCACAGAAGAAATGATGAAAACATGGGCAGAGATTGATCTGAACCGTATGAAACAGATGGATTGTTATATCGGTATTCGTGCGGGAGAAAATGTGAATGATCTGTCCGATGTGCCGGAAGAAAAAATGAAAATGTACAATTCGTTGTACTCCCACCCGGTACATAGTGAACAACGTGTCAAACATACGAAATGGGTTGTACTTCGTTACCCTAACGCAAGTATGGCGCAACTCGCCAATACAAGTACAGAAGCGTTTGAAGATTTCTACTTCGACGTATGTAACCTGGATTACGCCAAAATGGACAAAGCGCAGGACTCGCTCGCTAATCTGATGAAGCGGACGGATAAAGTTCGTATCACCGGACCAGGAACAGAGCTGAGCTTCTCCATTAAAGATATCGGTGCAGAGAAATGTTCTGGCCAAAAAAATATCCCGGATGGCGAAGTGTACAGTGCCCCTGTGCGTAATTCCGTGAACGGAACGATTAGTTATAACTCGCCAACCCTGTACAATGGAGTGACTTTTGAAAATATCAAGTTCACGTTCAAGGATGGCAAAATCGTCGAAGCGACAAGTAACGATACAGAGCGTTTGAATGAAATCCTGAATTCGGATGAGGGTGCTCGTCATATTGGTGAGTTCGCGATTGGCTTTAACCCGCATATTCTTCATCCGATGAAAGATATCCTGTTCGATGAAAAAATCGCAGGCAGCTTGCACTTTACGCCAGGTCAGGCGTATGAAGAAACTGACAATGGCAACCGCTCGTCCATCCACTGGGATCTCGTATTGATCCAGCGTCCAGATTATGGCGGCGGGGAGATTTATTTTGACGATGTGCTGATTCGTAAAGACGGTATCTTTGTCATTCCTGAGCTGGAATGCCTGAATCCGGACCGTTTGAAGTAGGAACAGGATTTTGCTGTTGCTAGGAAAGCGGATTCACGGTATCATGTAGTGGTAATTAATAGATGATACCAATAGTAAAAAGACGGAGGGATTCCTATGTCGAGTAATAACGCGGCTGTAGTAGAAATTGCTCAAACAGCAGGCAAGTTTACTTCTTCAATCGTGCTTCATTCGGAGAACAAGTATATCGATGTGAAAAGTATTCTCGGATTGTTTACAACGCTGATCAGCACGCACAGCTATGAACTGCATGTTCATGGTCCAGATGCAGTTGAAGCAAAAGCAGCCATGTCAGAAGTATTTGCCAAGCATGGACTGAATGTAAGCATCGCATCTGAGTAATAGCTCTCAAGAAGCACCTTTGCCTTTTTTGGCAGGGGTGTTTTTTGGCATGGAATGATCTGAATACTCGTCTGGACGTGACTGGAACAGGTGGATTTAGCTTCAACAGAAGGCTTAACTTTGCGGGCTTATTTTGGTCAGGTTCTTGTATTAGCTCTTCATTTCGTCTAATATTAGAGGTAGAACGTCTTTACGCGATTTTTGGGACATAGGGGGGAAAAATGCATGACTTCATCTGATCTGCAGGACCAGCTGAATTTGAAAGCGATCAGTCTTCTTCAAGAAGATGCAGATAAAATACAGAAGCTTATTGAAGTACAGATGGAGAATCTGGCTACCCGCTACTGCCCTCTCTATGAGGAAGTATTGGATACACAGATGTATGGGTTCTCCAAAGAAGTTGATTTTGCTGTTCGTGCAGGGCTCCTTCCAGAAGGTGCAGGTAAGCAGCTGGTTAGCGCGCTTGAGCGGAATTTGGCAATTTTATATGAAGCCTTGAACAAAAAGAATGAGCAATAGCCTGCAAATGCGCGGGTCAGAATAGAAGGCATGCAGGCGTTTATGCATGCTTTTTTTGTGCGTCTGAACGGGGATGGAGATGCAAGCCAGCCGGAAGGTGTACACAAACAAAGAGACAGCACCGAATGTAAATTCGGGCTGCCTCTTGTGGCTTGTATATTTTAATCGCTATGTGAGGGCCTGGTTACACCAGGAAGAAGGATACACCGAGTATGATATATACCACGAGCAGGAGTAAACCTTCGTACCAATTCGTTGAACCATCTTGGGTAATGGACTTTGCAATAAATACGGATACGCCGATGGCGACCAACTCAATCGTTGTGAATACGATATCCATGGTTCTGCCTGTGAAGTAGCTGACAAAAATCAGTACAGGAGCAACGAAGAGTGCGATCTGCAAGCTGCTGCCAACCGCAATTTCCACGGCGGCTCCGATTTTATTTTTCATGGCAAGCATGATGGCTGCACTGTGTTCGGCCGCATTACCGATGATGGCCACAAGGAATGCACCGACAAACAGTTCACTAAGTCCAAATTCTGAAGTGAATACTTCGAGCGTCCCGACCAGCCATTCACTAACGAAGGCAACCATGACTGTTGCGAGCACCAGGTAGAGAATAGATTTTTTCTTGGACCACGCCGGAGCATGCTCATGAGGTAGCTCTTCATCGCGATCCTCAGTAACGTCTGCAAGGTAGTTCTTATGTGTCACCATGGAGAATAGCAACCACGCAATATACGCGAGGATAAGCAATCCAGCCACGATGAGACTAAGTGTATTGGTGTCTTTCTGTGTAATGGAATGTGTGTTGAGAAAGACTGCCGGAATAAACAGGGCAATGATGGCAACAATCATCAGGGAACCATTCAGACCTGCGAGTGAAACATTATAATTCTGGATTTTGAACTTGAGTCCTCCGGCAAAAATACTTAACCCGAGCACTAACAGCAGATTTCCGATGATGGAGCCTGTCAGACTTGCTTTGACCATGTCGAACAGTCCCTCTTTCACGAGGAAAATGGCGATGATCAATTCGGCGGCATTGCCGAAGGTGGCATTCAAGAATCCACCCAGCCGCTGTCCGGCGTAGTGGGCAACATTTTCGGTGGCTTTGCCTAAAAAACCGGCCACAAAAATAACCGAAATGGCTGATATCACGAACTGTAGAATCGAATCCCATTTCAAGTAGTGGGCGATGGCACTGAGTGCAAAGAACGCAATCAGCAAAATGGATGAAATCCGGTTTCTCACAACAAACACCTCGGTTATAAATTATTTTGTTTTGAATTGCATTGTAAATCGCTTATGAGATTATTTTCATATTTCAATATAACCAAATGGTGGTAGGTTGTAAACGCATCTTTTTGAGTTTAATTTGCTTTTTGGGGTGGAAAGGATTTAAAATACGAGTAACGAAGTGAAGGAGGATGTGGCATGGCAGAACAACTTCAACTGGAGAGCGGAAACATCCGGATTGCCGATGACGTGGTTGCAAAAATTGCCGGAATGGCTGCAATGGAAACACCCGGAATTGCCGCAATGTCTGGAGGATTGTCAGAGGGCTGGGCGAAGCGACTCAGCGGTAAAAACGTACAGAAAGGCGTGAGCGTTGAGGTCGGCCAGCTGGAAGCAGCCATTGACCTGCGCATCATCGTCCTGTACGAAACCCCGATTCATGAAGTTTCCCGTATGCTTCAGCAGAATGTAAGAGAAGCGGTAGAGACCATGACCGGATTACGCGTGGTTGAAGTCAATGTAAAGGTAGAAGGCGTATCTTTCAAAGGCGACGATCTGTAGAAATCGCAATCCGCAATGGAGGACAGAGCGATATTGACCTGTTCTTCATCTTGATAGACAGAGTTTATTCAGTACACAGAAAAAGGCTGCGCATCCATTGGGTGCACAGCCTTTTTTGTGTTGCTTTTTTATCGAATCCGACGGATGGACTCCCGTGAACGAAGAGCAGGAGAGGTACGAGTCTGTGTCTGTACAGTCACGGACTTCGTTTTCTCTTCCTTGATCACGTCCAGATTGTTAGTACGTGAGATACTGAGCAGAATGCCCATGGCAACCATCATTACAAAGAGTGAGGTACCCCCATAACTGATAAACGGAAGCGTAACCCCCGTCACCGGAATGGTCTGAGTTACACCACCGATGTTGATAAATGCCTGAATCGCGATTAGTCCCATGATACCTATGCCGACCAATGTTCCGAATGGATCGGGACAGCGGAGAGAGACAATAATTCCTCGCCAGATGAAGTACAGGTAAACAAGCAGGAATAATGCACTTCCAATGAATCCGAGTTCTTCCCCAATTACGGAGAAAATAAAGTCATTATACGCATTTGGCAAATAATGCAGCTTCATCGTACCTTGTCCAATTCCCGAACCTGTCATGCCGCCATCACCAATGGCAACAAGAGAACGGTAAAGGTTAAGACTTCCGCCATTAATATCGGATAATGGATTCAAGAAAGCTTGAATACGTCCGATCTTGTAGTTCTGCTCCGCAGTCACTGCTGTTGCAGCAGTCGTTGTGTCGGAAGGAGACATGGAAGAAAACAGGGAATTTGCTCCAAACGCCAGTGCTCCACCGAGTACAACCAAGAGAATTGAACCCAGGATATGTTTCATACTGGCTCCACCGGCATAGATTAAGAGACCACAGGTGGACACCAGGATAAAGGTGGTACCGAAGTCTGGTTGCAGCATAATCAGTCCTGCGATGAATCCAACGATGAACAAGACGGGAAAATACCCTGTCTTGAAAACCCTGAATTTCTCACCTTTTTTGGTAATAAGAGCAGAGAGATAGAGAATGATAGCAATTTTCGCAAACTCTGCAGGCTGAAGACTGAAACCGAAAATGTGAATCCAGCTTCGTGCACCGTTCAATACTGCACCTGAGATCAAAACAATCACCAGCATGACCGTAGTGAGCAGGAAAAAGGGTGCATAGAGCTTTTTGTACTTGTTGAAGCGGATATTCATGGCAAAAAACATGCCAAATAGACCGATAATCGCCCACATAAGTTGTTTTTTCGTGAAGTAAAGGGCATCATTGTTAAATTTATCGCTTGCGATTGCAATGCTGGAACTGGAGCTGAATACCATCACCAGTCCAAAGCCCACCAACAATAAAGTGAGGATTAGCAGTTGAAAATCCGGCGTGCCTCTCTTCGTTTTCGTTTGGGCCGTTTGTTGTTTCATCGTTTGGCCCAGCCTATGCTTCCAGCAGTTCTTTAAGCTGCTGTAATTTTTGGGCTGCCAGCTTCACGACTGGTTGCGGAACGGAAGAGTCATAATCCAGGCCGTGAGGGAAAGTGGCTTTGCCAAGGTATACTGCTTCAACAGCAAGAACGGTATCCGGTTTTTCCAATTTGCCTTCCACAGCGCGGGTATTAATGCGTACAAAGTATTCTGAGTTGGTTTGTTCATCTTCAATTTTGTAGTCATATGTAGCACGGTAATATTCCCATTGCCACCGGACAAATCCGACTTTCTCGGCGCTCTCATCCAGGTATGCCAAGTCGCTCTTCAAGCCATCCAAGCCTGTATTCTCAAAAATCATAAGCGTTTGATCCTCCTCATAAGCTTCCGAGTATAATTTCTCGAGTATTTCTCTAGTTCATGATAGTATGTTTCCCCTTCCCGTGCAAGCTTTCCCAAGGCGTTTCGTATCGGTTTTCTTCCAATTCTGCTACAATATACAGCAATAGGTTTGAAGAGGAAGGTTCGGGCTTGATCCAAGTCCCGTTTAAGATTGAAAGGGTGGAGAGACATGACTAATAATATATGGTGGGAAGATCTGCAGATCCACATGGTGGAATGGCGGCGTCACCTTCATCGCAATCCAGAGGTTTCCTTTCATGAGGAGAAGACATCCTCTTTTGTAGCGGATATGTTGGAGAGTTTTGGCGTTGAAGTGAGGCGTCATGTTGGTGGTCACGGGGTCATTGGTACAATCCGTGGGGACAAGCCGGGTCCTGTCGTCATGCTGCGAGCCGATATGGACGCACTGCCAATTCAGGATGAGAAGAATATCGAGTATGCTTCACAACAAGCAGGAGCGATGCATGCATGCGGTCACGATGGTCATATCTCAATCCTGCTCGGTACGGCATTGTATTTCAGCCGTCACAAGCAGGAGATCCAAGGAGAGATTCGCTTTTTGTTCCAGCCAGCAGAAGAACTGCTTCCGGGCGGTGCAGTCCAGGTCATTGCGGATGGTGCGCTTGAAGGCGTGGATGTCATATATGGCATTCATCTGTGGACCCCACTGCCTGTAGGTGTTGTTGCCAGTAAAGCAGGACCGATGATGGCTGCGGCGGACGATTTTTACATTGAGATCAAAGGCAAAGGTGGACATGGCGGGATGCCACAATCGACGATAGATAGTCTTATCGCGGGTTCTGCGCTTGTGATGCAGCTTCAGACCGTTGTCAGTCGTTCGGTTGATCCATTGCAACCCGCGGTGCTGACCATTGGTACAATGCAGGCGGGCTCGGCTCAGAATGTAATTGCAGAGCAATGCAAAATGAGCGGTACGGTAAGAACGTTTGATGAAGAGACCCGAAACGGAATGAAAGAGCGTGTGCTTACGATGGTAGCCCAGACAGGGGCAGCTTATGGGGCAGAGACGCAAGTGAAATATATTATGGGATATCCGCCTGTGGTTAATGATGAACAGGAGACAGCGCGTTTCTTCAAAGAAGCTACAGAATTATTTGGGGCAGAACGAGTGCAAGCTTCCCCGATGCTGATGCCAGCGGAAGATTTTGCCTATTATCTGCAGAAGGTTCCAGGGTGCTTCATGTTTGTTGGAGCAGGCAACCCGGATAAAAATGCGATCTATCCGCATCATCATCCGATGTTTGATTTTGATGAAGACGCGATGCAGACTGCCGTGAGATTATTTATCGCGATGGCCAAGGGTTACACAGCCGAATGACTTTATAGCTAGTTGGGCATCCTGTTCATACCGAGGTATGGGCAGGATGTTTTTTTGTGGATTTTATAGATGTTGTTCAAAAAGTCCACTTTTCGGTATTGAAAACTAGACTTTTTGAACGTGCACTTTATAGAGGTTCATTTTCGGAAGCTGCCGGAACTGGACTTTTTTTGTGATAGGAGGAAGGCTCCAAATGGAAGGAACAGAACATACGGTAAGGACAGATGCTTGTATCGTTCAGCGAGATTTTACAGTTTTGCTGGAAGTTGGCCACCCCGGATTCGAAAGAGCAAGAGAGCAGCTTGGGATGTATTCAGAACTGGTTAAAACACCGGCAGCGTTTCATACCTACCGAATCACTCCGTTATCGCTCTGGAATGCGGCTGCACTGGGATGGAATGCAGATCAGGTCATCGCAAGTTTGGAGATGGTATCGCGCTGGAACGTGCCTGCTGCACTGATACAGGATGTTCGGAGAATCATGGATCAGTATGGCAAATTAAAGCTGCATTCCGAAGCAGATCACACCAGAATGCGCCTTTACAGTGAGGATGAGCGGTTGCTGGATGAATTAAGTGGATTGAAATCGATAGCTGCCTTTCGCATGGAACGCAAGGACGCTCATGAACTTCTGTTCCCAGGAGAACAGCGAGGGTTATTAAAAAGGGAATTAACACGATTGGGTTACCCCGTACTTGATTACGTGGGGTATCGGGAGGGAACCAAGCTTACATTTGATTGGCGGTCTAATGATCCAGGGGACCACTCAGAGCGATTTGCGTTGCGTTCATATCAGAGAGAGGCCGTGGATGCATTCGAAGGCAGTGAGGGCATGGGAGGAAGCGGATTGCTAGTGCTGCCTTGCGGGGCAGGCAAAACGGTCATTGGCATGGCCGTTCTGGAGCGGCTTCAATGTGAATGCCTTATTTTGACGTCCAATACAACGTCTGTGCGACAGTGGATTCAGGAAATTCAAGACAAAACCACGATTACCAGCGAACAGATCGGTGAGTATTCCGGTCAGAAAAAACAGGTGAAACCTGTGACTGTAGCTACATATCAGATTCTTACACACCGGAAATCAAAGGATGCTGATTTTACCCACATCAAACTGCTCAGTGAGCGGCAATGGGGGCTGATCATATATGATGAAGTACATTTGCTGCCAGCACCAGTGTTTCGTGCAACTGCGGATATTCAAGCTACGCGAAGGCTGGGATTAACGGCCACATTGGTTCGAGAGGATGGCTGTGAACAGGATGTGTTTTCGTTGATTGGTCCGAAGCTCTATGATATGCCTTGGAAACAATTGGAGCAGCAAGGGTGGATTGCCGATGTACAATGTCAGGAGATACGTATCCCGCTTTCCCCGGAACTAAGATCAAATTATCTGCAAGCCGAGGTTAAGCACCAATTTCGATTGGCTGCCGAGAATCCGGCGAAGGTACGTGTAGTCAAGCGTTTGCTGGAACGTCATAGGGATTTGCCTGCGCTAGTGATTGGACAATATCTGGATCAACTTGAGTTGATTGCCCGGGAAATTGAAGCACCTTTGATCTCGGGAACCATGTCACAGCAAGAGCGAATCAAATGGTTTGCCGCTTTTCGACGTGGAGAGATTAAAACAATTGTGGTATCCAAGGTTGCCAATTTTGCTGTGGATCTGCCCGATGCTGCTGTTGCACTTGAGATATCCGGGAGTTTCGGGTCAAGGCAGGAAGAGGCACAGCGTTTGGGGAGAATTCTGAGACCGAAAGCTGGAGAAAATAAAGCATATTTCTATGCGCTGGTATCAGAGGATAGTAAGGAACAGGAGTTTGCATTAAACCGTCAGATGTTCTTGGTGGAGCAGGGATATGAATATGCCATCGTTCATGAGAACGAATAGTCCATTTATACTCGCGAAAAGAGGAGGATTGGGATATGTCTTCATTTGAACCAATAGATGAGCCTGTGATACTGAACCTTGATTCATGGTCAAAGCTTACTTTGGTGGAACAAAAAGTGCTTGGTGCAATTTTTCACAAACATGCCGGTCAGTCTTTTTCCTCCCTCCTGCCGCGAGAACAGTGGGCCATCGAAGGACTAAGTGTCGCAGAAGCCAATTCTTCATTCGCCAACCTTAGGCAGCAAAGATGGATTGAATCTGTATATAAAAGTTGGGGGGAGCGATTATTCTATATTCCTGCTTCGCTGTTGGAGACATTGACGATTGCTTACGCACAAAGAGTGGGTATAACCGTTAAACAGATGGCACAGCATGCTCATGTATTACAGGAAGGAAAGCCGGATATTGCTGCAGAACTACTTCATCTGATCGCGTGGATTGAAAGAGAAGGACTTCCTTTGACAGGTAAGGGCACTATACATAAGAAAAGTGTTCAAAAATTAAGTGTGATCACGGTAATATCTTCGACAGACTTTGAAGGTCTGGGTATCCGATATGAACATTCGGATTTGTATCCGACCCACGTAGCAATCCTTCTCGATCTACTGCTCAGTCTGAATCTCGTTCAGAAGTCAGATGGCCAAATTCAGATTGTAGATCATCGGTTACAAACATGGTTGAAGCTCTCGTGGAGACAGATGCATCGGGAAATATATCAAGCGTGTATGGAAAGATACGGTGAAGCTGAACCCGCGTTGCAGCATTTCCGTTATCAATTGGCAGTGTTTGCTCCAGAAAAAAACATATGGTGCCATATAGAGAATTCGGAATTGATACCACGGGTCAGGGGCTGGCTCTACGCACTGGCTGGCTGGGGTTATGGTGAAGTAGGAGAAGATCAGTCGGGAGCGCTGGCATTCCGTTGGCTGATCGAACCGCAGATCCTGTTATATCCAGAACGCGAGATGGTAAGTGAGACGGAGCCTTGTGGATTTTACATGCAACCTGATTTCGAAATGTTGGTACCGCCCGAAGCAGGGCCTGATGTGATCTGGATGCTGGAGCAATGCGCAGAACGGGTAACGCGTGATCGAATGTCCATCTACCGTCTGACAAGAGAACGATTCATTTCTGCCCTAGCCAGAGGGTATGAATTACATGAAGTGATGGAGTTTCTGGATCAATATGCGCTGACAGGCATACCGGAGAATGTACGGATTGCATTAGCAGATTGGGGCAAGGAGACGGGTGCTACACCGTTGACTGTAGAGCGGAACAGGGAGGTAGTGGAGGCAAGTACAGGCTCCGCAGATGATCCGAAGTTATTAGAAAAAGATATGTTGAGCGGTGTATATTCTTCTTTCTACACTCCCGATAATCTAGGTCTGGTTGATGTCTCTGCTTCTCTGCATGGGTTGGAGCGTGATCATTCTGTCATTGAGAAGAAGTTCTCTCTGTTGGGATTCGAGGAGATACCGGAGACCTGGTACAAGGAGTGGCGTCGATATCATACTTCAACCGCCCGACAGATTGTTGCCAAAGCCATTGAGTGGCAGACCAAGCTGGGGATACAACAGGAAAATCGTACGCAATACCTCATTCCACATCAGGTAGAGGGTCATGAACAATGGACTTTAAGTGGTTGGTGCATGTTGGATTTAAGTGAAAATACATCAGAGACGGAATGGCGTACATTCTCCCCGTCAGAGTGGGATACAATGCGTCTTATCCTGCCAGATGATGTCATAACCTGACTATTTCACGTGAATATCAGGTTGAAAGGCGAATTTTCGAGTTCCCCCTATTTCTAATTGCAGGAAAAACTCTTCTTAACTATTCATGGATATGCTATGATGAGGTAGTCTACGTTAAGTAGAACTTTATATATAGATAGGATGAATATTTCATGAGCGTAGCGGAAATGAACACGGTCGATATGGCCCAAGTGTTAACGGGCGCATATGAACTGGGCGACATGATTAACCAATCTGCCGAAGTATCGGATTATTTATATTGGAAGCAGCAAGTCGAGACTACCCCTGAGATTCAGATGGGGATTCGGAAGCTGAATGCCAAGAAGGAATTGTTTGAAGAAACACAGCGTTTCGGTCATTTTCACCCGGATTATCATGCAGCAAAAGACCAGGTGAAGGCTCTGGAACAGGAGTTGGAAAATTTCGAGGCGGTAATCCGCTTCAAACAGGCAGAGAAGTCCCTGGATGATATGTTATTCCAGATGTCAGAGACCATTGCATTTGCAGTGTCAACGACCATTAAGGTACCGAGTAATGACCCGAATCCAAAGGGCGGCTGCGGTAGTGGCGGCAAGTGTGGTTGCAGTTAAGTCATCATTATAGAAGGGCGGGGAACGATGATGTTTGCGGAAAGGACAGGATTCATTATTTGGGTCAGTGATTTGAAGGCTGCCCGTAATCTCGAAAAATATGGCACCGTGCATTATATCTCCCGCCGTATGCATTATGTAGTCATGTATGTTAATGCAGAACGGGCAGATGATACGATGAAAAATGTGAAGCGACTTTCCTATGTGCGCAAGATCGAACGCTCGTATCGTAATGAGATCAAAACCGAGTATGCCAGCAAAACGATGGACAAAACGAGCTTTTACGGAATATAGACGAGAAACTGGAGGGACCCTTTGGGGTCGCTCTTTTCTTGAATTATACACAAATTGGCTATTGTGAAAAAAAGTTAAACTTACGCCTTGAGGTTGCGGGACTAATGTTGTAATATATTTGGTAATAAATAGATAGAAAGTCCTATCTGGTGGAGAGTGATTCCCATGCGTGATAAGGTGATGCAACGTTGGAGCACCTACGAGCCGTTTTTCGTGGCTCTTGGAGACAAGAAAGTGGCCGACATCGTCATTACCCATCATGCCAAGATGCGGTATGCAGACCGTATTGAGCCTGCACGTAGTGATGATGACCATATTGCGGCGTGGTTATGGGAGTGTCTGAAGCAGGACCGTATAACACCATACTACCGTAATGAACAGGACGTCTACCTGATTGATGAGGATCTGGTGGTGGTCGCCGAATTTTCCGAACTTGAAGGAGAATATGATATTGCGGGCAACCCGTTGCACAAAATGATTGTAGTTACGTTTCTAGGACGTATGTCGGAGACCATTGAATTAAGGGACCTGAAGTCATATTATTCATGGTTAAGACATTCAAGAAGAATGACGCTGGTCAAAAATAGCCGCAAGCATAAGTAAGCCTGAGTAGATTCAATATGTTGAAATCATAGATTCAAGTATTATCGCATGCAGACAAGCTGCATGCTTTTTTTGTTGCCAAGCGGGAAATCGGCTACAATGTATAGAGTGTAATCGAAGAGGGGCGAAGATATGAATTTTCACCAATTGCATATTTTTTATACGGTAGCAGAGAAAGGGAGTTTCTCGGCTGCGGCACAAGCATTACATATGACTCAACCGGCAGTAACGATGCAGATTCAATCATTGGAGGACTATTTTGGCACCAAGTTACTGCATCGTTCCACCAAAAAAATAGAATTATCCGAGGCTGGCCGGACTTTATTACCTCATGCGAAACGGAGTGTAGAGTTGGTCAGACAGACGGACGAAGCGATGTCGGCGTTTACTCAGATGTTACAGGGCCGACTCCAGCTGGGAGCCAGCTTAACGATCGGGGAATATGTGCTGCCACGCATGCTCGGACCATTTGCACTACAATATCCGGATATTTCCATCGTCATGAAAGTGATGAATACAACGCAAATTATGGATGATATATTGAAGCACCAGCTTAATTTTGGTCTGATTGAAGCGCCAGTGCACCACCCGGACATGATTGTAGAGCCTGTCATGCAGGACGAGCTGAAACTGATCGTACCTGCCGGGCATGATCTGGCTAAGCGTAGCAAAGTGAATCTTGAGGATGTAATGAATTATCCTTTTGTGCTGCGTGAGAAGGGCTCGGGTACACGTCAGGTGATGGAAGACCAATTGCAAAAGAAAAAGATTGATCCACAGGATATGAATGTTGTGATGGAACTTGGCAGTACAGGAGCGGTAAAATCGGCCGTGGAGGCAGGGGTAGGCATTACGATGTTATCTCCTTCTTCGGTGCAGCATGAACTGGCTCTGGGACTTGTTCATATTGTGGATATCCGCGGACTCGAATTCAAAAGGCAGTTCTATGCCATCCATCTAAAATCGTCCTTGTTGCCCCTGTCAGCAGTCGCTTTCCTGAATTATCTGCGTCAGCAGGAGCAGCCTAAGTCGGTACACAAGACAGGGAAGGCATAATAGAGTTGGCAACATCAATGATAGATAAGATTGAATCATAATCAATTTTACACAAAGGAGCTGTTGATCATGGATCAGCGCCAAGGACGCTGTGATCTTCATACGCATAGTCAGGCTTCCGATGGAATGCAGCCACCTGCTGATAATGTGAAGCTTGCCAAACAAAAAGGGCTATCTGCGGTTGCCCTAACGGACCATGATACAGTAGCTGGTGTAGCGGAAGCACAGCAAGCGGGAAAAGAGTACGATATTGATGTTGTTGCCGGAGTGGAGATCAGCACTCGGGCTGGTGGGAAAGATATTCATGTGCTCGGGTATTATGTGAATACAGAGGATGAGCAGTTCCTGCAACGGTTGCGCGGATTACGAGAAGCGCGAGATGAGCGGAATCATCTGATTATCGCCAAGCTCCAAGAACTCGGGCTTGATATAAGCTGGCAGGAGGTACTGGATGAGCTGGGACGACCGTTAGAGCCGGATGAGAGTATTGGCAGACCTCATATGGCCGATGTGCTGGTGAAAAAAGGCTACGCTATTGACATGCGGGATGCATTCGATCGGTATCTTGCTGAGGGTAAGCCTGGCTTCGTATCTGTACCCCGCGTTGCACCAGAGGATGCGTGCGAGTGGATCAGGGCCGCAGGTGGAGCCGCTGTGATTGCCCATCCGGGTCTCTATAATGATGATGAATTGGTGCGACGTATCATCGAAGACTCTCGTCCAGATGGCATTGAGGTGTTTCATTCGGATCATGGCCCGGAAGAGGAACGCAGGTATGGTAAGCTGGCCAAGGAATACGACCTCATTGAAACAGGTGGATCTGATTATCATGGCAAACGGCAAGGTGTTGTTTTCCACGGGGATCTTGGTAGCAAGACGGTAACGGTTGATGTGTTGGAAAGGCTGAAGGCAGCTGCTTCACAGCAAAAGGGAGAGTAAGCGAGACGTTGCAGCGCTCTATCTGACTATAATAAATTCTGTATTACTGGGATACATTTTAAGTCATAGTAGTAAAGGACATGCAAACATGATAGGGCTGAACCTTCATGTTTACATGTCCCTTTTTTTTGTGCTCAAAAGAGTCTACGTAATGGAATAGTTTACCCAAGCGCCACGTGTAGCCCCAAGACGCTCGAATAATTGCTGTGCCCGCTCATTGGTCACTGCTGTGATCCAAGACATATATGCGCATCCATGGTCACGCGTATATTGCTGACAGTGTGCAAATAATTTAGCTTCTGCTTCGCCCTCTCTGAATGTTTCCGTAACAAATAGGTCATTCATGATGGCGACACGTTCTGCTTTCATCGTGCTGTAGGTAAAGAACAGGGTGGAAAATCCGATAAGCTCTCCGTCCTGTTCTGCCACGAATTGAGCGCCGATCTGCTGATTAAGCAGGTTGTTAATCAAAAGCTGGATGGATTGATCACCAGGCCAGGGGTTGTTGTAGAATCCCACCACATAGTCATGCATTAATGACATTAGGGGTTTCAGATCATTAGGTTGAGTTTCTCTGATATGTATGGTCATGGTACACTTCCTTAACAGTAATTTATATTTCTTAGAATTGAATTATTATACATATAAATGAATTAATATTCAATAAAATGATAAATAAGCTGAGCTTCAACTATCATTCAAACATATAATGCAATAGAAAAATCCCCTGAACCGTTAATGGTCAGGGGATTTTTCTATTGTTACTGTTACATCTATATAAGTTGAACTAATCATTTACACGATAACGGAGAGGACAGAAAAAACCTGAAAAAGCCGAGCTAAAAGCTTTCTGCAGGAAAGCTACTTCGAAAGCATAAACTTCGCCTTTATCCCCGGATTTACCCTTGAAAAAGGGGATCAGAAAAATCTGGGGATAACAGCGATTGGAAGGTTGTTCTGTCATCGTAGTGTCAGTGTAAATAATCTTTAGTTTAACTTATATAGCCTTATCCATTTTTAATCGTGGATGGCAGACTCTTGATCAATTCATCATTTGGTGTAACAAACAAGGTCTTCTGATGATCATAGATCACAAAACCTGGCTTCGCACCACTTGGTTTGCGTACATGACGGATAAACGTGTAATCCACAGGCACACTGCTGGACTCCTTGGCTTGGCTGAAATAGGCAGCAAGCTGTGCTGCTTCTTCCAATGTAGCTTCACCAAAGTCCGTACTGCGAATAACGACATGTGAACCTGGAATGTCTTTGGTATGCAGCCAAGTGTCATTGGAAGAAGCGAGACGGTTGGTCACGTACTCATTCTGCAGGTTGTTTTTGCCCACAAGAATATCAATTCCCTCGGAGGAGGTGAACTGGTGTACGGTTGGACGGTCACTTTTCTTCTTCTTTTTACCCTTTTTATTGCGGTCACGAAGGTATCCTTGCTGCACAAGCTCGTCCCGTATTTCCTCAATATCGTTCATGGATGCAATGGACAGCTGCTGTAACAGGTTATCGAGATAGTTAATCTCGTCTTTGGTTTTGCCAAGCTGCTCATGAATCACAGCCAGACTGTTCTTGTATTTGTTATACCGCTTGAAATAACGTTGTGCGTTGTCAGACGGTGTGAGCAGTGGATCAAGCTGAATGGTAATGTTGGCTTGGTCTTCATCGTAGAAGTTCACAAGCTCCACGCTCTTGTCCCCTTTGTGAACCTGATGCAGGGAGGCAAACAGCAACTCACCCCATAGTCTGAACTTGTCCGCATCGTCCGCTTCCAGCAGGTCCTTGTTCAGGTTGTCCAGCTTTTTGATGTTTTTGCTTCGCTCATTCTGCAGAAAACGGAGCAGATCACTTACTCTCTGTTTTACCGTGTCCCGTTCAGCCTTGTCTCCGTAATAATCCTCCATGCACTTGCTCATCGTGTCATAGGTTTTCTCCAAATCCTGAATGCTCTGAAGATGAACGGCCGAGAAAATCATTTTGCCTTTGGCGTTCATTCCGGTTACAGGTGTGTAGATATGATCTCTGACAGGCCCCATCACGGCTTCAAAAGCGTTCCAGAGTGCACCAGCCTCAACTCGGCTTTCACCCTCAACCAAAGCTTGAGTACTCACTGTGCCCTCAGCAGCAATTCCACGAGCAGCAATCTCTCCCGCAATTAACGGGCTAAGACCGCTAAAGGAGTTCACAAGCCAGCGTGATGCCTCTTCCTCAGCGGCATGATAGCTGTCCTCGAATGCTGTACGACTCACTTCGAGCGGATTACTTTTATGTTGCTCGGGTGGGGCAGTATACGCGAATCCAGGCATGATTACCCGGTAACTGCTGATGGAAGGAGTCACATGATGAATGCCATCCAGAATCGTTCCAGTTACAGGATCAAGCAAAATAATATTACTGTGACGCCCCATCAATTCAATGATGATCCGTTTAACCGAAACATCCCCCAGTTCGTCGCGCTGGCGCACATTGATGTGGATAATACGCTCCATGCCAATCTGACGGATCTCCTCAATGATTGCACCTTCACAGTGCTTACGGAGCAACATGCAGAACATGGGTGCTTCCGTAGGGTTAAGGAATGTCTTTTCCGTATAATGCACACGGGGATATGTCGGGCTTGCCGAAACAAGCAATTTACTATTTCCGCGCTGAGCACGCAGGGTGAGAACTACGTCATGGCCATTCGGCTGATGGATTTTGCTGATACGTCCACCAATGCAGCCTTGCAGTTCATGAACAATGGCCCGTGTTACAATGCCGTCCAATGCCATTTTTTCCACTTCCTCTCTCTATCGAGCATCTGCATTTATCATGCCAAATGCTTCATCTATATAACTGAAACGTGCAACCAGGTATGTAAAAAAACAAGGACTGGCTACAGATTCTTCGTTGCTTGCTTGTTGAACGCTGGAATTGGTACTGCGCAGAACATCGCAGACTTTTATTTTAGCCTATTCTGTCCATCAGGGAAAGGATTCACCTTCCGGGTGCTAATCACAGACCTGTCCGAATACATATAGAGCAGGTAGTTTGTCCGGCATAGTGTACAGCCTGTCGACCAGCGCGCCGGTGAGTCATGTGAGCTTATTTTGCAGATGAAATACAGACTGGGAGGGAAACTTGAAGCATGGAACATACCAAGTGGCATCAACTTAGTGATGAAGAGCTTCGTAACACTCTTGGCGTCAGCCCGCAGGAAGGATTGACGGATGAAGCCGTAGCAGAGAAGAGGAAAGTGGTCGGTTCGAATGAGCTGAGCGAGGGGAAACGCATTTCTCCAATTACATTGCTCTTGAATCAGTTCAAGGATTTTATGGTGCTGGTGTTAATGGGAGCAACGTTGGTATCCGGATTACTGGGTGAGTATCTGGATGCGGTAACGATTGTGGCTATTATCGTACTGAATGCAATTCTGGGGTTTGTACAGGAATTCCGGGCTGAACGATCTCTTCGTGCATTGAAACAGTTGTCTGCACCTCTTGCCAAAGTGCTTCGTTCAGGCCAGGAAGTACACCTTGCCGCCAAACAACTTGTCCCCGGGGATATTGTCATGGTGGAGAGTGGGGACCGTATACCCGCTGATGTGCGCTGGCTGCAAACGAACAGTCTGGATGTCGAGGAGTCGGCACTTACCGGGGAATCGGTTCCTGTAAGCAAACATTGCCTTCCGATTGCGGACGAGGACGTTCCGCTGGGTGATCAGAAGAATATTGGTTTTATGGGTACCATGGTCACTCGTGGCACAGCCAAAGGTGTGGTTATCCGTACGGGGATGGAGACGGAGATGGGCAAAATCGCCGATCTGATCCAAAATACGGAGGAGCAAGAAACACCGCTACAGCACAGGCTGGAGCAATTGGGCAAAATTCTGATTTTTGTCGCATTGGGATTAACCATTATGGTTGTCGTCGCAGGGATATTGCACGGACAACCAGCTGTTGGCATGTTTCTGGCAGGGGTCAGCCTCGCGGTGGCTGCCATACCGGAGGGTCTGCCGGCCATTGTAACCATTGCACTTGCACTAGGCGTGCAGCGTATGATCAAACGTAAAGCCATTGTACGCAAACTGCCTTCTGTCGAAACTCTGGGCTGTGCATCCGTAATCTGTTCGGATAAGACTGGCACGCTCACCCAAAACAAGATGACGGTAACGGATGTGTGGTTGGAGGGACGTAACATCAAGGTTACCGGGGATGGTTATGCACCTGAAGGGCAGATGCTGGAGAACGGTCGTACGGTGGAACTGAAGAGCGACCAGTCCCTGCGCAGAATGCTTCAGATCAGCGCGCTTTGCAACAATGCGAGTATTGTGGAAAGTGCTGCAAGCGAGGTGGGGAGCAAGAAAAAGGGCAAGGATAACAAAAAGGACGGCAAGAAAAATACGAAAAAAGGTGATCTCCAAGAAGAAACCGTTCAACGAGACAATGTATTCTGGGAGCTGAAAGGCGATCCGACGGAAGGGGCACTCGTCACACTGGCCTCCAAAATGGGGCTTACTCCTGCCGGACTCAAAGAGTTGTATGCCCGCCAGCAGGAATTCCCGTTTGATTCGGAGCGAAAACGCATGTCGGTCCTGGTTCATCATCAGGGAGGCCGAATGATCTACACCAAAGGTGCACCGGATGTGTTAATCGGACACTGCAGTTATATTTTGTGGGAAGGCAAGGTTGTACCTTTCACTGGAACGCTGCGGCAGAAAGTGATGGCAGCTAACGAGAGCATGGCCGGAGCGGCACTACGTGTCCTCGGAATGGCCTACCGTGAAGTGCGGCCGGAAGAAAAAGTGGCTGACGAACACGCCGCCGAGAGTCAGCTTGTCTTCGTAGGACTTGCAGGTATGATTGATCCACCGCGTCGTGAAGTGAGAGATGCGATTGCTACATGCCGCAAAGCGGGCATTCGTACCGTCATGATCACAGGTGATCATGGAACAACGGCAGAAGCCATTGCTCATCAGTTGGGGATTCTTCCCCGCGGAGGGGCTTCGTTAAGTGGTCAGCAACTGGCAGGCATGACAGACGATCAACTGGATAAACAGGTAGAGGGCATATACGTGTTCTCAAGGGTATCTCCGGAACACAAGCTTCGCATCGTGAAATCGTTACAGCGCAAAGGGCATGTCGTCGCCATGACGGGTGATGGAGTTAATGATGCTCCAGCCATTAAAGCAGCAGACATCGGGATCGCGATGGGCATTACGGGTACAGATGTCACGAAGGAAGCTTCGGCGCTCATTCTGAGTGATGATAACTTCTCAACCATTGTGGCTGCCATTGAAGAAGGCCGTAATATTTATGAGAACATTCGCAAGTTTATCCGTTATTTGCTGGCATCAAACGTGGGCGAAATATTGACAATGTTCTTTGCAATGATGATGGGCCTGCCGCTACCACTCGTGCCTATTCAGATTCTGTGGGTTAACCTGGTGACGGATGGTTTGCCTGCAATGGCGCTCGGGGTAGATCAGCCTGAGAAAGATTTGATGGAACACAAACCCCGTGGAGCCAAGGAAAATATTTTTGCGCGGAGACTGGGTTGGAAAATCGTTAGCCGGGGTGTGTTGATTGGATTATGTACACTCGGAGCGTTCTGGCTTACCCTTCAGGCTGCACCGGATAATCCGGGGCAACTGATCAAGGCACAGTCGGTGGCATTCGCGACACTCGTTTTGGCGCAACTCATTCATGTCTTTGATTGCCGTAGTTCGCGGTCGATCTTCCACCGGAATCCTTTACAGAACAAATATCTGGTTCTTGCTGTGATTTCATCGGTTGTACTGATGCTGGTTGTCATGTACGTTGAACCATTGCAGCCGATCTTCAAAACCGTACCGCTTGGTTTGCGTGAATGGGCGATCTGCATCGTTGCTGCGGGCATTCCAACGTTCCTTATGGGTGCAGGCAGCGTCTGGGGTGGTCGTCGTAACCGCCGCCGTATGGGTGGTTCTGGCCGCTTCGTACCGAAAAGTACAAAGTTTTCGGCATAAAATCAATACCTTTTCCTTACCCATTTCGTTATGCTATCCTCAAAATGATTCAAAGCGGAAGCTTTGGCATTTTGCAGGATAGCTTTTTTGTGTAATGTTGAATATGAATTTCTATGGTAATCCTTTAGAAGAGCAAGAATATAGCTTTGGCAGCAGACTGCCAAAAGGAGTGGGCAAGATTATGGAATTTACGAAAATGCATGGACTTGGTAACGATTTTATCGTTGTATTTGGTGAAAAGGAGCTTCCGGCAGATGCAGCAGAATTGGCTGTGAAATGGTGCAACCGTTTCTTTGGCATCGGTGCGGACGGCCTGGTTTATATACTGCCTTCGGAGAAGGCGGACTTTCAGATGCGTATCATGAATTCGGACGGTTCGGAAGCAGAACAGTGCGGTAATGCCATTCGCTGTGTGTCCAAATATGTATACGATCATGGTCACGTGAGCCAGGAGCAGATCACCATTGAAACGATTGGTGCAGGGGTACAACCTGTGAGTCTCAACATTCGTGATGGTAAAGTGGAAACGGTTCGTGTCGATATGGGTGAGCCGATTCTGAACGGTCTTCAAGTGCCTACAACGGTGGATGCCAACCCAGTGGTTGATCACTACATTGAAGCGAATGGACATGCGTTCAAATTCACTGCCGTATCCATGGGTAACCCGCATGCGGTTATCTATGTTGATGATGCTGTGAATTTTGATCTGACAACCTGGGGACCGCTTCTTGAAGTACATCCGATGTTCCCGAAAAAAATCAATGTGGAATTTGCCACAGTTCGTGACCGTGGATATGTGGACATGCGTGTATGGGAACGCGGAGCGGGTCCAACACTAGCTTGCGGAACCGGAGCTTGTGCGACACTGGTATCCTCTGTCCTGAATGGACATACAGATCGTACAGCAGTCATCAGCCTCAAGGGTGGGGATCTCCACATTGAGTGGAATGAAGCTGACAATCATGTGTACATGACTGGACCTGCTGAAGTTGTTTTTAAGGGAATCACTTCATAAAAAGTGAAAGGTTTAACCAAAGGGGCCTGCGGGCCTCTTTTTTTGTCAAAAAGGACAGGTCGTGTCTCCTGTACAGAGACATATTGGGGGCTGTATGGCAAGAAAGTCCATATGAGCTGGATACTCATTAAAAACCTGTGTTTTTCTTCGTTTTTTAGCGTTTTTTGTGTTACATTAGTATGTAAATGATCACAGCTAGGCGGGGGGAAATGGGATGAAGGCGGATTTGCGCAAAGTTATGCAGGAACGGGTTCTCGTTGGAGATGGGGCCATGGGAACATTTCTGTACCAAATGGGGTTCCCGGTGGGGATTTCATATGAAGAATTAAACTTGATTTCACCTGAAGTAGTGGCGGATGTACATCGCCGTTATCGGGATGCAGGTACAGAAATATTTGAAACAAATACGTATTCTGCCAATTACGACAAGTTGTCCAAGTTCGGTCTGGAGTCCAAGGTGGAGGACGTGAACCGTGCCGGCGTACGCATTGCCAAAGAGGTAGCTGGAGATACCGGTTATGTGCTTGGTGCAGTTGGTTCCATTCGAGGTGGCAAGCGGACGAATGTATCAACGAGTGAACTGAAACGCTTTTATCAACAACAGATCTCTGCACTGCTTGATGAAGGCGTGGATGGCATTTTGCTTGAGACCTTCTATGATATCGAGGAAATGGATATTGCCCTTTTGCAAGCGCGCAAGCTAAGTGATCTGCCCGTGATTGGACAGTTCGCGGTAGAGGATGTAGGACACACACTGGACGGATATACAATGCCTGAAGCCTTCCGTATTATGCGGGAGCAGGGTGCGGACGTCATTGGTTTTAACTGTCGCTCAGGTCCAAACGGGATTATGCGTGCCATGGAAACCGTCTCCGGACGTATTGGTATTCCAATGTCCGTCTACCCGAACGCGGGTGCCGCAGATTATGTGGATGGTCAGTTCCGTTATGGTGCGACTCCGGAGTACTTTGGTCAGACGGCAGTGCAATTTGCTGAACTGGGTGCTCGTATTATCGGTGGTTGCTGTGGTACGACACCTGATCATATTACCGCTATGAAAGAGGCGCTTGCTGACTATGTGCCTTCGCCCATTCTGGAGCCTGATCCGTCAGAATCCAAACCACGTATCGTGTTGCATGAAAATGTGGATGAGCGTTCCGGACGTGGAGGACAGCCTACAATCGTTGATCTGGTCAAACAGCGTCACACGGTCATTGTTGAACTTGACCCGCCACGTGACTTGGACATTGCCAAGTTCATGAAGGGTGCCGAGACACTGAAAGCAGCAGGAGCCGATGCCCTGACACTGGCCGATAACTCACTCGCGGTAACACGGATGAGCAACATGGCGCTGGGTCACCTCGTTCAGGATCGCACGGGCCTTCGTCCACTTGTGCATATTGCCTGCCGTGACCGCAATCTGATTGGAACACAGTCACACATGATGGGTTTTGATGCTCTGGGCATTAATCATGTACTGGCTGTAACAGGAGATCCTGCAAGATTTGGTGATCTGCCGGGTTCAAGCTCGGTATACGACCTGACTTCTTTTGAAATCATACGCATGATCAAACAGTTGAACGATGGAGTGGCTTTCTCAGGTAAACCGCTGAAGCAAAGAGCTGGTTTTGTAATTGGAGCGGCATTTAATCCTAATGTGAAATATTTGGAGAAAGCTGTACAACGTCTGGAGAAGAAAATTGCCTCTGGCGCTGATTACATCATGACACAACCGATCTATGATCCTGAGTTGATTGTAGCAATGCACGAAGCGACCAAACATCTGGATGTGCCCATTTTTGTAGGTGTAATGCCGCTGGCGAGTGGACGGAATGCAGAGTATCTGCACAACGAGGTTCCCGGAATTCAGCTCTCGGATGAAGTGCGTTCCCGTATGGCAGGTCTGGAAGGCGAAGAAGGCCGTGCGATGGGGGTAAAAATTGCCAAGGAATTGCTGGACGTAGCAACAGCGCATTTCAAAGGCATCTATCTTATGACACCGTTTATGTTCTACGGCATGACGGCCGAACTGACTCAATACGTATGGGAGAAGTCGGAGCATCAATGTCCTACTTGTTTCAACCCTAATAATCAATTACAATAGTAAAACGGATGTGATGCCGATGTCATTCAGTATGACCGGATACGGTCAATCCGCCTTTCATTTTGGCGGCTATAAGGTACAATTAGAGATCAAATCTGTTAATCATCGTTACTGCGAAGTGATGATGCGTCTGCCAAGAGAGTGGACGTATTATGAAGACGGTTTGAGGAAGATCGTACAGAGTCGTTTGAAACGTGGGCGGATTGATGTTTATGTAATGAAAGAAAAAGAGGAAGACCAGGCTCTTCCCGCTGTTCTGAATGAACAGACGGTCAGGGCCTATCTGCAGGCTGCGGAGCAACTGGAAACCCAATATGGAATGCAGGGCAAACCAAGTATTGTGGATATACTTGCGCTGCCGGACGTCATGGTTCATTCGGATGGGACAAGTTCCATTCCCGAAGAGCAGAAGGACGAATGGGAGCGAGTTCTGCAGGAAGGATTGAAAGAGGCTCTGTCCAGCCTTGAACAGATGCGCGCTCGCGAGGGTCTTCATCTGGCCAGTGATCTGGAACGGAGGATTACCCGTCTGGAGTCACTGCATACCGAGATGCTTGATCTTGCACCGACTGTGGTAAGTGATTACCGCAACAAGCTAAGACAGAGGCTTACGGAAATGCAGGAAGAAGGCTCTTTCCCTTTTGATGAGCATAAATTGGGTATGGAAATTGCAATGTTTGCCGATCGTTCTAACATAGAAGAGGAGCTTACGCGTCTACAGAGTCATTTTGGACAGAGCAGGGAACTGCTGAAGAGTGATGAGCCCGTAGGTCGTAAGTTGGACTTTCTAATTCAAGAGATGAATCGGGAAGTCAATACGATTGGATCAAAAGCCAACCATTTGGCTCTGGTGAATCGTGTTGTCGAGATGAAGGCGGAGCTGGAGAAGATTCGTGAGCAAGCTGCGAATATCGAATGAACGGCCACATTTCGGCAAAAGAGTCGCATGTATAGGGGGAAGAACCTGATTATGGCAATCAAACTCATTAACATTGGATTCGGTAACATCGTATCGGCGAACCGGATTATATCCATCGTGAGTCCGGAATCGGCGCCGATCAAGAGAATTATACAAGAGGCAAGAGATCGTCACATGCTGATTGATGCAACGTACGGAAGACGTACTCGTGCCGTAATTATTACGGATAGCGATCATGTCATTTTGTCTGCAGTTCAGCCTGAGACGGTCGCCCATCGTCTTTCTTCGAAAGATGATGATAACGACGAATAAAATGGAGTGTAATATGTCTAAGGGATTACTGGTAGTGTTGTCCGGCCCATCTGGGGTCGGGAAGGGTACTGTATGCAGCGCTTTGCGCAAACGGGTGCCGGAATTGATCTATTCCGTATCGGCGACAACCCGTCAGCCTCGTCTTGGTGAAGAACATGGTGTGAACTACTTCTTCAGAAGTCATGAAGAGTTCCAGAACATGATTGCTGAAGATCAATTGTTGGAACATGCGGAGTATGTTGGTAATTATTACGGAACACCGCGTGATTTTGTGGAGAAAACGATTAACGAAGGCCGCGACATCATTCTGGAGATTGAGGTTCAAGGCGCGTTAAAAGTGAAAGAGAAATTCCCGGAAGGGATCTTTGTTTTCCTGCTTCCTCCTTCATTGGACGAGCTGAAAGATCGCATTCAGGGCCGTGGTACCGAAAGCCAAGCGACCATTGATCACCGGATGTCCGTGGCGGTTGATGAGATCAGTCTGCTGGAGCAGTATGATTACGCTGTTGTTAATGATGAAATTGATTTGGCGTGCAAGAGAATAGAAAGCATTATAATCGCCGAACATTGTAAGATCAATAAATAATCCCTTTTGCCGCTGCAGAATGCGATATAAGTGGGGCAGTTGTCATATCATATACTGAAGCACTCCTTCTCGGAATGCCCGGGTGTGAAGACATGCCACATCAGTTCTGTCAGGCGGCAACTTGCGATTATACTAATGCGAAGAGGTGTTTGTTAATATGCTGTATCCTTCTATTGATGAAATGATGAACAAAGTCGACAGCAAGTATTCCCTTGTTGTTGCTGCTTCCCGCCGGGCTAGACAGCTACGTGAAGGTGAAAAATCGGATTTAAGAGGTGCGAGATCCCATAAACAAGTGGGCGTTGCACTGGAAGAAATCTATGGAGACCTGCTCGTTGTCATCAAAGGACAGGACGAAGAAGAAGAGTAAGCCGCCTGCGGCTGCTCTTCAACTGCATACGGCGCAAGCCGGATTAATTGACAACCGCGAGGTTGTTATTTTTTTACGAATAAGCATATTTTAACGGAATCTTACTTAGGACGTGTCTCAAAACTCGCTGAAGTGCATCTTTTACCGCCTTTTCGCCCCCTGCTGCGTCACTTTCCCTTGACGTGCCCCGGCACGCCTGCGGAAAACTTCCTTGCTTGGAACGAAAATTCGGGAAAATCTGCTTCCTTCGGAGTTTTCAGACGCGCCCTAGACGTCGTATAAATATCGGGGGAAATAAACATGTTGAACGGTAAAAAAATCGTGCTTGGTGTGACTGGCGGCATAGCCGCTTACAAAGCGGCAACATTATGCAGCAGACTGGTGCAAAAGGGAGCGGATGTTCATGTGATCATGACAGCTTCCGCTACACAGTTTATTACCGAATTGACGCTGCAAACGTTGACCCGAAACACCGTATATACCGATACATTTGATGAACGTGAGCCAGCAGTTGTATCTCATATTCATCTGGCCGATCTGGCGGATCTTGTTCTGGTTGCTCCGGCAACAGCCAATGTCATTGCCAAGATGGCGCATGGCATGGCAGATGATATGCTCTCAACGACTCTTCTTGCGACGACAGCCCCTGTCATGATTGCTCCAGCGATGAATGTACATATGTATGATCATCCAGCTGTAAAGCATAATATGAGCCTGCTTGTTGAACGGGGCGCTATGATGATCGAACCAGGTGAAGGTCTGCTTGCGTGTGGATATGTGGGCAAGGGACGTCTGGAAGAACCGGAGAGCATTGTGGATGTGGTGGAACGTTTCTTTGAACAGCGCGAGTCTGCAGACATTAGCTGGCAGGGACAAGCTCCATTGTTACAAGGCAAGAAGGTTGTTGTTACGGCTGGAGGTACGATTGAGCGCATTGACCCAGTACGATACATTACGAACGATTCATCTGGCAAAATGGGATTTGCCATCGCCGCAGCTGCGCGTGATCTGGGGGCAGATGTGAAATTGGTTATGGGCAGTACCCAAGCCAAGCCACCGGAGAACGTTGAGCTGATCCCTGTACAGTCTGCACAGGATATGTATGAAGCGGTAACACGCGAATGGGACGATGCTGATATCGTGGTTAAGGCGGCGGCAGTTGCCGATTATCGTCCAAAGGAAGTTTATACCGAGAAGATCAAGAAGAAAGGCGACACGCTGTCGCTCGAACTTGTTAAAAATATAGATATTCTTGAAACGCTGGGCAAACAGAAAACCCATCAGTTTTTGATTGGTTTTGCTGCGGAGACTCAGTCAGTTGAGATGTTTGCACGTGAGAAATTGGAACGGAAAAACTGTGATCTGATCGTAGCCAATGATGTAACCCGCACGGGTGCAGGATTTGGAACAGACACCAACGCGGTACATATCTATGACCGGGAAGGTTTGGTGGAGGAGCTTCCAGTGATAGCCAAGGACGATGTGGCTCATCGGTTGCTCCGGATTGCGGCGGAGCGCATTGCCGGGAGGAATTAGGATATGGAGATTGCCAAGGTCATAGTCGATGTTCCCGTGAAGGAAACAGACCGGCCGTTTGATTACCTGGTACCTGAATCGATGAGAGAATGGATCGAGATTGGCAGCCGGGTGGGTGTGCCTTTTGGTCATCGGACGGTGCAGGGATTCGTGATTGATCTTGTGCCGCGTACCGGAGAGGAAACATTCAAGCTTAAGCAGATTCAGGAGTTACTGGACATTGTTCCCCCGTTGTCAAAGGATTTGGTTGAGTTGGCCGAATGGATGAGTGGACGTTATGCCAGTAACCGGATTTTGTCATTGCAGGTCATGGTGCCGACGGCATTGAAAGGGAAAGCAGAGCGATACATCTCGCTGGGAGATGCACTTGATGGACAGATGGCGGGTGCACAACCGGATGATGAGGTGTTATTTGTTTGGGGAGAAGAGTCTACGACTGAGAAAGTACAGCAGGATATCATCCGTTTTGTCAAAAGTCGGGGTCAGGTACCGCTGCAACAACTGAGTCGAAAATATCCCAATCATGCTGCACTAATTAAGAAATTATTGCTTGGTGGTGTGCTGCTGGAAAGTCAGGCCATCAAGGACAAGTTAAATAAAAAAACGATGAAGTCCGTTGATCTGGCTGTAGATATTGCTGCTGCTCAGGAAGCACTTGCTTCATTCCCGGCGAAAGCACAGCGGCAGAAGGAGATTCTGGCTTTTTTGCTGGAAATGAAAGAACTGCTGCCCATGCCGATGAAAGAAGTGTTATCTACACTACAGGTATCGGCTGCAACGATTAAGGGGCTTGAGGAAAAGGGACTAATTGTCACCGAGGACGTTGAGGTCTTCCGTGACCCGTATCAGGGCAGGACGTTCAAAGCGACTGAACCGCTGGTTCTGACCGATGAGCAAAAACTTGTCTACGACAATATTAATGGCCGATTGCAGGAACAACGCCATGGGGTGTTTTTGTTACATGGTGTTACGGGAAGTGGCAAGACGGAAGTCTATCTTCAAACCATTCAACAATGCATCGAACAGGATCGGCAGGCTATCGTACTGGTGCCCGAGATTGCGCTCACACCACAGATGGTAGAACGTTTTAAAGGGCGATTTGGGGACCAAGTTGCTGTTATGCACAGTCGTCTGTCTGGTGGTGAACGTTATGATGAATGGCGCAAGATTCGTGAGGGTCAGGTGAAGGTTGCAATTGGGGCGCGTTCAGCCGTATTTGCTCCATTCAGTCGGCTTGGGTTGATCATTATGGATGAAGAACACGAGACTTCCTACAAACAGGAGGAAACTCCGAAATATCATGCCCGTGATGTGGCGGTAAAAAGAGCACAGCAGCACCAGGCCGTGGTTGTTCTGGGTTCAGCGACACCTTCGCTGGAAAGTTACTATGCGGCACGCTCGCAAAGTAATGATGATTTTGCACCACTCTTACTGGAGATGCCAACACGGGCACTGGGTAACAAGCTACCTGAAGTGCGAATCGTTGACATGCGTGAAGAATTGAAGGATGGCAACCGCTCCATGTTCAGCAGGGCTTTGCACAAAGGGCTGGAGGAGCGCTTGGAGCGTGGTGAACAGACGGTACTTCTGCTGAATCGCCGTGGATATTCGACTTTTGTCATGTGCCGAAGTTGTGGATATGTGGCAGGTTGTCCCGAATGTGATATTTCATTGACGTATCATCAGCGCTCTAATAATCTCCGTTGTCATTACTGCGGGTATGCGGAAGCGGCTCCGGAAGTGTGTCCGGACTGTGGTAGTGAGCATATTCGATACTTTGGTACAGGTACACAGCGAGTCGAGGAAGAACTTGCGAAGCTCTTTCCGGGCATTCGGGTCATTCGGATGGATGTGGATACAACAACGGAAAAAGGGGCTCACGAGAAGCTGCTGAAACAGTTTCGTGAGAAAAAGGCGGATGTATTGCTGGGCACCCAGATGGTTGCGAAGGGACTTGATTTCCCGGATGTAACCCTGGTTGGCGTGATAACAGCGGATTCAGCGTTGAATTTACCTGATTTCCGTGCTGCGGAAAAAACGTTTCAGTTGCTAACACAGGTAGCTGGCCGAGCTGGTCGACACCAATTGCCTGGTGAGGTGTTTGTTCAGTCCTATACGCCGGAACACTACTCAATCGGGCATGCGAGTCAGCATGACTATGTGTCGTTTGTACGTGAGGAATTGCTGCACCGTCGCAATTTGCAATATCCGCCCTACTGTCGCCTGATTCTGGTGACCTTTTCGCATGAACAACTTCCGGTTTTGATTCGTCTTGCCGAGAACTACACGCGGATACTGAAAGAGAAGGCTAATGCGGCTGGATGGCTCGGCAGTCTGGATCGATTCAGCAATGATGCCTTTGATGTACTAGGGCCAGTAGCGTCTCCGATTCCTCGGATCAAGAATAGATACAGATTCCAATGTATGATAAAATGGCGGGGGGATGTAGACGCCATAGGACTCGCTCTGGCTACGGCCCGGCGCATGGACGATGATGTTCAGGCGCAAAAATTGCTTATTAGTCTGGATGTAGACCCGCAAATGTTAATGTAAGCATTTTGCAGCAATGCGGATGTAAACAAGCGGTATAAACATAGATTAAAATGAATACCCCAAAATACAGATATCGTCCTGAAATTATGATGAGGATTAGGAAGGTGCTTACAACATGTCGATTCGCATTATCGTGCAAGAACCAGATGAGGTGCTCCACAAGAGAGCCAAAGAAGTAACCAAAATTACACCAAATGTACAAAAATTGCTGGATGATATGGCTGATACCATGTACGATGCAGAAGGTGTGGGTCTTGCTGCGCCACAGGTTGGTATTTTGAAACGTCTGATTGTTATTGACGCAGGTGATGAGCAAGGGCTGATCAAGATGATTAACCCGGAGATCATTGCAAGTGAGGGAGAACAATTTGGACCGGAAGGTTGTCTGAGTATCCCTGGAATTAATGGTGATGTTCGCCGTTTCGAGACCGTTACAGTTAAAGGTCTGGATCGTGAAGGTAAAGAGCTGATTATTACGGGTAGTGGCTTGCTGTCCCGTGCATTCCAGCATGAGATTGATCATCTGGATGGCGTACTCTTTACGGATGTCGCCGAGAAAGTGTACGAAATTGCAGCCGATCAAACGGGACCGCGTCGTAATTAAGGAGTGATCGATTTGAATATTGTTTTTATGGGAACACCTGAATTTGCAGTTCCTTCTCTCGATATGCTGATGGCAGAGGGATACAATGTGGTGGGTGTGGTGACTCAGCCTGATAAACCACAAGGACGCAAAAAAGTACTTACGCCAACACCGGTTAAGGCCGCGGCAGAACGCCACGGTCTGCCGGTGTTTCAACCTGTTAAATTGCGTGATCCGGAAGCGGTATCCCGCTTGGCTGAATGGAAGCCGGATCTGATCGTAACCGCGGCCTTTGGACAGATTCTGCCCAAAGCCGTGCTGGATATGCCTGTTCGTGGTTGTGTGAACGTGCACGGCTCTCTTTTACCGAAATATCGGGGAGGAGCCCCGATTCAACGTTCCATTATTAACGGGGAATCCGTGACAGGAGTCACATTGATGTATATGGCTGAAGGCTTGGACACCGGAGATATGATTTCGCGTGTGGAACTGCCAATTACGGATGAAGATACATCAGGATCGATGTTTGATAAATTAAGTGAGGCTGGTTCCAAACTGCTTCAGGCAGAAATGCCACGATTGATTGCAGGCGAGACAACGGCGGTCCCTCAGGATGATGCCGAGGCTTCGTATGCTCGCAATCTGACTCGGGATGACGAGAAAATGGACTGGAGTCGTACTTCACGTGAACTGTTCAATCAGATTCGTGGTCTAGTGCCGTTCTCCGGTGCATTTACGATGTGGGATGATCAGGTCTTCAAAGTATGGGCTGCGGCTAATCCCGATCAGGTGGACCTGGCAACTTCTTCGGATGCTGGACAAGCAGAGCCGGGAACGGTGCTGCAATTGAACAAGGCAGGGATTGAAGTCCGCACAGGCAATGGGTCTCTCTGGTTGACTGAAGTGCAACCTGCAGGTAAAAAGGTGATGCAGGCCGCTGACTTTGCTCGCGGTGGTACACTGAAACCTGGAACGGTGCTGCGATGAGCGGTAACATACCAGGTCGTTCGTCAGGAAAAGGCCAGAAAGCTAATGGAAATGCATCCGGACGTGAAGGAAACCGTCGTCCGAATTCGGGTAAATCGGGTGGTGCATCGCGCTCCCAGCAACCCAAAACATCTGCTCGTACATTGGCAGTCAAGGTTCTGAGTGCTGTTGAGCAAGATGGAGCATACAGTAATCTGGAGTTGAACCGCCGTCTGAAAGAGGCGGATCTAAGCCCCGCAGATGCTGGACTAGCTACCGAATTGGTGTATGGAACAATCGCCAGATTGAATACACTTGATTATTTTCTGGAACGTTACGTCGCCAAAGGAGTATCCAAACTGCAACCATGGGTTCGTAGCCTGCTGCGAATCAGCGTATATCAGATGATATACCTGGATCGTATTCCGGAGCATGCCGTGGTGAGCGAAGCGGTTAATCTGGCCAAGAAACTGGGCCATCAGGGAATCTCGGGTATGGTGAATGGAGTGCTTCGCAATATGATCCGCAATCGGGATGAACTTCGTATTCCAGAACATTTGCCCGTTGCCGAACGTATTTCACTGGAGCATTCCCACCCGTTATGGATGGTTGAACGCTGGATTGCCCAGTACGGCGAAGAGACGGCGGAAGCGATCTGTCGTGCGAATAATGAGCCGCCAGCGGTGAGTGTCCGGGTCAACACAACAATGACCACACGGGAGAAACTGATGCATGAGATGACCAGTACAGGTGCAGTCGTTGAAGCTTCTCAGCTGAGTTCCGATGGAATTCTTGTACGTAGTGGCGGAAACATGGCTCTAACGTCCTGGTATCGGGACGGGTTGTTCTCTGTACAGGACGAAAGTTCCATGCTTGTCGCTGAAGCAGTTTCGCCAGAAGTAGACCAACTTGTATTGGATTGCTGCGCAGCTCCAGGTGGTAAAACAGCTCACATGGCTGAGAAAATGCAGGATCGCGGTCGTATTGTCGCCAATGATGTACATGCTCACAAGCGCCAGCTGATCCTGGATCAGGCGGAGCGTCTCGGTCTGAGCTGTATCGATGCTGTAACTGGAGATGCGCTAGACCTGAATGAACGGTACCCGGAAGCGTCGTTTGACCGCATTTTGCTGGATGCACCATGTTCAGGTCTGGGTGTTATTCGTCGCAAGCCTGATGTGAAATGGACCAAAACCGTAAAAGATATCGAAGATATCGCAGGCTTGCAACGTGAATTGCTTGATCAGGTTGCGCCGTTGTTAAAACCAGGTGGTATTCTGGTGTATAGTACGTGTACGATTGAGCCTGCTGAGAATGAGGATATGGTTGCAGACTTCTTGAATCGACATCCGGAATATAGTCCAGCAGAAACATCCGTCTGGTCTGAATCGGAGACAGCGAACTTGAAGGTTGTGAATGGTGGTATTCAGATTTTGCCACAATACGCTCACAGCGACGGATTTTTCATCGCACGGTTGACAAAAACAGCGAAATAACAGTTTAATAGAGCACGGAAGTATGACCGCCGAGGGGAACTTCGGCGGATTTCTTTGTGATGGGACTACGATATAATTGTCAGAGAATGTGATGACAGGGTGCGATGGCGGCATTGAGATGTTATAATGCATGAAGTACAGATATCAAGGGTATACATGGATGTAACGTGGTCTTTGTGATAGAATAGGACGAATGGAACGAAAAGAAGGAAGCCAACGAAAAGAAAAGAAGGAATAGGTGTTGACAACAAAATGAAACCTTTTATATATGATTATTCTCTGGAACAACTGCAGCAATGGGCTGTGGAGAATGGGGAGCCGGCGTTTCGCGGTGGCCAAATCTTTGACTGGATTTATGTAAAACGCGTGAATGATTTCAGTGAAATGACCAATCTGTCCAAGCCGTTGCGTGAAAAACTGACAGAGCAATTTGAATTCGTAACGCTTAAGGAAATTACCAAGTTTGAATCCAAGGATGGAACGGTTAAATTCCTCTTTGGTCTTCATGATGATCATGCCATTGAGACAGTAATCATGAAGCATAACTACGGGAACAGCATCTGCGTAACCACACAGGTTGGTTGTCGTATTGGTTGTACGTTTTGTGCATCCACATTGGGTGGTCTCAAGCGTAACCTTACGGCTGGGGAGATTGTTGCCCAGGTTGTGCAGGCTCAGAAAATTCTGGATGAACGCAACGAGCGTGTCAGCAGCATCGTGATCATGGGTTCAGGTGAACCTTTCGAAAACTATGAAGCTACGATGACTTTCCTGCGCATTATGATTCATGAAAAAGGGCTGAACATCGGTCAGCGTCACATCACGGTATCCACGAGCGGAATCGTTCCGAACATCTACAAGTTTGCAGATGAAGATACACAGATTAACCTCGCCATTTCGATCCATGCACCAAATGATGCACTGCGTTCGAAATTGATGCCGGTTAACCGTCGTTTTCCTTTTGAAGACGTGATGGAGTCCCTTCGTTATTATCTGGCCAAAACAGGTCGGAGAATTACGTTCGAGTATGCACTTATTGGTGGGGTAAACGACCAGCCAGAGCATGCAGCAGAACTGGCAAGTGTGCTTAAGAACATGTTGTGCCACGTGAATCTGATTCCGGTTAACCATGTACCTGAACGCAAATACGTAAGAACATCGAGAAGCGACATTTTCAATTTTCAGAAGATTCTCTCGGAACAGGGTGTTAATGTAACCATTCGTCGTGAACAGGGACATGATATTGCTGCCGCTTGCGGTCAGCTTCGTGCAAAGCATATGGAGTTGAGGTGAGAACGTTTTGATCAAAACAGTTCATGTGAGCCATATCGGACGAGTGCGTTCGGTGAATGAAGATTCAGCCTGGATTCGTAATCTCGATACAGGATATATTCTGGGTATTGTTGCCGATGGCATGGGTGGACATCTTGCAGGGGATACGGCAAGCCGCTTGGCAGTAGAGACGTTGGTGAAAGATCTGGGAACACTGGAACCAGGTCTGTCACATGCGTCTCTGTCTGCGGCTCTCAGCGATGCTATTTTGCATGCCAACGAAGTTATCTTCCGCACGGCATCAACAGATGACAAGTATCACAACATGGGAACAACGGTAGTTGCGGCTTTATTGAACGATACGGAAGGTGTTATTGGACACATCGGTGATAGCAGAGCCTACAAAATTGCGAACAAAGCTGTGATCCAGCTAACCGAGGACCATACACTGGTGAATGAATTGTTCAAAAATGGTCAGATTAGCAAAGAGGATGTGTCCCATCATCCACGTCGCAACGTACTAACTCGTGCGCTTGGAACAGATGCCGAGGTGAAGGTAGATCTGGATACCGTCAAGCTGGAGGAAGGCGAAGTTCTTCTCCTGTGCAGTGATGGTCTCAGTAACCTGGTCAGCAATGAGCAGATTATTCAGGTTGCCGGCAATCTGGAACTGGCATTGGAAGATCGTGCAGACCGACTGCTTCAGTTGGCTTTACTTGCTGGGGGAGACGACAACATCACGGTTGCTTTGTTCGAGTTGCAGAGGGAAGGTTCCGTGGATACGGAAACGGGGTGTGAGTCATGATTGGGCACCAGCTAGGCGGACGCTATGAAGTGATTGAGCGTGTCGGCGGTGGCGGCATGGCTCTTGTGTACAAAGCCCAGGATCTTCTGTTGAACCGGAATGTAGCGATCAAAGTCCTTAGACAACAGTTTGTGCATGACGAAGAATTTATTCGCCGTTTCCGCAGGGAAGCACAATCGGCAGCATCGCTGTCTCATCCGAATGTAGTCAGTATTTATGACGTGGGGCAGGAAGATGACGTTCATTATATTGTCATGGAGTATGTGGAAGGCAAAAACCTGAATGAAATTATTAAAGAACGTGCCCCTCTGCAGGTGGACGAATCGGTGCGAATCGCTTCCCAGATTGCAGATGCTCTTGATCATGCACATCATAATCAAATCATTCATCGGGATATCAAACCTCACAATATATTAATTGGCCGGAATGGCCGCGTGAAGGTAACGGATTTCGGAATCGCTCGTGCCGTTACATCTACAACGATTACGCAGACGGGTTCTGTAGTTGGTTCTGTACATTACTTCTCACCGGAGCATGCCAAAGGCATCGTTACTGGTGAAAAATCGGACTTATATTCTCTTGGAATCGTACTTTACCAAATGCTTACCGGGCAACTTCCGTTTCTGGGTGAAAGTCCAATCAGTGTGGCATTGAAGCATTTGCAGGAAGAGTTCGATGAACCACGCAAATTCAATCCATTGATTCCGCAAAGTGTGGAAAATGTCATCTTAAAATCCATGCGTAAAAATCCGCAGGAACGTTATCAGTCAGCCAAAGAAATGCAGACCGATCTGGAAACTTGCCTGATGCCGGAGAGACGGAATGAAACGAAGATTGATTTTCCGGATGAGGATGATATAGACCAGACTCGCGTTATGCCAGCGATCAAGCCTGAACCTCGCGGAGTTACATCGACGGGTGCAGTGCCTGTGATGGAGTCTGACGAAGAAACTGGCAAGGGTAAGGCAAAATCCAAGAGCTGGAAGAAGCCAGCTCTACTCATCTCATTAACTGTTCTTATTCTAATCGCCATGGTGGGCGTTGTATGGTATGTCAAGGGGATGCTGGTTGTACCTGAAGTAACCGTGCCTAACGTGATCACCCAGACGGAAGAAAAGGCGCGGGAAATGCTTGAGGAGAAAGGACTCGTCGTCAGTGATGAGGTCATCCGTCTGTACCAGGAAGGTGTCGAACCCGGTATCGTCTATGCACAGAGCAGAAAAGAAGGCGATGTTGTCAAAGAAGGATCCGAGGTCCAGATCAGTGTTGGTGCAGAAAAAGAACTTTTGAAGATGATTGATGTCAAACAAGTAACTTATGATGAGGCTGTCAAGAAGCTGACTGCTCTTGGTATTAAGGAAGATCAGATTCAGCGGAAAGATGACTTCTCCAATGATGTGGCTTCAGGTTCTGTTATTTCCCAGACACCGGGTGTCAATGAGGAATTCGACCCAGAGACAGTTCAGATTGAGTTAACCGTAAGTAAAGGTGCTGAAACAGTCAAAATGCCTGATCTGAAAAATCTTACCCGCAGTGAAGCCGAAGAAAAACTTAAATCTGCTGGACTGGAACTTGCTCAGGTGCAGGAAGAACTAAGTTATACGGTGGAAAAGGGCAAAGTGACGCAGCAATGGCCTGTGGAAGCGGGCGCAGACGTACGTCCTGGCGATAAGATTACGATCTTTATCAGCACAGGGTATCCGCCTGAAGCGCTGCAATATGCTTTTGATATCATTGTATCACCCAAAGAAGATGGAAAAAACAGTAAAATCCGTATCACATATGAAGATGCACGTGGCAAGAATCAGGAATGGGGAACACGCACTGTGAACTCAACCCAGACCTTGACCATTCCACTTGTGCTCGCTCCAAATGAAAATGGGGCTGTGTCCGTATATCGTGATGGACAGTTCCTGGATACGTATCTTGTCTCCTACAGTGAAGCCAAAAACGGAACAGTAAACGTTCCTTCCATTGACCCGGAACAAAGCACTGAGACGCCGCCAGAAAATGAGCCTGATCCAGGTGAAGGTAGCGTTGATGAGGGAAGTGTTGATCCCAATCAGGAAGGTGAACCTGAGTCCACACCGGCAGACGGTGAAGGTGACAGCGTAGATGAGGACACTTCTGCCATGAATAATGGTAAGGGGCACGGCAAGGAAAAAGAGAAGAAAAAGGAAGTCATTAACGCATCAAGCCGTCCATAAGGGCGGCTTATGCTGGCGTCTGGAGTAAATGTACCACCATCTAAAGGAGGGCGTCGGAGCTATGCCAGAAGGTATCATCGTTAAAGCGCTAAGCGGTTACTATTATGTCATGCCAGTGGAAGACAACGGGGTTCCTTCGGTTGAAGGTTCCGCCGTTCAATGTCGAGCCAGAGGTATCTTCAGAAAGCGGGGAACATCACCGCTTGTAGGTGATCGCGTCAGCTACATGTTGACTGAGAACGGAGAAGGAACGGTAGATGAAATTCGGAAGCGTGAGACGGAACTTATCCGTCCTCCTGTGGCCAATGTAAGTTTGGCTGTTCTCGTGTTCTCTGTGAAGGAACCGGATATGAACCTGAACCTGTTGGACAAGTTCCTTGTTCACATCGAGCAGGCGGGGCTGGATGCACTCATTGTGTTAACCAAACTCGACTTGGCTGATCCAGCCAAAGACACTGTGGCTGAAGTGAAAGCATTGTATGAACAGGTTGGTTATGAAGTAATCTCCACAAGTTCACGTACCGGTGAAGGCAGTGAATTGCTCAGAGACCGTCTGGCTGGTAAGATCAGCGTATTCTCCGGACAATCCGGTGTAGGCAAGTCTTCGATGTTAAATGCATTGATGCCGGGCCTGACGCTGGAGACAAATGCGATCAGCATGCGTCTAGGACGAGGGAAACACACCACCAGGCACGTGGAGCTTATTCCGTTGGATAATGGTGGATTTGTTGCGGATACGCCAGGATTCAGCCAACTGGACTTTCTGGAGATCGGTGTGGAGGAACTCTCCACTTGTTTCCGGGAATTCGCCCAGTTTGCAGATCAGTGCAAATTCCGAGGTTGTACCCATACACATGAACCAGGCTGTCGTGTGCTTGCGGCCAAGGAGGAAGGTCTGATCTCCGAAAGCCGATATCAGCACTATGTGCTGTTCCTGACCGAAATGAAAGATAAGAAGCGGAGGTATTAACATGATTAAAATTGCCCCATCGATATTATCAGCTGATTTTGCCCGTCTTGGTGCGGAAGTTGCAGAAGCCCAAGCTGCAGGAGGAGACTGGATTCATGTTGACGTTATGGACGGTCATTTCGTCCCTAATATTACGCTTGGACCTGCGATTGTGAAGGCGATTGCTCCACATACAAGCTTGCCGCTCGATGTGCATTTGATGATTGAGAATCCGGAGCGTTATGTTGAGGAATTTGCCAAAGCGGGTGCAGCGGTAATTACCGTTCATGCTGAGGCTTGTGTGCATTTGCACCGCGTTATTCATCTAATTAAGGAACAGGGAGTGAAGGCAGGAGTAGCCCTTAATCCGGGAACGCCAGCGTCTGCCATTCTCGAAGTTCTGGATGATGTGGACATGGTTCTTGTTATGACGGTCAATCCTGGATTTGGTGGACAGGCATTTATCTCGGGTACGATGAACAAAATCAAGCAGATTCGTACCTGGTTGAACGAAAAGGGACGCCATGATGTACATATCGAAGTAGATGGCGGAATTGCTGCCGATACAGCCCCGCTTGTGGTGGAAGCCGGAGCAGATGTGCTCGTTGCTGGGAGTGCCGTATTTGGCCGTGAGGATCGCGCTGCCGCGATTACTGAAATTCGCCGTAGCTACGGAGGCTGATCTATGACCCTCAAGGAGACACTGTGGACGATGGCTGCGAGTCTCGTGACGGGACTTGTGCTTGCTTTGTTTGCGGTTATTCAATCCCCGTTCAATGCTATTACGTCATTAATCGGGGTAGGCGTTGTTATTATGTATTTCCGCAAATTTGATCGTACGGGACATCGGGTTACTTTTGTCATATTCGGCATACTGTATTATTTACTGAGTGTTTTCATGATCGCTGCCTATCAATATATTCCTGCCCAAACGTAAATGACCTGATCTTCGGGCTTGTCATTGTGGAATAGGGATCGAAGGTTCCGCATAAATATGGTTACATGAGCAGGTTTCTCATGTAGCCTTTTTTGTCGTGTTTGAGGTAAAGAAGGCCTGAAGCATAGGATACGGCGGACGCATGAGCATGATGGGGAGGGTGAATTATGAAATTTTACACATTCAAACTGCCGAAGTTTTTGGGAGGGTTTGTAAAGGCGATTCTTAATACGTTTCAAAAGAACTGATCCGATTGATAAGGTAACAGGGAATACCGCCGCTTCGGCTCAGGCTTATCTGGAATTCGTACCTGCGAAGCGCCATGCGGCGGCCATTCACATGTTAATGAGCGTATTCAAGAATCCCTTTTTTGAATACCAAAAAAGCACCTGCAAGGAACAAGGTGCTTTTTGCTTACCCGATTTATAGTAGCTTTGCGTGATTATACGCGAGTCACTTTACCGGCTTTCAGTGCACGGGTGCTTACGTATACACGTTTTGGTTTGCCGTCAACGAGAATGCGGACCTTCTGAACGTTTACGCCCCAAGTACGACGGTTACGGTTGTTAGCGTGGGATACGTGGTTACCGGTGCCCGGTTTCTTACCTGTCACATAACATTTGCGAGACATAGATTACACCTCCTATCCTAAAATAACCAGTTGCCTTCAGAAACGAAAAGTCATTCCATAAGGACTAAATTGTTCTTCCTGATCATAAAGATCAGGTTTCAGTAGCTAATGGCGTTGTTTAAGCCGGCATGAACCGGATCATTTCCATTACTTAACCTGCATAAAACAATACTTGAATATAATATCATAATTAAAAAAGCTTCGTCAACTGATCCAAAAACTTTATTTATTTCTCCTGTCTAATATAGTACAATGTTGAGTAGTCCATAATACAGTGGTGAACAGGCTGTTGCCGCGAGGAAGTCGGAGAATAAACCGTACTTAGAGGTCGGTGGTCTGCTTTTTGGCAACGCTGTGAGCTGCGGCATTCCATCATTGGCACCAGTCTCCATGCGGCATTCATGCCGGCTCTTGATACCGGTGCATATCCGTATGCCCCGAAGTTAGGGGTGCAGAGAGTGCAGGATATTGGTAGCCCGGCCGCCCAGACCGTTAATCCGGCTGACATGTTGTATTGTATGCCTGTGCCGGACAAGGTATGGACGAAGAATAACGCAGTCCGCGTTAGCGCATGAACAGACCAGACACATCTTGGTGCAAGGTGTTCGTGTATCAAGCTAGGAAGGGGAATTCTCACTTGAGTATACGTTCTTTAAATGGAACAGATTTCACCGCAATGGTACTTGCCGGAGCGGAACAACTTGGACAGCATGCAGAGCACGTCAATTCCCTGAATGTTTTCCCTGTGCCGGATGGTGACACGGGAACGAACATGAATTTGACAATGAGTGCAGGAGTTGCAGAGATTAAAAGAAAAAGTTCTGCCTCCATCGGCGAAGCTGCCGGTATTCTATCGAAAGGCCTGCTTATGGGCGCACGGGGGAATTCAGGAGTTATTCTGTCGCAATTGTTCCGTGGTTTTAGTCGTTCAGCTGCTCCCTATGAGGAACTGAATACGCTCCAATTTGCAGCAGCCCTGCAGAACGGTGTTGACGCAGCTTACAAAGCAGTCGTAAAGCCCGTTGAAGGGACCATTCTTACCGTAGCCAAGGAAGCGGCGAAACATGCCAACTACTATGCAAGACGGACGAATGATATTACTGAATTAATGAATGAAGTTTTGTTAAAAGCAAAAGAAGCACTGGCAATGACTCCGGAATTACTGCCTGTACTGAAACAGGTTGGTGTTGTGGATTCAGGTGGTCAGGGGCTTGTATATATCTACGAGGGCTTTATGGAAGTATTGCTGCAAAGTGACGGAGGGAGTCGTACTTCACTGAACAAAGAAGTAACCCCATCCGTGGCAGCATCTGCTTTGAAACCGGCTGCACCGACAGAAGTGGATATCAAGAAGCCTGCACAGCAGCAGGTGATTGCGCCGGAGATGCCATTGTCTGCTCAGGCGAGACTGGAAACGGAAGATATTGAATTCCTGTATGATATGGAATTCTTCATTAATCGTGAGCTTGGAGAGAACGCAGGAGTGGCATTTGATGATGAAGCATTCCGGAAAGCGTTATCAGTTAATGGAGATTCGATCATTATCATTGCCGATGATGAAGTCATCAAAGTTCATGTCCATTCCAAGACACCAGGCGATGTATTAAACTTGGCGCTGCATTATGGTGAGATTACACAGATTCATATTCTCAATATGCGTGAACAGCATCGAGATCTCCTCACAGCAGGCATGGACATTGCTCCATCACCTGAATTGTTTGCAGAGATTCCACCTGAGGCAGCGCGCAGTATGGAAGAGGCTGTGCTTCCTGCAGATGAGATGGCACCGTATGGTTTTATTGCAGTATCCTCCGGTGACGGTATTGCAGAGATTTTCCAAAGTCTTGGCGTTGATGTGGTTCTGTCCGGTGGACAGACGATGAATCCGAGTACTGAGGATTTTGTAAAAGCCGTTCGTTCCATTGCTGCGGAGCAGGTATTTATACTCCCGAATAACTCGAATATTGTACTGGCTGCGGAGCAGGCTCGTGAATTGCTTGAAGATGAGCGCCGGATTACGGTTATTCCAAGCAAGACCATTCCACAGGGAATGGCTGCTGCCTTTGCTTTCCAGGAAGATGAGTCTGCGGAAACAAACCGAGACCAAATGTTGGAGGCAATTAGCCGGGTACAGTCCGGTCAAGTGACTCATGCGGTTCGTGATACGCAATACGATGAATTAGATATCAAGGCGGGGCACTATATCGGTATTCATAACTCCAAAATTGTAGCGACGGATGAAACCATGCTTCAAGCATGTGAAGGTCTGCTCAAACAGATGATGGAGAGTGGAGATGAAGTGGTGACGATCCTTGAAGGGGACGAAGCTGACCCTGAGGTTACTGCTGCCCTCGCTGCATGGCTTGAAGTACAGTATCCTGATGCTGAGGTAGAGGTACATCGTGGAGGACAGCCTGTGTATTATTATTTGTTCTCCGTAGAGTCCTAATAAAGGTTGTTCAAAAAGTCTCTGGTTGACTTTTTGAACATGTACTTATAGCACTCTAGCGAAGAGGAGGAGAGTCATGAGCCACAAAGTTGCGATTGTAACAGACAGTACGGCGGATATTCCCGAAGAACTCATTCGCAAATACGGGATTCACATTGTTCCGCTGCGCCTTCTGTTCGGTGAAGAGACCTATGCAGATGGCGTTGATCTGACTTCGGAACAGTTCTATGAAAAATTGAAGAAGAGTTCTGTGTTGCCTACAACTTCACAGCCATCTCCAACCGATTTCATGAATGTATATCAGGCACTGCTTGATGAGAACCCGGAACGTCCGATTGTATCGATCCACCTGTCATCCGGCATGAGTGGTACCTATCAATCGGCCATGCTTGGCAAGTCTTTGCTGGAGCGTGAGGGTGACATCACCGTGCTGGATTCGAAGTCAGCTTCGTATGGATACGGTCTAATGGTGGTACAGGCTGCTGAACTTGCCGAACAGGGCAAGTCAGCAGGCGATATCGCTGCTGCTATTGAAGGGATGCAACAATCTCGCAAGTTGTTCTTTCTTGTAGATACTTTGGAGTATCTGCAAAAGGGCGGTCGGATTGGCAAAGCTTCAGCCATCTTGGGAACGTTGCTTAACATTAAGCCGATCCTGTCTATTGATGAAGAAGGCGTTATCTACGCAGTTGAGAAAGTCAGAGGTCATAAAAAAGCAATGGCACGCATTATTGAGCTGTTCCAGAAGGATCTTGCAGGCAAACGGGTTAACCTGGCGGTAGGTCATACCGCTGACCCGGGATCAGCGATCGCTTGTGCAGAGCAGCTGCGGGGTCATTTTACACTGAATGAAGTGATCTATACCAATATTGGAGCCGTAATAGGCAGTCATGTTGGACCTGGTGTCATTGCGATCTTTATGTGGCCTGTTCCGGAATGAGGGATTAGACATGAAATTGGAAGAAATATCAGTTAAGCAAATTAACGGCGTGAGTGCTCTCAAAGAGGGAGAGCTTCACGCCTTTGGCATCTCTACTGTTAAAGACCTGCTTGAATATTATCCGTTCCGTTACGAGGATTATCGTCTGCGTTCACTTAGTGAAGTGAAGGATGGGGACAAGATTACGGTCCAGGGACAGGTGATGGGTATTCCTGTATTACAACGATACGGTAAAAAGTCCCGTCTTACCTGTAAGATCATGACGGAAGAGTGGATGATTACAGCCACCTGGTTCAATCGCCATTTCCTCAAAGAACAACTTACCCCCAATCGGGAGATTGTGATTACAGGAAAATGGGAACAAAAACGCATGCAGATGACAGTAACTGACTCGGAGTTCCCTGATAAAGGCGATGGGCGTTCAGGTACATTGCAACCTGTATATTCGGTAACCGGCAAACTGACGCAACAATGGATGCGAAAAACGATCAATCAAGGGTTAATTCAATTCGGAGATATGATTCCTGAGATTCTGCCTCAGTCCTTGATGAAGAAATACAGTTTGATGCCTCGTAAACAAGCGATTGCTGGAATTCATCGTCCACAGGACAACCGGGAAGGTCAACAGGCCAGACAGCGGATGGTGTATGAAGAGCTGTTTCTGTTCCAGTTGAAAATGCAGGCGTATCGCGCGCTCAACCGGAATCGTATGGATGGTGTAGTGCATACCACGGACAATACGACGATTCGTGAGTTTGTACGCAGTTTACCTTTTGAACTGACAGATGCTCAGAAAAAGGTGGAGCTTGAAATTCTGCATGATATGCGTTCGCCCTATGCAATGAATCGGTTATTGCAGGGTGATGTAGGTTCGGGTAAAACGGTTATTGCGGCGATTGCGCTATACACAACTGTTCGATCTGGGCTCCAAGGGGCTCTGATGGTGCCTACGGAGATTCTGGCGGAACAGCATATGCGCTCACTTCAAAAGCTGTTTGAACCGTTTGGGGTAACCGTAGGGCTGTTAACGGGTAGTGTAAATGGACGCAAACGTAAAGATCTGATCGCCTCGTTGCAAATGGGCATGATTGATATCGTAGTGGGTACACACGCCCTGATTCAGGAAGATGTTTTCTTCCGTGATCTGGGCCTTGTGGTGACGGACGAGCAGCATCGCTTCGGTGTGAATCAGCGCAGCGTTTTACGACGCAAAGGATATAATCCGGATGTGTTAACGATGACGGCTACGCCAATTCCACGGACACTGGCGATTACGGCTTTTGGGGATATTGAAGTATCCACGATCTCAGAACGTCCTAAGGGACGGATTCCCATCTCTACGTATTGGGTTAAGCACGATATGATGGAGCGGGTGCTCGGGTTTATCTCCAGAGAAGTGGATCAGGGGCGTCAGGCTTATCTGATCTGTCCGCTCATTGAAGAGTCGGAGAAACTGGATGTGCAGAATGCCATTGATCTGCATGTGCAGATGCAGCAGAACTTTCCGAAATATCGTGTAGGTCTGCTGCATGGCCGGATGACGGCTGCGGAGAAAGAAGAGATGATGCGCGACTTCTACAGCAATGATATTCAGTTGCTCGTCTCCACCACCGTTGTGGAGGTTGGGGTCGATGTGCCAAATGCCACGTTGATGGTCATTATGGACGCGGACCGCTTCGGTCTTTCCCAGCTGCATCAGCTTCGTGGTCGGGTCGGTCGTGGTGCGCATGCTTCCTATTGTGTACTCATTGCTGATCCCAAGACGGAGGTTGGACAAGAACGTATGAAGGTCATGACGGAAACGGAGGATGGATTCGAGGTATCCAGGCGTGATCTGGATCTCCGGGGTCCGGGTGATTTCTTTGGTACCAAACAGAGCGGATTGCCCGAGTTCCGTCTTGCCGATATGGTTGCCGATTTTGCTGTGCTCGAACAAGCCAGAGATGACGTGACCCACTTAATTGAGGATGCGACCTTCTGGACCTCTATGGACTATGCACCTCTGCGTGATTTCCTACAGCAACAGCAAGTATTCAAGGGTGATCTGATTGACTAAAGCTTGCCATAATAGCGGGTTTTTCGTATTACCTTTGTAAAAAAAGACAAGTGTACAAGCCCTCCCGACATATGAATAAGAAGTGAGTTCATTCTTTTGGGAGGTGCTATACGTTTTGGGTTATCAACAATATGGAATTAGTCCGCAGCTGGTGGAGCGGATCAAATTAAAGATGAAAAATCCCGCTGTCAAAGAGCGTATCAAAAAGTTGATTGATGGCGTGACCAAGTCTGATCTGCAAGATAAGGCCAAGGTCAGAAGGTTGGTCAAGTCTTCGGCAGTCATTATGAATGAGAATTTCTCTCCGGCGCAGGAGGAGCAGTTTGTTGCTTTTGTGCTCGCGCAGAAGATTGATCCGAACAATACGTTTCATTTGATTAAGTTGTGGGGGATGTTTAGGTAGGGATTCTATGTAATGTTGGGTGGGGTAAAATGAACTACAGGGTGTTACACGTGACCACTCCGAGTGCAGTACCATCTTCCGATCGCTGTTATCCCCGGATTTTTTTGATTCCCTTTTCTAAAGGGTAAAATCCGGGGATAAAGGCGCACGCTTTGCTTCTTCAGATTGGTTCTGCACTCTCCGTTACTGTGTAACTGGGAGTTCACTTTATAAAACCAAATTACATCGAATGATTGTTTGGTATTGTAAAGAAGGGGTGTTCCATTAGTCATGTAGATGACATGATGGAACACCCTTTTTTGTGGTGAAGGCATGCTATAGAGGGTTTAGTTGGGCTTTAAATTGTGTTTATGTATTTTTATCCGCTGCACTCTTACTTTTATCCTGGAGAGAGCTGATGAATATTAAGGTTATGAGTAGAACTACAATTATAGTGCTGTTATAAGGATCTTCTTTCAGGATGTAGTCCTGTACAATTAAAGTCAGGATTGAGATAAATAAAATAATTTGCAGGACAAGTTTTGTTGATCGAGTAGGATCGTTGGATCGTCTGGAGACAGCATATAGGGTAAGCCATATTAGGCTAAAGAGCAGAAGTGAACCTAGGAGTAGAATGGCAAGCATGCATGAACACCTTTCTGTATTAATTTCATTGAATAATTGGAATAACATGACAACTAATTATAACATAGGTTCTTCTGGAGTCGGACATTTTCATAGAAGTTAAGGGATGAACTATGGTGTGAATGGTGTAATATAGTTGGTGTATTTTCACAGGATGGACTTTGCTTTCCTCCGGGGGTAGCGGTAAACTGTTGCATACGAGCATACGAGCATACGAGCATACGAGCATACGAGCATACGAGCATACGAGCATACGAGCATACGAACATACGAGCATACGAGCATACGAGCATACGAGCAGTAGGGATCGATGTCATGGATGTTTCGTCAAGAGTGTAGCGTGTCAGTATGCATTTATATTAGACAGATGTGGAGGAAGTACGATTGGAAATGTTTACGATGCTGCTGGGTTTATTTGAACGGGCGGCGCTGTTGATTATATTTTTATTCTTTCTGTCGAGGGTGCCGAGATTTAGGCAGATTCTGCAAAAGGGGAAATTAAGGTGGCAGGAGTCTATTGCGGTTACCTTTTTATTCTGTGCTTTTGCCATTTTCGGGACATATACGGGCATTAATGTTGAAGGTTCACTGGTGAACGTGCGGATCATCGCCGTGTTATCGGGTGGTATTTTGTTCGGAGCGCCTGTGGGTATTATTACGGGTATTGTCTCCGGGGTGCATCGGTATTTGATCGATATGGATGGAGTCACAGCTATACCGTGTCTAATCACGAGTATCTTGGCAGGTCTGGTCTCTGGATATATACATAAGTACACGCCCAAGCCTAAGCGATGGATCATCGGTATTGGTGCTGGAATGATCTGTGAAGCGCTCACGATGTTATTGATTCTGTTATTTTCCTATCCCGATCCACTGGGTGCCGACATTGTATCGAAGATTGCGCTGCCTATGATTCTGGGTGAAGTCAACATTGGGCTGATTGTGCTCTTGGTGCAAAGTGTTGAGGGGGAAAAGGAAATGATTGCGGCTCGTCAGGCGAAGCTGGCACTGGAGATTGCAAACAAAACCTTGCCGTATTTCCGTTCGATTGATGAGGATTCTCTGCGCAAAATTTGCCGGATTATTCAGGAGGATATTCAGGCCGATGCGGTTGCAATTACGGATACCCGGAATGTACTGGCTTATGTAGGATTTGGTGAGGAACGATATCATATCGGTAATGAAATTATAAGTGAGATGACCAAGAAGACGATATCCAGTGGGGAGATTACGATCAGTAATGATGTCATTGATGAAAAAACACCCGATATCCACTCGCTTTTAATCATTCCGCTCAAAGAACGAGGAGACATTACAGGCGCGCTCAAAATCTATTATCGCAAAGCGTACAAAATTACGTATCCATTACAAACGATGGCTGTAGGTCTGTCGCAGATCATCTCAACTCAGATGGAAGTATCGCGGGTAGAAGAGATCAAGGTTGCTGCCAACAAAGCAGAACTGCGTGCATTACAGACAACCATTCATCCTCATTTTCTATTTAATGCGTTAAATGCGATTGCTTCGTCCATCCGAACCAAACCGGATCGAGCGCGGGAGCTGATTGTAAACCTATCCGGGTACATGCGCTACAATCTGGAGCTGTCGGATGAGTTAATTGATATTCATAAGGAACTGGAGCAGGTCCGTAATTATGTGGAGATTGAGAAAGCTCGCTTTGGCAGCCGACTTAACGTGATCTATGACATTGATGAGGTCGCGGTGCATATTCCGAGCCTTGTCATCCAGCCGCTCGTGGAAAATGCAATTATTCATGGCATTCTCAAGGTGAAAGGACCCGGGACTGTTCGAATACGGGTACAGGATTATCCGGAGTTTGTGCGAATCAGTGTCAGTGATACAGGAGCAGGCATCAGTGCAGATATTATTGAACGTGTCTACCACGACCGTATGCCTGGTAACCAGATCGGGCTATATAATGTGCATCGCCGGGTCAAGCTTATCTACGGACAAGGTGTAACCATTACTAGGCTGGAACAAGGAACCGATATTTTATTTGATGTGCCCAAAGGAGATGTCGTAACAAGGTGATGATGGATCAATGAGAGCTCTTATTGTGGAAGATGAGATTCTGGCAAGTGAGGAATTGAATTATTTAATCCAGGAACATAGTCAGATTGAAGTGGTGGACCGCCTTGAAGATGGGCTGGATGTACTGAAGTTTTTGCAGGAACAAGAAGTAGATGTTATTTTTCTCGATATCAATATTCCCTCGCTGGACGGTATGATGCTGGCCCATCATATTGGGAAGTTTGCAACGAAACCCTACATTGTATTTACTACGGCGTATAAGGAACATGCAGCGGAAGCCTTTGAGTTGGAGGCGTTTGATTATATTCTGAAGCCGTATGACGAGAAACGAATTGCTGCAATGCTCCATAAGCTGGAGATGGCTTTCAAACGTGATCATACGCCGGTGGAGCAACATGTTGAGGATGGACTAGCCCCTACGGCGGACGGATATGCTGCGCATGGTGAACTGGTACGAGAACGAGATACGAATTCCCATACGGACAGAAGAATTAATCTGCTGCGGAATGACAATATTATTGTTACGGATACGGCAGATATCTACTATGCGGAAGCACAAGAGAAAGTGACGAAGGTATATACCAAAAATGGGGAGTTCACCATGCCAGTGAGCATATCGGATTTTCACAGCCGTCTGCCACAGGATACGTTCTTTCGCTGCCACCGTTCGTACGTCGTAAATCTGTCGCAAATCCGTGAAATTGTACCTTGGTTCAACAATACGTATCTGCTCCGTCTGCGCGATTTGGAAGCTGAAGTGCCCGTGAGTCGTGGGAAGGTCAAAGAATTCAGGCAACTCATGCGCATCTAGAAGCATTTCATTCCGCATCTGATGCAACTCATGCTCAAAACGGTGTAATGAATCCCCTTTCATGTATGATTAGCTTGTGAACGCATTCATGTATATGACATCGGCAAAGGGGAGATCACGATGAAAGCAACAATTTCATCCGTTTCATCAACACCTGAATCAACATCTGCACCTACAAAAATGAACCGCTGGCTCATTGTGTTGGGGACCATCATTGTACAAATGGGTCTTGGAACCATCTATACTTGGAGTTTATTTAATCAACCGTTGTCTGATCGTTTCGGATGGGACGTCAGCTCGGTCGCGATAACTTTTTCTATTACCAGTTTTGCTTTGGCATTTGCCACATTGTTTGCAGGACGGTTGCAGGAACGTTGGGGTCTTCAACGCCTGATCCGTGTAGCCGGGGTTGTGCTTGGGCTGGGTCTTATTCTGAGTTCCCAAGTCACTTCATTAACGCTGTTGTATATCTTGGCTGGATTTGTCGTTGGTTTTGCAGATGGTACGGCGTACATTACGTCGCTGTCTAATCTGATCAAATGGTTCCCGGAGCGTAAAGGCCTAATCTCGGGGATCTCGGTCGGCGCCTTTGGTACCGGTAGTTTATTGTTCAAATATGTGAACACGGCATTGATTGGTGCCGTTGGTCCTGCTCAGGCATTTATGTACTGGGGTATTATCGTTCTGGTTCTGGTGGTTGCGGGATCATTCCTGATCCGTGAAGCGGTTGTTCGTGAACAGGCTCCTACAAGCAAGGAAGGATCCAAACAAGTCGTAGCACGTCATGATTACACGGTGAAAGAGATGCTGCGTACAAAAGAAGCGTATATGCTGTTTGTTATTTTCTTCACGGCGTGTATGAGTGGTCTGTACCTGATCGGTATTGTTAAAGATATCGGTGTACAGCTTGCCGGTCTTGATGTAGCTACCGCTGCGAACGCAGTGGCCATGGTTGCAATCTTTAATACGGCAGGACGTATTATTCTTGGTGCGTTGTCGGATAAAGTAGGACGAATGAAAGTCATCGCTGGTGCGCTGCTGGTTACAGCCGTAGCTGTCATGACACTTAGTCTGGTTCCACTGACCTTCGGAATTTTCTTCGCCTGTGTGGCGGCCGTTGCATTCTGCTTCGGCGGTAACATTACCGTATTCCCGGCGATTGTGGCCGATTACTTCGGACTGAAGAATCAGAGCAAAAACTATGGTGTGATCTATCAGGGATTTGGATTTGGTGCTTTGGCTGGGTCATTCATCAGCGCCCTGCTGGGCGGATTCCATCTAACCTTCATCGTGATTGCTGTACTCTGTGCTGTCTCGCTGTTGCTCGCACTGATCATCACCCCTCCAGGTCAAGGTCGTCGTGCACGTCAACGTGAAAAACAGATGAACCTTAACCCTTCATCACGGGCAAGCTAAGCCAATACAGTGATAAGTGGAATCACAGCAAGAAGAAAAAGCACAACTGGAACAACGTTATAAGAAAAACATGCACTGGAAGTACGGAACTGAGGATATTTCTTCATCTTAAAAAGCAAATCAAAAACAAAGTAAACAAAGCGGTCTCCAGTTGAGGCCGCTTTTTGGTATCTACAGTGGTCAGATTGCTGACTTGTTGGCCTATCGGATCATCTGGCTGCCTGCAAGCGTGTTGCCTTGTGTGCATTCCATCATTCGCATCTGTTATACTCTAGGTGAATTCAACAAGACCAAGATAAGTTATGTACCCCAGAGGAGGCATATCATGAAGTTCATTAAATACACACAACCTGATTTTGATGATTATTATGCATTGGTTTCCAATATGGAAGTAATGAAACAGATTACAGAACGTGCACTACCAGAGCAAGAGGCGAGAACGCAATTCGAGTCCATGCTGGAGTTTAATGAGCGTTCCACTTGCGGACATTACCGAGTATATAGTGAAGATGGTGCCGGTGTGGCGTATGCCAAATTGATTCCGGATCAGGAGGACCCGACCAAGGCTGAGATAGGTTACATGATCCTGCCTGAACATTGGGGCAAAGGTCAAGGCACATCCATAGCGTCACGGTTGATTATTCAGGCACAAGCCGCAGGGATTGGATCCCTCTATGCAGTTATCGATCCGGGTAACGCTGCTTCCCGCCGGATCTTGACCAGACAGAACTTTGTATCCACCTGGACGGGTGATTACGATGGTCTTCCCGGTGAAATTTTGGAGTTAAATCTTCAAACGAAGCGGTAAAGGAACTGTTCTGAGGGTAATCAGATAATATAGGGCATCTTGCATGAGATGGCTGGGGCTCATTATCATCATGGTGCATGGGTTCAACATTTCATGCAAGATGCTTGCTTATATAGAGATGTGGAGGAGATGACATATGAGCAATTCAACCATGGAACGTCTGAATGCATTACTGCCGGAGTGGCTGGAGACCAGTCGCTTGCACACCGGGCAAGGTAAGGTGGCTTCTTATATCCCGGAACTTGTCAAAGCCTCTCAGGATGAGCTTGGTATACATATCATGGACGCCGAAGGGAACCACGTGTCGGCAGGGGATTGCGGTGTCCCATTTACGATGCAAAGTATCTCCAAAGTATTTACCCTTATTCTGGCCCTGATGGATCATGGGGAAGAAGCGGTTTTCTTTAATGTAGGAAAAGAACCGACAGGCGACGATTACGATTCGATGATCAAGCTTGAACTAGTCGAACCCGGTATTCCATTTAATCCATTGATTAATGCGGGTGCGATTACGGTGTCCTCGCTTGTTGGAGGAGACTGTAAGGAAGAGAAATCACGCCGCATTCTGGAGTTTTTCCGCAAACTGGCGAATAATGATCAGCTGGGCTATAACGAAGAGGTATTCCAGTCCGAATCGGAGAGCGGTCATATGAATCGTTCACTTGGCTACTTTTTGAAGCACAACGGTGTCATTAAGGATGACGTTGAAGACGTGCTTGCCGTGTATTTCCGTCATTGCTCCATTGAAGTGACGTGTGCAGATCTGTCTCGAATGTCACTTGTTCTGGCCTATAATGGAACAGATCCAATTACGGGAGAAGAACTCATCCCTCGTCGCTATGTTCAGATTGCCAAAACCTTCATGACCACCTGTGGTATGTATAATGCATCAGGCGAATTTGCCATCGAGGTTGGATTGCCCGCCAAAAGTGGAGTATCCGGAGGGATATTGACCCTTGTACCGGGACAATTCGGCATAGGTCTTGTTGGCCCGGCTCTGAATCGCAAAGGCAACAGTATTGCCGGTGTGCATCTGCTCGAGCGTCTGTCCAAGGAATTTGACTGGAGCTTTTTCTAAGAAGTTTTTCAGAAAAAAGAAGCTTTACCCTTATATGTAGCCGATGAATCACATATCTGATATTTTGCTTCTTTAGAACGAAGTGAATGGTCTGGATATGTCTCGTCGGCTGCTTTTGGTATTCACCTGGAAGTGTAGGAAGACAGTCCTGCATGGCAACGGCTATGCTGCATCTATCATGGAATATCCACAACATCGGGGTGGGTACATCTCCCTTCAGTCATCGGCTAGGGCCACATTTGTAATGAGGTTCATCTGAATATCCCGGGACCCATCTTCCATCAGCAGTCTGAGGGTACGGGCCGGACGGTCCAGTCGAAGCACTTGCCCCGTGTAACGGATATCATCATGTTCGTGAAACAACGTAATAGTGACCCTATCTCCAAGCATCATCGAGTTGCTGAGCAAACGGGACATTTCTTCCGCGGCCTGGGCATCCAGGGATGGGCGGGTACGAGGAGCAAGTTGTTCCTGATGAAGAATGTAGGCTTCCCGGTGTTCGGGGAGCATCATGCGTGAGGACTCGAAGATACCGTTTTGCTGCAATTTTTTACTCATTTATAATGACCTCCAATTTTATGAGAACGTTCATGGGCTTGCGCGGACGAGCAGAGGGAAGATGCCCGCATGATGGCGGTATCTCCGTACCTGCGCTTGATATCATCCGTGGCACGTTCCAATTCTCTTTTACGTTCACGGTCATCAAACCAGGACAGCTGCACTTCGGAATCGGGTACAAGTCCGGTCAATGACACGCTGATGCGGCGGATGGGTAATCCGTCCCAATGGCGCAGGAACAGAGCTGCTGCCGCATCGTATACTTCATCCGTAATGTTGGTGGGTTCATTCACCTTCATCTGGCGGGAGAAACCGGTTGGCCGATCATAATCCTGTCCGCGACATCCAACCGAGACCACATGGCCCATGAGTGATTTGTCCCGGGAACGTCGACTGACGAGTTCCGCCAGTTCAAGCAGTACCACTTTGATATCTTCCCAGGAGTCATAGTCCCGGGGCAGCGTCATCTGATGTCCGATTCCCTGCTGCTGATGAGCATAGGTCCCGGGTTTGACCGGGGAATCGTCAATACCGCGGGCGATACGCCACAGTACCTCGCCATTTACACCCCAACGTTCTCTCAGTCGGGACAGTGGGGTCTGGGCCAGATCACCGATCGTATGCACGCCCATCTTGTAGAGATGCTGCGCCATGCGGGAACCGACCATGAACATGTCTCGCACAGGCTTCTCCCAGATGGTTGAAGGCAGATCTTTGCGAGGCAACGTGCAGATGCCACCAGGGACTTTTTTGGCATATAGATCACAGGCCATCTTGCTAACGACCTTGGTATCACTGATACCGATTCGAATGTACACACCCGTCTCCTCCATCACCCTCGATTGAATGCTGCGCGCAATCGTCTCGGGGCTGCCGAACAGATCCAGGCTTCCGGTGACATCGAGAAACTGTTCATCAATACTATAGGGTTCCACCAGATCCGTGTAAGACTGAAGGATACGCGTAATATGAAGGGACACCCGAATGTATTCGGCCATCCGGGGGCGAACAACAACAACATCCGGACATTTGGCGAGCGCTTCGCCCAGTCGTTCTGCTGTCGTAATTCCATAGGACTTGGCGAGTGGACAGGCCGCAAGAATAATACCCGAACGGCGCGCCGGATCTCCCGCGACTACGAGGGGGCTGTCCTTGTATTCGGGATGTGCAGACTTCTCCACACTGGCATAGAATGACTGGCAGTCTGCCAGCATGATGACACGTCTGTCTTGGCGAGGCATAAGACTTCTCTCCTTATTCGTGATGCTAAGCTATTATGTTAAGAAGCAATTATTTTCATTTGAACATCGATAATTAACAGTTTATTTACAGTATGGAACAAGTGTTCTTGTTTTATAAGCATATCCGACAATTCGAAATGCGGCAACCGGAATTATTTTGCAAATTGGACACAATTATGGGTTAGCTATATTAGAGGCAGAAATTAGGAAATAAGATGTGCTTTTTTACATTTAATGTGAGAGATCCGTGACTTCCGGGTGATGACCGGGCGTTCATTTGGTTTTTTGTAAAAGGGTTATAAATGGGCACAGTCCTATAGAGGGGGACTGACGTCCTTTTTTGATTTTCTGCATTTTTCAGAAAACCTTGATGTGACGCGGAATATCGCTGATGCGTTATCGGACTATAGTATCAATTTTGTAATCTTTATGGTTAATACTGTAAAAAGGTCCGCAACTTTAAATTATAACTCGCGTTTAATGGGGTATGTGTTCAAACGGCAAACGTTGCCTGTACCCGCGTTGCACATAACAATAAAGGTTCCAGAAGTGCAAGATCAGCAGGGTATCTAATCCATGCGATTCCAGCAAATATTAGTGTTTGGGAATCAGACGTATCCTGGAGGCTTTCGGGTGCTAGTTGATGGCGCTTTTTACGAATTATGGGCAGAATGTTCCATTTCATGTTTGCTTCCATCAGCCTAGTTACAAATGCAGAGTCTTAGCGCTATAGTGAGAACTACACCGCTGACATCTCTACCAAGCGGACATCCGAAGCGGAATGATTCGTAAACTTCATGTTGGACCATTCGATGTTGAAGCAGGATGCATATTAGAGAGGTGAGCAATCTAAAGACATGAGCAGACAAAGACGAAGACGCTGGCTATTAACGGTGTTGACAGGAGCAGTGGTGGTGACCGGTGGGATATTTGCCGGATGGCACTATATGCAACCCAAGCTCGTTACGTACACAGCGGAGAACGGCACGGAGATGAAATTCAAGACCGATGGAGACCGGTTCATGGAATACGGGCCAGATGGAACGTGGAGGGAGATGTTCGTCAAAGGTGTCAACCTGGGCGCAACTTCACCGGGGCATTACCCGGGAGAATTCCCGCTGACCAAAGAGGATTACTTGCGGTGGTTCCAGCAGATCGAGGATCTGGGAGCCAATGTAATCCGGGTATACACGGTTCACGAACCGATTTTCTACTCCGCATTAGTCGAATATAACCGCGGCCGGGAGCAACCGTTATATTTTATACAGGGCATATGGTCACCTGAAGAAGAGTTAATTGAGAAGCAGGATGCCTATGCGGCGCATATTGAGCAGACGTTCAAGCAGGAGATTGAAAAGGCCGTATCTGCTGTTTATGGCGATGCGGACATTCCTGCCAAGCAGGGAGAGTCCAGCGGCAAATACAAAACGAATGCAGGAAAATACCTGATGGCCTGGCATGTAGGGACGGAATGGGACCCGGCGATGGTAGACAACACAAACGCCAAACATGCGGACGTGCCACAGTACAAGGGAGTTCATTTCTCGGCGAGTCCAGAAGCGTCACCGTTCGAGAACTGGCTGGCAGAGCTGCTGGATCATACGGCGGTCCTGGAGAAGAAGTATGGGTGGGAGCATCCGATGACCTTCACCAACTGGGTAACGACCGATGTGCTGGATCATCCCGGCGAGCCGCTGTATGAAGAGGATCTCGTCAGTGTGGATGCCCGACATATTCAGCCGGAGGCATGGCAGGGAGGTTATTTTGCAGCCTACCATGTGTACCCGTATTACCCGGATCTGTTCCATATCGATAAAACGCTCCAAACCATCAAGGATGAGGACGGTGAGTACAACACGTACAAAAGTTATCTGCGCAAGCTTAAAGCCGAGTTTTCCGATATGCCTGTAATGATTACAGAGTATGGCGTACCTTCTTCTCTTGGTATTTCCCATCTGGGTATGGGAGGACGGAATCAGGGTGGACATAACGAAGTAGAGCAGGGAGATATTGACGCGTCACTGACGCAGGATATCTATGATGAAGGATACTCGGGAGCGATTGTGTTCATGTGGCAGGATGAATGGTTCAAAAAAACATGGAACACGATGCCACTGGAAATCCCGGCTGATCGCCGTGCATATTGGCTGAACGTGCTGACAAACGAGAAGATGTTTGGTCTGCTTGCCATGGACCCCGGTAAACAGGAACAGTTGACTATCGACGGATCACTGGATGACTGGGATGATCTGAAGGATGAAGAGGTCACGACCTGGCAGGGTCAAGTGGACGGCATTCAGGAAATGAAGATGACCCATGACGAAGCCTATCTGTATATTGGGCTGACCTTGGATCAACCTTTTGACCCGGAGAAGACGGTGCTGCGAATTGGCACAGATACACTTGCCGGAGGCAGTCAGCCTGACAAGATACTCCCGAGCCGGACGCTCAGTGATGGTCTTGAGACGGTGATTACACTGGGGCAGGATGAAGAATCTCAGGTGGAGATCGCCAAGGATTATGACTTTAACCAGCGTCTGTATGGCAAGGATGGATACGACATGCTACCAGATCAGCAGTCAGACTCCGCAGATCCGTTCCACCCATGGAATCTGGCAGTCAGCCTGAGGATGACACCGCCGGATACCCGATCTGCTCAACCGTTCATGAATGAAAAGGTCGGAACATTGAAGCGGGGAACGACGGCTCCCGGTCAGCCCGATACGGATTCATTAACGGCATGGCAGTATAACGGCAATCAAGTGGAGCTGCGAATTCCCTGGATGCTGCTTGGGTTCGGTGATCCGAGTTCGCTGCAAGCGATCGACTATGGACCGCTCAAGAATGGACGTGAGTTCTCCACAGTTGCTGTGGAAGGCGTTACCCTCATTCCGTGGTTAACGGACCGCGCCACGAAGAACGTATCTTGGCCTGGGGGTGAAGAGACGACCCTGGACCTGAAGACATTGCCGGTATATAGCTGGCAGCCTTGGGAACAGGTGCAGTATAGTGAACGGCTTAAGCTAAGCTACGAAAAAATGAAGAAGAGCTACGGAAAAATTCCTAGTTTTCAGATCGAATAAATGAGTATAAAGGAGGACCTTTTCACATGTTTCCAAGTTTGGCTTTGGCCTATCTGTTTTTGTACATCTGTATCGCACTTGTTGTTGTAGGCGTCATCGTATTGTTTGCCATGAAAATGTCCCACAATGGCAAACGACGCAAGACGGCGTTTTATGAATTGAAGCAGCGTGACTACTTCACCTATCTGCAAACAGCCTTGACCGAGAATAGTCCACTCAAATTGCCACCAGGCAAACTGGCTCCGCTGGAACGCAGAGTCATTCAGGACAGACTGATTGAATGGATCGACCAGTTCAAGGGTGAGTATCGCGACAAATTAATCGCACTGTGCCGTGAAGCAGGATTCGTAGAGCATGATCTGAAGGAACTGGGCCGTCTGCGGTACGGTCGCCAGATTGATGCTGCTTATCGCTTGGGTGGCATGCGTTGTCCCGAAGCCGTTCCGGGTTTGATGGAGTTGCTGAAGGATGAGAAACCGGGCCCGATGGCCATTATGATTGGTCGGTCCATCTCCAGATGTACGACTCGGCAAGGTGAACTGAAAGACATGCTGGCGTTGCTGTTAACCAAAGGTAAGTCCATTCACCATCTGGCAGCAGATATTCTGCTCGAAACGAGTCTGGATACGAGCAGAATTCTAATTGAGTTGCTGGAGGACCGGAATCCTGATTTTGTAAAAGTCGGACTGGTTGCCATGTGGGGACAGGCTGTACCTGAAGTGATGCCTGCACTGGACAGACTCGTAGGCGCAGAACATCAGGATGTACGTGCCGAGGCGGTGAAGCTGTATCTTAGCGCAAGTCCGGCACTCCGGGATGAGACAATTCTGAAGCTGATTCAGGACCCCGATCCGGAAGTTCGCGCCGAAGTGGTACAAGCGCTTGGTTCGAAACATGCATCTGGCAGTATTCCATTACTGCGCAAAGCGCTGCGGGATGAAGACTGGAGAGTGCGTTATAACAGTGCGGAGAGTCTGAGCAAGCTCGGTGAACCGGGATTCGAAGCGCTGTGTCAGGCTGCGGTGCAAGGTACAGTTGCTGAACGCGAGATTGCGATGCAGCAGATTGAGAGTACCATGCTGCATACGAGAACCGATGACAGAGCTGTAGAGCAGATGATTGCACATAACAAAAAAAGACTGCTGTACGATCGCTATTTTGGCCCTGTCCGAGAGAACAGAACCAGCAAGAAACGCACAGGTGTCGCTACGGTAGGAGGGGATTACACTGCTTAGGGATCTACTATTAATCTACGGCATGGTCGCAATCTACTATGTTGTTTTTGTAAATACGCTCTATTTTTCCATTCTGGCTTTATCGTTCCGTAACATCTGGACGATCTTCCGGCGGTCGCATTATTCCAAATACAATACATTGTCAGGCTCGGAACTGGTTCCTTCCGTTTCTCTGCTGGTACCGGCATACAACGAGGAACTGACGATTATTGAAAATGTGAACTGCCTGATGACGCTGAATTATCCAACGTATGAAGTCATTGTTGTGAATGATGGCTCCAGTGATGCGACACTGAATATTCTGTTGGAAGAATATCGGCTGAAGCCAGTACCCAATACGAAGATTCGGGGCAAGATCGCCTGTCAGAAAATTCGTGGGATCTATCATAACCCGGAGTTCCCGGATCTGTATGTCATTGACAAGGAAAACGGTGGTAAGGCCGATTCCCTCAATGCCGGGATCAACCTGTCTCATTATCCGTTGATCTCTTCCATCGATGCCGATTCGTTGCTGGAGAAGGATGCCCTGATCCGCATGGCACGCATGTATATGGAGAATCCGGAAGAGACGGTAGCCATCGGTGGAGATGTAAGAATCGCCAATGGCTGCAAAATTGAAAACGGGGCAGTGCAAGATGTATCACTGCCACGCAAGATCTGGCCCATGTTCCAGTCGATTGAATATCTCAAAGCCTTCCTGGGCGGACGGATTGGCTGGAGTCACATGAACGGTCTGATCATTGTCTCCGGTGCCTTCGGCATGTTCCGTAAGGATGCTGTTATCGCCGTGGGTGGATACCGGGATGGTTATCCTGGGGAAGACATGAACATCATCATTAAGCTTCACCGTTATATGCTGGAAAACAAATTGAAGTACCGCGTTGCCTTCTGTCCTGAGGCCGTATGTTGGACGCAGGCACCGGATTCATACCGGATCTTGTCCAGTCAGCGCAAGCGCTGGGGCCGTGGGAACCTGAAGAACATGATCGAGAATCGTGGCATGTTGTTCAATCCAAAATATAAGGTTATGGGTATGGTGACCATGCCATATAACGTCCTTTTTGAAGCACTGAACCCGTATTTCCGGATTACCGGCCTTCTGGCTCTCGCTGGATATGTCCTTCTGGATATGACGCAATGGCCGATTCTGGTTCTGTTTGGATTGTTGAACTTTGTGAGTGGTTATCTGCTGAGTGTAGGCGCACTTGTCCTGGAGGAGATTGCTTTCAAACGTTACAACAAGCTCTCCGATCTGGTCAAAATGCTGGTCTACTCCGCGTTGAAATTCGTGGGTTACCACCAGCTCGGCGTACTGTGGAGATTGCAGGGACATGTGCAGTTTATGCAAAACAACAACTCATGGGGTACCATGACACGCCAAAGCTGGTCCGAGGATGAGAAGAAAACAACCGAAGCCGCTTAGGTAAAGAATAATCAAAGCAATTATATGTCCAACTAGACATTTACACGATAACGGAGAGGGCAGAAAAAGCCTGAAGAAGCGAAGCGTGCACCTAAAAGCTTTCTGAAAGAAAGCTGCATCGAAAGCATACCTTTATCCCCGGATTTCCTTTTTTAAAAGGGATCAAAAAACTGGGGATAACAGCGCTCAGAAGGTTGTTCTGTCATCGGAGTGTCAGTGTAAATAAGATTTTTTGGACTTATATAGATAATCGAGGAGAAGGGTGGAAAAGAACATGCCAAATACGGCGACATTGCAGCGTGAGGCTGCCGTTAATGTGTACCGAAGTGTAGAACAGGGATTGAAGGAAACGGGTGCCGAAACATGCGGCTTAATGTTCATCCATTGTGCAGGAAACTCTCAACCTGAGCAGCAGGTCAGGGCACATCTGGAGCAAACGAGTGAGTCTGCCTTCCAGGTGTGGAAGGATGGGGCTACCCAGGCGATCGCCGTCCTGCTGCCAGGTTTGTCACTGGATGAAGTTCATTATGAAGGACTTCGGATCAAACATGAGTTGCAAGAGACTGTACCCGGTGCCGATCCACAGATTACACTGGCCAGTTTCCCGGAAGGGGAGCGCCCTTCGAAGGCAACTATTCAGCATATGGCTGAGTCCTCGAAGCTCGTAGATTCGTCGGAGATTCATATCTACACGCTGGACAATACGGCGGAAGAGCCGGAACGAATTTTGATTGTGGACAACGATCCTACGGTACGCGAATTCCTGCAATTGAGGTTGAAGATGCAGGGATACGAAACCTATGAAGCTGTCGATGGACTGGCTGCACTGGAGTTGATCGAGAAAGTCACACCTGACCTGGTGCTCACCGAGTTGAATCTGTATGGCATCGACGGTCTGCCGTTCATCCATCATATTCAGAACCTGGAGATGGAGCAGCCACCCAAAATTGTCGTGTTGACTGAGCAACGTGTCGAGCAGACGATCAGTCAATGCTTCCGCAGCGGCGTGGATGATTACATGACCAAACCGTTCTCACCTGTAGAGCTGGATGCCCGAATCAGACGTTGCCTGCATTAGAAGACAGCTTGGAACAACTGATTGTGTGAAGTGCCAAGTAAGAGCTTTTTTTACACTATGAATCAGATAGATTAGAGCAACATTTAGAGCACAGACACTCATCTATTTATATGGATTTTAAGCACCACCAAAATACACTGCCCGGAGGGAATATCATGGAGAATCAACAATTCCACACATTACTGAATGCGATTGAAAATAAAGAAGCTGTACTCGGCGTCGTCGGGCTCGGTTACGTAGGACTTCCACTTGCCGTGGAAATGGTCAATCAAGGTTTCACGGTAATCGGAATTGATCTGGATGCGTCCAAAGTAGAAAGTATCTATCAAGGAGATTCCTATATTCACGATATTTCGTCCGATGAGTTGAAAAAAGTAATGCAAAGCGGTCGTTTCCAGCCAACGACAGATTACAGCATGCTGCGCGTGATCGACGCACTCAGTATCTGCGTACCGACACCGCTTAGTGAGAATCAGGACCCGGATACGTCTTACATCGAGACCGTTGTGGATCAGATCAAACTGCACATGAAACCAGGTATGCTGATTACGCTGGAGAGCACCACTTATCCAGGTACAACCGAAGAACTGATCCAGCAGCAGCTGGACAAGATCGGACAAGAAGCAGGTAAAGACTATTTCCTCTGCTTCTCGCCTGAGCGTGTGGACCCGTCGAATGGACGTTTCACAACATTTAATACGCCGAAAGTAATCGGGGGCACGACTGAAGCCTGCCTGAAGCTCGGAACAGCACTGTATGGCAAATATGTAGAAACCGTAGTACCGGTATCTTCGCCAAAAGTGGCTGAGATGTCCAAACTGCTGGAGAACACATTCCGCAGCGTGAACATTGCCTTTGTGAATGAAATGGCGATGATGTGCGATCGTATGGGTATCGATATCTGGGAAGTTATTGACGCGGCGGCAACGAAACCATTTGGTTTCATGCCATTCTATCCAGGCCCAGGCATCGGTGGACACTGCATTCCACTTGATCCGATGTACCTGTCATGGAAGGCCAAAGGCTTCCGTTTCTATAGCAAATTCATTGAATTGGCGCAATCCACTAATGACAACATGCCATATTATGTGTTGAACAAAACGTCAACGATTCTGAACGAATACGCTAAATCCGTACGTAAATCCAATATTCTGCTCCTCGGCATGTCGTACAAGCCTAATATTGCCGACCTGCGTGAATCACCAGGACTGGAAGTATATGAACTGTTCAAGGAAAGTGGAGCTAACGTTAGCTACTACGATCCACATGCGGATTCCTTCCAGGACAAGCATGGGGAGACCGTACACAGCGAAGCGTTCAATCTGGAGCAGTTCAAGAAGTACGATTGCATCGTGCTGATCACCAACCACAGCGATTTGCCTTACTTTGATATTGCCGAGATGGGTGTACCGATTCTGGATACACGTAATGCGTTCCGTTCATACACGCATCCGCATATTTACAAGATTGGTCACTCGGTACAGCATCCTGTGCTTGAGCCAAGTGAAGCGTTGCTCGTCTGAGGAAATATATGAGGCAACGGGGCAAACTGGTGGGTATGGCGAAATGGGCCATTCTGGCTGTGGTGTTGTGCCTGCTGCTTCTGTCCTGGATGTTCAAATGGTTCTCGGCAGAGGAACACAAAGCGACCTGGCTGTGGGACGCGTCCATTATTGCAGAACAAACGCCTGAGATTATTGCCTTTTCCAAAGAACAGGGCGTAGATACCATCTTCCTGCAAATCCAGGATGAGGTGCCTGATGTAACATATCGCAAATTCATTGCGGCTGCCCGACAGGCTGAGATTGAAGTGCATGGACTTAACGGTCATGCAGACTGGGCCTATGAGGAGAAGCGGGATGAAGGACTTGCTTTTATCGAGCGAGTAAGAGCATACAATGCAGCTTCGGCCAAGAATGAACGCTTCGAAGGCATTCAACTGGATGTGGAGCCGTATCAGTTGAAGCGCTGGGAGAACGAGGAGAGCAGCGTCATTGCAGAGTGGCAGAACAACATGAAGGCCTGGACAAAAGCCGGCGAGGATGCCGGACTGTACATGAGTGCTGCGATCCCGTTCTGGCTTGATGCCCGTCAGTCGGCTGAAAGTGAGGGTACATTCAGTCGCTGGGTGATCTCACATTTCGATGCGGTAGCCATTATGGCATACCGGGATAGTGGGCAGCAGATGTATGATTTGTCCAAGGAAGAACTGGACGAAGCGGATGATCTCGGCAAGAAAGTCTGGATCGGAGCGGAACTCGCGGATACACACGAGGGGGATCACCTGACCTTTTTCCGTAAACCGGTTAGCAATATGAATGAAGAGATGGCGAAGGTGTTTGATCTTGGTACCTCTCATTCTTCATTTGCAGGTGTGGCAGTGCATCATTATGAAGCATGGTATGCAAAGGAGAACGGTATTCCGCTTGCGCGTAAGGATGAGGAGAAGGAATAGCGTTACGTCAACGTAAAAAAGTTCCTGGTTTCAGGTACGTGCAGTCAAGACTATAGTATAGAAAAAAGGCAAGTCCCGGGTAGATGGGGCTTGCCTTTTTTTGTGGTGGATTTAGGTGAAGATTTTGCAAGACTACGATATGCAGGATATGAAACGGAGTCCATAGCAATTTGGTAAAGGCGACATCTTACGCAATCGTACACAAGGCGTGATGCATGAGGCATGGATTATAGGCTGGGGAGCGAAAGGTCGCTCCCTCATTTTTTCGTGCTCTCCGCTGTGCGATAGCGATTGGGTGGCAGACCGACTTGTTTTTTGAACGCTTTGGAGAAGGAGAATAAGTCCGGGTAACCTACGGAATGAGCCACTTCAGTTAAGCTTAGCGGCGTCTGCACGAGCAGACGTTTGGCCTGATTCATTTTCAATTGCTGGATATATTGCACAGGGGACAGACCATAAGCTTTGCGGAACTGTTTGGCAAAATGGGTTCGATCCACACCAGCATGAGCGGACACACCTTCCACGGAGATGCCGCCTGCAAAATGAATGTCCATGTATTCCTTGCCTTTCTGGAGCCAAGGTGTGGCTGAATCCGGTTGCAACCCTTTGGTTGCGGGGGACCGGGCAATTCGGTCGAAGAGGTTTAGAAATCGGGTGAGTCGTCCCAGATCACTCGCTCCATCCTGCGGTTTGCGAACATCCTCCATGAACGAGCGCATGGCACTTGCAGTCTCCGGGGTCAGTACACCTGAACGGTATGGTGAGTCGGGTGTAAGTCCGATTCGGGAAAGCAGTTCGGCTGCATGTGTACCGTCAAAGGCAATAAATATTTTCTGCAACGTGTCCTCCGGGTCCGTCCAGTACTCATGGGTAACATGAGGGAAGAGACAGAATGCATCCCTGGCTCGAAGGGCATGACGCTGTCCGTTCTGTATGAATGTACCTTCCCCCTCCAGCACAAATAGCAAATAATAATAAGGCGTAGTGCGCGGGCCAATATGATAGTTGGTCTTGGCTATATTACGGCCGATGCGAATCGGCCAGGCGCCACCAGCTTTCTCGAATTCAGATGGAGTGAAGAAAATAATATCCAAAAACTCATGGTGGTCTTCCTTCATGCTCTCGGTCATCAGGAACACCTCTTTATTGTATAAGTATCGTTTGTAGATTTTAAAAGTTTCACTTATAACCTATTATACAGGTGGGTTTTATACATATTCAAGATCAGGAAGACCTAAATCTGAGAAAAGACCACAAAATGACAAAATGAAATTGCCGCGAAATGACATTGATCACAGACAAATCAATTGATATGATGTCCATACCTATTAAACCAAGTTAATTAATCGGCATTTTATTGTGAATATGCCTAATAAATCAATTTAAAGAATGACACGACAACGGAGGGGACAGAAAGAACCTGAAGAAGCGAAGCGGGCGCCTTTGTCACCGGATTTCCCCATGAAAGGGGAATGAGAAGAAATCTGGGGACAAGAGTGCTCGAAAGGTTTTCTGTAACCGAAGTGCTTGAGTGAAACATTTTTAGAGCAATTTATTCATAGAAGGGATTGACTTTTGTGAGCGAACAGGAAGATATGAAGTTTGGATGGTTTTTGCCTACAGCAGGGGATGGTAAGTATGTAGGGGTTGCCCCGGAGCGGGAGCCAAGTCTTGATTATCTGATCGATGTGGCACAGACGGCGGAGAAGGCAGGATTCGAATTTGTACTGATTCCGACAGGGGGAGCCTGTCTGGACGCATGGGTGGTCGGCTCAACAGTAATGAGTCACACGAAGACATTGCGTCCACTTGTCGCCATTCGCCCGGGTTTGGTTACACCCGTGCTCGCTGCACGAATGGGAGCCGCACTGGATCAGCTCTCTGGTGGTCGCGCCATGATCAATGTGGTGACAGGCAGTTCTGTTCGAGATCTGGAGGAACTCGGCGATCCACTGGCACATGCGCATGATGAACGATATGTACGAGCGAGCGAGTATATGGAAGTCATGAAGCGTTCATGGACCCAATCGACGGGACTGAATCTGACGGAGTTTGCCGGAAGTGGTTCAAAATCTGGTGCAGATGCACCCAGTGATCCCAATCCTGAATTCAACGGCCAGTATTACAATTTCAAAGGACCGGTAGGCATGCCGGAGACGGTGCAAAATCCGCATCCACCATTCTATCTGGGAGGAAGTTCTCCGATTGCCAAGAAGGTCGCTGTTGAACATGCGGACACGTTCCTCATGTGGGGTGAGCCTCATGACTGGATTCAGGAGCAGATCGAAGAGATTGAGGTCATTCGTCAGCAGGTGAAAGAGGAAACGGGACAAGATCGTCAGCTCCGTTATGGCATGCGTGCTCAGGTACTCATTCGGGATACCGAAGAAGAAGCATGGGCAGCAGCTTGGGAGATTATTAGCAAAGTACCACCAGAAGCGATTGAGAAAGCCAAAGCCGCTTTTGCCGAAACGGATGCAACCAACCAACGCAGACAGAATGAGCTACGGGAACTGTCCGAGAAGCAGCAGTTTGTTGTAGGTCCCAACCTGTGGACAGGCTTGTCCGTTGTGCGTTCCGGCGGTGCGATCCTTATTGTGGGTACAGCCGAACAGGTCGCAGAACGTCTGATGGAATATGGAGATCTCGGCGTTACAACCTTCATTCTATCCGGTTACCCGCATCTGGAAGAAGCCGAAATCTTCGGCCGGACCGTGATGCCGATCATTCGCGAGAAATGGAAAACAAGACAGAAGCAGCATTCCGTTACTACTAACTAAGTAAGTTTAACTAATTTTTTTATACGAAAACGGAGAGGACAGAAATAACGTGAAGAAGCGAAGCGTTCGCCTTTATCCCCGGATTTTTCCTTTTATAAAAGGGAATCAAATAAATCTGGGGATAACAGCGATCGGAAGGTTATTCTGTCATCGGAGTGCGTTCAGTATAAACATTCTTTAGTTAACATATCAATCATCCTCAGGAGGTCGTCTTTCATGAAAAAAAATAAAAAATTGATCCTGCCGCTCGTCAGTATGCTGGTGATGTCCATCCTGCTGTCAGCTTGCGGCGGTGGGGATAACGCGTCATCTGGAGAGAACGGCTCCTCAGGTTCAGGCAAGGTTACGATCAGCTTCATTCACTGGCGTGGAGAAGATGTGGAAGCACTCAACAAGACCATTGACGCATTTGAAAAAGAAAACCCGAATATCAACGTGGAGATGCAGACACTGCCCTCCGATCAATATCAGTCCACCGTTCAATCCAAAATCAGTGACGGTTCGGTAGGGGATGTATTTGCATCCTTCCCGGGTGCACAGTTCGAAGCTTTCACCAAAGCCGGATTGTTCACGGATCTGACTGGATCCTCGTTCCTGTCGGCCTACAATTCGAAGCTGATTGAATCAGGACAGCATGATGGCAAGCAATATGCGATCCCGTATCAACTCGTATATAACGATCCAATTTATAATGTGAAACTGTTTGAACAATATGGCTTGACGCCGCCGACCGATTGGGAAGGTTTCCTGGCCCTTTGCCAGAAGCTGAAAGACAATGGCATCATTCCGATTGCCTTTGCCGGAGCGGACATTGGCCCAGGGCAATTCATGAATACGATGGTGATGAACAATGCACCGAGTGACGACATTTTTACCAAAGTGGAAGCTGGGGAAGCCAAACTGACGGATGAGTTTTGGGTGAAAACGTTGACTCAAATCAAGGAACTGAACGATAAAGGTTACTTCCAGCAGGATGCACTGGGTACAAAAGACCCTGCGGCTGGCGCACTGTTTATCCAAGAGAAAGCAGCGATGCTGGCAAGTGGATCGTATCAATTGGCTCAGAACAAGCAGCAGAATCCAAATCTGGAGCAAAAACTGCTTGCACCGATTACGGTAAGTGCAGATCAAGCGAAGTATGAAGGAGTGCATACGACTACATTCATGCTCGCCGTGAACAGCAAGTCGAAACATCCGGAAGAAGCCAAAAAGTTCATCGAATTCCTGAGTAATCCCGATGTAGCGAGTGACTACGCCAACCAGACGGGACAGAATGTAACAGTGAATGATGTGAAGTACGACACGCCTGAGCTTCAGGTAGCCGGAGAATGGGCGAGCAAAAAGACCGTGTTCCAGCCACGGTTCACCATCCTGAACGGAGACAATCAAAAAGCAGTAACCAACTCCATCCAGGCTGTACTGAGCGGCACTTCTCCAGAAGAAGCAGCACAGCAGGCACAAGCGATCATTGATCAGCATATCGGGAAATAAACGATGAAAAACCGTCTTCAGCTATCCCTGTTTCTGATCCCTGGGTTGCTGCTGTACGTTGGATTGTTCGTATTTCCTACATTGACGGGGCTGTTCTATTCCTTTACGGACTGGGATGGGGTATCCCCGTCGTATGCATTTGTAGGGCTGGATAATTACAAGGACAGTCTCAGCAGCATCGTATTCCGCAAAGCCTTTGGTAACAACGTGGAGTTCATGTTAACGGTTGTTATTGCACAAACCTTTATTTCACTTGTCCTGGCTCTGCTCCTGGTACGCAATACCAAGACACGCATTGTGCTTCGGGCGTTGTATTTCCTGCCTGCGATTCTGTCCTCCGTATCGGTTGGACTGATCTGGGCATTTATGTATGATCCATCCATTGGATTGATCAACTATGGATTGAATGAAGCCGGGATGAGCAGTATTGCTCGCAACTGGATTGGTGATCCGAAGATCGCCATCTATTCCATCGCTGCGGTCCAAGTCTGGGCCCATGCTGGACAGATGATGATTGTATTCATCGCAGGTCTGCAAGGTATTCCGGCAGAACTGTATGAAGCGGCTCGCATGGATGGCGGTAGCAAATGGCAGGTATTTCGTACCGTGACCTGGCCACTGCTGGCACCTTCGGCAACGATTGTTGTGGCCTATACGACCATTCAGTCGTTCAAGGCATTTGACCTCATTTTCACCATGACGGACGGAGGCCCGAACTACGCAACTGAAATTTTGACAACATATATCTATCATACCGCCTTTGGCAGCTATTCATTTGGTCTGGCTTCTGCCGGTTCCATGATCTTCCTGGTGTTGCTCGCGCTCTTGACGCTGTTGCAGTTCAAGGCACTGCGTGCCGACCGGGTAAGTTATTGAGGTTGATGTTGGAGCATTCATCCTGCAATCGAGGCAGAAGGGAGTTCACATGTTTTTAAAATGGTTCAATCGCCTGATCCTATTGGTGTACGCGCTACTGATTCTGGTCCCGCTGTACTTTGTATTTGTATCTTCGTTCAAAACAAGCAGCAACTTCTTCACCAGTCCATTCAGCTGGCCGGACCCGTTTACATGGGATAACATCACTGGCATGTTCCGCAATCAGCCGATGTGGCAATATTTCGGGAACAGTCTGGTCGTGACGCTTGGTACGGTTGCAATTGAGTTGTTGCTGAGCAGCATGATTGCTTACGCCATTGTCCGCTGGGGCGGCAGTGTGGGAAAAATTGTGTTTGCTCTGTTCGTAGCAGGGTTGATCGTTCCATCCCAAGTGAGTATGCTGCCGATCTATTCCCTTACACGTACACTCGGGTGGTCGGACAGTCTCACGGGATTGATTGTCGTATCCGCGGCTATGCTGATGCCTGTCTCTGTATTTATGCTGACAGGTTTCATGCGCATGCTTAATTCGGAGATTCTGGAAGCGGGCAGTATGGATGGAGCTAGTGAATGGAGACTCTATACGCGAATTGCACTGCCACTGGCTGCACCTTCGCTGGCGGCAACGGCTACGTTCCTGCTCGTCATGGTATGGAATGACTTGCTTATTCCGATGCTGATGCTCAGCAGTAAGTCCAAGCTCACTTTACCGCTCGCGCTTATGCAGTTCCGCGGGGAATACGTGACGAACTATCCGATGATGCTTACGGGTGTGCTGGTAACCGCCATTCCGATGATTGCGTTGTTCCTTCTACTCCAGCGTTACTTTGTAGCAGGTCTGACAGCGGGTTCACTCAAGGGGTGAGGTATCGCAGAAATCGGAAGGAAAAGCTTATTTTGCATTGATTTCTGGAGCATTCTGCATAATAATGATTTAGTGTCAGAATGACTACATAGAGATCAAGGGAGCTATAAGTGATGAGCAAACTGGAAGTATTGCGGAATCCCAAGCAGCGCAAGCTGCTGTTCAGTGCCGGCATGAGCTGGCTGTTTGATGCGATGGAAGTTGGTATGATCTCCTTTATCGTGGCTGCACTTGCCAAGGAATGGAGTCTCAGTCCCGGACAAGTCGGCGTGCTTACGAGTATTAACTCGATCGGTATGGCGCTAGGTGCTTTGATTGCAGGTGCACTTGCGGACCGTTTTGGACGGAAAGCCATTCTGATGTGGACCTTGTTAATCTTTACGATTGCAAGCGGTCTGTCTGCATTGGCGACCGGATTCGCCGTATTGTGTGCACTGCGTCTGGTTGCAGGTATTGGACTTGGCGGAGAGCTGCCCGTGGCATCTACACTGGTATCGGAGTCGATGCCTACAGCCGAACGGGGACGTGCCGTTGTATTATTGGAAAGTTTCTGGGCAGGGGGCTGGATTGTATCCGCGCTCATTGCCAACTTTGTCATTCCGGAGTACGGATGGAGAATTGCTTTTGCCATTGGTGCACTTCCGGCGTTCTATGCACTGTATTTGCGTCGTGCCATTCAGGACCCGCCGCGGTACAAGAATCATACCAAGCTTCATAAAATCACGTTCCGCGAGAAAGTGGCTACCGTCTGGTCAGCACCACATCGCCGTACAACGTTGATGCTCTGGATTTTGTGGTTTACCGTCATTTTCTCTTATTATGGCATGTTCCTGTGGCTGCCTTCGGTTGTAATGGCAAAAGGATTTACGTTGGTTAAAAGTTTCCAATACGTGCTGATCATGACGATCGCACAGTTGCCAGGTTACTTCACCGCGGCGTACTTCATTGAACGTTACGGGCGCAAGTTCGTACTTGTTGTGTATCTTACCTTGACTGCATTCAGTGCGATTGCGTTTGGATTGGCAACAACGGAAGCGACAATCCTGACCGCAGGAATCTGTCTTTCCTTCTTCAATCTAGGAGCGTGGGGTGGTCTGTACGCCTACAGCCCGGAATTGTATCCGACTTCCGTTCGTTCGACAGGTGTTGGACTTGCCACATCGGTTGGCCGAATCGGGGGCGTACTGGCTCCATTAATGGTCGGTATGCTGGTTCAACGTGAAGTTGCGATCAGCCTGATTTTCACGATTTTCTTCGTGACAATCCTCATTGGCGCAGCAGCTGTACTGTTCTGGGGCCGGGAAACGAAGGGTCAGGAACTTGCTGAGTAATTGTCAATAAATACAACGCAACTTTTGTACGGGTCTGCCTGCCTACGGAAATAACGGGTTGGACAAGCGGTATATGGTTGATACAAGAAGGGGCATGACCATGGTGTGACCATGGGCTCATGCCTCTTTTTGTTATGTTCAGCGTCGTTTTTTCACTGCGTCATCGGTCCGATAGACTTCATTTTTTCTATATCCTATAATGACACTCGGGATGTCCATCCGTGAGGATTCAGGGGAAAGAAGTGGGATCTGGATTCAGAAAAGTGGAGGTTAATGGAATGATGAAGAACAATAATGGAATGGATCAACCGAATGAAATGAATGAAAAGAATATGATAATTGAATTAGATAGCGTGAGTGAGATGAAAGAGATGAAGGTGGTTAGCCATATGAACAGTAATGAACGGACTACAGTTGATAGCACAAATGAGGGGCTGGATCTATTAACGTTTGCTGACAACATGGAACCTATCACTGTCAGTCGGAAAGTCACTCATGGGAAGGGGAACATGGCTGGCAAAAGAGCAGGGCGGGTCAGCATGCTTCTCGGTGCCTGCGCATTGACGCTGGGATTAACCGTGGCAGCTCCTTCTGCGGGAGCACAGAAGTTGGAACAGGGAGTTCGTAGCGAGCATGTGCTGCAATTGCAGGAGCAATTAAGCGATCTGGGGTACTTTGACGCAGGATTGACCGGATATTACGGTACGATTACCAAAGGTGCTGTCCGCAAGTTCCAACAGGCGCAGGGGCTGAGTGCAGACGGCGTTGCAGGTCCAGCGACGCTGAATAGGCTGAACAAAAAGGCCAAAGCCGAAGGCGAGACGTTACGCCAGTTGGCGAAGCTGATCCATGGTGAAGCGCGCGGAGAGTCTTTTGAAGGGCAAGTCGCTGTAGGAGCGGTTGTCATGAATCGTGTACACTCGAATGCGTTCCCATCATCGATCTCCAAGGTCATTTTCCAGAAAGGTCAGTTCACGGCTATCGACGATGGGCAGTTTAATACCAAGCCAACTCAGACCTCTTACAGGGCTGCTCGTAAGGCATTGAATGGAGCTGATCCGACAAACGGAGCGCTCTATTATTACAATCCGAAGATCGCCACTTCGGTGTGGAGTAAGAGCAGGCCAACGCTGCTGACCATTGGGCAGCATGATTTTACGAGATGAGATAAGTTGGTGGAGAATTATTCGTAGACAGTAATTGGATACCATAGTATAACCCCGGTGGGTACTGCGAGGTGCAGGCTTCATCGGGGTTAATTTAAATTTGTATAACTTATAAGACTATAACTAGAGTTTTACCCTGAATCGAAAGTTAATGATGGCGCTAATAAGTCTAGACCTGTTGTTGTAGCCAAATCCCATGCATGATTCGAAGGATTCAGCAATCATACCTTATACCTATCTCTTTTGAGAGTTTAGTGGTAAAATATTCTTACTATTTCCAAATATGATTGTTTTCTTTGAACCTATTAGACTAGATGAAATGGCTCTTGTAGTGAAGAGTAACGTACATAATTAGGAATAAAAGTGATTATTTGAATGAAGAAATTGTTATTAATTCTATTAGCAGGAGTATCTATTGTAGGTTCCAAGTATGTAACGTGTCCGAGGTGGTAGTCTACAGCAAAGACCATAAAGTAATATACAGTCTAGAATTAGTCCAACGCACTGGAGGGAACTACATTCAAATTAGAAGTTCTAGTAATATTCATGTTTCACCCAGGAAAGCAGGAGCGAATTGAAAGTGAGGGAAGATTATGTACCGAATGGTGATGATCATCTTGGTTGCTATGTTGTTACTAATATTAGGGGGCTGTGCAGGTGTGAATGAGAAAAAAATAAAGGATCAAGAAATTATAAATCGGTCGGAAGCGATAGCAATTGAATATTTGAAAAATAACTATAAATTAGATGTAACGATAACACAAAAAAAAATTCTACCTAAAATGGCGATGAGTCGTGTCACTATCTATGGATATGTAACAGGACATGAAGATCAAACTTTTAGTGTTTATATAAACTATGAAACAAATAAACAAGAATCTTTCGGATATAGTAAACAACTAAAGAAGGCTCTTAATGAAAAAGGATATAATATACAATAATATTGGAGGTGATGAACATAGAACGCTTATCTAGCGAAATGATTACAGATCAAAATTACAAGGTAATGTCGCAATATTCATATGATGAAGTAGAAGTCGGACAAGAATTCACAGATATTCCTGGCTGGGAAGTGCTAGATCAGAAACATAATGTATCTGGTATGGATGCTGTTACATTCTACAATCCCGAGACGAAGCAAGCAGTAATTGCATTTCGAGGAACAGAAGGGGACGCAATTCCGGCAAGATCTGTTCCAGATTTTAGAACGGATGCTTTACATATTGGTTTCCCCGAAATCGGTGCAACCATAGAACGTGCAATAGATTGGAAACCGAAGTTCTGGAAAGATTTCTCACGTGGGGTTGAAGATGGGTTAGGCATTACAAAATTAAATGATTGGGTTGGCGATGTCAAAAAGACGGTAGATAAAAATGTGGGGAGCTTTAATCAACTCTATGAGGCAGAAAGCTATGTAAAGAGCATGACAGACCAACATAAAGACTTACAGTTTTCCCTAACGGGTCATTCTTTGGGAGGTGCTAATGCACAGTATGCAGCGGTATACACTGGATTAAGTGCCGTTACTTTTAGCGCTCCGACAGTCGTAGCATCGCTTACTCCCGAGATGAGAAGGAAAGCAGAGGAGGGGGGATTTGATGGACAAGTGACTAACTTTATACATCCTGGAGATGGCATTGCAAGTGGTTTTTTTGGAGGTTATGAGCGGCATGTGGGGGCCACGTTTCTTATTGATTCTAACTATGCAGATGGAAATGAAAACTATGGCGTTAACGTTTGGGCCAAGGTAGTGGATACGTTTTTTGAGGATGGTCCTAAATATCACGATATGAAGCACTATAGCTTCGATCAAGATGGATATATTGATAATCCTCTTTATGATGAAGTTACTGGAGAACGAGTAAATTTCTCTCCGCGAAAGCCTTCGGAGCATAATATACTTGATCACGCGCGCGAAGCATGGGACACATTGACCAAAGGATTCAAATCGGTGGCCAACGTGGTTGGTGGATACTCCGCAGGGACCATAGAGCTAACTCCTGAGGAATTGCAAGAGACTGCGGACAAATGGAGACGACAAGCTCAGGATATGAGTCGTACCTTTGAACGGATTCAACGGAACTTTTTTGAGTATACCGAGAGCAGTCATAGTCAGCGACTTGTACCCATCGTGTGGGATCTTCAAATGAGTATTAAGCAGCTGGATGATTGGCACCTGGAGCATACGTCAGAACTGGTGGACTACATTAATCAGAAGGCAGAAGATTTTATACAAGCAGATTCCGGAGCAAAGTGAAAATTTACATAGTAGCAAACCGTGTAAAGAAACAAAGGCTTCACAAAGAACATGCAGAAACTAGAAAGAGCCTAACCAAACTAATCTAACTAATCGGAGAGTGGAAAAGTTGAAAAAAATAATGTTACCCATAATGAGTGCTGTAGTAGTCGTATCGACATTGATTTCTTCCCAGGCTTCTGCCGCAACAACAACCTTCAAAGATGTACAAGCTAATCACTGGGCAAAGTCTGCTATTGAATCTGCAGTTTCCAAGGGATACTTCAAAGGATACGGTAATGGATTGTTCAAGCCCAATGCTTCGGTAACAAGAGCAGAATTTGCATCCCTAATTTCACGAGTAGCCAAAGACATGACACTTCCGGAAGATGTCCAGACTGAGTCATTCAAGGATCTGAATGGACACTGGAGTAAAGCTGAGGTGGATCGGGCAGTTACTTTGGGGTTCATTAATACCAAAGACTATCCAAACGGATTTAAACCAAGTACTCCGATTACTCGCGAGGAAATGGCTAAATGGTTGAGTTCCGGATTGGTTGCTTCCAGTGCTGAGTATAAAACAGCATTTGCTGAAACGAAAGGAACGTTACTTCCAGTCAAAGAGTCGTTTAAACCAGGAATTGAGCAAGACAAAATTCCTTACCTCGCGCTTGCAATGGGAACTAACCTGATGAACGGCTTTCCAGACGGATCGTTTGGAATGGACAAGACGACCACTCGTGCTGAATCTTCTGCTATTTTGTTGCGACTGGAAAATGTGCTGAAAAAAGAAGCTGTGACATTTGATGATCTAAATGAATTAAGAATGATGGGTACGAAGAAAACGAATCTTGAATTGGTATCTAGCCTGACAACAGGGAAAACTTCTATCGCTGATATTTCAGGGAAACGGAAAACGTTCCGTAACGGATCTGGTAGTCTGGTGTTCCATCGTTTAATTGGTATAAACACGTCAGAGCCTAAGAAGAAAGACAGCATCTATACATCGTTGTTCATGACTGAATTCGGAAAGAACGACTACAAGAACAGTGGTTTACTTCTAGTGTTTAAAGAAATCACAATTTATCCTAAAAAACAGGGTTTTGACATTGGAGATTATAAGACTGGTGTTACTGACATGACTGGTGGGATGACTATCACAAATAAATTGAATGAAAAATATGGATATGAAGTAATTCCTGTTTTGGAGCCTGAAAATTTTTTCGCAAAGTACAAAAACGGTGTGAAGGTGTGGGTTGTAGATTACCTTAAAATCAAAGGATTCTACGGACAATTCAACATGGACGATGGTTCATATGCAGTTATTTCAAATAACAACTAGGCAGGAATTATAAATGAAAAAGAAATGGACTGTTCTATCATTACTCGTGATAATCCTTATTTACTCCTTCGGAGTTATGTCTATTAAAACCTATGCTAACTTTAAGAACGGCTATCCAGATAAAGACATAGAAGTGAAACCAAGCGGATTAGCGAGAGGTAAGCAAACGATTAAAGTCAAAGTAACGGGAAAAGCGGAACCTAACCCTAAGACTATCTGGACTCAGGGTGATTTTAAAATATGGCAAGCTACAAGTGAAAAATACGGTAGGGTAGAAACGAATACATACTCTTCTGGATTATCTGCTCTTCCCTTGAAGCTTCCGGCAAATAAATTTGTTAAAGATGAGATTAACACGAAAAACTATGTACCTGATTCATTACAAGATAAACCAACAGGTAATAAATTCAAGAGAGATTACGTCACAGATATAGAAATTGATGATATCAGGTACAACACTGAAAAGAGAACCTACGCAATTAAGCCGGGCTCAAAGCCTGATTATAAGAAGGGGAGCTTGCTGGTAACCATAGAAACACGGACCGGTACTGATGATGTAAACCCGGATGGAAAGAGTGACTTTCAACTTGAAAAGAAGACTCCGTATGGTACAAGACAGGATGGAGATCCAAAATATCAAGTTGAGTATTACACACCACTAGAGATCGATTACAGTGGTTACGTTACGGAAACCAAAGAGATCCGAGTAAGAGAAGACATGCAGCTCCAATTAAATGATGTAAAATCATTGGTTGCGGAGATCCGAACTAAGGCATACGACCAAGAAGAATTCGGTAACTGGGTGAATGTCTCCAAGCGCGCCGACCAAATCGAATGGAGTTCTAACAAACAAAACGTAGTTTACGTAGAACCTAAGACTGGTCAAATCGTTGCAAAAAATATTGGTACAGCGGTCATCACTGCAAAATGGAAGAATTCCGAAAAAGGCCCATATTACATTTATGAAAATGTAACGATTACGGTTGGCGATACGCCACCACCCGAAATTCCGGAAACGCCAGATGCGGCATGTGCAGAGTCGCCTGTCGGAGAAATGACAGGGGAGAGAATGGACCCTAATGCAAGCGCAGTTATTAAGGCCGATCAACGTGGAAGTGAGCCATTTGACGTACTGCGAGGTATCCCTACCTCTGAGAGTTTATATGGCAATGTATTTGGTCTAAGTTACCTATTCCAAAATAAGTTTGTGAATATGCAAGGCACTTGTACATATACCGTAGTTGTTGAAAAAACGTATAACAAAACGTGGACAGACGAAAAGAAAATTTCGGATGGTAAAGGTGGTACGACAACGGTATCAACTCCAAGATCTAGAGATGTCAAAGTACCATACACCTATACTGTGAAACGGGATTTCGATTATTGGAAAATTGACACTTTACTCGTTTATGAGATAACCGATGCGATCCTAAAAAACTATGCTCTACCACAGATTGAACTATATCCTGCTGATTATCGTAGTCCCATCTATGCGGCGGCTACGAACGGTACCTTTTACGCACCCAATACACCGGCTGTGTTAACAGCGCCTTCACAGCCAGTGCCGGGAGGGACCAGCGAACCTCCAACACCAACAGATGATCTCTCATCAATTGCGGAAGATGCTGTGCCAAAGGTCCAAGTTAAGAATGACTATTTGAAGTTTAATGGGGCTGTTGTCATGGACAACGCAAAAGTAGAAGAAACGGGGCCAACGCCAGGTCAGATCGCGGAACCCCAAATGATTGGCAAAGATGTTCTGTACAGTCCTGACAATGAAATATCCAAAACCTTGTTAAATAAGAAGGATACGCCTAGCACAGGCGAAATCCGTTATGAATTAATGAGTGGAAATGTTAATGATGGTAATGAGGAAGAAACCTTTGAAATTCCGGGGATTAACACGGTTACTGTGCATACTCCAGTCGTGAACTATTCTCTTGTTTCAGACGATCAGCCTCATAATCAGAAAACGATACCGAATATGGATCGGTCTGCCCTTATTTTGGAGCGGCCGTTCACAGTCCGTATCCCCACGAGCGGACAGCATTTGGATGTCAACTCGTATCCGGGATATGGGGATCGGGATTATGCCAAATATTATCGGATCAAACAGGTCCGGTTTCCGTTTGACGTATACAGTGCCGACCGGACACAGTTTTACCCGCGGAGTACGTGGATTGATATTCCGGTGTACGTACTCGATACCACCTTTTATCTGCCTGTATGGGTAGACGAAGGAGATTACCAAGTGGAGTTCCGCAATATTGCAGAGAATGCACCTGCCGATTTTGAATCGATGTCCAGGAGCAATGCCCAACCCGATGCCAACACAGATCTAACCTATCATCTGGCCAGCGACGAAGTATCCGTGGAGGTCATTGGGAGGTTATACGACTTTGAAATCACGGACATTGCAGACTACAACTGGGAGCTTGTTTTCCGGCGATTTAAGGGCAGCATTGCCCCAACTTGGATCAGTTATTGGACGGGAACGCAGGGCATCGACGGTGACAAGCGGGGGAACAAACCGCAATTCACCGTACCGATTCGCCCAGGCAGTCATCCGCTGCAAGGGTATCAGAATGTGGCTGTGAAGACGGGATATCACTTTAAGTTTGATTTCAAAACCAAGGGCAATATGTTCGGGCCCAGAGACGGCATTCGCCTGACTCCGACCTTTGATTTTGTAAGCAAAGATGGGAAAACACGCGTACCGGTAGATCTGTATTACTCGACGAACCAGCGAAGTTTTATTCGTATTGGTTCAGCAGAGGATCAAGTCAAGCGGTTTGTCATTCTCAATGATCGGTTACGTCAAGTACCTTCGGAACAGCTACGAGATACGGCGACCTATAAATATAATCGCTATGGCGAAATTCATCCAGGGATGATGAGTGAACGGACGTATCAGGAGTATTATCGGGATAAATTTACGAAGATGAAAACCCCTGTAGGCGGATACAGTCTATTGCTGATGCCAGAGCAACTGCGTACGTTTATCGGACCCAAAACGAATATTCCGACGAACGCAAGTGCGGATGTACTTCGTGCAAATGCTGCCATTCAGCAGTGGTATGGAGAGTATAGTCTACCCGCCGAGCCTTACGTGGTTCAAGCAGGAACCAATCTGGCCGAGTATGGGCGTACCCATGGTGGTTTGGATGCAAAGTCACCGATCTTCCTGAAAAATGGTTATATCGTGGTCAACTTTAACTTGGAGTCGATCCAGGAAGGGAATCTGAGGGCTCCTCATCTGCAATATATCCATGCACCGCTAATGAACCAATGGTTGCTGGAAGGATTTCAGCGTCAAGTCGAAGATAGCTACGGCAACTCGTTCACTTTAAGGGACGGAGATGTGGTGTTCTACCATGCTGATCGTTCCAGCCGAGATGATTTCAGTGCACAGGTGCCACATTAAGCGAGAACATACAGTTAAAATAAGCCCGAAATAGGCTGAACGTTTAGAAAACAATATGTTGAAATAAGCAAGAAATAGAGTCCGGCATCGGACAGATGGAGAACGCGATGAGTAGAATACAAGTAACCCCGGAGCGTTTGTTTGAAGCCTCACGAGAGGTTGAACGGACTCGCGCGCAAATGGGAGATACACGAGAGGAACTCGTTCGATTGATCCGCTGGATGGAATCGATGTGGTCCGGGATGGTACGAGAACGGTTTTTAGAACGATTTGAAGAAACCCAGCCTCGCATGATCGAAACGCTGGAGCATTTGACCCACATCGCGAAGGAACTTCGAGACATTGGTGTCCGTTTTCAACAGGCAGATGAGATGAGCGGGGCAGCAGTGGCAGGAACCGTAGCTACGATGTCTATCGGGCTGAAAGCAGCGAATAGTCCTAGCGATAAGGGATATCGAATGGTGTATAATTCTCAGTGGCATATGTGGCTACCGGTCAACGAGAAGGGTGTGACGGACCAGGCAGCCCTTCAGGCGTTTGAAAAGGATAAGGGTAAACTTGATATTAGTACCTTGAATCAGGGCACTGGTCCTGTCGAACCAATAGATCAGGATTTGATCCAATTACAGATTGAAGCTTTCGAGTTGGGCGTTAATCCCTTTACAGGAGAGCCGGTCACGGAATCCTATGCCAAACTGATGATTGCATCACTAAAATGGAGTCAAATTGTAGCGGGAATCGGGCTTGTCACCGGAGGTCTATCTGGAGGAAAAGGTCCATACAAAGGACGTGGGACCAATCCGGCCATTGCCAAGGTGAAACAGACCATTAAAGATGCAAAGGCGAAGAGAGAGAAGTCGAGCAATGACGCTAATGGAACGAGTAAAGGTCTTAAAATACCACAAGGATTAACGCAAAAACAATTTGAAAAAGTTTCAGCGATGATTCGGAAAAAAGTTGGACATTTGAGTGATGATATTGTTGTTCAAGGCAGTAGAGCAAAAGGAACAGCTAAGGCTACCTCGGATATTGATTTTGCGATACGAGTCTCACCAGAGAAATTCAATGAACTAATTAAGGATTCATTTAGTAAAATAAAAGCTCCAAATCCAGGTTCTGCTAAAGAAAAAACAATGTTACATGCTATTGAAACAGGTAAAATTCAATCTGGTGAAGCAAAGCTGAGTAAATTTAGGGAACTACTGCAACAGGAGTTAGGTATAGATGTGGATATTTCTATAATTAAAATAGGTGGACCGTTTGATAATCCTCCATTTACCCCAATTAAATGATTAGAGGTGCTTTTAGTGGAATATCAATATGATTTGTTTACAAAAATATTTTTAGATACTGATTTGGAGAAAACATCAGTTGTAGAAACAGTATCAATAATGGTTAAGGGCTCTGCTGCAGGTTCTAGCATTGTGACTGAACAAGCTGAAATATTAATATTTAATAATGGGGATTTTGATGAAGAAAGAAGAAATAGGGGGAGTGATGAGTTTCTATATTATAAATATTATCTTGATATAGAACCAATTGAGGGTGTCGAAGAAACGTTCTATATCACAGAAATCTCAAAAATTCTGACAAAATTATGGGATTCAGGATATAAAGCAGTTGCCTCATGTGACTTTGAAGAGGAGCTCCCAAGAAAAGGCGGTTATAATTTTGAAGAACGTTAAGATGCAAAGTTGTTCCTGAATAGGCATATATAAATATGTGATCCTGTATTAATTTCTATAAGGAATACTGGTTTTAATGGAGGAAGAAATATGGTAAGAAAGAAAAGTGGAGTAAGGAAAGAAGAGGAATTATTTAAAGGGTTAGCTGGTATAGCCATGCTGGGAGGTAGTGCGGGCACATACTTGTTAACAAGCTCTTGGAAAGCTTCGTTTGTTATTGGATTGCTTGGAGTTGTTGGTGTTGTTGTGTTAATGATTAATATTCAAAGTAAAAGAATTAAGCGCTTAAAAAAGTCGGGAATAGCAGAGATTGATCAAATGGATGGAATAAAATTTGAACATTACCTTGCTTATCTTTTTCGTTCTCAAGGCTATAAGGTCCAGGTTACGAAAGCAGTTGGTGATTTCGGAGCTGATTTAATCTTATCAAAAGACGGAAAGCGAATTTCTGTTCAAGCTAAGCGTTACAGTAAATATGTAGGAATTAAGGCAGTACAAGAAGCACAGTCTTCAGTTGCGCATTATGGAACCGCTGAAGCTTGGGTTGTATCCAATAGTGATTATACTTCAGCTGCCTATGAACTCGCAAAGTCAAACAAAGTGAAGTTGTTTAATCGTGAAGCTTTAATTGAAATGATCCTAGCTCTGAATCCTCAGGGAACTGCTACTCTTCAAGTTGATGTGGCTGAAATAGATCGAGACGAGAACATTTGTCCAAAATGCGGGAATGATCTTATTAAACGTTCTGGTCCAAGAGGACCTTTCTATGGATGTAGTAGTTTCCCTAAATGCCGTCACACCAAATCACCTAATCCATGATAGTGAAAGTGAGTATTAAATAGTAACCATTGCAACTGATTTTATATAAATATTAATTTTCTCTTGTCTCTAGCCCATACAAAAGAGGACTTGTTCTCCTTCCTATAGTTATTAAGTTACATATGTACTAGATCTGTGAATGTGAAATTCATGTTTGAAACTTTTTTTCAAGAAAAGGATTGTGTTTAGACCCACATCAAGTATCAGAATATTCCATACTAATCCCAACAGGTTAATCATCATGATTCACCTGTTTTTCACCTTGTTTTTGGAAACAAACACAACTTGAAAATATATCGTTATGGTGAGATTCATCTGGGGATGATGAATGACAATTAGTGTATAGTAGCTGAGAATGAGACCAGACGAAAGCATGTCAGAAGGAGTATGCCCTCTTTTCAATTGACAATGATTATCGTTATCGAATATCATCAAAGGATTACAAAGGGATTTATTACTGAATAATAGGTTCGGTATGGAGTCAATCGGGGGAGAAAAATAGTGAACTGGGAAGAGTATATTCAAATGTGGGACAATTCATCGATTCAGCTGGTGGATATTCGCCAACTTGTAATAAGTAGTGGGGGGAAGCAGCAATACCATCTCCCAGTCAGTGGTTTTATATATATTGTGCAAGGACAAGGCACCATTTCACTGGATGATGATATACATATATTTAAACGGTTTTATCTACTGCATGCAGGAAAAGGAAGCAGGATCAGGATCGAGGCCGGGCAAGATGAGGTCACGTACTATTACATTTTATATAGAGGTATTATGTCTCCCAAAGCTAGTAAAGAGATTCAGCACAACTATGACATGAACAACCCTTTTCAGCTACCATATGCCTACCAGCCTCTCGCTCCGCTTAATCTATATCGCCATGTGGATTCCATGTATGAGGAATGGAGTCGTAGACAGGTGTTTGAACGTTTTCATGTGAAAATCGGCTTTTACCAGTTCGTATATACCCTTGTTCAGCAACTTAAGCTTCAAGGGGTTTCTTCAAAAGAAACGGATATGGTAGAAGAGATTATCCAGTATATTCACGAACATTACAATGAATCTATTTCGCTTGAGTCATTGGCCGAACTGTGGAATTACAGCATTCAATATTTATCGAAGCAATTCAAACTCCGTACGGGGAGAAGCCCTATCGAATATGTGATTCAGGCGCGAATGGCGAAAGCGAAGGAATTAATGATTCGCACAGATGCCACGGCACAGGAGATTGCTTCAAGTGTAGGGTATAGTGACGTTTTTTATTTCACACGTCTGTTCAAGAAGCAGGTCGGGATGACACCGGGTCAATATAAAAAGAAAATGAAGGATAGCTTGGTCGATTCAGATAGTCCATGGGAAGGGTTCGTATCCTCTATGGGCAAACATTCTTCTTCTTGTTATGTTATTAATGATAATCATTATCAATATAAAACAGAAGGAGATTGGCAGATGTTTAAAGGAACAAGATCGAAGATGGTATTAACACTCATGTTATGTTTTACGATTATACTTTCAGCTTGCACAAGTGGGAACTCCAGTCGAACGAATAATCAAGGAGCAGCAGGTGGAAATTCAAATCAGAGTGCAGAGTCTACTCAAAATGTGACTTCCAGCGAGGCTAAAGAAGATACGAGCACGCGCAAATTATCAACGGTAATGGGAGAAGTGAGTGTTCCGGTATATCCCAAACGGGTTGTTGTGGACTGGGACTTGGGGCCGGTCTTAGCTGTTGGGGTAACGCCAGTTGGCGCATCCAGTACACAAATGAACTTTGCAAAATTTCTAAAACCTTATTTGCCTGACACCGTTGAAGATATTGGGTTGGAAGGAAGTATTTCTTTGGAGAAGGTGTTGGACTTGTCTCCAGATGTAATTATTACTTGGAATCCGGCAGCCTATGAAAGTTACTCCAAAATTGCACCAACCGTTGTATTCGAGACAAGCAAGTACTCCACCATCCAGGAAGAAATTACGGCAATGGGCGATATCCTGGGTCGACAAGAAGAAGCTGAGAAGTGGAATGCTGATTTTGTAAAACGTACGCAAGCTGCCCGCAATAAAATCAAAAATGTCATTCCAAAAGATGCAACGATCTCCATTGTGGATTACGTTACGGTAGACAAATTTTTGATGGTAATCGGCAATGCAGGCGAGCGTGGGGGCAGAGCTACATACGATATCTTGGGTCTGAATCCAACGCCTAAAGTAAAAAGTGATATCATTGACAAAAAAGAGGATCGTATTGAAGTGTCATGGGAAACTGTAAATGATTATGTGGGCGATTACGTCATTGTGCTCAAAGTTGAAGGCCAAGAGCCAACCAATCTTCCAGCAACGTGGACATCCTTAGATGCGGTCAAAAATAATCATGTGATTGAGATTGAAATGGAGAAGTATTTCGCGGCGGATTCATTCTCATCCCTGTTACAAGCAGAAGATATTGCCGATAAGATCACGAAAATGGCTGCGACTGCTAAATGATTAACTGCTCCAATTGGACTAAGGATTTCAATAGACAAGCATGCAAACAAAGATAAAAGCATTCACCGTTAAGATGCTATTCTTACAAAGCAATCTACTTGATCAAAGTCGCCTACATGGTGGCTTTTTTCTTATGGCATAAGCCAGTTGAGTTCGTGAAACACGCGAAACAACAAAACACCCGCTATGCGGGTGGAGGAATCAGCGGTTTGACCAATAAGACCATCCTGACAAATTGAGATGTTCAGTACGGTCGTTTCAGTCCAAGGGCTACGCTCGGATGAACTCAACTTTGTCTCGATAACCTTTCAGTTTCAGTTGGACTTCGCGTTCTTTAATGTTTTGTATCCATTTGACGATTAGATTCATGGGATTGTTATTCCTCTTTGGTAGAAATAGCGGATTGTATAGTGGCTAGTCATCTTTTAACTGTCGTTGATACAAAATAACAGACACAATCATTAGTACAACCGTCCATATCAAAATAATGAGGAGGGGTTTTAATAAGTCACTCATTGTAAAGCTTGCGTTGGGTATATTTAGCAAGTTCACAAGTTGAATGCTTGGTGTATAGTCCAGGACTTTAAAAATCGCAAAATCACCAAACAAGATCGTTGCAACTGGAGGAGCAGAAAATACCATTGCTGCAGGAATGATTGCTAATGAAGCTTCAAGGATCGTCTTAGAGAATAAACCACATATCGTTCCTACTGCTGTGTACAGAATTATTGAAAGAATGATTGCAATTGCAAATGCCCATATACTAGCTGGCTCATAGCCTAATATATACGTAGCAATAGCCAGAACAACAGCAGACATGACAAAGACCAAGGTGCTTTTACCAACTAATACATCCATCGTTGTGGCTGGAGTCATCATTAATGATCGTAAGGTGTTACGTTCCTTTTCTTCCGCAATCAAACATGCTTGTGCGAAAGAGGTTAAGAGCACAAACGAAATATTTAGAAGAAAACCTATTGCCCCAGGGAGAGAAGGGCCGGCAGTGCGAAAAAGAAAGGCGAATAGAATTGGAACAAGCAACATGATGGAAATGCCATAATTGCGTGAAAACTCTTTATAGTCCTTTACAAATATTGCTCGCGCACGTTTCAACGAGATACTCATAGCAGCTCACCTCCTGTCACTTTAATAAAGATATCGCCTAAACTTGGCTCTTTCGATTCTAATCGTTCGATTAAGCCTCGCTTCATCCAATCGGCAATTTGCTCAGCCGTTCCTTCATTGATCGGGAGCTCGTAGTTTTCCTCGTTTACCAATTCCACACAAATGACGTTTTCCCGATGTTGTTTTCTAAGCGCCTTGGGCGAGCCAATGGCTTGGATTGCTCCTTGATACAAAATCGCTACACGGTCACATAACAATTCTGCTTCTGACATATCGTGTGTCGTTAGAAAAATTGTTGTCCCTTTCTCATTTAAGTAGCGTAGCCCTTTATGAATATGTGTGGAGTTTACCGGATCCAAAGCCGAAGTAGGTTCATCTAAAAATAATAATTCCGGCTCATGGATAATTGCGCATGCCAGCATAACACGCTGACGCATCCCTTTCGATAAGTGGATGACTTTCTTTTTGCGTTCTTCGCTTAAGTTTACAAACTGCAATACTGTATCGATCGAAGTTTTAGGAAGGTCATATAATTGGCGATACAACTCCAGATTTTCATCTATCGATAATCTTTCATATAGACCACTGTTATCTGACAAAATACCAAAGCGCATCTTCTGTGCAGACTGATGCATCATCGCCGCCGGCTCGTTAAATACAGTTGCCTGTCCGCTTGTCGGATTCAATTGCGCGGTTAAAAGTTTTATTAATGTTGTTTTTCCTGAACCGCTTGGGCCGAGGAAGCCAAAAATTTCTCCTTTTGGAATGGAAAAAGACACGTCTGTCAACGCATCCTTCTTTTCAAATCTCTTCCGAATATGATCAACTTGGATCACGTCCACTAACACCACTTCCTTTGAGTTAATGGCACAAGTATATAGAGATTGCATGTTTCCAACCATTGAAATCCGCCGAAATGTAGCTGTTAACGGCTGAATGGTACCATTAATTGCTGGATAGATTCGATATTTCCCCGGAAATCAAATATTAAGATGTGTTTTTAATTCCTGTAATTTTGAACGAGATAACGGAACAGTCGCATCTTGTCCTGTATTTAAACGCAAGCTGTAGCTATTCTTCGTCCATGTAATAATCTCTCTTACCTTCTGTAGATTAACAATATAGGATCGATGACATCTAAAGAATCCGAAGTTAAACAATCTCTGCTCGAGCTCGGTTAGCGTCAGCGCACAGACAAAACTTTCTCCACCTACATGGACAAGAACTGAACCATCCATACTTTCTATGTAATCAATTTCAGGCGGGTTAAATAAAATTACTTTGTCATTTTTTTTCGTATAAATCTTCTGCAGGGTTATATTGGCTCGATCTTGTTCCTGCACTGCTTGCTTATCCTCTTCTGAATCACGAATATCCAATAGATGAAATCCGGATTCATTCAGACGATAAATTGAATCACAGGAAATCATGGCATCCTCTAGATTAGAAGTTAAAATTAAAATCTGTATTTGTTTCGAAAGATCATCTAAAATTCGTTTAAACTGGCGCCGGTCTTGTTCTTCCAAATAAAAATAGGGCTCCTCCAGTACGAGTGTAGGCTGATGTGCAAAATAAACGCGCAGCAACGTCACATACATCCTTTTTGATGGACTTAGATTCTTGATTTTTACCTTCCGTTCTTCTTTCAAAGCGAAATAATCCAATAACATAGTGGCACGATCATTCCGCTCTGTTACGTTGATCAGAAAAGTGATTAATTCTTCCACCGTTAATTGTGTATACTCGTTTTGTTGAGCTCGAAGTATGTAATATTGGGAACGATCCTGTAGTTGATTCATTAAAATCTGTTTTCGCTTCAAGTCTGTTATAATGCCAATTGATTGGTTACATGCCATATTTAATTCGATTTTGGGTAAAAATAGTTCCCCATCATGATACACTGGTTGAAATTGCATGTTGTCCTCCTGGTCATCACTGCTTTTGGATAATATGTAACAATTATAATGTTGAAGTTATTTTTTGTCAGCTTCAATTGAGATGATGTAGATCCTCGATCAGGCATATGAATAACGAGCCTCCAGCAATCGGTGGACGTAGCAGCATTGCATACGAAAAGCGATTGGATACCATGGATATATAAACAAAAAACCACTCCAAATGAATGAACTGCACCCCAATTGTTAGACACAACTACCAATTGGAGGTGCAGTTCAATGAATTAGGGTGGTTTTTAGAGTAGTAGTTTTGTCATAATGTGCGATGGAGCTGTGTTTACACTACTCTTGAACAGCAAAAGGAATTTTCAACAAAGTGGGCTCTACAATGGTTTTTCCAGTATCGTAGTCATAGACTTTGTTGAACACAAGTTCAATGGATTCCAACTTATCAGGGTCATCGGTATATACCAAACCGTAATTCGTATTATCAATAACTACGCCATCATACTGATTATAGACATATGATTTTCTCATAAAATTGCGATCTGCGGAGATCGGCTTTCCCGTGTTTGGATGAACGGAGTTTAAGCCGTAAAAACCGATATTCTGATCCGTAGTATTTTCAACAGTGTAGAGAATATTAATATAAGTGATCTTGGAACCGATATCTTCTCGATTTAGAATGGAAATGTTTTTCTGTGAATCCTCAGGAATGTCAGTGGCCTCTAATAATTGGGCATGAACAATATGAATGGTTAGTGGGCCGCGTTCAAAACGTGTATTCAGAGGCACAGACTTTAGTAATTTCAGATTCCCACCATAATCAAATATTCCTGTATCTCCAGGTTTTGATAGTATCGGTGACACAACACTTTCAAATAGCTTGTTCTGAAGATTGCTGGCGGCCTGCTCGAATTGATCGAGTTCCGGCTCCCATCCATTATAATTGCGTTCGGACCGGAAAGGTTCTAAACCGGTTTCCATGACTTGTTCGGGAGAAGCATCCATAGGCTGTATTTGGTTGATTTCTAGTTGTGTAGAAGTGGCATAATTTGAGCTGCCTGAGCTACCCAGAAGTGCGATAGCGAGCAGTAATTGAACAATAAACATAGGATGAGACACCCTTTCTCTCTAACAATATAATTAAATAAGATCATCAACCCACCTAGTTGTTATCTGAAAATAATATGACCTGATATGGTATTGGTGGAATAGATTTACGGTCAAATTAATAATAATCATAGCAAAATGGAGCATTGAGATAATGAGAATATCGACCTAACTTCAGGTAATAGAAGATTGACGAGTGGATATAGTGATTTAGATATAAGGACCCATGCGACAAAGTGGGGATTTCTGTTCGGTAAGGACCAGGGGCGGTTATGAGTGGATACATAGAACCATTTTAGAAGAATAACAATGAAATGTATCGGAGTAACAGATCGAACAGATTCTACAGGCTGGATCGCTTGTGTTAGAATATAGGAATTATGGAAGTTGGAGGATTGCAGTGGGGATACATAATGAGTTAAGTCAAATTAGAGTTGAAAACCAATCAACTACTAAACAAAAAGTTTTTTCAATTGTATGTGCGATAACGATCGGATTGATTTTAGGTTTAGCGGCAAAGCTTGTGGATGCTCAGGGGGTTCACCCCATATTTGACGGGATTGGTGGGCGTTTAGGTATTTGGATTTTTGTTGCCACACTCATATCCGTTTTTAGTTATTCTCCTAAACTAGCAGCAGTTAAGGTATTCTTCTTTTTTTTGTCGCTGTTAACCGTTTATTACCAATACACCGTGTTTTTCCTACATTTCTTTCCAAGGAGAGAAATTGTTTTTTGGGGGATGTGTGCAGTAGTATCTCCGATGTGTGCTTATGTGATGTGGTATGCACGTGGCAATGGATGGGTATCTAGTTTAGTTGTATCCCTTCCAATCACATCTCTACTATCCGAAGGGTATCAATTGCGCGACGCTTACTTGCCCGAGCATACTCATTACTATTTGATCCCAATACTTATGGAATTATATCTAATCATGGTCATTATTTTATTATTTATTGTTCCTACGAAAAGACTTAAATTTTTGATTATACTACCAATATCTATAATATTGTCTTTCATCATCATATATTTTGATGTTCTAGGGCGGTTATTCGGTGGCTTGAACGGAGTGTTATAGATCACTTTGGCAGATTGTCATACAAATGCGACAGTCTTTTTTACAATAGTATAATTGCTTGTGTCAAAGTCTCGTTCGTCCTGTGTTGCCATAACAGGATTAACATTTGAAATTCATAATAAAGGGGATTTATATGAAAAGAGTATCGTTTTTTTTGCTTTTTCTTCTTTTATTGACAGCATCCGCTTGTTCAAACAAAGTCACTTCATATACAGGAGAGAGTGAGAATTGGCGTGTCTCATGTACAGTTCAAAGTAATAGCGATGTAGCAAGCTATGAATATGAAATTAGGTACTTAGGAGATAATCCTTCATTAATTGAAAAAGTTAAAACCAAATTTATGAGCGAAAATATTCATTCTACAGGAGAAGTTCCTTTTAATACTGTGATCAGAGGAAAAGCTGAAGGGATTTCCCCATTTTTGGATGAGGATGAATTTATAGTTCAGATTGATTGGGAAGGAAACTCGGAAGAGATAGTGGTTACCAAATGATGGTGATAATAAGCGGGGATATTAATAGATTTACAAACTACAGGCTGAAGTGAGGTTAATAAATGAAATTTCTAAAGGGAGCATTGATTATAATCACATTAATAGTCATAGCTTCAGTCACATGGTATGGCTCCTATAAGAATGATATGAAGGATCTTGAAGATGGTTTAAGAACGTATTTAATCGTTGAAAAGGGTGTGGATGAACATGATATCATTAGCATCGCTGCTCGTCGCAGTAAAATGCCACAGTATCCTGTAGTCGTCCAATTTAAGGACAATCCGCAGGAATATGTCTACACCCAGAGAGAAGAGCAATGGGTGCAACTATGGCCTGATCCATAATTGTCAGATGAATTGATGGTCACTTTCTTGATAGGAATAACCGGGTAAAGGATGTCACTGACTCAATATTTTCTTCTCTACTGTACCTAATTAGTAGTTCAAGTACTGGATATCCTTGAAACCGAATACGAATTTACAAAGTATATATAAAAGAGGATATAATTAGTTACCATTTATAAATTTGTACTCGGTTACATCCATAGAGGGGAGGACGGATATGCCATTTATTGGGGGAATCATTTTAATTTTTATCCTAGCATTTATTCTATGGTCATTAATGTTCCCGCTATTCAATAAAATAGGTAGTAGAATTTTGAAGAAATACAATAAATTCAAACAAGAGGAGAATAGTGATGAAAAATTCAAAGACGTTTAGGGTAGGGGCAATTGCGGTTGCATTAGTTATTATAGTGGGAGTGCTAATGGTGACCTTCTTTTTAACACGAATTCCTAATGGATATGTTGGTGTCGTTTATTCACCAAATGGAGGCGTAAAAGATAGCACACTGAGTCAAGGGTGGAAACTCGTTGGAGCGTTTGATAAAGTGACGAAATATCCGATCCGAATTCAAACGGTGGAATACAGAGATATTCAGATTGCTACTTCTGACGGGAAAAATATCACAATCGATTTTGCTTACAACTACCAAGTAGAACCAAGTAAAGTATCTTCTATCTTTAATACATTTGGGCCAATTAGCATTCAAGAAATTGAGGATACATATCTCAAAACACGTTTCCGTGACGCAGCTCGTAAGGGGATTTCCAAGTTTACAGTCATAGATGTGTATGGTGAAAAGTCATCCGAAGCAGGAGTAGACGTGCAACAACGTTTTTCTGATGACGTTAAAGATTTAGGCTTTATTGTATCAAACGTTACTGTAGGTGTTCCTCAACCTGACGCCAAGACTCAGGAAGCAATCGATAAGCGTGTCGAAGCTTCTCAAGAACTGGAACGTAAAACGACTGAACTTGAGATCGCCAAAAAAGAAGCAGATCGCAAGCGCGTGGAAGCGCAGGGTAATGCAGACAAACTATTGATCGAAGCAGAAGGTCAGGCTAAAGCAAATAAAGAACTTCAACAATCATTATCGAGTCAACTCGTTGAATATGAAACCATCAAGAAATGGGATGGAGCCCTTCCATATGTAAGTGGGTCAAATACGCCAATGATTCAATTGCCAACTACAAAAACAGAGCAAAATAGCGGCGCGGGGAGCGTATCTCCCTAATAGCGGTTTGAAATGCATGCCTTGCTTTTTCACCATTTTAATGTGTTGAATTCTAATGAACAAGCCGATCCAATCGTGGGCTGACTTGTTCATTTTGAGTCTTTTCAAAGGTAACATGAGGGATTTAGTTAAGCCATAGCATTGGATTCGCCTGTCCAATCCTGTACAATGGATAACGACAAAAACAACGGTAGATTAAGGATGGATTAGCACGATGAGAATTATCATATCACCAGCTAAAAAGATGAAGATTGATACCGATCTTATGGCTATCGCGCAGATGCCGCAGTTTATAAACGAGTCAGAACAGCTATTGAGTCTGCTACAAAAGTTATCCTATGACGAACTCAAAGCGATGTGGAAGTGTAACGATGCAATCGCCGAACAGAACGTGGAACGGATTCAGAATATGAATATAAAAGCAAATCTGACACCAGCAATATATGCCTATGAGGGCATTCAGTATCAATATATGGCTCCGGGTGTTTTTCAAAATGAGGAATTAGCGTATCTTCAGAAGCATTTACGTATATTATCCGGTTTTTATGGCATGTTACGGCCTTTGGATGGGGTTACACCATATCGGTTGGAGATGCAGGGCAAGCTACAAGGTCCGAGCTTCAAATCGCTCTATCAATTCTGGGGCAGCAAACTCGCAGATCAGCTTCAATCAGAAAGCAACTACATCCTAAATCTGGCTTCCAAAGAGTATAGCAAAAATATCACTCCTTTTCTGAGTGAGGAAACCCGGTTCATTACTTGTGTATTCGGACAAATGGTCAATGGGAAGCTTGTTGAAAAGGCAACCTGGGCTAAAATGGCCAGAGGTGAAATGGTACGTTATATGGCAGAGCATAAGATTGCAGAGGTGAAGGACGTAAGAAACTTTGATCGGTTAAACTTTGCCTTTTCAGAAGAGCGATCCGACGAGAGTACGTATGTATTCATACAAGCAGAGGGAAAGTAGCCTGCTGTGCAACGGTGGGTTCCTATTTAAGGTCGGCCTTTTAATGTCACAATGAGAAAAGACGCAGGGGATGTATATCCCTGCGCCTGATCAAGAATCAAATCCATGTCCAAAGCTGCTGATGAGCTTTTGGGCTTACTTCCCGTATTCCTCATGATAGAACCAGGATAGCCAATTCCTCCAATATTCAGATTACATCCTTCATGTTAACGAACATTAATCCAAGCGGTCCATTGTGTTGGAATATTAATGGAATAGACCGTACCTACAAATTGTCCACCTGTACTAGGCGCTTCATAAACCCAAGAATGGGCCCAAGCATCTACGACACGGTCACCGTCCAGATCAATAGCTTCAGACCAGTTGTTTGTCATTGTATTGCCGGCGAGTGTGCCGTAGTGACTGCTGTCATAACCGATCTGGAAAGTAATACACTGAATCCAAGCCCCACCATGATCATTGGTTGTGGAGAGCGGGTTGTTATTGAAGCCGTAAATTTCTTGACCGCCATTAGGAGATACGACACCGTATACATTAATGTGAGATACTTTCGGAGCAGGCGCAAACAGAACTGGACCACCCGCATTATCTGCCTTCTGCGATTCAAATTCAGCCTTAGCCGCTTTCACAGCTTCTTGGAATTCTTTGGAACTAATAATTTCTTCCTTTGTCATAGGTTTGGCTTGAGTCACATCACCGTCTGCATAGGCAGCTACATTAAACGAAAGCACTAGAACAAGAATAAGAGCTAAACTAATCAATTTTCTCATAGCAATAAATTCCACCTTTCTTGTTATGGGTATTCTTTAACAAAAACATGCGGTTACAACAAATAGACCTGCTTGCAGCTTAAAGCCTCTTGCCCTCCTCTCTTTTAAAGATGGTTCTTCCCCTTTTTTCTTTACTGAAAAAGAAATTAAGGAGGTAGAACTCTACAGGCTAGAAAACTCTATGAAGTAGGAATGTATATGTAAAATGAATGCCTGCCAATGATTATGTGTTGCAGACAAAATGTAAAACTCATTTATACGCATTGATATCTTAGTTATGTTAGGCTCTGATACCCATCTTGAAAATATAAGATTTCAAAATAAATATTTAAATTGTAATATATTCCATTTATACAAACATATAGTACACTTAAACGTAGGCACAGTCAAGTTTATTCATTAATTCTATTATTTGTCATAAACAGATCTTAAAAGACAAAAAAGCCAAACCCCTAATTATCATGAACGAGGAATTTGGCTTATGATCTTCAGCTTAAACAGCAGTGTCCGATTGGTGATTAGAATAATGATTTATTTGTCCATTTATAAGTAATGAATTTTAACATTTGCCCATTCATTTCAAATTCTTTATCACTAGTTTCTATATGCTCGAATCCGTTTTGCTCTAAAACTTTTTGAGATGCCATATTATTGGTAGTTATTCTTGCCTTAACTTCTTTTATATCTAAATCAACTGTTGTATTCAGTAATAATTTTAATGCTTTTTTAGCAACACCTTTCCAGTGTGGATTTGTCCCACTCTATAGCCAAGAAATCCTATTTTATCGGAATCATCAATATCAACTAAATTTATTCTTCCAAGAATAGAGTTATTTTCGTCTTTTATTAAATAAAAAAAGGAGAGTCCTTTGACTTGTTCATTAAGTAGAAATTCATTCCTTACTTTAAAAACCTCAGGTATGTAATAATCATAAAACAACTGATGGGCCAACCGGTTTTTTTAGAGGGAAAAGTAGTACATATTGTCGAAATTATTATGGAAGGTTATTTCTGGGAGGAGTAATTATGGACAATGCGTTCTTACTTTTTAATGAGCTACAGGATAATAGGTACAATGCAATTAAGTCAATGATTGAAAAAGGTCAGGAAGAGGGCCTTTTTATAGAATTTAAAGAGAAGGCAGCTCGCAACATTCCAGGAGTTCAGAAAGGAGATAAAAACATATATGCTAAAGCCATGTCAGGATTCTCGAATGCAGCAGGTGGTGTACTGATTTGGGGAATAGAGGCCAAAGCAAACGGTGAAAGTGAGCCTGACATTGCAGTCGGCGAAAAGCCTATCAAACATCTCAGAAAATTTCTAACAGATCTGAGTAGCTTAATTAGCGATGCTATTACTCCTCACAATACTGGTGTTCAAAATATAACGATCTTTTTAAATGATGCTCCAGAAGTTGATGAGGGATTCATAGTTACATATATTCCAGCCAGTGAGAAGCCTCCCCATCGAGCTATGTTTCAGGATAATAAGTATTATTCCAGAGCTGGAGATAGTTTTATTATGATGGAGCATTTTATGCTTGAGGATGCATTTGGAAAACGACAGAAGCCGAAACTGGAGATATTTTACGACATATACATCGCGACATTAACTGCGGAGCAAAGTATCTTTGAAGTGCATATCGGAATTAAGAATACTGGTCGATATCTTGCTACATATCCTTCGCTAACAATTAATCTTAATGAAGGATTGGACATTAAATCAGCATATAATCTGATGCCTCTTCTACAGATCAATGATAGAAGAAGATGTACCTTTGCAGGAGGTATTGATAATGTCGTGCATCCTGAACAGCAAATTCAAATTTTGAGTCTGGAACCAAATCAAACATGGAACTCCAAAGATTTTATAAAGACAGCAAGGTTTTTAGATCAATCAATTTCGTTTAGCTATGAATTACGTTGCGAAGGATGTGAAATGGTAACAGGAGTAATAACTATTACGGCCGATCAACTTTTTAAGAGATTAGGTCTTTCCCACTTAAGATCTTAAAGGTTTCTTATTATATCCTTTTACTAGACTTTTGAAGTGATATATTCGTATTGTGGAACTCGAGCGAGAATGTAACGCACAGCTGCACATGCGGCATATAACTGGGGCGTTCCTCTTCTCGCTTTTTCTGTTATTAAAATAGAAAAATTTTTATGGAGTATTTTTCGACATAAATAGAGGTGATTCTTGCTTTGGTGTCGAATGAGTATTCCCGAAGGAGGTGGATATTATTAATCAAACAGGGTACATAATTGTTCTTGGGTTATTATTATTGACACTATATATCAAAACAGTAGCGGTAAACTTTAGAATTATGAGAAAAAAAGATTTCGAAAAGGTTAAATGGATCAAAACTGATCTCTATCTCCTATTTGGACCGTGGACGACAAAATCTCTTCTTGAGAAACCTGACAAGATATTAGGTTTAGAAGAAGAAATAAATGAATTTTACCAATCCGAGCTGAAAAAGGGTGTGAAGTTTAGAAACGGCACCAAAAAAATAGAAGAAATTCTAAAAAATTTAGAACAAAGACAACTTAATAATCAAGAAAGGATTATACTAAGGAGTTATATTGATTCCGATGACTTAGAAGACAGTAATTTTATGCAAGTTATGTCGTTATTTGTTTCATTGGTAGTGGCAGTATTTATTGGTGTTACAGCTGCTAAACTTAGTAATGCCGATAATTGGCAATTTTACCTCACTTTCTTTTCAGCCATTTCGTTGGTTGTTATTTATGTTTTTTTTCTTTTTTTCTTATCAAGACAGCGTTCCAAGGCAAAAGTTATTAGAATTGCATTGGATAGGTATGAAAAAAAACTCAGGGGTAATTGATAGTAAAATAGCTATAGAAATGAAACATTACTAAATGACGGTGAAAAAGCACTACACTAGGCATGCATAGGAAGATTCCCCTTCCCTATCAGGCTGCGCATTATCGCAGTAGAATCGGCTGTAATATGGATACTATTATGGCTTACTGGGAGGAGCCGGCGTTCAAGTCCAAAGGCTAAACTACGGTATTTCTTCATACTCTGTTGTAAGCCAGCCAACAGCGGCTGGCTTACTTCTTCATGTAATTCCAAGCGCTTGATAAAACAGAAAAGTGGTCAAGATGGCACCCATAAGGGTGCCTTTTTGCATTTCCAATCGATTGGAATTTAAGAAGGATGCCGAGTATCTACTAGGAAGGCCACATCCCTCCCTACTACCCATCTAAACTCCCTGAATAATGTAAGAGATATAGTTATGGAATTAATTTCTCGATTTAACCACCAATCCCATGGTAAAATATTATCCAAAAAGAGGTGTACTTTCGTGGGGGTCTCTGAGAATTTTAAAGCATTCTGTACAAATCTAAGAATGAATGATAACACTGTAAGCAATATAAGATACAGGACTAAAAGGATAACTAAGCAATTAAATAAAGATTTTTGGGCGAGTGAATCAGAAAATGATCACAGCTTCTATTCTGGTTCCTATGGAAGAGGTACCGAAATTTTTCTGAGTGATATTGATCTGCTTATGGTTTTGCCTTATGAAACTTATAAAAGATATAACTCATACTCGGGAAACGGACAATCTGCTCTCCTGCAAGAGGTAAAAGAGTCAATTGAAAAAACATATAAATCATATAAAAGAGCTGATGGACAAGTAGTTAAGGTAGACTTTACTGATGGTGTATGTTTTGAAATTGTTCCATGCTTTATTAATACTGATGGAGAGAGTTACACGTACCCAGATACAAACAATGGTGGCTCTTGGAGAGTGACAAATCCTAAAGCTGAAATAAGAGAAATGAATGCAATGAATATTTTATGTAATAAGAATTTAAAAAGACTATGCAGAATGACCAGGGCTTGGAAAGATAAAAATAATGTTCCTATAAGTGGGATGTTAATTGATACCTTAGCCTTTCGGTTTTTAAAGGACTGGGAATATAAGGACAAATCCTATGTTTATTATGATTGGATGTCTAGAGATTTTCTGAAATATTTATCTGATCAAGATATCCAAAAAGATTATTGGCTCGCACCCGGTAGCCAGCAATGGGTAGATAAAAAAGGTGATTTTCAATATAAAGCTAAAGCATCTTATAATAAGGCTTTAGAAGCTATAGAAGCAGAAGGGAAGGGTTATGAAAATAGAACAAAGTCCTGCTGGAGAGAAATCTTCGGATCAAAATTCCCATCATGATCAAAGATTCGCTTTAGAATCGCAGATTAGGGAATGTTATGGTAGAGTTGTCTACTCTCACAAAATACACGAGAAATGCGTGGACCTTCTTATGGATAGAAGCAATTGTATTAAAGGATGGCAATTATTTCTATCTGCGGTAACTACGGGGAGTTTTTTGGGAGTTATATTTGGTGAAGGTAGAATATTCACAATTATTGGAGCAGTTATTTCAACTGGTTTGTTAGTTCTAAATTCTTATGTTAAAGACGTTGATCTTGTAAGTATAGCTGAAAAGCATAACCTCGCCGCAAACAAGTTATGGAATATTAGAGAGGATTACCTTTCACTACTTACTGATTTCAGTCTCTTATCGATTGAAAAAATTACTATTAAGAGAGACGAGTTACAAAGTTTATTGTCTTCTGTATATTCCGACTCGCCAAGAACTAATTCTAAAGCATATAAAAAAGCTCAAGAAGCATTGAAGAATAACGAAGAGCTTACGTTCTCAGATCAAGAGATTGATTATTTATTACCTCAATCTCTAAGAAGGAATAAATAATTTACATAGACATGCTTGGGATGTTCGTCCGATAAGCATGTCTTTTCAGTACTTTTGAACTTTAAGGGTTCTTCACAGGGGGGATTAAGTGCGAGTACGAATGGCTCCGATATGTTTTAGTAAGATCGCTATGCATACATAAAGTGATAGTAATTTGAATCACAGCAAGGATAATGACGGTGCTTTCTCTATCTCATTTTTCTTTTTTAAATCCGCCGTGAGTGGTGGCTATTTTTATGCCTGCATTCCCAATTGATTTTGAATACGAAGGGAGAGAATGAAGATGCTTAAATTTACTTCGCCAGATCAAGATCGTCGATGCCACCATAGCTGAGGATGGGACAATAAACATCCGTGTTGAGGACAGCATGGGTAACGACTATTTGCCTGAATTTGACGGCGACTATCGATTGATTGGAGGTTCGCGTTTGGCAGCAATCAAAGTGCAACTTGTACCGAAGATGCTATTAGGTCAATGCAATGAATGTGTATGTGTATGGGGCAGATGGGATGGAGTGAAGCGGTTTTGCCCAAAGCTGGAAGATCGATGTGTAAGAAAGGAAAAACCTTCTTAAATGTTGTAAAATACTTCATGAAGGGAGGTTGAGTTTCTATGTACGGAACAATTGAATTTTGGAGACTAAATGCCATAAAGCACTTCCATTTGATCGACTTTGACTCCAAAGAGGAGATGGTGGAATTCTTAAAAGACAAAGGTTATGAGGTAGCTGGTGAACCTAAAAAGAAAGAATTTACAGTTCTCACAGTGGATAAGGATGGTCCGGTTAATCTGAAGATCAAGATACATTAGCACCCATCGTGGTGCTTTTTCTTTTGCTCTCATATGACAGAATGTGATCCGTTTTAAGCTTCTCAGCACCAAAAGGCCGCTTTAAGAGTGCAGCCCTTTGAATAGCGGAGAACAGGTGCTGATTGAGCGTACACTCCAATATGAAGCTCACCCGAATGTTAAAACCATGTCAACACAATTTAATATTTCCAATTCTTACTTGAATTTATTAGAATACAGTTAACAACATACTAAACTAGGGAAAGAGGACAATCATTGAATAATACACATGAATTATCGAACATTGAAATCAGAAATTTAATACTTGAAGTATTAGGGTATGAGAAAGAGGATATTGATCTCGGGGGTAATACCTTTAAGAAATATGGATATCAAGGATCAACTACCGATTTGTATAGATTACTTGATGGGTTATTAATTGTGAAAGGAATCAGAACAGGCGACTTAAGGGGGCGTGCAGCAGCTTGGGGGACAAGTGGATTGGCTTTATATGAGGGTGATACAAGTTATCTCACTAGATCTGAGATTTTAAAACTTTATCAGGAATTCAATAATTTATTGACACAAGGGGTTATTGCGCCTGGTGCTTACGGTCTTTATGGGGATCATCTCCCATATTTTCATGTGACTGAGTATGGCCTGAAATGCGTAAAAGAAAGGGATCTGCTACCTTATGATCAGGATGGTTACTTATCTAAACTGAAACAGGTGCAAGGAGTAGACGATTGGATTGTTTTTTATTTAACGGAGGCTCTGAAGTGTTTTAATGCTAACTGTTTAAACTCTTCAATGATTAATATTGGATTGGCAGGAGAAGTTATTATTGAAAAATTGTGCGAAGGTTTATTAGTATTCTTAGAAAAAAATGATTCTGATCTCCACATTAGCTTTGAGAGAGAATTAGCTAAGGAACGGCAAGTTTCTGCTAAATATACTGCATATAACAAGTTTAGAGATAAGTATTCTAAACTTCCAGAAGGTACTGATTTAAAAGGTATGCTAGCCTCACTCGATAAATCAAGTACTCCAATCTACGCCACATATACAAGGCTTACCCGTAATTCTGTCACTCATCCAAACGAAATTATTATGGATCGGATGAAAGTTCTAATGTTCTTTATTACTTTTGTGGATTATTGTGAATTACAATATAAATTTCTGAATTACTACATTCATAATTCGAATTAATTAAGAGGTCAAACTAAGCGGGGAAAGAGGGCTCTTTCTTTTATTAGGTTGGTCATGAATGAAAGAGGGGCATTGTAAATCCGTAGTAATAGGATAGTAACTCGATGATATTATAAATCCATAGAAGTATGAAGAAAAATAGATGGCAAGGAAACTTTTCCTGCCTTCTATTTTTATGTCTGGAGGTGAAATATTGAAATGGTATCACCATTTTTTCATTTGCGAATTCGGTTCTTCCGGCTGTTGTAAAGCGACAGATGATGGCAGGATGACCTCACCAAGTTCGTCAAACTGATGGGATATATTTAATTGGCTCCCGAAAAAGTACCAGAGTGCTCATAATATTGATCTGACCAAACTACAGAATCACACAGCAGAGGAACTGCTCGAGATTCTTGTATCTGTTCATCCTGATATTTCGCATGCGCTCTACAACTTTCTGCACATGGGCAACACACCACTTACACTTACAGCAAAGAAACAGAATGGTAGTGACGATAAGAATGGGCAGCGAACGTTGCAATCAAGAACTTACTGGATTCTCCACTTCCTTCACCTGGTTATCAGCATGGAAGGCCGCTAGATAAGCTTGATACAATTCAGCGGATGATTGATGATCATGGTGCGTGGGGCTTGTGCTGGTGAAGTGGTTTTGAGTTAGCGCTGTAACGATGTGATCGATATCGTTTTGGTTCAGGAGAGAAAAAGGAACGAATCGAGAGTTCGATCTTATGGTTGATGATCCTTACGGACGAACGCCCATAGCAAGTTTGAAAGGGTGAATACATTACCAGGGTACTAGTTTGGCTTTGCTTTCAACATGAGAGGACTTAGCCTCGGGTATGTAAAGCTCAAGCCGAATCACTTTGATGGATATGGCCTTCTTACATCCGTCCGATTCAAAAGATAATCTGTACTGGTCTGGTGATAATCAGCCAGCTTTATCAATATAGCCGTTGGAATATCCAATTCACCACGTTCATAGTTGCTATAAACACGTTGACTACAGCCAAGATAGGTAGCCATTTGTGTTTGGGATAAGTCTTTGTCTTCACGCAAATTGCGTATGCGAGCATACATCTTCATCACCTCACCAATATCATACTTTAGCGTGTTATCCGCTATTGATTTTTAGCGGAAAATCCGCTAAAGTATAGTGAGAATAGTTGGAAAAAGACTAGGTGGGGATAATATGTCAAACCTGATCGAGGATTTGTTTCACGGGAACCTGCGGTTGGACGAGTCGATTCATCCTGAGCAAGCTGAATATCAGGAGATTAATCGTCAAATATCGGACCTGATGCAGGGTTACAAAACACAGCTTACCGAGAACGAATACGATGCTTTGGAGCAACTGATCGACTTGATCGGACAGTCCACGTCCATGTATGTGGAAGCGGCGTTTGAGCAAGGTTTTCGCACAGGCGGCAGACTGATGATTGAGATTTTAGCCAAACCGTGAATATCCATTTACCTTATAAGCCAGCAGACAATACAAAGCAATTCAAAAATCCCCTTCTCCATTACCACCGCTTAGGCGGAATGGGGAAGGGGATTTTGTTTTTAAATTATTCCTTTATTTCAATAACTACCACCTACCGCGCACCAATATTCTTACCTGCTGGCGTACCCGAGCCGATCAGATCACTACCGTTCGCAAGCTTCAGGAAATTACTCAAGACAGGTGTTCCGTCCGTGCTACGTGTTACCGAAGGCACGAGGGAGACAAAGTCGGCTGCGCTGGCGAGCAGGCCTTTGGCGTTCTCGCTTTTTTTGTTCTTCCACCAGACGTTGGTGCTGCTGACGTCGGTTCCGCTTGTTTTGTCACTGGCGCCGCCTTGGAAGGACAGGTTGTTGGTGAAGATGTGGGTGCCTACATCAAAGGCAAAGTTGCTTTGCCCGTTGTTCCAGGAGGTGTTGTTTTTCATCTGGATCGAACCGGGATTGCTGTTGTAGGTGAAGCCGTGCTTTTTATTATTAAACGCAATGCTGTTCTCAACGATATGATTCACTGCAATCTTCTCGCCGCCCAGCTTGAAGCCGTTGCCATCGCTGTTGGAGGTGGAGGTGCCGTCTGATGTTGCCCCGTTCGCGTAGGCGATGCTGTTGCGGATCGTAACCGCGCCGATGGCGCCTGTGTCCGTTTTGCTATAGAGATCCCAGCCATCGTCCACGTTATAGGCGGCAAGACAACCGTCGAAGACGTTGCCCGGGCCAACGGTCAGTTTGGCGGCAAAACCGTCTGCATCCTCGCCGTCATCCGGGTCATAGTTGTTGTGGGAGTAGGAACGAATCACTTCATTATATGCAGGCCATTCACTCTTGGCGGCTGTAGAAGCATAACGTCCCATTTGAATACCCGTATCCCGGTTGTGATGAGCTTCGATCTGCTCCAGACGGTTGTAACTGCCTCCGATGAAGATGCCGTTGTCGCCCGCACCCTTCACCTCAAGCCCTTTGACGAACCAGTAGTCTCCGAACATTTGCAGCCCGCGGTTGGTGGAAGCGAAGGCTTGAGCGGAGAAATCAAAGACCGGTTTTTCCGATCCATACGCCACCAGGTTTTTGCGTTGGCTCGATGTGCCGCTGTTGCCACGTTCAATGGTAATGGTCTGGGAGAAGCTGTAGTTGCCGCCGCGCAGATAGATGGTCTTGCCTGGGGCGATCTGGGTTAATGCGTTAGCGAGTGACGTAGGGCTGTTGAGTGTTCCCGGATTGCTGGCTGAGCCGTTAGGCGCGACATATAGATCACCCGCAGCAAGTGCGATATTCGAAGTCGCCACCGATTCTGAGGGATTTTGCAAGCTGCTCTCGATCAGTTCTGCTGCACCAACCGATTCACCACCAATCAATAATAGAGGGAACGCGGCGCTCAGACAGATCTGGGCCATTTTCGATTTCAGAGAACGTTCGGATCGTACAGATGCATGAGTAAATGTTGATGGGAATAATTTCATTACGTAAACCTCCTTGGTTAATTGGGAATAGAATAAAGAGCATGTGGTAGCCGTGTACCAGACCTTTACCTATGAGATAGGTCATGCCGGCTGGTTAGATGTAATCTCTAGGACACAGTTTTATGGTAAGTGTTGTAAGCGTTATCATCAATAATCATCTGATCAGATGGAGGTACATGCAGGCAGGTCAGGCCTGCAAGCTTCCAATGCCTGTAATATCACGTGAATTATGTAATCTTTCCATTGGGTGATAGCTCTCATTTAACGAAGAATCATCTGAAATGAACGTAGAGAAGTACGCTTTTCCATCCCACGAGCACAAGTCTTACCTTCGATCCACTCCTATGAACTTCATTCAACCTAAAATAAATAGCAGCCTACATCCTGAAGTGAAGATTATACTCAAACTAGTCATGAAAAAGCCCTGATAGCAGCTGCAACTGGCAACTTGACGATCAGGGCTATGTTTAATTCAGAACGTAATTTGCTTACTCAAAATACTCAAATGTACTAACAGTGTCAGACTTATCAGTCTAAACGCTGTCCAGCTATTTTAATATCCGTCCGTCTCACGACTGCGTTTCTCTGCTTGCTCGACACTTGGTTCATGTTTCGGTTGGACCGTCGCACTATCATCAGTTGGCACAGAGGCCAGCCCTTCAGCTACACGACGACCGTAATCGGCATCGGCTTGGGTGAAGTAAGAAATCATACGCTCCCGGATATCCGGTTTGCATTGTGCCAATGCGCCGACCATGTTGTTGATCAGCTCATCCCGCTCCCAATCCTCGAATGCCCGGTACGTATCCCCGGCTTGTCCAAAATCATTCGTACGTTCGATCTGCTCACGCACTAGCCTGCCTTCCACCAACGGTTCATGTTCCGTGCCGCGCGGTGTAGCTTCTTTTAACCCACCAAGGGAGGAAGGCTCGTAGTTCACATGCGGATTCTGCCCCGGTGCACGATCTACCTGATATTGCATCTGCCCGCCGCTCTGATTGGTCGCAACACGGTTCTTCGGCGCATTCACAGGCAGTTGCAGGTAGTTCGCACCGACCCGGTGACGCTGGGTATCCGAATAGGAGAAGGTGCGTCCTTGCAGCAGCTTGTCATCTGAGAAATCCAGCCCGTCCACCAATACACCTGTGCCAAACGCCGCTTGCTCTACTTCATTGAAATAATCCTCGGGATTACGATTCAGCGTCATTTTGCCCACAGGTAGAAAAGGAAACTGCTCCTGCGGCCATAGCTTGGTTGGGTCCAGCGGGTCGAAGTCCAACTCTGGATGCTCGCCGTCTTCCATCACTTGAACGCACAGCTCCCATTCGGGATAGTCCCCATGTTCAATAGCGTGATACAGATCCAATGTCGCATGATTGAAATTCTGTCCCTGAATCTCGCTGGCGTCTTTTTGCAGCAGGTTGCGTATTCCTTGATTGAGCGGTTCCCAGTGGTATTTGATGAGTACGCCCGTGCCTTCCTGATTGACCCATTTGTATGTATTAACACCCGACCCTTGCATCTGCCGATAATTCGCTGGAATGCCCCATGGAGAGAAGAGGAATGTCACCATATGGGTAGCTTCAGGACTCAGCGAGACAAAGTCGAAAAACCGCTCCATATCCTGTGCATTGGTCAACGGGTCTGGCTTGAAGGCGTGTACCATATCCGGGAATTTAAGCGGGTCACGAATGAAAAAGATTTTCAGATTGTTACCCACCAGATCCCAGTTGCCATCTTCGGTATAGAATTTTACAGCAAATCCGCGCGGGTCCCGCAGTGTCTCCGGTGAATGTCCGCCATGTATAACGGTAGAGAAGCGAACGAAAACGGGCGTTTGTTTGCCTTTTTCCTGAAATAGACGTGCACGTGTGTACTTCGATACTGGTTCACTCCCGGCTGTTCCATACGCTTCAAATACGCCATGAGCGCCAGCGCCGCGGGCATGGACCACACGTTCTGGAATACGTTCGCGGTCGAAGTGAGTAATCTTTTCGAGAAAATGATAGTTCTCCAGCGTAGTCGGTCCCCGACTGCCAACGGTTCGAACATTCTGATTGTCCGTAATCGGATGACCTTGTCGATCCGTTAATGTCTCAGCTGATTTGTCTGAGGAATGCTCTGGTTGTGAAGACTGATGATTCATGGAGTGGAGCACCGCCTTTCCTTAAAGTGGATTCCTGTATATATTTTCCCTGAAAATTGGTTCTATACATTGAACCTCGCAAATAATCTCGTAAAAAAAGCTTGTCACCCGCTTCATCGCGTGAGATAATTAACTTTTGCCCTGCGGCCTTTTTTGAACGGAAAAATGAAAGAGGACCGCGTCTAAGAATGGAGGCTGACCTAGGATTGTCTACACAACGTTATCCTTTTGCATATGATCCGGCTGAACCTTTTGTATCCCGTCTCGGGGAATGGGTTGCCGATGTTTTTTACGATATTTTGCCAGAGTCCGGCTTCGAGGTACGGGATGAACAGATTTTTATGGCGTACCAGCTCGAACGGGCCTATGGAGATAAAAAGACCATTATGGCGGAGGCCGGTGTCGGAACAGGCAAGACGTTAGTCTATCTGCTCTACGCGGTCTGTTATGCACGTTATACGGGCAAACCGGCGGTGATTGCCTGTGCCGATGAGTCCTTGATTGAACAGCTTGTGAAGCCCGGTGGAGATATTGCGAAGCTGGCTGCACATCTGGACTTGGAAGTGGACGCACGTCTGGGCAAGTCACCGGATCAATACGTCTGTCTGAACAAACTAAGTGCGATGCGATTTGCGGATGAAGATGCGCCTGTTATTGAAGAAGTGCATGAGAGTCTGCCAGATTTTGTGAATACGCCGGGTACACTTCAGGCCTTCCATCCGTATGGTGACCGCAAACAGTATCCACATCTAAATGATCGTCAGTGGAACAAAATCAACTGGGATCCGTTCCAGGATTGTTTTGTTTGTCCTAAAAGACAACGCTGCGGCCTGACGCTGTCGCGTGACCATTACCGTCGTTCCAAAGACATCATCATCTGTTCCCATGATTATTACATGGAGCATGTGTGGACCTATGATGCGCGCAAACGCGAGGGCCAACTGCCACTCCTGCCTGATCACAGTTCAGTTGTATTTGATGAAGGACATTTGCTGGAAGAAGCAGCCCTGAACGCACTGAGCTACAAGCTGAAACACCGCATTTTCGAGGAACTCGTCACTCGCCTGTTAGAAGGAGAGATTCGTGAATCCCTCGCGGAGTGTGTGGATGAAGCGATTGAGAGCAGTGAGCGACTGTTTGCGTTGCTGGATACGTATACGGTCGCGATCCCTGGTTCGGAACGGAAAGAAGTTCGGGTAGAGCCGCCACTGCTACGTGAGATTGAACGTCTGACGAGTGTGCTGGATGCAATCGGCGAAGAATTGGTATTTGAGAGCGGATTGTTCTCGCTGGATGGTTACCAGATGCGTGTCGTGGAAGAACATCTCGATATGATTCAGTCTGCGCTTGCCTTGTTCCGCAAGGAAGATGGTTACATCTGTTGGGCGGAAGAGAGCGAGGATGAGACGACCTTATCGATCATGCCGCGTACCGTGAAGGAAATGCTGAACGAGCGTGTGTTCAACACAGGTATTCCAATCGTGTTCTCCTCTGCCACGTTATCTGTGGACAGTTCATTCCGTTATGTGGCGGACAGCCTGGGCATTGATGATTTTGTATCATTCTCGGTGGCTTCTCCGTATGATTATGCGGACAAAATGAAGATGAAAATTACCGATGAAGCTATACCGGGTCACCCGGAGAACGAAAATCGCATGCGTGATGCGGTGTCGTTACTTCAGGAGAGTGGAGGACGTGCGCTGGTTCTGTTCCGTACGATGGAAGAGCTACGTGCGTTCAAGCAGGACATCGTTCATGTACCTGAAGCAGAAGGTTTGCGCTTTATGTATGAGGGCGACCGGGAGATCAGTGATCTGATCTCGGCATTCCAGCAGGATGAGGAGAGTGTGTTGTGCTCCGTTAATCTGTGGGAAGGACTGGACGTTCCAGGTCCGTCATTATCCAATGTCATGATCTGGTCGCTTCCGTATCCACCACAGGACCCTGTCTTCAATGCAAAACGCAGTGCGTCGGCAGCACCATACGAAGAGATCGATCTTCCGTATATGCTCCTGCGTGTGAAGCAAGGTCTTGGACGTCTGATTCGGACAAGCACCGATTCCGGTTCTGCGGTTATTCTCGATGAATCGCTGTATACCAAAAAGGAAGCCAAAGACCGCATTGCGGCCCTGCTTCCCGAAGGTGTGGAATGGACAACCCTGACACACTAACCAGCTTACGTTAAATATTCTTGCTTTATTTTTGTTGATAAGGTTTCTTGCCAAAATAAGTTCTTGTTCTCTGCGGATTCACCATCCGTAAGTGAGCAAGGGCTTTTTTTGTTTTGATGGTTCCTCTAATGTAATTCGCTTCCCTTTTTTTCGAGCGGTTTTCCCTCGCTCCTCGCTACCAATCGCTCCAACATTCTACCGAACCTACCGCACCTTATTAGAGTGATAATGAAGTGATGTAAATTCTAACGAATCTTAGTAACGTTATCCCGGCGAAAATAGCTTTTAAGCCTGTAAATCGACGACCGAATTTGGAGAAATAACGTCGCTGTGATTCGTTACACGTCAGACCTGCGCAAATAGGAGCGAATAACGTGTGTCAGGTTCATTAGAACCAATGACCAATGAGCGCTAATAAGGGGAGGACCTCTGTCATGCTCATGACTTATGGGACATGGAAGCCCCTTTGTGATGTGTATAGATTTTTGCTATGTTAAAAAATACCCATGCTCAGATACCGTTCCCCGGTATCCGGCGCAATGCAGAGCACCCGGTGTCCCGGCCCCAGTCCCTTCGCGATGCGAAGGGAGGCCCACACCGAAGCCCCAGAGGAAGGGCCGAGCAACAGCCCTTCCCGGGCAGCAAGCTGCCGCATCGTATCCAGTGCGTCCTCATCGGACACCTGGATGATGGCATCCCACACGTCGGTATTCAGGATGTCCGGAATGAATCCCGGACTTGTACCGACGAGCTTGTGTGGTCCGGGCTCGCCACCGGACAACACCGGAGAACCTTTGGGCTCCACCGCATAGATGCGAATACCGGGTAACTGCTTGCGCAGTTCTTCCCCGGTTCCCGTAATCGTTCCGCCAGTGCCCGCCGTAGCGATGAAGGCGTCCAGCCTGCCATCCATCTGCTGCATAATCTCGGGAGCCGTCGTGATCCGGTGAATGTCCGGGTTCGCCTGATTCTCGAACTGCTGCGGAATGAAACTTCCCGGAATGTCTGCCTGAAGTTCTTTCGCTTTGCGAATTGCACCAGGCATCCGCTCCGCAGCAGGGGTGAGCACCACATCTGCGCCATAGGCTTTCAGAATGTTGATGCGCTCCTTGGACATATTGTCCGGCATGATCAGAATAGCTTTATATCCTTTGGCGGCGGCATTCATCGCAAGACCTATGCCCGTATTGCCACTGGTTGGTTCGATAATGGTTGCGCCGGGTAGCAAGTGTCCCGCAAGTTCAGCCTGAATGATCAGATTGTATGCGGCACGGTCTTTGACGCTACCACTTGGGTTGAAGTATTCCAGTTTCACGTATACGTCAGCGGAGTCGCTGCCTGTGAGTCGGTTTAGTTTAACGGCAGGTGTCTGGCCGATTAGTTCTGTTACATCTGCGGCAATGCCTGTATGTGCGGTTGTTTGTTTAATCGAATGTGTATTCAAATCCATGAAGTACAGCTCCTTGATTGATAAGACGTTGAGAGTTTATCCGGTTGAAATCAATTCATGCCTTATTGGAATGGTTGGATATCTCTTCTCCATCTTAATGAACGTAACCTTCCGTGGTCAACTTGTTTTGCTGCGGATGGGTTCAATATTGTCAGAGTTGTATCAAGTCTGCGCCAAGTCCATCTGCAGATGCCGACTGAGTTCTTTTTTGACTTCGTTTCGTGCGAACGTCCATAACATGTAAAAACGTTGCCAATACCCCCTGCACATATACAGAGTTTCGATACCCTCGGCTTCCCGTTTCTCTTCCAGTACTTTGACACCACGGGTTCTCATCTGTTTACGAAGGGTCAACATCTCCTTGAGCACATTGTTCTGAATGCGGGTCAGCGACAGAATGTAGACTTCGGGCATCTTCAGCAGCAGCGTATCCAGTGTGCGAATATCTCGTTCAAGTACATCCAGCAATAGCGTGCGCACAACCAGGCCTTTAATCAGACGATGGTCTTCATCCGAAGGGGGTGGGGCGGAAGTTGAGGATGTCATATGTTCACTTCCTTAGCCATAAATATATCGTTTTAATTAGGAACAAACGTTCCTGTTTATAGTATAGTCAGCATAATCCTGAGCCATGCAGGTTTCAACCTGAAAATATTTACATTCTCTCTTAAAGGCAGGTTGAATCACTTAAAAGCCCTTGTGAAATAAGTCTCGTAGGCAATTTCAACTTGTCGGAATGCAGAACATAAAAGGAGAATGTACTCCCCGTGTTTAGAGTTTGTTTATAGTAGCTCGTTATAATATCTTTAAAATTTCAAACCAGATCGAAAGGAGTGCTAAATCTTTTAAAAATACATATTTCGATGGATGTACGTCTGATGGATATACGAGCCATATTAGTTGAGTAGCTCTTAAGTAGATTTGTAAGGTTTAGACGGAGATGAAGTCGCGAGGGACAAGGATGTTATATGATGAATGGAAGGACGATGGTGATGAATAAAAGATTACTGAGGTTTAAAAAAGTGATAACGATGCTGATTGTGGCTGCTTTAACTTTTGGAGGATTTCCAGGGTTTCAGGGTTTAGATGCAGATCGTGCTTATGCGGCAAGTGGAACGTGGACAGATGTGGGTGGCGCCGGAATTACATCAACACAGGCGGAGAATATAACGTTGGTTTTTGATCGGGAGGGTACACCGTATACAGTATTTAAGGATGGAACCAAAGGCGGGAAAGCAACGGTTCTAAAATATGTTTCTGGAGCATGGCAATACGTGGGGCCTGCCGGTTTCTCTACCGGGGTGATACATAACACCTCATCGCTCGCATTTGATTCTCATAATACTCCATACGCAGCTTATCAGGATGGTGATAATGGAAGTAAAGCAACTGTTATGAAATTTAACGGAGAACAATGGGAGATTGTAGGTAGTGCTGGTTTTTCAGCTGCGGCCGCGGTTTATGTATCAATTGCAATTAGTCCTGATAACATTCCTTATGTCGGGTACCGTGATCAATCTGTGAGTAATAAGATTACAGTGAAAAGATTGAATGGAAATCAGTGGGAAAATGTTGGCCCAGTCGGATTTACAACAAATAATGCTTCTGGATTATCTCCAATAGTGTTTGATGCTGCGGGAATTCTTCATCTTGCTTACACAGATTCAACGAATAGAAAAGCAACGGTAATGAAATTCTTGGATGCACAGTGGAAAAGTGTGGGGAATTCTTTATTTACAGCAGCTGAAGCTTCCTATCCATCCCTGGCTTTTAGCCCGGATAATATTCCTTATCTTGCTTTTCAAGATGGAGCAAATAGCTTTAAAGCTACAGTTATGAAGTTTAACGGTACCCAGTGGGATATTGTAGGTAATCCAGGATTTTCCTCCGGTACATTAAACAGTATGTCTCTAGCATTTGATCCTCAAGGTATTCCGTACACCGCTTTTAAAAATCTACCGAGTAATGGCATGATGATGCAACAAGGTGTAATGATGAAATTGGACGGGGCTCAGTGGACTGTCGTTGGAGGAGAGCCATACTTCACAGGTTCGATAAACGAATCTTCACTCGCATTCGGCCCGAACGGAATGCCATATGTTGCATATGCAGACGCTACTAAAAGTAACAAATTGACAATTAAGACCCTCTCTACAGAACATTCAGTGACTTACAATGCCAATGGTGCAACTACGGGTAGTGTTCCGGTAGATAATCAGAAATATGAAAAAGATGCAACGGTGACAGTGCTAGATAACTCGGGAGTGCTTGAGAAAGAAGATTATCAGTTCGTCGGATGGAATACATCCGTAGACGGCAGTGGAACTAGCTACAGCGCAGCGGATACATTCTCCATGAATGATAGTGATGTTACCTTATATGCACAGTGGCAACCGCTATATGTAAATATTAGTTTTGAATCCAATGGTGGATCGGAGGTTGCTGATCAAAAGGTGGACTATAACAGCCCAGCAGTAAATCCTGATGCTCCGGAAAAAGCAGGATATACGTTCTCGGGCTGGTATCAGGATAGCCAACTGCTTCAACCTTTTGACTTCAATACGAACTTGACGCAAAATATTACACTGTACGCGAAGTGGAAATCATCGACAGCAACACTTTCCAGTCTGGTAGTGAGTTCGGGTCAGTTGACACCTGATTTCTCTGCAGATGAACTCGATTATCGCGTAGATGTGGAATCTGATGTGACAAGTCTAAACGTGGCCTTGGGCAAAGCAAATGACGGACAAGTAGTACAGGTAACAGGTGCTACAGGTGAAACCGTGACGGATGGTATATACACATACACAGTTACGGATCTGGTATACGGCTCAAATCTTGTAAACATTAATGTTCAGGCGGAGGACGGCACTAGTAACGACTATAAACTTAACATCAATCGAATTGACATCACCAATGCCAAGTTGAGTGAAATAACTCTACCTTCGATCACATTATCTCCGACATTCAGCCCGGAAGAAGAGATATATGAAGCGACAGTCAGCAGTTCTGTTAGCACGACTGAAATTAGCGTTAAACCCGATCAAATGGGAGCCACAGTGAAAATTAATGGTATCAGCGGCAACAGTACAGTCGTGCAATTAGTCAGTGGTATGAACACAATTACGATCGAAGTAACTGCATTGGACGGAATAAGCAAGAAAACATATACGCTGAACATCAAGCGGAATAGTGATAGTTCAGGTGGATCGGGTGGCAATGGAAGCTCAGGTGGTTCCAGTTCTGGTGGAAACAGTGCAAGTACACCAGTGACTAATCCCGTCGTAACTCCGCCATCCACAGGTGCTAAGGTGCTCGTGAACGGTAAAGCCGAGAACGCTGGAAGCTTAGCCACTACTGAAGTGAACGGGCGAAAAGTTGTAACCCTTAAAGTGGACGCAGCTCTCATTGGACAGAAACTTCAAAACGAGGGGAACAACGCTATTGTGACGATCCCTGTGACAGGTAATGGCCAAGGAGATCTGGTTATTGGTGAACTGACAGGCCAGACAGTCAAACTCATGGCTGACAAACAAGCCGTATTGGTGCTTCAAACGGATATTGCCTCTTACACGTTACCTGCACAGCAGGTTAATATTGAGAAGCTCGCGCAGCAACTGGGTATGAATTCTGACAATTCCTTGGAGAACATCAAACTGGGAATCGAAATTTCACAGCCAACAGAAGCTGTCATACAGACAGCACAATCAGCAGCTCAGCAAAATGGATATACTCTTCTGGGATCACCAGTTGATTTCAAAGTAACAGCCACCTTCGATGGCAAATCCGTGAGTGTGGATAAGTTCAATAGTTATGTATCGCGTACGATTGCATTACCAGCGAACGTTGATCCAACTCAGATCACCACAGGTGTTGTAGTGGATGCAGAAGGAACCGTGCGCCATATACCCACAAAAATTACACAGGTCAATGGGATATACCATGCACAGATTAACAGCTTGACCAACAGTGTTTATGCCGTTATCTGGCACCCGCATACCTTCACTGATGTAACCCAACACTGGGCCAAGACAGAAGTGAATGATTTGGGTTCACGTATGGTTATCGAGGGAATCACGGACACCACATTTGAACCGAACCGTGGAGTTACACGTGCAGAGTTCGCTGCTATCCTGGTACGTGGATTAGGATTAAAACCTGGAGGACAGCTTAACTCCTTTAACGATGTGAGTGGAAGCCAGTGGTACGCGGGTGCTGTGAACACAGCGTCCAGCTATGGCCTAATCGATGGATATGAAGATGGAACATTCCGTCCACAGGCACAGATTACTCGTCAGGAAGCAATGGCGCTCATAGCACGAGCTATGACAGTGACTGGAATGGAACCAGCTGCATCTGCCGGGAACGTTCAGCAATGGTCTGATTACGCGGATGCTGAGCAAGTAGCAAGTTGGGCGAAGGAAGCAGTAGCATCGAGCATCTCCGCCGGACTGGTGTCCGGACGTGGAAAAGATATAATTGCTCCGAATCAATCGATTACCCGCGCCGAAACAGCTGTGATTATACGCAGATTACTTCAACAGTCCGGTCTCATCTAGACAGCCCCAGCTTATAAGTACGAAATTACGAAATAATGACTACTGAAACAGGCAGCGCTAAGTTAGCGTCGCCTGTTTTTTTACAGAAAAAAATTAAATGCTATTCAACTCTTATTGAAATTTGTATAGGTCAAAATATATTTCTCTTTTTTATTTACAGAACATATGTTCTTATATTATAATTGGAAATAGCAAGTGCAGGAAAGACGTGAACTATTACGAGCATTCCTCGTCTTCTTTAGTTTGCTGAAAGCAATAAACAGGACAAGCCTGCTCCAAAATAAGGTATAATTTATGGGTTTTGCAGGAAACCTAAGGCCATAAACCAAATAAGCTTATGCAATGCAGTCTGCTACAGAAGTAATTACAAGCAACGAATTGCGATCATGATTCAAGGATGACTTGCCTTAACACGATGGCACCAGGTCAACGAGTATAAGCAGTTTTATTTTTAGCGAAAATGAGCAACAAAAAAGCCCCTGCCTTGGGCGGCGGGGCCTATGGAATACTGCCGATTCAGCGGCAGGTTTGATGATGTGTTCAGAAATTAAGCAAGATATTGAGGTTTTTCGTAGAACGCCTCTTTTTCAAGGATGACCTTATAAGGTCTTTCCTTGCCCTTCAGGGAGGGCCCAATGGTAGTTAGCGGTACGGCCGGCTTGTGGAAACGATCTTCTTCCTTGGGTTCCGGAACCGGTCGTGATGATTCGGGCGCAGAACTGAGGCGTACCTTTTTTTCGCTGCCCCAGCGCTTGCTTATTTTTTTCGTTTCCGGTTTCATTCCGGTTCGCCTCCTAACAAATCGTTGATGGCGTTGAACAGTTGACGATTCTGTAGGTCAATCTGCTGAAATACCGCCTCATCCGCTTCAATATGTCCAATAATGTGAACGGTGATTACATACCTCTTGGCTACAGGATAGCATAGCAGATACTCTTTCTCAAGGTAATCATCATACAGGTTAATCTTGATTTTATTCTCCCGGTAAGAATCAATCACCAGGATACGCTTGGGATCATCCGGTTGTTTGTCGTCGTTAGCGGACAAGTCATACTTTCTCCCCGGTTCTCCAACATTACCACATAATTGCTCAATATAACCACTGTCATCTGTACGGTATATGGCTGTGCCACGTACAGCGAATGGAGGATGAGAGACAAAGGCAGTACGCAGGGCATCGCTCATTCGCTCCAGCATCTTGGCATCTGCTTTGCGGGTACGCAGCAATTCCCTAAAGAACCGCAGCAACTTAAGCAGTTGTAACCTTGCTTCTCCCTCAGTGCGTTTATGCTTCTCAATGATGTTCTCCAATTCTGGATCACTCCAGCGTCCTTGTTCCTCAATACTGTCTGCGATTTTGGAACATGCCACGGACACGGCTGGTGCCCACTTTCCGTCGGAACGGATTTCATATACGAGTGGATTTAATCCCAGCAGATCTGTGGGCATACGCAATCCTTCGACCTTGGTTGTGTCCTTGATGTCTGTAATATCCTCAGGAAGAATGAAAAAAATACGTTTTCGTCCCAGACGACCCATAAACAGACCCATTTCCAGCATTGTATTATCCCGGACCGACGCGTAGTACTTCCCGCGAATTTTGGATATATCATCCGGATGAAAAATAAAAATGGCAAAGTCAGTCGTACGGACCTCTACTTCCAGGTCGTCCATGGTATAGCTGCTTGGATTAAAAACCCCGGAATACCAAGGGGTAACTTCGGCTGAAAAACGTAAGTTTTCGTGTACTGCGGCTGCAATCGGCTTCGCTTCCAGCGAGCAGCCAATAAAGACTCTTGGCTTTAACGTTTTCATCAATCCGCCTCGCTTAAACGGTAGTGGGATTCAATTGTTATATTATACCATAAACAGCAGAGTAAGTCTGGAAACGTCTGAACTGGACAAAGAATAAGCCGATTACGTTTGCTATAGTGTATGTGTGAAAGGAAAATGATTCCTTTAAAAAGCGCAAGAAAATAAAAAAAGGCCCCAATTTGTCACAGTTGGGTGACTGACAGTTATTTTTGGAAGCTTTGGTCATAGAATAAAGGAGCAGGTTGCACCATTAGCAAGCATTGCTTATCCTGGTGTTGCCGTATGACTGCTGGAGCAGTCCAAAGGCTGCTTTATGCCTGTTTTTGAGGGGTCTGCTGTTTAGACCCGGTCACGTTGGTGTTATATAATAGAAGAACAAGCAAGTTAGCTTTGGTGTTTAAACTGAATGAACTTGCAACTGGTGTAAGTTGGATTTACAATTTACACAGGAACGAAGAGTGCAGAACCCATCTGTAGAAGCGAAGCGTTCGCCTGAAAGCTTTCTGAAAGAAAGCAGCTTCGGAAGCATAGGCTATCACCGGATTTTCCCCAGAGGGAAAATGGAATTCCAAAAATCCGGGGATAACCGCGATCAAAAGAGGGTACTGTAATCCAAGTGTAAGTGTACAATTAAATGTTCAAGTTTATGCATTGTAGTTATTTTTCAGTTTAACTGAGCACAGCTAACCACAACAGAACAGAAAGGATCAGGATACCATGAGTTCCCGAAGGACAATCTCCCCAAGGACGATCTGGAAACGTTACGATCTCTCATACACATAGCGCCCCTTGTAGAGTACACCAACCGGTTTCAAAAAAACGGCTGACTCTGCGAAAGAGGGGATTGGAATGAATATTCGAAGGACGTACACGATGATTTCTTCCAGGCTTACCTTTTGCAGGGTACGGTCGGTCTAAAAAACCAACCTACAAACTGCGAGGGAACCTGAATGAAGAGAACATCGTTAACCTTACAACACGTTAAAACAGAGGCGATCAAATTCGCCATTATGCTACTTGGTACATTTATTTTAGCTTTTGCTTATTATCACATTAACTTTCAGAATCATTTATCGGAGGGCGGATTTGTTGGTCTGGCCCTGCTCGGAAAATACGCAACAGGCTTATCACCTGCTATCGGTATGTTGTTACTGGACATTCCGGTCATGATCCTGGCTTGGTTCCTCAAAGGCTGGAAATTCATGATTCAGGCATTGCTTGGCGTCGGTGCATTTTCCCTATTCTATGACGGCTTTGAACGATACTCCACACTGGTATTGTCGTTTAACGGAAATCTGTGGATTCCGGCAGTTCTATCCGGTATATTGACAGGGGTAGGCGCTGGGATCGTGCTTCGATTCGGTGGAGCGACAGGCGGAGACGATATTCTCGCCGTGCTGGTTAGCCGCTGGAAGGGATGGAAGCTGGGAACAGTTTTCTTTGTCAGCGATGCTTTTGTATTGGGATTGTCGCTTTTCTTTCTTCCGGTAAAAGAAACTTTATATACGATTCTGGCCGTATGGATTGCCAGTAAAGTCATCACGTACGTCGTTAGTGTTCCGGCTCGCGGAACCGTGGTTACAACTTCGGCTGTGAAATTGCCGATGCCATCGGCTGCAGCCAAGGCAGTTAACGCTGCTGCTATTTCACAACGGACTACGGTGGCTAGAGGGGTATCCAATTAACCATACGTTTCAGAACAACCATAACCTGTATGCATCATATTCAGGTCTTGATAGTTAAAGTTCATACAAAATCCCTTTTGACTGCTTTTCAGCAGCAAAAGGGATTTTGTTGTTTTTGCTCATGGAATGATTTTATATTCGCTGAACTGTGGAATGACAGCCCACTGTGAAAACAGCCATTTTCCGATGTCATCCGATTCATTCAGGGCTTGATCGAAGAAGCGATCTGACCATCCTGATTATGGATAATCGCTCGAATATTTTGTTTGCTACTAAGCTCTTTGGCCTTATCTACAGCTTCTGCTTTAGTATCAAATGTCGACAGATAGGTAGACTTTCCTTCTTCCTTGATCGCCCAACCGGAGTCGGTAGGCACGACATGGATGTTGTCATGACTTTTGGACGAAGAAACGGGCTCGGAATGACGACGTTCTGTGGAGTCCGATTTCGAACGTTCCGGCACGGGATGATTCTCATCCCATTCTTCCGCCTTAGCTGTCGCTATGGCAATCGAGCGTCCTTCCTCATACCCATCATCGAGCAGAGCATTGGCAATCTCAATTGCTTTATGTCTGACACGTGGTTCCAGATTCTTCATGGATACCGGATATTCCTGTTTGTTCCAAGGCATATGAACCCCTCCTGTACAATAATGGATTAGTTGTATATTACCCTCTGAGGGGAGGGATAAACGATGAACAGCCGAGGTCGTAAGTGCATTTACCGATGATCTATATAAATTGAAATAAACATTTACACGAAACGGAGAGGACAGAAAAAAACCTGAAGAAACGAAGTGCTCGCCTTTATCCCCGGATTTATCCCTTTCTAAAAGGAATCAAAAAATCTGGGGATAACAGCGATCGGAAGGTTGTTCTGTCATCGGAGTGTCCAGTGTAAACATTTTTATTTCAACTTATATAAAAGGATCTTGTTCCTATACTTTTGCAAGCCAGAGGAGTATAATGCTGTCCATGAAAGAAATAAGTTCAATAACAGGAATATAAAGGAGTACATACATATGTTTAGTCTTAGTCTGGCAATCCCTATGCTGTTCACCATGCTGATTCATGCCGCAGACAGCTTGTCTTACGCGCTACGCCTTGGTGGACTACGCACCCGCAGAATCGCGCTAGCCATTTCTTTGGCGGGTATCTTGCTGCTGGTTTCTAGAACCTCGAATATGGCCCAGGGCCCAATGGTAGGTAATCTGGTGGATACCGCAACACGTGGAGCCAATCCACACTTTGCGGCACAGCTACACTGGTTAATGGGTGCGGCAACGATTGGAACGGCATTAGCCATATTGTGTTTTCCAACCATGGTGAAGCTCTCATCAAGAATGGTTGTACATTTTGAAGCAGCCGGTTCCATCCCTGCGATGGTTCGCGGTATGCTGAAGCGAAACAAGATTAGAAATGCAACGTATTACATCACCCCGCCATCCTGGAAGATGGCCAAACGATTGGTACAACATGGGATGCCAAGACGCTTAATGCTGCTTAATGTAGCGGTAACCGCAATCTATACCACAGGTGTCCTGTCCAGCTTATACGCAGCGTACCTTTACCCAGGGCAGGCTGTAGCTGCATCCCAATCAACCGGGTTAATTAACGGAATAGCGACTATTTTGTTAACCATCCTGATTGATCCCCGGATTTCCCTGCTCAGTGACAAATCGTTACGTGGCGAGATCCGTTTGGATCGCATGAATCAGATTTATGGTTGCATGCTCGTGTCCCGTCTATTCGGTACACTGTTGGCACAGTTGTTATTAATTCCATTTGCGTATTGGATCGGTTGGATCGTAAGTATGATGTGACGACTCTTTCCTGAATTTTAGCCAGGCACTCTCTTGTACATCTTTTGAAACAGCAAATGAGAGGGTGCCTGTGCAAATTGAATTGACGGGGTATTTGTGCTGTGATAATATTAGACTGAATAGTCGGTTTAATTTATGGGGGTTTTTCCAATCGAAGTTAAACGAAGAAAAGATGTTGCCCAGATAAAAAAAGACATTGCACGTAATACCAAGGAACTGTTTGCCCAAAAGGGATATAGTGCAACTTCCATGGAAGACATATGTACGATTAACAATCGGAGTAAAGGCAGCATCTATTATCATTTCAAAAGCAAAGAAGAGTTATTCATGTATCTAATCAAGCTTAACAATGAAGATTGGATGGATGCTTGGCTGGACAAAGAATCCGAATATAAGACTGCCATAGACAAACTGTACGGACTTGCTGACCATTACGTGGATGATTTGGCTAACCCGCTGAATCACGCCATTAACGAGTTTGTCTCGGGTCAGGTCGTCAGCCAGGAGATGCTCGATGAGATGCTTTCCCTGATCCGTATTCCGTATGCGACATATGAGTCCATTATTACTAAAGGGATGGAAGATGGGGAGTTAAAACCCGATGACCCACAGGATGTAATGCACATTATCTACGGTCTGTTTAGCGGATTGACTACACTCTATTATGAGAAGGACCTTACAGATATTCGTCGTATTTACCACAAAGGCATGGCCGGTCTGCTAGCAGGCATTCAACAACGTTAACCATGAAAAGCTGATGTAACGTCAGTTTTTCTTTTTAAATATTAATAAACCGGACAGTCGGTTTAAAAGAGGAGATGGAGAATGAACACATTGTTCAGGAATAAAGCTTTTTTAATCGTGACAGGGTCTGATCTGCTGCAAAATCTGGCGATATGGATCCGAAATATGGCAATCCTCTATTATGTAATGGATCGAACTCAGGGAAGTCCAATAGCTGTCTCGCTGATTACCGTACTTGAATATGCCCCGATTTTTGTTTTCTCCATCATAGGCGGTGCACTTGCTGATCGCTGGAATCCCAAACGTACGATGATACTGGGGGATATTCTGAGTGCGTTGTCTATTGTCATGATTATCGGTGTTTTATCTTCGGGATATTGGCAGATTCTATACGTAGCCACGTTTGTATCCTCTATTGTTAGTCAGTTTTCTCAGCCATCCTCTCTAAAGATTGTAAGGCGAAATGTAAAGGGAGAACATTTGCAGTCTGCAATTGCTATTACCCAGAGTGGTCAATCGTTGTTTTTAATTCTCGGACCAATCGTCGGAACGTTTATATACACTGCAATGGGGATTCAGGCGTCTATGTACGCATTACTCATTCTATTCCTCACCTCTGCGCTTCTACTCACATTTCTGCCTAAAGACGCCACTCAGCGGGAAATAAATACCTCATTATTAGCGGATATCAAAGAGGGCTGGCAATATGTTGCTCGATCTCGCTCGTTAAAAATGCTTAGTCTGATATTCATCTGTATAGGGCTTTCTGCGGGTCTCATCAGCCCACTTGGAATATTTCTGATCACTGAACGTCTGGGACTTGAAGCAACGTCGTTACAGTTCCTCTCTGGAGCGTCCGGATTAGGTTTATTGATTGGAGGAGGTATTGCGGCTGCTGTAAGTGCCAAGCTGAACCAGACCTTAACTCTGCTTGTAGGTGTGCTCTGTCTGGCTGTAGCCACGATGGGGGAAGTGTTATCCAGTTGGTTTTGGCTGACCCTTTTGATCAGCTTCTTAAGCTCAATCAGTTTGGCATTTATCAACGTCATCATCTCCACGTACTTGGTCACCCGGATTGATGAGCACTTGATCGGGAGAGTGAATGGCACCATTACACCTTTATTCATAGGAAGCATGCTTCTTGGATCTTCCATGGCAGGTGTACTGATGAACAGCACATCCATTTTTATCGTCTACGCAATCTCGGTTACCGTGATGATCATGGGTATTGTTCCAGCGATGCGAATTCAATTTCGTAATGATCAGACGGCTCCTGCCAGCCAATTGAATTCGGAAATCTCTTCGAGCCAAACCTAATCAAATACATTCTTGTGCAACAATAGTTTGTCTATGAAAAAAAAAGAATGTACAACAAAAAAGCAGCGGGATCATCCCACTGCTCTTTTTGTATTTGTATTATAACTTATTGGAAAAGGACGGCGTACTCACCGTATCCTTCTTTTTGCAAGTCTTCTTTGGGTACAAAACGAAGTGCCGCAGAGTTGATGCAATAACGCATTCCACCTGCTTCGGTAGGACCATCGTTAAACAGGTGACCCAGATGGGAATCGCCCTCACGACTTCTCACTTCGGTACGAATCATGAAGTGGCTGAGATCAGTTTTTTCCTTCACGTTGTGGTCACGCAATGGACGTGTGAAGCTCGGCCAGCCGCAGCCGGAGTCGTATTTGTCGGTAGAACTGAACAATGGCTCGCCAGATACGATGTCCACATAGATACCATCACCGTGGTGATCCCAGAATTCGTTATGGAATGCAGGCTCGGTCGCGCTGTTCTGCGTAACTTCATATTGAAGCGGCGTCAGGCGCTCTTTCAGCCCGTCTTTATCCACGTTACCGGACCAGTTGCGTTCGATAAAGTCTACGCGTCCAGAACCTTTGCTGTAGCGTTTGTAATGGGCAGGGTTCTTCCGGTGATAATTTTGGTGATGTTCTTCCGCTTCATAGAACGGTTTTGCTGGCAAGATCGGCGTGAAGATTGGTTTGTCAAAACGCCCACTTTGTCCCAGCTCCGCTTTGGAAGCTTCCGCAATCTGGCGCTGTTCTTCGCTGTGATAGAAGATGGCCGTCTGATAGGAAGATCCACGGTCATGGAATTGCCCGCCTGTGTCCGTAGGATCAATCTGCTGCCAGAACAGTTCAACCAGTTTCTTATAAGGGAAGATGGCAGGGTCAAACGTAATTTGCACAGCCTCTACATGTCCTGTTGTCTCCGAGCAGACCTCTTCATATGTTGGATTCTCGGTATGTCCTCCTGTATAACCCGATACGATCTTATGAATACCGGGCAGTTCTTCAAAGGGGGATACCATACACCAGAAGCATCCGCCTGCAAAAGTTGCTAACTCACTTGAATGTTGTTCCATGCTATAGTCACTCCATTTCTGATGAAGATTTAGCGCTCGTGTTCGAGCTCCAGCAATCTACCGTTTTATTAAAACTTGTTACACAAGCATTAGGCTTGCTCTTCTATTATATCCTGAATTGGCAAGCCAACCAAGCCGGGATGAAAACAAGTTGAATCTGAACGGTTTGCGAATTCTGAATTCAGGCTTTGTTGCGTGACCGAAAGCGAAATAAGAGCAATACAATGGCCATGAACACCAGATATCCGGCAAGGATGGCCAGGCTCAGCCAGATTGAGGTTTCAGCCTGTGCACCTGCATAGGCAAATACAAAAATCGCTGGCATTTTCCCAATGGCCGTGGCAACCATGAAGACCCAGAATGGCGTGTACGTTATACCTGCGTAGATATTAACGGCCATCTGAGGCACAATCGGCAACAGTCGCATCGACATGACACCCATGAACGGATGTGCCTCCATCCATGTGGTAAAACGGTTCAGACCCCGAATACGTTCGAGGTACGATCTCGCCTGATGTCTGAAGATGGTTCTTGCTCCGCCATAAACGAGCATGGCAGCAAGTGTTGTGCCAAGCCAGCATATCCAGGCTGCTGTGGTGGTACCGTAACTGTAACCAAAAGCGATAATAACAAACTTATAAGGAATTACAGGCACAAGAGCAAACAATGTTGCCATGGCGAGTAACAGCGGAATGGACTGATGAAGATCGGTCCAGGCCAGCAGTTCATATCTGTAAATAAACGTGACTCCTGCAAGTAAAACATATAACAGAAGCCATAACCATTTTCGCAAAATCCCAAACGCTCCTTTCAGATCAGGCAGGTCTGGTCGTGTCCCGATCTGTACTGCTGTTCCTCCTAAGTTTACCACGTTCGCCCATTGTCTGAACAATTCGTGCGCGAAGTGTGCTGCAATCACTGGCAAGTTGCTGTCCGAAGGGTTACACTATAGGACGTGGAAATATAGAACCGAACTGAAGGTGGAATGATCATCATGGAAACAACCCAACGTAAACGAGTTGCAATTATCGGCCTCGGCGATATTGCACGTAAAGTATATTTGCCGCTGTTAACAGCTCATCCGAACGTGGAGATTGTAGGCATCATGAACCGATCTCCGGAGCCGGTCAAAGCCGTTCAGGAGGCGTATCGATTAGAACGGGGAACAACGGATCTGAAAGAACTGTTGTCCTGGGACTTGGATGCGGTGTTTGTACATACAGCAACGGAAGCGCACTTTGACATTGTCATGCAATGTCTGGAACAGGGATTAGCCGTGTACGTAGACAAACCGTTATCCTATACGATTCGGGAGTCGGAAGAGATGACTGCTTTTGCCGAGGCACAAGGGCTGTTACTCGCAGTAGGCTTCAACCGTAGATTCGCACCTATGTACCAAAAAGCGAAAGAATGGATGCAGGGTGGAAAAGGTTTTGAATCCTTGACAGTGACCAAACATCGTACAGGCATTCAGGATCGTCCTGCGGCAGAAACCATCTATGATGATCTCATCCATATGCTGGATCTTATGTTGTGGTACTCGGATCATAATGTGGAGTTGCTTCATCAATGGATTCGGAAGAATGATCTGGACAGACTGCTGCACGCAACCGGAACGGCCAAGCTGGGCAGAACAGCCTACGGTCGATTCGATATGGTGCGTGAAGCTGGGGCAGATCTGGAGAAGATCGAATTGCATGGTGGTGGACGATCTGTTGAAGTGGTGAACATGGACACGATCAGCTACATGGAACAGGGGAGTCCGGAAACCAAAGAAACGTTCGGGAGTTGGGACACTGTGTTAGCACGCAGAGGTTTTAGCGGAGCAGTTGATAATTTCCTGGCTTGTCTGGACTCACCTGATGATTGCCTGATCAGTGCAAGTCATGTCATGGACAGTCATGAACTGGCGGAACAATTGATTCGCAAATAATTGCAGAATACACATACGGAGGAATACAAGTCATGGATGAATATGAAAAGGAACGTAATAAACAGATCGAGGAAGCTGTTGTAGAAACCTATAAACAGGAAGAAGAGATGATGATCCTCGTATTTGCCCAGTGGTGTGTTAATAATGGTTTGGACCCGGAAGAGATGTACCGGCAAGCCTACCCGGATCAGCAGAGCAACGAGCGTTTGCAGCAGGTGCAGAAGCTGATTGTATCCAAGGAGGAAGCCGGTGAGATCCCGGATGATACGGTACTTGGCGTGTTGTCCATGTTTGGCAATGAAGACCTGGCGATGGTTGTATCCGAGGCCATAGCCGCGCGCAAATAAGTTCAACTTACGTATACTAATATGATTACATCTGTTCCCGGTGAATGACGCGGAATTCCTTAGGCGACATGCCGAACCGGGAACGGAATACCCGATGAAAATAGGTGTAGTTGTTAAAGCCGGAAGACTCAGACACTTGCTCCAGGGTCATTGGACTGAATATAATCCGTTCCCTGGCCATATTCAGCCGTACGTCAAGCGTGTATTGCATGATGCTTTTGCCAAACGCTTCTTTGAAGAGATGAACCCCCCGTGAGACACTGATGCCAATATGTGTTGCCACATCATCCAGCTTGAATAAAGAGGAAGCGTTTTCTTCAATGTAGTTTTTGATTTCATAAGCCACATAATTGGTGTTGGTTATCGTTGGATGCTCCGCGAGCAGACGATCCACTTCGAGACATAAAATTCGCATATAATAACTTGAAATTTCCGGATAAGGATTAGAGATGCGGCGCTGCTCCAGTACGAGCTGTCGAAACAGGACCAAGAGACTTTCCGTCAGTTCGACTTTGATTCGGGTCGGCCTTTTGTGACGCTTCCACCACTCATCCACCCAGGAACCATTAAAGAAGATGTGATAGTCGCCACTCTCCACCAGTCGTTCTCCCATCGGATTGGTTTCATTGTCTATTCTCAGCTCATAGGGTTCGTCAGGATCAAAAAGAAGCAGATCGCCCGCATCTACCAGGGACATGTCCCCATCTATGCGTGCACGGCAACGTCCGTCTGTTTGCAGTCTTAACAGGTAGTTCTTCACACCTTCGGGCTGCACCATAGCGTAGGGCTTACGATGAAATGAAAAGCCTGCTGTAAGAACTTGGCAGGTTTGATCTGTCGGCATGGGCATACTCCTTGCAATTTGAAAATTATGACCAGATAGTTCATGTTTCAATCATATTATTCATTTTAATTGAAGCTGAAACGGAATACCATAGTATTAGATTTAAGGAACAGGAAACATCCAACAAAACATATGTATCTCAACCATTCAAACGCAGATTTTCACCATGCGTAAGGAGATGAACGTCACAGTGGAGAAAATGAAAGCAGGCATCATCGGGTGTGGTAACATCAGCGCCATCTACTTGGAAAATCTCAAAAACAACCCGGTCATTGAAGTCGTGGCTGTTGCGGATTTGATTCGTGAACGCGCTCAGGAACGGGCAGATGAATTTAATATCGCAAACGTTTACAATGTAGATGAGTTGCTGCAAAATAACGAAATTGAACTTGTGTTGAACCTTACGGTTCCTGGAAGTCACGCCATGACCGATCTGGCTGCACTCGAAGCAGGCAAACATGTGTATGCCGAGAAGCCGCTGGCAATTTCTCTTGAGGATGGTCGCAAGGTTGTTGAGTTGGCTGAGGAAAAGGGATTGTATGTTGGTTCTGCACCGGATACCTTCCTTGGTTCAGGCATACAGACAGCTCGTAAAGCCATTGAGGATGGGCTCATTGGCAAGCCGGTTGCAGCGACTTCATTCTTTATGGGTGGAGGACCAGAAGCTTGGCATCCTAATCCGGAGTTCTTTTATGTCGCAGGTGGCGGACCGATGTTTGATATGGGACCTTACTACCTGACCGCTCTGATTACGCTACTTGGACCGATACGCAGAATCAGCGCCTCTGCAGGCATACAGATTGCAGATCGCAAGATTGGCTCTGGGCCAAAGGAAGGTACAGCACTGCAAGTAGAGACGCCTACTCACTTGGCAGGAACCATTGATTTTGCAGAAGGTGCCATTGCAACCATGATCACCAGTTTTGATATTCGCGGAGCTTCGGATCTGCCACGTATTGAAATCTATGGTACAGAAGGTACGCTTAGTGTACCGGACCCCAATTATTTTAACGGGGAAGTGAAGGTTCGCAGATACGGTCAAGACACTTGGGAGACGGTCAAACCAGTCTTCGAAAGTGGACAAAACGAACGAGGCATCGGCGTAACCGAAATGGTTGAATCCATTCGTGCCGGACGGGAACACAAAGCCAGTGGCAAGCTTGCTTATCACGTACTGGAAGCCATGCATTCATTCCAGCGTTCTTCACTTGAAGGCAAGCATATACATCTGGAGAGCAGCTATGATTCTTTTGCAGTAACTCGCACAGTTCAAACTGAGATTGAAACCGTGGAATCCCACTAGTCTGAGTAATAAGCGTTCGAAGCTTGATGCTCTTACGAGTGAAGCAGAATAACCAGTATTCTTACGTTCAATTTCAGGATAGAAACACTCTCGATTTTCCACACTAATCAAACAGGCATGTGATCTGAACGGTAATTGTATACAGTTCAATATTCATGAATTCAGCAATCATACGATATCTAATCCAGGGAGGAATCGCACTTGAAACTCGGCGTATTTTTGGTACTATTCGGAGGACGTAAATTGGAGGATGCTCTTGATTATGTAGCATCCAAGGGATTAAAAGCAGTAGAGATCGGAACAGGCGGACATCCAGGCAATGCACATTGTAAGCCAGATGAATTGTTAAGCAATCCTACAGCATTGAAAAACTTCAAAAACGCAGTGGAATCACGTGGTTTGACGATCAGTGCACTCAGCTGTCACGGTAACCCGCTACATCCGCAAAAGGATATTGCCAAAGGATTTCACGATGACTTTGTTAAAACGGTAGAACTGGCTGAGAAGCTGGAAGTACCTGTAGTGAATACATTCTCCGGTTGTCCGGGAGACCATGAGGATGCCAAATATCCGAACTGGCCTGTTGCACCATGGCCAAATGACTTCCAGGAGATCCTGAAGTGGCAGTGGGAGAACAAAGTTATCCCTTACTGGAAAGAGTGGGGTAAATTTGCAGCAGATCGTAACGTAAAAGTTGGATTGGAGCTGCACGGTGGATTCTCCGTTCATACTCCAGCAACCCTGCTGAGACTGCGTGAAGCAGCAGGTGAAGTGATCGGAGCCAATCTGGACCCAAGTCACATGTGGTGGCAAGGTATTGATCCGGTTCAGGCAATTCACATCCTGGGACGTGAAGGAGCCATCCATCACTTCCATGCAAAAGATACAACGATTGATCCGGTAAACGTGAACAAACACGGTGTAACGGATATGCAGGACTATACCAATATGCTGGATCGGGCTTGGCAGTTCCGCTCGGTCGGTTATGGACATGATAACAAGACATGGGCAGACATTATGAGTGCCTTGCGTCTGGTCGGATATGATTATGTAGTAAGTATTGAGCACGAAGACGGTCTGATGTCGGTTGAAGAAGGATTCTCTAAAGCCGTGCAAAATCTCCAGCAAGTATTGATTGAAGAACCGCTGGGCGATATGTGGTGGGTTTAGAGCTACACTAGGGGGAAATTGAATATGATCAACGTCACCATTTGGAATGAATTTGTCCATGAGAAAATTCACGATGAAGTAAGGGAAGTCTACCCGGATGGTCTGCATCGAGCACTGGCTGACGGACTTGGCGGCGAAGGCTTTGCTATTCGTACAGCTACACTGGATCAGCCTGAACACGGATTAAGTGATGAAGTGCTGAATTCCACAGATGTGCTCATATGGTGGGGACATATGGCACATGATCGCGTAAGCGATGAGATCTCACAGAAGGTCGCGCAGCGAGTGCTGAATGGCATGGGAATGATTGTGCTCCATTCAGGTCATTTCTCCAAACCATTCAAAGCGCTGATGGGAACCAGCTGCGATCTGAAATGGCGTGTAGCTGACGAGCAGGAAATTGTATGGTGTGTTAACCCGTCTCATCCGATTGCGGATGGCATCGAAGGCAAGATTGTATTGGAAAAAGAAGAGATGTACGGCGAATTCTTCGATATTCCAGTACCGGATGAACTGGTGTTTGTAAGTAACTTCCAGGGTGGGGAAGTATTCCGGAGCGGATGTACGTTCCGGCGTGGTGAAGGTAAAATCTTTTATTTCCGACCAGGTCATGAGACATATCCGACCTATTACAAACCGGAAATATTAAGAGTGATCAGCAACGCTGTGAAATGGGCATATCCTGCCCGCAGCTTTAAGCCGGAATTTGGCAAGAGTGAACCTGTAAGACCATTTGGTGGCGTGCTGGTTTAATTTACTAATTGCTTCGTGAAAGATATATAAGTTCAACTAACATTTACACAATAACGGAGAGGGCAGAAATAACTTGAAGAAGCGTAGCGTGCGCCTTTATCCCCGGATTTTCCCTTTAGAAAGGAATCAAAAAAATCTGGGGATAACAGCGATCGGAAAGTTGTTCTGACGTCGGAGTGGTAGTGTAAATATGCTTTAGTTGAACTTATACGGATAATGTATACGAAGAACCCTTCTCCGAGTCAATGATGACTGTGGCAGTGGGGTTCTTTTTGGGTAAGATAGTACTATGGGGAAGTTATACGATATTTCCCATGGTTACGACGCAGCGTGTAATGTATACTGGGATGTATGATCCATTTTGGATGATATGCTTCTAAAATTTAAACTTTTTAGTTGCAGGCGTTTTCTTTGAAGCTTAAATATGTTATTATGAAATATACTAACAAAATGTAAGTTGATTTGAGTGATCTCTAAAGAGGTGATTAATGTGGAAGGTCAAGACTTGCGGATGTGTCCGCGTTTTGAGACGGCGTTTTCTTTTTTGGGCAAACGCTGGAATGGTTTAATTATTCAAACGTTGATGAGTGGTTCGAAGCGATTCAAGGATATCTCCAATCTGATCCCGTCCATGAGTGACAAGATGTTGTCCGAACGGATGAAAGATCTGGAGAGTGAAGGTATTCTGGTTCGTCACGTCTATCCCGAGACGCCGGTTCGTATTGAATATGAACTGACGGATAAAGGTAGAGCGCTCCAGCCTGTCATGAATCAAATTCAAGACTGGGCTGAGAAGTGGGTTGACTAACGTATAAGCATCACCCACTTTCGTTGCATGAGTGACATAGACTCCTGATTTCCGTGGAAATCAGGGGTTTTTGTCTTAAGTATTATGTTGATCGGCGTTTTTCTCTTGGGCTATGCACATGTTGTCATGAGTTGTAGTATAATCTATAGAAAATGGCCACAGACGGCCGGAGCGAAGGAGGCCCACTTGTCATGAGAGAAGAAAGCTTATCCCGTGAAGTACGCTACGGCAAAAAAGATATTGCAGAACTTGAGAGCGCATCCATTCAGGTACATCTAATCTACAAAAAAGCTGCAGAGTTGTTTAAGCGCACAGCATATTCCCGTTCGGTTAAGGATGATCTTGCCGAAGTGAATACACATTCTGTGAACAGCGATGGTCCGAAATTAGCTCCGGCGGTGCTGCAAAAATGGATTCAAACGTCCAGGGGCTGGAAGTGTATCGGATGTGAGCTTGGACAACCTGATTCAACGATGTCTCAGATGGAAGAAACTATTCATGGTAAGCAATTGGTTCTGGATGTGGGAGAAGGTCGGCTGGTTCAGGCAGAAATGCTGATTCAGGCGGTTGTCTGGTCTCAATATGAGAAGATTCGAATGTTTGCGCCATGGCTTGGTGATGAACCCTTTTATAGCGTGCAGGAACTGGATGTCATTGCTCGTTACATTGTGCCTACCTATTTCTCGGAACGGCCTTTGCATGAGCAAGGGAAGGTATTTAAGGTCCATCAACAATATGGGCAGATTCCGTTGTATCAGGAGTATGTAGACGCACCTTCATGTTGCGTGCAGGTTGACGGTGGATTGCTTGAAGGGCGATTGCTGACAGGGGTGTATGTATCTGAGGAGCAGTTCTTCGGGCTTAATCCATATCTGAAAGATGGCGATGGAGGACGGACATACATGCAGGCTAGTGTCCAATGATAACGTAACCAATGAGAACATAAAATGATATAGATTGGAGAGCCTGTGTGCAGGCTCTCTTTCTTGTACAAGCCTTATTTGGAGGCGGTACCCTATAAAAGTAACGGCTTTGACACTTTTTTTTGCCGAAAGTTGTGCCATAATAGAGGTTATGGACAACAGGGTGAATGATTTTACGCAGGGTGGTGTTACCTACATGATGAAGAAAATCCCCGGTTACATAGGTGTATGTTTGCTCCTACTGGCGATCTTGGCTGGTTGTAGTGAGACGCAGCCTTCTGAGCAGCCAATTGTCAAAGAGACAGAAACAGCGAATACGATCACAGTGGCTGTAGATGGCAGTACGTTTTTGCCTGATGCAACAAAGTCCATTAAGCGAGATTTTAGTGAGGGTTTGACACTCAAAAAAGCATTACTCAATAGCGGACTGGTTGATTTTACGGCGGATGGCAAACGGATTCAATCCGTGGGTGAAGTTTCTCTGGATTCTTCGCTGAGCTGGGCTGTTAAATTAAACGGCAAGGATATTGAACAGGAAGATTGGGACATGGAGCTTCATGCCAAAGATGAAGTGATCATTTACGTGAAAGCCGCTGACAGTGGGGGGGATGGCGTTGCATATCAGACAACGTTACTCAAGGTTAGCGGTGGAAACATTATGCCAACACTTAATCGTCAATATGCCGGCGTCTACGTTCAAGAGTGCACAGTTCGCGATGTGTTGAAGTCCAGCGGAATTGTAAGAATGTCGGAGAATAACAAATTTGTCGTTGCGGTCGAGAATGTCACGCCTCGTATGAATGAGCGGTGGGTCATTATGGTGAATGACAAAGAATTAATGGAAAATGGTCTGGACATGAAATTGAATCCACGTGATGCGGTAAAGCTTGAATTAACCAATGCATCCTAAGTATACCAAGAAGCCCAATCTCTTTTTAGAGAACTGGGCTTTTTTTATTGAAATATATAAGCAAGATCGGATCAGCATAGTCAAATATTAAATACGACAGATCTCGTTCGGGCAAAGCTCACAGTGACAGATTCCTTGCAGCATCTTCAGATCTTTGATGACAATCATGCCATTGTCATATTCAATCCCGTCTTTCTTACGCAGATCGCTTAACATGCGGTTGACACTTTCACGAGTGGCTCCAATCATATTGGACAGATCCGTGTGAGTAATCTTTTTGTGAATAATGACATGCTCTCCATGAGGCTCACCATACGAATTCGACAACCGAATGAGGGTGGAGCAGAGTGCACCCGGTTTGCCGTATAACATGAGATCCCGGAATTTGGTCTGTGTCAACCGGTGGTGGATGCCCATCCATTTCATAAAGTCGATCGCAAAGTCACAATGCTGGCAGATTAACATCTCCAGGTCTTTATGCTCCAGTACACCGATCTCACTATCCTCTAATACTTCCGCAGAGAAGCTGTGTTTAGAGCCAAAGAAGGGATCAGCCTGCCCAATCATATCACCGGATTGATACATGTACATGATCAGTTCCTTGCCTTCATCCGTGGATTTGGTGATCTGGGCACGACCCCGTTTCATATAATAAAGTTTGTCAGAGATGTCGCCTTCCCAGTACAGATGTGTACCTTCCGGATAGGTTCTATCTTTCATGGTAACCAGCAGATGGTTGAAATTTGCTTCCGAGAAACAGTTAGTATTACCGCGCTTTTCCAGTACAGTTGTTAGTTCTCTCATAAGTCTATCTCCCCTTTGTGTCCATCGGACGACCGTCTGTAATAAGCAGTAGCCTCCGAGGTTCGCCGCAAACCGTTGCCGTCCTGATCAGGGTCATCTCGGCCGGGAGGAAGGACGGTACAAATTGCGGTGGTTCAATTTTTAAGTTCAGTATATACCTAATCTTACCGTTTGAGGGGGAAGGAAAGGGGGCAAAAATGACGAAATTTCAAACATTGTGATAAAATTCACTTTTGATGGAGAGGATGAATTTTACAGCCCTATATTTTAAATAGGAAGTGAAAATGGTCGTATGAAGGACACTACAAAACTTAAATTAAATTTGTTATACTTTGTGAAAAAAATCACATAATTAAGTTTATTGTCATGTTACGATGTGAATGTAAACGAGAGAGACAAACTAATACGAACCTTTAGGAGGATGAGGGAGATGGCTGTAAAGAACGAAGTCGCCCCAGCAAAAGAACCGACAGCAGGTCAGTATATTCAAACGTTAATCGACAAAGCGAATAAAGCACACGCCGCATTCATGAAGATGGACCAGAAGCAGATTGACCGGATTGTGCAAGCGATGGCACTTGCGGGTCTGGATAAACACATGATGCTCGCTAAGATGGCCGTAGAAGAAACAGGCCGCGGAGTGTATGAGGATAAAATCACCAAAAATATATTTGCAACAGAATATGTGTACCACAGCATCAAGTATGACAAAACCGTAGGTGTGATTGAAGATAACGAATATGAGAGCTTCCAGAAAATTGCGGAGCCGGTCGGCATCATCATGGGGATTACACCAGTTACGAATCCAACATCAACGACGATGTTTAAAGCACTGATCTCCATCAAGACGCGTAACCCGATCATCTTTGGTTTCCACCCATCTGCACAGAATTGTAGCCGGGAAGCTGCCAAAATCCTGCTGGAAGCGGCTGTGAAACATGGTGCACCAGCAGATTGTATTCAGTGGATTGATGATCCTTCCATGGATCGTACAAACGAACTGATGAATCACAATGATGTGGCTCTCATTCTGGCAACAGGCGGATCCGGCATGGTACGTGCAGCGTACAGCTGTGGTAAACCTGCACTGGGCGTAGGACCGGGTAACGTACCTTGCTTTATCGAGAAAAGCGCGGATATCAACCAGGCAGTAACGGATTTGATCCTGTCGAAGTCTTTCGACAACGGTATGATCTGTGCTTCCGAACAAGCGGTCATCATTGAAGAACCGATCTTCGATCAAGTGAAGAAAAAAATGATTGCGAATGGCTGTTACTTTGTTAACAAAGATGAAGCAGTAAAATTGACAGCAGGTGCGATTAATGCCGAGAAATGTGCGGTGAACCCGGCGATTGTTGGTCAATCTGCGGTAAGCATTGCGAAGTTGTGCGGTATTGAAGTTCCAGCAGGCACCAAAATTCTCGTGGCCGAGATTGAAGGGGTAGGTACCAAATTCCCATTGTCGGCTGAGAAATTAAGCCCGGTACTGGCTTGTTACAAAGTTAAAACGGCAGCAGAGGGAATTGAACGTGCAGCAGAAGTGGTTGCTTTTGGCGGCATGGGTCACTCCTCGGTTATCCACTCCACAAATGAAGAAGTGATTGGCAAGTTCGCAGATCGTCTGCAAACTGGACGGATTATTGTGAACTCACCATCCACACACGGTGCCATCGGGGATATCTACAACACAAACATGCCTTCATTGACACTGGGATGCGGATCATACGGACGTAACTCGACTTCTTCCAACGTAACCGCTGTGAACTTAATCAATGTGAAAAGGGTGGCTCGCCGTACCGTGAATATGCAATGGTTCAAAGTGCCAAACAAAGTCTACTTCGAAAAAGGGGCAACACAGTATCTTGCCAAAATGCCTGACATCACACGTGTGGCGATTATTACGGATGCCATGATGGTGAAACTTGGATATGTTGAAAAGGTAGAACACTATCTGCGTCAACGCCAAATGCCGGTAGCAATCGAAGTGTTCTCCGATGTTGAGCCAGATCCATCCACAACAACGGTAGACCGCGGAACCGAAATGATGCGCCGCTTCCAACCAGACTGCATTATCGCACTTGGCGGTGGATCACCGATGGATGCTGCCAAAGCCATGTGGTTGTTCTATGAATATCCAGACACGGACTTCAACGATTTGAAACAGAAATTCATGGATATCCGCAAACGGATCTACAAATATCCACGTCTCGGCGTAAAAGCGAAATTTGTAGCGATCCCAACCACATCAGGTACAGGTTCTGAAGTGACATCGTTCGCGGTTATCACGGACAAAAATCAAGGCAACACCAAATATCCATTGGCCGACTATGAGCTAACACCAGACGTAGCGATTGTTGATCCGGAGTTCGTATACTCCCTGCCGAGAACAGCCGTTGCCGATACAGGTATGGACGTACTGACTCACGCGATTGAAGCATATGTGTCTGTTATGGCAAATGATTACACAGATGGACTTGCGATCAAAGCAATCCAACTGGTGTTCCAATACCTGGAGCAATCTGCACTGCAAGGTGACAAACTGGCACGTGAGAAAATGCATAATGCTTCCACAATTGCCGGTATGGCATTTGCCAACGCATTCCTGGGCATTAACCACAGCTTGGCGCACAAATGGGGCGGTCAGTACCACACCGCACACGGACGCACCAATGCGATTCTTATGCCACACGTCATTCGTTACAACGCGAAAAAACCGACCAAATTTGCATCGTTCCCGAAATATTCGCACTTTGTTGCGGATGAGCGGTATGCCGAAATCGCCCGTATCTTGGGATTGCCTGCTCGTACGACAGAAGAAGGCGTAACCAGTCTCATCAATGCGATTCGCAAACTGAACAAAACATTGGGTATTGAAGAATCGTTCCAGGAAATCGGATTTGATGCCAAAGACTTTGAAGCACATGTCGATTATCTGGCTGACCGTGCCTTCGAAGACCAATGTACAACCGCCAATCCGAAGTTGCCGCTGGTAACTGAACTGGCTGATGTATACCGCAACGCTTTCTACGGAAAGTTTGAATAATAAACTTAGAATGAAGCGTGCCTTACGGCAAGAAGATCAGGGTTCCCCGAGAGGGGAGCCCCGATTGCCGTCTTTCACACAATAAAGAAAAGGGCAGAAAAACAGAAGAGCGAGCATCTGTTTTTCAGGATTTATTCTAAGATTTATTTTGCTCCGAGCATAGAGGAACAACGGGTTCTATAGAGGTAGTAATGGAATTCGCGCTCTGGCTGTTTGAGCCAGATGTTCACACAATAACGGAGAGGGCAGAAAAACAGAAGAGCGAGCATCTGTTTTTCAGGATTTATTTTAAGATTTGTTTTGCTCCGAGCGCAGAGGAGAAAAGGGTTCTAAAGAGGTGGCACGGAATTCGTGATGTGGCCGTTTGAGCCAAATGTTCACACAATAACGGAGAGGGCAGAAAAAACTGAAGAAGCGGAGCGTTCGCCTTTATCCCCGGATTTTCCCCTTTGGAAAAATAAAATTGAAAAAATCCGGGGATAACAGCGATCGGAAGTTGTTCTGCCCGCGCAGTGGCTAAGTGTGAATTTACCGGGTTCAATGGGACAAAGCGCAGGTGGAGTGAGTTAGTTCACTGACTTTGTGACAAAAATCACAGATGATGAAAGCGCCAAGTCGTATACTGAAAATGTAAGAAAAACATTCATACCGCGGTTCCGGTTCCCAAGTAGAGAGAACATGTTCCGGTTTATGTGAAACAATTCACATTAATCGCGGCTCTGGGCACACAATGCTACGAATGAAGCAAGATGTTATGTGTCCAGAAATCCAAATTAGTGGAGGGATTACGATGTCGGTGATTGAAAAAGATGTCAAACAACAAACAGGCTGGAGAAACTTTACCAAAGGAACATGGACCAAATCCGTAGATGTGAATGATTTTCTGGCACACAACTTGTCTCCGTATTACGGTGATGAAGCGTTCCTCGCAGGTGCAACCCAGAATACTAAAGAATTGTGGGAGATCGTATCTGATCTGACCAAAAAAGAACGTGATAACGGCGGTGTCCTTGACGTTGACGTTAACACACCAGGAACTATTGTTTCTCACCAACCCGGTTATCTGGATCAATCTAAAGAGCAGATTGTCGGCGTTCAGACCGATGCTCCGTTCAAACGTTCCATTCAACCAACAGGCGGAATTCGCATGATGATTGACGCATGTGAGGCATATGGCTTTGAAATGCCACAGGGCGTCATTGATATATTTACAAACATTCGCAAAACACATAACCAGGGTGTATTCGATGCTTATACTTCCGACATGCGTGCAGCCCGTAAAGCAGGAATTATTACAGGTCTGCCAGATGCTTACGGCCGTGGCCGGATCATCGGTGACTATCGTCGTGTAGCTTTGTACGGGGTAGACTTCCTGATTCGTAACAAAAAAGGTGAATTGAATGCACTCGAAGTTGATGTTATTGATGAAGATGTCATTCGTCTGCGGGAAGAATTGTCTGAACAGATTCGTGCATTGCAAGAATTGAAACAATTGGGCGATATGCACGGGTTCGATATTTCCCTGCCAGCGACAACAGCAAAAGAAGCATTCCAATGGTTGTACTTCGGTTATCTGGCTGCGATCAAAGAACAGAACGGTGCTGCGATGTCACTCGGACGTGTATCTTCTTTCCTGGATATCTACATTGAACGTGACCTGCAAGAAGGGATTTTGTCCGAAGAACAGGCTCAGGAATTGGTTGACCATTTTGTAATGAAACTGCGGATTGTCAAATTCCTGCGTACACCGGATTACAACGAACTGTTCAGTGGAGATCCAACATGGGTGACTGAGTCCATCGGTGGTATGTCAGTGAATGGTGAAACACGCGTAACCAAAAACAGCTTCCGTTTCCTGCATACACTGCACAACTTGGGTCCTGCACCAGAACCGAACCTGACTGTTCTCTGGTCCACGAAACTTCCAGAAGCTTTCAAAGATTATTGCAGTAAAGTATCCATCGAAACCAGCTCAATACAGTATGAGAATGATGATCTGATGCGTCCAATCTACGGTGACGATTACGGTATTGCATGCTGTGTGTCGGCTATGAAGATCGGGAAACAAATGCAATTCTTCGGCGCTCGTGCCAACCTGGCAAAAGCTCTCCTGTATGCGATCAACGGTGGTCGTGACGAGAAATCCGGAGCACAAGTTGGACCTGAGTATCCTGCCATCACTAGCGAAGTGCTGGATTACAATGAGGTTATGAAACGCTTCAAACCAATGATGGAGTGGCTCGCGAAGCTGTATATGAACACCCTTAACGTCATTCACTACATGCACGATAAATACAGCTATGAGCGTATCGAAATGGCATTACATGACCGTGATATTGTACGCACGATGGCTTGTGGTATCGCTGGTCTATCGGTTACAGCAGATTCACTGAGTGCAATCAAATATGCCAAAGTAAAACCAATTCGTAACGAACAAGGCATCGCTGTTGATTTCGAAATCGAAGGAGACTTCCCTTGTTACGGTAACAATGAAGACAGCGTAGACAGCATTGCTGTTGAACTGGTCGAGAACTTCATGGGCATGATTCGCAAGCACAAAGCTTACCGTAACGCAGTGCCAACACAATCCGTTCTGACGATCACTTCCAACGTGGTATATGGTAAGAAAACAGGAACTACACCGGACGGTCGAAAAGCAGGTGAACCATTTGCTCCAGGTGCAAACCCAATGCATGGTCGTGACAAAAAAGGTGCACTGGCATCCCTTGGCTCTGTAGCCAAATTGCCTTATGAACACAGTCTTGACGGTATTTCCAATACCTTCTCCATCGTGCCAAAAGCATTGGGTAAAGAGGAGACTACACGTAAATCCAACCTGACTGCGATGATGGATGGTTACTTCGGTCAAAACGCTCATCACCTGAACGTCAACGTATTTGATCGTCAACAATTGATTGATGCGATGGATCACCCGGAAAACTATCCGCAACTGACTGTACGGGTATCTGGATATGCGGTTAACTTCATTAAACTGACTCGTGAACAACAGTTGGATGTCATCAACCGTACGTTCCATGGCTCGATGTAAGTAATTTGCAAGTAGAAGACCGCTAGAGCAAGGCATTCCAAATCATATTAAACGCACAGCGGATGCGGATACAGAAAGGAAGAGGCAGCATGGTTAACGGACATATTCATTCACTCGAAACTTTCGGGACGGTTGACGGCCCAGGCATCCGCTTTGTGCTTTTTATGCAAGGATGTCTACTGAAGTGTCAGTATTGCCATAACCCCGATACATGGGCGCTGGATGGTGGAAAAGAAATGACGCTTGAGGAGGTCTTGGCTGAAATTGAGCCTTACCTGTCTTACTACCGCAGCTCCGGAGGCGGACTCACGATATCTGGGGGAGAACCAACGTTACAGGCTCACTTTGTAGCCGAAATCTTCAAGGAAGTGAAGCGACGCTGGGGATTGCATACAACACTGGATAGCAACGGGTTTAACGAACCGGATCGAATTCACGATCTGTTGGATCACACAGACCTGGTTCTGCTGGACCTCAAGCATATTGATGACGAGAAACATATCAAGTTGACAGGCAAATCCAACGAGAGAACGTTGAAAACAGCCAAGTGGTTATCGGAGCAAGGTCGGAAAATGTGGATACGCCACGTGTATGTGCCTGGGATTCATAACGAGGAAGAGGATCTGCTTAACCTCGGAAGGTTTATTGGAACATTAAATGGCGTCGAGAAGTTCGAAATTCTTCCATACCATCAGATGGGGATCTACAAATGGGAAGCGCTCGGTAAAGTATATCCACTGGATGGTGTTCCTTCGCCAAGTGAAGAAGAAGTGGAGCGGGCGTATCGTCTGATCGAACAAGGTCGCCAGGAAACAGCTGGCGTGGCTTGTTCCGGTAAGTAACTACAGTTATATACAGGATCTATATAATTTGAACTAATTTTTTACACGAGAACGAAGAGGACAGAAATAAGCTGAAGAAGCGGAGCGTTCGCCTAAAAGCTTTCTGCAAGAAAGCTACATCGGAAGCATACGCAATCCCCAGATTTTCACCTTTGTAAAAGTGGATTAAAAAAATCGGGGGATAACAGCGATCAGAAGGTTGTTCTGTCATCGGAGTAGCAAGTGTAAATATTCTTGAGTTCAACGTATATACCAACCAAGCAGTCTTTGCGAACATGTTTCGCTGGGGCTGTTTTTTTTGCTGTTATCCATTGTAAATGCAAGATTATGGGTCCAGTGAAGGATTTTATCCCTCCATTGATGAATTGTCATCCTTACGATGTAAGCTCCGGCTTTTTATAATCAGAGTGTAAAGCCAAATGCTCAATATCTTGAGGAGGGTCAATCAGATGAAAAAAAGAATGACATTACTACTTTCATTATTGCTTATCACTTCATGGACTTTGGCGGGATGTGCAAGCTCAAGTAACGAGCCACAGCAAGGCGCAGGCAACACACCTGTGGAGGAAACAAGTAAGGAACCGGTTGAAATGCTTCTCCGCCACACACAGGTGGGAGCCGACAAACAGAAAAGACTGGCCATTCTGCAGGATGTTGTGGACAAAGTTGAGGGAGAGGTACCCAATCTGACCTTTACGCTGGATGGCGTCGAATCCGATGTGAATCGTAAGGAAAAGCTTCGCGGAGAGATGGCGGCAGGCAACCCGCCGGATATATTTGAATTGTTCGGTAGCCCGGATTCCAAAGTTTATGCCAAGGAAGGTATGTTGCTTGATCTGACCCCAATCCTGCAAGAGCTGGACATTCAAGACCAGTTTACATCCCTTGAACCGTTTACGTACGAAGGAAAAGTATATGGACTGCCAATTGGCGGTTCGGGAGAAGGTTTTTTCTATAATAAAGAGTACTTTGAACAAAAAGGATGGAAAGCCCCAACTACCATGGCTGAACTGGACAATATACTGGCCGAGATCAAGGCCGATGGTAAAGTGCCGCTTGCTTCCGCATCCAAGGCAGGCTGGGTACCGCTTATGTTAACCAACCACCTGTGGTCCCGATATGCCGGGCCGGAGATTACCGCAAAGTTTGCAACAGGTGAAGCGAAGTGGACCGATCCGGGTGTTGTGCAAGGTTTTGCCAAACATAAGGAATGGGTGGATAAGGGTTATTTCAAAAAAGGCGAGCTAGGCTTCGAGTATGCCGAATATACCACGCAATTTACAAGCGGAGAAGCGGTGTTAATGTATGACGGAACGTGGAAATCATCTGTATTCAAAGAAGGTCAGAGCGGTGAATCGCTCATTGGCAAGGTTGGATTCTTCAATATGCCTCCGGTAGAGAACGGAGCAGGAGATCAGACGTCTTTGATGAGAGATGTGAACAATGGATACGGATTCTCGGCAGCAGTGGCGGATGACCCGCAGAAGCTGGAAGCAGTGAAAGCTTTTATCAAAAATTTCTACAATGAAGATATGCAGGTTCGCGGCCTTGTGGAAGATGGTGTGTTGCCTGCCATGAAGCTGGACGAGAAAGTACTGACCGATAGCATTACCGATGATCTGATGAAAGAAATTGTGGCCGTGCTTAATGCGTCCAAGACGTCGTTCCCGGCATTTGATGCACTCGTTCAGGCCGATGTGACGACAGAGATCAGCAATCTGCAGATTCAGAAATTGATTGGTGGGCAGACCACGCCAGAGAAAATGGCAGAAGAGCTGCAAAAGGTACAGGAAGAAGCAAACGCTTCAGTGGAATAAAGCAATTCAAGTTGAAACTGCGATCGTTGAAGTGACTGAAGGAGGCTGACCATGAATACTTCACTCCGCAGCCCGTTAATCTATACGTTGTTTGTAATGCCAGCCCTAATTCTGTTTGTGATGTTCTTTCTATACCCTATTGGTAGCTCCCTGTATTACAGTCTGACGAGTTGGAATGGGGTATCGGCTGAGCCACGTTTTGTGGGTTTATCCAATTATGTGAAGGCACTGACCGATGAACGTTTTTGGATTTCCACACGGAATAACGGCTTTTTCATCGGATTTTCGGTACTGATTCAGGTACCCCTGATCGTCCTGTTTTCGCTTCTGATTGCCAATGTGAAAAGGCTGAAAGGTCTTTATAAAACAGCTGTTTTTTTACCATCCATCATGTCGACAGCCGTTATCGGTATCTTGTGGGGGTTCATCTATGAACCCAATATCGGACTATTAAACAAAATACTTCATGTGCTGGGCATCGATCCAATCTACTGGTTATCGGATAACCGATTTGCCATGTTGTCCATTTTGGTGACCAATGCCTGGCAGTGGACGGGATTTTACATTGTCATGGTGCTGGCGGCCATACTGGCGATTCCCCGTGATCTGGATGAAGCGGCTGCAATTGATGGGGCAACGGCAGTACAACGTGCAATGCGAATTACGTTGCCGTTGATCCGGCCGATCATTTCAGTAGTGATCATGTTGTCCATTGCAGGTGCCATGAAAGCAGCAGACATCGTGATTGTCATGACCAAAGGTGGGCCCGCCGGGTCCACCGAGGTTCTGGCCACATATATGATCAAATACGCGATTACCAACTTCAAATATGGTTATGGCAATACCATTGCAGTGCTGATCTTTGCTCTGACGCTTGTGCTCACTGCTGTGTATCAACTGCTGGTGGCGAGGCGGAGCGAGAAGGTGGAATATTGATGCCGAAAAGCATAAAAAGCAGTATACCTCATGTGTTGTTAATGTTGTACTTGATCGCGATTTTGTTTCCCTTTTTATTTGTAATTTTTTCTTCATTTAAGCAGGATAACAATGAAATCGCCCTGAATCCATTCGGTTTACCTACAACATGGGAGTTTAACAATTATGTGGAGGCTTGGGTGAATGCCAAGATTGGCACGTATTTCTGGAACAGCCTGTACATTTCGGTTTTATCGTCGGCGTGTACGATTGTGCTCGGGGCCATGTTCGCTTTTGCCGTAACCCGGATGAGACACCGGAGATGGAGCCTGTTTCTGTACAGTCTGATTCTGGCGGGTATGCTTATTCCCAACAATGCACTCATGCTGCCGATTTATCTGCTTGTACGCAAAATGGGCATATTGGATACGCATCTGGCGTTGATCGTGCCCTATGTGGCCAATGCGATCCCGTTTACAATTATTATACTGGCGGCTTTTATGCGTTCTCTGCCTGGAGAAATTGAGGAAGCGGCTGTCATGGACGGCTTGAGGGCACCGGGTATCTTTGCTAAAATAGTGATACCTCTTACGGTTCCGGCTATTGTTACCGTTTTTATCGTTAATTTCCTCGGCAACTGGAACGAATTTTTACTCGCCAACTATTTCTTATCCACCGATAAATTGCGTACGCTGCCAGTGGGCATGGTCCAGTTTCGGGATCAATATCAGATGAACTATGCCCAGATGTCGGCAGGTATTGTATACAGCGTTGTACCTGTACTTGTGATCTACGCTATACTCCAAGAGAAAATTATAGAAGGAGTAACTGCAGGTGGTGTCAAAGGTTAATACCATGAACCAGTTGATAGGGAGAACGGGATATGAACTTGCGAATGAAGCTGGCCTTGGCATTTCTGCTGCTGATTATTGTACCGATGTGTGCGCTGGGCATTGGCATGTTTCTGGTCACATCACATACGATTGAGAAAAAATACAATCAACAGGCCGAATATGCGCTTCAGGCCATTAGTTACAATATCGAGAATGTATTTCAGCAGATTAATAATGTTACCGACAACGGGATAGCTACATCGGTTTTTCAGATGGCGCTGAACGCCAAAGATCCGACCAAGCAGGATCTGGGAACCGGTAATCAGTTATCCCTGAATGCCAGCCAGCGCAATTTCCGTTCCCTTCTATATAATTATCCGTTCATCAGTTATGCCTTTTTATATGATTTGCGTTCTTCCGAGAACAACCAGATTGTCTCCATTTTCACCAAAGAGAACTTTCAAGCCCTTCCTTTTCAGCAATTCAAAGTACATCCCTTATTCAACGAAATTCAGCAACTTAATGGCGTGCCTAAATGGCTCGCACCTTTGGAATATCCCGAATTAACCGGGATAGAACCTGTCTTCACCCAGATCAGACTGGTCAAAGAACTCAGTTATTTTCAAAATATCGGCGTGCTTGTTGTTCAGATCAAAAAAGGAGAGATCGACCGGATCTTCCGTCACCTGCAAATCAGCGATTCGGCACAGGATACATCATTCCTGTTAATTAATGAAGAAGGGCTGATCGTCTATGATCCTGCAGGTATATATAACGGTGAGAACATGCAAAACCTTGGTACTGAATCCGGCAGGTACGGTCCTGGCTTTAGCAGTGTCAGAACGGTCTTTGACGGCAAGGAAAGCATCATTTCGCAATATCATCTGAAGAACTATAACTGGAGCCTAGTCAGTGTGACTTCATGGGAAGCCTTATCTGCGGAAACAAATGCCTTTGCCGGTTGGTCTGTCATCATTATTCTGTTATGTCTGCTCGCAGCGATGATCTTCAATCTTTTTTTCATGAATCGCATTACGGGTAACATTGCTGTACTTGTAAGGTTTATGCGTCGTGTGGATGATGGTGATTTTAATGCGAGGGTGGAAGGAAAAGGATTCGATGAAATGCAGCTGCTCGCGCAAGGGTTCAATGAACTATTGGATCGGATCGGGGGATTATTCCGTCGTGTTCGGGCAGAGCAGGAGCAGAAGGCCCAAGCGGAACTACGTGTACTACAGGCCCAGATCAAACCTCATTTCCTGTTTAACACATTGGAATCCATTAATGGATTAGCGCTGCGAGGGGAGGGCCGCAAAGTAAGCGAGATGGTGACCAGACTTGGCAATATGCTTCGTATCAGCATTCAGGATCAGGAGGAGATTCCGCTGGGTGAGGAAATCAGGCATTTGCAAAGTTATCTGGAGATTCAACAGTACAGATTCAGTGATTTGTTTACCTATGAGATTGACATTCCACCCCATCTATACAGCTCAATTCTGCTTAAGCTTACCCTTCAGCCTCTGGTGGAAAACAGTATTCAACATGGGTTTGAGGGGATCACCTATGCAGGTGTACTGCGGATAAGCGCATATGCGGAACGGGGTCATCTGGTGTTATGTGTTGAGGATAATGGGATCGGTATTCCCCAGGAAATGCTCGCACGATTTGAGTATATGGCAGAAGATCCACCGGAAGATATGCTCGCGGAAGGGGCTGAATCATTATCGTCCATAACGGAACGCAGGGGATTGGGATTACGAAGTGTGGCAGATCGAATTCGTATTCAATACGGGGCCGGGTATGGCATATTTATATGTTCAGCACCGGGGTATGGCACAGTTATTCGATGCATCATTCCATTATATGAGCAGGAGGAAGCCGGATGAATCTGACTGCAATGCTGGTTGACGATGAGCTGCCGATTCTGGAGAATTTGAACTACATTTTACCCTGGGAAGAGATGGGGATTGAAATCACAGGTACAGCGAGAAGTGGTTTAGAAGCGCTGGGGAAAGTAACAGAAAGTCATCCGGACATTCTCTTGTGTGATATTCGGATGCCGTCTATGGATGGATTGGAACTTATTCGTTTGCTGCGAGAGCAGGGTGAAACATGTGAAATTATTTTGCTGACCGGGTATCAGCAGTTTGAATATGCTCGAACTGCTATCAAGTATAACGTACATGAATACATATGTAAGCCAATTGATTATTTGAATCTTGAACATAAACTGCGTGAACTTGCCGGGCAGATCCAGAAGAGACGTCTGGAAAACGAATCGCAACGTTATCGCAGCCAAGAGATGGAAAGCTGGATCAGACATAAACAGTTGATTGACCTGTTGCGAGGAGAAGCACCTTTGACGATTGCCTATCCTGCCTCTGTTCCTGAATTCATAACAACTACTGCACCTTATACGTTGCTGCTGGTGGATGCAGTCGGTTATTTTCGCCATTCTATCGGCTGGTCCGAGCTTCAGCATCAACGATGGCATGAGATCGTAAGTTCCAGACTTAGGGAAGTGGCAGAGAGAATTATAGATGACTGTCAGATTCTTTCGACCCGCAAAGGTGAGTGGTGCATCCTGCTGGAGGCATCGGGGGAGTGGAAACGTCGCTCAGAGGAACTGGCCCATCAACTGTGTCTCGAATTAAATGTGATATTGTCCTTGGATTCAAGTGTGAAGGTCAGGGTTGTTCAGGATGCTGTGCCCGTGAACCTGGAGAGTAAAATTCTGGAGCGATACCGGCATTGTCAAAAAATACTGATGTCCCATTCGGAGAGTGAAGACAAGGTGCTGAAGGCGAGTTGTCCCAAAACCACCTTATCGTATGATCATACGGCTTCCAAAGGGGCTAACTCATGGATTACAAGAGAAGATCTGGAGCTTGTTACTCGGTGGATTCGTCAAGGGAACAAGCAGGGGTTACGTGATGTATTGGACCGGCTTAAACAGCAAATGGGGAATTCAGGACAATCCTTCAGCAAGGTAGATGAAACCAATCTTCGGTTTATGCTTGTGCACATGCTTCGTGAACTGCGGGAAGTGCAGGCCCTCGCTGAAGAGCACGAAGTGAATTTTTGGAATGCACTGCAAGGGGCCGTATCCATGAGGGAACTCCTTGAACTTGCAGAGGTTGTTACCCATGCCTATCAGGGCAAACAAACGCAGCCACGTCCTTCTGTATCGGAACTGATCTTGTCTGCATGTGAGTATATGGATGCACGGCTGCAACAGGACTTGGGAATAGATGAAGTCTCCGATTGGCTTGGAATCAGCCCGGGATACTTCTGCCAGCTATTTAAAACCCAAATGGGTGTTACTTTTGTGGAATATATGACGCAGAAACGGATGGAAAGTGCCGCTTTATTGTTGAGTACAACCGAATGGAGCATTACAGCGATTGGGGAAGCGACAGGGTTCAAGGAGCGCCGTTACTTCTCCAAGGTGTTTCATAAACACTTCCACATGAAACCCTCCGAGTACAGACAGAGTAAACAATCGGGTTCGTAGTAGCAAGGGAAACGGGAGGAGAGGTCGAATGAAACCCTTGAATGATCTGACATTGGAGCAAAAGGTAGGCCAATTGTTGATGTGTGGATTTCACGGTCAGCACGCAGATGAACAGATTACTCGCTTAATCCGTGACTATCATATTGGCGGCGTCATTTATTTCCGGCGGAATGTCGAAAGTATAGATCAATTGACACGGCTGTCCGCCGAACTGCAAGATATGGCTGCTGAAGCGGGGGCCCTACCACTCATGATTTCGGTGGATCAGGAAGGTGGCATGGTTGCACGGATTGATAAAGAGGGAATGACCCAAGTGCCGGGTAATATGGCACTTGGTGCAACAGGCAATCCAGAATATACCCTGGAGTGTGCTCAAATTCTGGGTCGTGAGTTAAAAAACATCGGTATTGATATGAACCTTGCGCCAGTGGTCGACGTGAATAACAACCCGCTTAACCCGGTCATCGGTGTACGATCGTATGGTGAACATGCTGAAAGTGTGGCCGCTCATGGCGTAGCAGCCATCACCGGATATCAATCACAGGGCATAGCTGCTACTGCCAAACATTTTCCGGGACATGGAGATACCGCCGTAGATTCTCATCTTGGTATCGTTACAGTACCTCATGATCGAAACAGGCTGGAACAGATGGAGCTACTACCGTTCCGCCGGGCGATTGAGGCCGGCGTTGATGCTATTATGACAGCTCATGTGATGTTCCCTTCGATTGAGCCCGAGCCCATTCCGGCAACGTTGTCACATAAGGTGTTAACGGGTCTGCTACGTGAGGAAATGGGTTTTGAAGGCATTATTATTACAGACTGTCTTGAAATGCATGCAATATCCAAGCCATATGGTGTAGCTGAAGCTGCGATTCGTGCTGTGGAGGCAGGAGCAGATCTGATTCTGGTGAGTCATACCTTGCAAGATCAGGTTGCTGCGCTGGAAGCCATTGTGGAAGCAGTTCGAACGGGCCGAGTATCGGAAGAGGTTATTCATCAGGCGTTGGAACGCATTATGACATGGAAAAGAAAGCGCTGTGGGCAGCAAAATGACTATCTTGTTTCGCTGAAAGCGAGTGAAACGTTCGAAGGAGCAGATGTTGAACCTGTTAAAAACAATGAATCCATTGAATCCACTGAACCCAGTGATCCCAGTGAATTAAACGAATCGACATTGTTCAAGATTGCATCAAGCAGTATTACCATCGTTCATAATGATGGGCTGCTGCCGTTGGACCGAGAGAAGGACGTGTATGTCATCTGGCCTGAGGTTGTGCAACGGACAGAGGTGGATGAACCATGGTCCCATACAGAATCGCTGGGTATGGCGTTATCGCAGCTGCGAGGCACAGTTCGTGAGCACAAAATTACTACTCAGCCCACTTATGATGAAGCAGATCGGATATTGGCTGATGTGTCGGAGAGTGAACAAGTTATCGTATGTACGTACACATCGGCAGGTCATCTTCCGAAAGGGCAACAGTATTTGGTTGAAAAGCTTAGTAAGAATCATTCGCTGATTGTCATTGCTCTGCGCAATCCATATGATCTGCTGGAGATTTCGAGGCCGGGAAGTTATGTGTGTACGTATGAGAATACACCTGCAGTTGTTCGGGTACTGTCCCATGTGTTAACCGGTGGACTGCAGCCAACAGGAAGTCTGCCTGTCCGTTTGCGCTAGGCCTATTCAATCCTTACATCTCTCTGCGATATGGTGCTGAATGACCACATCGGAGAGAGATTTTTTTGTTGGAATTTTCTATTGGTTAATTTTGGGATATGAATGCTAAAAAGATAATTGATAGATAACTATTTTCATAGTATTTTCCTTCTATTAAAAGTTTACAATTCTCCTCTTAACTTTTTAGCAACTTTTCCCGGTTCCAAGCGTCTAATAATATGACTTTTTGAGGGGGATATTTATAAAATGGGAGCAGAAGGAGCCAAAGACAAAGAATGAATTTGAAGAAGAAATTGTCCATACTTACCGCTTTTGCTGTGTTTCAGGCGTTTGCAGTGATTCCTGCCAATGCACAATCAGCAGATCAGAGCGATACTACATCAGTGAATACAGCCAAAGTTAAATCCGTGGAGGTTGTGAAGAAAGAACAAACCATCGCGGAATCCGAAGTGAAATCCGGAACAAACACTCCAACATCAAATAATGAAACAACTGAAGAAGTGAACCCTGAGACAGATGTTCCTACAGGAACAGACGCGACTCCTGTTGAGCCGGTAATTGAACCTACAGACGAAGAAGGTACAGCTGAGGAAACACCAGCACCTGCACCAGTCGAAGTGGAGCAACCATCTACAGGCAGTTCATCTGTTGCTGGAGGCGGGGGTGGAGACCTCACTCTTTATATGAACAGTAATAAAATGATGCAAGATGGCAAAACGTATCTTGCTGGACAGCCGATGGCTGTTAAAAATGGAGTATCCTATGTAGCGATCCGTGCTCTCGTTGATCGGGTTGGCTATGATGTCAAATATGATAACACAACTAAAGAAACGATCATTATTAGTGGCGAAGATGAGTTGCGTTTCAAAACAAACAGCAAGATCTATACCGTTAATGGTGTGTCCAGAACGATGAAGGGCACGGCTTATCAACAAAAAAATACGTTCATGGTGCCGTTGACTTCAATTACACAGGCTCTGGACATTACGTATAAAGTAAATCAATCTGCCAAAACGGTTGTATTGAATCTGAGTACCAAACCGGTGGCAAGCTTCACGGTACAAAAAGAGGTTTTTGCCGGAGACCAGGTAACCTACACAACCAGATCCAGCTCTCCCAAGGGACTCAGCATTGTAGATGAGCGTTGGACAGGCCGTCAGGATTCATTCGACCAACCAGGTGTATACACAGTAACCTATGCGGTCCAGGATTCAAGTGGTCAATGGAGTGATCCGTATTCGGTTACGATTAAGGTTGAAAGACCAAATCTGCCTCCTGTTGCGATGTTTACGACAGATAAAGAAGAATACAAAATGGGTGAGAAAATCACTTATATTGATCAAAGTACAGATGATGAGAACGCAATTGTAAAAACAGAATGGGATAACAATGCACTTGCATTCTTTGTTCCAGGACCGAAGACCGTAACGATTACAGTTACCGATAAACATGGTGCTAGCAATAGCTATACCAAGATGATCAATATTACGGGAGAAACACTTTATAGTGTGACTGACTTCAATCAATTGTTCACACCAGTCGGTGAGAAGTTCACTTTTGACGGTGGTGGAGTACCGGCATTGGAGAAAGTACCTTTCACTTATTATGATGAACCAAGTCTGTTGATCCGCAGTAACAGCCCGGAAACCGTGAATACAGAAGGTATTGTGTACAAGGAATCTTCCTTTGGACAGACACGCTTCATGATTCACCATGTGAACAACACGGGCAAAAACGTAAAAATGTATGTTGTAGCGACAAACAACAATGCATACACGGCGTCCATTGACCAGCAAAACATGGGTTTTGCAGGACCGTCTCCTTTTGCAACGGTAGCTGGAAAGCTGTCCATTGACCGTTGGTTCCAATCCATGCAGAATGGTACCGGACAAAAGAAAGTGTACATCCAGCCAGGAGAAAGCAAGCTGATTCTCAATGATCTGAGCGTTCTTCCGATGAAACAGGGACAAGTCATTTCCTTGTATTCGGATGTATTCAGTGACTATGAACTGGATTACAACATTATCATGATCGAAGAAAATAAGGACCCGATGGAAGTGTTGTCGAGCCTGCCGGTTCTGGATCGTGATGGAGTTCACAACCGTGGTACCTATCCAAATGCAACACGGATCATTACGTATGATCAAGAATTAGGATCGAAACCTGCACGTCTTCCACTTGGAGACAATGCAAGTGATCCAAACCTTGTGGGAACAGACCCTATGGCTTACACGGAAGCTTCCAACGCAGGTAACTTCGGTGTATTGTACAAAATTACATTGAATAATGTTGCTCCGCGCACGTTGATTTCATTCAATCCTCGTGGAGGCAGATATTCAGGTGTGGCACTCGTGAATGGTCAAGTCGTTCAGATTTCCACAGGTAAATCTGTAACTGCACCTAATGAGCAAAGCGTAATGTATCGCACAGGTTCGTACGGCGAGAGTGTAACTATTCTCTTCTCGGCGGCACCAGGAAGTAACTTGCCTGTTAACCTGCTGTTCACGCCGCTTCCGGCTGAAAAGTAATATCATGAACATGCACGGACGGTTTGGAGTGAAAGCTTATATCATATATACCCGTTCACCCCAAAAGTCGCCCGAACGATTGATCATCTGAACCGTCAGGAAGGGACTCCATCAAAATGTAATGTCATTAGCTCAAGCTAGACTAATGGCAATGCATGTGCATGGAGTCCTTTTTATGTGATGTTGGAATGACCTAACCCGGTGTCTTCGTTGACTCTAATCGTAATTTGATGCATTATTAGAGGTATACAAGAAAGCGAAAGTTTTCGCTTTTGCCGAATAAACTGTCGCTCTATGAATGATGCAAAATGCTCGTATGACAGGAGGTGCTTAAGATCATGCTGTCGACAGAACAGATTATTTCGACCATGTCCTCACAGGGGCTTCGCATTACCGATCAGCGGAAAACACTGGCCCGGTTATTTGCCGAGTCCCCCGGGTATCTTACACCCAAGGACGTCTATGAATATATGGGTAAGACTTACAGCGGACTGAGTTTTGACACAGTATATCGTAATTTGCGGGTGATGCAGGAACTGGGTGTACTGGAACAGGTCATCTTCGAAGATGGCGTTAAATTCAAAGCACACTGTAGTGAAGATCATCATCACCATCATATGATCTGTCTGAAGTGTCAGAAGACATATCCTATTATTTTTTGCCCGATGCAGCTTGCGGATGCGCCTGAGCAATTTCAGGTTGTAGACCACAAGTTCGAGGTATTTGGATATTGTAAGGACTGTGCAGAGCATGCTCCGGCCAAAGCGGCATCGGGACATACACACGCTCATGGGAAGCACTGACCATGAAGTTATCGCGCAGAATTGCTCAGGCACCCATTCGGGTGTACCGCAACTATATCTCTCCATTAACACCGCCAACATGTCGGTTCTATCCGAGCTGTTCGGCTTACGCCATGGAGGCGATTGAAGTGCACGGTGCGCTCAAAGGTTCGTTGTTAACAGCGAAACGTATTGCCAAATGTCACCCGTTTCATCCAGGCGGTGTAGATCTGGTGCCACCAAAGGCGGAGAAATCCATGATGGTATCAGAGTAACGTTATAGCCGAAAGCATTCGGTTAGCCTGAAGGCAGGCCGGGATTGAACTTGAGGATGCTGTCCACTTGACAAAGGGGTCCGCACTTCAGTATATTTTTCCTATATATGCGAGTTCAAAAAGTCTAGTTTTCAGTACCAAGAAGATGGGATGAAGTTAGAAATGGAGTAGCGGAGCGTAGGAAACCTACGTGAGCAACGGACATTTCGGCTGAATTTCAACTTCGATGCTGATGATGCCGGTAGGCATGATTCGTAATCAAAAGTGGACTTTTTGAACAACTTCTATATGATTTTCCAGTGAAGGGATAAGTACAGACACACCCCCAGTGCAGAGAGCCGGATGAGCTGAGAACCGGTCTGGGAGGAGGATGGAATATGGTCCCGGAGGAACCTCTTTCGAGCGTGCAGACAGTGATTTAAGAGCTGCTGTCGTAAGGCTGAGGCGTGATCCAGCGTTAATGGGCGGTCGAAGGACCGACAGAGCCTGTGTTTTGCGAAAAACATGGGGAATTTGGGTGGTAACACGTGAGAGCAACTCTCGTCCCATAGGGGCGGGAGTTTTTTGTGTTCTTTTTTAGTTGTTTTGGACGAAGAGATCACATGAAGCAGGAACATTTGAAGGAGGAGAAGTCATTCATGGCTGACCAAAAAACATTTTATCTGACAACCCCGATTTATTATCCGAGTGACAAATTGCATATTGGGCATGCGTATACTACGGTGGCAGGAGATGCGATGGTTCGTTACAAGCGTCTACGCGGTTATGATGCTCATTATCTGACAGGAACCGATGAACATGGCCAGAAGATTGAGCGCAAAGCACAAGAGAAAGGACAGACACCGCAAGCTTTTATCGATGATATCGTTGTGGGGATCAAGGAACTGTGGAACAAGTTGGACATTTCCAATGACGACTTTATCCGTACAACCGAAGAGCGTCACAAAACCATTGTTCAGGATATCTTTGACCGTTTGCTGAAACAGGGAGATATCTACAAAGGTGAGTACGAAGGCTGGTACAGCATTCCGGATGAGACGTATTACACGGAGACTCAACTGGTGGATGTAGAGAAGAACGAGAAGGGTGAGATTATCTCGGCCAAGAGCCCAGATAGCGGACACCCGGTTGAATTGGTCAAAGAAGAATCCTACTTCTTCCGTATGAGCAAATATGCAGATCGTTTGTTGAAATATTATGAAGAGAACCCGGGCTTTATTCAGCCGGAATCCCGTAAGAACGAGATGATCAACAACTTCATCAAGCCAGGTCTTGAAGATTTGGCCGTATCGCGGACTACATTTGAATGGGGCGTCAAAGTTAAAGGCGATCCAAAACACGTGGTTTACGTGTGGATTGATGCGTTGTCCAACTATATTACAGCACTGGGCTACGGTTCATCCGATGCATCCCTGTATAACAAGTTCTGGCCTGCGGATGTACATTTGGTAGGTAAAGAAATTGTTCGTTTCCATACGATCTACTGGCCAATTATGTTGATGGCGCTGGACTTGCCTTTGCCGAAGAAAGTGTTTGCACATGGCTGGTTGTTGATGAAAGATGGCAAGATGTCCAAATCAAAAGGTAATGTCGTTGATCCGGTTACCCTGATTGACCGTTACGGTCTCGATGCACTGCGTTATTACCTGCTGCGCGAAGTACCGTTTGGTTCCGATGGTACATTTACACCAGAGAGCTTCGTAGAGCGTGTCAACTCCGACCTCGCGAACGATCTGGGTAACCTGTTGAACCGTACCGTTGCCATGGTAGACAAATATTTTGAAGGCAAAGCCCCTGCGTTTGCTTCAAATGTAACGGAATTTGATGCTTCGCTGGAAGAAGCAGGCCATGCTACAGTGGAAAAAGTGGAACAGGCGATGGAAAACCTGCAGTTTTCCGTAGCACTGACAGCGATCAGCCAGTTTGTCAGCCGCACCAACAAATATATTGATGAGACGCAGCCATGGGCGCTGGCTCGTGATGAAGCAAAACGCGATGAATTGGCATCCGTTATGGCTCACCTGATCGAAAGCTTGCGAATTGCTTCGATTCTGTTGCAACCGTTCCTGACACGTGCTCCTCATAAAATCTGGGCACAGCTCGGCATTCAGGAAGGTGAACTTACGGCTTGGGATACAGCCAAGCAATGGGGTCTGGTTCCAACTGGAAACGTATTGCAAAAAGGTGATCCAATCTTCCCGCGTTTGGATTCCGAACAGGAAATTGCTTATATCTCCGAAGCAATGACTGGTGGCCAAAAAGCGGCACAGCCTGAAGTAAGTCAAGCAAATGCTGGAGCTTCAGCAGCTGTTGAACCTGTAACTGCACCTGAAGGTACCGAAGAGATCGGGATTGACGATTTTGCCAAAGTTGAACTGCGTGTCGCGCAAGTCATTGCCTGCGAACCGGTTAAAAAAGCAGATAAATTGCTGAAATTGCAGCTCGATCTGGGTTATGAGCAGCGTCAGGTCGTATCTGGAATTGCGAAGTTCTATTCGCCAGAAGAGATGGTTGGACGCAAAGTCATCTGTGTCACGAACCTCAAACCGGTGAAACTTCGTGGTGAATTGTCTCAGGGTATGATCCTTGCAGCATCGCATGGCGACCAGCTTACACTGGCTACAGTACCAGACAACATGCCTAATGGTGCACAAGTAAAATAAGAATTAAGTTATGAAATTGCTTCAAATACTGTCGTAACTATGACTCAAGGTGGCCCGATGTAATTCGGGTCCCTTTTTTTGTTGATATAATTCGTATCTGACGGGAAGAGAACAAGCATATACTGTTATGAACTCCGTACTTCAGGAAAGAATGAATAGGACGGGATAGCTTGACAAGTAGGTTCAGGTTACCTATAATTCTTTCAGTAATGTTTACGATTAAGAGATGCGGAGTGAATCATAATGACATTTTATAAAGTGCAACATCAAGTTCAGGATAACCGGACAGGGAAGACGAGCAAAAGAGGCAACATGAAGTTACTGTGGACGGGTTTGCTTATTCTCACTTTGCTGGTATTGTCAGCGTGTGGGCAGGATAGTTCCAATAGTGCGAAGATTGTGGAAGGCAAGGTAAACGTTGTGACCACATTTTATCCTGTATATGCTTTTACAACTGCAATCGGTGGTGAGGATGCCAATGTCATTAACCTGCTGCCAACGGGAGTAGAGCCACATGACTGGACTCCGAAGAGTCAGGATATTGTTAATACGTCCAAGGCACAGCTGTTTCTTTATAATGGAGCTGGACTGGAAGGATGGGTTCCGAATTTCCTGAAGTCGCTGAATAGCGATACACAGGTGAAGTCTGTTGCCGTCAGTGAAGGTGTTAAGCTGTTAACCGCTGAGGGTGATGATGGGCATGGTCACGGCGAAGAGCACGAAGACGAACATGCGGATGAACATACAGATGAGGCTACCAGTGAAGAAGTCGCTGATCATCATATTGATCCACATACGTGGGTTAGTCCGAAATCGGCCATGATCATGGCTGAAAACATTAAAAATAGTCTGGTCGAGGCAGATCCCGATCACAAAGCAGGTTACGAACAACGTTATGAAGCGCTTCGTACGAAGCTTGAGACGCTGGATCAGCGTTTTACAGATGAATTGGCTAACGTACCAAACAACGAGATTGTTGTCTCGCACCAAGCGTTTGGCTACCTTGCACGTGATTATGGATTAACCCAACATGCCATTATGGGACTTTCCCCGGATGCTGAACCGACAGGACAGGATATTGTGAAGCTTGCGAAACTGGTTAAAGATGAAGGCATTAAATACATTTTCTTCGAAGAGCTAGTATCTGACAAATTGGCGAAAACACTGGCAAGTGAAGCAGGAGTGGAGACCATGGTCCTTAATCCGGTTGAGGGATTGACCAAGGAGCAGGCAACAAACGGGGATGATTATTTCACCCTCATGGAGAAAAATTTGCAAAATCTGCTGATCGCATTAAAATAAGATAGAATGAAGAATTCAGATCGAAGAGTCTTTACCGTTCACGGTGAAGGCTCTTACGACGCTATGGGATTCTTATATATAATGAAGGGCGGCTTTGCCATGCAGCAAATCATGCCACTATGTCATGATCCAATTATAGAGATCGAGAAACTATCATTTTCCTACGGGGACCAGCGAGTGATTGAGAATCTCGATTTTATGGCCCAGGAGCGGGACTTTGTCGGGATTATCGGTTCCAATGGGGCGGGTAAAACGACATTGCTACGCATGCTGGTAGGACTTCTTCCTCCTGCGCAGGGAGATATCAAACTATTCGGACAGTCGATCCGCAGGTTCAAGGACTGGGACCGAATCGGGTATGTGCCGCAAAAGAATGCATTTAACCCGTTGTTCCCTGCGACCGTTCGTGAAGTGGTCATGTCAGGCTTGTATAATAACAAAAACATGTTCCGTCGTATGTCTCGTAAATGTCAGCAGCAGTGCACGGATGCTCTGCAAGTCATGCGGATCGAGGATCTGGCGAACAAACGTATTGGTCAATTGTCCGGCGGACAGCAGCAGCGTGTATTTTTGGCACGAGCGCTTATTAATCACCCGGATCTGTTGATTCTGGATGAACCTACCGTAGGTATTGATGCTGAATCACAGGCCAGTTTCTTTGAACTGATTACCCATATGCATGAACATCATCGAATGACTTTTCTAATGGTGTCTCATGATATGGATCGGATGGAGAGTTATCTGGGTTCTGAAGCTGTGGTAACGAATGGCAAAATTAATTTTCATGTCCGTCATTCGCATGAGGTACAGGATTGTGCTGAGACCAATCTGCAACATACCACTGCACAGGTACGCTAGCCGTATTTATGGCCCATTAGATTAGAGTAAGGCCGAAGGAGTCGTGTTTGTTTTGGAAATATTAATGAGTGATTTTTTTCAGCGTGCCCTGGCGGGTGGGTTGTTAATTGGCATTACCGCTCCGTTAATCGGACTGTTCCTGGTCTTGCGGCGGTTATCCATGATCGGAGACACCTTGTCTCATGTGACCATTGCCGGTGTTGCACTTGGATTCCTGATTGAAGTGTATCCCATTGCAGTGGGCTTGATATTTGCCGTGCTTGCTTCATTTGCGATAGAGAAATTGCGCAAAGCGTACAAGAGTTACGCCGAATTATCGATTGCCATTATCATGTCCGGTGGCGTGGCTCTTGCTTCCTTGTTCTTCACGCTGGGCAAAGGATATAATGCAGATGTCATGAGTTATTTGTTCGGCAGTATATATACATTAGACGCTACGGATCTGAAGCTTGTAGGTGTGGTTACGCTGATCGTGGTGATTGTAGTGGCATTGTTACATAAGGAATTTTTCCTGCTCAGCTTTGAGGAAGATGCGGCAGCGGTTACAGGGTTGCCTGTGAGAATTCTGAACATGTTAATCACTGTGATGACAGCACTTGTCATTAGCACGGCGATCAAGATTGTTGGTGCGCTTCTGGTGTCAGCGTTATTGACCATTCCGGTAGCGGTCAGCCTGTTAATGGCCCGAAGTTTCAAATCCGCCATTATTTTGTCCGTGGTGATTGGCGAAATTGCCGTAGTCCTTGGACTGGTCGTAGCAGGTATCTGGAACCTCGCACCTGGAGCAACGATTGTATTATTACTGATCATGATGCTGATTCTGACGATGATTGGAAAAAAAGGGTTCCGAGCCTGACGGCTAAACGAACAAGCACGAGAGCCCGGGGAAGGGAGACATCCGCTTCATGCCTGATGTTAATGTATGGATGGCTTTTGTAGCAGGTTTGGTCTCATTTATATCACCATGTTGTCTTCCGTTGTATCCATCATACCTCTCCTACATTACAGGTATGACGGTGCAACAATTGAAGGATGACCGCAATCAGCGAGAAGTCCGTTTTAAGACGATGACGCATACGCTGGCGTTTATTTTAGGCTTCTCGGCTGTATTTTATTCGCTTGGCCTTGGTGCCGGACTGTTTGGCCAATTTTTCAATGATAACCGGGAACTGATTCGGCAATTGTCTGCGATTTTGATTATGCTTATGGGGTTATTTTTGCTTGGTGTGTTCAAGCCACAGTTTCTGATGAAGGAACGCAAGCTGGACATGAAATGGAAACCAGCAGGCTATCTGGGCTCTTTTATATTTGGCATCGGTTTCTCAGCAGGCTGGTCGCCGTGTATTGGCCCTATTCTGGCAACAATCATTGCTATGGCTGCAAGTGAGCCCACAACCTGGTTGGCGTTAATTACAGGTTATACGGCAGGGTTTGCAATCCCGTTCTTCATTTTGGCGTTTTTCATCGGTTCGACACGCTGGATCTTACGCTATTCCAATGTCATGATGAAAGTCGGGGGAGCATTAATGTTGTTCCTTGGGGTATTGCTTTTTACAGATCAGATGACGAAGATTACGATCTGGTTGCAGCAGATTACACCAGACTGGATGATTATTTAAACGGATGAACTGAATTTGAATTTAAAAATGCATGACAAAGCAGGCTACATGTTAACCAGAGTCACTCTGGGTCATGTAACCTGCTTTTTAATCGTTTGTTAGGAATGCTTTTAACTGCATATGATTTTGGGCAATCCTGTTTTTCGTTTAGGTGAAGTAATCAATATTGGCTAGTGGAAAATGTTCAAAAATTCGTTCCGTAATGAATTCGCGCAGCGCATCTTGCTGGTCATCCTTATACACATACTTGTACTGACCCCAGCGGCCCCATTTCATCTTACGTTTCTCGATATCCATCTCCAGCTTGGTTTTAGGATAACGCTTTTCAATGGTTGCTTTGGCTGTTTTGGTAAAACGGTGCTGGATCATCTCAAAGGTAAGATCCTTGGTTGCTTCCTCTGGAAGTGTATCTGCGAGCTTCTGCAACAGCTCCGAGTATCCTTCTTCCCAGCCTTCATACCACATGATCGGAGCGATAATGAAGCCCAGGGGATAACCGGCGTGTGCAATTTTACCAGCAGCTTCAATACGTTCCTCAAATCTAGAGGTAGCCGGTTCAAAGTTTTTGATGACATAATCCGAATTGACGCTAAATCGGATCCGGGTGTGGCCGTTATGCTTAATGTTCAGCAACGGATCAACGTGATGATATTTGGTTACAAAGCGCAAGCGTCCATATTCTTCTTCCGCCATAAAACGAATCAGGTCACTTAAATTCTCCGTGATATGCTCGAGTCCTACGGGATCAGACGTACAGGCGGCTTCAAATCGCGTGATTTCAGGCGCGCGTTCTTCAATGTATCCTTTGGCAGCCTGAATGATCTCCTCGGTATTAACATAGACACGGACATAAGGTTTCGCACCAAGTGTAGTTTGAAGATAACAATAATGGCAGTGCCCCATACAGCCGGTAGAGATGGGAATGGCATATTCCGCTGAAGGTTTCGACTGGTCAAACTTGAGTGTTTTGCGCACACCAACGACCAGAGTCCGCTTTGCCATCCGATACTTTTCTTGTTCGGTTTCACCCGGCAAGTTTGTGATTCGGTTATGGGATGTGGTCATCTGATAAGGTATGTTTTTGGATGTCACCCATTCCATAATCCGTTTGCCTTTGTCATATTCCAACGCACCGGGTTCAAAATACACCAAATCGGGAATAAAGGGTTTAGTACCTTTTGCTTTACGAACTGGCGGTGAGGCTACACTTGTACTCACGAAATCACTCCTTTCGATGCGGAACTTTGCTTAGTTTGCCTCGTTTGGGGAGAAGTCACGCCTGCCAATTACTTGTGTAACAGCGCGCTCCGAACTGTGCAGGACTTGCCAATGCGTATTGATAACATGTATCATTATAAGATAGGGACCAGGCACGAATAGGGGCCGGTCAGAGAGAAAAGAGGGAAGCAGATGCCAACGCCCAGTATGGAAGATTATTTGGAGCGTATATACAAATTAATTGATGAAAAGGGCTATGCTCGTGTGTCTGATATAGCTGAAGGACTGGAAGTACATCCTTCATCGGTGACGAAGATGATCCAAAAGCTGGACAAAGACGAGTACCTGATCTATGAAAAGTACCGCGGACTGGTGCTTACGCCAAAAGGCAAAAAGATGGGCAAACGTTTGATGGAGCGCCATCATCTGCTTGAACAATTTTTGACAACGATTGGTGTTCAGGAACAAAATATCTACAATGATGTTGAAGGCATTGAACATCATCTGAGCTGGGACTCCATTACATGCATCGAGTCCTTGGTTGAATACTTCCGTCAGGATGAGAGCCGGTTGCGTGACCTCAAAAACCTTCAGGACGTCATGAGTAATACGGAGTCTTAAGTTTCAGCAGTGGAATACACAATGGTGATATACAATGAATTGTATCCCGTGATCAAAGGATGCTTCTTGCCGTTTCAATGGCAGGAAGCATTTTTTTGTGTGCAATCACACCATAATTTGGTGATTTTCGCAACTAAACGAGCGGTAGGAGCGTCTATTAAACTAGTAGAATTTACCGCAAATTTATAATGATTTTGGAGGACTGCACTAATGAACGTTCGTAAAGGATTGATGCTGCTGCTCATTTTTGTACTTGGATTACAGACAGCAGGCATGACGGCACAAGCGGCCGGGCAGAAGGAAATCGCTATTTTTCTAGACGGCAACCGTCTGGAATCGGATGTATCACCCTACATCTTGCCCAAAGTAAATGTAACGATGGTGCCTCTGCGTGTTATTAGCGAAGGATTGGGTGCGTCTGTTCTATGGTCTCAAGCTACTCGTACCGTGACCATCCAGAAATCCGATTCGGTCATCTCTATGACAAGCGGACGCCAGCAGGCAACTGTGGATAACGCTGTAGTTGGTCTGGATGCATCGGTCGAATTGAAACAAGGTCGGGTCATGGTACCCATTCGATTCGTCAGTGAGAATCTGGGCATTCGAGTGAACTGGAATCAGGCAGCCCAGACCATTGATCTGTACACAGGAGACGAATCAGTCCCAACTCCTGAACCAACCCCGGCAACCCCAGCGGAGCCTGGAGGCACGGGCACTGTACCAGCTTCTGAAGAGATGCGGGGAGCCTGGATTTCCACTGTGAATGGAGACTGGCCTACATCCGGTGCAAAGGGAAATGTAGAGAAGCAAAAACAGGAGTATACAAAACAGCTAGATACGTTGCAAGGTATGGGCATTAATGCCGTATTTGTCCAAGTGAGAGCCAATGGGGATGCCATCTATCCTTCAGGTCTGGTACCTTGGAACAGTGTGCTGACAGGAACACAAGGTAAAGATCCAGGTTATGATCCCCTCGCGTTTATGGTCGAGGAAGCACACAAACGGGGTCTGGAGTTCCACGCCTGGTTTAATCCGTTTAGAGCAACGAATTCGGCGAGTACATCCAATCTGGCTGCCAACCACATCTCCAAGCTTCATCCTGACTGGATTGTGAATGCATCCGGCAAAATGTACATTAACCCGGGTATCCCGGAAGCCAGACAGCATATTATCGATACGATCATGGAAGTGGTCAATCAGTATGATATTGATGGTGTACATCTGGATGATTATTTCTATCCATCGAATGTGACTTTTAATGATGATGCAGCCTTCAAAACCTATAACACATTAAATACCAAAGATCGTGCTGAATGGCGTCGGGACAATATTAATCAATTCGTCAAGCAGCTCGGACAGAGCATTCACAGCGTGAAAGCTAACGTTGAATATGGAATTAGTCCGTTTGGTGTATGGCGTAACAAATCCGTTGATCTGACCGGCTCTGATACCAAAGCAGGAGTAACCGCGTATGATAGCATGAATGCCGATGTGCGGACATGGATTAACCAGGAGTGGATCGACTATGTCGCTCCGCAGGTGTATTGGAGTATGACACTGAGCGTAGCCCGATATGACAAAGTCGTCGACTGGTGGGCGAATGAAGTGGCTAACACAAATGTAAAATTGTATATCGGTCACTCTCCTTATAAGTTAGGTACTCCAGAGATTGGCTGGCAGACTTCACAGGAGATCATCGATCAGCTGAACTACAACAAGAAGTATGGTTCGGTCAAAGGGGATATTTTCTTTAGTTCACAGTACTTGACGAAGAACCCTCTAGGCTTGATTGCCAAATTAAAAGCCTACTATGGTCTATAAAACATTTTAACAATACAGTGATAAGACAAACCCTTGTTCTCATAGAGTGGCAGTAGAAACGTGGCTGCCTGGAGAACGGGGGTTTTTTGTTATGTTAATTAACGCGGTGTTTGAAGGTGGAGGCGTCAAAGGGATCTCGCTTGCAGGTGCTGTGCAGGGTGCTCAAGACTGCGGCATTCAGTTTAATCGAGTGGCAGGCACATCATCCGGTTCCATTGTAGCTGCTCTGCTAGCGGCCGGTTACAGGGCCGAGGAGATGAAAGTCATTATTGAGAATACCCCCTTTGTTTCATTGCTGCGTCGTTCCCCCATATTTAATACCCGGTGGATCGGACCCGCCGCGAGGCTGTTCTTGAAGAAAGGACTGTATTCGGGGGAGGCATTGGAATCATGGATTCGCAAGATGCTGGAGCAGAAAGGGATTCGCACATTCGCTGACTTGCCACAAGGCAAGTTGCTTATTACCGCATCCGATATATCCAATGGGACCATTCTGGTGCTGCCGGACGATATTCGGCGGTTTGGCATTGACCCTGCGAAGCTGGATGTTGCAAAGGCGGTACGTATGAGCTGCAGTATCCCGTATTTTTTCGATCCGGTAGTCATACGCAAATCACCAGTATTCTCCAAAGGACTTCCTTTTCAAGATCAGTTTGTGTATGTCGTGGATGGTGGATTGCTTAGCAATTTTCCGTTGTGGCTCTTCGATGGTGATCGCTCGGAACGAGGAGGAGACGTTATTCCGGTTGTCGGATTCAAAATGGTGGGGAAGACGGAAGTGGAACCTGCCCGGATTAAAGGACCGCTAAGCATGCTTCAGGCCCTTGTAGAGACGATGCTCACAGCACATGATGAACGTTACATCGAACAGATTAACCGGTTTCGGACAGTGAAGATACCAACGCTTGGGATTAAACCGACGCAATTTCATTTATCGTTACAGGACAGCACAGCTTTATATCGATCAGGAGCTACCGCAGGGAGTGAATTTTTCAACGGGTGGAATACGAAAATATATGGTGAACAGCTGGACAAACAAAGAAAAGAATTGCGTAAGAAACAAGCAGAAGCTCCCCCTCTGATTCCTGTATAAACGTGAAAAAAGCAATTCTCCGCATGTTGGGAGAACTGCTTTTTTGTATGTTCAGTACCTTTTAGTGAAATTTCGGTATATCTTCATCGCTTTTCCCTTTTTGTCCCTGAATCACTTGGAAAGGATAATCCTTGCGTTTCTTTGAAGAGCCGCTGCTCTTTCTGGCACTGGACTGTGCATTGACTTTCGCCATGGTTCGTGCAGATGGCTTAATCTTTGGTGATTTGGCTTTTTGTGCCCAGCGACGAGGCGGATATTTGTACAGCAGGAATACGGCTCCGAACACGACCAGAGGAATAATGATCCTGGATGGACTAGCGTTCCCCAGCCAAGTCAAGACTCCAACAGCAGCTAGTGCGATGAACGTCCAAAATAAGATTGCCTGCTTGTTCATATCATTCACCCTTTCACAGGATCGAGTGTTGCAACAGGTACTTCTGACGTAGCAGAGACATTGGCAAGCTTGGCATCCAACTCACGCATACGGTTAAACGAAGCAATGGATACTTCTACCTGCTCGTTGGTCGGTTCTTTTGTTGTCAGCAATTGCAGCCACAATCCCGGGTATCCGAGATAACGCAGTACAGGAATATCACGTACTGAATTCGTGAGCTTTAACAGTTCAAAAGAAATGCCTAGCACAACTGGCAATAACAACAGACGCTGACCCATCCGTTCCCAGAGGTTATCGTACGTGAAGAGGGAGTATAGAAACACTCCAATAATGACAGTCAACATAATGAAACTGCTTCCGCAGCGGTAGTGCAGTCGGCTGTACTTTTGCACGTTCTCCGGTGTCAGTTCTTCACCAGCTTCATGTGCGCTGATTACTTTGTGTTCCGCTCCATGATACTGGAAGAGACGTTTAATCATCGGCGTCTGTGAGATTAACCACAGATAAGCGAGTAACAGGATCAGCTTAATGCCGCCTTCCAGTAAATTATGCAAAAACTGATTGTCGAATGCATTTTTGAATAGAAAATTCTCGATAACAACAGGAAGCAATGTGAGCACAACTTTACCAAAAAGGAATGAAAGGATGGCGACGGCGGTCACACCAATGATCATACTTAGGCTCCAGCCCGAACCTTCTTTCTCTTTTTGCTTGGCTTTCTCTTCCGGTTCCAGTTCATCATCAGCATAGGCGTCAGCAGAATAATTGAGATGTCTGCTACCTTTGACACTTGAATCTATAATGCTGACAATTCCGCGTAATAAAGGAATCCGCCGCAATTTCGTGACCCAGGACTTGTCTTGCTTGGGAACTTCCAGATACGTAATTTCGCCGTCTTTTCTACGAACAGCTGTAACGTTGACATGTTTCCCACCGAACATTACGCCTTCAATGACAGCTTGCCCCCCATAGCTGACAGGCTTGGATTGTTGAGGCAAATTATTCACCTTCCTATTCTGTTCTAGGCCTTCGCAATCAAAGGCAGTTTAATAACCCTATTGTATCGAATTTTAAGACCAATTTCTAGTTTGTGAGTCAAACCTTGAAGGATGTTGTTAAGATTGTCCTGTTTTGAACATACTACCTCGTAGAATCGGAGCGGAAATTAGAGGCATAATGCGGGATTATCAACTGAATGAAGGAGAATATCGATGACAGAACGTAAGCATGAAGATACATCACAAGATGAAGGTCAACGTCCCAATGAGCGGCAGCAAAAAGACAAGGGCAGGCGCCCGACCCAGAGGCAAGGCCAAGCACACTACTACACCAAGCCATTTTCCTTTGCGTTAGAGCTTGGCTTTTTTGCCGGTTTTATCTGGGGTGGACTGCATTGGCTATTCTATCTGTTGCATTTTACGATTGTACCTGTCGGATTTCTGGCCGAGCCTTTTTTCAAACATGAATATATATATACCGCAGCAGGACATTTGACAGGCTGGCTGTTTTTTATCGTCTTTTCCATCTTGGCATCCTTACTCTACACGTTCACGATTAGAAAACTGAAAGGGCCGTTACCCGGCATGGTGTATGGAATCGTCTGGTGGCTGATTCTCTTTATACTGGTCGGACCAAAACTGGGGATGATGAAACCTTTGAACGGTTTAACATGGGATTCAATCATCACGGAACTCTGTTTCTTTTTGCTATGGGGGCTGTTCATTGGTTACACGGTAGCCATGGAGTACACGGACGAACGCAAACGCGAGCCGGAGCAAGCGGGGGCATAGCGCAAAAAAGCTTCTCAATCCGGCAATGCCTGTGTTAAAATAGCAGATGGTTATTTGCAGAGAGGGTGGAGCAGCGATGAAACGAATTATTGTGATCAATGGTCCGAACCTGAACATGCTTGGTGTACGCGAACCGGGCATCTATGGAACGCTTAGTCTGAAGGATATTGAGGACAAAATTCGCAGACAGGCTGATGAAATTGGCGTCTCCATCGCTTTTTATCAATCGAACCATGAAGGGGACATCATTGACCGCATTCATGCAGCGATGGGTGAGGCAGACGGAATAATACTGAATGCCGGAGCATTTACCCATTATAGCTATGCTATACGTGATGCAATCAATGCTGTAAAAGTCCCTACGGTTGAAGTACATCTATCCAACATTCATGCACGCGAAGCGTTCAGACATCATTCAGTGATTGCAGCGGAAACAATCGGGCAGATTGCCGGATTTGGCGAAGTAAGCTATGAACTGGGATTGCTGGCTCTTGTGCGTCATCTGGACAAACAAACCTGAGCCGGGAACCCGGGAATGTGAGAGAAAGAAGGGTTACCGATGGAAAACAAACGAGTAAATAAGTTGCGTGAAGCCATGCGTGAGCATGAACTCACTGCAATGCTGATTACAAACCCGATTAACCGTCGTTATATGACGGGTTTTACAGGCTCGGCGGGATATGTGCTGATTACGGAACAGGATGCATATCTGCTGACTGATTTCCGTTATATGTCACAAGCGCCTCAACAAGCCAAAGGATTCACCGTTGTGGAGCATGGAGCCAAGCCGATGGATACAGTGCGTGAACTACTGGCATCCGCAAATATCAAAGCAGTGGGCTTCGAGCAGGATAGTGTTACATTTGGCACGCACTCCGCTTATGCTGAAGCACTTCAATCTATCGAACTGAAAGCTGTATCCGGGATCGTGGAACAACTTCGTATGTTCAAGGATGAAGACGAGATCGCGGTCATGCAGAGAGCAGCAGATCTGGCGGATGCCACGTTCAGCCACGTTTTGCAGTTTGCAAAACCAGGTATGACGGAGCGTGAAGTGGATCTGGAGATGGAGTTTTTCATGCGCAAGCATGGAGCAACGTCCTCTTCGTTTGACACCATTGTAGCATCGGGTGAACGTTCCGCTATGCCTCACGGTGTAGCGAGCAGCAAGGTCATCGGACAAAATGAGTTAATTACATTTGACTTTGGTGCACTTTTGGACGGATACTGTTCAGATCTGACACGTACCATTGCAACGGGTACACCTGTACCTGAACTGCGCAAAATTTATGACATTGTACTGGAAGCTCAGTTACATACGCTGGAGAACCTGAAACCGGGCATGACCGGACGGGAAGCAGATGCATTGGCTCGTGATATCATTGCAGGTCACGGATATGGAGATCAATTCGGACACAGCACAGGCCACGGTCTGGGTATGGAAGTTCACGAAGCTCCTCGCTTGTCCAAGCTTAGCGACGATGTATTGAAACCGGGTATGGTTGTTACCGTTGAACCGGGTATATATATTGACGGGCTTGGCGGCGTGCGTATCGAGGATGACGTAGTGATTACCGAGACGGGTATTCATATTCTCACGAAGTCGGACAAGAAGTTCACCGTAATCGGCTAATTTACAGCCACAGGGATATAAGACGATTTTTAATGTGTTATTTAAATTGAAAATAAGAAATTTCACCATAACGGAGAGTGCAGAACCAATCTGAAGAAGTGAAGCGTTCGCCTTTATCACCGGATTTTCCCATGGATAATGGGATCAAAAAAATCTGGGGATAACAGCGATCGGAGGATGGTACTGCAATCGAAGTGAACGAGGTGGCCATTCTTGGGCTCATTTTACATATAACATTAACCCATCGTCTTATATCACCTACTTTTAACCATATCAGGAGGGATTTTTTGTGATTTCAGTAAACGATTTTAAAACAGGCTTGACCGTGCAAGTAGATAACGATATCTATACCGTGCTTGATTTCCAACACGTTAAACCAGGTAAAGGCGCTGCCTTTGTACGTTCCAAATTGAAAAACCTGCGTAACGGTAACACCGTTGAAAAAACATTCCGTGCAGGCGAAACGATTGGTCGTGCCATCATCGAAAACCGTGGCGTATCCTACCTGTATGCAAGCGGTACAGAGCACACGTTCATGGATAACGAAACATATGATCAGTTCACATTGACTAGTGATCAACTGGAATGGGAATTGAACTTCCTGAAAGAAAACATGGTCGTTAAGATTGTTAGCTACCAAGGTGAAATCCTGGGAATCGACTTGCCGACAAGCGTTGAGTTGAAAGTCATCGAGACTGAGCCAAGTGTTAAAGGTAACACTGCACAAGGCGCTACCAAAAATGCAAAAGTGGAAACAGGCTTGAACGTACAGGTTCCTTTGTTCATTAACGAAGGTGACGTTCTCCTGATTGACACACGTGAAGGTAAATACTCTTCCCGTGCGTAACTTTCACAGCTTGTAAGCTAAAAAAGGTTATTAACAACCCTTTGCCATTCCTTTGGCAGAGGGTTTTTTCGAAAAAAGATTAGCCTATCAGGCGCTTTCGTAATATACTGGGTTAAAGTCATTTCTCGTAGAGAATAATGACGATGGACATTAATTATGCATACTGCACAAGGTAGGGAGTGGATTTGCGTTGTCATTGTACGTCATGAAATTTGGGGGCAGCTCGGTCGGAGATACAGAACGCATGAAGCGTGTAGCCGGACGTGTTGTAGAAAAAGCTGATGAAGGACATCGGTGTGTAGTTGTGGTTTCGGCCATGGGGGATACAACAGATGATTTGATTGATCAGGCAAAACAACTGAATAGTGATCTGCCTGCTCGTGAGATGGATATGCTCTTAACGACAGGAGAACAGATTTCGATCTCTTTGTTATCGATGGCTATTCAAGCGCTTGGACGTAAGGCAGTATCGTTTACGGGCTGGCAAGCGGGATTCCGCACAGAGCCGGTTCACGGAAAAGCACGTATTCATGATATTCAACCTGACCGTGTGAATGCAGCACTTGCCGAGGGCAACATTGTTATTGTTGCAGGCTTCCAGGGTATGACGGAAGACGGCGAGATCACAACGCTAGGTCGTGGTGGTTCGGATACCACAGCTGTAGCGCTGGCGGCAGCAATTAAGGCTGATGCGTGTGAGATCTATACGGATGTAGACGGAATATACTCTACGGACCCGCGGATCGTTAAGGTTGCGCGCAAGCTGAAGGAAATATCGTATGACGAAATGCTGGAACTTGCTAATTTGGGAGCAGCGGTGTTGCATCCGCGTGCAGTAGAGTACGCGAAGCATTCCGGTGTACCTTTAATCGTAAGATCCAGCTTTAACCATAATGAAGGAACGGTTGTGAAGGAGGAAGCAGCAATGGAACAAGGCGTAGTGGTTAGTGGTATTGCCTATGACAAAAACGTGGCTCGCATCAGTATTCTGGGTGTGCCGGATGTACCAGGAGTTCTGGCCGAAGTATTTGGTGCGCTTGCATCCAATCAGCTGGATGTGGACATTATCGTTCAGAGCGGAGTGATGGATGGCAAAGCAGACTTCTCGTTCTCTGTGGCGCTGTCTGATCGTGAGAACGCATTACGTGTCATTGAAGGCCTTCACAGCCGCTTGCCTTACCGTGAAGTTACATCTGAGGAGAACCTCGTTAAAATCTCCATTGTTGGCGCAGGCATGGTCAGTCACCCAGGTGTAGCTGCGAAGATGTTCAAAGTCATTTCCGCTGAAGGCGTGAGTATCAAGATGGTGAGCACTTCCGAGATCAAAGTATCTTGTGTTATTGACGGAGATAAGCTGCATGACGTCATTAAGGCATTGCATACAGCATATGATCTCGACACTGCCGAGCAAGCCGTTATCGGTGGACCTCAAGATCGCAGATAAGTATCTTCTATGTATGTTAATTAGCAAAGGTGTACTGTTGCCAACGGGCAGCAGTACACCTTTTTTGTTTTGTCATGGTAGTTCTCACATCAACTTGAACATCTTTCCCCCGCGTATGCCTCTATAAGGCTGCATGCGGTTCCCCTCCCCCATCTCGGGAACACAATCCAGCAGGTTTAATTGAGAACAATACGAAATGTCATGAACTCTGCCTAACTTTTCAAGCCTCCGCCCGCTAACAGACCCCTGCACCAACTCCGGGATGCTCTCCATACATTGGGATACCGCCTGATGAAGCACTATGCCGAGATCGTTAAGTTGGAGGGGAGAACAGGATTGACGGTGCAGTTCATCGATGATACATCCAGCACACAAGCCGTCCTCCAGAGCAAATTCATCCTGGTTCCCCGCACATAACAGCAATACATCTCGTTGAAGTTCACATAGGGCTGCTGCAACAGCCTGCACATTGAGAAATGAACCAGCGAATACATGTTTCCCCTTGGAAGCCTTGATCAAAGCTCGGGTTCCATCGGTTGTGGTTAGAATGATTGTTTTATCTGCAATGCCTGCAGTCATATATTCATAGGGGGAATTCCCCACTTCGAATCCGGTGATTTTTTTGTCAAAACGCTCCCCGCCTCGAATGCAATCTTTCACTTCCATTTGTTTGGCTTGTGGAACGGTCTCTACGGCAATCACAGCCGAAGCGTCATACGCCAGAGCCGTAACAATCGTACTGGTCGTACACAATACATCAATGACAACTGCACTTCGCCCCGCAATATCAATGGTACGTACTTCATTCACATTGCCAACGACATCAACTCGCACTCCCCACAACTCCTTTCTGTATCTGGGGATCGGTAGTTCTGTTTTGAACCGGAATGGAACTTACCTATCTGCAATTACTATATGCATGCACATCTAGACGGGTGCCTAGAACAGAAGGTGGATCTATGGTTTCCACTCTCAACCGTATTCTGAAGAATTGATAGATTTCAGCGTCATAAATTAAATGTACAGGCATAAACTTGAGATATGAACAAGCGCCAGAAGTGTGAACCAAATGATCTCAAGGTTGGAGGAGCCTACTCATGAAGGTGAACTGGAGGGAACTTTTTCCGGAACCGATCCGAACCATTCTCGGAAGAATGCCACCCGCTCTATTGGAACAAGTGGAGGAAGTACGTATTCGAGAAGGCAGACCCCTGGAGATTAATGCAGGCAACACATACCACTTCCTGACACCTCAAGGTTGTCCGACCGGGAATCCTGAAGAAGCGTATGTTCCTCAGAAAGAAGTGACGCACAGGTTGCTGGACCTGATCAGTAACCATTCACTTTATACATTGGAAGAGGAACTGCGCAAAGGGTTCATCACCATACCTGGGGGACATCGAATCGGGCTTGCTGGACGAACGGTACTAAGCGGTGGGCGTGTCGAATACCTGCGTGACATCAACGGATTTAACGTTCGGGTAGCCCGTGAAGTACATGGAGTAGCTGATCGTATTCTTCCTTATCTTCTCGATATGAAGAGCGGACAGGTCCTGCACACGTTGATCCTATCACCACCACAACAAGGGAAAACGACGTTGCTGCGAGATCTGGCGAGACAAATTAGCAGTGGTACAAAGCTTACAGGGGGAACTGAACTGGTTCAGGGAATACGTCCACGTCTGAAAGTGGGCATTGTGGATGAAAGGTCCGAAATCGCTGGTAGCTACAAAGGAGTACCTGGCTTCGACGTAGGTCCCCGAACAGATGTGATGGACGGTTGTCCGAAGGCTGAGGGCATGATGATGATGCTTCGCTCCATGTCGCCCGATGTCCTGATTGTGGACGAGATCGGTCGTCCGGAGGATGCCGAAGCGGTGATGGAAGCCCTGCATGCAGGCGTCTCAGTAATTGCGACTGCGCATGGCCGTGACCTATCGGAGCTGTCGGCCAGACCCGCCCTCAGAACCTTAATTACGGAGCAGATGTTTCAACGTTATGTCCAGCTGCAACGGACGAGCCGGGGCATGACCTTTCGGCTGGCTGATGGCAAAATGCGTGGGTTGCAGCAGACCGGGGCAGGAGGTGAAGCCTTTGGTTAACATGTTTGGTGCGGTAATTATTCTGTTAGCCAGCACCCTCGCCGGATTTTACAAGGCCAGACAGTATGCATTAAGACCGAGACAGTTGCGAGAACTCATAGCAGCCCTCCAGCGACTAATGACGGAGATTAACTATGGGCTCACTCCACTTCCCGATGCCATGGGCAAGATGGGAGCACAGACCAAAGAACCTGTAAAGACGCTGTTTCTTCATGCAGCTACACAGATGGAACCTCCTCATGGACTCACTGCCCGGGAAAGTCTGCAGTCAGGCGTGGATCTGGCGTGGGGAAGATCGGCCATGAAGGCTGACGAGAAGGAAGTGATGCTGCAATTAAGCTTCAGCCTTGGCACAAGTGACCGTCAGGATCAGACCAAACATATATCGTTAGCCATTCAACAACTAATGCATGAGGAATCCCGCGCCCAGGCCGATCAAATGAAATATGAACGAATGAGCCGAAGCCTCGGGATGCTTGTCGGAGCGTTAATCGTCATTCTGATCTTCTGAAATAGCCGGGATAGTGAGGTGCCAAGGTCATGAATCTAGAAGTGAACGCAATCTTTCAAATTGCGGGTATCGGAATCATCATTGCCATGATTCACACGGTACTGAAACAAATGGGAAAGGAAGATATGGCTCACTGGGTGACCGTAATCGGATTTGTCGTTGTATTGTTCATGGTGGTCCGTATGCTGGACAGCCTGCTACAAGAGATCAAATCGATATTTCTTTTTCAATGAAAAACGGTCATGAAGCCGGATGGTGGTGACCTGTGGAAATTATCCAAGTTGTAGGTTTGGCGCTCATCGCAACAGTGCTCATTCTGGTCATTAAGGAACAGAAACCGATGTTTGCCTTTCTGATTGCAGCCGCGACCGGCATTGTCATCTTCATGTTGTTGATTGGCAAAATCGGAGCAGTCATCGAAGTGTTGAAGCGGCTTGCCGAGAATTCAGGCATGGAAAGTATTTATCTGAAAACGGTGCTGAAAATTATTGGCATAGCGTACATCGCTGAATTTGGCGCACAGATTGTCAGGGATGCAGGTCAAGAAAGCATTGCGTCCAAGATCGAATTGGCTGGTAAGGTACTGATCCTTGTACTTGCTATACCGATCATCAGCATTATTATCGAAACCGTCATGAAGCTGATGCCGGTGTAGAAAGGGCGTGCGGACTTCATATGAAATCAATGCATCATAAGCCGCAGTGGCGCCTTACGGTTGTGCTGATGCTCTGTTTTCTGTTTGGTATCCTGGGACAGGTTACTGCAACCTCGCCTTCCGGTGAGTGGATGGAGCAGCAGGCCGATCAGCTTCCCAAGGATCAGGTGGAGAAATACTGGGATCAACTGATGCAACAATACGGTGGTTTCTTCCCGGATGGGAAGACCCCTTCCTTCATGGATATGTTAATCCCCGGCAATGAAGGGTTCAGCCTGAAATCGGTGTTTGTAGCGATAGGAACCTTCATGCTGCATGAAATTTTATATAATGGCAAACTTCTGGTCACGATTGTGATGTTAAGTGTACTCAGCATGATTCTGGAGACTCTTCAGACCGCATTTGAGAAAAATAATATTAGCAAAATCGCCTATTCCATCTGTTATATGGTCATCATCATCATTGCAATCAACAGCTTCAGTGTGGCGATTGGATACGCCAAGGATGCCATAACTGGCATGATCAACTTCATGATGGCCATGGTTCCCTTGTTATTCACACTGCTTGCGTCCATGGGTAATGTCATCACCGTCTCGGTGACACATCCACTCATCATTTTCATGATTCATCTGGTGAGTACATTGATTCACTTGCTGGTATTCCCGTTACTCTTCTTCTCAGCTGTTCTGCATCTCGTCAGTTCATTGTCTGACAAGTACAAGCTGACACAGCTGGCAGACCTCCTGCGCAATATTAGTGTGGCACTGCTGGGTATCCTGCTGACGATGTTTTTGGGTGTAATCTCGGTTCAGGGAGCATCGGGCTCCGTAGCGGATGGAGTTAGCCTGAAGGCCGCCAAATACATCGCAGGCAACTTTGTCCCTGTTGTGGGCAGAACATTTGCGGATGCAACGGATACGGTAATTACAGCTTCTTTACTTGTCAAAAATGCAATTGGACTCACCGGAGTGATCATCATTTTGTTTCTCTGTGCCTTTCCGGCACTCAAGATCCTGGCTCTTGCCTTGATATACAACGTAACTGGTGCCATTATGCAACCACTAGGAGACACCCCGATTGTAGGATGCCTCCAGGCCATCGGCAAGAGCATGATCTACGTATTTGCGGCGCTCGCAGCCGTCGGGCTGATGTTTTTCCTGGCCATTACCATCTTGCTGACCGCGGGCAATCTGACTGTCATGATGCGCTGAATGTATGTTGGCAAAAAAGGGGGTGGAAAGGATGGGGTGGCTGAGCAACTGGCTCCAGGAATTGATTATGATCGTTCTGCTGGCGACTTTTGTGGATATGTTGTTGCCCAATCGATCCATGGAACGTTATGTGAAGCTTGTGCTGAGCCTTCTCATCCTGCTGACCCTTTTATCACCCATAACCAAGCTGCTCAAAAGTGATCCGGTTGGCGAACTGAAACGGGCCATGTCTGCAATGGATGCTCCATCGAATGGGAATGCGACACTCGAACAGATATTAGCTCAGGGCAAACGGCTGCAAGCGGGTGAACAGGAACAATCCTTACAATGGACAGCCAAAGAACTGGCTAATGTCATGAAAGGCCAGATTGAAGAAACAACAGGAGCGAGGGTGCAGTCCGTAGAGGTACAGCTGACCATGAGTAAATATGAAACCGAGATGGAAGCTGCCTCATCAGTCGAACTGCCTGTGATCCAGCGTGTGTTGGTCGAGATGGCCGGAGAGGGTGCAGGAGGAGAAGTGAAGGCAGGGCAGCAAGAAGTCGCTGCTAACACACAACCCATATTTGGAACAGACACAGAAGTCGAGAAGGATAAATCACATCAAACACAACAGCCCATCCAGATCGGTCAGATTGAAGTGCCTGATGTACAGATTGATGTGAGTAGAGGACAACGTGATGGAAATGAAGCGTCTTCCGAGCCTGTTATACGTGATCAGGCAGATGAGACTACTCAGCAAGGTGAGAAATCCACAAGGTCCGAACATGCGGTGCAGATTATTACATTGTTGACTGAAAAGTGGGATGTTGATGCAAACAACGTTCAAGTGACAGAACCAAAAAGTGCTGGAGTGCTCTGAGAAGGAGGTTGTCCGATGAAACAATGGTTCAAAAAGATGGAAACCTGGATGGGTGGCGGAGAGGGTGGGGCAAGGCGAAGTCAAACCTTCCGCTGGCTGATTATCCTGGGTTTGATCGGGGTGGGAATCATGCTGTTCAATTCCTTCGTCAATGTCAAAAAAATTGATTCCGAAAATATCGGTCGGGAACCACCGGACCCGGCAACATCCATGGCATCCATACAGAGTGATCCGTCGGAACAGAATCCTTTTCAGGCGATCGAAATTGCGTTTGAAGACAAAATCAAAGGTGTGCTGGAAAACATTGTTGGTGTGGGAACGGTTGATGTGATGGTTACCGTGGATTCCACAGAAGAATTGGTCGTTCAGCGGAACGTGAAGGATTCTCAGCAACTTACCGAAGAAACCGATGCTAGCGGGGGCAAACGGCATATGACGCAATATACCCGTGATGGCGAGATTATTACTTACGAAATAGCAGGGGATCAGACACCTATAGTGACCAAAAAGCTCAAACCGCAGATCCGTGGGGTGCTTGTGGTTGCGAGGGGTGCAGAGAATAAGGTTGTGAAGGACCTGATAACCGATGCTGTGGAAAAAGGACTGAATGTGGCAGCCTACCGGATCTCGGTTGTACCGCGCAAACAAGACTAATCTGATGTGTTGAATCACAAGATTCAATTCTCATAAGATTGAAGCCAATTTGAGGAGGAAGTTCTAATGAATAACAAACGTCAAACGGTATGGCTCGTTTCCATGCTGAGTCTGATGGTCATTTTGTCCGCGTATTATCTGTTCACTGAGGATTCCGGTCCAGTCAACGCGCCGGTGGCTGACAGTCAGCAAGTGGATGGAATCAAGCAAGGGGAAGCAAAGGAGACGGCAGGCATTCTTGATCCTACAGAAGGTTTGGTTGTGAATGAAGTGGTGAATAGCGGCGAAGTTGAAAGTGATCCAAGTGCGGCTGGCGCTGTGGAAGAACCGGCGGCTACGGAAGGTAAAGAAGCTGGAAATACAGAGAAAACACCTGCTGTCGAACCAGGCGAGAATAAGGGTGAGGCAGGCAAAGAAACCAACAAAGAGACCGACAAAGGCGCAACAACTACACCGGAGACAGACGGTCAGGCAGGCGGCACTGCAACCAAGACAGATGAGGAAGTCCTCAAGGAAATGGAAGAGCAGAATACGACAGCATCTGCGAGCAGCCAGTTCCAGAACTACCAGTGGCAACGTGAGGAAAGCAACAATCGTAAGTATGAGGAACTGATGACCGTGGCAGGTGATCTGAGCAAAACACCAGAGGAGAATGCCAAAGCAACGGAGCAACTCCGTACACTGGAAGAAAAAGAAGCTAAAATCACTGGCATTGAGGAGACGCTCTCTCAACAGTTCGCTAATGCGATCGTTGAAGAAGATGCCGACAAGTATAAAGTTGTGGTTCTCAGTGACAAACTGGATGTAAAACAGGCGGTATCCATTGTGGATCTGGTTATGAAAGAATTGGCGGTTTCACAGAACAAAATCAGCGTGCAATACGTCACAGAACAGTAATCCAAATCATGGAAATGGAGTCCGGGGAGCTGGTTGTACTCTCGGGCTCTTTCCATTTTTAATGATTATGATATAATACATAAAGCCATATGACCGTCCTAGTGAGACTGGCATGATGCCGAAGGAGTGAATAATGGAAATGTTTAAATTGAGTGAAATCAAAGAACTGATTAAACTGGTAGATGAAAGTTCCGTTCAAGAGTTGGAAATTGAAAATGAAGGATCACGGTTATCGATCCGCAAACCGGGCAAAACGGAGTATGTTCAAGCAGCTGCTGTGCAACCGCAAATGATTGCTGCTCCGCAAGTACAGCCGGCAGCAGTGGTAAGTGAAGCTGCACCGCAGGTCGATACTACAAGTCATTTACATAAAATTGTATCTCCGATGGTAGGTACTTTTTACAGAGCTTCCTCGCCGGAAGCGGGTCCTTTTGTGAGCGCTGGTGATAAAGTTGTTGAGAAAACAACGGTATGTATCATCGAAGCTATGAAGCTGATGAACGAGCTTGATGCGGACATCAAGGGAGAAATCGTTGAAGTGCTGGTTGAGAACGGACAGCTGGTCGAGTATGGGCAGCCCCTTTTCCTGGTGAAACCGGAATAACCGTTATAGCTGGTAAACAGCTAACCGCATGAGCTTCGAAGGAGGACAAAACGAAATGAAATTTCAAAAAATACTGATTGCGAACCGTGGAGAGATTGCGGTACGTATTATTCGTGCCTGCCGTGAAATCGGTATCTCAACGGTAGCCGTCTATTCGGAAGCCGACAAGGATTCTCTGCATGTTCGTCTTGCAGATGAGGCTTATTGTATCGGACCGACACTGTCTAAGGACAGTTACCTCAACTTCACAAACCTGATGAGTGTAGCCACACTGACGGAATGTGATGCAATCCACCCTGGTTATGGTTTTTTGGCGGAGAATGCTGACTTTGCGGAAATTTGTGAGTCTTGCAACATTACATTCATCGGGCCTTCACCCGAAGCCATTACCAAAATGGGAGACAAGGCTGTTGCCAAACAGACGATGAAAGATGCAGGAGTACCTGTTATTCCTGGATCAGACGGCCTTGTTGAAAATATGGATGAAGCCATCATGATTGCTAGAGATATCGGATATCCTATTATTATCAAAGCTACTGCTGGTGGCGGAGGTAAGGGAATACGGATTGCCGAAGATGAAGAAACGCTGATTAAGCAGATTACTGCTGCTCAGCAGGAAGCACAAAAGGCATTTGGCAATGCAGGTGTATATCTGGAGAAATTCCTGACAGGTATGAAACACGTGGAAATTCAGATCATTGCTGATAAACACGGAAATGCAGCACATTTGGGAGAGCGTGATTGCTCGGTTCAGCGTCGTCGCCAGAAATTGGTAGAAGAAGCTCCGTGTCCGATTCTCTCCGAAGATGTGCGTACACTGATGGGTGAAGCTGCGGTACGGGCTGCCCTTGCTGTAGATTACTCGGGAGCGGGTACATTGGAGTTCCTGCTCAGCCCGAATGGCGAGTTCTATTTCATGGAGATGAATACGCGTATTCAGGTAGAGCACCCGGTAACTGAGATGGTTACTGGCGTGGATCTGATCCGTGAGATGATCTCGGTAGCTGAAGGCAACCCACTCTCATTCCGTCAGGAAGACGTGGTTATCAATGGCTGGTCCATTGAATGTCGTATTAATGCAGAAGATCCGGACCGTAACTTTATGCCATCACCAGGCAAAATCGGATTCTACCTTGCACCGGGAGGACCTGGCGTTCGTGTAGATAGTGCTGCTTATCCGGGTTATACCATTTCACCTTTCTATGACTCCATGATTGCAAAATTGATTGTGTGGGGAGCGAATCGTGAAGAGGCGATTGCCAAGATGAAACGTGCGCTTGGGGAATTTGCAATTGAAGGCATATCTACAACTATTCCTTTCCATCAGAAATTGCTGGAGCACCCAACGTTCATTCGTGGTGACTTTGATATCAAATTTCTTGAAGAAAACGAGATTTAAAAGGTATATTGGGCTTGTTTGTCATAATGTAGCCCAAATGATATAGTATGAATAATAAGAGCGCATGTCTCCTGCAAAGGATAAGCCCGCACCTCGCGGATGTTTGCAGGAGTTCCGGTAAAGCCGGACCGGAAGGGTTCTGAAGGTTGATTAACCTGAGTCCAGCGCCCTGACGGATGGCCGCAAACTTATCTCGCGAAAGGTGTGTTGAACAGTTATGAGTACACTACCGACTGAATTTGAACGAACGGATATCGGTGAAATCCAGATCGCACCTGAAGTTATTGAAGTGATTGCTGGATTGGCGACCCTTGAAGTGAAAGGTGTTGCAGGCATGAGTGGCGGATTCGCTGGCGGATTTGCTGAATTGCTTGGTCGCAAAAACCTTTCCAAAGGCGTTAAAGTTGAAGTGGGCCAACGTGAAGCTGCAGTTGATGTTTCCGTAATTATCGAGTACGGATACCGTCTGCCACAAGTAGCTACGGAGATTCAACAGAACGTGAAACGTTCCATCGAGAACATGACAGGATTGAATGTGAATGAAGTTAATGTGCACATTCATGACGTTCAGTTCAAGAACACCGAAAAAGTGGAAGAAATCGACCTGAACAGTCAGCGCGTAAAATAAAAGAAGACAGATTCCCCCGGCATCATCTGCCGGGGGTTATCCCGTCTTGGACAGGTCTTCATTATAGCGAAAGCTAGATGAGGATCTGATTTTTTGCTAGTGAACAGGTTAAGTCATGTTAGTGAGCAAGGGAGGCTGTGCAGTTCGTGGCTAAAATACTGGATCGGCTTCTGTTGTTTATATACAGCATAAGCGTTGGAGCAATATCGGCAGCCGTCATTCTTCTGATTAGCGGTGTGCTGCCTTACGAATTGAATTACCAGCAGGAACAAAACGTTATTGTTGCGTCGGTTATTGCAGCAGCGATTTTGTTTATCCTGAGTTTGCGATTTTTCTACATCTCGGTTCGGCGTGAGCGTGCATCGTTGCCGTCTGTAGATCAACGTACTGAGTTTGGTGATGTACAGATTTCGATGGAGACGATTGAGAATCTCTGTTTGAAGGCAACTTCCCGTTTCCGGGGAGTACGTGATGTCAAGGCACGCATACGTGTGGTTGAGTCAGGACTGGAGATTATGATCCGTGCAGTAGTGGATGGTGAGACACCTATTCCTGCGCTGACTTCTGATCTGCAAAAGGCGATACATGATCATGTACAAGAGATTACGGGCATTCCGGTTTCTTTTGTCACGGTGTATATCGCTAATGTAACCCAGTCGCCTAACTACAAGAGTCGAGTGGAATGAGGTGAGTTTCACTGATGCTGTGGAAAGAGATTTGGGATAGTCACAGAGGCCGAATTACCGGAATTATCGGCGGCATCTTTTTTGGATTTCTTTATGTATGGATCGGTTTTTGGGATATGTTGTTCTTTGCACTCTTGGTGTTCATCGGTTATACGTTAGGCAGACGAAGCGATTCGAAGCTGGGTTCGTCCATTCCCTGGAGGGAGTGGGGACAATGGCTGGGCGATCGCTGGCGTCCGTTTAAGTGACCTACCTGAACCCTGCAATATGTTTCTTCCGAAAATAGAGCTGTAGTTTAGGTTGCCCGTTTTTTGGAGGAAACGTATTGCAGGTTTTTTTGTGAAAAGGGATAACAATAACAATACCGTGTAAGCCATCGATCTAACCGATACTGGATAAGATGAGATGGTTGCATTGATTATAAAATAAGCATGATGACGCTCCAGACGGAGCGCTGCAGGAGGCAGGACATGAAAAGACGTTTGGCAAGGGAAATTGCAGTACAAAGTCTGTATCAGATGGAAATGAATGAGGTAGGTGCAGCAGAAGCTGTAAACATGTTGATCAATGAAGCTGCTGAAGATAATGAAACCGAAGTAGTTATTCGCGATGAAGATGTAATGCGTACTTATGTTACTGAGATTGTACAAGGAGCCTGGAACAATAAGGAAGCCATTGACGGTTTGCTTGTGGATTATTTGAAAGGTTGGCAGATCAGCCGTCTGTCACGTGTAGATCGCCAGATTCTACGACTGTCCACGTATGAAATGGTATTCCGTGATGACATCCCGGCAAAGGTATCGGTCAATGAAGCAATTGAACTGTCCAAATATTTTGGTACAGAAGAATCCGGTAAATTCGTCAATGGTGTACTTGGACGCATGATTCAGGAAGTTGACGCGATTAAAGCAAAATTATCTTAAGTTAAGATTAATTATAGTGTGTGTTCAAAAAGACCGGTTTTCAGTATCCTTCGTAATCAAAAGCGGGCTTTTTGAACAACCTCTAAATTTATATTCACATAAGGGAGAGAGAGTACAATGACAGCATCTATTATTAACGGTAAAGAAGTATCCCAAGAGATCCGCGCAAGCCTGACAACAGAAGTAAAACAGCTTAGCGAACAGGGGGTAGTACCTGGTCTGGCTGTTGTGCTCGTCGGGGAAGATCCGGCATCCCAAGTCTATGTGCGTAATAAAGAAAAAGCTTGTCACGACCTCGGTTTCTACTCCGAAGTGCATCGCTTGGATGCAGATACGTCCCAAGAAGATCTGCTTGCGCTGGTGGACAAGCTGAACAATCAACAATCCATTAACGGAATTTTGGTTCAACTTCCACTACCGAAGCATATCGAAGAGAAAGCGGTCATTGATGCGATTGCCGTGGATAAAGACGTAGACGGATTCCACCCAGTCAATGTTGGTAATCTCGTAATTGGAGACGATAGTCTGCTTCCATGTACCCCAGCGGGTGTAATTGAACTGATCAAACGTACTGGACTGGAAATGTCCGGTAAACATGCGGTAGTCATCGGAAGAAGCAACATCGTTGGCAAACCGGTATCGCTGTTGCTGCAACGTGAGAATGCAACGGTAACGATGTGTCATTCCCGCACAGCCAACATGAAAGAAATTACACGTCAGGCGGATATTTTGGTTGTTGCCATCGGTCGTGCTAATTTTGTGGATGCTGATTTTGTCAAACCGGGTGCTGTGGTTATCGATGTCGGCATGAACCGTTTGGAGAATGGCAAACTAGCAGGAGACGTTGATTTCGAGAGCGTAAAAGAAGTTTCTGGTCCAATTACACCCGTTCCAGGTGGTGTTGGTCCGATGACAATCACAATGCTGATGCAAAATACATTGATCGCTGCCAAACGCGCTCACGGATTGGCCTAGGGTTTTGTCTGTGGCAGATCAAAAGATCTACTCCATCAAAGACCTGAACCGATACATCCGGATGAAACTGGAATCGGACCAGGTCCTGTCGGACGTCTGGCTGCGCGGGGAGATTTCGAACTTCACACATCACTCCAGCGGCCATATGTATTTTACATTGAAGGACAAGGACAGCCGGATCAAGTCAATTATGTTTGCGTCCCATAACCAGCGATTACCCTTTGTACCGAAGGAGGGCGCAAGGGTTATTGCCCGTGGTAATGTCTCGGTGTATGAACGGGATGGGCAGTATCAATTCTACGCTACCCATATGCAGCCGGACGGAATTGGAAGTCTGTATCTGGCTTACGAACAGCTGAAGAAAAAGCTTGAGGATGAAGGGTTATTTTCACCTTCGCGAAAAAGACAGATCCCTCGTTATCCACAGACCATCGGGGTTGTAACTTCACCGACGGGAGCGGCGGTGCGAGACATTATGATCACACTCCAGCGCAGATACCCTTCTGCCAAAGTCGTTTTGTATCCTGTTTTGGTTCAAGGCAAAGGTGCAGCACCTTCCATCGTCAAAGCGATTGGCAACCTGAACCGGATGGGAGAAGCTGATGTACTTATCGTTGGACGCGGAGGCGGTTCACTGGAGGAGTTGTGGGCCTTTAATGAGGAGATTGTGGCAAGAGCAATAGTCGCTTCGGATATACCTGTTATCTCTGCAGTTGGGCACGAAACGGACTTCACCATTGCCGATTTTGCGGCTGATTTACGTGCGGCAACGCCAACGGCTGCTGCGGAGCTAGCTGTACCTAATCGAGCTGAGTTGCTTGATCAGATCGGACAACGTCAGCGCCAGTTACAGCACAGCTTACGTCAACGTGCTGTACATAATCGTGAACGGCTCGCAAGATTGCAGCGTTCGCCAGTTCTGGTGCATCCAAGACGTACTTTGATGCAGCATACGGAACGACTGGATATGATGCACCAACGGCTTTTGAGAACAGTGGATACGCGTATGAAATGGACAGGAGAGAAGCAGGAGCGTCTGCGGGCAGCACTGCAACGATTCAATCCTCGTGAGCAGGTCAATGCAGCACGCCGTGAGAATGCGGCAGCACGCAGACAACTGGAACTTGCGATCAGGTCTATAACCAGATCGAAGCAGCAACAGTGGAAATCATCTGTGCGGCATCTGGATGCGCTTAGCCCGCTCAAAGTCATGTCACGGGGATACGGCCTTGTCTATGACGAGCAAGAACAGCGATTGATCAAGTCGACAAAGGATGTACAGCCTGGAGATTCAATTAAGATTAAATTAACAGACGGACAGTTGGACTGTCAGGTTTGGGGAATGAAGGAGGACGACAATACCCATGGCGAATGAACCGGAATTGAATTTTGAAGAGGCAATGGCGGCATTGGAAGACATCGTAGGTCAGCTGGAACATGGTGATGTTCCGTTGGAACAGGCCATCGATCTGTTTCAACGCGGGATGAAACTTTCGCAACTTTGCGGTCTGAAGCTGGAACAAGTGGAACGCAAGATCGAGATGATCGTAGAAGAAGATGGAGAGCTTCGCAAGAAGCCTTTCGGAACTGCTGACGATGAGAGCGGTGAAGTCCATGAGTAATCGTCCTTCGTTTCAAGCATATCTCGAAGAGGTCACAGCTGAGGTGACAGAAGCGTTGAAACACACGCTTCCCGATCACTGGGATGTACCCCAATCGCTGACAGATGCGATGCAGTACTCACTCATGGCCGGAGGCAAACGCCTTCGTCCTCTTCTGGTCGTTGCTGCGGCGGAAGCCTTCGGTGCACAGCGTACAGCTGCAATGCCGGTAGCCTGCGCCGTGGAGATGGTTCATACCTATTCACTGATCCACGACGACCTGCCTGCTATGGATAATGATGATTACCGCAGGGGAAAATTAACGAATCATAAGGTATATGGTGAGGCAACAGCCATTTTGGCAGGCGATGCACTGTTAACCCATGCTTTTTATAGCATTGTTCAAGCTGGACGCCGTAGTGGTGTGGCGGCAGATGCGTTGCTGTCCATCGTAGAGGACATGTCCGAACTTGCTGGAGCAAGAGGTATGGTCGGCGGCCAAGTTGCGGATATGGAAGGCGAGCAAGGCATGACTGATCTTTCACAGCTCCAATATATTCATTTGCACAAAACAGGTGACCTGATTGTTTTCTCACTCATTGCTGGAGCACGAATTGGTGGAGCAACGGAAGGACAATTGGAAGCACTGCGTGTGTTCGGTCGTGATCTGGGGCTGGCGTTCCAGATTCAGGATGATATTCTCGATCTGACGGGCGACGAGCAGAAGATGGGCAAGAAAACACAGAGCGATGTGAATCAGCAGAAGGTAACATATCCTTATTTTATTGGCATGGAGGCTTCTGTAGATGAAGTGAGATCCCTTACCCAATCTGCAAAAGATGCACTCGAAAGAGCGGAGTTACCTGATGCATCCAGATTGCTGGAAATTGCAGATTATCTGATGAGTCGAGACCATTAGATTCTGATAAAACGCGCTGTTTCAAAACCTGTATAACCGTGTAATGAATGTAATGTTCTTTTTCCGAGTGGATGGAAAAAGTCTGTCCCGAGTGGATGCGTGAATACATATGGAGAAGAATTTTAAATAACTTGCTGGCGAGAATGCTCGTTATCGGGAGTATAGTGCAGTAAATTATGATTCTTGTTCTTTTATGTTATAATGATTTAATGTCATTTGATTCATAATGTATATATCGATTTACAACAATAACTAAACAATCTAGGAAAGCGGGGAGATTCTCGTGCTGCTTCCACAAATTAAACAACCCAGTGATCTAAAGTCGATGTCTCAGGATGATCTTGCCCTTTTGTCGGCAGAGATCCGGCAGTTTCTGATTGAGAAACTGTCTGTTACAGGTGGGCATCTCGCACCCAACTTAGGCGTGGTTGAGCTCACGGTAGCCCTGCATTACTGCTATAACAGTCCAGCAGACAAAATGATTTTTGATGTAGGGCATCAGGCTTATGTGCATAAAGTCCTGACAGGGCGTATGGATCGCTTTGATACATTGCGTCAACATAACGGCCTGTGCGGCTTTGTCAAACGCAACGAAAGTGAACATGATGTATGGGAAGCTGGACACAGCAGTACTTCATTGTCCGCTGCGATGGGGATGGCCCTTGCACGTGATCTGAAGGGTGAGGACAACCAAGTTATCGCGATGATTGGTGATGGAGCGCTTACAGGTGGTATGGCTTTTGAGGCCCTTAATCATATCGGTCATGAGCAGAGAAAACTGATGGTTATTCTGAATGATAATGAAATGTCCATTGCTCCAAACGTTGGGGCCATGCATAAATATTTGAGCAAGATTCGTTCGGATCGTCATTATCTGAAAGCAAAAGATGATGTCGAGGGAATGCTTAAAAAAATTCCAGCTATTGGGGATCGTTTGGCCAAATCGGCAAGCTGGATCAAAGATAGTGTCAAATATATGATGGTACCAGGTGTTCTTTTCGAAGAACTGGGCTTCACATATTTGGGACCGATTGATGGGCACGATATTCCCAAATTGATCGAAACCTTCAAACAGGCAGATAACGTTGATGGCCCTGTGCTCGTTCACGTGCTCACGACCAAAGGCAAAGGTTATCAGCCAGCAGAAGCCGATTCGCACAAGTGGCACGGGATTTCTCCGTACAAAATTGAATCTGGTCAAGTGCTGAAGGCAGTCGGAAAACCGATGTACACGGAAGTGTTTGGTCAAACGTTAATTGATCTTGCGAAGCAGGATAAGCGGGTCGTAGCTGTAACGCCAGCAATGCCTACAGGATCTGGTCTCATTCCTTTTAGTAAGGAATTTCCTGACCGCATGATTGACGTAGGAATCGCAGAACAGCATGCGGCAACCATGTGTGCTGCACTGGCTATGGAAGGCTTGAAGCCGGTCTTTGCCGTGTATTCTACGTTTATGCAACGTGCATATGATCAGATTGTACATGATATTTGCCGTCATAACGCCAACGTGATGTTTGCTATTGACCGTGCCGGGTTTGTTGGTCCGGATGGGGAAACACATCAAGGGGTATACGATGTGGCATTTATGCGCCATATTCCAAATATCGTTCTGATGATGCCAAAAGACGAAAATGAATTGCGCCACATGATGAAAACGGCGCTTGATTATAATGAAGGTCCAATTGCTTACCGTTATCCACGGAACAATGTAGTCGGTGTACCTTTGGATGATGTACTTGTTCCGATTCCAATCGGATCATGGGAGCAACTGCGTCCATCCGAGGGATATGCTGTCATCGCTTCAGGGTCAATGGTGCAGCTTGCAGAAGAAGCAGCAGAGATGGTGAAGCGGGAAGGGATCACAGCAGGCGTAATCAACGCTCGCTTCTTGAAACCTCTTGACGAGCAAATGTTGCGTGATTTAGCTGTTCGAGGCACCAAATTGATTGTACTTGAAGAAACATCCCAAGCAGGCAGCATGGGTAGTGCAGTTCTGGAGTTTTATGCAGAACAGGGACTACATGATGTTCATGTACAATTGATGGGGATTCCGGATCGCTTCATCGAGCATGGCAGTATTAAGGAACAACGTGAGGAAGTGGGTCTTACCGTTGAAAATGTATGTGCTGAACTGCGCAAGATGGCTGTTCAATCATCTTACGGCATACCCAAAACACGTTTTCCTTCGTAAATTTACATGATAGGAGACAGACATGTCACTCCCGAAAGAACGAATTGATGTTCTGCTGGTTGAGCAGGGCTATTATGAAAGTCGTGAGAAGGCAAAAGCTGCAATCATGGCTGGACTGGTATATGCCAATAATGAGCCGATCGAAAAGGCGGGCATGAAAATTCCAAGGGAAGCCGAGCTGAAAGTTAAAGGCTCGGTACATCCCTATGTCGGCAGAGGCGGATTGAAGCTCGAAAAAGCGATCCGTCATTTCGGCCTTGATATGAATGGACTTGTCATGCTCGACATCGGTTCATCCACCGGCGGTTTTACGGATTGTGCACTACAGCATGGTGCGTCTCACGTCTACGCTATTGATGTGGGCTATAATCAGCTGGACTGGTCTTTGCGTAATGATGAGAGGGTTACTGTTATGGAACGAACTAATTTCCGCTATGTGACTCCTGAAGATCTGGCGGGACCCGTGCCGAACTTTGCGAGCATTGATGTGTCGTTCATTTCACTGCGAATCATATTGCCGCCACTTCTGGCTCTTTTGAAACAACCTGCAGATATCGTTGCATTGATTAAACCTCAATTTGAGGCAGGGCGTGAAAAAGTAGGCAAGTCCGGTGTGGTACGTGATACGAAGGTACACAAGGATGTATTGCAGACAATGCTTCATTTTGCCAGTCAACTTGGTTTACATCTGCAGAGTTTAACTTTTTCACCGATAACCGGTGGAGAAGGTAATATAGAATTTCTCGCACATTGGCGTCTGGAAGCACCAGAGGCAACACAACCAGAGATCGATCCAGCTTCACTTGACGCACTTGCGGAGCAAGTTGCAAAGGAAGCAGCTCATACATTTACGGGAAACTCATCATAAGATGGGTTTCTTTTCGCTGGAAAGGTGATTGATGTAAAGGGAAATCGTTACTGAACCTCGAATATGTCTTCGAGGTGAGCGATAATGGATGGTCAATATGACACAATCGTTATAGTTGTACTTGCTGTCTGTTTAATCTTGTGGCTGTTCTTTGGCTTGCGTAATTGGGTGAACCGACCGATGCCGGTAAGCTTGTCTGGAATGCAACTGAACGTGAAGATTCAGGATTCCCCGGCCTTGGATTTGCTTGAAGCACAGGGCTATGAAGTTATCGGTGGCAAAATGAAAGTCCCTCTGGCTTTTGAGGCCAATGAATCCGTTTATTACAGCAGATTATTCATTGATTATGTTGCAGAACGTGAGGATCTCAGATACCTCGTGAAAACGTCTCGTCGCAGACAGCCAATTGAAATGACCGGCCCTGCGCTAAGGGATCGCTTCCTCAATTATCTGTTGTTATATCCTGGCTGTGAAGGATTGCTGTATGTTGACGTGGAGGATTCCGATATTAAGTTAATCAGGCTCATGGACTATCAGGAAGATGTGTATGATGGGGATGATCTGGACTAATATAAAAGAATGAACATTGCAGGGCAAAGTCTGCGGCGAATTACAATTGCTGCTTTATTGCAATACATCTAACTGGAGGCATGTATGAAAGGACAAAGGCACATCAAGATTCGTGAAATCATTAGTCAAAATGAAATTGAGACCCAGGATGATCTGGTTGAAGCACTACGCAAATCAGGTTTTCAGGTGACTCAGGCGACGGTATCCCGGGATATCAAGGAACTTCTGTTAATCAAGATTCCGATGGATGATGGAAGATACAAGTACTCTTTACCGACAGATCAACGATATAATCCGATTCAAAAGTTGAAGCGTGCACTCGTTGACAACTTCTTGCACATTGATCACACAAACAATCTGGTTGTGATGAAATGTTTGCCGGGAACAGCCAACTCCATTGCAGCTTTGCTTGATAATATTGAGTGGAATGAAGTCATGGGCACGATCTGTGGAGATGACACCATTCTGATTATCTGCCGGACTGAAGGTAACAGTGTGACCGTTATTGAGCGGATCATGGGTTACATTGCTTAAAGTGCGTGTTCAAAAAGATTGGTTTTCAGTACCGAGAAGATGGGATGAAGCTAGAAATGGAGTAGCGGAGCGTAGGGAAAACTACGTGAGCAACTGCAATGTTTCCGAAGGAAACATACTTCGTAAGCATCCCACTTATTTCGGCTAAATTCCATATTCGATGCTGATGATGCCACCAGGCATCCTTCGTAATCAAAAGCGACTTTTTGAACAACCTCTTGAATCAATGGTTCAAAAACATAATATCTGAGTTAGTCATCCGGAGGTGTTTTTGCAGATGTTAGTTACGTTATCGATTCGTAATCTGGCTGTGGTGGAAGAAGTGGATGTTGTATTCCACCCGGGATTCCATGTACTTTCAGGGGAAACGGGTGCAGGTAAGTCGATTATTATAGATGCACTTGGCTTAATTGCCGGTGGACGCAGTTCAGCTGATCTGATCCGGTACGGATGTGAGAAGGCAGAGATGGAAGCCTTGTTCGAGCTGGAGCAGAGTCATCCGGTATGGCAGACATTAGAGAAATTGGGTATCCATTGTGAGCCTGAAGAGCATTTGGTTATACGACGTGAGTTGAATACTCAAGGGAAGAGTACGTCCCGTATTAATGGGCAATTGGTCAATCTGACCATGCTGCGGGAAGTAGGCGAGAAGCTAATCAATATTCATGGACAACATGAACATCAGAGTTTGCTACGCGCTGAGAGCCATCTGGGGCTTCTCGATACTTATGGCTCGGAAGTCATCGGACCGATCAAAGCGAAGTACCAGGAGCGCTACAGCAAGTTTATCACGGCGGAAAAAGAACTGCGTGCCCTTCAGGAGTCCAGTCAGCGGGCATATCAACTCTTGGACATGTATCGCTTTCAGCTTGAGGAGATCGCAGCAGCAAGCCTTACACAAGGCGAGGATGAATTACTCGGGGAAGAACGGGTCAAACTATCCCATAGTGAGAAAATGATGGACAGTGTTGCTGGTGCATATGATCTGCTCAGTGGTCAACGCGGACTTGAAGCTGTGAGCATTGCTCTTTCAAGAATTGAAGACATTTCTGGATATGATAGCAAAGGACTGCAACCAATCGTAGAACAGCTGCAATCTGCATTTTATCAATTGGAAGATGCGACATTTCAGTTAAGGGATTACCGGGAGAAGATTGAATTTAATCCGGCAAGGCTGGAAGAAGTGGAGCAAAGGCTGAATCTGATTTCTGGCCTCAGACGGAAATACGGGGACAGTGTTGAACTTATTCTGAGTTATTATGATCAGATTAGCCATGAAACCGACCAACTGGAGAACAAGGACGAACGGCTGGAGAAATTGCGAGCTGAACGTGACAAAATGCTTAACCTTGTGATGGAGTCTGCTGAAGAGCTCAGCAAGGTTCGCAAACAATGCGCCGAGGAACTTGCTGCACAGGTGGAAAGCGAACTCAAGGATCTGCAAATGGAGCGGACTACACTCCGTGTTCAAATTACTCCTTTCGAAGATCCAAAGGGGATTGAATGGAATGGACGTCGTATTCGTCTGAATCGTCATGGTGCGGACAATGCGGAATTCCTAATCTCACCAAACCCGGGCGAGCCATTACGACCACTTGGCAAAATTGCTTCAGGTGGTGAGTTGTCGAGAATGATGCTGGCGATGAAGAGTATCTTTGCGCGACATGACCGGATACCTGTGTTGATTTTTGATGAAGTTGATACCGGAGTTAGCGGTAGAGCAGCTCAATCCATTGCGGAAAAACTGTTCCGTTTGTCTTCGACTTGTCAGGTTTTCTCAATAACTCACTTACCACAAGTGGCTTGTATGGCAGATCATCAGTATCTCATTGAGAAACATGTCTACGATGGACGGACAATGACGCAGGTGGAATCGCTGTCAGACGAAGGCAGAGTGAAGGAATTGGCACGTATGCTGGGCGGCGTGGAAATTACAGAAAAAACGCTGCATCACGCACAGGAAATGCTGAATTTGGCGGAAGCCAAAAAAGGGTGAAACGGACGGCTGGCGTAATGATTGACAGTAATAAAAGCCTGGGGGCGAGGTTATCTTATAGGTACGCAATTGGCGACCACCTTTCGTCAAGCGAAAGAAGCAAAGGGAGTGTGACAGCCATTGAATTCCCCCCTCAGGAAGAAATTGCTAGGTCTTTTATTTGCCTTCTTTCTTTGTGTGATTAGCCAGGCCATTCAGCCTGTGCAAAGTTATGCTTCACTGCCGGATGAATTGCAGGTGTTTGCTGGCAGGCAAGCGGATGTCCGGCTCGCTGTACCTGCTGCTTCAAGCGCCGTTGTAGATCGTCCTGATATCGTTGGTTTGGATGATCAGGAAGCGATGCATGTTACCAGGCAGCAACCTTTGCATCTTCACCCTCAACAGACGGGACATGCCAAATTAACGTTGAAGTTGTGGGGTAAAATTCCGGTCAAAACAGTCCATGTGAATGTGATACCGGATTTGCGTGTTGTACCCGGGGGACAAACGATTGGCGTCAAGGTTAAATCGGCAGGCATTCTGGTGGTTGGACATCATCTGGTCCGTTCCGGTCAGGATGAGCGTGTATCGCCCGGAGAAACAGCGGGCATTAAGCTCGGAGATCTGATTACGCATATGGATGGTAAACGTCTGGATGGCGTAGCAGGTGTCTCTGAAGCCGTTGAACTTGCAGGGAAAAGTAAAAAAGGTATTGATGTTGTGTTAAAACGGGGCAAGGAAACGGTGAAGACACGATTAACTCCGGCGTATGACTCCGAGGATCAAGCGTGGAGGCTTGGATTGTACATTCGTGATTCTGCAGCTGGTGTTGGCACACTTACCTTCTATGCTCCAGATCAGGGCGTATACGGCGCACTGGGCCATGTCATTACAGATATGAACACACAAACATCTATTGTTGTGGGTAGTGGTCAGATCGTTCAGTCTAATGTGACGTCCATTTCTAAAAGTGAGACCGGTGATCCGGGTGAAAAACGTGCTCATTTCCTCAAGGAAAGCAAAATTTTGGGCAATATTGAACGTAATACGGCTTTTGGCATCTTTGGTAAAATGTCCGGAAATCCTGAGCACAGTCTGTATTCGAAAGGTATTCCCGTCGCTTTTTCTCATGAAGTCAAAGAAGGACCGGCCGAAATACTTACCGTGGTTGACGGTCAACAAGTTGAACGCTTCTCCATTGACATTGTTCATGTGGCAGATCAAACCGAGCCAGCAACAAAAGGTCTGGTACTTCGAATTACGGACCCGAAACTGCTGGATAAGACCGGAGGTATCGTTCAAGGGATGAGTGGCAGCCCCATCGTGCAAAACGGTAAGTTGATCGGTGCAGTTACTCATGTATTCGTGAATGATCCAAAATCGGGTTACGGTTGCTTCATTGAATGGATGTTACAAGATGCTGGCGTTATGATGAAAAAGGAAAACGATAAGAACCTCAAGGCTGGTTAAACAGCCCTGAGGTTCTTTTTTGTCGAAAGCAAACATAATATATCGGATAATGAAATAAATTATTTATTATATAGGATCAAGAAAAAAAAATAAAGAAAAATAATTTTCGACAGGAGGAATTTAACTTGCTGTGTCGAAAATTTAACCTGTAAGGAAATGTACGAAACGATGTTTAATTTAAAGGAGGATACCGTTTTGCAAAAAATTGAGGTATTGCTGGCCGATGATAATCGTGAATTTACGAATTTGCTTGCCGAATATATATCTGAGCAGGAAGATATGGAAGTAACCGGTATTGCATACAATGGAGAAGAAGTACTGCAATTGCTGGAGCAAACTCGGGATGTGCCGGATGTATTGATTCTGGATATTATCATGCCGCATCTGGACGGTCTGGGTGTGCTTGAGCGCTTGCGCAACCTGAACCTGTCTCCACAGCCTAAAGTCATTATGCTTACGGCATTCGGACAAGAGAATATCACACAGCGTGCCGTGCAACTCGGAGCTTCTTATTATATTCTCAAGCCGTTTGACATGGAAGTGCTTGCGAATCGTGTGCGTCAACTGGTGGGAACACAGACCGCGATGTCCACGAGCAACGGATCATCCATGTTCATGAAATCCAATGTTGTGCCAATGGGCAAACACAAAAATCTCGATGCAAGCATTACGTCCATCATACATGAAATCGGTGTTCCTGCGCATATTAAAGGATATCAGTATTTGCGGGAAGCCATTACGATGGTGTATAACAATATCGAAATTTTGGGAGCCATCACCAAAACGCTGTATCCGGCGATTGCCGAAAAATTCAAAACCACGCCGTCCCGCGTCGAACGTGCCATCCGTCATGCCATTGAAGTGGCATGGACTCGCGGTAACATCGACAGCATCAGCCACTTGTTTGGTTATACAATCAACATCAGCAAGTCGAAACCAACAAATAGCGAGTTCATCGCGATGGTCGCTGACAAGCTGAGAATTGAGCATAAGGTAAGCTGAAAGGGTCAGGAGTAGTGAGCTGGCAAGTATAGTTTGGATTCAGATTAGATTCTAGTCAAATGGATTTTTGGCGGTTTATATCTGAATTCGTTCATTTCATGCCGATAAACTTCTGTGAATTATGCCAACGAATACCGTCATTTATTGGATTAAAGATATCCAGTAAATGACGGTATTTTTGCATAACGAAATAACACAGAACATGATGATGAAATTTAGTTTTGCATGATTGTTTCTGAATTTTGAGATCAAGTATTAAAGTAAGCTCCCTATAGCAAAATTCAGATAAAGGAAATATTTCATAAACTTTTACTTTCAGTTAACGCTTTTTCAAGTAGAAAGTGGTACGATGTGACCATTGACAAAGACCTACATATATATTTGAAAAGTTCGGATTAGATGCTACGAACAGAGGAGTAGAATAGTATGTTTACGCAAATAGGCGAGATTGCTGAACCAATTCCTGTAGTACAATCTGATACAAAATGTGATATCGTCTATCATCTTTTCAAGTCCAATCCTAGTCTGGAAGGTATAGCTGTTATGGGGGAGAAGGGTGTGTCATTAATGATGCGGCCCCGATTCTTTCAGCAGATTGGTACCCAGTATGGCTATAATCTGTACATGGGACGTCCTGTAGAACTGGTAATGAACACGCAGGCACTAGTTGTGGATTATTCGGAACAGATTACAGATGTCAGTGTTCTAGCCATGGACCGAGATGAAGGGGAAATATATGATCTTGTGTTGGTCACGTCAGGAGAAAGTTTCTTTGGCGCTGTGAGTATTCGGCGTTTGCTACTCGCTGTTGCTGATGTACGGGCTGAAATGGCGATTTTTATGAACCCGCTGACTGGTCTTCCTGGTAATCATATTATAGATGAAAGGCTGTCTCAGGCTCTTCAGATGGACCAATTTAGCGTACTGTACGTTGATCTCGATCAATTCAAATCCTACAATGATAGCTACGGCTTCAAAATGGGGGATCAGCTTATTCAGGCGACAGCTAACTTGCTTCGCAAGCTATTTGTTCCCCCTGAAGCCTTTCTTGGACATATCGGTGGTGATGATTTTATTACAATCCTGAATCACCATGATTACAAATATATTAGTGAGGAAGTCATCTCAGGTTTTGAGGATATGAAAAGGACGTTTTACAACGAACATGATTGGCATCATCAATATGTTCTGGGGGAAGGACGTTCCGGGCTAAATCGGCCCATTCCTCTTGTGTCGGTATCCATCGCCGTTGTAACCAATAGCAAGCGAAAATATGAAAAAATAGATCAGATAATTGATGAGGCCACACGCATTAAAAAAGGTTGTAAAGCGATTGCTGGAAGTATCATCTGTGCAAATGATACTGCCACTACTCCGTGCTAGAAATAAAATTTCGAGAACGTAGAGGACAGAGAGGACCTGAAGATGTTTGTCTAAAAGCTTTCTGTAAGAAAGCTTCTTCGGAAGCTGAGGATTCGCCTCTATACCCATAACGTTAAAATACAGAAAAACCGCTACTTATCAGGAGTTAGTCACCTGTAATAGCGGTTCTATCATTGGATGCGGGTCAAAGGTTGTGTAGCAAACGAGCCACTTTAATCTTTAAGCTCATTATGTATACATAAAATTATGTTTGATCAATGCGTATCAGATTCGAATATCAACGGATGGATATGAAGCAGCAGGAGATGTAGAAGCCGTAGTTTGCGGACCATTTCCTGATTCCTGATCTGTGGTTCCGCCATCTGATGCGTGCTCCTTACTTCCCGTTTTCTTTCCTTCATTTACTTCCTGCTCTTCTTCTCCAGATGTTGCAGAGATAGGTGGTTGTACTCCTTTTTTAGGTGCGGGCTGATGGATCTCTTCCACCAGTTCCCCAATCTTCTGATTAACCTTGTTTAACTGGGAGTGGATGTCCTGGACGGTATCTCGCTTTGCCTGAAAGACGGTGCGTTCTGAATTTTCCAACATCATTGATTTGCCTAGATCGAGATCATTTGCGGGAGGATTGATCTCCAGAACAAGTCGGTCGAAGCGGGTTTCTCCTTCGGTGGTCTGAATGGAGCCCTGCATGCGATCCCGCAAACCGACCAGCTTACCCAATTGATCATAAGTCTGACTATGCTTAATTAGATGATCCAGTGAAGGGGCTTGTGCCTCGTCGGTTGGTTTGGGTTGTTGCTGTTGAGTCTTTTCGGGCTGTCTTAATTTGTTCTTTTCTTGCAATTCTTCAGCTTTAATTTGGGCAATCTGGCTGTCGATCTGGGAAATGGAGCTTGTTAGGGATTTGATTCGCTGAGCTTTGGTTTTGGTATCCAACTCGTCATTGGTTTTTACACCTTGCATTTCTTCATTGAGCCGGATCTTCTGCTGCATGAGTCCCTGAATTTCTTTATCCCGATTGGAGACTTGATTCCCGGGAGTGAAACTGCTTTTGGTTGCAGATGAGATTGAATTCATATCCTCTGTTCTCCTTCTCCGCTTTATCATGGTTCTATTTACATATATCGGATGTTAAGAGAAGGATTTGAATAGCTCTTTTTTCTTCTGAATGGATTCATTGAGATCGGTTGTATTGCGTACTTCATCATAATAATTGATAATGGTTATCAATAAGTGAGTGGAAGTTCAGACACAATCTATGTAGACGGAGATGGATTAGCAAAATGTGGAATGATTATTATATCCTCTGGAACTATGCTGCGGTGAGTATAACAGATATCCGTTTCATGGAATTAGAGGCATATGAAGAGATGAAATACAAATTTCCGACAAGTACCTTTGTACTCACCATTCAGGGTGATGCTGGAGTGACGATTGACAATCAAACATATGAAGTGAGTCGCTTTTATATTATTCATGGGGGAAAAGGGAGTAAGTTGGTGATTCAAGCAGGCGAATCCGGATTGCGCCTATATTACTTGATGTACAAAGCAAACCTGCCTAGTGGAGGGAGAAACGATCTGGGAAGGTTAATGGAGCGTATCAATCCGTTCCAAATGAACTATGGCTTTACTCCCGGTATGCCAACCATTCTATATGAGCAATTGAAACAGATGCACTTTTTGTGGGATCAAAAGAACCCTATTCAGCACTTTCAGGCCAAGAGTTTGTTCTATGCATTTGTGGAGCAGATCTCATCACAGATTCCTCGTATATCCAATCGTTATCCAAGTATGTTGGATCAGGTCAGCAAAGTCATTGAAATTGTAGAGTCTTCGTACAACCAGCCACTTACACTTCATGTTTTGGCAGAAATGATTGGCACCAGCCCAAGAAGTTTGTCACGCAAGTTCAAGCAGTCGACTGGAACCAGTCCCATCGATTATCTGATTCAGTTTCGTTTGTTCAAAGCCAAAGAGATGTTGCTGCAAACGGATGCCACGTTGGATGAGATCGCTGTAGGAATCGGTTATCCGGATGGATATTATTTGGGGCGTATGTTCAAGAAATATACAGGTCTTTCTCCTCTGCAATTTAAAGAAAAGACCTCAGCACCTCTAAATTGGCCTGATCTGACATTAGGTGTGGCGCGAAATGACATTTTCAGAGGTGGAAGTGGAAGGTATGTTTATACTGATGGTGATAATCATTATCAATATAAGCATGGAGGGTCAATAAATATGAACAGACAGACAAGAACGGGAATGTTGCTTAGTATTCTACTAAGTCTTACGTTACTGCTAAGTTCCTGCTCAACAGGTGTTGCCAGTAATTCGAGCGGGGATGCATCCGGAAGCAATAGTACGTCAAGTTCCACAAAGACAGTAACGGCGGAGAATCAAAGCAAGTCATCGGAACCCCGCACAGTCTCAACGATTAAGGGAGATATTACAATTCCGGCTGAACCTAAACGGATTGTGGTTGACTTGTATCTGGGAAGTCTAATCGCCCTTGGGATCAAGCCTGTGGGTACACCCGAGATGAACCTGAAAAATCCTTATTTTATCAAATCACTTGAGGGTGTGCAGAATATTGGTGAATATGAAACCATCTCTCTCGAAAAGGTGTTGGAGCTTGAACCGGATCTCATTGTGACAGGTAATCCTGATTTATTTGATTCCTTTAGCAAAATTGCACCTACCTTGGTGGTACCTTATGGCGAACTGAAAAACACCCACGAAGAAATTGCCTATTTCGGTGAAGTGCTAAATAAAGAAAAAGAATCTGAGGCATGGTTAACCGATTATGACGCAAGAATTGCAGATGCCAAGAAACGTGTTGGTGAGGCAATTGATCCGCAGGCCGAGGTGTCGGTCATGCAGTTCTATGATAAAGCACCGTTGGCCTTTGGTGATAATTTTGGTCGGGGAGGTCAGGCAGTCTACAGCGCGCTTGGTTTGAATCCTCCTGCAGATAAAAAAGAGATTCTAATGAAGGATCAACTGGTTGAAGTTTCATCGGAAGCGATTCCTGAGTTCGCCGGAGACTACATCATTCTAACAGCAGATAATCTGACCCTGGAAGAGTTGAAATCGAAACCGGTCTGGAGTTCACTGGATGCGGTTAAAAATGATCGTGTGTTTATCTGGAGCCCGGATCGTTCATGGTACTTTGACCCAATTGCAACATTGGATCAAACAGAGGAATTGGCCGCGTGGTTTACGAAGATCGCTGAAAAAAATAAGCGTAACAAGTGATGGATGAAATGAAATCCAATTCCACTCTAAATTTCAGTTGATAATGAAAATTATTATCATCTATAATAAAGGTACATTAGTGAACCTCTGCTACGCATATGTTATCGGATGTGTGGCAGAATGATGACCTTGTAAGGCCTTTGTTCCGGGTGAGGCTGGGATTGGAGAGTATTCAATGCAATTAGATGAACAGATGAAATGCTGGAATCATGCCGCTGTTAAGGTTCTGGATATACGCCGAATCGTTATGGAGGCAGGGGCACAACTGAGTTCCTACACACTTCCGGCAAATGGTTTTATATATACGATTCGAGGATCGGCTGTGCTTCAGTTGGATGGGCAAACATACAAAGCAGAGCGGTTCTACATGCTTCATGGAGCCAAAGGATCTTCACTGGATATCCAAACCAACGAAGATTTCGAATATATTCTGCTCTATTACAGAGCATTCCTTGCCTTTCCTAGTTATCGCAAAAAGTGGTTATTGGCACAGCCGGAAGTTGCACCGTTCTCTTTGCAATATGGATTTACGCCAAGTAGTCCGCTGGGGTTGTTACGTTACCTTGATGAGCTTGAGGGTGCATGGATTCAATCTGGCAGTCTGGATCTGCTTCATACAAAAAGTTTATTTTACCAGTTCATTCATGAAATAATGGTTCAATTGGAAGAGCAGGAGATCAAAACAGAGCTTGCTGACCCGGTGAAACAAACACTTCGTTATTTACAGAACCATTATAGGGAACAAGTCACGCTTGATTTCCTGGCTGAACAATTCAACTACAGCTCCCGACATTTATCCATGCAATTCAAACGACAGACGGGCTACAGTCCGATTGATTATTTAATTCAGACTCGAATCGCCAAGGCTCGTAATCTGCTTGTACGATCTGATGCAACGCTGAGTGAAATTGCAGCAGAAGTGGGTTATTCGGATGTGTATTATTTTAGTCGTATCTTCAAAAAACATGTGGGAATCTCTCCGATTCAGTATCAACGAAAGATAAGAGAAGAAGCGAGAGCAGAGGATCGTCCATTGGTAATCTCTGAATCGTCCATTGGCCGAAGATGGAAGTCGGGATATATTGATTATGAGAATCATTATCAATATATAGACGGAGGGTCTACACCGATGAAAAGAAGAAAAACAAGTTCCAGTATGATTATGGTTGCATTATTGAGCATAACGATGCTCCTCGCAGCCTGCTCTTCAGGTACAGCAACAACACCAGCAGCTGGCGAAGGAACGGGTGCCAGTTCCAATAACAGCAGTACGGCAGTATCATCCGACACAGGAAGCCAGACGAACAAAGACAATGAAACACGCACGGTCTCAACGGTTAAGGGTGACGTAGTTGTTCCAGCGAATCCAAAACGGGTTGTTGTATTGTATCTCCAGGGGGATGTTGTCGCACTTGGAGTTAAGCCAATCGCTACCTCAGATGTATATGACGGGGCTGCATACAAGGGTGAGCTAGAAGGTGTAAACGCATTGGGTACCTGGTTTGAACCGAATCCTGAAGCTGTCATTGATCTTGATCCGGATCTGATCATTGTTCCTTCAGAAGAGACGTATACGTTATTAAAAGATATTGCACCTACGGTATATATTCCGTATGAGAAATTGACTACAGAAGAGAGACTTCATGATATAGCAAGTATCTTTGGCAAAGAGCAGGAAGCCGAGACGTTAATCACCAATCTCAACAACAAAGTCGAAGAGAGTAAAAAAACTCTTGCAGATGCAGGCATACTGGACAAAACAATCTCCATTGTGGAGGGTGGTTTGAAAGGTATGGTTATTGTAGAGAGCAAACAATTTGGCCGTGGATCTCAGGCGGTATATGAGTACTTGGGAATGAAAGCACCTGAAGTCGTACAGAAAAAAATCGACGTGGTTTCGGACGCGGCAGGCTCCACGATTTCCATGGAAGTCCTTCCTGAATATATCGGAGACTATGTGTTTCGCTCTGTGTATGAAGGGGCAGATAACTTGACGGATAATCCAATATGGAGCAGCATCCCTGCCATTAAGGAAGGTCGTCTGATTGAGATTGATTTCGATTTCTTCTATTATTCGGATATCTATTCAATTAATAAACAACTTGATTTTGTCGTGGAAAAGCTGTTGGCGGCTCCAAGAGCACAATAATAAAGAGCGGATGTGTTCATAGAATTTTTGTACAAGAAATGTTTGTTTTTTAGCCATTGTATTTTGATAAGATTACCATTACACTAGGATTTAAGTGATAATGAGAATCGATATCAAATACTCGATGTTCTGGATCGAATTAACGGAGGTATTTTTAATATGAATCAGCAGTTGGAACTTTATGATGTAACCATTATCGGCGGTGGCCCTGCGGGCATGTACTCTGCCTTTTATAGCGGCATGCGGGATATGAAGACCAAGTTGATTGAGGCACGTGACAGATTGGGAGGTCGCATGCTCTTTTATCCGGAGAAAATGATCTGGGATGTCGGGGGTGTGACGCCAATTCTGTGTGAAGATCTGATCAAACAATTGGAAGAACAGGCAAGAACTTTTGAGCCAACCCTCGTATTTGAACAACAGATCGAAGGATTCGAGCGTCAACCTGATGGCACAATTCTGTTAACTTCTGCAACAGGTGAACAACACTGGACACGTACCGTCATTATGGCAATCGGATATGGTATATATAAAATGGCCAAGCTAGAGCTTGAAGGTGCAGACCGTTACGAGGTTAGCAATCTGCACTATACTGTGCAGGAACTGGAGCCATTCCGTGGTAAACGCGTGTTGATCTCGGGTGGAGGCGACTCTGCTGTGGACTGGGCGAATGAACTGGAAGCTCTGGCAGAGCAAGTTACGGTTGTGCATCGTCGTGACCGCTTTGGCGGGTTGGAGCGTAATGTACTGCGTATGAGAGAATCCTCTGTAGATGTCCGTACACCATATGCGGTAGAGACACTGCATAGTATGAGTGGTGATGTGATTGAACAGGTGACCATCTCACACGTGGACACAGGTGAAACTGAAATGCTTGAAGTCGATGCTGTCATTGTAAACCACGGCATGAAGAGTGACTTTGGTCCAATCCGGGATTGGGGACTTGATCTTGGCGAATGGCATGTCACTACAACAGAGAGATTGCAAACCAATATTCCCGGCGTGTTTGGCGCAGGCGATTTTGTAGATTATGGTAGCAAACTGTACCTGATTGCGGGTACTTTCACAGATGCAGCCCTAGCGGTAAACAGTGCGAAGCTATACATGGACCCTGAAGCGGAAAAAGTGGCTTATGTTTCTTCCCATAACAGTCGCTTTAAAGAGAAAAATAAAGCCCTTGGCGTTGTAGAAGAATAAAGGTCTTCGATCGGTTATATAAAGATGACTTCGGGTTCATTCCGAAGTCATCTTTTTTGCATAAAATGGGTAATAAGAAGGCATAATGGCACAAGATAGAACACACTTCGAATTGAACATGAACCACCAAATGTCTATAATAAGGCTGATAAACTGTAGAATAACATCAAGATACAATAACTAGATCAGAGTGGAGTGCAGCGTATGAAAAAGGGATCACAGCCACAACGAGGTTTCGCCTTCATCCAGCGGTGGTTCAAACGATCTGATAAAAAAAAGATCAAATGGTCTGAAATGTATCTCGCACTGGCTGGCGCGCTTCATCGCTTGTTGGTTGAAGGGCGGCGTGAACGTTCAGCAGCCAAACGGCTGCACCAGGACTTGCCTATTAACGTGTTGGGCGAAATGAAGCTAGAGCCAGGGGATATTGTGTACACGCCAAGCTCAGAATCGACGTATTACGCCGGGCATATGGGCATTATCGGTCTCGACGGCAAGGTGTATCATGTGCACCCTTATGGGCCTGTATTTGCTGATTCATTAGAGTGGTATCTCACGCGATTTTATGAAGGAGATCGTTTCATTGTATTCCGTTCCAGACTGAATGAGGCAGGCATGAAAGCAGCCGGGTGGGTACATGATCATTACAAGCAGGTAAAATTCTACCGTTTGCAGACCAATCTGCGCAGTATTGAGCGCAATTACTGCTCCAAGTTTATATATCAGGCCTATCAGTTCACATCGGGACTGGATCTGTGGAGCCGCAAATTTACCCGAATGAATCAGGGTTATATCTATCCATTTCGAATTGAGCGCTCATCAGAGCTGGACGTTCTGGGAACTTTTTATAAATAAGGCTGGAACCGACTAAAATACTGTTCTTCCGAAAAAAAGGAGAGCAGGTTCTGTCGGTTTTTTTTATATGTGTAGAGATTAAAAACAGGAAAAACGCCCAAAACGTCGAATAGATTATGAGATAGGCACGCACAACTTGGAATCGTATACATAAAAAAAGACAAGATGATTTTTAGCCCAGAGCAAAAAAATGACTACGAAGTAGACGAACAAGAAAGAGTGAAGCGAGATGAAATGGCCGGGTTTCTTACAACGATTCCGACCGAACAAAAACGTGGTTAAGCTATCGGACTATATCCCAAAAAAGGAAAGGAGGCACTACTGTTCCATATGCAAGAAAAACGTTAAATCGGTCGTGCATTATGCGGCGCCACAGGGAAATGTTTCAGGTGTATGCAGTTCTTGTAAGTCTTTGGCGGATGAACGTGGAATGTTTCCCATTTAATAAGAAGAGATGCGCTCAGGAAATAAGATTTTTTTGATTTATGCGCGTTTTTGTAGTACATTAGCAAATGTATTCGAAGGAGGATTCTAATGTACTCAGGTAGACAAGACGATACTTTATACATCATGACCTACACCTTAAACAGCGGTATCAAGGGTACGGTTCCACTGTCTAATAAGCAGATTATTGAGTGGCTGGATTGCTACAGAAATGAGAAGCGCTTCGTGACCGAAATCGGCAAGGAGTTTTTTGGATTGAATGCAGGATTGGTAGCAGACTTCAAGGTTCAAAATCATTTATCGGATTATCAGCAGACCATTATGCCTACACAGCAGCAGGATAACCTGGAACGCTTGTCCAGTGCTTATAAATCAACCGAGTTATTAATGAAGATTGATTGTAAATGTGGCACGGCTTATGTGACGGAATCCCCATACAAGCGCACAAAATGGTACTGTACAAAGTGTAAAGAGATTGTATTTTTGGATGCCAAAAAAGGAATGGTGGAAACGTCGCGTGGTGACGCTTACTACATGACCAACAAATATTTTGTTTCCCGTGACTAGCGGGAAGTGACTCTGGAAGCATCGCTGCGAAGCGGTGCTTTTTTGTGCAAATGTTTGCTCTATAACAAAAAAAGCCCCAAGGGGCCTTTTTGGAAGATATCTAAGATCGATCTTTTAGGAATTATGATGAACATTCAACTTTGTGAGGAGGAATGAAGCAGCAACGACAGCGTGGCTCGTAAGCTTCTGAATCGCCAATCATGACAACCGGACCCAAGGTAACAGGCTCCCCATTGACGATACGTTGCGTAAAGGCTGCATCTGGGCTGCCACATACCGCACAGAAAGCCGAGAGTTTCTCAATGTCGTCTGCCATGGCAAGCAAACCACCGACATATCCGAATTCCTTACCACGGTAATCCATATTAAGTCCGTCCACAATGACATGTTTGCCACAATACGCTAACTCCGAGACAAGTTCCATAATGGCACTGCTGAAAAATTGTACTTCATCAAATGCAACAACATCAGCATCTATGGTTTGGTTCAAGATCATTTCTACGGATTCCGGGGTTAATTGCCGGGGAATGGAATGGGCAGGGAGTCGATAACCAATTCGGCTCACGATCTCGTCCTGGGCAAACCGATTATCCTCGGCTGGTTTGTAGGCCACAACCTTTTTACGGCCAAATTGTATTAATTTCTGACAACGGCGAATGAGTTCACCGGATTTTTCACTGAACATGGGTCCAGTAATTACGGTAATACGTCCTGTTTGCACGGTGCTGCTACTCCTCTCACATACGGGATTCAACAAAAAAAGCGACCTTTACAGAGTACCACAAAATCTTTGGAAAGAGCCAGAACTAATCTGCACAGCTTTGTGTTACTATATGGATTGTTAAGGTATTGGTTACGGCAGCTAGTTAACAGGAGTTGTGAAAAGAGGTGTTTAGTATGAGTGAAGCATTAACATCACTTCAAGAGCGATATGAAAGCCTGAAAGAACAGGGATCGCTAGATGAAGCGGCGCAGGTATTATTTGCAGAACTGTTCGCAGAAGCGGAGCGACTGCAGGCAAGTAACCTGACGTTGCGCAGAACGATCTTAAAGTCTTCTTCCAAAGAATCGCGTATGTCTACCAAACTGCGGGATGCTTTATACGAATGACCCGGAGATTACTCCGGGTCCTCTTCTGTCTTTAATTTGCGAGGGAATAGAATACCTGCTGTAATTCTGGCAATCATGGCAAAGGTGAGACCAATGCCTGCAAACATGTAGATGACGGTAAAAGCTTTGCTGAATCCGGTGGTTGGCACAAATTCAGGATGTCCCACCGTAGTCAGGGTAACCGCACAGAAGTATAACGCATCAATCCAGTGCAAACCTTCAACACGAGTGTAAAACAAAGTGCCTGACAGCAACGTTGCTGCCGTTAACGCGAACAAAGCCAGAAACTTGGGGTCCTTGAACGCATGGAAAATGCCTTTGAGCAGTCGTTTTAACGTGATTATAAATGATACCATGTTGATCCATCCTGTCTATGTAAAGTAGGCGGTGTGTTGTATAAACACACAAAAAGCCCGGACTCAAGGAGTCCCTCCGGGCGTCTCTGCTTTTTCGGGTACATTTTTGGACCGGAAACGGGGACCTACATAATTACGCTTGCGGTCACGGAACAGGATCCAGCCTCCCAGAAAACTCATACCTGCGGCAAAAAGGACAAGTCCACCGCCAAAGGAGAGCCACTGGAATCCTGGTGAAATCAGTTCGTTCCCGTGCTCGGCATAATATAGGAACAGGGCATCTTTCATCATCAGAAAACCCTTCATTGCCATTAAACCGGGGATGACCAGAACAACAATCGCCAAAAATCGCGCAAATACCAATCTTGTATTCATGAGCATTATACCCTTTCTGCCAAAGTCGACATTAAATAAAGGTTACGCTTACAGATCACACCTGATTCCATCATAGCTTGGAATGCATAGGCTGTCCATGTGTGATTGCTTCAAACTTTGAGTTGACCGCTCAAGGAGAGTACAATGGCATATAGAGGGTATAAGCTAAACCATGATTTAAGCCATCATAAATGATATTGAAATTTGATTCATAGAGGAGAGCATGAGAGATGCCAATTACATGTGATGTTGCAATTCTTGGAGGAGGGACCGGTGGATATGTAGCCGCGATCCGGGCTGCACAGCTGGGAAAACAGGTCGTTATCATTGAGAAGGACAAGCTTGGCGGTACCTGTCTGCATCGTGGCTGTATTCCGAGTAAGGCTTTGCTGAAAAGTGCGGAAGTATACGCCGAGATCCAGGAGAGCGAGACGTATGGTATCGAGACAGCTGGAGCTACACTTGTATTTCCCAAAGTACAGGCACGCAAGGATGCAATTGTCGAACAGCTCCATCAGGGCGTTCAGTATTTGATGAAAAAAAATAAAATTCAGGTCGTACACGCGAACGGTCGCGTTATCGGACCTTCCATATTTTCCCCGCAGAGCGGAGCGGTCGCTGTAGAGTTCGAAGATGGGGAGATGGATACAGTTGTGCCGACCAATCTCATTATTGCTACTGGTTCACGTCCACGTGTGCTGCCAGGGCTGGAACCGGATGGCAAGTTTATTATGAGCAGTGACGAAGCACTACGAATGGATGAACTTCCTGCATCACTTATTATTGTCGGGGGTGGTGTGATTGGACTGGAGTGGGCATCCATGCTGAATGACTTTGGTGTAGACATCACGGTGGTAGAAGCAGCAGCTCACGTATTGCCTGCCGAGGATGAGGATGTTGCCAGAGAAATGCAGCGCTTGCTCAGCAAGCGAGGGGTTCGTTTCCTGACAGGTGCCACTGTTCTAACGGAAACATATAACACGGATCAAGAGGGCATCCAGATTGATGTGCAGCTTGGTGACGATAAGCAGGAAACGCTGAGAGCGGAGAAAATGCTCGTGTCGGTTGGGCGTCAGGCCAATGTCGAAAATATCGGACTTGAAAATACAGATATTAAATTGGAGCGTGGGTTCATCGCTGTGAACAAACAGTTACAGACCGGTGAAGGTCACATCTACGCTATTGGTGACTGCATCGGCGGTTTGCAGCTTGCACATGCCGCAAGTCATGAAGGCATTCTCGCTGTCGATCATCTGGCGGGCGAAAAGGTACATGCCGTAGAATCCCACCGTATCCCGCGCTGTGTGTACACACGTCCGGAAGCAGCAAGCATCGGATTTACCGAGCGTGAAGCCAAAGAACGTGGCTATGACATTAAAACAGGGAAGTTCCCATTTTCGGCTATTGGCAAATCACTCATTCACGGAAGTCGGGATGGATTCGTGAAGGTGATCGCAGATGCCAAGACGAATGATATATTGGGGGTACATATGATTGGCACCCATGTGACGGAATTAATCGCTGAGGCCTCTCTGGCTCAGATGCTGGATGCCACACCTTGGGAAGTCGGACAAACCATTCATCCGCACCCTTCTCTGTCAGAAATTATGGGTGAAGCCATGTTGGCGGTCGATGGAAAGGCCATTGGAATGTAAGCCAAACAAGCTTATGAGAAAGGTCCTTTCCTTTTTTGGGTAAAAGGGATTATAATAAGGTTAAGCCAAGTCTTAGTACCAGGTTATAAGATCGGGTAGTAAGAGTGGCACAGGCTCTGATTAAAAGGAGGTACCTCATATGAGTTCACAAGGTACTGCAGACGCGGTCCACCGGCATCAACAGCTGGGACTTAGCGATGGTGAAGTATTGGATATGTACAAATACATGCTGCTCGCGCGCAAGTTTGACGAGCGTTGCTTGCTCTTGCAACGGGCTGGCAAAATTAACTTTCACGTATCCGGTGTAGGACAGGAAGCTGCGCAAGTAGGCGCTGCTTTTGGTCTGGATCGGGATCACGATTATTATTTACCTTATTACCGCGATTACGGCTTTGTACTGGCGGTAGGCATGACTCCGCGTGAGTTGATGCTGTCTGCTTTTGCGAAGGCAGAAGATCCGAATAGTGGCGGTCGGCAAATGCCGGGTCACTTCGGTCACAAAAAGCTGCGGATTGTGACGGGTTCCAGTCCGGTTACAACACAGGTTCCGCACGCTGTTGGATTTGCACTGGCTGCCAAAATGAAGAAGCAAGAATTTGTTTCTTTTGTTACCTTTGGCGAAGGATCAAGCAATCAGGGTGACTTCCATGAGGGCGCCAACTTTGCAGGTGTGCATAAATTGCCTGTCATTATTATGTGTGAGAACAATCAATATGCAATTTCGGTACCGATTCACAAACAGTTGAGCGGCAAAATATCCGATCGAGCACAAGGATACGGGTTCCCCGGACTGCGTGTTGATGGTAACGATGCATTAGAAGTATATGCTGCAGTGAAGGAAGCGCGTCGCCGTGCCATAGCCGGGGAAGGCCCGACACTGATTGAAGCGATGATGTATCGGTTGTCACCTCATTCCACCTCCGATAATGATCTGGCTTATCGGACCAAAGAGGAAGTTGAGGAAAACTGGAAGAAAGATGGCGTTCCTCGCATGAAGAACTACTTGATCGATTGTGGCATCTGGGACGAAGCCCGGGATGCGGATCTGGCTTCCCAGCTTGCGATGGAAATGAAAGAAGCAACTGAATATGCAGACAACGCGCCATATCCTAAACCTGAGGACACTCTGACGCACGTTTATGCGGACAGCGAAGAAGGGGGACGGTAAGTATGGCAGTGATGGAATATATTGATGCAATCCGTCTCGCGATGAAAGAAGAGATGGAACGGGATGAGAATGTTTTTATTCTTGGTGAAGATGTAGGTCTCAAAGGTGGCGTGTTTACCACAACTAAAGGGCTGCAAGATCAGTTTGGCGAAATGCGAGTGATGGACACACCATTGTCTGAATCCGCTATTGCAGGTGTTGCCATTGGTGCAGCGATGTATGGCATGAAGCCGATTGCCGAGATGCAATATTCGGACTTCATGCTGCCGGCAACCAACCAGATCATTAGTGAAGCGGCCAAGATCCGCTATCGTTCCAACAATGACTGGAGCTGTCCGATTGTTATCCGCGCGCCGATTGGTGGCGGTATTTTCGGTGGGTTGTATCACTCCCAATGTCCGGAATCGATTTTCTTTGGTACACCTGGTCTGAAAATTATAGCTCCCTACTCGGCATACGATGCTAAGGGACTGCTCAAGGCCGCTATTCGCGACCCGGACCCGGTACTCTTTTTTGAAAATAAAAAATGCTACAAACTTATCAAGGAAGATGTGCCTGAAGATGATTACATCGTTCCGATTGGTAAAGCCAACGTACTTCGTGAGGGTGCGGATATTACGGTGATCGGTTACAGTCAGCCGCTGCATTTTGTCATGCAGGCTGCTGAGGAGCTGGAGCGTGAAGAAGGCATTACAGCACACGTTCTGGATTTGCGCACGTTGCAACCGTTGGATCGTGAAGCGATTATTGCTTCCGCTCGTCTGACGGGCAAGGTGTTGATCGTACACGAAGATAACAAAACGGGTGGTGTAGGTGCCGAAGTTGCCGCGATTATTAGCGAGGAATGTCTGTTTGAACTGGATGCACCGATTCAGCGTCTCTGTGGACCTGACGTGCCGGCCATGCCAATTAGCCCAACATTGGAGAAATTCTACATGCTGAGCAAGGACAAAGCCAAAGCAGCAATGCGTACACTTGCCGAGTTTTAATTTTGTTTTGGATCGTTTAAAAGTAAAGTTTGGAGTGATAATCAAATGGCTGAACGTATGAAATGGATCGAGGTCATTATGCCGCAATTGGCGGAATCGCTGGTCTCGGCTACCATAGGCAAATGGTTGAAAAAACCGGGCGACCGTGTGGAACAGTACGAGCCGATCTGTGAAGTAATCACTGATAAAGTTAATGCCGAGATTCCATCCACTGTGGATGGAATTATGGGTGAGCTTTTGGTGGAAGAGGGCACAACGATTGCTGTTGGTGAAGCAATCTGCCGCATGCAGGTCGCAGCTTCTGACGAAGAAGCGGCTGAGCAAGTAACACAAGTATCGCAGCAGCAGGAGCAAGTGCAGCATAATACGGCCCCCACTCCTGTTGCCGCCTCAAATACAGCAGCACATGACCCTAACCAGCCGATGCGTAATCGGTATTCCCCGGCAGTGCAATCCTTGGCAGCAGAGCATGGCTTGAACTTGCAAAGCATCCAAGGCACTGGAGCAGGTGGTCGGATTACCCGCAAAGATGTGCTGGCATTTGTTGCACAGGGAGGTAACGCGGCTGGATCATCTGCACAAGCATCATCTCCAGCAGCACAGCGTACACCTTCTGGTGTGCCGTCTGCTTCTCCATTCAGCGGAGTGAATCGTGGAAATGGTGAAATGGGTTTAACCGTTGGAGAAGCGATCTCAGCGTCCGATGCAGGTGTTCCTGTGAGACATTCAGGCATTCATTTAACCGAAAGCCCGAAAATTCCACAGATCGAAGTGGAAGGTGGCGGCCAGGGAAGATCGGAGTATTTCATCGATGTTACCCCTGTGCGTAATGCCATTGCCCGGAATATGCGTCAAAGCGTATCGGAAATCCCGCATGCATGGACAATGATCGAAGTGGATGTAACCAATCTTGTGATGCTGCGCAATAAACTCAAGGATGAGTTCAAGCGTAAGGAAGGCATCAATCTGACATATCTGTCCTTCATGATGAAGGGAGTCGTTAACGCGATTAAAGACTACCCAATCATGAACTCGGTATGGGCAGTGGACAAAATTATCGTCAAACGGGACATTAACCTGTCCATGGCGGTAGGAACCGAAGATTCCGTACTTACACCCGTAATCAAACATGCCGATCAGCGAAATATTGCAGGTCTGGCCCGTGAAGTGGATGAACTGGCTCGCAAAACACGGGAAGGTACGTTGAAGCTGGACCATATGCAAGGTGGTACGTTCACGGTGAATAACACAGGTTCATTTGGTTCGATCCTGTCCCAGCCGATCATTAACTATCCGCAGGCAGCGATTCTCACATTCGAGTCGATTGTCAAGAAACCAGTGGTTATTAATGATATGATCGCTGTTCGCTCGATGGCTAACCTGTGTCTGTCGCTGGATCACCGAATCCTGGATGGTGTAATCAGCGGACGTTTCTTGCAACGTGTCAAAGAAAACCTTGAAGGATATACCATGGAGACCAAGGTGTATTAAGTAAATAGTTGACAGGGAAGTGTATGTGCCTGAGGCCGTGCACTTTTCCTGCTGTCTACGGACAGGTGCTCAATTGTACACTGAACCTGAGCAGAAGGGTGTGGGGAATCATGAACAAGCCGCTGGATGTTGCATACATACCAATGCTTGATTATGAAGAGGCTTGGAACCGCCAGAAAGCGATTGTGCAGCGATTGGACGAGGGCGAGGGAGCGGAGCAGATGCTGCTTTTACAGCACCCGCCTACGTATACGATCGGCTCACAAAATCATCCGGAGCATCTGCTTCTCAGTCCGGAAGAGTTGCGTGAGCAAGGGATTTCTTTGTTTCAAATTGACCGAGGCGGTGATATTACTTATCATGGCCCGGGCCAGTTGGTAGGTTACCCGTTATTGATTCTTGGTCGGGATGAAGACTTGGATCTACACGGATATTTACGGAAACTTGAGCAGGTGCTTATGGATTATCTCGCAGACCAGGGCGTTGAAGCCGGACGCAAAGAGGGTTACACGGGTGTGTGGATTGGCGATATGAAGATTGCTGCAATCGGCATCAAGTTTAATCGTTGCAAACACCGCCGCGGTTTTGTGACCAGTCACGGGTTTGCTTTTAACATCAGCTCAGGCATTCAACATGCTGGTTTTCAGGGAATTGTTCCTTGTGGGATTGAGCAGTATGGCGTTACCTCACTCGAGGATATAACGGGCAAGTCCTATGCGGTGGAGCAGGTAGCGCAGGAGATTGTTCAGTACTTTAATCGTATTTTTCCATATCAAATTAATTGGGTCACGGAAAAAGAAGCCCTTCAACGTCTGTAAACAGTTCGTCGAAAGGCTTTAGGTTGCTATCCAAACAGCAACGGTTCGAGAGCTATGAAAAGGGTGGACCCGATCATGGCGATCAGCATGAGATAGATGATGATTTTGAACCATTTCTTTTTTTGCATGATGAGAGAACTCCTTTCAACATAAAGTGTATGTTCAAAAAGACTGGTTTTCAGTACCAAGAAGATGGGATGAAGCTAGAAATGGAGTAGCGGAGCGTAGGGAAAACTACGTGAGCAACGGACATTTCGGCTGAATTCCATATTCGATGCTGATGATGCCGCGTCAGGCATCCTTCGTAATCAAAAGCAGACTTTTTGAACAACCTCATAAAATAAACAAGCCATAGTAATTGTATTGTACCGTATCCACGAGAGGGAGGAAAGTCCTATGATTAAACAACAACGTGTTATTGATCAGTTCATGGAACTGGTGCAGATTGATAGTGAAACGAAAAACGAACAGAACATCTCGAAAGTGTTAAAAGAACAGTTTGCAGAGCTTGGTCTTCATGTCTATGAGGACGACACCATGGAGCAAACCGGACATGGCGCCGGAAACCTCGTCATTACCTGGGAAGCCGAAGGAACTGAAGGGGTTGCACCGATCTTTTTCACATGTCATATGGACACCGTGACGCCGGGACAGGGAATCAAACCTGAACTGGGTGAAGATGGCTGGATTCGCAGTGATGGAACAACGATCCTGGGAGCAGATGACAAAGCAGGGATTGCGGCATTGTTCGAAGCGATTCGTGTGATCCAGGAAAACAAGATTCCACATGGTAAAATTCAATTAGTCATTACGGTCGGCGAAGAGTCTGGACTGGTGGGTGCACGTGCCATGAATCCAAAGGATATCGATGCCGAGTTCGGTTATGCGCTGGATTCTAATGGAGCTGTAGGCACGATCTGTGTTGCTGCACCAGCGAGAGCTGAAATTCAAATGAGCATCTATGGGAAGTCCGCACATGCGGGTGTGAACCCGGAAGACGGGATCAGCGCCATTCAGGTTGCAGCCAAAGCGATTGCAGCGATGACACTGGGCAGAATTGATGATGAGACGACAGCAAACATCGGTAAATTCCAAGGTGGATCAGCACTCAACGTGGTATGTGACTTTGTACAGCTTGAAGCGGAAGCTCGCAGTATTGTGCAGGAGAAAGTTGAATTGCAAGTTGCACAGATGCGTGACGCTTTGGAAACGACATGTCGTAAATACGGTGCAACAGCTGAATTCAGAAGTGAGATCCTGTATCCCGCATTTGGTTTCCATGATGAACATGAAGTTGTACAGCTTGCGCAGCGTGCCATTCGCGGTCTTGGGCTGGAGACAAGTACGTTTGCTTCCGGTGGCGGTAGTGATGCCAACATCTTTAACGGATTCGACATTCCAACAGTGAATCTGGCGGTAGGATATGAGGATATTCATACAACTAAAGAACGTATTCGTGCCGAAGACATTGTGAAGTTATCCCAGGTAGTCGTAGCTATTATTCAGGAAACGGCAGCTGACAAGAAATAATATAGAGCACATGTTACCTCACATGTTGTTAGACAAAAGTCCGAACCCGGTTAGGGCGTGTCTGAAAACTCTGAAGGAAGCAGATTTTGCCGAATTTTCGTTCCAAGCCAGGAAGTTTTCCGCAGGCGTGCCGGGGCACGTCAAGGGAAAGTGACGCAGCAGGGGGCGAAAAGGCGGTAAAAGATGCACTTCAGCGAGTTTTGAGACACGCCCTAGTATCGGATTCGGACTTTTTGTAAATTCATGTTATATTTCAAGTGAGAAGACTCGTTTATTTAGGATCAAATTGAATCAATGGATGAATGGATCGATGACCCATTCATTTACGTCCAGCGAGCAGATCGATTAACTTGGCATCCGGACCCCACTCGCGCAACCATTGTTTGAGTATGAGCTGTACTTGCCGGGCTTGTCCTACCACGTGTACGGATTGAGGCGTCATATAACTATTCATTGAAAGTCCCCCTGATTCGTTTATATTTGCTGTGAGAATTCTATACGCTCACCATATGCCCAAAATCAGAGATATATACATTAACCGAATATATAATCCTACGATATGGAGTTGAAGAACAAATGAAACCAAACCAATCTGCCCAATCCATCCACGCGGCGCAACCTGCCAATCCAAAACTAGATGAAGTGACCGTATCCACTAAGCCAATCTTCGAGGGCAAAGTGATTTCACTTCAAGTCGATACCGTTAAACTACCGAATGGCCAGACGGCTACACGTGAGATAATCCGGCACCCTGGAGCGGTAGCTGTACTCGCTCTGAATGGGGATCGCATGCTTGTTGTGGATCAGTATCGTCAGGCAATGGGACGCACCGAAGTGGAGATTCCTGCGGGAAAACTGGACCCGGGAGAAGAGCCGGAAGTTGCCGCAGCACGTGAATTGCGAGAAGAGACGGGATATGTAGCCAAGTCGCTGCGTCATTTGCGTTCGTTTTACACGTCACCGGGGTTCGCAGATGAGATCATTCATCTTTACATCGCTGAAGAGTTGGAAGCAGGGGACATGGCGCTGGACGAAGATGAATTCCTTGAAGTTGCCGAATTAACTCTGGAGGAAGCCTATGCACTTATGGACGAGAACCGGATTAGCGATGCCAAAACGATGATGGCCGTGTACGCGTGGGACCTTTACAGAACGACAGGACGGTTCTAGGCATGCAAGACCAACTGAAAACGTCCACGATGTGGGAGCCCTGTTATACAGACCTGCATATCCACATCGGACGAACCTCTCGCGGTGAGGCTGTTAAAATCAGTGGCAGTCGTGATCTGACATTTGAGAATATTGCCCGGGAAGCATCGGGTCGCAAAGGAATTCATTTGCTTGGTGTTATTGATTGTCATTCTCCGGTTGTACAGATGGATATTGAACAATTGCTGGAGAGTGGTACCATGTCCGAGATTGAGGGCGGCGGTATTGCCTACCAGGACACCACCATTCTGTTGGGTACAGAGATTGAGCTGCGCGAGCCTGGAATGCGTGAGTTCCATATGCTGGCGTACTTCCGTGATCTGAAAACGATGAAGTCCTTCACGGACTGGATGAAACGTTATATGAAAAATGTGAACCTCAGTTCTCAGCGTGTCTACGTGCCCGCTCTTGAGATGCAGGCGGAGATTAAGGCCCGTGGTGGACTTATTGTGCCTGCACATGTGTTTACACCGCATAAAGGCATCTATGGCAGTACGGCGCCCCGTATGGGCGATGTACTGGATACCCGTCTTGTGGATGCGGTCGAGCTGGGGTTAAGCTCTGACTCATCCATGGCCAGTTATATTCGGGAATTGGATCATGTTCCGTTCCTGACCAATTCGGATGCCCACTCTCTCGGTAAGATTGGACGAGAGTATAATGAACTGCAAGTGGCTGCACCTTCTTTTGATGAGTTCCGTATGGCACTCCAAGGAGAAGCCGGCAGGAAAATTGCGGCCAATTATGGACTTAATCCAAGGCTGGGCAAATATCATCGTACCTACTGTGCAGCATGTGGCAGCATTATGGATGAGCAAGCGATGTCAGCAGAGCGCTGTCCGCACTGTGGCAGTCTGAAACTGGTTCAGGGAGTGTTGGACCGCATACTGGCAATCTCTGATCGGGAGAGTCCTCATGTTCCTGCAAACAGACCGGCGTATCATTATCAGGTACCACTGGAGTTCATTCCGGGACTTGGAAAAGCCAAACTGCGCCAGCTACTGGACCATTTTGGTACGGAAATGAACGTACTTCATCGCACGCGTGAGGAAGAGCTTGCTGCGGTTGTTGGACCTGTGCTGGCAGGCCTGATTGTGGCTGCACGGAACGGACAACTGGAGTTGTCCTCCGGAGGTGGCGGTACGTACGGAAAGGTTGCTGTTCAGGAAAAAGCTTCGGAGTGACCCGTGTAAATACTCCTAGGTTCAACTGATAAAGCTCCACTTCAACTAGAGGCAATCTGGACAAGAAGTCATACAGGTGCATTCCGGTTCATAAGAATGACTATGAGGATGTAACTGAGAATCCTTGCAGCATGATACCGGAAAGGGGACTCGTACCTGTATGCGCTCTTCCTACTTTACATTTAAAGGTCAGACTTCGTTATATGTATTCGTGGCTGTCTTGTTTCTGGTCGGCGTCATTTTTGGCGCGCTCATGGTGAATGCATTGTCTCTTGAGCAACGTCAGGATCTGGAGGGTTATCTCGGCAATTTCTTCATGACCGTGCAGCACAGTGCACAAGTGACTGAGACCGGGGCATATTGGGACATTGCCATGCTCCATCTGAAATGGGTGGGTCTGATCTTTATTCTGGGTTTATCCGTCGTTGGACTACCCGGTATACTGGTTCTGGATTTTTTGAAAGGTGTGCTCATTGGATTCACAGTGGGGTACCTTGTTGGGCAGTATTCCTGGAAAGGGCTACTGTTTGCACTGGTGTCCGTGGCGCCGCATAATCTATTTGTCATTCCGATCCTTCTGATCTGCAGTGTGGCGGCGATGACGTTCTCGTTATACATCATTCGCAATCGTGTTTTGATGCAGCGAACACCGGGTCGACAAAGGCCTTTTGCTTCATATATAGTGTTAACTTTGGTTATGGCTGCATTGCTGCTCGGCGTGGCGTCTTTTGAAACATGGGTTACACCTGCGATGATGCGCTGGGTCACGCCAATGCTACTACCGGCCTAACGTGCACCGTATAGTGTAAAATGTTGACTTTAATTACGCACTCCCCCTATAATGAAAAGAGTGGGTTAAGTTGCAGTGTGCAGTGATTTCCTAGGGGGAGGGAGAAAATGGAAGCACGGATTGATAAAATTAAGCAGCAACTACAGTCCCAAGGATATAAATTAACGCCCCAGCGGGAAGCCACCTTAAGAGTACTTCTTGAGAATGAAGAAGATCATCTGAGCGCAGAAGATGTATTCATGCTCGTTAAAGAAAAGGCTCCCGAAATCGGTCTGGCAACCGTGTACCGTACCCTCGAACTGCTGAGTGAGCTGCATGTTGTAGAGAAAATCAACTTCGGCGACGGTGTAGCGCGTTATGATCTGCGCGGAGATACATCCAAGCATCACCATCATCACTTAATCTGTGTTCAATGCGGAAGTATGGATGAAATACGTGAAGACTGGCTTGGACCGCTTGAAGAGCGTTTGGAGCGGGAATTCAACTTTTCGGTAGTAGATCACCGACTGGACTTTCATGGAATTTGTTATCGTTGCAAAGCTAAAAATGAACAGAAACCCAAAGATGAAGAATAACATAGCATATCTTCAAGCTCTCACCGGCGGTTTTGACGGGAGAGCTTTTTTGGCACCGGAGTGATCTGGAGTTTACCCGAAATGGCATAAACCTGTGTTTATGGACATACCCTGATTCAAGGACAATACCGGATTCGAATCAGGAGGGGACGCGCCCATGATTATATCAGTGCGGAGAGGGCTCCGTTTTATTCGATTTATTATATTTTTTGCTGCATTAGTTTATCTGTTCTATCATGTTCTGGATCTGTTTAATGGCTGGATCTCACCTGTGGATCAGTATCAGATGCCGACTGGCAATGCAATCAAAGTATTTCAGGAAACGGATTGGCCGGGTAATGGAGAAGGACGTCCTACGATGGCAGAGCGTCTCCGTTTGTTCTATTGGTACGGGGAGTAGCTTCGAACAGCCAGGGATGCAAATACGGGAGCAGTCTGCCAGAGCGGCAGATCTGTCAGTTGAGGAGCGTTGTACATGAAACAGACGATACACGCCTATGCCTTATACTTGGAAGATGATAAAGGGATGTCGAGCAGCACGCTTGAATCGTATCTCCGAGACGTGGACAAGTTCATTGAATTTGCAGATAAGGAATATGGCATACGTGAAGCCGATCAGGTCAGACGCACACATGTCGTCCTGTTTGCAGGTCAGCTCAAACAGGCAGGACGTGCCAATGCAACCATTGCCCGCAGCATCGTATCTCTGCGCTCCTACTTTCATTTTTTGATGCGGCGGGGTGATATTATACAGGACCCTACGTTTGATGTGGAAGCTCCCAAGGCGGACAAGACGCCACCACAGGTGTTAAGTATTCAGGAGATCGAACAACTGCTGACAGCGCCTGATATTCGTTCACCGCAGGGTGTGAGAGATCGAGCGATGCTTGAACTGTTATATGCTACAGGCATTCGGGTCTCGGAACTGATTGCCCTTGACATTCGGGATGTACAGCCAGGCATGCGCTTTATACGATGTGGTGGGGCGGGCAAGGAACGCATCCTTCCCATTGGTGCACCAGCAGCACATTGGGCAAGTGTATATGTGGAGGAGTTTCGCAACAAGTTGCTCAAAACCGATTCGGACGAGCAGGCACTATTCGTGAATGTCTCTGGCAGGCGTTTAACTCGGCAGGGCTTCTGGAAGCTGCTCAAAAAAGCGGCGGTGGATGCGGGAATCTCGGAAGAAATTACGCCGCATACCCTTCGTCATTCGTTTGCAGCACACCTGATTGCCAATGGGGCGGATACACGTGCGGTTCAAGACATGCTGGGTCACGTGGAGCAGCCTGGACAACAATACGGCAATCATGGTCGCAAAACCATGAAAGAAATCTATGAAACCCATCATCCGAGGGCAAGATAGATTTTGACGCATGGCATTCACAAATAAATGCGGAACATTGGGCCGATTTAGGATAAAATAAATTGAATACATCCAAACGCCGTTATACATAAGACGGATCGTTTCAACTCAAGGAGGAACATACATCGCATGACAGCATTAAACCAACAAATGATCTCGGAAGCTGCATCTTATATTCAAAGCAAAAGCTCCATCAAGCCGGAAGTCGGTTTGATTTTGGGTTCGGGTCTTGGCGTACTGGCAGAACTGATTGAAGATGGCGTAAGTATCGCTTATCAGGATATTCCACATTTTCCGGTGTCCACAGTAGAAGGACATGAAGGTGAACTATTGGTCGGAACCATTAAAGGTCGTCCAGTCGTGATGATGAAAGGCCGCTTTCACATGTACGAAGGATATGGTCCGGAATTGACAGCTTTCCCGGTACGGGTTATGAAAGAACTGGGTGTAAGTAGCCTGCTTGTAACCAATGCTGCGGGCGGCGTGAATACGTCGTATGAAGCTGGAGACTTGATGCTGATCTCTGATCACTTGAACCTCACAGGCAAAAATCCACTGATCGGACCAAATGACGCTGCACTGGGCGTGCGTTTCCCTGATCTGTCCGAAGCATATAGCCGCCGTTTGCGTGCGCTGGCGAAGGATACGGCCGCATCACAAGGTTTTAACGTACGTGAAGGGGTATACGCAGGTATGCTCGGTCCGAACTACGAGACACCGGCAGAGATCAGAATGCTGCGTACATTGGGCGCAGACGCAGTGGGCATGTCCACTGTATCTGAAGTGATCGTGGCACGCCACGCAGGCCTGGAAGTACTCGGTATTTCCTGTATCAGCAACATGGCTGCCGGAATTCTGGACCAGCCACTGTCACATGATGAGGTTATGGAGACGACCGAACGTGTGCGTGAGTCGTTCCTGGCGCTGGTAGTGGCGGTTATTCCACAAATGTAAGCAAGATTTGAGTAGATAAGGTTACCTCTTTGGATGAGAAATCATCGGGGGGTAACCTTTTTTTGTTGTGTTGAACGTACGTTTACTCATTCGTTGAGTGCAGTGCGTTATTTTTGCTTTGACCACATTTTCAATAAAAGTTCGGGAAATCATGCTTTACATGGAATAATTTACTGGAAACGGGCCGACAATGATTAGCAGTACATGCATGGAACATGCAGTAAGCAAGTCATTTGAGGAGGTAACCTTGTGAAGAAAAGAATAATGGCATCGTTCATGACCCTTTGTATCCTGCTGTCCCTTTTGGCATCAACGGCATTAGCTGAAGAAACACCGAAGGCAGCGGGAGGAACTGATCTGGCCCCGTCGGCGCGCTCTGCGATCTTAATGGATGCAGATACGGGGACGGTCATTTATGAGAAAAACAGTCATGATCAGCTGCCTCCGGCGAGCATTACAAAGATTATGACCATGCTGCTTACGATCGAAGCGATCGACTCGGGTAAGCTGAAGCTGACCGACAAAGTAAGAACGAGCGAATACGCAGCTTCCATGGGCGGTTCGCAGATCTTCCTGGAGCCTGGGGAAGAAATGACAGTTGATGATATGTTAAAAGGGATCGCGATGGCTTCGGGCAATGATGCCTCGGTGGCTATGGCCGAGAAGATCGCTGGCTCGGAAGAAGCCTTTGTACAGCTGATGAATGAGCGTGCGAAGGAGCTTGGCATGAAGGATACTCATTTTGCCAACTGTAACGGCCTTCCGGTTGATAATCATTATTCGTCAGCCCATGACATTGCCGTCATGAGCCGTGAACTGCTGAAACATTCCGGGATTACGAAGTACACCGGTGCATACCAGGATTACCTTCGCAAAGATTCGGAGAAGCCATTCTGGCTGGTGAACACAAACAAGCTGGTTCGTTTTTATCAAGGGGCAGATGGTTTGAAAACAGGTTACACGTCCGAAGCGAAATTCTGCTTGTCCGCAACAGCGTCCAAGGACGGACTGCGTGTCGTTTCCGTGGTACTTGGTGAACCAAATACCAAAACACGGAACAGCGAAGTGTCTTCGATGTTTGACTATGCGTTTAGTCAATATACGATGAAGGCGCTCTACAAGGCAGGGGATCTGCTGGGTAGTCTGAAGATCGAAAAAGGTGAAGTTGCCGAATTGCCTCTAAATGCCACGCAAAATTATAGTGTACTGATGCGCAAAGGAGCCAAATCCAATGACATCCGGCATGAATTGCTGGTCGCCAAAGAATTGAAAGCTCCGATCAAAGCCGGGCAAAGTATAGGTAAACTGGTGGTTTACCAGGGCAACGACGTCATTAAGGAGTTCGACATTCAGGCTCCGCAGGATGTGAATAAGGCTGGCTGGTGGAAGCTGTTCAAGCGGACAACGTCCAACCTGTTTGACTAAACGGCGATTTCTGCGAGTTGCACGTATCCTTCGAACATATTTTGTAGTTAAATAGGGGTTTTCTTCTAGTTTTGTCGGGGGGCAGGAAAAGCCTTCGGAAACGTAGAAATCCTTGTTCTAAGACAGGGAGGAGAGTGAGCAAACGTGAACTTGCATGTGGAAATGGAACACCATCGCGGGATTCTGATTGTACGATTATCCGGGGAGCTGGATCACCATACAGCTGACATGGTACGGATGCAAATGGATGAAGCCATCCAGCGGAGACAAAGCGAGCATCTCGTACTCAGCCTGAAAGATCTGCAATTTATGGACAGTTCAGGTCTGGGTGTCATTTTGGGAAGATACAAGCTCATTAAGAATAAAGGTGGCAAGATGGTGGTCTGTGACGTCAATTCGCCAGTGTACCGTTTGCTGGAAATGTCGGGTCTGTTCAAGATTATGCCGATATACGAAAATGAGGGAACTGCTCTCTCAGGTCTGGAGGTCGTCTCATGAATGAAGGAACAGGGACAAATTTCATGAATCTGCAATTCGCGGCCAAGTCAGAGAATGAGTCGTTTGCACGGGTAACCGTTGCTGCGTTTATCTCCCAGCTTGATCCAACGATGGACGAGCTCAGTGACCTGAAGACGGTCATTTCGGAAGCCGTGACCAACAGCATCATCCACGGATACAACAACAACTCCGAAGGTGTTGTGTCCATCCAGGCCGAGATTCGGGAAGACATGATTACAATCATTGTGGAAGACCGCGGTGAAGGAATCGAAGATCTTGAACTGGCCAAGCAGCCGCTATATACGTCCAAACCCGAACTTGAGCGGTCGGGCATGGGCTTCACCATTATGGAAAACTTTATGGATGAATTCGAAGTCAGCAGTGAGCCCGGCAGAGGCACCTCCATCAAGATGAAAAAAAGGATTGAATCCAAGAAAGCATTGTATAATTAGGGGTTGGTGTTCTTATGGATGCTGAAGTGAAACCATCTTCACAGACCTATTTGGACGATGCCGAGGTCAAACGGCTGATTGCGCTCAGTCAGTCGGGTGACCATGTCTCACGGGATACGCTGGTGAACTGCAACATCAGACTCGTCTGGTCCGTCGTACAGCGTTTTATGAACAGGGGATATGATCCGGAAGATCTGTTCCAGATTGGTTGTATCGGTCTGCTCAAGTCAGTAGACAAATTTGATCTCAGTTATGACGTGAAGTTCTCAACCTACGCGGTACCGATGATCATCGGAGAAATCCAGCGATTCTTGCGGGATGACGGTACCCTGAAGGTCAGTCGTTCACTGAAAGAGATGGCGAATAAAGTCCGCAAAAAAAGGGACGAACTGTCCAAACATCTGGATCGTTTACCAACGATTAAGGAAGTTGCCGCAGAGCTGGGGGTAACCCCCGAGGAAGTCGTATTTGCCCAGGAAGCGAACAAACCACCGACCTCCATCCATGAGACGGTATTCGAGAATGACGGTGATCCCATTACGTTAATGGATCAGATTGCCGACGAGTCTCAGGAACGTTGGTTTGACAAGCTGGCCCTGAACGAAGCGATCGGTGGTCTCAGTGAGCGGGAGCGGTTAATCGTTTATCTTAGGTATTACCGGGATCAAACCCAGTCCGAGGTTGCCAACAGATTGGGAATATCTCAGGTGCAGGTATCACGTCTGGAGAAAAAAATACTGCAATCCATCCGCGACCAGATCGCGCAGTGATTTCGTGGGTTGCAACAACAATATTGGTGCATATACACCAATATACGACAACTAACAACCTTCTATCGCGCATTATGGCGAGGGAGGTTATTTGTTGTTAATACGGGGAGATCTCGAACGTTTGGACTGCATGACCAGCATCATGCCAAGAATACATGCCATACCAATCCATTGATAAAAGCCAAAAGGTTCATGGAGCCATATGACGGTTGTTCCAACAGCAGCAAGCGGCTCTGCGCTCCCGAGCAGGCTAGTTTCCTTGGGTGTAAGACTTTTGAGACTCGCAATATAAAACCAAAAAGCAATCATGGTTCCAAAAAGGATCGTAAATATCAAATAACCGTAGGTTTCAAGCGTGATGTTAGCAAAATTCATTTTCCAGGGCGGGTGAATAAAACTCATTCCCAAACCACCGATGATCATAGCCCAGCCGACCACAACAAGTGAATCGAACTTTTTAATCAGTTGCACGGCATACAGCGTATAAAATGCAGCTGAAACCCCAGATAACAGCCCCCATATCACTGCAAGCGAGGAGACAGATAACTGGGTAAGTGAGCCATTCGTCAGCAGGAGAAAACACCCACTGAGAGCCAGAATGGCGCATGCAAGGTCATTAAGTGTGAGGACAGACTGCTTACGGAGTGCGATGTAAATCATGATCATAATAGGGGACAGGTACTGCAGGAGTGTAGCCACCGCTGAATTGCCGTGTTTAATGGATGCCATGTACGTATACTGAACGGCAAGCATGCCCACCAATCCAAAAATGATCATCTGTCCAGCCGTTTTTTTATTTCTCCACACATCAAAAATTTGAAATCGTCCATTTGTAAACAATTGAATAACCAGTAATAGTAACCCAGCGATCAACAATCGTACAGTGACATACCAATTGACCTCAATTCCATCCAGTTGAAACAGTTTTTGAGATACCGTACCCCCAATGCCCCAGCAGATGGCTCCCGTCAGAACGAGTATGATGCCTGAAATTTTGGATTTTGCAGAAGTTGTCATTCTTGTTCGCCTCACCTTAAATATAAGAATAGTGTTATATTAAGGAGAAATGCGGTACATTAATATCAATATTACACTTAAAAATATAATTATATTGAGATGAGGGCCATGCAAAAGATCGAATTTATCATTGATCAACATTTGAAAGAAATGACGCAACACCGTACCGATACATTATCCGTAGCCTGTTATGAGACAACCATTGTTCAAAATGTTCACGGTCATATTCCTCTCCACTGGCATGATGAATTGCAGTTTGTTGCTGTTCTTCAGGGTACGGCGTTGTTCCATATCAACGATCAAAAGATGATGTTGTCCAAAGGTGACGGGATTTTTATTAACAGTGGAATAATGCATATGGCCGAAGATCACGGTGTGAGCGAGAACTGCATTTATTTATGTCTGAATTTGTCCCCACATGTTATCATGCCTTCGGATTTGTATATAAAGTACGTACATCCATATGTAACAGCAACTAATTTGCCTTTTCTGTATATCGAAAGAGCTAACGCTTGGGGAGAACAGATCTTGGATGCTATTGCACGGATTAGAAAGGAGCTGGTGCACCAAGTTCCTTTTTACGAAGTGAATATTGCTTCGGCGGTGCTTAATATGTGGAAACTGCTGATTATGAACGGGTATTCTCTTGAACATGATCCATCAGAGATGAGCAGAAACAATCGAATGAAAGAAATGTTGCAATGGATTAATCTCAATTATGCCGATCCAATTAAGCTTGAAGATATTGCAAAGGCCGGACAGTTAAGTCGATCGGAGACGTGCCGTTATTTCAAGCAAATCCTGAAAACCACACCCATGCAATATGTGATCGAGTACCGCATCCAAAGAAGCATTGAACTATTGCAATCCTCCAAGCGTAGCATCACCGAAATTGCCTATGAGGTTGGTTTTAACAGCACGAGTTATTACATTAACCAATTCCGCAAAACAATGAATTCAACCCCTTTACGATTCAGAAGGGAATTGAACAAAAGAGAAAAAGAACATAATTGTTGAGTTCTTGTTCATGATCCGTGAGCCTAGCTACCAATACCGAAGAGTCGCTCATACGGCGACTTTTTTGATATGTAAAATAATGCATCACACTCAGTTGCGCCTCAAATCGGTCACAAGGAGCGAAGCGTGAGGGCTCACCTAAGGATACATAAGTAACGCAGGCGGCAGATGAGATCTGAGGAAGCGAAGCGTTCGCCTTTGTCTCCAAATTTCTACACAGTTGTATTCTAAGACGCATGCAGAAGACAACTCCAACATCATAGAATTTTGAGCAAAATAACCCCAAAAATCTCATCTTTTAATTCCCTTCCTGCCTACTCCCCAGCATATTTATTTCAAACGTTTGGAAACGGGAGGACGATGGGTAGCGGAGGGATGGAATCGGTCAAAAGGAGCGAAGCGTGAGGACTCATCTAAGGATACATAAGCAACGCAGGCGGCAGATTAGACCTGAAGAAGCGAAGCGTTCGCCTTTGTCTCCAAATTTCTAACACTTAGAAATCAATCAAAAGAATTTGGAGACAACAGCGATCAGAAGGTTGGTCTGCCGTCGGAGTGTCTGCGTGTATCCTCCCCCGAGCAACAGCGACCAATGACCGATCCATCCCGCAGCACTAGCACAACCTCCCGATCTTTTTCCAACCCGTTTGTAATAAATTTGCACATTCTTCAAATACTAACCTAAATTACGCAGTAAAGGAGTGCTATGGATGTCCCAGACACCCACTCCAATGGTCTATATTCGTCTGCGCAGCCGTATTCGCATCCAGAGGGGCAGAGCAGTCAAGCTTGGAGATATTGCACATGTACTGACCTCTTCTGAAGACCAGGAGGGCAGGCTACTGGAGCTTGAACTGCTGCGCCCTGGACCGGAGGATGGCAATCTGATCCTCATTGATATATTACAGATTATTCCCCGAATTCGGCACATCTTGCCGGAGGTAAGTGTGGAACTGATGGGATCAGGTCATACGTTGGTTGAAGTCATCGCGGGAAATGGTCAACCTTCCAAGTCCCTGTTCATTCTGGTTTGGCTGCTGCTGTTTTTTGGATCAGCCTTAACCATTATGAATTTTCATGCCGATGTGAACATGCAGGAAGTACAGATTCGTATTGTGGAGATGCTCACTGGGCATCGGGACGAACATCCCTATTTGTTCCAAGTGGCGTATTCCATTGGCATTGGATTCGGAATGGCAGTATTTTTTAATCATTTGTTCAAGAAAAAATGGAATGAGGAACCTACCCCACTAGAAGTGGAGATGTTCCTATACCAGCAAAATGTAGATAAATATGTAGTGATTGAAGAAAGCGAACGGATGCACGAGCAGGAACGCAGGGAGATGAATGCGGATGAGCGTTCTTAATGGAGCAATCAGCATTGTATTGGGTATTGCAGGGGGAATTGCCGTAGGGAGCGGCGTAATTGCGCTCATTCTGGTGCTCGATATGATTCCCAGGTTGGCTCAACTTACGCAATCGTATGACAAGACTCACTGGTACGAAGGGGCGCTAATTGGTGGTTCACTGCTCGGGACGGTGGCGGATTTCTGGCACTGGAAAATGCATGGGGTGCTGCTGCTCAGCCCGATCGTTGGTTTGTTCTGTGGCGTGTTCATCGGTCTGCTGGCTGCGGCGCTCACCGAGGTGCTTAATGTACTGCCCGTGCTAGCCAAACGTTTGGGCATGAAACCTTATTTGTTTGGATTACTGCTCGCCATGATTTTGGGCAAAATGACAGGTTCCCTGTTTGATTTTTTCATATATCAGCGGTAACTCGTGGCCATAGGAGGATGGAAGATGGATGAACGAACGGAGCACACAGGCCAGGAAAATAGTGAAGGTATAACGGAAGAGATGTTACACAAGTCTGCTTATGAGATTCAGAAGGAAGAAGAGGAGAAAGCGTACAACAAGAAAAAACAAAATGAGATGTCCGACAGCGTTGAGGAATCCGTACAATATTGGCAGGAAAACGATGACATCTCCCCTCGGATGAGTGAAAATAGATATACATTACAACAGGTACTGGGGCTCGGAGAATCGTTCGACGTAAATATGAGGGAAATGGTCCTGGGTGGCAAGCACGTTGGATTGCTGATGATCACTGGCTTCGCCAAGGATGAGATTTTGCTTGAAGTGTTGAAAAGACTGACCTATCTCACGCCGGATGACGTGTCGGGACATGCTCTCAAATCCTATTTCGAATGTTACATTCCTCATATTCAGGTGGAGAAAGTCGAGAAGATGAGTGCGGTCATCAACAAGGTTCTTACCGGTATGAGTGCAATGTTCGTTGAAGGAGACCGATCGGTCTTAATTATGGATACCCGGAGTTATCCGGTACGTTCACCTGAAGAACCTTCATTGGAAAGGGTAGTCCGGGGCTCGAGAGACGGTTTTACCGAAACACTCCTGACCAACGTAACATTAGTGCGTCGCAGAATACGCGACCCTGGACTGAAATTTGAGATTATGCAGGTGGGGCGGAGAACACAAACCGATGTCTGCGTGGTGTACATTGACGATATTGTGGATAAAGTGCAGGTGGATTCGGTCCGTGAAAAAATTCAGCGGGTGGATATTGATGGTATTCCATCCGCTGATAAACAGTTGGAGGAAGCGATTATCAACAAGGGTTGGAATCCGTTTCCACTCGTTCGTTACTCGGAACGACCGGATGTTACAGCTTCCCATTTGCTGGAAGGACGAGTTGTTATTTTCGTGGACACTTCCCCGAGTGTGATGATTCTGCCTACGACCTTCTTTGACCTGTGTGAGCATGCGGAAGAGAACAGACAGACGGCCTTGATGGGAACGTATTTACGATGGGTGCGTTTTGCAGGGATTCTCATATCGTTGTTTTTGTTACCACTATGGCTTCTGATGGTTATTGACCCTTCGATTAAACCGATGGGACTCGACTTCATTGGTCCGCAGGAAAATGTAAAGCTACCGCTGATTCTACAGTTTCTACTGATCGAACTGGGCGTCGATTTATTACGGATGGCAGCGGTTCATACGCCTACACCTCTGGCATCGGCTATGGGCTTAATCGCGGCCATTCTAGTTGGGGACATCGCCGTAAAAACAGGATATTTTGTCAATGAGGTTGTACTCTATATGGCGATCGCAGCCATCGGCATGTTTGCCACGCCAAGTTACGAGCTGGGTCTCGCCAACAGGTTGGTCAGGTTAGTTCTGTTAATCGCTGTTGCGATATTCAAGGTTCCGGGATTGGTAGTAGGTTGTACATTGCTCATATTAGCACTCACCGTTCACCGGTCGTACAATTCTTCGTATCTCTGGCCTTTTATACCGTTTAATGCAAAGGCCTTGGGCAACTTTTTATTCCGGCTTCCGCTGCTGGAAAATAAAAAACGTCCATCATTTAACAAGACCCGTGACAACACCAAAATGTCCGATGATCCGGACGGAGAACTGCGAAAAAGTAAAAAACACAAATGATCTTCCGAAAAATCCATTCATCTCGCTGCCTAATTTGATATACTGGTGTAAAATCATTGGAATAGCAACTGTTCCAGTATACAAAAAAGTGAGGAATGCAGATTATGTATTTACATGGTACAAGTAAAATAAATGCGCAAGGGCATCTGGAGATTGGCGGAGTTGATGCAACAGATCTGAAAGAACAATTTGGAACTCCCCTGTACGTTGTGGACGAGCAATTGGTTCGCGAGCGTTGCAGAGAGTACATGGAAGCATTCCGTGCTTCCGGACTGGGCTTCCAGGTTGCTTACGCAAGTAAAGCATTCTGTGTAATGGCGATGTGTGCCCTTGCAGCAGAAGAAGGACTTTCCCTGGATGTCGTATCTGATGGTGAACTGTTTACTGCACTGCAAGCAGGCTTCCCGGCTGAGCGCATTCACTTCCACGGTAACAACAAAACGCTGGAAGAGATCGAAATGGCTCTTGATGCGGAAATTGGATGCTTTGTTGTTGATAACTTCAGTGAATTGCATCTGTTGCAGGCTGTAGCAGCGGACAAAAATCGTAAAGTAAACATTTTGCTTCGTGTGACGCCTGGTGTTGAGGCACATACGCATGAATATATTTCCACTGGTCAAACGGATTCCAAATTTGGATTCGATATCGGTAATGGTACAGCATTTGAAGCGATTGACTTGGCTTCCAAGCAGTCTAACCTGGTATTGCTCGGTGTGCATTCCCACATCGGTTCCCAGATCTTCGAAGTTGAAGGCTTCCAGATGGCTGTTCAACGTGTTGCTGAATTTGCAGCAAGTGTATATGAGCGTCTTAATGTTGCTTTCAAAGTGGTTAACCTTGGTGGTGGATTCGGAATCCGTTATATCGATGGAGATACGCCGCTTGAAGTTGCACAATACGTGAAGGCTATTACAGACGCCGTTAAAAATCATTTTGCCCAAATCGGCTATGCCGTACCTGAGATCTGGGTTGAACCAGGCCGCAGCATCGTGGGTGAAGCGGGAACAACGCTGTATACTGTTGGAACAAGCAAAGACATTCCAGGCGTGCGTAAATACGTTGCCGTTGATGGTGGTATGACCGATAACCCACGTCCTGCTTTGTATGAATCCAAGTACGAAGCTGTGCTTGCCAACCGTGCAAATGAGGCTGCTCAGGAAACAGTATCCGTTGCGGGTAAATGCTGCGAGAGTGGAGATATGTTGATCTGGGATCTTGACTTGCCAAAAGTGGAAAGTGGCGATCTGCTCGCTGTAGCTTGTACAGGTGCATATAACTATTCCATGGCGAGCAACTACAACCGTATTCGTCGTCCGGCTGTTGTGTTTGTCAAAGACGGTCAGGGAGATGTCGTGGTACGCCGTGAGACGTATCAAGATATCATCCAGAATGACCTAGTACCAGCGCGCATTGGCAAACAGCCAGTAACTCGCTAATTCGTTTACAGTTGAAGCAGATGAAAAGGGAACTTCCTTTTTCGTCTGCTTTTTGCGTATTTGAGCTAAATCATGAAAAAAGTTGCCGTTTTTTTTGCGATCCAGACATTTTCGGTGTACACTAAGAAAAGTGCTGTAATGCTTGGCCCAGGGTCATGCGGCGTTCTGGCACCATTAACGATGGTCAATACGAAAGGAGTCATTTACATATGGCGAAACAAGCGAAAATTAAATTGGCAAACGGCGGAGAAGTTCTGATCGATCTGTTCGATCAAGAAGCTCCAAACACAGTAGCAAACTTTGAGAAACTGGCTAACTCCGGTTTCTACAATGGTCTTACATTCCACCGCGTTATCCCGGGCTTTGTAGCTCAAGGCGGATGCCCTAACGGTTCCGGTGCAGGTGGCCCAGGTTACACAATCAACTGTGAAATTAACCCGAACAAACATGAGCGCGGAACACTTGCTATGGCACATGCTGGCCGTAACACAGGTGGAAGCCAGTTCTACATCTGCTACCAACCGCAACCACATTTGGATGGACAACATACTGTATTTGGTAAAGTAACTAAAGGTATGGAGTTCGTGGACGCTTTAGAAGGTAAAGACAAAATGGAAACTGTTGAAGTTGTAGAAGCTTAATACCTTCACCTTAACTGGATCCAAACATGAAGTGCTTCTTTTATAGAAGCACTTTTTTTATTTTTACATACTTGAAATCGATAATTAGAAAGGATGAATAAAACCTTGGATATGGTTACTCAGCTAAGCTTGTTGAAACAAATTTATAGTGAGCGCACGTTGTGGGATGAAGAATTGCAGGCATCGCGCCATGTTGTTCCGGATAGTCTATCGGTAAAGGATCGAGAAGCGCTTGAGGCAGCCGGGCATGAACCGAATCGATTTGTACGTCCGCAACATGATGAAACGATTACTGAGCTGAAAAAAGTTACGAATCAATGGACGATCAATGATGCAGCGCAGGCCTTTGTATCCTCTTTGTGGTCAGCACCCATGATCTGGCGCTCGTTGCTTACGGGCAAGCTTATTGCGAGCAGTATGCCAAGTCATGAACATACACCATATCCATCTTCGAACACTTGTAAGATCTGCGGATTAAGTGTAGATCAAGCAACCGACACAACGCTGCAATGGTATTGGCGGATGACCAATGGAACCCCGTTGGACGGAGATCCTTTTGGATATGTGTTGGCACTTCGAGAGCTGGCTGCCGCGCAGGAGCTTCCAATACCCAATGAGTACGACCGCTGGACATTCCGTGCGGTGTTAACAGTGCTGCGCGAATTACCTCTCAATACACGTTACAGCAAGGCAGCAGTAGCGCTCAAGAAGGAACGTCTTTTGCCTACACAGAAGGAATATGCCTACCGTGATTTGCTTGAGACGTTAGCTCTGATTGGCATATTGGATACGCCGGAACATCCTGGAATGATCACGGAATTCACCTCTTACATGCAGCGTGACGCACGCCCCAATGTGCGGGTTGAAGTGCAGGCCCCTCTGGCGTGGTGGGACTCATCTGTCGGAATTAATGAGAACAACCTGAACAAGATATTTCATGATTTTGATCTGAATAATATATCACTTGCGGATAAGCCTGATGAGAGTCCAGCTTTAAAGGACACGATCTTAGGGGCATTGGAGAAGAAGAGAAGTGTTCGCGGAAAAGTACCAAAGGCATCTCCTGATGCAGGTACCGGGGAGGTACAGTCTAGAGATGTGTATGCTGTTCGGGTCCGGGAAGGTGTATGGGTGACGGTATACTGTCATGAAGTCAGAGACAAGCGTGTCATCGTCGAATATCTGGATGGTGTCTTTCCAGAGATGCCCGGAAAAGCAGAATTGCATGGGACGTTTCGACCGAGAGCGAATGGACGCTGGAAATGCTCGGCTATTGCGATCGACTCCACAAGTTGGGTCAGAAGGGTGGCAAGAGAGTTCCCGCTTCCGACTTCGCCCCTGCAAGAACCTGATCGCACTCCATTCCATAATGCCAAAGAATTAAAGCATATGGCGAGCTGGTGTTTTCCTGATATGTAGAATGTTGTGATGGATGTGAAATGTGCCTCCAAGCAAAAACCGTGCCTCCTTGAGAGGAAGCGGTTTTTTGTTGTTTCTTAGCTTATTAAAAGTTAGTATGTGACAAAAAGGAACAAAAAACAATTGATTTTTTGGCGTTAAAGTGCTAACATCCAAGTAATAACGAAAGCAATCCTTCAGGGCAGGGTGCAATTCCCTACCGGCGGTGATGCAGGAAGTGTAAGGACCTATATGTCCAGCACTTGATGCAAAGTCCGTGACCTGTCTGCCATTGGCAGATGGCTGATCTGGTGTAATTCCAGAACCGACAGTATAGTCTGGATGGGAGAAGGAGAGGTGCAGACCTAACAGGTTTGCATTCAGCAGGAGTATTGCTGCACAGTCACAATTGGTAATGTCTTGCACTGTGCAGGGAAGATCCGGTTACGCCGGACAGTTCCATACATATGCCGCACTATAAAAGCTCTTTACCTTTAATTGATGTTCATTAAGGTATGTGTCTATTTTCACTTGCCCGAAATGAAGTTTTGGGCAAAGTGTTGGCGTGCTGTATCCATTTCACTCCTGCTGGTGACATTTGTCTCTCATCATCCCCATCGAACTGATTGTTCGACGGGGATTTTTTAATAAACAAGACTTTAAACCGCGGGGTGAACGGATTTGGAAATGATCAATGATGAATTTTATATGGCACTGGCATTGGATATGGCGGAACGAGCACAGGGACAGACGGGGATTAATCCGGTCGTTGGATGTGTAGTTGTGAAAGAGGGTCGTATTGTAGGCCTGGGAAGCCATCTGAAACGTGGAACCGGTCATGCAGAGGTGCATGCACTTAACATGGCAGGCAGTGATGCAGAAGGAAGTACGGTATACGTTACACTTGAGCCTTGTAGTCATTATGGCAAGACGCCACCTTGTAGTGAACGCCTGATTCATGAAAAGGTGAAACGTGTTGTGGTATGTTGTGAAGATCCAAATCCGCAAGTATCCGGCAGGGGCATCAGCATGCTTCGTCAACAAGGCATTGAAGTTGAAGTTGGCGTACTGCGTGAGCGTGGAAGACGCATGAATGAAAAATTCATTAAGTTTATTACAACGGGTCTACCTTTTGTGACACTGAAAACGGCTACTACTTTGGATGGCAAAATTGCTACTCGCAGCGGAGACAGCAAGTGGATCTCTAACGAGCCCGCTCGTGAGATTGTGCATGCCCTTCGTCATCGTCACCAGGGAATTATGGTTGGGGTCGACACAGTGATTGCCGATAATCCGGAACTTACAACCCGTTTGCAAGTCGAAGGCATTAGTCCAGTGCGCATTGTAGTGGATTCCAAGTTACGTCTTCCCGTAGGTGCCAAAATGGTTAAGGATGGTCTTGCTCCAACATGGGTGCTGACAACAGACGAAGCCAGTCCTGAAGCTGCTGAACGTTTGGAAGCCTACGGCGTCGAAATTATACGCTGTGGTCCTGGACCACGTGTGGATCTGTTAAACGGACTTAGCAAGTTGGGTGAGCGTGAGATTGGTTCAATTTTGCTTGAAGGTGGAGGCACCTTGAATGGAGCCATGCTGGAGGCACGGTTGGTTGATCGACTGCTCATGTTTATCGCACCGAAGATTGTAGGCGGTTATGATACACCTGGAAGCTTCCGCTTCGAAGGTGTGGAACGTATGAATCAGGCGATTCAATTGAATCAGTTGGAGATCGAAAAAGTTGGAGATAATATCAGCATTGGCGGTATTCCGGTGTGGCCTGAATAAATAAATGAATTTTAAAGAAACAAGTTAGACTCTTTATAAATTAAAGAAGGGAGGCGGCAGCATGTTTACCGGTTTGGTGGAAGAAGTCGGTCAGATCCGGCGTATTGGTCGGAAAGGCGAAGCGATGGTCCTGAATATCGGAGCTTCCGCCATCATGGACGATCTGAAGATTGGTGATAGTGTAGCAGTGAACGGCGTGTGCTTAACTGCGACAACGCTCGAAGGTGGAGGTTTTACCGCCGATGTAATGCCTGAAACCTATCGCCATACCAATCTCAGTCAGCTGCAATCTGGCAGTAAAGTTAATCTGGAGCGGGCCATGCAATCAGGCGGTCGTTTTGGGGGACATATCGTTCAGGGCCATGTTGATGGTACTGGAGTGATTGGCAGTATAACACGTGATCAGAATGCGATTGTGTTTGAGATCAAGCCTGATGATCACCAGTTGTTCAAATATCTGATCCCCAAAGGATCGGTTACACTGGATGGCATTAGTTTGACCGTTGTCCATACATCGGATACCGCATTCACGGTTTCCATTATCCCGCATACCATTGGTGAAACTGTACTAAATGTGAAAAAGACAGGGGATACCATTAATATCGAATGCGATATTTTGGGCAAATATGTGGATCATCTGCTCCAGTATGGGAGAGGGCATCGGGAGACGGGGGCTGGCAAGCCGCGCAGTATCAGTGAAGATTTTCTCTCCAATCACGGATTTGCATAAATAGAGAACAGAAATTAACTGGAGGTGGACCAATGTCAGAACAATCCATTCTGGACACAATAGAAGAAGCCATATATGATCTCATGCGTGGTAAACCCGTCATTGTTGTGGATGATGAAGATCGGGAGAATGAAGGCGATTTTATCGCTTTGGCCGAAAAGGCGACACCTGAAGTCATTAATTTCATGATTACTGAAGGTAGAGGTCTGGTCTGTGTTCCGATTACACAACAACGTGCGGACGAACTTAACCTTAAACCGATGGTTCAACAAAATACGGATTTCCATGGAACAGCCTTCACCGTTTCTGTGGACCACAAAGATACGACAACAGGTATTTCGGCACATGAACGCTCTATTACCGTGAAAGGTCTAATTGATCCTGAGGCGAAAGCCGGGGACTTCCGTAAGCCTGGTCACATGTTCCCGTTGATTGCAAAAGACGGCGGAGTACTTCGTCGTGCCGGACATACGGAAGCGGCTGTAGATCTTGCTATCATGTGTGGTTCCTACCCTGCCGGCGTTATTTGTGAAGTAATTAAGGAAGATGGCACGATGGCCAGACTTCCGGATCTGCAGGAGATTGCCCGCAAACATGATCTGAAGCTGATTAGTATTCAGGACATGATTCGTTACCGTAACGAAAAAGAGCAGCTGGTTCAACGTGAAGTGGCTGTGCGTATGCCGACGGACTTTGGTGAGTTTCAAGCGGTGGCTTATACAAACGCTGTGGACAATAAGGAACATGTGGCTTTGGTCAAAGGCGAAATTGATGGTTCGAAACCCGTACTTGTACGTGTGCACTCTGAATGTTTGACAGGTGATGTATTCCATTCGCATCGTTGTGACTGTGGTCCGCAGTTTGATGCGGCACTCAAACAGATTCACGAGGAAGGCAATGGCGTACTGCTCTATATGAGACAGGAAGGTCGGGGTATCGGGCTGATCAACAAGCTCAAAGCCTATAAGCTGCAAGAGGAAGGTATGGATACTGTTGATGCAAACCTGAGTTTGGGTTTTGCTGCCGACTTGCGTGATTACGGAATTGGCGCTCAAATTCTGAAAGACCTTGGGGTTCGTCAGATCAGACTGCTAACTAACAACCCTCGTAAAATTAAAGGTCTTGAAGGGTATGGACTTGAAGTCGTAGAGCGTGTCGCGATCCAGATGGAGGAGAACGAGGACAATACGGTTTATCTTCATACCAAGCAAGCCAAGCTGGGGCATATGCTCAAGTTTGATGATATCGAGCAAAACGAACAGTAAATATATTTTAGATGAATAACGTTCACCATGTAATTTATGGAAGAGATTAATTAGGAGTTCCGGTACTTACATTACATTATACCGTTAGGGAGATGACTTGAATGCCACAATTTTTTGAAGGACATTTAGTATCAGAAGGATCACGATATGGAGTTGTCGTTGGACGTTTCAACGAATTCATTACCAGTAAATTGCTTAGCGCAGCGCTCGATGCATTCAAACGTCACGGCGTGCAGGATGATGAAGTGGATGTAGCCTGGGTTCCAGGTGCGTTCGAAATCCCTTTGATTGCGCAGAAAATGGCGGAGAGCGGCAAGTATGATGCGGTGATTACCTTGGGAACTGTCATTCGTGGATCCACTACGCATTACGATTATGTGTGCAACGAGATGGCTAAAGGGGTAGCAGCAATCAACCTGAAAACTGGCGTGCCTACGATCTTTGGACTGGTTACAACAGAAAATATTGAACAAGCGATTGAACGTGCCGGAACCAAAGCGGGTAACAAAGGTTGGGATGCAGCTACGGCGGCAATTGAGATGGCAAACTTGACGAAACAGCTAAAATAGTGCTTATTTAATAGTAGTGCCCTGCTTTGCGCAGACGAACACGGGAAACCGGATTCGGACGGCTTAGCAGGGTTTTGTATTTTTCTGGCGGGAGGATTCGTCTAGTGACGGTAGTTACATACAAACTGGAGACTTTTGAAGGGCCTTTGGATCTGCTGCTTCATTTGATTGATAAGGCTGAAATTCATATCCAGGATATTCCCATCAGCGATATTACCGATCAATACATGGCGTACCTGCATTCAATGCAGGAACTGGAACTGGATATTACGAGTGAATTTCTGGTCATGGCAGCAACATTGCTGTCGATCAAGAGCAAACTTTTACTGCCTAAACCACCGGTAATTGAGGACTTCGAGGATTATGATTTTATGGAAGAAGAAGATTATGATCCACGTGCAGAGCTGATTGCACGTCTGATAGAATATCGCAAGTACAAGGGAATTGCGCGTCACCTTCATGAACGGGAGTGGGAACGCAGCCTTATATTTTCCAAAGAGCCCGAGGATCTGCGCCCCTATATGCCCGTAGAAGCCCAATCGAACCCGGTTGAGGGTTTACACACCTCTGACCTGATTGCAGCCTTTCAGAAGGCGCTACGCAAGGCTGAGAAGCGCACAACTGTAACCCGAATCAAACGGGATGAGATTTCGGTTAAGGACCGCATACGGGATGTCATCGGCGCTTTGGAAAGTATGGGGCCGGGAGGCAGACTGTTATTCTCCAAGTTGATGGACGAGCATATCTATCGCCATGAGATTGTTGTCACTTTTCTGGCGGTGCTGGAACTGATGAAGATGAAGCAGATTGTCTGTTATCAGGAACGGATGTTTGAGGATATCGTTATGGAGTGGAGAGGGGAAACAAAGAATCATGGATTTTCCGAAATTGAAATCGATTATTGAAGGCCTGCTGTTTTTGTCCGGAGAAGAAGGTCTGAGTATCAAACAAATTGCCGAGATCGTCGACCAGCGAGTGGAGCTTGTAACGGACGCGATTGAGGAGATGATTCATGAATTTTCACAGCAGGGACGAGGTGTACAGATTCTCAAGATCGCTGGTGTAGTTCAGTTGGGCACCTTGCCTGACCACGCTGTATATTTCGAGAAACTGGCATACTCTCCCGCACGAACGTCCTTATCCCAAGCGGCTCTGGAGACGCTGGCCATTGTGGCGTATCGTCAGCCCATTACACGGGTAGAGATTGAGGAAATCCGCGGTGTAAAATCGGAGCGGGCCATCCATACGCTTGTGAATAAGGATCTAATTATTGAAGTGGGACGAGCCGAGGCAATCGGACGACCAATTCTATACGGAACAACCAAGTCATTCCTGGATTATTTCGGACTGGCTTCAATTAAAGACCTTCCCGAACCAGGCTTGTTCGAAGATTCGGAAAACCTGGAGGAAGAGACACAACTATTATTCAACAAACTGGATTTGCAACAACTGGAACCGGAAAGTGTTGATCCGGCGGATGACCTAAGTCATATCGATAGCGAAGACGATAATACAGACTCTTCACTCTAATTTGCAAGCTCATACTAACCGACACCCAAAGTGGGGTCGGTTTTTTTTGTGCATTATTTTTAGATAAATGGTTAATAGAACAGTTTCCAAACAAATATGAAATGGGATTTTTAGGTCAGACGTGAATTTTTTCCTATTCAAAGTGCCATACTAGACGAGAAAAGAATTGAGGGCTTGGAGGTAAGGCCTGTGTGGATTTGGCTTGGAGGAATCGGTTTGTTGTTCGCATTGCTGATTGCCGCAGTCCTCATCTCAAATGTTCATGTACATTTTACATTCAGTAAACATAAAAGTGATGATTACGCCAATATTAATGTTCGTCTTCTCTATGGAATTGTGCGGATTAACTATGAGATCCCGAGTATTGTTTTTCGTAATATGAAGGAAGGTTTTCTGGTCAAGACCGAACAATCCATGAATCATTCGAGAGGGGAGGCCCAGGGAAGCGAGAGGGTCAACAAACGCAAAGTCAAAAAGTGGACTAAAGATGTGAAAATCATGCTTAGGGCAACGGACGCGCTCAAGCTGTGGCTGAAGCAAACACTTACACGCGTACATATGACCCAACTGTCCTGGGCTACCCACATCGGCGTTGGTGATGCAGCATATACAGCGGTGCTGACGGGCTGGGTGTGGAGTATCAAGTCCATTATTATTGGTTTTCTCACCTATCAGATCCGCTTTGATGAAACACCTGTGCTTCAGGTTATGCCGGTATGGTCCGATGAAATGGAATTTAGAACGGAGCTTGATTTCAGAGTGAAAATTCGGATTACAGCCGTTCTGATCGCTGGAGTTACACTACTCACCCGTGTGCTTCAAGTTGAAGGCGGATGGCGGATGTGGTTCAAACTTCTTCAGGAACAGCGCCGCAGGCATAAAGAGAAGCAAAAGAATAAGCTTAGTGGGACAACAGTATAAAAACCCATCATAGTCGGTCTGTTTTTGGGAATGTAAGGTTGGGATTTGGTGAGTGTATTTAAAATGCTTATTACATAAGTCCCTTCAAGTTTGGGGATGATATGGGTAGATCAAACCTAGCTTACATTGAAACTGGAGGGAATTTAAATGTCAGATCATCCAATTCAAGGCTTAATGGAAACCGCAATGGAAAATATCAAGGCCATGGTGGATGTCAATACAATTGTTGGCGATGCAGTCGAAACACCAGATGGTACCGTGATTCTGCCAATCAGTAAGGTTGGATTCGGATTTGCTGCCGGTGGTAGTGATTTTCACGTTAATGGAGAAAGTAGTGGCAAAAGTGGTGCTACGGGCACCTCTGCTGAACATGCGAGTTCAGCTAAAGTGGCTTCTCCGTTTGGTGGCGGTAGTGGTGGCGGTGTATCCATACGTCCTATTGCGTTCCTGGTGGTAGGTAAACAGGGGGTACACATTGTACCACTCGATAACTCCACACATCTGTTTGAGAAACTTATTGACTCCACCCCTTATGTTTTGGACCGAATTCAAGGCATGTTCCAACGGAATACAACACCAACGAATACAACAGGTGTACCCGTTACACCAGATCCATCAACCTATAGCTGAATCATTTCGTCATGATCCCTCCCGCATCCCAGCGTGAGGGATTTTTGCTGTTTTTGCTCTATGGGACATACTCCAAGTTGTCCGAACATAAGATAGTACAAGATTCCAAGTGACCCGGAGGAATGAATTGATGCGAAAAATAACGAAAGTCATTGCATGCATGCTTATCCCTGTCTTCTTGCTGTCTTCATTAGGGGCTACTCAAGCCCAGGCAACGATTCAAGGTCCGTCTACACATGCGCAAAGCGCTGCTCTCATTGATGTCACATCAGGCCGGATCTTATACAGCAAGGATGGGGATAAGGAACTGCGAATTGCTAGCTTGACCAAAATCATGACAGCGATCGTAGCGATCGAACACAGCAAGCTGGATGAGAAAGTGAAAGTGTCTCCCACGGCGTTTGCCAAAGAAGGATCGTCTCTCTATCTGAAGTTAGGTGAAGAGATGACGCTTGAAAACATGTTGTACGGGCTAATGCTCCGTTCAGGCAATGACGCTGCCTCTGCGATTGCAGAACATGTCGGTGGATCGGAAGAAGGCTTTGTCCTGTTAATGAATAAAAAGGCGGAGCAAATCGGTCTGACGCATTCTCATTTTATGAACCCTCATGGACTGGATGCAGAAGGTCACTATTCTACAGCCAATGACTTGGCCCGATTAACGGCATATGCATTGCACAATCCGGTGTTCAAACGAATCGTAGCCACGGAGGACAAATCCGCACCGAACCCCAATGAAAGCTGGGAATACTCTTGGCACAATAAAAATAAAATGCTGCGGATGTATGAAGGTGCAGATGGAGTGAAAACCGGCTACACAAAAAAAGCTTTCAGATGTTTGGTCAGTTCCGCTACACGTAACGGACAGCAGCTCGCCGCAGTAACGCTGAACGACGGAAACGATTGGAACGATCATGCTCGGATGCTGGATTTCGGGTTTGAGTACTTCCCGTTAGTAGAGGTCGCCAAGCAAGAACAGCCTGTGCAAAATACAGATGTTGTTACGGGCCGGGGATTCTGGTATCCTCTGGCCGAGAGTGAGAAAAGTTCATTGACCAAAAAGTTGATTCTGCACGAGAATCGCGCCCAGTCGGAAACGAAAGTCGAAGGCAAGGAACAATCGACAGATCCTTCGTTCGGATTGGCAGGTCGCATTGATATGCAGCTTGATGGCAAACTTGTTGGCTCAATTCCGGTGTATCGCAAAGGCAGTTATATTCCTCCTGAACCGAAGACAGAAGATGCAACGCTGGGTGGAATCGGTGATGTCTCTTCCTGGGCAGCTGCATGGCGTGCCGTGTTAAGCCACCTGTTGTCTCCTTAGCTAAATCGCCATTGAAGGGAGGATATAATCCATGATTAATCTAATTTGGCTGCTCATGATTTTAATCGGATTTGCTTTTGCAGCCGTCAACGGCAATATCGAAGTGGTCACGCAAGCCGCTTTTGATGGGGCGGCAACGGGAGTCACGGTCTGTTTTGGACTGATTAGTGTGCTTGTGTTCTGGATGGGTATGATGAAAATGGCTGAGGATGCTGGCCTCTTGGCCCGGATTGCCAAGCTGCTCGGTCCGGTTGTGGGCTTCCTATTCCCCGATGTGCCCAAAAATCATCCGGCGATGGGTTATATTCTCTCCAATATGAGTGCGAATCTGCTGGGGCTAGGAAATGCGGCTACTCCGATGGGAATTAAAGCCATGCAACAACTGCAGGAGCTTAATCCGGACAAACAAACCGCTTCTCCTGCGATGTGCACCTTACTGGCTCTGAATACGGCTAGTATTACCATTATTCCGACAACGCTGATCGCCATCCGCTTAAACTATCATTCCGCCAATGCAACAGAGATTGTGGGAACAACATTGATGGCTACCATTATCGCTACACTTGCTGCTATAATCGCCGATCGCTGGTATCGGAACAGGGCTTTACACAAACCGCCGCGCGTACCGAAAAGTGGCAATCCCGGCATGAAAGGATGAGCACCTTTGTTAACCTTCATCAACTGGATCTCCGTCTGGGCCATCCCGGTTATTATCGCGTTTGTTCCATTATATGCGTTTACCAAAAAGGTCCCGGTTTACGAATCCTTTGTTGATGGGGCCAAGGATGGATTCTCTACTGCAATCAGTATTATTCCGCATCTCGTGGGCATGATGGTCGCAATCAGCGTATTTCGTGCCTCGGGTGCACTGGATTTTGTGATTAGCCTGTTCGCTCCGCTGGTGTCCTGGATGGGTGTTCCGGGCGAAGTGTTGCCACTCGGAATACTGCGTCCTTTAACGGGGACAGGCTCTCTGGCGTTTACAACCGATCTGATCAAAACCCATGGCCCTGACTCCATGATTGGACGTATGGCATCTACGATTCAGGGGAGTACAGACACCACGTTATATGTGCTGACTGTTTATTTTGGGGCTGTAGGCATACGGAACGGTCGATATGCACTCAAAGTAGGGTTGTTTTCCGATGTCGTTGGTTTTATTGCTGCCCTCGCCATTTGTTTGCTCGTTTTTGGTTAAATGATATCTCCTTTCCTTCCGATATATTAGATATGCTAGAATAATAGCGGAGGAGAGTGAGACATGCAGAAGAGTTGGAAACGAATGCTCCGTGTCGGAATGTCAGGCGTGCTTGCTATTGCAATGCTCGCAGGGTCAACGGGGCTGGCGGCAGCTCAAGCCGTTCAGACAATACATTTTACAGGTTACTTCAATAAACAGCTGCGTGCACAAATGGCAGTCACAGCGGATTCTTTTCCAGTCGTGAATGTACGTTTGGTCAAGCAGGATGAACCCGATATGGTATATTATGATGTTGGTACCTCAATATTGATCTCCAAGGATGAAGTGCTCACGAATTATCATGTCGTTCAGAGTTTTGCTGAACTGTCTGATGGTGATGAAGGTACACTGACTGTTGCAAGTCCGGGTTCCTTGGGTAAGCCTGTAAAGGCAAAAATTATTAAGACAGACCCGGTGACAGATATGGCACTGCTGAAGCTGGACAAGGAAATAGACGCCCAACCGGTCACGTTTGCAAACGCAAGGGATAACCAGATTGTTTATACCATTGGATTCCCCAAAAATCCTGCTGGTGATCTTGTCATCCTGGATGAAGATTTTCCCTCAACCTACAATACGGTAGCAAAAAGCAGAGTGTTCAGTTCCCAAGCTTCGGACGTTCCAGGTAAAAAGGGAATCGGCAGTATTGTGAAATCCATGGCACAAGGTAATTCAGGTGGCCCTGTTCTGGATCAGAACAACCGGGTCATTGGTATGATGACATTTGTGTACGGTGGACGTACCTATTATATTACTTCTAAAACATTGCAGACTTTCATTAAAGAGAGTACCAAACCTGCCAAAAAACAGGTTGCAGTTGCCGGCAAAGTTTCCAATTAAATGATTTGAGGAAAGGCTTATCTTTACGCCATCTGTGTTCAACAGGTCGTGTAAAGGCAGGCTTTTTTTGCGTCAATCTCAAAGGGGAAGGTAGCCTAAAATGCATATTCGTGTCGCCAGTTTACAAAATCCTTGGATTATCCTTGTGATTTCCTTGCGTGATGGGTATCATTAGTGTGAGGTGACATGACAAACATGGAAAGATTACAAAAAATTATCGCACAGGCAGGCATTGCATCCCGCCGCAAGAGCGAGGAACTAATTCTGTCCGGCAAAGTAGAAGTTAACGGGGAGGTCGTAACCGAACTGGGTACAAAAGCGAACCCCGAAGAGGATATGATTACGGTTAATGGAAAACCGATCCGCAGTGAGAAAAAAGTGTACTTGATGTTAAACAAGCCAAAAGGCGTAATCACAAGTGCATCTGACCCGGAAGGTCGGAAAATTGTATCCGACTACCTGAAAGGTGTCAAGGAACGCGTATATCCTGTGGGTCGTCTGGATTATGACACAGAGGGCTTATTGATCCTTACCAATGATGGTGAGTTTGCACATTTGCTGACGCATCCGAAGCATCACGTACCCAAAACGTATCACGCAACGGTTAAAGGTGTGCCGCATGGTACAGCTCTGGAGAAATTAAAGACAGGCATTATGCTGGATGACGGCATGACTGCTCCTGCAGAGGTAGAGTACAAAGATGTGGATACAGCGGCCAATGAGTCGATCATTTCCATTACGATCTATGAAGGACGTAACCGTCAGGTTAGACGTATGTTCGAAGCAATCAACCATCCGGTAACTCGTCTGAAACGGATTTCGTTTGGTGGTATTTTGCTACAAAACCTGAAACGTGGTCTGACACGCAATCTGACCAAAGAGGAAGTCAACAACCTGATTACCCTCGCACAATCAGAACCAGCCAAAAAAATGAAAAAAAGGTAATGTGAGGACACATAATTTTCATAAAACCGCCGCAGTTTTGTGACGAAATTCGCTATAATTGTTCATAGGATGTTCACAGTTGTCTTAGACCAATAAGATGCGAATGCTACAGTCACTTAAAAGGGGAGCAGCACATGGGCAAATCAAGAAGAACGGTGCAAATCGTCATTTTGTTATTGATCCTGGTGTTGGGCGGATATGCGATTACCACATCGGTATCCGGCTCGAATGGCAAGCCAAAGGAAGGGGACAAGTCTCCTTCTTTTGAACTGCTGGGCCTGGATGGTCAAGTTCATACGTCTGATGAGTACAAAGGAAAAGCAATGGTGATCAATTTCTGGGGCACCTGGTGTGAACCTTGTGTTAAAGAAATGCCTGCACTTCAGGCGCAAGCTGACAAATGGAAGGACCAGGGAGTACAATTTGTCGGAATTAATGTTGGAGAAGACCAGATGACCGTTGATAATTTTGTGCGGCAGGTTGGGGTTACGTTTCCAATCATGCTTGACAGGGAGAAAAACTCGGTTCGTGATTTCGGGATCTCTCCGATGCCAACGACATTTTTTGTATCTGACACGGGCAAAATCTCTACCATTCATATCGGGCAACTTGATTTGGACACACTTGACGCTCAAATTTCGCAACTGGCGAAGCAGCCCTGACAGGAGGTCTATTCGTGTTCCAAAATACCAAATGTGAGTGCGGACACCAGAATCCGGTAGGCACTGTACTATGTGAAGCATGTGGGAAACCGCTACTGGAGTCTGAAGCTAAATCTGATGAAGTGCTGGAAATGCGTTATGATGGCATGGCGCGCCGTTCACAGCGCAGTAATCCCAACATCATTGACCGCATATGGAACTTTTTTTCTTCCGTTAAAATTGCCGTCTATATGATTGTTTTCACGCTTGTAGGTTCTATGCTTGGTACAATCTATCCGCAAGAAAGTACGTTCTTGAATATTGATCCTTCCGTGTATTACAAAGAAACATACGGTCAATTGGGTCATATCTATTATCTGTTGGGTTTATCCCATACATACGAATCCTGGTGGTTTATTCTACTGCTGGTGCTGATTGGGGCATCATTGGTGATATGCAGTCTGGATCGCGTCCTACCGCTCTACAAAGCACTGAATAAACAGAGAATACGTAAGCATACGCAATTTTTGACAAGACAGCGTCTGGTGTACCAAGGTACCATCGAAGAGGCACCAGAAGACTGGATTAAGAAAGCGGTTACGCCGTTGAAAAAGAAAGGATACCGCGTACACACCCAGGGTGATGCATTACTCGCCGAGAAACAGCGATTCAGTCGCTGGGGCCCATATGTCATCCATATTGGACTCATTATATTTTTGCTGGCGGTGCTTGCACGAGGACTTCCTGGTCTGAATCTGGATGAGCATGTCGCTTTTCCTGAAGGTGAGATCAAAAAGATCCCGAATACGTCGATGTATCTGCAAAATGAACAGTTTAATGTTGAATTCTACACTGAGGAAGAAGTGCCTGAGCAATTCCGTAACCTGAATAAGACTGTTCCAAAACTTTTTGAAACAAAAGTTGTTTTGTATGAATGTACAGCAGATTGTTCGGATCTTTCGAAGAAACCTCAGTTAGCTGAGGTGGCAAGACATGATGTGCGGGTGAATCATCCATTGAATTATAACGGTCTGAAAGCCTATCAGTTTGATTATGATCTAACACCCACCATTCGGTCCGTAACGCCTGATCTGGTCAATACAAAGACGGGTGAAGTATATGGGCCAATTAAGATCGATATGGTAGATACCCAAAGAACATTTGAAGCTGGTCCTTATAAGCTCACGGTAAAAGAAAAGTTTATGGACTTTGGATTAGATGAGAATGGTCAGCCCAAATCAAAATCGCCTTCACCTAATGCACCTGCTTTTCTCTTTCTCATCAAGGGACCGGATCTGCCCGAAGAGGGGATACAATATCTGTACTTTGCAAAGCAGATTGATAAACAACGGTTTCAACAAGATGCGATTAACCAACAGTTGATTGGAGCTGAGATTCCTTTACAGCTGGAAGTAGACAGCATGGACAAGGTCGATATTATTCAGTCCGTAAGTTATCTCAATATAAGAGTGGATAAGGCAATGCCTTTTGTCTGGGTAGGAGCCGGTATTGTCATGTTGGGTCTGGTCATGGGTTTTTATTGGCATCATCGCCGCATCTGGATTCGTTTTGATGATCAACAGCTCACCTTGGGTGGACATACCAACAAAAACTGGTTTGGCTTCAGGCGTGAAGTTGCGGCCGTGTTAAAACAGATGAATCTGGAAGTTGAAGAGAAGTCGTTGGATAACGGGGGGAACCAGGCATGAATTTATTGGATTTCAGCAGCGACGCATTTATCGTATCTTTCTTTCTCTATTGTGCTGCATTCTTGTTATATGCTGTCGCGGTCATGGGCAAAAAATGGAGTAATCGTGATCCTCTGGACCATATGAATCGCTGGGGTAAAAGAGCTTTTATCGCTTCGACTGTCGCCTTGGCGGCACATATCGTATTTTTTGTAACCCGATGGGCTGGGGCAGGTCATATCCCGGTTAGTAACATGTATGAGTTCATGTCTTTTCTGTCCATGATGATTATGGTTGCATTTATTGTTGTATATGCCATATACCGCAAGTCATTACTGGGTTTGTTTGCTTTACCACTTACCATTATTATTATGGCGTACGCCGCAGTATTTCCTCAGGAGGTACAACCATTAATCCCGGCACTTCAGTCCATCTGGCTGAAAATTCACGTGACGTTGGCCGCGCTTGGTGAAGCATTCTTCGCCGTGGGTTTTGCCGCAGGGTTCATGTATTTGCTACGTACGGTTGATTTCAGTGGTAAAGACAAGTCTTCAAGACGTCAACGAGGATGGGTTGAATTCACCCTGGTTACGATCGTCGTCGTTATCGGATTTATCGGAACGGTATTTGCCTTTCGTGCAGCTGGCTATGAGGCGGTTTTTGTGCAGAAAACGGTCAGCATTGACACAGAGGTACAGGAAAATAGTACAATAGAGAAAGTGATTTATCGCATGCCTCCGATTTTTGCACCATATAATAGCGAAGTGGAGAGCATGACACCGTTTCTTGGCATGAAAAAACCTTTACTTGAGACGCCTTCCTGGATGAACGGGGTAAATGCCGGGCGTAAGCTGAATACGGTGGTTTGGTCACTTATTGTAGGTCTGATCCTGTATGGAATTGTACGACTTCTTGTACGCAGATCACTTGGACAAGCGTTACAGCCAATGATGGATGGAATCGATGCCGATGATCTGGATGAGATAAGTTATCGCGCGATTGCCATTGGTTTTCCGATATTTACGCTGGGAGCATTAATTTTTGCCATGATCTGGGCTCAGATTGCCTGGAGTCGCTTTTGGGGTTGGGACCCCAAAGAGGTGTGGGCATTGATTACATGGCTATATTATAGTGTGTATCTGCATTTGCGTTTATCCAGAGGTTGGCAAGGTCAGAAGTCCGCATGGCTTGCAGTTCTTGGCTTCCTGGTGGTCATGTTTACGCTGGTTGGAGTGAATCTGATCATTGCCGGATTACATTCTTATGCTGGGGCCGACTAGGACAGTCTCGTATTGCAAAGGTTGAGTTTAGAAGCGGGAAACACAAATGTACCTTTTTATTGAAGGGTATTCAAATATTGTTCGCCAGATCGAACATAATAGAAGTGATGAGGAGTTATTGCAAAGGGGCTGGAGAGGCATGGCTGAACATGAGAATCGAATACTGGTCGTGGATGACGAAGAGAGAATCCGCAGGCTTTTGAAAATGTATCTTGAAAAAGAAGGTTATGAAATCGATGAAGCTGAGGATGGGGAAACTGCACTGCGTAAAGCAACAGCAGGGGACTACGGGCTGATTTTGCTTGATGTGATGTTGCCGGGTATGGATGGAGTTGAAGTGTGTACCCGTCTTCGTCAGGTGAAATCAACGCCGGTTTTGATGCTCACTGCAAAAGGTGAAGAGATTAACCGGGTTCAAGGCTTCGAAGTTGGCGCTGATGATTACGTTGTAAAACCATTCAGCCCGCGTGAAGTGATTTATCGCGTCAAAGCGATTTTGCGTCGAGCTTCCGCGACAGCTTATCTCTCCAAGGAGAGCAATTCGAGTAACAACATCGTGTTCCCGCATCTGGTTATTGAGCATGATGCCCACCGGGTAACCGCTGGTGGCGAAGAGATTAGTCTTACACCAAAAGAATATGAATTGCTGCACTACCTGGCAACATCTCCCGACAAAGTTTTCTCCAGAGAAGAATTGCTCAAAGATGTATGGAATTACGAATTCTTTGGCGATCTTCGTACCGTGGATACGCACGTGAAGCGTCTTCGCGAGAAACTTAACAAGGTATCGCCTGAATCGGCGGCCATGATTACGACGGTGTGGGGTGTGGGTTATAAACTGGAAGTACCGAAGTAGTTTTAGTTTCTGGAGATCACTGGTCGGGAAGTTATGGATCACTATTATCTGCCTTGTGGGTTGTGTACTTATAGCGCTGGGTCTTTTTTTGCTGCCCTACATTGATACGAACTTTGCAGAATCCGAATCCAGAGATATTAAGCGGTTGTTCACCTATATCTGTATTATCGGATTCAGTTTAACCACGTTTTTTGCATTGTTTCTATTCACTAAAATAACGCAGCCCATGCAGCAATTGATTCAGGCAGCCAATGCGATTCGCAAAGGGAACTACGGAACACGTCTCTCCCTGGTAACGAGTGATGAGATTGGTGAACTTGCCAACACATTTAATCATATGGCTGCCCAACTGGAAGATAATATTCGAAACCTTAACCATGAGAAGGAACATCTGGCGAGTGTGCTTCGCAGCATGACCGATGCGGTGGTTACATTTGATGGTGAAGGCAAAGTTATTCTGACGAATCCGCCTGGAGAGAAGATCATGCAGACATGGTATGATCTCGATTGGGCAAAAATGGACGAAGGACAAGATTCCGAGCAGTCCGACAAGTCTTCGCGTGATGTACCTGAGCCCCTTCTTCCTTTGTTCAGAATGGTGATGGAGCAAGGTGGGGACCAGAACTCCAATGTTCATGTACAGCAAGGTGTCTGGTCTGTTCAGATGGCACCGTTGTATGCTGACAGTGTTGTCAGAGGGGCTGTGGCTGTCTTAAGAGATGTAACAGAAGAAGTGCGTCTGGAGAAAATGCGGCGTGATTTCGTGGCTAATGTATCTCATGAGATACGAACTCCGCTATCCATGATGCAAGGTTACAGTGAAGCCCTTTTGGACGGCATGGCAACCTCACCGGAAGAGAGCGAAGAACTGATCCAGGTCATTCATGATGAGTCCCTGCGGATGGGCAGACTGGTTAAAGACTTGCTTGATCTTGCGCGGATGGAAGCTGGACACACGGACATGGTGATGAAAGAAGTTGACCTCGGAGAACTACTTGAACGTGTATATCGGAAGTTCTCGGTGCGTTCAAAAGAACAGGGAATTCAACTGCAATTTAAGTTCGAACAACCAACCATTGAACTTCAACAAGCAGATGAGGATCGACTTGAGCAAGTATTTACGAATTTGCTGGATAATGCGTTCAGACATACACCTACTGGCAAAAATGTAATGATCTCAGCTGAGCGGGTCACTTATCTTCGTGCTCCATTTGTCAGAGTTTCTGTGAAAGATCAGGGTGTAGGTATCCCTTCATCTGACTTGCCATTTATTTTCGAACGATTCTACAAAGCAGACAAGGCTCGTGTTCGGGGAGAAAGTGTAGGTACGGGGCTTGGTTTAGCGATTGTGAAAAATATTGTTGATGCGCATCAAGGCATGATTACCGTCAATAGTGTGCTTGGCGAAGGAACAGAGTTTATTTTGCAATTTCCTTTGGATTCATCGAAATAGCCTGAATTTCATACAAAAAGTGCGGAAACACCCTCTTATGGAGGGTGTTTTTTTGTTGAAGACTACCGTTTAATCTTGTTCAACGTGGAACAAGAATGGTCTTTTTTTGACTAAAAAGAGTGTCCAAGATAATTTTCCTTCCTATGTGACATAAGCTTGAAAAGCAAGCAAGATAGAGGAGGATTGAGTTAAGCATGTCCGATGATCGAAAAAGGGTCAATATTAAAGCTTTCCTGGAAGGCAGATCTTTTAGAGCAGGCTCTCCGTTTATTCCAATAACCACAAGCGAACTGGAGCAGTTTGAATCCATACTGCGTTCTTTGGCTGTGGCTATTCCTGCTGCAATTAGTCAGCCGACTTCAGCCAATATACTGTCATTACAGAATGGATTACGCCAGTTACTTACTTTTGTAAATCAATCCGGATTTCGTGCCGGAGTAAAGGCTGAATTACAAGCCGTATTGGAATTAACGATTGCAGGTTCAGAGGTTGTCCCTGTTCCTCTTATTAATCTCGCAGGTAACTTGCAAAACTTACTGGATGACTTGTTAAGTGTGACGTTGCTTCTTGAAGTACCACCTGCAGAAAAAGATAAACTTGTGGGATTAATTCGATCGATCTCCATATCGTTAAGCCGGGCGACGACAACTCTTGGAACTGGAGGAATTACCGGACCAGCCGGCCCACAGGGAGTGCCAGGAGTCCCGGGGGTACCAGGTGTCCCAGGAGTCCCTGGAGTGAAAGGGGCTACTGGCACACCGGGAGGAATTGGACCAGTAGGACCGGTGGGCCCAGTTGGTCCACAGGGAGCACAGGGTCCTGCAGGAGCACCTGGTGTTGGCTTGAACAATATTACTGCATATGATCCTGCACTGGGACCAACTTATGCTCAAGGTCAAGTAGTAAGCTACGAGGGTAGTCTTTATGTTGCCAATGTAAACGGTCCCTTGGGTACACCCGGAAGTTCTCCAGACTACACTCTTTTACTGTCGGGTGGAACCAATGGAGCAACGGGAGCAACCGGAGCTGGTTTGACAGGAGCCGTGGCATTTAATGCAGCGCTCGCCCCAGGTTATCCAGCAGGTCAAGTAATTACGTATAACGGCAGTACTTACATTACGAGTGTAGCTGGTCCTCTAGGAACACCGGGATCTTCATCGGATTACACATTAATCGCTGCTGCGGGGGCGACTGGTGTTACTGGAGCCACAGGTGCAGGATTAAGTGGCATCGTGCCATTCGATCCCGCATTAGCCCCAACATATCCAGCTGGACAGATCGTCACGTTTGGTGGCAGTACTTACATTACAAATGTCGCTTCGCCAACGGGTACGCCAGGAAGTTCGCCAGATTATACATTGCTTGCAGGTGCAGGACCTACAGGAGCCACAGGTGTAACGGGAGCAACCGGGGCGGGATTGACAGGCCTAGTGCCATTTGATCCAGCCGTAGCCCCAACGTATCCAGCGGGTCAAGTCGTAACGTTTAACGGTAGTACGTATATAACTAATGTCGCATCACCAACGGGAACGCCGGGCACCTCACCAGATTACACGTTGCTTGCGGGCGCAGGAGCAACGGGAGTTACAGGAGCAACCGGCATTGGTGGAACGGGAAGTACCGGAGCTACAGGAGCATCGGGCGTAACAGGAGCGACAGGTGTGACGGGTGCAACTGGCGTTGGAGTTACAGGAAGTACCGGAGTGACAGGAGCATCAGGGGTAACGGGAGCGACAGGCGTAGGTTTGAGTGGCATTGTACCATTCGATCCAGCCGTAGCCCCAACGTATCCAGCGGGTCAGGTTGTAACGTTCAACGGCAGTACGTATATTGCGAATGTAGCATCACCAACCGGAACGCCGGGCACATCGCCGGATTACACGTTGCTTGCTGGCGCGGGAGCAACGGGAGTTACGGGTGCAACTGGAGTTGGTGGAACGGGAAGTACCGGAGCTACAGGAGCATCGGGCGTAACAGGAGCGACAGGTGTGATCGGTGCAACTGGTGTTGGAGTAACCGGAAGTACCGGAGTCACAGGGGCATCAGGAGTAACGGGAGCGACAGGCATAGGTTTGAGTGGCATTGTACCATTCGATCCAGCTGTAGCCCCAACGTATCCAGCAGGTCAAGTCGTAACGTTCAACGGTAGTACGTATATTGCAAATGTGGCATCGCCAACCGGAACGCCGGGGACTTCACCGGATTACACGTTGCTTGCTGGCGCGGGAGCAACGGGTGTGACGGGTGCAACTGGTGTTGGAGTAACAGGAAGTACCGGAGTCACAGGGGCATCAGGGGTAACGGGAGCGACAGGTGTAGGTTTAAGTGGTATCGTACCATTTGATCCAGCCGTAGCCCCAACGTATCCAGCGGGTCAAGTTGTAACGTTCAACGGCAGTACGTTTATCGCTAATGTGGCATCGCCAACCGGAACGCCGGGGACTTCACCGGATTACACATTGCTAGCGGGCGCAGGAGCAACGGGAGTTACAGGAGCAACCGGCATTGGTGGAACGGGAAGTACCGGAGTCACAGGAGCATCGGGCGTAACAGGAGCGACAGGTGTAGGTTTAAGTGGTATCGTACCATTTGATCCAGCCGTAGCCCCAACGTATCCAGCGGGTCAAGTTGTAACGTTCAACGGTAGTACGTATATTGCGAATGTGGCATCGCCAACCGGAACGCCGGGGACTTCACCGGATTACACGTTGCTTGCGGGCGCAGGAGCAACGGGTGTGACAGGTGCAACCGGCATTGGAGTAACGGGAAGTACCGGAGTAACAGGAGCATCCGGCGTAACAGGAGCGACAGGCGTAGGTTTAAGCGGTATCGTAGCATTCGATCCAGCCGTAGCCCCTACGTATCCAGCCGGCCAGGTTGTAACGTTCAACGGTAGTACGTATATTGCGAATGTAGCTTCACCAACCGGAACGCCGGGCACATCGCCGGATTACACGTTGCTTGCTGGCGTGGGAGCCACGGGAGTTACGGGTGCAACTGGAGTTGGTGGAACGGGAAGTACCGGAGCTACAGGAGCATCGGGCGTAACAGGAGCGACAGGTGTGACAGGTGCAACTGGAGTAGGAGTAACCGGAAGTACCGGAGTCACAGGGGCATCAGGGGTAACGGGAGCAACAGGCGTAGGTTTAAGTGGTATTGTACCATTCGATCCAGCCGTAGCCCCAACGTATCCATCGGGTCAGGTTGTAACGTTCAACGGCAGTACGTATATTGCAAATGTAGCATCGCCAACGGGAACGCCGGGGACTTCGCCAGATTACACGTTGATCGCTGGAGCAGGAGCGACAGGTGTGACGGGTGCAACTGGAGTTGGAGTAACGGGAAGTACTGGTGAAACAGGAGCGACTGGTCTTGTAGGGTTGACTGGGGCGACGGGGATCACAGGAGCCACGGGACTAAGCGTAACGGGATCTACAGGAATAACTGGAGGAACCGGGGCAACTGGTGAAACAGGAGCGACTGGTCTTACAGGGTTGACTGGGGCGACGGGAATTACAGGAGCCACGGGATTAAGCGTAACAGGAGTAACTGGAGGAACTGGGGCAACTGGTGAAACAGGAGCGACTGGTCTTGTAGGGTTGACTGGGGCGACGGGAATTACAGGAGCCACAGGAGTAAGTGTAACAGGTAGTACTGGTGCTACAGGGGAAACAGGAGCCACAGGAGCAACAGGAGTAACGGGATTGACTGGCGCAACGGGAGTAAGCGTAACAGGAGCAACGGGAGTCGGCATAACAGGAATTACCGGAGCAACTGGTGTCACTGGTGAAACCGGAGCGACAGGTATAACCGGGGCAACAGGAGTCGGCGTAACGGGAAGTACCGGAGTTACTGGTGTCACTGGTGAAACCGGAGCGACAGGTATAACCGGGGCAACAGGAGTCGGCGTAACGGGGAGCACCGGGGCAACTGGTGCGACGGGGGAAACCGGAGCCACAGGTATAACAGGAGCAACGGGAGTTGGCGTAACGGGAAGTACCGGGGTTACTGGTGCGACGGGTGGAACCGGAGCGACAGGCATAACAGGAGCAACGGGAGTCGGCATAACAGGAATTACCGGAGCAACTGGTGTCACTGGTGAAACCGGAGCGACAGGTATAACCGGGGCAACAGGAGTCGGCATAACGGGAAGTACCGGAGTTACTGGTGTCACTGGTGAAACCGGAGCGACAGGTATAACCGGGGAAACAGGAGTCGGCGTAACGGGGAGCACCGGAGCAACTGGTGCGACGGGGGAAACCGGAGCCACAGGTATAACAGGAGCAACGGGAGTTGGCGTAACGGGAAGTACCGGGGCAACTGGTGCGACTGGCGTAACGGGAAGTACTGGAGTTACTGGTGCGACGGGGGAAACCGGAGCCACAGGTATAACAGGAGCAACAGGAGTCGGCATAACGGGAAGTACGGGAGCAACAGGTGCAACTGGGGGAACAGGAGCCACAGGTGTAACCGGAGCAACGGGAAGTACTGGAGTAAATGGTGCGACTGGTGAAACCGGAGCGACAGGTATAACTGGAGCAACGGGAGTCGGCATAACGGGAAGTACGGGAGCAACAGGTGCAACTGGGGGAACAGGAGCCACAGGTGTAACCGGAGCAACGGGAAGTACTGGAGTAACTGGTGCAACTGGTGAAACCGGAGCGACAGGTATAACTGGAGCAACGGGAGTCGGCATAACGGGAAGTACCGGAGCAACAGGTGCGACTGGGGGAACAGGAGCCACTGGTGCAACCGGAACATCTGTAACATCTAACTCGGCTTTTGCTGAGAACACTAATGGTACGATTGTTGTAATATTGGGTGGTACACTCGTTCCATTACCGAATAACCAAAATATTGGCACAGGTATAACCGTCAATGGGACAAATGACACCTTCACACTGACCAACGCAGGTCGTTACTATATCTCATACAAAATAAATCTGACAGCTGCACTTGCTATCCAATCTCGGGTTTTACTTAACGGTGCAGCAATTCCAGCGAGTGTAGTATCTCCAGTACTTTCTCTCAGTCAGCTGCAGTCTGATTTTATGGTTACCGTTACCGCTGGTTCTACAATACAGTTACAATTATTCGGGCTTGTTGGCGCAGCCGTTCTGTCTCCTCCGGGGTCTACACTAAACATTATTCAGTTAAGTTAATAGTTCGATAACGTATTAAGACTATTTCCCAGTGGACAAAAGAAGCGGACTTCATATGGGGGTGATGGGTACCCCTTTTCCAATTCCACAAATATTTTGTTTGCAAACTTCTTCACCGATATTTCAGCGGGTACAGTCATACAATTTCCTTACGACAAAAAAGACGGGACCACGATGGTCCCGTCTTTCCTTTTACATATAGAGAATATTTGATTATTCCAGAACAATTTCAACAGCAGTATTGATTTCCGGCAGTGCAGCAAGCTGCACAAGCACATCTTTTGGAACAGCTTTATCTACGGTCAGAATCATGATCGCTGCACCACCAATAATTTTACGTCCAACCTGCATGGATGCGATGTTGACATCGTTTTGTCCAAGCAGCGTTCCTACACGTCCGATAATACCTGGTTTATCGTTGTGGGAGATCAAAATTTGATGACTTTCCGGAGCGATATCTACCGGGAATTTGTCCAGACGAACAATACGTTCTCCATAACCTGCAAGCAATGTGCCCGCTACACGACGTTCCTCAGCATCCTGAGTTGTAACCAATGTTACGGTAATCAGGTTAGTAAATCCTTTAGTTGTTGAGGTTTGGCTTACAACCACATTCAGATCACGGATTTTGGCCAGATGCATGGAGTTAACGATGTTGGCTTCCCCACCCAAATGTCTGGCGAGAATCCCTTTCACAATGTAACGAGTGAGAGGAGACGTATCTACTTCAGAAAGTTCACCAGCATAGTCGATCCGAATCTCCTGCACTGCATTTTGTGTAATCTGTGCTGCAAAACTACCCAACGTTTCACCCAGTTTGAAATACGGTTGCAATTTGTTCATCACGGTTGGTGCAACAGCCGGCATGTTAACTGCGTTTTTAAACGGTTCGTTACGCAAAATGTGAAGCACCTGTTCCGACACATCGATAGCCACGTTCTCTTGTGCTTCTACTGTGGACGCACCAAGGTGAGGCGTAACGATAATGCTTGGGTGATTCAGGAACGGGTGATCAGCGGCTGGCGGCTCGCTTTCGAATACGTCAAATGCTGCACCAGCAACAATACCTTGATCAATGGCTTCGACAAGTGCCATCTCGTCAACTACACCACCACGAGCACAGTTGATGATACGCATGCCTTTTTTCATCACTTCGAATTGTGGACGTGAAATCATATGCCGTGTTTCCGGTGTTAATGGCGTGTGTACGGTCATGAAGTCCGCATTGCGAATGATATCATCTACACTAGCCAGCTTCACTTGCAGCTTCTCGGCACGCTCCTCCGTGAGGAACGGGTCGTAAGCAAGAATGTCCATTCCAAATGCTTTGGCGCGCTTGGCAACTTCACTACCGATCCGTCCCATACCCAGTACACCAAGCGTTTTATTTCTTAATTCCACACCCAGGAAGGTTTTACGATCCCACGTACCCTGAATAGTCTTGGCATATGCCTGAGGAATGTGTCGTGCCAATGCCATCATCATGGCAAACGTGTGCTCACAGGTTGTGATGGTATTGCCATCAGGTGCATTAATAACGATGATACCGCGCTGTGTAGCAGCTTCCAGATCAATGTTATCTACACCAACACCTGCACGTCCGATCACCTTAAGATTGGTACCAGCCGTCATAATACGATCTGTAACACGAGTCTGGCTGCGAACCAAGAGGGCATCATAATCACCAATAATGGCAACAAGTTCATCTTCACTAAGACCGGTTTTCTTCTCAACAACAACATCATTTGCATCCACCAGTTGCTGGATCCCCAGATCACTGATTGGGTCCGACACTAACACTTTGTACATGGTTTCTTCCTCCTTAGGTATGTGTATCTATATCGTCAAGGTCTGACCTCAGCGAAGAGGTATTCCTTAAAACCAGGTTGATTCTTCCGCCCAACAACGCGGTGTCGCAACAGAGGGGGAAGGTGAAGCAAATAGAGTGATCCCACAGATATCCTTTAAAATAAATCAAAAAACTCTCAATCCACATACTGCTTGCGCAATAAGGGACGAGAGTTGTCGTGGTACCACCCTAATTCACCGCCGTTTCGCAACGACAGTCTTAGCGGTCAATGAAGACCGAAGAGGATAACGGGTCTAAACCGATTGCACCTACTCCAATTTCAATGCAATAACTCAGGAGCGCTCAAGACCATTTGCCTGCCACCGATTCACACCTACCATCGGCTCTCTGTAAGACGAAGCAACGTCTTTTTTCCATCATCGTGTTTAACGTGACTAATTTTTTCATAATGTATCATGGCTGACATGAGCATGTCAATAGGCTTAAATGTTTTAAAATGTTTTGCAGATGTCTTTAGATTCACACATAAACAGAGTCACCATAAGTAATACAATAGTTAATATACCTACCACAAGAAGATGGAAAGTAAGCTGTTTGGTGAACTGGATTTTACTGCTTTAATGAAGTAATGGCACGGACATATAACCAGGACTTGGGGCAGGCCTTGAACCTAATTGGTTTTTTGGCTATCATTTAGTATACTATCCGATTGGACAACGTAATTGTTATCCATCAAATTTAACTCAAGAGGACAGACGCATCCGATGAAAAAATTCAAGTTTCCCAAGTTCAAGATTCAGAAGGCTGAGCCACAGCGGCTTACCGAGCGTTTACTTTTAATCAATCTATACTTTACACAAGGTCTGACACTTATTATCGGAGTTGTGTGGATCTTATTGCAGAAACGAAACTTGTTAGATGTACTCGCATGGCCTGACAATTACCAATTTATATGGTGGGGTCTTGGTCTTGCAGGAATAATGCTTGTTATGGACTTGGTACTGTCGTATGTTATACCTCAGGAAAGCATGGATGACGGTGGAATTAACGAGATGCTGTTCCGTGGGCGTCCGATCTGGCACATTGTATGTATAGCAGCCATTGTTGCTGTGTGTGAGGAATTATTATTCCGTGGAGCCATCCAACATGCCATCGGTCCTTACTGGACAAGTATTTTATTTGCAGTTATCCATATTCGTTATTTGCGCCACTGGATTCCAACAGGCTGGGTGTTTGTCTCAAGTTATGGATTGGGTTGGATTTACTTGCAGTCCGGCACATTATGGGCGCCTATATTATGTCACTTTATAATTGATTTGGTGTCCGGATTAGCGATACGTTTTCGGAGGGGATCATGAATCAGCCATTAAGTAGAATGAAGACATATGGCAGTCAGCGCCATCGTCAATCGGATAAAAAAGAGAAATCCGAGCGTCAGGTGGCTTCTCAAGTAAGCATCGTTGCTGAAACGGCAGCAGCTGCTGAGGTTGGCGGAATCACACCAATTACTTCCGTTTCTTTACCTAGATCACAGCGCAAACCTTATACAGAAAAACTGGAAAGTCCAGTACTTCCTCAAAGGGCACCATCACGCTCCAAAAAAACGCCAAATTCAACGGAAGAATCGATCCCCGAAGCGGGTTCGCTTCCTACACGGACAGAATTACATCCTTCACGTCGGTTAAAATTGAGCAAGAGGTTTGTCAATTCACTCATTTTTATTTTTGTCATGTTAACGATTAGTCTGGTTTGGTGGGGGGTTGAAGGGGCACCCGCTCTGAATACGTTCCTTCCCTTGCCGTGGTAATGCTTTTACTCGCAGGTTTAATCATTTTGATGGGAGTTTTACTACTTTTTCATATGTGGCGTGAAGCCCATATTCATCAAATGATTGAAGAAGAGATTGAAGTGCCTCATCTGCCAACATCCTTTGACGGGGCTATGATTTTGTATGTATCCGACACGCACAAGCGCAAACTGAAGCAGAAGGATCTGGAAAACGTTAAAAACAAGGTGGACTGGGTTCTCATCGGCGGGGATGTTGCGGAAAAAGGAATCTCATGGTCTTTAGTTAGACATAACATGAAAATTTTATCGAACATTGCTCCTTCATTTACGGTGTATGGCAACCATGACAAGAGGGCAGGTACCGCTCAACTTTCGCGAATCCTTCGGGAATCGGACGTTAAGCTCCTTCAGGATGATGTGGAATATCTACAAAGGGGCAACGACAGATTAAGCCTGATCGGCATAGACTATCGTTCCAAACAGGGCGATGTATTACTACAGCAGATCGGTAACCGTTTTTGCAAAATTGCTATCGTTCATGATCCTTTGCAGGCCCTTCGCTTGGAAGAAAATGCAGATCTTATTTTAAGCGGTCATACACATGGCGGACAATTGGTTTTACCATTTTTCGGACCTGTGTTCCTGAGCAAAGCGTATCGTCCCGTATCGAACGGGTGGTACTCCCTGAAGCGAAGTCCGGAGGACGTTCACCAAGAAGGCAAAATGCTTGTTAGCAGAGGATACGGAACAAATCATCTTCCTCTCCGACTAGGTTGTCCTGCGGAGATGCATATCATCACGTTAAGAGTGCCCGCGGAAAAAGCACTCACAGAGAAACAGCCTTGATCCATTGGATCAGGGCTGTTTTATTTTAATGTGCAAAATTACAATTTAACGAGCTTCCAATTCTATTGCACGCGGATCAACAAAGGAATAACCTTTCTTTTCGAGCTTGGTCAGCAACTCATCCAATGCTTCAACCGTCCATGGCAACTCGTGCATCAAAATATTGCTTCCGGGATTTAACTGGTCCAATACATTTTGAATGACTTTTTCCGGTTTGTCTTTGGTGCTTTTATCCCAATCGAGCGAACCATTAGACCAAGTCATATATAACATGCCATTTTTCTTCACAGCAGCCTTCAGTGCATCATTTCCCGAACCAAAAGGTGGACGGAAGAATTGCGGTTCCTCACCAATGGTATCCTTCACTATTTTTTGGACATCTGTAACCTGTTTTGCCGCCTCAGCGTTGGACATTTTTTGGAGATCCTCGTGATCCCAGGCATGATTGCCTATAATCTGACCCCGTTCATGTATGAGTTTGAGCAATTCTGGATGGCTTTTTACCCGATATCCATTGACGAAAAATATCGCTTTAGCGTTATGTTTATCTAAAGTGTCGATCAGTGAAGTAATCATTTTTTCTTCTTTGGGTCCATCATCAAAAGTTAACAAGACCACTTTGTTTGGGCTCGCTTCATCGTTTGGTTTAATATAATAATTTTCATTCATATGATACGTCTTTTCCACTTTCTCTTCTGTAGAAACCTTCTCCGAAGATTCAGGTTCTTCTTCTGTCACAGTTGAATCTTCCGTTGAAGGCTCGGGCATACCAGTTCCGGGTTCTCCTGTTTCAGTTGGGTTAGAGTTACCTTGCTCTTCTTGAACCGTGGTAGTTGATTCGCCCGCTGGTGTGGAATTATCAGATGTTTTTTCTTCCGCTGTCCCACAAGCTGACAGCAGCAAACTTGCAGCAATGATCAATGCGGCGGTATGTCTGAACATGATTTCAACTCGCTTTCCTGTATTTATACGGAATGAGATCGCTCACTCCCGCAAACACTAAACATGATTTTAACACTTGAAGGAGGTTGGTGTAATGAAGACGTCATCCTTTTTTTGGGGTCTTGTCATTGGTGTTGCAGCCAGTTCATGGCTGTCCAAAGGCAAATTGCCCATGTTGTCATCGGGTTCATCAAGAAATATGATGGACCAGGCAAAACATAAAATGATGGAAATGACTTTCCCGGGTATGGACGGGTTCACAAGCAAGCAAAATCAACATGGTGAATCCCACAAAAATCCGGCAGCAAAGACCGCAAGAGCAATTACACCGCAGGAAAAAGAAGCGAATATGAGCATGCTCAAAGATTTTATTCGCACCAATCCCGATGTGAAGCATGAAGTTGAGCAAATTTTAAGTCAAACAAACACAACAGTACCGGGTTTATAAACCAAAACCTCCAATTAGAATCATCCACAGTCTGGATTGGCTGTGGAATGATTCTTTTTTTGTCGATTTTACTTCGTGCATTTAGAGGTATAAAATGATAACATAACTACATAGATTTATTTTCAGCACATATTGTTTTGTGCTTCATAATCTGTTATAAGACTTGCTTATAAAGGGGAGATCCTGTATGAAAATAGAACGACTAAGTCACGATAAGATACGGATTTTCCTGACCTTTGACGATCTGAGCGAGCGCGGAATACAAAAAGAAGATATGTGGCAGGAAATACCTAAGGTTCATGAACTGTTCACTGAAATGATGGATCAGGCCTATTCCGAACTTGGATTTGATGCCACAGGTCCACTCGCTGTCGAAGTATTCGCACTTCCCGCTCAAGGGATGGTTGTCATTGTCACACGTGGAAAATATGATCCGCAACAATATGGTTCAGGTCATGAAGATGATCTTCCTGAAGAAGTATATGAAATGGAAGTTACACTCGAGCAAAGCGATTCCATCGTTTATGCATTCAAGGACTTTGAAGTGCTCATTGAAGCTGCACATATGTTGCGTCAGCATGTTACGGATGCTGGGAGACTTTATTCTTATAAAGACAAGTGGTTCTTGCATTTTGAGCCAGATGAGGTAGATTCCACCAAACATGCGGCATTGATTGCTTTGCTTGCTGAATTTGGTGAAGGCTCCTCAATGACTCCGGCAGTTATGGAAGAGTATGGTAAGGTTGTTATTCCTGCACAAGCGATTGATGTTATCTGCACCCACTTCAAACGCCAGGATTAATCTCTAGTTGTAATCGCGTCTTTAGTCAGAGGAGGGAATTTCGGTGCTTTTGTTTTCGGTCTTAGCGGCAGCAGTTGCTCCGGGTCTCGCCTTGTTAACATACTTTTACCTGAAAGACCGTTATGATTATGAGCCACTTCATATGGTATTGCGGGTTTTCCTCATGGGGATTCTGATGGTACTGCCTGTGATGATTATTCAGCGTGGCATGATGATGTGGCTCGGGGATAATCCTTATCTTGAGGCCATTATGATCTCAGGTGGTGTGGAGGAATTCGTTAAATGGTTCGTTCTTTATCATATCATCTATAATCACACCGAATTTGATGAGCCGTATGACGGGATCTTATATGCAGTAGCTGTTTCACTTGGATTTGCCACTGTAGAGAATGTGTTGTATGCCTTTGCGGGGAATGCATCCGTCTCAGCCATGTTCCTTCGGGCACTGCTCCCTGTTTCAGGGCACGCTATGTTTGCGGTAATTATGGGTTATTATATGGGTAAAGCCAAGTTTATCGGTGGTAAGAAAAAGCGGTGGTATCTCGTTCTTTCTCTGGTGTTACCTTTTTTCTGGCATGCATTGTACGATGTCATCATGAACACCATGGTGAATCATTGGTTGTGGTTTATAGCGCCGCTAATGGCGGGCCTGTGGTATGGGGCAATGGGTAAAATCACACGAGCTAATAACCGTTCTCCTTTTCGTTTTGTGAAGCGGGAGGAAGAGGTTAAATTATAAAAATACGGACACACTGGTGGACATAAAGCGCATATTGCGCCTATGGCTCCGGTGTGTTTTTATTTTTACAGATAAACTCCCGGGGAATGACCAACAGAAACGGAGATCGTTGTGATGAGAATTAAAATTAAAATCAGATGCAAACAATGCGGTGAACGATTTACATTACGAGGCAAGAAAGAACGGGGCCGGATTGAGACGGGATTCAAGCAGTGCCTCTGCGATAACAGAGACCAGTTCGAAATTGAAGAAGAGGGCATGGCAACTGGGATTCAGCTGAATTAAAAGGAGGACCCAGACAGTACTTTAGCAGCCTGCTTGTGTAAGGACTGGAAATCGCATGCATAAGAGATCTTTCTTCGATCCACAATAGAGGTAGTGGTTTAGAAGAAAGGAGACTCTACCGATGTATAAACGATTAAGTTCAGTTATGTTTCCGATATTTGCGGTTCTGCTGGTCGGTGCGCTCGTGTGGGGCTATCAGGAGAATCAGGAGAAGAATGCAATTCTGATCAAGGCAGAGAATCAATATCAGCGTGCCTTTCACGATTTATCTTTTCATATGGACAAACTGCATTCGGAGATTGGTAACACCTTGGCGGTTCACTCTACATCACAGGGGATGCATCGCAAAGGTCTGATGAATGTATGGCGACTCACCAGTGAAGCGCAGAATGAGATCAACCAACTGCCACTCACCATGCTACCATTTAACGAGACAGAGGAGTTTCTCTCGCGTATTTCGAACTTTGCCTATCGGGCGTCGATGCGTGACTTGACGAACGAACCACTAAGTGAGAAGGAAATGGGCAACCTGAAAAAGCTGTATCAGAATTCATCCGAGATTACCAAGAATCTGCAGGATGTGCAGCAGAAAGTGCTGACGGACCGATTGCGCTGGATGGATGCAGAGACTGCCATGGCAACACAAGAGCAAACCATGGACAACACGATCGTTGATGGTTTTCGTACTGTGAACAAAAAGGTACAGGAATACCCGGAACTTGATTGGGGTCCTTCCGTATCCAATATCTATGCAAAACGATCAGTCAAGAAACTGGACGGTCTGCCGGTGACCAAAGAACAGATTCAAAGCAAGGCTGCAAAATTCTCTGATGCGGATAGTAGCAAAATCCAAGTGCAGGAGAACGGTAAAGGAACAGACTGGGAGTCGTATACTGCCACGATTGATCATGCCAACAATGGCAAACTGATGATGGATTTCACGCGTAATGGCGGAATGCTGATCTCTTACAGTGATACGCGTCCAATCGGAACCAAAAAAGTATCTCGTCAGAATGCCATGGCTAAAGCAGATCAATTTCTAATGAACAAAGGTTATAAGGATATGAAGGCTGTAAACTACGATGAATATGGTAACCTGGGTAACCTTACTTATGTGCGTAAGCAAGGGGACACGTTGATTTATCCCGAGAAAATGTCAGTTCGTGTAGGTTTGGATACAGGCGAAGTTACCGGCTTCCAGGCGAGTGACTTTGTCTACGAACATAATGACAAGCGCAAAATTCCGAAAGCAACTCTTACAGAGCAACAGGCGCGGAAAAAGCTTAATTCGGAGTTCGAAGAAAATTATGTTCGCAAATCTCTGATTGAGAATGATTACAGCAAAGAAGTATTATGTTATGAATTCGGAGGGAAAATTAACGGATCCCGTTACCGGATATACATTAATGCGAATACAGGATTAGAAGAAGCGGTTGAAGAGATCAAACCGGTCAATGCAACCTCATAAAAAGATGGATAATCTCAATTTGAAGTTGAGCGATTAACTGCGGCAGACCACAATGTGGTCTGTTTTTTTCTTGTTCAATGTGAGAAAGGTCATGGTATAATAGTCCTTGTACATACGAAGATAAATACATAAAGTGGCGGTGAACAGCTTGTTTCCTAAAATAAATGAAATTTTATACATCCAGATTGCTTCTGCAGATGAAAAAGAGGAACACAAAGAGTACAAATCACGCATTGCAGATATGGATGACAGCAGTTTTCTGATTGAGGTCCCGATGCAACAAGGAAGCAGCCGTCTGAAAAGGCTCTTTTTCGGAGAGGAATTGTCCATTTCATATATTACGGAGGATGGGGTCCGGCATTATTTTAATACCTATGTCACGGGATTTGAGGAAGATGTGGTCCGTCTTGTCCGTATCCGCAAACCGCTTCCGAGCGATATATCCAAAATACAACGGCGCAGCTTTCTTCGTGTTCATGCAAACCTCGAATTGGCCATCCAGAGTGAAGACCTGACCCGTGCCGTCGGATTGACTGAAGATATTGGTGGCGGTGGATTGTCCATCTACGGCGAAACAGGTTTTTCAATAGCTGAAGGTCAAAAACTGAAATGCTGGTTGCTGGTTCCCTACCGGAATTCAACCATTGAACATGTGAATTTTGAAGCTGAAGTTGTACGGATCAAAACCCTGGAAACCGGCAGACAGCTGTGCATGCTGAAATTTGTGCAGATTTCAGATTCGGAGCGCCAGAAAATTATCAAGTTTTGTTTCGAACGGCAACTTGACTATCGCACGAAATAGGAATGTTGTGGCATAAAGAGAGGGAACTGCGGGTACCGTAATGAAAAAAAACGGAGGTATTGCCTTGAATCGTCGTCATGCAACCCGCAGATATGAACGACTTTATTATGTTTTCTCCAGGCGAATGGAACGAAAGGTTACGATTCTGATTACAGTCCTTCTAATCCTGCTTGTGGTATATCAATTGCTGCTGTTGGTACCCGGCTTCAAAAAGAATTTGACCACCATTGACCGCCTGGAAGGAACGCCAATTGAAGTGCAAACGATGAATGATTACAAACGTCGTTGATTTGTCTGTTTTTGCATCCATGTGTAGAGTGTGGTATAATTTTCACGATGCAGGCAATGCCTGTTTTTTTATTGAGGTTTATCGTTTGAGGAGGAATGCCCCGTTGGCAAGCCAGAACACATCAGAGAACGGGAAAATGAACGTTGCAATTGACGGACCTGCCGGTGCCGGGAAAAGCACGGTGGCCCGATTGGTTGCAGAGGCGCTCGCGTATGTATACGTCGACACAGGCGCAATGTACCGTGCGGTAACCTTGCACATGCTTCGGAATGATATTGCGCCGGAAGAAGTGACACAGGTACTTCAGGAAGCCCAAAAGCTGGTCATTGATTTACAACCGGATCCCGACGGACAGAAAGTGTTCTGTAATGGGGAAGAAGTAACCTCGGAAATCCGCTCCCGTGAAGTGACGGGAATCGTGTCCCGATATGCGCAAATCGAGGGGCTGCGTACGCAATTAGTGGATACTCAGCGGCAAATGGCTTTGCGCAAGGGCGTCGTCATGGATGGACGCGATATCGGAACGACAGTATTGCCCGATGCGGAAGTGAAAATCTTCATGACTGCCAGTGTGGAAGAGCGTGCGCTTCGCCGCTTCAAAGAACTGGACCCTTCTGAAGGACTGACGTTGCAACAGCTGGAGCGAGACATTGCCACCCGTGACAGATTGGATGAGAATCGGGAAATTTCCCCATTGCGTTGTGCTGAGGATGCTATCGTCCTTGATACAACGGAGATGAACATCCATGAAGTGGTTGACAAAATCGTATCTTATTGCACAATGGTCAGAGGAGAGATCGGTCTATGATTTACACATTTTGCAGCACATTACTGCGGATCATTTATACCATTCTTTTCCGCTTGGAGGCCGTTGGACGGGAGAATATTCCGAAAGAAGGCGGCGTACTTTTATGTTCCAATCATATTAGTAACTTCGATCCTCCAACCGTTGGTATCAAAATTCGCCGTCAGGTGCGTTTCATGGCCAAAAGCGAATTGTTTGAAATTCCGGTACTCGGCCGAATTATTAAAGCAGTGGGCGCTTTCCCCGTTAAACGTGGAGGTGTCAGCAAGGAATCCATCAAAACCTCACTCAATATTTTGCGTGATGGTCAAGTGCTTGGAATCTTCCCCTCGGGAAGCCGTCACAATGATGGAGGTATCGGCAAAAAAGGGGCAGCGAGTTTTGCTCTCCGCAGTGGCGCTACAGTTATTCCTACTGCTATTATCGGTAACTACAAAGTTTTTCGTAAGATGAAAGTTGTATATGGAGCACCAGTAAGTTTGGACGAGTTCAAGGAAGACCCATCTGGAGAAGCTCTGGAGAAGGCGACTGAAAAGATTATGTCCAAGATTAACGAAATGGTGCAAACGGGCGTGCCAAGCAAGTAGTGGCTTCGTCGGTAGCTGAGTGCATGTTTCCATATTTTTGAGGGAGACTAAAGCTTGAGCACTCAGTGATGAAAGTGTTTTGAACTCTGCTACAGGCAGGTTTGAATATAATGGGGTTTTTGAATTGAGGAGGGTATTTGACATGTCGGAAGAAATGAAAAATCAAGAAGCAACCCAAGATGAGTTGGATCAATTCGTTTCCTTGAAAAAAGGAGATACCGTAAAAGGAACCATCGTCAAATTGGAAGATAACCAAGCCTATGTGAGCATTGGATATAAATATGACGGTGTCATTCCAATTCGTGAACTGTCTTCATTACATGTTGACAGCGCGTCTGACGCAGTAGAAGTTGGACAAGAAGTTGAAGCTAAAGTTCTTAGCATCGACGACGAGAAAGAAAAACTCGTTCTGTCCAAACGTGCAATCGACAGCGAAAACGCATGGGATCAATTGCAAAAGCATTTTGAAGACCAAGACGTATTCGAAGTTGTTGTAGGTGATGTTGTTAAAGGCGGTCTGGTAGCAGATGTGGGCGTACGTGGATTTATCCCGGCTTCCATGGTTGAACGCCATTTCGTTGAAGACTTCAGCGACTACAAAGGACGCACACTGCGTGTTAAAGTGAAAGAGATCGACCGTGAGAACAACAAAGTGATCCTTTCCCAAAAAGACGTACTGGAGCAAGAATTCGAAGCAAACAAAGCTACAGTAATGGCTGGTTTGCAAGAAGGTCAAGTGATCGAAGGTACAGTACAACGTTTGACTCAATTCGGTGCATTTGTTGATGTGGGCGGAGTTGACGGTTTGGTTCACGTATCCGAGCTGGCTTGGACACACGTTGAAAAACCATCCGACGTACTGTCTGAAGGTGATAAAGTTAGTGTGAAAGTGCTGAAAGTTGACCCTGAAAAAGGCAAAATCAGCCTGAGCATGAAAGCTGTTCAACCAGGTCCTTGGGAAACAGCAAGCGAAAAATTCAATTCCAGCGATATCGTAACAGGTGTTGTAAAACGTCTGGTAGACTTCGGTGCATTTGTTGAAATCGCTCCTGGTGTTGAGGGACTTGTGCATATCTCGCAAATCTCCCACAAACACATCGGCACTCCTCATGAAGTGTTGAAAGAAGGACAAGAAGTTCAAGTTAAAATCTTGGACATGAACCCTTCTGAGCAACGTGTAAGCTTGAGCATCAAAGAAACAGAAGAAGCTCCAGCTCAACCACAAAAATCAGAAAGACCTTCAAGAAACAACGCTCCGCGTGAAGAAATCAACAATCCAAACGTTTCCTTGAACAATCAAGGTATGAGCACTACGCTTGGCGAACTGTTTGGAGACAAACTCAGCAAATTCAAATAAGTTAACAATGCATGGTTCTAAGTTATATACTGCATATTTTGCTGAATAACAAAAGCAAGATCGGCGAGCCCCAGGCGGGTTCGCCGATTGTTTTTATTGCGAGTAATTTGGCATGAAACGTTAGCCAAGACATATCTTTTTTGCTATGATGAGTATCGTAAGTATGGACAGGAGGAGTGGAATGTATGGCAAGACCCGTTGTGGCAATTGTCGGACGACCGAACGTGGGTAAATCCACCATTTTCAATCGGATCATCGGCGACAGACTGGCCATTGTGGAAGACAAGCCGGGCATTACCCGTGACCGCATATATGGAATCGGTGAATGGAACGGTAAACCATTTAGTATCATTGATACAGGTGGTATCGAAATTGATGGTGAAGATGTAATTTTAAAATCGATTCGGATGCAAGCAGAGCTCGCTATTGAAGAAGCGGATGTTATTGTATTCATGTGTGATGCAAAAGCAGGTATTACGCAATCGGATGAAGAGGTAGCAGAGATGCTCTACCGCTCAGGCAAGCCTATTGTTGTAGCCGTTAACAAAGTGGATAATATCGGACGAAGTGAGCTCATTTATGAGTTTTATGGATTTGGTTTCGGTGATCCCATCGGCGTATCCGGAAGTCACGGTACAGGTGTAGGTGACTTGCTTGATGCAATTGTGGAGAAGTTGCCAGAACTTGAGGAAGAGACTTACGATGAAGATGTCATTCGTGTAGCTCTGATCGGACGTCCTAATGTAGGTAAATCTTCACTGGTGAACGCTATTCTGGGTGAAGAGCGTGTCATTGTAAGTGACGTGGCTGGAACGACCCGGGATGCGATTGATACACCTTTTGAAAAAGACGGCCAACGTTACGTGCTGATTGATACAGCAGGTATGCGTAAGCGTGGTAAAGTATATGAAACAACTGAGAAATACAGTGTAATGCGTGCGATGCGTGCGATTGAGCGTGCAGATGTTGTTCTGATTGTCATTAATGGTGAAGAAGGCATTATTGAACAGGACAAGCATATTGCAGGATATGCATTCGAAGCTGGTAAAGCGTCATTGTTTGTTGTGAACAAATGGGACGTGGTAGAGAAGCATGACAAAACGATGAAAGAATTTGAGAGAAAAATTCGGGATCACTTCCTGTTTATGACTTATGCTCCGGTCGTATTCTTGTCAGCCCTCACAAAACAACGCTTACAAAAACTGTTGCCGGTTGTGCAACGTGTAGCAGAGCAACACACGTTACGTGTGCAGACACATCTGCTTAACGATGTGGTGTCTGATGCGGTTGCAATTAATCCTCCGCCAACAGATAAAGGACGGAGAATGAGAATTAACTATGTGACTCAGGTTGCAGTTAAACCGCCGACCATGGTTATTTTTGTGAACGACCCTGAGTTGATGCACTTCTCATATGAGCGCTATCTGGAGAATAAAATCCGTGCAGCGTTTGATTTCGAAGGAACACCAATTCGCATATTTACTCGGAAGAAGTCCGACGAAAGTTAGGGGAGAAGTGTGTGATTTTACAAATCGCAGCGATTGTACTGAGCTATTTGCTCGGTTCGATCAGCTTTAGTGTCCTCCTTGCCAAAGCGATACGGGGGATCGATATTCGTCAGCACGGAAGCGGAAACGCGGGAGCTACCAATACATTGCGTATTTTGGGTAAAGGACCGGCAATTGCTGTTCTGTTACTTGATGTACTTAAGGGTGTTGCAGCTGTATGGATTGGAATCTGGCTGAGTGACGGTTCTGCCTGGATTCCTGCACTCAGTGGTATAGCAGCCATTGCAGGACATAACTGGCCGCTATACTTCCATTTTCGTGGAGGAAAAGGCATTGCCACAGCCATTGGTGTTCTGGTGAGTCTTGCTTTCCTACCTGCGTTATGTGCTGGGGTGATCGCCATTCTGTCTATTGTATTGACACGCTATGTTTCATTGGGGTCTCTGATTTTTGTAGCATTTACACCCATCTTTATCTTGGTATTACCCGGATATTCAATGAATATCTTCTGGGGGAGTCTGATTATTTGTCTGTTTGCGTTCTGGAGACATCGTACCAATATTGCGAAGCTCGCCAAAGGACAGGAAAATAAATTGGGATCGAAAAACCCTGGAGGGGGTAAACGAGTTGTCTAAAAAAGTTGCTGTTCTGGTCGCTGGGAGCTGGGGAACGGCTCTGGCCAGTGTACTCGCCGCCAATCAGTTGGACGTGATGATGTGGACACGTGGTGAAGACCAGGCTAACGAAATCAATAACAAGCACACTAATACTCGCTATCTTCCGGATGCGGAGCTTTCAACACGGATTCAAGCAACAACTGATATGGAAGCTGCGGTGGAAGGCGCTATAGCTGTGTTAATTGTTGCGCCTTCTTCAGCCATGCGTGCGGTTACGAACCAGCTTAAGGCTTATTACAAGCCTGAGATGTTAGTCATTCATGCAACCAAAGGTTTTGAGACAGAAAGCCTGAAACGGATGTCCACAGTCATTTCAGAAGAGCTTGAATGTGAAGAAGGACGTGTGGTTGTTCTTTCTGGCCCAAGCCATGCGGAAGAAGTGGTGAAGCGTTGTCCAACGACAGTGGTTGTAGCTTCACTGGATAAGGCATCTGCCGAGTCTGCCCAAGCTTTGTTTATGAATGCCTATTTCCGGGTTTACACGAATCGGGATATGATCGGTGTTGAGCTGGCGGGCGCATTCAAAAATATCATTGCTCTTGGTGCAGGTATGTCGGATGGTCTTCAATTTGGTGATAATGCCAAAGCTGCTTTGCTAACACGCGGTTTGGCAGAGATCACACGTATTGGTGTTGAGATGGGAGCAAATCCGCTAACGTTTTCGGGACTTGCTGGAATCGGGGATCTGGTTGTAACGGCTACAAGTCAGCACAGTCGGAACTGGAGAGCAGGTTCCATGTTGGGCCAGGGACAGAAGCTGGATGATGTTCTGAAGTCCATGGGCATGGTGGTAGAAGGCATTCGAACTACGCAAGCTGCCTATTTCATCTCCCAAAAATACGGAGTGCAAATGCCAATTGCGGATCAGTTATATCACGTTTTATTCCAGGAGAGACAGCCACGTGATGCGGTTGAAGCCTTGATGGGACGTGACCCGAAGACTGAAATGGAAGTCATGAAGCTTGAAACCTGGGAGCAGTGGCATTCCTGATTGTAATCAGCCTAAACGTACCTTGTGAAATAAGAAGCTTATTCACCTTTTCTGTAGCAGACTCATACTATACACATGAGTATTGCCGGAGGAGGGGAGACGAATGGGTAACAACATTTCCAAAGATGCACTGAATGCAATCAATAAGAAAACGGGTAAAACGATAACGGAAGGTGCCGTTAAGAAATTGGCAAGCACGGTGAAACCAACGACGATTCAGAATGAAGCTCAGTTGCGCCAATTGATCAAACAAGTATCCGCCATGGCGAAAGTCCCGGTATCTGAGGATACGGTTAAGGATATTGTGAGTGCGGTCAAGAAAAGCGGATTGAATCCGAGCAGTATGGAATCGTTAATGAAAATGATGATGAAAAAATAATAGATCACACCCGCTTGTGCAGGTGATCCAGTAAGACAAAAAGACGAGTCGGCTTCTGCCGGCTTGCTTTTTTGTCTTTTTTTTGGAAAGTTGAGCTGAATTTCGTGTTATAATGGTTGCAATTGTCACAGTGTCAGTGATGAATATCGGACTGAAGGGGAGACTGTTGGATTATGAGCGCAATGGACAAGATGTGGCTGTCATTGGTGGCCATCCTCATTATGGGACTATCTGTATTCCTGATTACGTTTGCTCGTGCCAAAACAAAAGGTATTGTACGGGGGATTCTTTCTCTGATTGCATTTTTGATTATGCTGATTGGCTTTTTCGGTGGAATCGCTTCTCTGACCTGATTTCCCATGCCTGAAAGATAACATCCGCATAAGCACATCATAAGAACTGACACAATGAACACGGATGAGGGGAGTGTGAGCCTATGGGGCCGCATGATACGGAGGGTCGGACAGAGCGTTATCCGGAATTACACGCGGCTTTGCTGGAAACGGCCAAAGCCTGGAACACACAGCCGCAGACATGGTTACTTGGAGGGAGTTGTGGGTTGCTGCTTCAAGGGGTGGAGTTGCAACAGGCTCCGAGAGATATTGATATCTATGCGGATGTTGCTGCTGCTAAGGAACTTCACCTTAGCGCTCCGGGGGAAATGCTTGACGAGCCTACAGTGGACAAGACAGGACCGTATGCTTCTCTGTTGAGCCACTATCAGGTGGGTGAATGTGCGCTGGAACTGGTTGGTGGTTTCGAAATATGGGCTCGCAAAAGTTGGTACCGTATCGAGATTGAACATGTACTTGCTCCGCATGCACCAGTAGCACAAGTGGGTTCATATAGCCTGCGACTGATGCCGCTTGCGCATGAGCTGTTGTTTAATCTGCTGCGAGGTCGTGAAGATCGTTATGTCCCCATTGCGACACAGATGCGCGTGCAGCCAGATGCACATCAACCTATAATGATGCTTTTAAGTCAACAGAATGTATGGACAAACCGCTTCAGAGCCGAAGTGGAAGAGCTTGTTGGCTTTACATGGCCCCAGTAGGTTGAGGGAGGAAAATTGATGGACTATAAAGTTACTTTTTTACCTATGAACAAATCGATAGCGCTCAAACCAGGGGCAACACTTCTGCATGCAGCACGACGTGCTGGAGTCAAGATTACGACCCGATGTGATGGTAAAGCGGCTTGCCTGATGTGCAAAGTCAATGTGGATGAAGAACATCGGGCGGAACTGTATCCACCAACAGATGCAGAAAAGCGCAAGCTGGGTTCACTGTTGGAAGCAGGTATAAGACTGTCCTGTCAGGCCAAGGTGTGTGGATCTCTATCGGTTCATGTTCCAGAGGACCCGCTGAAGGCAGCCATTCGGAAACAACTGGAACGTCAACAACAGGAAGACGACTGGTTCTGAGCGTTATGAAATTGATTCTCTAATGAGTTATTCAAGGAGGACACGAATGATTAGGAACAAGCCAAAATGTGTGGAAGGAAGCGGACGGCAGCGTCTGAAACATCAGACGGGCGGTCTGCTGTTATTCTTGTTGTTTGCTTTTACAGCAACTGGTTGTATGTATCCATCCCAGAGCAATTCGGACCCTAAGATAGCCTATCGGGAAAGCGTGAGCCGTATCCAGAGTGCTGTCGAGGCATTCCAGCAAGATGAGGGGATTTTGCCAATCATCAATGCAGATATGGAAACGCCAAAATATGAAAAGTTCAGAGTGGATCTGCCCAAGTTGAAACAACTGGGGTATCTGGATGAAATACCGGGGACTGCTTTTGAAAGTGGTGGGAGCGCTTACTTCCTTATTCAGGACGAAGAAGTGAATCCGACCGTTAAAGTGATGGATCTTCTGACCGTACAGAAAGTAAACGATGTGCAACGAATGGTTAATCAATATAAGTCCGTACATAACAATAAGCTGCCAAGCGGGGAAGAAATGTATCCGGGGTTATATGCTGTGGATATGGAGCAGGCTGCTCAGGCAGGTATTCCTTCCATTACGCTGAATAGTGTATATTCAGGTCAGGCCTTACCTTTTGTGATGGATGACGAAGGCAAGGTCTATGTAGATTATGCTTTTGATATTATGCAGGCAGTGGAAAAGTCTGACGTGTCTCCAACAGAGACTGAAGATGTTCGGGATTTGCTGGTGGAACACTCCTACTTCGTACCTGTAAAATCGGTTTTCTACGCTTGGAAAAATAATGCGCCGGTTGCCCAGCCAATAAAATAAGCATGGTTGCAATTCAAATGATTTAGCTGTATGCCCACCAAGGCTCTAATGGTTCAAAAAGAGATATTCCAAATAAGGGATATCTCTTTTTTCTTTTGTCAGTATGAGCAATAACCGTCATAAAAGCTTCACGGATCACATAAAGTAGATTGAAATAAAGACGCGCAGTCCGAGATCGGGGGATTCTCCTAATGTCATCGCCATAAGATAAAAAAACAAAAATACGCGTCATATTGCCGCATACGGATACATAAGATGATACTAGTCCAATTGCATGTACGAGTTAACGCCGCTCTCGCCGGTTTCATCAGAATGCAACGTTCGGCGGCGGACGACTTCCGGGCACTCACAAAGGCGGCTCTACCGTTGCAGGGATTTCAGTCTTCTGATTGAAAAAACGAAGCGGATGCTCTTTAGCATTTTTCCTTCGGAGTAATTTAGGGAGGGGATTTCATTGGAGAAAGTGGACATTTTTAAGGACATAGCTGAGCGGACCGGAGGGGATATTTATCTCGGGGTTGTCGGCGCAGTCCGGACGGGAAAATCAACATTTATTAAACGATTCATGGAAACGATCGTATTGCCTAACATCGCAAGCGAGGCTGATCGTGCCCGTGCAGTGGATGAACTTCCACAGAGTGCAGCAGGTAAAACCATCATGACTACCGAACCAAAATTCGTACCAAATAACGCAGTCCAGATCAAGGTGGCAGAAGGACTCGATGTCAATGTGCGTCTTGTGGATTGTGTAGGTTACGCGGTGGAAGGAGCCAAGGGATACGAGGATGAGAATGGTCCACGCATGATCTCCACGCCTTGGTTCGAGGAACCAATTCCATTCCAGGAAGCCGCCGAGATTGGTACTCGCAAAGTCATTCAGGAGCATTCTACACTGGGTGTTGTGGTAACAACAGACGGCACAATCGCCGAAATTGCCCGCAGTTCCTATGTGGAATCTGAAGAACGGGTCATTGCGGAATTAAAAGAAGTGGGTAAACCGTTTGTCCTGGTCATCAACTCCACTCGTCCTCGCAGTGAAGAAGCCCTGCAATTGCGCAGTGAGCTTGCTGCCAAATACGACATTCCGGTGATGACACTCAGTGCAGCGACCATGACGGAAGATGATGTGACGGGTGTACTTCGTGAAGTGCTCTATGAGTTCCCTGTGCATGAAGTGAATGTAAACTTGCCGAGCTGGGTTATGGTGCTCAATGAGACTCACTGGCTGCGTAGCAACTACGAAAATTCCGTACGGGATACCGTCAAGGATATTCGCAGACTTCGTGACGTGGATCGGGTTGTCGCACAGTTCATGGAATATGAATTCATTGATCGCGCAGGCCTGAGTGGCATGAATATGGGGCAGGGTGTAGCCGAAATTGACCTGTACGCGCCTGATGAACTGTATGATCAGATTCTCGTGGAAGTGGTTGGCATCGAGATTCGCGGTAAGGATCATCTGCTGCAATTGATGCAGGAATTCTCGCATGCGAAGAGAGAATATGACCGCTTCGCAGAAGCGCTGGAGATGGTCAAAACGACCGGATACGGCATTGCTGCTCCATCTCTTGCCGAGATGGCTCTGGATGAACCTGAGCTCATTCGTCAGGGCACCAAATTTGGCGTACGTCTGAAAGCAACGGCACCGTCCATTCACATGATCCGGGTTGATGTGGAATCGGAGTTCGCTCCAATCATCGGTACGGAGAAACAAAGTGAGGAACTGGTGAGATACCTGATGCAGGATTTCGAGAACGACCCGATCAAGGTATGGGATTCAGACATGTTTGGTCGTTCGCTGCACTCCATTGTGCGAGAGGGGATTCAGGGCAAAATTGCCATGATGCCGGATAATGCAAGATACAAATTGCAAGAGACGCTGGGAAGAATCATTAACGAAGGTTCGGGCGGCTTGATCGCTATCATTCTGTAAGACATCAAAAGACCGTAAGGGGGCATCCCCTCGCGGTCTTTTTTACGTGATTTCTTTATTTTGGATGAAATGGATAGGAAGAATAGTACTTTCGAAAAAACTTAGCGAGTTTTAGCTTTAAATTGCTAAAACCCATTTACATACTAGGGATTAGCCGTTATATTAATATTCAACTATTGTGATCGAGATCACAGAGATTGGACAGGGGGATACAGAGATGAAAAGAAGAGAGACAAAATGGCTATGGTTGAGTGTGTTATTAGTATTTACATTGGCGCTGTCCGCTTGCGGAATCAAAAAAGAACCGGCAGCCACTCCTGCTTCGGGTGCATCAGATGATACACCAAAAACGGAAGCAGTTACAGGCCCTCTAAGCGGCAAGCGGATCGCACTTATTATGGAGTTTAATACAGGTACTTTCTCGCAGCAATATGTACAAGGTGTAAAAGAAGAAATCGAAAAATTCGGTGGAGAACTGACAACGTTTGTTGCCGATAACGACAAAGCAAAGATGGTATCCTTGCTTGATAGCGCTATTAACCAGAAATTTGATGCCATTCTCACGGATCATGGGGATTCCCTATTAGAGCCAGGCGTGAAGAAGGCAGTAGAACAGAATATTCCAGTGGTCGTGTTTGACGCAGCTATCAGTGTTCCAGGAGCCACAGTCCTGTCGCAGGATGACCAGAAGATGGCTGAACTGACGCTGGAGCAAATGAAAAAAGATATCAATGGACAAGGTAATATTGTCAAAGTATGGGTAGCTGGTTTCGCACCGATGGAACGCCGTCAGATTGCATACGGTGAATTCATGAAAGCCAATCCGGACATCAAAGAAATAGCTACATTCGGTTCTGCACAGAACCCGGCGCTGGATACTCAAGCCAAAATGGAAGCTATTCTCAAGCAGTATCCAAAAGGTGAGATTACAGCTGTATGGACTGCATGGGATGAGTTCGCCAAAGGTGCGGCACGTGCGATTCAACAAGCTGGACGTGATGAGATCAAAGTGTATGGTATTGATATGAGTGACGAGGACCTGCAAATGATTCAGGACCCGAAAAATCCTTGGGTTGCTTCTGCGGCTGTTGATCCAACAGATATTGGTCGCGTCCAGGTACGTTATGCTTATCAGAAACTGAACGGGGACGAGACAGAAGATGCAGTTGTTCTTAACCCGGTCTATGTTCAACGTGAAGCTCTGCCAGATAAACAAATCTCCACTTCGGAGCTGTCTGAGTTCGTTGAAGGTTGGGGTGGCAGCACACAAGGAATCAAGGACTGGATGAGCGAATACGGAATTACTGCTAAATAAGCAGCGTATGGGAAGCGCGCCGCAAGGCGCGCTTTTTTAACCATAATGAAGATATGTGTAGTCTGGATGAAAAAGGGATACTCCCGTATGGGAACGATTGGAGGTTAACATCATGAGCACTGCACCGATTCTGCTTCAAATGGAACATATCCACAAGCAGTTTTCAGGTATTCCTGCACTGAAGGATGTGGATTTCTCTGTAAAAGGCGGGGAGATTCATGCGCTGCTGGGTGCCAATGGTGCCGGTAAAAGCACGTTAATGAAAATTTTGTCTGGTGCCTATCCATTGGATCAGGGGACGATCCAATTGAGTGGACAAGCTCTTCACCTGAGTTCTCCGGGAGACGCGAAGGCAAATGGGATTCACTGTGTCTATCAGGAAGTGGACGCGGCACTGGTGCCACAGCTGACGGCTGCGGAGAACATTATGTTGGATCAGTTGGCTTCATCTGCTGGAGGTTGGTGGAAAAGTCCACGGAAGCTGCAACAGCACGCGGTTGAGGCGTTGAAGCAATTAGGGGCGGACATATCCGTTCACCAAAAAGTGGCCGATCTGACGCTTGCAGAAAAACAGATGATTTTGCTGGCACGGATTTTGATTCAGGATGCCAAAGTCATCATTTTTGATGAACCGACTGCACCGCTGAGCCAGGAAGAAACGGATGCATTTTTCCGGATTGTTCATCTCCTGAAGGATCGGGGCGTTGCCTGTATTTTCATTACCCATCGTCTTGCTGAAGTGACGGGTCACTGTGATCGCGTTACGGTTATGAGAGATGGGCAACACGTATTTACCGGTGAAGCAAAGGGACTGACGATCAACGATTTGGTTACACAGATGCTGGGCAAACCATTCGAAGAAGAGTTTCCGAAGACGGAAGCACCCGTGGGAGAGCTGTTATTGGAGGCACGTGGGCTTCGTCGTGGAGTGAAGGTTAAAGGTGTTAACCTCTCTGTACGCCGAGGTGAAGTCCTCGCTGTGGTGGGCCTGGTAGGCGCGGGTAAAACGGAAAGCTCTCGTTTGCTAATTGGTGCAGATCGGCTGGAGGGAGGCGAGATCCGGCTTAACAACCGTAATCTCCGCCTGTCTCAGCCTGCGGATGCGGCGGCTCTGGGGATTGTTTCTGTACCGGAGGAGCGACGTAAACAAGGAATCCTGATTCAGGAGAACGTGGAACGGAATTTAAGTCTGCCTTTGCTAAGCCGTCTTAGTACATTAGGTTTCGTAAGCCGCAAGCGGGAACGTCTGAATGCAGAGTCATTGGTGAAACAGCTTGGAATTAAAACATCGTCCGTGAAACAGGAAGTGAAATATCTAAGCGGTGGTAATCAGCAGAAGGTAGCCATTGGTAAATGGCTTAATGCGGATGCGGATGTATTTATATTTGATGAGCCAACCAAAGGCGTAGATATCGGGGCAAAAAGTGACATTTTCCGCATCATCAATGAACTGGCTTTGGCGGGCAAGGGTGTAATCTATTTCACCTGTGAACTGGATGAAGGCATGGGAATTGGTGACCGAATCGCTGTCATGTGTGAGGGTGTTATCGTAAAAGAGTTCAAACGAGGCGAGACTAACCAAGAACAGCTGCTATACTATGCAAGCGGTGGACAAGAGGTGCAATCATGAAGGATAAATCACTGGATTTTGCGTTCCGTTACGGGGCGATTATAGTCATCATAGGTGTTATCGCATTTTTCGGCATTAAATTGCCTTATTTCTTTACGTACAGTAACTTGACCGATATTTTGGGCTCGATCTCTATCGTTACGTTTGTAGCGATCGGTGTTACGTTATCTCTCATTGTTGATGGATTTGATCTTTCGGTTGGGGCGACTGTCTCATTAACTACCGTTGTTACTGCTTCGTTAATGATTTGGTATCAACAACCACTTGCAATCGTCATTATCGTGCCATTGATTATCGGGGCTGTTATTGGTTTACTGAACGCTTTGCTGATCGTAAAATTGCGTATTCCGGATTTGCTCGCAACCCTTGCGACGATGTACATCATCGGAGGTATTCACAAAACGTATGCACAGGGATATACCATTTACAATCACATGCAGTTCCCTGACGGGAGCAAAGCTGCGGGAGAGATGGACCCGACATTCCTGCTTATAGGGCAGGGTAAATGGCTTGGTATGCCGATATCAGTTATCATGCTACTTATTGCGGTAATAGGTGTGCATATCTTTTTGACGTATACGAAATATGGTCGCCAGATGTACATTACAGGTGGTAATGAGGAAGCTGCGCGGTTGTCTGGAATCAAGGTGAAAAAGGTGCGTACACTCGCCTATGTAGCCGCTGGAGTGTTTGCAGCAATCGGGGGTATCATCTATGCTTCCAAAGTAGGATCTGGGCAAATTGATGCGGGATCACCGTTGTTAATGGAATCCGTAGCTGCAGTATTTGTCGGTTTCTCTGTGTTTGGTGCGGGTAAACCCAATGTCATCGGAACCTTCATTGGTTCGGTTCTGATTGGTGTACTTGTGAACGGTTTAACGATGATGAACGTACAGTATTTCACACATGATATTGTAAAAGGTGGGGTTCTCGTGCTTGCCCTGGCGGTTACATTTTACGTCTTAAACCGCAACCGGACTTGAAATTGTGGGCTGTCTGTATTAGTATGAAATTTGTTCGGCGTCTGAAATGCCAGTGGTTTCAGACGACATTCTGCCGAAAATGACTGTTGACCGCAGGCGGAGATTTGTGTTCAGCGCTCAAGATGTACGTAGATTTTTTGCGTATGAACGTATATTTCGCTATAAAACGGAAACACAGTATAACATTCAGGACATTGATACAGGAGGTGAAAAACAAATGAACAAATCAGACTTGATTACACACGTATCTGAAGCGACTGAATTGTCCAAGAAAGATGTAACGAAAGCGGTTGATGCCGTATTCGAAGCAATCTCTGAGGCTCTTCAAAGCGGAGATAAAGTACAATTGGTTGGTTTTGGGAACTTCGAAGTTCGCGAGCGCTCTGCACGTAAAGGACGCAACCCGCAAACAGGTGAAGAAATCGAAATTCCTGCGAGCAAAATTCCTGCATTCAAACCAGGTAAAGCGCTCAAAGACGGAATTAAATAAGATTTCTACATATTCCATATGTCGACAAAAAGACCGTGACTTGTTCACGGCCTTTTCTTTTGCCCTTTAACGATGATTCTTGCGGCTATCCGAGTGCTCAGGATCCTCCGGTTGCCCGGTATAAGCAACCAGAATCAGTTCTTCGCCAGCAGCTGCAGACAGATGCTGTTCGATTTCTTTTAACTGATGAATATGCTCGTCTGTAAGTGCGGCAGGGGTGTACTTCATGCAGATTCTCCTTTCTGTGGCTGTACAACTGTAGTATGACCCGAGGGTAGCCGATTCTTACGGTTCATTCGTATAAGGCGCAGGTTGACAAATGAAACAATCTTAATCATCATTAACGCTATCGAACTAAAGAAGGGGACATGCGTGATGGATCATCCAACCGGCAATGATTATATTGTAATTAAGGCAGAGGAAAATGGTGTCCAGGTGATCGGATTAACCCGAGGTCAGGATACACGTTTTCACCACACCGAGAAATTGGACAAAGGTGAAGTGATGTTCGCCCAATTTACCACCCATACTTCAGCTATTAAAATCCGGGGCAAAGCCACGCTGATTACCAAGCATGGACAGATTGAATCGGAGTAATGGACAGATTGAATACATTCAAATGAAGATTGCAGGCATAGCCTGCTTTTTTTCATTGTACAATGAGGTATGAGCCTTTACCGGACAGACTACACTAACAGGTAAAGGCAGGGAGGCGTATATGAAACCGCGGATGATTGTTACTGCTTCAATGCTGGCAACGGTTGCGGCGGTCTTTCTGCTTGTTGCGATACAAACCTTACATATGCGTACATGGGGCGGGGACAACGTACAGCCTGCCTCTGCATCACATCATCCAGTTCAGCTAACGAATGACAATCTGGTTGATGTGCTAAGTTCCATGCAACTATCAACTCCCATTGCAAGAGTGGAATGGAAACAGTCCATTTTGACACTGGACCTCAAAGTTAAAGGAACGGGTACAAGTTACACTGAAATCTATGAGAACATGGCAGCTGTGGCGGATCTGGGCTTTCGGAGTCTGGATAACGTGGATCAGGTGCTGCTACGTGTGATGGCAGAAGATGAATGGATGCATAAACGACATCTGTTACTTGCTGCTGATATTCGGCGTGGAGAGTGGCCTCTGTATGCGATTGAAACATTACGGAACTGGAAAAGTGCGGCCTTTTCAGATGAATTGAAGGACTGGTTTCATTTGATGGAGACCGAACTCTGGAAGAAGCAATTCGAAATGACAAGTCAGGGGTAATAGAATAGCAGGATTCAGTGCGTGCCCGTTCAACATATGCTATAATATATAAGATTGTAGTGCAGAAATGGTTTAACAATGTTAAGGCTCGGAGGCTGAGAATGAATTCATATCGCGTACCCCAACTAGCAAAGAAATATACGGATTACGACATGATTCGACAACATACGGAAATCCCATCATTTCCGGATAGCCGGGCACGTCTGTTGCAGGTATTTGTGGGCCGCACAGACGAAAAGGTGCATCAAGAGTTATATGCTCTTGCAACTTCGCTCGTTCAGTTGGCCATGGATACGCATGATCGAATCGATACCATTTCCGGTGAGCGGAAAGAGCAGGAGATGCGTTCACGTCAGTTGAATGTACTCGCCGGGGATTATTTAAGTAGCCGTTTTTATCAATTGCTTGCCCAAGCGGGCAGAATTGAAATGATTGGAAAACTCAGTGGTGCTGTATCCGGAGTGAACGCACGCAAGATGACGCTGTATGAACGGATGAAGAAGCTTCTCGTTTCGGCTGACGAATACTTGCGTGAAACGGTACAGCTGAGGATGCAGCTGTTTCTTTCATTTACAGGCATGATTCAACATAACGAAGAGTCTTTATGGAACAGCCTGTTGACCGAATTCAGCTCCTGCGAAACGATCGTGGAAGAACTGAAGCGGATGAATGACGCAAAACAATATCTTCACAGCTATGCATACTGGCACATATACGAGCATGGTAATGACGATGAGCGCAATGTGTTGCGTCAGTCTGAACCGGATGCACGTGCATGGAACGCTATGGTGCTGAAGCATAGGGTTGGCGAGGTTTTGCTGGACAAGCTTCGCGAGTGTACACACCGCATTCAACTGTTGTTGCAAGACGAGGAAGGGCGGATGGGCTTGCATGAGATACACGCAATTCTAGAGCCTTACTTGGCATATTTGCAGCCTTCACATGCGGCAGTAAGGGAAGATTGAGGGGGAGACAGACGAATGGGGAGCGGAGAGACCAAACCGAAAGAAGAATATGTCCATTCGGTTTTTCAGAGTATAGCCGGAAAATATGATGTCATGAACGATATTCTAAGTTTCCGCAGGCATAAGGCTTGGCGTAAATTCACCATGAAAAAGATGAATATGTCCAAAGGCGATACCGGTCTTGATTTGTGCTGCGGCACATGTGACTGGACGCTTGCTATGGCAGAGGCAAGTGAAACGGGGCACATGCACGGACTTGATTTCAGTAGCAACATGCTGGAGGTCGGCCAGACAAAGATCAATGCGGTGCAACGTCAAAAGCAGATTACCCTGACACAGGGAAATGCCATGTCACTTCCTTTTGAAGACAATTCATTTGATTATGTGACGATCGGGTTTGGGCTGCGTAATGTACCTGATCTCAGACAAGTGTTGTCTGAAATGAAACGTGTGGTCAAACCGGGTGGTATGGTTGTGTGCCTGGAATTGTCCAAGCCAACATGGCAGCCGTTCAAAGGCATTTATTATTTTTATTTTGAGAAGGTTTTACCGAATCTTGCCAAAGTGTTTGCTAAAAGTTTTGAGCAGTACAAATGGCTGCCGGACTCACTGGCCATTTTCCCGGGAAGGCAGGAACTGGCAGACATTTTTGCAGAAACTGGATTACAACAAGTGCAGGCCTACCCTCTCACCGGAGGTATAGCGGCACTGCATATTGGAACCAAGGAGAATCAGCATGTTTAGGAAAATTCGCATCTTTTTAGAAATGATCAAGATTGAACACACGCTTTTTGCTTTACCTTTTGCATTTATGGGGGCCATCCTCGGCTCCATGGTAGTGAATGATACCTTCCCAAGCTGGATGCAGATCATGTGGGTATTGCTTGCGATGGTCGGCGCACGTAGTGCGGCTTTTGGTTTGAACCGAATTATTGACCAAGCGATTGATGGCAAAAACCCGCGTACCGCAATGAGAGCCATCCCGGCAGGACTGTTGAAAAATGGGGAAGTTGTTATATTTGTCATTATCTCATTTATATTGTTATTCTGGGCCTCATCCAATCTTAATGTATTATCGATGCAGCTGTTGCCTATTGCTGTGTTTATGTTGGTACTGTATTCGTACACCAAACGATTCACATGGTTATGCCACATTGTTCTCGGAATGACGATTGGTTTGGCACCACTTGGTGGCTGGGTAGCTGTAACAGGAACGATGGATTGGACAGCGATTGTGCTGTACGTTACGATTGTGTTCTGGACAGCGGGCTTTGATATTATCTATGCATGTCAGGATTTGGAATTCGATCAGGGAGAGGGTCTTCACTCCATACCTTCCCGTTTTGGCCTGGTTAAATCCTTGCAGATCGCTAAGTTCTTCCATGTGATTACTGCAATTGGTTTTCTTGCGTTATTGTTGCTGACAGATCTGAGCTGGTGGTATGGCGCAGGCATGTTGGTGACGTATGGAATTCTGTTCTATCAACACTATATTGTATCGCCTAATGATATGAGCCGTGTTCAAACGGCGTTTTTTACCATGAACAGTTTGCTTAGTATAATCGTATTTACGTTCACTCTAATTGATCTGGCGGTGAAATAAATGGTGCAGCAGCCGGACAATAAACGACTGGTTGTCGGAATTACCGGAGCGAGTGGCAGCATATATGGCATTCGATTAATTGAAACGCTGCTTGATTTGGAATATAACGTTCATCTGGTCATATCCAATGCAGGGTGGCGTGTACTGAAAGAAGAATTGGACTGGGATGTGACGAATCGGGACGCGGTGCTGGAAGAAAAATTCGGCAACCGTGCCGGTTCTCTGATCTATCATCCTGTGAGTGATATAGGGGCCTCCATTGCCAGTGGTTCTTATCTGGCCGACGGCATGATTATCATGCCATGTTCGATGGGAACTCTTTCGTCCATCGCGCAGGGATCGTCGGATAATCTGATGTCTCGCGCAGCCGATGTTATGATGAAAGAGGGAAGGACATTGATACTCGTACCACGTGAGACGCCTCTTCATGCAATCCATCTGGAGAACATGCTGAAGCTTTCTCGTCTTGGTGTACGAATGATACCGGCTATGCCTGCTTTTTATTACAAACCTCAGACGATGGATGAGTTGATTCTGTTTTTGGTGGGGAAAGTGCTGGATAGCTTGCGCATCCCACATCAACTGTTTACAAGATGGGGAGAACCGGATGAACGGGGATAACGACTGAGTTCGATACAAGGCTGTTTTTTGCCAAAGTGTTGCTCGGTTTATTTGTCCCCCGAATCCCGGGGTATTGGTGAGCACTGATGGTGAGTCTTCATGAACCACAGTCTTGACCCATGCTCCGGCAACTTCTGTATTTTGTTTCAGAACAAGTCGCAGAGTTTAATTTTCGGGTGTCGGCTATGACATTCGGAGAAGAAAAACACGTTAGATTACCTTATAGAACAACACAAGCAAGAACGGTAAGCCGGGTTTTTCGTAATGCCTGCAGGCCCGACTTGCTGGAGGGGAAGGTAAGCATGAATTTATGGACTGACAATACGCTGATACGGGTGAACGAATGAAACTATTGGATATTTTCGGGTTGTTAAAAAAGGACATGGATTACATTGAGAAAGAGTTGTATCGCAGTGTTCGAGGAGAACAGAAGCTGCTGAGTGAAACGTCACTTCATTTGCTCAAAGCAGGAGGAAAACGGTTGCGGCCCGTTTTTGTGTTACTTGGTGGGAAATTTGGTACATACGACATTGAACGTCTGAAGTTGGTTGCGGTTCCGCTGGAACTCATTCATTCGGCATCCCTCGTTCACGATGATGTCATTGATAATGCGGAGACACGCCGAGGCAAACCCACGGTGAAGTCAAAATGGGATAACCGGATTGCCATGTACACTGGAGACTATATCTACGGTAAGGCACTTGAAATGACTGCCGGATTATCCGATCCAGCTATTCATCGTATCCTTGCCAAAGCTATGGTACAGATGTCCATTGGTGAGATGGAGCAAATTCGCGACTTTTTCAATACGGGACAAAGTGTTCGTAACTATCTGCTGCGGATTCGCCGCAAAACAGCACTTCTAATTGCGGTTAGCTGTCAGTTAGGGGCATTGGCTACACGTGCGCCTGAGCATGTATCTTCCCTGTTGTATACATACGGATACAATGTGGGGATGGCTTTCCAGATTCAAGATGATGTACTTGATCTGGTAGGTACTGAGAAACAACTTGGCAAGCCACCTGGCAGTGACATGAAGCAAGGAAATATCACTCTTCCTGTACTTTATGCCTTAGAAGAATCCGATCTGCGGGAACCTTTACTTAAGGAAATTTCCCGTGTCCAGCATGAAGAAGGACGGGCAAGTGCATCGGATGCAATTGGAATGATTCGCCAAAGTCAAGGAATTGCTAAAGCAGAAGCCCTTGCTGACCGATATATGAAGAAAGCGCTCGATGCTCTCGATCAGCTACCTAACATCAAGACGACCAAAAACCTGCGTGATATCGCTCATTTTGTGGTTAAACGTACGCATTAAACAATGTATGACCTTCGACTCTCAGATTACTCATACCCAAAGACGAACAGAACTGTGAGATTCCTCATTGGGAGGATTTGGACATGTATGTTACAATCAGAGGGATTGCGTTTACATAGTGATTAACTTTGAACCGTGAGTGAGGAGTGAGCTGATGGATCGTACATTTTTGATGGTGAAGCCGGATGGTGTGCAGCGTGGATTGATCGGTCGAATTATTAGCCGTCTGGAAGACAAAGGATTTAAGTTGGTGTCAGGCAAATTGGTGCAGATGTCTGAGGATCAGGCAAAACGCCATTATGCTGAACATGAGGGCAAACCGTTTTTCGATGATCTGGTTCGTTTTATCACATCGGGGCCTGTATTTGCCATGGTGTGGGAAGGCGACGATATTGTGGCGCTTGCGCGCATCGTCATCGGAAAAACCAATGTGAAGGAAGCAGCTCCGGGTACCATTCGCGGAGACTTCGCCAGCCACACACCACATAATCTGATTCATGGGGCAGATTCACCGGAAAGTGCTTCCCGTGAAGCAGCAAATTTCTTTGCTTCAGATGAACTGGTGGTATACGACAAGAGCATCGCAGCCTGGTTGTAATTATTAGCCAAAAGGGTGATACACGATGCTGGAGCAAGAACAACTACTAGACCCGGATTACACCGGATTCATTCGTAAAATCAAAGAGAGCACAGGCATTGATCTTGCTCAATACAAGGAAGGCCAGATGAAAAGAAGGCTGACCACACTTCGCAACAAAAACGGGTTTCATACATTTTCTAACTTTTTTGAAGCTATGCAGAAAGATAAATCATTGTTCTACGAGTTCCTTGATCGTATGACGATTAACGTGTCGGAATTCTGGCGTAATCCCAATCGTTGGGAAGTGCTGCGGGACGAGATCCTGCCTGAGCTGCTGGGGTCCAAGCGTCGTGCTAAAGTTTGGAGTGCAGCCTGTTCAACAGGTGAAGAACCTTATACACTTGCCATGATCTTGGACACGATGGGCATTTTGAAGGACAGCTCCATTACGGCAAGTGATCTGGATGAAGGTGCATTGGCCAAAGCCAAGGAAGGGCGTTATATGGAACGCTCGCTTAAGGATGTGCCAAAGGAAACGGCGAACCGTTACTTCAAGCAGGATGGCTTGGTATACCGTATTGATGAGCAACTCAAAAATTCAATCAAGTTCATGAAACAAAATTTGCTGGTGGACCGTTTTGACGATGGGTACGATCTGATTGTGTGCCGAAATGTCATGATCTATTTTACCGAGGAAGCCAAAAACCTGTTGTATCACAAATTTGCAGCAAGTTTGCGTCCAGGCGGTATTTTGTTTGTGGGTAGTACGGAGCAGATCTTCTCCCCGGGACAATATGGTCTGGAGACAGCAGAGACATTCTTCTATCGGAAAAAATAATGATAATGGTTGTTGAGCCGTCTGAAGCACATGTACATGTGCTTCAGGCGGTTATTTGTATACCAAGTACAAGAAAGAGCCGACTTTCTTGTCAAAGCCGGTCAGCTATACTATAATAAGCAAAGAAATTATGGGATTTTAGCAATGTGAAGTTTAACAGTTTAAAGGGGGAACGTATTATGAGTTTACGCTATTTAACCGCAGGGGAGACGCACGGACCCCAATTGACCGCTATTATTGAAGGATTGCCAAGTAATTTGACGATTGATTTTGAAGAACTGAATTTCCAGCTTCACCGCCGCCAAAAGGGATATGGCCGTGGACGCCGGATGCAGATCGAGAAGGATCAGGCGAATTTTGTTGGTGGTATCCGTCACGGATATACAACAGGTGCTCCGGTAGCGCTGGTTGTTCAAAATAACGACTGGAAACATTGGCAGAATATTATGAATATTGAGCCGATTGAAGGCAGTGACGAAGAGAAACGTCGCGTTCATCGTCCACGTCCCGGACACGCTGATCTGAACGGTGGACTCAAGTATAATCTTAAAGACTTGCGTAACGTACTGGAGCGCTCCAGTGCACGTGAGACAACGGTACGTGTGGCATGTGGCGCCATTGCACGTCAATTCCTGGCTGAATTCGGAATCAAGGTAGCTGGACGTGTACTTCGTATTGGAGAGATCGAAGCTCCGTATCAGGACCTTCCGATTGATGAACTGATCGCTGTGACAGAAGCTTCCTCTGTACGTGTTACGGATGCTGAGACAGAGAAGAAGATGGAAGCCTACATCGACCAGATTAAACAAGAAGGCGATTCCATCGGAGGAATAGTGGAATGTATCGTTGAAGGTGTACCTATTGGTCTGGGTAGTTATGTTCAATACGATCGCAAGCTGGATGCACGAATCGCTCAAGGCGTAATGTCCATTAATGCATTCAAAGGTGTAGAGATTGGTATCGGATTCGAAGCCGGAGTCATTCGGGGATCACAGGTACATGATGAAATCATGCATACGGATGAGCGCGGCTACCACCGGGCAACCAACCGTCTGGGTGGATTCGAAGGTGGTATGACAAACGGTATGCCAGTCGTTGTACGTGGTGTAATGAAGCCGATCCCAACGTTGTATAAGCCACTGCAAAGTGTTGATATTGATACAAAAGAAGCATTTACTGCTCAGGTTGAGCGCTCGGACGCTTGTGCTGTACCAGCAGCGAGTGTCGTTATGGAGCATGTTGTAGCGTGGGAAATTGCCAAAGCATTCCTGGAGAAATTCGGCGGGGATTCCATGGAAGAGATCCGTGCTAATGTTGCTAGCTATAACGCCCAACTGGAGAATTACTAATATGCGTCAGCTGACGGTACAGTTGGAGGAACGCTCATATCCGATTCTGATTGGCAGCGGTCTATTGGCACAAGCCCCTCAATATTTTGAGCAATATGGCTTGACCAAAAAAAGTCCGTTACTCATCATTACAGATGAACATGTGGCTCCCAAATACTTGTCAGGTTTGGAGCAAACGCTGCGTACGGCTGGTTATACAGTCGTATCTGCGGTTGTACCCTCTGGTGAAACATCGAAATCTCTTTCGGTGTACCAGGATATGATGACCGTTGCGATCGAAGGCAAACTGGATCGGAGTTCTGCGATTCTGGCCCTAGGTGGTGGTGTCGTAGGTGATCTGGCTGGCTTTGTTGCTGCTACATATATGCGAGGAATCAAGTTTGTTCAAGTACCTACAACGATTTTGGCGCATGACAGCAGTGTAGGCGGCAAGGTGGCTGTCAATCATCCGCTGGCCAAAAATATGATCGGTGCATTCCACCAGCCCGAGCTTGTACTCTATGATGTGGACACACTTCAATCCTTGCCGCCACGAGATGTTTCGGCAGGGTTGTCAGAGATGCTGAAGCACGGGCTGATCCGTGATGAGGCTTTTGCACATTGGTGTGAGGAGCATGCGGAGGAGTTGCTTGCGCTTAATCCGGAAGCATTGGGATACGGCTTGGAGCGCGGTTGTGGTATTAAGGCAGAGATTGTATCCAGAGACGAACGTGAAAATGGAGAACGTGCGTTGTTGAACCTGGGACATACGATTGGTCATGCCATTGAAGCGATTGCCGGTTATGGAGAATTCCTGCACGGAGAAGCGATCTCGATCGGTATGGCTGGATCAGCATTGCTTGGTGAGAAGCTTGGTGCGCCAGCAGGGCTATATGAAGATACGGTCCGCATGCTGCGTTCACTTCGCCTTCCAACAACGATGCCTGCACATCTCGACACGGATGCATTAATGGAAGCGATGATGCATGACAAAAAGTTCCGTGAAGGTCATATGGTGTTTATCATTCCTGATCGGATTGGGGCTGCAAGAATTGTGAAGGACGTACCTGTGTCGGCAGTTCGGGACGTCATTGAAATGCTCAGGAAGGGAGAATAACAGCAATGGTCACACGGGGAATTCGCGGGGCTACAACAGTCACGCAGAACAACGAAGAACAGATTTTGAAGGAAACGGCTGTATTGTTGCAGGAGATCGTGGATCGTAATGAGATCCAACCGGAAGATATCTGCAGTGTGTGGATTACGTTAACTGGGGATCTGGATGCTGCATTCCCGGCAAAAGCTATTCGCCAACTGGATGGCTGGGAACTCGTACCACTAATGTGTGCACTGGAGGTTCCTGTTAAAGGTGCCTTGGCGCAGTGCATTCGTTTCATGGTGCATGTCAATACAAACAAAGCTCAGAATGAAATCAACCATGTGTATCTGAACGGTGCACAGGCATTACGTCCGGATTTGGCAGCACCTTCTGGCTCTTAAGTAGTGGGTTGTCAAACCGATCATAATGATGTATAGTGAGAACCAGTTGAGTAGAGTAGAGATTGAGCTGAGAGCAGCTGAGCTAGTGGAGTATATAGCAGAGTCCAGTGGGTGGTAACCGGGGCAACAGAAACCGGTCAACTGATTCACGGTACGTCGTGCTACGGAATAGGTAACAGGAACAGGGAAAACAAACGTGTCATAGGACATCTTTTGTTTTAATATATTTTGGTACAAACACAATCAATGTACTCTACTATATTTTACAAAAATATTGGAATGAGTAGTTGAAGTGTTATAACTGATTTATTTTCCCGAATTGGATGATGTGAGATGCATCAATTCAGCGACCTGTGAATAATCCGACAGCGAAGTATAGAGACTTGTTATTTATGAAGCATCACCCTGTTAAATACAGCTTATAACCAAACCTCTACCTGATGGTAGAGGTTTTTTTGTACATATACCCTTTTCTTCTACCCCTATAAGTTCAACTAAACTTTTACACCAAAACGGAGAGGACAGAAATAACGTGAAGAAGCGGAGCGTTCGCATTTATCACCGGATTTTCCCTTTAGAAAAGAAATCAAAAAATCTGGGGATAACAGCGATCGGAAGGTTGTTCTGTCATTGGAGTGCTCAGTGTAACCTCTTTAGTTGAACTTATATAAATCTGAAAGGACGTGATCTGATGATAACGCCAAACGTTAATCAAGTACTGAAAATGTCGAATGAGTATAATCTGATTCCGGTAGTCAAGCGGATTCTGGCAGATATGGAGACTCCGATTCGAATATTCCGCCGTTATGCTGACAACGATCGGGCATTCCTGCTGGAAAGTGTAGAGGGTGGTATTCAATGGGCGAGATACTCGTTCATCGGTACAGATCCGTTCCTGATGATTTCGGCCAAGAAAGGCCGGATCGTTGTAGAAGAAGCAGGGAAGACTCGTGAATTGCCAGGCAAACCGATCGAAGAACTGAAAGCACTGCTGCGTAAGTATCGCAGTCCAAAAGATGATGAACTGCCACCATTCACAGGTGGAGCAATTGGGTTCTTTGGATATGATCTGCTGTCCTATTATGAGAAGCTTCCAGCTCACGCGCTGGATGACCTGAATATGGATGACATTCGTTTTATGTTCTGTGACCAGATTATCGTGTTTGACCATGTGAAGCAGCAGATGTTGCTCGTCGGGAATGTACACATCAAAGATGGTGCAACGGATGACGAGATACGTCAAGCGTATGCAGTGACTTCGGAGAAGCTGGAGCAGGCCGCAGAACGTTTGCAGCAGCAAGGACCAGGGGAGAACCTGAATCCGCGTTCTATTCCGGGAGACGTGGAACTGGGGGATATTCGCTCCAACCTCACGAAGGAACAATTTATCGGTAATGTGGAGCAAGCCAAAGATTACATTCGCGCAGGTGATATTTTTCAAGTGGTATTGTCCCAGCGTTTCCACATTGATACGGAAGTTTCTCCGCTTCACGTGTATCGTGTGCTTCGGACCCTGAATCCATCACCTTATATGTACTACCTCAAAATGGATGATGAGATTATTGTTGGTACTTCGCCTGAAGCGCTGGTCAAGGTGGACGGGAATCGTGTGGAGACACGACCGATTGCAGGTACACGTCCAAGGGGGGCAACAGAAGCGGAAGATCGTGCACTCGCTGCTGATCTGCTCCAGGATGAGAAGGAACGCGCGGAGCATCTGATGCTTGTTGATCTGGGGCGTAACGATCTGGGCCGGGTATCCAGCTTCGGCAGTGTGAAGTGTGACATGTTCATGGAGATTGAACGGTATTCTCACGTTATGCACATGGTATCCAACGTTACGGGCGAGCTTAGAGAAGACAAGGATTTCTTCGATGCATTCCTCTCTTGCTTGCCAGCGGGTACCGTATCCGGAGCACCGAAACTGCGAGCAATGGAGATTATCGCGGAACTGGAGAAAGAGGCACGGGGTGCCTATGCAGGAGCGATCGGATACCTCGGATTCTCGGGTAACATGGACTCCTGTATTACGATTCGTACGATTATTTTCAAAAAAGGAAAAGCATATGTACAGGCTGGAGCGGGAATCGTATGGGATTCTGTGCCTGAGAATGAATATGAGGAAACAGTTAACAAAGCTAAAGCATTGCTCAAAGCGATTCGAACAGCAGAAGCAATGTTTCCCGCCAAAGAAAAGGACAGCACGTTGAGACTGGCGAATGCAGACTACTTTGTCACACCAGCGGCCGCTAAGAACTGAGAGAGGAGAGACCGGAGATGAACATAAACCCAATAATGAATGAGAACCCTGTAACCCCCATTGCTGAGATTACTCGTGAGGAAGGCATGAAGAATGGCCTGGCGAAGATTCTAGAGGGCAGCCATCTGGAGCAAGCCGAAGCAAGAGATTTGATGTACTCGATTATGAGAGGTGAGGCAACGCCGGCTCAAATCGGAGGTTTGCTGATGGCGCTGCGGATGAAGGGGGAAACGGTGGATGAGATCACCGGTTTTGCTGAAGCCATGCGTGGTCAGGGCGGACGAATTCTAACGGATGGCAGCGGATTGCTGGACACTTGTGGGACAGGTGGATCGGGTATTCACAAATTCAACATTTCCACAGCATCCGCGATCATTGCTTCGGCCGTCTCGGTTCGGGTCGCCAAACATGGCAACCGTTCAGCTTCAGGCAAAGCGGGTAGTGCAGATGTATTAGAGGCACTCGGTGTAAATATCCATCTGAACGGGGAGCAGGCCAGACAATGTCTGGATGATATCGGAATCTGCTTCTGTTTTGCCCAGGTATATCACCCTTCCATGCGACATGCGGCAGGACCAAGAAAAGAGCTGGGTGTTCGTACCATTTTCAACATGCTCGGACCTTTAACGAATCCTGCGGGAGCAGATCGCCAATTGCTTGGCCTGTATGATCGTTCCCGGACGCCGATGATTGCTGAAGTACTGAATCGTCTTGGTCTCAAAAGAGCGTTGGTTGTGGCCAGCCATGATGGTCTGGATGAAATCAGTATCTCGGCACCAACTCAGGTATCTGAACTTCGCAATGGCGAAGTGCACACCTATGATATTGATCCACGTGACATGGGATTGTCTCTGCATCCGCTTGAAGCGGTACTTGGAGGAGATGCGGCACAGAATGCCGAAATTATTAAGAGGATCTTCCAGGGTGAGCAGAGTGCCTATCGTGATGTCGTTCTGTTGAACGCCGGAGCGTGCATCTATGTATCCGGTCTTGCAGATAGCATTGCTGAAGGGGTGACACTTGCCGCAGAAGCGGTAGATTCGGGCAAAGCTGCCGGGAAGCTTGAACAGTTAATTCATACAACGGAGGCGTACAGTCATGTATCTTGATCGAATCGTTGCAACCAAACATAAAGAAGTTGAAGTTCTGGCACAGACATTTCGCATGGATAAAGCTATCCAAAAAATCGAACAACTACCCGCAACCCGGGGGTTTGAACAAGCATTATCAAGCGGACGCAATCGCAAACTCGGCCTTATTGCTGAAGTGAAGAAGGCTTCGCCGTCCAAAGGATTGATCCGTCCGGATTTTCATCCGGTAGAGATTGCTGCGGCTTATGAACGAGCGGGTGCAGACTGCATCTCCGTATTAACAGATGTGTCGTATTTTCAAGGCAGCAACGAGTACTTGCAGGCAATCCATCAAGCAGTGAACATTCCGCTATTACGCAAGGATTTTATTATAGATGAACGACAGATTGCCGAGGCAAGATTACTGGGTGCGGACGCGGTATTGCTGATTGCCAGTATTCTGACACCTGAACAGATTCGTCAATATCTGGAATTCGCCAAAAGTTTGGGGCTGGATGCCTTGATTGAAGTCCATGATCGAACAGAACTGGAGCAGGTATTGGAGATTCCGCAGGCAACACTTGTGGGCATCAACAATCGTAATTTGAAAACATTCGAAACCAGTCTGAACACAACACTGGATTTGATGGAATTGATTCCAAGTGGCGTTACCTTGATTAGCGAAAGTGGTATTGACGGACCAGAATCAACAGTACCTCTGATCCAGGCCGGTGTTCATGGTATTCTCGTAGGTGAGCATCTCATGCGCAAGGATGATGTCGAGGCGGCTGTATATGATCTGATGGGACCCAAATGATGAATACTTCCATACACGATGGCACAGGCGACAGTATGTCAGAACTGAGAAACCCGCTGCCAGCGGCCGTAAAAATATGTGGACTTCAGGACGTTGAAGTGCTAAAATCGATGATAAACTTGCCTGTGGATTACATTGGTGTTGTTTTTGCCAAATCACGCCGCCGAATCGAACCCGAGCAGGCTGCTGCATTAAGAACGGTGTTGTTCGAATGGTCTACTTATGATCGGCCGAAGCTTGCGGGTGTATTTGTGAATCCTACGCTCGAAGAATTGGAACACATTATGGACATTGCTCAGCTGGATGTTATTCAACTGCATGGACAGGAGACTGCGGAATTTTGCCAGCAGGTGAAGCAGCGGTGGAATGCCAAAGTGTTCAAAGTTTTTTCTTTTCCCAAAGATGAAACGGGACCGGAAGCTGATGATGCAGCCATAAGGGCTCTTGATACTTACGATAAATTCGTGGATGCGATATTGCTTGATACCCATGATCCTCTATATGGAGGGGGCTCCGGGAAAACGTTTGCCTGGGAGCGAATCCCTGCCTATGCTGAATGGGCGAAAAGTCGCGAAATTGCTCTGTTCGTTGCAGGAGGTTTGCAGCCGGACAATGTACAACAACTAATACAGACATATGCACCTTTCGGCGTCGATGTATCCAGCGGCGTGGAGACTGAAGGTGTGAAGGATATTGCCAAAATTACAGCATTCGTAGAAAGGGTGAAGCAGGCATGACACATCAATTGCCGGATCAACACGGGCGTTTCGGTCACTTCGGAGGCCGCTTTGTACCTGAGACACTAATGAACGCACTCATAGAGTTGGAGGAGGCATATAGCCACTTCTCTGAAGATGAGGAATTCAACAAGGAACTGAACTATCTGCTAAGCGAGTATTCTGGACGTGAAACGCCATTGTATCATGCAGAGCAATTGTCACGCCGATTGGGCGGACCGAAAATTTATCTGAAACGTGAAGATCTCAATCATACAGGTGCGCACAAAATTAATAACGCCATTGGACAAGGTTTGCTTGCCAAACGGATGGGCAAAAAGAAAGTTATTGCCGAAACAGGTGCAGGTCAACATGGCGTTGCAACGGCAACCGTAGCTGCATTGCTTGGATTGGAATGCAAAGTATTTATGGGCGAAGAAGATACAGAGCGTCAACAGTTAAACGTATTTCGGATGAAGCTGCTCGGAGCAGAAGTCATTCCGGTGACGTCCGGAACACGGACACTGAAGGATGCTGGTAATGAAGCGCTTCGCTACTGGGTCAGCAATGTGGAGGATACATTCTATGTGCTCGGATCAGTGGTTGGTCCTCATCCATATCCGATGATGGTGCGGAATTTCCAGCGTGTGATTGGTGATGAGACCCGTCGTCAGATTCAGGAGATCGAAGGGCGTTTGCCGGATGTAATTGTAGCCGCTGTTGGTGGAGGAAGTAATGCGATCGGTATGTTCTATCCATTTATCGGTGATCAGGATGTGAAGCTTGTTGGTGTTGAAGCCGCAGGCAAAGGGGTCGAAACCGAGTATCATGCTGCAACGATGACCAAAGGCACGCATGGTGTATTCCAGGGATCTATGAGTTACCTGTTGCAGGATGAGTATGGACAGGTTCAGCCAGCGCATTCCATCTCGGCCGGACTTGATTATCCGGGTGTTGGTCCGGAGCATTCCTATCTCAAGGATATTGAACGGGCAAAATATGTACCGATCACGGATCAGGAAGCACTGGATGCCCTGCAACTCCTATGTCGGACGGAGGGAATCATTCCTGCTCTGGAGTCTGCACATGCGGTTGCCCAAGTTGTCAAACTGGCGCCTGAACTTACAGCAAATGATATTGTAGTCATTTGTCTGTCGGGACGTGGAGACAAGGATGTTGAATCCATCATGAAATACACGGGAGGTGACTTGGGATGAATCTGATGGACCAGACCTTCCAGCAATTGAAGGAACAGAATCGTACGGCACTTATTCCATTTTTAACCGTGGGAGACCCGGATGTGGACACAACGATTGATATCATCAAGGAGCTTGAACAGGCTGGAGCGGATATTTTGGAACTGGGTGTTCCCTATTCCGATCCGCTTGCAGATGGCCCAGTCATTCAGCGCGCTTCCGAACGTGCGCTGAAAAGCCAGATTACCATTCGTACTGTGATGGAAACCGCTGCAAAAGCTCGTAAGGCAGGTGTGAAACTGCCGTTTGTACTGTTCACTTATTATAATCCGGTATTGCAGACAGGCCTGGATGTATTCTTTGATGAATTGGTCAAACACGATATTAGTGGCATGATCATTCCGGACCTGCCAATTGAGGAAGCGGAAGAGATGCGAGAACGCGCAAATCGTGCTGGTGTGCATCTGGTGCCGCTTGTTGCACCTACATCTAATGCACGGATTGAGCGGATTGTAACGGGAGCGAGTGGCTTTATCTATTGTGTATCTTCTCTTGGCGTAACCGGAGAGAGAGCTTCTTTCTTTGATGGCGTTGAAAGCTTCATTGAGACGGTGAAAAGTCTGACAGACCTCCCTGTAGCGGTAGGTTTTGGTATCTCCAGTCATGAGCAGGTGGCACATTTCTCCCGCATCTGCGATGGCGTTGTTGTAGGTAGTGCCATTGTTCGTCAAGTGGAAGATGCGATTCCTCTGCTTGAAAATCCGGATACGCGTGCAACGGGACTGTTGCAAATTCGCAACTTTGTGGCACAATTAAAGGGATAGAGGTGTCCTGAAAGGACATCTTTTGGACGCATGAGGTGCACGCTGATTCGTGTCTAACATTATTTCAATAACAGGAGGCGGTCGGGTTGAAACCGAAATCCCAGATTGTCAATCTGCCTGTGTACCAGCCGGGCAAACCGATTGAAGAAGTGAAACGTGAACTGGGGCTTGAACAAGTCATCAAGCTGGCCTCCAACGAAAACCCGTACGGCAGTTCTCCTGCCGCCCTGGAAGCCATTACGAGAGAAATGACTAATATAAGCATATACCCAGACGGTAGCTCGGTTGAGCTGACGGGAGTTCTTGCCAAGCATCTTGGCGTTGAACGGAACAACTTAATATTTGGTTGTGGTTCCGATGAGATTATTGCTTTGATCACGAGAGCTTTCTTCTTGCCGGGTGACGAGACCATCATGGCAGATCAGACATTTTCTGTATATAAAAGCAATGCAGATATTGAGGGTGGCGTGTCCATCGAAGTGCCTCTGAAAGATGGCACGCATGATCTGAGCGCGATGCTCGCGCAAATTAACGACAAAACCAAAGCAGTATGGGTTTGTAATCCAAATAATCCAACAGGTACGATTATCTCCGAGCAGGAACTTACAGCCTTTATGGACCGTGTGCCTGCTCATGTGATGGTCATACTGGACGAAGCTTATTATGAATTCGTAACCGATGAAGCATACCCGCAAAGTATACCATTGATCGAACGGTATCCGAACTTGGTCATCCTGCGGACATTCTCCAAAATTTACGGTTTGGCTTCGCTTCGGATCGGATATGGTATTGCACGTCCCGAAATTATTGATTTGATTAACCGTGTACGTGAACCGTTTAACACCTCCCGTTTTGGACAGGTTGCGGCAACCGCTGCACTACTGGATCAGGATTTTGTTCAAGAGTGCTCGAAGCGGAATGCAACGGATCGGGATTACCTGCAAAATGAATTTACACGGCTCGGATTGTCGTATTTCCCTTCACAGGGTAATTTCATTATGGTTGATCTGAATATGCCTTCAGCAATTGCGTTCCAATCCTTGCTCAAACAAGGCATTATCGTTCGCTCAGGATTCCACGTATACCCAACTTACATTCGTGTGTCCGTCGGAACATCAGAACAGAACCGTGCATTTGTCACGGCACTGGAGAACACGCTGGCTGAGAAGGCGGTAGCACGCCCTTAATACTGGCGATGAAAGAGTGAGGACCCATGAAACTAAAAATTGCAATGATTGGTGTAGGACTCATCGGCGGTTCACTGGCACTCTGCTTCAAAGGCAAGCCAGATGTAACCGTGATGGGCTACGCCCACTTGGATGAACTGAAGGACAAGTACATAGCGAGCGGTGTAGTGGATGATGCTACGCTTTCTCTGGAAGAAGCGGTAGAGGATGCCGACTTTATTTTTTTGTGCGTTCCTGTAGGTTTGTTAGAATCCTATTTCGAGAAACTCTCCAAGCTGCCATTGAAAAAAGGATGTATCATCACGGACGTAGGAAGCACCAAGGCTTCCATTGCCGCTTGTGCCGAGCATGTGCGGTTGACTGACGCTTACTTCATTGGTGGTCATCCTATGGCAGGGTCGGAGCGTGCAGGCGTAGATGCGGCCTCAGCCGTGTTATTTGAGAATGCATACTATGTCTTAACCCCTTCAGAACATGTACCTGAGGAAGCCTACAGCAGGTTGTCTGAGCTGCTTGCGTATACGCGGGCACAGATCGTGCGTGTGGAACCTCTGCTGCACGATGACATCGTGGGGGCGATTAGTCATCTGCCACATGTTATTGCTGTTGCTCTGGTGAATCAGGTGCGTGAATATAATGAGTCGAATCCACTGTATAAAATGCTGGCTGCAGGTGGTTTCCGGGATATTACCCGGATTGCGTCCAGTGATGCGATTGTGTGGAGAGATATCTTGCTTAGCAACCGTGATGTACTGCTGGGCTTGCTTAAGGACTGGAATAGCCAGATGACGGCATTTACGGATATGTTGGAGCATAAGAACGGTGAAGGCATAGAAGAGGCATTCCGTCAGGCCCGCGAGTTCCGCAGTATATTACCAGAACGACGCAAAGGCATGATTTCGCCGTTATTTGATCTGTATACTGATGTCCAGGATGCACCGGGTATGATCGGTAAGATCGCAACTGAGCTTGGGGCGAATGACATCAACTTGAGCAACTTGGAGATTATCGAGAACCGGGTGGATGTGCCGGGCATTATGCGTCTGTCTTTCCGTCAGGAAGAAGATATGGAACGAGCCAAGACGTTATTGGATTCCTTAGGCTATCAAGTGTGGATATAAGACGAGAAAGAGGGCGAAAGCCCTCTTTTTTGTGAGGTTATATTGGAGTTGTTATTTGATTTTCAGTCACAGAAAAAAAGGATGTATTATCCTGAATTACCGAAAGATATAATTAATTCAAACAATTTTACTGAAAGTGTTGACAAAATGAAAACGTATACATATAATAAGGGTACAGTATGGTTTCTCTCCACTCCTATCCAATAACTGTATTGCTCCACGTGAGCAATGGCCGCTTATGTAAGCGGTCTTTTTTTTGTCTTAAAAAGTTATGGGAAAGGCATTGATATGTTAATAGTTACACTTAAGCTTATATCCTCTATTTACATCTCCCTCCTTAATCTGTTAGGATACCTTAGATCAAATAAATATCACATTTTTGTAACCTTTTCGGTATGTCGTCCGTCTATATAAGCAAGGGTTACCAAAAAGGCTCAAAATGAAGTCATTAACGTGAAAATGACCGCATATGAATGACAGGTCGGGTTTTGTAGATACCAATGGATTTGCCAGGATGATGCAGACCGTTGTACAATAAATACTGTTAATGTAGAAACGTTGGGGAAATTGCCATTACATAGGGGAATTTGGCGGGAAGGCCAGTTATGGCGCTGAACGCTTTTTATATGCGGTGAGAACCGCAACTTTTTTGTGCCTGTTCGGTAATACATGGATAGAGTCGAACGGGGAGAAGCACATGGATGGGCGAGGAGGGGTCGCACTCAAATGACGGATTCCCAGTTGATTCGAGAGATCAAGGAAGGTAACCTGGAGTTATATTCCGAGCTGATGAGTCGTTATCAGCGTAAAATACTGGCTTTCGTATATCATATGTTGAAAAGTTCCAATATGGAGCTGCTTGCGGAAGATCTCTGTTCTGAGACTTTCTATAAGGCGTTCCGCAGTCTGCACTCTTTCCGTGAGGTGGATGCCTCATTCTCAACCTGGTTATATACCATTGCGAGAAATACGGTACTGAGTGAGCTTCGCAAACAGCGCAGCGGAAATGTCCCACTTGAAGAGAGCGGGATTGTTCCCGTTGCTCCTTCGGAGAATACACCGGAGTATGCTGTACTACGTAGCGAGCGGGTGATGCTGGTTAGGGATGCGATTAACAATTTGCCGGAGAAGCAGCGTTCTGCGATTATACTCCGCGAGTATGATCAACTAGACTACCAAGAGATTGCGAATATTCTTGGGCAGAGCGTCAGTTCTGTGAAATCGCTATTATTCAGAGCAAGATCAAGCGTAAAAACTCAATTGGAACCTTATTTCTTCGAACCGGTGTACGAGCCATATGAAGGGATGAAGAACCGATGAATTGCAATGAAGCCCAGGAACTGTTTGCACTGGTCTGGGACTTGCCGGAAACTCATCCTCAGCGGATTGCATTTCATGCTCATCTCGCTGGTTGTGAAGAGTGCTCCGAGCAGTTTGAGGTCTGGGAAGAAGCTCAGATCTTGCTGCACAGCATTCCGGTTCCAGTGACAGAACAACAAGCAGAGAGAGTGAACCGTAACGTTATGGACCGGATCTATGCGGAGTCTCCATGGCTACTGCCGGAAGAGGCAAAGGTTAATCGTTTCTCTGCTGTGATCCGCAAGCATATGTCTTTGTGGATTGCCGCGTTCCTGGCTATTTTTTTATGCAGCTTTCTGTATATGGCAATGTTTAAGCCAGACGTATCAGAAGCTGAGCAAACCAAAGTTGTTACTACGGGTATCCTGGAGACAGGGGTTGCCGGAAGCGGACCATCGTCCTCTGGAGTGTATCAGTACAACATGACTGGAGCGGACAGAGGAAGTATCATAGAACCTTTTGTTGTAAGCATGGGACCTGCTTATCCGCAGTATTGGATGGCCCTCTCTTTACTTGCAATAGGAATGGCGTTATTTTCTCTTGGACGTATGCATCGAACAACGAATAAACGCAAACAAGGTGCGAGTGCATAGGTAATAACCTTTCGTTCGCCGTGTGTAGAAATGAGGGATGTAAGTGCGAATCGGGCTTATTCGTCACGGTCTTACAGACTGGAATGCGGCGGGCCGTATACAGGGTCAGACGGATATTCCTCTGAATGGAGAAGGTCGTGAACAGGCAGAGCGCCTGGGAAGACGTCTGCTGACGGAAGAATACCAATGGGACTATATCATCACAAGTGGATTATCGCGGGCACAGGAAACAGGGGAGATTATCTCCAAGCTGTTGAATGTACCTTTGCTTGAGCCAGACGCACGGTTGAAAGAAAGGGCTTTTGGTCAGATTGAAGGTCTGACTTCAGAAGAACGGGTTGCTCGTTGGGGCCAAGCCTGGGAGACATTGGACTTGGGACAGGAGCAGATAGCGGATATCCAGATTCGTGCACTGGCGTTTCTGGAAGATCTATGGTCTGCCTATCCGGACCAAAACGTACTCATTGTCACTCACGGAGCTTTCTTAGCTAACCTGTTAACAGCCTTGTTTAAAGATCGGTATACAGAACGGATTGGAAACCTGTCACTGACGATTCTGGAAAAGGAACGTGATGACTGGAGTCCGCTGTTATATAATTGCACACGACATCTGTCTTTGGACACAGCGAAACAACCTGAGTAATCCAACTTGGGTTGTTTTTTTTTTTGCGTTTTATGGGGAAATAAAGACTTTATATGATTTCAAACCTCTCATTTTTCTTCTGATTGACCAACTCGGGGCATAGTATGGTTTAAAACATAAAAGATTTCCAAAAAGAGGTTTAGATTATGGGAATTCCGTCAACGATGTTTACAAAACCAAACTATTTCAGGCTCCGAATCAGTAGTCGAAGTAGTTAACGGGCGAGGCGATGGACCCATGAATCTAGCGGATATGCTTACTTTTGCCGATATTGGCCAGCTTAATCGAATAGCAGACTATTACCAATGTGAATGCAAGCCCAATTCCAAACATGAACTCATCCAGAGTATTCTCACTACATTGGGCAGCAGACCCTTTTTTGAGCAGCAGGTACGTCAACTGAATCAAGCAGATCAGCGCTTTTTGAACAACTTGTTGTTTGATCCTCGCCAGTATTATGGTATGGAAGAACTCATTGCCATAGCCCGTCAATCGATGGACAAAAAGGAGAGTGAGGCTGGCGCGAGTCCACGTGATCTCATCGTTCGCTTCAATAAGAGTGGATGGTTGTTCAATGGGACAACGCAGCAGACCAGGTATTTGTATCAGGTACCCCAGGATCTGAAATTAAGATTCAGGGATGTGTTATCCACACATCTGCGAGCAGGGATTACCAAAACAACGGAACCACCCATGTATCGGGATGAGTATCATTTCTTAGCGGATGATCTCAAGTTGTTCCTGCAGTTTGTCCAGCAGCACGAAATTGCCCTTAACGCTGAAGGCATGATGTACCGTCGCTCTCAACAGCAGATTATGGAGCATCTGCACATTAGTGAGGAATTGGTGGGCAAAGGTGGATGGAGATTCGGATATGGCCGTTCCTTCAAGGATTACCCGGATCGTTTCGCACTTCTCTACGACTATGCATTTCACCATCGGCTGGTTCGTGAGGAGCAAGGCACGCTGAAGTTATCACCAGCTGGAGAAGACAAGCTGGGAGCTGAGAAAACAGCCGAAATGATACAGCTATTTAGGTTTTGGTTAAGATTGTATAAAGGTGCTATTCCCAATCTGTCCTCTATTGTGTATTGGACAGGCGAATGTGCCCAAGAATGGTCAACCGCCGAGTCGCTGTTTCGTCAGATCGGTCCGTTCATTCAGCCGTTTTACTATGATACGGCCGAGGCCATTTATGATAACAGAATTGTTAAAATGATGTTGCATCTTGGCATGGTCCGTATTGGGGAACATGAGGAAGGCAGGACTATACAAATGACAGCCTGGGGCACACGTCTTGCTGCATCCTGTCGATCCATCTCAGGAGACATTACACCTATTATGTTTGACAAGTGAAGGACAAGTTGCTAAAATCACTCCCAAATTAAGGAGTGATAATAATGATAATTCCATACAAAGGTCTACAACCTCAGTTACACCCTTCGGTATATATGGCTGAAGGTGCAAAACTGATCGGTGATTTGAGAATGGGAGAAGAGTCTTCCGTCTGGTTCAATGCAGTCCTTCGGGCTGATTTGGCTCCTATTATCATTGGAAAGCGCTGTAATATTCAAGATAACGTTGTCGGGCATGTCAATACTGATCAACCTTTGATCGTGGGAGATGATGTCTCAGTAGGACATACAGCGATCATTCATGGTTGTTGTATTGGAACAGGATCATTAATCGGCATGGGAGCCATTCTGCTGAATGGAGCCGATATTGGCGAATATACGCTGATTGGAGCCGGTTCTGTTGTTACTGAGAATAGTAAAATTCCGCCCTATACTCTTGCTTTGGGGACACCTGCCAAAGTGATACGTGAGCTGACTGATGCCGATCTGGAGCGGATGTCCAGAACTTCACTGGGTTATGTTACCAAAGGAAAAGAATATAGGAGCTCTTAAATCCGTTTTGGAGGTGCATCCTATTGGATAAAATGAAAGTTACGTATGAAGTCATGTTGGGGCTGGCAGCTGAGATGGTGTGGGACGAAGCGCTTCGCAAACAGCGCAGCGAGAAGCTCTATTTGGAAATCGATAAAGCGTTAGCTACCGGAGACGAAGTAGCTTTCCGGAGTCTGACGGATGAACTGAGGACCATAAACTGATTAGCTAAATATATCCTTTCTGAGATAAAAGGGAATGCGCAGATGCGTGTTTCCTTTTTTTTGATATGTGTAATTCCAAAATGAATGTCTGGATTTATAAGATATAGTCATATATAATATGGGAATAAAATGGATAGAGAGGGGATATAGGGAATTGAAATTCAGTGAGATGACTCAAGACAGCTGGGCTGAACTGCAACTCTATCTGGATACATGCCTTATTCCATACACAGCTCTTAGCGGTGAGCAGTCGCCAGTTGAAGCTACCGAGGCGTTGGAGCGGCTGAGAGATTTTCTGGATCTGGTCGAAATTCCTTTCAAAGGGAGAATCATGACTTATCCAGCCTTTCATTATGCTAATTCGGAATTGTCAATGACATTAAATTCCTTGTCCGCACAGCTTAAATCCTCGGGATTCAAATATGTGGTTATTATGTCATCAGATGGTCATTTGGATGGCGTAGAAATTCCAGCTGCTGATCTGGTTTTGAGTCGGTCTGTTTTAACTCATGAGGTTGGAGAAGAAGGGATTGCGAGATTTGTAGGGGAAAAGATACGCGAGTTGTGGAAAAAATAGTTTTTAGCGACAAATGTGACAATTTTACAACAATTTTTTAATAACGCTTACAATTGAACCTTAAAAATGTGTGACAAATTCTTGACGGTGTTCTAGGGCTACTATATGATTATGTATGTTCTAGTAAGTCGTGGAATTTATGAAAATGAAAACGTTTGAGAGAGTTGGCTGAAAAAGGGGGTTGGAGACAGTATGAGCAGTGAGCATGACCACGAAGCTTCATTGAAATTGCCAAGCCGCATGGAGATGTCACGCAGGCAGTTTTTGACGTACACGCTTGGTGGAGCTACAGCCTACATGGCCGCCGGTGCAATCCTTCCTATGGTCCGTTTTGCGGTGGACCCGATTTTGCAACATAAGGGAGAAGGCACCTCTGTCAAAGTAGCTGAAATCAGCAAAATTACGAATGAGCCTCAAGAATTCACCTTTGAACTTAAACAACAGGATGGTTGGTATCTGAGTAATGCATCGTTAGTGGCGTGGATTCGCAAAGACGAGCAGGGTAAAATTTATGCACTCTCACCTATCTGTAAACATCTGGGATGTACAGTAGGCTGGAATAGTGACAAGCAGTACCCTGATGAGTATCATTGCCCCTGCCATGGCGCGCACTATGACAAGGAAGGGAAGAATCTTGCCGTAGCCCCCAAACCGCTGGATGAGTATGTAGTCAAGGAAGAGCAGGGTTGGGTATATCTGGGCGACATTGTTCCGAACACCCGAGTGAATTAGGAGGCGTGAACGCAGATGTTTAAAAATGTCTATGACTGGATTGACGAGCGTCTTGACATCACGCCAATCTGGCGGGACGTTGCGGATCATGAAGTTCCAGAGCATGTAAATCCGGCTCATCACTTTTCCGCATTCGTGTACTGCTTTGGTGGATTGACGTTCTTTATTACTGTTATTCAGATTCTGTCAGGCATGTTCCTGACCATGTATTATGTACCTGATATTATCAATGCTTACGCAAGCGTGGAGTACCTGCAGACCAAAGTAGCCTTCGGCCAAATTGTTCGCGGCATGCACCACTGGGGAGCCAGTCTGGTTATCGTAATGATGTTCTTACATACGATGCGTGTGTTCTTTACAGGCTCTTACAAGGCACCGCGTGAAATGAACTGGGTTGTCGGCATGCTGATCTTTTTCGTCATGTTGGGCCTGGGGCTTACAGGGTACTTGTTGCCATGGGATAACAAAGCCTATTTTGCAACAAAAGTAACACTGGAGATTGCCAATACGGTTCCTTGGCTGGGACCGATTATTAAAGAATTCCTGCAAGGCGGTACGATTGTTGGTGCACAGACACTAACCCGATTCTTTGCCCTGCACGTATTCTTCCTCCCCGCTGTGCTTCTGGTGCTTCTGGTCGGACACTTTATCATGATCCGCAGACAGGGCATTTCGGGACCACTATAAACTGAGAAGGGAGGAATCGCAATGGCTCACGGACATAAGAAGGATGATGAGGAAAAGGTTATCTTTGTCGGTGATTCACGGGTCCGTAAAGGGGCGGGTTTCATTACCCCTCCTGATTACACGGCGTATCCCGGCAAATCAGAAGCCTTTATCCCCAACTTCCTGCTGAAAGAATGGATGGTTGGTGTCGTTGTATTGGTGGGGATTCTGGTTCTCACGATCTCAGAACCTGCACCTTTAGGCTATCCGGCCAATCCGAGCGCATCCGTAATTCCCATGCCGGACTGGTACTTCCTTTTTCTGTATCAGTACTTGAAGTATCCATACGCATCGGGCGATTACGTTCTGCTCGGGGTACTGGGGGTCAGCGGAGTCGCTTTTGGAGCTTTGCTGCTGGCACCATTCCTGGATACAGGCAAGGAGCGGCGTTTCTATAAACGCCCAATTGCTTCATCACTGATGATATTGTCGGTCATTTCTGTATTCTACCTGACGAATGTAGCATGGACGCACTACGAGCATGAGTTGGAAGCAAGTGGACAGAAACCTGAACATATTCAACGTGAAGAAGAAGCGCTGGAGAGGCGTGAACAGGGGCTCCCACCCGTTTCCAATGCACCTGGACAGCAAGAAGAGGTTGCGATCGTGGAACAGGATGATCCTGCAATGGAAACGTACAAGAAGGCCGGATGTATTGGCTGCCATGCTGCTGATATGAAGGGCGCAAGTGGACCTTCACTTCGGGGTGTGGGTGACAAGCACAGCCAGGAAGAGATTCTGACCATCATTAAAGATGGTTATAACGAGATGCCTCCTCAGTACAATAACGCCATCGCTCAAGGTGTCACGGATGAAGAGATCACTCATCTGACCGAATGGCTTGCGAAACAGAAAGCAGAACAGTAAAATCGAAATAACCAATGAAACCTGATCGTTTATGCGGTCAGGTTTTTTTGAAGTGTTTTTTTTGGACAGCACTGTATCGTGCACAATATTGATGAAGGAAGGGGCAGGGAATGTGGCTTTATCGTATTTCTGGAGTAGGGAATTTCTAACCAATCGTTATTTCCTGTGGCTATTATTTTGGTGTAATGCGGTAGGAACGGTATACGGATACATCTGGTACGGAGAGCAAATGAAATTGACGCTGGCTGAGCAGCCGGTGTGGCAGATCGTATTTGTGCCAGATAGTCCAACAGCGAGTTTGTTTTTTACTTTAGCGTTGTTATGGGTCTTGTACCCACCACGGTCCATCATCATCAAACGGATCGGACATGTGATTCAGGCGCTTGCCGTGGTCACATCTGTGAAATATGGCGTGTGGGCCGTATCCATTATTTTCGCTGGCTGGATGCAAGGTGGTACACAGCACTGGCAAGACTGGATGTTGATTGCTTCGCATAGTGCGATGGCCATTGAAGCTCTAATTTATGTACGCTTTTTCGGCTTCCGCTGGGCTTCCCTTGTCGTTGCAGGTCTCTGGACACTGTTGAACGATACGATGGATTATACATATGATATTTACCCTTGGTTACCCGCTTCCCTCTATGATCATGTAGATGGTGTGCGTAATTTCACATTCGGACTGACACTGGTAAGCATTCTGTGCGCGTGGCTGGCCTTAAGACAGGCGAAACGAACCTGATATCCGATCTTGAGCTTGTTCTAATGAACTGTCCCCCGCCATACATTGGTGGTGGGAGGGATGTCCATGAAGAGAACGTTTGGGATCAAAACTGGCTTACTGGTGGTATCGTTCATGGCTCTAATGCTTTGGACGAACTTAGCATATCGTGTATCCGCGCAAAGTGAAGCATTGAATTCGAATTCAGATCAGCAAGTGTCCACAAGCAATTCAATTGCACAACTGAATGAGGAAGCAGCCATATTGTATCGTCAGGCGCTCGAGAATAATATTGAAGAAGTGCGCGGAAGCATTCTGCGTATCAGTAAAAGTCTGGAGCATATCTCCTTTGAGGGACAAACAACAGTCGAGGGCATTCACGCCTTTTCCGAAACCATAGTTGAAGTGAAACAAGCCGTTGTGAAGGTGAAAAATGACGATGCTTCTCTTCAGCAGTCCTCAGCCAAGCTCAGACTTGCAGCAGATAGTCTCGCGAATCCAACCAAGCCTTTATGGCTTCAGTATTATAAAATCGTGAAAAACGATCTGGACGCTTTATCCGCTGCTACAAATCAAGGGCAAACTGCGGCCGTACTGGCAAACCGCTACACCGTTCTGGAGGAGCATTATGAGACGATTCGTCCTGCCGCACTGATTCGCCGTGAACCGTATGAAATTGCTCAGATGGACGCCTGGTTATCTCATACCAAAGGGCTTACCACTGCCAAGCAACCTGATCTGGCTCAATTAAAGAGCATGGTTGGCCATGGGGAGGAACTGGTTAACCAGTTGTTTGGTCGCGAGAAGGACGAGAGTGCCTTTGTACCGTTTGTACAGGGTCCCGATCGCAGGGCAGCCGGGCTGCTCATTAGTTCGGTCATTGTGGCGACGTTAAGTTACGCCGGATATCGTAAATATCGTGCGCAGCAGCAGGGGATTTTTCCTTTTCGGCGTTAATAGAACATGAACTTGATCCTGGTCTATAAGTGGTATATAAAAAAGACCTCTTTCCGCATGAGTAGCCACGCTAACGGCTCTTCATGTAAAAGAGGTTTTTTTGTAGTTTCTGTGTATATCAGCTTTCTTTGAAACCTTCGCCATGTACATCGTGAACATCGCTGATGATGACAAAAGCTCTCGGGTCAATGGAACGTACAATGGTCTGCAATCGCCTGAACTCTTGCCTGGAGATCACGCAGTAGGCCATGTGTTTGGCCTGTTTAGAGTACGCGCCAATGGCTGGAATGAGGGTGACGCCACGATCCATATCCCGTGTGATCTGGTCCGCAATCTCGGGTGCATGGTCACTAATGATCATAAATGCCCGGGCAGAATATGCACCTTCCTGAATAAAGTCGATGACTTTGGAGGCGATGAATACAGCTACAAGCGTATACAGAATTTTTTCTTTGGGGATGTAGATGAGAGAGAGCCCGATAATGACAAAGTCGATGCCCAGTAATACTCGGCCCATACTCCATCCATACTTGCGGTTGAGAATACGGGCAATGATGTCTGAACCGCCCGTCGTTCCACCCCAACGAAATACGATACCAAGGCCGGCTCCGAGGGTAACACCTGCATATAGTGCTGCTAACAGTAAGTCATTCTCGGTATGTAATGGTTCAATCCAGCCCAGATGAATCAACTTCTCAAACAACCACAGAAAAACAGTCAGTGCCCCGATTCCGATACCCGTATAGATCATCTGTCTGCCGCCCAAAATTTTGAGCCCGATCAGAAAGAGGGGAACATTCAGAATCAAGGTTGTAAGTGAAGGTGAGATGCCAAAAGCGTAATTGATCAGCACCGTAACCCCGGTGAGGCCACCTTCCATAAGCTGGTTGGGGATAATAAAATAGAGGAGCCCAAAGGCATATAAGGCTGTACCCAGCACGATGGGAAGAACCAGTTTAACTTGAACCCAGGTTTTGGCAGTGCTCATAAGATCCCTCGCTGTAGATAAATTAGAATGAAGAAGCAATCATTCCCATCTAGTATACCTGTTTATTGATTCTTTAAAAATGATTTGTCGCTGATGATGGTGGAAGTGAATCTAAATAACTGATATTATTAGGAACAAATACGACATCATTTCAAAGGAGAATCCGTTCTCATGGAGAAAAGCATCGCAGAAATGCAGCGTGAGGTTGATCAGTATATCTCCCAGTTCAAGGAGGGGTATTTCAGTCCTCTGGCCATGTTGGCCCGGATGTCTGAAGAGGTTGGGGAGCTTGCCAGGGAAGTGAATCATGAATTTGGCGAGAAGCCGAAGAAATCTTCCGAAGCAGCCAATTCCATTGAACTTGAGCTTGGAGATATTTTATTTATCACGATTTGTTTTGCGAACTCACTGGGAATTGATCTGGCTGAGGCGCACGATAAAGTCATGCATAAATTTAACACCCGCGATGCCAATCGGTGGACTCCCAAAAACACCGATTAGGCATAGATTACATATGCTGTACCATCACCCGATCGGGGAGGGGCAGCTTGATGATGAAACCGGAAGAATATATGCAGCAGGCTTATCGCTGTATATTGCAAAATGATTTTGAGCAGGCCATTCGTTGGTTCGAATCAGCCATTCATGCTCATCCAAAACATGCGGAGTTATATTATCGCTGTTCCATTACACACGCGCGCAGCAAACATCTGGTTCCGGCACTTGAATATGCGCGCAAGTCGGTTGAATTGTCGCCAGGAACAGAAGAGTATATTTTGCATCTGCAGACGTTGGAATCAAAAGAATTGACCTCCAGAGCGAAGTTGCTGTTGGAGCAGGCGGGTATTGCAACACAGGAGCGCTATGTGGAAGCGTCTACGCTTCTGCAAGAAGCGGTCAAACTTGATCCGCTCTCAGTGGAAGCTCATGTTATGCTTGCGCTGGCTTACAGTGATTTGAATGAATTTGACTATGCAATTCAGGCGCTGCGTGAGGCAATTTTGCTGGACCCGCAGAATGGGCAACTGCATCAGATGTTACAGGAAATCAAGCAACGTATGAAATCCATTCAATAAGAATTCATTTTGCAAAGATTTCTTTTGAGTAGAAATGGATTCAACGATATGATCCAACATAGCGAGGAGATGCAGTCAATATGAGTGAAGTAATCAGAGTTGCCGTGATCGGAGCGGCTGGCCGTATGGGCCGTGAAGTTGTGAAATTGGTACTTCAGGACCCGGAATTGGAGCTTGCAGCGGCTGTCAACCGCTCCGGAGCAGGCACGGATGCAGGAACCCTTGTTGGTTTGCCAGAGTGTGGGGTGCTGGTGACTGATGATATCGAAATGGCTTTTGCCGAAACAAAACCTCAGGTTATGGTTGATTTTACAGTACCACAATTTGCGTTTGCACATACTGAGATCGCGATCCGTCATGGAGTCAGACCTGTCATGGGTGTTACCGGCTTCACGCCGGAGCAGATCGAACAGTTGGACAAGCAGTGCCAGGACAAAGGAATTGGAGGGCTTATTGCACCTAACTTCTCGATTGGTGCCATTCTGATGATGCGATTCGCAGCACAGGCTGCCAAACATATGCCAAATGTGGAGATCATCGAATATCACGGAGATCAGAAGCTGGATGCTCCTTCAGGAACTGCGATCAAAACAGCGGAACTGATTGCTGCCAATCGGGAAGAACTTCGTCAAGGTAATCCAAATGAGGAAGAAACGATTGAAGGATCACGAGGCGGGTATTACAATGGCTTCCGAATTCACAGTGTACGATTGCCTGGTGTATTCGCGCAGCAGGAAGTTGTTTTCGGAGACTATGGACAGTCACTCAAAATTCGGCATGACTCCTACGAGCGCGCAGGTTATATGCCTGGTGTTAAGATTGGTGTGCAAAAGGTTATGGAATATACAGGAATGATCTACGGATTTGACCACTTTATCGACTAAAGGAGATTGTCATGTTGAAAATAGCATTTATCGCCCATGATCGTAAAAAAGAAGAGATGGTTAACTTCGTGACGGCATATGAGCCTGTTTTTACGGACCATCAATTATATTCTACAGGAACAACAGGCCTTCGTATTATGGAAGGAACGTCCCTGAAGATTCATCGATTCGAATCAGGCCCATTGGGCGGAGATCAGCAGATTGGAGCTTTGGTTGCGCAAAATGAGATGGATCTGATTATTTTCTTGCGCGATCCATTGATGGCACAACCTCACGAGCCGGATATTAATGCGTTGCTACGTCTTTGTGATGTGCAGGGAATTCCACTTGCCACCAATATCGCAACCGCTGAGATTCTGGTTAAGGCTCTGGATCGTGGCGATTTTGCCTGGAGAGAGCTGGTACATAAATACAAGCCGGAGGCTGGATTGAATTCGGGTGATTCCGAATGAGTCTGGATATTCTCATTTTTGGAGCACATGCAGACGATGCGGAGATTGGTATGGGTGGAACGATTGCCAAACATACCGCTGCCGGCTTGAAAGTAGGCGTGTGTGATCTGACTCGTGCTGAGATGTCTTCCAACGGAACAGTAGAGCGCAGAACCGAGGAAGCGGAGCAAGCCTCCCGCGTCCTCGGTCTTTCGTGTCGAACGAATCTGGGTCTTCCAGATCGTGGCTTATATCTTACGCCTAAACATGTACAGGCGGTGACGGCTGAGATACGGCGTCATGCCCCTCGGATGGTGTTTGCTCCGTATTGGGAAGATCGTCATCCGGATCATGTCAATTGCAGTAAGCTTGTGCAGGAGGCTGTATTTAACGCCAAGCTTCGCAACTACATGCCGGACATGCCTGCCGTGCAGGTGAAGGAACTTTATTTTTACTTTATTAATGACATCGGTCCTACGGATTTGATTGTTGATATTACGGAACACTATGAGCAAAAAGAAGCATCATTACTTTCTTATCGTTCCCAATTCGAACTGGGAGACGGAGCGGTCTCGACACCATTGAATCAAGGGTATATTGAACGTGTAAGAGCCCGTGATTCCTTGCTCGGACAACGCAGTCTCATCCCGTTTGCAGAAGGTTTTGCTACAATTACACCTTACGTGGTTCATCAATTTGGCCCGGGTGCCCAATAAGCGATTTCACATTTTACGTTTAATGAAACGAAGGGTTTCATTATTCCATTGCATTATATCAACCTGCATGAAGCGGGAGATCAAAGGAGCGTCCACAGGATGGATAAAAAGCTAAAAATCGGCATCACCTGTTATCCGTCCCTCGGCGGGTCTGGCGTTGTCGCAACGGAACTGGGCAAATTACTTGCCGAACAGGGGCATCAGGTTCATTTTATTGCCAACAGTATCCCGTTCAGACTGGGTACGTTCCAGAAAAATATTTTTTACCACGAAGTTGAAGTAAATGATTATTATGTTTTCCGTTACCCACCCTACGACCTGTCACTGGCAACAAAGATGGCTCAGGTGGCTAAGTCACAGCAGCTGGATCTGCTGCATGTTCATTACGCCGTTCCACACGCAGTATGTGCCTTTCTTGCGAAACAAATGGTAGGGGACGGCCTTAAAGTGGTTACCACGTTACATGGAACGGATATTACGGTTCTGGCTCAGGATGAATCTCTGAAGGATCTGATCCGTCTAGCCATTAATGAAAGTGACGCGGTTACTGCCGTATCACAAGATTTGATTCGAGAAACGGTCGAATTGCTGGATATTCAGCGCCCAATCGATCTGACCTATAATTTTATTGATAAACGAATATATTATCCGCGGGATGCTGCCAGTCTGCGAAGAGACTTTGCTGCGCCCGACGAAAAAATATTAATGCACATCTCCAATTTCCGACCGGTGAAGAGAACTCAGGATGTGGTAGAGGTCTTCCGTCAGGTACAGGAGCAGGTTCCTGCCAAACTGTTATTTGTCGGTGAAGGACCTGATTTGCCGAAGATGCAATGGAAAATTAATGATCTCGGCTTGAATGATAAAGTTCATTTCCTTGGCAAACAGGATGACATTGCTCAGGTCATTTCCATGGCAGACGTGTTGATGCTTCCATCGGAGAAGGAAAGTTTCGGACTTGTGGCGCTTGAAGCAATGGCTTGTGGCGTACCCACGATCGGTTCACAGGCCGGAGGAATTCCGGAACTGGTCTTACATGGTAAGACGGGGTATTTATCCGCGATCGGGGATACACAATCCATGGCCGAGAACACCATCCGTTTATTGACGGACGATCGTTTGGCTGCTGAGTTCAGGGAAGCATGTCTTCAGCGCGCGCATCACGACTTTTGCAATGATGCTATTCGGCATGAATATGAACAAATTTATTACCGGGTTTTGGGAAGGGAAGTTCCGAATCTGAAGCCGGTTTGCGGTTAATCATTTCTTTGACGAAATCATACTGTGCATACCACAACAGGCAAGAGAAGAGGTGATATGTGGTGGTTCAATGGACACAGGTAGATCGTGAAATGGCAATGCAAAGTGAGAATGTACTCACAACATTAAACAAACATGGCTACAAGGCATATTGGGTAGGTGGTTGCGTTCGTGACGAATTGTTGGAACGAGTTGTAGATGATATGGATATCACGACATCTGCTTCTCCTGAGCAAGTCATGGAACTGTTTGACGATTGTATTCCTACAGGTTTACAACACGGTACGGTTACCGTTCGTTCAGGCGGTTATTACTTTGAAGTGACCACATTTCGAACAGAATCCGAATATCAGGATAATCGCAGACCTGCTGCGGTTCAATTTGTTCAAGATATCAAGGAAGACTTACAGCGGCGTGACTTCACGATGAACGCTCTTGCCATGGACGTCACTGGGACAATCGTTGACCCATTCGGTGGACAGGCAGATATCAAAGAAGAGCGAGTCAGATGTGTGGGTTCTGCGATGGAACGATTTGGAGAAGATGCACTGCGGATGCTCCGCTGTGTCCGGTTTGCTTCCGTATTTGATTTTAAAATTGCCTATAACACGTGGAAAGGTCTTGTAAAGCAGAAAGACCTGCTTCAACATATAGCAATGGAACGGGTACGTACCGAGATGGTAAAAATGATGTCGGGACCGCATCCTTTAAGAGGGTTGGAGCTGTTATACAGAAGTGATGCCCTTGCGCACATCAAAGCGGCGGTTAGCTCGGCGCGTTTTAACAAGACGTTGTTATCTAATCTGGAACAATTGTCAGGTGAGCATGTGTTGCTCCGCTGGTCACTCATCCTGATTGCTGGCGGATATAGCAAGGATGAAGCAGATGTATTATTACGTCAGTGGACATTTTCCAATGAACATCGTTCTCGTATAACAGGGGTCCTTCAGGTGGAACAGTTGATTCATACTTCCGTTCAAGAGCAGAAGGATACGGTCAGTCTCCGTTCTGATTGGATCGTTACTGTTCTGGCTTGCGGCGTTCAGGCTGCGGATGATTGGCTTCGAATACAGTCTACACTGCCAGCAGGATGGCGGAATCAATCCGAACAGGCAGAAATGCAGGTTGTTTTGGTTCAAGAGCTTGCAGCCGAATGGAGTCAATCGATCCCTGTGCATGACTTGAAAGAGTTGGATATTACAGGGGAACAAGTGTTACAAATGGTGCAGCGCAAAGGCGGGCCTTGGCTGGGGCAACTAATGAAACATTTGTTACGAGAAACGGCGATTGGAACGATAGCGAATCAGCATGAAGCACTAAGTGCAGAAGTGAAGCGGGTGGTTCAAGATGACCAAACATGAAGATCTGTTACATATGTTATTAAATGCAGAAGGACGATTCGTATCGGGTGAAGAGATCAGCCGTAATCTGTCCATCAGTCGGACCGCTGTGTGGAAACATGTGAACAAGTTGCGAGACATGGGTTATGAGTTTGAAGCGGTATCCCGCAAAGGATACCGTCTAGTAACGAAGCCGGATAGCATTGACGCTACTGGCCTCCAATTGGCTCTGGATACAACCGTATTTGGCCGTAAGGCTGTTTTGTTGGCTTCGACCCTGTCTACGCAAGGGGATGTTCTCAAGCTAGCTGAGCAAGGGCAGGCGGAAGGTGCTGTGGTCATTGCGGAAGAACAAACAGGAGGAAGAGGACGTTTCGGTCGACAGTGGTTCTCTCCTCCAGGTAAAGGAATCTGGATGAGTGTACTGTTACGCCCTGATCTACCACTTCAGCATACGCCGCAGCTAACTTTATTAACAGGAGTGGCTGTATGTCGTGCCGTTCGAGCTTGTTCAGGAGCTGATGCAGGCATCAAATGGCCAAATGATGTGTTGATTGACGGACGCAAGGTATGTGGCATATTGCTTGAATCCACGGTAGAAGATCATGAAGTCAGATACTGTATTGCAGGTATAGGGGTTGACGTGAACTTTGATCCCGAGGATTATCCGGAAGATCTTACAACTATAGCTACTTCACTCAAGATGGAGACGGGGCAATCCGTTGATCGTACTAAACTAACGGCTGCCATTTTGACGGAGCTTGAACAATTGTATTTTTTGTATCAAAAAGAAGGATTTGGCGTGATCTCAGCTCTATGGGAGGCCCTGTCCGTATCGATGAATCGAGAGATTACAGTGACGAATCCTCATGGTGTCATTGAAGGGAAGGCCATCGGTCTTGACCCATCTGGAGCACTTATCGTGGAGAAGCACGATGGAGAACATACACTAATCATCTCTGGTGAGATTTCCTGGAAATCATAAACAATTTGTCGAATTTTCACTGGTAAAATGAACATAAGACGTGAAGTTTGAGCAGAACTTTGGTATACTGTGTTCGTGAGGCGATATCGGCTAATGCAGACCGAATTGCACTCCCGTAACAGTAACCTTTGTTCTGCTTTGATGTGTTTTATATAAGCAGACCGCAGTGCAAGAATGAAATACGTTTAAGTGAGTTGTTGGATTCTGCTCTGAGCCGAAGAGGACCGAGACAGAAGGGACGATCGCAAGTGACTCTTTTTTGACTTTTCGGGACTTTTTAGTGGAAAACTAAAAGGTTTTTTTGTTGCGTTTATTTGAAAAGAAGAAAGGAGCCATGAAAAAAATGGCGAACAAACAAGCGTTGAATATTGTGAAAATGAAAAAATATAAGCAGGATGGCGTGCCGCTTAGTATGATCACGGCTTACGATTATCCAACAGCGCTTCTCGCAGAGGAAGCAGGTATTGATCTGATCTTGGTTGGTGATTCACTCGGCAATGTAGTACTGGGTTATAACTCGACGCTTCCGGTGACCATCGACGATATGGTGTACCACACACGTTCCGTAGTGCGCGGAGCTGAGAAGACATTTATTGTGGCTGATATGCCTTTTATGACCTATCATGGCAGCGTGGATGAGACGCTTAAGGGTGTACGTCGACTGATGCAAGAGGGGCATGCCCATGCCGTTAAAATGGAAGGCGGAGTCGAGATAGCAGACACCGTTAGAGCAGTCGTGCAAGCAGGCGTGCCTGTTCTTGGCCATATCGGACTTACACCTCAATCGGTTAATCAGATTGGTGGTTACCGCATTCAGGGCAAGGATGCAGCGGATGCGAAACGTCTGATGGACGAAGCCAAAGCCCTGGAAGCTGCAGGTGCGTTTGGTATTGTGCTTGAACTGGTTACGGAAGAAGTTGCACGGGCGATCTCGGAGGAACTGTCCATCCCTACCATCGGAATTGGAGCAGGACGAGGCTGTGATGGTCAGGTACTGGTATTCCACGATGTGGTTCAATACGCCTCTCCGTATACACCCAAACGGTTTGTCAAAACCTATGGAGATGTGGGAACATTAATCAGAACCAGCATCGAAGCTTACGTGAAAGAAGTGAAAGATCGTTCGTTCCCGGCCGAAGAGCATGTATTCAATGCTGCGGATGGTGTTCTGGATCAACTGTACGGCGGACAACGCAAGGAAAAGGTGGGGAGTAACTCATGAAAGTATTACGGACTATCGCAGAGTTAAGACAGGAACTAAGCTTGAAGCGTCAAGCGATTCGGTCCACTGCATCCGTTGTAGGTCTGGTACCAACAATGGGTTATCTTCATCAAGGTCATGCAAGTTTGATGCAGGCAGCCAGACAACAGAGCGATATCGTGGTATTAAGCATATTTGTTAATCCAATTCAATTTGGCCCTAATGAAGATTTTGACAGCTATCCGCGGGATGAAGCCAGAGATGTGGAAACAGCACGCTCACAAGGAGTGGATATCGTATTTATTCCCTCTGTTGAAGAGATGTATCTACAGGCAACACAAACGACGGTATCTGTCTCAAAACTGACGGAGCGCTTATGTGGCGCTTCACGTCCAGGACATTTTGACGGGGTAACGACCGTAGTCTCCAAACTCTTCAACATCGTACAGCCACAGCGTGCATTTTTTGGAATGAAAGACGCTCAGCAGGTTGCGGTCATTCAACAGATGGTGAATGATTTGAATATGCCTGTAGAAATTGTACCCTGTCCGATTGTTCGCGAAGAGGATGGTCTTGCTCTCAGTTCACGTAATGTCTATCTTAGCGCAGAACAGCGTACACAGTCCTTGGTTCTGTCGAAGGCACTGCGTGCAGCTCAGGAAGCCGCAGATACAGGTGTAGCTACTACAGCCGCAGATATCCGTCGTATTCTGCGCGAGCACATTGCAAGCTCACCGCTTGCCGTTATCGACTACGCCGAGATTCAGGCTTTTCCAAGTCTGGAGCCACTCGCAGATCAGGAAGAAGTTCAAGGACGTGATGATCTGCTCATCGCACTTGCGGTGAAATTCGGAAAAACAAGATTGATTGACAATATAAGGTTGCAAAAATCGGAGGTACTGTCCCATGTTTAGAACACTGATGAAATCCAAAATTCACCGGGCTACGGTAACGGAAGCCAATTTGAACTATGTGGGTAGCATTACCATAGATGAAGATTTGATGGAAACATCCGACTTGATGGAAAACGAAAAAGTGCAAATTGTGAACAACAACAATGGTGCACGTCTGGAAACTTATGTGATTCCAGGACCGCGCGGAAGCGGGGTCATATGTCTTAACGGCGCAGCTGCACGTCTGGTGCAGCCTGGAGATAACGTCATTATCATTTCTTACGCCATGATGTCGCAAGAAGAGGCAAATACTCACAAACCAACCGTTGTATTTGTAGATGGACAGAATAAACCTGTACAAACGATGAAACAGGAAGTCCACGCAACAATTATGTAATCGACTGGTAAGGAGAATGAAATCGGCCCTTGAAGCAAAAAATGAGTACAGGTCACTGCACTAATCCATTTTTTCAAGGGTGGGGATGCATCGATGTTCCAGCATGTTTTCGCAGAAATGAACGACATGTTAGATGAAATTATCAAGAGCTATCCTTCCGCTGAAGGCCTGAACAAACAGGAATTGCTGCAAAAGTGGAACTTGCTTAAGCGGATGAGTGACGGAATGCTGGATGAATGGCTGATGTTTGAAGAAAAGATGAGCCAGGTGAGGGAGCGGGAGATGGATAAGCCTGCTTCCCTTGAACCGGAACAGGAAGCTGTTACCGCTCTGCCTGAACTCCATCTGGAATGTTTCAGTCGAGGTCAGGGTTATTTCAAATTACAGATGTATCCGCAGGCGATCATGCAGTTCTCCCGGGTTGTGACCGACCATCCGGAGAGTGCATTAACTCGTTTTTACCTGGCGCTCGCGTATCTGAATCTGGAACAAATAGCGGAAGCCGGGACACATTTGCAGCAGATCATGTACCTTAAAGGTTCACCTCGCTTAAAAGGGCTTGTATGTAACGCCCTGGGCTGTATTCAAGCCAAGCTTGCGAATCCCGAAGCTGCATGTTCACTCTTTGCACAGGCCCTTCAGTATGACCCGACATTGACCGAACCACTGTACAACATGGAAGCTTGCAGGTTGAACAGGGGAAAATTGCAATATGCTAATCAGCTGACGACCCTTCATTAAGCGGGAATTCGGCGACAAAAAAACGGTGTTCCCTCCTTTGGCATAGCGGCGGGGACACCGCTTTTTTGTCAGTTAATTTTCAAATCCCCTTTTTTTTGCTATGCTGTAACATAGACTGGAATGGAAGGGACCGTACATTGCAATGAAATTTGCCGTATTGGATTTCGAAACAACCGGCACGCAGTCCGACGGTGAGATTATACAGGCCGGACTTGCCATCATAGATCATGACTACAGCATAACTCAAATATATAGTTCTTATGTGAACCCTGGTGTACCGATTCCCCCGTTTATTTCGGGGTTGACGGGTATTACCGATGAAGATGTGGCGGACGCTCCTTCACTCGAAGAGATGATGATGGAGATGGTTCCGCTGCTTAATGATGTGGTGCTTGTTGGACACAACGTCGCTTTTGATTTTCACTTTTTGCAGAATGCTCTCGACCGTTGCGGTTATTTGCCGTTCACTGGCCGCATTCTGGACACGATTGATTTTCTGAAGATTACATTCCCATCATTGGGTTCTTATCAACTCGGTTATGTGTCTTCCGAATTTGGATTTCAACATGATCGCCCTCACCAGGCAGACAGTGATGCACTGGCGACAGCCTATGTGCTGCTCAAGTGTCTGGATGAGTTAAAGGAATTACCGCTCATAACGATTCAGCGCCTTAGTGACCTGTTTGCACCAGAAGACAGTGACTTAGGTTGGTTTTTGGACGGGATGCGTAGTGAGAAGGAAGCAGAGCCGATTCAGGATCTGGACGGACATACCTATTATCGTCAGCTTGCTCTTAATGTAAGTGATTGGACCGATATTGGTGCACCACGCGATGAGCGGGAGGCTAACCCTCTAGATGGTGTAAGCTTCGAACAGTTTATGGACCAGGTTCGGGAGAACCTGAAGGATACACTGGATCATTACGAAGAGCGTGAAGCGCAGACTCAGATGTTCAGCAGTGTAAGGCAAGCCCTGGATGAAGAGAAACATCTTTTGATCGAAGCTGGAACGGGTACCGGTAAATCTCTAGGGTATCTGTTGCCTGCTATTTACGAAAGTGTGAAGCAAGAACAGAAAGTTATGGTCAGCACGCATACGATCAATCTGCAGGAGCAATTGAGAGAGCGGGACATTCCTATGCTGACTCAAGTGGTTCCGTTCCCGTTTAAGGCTGCTGTCTTCAAAGGACGTGGACATTACCTGTGCCTGCGCAAATTTGAACACAAAATCAATAAACGTGAGTTCGCTACACCCAAAGAGGATTATTTCACAGCTGCTCAGATGATTGTCTGGCTTACGCAGACCGAAACCGGAGATGATGAGGAACTTAACCTTAGCGGACGCGGAGGGGACTTCTGGGAGACGGTACAGAGCGAATCCGAATCATGTCTGGGAAGATCCTGTCCATGGTTCCGTAAATGTTTCTACCATCGTGCCAAACATGAAGCAGGGTTGTCTGATATCGTAATCACCAATCACTCCAAATTATTTACGGATGTGAAAGCCGCGCATCAGCTGCTGCCAGCCTATGAGAGTCTTGTAATCGATGAGGCACATCATCTGGAGGATGTCGCTGGTAAACATCTTGGAATGCATATGAAATATTTCACCTTGGTTCATACACTGACCCGCCTGTTTAAAGACAGTCGTAATGGTCAGCTGCCTATGCTTCGGTCGCAGTTATCCGGGCATGAAAATTCGGTGCAATGGGGCTCCATGGTGGATCAGATGTTCCCGCTCGCTCTTGAAGTTAAGGAGCTGTGGGATCGTATGAGCGATGCCTTGTTTGGTCTGTTGCCTGAACGAAGTGATGCTTCACCGGGAGAGACGGGGCAATTTTCACTGCGTCTGAAAGCATCTCAGAAACCTGCAAAATGGCAGGAGTTGCAGGATCTGGAGAACCAGATCTATGTGACTCTGGGCGATTTGGTTCGCAAAGGGGACAAATTGCTGCTTGAGGTGAAAGAAGATCAGGATGATTATCAATCGGATAGTCTGATCACGGACATCACAGGACTGCTGAAAGATCTGACCACATTGAAGGAAAATTTACGTTTCTTCATGCGTATGGATGACGCCAAAACGGTGTACTGGATGGAAGCCAGCGGCCAATTCCGCAGCAAATCTCTCCAGCTGTATGCCGTACCTGTAGATGTCAGTGCACAACTTAAGGATTTGTTTTTTGACAAAAAGAAAAGTGTTGTGCTTACATCGGCTACGCTCTCCGTAGATAAGTCATTCCAGTTCATGATTGAACAGCTTGGCTTGCAGGAAGCCGCCGAGAACAATAGGCTGTTAACGTCTATGTTGCCATCACCTTTCAATTATCGCGATCAGGCACTTCTGGTGATTCCGCGTGATTTCCCAAGTGTGAAGGGAAGTGTGGGTGATGCGCACTTTGTCAATATGCTGGTGCAATCACTCGCAGAGACGGCAATTGCTACGCGTGGACGCATGATGGTTCTGTTTACTTCATACAAGATGTTGCGACAGGTCTATGATCCGCTGAAAGAAGCTCTGTCTGGCAACGACATCTCGTTGCTTGGGCAAGGCGTTGATAGTGGAAGTCGTTCCAAATTGACTCGCAGGTTCCAAGATGCCAAAGCTACGGTACTTCTGGGCACAAGCAGCTTCTGGGAGGGTGTAGATATCCCTGGAGAGGCGCTAACCTGTCTCGCTATTGTGCGATTGCCTTTCCAGCCACCGAATCATCCGTTGGTGGAAGCCAAGAGTGAGTTGCTTCAGGAACAGAAGAAAAATCCGTTCATGAAACTGTCCGTGCCGCAAGCGGTCATTCGTTTCAAGCAGGGATTTGGCCGATTGGTGCGTACAGCGCAGGACAGAGGAATTGTCATTGTTTATGATACACGTGTGATTGAAGCGTACTATGGCAAATTCTTTTTATATTCATTACCAGGTCCCAAAATGGAGCATATGCTCACGGAGCAGATGGTTCCACGAATCACCGAGTGGTTGGAAAAACCTGCTAATGAACAAAAATAATGGTTGTTTTGTTCGTTATATCATTGCATGACACTATCGTTTGGCGTTAAACTTTATTAGATATTTCCATATCCGATTAAAGCAGTTGCACGTAAGAACTTATAACCTAAATTACAAGGAGCATTCTGTATAAAATGTCACGTTTATCTTTGAGTTTATACAGAATGCTCATCTTTTCATCTATTATTTAATCGTGGCCTTGGTAAGGGGGAGCAAGAATGAAATCGGATAAAATTTCGGAAGCGGTGGTACGACGTCTGCCTGTTTACTTGCGTTATTTGAGCGAGTTGCATCAGCGTGAGGTGGCTACGGTTTCTTCTCAAGAGCTTGGACAGAGGCTGGATCTGAATCCGGCCCAAATTCGTAAAGACTTGGCTTACTTCGGTGATTTTGGTCGTAAAGGGATCGGGTATGATGTATCCTATTTGATCGAGAAAATTCGTCACATTCTCAAAATTGATCAGCAAATTAATGTAGCTCTGGTAGGCGCGGGTAACCTCGGACAGGCCTTGTCCAACTACAACGCATATCTGAAAGACAACATGAAGATTGTTGCTGTATTTGATGCATATGGACCGAAGATTGGTAGTCAAATCAACAGTTTGACGGTAAAACCAATGGATGAATTGACGGAAGCGGTTAAAACGGAAAACATCCGCATCGGTATTATCACGGTTCCGGATACAGAAGCCCAAAATGTAGCGGATCAGCTTATTGAATCCGGAATCGAAGCGATCCTTAATTTTGCACCAACCATTCTAAAAACACCGCCGCATATCCGCATTCACCATGCTGACTTTACAACGGATCTGCTTAGTTTGGCCTATTACTTGGAGACTGGAAAGGACGACGAGGAAGATGACAACAAATAGATGGGTAATTCACAACGGCAAATTTGCCGTTAATGAAGGCGGCACAACATGGAACGTGGTTCAAGGATACATGGTTGTTGAGGATGACAAGATTGTGCATATTGGTGAGACATTGCCGGATGAAGACAAAAATTGTACCAAAGTGGATGGAAAAGGACTGTTCTTCCTGCCGGGTCTGATCAATACGCATGGTCATGCAGCGATGTCGTTGCTCAGAGGGCACGGAGACGATCTTGCATTGCAAGTATGGTTGCAGGAAAAAATGTGGCCGATGGAAGCGAAAATGACTTCAGAAGACGTATATTGGGGAACTTCGCTATCAGTGCTTGAAATGTTGAAAGGCGGAACTACAGCTTTCCTGGACATGTACGATCACATGGATCAAGTTGCCAAAGTTGTGGAGCAATCCGGCGTTAGAGCAGCACTGGCACGTGGTGTAATCGGGCTGTGCTCGGAAGAAGAGCAATTGCGGAAGCTGGAGGAGTCGGCTGCGTTTGCGCGTGAGTGGAATGGACAGGCAGATGGTCGCATTACAACCGTAATCTCGCCACACGCACCATATACATGCCCTCCTGACTACATAGAGAAGCTTGTGCAGGTCGCGAACGACCTAAACCTTCCTCTTCATACACATATGTCGGAAACGCTTCGTGAAGTCGAGCAGAACGTGGCTGATTATGGACTGCGTCCTGTAGCACATCTGGAAAAACTGGGCTTTTTCTCTCGTCCATCCCTGGTTGCACATGCGGTGCATCTGAATGACGAAGAGATTGAGATTCTGGCCCGTCATGATGTGGCTGTATCCCATAACCCGGGAAGTAACCTGAAACTCGCTTCCGGTGTTGCGCGGGTACCTGCGTTGCTGAAAGCAGGAGTTACCGTGTCACTCGGAACAGACGGACCGGCAAGCAACAACAACCTGGATATGTTCGAGGAAATGAGACTGGCTGCATTGATCCACAAAGGTGTATCTGGTGACCCGACGGCAGTGCCAGCAGGCGAAGCGTTATTACTCGGAACGTCATACGGTGCCAAATCCATCTTCTTGAACAATACCGGAGCACTCCAGGTCGGCATGAAGGCTGACTTTATCGCCTTGGACATTGAACAGGCACATTTCTATCCACATACAGACCTGATCTCACATACAATCTACTCGGCTTCTGCCAAAGATGTTGAGCACGTATGGGTGGATGGAAAACAAGTGGTGAAACATGGCGAATGTCTGACGCTGGATGAAGAACGCATTTTGCGTGAGTCTCAATTGGCATTTGATGGTCTGCTTGCTCGTTAATTGCAGGACAGCATCATAGGGAAAGGAAGTTCGGCTTTTGAAGAAAAAAAAGAAGTGGATATGGATTTCGCTGCTTGCACTGGTTCTGATTCTGTTTGGACTTCAGCGTTATTACGTCTATGTCACTCAGGACCAGCGCAAGGAAGAAGCGCTCGCTATACAAGCAGCACAGGAGCAACTGGGCATTACATCCTATGATGAATTGCGCAAGTACATCTGGGGAGACAAAGAAGGCTCTGACAACATCTACTGGACCCTGATCGGCAAAAACAAGGATAACCAGGATGTTATGGTCTGGGTTAAGTTCGACGCAAACAATCAACCGGCTAAGGGTGCAAACGCTGTACACAGTGAGCTACTGCAAAATGGTATGTCCGAAGCGCAGATACGCAATCGCTTTAGTTCCGAAGTTCCTGCCGGTGAGATTAAACGAATCATGCCCGGAGTTGTGAATGGAATATATGTGTGGCAAGTGTATTATAAAGACGGTACGCATAACCACTATCGCTTTTATCGTTTTAGCAATGGAGAACAGGTGGACCTTGTCTACACACTCCCGAACAGCTAGAACAAATAGAGCGACATAACTAGAGAATTTAAAGAAATGAAAGAACCGGCAGACGGATATCCGACTGAACCGGTTCTTTGTGTTGCCTGTAAACATATTTGATTTAAATAGTTAAAATTAATAATTTATTCATATTTTCGCCTTCGAAATTGTATATACGATGTGATATACTCAGTTATGTACTCAAAGTTACATTCAATAACAAATAAACCTGTCGAAATTATCGCAGGAGTCAATGTGCACATATTCGTATATACCAATAAGCCAGTAGGTTGGGCCAAAATCTGGGAGGGGTAATTCACTTGAAGCTAAAAGTATTGCCTATTGCTTTAACTGCCGTCATTTCAGCCGTTGTGTTGTTTGGAGGTTGGTTTGTATATCGTCAGGTGGCTGTGCAGAATCCGATTGAAAAAATGGTAACCCAGTACGATGGAGTCAATGACGTTCAATTAACTATTAACCGCAATGACGTACAATTGAAACTGGATCTGCAACCTGATGTTGATTTGGGCAGACTGGTACAATATATTCACAAAGAAGGACAGACCCTGATTGGAACACGCTCACTAAAGTTGGATGTTGTGGATCATTCCAGTGAAGCACTGGAAAGTTGGTGGGGTGATGCGATGTTCACCGTAGCTCAGGCGATGGAGAACAAGCAATACACCGAGATTACACCAACGTTGTCAAAGATGGCGACGAATGGAATTAAGGTAAATACAGCGATGGATGACAACAATGTATATGTCAGTCTCAGAGACGGAGATGCCAGCAAGTTTATTATTCTGCCGCGTGTGCCCGGTCAGATAGGAGTGTGGCCTAATGCCTAAGTGGACAAAAGAAGTTGCCATCGGATTTTTTCCCGTATTGATTATTTTTCTTGCTTTTACTGGTGTTAATATTGTTCCGATTCTTATTGCAGCGGTGCTTGTCGGAGCTTTGCTGTTCATGATGCAAATGCGTGGCGGGATTACAGTAGGCGCTGCACAGGAACGTAAACGGAAGAAAAAAGGACCTTCCAAGCTTACTTTTGAAGAAATTGGAGGTCAGGACAGTGCCAAGCAGGAATTGCGTGAAGCGCTTGACTTTCTCATCAAACATGAAGAAATTCGGAAGTTCGGGATTCGCCCGTTAAAAGGGATCTTGCTGACGGGTCCTCCAGGGACAGGGAAAACGTTGATGGCCAAGGCTGCTGCCCATTACACCGATTCTGTTTTTGTAGCAGCATCGGGTAGTGAATTCGTTGAAATGTATGTTGGTGTGGGTGCCAGCAGAATTCGGGATTTGTTCAAGGACGCGAGGACCCGTGCCACCAAGGAAAATAAGGAAAACGCTATTATCTTTATCGATGAAATCGATGTCATCGGGGGGAAACGTGAAGGTGGTCAACAGCGTGAATATGATCAGACCCTCAATCAGCTCTTGACGGAAATGGATGGAATATATTCTTCGGATACGCCAAGAATTCTGGTTATCGCTGCAACAAACCGCAAAGAGATGCTCGATAGCGCTCTGACGCGCCCGGGACGTTTTGACCGCCACATTCAAGTGGACTTGCCTGACAAAAAGGGCAGAAAGCATATTCTGGAACTGCATGCGGTGAACAAACCTCTGATGAAGGAAGTTAATCTGGAGAAAACAGCGGAAGAATCCTATGGTTTCTCCGGTGCACAGCTCGAAAGTGTGATGAACGAAGCAGCAATATACGCCATGAGAGACGGCTTGTTAAATATCGAACAGCGGCATTTGTCCCTGGCTATTGATAAAGTCATGATGGGTGAGAAGACAGACCGTGAGTCCAGTGTGGAAGAGAAGAAAAGGGTCGCCATTCATGAATTGGGACATGCCATTATGGCAGAACTCGTTCGTCCAGGCAGTGTTAGTCAGGTGGCACTTAGTCCGCGTGGTCAGGCGCTGGGATATGTACGTCATAACCCGCAACAGGAACAGTTCCTCTATACGAAGCGCTTTCTGGAAGAGCAGATCATGATTGCACTCGGAGGAGCAGCTGCGGAGGAAATGTACTACGGTGGTCGTTCCACAGGGTCACGCAATGACTTTGATCAGGCAACCAATGTTGTACAGACGATGATGGCTTCGGGGTTGACTTCACTTGGGATTGTGAACATGGATATGGTCACAACCGAGGAACTGATGCGAGAGAATAAATTAATTCTGCAAGAACTGATGGAACAGACAAAGCAGTTGCTTGAAGAACAACGGACAATTTTCGACAATTCACTCGACATCTTGATTCGTGAGGAAGTTTTATCTGGCGAGCAATTTCGTTGTCAATTTCGTGACAGTGCCCTTCTACCAGCATAATTTATTTATGCTGGTTATTTTTTTTTACATTTCACTCGTGCTAAGATATTATTATATGTTGGGTCGAAATTTGTAATTTTCGGCGAACAGGGTACAATAGAGAAATAGAGAACCGAAAGGATGGAGCAGAACCATGTTTTTCAAAAAAATAGGAGTTGTCGGCGGCGGTACGATGGGGCAAGGTATTTCCCAGATGCTCGCAGCCAAAGGACTTGATGTGCTTCTCGTGGAGCATACAACACAAAAGCTGGATCATGCATATGACATGATCGAAACCAATCTGGATAAACAACTGGAGAAATGGGCGATTACAAAAGCGGAGAAGAAATTGATTCTTTCCCGTATTACCAAGGTAGCTCATTTAGCTGAACTTGGAACTTGCGACATGGTCATTGAGACGATTTCAGAAGATCTGGATGCTAAAAAAGCAGTATTCAGCCAACTGGACCAAGTTTGTCCAAGCAATGTCATTCTGGCAAGTAATACATCCACGCTGAGTTTGACCGAGCTTGCAAGCTCGACCAAATACCCAGAGCGTGTTATTGGTATGCACTTTATTCACCCGGTATCCCGGGTTGATCTTGTAGAGATTATTCGTGGACTGAAAACTTCGGATACAACATTCGAAGAGACCAGACGTTTTGTTGAAGAAGTAGCTGACAAAAAAGGAGTCATGATCTATGAATCCCCTGGATTCGTAACTTCCCGTCTGATCTGCCTGCTGATTAACGAAGCGTTGCATGTATTGCAAGAAGGTGTTGCATCTGCTGAAGATATCGATGATGCAATGCGTATCGGATACAACTTCCAACATGGACCACTCGAAATGGCTGACCGTTTCGGATTGGATTCTGTTGAAGCTGCACTCGAAAGAATGTTCCGTGAATTCGGAGAATTGAAATATCGTCCTTCTACAGTCCTGAAGAAAATGGTGCGTGCAGGACACCTGGGTGCCAAAACAGGCGAAGGATTCTTCAAGTACGACAAGGATGGTGACCGACTGTGAAAGTACTCGTAATTAATGCGGGGAGTTCCTCGCTCAAATATCAACTGTATAATATGACTGACGAATCTGTACTGGCTAAAGGTTTGGTAGAACGGATCGGAATGGATTCCTCCATCCTGACACACAAACCGACAGGCCGTGAGGATGTTACAGAAGTTAGTGAGATTCTGGAGCATACAACAGCAATCCGTAAAGTCATTGATATTTTGACTCACAAAGAAAATGGTGTACTGGATTCTGTAAGTGAAATTCAAGCTGTTGGACACCGTGTTGTTCACGGTGGTGAAGCATTTAAAGAATCTGCATTGGTAGATGATGCTGCCAAAGCTGAAATTCGTCGTTTGTTCGACTTGGCTCCACTTCATAACCCTGCTGCAATGATGGGTATTCGTGCGGCTGAATTAAATATGCCAGGTGTGCCTCAGGTAATGGTCTTTGATACAGCGTTCCATCAGACGATGCCTGAAAAAGCTTATCTGTATGCTATTCCGCGTGTACTTTACAAAAAATATAAAGTACGTCGCTATGGGGCACATGGTACTTCCCATGATTTCGTAAGCAAGGCAGCTGCTGAATATCTGGATCGTCCAGTGGAAGATCTGAAAATTATCACTTGTCACGTCGGTAACGGCGGAAGTGTAACAGCAGTTAAAGGTGGCGTATCCGTTGATACTTCGATGGGCATGACTCCTCTAGAGGGACTGATGATGGGAACGCGTTCTGGTGACCTTGACCCAGCCATCGTACCTTATGTAATGAACAAGGAAGAACTGAGCGTAAGCGAAGTGAACTCCATGTTGAACAAACACAGTGGATTGCTTGCGATCTCCGGAATCAGCAGTGACATGCGTGAGATTACAGAAGGTATGGAGAATGGCGATGCCAACTCCACGCTTGCTTTTGAAATGTACGAATACCGTCTGCGTAAATACATCGGCTCATATGCAGCTGCAATGAACGGTGTAGACGTGATCGTCTTTACGGCTGGTGTAGGTGAAAACTCTGTTGTACTTCGCCAAAAAGTATGTGAGCAGCTCACTTATCTGGGTGTTGAACTGGATGAAGCGCTGAATGCCATTCGTTCTGGCGAACCACGCCGGATCACAACAGCGAACTCCAAAGTGGAAGTTCTCGTTGTGCCAACAAACGAAGAATTGGTAATTGCACGTGATACACACCGAATCGTATTGAATTCTCAGTAATCTAACTGTAAAGTAAATATAGAATGACAAGGAAGTGCAGAGGACAGGCATAAGCCTGCCCGCTGCATTTTCAAATTCAGGAACCAAGGGGAGATATGGGCATGAATACGAATTGTGTAATTCGTAATGTGAACGAGCATGTGGGCGAAACCGTAACAATCGGTGCCTGGATTAACAACAAACGTTCCAGCGGTAAAATTCAGTTTTTGCAGCTGCGTGATGGAACCGGATATATCCAAGGGGTTGTTGTGAAAAGTGAAGTTAGTGAAGAGATCTGGAACAATGCCAAGAGCCTGACTCAAGAAAGCTCTTTGTATGTTACGGGTATTATTCGTGAAGAACCTCGCAGTGCGTCCGGTTACGAGATGACTGTTACAGGGGTTGAAATCATTCACCTGACTGAAAACTACCCAATTACGCCTAAAGAGCACGGTGTTGATTTCTTGATGGACCATCGTCATCTGTGGCTTCGTTCTACGAAGCAACGTGCGGTTATGGTAATTCGTGCAGAGATTATTCGCGCTGTTCAGCAGTTCTTTGATGGTAACGGATTCACACAAGTTGATCCTCCGATTTTGACACCATCGTCTGCGGAAGGAACAACGAACCTTTTTCACATCAAATACTTTGATGAAGATGCTTATCTGACACAAAGTGGTCAATTGTATATGGAAGCCGCAGCCATGGCACTGGGCAAAGTATATTCCTTTGGTCCAACATTCCGCGCAGAGAAGTCCAAAACACGTCGTCACTTGATTGAGTTCTGGATGATTGAGCCGGAAATGGCATTTGTAGATCACGAGGAAAGTCTGCGCGTACAAGAGAAATTTATCGCTCATGTCGTTCAATCCGTGGTGAAAAACTGCCGTGCAGAACTGGAATCTATCGGTCGTGACGTATCCAAACTCGAAGGCATCGTAGCTCCATTCCCGCGTATTACGTATGATGAAGCGATTGAATTCCTGCATGGACAAGGCTTTGATATTCCTTGGGGAGAAGACTTCGGTGCACCACACGAAACAGCAATTGCTGAGAAGTACAATACACCTGTCTTTATCACGCATTACCCTGCTGGAATCAAGGCTTTCTATATGAAACCAGATCCGAATCGTCCAGAAGTTGTTCTCTGTGCGGATATGATTGCACCAGAAGGCTACGGAGAGATTATTGGCGGTTCGCAGCGTATCGATGATCCGGAATTGATGCAACAACGTTTTGAGGAGCATAATCTCTCGGATGAAGCTTACCAATGGTATCTGGATTTACGTAAATACGGATCGGTTCCTCACTCCGGTTTCGGTCTGGGATTGGAGCGGACGGTAGCATGGATCTGTGGATTGGATCATGTACGTGAAACAATCGCATTCCCACGTATGCTCTATCGTCTGTACCCTTAATGTTTAACCGAGGAGCGTCTATGGAAGACACCACATCCAAAGCTTGGTTGGATGGAGCAGCTTATGGCATGACTTCGGGTACAGCTCATCTGCCGTATGCCTTGTTACGTTTTTATCACCAGCTTGGTCTATCAGATGCAGAAGTGCTTCTTCTGATTCAACTGCTAGGGTTCCGTCAGGCAGAGTTCAATGAGTTTCCCACGCTTGAAGAGCTTGCGGCGCGCATGGGACTTGCACCTGAAGGTATTGCCAGAATGTTGCAACGTCTGATGAGGGATGGGTATATTGCTATTGACGAGCACCGTGACGAAGAACGGGACATCCAGTACGAGCGATATGATTTACATGGATTATATGCCAAGCTTGCAGCGTGCACTGCTGAAGAAGTAGCCGCATTCCGTGCGGAGCAGCAGAGTAGCAATACAGCACGTCAAGATTCGAACAGTGTTCAAAAAGAAGAGGAAGAACGGAATATGTTCTCCATCTTTGAAAAAGAATTTGGACGTCCGCTCTCTCCAATGGAGTGCGAGACGATATCCGGCTGGTTGGATCAGGACCGTTATCAAGAGGAATTGATTCTAATGGCTCTGAAGGAAGCGGTTTTTGCAGGCAAAGTACATTTCCGGTATATCGATCGAATTCTGCTTGAGTGGAGTCGCAATCGTGTCAAGACCGTTCAAGACGCGAAGGCGTACACGCAGCGGTTTCGTAATGGTGGACGTTAATTCCAGCGTAGGCAGGGACAAGAAACAGGCCAGAAGTCATTCTGTGCCTGTTTTTTTGGATTAAAGATTGGATGAGTGATCAGCAACATCAACCTTTCAGGCAATGAATTCATTTTGTTTTACAAAAATTTGATAGATCACGCAGGGGTTAACACACAAGCTGTCGTCTATTGTATTGGAGAGGAGGGGAGAGTTATTGATGAAGCGCGCGTAATCGAACAAATCCGTCAAGGAGATACATCCCAGATGCGTACTCTGATTGATAAGTATAGCCAGCATGTATACCATGTGGCCTATTCCGTACTCAGGAACGATCAGGAAGCACAGGATGCAGCTCAGGAGGCGTTCATACAGATGTATAAGTCTCTCCCCGACTACCGTTCTGAAGGTTTCAAGACGTGGTTAACCCGAATTGCCTTTCACAAAGCGATTGATGCCAAACGCAAGCTGGGCAGACGAACTGCTGAGGATCTGGGTGGAGAAGAAAAAATAATCAATATGCCCGGACGGGATGAAGACGTTCTTACCCGTCTCGTTCGTGAAGAACGTCAGGATAAACTTCGCGAACGAATTAATCAGTTGCCTGCTCAGCATCGTGACATTATCACTGCGTATTATCTAGTCGAAAAAAATTATGAGCAGATTGCCAGTGATGCACAGGTGGCTGTGAAGACTGTGGAATCCCGCTTGTATCGTGCACGGCAGTGGATTCGAAAACATTGGAAGGAGGATGAATGGCGTGAGTAAACAGGAGAAGTATACCGCTGCGCAATGGACTGATTATATTGAAGGCCATATGAGTGAAACTCAAGCGAACCAAATGGAACAGCTTCTGATGGAAGATCCGGATGCGATGGACATCTATCTGGAAGCGCTTGGTATACATGGAGAACTGCCTCTGCTACATGACCCAACAGGGTTTGCGGATTCAGTCATGCATCGGATTGAGGGCATTCAATCACCCAAGGTACAACGCAAATCCCGTGCTGGACGAAACCGGCGCTGGCTTGATCATAAAGTGTTCCATTACGCGGTAGCGGCCTGTTTGACATTGATCTTCCTCTCGTCTGGACTTTTTGACAAGGTAGCACCCTATCACAAGTTCCAGGATGGCGACCACAGAGGGTCATTTACCGAGAAATGGACGGAGGCAGCCACTTCATGGCTGGATAACCTCAAGCCTAAACCATAAATAGTTTCGCATTGCCTGAAAAGAAAGGATGACGACTGTGCACTCAGATCGTAACAAATTACTCGCATTTCTATTAAACCTGATACCAGGTCTCGGTTTCATGTATTGGGGACGGGCTGCAAGGGCTGTGATCTATCCATTGCTTTTCTTCGGAACAGCTGTTGGCTCATTCATGTTAGCCATGGTCACTAATGAACGAGATTTATTGATTTTCGGTGCACTTTTTGCTGCTTTCTTCTGGGGGATCAGCATGCTGGATATGGTTATTGTTCTGCTCCGTACACCTTCTGCCCGAGAAGCACATTATAGGGGATACGGTGCGCCTTATGGATCTCCTCCACACCAAGGAGCAGCCTACCAGGGAGCATACATGGGTCAGCAAGGGCCTATGGAGCAGATGAATGAAGATGAGCTACATCAACATCCAGGTGGTGAATATGGCCATCCTGAGGGTCCCTATGGTCAACCCATGTATCGAAAAGGCAGTGAGGGTGAACGGTTCTTCACCATTTTGCTCTCATTTGTTCCGGGATTGGGCCACCTTCATCTGGGATTGTTGCATCGCGGGTTGTCGTTTCTGATGGCGTTCTTTGGTTCATTTGCCATGATGGTTTTTGTGGCTTCGATCACCAATGAATCCGTATTTTTAATGTTCCTGCTCATACTGCCTGTAATATGGGTATACTGCATGTTTGATGCGGTGCAACATGTCCACCGTAAGCAGGCTGGTGAGGTGTTACAGGATCGGACTTTATTCGAAGAATTGGAGATGGGCAGAGTAGCCGGACGACGTAGCAAAGTGCTTGCAACGCTGCTTTCCGCTTTTCCAGGTGCGGGTCATCTCTATCTGGGATTGCAAAAAAGAGGCATGCAATTGATGTTCCTGTTCCTGGGCAGCATCTATGTTCTGGACCTGCTTCACTTATCTGTGTTTCTGTTCATGATTCCACTGGTCTGGTTCTACAGCTTCTTTGACGGGCTCCAGTGCTCCAGTCGTTATGGACGCGAGCCTTTGGTTGATCAACCGATCTTCAAGGACTGGGCCCGCCATCAGCGTCTGATTGGATTCGGGATTGCCGCGCTGGGTCTATATTACCTGACGATCCGACTTGTCATTCCACAGCTGAATGAGCTCTTCCCTAATGCATTTATGACGTATGAGATACGTTCCTATTTAAACACCGTCATTGTATCCTTGCTACTCATTTTTGGCGGTTTGAAACTGCTATTTGGTAAGCAACGGGGGACGGGTATCCAAAGTGCTGCTCATCGAAATGATGAGGGAGCAGACAGTCTCTTTTTATTCAAGGATCGGGATGATCGACTGTAGAGTGACCTAAAGATTATTTACACTGACACTACGATGACAGAGCAACCTTCTAATCGCTGTTATCCCATAGCATAAAAACACGCCAAGGGCTACGTATATCAGCCTCTGGCGTGTTTTTTGGTTATGCAGCTTTGATTTCGAATAAATGATTGCTATTTCGTGGCGCCCTTCAACAGAAGTTGACGGTACATCACTTCGAACAGGAACTCAAACGCTTCCAGATGACGTTTCGCTTCAAAAGCATCTTTACCCCAGGCATATATGCCGTGGTTCCGAAGCAAGATCCCTGGTACGTTGGCATCAAGTACACCTGGCACCAATTCAGCGATAGATGGAATATCTGCAAAGTTAGGCAGGACAGGTACACGAATCTCCGCATTTTCTTCCCAAATGTTGAAAGCCTTGATCAATTCAATTCCTTGAATCGGTACGTGTCCATCTGCTCCAAAGAATTCACTGATCAGGTTGTTAAACACGGTATGCACGTGGAATACAGCACCGCAACCCGTCAAACGATAGATTTCGCAATGAATCAATGTTTCAGCACTTGGTTTCAACGTTGTTGTCTCAATCGCTTTGCCGTGTTTGTCCACAAAAAGAAAGTCTTCCGGTGTGCGAAGAGATTTGTCTTTGCCTGAGGCGGTAACCGCAAAATAAAATTGCTCCGGGTCAAAATCTCCTACACGCATCGACAGATTGCCACTTGTTCCGGGGAACCAGTTACGACTGGCGAACAACGCTTTAATATCAGCCAGTTCTTCAAGGACCTGACGTTTGTGTTCCAATGTAATCTTTTCAAAGCCCATCGTTTACAGCACTCCTTGTGTTTGCTTCTGTTTCATATCTTCGATGATATCGTAAAAGGTAGCGAATGGCACATGGTCCACACCAAGTTCAATACATTTGTCCGTCAAAATGGAGCGAGAGTAGACAAGATCGGCAATCTTTGCACCCTCAAAGTCTGTCAGACTGTCTCCAATGAGGATTCGATTGTATTGTTCTTCCGGGAAGGTACGAATCACGGTTGTTTTGCACATGCCGCAGCCATTTTCACAAGGAGGCTGACAGGGATTCGGCCATTCAATCTTAATGGTTTCACCCGAGAAGTCAGCTCCATTGCAATAGACATGATCCTTAGGGATATCGAATGGCGCGAGTAAGGGTTCGATAAAGAAGTCCATACCGCCGCTGGTCACATTGAATTCGATCCCTTCGCTGCGAACGTAGTCAAGAAATTCGCTGAATCCTTCACGGATCCCCGCTTGTCCAAGCACAAATTCCACAATTTCATCTTTCTGCGATGCAGGCAACAGAGCAAACATGGCTCCAACACCTTCACGCAGCGAGATTTTTTGCTCAATTGTATCTTTCATAATCGCTTCAATGCCCTCAGGCTTGAAATGTTTCATGATTGCGACAATATTGTCCGAGAGCGTAATCGTACCGTCAAAGTCACAGAAAATGACTGTTTTTTTATCACTTCTCATCGTTCGCCACCCCACAGATCCAATGCACTTTTCAACTCCGGATGCTCGGTTGCATACTGCGCGAGTGGAATGGAACGTTGAGCTGCCTCAATGGCTTGCAGGAATGCACGTCCGCCTGCCTCAGTGCCCATAGGATGTCCATGAATACCGCCACCAGCATTAACGATGACATCCGTGCCAAAGTCGCGCAAAATGAGCGGTACAAGGCCTGGATGGATACCGGCTGAAGGCACTGGCATACTGGTTCGTACTGGCAGATCGACTGTCAGTAATTGCTCCGTGATCGCCATATTTTCTTCCTTCGGCATTGTAACCGAACCATAAGGAGAAGGGAAGAGCACCAGATCGGCACCCGCAAGACGCATCAACTGGCCTAGTACAACCGAAGCGGACATGCCGTAATGTGGTGAAGGATACAGTGCACCTGCAAGAGCAGGGTGAGCCATAATTGGCACATTGATGTCAGGATCACTGCTGAGTTCATGCAGCACATCATATCCGTAAGACAATACGTTGAATAACAGGGCATTGGCTCCTGCACCAATAGCGCGTTCAGCTTGTTGCTTCAGACGAGATGTAGGTCCTGTAAGATTGGTTGCATACAGAAGTTTCTTGCCGGTCTCCTGGCGTGCCTGTTCGGCAGCTTTCATGCAGACCTCGACTCTTTTTTCGATAGGTGTCAATTTATTCTCAAACAGAATCTCATCGTCCTTGATCAAATCAACGCCACCAAGAGCCTGACGAATAAATTGTTCACGCAGTTCATCTGCATCCAGTCCGATAACCGATTTGAAGATACTCATTAACAGTGGACGATCATGCACACCAAGCAGATCACGAACACCATTCAGTCCAAACTTTGGTCCCGGGAATGCACTGAGGAAGCCATCCGAGAAACCAAGCTTTGTTAATTTGATCCGGCCATCCATTGAGATTTTGCCAAAGACCGTCACGAGCAGGGCAGGGATATCACGGCTGAAGTTAACATCAGGATATCCAATAGTAATATCGGCGTAACGCTCACCTGCAGCCATTCCTTCAGTTTCATGGACTTCTACGCTGATTACTTCACCCAGATGTTTCTGCATCGCTTCACGCTGGGCTTGCGGCAACTCAGTCCAGCTACCAACGGTCATGCCAATCGCGATAGACTGAGCCTTCTTGCGAAAGTCTGCATGATCATCATGCAGACGATATGTGGCTGTGCACATGTTATTCATTTTAAATCCCCTTCCAAAGCAGCTCCCATCTCCCGTGAGCGCTCTGCACAGCGGTTGACGGCTGCGATTACATTTTCAAAGAAATCTCCTTCGTCCAGCGTTTTTAGTGCTGCCTGGGTTGCCCCTCCCGGGGATGTCACATCACTACGAAGCTTCATCGGTTCCAAACCGGTTTGTTGTACCATACGTGACGCGCCAAGCACCGTCTGAACAGTGAGATCACGAGATTGCTGGCTAGATAAGCCACCACGAATACCTGCGGCAATCATGGCCTCCATTAAATAGTATACATAAGCAGGGCCGCTTCCGGAAATCCCAGTGAGCACTTCGAGTTTATCTTCAGGTACGATAGTCACGATACCAACCGCTTCAAACATGGTCATCACTATACTGCGCTGTTCATCCGTAATCTCCGCAGAGAAGGCAAGACCAGTTGCACCGAGTCCAATGGTACTGGATGTATTCGGCATGGTTCTGGCGATTGGCTGTTTACGACCAAGCAAGGACTGCATCGTGCGAATCGATAAACCGGCAATGACAGATACGATCAATTGGTCAGGTGATAACAACGGACCCAGTTCGCGCAATGCCGCGGCAGCATCTTTGGGTTTCATGCAGAGTACAATGACCGGAGTGGAGGCGAGATGATCCAGAGATTGTGAGGCAGTTCCGGTATGTACTGCATAACGGGTACTGAGCTCCTCCTGACGTTTCTGGTTGCTGCGGTTCAGCATCGTAATATCCTGAGGACGAACGACTAGGCGGGAGATCAGTCCGCGCACGATGGCTTCAGCCATCGCGCCTGCTCCGTGGAAAGTAATCTTCTGTTGTAGTAACGTCTGTTGCTCTTGACTCATATTTATCGTTCCTCCTATATAACTGGTGCTGGGATATTATTGACGAATCTGTCCATTGCCTGTAATCCGATATTTGGTTGACGTCAGTGCTGGTAGTCCCATCGGTCCTCGTGCATGCAGTTTCTGGGTACTGATTCCGATTTCGGCTCCATAGCCAAATTCAAACCCGTCGGTGAAACGCGTGGACGCATTGTGATAGACGGCTGCTGCATCCACATCATGCATAAAGCGCTCTGCATGGGCTGTATCCCGGGTTACGATACACTCGGAATGTTTGGTTCCATAATGTGCGATGTGCTGCATCGCTTCGTCCAGGTTCTCAACCACCCGGATATTTAAAATATAGTCGTTGTACTCGGTCGCATAGTCTTCCTCGGTTGCCTCAAGGGCAGAAGGAACAAGACGGCGCACCGTGTCGCAACCTTTCAAGACCACACTGGCCTCACGGAATTGCTCGGCAAGAGTAGGCAGATGCTCTTCCGCGTATGCGGCATGCAGCAGCAACGTTTCCATGGAGTTACATACGGATGGACGTTGTGCCTTGGCATTGATGGCAATTTCGGCTGCCATAACTGGATCGGCTGATTCATCCACATAGGTATGGCAGATGCCCGCCCCAGTTTCGATGACAGGTACGGTTGCATTGGCAACCACATTACGAATGAGGGAAGCTCCTCCGCGTGGAATGATAACGTCCAGCAGTCCGTTCAACTTAAGCATCTCATCTACGGAAGCACGATCTGCATCTTCAACCAGTTGCAAAGCATCAGCAGGCATGTCTGTCGTTGTGAGTGCCTGATGCAGCACCTCCACAATTTTACGATTGGAAGACAGGGCAGAGGAGCCGCCGCGCAGAAGCACTGCATTACCTGTTTTGAGACATAATCCGGCTGCGTCTACAGTTACATTAGGACGAGCTTCGTAGATGATGCCAATCAGGCCAATCGGCACTCTTAATTTTTCAACATGTAATCCGTTTGGACGGGTGAATGTCTCTAACACTTCACCGACTGGATCAGGCAGATCTGCAATCTGACGTAACCCTTCAGCAATGCCAGCAATGCGCTCCTTATTAAGTGCGAGCCGATCCAGCATGGATTCCGGCGTACCTTGTTCTCTGCCGCGTTCCAGATCTTCGGCGTTTGCCGTAATGATGGAATCCGTCTCCTTAATTAAAGCATCTGCCATGACATGCAGGGCCGTATTTTTCTGTTCTGTATTCAATCGGTTCAGCTGTGGAACCGCTGCTTGGGCTTTGCTGGCTTTTTCTCTGACTTCACTCATCGTAATTCCTCCTCATATATATAAAGTTAAAATTTTAACCACTATATAGCTTCATAGTTATTTTAACGTAATCCATTCGTCTCTATGAATAACCTCGAGTCTGTGGATGCTAGCGAGTTGTTTCATCACTTCGCCACTGGGAAGTCCGGCAATGAGTCGAAGCTGGTCATCATCATAATTGACAATACCGCGACCGAGCAAGGTTTCATCCATGCCAATGACCTCCACGACGTCTCCGGCATGGAAAGTTCCAAGTACCCGCTTGACCCCTACAGGTAGAAGACTGTGCCCCCCATGGACAAGGGCTTCTTCAGCACCATCATCCACAACGACTGTTCCCAGCGGAGTAGACATGAAGCCAAGCCACTGCTTTTTACGGGATAGCGAAGCGAGTCGTGTCTCAAAGTAAGTTCCTTTGCCCGTGCCATCAACGGCTTTCTGCATATCTCCTGGTTCTTTCACACTTCCTACGAATACAGGTACGCCTCCACGTGTAGCAACCTTGGCTGCATCAACTTTGGATCGCATTCCGCCTGTGCCAACCGCCGAACCTGAACCGCCGGCAAAAGCGTAGATCTCAGCCGTGATTTCGGGAATACGGTCGTAACGCACGGCAGAAGGATCTTTGCGCGGATCTGCGGTGTACAGCCCGTTGGTATCGGTAAGAATGATCAGATGCTGTGCCTTCACCAGGTTCGCAACCAATGCGGACAATAGATCATTATCACCAAACTTCAATTCATCCACCGATACCGTATCATTTTCATTAAAAATCGGAATCACTCGTTGTTTAAGCAGTTCCTCTACGGTCATACCTGCATTCCCCATGCGTTTACGACTGTGAAAGTCTGTACGAGTTAACAGAATTTGCGCCGTAGTAACGCGGTGCGCTGCAAAAGCCTGTTGATATGCCTGCATCAGTAACGCCTGCCCAACGGCCGCTGCAGCTTGTTTCTCATGCAACTGTTTGGGCCGCTGAGGATAACCGATCTCCCGGAATCCGGCCGCTACCGCTCCTGAGGTGACCAGGAGTACTTCATGGCCCTGATCAGCCAATGCTGCAATTTCTCCGGCAAAAAAAGTGATCGAACTGCGATCCAGACCGCCTTCTTCCGTTGTAAGCGAGCTGCTTCCAATCTTAACTACAATACGTGAAGTCATGGTTTCACTTCCTTAAACATGATTAATAAGTGCTTCTGGAGCAGGCTTTAGCGGGTACAAAAAAAACTCCCGCCCTTTAGTTAAAAAGGACGAAAGTTCGTTACTTCCGCGGTACCACCTTTATTGATGATTAGATCATCCGGCTTCATGCCCTGTAACAGAAGGCACTGTCCTGCACGTAACAGGCCGCTCAGGGGTAGGTTTCAGAGAAGAGCCGCGGTAAATTCTTTCAGCAGGGTGGAATTTACTCTCTGGGCGCGACTGATATTCTCTTACTGGTCCCGTCATCACGTTTCGTTCAATATTTCTTATAACATACCATGGAAACTTGGCATATGCAAAGGGGTTATGATCCTGTAAATTACTTGAATAAATTCAGCTTGCCAATCCGCTCCACAGCTTCGCGTAATCGGTTTTCATCACTTAGCAGTCCCGCGCGCACATAGCCTTCGCCATGTGAACCAAAACCAATACCTGGGGCTACGGCCACCTTGGCTTCTCGCAGTAACAAGTCTGCAAATGAAGCAGAGGTATAACCGGCAGGTACAGGCAACCAGCTGAAAAATGAACCTGCGGGTTTCGAAGCTTGCCAGCCAATCGAGGAAAGAGAGTCATAAAATGCATTGCGACGGGATTCGTAACGTGAAACCAGCGAAGTAACACATTCCTGGGAGCCAGTAAGTGCTTCCGTTGCCGCAGCCTGAATTCCACCGAAGAGACTGACATAAATATGATCCTGAAGCAGATTGATTTTAGAGACAATCTCTGCGTTGCCAAGCGCGAATCCAACACGCCATCCAGCCATATTGTACGTTTTGGATAATGTATAGAACTCAATGCCCACTTCTTTGGCACCAGGGGCTTGCAGGAAACTTACGGGACGATGTCCGTCAAATCCAATCGCACCGTAAGCAAAGTCGCTGGCAATGACGATTTGATTTTGAATGGCAAATTCAACCGTATCTTCGTAGAACGAAAGGGGTGCCGTTGCTGACGTTGGGTTGTTGGGATAGTTCAGGAACATCAGCTTGGCCTTCTCCCGATCTTCGGCTGTAACAGCTTCATAATCCGGCAGGAATGCGTTGGACTCCAGCAAAGGCATAAATGACATGTTTGCTTTGGCGAGTGCAACACCAGACCAGTAATCCGGGTAGCCGGGATCTGGAACGAGAACGGTGTCGCCGGGGTTTAGCAGGACCTGAGGTAACTGAACCAATCCGGTTTTGCCTCCGAACAGAATGGCTACTTCGGTCTCGGGGTCCAGATCAACGTTGTAATCTTCCTTATAACGTTTGGCGACGGCTTCCTTCAGGAAAGAGTACCCTCTAAAAGGGGAGTATTTGTGGTAGAGGGGATTCTCAGCCGACTCTTGCAGTGTTTTCACAATATGAGGTGGTGTAGGTGTATCCGGGTTCCCCTGACCCAGATTAATCACGTCATGTCCACTTGCGATTTCACGATTTACATTTTGAACAAGGGTAGCAAAAAATTGCGTTGGCAGCTGTGCCATCACATCAGAAGTTGGTATCGTAAAGGCTGAACGAGCAGTTATATGGTCTGAATGGGTCATTAGATTCATCACTCCGGTTATTAAAAATGGCAAATAGTTCTCATTAATTTATCACGCAAATCCCGAGCTGTATAGAGGGAAATACACTTGAATATACAGTACATAGGCGCAAAGAGCGGAGTATTGTACAAAACTGAAAGTGCTCATTTAGTTTTGTCCATTGAGATGAGAGATACCTTGTTTTATGATAATATCCGATAATGATAATCAATATCATTAAATTATTGCACAACGCACATGATATAGGGGGGAGAAATAGAAATGAAAAAGGGCATTCGAAATACGGCAGTATTATTTACGGTTACGTGGTTATCCATTCTGCTGCTGGCTTGTGGAAATCAGGCAGCAACACCTGCTGCTGGCGCAGATGATTCCAAAGTAGCCACAGAAACGACAGAGACCCCGACTGCAGTGGAAGAAACGAATGAAGGCGAGACCCGGATATTCAAAGACTGGACTGGCCATGAGGTTGAGGTCCCTGTAAATCCGAAGCGAGTTATCTATCATGGAGAAGTTACAGGGGATCTGCTCGCTCTTGGTGTTGTTCCTGTCGGCATACTTCGTCAAGAGGGAACCGTATTTGATGATCAGGTTGCTCAGGCAGAGGATATAGGGTTTCCTATCAGTGTGGAAAAGGCGCTAGCCTTGAATCCCGATCTAATCATTTTCTCGAACAGTGATGAGGCACAATACGATCAGATCGCGAAGGTTGCACCCACGGTTACATTTGATTCGTTCGGGTCAATAGAAGATCGTATGCGTATCCTTGGCGACTTGTTGAACAAGAAGCAAGAAGCGGAGGACTGGATTACGGCTCATCAAAAAGCGACGGAAGAGATGTGGACGCAACTTCATGAGAACGGATTAAAAGAAGGGGAGACTGCTTCAGTATTCACCATGTATCCCGGGAATCGTCTGTTTGTCATGGCGGGTGCAGGATTGCCACAGTTGTTATACGGAAAAGACGGGCTGAAGCCAACCGCGGAAATCCAGAAAGTATTGGATGAAGACATGGGATTTGTAGAGATTTCGACTGAAAAATTATCTGAATTTGCCGGTGATCGGATATTTATTCTGGATCCTGTGACCGACGATGCAAAGCAATCCACCAAGGAATTGCTGGATAGTACAATCTGGAAGAACCTGCCTGCGGTGAAAGAAGGAAAAGTATATCGTTTTAATATTGTAAAAGCTTCTAGTGATGCTCTTTCGAGGGAATGGCTGTTACAAGAGCTGCCAAAACAGATGATTCAATAATGGTGATGAGCTAGTGAGGCAGCAGTAACACCTTTGAGTAATGCAGTTATAAAAAAAGTAAAAGGGGCCTTCAACATTTCGTTGAATGCTCTTTTTTGCTGATTAAACTCATATCTGGATTATTAACAATCGCTCGCTTATAATCAGACCATACAGAATGATTGATAATTATTCTCATTTTAGAAAAACGAGGTGAACCGACATGCAGGCTTTGGATGCCGATGGGGGAACGTTGTTCTTTTCAGCATTCATGTTTCGGCTGGATCATCTGGTACGTCGAATTGAACCACCTGAACAGGTGATGCTGGAAGTTGCTTGCGAGAAACATGCCTTCCTGATCTGTGAAGAAGGGGATGGGCGTTTATATATTGGACATGAACAGTTTCCGTTTACTACGGGATGTGTTTATCCGCTTTCTCCGGGAGAGGGGTACCAGATTGAACATCGTAATAACTCGGAATTGAAATATATCATAATGGCTTTTGATGTTATTCATGTGTTGACGGGTGATACCGAACTCTTTACCCGCGCTGTATTTGAGCACAGAAACCAATTGAATGGTTATCCCTATGCTCCGTTAAGTGGGTTGCTGGAGCAGATGTATGTCATTCGGAATTATAAAACAGATGCCGAATACAGTCATCTGAATGCACAGTTCCAAAAATGGATGGAGATGATCATTACCCGGTACACTTCTCCAAAGACGGAACAGAGTATGGAAGCAAGACTACACAGTACGATTCAGTATGTAGACGACCATTATGCTGAAGAAATCACTGTACAGAAACTGGCACGTCTTGCGGGGATCAGACCTGTACAATATACGACCCTTTTCAGACAAATCACGGGTCACAAGCCGCTCGATTATGTGAATCATGTACGCATCAAACATGCCAAGGACTGGCTTCGCAAATCAGATGAACCACTTCGGGATATAGCGAGCCGCGTGGGATTTAAGGATGAGTACTATTTCAGCAGGCGTTTTCGCCAAATGACGGGATTATCTCCTCGTCAATATAACAGATCGATTCAGCAGCAGACGTTAGTACAAGATTGGTTGGGTCATGATGTGAATATTCCAGTTAACCCAGAGCGAATTATGTTTTATGGAGATTCTGCTGGGGATCTGCTGATGCTGGGTATTCAGTTGCTGGAAGATCGGACATATGACGCGGTCGCCCCGGTTAATGTGGAAGCCGCTGTTATCATGAAGCCGGATTTGATTATTTTTGATAGCAGCAATGAACAGCAGTATGAACAACTTTACCGGATTGCACCGACGCTTGCTTACAATTCACATGCCACGTTGGAAGAACGAATGCACAGATTGGGCAGCTGGTTTGGCAGACAACCGCAGGCTGAACAATGGCTAACCTCCTATGCGGAGCGTACTGAGGCGATGTGGGCGAAGATCCATACTGTAATTGAAGAGGGGGAAACGGCATCCGTATTTACATACCATCGGGGTGCAAGATTATTTGTTATGGGCAATATTGGTCTGGCGCCTATGTTATATCATCCAATGGGATTCAGGCCAGTTACCAAAGTGAAGGAAGCACTTGCGGCAGGCAGAGCCTATAAGGAAATTTCGGCTGAAGCGGTACGTCAGTACGCGGGAGATCATGTGTTTGTTATGCTGCCTGAGGAAGTTGTGGCAAGACAGGCTACAGAGATGCTGATGAAAAGTCCCAGTTGGCAGGCCCTTCCGGCTGTGCAGAATGGACGGGTATACCCTGTGGAGGAATCAACTTGGAATGTGGGTGATGCACTCACGAGTGATCGATTGTTGACCCTGCTCCCTGAGTTGTTGTGTGCAAGTTCATAATAAAAACAGGCTTGCAGTCCTCAAGAGGATCAAGCTATGATAGCAGGTATTACGGTTCAGAGGAGTGCTTGTCATGACAGAAAAACAACAGGGAGAAATGCGTGTAGCCCTGATTCAGGGCGATATTCAACTCGGAGACCCTGAGGCCAATCATAAACATATGCAGACGTTGCTTGAGCGTGCGGTAGAACAATATCCGGATCTGGGGCTGGCTGTGTTACCTGAGATGTGGAATACCGGATACGCTTTGACGCAAATTCATGAACTCGCTGACCCGGAAGGCCAGAAATCTCGGGAATGGCTGTCTGCTTTTGCTCAAAAACATCAAATATCCATCGTTGGCGGTTCAATTGCCGAGAAACGGGATGGTCAAATATACAATACAATGTACGCTTATGATCGGGAAGGAAAACAGGTAACACGATACGATAAATTACATTTGTTCCGTCTGATGGACGAGGAGAAATATTTACAGCCAGGTGCGGAACCTGAAATTTTTGAATTGCAGAACGGTCTTACAGCGGGTGCTTCGATCTGTTATGACATCCGGTTTCCGGAACTTGCCCGCACCCTTGCTCTCAACGGGGCCAAAGCATTGATTGTTCCTGCTGAATGGCCGAACCCTCGTTTGCACCACTGGCGTACGTTGCTTACCGCACGAGCGATTGAGAATCAGATGTATGTGATCGCCTGTAACCGTGTAGGTAAAGGGGGAGAGACCGAATTTTTCGGACATTCCCTCATCATTGATCCTTGGGGTGAGATTGTGGCTGAAGGTGGCGAAGAGGAAGAGATCGTGACCGGAATTATTCGTCCAGCTCTGGTAGATGAGGTTCGCGGACGGATTCCCGTATTTGAAGACCGTCGACCTGGCGTGTATTTTGGCGATAAATAAAAAAAATGAAATAAATTCTGCAGAGAAAGTGTTTACTCTTCCAGGACGCGGGTAATGATAACTATCCCGTTACCAAGGAGATGATCAATCAATGGACAACCATGTGAAAGATACGCTCAGGAGACTGGAACAGGATAACACAAGGGAAGATCACTTAAGGGCATTCTTAGAGAATGGAGCAGGAGGGCTATCACCCCCTGATTCAACTGTTCAGGACGAAGGCCGTGTAATGAATCAGCAAAACAGGCTGACAAGCGATCGTAATTTGCGTAAATAAACCGCCAAACATGAAGTTTTCTTATGTACGTTTCTACGTTAACATTATAAATTAGCATTGTAGTTAAACAACTTAACAAGCAACATTGTACTGTAACCAGTTACTGTGATTGCAATGTAAGAACTCTATCCTGCGGATGCGGGAAACGAGTATATGACAAAGGCTTGGCCCACAAGGGTCAAGCCTTTGTTTTGTTTCAGTATGAAATGTACCCATACTCATAGGAGAAATTTTTTAGTCTCCCTTTGACAGTTCGGTCACGGTTTGTTGAAACGTATGGATGAATGCTTCGGCTGCCTTCGACAGCACTCTGCCTTGACGATAAGCGACAACTAGTGTTCTGCTGGGAGTAGGCTCAGCAAGTGGCACATACACAGGCACGAACTCACTGCGCGGCGCACGGGCAATAAAGCGTGGAACCAGGGTAATACCCATACCTGTGGCGACCAGCGACTGAACGGTTTCAATATTGGTGCTTTCAAACACAACTTGGGGATCAAAACCGGCCTGCTCACAGAGATCAAATGTAAGTTTGCGGAAACCCTGTCCTTTTTTCAATACAACAAACGGTTCATCACGAAGCTCTTCAATTCGCACAGGAAGCGGATGTTCCGGATCTGCCCTGCGTGCTAGAGGGTGATTCGGGGGAACGGCCAGATCAATCTTTTCCTCTCCAATGGCAACATAGGCGAGACTTGGCTCTTGTAAAGGAAGAGATAACAGGCTGAGATCTGCTTTGCCGCTTGCTGTCAATTTCTCAAGCGTAAGCCCGGAGTCTTCCAATAAGGTAACCTCAATCTCGGGATAAGCTTGTTGAAACGCAGGAAGCACGTGTGGGAGCAGGTGTGAGCCCGTGATCGGCATGCTGCCTACAACGACTTTACCTTTGCGAAGCTGGGAGATATCTGACATTTCCTGACGCAATAGCTCCACGGCATCTACGATCTTCTGGGCTTGCTCGACAAACGTAACACCGGCATGGGTTAACTCCACGGTACTCGTATTACGCTGAAAAAGGAGTACTCCCAATTCTTTTTCCAATTTGGATAATTGCTGGCTTAATGAAGGCTGGGCAATATGCAGCTTCTCTGCTGCCCGGGAGAAATTGCGTTCGGCCGCAATTTGCAACGTATATTGAAGTTGTCTGAATTCCATCGTCATTGGTCATTCCTTTCGTTATGCCACCATTATATCATTACAGATGTAGAAATCATTAATTTCGCTTAACCGCTTGCACTCCATCAAAAGAGTTGATATACTGATTTTGAAAACGCTTAATAAGAACCACTTACCCGGGTAAAACAAAATCAACGTTTTCATGTGTGCCAGTTTCAAGTGTTAGTATGGAATCATTTCAAATATTCATATTCTTTTTCGTTCATATAATTGAATAACATTCATCCAACGATGGCGTGTTACTGTTCGGCAGGCAAGACCTAGATTGGGTGGGAAGAGTTTCTTTTTCCTACCCTTTTTAGGTCTTTTTTTGTTCCCATCATGAAGAAATGGCGGAGGTGTCGTTATGAATCACAAACAATTAGCCCAATCGATTATGGAGTTGGTCGGTGGCAATGATAATATCAACACGTTAATTCATTGCTCTACCAGGCTCAGACTTACCCTGAAGAATCCGGATATGGCGAAGACCCAAGAAATTAAGAGCCTCGATGGTGTTATTGGCGCAGTGAATAGCGGCGGGCAATATCAGGTTATTATCGGTAATGACGTCGCGTACGTCTACAATGAACTGGCCAAGAGGATGGATACTCGGCAATCAAACGAGATTCAGGAGAAACAAAAAGCGGATTATAGCCCCAAAGGTCTGTTTAATACTTTTGCCAGTGTCATTGCAGGCATTTTCCAACCTATTATCCCAGCCATTGCTGCCTCGGGCATGCTTAAGGCACTTTTGCTACTGGCGACCGTGACCGGCCTGATGTCTAAAGAGAGCCAGACATATACCGTTTTGAGTGTCATGTCTGATGCTGCCTTTTACTTTCTTCCGATTCTACTGGCCTACTCAAGTGCAAATAGATTTAAAACGAACCCCTTTGTTGCCGTTCTGTTTGGTGGAATCATGTTACACCCGAATATGATTGGTCTGCTTGGCGGTGAAGATCCGGTGTCCTTTATTGGCATACCTGTTGCATCCGTTCAATATGCGACATCCGTGGTACCGATTATTTTAACGGTCTGGTTCATGTCTTACATTGAAAAGTTCGCGGACAAGATCTCACCAGGACCGGTCAAAATTTTCCTTAAACCTTTGATTGTTATTCTCATTGTTGCTCCAGTTGCCCTGATTGTACTTGGACCTCTGGGAATGTATCTCGGAACGGGAATGTCCAACCTGATCTATTGGATTCAGGACAAGATTGGATGGTTGACCGTTGTCATTATGGCTATACTGATGCCTCTGATTGTCATGTTTGGTATGCATAAAGTATTTTATCCCATTATTTTCGCAGCCTTGGCTTCACCTGGATATGAAACACTGGTGCTGGTCGCGATGCTGGCATCCAATATGGCGCAGGGAGCAGGCGCACTGGCGGTGTCATTCAAAACCAAAGACATCAAGCTGAAACAAGTCGCTTTGTCTGCAGGAATTTCAGGTGTATTCGGTATCACGGAACCTGCTCTGTACGGTGTACATTTAAGGCTCAAGAAAACGCTGTTTGCCTGCATGATCGGCGCCGGAGTCGCTGGGTTGTTCGCAGGTATTGTGAATCTCAAGGCATATGCTGCCGTGGGTCCAGGGATTGCATCTATGCCTATGTTTATCAGTGAAGATCATATGAATATTATCTATGCGATTATTACCATGCTGATCTCTGCCATTGTCGCGTTTGTCGCCGTATATGTCATTGGATTTCAGGATGTTGTTCCAACAGCAGTGCCGATAGCAGGCAGTCCTACAAACAAAGCGAGAGGCGAATCTGAAATCCAGCCATCCACAGGGATCAAATCGAAAAAGATCGTTTTTGCTCCATTGGAAGGTAAAGTTTTGCCATTAAGAGAGGTAAAGGACGAGGCCTTCTCGCAAGAAGCCATGGGACAAGGTATGGCCATTCAGCCAAGTGTTGGCAAGGTGTTTGCTCCGTTTGATGGTACCGTTGAGACGGTGTTCCGTACCAAACATTCCATCGGTCTGAGATCGGTAGAGGGGGTAGAACTTCTGATTCATGTCGGATTGGATACGGTGAAACTGAAAGGCCAGCATTTTGATGTAAAAGTGAATGAAGGAGAACAGATCTCTCATGGTCAGCTCCTGATTGAATTTGATCTTGAAGCTATACAAGCCGCAGGTTATGACACCACGACCCCTGTAATTGTGACCAATTCATCGGATTATCTGGAGGTGCTGGGCAATGAATCTTCGGCGACAACAGGACCGGGGAAACCATTAATTACGGTGTTATAACCCGCTGAAATATGAATGAAAGGCAGGCAGCCTGATATGGAAGTCATAAAAATATTGAATTCGAGCATTGTTCTTGCCAGACGTGGTGAGGATGACAAGGAAATTATTGTGATGGGAAAGGGCATCGGCTACAGGAGCAAACAGGGAGATGTCGTGGGGGAGGATGAGATCGAGAAGATCTATGTCCTTGAAAATGAAACGATCTCTTCTGATCTCACCGCCCTGATGAAGGAAACGCCAAAAGAATATCTGATTCTGGCTGATGAAATCATCTCCCACGCCAAACATACATTGTCCCGCCATCTGAGTGATCATCTCTATGTCGCATTAACAGATCACCTGTATATGGCCATGAAGCGATTCAAGGACAATATGACGATCCAGAACCGAATGTTGTGGGAAGTGAAAAAGTTCTATCCGCAGGAGTTCAGTATCGGGTTGCATGGCCTGTCTCTCATTCAAAAACAGCTTGGACTCTCCCTGCCTGAAGAGGAAGCGGCGAATATTGCCTTTCATCTCGTTAATGCGCAGCAGAATGATGACAATATGAATCAGGTCATGATGATGACCAATACAGTCAAGGATGTACTCAATATTATCAAAATTCACTATCAAGTGGAGCTGGATACACACAGCATCAACTATTCACGCTTTTTGACCCATTTGCAGTTTTTCATTCAACGGCTTTTTGAACATAAAACATTAAACACGCAGGATCATGAGCTCTTTGAGCAGATCGCGAATAAATATCCGCAGGAAGAAGCCTGCGTACTGCTAATCAAGGATTATATTGAAGCCCGCTTTGAACATACGATCTCCAATGAAGAGATGATGTATTTGATTATTCATATCAATCGGGTCATGAGTCGCAATTGAGCAAGAATGAAAGAGTCACAGAGATAATCCAAGGAGGAATACACAATGACCAATACAACAAGAACGTTTCCAGAAGATTTTCTATGGGGAGGAGCGATTGCTGCCAATCAGGCAGAAGGAGCGTGGAATGTGGATGGCAAAGGTCTATCTACAGCCGACATTGCTATCTATCGAAAAGGTGTGGCCAAGAGTGAGTATAAAAAACATAATGCGATCAATGAAGAACAGATCAAAACTGCGATGGAGTCTACCTCGGACAGAGAATATCCGAAACGCAGAGGCATTGGTTTTTACCACCGCTATGAGGAGGATCTGGCCCTGTTTGGGGAGATGGGTCTCAAAACGTTGCGACTATCCATTGCATGGACTCGAATTTTCCCAAATGGCAACGAAACAGAGCCGAATGAAGCCGGTTTACAGTTCTATGACCGCGTTATTGATGGCATGTTGAAACAAGGGATCGAACCATTGATTACGTTATCGCATTATGAGATGCCGATGTATCTGGTGAATCACCATGGTGGATGGACGGATCGGAAAGTCGTCGAGTACTTTGTTCACTTTTGCAAAACCGTGTTCACCCGTTATAAGGACAAAGTGAAGTATTGGATTACATTTAATGAAATCGACAGCATTGTTCGTCATCCGTTTACGAGTGGTGGTATTGTTCCGGAGCGTTTTGAAAATGTGGAGCAGGCCGTATATCAGGGGTTGCACCATCAATTTGTGGCGAGTGCGCTCGCAGTGAAATACTGTCATGAGATCATTCCCGGTTCCCAGATTGGATGTATGCTTACCAAACTGACAACATACGCTCATACATGTAATCCCGAAGACGTACTCGTTGCTTCCCGGGATAATCAATTCAATCTTATGTTTACGGACGTACAGGTGCGTGGAGCGTATCCGTACTTTACGAAGAGATTTTTTGCCGAAAAAGGGATTAACCTGGATATGCTTGAGGGGGATGAAGAGATTTTGAAAGTACACACTGTGGACTTTATCTCATTCAGTTATTATATGTCCCTGGTATCAAGTGTGGATGGCGACCGATTGGAGCAGGTGAGTGGCAATACAACTGGAGGGGTGAAGAACCCGTATCTGCAAACAAATGATTGGGGCTGGCAGATTGACCCGGTAGGTCTGCGCATCTCACTGAATGAACTGTACAGCCGTTACGAGGTGCCTTTGTTTATCGTTGAAAATGGAATTGGAGCGGTAGACACGATTGAAGCTGATGGTAGCATTCAGGATGATTATCGTATTGATTATTTCCGCTCTCACATTGAACAGATGCATGAGGCGATTCTGGACGGTGTTGAACTGCTGGGCTACACCAGTTGGGGAGTGATTGATCTGATCAGTTATTCTTCTTCAGAGATGGAGAAACGATATGGCTTTATTTATGTAGATCAGGATAATGACGGCAATGGAACACTGGAGAGAAAACGCAAGAAGAGTTTCTATTGGTACAAAGATGTGATTGCGAATAACGGTGTGTAATACAGTAGTCGGACAAATACTCTCTATAGAAGGCGTTGATATGATAATTTTCATTTCATAACAGAAACTAGCAAAGCAGCTCTGGATTCAGGGCTGTTTTTTATGTTCTAGATAAAAAGCATTGACAGCGAAGCAGCGGAAACGTAGTATAAGACTTATCTGATAATGATAATTGTTATCAACTGAAACCTCTGCGACGAGCAGTGGTTTATTTGTCTTTTTCTCATTATAGGTTAAACCTATTACATCTATAGATATTATATCTTGGAACAATGAAGGACAGGGTGATATATTTATGTCATTCAAGAGCTTCACTTTTTAAAGAAAACACGAGGCTCTTCCAAGGACCGAACTTATAATGAGGTGAAAATGATGAGTAAAAAAACGATGTTTGAGAAAATTTGGGAAAATCACGTAATTCATCAAGAAGAAGGCAAACCAAGCATTCTGTATATCGATCTGCATCTGGTGCACGAAGTAACTTCTCCACAGGCATTTGAAGGTCTTCGTCTCAGCGGACGTAAAGTTCGTCGCCCTGAACTGACATTTGCAACAATGGACCACAACGTTCCAACGAAAGACCGTTTCAACATTACAGATCCTATCTCCAAACAACAAATTGATACACTTTCGCAAAACTGCCGTGATTTCGGCGTGAAATTGTATGATCTGGACACGATTGATCAAGGCGTTGTACACGTTATGGGACCTGAACTGGGTCTGACTCACCCTGGTAAAACGATTGTATGTGGTGACAGTCATACGTCCACACATGGTGCGTTTGGCGCACTGGCATTCGGAATCGGAACAAGTGAAGTTGAGCATGTTATGGCAACTCAATGTTTGCAACAAGCAAAAGCTAAAACGATGGAAGTTCGTTTTGTCGGCAAACGTAACCCGGGTGTAACCGCAAAAGACATGATCCTCGCAGTCATTGCCAAATACGGTACAGACTTTGCAACAGGTTATGTTATTGAGTACACAGGCGAATCCATCCGTGAGTTGAGCATGGAAGAGCGTATGACGGTCTGCAACATGTCCATCGAAGGTGGAGCAAGAGCAGGATTGATCGCTCCGGATGAAACAACATTTGAATATCTGCGTGGACGTGAATACGTACCAGCGGATGCGAAATTCGATGAAGCTGTAGAAGGTTGGAAACAGCTTGTAACAGATGAAGGAGCCGAGTTCGACCATGTGGTTGAAATCGATGTGGAGACATTGATTCCGCAAGTAACTTGGGGAACAAGTCCTGGCATGGGAACCGACATTTCTTCGAAAGTTCCTGTTCCGGCTGAATTGCCTACAGAAAACGAACGCAAAGCGGCTGAAAAAGCGCTTGAATATATGGGACTTGAACCGGGAACACCAATCGCCGAGATTCCAATTGATTATGTATTTATCGGTTCTTGCACCAACGGACGGATCGAAGATCTGCGTGCAGCAGCACAAGTGGCAAAAGGTCACACGGTATCCAGTCAGGTTACAGCAATTGTTGTACCAGGCTCAGGACGTGTTAAAATTCAGGCTGAACAAGAAGGTTTGGATAAAATCTTTACGGAAGCCGGATTTGAATGGCGTGATGCGGGATGCAGTATGTGTCTGGCGATGAACCCGGATGTATTGAAGCCAGGACAACGTTGTGCTTCGACGTCCAACCGTAACTTTGAAGGACGCCAAGGACGTGGAGGACGTACGCATCTGGTATCTCCGGCAATGGCAGCAGCAGCAGCGGTTAAGGGTCACTTTGTGGACGTACGGGACTGGAATTTCAAAACAGAAGCAGCGATCTAATCTATAACAGACAGAAGGGAGAACGTTTAATATGGAAGAATTCAAAACATTACAAGGCATCGTTGCACCGGTAGACCGGGTCAATGTAGATACAGACGCAATCATTCCGAAACAGTTCCTGAAACGGATTGAACGTACCGGATTTGGACAATTTTTGTTCTATGAATGGCGTTTTGATGAAGAGGGCAACAATAATGCTTCCTTCGAAATGAACAAACCTCGTTATGAAGGGGCATCCATCCTGATCTCACGTGCCAACTTTGGCTGTGGATCATCCCGTGAGCATGCACCATGGGCGATTTTGGACTATGGATTCCGTTGTGTCATCGCTCCATCTTATGCAGACATCTTCTATAATAACTGCTTTAAGAACGGAATCTTGCCAATCAAGTTGTCAGAAGAGCAAGTTGAAGACTTGTTCCAACGTACAGCGACACATGAAGGCTATGAGATGAATGTAAATCTGGAAAACAAAACGATTACTGATGCATACGGACTGCATATCGATTTTGATCTGGATGAGCACCGTCGCCAATTCTTGCTGCAAGGATTGGACGATATCGGTTTGACTCTTCAACATGATGATGAAATCGCTGCTTACGAACAACGCCACGCGGCAAAACTGTTCGGTTAATCGTTAAAGTATCGTATAGCAGGAAGCTTCTGCCTCGCCCAAGGGACCTTGTTCCCATCGGTGAGACAGAAGCTTTTTGTAATTTCAGAAGCTAAATTAGCTTAATAAGTCAGCTATACATAGAAGTCCTGATCCTTCTTGGTGGAATATTTCAACATGTAATCTTCGCCATTATTCAGTTCTAGGGAAGCAATTTTGATTGGAGTATAATCCAAACGCGTCTATCTTTGAGCACACTTGTGTGAGTATTCATTTCCATCTTAAAGAGTACGTTGAACTAATGATCCGTTTTTTTGTAATACTTCCTATTCCGATATATGTATACTTTAAAGTTACATTAATAAATGAATTTCATCAGTTTATGACATCACTGATACGAAATCGATACACATTCATGTAAAAGAGATTATGTTCTTAAATGTGATCTGCTTTTTTATCTTATTTCCGACTGAATATGACAACGTTGTAACCGGATGAAGGGACAATATCTGATAAACTGATTAGTAGATTATGGAAGGTTACATAGGCTCATTGATGTTATGCTGTGCAGAGAATCAGGTCGGATGTTCAAAAGACAAAAAGAATGGTGGATGAGGTATGAAAAAATGGTCGGCAGCAGTCGTTTTTCTTCTGTTCCTATGTTTATTCCCAGTCATGGCCCATGCAGACACCACTCCCTCGATTGTACTCGACGGTGTAACCATTAACCAGCAGACGGGTGCACCTGCAGAAAATATCGGGAAAACGGTCATGGTTCCCATTCGAATTGTATCCGAGAACCTGGGTTATAAGGTGAAGTGGGAGAAGGAAACTCAGTCAGTCCAGGTTCAAAAAGGAAACAGTACGATTCAAATGACAGCTGGCAAAGATGCAGCTACAGTGAATGGAAACGTGGTGAACTTGGATTCGCCCCCACTGATCAAACAGGGAACTACGCTTGTTCCGTTACGCTTTGTTGGGGAAGGCATGGGTCTGCGTGTTGGCTGGGACAATGGAACCAAGACAGTAAGCCTATTTAGTATTCCTCCCGTAGTTGAAACGGAAGGTGACAGTGACCCCGTCGAGGCACCTGTCCCGGATGGTTTGACAGAACTTCAAGGCATCAGCTTCAGCGGAGATCGCTTGATTGTAGCAACAAACGGTAATATTAGCCCCAAAGTATCCAGTATTGGTGGGCCAGACCGAATTATTGTTGATCTGCCTTCAGCGAAATTCTCTCAGGAATTCATTCAGGGACAAGCCTCTAACCCGGATGGCAGTGGACAGATTCTCGTTACGGATTCACCAATAGTTTCCAAAGTCCGGTATGCCATGTTCAGTAAATCGCCTTCTACCGTTCGTGTCGTTCTAGATCTGAGTCAGAAGGCTACAGCCAAATGGTCTGTTGGAGATAACAATGTCTTGCTCGTTGACCTGACAGCCACGAGTGGAGAACCGACAAGCCAACCGGCAGTACCTACCAATGATGGCAAAACGATTGTGGTCATTGATCCGGGACATGGTGGTCGTCAATCGGGTGCAGTGAGTTTGTCAGGAGCTTATGAGAAGGATTTCAATCTGGCTGTAGGGCTGAAGGTACAGGCAATCCTTCAAAAATACTCAAATATTCAAACGGTCATTACACGCCAGGATGATACAGAACTTTCGCTCAAACAGCGTGTGGATATTGCTGAATTGAATCAGGCAGATGTTTTTGTATCCATTCATGGAAACAAATTCACTACACCGGTACCAAACGGCATTGAAACGCTCTACAGTCGTAAAGAAAGCAAAACTTTGGCTGACACTCTTCACAAATATGTGTTGCCGGTAACAGGACTCAAGGATCGTGGGGTTAAAACGGCTAGTCTGCATGTGACGCGTGAAACAACCATGCCTGCTGTGTTACTTGAACTTGGTTTTTTAAGTAACCCTACAGATGAAGCAGTCATGCTCACGGAAGAATACCAGGACAAATGTGCACAGGCGATTGTGGACGGAATTGTTGAATTTTTGGGACTGTAAATTGAATTGTGCGCAAATATGAAGGTTAGGGTAGTACGTTGTTTAGAGATGTATATTTGATAAATAAGGAAAAAAGAAGACATTAAAATGTAAAAAAAGCTTGATCTGACAACGTTTTTTTTCTGTTATGTTGGAATATATTCGCAACTTTTGAGAGCGAGGGGCGTCTAATAGGTGTCTGGTAATGCCCAAACGGTCAGTCGGAGTTGGAAAATGACAACATGCGGCAAAAAAATATGAGAATGGTAGGGGTGAAGGATGAAGAAGTTCGGTTTTTTGGTACTGTTATTTGTCTTTGGGCTCGTATTCCCGGGCTATAGTCACGCAGCAACAGACACGAAAATTATCCTAGACGGAAAAGAAATCGTACAGCCATCGGATACAAAAGCGGAAATTATCAACAGCAAGGTGATGGTTCCGATCCGGGTTGTGTCTGAAAATCTTGGATATAGCGTGGAGTGGAAGCAGCAAACGCAAACGGTGACTATCAGCAAAGACAACACTGCCATGCAGATGATTGTTGGACAGAAGACGGCAACGGTGAACGGCAGTAACGTAAACCTGGATGCCCCGCCACTCGTTAAAAACGGTACTACACTTGTGCCTCTCCGATTTATTGGTGAGGAAATGGGTCTTAAGGTGGGTTGGAACAACACCACGAAGACGGTAACATTAGTTACCCAGAATTCAGGTTCCGGAAACGGGACAACCACTCCTCCGAACTCTGGCAATAATGGCGGAGGATCGGATCAGGAAGGTCTTGTACTGGTGAACGGCATCAGCTTCAGCGACAACCGCTTCATGATTGCAACAAGCGGAAGTACGAAGCCGAACGTCTTCACGATGACAGGACCAGATCGAATCGTTATAGACTTGCCGAATACCGCATTTGCTGATTCATTCAGTGAAGGACAGGCTCTAGACAGCAACCAGAATGGACAACTCGTCGTTAGCGGTTATCCGGATGTGTCGAAGATTCGTTACTCATTATACAGCAACAGTCCATCTACAATTCGTTTTGTGATCGATCTGTCCAGTTCAAAAGGGTACAGTGTGCAAAATGATTCCGGACTGGTTATGATTAACCTCGACAATCAAAGTGGTACACCTGCTCCTCCAGTTGGTAATAATGGCAAAAAAGTTGTCGTTATCGATGCAGGTCACGGAGATCATGATCCTGGGGCAATCGGTGTAACTGGTAAACGCGAAAAAGACTTCAATCTGGCAATGGCTCTGAAAGTGGAAGCCTTGTTGAAAAAAGAATCCAAAATTGACGTTGTGTTAACACGCAGCGATGATACATTTTTGGCATTGAAAGAACGTGTGAAGATTGCACAAGACATAAAAGCGGATATCTTCATCTCCATTCATGCTAACAGTGGCCCTGCTGCTGCGAACGGTGTAGAGACATTCTATACACGCTCCAACAGCAAAGCACTTGCTACAGTGATGCACAAGTATCTTTTACAGTCTTCCGGACTGAAGGATCGTGGAGTGAAAACGGCAAGTCTCCATGTGACCCGTGAAACGACAATGCCAGCAGTTCTGCTGGAAGGTGGATTCCTTAGCAATAAGAGCGACGAAGCAGCCCTGTTCACTGAGAGTTTCCAGAACAGTGTTGCCAAAGGGATTGTTGCAGGAATCAAGGAGTATCTGGGAATTAAATAAGGGACAAGCCCTTATGTTGAGGAGGCGGAGTTAGAATGAACAAGAAAATATGGATTGCAGCCTTGCTGGTAACGGTTATGGCAGTTGCTGCTGGATGTGGAAGCAAGCCAACAGCTGCTCCGAATCAGACGCAAGGCGCAGGAACTGAAAACAATGTAACCGAGGTTGAAGGTGAAACAATTACCGAACCGGTAACTGCTGAGCCTGAAGAGAATACAACGCCTACAGAATCCACGGAGGAAGGCAGCTCAGAGGAAGCGACTACAACTACTCCGCCAAGCGAAACGTCTACGGAGAAGCCGGCAACTTCCGAAAGTAATGAAAAGAAAACGATCACTGTATTCTATACGGATGAAGAAGAACTGGAGTTGCACAAAGCTTCGGCAGAGATTTCATACGCATCGGATGATGCCAAATATAAAGCTGCCTTTGAATCACTGCAACAGAGCAAAGACGCTAAACTTGTTCCGCTGTGGTCTAAAGAAATTGAATTGAAGTCTGTTCAGTTCAAGGATGGAGCTCTTACGCTGGATATTCATATGCCAGATACGGCACGTCTTGGAGCAGGTGGAGAATCTTATGCGCTGGATGCTCTAAAACAAACGTTCTTCCAGTTTGATGAAGTAAAATCACTTGATTTACTGGTGGATGGTCAGCAGACGGAGAGTCTGATGGGCCATGTGGATCTTGAACATCCAATGACAAGATCCGAATAGGATGTACAGCATGCTGTTGTACCGTGAATCCACGGAATATGGGTCGTTTTACATGAGAGAGGGGAATCATAGGTGACTTTTAAATATAACCATACATCACACTCTAAAAAAGTAGTATCAGCCGTGCTTGCAGGCATGATGGCCCTTAGCGCCGGCGGAGCTGCCATGGCAGCAGAATCAACAGAAACGGGGCAGGGTCAGACTGCTGCAATAACAAATACGGCTGCACCAACTGGTTTGTTCAGTGACATCAAGGTCGGATACTGGGCTGAAAAACATGTGTACAAACTGGCATATCAAGGTATTCTTCTCGGTAACAACGGCCTGTTCCGTCCAGGAGACGCGGTAACACAGCAAGAAGCTGTAACGATGGCAATCCGTTTTATGAATCAAGAGGGCCAGTTGAATACCGACACGGCTGCGGCATTACCGACAAACATGGAAGTGGGAAATTATTTCAAGCCATATGTCGCGCTGGCACTTCAACTGGGACTGATTGACAAAACGGAAGAATCAACGGTGGATGTATCCAAGACCTCCTGGGGTCAAAAACCGGCTTCACGGGAATGGATTACGAAATTGTTAATCCGTTCATTGGACAAGGATGCTGAAGCGAAGGCACAAAACAATCAATCTACCGGATTTGCTGATAATGCAAGTATTTCCGAAAGTGGTAAAGGTTATGTCAATCTGGCTGTTAGCCTGGATCTGGCCAAAGGTGTGGAAGGCAACAAATTCAATCCAACTGGTTCCGTAACCCGTGCTCAACTGGCTACCTTCTTCAGTCGTGGTGAATCGTTAACGGATACAACGTACCCGAACACATCCACGGGTTATGTGACAGGATTGAAAGATGGGCAGATCACGCTGGTTGTGGACGGCAAAGCCGTTAACTTCGCAGTGAACAGCAGTACGCCTTACTTTACGAAAGACAGTGAAACTCGTGCTTCCGCCACAGATATGAAGCTGTATACGAAAGTTATGATTGTAGGTTCGGCAGGTGTGGCTTCCTATGTGGAAGTTGTTGATGCTACACCGCAGGTGGAAAGTGTTGAAGGTACATTTGCACGTTCATTGTCTGGTAATAAAATTGGTATCTTTGTGGGCGAGAATTACGAAACGTACAGTTATGATGAGGCAACTGCATTCATCGATCAGAATGGTAATGCAATCAAACTGTCCGATATTACGGCAGATAGCATCATCGAAGTACAGCGTGAGACGTTCTCGGCTGACAAAAAAACAGTCGCTATTCGTGTGAAATCCGGCATTGTTAACAAGAGTGACAGTGGCGTAATTGCTGAAGTATCCACTTCTGGCAAAACGATCAAACTTGTCAATGCAGCGGGTGCTACAGAACAGTTCGCATACAATGACAATCTGCTTATCACATATCAAAACCGTATCATGTCAGTGGCTGATCTCAAAGCCGGCAGTGCCGTGAAATACACCGTAAAGGACAGTGTTTTGCAAACTATCACATTGTCTCAAGGTGTGGAGCAATCTGTGCGCGGAACATTGGTTGAGATCGGTGGCAACCAGTCCACGTTAACGTTCAAACGTGAAGGGGGTTCCCTTGAGGCGAAATTGCTGACTGAAAAGCCGGAAGTCATTATCAATGGCATTCAGGATGCAACGCTGAATGATCTCATCACGGATGCAACGAACGGGGATCAGGTGGAGTTGTCATTGAACTCTGACGATCAGGTAACGCGTATTCAGGTGATTGGACGTCAAATGGAACCTATGAACGGAGTAACGGTTGTATCTTACAACAGCAAAACAAAGGTACTTACCGTGTTGGACAACAACAAAAAACCGTTTGTATTTACATTGGATGAGAAAACCAAACTGGATTACAATACGACCAAACCTACACTCGCTGGTCTGGAGTCGATTTTAAATGATGGTCGCAAATTGGATCTGACCTATGTGGGAACACGTGCGTTGTCCGTTAAAGTGATTTACAAGTATGAAGGTACGATCAGCAACATTGACACAACGGGCAGAAAAATCAGTGTGTTGTCTGGTAATCAGACGATTACAGTGCCTTATACTACAGCACCTACGGTTGAGATCTATAACAAATCGGGCGCAAGTCTGGGAGATTTGAAGATTGGTGACAAAGTGACCGTAACGCTTGGAGCAAATCAGGATGTCGTGCAGAAGGTTGCACTGAACACTGTGGCTCAATTCGAAGTGGTTGCCTTGGAAGCAAATAGTCGTATTCGAGTAAAATCCGATCTGTTGACAAGTCAGTTCTACGTGGATCAAGCCGTACTGACAGGAGAGAGTGGTCAGACGATCACGCCTTCACAACTGACAGCAGGTAACCTGATTAATGTAACGTTTGAAGGAGCTACGCCAAAAGCGGTTCAAGTTGTGAAGCGTACGCTGGCTGAAGTTACAGCGGTGGATGCTTCATCTGTAACGCTCAAACAGTTTAACGGCCAGACTGAAACCGTGCCTGTTAGCGGTTCGGTTAAAGTCGTAAAATCTGGCTCCACATTAACTTCATTGTCTAGTCTTACGGTAGGAGATCGTGTGGAAATGACAAAAGATACGGATAATTCCACACGTTTCAGAGTACTAACTGTCATGAGCAAACAATTCTGGTCTTATGATGGCGTTGGTAACCAGATTTTGGTTAAACGGGAAACGACAGCAGACACAAACTATCGTTTTGCACTCGGATCAAGTGTATTTGTTCACCAGGGTGACAATACTTTAAGCGTGCAATCTCTCAGAGATAATGATAATATTGTATTGTATCTCCTGAACAATGTTATTCTGGAGATTCAAAAACAGTAATCGTTTCTTTTCGAGGATCAAAAGAATGACCGTCTTGATACGGGATCTTTCCCGCATCAAGACGTTTTTTTTGCAAGCTTTTTGAGGTCCCCGCAAAGTACTCGGATGAAGCTTCGAAGTAAGGCTCCGCAGAGTGGAGTCATTTTGTGGGAGGTAGCTCTTCATGAATGCAGCGACGGTTAGACATATACTCGAAACTATGGAAGCAATGTTTCCTGATGCACATTGCGAATTAAATCACAGCAATGCATTTGAATTGACGGTAGCTGTCCTTTTGTCTGCCCAGTGCACCGATGAAACGGTGAACAAGGTAACCGCAGATTTGTTCCAGAAGTACAGAAGCCCAGCAGATTATCTGGCAGTTCCTCTCGAAGAGTTGGAACAGGATATTCGGCGAATCGGTTTGTACCGGAACAAGGCCAAGCATATTCAGAACATGTGCCGAATTTTAATAGAGCAGTATGGCGGTGATGTACCGCAGGAACATGATCAGCTTGTGACGCTACCAGGTGTCGGGCGGAAAACCGCGAATGTAGTTGTTTCCAATGCGTTTGGAGTACCGGCAATTGCGGTAGATACTCATGTTGAACGTGTATCCAAGCGGCTGGCGCTTGCAGGTTGGGATGACTCCGTACTTGAAGTCGAAAAGAAACTAATGAAGCGCGTACCCCGGGACGAGTGGACTTTAACTCACCACCGGTTTATATTTTTTGGACGCTACCATTGCAAGGCACAGAACCCTGCGTGTCATATCTGTCCATTGCTGGACATATGCAGGGAAGGGAAAAAACGTATGAAAACGTCCCAAATCAGGAAAGATAAGGAACGTGTCACCACCCGAAAACGCAAAATAAATTAATGAGTAGAAAAGGATGAATAATCATGAAATGCATTTCCGTGTACACTGACAATTTTGAGGCCTTCTCCGATATCTTTGAACAAATCGTTGAACAGGAAATGGCTGAAAATGAAGAAAAAGAAGTAGAAGGCATCACAGTAAGCCACTCTGGCGACGTGCCTGAACATTATCTGGAGCGTATGTCCGTTAAACCCGAAGTTGTTGTTATGAGAGACAAAGGCAGAGACATTACAATTCTGCAACATGGACAAGTATTTGAAATCTTGCTGCCTTCCATGGAGAACGCAGTTTCATAAGAAGTGATTACACTATTGGTTCTGTTGTATTAATGTGATGAGGATCGTTGTGGTTAAGGTGATCGCATCGCATTCATGCAACAGACCCTTGGCGTAAGCATTTGCTAAATACCGAGTATAAAACGTATTACAGATAAAACCGACTTGTTCGGTTTTATTTTTTTTAGATTATAGAACTTATACGTTCATTTATGTATATTCAATTCCAACCGTTCAAATTCAAACTTGATAATGTTAAAATAAATGTTGTAAAAGAGATAGGCGTCGAAACGGATGTCAAATTAGAGGAGCCAGGGGGAAGGCCAGTCATGTCCAGAACAGATTACCCAAAAGAAATGGCCAAACCTCTGCTTCCGCTGCGTGAAGCGATGGAGCAGACAGGGGACCATACGGCTGTACAGGCTATAACGGATTTAATCAGCAAGGCGGAAATGAAACATCTGACGATTGCGTTCTGTGGTCATTTCTCTGCAGGCAAATCGAGTCTCATCAACAGTTTATGCGGTAAGCGGGTGCTGCCTTCAAGTCCCGTTCCAACAAGTGCAAATGTGGTATCCATACGTAATGGTAAGCCAAGAGCGCTTATTTATACTACTCCAAACGTAAGCGCTGACAATGGGGCAGGAACACTTGAAGTTTCTCCAGAGGAATTGGAGGAGTATTGCAAAAATGGTGGAGCTTACAGCTCAATTGAGGTATGGGATGATATTCCGCTGCTGAAAGATGATGCTGTCCTGCTGGATACACCAGGTGTGGATTCAACAGATCGCGGACATAGTCTCGCAACCCATTCAGCGCTCCATCTGGCGGATGTGGTGTTCTATGTCATGGACTATAACCATGTCCAGTCCGAGACAAACCTTTCATTTGCCAAGAGTCTGTCGGATTGGGGCAAACCGTTGTTTTTGATCGTGAACCAGATCGACAAGCATCGGGAGCGTGAGCTCTCTTTTGACCAATATACCGAAGGTGTCGAAGCTATATTTGCGGCCTGGGAAGTCAGATATGACGGACTGTTGTTTACTTCCCTACGCGACAAGCAGCATCGCTACAACCAGTGGGATGTGCTTCCGGAACTCATTGGACACATGATGCGAGAGAAGGAAGCGTTAATTACGCACAGTTTGGCAAGTTCGGCCAGTCATGTAACGGAGCAACACTTGACGAGAGAAGCCGAGAAACGTGAAGACGAAGAGAATTCCCTGCTGGATGAAATTGGTGGCAAGGAAGGAATTGAACGCTTGGAACGAGAGCTGGAGCTTCTTGATCAACAAGCAGCAGACATTCGTAACGGGCCTTCGCGAGTGCGTGAGAAATTCCGGGCGGAGCTTGAACCTCTTCTGGCGAATGCAAATCTTACTCCTGCGGATATTCGTGCGTCGGCTGCTGCCTATTTGGAGAGCCGCAAACCAGGTTTCAGGGTAGGTTTATTGTTCTCAGGTGGAAAAACCGAGCAGGAGAAACAACGTCGTGCTTCTGAGCTGGTCAGACTGTTACAGGATCAGGCTTCCGGACAAGTTGAGGTACATATTCGTACGATGCTTAGACAGCTGGGTGAATCCCATCAGCTATGGGGAGCGGAGTGGGAGCAGGCGCTTAATACGGAGCTGCCTGCTGTAGATGAAGCACTATTGGAGATGAAACGCAGTGTCAGTGCAGAGGTATCTCCAGAATATGTGATTCAGTTCAGTAAAGATGTGCGGGGCGAGATTGAGGCCCGCTATCGCAAGTCGGCCATGATGCTGGCCGACCGCATGTTGGAGGCGCTGGGCGCGCGAGGCGAAGCCGCGCTCCAGGCGCTGGACGCCAGCCGCGCAGCGCTGTTGGCGCAATCCGCGGCGGCGGCGCGCTACACGGCGCTCCAGCGCAGTGCCGCCGCAGAGGCAGCAGGGCTGCGCAGCCTGCTGCCCCATGCGGGCCCCCTCCCCTCCGGGCTATTGCCGGAGGTGAAGGGCCCGCACGTGCCCGCGGTGCCTGAACCGGGCGAAGCACCCGGTCCGCATGCGGGCACGTCAACGTCTGTGGCTGTGCAGCCACAGACGCCAGAGGCACCGCCGCAGCAGCGCGCAGCCGCAGCGGCAGTGCCTGGGCCATCGTCGGCGGCTGGTGCTGAACGCCGCCGACGCCTGGACGCAGCAGCGGCACGGCTTGAGGCCGCTGCTGCGCTGGTAGAGCCGTACCCCGCCATGGGGTCGGCGGTACGGGATCTGCGTGCACGCGCGGCTTCGCTTGCGGGCGGCACGTTCACTCTGGCGCTGTTCGGAGCATTCAGCGCCGGCAAATCCTCCTTCGCCAACGCGTTGCTGGGCGAAGCTGTACTCCCCGTCTCGCCGCATCCAACGACAGCGGCGATTAACCGGATTATGGCTCCTGCCGGGGGCGCGGAGCATGGTACAGCCCGGGTCCGCATGAAGACCCGGGACGCCTTCCAGGAAGATCTCGGCTATTCCTTCCGATTGCTCGGACTGGGCGAGCCTGGAGCGGAGTGGCAGAAGCGAGTACGTTCCCTCTCACCACAGGATGTGCATCCTGCGGGGCGCCCGCATTACAGCTTTTTACAAGCGGCAGCATCCGGTTGGGAAGAGACAGCGGACCAGCTGGGTCAGGATGTGCTGGTGGATCTGGACGGTTATCGTAACTTTGTCGCAAACGAGAAGAAGTCCTGTTTTGTAGACAGTATCGATCTGTATTACAGTTGCGATGTGACTGAACAAGGAATTGTGTTGGTAGACACACCAGGAGCGGACTCCGTGAATGCTCGTCATACGGGTGTAACCTTCAATTATATGAAGAATGCGGATGCACTCATTTTTGTAACGTATTACAACCATGCTTTCTCCCAAGGAGATCGTCAGTTCCTGAATCAGTTGGGACGTGTCAAGGATAGTTCTGCCATGGATCAGATGTTCTTTGTTGTGAATGCCAGTGATTTGTCTTCCTCTGAGGAAGAGCTGGAGCAGGTTCTCGATCATGTGAGCACCCAACTGCGCAGTAATGGAATTCGGGCACCACGACTCTTCCCGGTATCCAGCATACTGGCAATGGAAGGCAAGATGGCAGGTGATTCGAAGCTGCTTGAGCAATCCGGTTTTATCCGTTTTGAGGAAGAATTCAACCAATTTGCAGGCAGAGAATTAGCCGATCTTGCTGTAGGTGGAGCTTCCGAAGAGATGGCACGTGTCATTCAGCGGCTGAAGAAGCGTGCGGAAGATGCGGCTCAGGGGGAGGAAGTATTGCAGCAACGGCGGGATGAACTGGAGACCATCCAGGTACAGTCACGCCAGCGCATACAGCAACTTGCAGCAAGATCCATGAAGGAAGAATTGTCACAGGAAACAGCAGAATTGCTCTTCCATGTGCGGCAGCGGCTTGCCTATCGCCTTGGTTTATTCATGGCAGAAGCATTCCATCCATCCGTACTTCGGGAGGATCGAGGCAATCTGAAGGCGGCTTTTGCAGCCTGTGGACGTGAACTGTTACGCATGATTGCCATTGAACTGGAGCAGGAACTGCTCGCTACCACCCTCAGACTTGAACAAGCAGGTCAGACCTGGCTGATGAAGCAAGTTACGGATTGTATAGATGAGGTGAGACAGTTATCAGGGGGCGTGGATGTGTCACTGCCACTGAACGAACGCTGGAGTACACCTGTGCTTGAAGAAGTTCGTCTGGAAGAACCATCTGGATGGAAAAGCTATTTGAATTATTTCCGTAATCCGAAGCAGTTCTTCGAAGGGGATGGACGTCAGCGGTTACAGGAGGCACTTGATCCGGTCCTCAAACAGATGATCATTAAAGTTCTTCCTGCTGCGCAAGAAAAACTGATTCAGTTTTATGACAACCAGCTCTGTCAATCCTTGCAACACCAATCCCGTCAGTTGGAAGAACGTCTGGAAGAGGCGGTAAGTGGAATTCAAGATACACTGGAGAGTGGAATTCCGGCGGAGCAATGGACCAGCTTGTCTAACCAACTGGAACAGATTGAAACGCAGTTAAAATCACGGCATAACGCGTATTCTCTGGAAGTCTTTGTAAAACAAAATGAATGATACAGCAACACATTGAAAATGTTGCGAAAATCAACCCAAAAAGGCCCCTGCCGAAAAGGCATATAGGGAGCCTTTTTTTGGTACGAACAACCTGAAATAAAGAGAATATTCAAACATTTGATTGAAAGGTGGGTATTTACCTTCGTTAATGCGTCAATAAGCTGAAAGCAGGCAGAATATGGTCTGTTATTCGCTTTGCCGCGAATGGGGTACGGTGATAAACTTCATAAATGTTCATAGTATTTTTGAACGACATAAGAGGAGGAGAAACATGGATGTTCTTAGGCAACTGCAAACCTTTTTTTGGGAAAAGCGAACGTATTTATTTGTATCAATCTTGTTCCTCGCCTTAGCGACCGCACTTGGGTTGGTGTATCCGTACATGCTGAGGATACTGATTGATGATGTTATTGTTCCGCGCACTTTTGAAGACGTTCCCATAATTGCGTTGACTGTGTTAGGTGTAGTGATTTTGAAAGCGGGAATGCAATTTTTACATGGCTTTTTTGGAGGACGCTTGGGTAACTTCCTGGCGTACAGACTTCGTAACGCATGTTATGAAAAGCTTCAATTTTTATCCTTCCGTTATTATGATACGGCCAAGACAGGTGATCTGATGTCCCGCCTCACGGGAGATTTGGAAGCCATCCGTAACTTTATCGGATTTGGTTTCGCCCAGATTCTTAACATGGTTTTCATGGTCGTATTCGGCGCAATCATGATGATGACCATGAGTTGGCAGCTTACGCTGTTCACGCTCATATGCATCCCATTACTTGCCTTCGTTGCGCTGAGATTCGAATCCAAAATTCACCCTGCGTTTCAGGAGATGCGGCTGGCGCTCAGTTCACTGACAACAGCGGTACAGGAGAATATCACTGGCGTACGTACGGTAAAATCCTTTGCACGTGAGCCATATGAAGTGGAGAAATTCTCCATACGTAATGAGCGTTACAAGACAAATCAGATTCATGCCGCAACATTGTGGAGTCGCTATTTTCCGATCATGGAGATTCTTGCTTCGGTGAGTATCGTGCTGTTGCTGGTGATCGGTGGAAGAATGGTTATACAGAAGACGCTGACACTCGGTGAACTCGTTGCCTTTTTCAGTTTGATCTGGTACATAATCGGTCCAATGTGGAACCTTGGGTTCCATATCAACAACTATACGCAATCCAAAGCTTCAGGTGAACGGGTGCTCGAGCTGCTGAATACGCCAGTGGATGTGGAAGAAACGCAAGATCCAGTCATTGTTGAGGCAGACCAAGTGAACGGCCATGTGACATTTGAATCCGTTACCTTTGCCTACGGCAACAAAATGCCAGCGGTAACCGATATTAATTTTGACGCTGCACCCGGTTCTGTAATCGGTTTCCTCGGGGGTACAGGGTCAGGTAAATCGACCATCATTCAGCTTCTGATGCGTGCATATAACGTGAACTCGGGAACGATCAAGCTGGATGGCAAAAACATCAAAGATATAGGTATCCGCAGTTTGCGGAGTCAGATCGCTTCTGTTTTCCAGGAAACATTCCTGTTCTCATCCAGTATTCGCAATAATATTTCCTACGGGCTTAAGAACGTCACCATGGATGAGATCATCCGTGCAGCCAAGCTGGCCAAGGCTCATGACTTCATTATGGAGTTCCCGGACGGATATGACACGGTGGTTGGTGAGCGCGGTATGGGTTTATCGGGTGGACAGAAACAGCGGATCGCGATCGCAAGGGCTTTGCTGAAAAATCCGAAAATTCTGGTACTTGATGATGCAACCAGCGCCGTGGACATGGAGACGGAACACGAAATTCAGTCCGGTTTCCAGGAAGTTATGCGCGGCAGAACGACATTTATTATTGCACACCGGATATCTTCGCTACGACATGCAGATGAGATTCTGGTGCTCGATGAAGGCCGCGTGGTACAACGTGGTAAACATACCGAACTCATTGAAGTGCCTGGACCATATCAGGATGTTTATAAAATTCAATATGCAGATTATATTGCCCGCGGTAAGCGGGAGGCTGGGGAGCAGGTGAATTCATGAGTGCCGAAACGATAGCAGACAGGCGCGAGGCAAAAGTGGCCTCTGAGAAGAAACTGAATGAACGATTTGTGTATCAGGATGATGAAATTATTGAAAAACCGTTTAACTGGAAAGAGTTCGGACGTTTATTTGCATACATGAAACCTTATGCAAAACAACTGTTACCACTCGTTATTCTAATGATGATTTTGGGTACCATTACGAAATTGTCCGTACCTTTTCTGATCAGTCTGGCGATTGACCGTGCCATCGCACCGGCGACAGGGTTGCCAAGCATGACTATGCTTTATCTTATTGCAGGTTCCATATTTGTGTTGTATCTCATTCAATGGGCAGCCAATACGTACCGGATCAAACTGACAAACATTATCGGACAACGCGTTATTTATGATCTTCGCTCGGATCTGTTCAAGCATATCCAGAAGCTGTCCTTTAACTTTTTTGACAAAAGACCGGCAGGTTCGGTACTGGTTCGTGTTACGAATGACATTAACTCCCTTCAGGATCTATTCACCAACGGTGCAGTGAACGTCATGATCGACTGCGTGCAACTGCTCGGGATCATTGTAATCTTGCTGTTGATTAACTGGAAACTGGGTCTTGCCGTAATTATTACGGTGCCAATCATGTTTATCATCTCGACCAAACTGCGGGTGCTGATCCGCCGTGCTTGGCAGGATGTGCGCATGAAGAACTCTCGTATTAACTCCCACTTGAATGAATCCATTCAGGGGATTCGAGTGACTCAGGCTTACACACAGGAAAAAGAGAACATGAAGTATTTTGACAACATGAATCTGTCCAGCAAAAAGTCATGGGATAGAGCATCAGCGATGAACCAGGGCTTTGGACCGCTGATTGAGATTACCGGTGGATTCGGTACATTGATACTCTTCTGGTTCGGTGCCTATCTGATTCAACAGGATCAATTGACTGTGGGATTACTTGTTGCTTTTGCCAACTATGTCGGCAACTTCTGGGACCCAATCAACCGTCTGGGACAGATGTACAATCAGTTGCTGGTTGCGATGGCATCATCGGAGCGTATCTTCGAATTCATGGATGAAAAACCAAGTATTGCGGATAAACCAGGTGCCAAGCCACTTCCTTCTATTAAAGGAGATATCGCATTCGAAAATGTGGTGTTCGAATACGAGAAGGGCAGACAGGCGCTGAAAGGAATCAGCTTCTCGGCGGCTGCGGGACAATCGATTGCACTTGTTGGTCATACGGGCTCAGGTAAAAGTACGATCATCAATCTGATCAGTCGTTTCTATGATATATCCGGCGGACGTCTCACCATTGACGGACAGGATGTGCGGGATGTAACGGTAGAGAGTTTACGCAGCCAGATCAGCATTGTATTACAGGATACCTTCATCTTCTCGGGTACGATTCGTGACAATATTCGATTTGGACGACTGGATGCAACGAATGAGGAGGTGGAGGATGCAGCCAAAGCAGTCAATGCACATGAGTTCATCATGAAGCTGCCTGGCGGATATGATACTGAAGTAGAGGAACGCGGGAACGTATTATCCATGGGACAGCGACAACTGTTATCCTTTGCCCGTGCGCTGCTTGCTGATCCACGCATACTGATTTTGGATGAAGCTACAGCCAGTATTGATACGGAGACAGAGCTCAAAATCCAGGAAGCGTTGAAGGTGCTGTTGCAGGGAAGAACGTCCTTTATGGTCGCTCACCGTCTCTCAACCATCCGGAATGCAGATAACATTATCGTCCTGGATCATGGTGAAATTAAAGAAGAGGGGAACCATGAGCAGCTGATCCAAAAACAAGGCGTCTATAATGGATTAATAGAAGCTCAATACAGATTTTTGTGATGAAACCTTTGGACGCCTGTGAAGCGTCTGAACACATATGAACTTATAACACTCTGGTGTTTTTTAGCCTGATCCTTCAATAATAAGTGCATCTTATTCATTGAAGACAGGTTAGAGGATAGCCGGAGTGTTTTTTTTATTCGTTAGTGTGGTATGTTATATTTTTGAAGAATGAAATCAATACAATCGTTCATGGCTGGAGGGAGATCAATGCAGATGGACAACAACGAAATAAATTTAAAGCATTTGGATCACCTGGATCATATGAATTTTAGGCTCCTTCACGTGAATTATACGAGTGATCCTGCGACGGAGTGGCTTCTGAGGAAACACTTCATTGAAACATACATGTTAATATTTGTAGCCAGTGGACAAGGGTGGTTAAAGATAGATGGCAGTTTCATTGAATTAAAGGCGGGCGGACTGTATGTAGGCTTCCCGGGGCAACTGGTTGAGGCAAATGTGCATTCGTTGGATGAACGAGGCGTGTATCACATGAGTTTTGATGTCATGTACGCACTGGAGCAGGAGGGTGGAACAGCCCTTGATATGATGAAGCAACTTTTACGTAATGAAGTGAATGGCGAGGTTAGCTCATCTTCACCCGTTGCTGTTGGCGTGATCTGTCAGATGATTTACCACCACACAATGAAGAAGGATGGTTTGCAAAGGTACTATGGTCAGATTCGTTTTCAAGAACTATTGTATACCATGTTTTACGACGTGGCCTGTGCCGAAAAGACGGATCTGGCTTCACCAATTGAACATGTCAAAGGTTACATGGAGCAGAATTATTCGAAGAGGTTAACCATTGAGGAATTAGCAAATGTGGCACGAATGAGCCCTCGACACTTCATGCGTTTATTCAAGAAAAGGTATGGTTACAGTCCAGTGGACTATTTAACGCTATACCGAATTAAACAAGCCCAGATCTTAATGAGAAATGATCACAGTTATCGACTCAAGGATGTGGCATCGTACGTGGGTTATCAGGATGAGACGTATTTCCGGCGTAAATTCAAGCAAATCTCTGGCATTGCACCAGCAGCGTTTATACGTAATAGCAAACAAAAAATTGCTGCAATTCATTCTGTGAGCATTGGTATACTGCTTGCATTGCAGATCATTCCCTGTGCAGCGCCGGCAAGTCATCCATGGACGTACTATTATAGACGTAAATATGAAACGGACAAAGTTATGCCACTCGCAGAGAGTGAGACCACTTGGCTGGAACAGCTTCGATTAGTTAAACCTGATTATATTATTACGATTGGGACCGAGTCTGAGGATTCGCAAAGTCAGCTTCAATCCATTGCTCCTGTGTGTGACCTCCCGTGGGAAAAAGGCGATTGGAGAGAACATTTGAGATATGTTGCAAGCTTTTTGGACAGGTCGGATATTGCAGAGGTATGGCTTCAAAGATATGAAGAGAAGGCAACGACCATAAAGGACCAGCTTGAGGATTTCATACGAAAAGACAGATTAGTTGTACTCAAAGTTTATGGTGAAGCGTTGCAGATGTTAGGCCCAAGGAGCATTGCTTCCGTTTTTTACGTTGATATGCAAATGGAGGGTCCCGAAGGAGTTGAGACTTATTGGGAACGGGGCACAGTAACCATTAGGGAGTTGTCTGTTCTCAACGTGGAAAGAATATTACTGATTGTGGGTGATGATGAGACATCCAGGCAGACATGGTCTGCTGTGCGTAAGTCTGAAGAATGGCTTGCGTTGTTAGCGGTACAGAATGGCAGAATGGATATCCTGTTGTCGAGCGTCCTGCTGGACTACACTGCGTTTACCCATGAGCTTATGTTGGATGAAATATTAAAGTTATGGCAAGATCGTCCATAGCAAAAAGTCTGAATAGTCAATATCATACCTGAACATATTTTAATATACTTACTCCTATATCAAATGATAATGATAATTATTATTAATTAGACGTTGTCATAACTAAATGCCATATAGGGGGTACATAAAGAATGAGATACAGATGGTTAACGGTACTATGCACCATGATGTTGGTGCTCATTATTTCGGCTTGCGGTGCAGCGGGGCAAGATGAGGCTACGAGCGAAAGTCAGAAGACTGGTTCTGCCAATACATCCACAACAGAAACGAGTCAGGTAAAAAAAGTGACTACCAAGATGGGAGAAATTGAAATCCCGGTTGAACCACAAAGAGTAGTGGGTCTGTCCCTTGTATATCCTGAGTTTTTGTATGCACTTGGCATCGTACCTGTTGCTGTGCAGAATTATCACGAGGATCATCCTTCTTATTTGGAAGAGCCATTCGCGAATACCATGAAAATGGGCATTGCACGAACGCCGAATTTTGAAGCGGTTATGGAGACAATGCCTGATTTGATTATAGCTCCTGACTGGTGGTCCGAAAAGGATTATGATCAGCTTTCTCTGATTGCACCGACTGTACTTCTTCCACAACGTGATGATTGGCGGGACGAATTGCGGGATATTGCCAAAATTCTGGACAAAGAAGAACAGGCAGAAAAGGTTATTGAAGATTTGGTAGCGAAGGAAAAAGTTGCAGCCGACAAATTAAACGAGATGATTGGAGAAGAAACAGTTCTCTATATTCGAGTCATGGAAAAAGAAATCGTCCTTCACGGGGAGAACCTTGACCGTGGAAACTTCGTGCACAAGCGTCTGGGTATGAATCCGCTCCCGAATTTCCCAAAAGATCAAGTTGCCATGTCCGTATCCATGGAAGTGTTGCCTGAATACGATGCGGATCACTTGATCGTTCAACTGGATGACGATAAGAATCCTGAAATTAAGAAGAAATTTGAAGAGATGTTGGCAACTTCACTTTGGAAAAATCTGAAAGCAGTCAAAAATGATCATGTGTACATGGTTGGTGGTAAAGAATGGCTCAATCTGGGAATGTCTCCACTGGCTGACGAGTATGTTATTGATGACATTGTAGCTGTTTTTGAAGAGAAAAATAAATAAGGCAAACGGTTCATGTTACACATATCTTTAAATTCACTACTAAATAACAGGATGTGTCCAAAATGAATGAAGAAGAGATCTATGATGTAACCATCATTGGAGGCGGACCGGCAGGATTATATGCGGCCTTTTATGCCGGGATGCGTGATATGAGAGTTAAGATCATTGACGGCAAAGACCAACTTGGTGGTTTTCTGCATACCTATTCCGAAAAAATTATTTGGGATGTGGGTGGCCTGCCACCAATGAAGTGTTCAAAGTTGATTGAGTATCTGGTTCAGCAGGCGAATACCTTTAATCCAACGGTTGAATTGAATTGCAAAGTAGATCGGTTCGCTCGACTGGACAACGAGATTTTGGCTCTGTATACTGCTGAAGGTGACATACACTATACGCGTACAATCATTGTCGCAGTAGGCCGCGGTATCGCAGAAATTCAGAAATTGGAGCTTCAGGAGCCGATTCAATATGAGCATGAGAATCTTCATTACACCGTGCAAAATCCAGAACATTTTTCCGGGAAACGTGTGCTCATTTCAGGTGGAGGCAACAGTGCAGTAGATTGGGCAATTGAACTTGCTCAACTTGCACGGAGCGTAGTGGTCGTCCACCGAAAAAATGAGTTTCGTGCAATGGAACGCAATGTTAGCGAGATGAACAATGTAACGGATGTCAGAACACCATATAGCATCACACGGCTTCATAATCATGGTGAACGTATCCATCAGGTTGTAATTACGCATATGGAGAGTCAGGAAAATGTATTGTTAGATGTGGATGAAGTCGTAGTTAGTCATGGATATAAAAGCAATTTAAGTGATCTTGCCAGTTGTGGCTTAGAAATGGACGATGGAATGGTTCTAATGAGCCAACATGCGCATACGAACCTCCCGGGTATTTTTGCTGCAGGGGATTGTGCAACTCACGATAGCAAAGTCAGACTTATTGCTGGAGCCTTCAACGATGCGATTTTAGCTGTAAATAGTGCGAAAAAATACTTGACTCCAGATGCTCCCATGATGGCGTACGTCTCCTCCCATAATGAAATTTTCAGAGAAAAAAACAAGCAAATCCCAAGGTTCTAAACTTGGGATTTGTTTGCGTATTTCGATTCGCTGGAGTATTGAATTATGCTCTTTTAACATTTCCTTAATTTTGGGAGGAATGGAAGGAGTATCGAATCTGTGAGCGGTAATTGTAAAATTTGATCGAAAAAACACAAAAAATCTTGTAAAATTCACAAGAAAAATAGGGAGCACTCTTGCAATCTTTAACCAAAACCCCGAAAATAGAGAGACAGATATAGAAGATTTCTCTTTGGGAGGATTGGAAAGAACATGTGGGGTGCTCCTTTTACGGCTCAAGCCAAAAAAATGCTGCTACTAGGCAGTGGAGAATTGGGAAAAGAGGTCGTTATTGAGGCCCAACGACTGGGAGTAGAGACGATCGCTGTTGATCGTTATGAGAACGCACCTGCAATGCAGGTCGCGCACCGGTCTTACTGCATCGACATGCTGGATGCCGAAGCTTTGAAACAATTGATCCGTAAAGAAAAACCTCATTACATCGTACCTGAGATTGAAGCTATTGCAACAGAAGCTTTACTGGAGCTTGAGGAAGAGGGATTTTGTGTAGTACCTACTGCCCGAGCTGCACGTCTAACGATGGATCGCGAAGGCATCCGTCGGCTTGCAGCCGAACAATTGAAACTTCCGACAGCTGATTACCTTTTTGCGGACAACCTGGAACAACTTCAGGAAGCCGTACGTGAGCTTGGCACACCTTGTGTCATTAAACCATTAATGAGTTCTTCCGGCAAAGGGCAGAGTGTATGCCGAACACCGGGCGACGTGGAGGATTGCTGGAACATTGCTCTTTCGGGGGCTCGTGGCAAATCCGTTCGTGTTATTGTGGAGAGCTTTGTGCAATTTGACAGTGAGATTACATTACTTACCGTTAGGTCTGTATCAGGCACCGTATTTTGTCCTCCGATTGGTCATATTCAGAAGGATGGGGATTATGTCGAATCCTGGCAGCCTCATGCAATGACTCCTGAGCAATGGCAGCAAGCTTGTCATATTGCCAAATCCGTCACAGATGAACTTGGCGGGTATGGACTGTTTGGAGTGGAATTGTTCCTCACATCGGATGGTGTTGTGTTCAGCGAGGTATCTCCTCGTCCACATGACACAGGTATGGTTACAATGGTGACGCAAGACAGTTCCGAGTTTGCGCTGCATGTACGTGCAATTCTTGGTTTTCCGGTCACAGGTGTACATCTGTTGACACCGGGAGCTTCAGCAACGCTGAAGGCTAATGATGAAACATCTGACTTTACTGTAGGCGGGATTGAAGAAGCACTGGCTCTTCCTCGTACTCAGATTCGTGTATTTGGCAAACCTGAGACCAAAGTAGGACGCCGAATGGCTGTAGCCTTAAGTGCTGGTCAAGATGTGGAAGAAGCTCGTAAAACAGCGGTGCAAGCCGCTAATATGCTGAAAGTGGAGGTAAATCATGTCCAATAATGTTGAGGCCCCTGTACTGATGATCCGAGAGTGTGAGCTACGAGATGCTGAAGCGGTAACGGGACTGATGCGAGAGGTCAGCTATCCGACAACAACCAATGTCATGAAAGAACGTATTGAATGTTTGGAAACCAATCCAAACGCATGCATGCTTGTTGCCGAAGTGGATGAACAAATTATTGGTGTGATTGGCTTGCAATGTGTGCAAAGTCACGCCTATCCAGAACCTGCCGCACAAATTACTTCCCTGATTGTAGGTCAAGAACATCGTGGTGGTGGGATTGGCCGTCGTCTGATGGCTCGTGCCGAAGATTGGGGCAGACAGCAAGGTGGTAAACAACTGTTTGTCACGGGTGCAAACCGTGAAGTGACTTCAACAACGTACTCTTTTTATGAGCACATTGGTTTTCAGAAGAGAGGTTATCGGTTCAGTAAAGTTCTTCTATAGTATAAAAAAAGTTTCTTCTATTGCATGGAAATTCTCATGATATCCTGATCTGCACATTCTGGTGTGGTGAATGATAAATAGATGGTGAAGCGACATTCGACTAGCATTTTTAGTTCGAATGTCTTTTTTTTATGGCTAAAAAATGACAAAAAAGTTACTTTTCCATATTTTATAGGTTCACAATCTCCTGTTGAATTGATATACTGCTAGAGTATTAATTACAAAGTTGTAATAACTAATCTTAAGGAGATGAATGAATTTGAAAAAGAAATGGATGAAAACTGTCGTAACGAGTAGTCTGACAGCCGTACTGGCCGTAGGGGTAATGCTTCCTGCTTCCGCGTCTGCTGCAGATTCAACATATAAGACTGTCACAACGTACAAAATTACAAGCACAGACAGCTTGAAAGCTTATATTGAGAAATGGCTCAAACAAAATGGATACACCGTATCCGAGGGGCAAATTGTAGAGAAACCTGCTACGCAGCCTGATCAAACGACGAAACCTGCTGAGCCGACAACAAAACCAACTCAACCAACAACAAAACCTGCTGAGCCTACAACTAAGCCTGAGCAACCGACTAAACCAACACAACCAGCTCAAGAAGAAAAACCGGAAACTACACCGGCTAAAGATCCTTCAAACACGGGTAACACAGGTAATACAGGTAACAATACAAGTAATAATGGTAGCGAAAGCACACAATCCGACTTTGCTACTCAAGTTGTAAAACTTGTGAACGCTGAGCGTGCTAAAGCAGGTCTGAACGCCCTGACTTCAGATGCACTTCTGGACAAAGTAGCTGTTGCTAAAGTAAAAGACATGAGTAACAATAACTATTTTGATCACCAGTCACCTACGTATGGTTCTCCGTTTGATATGATGAAACAATTCGGAGTAACTTACAGCTATGCAGGTGAGAACATTGCCCAAGGACAAAAAACACCACAGGAAGTGGTTACAGCCTGGATGAATAGTGAAGGTCACCGTGCCAATATTCTGAGCAAAAACTTTACGCATATCGGTGTAGGTTTCTACAACGGATACTGGGCACAAGAGTTTATCGGTAAGTAATCGATTTATAATGAAGAAAGTATGATTTTCTTTTCCACAAGGTTATGCCAGCACAGTTCAAATCTGTGTATGGTATAACCTTTTTTCCGTAAAATGACATAAGAAAAATGAATTCTGCGAATATAGCGCCAAAATTTGCAAATTAACGACAGAACATTTATGTTATTTAGGAATAGCATCATCAGGGCGTGTCTGAAAACTCCGAAGGAAGCGGATTTTCAGACACGCCTTAATATAAAGTCATTATAAATTATAAAGCACCCGGACTGGTGTACATGAGCGGAGATGTGATGATGAAAAAGAAAAAAAGCCTTGATTCAGCACCCTGGATATGGAGAACTGTCAGCACAGTATCCATCTTGGCAACTTTGTTGTTGTTATTTGGATTTGGATACGCCATAAAAGACGTGATTTTCCCCGAGGGAGATTCCGCATTAACGACAGGCCAGGAGGCAACTGCTCCATCTAAGGAGAACGAGGGGGAACCGGCTGTCGTGGAAGATGGCAAGATTCGGATGGCCGTCATCGGTGATTCCCTGGCAAGAGGCACGGGGGATGATGAAGGACTTGGTTTTGTGAGACGTGCAGGGAACCTGCTTAAAGATAAAGGATATGACGTTCAGGTTCTTAATAATCTGGGTGTGAACGGTTTGAGAACAGATGCTTTATTGGAAAAACTCGATGAGCAAGGCGTGCGTTACGTCCTGCAACAATCCAATTTTATTTTGCTCTCGATCGGCGCAAATGATTTGTTCCAGGGAGGACAAGTTCTCCAGGGGGAAGATCCGCCAACAGCAGAGCAGCTGGCATCGGCTTTGCCGGAAACGTCGAAGCGCCTTCAAGAGATATTGAAGAAAGTCAAAGAAATTAATCCCGATGCACAGATTGCGTACATAGGGTTGTACAATCCGTTTGGCGATGTGAAGGAACTGGAGAAGCCGGGTAATGCAGTGGTGGCTGCATGGAACGATGCTGCACTGGCTATTTTGAACAATGAGGACAAGATGACACTGGTCCCTACATTCGATTTGTTTGAAAATCATCTGGGGGAGTATCTCTCGTCAGATCATTTCCATCCCAACGGACAAGGTTATGAACAAATTGCAGTTCGGATTGCACAGGAATTCCAGGCAGATACACCGGCAGAAGGGAGCGGAAATTAAATGGCAGAGCAGCAGTATGATTCCGTCCTATCTGTACAGAATCTGAAAAAGCGGATCGGACGCAAGTGGATCATTAAAGACGTTACATTTGACGTAAAACCTGGTGAAATCTTCGGATTTCTCGGTCCCAACGGTGCCGGAAAAACAACAACGATACGGATGCTGGTGGATCTGATCAAACCGACAGAAGGAAAAATTAAAGTCTGTGGTTATGATGTGAATCGGGACCCTGAGCGAGCTTTAAAGTATGTAGGCTCCATTGTTGAAAATCCGGAGGTATATACATATCTGACAGGGTGGGAGAACCTGGAGCATTTTGCCCGCATGCAACCAGGTGTGGACAACGAGCGCATTCAGGAAGTTGTAGATATTGTGCGTCTGGATCAGCGCATTCACGATAAAGTCAGAACATACTCATTGGGTATGCGTCAGCGGCTCGGTATTGCACAAGCGTTGCTTGGGCGACCGCGTCTGCTCATTCTGGATGAACCGACGAATGGCCTTGATCCAAAAGGTATTAAGGAACTTCGTGTCTTTATTAAGCAACTTGCCAGTGAAGGTATGGCTGTATTTGTCAGCAGTCACTTGTTAAGTGAGATCCAGCTTCTCTGTGACAGAGTAGCCATTATCAGTGCTGGACGTGTGCTTGCCGTTGGAGGTGTAAGCGAACTGATTGAAGATCATTCCAAGTTAGCCATATGGCATGTTTCACCACTGGAGCAAGGCAAAAAGATGTTACAGGATGCAGGCATTGCTCTGGTAGGTCGACCTGCGGATGTGATGGATGATACCATTGTTGCGGGACTTGGTCCCAACGCTGTGGTTGCCGAGATGCATGAAGATCGAATTCCTGATCTGGTGCAGCAGATGGTTCAAGCAGGTATTCAGGTTGAAGGGGTACAGCGGATTCAGCCTACGCTTGAACAACTATTCTTAAAAATGACAGAAGGTGAATCCATTGAGTAATATCATGCCGCTGATCCGCAATGAAACGATTAAGATGGTGAAGAAAAAACGGCTTTATATTATATTTATTGTACTTGCGGTCCTCGTACCGATGTTTACGTATGCCCAGATGAAATCTGCGGAGAATAATCGCGACAAGTTTGGCGGCGATTGGCGTCTTGAACTGCAACAGGCCATCACAGACAATCAAAATTCGCTCGGTAGCGATCGGGTACCTGAAGAGTACAAAAAATATAGAACAGTATATATCCAACAGATGCAGTATTATCTTGAAAATGACATCAATCCCAAAGAACCGGGTGGTGTTACCTTTACGCGGGAGTTCATGAACAACGCGGTTGGATTGTTTATTCCACTGTTAATCATGGCTATTGCTTCAGATCTTGTTTCTGGTGAACGTACGACAGGGACGATTAAAATGCTTTTAACGCGTCCGGTTAGACGCTGGAAAGTGCTTCTGAGTAAATTAATTACGCTGATTATGTTTGTTTCGATCATAGTGGTATCAGCCTACATTATATGTTATGTCATATCGGGTGCAGTCTTTGGTTATAAAGGCTTCAACATGCCAATCTTCACAGGATTCAAAGTTGTGGGAACAGATGTCGATATGTCGGCAGTGCATGCTGTAGACCAGTGGCTGTATATGCTCATGCAGGCAGGACTGATCTGGTTTGTGAGTGTAATTGTGGCTATGCTTGCATTTATGGTATCTGTGCTTGTGCGCAGTACTGCTGCAAGTATTGTTATCATGATGGCCGCTTTGATTGCAGGAACAATCTTGACCAGTATGGCAGCATCTTGGCAGACCGCGAAGTATTTGTTCATGGTTAACCTCGAACTTCCGAATTATTTGTCTGGCGGGTTACCTCCAATCGAGGGTATGAATTTAGGTTTTTCCCTTATTGTGCTTAGTGTTTGGGGCATTGCATCACTCATTGTGTCATTCCTTGTCTTTACGAAACGGGATATCTTGAATTAAAATGGACAAGGATAAGAAAACATCTGTTTGCATTTTAGGCATTTTTTTAGTTGCAAGTTAAGAAGGGGGAGCATGAATGGTCGAGCAAATCGATATGTCGGCAGGTTCGACAGGCGGAGGACAGGGGTCTTCAGGCTACGACGCGGACGACATTCAAGTACTTGAAGGGTTGGTAGCGGTACGGAAACGGCCGGGGATGTACATCGGCAGCACCAGCACTTCAGGTTTACATCATTTGGTATGGGAAATTGTCGACAACGCTGTCGACGAACATCTCGCCAAATTCTGCTCCAAAATCGATATCACGCTGCATAAGGACGGTTCTATTACGGTTCAGGATAACGGAAGGGGAATTCCGACAGGTATACATAAAACAGGGATTCCTACTCCCCAGGTCGTGTTTACGATTTTGCACGCAGGCGGAAAGTTCGGTGGATCAGGATACAAAAAATCAGGCGGTTTGCACGGTGTAGGTGCGTCAGTTACAAACGCATTGTCCGAGTGGCTTGAAGTCGAGATTTTCCGTGATGGCAAGATTCATCGTCAGCGATTCGAGTATTGGAAGGACAAAAAAGGGATTGAACATGTCGGTGAACCGGTCTCCGGTCTCGAAGTGTTGGGCAATACCAATCGAACAGGTACAAAAGTTACATTTAAACCGGATATTCGGGTGTTCCAGAGCGGTATTCAATTTAATTATGATACATTGGCAGAACGTCTTCAGGAGATTGCTTTTCTGAATTCGGGTCTGAGAATTGTGCTCAAGGACGAACGTTCGGGCAATCAGGATGAATACATGTATGAAGGCGGAGCAAGCCAGTTTGTTGCTTTTCTTAACGAAAATAAAGATGTGCTGCATGATGTTATTCACTTCTATGCGGAGAAGGATGACATTGAAGTCGAGGTGGCAATCCAGTATAACGCGGGTTATACGGAAACACTTGCTTCATTCGTGAACTCGATCCCTACTCGGGGCGGCGGTACTCATGAGACCGGATTCAGGGCTGCGTATACCCGTGTAATGAATGATTACGCACGGCGTACCAGCATGATTAAGGAAAAAGACAAAAACCTCGAAGGTAATGACCTGCGTGAAGGTATGATGGCCGTCATCAGTGTCAAAATGTCAGATGTTGAGTTCGTAGGTCAGACGAAGGATCAGCTCGGCAGCGCTTCCGCTCGAAGTGCAGTGGATTCGGTCGTGTCCGAAAATATTCAAAGGTTTCTGGAAGAAAACCCGCAGGTAGCTCAAACGTTAATTCGCAAAGCGGTTCAAGCCTCCAGAGCCAGAGAAGCAGCTCGCAAAGCACGTGATGATATGCGTACAGGCAAGAAACGCAGTGAGAGTTCCAACCTGAACGGCAAACTAACGCCGGCGCAATCAAAGGATTTTACCCGAAATGAGTTATTTATTGTCGAAGGGGATTCCGCAGGTGGTTCTGCCAAACAGGGACGTGACTCGAAGATTCAGGCTATTCTGCCACTCAAGGGAAAACCGCTCAATCCGGAAAAATCAAAGCTGGCCGACATTCTCAAAAATGAAGAATACCGTGCCATTACCGCGGCGATCGGGGCGGGCATAGGAACCGAATTTGCAGTTGAAGACAGCAATTATTCCAAAATTATCATTATGACCGATGCGGATACGGACGGCGCACATATTCAGGTGCTGCTGTTGACCTTCTTTTATCGTTATATGAAGCCTTTAATTGATGCAGGCAAAGTATATATTGCTCAGCCGCCATTGTACAAACTTACTCGTAAGTCTGGTAAGCTTGCGACAGTTCGATATGCATGGACGGATGAAGAACTGGCGAATTATATGAAGGAATTCGGTAATAATGTTGAGCTTCAACGTTATAAAGGACTAGGTGAAATGAACCCGGATCAACTGTGGGAGACCACAATGAATCCGGAAACTCGTGCGATGCTGAAGGTACAGATTGTTGATGCAGCAAAAGCAGAACGTCGTGTATCTACACTCATGGGTGATAAGGTTGATCCGCGGAAACGCTGGATTGTAGAGAACGTCGACTTTACAGAGTACGAAGAATAGAAGGTGCTTGGAATGAGTCCATCAGAACAATTTATGCCGGCCTTTCTCGAAGAGGTCGTTGGGGACCGTTTCGGTCGCTACTCCAAATATATTATTCAGGATCGAGCCATTCCGGATGTCCGGGATGGGTTGAAGCCAGTACAACGGCGTATTCTGTACGCCATGTACGATTCAGGTAATACGCCTGACAAGACTTACCGCAAGTCTGCCAAAACCGTTGGGGACGTAATGGGTAATTATCATCCACATGGTGACTCCTCCATCTATGAGGGCATGGTGCGGATGGCTCAGCCATGGAAAATGGGCCATATGCTCGTGGACGGTCATGGTAACTGGGGATCACAGGATGATGACCCGGCAGCGGCGATGCGGTATACGGAGGCCCGTTTGTCGCCCATCGCGATGGAGATGCTTCGCGATATCGAGAAACGGACGGTTCTGTTTAAGGATAATTTTGATAATACGGCCAAAGAACCGGTTGTATTGCCATCCCGTTATCCGAACTTGCTGGTTAATGGTGTCAGCGGTATTTCCTCCGGATTTGCAACGGAGATTCCTCCACACAATTTGCGTGAAGTCATTGATGCTTCAATCGCTGTGATGGAGAAACCGTCGATTGAGCTGGACGAAATCATGATGTTTATGAAAGGTCCTGACTTTCCAACAGGCGGATTGATTATGGGCGGTGACGGCATTCTGGATGCTTATCGCACAGGTAAGGGACGGATCTATATCCGGTCCAAAACCGAGATTGAAAATATGCGCGGTGGCAAACAGCAGATCGTCATTACCGAAATTCCTTATCAGGTCGTGAAATCTCGTCTAGTTACAGCGATGGAGAACATCCGACTTGAGAAGAAGGTTGAAGGTATTGCCGAAGTGCGTGATGAGAGCGGACGTGAAGGTCTGCGAATCGTGGTTGAGTTGAAAAAAGAAGCAGACGCACAAGGTATTTTGGCTTATTTGCTGAAGAAAACCGACCTGCAAGTCACCTATAATTTCAATATGGTTGCGATTGTGAATAAAGCACCTCACCAATTAGGATTGAAATCGATCCTCGAGGCTTACATTGCCCATCAGCGTGAGGTTGTAACATTCCGTACCCGGTTTGAGCTGGAGAAGGCGCAAGACCGTGCGCATGTGCTCGAGGGCTTGGTAAAAGCACTTAACATCCTTGACGAGGTCATTGCGGCCATCAAAGCGTCGAAGAACCGTCAAGATGCTCAAAATAACCTGATGTGGATGTTTGGATTCACGGAACGCCAAGCGGATTCCATCCTTACTTTGCAATTGTACCGTTTGACGAATCTGGAGATCAATTCTCTTGAGAAGGAACTCGGTGAACTGATGAAAAAGATTGCACAATTACAATCCATTCTGGATAGTGACCGCAAGCTCATCGGAGTCATCCGCAAGGAATTGATGGAGATTCGTGAGAAATACGGCATAGACCGTCGTTCTGCGATCCAGGGTGAAGTGGAAGAACTTAAGGTTAATCTCGAAGTACTTGTGAATGCGGAAGATGTATTTGTTACGTTATCCAAAGAGGGATATGTGAAACGTACAGGCATGCAGTCCTTTACACGTTCTGGTGGTGAACGGAGTGGAAGTGGTGTAAAAGACGGTGATTATATCGCTCAGGTTCTGGAAGTAAATACGCTTGAGAACTTGCTTGTCTTTACGAGGAAAGGTCAGTACTTCCTATTACCTGTTCACCAGGTACCTGAATTCAAGTGGAAAGATCCAGGCACAGCCATTGTGAATGTCATTCCCCTTGCGAAAGATGACCGTATTGCAAGTGTGCTTGCTGTGAAATCCTTTGAAGAGCCAAATCACAGTCTGGTCTTCGTTACGCGAAGAGGACAGGTGAAACGAACGGAGCTGAAGGATTACGTTACCAAGCGTTCCGGTGCAGTTGCGGCTTGTAAAGTGGGCAAGGACGATGAAGTGTTATCTGTACATCTAAGTACAGGTGGTCAAGATATTATGTTGATTACAAAAGAAGCCATGGCGATTCGTTTCCGAGAGGATGAGGTTAATCCAATGGGACGTGTATCCGGTGGTGTTCGTGGTATTCAGTTAAGAGATACAGATGAAGTTGTATCGGCTCTATGGGTAGAAGGAGATGAAGGTGAGGTTGCCGTGTTGTCCGATCTGGGATATGGTAAACGATCATTACTTCTGGATTACGCTATACAGAGCCGTGGAGGCAAGGGGCTTGCCACATTCGAGTTCAAAGAAGGCAAACGTGTGAAACCGAATGGTAGCCGTATTGTTGGAGCGTTTTATTGCAAAGAGCAACGTAAAATCACTGTAATGACCAAAGAAGGCCAAGTGTTCCCGATCTCTTCGGAAGGTGTTCCGATTACAGAGCGCAAACATATTGGCAAGCTGATCGTTCATGTGGACAAACAGGACGAGATCGTTGAACTTCTAAGGGACTTCAATGAGAATCAACCAGCAGCATCTTCATAAAAACAAACAAACGAGACTTTTCGCAGAACAGCTAACCCTGTCATGCGAGGAGTCTTTTTTTGTTGTTCGAAGGCGGATTAGAAGAGGGCATTCATGCGAAGTTTAACAACCTTCGTCGATTACGGTCGATCGCTAGGAAATTGAAAAAAGGCAGCAGGAATGCGGCTTTGAAGCGCGAAAACTTAAGCAGGTGAAGTGATAACCGGTTGCAGAGAGGAGCGATGGAAGATGTATAATTCCGATTTTGCCAAGTGCTGGTCCAGGTTGACCAAAGATTATAAATTGCATATGGATCAAGAGCTGGCACCCTCATTAACGGAGGCTCAGCTGGCTGTTCTAGAGGTACTTGAAGATCATCAGAAGATGAAACCTTCGGATCTGATTCCTTATCTGTCGACTACACCAGCTGCTGTAACCATGCTGCTCGATCGAATGGAGAAGAATGATCTGATTCGTAGGAATCGGGATAATCAGGATCGACGCATTGTGTGGGTATCTCTGTCAGAGAAAGGAAGAATGGAGACAGAGCGGGGAATCACCATTCGTAATGAATTCATGAACTCTGTTCTCAGTAACATTTCGATGCACAATCAACAATTGCTGGTATATCTGTTAGGCAAAATGACAACACCCAAGGCCAAGGAGCCTGCCTTATCTACTTCGGTATGATACCATGCTGATTCTTCTGAATAACCATAGGAGTGCCTGCTCGTTTCATGCAGGAGCCCTATGGTTATTTTATTTACAAATTACATATGCTACACACTGTGTCCAGGTTAGTTGGGTAAAGGCATGGATGTTACACAGTTAGTATGTCCTAATATTATTTTTGTGAATTCATATGTAAAGAGTTGACTATGTAAATATTTTTGTTATAATAAATAATTGTTCCCCTGATATTTCGTGTACGAAATATTATATCCCAAAAGTAAAAGGGTGAAACAATGACTGATACGCATGAAGTATTCTATATTATTAATTCGTTCCGCCAAGTGAATCAAATGCTTTTTCGAGCATTTTGGAATGAAAACAAGGAGATCGAGCTGACTTCGATCCAGTTTATGGTGTTATCCATCCTGAGGGAGCGTCCTTCCATTGGCATCAATGAAGTGGCTGAGCTATGTCATATGGGCAGCAGTTCCATGAGCGCTGTTGTGGAGCGACTGGTCAAAGGCGAGTATATCGTTCGGACTCGTTCGGATGCTGACCGCCGATCCGTTAAGCTTCAGATTACGGATAAAGGGGAACAGGCCCAACAGGAAACGCATTATTTGTGGATGGAAAGAGTGTCACCTATTTTGGATATATCGAAGGAAGACCTTGAGCACCTACTTAGAATTCATAGTCAAATGATTGAAAAGTTAGAAGGAAGAGAGATGAACAACATATGAGTACGACTACTGCTGCAGCTCCATCCTCAGCGATGGACAACATCAAGAAAGGCCCGATTGTAGCGGCATTGTTAATTGGTGCCTTTGTGGCATTCCTGAACCAAACCCTGATGAACGTAGCGCTTCCAAAAATTATGGATGACCTCGCGATCAATGCAAACAAAGCCCAATGGTTAACCACGGGTTATATGCTTGTCAACGGTGTACTGATTCCGATTACGGCATATCTGATTGCCAAATTTTCAACGCGTCAAATTTTCATTACAGCCATGACTCTATTTACCATAGGTACATTAGTCTGTGGTCTTAGTCCAACCTTCACCATTCTGATGGTAGGCCGTGTCATTCAAGCGGCAGGTGCAGGTATCCTGATGCCTCTCATGACTGTTGTATTCCTGACCATCTTCCCGATCGAGAAACGTGGTCAGGCCATGGGAACCATGGGGATCGCGATGATTCTGGCTCCTGCGATTGGGCCTACACTTTCAGGTTATGTGGTTGAGCATTATTCCTGGAGATTGTTGTTCTACATCATCTTGCCATTCTCTATTATTGCAACGGCAATTGGTATTGCTTTTGTCAAAAACGTAACACGTCAATCCAGACCTAAACTGGATTATCCAGGCGTTATTTTATCTACACTAGGTTTTGGTAGTTTGCTCTACGGATTTAGTGATGCGGGTACTGATGGATGGGGCAGTGCAATTGTCGTTGGATGTCTCGTCGTTGGTGCGATATCCCTGATTCTGTTCGTTATTCGTCAACTGACAACAGATCATCCGCTCCTTGAGTTCCGTATTTTCAAGTACAACATGTATACATTAACAACGATTATCAACATGCTCGTGACAATGGCGATGTTTGCAGGTATGATCCTGCTTCCTATTTTCCTGCAAAACATTCGTGGATTCTCACCGATTGAATCAGGACTTCTGATGATGCCTGGTGCGATATTGATGGGGATTATGTCTCCAATTACAGGTCGCATATTTGATAAAGTGGGCGCACGCTGGCTTTCAGTTGCAGGTCTTGCCATTACGGCGATTACAACTTTTGGACTGAGTCGTCTGGCAATCGATACTACCTACGGCTACATGATGTTTATCTACACGGCTCGTATGTTCGGTATGTCGATGCTGATGATGCCAATCCAGACAGCAGGTCTGAATCAACTGCCTCAACGTCTGAACGCGCATGGTACAGCGATGTCCAATACATTACGTACAGTTGCCGGTGCGATCGGTACAGCCATTCTGGTTACCATCATGAGTAGTAAGCTCAAAACACATCTGGCGGATGCAGTGGCTGCTGGCCAAGTTGACCCTAGTGATAAGACAGCAATGATAGCTGCTACAGCAGATGCAACGATTTACGGTGTTAACTATGCATTCATCGTGGCTACCGGAATGACCGTGGTTGCTTTGATCATGGCGTTCTTTATTCGGAAAACAAAACCAGCTGTTGAGCCTGTTACTGTAGAACAGGAAAAAGCGACGGCTACAGCATAACAAATATCAGATAAAACCAAAAAGAGAACTCTAGCAGTCGAAGGGGTAACCCTAACTGCCTGAGTTCTCTTTTTTTGGTGCGAGCGATAGGGAGATAGTACTTTTATTATTCGGGCTGTATCGTTGGATCGATAAGAAATACAGGATCGGGCTCATGACCGAACTGTTTGAGATTAATGGTTCCGTTCAGTTGAAACTCCACACCTTCGCTAATCAGTTCTGTTTCCTGCATCATGCGCGAGTGTTCGTCCGGTATGGAGATTTCGCCTTTTGCATTGACGACACGGTGCCAGGGCAGACGTTCCTTGCGGCTCATCGAGTGCAGAATACGTACGACTTGTCTCGCGGCTCTTGGACTTCCGGCATGGGCTGCAATCTGACCGTAAGTCATCACTTTACCTTCAGGAATCGCCGCGATGATCGCAACGACTTGTTTGGTAAATGGGGTCATCATGATGTCTCCTCTCTGTATCTTAGGTATATAGCTGAAAATATAAGAAAACGTGTCGTTCAGATACAGAATCTGAACGACACGTTGTATGGACAGATGTAACCTGATCCTGTGCACTTATAGAGGTTGTTCGATAAAAATGCTTGTGATCCGATCTTCTCGGTACAGAAAACCAGTCTTTTTGAACACGTACTTATAGAGATTGTCCAAAAGCTTTTTGGTACACGGCAGCGGGCCATTCTGCCCAGGGGAATTCTCTTGCAGGCAAAGATTGCAGAATAACTTCTTCCTTGGTAACTGGATGAGGAAAAGCAGCAATCGCAGACCATAGAGCAATCTGTTGCCCGGGTTTATTCACGCTTGCGCCGTACTTCTGATCCCCGTACAGAGGGCAGCTGATTTCTTTCATTTGCACCCGAATCTGATGAGATCTGCCGGTGTGCAGTTCGATATGGACGAGGCTGTAACGGTCTGTCTCGCCGATAACACGGTAATCCAGAACGGCATCCTTACCGCCAGCCGTACCTTTAGGCACAACAGTAACGGTATTTGTACGTGCATCTTTCAGGAGCGTGTGTTTTAACGTTCCCTGCTGTGCAGGCAACTTGCCGTGTACAACAGCCGCATATATTTTACGGAAATGGCGTCCCCGCACAGTCTCGGACAATCTAGAAGCTGCTTTGGAAGTCTTGGCAAAAATCATTGCCCCTCCAACAGGACGATCAAGTCGGTGTACTAACCCGAGATAAACATTGCCAGGTTTGTTGTATCGTTCTTTCAGATCCTGCTTCAGCAATGTAAGCAAATCCGGATCACCTGATGAATCTTCCTGGGTAGGTACATTGACCGGCTTCGTAATGCCTAACAGATGGTTGTCTTCGAACAGAATAGGAATTGCATCGTGGTCATGCCGATGTTCTGACATGATTAAGACTCCCAACGGCCCAGAATACCACAAGGCAGATCCAGACCACTGCGTGTGATCGGCAGACCAATTTCACCTGCTGTAATGTCACCACCGTACTGAGCAGACATCGTCATGGTCAACATGTTGCGCAGAACCGTAGAGGAAATGCCTGTAGTGTAGGAGTTAACCAGCATGAATAATGGATTATCCGACAAGATCGTCATACATGACTTCAGGAAAGGATATAGGTTCTCCTCCAGTTTCCATGTCTCTCCATTAGGGCCACGACCATAAGAAGGAGGGTCCATAATAATGGCGTCGTAACGATTTCCGCGACGTTGTTCCCGTTGTACGAATTTGAAAACATCATCTGTAATAAAACGAACAGGGCGATCAGCCAGTCCGGATAATTGAACATTTTCCTTGGCCCATTGAACCATGCCTTTAGCAGCATCCACATGCACAACAGAAGCGCCTGCGTAAGCTGCGGCTACCGTTGCTCCGCCTGTATAGGCAAACAGGTTCAAGACAGAAATAGGGCGTCCAGCATTGGAGATTTTATCCATCATCCAGCTCCAGTTGGCAGCTTGTTCAGGGAACAGGCCAGTGTGCTTAAAGCTGGTAGGTTTAATATGGAACTTCAGGTTTTCGTATCCGATCGTCCAGCGCTCGGGAATGGGCTTTTTCATATCCCAGTTACCGCCACCGGAAGAGCTGCGATGATAGTGACCGTGCACCTGACGCCATTCATTGGTTTCTTGCTCAAGGGGCCAGATAATCTGTGGATCGGGTCTGCGTAAAATCACATCTCCCCAACGCTCCAGTTTCTCGCCGCCTCCTGTATCGATTACTTCATAGTCCTTCCAATTCTTAGCTACGTACATAATGATTTATCCATCCTTCAAAAGTCATTTGGATACTATTGTACAACAAAAAAGGGCTTGTACGCCAGTTGGGGGACGGGATCATAGGAGGAAGCTATTACATCTGACCTTAAAGGATGAAGTATTTTAGCTGTGTTGAAATCCGAGGTGCGCCATATACTGAAAAACAAAGATAACCAAAAATTTAATTTGACAATGATAATCATTATCACATATGATTTTGTTAATCAAAAATTCATTCTTTCTTCATAGAGAGAATATAACATGATCAAATAAAGTGAGGGAAAAATAGATGGCTAAATTGTTAGTGGCTTATGCGAGCATGACAGGAAATACAGAAGAAATTGCAGAACTGATTGTAGAAGGAATTACACAGGGAGGCCACGAGGCAGACCTGAAATCCGTAACGGATTGTAATGCATCTGATGTATTGGACTATGACGGATTCATGATCGGTGTGTACACCTGGGGAGACGGGGAGTTGCCAGATGAATTCCTTGATTTCTATGAGGAGCTGGATGAGCTTGACCTGAGCGGTAAGAGGGCTGCGGTGTTTGGTAGTGGTGACACCTCGTATGAGCAGTTCTGTGGTGCAGTTGATCTCGCGGCTGCCAAGCTGCAAGAACGTGGGGCGGAGGTATCTCCAGAGATGTTGAAAATTGAATATAGTCCGCTTGAGCAGGAGAAAGAAACATGCCGTGACTTTGGCAAACGCTTCGCTGCTGCCGGATTACAGGTATCCTAAAGATCATGTTAAGACATAATGTTCAGGCAGCGATGCCAGTCGGAAGGAATGACCTTCCTGGACGTCTGCTTGAAGATTACAGATTGGAAGAAATGCTGCGCAGCCCACACCGATTCATCCGCCCTGAACCCGTGTCTGAGCAGCGTCCTCCACTGCAATGGAGGCACCGTGTACAATATGCGGTGAGCCATGCGGTCAATGCCTTTTACAGTCTCGACCCCGATGTTCGCAAAGAGGTACCCGTACAGTATTTACTTGAGAAATGGTGGCCCAGAAAGGCGGATGGTTTCGAATCTGTTCTCCATTACTGGGATGTGAAGAACAAGATTACGGATGAATTGTCACTCGCCATTGCAATGAATGATGATCTGAAGCACCCAGCCATTCTTTTTGAACAGTGGAGAACGGAGTTACCTTCATTATCCATGCATTTGTCGATGATATTTCAGGCGGCCTGGCAACCAGAAGGCTGGGATTCGCTGCTTATTCAGAAATATATGGTTGTCCATGATCCAAACGTAGTTGAGGCGTTTCAGCATATGGTCAGTGCATGCTGCTGGGAAGCCTTCGGGAAATTACCGGGTATGATCGAGATATACTGCTTGTTGGAAGGACGCAAAATCAGGTACATCCCTGGACGCCAGTCTCTGATACGTTCCATGGACTACATTCGATTGATACGTGACAGCATGCCGCAAGCAGAAGTGGTGGAGTCAGAACAGTTTACGACGCGTGATAAAGCGCGCATACACGAAGAGGTAGACCGCTGGAGAACGGAAGCCATTGAACCGAAGAAAACATGGTTGATGTGAAGACAGTCGAAGGATAATGATAAATCATACACATAGAGGAGGGGAAGTTGCCATGTCTACCGGTCTAAGTCAAGATATAAGCAGCGGCAAGAGACGTGCAGGAACTTGCGAATTCAGTCCGTTGCCAGTACCCCAGTCGGTTATACGAAAGTTGCTTGATGAAGCAGATCCTTCATTATATGTAATGTGTTCAGAACCTTGGAGGTTTATGTTGTTTGCAGGCGAAGGACGACAGCTTTATCTGGAAGCGGTCAGACAGAGCTATCCACCCCATCTGGCTGATCGCTACGGCGATTGGGCTACATATCAATACACGGAAGCAATTCCAACCCATCTGGTTGTCGTGGCGCCTAGAAATGCCCGTGAGGATGATCTTCTGCCGGCCAAAGCCTGGAGCAAACGCTTTAGTATTCTGGCTGCGGAACAGGGGTTGAATGCTGTCTGGAAGATCAATGATTATCAACAACATCCTGTGTTTATGAATTTGATGGGTTTGACAAGTGAAGAGAAGGTGCTGGGGGTATTCCATATCGGTTACGGAGACCAGCCTGCATTGCGGGATATGGATGCAAGCAGACCAGCCTCTGAACTGATGACGGTTTATGACCATCTGGTATAAAAAAAGATTCATTAGTTCTCTTATTTGCTTGTGTTAAATAGAAAATCACGAACGAGCTGACGATTCGTCTGATCTTTGTTGTAGACGGAGAACAAGCGATTGGATACTGTAAGGACATTGCCAAAAAAGAATCGTTCGAATTGGGTCTGTCTGCCCCCGAATGAACCAGACCCAAGCTCCCAGATCAGGCGGAACAGAGCGTTGCGTTCGTGAGAAGCCATATCGTTCCCTTTCAGATATATATTCAGTGAAGGAGCGATATCGGATTGAAACTCTTCTTCCTGAGGGATCATAATCACCCCGCTCGAACCCAAGAGCTGCAGAATTTCAATCATCTCAGGATAAAGTTTCGGGAAAAGGAGATTGGCTGCCATCAACGGTTTGGGTGCAGGTAATACAAATCCTCTTCCATCTGGTATTGCACCTGCCTCCGCGGCCAACGCTAATGCTTTTAACGATTCAAGACCTGCGAACACACGTGCAGTTTTCTCTATAACATGTGCTTCCGTATTCAGATCCAGCGTATCCGTGAGAAGCTGGATTGTACCGAGAACAAATTCCGTCTTGGCAATATAACGACACAATACCTGATGACCTGCGTGAATATGAAAGTTGCTACCACTGAAGAGACGCGAGGACATTTCCTCACTTCCTGCAAAAAATATCCGTTCATGCGGAACAAGCACCCGGTCAAAGATGACGATATTGTCCATTTCTTCATATCTGGAACTCAGAGGATAGTTAGTGTGAGATTCGGCTGCGTAGGTATCCCTGCATACCAGACTGATTCCTGGGAGATCATTGGGGACAGCAAAAGAGAATGCAAATGGGTTTTCGTCATCAAATGGGGCAGGAGAAGGTGACGGATAGACAAAAATCTCATCCGAAGTGGCCGCTTGTGTAGCCATCATGAATGCTCCGCTAATAATGAGACCTTCTTCGGTACGATCGACGACCTTTGCGGCAATAGCATCCTCAGTGGCATCCAATTGCCCTGACATTTTGCTGGCATATGGCTGAATGAAGGCATGGGATAGCGTAATATCATGATCGCGGCAGTAGGCATAATAATTCTTGAGATTTTCTGCATATTGGGGAGATAGTTCGTTCAGGAGATCGGCACCTGTGTAAAAGGACATTATGGCTGTATTCATGTAATCGGGTGAGCGACCAAGAAAACCATGATGCACATTTGCCCAGATATTCATCCCTTCCCGTCGTTTACGGAGGTCGTCGGCACTGGTTGGAGGCAGGAAGGATATGCCCACAGGTTTGCCGTCTGCCGGGGAGGCATACGTCATCGTTTCTGCAAATTTAGGATTAGATTGCAGATCATACATGTACATTTGAGTCTCCATCAAACCAGCAAATGCTACATGTTCAGAGCGTTTTCCAGTAATAAGATTACCTTTGTACCAGCAAGGGACGGACTGTGCATCAATTCGTTCGCGATACTGTGTGCCACTTTTAACAGGCATTATTATTCACCTCTTGGTTCTAATCGTTCATGGGCATACTGACTTCTTACGTAGTGTACGTAGGTCATCTGTCCAATGTGCATTGAAGAGGTGAGAAGGATTTTTACAGAATAGGGCTTGATAATAATTATCATTCTTGTTACAATAGACAAAGAAAAAAGGAACCGGTAAGGGCTCCTTTAAGTGGATCACATGAGTTTACTTATTTTACTTCAAAAGTCTTACAGTCTGTTTCAGCAGACTGACTTGCTTCTTTGTTACTGTGACTCACGATGTAGATCGAAGAAGCGTTACATTTGTTCTCTTGAGCCCAGTGACGACAGGAATTAACTTCACACAATACGTCTTTTGCCATGATTGTTAACCTCACTTTAATTGGATTACAGTCGTTGGTATAAAGAATCCGGATATAACAAGTTGCCGCTTGTCAATCTGGAAGATTTTGTTGCTCTCACGAAATTTGGAGGGCTTTTTTGCGTTATACACAACGATGCATACTTAGAATAGCAAATTTTATTGAAGCTTGCAACCAAATGCCCCCATCTGTGGCAAAATAGTGGACGTGCTGTGGTTATATTTGCAAAAAGGCAGTAGTATGTTATTATTTAATAGTAATATTTACGATTAAAAGTCTAATTGATTCTATATAACTTGAACTAAACATTTACACGAAACCATAAATGAAGGAGCATGTGTATACATGAGCAAAATAAACCATATGAACCGGATTCCCCGCGCAAAAGGAATCGATATGGCTGCTTTTTACACGCCGAAAGAGTGTAGGCGCAAAGCCCAGCATATTGTATTTTCCGCTGAAAATGAACGCATCATTAATGAATTTGTCACCATTCTGGGCATGAAAGAGAAGTTCAGAGAGCATGATGTATCAATCCCCAACAAAATGGTCATGTTCGGGCCTCCCGGTACAGGAAAAACATTGACGGCATCACATCTGGCGGAGCGCCTGGATTTGCCATTGGTTCTCGTGAGATTAGATGCGATCATACATAGCCATCTTGGGGAGACGGGGAGTAACGTACGCAAGTTATTCGAATATGCACGAATGAATCCCTGTCTGTTATTTCTGGATGAATTTGATGCCATAGGCCGTACGCGTGAGAGCAATGATGAAGTGAAAGAGATGGCGCGTGTCGTCAATACGTTGTTGCAATGTCTGGACGAATTCGATGGGGACAGTATTCTGGTCGCTGCGACGAATCTGGAAACCCAACTGGATCATGCCATCTGGCGGCGTTTTGATACGAAGATGACCTATGGAATGCCTGATGATTCAAGTCGCAGATTGTATATCAGCAAGTTGGTGGGATCATTTGAACAGGAGACCCGGCTGGAAGATTACATATGTGAACGCTTGGCAGGGTGCAGTTATGCGGATATAGAGCAGATCGTTTTGAAAGCAAAGCGGAAAGCAATCATTGCCAGTAGTACACTTCATAAGCAACTGATCTCGGATGCTTACGATGAATACAGGCCACGTGTCTTAGAGTGTTGACTGCTTCTATTTTTGATAGTTTGGATAAAGCAACAAGGATTAACGCTGAAATAGCCCAGTCTCCTGAATGGAATCCTGGGCTATTTGTCATGTTAGCATGTTGCGTTACACTTTAACGGCTGCTCCGTATGCTTTTTCTGTATTCATGGCTTCTTGTGTTGCAGTCCAGCGTGGCAGGCTTAATCTGAACATGCTGCCTTCCGGGCTGCTGGAGACAAGTGTCAGCTCACCGCCTTGTTCCTGAGCAAGTAGCCGGCTATATGTTAATCCTAGCCCCAAGCCGCGGTTACGACGTTTCTTGAGCTCTCCACGATAGAAGCGTTCGAAGATCTTGGGTTGGTCTTCAGCCGCGATACCTGTGCCGTTGTCCTTGACATCAACGTACAGCATCTGTTCTTCTGCGTGTAGATAAATATTGAAGACAGCCTTTTGTTCAGGAGCTGTGGCATGAAGTGCATTATTGAGCAGATTAACAATGATCTGCTGAATGCGCAGAGCATCCCCCATGGTAAAGAAGTTGACTGGAGGGGAGTGCAGCTGAACCTCTGGCATTTTGTCCTCATAGGCAATCTTCCACTGATAGATGATCTCACCGACCAACAGCTTCAGATCCGTCCGTTCCTTGCGAACAGCAACACTTCCTGCAGCCATGGCGTTATAGTCAAGTAAATCTGCGACCATACGCTCCATACGTTCAGACTCCTTCAAAGCGATATCCAAAAATTCTTTCCCTTCCTGTGGACTCACGACATCGTCACGTACTGCCATAACGAGCCCCTTGATGGAAGTTACCGGTGTCTTGAGTTCATGACTGACCCCTGCCAGCGAGAGTGTACGCCATTCTTCGAGTTGTCGGAGACGAGTCGCCATATCTCGAAATGAATTTACAAGTTCATTGATCTCACGTTCTCGTGTATTCAAGTCAAGGCTCACATCATAATTGCCACCTCGAATCTGCTCAGCGGCATAGGCGACCTGACGAATAGGTCTGGATAACTTATTGGACAGGAGATAGATTGTAAACCATCCACAGAGGATTAGTCCTCCGAGGATTAGAGCCACGAGCCATATCGTCTCTGGACCAAATGTAATGGATTGTTTGGACTGCATAACCCACACTTTACCCAAGGTTTGATCTCCCTCGGATATGTTGACCGTTACACCTGCATATTTGTTGTTTCGCGGTTCAAGATAGTCGTCTGACAGTCGATAATGCACATCTTTTTGCTCCATTTTAGGCTGGGAAAAGATCAATTGATTGTTATTGTCCAAGATCATGACACAAAAATAATGATCTGTATTAAATAGTTTCTCTCGCTTGGTTACCAGTCTGTCCAGATCGGGTGGAACCCGAAGCATATTATTTTCACTGGTCACATGATCGGCAATCTCCAGACCAAGCAGTTCTGCGGTTTTGAGGCTTTTTTCAATAGAAGTTGTTCGAATCCAGTAGAGTGCCCCGGCCGCAATAATCGTGAAACCAATGCACAAAATGAGAAAATATCGCAGTGTCCAGTGTGACAGAATGGATATCGTCCGTTTGTTTTTTTTCTGTTTCAGTTGGCGATCCAAAATTGATACCCCATTCCTCGCAACGTCCGAATTTCTCCCGTCTCTGGCGACCAGTGGGAGAGGGCTTGACGTAGTCGTTTAATCGAAAGATCCACAGCACGATCACTGCCATCGTAGTCCATCCCCCATACCTGTTCAATAAGATGATCTCTGGTAAATGTACGATTCGGATAATCGGACAGGAAGAACAGTAACGACAGGTCACGAGGTGTGAGTGCAACCTCTGCACCGTTCAGCAGCACCTGCTTGGCAGCAAGATCAATGACGAGATTTCCAAAGGAACGCTTCTCTTCGCCACCAGAGGTCCAATGTGGATTACGGCGCAACACCGCATTAACTCTGGCGACCACTTCTTCCGGTACAAAAGGTTTGCTCATATAATCGTCAGCACCGGCATTTAGTCCGTTGAGACGGTCTGAAATGTCATCCAGTGCAGTTAGCATGATCACGGGACAAGCACTTTTTTCACGAATAATCCGCAGCAGATCCCATCCGTCCATTCCTGGCAGCATCACATCAAGTAATACAAGGGAAGGCGTTACGGTATCAAAAAGGGTAAGTGCAGTCGGTCCATCTGCTGCATGATGAACTTCAAATTCTGCTTTTCTCAGATAAGCAGCCAGTACTCGTGCAATAGCTTGTTCATCCTCGACGATAAGTATGGATTTCAAGAAAAGCGTTCTCCTTTCGCTGAGTAAACTTGTACTGATTTTACATGAGCTAGAGCGTAAAGCCAATCCTGTATTACGGATTTGAAAAAAATATGGGACTTGTCTTATCTTGACTTCTTCCTGACACATTCAATTGATATGATTCACTCCAACAAGCAACTTAAACAATAATATACTGGAGGAAACATACAGATGAACAAGAAAGCAAAAGCATGGCTTATTACAGGTGTGGCGGCGGTTGCCGTAATTGGTGGCGGTGGTTACTATCTCGCAAATAGCTACTTGGGGAACAACGTGGAGATTGAACAGGTGCTTCCTGCCAGCGCAGCAACTTCCACAACAGCTGTAGATAGCACAGGAACGCCTGTAGCCAATGAAACTGCTGGAGCAGAGCAACTGAACGGAGACTGGAGCATCAGCGAAAGTTCCAAAGTATATTTCTCTGTAACTACATCGCAGGAGACCGTTAACTTTGTGGACGAGCAGGTAAAAGGGAATTGGACAATTAATGTAGATGATGCTTCTCAGATGAAGGCAGAAGGACAGATCGAGATGGACGGAATTGATTCCGGGAATGGACAGCGTGATGGTCACGTGAAGCAAGCCGATTTCTTCGACGTTGCTACATATCCACAAGCTACATTTACAGCAACTTCATTTGAAGCGGTTCCTGCGGAATGGCCTGTCGGTCAAACGGTTGATATCAAAATGAATGGTACCATTACGGTTAAAGGTATTGAAAAAGAAGTGACATTCGATGCAAAAGCCGCTTATGAGAATAACGAAGTGTTGTTGTCGGCAACATCCATGGTAACGTTCGAAGATTTCGGAATGGAAAATCCGCACTCCGTGGTGCTCTCGACTGAAAATGACATTCAGGTACAGCTTGAATTGAAACTTACCAAATAAGTGTAGTAACGTTCATATACCTAAAAATCTGTTCTGTTCTACCTTCCGGTGGACGGACAGATTTTTTTGCTTTCTGTTGCAAGATAGTGTGATTAATATAGCTCAAATGTAACTGTCACAGGAGCACATTGTTAAAATAACTGCTGTTTCCTTTGGATTATGCCGTGTCGCCTATCACTATTAAGCGCTTACAATGAGGAGGATTCATAACATTCATTGATCCATGCACAATCAAACACAAAAAGGGGGAGATCAAGAGTGAACAAAAGGTACATAAGCGGGTGTCTGGTGTTACTGATGCTATTCTGTGATCTGGGACTGATGGTTCGTCCAGCGGCTGCAGAAGATGCAAAAGTGAACGTGGCACTTAACAAGGCCGTTAAGGTAAGCACAGAATATTTGGAGTGGGGAAGTAAGAAGGACCATTTGGTTGATGGTAAAAGTGACACGCATTGGACTGCTACGGCGGGAGTGACAACGGAACAACCACAGTGGGTCATGATTGATCTGGGTGAAGACTACAATCTGTCCGGAGCGGAAATAACATGGAGAGAAAACACGGTTGTGAAATATATGGTAGAAACCTCTGCTGACCAGCAGGCATGGACCAAAGTTGTTGATCAAGGTGAAAATGCCGATCCCAAACAGATCGCTGATCTGACGTTTGAGCAGAATGATGTGCGATACATCAGATTGAACATCTCCTTTTACAAGGGTGAGGGAGTCTGGCCAGAAATATTGGAGTTCAAAGTGTGGGGAGAAGCAGAAGGAACTGAACCAGCCAATATTAAAGGATATGATGAGATCGAAGTGAGAACGGTGACAAGAAGTGCGCCAATTCTGCCTAATCTGGTAAAAGCATGGTACCAGAATGGAAAATCAGGAATGGTTCCAGTGGAATGGGACAGTATTGACCCTTCAGAGTACGCACATGCGGGCAGCTTTACCGTGACAGGTGCAGTATATGGTGCGCCTCCAGAGCCTCAGCTTAAAGCTACGGTGATCGTTGAGGGATATCGTGAAGACTATGTTAGAGGTGTCGATATTTCCACGTTGACTGCCATTGAGGACAAAGGCGGAAAATACGTGGACAGCAACGGTACAGAGCGTGATTTGCTTGATATTCTCAAGGATCGCGGTGTCAATTATGTGCGTCTTCGTCTGTGGAATGATCCACAGAAATCAGGGGGATACAACGATAAGGAAGATGTCATTCGTTTGGCCAAGCGGGTGAAGAAAAAAGGTATGAAGATATTGCTTGATTTCCATTATTCCGATGAGTGGGCTCATCCGGGACAGCAGCTTCGTCCTAAAGCTTGGGAAGGTCTTTCCTTTGAAGAGCTGAAGCAAGCCGTATACGATTATACGGTTGAAGTTGTGGGAGAAATGAAAGCAGAGGGCGCCATGCCTGATATGGTGCAGATCGGTAATGAGATCAACAGTGGTGTTCTGAACGGCTTGAGCAGTGACGTGGATTTCGAGCAAAATGTTGCATTGCTAAAAAGCGGAGTTGATGCTGTACGTGCAGTAGAAGGAGAGATCACCGATAACGCGGATAAGGTGAAGATTATGATCCATCTGGCTGAAGGTGGTAAGGTGGATACGTTCAAATGGTACTTTAAAGAGTTAAGTAAAGGCGAATTGGACTATGACATTATCGGACTATCGTATTACCCGTTCTGGCATGGGACGTTTGCGGATGTACAGGAAACGATGAATGAAGTGTCAGCCGAGTTTGGCAAAGATGTCATTATCGCTGAAACGTCCTATCCGTTTTCCTACAAAAACGGGGACGCTCATGGAAATATCATCGGATCGGACGAAGCGCTTCATGTAGGGGGAGCAGACTTCCCCGCAACCGTTCAAGGTCAATATGATGCCATCGCTGGCATTATGGACATGATTGCAAATGTGCCGAATAATCATGGTGCAGGTTTCTTCTACTGGGAGCCAGCATGGATTCCGGCCGGTGTAGGCTGGATTGCATCTGAAGGGAATGCGTGGGAGAACCAAGCGATGTTTGACTACGATGAATTTCCGGCCAACGGCGGGCATTCGTATGAAGGCAGAGCGTTATGGTCCCTTGATGTGTACAAACGTGGATTGGGTCTTCTGCCCGCAGACCGCCAGCAACTGGATGCGGCACTTACAAGAGCTAAATCATTGGTACAGACTGATTTTACTTCGGAAAGCTGGGTGACTCTGGCTCCGGCAATCTCGGCAGCGAAAGACGTATACAAACAGGCATACACGCCGGGTGGGGTGACTCAAGCGGATACAGATGCAGCGACAACAGCACTAGAACGTGTGATGCAGCAGATGCAGGTTGTCCCCCCGCAGCTTGACGAGCTCAGAGCCAAAATATCGGAAGCACGTACGTATCAGCAGGCTGACTGGTCTGCGGCCACTTGGGCGGTATTGACCAAAGTGCTGGAAGGCGCTGAACAGGTCTTGAATGATCCAAGAGCAACACAGACGGATGCGAATACAGCAGTTAAACGTTTGCATGATGCCATTCAAGGTCTATCCAATGTGGACAAAACACAACTGCACCAGTACATTCAACAAATGCAGCAGCAGACTAAATCTTCCTATACACGCCGGAGCTGGTCTGTATTGGAACAGTCTTTGCAGGCAGCGATTCAGGTCCGAGATAACAATGCTGTTGTTCAGTCTGAGGTGAATTCAGCACTGAATACGTTGAAACAAGCCTTTACTAGTCTGGTCTCTCTGGAGGCTTTAACGACGGGCAAAGCGGCAACGGCTTCAAGCAGTGCAGGGACTGGAGGCAATCAAGCCAACTCTCCTGAAGGTGCAATTGACAACAACCCGAACACTTCATGGGGAACAGACCAGAGTAAGGATAGCTGGTGGCAAGTGGATTTGGGTCAGGTTGCTAACCTCCGCAAAATCGAAATGTCGATGTGGAGTGGTGGCATCAAATATACGATCGAAGTGTCCAATGATAACAAAAAATTTGTGAAAGTAGTGGACACCACAAGTGATGTTGTTGTATCGACCGCACCTAGCCATGTACTTCCAGAAGGCACGGAGGGACGTTATATTCGGGTAACGATTAAAACAGGTCCCACATGGGTAGGATTCATGGAATTTGAAGCATACGGTACGTTCCCGGCGGACAAATCTGCACTGCAAGCTACTGTAGTTAGCGCTGAGAAATTAAAGCAAACCGAATACACGACTTCAAGCTGGAATGTATTTAGTAAGGCGCTTTCTGAAGCGAAGGCATTCATTCTGGATGTTGAATCTTCAACGCAAGATGTAAGCAATGCGGATCGTGCGTTACAAGATGCCGTGAGTAAGCTTGTACGTCAAGATTTAACACCTGGCCCTGGCCAGCTATCCCAACCAAGTGTACCATCACAACCTTCCAACCCGGGAACAGCTCCTTCAACGGGGAATCCGGCTGTAACACCACCGGTTGAACCTGGTAATCCGCCAGCGAAAGGTCTAATAACGGTAAACGGAACAGCAACCGGGGATGACAAGTATTCTATTCGTCCGGATGCATCCCAATTAACTCAGGCACTGCAATCCATGGATGCAGGAAATCGTACGTTGAAGCTGATTGCAGATGTGCCTGACACAGCCAAGACAGTCACATTCCAGTTGGCTGCAAGTCAACTGGCAGCATGGATTCGTTCTGAGGAAGTGAAATCCCTGGATGTAGTCGTAGGACAAACTACCGTTCGTGTTCCTCTAAAATCACTCCCGCTAAATATTGCGGAGACTGCGGGAACGTTCGACATCGTAGTGGCAAAAGGATCGACAGATACACTGACTACATCGCAAAAAGCAGCGATCGGTAATCATGCGATTGTTGATGTAAGTTTGTTAATGAACAATAAGCCATTGCAATGGACAAACAGAGCGGTTGAAGTTGCTCTATCCAATGTGGAGCAACCTAAAAAGAATGATGTAGTTATGGTTGTACATTCCGTATCTCCAAGTGGTGAAATGAAACCTGTTACGTATTCCAAGTACGATGACAAGACAAAGACGATGGCGTTCAAACCGCTGGAATCCGGCAGTTATGTCATTGCAGAAGTTGAAGTGCCATTACATGATCTGCAAAATCACAATTGGGCTCTCCAAGAAGTGCAGAACCTCTACGGGAAGGGAATTATTACGGGGATGAGTGCAACACGTTTTGCCCCACAAGGTGAACTGATCAGAGCACAATTTTTGCAAATGATTATTAAAGGTATTGGTGATACACGCCAGCCCGATCCATCTACTTCGATCCCAACAGATGTGAAGGAAGGGCAGTGGTATGCCGATTCAGTACGACTTGGCATTGAAATGAATATTATTCAAGGCCGGGCGGATGGAAGCTTTGGAGCCAATGAACGTATTTCACGAGAAGATATGGCCGTTATGCTGAACAGAGCACTGCAGGTTGTGCAACGTGATCAGGATGCGAACAATGCTGCACAAGGAAATACTTTATTTGTAGACAACGCCGAGATCGCCGGGTATGCAAAAGAAGCTGTAGCTTCGATGCAACAACTTGGACTGCTGAACGGCATGCCTGATGGCACGTTTGCTCCGAAAGAAACAGCGAACCGTGCACAGGGTGCTGTTGCAATTGCGAGACTGATGGAACAACTGTATTAGAGATAGTTCAAAAAGTCCGTTTTTATTATGAAGGATGCCTGGTGCATCATCAGCATGCATTAATAGAAAATAACGTAGCAGGTAAAGAGATCGAATCATAGGATTCGATCTCTTTATTTTTTTGTGAAAAGAGATTATATAAGTTTAACTATTGATTTACACGATAACGGAGAGGACAGAAAAAACTGAAAAAGCGAAGCGTTCGCCTTTATCACCGGATTTTCCCTTTAGAAAAGGGAAAATCCGGTGATAACAGCGATTAGAAGGTTATTCTGTCATCGGAGTGTCAGTGTAAATAATCTTTAGTTAACTTATATAGAACGGACCCGCTTTCTTTAAATAGGCATCTAAACATTTCATTAATGTCGTATTGACAATATCGAATTCATTTGTTATCATTTCGATAATATCAAAACGACAATATTAAGAAATGGGGAATGAGTTATGTTTGGATTCCGATTTGCGAAATTTCAACCCAGTGAATATGTCATGAAAGTGAAAAATGGTGAGGTACAACGACAAGGTGTAGGATTGTCCTTCTATTATTATGAGCCGACCACATCGGTAGTGGTTCTACCCGTATCCTCGGTGGATGTACCGTTCATGTTCGAAGAGATTACGGCGGATTATCAGACGGTTACTGTGCAAGGGCAGCTAAGCTATCGCATAGTGGATTATTTGAAAATAACCCAGAGCCTGAATTACACGTACAATTTGCGCAAAAATCGGTATATCTCCGACGACCCCGGCAAGCTGGACCAACGGGTAATCACCATAGCGAAAGTACTAACTAAGAAACATTTGGAGCAAATGCCGCTGAAGGAGGCCATTCAATCCAGTGAACGGCTGGCAAGCAGCATGAAACGCGAAGTTGTGCAAAGTGAAGAGTTGGAGAAACTGGGTGTTGAGTTGATGAGTCTATCGATACTAGCCATTCTGCCTAATAAAGAGACGATGCGTGCATTGGAAGCTCAAGCGCGGGAAGAAATTTTGCGTCAGGCAGATGAAGCGCTCTATGTGCGTCGCAATGCCTCCATTGAACAGGAAAGACGAGTGAAAGAGAACGAACTGAACACTGAAATTGCCGTAGAGACAAAAAAACAGCAAATTCGTGAGACCCAATTGCAGACAGAACGCTCGGTGAAACAGAAACAAAATGAGATGGAGCAGGAGCAGCTTCAGTTTAATACAGCGATGGAGGAACGTAAGCAGCAACTGATTGAGTTAACCATTGCCAATCACAATGCCGAAGCAGATGCTAAAGCGTATGAGATTGCTGCCGTGATGAACTCATTGCAAAATGTACAGCCAAATGTACTGCAAGCAATGGCGAATATGGGCATGAATTCCGATAAGCTGATCGCACTCGCGTTCCAGGAACTGGCTGAAAATGCAGGCAAGATTGGGCAGCTTAATATCTCGCCGGATCTGTTACAGGGATTAATGTCTCCTGCGCCAGGCAGAGATCAGGGAGGTCGAGCGAGATGAGATTAGGAAGAAGAGAGCAAGCAGAGCAGGCAGGGAAATCTGTACGTCAGCAGCCTGCGGCAGATGATCGAATGAGCGAACATAAACTGATTCTGGTGAAACGCCGGACCAGACTGGAAGAGCTGGTGGTTCGATATAACACGGTGCAGCAAGCTCAGTTCTATATTGAACGTCTGGGCGCTGACTTCAGTGATTATATGGAGGAAGACCGTCGTTATCGGCTATCTGTGCAGCAGGCGCAGCAGCAACTAGGGCAATTGGGACGGGTTCAGACGATTGATCGAGAACATGTGCCCAATTTTATCTTTGGAGAGCAAGATATCGTGGTCGTGGTTGGACAGGATGGGCTTGTAGCCAACACCCTCAAATACGTAACCGAGCAGCCGCTCATCGGGGTGAACCCGGACCCGATGCGGTGGGATGGCGTGTTATTACCTTTTACCGTGGAGGATCTGAGCTTTATTGTCCCTGATGTCATTCGTAGGCAACGAACCTTAAAAGAAGTCACTCTCGCTAAAGTGGAACTCAATGATGGGCAGTATCTATATGGTGTGAACGATCTGTTCATTGGTCGGAAGACGCATGTATCGGCCCGTTATGAAGTGCGTTTGGGTTCATCCGCAGAACAACAATCTTCCAGTGGTATCATTGTCTCCACAGGCATGGGATCGACTGGCTGGTTCAAAAGTGTGCTGGCGGGAGCTACCGGCATTGTAGGATCGGCGGCATGGCAGAACATGAATTCCGAAGTTGAGGTCGCTACAGCATCCGCATCCATTCATGGAAGCAGGCAGGAGCTGAATCATTTTAACTGGGATGCGCCGTACTTATATTTTTCAGTACGTGAACCGTTTCCGAGCCGGACGACAGCTGCCAATCTGGTGTTTGGACAGATTAATTCAAAGCAACCATTGCACATTGTATCCCAGATGCCAGAGGATGGTGTTATATTCAGCGATGGGGTTGAGCAGGACTTTCTTGAGTTTAACTCAGGGGTGGAAGCTATCATTGGTTTGGCAGAGAAAAGGGGGCGTCTCGTGGTCTAAACCTTTATTTTCAAGCCGTTTCCGACTAGAATGGGTAACTAGATGTGATACACTGACGTCAGGAAACGGAAAGAGGGTTAACGATGCAGTCGATATTGTTGGTTGAAGATGATGCCAAGTTAGCAGGATTGCTGGCGGCTTATCTGACCCGAAATGGATTCCATGTACAGGTCACAGATGATTTTCGTCATGTACTGGATGAATTTGTGGAAGTGAAGCCGGACCTTGTGCTGATGGATGTGAACTTGCCTCAATATGATGGCTACTATTGGTGCAGACAGATACGCACACATTCCATATGTCCCATTTTATTCATATCGGCTCGGGATAGTGGTATGGATCAGATTATGGCGTTGGAACATGGGGCGGATGATTATATTACAAAACCTTTTCAATATGAAGTCGTTCTTGCCAAAGTCCGCAGTCAGCTGCGCAGAGCCTATGGTTCTTACGCTGCTGTGCAGCAGGAAGCAAAGGTGAAGAACGGTCCCATGATCCTTTATTCTGAGCGATTTGTATTGGAATATGATGAGCGTTCTACCGAGCTGACACAGAAGGAAGCGATACTGGTGGAAGCGCTGATGGCGAAGGCAGGGCGAGTGGTCAGCCGAGAAAAATTGCTAGAACAGATGTGGGAAGATCAGCATTTTATTGATGATAATACGTTGAATGTCTATATTACACGTGTTCGCCGGAAGTTGAAGGAGCTGGGTGCAGAAGAGATTTTGGAGACGGTACGCGGAGCGGGTTATCGTGTGTTGGATCTGGACTCGTCCGCACAGGGGAAAGGGAAATGAGACTTTTCCTGAAAGACCACCAGATGTTAGTCGGATTTTATGTGTTACAGATGCTGCTGGTTCCGTGTGTCTACTGGCTCTCTGGTGAGGGCCGTCCGATGAAGATTGTTCTCTATGGCATGCTGATCAGTACCGTGGTATTGATGGTTTATCTGGTCACTCGTTACTTCCAGTTGCGAGCATATTACCGTCTGCTTCAACAACCACGCAAACTGGTAAACGAGCCTTTCCAAGCGCTTGGAAATTCGGTCGTGGCGGAAGCCATCCAGGAATTGTTACATGAACTGGAGCGTAATCGGCAGAATGAGATAAGTCAATTACGCACTAGTAAGGAACAACAGGTGGTATTCATGAATCGTTGGGTTCATCAGATGAAGACACCCTTGTCCATTATCCAGCTAACCCTGGAAGATGTGGACGATGAGACGGCGGGCAGTATTCAGGATGAGTTGGATAAAATGCGCAAAGGACTTGAAATGGTCTTGCATTCATCACGGCTTGAACAGTTCGAAGGGGATTTCAGGGTGGAATTGTTATCCTTGCATGAGGTGCTTCGGAGCAGTATAGCGGAAAACCGACGTTTATTTATTCGTAGAGGCATTACGCCGGATATCCGTATGGAGGGCGACCCTCAGATCTACAGTGACTCCAAGTGGCTGCGGTTCATGTTCACCCAGATTTTGACCAATGCCGTGAATTATTCCGATAGCAAATCAGGCAAAAAAGTGATCATTACAGGCTATAAGCAGGAAGAGCGTACAATCCTGGACATTCAGGATGAGGGGATCGGCATCTCGTCCGAAGATATTCATCGGGTGTTTAATCCCTATTTTACAGGTGAACGGGGCAGACAATACCATGAATCTACGGGAATGGGATTATATCTAGTCCGTGAGATCAGTGCCCGCCTGGATAACCGTGTTGAGTTGTTTTCGGAGCCCAATGAGGGAACGTTGCTCAGATTCAGCTGGGTTCATACGAAATATCCGAAGTGAAAAGTGCTTTGCCCATGGGCGAGGTGCTTTTTTTAATGCACAGAAGTGTAATCGAGAAGGTAGGGGAACAAAACCTTAAACGCGTTGTAAGGGAAGTTTAAGGTAATTCGATAGCACCGTTACGGGAGGTCAGTTAGGATAAGAATAGAAATAACGTATAAAGAATGATGGATCAGGAGGGAATTACGCATGGAAATGTTACAGGTATCAGGACTGAACAAAGTATATCAGGGCAAAGTGCAGACTCAAGCCCTTAGTGATATTCATCTGACAATCAAGCAAGGTGAGTTTGTGGGTATTATGGGCCCGTCGGGCAGTGGCAAAACTACATTGTTAAACATGGTCTCCACCATTGATGAACCCAGCTCGGGCAAGGTGCTCATTAATGGCATGAACCCGTTTGATATGAAAAAGAAAGAACTTGCCATGTTCCGACGTCGGGAACTCGGATTTGTCTTTCAGGATTTCAATCTGTTGGACACGCTGACTGTTGCTGAGAATATTGTACTTCCATTGACACTGGACAAGGTCAAACTGAAGGAGATGGAGAGTAGACTACAACGCATTACAGCCAAGCTCGGGATTGATCACATTCTGGATAAACGAGTCTACGAAATCTCGGGCGGACAGCGACAGCGCACAGCCATTGCGAGATCCATGATCAATATGCCTTCAATTGTATTGGCAGATGAACCAACCGGCGCGCTGGATTCTACCTCATCTCAGGCGGTCATGGAGTCGCTTGAACAGATGAACCAGCAGGAGAAAACGACCATTATGTTGGTCACACATGACCCGCTTGCGGCAAGTTATTGCAACCGCATCGTGTTCATCAAGGACGGAAAACTGGCAGCCGAGGTACACCGCGGAGATAATCGACAGACGTTTTTCCAACGGATCATTGATACTTTATCCTTCTGGGGAGGGAATTCACATGAGCTTTCCTCAGTTCGCGTTTAATAACATCCGCCGTAATGGGCGAGCGTATATTGCTTTTTTTCTAAGTAGTGTGTTTATGGTCATGATCTTCTTCGCTTATGCGGTATTTATCTATCATCCATATGTGGCAGAGTTGCCAATGGGTGACACAACCGCTACGGGCATGCAGATCGCTTCGATTATCGTGTATGTGTTTGCATTTTTCTTTGTTATGTATTCCATCAGTGCTTTCCTCAAATCACGGAACAAGGAGTTTGGCATTCTGACCATACTTGGTGCAGAACCCGCACAGATTCGGAGATTGGTCATTTTGGAAAACATGTTGATCGGCTGCCTGTCCATTATTGCCGGTATCGGCGGAGGCATGTTGTTGTCCAAGTTGTTCCTGATGTTAACCACTCGTTTTATAGGGATGGATGATCTGCCTTTTTATTTTCCCGTGAAAGCGATTCTGATTACGATCGGGGCCTTTCTGTTATTATTTTTCTGCATTTCACTCTTCACATTGGTTTTTATCGGAAACAAACGGACGTTAGAACTTTTGACGGGGACCAGCAAACCTAAAAAAGAGCCCAAAGCTTCATGGTTCTTCTCCCTTCTTGGATTTGCATTACTTACAGTAGGTTTTGTGGTACTCCGTAACGGGTTAAATGGCGGAACAATCATGCTTGCAGCAGTAACAGGGATAGCCGGGACGTATTTCTTCTACTCACAACTTTCCGTGCTCATCATCCGTTTATTGAAGCGTAATCGTAAAACGGTATGGCATGGTACACGTCTGTTATGGATCTCAGAGATGAGCTATAAAATGAAGGATAATGCCCGCATGCTCTTTATGGTGACCGTGGTGATTGCGATTGCTTCAATGAGTGCAGTTGTAATTTTGTCACTGGATCAGGAGAACCGGGAGCAGTTTACAAACAACGATTTTCCAGTCAAATACAATGTGTACACTCCTTCCGATCAAATGGATATGAGCTATATTGATTCGACACTTGAAGCAGCAGGCTTAAATTATCAGCAAGTGTATCTGGAGTACTTTTGGTCTGATGCGGATCAGAGTGCTGTCTCGGTTATGCCGCTCAGTCATTACAACCGATTCAATGCGATCCAAGGAAAAAAGACGTTCCAATTGGATTCAGCATCAGCATTATTCGTAGATTCGCGTAATGAGAAGGATCAGGATCAGATCGATCGAAACAGGTTTCGCAATTATGCGGAAGGAGACACCTTGACTCTGAATCTGGAGGATGGCTCATTGCAAGCAAGAGTTACAGCTACGGATGTAGAACCACGTTTCGCAACCTTGATCTATTCTACAGGTGTAGTCGTTCTCCCAGATGAGAAGTTTGAAGAGATCACACAACAGATCAATGCAAATAGGTTATCAGGCAAAGTTCTGTATCAGATTCCGGCATGGGGTCATGCTGTACCTGACCGGCACTCCTCGGAAGCCATGGTTAGCGATCAGCTACTGTCGTCCGCAGATACCATTCGAAGCGATAATGCTTCGGATGAGAATTACTCCGGATTTCTGACCACTCGATATGGAGATTTTGAGAGATACAGACAGGGTACAGCACTCTTTACCTTTCTGGGTATATTTATCGGATTAATCTTCTCCATCTCTTCCGCAAGCTTTTTGTATTTCAGACTGCATACCGATCTTGAAGCGGATGGAAAAATGGTGCATTCTCTTTCGAAAATGGGTCTCAGTTTCCAAGAGATGAAACGATCATCCACCGTTCAGATTGCTATCCTGTTCTTTTTACCGATCGGAGTAGCTATCATTGAAACTTTGGTCGTAGTTAAGCCATTTCTTACTGAATTCGGTATTACCAATTATACGATGCCGGTATTGACTGTATTTGGTGCCTTTGTACTTGCACAGACGTTTTATTTCATCATTATACGTTCGAGATATATCGCTTCTCTGCGCAAAATGATGGTGTAACCATCTTAAAAACAAACGGTCATTAGGACCGACCATGATTTGTTTATTGCCCGCATTTTCTTGATTCAGATCAAGGAAACGCGGGTTTTCTTGCGATAAGATGAATATATTCACAGATTATATTATCGAGGAGGACGATTATCATGAGTATTACGTCATTGCAAGAAGTCAAAACGTTCAGCGAGGACCGTTTCACGAAACGGGTTTTATTCCAACAGGGTGGAGGAGTGACCTTTGTCCTTCATTTTCTGCCAGGTCAGCAGCTTCCCGTTCATAAACATCCGGGCACAGACGTTATTTTGCTGGTACTCGAAGGCACAGGCACACTTATTCTGGATGGAAAAGAACAAGCGGTGAAACAAGAGGATGTGATTCATTGCGGCGGTGAGGTCGAGTTCGCATTCCATAATACAGGAGATCGGGAGGTCCGTTTGTTCGTGGTGTTAAATAAAGTACCAGCAGCATCCTATGCAAAGGACATCTAACATTTAATATCAAGTAATTGATGTAATGATACACTGATAGGCACTAATATAAGGGAAACTCTATTCTGGAGTTTCCTTATTTATTTTTATTCAAGAATATCTTGATCAAGAGTATGTTCCCATCGCAAAACAAAAAGCATACCTGGGTCTGAGAACATCAGATCTTAAGTATGCTTTTTCGTATTCCGGCAGCAATTTGTTCATTCATCCGGTCACTGTTCATTCTGCCTAGAAGTATCCCAGCATTTCCTTGGCTTCATTCGACATCAGCTGTGGAGACCATTGTGGCTCCCAGACGACTTGAACATCAATATCAGTCTTATTTGTATTTTCCTGCAAAACCCATTTTACCGCTCCGACAATCGTATCATGCAGCGGGCAACCTGGTGTAGTCAGCGTCATCCGTACATGTACCCGTTCAGGCTCTTCCCTTACTTCATACACCAGACCCAGGTCAACGATATTGACTCCTAATTCAGGGTCATACACTTCCTTGAGACATTCTAGCAAATGCGTGGTTTGTTCCATCATGTTCACTCTCCAGTCCACCTTATTAATATTAACGTCGGAATACCAAAGCAATATTTGTTATATAAACGATGGAGACAAGAGACAAGATCGTCCCTCCAACCATCATGACCTCAGCCAGATTAATCAGAATTCCACTGACAAGCAAAAGGCTTCCAGCGACCATGGCGAGCATACCCCAATTGACATACTGTTCACTCAGCATACCTGCCATCAGCGGTGTTCCGGGTCTGCCTGCCTGCTTGCCATATTTGTGGGTCCACCATAGAAAAGGCACGATTTTGGAGGCATAGCCAAGTATGTTAAGAGACACCCAACCCCCGAGATATACCCATCCAGACAGCAGAACAACACGTGGATGGAGCAGCAGTTCAGTCCCTTGCGAGGAATAGATCAGTAGGGCAACAGCATATACAGCAAACGCACGGCTTACATACACAGACCAGCGGATACCCGGACCTGGGTTACTTTTGTGCCGTTTCTCCTGAATTTGCTCCAAGTGATACACATAGAACAGAAGGGCTGCGGTTAGAAGTAGGAGCGCAAGCCAGAGCAGGCCTCCCTTAATACCTGTCAGAAATGCGACAACACCTGTAACTACAGCTGCATTCCACAGAACCAAGACCACTTTTTGCAGTCGAATGGAATAATCGTGCGACAGGTAGAACATCGGAAGCATTTTGTAACTGAAGCCGGTAATTAACATGCCAAACCAGCCGAGTGTTCCCATCCAGATATGTGCACCGAATAATCGTTCATGCAGACCATTCCAATCACCAAAGGCAAAATTCAGACCCATCAGCATACCGGAAAGCCCGGTTAAAACCAGATAAAGACAGGAACACGCTGCACTGATCGTTACCGGATTCCACTGTGAGGCACGGAGGAGGGTAACGGCCATATTCCATCCGAACAACAGAATGCCAGAGAGCGCGAGTGTAGCAGAACCCGCAATCCAGATGACATCTGCACGGATGAAGCCGTATAACATGCCCACGATTCCGATACTGAACAAGAAATAATGACAATAACCAAGAAACAGACTGTAGATATTGGATTGCAAAATAACATGTATCAACTGATAAACTGCACCCATAGCCAGCATGGTTGCCCAACCGAGTACAAACAGATGGGCATGAAACCAGCCTTCGGGTCCTCTGAGTTCATCACCAAGCCAGCCTGTCAGCGAGAGCAGGGAGAATGCGTGATACATTACAAATCCAAAGATGCCCGTGATGATAAAAAGAAACGGCAATCTGGACATGGCCTTTGCCTCCTTACCCTTTTTCAATTCTCACTTTGGCCGTACCATCGGCTTGATCCTCAACCGTGAAGGGGCAACCGAGATTGTTTAACTCTTCAATCAAGAAGACTGGCACACGGTCATTATGAATCAGTACGACTTCCCCAGGTTTGCAACGTTCCAGTGCGGCAAGTGTTCGCATCATGGGTTGTGGCGGTTCCAATCTGCGATTGTCCAGTATAACGGTGGGCGCCTGTAGGGATTCAAAGTTTTCAATCGCGACAGCTTGCTCCTCTGGATGTCCTTTGCATGAAGCTGATTCTTCGTCTGAACCGGGCTCAGAATCGACTTCCGATCCAGATAAAACCATTGCAGAACATGCTTTGGCACCGGTTTTGTTTTTTTTGTGCACAAACGTGGTAACCCAGTGATCTGAACCTTTTCGTTCCGATGTGCTGGAGTATCCTTTCATTTTGAGAATACCGAGCAGGGGCGTTGGTTTGAATGGAGCATGTAGTACAAACACATCTTCATGTTGAAGGCTTTTGACCGTGTCCATGATCAGTTGAAACGGCTCCAACTTTTTACTCAGATGAGGACGCACATCCAATTCAACAATATGGACATCAGATGCAGACATGTGCGTTCACATCCGATCCTGCACTAGCTACATCCGCCCGCTGTACCAACTGCAGAGATGATTCATACAGGGCTGCCATTCCACCGTACAGCGCATAGAAGAATGACTCCGGCGCATCGAGGGAGAAGGACAGATAGGCTTTGGGGTCCATCCCGAGCACACGCTCAAAAAGTCTTGCACTGTCATAGGCGTAAAAACAGAAATGAGTGTATTCGAACACAGGCATTTTTTCGTAAATGGTGATAATCTCTTGCGCATATTCTGCTTGCTCACGCTGTGCCAATTGAACCATGGTTGTGGCGTCTTCCAGCCGCAGCGTGATGCGAAGTGTAGTATCGTCAATGATTTCAACGTGCGCCATAGCGATTCAGCTCCAATCTATAATTTACTGATTTTGACTTGGAAGGTTGTAGGGCCCTGCTCAATATACTCCCAGTTGAAGCCGTCGGGATGTGTGGACTGGAATTGGAATCGAAGTGGCTTAGGATCATGATCGTTAATGAGTAGCATGGATTCCTGTGGTTGCAACTGATCAAACGTTTCGAAAATAACTTTATGTTTCAAATGCGGTGGATACTCCGTGGCATTAATGGTTGCTGCGTATGTGTTCATGTGTCATTCCTCCATATAGGGATAGTGTGGTGTTGCAATTTGATTATAGAAAACGTGAAGAGGGGGCTGTGTGAGCCTGCTCACACCTTTTTTAATGTCATAGACTCGCCTTATTTAAGTCAGAATCCTGTATGGAAAAAGTGCCATGGGCAAGCCAAAACTAACAATATCCTGATACGTATATTGCTAATTGTGCATGCGAAAGAGACCTTAACATCGATTACGGTCGTTAAGGTCTCTTTGTGCACACACAGTTTAATGTAATAGCGTAGGAGAAAACAGTGTATCTGGGTGCAGGGTGGTCACGCATCTCTTTGTTGCTTCAAAGCCTGCAAATCATGAATGATGATCCGGCTGCGATCCACTTCGAGCAAATTCTCTTTTGTAAGCTGGTTTAAAAGCCGATTCGCTGTTTCCCTTGTCGTTCCAATGGAGTTGGCAAACTCCTGATGTGTCATGGGCAGGTTGATGATAATCTGGTCCCCATGCATTTGTCCGTGCTGCTCTGCGAGCATAAGAAGGAAAGAAAGCACACGATTGCGTACATCCTGACCAGAGAGCACTTGCAATTTATCCTGTAATTCTCTTATTTTATCACCGAGCACACGCATAATTTTGATCGCAATGGAGGGTGTACTCAGCATTAATCGTTCGAAAAGTCGGACAGGTATGGCTAGTAGTTCGGTAGGGGTAATGGCTTCTGCGGTAGCCGGGTAAGGGTGCGCGTTAAAAAAGCCGGTGTGTGGGAACATATCTCCTGTTTTGAGGAAAGAGACAATCTGTTCATGCCCGTTCTCATCGGTTTTATAGGCCTTTACAATGCCCGTACGGATAAAAAAGACAGCTTCTTTTTCGCTTCCTTCGCTGAAAATAACCGATCTCTTCTGAATGCTTCTGGAAATGGCGATATCTTCGACTTGTTTTAATTCCTCGGGGCTAAGGTCCTGAAAGATGGGGAACTGTTGTAGAAACTCTGCTGTTGTATCTTTGTTTACCCTACTCATGAGAATCTCTCCTCTCTGTGTTCATAGATCTGAACGACGACATTATTTCATCATAACGTGATTTTTAAACACATCAGGTGATATAGATCACCGTAAAGCCATATCACTGTTTTTGATTACTCAACCTGGGTTAATGGAATGATAGAATATGATTAAACAAGAGAGGGGTCGGCCCGGATGTGGACTGCATTCATGTGGGGCGGCATCTCTGCCTCAGCGGTTGTCATTGGCGCACTCGCAGCCTTGTTTCTGAAGATTCCCAAACGAGTTATTGGCTGGATCATGGCGTTTGGGACAGGAACATTAATTGGTGCAGCGACCTTTGAACTTCTCGGAGATGCGCTGAATGATGGAGGAATTATACCTACCGCCATTGGATTTACGGCGGGTGCCGTTGTATACACCCTGTTTGACCTGCTCGTTTCGGCAAAGGGAGGCGCAGGGCGTAAACGTTCAGCAAAGTCGGGAGACTCGAACCAAAGCGGGCTTGGGATCTTTGCAGGAACAGTAATGGATGCTATCCCGGAATCCATCATGCTTGGTGCCAGCTTGCTGGCCGGTAACGGTGTTAGTGTGGTCCTGGTAGTATCGATCTTTGTCAGCAACATTCCTGAAGGTCTGTCCAGTACGGTTGGACTACAGGGCAAGTACAGTCGTGTCAAAATCATATTAATGTGGCTGAGTGTACTGTTGATCTCCGCGATTGCAGCACTGGGTGGATATCTGTTTCTGGAGCAGCTTCCAGAGGAAATGGGTGCAGCGATTGGTGCATTTGCAGGTGGTGGAATCATTGCCATGATCTGCTCGACGATGATGCGAGAAGCCTTTGAAGAGGGTGGACCTGTAGTGGGTTTGATTGCATCCATGGGATTGCTTGTGTCGCTGTTGTTGGATCTGTAGATGACAGAATAAGCTTCCGATCGCTGAGTTGAATTTATATAAAAAGAGTATCCGAACAGAGTAGTTTCTGATCGGATACTCTTTTTTTGCCAGCACAGCTTCCTCGCATCCGCAAGCTTTCTTACCCAGTTCATTGGCTTCGGGCAGGTGGTTCAATTTTTTCCCTAAGCTGCTCCAATTGCAGAATAAGGATACAGTTCCCTGTAACCTGAAGCAGTCCCTGAGATTGCATCATAGTAAGTTTGCGACTAAGTGTTTCGGGTGTGATCCCGAGCAGCAGCGCCATATCTTTTTTGAAAACAGGCAAGCGGATCTCATGCTTTGCATGATTTCGGGTATGAAAATACAAAAGCAACTTGGCAATCTTCTGTTCCGTTGTCATCGCACTGAGCGAGCGGTTCCATTCATCGGTTTCACGGAGAAGATTGGTAATGGCAAGCAGGAAATGATAAGCAAGCTTTGGATCATGTTCGAGTAACTGATCAAAGTCATGCTTGCTAATAGAGCAGATGGCTGAAGGCTCCAGAACTTCGGCGTTCGCGGCATGTGGTTTTTGGTGTAACAGGGAATCTTGTCCGAAGAAATCGCCGGGAAACAGAAACCGAATAATATGTTCCTTGCCATTTTCATTGTATATGGATAACTTCACACATCCCTGATGAACCACATAAAGCGTATCTGAGCGTTCTCCCTCCTGGACGACAACTTCGCCTTTGTTATATTTGCGGGTATGCAGAAGGGAGATTAACAAGGCAGCTTCGGATGGATCAAGATGCTGGAACAGAGATACTTTGGAGAAACAGGCATCCTTCGCTTCGTGTGTACAGATCATCGTTTAATCACCTCGAATTGTTCAGGATAGGTATAGCCATTATCTATTGTCATGTCTCAGTGAGACATCGCGGGTCCACCATGATCAGTTCCATCCTTGGTCACACGCAGAACAGCGGCAGCGCCTTTGGCTACATGGTTGAACTGATGGGTTACAATCGCATAATCGCCTTCTTCGGTCACGGTGAACTCTACGACAGCTCCACCACTTGCGGGAAGCATAACCGTCTGTATTCCATACTGGATGTTGCGTGGATTCCCATCGGTATACACACGGTCCATAATGGTCCCCACAACGTGGAAGGATGAGACTTCATTGGGTCCGGCATTACTGACATAAATCCGAACCGTATCTCCTACTTTGGCTAACAGGGGATGTTTTACTAATCCATAATCATTGCCGTTAAATACGACATAATCCGGTTCCCCGTTCAAAAAAGCTTCATAATCATGCTCTTTGTACCATTCACTCTGAACAAGGGTATACTCACGATCAACCAAGTGATCAGAAGGGTATCCTGCTTTGGGTTCCACAATAATCATGCCGTACATCCCGTTTGCGATATGGGCAAGAACCGGTTTGGTTCCACAGTGATACATGAATACACCGGGTGAGGAGGTTGGATAGGTGAACGTGCCTTCCTCGCCTGGCATCACATCAATAAATTTGCTGCTGGGAGAAGCATGTACAGCGTGAAAATCCATGGAGTGAGGCAGGATGGAATCTTTATTTTTTAACGTGAACACCAAGGTATCTCCCTCGTTCACTCGTAGGACGGGTCCGGGAACGGTACCATTAAATGTCCAAGCGTTGTATATCACTCCTTCGGAGATTTCGATATCTGTAACCTGGGCCGTCATTTCAATATATACCGTAGTACCTTCTCTGCGAATGATCGGGTCCACCGGGGGTTGATTGACCGCAGAGGAGGAGGAGACTACATCGTGGTGAACAGGTTTAACCGTATCGGTTGAACTACAGTGAAAGAGAGTTGCTGTAAATATGGCGAATACGAGTAACCATTTATATACATTCAGTAAGGAAAACATAGATGCACAACCTTTACTCAAGTGATGTTTTTCACAATCTAAAAAGCAGGTTTTCTTTCATTTCAGTAGTTATTTAGTTATAGATTACGTTATTGAGGTGGGGACGGGTGTGATGAGGCACACACTTGGGTATGTCGTATTAGAGGCATTTCCAACAATCTGTCTTCAATTGTTGTGCTGAGGAACGGAGTTTCATATAATTTTAGAGAGATGGATTGGTAAATGTTGAGTATTATGACGCGGTGCGTTGTAGTTTCAGGAAAGGGGTAGATACAGGATGAAACGTTTCGAAGATGAAGGTGCGTATAAGTATAGTTTCTATTCGGTTCTTCGACGGGGAGAGCGGATTGATGTGAAATGTCCCAAATGCGGTGGGCACGCTTCGATTGATCAACGGAATGGTCAAATGGGGTGGAAATGTTACGAATGTTACGCTCAAGCTTTTGAAGAACCAGTATATCAATATAAAGCCAAGGGGAATTGTGCTGTATGTGAACGTTGGTTTAACGTGGAAGTCACAGACGGGAAGAAGACTTCTCACCGATCAACGCATGTGGAATGTCCGCATTGTGGTGCGGTTAATCAGGTTGAATTACATGCCAAATCGACATACGGAAGGTGTTTTTCCGAGATTCGTGCAGGGAAAGATCCTGTATTCGGGTTGGAGTTATACTTCCTGGATGAGTTCAGAGGAAAAATCATATGGGCTGTGAATCGGGAGCACCTGAATTATCTCATTGGTTATGTTTCCGCAGATCTGCGTGAGAAACCTAGAAATATGCCTTTAAGAACAGCTTCACATAGTATTCCGGCTTATATTAAAGATGCAAAGAACAGGGATATGGTTGTGCGTACACTGTCGAAGCTTCAGCATAAGACTGGATGAGACTGAAAGCGAAGATGAAGCATTAAAGCTGCAAGGGAGAGAAGACATGAAACTACGAGTTAAACTTAGCATTTTTGCAATCATTCTGGGTATGTTGATGATTCCGGCTTATTTTATTTTACAGACTTATGGTGTATTTCAAAAAGAGACAGTATTATCTGACTATGCTCTGGCCGTTGATGTTAATGGAAAGTCCTATGGGGCTTGGCCGCTGATTAACAGTTTTGCAGCGATGGACAAAGAGGAAGATAACCGTCAGTTTTATTACCGGATTGATATGAATCATATCCAATACCTGTTTAATCTGGCTTATAAGGAGTATGATGTGAAGCCAGGCGGGGACAATCCGTATCTGGCTGGTACTGTAAACTATCAACATACGGATCACAACTATGTGCAGACTGAAAGAAAGTATGAGAACGCCAATGATTTTGCAACGGTCTTAAATCTGTATGATCAGGATGGGCAGGTGATCTACACCTACGATAATACCGGCAAGGGAGATAAACAGCTGGTAGAATCCATCATTCATCAGGGAATGAGCCGTAATAGTGGCGGTAGTAGCGAAGCTGCCCGCGATCCGTATATCAATATTACGGCGTTATTTCGCGACAAGCTTAACATTGATGTGAAACTGACGGTGGATGAGGAACACAAAGTGGTTACCATTCGAATGAACAAATCGGAGGCGAGATGATGAATGCGTATGGTGTACAACACGGACCTGCTTATCTGGAAGGATTAATTAGGAAGGAAGAAGTCATTAAATCCGATGAAGTGGAGTGGAAAGGCAAACTTCAATCGAGTGACGGACATGATAAATTCCATATCTTTTATTATGGTGACTTGACGGAAGATGATCTGATTACCTGGCATGATTCGACACCGCTTCTTGTATATGCGGAGCATACTGTCACGGGTGAACGCTACCTGATCATTGATGCCGCTAAGCACGGATATGATGCCATGTTATGTGAGACTTATTCGGAAGAAGCACTACATGACAGACCCCTTCGCCCTTATCTGGATGTTGAAGGAGAGGACATCTTTGAGGTAGAGTTGACGGCCTACTACAATGTGCCTTGGGATGATGAGTTTGGCGAAGATGTAGATGAGCATGGTACGTATGAACTGATTACGGGAGAGCGCATGGATTTTGATCAGGTCAAGCGTGATGGATATGATGCCTTTGCCATTCGCATTCTGAATCGTAAAGGAGTATGGACTGGAATTGTGCAGGAAGAATTGGCTTAGATTCTGAAAACGAATGAACCAAACTGAGATGGGAGATGTCGAAAAATGTATATTGTATCCCGTGTACTTAAGCCGGTTCCAGCGGAGGAACTGGATCACTTTGAACAACAGCACGCCATCTCGCTACCTTTATCATACCGTACCTGGATTGAACAATATGGGGAAGGTACATACACGGGATGGATGAATGTGCAGAGACCGGACCCGGAAGTGTTGAAGCCTTTTGTGGAATATGATTTTTGGATACATACGGATGATTCGCCTATAAGTCAGCAGCAACTTGAGCAGTGCATCTCCATCGGCAGTTCTGTAGATGGAGATTTCCTTGCTGTTCATCCGGAAGTTGAGGGGCTGTTGTGGCTACCGCGTCATGATGAGAATATCACCTTATGGACATGCACGGAGACTGAATTTGGCGAAACGCTGGACCGGATCTATTGTGGTTTTTACCATCAGGATAAACCAATAACTCCACTATACTTTGAACCGTGGAATGAGTTGCGGAAACATACGTTTTACCATTTTTCAGGGACGGAACAGGGAAGCTCCATGAAGGAACTCGCCGATACATGCAAAACAGAATTTAAGTGGGACGCTGTGTTGGAGAATGAGTACATGTGCAAGATGTTCATGGTGTCGATGGGAGGATATCTACGATTTAACTATGCAGCTGGGAGAGAAGTTGCCCTGTTCTATGAAGAAAAGAATGGTGCGGAGGAGGCGACGGATAACGAAATCAGTATGTTCTTGCAGGCACATCATTGTACGGCATATGAATAGAGGCAGAGTGGAGGGGAACAGATGAGTTGGTTAAAGGAAGACATTTCGGAACAATGGCGCAATGAAGGCAAGCGTTATGCAAGGGATGTCAATGCATTTGTCCGGAGAAGTATGCAGGGAGAGCAACCGGATGAATCCGAGTTGAAGGGAGACTCCAGAAGCGGAATGAGTACTGAAGTATTCCATATGGTGAGACAGGCCAATCTCCACGGTGATGTGGAGGTGCTTCGACATGAGCTACCCGCAGCGACGTGGCCATTGAACGAGGCGTTTCAGGCTTCCATGCAAGCGGTCAAAGTTGTAGGTTATCTGAACGAGGAAACGATTGTATGTCATACGGGGATTTTCACGGAGAATAGTCAGATATATACGATGGATCGGCACAGATGGCAGTTGATCTCTCCATATACTTTTGCAGGTTGCTCATCGGATGGACTTGACTATGCGCTTGCAGGACCGGATGGGATTCATATCATTCGTCAGCCAGATCGCAAGTTGGAAGGACAGGAGATAGCGACATATCGATGGGAAGATATTCAAGCCCGGATACAGTCGGCATTACCTCGGATTGAATCACTTGCGGACTGTGAGCATCCCGAACGGACACTTGAAGGACTTATACCTATGGATGAAGGCAGAGCACTACTTATTCATTCAAGATACGGGATATATCTTGTAACGCAAGATCAGGTGACCTTGCTTCATCCCGATCTGGCAGAGATCGAAGAGTATGAGCTAGAGGATACACAGATAGATATGGGACATGCAGCTGTATCAAGGGATGGTAGATGGATTGCCTATGGCAGCCAAGGAAGCAATCATATGGTGATGGACCGTCGGCTGAACAAGACATACTCTCTCTATCCAGAATCGAGCTACCCTCATTATGCAGCATTCACCGGTGATAACCAGAACGTCTGGTTTAACGCATGTCATTTCTATAACGGGGTCACGATACAGGTCCCGCTGGAATCAATTGCAGGCAACGAAACGAAGGAAGATTGGCCAGTGATGGATGAGAATGCACGTGTGTATGCAGCAGCGGAAATAGAGGCGGGCATGGTGCTTGGGGATGCATATGGTTATCTGTATTGTGTGAATAACAAGGGAGAGGAAGTATGGCGCCATTTTGTAGGTAGTACGATCTATTCTCTCGCCGTATCACCAGAGCAGTCCAAGCTGGCAGTTGGTACATATGGTGGCATGCTGCATGTGCTTGATCTTCGTTCCAAAGAAATGGACGAGTACGGGATCGGTACAGGCACTCTTCGTGAGTTGGAGCGATATGTGTTGTGGCGTGGAGAAGAACCTCTGCGCTGGTAAGTTCGTATTACAACCTGCAAAGGGGTGAAGGAATGGAACGTGAAGAGGCTGTAACGTTATTAAAATGTCATTCCTTTTCCTATGATGATCTGAGTCATCCCAAGATGGAGAACGGTTTTATTGGCAGTCTGCGGCCTTTCCGTGGACATTTGATTGAGGAGAATTTTCATGAGTTGATGGAGATACTGCGGGTTCTGGCACCAGAACTTGCACAGCCTTCATTGGATCGGGAAGTCATGGCATGTCTATGGGGAATTACTCATATGGCACGTGCCTGGGCCGTTGAACCTGAGGGTATGCTTCGCAGCAACAACCTCATTTCGGACGAACAGGTGGCGTTGATGGAACAATGGCTTAATTTGTTATCTTATGCAGCCATGATTCTGCTTGAAGGCGGCGGAGAGGAAGAAGCGTTTTGGGAATATCATCAATATCTACACGAAGAGAAGAACTGAGTTAGGGGAGGTGTGGTGAGATTGGAGCCAAATGTATCATTAAACGTGCTAATGGACGAGCTGAATCGCTTGCTGGGTGAGAGAATACAGGATCACGAGATTCGGCAATTGTTTGAAGAATATCAACATCTGGAAGGTGCATCCGAGGAAAGTATGGATCTATTCGAAAAGGAGTATGGAATCCGGCTACCTGGCGATTTCCGCACCTTTTACCAAAGAAAAGACGGCAGTGGCTACGGGTTGCATGTGCTGTACCCGGGTGATGCCGAGAAGGGCCGATGTACACCCTTTTATCTGATGTCATTGGAAGAGATTCGAGAGACCAAACAATACTTCTGTGAAGTGGATGAGAAGCTTGAAGAGTATTATTCTGCCGAAGAGCTCAGCCAGCTGGACCCGGAGATCAAGCCATACCTGTTCCATAAACCATGGATTCCTTTTGCAACGATCGCGGGAGGTTCACTGTATCTGATGCTCGATTTTGATCCAACGGATGAAGGGACGTATGGGCAGATTATTATGTACGTTCACGATCCGGACTTTGTCTATTACCTTACACCTACCTTCACGGATCTCCTCAGCATGTCGAACCGTAATCTGAAGATGATGGATGAGATCACGTATTAAATCCCACACGATTAGACAATTCTTTCAATAATAAAGAAGCTGCCGAAGCAGCTCTTTTATCTGATATGAACCAGTACTTTGAAGAAGTCTAATGATTACGGATTACCAGTGGAAGAAACGATGTCCGTGAAATCCTCCACCTGGAGGTCCTCCGTGTCCACCTGGACCACCCGGACCGCCAGGTCCACCTCCGTGAGGTCCACCGGGATAGCCACCTCCTGGGAAATGACCAGGGTGTCCACCGGGGTAACCACCGCCGGGATATCCACCATGCCACCAAGGACCGCCAATTGGATATGGTAGTGGAACAGGAACGATGGGCGGGTATGGATACGGATAAGGGTAAGGATACGGTGAGGGTGGCGGAGGTGATGGATAATAAGGGTAAGGATAACCCGCAGGTTGCGGGGATGATACTGAACCAGGGCCGTATGCCATGTAACAAGCCTCCAATAACTGGATTGATGATATCAGCCTATGCCACAATGGTTTCAGGTGATACAGCAGATTGAAGAATAATGAGTAATGAGGGGGAACATATGGTAGCCGTAGCTTTTCACACCGATCCAAGAGGAACTGCCTATGAACTGTTGATTGACGAATTGATCGAGAAGGCAGATCGTTTTTTGCTGGTTGACCGAAATTATGTTGAGGAAGCTACACCTGAAAGAGTTACCACAGTGTTACGGAGATTGGATCCGTATTTGATTGAAAGCAGTACGATGGAAGAAATGATGATGAAAAGTGGCGCCATGTATTCAGAGGGGATTTATTACATATATCGTTGCACGCCGGAATCAGGGCAGATCCTTAAGGAGGAAGCCAACCGCTTTCATGACTGGTTATATCCCTCAATGCCAGATGATCTTTGTTTTTTGCAAGAGGATGGAAGTGACTACTTCTACACTGTTGCTCATGAGAATATGTATGGCATGCATATTACACAAGAAGAAGCGATTGAGCTAATGGAGCGAATCACTGGGTTATTTTTTAGATTAGATCGGCATCAGGACATTCATTGCTTACTGGACGATGCGATTAGACATCAGACGGATGTGCTGAATATTAGTTCACATTACTTGAAAGAGATTCCGGAACGTATTCGGGAATTAAAGCACTTGAAACGTTTGACGATTTTTGAACAGGATGTTTATACGCTTCCTCCAGCCCTTTTTGAACTGACATCATTGGAAGAATTGGAGATCATGACGGCGGATTTGGAAGGTATTCACCAAGACATTGGAAAATTGAAACAACTTCGAGAGCTTAGAATTTATTGCGGTAGTTCTTATCATGTTCCTACCGGGTGGAAGCCAAAGGAGAAGTCGGATCTTGGTCTGAAACATATTCCAGCTGAGATTGGTGAATTGAGCGAACTTGTAACTCTGGATATAGGCTACTCGGGTATTTGTGAGCTTCCGCCTGAACTGGAGAAACTAAAGAAACTACGTTATTTGAGTGTAACAAATGGTTTGATCGAGGGAACGCCAGACATGGTCAAGCGAATGAGTTGGCTTCAGAGTGTAAATTTGAACAGTACTCCATTAGGACTTAGTTGGGAGGACATCTCCGACGAAGAAGAATTTTAATAGCCAATGAGCCCTGCTCGGGATGTCCGAGTCAGGGCTATTTGTTGTTCGATAATAACTTGGCGGAAATGGGCTCACGTATCTGGGCGCTGGGCATAAGCTGGCATATAGGTTATGACCTAAACCGAGAGCGAAGGGCAGGCGTTTTATTTTGGCAACCTCATACATGGATTACACTTTACCAACCACCGAATTTACTTACGATTTGAGCAATAACCCGTTATTCAAGAAGGATGAGAACAACTATATTAACGCTCTTTCCATCAAGCAGTTAAACACACTGGGCAATGTTTCTTTACTGGATATTTTCCTCAACACGGGCAATGTGGTTGAACCACATACGCATCAGAATGCAACGGAGTTGGTATACTGCATCAGCGGTGCGGCAGTTGTTTCCCTCATTAATCCATTTACCAACGAGCTTCTTCATTTCCCGATTACTCCGGGGCAGGTGGCTAACGTTCCTCAAGGCTGGTGGCACTATGAAGTGGCTATTGCTGATCATACGCACTTACTCGCAATCTTTGATGCTCCGGTTCCTGAAGCGATATTTGGCTCAGACACCTTGCGTCTTACACCTGCAAAACTTTTGGCGTATACGTACTGTCTGGACGAGAAAAAAGTTCAAGAAGCGCTTGCTCCCATTCAAAAAACAGTGATTATTGGCCCGCCGGCAGATTGCCAGCCTTCAACTGCTCCTGCCTCTAACGGTGCTCCAAATGTGAATCATCAGCCTTACGTAATGCCTAATGTACAACCCAATGTACAGCCAAACATGCAACCAAACACACAACCCAATGTACAACCAAACATGCAACCCAACAACCAACCAAACATGCAACCTTACGTAAACCGTCTTCCGTACTGGGGCACTTGGGTTGATCCACGTATTATTCATGAGCCGGGTTGTCCGTATTATAGAGAGCTTCCTGTGAATGCGAATAATCAAGAGGAAAGATGACGTTTATGAGGCAAGGTATTATCTAATACACATAGGTACTTCAGTTAAATTAGGTATAGCAAAAGAAGCGTCCGCAAAGGAACGCTTCTTTTGTTGATTAAAGGTGTCTTCAAACCTGCTGAAAGCCGATGCATACCTGGACGTGTCCGGAGCATGGAGTGCTAACGAATCGTAGGCGTCTTAATCAAGGATTTGAGGCGTGCTCAGAAATCTAAAGAATCTGAGACACGTTATATCAGAATAAACAGCCGTATGAAGTGTTTTTATCGGGGGATTTTGGGAAATAAAATGTCTGAGGTTCCTTACAATCTAAAAAGAGAACATGACGGCCTAATAAGACGCCTTGTGTTCCTTAGAAAAGGGTCTACCCTTCCCCAGAGTCCGCAGGATGGTACTTCAAGACTTTTTAGGCGCTGACATCCATCATCGATAATTTGCCTGAGGTTGAAGAAGAACAGCTATTTAATTTACGATGTGTAATTTCGTCCTAAACCAAGCTCCGTCAATAATTGACGATAAGCAATTGAAGTACGGTCTGCGGGAATATGGGCCTCGGCATGCAGATCAAGGGGGAGATCCTCCGGTTTCTGTGACTCGACCATCTCGCGGTCTTCTTCAAATACCTGTAAGTTGAACTTGATCGTGTCTTCAATCGGAACATCTTTATCGAAGTTGCGTGTGATGGGACAGAATAAACGTGTATAACGGGCAGAGATCGGCGAAGCACAATTCAGAATATTCAGCTTGTCGTCTCCTGGGAAATGTACCGTAAGAGAAGCCGCAAAAGGTGGGAACACTCGAAACTCGCGCAGCCATTGGAAACCTTCAGGTGCAACAAGATCTTGCCCTTTGCCATAGTTACTCACTGTACTCCAATACTCGGCCAGTAACTCATTACCTTCGCGTTTCACTTTGTATTGGGGGACTTCTGTGTTGTTTCGGTCACCAAACGTTTCGGTATGCACATAGGCAAAATGGGATACATCCAGGAAACCCTCCATTTGTCGTCCAGAGGAACCAGCAATGTCAAAGTTGGGTGGCAAAATATTGATATAATCGGGATCATCCCATCCAGGGAAGGAGGGGATCTGTTCTTCCGTTCCCGCTAAAGTGGTCCAGATCAAGCCATAACGTTCAACTGCCGGGTACACAATGAGTTTGAGCTTAGGCGAGATCTTGGAGCTTGGGTGCGCAGGTACTGCGGTACATTTTCCTTCACAATTATAACGGAAACCGTGATAAGGGCAGACAATCTCACCATTTTCTACCCAGCCTTTGCTAAGTGGAGCCCCGCGGTGAAAACAAAGATCCTTGGCTACCACAACCTGATCATTACTGCGGTAGAGAACCAGCTTCACATCGAGTAATTGAGCAGCCAGGGGTTTGTCTGTTACTTCGGTTGCTTGGGCTACCGGGTACCAATATTGGGATAATACATGCCAGTCTTCATCGGTGAACGTACACCCTCTAGGTAATTCGGAAGTCATTGTATGGTTTGCGTTGGAAGTTATCATAGGAAACACTCCTTGCTGATATGGATGAACGATTCGCTTTTATATGTCAGAAAAGTTAACTTGATTAGCCGTATGTTACTACTCTTTTGGTCAAAGTATCAATATATCCAACCTAATTTTGGTTGAAATCACAAACGGTACAGCAAAAACCGTACATGAATACGGAAAAACGCGGATTTTTCTTAGGTTAGATGTTAATTGTAGAAAAGAGAATAACCTTTCAGTATGTTTTTCCATTACTGATTATTGACTCCATGGAGGTTGTCCTGACATCAGAATCTCAGTGTGAATACTCGTTAGTTGAGCAACCATTCTTGTGGGCATAAAAAGATTTTCGCAAAGAATGTCACAGATCCCGGCCGTCGTTTGTCTACAGTATGTAAACCAAATGACGGAGGCGAATGAGAAATGAATTTAAGAACGAATTACAGAGTAGCGAGTCCAGGCGCATTTAAAGCGATGATGGCGATGGAGCAATATATATCCGGGCAATTTGAGGATAAAGTGTTATACGAGTTGTTGAAAATCCGCGTGTCCCAGATCAATGGCTGTGCCTTTTGTCTCGATATGCATGCCAAAGATCTGATGAAACTGGGAGATTACGCGGATCATATTCTTTTGCTAAGTGTGTGGCGTGAAGTGCCTTTCTTCACGGATCAAGAACGTGTTATGCTGGAGCTGGCTGAAGCGGTGACCCGAATCTCGGAGCACGGTGTACCCCTTGCGCTGTACGATAAGGTCCGTGAACATTTCAGTGAATCCGAACTGGTGGATCTGATCCTGGCCATTAACACGATTAATAACTGGAACCGGATTGCGATTACAACTGGGATGTATCCGGGTTGTTTTAACTAAAAATACACGCACCATGCCAGAGGGGGCCATTCTTATGAATTCCAATCTCCACGCCAATGAGCCAGATGTGTCTTCTCTGGATGTTGGTGAGTTGTATATTCTTTATAAAAAATATGCATTTTCAATAGCTTACCGCATGCTGGGCAGTGTGGTAGAAGCTGAAGATATTGTGCAGGATTGCTTTGCGGGAATTCAGAGCACGTCTGCTCAGGATATTCGTAATCCCAAGTCCTACATCGCCAGATTGGTTGTGAATCGAAGTTTGAATCTGCTAAATTCCGCCCGTAATCAGCGGGAAAGTTATGTTGGTGAGTGGCTGCCAGAGCCGATGGGTGATAGTGAAGAGTCGAATATGCCAGAGGAAACGATGGAGAAAAAAGAACTGATCTCCTATGCCTATCTGGTCATGTTGGAGCGTCTATCACCCATGGAACGGGCTGTTTTTGTACTTCGTGAAGCGTTCCGATATGATTATTCCGAAATAGCGGATTGGCTGGGCAAAACGGAGAGTAACTGCCGTCAAATCTTTAGCCGCGCTAGACGAAATCTGCCCGAAAGACTTCCGCCGATTGAGCAGAGTGATGCGGATATGATAGCTAAAGGTGAATTACTGAGTCGTTTTACAACGGCTTTCCTTCGTTATGACGTCTCTGCCATGCTGGAGTTACTGGCAGATCAGCCTGTATTTACAGCAGATGGCGGTGGCGTTGTGCATACGGTTATGAGAACAATGAAAGTTCACAAAGGTGTGCTTGCACTCCTGACCTCACGGCGAGTCCTTACGCGATTGCGTGAGAGAGAATGGGTGCCCATGTGGATCAATGGCGAGCTTCAACTCGCATTGCTGAAAGAAGGGCAGTTGTCTGAGGTACTCTGTTTGGAGTTGGACGCTTCTGGAGAGCGGATTGAGGGCGTGTATCTCGTCGTAAATCCGAACAAACTTACATCAATAGTCGCTTCAACTCTTTGATTCAAACGTAAGGACTTGATATGTAAATTTAAAAGCGGCAACCTCTGTCTTGAGGACTGCCGCTTTTTTTTGCATTCACATTTTGCGATTAAGCATCCGATTATTCACGAGCAAATTGTTGTTGAACTGGTTCAATGATTGCTCTGACTTCAGGTGTAAGCTCATCATTGTTCTGATTGAGAACCAGTAAAATCTTTTCCATAGTGTCCAGAAGAACACTCTCCGTATTGGGCTCGCGCTTAGCCAAAGCTTTCTCGTAAGCCTTTTTCACCTCAGGGTCCATGGTGCGGATTTCTTCGTCCGTGTACCAATCATATGCAGGCGTGTTGTCACTTCCGTAAAACAGATAATCCACAAATAACCCTTGCTTCACTGCTGATGTGCGATTGGAATTCGGGAAGTTGTTCAAAAAGGCTTCTTTCTCCAATGCACGCTGGATTAATTCGTTCCAAGGGATGATAATACCCCCATCTGAAGTTGTCATTTGGTTGGACTCGGTAGCCATAATATCAATGTATGCAGCAATATCAGCCTTAACAAAAGGTTTGAACTTTTGATATATCTCATAATTGATGATGGGGTAATACAAGCCTTCACTGGTTTCTAGTTTGAACCCGAGATCTGATGCTTCCTGCAGAAGTTTCTTCACGGTCGAATCTTTAATTTCTTTCAGCAGACGACTAAATGTAAGCTTTTGTTCGTAACCAAGTTGTTCATGGGCTTGAGACAAGGCTTGTTGAAACTGTTCCGTATACATTTTCTGATCCATATCAGCCAGCTTCAAGTTCTGCATGTTCTCCAGTTGCAGCGTCATTAGTGTGGCCTGCCAAGGGCCGACTTTATCGATATGATTCATCAGGTATTTACGTGCTTTAACCAGACTTTCTGTGGACTTCACTGCTTCTGTTCGATAGGTTTGGAATTGATGATACACCGCTTTGGAATCGGGGACAGGTGCAGCCAGTGTTACTGAGGTCGTAAGTGTTGAGCCAATGGCAGTACAGCCCAAAGCCATAGCAAGTAAACCAAGTTTAGCAGGTTGCTTCCATCTCATTCGTATACCTCCCATAATGAATAAAAAGCCATTTGAATTCTCGTATAACTGCATTTTACCGTATTTTATATGTATGATCCGTATGTTGAATATGAGTTCTGTCTTTGATTAAACCAGTTTCTGGTAAGCGAATCAAGAGTCTTCAGTAGGAAAATGATTGCAAATAATCAAAAAAAACAGCCCCTTATACCCCTGGTGGGTTGAAGAGACTGTTCTGGGAAATCGCACTCTATTTTCTAATTAATGGAGTGGTTTATTGTTAATAGGCATCTGAGGTGCTCCGGTTGCTGGAATGTATGCCTGAAGCATCTGTTGTGTATCACTTAGAGTGAGCTGAGGTACTTGATAATACGCGTTTTTATTCTGGAACATGAAAATTTCATAGGCCATCTCGATAAAATGTTGGATCTGCGAAGCGATGACCCGGCGAACCGTTCCATTTGTGATCTCGCTACAGGACATGCCGAGCAGACTCGCATGTGACTTGATCAGTCCCAGCATATGAGCGCTAATCCCGGCATCCTTTACATCGGCCAAGCTCTGGTTTGGTTTTTTTGGTGCTGATGGCTTAAGGCCATATACCGGTGGTACGATGTTGGGGATCATATAGGTTGCCGTCTCTTGATGAGGCTTCTGTCCGGATGCAAAACACTCTGCTGTGAGATTGTACTGGGATAATATGAAATTGTACTGCCGGTCCAGAATACCAATCAATTCCTGGCTCTGCACAAATGTACGAAAGATCATATATTGGTCCAGCACGTTAATGGTGGAGGACAGAATCTCATGCACATCGAACATCTCATGACCACCATGATTCATGTTAGGACTGATATTTGGATTGGTGTTCAATGTGGGTTGTACTGCATTCTGAGGGTTCATGGAATTTGGATTCATTGTAAATTTGATTCTCCTTTGGTAAATGGTATGATTCTATATAAGCTGAACGAAAGAATATTTACACTTGCCACTCCGATGACAGAACAACCTTCCGATCGCTGTTATCCCCAGATTTTTAATTCAATTTTACAAAGGTGAAAATCCGGTGATAAATGCGAACGCTTCGCTTCTGTAGTTTGTTTCTGTCCTCTGCGTTCTCGTGCAAATGTATAGTTCAACTTCTATAGTATGCTTGGAGAGTAGTAAGTTTATGTAATATGTTAGGAGTATACGCACAAATAGGAATAGGCATGGTGGTGGTTAAGATGGAAGAGACCGATTGGGGTGTAGCAAAGGAGTTGTTCGTCAAACATTACGGGAGCGCTATACAGATGCATCGAGAAGGCGTATATGCCGACTATAAGCGATGGGACGTAGCCCAAGAGTTAGAGGAACAATGGATAGGGGAGCGGATTCAACAATTAAGTTCCGAGCTGTCTATCATGAATTGGGATGCGGTGGATGAACTTGCGTTGATTGCCAAACATCGGACAGAACCAAGTATAATTAAGGGCATTACAGCATTTGCTTCAAGACAGTTGAAGAGTGCGGACAGTATGGTTCGTCTTGTGTATGCTGAACGTCTGATTGAGCTGATCAAACGGTATGAATCTTCTCTGCCTATGGACAAGTTACGGGAAACCTATCAACTGACGATGGACTTGCTGGTTGATGTGGCGACTAAACCGTTGGTGCTTGATCCAGGCCATGAATTACAGCAGTATGGATTAAAGGATAAACGAGGATTGAATTTGCGTGTGGAAAAGAATAAAGAAGAAATCATCCGATATTTTCGAAACTAATTGAATTTTATCAAGTGAGGGCAGAAACGTTGAGAAAACTGAATTATATTCGCATATTTATTTTCCTAAGTGTGGTCACAATAGTAACGCTTGGTTTGTACTATGTAGCCGCAGATTGGCTGGATCAGCGTTATTTCCGCTTCCTGATCTGGAATCTGTTCTTGGGCTGGATTCCTTTTGTGTTCTCTTATGCAGCCTATCTTCTAAGTGATGTGAAATGGAAAGGTGCCGCATGGCTTGCAGTCGCAAGTGGGTTGCTGTGGTTGCTATTTTTCCCGAACTCTTCTTATATTGTTACGGATTTGATTCATCTGACAGCGAGAAGTTCCCGGTATTATGGTGGGAACGGAGTGGACTACACATATTGGTACGACTTGAGTGTTGTATTAATGTTTGTCTGGACTGGACTCTTGCTTGGCTTCCTGTCAATGTATCAGCTTCAGGAAGTGATCTATCACCGAATTGGACGCTGGGCATCCTGGATCTTTGTACTGGCTGGCTGTGCTTTGGGGAGTTATGGGGTATTGCTTGGACGTGTATATCGACTGAATAGTTGGGATGCACTGACGAATCGCGAGACGCTGATTGAGCTGATGCACGAAAGTGTTAGCCGCCCGTCTCTGGCGTTTTGCCTGTTTTTTGGCACGTTTATTACTACAATCTACGCCACTTTGTATTATCTGATCAATATGAGGGCTCCCCGTGAAATGAAGAAGAGTGCAGGAAGTCCTGAGTCAGACCTGCAAGCGTTACGCTAACGTATGTTTTTTAAGGCCGAACTCATTCGATCTAATCTTAATGTATATTGCTTAAAGGGCTGTTCCAAGTCATATTCATGGCTATTGGAACAGCCCTTTAACATTGTATCGAGCGCAGGATGTTCTGAAGAAAAATACTTCTACTTATCAGAGATTAAATCAAGGATTGTCTTCACAACCAGTTCGGGTTCATCATGAATAACCATATGACCACTGCGGGTGGCCATGATGAGCTGACTATCCTTCGATATATTCAACATATTACGCTGTCCCGATTGCCATAAGGATTCGAGCTTCTGCCCAATTTCAACCGGAATCCCTGCTTGAGCATAGTCTTGAGGACGGCCGCGTGCAATGATACGTACAGGGATCGATCCAAGACTTTGGCCACGAATCGCATCTTCTGTTGAATGGGCGTGGAGGGCTTCTTCTTCTTTGGCGTGAAAATAGGAGGGGGTAGCAATCACATTAACAAAAGTATCCCGATCTTGCTTGGCAACCAGACCATCAAGCATAAAGTCTGGAAATAATCTGAAAGTGCCAGATACCTTCAGTAAAGATAATAAGGAGGCAGGCGGGTTTCCCTGAAACTGAGCCTGTTCCAACAAAGCCTTTGTATCCCGTTCATCATCCTCAGGTCTCGCATCAATGAGGACAAGGCTCTGAACCTCATTTGCATAAGTCTGTGCGAAGAGTCTGGCATACATACCCCCAAGGGAATGACCTACCATAATGTAAGGGCCGCGGATATTCTCCTTCTCCAGAGCTGCATGTAAATCTTTGACGATATTTGCACCTGTACGTTCTGTGGGTGCAGATTCACTCCAGGCATATCCTGCGCGATCATACGTGACTACCGTTGCATGTTGGGCTAGTTCCGCAGGAATGTCCCTCCACGACAAACTGGTCTCACCACTTCCAGCCTCCATGAGTATGGTCGGTGAACCATTGCCTTGTTTATGCATGTGTAGTTGGTAACCGTCGACTTGAACTAACGTACCTGGAGGTGGAAAGTCCTTTTTGGCCTGTGATGAAGCAAACCACTCATAGAGGAAAGCGGCACCTATCAGTAGTAGCATTGTGCAGAACAGCCTTATTATGAAGATGGAAAATTTGAATTTCTTACGTTTTGAGGCGGGGATAGTTGTATGCATGGTCTTATGAATTCCTCTCCTACAGCTGTTTTTTTATTTAGTACAATGTATTAAAAAGTATTATGGCACAGTGTATTACTAAAAGAGAAGTTTGGTGTATAATGTTGTCATGCCAAAAATCGTAGATCATGAAGCTCAAAGGAAAATCGTTGCTGATGCAGCAATCCGGGTCATACAAGAGCACGGACTGGAGCATGCTACAGTTCGGAATATAGCGAAGGAAGCTGGACTATCTGTAGGCTCCATGCGTCATTATTTTGCCACACAGGCCGAATTGTTCACCTTTTGTATGAATCTTTTTGCAGAGCGGGTACAGAAAAGGGTGGAGGCGTTACAGATGAGTGGATCTGTACTGCAGGATATGAAGAATCTGCTCTTGCAATTTCTCCCGTTGGACGAAGATAGAATGATGGAAATGGAGGTCTGGTTTTCGTTTACAGCCAAATTATTGGTGTACCCCGAATTAAAAAAGTTAAGTGATCAGATGCATCAGGGGATGTATCGATCGGTTCAATGGGTAATACAGGAGTTGCAGAAGCAGGGGATGACACATCCTGAACTGGATGCCGAGATGGAGATAGAGAAGTTATATGCTCTTGTGGATGGACTCGCCATTCATATGTTAATGCAGCCAGATAGACTTACGGTAAAACGAGTGGAACAAGTGATCGAACAGCATTTGAGTATGCTTTGTCAAACTTAATCTTACGTTGTCTGAAGAAGGGTTATTTCCTTTTATAAGGGGGTAATCCTTCTTTTTATGAAAATTTGGCAGGTATGCAGGATATGACGAAGAATTAAGAATGAGAATGTAATGTGATGAATACATAGACAAGTAGGTGAACAACAAAATGTTAAATGCAGTAGAGCTGACAACAAAAGTAGAAGAAGTCATGGAACGCGTGAATTTTTCGGGTGTAGTATTGCTCCAGCAAGCCGGGAAAACCCTTTTGAATATGAAACGTGGTTATGCGAATCGTAGTGAAGAGCTGGCCAATCAGGTGGATACACGCTTTGGCATTGCATCAGGATGTAAGATCTTCACGGCAGTGAGTATATGCCAACTAATTGAAGCCGGTAAGTTATCTGCTGATTCCAAGCTGAATGATGTGTTGGATGTGAAGTTTCCACTGTGGGACGAAGGGATCACCATCCAGCAGTTGTTAACCCACACAGCAGGCATTCCAGATTATTTCGATGAAGAAGTGATGGATGACTTTTCAGAATTGTGGAAAGACAGACCCGTCTACGCGATGCGGCGATTAAGTGACTTTCTGCCCATGTTTCAGCATCTGCCAATGAAGTTTGCTCCGGGTGAACGTTTTCATTACAATAATGCGGGTTTCATTGTGCTGGGGCTTATCGTGGAACAACATTCAGGACTGTCGTTTACAGATTATGTGGAAGAGCATATTTTCAAAAGTTGTGGCATGAAGGACTCCGGTTATTTCGTAACAGATCAGCTTCCGCGCAACACAGCTTTAGGGTATATCGATCATGAAGACGGCTCCTGGAACACCAATATGTTCTCCATTCCTGTCAAAGGTGGATCAGATGGTGGAGCCTATGTTACAGCACCGGATATGATTCGATTCTGGGATGCTTTGCGGGGTCACCAATTGTTGAATGAAGAGACAACACGGCAGTTATTAACTCCACACGCTCATCAAGAGGATGAAGAGCACTATGGGCAGGGGATCTGGATTGATCACAAGGGGGAAGAGATTTTCAAATTTCATGTCATGGGCTTTGATCCAGGGGTGTCGTTTATGTCTTCCGTGTATCCAGACTATGATCTACAACTGGTTGTGCTCTCGAATCAAGAGTCTGGTCCGTATCCAATCACGGTTGCCATCGAAGAGGCATTCGTATGACGAATAAACCCTCAGCCTATGGGTTGGTTATCCTACAACAGGTTGAGGGTTCATTGGTCTAACCATGGGTCGAACAAGATTAAAGTACGGCTTACATGTATAACATTTTCCATAGTTCAGGAGCGATTAAACGAGGGAAAACATCCAGCGGAGGTTTCTCTTTCTTTCGTTTGTCATTGGTTAACACCGTAACAAGTTCGAGCTCTGGGACAATATATACATACTGACCACCAAATCCTCGCGCGTAATAATAATGGAGATTGGGTTTGTCGTCTACAGCAGCAATATCTTCAGCGGCAGACTTTTCATTTGGATAGACATCCACCCACCAATGCCAAGCATAACTGCCGTGATTTGGTGGAGTGACCGTAATGAAAGGCTGCGTAGAACGGGATACGAGATCACTTGAAATGAGAGACTGCCCTTCCCACATCCCTTGTTGTAGAAAGAGCTGACCGAATTTCAGCAGATCTACGGGTAACATCTTAAGACCAAATCCGCCAGTATGTACACCTTGAGGGTCCCTTTCCCATTCATAATCCTTAATTCCCAGCGGGTCAAAAAGATAATGTTCTGCGAACTCGGCTACGTTCATACCTGCATTTTGCATCAGGATGGCGGATAGGATCTGTGATACTCCAGAGTTGTACTCCATATATGTACCGGGTACATGGCTTAGGCGTTGTTCCAACGCAAAATCCACCCAATGATCGGTGCGGGTCATGCGAGGGAATGAATTCTGCCCGCCGAACTCGTCCCAGTTGAATCCAGCTGTCATGGTAAGCAGTTGTTCCAGTGTGATCGCTGGTTTGCGAGGATCAGGATCGGATGTCAACTGTGGAAAAAAGGTGGAGATTGGGGTTGATGCCTCTGGCAACAAGCCTTTATCCATCGCTATACAGATGAGTGCGGACAGCACACTCTTGGTACATGAATTGATTTTTGCAATATCGGTCGCAGCCTCTTGGTTGCGGTAGTGTTCGTATATGATCTCACCGCGTACGCTGACGAGGCAGCTTCGCAGATCCAGCGGTGGAACGATCTGTTGTAACTTGGATGACAGTGATGGAGGATTCATAGTGTCCTTTCTGTGCGGTTGATTTGTTATAGGATTTTGTAGAAATAGGTGTCCATATCGTAGCATACTCCCGAGGTAGGGCTCAACAAGCGCTACATTATTATGTTACAGCAAGCATGTAAAATGCGATTTTCGATGAAAGCGATAAGAAACCCATGCGAATATCGCATAAATCCCCAGTATTGTCTGTCAATCTTATATAATTGTCAGGAGAAGAGTACCAGACATGTATAAGAGAAAGGGGGCTGTGATGTGGGAAATATAATAGAAGAATTATATTACGGTAACCTGAGACCAGAGGAGAATATTGTTCCTAAAGATTCGGAGTATCGATCTATTAATAAGGAGATTACAGTTTATATCGAAAAATTTCAGAAAAAGCTTTCGGAGGATGACTTTAAACAGTTGGAGGTATTGTTTGATATGATGGATCAAGTTCACTCTATACATTCAAAAGAGGCTTTTGCGAGTGGTTTCAAAATTGGGACGTTGATTATGATCGAGAGTGGATACTCAAGCTAATATTTGATTTTTCACAACTTGTAGTTATATAGTTAACCTCTTTCCTATGAACATATGGAAGAGGTTTTTACCATTATGAACATGCCAATATAGGAAAAATATCATATGAAAAATGAACTATGTTAGTGCGTATTAAGGTTAGAAATGGTAAAATATCAATGCCTAAACATGGAACAAGTAGATGAAAGATAATTAAATATAGGAAATATTGTAGAATCAGTGTTTTAGCAAAAGAACTTTTTAGTAAATTATAGTAATCTAATACTGAATTGAGGAATTGAACATGGCGATTATTGACGTAATTAAGTATGATGGCTCACCTGATGTGTTTGCATGGAAACATCCCGAGACTGAACTGGGAACATGGACCCAGTTAATTGTGAATCAATCTCAACAAGCAATTCTTTTTAAGGATGGAAGAGCACTTGATATGTTTGGACCCGGAAGGCATACGCTGAGTACTGCGAATATCCCGATCTTGAACCGACTCGTTAACCTTCCGTTCGGAGGAAAGTCACCTTTTGCAGCAGAAGTCTGGTATGTCAATCAAGTAAGTGCATTGGATGTTAAATGGGGAACGGCGAATCCAATTCAGATCCAGGATCCCAAGTATAATATTATTGTTCCCGTAAGAACATTTGGACAAATGGGAATTAAAATTTCGGATTCACGAAAATTTTTGGTCAAACTTGTGGGAACACTGCCTGAGTTTAACCAAGTTAATATGATTAATTACTTCCGTGGGTTGATTATCATGAATATTAACTCCATGTTGTCATCATATCTAATACATAGAAAAGTAAGTGTTTTGGAGATCAATGCATATATCGCCGAGATATCACGACATTTTGCAGATACGGTAGCTTCTACTTTTGAAGAATTTGGTATTGAGTTAATTAACCTGTATATTCACAATGTCAATCTGCCCGAAGAAGACCCTTCCGTCATTCGATTAAGAGAAGCGTTGGCACGCAAAGCTGAGATGGATATCATTGGCTACACATATCAGCAAGAACGTTCGTTTGATACGCTTGAAGGTGCAGCGAAGAATGAAGGAAGCATGCAGTCAGACATCATGGGCGCAGGGCTTGGTATGGGCATGGGGGTTGGTCTGGGGGGTTCTTTCAGTAGCGAGATGTCCCAGATGTCTAAAGTGATGTCTACTAAGGAAACGCCTGCAGTAAGTATATGTAAGCAGTGTCATCATCCGAACCAGGAGAACAGCTCTTTTTGCAGCAAATGTGGCAATCCATTAGCCGAAAAATCGGTAGCAACAACAGATTGCAACAATTGTGGACATGCCTTGCCAAAGGGAACCAAATTCTGTCCTAACTGTGGTGACAAATACCATGCATGTCCTTCATGTGGGGCGGATAATGCGGAGAACGCATTGGAATGTATCCAATGTCATCAACCGATGCCTAGCCCATGCCCAAATTGTAACCATATGAATTCCGGTCATACAAAATTCTGTGGCAACTGTGGCACAAGTTTGAGCTTGAAATGTAGTCGGTGCCAACATGAAGTAAAACTAGGCCAGAAGTTCTGTCTCGATTGCGGAAACAATCTGCAAGAAGGAGGACAGGCATAGTGATGGTAAAACGGAGCAATCTCTTGATTTTGGATGTCGTCTATTTAATATGCATGTTAGTATCGTCGATCGTTTCTTTTACGCTGTTTAATCATGCGCTACTATCGTTTTCTTTTTGGATGAATCTCGTTGCTTCTTATGTAGCGATTACGGCTATTTGGATCTACGCACGGTTCATCATGCAAAATATGGATCGGTTTAAACGGTTTGTTCCAGGTTACACAGCGTTAGGAGTAGTATTGGTTATTTATCTGATTTGTGTGATGATCTACACGTTATTAACAGGTTCAGCAGATCATGCGCTTCGTTGGTTCGTATTGTTACACACGGTAACGATTGCGATCGCAATTATTTTGTGCGGAATCATTATGATCTATATTCAGAGTGCGCGCCGTCATGAAACAGATGAACATACAAAAATCGCAAACTTACAATTAATCGAAAAAGCTTTACAACAATTGCTTCATACCATGGTGCAACATCCCGTCCTAACTGTGGAAGAGGAGCGCAAAAGCGTTGAATCATTAATTGAACTTGTAAAGTATAGTGACCCGATCACACCGGATTCCCTTGAGAAAAATGACCGCCAGATCTTGATGGACATTGAATTGATGAACAGTGAACTTGCAAATCAGTACGAAGCAGGGGAATTGGTAAATAGTGAACGTTTTGCTTCGCAACTATCCCAGTTAAAGTTCCGTTTGAAAGAGCGCAATCAACAGATCTTGATAAGTAAATCATAAATTGCAGGAGGATAAACTTTGAAAAAGAAAATTGGGATTATATTTATTATAATTTCATGTATAACAATTATGTTCTCTTTATTTGAACTATCTGAGGGAACTGATGTGGCAATTATTAATGCATTTGTACTTTTTGTTAGTGGAATTGTTTTGCTTGTAATAGGAATTAAAATGTGTGGTCGACCTAAATTTCAACCTAAAGCCGATCAACATTATGATGACGATTCTAGTAGTAATGTGCAATATGACCGAGGTAACTATCACGAGGAGTATGAAGAAGTCGAGGAATCTCAAGAACCTTTATCCTTAATATGTTCAGGGTGTGGAGCTAGAGTAAAGGTATATCCTACTTCGTCTGCGGATTGTGAATATTGCGGAACAACGATGAGAATCTCGTAAATGTGTAGCTGACTAAATGATTTCTTTTACGGATGCTTGTAATATACACTACTAGGTAGAGTATGATGTTTTAAGGAGGAAACGCGGTGAAGAAATTTTTTGGCATTTTATTCATTATCCTTTCGTCCGTGACGATCCTGTTATCTTTAATATTAATATCCGAAGGAACAGAAACGGCCATTATCAGTACAATTATTCTTTTTATCCCTGGTGTTATCGTACTTGTTACAGGCATTAAAATGTGTGGTCGACCTAAATCTCATTCTAAGACTAATCCATATCAGCATTACGATTCTAATGATAAGCAAGATCAGGAAGATCAGCATCGTGTGAAATATGACGAGGCACCTCACGAATCTGTAGCCGTGAATTGTTCAGGATGTGGAGCCAAGGTAAGGGTATATCCTACTTCGTCTGCGGATTGTGAATATTGCGGAACAACGATGAGGATCTCGTAAACCGTGTAGCTGACTAAATGACTTCTTTTACGGATAGTTGTAATATACACTGCTAGGTAGAGTGTGATGTTTTAAGGAGGAAATGTGTTGTTAAGGAAGTTTTTCGGACTGTTTTTTATGTTTTATGCGATAGCTATACCCATACGAATACTTATGGAAGATAATATCGTAGATCAATTGAATATAGTTCTTGTCGTTGAAATTTTAATCGTTGAATTTTTATTTGTGTTTTTTGGCATTAAATTGCTTAGGAAAAAACGTGTTAAGAAAAAGCATGTCCCTGAACGAAAGTTTTATGGGGGAGATTATGGCGGTCATCTTGATCGCGAGAATGCGAATCCGCATACTTATTCAAGCTACAATAGCAACACCGTGAGTTACAGTAGTCATAATACCATTAACTATACAGAGATTAATTTTTCAGATAAGCAAGACGCTGAAGAGAAGGTCGAAGAAAAAGTAGAAGAGCCACAAAGGCCTATTTCAGTAAGTTGCCCGGGGTGTGGGGCGAAGGTAAAAGTGCTTCCCAAGCAATCAACGGACTGCGAGTATTGTGGAACAATAGTTGTAGCAACATAGGACGGTTCAGAATGGGTACGAGAAAGGATTAGGCCTGATTCCTATGGAGTCAGGCTTTTTTCTTTTCAATTTAGAATATAACAGACCTTCATACGGACTAATACGTCATATTATCCTGCGTGTGCTACTCTCATGTTGCCTCAATAATGAAACGTTTCGAGTTAATATCTATCGTTGATCCATAATATATATAGAATTTGTAAGCGTTTCATTTTCTTGTTTACGGAAATGGGAAATTTATGATAACATATACACGAAACGTTTCGAATCCATTTGAAGGGAGAAAATCATGAAAAAAGTAAAACAACTCAGCTTCATTTTAACTTTTTGTCTGTTAGCTAATCTAGCTTTAATTCCTATGGCTTCAGCAGGTGGCTCAAACAATGGATTTCGAGCAGAATTGAAAGCGATTGCATATAAGACTTATACGTTTTTTGAGGACTATACGGATCAGAACACTGGCTTGACTTACGATGAAGTACGGCACACTGAAAACGGAACAGAAGAAGCTAAACGTACTTCGCCCACAAACATCGCAATGTATATGATGAGTACTGTTTCAGCGCAACAATTGGGCATTATTTCAAAGAAAGAAGCTGTACATCGCCTGCAAACGACTATACATTCCCTCGAGAAGTTAGAAAAGTGGAACGGTCTATTTTATAACTGGTATAACACAGATGACGGTTCAGTGAAGAAAGATTGGGGACAATTTATTTCCCAAGTCGATAATGGCTGGTTATCCGCTGGTTTAATTGTTGTTGGGCAAGCCTATGAAGAACTTCAAGGGGAAACAAGCAAGCTGGTTAAAAATATGAATTATACTCCGCTATATGATCCTGAAGTCGGCCAATTCCGCGGAGGTTATGATGTGGCTAAAGGCGCGTTGACGGACCACCATTATGGAATGTTTTATACGGAACCACGTGTAGGCAGCTATATTGCCATTGGGAAAGGTGATGTTCCCCAAGATCATTGGTGGAAGATGTATCGCACATTACCTCAAGAATGGGATTGGCAAGCTCAGATTCCTCAAGGCAAATCCGTTAAGTACGATGGAGTGGATGTGTTTGAAGGAAGTTATGTATACAAGGACAAAAAGTTCGTACCAAGCTGGGGAGGAAGTATGTTTGAAGCTCTTATGCCCGGGATGGTTATAAAGGAACAAGAACTGGGTACTCAAGCTTTGGGCTTGAACAACCAGCGTCATGTTGAATTGCAAATCGAATATGCCAAAGAAAAAGGGTATGCCGCATGGGGCTTTTCACCTTCTGCAACTCCGACAGGTTACAGTGAGTTTGCAGCAACGCCGTTAGGGACCTCAGGTTACAAAGATGGAGCAACGGTAACAGCACACGCAACATTCCTTGCCCTGGATTATGCCCCTGAAGCTGTTCGAAAGAACATTAAAGCTTTAAAGAACTTCAAAATGTTTGGCAAGTATGGGTTCTATGACTCAGTCAATGTTGAAACGGGAGAACTCGCAAAAGCTTATCTGGCACTGGATCAAGGGATGATTATGGTATCGATCGCCAACTATCTTCAAGATGGCGTTATACGCGATTATTTTCACAGTGATGTGATAGGGCAGACGCCAGAAGAATTATTGAAAAAAGAAGTGTTTTCTATTCAATGAAGGGGAGAAAAAATTGCCATATCGATTGTTTTACCGGAACGAAGCAGCGTGTTTTCTGCTTCGTTCCATTTGCGTTTAACGAACCGCCTCTTAGGTACAGCTCAAGAGATCAAACCTCGTATCCGTAGCGAGAACCACCAAGAGCCTCCCGGTAAACTTGAGATGTTTAGGCTAGGTGAAAGGAGTGGTTTTTCTCATGAATGGTGTCCGTGACCTCCAGATTTTTAATGGTAGTTATCGATCCTATATGGAAGATTGCTTCTTCGTATTTAATACCTCAAATGCTTCTGTCAAAAAATCTATGGTATGCTTAGGTATCAACGATTCATAGGGTTTTACGTTTTTATAAAGTTCTTCGTTCTTTTCTTCGTCATGGAGAATCAGGTGATTTAATTGGGTATTTGCAATGATAACCTTCAACTGTTGCTGTATGGAAGGATGATCTGGTTTAAGATCGTGTATGGTAGCTCGATGGACAAGCAATACCAAATTGAATAATTGTTCATCCAAGTAAGTTTGCTTAGAGATATCCTCTGGGAACACCTTCTCAATAATATCCGTAGAAACATACTTTTGAAGCAGCTTTTTTTGGTCCTCCTCAACACGCATCGAGTTCATAAGTAGCATGAGCAATTCTGAGTTTAATTCATTGAATTGATCTTTTTCCTTTAACCATTTTATTCGTTTAATTAATGCTAAAGAACAATCAATAGCTTTTCTCCTATGTTTAAGCGATTGTTCTTGAACTCTAACTATTTCATCAAAAGAATATTGCGGATTATCCAAGCTGGCTTTAATCTCGTTTAATGAAAGTCCTAGACTCTGCAATAATTGAATTTCATGCAGCCTTTTAAAATCTTCATTTATATATACATGATGATCATTTTCGTTCTTTTGTGAGGGAACCAATATGCCAAGTTGTCGATAATGTCTTAACGTACGAACTGTTGTGCCCGCCAGCTTAGCAAACTTACTCACGGTTAATTGCATCTAACGTCCCTCTTTTCAAATAATCAGTTCTTGTACTTTCTTTCCAGAAAAATTCCAATAGAAATATTATAAATCACATGAGCAAGGATTGGTGGAATTAACGACCCCGTAAAATAAAAGAGTAGTGCAAAAATCAAACCATTCACAAACACAACGATAAGGATACCCGTAGCTCCTTTATATTGAGGAACATGTATTATCCAGAATAGAAAAGTGCTTATTAGAATGACGAGCCAATCCACGACGAAAGAATATCCAATAAATAATCCGATCAGGACACCTCTAAAAAAGAATTCTTCAAACATACCACCTATCGCGGTTAAAGCTATACCACTTGGTCTGATCATTATTTTTTTAATCATATCTGACCCCTCGGTCGTAGGGAGTTCTGTTCTTGTTCTGATGAATGTAATTAGAGCTATTGTAGTAATAAAAAAACTAAAAATAAGACCAATGATGATTGTGGGTAACATACTAATCTCGTTTGGCATGAATAAGGAAGCTATGAATGGTAACATTCCTCCCCACTTAAATAACCCAATAAAAATCAATCCAATAAATAGAAAAGCTGATTGCGTTAGTAATGCGATCAACAGTATTTTATACTGTTCCTTTGCATGGGGCTCAGACATAATGAAAACTCTTTCTATCATATTTTTTTCATTATAGATTGTGACGCAGCGTCCCCCGCAACAGCTTTTTTTTATCAGAATATTGATCAGCAGTTACTTAGACATATCGTGCAACAGACTAGACTGCATTTAAAATTTCCACTTCCTAGCACTGCTTTATACTCGTTGATATCTTATTAAATTTGAATTAAGGGGAAAATAGAGTGTAAGAAATTCTATTCATGCAAAAAAGGGTCCTGTCATTTTCATAACAGGACCCTTTTTGAGTAACCTAGAAATCCCTCAAACGATCAAATATCTCATATAAATCCTCGTGATTGACCTTAATCAAATCATCTTGACGCAGTTCCAAATTCTCCTGTAACTGATTCAGTAACTCCGTTAGCACAACATAAATCTCTTCCCGCTCAACAGTTTCAATAAAACCGGTCTTGGCATCCATCTTGTTGAAGGTCTGTGTGTAGTTCTCAACCATGGAGACGAGCTGTTTGTGCATAGCTTCCTGATTGTTAAAATCTTGACTTAATTGGCGGATTTCCTTCAAGCACTGCTTGTACAATTGAGCTGCTTTTTTGGCATGTGCTGCCTTGATGTGGTCCCGCCCATCCCAATCCCGAAACGGATTGTTCAGGTTCTCCGCAAGCCATTCCGGTTTGCGTGCTTTGGTGATTTCTATATCAAGTCCGGCAGCGGCGAATTTCTTATATCTTGTTTTGATCGATTTGGCTGCATCGACAGGCAGGCTGGTTAGCCACAGCCTAGCCAATTTTGGAAGTTGCTCTGGATCAGGGAATTGTTCACCTTTGAAGCCGAACAGGTCATATGTAGTGAAGGTTTGCAAATTTGCCAAATGCTGAATCGACTCTATATGGGATACATTGCCGGGTTTACCCCACAGTCGCAACTCTGAAAGCTCAGGATAATACTGCACAAGTGGCTCCAGATTGAGCTCCGTGATATCTCTGATATACAGACCTTCAAGTCGTGAGATACCCGTAACCTGTGGCAGGCCCGATGGAACATTGAGAGTGATGTATTTACCGTCTTCATAAGCCACGATACGTAGATCAGGAGACAACTCTCCTGTGAAATTCAGACTTTTCATCTTTGTGTTTAAAACTAACTCCTTCAACCCGCTGACATCCACGATAAGTTTGGTCAGGCGACTCTTGCTGATATCGAGCATCGTTTGACCATGATGTAAGATATGAAGTTCATTAATGAACGGGTTGTCCTCTATAAATGGAAAGATTGATTCCGTATAACCATCCATTTCAATATGTGTCAGACAAGGTAGCTTTGCGAGTTCGACTACATCTTCAGAAGATTTAGGGCTGAAATTGCGGAGTGTACTCGTACTGCGCCGCACTACACGATTGCCAACCATGACTTCTTCGTCATCATCCGCAGCTTGTTTGAACTGCGCTCTTCGGATCGCATCGATACCTTCCCATTCACGCTGGAGATAGAGACTTTCTCCGATCGGCCAGCCTCCGCCATACGTATTCGTTTCCTCGGTGTAGAGCGGAGGGATATTGCCTGCAAGCACATACTGTGAAGGAACATTAGCACTCACGAAACTATGGGCAAGTCGATCATTCCAGAAATAAAAATTACAGATCAGTGGTTTCATCTGATGAAGCTGCATTTCATTAGGCAGTTGATCACCAGTCCAATCCAACTGAAGGACGGAGGCAAGCGTGTCAGAAGTTTTACCCTCTGTTTCTTTCAGTCCAGTTACCTGGCAGGCTGTATATTGTTGTAATTTTTCGACGTACACGCAGTACACATCTCCAACATTGGGAATCATGTTATGCTCCTTTCGCTCTGTATCAATCGATGCTAAGCTACTTGTAAACCAAGTATTCTGTAGAACTAATAATAGATGGATTATATCAGAGTCATTCAGAGACTACCATTTTGGATAGAGTCGAATAGGCTTGAATACTTTTATAAAAAGGAACGATGTCTATGGATACAAGTATGAGCCGTAACAAAAAACTGGGTGAGTTTTTGAAATCGCGGAGAAGCCGCATTCAACCGGAACAAGTTGGATTGTCAGGATCTTATGGACAGCGAAGAACACCTGGTCTACGGCGGGAAGAAGTAGCGGTATTGGCTGGTGTCAGTGCAACGTATTACACGTGGCTCGAACAGGGGAGGGAGTTGGCGGCTTCACGAGAAGTGATGCAGAGTATAGCGAATGCGCTCCGTTTAACACTGGAAGAGAAGAGTCATCTGTTTGACTTATGGGACCCTAATACGGAACATGAATTCCTTGCTTCGTATTCACAACTGGAGCCAGGTTGGCAGAGTATTATTGGGCAGTTGACGCATCCTTCCTTTATTACCAATGAACGTTCTGAGGTTCTTGCCTGGAATGAAGCAGCTGATACGAACATCTTTAACTTCTCGTCGATGAATATGAATGAGCGTCTAATGATGCGGATTCTATTCTTGGATGCAACGCTCAGGGAGCGTATGCACAATTGGGAGGAATTCGCGCGGCACTCGGTAGCCGTATTCCGTACGTATTATGACAAGTATCCGAGTGACCCCGAATTCAGCAGAATCGTGAAACAATTGAGTGAAGAAAGTATAGACTTCCGAACGATCTGGAATCTGCACCAAGTTGAATTCAAACAAGTCAATCGTGTCCTGCTTGAAACGACGGATCGGGCAGATGGTGTTGTGCATGCATACGATATCTTTTCCATGAATAATCTGAACAGCCAATCAGGCATTCATTGTTGTATTTACGTTCCTGTTGCCATATAGAAAGTTAATCAAACTGGTAATTTCTTTACTAGCATAAACAGAGTGTGGTTGGGGTCTCGGAAGTGAAATAGAATGAACTCAAGTTCATACGTATCTAATTAACGTTTCTATTTCAAGATGAAAAGAGGGAGCCACATGCTCAAAACAAGAACACTGGGAAATGATAAATTACGAATATCTGCGCTTGGCTTGGGTGTGATGATGATGCCGGATAATGACGAATCGGTACATACCATTCAGGGTGCCCTGGATGCAGGAGTTACCATGTTTGATACGGCGGATCTGTACGGAGAGTATGAAAAACAGCGATTTGGAGGGAATGAAAAGCTGCTTGGACGCGCGCTTAAGGGTCGAAGATCCAAGGCAATCGTTGCCACCAAATTTGGTATAACACACACGCAGGGCCCCAAGGGAGATCCAGCCTACATCAAAAAATCAGTAGATGCGAGTCTCTACAACCTGGGAATGGATTATATCGATCTGTATTATCAACATCGTCCTGATCCGAATACACCCATTGAAGAGACCGTAGGCACACTTGCCGATCTGGTTCAACAGGGGAAGATTTGATATATTGGTTTGTCCGAAGCGCCAGTAGAGATCATTCGACGTGCACATGCTGTTCATCCGATTACAGCGTTGCAGACCGAATATTCATTATGGAGTCGAGAGCTTGAGGATGAGATTATGCCTGTCCTGCATGAATTGAACATTGGATTGGTTCCATACAGCCCTTTGGGGCGGGGCTTCCTGACTGGTCAGATCCGATCTATAGACGATCTGCCGGAAGATGATTATCGTCGTCACTATCCGCGTTTCCAAGGTGAGAACTTTCAGAAAAATCTGGAGGTTGTTGGATTGATCCAAGAGATGGCTAAGCAAAAAGGGTGTACGGTCTCTCAACTTGCTCTGGCTTGGTTGCTTGGAAAGGGAGAACATATCGTTCCGATCCCGGGGACTCGCAATCTGGAAAGAGTTCACGAGAACTTGGGAGCGCTACAGGTTTCGCTTACGGATGATGAGATGAACCAGATCGATCGCATATCACCCCAGGGCATTGCAGCCGGAGGCAGATTCCCTGGTCAAGTCTAGTTTGTTTATACATGATTCTAAGAAACCTAAAGTTCAGGATTAAAAACAATATATAACATGTGTCAACGGTATTATCTTTCTATTCTCCGGCATACAGTACAACAATGAGATGTATGCCCAAGGAGGAGAAATGATCGTATGATGAATCCGATTTTACAAGCCCCGAATGTTCCGCTGGCAGCCGATTCCAATGCGGTTGTCAATTATCAGAGGGATTCACGCAACTATGTAACCCAGTTGTTTGGAGAACAGCTGCCGACCATTGCGAATGGTTTCTTCAACGTGCACTTAAGCAAAGGAATTATTGTGCAGCCGCACTGGCACACCAATGTCACGGAGATGGTTGTGGTTATCACCGGTGAAATTACAGCGTCAGTCTTCAATCCGTTTACGCGTGAACGATTGACATATCGTCTGAAACCAGGTCAGGTTGTGGTATTTCCGAAAGGCTGGTTTCACTGGTTTGTCGCTGAGACAGATGATGTATATGTCTTAACAATCTTTGATCAACCAACGCCTGATATTGTATTTGGAGCGGATTTCTTGGCAGCTACACCGCCGGAGGTGGCTCACCGCGCGTACTGTTTGGATGAAGAGGCATATGCGAGAGCTGTTGCTTCCATTAAAAATGATGCGATTCTGGGCCCTCCAATAGGGTGTGATACGCAGGTTTCTGATCAATCGACTTCACCTTCCAAGACGTCCGTGTCACCATCCAATAAGCTGAAATCTTAATTTAAGATTCCTTATTTATTATCAAAGTACACAGCCTGTAACTGGAGAATATCAGTTGCAGGCTTTTTGATGTGTCGATGTAATAATCTTATGAAGTCCATGGAGGGGTTGGTATTATATTAGAAAAAAATTCAAAATGCCTGAGTCAGTGTGTTACGTTCTCTGTTAGTATAGTATGAACATCCAACCAAAACGGAGGACTCATGAATGAACATGTCAGAAATGAAAACGCTTGAAACTGCAATGAGTTATGCACCTATTTTGATGTTTGACAGAGCCGAACCCTTTTATCCTGATTTTATTGGCATTTCTGTGTTGCATCAAACTGGGCCTTCACCATCGTTCAGAAGGGACATTAAGTTTCCGACCGAGGTAGTACAATATGTAATTGAATATGCAATCTGGTGGGATTATGAGATTGGACATCTGTATGAAATGGAGCATGTATGGGTTTATGTGGGTCATGACGGAGAGGTAGTAGACTGTGAAGCCAGCTTTCATGGGAAGGTGCTGCGTGGATTATTGAAGGAACGGGTCAATGTGGTTGGACATCATGTATGTCTGTACTCACAGCCTGGCAAACATGCTTTCTCACCACTTCCGGTTGTATTTGAGTTATTGCCAAACCTGTATAGTGCAGCAGGTGCCGAAGCTGGATGTGATGGGCTACTTGTGAATGAGTTGTTTCAAGATTATTTTGAAACAAATGAACAGATCGATGCTCAGGTGGAGCGTTATCTGCAGACCAAAGCGTTTGTACCTACCATGGAGTTCGAAGAATATTTACTAAAACCGGAGATGTTCATGACGTGGAATAACCTGTTTAGTATTATTCCACTCAGGATTAAGGACCGCTTAATGGAACTGGAGCAGTTATATAACACATAAGTGATTAGTTTTAAATGGATTTTGTGTTAATTTAAAGTGTATTTTTTCGCTTCAAAACCAAACTTTGTTGATTCGGGTTTGGTTTTTTTAATGGGAAAATGGACTCAGTATAGCTAAACATTTATTAGACTTAAGTCTTGAAATGTGGAGCGTGTACAGCAAAATACATAATTTTTTTGCATGAAAATGATATGTGTTAGACGTAAGAACTATACAACTTCTTATGTAAATATAAGAAAACCATGTCACATGAAAATTTGTATGGAGAATGTATGTTGAAATCAATGCAGAATGTTCAATATACGTATATATGTAAATGAAAATAACAATTTAATAGGTAAAAAGTATAAATTATATTTAAAAGAAGATTCTTTATATCTGAAATAAAAATTCGTAATAGTGCAAATTTATAGAAATAAAAATCTCCTATTCAGTTTTAATATATTTATGTCGAAATAGATCGTAAGTTGTCTGGAGCGCGACCAAGAGAAGGGTTTACCAAGCGTTATATACATAACTGGACACTACGATGCCTAGGAGGAGATTACATGAAGTGGTTTGGAAATTTGAAAACAGCAACAAAGATTATCTCAGCGTTTTTAGTTGTGTCGATAATCCTTGCGGCGCTTGGCGTCTACTCTGTAGTAACATTGAGAAGTACGAATGAACGAATGCAAGAGATGTATAACAACAATCTAATCTCTGTCAAAGAATTATCCTCTGCTCAGATTGATTATCAAAGAATGCGTGTGAACGTGCGTGATTTGAGCTTCGAAACCGTCGAAACCGAAAAAACTCGGATCACGGAGAACATCGCTTCGATCCGTCAGAGTGTGAATGATCGCCTGACCATCTATCGTCCGCTTGCAACAACCCCTGAAGAAATAGAATTACTCCGTAATTTTGATGCGGAATATCCAGGATATTTAACAATGTTTGAACGAGCAACTAATCTGGCTCTCGCAGATGATCAAAGTGCCTTTAATACCTACCTTAAATCTGAACTTAAACCACAAGGGGACAAAATTGTTGACCTCCTTACCAATTTGATCGACCTTAATGAAAGTTTGGCTGAACAGGCGAATATACAATCTCAGGCTGCCTATTCACAAGCATTTAAAGTAACGATAATTCTTGTGGTTCTGTCCGTACTCTTCAGTATTCTCATTGGATATATCATCTCTCGCTCCATTTCGAAGCCACTCATGGCCATGCTGGGTCTAGCTACGGAAGTTGCCAACGGAAATTTGACCCTTAAATCAAACATCTCCAGCAAAGATGAAGTGGGTCAACTAGCCGCGGCACTGAATCGAATGGTCGATAATCTGAAAGAGTTAATTAACAATATCGTGATGAACTCCCAAAGTGTTGCTGCTTCTTCGGAACAGATCTCAGCCAGCACACAGGAAATTGCGAGCACCAGCACAAGCCAATCCAGTGAGGCGGGAAATATCTCCGAATTGTTCAAGGAGCTTTCACTTGCCATCAACTCCGTCGCTGCAAGTGCGGAAGAAGCGGCTGAACTATCCAACGATACGGTGAAGACTGCTCGTGAAGGTGGACTTGTTGTACAGACTTCATTGGAAGGTATGCAAGCTGTTAATACAAAAATGACCAAGCTTGAAGATGATTCTCGTAAAATCGGTGACATCATTGAAGTGATTGACGATATCGCTGAGCAGACCAATCTGCTCGCGCTGAATGCTGCAATTGAAGCGGCACGTGCCGGAGAACAAGGACGAGGATTCGCCGTAGTAGCAGATGAAGTCCGGAAGCTTGCCGAACGAAGTGGCGAGGCGACCAAAGAAATTACAGCCATCATCAAAGCAATGCAGGAAAACACGAGACAAAGTGTGCAAGCCGTAGCAGCCAGTGTTGAGCAGTCTTCCATGACTGGACAGGCGTTTGATCAGATCATTGATATGGTCAATAACTCTTCACAGAAAGTAAACGAAATTGCTGCTGCATGTGAAGAAGAAGCAGCCCAAGCTGCAGAGGTGATGAGCTCTGTTGAATCCATCTCGGCTTCCAGTGAGGAATCCGCTGCAGCGTCTGAAGAGACAGCGGCAACATGCCAGTCTTTGGCACATCTGGCGGAAGAACTGGCGAATTCGGCAGCGGCCTTCAAAACAAATTAATAAAATTGAATTGAGGGTGAATTGATGTCTTCACTTCAGAAGGAACAATATATTGAACTGTCTGTAGGTGCAGAGACTTGCGCCATTCGAATCGAAGAAATTCACGAAATTATTAAAATGCTTAGCATTACAGATATTCCATTCAGCCGCCCAGAGATCAAAGGGGTAGTTAATCTTCGTGGCAAGGTTGTATGTGTGATGAGTCTGCGGAACCTGCTGGGTATGCCGGATGAACCGGACACCAGAGCGACTCGAATTATCGTAGTTCGGCATCAGGAAGAATATATTGGCTTGATCGTGGATCGCGTGAACAAGGTAACCACATATTCGGAAATTCATCCGCCAACAGGCGGATATGGTCGTAACCGTGAAGGTTTATTCCATGGTGTGGGTCAACAGGAAGACAAGCTTGTGGGCATTTTGAAACTGGACGAAATATTGGGCGGTTAGGGAGGTATATACGAATGATGGATTTGTCTGCCTACCGTGACATCTTTATCGAAGAACTGAATGATCAACTGGAACGTATGGATCAGTCTTTATTGGCATTGGAGCTTTCGCCTTCTGTAGAACTAGTTCAGACGCTGTTTCGGGCAGCCCATACCATCAAGGGATCGGCATCCACTATGGATTTCCGAGAATTAAGCGACCTCACGCATGAAGTGGAGTATGCTCTTGAATGGGTCCGGGAGAAAAAACCGGAGATGACTTCTGAGCTAATTGATACGTTGTTCCGCTCTTTGGACGCCATGAAGGTGCTTCGTGATCAGTACATCCGTGGGGAAGCCTATGCAGACTTTCGAGCAGTAGTACGAGAAATAAAGGATTTAATTCAGACCCCGGCAGTAGTCGGGCAACTTAAAGTACCTCAATTGCAACCAGCAGAATCGATTATGGCACAGGTGGCTATAGTGTCAGGCAAGCAGTTATTGTCCATTCATATCGTGCTGGAGCAGAAGTGCATGATGAAAGCGGCCAGATATCATATTTTACGACAACGTATCGAGGACATCTGTGGTACGGTTGTCGCTACTTCGCTCATGGAGAGTCAACCGGGCGCGCAAAATGAAGATGATCATTATGGTCAGTTCATCATCATCGTAGCAACGTCGAAGGACCCACAGCAGCTTAAGGCAGAGCTGTCTTCAGACTCGGATATTCATATGCTGGAGATTGATCCATATCTGCTGGAATCCAATGAGGTTGCAGCGACGTCTGCACCACTTGAATTAATCTCTGAAACAGAGCAATCGAAACAAAGCTTGCCTACCGTGAATACAACTGGGCCGGATGAGAAAGTGAAAGCTGCTCAACCTACAGTTCGTGTGAGTGTTGAGCGTCTGGACCATTTGATGAATTTGGTCGGTGAACTGTTAATTGATCAAACATCCCTTGCAGATCTGAGTGGATCGGGTGCGCGTAAGGAGTCTTCAACACTCATCCGGAGTATTAGTGGTGTATCCGATCATATGGGCAGGGTAATCAAGGAACTCCAAGAAGGTGTAATGAAGACACGGATGTTACCCATTGATCAACTATTCAGTCGCTTCCCGAGATTGGTTCGTGACCTATCACAGAAGCTGGGTAAGGATCTGGAACTGGTTATTCAAGGTGGAGAGACTGAGCTTGACCGGATGATTATTGAAGAACTGAGTGACCCGCTGATCCATCTCATCCGCAACAGTGCAGATCATGGCATTGAAAGTGCAGAGGTTCGGGCGGAGAACGGTAAGCCGTCCAAAGGACGTATTACCTTAACTTCATTTCATGAAGAAAACCATGTCGTCATTCGTTATTCGGATGATGGCAAAGGTATCGATGGTGAGAAGATCAAAGCTTCAGCCTTGGGCAAAGGTATCATTAGTGAAGAACAGGCTGCACGCCTAACAACACAGGAAGCTGTACATCTCATATTTGAACCTGGCTTCTCGACGGCTTCTTCTGTCAGTGAAGTATCAGGACGCGGTGTTGGAATGGACATCGTGCGTAGTCAGATCGGGCGACTCAACGGTATAATTGATATTGATACGGAGGTTGGTGTGGGTACCACGTTTACGATTCGTCTACCGCTCACACTGGCGATTATTAAAGGTCTGTTAGTCAAAGTATCAGGTCGTGTGCTGATCTTGCCAATGTATAATGTTGCTGAGATTGTTCGAATTTCACCTGAAGATATTCAGATGATCCAGGGGCAACAAGCGATCCTGAATCATGGACGAATTGTACCTTTTCACCGACTGTGCGACAGGCTCAACTATCCACGAACAGACCGCAAATCCAAGACCATTCCACTGGTGATCGTGCGTTCCGTTGATAAAATTGCAGCTTACGCAGTAGATGAGATTATAGGAAATCAGGAAGTCGTTATTAAGACACTCGGTACGTATCTGGGAGCGATGAACCATCTATCTGGAGCAACGATCCTCGGCAATGGTAAAGTTGCTCTTATATTGGACGCGTCCTATCTGGTGAGTCTTTAATCGTTAGATAACACAAACTTTAGGCAGGCCAAAGAGCCTCATCATCCATAACTGGACGGTGGGGCTCTTCATTGTACCTTTTGGCATTATGACCACTTAGGATTTGAAAATGAGATCCATAAACCGGTTGGCAGCCAGAGAAATCGGCATATTGCGTTTGGTCATAATCCCCACATGGGAAGGGGGGAGCGGGACATCAAGCTGAATTTCGAAGAGAGAACCTTCCTCCAGTTCTTTGGATATAAATTCACGTGTGACATAGGAAATCCCCAGTCCTCGACGCGCAAACTCAATCAACAGATCAACACTACCAACCTCAATCTCAGGTTTCAACGTGTAATTATAGCTGTTAAACAACTCGGTTATAGCCATCCGAACCCGGCTGTTCCGAGAGAAAAGGATCAGTTGATGCTCCAGAAGCATCTCAAGTGTCATGACTTTACCCTTCAACTGAGCATAACGTTCCCCGGCTACAAAACAGTCTTTCAACTGAATACTTTCCCTGACTTCTAGCTGTGGATCAACAATGGGCATCCGAACAACACCAAGATCGATCTTGCCTTCTTTCAGGAAGGTAATTACTTCCGGCGTAGTTCCATGACTCAGATGTAGCTTGATGTTAGGGTACAAGGTGTGGAATTCCTCTAGATACGCCAGCATGTAATGCTTGAACAGGGAGTCACTGCCACCAATCCGGAGTTCACCATTGTCGAGATTCTTCAGTGCGGCCATTTTTTCTTCTGCAAGTGAGATCAGAATCTGGGATTGTTCAATATAGGAGTACAGACTGGCACCTTCCTGTGTCAGCGCTACACCCTTGGAATTTCGATAAAACAAGGTAAGACCAAAGCTCTCTTCCAATTGCTTAATGGCATGACTGACGCTGGGTTGAGTGATATACAGTGCTTTTGCAGCCTGTGTCAAACTTCCCGTTTTGGCGGCCCAGTAAAAGACTTTATATAGTTCGTAATTTGTTGTCATAGATGTGGTCTATAGCTCCTGTGAAATATATTAATTACTTGTATAGCTATAAAACGTATTATAGTGTAACTACAACAAAGAAACCAGAGTTACTTGGAAGGAGAACGGTGAGATGGAACCAACTACCATTGTTTTATTTGGTGCTACTGGCGATTTAGCCAAAAGAAAAATATATCCTGCCTTATATAACTTATATCTTGAGCAGAAGCTTCCTGAAACCTTCTCATTGATTGGTCTGGGGCGTAGAGAGTGGTCTGATGAATTCTTTCAGGCACAAGTGGAAAAATCATTAAATGAATTTTCCAGACGCCAAGCTGATCCTGAAGTTGTGAAGTCATTTGTGAAAGCTTTCCGCTACAGTGTATTGAATATAAGCCATAAGGAAGATTATATAAAGCTGTTGGGATTAGTTGAACAAAGAGAAGCTGAGCTTGGTATTCCGTCCAATCGCTTGTTTTATCTCTCGGTTGGTCCGGAATTTTTCGAACCGATTGCCGAGAACATTCAAGAAAGTGGACTGGGTTCCACAGAGGGCTGGAAACGCCTCGTCATCGAGAAGCCATTTGGTCACGATCTACAGTCCGCGAGAGATCTTAATCGCAAATTAAGCGAATCGTTCACGGAGGAAGAGATTTATCGGATTGACCACTATTTGGGCAAACCGATGGTACAGCGTCTGGAGACGTTGCATCAGAGTAACCCAATCATGAAGGCGTTATGGAACAACCGTTACATCTCCAATGTGCAAATTACAGCAAATGAGACTGTAGGTGTCGAAGAACGTGCATCCTATTATGATCATGTTGGTGCAGTGCGAGACATGTTCCAGAATCATATGTTGCAATTGCTCATGATGATGGCGATCCAGCTTCCATACAACAGTACTTCCGAAAAAGTTGGATTGAAGAAAAAACACATTATGGAATCGATCCAGCCGTTACAAAAACAAACTGTGGGCGCAAACATCATCCGTGGACAGTATGCAGAAGGCAATATTCAAGGTAAACCGGTAAATGCTTATACTGCTGAACCGGGTGTAGCCGAGAATACGATGAATGACACATTCATTGCTGCCAAGTTGCAAATTGATGATTTCTTCTGGCGTGGTGTTCCGTTTTACATTCGCACGGGTAAAAGAATGAAGGAGAAATCAACACGTATCGTGATTGAATTCAAAGAACCTTCAGGACAGACAAATGTGCTGAAAAACAAGGGTTCCAAGCCAAACCTGCTCGTCATTGAGATGAGTCCGGATCAGAGTATGACATTGCAACTGAATGCAAGTGATCCTGAGAATAAAGGTGAATTCAAACCGGTTCACATCGATCTTTCTCCGGATAAAGGTGACCTCGCAGAAGCTTACGAGAATCTGATTCGTGATGCTTTGCTGGGTGATCCAACATTCTTTGCCCACTGGGATGAAGTAGAATTGTCATGGGCGTGGGTGCAGCCAATTCTGGATGCATTCCAGGAAAATCTGTTGCCACTTCACCTGTATCCTGCGGGTAGCTATGGACCGGCTGAATCAGATGTTATGCTTGAAGAAGAAGGTCACCACTGGTGGTTTGATGAGCCGGCGGATCAGGAGTCTGTAGTTACAAATAGCATACCCTTGGCGGTTAATGCGAATCTCTAAACCAAAATAAAAAATATATCTGGAGGTAATTAAATCATGAAATTTTTTATCGATACAGCTAACGTGGAAGATATCCAAAAAGCATACAAAATCGGCGTATTGTCTGGTGTAACAACAAACCCATCTTTGGTAGCCAAAGAGGGCGTGAAATTCGAAGATCGTATTGAAGAAATCTTGCGTTTGGTACCTGAAGTGGAGTCCGTTTCTGCGGAAGTGACACCAGATGCCCTTACTGCTGAAGAAATGATCGCGCAAGCGAACGAATTGATCAAAATTAACAACAGCGACAAAAACATTACGATCAAATTGCCAATGACACTTGCAGGACTTGAAGCTTGCCGTTACTTGACCAAAAAAGGCGTGAAAACCAATGTAACGTTGATCTTCACTGTGAACCAGGCGCTTCTGGCTGCTCGTGCTGGTGCGACATATGTATCCCCATTCCTGGGACGTCTTGATGATATCTCCGAAGATGGCGTACAATTGGTTACCAAAATTGCTGAATTGTTCCGTACACATAACCTGGATGCACAGATTATTGCGGCTTCTGTAAGACATCCGGATCACGTTACACGTGTAGCAATGGCGGGAGCACATATCGCTACTGTTCCATTCTCCGTCATTGAACAAATCTCCAAACACCCACTGACAGATCAAGGTATGGACAAATTTGCAGCGGACTGGAAAAAAACAGTACAATAATCACTGAACATTTATTCGTTTCAACTTACTATATAAATAATGGAGTATTGGGAGGACATAATGAGTAAACAACAGATTGGTGTTATTGGATTGGCAGTAATGGGTAAAAACCTGGCTTTGAATATTGAAAGCAAAGGTTTCTCGGTAGCGGTATTTAACCGTTCCCCGGAGAAAACGAACGATCTTCTGAAAGAAGCAGAAGGTAAAAACCTGACAGGTGCGTTCACCATTGAAGAATTCGTGGAATCCCTGGAGTCTCCGCGTAAAATTCTGATCATGGTCCAAGCAGGAAAAGCAACAGATGCAACGATTGAGCAACTGCTTCCTCATCTGGATCAAGGCGACATTATTATCGATGGTGGTAATGCTTACTTCCCTGACACACAACGTCGCAGTAAAGAACTGGAAGAAAAAGGTTTCCGCTTCATCGGGGCAGGTGTATCCGGTGGTGAAGAAGGCGCACTGAAAGGCCCGGCAATCATGCCAGGCGGTCAGGAAAGTGCTTATCAGTTGGTAGAACCGATCCTGACAGCGATCTCCGCTAAAGTTGGCGATGACGCTTGCAGCACATATATCGGACCAGACGGTGCCGGACACTATGTGAAAATGGTGCATAATGGTATCGAGTACGGAGATATGCAGTTGATTGGTGAAGCTTATCACTTGCTCAAATCCGTATTGAACGTTTCCGTTGAAGAATTGCATGAAATCTTCACCGAGTGGAATCAAGGGGAGCTGGACAGCTACCTGATCGAAATCACGGCAGATATCTTCTCCAAATACGATCCAGAAACAGGAAAACCAATGGTTGACGTTATTCTGGATGCGGCTGGACAAAAAGGAACAGGTAAATGGACAAGCCAAAGTGCGCTGGATCTCGGCGTTCCATTGTCCATGATCACAGAATCCGTATTCTCCCGTTTCCTGTCTGCCATGAAGGACGAGCGTGTAGCAGCTAGCAAAATCCTTAGCGGACCAGCAACTGAAGCATTCTCTGGCGACAAAAAAGCGTTCATCGAGAACGTGCGTAAAGCATTGTTTGCAAGTAAAATCGTATCCTATGCACAAGGATTTGCACAAATGCGTGCAGCTTCCGATGAATACGGCTGGGATCTGAAATACGGCAACATTGCCATGATCTTCCGTGGCGGCTGCATCATCCGTTCGCAGTTCTTGCAAAACATTAAAGAAGCATATGACAAAGATGCAGAACTCAAAAACCTGCTCTTGGATCCTTACTTCCAAAACATCGTTGAATCTTATCAAGGCGCATGGCGTGAAGTTATAGCGGCTGCTGTAAAACAAGGTATTCCAGTACCTGGTTTCTCCAGCGCTCTTTCTTACTACGACAGCTACCGTACAGAGCGTTTGCCAGCAAACTTGCTGCAAGCTCAACGTGACTACTTCGGTGCTCACACATTCAAACGTGTGGACAAAGAAGGTTCATTCCACTTCCAGTGGATGGACACAAACGAGTAATTTTAATTCCGAAATTATAGCATTCCTGCAGTTGTCCTTGAATTTAACTATTCAGGGCGGCTGCGGGAATGCTTTTTCTGGTTAATGGTTTGAATTTAAATATTATCAAATTGTAATAAAATGTACGAATCTGGGTTTGGCAAACAGGTGATCTGACTCTTCAACTACGTTATACTTGTTCAGACGGAACTACATCCGTGATGAAAATTCAGAATACAACTTATTGACGTGGAGGTTAGACCGGGCATGTTTGTATTAGCAGGTATATTGTTTTTGGTCGTATACGGTTTATTAGTGTTCTACATAGGCTGGAGCGGTTGGAGTTGGATGAAACCAGTCGTGTCCGCCAGATTTCGATGGTTTTATATTATAGCGCTTGTATTCCTTGCTGTTTCCTTCATTTTGGCACGTGTGTTTGGAAGTATCTCGTTTCTCAGTATCATCGGTTCTTACTGGCTGGCGATCTTCTCGTTGTTATTGCTAATCCTGCCCGTCGTTCACCTGACGATGTGGTTGCTGAGATTAACCCGTATTCCGAGACATCACACTCAGAAATGGGCAGGTGTTGTTACACTGGTATTGTTAGTGTCTACAATGAGTTATGGAATTTTCAACGCTTACAGCCCGGTAGTGAGAACATATAATATCCAGATTGATAAAAAAGTAGATGGTATAGACAAGCTCAACATTGTCATGGCTGCCGATATGCACTTCGGACTTCTATCTGGCCCTGCTCATGCCAAACGCATGGTGGAAGAGATTAATGCTCTGAAGCCGGATCTGGTGCTGTACCCTGGAGATATTATTGATGACAATCTGGATATGTACCTCAATAGCGGAATTGCTGATATTATCAGTGACATTCAGGCTCCATACGGCGTCTATGCTTCACTCGGGAATCACGATAAGTTCGATGGTCCGATTGAAGATCTGATTGCTGCGCTGGAGAAGAGCAACATGCAAGTTTTGTACGATGACAAGATTGTACTGGACGACAAGATCACCCTCATTGGTCGGAAAGACCGAACAGAGAAGGATCGTGCAGAAGTAGCTACTTTAATGCAAGGTACTGACTTGAATCAACCGGTATTTATGATGGATCACCAACCGTATGATCTGGATATTGCGGAGCAGAACAATGTAGATCTGGTCGTATCCGGTCACACCCACCGTGGACAGATTGCGCCGGCTCAGTTCATCACAAAAGCGATTTACGAGAATGATTGGGGTTATCTGCAAAAGGGTTCTATGCACTCCATCGTAACCTCAGGATTTGGCTTCTGGGGACCTCCAATTCGTACTAGTAGTCGTTCGGAGATTGTACAGATTAATGTGACCTTCCAGCAATGATGAAAGGCCCTTCGAGAAAAGGGCTCGTTATAAGCACGTCAAGCGTAGATTGATGATACTGGCTCCGCTGTATGATGACAAGATCAAATCGACTGTCGTCATAAAGCGGAGTATTTCTTATGCAATTTTAAATCGGCGCTTCAAGCAGCTTGTTTTTTAATATGTAAGTTAGTTTCTTACCCCTTTTGAAGGAATGGCTTCAAACGAATAAAATGCGCCTTTTGTATTGATTTTACCGATAAGCGTTGTGGCTCCTTTTTTCGTGAAGGTGTACTCGTTCTCTTGGATACGAACGGAATAACCTTTTAGCTCAATATCAAATATAGATCTGACTGTAGGTATAGCAATAGATAGTGCTTTGTTTTTGCTGAGCTTGGGCTTGGCAAAAAACTTCTTGAAATGAGTATCGTTTTTCCAGTTAATACCTAGTTCGTTGGTGACTTTCCATACCTTTCCGGTCTTGCTGCCGATATGTACGTAATTTAGATTGTCGTCATCTCGATACTGCCATAACATATCTTTTCCTTCTACGGTAAATAAGGTGTAATCAAAAGCTTTTACTGTGGGTATTCCAAGTGTTTTGAGTGAATTTCGTGCTATGTTTGTCATCCAGGCATAGGAATCATCGATTTTATATTGCAGAATTGCCGACATTTGATTATCTTTGTCCACATCGATGTAAAGTTGTTGACTTGGTCCAAAGATGACCCAGTAGTTTTGGAGTAAATGTCCATGGTCCTGATCATTGGCTTTGAAACGCAAAAATCCACTTTTAATGAAGATATCTTCATCCTCAAACGTTTTTAAGAAGGCATCAAGCTTCAGGCGTAGCGCATTATTCATGACTTTATTGAGATCAGCGGTATCATACATGATAAGGGTGGACGCGACATGATTTGTATCAGGATCGTATCTTTGTGTGAAATCTGCGAATCCAGTTCCATCTATAGTTCCGTTAATGACCCACGGATCAAATGATGTGTCTATTTTGATGAATTGAATGTTCTGTTTCCCCACGAGTTTAACTATTTCATCATTCAAAAGTTTTTGTGTCTTCCGATCCAGCTGGTCGGCGGACTCGTAATTCTCTATTAACGAGAGTTCATTGGATTTTGCGGCCAAGGTGGGAGGCGCTGATAACAATAGCGAGATGGCAGCAATGACGGCGGTAAACGAAGTGATTTTTTTCAAGGTGAATCCTCCTGATTAGATTGGGTCATATTATTAAATATCAAAGGTTATATCTCATTTCAAAATAACATAAAAGGTAAATGTTTCATATGACCTAAAAAAGTGGAATAGAGCGGTAGTATTTTTGGGTTGACACCGTTTTCAGGTTATGATAAATTAGATCCGAGGCTTGTTACCGGTAATGCGGGCAAAACCACTATGGAAATGATTTTATTATTTCTGTTTTGGTTTTGCCCTTTTTTATTCCTCAAAAAAAACCAGGTGGGTCCGTAATGATTATTAAACAGATATTTAATAACAATATTGTCAGTACCGTGGATGACAAAAATCAGGAACTACTGATCCTCGGCCGGGGTATCGGATTTAAGTTCAAAGCAGGCGATGAGATTGATGAAGAGCGGATTGAGAAGGTATTTCGTCTTCAGGATGCATCGATTTATGAGAAATTCAAATCCATCGTAGCTGAAGTGCCGATTGAGATTCTGCAGGCAACAGATGATATTGTGACACTGGCACGAACGCAACTGAACAAAACCATCAGTGACGGGATCTATGTCTCGCTGTCTGATCACATTCACTTTGCTGTTCAACGCTTGGAAAAAGGAATGATTACTCGTAATCCACTTTCTTGGGAAGTTCAGCACTTCTATAAGGCGGAGTATGATGTGGCCAGAGAAGCACTGACCTTGCTGAAGGAAAGACTGGATATTGAGTTTCCAAAAGATGAAATCTGTAATATTGCCTTACATTTCATCAATGCGGAAGTGAATGATTCCATGAACGATGTCACCCATCTGATGCAGCTGTTGCAGGAGATTATGAATATCATCAAATATCACTTCAACGTCGAATTGGATGAAGATAGCGTCAATTATTTCCGCTTCATCACCCATTTGAAATATTTCTGTCAGCGTGTCATTACTCATTCTTCACATGATGATGCTGAGGAGTATTTATATGAAGTGGTTCGGAAAAACTATCCGGAGACATTCAAATGTATTGGCAAGATCGAGACTTTTATCCATAAGAACTATCAGTATGACATGACTCACTCTGAGCAGTTATATCTAACGCTCCATCTGGAACGTTTGATGAAAACCAAGCGGGACGAGAAGTCCGCGCAATAGAATCAAATTACAACTGGATATCCTATGGGCTTGTTACTGTTCAATCAGGCAATACCCGAATGAGATGGCGCCATCAATGTGCGCTAGATTCGTTCGGGTATTTTTTATTGGAAAAATGAGGAGGAAAACATCATGAAACATCAGGAAACGGCGCAGGAAATCATCAAAGCCGTTGGGGGAACAAACAATATTAACTCAGTTTATCACTGCGTTACTCGACTACGCTTTGATTTGAAGAATAACGATAAAGTCGATAATGGCTCACTCAAGAAATTGGATAAGGTCATGGGAACAAATATTTCCGGCGACCAATTCCAAGTCATTATCGGTAATGATGTGGCAAAAGTGTTCGATGCCATGGTGAAGGAAAATCCGGCAATCCAGCAAACTACAGAAAAGAAAGAGCCAAAGTCGGATAAAAAACAAAATGTCGTGCTGAAAATTTTTGAAACAATCGCAGGTGTCTTTGCTCCGATGCTTCCAGCGATTACTGCGGCAGGTATGCTCAAGGGATTACTTGCACTATTTGTGTCCGTAGGTTGGATGTCTGCTGGAACGGATACGTATCGTATTCTTTCAGCCATTGGTGACGGCGTATTCCACTACCTGCCTTTACTGATTGCAGTCAGCGCTGCTCGTAAATTCGGCAGTAACCCGTTTGTTGCGATTGCACTAGGTACGGCACTCATGTATCCAGACATGACAGCATTGTTATCTAGCGGTGAATCGGTTGGATTTTTGGGAATCCCGGTTACAGCAGTAAGTTATGCTTCATCGGTTATCCCGATTCTTCTTGCAGTATGGTTGATGTCCTATGTTGAGAAATGGGTTGACCGTGTTATCCCTGCTGCGCTCAAGCTATTGCTTGTGCCACTGATTACCTTGCTTGTAATGGTTCCGGTAACGCTGATTGCGATCGGTCCATTGGGTACATTTGTAGGTAGCGGATTGTCTGGCGGTATCAACTGGCTGCTGAATGAAGGCGGATTGATTGCAGGTATTGTTCTTGGCGGCGCGATGGCACTCATTATTATGACAGGAATGCACTATGCACTTGTGCCGATCATCCTGAGTAATATCGCTACACTGGGCTTTGATAAATTCTTGCCATTGACCTTTATCTCCAATATGGGTCAGGCTGGTGCAACACTCGGCGTATTCTTCCGGGCAAAAGATAAAAAACTCAAAACGGTGGCATTGTCCACGAGCTTTACAGCTCTGATGGGTGTAACGGAGCCAGCTATGTACGGTGTAAACATGAAATACAAAAAACCATTTGCCGCAGCGATGATTGGTAGTGCAGTGGGTGGCGGATTTGCACTTGCTTTTGGCGCGAAAGCGTATGTACTTGCGGGTAACGGTGGTCTCCCAGGACTTCCTTCCCTGATCGGACAGACCTTCTGGTATTCCTTTGGGGGTATGATTTTGGCCTTTATCGTGGGTGCAATCATGTCTACGATATTTGGTATCAAGGAAGAAGAAGGAGACGCAGAGGCGTTGGCTCAATTCTCACCGGGTGCTTCTACAGCACCAGCGAAAGTAACTTCTAACGATGCTGCAACCGTAAATGTAGACGACATGGGCGATCCAACACCAACGAGTGATGCAGTAGCTGTTGCACCGATGACAGGTAAATCCATCCCGCTCAAAGAAGTCAACGATCCAACATTTGGTGATGAATTGATGGGTAAAGGTGTGGCATTTGTTCCAACGGTGGGCGAATTGGTATCTCCAGTGACAGGTACCATCATGAATGTGTTCAAAACAAAACATGCGATCGTTGTCCGCAGTGATAACGGAATGGAATTGTTGATTCATGTTGGAATTAACACGGTGAAGCTGCGTGGACAGTATTTTGATGCACATGTTGCTACAGGAGCACGTGTACAGGCTGGAGACAAATTACTCACATTTGAACTGGCCGAGATTGCAAAAGAATACGACATCACAACCGCTATGGTTGTTACCAATACGGCTGATTACAAGCAGGTTTTACCTGTGAAATTGGGCGAAATCACGATGGGTGAAGACGTCTTGAAAGCTGAGATCTAAACGGTCCGTCTTAGGACTAACAATATCAACAAAAGAAGGAGAGATTCGAATGATTAATCGACAAGGGTTTCCGGAAGGTTTTCTATGGGGCGGCGCTATTGCCGCCAACCAGGCTGAAGGTGGATTCGACGCTGGCGGCAAAGGGTGGTCAACAGCCGACATGGTTCCTTATTTTGAGAAAAAGGACTACACCAACCTTAGAGAACTAATGCATGTTACCAGTGCAACGGTTGAGAAAGCAATGGCACATCACAGTGCAGCAGGTTATCCGAAGCGTTACGGGATTGATTTTTACCACCGTTTCAAAGAGGATATTGCGCTGTTCGCAGAGCTGGGCTTCAAGACATTCCGTCTGTCCATCAACTGGCCGCGTATTTTCCCGAATGGTTATGATACCGAGCCAAATGAAGAGGGATTGCGTTTCTATGACGAAGTGTTCGATGAACTCCGGAAAAACGATATCGAACCACTTGTAACCCTCTCGCATTATGAGATGCCTATGGCACTTGTTCTGAAATACAACGGCTGGGCTGGCCGCGAAGTGATTGGACATTTTGTAAGATATGCGGAAACGGTGATGACCCGGTACAAGGACAAGGTTAAATACTGGTTGACGTTTAATGAGATTAACACAACCATTATTGAACCGTTCACAGGTGGCGGTATTATTGAAGACCGGGTTGAGAACACAATGCAGGCTTCTTATCAGGCACTTCATCATCAATTTGTAGCTAGCAGCCTGGTGACAGAAAAAGCACGTCAGATTAACCCGAACTTCCAGATCGGATGTATGCTTGCACGTATGATTCATTACCCGGCGACATCGAAGCCAGAGGATGTGCTGCAAGCACAGATCGATAATCAGCTGAACCTGCTGCATACAGATGTACAAGTTCGTGGTAGTTATCCAACGTTCATGGCTCGGTACTGGGCAGAGAACGGAATTACCATTGCCATGGAACCGGGGGACGAGCAGATCCTGCGTGAGCATACGGTTGATTTCATCTCGTTCAGTTATTACACATCCTTGGTGTCCGCAGTGAACCCAGAGGAATATGGAGTAACTGGAGGAAACCTGTACAGTACGATTAAGAACCCGAATCTGGAGCGTACGGAATGGGGCTGGCAGCTTGATCCGATCGGTCTGCGCGTTGCACTGAAAGAGCTGTATGACCGTTATCAACTGCCATTGTTTGTGGTAGAGAACGGCCTTGGTGCCAAAGATACCGTTGAAGCAGACGGTTCCATCAACGATGATTATCGGATTGATTATCTGAGAAAACATATTACACAAATGAAAGAAGCCGTTATGGATGGTGTGGACCTGATGGGATATACCAACTGGGGAGCGATTGATATCATCAGTGCATCCACTTCGGAAATGTCCAAGCGTTATGGCGTGATCTACGTGGATCAGGATGACAACGGACAAGGCACATTGAATCGGTATAAGAAAAAGAGCTTTGGCTGGTACCAAAAAGTCATTGCCTCAAATGGCGAGAACTTGGAATAGATTAATCTATAAAGGCACCCCGGGCGTAGCTGGTATTACGGCGCCGGGGCGCCTTTTTAATATAATCAGGTAGAATTCTCATCAACGCTATTGGCATTTCAAGGTAAAAAAGATGACTACATAACATTCTGGATGGTATACTGTGATCGTATTGGGGGAGGGATAACCATGAAGAAGCCTATTATTGCTGTAGATATGGATGACACGATATGTCATCTGGTCAAGCGGGCTATATATCACAACAACCTCAACTTCCCGACCCATCCGTTGCGCTACGAGGATATGATTCATTGGGATACATCCCATTTGCGTCATCCAGAGAGCACGCATGATGTATTTTATGGTCGGCCGGGTCTGTTCGAGGAATTGGAGTTATACGACGAATATGTTGTAGATGAGATGCGAAAGCTGAACGATGCTTATGATGTTATTGTTGTGACGGCAGCAGAACCAAGAACAGTCGTTGAGAAGTGGAACTGGCTTCAGCAGCATATGCCTTTTATAACCGCAGAACAGTTTATTACATGCAAAAGAAAAAACTTGCTCGGTTTCGATCTGCTCATTGATGATGGAGCACATAACCTGATTCCCGCGCATGAGGACGGCAAAAAGGTCATCTGTATTCCACATCCGTGGAATATACAGGAGCGTGAGCGATACAACTTTCCGTTGATGTCTTCATGGAAAGAGGCCAAGGCATACATAGATGAAGTGTTACAAGTTGTTGGTGTCTGAAAGTAAATCTTATTGTCCAGAGTGCTGTGCTCTGGATTTTTTGCGATAGGCGAGAGGTGTTTCGCCTGTTATTTTTTTGAATGTAGCATAGAATGAATCCATATCCCGATATCCGACCAGTTCTGAAATCAGGCTGACTTTGTGCTGTGAACTCTTAAGCAGTTCACAGCTTTTTTGTATACGCAGGTGTTGAAGGTAGCTGCTAAAGGTCTGGCCGGTATGTCGCAGAAACATTCGTCCAATTTGCTTCTCGCTCCAGCCTGATACACGGACCAGATCAGACATCCGAATACGATTGCTTACGTGTTGTTTGAGATAATGAAGAATGTAATCAAAACCGGTGGAATGATGCTCTTCATCATGTTCCTTTTGATAAAGTTGTCTGTAGGTCATCAGTACCAACTGGCTTACCAAGGTGTATAACATGGTAGACGAACCTATCCCCTGAACGGAGGATTCACGATATAGCTTCACCATTAGTTCTTCAATCCGATCGTTGTGATCCACAACGGATATATAAGGAACCTGATTTTGTGCCAGATCCATCAGATGTTGAATGATTTCTTTTTCCTGAATGATTGCTGTCAGCGTGTGGATCAATTCAGCATTAAATAAGCAATTATATAGAATTAACGGATGCTCGGTTACGTTGGTGCTCACAGGACGAAAGACATGAGGAACGCCGACAGGAATAACAAACAGCATCCCCTTTGTCACCGGAATGACATCTTCACCGATATGATGAAAGCCCTTTCCTTCGGCAACATAACTATACTCAATAAAATCATGTGCGTGAAAAGGAAGCACAAAATCTTCAGAGCAACGATTGACAAAAAGTTGCAGATGATTATGCAGAAAGTATTCGCTTTTCATGAGTTGTACAGATGAATTCACAAGCAACCTCCTCGCACAGATGGCTGAATTACCGGGTGAAATAGTCCTGAAAACCGGGTATTTAGGGCAACAGGATCGATATAATTATATCGTAACCCCGAATGGGAAGCCAAGATGGAAAGGACGATCTGCTAATGTTCAACGTAAGTCACCTTCGCTGCGAGTATAGAATCAATCCGATAGGCCTTGATGTCCAATCACCGAGATTAAGCTGGCAGCTGCAATCCAATCGTCGGAACTGCATGCAATCCGCTTATCAGATTCAGCTGTCATTGACGGAAGATTTTGATGGAATTGCATGGGATTCTGGCGAGATAAGTACGGATCAATCCATACATGTGGAATTAAACCATTTTCAGCCTTCTCCACAAACGCGATACTATTACCGGATTCAGGCATGGGATGATGCAGGAAGTGATTCGGGCTGGTCTGAAATGGCTTATTTCGAGATGGGGCTTATGGATAGTCATAACAAGTGGCAAGCAGAATGGATCACAGCTCAACCATCAGATGGTGGAGATACGTCTTGCCCGCGTATGCGTAAGCAGTTTAATGTGAAACAAGCGATTACTTCTGCCAGAATATATGTAACAGCACTTGGATTATACGAGTTGCATCTGAACAACACAAGAGTAGGAGAAGATTATTTTACACCTGGTTGGACCTCTTATCGTAAGCGATTACAATATCAAACTTATGATGTTACCCACCTGCTTCAGGATGGACAGAATACTTTAGGTGTTAATCTGGGAGATGGCTGGTACCGAGGATATCTTGGCTGGAACAAAGAACGGGAGATATTTGGTTCAACGTCCGCATTGCTGCTGGAACTGCATATGAAATACGCAGATGGATCAGAGGAATGTATTCTATCCAATGGGGATTGGACCGCTGCTCCTAGTGCCATTCGTATGTCGGACATCTATATGGGGGAGACGTATGATGCACGAATGGAGTCCGATTGGTCGGATTCATCTCAGACGAATTGGTCACCCGTGAATGTACTGGAGCATCCCAAAGATATCATCGTTGCACAGGAGAACGTACCCGTCACCCAAGTAGAACAGCTACATCCAATTGCTTTGCTGACAACCCCACAGGGAGATCGTGTAATAGATATGGGGCAGAATATGGTGGGATGGGTGAGATTCAGCATTCAAGGTGAGGCAGGTCAGACGGTTGAGCTGCACCATGCTGAGATCTTGGATCATGAAGGCAACTTTTACACCGATAATCTTCGCGCCGCTAAGCAGTGTATTCGCTACACGTGCAAGGGGGATGGCGTGGAAACATTTGAACCGCATTTTACGTTCCAAGGGTTCCGTTATGTTAAGCTGGTTGGCTTCCCGGAACACATTCGTCTGGATGAATTCACCGGAATAGTGCTGCACTCGAATATGGAGCCAACAGGTCAGTTTTCATGCTCTAGTCCACTGGTGAACCAACTGCATCACAATATATTGTGGGGGCAAAAGGGGAATTTTCTTGACGTGCCGACAGACTGTCCACAGAGAGATGAACGACTCGGATGGACCGGGGATGCACAGATGTTTGTCCGCACGTCTTCTTACCTGATGAACACGGCGCCCTTCTTCACCAAATGGTTGCGGGATCTGGAAGCGGATCAGGGAGAAGATGGCGGTATTCCATTCTTCGTTCCCGATCTGAGAAGTTCCACGTCAGAAGGATGGGGAGACACCAGTCATTCTTCTGCGGCTTGGGGGGATGCAGCAGTCATCTGTCCATGGACCATCTATGAGATGTATGGAGATGCCAGGTTACTGGCCGAGCAATATGAGAGTATGAAGCGGTGGATTGAATACATTCACGTACAGGGTGACAATCCATATCTGTGGAACACGGGATTCCACTTTGGCGATTGGTTGGGACTGGATTCCAAGCCCAATAGTTATGTCGGCGCAACAGACACGGATTATGTGGCGACTGCATTCTATGCCTATTCGGTGTCGTTAACTCAAAAAGCGGCTGAAGTCCTTGGAAAGACAGATGATGCTGAATATTACAAGCAGTTGCATACCAACATTGTTCATGCGTTTCGAGATGAATTCGTGACTCCAGCTGGGAAAATTGCTGTCCCAACGCAAACAGCGCATGTTCTTGCACTCCAGTTTGACCTGCTGGAAGCCACTGCCCGAACTCGTGCAGTTGAACAATTGACGAAACTCGTGAAAGAGGCGGGCAATCATCTTACTACAGGTTTCGTGGGCACACCTTATTTAAATCCGGTATTGAGTGATGCAGGTCTTCACGACCTGGCATATACATTACTTTTTCAAGAGGATTATCCGTCCTGGCTGTATCAGGTGACTCAAGGCGCAACGACCGTCTGGGAACATTGGGATGGGATCAAAGAGGATGGCAGTCTCTGGAGTGCTGATATGAACTCATTTAACCACTATGCGTACGGAGCGATTGGAGAATGGTTGTATCGTTACGTTGCCGGCATTCGGTCCGATGAACATCAGCCAGGATTCCGAATGGTGCATATCAAGCCGCAACCCGGACCTGGACTGGATTGGGTGGAAGCGAGTCTGGAGACGATGTATGGTCAAGTTGCTTCAAGCTGGCACCGGCTGGCGGAGGGTGAAATGGAGATTCGGGTGCATATTCCCGCCAACACGAGAGGTACGGTACGTCTTCCTGGAGCAGGTGCACAGATCGTGCTGGAACAAGGGAAACCGTTGGATCAGTTGGATCAGATAAGTGGAGTTCAGGATATTCAAAACATTGGAGACGATGTTGAGGTCACACTTGGATCTGGAAGTTACCAATTTACGTACAAAGACACGGATGCTAAAAAGGATCGGGATGTTCAGGAGGCTGAATTGACAGAGTCCGTATAATGATAGAATAAGCGGTAAAAGGTACACTTGAAGAGGATCTGCACACACGCAGGTCCTTTTTCGAACTTGTCTGAGAGTGAATTTGTAGTATTTGAACAATGAAAGGAGCATGACCATGGCAAAACCTGCATTCAAAGATGCACCTTTACGTAGTGAAATAGAGAATTTGGCTAAGCAACAGGATCACCATACATTGGCCTGTTGGGCTGCGGAGTGTGCGGCACGTGTCTTGTATATATTTGAGAAGAAGACGGATGATCTCCGCGCCCGTGATGCCATTGACGCAGGAAGAGGTTGGATCCGTGGAGAGATTGCCATGGTTGATGCTCGAAAGGCGGCTTTTGCAGCTCATGCTGCTGCACGGGAAGCCGATCATGTCGCTGCCTCTGCTGCATCTCGTGCGGCGGGGCACGCAGCAGCAACGGCACATGTGAAAGGCCATGCGGTGCATGCCGCAACGTATGCAGTGAAAGCTGTCTTTTATGACTGTTTGATGGAAGAGCAAGAACGTCGTGTCCTAGAAGAGAGAACGTGGCAGTATCAATATCTGTTGGGAGGATGTAATGATCATGGGGAAAGAACACGTTAGATTAATTAAACCATCAAAAGCCTATAAGGATGCGTATTTGGCATTTTATGAAGACTGGGTCAGAAGTGGAGAATTGATGGTTCCTTGGGTCATTTCCAAAGATCCTTATGCGTTCGATGAGATGTTGGCGTTTTTGCAGCGTAATGAACAAGGGATCGACATCCCGGAGGGCTGGGTCAAAGACAGTACATATTGGCTGGTCACGGAGAGTCAACAAATCGTGGGTGCTGTGAATATAAGGCATGAGCTTAACGATAAATTGTTCAACAGTGGAGGGCATATTGGATATGGTATTTGTCCAGGAGAGCGGCACAATGGCTATGGTTCCGAAATTCTCAGGCTTTCTTTGGAGAAAACGAGAGAGCTTGGAATTTCCAAAGTATTGGTCGTATGCGATGCGGTTAATGAGCCTTCCAGAAGGGTTATCCTTCGAAATGGTGGCATTCGGGATGAAGACTATGTGGAGTCCAATGGCAACATTGTTGAACGATTCTGGATAGAAAATGTCGAATAATGCAGAATAATGATGTAATATAACGAAAATAATATGGATTATGATTGTATTACCCTCGTGTGCTGATTAAAATGAAGCATAGAATCTGGATTGCGGCCGGAAACTATCATCCCATATCAGGCACAAGTGAGGTTATCTTTATGAATCAACCGGTTAATCGGCCCCGGCGAATTGAGTATCTGGATCTCTATCGTGCTTTTGCCATCATGGCAGTGGTAGCTATTCATGCAACTTCAACAGCAGTCGCGCATTACCCCAAGCATACATTAGATCATGATGTGTATTATTTCTGGAACACGTTTTTGCAATTTGCCGTTCCAGCGTTTCTGTTTCTGTCCTCCCTGGTCTTGTTCTACAACTACAGCTCCAAGGTGAATGAGAAGGGTTGGATGCTCACTTTTTATAAGAAGCGTTTATTTAATGTATTTGTACCCTATGTGGTGTGGTCCCTTATCTACTTTGCCATTAAACAGTTGCTTGCGGGCAAAGAACCTTTGACCCATGGTGTTCAATTTGCCAAACAATTAGTGATGGGAACCGCTCATACGCACTTGTACTTTTTTCTGATTATTCTTCAATTCTATATCGTTTTTCCATGGCTTCTGTCCCTTACACGCCATCGTTTTTTTAATCGGTACTTGCCATTATTCTTTATTGCTGGCCAAGCGATCTTCTATGCACTACATTTGCAGTTTCACTTCGAACGGACAGGAAGTTTGTTACCCAGTTATCTGATCGTGATTGGATTTGGCGCATGGGTTGGGTTGAACTTTGAGTGGGCATTGAACAAACTGTATACTCACCGTTATGTGCTCATAGCTGCGTTGTTAGGTGGAGGTGCCATTTTTATATATGGTAATGCTTATATCAAAACCGCTTTTGCTGCATACCCGGTGGTAACCTATACTGTGCTGTTCTTGTTCCGAAATCTGTTTACGTTGTCAGCCTGCTTGCTCCTGTTGATCTTCAGTGAACGAATGGGCACAGGAAAACATACCGAGTTTCGGAAAGCTACGCGTGTTCTGGACTCCTTGGGTACAGTTGCGTTCGGTGTGTTTTTAATGCATCCACTCGTACTGCTCTTCTGGAGACGTGAATTCACAGATGAACTGGCTCGGCACTTCAGTGTGGGCATCATTCTATCTTATGTTGTGGCGCTCCTGATCTCATGGATCTGCGCGATGGGATTGCGGCGGATGAAGTGGGGATGGGTACTGATCGGACGTTAAGTTAAAATAAATTTACTTAATTAAAGATAAGAGTTTTCAAGCCCTCACCCGTTGAGAGAATCACTTGAAACCTCTTTTTTATTTGCTCTAAAGAAGGTATTATAGAGTTTAATATCCATAAAATTGAATTAATGGAATGAACACTACCTTGTCAGGAGTGATCGAATGAAATTGGTGATTATTTTTGGTCCGCAGGCTGTGGGCAAAATGACGGTTGGGCAAGAACTGGAGAAGATAACAAAGCTTAAATTGTTTCATAACCATATGACCATTGAATTGGTGTCTCCTTATTTCAGCTATGGTACACCACAGGGAAAAAGACTGGTTAATCTGTTCCGTCAGGAGATTTTTGAAGAAGTGGCGAAGAGTGACCTACCGGGTCTAATTTTTACGTTTGTATGGGCTTTTGACCTGAAGCAAGACGGAGAGTACATCCGTAAGATCAGCGAGTTATTCGAATCTAATGGGGGTCAGGTCTGTTATGTGGAACTGGAAGCCGATGCATCGGAAAGATTGGAGCGCAATAAAAGTCCGCATCGCCTGTTACATAAGCCAACAAAGCGAGACATCGCGTGGTCTGAGCGAGAGTTGCTTGATACGATGAAGCTTTATCGATTGAATTCGGAACCGGGGGAAATCATGCATGAGCACTACATACGGATTGATAACACGCACAAGAGCCCGGATGAAGTGGCACAGTTAATCCAGGAACGCTTTAATTTGTAATCTGAGAAACGTCTAACTTAGCAAAGTAGATACTTTATATGAGAGGGGCACTACATCATGTACTTTGTTATATTTTTGCTCATAGGACTTGTTTTATGTTATCTGATCCCATTTGGTCCAATAGTGGCCGGGGGCATTATTTTTGCACTTGTTGTAGACCAATACCGTCAGACGATACATATGCGTGAAGATATCCGAGACATCAAGAATCATCTGGGGCTAATGAACAAAGGCGAGGCGCAAGAGTACGAGTTGGATAAAGAATACACTCAAGTTGATCGTTTGGATTCAGAACAAATGGACATGATTAATCGAAGAATTGAAGCGGAACTGGAGAAAGAAAGCAAAAACAATAAACCGTGAATTCCTGTAAAATAATTCTTGATTTGCTCACTCCTGTGAGTATATTTACCTAGATCGGGAGTCATGCTAATACGATATTAACTTTTTGTTGCACTGTGTAGAAATTTGTAATAATATGAGGGAAGCGCGTACAACATATCGGGTTGTAACTGTTGAATCAGGCAAAGCCGTATACCTTGAGAAAAGGGATTGGTTTGTCTTTTTCTGTATATTGGAGTGATAAAGTGAAAATCGAGAAGGTGCTGAACAATAATGCTGTAGTTGCGATGAATGACGAACAACAGGAAGTTATTATCATTGGCCGGGGGATTGCTTATCAGAAGCGGGCGGGTGATATGGTTTCCGAGCAGCATATCGACAAGATATTTACTTTACAGAATGAAGATATTCAGGAAAACTTCAAGGCATTAATCTCAAGCATTCCTCTGGAATACATGAAAGTATCCGAGGAAATCATCGCTTACGCCAAATTAAAACTTGGCAAGAAATTAAATGAGAGCATTTACTTACATCTCACAGACCATATTCACTTTGCCATTGAGCGGTATCGCAAGAATCTGCCCATACGCAACGGGTTAATCTGGGAGACAAAGCAGTTATACAAAGAGGAATATGAAGTCGGAATGGAAGCGCTCAATATGATCTGTGATCAGTTTGGTGTGATCTTGCCCGAGGACGAAGCCGGTTTTATGGCACTTCATTTTGTCAATGCAGCTTTGAACGAAGAAATGCCCAACATCAAGAGTATGACGCAGGTCATGCAGGAAATCTTGACAATCATCAAGTATCATTTCAAGATTGATTTTGATGAAAACTCACTGACATTTTATCGCTTTGTGACGCATTTGAAGTTTTTCGCCCAACGTTTGGTTAAGGGAAAACATTACAAGAGCAACAACGATGATGAACTGTTCCTGATGATTCAGAAAAAGTATCCAGCAGCGCATAAGTGCTCGGAGAAAATTAAGAAATTCATTGAAAGCAACTACACGTATCAACTAACTGACGAAGAATTAATGTACTTAACGATTCATATTGAGAGAGTTGTGAATGCAACTTCTGAATAATCCCATAGATCAGCTTGCAGGGTTGCAACCACTAGGGCAAAACCTGAACGCTTGAATGACAGAACATACCGTTAACCGGATGTTCCATACATTCAGATGTTCAGGTTTTTTTATTCTCTCCAATATGCTTTGAATCCGTGTCTAGCCAGAAAGGAAGAAAAGACTTCATGAAACACGAGCAATTAGCCAAAGACATTCTGTCTGGTGTTGGTGGAAAACAGAACATTAACAGCGTGGTGCACTGCGCGACCAGACTTCGTTTCAAATTAAAAAATGACAATAATGCCAAAACAGACGAACTCAAAAATCTGCCTGGAGTCATAACAGTAATGCAAAGTGGGGGGCAATACCAGGTAGTTGTGGGTAACGAAGTGTCTGATGTGTATAAAGCCTTGTTACAGGTGGGTAATATGAATGCGGATGAACCGGTCTCAAGTGATGATTCAGAATCTTCCGGTAAAAAAGAGAGTCTCTTGGGTCAGTTTATCGACTTGATCTCAGGTGTATTTACACCAATTCTCGGATTGCTAGCTGCAACAGGGATGATCAAAGGTTTCCTGTCCATGTTTACTTCTCTCGAATGGTTGGACCCGGCTTCAGGAACATATCAATTGTTGAATGCTGCAGGAGACTGTCTGTTCTACTTCTTCCCAATCTTCCTGGGTTACACAGCTATGAAAAAATTCGGTGGATCTCCATTCCTCGGGATGGCCATCGGAGCATCGCTTGTATATCCGACCTTATCCGGTCTTAGTGGTGGGGAACCGCTCTATACGCTGTTTGCAGGCACATTGTTTGAATCACCGATTCATATTACGTTCCTGGGTATTCCCGTTATCTTGATGAGTTATTCCTCATCCGTCATTCCGATTATTATTGCTGCTTATTTTGGAGCAAAGGTAGAAGCGTTCTTCAAAAAGATCATTCCTTCTGTTGTGAGAACGTTCCTTACGCCATTCTTCACAATTCTGATTGTTGTACCTGTAACATTCCTCTTGATTGGTCCAATCGCAACATGGGCAAGTCAGCTGATTGGTGCCGGGGTATCGGGCATTTATGACTTGAGTCCGTTAGTAACCGGTATTGTTGTTGGTGGATTGTGGCAAGTATTGGTGATCTTCGGGTTACACTGGGGTATCGTACCCATCATGTTGCTGAATCTGTCCACTCTGAAAGCAGATCCGATTCTGGCCATGATGTTTGCTGCTTCTTTTGCTCAGATTGGTGCCGTTCTTGGCGTTATGCTTAAAACGAAAAATACCAAACTCAAATCACTGGGGGTTCCTGCCTTTGTGTCCGGGATTTTTGGTGTTACTGAGCCTGCTATTTATGGACTTACTTTGCCACTGAAAAAACCATTTATTATGAGTTGTATTTCTTCTGCAGTAGCTGGTGGTATTATTGGATTCGCAGGTTCCAAAATGTTTGTATTTGCTTCAGGCATCTTTGGTGTTCCAGCGCTTATTAGTCCGACAGCAGGGATTAACTATGAATTCTGGATGGCCATGATTGCCACTATCATTGCTTTTGTACTAGGTTTTGTTCTCGTTTATTTTGTAGGATTCAAAGATCCTGCTAATCCGGAGGCTGCCAAACAGGCTCCAGAGCCAGTAAAAGAAGAGAAGGCTGCACTTGAGCCTAATCCAAACAATCGTTACGAAATTGCCAGCCCGATGACGGGTGAGGTGGTTCCTTTGCAAGAAATTAACGATGCTACATTTGCTGGTGAACATATGGGTAAAGGAATTGCTATTCGCCCAACCAGTGGGAGAGTTGTATCCCCGATTAATGGCGTGGTACAGACGATTTACCGTACCAAACATGCAATTGGTCTTGTAGATGATCAAGGTGTAGAGATTCTGATCCATATCGGTCAGGATACAGTACAGCTCAAAGGTCAACATTTCACTGCACATGTGAAAGATGGAGATCGTGTGAGTGTTGGCGATCTGATCGTTGAATTTGATCTGCAGGCCATTATTGAGGCGGGATATGAGACCGTAACACCGATAATTGTAACTAATACGGCTGATTATTTGGACGTGGTTGCTACAACAAATCGTGAAGTGCAAGAAAAGGATAAATTGGTTACGGTTATAGGTTAATTCTGCTTTAGTGCGTATTTTATTAATCTGAACATTAGCTTTATAGAGACCACTTTGATGTTTTCGGAGTGGTCTCTTTTTTTCATTTTCGGTCACTCCAATGTATTTGTGAAATTAATAAAAATAAGTGTTGCAAACGTAGTTCAGATGTACTATGATGAGTTCAAGAAGTAAGCGCATACATCAATCGGATTGTAACTGTTCAATCAGGCAATGCCGACCATCCTCAGTTCAGAGGGTATGGAATGTAACTTACTTTCGTTATCCAAATAATTAAATACCAATGTGTACAGCCTTACAGGGTTGCAACCGTTAAGGGCAAAACCTGAATTGCTGAATAACACGACTGATTTCCGGACGATCCGGTATGTTGTGTATGTTCAGTGGTTCAGGTTTTATTTGTTTCAAAAGTCATGGGGAGTCTACTTAGAGAGGGAGAATTACAATGAGCAACTACGATCAATTGGCTAAGGACATTCTGGCACGTGTAGGTGGTCGCGAGAACGTAAATAGTGTATTCCATTGCGTAACAAGACTGCGGTTTAAACTGAAAAATGAAAGCGTAGCCAAAACAGAAGAACTTAAAAATCTGCCAGGTGTTATTACCGTTATGCAAAGTGGTGGACAATATCAGGTCGTTATCGGCAACGAAGTGCCGGATGTATATAAAGCAGTCGTTAAAGTAGGAAATTTCCCAAGTGAGGGACAAGTTGAAGAGGAGACGGACAACTCAGGCAAAAAAGTAGGATTGTTCAGCCGATTTATCGACATGATCTCCGGTGTGTTCACACCACTGCTCGGTTTGCTTGCTGCTACAGGTATGATCAAAGGTTTCACAGCCATGTTTGTAGCATTTGGATGGGTCGAAAATACATCAGGAACATACCATTTGCTGAATGCACTTGGTGATTCACTGTTCTACTTCTTCCCGATCTTCCTTGGATACACGGCAATCAAGAAATTTGGGGGTTCACCGTTCCTGGGTATGGCGATAGGTGCTTCGTTAGTGTATCCTACGCTGTCCGGTTTGACTGCAGGAGATCCACTATACACTTTGTTCACAGGTACATTGTTTGAATCACCGATTCACATTACGTTCTTAGGTATCCCGGTTATATTGATGACGTACTCAACATCGGTTATTCCGATCATTATTGCTACGTTCTTCGCTGTTAAGATTGAAAGATTCTTCAAAAACATCATTCCTAAAGTCGTTAGCACATTTTTGGTTCCATTCTTCACTTTGCTCGTGATTGTTCCGGTAACCTTCATTGTAATTGGTCCAATAGCCACATGGGCAGGTCAATTGGTTGGTGCAGGTACAACAAGTATCTATGAATTGAGTCCGATTATTACAGGTTTGGTTCTCGGCGGATTCTGGCAAGTGCTAGTACTGTTTGGACTTCACTGGGGACTTGTACCAGTTATGCTTCTTAACTTAAGTACATCGGGGGCTGATCCAGTTCTTGCAATGTCCTTCGGCGCTTCCTTTGCCCAAACGGGTGCAGTACTTGCAGTTCTGCTCAAAACAAAAAATTCCAAGTTGAAATCATTAAGCATTCCAGCGTTTATTTCCGGTATATTCGGAGTAACTGAGCCGGCAATCTATGGCGTAACTCTTCCATTGAAAAAGCCGTTTATCATGAGTTGTATTGGTGGTGCTGTCGGTGGTGGTATTTTAGGATGGGCAGGCTCAAAGCTTTACGTCTTTGGTGGACTGGGTATCTTCGGTATTCCAAGCTTTATCAACAAAGAAGCAGGTCCTGATTCCGGATTCTATATGTCCATCGTTGCAGTATTGGTAGCATTCATCGTTGGTTTTGTCTTGACGTACGTGTTTGGATTTAAAGACAAAGTAGAAGCTACACCAGCTCCAGCACCAGTACTTGATCCAAATCCGAACAGCAGATACGAAATCGTCAGCCCAATGGCTGGTGAAGTTGTTGCACTGAATGAAATTAATGACGTAACGTTTGCAGGTGAGCACATGGGTAAAGGGATTGCAATTCGTCCAACCAGTGGTAGAGTGGTATCTCCAATCACAGGTGTTGTTCAAACCGTATATCGTACCAAACACGCCATTGGTCTTGTAAGCGATGATGGTGTAGAGATGCTGATCCATATTGGACAGGATACGGTCAAGCTGAAAGGTCAACATTTTACAACCCATGTGAAAGATGGAGACCGTGTTAACGCAGGTGACCTGATTGTTGAGTTTGATCTGCAAGCCATTAAGGATGCAGGGTATGAGACGGTTACACCGATCATTGTGACTAATACTTCAAATTATCTGGACGTTGTAGGAACAAAAGATGCATCCGTTCATGAGAAAGATAAATTGATCACGGTATTAAGCTAATTGAAACTAAGGATGGTTAAGGAGGAACTCCTCAATGAATGAAAAGTTTACAGCCTTCCCGGAGAATTTTCTCTGGGGAGGAGCAACCGCAGCGAATCAATTGGAAGGTGCTTATCTGGAAGGTGGAAAAGGTTTAACAACGGTAGATCTGATTCCGATTGGTGCCAATCGATGGAATATTGCTCTGGGTAACCTGGATTCGTATGAACCAAAAACAGGGGAATTCTATCCTTCACATGAAGCCATTGACTTCTATCATCGATATAAGGAAGATATTGCGTTATTTGCAGAAATGGGATTTAAGTGCCTCAGGCTTTCCATAGCCTGGGCACGGATTTTCCCTAATGGTGATGAAGCGGAGCCAAACGAAGCAGGCTTGCAATTTTATGATGATGTCTTTGATGAGTTATTAAAATACAACATTGAACCTGTGGTAACGATCTGCCATTTCGATGTACCTGTACATCTGGTCGAGACTTACGGCGGTTGGAAGAATCGTAAGATGATTGGTTTCTTTGAGAAATATGCGACGACGCTATTCAATCGATACAAGAATAAAGTGAAGTACTGGATGACGTTTAATGAGATCAATATGTTGCTGCATCTCCCGTACATTGGAGCGGGTATTGTTCTGCAGGATTGTGAAAACAAAGATCAGGTCCTGTATCAGGCAGCACATCATGAATTGGTAGCGAGTGCGCTTGCTGTTAAGGCTTGTCATGAGATCATTCCGGGTGCACAGATTGGTTGTATGTTAGCCGCTGGAATGGTGTATCCATACAGCTCTAACCCGGATGACGTGTGGAAGGCTATGGAGAAAGATCGTGAATCGTTCTTCTTCATCGACGTACAATCGAAGGGAGCATATCCGGGTTATACAAAAAGATTTTTCAGAGAAAATGACATTTGGATTGACATGCAACCGGAAGATGCAGATATTTTGATGCAGAACACGGTCGACTATATCGGTTTTAGCTATTACGCAAGCCGGTGCACCAGTACGGACCCTGAGATTTTGAAAGATTCGACAGAAGGCAATGTATTTGGTTCGGTGAAGAACCCTTATCTGCAAGCTTCCGAGTGGGGATGGACCATTGATCCGAAGGGGCTTCGGATTACGTGTAATCAGCTTCATGACCGCTATGGAAAACCGTTGTTTATCGTAGAAAATGGACTTGGGGCAACCGATGTGTTGTTAGATAATGACTCTGTTGAAGATGACTATCGCATCGAATATTTGAATAGTCATTTTGCCGAGATGGCTGAAGCGATTCAAGACGGTGTAGAGCTCATAGGTTACACAAGCTGGGGACCGATTGACCTGGTCAGTGCGGGTACCGGAGAGATGAAGAAACGTTATGGCTATATCTATGTAGACCGAAATAATGATGGTACGGGCACACTTCGCAGAGTGAAAAAGAAGAGTTTTCACTGGTACAAAGATGTCATTGCGAGTAATGGCGCACAATATTTCTGATACAAGGTCTCCGGCGCTATAGAATAGACAAAGAGCAGTCTCGTTATTACGGGATTGCTCTTTGTTTATGAGGGGATGAATTTGACCCATGATGTGGCTTTCAGATATAATAAAGAGATTAAGAGAATCTTGTCACTTAAGAAGGGAGGAGCATCCACTCATGAAGAAAAAATCACTTGCGTTTATATCTTCGGGATATGGATACTCCACTGCTGTCTTTTTCTAGAATCTATTCCAAGGGTGAAGTCTGCCCAAAATCGGAGGAAAACTAGGAAATAACGCAGAAAAATCTTAAGAATGATGAGGTAATCCAGATGAATATTGACAAAATTACTAGAACAAATCCAGAAAATATGCCAGCTCCTGTAGGTCAGTACACGCATATTACAAGAATCCCGAGGAATGCAGAATTATTTGTGACTTCGGGTCAAATTGGAGCAGATCATAATGGACTCTTTCCAGAGAGTCTGAATGAGCAAGTCATTAATACATTTAATAATATTAAAACAGTGCTCGAATCTGAGCGCTTAGATGCTGAACATATTATCAAAGTGAACGTATGGGCAACCGAGGAAATCGATTGGGATTTCTTATATGCCGAGTGGGGACAATTATTTAGTACGGATTATCCTGCAATGACGATTGGATATATTACGGCATTAGGTCTACCAGAGATTAAAATTGAAATAGAGCTTTGGGCAGCAAAAGTGTAACATCGAATACTTTCTAACCAAACGAAGGAGCATCTCACTTACAGATGCCCCTTCGTTTTTTTATTTGTGAAAAATGGAAAGGATATGCCATGTGTGCAATTATGAGCGATAGTAGGTGTATTATGGCACCTGCAAGCTCTGATAAGCATTCAGTCGACCATATGTCCAGTAGATCCCGGAGCCTGATACCGGATCAGAAGCGAAACACAGCGCATCCCGAATCTGAGCATTTGTTTTTCCTTGTGCAGCAAGAAGTGCAGCTACTCCAGCCACATGAGGGGCAGCCATGGACGTACCGCTAAGGTAGGCATAGGAACCACCCACGTATGTGGATAGAATGGTATCACCCGGTGCGGCCATATCCACCCAAGAGCCATAGTTGGAGAAATTGGATTTGAGATCGGAGGGATTGGTTGAAGCGACAGCAATCACGTTGGGATACGAGGCGGGTACGATTGGGAATGAAGTGTTGTCGTTACCAGCTGCGGCAATAATCACAGCTCCACGATCCCAAGCATACTGTACGGCAGCTTGAAGGAAAGCATTTCCCATCGGCCCACCAAGGCTCAGGTTAACAACCTGTACACCGTTATTGGCAGCAAAGACAAGCCCGTTACCGACATTACCTATCGTTCCTTGTCCGTTGTTATCCAGTACCCGGAGCGGAACGATGGATGCGAGTGGTGCAGCGCCTGCGATGCCCACACCATTGTTGGTAACGGAGGCAGCGATCCCGGCTACATGGGTGCCGTGGCCGTTCCCATCCTCAGGGATGTTATCATAATCAACATAATCATAACCGGGGAGGAGCTTGGAAGCCAATTCTGGGTGGTTTAGCTGTACACCGGTGTCGATAATGGCGATTTTGACAGAGCTGTTACTCTGAGTAATATCCCATGCAGCGGGTGCATTGATTTTGGACAGGTTATACTGATAAGGAAAGAAAGGGTCATTAGGAGTGAAGGATGCTTCAACGAGGTAATTCGGCTCTGCATGTTCAATAAGCTCATGATCTTTGTAATGTTTCAGCATTCTGTGCATTTTTTTGCGGGATTCCACACGGTACCAGCCTAAATCTTCATAGGTCTCAGCGACTTTACATCTCCCTTTTTTGTGAAGGGTGTGCATCTCATCCTCGGTTGTCCCTTCCTTGAATTTGACTAAGAGCTGCTTGGGAGCGTGAGGGTGAAACTTGCTCTCGGCAAGTTGGTCCAGATAACGATACACGAACCCGATTACTAGCAAAATGAAAGCAAAAACACCTAACCATAACCACATGAGCGTTTATCCCTCCAATATGAATTGTGACACGCCTTATCGTATGCGAACTCTATTAGACTGCGCGGGCACTCTTGCAATTTGGATAGTAGTGTAGATAGATTGATAGGAAGGGATAAATTCGGTAAGATGATATGAAGAGAGCCGCTTTGGCATGAACAAGATTTAAGGCAGGGCCGAGAGGTGGCTCCTAATACAGAGGATAAGGAATGTGGTTTCATTGACACAACTTCAGAATATACCGACAGTCACACCAGTTCAGGTACACCAGATTGAGGATGCCATTGATTTTGCCATGCGTGTACGCAAAGAAGTGTTTCCGATGATGGATCATACGAAATTGCCTGTGGACTTCGAGCAGTTCAGAGAACATTATCTGGACTCAGATGGTTCGATCTTTCTTGTTGCAATGATGGGGGATGCGGGGATCGTCGGTTCTATTGGGATATTACCATATGATGGACGTATTGAAGCTGTGGAAGGTCGATATGCAGCTCAATCGGCTGCCGAAATAGTAAAATGTTATGTAGATCCCGCGTATCGTAGGTTTGGCATTGGCTCGATGTTGATGAACGAACTGGAGAGCGTGGTAAAGGATATGCACTATACGACGCTGTATTTGCATACACATCGCTTCTTGCCAGGAGCCGTAGATTTTTGGAAACGCCAAGGGTTTACGGTTATTGCTGAGCAGGATGATGACTGGCAAACCGTACATATGGACAAGTTGGCATGTAAGTAACCATTGGAATTTATTGAAGGAAAATGACATTATGATGGTAATGGGGGAGATCTATCCATGTATTCAAGTCTGATTGAGAAACTGGAGCATACCGAGGTTATACGCTGGTTCCCGAATCATCAAGTTCAAGAGAGCTGGATTACCGAAATTGAACAGGAGTTGGGCTTTCCTTTACCTCCGTCCTATCGCTGGTGGCTTCTGAATTATGGTATAGCGATGTTAAGTGGAACCGGAATTCTGACCATATCGCCTCCAGAACACCGAGAGTATGCGGACACTGATATTTTGTATAGATACCGACTTGCCGACGAAGACGCGAAGAAGGAAGGGAAGCTGGAACTGTTTGTACCGGACGAAGATGAATATTACTATTTTGATACGCGGACGGCAGATCACCTTGGAGAGTACAAAGTGATGCGTTTGGATTACTTTAATGGGGAACCTGAAGTATACGCGGATTCTTTTGCCGAATTTTTGGAGAAGTTGATCGATCAGCGAACACCACGGAATAGGTAATTTTGTATAAGGAAAATGCCTGTCGGCACTCGCTCGTTTAGACATAGACAACATACATGATGGGGGCTAGGCAGATGAACGAAACGAAGCGGAAAATTGTTTTTATTGATATTGATGGCACACTGGTAGATGATGACGGAAGTATTCCGTTGTCAGCACAGAAGGCTTGTAAACAGGCCAGAGAGAACGGACATCTGCTCTATTTATGTACAGGCAGATCCAAAGCAGAAATTTATGATTCCATCTGGGATGTCGGATTCGATGGTCTGATTGGTGCAGGTGGGGGTTATGTGGAGTTTGGCAATGACGTGTTATATCACAAAAGGGTAACAGCGGAAGATGTTCGACATATGGTCGATTTTTTCAATGAAAACGGCATTGACTTCTACCTTGAATCCAATTCGGCTCTGTATGCGAGTAGCAATCTTCAACCTCACCTGGAACGCCGCATCTATGGTGATGTGGAGAATGACCCTGTAGCCAGAGAGAAGAAGGAGCTGAAACCGCACCCGTTTATTGCCGGATTAACGTATGGAGAGGCCGACCTGTATAAGGATGATGTGAACAAAGTATGTTTCTTGGAGAGCTCGGCCATCCCGTTTGAGCGGATCAAGCAAGAGTTTGAAGGGAAATTCGAAGTCATTCAGTGCACTGTGCCGATCTTTGGTGAAGGAAGTGGTGAACTGATGATCCCTGGCATTCACAAAGCGATTGCGATCGCCGATTTGTTGGAGCATCTGGGCATGTCACAGCAAGATACATTCGCCATTGGTGATGGCATGAATGATGCCGAGATGTTGGAATTTTGTAACGTCGGAATTGCCATGGGTAATGCAAAGCCTGGACTGAAAGCCATTGCAGATGATATTACTGGAACAGTAGAGGAAGATGGATTGTATCATAGTTTTGTGAAGTATGGATTGATCACTTGATAAAGTTAACAAGGTGAGAGATAAAAACGGGTAATACGTACATCCTTTGTCCCAAACCTTATTTAAGACCCTGCATATATTATTGCAGGGTCTTTATTTTGGTTTAAACAGATCAATTTATATTTTTACAAAAGGGTTCTCTAATCAAACCATAACATCTAAGTGAAGGAGAGAATCGAAATGGCCATTCTATCAACCGGACCTATTGAGAATAATGCCGTCAGTGATGTACGGCCAACACAACAAGTTACCGTTAAAATTGATAACAGGAATTCTCTGGATGAATCCGTTGTTTTGATACAAGGGTATAATTTGACCGCTACGAGGACTTTATATGTCAGCGAGCAGATTTCACTTGCTCCGGATCAGGTAGTGACAAGAACTTATTTTGCCAATCTTGATGCGTTTGAATTTGTCTTTACAGTTGAAGGTGTAGCTATGGAGCAGACGGAGATTTCCGTGTGGGGCAAAAATGAAACTGGTCAGCTAGTTGCCGCACATCGATTAGTCTCTTCTGAACTTGAAATGGAGGGAGATAACACACCAGTCAACCGCATTTATGTTGCGAATTTTAATAGTAACGATGTCTCCGTCATTAATGGCGAAACCAATACGGTGATTGCTACGATTCCTGTGGGAACGAATCCTGCAGGGATTGATGTTAATCCATTAACGAGTCGTATTTATGTCTCAAACAGAGGCAGCAATACCATTTCCGTCATTAATAGTGTATCCAACACTGTGATTGCTACTGTTCCTGTTGGGAGCGAGCCAAGTGACGTAGGGGTCGATATAGCGACCAATGCTATTTATACGGCAAATTTTAATTCATTGGATACAACTGAAGATGTAACCGTTATTAATGGATTGACAAACACGGTGATTGATACTATCACTATTCCGGGACTCAATTTTTTAACGGGTATAGGCGTCAATTCCTTAACCAATCGGATCTATGCAGTAAATTTTAATTCTGATGCTGTGTCTGTGATCGATGGAGTAACCAATACGGTGATTGCTACGATACCCGTTCAGGTTAATCCATTCCGTGTAGGGGTCAATCCAGCCACCAACCGTATTTATGTATCGAATTTTACCAGTAATACGGTTTCCGTTATTGATGGTGTGACGAATACCTAATTGATACCATTCCGGTCGGCGTTACGCCAGCTGAAGTAGCGGTGAATACCTCCACAAACGCCATTTACGTCCCAAATCGAGATACGGATAATGTTTCAGTAATTAGTGGATTAACCAATACGGTGATTGCTACTGTTCCTGTCGGAATTAATCCAAACGGAGCGGGCGCCAATCCGTTAACCAATCGAGTTTATATAAGCAATCAAGATGACAATACCATTTCTGTGATCGATGGCGAAACGAATACTGTGATTGCTACCATTCCGGTGGGGGCACGTCCGTTCGCAGTAGGTGTAAATCCGTAGAAAGGTGAGGGGATTCGGATGAAAGAAGTTATAACGGCTTCAGACTTAATGGAGCAGCTGATCAACATGAACAAAGAAAATTCTGTATGTCAAGTTAGGATTCCAGGTAATGGGCTGTATGTAATTGTATTACAGGACGACTATTCAACTGTGCCATCTTCAGATCAGATGTTGAGTGATAAAGAGAACGAAGTGAGCGAAAAAATCGGATCTGAAATAAAGAGGAATCCGTTTCTCTGAGGATAAGGAGAATCGTGAGTCTTGAATGATCAGATCAGAATGGAACAGGCATCTCCTCAATGGAGGTGTCTATTTGCATTAGTACTCAGACTACAGACAAGATCCAGTAAAGAACAACACTAAATGTTCCAACACAGAGGCCAACGAGGAGCCCAAAAAGAATCACGAATTTTTTTCCGTTCATAGATATAGATGACCCTCCTTTTGACTTTATTATTGCATAACTCCCAATGAAAGTTTATTATAAATTTTGCAAACAAGGAATTTATTGGTTTTAATTTGTCGAAGTGCATGGAATATAAAGTTGATACATGGAGGATGCTGGATGAGTAATGTAGCTCTGTTGTTTCCTGGACAAGGTTCTCAGGTGGTTGGGATGGGTAGAGACTTTTGGAATAACTTCGATGTAGCTAAAAAGCTATTTGAAGAAGCCAGTTATGCTATTTCTTTCGATTTAAGAAAACTTTGTTTTGAAGGCAGTCTGAATGATTTGACAATGACGATGAACGCGCAGCCTGCACTTTTGACTGTAAGTGTCATTGCTTATCAAGTTTATATGCAAGAAATAGGGATGGGACCCACATATTTGGCTGGGCATAGTTTGGGAGAATATTCGGCTCTGGTATGCGCTGGTGTTCTATCTTTTCGTGACGCTATTAAACTTGTGAGACAACGAGGGATCATTATGCACAATGCAGACCCGCATCAGCAAGGGACCATGGTGGCCATTTCACACATTCAATTAGACACACTTCAAAACATATGCGAAGAAGTTTCAACAAAAAAACACCCTGCCTGTGTGGCTTGTATGAACGCTGACCAACAGTTTGTCATTTCGGGACATCGGCACTCTATACAAAAAATTATTAAAAGGACAGAATCCCTGGGAACGAAACATTCTTATATAAATGTAAGTGGTCCCTATCATTCTCCCATGATGCAAACCGCAGCAGAACAATTCAAAGTTGAATTGGATCGATATCAATATGCCCATGCAAAATACCCGATTATTTCAAATGTTACAGCAGCACCCTATGAGTGTGATCGATCTGTCGTGGATTACTTAAACATGCAGATGACGATGCCTGTAAGATGGTCAGAGTCCATGCTTTATCTGGTTGAAAATGGGGTTACTGAAGTTATAGAGTTGGGTTCTAAACATGTGTTAGTTAGTCTTATGAGTAAAATAACGAAGCGTACTGTACCTTATTCCCTTGGTCAGCCTTCCGATTTACTAATGCTTACAAATACACAAGAAAGGAAAAATAAGCGGTTAACGATTCGTAAAAAGTTGTTATCAGAACTAATGGTAACCGCACTCATTTCACGGAATTATAACCAAGATTCGATAGCATATACCCAAACGGTTGAGCCGTTATTTCATCAATTACAACGGGTAAAGGAACAAATACACAAGAATGGATACAAACTTAGCGAAGAAGAGATAAATGATGCTCTACAGGTATGTCATTCGATTCTTACAGCGAAACAAATTTCAATAGATGAAACTGCGTTAATTAATGCAATTTAGTACGATTTTGTTTGCTCACAAGACCTCTAGAACATTCCAGGCTGTCTCATTATGAGGTGGTCTGTTTGTCGTTGGATACGCTCTGAAGTTGTTGAATATTCAGACGTTTTGTCATCAATATGTAAAAAAATGAGCTATTCAATCTCTATATTTTACCATATAGTAACAATAAATTGATTGATTTTACATATATTTCTATGGTAAAATTTTGCTTGAAATATGTGTAAATAATTAGATAAGCATGATAGAGAAGATATATTTGGAGGAGAGATATGTATACTAGCCAGTTTCAAACATTAGTGGATGTGATCCGCGACAGAGGTAAAATAACGGACCACGGTATTCGTTTTATCGATGCGGACAAACGTGAAACTTTTATATCTTATCATCAATTATTTACTGAAGCACATGGGTATTTAGGTTATCTACAAGCCATCGGAATTAAACCTAAACAAGAGATTATTTTTCAGATCCAAGAGAACAAACGCTTTTTAGTCGCATTCTGGGCTTGTTTACTAGGTGGAATGATCCCCGTACCTGTAAGTATTGGTGAAGATGAAGAACAAAACTTGAAGGTATGCCGTATATGGGAATTACTGAATAACCCCTTCATGATTGCATCTGAAAAGGTACTGGATAAACTGATAAAGTTCGCTTTAGAACATGAATTACTGGATTTGCATCATCAACTAGAGTCTAGAACGGAAATGATACAAGACCACGTATATGATTATAAATCTGTAAAATATGATGAGCCTAAGCCAGATGACTTTGCATTTATTCAATTTTCTTCCGGATCAACCGGCGACCCCAAGGGCGTTATGCTGACCCATCGAAACCTCATTTATAATGCTAGTGCTGCTATTAATGGCACACAAATTAGTTCAAAAGATAGTTTTCTCTCCTGGATGCCCCTTACCCATGATATGGGTTTGATTGGATTTCATCTCGTACCCCTTGTGGCAGGAATTCATCAGTACTTGCTCCCAACGGAATTATTTATCCGCAAACCGATTCTATGGATGAAAAAAGTAAATGAACACAAAGCAACCATACTGTCTTCCCCTAACTTTGGTTATAAATATTTCCTGAATTTCTTTCGCGAAGACAAAGCGGAGGGATGGGATCTGTCATCTGTCAGAGTCATCTATAATGGGGCGGAACCTATATTACCCGAAGTGTGTGATGAATTCCTAAATGTATTGTCAGCATATCACTTAAAGAAAACAGCCATGTTTACCGTATATGGATTAGCAGAGGCCTCTGTTGCTGTTTCCTTTCCCAAGGTGGAAGAAGAATTTACTGCGGTGTACGTTCACCGGGATCATCTGAACTTAGGGGAGCGTGTCATCGAAGTCGAGAAACATGCTGAACATGTGGCATCATTTGTTGCCGTTGGCGAGGCAGTTGATTATTGCCATGTTAGAATTTGCGATGAGGAAATGAACAGTGTTCCCGATTTGGTTATTGGAAAAATTCAAATCAAGGGGGATAACGTCACCCAAGGTTATTATAATAATTCACTAGCAACGGAGAAGTTATTAACGCACGACGGATGGGTGAATACAGGCGATCTGGGTTTCATGATGAATGGAAAACTGGTTGTAACAGGGCGAGAAAAAGACATTATCTTTATCAATGGTAAAAATGTATATCCCCATGACATTGAACGTGTTGCCATACAATTACATGATATTGAACTTGGAAGAGTTGCTGCTTGTGGTGTGTATGATTCGAATAGTCAAAGTGAAGAAATTATTGTGTTTGTCGTGTACAAAAAAAAGATCGAACACTTCCTGCCTCTTGTTAAAGAAATCAAAAGACACCTATATAAACAGGGAGGATGGAGTGTCAAAGAGGTACTGCCCATCAAAAAATTACCCAAAACAACAAGTGGGAAAATCCAGCGGTATCAGTTAGCCAAGCAGTATGAAGCAGGCAAATTCTCAACAGAATCTGCTTTCATCCATGACTGGATCAAGAATGACAATGACAAGGCGAAAGAAAAGGCTGCTGTTTCGGTTCGAGTCATAGAACGTGAATTATCTTCACTATTTTCTGAAGTGCTGGTTGGGAAAAAGGTTGAACTTGAGGATAGCTATTTTGATATGGGTGCAACTTCATTACAGTTGGCCCAAATCGCTGAACGTATAGAACAAAAATACGGAGAAGAACTTGCTGTTACGGACCTCTTTACCTATCCCTCGATAACTGAACTGGCAGCATATCTGGCTAGAGGCTACAGCGAGACCATGCAAGTCAACAAAACTCAAGAGGATCATACGCCATCTAAAGATATTGCAATTATCGGTATGTCTTTGAATCTCCCTGGTGCATCAAATGCAGGCGATTTTTGGCGTGTTTTGGAAAATGGAACGCATAACATTCGGGACTACCCGGAAAGTCGGATAAAAGACGCAGCGGATTATATACAATCCATGCAAAGTGAAATGAGCGAAATTCAATGGATCAAGGGTGGTTACTTGGATCAAATTGATCAATTCGACTATTCTTTCTTTGGCATAACCCCAAAAACTGCACAATTTATGGACCCGAATCAAAGGATGTTCTTGCAAACGGCATGGCATACGATTGAAGATGCTGGCTATGCAGGGGAAGGAATTAATGGAAGAAATGTGGGCGTCTACGTGGGGTATTCCAAAGTTGGATATGATTACGAACGGCTCGTGACGGCGAGTTACCCCGCAGAACTCAAAAATTATATCATTGGAAATTTACCATCTGTACTTGCGAGCAGAATTGCATATTTCTTGAATTTAAAAGGCCCGGCCTTAACGATTGATACCGCTTGTTCCTCCTCACTTGTTGCTGTTCACATGGCATGTAAAGGATTGCTCGCTGGAGACTGCGAAATGGCAATCGCAGGAGGCATTCGAACAGCATTATTACCGATTAGTATCGGACTGGATATGGAATCTCCAGATGCATTGACGAGAACGTTTAGCGAAGATGCCAACGGCACGGGATTTGGTGAAGGTGTTGGGTCGGTCATGTTGAAGCCAATGCAGCAAGCGATTAAGGACGGGGATCATATCTATGGTGTGATTAAGGGGAGTGCGATTAATCAGGATGGCAAGACGGTAGGAATCACAGCACCTAACCCGGAGTCACAGACCAATGTGATCGAACAGGCATGGAAAGAAGCCGGCATTTCTCCTGATACGCTTAACTTTATTGAAGCACATGGAACAGGGACAAAATTAGGTGATCCGGTTGAGTTCAATGCTTTGCGTAAAGCTTTTGAGAAATATACGGATCGGAAACAATTTTGTGCAATCGGATCTGCCAAAGCTAACATTGGACATGGCTTTGAAGCAGCGGGGATCGCTGGATTAATTAAATCTATTCTTATGTTTCAACATAGAAAGATTCCACCATTAGTTCACTTTGACAAGCCCAATCCCCTGCTTAAGTTTGAAGCTTCACCTTTTTATGTGAATCAGGAATTAATGGCTTTTGGTGAAGAAGAGGGCCCATTACGATGCGGGGTTAGTTCTTTTGGTTTTAGTGGTACCAATGCGCATGTGGTCCTCGAAGAATATGTTCCCTCCCAGACAGTAGATAAAAGGATGTCCAAAGAGCCTAATCTATTTGTTCTGTCTGCTGCCACGGAACGGGCGCTGGATGAATTGGTCAGAACGTATCATGAATATCTAACCGATCATACGGATGTTTCCATTCAACAAATCTGTTATACAGTCAGTACGGGAAGGGCTAATCTGGATTATCGGCTTGCCATCGTAGTCACGAGTACACATGAATTACATGAAAAATTGAAACGAATTGCAAGCGGAGAAGGTAAACTGCCAAATGTTTATTTTGGTTATGCCAAAAAAGACAAGATGCTTGTTAGCGATCATCTCTATGCTCGGGGAAAGGCAGAATCTTTAAATGAACTCGGTCAGTTATTTATACTTGGGGCAGTGATTGATTGGGAAAGGTTTTATAACCATGAAGTCATTTCGAAAATTCCATTGCCGTTATACCCATTTGAACAGAAACGGTGTTGGATTGAAGTTAAACAGCCGATACCAGAGGAGCATAGGTCTGGGAGGAGTGAGGTTCAAATGGAGATGAATACAAACGATATTGAATTAAAGATTAAAACAAGCATCAGTCGTGCATCTGGTTTGAAGTTGGAAGAGCTGGATCATCAAGCTCATTTTCTCCAGATGGGATTGGATTCCATCATTCTTGTGCAAATTCAGAAGGAGATCTCAGAGCTGTTCCGTTTGGATATCCCGATGGAAATGTTTTTTGAAACCCTTACAAATATTAATTCCTTAGTTAAATATGTGTCAGAGAATATCAAGCATCATGATGTATCTAAAAACATAAACAATCAAACAGTTCAGGAGCATACTGAACAACAAAATCTGGCATCTGTGAACAATATAAATACGGCAAAATTATCAGGGAATGTGTCGGAGCAAATTGTGATGTCTGCCATTCAGCTCATGGAATCCCAATTAAAAAGTTTGAATGTGCTGTTAGGCGAGCAAATGAATGCTGTTCAATCCCCGCTTTTGGAAATGAAACATCATGAAACCAAACCAACCAAAGAGATCCAACCCAATTCGGATTCGAAGGAAGCCAAACCTTTTATACCCTATCAATCGTTGAAAATTTATGAAGAGAGCGGATTATCACCGCTTCAGAACCAGTATGTTGAACAATTTATAGCCAAGTATACCGCAAGAACCAAAGGCTCCAAATTAAAAACAGGCCAAACACGTTTAGTTCATGCGAATAATCGCAATGTATCCGGATTTCGCTCGTATTGGAAGGAAATGGTGTATCCGATTATTTCAACGCGTGCAGAGGGAGCAAAGTTATGGGATATGGATGGGAATGAGTATTTGGATCTGACGATGGGATTTGGTGTAAATCTATTTGGCCATAATCCAGCGTTTATTCAAAATATAATAGCAGACAGCCTCCAGGAACAATTGCCTCCATTGGGCCCTATGTCAGACTTGGCAGGTGATGTCGCAGCTAAAATTTCCGAGCTGACAGGTGTAGAACGTGTCGCATTTTATAATTCAGGAACAGAAGCTGTCATGGTTGCACTTCGTTTAGCGAGGGCAGCAACAGGGCGTTCCAAAGTTGTATTATTTTCAGGATCTTACCACGGTACACATGACGGCGTGTTGGGTGTAGCGAATCCTGGGGATGCTTTATCGTCTGCGCTGCCTATGGCTCCTGGTATTGTACAAAGCGCTATGGATGATTTGATTATTCTTAATTATAACCATCCGCAATCACTGGATATGATTCAGAACCTGGGTGATGAATTGGCCGCTGTGCTTGTAGAGCCGGTGCAAAGTCGAAGACCTGATATGCAGCCAACACAATTCTTACGGGAACTTAGAGAGATCACGAAACAGTTTGGCATTGCACTTATTTTCGATGAAGTCATCACTGGATTTAGAATTGGTCTGGGTGGAGCACAGGATTGGTTTGGGGTTCAAGCAGATTTGGTTACGTATGGGAAAGTGGTCGGTGGCGGGCTGCCTATTGGCATAGTCGCGGGTAAAGCTGAATTTATGAATCCGGTAGATGGTGGAACCTGGAACTTTGGTGATGATTCTTACCCTTCCGATGCAGATAAGAAAACGTTTGTCGGTGGAACCTTCTGTACACACCCTCTTACGATGAGAGTGACGTTAACGGTACTGCAGTATCTTCAATCCGAAGCAGGAACTTTATATAAGGAATTAAATGAAAAAACAGATTATCTTGTTAAAGAATTAAATGCGTTTTTCAAAACAGCGAATGTACCGATGCAAATGGTGAACTATGGATCTTTATTTCGATTTATATCATTTGGAGATATGGAATTATTCTTCTACCATTTAATTTATAAAGGTTTATATATTTGGGAAGGCCGTAACTGTTTTATATCGACTGTGCATTCCATGGGTGACATGGATACGATAATCAGAATCGTGAAAGAGACGATCCATGAACTACGCGAGTGGGGGTTTATCCCTGGTGAATCGCCTGTTTCGGAATATCCGCTCTCTTTAGAGCAAAAACAATTATTGTTAACTTCATTACATGGGGAAGATGCGAATGCTGCATTAAACCAGAGTGTTATTTTAAAAATGACAGGCGGAATAAAGCCTTCCACACTGGATCAGGCCGTGAATCAGATCGCATTCCGTCATGAAGCCCTGAGAACAGTCATTCATGCTGATCGTGAAACACAACAAATCAGATCCGTAATGGAATTTCAATGTACATGGTTGGATTTCTCGGCATATGCGGGTGATTATCAAGAACGGGAAATTTCCAATTGGTTATCTGCCGATGCAAATGAAGCCTTCGATTTACAGTCTGGGGAACCTCTATTTAGAATCACCTTGCTTAAAAAGGAAGCCGATCAATACCTTATGGTACTGACATTTCATCATATTGTTGTAGATGGCTGGTCGATTGCTGTATTCATTCAAGAGTTGGAACATACCTATTCTGCTCTGGTCCGAGGAGTTCCGGTTCAATTACCTGAAGCCACTCCATTCCGTGAATTTTTAAGATGGCAACGACTTGAACATGAAAAAGGGTCATTTACCGAAGGAGTCCAGTTCTGGAAAGAACAGTTTTCCTTATCCTATCCCAACATTACATTTCCAACGGCATCGTCCTATGATGTGCCTAAGGGATATGACGGAGAAAGATATTCCATCAAGCTGGATCATCAATTAACAGAGTCATTGCGAACGTTAAGCATCAATAATAAGAGCAGTTTATTTGTAACGATGTTTGCAGCGTTTCATTTATATTTGCATCAACTAACAGGGCAGTCTCACCTTGTCATCGGCGTGCCTACAGCGGGTCAGTCTCATATGCGAAAAAATGCGCTGATTGGCAACTGTGTCAATATTGTACCTGTTCAACATGCCTTATTAACGAAGCAATCCGTTGTAGACCATCTTCTTCAGCTCAAGGAAACGCTGGCTCTTGTCATGAAGCATCAGCATGTTCCATTGACCCTCGTATCCGAACAGCTTGCTCATATGACTGCACCGGATACCCGGATTTTATTCAATATGGACAGAACCATTCATCATCTCCAATTTGAAAATATCAAGACTGAATTCATGTCTTATCCAATTAAACATATTTCTTACGATTTGTTTCTTAATATTACGGATGTTAGTCATGAATTGTACCTGGATTTTGATTACAATACCGATCTCATTGGACCTGAGATGATGAAACTGTGGTCTGAAGGATTTAAAGGTTTGCTGCAGCGTATGGTGAGTCATCCAGAGGCTGAAATTTCGTCTTTGACGTTGTTCTCATCCGAGCAACAGGACCAATTACAGGAAATGTATACTCGGTTTGTTACAGAGCGTCTTCCTCACGTTAATCATGCAGCCATGTTCGAGCCTCCAGTTAATGACGTGGAGAAAAAGCTGGCTTTGATCTGGGAGGACGTATTATCCCTCGATCAAGTGGGGAGACATGATCACTTTTTTGATCTCGGAGGTAACTCGCTCAAGGCGACTGTAATGCTATCCAAGGTACATGAGCAGTTTCAACATAAAATTTCAATCGTTCAATTCTTCCAAAACCAACGTCTGAAAGAGCTTGCCAGTCTGATTACAGGCGAGAACGAGGAAACATTCATTCCAATCAAGGCATTGGACGTGAATGAGTTCTATGAGACGTCAGCTGCACAACAGCGAATCTACTTTCTGGATCAATTTGAGCCGAATAGTGTGTTTCAGAACATGTGCGGTCATATCACGGTCACAGGAAAAATCGATGAAGCTAAACTAATTTCGTCATTGGAACAAATCGTGCACCGTCACGAAGCTTTTCGCACCAGTTTCCATCTGATGGATGGAGAGCTTTACCAGCGTATTGCTCCAACGATTGATTTTGAAGTGAAACGTTCTCAGGAAAGCTCTGCTTCATTCGAACAACATGTTAAGGCGTTTGCCAAACCATTTGATTGCTCCAAAGCGCCATTAATACGTGCCGAATTCATTCGTGTAAACGATGATCATGCAGAGATTCTCATCGAGATGCATCATATTATATCGGACGGATATTCCGTTGGCATTCTTGCGAATGAACTGATTGATGCGTATGACGGAAGAAGCATGTCGGACATTGAGGTTGAATACAAAGACTTTGCAGCTTGGCAGAAAGAATTTCTGGCGGGGGAGTCTTATAAGCAGCAAGAAAAATATTGGCTGGATCAATTCAAAGGAGAACTCCCAAACCTTAATCTGCCTACTGATTTTGTTCGGGCACCTCATTTGACTTCGGCAGGTTCAAGATTGTCATTTGTGTTGGACGCACACTTGAAGCAGTCGCTGGAGAAACTTGCGAAACAAACGGGAACTACGATGTTTATGGTGTTATTGGCAGCGTATAATGTGCTGCTTCATCAATATACGGATCAAGAAGATATGATTGTAGGCACGCCAACATCTGGAAGAAACCATCCGGATGTCGAGAATATGATAGGTGTCTTTATCCAGACGGTAGCAATTCGATCACAGCCGGTGGGAAATAAGTCGTTTCGATCCTATCTCGAGGAAATTAAAAAACAATCCCTAGATGCATTGGATAACCAGGACTATCTTTTTGACAACCTTGTAGAGAAATTAAACACGCATCGGGATACAACCGGGACAGCACTTTTCAATACGATGTATATCTTCTTAAATACCGCGTTGAATCAACGGCAAGAACAGGATTGCAGCTTTAAAGTTAGAGAATTAAATGTCGGTGTATCGTTGTATGATCTGATGTTCATCGTTGAGGATGATAACGAGTGTCTGGAAATGCACTTTAATTACAAGACGGAGCTGTTTGAACGGGATACCATCGACAGAATGAAAACACATCTGTTCAACATCCTCAGAGACATTGTGATCGAACCTGATATTGCCTTGTCCGATATTCAAATGCTGTCTGAACATGAGCAGAACGTTCTTTTATATGACTTTAATGATACCAACTTAGAATATTCCCGGGATCAGACCATTCAGGAGTTATTCGAAGCACAGGTGGAACGGACACCTGATCAATTGGCTGTTAGTTTTGGAAATGAGCAATGGACGTATCGTCAATTGAATGAACGGGCGAATCAGTTGGCATATACGCTGAGAGCTGAGGGAGTGCAGCAGGATCAATTTGTAGGTATTCTGACAGATCGTTCAATTGAGATGATCGTTGGCATCTTTGGCATTCTAAAAGCAGGCGGGGCGTATGTACCGATTGATCCGGATTCTCCTGAAGAGCGTATCCGCTATATCCTGCATGATTCGGGGGCAACGTTGTTAGTCACGCAAAAGCATTTGAAGCAGTTGGTATCGTTTAATGGAAAAATGATTGATTTGGACGATGAAAAAACCTATGCAGCTAATCTTTCGAATCTGGAACCGGCCGGGGATTCCGAGCAGTTGGCTTATGTGATCTATACTTCAGGCACAACAGGCATGCCAAAAGGTGTAATGATCGAACATCGTCAGGTTCATCACTTGGTTAAAGCGTTGTACAGTCAAGTTATAGATGATCAGCATAGCAGCATGCATGTCGCTCTACTTGCGCCTTACTATTTCGATGCATCTGTGAAGCAGATTTTTGGCGCACTGTTATCAGGACATGCTTTGTTTATTGTAGACAAGGACACGGTACTGGATGGACAAGATTTAATGAATTATTATCAGCACCACCAAATTGATTTGACGGACGGAACACCTGCGCACCTGAAATTGCTTTCGAAGGCAAAAAACGTTCAAGGCATATCGCTAAAATACATGCTCATTGGCGGTGAAGCTCTTTCTCAGCAAAGTGTAAATGAAATCACATCATTATTTGCTCTCAGTCATATAACGCCTCCAACCATAATTAATGTGTACGGTCCAACAGAATGTTGTGTGGATGTTGCGACATACCCTGTACTTCCAGAACACCTGGATACAGCGAATCAACGAGCTCACCTACCGATTGGTCGAACATTAGGAAATAATCGCCTGTATGTATTGAACAAACATGGCAAAGTTCAGCCTGTAGGCGTCGTAGGGGAATTATGTATCTCTGGCGATGGGGTTGGTAGAGGATACTTGAATTTACCTGAGCTGACAGCAGAAAAATTTGTGCGTGATCCGTATGTACAGGGAGCGACAATGTACAAAACGGGAGATTTGGTGAGATGGCTTCCCGATGGCCATATCGAGTATTTGGGAAGAATGGATCACCAGATTAAGATTCGCGGATATCGGATCGAAGTAGGAGAAGTCGAAGCGGCGTTGTTAGATCTAAAGTGTGTGAAAGAAGTTATCGTCATTGCACATGAGGATGATCATGGGGACAAATCGTTATGTGCATACTTTACAGCGGATTCCACGCTGACGGTGGGAGAGTTAAAACAGAGCCTCTCTAAGGTGTTGCCAAATTACATGGTACCAGCCTACTTTATACAATTGGATCACATGCCTCTCACAGCGAACGGGAAAATCGATCGCAAATCGCTTCCGAGTCCAGAAGAGAACATACAAACGGGAAGTGAATATATAGAACCCCAAACTGGGGTGGAAAAACAGTTGCTGCCTATTTGGCAGGATGTGCTTGCCGTGAAAAAAATCAGTGTAAAAGACAGTTTTTTTGATGTAGGAGGCAACTCTTTACGTGCGACCAAGCTGGCCGCCAAAATCAATCAAAAGCTGAATATCCACATATCGGTAAGAAACGTCTTTGAATGGCAGACCATTGAACAGATGGCTCAATCTATTGAACAAATGGAACAGGAAGTATCAGTGTCCATTCCTCAAGTGGAGGAAAAAGAATATTATCCTATTTCTTCGGCGCAAATGAGAATGTACATTATGAGCATCAAAGCTGGCAAGGAACTCATGTACAACATGTCAGGTATGTTTATGTTGGAAGGATCGCTTGATCGGACCAGATTGGAAGAAGCATTCCAACAATTGATTCATCGTCATGAATCGCTTCGGACTGGATTCAAAGTCATACACGGAGAACCGAAACAGATCGTATACCCTAAAGTTAACTTTGGAATTGAATTGATCGAGTCAACGGAAGAAGAGATCGAAGATCGAATTGAACAGTTTGTTCGCACATTTGATCTCGGGCAAGCACCTCTTATGAGGGTGGGACTTATTGAACTTCAGCAGGAGCGTCATGTATTGCTGGTAGATCTCCACCATATCATTGCAGACGGACTATCCGTGCATCTTCTGATGACTGAACTTAGCCAGTTCTATAAGGGAGAGGAGCTATCTCCTCTTCGAATTCAGTATAAGGACTATGCTGAATGGCAGCAAATGCAGCTTCATAGTGAGCGGATGAAAAAGCAGGAGAAGTATTGGCTTACTGTGTTTGATGAGACTATCCCGCTATTGGATCTGCCAACAGACTACGAAAGACCTGAAACGCTAAGCTATGCGGGAGATGTATTGGACATTGTTTTGCAGGAAGACATCCTTCCAGGCTTGAGAAACATGGAAGCACGGACAGGAACAACGTTATACATGATTCTATTAGCCGCCTATACCATTCTGTTGTCCAAATACAGCGGACAAGAAGATATCATCGTGGGCACGCCGATTGCAGGAAGGACACATGCCGAGCTGGAGCCGGTTATGGGGATGTTCGTGAATACACTGGCTATTCGAAATTATCCTTCGGCGGATAAAACTTTTACGGAGTATCTGCTGGAAGTGAAAGAAAATATGTTGAACGCATATGAGAATCAGGATTATCCGTTTGAAGAATTGATTGAGAAAGTGAATGTAATCAAAGATGCTCGGCGGAATCCGTTGTTTGACACCATGTTTGTATTGCAGAATACAGATGCTTCAGAGATTCAGATGGATGGAGTAACCTGTAAGCCTTATGCTCCAAATACGAGAGTATCCAAATTCGATTTAACGTTGTATGTTACCGAATTGCAACACAAGTTAGAAGTGGCCTTTGAATACAGTACGATTTTATTTGAGAAAACAACGATTGAAGCGATGTCACAAAATCTATTGGTCATATTAACATCCATTGCCAACGACCCTCATATTGAAATCAACAAGATTCAATTGGTTGAAGAATTAATAGATGGGGATACGCTGGCTGATCTAATTGAAGTAGATTTCTAAAATAATCTAAAAATACAAAATGATCGGGGTGCCGTATGTCTATTTTTAAGAAACAGGAATCGTATTGGGCAAGCCGATTTGAAGATGATGATCATCTTGTTCATTTGCCTTATTGCAAGACAACCTCCAAACACCCAGACGATACGCAGCACCAGAATGATATATATAAGTCTTTGTCAGCCGATGTTTCATATAAAATCAAGTCCATGTCGCGAAATGCTCCTATGGCGATATATACGATCTTATTAACGGGAGTTCAGTGTCTGTTATATAAATACTCGAATGAAACCAAGATGATTATTGGCATACCAACGATGGAAGAAAAGAACAATGATCTATCGCTCTCGAATAAGGTTCTTGTCTTAAAAAATAATATCAATCATGCGATGTCATTCAAGTCCTTATTTAATCAAGTGAAGACCAGTTTAACCGAAGCCATTCAGCATCAACGAATCCCTTTCAGAAAAATGGTTGAACGTTTAAATGTTCAGTATGATTCGAACCATGTACCTCTAATTCATACCTTGGTTTCGTTGAATGAAATTCATCTCACCCTTGATGAAAATCATGTGAAAGCGGCGACGATGTTCCACTTTGATCTGGAGAACGACTCCATTCAGTTAAGATTAGTTTATGATGATGATCGTTATGATCGAGAGTATATGGTCCAAGTTGTAGAACATCTTGACCAATTGTTATCCGTTGTGCTGAACCAACCTGATCTGGAGTTAAGTCATGTCGATATGTTATCGGAGTTTCATCGAAACAAGCTGTTATTTGACTTTAACGATACAAGGGTGGGGTATCCACAGAACAAGACGATGCATCAATTATTTGAAGAACAGGTGGAACGAACACCGGACCATCCGGCAGTCGTATTTGAGAATAGACAGTTAACGTACAGAGAGTTAAATCAAAAATCCAACCAAATGGCCCGATTGCTTCAAGCAAAGGGGGTGCAAGTGGGTGAATTCGTTGGGATTATGGCAGAGCGCTCACTTGAGATGATCACAGGTTTATTCGGGATTTTAAAAGCTGGGGCAGCTTATGTTCCAATCGATCCGGAATACCCGGCAGACCGTATTCACTATATCCTTGAGGATTCAAAAGTGGATTGGCTGCTGCATCAAAGTCATATACAGGAACCTGAACATTTTGCAGGGGAATGTGTCATTCTGGATTCTGAAATAAATCACTATGAGGATCATTTAAATTTGGTAGATGGAGCGACCTCCAGTGATTTGGCATACATGATCTACACGTCTGGAACAACAGGTCATCCCAAAGGCGTAATGATTGAACATGCCAGCATTGTGAATTCCCTGCAATGGAAATCCGATTTTTATCATTTTACCGGAGATGATCGGGTATTAATGCTGAATCCTTTCGTTTTTGATTCATTTATTACTCATTTCTTTGGTCCGATGATATCTGGCTCGACAGTGTATTTGTTAAACCAGCAACAGTGTAAAGATGCTGTGGCCATCAATACGATGGTCAAAAAACAGCAAATCACGCACATCCAAAGTCCACCCAGTTTCTTGATGACCCTATTGGAACAAGTAAGCGCGGAAGATTGGGCATCCATGAAAAATGTGGTGGCTGCGGGAGAGAAGATTGTTCCTGCCTTAATACACAAATTGCAGCGCATCAATCCACGCATCGAAGTGTGTAATGAATACGGTCCAACTGAAAATAGTGTTGTATCCACAGTTCTGTCGATCAAGTCGGTAGATCAAAATATCTCAATCGGGAAGCCTATTGCGAACAATAGAGTCTACATTTTAGGAGAACGGAATGAATTGCAGCCTATTGGAGTTCAGGGAGAATTATGTGTAGCCGGAGCAGGGCTATCCAGAGGCTACTTGAACCGTCCAGATCTGACTGCGGAGAAATTCGTGGATGATCCATTTGTTTCGGGAGCAAAAATGTACAAGACAGGTGACTTCGCAAGATGGCTGCCCGATGGGAACATAGAGTATATAGGAAGGGTAGATCATCAAGAGAAAATTCGTGGACACCGGATTGAACTTGGTGAAGTGGAGACGGCTCTTCTAAATAGTACCCAGATAAAAGAGGCCATCGTCATAGCCAGAGAAGATGAAACGGGAACCAAACAATTATGTGTGTACCTGGTAGGAGAGGATGCAATCACGATCGGGGAACTGCGGGAGGCGCTGTCCCAGCAGCTGCCAAACTACATGATTCCGTCCTATTTTGTACAGCTGGATCAGATGCCGCTCACGTCTAACGGGAAAATCGATCGCAAAGCTTTGCCTACTCCCAAAGAACATATGTTGAAGGGCATGGAGTACGAAGCACCCCGAACGATGGTGGAACAACAACTTGTATCGATCTGGGAAGAGGTACTTGGGGTAGAGAACATCGGGATTTTGGATAATTTCTTCGAGCTAGGTGGAGATTCAATTAAATCCATACAAGTCTCTTCAAGATTATATCAAGCAGGTTACCAGGTGCAGATGGATCATCTGTTTAAAAATCCAACCATAGCAAGCTTGATTCCCTATGTCCAACCCATAAGTACCATGTCAGAACAGGGAATCATCACTGGAAAAGTGATGCTGACTCCAATCCAGCATTGGTTTTTTGAGCAATACAAGGTGGACGCCCATCATTATAATCAGTCCGTGATGTTGTATCGGAAAGAAGGTTTTCACGAAGCCACACTTCGCCGTGTATTCGATAAACTGAGTGAGCATCATGATGCACTTCGTATGGTATATCGCCATACGGAGCGGGGGTATGAAGCGTGGAATGAAGGGCAGGAAAAGGAATCCTTATATACACTTGAAGTGATGGACTTTAAGTCATTAGCAGATCCGTCTCAAGAAATCGAGAAGAAGACAAATGAAATGCAAAGCACGTTCACTTTGGAACGTGGACCCTTGATGAAGCTGGGCGTATTTCAATGTGCAGACGGAGATCATTTACTCATCGTTATTCATCACCTCATCATCGACGGGGTTTCATGGCGAATTTTGATTGAAGACCTATCGAGAGGATATGAACAATTAAGTGAGGGAGAATCGATTCAACTACCGCAAAAAACGGCTTCATTCCAATTATGGGCAGAACAGCTCCAGTTGTATGCGAACAGTGATGCGATAACGCAAGAGATTGCATATTGGAATGAAATTGAAAAAGCAACCTATAAGCCGTTACCTACAGATTTTAAAGCGGATCATGCACTGGAAAAAGACAGTGAAGAAATCATGATGGAATGGTCAGCGGCAGAAACGGAGCAATTATTAAAACAAGCGAATCGTGCGTATAAAACGGAGATTAGCGATTTGCTGCTCCATGCATTAGGCATGTCTATTCACCAATGGACGGGCATGGATCAAGTGCTGGTCAATCTGGAGGGACATGGAAGAGAACAAATTTTACCGGATCTCGATATTACACGAACGATCGGATGGTTTACGAGCCAGTATCCGGTTGTACTTGATATGGAAGCAAGTTCAAATATGTCTCTTTTCATCAAAACAAACAAAGAAATGATTCGTCAAATTCCTAAAAAAGGGATTGGTTATGGTATTTTACGATATTTAAGTGCACATCAGCAAGAAACGCCCTATACCTTAAATCCTGAAATTAGTTTTAACTATTTGGGACAATTTGATCAGGATCTTCAGAATAGTGGGATGCAGATCTCTCCCTATCCAGGCGGAGCAACAGCAAGCGACAATCACAGAAGAAATGTTCTTATCGATATGAATGCCTTAATTGTGGAAGGCAAATTGACGTTGTCCCTTCGGTATAGTCGCACCCAATATCAAAAAGAAACGATGGAGCGAGTGGTAACATATTTTAGAGATCATCTGCAAGAAATAGTGATGCATTGTGTGACAAAAGAGAAGCCGGAATGTACACCAAGTGATCTAACGTTAAAAGGAATTACGATTGAAGAATTAGAAGGATTTGTTCAAGAATCGGAACGCATTGGTGAAATCGAAGATATATATGCTTTATCACCGATGCAAAATGGGATGTTCTTTCATCATTTGCTTCATTCAAAATCGGAAGCGTATTTCCTTCAAACCACACTGGATCTTCATGGTCCGTTAGACGTGGGAGCTTTTACGAAGAGTCTGGATCAGTTGATGCAGCGTAATTCGATTCTCAGAACTAATTTTCATAGCAAATGGAAGAATGGACCTCTGCAAGTGGTATACCGTCATAAACGGAATGGGCTTATATACGAAGATTTGCGTGAGATGAATGAAAAAGATCGTGAAGCATACGTGGCAGACTATACAAGAGCAGATAAAATAAAAGGTTTCGACCTGTCTCAGGATGTGTTAATGCGTATTTCGATCTTGCAAACGCATGACCAAACCTATCGTTTCATTTGGAATTATCATCATATTTTGATGGATGGCTGGTGCCTGTCTCTTGTCATCCAGGAGTTGTTTGATGGATACTTTGCAATTCAGGAACAACGAAAACTGGAGACAAAGAGTACGATTCCATATAAACACTATATTGAATGGCTGGACAACCAAGATCATGAAGAGTCCCTTAAATACTGGCGTGACTATTTGCAAGGTTATGATGAGCAGACCACTTTGCCAAAAGAACATTCAATTACGAAGAGTGATGAATATCATTCAGAGCATATGATTTGTACACTTAGTCAGGAATTAACCGGACAAATCGCACAAGTGGCCAGTCAGAATCAGGTGACGCTGAATACGTTCATGCAGACAGCATGGGGAATGTTGCTACAGATATATAACGACAGTGAGGATGTTGTATTCGGAAGCGTGGTGTCGGGCAGACCTGCGGCGATTGTTGGAGTGGAGCGAATCATTGGTTTATTCATCAATACCATTCCTGTACGCATTCAGACTCAAGGTAATGAGACATTTGCAGCGATTATGAAGCGGAATCAGGAACATGCTGTTGCTTCTCATCCACATGACACGTATCCGTTATACGAGATTCAAGCGGAAACATCGCAAAAGCAAAATTTGATTGATCATATCCTGATATTCGAGAATTATCCTGTACAGGGCATTATGGAACAGTTTGGGGATCAGGAGGAGACAGCTCTTCGGATTACGAATATAGAAGCAGATGAACAAACGAACTATGACTTTAATCTGATTATTAAACCAGGCCAATCCATGAAATGTATGTTCTATTACAATGCTAACGTCTATGATCGGGCAAGCGTAGAACGCATTCAAGGTCATTTGATTCAGATGTTGAAGCAAGTGGTCAACAATCCGAATATTCCGATCCATGACATTGACTTGACTACAACACAGGAGAAAACACAAATTTTGGAACAATTTAATGATTCTATGGCTGAATATCCAATGGACAAAACGATTCATGGACTGTTTGAGGAACAGGCGGCAAGGACTCCTGCACACGTTGCGGTTGTATTTGAGGATCAACATTTGACCTATCAAGGGCTGAACGAGAAAGCCAACCAATTGGCAAGAACGCTGAAGGCCAAAGGTATTCAAAATGATCAGTTAATCGGGATCATCGCTGATCGTTCGCTAGACATGGTTGTAGGAATCCTTGCGATTTTGAAAGCGGGTGGCGCATACGTGCCGATTGATCCTGAATATCCGGAGGATCGTATAAACTACATGCTTGAGGATTCGGGTGTACATGTATTATTAATGCAAAGTCATTTGCAAGAACGCATCTCTTTTGCAGGAGAGGTCGTTTGCCTGGATCAACCTGAGTCCTATCATGAAGATCATTCCGATTTGGGAATGACTGCTGCACCAACAGGCTTGGCCTATGTGATCTATACTTCAGGAACGACAGGTAAACCAAAAGGGACATGTATTGAACATAAAAATGTGGTGCGATTGTTGTTCAACAGTAAAAATTTGTTTGATTTTAATGCATCAGATACGTGGACATTATTCCATTCTTTTTGTTTTGATTTTTCGGTATGGGAAATGTATGGGGCATTGCTCTATGGCGGAAAACTGGTTATCGTACCTCAAATGACGGCAAAAAGTCCCAAACAATTTCTACAATTGTTAAAAAACGAGCAAGTGACGATATTGAATCAAACGCCGACTTACTTCTATCATCTTCTTCAGGAAGAACTGGGAGGTCATGCAGCAGATCTGAAATTAAGAAAAGTGATTTTTGGAGGAGAAGCCCTCAATCCCGTGTTATTGAAGGATTGGAAGCTGAAATATCCATTGATCCAGTTAATTAATATGTATGGGATAACCGAAACAACGGTTCATGTAACTTATAAGGAAATAACCGACATTGAAATACATGCTGGAAAGAGCAATATTGGCAAACCAATCCCGACGTTGCAGACCTATATTTTGGATCAACATCAACGCATTCAACCGATCGGTGTTCAGGGAGAATTAGTTGTAGCAGGTGAGGGCCTTGCCAGAGGTTATCTGAACCGGCCTGATTTAACCGCAGAGAAATTTGTGGATCACCCCTGGATTACAGAAGGGAAAATGTATCGCACAGGAGATGCAGCAAGATGGCTGCCTGATGGAAATATTGAATATCTGGGACGAATCGATCATCAAGTGAAAATCCGCGGTTACCGAATTGAGCTTGGCGAAGTGGAAACTGCACTTTTGCAAATAGACTCCATTCAGGAAGCAGTCGTTATTGCCCGTGAACATGAGGATGGTTCGAAGCAGTTGTGTGCGTATTGGAAAGGCGACAGCTCACTGACAGCGAAGAAAATCAGAATGGCATTATCTCATGAAATTCCGGATTATATGATCCCGTCTTATTTTGTTCAATTAGAGCATATACCATTAACATCCAATGGAAAGGTTGACCGAAAGGCATTGCCATCTCCACAAGAACATATGCAAAAAGGCACCGAGTATATGGCACCACAAAACGCTGTAGAACAAGCGATCGTCTCTGCCTGGGAAGCTGTGCTTGGTGTTCAAAAGGTTAGCACATCAGATCATTTCTTTGAACTCGGGGGCGATTCGATTAAATGTATTCAAGTTTCTTCACGACTGCTTCAAGCAGGGTATAAAGTGGAAATGAAGCATTTCTTCACCTATCCGACAGTAGCAGAGTTGAGTGAACACGTTACATCCGTGAGCACTATTTTTGACCAAGGGGAAGTTACGGGACAAGTGATGCTGACACCTGTTCAGCGCTGGTTCTTTGAACAACATATGGTGGACCCACATCATTACAATCAGGAAATGATGTTCTTTCGTGAAAAAGGATTTGATGTCCGCTTCATTCACAGCATCATGGATAAGATCGTGAAACAGCATGATGCTCTCCGCATCCTTTATCGACAAGCGCCTGAAGGCGGATATGAAGCGTGGAATCGAGGGGCAGACGAAGATGGATTATACAGCCTTGAAATCATTGACCTCAAAACAGAAGCAGATCCTGCATCGTTCATTGAAAATAAAGCAAAAGAAATTCAGAGTGGTATGAATCTGTCTCACGGACCTTTGATCAAACTTGGTTTGTTCCAATGTGCTGAAGGGGATCACCTGCTTATTGCCATTCATCATTTGTTGATAGACGGGGTATCATGGCGTATTTTATATGAAGATATTCAGACAGGGCAAGACCAGTTCTTAAGAGGTGAAGAAATTCGGCTTCCCCAAAAAACGACCTCGTTTAAACAATGGGCAGAACAATTGTCTACGTTTGCAGACAGCCCGGCGATGAAGCAAGAGAATCCATACTGGAGCCGTGTGGAGCAGGCCCAGCTAAGCCCGCTGCCTAAAGATATGGATTGTGAAGAGACGATTGGCAAAGATAGTGAAACGATCACCATTCATTGGACCGCTGCGGAAACCGAGCAATTATTAAAGCAGACACATCATGCGTACCATACGGAAATTAATGATATATTGCTAACGGCATTAGGAATGGCTGTTCATGATTGGACAGGCATGGGAGAAATCCTCGTAAATCTGGAAGGGCATGGTAGAGAAGACATCCTGCCAGAGCTGGACATTACGCGTACAGTGGGATGGTTTACGAGCATGTACCCCGTTATGATTACGATGGAGTCCGGGGCTGACTTATCAAGGAAGATTAAGACCGTCAAGGAAGGACTGCGCCAGATCCCAACCAAGGGCATTGGTTACGGAATTTCGAGGTATTTGTCACATGGAAATGAAGCATTCAGGTTAGAGAAAAATCCTGAAATTAGTTTCAACTATATGGGACAGGTGAATCAGGATTCGGGCCAAGATGGCATTAAATTCTCGCCTTATTCCAGCGGGCCATCCGTAAGTGAGAACAACAAGAGACCATTTGTACTTAATATCAATGGCATTGTTGAAGAGGGGCAGTTGTCGCTGTCCATTAACTATAGTTCAAAACAATATCGCCGGGAAACGATGGAGCAATTGGCTTGTCTCTATAAGGAAGGTCTTAATAGAGTCGTTGAACATTGTGTAACGAAGGAGCAAACCGAACTTACACCAAGTGATATTTCATGCAAGTCATTAACCATTGATCAATTGGATCAAATCGTGGAACAAACCGAGCACATCGGTCGAATCGAAAATGTGTACCCACTTACACCATTACAGAAGGAAATGTTGTACGAAAGTGAACGGAATCCAATTTCGGGCGCTTATTTTGTACAAATTATGTTTGACATGCGTGGAGATTTGGATGTTACCTCTTTTGCGCAAAGTTTGGATCAATTAATGCAAAGGCATGCGATATTAAGAACTAATTTTTACAGTGATTTCGTGGATATCCCTCTTCAAATCGTGTATCAAGAGAAGAAATTTGAATTTCACTATCAAGTTGTAGCTGGCACAAGTGAGCTGCAACGTAAAACGTATGTTGACGAGTATATCGAGCAGGACAAGGCGAGAGGATTTGACTTACAACGAGATTCGCTAATACGTATGTCTGTTTTACGAATAAAGCCTGAGGAATACCGCGTCATATGGAGTTTTCACCATATTTTGATGGACGGCTGGTGTATGTCTCTTGTAAGCAAAGAGATATTTGAAAATTATTTTGCGATTCGGGAAAATAGAAAACCTCAAGTGACTCTATTAACACCTTATAGTCAATTCATTGAATGGCTGGAACAGCAAGATCATCAAGGTGCAATAACGTATTGGAGTCATTACCTGGAAGGTTATGAAGGGCAAACGAAATTGCCTGGAGAGAAAATCAAACCGAAACATGAAAGACAGGATTCCAGAACGCTAAACTGTTATTTGGATGATGTGCTAATCGAGCAGATGAAACAGATTGCGGAACAGCAGCATGTAACGCTCCATACGTTAGTGCAGACTGCTTGGGGTGTATTGTTGCAGCAATATAATGAAAGCAATGATGTTGTATTCGGAAGTGTTGTATCGGGCAGACCGCCTGTCATTCCTGGGATCGAAAGCATGATTGGATTATTTATTAATGCGATTCCTGTTCGTATCCAGGCTCAGGCCAATGAGTCATTTATATCTCTAATGAAAAGGAATCAGTCACAAGCTGTGGAGTCACATGCATATGATACGTATTCGTTATATGATATTCAAAATCTGACCAAGCAAAAACAATCTCTGATTAACCATGTTGTTGTATATCAGAACTTCCCGGTAGATCATCGAATGGAGAGTCTGGGTCAGAAAGGTGAAATACCGCTTGAGATTATCAATGTTGGGGGTACAGAACACAATAGTTTTGATTTTACTTTGATCGTCAAGCCCCATGAAAATATGAAGATCATATTGATGTACAATGCCAATGTGTATGATCCATCTACCGTTGAACAGATACAAAAACACTTTATTTCCATGATTCAACAGGTGGTAAGTAACCCGGAAGTTAAAATAAACAAACTTGCGTTGAGTACATCGAACAGTTATTAATGGACAAGTAATGGGCCGCTCCAAAAGTGAGTTTTCTCCTCACTCAAAGCGCTAACGAATCTGACGCGTCTTAAGAGGTAGATCGACTTGAATAGCAATCTTTAACGAACCTCAGTAACGTTATTTCATCATATCAGGGTGTCAGATCCTAAAAAACGACCCAATCGATGAAATAACGTCTCTGTGATTCGTTACACCACAGACCTGTGCAAATCAGAGTGAATAGCGTGTGCCAGGTTCATTAGAATAAAATAACGTTAAAAAGGGGTGCCCTCAGTCATGCTCATGACTTATGGGACGCCCCTTTTAGTGCTCTGTTAATGATGATAGCTGGAAAATTACTGTAGATGGAGAAATAAAGATTCTTACGTGGTCGGATCAACATTGTGATGTCACAAGCGAGGCAGATCAGCTGTTGAAACTGCGGAAGTTCATTCAACAAATCGTGGAAACGAAAGAATCCTCCGTATACATTTTGATCGACCTTTTAACAATTCCTCCCTTCTGACCGATATATAATAAGTACATCTATGTAATCAGAAAGTGAAAGGAGTGCAGAACATGGATATTGCAGCATTATCAATTGCCATGAGCCAGGCATCCGTAGCACAATCGGCGAGTTTGCAGGTGATGTCGATTACGAAAGACATGGCACAACAGCAAGGCCAGCAGATGGCGGAAATGTTGAAGTCAGTGCCTGCTCCTCATCCCAATCTGGGTGGAAGTCTCGATCTTTCGGTTTAGTTGAAATTACAGCATGTGTCCTCATGTAACACCCATTGCAGCAAGCAAAACCCAAACAGCTCCAATTCGAATGAATTGAAGCCGTTTGGGTTGTTTTTTTTCTAAATACATTCCGAAATTATGATCTTTTTATTACAACCTTCTCAGCGAAACTTTGACAAGCTTGGCAATCTGCCTTCAAAGGGCAGTGTATTCTTCAATGTCCATAACTCATCGTAACTGGAAATCTGAAGATCGGCTTTGGACAAGTCCTGATTGCCTGATCCCGGATTACGATATCCGATGCAGCGCATGCCTGCACTTTTGGCGGCCTGAACACCATTGCGCGAGTCCTCGATCACCAGACAATTCGAAGGGGATGCACCAATCATCTCAGCTGTGGTCAGGAAAATATCTGGTGCCGGCTTGCCGTTTGTAACTTCCTCACCTGTCATTCGCACCTCAAAGTATTGTCCAAGTCCGGTTTTGTCCATGATCAAATCAATCAGTGCACGTGGAGAGGAAGAAGCAACGGCTATGGGTACGTGTTGCTCATGCAGCCAGCTTAACCAGCGTTTCACGGAAGGCATTGCCGTCAGATTCGGATGGGCATGCATGGTTTGCATCACATTATGCTGATGATAAGCAAATATTTCTTCCAGGGTAGCTGTCAGCTGATGTTTGTCCAATACTTGCTGCCACATGGATTCCAGTGTAACTCCAACATAAGTATTATGTTCTTCATCAGTCACCACAGCGCCAAAATAGGCAAAAGAGCTGCGTTCAATCTCGAAATAAAAACGGCATTGACTTCTACCTTGAATTCAATTCGGCTCTGTATGCGAGTAGCAATCTTCAACCTCACCTGGAACGCCGCATCTATGGTGATGTGGAGAATGACCCTGTAGCCAGAGAGAAGAAGGAGCTGAAACCGCACCCGTTTATTGCCGGATTAACGTATGGAGAGGCCGACCTGTATAAGGATGATGTGAACAAAGTATGTTTCTTGGAGAGCTCAGCCATCCCGTTTGAGCGGATCAAGCAAGAGTTTGAAGGGAAATTCGAAGTCATTCAGTGCACTGTGCCGATCTTTGGTGAAGGAAGTGGTGAGCTAATGATCCCTGGCATTCACAAAGCGATTGCGATCGCCGATTTGTTGGAGCAACTGGGCATGTCCCAAGAAGATACATTCGCCATCGGTGATGGCATGAATGATGCCGAGATGTTGTAATTTTGTAATATCGGAATTGCCATGGGTAATGCAAAGCCTGGACTGAAAGCCATTGCAGATGATATTACTGGAACAGTATAGGAAGATGGATTGTATCATAGTTTTGTGAAGTATGGATTGATTGAAGGGTAAGTGCATACGGATTCACTAATGAACAGCTAATAAAAAGAGAGCAACCTAGTTGCTCTCGAATTTTAGTAATCGGACCATGAATATATCTGTCCATTGTAGAAGGTTACGTAAGTATTTCCATAGACCCAAATATCAATAGAACCTAATGAACTAGTAGAGTTACTGGTGCTATTTGGACTCCCCCAAGAAAGTAACACTTGATTAAACGTCATCCCTAATTTGATCTTTTGCTGACTAATAAGTTTCCAGACATTTGAAGACCAGCCTGGGTAATCTTTTTTAGGATCACTGTCATAGAACAACCCATTAATAAAATCATTTGGATCGTCTGTAACAGGCAACTTGAACGTAATCGACTTCCCACTAGCTCTTTTGGCTTTCACAATTACATTATTTTTTTTAATATCAACGGAAAGAATTTTTATTTTTTCTAAATGATAAAGCGGATTTGAAGAAGGTAAATTATTTTTGTTAGCCCAATATTCGCCCCCCTTAAAAGCGATATGTATGAAATATTCGTAATCAAAATAATAACAAAAATTCGAAAATCCAATGTCCTTATATATGTATTCTGTGACGGTCTTTCCATTTGCTGATTGTATAGTTACTTCCGTGAGTTGATAAAGTTGGGTCATGCTGACGATCCAGCCAGGTTGATCTAGTGCATAAGAGTATACTTTTGATCCAAAAACGGAACGATATGCTTTGGGAACACTAAGGACTCCGTTCATTAATTTCTTAGTCCGTGTTGCTCCGTCCTCGTCTCCCCATATAAATGCTACCATTAAATTATCTTCATTCCTGCCTGAGTAACCGGAAACCTTTAGAAACTTCTCGAATGATATGTAGGTTATTCCTTTGTACAAAATGGTGTCTTTCTTACTTACTTGTTCTTTATTTAATTTGGTTTTGACTTCAAATCCATTTCCTACAGCAATAAGTGAACCGATTTGTTTGAACATTTTGATAGGAATGTAGACGGTATCGTTATCCGCTAGGTATGCTTGATTGTTGAAACTCGCAAGCTTTCCATCAATGAATATAGTGTATTCAATATCTCGGTAAGACTCAGCTAGAGGATTACTAGCCGCTAACATGTGAGGCGGAAGTAATACGAACAGTAAACTAAAACTAATAAAAATACATGTCAATTTCCTAAGACTTTTCATTAAAGATTCTCCTTTTATTTTTCTACCTTAAAACTATAGCATGAAGCTAACAGCCATAACAGGTAATTATTTGCTTGATCTGAGCTGCTCAACATTTGATCCTCACTTTCCGATATATATTAAGTACGCCCAAATGATAAGATAGAGAAAGGAGCACATAGCATGGATATTGCAGCATTATCAATGGCCATGAGCCAGGCATCCGTAGCACAATCGGCGAGTTTGCAGGTGATGTCGATTACGAAAGACATGGCACAGCAGCAAGGGCAGCAGATGGCGGAAATGTTGAAGTCAATGCCTGCTCCTCATCCCAATCTGGGTGGAAGTCTCGATCTTTCGGTTTAGTTGAAATTACAGCATGTGTCCTTATGTAACACCCATTGCAGCAAGCAAAACCCAAACAGCTCCAATTCAAATGAATTGAAGCCGTTTGGGTTGTTTTTTTCTAAATTCTCATTCCGAAATTACGATCTTTTTATTACGATCTTCTCAGCGCAACTTCGACAAACTTGGCAATCTGCCTTCAAAGGGCAGCGTATCCTTCAATGTCCATAACTCATCGTAACTGGAAATCTGAAGATCGGCTTTGGACAAGTCCTGGTTCCCTGATCCCGGATTACGATATCCGATGCAGCGCATGCCTGCACTTTTGGCGGCTTGAACACCATTGCGCGAGTCCTCGATCACCAGACAATTCGAAGGAGATGCACCAATCATCTCAGCTGTGGTCAGGAAAATATCTGGTGCCGGCTTGCCGTTTGTAACTTCCTCACCTGTCATTCGCACCTCAAAGTATTGTCCAAGTCCGGTTTTGTCCATGATCAAATCAATCAGTGCACGTGGAGAGGAAGAAGCAACGGCTATGGGTACGTGTTGCTCATGCAGCCAGCTTAACCAGCGTTCCACGGAAGGCATTGCCGTCAGATTCGGATGGGCAAGCATGGTTTGCATCACATTATGCTGATGATAAGCAAATATTTCTTCCAGCGTAGCGGTCAGCTGATGTTTGTCCAATACTTGCTGCCACATGGATTCCAGTGTAACTCCAACATAAGTATGATGTTCTTCATCAGTCACCCTTGCTCCAAAATGGGCAAAAGAGCTGCGCTCAATCTCGAAATAAATCGGTTCGCTGTCAATCAGTACACCATCCATGTCAAAAATGACTGCTTGAATGATGTCTTCATTGGGCGCTCCCAGTCCGTTAGATTCTTTGTTTGCTGCCATGTTGTATTCCTCCTCCAGGATTGTGTATACATATATCTCTAATGTAATCCATTCATGGTTAACCTTCCACTTTAGAAACTGGAACCGCTGGATTGCAGCACAACTTTAATGGCATGTGAAGAGGCTTGAAGTGTGCGCCCCTGAATATCGCAGCCAAGTGTACGGAATGCCTCTTCGTAATCCTCCAACGGGAAGGAGTGGGTGATGATTTTTTTTGCCGGAATAATCCCTTGTTCAATCATATAATGTGCGGTTGCAAATGTTCCCAGAGAATCGATGGAACCAATAATTTTTAGACTACGGTCCACAACTTCCTTGGGATTGAAGGATGTGTTTCCATCTCTCAGACCAACCAGCATCAGGTAACCGCCGCTGGCGAGCTGGGAAAGTACTTGTGTGCCCACAACGCCAGTTGTATCCACAATCATATCGACTTGCTGGGTTGCGGGTGACAGTGATTCTATTGCATTTTCGAAGGATGAATGAACTTCCCAACGATCAGGTGCAATGGAACCGGCAATGGCTAAGCGTTCTTCGGAGATGTCGACCAGACAGCCGGTAACCCCTTTGGAAGCGAGCGCGTAGCTGTACAGAATGCCAATCGGGCCTGCACCCAGGATGACTGTTCTGAAATTCGGCAGTAGATGAATCTGATTAATCCCCGTCAGCATACAGCTGAGCGGTTCCGTCAAAGTTGCTTCTTCATAGCTCACATGATCCTTCAATTTGTACAAAAAGCGATCTTCGGTCACATAATAATCTGTAAATGTTCCGTCAGCACTCACACCTGTCTCGGTAACAGACTTATGTATGCAATGATTTTGTCTGCCTGTTCTGCACATGTCACATTGTCCGCAATAGTAGGTAGGATCGATCACAACACGGTCGCCCGGTTGTAATGTCGTTACCGCAGAGCCAACATCAATGACTTCCCCGGCAGACTCATGACCGAGAATGACAGAAGGGACCGCATGATATTTGCCGCTGACAATACCGAGATCGGTACCACATACACCTGTCGCCCGAATACGAACCAACACCTGATTATCTCTTGTAATTTCCGGAACAGGCCGGTCCTCAAGAGCCACATCCCAAGCCGATTTGTATACCAATGCAAGCATGATATAACCTCCTTGTAATTATAAAAAATATAAAAATAGCGATTCATCTTAAAATAGTTTCAGACGAGATAAGAAGTTATTGAAGGGACGAGATCGATTCTGGAGATGCGAAGCGTTCGCCTCAAAGCTTTCTGAAAGAAAACTGCTTCGGAAGCATACGCTATCAACGGATTTTTCCCTTGTGAAAGGGAAATCAAGAAAATCCGTGGATAACAGCGATCATAAGAACGATTCGTAACCGAAACGACCACTTCGAACAGTTGCATTGAAATGTTTTAATTAACGCTGGCGAGCACTGAATCCAGCCGCTCCACAATCTCAACCAGTTCGTCTTCGGTTGTGGTCAGGGAAGGCCGGACCTTAACAACGTTGCCGAAGCCATATCTTGAACTTCTCAAGATTAGATGCTCATCTGTAAAAGCGCGGTCAACAATGGCATTGGTTTTGAGCGTATCCGGTTCATTACCGTCACCTACAATCTCCAACCCCCACATTAACCCGACACCACGAGCTTCACCGATACTTGGGTATTTCATAGCCAATTCATGCAGCAACTCACCCAAAATTTCACCTTTGCGTTTCACCGCATCCAGAAACCCGGGTTCGGATACCACTTCCAAGGTGGATTTGGCAGCAGTTACGGAGATCAGATTGCTTCCTGAGGTGAAGGAATGTTCGTGCTTTTCGAGCACATTCAGCCGGGATTGCATTAACACCGCAGCAACAGGTACGCCGATCCCGCCAAGACCTTTTGCAAGGGTAATCATATCAGGCTGGATATCAAACAGTTCGCTGGCAAACATGGTTCCGGTACGACCGATTCCGGTCTGCACTTCGTCGGCAATGAGAATAATATTGTACTCATCACACAGTTTACGCAGACGTTTGAAATACCCGGCGGGAGGGATGATGTTGCCGCCATTTCCAAGAATGGGTTCGATAATCATGCATGCGACTGAGCCGGAACTTGCATATTCTATCGCATCAGATATAGCTTCAACGCATTGATAGCCGCAGTCTCCATTTGAGGATTTGAATGGGCAGCGATAACAGTATGGGGCAGGTACATGGACAGCGTTAGCAACAGCCGAATTGGGGAAGCGTTTCCGCCGGAAGGCATTTCCCGAAATCCCGGTGGCAAATTGGGTCTGCCCATGATGGGACAGATACAGGCTGATGATGTCTGTTGATTCGGTATACTTCTGTGCAATTTTGGTTGCACATTCGTTGGCAGTTGAACCAGTGATATCCCGCATCCATCCGGCATTAATGTCGTTTGGAGCATATTCGATTAAGTGATCAAGTACTTCATTTACGTACGGTTCGGTGAAGGAGGAAGACATATGCGTCAGATTGCCGACTTGTTCCTGAATTTTGCTGACAACATGTGGGTGATTATAGCCCAGTGACAGATTGAACGTGCCCGACACGCCATCCAGGTATTCAACACCTGAATCGTCAATCAACTTAATCCCTTTTCCGGCTATGAAGCGGTTGTTGGTTAAAGTTTGCATACGATTTCCTCCAATATAATGGTGTACTAGCTCGAACGAAGCTCAACAATCCGGATGATGCGGGCATCACCTCCCTTAAGAAACGATGTTTACATTTCCTTGCTATGTTGTGCGAGAGCAGTACGTACTGCATTATTTTTTACAGTCCATAGATGAGAGATCATCAATGTGAGCAGTAGGATCAGACAGAATCCGGCCAAAATCCAGATTGTATTCACGACAGGCCATGTACTCATACTCCATCCGGTCACATACTGCAAGATGGCACCCCCAATACCCCCCGATGCGATCAGGATACTGGTTGTCCGCTCGGTCATACCGGGAATCAGAACATTTGCATAGACCAGTGCGATACAGAACAGCCCCGACATGAACAGACCGGTTCCGAAAATGAGTACATACGTTGTCCACTGTCCAGTTACAAATACCATAGCGACCGTAAACAAAAGCGTGCCAACCGTACTCCAGATCAGGAATGGCATATAGTTGACGGATTCGGCTATCTTCCCGGAGAAAAGACGACCGATGATCATCGCAATCCAGAGGATGGAGACACTCAGCGATGCGACAGATTCCTGAAGGTGCAATCGTTCTACGAGAATGGAGGGCAGGAAGTTCATCAATCCCAATTCCAATCCCATGTAGATGAAAAAGAAGATAACGAAGATTGTCAGCAGACCCAGATGTTTTCTTGAATATCGGGCTTTACCTGCTGCATGTGCCACTGTGTTCTCGCCAGCCTGCTCCAGATACAGTGCGGCTGGCCGGGGCATAGTGATCCACAGCAGCATGAGAACCAGTGACAACACGGCCACCGTATAAAAAGTAAGATGCCACAGATCCATCCAGATGAATAAAGCAGCGACAGCCGGGATGAGAAGTGCTCCAAGAGCAAAGAAGACATCCAGCTTGGACATGGCGACCGCCTTTTGATTCTCAGTGAATTCGATCGTGAATGCACCTACAGAGGGTTCGATGATACCTGAACCGAAACCTACGATAATTGTGAGAAGAAGAACTACAGACCAAGATGGCAGAAAACCGAGTACTATATAGGCGGCTACAATACAGATCAGAGCAAGGGTCAGCATCGCTTTTCTTCCGATACGGGCTGTCAGGGCAGGAGCTGCGATTACACCGACAAGAAATCCAAGAAACTGCAGAAATAACAAAAATCCGCCATCACTGTAACCGCGCTCATAATGTGACAATAAAACAGGGAGAAGTGCACCGAGCACAACGCTGGTTATGCCGATTAACAGATAAAAACCGCAGCTTAGAGCGAATATTCTTTTCAAAAGCCCGCCTCCTAGTTGGATAAAAATTTTATATTATGTAATTAATGTTTATTTCATATATAACTTATACCATAAATGAACAAATGTACATGCTTTTTATTGTAAAATAATGTTAAGTTTTGAAGGTTGAAAATATTTATTGTGTTATATTTTTTTCTAAAACGATTTCGTGTCGAAAGGGTAGATATGATTCAATCCATATGACTTTTTAACAGTGTTTGGTATCTGTATTGATCGAAGATAGTAACACGTACATATATAAAAAACGTTCCCTGTCTGAGTAGACGGGAAACGTTCTAATTAATTTTTCTATATGATGAACCTGACTTCCACGTATCGCTATTAAGCAGTCTGTACAAAGAAAATTCCATCGAATGGTGCGTGAGCAGACGCGGGACCCCTTCGCAAAAATAAATAACCGTTTGCATCGGGAAGACCCAATATATCCCGATAAGGCTCAGGAAAATCTCCGGAATATATTTGACAAACCAGTTGATGTTCTTCTAGCAAATGGTCAATTCCTTTCACACCGTTTGGTACAGTGGGAGAGAAAAATGAAAATGCAGGGAACTCCTGATCGTCTAACTCCATCTCAATTAAACGTACGCCGCTTAACGGAATGGGTGGAACGGGACATACGGAAGTGAGTGGATGCGAAGATACCGAGACATAAGTGCATCCGGCAACAATATTCTCGTTCCATTCCAGCTCATCTCCCGTATAGGTTACCTGATCCAGAAAATATTCGGAGGCAGAGTAGGTTGAGAAGACCGAGATATATTTATCTTGTGGTAAAGATGGGATATGGACCTGCTGTGAAAGTGTATTGCAATTGATGGAGAACAGATGTAATAAAGGCTGACCCTCAGGGTTGAGTGGCCAGTCGGAAACGTATGCAGTCTCTCCACCAATCCACATGCCAGAGTCTTGGTTTGGATCATCGGGATCAACTGTAAATCGAGTAACTTTGTACATGAGAAACTCCTTTCAGAGTGTATTTTGGCTTTCCTATGTAACGTTGTATGTGTTTTTATATAACCATTCATTGCTTCGTTTCAGTATAAATGAGATGATGTGGAATGAGAATCAGTACAAGGTACTAACTCTTGCTTGAAGTAAATAAACGTATCATTAATTCAATGAACCACCAGAAATATTACAGATGAGAAGTGGTGACACATGTTAATTAACAAATACATAAGTGAAACGGGATTCTGCTCCCGCAGGGAAACGAACCGTTTAATTGCAGCTGGACGTATAACGATCAATGGCAGGGTATGTGAAAAAGGGGCGGAAGTTGAGCCTACCGATGTGGTCCTCATTGATGGCAAGGAGATTCCTCGTAATGACAGCGAACCTGTCTACATTGCTCTGAACAAACCCATTGGTATTGTCTGCACAGCAGCAGAACATGTGGAGGGGAACATCATTCAATATATGAATTATCCTTCTCGCATATTTGCGATAGGCAGGTTGGATAAGGCATCTGAGGGGTTGATTTTGCTTACGAATGACGGAGGCATTGTGAACAAGATGATGCGTTCGGAGCATAATCATGATAAAGAATATGTAGTGACTGTAGACAAACCCATAACTGACGAATTCGTAAAGTCCATGTCTGATGGCGTTGAAATTCTGGACGTGGTGACCAAGCCCTGCGAAGTGTATAGGCAAAGTGACAATGTATTTCGTATTATTCTGACACAAGGTCTCAACCTGCAGATCCGCAGAATGTGCAAAGCCTTAGGGTACCGAGTCCTGAAGCTGGAGCGCGTGCGAATTATGAATATTACGCTGGATCAACTCGAGCGGGGGCAATGGCGTCATTTGGAGCAAGAGGAACTGGAGATTCTGCTGTCTCAATTAAATGAGATAAAATGAATGACTTCTGCGCATGTCAACGGTGGTCAACCACGATGTTCAGTTTTATCAGTGAAAAATGAAGCAAACACTAACCCCTATGCGGATTAGTGTTTTTGTTGTTAAGCTTGTGTCCTTTTTGTTCTGAAATGTAAGAGCCAAATAGGGTTAAGGACGCACCGAGTACAATCACCCAGGTTATCTGCTCTTGAAGAATCAGTGCAGATGACACAACAGTAATGACAGGCACCAGATAGATATATACACTCGTTTTGATAGCTCCGAGAAGATTCACTGCCCGGTTCCAGGTCACGAAACACAGCGCGGAGGCACCCAGACCGAGGTATAGAATATTGGAGAGATTGGTCATGTTTGTGAAGCGTCCGGGTCCCCAATGGAATTCAAACAGGAATAGAGCTGGCAGCATGAAGATCAGGCCATAGAAGAACACTTTACGAGTCGCGCCAATGGTGTGATAACGAAGCTGGCCAATTTTCCGCATTAACACAGAGTAGATCGCCCATACCGCAGGTGCTATGAAAGCAAGCAGATCACCTATCGGATTCAGTTGCAGAATGAAACTGCCGTTCAGGGCGATAAGTAGGATGCCGCTCAAGGCAATCCCGAATCCGATGATAAAGCGGCGCGTTAACTTCTCACCATCTAAGAAGAAGTGTGCGAGTACGGCAGTAAAGAACGGTGCAATGGAGACAATAACACCCACATTGGAAGCCGTTGTGTACACCAGTGCTACATTTTCAATAAGAAAATATAACGTCACCCCACATAGTCCTGCCCCGATAAATAACCATTCTTCTCTGAATGAGGCGATCCGCAGTGAACGTGGATAGATCAATAACAGTACCAAATATCCGATCAGGAAACGGAAAAATAGAATTTCCACTGGAGTAAAGTCAATCAACAGAACCTTGGTTGAGACAAACGTAGTTCCCCAGATCAGTATAGTAAACAAAGCGAGTAGATGTCCGGTAGGGGCTTTAGTGTTTTGATGACCATGATGACTCGTCATACGAGGTTGTCGATGGTTCGTTTCAACTCCGAATCATGGTTGAAGATACGTCTGTATTGCTTCGGCGTCAGCCCGATCAGTTTTTTGAAAAAATTCGTGAAATGGCTCTGGTCACTGAATCCTGTCTGTGCGGCTATTTCAATCGGAAGCAGACCTTGTTCCAGCAGACGTTTGGCTTGATTAATGCGAATTGTCTCCAGATAACGGTAAGGTGATATCCCTTTCTGGCGGGTGAATAAACGCAGCAGGTGATACTTGCTCATCTCCGTCAAATCGGCTAACTCGTTCAGCGAGATGCTTTCCATGTAATGAGCTTCTATGTAATCACATATGCGTCTGATCTCCAAGGTAACATCCTGTGTGGAAACAGGCGGTTCAGCATCCGAATAATCTCGCATTAATTGATCCAGCAGAAAGAGTAACAATTCTTCTTTGCAGAAATCCGATTGCTCCTCCAGAATCATCTGATGAAGCTCGTGCAGGGAACCCACAAGTTCACTCTGATAGAGAACGGGGGATGTGAACCGTGGCAAGTAAGCTTGTCCAGTAATCTCTTTTGCATACTCTCGCATAATCTCAGGCTGGACGTTGATACAGCGATAATCGAGGGTTCTGCCATCGACCTGTTCGCAGGCATGAGGATCATGTGGATTAAAGACAATCATGTCACCACTATTCAGAATGTATTCTTCGTTGTTGCAGACGAGGTGTCGCTTGCCTTGTTCAATGAATCCAATGACGTAATAGTCATGAAAATGATTGGGAAACTTCTGCATAATGCCTTCAAATTGATAAGCTTCTAGCTGTAAATCGCTATCAAAAACGACAGTCCGGACTTCCCGAGTCATGATGCACCTTCTTTCTGGTAAGTTAAGATCATTATAGGTTGCAAAGAAGGAATTTTCTTGAACGATATTGCTATTGCTCGAAGTGTCTGATCGGACAGATATCTCCAAAAAACAAAATACCCGCAATCCCGGAGGGAAAGCGAGCCCTTTGCTTAGTATAGTTGATTCATGAGTTCAAACCTATATATAGGGGAGAAAAAATCTCTGGAACAATAAGTAATTGTTCTTAGTGTAACGTAGCGAGTGCTTCAGGTGTAAAAGCCTGTATCTCAGATATGCGGCCTTCGAGTATTTTGGCAGCCCACGCCGGATCACCAAGGAGTGCACGTCCCACAGCTACCAGATCAAATTCCGCTTGCTCATATCGCTTCATGAGTTCGCCCATACCTGGATGTGTTGTTTTATCTGCTCCAGCTTCAGACTCATCTGGCATGCCCACAGAACCGACTGTAATTGTGGTTTGACCACTCAGTTTTCTTACCCAACCTGCAAATCCAAGCTCAGATCCTTCGAACTCGGGCTCCCAGAAGCGTCGTGTCGAGCAGTGGAAGATATCTACACCCGCATCAACTAACAAACGAAGGAATTGTTCCAATTGTTCGGGGGTGTCGAACAGTCTGGCTTGATAATCATTCATCTTCCATTGGGAAATCCGCATCGCAATAGGGAAATCAGGACCTACCGCAGCACGAACTGCCATTACAAGTTCAACTGCAAATTGAGTTCGTTTCTGAAGGTCACCGCCATAGCGGTCCGTTCTCCTATTCGTTGTTTTCCAGAAAAACTGATCGATCAGAAAACCGTGCGCACCGTGAAGCTCAATTCCGTCAAAACCAATGCTTTGCGCATTGGCCGCTGCATCGGCATAAGCTTGAATCACTGTTGTGATCTCTTCCTCCGTCATAGGTGCACTTACCTGAGTACCCTCCATATCGAGTCCTGATGGACTAAGCGACGCGGCTTCCGGGTGAGGTTGAGATCCTGAAGGACGGACAATGCCCATATGCAGGATTTGCGGGAAAATCTTGCCGCCGGCTTCATGGACTTGTTTGACCACTTCAGCCCAGCCTTGAAGAGCTGCTTCTCCATACATATGAGGGATTCTAGGCTCACTTGATGCTGATGGATGCTCAATCGTCGCACCTTCTGTAATAATGAGTCCAACACCATGCTCGGCGCGTCGGCGATAATATGCGGCTACATCGGGGCCCGGGACACCATCCGGGGAGAAGGCACGAGCCATGGGGGACATAACGATGCGCGAGGACAGGGTTAATTTTTGAACAGTGTATGGTTGGAACAGAAACTCCGTAGAAATAACATTATGTTGTTGATTACTCAAACTAAGCACCTCCATTATTATGCACCATCAAGCGGGTACGAGTGCAATCTTAACAAGGTCTATAGGCATGCTCAACCAACAATCGGAGCATTTTGTTGCTTAAGCGAAAGACACGGATTATTGTATGGTGTCTTTGTACTTACTTTCACTTGTTGAACAAATAACACTTATCTATAATGAAGGAGTCTAACCAAATATTTTGTGTACAAAGGAGGATTGGTACATGTCTGGTGTATTGTCTCCAAACTCGAATGATCCGCGTGTGATTCGCACACGTCAATTAATTCTTGATGCGTTTTTAAACCAATTGAATCTTAAAAATTTCAACAGCATTACGATTCAAAACATTACGGAGCAAGCCACAATTAACAGGGCTACATTCTACGCCCATTTTCAGGATAAATATGCACTGCTTGAAGCCTTGTTATCGGATGCTTTTATGGAATATGTAACGAAAAGGGTGGACCCGGATGCCCGGTTATCAGCCGAAACCATACAGCAGCTTATATTTTCATTATGTGACTATCACGTCTCAAGTAATGGATGCATCAAAAAATATGAGACGGTTGCACCAATTATTGAAGAGAACATCAAGACTCAACTGGAGCAATTCCTTCTTGAATTAATGAGCAAAGTAGCGGGGGATGTAGATCCCAAAACGCTGAAAATTACGGCAACCATGCTAAGCTGGTCGATCTATGGAATGACCTATCGATGGAATATTGAAGGCGGGCAGGAATCCCCTGCTGAATTAGCCAACAGAGTGGTCCCCTATATGATGGGCGGATTGGAATTGTTGAATTGACTTCATTTAACGAAATTGCCTTACTATTCGAATGGACATTGGAGGAATAAAAAGATGTTTGAACATTTGGTTGTTTTTAAATTTAACGATAAAACTACACTAGCCAAACAGCAGGAATTGGTGGATCAATTACTCGCGTTACAGGAACAAATCCCGGGGATTGTCGCGCTGACTGCAGGGATCAATACAACGGAAGAAACGGACCGTATTCAAGGTTATACCATTGGATTGAGAGTGACGTTTGAAGATCAGGAGGCATTGCGCGCCTATGGTCCACATCCTGCTCATCAGGCATTTGTAGCTTCCCTGGATGGTTGGGTGGAAGATGTAGTTGTAGTTGACTATGCGATATAAAGGCGCGAAATTAGAGGTTTAACGAATATAGGAGTTGAAGATTCCCATGTGTTTAATTTTATTTGCTTACAACATGCATCCAAAGTATCCGCTTATATTGGGATCAAATAGGGATGAATTCTTTCATAGACCTACGGCTCAAGCACACTATTGGGAAGATCATCCTCATATATTGGCTGGTCGGGATTTGTTGAAAATGGGAACCTGGATGGGCGTAACCACAGAGGGGCGTCTGGCTGCTGTCACGAATTATCGTGATCCGAATGAAGATGTACATGCCATAGGCTCAAGAGGAGATCTGGTTGCTGATTTTTTGAAGGGAACGTCCACACCCAAGCAATATATGCAACATGTGGAGCAAAGCCGAAATGATTATCCTGGCTACAATTTGTTAGTGGGTGATCCTGACGACCTCTATTATTATTCTAATGTAGGTAATGTTGTGATGAAGTTGGAACCGGGAATATACGGGATTAGTAATCACTTGATTAATACGGATTGGCCGAAGGTGAAACGTGGGAAAGAAGGGCTGGAGAAAATCATCCAAGGGGAGGACGAAGCTACCCTGACAGAACAAATATTAGGTTTGCTGCAAATGGCAGACCCTTCAGTAGATGAGCTTTTACCCCATACAGGTGTTCCATTGGAATGGGAACGTTTGCTTTCTCCCATCTTCGTTAAAAGTGAGAAATTCGACTATGGGACCAGAGCTTCATCCGTTGTTCTGATGAACAGAGAAGAAGTGTTTTTTACGGAGAGGGTTCACCAGAACGGAGAGGTAATGGAGCAACGTTTTAACATCAAACCTCTTAACTCGACAAGCTGAGAATAGGAAAATTTGATGTTCTGACATTATGCATTTACATGAATCACTGAAGTTAAATCCAAAGTTCATGTTTCATTGCTTCTGAGTGTAAAGAGTACTTTCGTTATTTGTGTTAACTAATATAACGCGACGTAAACCGTTTGAGAGTACCTTTTGTATAACACGCCCAATTTTAGTTGGGCTCTTTATCTCTTATCACAATTCTATGTTATGAATCATGGAACTTCCCTGAATAGTTTATATAATGTGAATCAACATAACATGATTTTGCAGCGGTTCTGTTGATTCTAATTTCAGGGGGGCAACGTGGGATGAAAGAAACCAAAAAGATGAGAGTTTTTTCACTGGGGATTCAGCACGTACTCGCGATGTATGCGGGAGCAATTCTGGTGCCTTTGCTTGTGGGCAGAGCACTAAATCTGACTGCAGAGCAGTTGGCGTATCTGGTATCCATTGACCTGTTAACGTGTGGGATTGCAACATGGCTTCAGGCTCGGAAAGGGAAGTATCTGGGTATTGGTTTGCCAGCGGTGCTCGGAAGTTCTTTTGTAGCGGTGACACCTATGATTGCGATTGGATCGCAATACGGAATTCCTGCCATATATGGGTCGATCATCGCAGCGGGGTTATTTATCGTCATCTTTGCCGTATTTTTTAGCAAAATCGTCAAATTGTTTCCGCCAGTTGTGATCGGTACAGTGGTAACCATTATCGGTCTTGCGCTAATCCCAACCGGCATTAAAAACATGGCGGGTGGAGCAAACAGCGAGAATTTCGGAAGTTTGGACAATTTGGCGCTTTCATTTGGTGTATTACTGTTCATTCTAATCCTGAATCGATATGCTCGCGGGTTTGTTAAATCCCTGGCTGTTCTCCTTGGTATTATTGTGGGAACCCTCATCGCAGCCATCATGGGAAAAGTGAATTTTGCCTCTGTACAGGAAGCCTCCTGGTTCCATTTGCCCCAACCCTTTTACTTCGGATGGCCTACCTTCGAAATCGGCCCAATCATTACAATGATTATTGTAGGTACGGTGGTTATCATCGAATCTACAGGTGTATTTATGGCTTTGAGCAAAATCTGTGATCAACCGATCAACGAAAACGATCTGGCACGGGGATATCGTGCAGAAGGTCTCGCGTTTGTCCTTGGCGGCATATTCAATGCTTTTCCATACAATACATTTGCTCAGAATGTCGGTCTGGTTCAGCTCTCCAAAGTGAAAACGACCAATGTTGTAGTTGCAGCCGGAGGCATTCTGGTCTTTCTCGGACTTATTCCCAAGGTTGCTGCTTTTGCAACGATTATTCCGAGTGCTGTATTAGGTGGAGCGACAGTCGTATTGTTCGGAATGGTCGTCTCATCCGGGATCAAAATGCTGCAAAACGTCGACTTTGGCAAACAATCCAATCTATTAATCGTGGCTTGTTCCGTTTCACTTGGGCTCGGTGTTACTGCTGTACCCGACCTGTTTGCCCAGCTTCCTCAAAGTATTCGGATTATTGTTAGCGATGGTATTATCACGGGAAGCCTGTCAGCGATCCTGCTTAATGTCTTCTTTAACCTTGCTTGGAAAAAAGAGAGCTTGCCAGTACAGCCTGTACAGGCTCAGGAAGCACACACGTAATCCTTGTAATAACAGACGTGTCATCTGGTAGTAAGTAAGCGGAATAGATCCAAGATGGTTTTCTGGGAAGTGGAATGCAAGACAATGATTCCACTTGGCAAAGAAACCTCTTGGATTTTTTGGTGCTTACGATTCATGAGGAATGCAAAAGGCATGCAAATATGCTAAAGTTTCATCAAGAACATTTTAGATGTTCCCTACATTGAATTTCCATGCGACTACATAAATGAGCATCGGTTCACAAGGCTAAAATAAAACCAGGGGATATCCCTTGGGTACAGAAAAGGAGTTGTGATCACCATGCAACAAGAAACGTTGAACAAAGGGTGGAACTTGGAGAATAGTTATGCGCAGTTGCCGCAACCCTTTTTTACAAGTCAGGGCGCAGTGCCTGTTGAATCACCAAAGCTGATTATTTTCAATAGACTGCTTGCATCCAGCTTGGGTCTGGATGTGGAGTCTCTTGACAGTGATGAAGGAGCGGAAATTTTTGCAGGTAACCTGATTCCGGAAGGGGCCGAGCCTTTGGCTCAGGCCTATGCAGGACATCAATTCGGCAATTTTAACATGCTTGGTGATGGACGCGCTTTGCTTCTGGGTGAACAGATTACGCCACAGGGCGAGCGAGTGGATATCCAGCTGAAAGGTTCAGGGAGAACACCCTACTCTCGTGGAGGAGATGGACGTGCTGCTGTAGGGCCCATGTTGCGAGAGTATATTATTAGTGAAGCGATGTATGCACTAGGTATTCCAACGACACGCAGTCTGGCGGTGGTATCAACAGGAGAAAACATTATCCGCGAAACAGAGCGGCCTGGGGCCATATTGACCCGGGTGGCTTCCAGTCATATTCGGGTAGCAACCTTCCAGTATGCAGCCAGATGGGGGTCTATCGACGATCTTCGGGCGTTGGCTGATTATACGTTGCATCGACATTTTCCTGATGTTGCTCAAGCTGAGAATCGTTATCTTTTGCTCCTTCAGGAAGTGATTAAGCGGCAGGCGGCTCTCATTGCCCAATGGCAGCGTGTTGGTTTCATTCATGGTGTGATGAACACGGATAACATGGCCATTAGTGGTGAGACCATTGATTATGGTCCATGCGCTTTTATGGATGTTTACAATCCGTCAACGGTATTTAGCTCCATTGACAGGCAAGGTCGCTATGCTTATGGTAATCAACCGTATATTGCCGGGTGGAATTTGGCTCGTTTTGCCGAGACGCTTCTGCCGTTGTTGCATGAAGATGAAGAACAGGCTGTGCAACTCGCTCAGGATGCTATCGCACAATTTTCTGAATTGTACCATCATCATTGGCTCAAGGGAATGCGTGCCAAACTGGGCTTGTTGGATGAAGAGGCCGAAGATGAAGCGCTGATTAAGGATCTTCTTGAACTCATGGAGAAACATAGTGCAGATTACACCAATACGTTCCTGGCATTGACCTTTGATAGGTTGGAAGGGACAGCTTTGTTTGGCACGCCAGAATTTGCTGAATGGAATGAGCGGTGGCAAGCAAGATTGGACAGACAGCAAGAGGAGAAGGAAGTCTCTCGACAGTTGATGAGAACAAGCAATCCAGCCGTCATCCCCCGCAATCATCGGGTAGAGGAAGCCCTTGAGCGAGCGGAGAATCACGGAGACCTTAGCGTGATGGAGAAGCTTTTGGCAGTTCTTTCAGATCCGTTCGCGCACTCACCTGAGCAGGCTGAATATGCCGAACTACCTGCACAATGCAATACTTCGTACCAAACTTTTTGTGGGACCTGATTGAACAATACGGAAGAAGAGGCTGCCTTCGGCAGCTTTTTCATTTTTTCATTCTGTCATCGATGTTACTTTATAGAGGCAGGTGCATTCATGTCCAACATGTTAAGCAAACAACAATTGGCAGACATCCTTTTACAGCTTTTAGAGCGTACGTCTTTCCCTAGGGAACAGATGCAGAACTATGTTAACCGCTTGTTTGAGAGCTTTAAATGGGATGGGGTGCCCTATGTAGAGAGTGGAGAAGATACGTATATCGTTCGAATATACGAACGTGGTCTCGTCTCATTGGAGAAACGGGTGAAACATCTAGATGAAGTCATCTATTGGTTGCTGGAAGATATTATTTTCACTGCGACGCATGTAGGGTTGTTGGAAAGACATGGTGTGGATAATAAAGAGACGCATTTGAACTATACAAATGATGTGATGAAGGACCTGAACAGGGGTGTTCTGGAAGCCTTCCAGCAGATCGGTAATCCGTATTTACATTGGCATCAGACGGGTAAACGTCAGGAGTTAGAGGGCATGAAATAAATAAAAATGAGGTGTGTTACATGAGCGAGCAAGATATTAATGATGTATGGTATGACTATGCTGTGTTATTTGTCAAAAAAAAGAATGAATCTGAACAGGGCTGGGCTTCGTTGACTTCGAACGAGCAGGACATTGTTGCTTTATGGCTGTTAGAGGCGGATATCTTTAACGGCGGTTTTATTCAGTTTTTCTGTAACTGGGGGGAAGAGGTATACCGTTACGCGTTGCGGGCATTACATATCATTGATGCGACTCAAGTCGTGGAGATTATAACGTTGGCATACGGCTGTATTGAGCACTTGAAAGAGGATGAAAGGCTTACCGAACTGTGGGATATTCCTAAATTCTTGACCAAGGAACAAGAGCAGCATTTAGATGCGCTGGATCAGCAGTTTTGGAACAATGAGGATCAGATCGCGGAGAAAGCCTATGGTTATTATCACGGAAAATTGAACATGATGATTATATAATCTGGTTTCAACTATGCATCCGATCTTCTGTTCAAAGATTGCATACTTGGTCTTGCAATGACTGAAACGTTCGGCTATACTTGCTATAAATTGAATACATGAATCACGTTGATAGAGCGCAGTAGCGGCTTTGTCCCTGTTACAGAAAGTCAGGGGTTGATGGAACCTGATACATACAAGGGCTGCGAATTACACTCTGGAGTACTTGGGTAATGCCAAGCGGATGGGCAAACGATATATTGCCAAAAGTGGTATGGATAACGTGTTAAGCTCACGTGTTGTCCATGCAATTTGGGTGGTACCACGGTTATGATAATCGTCCCTGTGTCTAATGAAGACAAGGAGGCGATTTTTTTGTGTCCAAAAAAGCCGTTCCAGGGTGTTATTTCGTAATTTAACGTAGATCATGACTGAATCTTGAGGATAGAAAAGGGGTTATACAAATGAATATTATTGATGAACTACAGTGGCGTGACGCCATTAACCAGCAGACAGATGCAGAGGGACTGCGTGAGTTGACTGAAACCAAATCAATCTCACTGTACTGCGGCGTTGACCCTACGGGGGATAGCATGCATATCGGACATCTCATTCCATTCATGATGCTGAAACGTTTTCAACTGGCAGGACATCGTCCAGTCATTCTGATTGGTGGAGCTACAGGTACGATTGGTGATCCAAGTGGTCGGCAGGCAGAACGTTCTTTGCAAACGATGGAGCAAGTGCAGGAGAATGTGGATGCACTGACAGCACAGATGAAGAAGTTGTTTGTAACAGACGGTGATAATCAGGTTCGCATGGTGAACAACTACGATTGGACGCACAAAATCAATGTCATTGAATTCTTGCGTGACTACGGCAAAAACTTTAACCTCAATACAATGTTGGCTAAGGATGTAGTTGCGAGCAGACTGGAAGGCGGAATCTCGTTCACCGAGTTTTCCTACCAGATCCTTCAATCACTCGACTACCTGCACCTGTTCCAGAACGAAGATGTACAGCTTCAAATCGGCGGTTCCGATCAATGGGGGAATATCACGAGTGGTCTTGATCTAATTCGTAAAAAAGAAGGATCTGAAGCGAAGGCGTACGGTCTGACTATTCCGCTCATGCTCAAATCCGACGGAACGAAATTTGGTAAAACAGCTGGCGGCGCAATCTGGCTTGATCCGAACAAAACGACACCATTTGAATTCTACCAGTTCTGGGCAAATACAGATGACCGTGATGTGATCAAATACTTGAAATACTTTACCTTCCTGAGCAAAGAAGAAATTGAAGCTTTGGCTGAAAAGGTAGAGACAGAACCGCACAGACGTGAAGCACAGAAAGCACTCGCGGAAGAAATGACAAAATTTGTTCACGGCGAAGAAATGCTCGAACAGGCTAAGCGTATTACAGCGGCGCTGTTCAGTGGTGATATTCGTTCCCTGACAGCAGATGAAATCGAGCAGGGCTTCAAGGAAATGCCAACATTCGAAACGGACGGCGAAGCCAAAAATATCGTGGACTGGCTCGTAGATCTGGGTCTGGAACCATCCAAACGCCAGGCGCGTGAGGATGTCACTAAAGGCGCTATCTCCATGAACGGTGAGAAAATCACAGAGCTTGAATTCACAGTCTCGGCAGAGCATGCCATCGGCGGTAAATTCATCATTATCCGTAAAGGTAAGAAGAACTACAGCCTGGTTAAACTTCAATCGTAGTTTCCAAGAATTAGAACGTAACACAGAGACGTATAGAGACTACAATAGACGCACAAATAAAGCTACAAATACAGAAACAAAAAGACCGCCTTCCATCTCTGTCAGGCGACAGAGGGGAGGCGGTCTTTCGTATATCAGGCCAGTGAGTGACCTATCTTATTGATTAACGATCGCTGTGATCTCTTCATCCAGATCAAGTCGTACGTTCTCACGGTACGCCCGGATGTTGTATTCACTGTGCAGGTAACGAAGAATCGCTTCAATCATATTGGACTCCACCAGATATTGACTACGGCCTTGAATCCAAACTTCAGCGGAATAACCTGTATCTTCTTCCCAGCTCAGTTCTACGTTCACATCCGTTGGACGTACACCCTTACGTTCTGCCATATGAATACAGATTGCATTCACAATTTCATCCATGCTCAGAACCATAGAGATTAGTACCGTCCGTTTCTGTTACGGTCATCATCACGATCATTGCGACGGTCATAACGACCATCCGCTGCAGGTTTGCGACGATTGGAGATGGCTCTGAAGAGTGCCATAGCCAGCATAACAATCAACATAATTGCTGCAACGTTCACGAGCAATCCAAGGATGTTACCCAGAGCGCCCATGCCACCGAACAATCCGCCAAACATCATACCAGCAAGACCACCAAGCATCATGCCTTTCATGAATCCGCCGCCACCGCCGAAGAATCCGCCACGGTTCGTTGTAGCTGCTCCATTGCTGGAGTTGTTATTCGTATTCGATTTGCTTACATTGCTGTCGGATTTCTTAGGTGTATTGCTATAACTTTTTGTACCGGATTTGAATCCGCCACCACGTCTTGCATCTGCAGAATCCGGATTCGTTACTCCCACTGTTGCGAACAATAATGTAAAGGCCATAAATACCATCATTAGATGTTTAACTCCGAATTTTTTCTTCATTGTAAAGATCGTAACCCCCCGATTAATTTGTTTGAATCGCCCAAAAATGGGCCTTACTCATGTAATACGGTCAACTTGCAGGAACGTTTCAAATTTTATTAAATTTCTGAAACGCTTGGACTTGGGTCTTGAATTGCAGCTTGGCCATCAAGCAATTGGGTAACCCAATGACACCATTCCAGGCCTGTTTGTGCGTGCATTAACCCTTTTTGTACCAGGATGTAGCTTCCAAAATCTCGGTTGCCTACACGAAGATTATCCTGAGGTATACGTGACTTCAGATCCTCGAAATAACGTATGCGTTCCATAAACCAGCTTTTACGCTCGTTAAGAATGCGTCTCATGCTTCCGTCTTCCGCTATGCCAACACACAAAATACGCAAATTAAATTCATCGCGTGTAACCGGTGCGGTAACAGGAGTAATCATCCATTCCAAGAGCTTTTCAATGCCTTTTTCCGTAACTGCGTACATTTTCTTGTCCGGTTTGTCAGACTGTTGTACCCAGCGGGAGGCCAATAACTCATCGTTTTCCATCTTGGACAGGAGTGGGTAGATCTGGCTGTGTTTCGCCTGCCAATGTGGCTGGATCTTCAGCATCAGATCATAGCCCGATGACTCCTCGCGGGTAAGCAGCCCGAGCAATCCGTAGGAAAGTATGTTCATGCACATGTCTCCTTAATATTAGGGCTAGGTCAGAGAGAACAATCGTTTTTACTTTCTTTGACCGCTTTCATAAAAAGTGTACACTGAAACTGTATGGTTTGACAACCTGACAGAACAACTGCCTTAATTTAGACAAAAAAAAGTGCGAACCATAAGGTCCGCACTCCAAACCATTTAGAGAGATGCCTGTTGTCCATACCCCTCAGCGACAAGATCAAGCTCACCTGTGGCAGAATCGATAACCATGCCGTGGACGGGTACATTGGGAGGAAGTAAAGGATGCTTCTTGATCACTTCCACAGTATGTTTTACCCCTTCTTCGACGCTGTCAAACCCGCGCAACCATTTTTGCAAACGGATGCCTGAATTCTCCAGGGTTGTCATGACTTCTTCAGATACGCCACGCTCAACCATATGTCCAATCATGGTCTCAGCGTGAAGGGAAGCCATACCACATTCCGTATGCCCCACTACCAGGACTTCATCTGCACCCAGTTCATAGATGGCGACAAGTACACTACGCATTACACTCCCGAAAGGCTGAGAGATAATTGCGCCTGCGTTTTTGATGATTTTCACATCACCGTTTTTCAGGTTCATGGCCTTGGGCAGCAATTCCACAAGACGTGTATCCATACAAGTGATGATAACCATCTTTCTGGTTGGAAACTTGCCAGCCGTATACTTTTCGTATTCTTTGGTCTCGACAAATGATTTGTTGTAAGCCAAAATCTCTTGAATGTTGTTCATGTCCATTGCCTCCTGTTATCCAATACGACGAGCACGGCCACTTGCATATGATGCAGCTTGTCCTACGCGCCTTTGCTTTAAATAGTATTTCACGGTCAGCAGATGGCATTACTCCAACCCTTTAGAGGTTGTTCAAAAAGTCCACTTTTGATTACAAATCATGCCTGAGGGCATCATCAGCATCGAAGTTGAACGCCATTTCTATCTTCGCGGTAATGAAAACCAGACTTTTTGAACACGTATCTTTAGGAGAACAATGCATTTTTCATCTGTTAAAAGTTGATTATACGCAATGCAAAAAGTATCATCAATAGGGTATAACATTTTTTTTGAAGAGGTGAACGATAACAATGGATAAACAAACACAGGAACATTTGGAATCCTTCCGTAATCTGGCTCGTAAAATTAAGAGCTATCATGAAGCCATTGGTTTGCTTCACTGGGATCTGCGTACAGGTGCGCCGAAAAAAGGCGTTCCGACTCGTTCGGAGACGCTGGGTATGTTGTCCACCGAAGCATTCAAGCTGCAAACCTCGGCTGACATGAAGACTTACCTGGATGCATTAACGACTCCAGCAGTATTGGAACAGCTCGAAGATATAGATCGTCGTCTGGTTGAAGATTGCAAGAAAGAATATGATCGCAGTCAATCCGTACCACCGGAAAAAGTACAAGCATATACCGTGCTAACAGCCAAGTCTGAAACGGCATGGGAAGATGCCAAGCATAACAGTGATTTTGCAGGTTTCTCGCCTTATCTGACAGATATCGTTAAGCTCAAACAGGAGTTTATTGATTATTGGGGTGTGAAGGATACCCGTTATGATACGTTGCTTGATATGTATGAACCGGATCTGACGGTTGAGAAAGTGGACGCTGTGTTCGCCCGCCTCAAAGCACGTTTGGTGCCTCTACAAGAGAAGATTAATGCTTCAGAAAACAAGCCAAATACAGAGTTCCTGAATCAGTTGTTTGACACCAAACATCAGGAAAAATTCAGTCTGTTCATCCTGGAACAAATGGGCTATGACTTTGAAGCTGGACGATTGGACGAGAGTGTTCATCCTTTTGCAACGGGTCTTAACCCGGGTGATGTGCGGATCACAACACATTATCTGCAAGATGATGTAGCAAGCGCAGTCTTCAGTTCACTGCATGAGGGCGGACATGCCCTATACGAGCAAAATATTGATGACAGTCTGGCGGGTACCCTTCTTGCCGAAGGAACGTCCATGGGGATTCATGAGTCTCAGTCCCGTCTATGGGAAAACATGATTGGTCGCAGCCTGCCATTCTGGACACGTTATTACAAAGATTTGCAGCAGCATTTCCCGCAATTGAGCGAGGTTGAACTGGAAGATTTCTATCGTGCAATCAACCGGGTGGAGAGTTCACTCATTCGGATTGAAGCGGATGAACTAACCTATAACCTGCATATTATTATCCGATATGAGATCGAGAAAATGTTATTCAACGATGGTCTGGAAGTGAAAGACCTGCCAGAGACCTGGAATGCAAAATACAAGGAATACCTCGGTATTATGCCAATGAATGATGGAGACGGCGTTCTTCAGGATGTTCACTGGTCCGGTGGTGACTTTGGTTACTTTGCTTCGTATTCTCTGGGTAATATGTATGCAGCTCAAATTCTACATACATTGCGCAAGGAAATGCCGGAGTTTGATACCCTCATTGCCGAAGGTAATCTGATTCCAATCAAGGAATGGCTTACAGACAAGATCTACCAGTATGGTAGAAGTCGCACACCGTCCGAATTGATTGTTGCCGTAACGGGTGAAGAATTGAACCCGGATTATCTGGCTGATTATCTGGAAGCCAAATATGCCGAGATTTACAAGCTGTAGATATCCCATATATAACATATTGAATAACATTTCGAAGAGCTGAAGAGTCGGGCATCATTGCCCGGCTCTTTTTTGCATTTAAGTTCTTAACCTTTTGTTGGGCATCGGCATATCCATAATAGAGAGAAACTGCTGAAACCAGTGAAGGAGGGAAACAACATGAAATACACGCCATGGTTCGTCCGGGGAATCGTTATTCTGCTGATTATCATTGTGGCGCTCACCAGCTGTAATAAGGAAGAGAATGAAGCCAAGATTACGATTGGCGAAGTGACTCGTTCGGTATTTTACGCACCGGAGTATGTGGCTGTGGCTCAAGGTTTTTTTGAAGAGCAGGGACTTGAGGTGGATATTCAAACGACTGCTGGTGGTGACAAAACGATGGCGGCATTACTCGCAGGCTCGGTGGATATCGCACTGGTAGGAGCGGAGACGTCCATATACGTCTATCAGCAGGGAGCGGAAGATCCGGTCATTAACTTTGCCCAGCTCACCCAGACGGATGGTACATTTCTGTTCGCTCGTAACACAGAAGGCAGCTTCGATTGGGAACAACTGAGGGATTCCACATTTCTCGGTCAACGCAAAGGCGGCATGCCGCAAATGGCAGGGGAGTTCGCACTGAACAAACATGGCATTGATCCTCAAAGTGATCTGGAGCTGATTCAAAATGTGGACTTTGCCAACATTGCGTCTGCTTTCGCCTCAGGCACGGGGGATTATGTTCAACTGTTTGAACCCCAGGCATCCATCTTTGAACAAGAAGGTCGGGGTAAGGTTGTTGCATCGTTTGGCACAGAAGGTGGTCTTCTGCCTTACACCGTCTTCATGACGAAACAGAGTTATCTTAACGACAATAAGGATATCGTACAGAAGTTTACGAATGGTCTGCACAAAGCGCAGGCATGGGTGGATTCCCATACGGCTGAAGAGATTGCTGAAGTCATTTCTCCTTTTTTCAAAGACATCGATCCAGCCATTATGGTAAGCAGTGTGAATCGTTATAAGGAACAGGGCAGCTATGCAACGGACCCAATCATTGATGAGGAAGAGTGGAACAATCTGCTTGATGTCATGAGTGCCGCCGGAGAGTTGAAAGAACGCGTGGATTTGAATGCCATTGTGGATAATGCCTATGCGGAAGAAGTTACGAAATCAAAGTAATGGGGTATTCAGGAAAGGAAGTGAGCAGAATGCCTGAATCCGAAAGTGTGATCCGACTGGAGGGGATCTCTCAAGTATACGTCAGCGAGCGGGAAGCTTCCTTGGTGATTGAGGACTTGAGTCTGGAGATCCAAAAAGGAGAGTTCGTCAGTCTGGTTGGACCGAGTGGATGCGGTAAAACGACATTGTTGTCGATCATCGCCGGGCTGCTCACACCCACCCGAGGAGAGGTTAAGGTTAAAGGCAAACTCGTTGGCGGCCCCTCAGCACAGATTGGTTATATGCTTCAACAGGACTATCTGTTTCCATGGCGGACCATTCTGGATAATGCCTTGATCGGTCTTGAACTGACAGGCAGACTGGATGAACGGAGCCGTGAGCGTGTACGGGGACTGCTGGTAAGTATGGGGTTGGCCGGAACGGAGAATCAGTACCCATCAGAACTTTCAGGGGGTATGAGACAGCGAGTGGCTCTGGTGCGCACGTTGGCAACCGACCCGGGAATTTTATTGTTGGATGAACCATTCTCAGCACTTGATTATCAAACCAAGCTGCAACTGGAGGATCTGGTCTCGGACACGTTAAAACAGTTTGGAAAAACCTCTGTTCTCGTCACCCATGATTTGTCTGAAGCCATTGCGGTCAGTGACCGCGTTATTGTGCTTGATCGTAATCCCGGCCGCATCCGTCGTGAGTTTATCATCCCCGATGAAATTCGGAAGGCTCAGCCCTTCCATGCCAGGGAGCAAGAAGGATTCAATGCGTTGTTTCAGGCGTTGTGGAGTGAACTGGATCAGTCCGGGGGAGGTGAGGAAGACGCGTGAATCCAATGAATCCGAAGCAGGAAAAGCGTGACGAATGGATGGGGCAGCTGCATCGGAATCATATTCAGCAGGTGGCCAGATGGCGACATCAAGTGCTTGCCGTACAGTTATCTATGCTAGTATGTATGTTTTTGCTATGGGAAGTCGCAGGCAGACTCCGTTGGATTGATGTACTGTTATTCAGTTATCCGAGTAAGGTTTTTGCCCAGATTGGCAAGGACATCGCTAGTGGCGATTTGTGGGCACATGTTGGGGTAACCGTGGGGGAAACGGCAGTTGGTTTTTTACTCGGAACTCTGGTGGGAACCTTGCTTGCGGTTTTAATTTGGTGGTCTCCTTTTTTGTCCAAAGTGTTGGACCCCTATATGGTTGTGTTCAACAGTATGCCAAAGGTAGCACTTGGCCCGATCTTTATTGTGATGTTCGGCGCGGGTTTTACAGCGATTGTCATGACCACATTGTCCATCACGGTCATTATCACGACACTGGTCGTGTATAACAGCTTCAATGAAGTGGATCCCAATTATATTAAAGTCATTCGTACGTTTGGTGGAGACCGTTCCGAGATTTTTACAAAAGTTGTATTACCTGCTTCTTTTCCGGCGATTGTATCCACTTTGAAAGTGAACGTTGGCATGGCTTGGGTGGGTGTAATTGTGGGTGAGTTTTTGGTCGCCAAACAAGGGCTTGGTTATCTCATTATCTACGGATTCCAGGTATTCAACTTCACACTTGTATTATCGAGTCTGTTAATTATTGCTGCAGTTGCAACAGCCATGTACCAACTTGTTGTCTATGCAGAACGCAAAATGCTGGCTGGCCGCAGGTGATTCGGACGTGTTTTACTCGAAATGTGACCGGGTATGATATGTATACAATTTCACAAGGGGTGTCACGTTGCCCGATACCGTAAAATCAAGTACCATATTTAGTATGATTATTCCGCGCAGATCCGGAATGAATGCGATGATTGGAGAAGAGGGCCTTGAGGTTCTGTCGCAACGATCTAACTTGCCAGCGTCCCTCATTCGGGGCGTGTTGCTGTGACCGGCATGCATGCGCATGTCGGTTGATGTCGTCTAGTTTATATTTGGATGAGACATACTAGTCATGATAAATGAATGAGGCGACGAGCTGGCTAAGAATTTTTTTTGTAGCTTAGAGGAGTTGGAATGTTAAATGGGTTTTAGGGTAATTAAAACTGCAATCGCCGCATTAATGGCTGTATTGATTGCAGACTGGTGTCGCTTGCCGGGACCAACATCAGCGGGATTGCTTGCCATTCTTGGCGTGGATGTAACGAGAAAACGAAGTATTCGCACCATATCGGCGCGGTTCTTTGCTTCCGTGGTTGGACTTTTATTTGCAAGTGTACTTTTTCACTTTCTAGGCTTCCATTATTGGGTGCTGGCGGTATACATATTGATCGCATTCCCGGCTATTGTCCGGGTAGGCTTCAAAGAAGGTATTGTAACAGGTTCAGTCGTTGTGTTTCGGGTATTCAGCGGCGGAGAGATGGACGTGAATGTTGTCCTCGTACAAATTGCTTTGTTACTGATTGGTCTTGGTTCCGCAATGGCGGTGAACCTGGCCTATATGCCGGCAGCAGATCCACAGATGCTGCGCATTCGCAAACGAATTGATGAACTCTTCTCGAAGATTTTTAAGGAATTTGCAGCCACGCTGCGTAATCCCAATGAAGCGTGGGCGGGGAGAGAGCTGATTGAAGCAGATAAAGCAATACTTGGCGGTATTGATGCTGCCAAGCGTTCTCTGGAGAATCAGGTGATTCATCCGAATGAGGAATGGAGTGTCTACTTCTATATGCGCAAAACGCAGCTGGACTCCATCCAGCACATGATGCATCTGGTGTCCCAGATCTATCAGAAGATGCCACATGCGGAAATGGTCTCGGAGCTGTTCGATCAGCTTAGTCAGGATGTACTTACTGAATCTTACACCGGACGAACTGAAAAACTTCTTGCAGATGTGCAAGAAGAATTCAAACGTATGGAGCTGCCGGATACAAGGGAAGAATTCGAGATTCGTTCCGCAATTCTCCAGCTGTGCCGTGAACTCGCGCTGTATCTGAAAGTCGCGAAGAAGGACAAAGCGCCGTCCCCAATCTCGGACCGGTCCCAATCTACAAACGAATAATAGAAAATAGTTGTCACCCTAGACGAATGCCCTGCATACACTTGTAGTGAATGATTGTATGGAGGAGGTTTAAAGATGTCATTGAGTCATAAACATCAATGTAGAGAGATTATCACGAAGGCGATCTGCGGCAAAGGTCGTAAGTTCTCTACCGTAACACATACCGTGACTCCGCCAAATGGTCCGACAAGTATTTTGGGGGCTTGGATTATCAACCACCAATATGAAGCCGTATCAGCGGGTGACGGAATTGAAGTTATTGGTACTTACGATATCAACATTTGGTATTCCTATGACAAGAATTCGCAGACGGATGTAGCCAAAGAAACGGTGTCGTATGTAGAACATGTGCCTTTGTCCTATCTGGACCCGAAACACCGGACTTCCACAGTGGAGGTATCTGCGGATGCAACGCAGGAACCTAGCTGTGTGGAAGCCACAGTATCAGCAGGTGGAAGCAGTGTAATTATCCGGGTAGAACGGGAATTCGCTGTGGAACTCGTTGCCGAAACCAAAGTTTGTGTGAAGGTCTGCACAGATGGTTGCGGTGACTACGAAGACAAGGACTATGACTTTGGCAGTGCCGATGGAGATTATGACGATCTCGATCCCGATCTGCTCGACGATGAGCTGTGAGTTTGACGCCTGTATTTGATAACCTAAGGTATCATATGCGCCAGAAGGCGCGGTGAAGAGGGCGTGAGCCCTCTTTCTTCTTAAATATTAAAAAATGGGTGGTAACGAGCCTCGCAATGTGCCTGGAATACCTTTCACGGGAAGGCTCCGCATTGCGGGGTTATTTTTATTTTAGTTGCATGATCCGGGAGGGGGGACGTAATGAATGTGATGGAACAAGCGGAGGAAGCGCTGCGCCGATATGAAAGGATGACTTCTGGAGAACGTGCAGAACGGTTGAAACAGGCAGGCATTGAAGTATTGTCACTGCACGATCGGCGCAAACGTGAACCAGGCTTGCGTGTACGCTATGACGTAGAGATAAGCTGTCTGCAGGCGATTCGGATCAAACGCAAGGATACTAGTGGCATGGGAGGGGCACAGGAAACTCTGTTGGAGCGTGAAGCGAGTTCAACCTTATTCAAGCGCATAGAACGACTTGCGATCAAAACGCTGTATACGCTAGGACTGGATCATGGAGCTGTTCGAATGGAATCCTCAGGGAACGGCGGTTGTGCAGTGATTTCGATTGATCCATGTCCCTGGAAAGGGGTGACCAACCTTGCTGCTACCTATAGGGAAAGCTGGAAGCAGCATCAGGAACTGCTGGATGAGGAAGTGAGTCACAGACCCATTCCAATACTCGGCATGGACCCGGAGTTTCTTCTGGTGCAGATGCCGGAATCCAAAATCGTACCCGCCTCTAGATTTCTTGAACGTACAGGAATGGCAGGCTGTGATTCCGTGACGATTGGTGGACGGCGCATATATCCGGTTGCCGAACTGCGACCGGCTCCCAGCTCCGAACCACGAGAACTGCTGGCCCATCTGATGAGGGCATTCGCAGCCGCTTCCCGCAGCATCAGTGATCACTCGCTCATCTGGCAGGCAGGAGGAATGCCACAACGGGGGTTACCTCTGGGTGGTCATATTCATTTTAGCGGGGTGAATCTTACCGGGGAACTGCTTCGTGCACTGGACAATTATCTGGCATTGCCACTGGCATTTCTGCAAGACCCCCGTGGATCGGGAAGACGACCCCGTTATGGAGCACTTGGTGATTTTCGCCTGAAATCCTATGGTGGGTTTGAGTATCGTACGTTACCCAGCTTTCTTGTGTCGCCCCTTGTTGCAAAAGGTGTTGTGGCCTTGGCAGGTCTGATCGCGAGCGGGTATACTCAATTACGGCAGCGTCCGTTGGCGAAAGCTGAGGTTCATACCGCTTTTTATGAAGGAAAGCGTGAAGTGATTAAGGAACACATTCCAGCTCTCGTAGATGATCTGAAGAGGTTGGATGGATATGCACGTTATGAACGGTATGCGTCTCCGTTAATCCTTCAATTAAAACTGGGAAGAACTTGGGATGAGAGCCGCGATATTCGTAAACTCTGGAATATTCGGGCAGGTTCATGAAGTACGGACGTTTTTTTGATATAATAAGAAACAAGTCTTTTTAAGTGCGAGTTCAAAAAGAACGGTTTTCAGTACCGAGAAGATGGGATGAAGCTAGAAATGGAGTAGCGGAGCGTAGGAAAACTACGTGAGCAACGGAAATTTCGGCTGAATGCCATATTCGACGCTGATGATGCCACTAGGAATCCTTCGTAATCAAAAGCGGACTTTTTGAACAACCTTTATAAGTGAGAGCTACGGAAGATATGGAGCAGCAACCCTTGAAGGAAGTGGCGAATAGCCAACACATAAGGCGGAGGCGCTAACACAGTGCCTGACCGTCTTATTGTCCTTCCAGGACGCGTTTCTTCCTGACATTATAGGAACAGGATGGAGGATATTCATCATGGCTCAGTATACGCCAATGATTCAACAATATTTGCAAGTGAAGGCCGAAGCACAAGATGCTTTTCTATTTTTTAGACTGGGTGACTTCTATGAACTGTTCTTCGAGGATGCGATTAATGCTGCTCGTGAACTTGAGATCACGCTGACCGCGCGCAACGGAGGCACGGATGACAAAATTCCGATGTGCGGTGTACCTTATCATTCGGCTGACAATTACATACAGCGTCTGATTGAAAAAGGATATAAAGTTGCAATTTGCGAACAGATGGAAGATGCAAGTGTAACCAAAGGCATGGTACGACGTGAAATTGTACGTGTGGTTACACCGGGAACGGTAATGGAAGGCAAGACACTCGGTGACAAGTCCAACAACTACATGGTCTGTCTTACAGGTAATCAAAATACGCTGGCGCTGGCGGCCTGTGATCTGTCAACGGGTGAGTTGTATGTGACATCGGTGCCCTATTCCAAGGAATGGCTTAAAGATGAAATCGGCATCTACGAACCATCAGAGCTGGTAGGGGATGCAGCGCTGCTTGAAACGGTAGAAGCCGAGGCGTCTCCAATCGGTCGCCCTGTGGTCTACACGTCGTGGACAAAGAATAAGGAAGATCTGGTTCGCCAACAGTTTGGCGAGGCTGTCTGGGCAAGATTAGAGCCTGAACGTCAAGCGTGCATTGCACGTCTTTTCTCCTATCTGAGTGAGACACAGAAACGTTCTCTAGGGCAATTATCTCAAATCTCAACGTATGAGCCCGATCATTACATGATCTTGGACCCGTTTACCCGCCGGAACCTGGAATTGGTTGAAACTGTGCGTGAACGCTCCAAAAAAGGTTCATTACTTTGGTTACTTGATCGGACGGAGACGTCCATGGGTGCAAGAATGCTGCGTCGCTGGGTCGATAAGCCATTATTGCAAAAAGGGAAGATTAATGAGCGTCTTGAAGCAGTGGATACGCTGTACAACCAGTTTATATTGCGTGAGGACCTGCGGGCAGAACTTAAAGACATCTATGATCTGGAGCGTTTGGTAGGCCGGATTGCGTTTGGTAATGCCAATGGTCGTGACCTGAATGCGCTCAAGTCATCGCTGGAGAAAATTCCAGGACTTCGTCAGCATTGCGCAGGATCATCTTCCGCAACATTGCAGCATATTGCCGAAACGATGGATGATTGCAATGATCTGCGTGAAGCCATCGGGCAAGCCATTGTGGACGAGCCGCCGGTATCGGTAAGGGACGGAGGCCTGATCCGTGAAGGGTACCATGAACGTCTGGATGAATTGCGTGAGGCTTCGGTTAACGGGAAACAGTGGATTGCGGAGCTTGAAGCGAGAGAGCGTGAGGCGACAGGCATTCGATCACTGAAGATTGGATATAACAAAGTATTTGGTTATTATATCGAGATCACCAAGTCCAATCTGTCCGCGTTGCCAGAGGGACGTTATGAACGTAAACAGACACTCGCCAATGCAGAACGTTACATTACGCCGGAGTTGAAGGAAAAAGAGACGCTGATTCTCGAAGCTCAGGACAAAATGGTTGATATTGAGTATGGGCTGTTCGCAAAGCTGCGCGAGCGGTTGAATAAAGAGATTGCAAGATTGCAGAAGCTGGCCGAACAGGTAGCAGAAATTGATGTGTATCAATCTTTTGCGGTGATCAGTGCTGAGCGCAACTTTGTACGACCTACGTTGACCGACGGTTATGATCTGGTTGTGGAAGAAGGACGCCATCCGGTCGTTGAGGCGGTCATGCGAGATGGCGCATTTATTGCCAATCACACCGCAATGACCAAGGAAGAGGCACGTATTCTGCTGATTACTGGACCAAATATGGCTGGTAAGAGTACGTATATGCGACAGGTCGCTTTAATCTCCATTTTGGCACAAGTGGGTTGTTTTGTACCTGCGGGTCAGGCGGAAGTGCCGATCATGGATCGCATTTTCACACGGATCGGTGCCGCGGATGATCTCATTGGCGGACAAAGCACATTCATGGTGGAGATGGCCGACATTCAGGTCATGACGGACAAAGCCACACCACGCAGTCTGATTATTATCGATGAATTGGGACGTGGGACATCGACCAGCGAAGGTATGGCGATTGCTCAGTCTGTTATTGAATATGTACATGATATTATCGGCTGTAAAGCCCTTGTATCAACTCATTTCCATGAACTTGCTCATCTGGAGGAGAGTCTGGACAAGCTGGCCAACTACTCGATGGCGGTACAGGAGAGTGGTGACAAAGTTAATTTCCTGCGCAAATTGATTGCCGGGGCAGCCAGCAGCAGTTATGGTATCTATTGTGCACGCCTTGCAGGTCTGCCTGATAGCATTATTGAGCGGGCGAATGGACTATTGCATGGGTTTGAACATGCGGCTGCTCAGGTAGCGGTGGGCAGTGAATATATCGGAAACGAAAAGCAGGAAGCGGGCCTGAACGTAAAAGGTGTAGAATTCCAACACACGGATTCAGCACCATTGATCCGTGAGCATGAGATTGTGGAGAGTGCAGAGTACACACCTTCTATTGAAGAGTCGGCCGGGAAGCAGCATACCAAGAAATCAAACAGCAAAGGACAGTCCAGCGCAAACCATTCGGATGTGGTTCAACTGTCCATCTTTGGGGATGATGAGCCAAGTGTGGCAACGAAACCGGATGTAGTTGCGGTGGATAAACCAGCGCGAGAATTCATCCGTACGATGAAAGATATCGATGTCATGAATATGACGCCTCTTCAGGCGATGCAGATATTGAATGAACTCAAATTGAAGGCACAGCAATTATCCTGAGTATAAGGGAGGGGAAAACCTGTGGCGAAAATACATGTGCTTGATGAACATATTGCCAACCAGATTGCGGCGGGTGAAGTGGTCGAACGGCCTGCTTCGGTTGTCAAAGAGTTGCTCGAAAACTCGGTGGATGCAGGCGCCACCAAGATTGAAGTGACGGTGGAAGAGGGCGGACTCCTCAGTATTCGTGTCAAAGACAATGGTTCAGGTATCGAGCCAGAGGATATGGAAACTGCCTTTTATCGTCATGCGACCAGTAAAATAGCACATGGCCGAGATCTGTTCCAGATCACAAGTCTTGGATTCCGTGGCGAAGCCTTGGCGAGTATTGCCGCAGTATCCAAGGTAGAGGTATTGTCGGCAAGTGACAATGATGGGCGGGGGCGCCGCATCGTGATTGAAGGCGGGAACCTTGTCTCTCATGAAGATGCAACCTCACCCCAAGGTACAGATTTTGCAGTGAGAGAGCTATTTTACAATACACCAGCCAGACTTAAATATATGAAAACGATCCAGACGGAACTGGGACATATATCCGATGTCCTTTACCGGATGGCGATGTCTCACCCAAATATTTCGTTCAGACTGCGCCATAATGAGAATGTGTTGCTTCAGACGTTGGGCAACGGCGATCTGCTGCAAGTGGTTGCAGCGATCTATGGTACAAGTGCTGCCAAAGCGATGCTTCCCATACAGGGAGAAAGTCTGGATTACCGGGTGAGCGGGCTGATCAGCCTGCCAGAATGGACACGAGCGAATCGTAATGGTATGTCAACGATTGTTAATGGGAGATTTGTTCGCAATTACGGTCTCAATCAGGCGATTCTCAAAGCCTACCATACCTTGCTGCCCATTAATCGCTTCCCACTTGTCGTGGTGCAGTTGGAGATGCACCCCTCTCTTGTGGATGTGAACGTGCATCCGGCCAAGTTGGAGGTTCGCTTCAGCAAGGAACCAGAACTGTATGAATTTATAGAGACGACGTTGCGGGGTATACTCCGGCAGGAGGTACTGATTCCACAGGTCAAAAAACAGCAGATTCGACGTGGGGACGATAGTTCCTTTATTCAGGAGCAATTCCTCTTTCCACGTGGTCCGCTGAAAGATGCATCTGATGCAGAAGCATATGGGCAACAAGGTCCACTCGGGAAACCTACTGTTGCACCGCTGAAGTTGACTGCCGAAGATGATGATCTGGATTTGGATGCTCCGGCGGATGTGTCCACAGCACAGTCAGTATCTGAACAGGGTCAGTCGGTGCCGTTGCCCGAAGCTCCACCTGAGATTACACATCCCCCTGTGCAGTTAGAAAGTTGGAACGGGGATATTTTGCAGAAGATTGCTAGTCATGACGGGGGGCAGACATCTGTTAACGTGCAAGAAGGCACTAAGGATGTAAGTACAAGTTCTACCGAAACTGTTCCCAAATCTGACCTCTCTTCTCAAGATGGTGGGGATCGTGGAGCAACAGAAAAACCGTTGGCTGAAGGTAAACCAGCTACGTATCGCTCCGAATCCGTATATTCACGGGTTAGGGAAGCACGTTCATCGTATAATCCGTCTTCAGTTCCGAGAAGTGAACGGACGTGGAAAACTTCAGGTCTGCCTGATGCTACTAAACTTGCTGCTGCCATTAAATCGGATGCTTCCATGCCCGCATTTCCGGAGCTGAGTCTGATCGGACAGCATCATGGTACGTATTTGATTGCGCAAAATGACCAAGGTTTATATTTGATTGATCAGCATGCCGCTCATGAACGCGTGAATTATGAGTACTATTACGAGAAATTTGGTAACCCTGCCCAGGCCTCACAAGAGTTACTGCTGCCTATTACGCTCGAATTTACACCTTCGGAGACGGAAAAACTGAAAACAAGGCTGGCCTGGTTCGAACAGGCGGGTGTATATTTGGAACATTTTGGTGGACAGACGTTCCGTGTGCGCTCCCATCCGTTCTGGTTCCCCAAAGGGGACGAGAAAGACATTATCGAAGAAATGTCCGAATGGGTTCTTAGTGAACGCAGCATAGATGTGGCCAAGATGCGAGAAGCTGCATCCATTATGTGCTCCTGCAAGGCGTCCATCAAAGCAAACCAAAAGTTGACGGATCAGGAAGCGGAAGTGTTGATTCAGCGTCTGGGTTCATGTCGTCAGCCCTACACTTGTCCTCATGGGCGGCCGATTGTGATTTCATTTTCAACATATGATCTGGAAAAATTGTTCAAACGTGTTATGTAGCTATTTAGGAGGAATCTATGTATATTACAACCGGTGAAAAGGAAGCGGCTTTACTTGTGGAGCGGGCCCGAAACCTTGCTGAAACAACAGGGGGTACTTACGTGCGCCGTAATAAAATGTCTCTGCCCATGATGATTGAACACTATGAGGCGGAGGAGGTTCTGGTTGTACTCCAGGGTAAAGTGCGTCTATTTCGGAAGGATTCACCGTTGCTGGAGTTCCACCCCAGCATGGGATTTGTTCGTGCCAAACGTATATTGCGAGGAGAACCTGATCCACTGCTGGAGGCGGGGGCGGTGAATGAAGGGGATACCATCATCGATTGTACAGCCGGACTGGGCACGGATGCACTGGTGTTCTCGGTTGCAGTGGGCAAAAGTGGACGGGTGATTGCATGTGAGAGCTCTCTTCCGCTATATACACTACTAGTGGAGGGGATGTCTCAATATGAGACGATCAAGCCAGCGGTAAATGAAGCTTTCCGGCGTATTGAGCTGCATCATGCGAATCATCTCGATTTGCTTCGATCGTTGCCGGATCGAAGCTGCGACACCGTATATTTTGACCCCATGTTCCGTGAACCAATGATGGATTCAAGTGCTATACAGCCCTTGCGAGATTATGCAAATGCTCATGCGCTGGATGAACAGAGCATTATGGAAGCAAAACGGGTTGCCCGTAAACGGGTAGTCATGAAAGAAAAGCGCGGCAGCGCGGAGTTTGACAGGCTCGGATTTGAAATACTTGATCGGGCGAATGCAAAAACCCTGTACGGAGTGATTAATGTTGAAAGTGGAAGTTAAACCAAAACCTAAACTGCTTGTGTTGGTTGGACCAACAGCAGTAGGCAAAACAAGAATGAGCATCGAGCTTGCACAAGCTTTCAATTGTGAGATTATCTCAGGCGATTCGATGCAGGTATATCGTGAAATGGATATCGGAACAGCCAAGATTACCTCTGAAGAAATGAAGGGTGTACCTCATCATCTCATTGATATCCATGAACCGGAGTATCCGTATTCTGTGGCCGAGTTTCAGGAGAGTTGTACACGATTGATTAGTGAAATCCATGAACGCGGTAAAATGCCTTTTATTGTTGGTGGCACCGGTCTGTATGTGGAATCGGTATGTTACGGCTTCCAATTTTCGGATAGCGGTTCAGATGAAGCGTTCAGAGAGGAACAATTCAGCTATGCTGAGTTAAATGGAGCTCAGGCCCTTCATGATCGACTGAGGGAAGTTGATCCCGTTAGTGCGGATCGTCTGCATCCGAATGACCAACGGCGAATTGTACGTGCGCTTGAGATCCACCATCTCACAGGAGAGAAGTGGTCGGATCAGCTGGCAGTACAGAAGAAAGAGTCGCCATATGACCTTCTTATTGTTGGTTTGACAATGGATCGGCAGAAGTTGTACGCCCGGGTAGAAGAGCGGATTGATCTGATGATCGAACAAGGTCTGGTGGATGAAGTGAAGTCCCTGTTGGAACGCGGAGTGGCCAGAGGTCATATTTCCATGCAAGGGCTGGGGTATAAGGAGATTGCAGCGTTCCTGCAAGGGGAAGTGAGTTGGGAAGCTGCGGTGGAGTGGTTGAAGAGGGATACGCGTCGGTTTGCCAAACGGCAGCTTTCCTGGTTCCGCCATATGAAGGATATTGAATGGGTGGACATGACCGATACCCAGGATTTTGAAGGGAAATACAAGCAGATAAGTGAATTGATTACACGGAAATTTGATTGATTTGAGCGATGATTAGTATTCTTCTGACAGGCATCGATTAGATCAAGATATGTAAACCTCTACCTTTTAGTCATCAAAAGGATAGAGGTTTTTATTTATCACTAGAACAGATGGTAGAGATTAAGTATTCGGCAAACAACGAATAAATGTGCTTTAAAATGAAGAATTTGTCCCTCTTTTGCAAAACAGACAAGCGGTGTATAATGGATAAGTCTTCTATTTGTTCACCTCGCTAAGAATGGGGGTAAAATAGCAGACAAGGGGTTTTTGTGGATTATATGAAACTGTTCATGATATAATAGCACGAAAGCTACTCAGCGATATTGAATATTACTTGAACACGAATTCAAATGAACCAATGGGGGTACGGCTAATGAACAAGTCCATCAACATCCAAGATACGTTCTTGAACCAACTGCGGAAAGAAAATATTCCTGCTACGGTCTATCTGACCAACGGCTTCCAAATCCGCGGGACGATCAAGGCATTTGACAATTTTACGATCGTCATTGACAGCGACGGACGCCAGCAAATGGTCTACAAGCATGCCATCTCCACGTTCACGCCGCAACGCAGCGTATCGCTGATGCAGCAAGATAACAGCGGCGAAGCTTAAAAAAATTACGAAACCTTTTCACCAACCATTTCGTCTACAAGTATAGGTATTGAAACAGAGCAACCTGAATAAAGGGTTGTTCTTTTCATTCCGGGCAAAATATGTTTAATTTATGCCTGAGCCTATAGACGATTAGAAATTATGCAACCGAAAGGGAGTCAGGAGGTAACATGCCAAACGATCCGTTGTCGAGGTCTAACAATCGCAACAACAATAACAAGTCACCCAAAAAAGCGAAGCCAAAGACCTCTAAAAAGAAAAAAATTACGGGTAAACGCGTTGGATGGACACTATTTTTCACAATGGCAATCGCCATATTCTGTGCACTAGGCGGATATTTATTTATTATGGTGAGTGGTGAAAATCTGCTCAAAGCCAATAAGGACAAAACCACAATTAATGAAACTTCAAAAGTATATGATCGCAATGGCCAATTAATGGGGGAGCTATCCATTCAGAAGCTGGACCCCGTCAAAGAAGACGATATTCCTGAGCTGGTGAAGCAAGCCTTTGTTGCGACGGAGGATAAACGCTTCTATGATCACCAAGGTGTGGATATCTGGTCCATTGGGCGTGCGGCGGTTAAGGACGTCATGGCTCGTTCCATGGTGGAAGGTGGTAGTACATTAACCCAACAGCTTGCCAAGAACATGTTCTTGTCCCGTGACAAAACGTTCTTCCGTAAAGCAACGGAAGTATCGATTGCCATGGCATTAGAGCGCAAGTACACAAAAGACGAAATCCTGACGATGTATCTGAACCGGATTTTCTTCGGTCATCAGCGTTACGGGATTAAAGCGGCATCTGAATTTTATTTTGGAGAAAAAGATCTGAATAAACTTGAATTGTGGGAAATTGCCACACTAGCAGCGATGCCCAAGGGGCCTTCTGCCTACAATCCTGTAAGCAATCCGAACGATTCCAAGGCACGACGTGGCGTTGTTCTCCAACTAATGTATGATCAAGGCTACATTACGAAGGAAGAGATGGATAAAGCTAAAGCGGTAGATTATAACTACAAGCGACCAGAAAAAGACCAGAAATATCAAGCCTTTATTGATTATGTTCTCCGTGAAGCTGAACGTGTAACAGGCAAAACGGAAGATGATCTGAATATCGGCGGATACAAAATCTATACAACTATGGATGCTCAGGCTCAAACAGCCATGGAAACTGCCTTCACAGATGATAATCTGTTCGAGGCAAGCAAAGACGATCAACAAGTCCAAGGCTCCATGGTTATCATGAACCATGAGAATGGTAGCCTCGTTGCCCTCCTGGGCGGACGGGATTATCAGACCAAGGGTTATAGCCGTGTAACGCAGAGTCGCAGACAACCGGGTTCAGCTTTTAAACCGATTGTATCTTATGCACCGGCGCTTGAATCAGGAAATTACAGTGCCAACTCGTCGCTGAGTAATGCGAAGCAATGTTTTGGTAACTACTGCCCTGGTAACTTGCATGGATATTCTTCAACGATCAGTATGACGGATGCCATTACGAAATCGGAAAATATTCCTGCGGTTTGGCTCCTTGATAAAATAGGCGTTAACACAGGCATTAATTTTGCCAAGAGTGTAGGTATACAGCTGACAGATGAAGACAAAAACTTGGCGATTGCCCTCGGTGGTCTAAGTAAAGGTACAAATACACTGGAAATGGCGCAAGCCTACAGTGCATTTGCCAACCTCGGAGAATACCGACAAGCCTATTCGATTAAGGAAATCAAGGATAGCGCAGGCAAAACCACGTACAAACACGATAACTCGGACACAACGCGTGTCATGAGCGAGCAAAATGCGTATCAGCTTACACAGATGCTGCAGAACGTTGTTAATGACGGTACAGGGCGTTCAGCGCGTCTGGATCGTCCGGTAGCGGGTAAAACAGGAACAGTTCAAAGTGGTATCTCTGGCAACAGTGCCAACCGTGATGTATGGTTTGTTGGATACACACCGGAATGGACTGCCGCAGTCTGGATGGGCTATGACAATCCGGATGCCAATCATATGCTTAAGAACAGCAGTAAGCTGTCAGCAGCTTTCTTTGCCAAAGTCATGGGAGATGCTTTAAAAGGCGTTCCAGTGAAGCAATTCAAAGCACCAGCTGGAGGGCAGGCACCTCCGCCAGTAGAAGAACCAGAAAAGCCGGCTCTGTCCGTTAGTGGGCTGAGTGGATCGTACGATCCAAATGCACAAACCGTCTCCCTGAGTTGGACTGGAACGGGTGACGCGAGTACGCAATATCGGATTTATCGGAAAGAAACATCTGAAGCCCAGTTCACTCATCTCATTGATGCAATAGGAGCGACCAATGCACAAGATTTAAGTGCGTTGCCTGGTCTAACCTATGAGTACTATGTGACAGCTTACGACTTGGCATCAGGACTTGAGACGGATCCTTCCAACACCATTTCCTTGATGATTGAAGCACAGGAAATGCCGCCGGAGGAACCTGATCCTGGTATAGACCCTGGAACAGAGATAGATCCTGAGCAGCCAGGTACGGAGAATCCGGACAATGGTTCACCGGATAATGGCAACTCGAACGGTAATAACGGTAATGGAAATGAAAATGGCAACAACGGAAATGGTAATGGTAATAACGGAAACAATGGCAACGGTGGTAATAACGGCGGAAACGGTCAACCTGGGGAAGGCAATACGACCCCGCCTGGTCAGGGCACAACAGATCCTGGCGGAAATGGTGAAGGTCCCGATGATGGGGCCGTAACAACGCCAGGCGAGGTTGTAACTCCGGACAGCGGAACAAGTGGGGATACTGGAGGGACAGATGCACCTGCAGATTCTCAAGCTGGCACCGGCGGCTAAGCGAATGAATCACTAAATAGCTACATTATAGCTACATTGAAAAAACTGCTTCCCGGGAAACCGGTGAAGCAGTTTTTTGTGTTATACGGAACCAACTGTAATGGAAGCTGATTTGATGAATAGGTGGGACAAAGCTTGATTTTGAGTGTAAACCTTAAATATGGTAAGCTGTAGCTATTCGTAATACGTTGTGCAAGGGCGGGCCCAGAGCGCTGGAATCCATCAGGCGGACGTTATTACATTGTTCACCAATAACATCAGAGCAGGTCACGGACCTGTAGTCGGCAAAGAGGGGTTCGTATGAAACGGAAATTCGGGGATCGCGCGAACTGGCGCCGGATTACGAACCGACAATTCACATGCCGGTTCGTTCAATCCAAAATTTTCACAGGTTATATTACGTTGTACACCATACAGGATTTGAAAGAACCTCTGTGGAAAACATATGGAGGCAGTACCTTCTGTATCGCAGATAAAGGTTATTCCTGGCTGCAATACTATCCGAAGGGAGAGCACTTTGTTGTTACAGCGATGTTTGACGATCAGGAACGAATTGTAGAGTGGTATATTGATACATGTCGTAGTCAGGGGATAACCGATCAGGGTGTTCCTTGGTTTGATGACCTGTATCTGGATGTCGTTGTACTGAAAGATGGAGAAGTATTTTTGCTGGATGAAGATGAGCTTGAAGACGCACTGTCACGGAAGCATATTACAACGGGTGATTATGACTTGGCTAACAAGACGGCTAAGGAACTGCTGCATGCCATTGATGCACATGTATTCCCATACTTTCAGTTATCACTGAAGCATAGGCCGAGTTTGTTTGAGAACGGAGAGTTTCGAAAAAACATTCAGATTTGAGACATCTACTTATCCGTAGAATTCTTCATGATCCTTCTAATATTGGAGCACCTGATAGAATACATTAATAATCAGGAGAGTTCAGCCCGATAAAATAGAGGTGATGGCGAATGAACGGACGGGTCATGGCTGCAGGAGAGCAACCAGGAGGCAGACCATCCAGACAAATTAATATTGTGTTGCGTAACCAGGAACCTCAGATGTTGGTCAAAGATGAAGCAGCGGCAGTACAGGCAGCCAAGAGTATAACCAAACATGCGCACTTCCAAGAGATACAGGGTGAATTGGAGCAACTGGTTGGACTTGAAAATATCAAAGACTTGGTGTTTGAGATCTATGCTTTTCTACAGATTGCTCAGATGCGTACCGAAGCAGGCTTACTTAGTGGTGCGCACGTGTATCATATGATCTTCAAAGGCAATCCGGGAACCGGTAAGACCACCGTGGCTAGGATCGTTGCCAAACTCTTTCAGAAGATGGGTGTGTTAAGTAAAGGTCATCTTATTGAAGTAGAACGTGCAGATCTGGTTGGAGAATATATCGGTCACACGGCGCAGAAAACAAGAGATCTGGTTAAGAAGGCACTCGGTGGGATATTGTTCATTGACGAAGCTTACAGTTTGGCCCGCGGTGGAGAGAAAGATTTTGGAAAGGAAGCTATTGATACGCTTGTAAAATCAATGGAAGACAATAAAAACCAATTTATCCTCATATTGGCTGGTTATTCAGATGAAATTGATTTTTTTCTCCAGACCAATCCCGGATTACCTTCCCGCTTTCCCATTCAAGTGGAGTTTCCAGACTATAGCATTGATCAGTTGATTCAAATCTCTGAGATTATGGCCAAAGAGCGCGATTATATTCTAATGCCACAGACCATACTCAAACTAAAGCAGCATTTGCTTCAGGAAAAAAATGATTCGCTGCATGCGTTCAGTAACGCCAGATACGTTCGTAATGCCATTGAGCGTTCGATCAGGCATCAGGCGGTTCGTTTGTTGGAACAATACTCGGAAGGCAGTCCAGGAAAACTGGAGCTGATGACAATCCGTACAGAGGATTTGAACTTTGAGCGAAAGTAAGCGATAATATAGTTTTTACACCAGCCGGCCGGGCCAACCGGTTCGGCTTAAGGTATGCCATGGCATATTCGTGGCAATGTAGATCAATGGATTAATTTAGTAATTAGAGGGAGTGAACATATACATGACAAATGGTACACATGATACAGATATGGTCAAAAAAGATCGTGCCGTCTTGGTGAGTCTTGTTACGGATGATGTAAAACGTACAGGTATCAACCCTGAGTACTCTTTAGAGGAACTGGTGAAACTTGCCGAGACAGCTGGAGTGGAAGTGCTAAGTGTACTTTCTCAGAACAGGGAAAAACGTGATACCAAATGGTTCATTGGTAAAGGTAAGGTGGAAGAGCTCCGTGCGATTGCAGAGGAACTGGGAGCAACTACGGCTATTTTTGATCAGGAATTGTCAGGTGCACAGGTTCGTAATCTGGAAGAAACACTCGACCTCAAAATTATTGACCGTACCCAATTGATTTTGGACATCTTTGCACAACGTGCCAACACTAGAGAAGGTATCATTCAAGTGGAATTGGCTCAACATAGCTATTTGCTGCCACGGTTGTCGGGTCATGGTAAGAACCTGTCCAGACTCGGGGGCGGAATCGGAACAAGAGGCCCGGGTGAAAGCAAGCTGGAGACAGACCGCCGTCACATTCGTGGTCGTATCGATGATCTGAAGCGTCATCTGGAAGAATTGACTCGTCATCGTAAATTGCATCGTGAACGCCGTAAAAAAACAGGTATTGTTCAGGTAGCCCTTGTTGGTTATACCAATGCTGGCAAATCAACCTTGCTCAAGCAGTTGACGGCTGCAGATGTGTATATTCAAGATCAGCTATTCGCTACATTGGATCCCACATCACGTACGATGGAACTTCCAAGTGGAAAAGAAATCGTACTTACCGACACGGTTGGATTTATTCAAAATCTACCGCATGATCTGATTGCAGCATTCCGTGCAACGCTGGAGGAAGTGAATGAAGCAGACCTGATCCTGCATGTTGTGGACGCCTCATCAGCTATGCGTGAAGATCAGATGCGGACGGTTAATACGATTCTGCAAGAACTTGGTTCAGGGGACAAGCCGCAGTTAGTCCTGTATAACAAAAAAGATGCGTGCACACCAGAGCAGCTTGAGATGCTTCCATTGGATAAAGGCCATATTAAAGTAAGCGCATTGGACTCGGAGGATCTGCTTAAAATCCGTGAATTCATTCAGACAGAGTTGACAGGTGATACGAAGCGCTTCCGTATTCCAGCAGAACGTGGTGATCTTACGTCGGTACTCTATAAAATTGGTGATGTTGTGGAGACCAGCTTTGAAGAGAATGATGTCATTTATGAAGTTGAATTGCAAAAAGGTGAATATGAGAAATTTGGTTATATGCTTGAAGAATTCATTGAATTGTAATATTCATGACATATTGATGTGATAAGTTACACGATAATGGATATTCGACGTCAGATTCGTGCTATGAAGGGGAATGAAGTAAGATGGTAAGCTTTGATTCAGAAATATCTGAACTTCAACGTCAAGTGGAGCGTCAGATTGAAGGACAACTGCAACAGATTGATCGGATCACAGATCACAATCAATGGAAGGTGATTAATGCTTTCCAACAGCGAAAAGTAAGTGATTTTCACTTTGCAGGTTCAACAGGTTATGCCTATAACGATCGTGGGCGTGAAGTGCTTGATGAAGTATATGCTGATGTATTCGGCGCGGAAGCCGCGTTGGTGCGTCCTCATTTTGCTTCAGGTACTCATACGATTAGTACAGCTCTCTTTGGAGTTTTGCGTCCAGGTGACGAATTATTGTACATCACGGGTAAGCCTTACGACACATTGCATAAAGTTATTGGCAAACCCGGTGATGGCACAGGTTCATTACGCGATTTTGGCATCGGTTACCGTGAGACGGCCTTAACTGATGAAGGTGGAGTGGACTGGACAGCAGTTGAAAAAAGCATTACACCAGCTACAAAAGTCATTGGAATTCAACGTTCACGTGGTTACGACTGGCGCTCCTCCTTCTGTGTTGCTGAGATTGCTGACATGGTTACGCGTGTTAAAGCGCTTAAGGGAGATGTCATCGTATTCGTAGATAATTGTTACGGTGAATTCACGGAGGAACTTGAACCGACAGAAGTCGGAGTTGATCTGATGGCCGGATCACTCATCAAGAATCCTGGTGGAGGCATTGCGGAAACCGGTGGATACATATGTGGGAAGGAACAATACGTACAGCTGGCAGCTTATCGTCTAACAGCCCCTGGAATTGGGGGAGAGGTTGGAGCAATGCTGGGGACAACACGTGGCATCTACCAAGGACTTTACATGGCACCGACAATTGTAGGACAAGCTATCAAAGGAAGTACGTTTGCTGCTGCGATGTTTGCTGAATCCGGATTTGTAACCAAACCCGCCTGGAATGAAGCTCGCACAGATCTGATCCAGGCTGTTAAGTTTAGCTCTGCCGAGCATCTGATTGCCTTCGTGCAGGGGATTCAGCGTGCAGCAGCTGTGGATAGTCATGTGGTTCCTGAACCGTGGGATATGCCTGGTTATGAGCACCCTGTCATTATGGCGGCAGGTACGTTCATTCAGGGTGGAAGTCTGGAATTATCAGCCGACGCGCCTATTCGGGAGCCGTATATCGGGTATATGCAAGGCGGATTAACGTACTCTCATGTCAAATATGGCGTTTTGATGGCGTTACAGACGATGAAAGATCGTAAATTATTGTGAGTTTATCTAACACGTCATTGACACTTGGTAATAACTAAATGTACAATAGGGTGAAGAATAGATGACTGGAAGGTTGATGAACATGGGTGATGAAATCCGCAGAAATATGGCCTTATTCCCAATTGGTATTGTAATGAAACTTACGGATCTGTCTGCACGTCAGATTCGTTACTATGAGCAGCACAGCTTGATCGTTCCTGCGAGAACGTCAGGTAATCAACGGTTATTCTCTTTTAATGACGTAGAGAGATTGCTAGAGATCAAGGCTTTGATTGAAAAAGGAGTTAACATCGCGGGCATCAAACAAGTGATGAATCCTGTTTCAAAAGAATCCGAGGAAGCTACAGTGATCACGCCAGATACTGAAGTTAAACGCAGAGAGCTGTCCGATACGCAGTTGCACCGCTTGCTGAAGCAGCAGCTAGTATCAGGTAAGAGACCAGGACAAGTATCTCTCATTCAGGGAGAGCTTTCCCGATTCTTTAATAAAAATTAAATTCGCATAACTTGGCGAGTGAGGGGAAAACACGTACTTTTGGTGTGAGACTCCTTGACCCGTGGAACTTTCTAATGTACAAATATAACAGGCAAGCCAAATACGCAGATAAGAAAGGGAGAGGTTATAGTGAGTTATACAAAAGAAGACATTCTCCGCATTTCGAAAGAAGAAAACGTACGATTCATTCGATTGCAATTTACTGATTTGCTTGGAGCTATCAAAAACGTTGAGATTCCTGTGAGTCAGTTGACTAAGGCTCTGGATAACAAAATGATGTTCGATGGATCTTCCATTGAAGGTTATGTACGTATTGAAGAGTCCGACATGTACCTCTATCCAGATCTAGATTCTTGGCTTATTTTCCCATGGGTTGCAGAGAACCGTGTTGCACGTCTGATTTGCGACGTATATCTTCCGGATGGTAATCCGTTCCCAGGAGATCCACGTGGCATCTTGAAACGAAACCTGCAGGAAGCCCAAGATATGGGATTCACTTCCTTTAACGTTGGTCCTGAACCCGAGTTCTTCTTGTTCAAAACAGACGAAAAAGGAAACCCAACTAACGAATTGAATGACCAAGGTGGTTATTTCGACCTTGCGCCTACGGATCTTGGTGAAAACTGTCGTCGTGACATCGTTATCACACTTGAAGAAATGGGCTTTGAGATCGAAGCTTCCCACCATGAGGTAGCTCCAGGTCAGCATGAGATCGACTTTAAATATGCTGATGCTCTGAAAGCTGCTGACCAGATCCAAACGTTCAAACTCGTTGTTAAAACGATTGCACGTCAGCATGGTTTACATGCTACATTCATGCCGAAACCGTTGTTTGGTATGAACGGATCCGGTATGCACTGTAACCAATCCTTGTTCAAAGGCAATGAGAACGCATTTGTTGATGAGTCGGACGAGTTGGGTCTGAGCAAAACTGCTCGTCACTTCATGGCTGGAACTCTGAAGCATGCGCGTGCATTTGCAGCAATTACTAACCCAACTGTGAACTCATACAAACGTCTTGTACCAGGTTATGAAGCACCTTGTTATGTAGCATGGTCTGCTAGTAACCGTAGCCCAATGATTCGTATTCCAGCTTCCCGTGGTCTGAGTACACGTGTTGAGGTTCGTAACCCGGATCCGGCTGCTAACCCTTACCTGGCTTTGTCTGTTCTGTTGAAAGCAGGTCTGGACGGAATCAAACGTGAGCTTTCCTTACCAGCTCCAATTGACCGTAATATCTACATCATGTCAGAAGAAGAGCGTGTGGAAGAAGGCATTCCAAGCTTGCCAGCTGATCTGAAAGAAGCATTGAATGAATTGATCCGCAGCGAAGTCATCTGTGATGCTCTCGGCGACCACGCCTTGGCTCACTTCTATGAGCTGAAAGAAATTGAGTGGGATATGTACCGCACACAAGTCCACCAATGGGAACGCGATCAATATATCACGTTGTACTAATAGCTCAATCCCTTGGCGCTCTAGCGCTGAGGGGTTTTTCTTTTTGTGGGCAAGTACCTATATATTTAGAGAAAAACCAGAGTGCCCACAAAATGCCCACAAAATATTTTTCTAATCGAAAATTTCCTCAGTGAATTTCTGTGCCCCAGAGTCAAGTAAAAGCACCGCGCAGGTATGTCGGAGAGAGTGAATGGGGAGGGATAGGAGACCACAAAGTTTTGTGATGCGCGAGATAATGAAGATTTAGGCATAAAGTTTCTATCTTACCTACATAGAATCAGATCAAGGTCATGGTGGTAGCTATCCCCAAGTATCCCTTTGTTATGTTCCTGCCACTGTCTGTTGGTGTCACCGAAAAATTCTTCTTTGTTTTTCGCTGTAAAATCTAGAGTTTCATCAATTGTAATGAAATGATTATCAAAATCAATATCGATCCATTTTAGAGCAACTGCTTCGCCTTTTCGCATACCAGTTTCAATTAACACTCGGAAAAATATCCAGTATACATAACCATAATGACGTTAGTTTTGCATAAACAATGGTATATCATCGGAATCAATAAAGTGGACTTCCTTTTTGGATCGTCTCAAGCAGGCTTCGTTGATTGATGCGATTATTGACGGTCATGTTCATGGTGTTGTGGCATACCTGGGACTAAAGACTAAATCCGTGAAGGGGGAGAAGCCTATGGCGATAGAAGTGATGAAACAGTTGGAGGATCTGAAGGCCATTGTTAAATCGCAGACCAAGTGGATTACACTTCAGAAGGCAAAGGAGAACATGGAATATCCTAAATGGACAGAAGAAGGTTATGAGTATTACAAGGACTGCATAGATGATAATATAGGTTTCTATGATTTTTGGAGGTTGTTAGTTATTAACTATCGTAATGAAAGAATAGGAAAAACCAGTTCGATTTAAAACAGGCGCTGTCGGAGGGACTTCTGACAGCGCCTGTTATTATAGTGCATCTGGCATGGGTGCACTAAAGTTTGTCATTGTTCGTTGATACTAATAGCTAACATGGAATTTGAAAAGTATCGTATAAGTACCGTGGTTTGCACTTACAACTGTAAGCCCAGGTTGAATAGGAGTAACTAAAAAGTCAGGGCCAATATCACAAGCGCCATCGCTATAGATTACATCATAAGTGTAGCCGCTATACCATTGTCCAGGTTGGCCTACTTTTAGGTAAATATCGCGCTCAAAAAAAGCATGAGGTGCTATCACCTGGGACATTTCCGATGGTGAAGAATTAGGTGTTGAAATAGTTGCATCAGCAGCGAAGGACGTGGATCCAACTGAAAAACATGCAGATACAGCTAATAATCCAGCAAGTAATTTCTTTTTCATTTAATCTACTCTCCCTTTAGTTATTTTATCCCGATCGGTAAATATATCATACCTTATATGGAAAATATATACAATAATTAAAAATTTAAGTTTTTACACTACTATTTTTGTTTTGATAAATAAGAAAACTCGCTAACCTTTTAGTCGATGCTTTTGAGTGTGGCAATCGGCATCGCCAGACCGCTTATTATAAAGGGGTGTTTCTGATATATGATTATGATCCATTGGAGCTGTACTGACGGTTCATTTAAAGTTTGTGGGACATCCCCCAAATTGTCTCCTAAATGTCCCCAATGTCGTGAAAAGCTATGATCGACTACGAACTTTAGTTCCTATTCTATTTCGTAAATAGCGCATAAATATTGAAAGAAACTATAATATGAAGCGATCGTACATAAACTGCATACCAGTCCATCAATGGGAACGCGATCAATATATCAAGTTGTACTAATAGCTAAATTCCTTGGTGCTCTAGCGCTGAGGGGTTTTTCTTTTTGTGGACAATTCTCAACATACTTAATCAAAAACCAAATTGCCCACAAAAGTTCACTATTTGTGCGAAATAAATGAGCAAAAATAGTTATTAACAAGATCAATCAAAGAGATTTTTCAGAGTAATTTACTAAGTAATTGAAAAATTATGAGTGCTACTTTATCGCTAAATGTAGATAATTTTTATAAGAGATACTTCCAGGCGTTTAGAAATAGAATAAGGCCTTATCAGCACTTAGCTGACAGGCCTTATTTTCATTTAATTAGACTTTTCTTAACAATGTCGATTTTCGTCTGATGGTAAACTTAGTTATAAAATGCCCATTTCGGATTTCATAGCTATCCATATCCAGTTAGATGAACGATGACTTATTTATATTGGTTTGAGCTGGCAAATGCTCTTTCAGGCTGGGCTTCACAATCCGATCTTCATTACATTTTACTGTCAATCTGAAATTTGAAAGAATCGTAACCCGTAAGATCATCCATTGAGTAAAACTCAACCGTTTTGCTTTCACCTTTTCCCAGGAAGTCAGCCGTACCGTCTGCTGTACCGATTTGTTTTCCGTCTTTGTCGTTAATGGTCGCTTTGAGCAAAGCAACTTCGAATTCTTTATCAGTGTTTTCAATAGAGGCTGTTAAAGACCACATCCCATTATCATCTTTGACGGACACTTCCGATATTTTTAAACCATCAAGTTCATATTCGATTGCTTCAACTGTTTCTGCTACTTCATCTTGCTTAGTTTCTTCTTTTGCTTGCTCAGTGTCTACTAATACATTCGTTTCTACTAGTTCTGTTTCAGTTGATTTCACAGGCACTGTATTGGCTGTTTTTTCTGTCTCACTTCCACAAGCTGTTATTGCTATTGTTAACATTAAGGCTGACAATAAAAGTGATGCTTTTTTCAAGATGATTCCTCCAATATATGTATTCTGCATATAGTCTATCAGACCTAGGTATATTTTTCTATGTAAATGAGAGGAAAAGCTAATACATGTGGAGTCGCAACTAGAAGAGGATAGCCTCTCATAAACCTTAATAAAGGTCATTGTATCAGTCAGTCTGTCCTAAATAGTCGCGAACTTCTAACTTCTTGCGGCACCTTGTCTTTAGACATCTCAGTTGTTCTTATCAGGCAACGACTGAACATTTATTCATTTCTCCTTAGCCATTCATCCTTTTACTCAGATATTAGAATAACCTGCTACGATAATAGATGTATTCCATGAGACTGTTGAATTTAAAACCAAAACTCACCTACTATCGCAGTAAGCTGATACTGTCTATAGAATGAAAGACTTACATAGCACCCTCATAAGGCAACTTGAAAGCCACGAGATAGAAAGGAATTCTAGCATTCACACATTTAAAATTGCAAACATCGTCCAAATACATACAAATCAATGTTTCATTTGTATGTTGAAAGTTTCATATAGAAGAGGTATACTTTAATTAAATTTTGAGCAATTTAATTTTAAATAATTAATTGGAGATGTTAATATGAATCAAGCAAAACAACTAGTGACAGAACAACGTACATTTTTTTATACAGGACAAACTAAAAATATCAAGTATCGGATTAATGCGCTTCAACAGCTTAGAAAAGGAATTGAAAAGTATCAGCAACGGATTCAAGATGCACTTCGGGCAGATTTGAACAAATCAGAGGCGGAAGCTTACGGTTCAGAGATTCGTATTGTTTTGGGTGAACTGGATTTTGCATTAGAACACCTGCAGGAATGGGCTGCACCTAAACAAGTCCCAACCAATTCGGCTATGCCGGATGGGGTGAGCACCATTTATCCGGAACCATACGGAGTGGCGCTTATTATTGCACCTTGGAATTACCCTTTCCAACTGGCCTTTGGTCCACTGATTGGAGCAATTGCAGCCGGTAACTGTGCAGTTATCAAGCCTTCTGAATTAACACCAGCCGTATCTCGTCTGACGTATGATCTGATTCATGAGATTTTCCCTCAGGAGTATATTGCCGTTATGGAAGGGGAAGTTGAAGCCAGCACCGCATTGTTGAAAGAGAAGTTTGATTATATTTTCTTCACAGGAAGCACGGGTGTTGGTCGCATTGTTATGAAGGCAGCTGCGGAGCATCTGACTCCTGTAACTCTTGAGTTGGGTGGTAAGAGTCCTGCTATTGTCCATAACGATGCAGATCTGAAGCTGGTGGCCCAGCGGATTGTTCGTGGTAAGTTCCTCAATGCGGGGCAAACATGCGTTGCTCCGGATTACTTGCTTGTGCATGAACAAGTTCATGATGAACTGATCGATATGATTGGCGCAGAGATCAAAGATAAATTTGGGGATGATGTGTTATTGAACGCTGATTTCCCGCATATTGTTAACGCGCGTAACTTTGATCGGTTGTCGGGATTCCTCACAGATGGCAAAACGCTGATTGGTGGACGTTCTGTACGTGAGCAGTTGCTCATTGAGCCGACTGTACTTGGAGATGTGAACTGGGAATCAGCTGTCATGCAAGAAGAGATCTTCGGTCCGATTCTTCCTGTATTTACGTACAGTGACCTGAACCCAATGCTGGATGAGATTGTTCGCCGGCCAAAACCATTGGCGCTATATCTCTTCACACAAGATGAGCAACTGCAGGAGCAGGTTCTGAATCAAGTGTCCTTCGGTGGGGGATGTATTAATGACACACTTTCTCATATGACTTCACACTATCTCCCGTTTGGTGGTGTAGGAGAGAGTGGGATGGGCTCATATCACGGACAACAGAGCTTTGATGTGTTCTCGCATCACAAAAGTGTTCTGAAACGCAGTGAATAATTAGCCGCTAAAATAACATAAACATGAAAAAAAGAGGTTGTCCTGTTCATCAGGGCAACCTCTTTCGTATTTCATTACATCTAGTTTTGTTACTCAAGTTAAATATTAATGAATATCTCGGAAAAGGCCAATGACTTTACCCAGAATACTAACATGTTTCAAACGTAAAGGTTCGAAGGTCGCATTCTCCGGTTGAAGGCGAATATGATCTTTCTCTTTATAGAACGTTTTCACTGTAGCTTCATCGTCTTCAGTCATTGCAACGACGATATCACCGTTATCAGCAGTTTGCTGTTGACGGACAATAACGTAATCTCCATTAACGATTCCAGCTTCCACCATACTATCTCCCACTACTGAAAGCATAAACACTTTCTGTTCGCCTACATAATGTGTAGGAAGAGGGAAGTAGTCTTCAATGTTCTCGGTTGCAGTGATTGGAACCCCGGCTGTGACCTTACCAACGACAGGAATACGTGCAACGCTATGAGCAAATTGATGAGAATGCTCAGATTCTTCCTGGCTCAAAAGCTCAATGGCTCTTGGCTTGGTAGGGTCGCGTCGGATCAAACCTTTTTTCTCCAAACGATCCAAATGTCCATGTACTGTTGAGCTGGAAGCCAGTCCAACAGCTTCACCAATTTCCCGTACGGAAGGAGGATACCCCTTCAACCGGACTTCATTTCGTATAAACTCCAGAATAGCCTGCTGCCTGCTGGATATCTTCGACATACCGTATCAACCCCATTTTAGTAACGTTTGGGAAAATTATAACATAGAACCTCCGTTCGTACAAACATAAGTTCTAAATAAAATAGCATTAAATCAGTGTTTTTTAACTTTTAGAACCGAATTTGTCCAAAAGGCAGAGCATAATACTGCAAATACTTTGCAAAAGAACTTCAATGAAGATATTTCTCCTTCAAAAAAGAAGCGAACAATTGTTCTAAAAATCTATTGAACAAAACAAGTGTTCGTGTTATATTGATTTCAACAGATAGGAACAAACGTTTGGAGGCGGGTATTTAATGAGATATTCTACTTATCAAAGCATTTATGAACCGATGAATTCGGAACTGGTGAAGTCTAACATAGGGAACTACAAGAAGGTTTTAGCGCGTTTCAAGATTTCTTCATGGATGTTAAAGGTAGCCATTACCTCTTTGATTATATTTATTGGATGCAGCACTGTTTTAACTGTATTTGCTGGCAATGAGAATGATGTTCTGCCTGGAGGGAAGATTGCCGTTTCACAAGGGGAAACCTTATGGAGTATTTCTTTGGAACATAAACCGACGAATATGGATACACGTATTTATATAGAAGCAATTAAGAAAGTGAATCAACTTCATACGACTTCCATCCAAGTGGGTCAAGTACTAGCTCTACCGCAATTTGCAGAATAAAATGCACATCAATGAGTGTTAGCGCGTGTCAGCTTGACAAGCTGCCTTTATCATGGCAAAGTTAATATGACTTTGTATTTTTGGAGGGGACAAGCTTGGATATAGATAGTCTGGTAGCACGCATTAACGAATTGGCTCGTAAGCAAAAGTCCACTGGATTGTCGGAGGAAGAACTTGCTGAACGTGCCGAGCTAAGAGAGATTTATTTGAGCAATATTCGCAGCAATTTCAGACAACAACTGGATACCATTGAGATTGTTGATGATGAGAATGACAAAGGCCACCAAGGCAAACTCAAACACTAACGAAACCTAATGATATCATTATGATATTTAGGTTTCTTCCTGTTATTTTGAGTGTGCAATTTATAGGGGGAAATGTTGGTTTACAGTTATGTAAGCCGATACAAAGACACATAAGGGGGATTCTCATGTCGCGTTCGTTCGAGAGAACGGTTAAGAAAAATTCCAAGCAGTTAAATCAGCAACGCAAAAAAAGTGGTCAACCAATCACTGGTACACCAGGTGAAGAAGTCTTTAAGGGACGCAGCTTGTTGTTCCCAATATTTTTGATCGGTCTCGCCTTTTTGTATCTGTTTATGAGCACATTCCTTGTGCAAGCTCCAATGACAACTTGGGACTGGGTGACCATGCTGCTTTACGTATTTTTGGCAGTCATCTTCATGCTTCGCCGTCCATACATCAAGATTAGCAGTAATCGGATTATAACGACGAAGGGTAATCGTGAACGTTCAATTGGGGTTGACGATATCGTTAAATTCAGAATTGAACCAGGTACGGTTGTAATCGAACATAACAGTCGCGGGAAAAGATGGGTGTTTACCAAGTTATTGAACCGTTACGATACAGATGCGATTGCAGAACGTTTACTGAAGTTTGCAAAAGCACACCAGATCACCGTGGAAACCGTCGAAAAGTAATTATTGCATAAAGGGGTAGATGATCGGAATGGCGTTAAAAGCGATTTTGTTCGACCTAGATGATACTTTATTGTGGGATGAGCGTAGTGTTCGAGAAGCTTTTCATGAGACTTGTCTAATTGCAGCGCAAGAGACTGGGGTCAAACCAGAAGAACTTGAAGAAGCTGTGCGTAATGAGGCACGTGGACTGTATGAATCATATGAAACCTTTCCTTTTACCAAAATGATTGGAATCAATCCGTTTGAAGGCCTATGGGCGAACTTTACTGGTGGGGATCAACCCGAATTCCGTCAGTTGGAACAACTTGCTCCAGTATACCGTAAAGAATCCTGGCGTCGTGGCTTGTTGAAGTTGGGTATAGATCGGGAAGATCTTGCTGAACAACTGGCCGCGCAGTTTGGAGTAGAACGGAGATCCAGACCTCATGTATACGAAGAAACGATGGATACCTTGCGTCAGTTACAAGGAAAGTACAAACTGTTGCTGTTAACGAACGGTTGTCCTGCTTTGCAACAAGAGAAGTTGGATGGTGTACCTGAATTGACTCCATTCTTTGATGAGATTATTATCTCGGGTAACTTCGGAAAAGGAAAACCAGATCCGTCGATATTTGAACATGCTTTGAGTAAACTGAGTGTTAAACCCGAAGAGAGCATGATGGTTGGAGACAAGTTAACGACTGATATTCGTGGTGCTTTATCATCTGGCATCCAATCCGTATGGATTAACCGTGAGCATAAGACCAACAATGAAACGTATGCGCCAGACCATGAAATAACACATTTATCGGAATTAAATCAGCTTATTGCTAATTTCTAAGCAGATCAGCTATAACATCTTTCCTCAGCACCCTGAAACATTGGAAGCTTCAATGAACGATGATGTCGTTCTTGAAGTTACCAATGTTTTTTTATTTGAACTTATTGACTAAATTACCTTGTTAAATGAGATCTCCATTTTTTTTGCTAAAAGTTATTGAAATTAGGGGGAAGCTGGATTAGAATATAACTAACATACTAGTATGACTAGTATTTAGATTGTCCTAAAGCAATTCCTTTTTGACTTACTTCATTAAAATGGAAGCAGGGAGTTATTGCTTATTATTTTCGATTGATTGTAAGCGCTTAATATTTTGAAAAAGCTTCTTTCGATTTGGAGATCACACCACTTAGTAAGTGCTAATTAATGATGTGAAGCACCTTGGATTGTGTGATTCTACATAATACATCAAATTGATATCGCTTACATTTTAGCAATTATCTATTTGGTAGTGGGGGTGAAGTTAAAGGAGTTGTTGTCTTCTACAAGAGGAGAAACGATGGGAAATGTACCTGAATTACTCTTACTTATCAAGTCCTGGATCGGAGTGAAAACACATGGAGTCGGAAACCGCTAAAACAACGTTAACCATGACATCTTTACGTAAAGAGAGCAGATTACGAACGGCAGCAACTTTGTTCCGCAAAGACTGGCAGTTGTATTCACTATTAATCCTTCCCATCATCTATCTACTTATCTTTAAATATGGGCCGATGATCGGTAATGTGATTGCGTTCAGACGTTTTGTTCCCGGGGGAAGTATATTTGGAGAAACGTGGGTTGGATTAAGGTACTTCAAAATGTTCATTGAGGACCCTACCTTCTGGAGAGTATTCGGTAATACGCTGATGTTGGGCGGACTTGCATTGCTCTTTACATTCCCGGTTCCAATCATTTTTGCCTTGATGCTTAACGAAGTGAAGAGTAAACGATTCAAAAAGTTTGTACAGACCGCGTCTTATCTGCCTCATTTTCTGTCCATCGTTATCGTTGCGGGTATGATCCTGCAGCTGACAGCAGTGAATGGTTCCATTAATGGACTGGTGGCTTTCTTCACCGGAGACAATATTCCTTTTATGCAGCGGGCTGAGTGGTTCAGAACAATCTATATCACTTCTGAGGTATGGCAGGGTATGGGTTGGGGAGCGATTCTGTATCTGGCTGCTCTGACAACCATTGATGATTCTTTGTATGAAGCTGCACGTATCGATGGTGCCAATCGGTGGAAGCAAACGATTCATGTAACGTTACCAGGGATCTTGCCAACGATTGTGACGTTATTGATTTTGAACATGGGTAACTTCCTGGCAGTTGGATTTGAAAAAATCTTACTCTTGTACAATCCGCTTATCTATGAGACATCTGATGTGATCTCCACTTACCTGTATCGGGTCGGACTGGAATCGAGTAACTTCAGTTATGCTACCGCAATTGGCTTGTTCGAATCGCTGATCGGTCTGATTCTGGTGTTCTCCGTAAATGCCATCTCACGCAGACTGACACAAAGAAGCTTATGGTAAAGGAGGAGCATCATGCAGGAATCCAGATCTTACAAGGTATTTAAAGTATTCAATGTCATCTTTCTGCTGTTCGTGGTATTTATAACGCTCTATCCATTCTTAAATGTCGTGGCACAATCCTTCAGCAGTGAGTCCTATATTAATTCGGGTAAGGTTAGTTTGTTCCCAAGAGGATTCAATGTGGAGACATACAAAACCATCTCACGTGACAGCATGTTCTGGACGAATTATAAAAATACGATTATCTACACTGTAGTAGGTACGTTAATCTCAATGTTCATGACGACCATTTTCGCATATGCCCTATCCAAAAAGAGGTTGATGGGTCGCAAGTTTCTGACGATGTTTGCCGTATTCACCATGTTCTTCAGTGGTGGATTGATTCCAAACTATGTGTTGATTAATTCCCTTGGGTTCAACAACACCATGTGGGCACTTGTTGTTCCTGGCGCAATTAGCATATATAACATGCTGATCATGAAGTCATTTTTTGAAAATATGCCTGAAGAACTGGAGGAAGCTGCCTCCATTGACGGCTTGAACACATACGGGATTTTGTTACGCATTATATTGCCGCTTAGTAAAGCAGTTATGGCAACCATGGTGCTGTTCTACGCAGTAGGTCATTGGAATTCCTGGTTCCCAGCCTTTCTGTATCTGGACAAAAAAGAACTGTTCCCGGTCACCATTTATTTGCGCAATATGATTGCAGGAGCGACAAGTGGGGCATCTGCCGGTGCAACCTCAGCTGATAACCTGACACAGATTGCTGCCAATATTAAGTCAGTAACGATGGTATTAACCATCTTGCCGATACTTACCATATATCCATTTGTCCAAAGATACTTTGTAACCGGTATCATGTTGGGGTCTGTCAAACAGTAATGCGTACCAGACAAATTGATTCACATGATTAACTTTTAGAGGTTGTTTAAAAAGTTTTAAGGCAAGGTCAACCTAAACCAAATTCAGGGGGATAACCTAAATGAATCAAAAGCCACGTAAGTTTGTTGGTAAAATGGTGTTGGCATCAATGATGACCGTTGTTCTGGCAGCATGTAGCAGCGGTACCGGAGCTGGAGGTGACGTCACAGAAGTTCAAACCAAGGCAGCGATGGAGACGTACAATGTAGGGGATACATTCAAGGCGACCGAGCCATTTAATCTCTCCATACTATATAGTGATCAACCTAGTTATCCATATAAAAAAGACTGGTTACTTTTTGATAAAATTACCGAACTGACGGGTGTTACGCTTGAGCCAACGATTGTACCCATGAGTGATTATCCTCAGAAGAGATCTCTGTTGATTAGCTCCGGTGATGCACCACTGGTTATTCCTAAAACGTATCCAGGTGAAGAGTCTGCATTTGTGTCCTCCGGTGCGATTTTACCAATTAGTGATTATATTGATTTGATGCCAAACTTCAAGGATAAAGTGGAAAAATGGGGATTGGAAGATGAACTTGAAGGACTTCGACAGGAAGATGGGAAATACTATGTACTCCCGGGTCTGCATGAAGAAGTATGGCCAGATTACACACTACTCGTAAGAACGGATGTTTTTGAAGAAAATAACATCACGATTCCGACGACATGGGACGAATTGTATGATGCAGCGAAGAAACTGAAAGAGATTTATCCGGATTCCATTCCGTTTTCGGACCGATTCCAATTTAATAGTACGTTGAACATCGCTGCTACTGGCTTTGGTACCAAGGCTGGATGGGGTTTTGGTAACGGATTGACGTATAAGGAAGATCAGGATGAATTTGTATACACGGCTACAACACCAGAATACAAAGAAATGCTAACCTACTTTAACAAGTTGGTATCCGAAGGATTGCTGGACAAAGAAAGTTTCACACAGGATGATGATCAGGCTGTACAGAAATTTGTATCCGGCAAATCATTCATGATTAATGGTAATTCCCAAACGGTGGTGCTGCACCGAAATGATATGAACAAAACGCTGGGAGAAGGTAAATACTCTGTTGCGAAGATTACAGTTCCTGGTGGGCCAAAAGGGCAATTAATGTCTGGCTCCAGACTTGAAAACGGTGTCATGATATCCGGGAAAATTCAAAAAAACGAAAACTTCAAAGCCATTATGCAATTTGTGGATTGGTTATACTACAGTGATGAGGGTCAAGAGTTTGCTAAATGGGGCGTTGAAGGCGAAACATTTACCAAAGAGGGCGGAAAACGTAAATTGGTAGAAGATGTGAACTACAATGGCTTGAATCCTAAAGGCACGAAGGATCTGCGTATTGACTTTGGTTTCTCTGGTGGAGTATTTGCCTACGGGGGTACCACAGATCTGCTGCAATCGATGTTTAGTGAAGAAGAGTTGAAATTCCAGCAAGACATGAAGGATACCAAGGAAGTGATCCCGGCAGAACCACCAATTCCTTACTCTTCAGAGGACCGTGAACGGGTGACACTTCTGAGTACACCACTGAAAGACTATTCGGATCAAAATACACTTAAATTTATCTTGGGTGAGCGGGACTTGTCTGAATTCGATACGTTTGCCAAAGAGCTGGAGAGTCAAGGATTATCTAATTATCTGAAGCTGGCAAATGATACGTACAAAGCTTACAAAGAAAACAAGAAATAATATAGTTGATGTTGGCCAGATTACCGTTTCACACCGATATATAAGTGGAACGGTAATTTGTGCTAAGATGAATGAATACGGCTGATAGAAAGAGGTCTAGGCATGTCACTTAATCAAAAAATTAGAGGCTCGACCCGGGCATATTCATATAACCTGTTAAAAGAACGAATTCTTCACCTGGAACTTAAGCCGGGCACCAAGATTTCAGAGAAAGAGATTGCAGATGAACTGCAGGTGAGCAGAACACCCGTTAGAGAAGCATTCATGAAGCTTGCTGAAGAAGAACTGCTGGACATTATTCCCCAGAGTGGAACGATCGTCTCTCATATTAATCTGGAGCATGTGGAAGAAGGCAGGTTTATGCGGGAGAAGATGGAGAAGGAAATCGTGACTTTGGCTTGTGTTTCTTTTCCTGAAGAGTTCAGATTTCGACTTGAAACCAACATTGCAATGCAGGAAGTCTGTATAGGAAAAAACAATTTCTATCGGCTTTTTGAACTGGATGAAGAGTTTCATCAGATTTTGTTCCAGGGCACGGGTAAGCTGAGAACATGGAAAATGTTGCAACAACTGAATATCCCGTTTAATCGATTGCGTTTATTACGTCTAGCCGAGGACTCCAACCTGGAGGTCATTATCTCCCAACACAAAGAGATTTATCGTCTTATCACAGAGCGTCAGACCGAGCAAGCTGTTCAGGTGATGGAAGCTCATCTTAGACTAGTTGTTATTGAACAGGAATCGATTAAGGCGAAATACCCGCATTATTTTATATAATGCACCGATGTTGTATACTACTCTCCATATGCATATGCGAAAACCCCTGTTCAATTGAACAGGGGTTTTGGTTAAGCAAGTTGTAACACGAGAGAGTTAGGCTTGTTTGATAAAAGTAGGATCAGGGTATGGATCTGCAATCCAGCCATCTTTTTCGATGAACAGACGTACAGCAATAATTTGTTTGTTCTCCATTAAAGTGAAGAAGTGCGGTGTATTCTCAGGTACAGAGATAACGTCTCCAGGAGACAGTTCTACATTAAAGTAGCCCACATCATCTGTAGCTTTGATAACAAAGATTCCTTTACCAGCAACAATTGCACGGATCTCATCTTCAGCGTGGGTGTGGATCTCTTCGAACTTGGCCAGCTTTTCTTCGATATCTGGTGTTTGTTCGGACAGCGTGATGACATCCCAGATCTGGTATCCGCGACGTGCAGCCAAATCTCTGATTTCATAATCGTAAGTTTCCAAAACCTCGGTTTTCTGTTCATCAGTTAATCCAAAGTTATTTTGCAGATCAGTGTTCAGTTTGGATGCGTCCCACTTCTCATATAATACTTCGTATTTGTTCAAGAAATTTCGAACATTTTCGTCACCAGTGATGCGTTCGTTCGTATTTCGGATAACAATTTCAGCCATGTTCTTTCCCTCTTTTCCACTTGGTTTAATTGAATTATATCGGATTGCTTTGTTTTTGTCGATTCTCAAATTCCGTTCATATTCGTGCAAACCCGCCATGTTTCGGGACCAAACCCGATCTTTCACATTAAGTTAGTTTCTGTTAAACTAAGAGCTAACGTTTTGCGGGGGTGAAGATATTGGATAAGATTAGTCTACACGATGCATTAAAACAACGAATATTAATCCTCGACGGTGCAATGGGGACCATGATTCAACAAGTTGATCTGACTGGCGAAGATTTTGGCGGCGAAGATCTGGATGGATGTAATGAAATGTTAGTGCTTACTCGTCCAGAACTGATCCAGCGCATTCATGAAGAATATCTGGAGGCGGGCGCTGATTTAATTGAAACCAATACATTTGGTGCCACATCCGTTGTGCTTGCTGAGTACGATATTCAGGATCGGGCACGCGAGATCAACTTGGAAGCAGCCAGAATTGCGAAAGCTGCGGTTGATCGTTTCTCTACACCTGAATCTCCACGTTATGTGGTAGGTGCGATGGGACCAACAACCAAAACACTGTCTGTAACTGGGGGAGTAACGTTCCAGGAACTTATCGACAGTTATTTGGAGCAAGCGCTTGCTTTAATAGAGGGAGGCGTTGATGCGCTACTACTCGAAACCTCACAGGATACCCTCAATGTAAAAGCAGGCAGCATTGGAATTCAGCATGCCTTCGAACAGAGTGGTGTTACACTGCCCCTGATGATATCAGGAACGATAGAACCGATGGGAACGACCCTTGCAGGTCAGAACATCGAATCCTTTTATATATCCTTAGAACACCTTAACCCAATTTCGGTAGGACTAAACTGTGCTACGGGTCCAGAGTTCATGCGTGATCACATTCGTTCACTGTCCGCTATGGCATCGGTTGCCGTTAGTTGTTACCCGAACGCGGGTCTTCCGGATGAGAATGGTAATTACCATGAGTCACCAGACTCGCTTGCACAGAAGATTGGTGCTTTTGCCGAACAGGGCTGGTTGAATATTGCTGGTGGATGTTGCGGGACTACCCCTGCACATATTCGGGCTATGCGCGATACACTTGCCCAGTACCCCCCAAGAGAAATGAACGGAACACATCCACCAGCATTGTCTGGTATAGAACCAATCTATATTGAACAGGACAATCGTCCATATATGGTTGGTGAGCGTACGAACGTGCTGGGATCACGGAAATTCAAACGCCTCATTGTAGAAGGCAAATATGAAGAAGCCTCGGAAATTGCACGTGCTCAAGTGAAAAATGGAGCGCACATTGTCGATGTGTGTGTACAAGATCCAGACCGCGAAGAGTCTGAAGACATGGTGAAGTTCCTTGAATTGGTTGTGAAAAAAGTTAAGGTTCCTCTCATGATCGATACGACAGATGCTTCAGTAATTGATCTGGCTCTCCAGTACTCGCAAGGTAAAGCGATAATTAACTCCATTAACCTTGAGGATGGCGAAGAGAAATTTGAGCTGATCACACCGTTGCTTCATAAATATGGTGGTGCAGTTGTTGTCGGAACGATTGACGAACGGGGTCAGGCGATTAGTCGGGAAGACAAGCTTGACGTAGCCAAGCGCTCTTACGATTTGCTGGTGAACAAATATGGTCTCAAACCAGAAGACCTCATTTTTGATACGTTAGTGTTCCCAGTAGGTACGGGAGATGAACAGTACATCGGTTCAGCCAAAGAAACCATTGAAGGTATAAGAGTGATTAAGGAAGCGATGCCTGAATGTCATACGATCCTCGGGATTAGTAACATTTCATTCGGACTGCCTGAAGCAGGCCGTGAGGTGCTGAACTCTGTATTTTTGTATGAATGTACCAAAGCAGGTCTCGACTATGCCATCGTGAATACAGAGAAACTGGAGCGTTATGCGTCCATTCCGGAAGAAGAACGCAGACTCTCGGAAGAGCTTTTATATAACACGAATGATGACACTCTGGCGGCATTCGTAGCGGCGTTCCGTAACAAGAAGGTTGAGAAGAAGGAAAAAATCTCGAACCTTTCATTAGAAGAGCGTCTTGCTTCATATGTTGTGGAAGGAAGCAAAGAGGGATTGCTGCCGGATCTCGAACAGGCACTTGCCAAATATACAGCACTTCAAGTGATTAACGGTCCACTGATGCGGGGGATGGAGGAAGTAGGTCGTCTCTTTAACAACAATGAGTTAATTGTAGCTGAGGTGTTGCAGAGTGCGGAGGTTATGAAGGCTTCTGTAGCATATCTGGAGCAATTCATGGAGAAGAACGAGACATCAGTTAAAGGTAAGATCATTCTCGCCACGGTTAAGGGCGATGTGCATGACATCGGGAAGAACCTGGTTGAGATCATCCTGTCCAATAACGGTTACCGGATCATTAATTTGGGTATAAAAGTACCACCAGAACGTATCATTGAGGCATACCGAGAAGAAAAAGTCGATGCGATCGGCCTCTCGGGTCTATTGGTAAAATCAGCGCAGCAGATGATTCTTACCGCTCAGGATTTGCGAACAGCAGGTATTGATGTGCCTATTATGGTTGGCGGAGCGGCGCTAACACGTAAATTCACCAAAAATCGTATCCGTCCTGAATATAACGGAATGGTTGTATATGCCAAAGATGCGATGGATGGTCTGGATCTGGCGAATAAATTGATGAATCCCGTTTCACGTGAAGTGATGCAACTGGAGATGGAAGCAGAAAAAGAAGCTGATGCTTCAGGTGCTGTAGCTATTCAGACTCTTCCAGAGCTTACGCGAGTGGAGCGTTCGGATATTGCTGTAGATCATCCGGTTCTTGTACCGCCTGATCTGGAGCGGCATACGATGCGTAACTATCCTTTATCACATATCCTGCCATACGTGAACATGCAGATGTTGCTTGGACATCATCTGGGGTTGCGCGGTTCAGTAGAACAACTGCTTGCTTCAGGTGATAAGAAGGCTACCGACCTGAAAGCAGTCGTGGATGATATCATGCAAGAGGCTGTTCGTGACGGGATTATTCAGGCACATGCCATGTATCGTTTCTTCCCGGCTCAGTCCAGTGGTAACAGCGTCATTATCTATGATCCAAAGGACACCAGTCATATTTTGCATACATTTACGTTCCCACGTCAAAAAGTCGAGCCGTTCCTGTGCCTGTCCGACTTCCTGAAACCTGTTGAATCCGGTCAGATGGATTACGTTGGTTTCATGGTTGTTACGGCCGGACACGGTGTGCGTGAACTATCCACTGCGTGGAAAGATCAAGGGGATTACCTTCGCTCGCATGCTCTGCAATCCGTAGCGCTTGAAGTAGCAGAGGGATTAGCTGAACGTGTGCATCATATGATGAGAGATATATGGGGATTCCCGGATTCTGCCCAGATGACCATGAAGCAACGTCACGGTGCACGTTATCAAGGGATCAGGGTATCTTTTGGATATCCGGCTTGTCCGGATCTGGAAGACCAAGGGCCGTTGTTCAAGTTACTACAGCCTGAGGATATCGGTGTGGAATTGACGGAAGGTTTCATGATGGAACCTGAAGCTTCCGTATCAGCGATGGTATTCAGCCATCCGCAAGCTAAGTATTTTAATGTAGAGAAGGCATAAATTCAGTAGAGTGTCAGGCAAAGCCCTCCGCATTGTCGGAGGTTTTTTGCTGGCAACAGAAAGAGGTGCGATCCAGAATGGAACTATATTTCCTGGGAACTAATGCTGGTGTACCTACGCTTCAACGGAATGTAACTTCCATTGGGCTACGCATGTTGGATGAGCGCAGAGCTTTGTGGTTGTTTGACTGCGGGGAAGGAACGCAGCACCAGATTTTAAGTTCTCCGCTTAAACTAAGCAAATTGGAGAAAATATTCATTACTCACCTGCATGGGGATCATGTATTTGGACTTCCAGGACTGCTTTCGAGCAGAGCCTATCAAGGTGGCACCACACCATTAACCGTATATGGTCCGCCAGGTACGGAACGAATGATCAGTACAACAATGGAGCTGAGCCAATCCCGGGTTAACTATGATCTGAATATCGTGGAACATACGGGCGGCGTCCTGTTCGAGGATGACAGTTTTATCGTGGAAGCTGCTTTGCTTGAGCATCGGATTGACAGTTATGGATACCGGATCACAGAAAAAGATCGTCCAGGAAGCCTGGACCCAGCCAAACTGGCGGAATATGGTTTGAAACCAGGCCCATTGTTCGGCCGGCTGAAACGTGGAGAAACCATTACGCTGGATAACGGTGATTCGCTTCGTCCAGAAGATGTATTGGGAGCGCCAAAACGAGGCATGGTGATCACCATATTGGGTGATACACGTCCATGTGACAATGTACAGCCTCTTTCCATCGATGCAGATGTACTTGTGCATGAAGCTACATTCATGCATGATCTGGCCGATACAGCGCATGAGTACTATCATAGTACTTCTAAACAAGCGGCAGAAGCGGCTAGAGCAGCCAATGTAGGGCAACTAATCATGACTCACTTCAGTTCACGCTATAAGGATGAGGATCAACTTCAGCCACTTTTGGAAGAGGCGCAGTCCGTATTCCCGAATACCAGACTTGCAAACGAACACCAGCTTATTCCTGTCGTGCATCGCAAGCAAGAATCTTAACCCGGATTGCGAACCAGTGCACGGTTAAACACGTCATATAAAGATCCGGGTAATTGCACGGGACTGAGGGAGAGGAACTCCCACGGTCCCTTTTGCAATCTGGTCAGAAAGCGTGTAGGATGGGCAATATGAAGAGGGAAATGATTCAAATTATTTTCCGGGAAAGCGCAGGAAATGACAAGCTTGTACAGAAGACGCGCGAGTTAAACCGTCGGTGTTCGATCCGGTTCGACTTGTTGCGTGCATATGTCAGCAAGCCATTATTTTTTGCCTGAATACATAGGTTCGCGGTCAAGTTCGAGGTAAATGATTAAGGACATGAAACGTTAATGGAATGAAGAAAGGAAGTGCTATGTGTGATTAAGGCCTATCTGATTGACTTGGATGGTACGCTCTATCATGGCAGACATCGTATCGAAGGAGCCGATCAGCTTATTCGAACACTGCAAGAGCTAGGAAAGCCGTATTTATTCGTAACAAATAATTCTTCCCGTACACCACAAGGTGTGGCAGATCATCTGAACGGGATGGGCATACCTGCCGACGCGTCTCAAGTATGTACTTCTGCTGTGGCGGCTGCTGAATATGTTGCTGAAGAGTCCCCAGGTGCAAAAGTGGCATGTATTGGAGAAGCAGGACTGCTGGAAGCCATAGAAAAAGCGGGACTACAGCTGACGGAAGATGCACCAGATTACGTGATACAGGGGATTGACCGTGAATTTTCCTATCATAAGCTGACTAAGGCGTTAAGGTGGATTAATGCGGGATCAAAATTCATCATGACCAACCCGGATCTGCAGCTTCCTTCCGATGATGGGCTGACACCTGGGGCGGGGACTATTGGAGCAGCAATTGAAGCCGCGACCGGAGTTCATCCTACCGTTATAGGCAAGCCATCGAGTGTTATAATGAAATCAGCCATTAGCCGGCTAAACCTGGCGTCTCATGAAGTGGCAGTGATCGGAGATAATATGCGAACCGATATTGCAGCTGGAGTGGCAGCAGGGTGTGAGACGCTGTTGGTACTTACCGGTGTAACAACACGAGATAATATGGATGGACACATACAAGCAGCGAAGGCTCGACCTGATCATGTGTTTGAAGATTTGCATAAATTGATGGAGTGGCTGTCACAAGAGGCAGACCAAACTTCCAAAAAGGGGTAATGTACGATGCCGGAACTACCGGAAATGGAAAATTACCGGACCTTGCTGTCCGAGAAAATACTTGATCTACCGATTACAGGTGTTGTGATTAATCGCGATAAAACGATAAATACGGAGCCTGATCTGTTTATCAATGAACTTACAGGTAATCGCATCATATTTGTTGAGCGCCGAGCGAAGCATCTGATTTTCCACTTGGCTAATGGCAAACGTCTGGTGCTGCACCTCATGTTGGGCGGTATGATTTTCTGGGGTACCGAAGAGGAGCGCCCTAATCGTTCCACACAGGTGGAAATCCAGTTTGGGGATCACATTTTATTCTTTATTGGACTGCGCTTGGGTTATTTACATCTGCTTACTTCAAAAGAAACCGAAGAGGCGATGTCTGATCTTGGACCTGAACCTTTGGATCGACGGATGAACGTGGAACGTTTTGCTTCCCTGTTGAAAGGTCGTCGGGGTACCCTTAAGACAACGTTGGTGAACCAGCATATCATTGCAGGGATTGGCAACTGTTATTCGGATGAGATTGCTTTTGCTGCTGGTCTGAGACCAAGCTCCAAAACGCAGAACATCGCGACTTCACCTGAGTTGACGGAGCGCTTGTTCCATTCGATGCAGTCCGTGTTGCGCGAAGCAGCTTCTGAGGGTGGTTATATGGAAATGCCACTGATGCAAGGGGATACGAAGACCGGAAGCTTTGACGAGCAATGTCGGGTGTACGACCGGGAAGGCGAGACTTGTCCACGTTGCGGGGGAACGATTGAACGAGTGGAAATTACGGGCAAGAAGGCATTCTTCTGTCCGAAATGCCAGCATGAGGCCTAACACCGGAATTGGGGCACATGTCAGCACGAGAGGTGGATTTCTTCAGGCAGCCAAGAGAGCACATGCGATGGGGGCAACGGCGTTTCAGTATTTTCCGAAGAACCCGCGTAGTCTTGGTCTGAAAAATTTAGATCTCAAGGATGCTGAGCAGTGCAGGGATTGGTGTGAACAGCATGGACTGGCTTCGATTGCGCATTCACCCTATCCTACGAATCCGGTGTTGGGCATGACCCGTGGAGAGGCGGGCTTTCATGCTATAATAGCTTCTATACGCAATGATCTTGAAATTTCGGATGCTTGCGGTTCTGTTGGGACGGTAGTCCATTTTGGACATATCAAAACAAACGATCCGCTGGAGGGTTATCAGAATCTCATTCATTGTCTGGATACCGCCTTGGAGAATTGGAATGGACATTCGAAGGTGCTGATTGAAAATCAGGCAGGTGATCATGGCCCGATGGGCACGACAATGGAAGAAATGATACAGATTCGCAAATTGAGCCGATATCCGGAGCATATTGCTTTTTGTTTTGACACATGCCATGCTTTTGCTTCAGGTTTGTGGTCGTCAGGCAACGAAGCGGCGATGCTTGATAAGGGCAGGATGCTCGGATACTGGGATAATGTTGCTGCTGTACATTTTAATGATTCCAAATATGCATCTGGTTCGTGTAAGGATAGACATGCGAGGATTGGACAGGGATATATTGGAAATAAATCAATGAAAGTATTGTTAACTGCGCCTGAGTTCCAAAAAGCGGTTGTTGTGCTCGAGACAGAAACGGGCGAAGATGGAACGCACCGTGATGATATAGCGCTCATGCGTTCCTGGCTATAATGGGGAGAGGAGCGATTGTATGCATGTTTTTTTGGATGACTATCGGGCATGTCCGAAAGGATTTGTTCTGGCAACGAATGCAGAAGAGTGCCTTATGCTGCTAAGAGAAGGCGACGTGGACATTTTGTCTCTGGATTATGAGCTTGGTCCGGATTCGCCTAATGGCGGAGAGGTTGCGGCATCCATTGTACGAGAAGGTTTATTTCCGCGTGAGATTTATTTGCATACGTCCAGTATGTTTGGGAAACGCCAGATGTACGAGATGTTATATAGCAATAAACCGGATTCGGTAACCATTCATAATGGACCAATGACAGGTGAGGTCATGCTGCGTGTTGCCGCGGGAGAAGAAAGTTAATGAAGCCAATTACATCCAAAATGTTAATGCGCAGTGTATGGGAAGGCATGCCACAGGCTGTATTTATATATACCCCTTTATGTGGAACATGTGCGGCAGCACGGCGTATGTTAGAGGTCGTTGAGCACATGCTGCCAGAAGGTATTTTATTCGAAATGAACATTCATGACATTCCTGAACTTGTACAACAATTTAAAATTTCAAGCGTTCCAGCAGTGATGCTCTTTGATGGCCAGTTAGATGTTCCAAAAATGGTTTATCGGATGAGCTCTGTAGAGCATTTGCTCTCGGAGATCCGGAAGGCGGTGCTGAAATGAGTATAATCTCGATGGAACATGTCTCACTTAGACGAGAAGATAATCAGATTTTGGATAATGTACATTTGCGCATCGAACAAGGCGAACATTGGGTTATTCTGGGCCGGAATGGTTCTGGCAAAACAACGTTACTGGAAATGATGAATGGATATATGTTTCCAAGCCAGGGGCGCATTGAAGTACTCGGTAATCTGTATGGACAATGTGACGTCAGGGAAGTTCGTAAGGAAATCGGTTATATCAGCCAAACGTTGATTGAGAAACTTACACCCAGGGATCCGGTATGGGAGGTCGTCGCTACAGGAGCTTATGCTTTTTTGCGTTTTTATCAGACAATTCCTGATGAAGTCAAAGCAAAGGCAATGAGTTTGTTAGATGATATGGGCTTTGCCAATCTGGCTAACAACCCGCTTGGAACATTATCCCAAGGGGAGCGCAAAAAAGTCATGCTTGCTCGTTCATTAATGGCTGAGCCAAAATTGCTGATTATGGACGAGCCTTGTGCCGGGCTAGACTTATATGAACGTGAGAAGATGCTGGCTGAGATTGATCGTCTGCGCCAGCGTAACATTACAGTTGTGTATGTAACACATCATGTTGAAGAGATCGTACCTTTATTTACGCATGTGGCTTTGATCCGCGATGGACGTATTGCGGCGGCTGGCCCTAAGCATGAAGTTTTGACACAAGATACAATTAAGCATACGTACGATGTCCCGGTCGATATCCAGTGGGATGACGGTCGTCCGTGGATACGCGTACGTTCTGGAGGGTAACACAATTTGAGTACACAATCGTCTTGGGAAGAAGGCAACTTCTCCCGTTTTATCTGCACAGCCAATCATGGCTTTGCTCCTTATGCACAGGAAGAATTACGCCGTACGTTTGGTGCGGTTAAGAGCACAGTACTCGTACCAGGAGAAATTTTGCTTGCGGGTCTGCCTGTAGCAGAGGAAGAAGTTGCAGGTAAACTGTTGGAAGAATATCCAACGTTTTTACGTCATATCCAGCCTGTTCAGTTTCAAGAGAATACAGAAGATTCAGAGCAATCTATCGAGAGATTGATTGCATTTGTGTTGAATCATAAGGAACTGACCGGTGCTTCTGTCGTACTGCAGGTACGGAAGACGGAAGGGGCTTTTTGGCAAGAAAATTCAGCCTCATTGAAGCAATTGCTGACTGAAAAGCTGGATGAGCTAGGCTGTGAATGGGTTGTACGTGATGCTGAATATGTCATTTCTGTATTTGCTGCCAATGATATGTTGTATGCTGGCATATCCAGACCTGAACAGAACCTGTCAGACTGGAGCGGGGGAGCCGTACGTTTTCAAAAAGAAGATGGGCAGATCTCGCGGGCCAAATTCAAATTGCTTGAAGCCGAGCAAACGTTTGGCATTGACTTTACTTCATTTCATAAAGCACTTGATATCGGCGCTGCACCAGGTGGATGGACTTCGTTCCTGCTTGAACGCGGGCTTGAAGTAACGGCGGTAGATCCGGCGAAGATGGATGCGACACTGCTGGCATCACCCAAACTGACTTTCTTGAAAAAGAATGCAGGGGATGTGCGCTTCCGCGAAGGAGAGTTCGATTTGCTCGTATGTGATATGAGTTGGAGTCCGAAGCTGATGAGCCGACTTGTGTCGGATCTTCTATATAGCCTTCAGCCTGGGGGAACAGCGATTGTTACCGTGAAGTTATTGCATAAAAAACCGCTCGCACTCATTAAGGATGTTATCGATACGTTTGAGCGTTCGCGGATGCAGATTCAACGTTCCAAGCAGTTGTTCCATAACCGGGAAGAGATTACACTTTATATGGTCAAATATTAAGAGATCTAGCCTTGATTAAAGCTGCTAAAGGTATTATGAAATTGATTCGATTAAGCTCATTAATTTTTGTGCTTTACAATCTATTCCTGCCTGTACTATAATGATACCAATATTAACCATAACAAATCTGAGGGAAAGCATCCCGAAGCGAACAAAACCGGATATCCGGTCTGTTCTTCTTCGGTGAAGCTTTCCCTTTTTTGTTGTGTATTGAAGGAGGAATTGATATGAGACATCCGGCCAGGCTGGAACGCGGAAGCCTGCTGGGAGGTAGATATCGTATCGTATCCATTCTGGGAACAGGCGGAATGAGCCATGTATACGAGGCGGAGGATCTGAAGTTGCCGGGCAAGATATGGGCAATTAAAGAAAGCGTAACGATTATGCCATATGAAGGCAGTATGGAGACGGAGGCCGCTCTTCTGACATCACTTCGCCATCCAAGATTGCCGCAAATTGTTGATTTTTTTGTCCCCGATGAAGATGGGTACACGTACCTGGTGATGGAATACATCGACGGGTTAACGCTCAGTGAGTATTTCAAGCAGTGTCGTGGGAAGATCCCGATGGAGCAGTTGACGGAGCTGATGCTACAATTGCTGGATGTGTTGAGTTATCTGCATAATCTAAATCCACCTGTCATCTATAGGGATCTGAAACCATCAAATATCATGATCACTCCGGAACATGAAGTAAGATTAATTGATTTTGGCATCGCAAGGAGTCACAAACCGCAAAATGCCGAAGATACCGTTAAGCTGGGAACAGCTGGTTTCGCCGCTCCAGAACAATATGGCTCGGGTCAGACCGATGCGCGTTCAGATCTATATGGACTCGGAGCATTGCTGCTGTATCTTATGACAAGTGGGGCCTATACGGAATGGATTCAGGGTGTAGAAAGCTCTATCCGGAGTGATGTTCCACGGACGTACATCCCTGTGGCAAGGAGACTGTTAAGATATAATGCCGAAGAGCGATTCCAATCTGCCGATGAGGTGCGGAAGGAACTGCTCCGAATACCCGGTGGAACAACGCCTGGTGGGGATGCAACCATGACCTTGAATGGCGGAACAAGAGTTATTGCCTTGACTGGTGCTTCATCTGGTGTAGGGGTTACCCACACGGCTATAGCTATCAGTCATTATCTCGAAAGGCAAAACTTCAAAGTAGCTGTGATTGAAATGTCACCTCGCTCTCAATCCTTTGCAAGAATTCAACAAATCGCTCAAGCGGGTAAACCGGTGCCGGCAGGCAGACAGTTTGCAGTGGATGGTGTGCATTATTGGAAACAATCCGGGCGAGCGGATATTTTGTCTTTGCTTGGGGGGAGTTATCAGTTCATTGTGATGGATCTCGGTAGTGGTCAGGACCAGAACCGGCTGGAAGAATTCCTTCGTGCAGATCTGCCTATTGTGATAGGCTCAGGTGCCGAATGGAGACAGGCGGAGATTGGCGTTTTTGTTCGATCACATCATCGGTATCCACGAGAGAAATGGATATATTGTTTGCCCCTTGCAGCAAGTGAAGCAGTTCAACGCATTCGGAAAGCTCTGGATACATCGAGTGTATATGGTCTGCCGTTACATATCGACCCTTTTGACAAGGACGCACAGATGGATAAAGTGTTTTCTCATATTTTAATGCATATGATGGCACAGCAGCCCAAGAAACGTTCGTTCTTTTCACGAAGGAAAGTACATGATTAGAAGAGATTACGAAAGGAGAGCCTCTTTTGTCTAAATTAAGAAAACAAAGCCGTCAACTGATCTATGCCGGACTTATCGGAGCAGGAGCTGTAGGGTTGGTGTTCGGAGGATATGTTATTTACAATGTCAAAACGATGGGGGATGTCAGGTCAGCTGTAGAAGCCCGTTATTTATCGGCATATGAGGAAAAGGAAGCTGAATTAAAGCAACAATGGGATTCGGGAGCACAAGGATGGGTTACGATTCGGGATATTGAAGCAGGTGAACCGATATTAGCGGAGGATCTGAAGCTCATTGCTGTTCCGGATGCACAAGCACCGCGAAACCTCTGGTCCAGTACGAAGCAGATGGAAGGCCAAGTTGCCAAAATAGAGTTGAAAAAAGGAACAGCAATTACCACCGAGATGGTGTATGAGGATGTACCGGCTCCGCCTGATTTAAGAAATCGAGAGCTGCAAGTTGTATTACTGCCGTCCTCACTTGTTAAGGGAGATATTATTGATGTTCGTATCCAATTCCCTACCGGACAAGACTATGTTCTCTTATCGAAGAAAAAAGTGGAACGACTCAATGCAGCTACCTTATGGATTACGATGACGGAGGAAGAGATTCTGTCACTCTCAAGTGCAATTGTAGATGCCTATTTACATAAAGCTTCAATCTATGCCTTAACCTATGTAGAACCACAGTTTCAGACACCTGCAATCGCGACGTATCCTGCCAATTCAGAAGTGTTAAAACTGCTGGAGAGTGATCCGAATATTGTCCGACGAGCCGAACAGGAGTTATCCAGACAGGTGAGAAGTTCGCTTGAAAGTTCACTGGCCGCCTCCGTGACAGCACCGTCAAAAGGGGTTGAACAGGATGTGGCCCAATCCTCAGTTACATATAACAGTCGTCCATCATCAAATGATTCGGCAACGTCGGGTGGAGTGATGTGGAATGATGGTTCAGGAAACGGAGCAGGAGCTAATTCTGGAAGCGTAAATGATCCTGCTGAAGCTTCACAAACAGAACAGCAGAGCTTGCTAACGGGTGGAGAGTAGAGATTAATCTAAGGTTTTCACATTAAGATAATTCAGATAACAAAGGTTTAAAGAAACAGAAAGGAGTTGTAACATCTATGCATACATGGATCTTTGCGGGTTTATGTGAGAAGAATGATCTGATGTTATATCTTTGCAAGATATTGGCTTCGACAGGCAACAAGGTCTTGCTCGTAGATGGAACCTTACAACAGAAGTATGGGTACGGTGTAGGTGACGGTCAGCAGTCTTTGCGAATTACGGAATTTGAAGGATTTGATATCGCTTGTCATTTTGTCACTTCGGCAGCTGTAGAGAATCATCTTGAAGTAAATGGAGAGCGATTGGACAGTTATGATTATGTGTTATATGACATGGAGACTTCACATTTTGCTTCACGTAATCTCTGGCTAACCGCTGATGTAAGAGTCTGGGTGAGTGATTATGAGCGTTACAATCTGGAACGTGGCAAGGGCTGGTTGAAGCGGTTGCTTGAAGAACAGTCATTGCCGGGTGAGCTGTCATTTCAGCGGCTCTTAATTAACGGGGTTGACTGCAAGCTTGAAGCTCGTTATCTGTGGGCGTATCTGGAGGGCAGTCCGTTTGTGTGGACAGGAGAATCCTTAGTGCTTCCGTGGGATGAGTTAACAGCTGCGGTTAAACTTGAGAATGAGCATCATCGCCGAGTTCATCTTGGACCTTTGTCACGAAATTACAAAAAATCATTGTGTCGCGTGGTCGAGCAGTTAACAGGTTGGGAAAGTGTTCGCAGTCGCCGTGCGATGAAAGAAGCAGAGAGGATGAGAGCATGAGCACCATTACCTTTTGGAGCCCTTTTGCAGGAACAGGTTGCACTTCAAGCACATTAATTAGTGCTTATGCGATGGCACTTCACTACAGGACAAGAGTGTTACTTGTTAATGCAGGCCTTGCCGGAACTGGCACAGAAGCTGCTCTACCATCCAAAGATACGGATTCAGCGGATTTTATGTTCTCCTTTGAAGAGGGTGGCTGGGATGCGATTGAACGGCTGCATTCGAGTGGCAGTCTGAATAAGCACAATCTCAGGGATTATACCAAGCCACTTCTGAAGGAAAGACTTGATTTCCTAACCGGAAGAATTGATGAGATGGAACGTTCCCCGCAGGAACATGGTGAGACAGTGAAAAAGCTGCTAAATGTAGCTAACGAGTATTATGATCTGGTTCTTCTGGATGCGGATCATGCTGGTGTTGATTCACAGCTCAAGCTGCAACAGGCGGACTATGTTGTAATTAATCTCGATCAAAATATGCGAAATCTGGAGTTGTTCTTTGAAGAGATCCTGCCAGAACGAATGAACAATAAGAATATACATGTTGTCATTAACAAATACGATTTGCATTCCCGTGCAACGCTTTCCAATATTCGGCGCCAGTTCAAATACAAAGGCACGATATCTGCGATACCGTATACAACCGGATACTTGGATGCAATGAATCGGCGAGATGTCGCTAGATACTTGCAGTTGGAGAGTTTGACTGAGGATAAGGATATTCGTAAAGGGAGCTTTGCTGCAAGCATGAGCGAACTCGCTCGCCTGATTATGGACGGTGCAGGTATGCGCACAGTTCTGAAGAGGCTGGAAAGGGGAGCCTGAACCTCCGATGCTCTGGAATACCATATGGATAAGTTTAATTTTGATTCTATGCCTGACTTATATCTGGTTCAAGTATAGAACGTTTCTTCGTGAAAAGAATGCTCGTGTTCCTGAACAGGAATCATTCACGATAGACATGTTGATTGAGAAGGTGAAGAACTCACTTCATGAGCTTAGTCATAGTCAACTCGCGGATGCAGGTCTGCACGAAGAAGAATATCGTCGAAGAATTAATCAACGTGCCGAGATGAGAAAAGCACTGAAGGGCTGTGTCTCAGGCAGTATCAGCGACAAAACGTATGTCAAAAATCTGATAGGGGATCTGCTTACCCGAAGCATAGGGCTGAACAAATCAAATGTAGATGAAGTTATTTTGTTTGCAGAACCAGATTTGTTGACGATCCAGGACCGATTCGAAATTGTGTTTTATCTGTACCGACAGCAATTCGGTGTAGATGCACTCTCCCGCATGATTGATACCTACGATCTTGGCAGACTGAGAATGGAGGAAAGTACGGACGATGGAGGAAGTTATTATATCTCTGAGGAGGACATTCAGTATGTTTTCGAGTGCGAATATCGAGAGCTTGGATTCAGAGAAAAGACGGATATCATCGTGCAACGTATCTATCAGCATTATAAAGGGTTCTCGGTTGTTGATGAGATAAGGGACCAACGTATTGACGGCGTTAGTGGTGGTGTCAGCGGTATGCTTGATGCTGTTCATAATATGGGACTTCGAAAACCGGCATCATGGAATGATTTGCTGGATCAAGGACTGGAGGATGATGCACATGAAGAACCGCTTAGCGGCATGGAAAGTGTCTGGATTTTCTATAAAGGTAAGTCCATTCATCTATCCTTTCTGTCATTCGGAAGCATCCGTGAACTAAAAAGGGTATGCCAGAATATATACAAATACAATTATCCGGGACAGTTGTCGGAAGCAAGTGGATACAAGGTGAACGAGATGAAAGACGGCTCCCGTGTTGTTGTTGTTCGTCCTCCTTTTGCAGAATCATGGGCGTTCTTCGTCCGGAAGTTCGATATTCCGAATGCTTCACTTGAACAATTGATTACGGGTAACAACGCAGAACTGCCAATTACATTGCTTCAATACCTGATGAAAGGAAGCCGGATTACAGCTGTAACCGGGGCCCAAGGTTCTGGTAAAACAACGTTGCTTATGGCTATGGTCAAACACATCTATGCATCGTACACCCTTCGGGTGCAGGAGATGGCGTTTGAACTTCAATTAAGACGGATCTATAGCCGACGTAATATTTTGAGTTTCCGAGAGACTGAACACATTTCAGGTCAACAAGGGCTTGATTTGCAGAAAAAAACGGATGGTACCGTCAATATTCTCGGTGAGGTTGCGAGTGATGAGGTGGCCGCATGGATGATTCAAATGTCTCAGGTTGCCAGTCTGTTCACCCTGTTTACCCACCATGCCAAAACGTTTCGTGATCTGGTCTTCTCCCTCCGTAATTCCTTGCTCAAGACAGGTATGTTCCAGCATGAGCATATTGCTGAGGAGCAGGTTGTGAGTGTAATCAACTTCGATGTTCATATGAAGAAAGATGCTGAGGGACGAAGATATATCGAACGAATTACGGAGTGTCTTCCTCGTGCGAATCAAGGTGATAGCGTGGAAGAGAGGGCAGGTTTTACATTTCGTAATGTTGTGGAGTACAGAGATGGAGCGTATGTTGCAACAGCTCCAATCTCCTCTGGAAGCATGGTGGATATGCGAGAACAGATGACATTAAAGGATGCCGAGGAGTTTGAACAGTTTATGAAGCAATACTGGGGTGATCAGCATGACAATTAAATGGATTTTGCTCCTCGTATTAAGTATTTGTGCAGGAGGTTTGCTGATCACACTTCTGGTTTTAAGTATGTTACGTCACAGAGGAGGTGGTTCAACAAGTCAATCCGGCGTTATTTTAACTTCCGGCGGGAAGGGATTCAAGGGACTGGGATCACTCTTGTTGCAGTCCTACCGTTTTGGAATGAAAGTGCCACTGCTATCAGCTTATATTCTACAGGTGCAAAAACGTATTTCATTCCGCCATGTTGGGGATGAGCCTTCACTTCGCAGGCTGACGATGACAGTGGTTCTGATTATTCTTGGAGGTTATGGAGGCATAAGTGTCATTCTATTTCTTCTGCAGCCGGGTATCGCTTTTGTAATACTTTCCGTGCTCTGTGCTGTGGTACTAAACAGCCTGGTATTGGATATGTGCCTCAGTCGTATGGAGAAAAGGTTGCTGGTGCAGATGTTGGATCTCTTCGCAGATGTAAGGCATCGGTATCATCAGCATGGCATGGTTGAGGAAGCGCTCTATGAAGCCGCTGAAGCAGGTACAGGAGAAGCAGCAGAACAAGTAAGACTGATCTACGAAGCTCTGACTTCTCCAGATCCGAATGAAGCACTTGAACGTTATTATGAAGTGGCTCCCAACCGTTTTCTCAAAGGATTTGCCGGCGTTTCCTATATGGTCATGGAGTTTGGGGATAAGGACAGAGCACAAGGCTCTATTTATCTTAACGGACTTGGTAACCTGACTCAGGAGATCCATCTGGAGATTTTGCGGCGTGATAAATTGGATTACCTGCTCAAAGGACTTAATATCATCGCGCTAGCTCCGGTATTGTTCACCGCTCCAATCGAACGTTGGGCCAGAGTCAGTTTCCCAACGATGGATGAATTTTATCGCAGTAAAATCGGTTTTGTTACCAAAATATCAATCTATGTGATCATCATCCTTGCCTATTTGCTTCTGCAAAGGCTCCAGCAATACGATGAGACACGTTACCGGTCAGGGCATAAGCATTCATGGTTGGATCAGTTTCTGTACAGGCAGACCTTCATACGGAAATTGGCGATGTTGTTTGCAGCAAAACCTGGTAGTGCACAGTACAGTCAAACGATACGGCTCATGAGGGAGAGCAGCTCAGAGTTGAAATACGAATGGCTTGCCATTCGACGAGTGATGTTATTCGCAGGTTGTTTGGTTCTTACAATGGGTTGCATCTTGCTGTTGCATCAGGTTGAACGTAACCACATCTTGTATGATCCAATTCGCGATGATCGAATGTTTGGTGCAATGGCTGAAGCGGATCTCAGGAAAGCTGAGGAAAAAACAGCATTGGATCAATCCGTGCTGAAAAGTGTAGAAATGAACCGAGGAGCTACATACGAAGAAGTCGCCAACGCATTACAGCATTTATCTCCCGTTCAGATGGACCTTGATACCCAGAATGAGACCATCACGCGCATTATGCAGAAACTTGAGGTGTATAACAAGCAATATGTACGTTGGTGGGAAATGATTATAGCCATTCTTATGGGTGGAGCTGGGTACTACATGCCCGTATGGCTCATGTTATTTCAGCGGAAAATGCGAAGGTTGGATATGCGACATGAAATATATCAATTCCAGACAGTGATTTCCATTTTGCGTGAGATGGACCGGATGTCAGTCGAGGAGATATTGGAGTGGCTAAATCGATTTGCCGTCATTTTCAAGCGCCCGCTGCAAAAATGTTTGTTGCATTTTGAACATGGGCCAGAGCTTGCACTTGAACAATTAAAGGAAGAGGCGGGCTTGCCCGAGTTCCAGCGACTGGTTGATAAATTGCAGCTTGCCCTTGGCAAAATCTCAATACGTGAAGCCTTCGATGATCTCGAGAGCATGATGGCATTTTATTTTGAACAACGCAAGCAGGAGTACAGCAAAATGATAGATGTCAAAGCATCATGGGGGAGAACTATTGGATTTACACCTATGTATGCCCTCATCTTTTTGTATCTGGTTATTCCATTGGTCGGTATGAGCTTCTTGCAGATGAACATTTATTATGAGCAAATTCAGAAACTGTAGCACAATTCATCTGTGTGACAGTCTGAAATAGTTTAATAACTTATAACTTGGGAGGATTTATCATGAACAATGCATCAAGCGCTTTAAAGGTGGCAGCAGGGATATTCTTAACAATCGCTCTGATCACAATTGTAGTTCTGTTGTTTATTTCGGCTCAGGAGGCAACCAAGACGGCCCAGAACAATTTTGCTGATATCCAAACCGAGTTGTCCCAAGCAGCATTTACGGTGTATGACGGAACAACCATCAGTGGATCACAGGTAACGAATGCGCTGCGTAAATACGCGGACAAAGATCAGTTCGGTATTCAAGTTATTACAGGTAAAAATAAAGCGGGTCAATGGTATGGCAATCAATTAAACATTTCACAGGATCTCAATAATGCGGACTATGGCTCGGTTATTGCACCTGACGATAAAGTGGGAATTATTAACCAGACCATGAGTGAAAAAGACAATCAATATGTCAATCCAAGTGGTAAATTCAAAGCCATTATCGTAAAAGACCGTTCCAACGTGGTAAGAGGGCTGATCTTCCAGCAATCCTGACAGGAGTTGGTTTAACATGTCCCGGAATACCCAGCATCTCATGTTGTTTTGTACGGCGGTTGTCCTGTTTGTGACAGCCTGCCTGTACGGGCAACAGAATGTTAAGCTTTTATCAGCTTCATTGAACGACAGAGTACAGACAACAGCAGGCATGGAAGGTCGGCTGACAACAACACTGCATACCACCAATCCGTATCAGTATAGTGGTGCGGAAGTGTTGCATACCGTTAGACAGATGACAGGTACAGGCATCCCTGTGGAGGTAGATGGAACTTCGTATGTGATCGATCCACTTGTCAGCAAAACAGCGACTATTCCTGTCCAGCTCGATGCCACCTACAGACCGGAGTTTATACGAAATGAAACTGGAGAACTGCTCAAGATTGTTTTTTGGAAGGAGACCAGTGTGAATTGATTAATGCCGCATCCAAGCTGCTTGCCGTATTGCTCGCAGTCCTTTTGCTCTATGTGTACCCAGCTGCTGAAACAGCCGATCGGCAGGATGATATAGCACGTATGACGGCTGTTCAGAATGTAACACGCTTTGTTGATACTGTCCGAACGAAAGGATATATTTCACCTCGAATGTTGGCTGAGTTTGAGGAGCAACTGGCCCAGACGGGCAATCTGTATGAGGTGTCGATGGAACATTTGCATAAGAAATATGTACCTCATTATACAGACCCGATGGACAATAACAGTTTTAACGGGACCTATGAGGTAGTGCAGGATGGATATTATGCAGCTCAGATTCGAGAAAGACTATTCCCATCCTCAGGTGTGATACCGGTTGATGATCCTGGCCGAAGATATACGTTGACGACAGGGGATTTTTTCACCGTGACGCTCCAAAATACAAATCGTACACCTTCCATGCTCATCCGTGAATGGTTAAGTGGTACGGCTCAGGCTTCAGCGGTATTTGTAACATACGGAGGTATGGTCCTCAATGAAGATTACTGAGCTATCCATTGTATTCGTGCTGATCTTTTTCCCGCTCTTCTGGATCATCTCACTCCATACCCAAGATGCCGAAGAGGCTCAATATCTTGGTCAACGATACAGATCTGCACTTCAAACCGCAGTCATGGATGCAGGCGCAGTCATGCATCAGAATGAGAAACAAAATGATGAAGCAGGTTATGATTCAACCAAGTTTGTTAAAGCGGACAAAGAGCTTGCCTTGTTGACATTCACTCAGACGATGGCTTTGAATATGGGGATTCAGGATGATCCCGCAGCTATTCGAAACATGTTTAATTACATTCCTGCCGTGGTTATTCTGGATTATGACGGCTATTATATGTTGTCCACAGAAACAGAGTTGACAGGTAATCGTGAAGATTCTTTAAGGCAAGTGTGGAGCCCCAAGAAACCTTATACATATTCAGATTCTAATGGTAACAGTATTAACTTTACACTGGATGACTACGTATATGCCTTTGATGCAAGTGCAGGGAGATGGATTGAGGGATTCCAAAAAGAACTGGCTTCAAGCACACAGATTCCTTTACTTCAGAATACCAGCGTATTTGAGCAAGTTAGACAAAGCCGGATTGTGACTACGGTGCAGGATGATCTGGCTGATGTGATTAACCGCCATAATGAGTTTGCCAGAAAGAACGGTATTTCCTATACGTTTACGATGCCCCTGATTGCGCAGGAAGATTGGTACAACTCCATAAATGATACAGGGATTATGGCCTTTATCCAAGGTATAGTTGTGGGTGACCAGAAGATCAACAATTACGCAATTGGTGGAGGCAGACTTGTGAAGAAAACGGCGATAGTAGGTGGGGTAGATCCTTTAACGGGTATCAAGTACTACTACCCCTCCACATGTGGTAATGGTTACCGTGCTGAAGAGGTGTTCACAGACGCGAGACAAGCAGCTGCACAAGGCTATTTCGAATATAAATGCTCTAACCGTTAGGGTACCCTGTATGACAAAATTATGGAAGAGGTTCCTGAACTGTTTACATTACTTTCAGAAAAGACGGGACCTGTGCTAGAATAGGGTTTCGGAACAATCACAAAAGTAATGTCTAATAGATAGGAGCAACCTCATCTTATGAGTTTATTGTCAGTAGAGAACGTAAGTCACAATTTTGGAGATCGCACGTTATTTAAAAATGTATCGTTTCGTTTACTTGCCGGAGAGCGCGTAGGACTTGTTGGTGCCAATGGTGTGGGTAAATCCACATTAATGAACATTCTTACCGGTAAATTGCTTAAAGATAGTGGAAAAGTGGAATGGACACCTAAGGTCCGTTATGGATATCTGGATCAGCACACGAAGCTTACGCCAGGCAAAACCATACGTGACGTGCTTAAAGATGCATTCCTTCCGTTGCTTGAATTGGAAAAAGAAATGATGAATATTACGGACCAGATGGCAGATGCAGATCCAGATAAGCTGGAGCAGTTGCTGGAAGAGATGGGCGATATTCAGGAACAACTGGAGCAGGGCGATTTTTATCTGATTGACGTAAAAGTGGAAGAGATGGCCAATGGTCTTGGTTTGTCCGCAATTGGTCTTGATCGGGATGTCGCAGCTCTAAGTGGTGGACAACGTACCAAGGTGCTTCTTGCCAAGCTTCTGCTTGAGAAACCTACAGCTCTTTTGCTGGATGAGCCGACCAACTATCTGGATGTAGAGCACATTGAATGGCTGTCACGTTACCTGAAGGACTACCCGCACGCGTTTCTCTTAATCTCTCATGATACGGAATTCATGAATGAAGTCGTAAATGTCATTTATCATTTGGAATTTGCCAAATTAACGAGATATGCAGCGAACTATAACAAGTTCCTCGAGATGGCTGATATGAATAAAGCCCAGCATATTGATGCATACGAGAAGCAGCAAGAGTACATCAAGAAGCAGGAAGATTTCATTCAGCGTAACAAGGCACGTGCTTCAACTTCAGGTCGAGCGAAGAGCCGGGAGAAACAGCTGGACAGAATTGAACGTATTGATCGCCCAGATGAAGCAGCTAAACCAACGTTCAAATTCAAGGATGCCCGCGCGAGTAGCAAAACGGTCTTTGAGGGTATTGATTTTGAAATTGGATATACGTATCCTTTGCTGCCTAAAATGACAATGACGATTGAACGTGGTGAAAAAATTGCCATCGTAGGTTGTAATGGTGTGGGTAAATCGACGCTGTTGAAAACCATCCTGGGAAAAATATCTCCACTCAGTGGAAAGACTTTCTTGGGAGATTATCTGGAAACGGCCTATTTTGAGCAGGAAGTTCGTGCTGGGAATATCACGCCGATTGAGGATGTCTGGAATGAGTTTTCACATTTGACCCAGAATGAGGTCCGTGGTCATCTCGCTCGCTGTGGGTTGAAAAATGAGCATATTACCCGTCCGCTTAACATGCTGAGTGGTGGAGAGCAAGCCAAGGTTCGTTTATGCAAACTCTTGATGCGTGAAAGCAACTGGATTTTATTCGATGAGCCGACAAACCATCTCGATGTCACAGCCAAAGCGGAGTTGCAGCGTGCCTTGCAAGAATTCAAGGGAACGGTGTTACTGGTATCTCATGAACCTGATTTCTACGAGGGTTGGGTCACCAAAACATGGAATGTTGAAGAATGGTCTGAGAAAAACTAGACAATTCAAGCAATGCTTAATAGAAATGAACGGTGACAAAAAAATCCGTCTATGGTAATATAGGCTACAACTTCATATGAACACTAGGGGGGCCGCACGATGCGGCTGAGATGGAAGAATGCGATTCTGGACCCTTTGCACCTGATCTGGATCATACCAGCGTAGGGAAGTGGCGAGCGCGTTTCAGTGAATGACTTGAGCAAACGGCAATTCGAAGGATTCAACCGTCTGTTTAACGAATTGAAACATGCAGTTGCGTGTATAACGTTAAGGCTATAGGGTCTATAGCTTTATTGCACGAAATGAACTGTATGTATCAGTCAGTCATCTGGTCCTATAATTAATACGCAGCCACTCCCCTACGGGAGTGGCTTTTTTGTGTTTTCATAGCATTCACGCATGGAAGGAGATGAACAGTACGGTAATTTCTCATGAACATGTTCAAGAATCATTTGAATTGCATGTTGTATCTACGGGTGCAGGGGATCAAGCATCTTTTGTAAAAGCTGCAAAGGACGTTTGGCCATGGGTGGACTATATTCACATACGAGAGAAACAACTCTCGTGGCAACAAAAGATCGGTTGGGCTGAAAGTCTGCGTGGTGTTGGCGTTCCATCTTGTCGTATCGTTATCAATGGTTCAGAGCTGCCTTCACAGAATGACATCTATGGCGGTGTACATTGGGGGCAAGATGCGATACGAAACTATAACCCTGCTGTTATAAGCAATGTGCAACGCCTTCGTCTGGGTATATCTGTTCATTCAATCGATGAGGCAAAACTCGCTGAAGAACGGGGAGCCGATTACCTATTCTTCGGGCATGTCTACTCAACCAACAGTAAGCCGGATCTTGAACCAAGAGGATTATATGCTCTGGCTGAAGTGTGCTCTGGTGTCTCCATTCCTGTCATGGCGATTGGGGGCATCGAACCGGGAAACATTCACGCTATTCGCTTTGCAGGCGCACAGGGAGTCGCTGTGATCTCGAATGTATGGGCGAGCGATTCCCCGGATCGGGCGGCTGCATTATTAAGGCAGGCTATCGTTGCTACAGAAAGTCTGAGTCGCTGAATCAAGGAGATGAGAGGATGAAAAAGATCATTACAGATAGACCAGATAAGATTCATGCAGAAACGATTATTGTAGGCGGAGGCGTTGTTGGTTGTGCCATTGCGTATGAGCTTGCTTCCCGTGGACAGGATGTGCTGTTGCTGGAGCGTTCGGCGATTGCAGGAGGCACTTCTTGCGCGGCGGCTGGAATGCTGGCGGCAGATAGTGAGGCTTTTGCTCATCCTTTGATGGCTAAGCTCGCCAGGCAGAGTAGACAGTTACTTATTGAGCAACAGGTGCTAATGGCTACACTCAGTGAGGTAGAGGTTGGTCTGCAACGTCAGGGATTCCTAAATCCTTTTCGTTCATACAGTGAATTAAGTAGTTACAAGGACAATCGAAAGTCTGCGTTGTCTGCTTCTGCTGATGAGGTATGGTGGGATCGTTCCGTTGTGCAACAGGAGGCATCATGGCTTAACAGAGATACGTATGGGGCCTACTACAAACCTTACGAGAGTGAGGTTATTCCCGTCCATCTAACGAAGGCATATGCTGAATCCGCTCAAGCACTGGGAGCGCGGGTTATGGAGGACATACAGGATATACGTGTGCAAGCAAACGAACACGGCGTGCAGGGGATCACCACATCGATCGGTGAGATGAGATGCAAACATGTCATTATAGCGGCTGGATTACAGAGTGAAGAGCTGATGAGACATGTGAATCTGAGCTTGCCTGTGTGGTCGGTAAAAGGTGAAATAGCCGCCGTTCAGTTCTTAGATGAACATGCAGGGTACAGACCTGATAGAACGGTGTATGCAGAGGATATCTATATTGTTCCCAAAGCCAATGGAGAGGTTTGGCTCGGGGCAACCAGTCTGCCAGGCAGAACGGATCTGAGCGTTTCTGTACAGGGTGTTCAGAAGCTGCTAACAGCGGCTACCCACTGGGTGCCTGGGATGAAAGAAGCAGAATTTATACGAGCGTGGGCAGGCGTAAGACCGGCAACTCCGGATGGTCTGCCTTATATAGGTGCTTGCGAAAGTGTTCCCGGGCTGTTTGCCGCCTTTGGACATTACCGCAACGGTATCTTGCTTAGTGCGATAACTGGCAGGCTTATCGCTGAATTGCTCGCGGGCAAAAGCTCAGAAGAGCTCGGAATTGAGGCGCTGAGCCCTGAGCGATTGAACAGAAAGGGAGTGGTGCAGTGAATATCATCGTTAATGGTCAACGGATGGAGATTGAAGACAGATTGAATCGTGTGGATAAACTGCTTCAATCTTTAGATCTGCAAGTCAAGACTGTAGTTGTAGAGCTGAACAAGCATATTTTAACCCGCGAGTATCATGAAACGACAGCATTAAGAGAAGGCGATCGAATTGAGATTGTACATTTTGTAGGAGGCGGTTGATGATGTTGAACATTGGTAAATATACGTTTGAGTCCAGATTGTTGCTCGGAACAGGCAAGTTTTCGGATCTGGAAGTGCAAAGTCAGGCTGTGGAAGCATCTGAAACGGAAGTTTTGACCTTTGCTGTTCGTCGTCTGAATTTGGAGGAACGTAATCAGAAGCATTTCCTGGATACGTTGGATTTGGATAAATACACACTTCTTCCGAATACGGCGGGGGCTTCCACTGCGGAAGAGGCGGTGCGGATTGCCGAGCTTGCACGGGCTTCAGGACTTTGTGATATGATAAAAGTCGAAGTCATCGGAGATGGAATGACGTTACTCCCAGATCCGATTGAAACGTACAAGGCTTGCGAAATTTTGCTTGAAAAGGGCTTCACGGTATTGCCTTATATTTCGGATGATGTCATTCTGGCCAAAAGGCTGCAATTGCTTGGCGTACATGCTGTAATGCCTGGCGCTTCTCCCATCGGAGCTGGCAGAGGCATCATCAATCCATATAACCTTGAAGTCATCATAGAGCAGGCCGTTGTTCCTGTAATTGTAGATGCAGGATTGCGCTCCCCAAAAGATGCTGCTTATGCGATGGAACTTGGTGCCGATGGCGTCTTGTTAAATACAGCCGTATCCGGATCAGGGGATCCAGTGAACATGGCTAAAGCGATGCGATTGGGGGTAGAAGCGGGTAGATTGGCATATGAGGCAGGCATGATTCCCGTAAAGCGTTATGCAGCAGCCAGTAGTCCGGTGGAAGGAATGGTTCATACATGACAGATCAAATAACATCTTCCGAGCAGGCCGATCGGTATTCCAGACAGGAACGGTACGCGCCACTTGGCAAGGAAGGCCAGGCCAGATTAAAGGGCAGCAGAGTTTTAATTGTAGGCGCTGGCGCACTCGGAACAGGAATTGCAGAAACGTTAGTTCGTTCAGGAGTCGGACACTTAACGATTGTGGATCGTGATTATGTGGAGTGGAGTAACCTGCAGCGGCAGCAATTATATGTAGAACAGGACGCGATGGAGCGGATACCGAAGGCAATGGCGGCGGAAAAACGTTTATCTGCCATTAATTCCACGGTTCATGTGGAAGGGAAAGTGTTGGACGTCAGAGTAGATGAGTTGGAAGAACTCGTTCAGCATACAGACTTGATCATGGATGCAACGGATAATTTTGATACCCGATTACTCATTAATGATATGGCACAGAAGCACCGTATTCCCTGGATTTATGGTGGATGCGTAGGTAGTTACGGCATCACCTATACGTTTATGCCTGGAGATACGCCATGTTTAAATTGTTTGCTGGGTGAAGTCCCTCTGGGTGGAGATACCTGTGATACGTCTGGCATCATACCTCAAGCCGTACAGATGGTAACGGCGAATCAGACCGCAGAGGCGATGAAGTTACTTAGTGGCAATGCAAATGCATTGAGACGTAAGTTATTGTCATTTGACGTGTGGAGGAACGAATACATATCCATCAATGTGGATGGTGCGAAAAAGCAAGACTGTCCTTCCTGCGGTACTTCGGCAACGTATCCATATCTTTCTGCGTCCAATCTGGAGAAAACAGATGTGTTGTGTGGCAGGGACACCGTTCAGATCCGACCTGCACGGCGCATGAATCTGGATCTTCAACATACAGCAGATCGCCTGAACAGGCTTCAAGAAGGAAAAGTGGAATCCAATCCGTTTCTGGTTTCTTTTACAACAGGAGTCCATAGAATGGTCATTTTCCAAGATGGACGTGTCCTCGTACACGGAACAAAAGACACAGCTGAAGCACGTACGCTCGTCCATCGTTACTTTGGTTAAAGCAAGAAAGAAGCAAAGTCTGTTCCCTTGAGGGAATGGACTTTTTCATTTTACGGCATGCTAACTGTACCAACCATTGCTGCGAGCAGTGGGGATAGAGACAGGCCGGGTGAAAAAGAGTGAAAACAGCCATTTTGCTGATTGGAGCAGGAGAGCAGGTCAGCCTTATTCAGGATGTTTTATGTAGCGAAGGGTATGAGGTGCAACGAATGGAGTGGTCCGAACTAAACCAATCCGTCGAGCCTTCGTTGTTGCATATTAATCTGATCATCCTGGTAGACCGGGAAGAGGGGACGAAACATTGTGGCCAGGATCAGAAATTAGAATTAAAACGATGGTTAGATAAAGGTCAGGTTATACCTCTACTGGTTATTACTTCAAATGCATTTCCTCAGTTCATCGTGGAATGGCTGGATTATGGAGCTAATGACGTGATGGAGGAACCTATCCACATGACCGTAATGCTTGCCAGAATACGAAACTTATTGCGTGTTTTTGCGAATGCAACACCAGAGGGCGAAGAAGTAATTGTAGTTCATGATCTTAAAGTGAATTTACGTTCAAGACGGGTAAATCGTGCGGGTGAATACCTGACATTAACACCAAAAGAGTACGAATTGCTGGAATTTCTGGCCCTGCATGTGAATGAAGCATGTACCCGGAGTGATATTTTGCGGGAAGTATGGGGATATGAGTATGCGATGGATACCAACGTTGTGGATGTGTATATCAAACATCTAAGGGTTAAGGTGGATAAGGGAAGAAGTGTGAAACTGATTCATACTGTGCGTGGGATCGGTTATATGTTGCATGATAAAAATTAGATTACGAAGTTAGTTCCATGAATCACCAGTTTAAAGTGTGGCAAAAAGAGGGTAAAAATAAAAGACCGGAACATATCGTCCGGCCTTTACTTATTAGCAATTTAGAATTCTAAAGTACACGACGGGCTTTAACATACGTTCTCTTCCAAGTACCAGAGTCCAGATCAGAGAGGGTTACGCCTGGAGATCCGTACGTGTGCAGAATCTTACCATTTCCCGCATAAACGCCTACGTGAGTGACATTGGAACCGGTAGAACGGCTACCGCTGGAGAAGAATACCAGGTCGCCGACACGCAGATTAGCTTTGGACACAGCTGTGCCTTCTTTGGATTGTTTCACGGAAGTGCGCGGCAAATCTACACCATACTTTTTGAAAATATATTTCATAAAAGAAGAGCAGTCAAAAACTTTGGTTGTTGTAGTTGAAGCACCAAATTTATATGGAGTTCCAGTAAATTGTTTACCATAGTTAACAATCTGTTGACCTGTGGATACAGAAGCAGTTGCTGCCTGTGCAACAGGTGCGTTAGTCATTAATACAGCTCCAAAACCTAGTGTAGCGCACAACCCGACGGTTACGGCCTTTTGGACAAAGATGTTTGTTTTCATGTTAGTTAGTACCTCCAAAATTCGTTTTCGTTAAGTTGCTAGAGCGAGTATAACAGCTTTGTAACAACCTAGAAATTGGATAGGGGAGTGTAATCCCTTGCGCCACAATGGTTTGGGTATGTTTATTAAAATATGATTAAAAATGTCAAAAAATTAATCATTGACGGATGAAGAATAATGATGAAACAACAAAGACCCTTGAATATCAAGGGTCTTTATTATGTGTGAACCTATTTTCTTCATTGAATCACTGGTTACAAAAACGTAATAAATAACTATATAGCATTCGAATAGATTCAATCTTTGCTCTGAATAATCAGTAATAAGCCGCTATCGATAGTGACTGTACCGGAGGAACCTAAGAGCTGGTTGCTTACACCCAAGGATTGTCCCATGCGTATGGTGGCTTGATCTAGCGGATACATAAAACCCTCTAGAGTTATTCCTGTAACTTCATGAGTCAAGGGGAGCAGAGAAACATATTTATAGTCACGGTGCTCAACTTCAGCTTTGGATGTGGTCAGTGTCATGTAATTGTGCTTGTCCTGAATGGCACAGGAGATATGATGCTGCATCGCGCGAACCATGATATGTACATTGGCGAGTGTGTGATCCATACGTGTACCTGTAGCACCTAACATTAAGATGTGAGAAGGTTCGTAATCTAGCGCTGTCTCAAAAGCCATTTCTGTATCAGTAAGATCCTTATGAACAGGGTCACATGTAATGAATCGAATGCTATTGTTACTTACAATGATACGTTCCTCTTCATTAATGGAGTCGAAGTCTCCAACTGAAATGTGTGGCTGAATGCCGTGTTCAATTAAAAATAATGCACCGCGATCGGCCGCGATGATCATATCATCTTCTCGTATTTCCTGAAGTAATTCTACAGATAAGTTTCCGCCTGTAAAAATAACAATCCGTTTCGCCGTCATTTTATTTCATCCTTCCTAATTCAGAGAAAAATAGTTCATAGTCCAAACATAATGTTGGAACCTGTACAAATATATTCACCAAACCAGTATAATCCACAAAATGTGGTTGCACAATTTAAGTGCTCGCGGATACAATGGGTAGAGCGACATGGAGATGACTTGAAAAGTGAGGTTTGAACAGGTTGGACTTACACATTTTTGAAGTATTCAGCATTATAGGCACTATCGCATTTGCAATGTCCGGCGCTTTCGTGGCAATGGAAGAGGAGTATGACATTCTGGGTGTACTAGTGCTTGGACTTGTCACGGCATTCGGAGGCGGGATTATCCGGAATGTACTTATAGGTATACCTGTAACGACACTGTGGAGTCAGGGATCACTTATTATGTTAGCCTTAGTATCTGTAGCGGTTGCGTTTATATTGCCTCTCAAGTGGATTAGTCACTGGAAGCGAACAGAGGCGTTGTTTGATGCAATTGGACTCGCAGCATTTGCAATTCAAGGGGCACTGTACGCGGCGAACATGGGACATCCCATTAGCGCAGTTATCGTTGCAGCAGTAATGACCGGTATTGGTGGAGGCGTTATTCGTGATGTGCTTGCTGGACGTAAACCGCTTGTATTGCGTGACGAAATTTATGCTGTATGGGCAATGACAGCCGGTTTTGTTATAGGTATGGGCTGGTTAACAACGAATGCCGGATTATTATTTTGTTTTGCGGCCGTTGTGTTCTTCCGGATGTGTTCTGTACATTATAAATGGAAACTGCCACGTCGTTCGCTCGTACCATCTGAGACCGGAAACGTCAGTCCTCAGCCGGAGAACATTGTGACACAGCCAACATCGTCGGTACTTCAAGGTACGTTAAGCAAAGGGGATTAATATGATTAATGTTTTGTTTGTATGTCTGGGTAATATATGTAGATCACCAATGGCTGAAGCCGTTTTGCGTCACAAAGTCCTGGAGAAGGGGCTTGAACACCAGATTCGTGTGGACTCAGCGGGTACAGGAGACTGGCATGTTGGTAAACCTCCGCATGAAGGGACTCGAAAATTGCTTGATTCGTACCAGATTTCTTATGCCAACATGGCAGCAAGACAGTTCGCCAGCGAAGACTTTACTCAATTTGATTACATTGTGTGTATGGATAATTCCAATGCAGATAATGTGCGCAACGTTCCAGGCGGAGCTGAGGCGGACATCATCAAGTTCATGGACATGCTTCCCGAGGAAAAACTCAGAGAAGTACCTGACCCATATTACACGGGCAATTTTGAAGAGGTGTACGAGCTGGTTAACGCAGGCTGCGATGTTCTGTTGAGTAAGATTGAAGCGGAACATTCCTTAGCCTAAAAAGTAAACGAAATTCATGCTTAATTTGTAATTCGACAAAGAAGCAGGATTAGAGCACTTAAAGCAAGCAGGATATCCTGCTTCTTTTTCAGGTTACAATTGTAAGCGGTATCATTAAAATGAAAAACAATAGCGGCATTTCAGCCGCCTGTTAATGTGGTCTTTTATCTTTCCTGGAGAAAATAAAGTAATGCTTCGGGCAACTCCTTCTGCCAAAAACCCCATTGGTGTTTTCCGTCTTTCTCCTGGTAGGAGACGAGGGCACCACGTTTTTCCAGTAATTCTCGAGTATCCCGATTTAATTGAACAAAATCATACGTACCCGTGTCTGCCTCAAAATCAGTCTCCTGCAAACCAACGATCATCCAGATCGAGAGCCAAGACAGATCTTCAGCTGCGGCATAGATTTCCTGAGAAGCAGAGTAGAAGGCGCCAGACATGCTGATCACACGTGTGAACAGATCCGGATATAACAGAGCAAGATGAAGTGAAACACTGCCACCGAGCGAGTCTCCGGCAAGAATGCGTTCCTGCGGAGAACGGCGCACAGGATATTTCTCTTCTATATAGGGAATAATCTCTTCAGCGAAGCAAGCGGTATATGCCTTGAACCGATCTCCAAATGGAGCATATTCCTGCGTTCTCACAGAAACATCGACTTGAACCCCTACAATAATGAAAGGTTCGGCTCCTTCGTCCAGAATAATTTGGTTAGCTGTTGTAGCAATTCGTCCGAAATTAAAAAATTCTTCGCCATCCTGACAATAAACGACAGGGTAGCTAAGTAATTCGTTATAGCCCGGAGGAAGGTAAATACGGAGTGTTCGCTTCTCTTCGAGATAGCGACTTTCAATCTCTTCCTTCACAATCGTGCGTTTCAAATAGCGGGAATCCGTCATAAAACGTCACCTTTCTCGGTTAATTTTTTGCATTCGACCGCGCAATACGGTAAGATTACCCTTGTGCGGGGTTAGGTCAAACACGCAATCATGTATTATGCTGTTATACCAATATTAAGCCCCTGTTATACATACAATCCGGCAGGAAACATAAAAAAATTACGGATTTCTTTGACGTATGGAGTGAAACAGGTGTATAATAATATTATAACAGCGGAACTTGATATTCAAATTTTTTGTTGAGGTGAAGAAAAAAATGAGCAAGGTTCCTTATGAAGTGTATACAGAGGATGTAGAAGCTCTGTCCGTGCTGTCTCCTGACGGCGAAATTGTTAACAAAGACATGATGCCTACACTTTCCGATGATCAATTAAAAGAAATTATGTACCGCATGGTATTTACCCGTACTTGGGATGACCGTGCAGTAAACCTGGGCCGTCAAGGTCGTCTTGGTTTCTATGCTCCAGTATCTGGTCAAGAAGCGACAATGGTTGGTAGTGAATTTGCAATTGAAAAAGAAGACTTTGTATGTCCTGGCTATCGTGACATTCCGCAACTCGTATGGCATGGACTTCCTCTTTATCAAGCATTCTTGTACTCCCGTGGACACCAACATGGTGGACAAATTCCAGATGGCGTTAATGTATTGATGCCACAAATCATCATTGGTGCACAAATTCTGCATGCAATGGGTATCGCTATGGGTTACAAATTGAAGAAACAAAAACAAGTTGTTATCACGTACACAGGTGATGGCGGTTCTTCTGAAGGTGACTTCTATGAAGGTCTGAACTACGCTGGTGTATACAAACTGCCTGTTATCTTCTTCGTACAAAACAATGGTTATGCCATCACAACTCCTTTTGCTAAACAAACAGCAGCTCTGTCCATCGCTCACAAAGCGGTAGCAGCAGGTATCAAAGGTGTTAAAGTTGACGGTATGGACATCTTCGCTGTTATCAAAGCTGTTCAGGAAGCTGCTGAGCGCGGACGTAACGGAGAAGGCGCAACATTGATCGAAGCAGTAACATACCGTTTCCGTCCTCACTCCCTTTCGGATGATGCTTCCAAGTATCGTACAAAAGAAGAAGAGGCAGAATGGTCTGCTAAAGATCCTATCGCACGTTTCGCTAAATATCTGGAGAAAAAAGGTCTTTGGACTGAAGAAGATACAGCACGTGTGAAAGAAGAAGCAAAAGCTAAAGTAAATGAAGAAATCAAAAAAGCGGAAAAAACCGAGAAAATGACGATTTCAGGCTTGATCGACAGCATGTTCGAACAAACGCCTAAGCACTTGGAAGAGCAAAAAGCTGATTTCCAATAAGTTTTTTCCGATAAAGCATAAACATCCGCGACTTTAATGTCCCGGTATACATGTACGAATTCAAATGTGAACTGTCAATGTTTAAGGAGGAAATGAAGCAAATGGCACAAATGAACATGAAAGAAGCAATCCGTGATGCGCTTCGCGTGGAGTTGAAACGTGATCCTAACGTTCTGCTCTTCGGTGAAGACGTAGGTAATGTAGGCGGCGTTTTCCGTGTAACGGAAGGTCTGCAAAAAGAGTTTGGCGAAGAGCGTGTATTTGATACACCACTGGCTGAGTCCGCTATTGGTGGTCTGGCTGTAGGTCTGGGTGTACAAGGCTTCCGTCCGGTTGCTGAGATCCAATTCGTTGGTTTTATCTTCGAAGCACTTGACCAAATGGTAGTGCAAGCTGCTCGTATGCGTTTCCGCTCTGGTGGAAAATACAATTCTCCAATCGTATTCCGTACACCATTCGGTGGCGGTGTAAAAGCGGCAGAATTGCATACAGATTCCCTGGAAGGTCTGCTCACGCAAACACCAGGTATCAAAGTCGTTGTTCCTTCTAACCCTTACGATGCAAAAGGTCTGATGATCGCTTCTATTCGCGATAACGACCCTGTATTCTTCATGGAGCACTTGAACTTGTACCATGCTTTCCGTGCAGAAGTGCCTGAAGAAGATTACGTTGTTGAGTTGGGCAAAGCGAACGTTGTTCGTGAAGGTTCCGATGTAACGATCATTACTTACGGTATGATGGTTCACACTTCTGTGAAAGCAGCAGAAGAACTCGAAAAACAAGGAATCAAAGTTGAAGTTATCGACCTTCGTACGGTTAGCCCGATCGACATCGATACCATCGTTGCTTCCATTAAGAAAACAAACCGTGCAATTGTTGTACAGGAAGCTCAAAAGAGCGCAGGTGTTGCAGCTGAAGTCATTGCCCAAATCAATGAAAAAGCAATCCTGCACTTGGAAGCGCCGGTTCTGCGTGTAGCTGGTCCGGATACTGTATATCCTTTTGCACAAATCGAAGATTCTTGGCTGCCTAACCCAGCACGTATCGTTGCTGCGGTTAATAAAGTCGTAAATTTCTAATTTAATCATCTGACATGCCGCAAGGCGCAGTATGGTGATTCACACCGCAGCGCAAGCTGCACTGTAAACAGCCATTAGCCCCTTGAGTAACAGTTATTTGCATTAGCAGTAACAGTTGTTTCTTGGAGTTAAGGGTTGTTTTCAGGATTGAGCACATAATCAAGGAGGTTTTTCAGTTGGCTAAATTTGAATATAAATTCCCTGAATTGGGCGAAGGCCTACACGAAGGCGAAATCATCAAGATGCACATCAAAGTCGGTGACAAAGTAACTGACGATGACATCATCATGGAAGTACAGAATGACAAAGCGGTTGTAGAAGTACCTTGTCCGGTTAACGGAACAGTTACAGAAGTATTCGCTAAAGACGGTCAAGTCTGCCACGTTGGTGAAGTTGTAGCGATCATCGATGCAGAAGGCGAACTTCCTGAGCAAGACGACGCTCCTGCTGGCGACCAAGGCGAGCAAGAGAAAGATGCAGCTCAAGGCGGAGCTGACACAAGCGGTTCTTCTGCAGCAGCTTCCAGCACGGATGCAGCTAAAGAAGGCGGCAATAACAGCGTTCCGGCAGTACCTGCCAAAGACGTTCTGGCAACACCAAGCGTGCGCAAATTTGCTCGCGAACAAGGTGTAGACATCGCTCAAGTTAACGGCACTGGCAACAACGGTAAAGTAACCAAAGAAGATGTTGAATCTTTCAAAAACGGTGGCGGTTCTTCCGCATCGGCATCTTCCGAAGCTCCGGCTCAAGAAGAGAAAAAATCCGCAGCACCAGCAGCAGCTGATCAATACCTTGAAGAAGAGCGCGTACCATTCAAAGGTATCCGTAAAGCGATCTCGAATGCAATGGTTAAATCGGCTTACACAGCACCTCACGTTACAATCATGGACGAAGTGGACGTAACTGAATTGGTTGCTTTCCGTACTCGCATGAAACCAATTGCAGAGAAAAAAGGAACAAAAGTTACTTATTTGCCATTCATCGTTAAAGCACTGGTTGCGGCTTCCCGCCAATTCCCGGCTCTGAACGCTATGATTGATGAAGAAGCTAACGAAATTGTTTACAAAAAATACTACAACATCGGTATCGCTACAGATACAGACAACGGCTTGATCGTTCCTGTTATCAAAGATGCTGACCGTAAATCCATCTGGATGATTGCTGATTCTATCCGTGATCTGGCTGCTCGTGGTCGTGAGGGCAAATTGAGCGCGAATGAAATGAGAGGAAGCACAATCTCCATCAGTAACATCGGTTCTGCTGGCGGTATGTTCTTCACTCCAATCATCAACTTCCCTGAAGTTGCTATTCTCGGAACAGGACGTATCAGCGAAAAAGCAGTGATTAAAAACGGCGAAGTAGTTGCAGCACCTGTAATGGCTCTTTCCCTGAGCTTTGACCACCGTATCATCGATGGCGCAACAGCACAAAACTTTATGAATTACATTAAACAGCTGCTCGCTAACCCTGAGCTGCTTGTTATGGAGGTGTAAGATATGGTAGTAGGCGACGCTTCTCTCAATATCGACACATTAGTAATTGGTGCGGGTCCTGGCGGCTATGTAGCTGCCATCCGCGCTGCTCAACTGGGCCAAAGCGTATTGATCGTAGACAAATCCGAACTGGGCGGTGTTTGTTTGAACCGTGGATGTATTCCATCCAAAGCCCTGATCTCTGCTGCACACCAATATGAGTCTGCACTTCACGGTGAAGCTTTTGGTATCTCTGCTGAGAACGTAAAAGTGGACTTCAGCAAAACTCAAGAGTTCAAAAACGGCGTTGTTAAGAAAATGACTGGCGGCGTAGCTGGTTTGCTTAAAGGCAACAAAGTTGAAGTTTTCAACGGTGAGTGCATGTTCATCAACGAAAACGAAGCTCGTGTATTTAATGACCACGAGTCTCCACGTTATAAATTTAAAAATGCAATTATTGCAACAGGTTCCCGTCCAATCGAACTGAAACCTTTCCCGTTTGGCGGACGCATTCTGTCTTCGACAGAAGCTCTGAACTTGCCTGAAGTACCAAAAAGCATGATCGTTATCGGTGGCGGATATATCGGTGCTGAGCTTGGTCAAATGTACTCCAAATTCGGTGCAAAAGTAACAATCATCGAAGGTCTGGATACAGTACTGCCAGGTTTCGATAAAGACATGACTAGCCTCGTGGCTAAAAACATGAAGAAAACAGGCATCGAAATCGTAACGGGTGCAAAAGCTGAAAGTGCTGAGCAAACGGATAAAGATGTAACTGTTAAGTACTCTGTAAATGGTGAGTCCAAAGAAGTAACTGCAGATTACCTGCTGGTAACTGTTGGACGTCGTCCAAACACAGATGGAGAACTGGGTCTTGACATGATTGGTGTTGACGTTGACGAGCGTGGATTTGTCAAAGTTGACCACCAAGGTCGTACCAGCATTCCTCACATTTTTGCTATCGGTGACATCGTATCTGGTCTGGCTCTGGCACACAAAGCTTCTTATGAAGGTAAAGTGGCTGCTGAAGCAATCGCAGGACAACCATCTGTAGTTGACTACAAATGTATGCCAGCTGTTGTGTTCACAGATCCAGAGTGTTCCAGCGTAGGTTACACTGAAAAAGAAGCTAAAGAAAAAGGTTACAAAGTAAAAGCAGGCAAGTTCCCTTATGCGGGTAACGGCCGTGCTGTATCTTTGAACCACGCTGAAGGCTTCGTGAAAATCGTAGCTGACGAAGAAAGCGGCCTTGTATTGGGTTGCCAAATCGTAGGTCTGGAAGCTTCCAACTTGATTGCTGAGCTTGGTTTGGCAATTGAGATGGGCGCAACTTTGGAAGATCTGGCTCTTACAATTCACGCTCACCCAACTTTGGGCGAAATCGTGATGGAAGCTGCGGAATTGGTTATGGGTCACCCGATCCACATCATCTCCCGTTAAGATCATCTAGGCTTCGGATTCGTCCGGCATTATACGTATATGAGAAGAGGCGAATGACGCTAACGCGTTATTCGTCTCTTTTTTCTGAGCAAGAGCCGAGAAATTAAGATGCTCGTGTATGTGACATGATGAAAAGTTACACGCTCATAAGTTTCAGTGAATTGATTTTATCCAACAACTCAATTGTGGTACACTGTAGTAATGATCAGTCATGATGTGGCTCCAAGCCAATCACGGTCTATGTATTTAGTATTTAAGTTAAACTTTTATACTTACGAAAAAAAGTGTGAGGGGATATCAACATGAAAAACTATCTCGATTTATTGCAGGATATTCTGAACAACGGCGTGCATAAAGGAGACCGTACAGGAACAGGAACACAATCTGTCTTTGGCAGACAACTCCGTTATGATCTCTCCGAAGGATTTCCGCTGGTAACAACCAAACGAATTCATCTCAAATCGGTTATTCATGAACTGTTGTGGTTTTTGAGTGGCGATACCAATATATCTTATTTAAAAGAAAACGGTGTGAAGATCTGGGACGACTGGGCGGACGAAAATGGGGATCTCGGTCCGGTATACGGCTCGCAGTGGCGTACATGGGAAGCACCAAACGGAGAAAAAATTGATCAGATCGCTGCAGTCATTGATTCGATCAAAAATAATCCGGACTCGCGTCGTCACCTTGTCAGCGCATGGAATGTGGCTGAGATCAACAATATGAAGCTTCCACCTTGTCATTTTGCGTTTCAGTTTTACGTTGCAGAGGGTAAATTATCATGTATGCTTACGATGCGTTCCGTGGATACGTTCCTCGGATTGCCGTTTAACATCGCGAGTTATGCGCTTTTGACTCATATGATTGCCCAGCAATGTGATCTTGAGGTGGGTGATTTCATCTGGTCTGGAGGGGATGTTCACATCTACTCTAACCATGTAGATCAGGTTAAAACTCAGCTGGAGCGTGAACCTTATGCTTTACCTAAGCTGGTAATCAAGCGTAAGCCGGATTCTATTTTTGATTATAAGTTTGAAGATTTCGAGTTTGAGAACTATCAGCATCATCCGGGCATTAAAGCTCCAATTGCAGTCTAATTACGTGTTCAATCTCGATAAGAGACTTGGATTGAAGGAGTGTATTATCCTTGAGTATTGAATTGGTATGGGCCATGGGAGAAAACGGTGTGATCGGATTAAACAATTCGATTCCATGGCGTTTACCCAAAGATATGGCCTTTTTCAAACAACGTACGTTAAACAAAACGATTATCATGGGCCGTAATACGTGGGAATCTTTTGGTGGTAAGCCGCTTCCTCAGCGCCGTAATATTGTGGTGACTAGAGATCTGAACTACAAGGTGGAACAGGCCGAAATCGTACATACGATTGAAGAGGGTCTGAGTGTAACCAAAGGTGAGGAACTGTGTGTAATTGGGGGTTCCCAAGTGTATCGCGAGTTCTTGCCACTTGCAGATCGTCTTGTGGTGACCAAAATTCATGAGAATTTTGAGGGAGATACGTTTTTCCCTGAAGTGGAGTGGTCCGAATGGCAACTGATTGAACAGATTGAAGGCGAACAGGATGAAAAAAATGTTCATGCGTATACATTCGAATTTTACGAACGTAAACGGTAAATATGGCATAAGAAATTCCTGACTTGGGTCGTATTTGTATAATGAGAGACGCTGATTGCGAAATATTCGTGAACAGCGTCTTTTCTTTTATAAAAAAAATGAGTCACTTGTTTAGATTGGAATACATATAACATTAATATAACATTAATAATTAATATTTATGTATAATATACATGTAACCAAGCATTAAACAGTAAAAAAGTGTAAAAGTTTTGGGGTTTTAACGTTGTGAAGCCCTAAAACAGGTCTGATATTCGGAATTGAGAACGATTTATAGCAAAATATGTTGAATTTGATGACAAATTATCTTACATTTACTTAACGTTTCGATCTTTTGTTTCTTTAACACACACCAGATTTCGCAGTTCAAAACCACATTTAACACCAAAATAAGGGTATTGACCATGGGTAGACTTGAAAGATATGATGTATAAAATACAAATAATTATGCGGATAATCCATTTAATATTCAGCACAGTAAATGCTACTATAATTGAAATATCTTCGAGAAGATTTTGTGATACAATATACAAAAACTCAAGTAATGAGTAATCCATTTCATATAGAACCATGCACATGAAGGGATTAAGACAAGAACGGATGGGGGAAAACGTAAGATGTCTACACCTACTGGATTTATGGAATACAAACGTCAACTGCCAACAGATCGTGAGCCAGCGGAGCGGATTAAGGATTGGGAAGAGTTTCATAAACATATGGCTGAAGAAGAGCTCAGAACACAAGGTGCACGATGCATGGATTGTGGTACCCCGTATTGCCATACAGGTATAGATATGATTGGCGGCACGTCAGGTTGCCCCGTGCATAACCTGATTCCAGAATGGAATAATCTTGTATATCGCGGACTGTGGAGAGAAGCACTTGAGCGCCTTCACAAAACGAATAATTTCCCAGAGTTTACAGGTCGCGTCTGTCCAGCTCCTTGCGAAGGATCTTGTACAGTTGGCTTAATTGGTCAGCCTGTAACCATCAAAACGATTGAAGAAGCAATTATTGAAAAAGGTTTCGAAGAAGGATGGGTGGTTCCCCAACCTCCTGAAAAACGTACGGGTAAACGTGTAGCTGTGGTAGGCTCAGGTCCAGCGGGATTAGCTACTGCGGCTCAGTTGAATAAAGCAGGACACTCGGTAACCGTATATGAGCGTTCGGACCGTGTCGGCGGATTGCTGATGTACGGTATCCCAACGATGAAATTGGATAAAAACGTAGTTCAACGTCGTGTTGATCTGCTCGAAGCAGAAGGCATTCAATTCATTACGAACACCGAGATTGGTAAAGATATCGCAGCACAACAACTGGTGGATGAATATGACGCTGTTGTATTGTGCGGTGGTGCAACGAAGCCGCGTGAATTCAATATTGAAGGCAGCGACTTGAAAGGCGTTCATTACGCCATGGATTTCCTCAATGGTAGCATTAAGAGTTATCTGGATTCCAATCTGGAAGATGGTCAATATCTGTCCGCTAAGGATAAAGATATTATTGTCATTGGTGGCGGTGATACAGGATCTGACTGTGTGGCTACATCGTTGCGTCATGGTTGTCGTACGATCACTCAATTCGGTACGCATACACAAGCGCCTATGGAGCGTGATCGCATTAACAACCCTTGGCCGCAATTCCCGAACGTATACACACTTGATTATGCGCAAGAGGAAGCCAAAGCGTTGTTTGGTCAAGATCCGCGTGAATTCTCCATCATGACAACAAAATTTGTCGGAGACGATGAGGGGAACCTCAAAGAATTGCATACCGTACAGATCGAGCGTATTGTGGATGAGACTGGTCGCAAGATTTATCAGCCGATTCCAGGTACAGAGCGTGTATTCCCGGCTCAAATGGCCATGATTGCGATTGGATTTGATGGACCGGAACAAACGTTGGTAGAGCAACTGGGACTTGCAACAGATCGTCGTACAAACGTTAAGGCACGTTACGGCAAATACAACACCAATGTGGATAAAGTATTTGCAGCAGGTGACATGCGTCGTGGTCAAAGCTTGGTTGTATGGGCAATTAATGAAGGCCGTGAGGCTGCTCGTGAAGTGGACAAATACTTGATGGGTGCTTCGGTTCTGGTGTAAAAGTATAGAACAAGATATAAATGACAACCTTCGCGATCAGCGAGGGTTGTTTGCTGTTATTTTAACCAATTTGACTACATATTTCATGTAAGTGTGAGCAACATCATTGCTTTTTAAGTGATAAAGATTTATTATTATATTATAATGATTATAAATAAGGATTAACTGAAACCATGAATCCGTACGATAAAAGTAAATTTCAATGAATATAAATCGGAGGTGCGACCTGCTATGGCAAGTAACCGGGACAAGTCCATTTCAGAACAGATCTTTCACATTAAAAATCAATTGGTTGAAAAAGGATATAAGTTAACACAACAACGGGAAGTTACTGTACGTGTATTGCTTGAACATGAAAAGGATCATTTTAGCGCAGAGGAAGTATTTCTCCTGGTTAAGGAGCAGTTCCCTGAGATTGGATTGGCTACCGTTTACCGCACTCTCGAACTGCTCAGTGACCTTCAGGTCGTTGAAAAGATTAACTTTGGTGACGGCGCTGCGCGCTTTGATCTGCGAAGTACAGACGGTTCCCATCACCACCATCATTTGATCTGTACAGAATGTGGTAAAGTGGAAGAGATTATGGAAGATGGTCTGCTTCGTTTGGAACAACAAATCGAGCGTCAGTATGGCTTTGCTGTTACGGATCATCGTCTGGATTTCCAGGGTGTATGCAAAGAGTGCAGACAAAAGCATGTATTAAAAGAACAGGCAGCAGGATAATTCATTTCGGGAAGGTGCTCCCGAATCCAAAATCTGATATAATGAGTTTCAGAAGCAAGGGGCTTCCGTCGGCGGAATGCCCCTTTTTGCCGTCATGCGGACGGTGAAGGAGGAGAGATGGACGGATGAAGACACTGGTTATAGCGGAAAAACCCGACATGGGTCGAACCATTGCCGCCGTCATAGAACCAAAGGCCAAGAACAATCGCACGTATCTGGAGGGTGAGCATTACATCATCACTTGGGCGATAGGGCATTTGCTTGGACTGGCTGAACCGGATGCCTATGATACAAAGTACAAGCGTTGGAATATAGCGGACCTGCCGATCATACCCGATCAGTTCAAGATTGTACCCAATCCGAGGACTAAAGATCAGCTTAAAATGATTGGAGAACTGGCAAAACGGGCTTCAGCGATCGTTAATGCTTGTGATGCAGGGAGAGAAGGTCAGTACATCTTCGCCCTCATACAACAGCAATTGAAGCTGCGTCAGCCTGTAAAGCGTTTATGGATATCGGATTTGACAGCAGAGAGCATTAGACGTGGTTTTGATGGTCTGAAGGATGCCTCTGAATTTGAAAATTTGACCCATGCTGCTCGCGCCAGAAGTGAAGCCGATTGGCTGATTGGGATGAATGCATCACGTGCGTTTACAACCCGTCATAATGCATTGTTGTCTGTAGGCCGTGTGCAGACGCCGGTACTCGCGCTAATCTACGATCGGGAAATAGAGATTGAAGCGTTCCAATCACAGACCTTTTATGAAGTAGCCGCCTGGTTTCGGCAGGAAGGTGTCGAGTACCGGGGACTGCGTCAGGGAGATAAGTTGACCGATGCGGAGGCAGCAGAGGCCATTGCAGCCAGTGTGAAGGGCAAGACAGGGCAGATTACCAAATACGAAGCAAAGCAGACGAAGGAGTATCCGTATCGTTTGTATGACCTGACCCTTTTACAGCGTGAAGCCAATGCCAAGTTTGGATATGGTGCCAAAAAAACACTGGATATTGCACAGGCCTTGTATGAAAAACACAAGGTGATTTCGTATCCGCGGACAAACTCCAACTATGTTACAGAACAGAATATTGAAGGTATGCACAAAACACTAAACCTGCTTAAAAATGGTACCTATAGTGAGCTTGCGCAAGGGGCCAAGCCAGAGCTTGTTCATAAGAATAATAAAGGGGTATGTAATCCGAGCAGAGTTGAGGATCACCATGCGATCCTACCTACTTTGAAGCGACCAGGTACCTTATCCAAGGATGAGCAGAACATCTATGATTTGATTGTCAGACGTTTCTTGTCTCACTTTTATCCTCCGGCGGAGTATAAGCAACATACCGTGCTCACCGAAGTGGAGAAACATCAGTTTAAGACATCTGTCAAAGAGCTGCTGTCCCTCGGATGGAAAGTGGTTCTCGGTTCTGGAGATCAGGAACAGGGCGGTGCAGGCAAGAAGAAGAGCAAGAAAAACGGCAATGAGGAAGAGGAAGCTGAAGAATGGACGGATAAAGCTTTTGCTGTACAACCCGACTTGCCTGTTCAATGTACGAAGAGTGAGTTCAAGGAGAAGGCGACCCAGCCTCCCAAAAGTTATACCGAGGGAACATTGCTGAAAGCGATGGAGAGTGCAGGCAAACAGATCGAGAATGAAGAGTTGCGAGATGCGATGAAAGATAGTGGTCTGGGTACTCCGGCTACACGTGCGGCTACAATTGAGCGCCTCAAAAATGTAGGTTACATTACGCTGCAAGGGAAGAAAATGCAGTTAACGCTCAAAGGCAGAACGGCTATTGAGTTGATTCGTCGCGCGGGTGTAGATCTGTTAACTTCACCTGAGATGACCGGGCAATGGGAAAGAAGGTTATATCAGATTTCCAAAGGTGAGGCGGGTCAGGACAAGTTCATGGAGAACGTCAAGAAATTCACCTTGTCCATCATTGAGAAAGTGCGTGTACAAGCTCCTGCTCCAGCAGATGCTTTTGGAGAAGATTCACGTGCGGGCAGAGGGAAAGGCAAGGGAGCCAGAACCCAGGCCGGGAACACAAGGACATCTGCCAAGACGGCTAGTGGTGGTTCAACTGTAAAAACGTCCCGTCAGACTTCGGCATCTTCGTCCAGAGCTGGCAGTGGGAAAAGTACGGCCACCAAGGCGCCATCTTCAACTGTGAGCCCAACCGGAGTGAGAGAGTTACTGGCACCTTGCCCTTCTCCCGGCTGTACGGGTCAGATTATAGAGGGCAAGAAGGGTTATGGATGCTCACGTTTCAAGGAAGGCTGTTCATTTGTGGTCTGGAAAGAGTATGCAGGCAAGAAAATCACCAGTACGATGTTAAAATCGCTGATTGAGAAGGGGAGTACACAAGTACTGTCGTTCAAACGAAAAGACGGGAGTACGGTGAAAGCACGTATTATTTTGCAGGACGTAGTAACAGGCAAATTATCTGGCGAGAAGCAGGATGCTTGATCTTAGTTAACAGTTAACATACAGCAAAAGGACCCTTATCCAAGGGTCCTTTTCTGTTGCTGCTGTTGTATATTTTCGTGTATCACTTTCGGTACTTCTTCCAGTGCAGTGATGGTATACATTGACGTTTCCGGATTAGGTTGAAGTTCTACGATGTTGTATTGCCATTCATTCGGTTGTTTGATATAAATGCTGTGAATTCCGGCTTTTACCGCAGGCATAATATCTGTGCGTAGTGAGTTGCCAATCATCCAGGTTGCACGACGATCAAACGGACCATTAGACAGAATGCCTTCCAGTGCCTCGACGTTTTTGTGTTGTCGGATATAGATCCGATCATCAAAATAAGCCGAGAGTTTCATCTGATCAATCTTGCGCTGCTGAATCACGGTTTCGCCGCCGGTATATAAGTAAAGGGAATGTCCAGCACTTTTGAGGTTCTCAAGCGTTTCAACCATATGAGGGTAGGGTTCAACCTCCTGATCGTACACACTCATACCCAACTTGCTCAGATAAGACTCTTCTCTTGGAGAGGTTAATCTAGCGAACTTGCCGGAGAAATAACGATAGGTATCAATCAGGGATTGCGGGAAATGATGACTCGCAAAACCAAGCTTGTTCACTCCGGTTACATCGATCTCCAGCTGTTTTTCCCGAATCTCCTGTGTTGTCAGAGAATGTCCATCAAACCACTCTTGCATATTCTCAAAGAATTCTCCCAAAATCAGGTTGAAGTACTTGTTGCAATATACGAGTGTATCATCAAGGTCAAACAAAATATGTTGTTTCATTATTTTCATGATCTAACTCACTCCTTGTAGCCAGTAAATCCACAATGGTTCAACTAAATTAAATGCGAATATAGGATTCCAAGAACATATTCAATTCAGATACGCCATCTGGCCGAATACTGTATTTCTCTTTACGGTTACTTCCGAGCAGATGGGTCCGTAGCAGACCTGCGATGCGTAGCGCCATAACCTGGTCTTTGACCGTGTCTTCGTCTTTACCCAATTCTTCACACATCTCAGCGAGGGATTTGGGTTCATCCGATACGTAACGAAGCAGGCGAAGTCTTTCGGGATCAGCCAACGCATGGGTGAAACGTAAAAGGCATGTTGGCGGCTGGTCTTCATTCTCTTCAGGTGCATCTACGGGATACTGCATGATCATCATCCCCTCATAGAAGCAGTACATATTAATAGGACGATTGTGCACCGTTGGGAAGAGGATGACTTCGTTCAGTCCCGGCATCGGTTCAACAAGAACGCCCGCTGTAGCATATTCAATAAGCAGTTCAGAGCCCATTTTATCAAGCAAAATGCGTTTTTCTTCGGCATCTTCTTCCAGCCACACACGCTGATCTTCGCTCATATTCTGACAGTAGTGTTCATCCCATAGTCGCAATAATGGGACATAACTGTTCCGAATGCGCGTAGATTCTTCTATTGTAAGAGCCGGCAGAAGAGGAGACACACGTGCAAACAGGTCTTCCGCTGTCATTCCGGCAAGCATGTCCAGGAAATCACGATTCTCCGATGTATCATTTTGATAAGCTGCCCATGCAAACAAAACATCAAAATCATCAAAAGGCCAAGTGGCAGCAGGTGCGAGCGCAGCTCGTACATTGGAACTTAGTTTGCCTTCCACTTCCAGAATCCATTCAGGACCAATATCCAGATGCTGAATCCATTTTTTCGTGACATAAACCAGAAAGCTGTTAAGCATTTCATATATCGGTGAAACATCAATTTTCACATGATAAGCCATAATGTTGCAGAATCCTCCCGTCACATCTAAATGTACGCAGCGACTTAAGTACGATTAGTGCGTGTTCAAAAAGTCTGGTTTTCAGTACCAAGAAGATGGAATGAAGCTAGAAATGGAGTAGCGGAGCGTAGGAAAACTACGTGAGCAACGGACATTTCGGCTGAATTTCATCTTCGAAGCTGATGATGCCACTAGGCATGATTCGTAATCAAAAGTGAACTTTTTGAACAACCTCTATTATGGCTTGTTTTGCAGGGCGTTGTCCACTATAATGTTCAAGTCCGGGGCAAAGCCCCGATCTTTGAATAGCAGTTTAAAACCATATGTATACCATACAAAAGTCGTCAGCGATGGCGATTTTTCTTTGTGTGCTCGCAGGAGGATTGAATTCGTGTCATCGATTACTCGTCCCAAACTATCACACTCGACAGCCAACTATCTCATTTTGATTACGGTTATTGTGGTGGCGGGAATAAGTCAGGGGCTTTTGCTGCCTGTGCTTTCGATTTTTTTGGAGCAAAAAGGAGTTTCACCAGGTTTAAACGGATTAAACGCCGCCGCGTTGTACATTGGCTCTTTTGCCATGACTCTCGTTGCGGAGCGACTATTGGGAGCACTCGGGTTCAAAAAGCTTATAGTGGGCGGCCTGATATTAGTCATGGTCCCTTTAATATTGTTTCCGTACTTACCAGATATTAAAATATGGTTCATTTTGCGTCTGGTCGTTGGAATAGGAGATAGTGCACTTCATTATGCGGCTCAGCTCTGGGTGTTGCTCGTTACTGCACCTGAAAAGCGTGGGCGCTACATATCACTATATGGCATGTCCTACGGGCTGGGATTCAGTATTGGACCGCTGGGAATTAAGCTGCTTGGATTCGGTGATGCAGTGCCTTTCTGGGTCTTGTTCATATGTATCGCAGCAGTACTTATGCTTGTATTAATGAAGCTTCCGGATACGAAACCGGAAAAAGCAGAGCATGGCCAACTGCCGGAACGTCGCTTCCGTCGTAGTCTGGCATGGGCCTGGTATGCACTTTTACCAGCACTCTTATACGGATATATGGAAGCAGGTATGAATAGTAACTTCCCCGTGTATGGGCTGCGTATTGGATTCGATACCAATCAGATTTCGTCGTTGCTTCCTTTTATCGGGATTGGAGGTTTGTTCCTACAATTGCCACTCGGGATGTTGAGTGACCGATACGGTAGGAAGAAGATATTGATGTTTGCGGGCATCAGCGGGGGAATCATCTTCATGCTGGTTCCAGTCGCAGGTACGCATTTCTGGTGGACGCTTGTATTGTTAACAATCGCGGGAGGCTTGGTTGGCTCCTTTTTCTCATTGGGCCTGGCCTATGCCGCAGACATTTTGCCTAAAGTGTTGCTGCCTGCAGCCAACGTTGTGGCATCCTTTCATTTCACAATTGGAAGTATTATTGGGCCGAATCTGGGGGGTCAGATGATCAACTGGATTTCACCCGGAAGCATGTTCACCTTGCTCGGAATCCTGTACCTTCTTTTCGGCGTGGCAGGTATATTATTTCGTCGTAAACCTGAGTTCGAATCTGTGTTAAAATAGAAGCTGGTGTTCGCATGGAAATTGATGTCCATTTCCGAGTACACTAGTGGTAGGGAAAAACATGGACAAGAGGAGACATCGCGATGATCAGAGTAGAGAACTTGAGTAAATCCGTTGGCGTGGACCACGTTCCCGTTCTACGGGATATTCGATTTGATATGCAACAGGGTGAAATGATAGCTGTAGTTGGCTCAAGCGGTAGCGGTAAAAGCATGTTGCTTAAATGTTTGGCCATGATGGAAAAATGGGATTCCGGCCGGTTTACGGTGGATGGTGCAGAGATTTTGAAAGAAGGCTGGTCCGGAAAACGGAAAATCAAACGGGAATGGGCATACTTGGAACAAAATCCAGAATTATTTCCTAGACGTACGGCTCTTAAAAATGTATTAATCGGACGATCGGGTCAGACTCCCGTATGGAGAATGGTGACCGGCATGGTACGTTCTGATGATTATATGGGTGCTATGGATTATCTCGAAGGATTGGGATTACTTGATAAAGCACATCAAATAGCAGAGAAGCTCAGTGGTGGCGAGAAGCAGCGTGTTGCTATTGCAAGAGCACTTGCTCATGGTGCCAAAGTGGTTTTGGCCGATGAACCAGTGATTGGTCTTGACCCTCACACAGCAGATTCGGTGCTGGAAACGCTGCGCAAATTATGTGAAGAAGAACGTGCAACAGTCATTGCAGTACTGCCTATTGAACTTGCTGAGAAACATGCCACACGGATCTGGGGATTGGCAGAAGGCAAGATTGCTTTTGATATTCGTGGACGAAGACTGACACAGCAAGAAAAAAACCAGATTTAAACTATTGAAAAGAGTGATGAGATTGTTTAATTCACGGTGGGGACGCTTTGTAGCAGCAGGAACTATGGCGATTATGCTTGGTTCTGTTCTAAGCGGATGCACAGTCATAAGTGACCCCAAGGGTTTGATGAGAAAACCAATGATGTCCACCGATAAGGAGAAACTGTACAACGTGGTACAGGTTAAACTGCCGCCAGAGAGTACATTGATTCGTCCCAAGGATATGAATAATACCAGCATGATTCGGGTGGAAGACCTGAATGGGGATGGAACTCGGGAAGCGATTGTTTTTTATGAGACACCTAATGAGAATGTGCGAATCCATGGCATGATTTTGGAAGAGCAGGGAGGCACATGGGTTAAAAAACTTACATTTGATGTGCCGGGAAATGAGTTGCAATCCTTTAAAGTATTGGATATTACGAATGACGGAAATCCGGATATTATTCTTGGTGTAAGTCTGCAGGAGCAGAAGGCCCTGACTGCATATTCCTACAAGGGCGGGGCACTGGAGCAGGTCTTGGGTGGAGTTCCGTATAATCAATATATCATTGATGATGCGCAGGGGAACACGCTGGATTTGAGCGGAGATGGTAAGAGTGATTTTGTTATCATTTCGCTGAACAACAGCGGTTTTGCAACGATTGCGTTATACCAGTACGAAGATGGCAGCTTCAAGGAAGTTGATCGGGTGCAGACCGATTATACCGTTAAAGAAGTTTATAATGCTCTGGGCGGAGAGATCGCCAAAGGACAGATGGGCATTGTACTGGATGCCGAGCTGGATGATCGGAGTTCCTTCTCGCAAATTATGTATGTTAAAGATAACAAGTTAGTCAATGCTTTCAAATCACCGGATCAAACGTATAGAGATGACAAAATTTTAAGCGGTGATGTCGATAATGATGGTATTATTGAGTTTGGACTTAAAGAGACTCCAAAAGGTTGGGAGCATTACGTATTTGACTCTCGGTTGTGGTTTTACACCTATTATCAGTGGGATGGTAAAGACAGCAAGAAATTTGTCTCATTCCAATTCCGGGATGATGCTGATTTATTCCATCTAAATCTCAAGCCAGAGTGGTACGGTAAGATCACTATTGACACCAAATCGGAAAAGGAAAAATATATTCGATTTAAAATGATTGATACGGACGAAACCGTAGCAGAGATCAAATATTTCACCCTTTCCAAGTGGGAACAGGAGAAGGGTAAAAGCTGGAAGGAAATTACGCGTACCAAAGATCGGGTTATTGCTTCACGGGTAGCACAATCAGAGGCGGGTAAAGATGCACTGAGCAATACTTCTCAGCTGAATAGAAAGGGAGAACTTAATGAGTAAAGTACTTATTCTTGAGGATGAAGAATCCATCCGCAGTTTTATAGTGATTAATTTAAAGAGAAACGGATTCGAAGTGCTTGAAGCAGGTGACGGTCATGAAGCGCTTCGCATACTGCAGACAGTACCGGATATTGATCTGGCTCTGCTGGATGTCATGGTACCAGGTATTGATGGATTCGAGGTGTGTCGACGGATCCGTGAAACCAATGAACGTCTGGGCATCATCTTTTTGACCGCGAAAGTGCAGGAACAGGATAAAGTGTACGCACTCTCCGTTGGTGCAGATGATCACGTCAGCAAGCCTTTCAGCCCTACCGAGTTGATTGCGCGTATTCAGTCTTTATTACGTCGAGTGAACGTGCATCGGGAAACCGCGGCAAAGGTTACGTTCCAGTCAGGGCCATTTTCCCTAGATCTGATCTCGAAGCAATTCAAAAAACAGAATGAAGCGATTGAATTAACTCCAACGGAATTTTCCCTGATTCAGTTTTTCCTGGAAAAAGAAAATACACCGCTCAGCCGCGATGTATTGTTAGATCACGTATGGGGAAAAGAGTACATGGGTGATCCCAAAATTGTGGATGTCAACATTCGTCGTTTGCGTCAGAAAATTGAGAACAATCCTTCCGAGCCCGAATACCTGCAGACAGTATGGGGTCACGGGTACAAATGGAAGGGCCGGGAGCAATGATTAAAAAAGGCATTACTCGGCAGATCGTACTACATTATTTCTTTGTAGTATTTCTCGCTCTGCTGTTGGTCGAATTCGTATTTATGTTGGCAGTTCAAAGGTATTATTATGAGAGTATCTACAATACGATTAGTACCCACATTTCTAATTCAAAGGATTTTTTCGAGCCGATTGCCCGTGAAAATACTACAGAGGATGGCAATAATCTGTCCAGACTCCTTGTGAACTTGGCATTGTCCAATACTGAATTGGAAATTTTGGATCTGAACGGGCGCGTATTGGCGAGTTCAACTGCTTTCGAATCTGACCGGGCTGTGCTGCAAACCAGTGATATTATGCAGGCTCTGAATGGGGATATGGGACGCTGGATTGGAAGACAACCAGGTACTGGAGAATCCGTCATGGCCGTTTCACACAAGTTTGATCTGGGCGGCGAAAATACTTATGTTATTCGATATCTGACATCACTCGAAGATGTGAATTCAAAGCTGTTAAATATGGGACTACTTGCCGCTGCGGTCGGTGTTGGCGTGCTTGCTATAGTGTTGATCATCAGTATTGGTATGGCAAATTCCATTGTACGTCCAATTAACAACATCACCGCAGTATCTGCCCAAATGGCTAGAGGACGGCTGGATGTCAGGGTTAAAGGGAATTATAAGCACGAACTGGGCGAATTGGCATCAACACTTAACTTCATGGCACATGAGATTGTGCGCAGTAATCAGATCAAGGATGATTTTATCTCTTCGATCTCACATGAATTAAGAACACCTCTGACCAGTATCAAAGGCTGGAGCGAGACACTGGATTCAGGCGGTTATGATCCGGAAGAAACCCGTATCGGTATGGGTATTATCTCCAAGGAAACCGAACGGCTGATTGGACTTGTTGAAGAGATGCTGGATTTCTCCAAATTGCAGCAGAATCAGATGAAGCTTGTCAAAGGAACCGTCAACATTCGTGAAATTGTACAGGAAACGATGTTGAATGTCTGGGCCAAAGCGGAACAAAAACAGGTCCATCTCAAGTTGGAGACTGACGAGACTCGTGCTTATAATGTCCATGGAGACGGTAACAGACTGAAACAAGTCTTCCTGAATGTTGTGGATAATGCGATCAAATTTTCACATGAGAATTCCTGGATCTTCTTGTCCGTCAAAGAGGAGAATGGTCAGATCATTGCAGCTGTTCAGGACACTGGTATCGGAATTAGTGAAGAACACCTAATCAAAGTACGGGACCGCTTCTTCCAGGTAAATCATCAAAATGGGGGAACGGGACTGGGGCTTGCGATTACGCAGGAACTGGTAGAACTGCATGAGGGAACCATCACGATGCAGAGTGAACTTGGATCTGGTACAACCGTTACGGTTACATTACCGGCTGTGTCTGAGGAGATGGGTCCAGAAGAATCTGTAACCGCGTCTGGTGATGCTGAAGTCACAGATGCGCGAACAGCAAGCGATGCTAAATCGGATCTAGAAAAGTCTTAAGGTTTTAAAAGATAAGAGATTTTTCTACCTGATGATCGAGCATGTACGCTTTATAACATCCATATCAACACAAAAAAAGGCGAGCCATCTGAGGCTCGCCTTTTTCATCTTATGTTTACTTCATTATGAAGAAAGTTCACCAGCGCGCAGGCGCCCACTTTTCTCATATACTTCTTTCAACATACGAACAGGTTGCGTACGGACAGCCGGTTTGGCAGAGACGATCTCGTTAGGTCCAACGACCACAATTTCATCTGCCGTACCTTTAACGATTGCACCGTCCTTGATTATTGCACCTTCACCGATGATGGCACGTTCGATGTGAACCCCACGGCCTATGCGTGCGTTAGGCATAACGACACTGTCTTTAACCTCAGAGCCTTTACCCACTTCAGCACCGCAGAAGATAACGGAACGTTCTGAACGACCTTCGATTGCACAAGAGTCGTGAATCATGGAAGTAACATGTTCGATCTTTGTATGTCTTGCTTTGTAAGCACTTGGCTTGGAGCGCCAGTCGCGAGTAAACATCGGCCAGTTTTCTTTTTGCAGACTCCAGTCTTCCTCGTTGTGTAACAGATCCATATGTGCATCCCAAAGGCTCTTAACCGTACCTACGTCTTTCCAATAACCATTAAAGTTATAGACAAAGAGGGGATTATTTTCGTTCAACATTTGAGGAATAACATCTTTACCGAAGTCATGGCTGGATTCAGGGTTAGCGGCATCTTGCAAGAGATGGCGTTTCAGATAATCCCATTTGAACATGTAAATGCCCATTGAAGCCAGATTACTTTTTGGTTCAGCCGGTTTCTCGGCAAACTCGGTTACACGCAAATCAGCATCGGCAGCCATGATCCCAAAGCGATGTGCTTCATCCCAAGGAACTTCCATAACTGAAATCGTTGCTGCGGCATTATTGGCTTGATGAGCCTCCAACATATCACGATAATTCATATGATAAATATGGTCACCCGACAAAATTAGAACATTTTCGGGGTTTTGTTGGTCAATATAGTCGATATTTTTATAAATAGCATCCGCCGTTCCCAAGTATTCGTCATTTCCTGTATGATAAGATGGAAGCAAGGAGATTCCTGCCTCACTTGAGTTACCATGTCCCCATGGTTCTCCTCCACCGATGTGATCGTGTAAAGATTCCGCTTGGTACTGCGTCAATACTCCTACAGTATCGATCCCTGAGTTTACGCAGTTACTGAGAGGAAAATCGATGATCCGGTAGTGCCCGCCAAACGGTACAGCGGGTTTTGCGATACTCGAGGTTAAAGGGGCTAATCGCTTCCCTTCTCCTCCCGCCAACAGCATAGCGATGCAATCTTTATTAAACATAATCGTTTCCCTCCCAAAATATTGTGCATTGTAGTACATCATTAACGCAAAGTAGAGCAAATGAAACGATTGTTACTGTAAAAATTCTGAAAATGTACAACATTTTCTAATTCACCGCATTTTTCTTTTCAACTTGGCTAGAATGGGGTAATGGTTACTGTTATATCTATTTTCTTGAGAAGAAGGTGATCTCTTGGCCATTCAACCGTTAGCACACCCGGACATATTGCCGGAGCATATTTATTTATTTCATGAAGGTAATCTTCATCACAGTTATCGAATGTTGGGCGCGCAGCCTGAGACTTGCGATGGCCTTCAGGGGTATCGCTTTACCGTGTGGGCACCAAATGCCGTAGAAGTAGGACTGGCTCTGGACCGCAATGAATGGAAAGGCGAAAAGGAACCTTTATATAAGATACCCGAATCAGGATTTTGGAGTCGTTTTTTTCCGGAAATCAGCGAAGGAACTTTATACAAGTTCCGTATATTAACGGAAGATGGAACAGAATTGCTCAAAGCGGACCCATATGCGTTTCAAGCAGAGGTTCGACCTCAGACAGCCTCTGTCACCAGTTCAATCGAAGGGTACAAATGGAATGATGGAGCCTGGAGACGCAAACAACGTGCCATGTATAACAAACCTCTACATATTTACGAAATGCACATGGGAACCTGGAAGCGCAAAGAAGACGGAAGCCTCTATAGTTATCGCGAGATGGCTGATTTGCTTGTTCCTTACTTATTAGAAATGAAATATACACATGTTGAAATGATGCCCCTTAGTGAGCATCCATATGACCTTTCTTGGGGCTACCAAAACACAGGGTTTTATGCGCCAACCAGTCGTTATGGGCATCCAAAAGATCTGATGTATCTAGTGGATACACTACATCAGGCTGGGATTGGCGTATTGCTGGATTGGGTACCTGCACATTTTGCCAAAGACGCTCATGGGTTGCGTATGTTTGATGGTACGCCTTTGTATGAGTATGCAGATCCGATGTTAGCAGAGAAGCCAGGCTGGGGTACACTCAGCTTTGACTACTCGAAACCTGAGATTCGTTCATTTCTGATCTCCAATGCATTATATTGGATGGAGATGTATCATTTTGACGGACTCCGTGTTGATGCGGTTACGAGTATGCTTCGGCTTGATTTTGAGAAGCAGCCAGGACAATATCGTACCAATGATGAAGGTGGTCTTGAGAACAAGGAAGCTGTAGCTTTTTTGCAGCAACTGAATGAGACGGTGTTCAAGTATTTCCCTTATGCGTTGATGATGGCTGAAGAATCCAGTGCATGGCCAATGGTGACTTTGCCTGTAGATGAAGGTGGTCTGGGTTTCAACTACAAATGGAACATGGGCTGGATGAACGATACGCTTGATTACATGGAATCTGATTTTCATGAGCGTCCTTCCAAACATCATTTGCTGACTTTCCCGGTCGTATACTCCTTTGCTGAAAATTATGTGCTACCTCTGTCACATGACGAGGTTGTTCATGGCAAAAAGTCGCTCCTCGACAAGATGCCAGGAACCTATGAGCAGAAATTTGCCGGCATGCGTGCTTTTCTGGGCTATTTTATGACTTTCCCAGGGAAAAAGCTGTTATTTATGGGTGGAGAATTTGGCCAGTTCATCGAATGGAAAGATGAGGATCAACTGGATTGGTTCTTGCTGGATTATGACAGTCACCGCAATTTGCATAAGTTTGAGCGTGAGCTGTCTAACCTGTACTTGAGTGAAAAAGCTTTGTGGGAGCTTGATCATTCCTTGGACGGTTATGAATGGATCACCCCGGATGATCAGGACCAGAGTGTCATTTCATACGTACGCAAAGGAAAAAAACCTGCGGATACACTCCTTGTGCTCATTAACTTTCAGCCGGTCAAGCGGGAGCGTTACCGGATTGGTGTCATGCGTCCCGGTATGTATACCGAAGTACTGAACAGTGACCATTCCGTTTACGGCGGTTCAGGCATTACTAATGATATGCAACTGCCTACCGAAAAGATTCCTTTTCATGGGCATCCGCATAGTCTCGACTTGGTATTGCCTCCGCTGAGCATCGTGATTCTAAAAAAGAACACACGTCGGAAAACGGATGAATCACCTGCGAGTATAACTTCCGTCAGTTCAAAAACGAAGAATAAAAATGAAAGCAACACGCTCAAACCGAAGAGGAGGACAAAGGCATGAATATTCTATTTGCTGCTGCTGAAGTACATCCATTTATCAAAACAGGAGGCCTTGCTGACGTAATCGGTGCTCTCCCGTTTGCTTTGAAGAAGAGCGGGGCAGATGTGCGGGTGATTATGCCTAAGTACAAGGGGATTCCCGATGAGTATAAAGACGCGTTACAGCCCGTAATTACAACGGATGTGCCTCTTGGCTGGCGCAGACCCTATTGTGGAATAGAAATGCTGGTTCATGATGGGATTCCAGTCTATTTTGTGGATAATGAGTATTATTTTGGGCGTGATGGAGTGTACGGTTATATGGATGATGGCGAGCGTTTCGCCTTCTTCAACCGTGCAGTTCTCGAAGTGTTGCCACAGATTGATTTCAAGCCTGACGTGCTGCACAGTCATGACTGGCATGCAGGAATGATTCCTTTGGTGCTTGAAGCCCACTACAGACATGATTCATTCTACAGTGATATTCGTACGGTATTCACCATACATAACTTGTTGTACCAAGGGGTATTCCCGCATGAGTTATTCAGTGATATCCTTGAGCTGGACGATCGATATTTCACCGTGGATGGAGCCGAATATTACGGTAACGTCAATTTCTTGAAAGCAGGAATTGTGTATGCTGACCATGTGACAACCGTAAGCCCAACATACGCACAGGAAGTGCAAACGTCTTATTATGGATACGGACTGGACGGACTGCTCAGTTCACTTGGAGATCGTTTCAGCGGGATTGTGAACGGGATTGATACCAAGAGTTACAACCCGGCAACGGACACCAAAATTCCAGTGAAATACAGAACCAGTCTGTCCAAGAAAACGGAGAACAAAATTGAGCTGCAAAAGGAACTTGGACTTCCTGTTCGTCCTGATGTACCACTCATGGTGATGGTGACAAGGCTCGTGGACTCTAAAGGACTTGATCTGGTCTGCCGCATCCTGGATGAATTGCTGTACTATGATGACATTCAATTCGCGGTACTGGGAACAGGAGAGCCTATGTATGAACACTGGTTCCGTGAAGCCGCTAATCGTTATCCGCTCAAAATGTCTGCCCAGATCACGTTTAACGATGGGTTATCCCGCCGTTTCTATGCAGGCAGTGATATCTTCCTGATGCCATCGAGGTTCGAACCATGTGGTATTAGTCAGCTACTGGCTCTGCGGTACGGTAGTGTGCCTCTCGTAAGGGAAACAGGCGGTCTGAACGACACTGTGCAGGCATACAATGAGTTTACTGGAGAAGGGAATGGTTTCTCATTCACAAGTTTTAATGCACATGACATGATGAATACCATTCGGCGTGCTGAGGAGATCTACAAACAGCCAGAACACTGGAAGAAAATCGTGAAAAATGCAATGGGCGGAGAATACAGCTGGAACGTCTCAGCTGAAGAATATATGGACATTTATCGTCGGATCACACTTGACCCTCTAAAATGATGTAGTCTTGAATGAGTCACAGCATATGATGCTGTGGCTTTTTCTCATCCAAAAAAACACTTCCAAAGTTCAGAATGAAGTATCATCTGAGACGGTGGAAGTGTTTTTATTTTTTTAATATGACTGTCTGATTTAAACCTCAGTTGTGTTGGATAGTTGCCGGATCAAGTTGTCTGTACAAAATGCGGTACCCATAGGGGTCAAGCTTAATATTCATCATTCCATCGGTTGGAAACACAGGCTCTTCAGTTAATGCATCTTTCCAGTCTTTTGTTTCCATGGGATGAGAAAGCGTTCGATCTTGAGGTGTATTGTTCATCCATACGGTAAAGTGAAGGTTGTCATCCACACGTTCGTACACGATACAGGGATCATTGTGATCAGCCTTGAGGAATCGGAAGCGTCCTTTGCGCAGGGCTTCATTACTTTTGCGTAAATCAATCATCAGACGATAGAAATCATACAATTCTCTGTCTTGCTTGGCCGGGTCCCATTCCATACATTTTCGACAATCCGGGTCAGCATCACCACTAATCCCAACTTCGTCGCCGTAGAAGATACAAGGTGTACCGATATAGGTGAAAAGAAATACAACCGACAACTTTAATCGGCGTTTGTCTTCTCCTAACCGGGTGAGCAGTCGTGGGGTGTCGTGGCTGCACAGCATATTAAAGATCACTTCGTTGGTTTGTTGCGGATAGCGCATAATCAGTGAACCCATCTCGTTGGCAAAGTTATAACCATCCATTGATCCACAGAAGAACTGAAGCACTTTGTCGGCAAAAGGATAATTCATGACCGAATCGAATTGATCTCCCATAAGCCAGGTCAAGGAGTCGCTCCATACTTCACCAACAATATAGGCTTCAGGATTCGCTGCTTTCACAACCTTGCGAAAATCACGCCAGAAATGGTTGTCCACTTCATTCGCTACATCCAGCCGCCAGCCGTCCAGCTTGATTTCCTTGATCCAGTACTCAGCCACATCAAGTAGATATGCCTTAACCTCAGGGTTGGCTGTATTGAACTTGGGCATGTTGCCATAGAAACCAAATGTATCGTAGGTTGGTATACCGTCCTTGATCTGAACCGGATATTCATTGATGTGGAACCAATCGGCATACTTGGAGTTTTTTCCATTCTGGAGAACGTCTTGAAAAGGAGGGAAGTCTTCGCTGCAATGGTTAAACACCGCGTCAAGCATGACACGTATACCCAGGCGATGACATTCTTCTGTCAATTGTTTGAGCAGGGCATTATCACCGAAATGGGGGTCGACTTTTTTATAATCAATCGTGTCGTATTTGTGGTAGGAATTGGCCTGGAATAACGGGGTAAAGTAAATGGCGTTCACGCCAAGTTCAGTTAGGTCATACAGATGATCCAGCACACCTTGCAGATCTCCACCAAAATAATTGTCTAACTCAGGTTTGCCACCCCAATCATGGGTTTCTTTTGGATTGAGCTTGGGATCTCCATTAGCAAACCGTTCCGTCATGATCTGATAAAAGACGGCTTCTTTGGCCCACTCGGGCACCTTAAACACATCAATTTCATGTATATACGAGAACTCATAATATCCTCCAATTGGATAGGGGGTCTCATAATGAATTCCATTATCCGCAAGAAACACATCTTCTGAACCGGCAGTTATCCGAAATATATAAGTGAGACGTTTGAATTGTGGCTTGACGGCAGCCTCCCAATAATCAAACATGTTATCCGAAGCAGCCTTCTCCAATTGAATTTCCTTGTATGTTCCATTCCAATCGTACTTATCTCCGGTCAGTGCAGTCACGTATTGTACATCATTACGTTTGGTTCGTACGCGCAGATGTATGGTAGACGAATTATAAGCATAAGCCCATTTGTCACGAGGAACATGATACATGGCTTCGAGCAGCATGACAGCACCTCCTGAATATAGGATAAGTTATAAAGGTTGTTCAAAAGCCCGCTTTTGATTACAAGTGATGCCTATCGGCATCATTGGCATCGAATATGGAATTCAGCCGAAATGTCCGTTGCTCACGTAGTTTTGCCTACGCTCCGCTACTCCATTTCTAGCTTCATCCCATCTTCTCGGTACTGAAAACCGGTCTTTTGAACATGCACTTATAGTTATAATTAACCAAGTTAGCCAGCAAACGAATCACATTTACTGTAATAAAATGTATTATTTTCATCGTTTTCAAAGGTTTCTTTCACAGCATTTCCAGCTTTGTGCTGAATATACTTACAGCTAATTTAGAAAAAAGGGTGCCCTGAACAGCTTGGAATTCAAGATTGTTCAGGGCACCCCTATATAACATGATAAAATCAAATTTTAGCGAATAGCTTGCTCAAACTCCGTGCGGATGGTTTGAAGCAGCTCTGGCTGGCTCAGTACGTCATAGGCTGTTGTTGCAAGTGCCTTTGCTCCCAGAATCATGCCATCCAGCGCACGCTCCTGTAGTGCAAGGTCACGGAAGGCTATGGAGTGCAGGGTATGCACCTCGTCTACAACACGAATGTAGGGATGGATTGCAGGACATTTCAGGGAAACGTTACCGATGTCCATAGATCCGTGATCATTACCACTCACAATCTCTTCTTGCGGGATACCAAGTTCCATCAGATTTTGACTAAACGCAGCTGAGAATGCTTCATTGGTAACCATCTCGTCATAGGATGTTTCATAGTTGGATGTCACGAGCTTACAACCTGTCTGCAAAGCAGAGCCTTCAGCGATCTGAATCACACGTTCTGTGAGGATATTCAGTTCTTTGCGAGTTGCTGCACGTACATAAAATTGCGCAGAAGCATAGTCAGGAATGATATTTGCTGCCTGACCTCCGTTGTTGATCACACCATGAATCCGAACGGTGCTTTTCACTTGTTGCCGGAATGCATTGATTCCGTTGAACGTTTGAATGACGGCATCAAGTGCATTAATACCTTCGTGCGGGCTTGCAGCAGCATGTGAAGATCGGCCATGGAATTCAAATTGCACAGCATCAATAGCCAGTGAGCTGCCTGACTTTTCGTAGGCATAATACGGATGCGCCATGAGAGCGACATCACAGTCATCGAACAACCCTGCTTCCGCCATCGGTACTTTAGCACCACGTGTCTCTTCAGCGGGGGTACCAAACACTTTAATGGTTCCACCTACTTCATCCAGAATGGATTTCAGCCCAACAGCAGCACCAAGACTCATCATACAGATCAGATGGTGACCACAAGCGTGACCGATCTCCGGCAAGGCGTCATATTCACATAATAAGGCAATGGTAGGGCCGGGTTTGGCAGCTGAATAGGTTCCGATAAAGGCTGTCTCCAGACCGAGGATTGGAGCCTCTACAGTGAAACCGTGGAAGACCAGTTCTTCTTTCAAACGGGCAGAAGCGAGATACTCTTCATTTCCCAGTTCAGGGTTGGCACCGATATATGATGAAATGGCTTTAAAACGGGAAGCATATTGATCAATAACCGACAGAATTTGTGATTTGTTAGATGTCATTAGTGTACTCCTTATGCAAAAATGAAAATAATTCATTGATTATATCATGTTTGCTTCATTTTTTCAGAAACAAGTCAAGATTTGTAATGTCAAAATGCATTGCATAATCATGCATTGTACTTTATAATGACTCAGTCATCAACATGAGAAGCATACAAAGTATTGTAAGGGGAGAGAAAAAGGTTGAAATTAATAAGTCGTTACACCATGATGCTGTTGACCTTTGTTATTCTGCTGACGACTGCCGTTCCTGTGGCACTTGCAAGTGGAACTACAGATAATTCAAGCAGTAAAAAGCTGGTGCTCGGTACAAGTGCCGATTTTGCACCATACGAATTCCATAAAGTGATTAATGGCAAAGATGAAATCGTCGGCTTCGATATTGAGATCGCCAAAGAGATTGCCAAAGATCTTGGCGCTGAGCTTGTGATTGAGGATATGGGATTCGACGGTCTTCTGCCTTCATTGCAGAGCGGGCGTGTTGATCTGGTGATTTCAGGTATGACGCCAACGGATGAGCGGAAGAAAAGTATCGATTTTTCCGACACCTATTATAAATCAAAACAAGTGATTATGGTTCGCAATGTGGATAAAGACAAATATCCAACTATGGCAGAACTTGAAAATGCGAAGATTGGCGTTCAGAAAGGCTCCATTCAGGAAACGATCGGACAGAGTATTCCAGGAGCGAAGCTTACTGCGCTGGATAAAATCTCGGATATCGTGCTTCAACTGCAAACAAAACGCATTGACGCGGCAATCGTTGAAGATACCGTTGCTGCAGGTTATCTGGACGATATCATTGGACTTGCTGCTGCTGTTCCGGACGAAGAGCAAGCAGAAGCGGCAATCGGGATTCGTAAAGGGAATACCGAGCTGCTAGCTGCAGTAAATGGAACACTGGAGCGACTGAAAAGTGAAGATAAAATCAATCAGATGGTGACGGACGCCAGCCTCTTGATGGCGGATAAAGCGAACAAATCACAAAATATTTTCCAAGTATTCTGGGAGTACAAAAGTTTCTATGCTACAGGTGTAGGATACACACTTCTGTTGTCTGCACTTGGGGTTATCTTCGGGGTAATTATTGGATTGATCATCTGTTTGTTCCGTTTGCATGACGCTGCAATCTTGCGCTGGATCGGTACTGCTTACGTTGAAGTGATCCGTGGCACACCGATGTTGGTACAGTTGATGATTATTTACTATGGTTTCTCCCTGTCCTTTGGCATTAACTTCACTGCCCTTCAGGCAGGTATCATCACGCTTTCCATTAATAGTGGTGCGTATCTGGCAGAGATTTTCCGTGCGGGTATTCAAGGTGTGGATCGTGGTCAGTTGGAGGCAGCGCGTTCATTAGGTATGGGAAGAGGCGCCGCGATGCGTTATATCATATTGCCACAAGCCTTCAAAGCTGTATTACCAGCGATCGGTAATGAATTCATAACTATCATCAAAGAATCCTCCATTATCTCCGTTATCGGTATGGTGGATATTATGTATCAGGCAAGTGTAGTCAAAAACATTACGTACCAAGGCTTGAGTCCATTTTTGATTGCAGCAGCCATCTACTTTGTAATGACGTTCATTTTGTCCAAGCTGCTGGGACGACTGGAAAGGAAGTTGAGTGCAAGTGATAGACGTTAGACAATTACACAAATCTTATGGAAATAACGATGTACTTAAGGGCATTAACGTGACGATTGGCAAAGGTGAGGTTGTCGTGGTTATCGGTCCTTCCGGTTCGGGTAAAAGTACATTCTTACGTTGTCTGAACCTGCTGGAACAGCCTACCTCGGGTGAGATTGATTTTGAAGGCGTGTCAATCACCGATCCGAAGCACAACATCAATGCGACTCGTGAGAAGATGGGTATGGTGTTCCAGCATTTCAACCTGTTCCCACACAAAACGGTAGAGCAAAACATTACGATTGCTCCGATTAAAGTGAAGAAACAATCCACTCAGGAAGCGGAGAAAATCGCCGCTGATCTGCTTAACACCGTGGGCTTGTACGATAAAAAAGATACATTCCCGAATCAGCTGTCAGGTGGACAGAAGCAGCGGATCGCCATTGCTAGAGCATTGGCCATGCAGCCGCATGTGATGCTGTTTGACGAGCCTACTTCAGCACTGGACCCTGAGATGGTCGGCGAAGTGCTGGATGTCATGAAACGTCTTGCAGAAGGCGGGATGACGATGGTCATCGTGACACATGAGATGGGTTTTGCACGTGAAGTGGGAGACCGCATCCTGTTCATGGATGGCGGGGTTATTGTGGAAGAGGGAACACCTGATGAGGTGTTTGGAGCACCCAAAAATTCACGTACACGTGATTTTCTTGCCAAAGTACTCTAAATGAAAGATTAAATAGCGTTACTGACATCGAGTCGGTAACGCTATTTTTTTGTGCGTATTAATCATTTATAGATTTGAAAAGTAACTATTCTGTTACCAGATGTAAAGGAATCAGGTCATCCAATAATTCTAAAGAATGCAGTATTCTTAAATATGATGACATGCTAAAAACCATTTGGTAAGAATTACTACAAGTTCAGGTTACAAAATTGTGATATATTGAACTCTGCCGAAACTTCCGGACAGGGAGTGTGGGGGATGTAACGATGCAGATTGTGCAGGGGGAAGATCTACGGCACACTGCTTGGGGTGAATTAGGGTACATAACGTTTCAGATGTAACGAAGAACCTATAGGGTGGGCTCCTCATCCGAATCCGACAACTAACTTCGCAGGCACAATGAGGGAGGAAGACCATGATTAACAAGAAACGTATAGCCAAAACAGCAGTAGCATTAATGACAACAGCAATGCTCATTCAAGCCGTTCCGGCTCACGCCGATTCAGTTCATGTGGCCAAAGAAGGGGATACCTTCTACACCTTATCGAAACAATATGGAGTAGCACTCAACACGTTGGTTAAAGCAAACAACGACATTTCGGCTTACAACATTTATGGTGGTTTGAAAATTACGATTCCCGGTAAGGCAAACAATGTTGCAGCCGCTGCGGCAACGGAGAGCAAGGCCCAAGCGAAGACTGTTACTACAGCGAGCTTGGACGTTAACGCAGATAACAAAGTTGTTCAAGCCTGGGGTAAAACATTCGATTACAGCAAAGCTGTGAACGTGAAAGCAACGGCATACTCAGCAGATCCGTCTGAAAATGGAGGCTGGGGTGCAGTCGATTATTTCGGAAATGACCTTGAACTGGGTACGATTGCAGTTGATCCAAGTGTAATTCCACTTGGAACCAAAGTACTGGTAACTGGTCACAGCCATCCAGGATTGCCAAAACAGGCTTTTGTAGCCACAGCACGTGATGTGGGCGGTGCAATCAAGGGTCACCGGATTGATATTTTTATCCCGGGTAGCAAACAGTCTGTAAGCTCATTTGGTTTTCAGGATGTCGAACTGTACATTCTGAAGTAGAGAGAAAATAACATTTAAAATGAATTCAAACAGGGTGTCTGCCAGTCGCTAATTTGCGATTGAACAGCACCCTTTTAATATTCTCATTAATATTCTCATTATTTGTTATCACGGTCATCCTAATCTTTGGCCTTTGGCAATCCCAGCATTTCGTCCAAGGTGACCAGTTCATATCCCCGGTTACGCAGTTCTTCAATTATTTCAGGCAATGCCTCAATCGTACCGTTCAGGTTAGATCCCACACCGCCTCCTGCATGTTGCAGAACGATGGAGCCAGGTTTCACGGCAGATAGGACGTTATCCTTCACCTCTTCCTTGGAGAGGCCTTTCCAGTCCAGGGAGTCTACGTTCCAGTTCACAATGCTATAGTGTTGTTTGGCAGCCCATCTCAGCTGTTCTTCATTAATGTCTCCATAAGGTGGCCGAATCATCTTGGGCGTATATCCCGCCAAACGTCGAATAATATCCCCGGTATGTAAAATTTGTTTGCGAAAGGCATTCATCGACAGCTTACTGAATTCAGGATGATTGTAGCTGTGATTACCAACCATATGCCCTTCCTTAACGATGCGTTTCACCAGATCCGGATGTTTCTCAGCACGACTACCCACGATGAAGAATGTAGCTCTGACATTGTATTTCTTCAATACATCCAGCACTTGTGGAGTAAATCGTGGATCAGGTACATCATCAAAAGTCAGTGCAACCTTCTTGGTTGAAGGACCATTGGTTTTGAACGTATCCGCATATTTTTGACGTAACTGTCCCAATGTCAGTTGTTCTTCTTCCGCAGAATCCGAACCTGATACTGATTCAATTGACGGGCCTGAAACATCCCGCGATGAAACTGGAGCATGATATCCCCCGAGAAAAATAACGATAACCATCAGCATAATGAGGCGTACGCGCATAATAACGGCCTCCTTTTCCAAAATGACGTTCTCCTTGGTATGCCCGAGGGTTCCATAAAATATGCGTAGTGTGAGAAGTTTCATTGCGGATTTAGCTTATGACAGCCATAATTCCTCCATATATAACATATAGAAAAGGATAGGTGGATAGGATATGAGTACATATGATTTGAAATCCATACGTTTACAGGTGATTGAAGCAGGAGAGGATAAGGTTTTTCTCGTTACCGGAGGAAAGGCGCATATTGGCGCCGTAGCCACGTTCTACGTGGATCATGAGCGCGTAAGCGGGACGACGGTACATATTCCTGGGCATAAGGAACAAGAGCTGTGTGAGCGGCTTGCCCGAAAGGCTGCCCTGCAGCTGAAAGTAACCGTTACGGTGATCATGGGTATTCATTTTGATTCCATCACGCGGATGCAGATCGACGAAATCGTGCAGACTGCAGAGAGGCTGATGGAGGATCATCTGAACAAGGATAAACGATCTTCCTAACATAAAGAGCAATCGCATGTTTTGATTTTATTTGCTAAAATTGAAACGAGTTGTAGATTGTTACGTATGTATGTTTATATACGATGTAATATCGACTAGGAGGAATAACATAATGTCCATTTTCAAACGATTGCGTGATTTAACCATGTCTAACGTTAACGCCATTATTGACAAAGCGGAAGATCCAATCAAGATGACGGACCAATATATCCGTGACATGCAAGAGGATCTGGAAGATGCGGAGAAAGCAGTAGCTCAACAGATCGCCATTGAGAAGAAGTTCAAGCAGTTATTCGAAGAGCAGGAAGCACTTGTGAAGAAACGTGAAGAGCAGGCGCATACGGCGGCACGTGCTCAGAATCTGGATTTGGCTCGGCGTGCCCTGGAAGAGAAAAAGGCTGCTGAAGAGAAGATGGTTGAGTACAAAACCAGCTATGACCAAAATAAGGCTTCTGCAGATAACCTGCGTGGCAAGCTCGACGAGATGCGTAAGCAACTGACTCAAATGAAGAACAAACGTGAAACACTGGTAGCCCGCTACAATGCAGCAAAAGCCCAAACGGAAATCAACAAAGCGTTGAATGGGTTTGGCTCCGATACTGCAAGTGCTGGTATGAAGCGTATGGAAGAGAAAATGATGCAGATGGAAGCACAGGCCGAAGCAAGTAACGAAATGTCTTCCAAAGGAAAATCTTTGGATGAAGAGTTCGAGAAGTTGGGTAAAGATCAGGCAGTTGAAGACGAACTCGCAGCATTGATGAAACAGTACGATAATAAGAACTAATACCTTGGTTGTCAGCAAGGTTAACCAGCGGAGGAGAAGAGTATTTCTCCTTCGCTTTTAAATGCGGTTCATGTTGATATGTGGGGGCTGTGTAAATGGATTTGAACATTTTGGCGATGCTGGTCTGGACCGGATCTGGTTCGGTTTTGCTGTTTGTCCTGATGTATGTTGATTCACTGTTTACGAAGTATAAGGATTTTGCTGAAGTTAAGGCTGGCAATATGGCCGTTACTACACGTATGGTTATGAAATTATTTGCACAAGGATATGTACTCGCTACGTCCATTTCTACGGCTGGTCACCTGGGAGAAGCACTGCTGGTCTCCGTTGTATCCTTTATCATTTTGTTAATTCTGGAGAGTGTTGTACACTTTATGATTCGCAAATGGGCCAATCTGGATCTGGATACGGGAATTCAGCAAGGGAAGACAGGTTACGGTTTGTTCTCTGGCGCTTTACATATCGTGGGCGCACTGATTATTGCAGCTTGTTTATAAGATAAGGAACAGGAGTAATTCTCATGAGTGTATGGAAACGAATTAAAGGAATACTAACGAAACCTGAACCACCGCAGGCAGAAAAAACGATGCTTCAGCTTGCACCTGGTGATATCTGTGAGGTTTCTCTGGTCACTTATGAAGTCGTTGGTCGGGTACAAAATCGTGCTCGAAATGCAGTTGTGCTCACGCTGCAGGATGGTACCGCATTTCGATATTTGCATATCGAAGAACGGGAACTCACACGTTACGCCCTATATACACCAATTGATGGCAGGCTTGATGCACCTGATGAGGTGCCCACATTGCTGGACCTGGATGGACGCGCATATCATCTGGAGGAAGAGTATGGAGGCATGGTATCAACGTCAGGTAGAACTCCATATGGCCAGGCTGGAGAACAATTGGTATGGCAGTATCAGTCGGATGATAATATGCTTCTTCGGGTGGAGTGGCAAGACAGAAGATTTACACTGTATGAGGGTGAGTCCATTCTTCCTGCGGATATCAAAGTGATTCGTTCGAGCTAGGAGAGGTTCCAATGAAAAAACGCTTGGCACATGGATTAAAATTAATGCTGGTCCTCAGCCTTGTGATGTCTCTGTTGTCCGCGTGCGGAGCAGCACCTTCTGTTCAGGACACATATCCGCTTGAATCGGTTAACGGCAGTGGTAACTCAACGTCCTATGTGTACCGGGCTTCGGACCGTACCGTTCCGGAAGTGGCTCAGGAATTGTCTGACCAGAGGCAACCGGATCAGATCTCGGCAGAGAACACAGAGCGTATGTTCCTCGTCTATCAGGACGAGTATTATCACCTGCAACAAGACCCGAACAAGCCGGAGGATACCTTGGTTGAGGTGGACTCCAAGGAATATGTTCGGCAGAACTACGATTCATCTTTTTTACAAGGTTACCTCACCGCTACATTAATTGGTAATCTGTTCGATTCTTTTGGCGGGCGAGGTTATGGCAACTATCGGGGATATACCAATAAAGATACGTATAAACCGAGTGCAGGATCTTATCGTGCACCAACAAGTAATGACAAGAAGCTTGCTCCACCTATTACTGTTGATCGGAAAGGTACGATTACAAGGCGCGGAAGCGATAAAGATTCAAGCGTGGGATCTGGCGGAGGATTATTCAACCGCAACAAGGATCAGAGCAAGGGAACTATTGATCGCAACAAGAGCAGTGGTGGGTTGTTTGATTCACCTAAGAAATCCTACAAAAAACCAAAAACCAGAGTGGGCGGCGGCCGAATTAAGAGGCGAAGATAATAAACATCTAATCATAAGGATGGCTGCCAATCGCATAGTTCATTTAAGAACAGTGACAAGGGAAGGCGGATTCACCTCGCCGGCACATGACCTTGGAGCTGTTCTTTTTGGTTTACGATTTGCGAACATGATTGGACTTGCGTACGCGGGGAATCGTTGAAGCAGGCTGTTTGCGAATCCAGCGGATAAATGGAATCATTCGTTCATCCTGTCTCAAGGATTGCAGATCCGTGAGACCAAGGGTTACAATGTCGCGATTGGTGTATAGCGAATGAATCTGTTTGTGACAGGGGATACACAGGTTGGCCGTTGGCAGAAATGTTCCGCCCATTTCTTTGGGTGTCAGATGATGAACGGTCGTGTTCACAGGTTCTCTTCCGCATAATTCACATCGATTACTTATGATCATCGCCTCCCTTTGTCACTTATATTATGGGCAGACAAGATGCCTTTCATGTTGAATATAGATCAAGGAATGTTACACCTGTAAGAAATAAGATTTTGTCACAGGATTCAATAAGTGATGTACTTGTTATCTTACAGTATTCGGGCTACACTTTCTTAAAGGATGATAGTCTTTAGGAGGTAAGAATACTTTTGAAAATGAACTCACATTCACATGATATGACAACTGCCAAATTCAATCGAACAGCTGTACAGGTAGCGGATGCCCAAGCCAAAATAGCTGCAAGAGTTACTGTAGGCTCCGTAGAGAAAGTTCATCTTGAATCTGCACATGGCCGCACACTTGCAGAGACGATTCAGGCACCTCATCCGTATCCATTCTTCCGGAGATCGGGTATGGATGGATTCGCTATTCTAAGTACAGATACCATAGATGCATCCAGCGAACATCAAGTTTGGTTTAGAGTAATTGACGAAATTCCTTGCGGCTACACCTCGGATCACACCATTGTTTCAGGTACGACGGCTCGCATCATGACCGGTGCACAGGTTCCGGAAGGTGCGGATGCGGTAGTTATGATGGAGATGACCGAGAGCAAGGTAGAGAATGGAGAACAATGGATTGCATTGAAACGGCACATATTGTCGGGTGCTAACATCACCCCCATTGGACTGGAAGTCCAAGAGGGACAGCAACTGCTCGAAGCAGGAACGATCATCAGGGCAGGAGAGCAGTCCGTGTTAGCTACTTTTGGCATAGCAGAAGTTCCCGTATTTCAACGTCCAAAGGTGGCGATATTCGCAACCGGCACGGAATTGCTTGATGTAGATGAGCCATTGCAACCAGGTCGGATTCGAAACAGCAACAGTTACATGCTGCGCTCTCTGGTTGTTGAAGCAGGAGGAGAGCCTGTGATGTATGGTTCCATTGCAGACGATGTGAATACAGCAAGGGCCAAATTGGAAGAAGCCATTCAAGATAATGATATCGTGGTGACCACAGGTGGTGTATCCGTCGGGGATTATGATATTATGGGCGAACTTGTGCTGGAAGAACATGTGGAGATGTTGTTTAACAAAGTGACGATGCGACCAGGCAGTGTGACCACAGCTGCTGTATATAAAGATAAATTGCTATTTGCACTTTCCGGTAACCCTGGGGCTTGTTTTGTGGGCTTTAGTTTGTTTGTTCGTCCAACCATTCGTTCCATGCAGGCGGATGCTCATCCTTATTTGGAAGAATGGACTGCGATCTTGGAAGAAGAGTACACCAAAGTGAACAATTTTACACGATTCGTTCGTGGACGCACAGAGATCCGCAACGGCATGGTGTACGCGATACCGGCTGCCGCCCGTGTAGATGAATCCAGCGTGATGATCACCATTAAGGACAGTGATTGCCTGATTGTTGTTCCACCTGAGAAAAAAGGTATTCCTGCGGGTGAGCAGGTACGTATTATTAAACTTCCCACAGGTCATGTGAGGTAGTTGGTAGATGACTACAATGAGTGATACAAAACCACATATCATACAGATTGTTGGATACAAGAACACGGGCAAGACAACCCTGACAGCCGCGTTGATCGGGCACTTTTCTTCCTTGGGACTTAAGGTAGCTGCGATTAAGCATGATGGACATGACCATTTTGAGATGGATCAAGAAGGAACGGATTCGTATCAATTTGGAGAGGCTGGGGCCTCGGCGGTGGTTGTCATGTCAGAGAAACGTACTGCGATTATGGAGCGACAGGCAACCAAGTTGGAGGATATGTTAAGTCATCTGTCCGGTTATGATTGGATTGTCATTGAAGGATTCAAGGATGCTTCTTATCCCAAATTCGTGATGGTTCGAGAAGAGGAAGATCTGACCTTGGTTGATCAGCTTGAAGGGGTAATCGGTATGATCTCATGGTTACCTTCAGAGCAGTTTATAGAGCGGAGCACCGTAAGCAGAGATATAACATGTTACTCGGTTCATGAAACGGAGGATATAGCCAAAGCGTTGTTAGCGATGGTTGAGAGCGAGTAAGGCAGAATCGTGGATTCGAATCGTGGAAACGTCAAGAAGTGGGATATTATGGTGGCTACACATGATTGAATGTACAGAGAGCGTGATTGATTCTTTTTTAAATATAACGTAATATTTATTATGTAAACTATAATTAATTCTACTTATGTTCTTCTTTTTGAATGATGCAAAAAACAAAAAAGCAGCAGACCTTTCTCGGATCGAAATCCTTGATGTGGCTTGCTGCTTTTATGTTGTTCGGGATGTTACATCCCGTCATCAGTACGACGTTCGATGGCTTCGGACATCGTTTTGTCGGTAAGGTGAGCATAGATCTCGGTTGTTTCCGTAGAAGCGTGTCCAAGCTGCTCCTTCGTTTTGTAAATATCATTTTGCAAATAATAATCGGTTGCGAATGAATGGCGTAATTTGTGCACAGTTAAGTATGGTTTGCCAAAGCGCTTGGCGTATTTCATAATCATGGCCTGGATCGCTCTTTTGGTCATTCGACTTCCTTCTGAATCTCCGTTACGCAAAGCAATGAACAGACCTTTCTCCCGCTTGGGCGTGCGGTAACGTGATTGCCGCAGGTTCATATAAGTTGCGAGTTCGTCCTTGGCCTGTTCCCTGAAATAAACGGGTGTTTTGTACGTCTCATCATTATTACCTTTACGATAAACATACAGGAGTTTGTTGTTCAGATCGAGATCATCGACGTTCAGGTTCACAACTTCCGAAACCCGTAAACCGGAATTCAGAATCAGGCTGGCAATGCAGGCGTCCCGTTCTTTATTGAGCTCATGGGAATACAGTGCCTGTTTGTTCTTTTCCATATCGACCGCGTAACCTTCAAGGATATAGCCGATAAATTCCAGCAGTTCCTCTTCCTCCAGGATTTTACCTTTGAGTTTGGCAGCGGTGTCCTTGGGTTTATGGGTACGCTTGATCTCAATTTTGGCCATAATGTTCCGCTTTAGCAAAGGATAAAAGTCTTCATCTTCCGCAATCTGGCTCAGGTAATGAAAAAGGGAGCGGAGGGAAGAGAGTTTGCGAGAGACGGTGATTCTGGAATTGGTTCCTTCCCGTTTGGTTGTGAGAAATAACCGATAGGCGGTAACTGAATCCATGCGTAGGACTTCCAGTTCAGTCAACGTAACTTCTTTATTAGAACTTGCCTCGGACAGCCCTTCTGCTCGCAACCATCCGAAGAAAGCTTCGTAATCTCTCAGATATTCGAGCAGGGTAGAGGGGGACAGGTCAGGCAGCTTGTAGTCCATGAATTGCTGAACGAACCAAGGCATGGAAGGTAGTTTGTCATCCAGCTTGCGTCGATCAATCTCTTTTTGCACGTTGGTCAAGTTCGACACCTCCATGTGAAAAACATATAAAATTAATATTCAATGTGCTAGTATTCTATGCTCTAGTGTACCATAATTTACATGCTCACAGCTTGTTCACGGAAGTAGTCAGTAATAGGGTATGCTTCCTTGCCCTTCGGCGCGTAAACCTTTAAAGTAATTAGTATACGTAAAGCAGAGGAGGTGAACCGGATGAATATGAAAATAGAACTGGTTCCCCGGGAACGCAGTCAGGTGATTCGGCATTTAATGCAATTTTATTTATATGATTTTACCAAATACCTGAATATTGATGTGGACAGTAACGGCATTTTTCCGGAATATCCCGGTCTGGAGGCATTCTGGGCAGAAAAGGACCGCAAGTTTCCTTTTTTGATTACAAGTGATGGGGCACCTGCAGGGTTTGCTCTGGTGGAGAAATTGGAGCCTGGTAGTAAGGATAATGACTACTATTTGACTGAGTTTTTTGTGATGCAAAAATATCGGCGCAGTGGAGTAGGCACTCGAGCAGCCTATGAGCTGTTCAAACGTTTTCCTGGAAGATGGAAAGTGACCCAGGTTCGTAACAATGTTATTGCCCAAGCGTTCTGGCGAAAAATTATAGGGGATTATACCGGAGGCCGTTTTCGAGAAAAGTTCCATCCGGAACTGGGCAATCCAAGCCAGTATTTTGTAACCTGATTCCCATCAGGGTTTACCTACATATAAAGCATTCTGCTTGAATGCTGAAATAAAGAATCTGATAAAGGGAGTGAGTAACATGAACGTACCCACATTCCATCTCGATGGACAGACAGCACTGGTGACAGGTGCGGGGAGAGGAATCGGAAAAGCAATTGCGATTGGACTTGCCCAGTCAGGCAGTGACGTTGTCCTTGTATCCCGAACGATGAAAGAAATTGAGGAGACAGCAGCCTACATCTATGAACAGACAGGGCGTAAAGCGCTCGCTCTGACTGCGGATGTGACATCAAAAGAACAAATGGAAGAGACGTTTCAAGAGGCGATCTCGGAGATGGGTAGTCTGGACATTCTGGTGAATAACGCAGGTATGAACATACGGACACCAGCACTTGAAGTAACGGACGAGCAGTGGGAGACCATCATGCAGACAAACTTAAAATCGGCTTTCTTCGCTTCGCAATTGGCGGGTCAGCATATGAAAGAACGTGGGACCGGGAAGATCATTAACATCTCTTCGGTAGGCGGCCATACGGCTTTGCGGACCGGGGTTGTATATGGTGCGACCAAAGCTGCATTAATTCATATGACCAAAGTGCTCGCGCTGGAATGGGGCAAGTATGGAATCCGTGTCAATTCAGTAGGGCCATGGTATTTCCGAACACCTCTTACTGAAAAACTGCTGGATGATCCCCAGTATTTGCAGGAAATTGTAAGCCGCACACCGCTACAGCGAGTGGGAGAACTGGAAGAAGTGGTAGGGCCGGTTGTATTTCTGGCATCAGATGCAGCGGGATACATAACGGGTCAGACGTTATTGGTTGACGGTGGAATGTCCATTTATGGATTTTAAATAAATGAAGTTGGTTACATTTTGGAAAAGTGGGTGGCATAACCCACTCATGGGTAATAACATAGGGAAAGTTAATCAATATTTCTATTTATCTGTACCCAATTCACTGAACTTGGAGGAAGATAACCATGGAAACGCGCAAGTACGGTAATACTGGCATGAACGTAAGTACACTTGGATTTGGCGGAGCGGAAATAGGCAAAAATGTATCCAAAACGGATGTAGCGACATTGCTGAATAGTGCCCTGGATGCTGGATTAAACGTGATAGACACGGCTGAATGTTACGGTGACAGCGAGGAATTAATCGGTGAGGTGCTGTCACATCGGCGTGATGACTACTATTTGTTCACCAAATGTGGACATGCTGCCGGGATCGAAGGTCCGGATTGGGATGCCAAAGTACTGGAGCAAACGATTGACCGTAGTCTGAAACGGCTGAAAACCGACTATGTGGATGTTATCCATTTGCATAGCTGCTCGGAAGAAGTACTCCGACAAGGAGCAGTGATCGAAGTACTGCAGCGTGCCAAAGAATCAGGTAAGACCAGATTTATCGGATACAGTGGGGATACAACAGATGCGCTATATGCGATTCAGACCGGAGTATTTGACAGCCTGGAGACTTCATTAAATATCGCAGATCAGGAAGCAATTGATCTTACGTTGCCTGAGGCAAGGAAGAGAAACATGGGTGTAATCGCCAAAAGACCTATTGCCAATGCGGCCTGGATGTATGAAACACTTTCGGAAGAGGCTTATCCATTTATATACTGGAAGCGCTTAAGCGAACTTAACTATGGTTTTCTGGGTGAAGATGCCCAGGCAGCGGTGGAGACAGCACTGCGTTTTACGCTAAGTACGGAAGGTATAGATACGGCTATTGTAGGAACAGCCAAGCCCAATCGCTGGCAGCAAAATGCCGACCTTGTGGCTAAAGGCGCATTACCACAGGAAATATATGATGAGATTAGAGCACGATGGAAAGAAATCGCCGGAGCAGATTGGACTGGCCGGACTTAAATCAGAAATATTAGCGAGGCCGCCATATGGCGGCTTTTTTTATGACAAACATAAAATATTTTCAACATATGAAAAATTCACAACAACTTTCGGATCAGGGGCTGCGAAAAATTTTAGGGAATAATACCTATATGTCAGCTTAGTCCGAAACGGGTGAAGGATGAAAGAGGAAAAATCCCAGGAAATATCCCTTCTTATAAGCGACTAAATTTATAAAAAACGACGAAGATATTGAGAAAATACGAAAAATAGGAAATCTACGTTCTATTTAAAAGAAATAACGACTTAGTTATAATATTTCAATATATGAAAAATTCACAATAGAAAGATCCTTTTCTCACCTTAGTTACCATCTCTCATATAGCCACATTGACGCACCACCAAGTTTAAAAGGAAAACCATTTTAAGCGATTGAAGTCAACCCCTTTTTTTGCGGATTTAAATCAAATTGAAAATATATCTTTATGAATAAAGCTTAAAAAGCATACAGCTTAAATTCATCATCAGAATAGTTTTAACATATTAATTATTATGTAAACAAATAATAATTCTTTTGGCAATACAGACATAAAACCTCCATGACCTGTAAATCGTAAGGGGATAAGGCAGAAGGAGGAGCTTCATGAAAAGTCAGCAACACCGTAAAAACGACGACGAAAAACTAAGTTGGTTCAGCCTATCCTTGTTTGGCGCGGGTTGCACACTGGGAACGGGATTTTTTCTAGGGACCAGTCTGGCGATTCATTGGGCTGGCATATCCGTACTTATATTGTTGGTGCTGGCGGCGGCAGGTACTTACTTTGTATTTGGTGCGCTGGCACAGATGACGGCAGAAGATCCTAAGGAAGGCGCTTTTCGAACGTATGCGGGCGAAGCATTCGGACCTTGGGCTGGTTTTGGTAGTGGATGGATGTACTGGTTCTCTGAAATGCTCATCATGGGCAGCTCATTAACGGCACTTGGGCTGTTCTCTCAATTCTGGTTTCCCAAGTTTCCACTTTGGGCATTTGTTGCGATCTATGCCGCTATAGGTCTGTTCATCGCTGCACTGGGAGCGAAGGGATTAACCAAAACGGAGAATGTTCTTGCTGTAATCAAACTTGCTGCAACGGTTGCATTTATAGCTATAGCAGGAGCGGCTTGTCTGGGTTGGTTACCTGTAAAAGTAACACCAGAGCAATTGAAGAATGAATGGTTCCCGCATGGAGGTAAAGGCGTATGGACCGGTTTCATCTATGCATTCTTTGCTTTTGCCGGGATAGAGGTTATGGGCTTGATGGCAGCTAACCTGAAAGAACCAAAAGATGCAGTGAAATCAGGTCGAGTGATGCTATTATCGGTGAGTACACTCTATGTGATTGCAATTGCGTTGATCCTGTTGCTTGTGCCTTCAGCTCAGTTAACTCCAGATGAAAGTCCGCTTGTCAAAGCCATGTCAACCATTGGATTCACTGTTGTGGTCCACATTCTCAACGGGATTCTGATTATAGCCGGTTTCTCGACGATGGTGGCTTCGTTATATGCCATTACGTCCATGTTGGTGAAACTCGCGGAAGATGGAGATGCACCAAAGCTGTTCACGAAGACCTGGGGAAAAAAGGACATGCCACTTCAGGCATTGTGTTGCACAGCGGCTGGATTAGTCCTGTCTACGTTGATGGCATTATGGATGCCCAAGAGTTTGTTTGAATATGTGACGACAGCAGGTAGTCTGGTATTAATGTATACATGGCTGCTCATCTGCATCACGTACATTAAAAAAATGAAGCCTGTGAAGTGGAATCGCATCAAAGTGTGGATTGCCATAGTATTAATTGTGGCTGCTGTGGCTGGGACAGCGATGGAAAAAGCCAGCAGAACGGGCCTGCTGGCAAGTATGGGACTTGTGGTGTTCCTTGGGATCATCACGTATGTTGTTCATAAGGTACGTGGCTCGAAACCACCGCAGTCAGCACCATCCAAACCATAAGCAACTCTCTTCTCAGCAACTCTTGTGGAGGTCGTATAACGGATTAATGAGTGCTTTAAGATTATTTCGTCAACTTGCCTAAGGCTTGCTTCATCCGCATGAATGGACATTTGGAAGGTGTCTGCTCATCATCAGGCAGGAAATACTGTTTCCATTCCAGATTATCCTGCTGACCATACCACATCAGCGAAGGGTGAGCAGGTACAGCATCATACGCAGCAAGACGTTTGCGAATTAAGGTTTTCATTTTACGGCCAAGAGGGGTGTTGTCATTAATGGATTCGAATACCCACCGTGGTTGAAAAGCAAACATCAGATAAGGAAAATGCCGGCTGGCTCGGAGTTCATGTGCAGGAGTTGCACAGAAACAAAAGTAAGGCTCTCCGCCAAAGCAAAACTCCCATGATGAATCATGAGGATCGGTTGAAATATGTTCCGGCCACGGCTCGGTATCGTGTGAACTTACCCGATTAAGCATTTGCCAGAATAACGTCTGATATTGCTCTACCGTTGTATGATCTTTCAGATCACTTGGCGTCTCACAGATCACAACCATGGAAGCGTAATGACCAGTGTCTCTGGAGACAGGACCATATTGTCTAAGCAGATCGGCCATATCTTCGGCAGCATTTTCAGATCGGGGGTCACACGTAAAGCCGTACCTCAAATGTCCTGACAGAAATCCCATTCGTCCAGGTACACATGGATACGTATTATCTTCGTCGGCGATCATTTTACCAAATTGCGAATAAGCGTCCTGCTGCCAAGATGGAAGACGCTCAAACAAGGTGTTTATTTCGTCGGCACTATACAGCTCCGCCATTGATTCCCAACTCCATTCCACATGATACCGTTACAGTATTAATGTGGGGGAAGTTGGGTGACTGTCCAGTCTGATTTTGTTGTCAGAAAAAAATGGAACGTACAGCTTCATACCCAAAATACAAACCAAATCCGATCAGGCAGATTCCCGATATGATGGAGATCCAGCGTAATACATTTTCACTGCTATGTTTGTGGAATCGACTGGCCATGCCAGCCATAATGACATCCCACACCAGAATACCAATGAATATGCCAGAACTGTAGAGCAGCAAATGAGCGGTATCCGTATGTTTCACAGTTGTCGCGAGAATAGAGCCATAGATCCCCAGCCAAAATAAAATATTCAGTGGATTGGACAGGGCCATCAAAAATCCGGATATAAACGATTTTCGAACAGTCGCTTCCGCAGTTGATGTACCTTGAATGCCTTGCTTTAGCTTCGAGAGCGTTTCCACTCCCGTGTAAATCAGAATAAAACTGCCAAATGACCAGAGAAAAGAGCGCATGAACGGCGTGTCCAGAAAATGGGCAACTCCAAAATAAATCAGCAGCATATACACCAAATCTGCAAACATAGCTCCGAGTCCTAGAATCCAGGCATGCATGAATCCATGTCGGGCTCCACGGTCGAGTTGAGCTGCGTTAATCGGACCGATTGGAGCGGACAATGATATTCCCAGAATGATATAACTGAACAGTACAGACATAAACACGTTCACTCCTTAACGGGTTCGATGAATTGTACCAGTCGTCACAGAAAATGGGTACAAGTCATCGTATTCCCGCAAGGAGTGAATTAGAACAAACTACTTTTATCTCATACTGCGTCAAGGCCTTGTTATTCTGTTAAAGTTCCACATCCAATTGAATTGGGGTGCAGTTGTATCCGTTGCATGAGCTTTCTTCACAAGGACAGGCAGAGAGTCCAATTGTGAGATCCATTAATGCCTCCATCTCGATATAATCACCTGCACGAGAGTCGGGAGCTACAACATCAATCTTGCCTTCACTGTCTACAACGGACTTCATAAACAAGTTAAACGGATAGTGTTGATCGGGTGGTAGAATCCCGAAGGGTTCCAGTGCCGTGTTCAGATTGTGATAACAACTGGCGTGATCCTTTTTGTCATATAACACCTCATACATCTCTGGACGACAAGCAGAGTTGAAGAAATCATGTACCCCAACGGTGTCACGGACAATCTTGAGTAAAGGTTGATATTGATTGGAATACACAAACTGTCCTGGTTTAATTCGGTAAGTACGCAATACGTCCATTGTCACGCCGGGGTCCAAGCGATGGTTAGCATCTGTTGCATCGTATGCCACAAAATCAATGACTTGTTGTCCCTCCAGATCCGTTATGCGTAGTAAAGAACCCTTGTTTACTTTCAGGGCATATCCCGTTTTGGCAGGGATACGATAAGATTGTTTATGGCGCTGATTTGTATTCATCTGTCACATTCCTCCGCTACTGTTTGCTTTCAGTATGCGGAGCAGATGAAGCTTTCATTCACTGTTATGGCGACGTACTCTACTCAGGCAGAAACATCTAATGATGAAATTAAACACAAACCACATTATATGCCTTTATGCAGGGAACAGTGGATTACCTCTCATTCCAATCCAAAGCTCTGATTGTTCAAGCTGTCCAGCCAGATGTAATAACCAATCTTCGCGTCCTTTGGTTGCCATCACTTGAACGCCCATTGGCAAACCTTCAGGTGTCATATGCAGAGGTACACTTATCGCAGGCTGGCCTGTCAGATTTGCAAGCTGGGTGAACGGTGTATACGTAAGACTTGGCTCAAACATTTCATAGATGAGTTGCTGCTGCTGGGTCTTGTCCAATTCACTAATTCGCATCAGATTACGGATCTGTTTGTCATGAGGCGTTAATTCACCAATCTTAGGCGCAGGAAAAGCATTAACAGGTGTGACGTAGAAGTCATAACGCTCGAACAAAGTGGACATCTGAGCTGCAGCTACATCCCATTCAGCTAAGCTATGTACAAATTCCGCAGCGGACACCTTTTTGCCTGCTTCAGCCAGAACCCAAGATTCGATCTCCATATCATCGGAGGTCAGAGCCTGGCCCATGGATCGTTCCATGGAAGAGATCATCGCAGCCATCTCACCGCTGTTCATCATGTAATAATTCTCCATCAACCGAACTCCGTTGACGGGACTCAGCTTTTCTTCAACATGATGACCTTGATTTTCCAACCAGCGAACGAGCTTGTATACAGACTCTTTGGCTTCTGCGCTGACAGGTGTTCCCACGGGCGAATCCGTTGTGTATGCAATTTTCAGTTTGCGTTGATGTGGATAGCTCATATCAGCCAAGTAACTGCCTGGAAAGAGTGGAGCATGGAACGCAGCTTCGGGCTGAATGACTTGTAACGTATCAAGCAATGCAGCGCTGTCCCGAACCGAGCGAGAGAGGGCAAAATCAATCGATGCGCCTTGCCATTGACGACCAACTCCCGGTCCTACAGGTGTGCGCCCGCGGGTTGGCTTTAACCCAAACAATCCGCTAAAGGAAGCCGGGATACGAATCGAACCTCCTCCGTCACTGGCTCCGGCAAGAGGAACAATACCCGAAGCTACAGCAGCAGCGGCACCACCACTTGAACCACCCGGGGAGTGATTGATATTCCATGGATTGCGAGTGGAACCATGAAGACGGGGCTCGGTAATATTTTTCAAACCAAATTCAGGCGTATTGGTATGTCCTATGAAGATAAAGCCTGCATCACGGAGTCGAGTGACAAAATTGGAATTGCGTAATGCACGATGCTCGCTGAACAAACGGGAGCCTGAAGTCAGAAATTCACCTTCCAAGGATTGCGAGATATCTTTCAGGAGCAGGGGAACACCGGCAAAAGGTTGTTCTCCAGGTCGAACCAAACCGGCTTCCTCCCGTGCACGAGATTCATATGTACGAATAACCGCATTAAGTTGCGGATTCACTTCTTCAAGGCGTGCAAACGCCGCTTCAAGCATTTCAACCGGGGATACTTCCCGGGATCGGATCAGTTCAGCCAAACCTACGGCGTCGTAGGAGGTATATGAGAATGAAGACATTATGATCGTTCCTCTCTGAATATATTTCATCTGTTTATTCCATATGTCATCGTACCACCGGATTAGACAAAAGACAAAAGACAAAAGACAAAAGACAAAAGACAAAAGATAGAAGAGACGTAGTGCGATGATATGCATACTCGTTATGAGGTTGGAGGGAAAAGAGGGGGATTTGCATTTGCGAAATAGAGATAAAGCAAAGGGTTAATAGCTCATATTGCTAATTGAGAAAATGAACGAGTAATATCGAGTCATGGAAATAAAAAACCACTGCTCATCTAATTTGATGTGCAATGGTTTTATTTTATATTTGACTATTTGTTTATATGTGAACCTCAGATATATCCACTTACTCTGTACGCAGCTTCGGTGCAGCATCGGCCGCAGTTGATGATCTTTCCTGCTGTCTGGAAATGGCGAAGAGGGCCACCCAGATCAGAATAAAACCAAGCAGCTGCTCCCATGTAATCAGTGTACGGAAAGCAATCCAGTTCACCAACACACCCGCCATCGGGAAGCTAAGTTCTGCGAGTGTTGCAACAGAGGCTTTGGTTGACGACAGACCTTTGTAATACAACAGAAGACTGAGCAAACCTGGCAACAATGCCTGACCGAGAATGTTGAGGATGACAGCAGACTGTTCACCCGTTCCGGACGGAAATGTCCATGCCGCACCTTCGTTCCACGTCATAAAGATCAGGAGCGGGAGAGCAACGACAAAGCGCAGGGAGGTTACCGTTTCATAACGCGCCTGCCCCAGCATCAATCGGCCCATAACGGTTGAACCTCCCCATAAGGCAGCAGCCCCAAGGGATAACAAGCTTCCAGCATGAATCCAGTTGTCCCAGTTACCTAATGGCAATGTGAAGCCAAATGTAAGCAGGTAGGTTCCTGCTAATGCAATGAAGAACAATCCACCGAAGCGGCGTGGTAACGTTTCTTTTAATAACAGTTTAGCCAGCACGATAGCGAAGAGTGGTTGCATTTTTTGCAATAAAAGCACCGTATTCGGATCGTTATGTGTTAGTGCCATGGTGAACAATACCGTTGCGAGTGCTGATCCTCCCCATGAAATAAAAATCACGGCAATCCAGTGGCGAGCACGCAGGTTTTTCAGATCAGCTCGAAATTTCCACAGTACGGGAATGGCAATAAGACTGACGATGATGTGTTCCACCAGTACAATCTGCGTGGATGTCATCGTATTTAGCAAAATAATGCGGAAGAGTGGGTCGACACCCCATAAAGCGGCGCCGAGAACTACAAGCCAGAATCCGGTATTACTTCGTTCCTTGCGGTAAACAGGTGATGCTGCTGATGTCTTTTCCATATTCAGGACTCCTTCGTCAGAACACGGAATCTTCAGTTGGCAAAATCGACAAAAGCCCCCGTTTTGGTATAAACCAAATAAACGGGGGCTCATCCAAGGACATGCGTCAGGAAAGAGGCCTTTCCGTGAACGGCATGTCAATGTGTTGATCTTCTCTCATCCGGACTGTACCGTCGGCCTTGGATTCACACCAAGTCAGTCGCTAAATGTCCTTCGTTAAGAACATATAGCGAGTCGCGGGCTGGTTCCGAAGAACATCACCGCCGGTTGGGAATTGCACCCTACCCCGAAGATCCTATTCAATTATATAGTGTGTTGAACAAGCTGTAACATTAATAAGTTCATCTTATTCCTGTAAGCGCTAGCAGTTCAAGCATTTTTTTTAGAAAATGATTTTCCAGCTTCCTTGCTGTCTGCGAAGGAGCACGATCTGACCTGCGTGATACGCATCATGGAGTATCCAGCGAGCTAGTTCGTGTGCCCATTTCTCTCCGGAGTCCATATATGCGGCTTCAAGATCAGACTCTTGTAGTGCAGCCAATTGATCTCGCAACTGTTGGGCTAATCGAGTTGTACCCTGTAGCAGTGTATTCCATCCGGCTGCGTCCGTTGCATCTCCCGGATTCCCAAATGTGTACTCATTGGAGTCTACAGCAGGAAGGGTAGGCTCCTTACCTTGCATGCGACACAATAAGCGATGGTTGTAATAATACATATGGTTAACCAACTGCCAGATGCTTAATCCCCCTGAGGGTGGAATCCAGGCTGCTTGTTCTGCTGTAAGACCCTCCAAGGATTTCGACAAAGGTACAATCCAATTACATTGATCCCAAGTATCATCCTTTTGAATAAGTAACACATCTTGTGCTGTTGTTTTTGTCATTGTCTTTTCCTCCTTGCGTATAATTGTGATTTGTGATGTAACTAGCTAAAACTGATTAATGAGGTTACACTTAATATAACACATCAAAGATGAGTTGTAACCTTCTTTGTTAAATTAGATAGTTACAATAAACGGAGGTATATATATGGATAGGTTATGGACCGATTTTGTGAACAGCGATTATCATGACTGGCGTGGGGGAGATCGATCGGAGGACAGGCTAGGGAAGGCGAGCTGGCAGCAAGACTTTCTGGATCGATGGCAACTTAACGCTTCTGTCCCTGCATCTCCAGAAGATGAGTTGTCGATGAGAAACTTCAGGAACGAATTGATGGCTCTTGGAGCCCGCTTGTCTTCAGGAACATCATTAACGGATATAGAAAAACAATGGTTGAATGGCGTTATGGAAGCAGGGCATGTGAGAAGAAAATTGAATACAATTGATCAGGAACTGAAACTCCAACTGGTAGCTGTGGAAGCGCATTGGCATCAAGTTATGGCTGAAGTAGCTGCTGATTTTGCTTTGACTTTGGTGGAGGGAGAAGGGGGCAGGATTCGGATCTGTGATAATTCGGATTGTCGCTGGATGTTCTATGATGATACCCGAAGCAGAACACAGAAGTACTGTGATGATAAGATGTGTGGAAATCTGATGAAGGTCAGAAGATTTCGGGCGAAACGCAAATCCCAAAATTGATAAATACTAACAATAACTATATAATGTATATATACTAGCGAAAAAATAGTCAGAAGCAGTACAGATTCGTAAGCAGGATGTGATCGTCTTTCAAACCAAAATAGATGGGAGATGTTTCTTGTGCGGACAAGTTATCTGTTGAAAAATGGCTGTGTGTTGTCGATGGATGCTAAAATTGGACAGTATAAGAGGGCGGACGTTCTGATTCAGGATTCACTGATCATGGCTATCCAGCCCGACCTGGATATTCCGGATGCGGAGATCATTGATGCTTCATCGATGATTATTATGCCTGGGCTGGTGGACACACATCGGCATGTGTGGGAATCACTGGTCAAAACAGCGGGAACCAACTGGTCCTTGCCAGTCTATTTGCAAAATCTCTATTATGGTGCGATGGGAAGCAAGCTCCGTCCAAAAGATAGTTATATTGCCAACTTACTCGGTTCCTTGGAAGCGCTTAATGCAGGAGTGACAACGGTGTTGGATTGGAGCATGCCGTATTCACCTGACCATACGGATGAACTGATTCGTGGACTTCAGGATGCTGGCATTCGGGCGGTATTTGCTCACGGAGTCCCTGGTGAGACGAACTACTGGAATCGGGATAGCCAACTCACGTATTCGAATAATGATGTGAGAAGAGTCAAAGAACGTTATTTTTCATCACGGGATCAATTGCTTACTTATGGGCTTGCCATTCGTGGTCCGGAATTCAGTCATTGGGATACAACCGTGAAAGAGATCGAACTAGCACAAGAGCTGGATGCGATCTGTTCCATGCATGCCGGATTTGGCAGTTGGGGGTCTGTGGATCGTTCCATTAGTCAATTGTACGAAGCGGGGCTGTTAAGTCCACGAGTGAATATCGTTCATGGTAACACCATGGGCATGGATGAATACAAAATGCTGGCCGATAGCGGTGCTTCCTTGTCGGTCACACCTGAGGTTGAAATGATGATGGGTCATGGATATCCGGCCACCGGCTATTTTCTTGAACATGGGGGAACCCCTACACTTGGTGTAGATGTGGTAACGTCCACAGGCGGAGATATGTTCTCGCAGATGAAGTTTGCACTTCAGGCTGAACGATCCAGAGCCAATGAACAACTTTTGCAGCAGGGTGAGATGCCTGGTGAGTTGAACTTGCAGTCCAGCCAAGTACTGAGATTTGCAACTTCGGCTGGTGCCCAAGCATTGGGATTGGAGCAGAAGGTGGGTACGTTGACCCCAGGGAAGGAAGCAGATCTGATCATGATTCGTACCACCGATCTGAATATGTTCCCTGTTCATGATCCAATCGGCGCTGTTGTGCAATTTGCCAATCCATCCAATGTGGATACGGTCTTTGTGGCAGGTAGACTCGTGAAGCGAGAGGGTAAGCTGTTGCATGTTGATTTGGATGCGATTCGTCATACGGCGATGCAGAGCAAAGAGTATTTGTTATCCCAATACCGGATGTCAGATGCAGAGAGAATTGCTTTCTCATAATTTACTTTTTCATAAAAGCCTATATAAGATCAGTTCGTATTTTCATATACACCTCTAGCTGTATAAAGAGGAAAGGAAGAGCCATATCATGCGATGTGGCTCTTTTACATGCTTGCATATCGTCGAATTAGACAGGATAAGGGAGGAAGATACAGCGGAAAAAGACGAAAAGAGCTCTCTTTTTCTTAACTTCAGATAACAAGGCTGATAAAGTGTTTTTCACGAAAATTAAGGCTCATAAAAACTGCGCATAATATAAATTATACGCAGTTTTGTTTTAAATCCATTTTCATATTCAACCACGTGCAACAGATCATGATAATTTTCGCGAAAAAAGAACAAAATAAGTGATCTCCAAAAATAAATTTAACCAAGCAACGCGATAACGTGTAGAATTCGATAAGTTTTTATAGGTGATCGATAAGATAGAACAAATGACTTTTTCATAGAACAGATGGGAAGCCATCCAATCTCTGCTACATCCATAGCACATATTGCACATTCAAGATTCATGACGAGAGGAACATGACTATGCGTGAGAACGAACAACGATCTTCATTATTTCGTAAAAAACCAATTGCCACCGGGGGCGATAACAACAGTGCATTGAAACGGGCACTTGGTCCGTTGGACTTAACCACACTTGGCGTAGGAGCTATTATCGGTACCGGGATTTTTGTGCTGACCGGTGTAGCTGCCGCAACGTATGCTGGCCCGGGCCTTGTACTGTCATTTTTACTGGCAGGTATCATATGTGCCTTCGCGGCATTGTGTTACTCGGAATTTGCATCAAGCATACCGGCATCGGGTAGTGCGTACACGTATAGCTATACGGCTTTTGGAGAAGTGATTGCCTGGATTCTGGGATGGGATCTGATATTGGAGTATGGATTCGCAAGTGCGGCGGTAGCCAGTGGGTGGTCAGGATATTTCCAAACGTTATTATCCGGATTTGGGTTGGAGTTACCTCATGCGCTAACGAGTGCGTTCAGTCCGGAAAAGGGTACTTATTTTGACATCACAGCTGCGGTCATTACGTTAATCATCACTTTCCTGCTTACCCGAGGGGTGAAGGAAGCGGCTCGTGCAAACGGCATCATGGTTGCGATTAAAATCATTGTGGTACTGATCTTCATTGGTGTAGGTGTCTTCTATGTAGAGCCAACGAACTGGCAGCCATTCTTACCCTTTGGCATCTCAGGTGTGACTGCGGGAGCAGCTACCGTATTTTTTGCCTACATCGGATTTGATGCGGTCTCCACTGCGGCAGAAGAAGTTAAGCGGCCACAACGAGATTTACCAATCGGAATTATTGCATCACTGGCGATCTGTACCGTTCTCTACATTGTTGTATCGTTAATCCTGACAGGGATCGTGCCGTATAACATGTTGAATGTAAGTGATCCGGTTGCGTTTGCATTTGAATTTGTTCAACTGAAGGGTTTGTCCTGGATTGTATCTCTTGGAGCGATTGCCGGCATTACGACTGTATTGCTGGTCATGATGTATGGTCAGACACGTTTGCTCTATTCCATGTCTCGTGACGGACTGCTGTCGCCAGTCTTCTCCAAGGTTAGTGGCAAAAGTCAGACACCAGCGGTAGGGACATGGGTTGCGGGAATTATCGTGGCTCTGTTCTCCGGGTTCATCTCGCTGGGACATCTGGCGGAGCTAACGAACATCGGAACGTTGTTTGCTTTTGCAGTCGTAAGTCTGGGCATTATTGTGTTGCGTAAAAATAACCCGGATCTCAAACGCGGATTCCGCGTTCCACTTGTGCCACTGATTCCGATTCTGAGTGCATTGGGTTGTGTATACTTGATGACACGCCTTGCGGCTCTGACATGGATTACGTTTTTTGCTTGGTTGATCATCGGATTGATCATTTACTTTGCGTATGGACGGCATTACAGTCATCTGAATCCGGCACGCCGGATCTCGAGTGCTTTCAGAGCGAAGGATAAATAGATTAGTCGAGTCTTTAACCGAGAACATCTTCATTTTTCCTCATTTCGTATCGCTTAGGCGAAGCGGGATGGGGATTTTTTTTATATAGAAAGATAAAGGATGATAACAGCAGGGGAAGGTTGGAATTTTCTTCATATATGGGTAAGTAATAAGGGGCGTGACGAACATAATCACGGGGGCGGGGTTGCGGCTAAGCCAAATATGAAATATATTTGGGGATGTGACATGCCATCATACATAAGAGAGGGGATGTATCATGAACACACCATTACATACGAATTCAGATCATCAAAATGCAGCTTTTGGATTTGCGCTGGCTGACTCAGCTGTACTTGCCGAGGCGCAGTTAATTGTTTCACAATTAGAGGATTCACAAACCTTACAGTTGGATATTGATCCGCAGCGCCTTCTGAAGGATGGACGTAAAGTATCTGTCATTGCACAACAGTTGGAATCACCCGTTGATCGTCAAGATGCCAATATCATCTATGGTCAGGAGCTAGCATACGTACAATATGCTGTCAAACTGAAACCGGATAGCACGATCTCCATTGCTTCTATTGAAGGCGTTGAACAGCCTATAGATCTTGGTTGGTCAGCATTGGCAGAAGGAGAATACGAACTTCGAATCTCCCTGCATATGAAAACACCTCGTATCGCTGAAGGCACGCTTGAACCTGAACAACTTGCAATGGTTAAATACGCGCAGGTGATTACCGTATATATATCGCTTTTCCCGGCAGAAGCAGCGTCGCTGAGTTCGCCATCCCAAGCTGTGTGGAGCAGAAACCATCATGTATTTGACTCCTATGGCAAAGGAGGATTCATTCTTGCTGACCTGCCTAGGCTCGCTAAGCGTGTGGAAGAGCTGATTGGACCAGGTAACCATAATCTGATCGAGCAATTTGCCGAAGGCAATCTGTCAGATACGTTGCTGGAAGAGGGACTGATGGCGATTGCCTGGGGCGTGACTCCGTGGTGTTATTCACTCTATTCTGCACCAGATGAGCAGTCTGCTCGAATACTTGCCGTGGACAAGCTGGGCGATGAACCTGAACGGAAAGGGATTTACCGTCTTGATCAGTCCATTCAGCAATTAAGTATCGTACCTGCGAATGAGCTAGCTTACTGGCCTGCCTGCGTTCAGAACGATTGGCCTGTTATTGATGTGGCGGGCGAAGGCGAGACGTTGCAGATGGATTTGTATACTCAGATCTGCGAATCCGTGAATGGGCTGCACGAGAATCCATTGCCATCGTTTGTACTTACCCGTAGTCAAGGCAAACCCGAAGCGATCATTCCGCTGATTGACATTGTCATTGTGGATGAAGCATAGGAGCACTGTTTATAATAAATTTTTAAATTTAACTAATCATTTACACGAAAAAACGGAGAGGATAGAAAGAATCTGAAAAAGTGAAGCTAAAAGCTTTCTGCAAGAAAGCTACTTCGGAAGCATACGCTTCGCCTTTATCCACGGATTTTTCCCTTGAGAAAAGGGAATCAGAAAAATCTGGGGATAACAGCGATTGGAAGGTTGTTCTGTCATCGCAGTGCCCGTGTAAATAATCTTAGTCAATTTATAAAGAATCGAATCGAGGTGACGTAGACAGATGATGACTGAGGAGATCCAGGAGCAATATGCGGACGAGCTAGAAGCTTTTCACATATGGATGAAGGACGCCGGATATACAGGCCATACGGTAAAATCATACACGGGTGACGTGGTGGAATTCCTGGTCTCCATTCAAGGAAAATCACTGGAGCAGGTCAAAAAGTTGCATGTGCTGTCTTTTCTGTCCCGCGCTCGGGAGCGTGGGGTTAGTGATGCCACGAGAAATCGCAAACATGCGGCGGTGAACTGTTTTTACAAGTCCCTCATTGAACTCGAATTGTTAACCAATAATCCGGCTTTTGGGATCAAAAAATCCAAAACCGAGAAAAACCGTGCGCCCGTTTTCCTTGATGAAAGTGGGCTGACACGTTTTCTGGAGTCGGTAGATGGGAAGTATCGCACACGTAATCTGGCTGTTTTTCTATTGATGGGATATATGGGATTACGGGTTGGAGAAGTGCATGCTCTGGATTGCAAAGACTATAACGCGGCGCGGCGTACATTGGACGTATTCGGTAAAGGTCGTAAATGGCGCTCGCTCCCTGTACCAGAGACCGTGGCGGATGTGTTATCTCAAGCTATGGCTGAGCGTCTCGATCCTTGGCGGCCAAAAGAGGAAGCACTATTTGTCTCGCAGAAAGGGAAGAGGCTGTCGATTCGCAGCATCCAGCTCATATCTACAGAAACCTTTGAACGTTTCCAGCAGGAATCACCGGCTAATCAACGTCAAAATTACTCCAGTCATAAGCTACGTCACTCGTTTGCGACCATGATGTTACGGCGTGGAGCCGACTTGCGTACCGTGCAGGAGCTGCTTGGTCACGCGTCGATTCAAACAACAACCGTGTACACTCACGTAACCAGCCGGGAGAAAGAAGAGGCTATGGCTCTGCTGGACGTTAAACTTCCCGCATTTGGGTTGAACAATTAGCTATTGAATAATTAGATTTAGAGAAGCCTGTCCAAGTGACAGGCTTTTTGAGTTCTCAAATACTGAATTATGCGATCACTCTCACCCTAAGCAATAATTGGAATACCTTATGTAAAGAAGTTAGGTGATGCCAAAAATTAATATGCATGTGAGGGGAGGGATGACATGGCTACTTTATCAACTGGACCGATTGAGAATAATCCAGTTAGTGGCGTGAGGCCAACACAACAGTTGACGATTAAGATCGATAATAGAGATCTGGTCAATAATGCGAGCATCTTAATTCAAGGATATTATCTGAATGGAATCAGAACTCTATATGTACTTGAACTTATTAGTATAAGTCCGAATCAAGCAATAACGAAGAATTACTTTGCAAACCTGGATGTATTTGAATTTATCTTTACAACAAGTGGTCTCGCAGAGCAGCAAGTAGAAATATCAGTTTGGGGAAAAAATTCTGCTGGGCAGCTTGTAACGCCCCATCGTATTGTATCTTCAGAATTGTTAGGTGCAAATGAGTCCACGGGAGTTACCGGGGTGACTGGAGCTACTGGAAGTAGTGGTGTAACCGGAGCCACTGGTGCAACAGGTGCAACTGGAGTAACCGGAGTAATTGGAGTGACTGGGGCAACTGGAGCAACCGGAGCAACTGGAGTGACTGGGGCAACTGGAGATACTGGAGTAACCGGAGCTATTGGTGTAACTGGAGAAACTGGTGCAACCGGAGTAACCGGAGTAACCGGAGTAACTGGAGTGACTGGGGCAACTGGAGATACTGGAGTAATTGGAGTGACTGGTGCAACTGGAGTAACCGGAGCTACTGGAGATACCGGAGCTACTGGAGATACCGGAGCAACTGGAGTAACTGGTGCAACTGGAGTAACTGGAGTAACTGGTGTAACTGGTGAAACTGGAGTAGCTGGTGCAACCGGAGTAACCGGAGTAACCGGAGTAACTGGAGCAACTGGAGCAACTGGTGTAACTGGAGTGACTGGGGCAACTGGAGTAACTGGAGTAACCGGAGTAATTGGAGTAACTGGAGTAACTGGAGTAACCGGAGTAATTGGAGTGACTGGTGCAACTGGAGTAACCGGAGCCACTGGAGATACCGGAGCTACTGGAGATACCGGAGCTACTGGAGTAACTGGTGCAACTGGAGTAACTGGTGTAACTGGTGTAACTGGAGCAACCGGAGCAACTGGAGTAACTGGTGTAACTGGAGCAACCGGAGCAACCGGAGTAACTGGTGAAACTGGAGCTACTGGTGTAACCGGAATAACTGGTGCAACCGGAATAACTGGTGCAACCGGAGCAACCGGAGCAACCGGAGAAACTGGAGTGACTGGGGCAACTGGAGCAACTGGTGTAACCGGAGCTATTGGTGTAACTGGAGAAACTGGGGCGACTGGAGTTATTGGTGCAACTGGAGTAACTGGTGTAACCGGAGCTACTGGAGATACCGGAGCTACTGGAGATACCGGAGCTACTGGAGTAACTGGAGTAACTGGAGTAACTGGAGTAACTGGAGTAACTGGAGTAACTGGAGTAACTGGAGTAACTGGAGTAACTGGAGTAACTGGAGTAACTGGAGTAACTGGAGTAACTGGAGCAACTGGAGTAACTGGTGTAACTGGTGCAACTGGTGCAACTGGTGCAACTGGTGCAACTGGAGTAACTGGAGCAACCGGATCAACTGGAGTAACTGGTATAACCGGAGTAACTGGTGTAACTGGTGTAACCGGAGTAACTGGTGTAACTGGTGTAACTGGTGCAACTGGAGCAACCGGAGTAACTGGTACAGTAGACCCTACCGTAACTATAGTGGGAGTAGGCCCAAATGTTAGTTCTGAATTTAGCGAATTAAGAGCAAGTGAAAAAACGCCGATTATTGAATTGACTTCAGTATATGGTCTATCTAACCTAAGAGACATCGTCTCTACTTTGGGTGCTGCAACGGTTGGAACCAACAACACAGAGTTTCAATTAACCACGACAGCATCTGGAGCAGATACGGCAATACTTCAAAGCTCAGAACGGGGAAGGTATGAGTCAGGGTATGCTGGAGAAGCAGGGATCGGTGTGCGATTGCCTGTTGCCCCTACTGGAACACAAGTGGTGAGATGGGGACTTTTTGATGACCAAAATGGTTTGTTTTTTGGCCAGAGTGTGGCAAACGGAATATTTATAGCAGTCAGAAGAGCAGGATCTGACACGATTATTCCTCAGGCTTCCTGGAACGTTGATAAATTAGATGGAACCGGTCCTAGCGGAGCTACGCTTAGTCTGGCTAAGGGGAATATATTTCAAATTTTATTTACTTGGTACGGTTATGGGGTCATTGAGTTTAGGGTCGTTATTCCTGATCCTACGACTTTAGCGCAAGAAGTAATCACCGTTCAACGATTCTCACCAAGCGGGCAAACAAGTTTGGCCGATCCTAATCTTCCTCTTCGTGCTGAAATCTCGAATAGTGGAACAGCATCTGCACTTAATTTATTTGTTGGAGGAAGACAATATAGCATTGTGGGCAGATATAGTCCGGTATTCAGAATTACTTCTGAAAGAAGAACTGTAACTGCAACCGGGACTCTGACACCGATTTTGGCCTTCCAAAGAAAAGCAACTTTTCCGGCAGGTTCAGGCAGAACGAATTCAGTCAGTGTAAAACTTGAAGGAATCGACCTTGTAACCTCAGACGATATATACTACCAGATCATATTAGGCGGAACCATTAATGGAGCCTTTGCAACGTATCCAACGGCAACGACGAATATTCCAAACTCGGAGACAGGTCTGTTAGTAAATAGTACGCTAACGACCATTACTGGAGGTCAAGTACTACTACAAGGCTTAGCAGCTGGCGTAGAAGGCAGTGCCAGAATTTTAGCTTCTGCGTCATTATTGGATTTTCAATTACCAGACACTGAATTTGTCACGCTGGCTGTAGCTAACTTAAGTGGTGGTACGAATTCTGTCACCGCAACCTTTAGTGTCACTGAAGAATGGTAGTCAATAAAAAGCGGGGAGAAGAATATTCACTTCTTCTCCCTCTTTCTGCAAAGGAGGAGAAACATTGTCAGATATTATCATCTCCAATATTGGACCAAATGTCAGTTCGCAATTCGATGAGTTGCGTGTAGCACAAAAAACTCCAATTGTGGAGCTAACCTCTGTGTATGGTCTATCGATCCTTAGAGATGCAGTTACGACTACTGGGGCTGGCACGGTTACAAATAACGCGACTGAGTATAATTTGAGCAACACTGCCAGTGGCGTAGATTCGGCCGTTTTAGAAAGTGTATTGCGAGGACGATATGAACCGGGATATGCAGGAGAGGCGGGGATAGGCGTACGGATTCCTTCTCTGCCCATAGGTAACCAAGTGGCACAATGGGGATTATTTGATACTCAAAACGGAGCCTTTTTTGGAGTGAACAGTACTACGGTATTTGTAACCGTACGTAGAGCAGGAGTTGATACGACAGTTCCTCAAAGCTTATGGAATGTAGATCCATTAAACGGGACAGGACCAAGCGGAGCTACACTAAACTTATCAAAAGGAAATATATACCAAATTGTGTTTACATGGTATGGTTACGGAGTGATCGAATTTAGAGTGGTTATCCCTGATCCCGTAACGTTAGCCCAAGAGGTAGTTACCGTTCATCGATTCTCCCCAACAGGTCAAACAAGCTTTGTTGATCCAAATCTTCCCTTAAGAGCGCAAGTCGCCAATAATGGAACCGGTGTTGCTTATAGTATATTTGTGGGTGGAAGACAATATAGTATTATCGGAAAATATGAACCAACCTATAGAGTCACTTCCGAAAGAAGAAGAATAACAAATGTTACATCAACATTAACACCCGTCATTTCATTTACAAGAAAAGCTGTGTTTCCAGCGGGTTCGGCTAGAACGAATTCGGTACAGGTGAATTTGGAAGAAATTAATGTTATTTCATCCGTAGATCTAAGTTACCAAGTGCTTGTGGGAGGGACGTTAAATGGAACTTTTGTTAATTATCCCACAGCTACAACGATTATTCCTGATAGCGAGACCGCACTGCTAGTCAACAATACCTCTACAACAATTACAGGTGGAGAAGTGGTGTTTCAAGGCATTACAGGAGGGGGAGCAGGGAATACCAAAATATTGGCTTCTTCAGAACTTTTGGATTTCACTCTTCCGGAAAATCAGGTTGTAACTTTAGCCGTATCGAATATTGGTGGTCCAGGCTCGAACACAGTTGATGTGGTATTTAGAGTAACGGAGAGTTGGTAATTAGTAATACACTGTAACGATCGACATCGAATGATTCAAAATTTTGAATTAAAAAATGTTCAAAGATAAATATTAACGGAACAAATGTTATGTAAACTGAATGAAATTTAGAAAGCTAATAACCACCTGAGTACTCCTTAATACAGGAATACAGGTGGTTATTTTTTATACTTGGATTATTCCAATCCAGCGATTTGTTCTTTTAATTTGTTAGCAGATGCCTGGAAAGCCACTTTCTCGGATTCATTCAGTGGAAGAGGTAGAATTTCGCGCACACCGTTGCGATCTACGACACATGGAACACCCAGATAAACATCCGATACACCATTGTAGTCTTCAAGGTACGTGGATACGTTCAGAACGGAGCCTTCGTTGCCGAGAATTGCAGCTACAATGCGGTCCAGAGCAAGGGCGATTGCATAGGAAGTCGCGCCTTTGGCATTAATAATCTCATACGCTGCATTTTTGGTGCGGTCGAAGATATCCTGTTGTGTTTCTTCATCCAATTCCAGATCTGTTCCTGCAACGTTAGCCAGGCTCCATACCGGTACTTCGGAATCTCCATGCTCACCAATAATGTGTGCGTGAATACTACGCGGGTCGATCCCTTTATTTTTACCAATCAGGTAACGGAAACGTGCGCTATCGAGCAATGTACCTGAACCGATGACACGGGAAGCAGGCCATCCGCTTTGTTTCCATGAAGTATAGGACAAAATATCTACAGGATTGGTTGCAATCAGTAAAATACCATGAGAATTCACTTCAGTAATGCGCTCAATAATATCTTTGAAAATGCTTGCATTTTTCTTCAGCAGATCAATCCGAGTTTCGCCCGGCTTCTGGGAAGCACCGGCTGTAATAATAATGATATCTGCATCTTTGCAGTCGGAATAATCGCCAGCCCATACTTTCACGCCTCCCGTAAATGGAAGACCGTGGTTCATATCCAGCATTTCGCCGGTTGCTTTATCATGATTCACATCCACAAATACCAACTCGGACGAACGCTGTCTCAACATTAGCGTGTATCCCGTTGTTGTTCCCACCGCACCCATGCCTACAATCACGACACGACTTGGTTTCAGAGCTGCACTATTTGTCATGTTCATATCCTCTCCTTTTTGGGTTATACTCCCATCCATATTAAGGGATTAGAGAATATAAAGCGAGTGTTGTCTATAAAATAGTTCACATTTCATGTCTTTTTACCAATTATTCCGTCGAAAAACAGTTTAGGATAAAATTAATGGTAATATGTGTGCGACCTATAGCCCAGAGTATGAGCTGGAAAAAGGGAGCGGGCCGACCATGAGTGGGCAATGAGCCTTTTACATAAGGTTTGTGGTAGAATAGGAGCAGTGGATTCTGATGAATCGTAAATAAAACGCCATAGGACAGGCATGCGCGCCTGTATATTGGATGAGAGAGGTGGAACCCACTTGCGTTCGCAATGGATTAAAATCGCGCAGACAGCATTGCTGTCTATAGGTATAGCAGCTGTATTGGCTGCATGCACCGACTCAGATCAACCTCCGGTAGCAGAACCTCCGCAGCAGCAGGAGGACGCCGGGAATACAGGGCAGACGTTAACTGTCGTTCCCCCTGTGAACAGTACAGAATCTGCAGATATGGCCAAGTACCAAATACAGACCCGTTTGACCGATTTTCAGTTGCTCAATGACAACGGAGGATTGGCGTGGGGTGTGACGAGGAATGCGCTGCGCCTGTACTACACTCAGGATCAGGGAAAGACCTGGACCAATATTTCACCTTCGGAAAATGTACAATTTCCGGCTAACCCTAAATATGGACAAAGCATTTATTTTGTAGATCGTGCGCACGGTTGGATTGTTCGTGAAGGCATGGGTGGAACAGATACCATGGTGCTTCGCACCAACAATGGGGGCGTAACATGGAGTCTGTCTTCTCTGTCCAAGACGGATAAAGTGACTGCGATCTCATTTGTATCTCCTGAAAAAGGCTGGATTCTCACTACGGTCGATACCGCTATTGGTAAACAGGAGAAGAAACTCTACTTTACCGAGGACGGTGGAATCACCTGGAACCGCATGTCATCGAGTAATGAAGACGGCAAACAGGAAGCAGAAGAGATTTCCAAACGTGGGTACACCACGGGGATGACTTTCTCGGATCCAAAGCATGGTTTCTTAACAGCGCTTGAGTTCGGTACACCGAAGCTGTATGTAACATCAGACGGTGGAGAGAACTGGGATACTGGACCATCTTTCTTTGATCGAAACAAATTCAACGGGTGTGGGAATTTCAGTGTTAGTTCACCACAATTTTTTGGACGTGAAGCGCAATCAGCCTGGATGTCAATGTCCTGTTCTAAAGGGGAGAGCACGACATTCAATGGATTTTTTACCACCGATGGCGGAAAGAGCTGGAAGCTGTCCAATTTCACTTTAAACAAACAAACGGGTCCGAATCGTAACCTTTCACCGGTATTTCTGAACGCATCGGAAGGTTGGGCGATGCAAAAGGGCATAACCTACCACACCAAGGATGCGGGCAAAACGTGGAGCGCTCTTCCTGCAAGCAGTGTACTGGAGAAAATTCTCGAAGATTATCCGGAAATTGTGAAGATGCAGATGGTTACCCCCAAGCTTGGCTGGATATTGGTTGAAAATACAGATGCCAAAAGATCGTTGTTATTGCAAACAGTAGATGGCGGTGGACATTGGAAAGTACTCTAAAGTAGAGTGTTATCGATGTGAATAGATAGGAGAAAGGAGAGGAGCCTAAGGGTTCCTTTTCTTTTTTGCTTGATTTGTGAAATAAATCACAAATAAATCCACTAGAAGGTGATATATTTAACTCAACAAGAGAAGGAGTGATGAAGATGAGAACCAACGGTCAAACTCAATTCACGCAGGCGGATGAATTAACCAGATATATGCTTCAATTATGCTACACATGTGACGATGCGAATCGTTGTACAACAGAGGAAGCAGTGAAGGCTTGCATGGCAGAACACGCACATGCAGACCAGCCCGAACCAGCCGAAGGTGGGGAAGTAACTCGAGGGTTTATAGATCTAATGTACGCATAGGCTAATGATACACGGATCAATCACGGAGAACGCTCCTGCGGGAGGGTTCTTTTTAATTTGGAGAGAAATGTATGCGCTTTTAAATTTACTTCGCAAATATTGCAGCATGGGTTATTATAGAAATAATTAAGGTAAATTACTCAAAATGTGGAATTGTTTATTGACTCTTAGTTTGGAAACGATCACAAGGAGAAGAGTGTTACTTTGATGAATCTTGGTACTCGGTAACTCTTGGCGAAAGTAAGCTAGCATTATCAGACCGTAAACTATCGACCTATGTGAATGCGTCGGCAAAAGCAGGATTTGTCCTTGAGGAATCTGATGATGAATTGCTGCAACTGCAAAATGATGACTTTGCCAATAAAGCAAAGATGCTCCCTGTAACCTTTGTGATAAAGGCACGAAAACTATAGGGGCATGAAGTTAGTATAAATGAATTGAATCTACTTGGAATTGAATTTACGAATTAAAAGGAGAAATTAACTTGCATAGATTATCTTCAGAAAATTCCGGACTTATTGTTTCTGCTCATTTTGATACATTACCTGCGTTAAATTCTTTTTATATTGATTTTGAGGATGGAGAAACAATTAATGTAGAAGATGGGTACGCTACCAAGCAAAAGCGCTTATTTCGGGTTCATCATAAAGATGTGGATAACATGATTTCAAGTGTAGGTGAAAGTAATTTTTTTTCATTACATCGCGTGTTCCTAAGCTACTATGAAGCGCACTCTAAATTAGGACACCTTTGGAGTCATCAGGTTACTAAAGAAATTGTACAAAAGGGGGAGCATATTAATATAAGCGACATAGAGAATGTGCTAGAAACAAAAGATGTTCAAATCGCTGATTCAAGAGCTTTGAAGTATGCAAATCATATCATGAACAAAGGAAAAGAACATTACGTAGAAGCAAATTCATTTCAAGAGTATTTATGGGCAATTCAGATGACCGAGCTTCTTCGAACATATAATTTGTCCGCATTTGAAAAAGTTACGATCAATAATAAAGACATATTCAATAGTTCTTATCTGTTTAAGGGTGCAACAGTAAAAAAAGAAATTAGCGTAGTACTGTATGAATGGGCTAACTTATATAGTTACACACAATCTGATTTTATTAAAAGGCTAAGCAATATTCTAGAGACCATAAATATGGATATAACTCGAAACAAAAGCTTATATGATAAAAAGTCTACCAGACCTGAAGTAAACCGTTTGGTATATTCGCTAGATAAACAAATTCATAGTAATTCTCATTATAAGGGGTGCTTTTTTGGTATGTTCAATGCTTCTGATTTATTTGGTCCTTATTCACGTCACAGCAGTCACCAAATCAAAAGTATTAACGGAATAAACACACAAGAAAATGTTAGTTGTAAAGATATTGTTACAGATTGGAGAAAAAACGGCATATTTCCGACCGATCAGCAGTTTACTAAGTTATTCAAGCTTTGGTACTTCACCACTTCTTACTTGGTAATTAACTGGTTGAGACTTCCTCATTTCAACAAATGAATTAAGCGCTATTTAACCCATAGAACTAACAATCTACAATGAATAAAAAATCTGAAGGAGAGTGGCTAATGAAGATTAATCGAAGATATCACCATATTAATAAAGCAATCGCTTGTGTTATGCCCCTCATACTTCTCATTATGACATGTGCGGTACCTGTGCACGCTGAGGTAGAGAATGTGGAGACTACGCCCTCTAGGATTGCATTGTCTTCGCTAGAGGAAACGATTGATTCATATGTGGCTACTAATCAGAAGAACACCGCTGCCGTTTCGGTTGTAGCTATCAAGAACGGTGAGACTATTGTGAATAAGGCCTATGGATACGCAGATCTTGAGCAACAGAGAAAGGCAGACACCTCTACTGTATTTGAATGGGGTTCAACTTCTAAACTATTGGTCTGGACGAGTGTTATGCAGCTTGTAGAACAGGGAAAGCTTGATTTGGATACTGATATTCAGGACTATTTGCCGGAAGGATTTCTAAAGAAGCTTGAATACGATGCTCCCATTACCCTAATGAACCTTATGCATCATAACGCAGGATGGGAGGATAGATTGATCGATTTATGGTATTCATCCGAGAGTGATATTGTGGAATTAGGTGAAGCTTCACAAAAATTTGAACCAAGGCAGATCAATAAACCTGGGAGTGTTGTTGCTTATTCAAACTATGGTACGGCTATGGCTGCTTACATCGTTGAAGTGCAAAGCGGACAACCCTTTTACAAATATGTCAACGAACATATATTTAAACCACTGAACATGAAAGACACATCGATTCACCCGTCACAGTATGATAATCTAAACGTCTTGAAACGAAGAAATGAGATTCAAGGATACACTACGAATCTGAAACTAATTCCTAAGAACAGAGCATACATAAGCTTATACCCTGCGGGGGGCGCCATTGGCACAGCAGAGGATGCAGCTAAATTTCTCGCAGCCTTGATGCCTGTGGATCGTAGCAATTTATTGTTTGAGAACAAAGACACGTTAGACGAGATGCTGTCAACAAGTCTATATTACGATGGGACTTCTACTCCACGAATTGCACATGGTTTATTTGAAGTAGAGTACTGGGTGCCTGCATTAGAACACGCTGGAAGTACGGCGGGATTTTCAAGTAAATTTGTTTTTGACCCGGAGTCTAATTTTGGGTTAGTAGTCATGACAAACCAGTCAAATGAAATGGCTTATAACGTTGGTCTTGTCCAGAAGGTGTTTGGAAGTAGTTTCAGCACGAATTCAGTTGAATCTGAGAGTGGAGGATATTATCTGCCTGCGCGACGGGTCGTTTCCGGTTTTACGAAGGCGTATTCAATGTTAAGTCTGCAGAAGTATACAACATTTGACCTTAGTAACTTTGCAAATGTTGTTGAGAGTAACGGTGCTATTGAGAAGGTCTCCATCCCTTATAATGACTTTTTGCCCGTATCCAACTTAACGATAACCTTGATCAAAGCATCTTTTATCGCTCTTGCAATAGCGATCCTGCTCAGTTTGAGAGCGATAATCGGCTATTTTATTCGGTTATCCAAATACAAATTAAAAAACTGGGAAAGGCCCGGTACGGGATTTGATAAATATCATATTGTTATTAATATTGCTAGTCTGGCATTAATTTTGAATACGATCCTATTGTTTATGCGCGCCTTAGGCTTCTCCCCGTATTCTTCATTGCGCATACATCTCATTTTGAACCTGATTTATGTGATTCTAGCTGTGGCGTATCTTGTCTTGTTGTTCTACAAACTGCTGAAAAGAAGCTATAGTAAAAAGCAAAAGGCGGTATACATCATGTCTGGCATGTCGGCTTTCCTATTTGCTGCTTTTATTATGGGATGGGATTTGTACTTTTAGAGCGGTAGAAAGGATGAAACCATGAATATTCAGGATCTCCCAATTGAAATAAAAGAACATATAGGGAAAGTTCAGAAAATCACTTTTCCTAAGCAAGGTCATACTTCTACTGTGGCTATTCTGGATACGTTCGGCCAAAAGTACATCATTAAGAAGACAGAAAACGATCTTTATAATGAATGGTTATTAGATGAATATAAGGTGCTCCAATACCTTTACCGTACGGGACTCCCTGTTCCAAAGGTATATTCATTTCATACTGAGGACACATCGAGATGGCTTCTGATGGATTATATTGACGGAATAAGTTTAAGAGAATTTCTCTCTAAGATGCCTGACCTCCAAAGTAAAGAAAAAACGATTTTTAACTTTGGGCTTTGTTTAAAGAAAATACATGAATGCTCTTGTCCTGTTGAATTATTGAACAATAACAGTCCTTGGTTAGATACAATGCTTAACAAAGCAGAATATAATCTAACTCACTTTGCTGTAGACGGATCAGCAGAACTACTTCAACAGTTAAAAGAAGCAAGACCAAAACCAATAGAGAACACTTTCATTCATGGAGATTTTACTATAGATAATGTGCTAGTTAATGATTGCAATATTGTTGGAGTTATTGACTGGGCAGGAGCAGCTTATGGCGATCCAAGATATGATGTAGCATTAGCCATTAGACCGAAACATAATGCGTTTGATAATGAAAAAGATAGGGATATATTTTATAACGGATATGGAAAGTTAAGAATAACGGATGAAGAATATAATTATTTTGAAGATGGGATATATAACTTCTTTTAGTCTGGCTAAAAATTGTTCTTCAAACGTATATCCAATCTCTCTAGAAGGAGTCGAATAAATGAGCCCTCCAAAACATATCTTATCTGCCGCTGCAATCGTGATAAACGACAAAAATGAATTATTACTTAATTAGAGGACCCCGAAGAGGATGGGAAATGCCAGGTGGTCAAGTGGAAGAAGGAGAATCCCTAAGTCAAGCTGCGATCAGAGAGACGAAAGAGGAGTCCGGAATCGACATTGAAATCATCAAATTTTGTGGAATATTTCAAAATATCGAAAATTCAATATGTAATACATTATTTCTAGCCAAACCAATAGGAGGAGAATTAACGACATCATCGGAGAGCTTAGAGTCTGGTTTTTTTTCAATCGAAGAAGCCATTTTAAAAGTCGAATGGAAAAACTTCAGAGAAAGAATAGAGTATTGTTTAAAACCTGAGATGCAACCTTTTTGCATTGAATTCAGTGATAAGAATAATATTTAAGCGTGTTACATATTACAGTGTATTCTCTAATATTACTTTTAATTGCAGATTCATCATAGATATGGGTCTAGGAATAAAGCCGAATATGACCCAGTCAAGAAAGGTAGGGAGGCCAAAGTTTGAGTTCAGGAAAGAAATCTAAACGGCTGGACACTGTTCGTAGTCTCGTTCATGAAATGCTTCTTGAGGAAAGTAATAACAAGGAAGGTATGTTGGTTCATCTTTATGGGGTTTCTAATTTTGCTTCCATGCTTGCTATGAAAAGAGTACAGGATTCGGAAATTACTGCGATTGCAGGGTTACTCCACGGTTTTTATTTCTACAAAACAGGAATCGAAGACTTTCCTGGTCCTAATAGTGCGGATGCTGTTAGACCGATATTACGCAGTGCTGAAATTTTTACGACAGATGAATTGTCTATCATTCTTAAATCAATCTTTTATCAGGAAGATACACATCTAGTTCATGGCCCATATGAAGAAGTTATTAAAGATGCCATACTGTTTCAGATATACTTCCAGAATCCAAATAGAAACTTATCAAAGGCAGAGATAAGTAGAATACAGAATGTATTTACTGAATTGGGGATTTCGAAGGAGAATATAAAAGCAGACGTTAATGTTAATGTGCAAACAGTTCACATAAATACTGAAGAGCGGCGTTCTAAGTTAGCTGATTTAGCAGAAACGCTGGCAAGGCAAAATATTATTGGTACTTCAGGGGATCAACGATATCAGGAAATTTGCAGGTATTGGCCGGATTCTGATATCTGTAAAGTACTTGAAGCCAATTGGTGTGCCGCATTCGTATATCATTGTTGTATGAAAGTTGGAATAAAACTCCCTATTAGATATCCTAATCGAATGTATCGATTAGCTGGGGTGGGTGCTTGGTTGGACTGGGCTCAGCTAGCTGAAACAGAATTCTTTTATCAGGATATGCAAGAAGGATTTGAACCAGAGCGTGGTGATATAGTCATTTATGAGAAACTCTTAACGGATAATTCTCACGATCACATTGGAATTGTTTTGGCCTGTGACGGTGATCAATTATTGGTTGCAGAGGGGAACACAGACAATAAAAACTACTCTAGCGTTTTATACAGAGAAAGAGGACATTGTATTCTCGGATATATCCGTGTAGATGAAAGCTATCAATTTAATTTTCAAGGAGAGTATAGACCAACTTAGTTGATATACATGGGTGTGCTAGTTTATGTATCTTGAGGTTATGAATTTTATATCAAAAACATAGGAAGATCAATATCAGAAAGGAAGTTCAATCAATGAAACGAGTCGATGTTGTATACTCACTACTAACCAATCCATCCAAATCTAAAGTGCTTGCAGTAAGAAATGTAGGGCGTTCAAGCTGGTCGCTGCCTGGCGGAGCTGTTGAAGCCGATGAATCATGGGAACAAGCAGCAATCAGGGAAGCCAAAGAAGAAACAGGACTTGATGTTGGCGTCCACGGAATTGTAGCAATAAACGAGTGTAAATTTGAAGAACTCAAAGAACATACCATTTTTATCACATTCAGAGCGGAAATCGTCGGAGGCAATGAGGAGATATCAAGACCAGATGAAATCTCTGAAATTGCATGGTTGGATATAACACAGGCAGATGAGCTTATGCCTTATTACAAGAACGGCTTTAAAAGCTTACTTAATGGCAATGAGATTACATATTTCAACGAAGGTAACAAGTAATGTTCTGAATGTAGTGTATAAAGGAGGCTATCAGATGAACAAGTACAGTGTTTATGAAACAAACAGCTTTTATTGGGATACAAAAGGGAATGACTTTTTGAGAGCAATCGTGCTTCCACATTATGGAGCATTTATCTCAGAAGAAAAACACCAACTTTTTGGTGATGTCTCAGGATTAAAGATGTTAGAGGTGGGCTGTGGAAATGGTCAATCCTTGCAGTATCATGGAGACCGCAAAGCAGGTGAACTGTGGGGTATGGATATATCCCAGAAACAGATAGAAAAGACACAACAACACTTGAGGACATACGGAATTCCTGCAACATTGATATGTTCACCCATGGAAGAGGGATGTGGTATTCCTACTAATTATTTTGACGCTGTGTATTCGATTTATGCCATAGGTTGGACAACCGATCTTGAAGGTACTTTCAGCCGAATCGCTTCTTATTTAAAGAAAGATGGTATTTTTATTTTCAGTTGGTCTCATCCAATTCATAGATGTGTCGTTGAAGAAAATGATAGATTTGTCTTCAATAAGCCATATTCTGATGAATCGTGGTATGCGGTATCTCCTGATTTTTGTCAGGGTGAATTAACCTTGGCTGATCGTCAACTATCAACCTATGTCAATGCGTTAGCGAAAGCGGGATTTGTCATTGAACAAATGATAGAAGAATCCGATGAGGATATCATGCAATTACATAATAATAGCGATAGTCTCCTTAAAAGAGCAAAGATGTTACCTGTATCCTTTGTGATTAAAGCAAGAAAACGGTGATTAAATGAAATGAATCGGAGAGTGGGCTATGTTTAAATATCAAGTGGATACTGCTACCTATATATCGCTATTGGCAATGAAAGATGCACCCCAATTATATAATCTGATCGATCGAAACAGGGATCATATAGGAGCGTGGTTGAAGTTCCCCAGTATGACATTAACAGAAGAGGATTCAAGAAATTTCATCAAGGGAACACGTATACGCTATGCTCAAGATGATGGTTATTGGTTAGGAATCTGGTGTGGAGACGAGCTTGCTGGTTCTATTGGATACTTATACATTGATCAAGAAAACAAGAAGACTGAAATAGGATATTGGCTAGGTCAGGAATATGAGGGTAGGGGACTTATTACAAAATCGATTAAAGTGTTAATTGCTCACGCATTTGATGAACTTGAATTAAATAAAGTTGAAATTGGCGTAGCAACAGACAATCTCAAAAGCCGCGCAATTCCTGAAAAATTAGGCTTTCAACGTGAAGGTGAATTAAGAGATTACGAATATATTAACGGTGCATATTTAAACAGGATTATTTATGGGTTGAAAGCAGATCAATGGAGAGCGTAATAAATCAAATTTTATTTTAACTAAAGGAGCTAGTTATGAGAAGATTACCGCTGTTTGTAGTGACAGGCGCAAGTGGGACAGGAAAAACAACGATCTCTTCGCTTGTTCGCAAGCAACTTCCCGAATTGGACGTCTTTGATATGGATATCATCGATAACGTGGATTGGCAGATTGCCAAAGAGAATTGGTTGAGGATTGCGTATAACATATCGCTAAGTGGACGAGGGACTGTTTTATGTGGAACGATGGTGCCGGAAAACATTGCATCGTCCGATTACATCGATCGATTTGATCGAATTCTATATATGAATTTGCACTGTGACGATGTTACTCGCGAGACGCGTTTAAGAGCCCGTGGGTGGGACGAGAACCTGGTTGAAGATCACAAGAATTTTGCCAACTGGTTACTCCAGAATTCAGAAACTGCGTTTGACCCGCCAATGCTGAACTTGGATACCACTGAACTGACAGTTGAAATCGTAGCAGAGCATATCAAGGAATGGGTTCTAAAAAATTGGTGTGAGGAATAATCACCTAAACTAACCTCATAGTTAGATTGAGTGGGAGGAACAGGATGTTACCTTTTCAAGTGAATGAATCTATTGTATTAAAGCTGATCGAATCTCGAGATAGAGATGAGTTGTATGCGTTAATTGATGAGAACAGAAAGTACTTGAGAGCGTGGTTACTCTGGGTTGATAAAAGACAATCGCCCAGCGATTTAGATTCTGTAATAGAAGTATGGACACATAATTATGAAGAGAAAAACGGTTTTGATTCCGGGATATGGTTCAATGAACAATTGGTTGGGATGTTAGGGTTGCATTATATTGATTGGAATAATCGAGCAACGAGCATTGGATATTTTTTAGCTGAGTCAGCACAGGGCAAAGGAATCATTACGAAATCAATAGAGCAATTGCTTAATTACCTCTTTAACGAGTTGAAGTTAAATCGTGTCATTATTCAATGTGCAGAAAACAATTTTAAAAGCAGGGTTATACCTGAGAAAATCGGATTTTCATATGAAGGTACATCCAGAGAAGCTCAATGGGTTTACGATCATTATGAGAATATTGTGACGTATAGTCTGCTGTCTAGTGAATGGCATACTTAAACGTTAGAGTACATCGTCTGATGAGACGAAGGAGGTCACGAATTGTTTCTCAATGTATTACTTTGGTTGATTATTCTCTGGGTGATCTCCCTTTATTTCAGCTTTCCTAAGAAAGATCGCATGTACACAGTCAATGTGCCAAGCACATATTACATTCAATCTTCAAATCGGTTGGATATTCAGAAAAACTACGAATGCGCTGCATTTTCCAGTGCGTTTGTCTTAAGACATTTCGGTTTGGAGTCCAACGGAACAAAGCTTTATGAAACCTATCCTCGCAAATTACTGGATGGGACGGTATATCCCAAAGCGGTCGTTGTTTTTTTCAGGAAGCTAGGATATCAGGTAATGTACTTACGTGGTAATGAGAATACGTTGAAAAGACAGATCAGCCAGGGTGTACCTGTTATTTTATTTATTAGAGTACATCCCAAACAACGTTATTTGCATTTTGTTCCCGTCGTTGGTTATGATGAAACGCATTTTTACTTGGCTGAATCTTTAGATCACAAGATTAATTGTGATGAAGAATATTACAATCGAAAAATCAGCATAAGTGAACTCAACACGTTATGGAGGTCATGGTTGCCCTTTTCTCAAAACTCCTATATCGTCGTACATCCGACGCAGATTTAAGACAACCCTCTTTCAAGGGGCATGAAATATTAGCTTTAAACGAACTAATCTGCTTTATTCGGAACGTCTGCGTGGTTAAACCATGAAACTCATGCCCAAATGGCATGAGTTTTTTTGAACAAATATCGCTACGCAAACCAGCTCGCCTCAATTAATGGTTATGAACAATTTAGATCAACCGTATGGGCGGTGTGATATCCATTTTATTGTTTTTTCTGGGAATTAGCTGAGTTTTTTACTAAAATGGTTGTTCGTCCACGCATCTTTTCATCTACATACGTACATTAAACTATGTCTATAGGGAGGTGTCCACACTGTGAGTCATTCAGAAGTGAAGAAAGGTATGAAGAGAAAAAAGGCAATATTACATCCGTGTAAAGTTAAAAGAAAAGAACGCCGATTAAAAGTGGTCAAAAAGTTTGTTCAAGTAAAATGTCCGCCTCCAGAAGTGAATATATCTACCCCTACTGTTGTTGGCCCAACAGGACCCCAAGGTATACAAGGCGTACAGGGCGTACAAGGTATTCCAGGTAGACAAGGGGTTGAAGGGCCACCTGGAGCTCAAGGACCAGCGGGGGGGCCACCTGGACCACAAGGACCTCAGGGACAGCCTGGTCCTGCTGGAGCGGTAGGCTCTCAAGGTCCGGTCGGACCTGCTGGACCTATGGGAGCACAGGGGATTCCGGGAGAAGCAGGGGCTGTAGGGCCACAAGGTCCGCAAGGTAATCCCGGACCTGCTGGAGCAATTGGGCCTCAAGGTTTTCCTGGAGCTGTTGGGCCGACGGGTGCGACAGGAGCTGCAGGAGCAGTAGGCCCGGCAGGCCCGGCCGGTGCAGCAGGAGCGGTAGGACCCGCTGGAGCAGTAGGCCCGGCAGGCCCAGCCGGTGCAACAGGAGCGGCAGGTACTGCTGGAGCAGTAGGCCCGACAGGTGCGACAGGAGTAGCGGGTCCTGCTGGAGCAACGGGAGTTACAGGTGCGACAGGAGCAGCTGGAGGCGTACTGGGGTTTGCTGACTTTTTCGCGCTGATGCCACCTGATAATGCTGCAACGGTTGCTCCAGGTGCAGATGTTAACTTCCCTCAAGATGGTCCAACAAGTGGAACGACGATCTCTCGCACGGGCCCTAGTTCATTCAATCTGGCAGCTATTGGTACGTATTTAGTTATGTTCCAGGGGAGTATGAATGAAGCTGGGCAACTTATGTTAACACTCAATGGTGCTGATCTTTCCACTTCAGTAGTGGGACGGGCAACAGGTACAAGTCAGATGCCAGGAATGGCTCTCGTGCAAACAACAGTAATTAATTCAATTCTAACCATACGAAATCCAGCCGGTAATTCCACTGCATTAACCATGACGCCTCTTGCAGGCGGAACAAGACCTGTATCGGCACATCTTGTGATCACACAAATAGCGTGAATCCGTTAAGAGGCTAGCAAACGCTCCTCAACTTTATTAAATATGCATCCACAACGGTAACATGGGTTTGCTTGAACTGAGATAACAGTGCTTTACCTGAGGCTGTTATCTCAGTTGGAGCGGATAATGGTACAGGAGTAACTACATATCTGATACCCTTTTTATTTTGTGAGGAATGGCAAAAACTTCACCACTAATTATTTTTTCAGTAGTTAATATGATAAAATATTGGAAAAACATCAGAGGTGAGTGCATGAAGAATGGACACTGGAGAAAAATTACATGGGTTGTTGCGGCATTATTATTAATCATGATCACGGCTTGCAGCAATAGCAAGTTCAATCCAAACGAATTTTCAAAACAGGATCTGGCTGTGACGAAAACCGACAGTGAGGATAAGATTGCGTATGGAATGAGTCAGGAAGAAGCGGAGAAAATCCTCGGTGAGGGAACATCAACCGGTGTGGGTCAATCCTATCAATACAATAACGGGATCACGATTGGCTATAGGGATGCCAAAGTCGTTAGTATCATCTTGAATAAGGACTCGAAAGGGCACTTTAAGACGGCTCGCGGGGCAGAGGCGGGGATGACACATCAAGAGATTCTCGATCTGCATGGCAAGGAACATGTTTTAGTCGAGTCTGAACGTAATATCGATTATGCCTATCATATTCAGAAGGAAACATTCCTGGATGAGAAGTCGCTGCAAGCGGAAAAAGATGATTTGGCTATCTATCGTGCATCGTTCATGCTGACAAAAGAGGGACAGGTTAATCAGGTTATATTGTCGGATCAACGATTTGCAACAACCTTTAAGTAAAACATGGCTGCCAGGCAGCAGGGTATTAGATAATGAAATAGTATTTATTTTCGTATGAAGCAACCCTTCGGTATTCTGCCGGAGGGTTTTTCCCTTCACATCGTTGGATTTCAATCCGGATAACAAGTTCCTTGTTTACGTGCATATACATTACAGGAGACGGGTCAAGACTCCGGCTGTCCTAAGTTGTATGAACGGAGGGAGAGACATGGGCATTGAATCATCCTGGATGTTTGATTTGTTTGGAACCGTCTTTCCGGTTGTATTTGTTCTGATTATAGGTATAGTTCTTCTGTCGATGGGAAAGGAGGTATGGAGGTGGGGACGCAACAACTCGGAGCCCCTATTGACCGTGCCTTCACGAATCACCAGCAGACGGATGAAGATGAGTCAGTCGCAATCTGAACCGGGCAGTACAGCACGAACGTTATACTACGTCACCTTTGAAGTAGAAAGCGGAGATCGGCTCGAATTCAAAGTCAATGGCGAAGAGTATGGCCTGTGTGCTGAGGGGGATGAAGGACGGCTCTCGTTCAAAGGAACACGTTATGTAGGCTTCGAGCGATATAATCGCGTATATTCTGAACGCCTACGTGGTTAAACTGAGCAGCTTGCGCCAGGGTGGCGTGAGCTTTTTTTGATTATTTGCTGGACAAGCGTTTCTTAATGGGGCTAACGTGTTTTTATATAAGAAGAGGCTTAATGAGATTATGATCATAGGATCATTACCATAGAGGAGGCAATCAATATGTCATTTACAGATCAGGTCGTTGTTGTAACCGGGGCCGCTCAGGGAATAGGACGAAGCGTGGCCGAGGCTTATGCAGTCGCTGGAGCCAAAGTTGTACTTGCCGACTACAAGGAAGCAGAAGGGGCGGCAGCTGCAGCTTCCATTCGCAATGAAGGCGGAGAAGCGATCTTTGTTCAATGTGATGTTCGCAGCGAGCAGGATATTACGAATCTTTTTCGTACAACCGTGGAAGAATTCAAGCAAATCGATGTTCTGGTGAATAACGCAGGACTTGCAAAATGGAAGTCCCCTTATGAGTTAACACTGGAAGAATGGGACGATGTACTCAATACCAATGTGAGAAGTTGCTTTTTGGCGAGTCGGGAAGCAGCCAAACATATGAAAAGCAATGAACACGGGGGTGCCATTATCAACATGGCTTCTACCCGTGCGCTGATGTCTGAGCCGGATACCGAAGCTTATGCCGCATCCAAAGGAGCGATTGTAGCTCTGACACATGCGCTGGCGGTCTCACTGGGCAAGGACCAAATTCGGGTCAATTGTATCAGTCCGGGATGGATTGAGACAGGTGACGTGGAAAAACTCAAAAAGGAGGATCATGAACAGCATCCCTCCGGTCGTGTGGGTGTTCCTTCGGATATCTCCCGTGCTTGTCTATATTTGTCTGACCCAAGCAATACCTTTGTCACAGGGACCAACCTCGTTATTGATGGAGGCATGACCCGAAAAATGATATATGAGGACTAGAACCGGGATTGACTCGGGCAAGCCCTAAGATTATCCAACATAAGAGTAATAAGCCCAAGTTAAGCACTTGGGCTTATTTGTTTTTAATAACTCGGTTGCTATAATAAATGTGATTTTACAACAGTAGAGGAATGGAGGGAGTATATGTTCGGGAAACAATCCCGGAAGGTATTTTGGCTGTTACTGCTGATCGGAGGGATGATAATGATAGGGAATGAGTCACCTGCTGAAGCAGACGGCGCAGATATACGGGCGGCCTGGGTATGGCAGGCACAGTCTGTTAGCAACGGAGATGAGCTGTTGGCCAATGCAGCTAAACATAAGATAAACAGGCTGTACGTGAATGTAGACATGACGCTGTCCAAGGAGGTATACCAGACGTTTATAGCCAAAGCAAGCCGTGCAGGTATTGCGGTTGAAGCGCTGGGAGGCGATCCATCCTGGGCACTCAGTGGTCGTGAAGGCCCCATGCTCAGATTAGCGTCGTGGGTAAGTGATTACAATCAAGCTGCTGAAACCAACGAGCAATTTGATGCCATACATCTGGATATCAAGCCCTATGTGTTACCATCCTGGAAAGAAGATGCTAAGCCACTGGTACAATCCTGGGTAGCCAATATGAATCTGTTATTTGAGCAAGTAAGACAGGATGGCGCAGTTAGAGTGAATATTGACCTGCCATTTTGGCTGGATTCCTATACCGTTACAGGAAATAGAGTTTCTGAAGATGCAGATAACGAACCATTGTCACGTTGGTTCATTGACCAAGTGGATCATGTCACTTTACTCGCTTACCGTGATAATGCGCAAGGGAACAATGGTATCATACGTTTGATTGAACAGGAAATGAACTGGGCAGATGCCAGCAATGTGAGCGTCACGGTTGGGTTGAACACCAAGCCCATGCCTGGCGAGGAGTTCACGTCATTTGCCGGGAAAGGTGCAGCGCAACTGGAAAGCGTTATTGAAGAAGTTGCCTCCGCATTCAGCGAGCATAGTTCCTACGCAGGTTCTGCTGTACATGACATCGTATACTGGGGACAACTGGAGCCGTCGGAACTGCCATCACCGGAGATTCCATCCAATCAGCCTGAGATTCGGGGAACGTATATCTGGGAGGCCTCTCAGGTGACGAATGACGGGGGAGAGCACATACTAGCGTTTGCTAGAGAGCAGAATATTAACTGGTTGTATGTCCGTTTGGATCTGGATCAACCCTATTCCAGCTATCGCAGTTTTGTGAAACGGGCAAAAGCGCAGGGCATTGAGATCCATGCGATGGGTGGACATCCCATCTGGGGCAAAAAGGAGAATCGTCCACGCATTAAGCGATTGATTGATTATGTGAAAAACTATAATGCTGAATCCGAGCCGGATGAACGATTTGAAGGCATCCATCTGGATATTGAGCCGTACACTTTGCCAGAGTGGGAGAATAGTCGGGACGCCCTGTTGACGGAATGGGCTGCCAACATTACATTTTTCCAGGAAGAAACAAAGAAGGACAGTGATCTCGAAACAAGCGCAGACCTTGCTGTATGGCTGGATAGCTTCGCGTTGCCAGGAAAGGATACATCTGTGGCTGAATTTATGATCCGTACACTCGATCATGTGTCGCTGATGGCTTTCCGTAACAACGCAGAAGGTTCCAATGGCATTGCTGCTGTTGTGAGCCAGGAGATGGAGATCGCGGATCGTTTGGGAAAAAGGTTAATGATTTCGGTAGAAATGAAGCAGAACCATGAAGGTCCTCATATTTCTTTTTATGAGAAAGGGGCAGCGGAGATGGAACTTCAGCTTGCCAAGCTTCCGGATCTTCTGGCCGAACATCAGGCTTACCAAGGCAACATTGTTCATGCCTATGATTATTGGATTGAAGCCAAGCCTTAAACAGGCGAGTATTATAAGAAACAAGTTGCTTCGGAATTTCACCTTGGGTGAGGTTCCGGGCTTTTTTTTATGGAAAAAAGATGGAATCGTGTCACCGAATGGGCTCCTGCACAATACGATGTACGGTGATGAACAGCTGAAACAAGGGAGGAAACAGACTATGGCTGTTATTAAAGCCAACTCAGAGGACGTCAAGCTGCTGGCTAGGCTCATGAGGGCAGAGGCTGAAGGTGACGGCGAACAGGGTATGTTGCTTGTGGGCAATGTAGGTGTGAACCGGGTGCTGGTGGATTGTCTGGATTTTAAGGATATTCGCGATATCAATCGTATGGTATTCCAGAATCCAGGAGGCTACGAGTCAACACAGAAGGGGTACTTCTACCAACGGGCAAGACAGTCCGAGATTCGTCTCGCACAACGGGTGATCAATGGAGAGCGCATCTGGCCAGCGAGCAATTCATTGTGGTTTTTCCGACCTGTGGGCGACTGCCCACCAACGTGGTATGACCAGCAAAATACAGGACGTTTCAAAGCGCATTGTTTCTTCAGTCCGACAGGCGATGACTGTCCGGAAGTATATTAAATTTTGGGAGGAATCACCATGATTAATCAGCCTTATCAACCAACAACTCAAACACTGGGTCAGCAAGCAAATTCTGTGATGGGTCAACAAGCCAATTCTCAGGTTCAAGGTACGTCTTACAAAATCGGTAACGGAATGCCTGCCATGTCACCAACGCCAGGGATGGTATCACCAAGCTCCACAAGTGTACCCCCACTTGTATCCAGTGGAAGCCCAATGACACCAACAGGTGCAGTGATTACAACAACAGCTCCACAGTTTGAGCAGTCATACATTGAGAATATTTTACGTTTGAATCTTGGTAAATTCGGTACATTCTACATGACATATGAAGGCAACAAAGAATGGAACGCTCGCATATTCCAAGGTATTATTGAAGCAGCGGGCCGTGATCATATTATCATCAGTGATCCGAAGACAGGTAGACGAATCATGCTGTTGATGGTCAACTTCGACTATGCTACATTTGATGAGCCGTTGTTGTATCAATATCCGGGCGTAGTAGGCAATTACCCGCAAGCTCCAAGCAGATAATCATTGGCACTTCATCATTTTGATTGATAACTGACATGTCTAACACATACTGAATTTACTTCGCTGTCCTGAATGTGGAGGTAATCCGCAAACAGGACAGTTTTTTACATAAACATATATACGGAGGTTACTCTAGGTTTAGAGTCAGACGTAACCTTTTGGCGATAACATGGCACTTATACATGAATAGAACAAGCAGCATGCTTATATGAAGGGAGTCCATAGCATTGAATTCATGGATTGAAGGAGCGATGAAGGGCGAAACCGAAGCTTACGCACAACTGATGTCTCAATATCGCGGGATGGCACTTGCTGTTGCCTACCACCGACTGGGGGATACATTTTGGGCAGAAGATGTCGTGCAGGAGGCGTTTACTGAAGCTTTTGGCAATCTGTCCAAGCTGGAAGCTCCTGAGGCTTTTCCTGGGTGGTTCAAGGTAATCGTGGAGAGGCAGTGTTATCGCTGGCTAAGACGCAAGCAGCATACCATGATTCCAGTTCAGGAGCTGGAGCATGTATTCCATGAAGAGGATCAGGCGCATAATCCGGAAGAACAAGCGGTGCAAAATGAAATGCATCGTACGCTTCGTGATTCCATTGCAATACTGCCATCATCGATGCGGATTGCTGTTGAACTGTTTTATTTGGAAGGATACTCGCTCAAGGAAATATCGGATTTCCTCGGGGTGAAGGTACCTGCATTAAAGAAAAGACTGTTCGATGCCCGATCCAAACTCAAGCGCTCTATGCCAGTAAGGGATCTGGTCTCTGTATTCAGTGACTTGTATGAAGGGGGAAAAGGATTGTTACACATTATGAATGGGGATCACGCTGCCAATCGTCTAAGAGAGAGTGGAATTCAGGGAGACATCCTGGTATGGAGAGAGTTGTACACGTTCGGCCCGGTAGCCAAAGAGATGGGAGATACGAAGGAGCGGCAGAATCGGGCATCCGTGTTAGAACAACAGTTGGGCATTCCACAGGCGGAATACTTGAAGATTGAGGAACTTGAACGCAAGTTGCATTCGTTTCAACAATACAAAGAAATTGTCTTATGGTTTGAATACGATCTCTATGATCAGACGATGTTATCGTATCTATTGCATTATTTCAAAGGACAAGCACTCCAGAATACAAAACTGAATCTGCTCTGCATTGACTCGTATCCAGAGATTGAGCACTTTAGAGGACTGGGACAGCTTACCTCCACACAGATTGAACGTCTGTCCGGTAGTTGGCATGTGATTGAGAAAAACGAGTTACAAGCTGGTGCACAGTTCTGGGAAGCCTATACGTCGACTGATTTCCGGCATCATCTGGATTACTTGCAGGCAGACACTTCTGCGCTACCCTTTGCGAAAGCTGCCTTTAAGGCACATTTGTCCCGTCTGCCATCTGTATCGAACGGTCTGGGGCTGATTGAGCAGACCACACTGGAGACCATTAGAGCAGGGGTAGAGCGTCCGTATCCATTATTTCGCGAGGTAGGTGACAAGCTGCACATTCTCGGAATGGGTGATCTAGAATACTGGGCACATCTGAAGCGGATGACAGAAGGACCTCATGCCCTTCTTCAGATGAGCGGTGCAACAACTTTCCCTAATTTCAAGCAGCATGATGAAAAATTCCGTGACGGAGTCCTGTCGCTAACGGAACTCGGAATTCAGGTGTTGAATGAAGAAGTCGATTGGGCACTGCTGAAGCAGGATGAATTTTGGATCGGTGGATTGCATAACGCAAGCGGGAAACAAGCCAAGTGGCGCTGGAACCCCGCTTCGGAAACCGTAGTGGAGATTGAGTCGACATAGGAATTAACGGATAGAATCTGAGAAAATAACGTATTACAAAAAGAGAGTATCCAGCCATGCGGAAGCATGAGCGAGGATGCTCTCTTTGGTTTGCTTAGGAATTAGTTGTGATTCTCAAAATGATTTTTCCTTTTTTAATAGTTTGTTTGACTAGATGTATACCTGTACAGTAAACTGTACATATTACAGTTTACTGTACAGGTATAAACTAAAGTGTAAAGGAGTGAGGTTATGAATCAGTACACTGCAAAGCGTATCTCAGAAATTCTTCAAGAAGATGATACTAAGATGAATCTGAGGACGGTTCGGTACTATACACAAATAGGCATGGTTCCTCCGTTAGAGTTGGTAGGAAATAAAAGAGTATACACCGATAAACACATTCATTATTTTCGAGCAATTATAACTTTATCAAGAACTGGTGAGAACTTAGCGTCCATCCAAGAAAAATTAAATTCTCTTTCTTTAGATGAAGTGGAAAAAATCGGCCAATTGATGAGTTTATATAGTCCAGACCGTGTCTTGGAAAACGAAACTCTGACAATAACAGATGATGTTTCAATTACATTAAGTCCTCGAGTTTCTGCCGAATTAAAACAGAAGGTTATTGATTCTGTTTCACAGGTTTTAAGGGGGGAATCTAATGATGTTTAATCTACGGCTGGCTAAAAAAAAGATGGAAAAAGAAGAAGGAATGAACCATTTATGGATTGAGCTCACCTATGCCAATAATTTAACTGAAAATGCATTATTACGTATTCATCTCCCAAAAGGCCTTTATCGAGGTTTGAATTTGAATGGGAATTTTGAAACAGAAACAGATGAAATAAAATTAGGTTCACAAGATAAAGACGTATTTATTGAGTTTTACACACAGTCCGGAATAGATTGTGATGAGGCATTGATTAATGTGGAATTATGTTATCAAAGTAGTCATCATAATTGGAAAGCAATAAAACAGGGCATAACAGTTCGCTTTGTAGACGAAGAAGATGTAGAAGATGAGCATATCGACCATCAAGTCATTGAACGAGTGATGAAACTCGAAATTAATTCGTCTCACAAGGCTGGCTCAGATAAGGAATTATTAGTTATCAGACCAAGGACGTATCAAATAAGGGACAGTGAATATGCTTATCTTGAAAAGGACTATCGAATAAACTACTAGTGGAAGGGAGCGCTCAACGTATTTTACGAATGCGTAAACTTATTGATAATGTGATATGTAAAGCACAATAACAATGGGCAGGTGATAAAAATGGACCGAGAGGTAATCGAATATTCCGTAGAATTCCAAGATTCTTATGGGATCATATACACTCGAGAATTGAGAGCTGAAAGTATAGCTGAAGCCAAAATTATCATTCAAAATAACTATCCTGATGTTGTAGTTCGAGCAGTCACACGTATTACACAAAATGATAAGTGATTAACTATCTAATGAACTCAAAGTTAATCACTTATCAATACAACTGAGAAAATAGGAAGCATAACGGCGTATTGAGTAAAAATTATTTCCGGGAAACAGCGTAATCGAGACTTTCGTTAAAGAAAAAAGGCGTTTGTGCCATTTCGTTGTCATAGGACACGGATTGACTGTGTAGTGTAGAATTATATAATAAAAGAAGCATATCTTTGTTATTCGACAGAACAAGGTGGAGGTGGAAGCATTGGGAAGTTGAAATTGCATATGAACGGCAGAATGGCAAATATCCTACATTTTCGAAGGAGGTGGACCTATTTGCCGAAGAATGACGGCAAATAGGATGAAAATTTGAGTGACCCCTTACCGAGTATTTTAAATTTAGTAATCATTGGTTTACTTGTATTAATGAATGGTTTCTTTGTGTCGGCGGAATTCGCGATGGTGAAGGTTCGTGGAAGTCGGATTGAGGCTTTGGTGGAAACAGGCAACAAAAATGCCATCTATGCTTCAAATATCGTACGTAATCTGGATGCATATCTGTCAGCTTGCCAACTAGGTATAACTTTGGCTTCACTGGGGCTCGGGTGGCTGGGAGAACCGGCAATTGCACATCTGTTAGAGCCCATGTTTACCGCATTTGGACTGGGACCAGTCTACGTTCATGGAATCTCTATTGCCATTGCATTTGTGATTATTACGATCTTGCACATTGTACTGGGAGAACTTGCTCCCAAAACGATGGCGATTCGAAAGTCTGAGACGATCACGTTGTGGTCTGCGGCTTTGCTAACGTTCTTCTACAAGTTAATGTATCCATTCATATGGGCACTGAACGGTATGGCTAACGGCTTGTTGAGACTGTTCCGAATGGCACCAGCTTCGGAGATGGACGACGCGCATAGTGAAGATGAATTACGTATTCTCATGAAAGAAAGCAATAAGAGCGGTTTAATTGATAACACTGAATTAGCACTTGTTGATAATATATTTGATTTTACGGATACAACCGCCCGTGAAATTATGATTCCGCGGACGGAGATGATCTGTCTGAATGCCAATGAGTCCATGTTGGAGAATCTGGAGATTGCCAGTGAAAGTATGCGAACAAGGTATCCGGTATATAACGGAGACAAGGATCATATTATCGGCTTTATTCACATTAAGGATCTGATGCGATCCCAGCTTACGGATACCATCTCCGTAATCCGGCCCATCCTGGCTGTGCCAGATACCACCCTGATCAGTGATCTGCTCAAGCGAATGCAGCGTAGCAAGACACAGATTGCTATACTGATTGATGAATACGGAGGAACCTCCGGGCTGGTCACACTTGAAGATATTATGGAAGAGATCGTAGGCGAGATTCAGGATGAATTCGACCATGAGCGTCCTGTCATTGAACAAGTGGATGAGATGGAATACTCTATTGATGGATTGATGCTGATTGAAGAAGTCAGTGAACGATTCGGACTGGAGATGGATCGTGCCGATTATGATACCATCGGGGGCTGGTTATACTCCAGAGTAGATGCCATTCCACCTGAGGTTGGTCAATCGGTTGAGTATGGGGGTTATGTATTTGTCATTCAAGAGACAGAACATAAGCGGATTTCCCGAGTAAATGTGATTAAGCTGGAACTGTTGGTTGAAGAAGAAGGCGCGTAGCCGGATCGAAATTGTAACAAATGAAGCTGTATGGTGACGTAATGGTCATCGTACAGCTTTTTTTGCATGCTCATGATTCTTTGGGTGCATGAATGACAACATCGGCGTAACGATTCTCCGTGACCAAGCTATTCTCGATAGAAATTCGCTTATAAGTGACGTAAACATTCTCTCCAGGAGCGAGATCATACTGAATATTCAGCTTTTTTCGAGTGGATTGGGTTGTTGTCGGTGTCTTAATGGTGATGATGGCGTACATAGGCGTATCGACAAAAGTAACCTCGTAAGAATTGTAGTCCCCCACCTTAGTGGTGGATAACACCGGATTTTGCTTAAACTGGGTCAGGTGATCATTCACCATGCCGAGTGTTACGGGTAACACATAAAACAGAAGTACCAGAGGCAGAAGGCAGAAAGCAATCCCGAAAACACGTAAAAATTTGACATGGGAAAGGGTTCGTCCGCTCTGCTTGAGGAAAAGAAAAGCAAGGATGGGGGACAGTACAAGTCCCCAGATCATAAAGGGCAATACATAGCGGTCAATCCCCATACTTATCCAGCTTTCCCGAGCTGTAGCCAAGAAATATATTAAGGTCCCTGCGGTAAGTGCACTCACCAAGATAACAAGCCAACGTTTGAACGAGCCGAAAACTTCGATATGTAGTTGATTCGGATTGGAGCTGTGACGATGCCTTCTGGATTTGGATTGAAATTTACTCAAGTTACACACCTCATTTGCAAATCTGGTTGGTTAATATGGTTTCGTGTATTCATTACCCAATACATACGGGCTGGAATAATTTAGGTTTCAACCATGCTGGAGATGCATGCAAAGATAAAAGACGCTGCCGACAGAAACATCGGAGCGTCTAATTTTTTTTTGAAACCTGTCACCCGATCCGTCCGTTTATACCCTTACACAAAATCAAGTATGGAAGCGGAGGATGGATCAATATGCGGAAAATGAGAACGAAGAGTGCAGCATCTATGCTAAAAATAGCCTTTGTTGCCTTGTTAATGGTGCCAACAATGCTGGCTATACCTACGTCCGAACCAGCCGTTGCAAGCCCGATGATCAACGTGTCCTCTGGTGCCCTTACACCCCCACCTCCGCCGGAACCATCCATCCACTCGCTTGCTAACACTCGAGAACTTGGACATATCTATCAAGCGGTCGGTGCAGTCATTCCTGGGGGTGGACTATCGGCTATCGTCAATACCAAGACCATGACATATACAGCAATGAAGACACTTTCCGTAGATTATCGACTTGAGCGCTGGACAGGAACAGCATGGGTAACTTTTAAAACGAATTCCAACAATGCAACGAATACAAACTTACTGAATGCCGCATCGGATTGGACCGTTATGCCAGGATATTATTATCGCGTTACCAGTATTCATACAGCGTATGATGGAAGTACCACGGAAACAAGCAAACATGTCTCTGGCACCGTGTTATTCTGATCTTATCGACGGGTGCTGCCCGGAAACTTCTGCTCTTGAAAATCGTTGGCAATAGCAGTCATTTCTTCTTCCGAAAGGGTGCCAAACAGACTCATATTGTTGGAACCCATCATCCACTGAAAGGAGTTATAGGGTGGGCCGATATACATCAGTGCTTCCGAGCCATCCGCCAGCTTTACGGTGCTCATGTCACGAAGCATGGCCCCTTCAATTTTCTCCCCAGGCATGACATGGACATAATCAAACTGGATAATCTCATCCTCTATGCTCTTGCCTTCACTGGTATATTGAACTCTCATTTGTGTGGACTCATAATAATCGTCTGGATTCACAGGGTTTTCAGTATCAAGCACGAGTTCGAATTTGACCTTGTTGAATCGCTCGGGAATGGCATTGGATAACAGAAAGTCACCCATGAACCCTTCGCGTGCGATCTCTTCCGTAACAAGTACTGGACGAAACAGATGGCTCGATAACTCATACGAAGGTGTATTAAGAGCTTCTTCTTCTTGTACTTTAAGAATGTCGTCTAAGCTGGTTTCCGGTGGTGGAGGCGTTTTGGCTGTTGACGGATCAGCCCCCAGTTGGGTCGTGCGATCCTCAATGATAACGGATTTCATGCCATTACCCCAATCTTTGATGGATTGCACAAAAGGGGATACCGCTTGCGTACCTGACGGCAGGCTGAAAATAACGGCCCCGATGGTCACGGACGCAGCTACGACGACTGAAAGTCGCAAGGTACGTATTCTTTTTTTACGTAAACCGATTCTGTTAATTTCCCTGTTTACCTTCTGCCAGGATTGCTGCATGGATTCGGTATGGGAGGCGGAAGGGGCAGAGACGGCCTGATGGAAAGCTTCATCAAAAGCCAGGTCAAACGTAGCGTCGAAATATTCGTCTTCCAGCTCTGAATCGAATCGCTCCACGTTTTTATCGGACTTGCCTTTGCTCAATGCTTCCACCCCATTCCTTATGTAATTTCTTCTTGATACTGCCACGGGCTCTGAACAAGCGTTGCTTCACAATGTCTTCGGAGGTATCCAGTAGTTCGGCCATCTCTCGGTAAGAGAGACCTTTTTTCCACCGTAACTCAACAAGTACACGATATTCCGGTTTGAGCTGTCCGAGATAATATTCAATAGACTCTTCCATCATCTGCGTTTCTACCATGCTTTCCACGGAAGCTGCGGTCTGATTCATCGTCTCCATATCTATAAAAACACTATCCGTATCCAATTGGTTACGGTTATTTTTATTTTTTCTCAGATAATTAATAGCTGTGTTACGTGTGACAACCTTGAGCCAGGCTTTCAGTTTGACCTCGTCTTCAAAGATGGGTTTGTTTTTAATGATTTTGATAAAAGCTTCCTGAATAATATCTTCTGCAGCAGCACGCTCCTTGATGATATAAACGATAAGACCATGTACCATATTATAATATTCATAATACACTTCTTCTTGAAGTGCAGAGCCTAAATTATGGAAATCTGAGGCTAGTAATAACTGGAGCCGATTGGCCATGATGTTCTCCTTTCTGGTGAACAATCCACAAACATTGGTATCATTACATTTTACAACATAATATGGAAACGGTACAATGGGAGGTTGGTCCGGGAAAAACCAGATGAGGGAAGTGTGTATAACATGCGGGAAAGTTTGCTGAAAATTAATAAAAGGCCGTCTCGCGAACCATGAATACATGGTTGCAAGACAGCCTTTTCGACTGTTCAGAGAAAATACATTACGGGAGATAACTCTCCGTAATCAGTTAGAATGCCCAGTCTCCCTTAAGGAAGATGGCTTCACGTTCGCCGTTTGCCGTGATACCGTAGATGTCCGTCTCGGGAGAGCCCATCATGAAGTCCACATGGGTGATGCTGGTGTTCATGCCACGAGCTGCAAGCTCTTCAGGAGACATCGTTTTGCCACCTTCGATATTGAATGCATAGGAGCTTCCAATCGCAAGATGGCAAGACGCATTCTCATCATACAATGTAGTGTAATACAGAATGCCACTCTCAGAGATCGGTGAATGGAAGGGAACCAAAGCGACTTCGCCGAGGTAATGAGATCCTTCATCCATGGAAATGAGTCTTTCCAGCGTATCCTGACCTTCTTCAGCATGAAAATCAATGATACGTCCGTTCTCAAATGTGAGTGAAAAACGATCAATAATACTGCCGCCATAACTGAGTGGTTTGGTGCTGGACACTTTGCCATTAACGCCATGTTTGGCTGGAGCGGTGAATACTTCCTCTGTCGGGATATTCGCGACAAAAGGGGTGCCTTGCTCATTCACGCTACCTGCCTGCGCCCAGATATGACCTTCTGGAAGCTCGACAGTAAGATCCGTCCCCGGGGAGAGGAAATGTAATGCTTGATACTTCTTGTTGTTCAGGGCAACGGCTTTGGTCTCCAGTCGTTCGATATGCTGTTCCCAAGCCGCTACAGGGTCCTCCAGATCGGCTCTCACCGCAGCGAAAATGGCTTCCCACAGCTGGCTAACCTGCTCAGCTGCCGGGAGATCCGGGAATACTTTGGCTGCCCAATCGGGGGAAGGACAAGCCACACCCGTCCAACTCATTTTATCCGCCTGTTGATACTGACGGTACTTAGCCATCGCCTGACCATATGTACGCTGATGAGTGGAAATCCGCTCCGGGTCAATACCTTTCATCAGGTCTGGGCTGGATGACAATACGGTCAGGAAGGCTGCATTATTGGCTGCCAGTTCTTCAAGCTCCGCTGCATGCCATTTCGGCGGCTCTTGGAAGGATTCTTCAGGGGCCATCTCAAACCGCAATCGATTGACGGTTTCATCTCCGTATTTTACAATCACCTGCTTGGCTCCAGCTTCATATCCCTTACGTACCAGCAAACGTACGAATTCAGCGGTATCAATCATCGCAGAGATGACAAATACTTGTCCTGGTTGCACGTTAGCACCTACTCTTACAGCAAGTTCGGCGTAACGATCCAGTTTTTGTTCAAAACTTAACATATGAGTTCCCTCCAATTGTTGAATTGGTGACCTGTTGACGCAGGAAAAGGGAGGAGTAATCTCCTCTCTCCTAAATCACATCAAACGGGATTAAAATGCCCAGTTTCCTTGCAGGAAGATCGGCTCTTCCGAGCCTTCGGAGGTCACTCCGTGGATGTTCATTTCTCCGGATCCAATCATGAAGTCTACATGAGTGAGGCTGGAGTTCATGCCACGTTCAATCAGCTCTTCTTTGGACATCGTTTTACCACCTTCCAGACAGAAGGCATAGGCATTACCAATCGCCAAATGGTTGGAGGCATTTTCATCAAACAAAGTATTGTAGAACAGAATATTGGTATCGGAAATTGGGGACTGATGTGGAACGAGGGCTACTTCACCCAGATAGTGTGCACCTTCATCCATCTCGATCAGGTTTTTGAGTGCATCCAGTCCTTGCTCAGCGGTGTAATCAACAATTCGACCGTTCTCAAATGTAAGGGAGAATCCGTCAATCAGGTTGCCGCCGTAGCTCAGTGGTTTCGTGCTGCGAACTGTACCGTTAACACCCGTTTTCAGCGGAGCCGTGAATACTTCTTCCGTAGGCATATTGGCAATAAAGACATGCCCTTGCTCATTCACACTTCCACCGGATACCCAGATATGGCCTTCTGGAAGTTCGATGGTCAAGTCTGTGCCTGGAGCTGTATAGTGAAGCTTCTTGTATTTCTTGTTGTTCAGCAGATCAGCGCGGGAATCCAGGTTTTGCAAATGGGTTTTCCATTCGGCAACAGCATCCTGTTCACCGATCCGTACTGTTTTGAAAATGACATCCCACAGGCGGTCCACTTGTTGCGCTTCCGGCAGATCCGGGAACACTTTAGCTGCCCATTCCGGAGAAGGAACGGCTACGATAGACCAGCTGAATTTGTCAGCCATCTGATAAGAACGATATTTTTCGAGCGCTTTGCCGCGCACTTTTTGGCTAGTAACAATCCGTTCCTGAGCTACACCGTTCAGCAGATCCGGATTTTCAGCGATGACGTGCAGAATAGCGGCACCTTCTTCAACGAGTTCAGTCATTTCAGCTGCAAACCATTTTGGTTCAATGGAGAAGGCTTCATCAGGGGCAAGATCGTAATGAAGACGTGTAACAGTTTCATCGCTCCAGTTTACTTTGACCAATTTCGCACCTTTACCGTAAGCTGCTTTGACAATCAGTCGTACAAAATGTGCTGCCGAGATTGGAGCGTTAACCACGAGTGTCTGTCCAGGATGGACATTGACACCGACTTGTACAGCCAATTCAGCATATTGCTGCAGATTCGTTTCAAAAGTATTCATGCTATTTTTTCCTCCAATGTGATAATAATATCGTAGCTTGTTGGCTATTATAGTCCTCATTACAACTATGTAAGGACTCAGAATGGTTCCTTCATTGAATAAGGTATACGTTGCTACGTTATATATTGTACAATTAACCAATAATAATTACCAAACTAGGTTTACCAGAAATGTTGGAGACCGACTGTAGATGAAAGATTAAAGGAGAGAATGATTGTGAATATTGAAATTATAAGTGCTGAAATGCGCCGTGAAGGTGAAAAAGGATACGTGGGAAATACCGTTTACCGCACAGAAGGCGAAAAGTCAGTATATGAGATTACCTTCATGAGCAAGAACGGAAAAGATTGGGACTATAGCTTACATTTCACGGAGCAATCCGGTGATGAAGAAGAGTTACTGCGTATGGACGAGCTGCTTGAGAATGATGACGATCTGTACAATCAATTGCTCGATGCTGCTCTGGAGGCATTTCCGGCTTAACTGGCCGAGATGTTCTTGTTCTATTGTGTTGTGTCGATGACTATACTAGACGGTGTATGCCCGAAACAGGGTGTATACCGTCTATTTTATTGGAAATGTTGAATAGATGATCCAGAAAAGGGAAGTCTACGAGATGATGGAACCAGAGAGACAATCCGCCTAATGGGAGGTAACCGTGAATGGCATCTGACAATCTGATTACAGAAGGGTTGACGGGACTTGAAGAAGTCGCGCCCGATATTCTCAGTCTACGTACACTATTCGTTAATGTCGTGTTCATCGGAGAGCCAGGAAGCAGGAACTGGGTCCTCGTGGACACCGGAATGGCGAGGTTCACAGATCATATTGTTCAGGTTGCAACAGAACGATTTCAAGGTCCGCCGTCTGCGATCATTTTGACACACGGTCACTTCGACCATGTAGGAACGGTTATTGAGCTGGAACAATTCTGGGGTGTGCCAGTGTATGCCCATCCGCTTGAAATTCCGTATTTAACGGGATTAAAAGATTACCCGCCAGCGGACCCTTCGGTAGGTGGAGGTCTAATGTCCAGGTTGTCATTCGCTTATCCCAATGAGGCAATCAATCTGGATGATCGGATATTCAGTTTACCCAAAGATCATTCCGTGCCAGGTCTATCAGGATGGGAGTGGGTGCACACGCCAGGTCATACGCCTGGACATGTGTCGCTGTTTCGAGAAGCAGACCGTTTGTTAATTGCGGGAGACGCAATCATCACAGTGAAGCAGGAGTCGCTGTGGAGTGTGTTGCTTCAGGACAAACAGTTGCATGGCCCACCATCTTATTTCACAACCGATTGGCAGGCTGCTCATCAATCTGTCCAGCATATCAGGCATCTGGAGCCGAAACTTGCAATTACCGGGCATGGGCATGCCTTGAGCGGAGATATGCTGAGTGAATCCTTGAAGCGGCTTGATCTGGACTTTGAAGAGAGCACTGTGCCGGATCATGGCAAATATGTGGATTAATTGAACTATCATATGAAAGACAGCAGAGACAGCCGTAGCGCATTGCAGCTGTCTTTTTCCTGTCTTTTTTGTTTTTCTATTATGAATTTGTTCTCTATCATAGATTGGTATTTTGCGCTCGGGCATGATATAGTCGAGCCGTATAATATAACCTTAGTATGCAGGAGGTACATATAACGATGACACAGCAAAATGCAGCATTTGAAGAACAATTTGGAGGGATACCGGCCGTTTGGCTTCGTTTTAATCAGTTTGAAGCGGCAGTTATTCCAAGCGTGGGTGCCAACCTTGTTGCTTTCCGTGATACAGAAAAGGGTTTCCGTTACTTGAGAGAGCCGAATCAGGATCAGATGGATGAGTTTATGGCTGCACCAGCGGTCTATGGAATTCCGATTCTTTCTCCACCGAACCGTTATGAGGATGGACGTTTCCCTTGGAATGGTAAAGTCTATCAGTTGCCTGTGAACGAACCGGCTACAGGTAACCATTTGCATGGATTTTTGCATGATGCCGAGTGGAAGGTCGAGGGATACGGTTCTGACCAGCTGGAGAGCTATGTCTTGCTTAGCCAGGACGTGAGAGAAGGACATACATTCCATCAGTACCTGCCGTTTACATTCACGGTGACGCTTCGTTACTCATTGAGTAGCCAAGGACTTCAGCAGCAATTGACCGTCCGCAACAACGGGACTGAATACATGCCGAATTTGTTTGCTTTCCACACAGCGATTGCTGTACCTTTTGCACCGGACAGTCAAGCCTCGGATTACACGGCCAAAGTTACGATTGGACAACGACGTGAATTGAATGAGCGTTCTCTGCCAACAGGACAATTTCAACCGCTTACACCTGAGGAAGAACAATTGAAGAAAGACGGGGTTAGTCCGTTCTTTGCTGCGATGGATAATCACTACACTGCGGAACCGCAGAATGGACGTAACTATATGGAACTTACGGACAACCGTACTGGAGACAAACTGGTATATGATGTGGGTACATCGTACAAACACTGGATGATCTGGAACAATAACATGGGTGGCGAATTCTTCTGTCCTGAACCACAGATGAACCTGGTTAACGCTCCTAATGTTGAAGGCATCCCGGCAGAAGAAATCGGATTGGTCGGTCTGGAACCAGGTGAACTATTCGAACAAAGCAGCCGATTGTATCCAATTGCATCACAAAAATAATTCACGCTCGTTTTGCGCTACGCTTACAATTTTGTCGAAAAGGTGAAAACCTGCTCGCAAATCATGTATAATATGACGAGATACACAAGCTTTGTAGAGACCCAAACCATCTTTTTGGAGGAGGACAAGCAAGTGGAATACCGCATTGAGAGAGATACGTTAGGCGAAATGAAAGTACCAGCCGACAGGCTGTGGGGAGCTCAGACGCAGCGCAGCAAGGAAAACTTCCCGATTGGCAGTGAACATATGCCGATGGAAGTTATCCGTGCCCTTGCCATTTTGAAAAAAAGTGCTGCGGCCAGTAACCATAAATTAGGTAAATTATCTGCGGCGAAGTCCGATGCTATTGCTTATGCAGCAGACGAGATTATTGCAGGTCGAATTGATGACCATTTCCCACTGGTCGTGTGGCAGACTGGAAGCGGAACACAATCCAATATGAACGTGAACGAAGTGATTGCCAATCTGGGGAACCAACTGCTAGAGCAAAAGGGCAAGGAAGAGCGTCTGCATCCAAATGATGACGTGAATATGTCCCAGAGCTCCAACGATACATTCCCAACGGCTCTGCATGTCGCAGGTGTTCTGGCTGTTGAGGATCAACTCTTGCCGGCCATTGCGGTCTTGAAAGCCACTTTTGCAGACAAGTCGGAGGCATTCAAGGATATTATCAAGATTGGACGTACCCACCTCCAGGATGCAACACCAATTACGCTTGGCCAGGAGATTAGTGGTTGGGAAGCCATGCTGGGCAAGAGTGAGCGTATGATCCGTGAAAGTGTACAGTACCTGAAGGAGCTTGCGATCGGCGGTACGGCTGTCGGAACGGGCATTAATGCACATCCGGACTTTGGAGACTTCACTGCCAAGGAGATTGGCAAACATACGGGGAAAGATTTTGTATCTGCACCAAACAAATTCCACGCACTTACAAGTCATGATGAAGTTGTGTATGCGCACGGTGCCGTTAAAGCGCTTGCAGCTGATTTGATGAAAATCGCCAATGATGTCCGCTGGTTGGCCAGTGGCCCACGTAGTGGATTGGGCGAGATCCGTATTCCTGAGAATGAGCCAGGCAGCTCCATTATGCCGGGGAAAGTCAACCCAACTCAGAGCGAGGCCATTACTATGGTGGTTACGCAGGTCATGGGTAATGATGCAGCGATTGGTTTCGCGGCAAGTCAGGGTAATTTTGAACTGAATGTATTCAAACCGGTTATCATCTATAACTTCTTGCAATCCGTGCAACTCCTGGCGGACTCCATTATTGCGTTTAATGACAAGTGTGCCGTAGGCATTGAGCCTAACCTGGATCAGATTGAACATAATCTGAACAACTCGCTTATGCTGGTTACAGCGCTCAACCCGCATATTGGTTATGAGAATGCAGCCAAAATCGCGAAGCTTGCACATAAAGAAGGCTTGTCTTTGAAACAGGCGACGTTACAAACGGGCCTGCTTACCGAAGAGCAATTTGATCAATATGTCGATCCAGCCAAAATGATCGCTCCAAAGGCCTAAAATCAGCCAAAATGAGCAATATAGATCAATGAAGAGGACGACCTGCACAAGCAGGTCGTTTTTCTCATGCTTACCGATGAACTTAAAGCTTGTCAGACTATACGTATACATATAAACTACATATGCACCGTTTTAATTTAATTGAATGGGATACGTATATATTTGGAGGTTTCCGCGTTGTCAAAAACGAGAAGATTTACGATACGCTCCAAAATTTTATTGGGCTATCTTGTGGTTGTGCTTTTGTTTGGTGCTGTTCTGCTAGTGCTTACGGCCCAAATTAATGTGTTACAGAAGGAAAATGATTTTATCTCCCATCATGATCTGGAAGTACATAATCTGACCAACGCGATTGAAAAAAATGTCTTGAACATGGAGACAGGACAGCGTGGATTCATGATTACAGGCAATGAAAGTTACTTGGAGCCTTATTCCCAAGGCCTATCCCAGTGGAGTTCCAACTATGATCAGTTGAATGCTCTCATTAGCGATAATCCTTCACAGCAGCAGAGTCTGCAAAACATCAAAGCTCATATTACACGCTGGATTGAGATTGCTGGGGAGCCGTCGGTGGACTTGAAAAAGCAAGGGGATCAAGCGAAAGTTGTTGCATTCTTCGAATCTGATCCGGGTAAAACTGAAATTGATTTACTGCGCTCTCAACTTACAACCTTCCGTAACACAGAGATCGCTCTGACCGAGGCGAGGGTGACTGAACTTGCCAGACGCAGTTCCACACTGCTGACGATTATGTACACGCTGTGGGGTATTATTGCAGCATTATCCATTGCAGCCGCGATTGTGATATCAGGAAATATCGTCAAAACGTTGCGAGATGTTATGCAAACCATCAGTGATATCTCCAAAGGTGGAAACCTGAAGCAGCGGATTCAGGTGCGTACACATGATGAAGTGGGAGACCTGGGCCACGAAACCAACAAATTATTGGATGAAGTACAGGAACAGAATCGGGTCAAGGACCAGATCACAGGCATTGCCACACTCTTACAGAACCCGACCAATCTGGAAGGATTGTCCCGCTTGTTCCTGAACGAGCTTGCCAAGTTGTTTGAAGTTCCATATAGCGTCTTATATTACTGGAAAGACAATCGACTGCTGCTCGTGGCTGCATATGCTGGGGATGGAGAGAAAGAACGTTCGCTCGGTAAAGTGTCGCTTGCCCCGGGTGAGGGGCTTGTAGGTCAAAGTGCTGTCGAGAAGCGAGTTCTACGCATGAATGATCTGCCCCAGAACTATATCCGAATCTCTTCGGGACTCGGGTATACATCTGCCACATCACTTACTGTAGTACCGATCCTGTTCGAAGGCAGAACGATTGCGGTAATCGAGCTTGCTTCGATGAAGCCATTGCAAGAGAATGATATGAAGCTGATGCAAGAACTGACGGACATTTTTGGTGTTTCACTACACTCGACCGTCACTCGCATGGAATTACAGCAATTATATGATGAGTCACAAGTTCTGAATGAAGAATTACAGGCACAATCGGAGAAACTTCAGGCTCAGACCGAAGAGATGCTGTCTCAGACGGAGGAACTGCAAATGCAGACCGAAGAGCTTCATATGCTTAATGATCGCCTGGAAATACAGAAGAGTGCTGCTGAGACATCAGCCAATGAACTTGCAGTTGTGGCAGATCAGTTACGAACAAGCTCAGGGTACAAATCCGAATTCTTGGCAAACATGTCCCACGAACTGCGGACACCTCTTAACAGCATGCTGATTTTATCCGAAATATTGTCTGAGAATAAAAACCAACACTTGAATAGTGAAGAGCAGAACTATGCTTCAGTCATTCACAAATCAGGTAAAGATCTGCTGAATCTGATCAATGATATTTTGGATCTATCCAAGGTGGAAGCCGGACAGATGGAAGTGGATTTCGATGATGTCTATCTGGGCAGTGTTCCTGAAGTCATGAACCAGTATTTCCTGAAAACAGCGGAACAGAAAAAAATAGACTTCCGGATTCAGCTCCAAAGTCCTTTACCGGAAACCATCGTGACGGATGAGATGAGATTGCACCAGATTCTCCGAAATCTGCTTTCGAACGCATTCAAGTTCACGAGTGAGGGTGAAGTTGCTTTAACCATCTCCAAAATGAGTCTGGCTCATCCTGAATTGAAAGATCAAGAGACCGATGTGATTGCTTTTTCCGTCAGTGATACAGGGATCGGAATTGCGGAAAACAAACTTCTACAGATCTTTGATGCATTCAAACAGGCGGATGGGGCTACCGCACGTAAATATGGCGGAACAGGACTTGGCCTGTCGATCTCTCAATCGCTTGCGAATTTGCTGGGGGGGTCAATCTCGGCTACAAGTCGTGAAGGACATGGCAGTGTGTTCACGCTGTTCCTACCACTGCGAAGAGATGAACCTGAGACTATGAATGCATCGCGGTTGTTCCTGAATGAGGTGGCTACCACTACACCTGAGGTCAATAAGCTTCCTTCAATAACTTCCGGACAATCCGATGTTTTATTGACACCTCTGGAAGAAGCGCTGCTCAGCGGACGCCAAGTACTTGTCGTTGATGATGATATACGTAATGTATATGCCCTGGCTAACGCCCTTGAGCAATACGGTATGAATGTCATCTCAGCGCAGAACGGGTACGAGTGTCTGGAATTGTTGGAGCGTGGAGGAGTCAAGCCTGATATCATCATGATGGATATTATGATGCCGGAACTTGATGGTTATGAGACAACTCGCCAGATCCGTGAACGGCTTGGCATGACTCAGCTTCCAATTATTGCGCTGACAGCCAAGGCCATGAAAGAGGATCGGGAGAAATGTATTGCAGCAGGTGCTTCGGACTATCTCAGCAAACCACTGAATATCAAAGAGGTATTATCCCGTATGAAATTATGGATGAATCACGAAACCATGGAAATCTGATCGTAGTTGAACTAAAAGTTATTTACACTGACACTACGATGACAGAACAACCCTCCAATCGCTGTTATCCCCAGATTTTTTCGATTCCCTTTTTTAAAGGGGAAAATCCGGGGATAAAGGCGAACGCTTCGCTTTTTCAGGTTTTTTCTGCCCTCTCCGTTATCGTGTAAATGGATTACTTCAACGTTATGTGGATCATAGTAACTTATAAAACCTATGCCGATTACAGGAAATTGCGCTGTAATTAGGTCATAGGTTTTATTTTTTTGCCGTGTAAGCTTTATTTAGAAAATTGATGTTATAATACTTAACAATAAACAAAGTTAAATGGATGAATATAGATTTAATTAGAAGTATAATCCAGAATAGAGTCTACGGAAACGACAATAACACAATTTTGTGTTAGATATATGGGAGGTAGTGTCCATGCAACTTACGGTTAAAGAGGCTTTACAGGTGTACCCGTTGTCAGAGGCCAAACTGGTTGCGGGTGGAGAAGGGACTTCACGGATGATGAAATCCGTTAACGTCATGGACGCTCCTGATATCGCGGATTGGATCAAATCCGGAGAAATGTTGTTCACCACCGCTTTTATTATGAAAGACAGTGAAACAGATGCATTACGTTTGATGCGACGTTTGAATGAACGTGGCTGTGCAGGACTCGGCATCAAACTGGGACGTTTCTGGCAGTCCATTCCCCAAGGCATTGTTGAGGAAGCTGATCGGCTTCGTTTGCCGCTGCTTGAGCTCCCTTTCCAATTCACCTTCTCCGACCAGATGAATGCCTTGTTCAAGGCTGAACATGAACGTAGCAACCGATTGCTGCATGAGGTCGTGCAAAAGCAGAAAAAATTAATGCAGTTTGCACTGCAACAGCAGCCACATCGGAATGTGTTTGCCGAACTTGCCACGGTGCTGAACTATCCGCTTGCCGTCATTGGTTCACGTGGGCATGTACTGTATGGTAGTGAAGGCATTGCAGGAGATGCGGTAACTCAAGGCTGGCCTTGGAAATCCGTCATGCACCGAGTGAAATGGAATCAGGGAAGTTGTCATCGCGTACCCATCAAGCAAAATGATGAAGAATACGGATCGTTGCTTGTGTTTACGGATTCCGCTTTGTCGCTTCGGGCGGAGGAAGAGCTGTTCCAACAGGCTGCCGATGTACTAGCATTTTATATGGATATGACTTATCGTGAGCATATTAATCCGACCGTGCAAGATGAGATGCGAACACTACTGTCACAGTATCTGGATAACAAAATGACTGTTCAGGAATTGACCACCTTGAGTGAAAACAAAGGAATCCATCTGTTCCAGGGAACCTATCAGTGCGTGTTGATCACGCTTGAGCCGACTCTGTTTGCCGAGGGTAAGCTGCTTAAACAGATTCATCGTGAGTTGCAGTACAATCCGCTGATGCAATTCACGGCCTCACAGCATTTTCAGATCGAAGATGGGATTCTGTCCATCTACACCTGCCCAACAGGGCGAGATTATGGAGAGGAGCTATCAAGTTTTCTCTTGAGCCGTTTCGGTGATGTTCTGGCAGCGCAAGAAGCGAAAGGAGCACCGGCTCCGCGTTTCTGGATCAGCAAAATGAAACATGAACCCAAATCGCTCCGTGAAGCATACCAGGAGTGTCTCGATACTCGACAACTGGCTCGTCGGTTCGGCATGAAAGACCGTGCGTTGCAATTTGAAATGCTTGAATTTGCCTATGTGTTCCAGCACGTACCGGATAACATCATGGAGAATTACTGCAATAAAGTACTTGAACCGTTACTTGCCAGGGACGGTGACCCCAATCAGGTATTGATGAATACATTGGAGTCCTTTATCGAAAATGATGGACTGATCAATGAAGCTGCCAAACAGCTGTTTGTGCATCGCAACACGGTCACTTATCGGATGGAGAAAGTCGGCAGCTTGCTGCAAATGGACTTTAAGAAAACGAATGATCTGCTTAAGTTAAAGCTGGTATTCACCTTCCGCAAGTTTGTACGGGACAAAGCAGCTGCAAGACCCCACAATGTCCAACTCTAGACCACACATTGTGCAACATGACAATGCTACCGGGTCAGACCCCCAAGAACCGCATTCCCTTAATGGAATGCGGTTTTTTCATGTTCTAGGGCAACAAAAACTGAATTTCCCGTGCACAGCAAACAAATCGCAACTCTGATGTTATGTTATATTACAAAATTGCGTAAATATTGTTGTCGCGACATTGAACGACACTTAGAATGAAGAACAATAATCCACAACAGACCGGAGGTTCTAACATGAGCGACTTAATTAAACTTGTTAACAACTGGTCTATCACACAGTTTGTGCATACGTTTGGCGGCTTATTTGAGGAATCACCATGGGTGGCTGAGCGGGCCGGGCTTTTACGACCTTTCGATTCATTTGAACAGATGATGAAAGTGATGAAAAACGTGGTTCAGGCATCGGATGACCAGGTGAAGTTGCAGTTGCTTCGAAATCACCCGGATCTTGGAGCACGAATCAGCATGAGCAGCAACTCCGTTCAGGAGCAGGCTGGTGCGGGGCTTGATTCACTCTCACAGGAGCAATACAACGAACTTCAACAATTAAACAAAGTATATACAAGCCAATTTGGCTTTCCTTTCATATTGGCCGTTAAAGGCCATACCGCAAGCTCCATCCTCGAATCCATGAGGCAACGTCATCGCCGAGGCAGGGAAGAAGAATTCGAGACTGCATTGAAGGAAGTATTCAAGATAGCGGGCATTCGTTTGGAGCAGTGGCTCGCACAGATCGGTCATGAACATGAGTTTGTGAGCAAGCCAGCCGCAGTGCAGCAGCGGACGATGTATTACGGCAAAGGGGATGTGTGGATGTACCGTTCCTACGCCAAACCGTTGACGGGTATACAGTCCATTCCGGAATCTCCTTTTATCGGACGCAGCAATATTCTGTTTGGATTGAACATCAAGGTGGCTGTGCAGGGGGATGAATTCTTGCCTTCTTTTGCAGAAGGGGATAATTCGCTGGTGGTCGCAACCGATTCGATGAAAAATTTCATTCTCAAACATGCAGCGGATTACACAGGAGCGACGGTGGAAGGATTTCTTGCGCTGGTAAGTCGGCGTTTTCTGGAGACGTATCCGCAGATGAGCAAGGTTCAGATGACAGCGGACCAGATTCCTTTTGAAGATATACCGATTGGATTGGAAGGGAGTTATCGACCGAGTGCGCTCGTATTTCGTTATTCGCAGAATGATCGTGCGACAGCTGCCGTGGAAGCGGAACGAACAGGAGACTCGATTGAACTCAGCAACCATTTCAGTGGTGTAGCCGATCTGAGACTGATCAAGGTCAAAGGCAGTGAATTTGCCGGATTTATGCAGGATGAATATACCACTCTTCCAGAGACATGGGATCGACCATTATTTATTTTCCTGAACATCAATTGGCGTTATGAAGATCCGAGAGATGGCATGGATGATCAACGTGGACGGTATGTAGCGGCGGAACAGGTCAGAGATTTGGCTGCTGCGGTATTTCATGAGTGTCGATCCGCTTCCATTCAACATCTGATCTACCAGATTGGACGAAGGTTGTTAAGTCGATTTGAGCAACTGAGTGAGGTTTCATTTGAGTCCAACAATCGGACTTGGGAGACAGTGCTGGAGGAAGTGAAAGAGGGAGAAGGCAAAGTATTTACCGAGCCGAGACCACCTTATGGATTCCAGGGTTTTTCGATGACAAGGGATGATCTGGGAACAGACGGCCATGACTTCGGGAAAGAAGGTGGCGTCTAATGTCAATATCTGGTGGACGAATTACAACACATGTGCTGGATACATCCAAAGGCGTGCCTGCTGCGGGTGTTCGGATCGAGCTGTATACCCTGAAGAGGGATGGAGAACAGGAAAGCAAGACAAAAGTGGCTGAGTCGGTGACAAATGCGGATGGGCGTTTGGATGCACCGCTGCTGGATGGAGGCAAGTTGGAGCCAGCCATATATGAGCTTCAATTCCATGTCGAGAGTTATTACGCACAGCGTTCGTTGGAGGAACTGGGGCAGGCATTATGGACGATTGTTCCGATTCGTTTTGCCGTATCTGATGCCTCAAGCCATTACCATATTCCATTATTAATTGCTCCAGGAGGTTACAGTACATACCGGGGAAGCTGAACATGCACACATCCGGTTCTGATTCAGGGGAGGGTCATCCACATGACAACATTTGATACCATCATCCGGGGGGCCTGGGTGGTGCTGAGAGATCGGGTAGAGCAACTGGATATTGGCATTACTGGTGAAAAAATAACGGAACTATCCACGCGGCTGACCGCTGGTGAAGCGACTTGCATTATAGAAGCTGAAGGCCTTACAGTGATGCCGGGAGTGGTGGACATTCATGTACACTTCAATGAACCCGGACTCGCCAGTTGGGAGGGGTTCAGGTCTGGATCGGCATCCCTTGCGGCCGGGGGAATCACGACCTATGTCGATATGCCACTTAACGGCGTACCGCCAACCACAAGGCCGGAAGCATGGGAAATGAAAATGAAAGCAGCAACAGACCAATCGTATGTTGATTATGCCTTCTGGGGGGGCTTGGTTCCCGGCAATCGTGGTGATCTTGCTCCACTGGCAGGGTTGGGTGCTGCCGGATTCAAGGCATTTATGTCTGAGCCGGGTGGCGAAGGGGAAGACATCTTTGCCAGAGCCGATGACCATACACTGCTGGATGGGATGAATGAACTTGCCAAATTAAACCGCGTGCTGGCACTTCATGCAGAGGACGAAGGCATCGTTGCCGAACTCGGTGCAAAAAGCATTGCGCAGGGAAGGACTGAACCGATGGATTATGTCCGGTCCCGACCTGTAGAAGCTGAAGTCATTGCCGTTGCCCGGGCGTTGCAATATGGCAAACAGACTGGGTGTGCGCTGCATTTTGTACACATTAGCACCCGGGAAGCGCTGGATCTGATTGCAGAGGCCAAGCGGCGTGGGCAAGACGTCACTTCGGAGACATGCCCTCATTATCTGACGCTGATCGATCAGGATGTGGTCCGATTGGGTGCTGTAGCGAAATGCGCTCCACCGCTTCGTAGCTCTTCCGAACAGCAGCAGTTATGGGATGCACTGACATCGGGATTGATTGACGTTATTGCCTCAGACCATTCTCCGTGTCCGCCATCCATGAAACAATCCGATAACTTCTTCGAAATCTGGGGCGGTATATCCGGTGCGCAAAGCACATTGCTAATCATGCTGGAGGATGGACATCTTCGGCGTAATATCGACCTCCCGTTGCTCGGAAGAGTTCTCTCCCTGCAACCTGCCATAAGGCTTGGTCTGGAGAGTAAAGGAGAGATTGCCATTGGCAAGGATGCAGATCTGGTCCTGATTGACTGGGAGAAGAGCACAATCCTGAACACGGAGGATCTGCTCTATACGCATAAACAGAGCCCTTATGTGGGACGTACATTTAACTGTCAGATTGCAGACGTATTTTGCCGTGGGCAGCGTGTTTACAACTCGGAATCCGGATTATCTCCTGTGCCTGTCGGACAGCACATTGCAGCCCACTCCTCTAGTCCCATCGAGGCGAGAACGGGGGAGACGCCATGACAGAATCTGGAGTATACCGGTCATCCGGTACAAACAATGCCCCACTTCCTTTGCCGAATGTGGAACAGGTGGAGTTGCAAGCCATGCTTGACTGGCTGTCGACATATGGTGCGGATGCACAGGGTGGCGTTACACGACTGTTGTATGACTCGGCTTGGTGTGAAGCACAGGTTGCCCTTGCAGCCAAAATGCAGGAGAAAGGGCTGTCTCCCGAATTTGACCAGTCTGGTAATCTGTATGGAACACTCAAAGCCGAGGGTAAGGAATCAGCGGCTGGTGCTGAAGAATTACCGATAGTGACAGGATCGCATATTGATACGGTGGTGTATGGCGGCAAATATGATGGTGCTTACGGTGTGGTGGCGGGAGTCCTGGCATTGGAGTATTTGCAGAAGAATTTCGGAGCACCGAAGCGCACACTTCAAGTGGTATCGTTATGTGAAGAAGAGGGAAGTCGCTTTCCTTTTGCGTATTGGGGTTCACGCAGTATAACTGGAATAACGTCTCTGGAAGATGTAGAGCATTTGAAGGATCAAGACGGCGTTACATTTGCACAAGCGATCCGGGATGCGGGTTTTGGACCTGATAGTGCATATACACCTGCCGCGAAAAATTACGGTGCCTTTATTGAGCTTCACATTGAGCAAGGTCAGGTTCTGGAACGCCTTGGACATTCGATTGGAGTTGTATCCGATATCGTAGGTCAGAAGCGGTTCAATATTACCGTAAGCGGGGAAGCGAATCACGCAGGAACGACGCCGATGTCCTGGCGCAAAGACGCACTTGCCGGAGCAGCCGAGATGATTGCTGCAGTAAGGAATATCGCATTGGAAGCAGGAGAACCGTTGGTAGCCACAGTTGGGCGAATCACAGCTGATCCGGGTGTTGGAAATGTGGTTGCAGCACGGGCGGTATTTTCACTGGATATCCGCCATATTCGGCAGGAAAGTATTGATCGCTGCTGGCAGGATATGCTTCAGGCTTTTAGTCGAATCGCAGCCGAGCAGCAGCTCGGACTGGACTGGGAAGAACATCTGTCAGTGACGCCCATTCCTATGAATGCAGAGATGATCTCGGACATTCAAGATATCTGTGAGCAGGAGCAATTGTCCTATTGGCCAATGCCAAGCGGCGCGGGACATGATTCGCAGATTTTTCAGCCGGCTTGTCCGACGGCCATGATCTTTGTGCCGAGCCAGGACGGTATTAGTCATAATCCACTTGAATATACAGCTGAAGCAGACCTGATGCACGGTTTTCAGGTTCTGGTCCGGCTACTCTATAAATACGGTTACGGGAGTTGAATGTAGATGTCCAACTATAAAGAATTATCTCCGTCCTTGCGGACCATTATGACCCCGGGACCGGTTGAAGTTGATCCACGTGTTCTCAGAGCATTATCCTTTCCGATCCTGGGTCAGTTTGACCCGGAGTTCACATCCTTAATGAACGAGACGATGGCAATGCTGCGGGAGTTATATATGACAGATAATGAGTGGTGTTATCCAGTTGATGGTACATCCCGTTCAGGCATTGAAGCGGTGTTGGTTAGTCTGATCCAGCCCGGCGACAAAGTTCTCGTCCCAATCTATGGACGATTCGGACATCTGCTGGTTGAAATCTCGGAACGCTGTGGTGCCGAGGTTGTCTTTTTTGAAACGGAATGGGGAACGGTATTTGATCCCGAAGAGGTGATCAAGGCGATCCATACCCATAAACCGAGTCTGGTTGCGATGGTTCACGGTGAAACTTCCACCGGACAGATGCAGCCCCTTGCCGAGATTGGCAAAGCCTGTCGTGACCTTGATATCTTACTCGTCGTGGATGCTGTGGCTACCATTGGTGGGACTCCGGTGGAGACGGATGCCTGGCATCTGGATGCGGTAATGGGTGGTACGCAGAAATGCCTGTCCGTTCCTTCAGGGATGGCACCTCTCACGTACAACAGTCGTGTGGAACAGAAATTGATGAGTCGCAAAACAGTTGAACGCGGACTGCGAGATGCAACCAGTGCGCGGGCAGAAGGCCGCACGATTGCCAGTAATTATTTTGACCTGAGCCAATTGCAGGATTACTGGAGTTCAGCACGGTTGAACCACCATACGGAGGCCACCTCCATGCTCTACGGTCTTCACGAAGGATTACGCATTCTGCTGCAAGAAGGATTAGAGGCCAGGTTCCAGAGACATCTGGTGAATGAACGTGCGTTGGTCGCTGGAATTCAGGGAATGGGACTGCAATTGTATGGGGATATGTCCAGTAAACTTCCGGTGGTCACTTGTATCACGATTCCGGAGGGGATTGATGGTGAGTCGGTGCGCAGCATGTTGCTGAACGATTTCAGCATTGAGATTGCCAGTTCATTCGGACCGTTGAAAGGACAAATCTGGCGGATCGGTACAATGGGATTCAGCTGCCAACGCAAGAACGTACTTCATGTGCTGGGAGCACTGGAAGCTGTTCTATTACGTCATCGTCATGTACTACCTGCCGGTGAAGCGGTGCAGGCAGCAATGGATGTGTATGCTGGGAAGGAGGGCGCTTTATGTTAAATCAGATGCCAATCTCCAGAGAAGTCATGGTTACTACTCCTCATTATCTGGCGAGTGCAGTGGGAAGCTCCATCCTCCAGCAAGGCGGGAATGCTTATGACGCTGCTGTTGCGGTCAGTGCAGCACTGGGTGTGGTATATCCGCATATGACCGGACTTGGAGGGGATGCCTTCTTCCTGATTCATGACGGAGCCAGCGGTGAGATTACCGCCTATAACGGAAGTGGCCGCTCAGCCGCAGGCATTCATGCCGATACGTTCAAAGCGATGGGCATGAGTGCCATCCCTCAGCGCGGAGTGCTTAGTGCCATTACGGTTCCAGGAATGGTGGATGCGTGGTGGGAAGTCTGGTCCCGGTACGGCAAGTTACCGTGGGAGAAACTGCTTGAACCTGCCGCGCAGTATGCGGAAAAAGGATGCCCTGTATCCCGAAATCTCCGCTTATGGATGGAAAGAGATGAAGACTTTATTATGGGGCATACACCGCTGCGAGCGGTATTTGCGCCTTTGGGTACACTTTTGCAGGAAGGCGAGCTGCTGGTCCAGCCTGATCTTGCTGCCTCCATTCGTCTGATTCAGACGGGAGGGCGAGATGCTTTTTATACAGGGGAGCTTGCGGATCGTCTGACTTCGGCTATTCGTGAGGATGGGGGCATGCTTGCACCAGCAGACTTTGCAGGGCATCGGGGCGAGTGGGTGAAACCGGTTAGTACGGGGTATCGTGGCTATGAAGTTCATCAGATGCCGCCCAACTCACAGGGATTCTCGATGCTGATGATGTTAAATATGCTGGAGCATACGGATCTGTCCTCTGTAGCACGTACCTCACCGGAATTCTATCATCTGATGGCGGAAGTGGTGAAAAAGGCGTTTCGGGATCGTGACCGTTATCTGACGGACCCGGATTTCAGGGACATTCCGCTGGATCATCTGTTATCCAAGGGTTATGGAGACCAACTGTGGAATGAGATTCAGTCTGCTCCACCTGTGGCACAACCGTTTTTGTCCAAAACAATAGGTCAGGACACGGCGTATGCAGCGGTTGTTGATAGCGAAGGCAATGCCGTTTCATTCATCCAAAGCCTGTATTTCGACTTCGGTGCAGCCTATGTTCCAGGGGATACGGGGGTTATCATGCAGAACCGGGGATCGTTTTTCTCCTTAGATCCGAGAGATGCCAACGTGCTGGAACCGAATAAACGCTCATTTCATACCCTCATGCCGGGCCTCGTTACACGAGATGGCAAACCTTATATGCTCGTGGGCACGCAGGGAGGCGAAGGTCAGCCGCAGACGCAATTATCCGTGCTTACCGGAGTTCTTGATTACGGGCTCAACATCCAGGAAGCGATCAGCCTGCCGCGTTGGGTGTACGGACGTACCTGGGGTGAAGAAGGCGATACGATGCGTGTGGAGAACCGATATCATGATGACGTATGTGCAACCCTTGCCCAGTGGGGACATAACGTTGAAGCCAGAGCGCCGTGGGACGGTATTATGGGGCAGTCGCAAGGCATTGTCATTCGTGAGGACGGCATGATTAGCGGCGCGGCAGATCCGAGAGGCGATGGCATGGCTATTGGGTGGTAACAGCTATAAGAACACTTATAAACTCAACTAGATATTTACACGATAACAGCGGTCGGAAGATTAGTCTGTAATCGGAGTGCAGGTGTAAATAGGTATGAGTTGAACGATATAGACAGACACAGATAGGGGAGATTGGCATGGGAACGATCCTGCTAAAGGGCGCACAGCTTGTGACGATGAATGCAGAAGAGGAAGTGTTCATCGGAGATCTGTTGATCGAGGATAATAAAATCAAGGAGATTGCAGCGCACATCGACGTGCAAGCTGACCAAGTCATTGATGCTCGTGGCAAAGTGCTATTGCCAGGTTTCATCCAGACGCATATTCATCTGTGTCAGACCTTGTTCCGTGGACGTGCAGACGATCTGGAACTGATGGATTGGCTTCGTCAACGTATCTGGCCGTTGGAAGCAGCACATGATGAGGAGTCCGTGTATTATTCAGCAATGCTCGGATTGGGCGAATTGATATCCAGCGGAACCACAACCATTCTGGATATGGAGACGGTACATCACACGGACTCGGCGTTTCAGGCGATGGCACAGAGCGGCATCCGGGTCATTTCTGGCAAGGTGATGATGGATCATGGGGACGAGGTTCCGGAACCCCTGCGTGAGGATACAGCAACTTCGCTGCAACAGAGTGTGGATCTGCTGGAGAAATGGAACGGGTTTGGCGGAGGTCGCATTCAATATGCTTTCTGTCCACGCTTCGTTGTATCGTGTACCGAAGAATTGCTGGTAGAGGTGCGCGACTTGTCCAATAAATATCATGTCAAAGTCCATACCCATGCCTCCGAGAATCGCGGAGAGATCGAGCTGGTAGAACACGAACGCGGAATGCGCAACATCGTATACCTCGATCATATTGGTCTGGCTACCCCAAGATTGGTGCTGGCCCACTGTGTATGGCTGAGTGAGGAAGAGAAAGAGATCATCCGCAAGCGCGGAGTCAAAGTCACCCACTGTCCTGGATCGAATATGAAGCTTTCTTCCGGGGTAGCGGATATTCCGGATCTGCTGAATCGGCAGATCGCGGTTGGGATTGGGGCTGATGGTGCGGCGTGCAACAACAATCTGGATATGTTTCAGGAGATGCGCCTCACAGCGCTGATGCAGAAGATTCCTCATGGTCCAACCGTGATGGATGCCCGGACCGTATTGCGCATGGCTACTATGGGTGGTGCAGAGGTGCTTGGCTTGTCAAAAGAAATTGGCAGTCTCGAAGTGGGCAAAAAGGCAGATATGCTGTTGCTGGATCTGGATGATTTCCACACGTACCCTTCCTATGAGACGGATGTCTATTCCCGCGTAGTGTATTCCGCAACACGTAGTTGTGTGGATACCGTTATTATTGACGGGAGTATCGTGCTCAAAAATCGTAAGATTCAGACGATAGATCGTGGCATTGTGCTGCGTGAGTCGGATAAAAGTATTGCGAGATTGATGAAACGTATCTGATCGAAGGAAGTTTATGCAATTCCGTAATTCCAGAAAGGATGGGGACCGCTATGGAAATGCATGATCTGTGTGCAATTGCAGCCCGTGAACCGCGCTGCGTGCTCGCAACAGCGATTAAGGTAGAGGGTCATGCTTACCGTAAGCAGGGAGTCTCTATGCTGTTGACCGAGGATGGCAAAATGGTTGGCAGTATCAGTCCGGGATGTCTGGAGAGTGATCTTCAGGCCCGGGTGAGCCATGTACTGGATACAAACCAGATGGAATTCGCGGAATACGACATGCGTCCCGAGGATGATCTGTCCTGGGGTGAGACTATTGGCTGCGGCGGACTCGTTGTTGTGTTGCTTGAACCTGTGTGTGATGAACTCCGGTATACGTTGCAGAAGATGTATGATTGTTTTCAATCCGGCGCTGCAACAGCGTTAACCCGAACGTTCCAAGATGATTACACGAAGGTTCAATATGGCTGGAAACGGATTGAACCAACGGGTACTCGGCGCCAGCCAATCTTGCGTCCTTCGCTCGTCCCTCCTCATGATCGCGTGGCGAATTATAATCTAACTTCATTGCAGGTTGATGTACAGCACAGCAGTGGTAATATCAAGCATGAACATTCGGCATCAAAACAACATTCTCCCGACATACCTCGCCTTACGCTTGTGCCTGTGCCTGAAATGGTAACTGCTACGTCAAACGAATCTCACTCTTCCCATCTATCCGGTGATTCACAACATTTCTCTGATGCTGATGCTGAAATAGCGACAAACAACACGGTTTCAACAAATCCCTGGGAGCTTCCGCAGCAACTTACTTCGCTGTACACGCCTAAACCTCGCCTGATTATCATCGGAGCCGGGAATGATGTTATTCCTGTTGCCAGACTTGCCCAATCCGCAGGATTCCGTGTTGTGGTAGCCGATTGGCGAGAGTCCTTATGCACCTCGGAAAGGTTCCCAGAAGCTGAACTGGTAATGGGTTTCCCATCTGAGATCATGCCTTTGTTAAACGTGCACAACGGAGATTATTTGATTTTAATGAGTCACAATTTTCCCCGCGAACGTGAACTGTTAGAGATGTTAGTGGACTGTGAGTACGCGTATCTTGGCATCATGGGTTCCAAAACACGAACAGCCCGTCTGCTGGATGGCTTACCACCGTTGAAATATGTGCATTCTCCCGTTGGTTTGAGCATCGGAGCAGACGGTCCCGAACAGATTGCCATCAGCATTGCAGCGGAATTGATCGCATGTAAACATAAGGTCTCTTCTTTGAGTTCCGATGTGCAGAAGGGGAGCGTTGCACATGCGAATGACGGGCATAGTTCTGGCAGCAGGTAAGAGTTGTCGCCTTGGTCGAGATAAACTCTCGGTTGTCATGCCTGACGGAAGGTCACTGGCTGCATGGTCATTGGAAGCTGCGTTGAATTCGAAGCTAGATCAAGTGGTCTGTGTGGTCAAACCGGAAGATTCGTTGACATGGCTGCCTGTAAAATGGTTTGATTCCGCCACGTATGCCTATCATCCCACAGCAAGACTTCGTATCGTGGTCTGTGCTGACTATGCCTGCGGTATGGCTAATTCTCTTCATTCTGGCGTATTGTCCGCCATGGAGTATAAACCGGAGGGCATCCTCATGCTTCTGGGGGATCAGCCTTTATTACAAGCACAGGATATCAATCTAGTGACCACAGCACTGGCTACCCACAAGCTGAGTGACTATGTCGCAGCTACCGACGGTGAGGGAGGTAAACCGCCCGTTGCTTTTCGCTCTCACATGTTCGGACCTCTGTTGTCCTTGCATGGAGATGAGGGGGCGCGCAAGATTATGCGCAGCGCTAACTATTCAGGTGTACATGTACCACTGTCTGAGACTAGTTTCTGGGATGCGGATACAGAACCGGAATTGGAACGTATTCTGAATCATGTATATGAATCGCAGCAGACAGACTAAATAACAGGAGAAGATTAATGACTATGTATAATTTAATGACATGATCAGGTCAGCCAGGCAGTCTGGTTGGCCTGTTTGTCTTCTTTTATCATGTGATGAAAGAGAGTCTGTGTTAGATTTCAATAGATCGTGATGCATCAGGCACAAATAAAACGCAGGTTTTATACATTTATCCAAAACGATGTAAAGGTAATTGACGTTGCTGCTGAACTCTCATATGATTTGAAGAATTATTTGGATCAGACGGTTGAATTTCCTGCCCAAGGAAGAGAGAGAAAGGGGATGCAGCGATGGTAACACCGGCATACGGTTCTGGAGCCATGCCATCGGTATGGCAGCCTGAGAACCTGCAAGAACTGCAAACGTTGAGAAGTAGACTCAAGGGGATATGTTGTTTCACGGCAGGTGGAACATTGCTACGAACCCAGTGGGAGGGCGGCTTGGTTCCAGTGCCTGAACACATGATTAGTCTGGCTCGTATTCATGGAATGAGCGGTATATCTATTCGTGGAGATGAGATGGTCATTGGCGCAATGACCCGATTAAAGGAATGTGCTGCACAAGCGTTGCTGCATCAACTGCCGATCCTGCAAGAAGCGGTGAACGCAATTGCTGCTCCTTCCATTCGAAATGTGGCAACCATTGGCGGGAACATTGTGTCCGGAGTAGGGGATACGCTGCCTGCTTTGCTTGTATATGATGCGGAGCTGCACTGGTTGACGGATAGCGGAATTGAGATCCGCAGTGTGTCTTCCTGGCTTCAGGGTGGACGGGATGGAAGCCGTAATCCAGGGGATGTATTAATCTCGATTCATATCCCGATGAGATCGTCCTCTCTGCTTGATGTGGACAGTGGGCACAAGCCTGCTGCACGAGAAGTTTCCTTTTACCGCAAGTTGGGTCGACGGGAGACGTTCAGTGCATCGCTGGTGACGGTTGCGTTGTATGGAGAGATTAATTCGGATAAATGCTGGACCAAGATTGCGATTGCGGCTGGTGGAGGCTCAGGCATGGCGATGCGACTTCTGGAGTCGGAACAACGGCTTTTTGGTAGCGAAGCTTCTTTCATGCAAGCGGCAACTCTTGCAGCTGCTGTGGTTGAAGAGTTTACGACGTATGGCGATGCATTTGCAACAGAACATTATCGCAAGCAGACCGCAGGCAACATGTTTGGCGCCGGGCTATGGGAGGCACTTCACGAATAGATAAATGGAATCAAGCAAAGGGGAGAGGGATCATGCTGCTGAATCGGAAACAGAGCGGGAAACGCTGGCACCTGCGGCCAGATGGGGCACCCAAAGTAACAGGCCAGCTTCAATATCTGACGGATATGACGTTACCTGACATGATTCATGGCAGAGTATTGCGAAGCGAATATCCTTATGCTCGCATTCTGTCTATAGATACTTCAGAAGCTGAGGCGTTGGAAGGTGTCTATGCGGTTCTGACCTCCAAAGATGTGCCTGGTCTGAATCGTTTTGGCATAGCGACTCCGGATCAGCCTGTGTTCTGCGAGGATATCGTTCGTTATGTCGGTGACGCCATTGCAGCGGTTGCTGCGGATTCTCCAGAACGTGCGGCACTTGCGCTGGATGCGATTCGCGTAGAGTATGAGGAACTTACTCCGCTGAATAGTACAGACGCTGCCTTGGCTCCCGGCGCACCAGAGCTGCATGAGCATGGTCCAGGTAATGTGTTACATCGGACGGAGATTAAACGTGGAGATGTCGAGCAAGCTTTTGCCACGTGTGATCATATCGTGACAGAGACGTATTATACGCCTCGTCAGATGCATGCGTACATGGAGACAGAAGGTGGCCTGTTTGTCCCGGATGAAGAGGGAAGGCTGAATGTATACGCGGCAACGCAACACGGTTATAAAGACCGGATGCAGCTTGCGCGCATTATTGGTTGCTCTGAAGAAGATATCCGGGTGGTGTCTTCACCGATTGGTGGTTCATTTGGCGGAAAAGATGAACTCAACGTACAGCCCTATGGTGCATTACTGGCTTTAAGATGCGGACGTCCTGTGAAAATGCATAATTCACGTAAAGAATCCGTGCGTGCAGGGTTGAAACGGCACCCAATGAAGATTGAAATGCAGACCGGCATGAGTCGAGAAGGCATCATCCAAGCGCATCGTGTCCGTATAACAGCAGATACCGGAGCGTACGCCACACTTGGTGCACCCGTACTGAACTTCTGTACCGAGCATTGCCTTGGACCGTACGCTATTCCAAATGTGGATGTGGAAGGCGTATCTGTATATACGAATAACGGGCTGTCAGGTGAGTTTCGCGGATTTGGCGGGAATCAGGCGATTTTTGCGATGGAAGGCCAGATGGATCGGCTTGCAGCAATCATGAACATGGACCCTTGGGAGTTCCGCAGACGTAATATGAGGGAAAAGAATGATCCCGGACCGCTAAATCAACGCATTCTGGTTACGGATGGACTGTCCCAAGTATGGGAGGCATTGGATCGCTCCGAACTGTGGCAAAAACATCAGAGTCCCCCGGCAGATCCTACTCTGCCGCCGTGGATCAAACGCGGAGTCGGAGCAGCCATCGCCATGCACGGTGCAGGGCTGGGTTATGGCATTCCAGACCCTGCGGGAGGCCGCCTGTCTCTGAATAACGAAGGCAAGATTGAGGTGGCGTTCAGCTACGAGGAATTTGGTCAGGGGCTTATTGCAACGCTGGAAATTATGTTATGTGATCTGTTTCAATGCAGTACATCGGATCTCAGTATCATCATTGGAGACACGGATCGTGTACCACACAGCGGATCAAGTACAGCTTCACGTTCAACAACGATGGCCTGGATGGCTCTTCAACGTTTGCAGTCTCCATTTCGTTCCCGTGTTCTCGCTGTTGCGTCTGAAATGTCGGGCATTCCGGCGGATGAACTGGTAACAGGACCTGGTGGTATATGGCGCAAAGGCCAGCTTCCTGCCGAAAGTTCAGAAGTGGAAACAGATGTGCGAGGAACGGGAAAGAGCGAGAAGGAAGTAGTATTGGCTCTGGAAGACGTAAATCAAACGTCTGAAGAAGCAGGAAAACTAGAGAAGGCTGAAAGAATTGAAGTGGCTGAGATCGTTGCTGGAGGGACTGAAAGTGATCAAAATGCTGAAAGTTATTTAGGTGCATCTCCATACTTGGCGAAAGAGGGAGCTTCATCAGGCTTATTGATCTCGTATGCTGAACTCGTGACGCAGGGCAAAGCCGATGAATGGATTTTTGATACAAAGTTTGATTACCCAACTACGCCGGACAATGTGGTAGGCGGGCATTATTTGTATACGTATGCGGCGGTTGCGGCAGAGGTGGAAGTAAATACTTTGACCGGAGAAACCAAGCTTCTTGATACGCGCCATGTTGTTGCGGCAGGTCCAGTTATCAATCCTATGGGTTACATTGGACAGATTGAAGGCGGCAGTGTCATGGCACTTGGATTCACGTTAACGGAGGATGCGGTCATGCAGGACAGCCGTTATGTAACCACGAACCTCGACACGTATCTGATCCCAACCATTCAGGATATTCATACCAATCTGGAGGTTGAGGCTATTGAAGACTTACCCGAAGGTGATGCGTTTGGCCCTAGGGGGATCGGTGAGATAGGCTCCGTTGCGCTTGCGCCGGCCATAACAGCTGCAATTCATCAGGCGACAGGCGTATGGGTTAACCGTCTTCCTGTACCGAGGGAACAACTGGTCAGACCTTTAAATGTACCTTTGCAGGAAGGAGTGAGTCCATCATGAGTAAGCCACTTGAGAATCACTGGACAGCCGTTGTGAATGGCGAACAGAAACATCTGGAGATCGCGCAAACGGCCCGACTTGTCGATGTGCTTCGGACTCATTTGCAGCTAACGGGTACCAAAGTATCCTGCGAAGTTGGTCGCTGCGGCGCATGTATGGTTCTGATGGATGGAGAGCCTGTGAATTCCTGTCTTGTCATGGCTTATCAATGTGAAGGCAGTGACATTATGACCATTGAAGGTCTGCACGGGGATGAGAAAGGCACTCTGCATCCGATTCAACAGGCTTTTGTAGAGGAAGGTGGCTTTCAGTGCGGCTACTGTACTCCGGGCATGGTGATCTCAACCAAGGCATTACTGGATGCACATCCTGAGCCTTCTCAAGAACAGATTGAAACGGGATTGTGCGGGAATCTGTGTCGTTGTACCGGCTACGGTGGCATTATTCGGGCGGTACGCAAGGCGGGGGAACGCTGTGTGGTAAAAGAAACGTCTACCGAGGAAAATGTAAGTTGAGCCGGGACCTAGGCCGAAGATATAAGCAAGGGCAATTGAAGAAACATACGTGAAAAAGCATCCGAATAGGAATGCTTTTTTTTGTTGTTTATCAGTTTTCTTTCAAGTACACATCTAATGTGAGATGAAGTTTCATACGCTAAATTTGATTAGATTATGAACCGTTTTCGTCAATTATCAATTCGGATGAGAGAAAGGAGATATAATGTTCAAAGTACTGGTACAAAAGAATTTCAAACATTCTCATTCACCATATATTTACAAATATTGGCGTGCGTGCTATGTTTAAAATGAAAGCGCCATCATGAATGGGTTCATTGACATTTCATTATCATATTTCACTTGGGAAGGAAGATGGAATTGATGAAAAATTTGCTCAAAAAGGCAACCGCAATGATGCTGGCATTGGCCCTACTGATTGGATTAATGACAGCGCCCGTTCATGCAGACACACCGTTGTTCACCATCGAAAGCGAAGATGCGCAGCTCACCCCGGATCTTCAAGTGGTTACTTCAATCTATGGACAACCCAAGCCCGGATTCTCAGGGGCCGGATTTGTCTGGATGCAGAACTCTGGCACATTAACCTTCACAGTAACTGTCCCGGAAACCGGCATGTACGCAATCTCCACACGATATATGCAGGAGCTCAGTGCAGATGGAAGGTCACAAAATTTAATCGTGAATGGTGTTACGAAAGGTGCTTACATGCTGCCTTACACGACAACATGGTCAGACTTCGATTTTGGCTTTCACAAGTTGAATCAGGGTGCCAACACGATTGAGCTGAAGGCTGGCTGGGGCTTCGCGTATTTTGATACTTTTACAGTGGATCATGCTGATCTGGATCCCTTGAATGTGCAGCCAGTTCTCACTGATCCTGAAGCTACACCGGAAACTCAAATTTTGATGAATTATTTAACGGAGGTATACGGAAACAACATTATTTCTGGTCAGCAAGAGATCTATGGAGGAGGGAATGACGGAGATACAGAGCTTGAATTCGAATGGATTCATGATCTGACCGGAAAGTATCCTGCAATCCGTGGCTTTGATCTGATGAATTATAATCCGTTGTATGGTTGGGAGGACGGTACAACCGATCGCATGATTGATTGGGTGAATAACCGTGAAGGTATTGCAACAGCTTCCTGGCATATCAATGTACCTCGTAATTTCAATACGTATGAGCTTGGGGACTTTGTGGATTGGAAAGAGGCTACTTACAAGCCAACCGAAACGAATTTTAATACAGCAAATGCGGTAATTCCCGGTACGAAAGAGTATCAATACGTGATGATGACCATCGAGGATCTGGCAGAACAATTATTGATTTTGCAAGACAACAACGTGCCGGTTCTGTTCCGTCCGTATCATGAAGCAGAAGGCAACGGCGGGCTGAACGGGGAAGGTGCATGGTTCTGGTGGGCTTCGGCAGGCGCAGAAGTGTACAAAGAGCTATGGGATCTGCTTTATACCGAACTGACTGAGACGTATGGCTTGCACAATCTGATCTGGACCTACAACAGCTACGTATACAGTACTTCTCCTGCCTGGTATCCGGGCGATGATCAGGTAGATCTCGTCGGATATGATAAATACAATACGATCTACAACCGTTATGACGGCTTGTCCGGCGTACCGAATGAGGATGCAATTACCTCGATTTTCTATAAGCTTGTTGAGTTGACGAACGGTACGAAAATGGTAGCCATGACGGAGAACGACACGATTCCAAGCGTGAAAAATCTGACAGAGGAGAAATCAGGATGGTTGTACTTCTGTCCTTGGTATGGCGAGCATCTGATGAGTTCTGCTTTTAATTACCCGGCAACATTGAAAACGCTTTATCAAAGTGATTATGTCATTACGTTGGATGAGCTGCCAAATCTAAAAGTTAACAATCCCAACCCCAGTGCATCCATCACACCTGGAAACGTTGAATTTGACAAATACACACCCAATCAAAGTGACAAAACCGTAACTGTGAATGCAAACGGCAATACGCTAACTGCTCTCCGGGCAGGCAACAATGCGTTGACCGCAACGACGGATTATACCTTGAACGGAAGCACATTGCTGTTGAAAAAAGCTTATCTGGCAACCCTGCCAGTTGGCGAGCATTCGATTGTTCTGGATTTTAATCAAGGTCAGGACCCTGTGTTAAAAGTCAAAATTGTGGATTCAACACCGGGTACAAATGCTGTAATTTCTCCTGTAAATGCAACATTTGATAAAGCGACGAATCCCGCGCAGGATGTTACCGTATCTCTCACCTTAAACGGCCGTCAGCTTACAAGCATCACAAAGGGGGATGTTACGCTTGTATCAGGTCAGAATTATACAGCATCCAGCTCTGCTGTAGTTCTGAATAAATCCTATCTCGCTACGCTTCCGCTGGGCCAGAACGTATTGACCTTTCACTTCAATGGAGGAAATAACGCTGTGCTAACAGTGAACGTCGTAGATAGCACGGTTACTGTGCCAGCAGGGGATTTGACGATTCAAGCTTTTAACGGCAATACAAGTGCATCCACCAACGGCGTCTCACCCAAGTTCAAATTGGTCAACTCAGGCAATTCGGCTATTCCGTTGAGTGATGTAAAACTCCGGTATTACTATACAATTGACGGGGAGGAAGCTCAGAGTTTCTGGTCCGACTGGGCCAGTATGGGCAGTGCGAATGTAACGAGCAATTTCGTTAAACTAGCGACTCCAGTTGCCGGAGCGGATCATTATCTTGAAGTGGGCTTTACAAGTGCGGCGGGATCACTGAATGCGGGCCAGAGCGCAGAGGTTCAAACACGCTTTTCCAAAAACAATTGGACGAATTACACACAGACTAATGATTACTCGTTCAAGGCATCCGGTAGTCAGTTCGCAAACCATGATAAGGTTACCGGGTATGTGAACGGTCAGCTGGTATGGGGAATTGAGCCGTAAAGGTAGGTAGCACGTTTAATGGGCTGGATCAGGGATTGAACCTCTGATCCAGCCTTTTTATGGTGTAGAAGGAGTACACCGATTAGACCGAATGTTCTTTTTCACTTTTAGTATGTGACGATGTATCCATGTCTGTTAATATGCGATCTATTATCTTTTTCGTATGGCCCATGATGAACTGAAGAAGTACACCTGCACAACATACGGTTATCAACGTTCCAAGCCCGATTGGCCCACTGAGCAGAAACGCCAGAATTAAAAATACAAGGTAAATGAATGTTCTCGATACAAATAAGGGCGTTTGAGTGATTTCATGCAAGATTAATGTTAAGCGGTCAATCGGAATGGGTGCAAAATTGGTCTGTAAATAAATTGCCGTGCCAATACTTATGATCACTAAACCAATGACAAAAGTCATTAATTTGCTGTACCAAACTTCGGGTGTGATCAAGGAATCAGATACATAAAGCCAGATATCAATCCCGACACCAGTAATGAATGCGGTGACGAGCCCCAAAAACTCGGGTTTTTGCTGCTTCAAAAGCGAATTACATCCAATTAATAGGAAAGCAATGATGACCTCCCAGCTTCCTACACTTAACCCTACATGATGTGACAGCCCTACCAGAAGTGCATCAAACGGTGAGGTACCCAGTTCAGATTGAATGGTAAGGAAAATGCCAAGCGTTAAGATTAGAATACCTGCGACAAAAAGTACATATTTCAAATTCATTCAACCTCTTTTTTAATATTATGTTGCAAATACAACAAAATTGAGCTAAATTCAATGTAACCCTTTTTTATTGCATTTGCAACAAACGATTAACTTGTTAAAGGAATGTGAATATAGATGACGATTCGTATAGAGATATGTACCATTGAACATGTATGTGAACTGCAGGAGATTAGTTATGAGACGTTTGATGAAACGTTTAAAGCGCAAAATTCACCCGAAAATATGAAAGCTTATCTGGAAAAGGCGTTTAATCGGGAGCAATTAGAAACGGAACTGTCCCTTGCGGATTCACAATTTCTTTTTATTTATGTCAACCACAAAGTGGCAGGGTACATGAAGGTAAATATCAATGATGCTCAGTCTGAGAAGGTGGGTGTGGAATCCCTTGAGATCGAGCGGGTATACATCAAGAAAGAGTTCCAAAAACATGGCCTTGGTAAAGTATTGCTCCATAAAGCCATAGAGATGGCAACCGAACATCAAAAAACGAATATTTGGTTAGGCGTGTGGGAGAAAAATGAAAATGCCATCGCATTTTATGAAAAGATGGGGTTTGTACAGACAGGAGCTCACACTTTCGTTATGGGAGATGAGGAACAGATTGATTTTATAATGACCAAAATGCTACTGTAACTGGATCATCCAGGGAAAAGCTTGGGAGAAAAATGCTATTGAGCAGAATTCTTTTGAGCTTTTTTATGTTTTGCCAGAACCGTTGAATAATAAAATGAAGAAATCGATGAAATTTAATACATAATAAATATTATGTAAACTTATTATTTTCGATGACCTTCATAAGCTGCATCTATGGCTTTAGTAAAAGTTAAAGGCCTGATTAATACATAATTAGCAGTATAATTTTGCTCAATAATCGTGAAGGTAATAGGCTGATCTCAAGGATCACCAATACAATTTATTAGTTTATTTCTACGTTTGGACAGTCAGCCGAAAATCGTTTTCGTTCGTATTTTGTTAGATAGCGTTACGTTCTTAATAATCAGTAAATAAGTTGTATATACCTCATGTTAAAAGAACTTTTTGCGAATGAAACGGATGTGTTAATCCACCATGTTGAATTATTTAGTTTTAGAGCGGAAAATGGAAATAAAAATTAATATTTCAGGTGAGAAATCAGGAGGATTGGACTCTTTAAACCAGCCGAAAAAAGGAGCGAAATCGATCGATATATTAATTGGATAAATAAGGGATTAATCGTTAAAAAGGCGCTACTACGCCGATTATAGATCAATTTCATATGGATTTGCGATGGATTTAGTACCGCTTTCACGTTATGCTTTTGGAAATTGGAAAGGAAGTGGGAAAAATGGAACGCGAACTGGCGTTAGAAATTGTCAGAGTAACAGAATTGGCTGCGTTAGCTTCAGCACCCTGGATGGGACGAGGCGACAAGAACAGTGCAGATGAAGCGGCTACTTTGGCCATGCGCGCCATGTTCGATTCCGTGTCTATTCGCGGCACGGTGGTAATCGGTGAAGGAGAAATGGATGAAGCACCCATGTTGTACATCGGCGAGGAAGTGGGCAACGCTGAGGGGCCTGAGGTTGACGTGGCTGTAGACCCGCTCGAAGGTACAGAAATCGTGGCCAAAGGACTAAACAACGCTCTATCGGTTATTGCAGTGGCGGGAAAAGGTAACCTGCTCCACGCACCGGACATGTATATGGAGAAACTGGCGGTAGGGCCTGCGCTTGTAGGCAAGGTCAGCATTGAAGACCCGGTTGAAGTCACACTGGAGAAAGCCGCTGCCGCATTGAACAAAAACATCTCAGACCTTACTGTGATGATTCTGGATCGTGTGCGACATGAGAGCACAATTAAGACGCTACGCAAGGTCGGAGTGCGGATCAAGTTCCTCAGTGACGGTGATGTTGCTGGGGCGATGGCACCGGCCTTCCCGGAGGCGGGTATCGATCTCTACGTCGGATCTGGAGGAGCGCCAGAAGGTGTGCTGGCTGCCGCAGCGCTATCTTGCCTTGGGGGTGAGATTCAAGGTCGTCTGATGCCTGCCAACGCAGACGAATTCCAGCGCTGCTTGCAGATGGGAATTGATAATCCTTACAAAGTGTTAACGATGCAGGATATGATCGGCACGGAGGACGTCATTTTTGCAGCAACAGGTGTGACGCCAGGTGAGATCTTGGGAGGGGTACGGTATCTTGCGGATGATCGCGCCGAGACGGATTCGATTGTTATGCGTGCCAAAACCAAAACAATTCGATTCATTCGTTCCCAACACTTCCTGCCTAACAAAGAAGTGCTGCACAAAGTAAGACAGCTCCAATCCACGCCAGAACCCTCGGATCGCATTCTGAGTCATGCGAAAACGATGGAGCAGGCTGAGTTTAGTCAATCCTCCGTTGATCTTGGCGTTACAACGACGTTGTGAGCTGCACTCCCCATAATTGAACAAACAGGATCAATTGAAATCCTTGTAGTGAGTTTGATAAGTAACTTGAACCCCTAAGGTTACAGGGCATGGAGTTAATGAAAGTACCATCTCTGGTAAGATAATAATGAGGGCTTGGATTAACCCAAACCCTCATTATTTTTTTGTGTTAAAAGCATTGACAACGGTTACATGGCATGAGAAAATGTACGCGCGTACATAAATATTGATTTTTAATTACTATTTGATTTATTGATGAGCTATATATGTTGAACTAATCATTTGCACGATAACGGAGAGGATAGAAAAAACCTGAAAAAGCGAAGCGTTCGCCTTTATCACCGGATTTTCCCTTAAGAAAAGGGAATCAAAAAAATCTGGGGATAACAGCGATTGGAAGGTTATTCTGTCATCGTAGTGTCATTGTAAATAACCTTTAGTTCAACTTATATAAAAGGGGGTGAAATTCATGGCATCTCGTAAAGAAGTGGCTGATCTTGCGGGTGTTTCCGAGGCGACGGTCTCCCGGGTGCTTAATGGGGTAGGTCCAATTAAAGAAGAGACACGCCGCAAGGTTCTCGAAGCTTCCGAACAGTTAGGCTATGTGCCTAGCGCTCTTGCTCGCAGTTTTGCCAGAAGTAAAAGCGGGAACCTTGGTGTGGTATTACCTTATGTTCCGAAGGCGCATCTGTTCTCGGCGTATTTTTTCTCGGAAATGCTGAGCGGGATTGGAAGCAAAGCCAGAGACAATAGCATGGACCTGTTGGTTATGTTTCGGACACCCGGTGAAGTGATGAATTATACGGATCTGTTTCGGCGTCAGAAAGTGGACGCCTGTATTATCCTTGGTGCAAGAGATGATCATGAAGAACTGGCGGCTATGCAGCAGCTTCACCGGGAAGGACACCCGTTCTGTGTCATGAATCAGCATTTTGAGGGCCAATCGTTCACGGAAGTGGATGCGGATCATGTGGAAGGAAGCAGGCTTGCCATACGTCATCTTACGGATCAGGGGTATCGCAAAATCGCTTTTCTCAATGGTCCAGACAGCTATTCCAACAGCCAGGAGCGAATGGAAGGTGTCCGTCTTGGCTTGCAAGAAGCAGGTATGGATCTGGACCCGAGTCTGTTGCTTGAGGGGAATTATAGTAGAAGAAGTGGCATTGAGGCGGCAGCGATTGTAGCAGATCGCCTACATGAGATTGATGCTGTATTTGCGGCCAATGACCGGATGGCCATTGGTGTCATGCATGGTTTGCGTGAGCGGGGAATCCGGGTGGAGGATTTTCCGGCATTTGTGGGTTATGACGACTCCGATGCCGCCGAGATGGCGGTTCCGCCGCTGAGCAGCGTCAGGGTTCCATTTTTCGAGATGGGTGAACTTGCAGCATCGAAGCTTATGCATGGGTCTGTGGATGACACACATAAAGCGAATAACTCTGTTGTAGCGGTAACCGAATCAGCGAGAGCGTTGTTGCCTACCGAACTGATCATCCGTGCTTCTTCTATCCGTCAATAGTTTATTGGTACACATATTGAAAGACTTTTTATTATTCCAAAGGAGGAAATGACCATGTCAAATCGTCTTCGTGTCGGAATGGTTGGATACAAGTTTATGGGGAAGGCCCACAGTAATGCCTATCGCAGTTTGCCGATGTTTTTCCCGTCTGCTCCGTTGCAGCCTGAGATGTCTGTGATCTGTGGACGTAACGAGCAGGGAGTGCAGGAGGCAGCGAATCAGTTCGGTTGGTCCGAAAGTGTAACGGATTGGCGCGAACTGGTGAAGCGGGATGATATCGATCTGATTGATATTAACGCGCCAAGTGATGCCCATAAGGAAATTGCGTTGGAAGCAGCTCGTCAGGGCAAACATCTGTTTTGTGAGAAACCACTGGCTCTGTCGCTTGCGGATTCGCGTGAGATGCTTCAGGCAGCAGAGGATGCTGGAGTCGCACATATGGTCGGGTTCAACTACCGTTTCTCACCAGCGGTGCAGTTAGCGAAGGATCTGGTGGAGAGCGGACGACTGGGTAAGATCTATCATTTCCGTGCATTTTTCCTTCAGGACTGGATTATGGACCCTTCGTTCCCGCTGGTATGGCGTTTGCAAAAAGAAGTGGCTGGCTCTGGTTCCCACGGGGATCTGGGCGCGCATTTAATCGATCTGGCTCGTTTCCTCGTTGGTGAATTCCAGGAAGTCATCGGCATGAGCGAAACTTTCATCAAAGAACGGCCGCTTGCAGCCGAGATGACCGGTCTGAGTGCCAAGGGCAGTTCGAATGCGGATGCACCCAAAGGAGAAGTGACCGTCGACGACGCTACGTTGTTCCTGGCACGATTCGCAGGAGGGGCGCTGGGCAGCTTCGAGGCTACACGTTTTGCAGCGGGGCATCGCAGTACGAACTCGTTTGAGATTAACGGCAGTCTCGGCAGTGTACGATTTGATTTTGAACGGATGAACGAATTGGAAGTCTATTTCACAAAGGATGAAGAGGACGTACAGGGATTCCGCCGTGTACTGGCAACCGATCCGGCACATAAATATGCCGAAGCCTGGTGGCCTGCCGGACATACGATTGGATTCGAGCACACGTTCACCCATGAAATGCTGGAGCTGGTAACAGCGATCTCTGAAGGACGCCAACCATCACCGAGTTTCCACGACGGGGTCGCTTGTCAGGCTGTACTGGAAGCGGTAGAACGTTCGGTGACAGAGCGACGCTGGGTGACGCTTGAAGAGATGTGAGCAAGCAAGACAGTGACGTCAGAAATAAGGTTGAACACATAAAACTAGGCGAAAGCGAGTGAATAAACGATGAGTAAAGCACTGATTGTATGGGGCGGCTGGGATGGACATGAACCGGAGCAGGTAGCAGCGATTTTTGAGCGTATTTTGAAGGAAGAGCAGTTTGAGGTTGAAGTCTCGAATACGTTGGATTCTTATGCGGATGCAGAGAAGCTGATGGGTCTGGATCTGATCGTGCCTTTGTGGACGATGGGACAGATTGAGCAGGAACTGGTCAACAACGTATCAGCGGCTGTCCAGAGCGGTGTAGGCTTGGCTGGTCTTCATGGCGGGATGTGTGATGCCTTCCGAAATAACGTAGACTGGCAGTTTATGACGGGTGGACAATGGGTTGCTCATCCAGGCAATGATGGTGTGGAGTATATGGTGAACATGAAGCGTGGCTCTAGCCCGTTATTGGATCATATTGAAGATTTTCAGGTGAAAAGTGAACAGTACTACCTGCACGTAGACCCGGCAGTGGAAGTGTTGGCAACAACTCGTTTTCCAGTGGTGACTGGTCCGCATGCGGCGAATGGCCCCGTAGATATGCCTGTTGTTTGGACGAAACGATGGGGCGCAGGGCGGGTATTCTACAACTCACTGGGACACCATGCAGACATTGTAGACATGAAACCCGTGACTGAAATGATGCGCAGTGGATTCAAATGGACAGCAGCAGGCAAAGAGCTTGCCAAGAGTCGAGTAAGTTCAGCAACCGAAGTGTACACAGGTATGGCGGACAACCAGAACTAATGAGATTGTAGTTGAATTGCAAACGTAACTTCAGTGTTAACCATTCATCCTCAATGGATAAACCATTTCTGATCCACGGCGAAGGGAGCCCCAGGTATGAAAACAATGAAAGTAGGCATTATTGGCTGCGGTAAAATCAGCGGTATTTATATGGAAAACTGTCACCGGTTCGAGGTGCTGGAACTTGTTGCTGTTGCGGATCTCGACCGTAAACGTGCCGAGGAGCAGGCAGCAGCCTATAACGTGCCTAACGTATACAGCGTCGACGAAATCTTGGCTGATCCCGAGATTGAGCTGATTATCAACCTGACGATTCCTTCCGTTCATGCGGATGTATGCTTGCGGGCGCTTGAATCTGGCAAACATGTTTATGTAGAAAAACCACTCGCTGTTACCCGTGAAGAAGGGCAGGCCGTGCTCGAAACAGCGAAGCGTAAAGGATTGCTCGTGGGTTGTGCACCAGAAACGTTCTTTGGTTCAGGCATCCAGACTTCACTTCAATTGGTGGAAGAAGGGGTAATCGGCAAGCCGGTGGCGGCGACCGCATTTATGATGAGTCGTGGTCATGAGCACTGGCACCCAGATCCGGAGTTTTATTACGCGTCAGGCGGTGGGCCAATGTTTGATATGGGTCCGTACTATCTCACCGCATTGGTTCAACTAATGGGACCGATCAAGTCGATTGCGGGTATGACAGGTAAAGCCATGAACGAACGGACGATTACGAGTGAGAAAAAGAGAGGCCAGGTGGTTCCCGTCGAAATTCCAACTCACGTCACGGGTCTGTTGCAGTTTGAACAGGGAGCCATTGGCACGCTGATTACGAGCTTTGACGTATTTGGCGGAAGTGCACTGCCACCGATTGAGATATATGGCACGCACGGTACGTTGCAGGTACCTGACCCCAACACCTTTGGTGGTCCGGTTCGTTATCGCTTGCTGGGTGAACATGAATGGACGGAAGTTCCGCTTCTCCCAGGATATCAGGAAAATACACGCGGCATCGGTGTGGCAGATATGGCCTATGCAGCACATAGTGGACGTGCACACCGGGCGAGTGGGGAACTGGCATACCACGTACTTGAGGCCATGTGGGCATTCCATGATTCATCAGATGAACAGACGTTCTACCAGATGAAAAGCTCGTGTCAGCGCCCAGCTGCATTGCCGGTGGATCTGCCATTGTATACATTGGATAAATAAGATAGCCATTATGGCTTATGTCATGATAAATAGCCCCTTTTCCTTTGAACAAGGAAAGGGGCTGTTTTTTATTAAATCAAAAAAATCTGGGAATAACAGCGATCGGAGGGTTGTTCTGTCATTGGAGTGTCCAGTGTAAATATTCTTTAGTCCAACTTATATAGCCATTTATGGCTCAAATCCCGCCTGACTGATCCAGATCTCATCCTCGGCAAAAACGTTTTTCATCCGCTGAACTACAGTCTGATACGCATCTGGATGATACCAATGCTCCATCCCCACTTGCTGATAGAGCGACTCCATACCGAGTCGGCGGGTGCGCTTGCCCTCACTGCCATCACCCATGAAATAATCGTCAATGCATACACGCTGAACCAGAGGTCTCAAGATGGCTGCAAACTGTTCACTGCTGGGTAATACGGGAGCAATCGCAACCTGCGTGGGTATTCCGGCATCCCGCAACTGTTCCAGTGCACGTAATCGGCCTGCAATTGGGGGAGCGGAAGGACTGAAATGCTTGCGCATATCGTCCAGATCCGTCTCTACCGTCATGCTGACCCGAACCCGGTCACCTAACTGCTGTAGCAGATCTATATCCCGGGTAACGAGTGGACTGCGGGTCTGGACTAATACGAAATCTGGAGGATGCTGTACCATCGTTTCAAGTAATGAACGCGTGATACACTCCTTGTACTCAGCGGGTTGATATGGATCGGTACTGGATGACATGAAAAGAGTGACTTTCCCTTTCCTCAGGGCACGTTGCAACTCTTTGGCGAACACTCGGGAGGCATCTTGTTTCACATCCACCCAGCTCCCCCAATCCTCTTTGCGAAAGAGGGAGACAGGCATCTGTCTGACATAACAATAGGAACAACCGAAGGCGCAGCCTGTGTAAGGATTCAGCGTATGTGTATATCCATTAAGGAACCCTGTCCCCTTGTTGAGTAACGTTTTGGGTACTTTGTAAGTAAGATTTGTCTTCATAAGTTCTCATGCCTTTCGCGGTAGTGTGCAGGTGTGAGACCTGTGTGTTTGCGAAATACAGTAATGAAATAAGCTGAGTTAGGTATACCGACATGGCGGCCAATATCGGTGACGGTAAGTCTGGTATGTTCAAGCAACTTCCGGGCTTCGGTAATTCGTTTATCCTGAATATATTGAACCGGTGTGCGGCCTGTAATCCGCTTGAACACACGATGCAGATGATAAGGACTGCCATGACTTACAGTGGCAAGGACATCCAAGGTTAGAGGTTCGGCGTAATGATGTTCGATGTAATCCGTGATCCCGTATATCCACTCCTGATCAGGTACCCGCTCGCCTGTAGGTTTACAACGTTTGCAGGGTCTGAACTTTCGTGCCAATGCTTCTTCAACATGTTGAAATATCAGCACATTTTCAGCTTTGGGTGCTCTGGACTTACAGGAAGGTCGGCAAAAGATACCCGTTGTCTGCACACCGTAAAAGAACGTTCCATCATAAGAATTATCGTTGTTGATGATGGCATGCCAGTATTTTTCATCTATAGATTTGGGCAGTATGCGATCTTGATCTGGACTTTCCACGGTGATCACCTCATCTCTAATTATACCCTTGATTCCAAGGGATGGACGAAGTTTCAACTTAAAAAGCAAGATATCAATATTTGGGGATATGGCCCCTTCCTTCAATCTGAACGAAATTTGAGCTACAATATACAAGATGGTATAAAGGTTTTGAACTTAGATGAAATTTATAGATGAAAGAGGTAGGTAGGCATGGTTCGTTTTGGCTTAGTGGGTACCAACTGGATTACGGAAAGGCTTCTTGAAGCTGCAGCACAGGTTGAAGGATTCAAATTAACCGCGGTGTATTCAAGAACTGAAGATAAGGCTAACGCATTTGCAGATAAATATGATGTTGAACACCGTTTCACCGATCTGGAAGAGTTGGCCGCAAGTGATGTGATTGATGCAGTCTACATTGCAACACCGAATACGGTTCATGCGGAGCAGGCTGAACTTTTTCTGAGAAACGGCAAACATGTATTGTGTGAGAAACCTCTGGCTGCGAATAGCGCGGAAGTTAGAAGTATGATCGATACAGCACGAGAACATCAGGTTCTGCTCATGGAAGCGATGAAATCTACCCTTGTTCCCCAGTTCAAAATGGTGCAGAAGAGCCTGCATAAAATCGGTCCTGTCCGCAAATACGTAGCAGGATACTCTCAGTATTCTTCGCGTTACGACAAGTACAAAGAGGGGATTGTCCTGAACGCGTTCAAGCCTGAACTCGCCAATGGTGCGTTAATGGATCTCGGTGTGTATTGTCTCTATCCATTGATTACATTGTTCGGTGCACCTAACCGGGTTCAGTCCCAAGCGATGATGCTGGAATCTGGCGTGGATGGACAAGGCAGTGTGTTGCTGGACTATGATGGGATGGATGCGGTCGTTACATACTCCAAAATCTCAAACTCTCATCTACCAAGCGAAATTATGGGGGAACGGGGAAGCATCATCATTGATAAGATTGGTTCACCGGAACATGCAGAGATACGTTACAATGACGGTACGGTGGAGCAGCTCACAGTCGAACAAAACCATCCGGCGATGTATTATGAAGTGGAGGAGTTCGTGAATCTGGTTGAGCAGGGCCAAAAGGAGTCTGACATGAACACGTATGAACGCTCTTATGTGACGATGCAGGTTATGGATCAGATTCGGAAGCAGATTGGGCTTGTGTTCCCTAACGATTGATTCAAGCGCAGGAAAGGAAGCTGAGACGAGATGAGTAGAGATGAGCAGAGCAACAGTAGAGTAGAGAAGAAGAAGAACAGCAGAGAAGGTAATCGGTTCAACAATTATGGCGGTTTGGAACTGTCACAGATTGTATTCATCGGGAGAACCTTCGAGGAATATATGAAGATGTTCAACTTAACGGTGGAGGATCTTACAGGCAAGTCCATTTTGGATTGTCCCGGCGGAGCATGTTCATTCAGTAGCCAAGCGCGCAAGTTGGGTGCTGATCCCGTGGCCGTGGATATGGCATACAAATACGAGATCGACGAGCTTGAAGTAAAGGGATTTCAGGACATTGAGCATACGATGAAACAGATGGAACCGGTGCAAAGCATATATGTGTGGGATCAATTTGGATCAATCCAGGGGTTAAAGGAAGAGCGAACTCATGCCATCACAGATTGCATCGCAGATATGAGAAAGATTCCTGACCGTTATGTGGCGTCTGTGCTCCCGGATCTACCCTTTGCCGATGAACAATTCGATCTGACGTTATCCGCCCATTTCCTGTTTACGTATGCAGATCGATTGGATGTTGATTTTCATATTGCAACCATAATGGAGCTGCTGCGTGTGAGCAAACGAGAGGTTCACATTTTTCCAACAGTGGATCTGTCTGGCGAACGTTACAAGCACATGGATGAGTTAAAATTAATACTCGAAGAGCGTGGGTGCACGGTATCCGAAGAACCAACTTCATATGAGTTTCAACGGAATGCTCACACCATGCTTCAAATTGTTAAATATAATCGAACATGATAGGAGGTTTTTTGGATGAATAAAGTTCTTATACTTGGGGGTACACGTTTTTTCGGTAAACGTCTGGTGGATCACTTGCTGTGGGAAGGGAAGTCTCAGATCACAGTCGCAACTCGTGGTAAAACGGATGTTGACTTCGGACCCGAAGTAAACCGAATCAAGATGGATCGTGAAGACCCGGAATCTCTGGCACAGGTTGCGCAGACAGACATGTGGGATGTTGTGTACGACAATATCTGTTATTCCCCAGATGCGGCGAAAGCGGCATGTGACGCTTTTGCAGGACGAACCAAAAGATACGTTCTGACATCCACACTTTCGGTGTACGGTGATCCCAGACCTGGATTTAAGGAAACGGATTTTGACCCGTATACATATCCATTACAGTATGGAAGTGCAGAGGATTTTTCGTATGGAGAAGGCAAACGGCTTGCCGAGGCTGTGTTTTTCCAGGAAGCGGATTTCCCGGTTGTGGCGATGCGCATTCCCATTGTACTCGGGATTGATGATTATACGAGAAGACTTCATTTTCATATTGAACATGTGCAAAAAGGAAAACCGATCGGCATGCCAAATCCGGATGCGGAGATTGGATTTATCAATTCCACAGAAGCGGCAAGATTTCTCGCTTGGCTTGGACATTCGTCCATTACCGGTCCGGTGAATGCAGCTTCCAAGGGTGCGATTACGCTGTCAGCCATGATACATCTGATCGAGACGGTCACGGGCATGCAGTCCCAGATCCTTACGGAAACTGTAAAAGAGGACATGTCACCATTTGGAATCGAGCAATCATGGACGATGGAGACAACCAAGGCAGAACAAGCGGGGTATACATTCGAACCTTTGATGGACTGGTTCCCGGGACTCGTTCGTGAGGTCGCTCTTGCATTACAGTCGGAGCGGTAGAATATCGGCTCGGATGGAACTGAAGGAAACGACAAGCCTGAATGAAACAGACCAACCAAACGGCTCGAACGACGGATTATTTCAGCGAATGAACTTCAAACAGGGTGCAACCAGAGTGTAATCTCCGGTGCACCCTGTTTATGTTGTACATTTTTCGAATTTGAATTGAACCTAATTTAGATAAGTGGGACTAATCATTTACACGATAACGGAGAGGACAGAAAAAACCTGAAAAAGCGAAGCGTTCGCCTACAAGCTTTCTGCAAGAAAGCTACATCGGAAGCATACGCTATCTCCGGATTTCCTCTTTAAAAGGGAATGAAAAAATCTGGAGATAACAGCGATTGGAAGGTTGTTCTGTTATCGTAGTGTCAGTGTAAATAATTTTTGGTCCACTTATTTAGTCAACTCATGTGCTTAACTCTATTCTTGCTCACGTGGAGCAGCAGCTGAAGCGCGTATGCGCAGTTCTGACGGTAGAATGACGGTTTGGGCTTCGGAAGGGGCCTTACCCTCGATTCGGTCAATCAGCATCTGTACGCCCTGAAACCCAAAGTCATATGCTGGCTGTGCAGCTACAGTTAGGAAAGGATCAAAAGCAGAAGCCAGATCCAGATCGTCGAAACACACAACAGAGATGTCTTCTGGTACACGCAGTCCTCGTTTGCGCAAAAGCCGAATGACCCCAATCGCCAGCATGTTGTTGGCGGCAAAAATGGCTGTTGGTTGATCCGGTTGAGAGAGTAGTCGATCCAGTCCCTCTTCATCGCTGAAATCCCGGTACCCGGTTCGAAGCACAAGCTCGGGATCAATATCAGCTCCGGCCTCACGTAAACCCGCTATATAACCTTCCTCCCGCAGTCTGGCGGTAGAAACCTCCGAAGAACCATTGACCAGTGCAATGCGCCGGTGACCCAATTGCACCAGATATCGGATCAGCTCAATCGCGCCTTCCCGGCTATCTCCGGCAATAATATCTGAGGTAATGCCAGGTACGGTGCGGTCCAGAAAGACAAACGGAATGTGACGTTCCTGCAGCTGTTTCAGATGAGGCAGAGAACGATCCCCCGCAGGGGCATAGAGTACACCATCCACACGAGTAGACAGAATTGCATCCACGTAATCCTTTTCCTTATTGTAATCCTCGTCACTATTGCCGAATAAAAGACGGTACCCACGAAGATGGGCTGCATCTTCAGCACCACGCGCCAGTGTTGTATAAAAAGGGTTGGTAATATCCGTAATAAGCAGGGAGAGCATCTGGGTTCGTTGAAGCACAAGGCTGCGTGCATTGGAGTTCGGGATGTAACCCAGTTCGTCGATCACCTGTTGCACACGTTCACGTGTCGCGGAACTTATACGGCCTGTATGATTAATGACCTTGGAGACCGTCATGGCGGAGACGTTGGCTTTTTTGGCAATATCGTAAATGGTAATCATTAGAATCTAACCTTTCCGCAACATAGTCTTACCATTCTATAGGATAATGCCAATTGACAGCAAGATAGGCTCGTGCTATGTTAGGGTTACCGATAACCCTAAAGGGTAATGAACGTATTTACTACATAAACCATTTCGTTAAATTTGCTCATGCACGTTCCGTTTTCTTGAATAGAGGAACTACATACATAGCTAATTAATGAAGTGGTTTATTGTTATTTTTTAAAATATGTAAACGCATTCAATCTCAAGTAAGGCTCTTGACAATCAGTGTATGCAGCTCTTGCGTGCAACTCGGGTATCGGTTATATCTCCGTCATTATCTTATTCCAATTACTGCACATGGATCAGACAGAAGGTTTCTCAATTCAACCCAAATTCTATGAAACGAATTGAAGGAGGACATTCCAGTATGACACATCAGGATTATCGTTATAAGCAGGCTTTTCCCAAGATTGGTATTCGTCCCACGATTGATGGAAGACGCAAGGGTGTTCGGGAGTCACTGGAAGAGCAAACGATGCGGATGGCTACGTCTGTTGCGGAACTGCTTGCGGCCGAACTGCGTTATCCTGACGGGTCCGCGGTGGAATGTGTTGTGGCCGAGACCTGTATTGGCGGAGTGGCCGAAGCGTCCGCAGCATCAGAACTATTCAGCCGTTCCAACGTTGGCGTAACGATCACCGTGACACCATGCTGGTGTTATGGTACGGAAACGATGGATATGTCACCATCCATTCCTACAGCTATCTGGGGTTTTAACGGGACTGAACGTCCGGGTGCAGTCTATCTGGCAGCGGTACTTTCTGCTCATGCACAGAAGGGGATTCCGGCCTTTGGAATCTATGGAGAGGATGTTCAGGACGGGGGGGATACAACAATTCCCGAGGACGTGCGTGAGAAATTGCTCCGGTTCAGCCGTGCGGGTCTGGCAGCCGCTACCTTGAAAGGGCAAGCTTATCTGTCCATTGGATCGGTATCCATGGGGATTGCAGGTTCGATTGTGAACGATTCATTTTTCCAGGAGTATCTGGGCATGCGCAATGAATATGTGGATATGAGCGAATTGACTCGTCGTATCGAAGAAGAAATCTACGACCCCGAGGAGTATAAGCTCGGATTGGCCTGGGTGAAGGAGAATTGTAGCGAGGGTCCGGACAACAACGCTGCCCATCTGCAAACGGATCGCAAACGCAAAGAGTACGAATGGGAAACCGTTGTGAAAATGACCCAAATCGTGCGTGACTTGATGGCGGGCAACCCAAGATTGGCAGAGCTTGGTTTTACAGAGGAGTCGATGGGTCACCACGCGATTGTATCCGGCTTCCAGGGACAACGGCAGTGGACGGATCATTCTCCGAATGGAGATTTTCTGGAGTCGATATTAAACTCTTCCTTTGACTGGAATGGCAAACGTGCACCTTATCTGGTTGCAACAGAGAATGATAGCTTGAATGGAGTGTCCATGTTGTTCGGTTCGCTGCTGACACATACGGCACAGATCTTTGCTGATGTGCGTACGTATTGGAGTCCTGATTCGGTACAGCGTGTGACGGGACATCAGTTGGAAGGAAACGCAAAGGATGGCATCCTGCATCTAATCAACTCCGGTTCCGCAGCCTTGGATGGCACTGGGCAACAGTCCAGAGATGGTAAGCCTGTACTCAAGCCATTCTGGGAAATTACAGATGAGGAAGTTCAGGACTGCCTAAAAGCAACATCGTGGAGACCTGCATCCGTAGAGTATTTCCGCGGGGGTGGCTATTCAGCGGATTTTCTGACCAAAGGTGGCATGCCTGTAACGATGACACGTCTGAATCTGGTCAAAGGACTGGGTCCAGTGTTGCAAATCGCTCAGGGTTACACGGTCGATCTGCCTGAAGAGGTGCATGATACGCTGGATCAGCGAACAGATCCAACCTGGCCATCCACCTGGTTTGCACCTGTTCTAACCGGATCGGGAGCGTTTACTTCCGTATACGAGGTCATGAATCAATGGGGCGCCAACCATGGCTCCATCTCGTATGGACATATCGGTGCTGATCTGATTACGCTTGCTTCCATGCTTCGTATTCCGGTAAATATGCATAATGTCCCAGAATCGGAGATTTTCCGTCCGCGTGCATGGGGATTGTTCGGCACAAGTGAGCCGGAGAGTGCAGACTACCGTGCTTGCAGTGTGTTTGGCCCGTTGTATCGTTAAAAAAGTTCCATACCTGTCAAACGCCATGTTCCCTGTGAAATGAGGTAACATGGCGTTCTCTTGAAAGCTGTGTTCAAAACTCGAATACGGCTTATCGGGTAGAGTTAAGGAGGCTTGGTAGAATGTGCAATCAAGCAACACATGTGCTTGCTGCCGATTACGGCGCTGGGAGTGGACGTGTAGTCCGGGGTTCTTTTGATGGAAACAGACTCTCGTTACAAGAAGTGCATCGATTCAACAACGAACCCGTGCAGCTGGGGGACGGATTGTATTGGGATTTCTTGCGACTTTTTCATGAATTAAAACAAGGCATTGTGAAAGGGACGCAAGGCGTCTCTCCATCGGTCCGTTCTATAGCAGTGGATACGTGGGGAGTGGACTATGGACTGGTGGATGGTGCGGGAAGGTTGTGCTCGAACCCACGTCACTATCGGGAAGCACGCAACGCACAGTGGATGGAAGAAGTTCTGCACATAGTGAAAGAAGAAGAACTGTATGCCATGTCTGGCGTTCTGCCGCAGCAAATCAATACAGTATTTCAACTGCTAGGCAGTTTACGAGAGCAGGCCGAAGGTTTGCGTCCGGATGTGCGCATGTTATTTATGCCAGATTTATTTCACTATTATCTATCCGGTCAGCAGGCTTGTGAGTATACGATTGCAAGTACTAGCGGGCTGTTGCATGCAGGCGAGGCGCGTTGGAATGAAAATCTGATCGAACGTCTTGGTATACCGGAAACATTATTTCCTAAACTCGTTCAACCGGGTACCGTGCTGGGCGATTTAACAAATGAGTTGTGCGCCGAGTTACGGACTGGACCGATGCAGGTAGTCTCTGTGGGCTCACATGATACGGCATCTGCCTTGGCAGCAATCCCTGCGATGGATTCGGACTTCGCTTTTATCAGCTGTGGTACCTGGTCTCTTATGGGGGTGGAGCGTGATACACCTGTATTGGATGACCGAAGTCGTACACTCGGATTCACCAATGAAGGGACGGTAAGTGGCAAAGTACGTACCCTGAAAAATCGTTCAGGCCTGTGGCTGCTACAGGAATGCAAACGGCAATGGGAGCGGGAGAATCAACTTTTTACACATGAAGAGCTGATTCAGCTGGCTACCTTGGCAACGCCGCATCAGAGTTATGTATCGCCGGGAGATGGCGTATATTTGGCGCCAGGGAATATGGCTGAACGAATACGGCAACAATGCAGTCTCACCGGACAGATTGTACCCGAAACGACTGGAGCGATTGTGCGCTGCATTCTGGAAAGTCTTGCACTGGAATTCAGACAGACGCTGGATGAATTGCAATTGATTACAGGTACAAGACCTCGTGTCATTCATATGGTTGGTGGCGGTGTGCACAATCGACTACTATGCCAGTTTACAGCCAATGCAGCCGGTGTCCCGGTGGTGGCAGGCCCGGCAGAGGCGACTTCAGCCGGGAATTGCATGCTGCAATTCCTTGCACATGGAGAAGTGAGTAGCTTGGCCGAGGTACGGGAGGTCATGGCTGCTTCCTTTTCCCCCGAGACCTATGAGCCTGAGGATACAGAGCTGTGGCAGGAAGCTTATGAAAGCTACCAAAGTCTGAATCAAATCAAAAGGTAATGAACAGATTCAATGAACTGAGCATGGATGCAAAGTGCTAAAAAGAAAAGCATGAGGAGTGGAGAAGACATGTCTGAACAACAAGTAAGGGAAGAGTTAACGAAGTATGCCCGGAGAGCAGTTGCTCAAGGACTGGTAGTCGGACCTGGTGGGAATCTGAGCGCTCGCTCTGAGGGAACGATGTTGTTGTCTCCGAGCGGTTATGCACTTGAGGATCTGGAGCCTGACGAATGGATCGCCATTGATATCGAGACAGGAGAGACTCGTGCGGGAACAACACGTCCTTCTTCCGAAGTATTGATGCATCTGTACAGTTATCGTGTGAACCCTGATATCCAAGCCATTGTGCATACGCATCCGGCATATACGATCGCACTTAGTCTCGTTTTCGATGAATTGCCACACTTGTTCCCTGATCAGTCCGCTTTGGTGGGCGATATCGGATTTGTTCCATACGTTCTGCCAACGACGAAACAACTTGCCGATGCAGTCTCAGCAAAGGTAGCAGAACATACGGCACTCATTCTCGTCAATCACGGATTGGTCACAACGGGTAAAAACCTCCGCGAAGCCTATTACCGCACCCAAGTGGTGGAAGAAAGCGCGAAGGTATATATGATCGCCAAGGCAGCGGGGGAACCCAAAGTGTTAACTGCTGAAGAATATAAGGAAATTCAATCCCTTGAAAGTGAAGCCTACCGTGTGCAGTTGCTGCAACAACTCAAGTCCTGATACCTTAAGGGCAGATTGCATCCTCCAGATAAACGCTGGAATAAAGGATGTGAAATGCTCTTTTTTAATTTTGATTTTGAATTGAAAAGGAGCACAGTATAGCTGAGGAAATAATTCGCACTATTTTGATGAGAATTGTTGAAATTGTGATGTCTGCAAGGTATACTAACGTTAATCATCAGTGAGTAACAACAATAAGATAGAAGATTAAAAACAATTAAGTATCTAAGAGGGGTGAAATCAGTGGGTCCTGAGCTAAACGAAATGGAGTTGGAATACGAACTGCTGAAGCAGCTTCGAGACGCTAACGCTCCCATCGGGGCCAGTACGTTGGTTCATACTTTGGGCAAAACGTATGGTCTGAGTCAGGCAACCATCGGAAGAAGACTTATGGAGATGGATGTTGAAGGTTTTACAGTTCTGGAAGGTCGCAAGGGAAGAACTTTGACCGAACAGGGTCTGGATCGAATGAAGACGTTGGAAAAAGATTTGCAGCAACAAAGCGTGAACTCACAGTTAATTCAGATGCTGAACCATTCCGGGGAAAAGGCTCTGCTAGATGTTCTCGTTGCCAGAAGGGCACTTGAGCGAGAAATCGCTTCCCTGGCAGCACAGCGTGCCTCGAAAGAATACATAGTACTGTTGCAAGCATCGATTAACAACCAGCATGAATTGCTTTCCAAGAATATTATACCATACGAGGAGGACCGGGAGTTTCACAGATTGCTGGCTTATGCTGCGCAAAACCAAATTCTTCTGCATGCGGTTGAACTGGTATGGGAGACAAGCCGCGATTTTCTGGAAACAGCGTATATTCGCCGGAGAGTAGGAAGTGAATTAGTTGTGGATCATCAGCAGATTCTGGATGCTATTGTAGCGGGCTCTCCGGAGCAGGCTGAAGCGGCAATGGTGAATCATATTAACCAAATGATCGATGATGTCAAACGTTATTTCGCCATGCAAAACCAATAACATTCCCAGAATGAGACCCGGTGATAAAGGAGTTGAGCTTGTGGACACAATCTACCGTCTAGGCATAGATATCGGAGGTACTTTCACGGATGCGCTGGTGATGGACCATCAGGGCAGGGTGATTGCGGCGCTGAAGACGCCATCGATTGCAGTAGCTCCGGAACAGGCGATTTTTAACGCACTTGATCAGTTGAAGGCTAGTGGCGTGAATATTCATGAGATTGATCTGTTTGTGCATGGAACAACGCTTGGCGTCAACACGTTGATTGAGCGAAATGGCGCAGTTACAGGTCTGCTGGTCACTAAAGGATTCCGTGACATTCTTGAAATCCGCCGGTTGCGACTTGAGGATACAACCAATCTGTATGGTGACAAGACCGATGCGCTGGTACCGAGACATCGCGTTAAGGAAGTCGATGAACGGGTCATTGCGAGTGGAGGCATACTCCAGCCACTGAATGAGGAACAACTGTTGAAAGCTGTGGATGAGCTGGTGGAGGATGGCGTTACCGCTTTGGCGATCAGTTTTTTACATGCTTATGTGAATCCTGCTCATGAGCAGCTTGCGGAAGATCTGATCAGGGAGCGTTATCCGCAACTGTTCATCTGCCGAAGCAGCGCCATCTGGCCACAACAGCGAGAGTTCGAACGAACACTCGCAACGGCCATGAACGCTTATGTAGGTGACCGGATGGGGTCTTACTTCCTGCGTCTGCAAGAAGGGATTCAGGCGTACGGCCTCAAAGCTAACTTGCTGTCGACCATGTCCAACGGTGGAATTATGACGGCTGCCAGAGCGGCTAATGAGCCGGTACGTACGCTTCTGTCCGGGCCTGCTTCCGGTGTAATCGCCGCGACCCATATTGCTGAACGAGCGGGCATTCATCAGGTCATCACATTCGACATGGGTGGGACAAGTGTTGATGTCGCCCTTATTGACAAAGAACCTGCCTATTCATCCGAGAACAAAGTTGGAGATTTTCCTGTCATCATTCCTGCTGTTGATGTAACGGCTATAGGAGCAGGTGGTGGTTCAATTGCCTGGCTTGATTCCGTAGGCGTACTCAAGGTGGGGCCACGCAGCGCGGGAGCCAACCCCGGTCCGGCATGTTATCAGCGCGGGGGAGAAGAGCCGACAACCACAGATGCCTATCTACAGCTCGGTATCCTGCATGCTGACCGTTTCCTTGGCGGACAAATGCGTCTGTATCCCGAACTTGCAGAGCGTACTCTGGGCAATCTGGGACAGAAGCTTGGACTGAATGCCGAACAGACTGCGCAAGCCATTCTTGATGTGGCAACCGCCAATATGTATGCCCAGTTTTCTCCCCTCATGGCTCGCAAGGGCGTTGATCCCCGCGATTTTACGTTGCTCGCATATGGTGGAGCTGGCCCAATGCATGCTTTTCTGATGGCACGCGAGGTAGGCATCGGCAGAGTGCTGATCCCGCCATCTCCGGGAACACTGTGTGCCATGGGCTGCACGGTCGCCAATCTTCGCAATGATTTCGTTCATACGTTACACAAAAGCACCCAGACTCTGGAGTCTGGCGAATTAAGCTCTCTTTTCACTGAATTGGAAAACCAGGGACGTAACTGGGTTGATGAGGAAGCCCGTGGTGGTGTCAAGCTGGACAATATTTATTGCTTATACAGTGCGGATATGCGATATGAGGGACAGGCCTTTGATCTCGAGGTCACGCTGACATTGGAAGAAATTGAAGATCCCAAGAAGGCAGGGATTAAATTCCATACGTCTTACCAAAACGTGTTTGGCATTAGTCAGCCAGAGGCAGAGGTTATGTTTGTAAGTCTTAGAGCGACCATTGTTGGTGTTTTGCCTACCCGTAACACGGTAGATCCGGTAGATTTGCCATTCGACGAGAGTGAAGTGGAAGATAGGATCATTACTTTTGACCATGTACAGCAGACAGCGAAGGTAGTCAAAAGAGGACAGATTCCATCGGTGGATGCCCCTATTCTCGGGCCCATTATTGTGGAGGAATATGATACAACGATCTTTATCCCGCCTGAATATAAGGTATACCGGGATGTCCACGGGAACGTGATTGGGGAGGTGGAAGCATGATCGGCGACAAGGTCTTTCTTGAGATTTTTAACAACCGAATTCAAGCTGCCGTGGAAGAAATGGCGAATGTTGTTCTGCGCACAGGATTCACCGCTTTTGTCAAAGAAACGGGCGATTTTGGAACCTACCTCTTATCTCCATCCGGGGAAACGTTCGGGTCACCGCTGGAGACGGGGTACAATCTGTCTCTGGGCATCCCTGCTGCTGAGACCATTAACAGCATTGAAGACTGGAAAGAAGGGGATCTCGTCATATGTAATGATCCTTATTCCACTAAAGGCATGGTCACACACCTTCCAGACATTCATCTCATCAAGCCTTATTTTCACGAAGGGCGAATCATCGCTTACGGCATGTGCTTTGTTCATTCATCCGATGTGGGCGGCAAGGTACCGGGGAGCGTATCTCCCAGCGCCTACGATATTCATATGGAAGGCATTCGAATTGCACCAGTCAAGCTGTATGAAGCTGGTGTTCTGAACGAGCAGATCCTGCGTATGTTTCTGGACAACAGCCGAATTCCGGAGCAAAATCTCGGTGATCTCAAAGCGCTTATGGCTGCATTGAATCGGGGAGAGCAGCGGCTGGAGGAACTCATTGCACGTTATGGCGTGGAAAAAATTCAGCAGGGCATCGAACAATTGCTGGAATATGCCGAGCTGAAGGCACGTGTTATCGTGCAGGATATCCCGGACGGTTCCTATGACTTCTGGGACTATCTGGAGAAAGGACCAGGGGGATATCCTATCCGGTTGCGCTGCAAAATGACGATTGCAGGCAGTGAGATTCATCTGGACTTTAGCGGAACCGATCCTCAGGTCAGAGCTTCATTCAACATTCCTACCCACAACCAACAGGGGCATTACATGCTGGTGCCCGCACTTATTCGTTATTTCCGTACGCTCGATCCGACGATTCCTTGGAATTCGGGCATGATTCGTATGGTGCGAAATTACGCGCCGCCTGCTTCCGTACTTAACCCGGAGCCGATGGCAGCAGTTGGGGCACGCGCCGCGACCTTTATTCGGCTGATGGACGTTATCACGGGTGCTTTGGGGAAAGCTCAGGGAAGTATGGTTCCCGCGGCAGGAGCTGGACAAGCCTGCATCGTCATGATGGCGATGACAGATGCATCCGATGGCAAGAAAAAGGTGGGCGTAATTCAGCCGATCTGCGGAGGTTCGGGAGCTAGGCCGATGAAAGACGGCATTGATGGCATGGATTTTGCGGTCGGTCATCTTCGGAATATTCCTGCGGAAACGGTGGAATCCGAGATGCCTGTGTTGATCGAGCATTACGGCCTTCGTGCTGACTCGGCAGGTGCAGGAACCTTCCGTGGCGGAAGCGGAATTGATTTATGTGTCAGAATTCTAACACCGGATACGGTGATGACGGCCAGAAACATGGAGCGTATGGAGTTCCAGCCTTGGGGCAGGCTCGGTGGCGGCGTAGGTTCACATGGAGAAGCGATTCTTAATGCTGGGCGAGCAAGTGAGCATCATCTGGGAAGAATTGATGAGCTGCTGCTTCAACCTGGAGAAACGGTTACGTTCTTGTCGCAAGGTGGAGGCGGATATGGTGATCCACTTGAACGTGACCCAAGCCTAGTTCTGGAGGATGTAAGAAGTGGGCTGGTATCCCCGGAGAAAGCCCTTGAGTTATACGGTGTTGTGATTGACGGCCTGGAGCTGAACGAGAGCGATACGGAACAAATGCGAGCCAAGCGAACGCGGCAGCAGGAGGAATTCGCCTATGGCAAGGCGCGGGAGCAATTTGAAGACATATGGAGCGATGAGATGCAGGTAACGCTGAATCAGGCGTTGCTGAATGCTCCGCTTGCACTAAGAGACTACCTGAAGCGTCAGACCATGGGCGTTGTCGAGGAGAAGTATAAGGATTCCCTATCTGTAGATCCACGGGAGATATCCGACATTATGGAAGGGTTACGCCAGCAAATAGGGTTGCATTGATCAAGTGTATGGAGACTATCTAGTTCTGTCATATCGGTAAACCAACTACATGGATGGGGGAATTTGCATGTTCAAATCATATAAAAAACGCTTTCTCAGCCTCGCCTCTCTGACACTGGCCGGTACATTGGTGCTTTCCGCCTGCGGTGGAGCAGACAGCTCAAGTAATACTGCCGGAGAGAGCGACTCTTCAGGAGCAAGCGGAGACAAAGTTAAGCTGACGATGTTTATCTGGGCTGGCTCCAATCAGGATGTCGTTCCGAAAGAAGTGGTTGCCGAGTATGTGAAAGAACATCCCAACGTTGAAGTCACCTTTGAGGAATCCTCCAATTCGGTAATGTACCCCAAGATGGTCGCAGGCAAGCAGGCTGATGCCAACAATCCGGTGATTAACTTCGGTTACTTCAATGCAGATGCAACGGCTAAAGGCTTAAATGATGACATGTGGGAGCCACTGGATACAAGCCTCGTTACTAATATCAAGGATATTCCGGAGTCCTTCCACAAGCCAGACAATAAAGGTGTGGTCTGGGGCGTTTCAAGCTTCGCCCTGGTGTATAACAAAGACCTGGTGAAAACGCCGCCTACCAGCTGGAACGATCTATGGGATAACGAGGAGTTCAAAGGAAAAACTGCGCTCTGGGACTACATGTTCTACTCCTATATCTCCCCACTTATTGCTACCAAAGGTCAAGAGATTGGCGCATCCTATGAAAATCCCGAGCCAGCCTTCCAGTTCTGGGCAGATCGCAGTGACCAGATTGGCACATTGGTTTCATCCAATGATCAGCTGAAGGCACTTCTGGAGTCAGGTGATGCTCTCATTGCCCCATTCAGTGCACAGGTTGCACAGACATGGATTGATGGCGGTTCTCCACTGGCCGTAGCATATCCGAGCGAAGGTGCCATCTCCTTCCCGTACACACTTCAGGTCGTGAAGGGCTCAACACCAGAGCAGACACGTGTTGCAAACGAAATTATCAACGAATTGTTGAGCGCAGAAGCGCTGTCACAATATGCAGAAGCAACGGGTACGCCGGTAACCAGTACGACAGCTGCAGTTCCGGACAAGTACAAGGATGATCCTTCCTTCTCCGTGGAAACGCAAAGTAACGGCATTAATCCAGACTGGGATGTGCTTGCACAGAACAGCTCTTCCTGGAAAGAACTATGGGACCGTCTCGTGAAAACAAAGCTTCAATAAAAAGGATTGTTGTCAGGCACACAACGATTCCGGGTTCTGTTCTGAATCCGGAATGGAAGGGATGGAATCAGAGATGAGCAGCGGACAAGAGACCATATCCATTGAAACAAGGGAAGTCACGAAGACTTATGGTGAACGAGCCGCCGTTGATCAAGTAACACTCCAAGTGAAAAAGGGAGAGTTCGTTTCCTTGCTTGGTCCGAGTGGCTGTGGCAAAACAACACTGCTGCGCATGCTTGGCGGACTTGAGCAACCGGATCAGGGCACCATTATGCTGGGAGGCCGGGATGTTACCGGCATTCCGGCCTATGGACGCAACAGCAATATGATTTTTCAGCAGCTTGCGCTATTCCCTCATATGGACGTATTCAACAACATTGCCTATGGGCTAAAGGTGAAGAAGTTACCAAAAGCCGATATCCAACGGCAGGTAGGTGAAATGCTTGATCTGGTCCAGCTCGGAGACTATGGCAGGCGTGCGGTATCCGAGCTGTCCGGGGGGCAGGCCCAACGCGTCGCCATTGCTCGCGCACTGATCAACAGACCGGAAGTGCTGCTGCTTGACGAACCTCTCTCGGCATTGGACATGCAACTGCGTCTCGATATGCAGCGAGAACTAAAACGCATACAGCGCGAATTCGGCGGAACGTTTATCTTTGTAACGCATGACCAGAGCGAAGCCATGAATATGTCTGACCGAATTGGTGTCATGCGCGCCGGAAAGCTGTTGCAATATGCAACCCCTGATGAAATCTATGAAAGACCGGCAGATAGCTTCGTAGCCAAGTTCATTGGAGATACCAATCTCTTCGAGACGGAAGTGTTGGGACATGATGTGAATGGAACTCGGGTAGAATGCTTCGGCAAGCCATTACTAGTGAAAGTCAGTGGTGGAAATGCCGTACCGAAAGCGGGAGCACGACATTCCTTATCGATCCGCAATGAGTATATTCGACTTGGAGAAGATGCAACTCATTGCCTGAACAAGCTGAATGGACATGTGATTGAAGCAGTGTACGGTGGAGCAAATATTCGATACAGTGTGCAGATTGCTGAAGGTTTTCTGGTACAGGCCAGTGTACTGCATCAGCGGGGAGTCTCACGTTATAGTCCAGGTGAGCCAATACAAATTGGCTTTGACCCAGAGGACGCGCTCTTGTTATCCGAACCCATTGATGACCGTGTAAATGGGGCAAGAATATGAACCGGATCGCGGAACGGATCGTGAATCTGTATTCCTTTGGAAACCGCACATGGGTAACCCGGTTGCTGCTTCTGTTGCCTGCGCTTGCTCTGATGGGCATCGTTTATCTGGGCGGGTTGCTGATCTTTGGCAGATATAGCTTTGATATGTATGAGAATGGAAAGCTTATTCGGGGTTGGGATTTGGGAGCTTATCGTGCTTTTCTGTCCGACCCTTATTATTGGAAGCTGATTGGCACGACGTTTCGCATTGCCTTCAAGGTTACGCTGTGGAGCCTTCTACTTGCCTATCCGCTGGCCTACTGCATAGCGGGTCTAAAGAAGCCTGGCATGAAACAGTTGTTGCTGCTGCTCACGTTTCTTCCGCTGCTTGTCAGTGCGGTTGTACGTTCTTATGGATGGCAGCTGTTGTTGTCCAAACAGGGCTTCATGAACTGGCTGTTCATCCGTCTGGGGCTAACCGAGGAAGGGTTCAGCATGATATACAACGAGACAGGTGTTGTCGTGGCCCTTGTCCATATTTTCCTGCCATTTATGGTCTTCCCGATCCTGAATGTACTGTCCCAAAGTGACGCTTCTTTAAAAGCAGCTGCTCAGGATCTGGGGGCGGGCAGCTGGAGAACGTTCCTGACCATTACCCTGCCTTTATCGGCAAGAGGTATCGCAAGCGGGGTACAGATTGTGTTCACGTTATGCCTCACCGCATTCACCACACCTCAACTGATCGGTGGGGGAAGAGTCATGACACTTCCGGTGTTTATATATCAGCGAACCTTGGACACCAACTGGCCGATGGCTGCGGTTGCCAGTCTGTTTCTGCTTGTGTCTTCCATCGTCGTCTCATTGCTTGTGAATAAAGGGGCGGAAATGTTGATGTTCCGTCGTTCCCGTAAGGGAGGTCAGGCGTATGGCTAAGTCGAACAGGGGCACCAAGCTGCTGCTCTATATCTTTGTGGGCGCCGTAGCGATTTATTTGCTGCTGCCGCTGCTCATGATTATGTTGACATCTGTAGGCTCAGGTTCAGCCAGCAAATTTCCCCCGGAAGGTCTCACCTTGAAGTGGTATGCCAATCTGAGTGAGCAGACCCAGTTTCTCGATGCATTCAAGAACAGCCTTATTGCTTCTACAGGGGCGGTTCTGCTGGCATTGATTACAGGTACGCTTGCTGCGCTAGCAATCGTGCAATACCCTTTCCCGGGCTCGGGTATCTTAAGGGCATTTTTTGTGTCTCCGATGGTTATGCCAAAAATTACGCTGGGTATCGCATATTTGATTTTATTCTCGAAAATGCATATTGCTGGCGGATTGTTTGCACTTATTTTGGGTGAAGCGGTCATTGTACTTCCATTCGTGCTCACTCTTGTGGGCAGTGCATTAGCCAATCTGCACCCGGCTCATCGGGAAGCTGCCGCGGACCTTGGCGCAGGGCCGATGCGTATCTTTTTCACAATTACGCTGCCACAGCTCCGACTATCCCTGCTTCTGTCAGGGTCAATTGCTTTTGTCTTCACTTTTGATCAGGTCGAGGCTGCACTGCTGCTGCTCCGTCAGGACAGCTACACGTTGCCAATACAGCTATTCCTGTATATGGAGAAATGGCAGGACCCAACGATTGCCGTAGTGTCTGTAGTTCTGATCGCTTTTGCGCTGGCTCTGTTTATGACGATTAAACTAGTGCTGCGCTCTGTACCAGGACTTGAGAGTTTGTTTGGTCGCAGGAAAACAAAAGGAGGTCTGGATCAAAATGAATAATTCACTGCATCTATCCCATAGCTCAGGTCTGAACCGGGACCGGGCGGAAGAAATGATGAAAACTCAAGGGCTAAGCGCCCTGATTGCAACTACTCCAGAGAACATTCACTATGTCATCGGGTCCCAGCTGCGTGCAAGCAACTGGACTATGCAGATTTATGCGGTTTTACCTGCCGACAGATCTGCAAAGCCTTGTATCGTCATTCCGACGAATCGGTTGGGCGTTGTAGCTCAGTTCGGTATTACAGGGGTAGATATATTTGCTTACAGTGATTTCTTCGTGGAAGGTTCAATTGAAGGCAAACCTTCCACTGACGACATTGATCTGTTCTATTCTCTCCTGCAAACGACGGTTATTCATCCAGGTCCTGTTGAAGCACTCAAGGCAGCATTAAAACAGCTTGAGATCGAAGATCAGCCGATTGGCATCGATGAGATGCGGATCGCTCCCGATATTCTGACGAGAATCAAGGAGGAGGCTCCTGACAGACCGGTAATTCCTGCATATAAGCTGTTCCGAGAAATCCGTCTGGTCAAGACACCTTTCGAAATCGAGCAACTGCGTCAGGCTGCTCAATTAAATGAACGGATTGAGCAGGAGCTGATTGACCTGATTGCAGCAGGTGTTCATGAGAAGCAACTTGCCGATCATTATCGTCTGGCTGTGATGAGAGCAGGTGGAACTCCGGCAATGACAGCGGTAGGGGCAGGGCCACGCAGCGCATTACCACTCATCGAAAATTATTTTCATACGATTGAGACCGGAGATCAGATCCGTTTCGATCTTTGCCTGCAGCTGGAAGGATACTGGGGAGATACGGGCCGCACGGTTGTTGCAGGGGAGCCTACCGCTTGGATGAAAAAACATTTTGCTGCGGTCAAAAGTGGATGGGAGACGGCACTTGAAACCGTGCGGCCTGGCGTCAAGGCGTCGGAAGTATTCCATGCGGCAGTATCTCGTGTACAACGTGAAGGGATTCCGCATTACCGACGTCAGCATGTCGGACATGCCATCGGGTTGGAACTGTACGATGATATAACCCTCTCCCCGGGTGACCAGCGGATACTGGAGCCCGGTATGGTGTTATGTGTTGAGGTGCCATATTACGAGCTAGGTGCTGGTGGGTTCCAAATCGAAGATACAATTGTTGTAACGCCAGATGGTTATGAGTTTCTGACCCATATGGAGCGGAAACTGTTCACCAAATAACGATAAACGGAAGGCTTCACTGACCGGCGATCAGACCACAGTCGATCCAAGAAGCTTTCTTACTGAGAAAGTTGGAACATCCATGATTCAGCAGGGAACTAAGACGTTTCGTAACATTAGCCTTGCACTGTTCGCCGGAGGTTTTGTCACTTTTGCTTTGCTCTACAGCCTCCAGCCCCTGATGCCTGAGATTAGCGACGCATTCTCCATTACGCCGACACACGCCAGTCTTACGTTATCGGTTACAACGATCGCCATGGCGCTGACGATGCTGTTCATCGGGTCCTTATCTGATTCAGTGGGCCGACGCTTTATTATGACAGCAGCACTGGTAATATCTTCTGTTATTGCTTTGCTAAGTGCATTCAGCCCGGGATATACGGAGCTTCTTCTGCTTCGTATTCTCCAGGGTGTGGCAATCGCGGGGTTGCCAGCGATAGCCATGACATATTTGTCAGAAGAAATTGAACCTAGAAGTCTTGGTTATGCTATGGGCCTATATATCAGTGGCAATTCGATAGGAGGCATGGCCGGCCGTTTCATCAGCGGTGTGGTGACAGATTGGTTCAGTTGGCGCGCTGCTGTGGGTTTCATTGGTATTCTTGGACTGTGTGCAGCCGTTATTTTTTGGCTTGTTATCCCGCCATCCCGTCATTTTGTCAAAGCTGCACCTGGATTCAAAAATCCAATACCTCTTTTGTGGTCACAATGTCGCAATCCAAGGCTGTTATGCCTGTATGGACTCGGTTTTCTCCTGATGGGGGGATTCGTGACCTTGTTCAACTATATCGGTTTTGAATTAACGGGTGAACCCTATCATCTTAGCCAGTCCATCGTTGGGAGTCTTTTTGTGGTGTATCTGATGGGTACAGTGAGCAGTACCTGGATGGGCAGGCTTGCCGATCGTTACGGTAGATCACATGTGCTTGGAATCGCGCTGGGCATTATTCTGGCTGGTGCAGTCTGTACCGTTCATCCAGCGCTTTGGGTCAAAATTATCGGACTCGCCCTGTTTGCCTTTGGTTTCTTTGGCGGTCATTCCATCGCAAGCAGCTGGGTTGGACTCGTGGCCAATCAGCACAAATCCCAGGCCAATGCGTTGTATTTATTTTTCTACTATCTTGGTTCAAGCGTAAGTGGAACAGGAGGTGGACTGCTTTACAGTCATCTTGGATGGATAGGCATTGTGGGGATGATCGGTGTGTATGTTTTGATCGGTTTTGTCTTGTGTAATTTGCTTGTTCACAGGTTGAAGGGACAGGCTACATAAATCAACTTTTTCCGACAGCTATTGCATATCCTGAAATACCGAGTATAATACTTGGTAAATAGACGAAAAGGGGATGCAATAAACGATGAAAACACATGCTGAATTGAACTCACTTCTTGTTGACGATTATCTGGATCTCCTGAACATTGCGAAACAGCTAGGTGATGACGAATGGAAAGATGCTATTCTGCAAGCATTGAAGGAAGAAGTCGATGCGAATCATCATCTGGATTCCAAAGAGGTAAGACAGGATTTATGGATTCAATTTGAAGGCATTAATGAACAAATGCATGATCTGTTAATGCAACTGAAACATGCCGACAGTCCTGAGGAGAAAGAGCAGATTATTGAAATGATCTGGGGATTGAAAGTAGACCGTCATGCGATCACACGTAAACTTGAAACCATGAGCCGTGCCAGCGCTGGACATCAATAAGCTCTAGGTTGATTATACATTGAAAACCCGCGTGTTTCCTGGGATTATCCCCAAGGTCCACGCGGGTTTTATTTTTGCTCTAATTTAATTGTTTACTACACTGCGAATGATGCCACTAGGCATCATTCGTAATCAAAAGCGGACTTTTTGAACTACCTCTCTTAAAACTGTTTTGCGAAAGTGCGTGCTTGCTCTATAGCCTGTTGCTTGATCTCATCCGCTCGATCTTTATACTGGTTATGCCCCTCAACAAAAATGCCATCAAGCTTCGGCACGCCAAGGAAAGACATGATAATACTCAGATAACGATGACCGGATTCCATCTGAGCCGCTGGGCCTTCGGAATAAATGCCACCGCGAGCCTGAATATGCAACGCTTTTTTGTCAGACAACAGTCCAACAGGACCTTGTTCGGTATAACGAAATGTTTTGCCAGCTACGCAGATCGAGTCCACATAAGCCTTCAGAATTGGAGGGAACGAGAAGTTCCACATCGGGGTTACAAAAACATATTTATCTGCTGCGGCAAATTGATCCGACAGTTCATTCAAACGGCTTACTTTGGTCTGCTCTTCGGCAGTCAGATCACTGCCCGATTGCAGTTTGCCCCAACCACTGAAGACATCCGCATCGATATGCGGAATATCCGAACGATACAGATCGAGGTGAACGACCTCATCAGAAGGGTGACTTTCACGATACGCATCAATAAATGCTTTGCCCGTAGCCATGCTGAAGGAGGTTTCATGATCATGAGGATGGGCAGTAATATACAATAAGGTAGACATGTAGTTCTTCCTCTCTGTGCGATTAATGGGGTGAAGCGATCTTGGCAATGATGAAGCGACCGCAGTAGTATGCATCGTTTCCCCCGTTTTATACGTCAGAAAGGGATATGAATATGAATGGATCGATCATGATACTGAATTGGATGCTATATGGTGACCAGATACTCAATCCATGTATAATATACAGGACGAGTATTTATTTTCCAAAGACAATAGGATGAGTGAGATGAGCGCACATGGGAATGGACCTGGAGAAGCAACGATTAAGCATTGAAGCAGCGAAATTGTATTATCAATCCGATTATAGCCAGCAGGATATTGCCGCAAGGTTGGGCGTGTCGCGTCCAACGGTGTCAAGATTACTTCAGTACGCCAAAGATCGTGGATACGTGCGGATTGAAATTATGGACCCGTTGGAGGATATCGACATCATTGCCGGAGAACTCAAGTCGAAATATGATCTGGATACGGCACTTGTGTGTTTTGCCCCGTTGAAGAGTGATGAGGAAATACAGAAGCATATCAGTAAACGAGCAGCGGATTATCTTCAAGAGACGGTTCAGGATGCAGATATTATCGGGGTGACTTGGGGAACAACCATGCATGCTGTAGCACGCCAACTTCGTCCCAAGCAGGTCAAAGGTGTCGAAGTCGTGCAATTGAAGGGGGGCGTAAGCCACTCCCATGTCAATACGTATGCCGCTGAGATTGTTCATTTGTTCGCTGAGGCATTCCATACGGTACCAAGGTATCTGCCGCTGCCTGTGATTTTCGACAACATTGAAGTAAAAAACATGGTGGAAGCGGATCGACATATCGGCAGAATCGTGGAACTTGGCAGACAGGCCAACATTGCTTTGTTTACCGTGGGTACTGTGAAAGAAGATGCATTATTGTTCAGGCTCGGTTACTTCAATGAAGAAGAGCAACAATTGCTGATGAACTCCGGTGCAGGTGACATTTGTTCACGCTTTTTCGACGCGGAAGGTCAGTTGATCAGTGAAGAAATTAACAGCAGAACCGTTGGAATTGATCTAGCCGAGTTGAGAAATAAGGAAAAATCAATCCTTGTCGCCGGGGGACAACGCAAAATTGAAGCCATTCACGCCGCGCTCAAAGGTCATTACGCAAATATTCTGGTGACGGACCAGTACACAGCGCAGGCATTACTTCGATTTTAATTTCAAATGGATATGGATGACAACATCTGCCACGCAAAAAGGGCGGATGTTTTGCTTTTTTAGGAAGAAAATATAACGAAGAAGAAATACAAGTGTAACTGTGAACAAAAGTTCAAGTTGATTTTTACATATGTTCATGTTAGTGTAAGGGTATAGAAAATAACTAGTTCAGATAAGGGAGAGATTCAATTGACTACACCACAATTAGCTAAAATGATCGACCATACGTTGCTTCGTGCGGACGCAACGCAAAGTGAAATGGCCAAGTTAACCGAAGAAGCAAAGCAATATCAGTTTGCTTCCGTATGTGTTAACCCAGGCTGGGTTGCTTATGCTGCTGAGCAGTTGCAGGGTTCTGGCGTAGATATCTGCACCGTTATTGGTTTCCCTCTGGGAGCATCTACATCGGAGACAAAAGCTTTCGAAACGAAAGATGCGATTGCTAAAGGTGCAACTGAAGTCGATATGGTCATCAACATCAGTGCTTTGAAAGATGGCAAAGATGATTTCGTTGAACAAGATATTCGTGCTGTTGTTGAAGCGGCTGCGGGTAAAGCTTTGGTGAAAGTTATTATTGAAACTTGTCTGTTGACGGATGAAGAGAAAGTACGTGCTTGTCAGGCAGCTGTGCGAGCTGGAACTGATTTTGTTAAAACTTCTACAGGTTTCTCCACAGGTGGAGCAACGCCAGAAGATATCGCTTTGATGCGTCGTACTGTAGGTCCTGATGTTGGCGTTAAAGCTTCCGGTGGCGTACGTAGCTTGGAAGATATGCAGAAAATGATCGAAGCGGGTGCAACACGTATCGGTGCAAGTTCTGGCGTGAAGATTATGCAGGGCGAACAGTCTTCATCGTCTTACTAATTCGTTGCAATCTGACTCGTTAGATAACATCTAGGCTTTGCCTCACGGGATTGAACTTGTTCTTCATGTTAATCATTAATATGGAGAACAAGATTCAAGCCTGAAAAAGCCTCTTTATTTTTTTAACCTGAAATTGATATAAAACGAATTTGTTGTAAGCGCTTTACTTGTTTTCTGAAAGGTTTATTTCATTACACGCATGAAAAACCTTTGAGCTGAATTTTCACATCCGGCTTAACTACCTTCAAAGGAGAAATCAAATGAAATTTCTAATTGCCATTATCGGCTTACTCGTTGTTTTTGGACTGGCTTATATCGCAAGCAACGGCAAAAAGCAGATTCGTTACCGGCCGCTGGCTATCATGATTGTTTTGCAAGTTATACTAGCTTATGCTCTGTTGAATACAGGAGTGGGTACTTTTTTAATTGGCGGTTTCGCGACCGTATTTAAAAGTTTACTCGACTATGCGAATGAAGGTATCGCATTTGTATTTGGGGGTTTGACTACTGTAGGTGCCGAAAGCGGGGGGGCACCGTTCTTCCTCAGCGTATTGATGCCGATTGTTGTCATCTCTGCCCTTATCGGTATATTGCAGTATATCCGAATCTTGCCTTTTGTTATAAAATATATTGGTCTGGTATTAAGCAAAATCAACGGAATGGGCAGACTGGAATCATATAACGCGGTTGCTTCGGCTGTATTGGGGCAATCTGAAGTTTTCATTTCTGTGAAAAAACAAATTGGGTTGTTGCCAAAACATCGGCTGTACACCTTGTGTGCTTCGGCGATGTCCACGGTATCGATGTCGATTGTTGGTGCTTATATGACCATGATCGAGCCGAAATATGTGGTTACAGCTCTTGTACTGAACCTGTTTGGCGGTTTTATCATTGCTTCGATTGTGAATCCTTATGAGGTTACAGAGGAAGAAGATATATTGGAAGTACAGGAAGAGGAGAAACAGTCCTTCTTCGAAATGCTCGGCGAATACATCCTGGATGGATTCAAAGTTGCTATCATCGTAGCTGCGATGTTAATCGGTTTTGTTGCCTTGATCGCACTTGTTAACGGAATTTTCAGCGCGGTGCTTGGCATTTCGTTCCAGGAGCTACTTGGTTATGTGTTTGCACCATTTGCTTTCATCATGGGTGTTCCATGGAAAGAAGCGATTCAGGCAGGAAGTATTATGGCAACCAAAATGGTATCCAACGAATTCGTAGCTATGCTTAATTTGAAGGAGACTGCAATGTCTGCCAGAACAACGGGGATCGTATCCGTCTTCCTCGTGTCGTTCGCCAACTTCTCCTCCATCGGTATCATTGCTGGTGCGGTGAAGGGACTCCATGAGAAGCAAGGTAATGTGGTCGCCCGCTTCGGTCTGAAACTGCTTTACGGTGCTTCGCTTGTCAGCGTGCTGTCAGCGATCATTACTGGACTGTTCTTGTAAACCGGATTATTGGAAGGAGTGCTTAGTTTATGTCAACATTCAAAAGAGTACATCTGATCGTTATGGATTCTGTAGGGATCGGCGAAGCGCCGGATGCAGCAGAATTTGATGATTTTGATGTAGATACCTTTGGTCACATTGCACGTGAACGCGGAGGTCTGAAAATGCCTCACATGGCCAGTCTCGGACTGTCCAACATCAAAGAAATTGAGGGTGTCCCTGTAGCGGATGCACCTAAAGCGTATTACACCAAGATGCAGGAAGCATCCAGAGGCAAAGACACAATGACAGGTCACTGGGAGCTGATGGGTCTTTACATTGATACACCTTTCCGTGTGTTCGAGAATGGTTTTCCCGATGAGTTGATTCAGCGCATTGAAGAGAAAACGGGCCGCAAGGTGATTGGTAACAAACCGGCCAGCGGCACGGAAATTCTGGATGAGCTGGGTGCAGAGCATGTTGAAACTGGCGCGCTCATCGTTTATACATCCGCGGATTCGGTTCTGCAAATTGCAGCACATGAGGACGTTGTTCCCCTGAAAGAACTGTATGAGATCTGTGAGTTCTGCCGTGAAATTACACTTGAAGATCCGTATATGCTCGGCCGCATTATTGCACGTCCATTTGTAGGTGAAGCGGGTAACTGGAAACGTACTGCGAATCGTCATGACTATGCACTCAAACCTTTTGGTCGTACTGTTATGAATGAACTGCAAGATAGTGGATTTGATGTGATTGCTTTGGGTAAAATCGCAGATATCTATGATGGCGAAGGTGTAACCAAGGCTGTTCGTACCGTCTCTAACATGGATGGCATGGACAAGTTGTCTGAAACGATGGATGAAGAGTTCACTGGACTCAGCTTCCTGAACCTGGTTGATTTTGATGCCCTGTACGGTCACCGTCGTGATCCGCAAGGTTATGCTCAGGCACTTGAAGACTATGATGCACGGCTGCCAGAGATTTTTGCCAAAATGACCAATGATGATCTGCTGCTGATCACAGCTGACCATGGTAACGATCCAACATACCGTGGTACAGACCATACACGTGAATATGTACCACTGCTTGCCTACTCTCCGCGTTTCAGCGAGGGCAAAAAGCTTGATCTGCGCAGCACATTTGCTGACCTTGGCGCAACCGTAGCCGAGAACTTTGGAGTGAAAATGCCGGAACACGGCACCAGTTTCCTGAAGGATTTGAAATAAGTTTTTCAAAAACTGGATAGGGGAGGTCGGAGTAGCTTGGGCTGCTCCGGTCCTGCCATCATAATAGACTAATTTGTATAACTGGAGGAGATTCATTCATGAGTACACATATTGGAGCAAAACCCGGGGATATCGCAGAAACGATCCTATTGCCAGGAGACCCTTTGCGCGCGAAATATATTGCAGATACGTACCTTGAAGATGTTGTATGTTACAACGAGGTTCGTGGAATGCTCGGATACACAGGTACATATCAAGGACACCGGATTTCGGTGCAAGGTTCAGGGATGGGAATTCCGTCCTTCGCAATCTATGCTAACGAATTGATCAGCGAATATGGCGTAAAAAACCTGATTCGTGTGGGTACTTGTGGCGGTATGCAGGAGCATGTACGTGTACGTGACGTTATCCTTGCACAAGCAGCATGTACAGATTCCAGCATGAACAAACACGTATTCGGTGGTTATGACTTCTCACCAATCGCTACGTTCTCCCTGCTGAAAGAAGCATATGACCGTGCAACAGCTAAAGGTATGAAGATTCATGTTGGTAACGTGTTCAGCTCCGATTCTTTCTACCGCGATGACCGTTCCGTAACCGAGAAGTTGATGAAACACGGCGTACTCGGCGTAGAGATGGAAACAACAGCATTGTACACTATCGCTGCCAAGTTTGGTGTTAACGCACTGACCATCCTGACGGTAAGTGACCACTTGCTGACAGGCGAAGAAACATCTGCCGAAGAACGTCAAAAAACGTTCAATGACATGATGGTAGTTGCCCTGGACACAGCAATCACACTGTAATTGTTGCATTTTATATTCATAATCATTTGATTTTAGTCGAAATTTTGTTTTAGCACGAAGTGAAGGAACCGGAACCGATACTGAAGAAGCAAAGCGATCACAGGAACGATCCGGAGCCGGAACGGTTGCTGCACAAAGTGTTTTGTAGGATGACAACAAGATGTTGTTGCATATTATATTCATAATCATTTGATGTGGATCGAAACTTTTGTTTTAAGCACGGAGTGAAGGAACCGGAATCGATTCTGAAGAAGCGTTAGCGTTCGCCTTTGTCTCCGAGTTTTCCCCATTGCAAAATGGATCAAAAAAACTTGGAGACAACAGCGATCGGAGGAACGATCCGGAGCCGGAACGGTCCCAGTACAAAGTGTTCTATACAAATCATTTACCCGAGGAGAGATCATCATGAGAATGGTAGACATTATTGCTAAGAAACGCGACGGAAAAGAACTGACAACGGCTGAGATTGATTTTGTTGTTCAAGGATACACACAAGGAGAAATCCCCGACTATCAAGTCAGCGCTTGGGCGATGGCAGTATTCTTCAAAGATATGACAGACAAGGAACGCGCCGATCTGACAATGTCGATGGTAAATTCCGGTGAAACGATTGACCTGTCCGCTATTGAAGGCATCAAAGTAGACAAGCACTCCACGGGAGGAGTAGGCGATACAACAACACTGGTATTGGCTCCGCTTGTTGCTGCGCTGGATGTACCTGTTGCCAAAATGTCCGGACGTGGACTTGGTCACACGGGTGGTACAACAGACAAGCTGGAATCCGTTGCTGGTTTCCACGTAGAGCTTGAAAAAGAAGAGTTCATTCGTCTCGTAAACGAACACAAGGTTGCAGTTATTGGACAAAGTGGTAACCTTACGCCTGCAGACAAAAAGCTCTATGCACTGCGTGACGTAACAGCTACCGTTAACTCCATTCCACTGATCGCCAGCTCCATCATGAGCAAGAAAATTGCAGCAGGTGCTGATGCAATCGTATTGGATGTTAAAACGGGTGCTGGTGCATTCATGAAAACAACAGAAGATGCCAAAGAATTGGCACATGCCATGGTAAGCATCGGTAACAATGTTGGCCGTAAAACGATGGCTGTTATCTCCGATATGTCCCAACCACTGGGCCTGGCGATTGGTAACGCGCTTGAAGTAAAAGAAGCCATCCTCACCCTGCAAGGTAAAGGTCCAAAAGATCTGGAAGAACTGTGTCTGGCACTTGGACGTCAAATGGTATTCCTTGCTGGCAAGGCAGATTCCTTGGAGCACGCTGAGGAGAAATTGAAAGAAGTGATCCAGAACGGTAAAGCACTGGAGAAATTCAAAGATTTCTTGGCAAACCAAGGCGGAGACGCTTCGGTTGTGGATCATCCAGATCGTTTGCCACAAGCACAATATTTGGTTGAAGTGCCAGCAGACAAAGACGGCTATGTTGCCGGAATCGTTGCTGACGAAATCGGAACTGCAGCAATGCTGCTCGGCGCAGGCCGTGCAACAAAAGAGTCCGAGATCGATCTCGCGGTTGGTCTGATGCTGAACAAAAAAGTGGGTGACCCAGTCAAAGCTGGTGAGTCCCTCGTAACGATCCATGCCAATCGCGAAGACGTAGCAGACGTCATCGCGAAGATCAAAGAAAACATTACGATTGCGGATCATGCCGATGCGCCTGTATTGGTTCATGATATCGTAACGGAATAATACAATCAGAGCAGACGAGATGTAATCTCATGCCTGACTGAACATGAAAGCCCCGAAGCGATGTAATCCATAGCTTTGGGGCTTTTTATCGTTGAAAAGTACGCTGTTAGTTATTGCGAGCAACTACGGGCTCTTTATTTTCTCATACGCCATCACCGAGTCCGCATTGGTGTAAATATAAGGTGTGGATGGCTCAGTCACAGGTGTCACCTTTGTTGCCCGAATCTCAATCGTATCCTTACCATTCACCTGTGCAGAGCCGATACTGCCATCGATTTGAACCCAGCTGTCTGTAGGGAAGCTATCCGCTTCTGGGATGTGAATCATCACGCCAAAGGGAGCGGCATCAGCAGGGCAACACATGACGAGAAATCGTCCCAGCGCAAAATGTGATTCATGATCCATGCTTTTGTCCCGATAAACGAACCCAGTTAAGGAGATATCTTTGCCTGCAAATTGTCGCTGGAACATATCAATCGTGCCGAGGGTTTCAGAGAAAATTTCAGGATAGACTCGAATGACCTGTTCTGCATACAACTTCTCCGCCAGTTCAGCGAATTCGCGGCTATACTCGTCTGGGGGAATGAATTGTACTTTGGTAGCCGAAGCAGCCTGAACAGCCGTTGGTTTTTGCGTGAGATCTTGTACATTCAATTGCGTTGCCGGATCAGGTAAAGGCTCTTTGCGACGAATTTCGGGAGGGGCATAAGTGAGAGACATTCCCTTCTGACTGGCCATGGAACTGCCGAGAGCCCGATCAGGTAACAGAAACCCCAGCAACAAGGGTATGGCAATCAGACCATATACCATTGAGCTGCGTAGGAATCCGGAAGGTGGTGGATGCTCACAGTCGCAATGAACCTCGTTTCTACCGAACAGTCCGTGCCAGGCCATGATAACGGCAATAAACAATAAGGGAACAGGACAGCATAATAGCAATTTTTGCATGGTCGGCGCCAAATAATAATGAAGCGAGTCACTTGAATTCAAATGAATAATGTATACCGCAAGACCGCCGATCCAGACCGCACGTATCAGGTTATGCCATTGAATGAAGTGTGATTTTGGAACGGGAGGTTTGCTCATCGTATAGACAGTGTGGTTCATAACATCACCTCATTTCTATTAATCTTCAGGATGAAAATTCATGTGATTAACCATTTAGGTCATGAAGTATTTTGCTTAACCTTTATACCAGCAGATTAATCAACCACGAGCCGGCGAAGACGAGTGTGATAATCGCTAGACTTAGACCAATAACAAACCGGGTGCGGAAGGTCGAGAGCAGCATCAGGGTGCTTTTGAAATCCAGCATTGGACCAAGCACAAGGAATGATACCAGTGGCCCCAGTGCAAAAGTGTGTGAGAACGCAGAAGCCACAAAAGCATCGGACGTGGAGCAGAGAGACAGCACATAAGCAAACCCCATCATGAACACGTAAGAGGCAACAGGACCATTGCCAAGTGAGATCAGATCGCTGCGGCTAATGAATGTTTGGATGCAGGCTGTAATCAAGGCACCAATCACCAGATATTTGCTCATATCGACGAATTCGTCTCCGGCATGAATGAAGAAGCTGCGCCAGTTTTTCACATGGTTGTGATCATGAGCATTTGCGTGTGCATGAGCATGAGATTGCGCCATTTTAAACCCGGGATGTGTCTTGACCTCTGTCACTGCGAATTTTGGCACCCGAAGGGGATTTCGACGAACAAACACATACACGAGCATGCCTATGGAAGCTGCTACGGCAAAGGCCAGTCCCATACGGGCAATGGTAATCTCAGGATGGGAGGGAAAGGCGAGCAAGGTTGCCGTAAATACGATGGGATTGACTACGGGACCACTCAGGATGAACGTCACTGCAATATAGGCTGGCATGCCTTTGTGCATCAACCTTCTCACTACCGGGATCATGCCACATTCACAGATGGGGAAAATAATACCGAGTAGTCCTGCGACCAGCACACCGCCGATCGGATTCTTGGGCGTGAGTTTACGGACCATTTCTTCAGATACGAACCACTGCATGAGCGAGGACAACAGCACACCCATGAGCAGAAAAGGTGCGGCTTCAAGGAAAATACCTATGAATACGGTTTTCATATTTTGCAAAGCTTCACTGTTCCATGCTTCCTTCAAGTCTGGAGCCATTGTGATCAACACGGGAACAAGAAATGCACAAGGGATCAGGAAGGACAGGAGCTTCAGATTGGCTGCCATTTTCATGAAACAGACCTCCACAACTAGGACTTTGCTAAAATATATGCTTGTACGTGCGGCAACATACATCATTCCTATGTTTTAATCATAAACTTTACGATTTAATCTAAATCTATTTCCTTTGAGTTGACAAAAGAAAAAGTATAGGCTAATATCATTAAATAGTAATTATTACGATTAAATAAGAGGAGGCAACAACGATGAGAGTCATTGTAACTTTAGCCTGCACCGAGTGCGGGGACCGCAATTACACAACAACCAAGAACAAACGTAACCATCCAGAGAGACTTGAGATGAAGAAGTACTCCCCACGTTTGAAGAAAATGACGATCCACCGGGAAACACGATAAATTTTTTTGTTCATTTTAAATCGTAATATTTACGAAAAGAGGGAAAGACATGTTACTATCCTCCATGCGTGATGTTGTATTTGGATATGGCAGAGAGCCGGTCATTGATCAACTGTCGCTGGATATCCATGTGGGAGAGTTCATTGGCATCACAGGTCCCAATGGCTCTGCCAAAACGACCCTGTTAAAGCTGCTGCTGGGGCTGTTGAAGCCCTGGAGCGGCACCATACATATGAATCCGCATTTGAAACGTGGGAACAAGTCCAATATCGGTTATGTGCCCCAGCAGGTGGCATCGTTTAATAGTGGATTTCCCAGTACGGTGAATGAACTGGTCCGGTCCGGGTGTTACACCAGGCTGGGATTATTCCGCAGATTCACAGCAGAGCAGGATGCCATCGTTGAACGCAGTCTGCGGGAAGTTGGTATGTGGGAATATCGAAATACACGCGTCGGTGAGCTGTCTGGTGGACAGAAGCAGCGGATCTGTATTGCAAGAGCTATGGCTGGGCAACCGCAAGTTCTGGTACTGGATGAGCCAACAACGGGGATGGACCGCCACAGCCGTGAAGGATTTTACAATCTGATGCGCTACTATGTTGATGCTCATGGGATAACGATTACTATGGTTACTCATGGACTGGAAGAGATGGGGGATCGATTGGACCGAACGATTACTCTGGAGCGGCAAGAAAGTGAGGAATGGCAGTGTTTGAGTACGAATTCATGCAACGTGCCTTCTGGGCAGGTGGACTGATTGGAGTCATCGCTCCAATTCTCGGGGTCTATCTGATGCTCAGGCGGCAGGTACTAATGGCAGACACGTTATCCCATGTCTCACTCGCAGGGGTTGCGCTCGGTTCGGTCATGAATCTTAACCCGGTGATCTGCGGATTCGCCATAGCAATTATCGGTGCATTACTGGTTGAACAACTGCGGCGAAGTTACCGAACCTACAGCGAGGTAACTGTGGCGATCATCATGACTTCGGGGCTGGCACTTGCTGTGGTATTGATGAGTCTCAAAACCAATCTGTCCAAGACCTTCAGCTCATACTTATTTGGATCTATTGTCGCGGTTAGCGATATACAATTGTGGATGATGGCAGGTGTGTGTGTCATTGGTTTACTTTTTTTCATCCTGCTCCGGAGACCGTTGTATAACTTTACGTTTGATGAAGAGACTGCTTCCATTGGAGGCGTTCAGGTAAGAGGTTTATCGTTTGCATTTGCCATTCTGACAGGAATGACTGTAGCTTCAGCCATGCCGATCGTCGGTGTGTTGCTGGTTTCTGCTCTCATTGTATTGCCTGCTGCCTTGGCACTGAGAGTGTCTCGCAGTTTTACAGCAGCGATTATTGTCGCGGTAATTACAGGTTTAATCGGTATTTTTAGCGGACTCACCACATCTTATCATCTAAATACACCACCGGGAGGAACAATTGCCCTTATCCTGTTGGTCATCCTATTGACTGGAATATCAGCACAAAAGCTGATTGCACGATATAACCGCAAGCGTCACCGCAAAGAAACGAAATCACAGCACGTCATTCTGGTCAACCATTCTAGGAGGAATACATCACATGAAATTCAGTAAAAAAGCAACGCTCGGATTATTGTTCAGTCTCACACTTATCGTTGCAGGCTGCGGACAAAAATCCGCTTCTGATGCAAATACAGCTTCGAGAGGCACTTCCGTTCCAGTCGAGACGGAAACCGCAAAATTAAACGTGCAGGTCAGCTTCTACCCGATGTATGAGTTCACCAAAAATGTGGCAGGTGATCTGGCCGAGGTGCATACCCTCGTTCCAGCGGGGATGGAGCCCCATGATTGGGAGCCAACACCACAAGATATTGCCAGCATTGAAAAAGCAGATGTGCTTGTATACAACGGTGCGGGCATGGAATCTTGGATGGATCAGGTCACCGGAAGTCTGAGCAATACTTCACTCATTCAGGTGGAAGCGAGCAAAGGAATTAACCTTCTTGAAGGTGGAGAGCATGAACACCATCAAGAAGATTCAGAGGCAACAGAACATGACCACGATCATGAGCATGCGAATGAAGCGACTACAGAAGCACATAATCACGATCATGCGGATGAAGCAACTGCTGAAGAACACGATCATGATCATGACGCAGAGGCAGAAGCGGGACATGATCACGATCACGGTGGACTCGATCCCCACGTATGGCTGTCACCTGCATTGGCTGTCAAAGAAGTGCGCAATATTGAAGCAGGACTGGCTCAGGCTGCCCCTGAACATGCTGAACAGTTCAAGCAAAATGCAGATGCTTACATTGCTCAATTGGAGTCACTGGATCAGGACATCAAGGCGGCTGTGACGGATAGCAAACGCAAAGATTTCATCACACAACACGCTGCATTTGGTTATCTGGCACAGGAATACGGATTGCAACAGGTGCCCATCGCAGGATTGTCTCCTGAGCAAGAACCTTCAGCAGCGCAGATGGCATCTGTCATTGATTTTGCGAAAGAGCATCAGGTGAAAACGATTTTCTTCGAAACACTGGTTTCATCCAAAGTGTCTGAGACGATCGCAAGTGAAGTGGGGGCCAAGACGGCTGTATTAAACCCGATTGAGGGACTCACCGAGGAAGAGATCACGGCGGGAATGGACTACATTAGCGTGATGAGACAGAATTTGGAGGCTCTGAAACTGGCGCTGAACGAATAAGAAAAGATCGATTTGATGCCTTTTACCGAAAGAGGTACAATAATACAACATGCTGAGGAATGGAGTGCCATTCCTTTGCCTTTTTGCAAAGCAGAGAGCACAGTGATGTGCTCTCTCTTTGTTTAATAAGGTGACCGGATCGAGGAGAACAGGAGGACGCATTGCATGAATTTAAATGAGGAACATGAAGTGCTGTTAAGTGAACAGCCTGCCCATCTGTGGAGACGGCGGAAGCTGGAGCTGATGCACTGGACGGAACGTGACAAACATACAGTATCCGCGAAGAAAATAGAGATTTGGAACGGTGTTGAAGTTGATGCCGAACTCGTGAAGGCATTGTCCATACTTCAGAGTGCGGGCGTGAGGACGGAATTTTCATGTGCAGGGGTGAGTCCGCTTGATGAACCTGTCGATCATTCCCTTTATGCTTATGTTACCCTGGTACAAAGTGAGGTTGCAGATCAATTCGTACACTATGCTCTCCGTCGGATGCGGAATCGACTGCTCGTTACGCTAGAGGCCGAAAAGGGCCGCTATGATCTATCTTCTTTTTTCATTGGACACAATCGGAGCTTCTGCTGGTGGATGGAGCACTGTGCCCTACAGTTTGGAAGCCGAAACGAATCGAGTGAAAAAAGCGTAGTATAAAGGATAGGCTTGTTTATTTGAAGGTAAAGGAGGTATTACACGATTGAATAAGTGGGTCAAAACGATACTGTTCCTACTAGGCTCCGTCTTTCTTACACGATTCATCCCATTTTCGTCCTTGTTCCGTAACCTGGATACGATGATTCACGAATTCGGTCATGCACTAATGACACTGGTATTGTCCGGTAAAGTGCTGCGCATTGAATTGTACGCTGATCATAGTGGTGTAACTTACTCTTCCATGCTGACGCCAGGCAGATCGATCCTGGTTTCTCTGGCGGGATATATCAGTGCATCACTGTTCGCCTGGTTATTGTTCTACTTATACCGCAAAGGCTTGCATATGTGGGGACTTGGAATTATGACGGCTGTCGCTCTGGTGTCGCTCCTGTTATATGTAAGAGGGGAGTTCGGCATGTTATGGCTGACCGGGTTCATCGTACTGAACGTTGTTATTATGATTTTTGGTGCCAAGATCGTGAAGTTCTATTATCTGTTACTGGCGTTTCTTACGCTTGAAGAGTCGGTTGTTAGTGCGGTATACGTTGGATTTATGTCCTGGACTCAGCCTTCACGGGCAGGGGATGCAGCGAATCTCGCTCAGCAGACATTCCTTCCCGCGCTATTCTGGGGCACGCTGTTTGCTCTATTTGCACTGTGGTGTGCGAACAGAGCACTCACTCTCTTTTTCCGCAAAGAAGGCACTTCGCGATCGTCACGGTCTCGGGGATTACGAAGAGCGTAACGGATATAAAGTTATATCAAAGTAAAGAAGGCACTTCCTTTCTTCATAAAAGGAAAGTGCCTTTTGTTTATAGACTTACTTCTGATATTCAAGCCTGATATTAAAGATATTGAACCTAATCTCCAAGATTATCCCATAACACATAAAAGTAATAAATCTCTTCCATAATCGCCTTATCATCCTCTGCCGCAACGCCGCCCTTCATCCGAGCAAGGGTCCCCAGAATATCATAAATTGATTCACGCTCCACACTGAACTGAATGCGGTTGACGACTTTATCCCAAGCTTGCATTGCATAATTGATTTGGGACTTGGCTTCAGTCCATTGTTTTCCCTCGACATGTTTCTCCAACATCTGTACAGATTCAAGCAAGCGATCATCGGTACCAAAGGGCTTTTTGAGAAAGGCTCCGCTAGCCATAATTGCAACGAACACAAGAATGAGGAAGATCGGAAGCACATATAACAGCCAGAAACGCGTTTTCATTCAACCGCCTCCTTGATGTAAAGAGTTTAGAAAGGCCCCTCATAATCGCCCATATCGATTTTTTCGGTGATTTTATCCTTGAACAGGTCCACATACAATTTGTCATTGGGTAATATGGCGGCAAAAGCGATATCCTGTATCGTAATGTTTTGCTTTTTCAGCTGCTCACTGAGCCAATTAGTATCTTTGTTTCTTTCCTCCAGATTTTGCTTAATCAGCAGGCCATCAATGATAATTTCGGTCATCAGCTTGCTCTTGGGCGGATGCATATGCATGTCTTTGGCGGTTACCGGTTGATTCTCAGGTTTCAAAACAACTGAGAGGCTGCCATCCGGTTCCAGAATCGCATAATCCAGTGTCGTAATATCAAATACATCCTTTTGCCGTAGCATCATGGTCAATTCATCAAATTTGACTCGCATTTTACTCAAGTTCTGTTCAAGAATTTTACCATTCTGGATGATCAATGTAGGATCAGAGTCCATCAGTTTGGAGATGGTGCGATTCTTCAGCGTAATATACTGAAAGATGATCGTAATGATTGTGAAGATGGTCAAGGCCACAAAATGAATCCACGCCTTGGACGAGAGATCGGTTGCAAAAGTCCCCGCAATGGAACCAATTGTAATGCCGTTAATGTAATCAAAATACGTCAAGTTACCCATCTGCTGCTTGCCCAGTACCCTTGTGTAGATGATCAGGGTCAGAAAGGCAATAATAGACCGTACGGCAACAACCCATGTTTCTTCCATCATATATGTATCACCTTCCTTTATTTCACCGTAGCTGTATTAAGAGGTTGTTTAAAAGTTTGCTTTTGAACACGTATTATAACAAGCTTTTCCTATGCTGGAGGATCTTATGCTTAAACGCAAAAACCGAAACCTGGGTAAGTATCCCAAGCTTCGGTCTCTATGATTCTCTATATTAGTTGAACTGATTCATTTGCACGTAACGGAGGTCTTTCATCGAAGTGTCTGTGTAAGAAATCATTAAACACCAGAATACGCCATAAATCCGCCATCTACGGGAATGACTGTACCTGTGACAAAGCCGGACTGTCTTTCATCCGCAAGCCACATCAATGTGCCAAGCAGGTCTTCCGGTTTGCCAAAGCGGCGCATGGGTGTATGAGCAATAATTTTACTGGAACGCTCCGTAGGTGAGCCGTCTGGTTGCAGTAATAGATTACGGTTTTGCTCGGTCAGGAAGAACCCGGGTGCAATAGCGTTGACACGAATTCCGGATTCGGCCAGATGAACGGCGAGCCACTGCGTGAAGTTGTTAATGGCTGCCTTCGCAGCGCTGTACGCTGGAACTTTCGTCATGGGCGATGGGGCGCTCATGGAAGAAATGTTTATGACAGTAGCGGGAACATCGCGCTCTATCATATGTTTTGCAAAGATCTGAGTGGGGATGAGAGAACCGACAAAATTCAGATCCATCACCTGACGAAATCCCTCTACACTCACATCAAAAAACGTAGTAACATCGCTCTGTTCCAGATCTTCCAATCTGAAAATTTCATTTGTGGTGTTGGCACTGGCGTTATTGCCACCGGCGCCATTGATCAGAATGTCGCATGGTCCGAGCTGTTCCAGTACTGCATCTGCCGCTGCTTGCACACTATCGGCCTGCGTTACGTCACAAGCAATCGCAATCGCTCTGCCACCGGCAGCTTCAATCGCAGCTACAACTTCCTGTCCCTTGGACACAGTGCGGTTCAGGATGGCTACACTTGCACCGTGCCGAGCGAGTTCTTCCGCCATGGAGCGGCATAATACTCCAGCACCTCCGGTGATTACAGCTGTTCTACCTTCGAGAAGAGATGAGCGTTCATATTGACGTTCACTCATGCTTTTGCCCTCCTTTGCAGGGAATCCCAGACGCCCCAGAGATACATGATCCCCAAAGCCCGGTCATAGAGTCCATAACCAGGTCGGCACTGTTCTCCCCAGAGATGACGACCGTGGTCGGGTCTTGCATAACCTTCATAACCGATATCGTGATAAGCCTCAACAACCCCTGCAATATCAACACTGCCATCCTGACTGCGATGTGAGGTTTCGATAAAGTCGCCGTTATCGTAGATTTTGACATTACGAATGTGGGCAAATGGAATCCGATCCTTGAACTCGTGTATCATCCCGATTATGTCATTATCAGCATTCGCTCCCAAAGAGCCACTGCATAATGTCACGCTGTTGTAAGGGCTATCATAAAGATTCAAATATTTCCGAACATTCTCCTGACTTGTAATAATCTTTGGTAATCCAAAGATTGGCCATGGCGGGTCATCCGGATGGATGGCCATTCGAATCCCCAGCCGTTCGGCTGTAGGCATAATCTCTTGCAGGAAATAACGTGCGTGCTCCCACATATGATCCTCGGTTACATCCTTGTAGGCTTCGAACAGACCTGTTAAATACTGCAATCGTTCCGGTTCCCAACCTGGCATGGTGAGTGCGGAGTTTTCCGTAATGCGTCGAACGAGTTCTAAAGGTTCTATATCTGCGAGTTTACTGTGCTCATAGAAGAGGGCAGTTGAGCCATCCTCCATTTCCTTGTGCATATCCGTGCGAAGCCAGTCAAAGATCGGCATAAAGTTGTAACAGATGACCTTCACACCAACTTGAGCCAGTTTCTCCATTGTTTTAATATAGTTCGCAATGTATTTATCCCTTGATGGCAGGCCCAACTTGATATCCTCATGGATGTTCACACTCTCAACGACATCCAGATGTAACCCGGCCTTGTCTGCTGCTGTTTTGACAGCAAGTATTTTGTCCATCGGCCATTCCTCGCCAGCAGGAACATCGTGCAGTGCCCACACAATACCTTCAACACCCGGAATCTGCCGGATATGATCCAGCGTTACCGTATCATTGCCTTCGCCGAACCAGCGAAAAACCATTCTCATCACGTTCACCTCATCATGAATAGTAGGAAGAAAAATTCAGTCATTGAAAATAGGACGGATATGTATCCTGCAGGACAGCCAAATCGGTGACAGTTAAATGCAAGTGTTCCTGCATCAGTCGCTCTGCTGTGTCGGCATCATGCTGCTGAATGGCCTTGACCATAGACCGGTGCTGTTCAATCAGGTGATCCCACTGGTGGTCCGAGGACAGGCGTAACATGCGACTTCGATTCAAATGTACATTCATCTGCTGGATAACAGTCCAGGTGTTGCTTTTGTTGCAGCCTGCAAAAAGAGTGCTATGGAATTCCTCATCCAATTGGAACATTCGTTCATCATCCGGTTTGACCCTGCATTCCTGTTGCCACGCAAGGTTCTGTTCAAGAGCTACCATCTGTTCGTTCGGAAAGTTCTCGCAGGCGAGCCTGATTACGGCTCGTTCGAGCTGTTCACGCATGAACCGTGCTTCCTCAACGAGATCGACCTGAATCAGAGAGACGTATGTGCCGCGCTGTGGATACACTTCCAGCAGACCTTCCTGTGCAAGCCTTACAAAACTTTCTCGAACAGGTGTCCGGCTTACCTGGAACTCCAGCGAAATTTCCTTCTCAGAAATAGCTGTTCCCGGAGGCAATTTCAAACTCAAAATGAGTTGTTTCAGCGTGAAGTAAACGACATCTCGCGATGAGTAAGATTGCTTATTATTCATGGAAGACATATTGCTCGCAACAGGCAACAAACCGGCTTTGGATGATAACTTTGGGGTATATTCCACAACTTCAACTCCTTCAATGACATACTACCATACTTGTATGGTAGTATGGAAGCGCTTTATCGGTATTATATTAAATTTAGTTGATGGTTCACTTGCAGTTCAAGTGATTAAAGAGTACAATTCAGTCATTAGGTTCGAATGTTTAAACTAACAGACATAAAACAGGGAAAATATACGTAGAAATATTGAAGAAATAGTACAGAGGTGAAACCATGGGACAAAAAGCAATTAGCGTTTTTCAAACCTGTATCCCGTTATTTCAGGTGTTAAGTGACAACCATCGTCAATCCATTTTGCTGACACTCACCGAGAAGGGCAGAATGACAGTGAATGAAATTACCGAACAGTCCAGCCTATCCCGACCAGCCATATCTCATCATCTCAAGTTGTTGTTAGAGAAGGGGCTTATATCTGTGGAACAGAAGGGCACACAGCGATATTATTCGGCTTCATTGAATGCATCCGTGGAACTGCTGAAGGAATTGGTAGCTGCTTTGGAAGAAGAGTGTCTGTAGATTAAAAGTGATAAAACATGCTTTTGCATGTGCCTTTTAGGTTCGTAAGTTTAAACGCTTAATCAATAATAAATAGAGGAGTATGTATATATGACAACAACTATACAGGAAGTAACCAGTCAGGAAGTTGAACAGATTTTGGAGCAGCAACGAAAGTTTTTTCGTTCCGGGGCCACAAGATCGGCAGAAGCTCGAATTGCACGTCTGACCCAACTGAAACAGGCCATTCAAAAGTACGAATCCAGACTGACAGAAGCTCTCTATCAGGATTTGGGCAAAAGTGAGTTCGAATCCTACACAACCGAGATCGGATTTATGATGGACAGCATCACACACACTATTCGTAAAGTGAATAAATGGGTGAAACCCGTTAAAGTAAAAACGCAAATGGCACTCCTGGGTTCCAAAAGTTATATTATACCCGAACCCTACGGGGCGGTTCTGATTATCGGACCGTTTAATTATCCTTTTCAACTCTTAATCGAACCATTGGTAGGTGCTATTGCAGCAGGTAACACAGCCGTGCTCAAAGCGTCAGAGAATACACCTGCGGTGTCCGCTGTTGTACGTGAGATGATTGCGAACGTATTTGAACCGGCATACGTACAGGTACTTGACGGTGCTAAAGACACAACAACAGCGCTGATTAACGCGCCATTCGACTATATCTTTTTTACAGGCAGTGTACCGGTTGGCAAGATTGTGATGGAGGCAGCTGCCAAAAATCTCGTTCCCGTTACGTTAGAACTGGGAGGTAAAAGTCCGGTCATCGTGGATGAACAGGCGGATATCAAAGTAGCAGCTGAGCGCATTATATGGGGCAAACTGCTCAATACAGGACAGACCTGTATCGCACCCGATTATTTGCTCGTGCATGAGCGTGTTAAGGAACCGTTAATTACGGAGATGAGAGCAGCGATTGTGTCCTTCTTTGGTTCGGATATCCAGCACAACAAGGACTATGGGCGAATCGTGAATAAGGGACATTTTAAACGTCTGACGACTTTGATTGAGCGGGATCAGGCCAAAGTAATATATGGGGGAGCTTCGGATGAGGAAGATCGCTTCATTGAACCTACACTGATTGATGCGGAGTCCTGGGATGCAGCAACGATGGAAGATGAGATTTTTGGACCGATTCTGCCGATCATTAGCTACCGTAACATTGATGAAGCCATTGTAGAAATCGTAAAGCGGCCGAAACCGCTCGCCTTGTATCTGTTTACTTCCGACACCCGGGTTCAGGACAAAGTACTGCGCGAAGTTTCTTTTGGAGGCGGCTGCATTAACGATACCATCACGCATGTAGCGAATCCGCGTCTGCCGTTTGGTGGTGTTGGTCATTCTGGCGTTGGCTCGTATCATGGGCAGTATAGCTTCGAGACTTTCTCCCATCTCAAAAGTGTACTGAAAAAAAGCACCAAGTTGAATCTGCCGATTCTATATCCACCATATGATAACAAGCTGAAGTTGATTAAGCGTTTGTTGAAATAAATAAGAAAGATGAACAGCCTGCTACTGGACCTTATTCCAGAGCAGGCTTTTCCTGTCGGTAACGGGATGGTGACATGCCGGACCAGCGCTTGAATTGACGACTGAAATGGGCAATATCCTTATAACCAAGCATGACAGCAATATTTTGAACGGACAGCTTCGGATTGCCCAGAAGAAGCTTCGCTTCATGCAAAACCAACTGGGACAATACAGCACGTGGAGATTGACCGAACACCTGCTTGAACACGCGATTACAGTGAGAAGAACTGATGCCCAGCTCTGCTGCAATATCATCAATGCCATAGTGACCGTTGGACTCGTGTCCCTGTTTGAATTGCTGACTCATCAGCCCTTGTAATCGATTACGAATCTGGTGGGCGAGTTCGATCTTCTCGTGTCCGTCGGTAAACCACTGCGCTGCCTCTTGCGAGACCGCCTCCCACAGATGGCCAAATAGTTCAAATACCGCAGATTGAAGCTGCATACGCTGTACCATCGTATTGGCTGTTTCATCATCCGCAGATGACATCAATTTGCGTAAAACCGGCTCAATCTGCTGTGTAACCGGACTATCCGCACTGAATCGCACTTGTTTGATGCGCGCCAGTAGTGATAAGAACAACTGATCATCAATGTCAAAATGCATGCAAAAATACGTGAATCCCTTGCCGTTATGGCTCTGGCTGGAATGAATGCTTCCCGGAGGAATCAGGAGCAGTTCGCCAGCCTTTTGAATGTATAGGGTACCATTCACCATCATGCGTTGCTCGCCTTCCGTGACATAATTCAATTCATATTGAGGGTGCTCATGCGCCGGATAATCCCAGTCCATACCGACACTTCGTAAATGAATGGCGAAAAGATTGACCGTTGTTTGCACATCTGGATAAAAAACTTCATGGACACTTTCTCCCAAAGTAGGAGGCAAGTACGTTGAAGACATGGAAGATCCCCCTTTATTTAGAGGTTGTTCAGTAAAAGTGATTTTGAACACACACTTATATCAAATGGAATGGTTTTGTGTAACCGCTTTAATCTATTATAGTCTATCAGCTTGATTTGGGTAAATATCCGATTGATTTGATCATGGTCTGAGGTGGAACCACGTGTTAGGATGGGGCTAATGAAAACGTATGCATACCATTCTGAGAGGGGTTATGATTCATGAGCACATTCAAATCCATCTTTTATAATGCACATCACGCACCGATTGGTGCTTTTGCGAGTTTTACACTTGGTTACAAAGGTGCCAAAGGCGGGCTGGGTCTTGAACTCGGCAAGCCGGCTGACCAGAATGTATATATTGGATTACAATCTCGCGATGGCGACAATTATCAGGCACTTCCTTTTTATGAAGCTTCCGAGGATGAGAGCAGCCGCTATGATGTAGAAAAGTTGGAGAATGGGGACACGGCGTCGACAACAGCGTCCAAAGTTCCACAACCTCTTATTACGGCTTTTCGCGATGAAGATATTACCCGTGAATTTACCTCAGGTACGGATACGTGGACTGCTGGAGATCTGACGTTTCGTATCTACTCGCCTGTACGTCCAGTACCTGATCCAACGAATGGGGATCGTGAAGAATTAATGGATGCACTCGTACCTGCCGTATTGGTTGAGATGACGATTGACAATACGGAAGGTCAACAACCCCGCAAAGCCTACTTTGGCTATCAGGGCAATGATCCGTACTCTGCGATGCGTCTGATTGGGGGACCGGAAGGTGGCTCCATCACAGGTGTGGGACAAGGTCGACTTACAGCAATTATGTCAGCAGATGACGGACTGTGGCCCGCACGCGGATTTACGCTGGAGAAACTGTTGCAGGAGAAACATCGGGAGAATCTGGCATTTGGACTTGGCTCAACCGCTGCACTACTGATGGAGGTTCCGGCTGGAGAGAAACGTACGTATCAGTTCGCAGTATGTTTCTATTTCGGGGGCATTGTGACGACCGGAATGGACACAACGTATTGGTACACGCGGTACTTTTCCGATATTCAGGCAGCAGGAGAGTATGCACTACAACGCTTTAGTGAGTTGACGGCATCCTGTGGAGAGGTTGAACAGCGCCTTGGATCGGCTGCTTTGACCGAAGATCAATCATTCATGCTTGCTCATTCCATTCACAGCTATTATGCCAGTACTCAACTGCTGGATGCCAATGGTGAGCCACTCTGGGTGGTGAACGAAGGGGAGTATCGGATGATGAACACACTTGATCTGACGGCTGATCAGTTGTACTTCGAGCTTGCCTTGAATCCATGGACGGTGCGTAATGAGCTGGAGTGGTTTGTGAAACGATACAGTTATACGGATCAGGTTCGTTTCCCGGGGGAAGAGAAGTTATATCCGGGAGGAATTACCTTTACCCATGATATTGGTGTTGCCAATGTGTTCTCACGCCCTGGACACTCGGCATATGAGCTGGTTGGCATTGACGACTGTTTCTCACAGATGAGCCACGAGGAGCTGGTGAACTGGCTCTGCTGCGCGACAGTATACATTGAACAGACACAGGATCAGGCTTTTGTGAAAAACATGTTGCCTGTTATCCAGGATTGCTTCGAAAGCATGCTTAATCGTGACCATCCCGACGCTGAGCAGCGTAACGGTCTGATGGGTCTGGATAGCAGCCGTACCCAAGGTGGAGCGGAGATTACAACCTACGACAGTCTGGATGTGTCACTTGGACAGTCTCGCAATAATATCTATCTGGCGGGTAAATGTTGGGCGGTTTATGTTGCATTGGAGAAGCTGTTCGCAACTGAGAAATTGGCGGATCTGTCCCATCAAGCTGGGCTTCAAGCGGATCGCTGCGCTGCCAGTATTGCTGCACAGTTGACTGATGGTGGCTACATTCCAGCTGTTATTGCAGAAAATAATGATTCTCGAATCATTCCGGCGATTGAAGGTTTGGTGTTCCCGTACTTTACAGGCTGTGAAGCAGCACTGGATGTCAATGGTCGTTTTGGACCTTATCTGAAAGCACTCCAAACTCATCTGAAAACGGTTCTTGTACCGGGAACATGTCTGTTCGAAGATGGAGGCTGGAAACTGTCCTCAACAAGCAATAACTCGTGGTTGAGCAAAATCTATTTGTCCCAGTTTATCGCTAGAGAGCTGCTGGATGTGGAATGGGATGAGACAGGCAAGGCAGCAGACGCGGCTCATGTCAACTGGCTGCTGCATCCGGAGGAATCCTACTGGTGCTGGAGCGACCAGATTCTGTCTGGTGTAGCGGTTGGCAGCAAGTACTACCCGCGTGGTGTAACGTCGATCCTATGGTTACTCGAAGGAAAAGGGAATCGCCTTGCACAGATCTATGCCAGCAAGGAGGCGGTACAATGAACCAATCCGTCGTTCAAGCTGCCTTGTCAGGTCCACAATATGATGCGTGGCTGGGGTATCACTCTGAATTGCCAGGAGCGAATGGACTTGCCCAAAAGACGGCTCCTGCATGGAGCAAACTGATACTCGCGGAAGAGAACCATGGAGTAATCACAACAGCGCTGACCGAACTTTCACGGGGACTGGAGAAGTTATATGGCGTGAAACCGTCGGTCAGTCATCTGTCTGATGCTCAGGAAAGTGTACGGGACAGTCATGCTTCCGCTCCCGCAATACGAATCGGTACTTGGACAGGGAGCCATTCCGTGGCCGGGTTGTTCAGCGAGACAGAGCGTTCAACTGTTCAAGGGGAAGGGTACATCATTCGTGAGAACGAGAACGAAGGTGTACTGGTCATTGGATCAGAGACTCCCCAGGGTGTGCTGTATGGTGCATTCCATCTGCTTCGAGAGCTGACAATGGATCAAGGAAGTGCACATGAGGCGGATGACGCTGTGAATAAGTGGAGCTTCATTACAGAGCAGCCAACCAATGCACTGCGAATGATTAATCAGTGGGATAACGTGGACGGCAGCATTGAACGGGGTTACGCTGGAGACTCGATTTTCTACGATAACGGGGAATTCACACTGGACTTGGAACGCATCAGAGATTATGCACGTTTGCTCGCTTCCACAGGGCTCAATGCTATATCGATCAATAACGTCAATGTACACCGCCGTGAGAGTCTGTTTCTGACAGAACGTTATCTTAGTGATGTGGCGAAGGTTGCCGCTGAATTCAGAGCGTATGGTATTCGACTGTTCCTGAGCGCCAACTACGCAAGCCCAATCGAGATTGGTGGATTGCATACGGCAGATCCGCTGGATGCGAAGGTACGGGAATGGTGGAACATTCAAACGGCGAAGGTGTATGCGGCCATTCCGGATTTTGGCGGTTACCTGATCAAGGCAGACTCCGAGAATCGTCCGGGACCGTTCACGTATAATCGTGATCATGCCGATGGTGCGAACATGCTGGCTGAAGCCCTTCGGCCATTCGGTGGATTGGTCATCTGGCGTTGCTTCGTCTATAACTGCAAGCAAGACTGGCGGGATCGTTCCACAGACCGTGCGCGGGCAGCCTATGACCACTTTACGCCGCTGGACGGGCGTTTTGCCGAAAATGTCATTTTGCAGATCAAAAACGGGCCGATGGACTTTCAGGTGAGGGAAGCGGTATCCCCATTGTTCGGCGCTATGGAAAATACAAATCAGGTGATTGAATTTCAGATTACACAGGAGTATACCGGGCAACAACGTCATCTCTGTTATCTGGTTCCCCAGTGGAAAGAAGTATTGGACTTTGACACATACGCTAAAGGCGAAGGTTCAGAGATCAAGCGAATTGCGGACGGTTCTCTGTATAAACGACCATACAGTGGCTTCGCCGCAGTATCCAATATTGGTGCAGATGCCTGTTGGACAGGACATCCACTCGCGCAGGCGAATCTATATGGATATGGAAGACTTGCGTGGAACCCGGAGCTGTCCGCCGAAGAGATTGCTGATGAGTGGGTGAGACTCACATTTGGACATGAAGACGAAGTTGTGCGGCAGGTTACGGGCATGCTTTTGACTTCACTAGATATCTATGAGAATTATACTGCGCCTCTCGGTGTGGGTTGGATGGTTAATCCGGAACATCATTACGGGCCGAATGTAGATGGATACGAGTATTCCAAATGGGGAACGTATCACTTTGCTGATTGTCATGGCATTGGTGTAGATCGAACCGTGAACAGCGGTACAGGATATACGTCACAGTATCACCCTGAGAATGCTGATCGTTATGAGTCCGTAGACACCTGTCCAGATGAGCTGATCTTATTTTTCCATCATGTGCCGTACACCCATGTTCTGCATTCGGGTAAAACGGTCATTCAGCATATTTATGATACACACTTTGAAGGTGTTGTGCAGGCGGAGGCGTTAGCCGAGACATGGAGAGGGCTGGAGGGCAAAATCGACCCGGTTATTTTCAGTAAAGTAGCTTCATTACAGGACAACCAGGCCGAACATGCGAAGGAATGGCGGGACATGATCAATACGTACTTCTATCGGAAGAGCGGCATTGCGGATGAACAAGGTCGAACAATCTATTGAGTGGAATTACGGATGCAGATGAACTTGGCAATTAGGAAGGAAGAAAGAAGATACCTTATTTTCTTTGATGTAGAATAGACAGCATGGACATACATGAGGAGGAGAACCGTATGCGACAACATCAACTGCCCGAGACCATGAAAGCTGCTGTCATGACAGAGCCAGGACACATCATTATTGAGGAACAACCCGTCCCGCAACCGGCAGCGGATGAAGTGTTAATTCAGGTAATGGCTGTCGGGGTGTGTGGCTCGGATGTGCATTATTTTGAACATGGACGCATTGGCAGATTCGTTGTGGAGAAACCGATCATTCTGGGTCATGAGTGTGCGGGGATCATTGCTGCTGTTGGCTCGAACGTATCACGTCTCAAAACAGGGGATCGGGTTGCTATTGAGCCTGGGGTGACTTGCGGACGTTGCACGGCATGCAAAGAAGGTCGTTATAACCTATGTCCGGATGTACAATTTCTAGCGACCCCTCCGGTGGATGGGGCATTTGTACAATACATGGTTATGCGTGAAGATATGGTATTCCCGATCCCGGATCATCTGTCTTATGAGGAAGCAGCTATGAACGAGCCATTCTCTGTTGGTATTCACGCTGCACGCCGCAGCAAACTGGCTCCGGGTACAACCCTAGCGATTATGGGCATGGGTCCCGTTGGACTCATGGCTGTGGCTGCTGCCAAATCTTTCGGTGTAGAGAAGATCATTGTAACGGATCTGGAGGAAGTTAGACTGGAAGCCGCTCGCCGCATGGGTGCCACGCATACCATTAATGTGCGGAATGAAGATGCGCTGGCTGTGATTCGCGAGTTAACAAATGGTGTGGGTGTCGATACCGCATGGGAAACAGCGGGGAATCCGAAGGCGCTACAATCCGCTCTGTATTCACTTCGACGTGGAGGCAAACTTGCGATTGTGGGCCTGCCTGCACAGGACGAGATCGCACTCAATGTTCCATTTATTGCGGACAATGAAGTTGATATCTATGGCATATTCCGTTATGCCAATACGTATCCGGCAGGAATTGAATTTCTGAGCTCCGGTCAGCATGACGTCATGTCCCTGATTACAGATCGTTATTCACTCGAAGAGACACAGCAAGCGATGGAGCGCGCATTACACAATAAAAGTGGTAGTCTGAAGGTCATGGTATATCCGAATGGTATGTAAGAACAACCTGGAAGAGTCCTGCGGTATAGGACTCTTTTTTTGTTTTTTTTGCAAAAAAGTATGGGTCAAGCTCCCATAACATGGTATAATTCATGAAGATTTTAATATATAAATGGATACACACCATATTGGTGAATAAGTACTTAGCGAAAGGAACTGAAGGTTGTGAGAGTACATGAATTTATGATACACGCTGATTTTCATCGGGATGATCTGATGTCGGTATCTTCTCAAGCGTCGCGTTTTTCCTCGGATATTATTTTGTCGTATATGGAGTCTGAGCATGAGCATCGTGTAGATGTCAAAAGCCTGCTTGGAATGGCGTTACTACCCATTCGATATGGTAGTGTTGTCAGATTACAGACAAGAGGCAGGGATGAACTGGAGGCTTTGGAGTACATGTTGAATGTACTGGAGAAAGGGACGGCGTGACACCTGATTAGGTGCAAAATCACAGATATCATATTTTTTTTAGCTATTCCTCAAAACCTGCTGGTACTTTGTCCAAAAAAAGAGTATAATAAAATGTAGTTTGATTCTAAAGAAGTACCCATATTAAAGGAGTGTAAATAGATTATGCCAAAAGTTGACATCCATCCAAAGACACAACTCGTAATTTTTTACGATGCAAGTGCTGATTTCAAATTCCTGAGTTCTTCCACGAAGTTCTCTAACGAAACTATGGAATGGGAAGACGGTAACTCTTACCCAGTAATCCGTGTGGACACTAGTTCCGCATCCCACCCGTTCTTCACTGGTAAACAAAGAAACGTGGATATCGGTGGCCGTGTTGATAAATTTAACCGTAAATACAACATCAACAAATAAGTTTGTCCATACATTACAAAAAAACCTCGGGATTTGTCCTGAGGTTTTTTTGTGTACATTAAAAATTATTCAACCAATTATTGCGCTTACAACACATTCGGATGTACACTAGGAAACGAGTACGAACATATTGGAGGAGGAAATAGAGATGAGCAGCATCACACATATGGTAACGTTTACACTATACGCGGGTAAAGATACGCCGGAGGCCGAAGCCTTTTTGAAGGAAAGTTCGGATGCACTGGCTGTCATTCCTGGGGTAGAGCAGTTTCAGGTTCTGAGACAGGTAAGTGAGAAGAATGAGTTTGACTACAGCTTCTCGATGGTCTTTGCAGATCAGGCTGCGTATGATGCATACAACAATCACCCGGTTCACCGTCAATATGTAGAAGAGCGTTGGGAAAAGGAAGTTAGTCGCTTCCAGGAAATTGATCTTATTCAACATCATAATTAATAGTCTCCACATATAAGAAAAAAGTTGAACTATCATATACAGCATTGAACAATGCTGTATATCTCTCTGAATAACGCGTAATTAATGAGCAAAGATAACATATTATCGAAATCGTTTTCGACCAAACGAATATAAGGAGGTTTTCGCTGTTATGCAATTGGATCTCTCAGGAAAAACGGCTCTGGTTACAGGTGCAACCGGACAACTGGGGAGAGTCATCGCCCGAACGTTGGCAGCCTGTGGCGCCAATCTGGCTCTACATTACATAAATAATGATACCAAGGCTCGGGAGCTTCAAGGTGAGATTGAAGCACTCGGTCGTAAGGCTGTAATTGTACAGGGAGATATTACCAAGCAGGATACAGCATTTCGGATGCGTGATGAAATTCAGCCTGTCCTTGGCGGAGTGGATATCGTTGTTGCCAATGCGGTCATTCAATATGAATGGACAACAGTGTTGGAACAGTCTCCTGAAGATTACTTGAGCCAGTTTGAATCCTGTGTCATGCAGAGTGTGTATCTTGCCAAAGCTTTCATTCCACATATGCAAAATATCAGAGCTGGTCGGTTCATTGGTATCAATACGGAATGTGCAATGCAAAATTTCGCTCATCAATCGGCCTACACCGCTGGTAAGCGTGGAATGGACGGTGTATATCGCGTACTTGCCAAGGAGGTTGGCGAGTATCAGATTACCGTAAACCAGGTTGCACCTGGATGGACAATTAGTGAACGTGATCGGTCCAGTGAGCCTGGACATGATGAGGCATATACGCGTACCGTGCCGCTGAAGCGCAGGGGTGAAGATCAGGAAATCGCCAATGCGGTGGCTTTTCTTGCGTCGGATCTGTCCTCATTTATCACAGGTGCCTATATCCCGGTAAGTGGTGGCAATGTGATGCCTGCTATCTAATGTCCAAGTGGATTTGGAAATTGACATGAAATACGAATAAATTGAGTTCAGCCTTAATGAGGGTGTCCCATAAGTCATGAATTTGACGGGGGACATCCTCTTTGCAGTGTTATTTTTTCTAATGAACCTGACACACGCTATTCGCTCCCATTTGCCGAGATCTGAGAACTAACGAATCACAGAGACACTATTTCGTCGAATCACTGGATTTTTTAGGTGTTGAACCCCTTTTATGACGAAATAGGGTTACTGAGGTTCGTTAAATCTTGCAACGGATGATGATCTGCCTTTTAAGGTGCGGTAGGTTTGTTAGCCATTGGAGCGAGGCGGAATTCTTTTTGAGATATACCCATTTTTTTGGAATTTTGCTAAGAACCAATAAACAGTTTTAAGGGGCATATCTTTTCATATATCCAGAAATACATATGAGTTGGTTCGGGTTTCAGAAGATTGGGGTATAAGAATAGGTATATTAACAGAGTGGAAACATAATCAAAATGAGCAATTAAAGGAGACCCATCACTTATGAAAAAAACAGTCGCGGACGTTCTGGTTGAATCCTTATTGAACGCTGGCATCAAACGCATATATGGCATTGTTGGAGACTCCTTGAATGCGGTACTCGACTCCATTCGTCGTTCTGGGAAGATCGAGTGGATTCATGTACGACATGAAGAAGTAGCTGCATTTGCTGCTGGGGCGGACGCTGAGGTCAGTGGAAGTATCGCTGTCTGCGCAGGTAGTAGTGGTCCTGGTAATATGCATCTGATTAACGGTCTGTATGACTGTCACCGCAATCGTGTTCCTGTACTCGCTATCGCTGCACATATCCCAAGTGACGAGATTGGTAGTGAATATTTTCAGGCGACCCATCCGGAGTATCTGTTTCAGGAATGTAGCGATTATTGTGAAGTCATTACAACAGCCAAACAGATGCCGCGTTCTCTGACGATGGCCATTCAGACAGCAGTTGCACGTTCAGGTGTGTCCGTCGTTGTATTGCCGGGGGATGTAGCAGGACTTGAAGCAGCGGATCTTCCTGTGCCTGAGCATGTGTATCACGCAACCAACCCCGTGGTACATCCCTCTGAGCCTGAACTCGTGAAACTGGCGGAGTATCTTAATCAAGGCAAAAAAATTACGTTATTGTGCGGTGCAGGCTGCGCGGGCGCTCGGGAACCCCTTATGCAGCTCTGTGATCGCTTGAAATCCCCGATGGTTATTGCGCTACGAGGCAAGGAATATTTGGAGTATGACAACCCCTATTCCGTGGGTCTTACGGGTCTAATTGGGTATTCATCCGGTTATCATGCCATGATGGACTGTGATGTATTATTAATGCTGGGAACGGATTTCCCATATCGTCAATTCTATCCCGAAGATGCGAAAGTCCTTCAGGTCGACATTCAATCTTCCCATCTGGGTCGGCGCACGAAGCTGGATTACGGCGTATGTGGGGATGTGAAAGCGACTATTGAAACTTTGCTTCCTTATCTGACAGAAGAACACAGTGACAAACATCTGCGTAAAAGTGTGGATCGTTATGTGAAAGTACGCAAAGATCTGGACGAGCTGGCCGTTGGAAAACCGGGTAAAAAGCCCATTCATCCGCAGTACCTGACCAAGGTCATTAGTGATGCCGCAGCTGAAAATGCCATCTTCACCTGTGATGTCGGCACTCCGACAGTATGGGCGGCCCGTTATATCGAGATGTCTCGTAATCGCAGACTGCTCGGTTCATTCAGTCATGGTACGATGGCAAACGCTTTGCCACAGGCAATTGGTGCTCAGGTCGCTGATCCGGGCAGACAAGTCATCTCGTTGTCGGGTGATGGCGGTATTACGATGCTGATGGGTGATCTGTTGACATTAAAACAGCATAATCTGCCGATTAAAGTTGTGGTGTTTAATAATGGAGCACTCGGTTTTGTTGAGCTGGAGATGAAAGCTGCCGGCTTCCTGGAATCGGGGACAGAGCTTGTCAATCCCAACTTTGCGATGGTTGCTCAGGCCATGGGCATGGAAGGTATTCGGGTGGAGGATCCGGGTGAACTGGAAGGAGCTGTGCAGCGTGCGCTTCAGCATGATGGTCCTGTACTGATTGATGTGGTGGTGAACCGTCAGGAATTGTCTTTACCTCCGAAGATTGATATCAAACAGGCGGAAGGATTCACGTTATGGATGATGAAAGCCGTGCTCAACGGACGCGGGGACGAAATTATTGAATTGGCAAAAACGAATTTGCTGCGTTAAAGTGTCTTGATAAGCGGATATGCACCGTTTGAAGTTGTAGAGATACCGACTTTCAAAGTATTGTTTATGTAAAAGAGGTAAAAGAGGAGCACGTGACAAGACATTATGGTTACGTGCTTCTTGAATAGAATGCTGAAAATGTGACATGTAATATAGTATAAGTACATATTATATGATTTGTTTTTATGTCGAAAGTCTATTAGAATAGGTAAAGTCAGGAAGGTTTTATGCCATTTTTGACCTACATATTGCATCAGGCATGTACGTACGTTTCATATCGTATTCATCGATCCAATCACAAGATGACACACACACATGGAGGAGATCAACATGAGTCACGCAGGAAAAGTAGCCATTATTACTGGAGCAGGAAGTGGATTGGGCCAAGCAGCAGCACTGAAGCTAGCTGAGAAGGGTGCATCCATTGTCGTTGTGGATCTTGTCGAAGAGACAGGTCTTGAAACGGTTAAGCAGATTGAGAAGCTGGGAAGTAAAGCCATTTTTGTACAAGCAGATGTAAGTAAAGCACCTGAAGTTGAGAATTATGTGAAAAAAACAGTCGAAGAGTTCGGACGAATCGACATGTTCTTTAATAATGCAGGTATTGCAGGTCCTGGGATCAAGCTGATTGAACATACGATTGAGCAGTTTGACCAGATTATTGATATTAACCTGAGAAGTGTATTCTACGGGTTGAAGTATGTAATTACTGAAATGCTTAAAACAGGTGGAGGTTCCATTCTGAACACGGCCTCCACAGCGGGTATTGTTGGTGTACCTGCAGTTGCACCATACGCAGCAACCAAACATGGCGTGGTGGGCTTGACGCGTACAGCTGCAATTGAATATGGCAAGGACAACATTCGTGTAAATGCGATTGCCCCAGGTACAATTGAGACACCTATGGTTGTTCAGTTCGGTAAAGACAACCCTGAAGTGTTCAAAGCAACCGTTGATAGCATTCCGTCCGGACGTCTGGGCAGACCGGAAGAGATCGCGAACTTGGTTTCCTTCCTGCTTGGAGATGAAGCGCCTTATATCAATGGTGCAGTATATCCGATCGATGGTGCAGTTACGGCCCAATAAGAGTTCAGCTTATCGGTAATAGAATAACCGTTAAAATGGTTAAAGAGAGGCCACTGTATGCATACAGTGGCTCTCTTTTTGGTTTGTCTTTTATACTACGAATTCATATCAGACAACGTTGTGCGATGTATCGGTGTGTGTACTTTTCGCAGATTCTGAACGATACGAGCTTATAACGATGATGAAGGCAACAGCAACCCCGACAGCGCCAATCCAGGTGATGGATGACAATGAAACGCTGCTGACCGCGATTCCGCCAATACCTGCTCCGGCAGCCATCGCCAGTTGCATCACCGAACTGTTGAGGCTTAGCATAATGCCTGAGGATTCCGGAGCCATGGTGACCAGATTATATTGCTGAGTTGGACCCGAAGACCATGCGGCAAAAGACCACAAAATCAGAACAAGGAAGACAGCGAGATGAGAGCTTGCCGTTATATTCAACAGGACCAGACTTACGATATGCAATGTCATGCCTGTGATCAGCGTTCGTTTGACACCCAATCGGTCAGCACTGAACCCTCCAACTTTTGAACCGATCAGACTTGCTATGCCAAATGCGAGTAAAGCTGAACTGAGTAGTGCTTCGCTCATTCCTGAAACGGATACAAGGTAAGGTGAAATGTACGTGTAGGCAATGGAATAACCACCTAACCAGAAAAATGTCACCAGCAGTGCCAAAACAATTCGTGGCTGTTTGAGCAAAGACAGTTGTTTCTTCAGCGGAACAGGCGCTTCTGCTTTGGAAGGCGGAATGGCGGCCGCGATTACCAGCATGGCGAGAACTCCAAGAACGGCGATACCGGCAAAAACAAGCTTCCAATCCCAAGATGCAGCTACAAGCCTTCCGAGCGGAACGCCAACGATCAAAGAAGCCGTAAATCCAGTGATTACTGTGGCGATTGCACTAGCTTGTTTGCCCTCCGCTGCTATTTGGGAAGCAACCGTTAATGCCGTGACAACAACAACGCCCGCACCCAAAGCCATCAACACTCGTGCTGCGACGAACAGTCCATAGCCTGGCAACAGGTAAGCAAGAACATTAGCCACAACGAATAGACCGAGGAAGTATAGCAACAGCTTGCGACGGTCCCAGCGCGAAGTCAGTGCAATCATGACAGGTGTACCTAGCGCATATACGAGTGAAAAAATCGTAATGAGCTGTCCGGCAGCGATTAAAGAGATATTCATGGTATCTGCAATTCGATCCAAAATGCCGGCAATGACATATTCGGACGTTCCTACAAGGAAACTGACCAAGGCAAGAACATAGATTTTGAGCGTAGAAGACATGGAAACATAACCTCTTTCTGATTATAATTATTATATTTTTAGAAATATAGAAATAAAGACGATAGAACAAGACATGAATGCGTTGAATGCAACCCATCTGCGCGAATGGTATGTTACAACCGAGATAATGAATATTGGTATAAGCGTAAACTTATGTGACCAAGTTCTGTATGAAATATTGTACAATGTTTCGATATTTCTAATTATATAGAAATATAACTCAAATTTTTTATTTATTTAGCAGATAGGGAACAAACTTTTGTGCGGTCTCCGTGTTCAGGCTGTAGTAAATATACGTACCTTTCTTCTGCGATGTAAGTAGGCCGCAATCAGACAACTGCTTCAGGTGATGAGACAGAGTCGATAGGGCAACGGTAACAAGGCGGCTCTCCAGATCGGCAGGACACAGATTGCTTTCGCCCGATAAAATCTGAATGATTTTGTACCGTGTTTGTTCGCCCAGCGCTTTATGAATTTTGACGACTTGTTCAATCTCATTCGAGTTTGATTGCATAATGATCTGTCCTTTCGTCTTTATTTCTTATTTCTAGTAATATAGAAATAACAGTAGCATATGTCGTTTGAAAAGTAAACTCTCGGACAAAGATTCCATACTTTTTACTGCGTCTGTGTTAACAGCCGAAAGTCTGGAGTAACTTCTTCCGAGAGTTATGTGAGTTGTATATTACCGATCCAGAGAATCAACATAGTCTTTGGCTTCCTTCAACGAAAGACCTCTGGCTTCACGCAGTTGTTTGATCGCCATAATTTTTTTCCCTTGTTGTATAAGTGTAAGCAGTTCCTGATCCAGATCCGTTTGGGCTGGTTGGCTTGTATGCGAAGGGGATGCTTCCTTAGGAGACAAGGTGTAATTGAAGTCGGAGCGTGTGCCTGAGATTGAAACGTTCTCCAGACGCTCCACATCTCTTTTCAATTCATTTAATTGACGTTGCAGGCTGGTGACTCTGACCAGTAACACAAAGATCAGAAGCAGCAGAACAATCCATACCAAGGTGTTCATTTCCATGATGTAATGTGCCTCACTTTCATTTATTCATATTTAGCTATCATTTAAGTTGAACCGGGATTTCCTTGACACCACGAACAATCATGCCAGGTCTCCATTCCAGTTCATTCACATCTGCCTGAAGCTGTATATTTGGAAAACGATTCAGAAGTGTGCTGACTGCAATCTCACCTTCCAGACGAGCAAGCGGCGCTCCGAGGCAGAGATGAATGCCTTTGCCAAAAGCCAGATGCGAACTTTTTTCGCGGGTAATGTCGAAGATATCAGCATCCTTAAACTGCTGTTCGTCCCGGTTGGCGGAATCAAGCGCAACAATGACAAGATCACCTTGAGCGATACGTTGTCCACGGAATTCAATATTTTCCAGAGCCCAGCGAGATGTGCTGAACTCCAAAGGCCCGTTATAGCGAAGCATCTCTTCAATGGCATTGTGAATAAGCTCGGGCTGCTTGATGAGCAGTTCGCGTTGCTCTGGATGCTCCAGCAGGGCGAGAATCCCATTGCCGATGAGATTAACAGTTGTTTCATGACCGGCAATGATTAATAAGGAGACAACGCCAAGCAGTTCTTGTTCAGTTAACTGCTGCCCGGATTCTTCTGCAATGACAAGCTGGCTGATCAGATCTGTGCCCGGGTCTTGGCGTACTTTCGCGAACCAGGCCGTAAGGTAATCTATAAACTCTCTGGAATGCTGCTCAAACAGCTCAGCACTCTCGGCTGTGGAAGCATCGATTACCGTATTGGACCATATGCGGAATTGGTCACGATCCTGGGCAGGGACTCCCAGAATTTCACTAATGACAATGATGGGCAGTGGGAAGGCAAAGTCATCGATCAGATTCATTTTTTCCTGTGACGGGAGGTTGTCCAGCAGTTCATCAGCAATGTCCTGAATATGGCTCCGCATGTCTGCGACCAGTTTGGGTGTGAACGCTTTCTGCACAAGTCCGCGAAGACGTTTATGATCGGGCGGATCGGAGAACAACATATTATTGGAGAAGATGCTTTGATTGTCAGCGCCGTAACGTCGAACCATGTCTTTGCTGAAGCGAGGATCTTTCAGAATCTGGACTGCATCCTCATATCGGGTAATCATCCAGCCGAATTCTCCTTGAGGAAACATAACTCGGAAAACGGGCTCTTCTTTTCTTAACTTTTCATATACCGGGTAAGGGTTGTGTGTGAATTCTTTCGTGAAAAACGCTGGCTTTGAGGACTCGTTGGATTCATTCGGATTCAAATGCAAAATCTCCTCTCATATTCCTGCATAATACCTGCACCCTCTATATATTCAATACACAAGCTTTTGAAACCTTGTTTTTTCTTCATATGGATGATAGAGCAGGAAAATAGAGGAAGACGGAAGAAGACATGGTAGAGAGAATCGGTTATTATGCTTGGTAAAAATGAAAATGAGGTGAACGCTGACATGTCTTACGCACAACTTCCTTTGCATCACCACCAGATTCCGGCAAGTCGAATGGTTCTTGGCTGTATGCGGTTTGGGGGTGAATGGGATGGGCTCCCCATTACTTCAGATCTTGTCGTAGAAGGTCATCGAGCGGTAGAAGCAGCTATCGAAATAGGCATTAATCACTTTGATCTGGCGGATATTTACACACGTGGTAAGGCAGAGCATGTCTTGGGGCGAGTTTTATCCGAAACTCCCGGCTTGCGTGAACAGATCATTATACAGTCGAAATGTGGTATACGTCTTGTGGGTGATGATGAAGGACCGCAGCGTTATGACACCTCAGGTGCACATATCCTGGCGAGTGTGGACGGTATCCTGGAACGGCTCGGTATCGATTATCTGGATATTTTGCTGTTACATCGTCCTGATCCACTTGCCCATCCGCAAGAGATTGGAGAAGCACTGGCTGAGCTGCATCATTCCGGTAAAGTGCGCCATTTTGGTGTGTCTAACATGGGTTCTGAACAGATTCGTCTTCTTCAGTTTCATAGTAAAGTACCTCTGATTGTGAACCAGCTGGAGATGAGTCTGGACAAAATCGGATTCGTAGAAGCCGGTGTGACAGTTAATCGGCCCCAAGCCAGAGACAACGTGTTCCCCTATGGCACGATGGAATATTGTCAGGCAGAGCATATTCAACTGCAGGCTTGGGGTCCACTTGCTCAAGGGCGATTTACTGGCAGGATAGTTGAGGGACAGCGCGCGGAGATTGAGCATACGGCTCAATTGGTTGATCGAATGGCCAAGGAGCGTGGAGTGACACCAGAGTCTATTGTGCTGGCTTGGTTAATGAAGCATCCAGCAGGTATTCAGCCCGTGATTGGTTCAATTCGACCAGAACGTATTCTGGCCTGCCGTGATGCAACGAATATTGAGCTCACCCGATATGATTGGTACGAGCTGTATTCGGCTTCGTGTGGGCGTAGAATGTAAGTAGAGACTTCTGAAAGATTGGTTAGTTTCGATCAAAATTCATAGATATTGGGTGAAATTTGAACATATAAGAAGACACAGGCTGCTGATGGCCGGTGTCTTCTTTGTAATAATGGGCTTAATTTTGGTTGAAACACACGATCGAAAGTGTAATGATTCCTAAGGTCATATGGCCTATAATGCTTTTAAATGGGTAATAAGCATGCTGATTCTGATCCGAAACCAGTGTGTTGGCACGGCTGTAAGAATATTTCACCTTCATATTTGCGCTAGAGGCTATGTCCATGGACTTAGGAAGAGTGCTGATAAGAAGGACGTTTCAACCATTTTTATCGTTTTACCGGGTAGTTGCTGGAGTGCTGTGATAAAATGATAGGAATAAGAACATACGATCTGTTTACGTGAGAGGAGACACCTTGACGATGGAGATGCTTAAACCACCCGCCGAGACATTATACGAGGTTGAATTACGCGCGCTGCGAGAGGAAGATCAGGGGAAACGTCCCCCGAACTGGCTGTTATCTCCCGCCTATGTGCGCGATTTTATTATTGGCAGGGATAAGCCTGCGTTATTAAATGGAGAAGAGATCTCGATTACCCGCAAATTCTATGGCAATGACGTGTTAATTGAACGTGCAGTGGTTACTCTGGCAGGCAATCGAGGATTAATGCTCGTGGGAGAACCCGGCACAGCCAAAACTATGCTGAGCGAACTGTTGACCGCAGCGATCTCCGGTACCAGTCTAAACACGATTCAAGGTACAGCAGGCACAACAGAAGATATGATCAAGTATTCCTGGAATTACGCCATGTTGCTTGATAAAGGCCCTTCGGAAGCTGCGCTTGTACCATCACCGTTATATAACGGCATGAAGAAAGGCATTCTTACCCGTTTTGAAGAGATTACACGTTGTCCGGCTGAAGCGCAGGATAGTCTGATCAGTATTCTCAGTGACAAGGTCATGAGCATTCCTGAACTGGACGGTGGTGTACTGTTTGCCCAGCCAGGATTTAACGTCATTGCTACAGCCAATATTCGGGATAAAGGTGTAAACGAAATGAGCGGTGCATTGAAACGTCGGTTTAATTTTGAAACGATCAAGCCCATTCATAACGTAAAGATGGAAGCCAAAATTATTGAATCCCAGGCACGAAGCCTGTTATTACATAGTGGAATTGATATTGACATTAACCCGGATGTGGTTGAATTGCTGGCTACAACATTCATGGAACTGCGCACTGGCATGACACGGGAAGGCTACAAGCTGGACACCCCTCAGGCATCCATGAGTACGGCGGAAGCGGTGTCTGTCTATGTCCAGAGTGCGATGACTTCCTATTATTACGAAGATAAAGCTATTGCACTGGATCGGTTGGTACAGAACATGCTAGGGACCATTGCAAAGGAAAACGACAAGGATCTGTCCATTCTCAAAACCTACTTCTCCAAGGTCGTAAAAGAGCGTTCCAGGGAAGAGGGAATGTGGAAGGACTATTATGAGGAGAGAAAATGGATCGGTTAACAGCGGTACTGGACCCTGATGTTGATCAGTTACAATCCTTGTTCGAGTCCCAAGTATATAACCTGAGTAATCATACGGTCTATTATCCTATTAGACACCACAGCCCTGCATGTTCGTATCACTTGTTACGATTAATCGGGGAGTACAAGCCGGATATCATTCTAATCGAAGGACCGGAGAGCGGTAATCCATTAATTTCGGTGCTGAGTGATGAGGCAACGATACCTCCTGTCAGTCTGTATTATACCTATGAGAGTGAATTGGAAAGAGAAGCCTGCTATTATCCGATGCTTCGTTATTCGCCTGAATATGTAGCTTTGAAAGAAGCAAAACGGCTGGATATTCCGGCGAAGTTTATTGACCTGGACTATCAACACTTCTCCACTCGTGCATCCAAATCCGGCCAGACAGAACAAAAGGAGATCTCCATTCAGGACGAAACCTTGCTTGCGGGGTCTGATTTCATTAACCGATTATGCCAAAAAACAAACTGCCGCAGTTTTGATGAATTGTGGGAAAAGGTGTTTGAAATTGGCGGTCTGGAAAAATCCACTCAGGCATTCGTGCAGGATGTATTCACGTATTGTACCTTATCCCGAATGTGTTATTCCACGGAACGATTACAGTCTTCAGGTGATCTGGCAAGAGAAGCACATATGAGACAACGTATTAATCAAGCGGTGCAGGAGCATGATCGTGTGCTTGTCATTACAGGTGGATTTCATACGTATGGACTGTTGATGTCAGAGAAACATGAATCCGAATTGGAACATCCAGAAATGGATAAACGGCATACAGACCAACGTTTGGATGGACAAGGTAAACCAGGAACGTCTCAACAAAGTGCGGTTAATCCAGATACGGTTCACCAACAAATGTACCCGATGGTCTATACTTTTGCTGAAGCGGATCGGCTCAATGGATATGCGAGCGGCATGCCTTATGTAAATTATTACGATCAGATCTGGAACCAGCTGCTTCGCAAAAAGAGTACACCGTATAATCTAACGGCTCTGGACTTGTTATCTCGGCTGATGCGCCAATTACGGGATGGACACGAGCATGTATCAACGAGTGATGCAATTGAGGCATACAGTATGATTCAAGGTCTTGCCGGGCTTCGTGGTAAAAGGGAAGGCGGCGTCTATGAGTTGATGGATGCAGCACTCTCTTCCTTTGTGAAGGGTGAGCTTACCTTGGCGACTGATAAACCGCTGCAAGAGCTGCAACAGTTATTGACAGGAGACGTCATTGGAAGCGTGGCTCCCAATTCATTCAGTATTCCCATCGTGGAGGACTTCAAGGCTCGTTGTACAGAGTACAAACTGCAGATTCGTACAACAGGTCAACACAAGAAAGTGTTGGATCTGTATGCGAAACCGGAGCATCGTCAGATAAGCCAATTGATTCAATGCATCACCTATCTGGTTCCGGAATTCGCGAAACGGCAATCGGGGCCGGACTGGATCGCAGAGCGTGATATGAATCTTGTTCGCGAAACCTGGGTTTATATGTACTCATCTCGCATTGAAGCCAGATTGATAGAGAACTCTCTCTATGGTGGAACACTTGCCGGGGCCGCTACACGCAAAATGGAAGAACAGATGCAGGAAGTACCGGATCATCATAGCGGTGAACTTGCCCGACTCATGCTTCAAGCGCTGCTCATGGGACTTCAGGACACTGCGATGAAACTCTATGAACAGGTCCGCTCAGCGCTGAGAACGGACGGGAATTTTCTATCCTTATGTAACAGTCTGCATGTCTTGAACCGAATTCATCAACACCGCAGGTTGCTGGGATTATCTGACGAGCATCATCTCCCTGACCTGGTCTCCGAAGCTTATAGGAACGCCGTGGACAAGTTGTTACAGCTCTCCAGAGCCAATCCGGATGAACATGAAGACATTATTCAGGGGTTGAAGCTGCTAGCTATGCTCGCAGAGTCATCAGAGGGGTATTTTCAGGATGAGACATTCCGAATTCACCTGAATGAGCTTCTGTCTGATCACCAGCTTCCGGCTCAGCTGGAGGGTGTGTGTGTAGCTATTTCCTCAGGGCTAGGTGACAGGCCCAGGGATGAGATTGTTGATCGTGCTCGCGGGTATATCCATGGTACACCGGATCAGACCCGTCAAACGGCACTTTTTTTACAGGGAGTATTCACTGTAGCACGTGACGCTTTTTTATATGAAGATCAGCTGTTGTCCGAGTTGAATTATCTGATTGAACAGCTGTCATACGACGACTTCATCAGTATGGTACCGGAATTGCGGCTGGCATTCACCTACTTTACACCAATGGAGACGGGCTTGATTGCCGAGCGGGTGGCGAGTCTGCATCAGGTTGAACCAGAGGAGATGTTGAGGCCTGCGGTGGATGAGCAGATGCTGATTCAGTCCAAAGCATGGGACGAAGCGCTTCGAAAGGAGTTTGCCGCATGGAAGCTAATATGAATGAAGCGAATCGGACAACGGAAGGAACCGGAGAAATCGAAAGTTCCAATCCGGATGGAAACAACCAAGGGGATAAACATTCTGCTGAAACCTTAAATCGATGGCGTCTGATTCTCGGTGAATCGGCGGAAGAAGGGTTGTGTAATACAGACCAATACACTTCGGGTGAATTTCAATATACGGAAATCGATGAGATTCTGGGTTATCTGTATAACCGTGAATACGGTGAAGAACAAGGTTACCGAAAAGAGGGAGGACGCGGTGCGTCTAATCTGACTGTACCAAAATGGCTGCACAAGGTCAGGGATCTATTCCCCAAAACAACGGTAGAAATATTGGAAAAACAGGCGCTTGATCGTTATGGGCTGACAGAATTGTTAACGGACAAAAAGCTGCTTGAATCGCTTGAACCAAACATGAATCTGCTCAAGAACATTATGCAGTTCAAAGGACGGATGAAAGGTGAGGTGTTAAAGAGCGCCAAGGAGATCGTGCGAACCGTGGTTGAAGAGCTGCGCAGCAAGCTGGAATCTCAGACCCGAGCGAGTATCATGGGCAAGCGTAGTCGCTATACCTCGAGTTCAGTACGATCCTTGCGAAATCTGAATTTCAAGCGAACTATCACCAAGAATTTGAAGAATTACGATAAAAACAAGCGCAGGTTTGTGATTGATCGTCTGTATTTCGACGGGAGTATCCAGCCCCATAACAAGTGGAACATCATCATTGGTGTGGACGAAAGTGGCAGTATGCTGGATTCAGTCATCTACAGTTCGGTGATGGCCAGCATCTTCTACCGTTTGAATGCGTTGCGCACCCAATTATTCATATTTGATACGCAGGTTGTTGATCTGAGCGACAGATTGGAAGACCCGGTAGACGTGCTCATGAATGTACAGCTCGGCGGGGGGACACATATTACCAAAGCGTTGCGTTATGGCGAGACGTTAATCGATAATCCAGGCAAAACCATCTTTATTCTGGTCAGTGATCTGGAGGAAGGGTACCCGATCGCGCAAATGTACAAAGCCTGTAAAGATATCATCGATGCAGGATGCAAATTGCTGGTTCTCACCGCACTCGATTTTAACGGGGATTCAGTCTATAACAAACATGCCGCACAGACGTTAACCAATATGGGGGCACATGTAGCAGCAATTACGCCTAACGAACTCGCGGATTGGATTGGCGAGATCATCACTTAAATTCAAGGAGGAATGTGTAATGCTTACCGCAGACCGCGCAGTTGAAACTTTGGTGGAGAAATTCGCAGTAACCTGTTCAAACGAGTATTCATTAAAAACAGATCGAAGCTCCGAAATTATCGATTATGTATTGGGAACGACAGACAAGTTTCCGGATATGATGGGAAATTCGAGTCATTATGTGTATCAAACGATTGATCTGCTCATGAAGCTTGCCAAAAAAGACGATGGAGATATCTTTTACCGGGCCGGGGCTATTGTGATATATCTGGAATCCAATTATTCCAAGAGAAATTCATGGAGAACGGATGCCTTTACTGTCTGTATGGGAAATGACTCCGAAGCCTACGGATTAAGCGGGAAGAGCAAAAGCGCTGATCGCATGGATGGATTGTTGTCCCGGTTGGAGAAGATCAAACAGTTTGCAGGCGAGAACGAAATTTTGACTGAATTAAAGAGCAAATTAAAGCGTGCCCAGTGGCTTTTTGATTCCAAAAAGGCTGACACCCAGGGGGATTATCGAGATGTAATCAATGCGTTAATGCTGCTACAACTATATTCAAGACTCAGTGACACGGCTTCTCATCTCGCAGAGGTTCAATCTTCTGCTCAATCGTTACCCGTGTTGTTTCAACATGTGATGGCTAATGATCCAGATAAGTTGCGGGACGAGCTACATACGTTGATTGAACCTGTAGTGGTAAGTAATATTCAAGGAAAGCATAACGGATCATCCCAAGAATTGAAGGATGAATTCCTCAAAGAAAAGCGCAGTCGGCTCATAGCTGAGCTGTATCCCAATACGTCTTTCTCTTCAAAAGAGCAATGTTCAAACACCGTATTCCATCAAACTATGGTACTTGTGAGTGGTGCCTTGTTGTACCTGATTAACATTAGTGGAGGAAAACAACGGTTCCTTGATACAAATAGTGAGATTGGGCATGTTTTGCTTCACACAATACATCAGTTACATGAGATTTATCCACTTGAAGTTCGCCGTTACTTGCTGAGTATGGACCCTAGAGCCAAGAGTCCAAATGATCTGCTTGCTGGACTTGTGCCTCTGGATGAGCCTTATCAGTTGGTTGAAATGTTGCGGGACGAGCTTAATTCGTACACGGTATCTTGGAACATGTTACAATCCGCGATCGCGAATCGTCCTGAACAAGCGATTCGAGCATACGAGATTATCAAACCGCCATTCCTCAAACTCTGCATTCAGAAATTCATGGAGGATCAAGGATTGACATTGCCTAATGCGGAGGGGTCACTGGAGCAAGCTGTATTCAACGCTCTTCGGCATCCTTTGGACGGGGGACGTCAAGGACTTGCGATTGCAAGATACTTAAGTGGGGAAAACACCCTGGAGGAATATTGGGCGGACCCGAATAGTCGCGGGTTGTTTAATCAACTGAATCGGGATAAGAAGCGTGTTCACAACCTCATTAGTATTAGTTTTCTGCCCTTGGACTCGGAGGCGATGCGCAGGTTCGCAATCCTGACCACTCATCCCGATTGGACACTGGATATTATCTCGGACATGTACAATTCATACGCGTTTAGTGGAGAGCAGCTGCTTCAACGTTACGGGCAAGACCCTGAGGTGCAACGTGAGAAATTGCTAACCAGCCTGATCTCACTCAATGGCATGACCGACTACAGATACAAATCGATGCCGCATGACGAATACCGCCGAATCATTCAGCAGAATCTGGACTATGCACTGACACAGTACAAGAAACTGCCAACAGATACACGCATTTTAATTCTGGAGATTACCTTTGAACAGCGTGATGAGTTATCGAAGAAAATATTGGCCGAAGCGATTCGTGCCGGATTGCAGGATTCTTCCAAAAAGGCCAACGGCGTGGCGTTAGCGGAATTCAACCGAATTCCTGATCAGGACTTGTATACGCTCGTCTACCTCTCGGAGAAAAAAGTGGCGATCAAAGAAATGGCTCTGACCGCAATCCGCAGTCTGGAAAACAGCAAGGAACTGTACGGTGAGCTTTTGAAGAAAGAGAAGTCCGACGATTGGAAGAGCTTGATCCAAATTCTGCTGGATACCGCAGATCTAAGTCCAGAGTATGCCCATGCTGCACTCGCTGATCAGGCGGATGCCAAAAAGTTGTCGAGACTGAGCTGGTTGTCCTTGAAAGATCTCCCTTCACTGATACGTATTGAAGACAATCAGCCTTTAGATGACCGGATTAAACAGTATGCTTTGGTCCAATCATTGGATCATACATCCGGTCCTAATGAACGGTTGAATGAATTACGGGATTACGTAAGTGAGGCATCGCTCGCTCGTTTTGCAAGTGAATTGATTCAGGTCTGGATTCAAGAAGGTGCCCCTGCGAAAGAAAAGTGGGTGATGTATGTTTCAGCACTCTTTGGCGATATTCAGATTGTGAATATTCTGGCTCCGCAAATTAAGGAATGGACAGAAAATAGCCGCGGCGCGATTGCAGCAGATGCTGTAAAAGTGCTCGCTTATCTGAAGGATCCATCCGCTCTTATGGCGATCGATAAAATCAAACGTGGTGTGAAGAACCGTCAGGTGAAAGGTGCAGCAGAAGAAGCGTTGCAGCTTGCAGCGGATAATATGGGACTTACCCCGGAACAACTGGAGGATCGGTTAGTCACTACGCTTGGTTTTGATGAAAAAGGAACCATGCAGCTGAGTTACGGAGAACGTTCCTTCCTGATTAAGGTAAATGGAGACTTACAAATCGTTGTACTCAATGAAGAAACGGGCAAATCCGTGAAGAGTCTGCCTGCTCCTGCACATAAAGATGACCCTGAATTGGCAGCGCAGTCCAAGGCACGATTCACACAGCTGAAAAAAGATCTCAAATCCATGGTTAATATTCAGGCGCAGCGTCTGGAAGAGTCATTGTCCAAGCAACGTCTGTGGTCTGCCGATGAGTGGAAAGCATTGTTTGTACAAAATGTAATTATGCAGAAATTTGCTGTTGGTCTGATCTGGGGAACGTATGAGGATGGCGCTCTGATCAGCACCTTCCGTTATATGGAGGACGGCACCTTCAATTCTGTGGATGAAGATGAGGTTGATCTGCCTTCGGGTGCGCAGGTGGGACTTATACACCCGCTGGAACTGGATCAGGCGACGCTTGAAGGTTGGACAACGCAGTTGGAGGATTACGAGATCAAGCAGCCATTCGAGCAATTGAATCGTGAGATTCACCAGCCAGAAGATGAGGATAAAACGAAGAATGAATACGATCATCTGCCCGAGTCTGACTTTTCACCAACGGCTTTCCCCAAAGCACTGGAGAAATACGGTTGGATCAAAGGACCGGCACAGGACGGCGGCTGGTATCATGAATTTTATAAAGAGTACGGAGATCTTGTTGCGGAATTGCAATTCAGCGGTACGAGCATCACGTATTACGAGGGATTGGATGACATTACCCTGGAATCCCTTCATTTCTTCAAACCGAATAACAAGCAATATTATTACTATGGTGACAACAAACCCATTGCTCTAGGCAACGTTCCAGGTCGCGTGTTCAGTGAAACGATCTACGATATTCTAAGAGCAACGGGGCGTTTATGACGTGAGTGGATTCAAGGAAAAATTCCGGATTTTTTCGAAGCTGTGTACGGAGGATTATTTGATTCGGTATGCCAACAAGGGGTTGTACAAAAGGTCTTTGAAAGAGTTGGACAATGGTGTAAGTGTAACGTACACATGGAATGCATCATCTGTGAGTTGTCAGCTCAGTGACGGGACACAATGTACGCTTGAAAATACGCTGGATCATTGGGAATGCTCCTGCCCGGCCGATCATATCTGCAAGCATGTGCTGATTGCAATTCTGTATGATCAACGGGAATATACGGCAGAGGATTCAATGAATGCAGACGAGAAGCATGCGCTGGATAAGGACTCAGGGATACCGGATAATGATCCGTTGGACGTACCAAAAAACGTATCCGTAACAGACGGAGTTTCAAACTTAGTATCCAACGTGGACGCTCCAAGCGAAATTCCGCATACGGTATCACGTGGGATCGAGTCTCGCTTCCGCTGGATGACAGAGTCTGACCTAAACGTGTTAATTAAATCGTATAGTTCTTCCATGATTGAGGAAGTTGTTTTCCGACTGAGATACCCAGAGGAAATTAAGATCATTGAAGATTCACTTCTTACGGTTCATCTGACCACCCAGAATATCGAGGTGTCTTTTACTGAGGAACCGAACCTTGCAAAAGCACTCTGTAAGGTGCAGCAGACAGCTGGGAAAATGGCCAAGCTTGAAGCTTTGCTACGGTATCGGAACCTAAAAGGCCTGGATGATACGGATGCATTAAGTGGACGGGTATACGAAGCCAAGTTCTCTCTTCAGACAGTACAGGAATGTATGGTTATGCTGGCAGGATTGTTGAAGACGGGACTGGCCCGCCTTCCTCAGTCCTATATGGCACAACTGGAGACCTTGGCAATCGCTGCTCATAGTGGCAACCTGCCTGACATAGAACGCAGTTTACGAGGGATTCAAGGGGAACTACAGTTGTTTTTCAACAGACATATACGTTTCTCCATGCAATCCATGTTGGATCGGGTAAGCAAGCTGTATCTTGCACTCCAGGTTCTTGAAGAAGAAAAGGTATCTGTCATTCAGCAGAGTCAGCTCATTGGCAGTTTTCGAAGTAAATACTTTACAGTTCCTTCACTTCACCTGTATGGACTGGGAGCTGATGCGTGGGAGACACGATCCGGTTTCCGTGGAATCACCTATTATTTCTATTGTTTCGATGATGAGGAAATCTACACCTATAGCGATGTACGTGCTGTATATTACGATGATCAGCAGTTCTCATATACAGAGCATTATGGTGCATTCACACCATGGCTGCCTAATCTGACCTTTCGCCAGTTCGTCGGTGAAGAAGTTCAATTCCATTCAGTTAAAGTGAATGAAGAACGCCGGATCTCTTCCGGGGAAGGTGCCAAGCTTGCGATTTTGCCACGAACGGGTGTGGAAACGTTGAACCTGGGCAAAACCATGCAAGACGTAACGTCTGTACTTGAAGAGGAATCGCGAACATTTGACTTATTTGCTGCTCCCAAAGAACGATTGGCTGTGATCAAAGTTGCTCGAATCGTGGACCATAACTTTGTCAAACAAACGCAGGATCTTGTCCTGACGGTTGAGAGTGCCAAAGGAGAACGTTTGGCACTTACTCTCCCGTATTCAACTGATTGGCAAACGATGATCCAAAGACTGGAGTCAGGATATGGTTCCCAATCACTTGAACACTTCTATGCCTTTGTGCGTGTGGAACCAAAACGGATTAGCCCGATCAGTTTCCTGAAGGGTCAAACGGTGCTCAGTCTAAAACTGGATATCGGTAATGGGAGGATGGGCAGACTTGGAAGAATATAATCAGTTTATGCAGAGAATTAACGGCTGGTCAGAAGAGTTGCTCCTGCGCGGGTTATCTCAGTTTACGATCCGGGATATTGAGGTGCTTGAGCAGCTCGCAGCGGAATCCTCGCGGTTGCAGATGAGTTTCCTCGGTGAGTTGTTGAATCACCTCATCAAGGAAGGGCGTAGCGTGGCTCTTGGACAAGGTAATGAAGAATTGCTGTTATTTCAGTATTGTCGTCTCACCCAATATGTACAGCTCAGTGTGCAAGAAGAGGCGTGATATTGGTTAGTAATCGAAGCGAAGGCACATGAAGCGATATGATGTAATAAATAAGATGTATTATAGAATATAAGAAGATTTGCAGAAGACCACAGGGTCACTGCAAATCTTTTTTTTATCGAGGAGTAAGTAAAAGTCATTTGCCAAACGAATATAGGTAGGAAGCACGGATCAACACGAGCACTCGTGATCATATGAGCATGGAAGGGAGGGTGCATGTAATCGTGGAAGAAGAACAAATACGGAAGGCAGTAGCGAATCGTGATCCTGAGGCCATGGAATGGGTGATGAACCACTACGCAGGTTTGTTATGGAAGATTGCTCATTCCATCCTACATCATGCATCGGTAGAAGAGATTGAAGAATGTGTAGCAGATACATTTTTTGCTTTTTGGCAGAATCCGGATGCATTCCAATCTGGGCGAAGCAGCTTGAAAAATTACCTTGCAACGATCACAAAACATAAAGCGATTGATCGCTACCGGAAACTTAATCGAAGAACTGAGCTTACATATGAAGAGGAGATTCATTCGGTGCAAACGGATGATTTGTTGGTTCAGATGATCAGTAAAGAGACGTATACGGAACTTAATCAAATGATTGAATCTTTTCCAGAACCGGAACGGGAGATTATGAAACGTCGGTTTTATGAAGGACAGAGACCCCATGAGATATCGGAAGCATTGTCCCTACACGTTAGGCAAGTCCATAACAAGCTTTATCGCTCCAGGCAACGATTGAGGACATGGTGGATGAACAGGAAATAAAGGAGGCGATCAAATGCGAAAATCCGAAAAAAAATTCACTGAGCAGAACCTCTTTAATATTAAAAAGTTGTTCTATGATAAATTGGCGCTGAATGAACCACCAACCGTTACGAGATCAGATACATCATTTTATCCACCTGTATTATATCCATCCGCACAGACAAAGAAGTCCATGAATAGGAGAAGAAAGTATCGCAAAGCCATCTATATTCCTGTAACCGCTGCGTTATCGTTATGTCTTGTTACAGGGGCAGCTGCATCGGTGGGCATCATTGATCTGTCTTCTATTCTTCATTTTCTAGGTGCAGATCGGATTGGCATTCTTCAGCCTGTTCACCAGGTGAGTGAAGATCAAGGGATTCGAATGGAGGTTATAGGTGCTGTCAGGGACGGAGATACAACGGAAATCTATGTTTCATTATCGGATCTGACGGGTCATCGCATTGACGATACACTGGACGTATATGATTACAGGGTAACCGGAGGTAATGCAAACAACGCTCAGATTGTTCATTATGATGATGCTAACAAAACGGCTATTGTCCGATTCCTCATTCAAGGAAAAGTCAGTAAAAATCGGATTACCGTTCAGATCAATACGCTGATGTCGGGTGCATCTCGACAAGATGGTTACAACGTACAAGTGGACTGGAAGCAGGTGTTACAAGAAAAGCAAAACAATAGTTATGAAATCCTGGATCAAGATCGTATAAGTGGCTTGGGAGGTAAAACCGATATTCAATTGGAAACCGATCCAATTCCGGTATTGCATCAGGATGTAACGAATATCCCTGTTGAGGGTATTGATTGGATGCATATTTCCAATATAGGTTTTGTGGAGGGCAAGTTACACATTCAGATTAATCCGAATAATGAGATAGGCGAGTATAATCATGGATATTTCTACTTCACGGATGAGCAAGGTCAAAAACTCGATATACCTGAATATTCCGTTAGCTATGGACATTATATGAAAGATGGGGTCGGGTATGGAGGAGATTATGAGGAGTTTGTGTATGATCTGTCCGCTGTTAACGAATTAGATAAACTGAGACTTCAAGGCAGCTTTACGAGTATTAGTGAAGTTATACAAGGGAATTGGAAAACGACCTTTAACTTGAGTCAAAATACTTTGAGTAAAACGGGAAACATTCAGCTTGATGCAAGAGGAGGCTTACAGGCAAATGTAACTCTTTCCTCGGTTGGCGTCACGCTTAGAGGTGAGGCACTGAGCAAGATTCGGGTGGAGGACTTGAGTATTGAAGTTCACCTGAAGGATGGTACAAAGTTGTCTGGCGCATCCGGTTTCCTCCAGGTGGATCAGGATATCATTAAGTGGATATCCCCTAAGACCATTCCGGTGAATGATGTGAGCTACCTGCTAATTAATGGGGAGAGAGTAACTTTACAAGATGAATAATTAAAAAGTGAATTAAAAATCGGTGGATAAGTGCGATCGGAAGTTTGTTCTGTCATCAGAGTGGTAAGTGTGAGTATTCTTTAGTTCAACTTATATAAAATGAATTACATGTCATATCCCGATTTATGACGCATACCATTAGGCGAATGCGGTCATAAGGGAGGAAACTGATATGTCCATGAGCGAACCGCTGTTAACGCAAATTGTGAATCAACATATTCCGGCTGGTGCAACGGTCGTCACTATTGATAAACCTGTTCAACATCCAGCGATCTATGCGGCAGATCTTACCGGTGACGGTATGCCGGAGATTGCTGCAGTCTATCAGTTGAATGGTGAGCTGTATTTGCTCATTCTGAAATTTGTTCAAGGACACTGGATCAAGATGGCACTAATTAAGGGATTGGGGTATGGGGTGACTTTAATGACTGCAGCCCCTGTAACTTCAACGGCAAGGAACAATCTCATTATCGGTTGGCGGATTGGTTCTATTTGGTCTAAGCTTGCCATATATGAGTGGACGGAATCCGGGCTCAAAGATCTGGCGCCTGACGATCTATACTATAGCTATGCAGAGATTATAGATATGCCTGGTCCACATGGTCGAGATGGGAAAGTGGAGATTGCACTCTGGATACATGACACAGGTGAAGCCTATCGTGTGGAGATTATCCGATGGCAGAATGGGAAATGGGTCCCTGCACCGGACGTATATGCAACCTATTATCCCAAAGTGGTGCAATATTACGAGCAACTAACCCAGCAATATCCTGATTATATCTTTTACTGGTATTACCTTGCGGATGCTCAGTACCATGCCGGCCAGTATCCGGCAGCACTTGCTTCCGTTCAGAAGGCACTCAGTTTCCCGGAAGCTTATCCTTCCAGAGAGGTACTACAAGAGCTGGAAAAGAAAATTACGCAGGCGATGGTCCCTGTAAGCCATGCCCGGGTAGCGACATGGTTGTATCCAGTCTCCGTTCGAACTACGAGTGGGACGCGTTGGGGTTATATGGATGCACAAGGCCACATTCGGCTTGAGCCGGTACTGGGTGACGCGCAAGAGTTTCAGCCCAATGGGTTGGCTGTGGTTGTGAAGGATGGTCGAGCCGGTGTGATTAACCTTCAGGGGCAGTATGTCGTTCAACCTGTATACGATTCCATCAATTCCTTTTCCGAAGAACGGGCGATAACCATTGATTCTCAAGGATTTAAGATGATTAATGAACAAGGTACAGTACTGACCAAACGGGCGTACCCGTATATCTCAAATATGAACGACGGTCGAGCATTATTTTACGATTCTAATCCTGGTCAGTCAGATGGTTCGGTGAGTCGGTATGGTTATCTGGATGCGTCGGGCAATGAGGTGATTCCGGCACAGTTCGCTTCGGCGAATGATTTTCAAGATGGCAAAGCGGTTGTGCAGATTAAGGACAATGAATATGTACTCATTAATCGCAATGGACATCGGCTCGCAACGTACCCATATGCCTATGTGGGACCACTAGGGGATGGTCTGCTGGCTTTTCAAAAAGAAGCCTCGGGCAAGTATGGGTACATCGACGAACGGGGTAATATTCGCATTCAGCCCAAATTTTCATCGGCATTTCCTTTTAGCGGCGGGCAAGCGATTGTTAATACAGCAGAGGACTACAAATCGAACTATGGTGTCATTAATACGCAAGGATCGTTTATCATTCAACCCGCATATAATGACATCCGCGAACTAGGCGAGCATCGTTATGCGCTGGGGCAAGCAATTAATCTGGAGCAGCCGTATATTGGCTCTGTATACGCGATTGCAGATACCAATGGCAGAAGACTTACGGAGTTCCTATATCGCGAAGTGAGCAATTACAAAAACGGCCTTGCTTCCGCATCGGATGGCAGACAGACCTATCTGTTGGATCTGAGTGGAAGACCTGCCGCTGGGTATCCCCATGTAGAAGGTTCGGGTACGCTGGAGGTCGTGGCACCAGATCTGATTAAGGCCTATGTAGACCAGCGTTTATCGTATGTGAATCGGGCAGGACAGATCATCTGGCGGCAAAATACAATCGTTCCACTTCATCCGCCGTACCGTGTACGCGAAGAGAAATACAAACCGAACAGGGACTATCTCGTATATTATCCGCAGGTGGAGGGATTAACGAACCAAGCGGAGCAAATTGCGCTAAATGCCAAGTTGAAGCAACTCTCCCAGGTTAAACCGATCCCTGCGGATCAGCAGCTGGATTATACGTATACAGGTGATTTTGATATTACGTTTTATCAACAGCAATTGCTGCAACTGCAACTCACAGGTTATAATTATCCGGCTGGTGCAGCCCATGGTATGCCTACGATGATCTATGCGATCATTAATCTGACGAATGGTCAGTTGTATGAGCTGAAGGATTTATTTAAACCGAATAGTGACTACGTAAAAGTGTTAAGCCAGATTGTGGGGGATCAGATCAAAAATGATCCTCAATACTCGTATGTGTTTCCGGACACCTATAAGGGGATTAGTGCGGATCAGCCGTTTTTTGTCTCAGCGGATGCTCTGCATCTCTACTTCAACCCGTATGATATCGCGCCCTATGCGGCAGGGTTTCCAACGTTTACGATTCCTTTTGTCCAGATCAAGGATATCATTAATACAGAAGGTTCGTTCTGGAAAGCTTTTCATAGTTGAGTGTCCATTCACAGGTTAAGCGAGGAAGCCATATATCCAATATGGCTTCCTTTTGGATTCAATAGGAGACAGTCTAATGATGTAAGTAACTCCTTCACATATTTATCCATACTAAATGGAAAATATTACGGGAGTTACAGATCAAAGAAGTCATATTTGTCTATGCAAACAAAAAACGAAAACTTTCTACAACAACACTTCTTTTGCTTGGCGAGAATGTAAATACTTCACCAGTCATTCTCAAGTTAAGCGACGAGGTCGTATGTCCAATTTGGCTTATAAGAAGCTGTGAGACAACAATAATCCGTGAAGAGGTATTATTGCTCCGTGAAGAGGTAGTGATCATTCAGGGCTCTGTGAGATATTAATGTGCGTATATAGCACTGTGCTATATTGAGAATGATTATTAATATCAGGAGGGGTGAGATGAACAACACATCTGAAGTGTTCGGGTTAATGCAAGTAACGAAGGAGCGCAAAGGTCTGCTGATCACAGCAAGTATCTTCTCGACCCTGTCGAGTCTGTTGCAGATTGTTCCTTTTGTCGGAGTGTATAAAATCGTCGAGGAACTGCTAACTCATGCGGGGCAGCCCTCTGCCATGGACAGAGATCTGTTGATCTATTGGGGGATCGTCGCATTCGTAGCCCTGATTGCAGGGCTTATTTCGCTCTATATCGGGGGGATGTGCTCACACATTGCCGCGTTCAACATTTTGTACCAGCTCAGAGTGAGACTTGCGGAACATGTTGCCAAAGTACCCATGGGGTATCACACTCGGACGGCAACCGGTGAGCTGAAGAAGATCATCGAAGTCAGTGTGGAGAAAATCGAGAAATTTATCGCCCATCAGTTGCCGGATCTGGTGAGTGCGGTCGTCATTCCACTGATGCTCTTGGGATATCTGTTCTGGCTTGATTATCGCATGGCGCTGACGCTTATGGTTCCGATTGGAATCGGGTTCTGGCTCCAAAGTCGTATCTTCCGCAGCGAACGAGGCCGTCAGGCTTATCGTGATTTTCAGCTTGCCATAGAAGAAATGAATGCGACGGGTGTTGAATACGTGAGAGGTATGCCAGCAGTGAAAGTATTTGGCATTACAGCCGATTCATTTCTAACGTTTAAACAGGCGGTAACGCGGTACCGGGATATTTCGTTGAAAATAACAGGTTTATGTAAAACATCTTACGGGCTGTTTTTTGTAATCATGATCTCGTTATTTACCTTCATTGTTCCGGTGGGTATTCTGCTGTCAAGTGGAAATGCGGGGAATCAGTCGTTTGCGATCACGTTTATTCTGTTTCTGATCATTACCCCGAGTCTATCTGCACCGTTATTGAAGTTAATGTATCTGGGTAGTGGGATGCGAGAGATTGTGGAAGGACAGAAGCGGATTGAATCGGTGTTTGCCGAGCCGCTTGTACAAGAACCTGAGTTGCCCAAAGTTCCGGATACATATGAGGTTGCCTTTCGGCAGGTATCGTTTGCTTATGAACGTAAGGAGAGCGAAGCATATAAACCTGTACTTGAACAGATTGATTTTGTAGCCAACGCAGGAGAGATGACCGCATTTGTCGGACCTTCTGGTGGGGGGAAGTCAACCATTGCTAATCTATTACTTCGTTTCTGGGATGTACAGGAAGGTGAGATTACGATTGGTGGAATTCCGATTCAGGAGATGGGTACGGAGAAGCTGATGGATACCGTGTCCTTTGTATTTCAGGATGTACATCTGTTCTACGATACGATTGAAGAAAATATTCGGATGGGCAATACATCAGCTTCACGACAGGACGTTATAGCTGCGGCTCAAAATGCTTGCTGTCATGAATTTATCGAGAAGCTGGACGCCGGATATGATACCAAAATCGGAGAAGGCGGCACGTACCTGTCCGGCGGTGAAGCACAGCGAATTGCGATTGCACGGGCATTGCTCAAAAATGCTCCGATTCTGGTCCTGGATGAAGCGACGGCCTACGCGGATGCAGAGAATGAGCACAAGATCCAGCAAGGTCTAGCCCAATTGGTTCAAGGCAAAACAGTACTGATTATTGCTCATCGTCTAACAACGATTCGTGCAGCAGAGCAAATTCTCGTGATCCGAAAGGGAACGATTGCCGAGCGTGGGACACATGATCAATTGCGTGCATTAGGCGGAGTGTATGAGCACATGTGGCAAGCCCATATCAGTGCAGCTTCCTGGAAGCTTGGAGGTGCAGTACGATGAGGAATTATTTATACAATATATCTGGGGGTAACCCGCGTAGTCTGCTTCCTTCGGTAATTGCAGCGATTCTGGACGGGATTGCAAAGATTGTTCCTGCGGCGCTGCTTGTGGACATATTCAATACGATTTATAAGTCTTTCTCTGAACCGGACAAAGGACTGGATATCAACCGAATGTGGATTGTATGCTGCATCCTGTTTGCCTGGCTTCTGGTGGAATATGCGGCTTACGCTTCGCTCTATGACAAGACCTATCGGGCAGCATACAGCCTCGCGGCCTCAGGAAGGTTGAAGCTGGCAGAACATATTCGTCATCTGTCGTTAGGATTTTTCGGGAAACGTGATCCTGGGGATCTGACGAATCTGATCTTGAGTGATTATGGTCAGGTCGAGCATACGATCTCTCACAATCTGTCACAGCTGATCAGCGCGATTGTGCTTCCGGTGCTCGCTTTTGGCGGACTTCTGTTGGTGGATTGGAGAATGGCCGTAGCCATGTTTGTTGCCGTTCCCTTAGGTGTAGCGCTGTTATGGCTTACGGATTCGATTCAGGCACGGCTGAGTGAGAACCATGTTCGGGCTAAAAATGAAGCCGCCAGCCGGCTGCAGGAGTATCTGAGCGGTATTCGTGAGATTAAGGCCCACAATATGGGGGGGAAACGTTTTGAACGGCTGCGTCGTTCTTTTGACGAATTGAAATCCGCTTCCATTCGGTTGGAAGGCATCATGGGACCGATGATCATGGGCGCGATGTTGCTTGCACGATCAGGAATGACATGGATGATTCTCGTGGGCAGTTATTTGCTTGCAGGCGGTGAGTTGTCCCTACCGGTATTTCTGCTATTTTTGCTGGTAGGTACGAAGGTATTTGAGCCGTTGACGGTTGTACTGATGAGTTATGGGGAGATGCGGTACTCTGCATATAGTGCAAGACGCATTATGGATGTGCAGCAGGAAGCACCGATGGCAGGAACGGGAGATGTACAGCCCAATCAGGCGATTTCATTTGACCAGGTGACCTTTGGATATGATGACCAGCAGCCGGTGTTGAAAGACTTGTCCTTTACGATTGAGCCGCATACCATTACTGCGCTGGTGGGCCCATCCGGTAGTGGTAAGAGTACAGTCACACGTCTCATTGCCCGTTTCTGGGATGTACAGCAAGGCACCATTCGCATTGGTGACAGACCCGTTGATCAGATGGACCCGGAGAAGCTGTTGCAGGATATCTCTGTGGTCTTCCAGGACGTGTATCTGTTCCAGGATACGATCGGCAACAACATTCGTGTAGGAAAGAAAGACGCTACGCAATTCGAGATTGAAGAGGCCGCGCGCAGAGCTTGTTGTCATGAGTTTATCTCCAGTCTGCCTCAAGGGTACGATACGCTCGTTGGCGAGGGTGGATCGACGTTATCTGGTGGGGAGAAACAGCGTATTTCCATTGCACGTGCTTTGTTGAAAAATGCATCGATCGTATTGCTTGACGAAGCTACAGCTTCACTTGATCCGGAGAACGAAGCCGCAGTGCAGCAAGCGATTAATGAGCTGGTCGCGGACAAAACGGTCATTTTGATTGCACACCGATTAAAGACCATTCAGAATGCGGATCAGATCCTTGTATTGGACCATGGTCAGCTCGTAGAGCAAGGAACTCATGCGCATTTGTTAGATCACTCAGGCATCTACGCTCGGTTGTGGCAATTACAACAGGATGCGGAAGGCTGGCAGGTAAAAGTGAACGGATCATGAGTGTTCGATGAGATAGATAAAAACTGAAGCAAATAAGCCTGATGTGGCTAATGAACTGACATAAAAGGAGAATGACAACGATGTTTAAACGAATTCCTGTATGGATTGCACTATGCTGTATGCTCACCTTGGCGGCCTGTGGAACGACCCAGACCACCAGTAAAATGGCCAGCTCCTCTGAGGGAATTGCACAAGCAACGACCAAATTGATTACCAACCCGAATGGAGAAGAGATTACGATCCCTTTGAATCCAGAGCGCATTGTTGATCTATCCGGCTCTACAGAAGAACTGTTGATCATTGGGAAAACACCTGTGGCCACGATGAGCGCGGATTATGGTAACCCGGAGGAACTCACGCAAACCATTAAGGATCAGCTGAGTGCAGATACCGTTAATCTGGGCTGGTATGGTTTCCCCTTAAGCATTGAAGCTATAGCGGGTGCCAATCCTGATCTGATTATCTTGGGTAAGGATTTTAACACGGATCAGTATGAAACTTTATCCAAAATCGCGCCTACGATTGCATTGCCATACTCCTACTTTGATTGGAGAGAACGCTTGACGTTCCTGGCAGATACGTTTGAAGAAGAAAGCAAGAAAGATGAATATCTGGCCAAATATGGTGCGAAATCTGCAGAGTGGAAACAAAAGCTGGAGGCGGCTGTAAATGGTGAATCCTTTGCCGTAATTGAGACATATCCAAACAACCTGGTCATCTATTCCAATAAAGGGGCAGCTGAGATGTTATACGGTGAATGGGGCCTAAAGCGCACAGAGGGTATCCCTGATCCAGAGGGCTGGGGCGGTAAACAGATCGCACTGGAGGCTCTGGCTACCGTTAATTCGGATCGTCTGCTATTGATGGAGAATAGTGAGAACAAGATGGTAGACAGCAAGGTGTGGAATAACATGAACGCCGTAAAGAACGGCAAGATATACAAAATTTCCAATGTCGATAACTACAACTATTCCTACACAGCCATGGGAAGAATGGAGCTTATGGACCGTTTGGGTACGATGATTCTGGAAGGTCAGAAGTAGTCGTTGAATTAGATCAATTTATGATGGATTAACTTTAACTTTAACTGAACCTAACGGAGGCCTATGTGTAATTGTGTAATTTGTTCGAAATCATGTAACTTGAGCGGTTCTGGCTGCGTTTAGACATTGGGGTGATCTGATGTTGGTGAACGCGGTTCAACGGTACATGGTATTAGCATGTATATTTATTGGAATAAGCTTAACGGCTTATATCGTTCTTGAAAGGATTGAAGGGTACCATATTGCAACGACAGAGTATTACGGCTTACGTAATGCAGGGGGAGTAATATATATTTTATCGCTCATCCTGGGATTCGGACACTATTTAGTCGCTTTTTATGTTGCTATTATTAGCCCAATATCATGGTTTCTGCGGAAATATGTATGCTTTCCTATAGTGAGAACTTTCATCTATATGATTGGGTTTGGATGGGGCGGGCTGTGGGTTTTTGATCTCATGTACAATCCATATTTTGTGAATGGATACAATCTGAATCGAATGACATCGATATGGATATTTGCCATCGCCGGTTTAGTCTACGCCATTGTGGAGAATAAGATTTGGCGAAGAGGGCAGATGCAGAACGAACAGATGGCTACTTAACAAATGTTGAGTAGTTTTTTTGGTTTACATAATTATTATGGTGTTTTTCATTGGAGATTTAGAAGCTGAATACAATATTAGATAGGATTATGTAAGAGTAAGTAGTGAACATGAACAAGCAGCTAAGTTAATTCGATAGTTTGTTATAAAATTCACAAAGAGTGCCAGTGAGAAGAACTAGGAGTTTTATCGTAAAAAGGTAAAATTTTCTGTTATACTATTTGAGTTGTGTACATAAAGTTAGATATTTTAATGAAGGGAGTTCATGAAGTAAATTAGCCGTTTAGTTTAAAATTGTAGTTTGGAGGAAAGCATTTTGTATAAAGCAGGTTTTTGGATTAGATTAGGAGCAAATGTGTTGGATAGTCTTATTATTTCAATTCCGTTAGTGATTATTGCAGGTGTGCTTACGGGTAACTTTGATACGGATGAGCCGATTGCCAAGCTACTTAGTGCTTTATACTCAATTTTATTACCAGTTTACTGGTATGGTCGAACCATAGGCAAACGTATATGTGGAATTCGAATCCGCCAATACGATACACACGAACCGCCAAAAATTGGTACGATGCTGATGCGAGTTGTTGTAGCTGGACTTGTGTACGTATTAACTTTGGGTATCGGAGTTATAGTGAGTGCTTTTATGGTCGGTATGCGTGAGGATCGACGTGCGATTCATGACTTCGTAGCAGGAACAGAAGTAGTTTGGGATTAACTCGAATATTATAAAGAATTGGCTGTGCAGGGGTGAAAATCACTGTGCAGCTTTTAAATCATTAGTACTGTTTCACAAAACTCGTATTTTGTACATATGTATATAGGCCTTTCTCCAAACCTGATGATTTTTGCAATCGGATGATTTGTACATTGGCACAAAGTACCCTACTTTTTTAATGTCTAGCTGATCGTGTTTATCTCTAAATCAAGTCATTTGTCCCATTAGAAATGTAAAAATTGACCTGCACTATGCTGACTATTGAGACTTTAATTATATCGCTTTTTTATTTAGACACAGATCTAATCGGTAATCGGATTATGTTCTTGTTCCATTCCGGCAATCGGTACAAGTTCTTGTCCTTGGCTCGGGACACGAACTTGTACCGATAAATTAAAAAGCCGCTAAATTAGCGACTTCAATGGGACTATGTTCTTGTCCCTCGACAAATCGAGATAGCCCCTAGCTTGTGCATTCCCCGTTGCCGTTTAAATTCCCACCTCTCGTAAAAAAACGTTAATCTGAGAAGATTAACGTTTCATAAATTCTCTTTAACGATTATGGGGTTGGTGCAACTCCATCTTTCCATAAGTTGCATATATTTATTATTGAATCCCTTATTTCTGTTGATTTTTCTATTCTAGGTAGTAAATAATCCTCTCTTTTTTTTGCTGCATTCTGAATAGCATCCATTCGTGCCTTCTTGAATTCTGGTTCTTTTATATCTAAACTTGGAGTTAAAACCGTTCCATTCCAAAATTTTGAAATGTGATAATACGGATCTCCTCTCCTTTCTAGAGACATTCCACTTGCCCATGTATCGTAAAACTCAAATTGAAAACGATAACAGGCTTTAGTTTTATCAATGGGACATTCTTTCTCGTATGCATAATAATCTTCATGAGCAAATGGAGTTGGGTAATACGGACCTACTCCTTTTGAAACGCTATCTTGAGCAATTTGTACTATCATTTCCGCCTTTGGGATTGCCCACTCTGCATATAATTTGCCTCGTTTAAGTAGAACATCATGGTAAGTTTTATAGTAATCTGTATCACCTTCATTTGGTTTTTCACGAAGACTTGCTATTATCAACAAAGCTACGGACATCAGTTGAACAGTCGCCAGGTAGCCCTCCCAACTATTTACTTTTGACATTAATTGCTCAATTATATGATCTGAGTCTCTGTATAAGTCAGTAAGTACATCGTAATCTTTGGTACTTGCTGCTTCAAAAAAGAGTCTTGTTATACTTCTGGATGAGGCGAGATCTCTGTTAAAAAAAGATTCTTCGATAATTTTTTGAACACGTTCACATATTTCCTCAACAGATGTTCTGAATAAATCCCCGGATATTCGTTCTGCAATTCCTCGTCCAATATCGGTTATTATTATGGTTGCAGCCTTCGTACCAAATGCTTCAGCAGCTTTCTGTAAACAAAAAATAAGAATAGTTGACTCCATAGTAAGCTCCTTTCAGATTTTTATTCACTTGTAGCATCCCCATGTTTGCTAAAAATATAATTTTTGTTAGGTATTTTTATTAATTTTTTTGAACAAAGCTATATTCTAATCGACATTGGCCCCATGTCTTTAATCGTTACATTTGGAATTAGTTCTTCCTTTAACTCAGGAAAAGCTCGTTTCTTGATAAAAAAATCTTAGTTTAAGCTAAGTCTAAAAACTTCAACGATTAAAGACTACAACGGGATTTTGTTCATGTCTCTCTACATGGATGTCCTTTAGAAGAACGACATTTTGATACTCATCTAATCGTTAATCGGACTATGTTCTTGTCCCTTGACATCTTCTTCTGCTGATGAGAACTTGTACCGATCCCTTCTACGTTCCCCGTTTCATTCTCAATTTATCTGCGAGGGTGGTTGGTCGGATCAGTAGGTGGATAACCCATGCTATTGAGGCACAGGAAAGCCCGCAGCAATATAAATGACACAATGTTCTTGTCCTCAGAATGGGACAAAAACTTGGTTCCTTAAAACAAAAAAGACGCTAAAATAGCGACTTTAATGGGACCATGTTCTTGTCCCTCGACAACAAGTTATGCAAAAAATTTTGATCTTTCGAATAAAAATTCTGACTAAAGCGGCGGCCGGTATTAACTGCGCCGTTTTTTATTGAGTGTGCTCATTGTCAACGTAAGAAAGGTTTCTTATTTCCGCTGGTAAAGAACCGATAGCGTTCTTATTAACAACTTCTCCAAATTCTATACCAGCGTTATTCGCTATTTCTTCTCTGCATTGCTGAGGTGTTTTATGCCAGTCGGAATCAGCTATGTGTTCTAATTTTTCATAAATTCTGTCCGGACCGTCAAGTGTTTTCTCCGCATACCATGCTCTAACTTGATACCTTAATTCGACTAAGTTTTCCAAGCGCGTATATTCCGAAGCCCAAATATAAGCAAAAGCGGGATTACCTATACATCTATATACGTAATCATTAGTGTGAATCTCCCCTGCATGAAAAACCATCTTATCCTTATTGGTCGTTCGGGTATCTTTCATGTTCTCACCTCCTTTGAGTAAGTCATACTCGATTTATTATGTCTAGGGAACGAAATCGTATGCATTCGATTTTTCCCTCTCCTCGTTTGGTTAAAACAATACATGTTCTTGTCCTCAATAGGCAAACGATATAAGTCATTGTCACTGGCTTTTGACAAGAACTTATATCGTTAGAATAATAAAGCCGCTGCTACCAATTGAGCTTTTGTTTCCCGTTAAAAGGACTCTGTATTGGAATCAACTGCGGATCTCATAAAACTCAGTACTCCGAGGAATCATTATCAAACCAGTGAAGGTATTCCCCGTATCCTTCTTTCTTCAGATCCTCCTTCGGAATAAAGCGAAGCGCTGCCGATTTAATGCAATAACGCAACCGGCCAGACGGGCTACGCATAGTCGTATCGTAAACACTGCAAGTGTTGCCGTGCGTACCAATTTCGTCAGCGGAGTTCGTGTGACTACCACGTCCGTTCTCGTTATCGCAGCACTGGCGTTAACTGCATGCCCAAACAGCGAACCTACAACGAACCTGACTCCGACCGAAGCGCTCTCGGCAGCAGAGGAGGTCGCCGATCTCCCCAAGCGATTGAAGCCCCGTGGGGTGAGGACATGGTCGTCAAACCCGGTGATGCCGTCGTGCAGAACCAGGGCAACCCTGGCGACATCTACCGGATCTACGGTCCCGCCTTCGACTGTAACTACGAGATCGTGAGTGAACCTGCTCACTGCTCAATAAAAATGACACGTCTAAACGGACCGCTGGGATAATTTTGCATCCCTTCCCTCATTATTCCTTATTGTTGTATTACTATATATTAGAACTTTGAACAAAAGCAGCCGATTGACGTTGACCAGCTTTGAGCTAACGTTTCCCGTTAGTTTAATCTTGTTTCTTAGTAGGAATAACATTAACATGATCTACCATATAGCCATTAAGACCATCTCGTCGAAACGTCATTTGAACTGTTTCTGGCTGCTCTTCTTTCATTACCGTCATTTCCACAATGAACTCAAACTCCAGGATATCCTCACCTTGGATCGGCAACACATGGGCGTTCCCGAACATAAAATTATTGTGGTACTTTTGTTGAAGTGCATCCATTATTTGAGGATGTAACTCGATTATCAATGCCTGCTGCATTAACGAACATTGAATTGTGTCTGTTAACGGCGGAGTTTCTTTGGCCAAGGCTGGAGTTTCGATCACAGAAGTTAATCCAAGCACTAAAACGATTGTCAAGATTACTTTTATCAAATGCATACACCTCGTGATTGGGATATTTTATTTTTTCCCAATATGATGAGTTGAATGCAGTTTTATTAAACTAACCTGCCCGTTAGCTTAATGAACTATCGTCCATGTGCTCCATAACGTCAACCGGTAGAAGTTCTTGTCCTCGACAGCTTGTTTCAGTACCAATAATTCGCTTGATGAATACCTAACCGCCTCTATTCTAAGAAGTTGTTCCATAACAATGTGAAAACTGTCCTCATTATGCTGCTTATTGAGGTTTTAATACATCGATATTACTTAGATAATCATCTAATCGGCAATCGGATTAAGTTCTTGTCCTTTTCGGTAATCGGTACAAGTTCTTGTCCTGAGCTTGGAACAAGAACTTGTACCGATAAAATAAAAAAGCCGCTAAATTAGCGACTTTCAATGGGAATATGTTCTTGTCCCCCGACAATTTCCTTTCACTCATGATGAGGACACAATGAATTATGTATAGGGAATACTTCTCCTCGTCTTGGAACCTGAGGTTGGCATGATTGGTATACATTCATCCTGTGAATTTGTGGATACGAAAAATGGAGACAAAAAGGCATACGGGCCCGCATACCTATTGTCTCCTTAAGTGATATCCTTTACTTTTGTTGAAAGATTCTCCTCATCCCTGTTGATTAGACGACAAGGAAAAAATTGTATTTCATAATGTAACTATCTTACAGAGGAAAGAATATTAATTCAATCCTGAGATGTACGATAGAACTATGAGCCATGATTTCTTCGAGTGAAGGAGAACAACAGATTCCATTCTAACCTGAGATTCCATGAAGGCAAACAATCATCATCTCATTTCACGATTAAATACAAAAAGCTTTCTGATAGCGAGGGGTCCCTCGATACTTAAATTCGTACACAACTACTTCTGGCCACATATTTGTATTGATACTCCGTCCGAGCTCAATAGCCAACCCGGCTGGTCCACTAAACAACAGATGAATTAATTTATACTTCTTTTGACGGTGTAAGGCTTCAACATTATCCTTAAAAAGCTTTTGAATTTGCTGTACATGTTCAAAATAAAGTAATCGTTTTACATGAGGATTCTTAATCAAAATATCATACCGATCCTGGTTTTCTCCCAAAATGGCATGAACATCCTCGTCTGTAATCGTATCACTAACTGAAATAGTTACAACCAACTCATTAGATTCCTTATCTGTGAATGACGTAGTAGGATTCAAATCTTCTAACAAAGCTTTATCCGGTGCTTTGTTAACCCAGAAGCCTACTTCTCTATCATATTGGTATACTGTTAAAGGAACTGTGTCTGAAATTAGTTTCCCTAAATGAATTAAAAGGGGGATTGGAGAAATGGCATAAACTTCAGCTACATCGTACTTTCCTTTATTGATTCGAGTGACAAACTTTGCGTAGAGTTTCTCATTATCAGCTTTTCCTTGCTCCCAACCAGCAGGAGAGAAATTAGTGAATTCAACTTGACTTTCAATAGCTTCAAGCATGATATTAGGAGAATGTTCGGTTAAAGGTAATGTCGTAAGTGGTGGGCCGAGCCTCTTATGAACAATAGCAAGACTCTTCTTCTTCTCATCTGTCCAACTTCTTACCCATTCTTCATGTTTGCTCTTCATATCAAACAATAAAGCTGGTGGAAATGAGCCTCTTGTGTGAGGATCATCAATTAGCTTAGAATGTGTATAACACATAAGCATTAAATTAGAGATATCTTCCAAGTTGCCATCAGAGTACCCAAATTCTTTTGCAAACTCGTGCCGAGCTGCCCCCTTTTTATGACCAATAATATGTGCTTTAATACCTGAATTTGTCAGTTTCCCTTTCGTATTAACAACTAATCTTTCATTACATCCTTCGAATGTACAAATCCCCCCACTCACCATCCATAAATGGTAATTTTCCGCAGATGAAAGATTTCTTCTAGTCATTACAACACCTCCATTGATATTAGTATTGAATTTCGTTCCGTTTATAAGACCCAATTCTAAGGAAAGTATCTTTGTTCGCTTGTCGTTGTCCATACCATACAACTAGCTCTATAGTTCCTACAATGATAAAAAACAATTGATTTTGGTCTTGTATAGATTTTGCTAATAATTTTCTCCATTCACGCTTGTCTATAGCAGAAGGAGTTGGATGTGTTTCAGGATGTGTATGCCATTCACCAAGATAGAAACATCTGCCTTCACTACTTTCCCAGGTCTGATTAAAAAACTCCTGGTGCTCAGCAGCTTTCCTAATAAAACGGTGCCTCGTTTGAACATCGCTTTCCATAGGACGTGATGCATGGTCTACTACTATATGAGAACTACAATCAAGTACTCTTCCAATTAAAATCCCCCCGGATTCCGGGGAATTCTTTTGATCTTGAGCAAAGGAAAACAGCATTTGTAAGACGTCATTACCTATCTTAATTTTACGATTATCGGGTAAGGGGAATATAGCTTTTGACATCATTAATGTGACTCCTTTTTAGAACAGACAGGACAGTTAGGATCATAATAAAGTAATTTATTTTTCATCAATGTTTCCTCTGACATTTCATATCTACTACTTACCCGAAAGCCATGTTCTACAAAGGAGGCTGAATCCCCTTTCCAAGATAATATTGGGTTTCCTTGTATTTGACCCCGAGAAACTTGGTAAACCGTACGCAGTACTTTATTTGCTGTCTCTTCGCTATCAAGAAAGCTATATGGAGTAAAGTAGGTACCACATCCACCAAGCGATTTAGTAAATGACTGGCCGGGTTTTGCAAAAGAGGATAGATTTCTTATTGGTTCTTCATTACTAAGAGGTCGGAATAGGCACTGATAGCAGCCATGTTTCTCTTTATTTAGAGTGACAAGGACATGCCCTCCTATCCCAAAGGGCTCAACCCAAGAATAAATAACTGGAGGGGAGCTATCTAGTTTGTGCATATACCTATTAATAGACATTTCTACGTTTGGCGCACCGATACAGACAGTAACATAGTTAACCGTACTCCAATCAATTAGGTTTTCAGTGAGTACTGTTTTTATTCTTTTTGGGATAGTAACTACTTCTGTAAAAGGATATTTACGTTCGAATTCCTTTTTTAAGGCTTCAACTTTAAATTGACGGATGAGTTTTTTAGATTCATTATTATCAAACACCTGGTCAAACCCAAGTTCATGGCGATATATGTTTTCTACATCAAGAAAGTCATGGTCGATAAGAGTTATCCTTTGAAAACCGGCTTTTGCTAATCCCGCTGCAACTAAACTCCCAATAGCGCCTACGCCAACAACGACAGCGTTTTTGTTAGTGAAACCCGTATCTCCCCCAGTTCTTTGGAGTAAAAATTCTTTTTGATGTCTATAAATTTTAAATGGACTAACTTCTATTTTTAAGGGGCGTTGAACAAAAGGATGGATTGTTTTTTTTCCTTTACGAATCATGCCTACTGGATAATTTAATGTCATACCGAACATTGCTTTTTTTTCCGTGTCAATAGGTAGCCCTAGGCAGAAATAGTCATAGTTACGGTTTCTTTTTGGGGTATTACTTAGCAATTTCAATAGAATATTTTTGTTTGTTGAATCAAGATTCTTCATAATAAAATCTTTTGAATCCTTAAAGCTCCAGAATTGGCCACGTCTTGGTGGTAAGGTGAATGTTCCATTTTTAAGAGGGATATAAATGCATCTTGTCTTGATTAATTCCTCTTTGGGTAAATGAAATGTCGTTCGCATATAGTGTTCTGCATTATAATTCTTTTCGCAAATAAAGTACGTTAATTCGTTCTTGGGCATCATATATATATCCAACTCGCGTACTGCCCCATTATTCTCGTTAACAATTGTATGTGCTTCACAGTTGCAGTTCTTTGCCCAGTATACCTCAAATTCCTCAAGAAAATCATGATTTTCAGCTGTCGTTTCCCCAGTTTCAAGGACAGAGATTACTTTCTCTAAACAATCTAAAACGACTTTACCGGGATATCTTTCATCAATGACTAGACTTTCGTTCTGTGTAAAGCAGATAAACCTATCATTTTCAATATGGGGAATAAAACCAAATTGTTGCTGAGAATCATAGAAGTGAGGCAGGGAGGCAGGAAAATCAAAAGGCAAACCGACCACAAGAGTGGCCGGTCCCTCTAATATTTCAATCTGAATTCGAAATGCATGTTCTATATTACGAGGATACTGCTTGAGGGACACTTCGGAAATCAAAGTTATATCTTCTACAATAGCTTTGCCATATTTTTTAATATAGTCTATAGTCTCTTCAATAATATTCACAACTGATCCCTCTTCTCTTACGCTGACTCTGTTGACGGAATTATAGCTGGAATTGCAGCTCTTTGCCCAGGATCTTTGGAAGGCACAGGAAAGTCGTCTCCAAATTGTTTTTGAAGTATAGTTGCTCCATCTGCGCTATCGACCTCATCTCTTGCCTCAATAAGACAAGCTAGGAGTTTCTCTAACTTCTCTTTGAATACCTTAATTTGTTTCAGGGTCATTCTTTCGAGCAAATTAGGGTAAGGAGAAACTGGTAAATTTACTTCTACATAAGGATATTGAATAACCTCACCCTCCTCAACCGCCAATCTAGTGGTGAATGTTGAAAGAAATGTAGAGATAAGGTGGATAAGAGCCTCACTGTCACGATATTTTTTTTCTCCAGAAAAAAAGTCTACAACTTCTGTTTTAACTTGCATATTATGATAAACAATCGAGGTTAGAGCAATCCCAGTAGGCTTACCATAGGTAGTACCTTTAAATTGGACATCTTTCCAACGTTTAAGATAACGAACGATTCTACGGAATTGTTTTCTGTCATCCTCGTCCGAATATTTTTCTCTAATCTCTTTAATTAAATCTTTAGGGTTTGATTCGTTCCAACTCTGATTTTCTAAAGTACTTCCCAACTTACTTTTTGCTAAATATACCTTTCCATCATTATTCTCTGACGCATATGTTGTTACATCAACATGATACCCAGCAGCATATGTAACAGTTACACAGGGGGTTTTCATTACGACATCGTTTGTGTGACCCACAAGGGCATCATAGACCCAAGTTTTTGCCTCAAGAGGATTCGCATCTTCCTTTGACATGTCAAAATAAAGTCCTAAGTCAATGTCATAATTTTCTCCGTCTAAAGGTTTAATACCAGTTCTCATCGCATAACTACCCTGATTAAAGGTTGTGTAGGACTTAGCAGCTGCTGGCATTTTTTCAGTTAGACGTTTGATAATGATATCTCGTTTTTCTTTAAGAATGGTAGACTCGTCGCTTAGTTTAATTGCATTATGAAAACCTTCGAATTGGCTTTGATTATGCGGCATAAAACTTCATCCTTCCACAATGTTATATATTCTCATTATTTGTGCATAAAATATACACAAATTAAAAATTGCCAATCTGTTTCTGCTCTTTAAGAGTAATGGGCATTAATCATGCCATGGGCCGATTTACCTATATAATCGTAATCTAGTAACTGGAAAAAGTCAACATATTTTATGCGAACACTTGATCCTATAATAGCTTATGTTGTATTTTTGAATATATATATATACTATATGTTGATGTTTCTATGGCTTGAATTAAATTAATCTAAAGATGTCTTATATAGATAAAAATGAGGAACGGCATACATCGGAGTATAATAGCCTGTTAGTCGCTCAAAAGAGACTCACTACTCACACTTATATATTCATCTAATCGAAAATGGGAACATGTTCTTGTCCTCAACCGCTAGTTTTAGTCCGATATTTCGCTTTTTTAATACTAGAGACTGTGTTTAACCTCTCTTCGTGTCAGTTGTCCCATATCAATGTGAACATTTTCATTTATTATGGTACTTAATGAAGTTCTAACTGCATGTGCTCAATGTTTAGCTATGCATCTAATCGGCAATCGGACTATGTTCTTGTCCATTCCGGCAATAGGTACAAGTTCTTGTCCTTTTCGGCAAAGGACCAAGTTCTTGTCCTCAGCTTGGGACAAGAACTTGGTTCCTTAAAACAAAAAAGCCGCTATAATAGCGACTTTTAATGCAACAATGTTCTTGTTCCGCGACAGCTGAACAATGATCAGCTCATTTATTTCAGCTCATGGGTATTCAATTTCCTTTTTGTTACCATTTTTTTCATATATAATCTCTGTTTTTCTGCCATCCGGGTATTCCTTGATCATTTTTTCATTTTCTTCATATACAATGGGCACACCATTGCTTTTGGCCTCTTGTCTGGCCGAGAGTGTTGCTTTTACTAAAATTTCATTCAATTCAGAAATTGACATACGTTTCATGTGAAGATACCCTCCTTAAATAATTGTACGTAAAAGTTTCACACTATTATGGGCGGATCACTACTACAATGGCTATTCTATCTCCTACCTTTTTTTTAAGTTCAATATGATTTAAGTTTTTTTGGTAAGGTGTTGATTTAGAAAGTTCATTTGGCCAATAAAATACACCTGCATTAATAAATGCCCCATATTCCTCAAACGTATCTCTTGATCATGTGCTTGTCCCTCGACACGTCAACAAATTATCACTTCACTCTTTCGGAAATATTTTTACTTATTTCTTCAGGATTTTCAACACCAATGATCAACTTTGATATTTTGAACTTACCAACTTTAAAGCTATTCAAATCTAAATGAAGAGTTTCAAGCTCATTTTCAAAAAAGTGCAGTTGATAACCACCATTTGATCTAAATAACCCATTTCTCTTTTCTCCTAATAAAGCACCATATAGTTTAAAAGCATTGGGTATTGGTCTACCTGTTGTTATTCCCTCGATTGAAGAGTATGGAATTTGCAACCCTTTATCTAATTTTAAAAAGGGTGAGTTTCCAAAGTCGATATTTACGTAGTTTTCCATTAGTTGAATTTTACGTTCCATATTTTGATTCCCCCATTTTCTTTTCAAATAATCCATTTATTTCATAACCCATAATTACATATAATACCACAGACACCTCTTTTATTCATGAGTGTCTAAGCACTGCCCTCTGCGCCTTCGCGGGTTACGTCCTCCTTTATATATTCCAATTCCAGTCACCTATTAAAGAACCTACGCGTGTAGCATGTAGTGCTTAAACAGGGACTTATCTTTAACCTGAACACTAAGAAAATACTATATTTTCGCTGGACAATTAGTTTATTTTTCCTACGCAACTGTTAAATGAAATTGCATGAAACTTAGTTAGGTGTTTATCTAATCGGTAATCGGCTCATGTTCTTGTCCTTTTCGGCAATCTGTACAAGAACTTGTACAGATAAAAAAAGCAGCTAAATTAGCGACTTCAATAGGAATATGTTCTTGCCCCTCGACAGCTGATGATCGAACTTAAAATCCCCCCCGATACTTTTCTTACTACATCATAGACACCTCTTGCTTCTACAGTGCAGTAGATCGGTTCCTGTGCCAACAAAAAAGAAGTCGCTCTTATAGCGACTTCTTCATCTCTTTCAAGTGTTTCTTAGCACAAAATATATGCCTAGTTCTAAAGCTCATCTACTTGGTTACAACTGTATGTTATGACCTGCTGAAATCATCACCAATGTTAAAACAGAATGCTTTCGGGGGTAACGCCCTTAGGATACTCTTCTTCCCATACCTTTTTCTCTACATAGGCCTGGTACCACATCTCTGCAATGACATCCGGATCATTAATTGCGCCGGTACCTGACTCCTTGATCAATAAACCTAATGAGCGGTGGCCCACAAAAATCCCTTGAGCAGACAATGAAGTATGAAGATTAGCAACATAATTGCGTAACCCTGAAAGAGCAATACCGATATTCCCCATCATGGACACAGGGTACATGGCGGATAATCCTGAGGTAAAGAGCAAGGCTCCCTCTTTCCTGGCGAGCATATCAGGGAGAACAGCATTGACGACATGGATGGCACTAACCACATTCGCCTCAAATGCGTCCCTGGCGTTCTCCGCCGTTAACTCCAATACAGAAGTGGGAGGATAATTGCCTGCTGTTGGACTGAATTCCAACACATCAATCTGACCATACTTTTCTTTCATGTTGGTCATAGCCTGTTCAATCTGTTCCTTGTTAAAAATATCTGCTACGAAGTAAGATGCCTCGATACCATCCGCTTTCAGTTCATCCACCATATCTTGCAGCTTTGCAGCATTTCTTGCAACTAATGCCACTTGGAAGCCGTGCTTGCCAAAGCTCTTCGCAATAGATAATCCTAATCCCTTACCTGCACCAATAATCGCCAGTGTTTTCATTTATGATTCTCCTTTTATGAATGAGTTAGTGAGTTCAATTGACAGTTTTAATTGTAAAACGTACACTTAAAGGACTCAATGGTTGATATAATTCAATGTGTTAATTAAACATCACTTTTAATAAATCCGACTATTATTTATGGAGGGGAAGCACGAATTGGGTAAAGATAAAGTGGATCTGCGCATTCTCAAAACGCGGAAAGCCATTAAAGAAGCGTTTCTGAGATTAGTACAAACCAAAGGCTATGAACGAATTACTGTGCAGGACATTGCCGAAGAAGCGATGATAAATCGCAACACATTTTATTTGCACTATGTAGATAAACCTCAATTCATGGAGAAGTTATTTCAGGAAAACGTGGAGAGTTTAAATGCTTGCTTAAGCCTGGAAGTGAGTTCAATTCATGAGATGGATAAAGATATGTTTGCTACCATGTTAAAAACGATTTTCGACGATATTGAAGCCAATATGACATTTTTTAAGACAATGATCACTCAAAATATTTATCCAAACTTCTCCGTATACTTGAAAGAGGCTTTTAAAACGATCATTTTTTCGGGGATCGGCGATCATCGCCACGATGAGAAGATAAAAATTGGCATCGAATACATGATATCTGGATTGGTAGGAGTAATTTGTCTCTGGATTGTTGAACCGGAGAACTACAGGGTAGATAACTTTATCGAGCAACTGAGTGAAATTCACTATTCTAACATGGTTGACTTGCTGAAGGATACTTGATAATAAACCAAATTAAGATGTGGTCGTTTAAATAAATTCGGTTTGGTCGGTCCTCACTTGAAACCCAAATCATTCAAACGGATGGCTAAGGCGACTCTGAAGAAAAGAACATTGCACCTTCTGCAGAGAGACTTCAAGAAAAGAATCCCTGGTCTCGATCTTCTGACGGATATCACCTCTTTACCTTATGGCCAGTCCAAGATGTCCTCTCACCATCGTAAGCCCTCTTTGAATGAGAGCAATCATTAAAAAAGCAATTCGGATTTAATCCGAATTGCTTTTTCTAGCGATGTCACTCTTCGATCGAATTCATAATAACTTTAAGCCTTGCGAAGCATTTGTCTTTCGCTTAGGTGTGAAAGCATATCTTTCGTCATGGCCTTCAGGTCGTAGCGAGCATGAAATCCCCATTCTGTTTTCGCTGCTGTCGCATCAATGGAATGCGGCCAGCTATCGGCAATCGCCTGTCTCTTCGGATCAATGTCATAATCGAGGATAAAGCCGGGAAGCTCATCCCGAATCGCTGCAGCGATCGCCTCCGGATCCACGCTCATTGCGGTGACATTAAATGAATTTCGGTGCATCAACCGGGAAGAATCCGCTTCCATCAAATCGATGATAGCGTTCAGGGCATCCGGCATATACATCATGTCCATGTTTGAGCCCTTGGCGATATAAGATGTATACCGGCCAGTCGTCACGGCTGCGTAATAAATTTCCACGGCGTAATCCGTCGTTCCTCCGCCGGGAGGCGTCATATAAGATATCAAACCCGGGAATCGCAGCCCCCTAGTATCCAGGCCATATTTGTGAAAATAATAATCACAAAGCAGTTCGCCGGACACTTTGTTCACGCCGTACATCGTATTGGGCCTCTGGATCGTATCCTGAGGGGTATTGTCTTTCGGAGTCAAAGGACCAAAAGATCCAATGGAGCTTGGAGTGAAAAATTGGCAGCCGAGCTCCCTGGATATTTCAAGTGCATTCATCAATCCGCCCATATTCAAATTCCAGGCAAGCAGCGGTTTCTCCTCTGCGGTAGCCGACAGCAGCGCAGCCAAATGGATGACGGTATCAACTTCGTACCGCTTGGCGATTTCGAACATCGCCTTATCATTCGTCACGTCCAGCAGCTCGAATGGCCCGGATCGGGTAATTTCGTGGGCTGATGACCTGAGATCCGTAGCAACGACGTGATCCGCACCATAAATTTCACGTAATTTAACAACTAACTCAGAACCGATTTGGCCCAGTGCTCCGGTCACCAAAATCTTGTACATAAGACATTCCTCCCGAAATGTACTCCCGCGATTGCAGCTAAATCAGCTTCATTTCCTTGCCAACTTTCTCATAAACGGAGATCACCTGGTCGAGCATCTCCTTGGTATGGGCAGCTGTCGGCATGTTGCGTATTCTTCCGGTTCCTTTCGGAACCGTCGGAAACAGGATTGCCTTGGCGTAAACGCCTTCTTCATAAAGCCGTTTGCTGAACTGTTGGGTGGTTACTTCATCGCCAATGATACAAGGTGTGATCGGCGTTTCGCTTTGGCCTACATCATATCCAAGCCGGCTCAAGCCATTTTTCAAATCATTGCCGTTCTCCCACAGCTTCTCGATCAGCTCTTTGTCATTCATCAAAATGTCGACAGAAGCGCTGCAAGAAGCGATTGCAGCCGGAGGTAGCGATGTCGAGAACAGAAACGGACGGCTTCTCAGCTTCAACCATTCGATCAGTTGTTTTTTACCCGCCACATAACCGCCGACAACGCCAATCGCCTTGGAAAGAGTACCAATTTGAAAGTCAATGCGGTCGGACAATCCAAAATGCTTCACGGTTCCCGCACCTGCTCCGAGAACGCCCGAACCGTGGGCATCATCCACATAAGTAATCAGATCGAATTCTTCTGCTATTTTCACGATTTCAGGCAGCTTTGCTATATCACCATCCATGGAGAAAACCCCGTCGGTGATGACCATAATTTTATGGTACTGACCGGATTCCTTGGCATCTTTCGCCTGCTGTCTTAAATCATTCATATCCGAATGCTTAAAGCGAATCACCTTGGCTCTCGACAGGCGGCAGCCATCAATAATCGAAGCGTGGTTCAGCTCATCTGATAAAATCGCATCATGCTGGTCCATTACCGCAGATATAGCAGCCATATTGCAGTTAAATCCCGATTGATACACGATAACGGCTTCCGTTTTTTTGAAACGGGCCAGTTTTTCTTCAAGCTCAATATGAAGATCCATCGTACCATTAATTGTTCTCACAGCCCCTGCGCCTGCCCCGTATGTCTGCGACGCCTTAACTGAAGCATCAATCAGGCGGTAATCTGTTGCCAGTCCCAAATAGTTATTGGAAGACAAATTGATTAGGGACTTTCCGTCGATACGAATAACAGGACCATTTGCACCCTGCAGCGTATCGATGAAGTTATATAGACCTTTAGTTTTTAGATCTTCGATGTTCGATTTTAAAAATTGGTCCAATGCTTGACTTGACATTCCATTCCCTCCTCAACATACGCATGTCCTTGTACAGGAGACATATAATTCTCCGGGAAAAACCTGTTATAAAAAGGGTTAGATTGATTTTAATGTATCATCTTTTTATTTTTTTGTACACATGTGGCGGACAAAAAATAAAAAAATCCGCAAAAAAAAATAGCGATTGCTTCCCCCATTCTCGGAAGCAATCGCTACTAAATCTTTGCTTATATCTTTTGCTGCTCGGTAGTTTGCGATACCCTGCCGATTAGATACACGACTAATCGGTAATAGGAACAGGTTCTTGTCCAATACGGTAATCGGTACAAGTTGTCCCTCGACACTTCTTCTAGATGATAAAACTCAATTGAGCTTGATAAAGAATTTTTTCATAAATTTTATTGCTATGTTTGGGAAACTGTTATCTCTTATTTGTTCAATTTCGTTCCCCTTGAGTTACACTTACTTATACACTTCTTTCTCCTGCAATTCTCAATCAATAAAAAAGGTTGCACTAAATTGAGCTACAATCTTTTCTAATATCCAGAATAATGCGTTCTTATCAATCCCCCCCCTTCACTTCTCGTTTGATGACTAACGATTTGGTCTGTAAATATTCTAAGTGATCTCTTATGATTAATGGTCCTCTTTAAATAAAAAATTATGTTGATCCAATTTACGTTTAAGTGACACAACTAATCCTCCTATCAAAAAAGCAGCCCCGTCAGGAGCTGCCTCATGTTATGTCTTATCTAGTAATCTTATCTGTTTCCGCTAACCCGCCAGCTTACTCGGCATCCGGATAAGGATTGATCTTCTGGATCGTTCCGTCTTCGTTGTATTTCAACTCCGAATATTTAACGCAGCGCTTGTGGTTGACGCCTTCCGACAGGGAGCTGTCGTGATAGAACAGATACCACTTGTCTTCAACTTGCACAATGGAGTGGTGGGTTGTCCAGCCGATAACCGGAGAGAGAATCTCGCCCTTGAACGTGAATGGCCCCATCGGGTTCTTGCCGATCGCATATACGAGCTTATGCGTGGTTCCTGTAGAGTAGGACAGGTAGTAATTGTCGTTATATTTATGCATCCATGGGCCTTCAAAATATCTCCGTTCCTCATCCCCGGCCAGAATCGGATTCCCGTCTTCATCGACAATCGATAACTCGGCAGGCTTGCCCTGGAAGGACAGCATATCGTCACTAAGCAGTGCAACTTGCGGTCCAAGCGCCGGCTGGTCAGGAGCCGGTCCTTCTGCATCTGGCACGAAGCTGCCGGTCTGCCATTTCTCCAGCTGGCCGCCCCAGAGTCCGCCGAAATAGATGTATGACTGATTGTCGTCATCCACCAGTACGGCCGGATCGATACTGAAGCTGCCTTCCATATAATTCGGCTGCGGCGTGAACGGGCCTGCCGGAGACTCTGATGTTGCCACACCCAGACGGAAGATGCCGTCATGGTCCCGTGCCGGGAAGAACAGGTAATAGGTATTGTTCTTATAGGCGGCATCCGGTGCCCAGAGCTGCTTGGAAGCCCACGGAATATCTCTCAGATGCAGCGCTTCGCCGTGATCGACCACCGGGGAATCGAAGTTGTTCATCGAGAGGACATGATAGTCTTCCATTTTATACTGGTCGCCGTTATCGTTGCTCGGCTCGTCATGATCGAGGTCATGGGAAGGATAGATATAGATTTTTCCCTCGTAGACATGGACGGACGGGTCCGCAGTGAAGATGTGGGTTACAAGCGGCTGGTGGGGCTTAGGTAGTTGTTGTTGTTGTTGTTGTTTCATAAGGCATCTCCTTTGGTATTGGAATTGTTCTCCTTCAGTTTCTAGCGTGAAGCAAGCGTTTACAATTTCTAATATTATTGTACAAGCCCCGCTTGTTCTTTCCTATACACATACTAAAGGTCTTCCCCCGAAAAAATGTACAATTCCCGCCTAGCCCATTAGGCTGAATATATAAACCAATTTCTAACATTTTGCTTACCTGGGTGGACATTTTTTGGTGAGTTCTATTACATGCCGCAAACTTTATAACAGATCTTCTACTCATACAATTTGCATTGGTCTAACAATAATACTACAAGCAGAACCTAGTATTTGTGAATTACAGCAATCTACAAGAACTTGAACCGAAAAATAAAAAAGCTGCTACAATAACGACCAAACTAGAGTTACGCATAATCAAAAGTCTTTGAAAAACGTCACTCCCTCATAACTCGTCACTGGCCGTGACATAGGACAAGAAAACCGCCAGAGCAAAAACTATAACAAACTGACGTCGGTGGAATAACGACGTCAGTTTGCAGCCTAGGGGCTTTTATGATGAAGAGCTTCCTCGGTATGGCAACAGCCAAGTACCGAGGTCTATTTCGTATGCGAATACAGACATATCTCACAGCATTTGTTGTGAATGTGAAACGAATGGTAAAGTTAGTCGAGCAAAAGCAGTCTTTGGCATATTTAAATAAATCAACAAAGCTTATGACTGAGACAAAATTCCTTTTACAAACAATGAGACACTGTGCTTGTAGAAATCTTCCTCGGTGACGAGTTGGGACTGATATTGCCGGTGAATCAGCTCGCTCATCTGAAATCCGTAGCACATCGAGAGAAAAGACATGGCGGCAAGGCGCTCATCCTGTCTGGCTATAACTTTTTTCTTCTGCAGGCGTTCAAAATATTCAACCAGTAAGGAGTGCAGCTTCACCGGCGGATCGGCCAGCACTCTGTCCAATTCGGGAAACATTCCTTTGTCGCGGATGCCAATCAAAATGATGTCCGCATTTTTATGGAAAAACAATCGGTACTGTTGACTTACATTCAGCAGATCGACTTCCGGATTGTCGGTCGCGTCCTCTTTTAAGAGCTTCTCGAATTGCGGGATATCCGAATGTCTTTCAATGATGGCTTCCAATATGCCTTGCTTGCTTCCGAATTGGCGGAAAATCGTAGATTCATTGACTTTAGCTTCCGTTGCAATGGCTTTGGTGCTTACTCCCCGATAGCCATTCTTTTTGATGAGCCGTGTCGCGGCTTCAATGATTCTGTCTGAAGTTTGCATTGTATTTCTCCTTTTGCATATGTTAAACCTATTCTACTACAAGTTTTGCAGATGAAGCAGATTCAGAGTTCATCATTTTGATAAACGTTTATTTAAGGTAAATCGCTTCTTTTTTCCCAGCGGCTTGGTTCCGTAATCTTGACATGATCAGGTACCAATTGCGTGAGCGTGCCTAATTTATCAAATGTAATCTGGATTCGGTCAGAGGGCAACAGCCATTCTTCGGTCTCTATTGCGCAGCAATCCGGTATCGTCCCCATTCCTATAATCGTGCCCGGGAGTGGCGTGAAAACTTTGAGAACCTCCTCCATCACTTTTGCGGGGTGTGCAGAATACTCGGATGTGCTTCCCTTCCAGTGCAGTCTCTCCCCGATGCGTACATCCACATCCAATGCCAGCGGGTTGTCGATTTCATCACACGTTACCAGAAATGGTCCTATTCCTTTGCTGCGATCGAAATCTTTGCAGCGCGTAGGTCCGGTCATCGCCTGGAAATCCGGCCACTGCACATCGCGGATAGTACTGTCGTTAAAAATAACATAACCTGCAATGCAATTCCCCTTTCCTGTTACAAAGGCCAGCTCCGGCTCGATATCCAGGTATGAAGAGTATGATGGCCAATGAATCGTATCCCCATCGCCAATTAATGCATTATGGTTACACTTGTAATAACTGAAATTCACTTTATTCGGATCTTGCTGGAATTTTTCGGCGATTTTCCGTTTAAGTTCTTCTCTTTCCGGCCCTGTATATTCTCTTTGCAGCAGATTTACGCCAGCATTTCTCAGATGTCTTGGCGTCAGCCCGAAATCGATAAGCGCAGCCGGATTCGGAACCGGCGGTAGCAGGTTTACCGCTGCAATCGGGCAGATTTCATTTTCATTGAATTGATGGGACTGTCCGATAACATATTGCAATAATTCCTTAGCGGCATCATAGCTAGCCGGCAAATCATGAAGATAGCTGTCCATACTTTCAAGACTATCAACGAATGTTCCCTGCTTTTTCATGATTGCGGCAAAAGATACGACAAATTTCTCGTTAATTACAAGCCCAAACAAAGGTTCTTGCGATGTATTGGTTTGAAAGGTTACTAGTTTCATGGTTAAGCGCCTCCATCCATGTAGTGTGATGTTGTTCGATTACTATCATATTGCATAGAACTAGTGCATGCAAGTACATGCTTGCATTTCTGTTTTCCAATCTCTATAATAATGGCATAGTCAGTATGCCTCACCCCAAAACATATACGCAAAGGAGAATTTTTATGAAGTATGGACGTATTATTCAAAAACCTCGTGTTAAATTTTTTGAAGTCGCAGATGGCGTCTTTGCCGGTATTTCGCCGTATCGCGGGATCAGTTGGGCCAATGCCGGATTCATCAATAAAGGTGAAGGGTTGGTGTATGACACGTTCTTCGATTTGTTCCATGCGAGGGAAATGCGGGAGGCTTTTATGGAAGTAAGCAACGGCGGCTCTCCCGCATATGTGGTGAACTCGCACTATAATAGCGACCATGCCTGGGGAAACAAAGTGTTTGAAGATGCTTGCATTATTATGCACAAGGAAGCGTCCAGAGAGCGTCTTACCGAAAATATCGCCTGGATGGACAGCGTCATCAGAAGAGGAAAGGATTCTCCGGAATCTACTTCGGGCGAGCGGTTTTTTGCAGCGGAATTTGAAGGATTCGACCTGGAAGGCGTAGAATGGTTGCTCCCGAATGTTGAGATAAAGGACGATATCAACATCCGTCTTGGCGATACGGAAGTCATGATTTATAACGTAGCTCCGGCCCACTCTGACAGTGACTTGCTGCTGTGGATGCCAAAAGGAAAAGTGCTGTTCGCCGGCGATGTCGTGTTTAACGGATGTACGGCGTACAGCGAAGAGGGAACCCTCAATTGGGTTAAAGTGCTTGACCGCATTATTGATGAAATTAAACCCGAAATTGTTATTCCAGGACATGGCGCCATCTGCGGCCTGGACTTCGTGAAGGAGCAGAGAGACTACCTCCTGAACCTGATCAGCGAGTTCAACAAGCATTACAATGACGAAATTGATGCCTTGTCCCTGACCAAGCAAATTGATATTTCCCGCTTCCTTCATTGGATTCAGCCAGAACGCCTGTATGTTACAGTGGACATCCTATTGAAAAGTAAACGAGGTTTACCACCCCTTCCAATTTGGAACGAGGTGCCTGCTAAGCTGGAAGACATGAAAGTTTTTTTGGCCGGAAAATATGGTAATCAAATCAAGCCATGGGACCCTATGAGTGTCTGGAAAGAATAGCAATTTGAAGCTAGCCTAAAAAAACAAAAATCGGCCCTGTCGCAAACGATGCGAACAGCGCTTGGCTTGGGACAAGAACTTGTACGGATAAAATAAAAAAAGCCGCTAAAATAGCGAATTCAATGGGAATATGTTCGTGTCCCTCGACATATATTTATATTTTTGTTACATAAATAACATAGGCTAAAGGAATCCGCATTAGAGTACCCCTTGTTTCGTTGATCTATTGCCTTTTAGTCATTAAACTATCCTGCTCGTTAGTTAAAACGAAAAGCAGCCAATCACATTGATCAGCTGCTTTCTTTTCATATTATTGAGCTAACGTTTCCCGTCCTACTATACTCTATAACGTAAAGCTATAAGGACGCAGTATTACTCATATTCTAAAGAACTAACTGTATGGGTTAAGAATCGCGAGTATCTGATGATCCTCCCATTTTCCATTAATATGAACATTCTGTCGAGCAATGCCTTCTTTTTGAAAGCCAACCATCTCAAGCACTCGAATTGAAGCGATATTATGCGTCATTGCCCTATTAATAAAGACAAAAAGAAGTAACCCACTCACTGATGTAGCCTTGAGTTGGGTTACTTCTCTTCTTATGCAAAATTGTATCATATTAAAACGGTAGGTAAGGAACTCAACTCTGAGTTCCTTACCTATTTTTTAAAGTCCAGTCCCAATCACATAGTTAACTGTAGCTTTGTATACTCCTGATCGAGTACCAACCATCTGACCCACTTGGATGTTACCGTCACCTTCTTTGCTTACTACCTCTAGAGTTTTAGGTACGATAAGATGATTTTCTACTCGATAATTATATGATCCCGATCCAAATCCCGGATCAGCACTAAGTATAGTTTTACTTGCACTACTCAGCGTAATACTTCCTGTGTTAGGTCCATAAGTTGGATCTACGGCCTGACCAGATACATGTGTAAGTTGTGTTGTTTGCAACGTTACCGCAGAGGCAGGTAACTTTAGAACAATTGTAGCATTAGTACCAGAAGGATCTAGGAGTTGTTCACTCATGAAATCCGTTGAAGATACTTTTAACTTCCATCCTTTAGCTTCCCCAGTATTGTCTGTCACGGAAGCGTTACTTGAAGTCTGGCTAATCATTGTTTTATTGTAGTCCAATTCCACATCATTAAATGAACCTGACGATATGTAAAACTCGAGCTCTCCTCCAATAACTCCTACTTGAGTATCTCCTGAAACCGGTACAGTATTGGGCGTTGAATTAACTTCTACGTTATCTATAAATAATTTATAAGAGCCACCGTCTTGAGAAATGATTGAATCAAATCGAATTTTGAAATTAGTAGCACCGGCTGGTGGAGTTGCTCTCAGAATGAAGTCTGAGTATCCTACTGTTGCTGATGTTACAGGACTGCTGGTTACTTCTCCTACTAACGTATTCGCATTGTCGTAAAATACGATTGCATAGTTAAGACTTGCATCTGCTATAGTTACGATTTTACTTTTAAACTTAAGAGTTAATCCTTGACCTTGTACGATTGGATAACTATCGCTAATTACTCTAAGATTATCTCCGGCAAGACTGGCACCGTTTTCTGCTAAGAATTGAGCCTGATTTCCTTCGTATGGATCTTCACCGGTGACCGCTGCTTGTAGAGACTGAGGGGTATTACCTATTGTCCCAAAGTACCAATTCGCACCAGAACCTCCAGCTGCAGGACCCTCAAATCCTCCATTTTGAATTAAGTTCGTTGCTGCTGTTGCTTGACCAGATCCTATAACAGACAGTGCTAATGCTGCTGATAACAAGATGCTAGGTAACTTCTTTAACACGTTCTTCCTTCTCATCCTTTTTTCTCCTTCTTAAAAGCAATATTATTATGACAATCATTAAAAGTATAATGATCGATATAACTACGATGATCCAAATCCAGAACTCTTTAATGAATGCCCAAAATCCTAAATCATAGGGGTTACCTACGTTATCAGCTTTGTCCATCGCTTTCATTAGATCTGCAGTGGTTACTTGGAAATGATATGTACCTCTTAAGGTTGCTTCATCATACTTAACTTCATACTCTAAATCATACTTTCCAGGTGTTAGAATATTGGGCACATTTAGATCGTAAAGACCCGTTGTTTTCACATACACAGAATCCATAGTGTAAGTCTCTTTAACAAGTACAGTACCGTCCTTGGCTTTCAATATTAGAATTCCTTGAGGCTTCTCAAGAATAGTACCTTTATTTATGTGAGGTACAAAAACGGTTAGCAATCCATCATTATTGAATGTATGAGATAACTTTCCTATGTCCATTTTACGAGTGGATTTCTCGATATCCACATTCAATACAACTTGCAAGGGTAATTGAGTGTTGGAATTGGTTTGTGTGCTCATGCCTGAGGTTGCGGTCGCTTCTTCAGCAGGAGTGAATTCCTGAGACACTATCGCAGCTATGTATTGACCAGGTTTAGTATCTTTTGGGACGTTGACAGTAAATACAAATTCTTTACTTTCATTAGGTTTTAACTTTACTTTTTCAGGAGTTTCTTTTATCCATGTTCCAAATAAAGATGGAACATTCTCTTTAAGTGGATATGTCCAACCACCTCTTAGATCGGAAAGTACATCCGTGGGGTATATTGTAAACTCTTTTTCATTCTTACTAACATTATTTACTTTTACCTTTACTTTTACTTCGTCTCCTGGCTTAACGGACTTCATAAACCCGGTAGAACTTTGGGAGTTTTCAATAGAAGCTGTAAAGGAGCTTATGCTATTATCCGCGTACGTCCTTGTTGAATACATGATAAACGAAACTAGAATCATCAACATTAGTATTTTAATTTTATTCATTTGACATATCTCCTAAAGCATACTGAATGAGAACCAAATGAAGTGCAGCTACTGGTCTCTGTCAACATGTGTTTTACTCCTCATAAAGCAGCTGCCTCGTATTCTTATTTTCCTTTGCTATACGTCGCTTCGCATCACGGAGAATGAAGTCTCACTGACCATCTGTGTCGTCAGAAAACACAGTTCTATGAATGACAATTAGCTCTAAAAGCTTTTGTGTCTTTGGATTTTTCATCGACTTTATGTAAGAGACGTTCTATAAGATGGTTTTGCTTATTGATCGCTCCAATTGATGGCTAAGAAAGGGCGATTTGGTTTTAGTCATTTGTTAAAACAAATGCTCTGCTTCTGCAATCCTTTTATGATCCTTGGGTTTCTGAGATAAGCTGCTGCTGCGCAGCGAAGCCTACGAGATCAATACATTTTTCTGGTAGACTTCCCATGATTGCATCCTCCTTCCTAGATTTTATAATGGGCCTCACGTACCTTTCATTGGTTAGGGAATTGTAGTAATGTTCTTCAAAAAGAAAAAATTACTAGAATAATATTATCACAAGTTTGACACTAAAACACCTGGCTTTGTACACTTTTCATTAATTTTTCAAATTTGATTATAGCTAATTTGAAAAATTAATGAAAAAGTGTTCTATTCAATAAATAAGACAAAAGAACTATTATGACACAATAGCGTTGATTGAAAACATCATGGTACAGAAAATTCGATAGTAAATCGTATTGGAATTAGCACAACCATCAAATCGGAGGCAGTTATAGTTATGATGGTGGTGAGTATGTATCTTCGCCACAAAATGTATTAGAGTTAAAAATTCTCGGAACGTATACTTTGGTAGTTCGTGCAAAGTTTAGGGCACAAATTGACGGTCAATGGCAAGATATCGAATTAACCTCCGCCCCGGCTTCATTAACTGCAAACTGAAAAAATACTGACAAAAAGCGAAATTTCGACTTTACGGATTTTCGCTTTTGCATGTATGCTACCAAAATACATTTCATTCACGCGAGCGTGTGGCTTACTGACTTAGATTAGCATCCATTTTACTGCTGAATGGATCTTCGTATTCTTTTACACTCAGCTTATCTAACGCTTGATCATGTGCTTCTTGTTCACGAATATATTTTCTTACCGTTGCTTCATTTAGACCCACTGTACTCACATAGTACCCTTCTGCCCAAAACTTTCGATTGCCGTATTTATACTTGAGCTGGGCATGCTTCTCGAATATCATTAGCGAACTTTTTCCCTTTAGATATCCCATGAACGTGGAGACAGCTATTTTCGGTGGAATCGCTACCAACATATGAACATGATCGGGCATCATATGACCTTCTATAATTTCTACTCCCTTGTACTTACATAGACGTCTAAAAATTTCGATTAAGTCTTTTCTCACTTGATTATAGATTTCTTTCCGTCTATACTTCGGGGTGAATACAATGTGGTATTTGCACATCCACTTTGTGTGAGCTAGGCTATAGCTCTTGTTTGCCATCTAAGACCATTCCTTTCACCCAGCCTGAACATCTCAATTTTATCGGAATGGTCTTGGTGGTCAAACCCTCGATCCCTCCACCCGCATAGCGGGTGGTTTTTTGTTTCGCGTCGTTACACACACTCAACTGGCTAAAGCCATAACAAAAAAACCGTTGATCATCACCAGATCAACGGCTTGTTCATTGCGGAAATTGTTTTTTTATTACTGTTCTTTATACACGCGTACATAATCCACTTGCATAGTCGCCGGGATATCGGAGGCGTTCGGGGTACGGCCGCCGTCAAAGTTTCCACCGACTGCCAAGTTCATAATGAGGTAGAATGGCTCATCGAAAGGTGCATTAGGATTATTCGGTGCAGCTGCGGAATACCACTGCTCGTTAGTGACTTTATAGAAAAACTTGCCATCTACATACCATTTAATATTGTCCTCTTCCCAGACTACCGAGTATACATGATAATCATTGGCAAAAGTTTGCCCCGCCGGGAAGTGATAATCGCCGCCCGAATACTGGTTCCCGGGCCATTGTCCACCAAAGTGTATGGTACCGCTTACTGATCCAGGCAGACGGCCTCTCGCTTCCATAACATCAATTTCACCTGATGCAGCCCAAGTGCCATATACCGAATCTTGTGGAAGCATCCACAGTGCTGGCCATACACCATCACCTGTAGGAAGCTTGGCACGAAAATCTACTCTGCCGTACTTCAAGGACAGTTTATCCTTGGTGTTAATCTTTCCTGAAGAATACTGTGCATACCGATTTGGGTCTTGTGGGAAAGATTTGCTGTCGTTCATGGCTTTGATATTCAGCTTTCCGTCCTGTACATAAACATTTTGAGTGCTGTTTGTGTAGTGCTGCAGTTCTGCATTTCCCCATCCCCAAGTACCGGGATCGTTATTGAGATAATATCCTGTTTCATAGTTCCATTTGCTTGTATCCAGCGTAGTTCCGTTAAACTCATCCTGCCAGATGAGGTTCATGCCCGCGATTGCCGGGTCGGTTGGTGTTCCGATTGAGATATCCTCTTGATCGGATACATCAGGACGCGGGGCATTTGGATTGCCGATGAAGGTATAGTTGACGAAGTTGTTGCCAATATTTCCACCCGTCTGTCCATTCAGCGGATATCCAATACGGATCTGCATATTTTCCTGGATTGGCTGGAACCAAAGACCATAGACATAATCGGCCCAGTAACCCCACTGGTTGGCATCGGACATATTGTTATACCCATTACCGGAGTATAAAAATTTGCTCTGGCTGGAGTTACTCAAATCAACCCACTGCCCATTGATGTTAATTTGGTATACAAAATTGCCCAGTTCCTTGGCGATTGGCGCCCCTCCATCAATTTTGGGAAGCGGAACCCCAATAGAACCATTCGCATCTGCTGTAAAGGTTGTTCCTTCGTATGGCGTAATGACATATGAATTTCTTGTAGGTTCATTAAACGTAATGGTATAAACAAGATTAGCCGAAGAAGTCTTTGATTCTAATTTGACATTGATCGACTCCGTTACGTTAAACCAGTACCCACCGCCGCCATCCGTGAAATGGCCAAAATTGTGATCGTAGATCCAGCCGCTGGCTGCGTTATTGTCAATATCAATCCAGCTGCTGCTGTTTACAGGTTTGACATACACCTTCAAATCATCCGCAACAGCTTCATAAGTGACCGCAGGATTATTGTTGAACGTTGGATATGTAAAGCCTGCACCGCCTGTGAAACTTGCTGTGATCTGTGGACCTTGTGTTGCATTCATCGCTGTAATGGTTGTTTTGTTGATGTTTTGGAACACAAGTTGATACTCCAGCTTAACACCATTCGCTTTGGAGTACAGTTGAATCTCGGTTGTTGCGGAGAGGGTGAACCAATAGCCATTGAAGCCGCCATCGCTCCAGTGTCCCCAGTTTTGGTTATAGATATAACCGCCTGCTTGGTCGATATCAACCCAGTTGTTGCCCACTTTTACATTAACGCCTACATCACTGTGAACATCATTCCATGTCGCGGAGCCTCCATTGAACTTAGGCATAACAAATCCGTAGCTGGCCTTGCCAACGCCTGATTTTGAAATAACAGGCCCGTCTGCTGGTGAGAAGTACTCCATTGAGGTTACGGTAGTTCCCGCTGCCTGAACCTTTGAAGCTGGCAGTATGCCAATACTAGCCAGCATCACAACCACAAGGAACATACCGAGTCCCTTTTTCATAAACCGTTTCGCCGTAAAGTGAGATGGTTTCATAATTGCCCTCCTTTAATAGAATAATAGCTTCTCCCAATCCATGCGCATTAAGGAAATCGCTTACATAGGAGAATATCTTTATTCTATCGAATAGGTTAATTCGCTGAAAAGGTACAATTGTTTTTGTGGTATCCCATTTTTTTGGCTTTTGATTCAATCTGCCTTCTGCCGCATCATTTGTCGGTACTCTGTGGGTTGGATCTGCATCACAAGTCGGAACGCGCGTGTAAAGCTTTTGTAGCTTTCATAGCCAACCATAGCAGCCACCTCCACAATTTTATGATCGGTTTCGGCGAGAAGCCGCCGCGCTTTATCCAGACGCACATCTCGTAGGTATTCAGCAAAACCTTTACCAATATTCTTCTTAAACAGATTTGAAAAATAAGCATAATTAAGCGATACATGATTGGATACCATTGCGAGGTCCAGCGGTTTGTGGTAACTCTCGTGTATAAAACGAATGGCTTCATTTAGATCCTGCGAATGGCGATAGCTGCACTTATAGTCATAATATAACTGATTCAGCCGAAGCAGCTGCTGTTGCAGTGCTTGTATATAATCACGCATCCCTTGATAATCAAAGAGATTACGCAATGATTCAAGGTCCAGCACTTCTTCCCCCATATAAGGGTGGATAACTCGTTGGTATTCCTCCATCATCTGAACGGTGGCGGCGCAGAGCTGTTGAGTATAGCGAATAGGATAGCGTTGCAGCACCTTTTTGTGAAATATTGCAGAAATACCCTGAGTGATTGTTCCGCTGTTATCTCTTCCAACCGACTGGAATAGTTGATATAGGTCTTCATAGGGAAGTTGCCACTGCTGTTCCATATGCTCAATATGGACTGGGAAGATACTGTACTGATCAGGAAACAAGTAACTGTGGCGATAGAGCTCAAGCACTTGGTTATAGCCTTCTGGTAGGTCTTTTAACCCCTGAATCGGGTTAGTCATGGCTGTTATGGCATCGATCTTTCCTTCCTTGAGCGCTGCAGGATAAACACTTGGATCTATGGACGCATCCACCGCAAGGATCAGGTATGGGCGATGCTGCAGGCAAATACAACCTTGTCTGCCAAACACACGATAAGCAATGGCTTCCATGCTATGGGCGCTGCTGGCCCCGGGCTGGTTCATGCAAACTTCTTCCCGCAGCAGGGTTAGGCGATAATTACGCCATAACGCAACATTTTGTTCCTCAATCTGAAGAATCCATGCGTCATCACTTAACGCACCTTGCATAAACATTCTTAATTCTTTACGATCGGTCTCTTGGGCGAGACGGGATACACGCTGCATATTATGCGTAAGTGCCTGCCGTGTCTGGATTTCTTGCCATACATGCTCCAGGGAATGTTGCAGATCCTCTCGCTTCAAAGGTTTTAGCAAGTAGCCCTTTGCCCCAAGCCCGATAGCTTTTTGGGCATATGTAAAATCACTATAACCGCTGATAATGAGGTATTCCACATCCATGTACTCCTCTTTGGTTTGAGCCATGAGTGCCAATCCATCCATATCCGGCATCATAATATCGGTAATAACGATGTGAATGCAATGCTGCCGCAATAGGCACAGCGCCTCAATCCCGCTCGCGGCACAGTATATGTTGTTCAGCTCCAGAGGAAATTGATGCAGCATGGCCTGCAGGCCGTCACGAATGTGTTTTTGATCGTCCACAATCAGGATATTAATCATGCTCTACCACCCTCCAAGATTTACATTTTCCCAAGGCAAGCGTATCGTTACGCAGGTATATGCACCTTGTACACTATCAATCCAAAGACCGCAATTCTTGCCATAATGAAGCTGCAACCGCTTATTCACGTTTTCCAAACCAAGTCCGCTCCTGCTAGTCACCATCGGCGTATCCAATTTGCTCCGCAGTACTGCCTGAATACGGTGTAACATCTCAGGCTCTAACCCCACTCCGTCATCTCTTATGTTAATGAAAAGCAGACTGTCATTCTCCACAGAAAAGGTAATCTCTATAGATACCCTGCCGCCTGAAGGTGACCCGTGATGAACTGCATTTTCAACGATGGGCTGCATACACATCTTGGGAATGGCGTAGCGAAGTATCTCCTGAGGAAGATCGGCCGTCATAACGATACTGCTGCCTTCCATAAAGTTAATAAATTCAATATAACTTTGGATATTGGCAAGCTCCTCATGAAAAGCAACGGTATCGCTACGCCACTGCATGCTGTAACGTAGCTGGGAACCCAACGACACCAATGAATTGGCTATAGCAGGTTGCCTCTGTACCTCTGCCACCATGCGAATCGATTCCAGGGCGTTATATAAAAAATGAGAATTAATCTGCGAATGCAAGGAGTGCAACTGTGCGTTTTTGGCAATTAACTGCTTATCCACGACCTGTGTCATCAGACGTTTGACCTCATGTAACATTTTATTGTAATTCACCGCCACCTCATCGATTTCATCCCCTCTTTCGTTCTCATCAAGGCCTGTATCAATCATTGCATCCAGCTCGCCTTTCCGTACCTGACGCATGGAACCCAGTACGCTGTCCAACCGCCGGAAAATACGTCGCGTCGTTTGGGATACGAGTAGCATAATCAGCAGCAATACACCTAATGTAATCGCTACCACAAATGCATACCAACTGCGCGGCCCCTTCATCAATGCCTCATGGGAAGCAATATCAACCACATAAGTGTTCAACGGAGCGATGTATCGATACAATGCATAGAAGCTCTGATCTCCCACCTTAACCTGAAGCGGGCTTTCCTGCGGCAATATATCCAGCTGGCGATGAATACTGCCAAGGATCTCCTCCATCCCCTGCCCGTACTTCTCAGAAAACTCATGCTGGGGATTGTAAACATACTGGGGAGGATCGCTTGCGTTCATCAACACCGAAAAGAAGTCCCCCTTGCTCTCCTGGAGCAGGTCGCTGAAAAACATGCTGTGCGGGACTCGCACTTCCATAATACTAGGGCGTTTTTGTTCCTGCCCTTGAAGACGAACCAGACGATAGTAGGATAATGTGTGTTCACCATCCCTAAAAGAAAATAAACGGTAAGCCGCCCCACCTTCATCCCGAAGCTTTACCCAATAATCCTGCGGCGAAAATTTCTTGTAATGATAGATTTCAGGCCAGATTTCATACAAGTTTGGGTTATCGACGTAAAAGCTAAGCTCACTGATCATCGCATTGCTTTGAATGATATTAAGCATTTGCTCAAACTGGTTTTGCTTAAACTTCACCAGACGCAGTCCATCCACAAGCATATTGGAATGAATAAAATCCACAAATGTCTTTTGAGTAAGAGCTGTATTGGAAGCGTTCTCAATCGTGTCCATTCTTCTGTGCAATTGTTCATTCAGCCATGAAACGTGACTGTTGCCCGTTGCCATAGCATCTTTATATAGCTGGTTTTCTTGCATGCGGATATACACAAAGGATATCAAAATAACAGGTATGGCAATCATCAGGCTAAATGCCAGAAACAGCTTTTGGGATATACGGGCATTGCGATAAAGCTTCCTCAATCTCGTTAGCAGGTATTTCATTCTGATGTATTCACCACCTTTGTTATACCATATATTACTAGTTATCACGTAGGTAACAATGTATTAGGGAATGGTTATCTGGCTATCTTGGATTTCCGCAATTCCAGTTCAGCCTGGCGATATTCCATCACCTGGTTAAAGCCGTAGTTCACACGACGTATCAGAAAATTCTCGAAAATTTTGTCAAAGGCAGCTTCATCTTTCGCTGTAATCAGTTCTGGCAGCACTTCTTCCCAATTCTGAGAAATACGTGACCAGGCTAACGCGATATCGGAATCCCCTACAGGATCTAGTCCCTTATAGATGCCACTGTCCAGATCAGCCTGTTGGTTGGCGAACTCCTCCATTTGTTTAATGGATGGGGCATTCTCTGGTCTCCACTTGTTAACGAAAGCAGGGTTTCGCAGCATCCAGTAGGTATCCATAATGCCATATTCCTTTTCCAGCCGCTCCCGATCCGTGTCATGCAACTGAACCATTGCCGCCGTCAACTGCGGTTTGCCGTTCTTCATCGCCCAGGTTTCACCTTCTTTGCCCAAAAATAAATCCCTTTGGCCTTCTTCGCTGGCCAGATAGGTCAAAAATCGGATGGCCCGTTCAGGGTTTTCCGTGGATCTGCTAATCATCGTAACCATCCAGCCGTCCATGCTGCCGGGGAACAGTTTGGCGGATTCTCCCCTGCTGCTCCGGGGTCCATCTACAGCAATATAGTATGAACTCTGATTCGTAAGGACTTCCAATTTCGAATTAAGGTCCGATATGTCTGTCCATTCCCGAATCATCATAAAATATTGGGCATGGTTGGTTTTTTCCTGCACCTGTGCACTGGAGTCGACCAGAAAATCAACATTAATCAGGCCCTGCTCGTAAGCGATACGAAATGTTTTCAGCCACTCGATATAATCGGGATCTGTCATTCGGTCGTATACTTTACCGTTCTGTTCATGGGGGATCGCAAGCAGATTTTGCAAATATTCGGTCATCCCATAGGAGGCATTCCCCTGTGCCCAAAACGGGCTGATCAGTTGGCCTTTATAAACAGAATATTGATTCTTCAGCAATTGCAATGCATTTAGAAAACCTTTGGTTGTGGTAAGGTCCGGTTTACCCATCGACTCATACAGATCTTTACGTACGAGAAAGGTTTGGTTAGCTCCCGTCAAGCCGGTTGAACGCATCTGTTCGGGACTGTACGCATCATTGGGGATGACATAGGTATGGCCGTCTTCCTGCCGATACCATTGTAGAGCACCATCACCTGCTACCTTGTAAAAGTAAGGATCATACTGGTTGGCTAGCTCATCCAGGGCATAGATGAGATTACTCTCCCGAAGTTTGTTAACCGCACTCTCCCAGGAGCCGATGGTTATCAAATCCGGCAGACTACCGGTCGTCAACATCCGTGATAACATCTCGCTTGGTTTACCAGTGGATACTTCAAATTCGATATTGACCCCTGTTTTTTGGGTGACATATTTGGAAGTCAGGCTCTCACCCCAAGTGTGCCCGTACCATTCGGCTCCAACGAACCACGTTAGATTCACGGGGGTGGTATCCAGCTTCCATGACGGTTCTTCCAGATTCAGATTAAGGCTCTGTATCTGCTCCGTGAAGTCAGCCTTTGTCGGAACACCCCTATCTTCCGATTGCTCTGACTCAGAACAAGCAGACAAGCCTGACATCAGGCATATCATCAACAAGGCTAAAATAAAAGGACTTCGAAATATGAACACCTAAGCGCCTCCTTCCTATACTGGCGATCTCCAATCCCCATCTGCATCAGCATTCATACTAGTGGTGGTACAACCGATTTTACTACCCTTGGATTAAAATGGAAATGGTTTAATGGTCGATTCGCAGATGATCTGCAACATTCCCCCTAACGAAACATAACTTGTAATAAATCAATGGAAGGGAGACCAATTCGTGTATTTAATCTGGATACTTATTGTCGGTGGGCTAATTGGCTGGTTAAGTGGAAATCTGATTGGACGGGACGTGCCGGGAGGCGTACTCGGAAATATCATTGCTGGCTTTGTTGGATCATGGTTAGGGTATGAACTGTTGGGACCGAGGGGGCCGGTTGTGGGTGGATTTCATATCATACCCGCGATCGTCGGGTCGATCATTGCTCTCTTGATTTTCTATGCTCTGGCGCGCAGTGGAGCGTTCCGAAGACGTTAACAGGCGGAGACGACAAGTTTTTCCCAATTGATTGGGTAGTGACGTAAAGCTTCTTTCGCCACCGTTGCATAATCTTCTTCACAAAGCATAGTATCCACTCCAGTTACGGTAGTCGAATAAAGCCGCCGATCTTGTTGATCGGCGGCTTCTTTTGGTTTTATGGAAATTAGAAACCACCTCTAGAATGAATGATTTGTCCGGTAATCCATTGGGAATCATCGCTCGCCAGAAAAGCAATCAGACGGGATACATCTTCAGGAAGACCAATCCTGCCCATCGGAAATCCCGGTAGCAAGGCTCTTTTCACTTCTTCCGACATCCAACCCGTATCGGTAGGACCGGGATCAACCGCATTCACAGTAATGTGAAACGGCGCCAGTTCAGCAGATAGACATTCGGTAAAGGTGGAGACAGCGCCTTTTGTTGCAGCATAAGCGAGATTGCCAGGCATCGGCCCCTTACCTTGACCAGACGTGAGGTTGATGATCCGGCCGCCGCAAAGGACCTGACGGTTGGCCAGTTCAACCTCCAGCATACGCGCAAATTCGGCCGATAGCATGAATGTACCTCGAATGTTCATGGCGCAGTGCGCATCGATCAGTGATGCATTCAATTGACGGAAATCAGCTGATACACTGTAGGTAGCGTTGTTGACGAGAATGGTCGGCAGCCCGAGAGCCGATCGACATGCATCAAGCAGCCGCACTGGGGAAGTGGGATCGGTAAGATCAACCTCCATATGCGCTGCTTTAATGCCATAGGAGCGAAGTTCTTCGGCGAAGAGATCCGGCCAGTTCTTGTCGGCATCTCCCGGATTCTCTGTTTTATCGTAATCGTACAGATGGGTATAGAACACATTAGCGCCTTCGTGCGCCAACGTGCGGCAGACAGCGGTTCCGATACCTCCGGGGCGGCTTGTGCCTGTCACGATAGCGGTTTTTCCATATAGTTTGGTCATTTTATTTCCTCCGTTTAATAAGGGAGGGAGAAAACCATTTTTCATTGGAGATGGAATTATCCTAGGTATAACAAAAAGCGGATACATCAAGTATCCGCGCCCGGGTTTGATTCAAACGGTTCCTCGCGTCCCTTGAATGATTGCGGATCGGCATCACAAACGAGGCGTGTGGTTATAACCAAAACACCAAGTCGAGCGATCCAGTTTAGATAATCATTACAAGGAAGTCCACATTGTCCGGCGAGTCCCCTTTCCTACATCTCCACTTCAAATATTACGAGTCAGACTCAATTACTGTCAAGATGATAAATACATGGTAGTGACAAATATAGCAATTCTTATTAAACTAACCTGCCCGTTAGCTTAATGAATTAAAGGGCAAAATAACGATCACGCCTATTCTGCAATAGGAACAAGTTCTTGTCCCTAGACATTTGTTGAAAGCAACATTTTAGAATTCTCCTTGACACTATAATTTAATCTTGATGGAAGAGATACTTCTCATTTCACAAATATCAAAATTTGATTAGGTCCAGTCCTTTTCATAACCCGGTAGCCTGTTGTAGATGATGTTGCAATTCCCTCGTTATTCGGCCGGCAAAATCCCCCTACCTGATTAGTACCGTCATCACGAACAAGCAATTTACCGACAACACCAATCGGTATCCATTCTACCCTTTGCAATCGGGGGATATATTCCTTCGATGAGTCATACACAGGATTTAGTTGACCTTCTCGTTTAGTATAGGAAGGAATCATTATTCGACCTTCCTTATCTTTCACTTCAGGTACAACAACATCATGATATTGAATTCTTCCCCACTCATCTTTGACGTATAGATCATGCCATCTTAGATCACTTGCATCGGCAATAATCGCTGGTGTCGCACTCACTACACCAAGAATATAGTCATCTTCAGCATGAGCTATTTGAACTTTATCACCAACTAAGGTTACAAAATACCCGACATCAATTGTATTTCCGTCATATGTTTCAAACATTTCAGCATAATCGGCAGCTGCGGGAGAGATGACCGTTCCATCCAAATAAAGGTTGCCTGTAGCTCCTTCAATCACAGCTGAGTTTAATGTTGGTCCGACCGCAAGACCATTTGCTAAGTGCCAAGAAAAGGGGAATCGCGATTGTCCATTCTGACCCATAATATGAGATCCATTGAAAAACGCTGTTGTATTCATTCCTTCCGCATGGGAGGCGACCCCGATTGCTACAGTGCCAATCCCTTCCGCATGGGGAGCTTCCCCGTTTGCTATAGTGCCAATCCCTTCCGCATGTGAGGCGATACCGAGTGCTGTTGTGCTGTTCCCTTCCGCATGGGAGAAGTCACCTATCGCCTGTGGGCCTTGGACAACTGTAATATCAAAAGTTCCCCCTTCCGCATGTGAGGCAAAACCACTGGCGGTTGTTCCAACCCCTTCCGCGTGAGAACAAGGACCGCTCGCCAGGTTAGGAGCAGCTGTTCCGTTTGGATCCTGAGCTCCACCTTCAACATGAGAAGCTCTGCCGATCGCTGTGTTTCCTTCACCTTCGGCATGGGAAAAATCACCGCTAGCCAAGCTAAGCAGACCTTGAGCATGCGAGGCTTGCCCGATGGCAGATGTGTTTTGACCTTCAGCATGTGCATATAGTCCGCTGCTTAGTGTCTCTCCACCTTCCGCATGAGAGCCAATTCCACTAGCATTTGAATTATAACCTTCCGCATGTGCTGCAGCGCCGCTAGCTGTTGTAGAATCACCTTCGGCATGTGCTGTATCGATCGTTGAATTCGTAAGGTATCCTTCCGTATGAGATGCTGCACCCGCTGCTGTAGTTGTGCTGCCCTCGGCATGGGATGCATTTGAGCTCGCAATCGTTTGATAACCTTCAGAGTGAGACGCTGTCCCACTGGCAGTAGTATTCAATCCTTCTGCGTGAGCCGCGAAACCACTCTCTGTATTTCCTATCCCATCCATCGTTGGATTCCCCTACTTTCTATAAGATAAAATTAATATTCTATTTTCTATTCTATGAAGTATCATTCATAGGGGGGAACGGTAATTGCCTCTTTCCAAGAGAAATGGGATTGGTTAAGGCAAACATCAACATGATTTTCGCTGGTAAACAACGGTCACTTCGCGATCAGCACCACCATCTGACGAAGGAGCCATGAGTCAGTTCTTAATTTTCTTCATCTAAAGTAGCAAACTCTTCAATCGAAACTTCTTTCTGACCTCGGATTGAAGAGTGATAAGGTACTATATCATTTGCAGAATTCCTTGATTTTCTCCCAATAAGCCACTTCTATAGCGACATGAATGCAAAATGCGCCTCTATTCTTGTCAATCGACAGTTTTTTTATAATCTATCTGTGGAGGCTATGTAAGCCGGATATTTTTTTGCTTCTGGGTATACTACAGCATGTCGATTGAACAACTTCAAGGAGGATGAGTAATGAATCAAGAACAATTGAATTATGGTACAGATTATAAGTTCGTCCCCGTAACTTCAGTAGGAAGTGGTGTGGGGATTGAAATATTACCTGATTTATTTTGCTACACTATCCAAATCGTCAATATCTGTCTAGTGGGTAACCCGGAATCTGACGAGTTCGTTTTAGTAGATGCGGGAATGCCAAAGTCAGCAAATGAAATAATCTCTGTCATTGAGGAGCGTTTCGGTGCAAACAGCCGCCCCAAAGCGGTAATCTTGACTCATGGACATTTTGATCATGTCGGAGGGGTGATCGAACTTGTAAAACACTGGGAAGTTCCGGTTTATGCACATCCGTTGGAGCTCCCCTTCCTCACAGGGGTAAAAAACTACCCGGAACCAGACCCTACAGTTGAAGGTGGTTTGGTAGCGAAGATGTCCCCATCTTTTCCGAATGAATCAATAAATCTTGGAAGCCATGTGCAAACGTTACCTCCTGATGGAACTGTACCCCATATGCCAGGATTTAGGTGGATTCATACGCCAGGACATTCGCCGGGTCATATTTCGTTGTTTCGGGAAAATGACGGAGCTTTAATCGCAGGTGATGCTTTCACTACTGTAAAACAAGAGTATATGTATAAAGTATTTAATCAGGAATTGGAGATAAGTGGACCCCCTCGCTATTTAACAACAGATTGGGTTGCTGCGAAGAAATCTGTTGTTAACCTTGAAAATTTAAAGCCCTCGGTTGCTGTAACTGGCCATGGATTACCGATGTCCGGTGAATTGCTGACAACAAGCCTGAAAAAACTGGTTAATGAGTTTGACCAAATTGCCGTACCGGATTACGGCAAGTATGTTAACTAATTTTGTTCACTTCGAGCATAGTGTTTGGACAGCGGTACAAATTCCGTTGTCCAAACCAATGCTTTAACTTTTTAGTACCAGAACCTTCGTTTATTTAAAATTGCCAAAAAACTTCTTTATATCATTCATGAGAAGTACAGGCTGTTCTAAGGCTGCAAAGTGACCGCCACGTTTAAACTCCGACCAGTGAATGATCTTATGATCGCGCTCGGCAAATCGACGAATCGGTAGCATAGTATCCTTCTGAAAAACTGCTACACCAGTGGGTACTGTAGAAATTTCCTTGTTTTCCACTGAAGGATCATACTTAAATAATGTCTCATAATATAGACGTGCTGAAGATCCAGCTGTTCCAGTTAGCCAATAATGCATGACATTTGTAAGAATATCATCACGATCGATAGCATCTTCAGGAAGGTTTGTAGAGTCCGTCCACTCCTTAAATTTTTCAACAATCCATGCTAGTTGACCAACAGGTGAGTCGGTTAAAGCATAGGCTAAAGTCTGTGGACGTGTGGCCTGGATTTTCATGTACCCAGATAGTTCAAGATCATAATGCTTCAATTTTTCTAAACGCTCTTTTTCTTCTTTTGTCAGACTCTCTACCTCTTTAAAATCTTCAGGAGGAAATGTCGTCAACATATTAAGGTGCATTCCAATAATATGATCAGGGTTTAGCAATCCTATTTGTTGAGAAATAAATGAACCCCAATCTCCACCTTGTACGCCGTAACGTTGATATTCTAATCGTTCCATAAGCACTATAAACATCTGAGCGATACGTTGGATATTCATTCCAGGTTGCTGGGTCGGTCCTGAAAATCCGTATCCTGGAATGGATGGCACAACCAGATGAAAAGCATCCTCTGGATTCCCTCCATAGAACCGAGGGTTAGTTAACGGACCAATAATATTTAGAAACTCAACAATCGATCCCGGCCAGCCGTGGATCATTAACAACGGTAACGCATTGGGCTCAGGAGAACGAACGTGGAGAAAATGTATGTTTTCACCGTCTATCGTTGTGATGAACTGAGGAAACTCATTAAGTCTAGCTTCATGTTTTCGCCAATCGTAATTCGTACTCCAGTAGTTTACCAATTCCTTAACATAATTAAGCGGTACACCATAATCCCATCCCACTCCAGGTAATTCATCTGGCCATCGAGTGCGTTCTAAACGATTTTTCAGGTCATCAAGATCAGCTTGAGGCACAGAAACGCGAAAAGATTGAATTTGTTCCAAAGTTGGATCTGCAACTTCTGTTCTTTGTTTCCTTGAATCATTCATCCTTTAAAGCCTCCCATTAAAACTATATTGATTCCATATCAATAAAATCGATGAGATCCATTGTGGCAGGCATTCTCCCAAATGCCCGCATTAAACAATAGCAACCATTCTCTCTCCATCTATTAGGATGATGGGTTACCTACTTGTACTCGTTTTATGAAGAAAGCAAGAGGCAAGCCGACAAGAGCAACCACAAACGCAAAAACAAAGCTAGTCTGAACACCTGCTATTAGAGCTAACGAATCATTTACAGGGTTTGTCGGGTCAATTGCCGTACCCATAAAAGCATGACTCCCGACTGATATCAGGCTTATGGCAACTGCCGTACCGATTGCTCCGGCAATCTGCTGAATCGTATTCATAATCGCGCTTCCATGCGGGTATAGTTCCGGAGGCAGTTGATTAAGACCATTGGTCTGCGATGGCATCCATACCGCACAGATACCGACCATCAATCCGGTGTGCATGATCATAATGAGTATTAACGAGGTACTTTCCGAAATTCCCTTAAGAAAAAACAAAGCCGTAGAAATTACGATCAAGCCCAAAGGAACAATCCAGCGTGGGCCAAATCTATCAAACAATTTCCCCATTACCGGGGACATAATGGCTTGCAGAATGCCTCCAGGTAATAGGACCAAACCCGCTGTTAAGGCATCAAGTCCCAATCCTCTGATCAAGTACATGGGGAGCACCACCATGGCAGTTAATATGAGAAGCATGCAAACAAACAACATGAGTGTTCCAATCGAAAACATGGGGTATTTGAGTGCACGTAGATTCAACATCGGCTGCTTTATTCGGTTCTGGCGCCACACGAATACCAACAAAGCCAATATTCCTGCAATCATCGGTAATATAACCATCGCACTACCCCAACCGCCCTCACCTTCACCTACACCACTAAAAGCAAATACAATTCCACCAAATCCTACCGTAGAAACGAAAAGAGACAAAAAATCGATTTTGGGTTTGGAAATCGTAGACACATTTTGGATAAACCTCAATCCAAGCAGAAGACAAATTCCGATGACGGGAAGGGACAACCAGAAAATCCACTGCCACCCCAAGCTTCCGATAATTATTCCCGATAACGTCGGGCCCGTGGCAGGTGCTACAACCAGCACAAGACCCAAAATACCTATGACCGCACCTCTTTTTTCTGGAGGAAAAATAATAAGAATAGTATTAAACATCAATGGCACCAACACGGCCATACTTGCAGCTTGAATGATTCGTCCGATTAACAGCACCTCAAACCCTGTGGCAAGGGCGGCAATTAATGTACCCCCTATCGATAAGCTTAAGGAGAAAATAAACAGTTGTCTGGTGGAGAACCATTGCAGTAACAGTCCCGACAACGGAACTAAAATGCCCAGTGTCAACAAGTAACCAGTGGTTAGCCACTGCGCCATGGAAGCTGAAATCTGGAACAAGTCCATCAAGCTGCTTAAGGCGACATTCAGCGCTGTTTCGCTGAACAGTCCGACAAAACCACTAAGCAAGAAGACTGCCATAATGAGAGTTGTTTGGTAGTTTTTTTTTGAATTTTGTACGACTTCTGATCCTTGCACATTCATCTGTACACTTCCTATACATAATAGATTTTGTAGATACTTTATGTATCTAATTATTTCAAAAAAAATTAAAGTTTGTCCTTCATTTTAATAATAAGTGTGACCAACATGTGCTCTCTTAAATGCTGTTCCATTTTGGCCTCTGCGATTTCAACGACTTGCTGAATCGGACATTCAGGTCCATGGTCAAAACTGCAATCAAATAAAGACGATGTACCTTCAATAGCATGAACGATATCAAGTAAAGATAGTTCATCCCATTTCTGCTTTAATTTATATCCCCCATGAGCTCCGGAAGCGGATTCGATCATGTCCGCTTTGGCTAGCTTGGTCAGAATTTTGGACAAATAGGTAGGAGATACCCCCTGTTTCTCAGCCAGCTGATGTACCCCAATTGTCTTGTCGGGGGTAGCGGCCATCAAAAAAAGCATCGTATGAAGCGCATAATCGGTAGCTTTTGAGTATTTCAAGCTCATCAACCTTCTTTATTAGAGAATCTACATATTCATAATATTTTTAAATTGGTTGGATCAAGCTTATGAAAGGTCAAGTCGCTTTACTGGCTGAATTCTTCTTCGGTCAGCTCAAGATTCAGGCTTGCGGCAGCAACACTTCCTGCAGCGGCAGCCACAATAAGTTGTGAAGGGGCACCTGAAGCTGCCTCACCGGCAGCAAATATTCCGGTAATCCCCGTCTTTCCTGTAGCATCGGCAATGACCCCTCCTAAGGCATTTGTCTCCAAGCCTAACCGCTCAGAAAACACAAAATTCGATTGCCAGTTCGGAGTAACAAAGCCACCTGTTCGTCTAATTTTGGAGCCGTCAACAAATTCGACTTCTTGCAGTATCCCGTCTTCGCCATGAAATGCCGCGACTTTTTTTTCAGAAACCGTGATATTGTAGCCGATCAATTTTTGCTTTTGTTCATCGGTCAGAATACTGCGCCCGTTGCTGCAGATGACAAGATCACGACTCCAGTTATATAACAGCTTTGCCAAGTGAAAGAGACCCTCGTTCTCGGCAATAACAATTAGCGGACGATCTCTAAGTTCCCATCCATCGCAATAGGGGCAATGAAACAGACTTTTCCCATACAACTCCTTCAAACCGGGAATATCGGGTACCGTTTCTTTCATCCCTGTAGTAATCAACAGCTTGCGTGCTCGTATCACCTGATCTCCTGCCATAATTAGAAATCCTTCCGGTATCTTCTGGATATCCATGACCGTAAGTGGGTGATGTTCTACAGATGGATAACTCGTGACCTCTTCATAAGCGATGCGCCGAAACTCAGACGGTGTAATCCCATCCCGTGTCAGAAATCCATGTGAAGCATGTGTAACTGCATTGCGTGGTTGATTGTTATCCAGCAGGGCAACCTTCCGTCTGGCTCTACCCAGTACTAATGCCGCATTCAATCCTGCTGGACCACCGCCAATAATGGCACAATCATAAATCATATTCAATCGCCTCCTTCAAATTTGTTTGTTGGGCCTTAATCAACATATCACAGACCCTTAATATCTGTAAATGAAATAATTAAATTTTTATGAATTCCTAAATGCCATCAGTACGCTATTTGTGATGGGGGAAGTACAAGAAACAGATAAAAGTACCAAGAAATATCGTTTTCATGATTCCATATAAACAGGTCATTGTAACTTCAATCGCTTGTGCCGATTGTACCAATATCTATGGTCAAACTACTCATTAGTTGAACAAAAACAGCCGATCAAATTGATTGATCGACTGCTTTCAACTGTCTTTATTAAGCTACCATTGGTAAGCTAATTATTCGAAACGAATCTCATCTATCCAGATTGTACTATTTCCACCATGCCAGAATGTCATCGTTAGTTGTCCTGGGCTGCTGCGATCTATACCCTTCGCTGCCAAATCAATTTCAACTTCTTTGAAGCTGGTTGTTACCGTATCCCCGCTGAAAGCTGCCAGTGTTTGGGACACTCCCCCGATCGAGAGCTGCATATGATGTTGTTCACCGCCATGTGCACCTTTGATTTTAATTACCATCTTTGAATAATTTTCTATGTTCTGCTTAATATCAGAGCCAAACCATCCGTTATTGTTATACTGAAGCTTCAACGCGCCTGATTCAATGACACCAGCATCGTTTACAAACCCGTTTGCTCCTGTCCATTTGCTAATACCATTGCTTCCCGGCCAACTCATTGAGTCGTTAAATTCATCTAGGAGTAAACTGCTCGTCCCGCTACTGTAACCGCCGTCATAAGGAGTTTGAGTTAAGCTATACGAAAGTGTATTTTCAGACTTCAAGCTGTCGAAAGGCCTGATGTTCTGGTTAGCAGGATCCATGCCGATGCCCACTTTTCCAAGTGGTGTCCTGCCGCCGGTATAATAATTTGCATTGGCAAATCTTGCGCTCGGACGATTGCCATAAGGATCAAGAATGGACAGTGCCAAGGTGTAGGTACCCGCTGGCAGGTTGGAAGGGATATCAAATTCCCCGGAAACTTGCTGATCGGAAGGCGTCTGATCATATTGACGCGTAGAACTGTTCCAGTCGTCACCTGGCATCCAATTCCGAATATCCTCATTGTTGAAAATGCCCTTCCAAGCAACTGTGCGATCTCTTCTCAGCAAGCTGGCTTCAACGGGCCATTTATAATAGAACGGGGCAGAACCTTTGTTTACAACTTGAAAAGATACTTTCATTTTCTCACCAGGCTGCACGTTTTCCGAAAATGTCGCTTGATTGATGACGAATCGATATCCGAGTTCCTTCTGCATCAGTGCAGCTCCCTGAGAGACAGCGGAATTTTTGGCGTCGTACAGATCAATCCACCCTAGACTGGTCGTATGCGTCTTTTTGATCCAATCGATAACATAATTCCGATGCCTTATATCGCTTAACGTATCATCCGGAGAATCGCCAGGCTGGATATGTTTCTGTCCCCAATCATAAGCAACCTCTCCGCCGTTGACTTGTGTTCTCCAGCTATCTCTAGAAACAATGCCTTCCCCACCTTCCAGATCATCAATTAATGCGAATGAGTCCCAAAGAAGGCCGAAATCATAATTTTGGAACGTATCCGGATAACGTACTTGAACTTTCTTGTTTTGAAAAGCTTGCTCAGCAGCGTCTCCTAAAGCTGTCTGGAAGCTGAGCGGAATCCGGTCGGTCTCATCGGCAAGTTGATCCGGATAAATATGATGTTCTCCCCAATTCCCCCACAATCCCAGCTCCACATAAGCAACACGGGGATCACTATCCCATGCCTGACCAAGCTTTTGAATAAATGCAGCAAGACGATCTTTCAATATATTTGTTGTCCAGCGTGTAGCCACGTCGATACTAGGAACCCCTTGGGGCCAAAATTCTCCTTCGTTCGGATATACGATGAGAACGCGAGGAATAACTTTTTTATTTTGGCTTTCAATCCCTGCCCAAGCTGTATTGCTCCAATCCATGATTTTCTGCACAGAGTCCGATGACGCATTTTCCAAATCCGTGTATTTGATATAGTGCTTAAACACCGTTCCGTATTCATGATTCGGAAATTTGGTGTCATTCATAAACCGAGTAGGTCTAAATCCCTTAAAAGGGTTTTTGAAAGCCTCTTGCGTTTCAGTTAGATTAACGGTGATTGTACCAGCTGCTGCTGACGTTTTAGGAAACATTACCGTTAATGGACCTCCTATGAATAACCCAAGAGTTAAAATCATGGCCATCGGTTTAAGTAATTTTCTTTTCATCAATGATTCCTCCCAATATCTGATATAAACCTACTGTTGCTAGTGTTAAATTAAGTTTGCAATAAACATTATGTAGACGTCTTTTCCACCTCACTGCCTTTAGTCAATAATTTACTCCAAGATTCTATTATATGATCAATAATCAACCGATCCAAATTGTATCTGTGAACGTCGAGGTCGTCTTGTTTTAATTATTTTGGTAAGTTTCATGCCCTTCTTTCGCCTTTATATTAAACATACTTATATATACACACACTATCCTTTCTGATAGTAACTATCAATAAAGTGCGTACTATATTTTAATAAGTGTTTATTTTATACTAGCCTTACTTTGAAGAAAAGGAGTCAAAAACAATGACTACAGTCAAAACCTACAGTCACGATCTTTGGGATCACGGCATCAGCCAGGGCTACAGCGTCAACGGCACCATTTATATTTCGGGACAATTTTCCCACAATACGGAGGGCGTCTTCGTTGGTGAGGGCGATATTGAAGCACAGACCCGGCAGACGCTGGAGAATCTCGATCGCGTGCTGGCGGAATTTGGGATCACAAAATCGAACCTCGCTTATGTGGAGATTTATCTGACAAATGCTCAAGAGCATATCGAGCCGTGCATTGGGTTGTTTAAGGAATACATGGGACAACACCGGCCTGCGGGCAGCTGTATCGGTGTGACATACCTAGCGTCACCTGAGCAGCTAATCGAAATCAGTGCCGTTGCACACACAAACTAACTTCATTACTGTTTTTTTATATGTCACTAAATCTGATATTTCTTGAATGCTTAAAAGAGGACCATCTCATTAATCGCTATATCTGATGGTTGTTCAATGCATTGGGAACCTCAACAACGATACTTGTTTTCTAGATTCCAAATTGTCTATCTTCATCAATAGCCAACTTTAATATCGGATCTTTATAAAATGATTGTATGGGTTGAGCCTTGACATACTATATAAACTGCGATAATATTATCTCAGATGACAGTCACCACTGACAGTCATTAAGGCAAGGGATAGCGAATAAGTAACAGTGAAAATTTTAGCAACAATGAATAAAATGCTGTTGGCAACGCTCGATCTAATCACGGAAAAAGGTTACAAGATGTGCAGATAATCACTAGGGCTCAACCCCTAGTTTTTTTACTCACATGATGACAGTCAGTACAGACAGTCATTTCAATTTGAAGGGTGGTGGTTTGGCAGAACAAAGTTAAAAATTACGCAATACGGATGAAGAAAATAGTTTAAATTAAGTAAGTTTTGATCAGTCGAATACCAACCACTAACCAAGGAGTGAACATGACATGACATTGAAAAAAGACGATAACACACGCCGCACCGCTGCACAGAACACCCTGACCGAGCACCTGCGCCTTACCGCAGCAGGACGCGTCGACGAATGGTTGAAGCTGTTTGCCCCGGACGCTGTGCTCGAGTTCCCGTACGCGCCGGCCGGCGTCCCCCAACGGGTTACGGGCCGAGACGCACTGTTTGCTCACATGAGTAACTTTCCCAAGACCTTTGACGTGGAGTTCGTCGACCTGGTATTCCACGAGACGGTCGATCCGAATCTGGTGATCGCCGAATTCCGCTCGACGGGAACGGCGCTGCCGACCGGCAAGCCGTATGAGCAGACTTGCATCTCCGTCGTTCGGACCAATGACGACGCGCTCATCACCCACTACTTGGACTACTGGAACCCACTAGTAGCGATCGAGGCGCTCACCCCCCACGACGTGCAGTCCGATCCTGATGACCACAGTGTGACTTTTGGGAGCTGAGGGGAAGCCATGTTTTTAGCTGATGCCTATGCCCTCCGCTGATGCTAGCACGAAGAGCGACGAACGACGTCGGACCATCCATGCATTTTCATTATAATTTATTGTAATAAACATGGTACCATTTCCTGAAAGAGGTGATGGTACCATGTTTATTTCCCAAAGGTTCTAACGTCTCTAATTTTATTTGACATTGTTATGTACTTTAGCTACTATAACAATGATGACAGTGATTACTGACATGATTAGAAAAGAGGAATGAAGATGTCTAACAATACAAAATTAAGCAGTAGGGAAAAATTAATGACGGCTGCCATTGACTTAATCTCAAAAAAAGGCTATAGCAGTGTAACAACTCAAGAAATTGCTACTTCTGCTGGTTTAAGTGAAAAAACATTGTTTCGGCAATTTGGAACGAAACAAAACTTGTTAGAAACAGCCTTCGACCATTATCACTATTCAGAAGAAATGGCCAAGATATTTAATGAAAGGCTAGTTTGGGACCTACAAACGGACTTAACATTGATCTGTAAAACATATCATGAAATTATGAATCGTAATCGAAAAATGATTATGATTAGCTTGAAAGAAGAAGATAATTTACCTGGTTTCAGGGAACGAACAATAAAACATCCTCGTCAACTGATGGAAGTTTTGACCAATTATTTTAAAACTATGTATGATAAAGGAAAACTGATTGAAACGAATCCTGAACTACAAGCTTTTTCATTTATGTCACTGAATTATGGTACATTTATAAATAATCTGAATGCAGGATCTTATTTTCCAGCTCTCTCTTTAGAAGATATGATTAAAGAGTTTGTGTGGCTATTCTCTAGGGCCTTAACTCCCTAGTTTTTTTCTCAATAATTTGACAGTAAGTACTGACGGTCATTTGTTTAATTATTCATAGCATATAAAGAATCGAGGAAAATTAAATGAACAGCAACGCTGCTACAACAGATAAAACAGGCCAACTTTTACTCCGTGTTCTAGTCTTCACGCTTATTATTTCAGTTATGAACGGAACGATGTTTAATGTGGTATTGCCGGTAATCAGCAAGGAATTTGAACTCACCGCATCACAAGTAACTTGGATTGTCTCAGGTTACTTGATTGTGTATGCCATTGGTACAGTAACCTATGGGAAATTATCAGATAAATTTAGTATTAAAGCTTTAATTACGTTTGGTCTCTTACTTCTCGCGGCTGGGTCCATTGTGGGTGTGGTGGCAACACAGTATTGGATGATCATCGTTGCGAGGATCTTGCAAGCTGCTGGTGCGGCTGTGATACCGGCGTTAGCCATGATAATTCCTGTTCGTTTTTTTTCACCTGAGAACCGTGGTCACGCTTTGGGAACTTCTGCAATCGGGACTGCTCTTGGATCAGCACTTGGTCCCATTATTGCTGGATTCGTCTCGAGTGCTTTAAATTGGAAATTTCTCTTTGTAATACCTCTGCTCTCTCTTATCACGTTACCCTTTTATAGAAAATATTTGGATGATCAGCCAGTGACAAACGAAAAAATTGATTATATTGGCGGTATTCTGTTGGCAGGAACAGTCTCCACTTTCTTACTGGCACTTTCACAATCCAATATCTGGTTGTTAGTAAGTGGATTAGTCATCTTAGGTTTGTTTATCCTGCGAATTCGCTATGCTTCCGTTCCCTTCGTGAATCCCGTGATCTTTAGAAATAAACAATATTCGATGGGGATGGTTATTGCATTTGTACTCATCGCGGTTGGCTTCGGCATTCCATTCCTGACACCACTCATGTTATCGAATGTGAATGGTCTGTCTCCTGCATTAATTGGATTCATAATGTTGCCTTCAGCCCTTGTTACAGCGTTTCTTGGTCGTAAGGGCGGAAAATTAGCTGATGAGAAAGGGAATCCTTTTCTACTGTATACTGCCTCAACACTGCTTGTTGGTGGTTTCATTATTCTCTCTTCAGTCGTGGGGATGTCACCTACGTATATTCAAATTTTCCTCACACTAGGTGTACTAGGTCAATCTTATATGCAAATTGCTATGTCAAACACCATTTCACGTACCTTGCCTAAGAATGAAATTGGGATCGGTATGGGGTTGTTATCGATGTTTAACTTTATTGCAGCAGCAGGATCTACGGCTGTCATCGGCAAGGTACTTGACGGTGGAACAAGCACTGTTCAATTAAATCCGTTTGTACATGATAAGGTTGCTTTTGTGTATAGTAACATTTTGCTGGCTCTAGCCGTGGTAGTCGTTGTAATGACAGTTCTTTATTATTATCAGTTTGGACGTAAATCCAAAAATAAATAAATATCATTATATTTAAAAGGAGGTGAAATCAACGAAAAATATAACCCATAATTTTGTCCTTGAAGACATTTCGTTTTCGAAAAACCTGAACCACACTTGAACCTTTAGCGATATTTACGCCAACAACAGGTTCCATGTTCTCAGTCCTTATCTTTCGTTTCGACAGTCCTTTCCACGATGTTTCCAAACCCATAGCTCGCTTGTTATACGGGGTCAACTGCCTCTACCAGCATAAACATGGTCTTTTTGGACGTCGTGGGAGAACTGTTTTTGTTACGAGGTTCTAGCCTCTAAAGCCGCCACCAGTTACCTCTGCCTGCCCGTCTGTCATATGCGTTCATTAATTCTGATCAGTAATTTCTTTAAGATTTGCTTCTCCTCGTCATTAAGGGCTTGAACGATTTCATCCTCCACTTTTTGAAATGAGTTATTAAAGTCTTCAATCAAGTCAACCGCTTTTGGTAATACATAAATATTTTTTTGCCGTTCATTATTGGCCGGGATTTTACGTTCGATGAAACCTTTTTGTTCTAGAACTTGAAGCATGCTTGTAACGCTTGCCCCACGCAGATGAAACCGATCTGCAAGATCCTTTTGAATAATATGATTATCTTGATTCTCATAAATATAATCGATTACTTTTCCTTGTTGAGAACTTAATCCTAGCTCTTTAATACTCTCATCCGCTCTTTTCTTTAACTTAAGACCGATAATTTGAAACAATTCCATATAAGGCGTATCTTCTCGGGAATGCATGACCGTCCATCGTCCCCTCCGTAATTGTTAGGAATCTAATTGTAAGTAGATAAAATATACAGTGATCCCAGTAGGCTTGTCAAACAATAGTTAGTCTATTGACTGTTAGATACCTAACAGTTATACTCCGAAGTGTTGAATCACAAACACATTAGGAGGATTTTTTATGATGGAGAAATTAAATCAAAATGCTGGGTTAAAAGAAATTACGGCGATTACAAATGTACGAATCTTTGATGGGTATCAAATTATTGCTCCCAGACATATTGTCATTAAAGGGGTGTCCATTATTTCAGTGGGCGGAGATATCCCAAGCGATGCAAAAATTATCGATGGAGAAAATGCGACATTAATACCCGGCCTGATTGATGCACATGTCCATACCTCAATTGGCGGATTACGAGATGCCTTGAAATTCGGTGTTACAACAGAACTCGAAATGAATGGCGATTTTACGAAAAGAGGGCGCGAAATTCAGCTAAAAAATGTGGATGACATCGCAGACGTCCGATCTGCTGGTACAGCGATTACCGCTCCTGGTGGGCACCCAGATGAATTACTGCCTGATGGAGATGAAATACCTGAATTCATATTAAAGGAACTAGAGAAGTTATCGGAGGAAGACCGGGAAGCAATGTTGGCCGCCTACGCTCACGATCACGACGAAATACCTCAAGTGACGACGGTTGATGAAGCGATCAAACATGTGCATACCCAAGTTGAGAATGGATCCGACTATATTAAGATCATGATTGAAGAGGGAACGGTCATGGCTGCACCTGGCCTGCCTGTTCTAAGTGACGAGATTCTAAAAACAGCCGTTAATGAAGCCCACAAGTTCGATAAGTTGGTCATTGCCCACGTCTTGACGGCTCTTTCATCGAAAGCTGCCATCGATTTTGGAGTCGACGGTTTGGGCCACTTGTTTATCGACAGACCCGAGTACACATCCGAATTGGTTAAATCCATAGCTGATTCTGGAGCTTTTGTTACACCGTGCTTGGTTTTGAATTCATCAATTATTGGTAATCCGGCATCGGAATTGGCTAATGATCCACGAGTTCATTCCAAATTAAGTCCGGATTGGATCGATATTTTGAACTCAAGCTTCAATACATTCCCACAAGGCAATATGGAGAACAGCTTTAAGAATGTGATGGATCTTCACCGTGCCGGAGTTGATATTCTTGTAGGGACGGATGTCGCACCGGTTCCCGTTCCGAACCTTGGTGGCCTTGCTCATGGGGCCAGTGTTCACCACGAAATGCAGCTGCTGGTGAAGGCTGGGTTCACTCCGATCGAAGCTCTTCAATCGGCTACTTCCAAACCGGCCCGTTGCTTTGGTCTACATGATCGTGGCCGGATTACCGAAGGTGCACGTGCTGATCTTCTTCTCATAAACGGTGATCCGATCACTAATATTTCAGATACCTTGTCAATCAAATCCGTATGGTCTAATGGTTCGCAAAAACTAGGCTAAAACTAGTAGTTTATATTTCCTAATTGTAAAATCACTAAGAAGAGGGATTGCAAAATGCAGTCCCTCTTCGATTTTAATCTATTTATCCAACTCTTAATTTTTTAGGAACGATGCCCAAATCGAGGAACTGTAATTATGCTTTTGGAATTGCCCCTATTTGTTGAAGCAAGCCAAGCATATCGGGTTGACCATACTCTTCAATAATTTGGCCATTAGAGATCCGATCAAAATTCATTGCATTTACTTCGATTTTTTGCTCGTTGGTGGAAACCCGAGAAACTCTCCGTCTTGTGTGCCCTTCATGACAAAATGAGCTGCTATTAGATCCTCTTCTGCTACCAGCTCCTTAACAGTCCATTGTATATCGGAAAAACCAGATCTCATCATATGAATTATGGAGAGATAACCACTTGGACCATTCATTGGTTCTTTTTGCGTAGGTTGTGTCCCGTCGCAACGACAGTTGGATTGATAGGTAACAAGTGGAGGTTATTGGTTATGAGAGATCTTTTGAAGGGAACTCAACGATTCGGAGAACTTCGTAAAAGTATCCCGGAGATCAGTCAAAAGGTTCTCACTGAAAATTTACGCTCAATGGAAGAGGATGGAATTGTCATTCGTACTGTTTTTGCAGAAGTCCCTCCGAGAGTCGAATACAGCTTAAGTGATTTAGGAAATTCACTGAAGCCCATTTATTTTCTTAAGTCAATGAATGGCTAGTTAAAATCAAAATGGATATGCGCTGTTTTTAGATACATGAATTATTTCAGATGGAAACCTTGCCTTAAAATATTTTTCCACTTTCAGATGAATGCTTTTCTCGTACCATCTGTCCCAGCTGTTCACATCAAATAATTGTGGCATCCCTAACCGCTCAGATCTCATCCCCATTTGACCATCACCAATCAGTAGCGTATCAATCCAAATTCGATCAGTTATGCCTTGTATCTTGTTAGCGAAATTAGGTGAAAAAGGTAGCACTGGGGAAATAGATACTTGTGTATGTATCCCTGCATCCTTTATCTTTTTCAAGGCTTTAACTCTTAAATCTATTCCAGGAGCATAGGGTGAAAAAATTCGTTTCACGTCTTCGCGATCTGTCTCGATTGTCATTGAAACCAGAATTCGACATTTTCCCTTTAATTTCAGCAGTATATCAAGGTCTCTGGCAACCAGAGGGCTTCTAGTTTGAATTTGAAGTGAATCTGGTGGGTTTGTATCCATTGCTTCCAATAGGCTTCTTGTAATGTTTGCCTTCTGCTCTACAGGTTGATATGGATCTGTGGCTGATGACATGAATATACTTATGGGTTTATTTTTACGTCTTAGAAGAGAAACTTCCCTTAGATAATTTTCTGCTGCATTTTTTTTGACATCCACCCACGATCCCCAAGGAATATCCTTAAACTTTTGAATAGGCATTTCTCTGACGTAACAGTATTCGCAAGCAAATGCACAACCCGTATAGGGATTTAGTGAATGAGTAAAACCAATATCTAGATAACCTTTTACTTCACTTAATATTTTCTTAGACACAATGTCTTTGATTTCAATTGGCATGATGCTACCATCCCCTCAAATACTTTTCAATCTATCATCTTGGCAATCATTTCTTCGTTGCGTTTTATCTTAAAATTTCTCATGCTACTTGAAAAGTAGGCACCTTTTTATAAGATAGGAACCAGAATGTAACTATTGGGTGTTAACAACAACAAAAACGGTTTCAACTCGATTATTCTACTGCTCCAGTGGAGCCGATTCGAAGATCAACTTCCACATCAAAATGTGCTCGAGATAGTTCTTTCCCCCAGTCGGCCTGTGCTTCCTTGTATAAGGGATACTGATATGCTCTGGCATAAAACCCATACCCGAAAGGATCGATATTATAGCTTTGGCACTTTTTAATAAGCGCCTCCATGCTTTTTTTCATTTCCTTGCTTAATTTATTTGCCATTTCTTCGGAATTTCCCAACAGCTCAAATTCAAGAAACTTTTCAGTTATGCTGACGATAGACTTCACTTTAATGTTGAATTGAAATCTGCCATTTTCATGAGAGGATTTCGTTTTTACCGATATGTCCCCTAAAGAAAAACTCACTTTGTCGATGTTAAATGGCATGGTTTGTTGCAAATCATCAACAGGAAAAGTGAGACTGACCCCTGGTTTAGCCTCATTTTTCAAAATGTGAAGAAGTGACGTCTCCTGATAGGTTAGGGAAGTTCTGTACTCTCCTTTTCGGGATAAAAGAGTTGTTCCTTTTAGCATGATTTTATTATTTTCGATCTTGATTTCCGAGATGGAAGGCGTCATCGCTCGATCATACAATTGTCTATGTAGCTCCTGCGCGGTTGTTTTTACAGTAGCTGAACTTCTGCTTCCTGAATCGACAATCGCTTTTATAAATAAAGGTAGCGGCGGTTGATCTTTGGCTTGAACATTAAAAATATCCTCCATAGGACCGTCAAAAGCAATGATGCGGTCGGTAATCGTATTGCGAGGATCGCGGAACATGACATCAAGTACTTTAAACCAATCCTTATATTGAAGCAATTGTTTCCCTACAATGATGACTTGAAAATTACGTCCGGCAAGCGAACCGGGAAATTGTGCATCCTGCTGATTCCTGGACTGTCTTAAGCCTTCTGCTATTCCTCCCCCTTCGCGGCTTTTCTTTTGAATGTCCTTACTGAATACAGGTGCAGATATGTAATAATGGAGCTTTTTATCTTTGACATCCAAACCAAGAGCCAAAGGAACCGTTGCATCTTCCAAATTGGTTTTGTCACTGGCGCAACCTGCGAGCGCAACCAATAAAATGCAGGAAACAACCGAGATAATGAATTTTCCGACCCATCTCATGTGCGTTGCCCCCCTCCCATCTTTTTGCGGATCGCTACATATAGAAGAATACCCGCAGGCAGAGCAAACTCCATCATAAAACCAATATAATTGAGTGCGTAGTTTATTTGAGTAGATTTGATAAAGCTGGGCCGATAGAGGAGAAAGCTAATTTCAATGACAATACACCACACGGCAAGGTGGTATCTTTCCTGACCTTTTCCTACCAGCGAAGCGGAGCATCTCGAGACAATATACATGGAGGGAATCCATATGCAAGAAAACACGAACAGATAAAATGCGATGAATACCACTTCTACGCGCTCAATAAACTGAAATTCAACGGACTTCATAATGCTAATCACGGGGTCGTTATACTCCCCGATCTCATCAGGACTAAAGTACACGTAACAAATCAGGGTGATTCCCAAGTAAACGATGCAAGTGAGCGTGTTGGAGATGATCATGGCAGGTAATGCTTTTTCTTTGTTGACTAGTTGGGGATAGAGAAACAAAACCAGGCCGATGCCAAGCATCGGATAGATCATAAATTTTACGGATGAAAGAATCGGAAGCCATCCCTCTTTTAAGATGGGCAGTAAATAGAGCCAGTGGGCATTACTCAGTGTAGATATATAAATGAACGGAATCCATATGGAGAGCATCGTGACTATTTCGCTGTACCGCCCGATCGCCTGAAAACCATGCTGCGCAATCTGGAATGTGGGGATGAGCAGCAGCAGGACTAGAATATAGATATATGTGCTTGGCAATAACCATAATTTAATAACGAGTGAAGCGATCATGTAACCGTCATATGCCAGAAGCAAATAATAGACCATAAATATAAAAGCAGCTACTTTTGCTGCCCACACGCCGGTATAACGCTGAATCAATTCGAGTATTGAGCTGTTTGGACTATGTTTCATCAGCTTGACGATCGCTACAGAGGATAACGTTGCCAGCCCCCAGCCTAAGAAAATGACCATCCAACCATCTGTGCCGGCATGCCTTGCAAGCTCTCTTGGGATAGACAAAAAAGCAACACTGATTTGGAAGGTAGAAATAATAAGAATGAATTGAAGCATCGTTACCGGGCGTAATGACTTCATGGTTTATTTCTTCTCCTTCCATCCTCTGCTTTTCCCCTGCCTTATCGACTGGCGGGATTTCGTGCTTACAGGGCGGTTGTTCATCATCCACAAAGGCAGCCGCAGTAAGGTATCTTTCCAATCCATGGCCCGAAATGGTGCTATAGGTGTACTATAGGAATTACCGAGCGAGTTTAATGTTATTAGCCGGATGATAAAGCTCATCATCCCAATGACAAGTCCTACAAATCCGAACCAGCTAGCTAGTATCATCATCATGAACCGCATAATTCGCACAGCTGCCATCATGTCTTGATTGGGAATAATAAAAGATGAAATAGCTGTAAAAGCCACCACGATAACCATTACATTGCTGATTAATCCTGCCTGCACAACTGCCTGTCCAATGACAATACCACCAACGATTCCTACGGTTTGTCCTACTGGAGCTGGAAGACGAACTCCCGCTTCCCTTAACATCTCAAGTGTAATTTCCATAATGATCGCTTCAACAAATGGCGGGAATGGAACCTGCCCCCGTGACTCACCAAGTGTTAATAACAGCTTCAATGGTATGATCTCAAAATGAAACGAAATGACGGCTATAAAAAATCCAGGCAAAAAAATAGCGATGAAAAAGGCAAAGATGCGCAATATTCTGAGAAATGACGATATGGACCATCGAGAACTGTAATCATCAACCGTTTGAAAAAAAGACATGAATGTAGCCGGCGCAACCAGAACACTTGGCGAACCATCGACTACAATGACACAACGCCCCTGCAATATTTGAGAAGCAGCCGTATCCGGTCTCTCTGTCGTAATCATTTGGGGAAGCAACGCAAGCGGTTGGTCCTCAATAAATTCAGCCAATTCTCCGGTGTTAATGATGGCATCCACGTCAATGGATTGAATCCGTTCTTCGAGCGCTTTAATAATGTCCGGTTGGGTCACATCTTCCAAATAAAGCAAAGATATTGGCGTTTGTCCCCGCTGCCCAACAATATACCGCTTCACCTTTAACTCTTTGTCCGCAATATAACGACGGATCATGGCAATATTTTGAGAACCTGTCTCTATAAATCCTTGATGTGCCCCTTTCAGTGAGGGCTCCTGCTGAGGATCCTCAATAGCGCGTTGCGGGAATCCTTTTGTATCCAATGCGTATGCAGTACTTCTTCCTTCAATAAATAACACACTGTAGCCGAGTATAATGGAAAGTCTGAGCTCTTCCCACTTGGAGTGAGGTTTTACATATCCCACTGTTGTAATGAAATCTCCGGAAGGATTTCCGGTTTCTAGTTGAAGTGGAGCAAGAACATTTTGATTAAGTGACGCTTTATCTGTCAATTCTTCCATATAGATTATAGCGGCTAGTTCTCCGGTCTGTTTTATGCTTAACTTTCGGATGATTAAGTCGGGAGTATTCGTAAAGATTTCTTCAATTCTACTCAAGGATTCGTTCAAACTTTTAGTTATATTTTCCTCTTTTGTGTTCATGGCAGATTGTTCATCCACTCCCTTTACCTCCCTTCTTCCAGCAACATTTCCTTATTATGACGATTATTCTCTTCGATATACATCGCGGGTTGTTCATTCGAAAGGTATTTACGTGCAATCATTCCGTTTCCGAAAAACAGTTATATCATTATAGGAGTAAAGATACCGTCCTACTCCTTTCTATCCTGCACCTACTGCATTCATCATAAGTACACATACAAGAAAGCAGCCCGCGCGGGCTGCTCCTTTGTATATCATTTTTTTAGTTTCAGTTCTAATTATTTTCCACGAGCATCATGTTTTTAAAGTCACCGTCCTCGTCGAACATGGGTGTTCCTTTCATCTCCAGCCATACAGGATAGCCCTGTTCATGCTGCCGCTTTATTTCGTAGGTAAAGGGCTTTCTCAAAAGCAACATACTCATAAATACTGTACGAAACTTATCGTCCACATCTCCATTTGGTTGGTAAAATACCCATTTACCTATGTATTCTTTTGGATCGAAGCCAAGCACCATTTTATGAGAAGGAGAGGCATACTCCACAATGCCATCCAGGTTGATCAACTGGATCAGATCGAGGGAGTTATCGGCTAAGAGGCGATAGCGCTCTTCGCTTTCTTTCAAAGCCTTAAGCAGATGCCTGTACTCAGTAATGTTTTTAGCTACTCCAAAGATCCCGTTTACCTTACCTTCAAAAAACAAAGGAACTTGCTTAATTTGCAAATAAACAATCTCTCCATTTTTATGATGAGCTTCGGCAACATATTGACATGATGCACCCTTTAAGACCTCCGAAAAATATTGGATGATCAAATCAAGCTGATGTTGACAAAAGAGATCTTTGTAGTATGAACCCATGATTTCACTCTTTTGAAATCCTAAACACTCTGTAACCCCTTCATTTACTTCTACGATCGTTCCTTCGTTCGAAACGATAAAAGTGGCATCTGGATTGCGATTTATGATTGATCTAAATGCTTCAATGGACTGCTCGCTCAAAAACTCTTTCATACTTCCCGATCAATCCTCCGCTAGAATGGCTTAATTTGTAGAATAACTATACAATATTTTAGCAAATTTTGTTTTCATTTAATATTACTAAAATTATCCAACCACTACACACCTCTAAGAACAACTTGTTAGCGAAGCATTGGATAGGTTTTTTGAATCAACGGCTCAAGGGAATGGAAGAATAACAATTTAAACCGACGTTGACGTCATAAATCCCGACCCGGATAAATTAAGTTACACTGTTAAGTTACCTTTCGGTGGTTCTATATCAGTGAGCTTAAAAAACGTCGTTGAAGTTTTAGCGGGACTTGCTTAATTCCACAATAAAAATGGAGCAGCTGCGCACAGGCGAACTGCTCCTTGCCGTATGAATAACGTTAAATGACGACTATTACATCTCGGAGTAACATAAATATATGCAATGAAGCTATTTCTTCTCGAATATGCTGCCTTTGCGGATCGTTATACATGTGCCTCAACTGTTCAGCATTCCACTGAGGGACACCGATTTCCTTACTCCTCTTCCCTGCAATCTCCTACCAATGCTCATCCAGTTCACTCAAGCAAGTAAGACATTGATGCCAACATCGATCAATTTGACCTCGTTCAGCAACTGCACCTCAATTTTGGCCCTTGACTTGCGTTTATCAATTTTCCGTATCATCGCTTCTTTGCCGAGGAGTGGTCCGGATGTTACTTTGATTTGGTTCCCGCCGATAATGATATCTGAGTATCCCATTGTTCCGTTGACACCGCATAGCTGGATGAGCCAGTCCATCTGTTCCTTGGGAATCGGAGTGAAAAAATTGGCAGCCTGATCATGCTTGTGAATACCGCCATTGACCATATACAAAATATATGGCGTTTTTTTGATGTTGTAATATAAATCGTGAATCTGTCCGGTTTGGATAAAAATATAGCCTGGAAACAATACTTTGGTGCAATGACGAGTTTTTCCCTGCTTTCGTTCCGGAATCATTCGTTTGGGTACTAGACAACTCAAGTGCTGTAGCGCATAAAATCGATCCATAAAAAGTTTAATTTCTTCTTCTTTACCACTCTGTACAAAAAAGCTGTACCAGTTCATAGATCCTCCCATGATCTTTTTTTGGACAATTTTAAACCCATTCATTATGTATTATTATAATAAATTACATTTAAGTAAATAAAAAGTGCCTAGGGTCACGGTTCACCCCAGGCACTTTTTACGTCTTTTCACCTAACAGATCGATCAGCCGTGAAGCAGAACGGATAAATTTTTCAGCCCGTATACATTGCTGGGGTTGACGTCGAGCTCATATTCGGGATGCACTTGAAGCCCCGGATAGGTAGTCAGCATCGCTGTCAGCGCCGCTTTGGCTTCCATTCTGGCCAGGTGGGAGCCCATGCAAAAATGGATGCCTTTACCCAGAGCCAAATGGGGGTTATTTTTTCTGCCAAGAATGAACTTATCGCCTTCTTCAAATATGTCCTCATCCCGGTTCGCCGAACCGATCCAATTGACAACATAGTCGCCGGGCTCCAGTAATTTGCCGCCAATCTCTGTGCGTTTGAGCACTTTGCGAATCGCTCGCTGCAACGGAGAGCGGTAACGCAACATCTCCTCGACAGCGGATGGGATCATTTGTGGATGCTGCGCCAGTTCCTTAACCAGCTCATAATCATTGAATGTGTAGATGGAGTTGGTGATGAGACTGGTGGTGGTTTCATTTCCTGCGATAAGCAGCATGACACAGCTTGCAATCAGCGACTCGGAAGACAGCTTCTCTCCATCTTCCTCCGCCTGTGTCAGGTCTGATATGATATCATCAGCTGGATTACGGCGTTTCAGTTCAATGATGTCCTGAAAATAGGCCACAAGCTGTGTACTCGCCTGAGCCTGGAGCTGATAAATGCGCATATATTCTTCGGGCGTATTCTCCTGGGGAGCCAGCGTCAGTGTGTTTGCCCAGTCCCGGAATTGCTCGCGGTCGCTTGTAGGAACACCAAGCAACTCGGAAATAACAATCATCGGCAGCGGGGAGGCAAAGTCCTGCACCATATCTATATCGATGCGTCCTTCAATCGATTCCATCAGCTCCTGGACAATCATATCAATTCTGGACGCCCAAGAGGACATCGCTTTTGGGGTGAATGCTTTGGCTAACAGCGCGCGGCTGATGGTATGCTTGGGCTGATCCTGAAAAATGATCGTATCCTGAATAATCGGTGGAGCGAGCACCTTGTTGGAGAAGTATTCCTTATCCTCAGCAACTCGTTTGACATCCTCGTATTTGAATACACTCCAGACATCCTCTGCTTCGTTATAATGAACCGGATCTTCCTGCCGCATTTTTTTGTACCATGCAAATGGCTCATATTTTTCCACGTTGGTCTTAAAACCTGTAACCAAGTTCAAATCGGGAAAACTGCTTCTTTCCTTGATATTCACACCAATCGCTCTCCTTTATATCATATGTGCAGAAGGGATGCAGCCCGTTTGCCTAGTACTGAGTGAACGTTTGTTTCATCACTTTTTCCTCCAGATTAATCCGGTTGAACAGTGTAATGAGATGAAGGATGAACAAAGGCACAAATACAGGCCAGGCTTGAGAAATCAGTGCAAAACCGATAAGCTCGGGAATGATGTTCAGGTAATAATTGGGATGGCGCACCAGCCGGAACAGCGAGCTTTGCACCAGTTTGTGGTCTCTGGCAATGTATAGCTTGTATGTCCAAAAAGGGCTGAGTTTGCGAATAACATAGATGAGACAGCAAAGGGCAAACACATACACGACAAGTCCAATTACGGTCAATACATTAAACTGCACATCGTAAATAAAGGCGTATACAATGCAGCTCAAATAAATCAGGTTTTGCAGCACAAATAACACTTTGCTGTTCAGGTTGCCGTACTCGGTGCCTCCTCCTGCAACGATCTTTTTCTCGTTACGCATGGCAATAATAACCGATGGTATACGAATGAGTGAGATGATAATTAACAAAAATCCAATCCACATGGTGATCCGCTCCTTCTTCTCGCTTTTTATATTGGCAAGTATGGATTACATGCATTTCCTCACCGAGACTTTCTCGCTGGAACTTTATTTAACTTGGTACTAATCAGGGAGTGTCCGGTACCAGTTTCCTCTGGTGTTCTGGATGCGTTGGGTTCAGGGAAAAGCTGATGACGTCCTGCAAGGTATGGCATTTATTCAGATCCTCCATACCAATTTCAGAGGAAATCCGGGCCTGGAGATGATGAAGAAGCTGAAGCGCCAGCACAGAGTCCATTCCGTAATCTTCAAGCAAACGATGCTCGTCCATGTCGTCTGGTGGGATCCCCAGCAGAGCTGCAATAATGCTTCTGACATCACTTTCAACCGAAGGATTCGGAGCTGATGATCCGATAACTTCAGCTTTGGCAACGGCTACGGTTTCCATCTCTTCGTTACTTGCTTCGAATGAATCTTCCGTCCCAGTACTCTTCATTCCAACCCAGTATTTCTCGGGTGCAAACGGATAGGATGGAAGGGATATCCGCTCAGGACGATCCTCTGTATATAAAAGCTCCCACTGGATCTCTACACCCTGCACCCACAGTTCAAGCAATTTATTGTATTTGCGACGTATAATCCATTTTTGCAGCGCTTCGCCGAGTTCTTCATCCTCTCTGAACAGTGCTGCCGTACGTTTGTGAGCAGCAATGGAGCCAAGATGGAGCTTGTGACTTTTCGCAGATTCCGATGAAAGCTGCGCATGTACGGATTCATCCGAATCGGTCCACAGGTGCGCTTCCTGAACATAGCCGTCCAGCAAGTATTTTAGCTCTGTAATCGATGCGGCTATGAAGCCTGCACGGTATTCCATCGCTTGTCTTCCTGTCTGAAGTGTACAGGCAATGCGGCGAAGCTGTTGAGAAGTATCCTCCTCCTCCTCATTGCGAAGCAGGGCAGCCGACAACTGGATCATTTGTTCCCTGAGCCGCTCCTTGCTTTTGGCCGATAGCACGATTGCAACAGGAGCCAACTCGGATTCAGAACTGGTCACCTCATCATGCTGTCGTGGTGGTATATATTCCTCCAGAATAACGTGGGCATTGGAACCCCCAAAACCAAAGGAGCTTACTCCTGCCCTACGGGGCATTTCGCTGCCATTGCTGTCTTTGAGTCTCTCCCATTCCTGCGTCTGTCTGACAACATAGAACGGGCTGTTCTCAAGCTGGACATACGGACTGAGCTGCTCTGCATGCAGGCTGGGAACAAGCTTGCGGTGTTTCATCTGCAACAACACCTTAATTACTCCGGCAATACCGGAAGCAAGCTCCAGATGACCGATATTTGTTTTGACAGAGCCGACGCCACAGTATGGGGTTGACTGTCCTGAAGTGGAAGTCTGCCCTGTGGGTGATAAGCCTGCCCTTGTCTCCTGAAATACTGTCTTGAGCGCATTGATCTCAATTGGATCACCAAGTGGTGTGCCTGTGCCATGTGCTTCAATATAATTTATAGTGGAAGGATCAATTCCCGCCCGGGCATACACGGATTTCAGCAGCGCTGTTTGTGCCTTAGGGTTGGGAGCAGTAAGTGAGCCTGCCTTTCCGCCGTGATTTTCCCCGCTACCGCGGATCAAGCCGTAAATGTGGTCATGGTCGCGCTGAGCATCACTCAATTTCTTCAGAAAAATCATTCCAACCCCTTCGCCACGGCCGTAACCGTTTGCCTCGCTTGAAAAAGTTTTGCAACGCCCATCCGCGCTAAGCATGCCCGCTTTGGTCAGACTGATATGAGCATCCACGGACAGGATCGTATTTACACCCCCAGCTACAGCCGTCTCGCAATCCCCATTTCGAATGGCTTGAACGGCTCGATGAATGGCGACCAGGGAGCTGGAGCATGACGTTTCGACAGGCTGGCTAGGACCGTGTATGTTCAGTGTGTAGCTCATCCGATTAGGGCCGACCGAAGGAACGGTGGCTGTGACGGAGTATGCCTCGACCGCTTCATTCGACTGGGCCAGCATGACATTGTATCCACTGCTGCCTGTGCCAATGAACAGTCCCATGGCCGACCCTGACAGTTCTGACGGTGCATAACCTGCATCTTCAATCACTTTCCACACATGCATCATCAGCAAGCGCTGTTGCGGGTCCATGTGAATGGCTTCCTTGGGAGAAATGCCAAAAAACAGTGGATCGAACTCACTGATTCCGCTCATAAATCCCGCATGTTTTACGTTGGTTTTGCCATTCTCTCTAAGCGGATCACCCATATAATCCTGCCAGCGCCAACGTTCCTCTGGAATCTCCGAAATGCAGTCTTTGCCATCAAGCAGATTGTGCCAAAATTGCTCCGCGTTATCGGCCATCGGAAACTTAGCGCTAATACCCACAATGGCTATGGGCTCGGGGGAAGACAGCTCTGAACCCGAATTAAGCTTGCTGCCTATACCTGCATGGGAACGGCCAGATGTGTGTTTCTCCTCTTCTGAAGCCGTCAACCGCAATGAAGTTTGCCGCGGTTCTTCCCTTTCAAATACTGCTGGCACAGAATGAGACATAGCATTGAGCGATTCGGGTTGAGGTGTCGTTCTGCCAGCAGAAGGCTGTGTCCAATTATCGGTATGATTTTGCAGCAAATGAACCGCCAACTCGCGAATAGTGCCATGCTCAAAAAAGATGGCGGGTGTCAAACCCAATCCATGGTCGCGGTTCAACCGATCCGACAGCTCTGTGAACAGAATGGAATCAAAACCGTATTCTGCCCATTCCGCATCACTGTCCAGATCGTAGATGCTGACTTTTAACAGGGAAGACACCGTTTGGGATAATAAGGATAGAACCTGTTCTTCCCCCTGATTTTCCTGAAACGAAGGCGTCATTGCAGATCCCGTAACAGGGTTGGATGTTTCATTTATATGCTGAACGATGTCCGCGCCTTCAACTTCAGAAGAGGATGTTTCCGCACGGTTCAATTGCAAGCCCTTTTCCCTCGTTGTCTCTCCAAGTGATTGATCTTCAGCCTGAATCCAGTAACGATTTCTGGCAAAAGGATACGTTGGTACACGAACAATAGCCGGCTTCGTCTGAAGATCTTCATACAAAACTGTCCAGTCTACCCCATGTCCCTGCTCCCACAATGCAGCCCATTGATAAAGCCTCTCCTGCGACGAAGGACGATTTTCCAGCAAAGTCATTTCATCTGATTTTTCACTGGAATTTTGTTGCAATGAAGATTGGTTGTGCAGGAAGCGATTGATCTGTTCCACCAGTTCACTGTGGCTGCTGCCCGTCCAAGCAACCCTGTATTTCATGTCCGTTCTTCCAACCTGAAACGTGTAGGCGATGTCTATTAGACGCTCAGACAGACCAGCATTCTCCAAATAAAAACGAACCTGGCGAGCGTATTCTATCAATCTCTCCTGTGTTCTGGCCGAGATCGGAAGAACTACTTCACCATCCCCTGAAGCTTCCACTCCACTGGAATACGCATCTAATGCAGAACGATCTGTCCATGAGACGGCAGTTGGAATATATTCCTCTACGATCAGATGTGCATTGCTTCCGCTTGCGCCAAAAGAACTCAACCCGGCACGAACAGGCCACTCCGCATAGCGCCCATTCTGTTGTCCATGACGGCGCTCCCAGCGCTCGGTTGTTCGCTGCACGTGGAAGCAGGTGTTCTCAAACGGAATCAGCGGGTTCAGCTCCTTGGCATGCAGCGAAGGAAACAGCTCCCTGTGCTTGATTTGCAGGATAAGCTTGGTTAGCCCGGCGACGCCTGCCGCTGCCTCCAGATGTCCAATGTTGGACTTCAGGGAACCGACAGCACAGTTTCGTCCCGGATTGCGGCTGTTTCGAAAGGCTCGATCCAGCCCCTGAATTTCAATGGGGTCACCCAGTGACGTTCCGGTTCCGTGGGCTTCGATATATCCAATGGTTCCTGGCTCAACGTCTGCTGCCGCGAGTGTATCTGCGATGACTTCCGATTGGGCCACTGGATCTGGCACTGTCGTTCCAGACGTTTTGCCAGCATGATTCAGAGCCGAACCCTTAATGACGCCATAGACCGGATAACCTTGCTTGCGGGCTTCAGCCACCGTTGTGAGCAGGACAGCGCCTACCCCTTCACTTGGTACATAGCCGTCCCCATCCTTGCCAAAGCTGCGACATTTTCCGTCCGATGACAGAAACTTGGCCTGTTTCAGAAATACATACTTATGGGGATGGGTGACCAGATTCACACCCCCTGCTATGGCATACTGGCTCTGTCCATGTCGAATGCTCTCGCAGGCCAAATGTATCGCTGTCAGTGAGGATGAGCACATGCTGTCTACAGAGATGGATGGACCATGGAAATTCAGGTGGTAAGAAACCAGATTGGCGATGGCTGAAGCGTTGCTGCCCATGGCCGTAGGAGTGCCTTGCTGCGTCATGGCTGCGCCAAGCAGTTCATAATGGTTCCAGAACACGCCAGCAAATACACCGACATTCCGCTTGGCTGCTGATGTATCATGATGCTTGTCGCGTTCAATAGCAAAGCCTGCATCCTCACAGGCTGTCCAGGCCGCCTGCAAGAACAAACGTGCCTGTGGGTCCATCCTTTCGGCTTGAAGCGGTGAAATTTGGAAAAAGGCCGGGTCAAAGTCATCGATCATGTCCAGAAATCCGCCAGCCGGGTAATATTCAGAAGCGGAATACGGAAGATGCAGCCCCGCCCAGCGTTCATCCGGCATGGGCGTGATACAATCTCGTCCCTCCTTCAATATCCGGGCCAATTCGTCCATGTTATTCGCCGAGGGATACCTTCCCGCCATGCCAATGACAGCAATATCTTCCGGATCAGATGGCGGCGGCAAATGAATGGCCGTGTCGTCTCCCATAACGGACTGAATGCGGGATTTATTCCCGTATACAAGTACAACCTGCGAAACATCCTGTGCAATAATCCGATCAATAAGTGCCATCCCCTCAGCCAGTGGCAGCGGCATTGAACCTGAGGACGTATACATGCTGCTGCGAATATGATCATTCACTTGCATGCCGCCATCTGCCCATAACGGCCAGTTAATCGTAAACTGGCGTGGAATTGCTCCATCTGTTCTACCTCTCTCCTGATGATTCACCAAAAGTCTGTCCATACAGCTGTTGGCCACAGCGTAATCAGCCTGCCCTTTGTTGCCTACAATGGCTGACAGGGAGGAAAACGTAACCGTGAACTCTGGCCTAAAATCATTTAAGGCCTGCTCCAGATTCCAGAGTCCATCTATTTTGGACTTCAACACCTGCTCCAGGTCGGACAAAGGCTTTTGCAGCATCAACTGATCTTTGGCAGTTCCTGCACAGTGAAATACCCCCGTGATTTCGCCATACTGATCCCGAATCTGCAGGACAGCCTGCTCCATCTCGGCCAGAATGGTTGTATCGGCCTGAATATACATCGCTTCTGCACCGTTGATGCGCAGCGGATCCAGTTTGCTCTTAATGTTTTCATTCAGCGGAGAACGCCCGACAAGAACCAGCTTGCATCTGCATTGGCGGGAAAGATGAACAGCCAGCGCATACCCCAGCCCGCCCATGCCGCCGGTAATAAGATAGACTCCGCCAGGCTTATAGGGTTTTTCCAATGGGGCCGCCGGAACAGGTATTTCCACCAACTTGCGAACATGCCGCTGAAGGGTGTCTCCTTTGTACCATATGGAGACAGCGGACCCTGACGAGATGTTTTCGGCTTCGAGTCGAAGTTGACGAATCAACGTCTCATCCATGAAGCTTTCATGCAGATCCATTCTGATTAATTGAGCCCCAAAGGCTGGAAGTTCCATCGCAGCCGTCTTTACCAGCCCTTCAAATCCGTGAATGTATCCACCCGTGTCACGGGAATCCGACAGCACTTGAAGAACGATTCGTCTCCCTGCATTCGGGTGAATTGCTTTTGCCTGGATCATTCCGTATAACGAGGTTACCTTCTGGCGGTACAGATCAGCGTCCATGGACGAATGATCAGGCAATTGATGAACCTCGTAGATGTCAGACTGAAGCTCCATCTTGGCAGCAAGAGCCGGATAGTTGCCATAGAGAACAACTATCCGGTACGGAGTGTGATCGGACCGCAACTCTTTTCCATCCGCTATCGTGGGTCGGGCAGATTCAACCTCATGGATATCCCCGGATTCAATCCATTTAGGCTCATAACATACAGGTTCTCCATTCCCCTCGATTTCTCTGGCTGTTGCTGGTACTTCCAAATGCGTTGCAGGTTGTTCATCTGTCGAATGGCTGCTTTGAGACGAAAGCGTATTCAAGTCCACACTTTCCGACACTGCTGCTGCCTCATTCCAGACGTCGGAACAATGTGTGTGCAGATATTCGGTCAATGCCTGCACGGAAGAGTGCTCAAACAGCAGCGTTGGATAAAGTTCCATGTTCACTCGGTTTTCCAGCCGTTTCACCAGCTCCAGCAGATGCATGGAATCTAGTCCCTGCTCATAGAAGCCTGCCCGCTCATCCACTGCTTCAGGTAAAATGTGTAGCATGCGTGCGATTTCATCTTTCACATACGCCGAAATCGTGGATCGGACCTGATCTTGGGAGCCCGCAGGCATTACAGTTGGTTTTGTCCATTCGGAGCTTCCAGCTATTACCGGTTCAGAAGTTGGTTTGTCGTTGCGTCCAGTTGTCATCGTGTTTGTCAGCCCGGTAATGGATGCGGCATGGCGAACTCTTTTTGCCTTCAAATGCACAAACTCCGCAAGCAATCTACCCTCCGGATCTGTAACAGCAATGCTGCGGGAGATGATATCCCCACCGGAAAGATCACTTGGTGTTTGTTCGGTAAACGTGCGAATCTCAGCTGGAAAACGGTCATATATAACAAATCGTTCAATCATGAACGGAATGTATGGAGGAACTTCTGCATCCAGACCGCCGACATCCCCCAGGCGGAAGGACGACCCGGCAAATGTCGCCCCGTCCAACAGGGCCACATGAGCGTGGAACTTGTCCAGATACTGCTCGGCCAGGCTGCTCAGCCGGATATTCATCCACTCCATTTGGTTTTGTCTGTAGACATCTCCGTGGTTTCTCATAAAGGAAAAATGCTGTATATCCGCCTGTCGGGCGAGCTGATAGATCTGATCCATATCCCATGTCTGAAGCCCGTCTGTGCCTTTGGAAGGCAGCGGTTGTGTATGCTGTAGAGGTTGTACAGGCTCCCTCCCTCGGAGCAGATGCAGCTTGCATTCCATATTCAGTACATCAGATGAAGGCGGCTCACCGTCTTTTGGTACTTTGCGGCTATGGATGGTGACCTGACCGTCATCCATATTCATGGACAATGTCAGCCTAATATCCACATCAAAATCCGTCGAAGTGACAATCGGCTGTGTAAACACGATATCCCGAAGTTCAATGGAGGTTGTACGCAGATGGCTGCCGCTCAATCGGTACACCATATCCAGTAGCACCACACCCGGAAGGGTGCAGACGCCGTGAACACGATGATCTCTCACGAAATAGTCGCTGTGGCGCAATCGCTGTAAAAATGATTCGGTTGCAGGCAATGTCATGATCCGCGTCACTCCCTTCTCATAGCTTGATGAAATCAAAAAAGCTCGTTTGCTCCGAATGCTCCGGTAGCTGTTGTATTGGCAACACAGCTGAAACATTGGACGATACCTCCACCGATTCCGTTGCCTTGACGGGTGGCCAGCAATACTTGCGTTGAAAAGGTGAATCAGGGAAACGAAGCGGCAGGCTCACCATGCGTTCGGCAGGAATACCTTCATTGCTTACAATAACGTGTGCGTTGTTGCCTCCAAGTCCGAATGCACTAATGCCTGCCCGCAGTGTGTCGCTTGAACCACTTCCCCACGGCTGGTGCTGCTGTACGATATAAAAAGGAGATTCCCCGAACTGGAACCGCGGATTGGGCTGGTCGCAGTGAATCGTCGGCGGAAGCTCGCGGTGAGCAAGCGAGAGCAACACCTTGATCAGGCTGGCAATGCCCGATGCGCTCAGCAGATGCCCGATATTGCTTTTGACACTGCCTACGCCGCAAAACTGGCGCTGATTTGTATATTTTGCAAAGACACCTGTCAAAGCCTTAAGTTCAATCGGATCACCGATCAGTGTCCCTGTTCCATGTGTCTCGATATAGCTGATGGTGGAAGGATGAATGCCTGCATTTAAAATCGCTTTTTCCAGCAATTCCTGCTGGGCTTCCGGGTTAGGTGTGGTAATGCCCATCGTTTGACCATCATTATTGATGGAGGTGCCATCGATGACCCCATAGATCGTGTCCTGATCGGCGATGGCTTGCGATAACGGTTTAAGTAATACAACGCCGCAACCTTCACCCAGCCCGATGCCGTTTGCGTCCGCACTGAACGTTTTGCAACGAGAATCCGGAGATAATACGCTGGCAGCTCCAAGCATCTCGTAGGGCGCATCATCAAGCAGAATGTCCACACCGCCCGCAAAAGCGAGATCGCATTCCCCATCCAGCAGACTTCGTACAGCAAGATGAACAGCGGTAAGTGAACTGGAACAAGCGGTATCCACCACCATGTTGGGACCTTTCAGATTATAAAAATGGGACAGATGTGCAGCGATAAAGTTTTGGCCGATGCCAACGATTGTATCTTTGGTGCTACCGCCAAGCTTGGACGAAAAGTTGCTCGCTCTGGAGCCTACAAATACGCCGGTCTGCGAATTCCATAAACGTTCCCGGCTGTATCCTGCGTCTGCGGCGGCCTCTACGCTCACTTCCAGCAGTTGGCGCTGGAGCGGATCGAGCTGTTCTGCCAGCGTATCCGTAATTCGGAAAAATTCGGGATCAAACTGCTCAATGTCCCGAATGAATGCCCCAATGCGCTTGCTGGAAGCGGAAGTCCTATTGGTGCTGCTACCTGTCAACCTCAAGCGTTGGGCTGGGAGCTCGGTCATGCTATCTTTGCCCTTTTGCAGATTGGACCAGAATTGCGCCGGATTCTCGGCATCAGGAAAGTGACAGGCGACGCCAACAATCGCAATTTTATCCCGCTTCTTGGTTTGTTCCAGCTCCGCTGGTTTTTCGTATGCTTCATCCACAGGATCATTCAGTTCGTTCAGTCCGGTGCGACCCTCCATATCAGTTTCAACATGTTGCACAGAAGTGGAATTCGCTGAACGAACATCGGAAGGTTTTCCAGTTGAATTTTCCGCCAACTTAGAGTTGGATTCCATCAACAGGCCAGCCAAAGATTCGGGATAGATCCTAACCAGATGTTTTGCTAATTGGCGCAGTGTTGGGTGTTCAAGCAGCAGCGAAGGGTCTGTTGCAACATGCTGAAGCTCTCGGTCCATGACCGTCAGAACCTGGACAAGCAGGATCGAATCCATTCCGTAGTGCTGAAAAGGGGTATCTTTATCCAGCCGAGATTCATCCAATCTCAGTTCTTTTGCCATCAAAGTCTTAAGCCACCCCAGTGTCCTGTTCTGCAGCTCTTCCATGAAGCTTGGGGTCATCCGCTCCACCGGGCTTGGAATTAACGGAATGGATACCTGCTGTGCTTCACTTAACGATGCCTCTGCCCGATGCTCCGCTTGTTGCTCTCCCTTGTGTACAGTCTGCGATGCAACTACAGCCGGCAGAATAACAGGTCCCCTGTTTTCCCGAATAATCCGATCCAGCCATAACATTCCTTCCGCATCGGTGATGCTGAGAAGGCCGCTCTGGCGATATGCTTCGCTAGTGACCGCACCAAAACCGGATTCCTGCCAGCTTGGCCACTGGATGCTGATGATCGGGAATGGAGAGATCGCACTTTCCCGGGATGCGGCTTCGGCAAAATAGTCCATATAGGCGTTAGCCATCACATAATCGCTCTGCCCTGCTCCCAGTGAAGGCATCGCTGAGGACACAGAGGAAAACAGCACAAAGAAGCGCAGTGGCTCATGCCTGAACGCATGAAATAACGTATGCAACCCGCTTGTTTTTGGATCAAGCACCCGCTGCATGACATCCGCCTGCTTGCGAATAAAAGCCGGATTGGCTGTATCCACGTTACCAGCACAATGAATAACCCCTCCAACAGGGCCCATTGAGCGCTTAACTCTGGCCAGTTCTGCCTGAATGGCGTTCTCGTTCGTTAGAGGGATATCCGTAACAAGTACCTCGGCCCCCAGTTGTTCGAGTTCCAACAGTGATCTGATTTTGGCGCCCATCGCAGTGTCATGGCTCGCATATGCGTCCCATTCCTCCCGCTGTGGAATGGCTTCCCGTCCAGTCAGCAACAGCCGCTTCACGTTGTGATGCTTCACAAAATGGCGGGCACATGCCATTCCAAGGCCTCGGGTACCTCCGGTAATCCACAACACCTGATTTGCTTCCAGGAAAGGTCGTTCCGGATCGATTGAAGATTCCGTAACATCTTTGTTCATACCCGCCCCATAAGGTAGCTCACGCATATAGGAACGCCAGCGTTTACCATCACGGTAGCATATCTCCGGTTCCCGATCTGTTTGCCGGAACTCTGTTGTAATGCATTCAATCTTTGCCTCTTCCGATGCCGACGGATCGACATCCAGATGTCTGGATTGGATGCTTCGGTATTCGGATTGCAGCATGCGGAACAGACCCGCACGAGAGGCGTGGGCCAGATTCACTTTCGAATTGCGGAACGACTCCAGGCCATTGGTCACCAATAGCAGCAGCATCCCCTCATGGCCATGGACTTCAATGACGTCCTGCATAAGCTTCAGCCATGCCGGCCGGATCTGTTCTTCGCAGGTATCATCAACAGTGGTCTGCCTCATGAATGCTGTCAGATCAATCAAACCTGTCAGTCCATGCTCCAAACGTTCCTCATCTTCGAGCCAATGGCGTCCCGGATCATCCAACTGTTCTTCATTCAAAACCACCGTATGTTTAAAATGTTCTGTCAATCTCGCAGCAAGGGCGGCTGAATCCCGATTGGCAAGGATCAGAATCTTTCCAACAGAATTGCTTTCATCAGAGATGGATGCAATGTCCGCAAGCTGCCAGTCTTTGTGATAAGCAGTCATTAGGCGCTCAGGTGCTGCTTTCTGAATTCCAGCAGATACGGGAGAGTTGAGACCATCCACATGTTCACGGATAACCGCTTCCTCAGGCAATTCAAACCAGCAGCGCTCGCGCTCAAACGGATAGCCAGGCAGACTAATTCGACGAGGCTGTCCTGTGGAGTATAGAACACTCCAATCCGCTTTGATGCCTTTCACCCACAAATCCAGCACTTTGCCGTAAAGGCCTTCATTTAACCAACGGCTCACGACTTCGCCAAAATGCTCATCCATGGCAATTGCTGCCTGCACAGCCTGATAGGATTTGACATTTCCGAGGTACATTCCGTCTATTCCGTCTACCGGCTCGTTCGTGTTCTCATTTCCCAGGAAAAGTTGAAGACGTTCTTTCAACTCCTGAACGGATCGCACTACGAATCCGAGGCGCTCTTCCATCTCCTGTCTTCCGGTTTGAAGCGTAAATGCCAAGCGCTCCAGCAAACGTTCCGGTTCTTCCTCTGCTCCTCCGGTGAGATGTTTCTCATCCACAGCAGTGAGCAAACGTCTGGCTCGTTCCCTGAGAGCGGATGGGGTTCGCGCCGAGAGCACAATGATGACAGCTCCTCCTCTTATTGCTTCGTTGAACGTTACCCCCTCATGTGGATGGTAATCTGCCTCTTCAATGATCAGGTGGGCATTGGAACCACCCGCACCAAATGAAGACAAGCCCGCCCTGCGCGGAATCTGGACACGTTTGCCGTTTTCCATCCGCTGCAACGGCTTCCATGCTTCAGCATCCCGCTGTACACGAAACGGGGTCTGCGCAAAGTTGATATGCGGATTGGCCGGGTCTGAATGCAGAGAGGGCACCAGTTGCCCATGTTTCAGCTGAAGCAAAATTTTGGTCAGTCCGGCAATACCCGCCGCACTTTCGGCGTGGCCGATGTTGGACTTTACCGACCCAAGAGCGCAAAACTGCTGATGGTCCGTGGATTCTGCAAACGCTTTGCTTAGACCGGCAACCTCAATCGGATCACCAAGCGATGTACCTGTCCCGTGAGCCTCCACATAGGTAATGGTCTCGGCGGAGATGTCCGCCTCAGCAATGGCTCTCCCTATGACACATGACTGTGCTGCCGGATTGGGTACGGTATACCCATTCGTTTTTCCACCGTGATTTAGTGCACTGCCTTTAATAACCCCGTAGATATGATCTCCGTCTTCGATTGCCTTGTTGAGCGGCTTGAGAATGACTGCTCCGACACCCTCGCCGGGAACATAACCGTCCCCTTGTGCACCAAAGCTTTTGCATCGGCCTTCGCTTGAAAGGAAGCCACCTTGGTTCAGTAAAATATACTTGTTTGGATGAATCGATACGTTGACTCCACCCGCCACCGCCACTTCGCATTCCTTCAAGATAAGACTCTGGCAAGCCAGATGAATCGCAGTCAAGGAAGAGGAACACATCGTATCAACAGCCATGCTTGGCCCATTAAAATTGCAATAATACGATATTCGGTTGGCGATGGATGCCGGATTGCCACTTAAAGCGATGGAGGAGCCTCCCTTGGCCTGAGCCTGGGCGGCGTACAGCTGGTATTCCTCGTACATGACTCCAACGTACACGCCAACCCTGTTTCCCCAAGTATCTCCGGTTGCGGAAGCCAAACCCTCCGGTGTATACCCTGCATCTTCAATGGCTTCATACGCGGTTTCCAGGAACAGCCGCTCCTGCGGATCCATCATCTGTGCTTCTCTGGGCGAGATATGGAAAAACAAGGGATCAAAACGATCCACGCCCTGGAGGAAACCTCCCCACTTGCTGCCAGGCTTCGGTGAATTAGGGTCCGCATGGTGCATATGTAGCCTGTAATCCCAGCGATCCAACGGAATTTCAGTGACACTATCCCTGCCCTGCATCAAGTTTTCCCAAAATTGTTCCAGATCGTCCGCCTCGGGATACCGTCCAGACAGGCCAATAATGGCGATATCCTTGGCAAGTGAGCGCACTTGAGCATCTGCTGGCGCCGAGGGGCGCTGAGCTGGACGCTGAAATGCACGAAATGGAGGGTGTTGCAGGCCGGATCGGGCAGTCTTAGTCTTATCCGAACGTTCCTTACGTTCTTCATATGGCAGCGCAGGAACCGAAATCAGGCGATTGACGGTATCGCGGTGGGCCTTGATCAGATATCCACTCAACTCTTTGAGAGTCTGATATTCAAAAAGCAGTGTTTTGGACAATGGCCCAAAAGTACCCTCGAGCTGATCCGTCACTTGAGTAATGCTAATCGAGTCTATACCATACTCTTCCAGTCGGGCGTGGCTTACAATTTGATCTGCGGGCACTTTGAGTACCGCGGACAAGGCCTTTTTTAGAAAAGTATCCAATGCTTCCGCCAGTATATTGTCTGCTGCTGTGGTCTGCGCGTGCTTCGTCAAACGATCCATTGGCAGGCTGGTTAGACTTGTACCCGGTAATAGTTCGCTCTCAGGAACTAACGGTGCTGCCGGGAAAGCGCTCGGGTATCGCTGGCTTAGAAATGCCGAAGCAGATTGCAACGTTGGATATTCCACAAACAGAACATGACTCAGATCCAGCCCACATTGCTCGTTCAACCTTTGAGCCAAGAGCGTTAATTGAGGCTGGTCCAGTCCGCATTCAAGCCAATCCGCTTCGCGGCTAATCTCATCTGGCCCCACACCAAGCAGTTCCGCAGTCAATTTTTGCAACACAGACATGGCACCTGCTTCTGAGACGAATGGGGTATCCCGCGTTGTACGGTTCATATTCCAACGTGCCTCTAGGCTGGAAATCAGCTTCGGAATGTCCCCTTGTACTCCAACGATTTCACATTCTGTGGACTGAAAACCTCTGTACAGCAGCGTAATACCTGCTTCAAGATCCAGTGGACGCATTCCCGTACTTTCCCATAACCCCTTCTCTTCAGCAGGGCTCAAATGCATGCCGCCATCTTTCCATAACGGCCAGTGGATGGCCAGGGTCCTTCCTTGCCGTTTACCGGCAAGCATTAACTGATGACGATACTGTGCATAGCTGCCCATATATCCGTTGGCCGCAGCGTAATCGCATTGGCCCGGATTCCCATATACGCCCGACATGGAGGAGAACAGGATAAAAAAGTCCAGCTTCATGGCCTGGGTTGCTTCATCCAGATGAAAGGTGCCAGCAACTTTCGGAGCCAGCACCTTCTCCATTTCGGCTTTTGTTTTGTTCAAGATGTACTGATCTCTCGTTAAACCTGCACTATGGATGATTCCATCCAGACGGCCGAAGCTATGCTGAATATAAGCAACAAGCTCCGATGTATCTTTTTCCCGGGATATATCCCCTTGGCGATAGATGATCGTGGTACCATTTGTTTTCAAGGCTTCCCACGCTTGCTCTTGACTCGCTGATATGTCCGATCTGCCTGTCAAAATCAGCGTTGCGTTGACAACCTTAGAGGCAATCTCACAGGCAAAAATATGGCCCAGGCCACCTGCCCCTCCTGTAATAAGGTACACCCCGCCATTCTTCCAAGGCATGGCATCCGTCTCAGCAGGCAGATGGAGGGCTTTCCAGTGAAGCACTTGTCGTTGTGGGCCTTGGTAGCCGATACATACATCCTCAGGCTCCCGGTTGGCCTTTATTAGTTCGGCAGCACGCTTGGCGTTACGCGGTTCTCGAGGCCGGCTCTTCGATTCTGAATGTCCCTCTTCCATATCTTCAATGAACTGAACATGAATCCGGGGATTTTCCAGTGCCGCGGTTCGCAGCAATCCTGTTAATCCGCTATACAGCTGAAAATGATCTTCACGTCTGTATAACAGCTGAATAAGCACATTCTCAGCATTGGATGGACTACTCACCAGTTGTTGAAGTACGTGGAGTACTTGGGTAGAAGCAGACGCAAAACGTTTGCAGCTTGCATCAACGTTGTGAATGTCAGCAACCTTTTCAGATCCAAGCGCTACGATCTCGGTTGGTATTTGCTCTCGCTGCAGTCTTTCCTTTATTTCCTCCGCCAGTTCGGCCCAAGGTTCAGCCAGCATTACGATATGCCTGTCATAAGGGTGGTTCCACTCATTTCGGACAGCAGCAGTTTCTTCCCAACGAGGTACCAACATGGCCGTTTCCCGCCCATGCGGCTCATCCCCCGATACTGTACCGTTCTTCAATGCTCTGCAACTAAGTCCCTGAATAAGAACACATGGAACCCCTGTACTGGAGAACAAATCAATATCCAGCTTAGGCATGGCATCCGAGGCGGATGAAGGAGAATCAGAGCTGTAACGCACATGAGCCCACATTTCTTCAGTGCAGGGACCCAGAACCTGAATTTCATCCATGGCATAGGGAATGGGCAGCGTAGAATTTGCGTTTTCCAGCTCTTTGCCTTCTTTTCCCTCCTGGTCCTCCATCCACAGCCCGATCGCGGATTGCAAAGCCCCATCCAGGATGGCCGGATGCAGTACATAGGATTGCATTTCATATTTGAGAATAGAAGGCAGGCGAAGCTGTCCTAAAACCTCGTTTTCACCCACGTTTAACTCAACCAACAACCGATGGGCGAGCCCATAGTTGAGCCCACCTTGTTCGTAAATTCGGTAGCATTGATCCGCAGTTAATCGTTTGGTGTTACAGCGTGCCTTTATCTCGCCCGGATCAATCGCCATTTCTGCTACAAGCTCGGGTTCCAGTGAAACGATGCTGGCATAACCGCTGCTGTGCACCCTATTTTCGCCGGGTCCATCCGCAGACATCCCGCTGTACATTTCATATTGAATAGGCTGCTCCTCTAATGAAGCATGTAATCGAATATGCAGAGACACCGGAGTTTCCCTGACAACAAGAGGACGCATCCACACATGTTTTTTCAAGATAACTGCAACATTCTCTCCTTGCTGCTCGCCTAGAGCATCGCTGACTGCAGCGTGCGCCATTTCAAGATAGGCCGCACCGGGTAGAATCCGCTCTTGTCCGATCCGATGATCATTCAGGTAAAATTCCTGGCCGGTCAGAACCGTCACGTATTTTTGCTCTGATAAGTTGGACTTATTCTCATGAAGCAGTGGATGAATAAAAGGAATATGACCGGAGTATCCGTTACGGGAAGAATCCCCCTTCATCTGGAACTCCACAGAAGGTTCACCAGGTATCCAATACCGTTCTTTGGCAAATGGATACGTAGGCAGACTGATCTTGCAGGGTCTGAATCCGTTATGGAGCAAGTTCCAGTCCACATTCAGGCCTTTCACCCAAAACTCCAGCAATTTTCCGAATTTGCGTTTGGTAATCCAGTTCATTAGGGTATGGCTCATGTCTGCATCGGTTGACAGTATGGATAGCGGCTGTTGTGCATCACCTGCATATCCCACATACATGTCGTCCATATCCTGATCTCCCGAACAGTAGCTTTCCAGTTTCGAGCTCAGTTCCTGTAGCGAACCTGTCACGATGCCAAGGCGCATGTTCATCATCTCACGTCCGGTTTGCAGCGTATAAGCGATGCTCGCCAAATGTTCCTCTTGATATCGATTCGATCGTAGAGCCGTCAGCATACGTTCACACAATTCACGAAGCTGCTCTTCATTCCGGGCTGACAAAACGATAAGCGCCTGCTGTTTAGCTGGTCTATCCTGCTCAGCCGGCAACATATCTGACTGCTCGGGACAATACTCCTGCACAATGATATGGGCATTGGAGCCCCCGGCACCAAATGAGGAAATTCCCGCAATCCGTGGGACTTCCCGTGTAGAGTTTCCTGAATCAACCGTTATTCTGTCCCAGTCACTTAATTGCTTCTGCACTGCAAAAGGCGTCTTGTCGAACTGAATGTGTGGATTAGGCGGGTCCGCATGAATGGAAGGAACCAGCTGCCGATGCTGCATCTGCAAAAGGACCTTGGTCAGGCCTGCAATGCCTGCTGCACTTTCGCAATGACCAATATTCGATTTGGCTGAGCCAATGGCACATTTGTTGTTCGCTGCTTTCCCTTTCCTAAATACCTGGGTTAACCCTGTAATTTCGATGGGATCTCCCAGTGAGGTGCCTGTCCCGTGAGCTTCGATATAGCTGATGTCCGTAATGTCGATTCCTGCCTCCGCGACAGCTGTTTCAATAACCTCCGCCTGTCTCGCAGGATTGGGAACCGTATAACCGTTCGTTTTGCCGCCGTGGTTAACAGCAGTTCCTTTAATGACGCCATAGATATGATCACCATCGGCTATGGCACGGCTTAAAGGTTTGAGCAGCACTGCCCCTACACCTTCTCCGGGGACATAACCGTCACCGCCTTCACCGAAGCTTTCGCAGCGACCTTTCGAAGACAGGAATTGCCCCTGTGTTAACATCACATATTTATTCGGGTGAACAGATACATTGACACCTCCGGCGATTGCAGTTAGGCATTCTTTTTTACTCAGACTCTGACAGGCCAGATGAATGGCCGTGAGTGACGAGGAACACATGGTATCTATCACCATGCTGGGCCCATGAAAATTACAAAAGTACGAGACACGATTGGCAATGGAAGCCGGATTACCGTTTAATGCAAATGGCTCTCTACCCGCAATCCTGGCTTCAGCGCCATACAGCTGATACTCCTGATACATGACTCCTGCGAATACACCGACATTCCCCATCTGATCCGGGGGTGCATCTGGACCTGCGGCCTGTTCGCGGGTATATCCCGCATCCTGAAGTGTCTCGTACACACATTCCAGAAACAGTCGCTCCTGTGGATCAATTCGTTCAGCCTCCTTCGGAGAAATCTGAAAAAAGAGTGGATCAAAACGATCCACTCCATCCAAAAACCCGCCCCATTTTCCAGAATATTTTCCTTTGCTCGCATTCATCTCGGTATGAATTCGGTAATCCCAGCGATCTTCCGGTATTTCGGTAATGCAGTCCTTCCCATGTTTCAGGTTCTCCCAGAACTGCTCCAGGTTACCAGACTTCGGATATCGTCCAGACATGCCAATGATGGCGATGTCCAGAGATTTGCTATGGTCATGCTCTTTGCTGATCGATTCTCCGCCTGCGCTGGTCGCTGCTGGAATTCTTCTCCGCGAGCCAGCAGATGGCTGCCGCTTATTGAACGAATTCGAGCTTTCAGACTTCCGTATTGTGCTGGACTCAAGCTCTGAGTTACGGAGTTGTACGTCTGAATTGCTTTTCGCCTCCACCCCTGTGAGCTGCGCCAGTCGTTCCCGGTGATGGCTCATGAAATACCCGGCAAGCTCCGCTATATTTTGGTATTCATAGAACAATGTCTTGGACAGCGGACCAAATTGCTGTTCCAATTGATCCGTCAATTTCATCACCATCACGGAATCAATGCCATAGTTCTCCAGAGGCGCATGTGCGTCGATCTGCCGTTCCGGCAGCATAAGGCTGGAGGACAATATTTTTTTGACATAACGAATGGCTTTTTCGTTGATGTCGTCCTCTCTCTCTTCATGGAGCGTCTCTCTCAAGCTCGACTCCTGTTCTCCAGATTCGGACAACAGCCTTTGCAGCTGCTCCGCTGCCTGCTGATCGCTGAGCTTTCCTTGCTGAATCTTTCGATACAATGTGGACAGTTGGTCTTCCAAAGCGATCACCTCCTTAAAAGAAAAACGTCAATCGATAGAATTGTTGAAAAAATCAAGCGCATTTCGCGTAAGTCTTTAAAAACCGGCTTAGAAGCAAGCGAAGCAAGTACAACTACTTGAGATGCATTAATTGATCAAGGGTACATTCGCCGCTGCGAATTTTCTCTACAAGGTGGAGGTAATTCTCGTCATCGGAACGGCTGTATGCTTCATCCGTATTCATAATCGGTGCTGTCCCGGAATTACCCATGAAGCTTCGCATTTGATCAGCCTCCCCCTGCATGACGACTACAGGTGACCTTCTCTCTTGCAGTGTCTGCTGGAGAGATCGCATCGCATTTGCACGCTCCAGTGGAGCCGCTCCTGATATTTGTTCCATGTTCTGTCTCGCATGATCATTCATATGCATACCGCCCTCTTCCCATAAGGGCCAATTAATGGCGAGTGTAAACCCGTGACGTTCTCCCTGCTGAACACATTCATTGCGGTATTCGGAATATTCGTCCATAAACGCATTCGCTGCCGCATAATCTGCTTGACCCACATTGCCATGTACCCCGGCTAGCGAGGAAAACAATACAAAAAAGTCCAGCTTGAAATACTGGCTTGCTTCATCCAAATGAACCGTTCCAGCGACTTTTGGAGCCAGCACCGCTTCGATGTCATCAAGCTCCTTTCGGATCATATAGCTGTCGCGAATTAAGCCTGCATTATGAATAATTCCATGCAATTCGCCGTGATTTCGGCTGATTTCCAGCATCAGTTCATCTACAGCTTCCCTCTTCGAGACATCCGAACGCCGATAGATGACCTCTGCCCCCATCTGTTTCAGCAACGCCATTCGCTGGTGATCTGATTCATCCGGTTCCGAGCGCCCCGTAAGGATAAGCACGGGATGTTCTGCCTGCTTGGCGATCTGCTCCGCTATGATAGATCCGATTGCTCCCAGACCACCTGTAATCAGATACACGCCTCGATCTTTCCAAGGCAGCTCGACCAAGGAGGAATGTGAAGTACCGACCTCTTTCCACAATGATGTATATCTTTTATCGTTCTGATAGCGGATATGTGTGTCGCCAGCGCTTTGACTGCTTTCCGTTAGGATCTGCACCACTCGTTCAGTGCTCTGAAGATCATCAGCTTCAATGATTTGAATGATGATTTTCGGATTTTCCAATTCAGCCGTTTTCAGCAAGGCAGATAATCCTCCGAATAATTTGTACTGTGCCCGCTTGGCGACCAGCAGTTGAATGAGTACAGCACCTTCCGGTCTAGCTTTGAGCAACTGTTGCACATAACGATAGGCCTTCTTAACAGCAAACAAGTATTGCTCACCCATCAAGTCGGAATGACCAACCCGATCTGCTGGGTCTGGACCAAGGGATACATACTGCACATTCGGAAGTTTGGCAGCTAAGACGTGTTCCTGCTCTGTCCAAGGGCCAGATAACATGACGATATGACGACTGTATACCACCTCAGGCACAACTACAGCTTCCTGCTCCTTCCACTCTTTTGCAAACAACAGTGTTTGTGATTCGGTTGGAGATAATGTTTTCCCCATGTGAATCTCTCCCTTCAATGGTTTGCTGGTGAAGCCCTCGAATTGCACACATACATTTCCATCATCATCACACAAGTCGATGTCCAGCTTTTGCAGTGAATAAGATGGTTTATGTCCCTTGCTGTAACGAATATAAGCCCACATGTGGGCTGTGCAAGGACGGTGGAAAACGACCCGCTCCAGTGCAAAAGGAAGCAGCGGACTTGGACTTGTTTGTTGTCTGTGATCATCAGGCATCGAACTTGCAAGCAGCAATCCAATGGCGGACTGCAAAGCCGCATCTGCCATGGACGGATGCAGGACGAAGTCACGAGCGGAGTCCCTCACCCGGGCAGGCAGAACGAGTTTGGCCAGCACCGCGTTTTCTCCCGTAAAGACCGTTTCGATTCCTCGCATGGCTGTGCCATAATGCAGTCCCATCTGTTCAAATGCCTGATAGCATTCATCTGCTGTCCACGGCTTGATGCATTTGTTTCGTATTTCTGCCAGATTCAGCGTTAAGTCTTGAGATTCGGTTTTCAGCAAAGCCAAACCCTGACTGTGCAGCAACTCGGCTGACGCATCTTGGGTGTATACTTCATAGTGGATATCTCCCTGCTCTTCCGTATACAAACGGACATGAACGTCGATTGCCTGAGCGGCGATTACCACGGGTCTGCCCCAGATGATATTTTCCAGCACAATCACTTCAGGCACGGAATCATCATGTTCTACAGAGCGTTTCACAGCCTCGCGAGCCATTTCCAAATAGGCCACTCCCGGAAGTACCCGGTAGGTTCCGACCTGATGATCTGACAGGAAAAATTCATCACCACTGAACCGTGAGGTGAAGCGCTGCTCCGATAACAGGGACGTATTATGGTGAAGCATCGGATGAAGCACAATGGGATTGCGGGAGTCTGCCTCGGTGGTATTAGCAACATGCAGCATTCCCTTAGCGTCAGGCAGCCAATATTTTTCCCGCTCAAACGGATAGGTGGGCAGACTCAATTTGTCTGGCGTTATTGCACCATACATTTGCTTCCATTCCAGCTTCTCGCCATTCACCCATAATTCCAGCAATCGATCCACGTTAACTTGCATCATGGCCAGTCTGACATCTTCAGAAGGAGGTTTGTTCGCTTCTAGCTCGGTCTCTAACGGAGTATACGAGGTCCGATTAACCCGTCCTCTGTATATCCCTGTTATGGCTTGTTTTAACTTTCCGGTTTGAATGGTAACCAGTTTAGCGACCAGTTCATGTATTGTGCTTACTGTAAAAGCCAAACGTTCTTCCATTGCCTCTCTGCCGGTTTGAAGTGTATAAGCCAGCTTGTCCAACACCTGATCATCCAATGTTCGGCGGCTAATATATAGTAGAAGTTTCTCCGCCACAGCAACCAGCCTTTCTTCATTTCGGGCAGACAAAACGATCATTACCGGTTGCTCCGACTTACTTTCTGTCCTGCCATAAGAGCTTTCTATCACAGGAAAAGAAGGTTGAGCAGGAGCAGGAATGTATTCTTCAACGATTACATGAGCGTTTGCGCCCCCAGCGCCAAATGAGGATACACCAGCAATGCGTGGTATTTCCCGCATCTGTCCGTCCACCTCAACCATCGGTCTTGACCAATCGCTCGCCTTCTGCTGTACGATAAACGGCGTGTTCTTGAAGTCAATTTCTCTGTTCAGCTCTTCGGTATGCAGGCTGGGTGCAATCTGACCATGTTTCAACTGAAGAATAATCTTGGTAAGTCCGCCAATTCCGGCAGCCGATTCCATATGTCCAACGTTGCTTTTCAGTGACCCAATCGAACAGTATCCTTTATCCTGCGTATCCTGGCGGAACGCTCGGGCAAGTCCGGCCATTTCAATCGGATCTCCCAGGCTTGTCCCGGTTCCATGAGCCTCGATATAGCTGATCCAGCGGGCGTCAATGCCTGCCTTGTTGATCGTCTCCCGAATCAGGTCTCCTTGGGCTGCAGGATTGGGAACCATATACCCATTCGTCTTGCCGCCATGGTTAATGTGGGTTCCACGGATGACGGCATGGATCTGATCTCCATCTTCAACCGCTTTGGACAGTTGTTTCAGGATAACCACCCCTACGCCTTCCCCGGGTACAAAACCGTCTGCCTCCTGAGCGAAGCTTTTGCATTTACCGTCAGCTGCCAGCATCTGCTGGGCACACAAGGCAACATAGCTTGAAGGATGCAGATACAGGTTCACCCCGCCTGCAATGGCTGCCTCACATTCGCCGCGGCGAATGCTTTCACATGCTTCATGGATAGCCGTGAGTGAAGAGGAGCACATCGTATCCACCGGCATGCTGGGACCATGGAGGTTCAGCAAATAGGAAACCCGGTTTGCGACTGAACTGAACGAGGTCTGCGGGAACCATTCACTGCCTTCATTCCATAGTGGCGGGCCGTAGAGGTTGAAGCCACTTTTGGTAATGCCCGCAAATACCCCCACTTTGCCATTGTACTGTCGATCCATCTGTTCCCTTGTATAGCCCGAGTCTTCAAGCGCTTCCCATACGGTTTGCAAAAAGAGCCTTTCCTGCGGGTCCATGTTCATGACCTCTCGGGGAGAGAGCTGGAAGAACAGCGGATCAAAATCGGCGTATCCTTCAATGAAGCCGCCCCATTTGCTGTAGCTTTTACCTTTGCGCGCGGCTTCCTTGCGATCCGGTTCATAGAATCCTTCAAGTGACCAGCGTTCTTCCGGAATTTCCGTGATGCAGTCCTTGCCTGCAATCAGGTTGTCCCAGAATTGCTCCAGATTATCTGCCTGCGGATATTTGCCACTGATGCCAATAATGGCAATCGGTTCATTGGCAGCCAAGTTGAGAGATGCCGTGATGGGTACAGGCTTTACCGGATCGAAAACAGGCTTCTGCATCGTCCTTTCCACTGCCGAAACGGTTGGCTGAATAAGGGATTCATGCGTTTGTTCCGGCTCTTTTTCGGGCAGATTCGGTAGAGCCGCCTCCAACAGCTCCTGTCTGTGCTGCTTCATAAAATAATGAATTAATGATGCAAGTGTTTTGTGCTCAAAAAACAGAGTGGTGTTCACGTCGTCAAAATGTTTGCGCAGCTGATTCGTCAGTTGAACAATCAGGATGGAATCGATGCCGTAGGCCTCCAACGGTTCGGACTCATCGATGTGTTCAGGTGACATCCGAATAACCTCTCCGACCAGACGTTTGAAAAATGTCAGGCTGGCCTGCCACATCTGATCGGAATCCGGTTCTGACTCCAACTGTGAGTGTTGTTCTGTCTGCATTTTGTCCATGTTCATGACCGATATGTTTTCAGAAGAAATAGGCTCATGATTGGACCTGGCCTCCGGCGAAGGTATGGCCATGGATATATATCCGTCGCTGAAGGCGGTGATGATCTGCTGCCCAAGACTCTCACCTGGTTCGGCTGGCAGCATTGCCTGTCCAAACCCGGATTCTTGCAGCGTCTTCTGCCACTGCTGCTTGCCAAGAACAGGGGAGCCCCCGATACGGATATCATCATCTTCATAAAGCCACCAGCCTTCCAGCAAACCAAATGTCAGGTGGCTAAACAGCGAGCTGTGAGTCAATTCGTTTAGCAGAAGCAGGCCGTTTTGTTTTAACAGATTGTGTACGTGACCCAGGGTGCGTCTGATGTTCCGGGTAGCATGAAGAACATTGGCTGCGATGACCAGATCATAACTCCCCAGATCGTAGGATTGTTTGGCAGGAGGTTTTTCGATATCCAGCATGGTGCAGTTCAGATAAGGGCGATTCTCCCCATAGGTCTTTTCTCCATGCAGCAGGAATGCTCTCGAGATGTCGGTGTATGCATACTCCGCAATAGAGGCGGCAAAGGGTTTTATCCGCTTAAGCACCTTTTCGGTCGTTCCTCCTGTCCCGGCACCGATTTCAAGAATACGCAAGCTGGCCTGTGGATTGGATTCAAGTCGCTCGGCGAGGTACGCTGCGGCGGTATCGGCCAGTATTTCGTTGAAATAGTCTGCTGCTGAATTATGCTTGTAAATGTTCTGCACCATATCCATCGTTCCGTCGGGGAACATGATATTGGTGGCAGCCAGCTCTCCTCTGACAATCTCCGGCAGGCTGCGTATCATCTGGTCGACTAACTTAACCTGAGGCGCAAAATCCGGGTCAAGCAGCCAGTGCTGCATACGCTGCTCCCATGCCGACCACATCGAGTCAGAAGCAAGAGACTGTTGCGACAAGGTATACTGCTCTATACGTTTTCTGCTTTCCTTCATCCAGCGATCATAGATGGCAACAGGACGGTTTGCCGAATCAGCTGAGGCCATCTGCTGCAATTGTATCGACAGCAGTCCGGCCAGCATGGACTCAAATTCATCGTTAAAGGCGGCCCACTTTTGTTGTAGCGGCTTCACGTTGAGCTGTTGCCCAGAAATTCGATTCATGAGCTGATGGCGCCCTATTTGCTTAGCTTCAGTCGCTACCATAAACATATGATCAGACGCTGTGCCTTCCACTGCCCCTGGTTTGTCCGTTTGAATGAACGCCAGTTGATACTTACCTCCTGCCATCAACAGTTCCAGCGCCCGCATGGCATCCTCAGGATGTATAGAGCCTATTCCCGACTGATTCAGTCTTTGCTTGAAAGTGGCAGGCACCTGACTGGCGATGCCGGTCTCAGCCCAGTAACCCCAATTCATTACTTTTACAGGGAATTTCCAGGATTGTGCTGCAGCGCTCATACCATCGATAAAGGCACATCCGGCGGCATATCCGGCTTGTCCAGCTGGTGTGGTGAACGAGCTCATGGAGGAGAAAAACAGCATGAAATCCAGAGGCTCCTGTCCAAAAATGTTCATCATGTTCAAACTGGCATCCAGCTTGGATGACAATACATTGCGGAAATAATCTGGAGTCATCTGAGACAGACTTTGATCCATCAGGCCTACTGCAGCATGGACAACCCCGTGAATGGCGGGCGCCAATGATCTGATCTGGCGGTATGCCTCCTGCAAGCTGTGTTTGTCGGATGCATCCGCAGAAATATACAGCGGTTCGGTTCCCAATTCGCCAAGGCGTCTGCATAGCTCTCCGATCCGTGCATCGACCGCTCTTCGGCCAATCCAGATAAGCCGCGCCTGATAGCGCCGAATCATATATTCACTCCATGCTTCCCCAATGCCGCCCGCACCGCCAATAACGACGTAGACGCCATTTTTTCTAAATGCTTCATGCGTGTCACCTGTAGAGCAGACGTTCACCAGTACACTTTCATACCCTTTTCCATTCCGCCAGGCGCGCGTATTCCCATCCCATATCCCTGGAAAATGGCGTTCGGGATGCGCTCCGATGTCATGGACATCATCCACATCCAGATGGCAGACCCTCCAATCCGGCATTTCTTTGGCGAGGGAACCTGCCAGTCCGCTAATTCCGGCGTGCGCAGGATAGATCGTTTCTCCAGCCATTACGTTGCAGGCCTTCTCCGTTATGATGGTCAGATCGAGTCTGCGTGCGTCGTAGCCCAGATTTAGCAAGACTTTAATGAGGAGAAATGTCTGAAACAATCCCTGGTTCTGCTCATTGATCACTTCCACAGCATGCTCCGGCCCCTGAACGATGCTTGAGGGCGGCACAATCCAGATCAGATGGCTGATTAAGCCATGGCGCTTTAACTCGAGTTCTAGTTTTGTTTCTGGTTCATCCCCTTCAACCGCAACAGGTCTCAGGTCGGGATACCATTGCCGAATAACGTCCTGCTGCCTCGACGTCCCGCCTACGATAATCCCTAAACCGCCGAAAGACATGGACTTAGGTTGGGTTACATCGGGACTGGTCGATACTTCTCTCCAACTTGGCGCATAAGTCATCGCTCCCGAGAGTGGAATTGGTGTCAGTGTCTGCTTCTCCGAGGTGGCGTAAGCTATTGTTTCATCCGGTACTGGCTTCGCAAATGTATTGTACTCTTCCTGAATAACTCCGGATGGTTCCCCAGGGTACGGTCTGTGCAAAATCGTCAGCCCCATGAATTGCAGGACTATTTTTCCCTGGTCGTCACACAGAACGATCTGCACTTTGCTAGCCGTTCCGGAGGAATCCTGTTCCGGCAAAAGACGCACCCATGCCCAGACGGAATCCGGGCAGTCTCGATAGATTACAGCCTGATCCAAGGAAAAAGGGGTAACTCCCCCTTCCTTGAATTGCGGCAATCCGATGCATGCCTGTATAGCTGAATCCACCAGAGCCGGATGCAGTCCGTACTCCTCAGCCGTGGATGCAAGAGATGGAGGCAGTTTCAATTGTGCGATGACTTGCCCCTCTCCAATATGAAGACGTTGAATTCCTTGATGACTCGGTCCATAAAATAGGCCGGATTGCTCAAAGAAACGGTAACATTCAACAGCCGTCATCGTTTGTTTTCCACATTGCAACAGCAAGGATTCCAGATCGATCGTTGAATAGGATGAGGCTTGACGAGTGGACGTCGAAATCGTTCCTATATGATGTACATTCCGTTTGGATGATTCGGATTGTGCGGTTCTCTGGTTGTTTTCCCCGCTGGTTATTTCATAACGGATCTCCCCCGTATCCAGCGGAGTCAATCTCAATTCCGCCTGGAGCCTGCCCGGTGTGACTGAATGCAGTTCCATCCCCAGCGGCACAGTCCAGTAAATGTCGCGAATAACTATTACCCTGTCCTGCCGGGATGTATCTGTCGGAATAACCTGTTCCACTGCTGCCCTGGCCATTTCAAGGCAGGCGGCCCCTGGCATGATTTTACGATTGTGAATGACATGATCGTTTAGAAAAAATTCCTGTCCGCTCCATTCTGAACTGAAACAAATCCCTTGCAGATCCGATGTATTTCGCTGGAGAAGCGGGTGAAGATAAGATGTCGGTACAGGTTGTCCCGATTTTCGCTCTCTCTGTTCAGGCACCCAATAACGTTCTGTGGCAAACGGATAAGTGGGCAGACTGATTCGCTGGGGTGTCCTTCCCGTGTAACCTTCAGACCACGGAACCTCAAGACCCTTCACCCAAAGATCCAGCAGCTGTCCATACTTGCCTTTGCGGACCCAGCTTTTTACCGTTTCCTGCATATCTGCATCCTCTGCCAGTGCAGCGATCGAGGCTCTGTGGGACTTTATTTTGCCTCGATAGATGTTTTCGGTTTTCTCCGGATCATGAATATAAGCGTCCAGCCGGTCTTCTATTTCAGCAATGGAAGTTGCCACCAAAGCCAGTCGCTCTTCCATCGACGCACGCCCTGTCTGAAGTGTGTACGCGAGCTGAGGCAGATGACAATCCTCATATCGTCCCGATTGCAACGCCGCCAGCAATTGCCGAGCCTGTTCCTGAAGTCTTTTTTCGGTTTTGGCTGACAGTACGATACATACTGAAGTAGCTTTGTTCATTGAGTCCCCGTGAGCTGGATGATGGGTCCGATCAGAATTGGCTACCGATTCAGCCGGAATATACTCTTCAAGCAGCACATGTGCGTTTACACCTCCGAAGCCGAAGGAACTCACTCCTGCACGTCTTGGCAGCGTTTTTCCGGCAGAGTCATGGAGCGCTTCCCATGACTTGTTCTCATCGACGATGTAAAAAGGACTCCCTTCCAATTGAATGTAAGGGTTAGGTCTTTCATAATGAAGTGTCTTCACAAGCGTTTTGTATTTCATTTGCAGCAGTACCTTAATGACCCCGGCAATGCCCGCGGCAAGCTCCAGATGCCCAATGTTGGTTTTGATGGAGCCCAGTCCGCAGGAGGCTGAGGTTGTTATATTGGGTTCCGCGGTTGCAAGAGTCTCCTGAAACGCGATCTTCAAGCCATTAATTTCAATGGGATCACCAAGTGGCGTCCCTGTTCCGTGCGCCTCAATGTATCCTATGGTAGAAGGATGCACACCAGCCTTTGAATATACGGATTTAATCAAGTCGGCCTGTGCTCGCGGATTCGGTGCGGTGAGTGATGCGGCCCGTCCACCATGATTTTCATCCGTAGCACGAATCAGGCCATATATGTGGTCACCTGCTTGCTCTGCGGCCCGTAACCCTTTCAAAAAAATCATGCCAACGCCTTCTCCGCGTACATATCCGTTAACCTCATCGGAGAACGTTTTACAACGTCCATCCGGACTCAGCATACCCGCTTTATTGAAACTGATATGATAATCCGGGTCCAGAATGGTATTAACTCCACCCACTATAGCAGTGTCACAGTCTCCATTTCGTATCGCCTGAACAGCCCTGTGAAGTGCCACCAGCGAACTGGAGCAAGCCGTTTCCACGGGTTCGCTTGGACCGTGTACATTCAGGAAAAAGCTCATTCGGTTAGGACCTACGGAAGCCACATGGCCTGTGGAAGTATATCCTTCGATTACGGTATCCGCCTGTGTTAACAGACGATGATATCCGCTGCTTGCAGTGCCAACAAAGATACCCATTTTTGAACCGGACAAGCTCGGTGGTGCATAGCCCGCATCTTCAATTGCTTTCCAGGCATACATCATCAAAAGCCGCTGCTGCGGGTCCATCAACTCCGCTTCACGTGGGGAAATGCCAAAGAAGCCAGGATCAAATTCGGCGACACCCTCCATAAATCCGCCCCATTTGATATTGGTTTTGTTGTGAGCCTGATCGGGGTCTCCGTAATAGGCTCTCCAGTCCCACCGATCCGCTGGAATTTCCGAGATGCAATCCCGTCCCTGAAGCAGGTTATCCCATAAGGCATCAATGTCCTTCGCCATCGGAAAACGGCCGCTCATTCCAATAATGGCGACGGGTTCCGGTGGCTTATGATTTTGATGATCGAATTCAGGCAGGCTGGATTCTCGATGGCGTTCGGAGGATGATATTGAACCTCCCATTTGTTCTTTTTGCACAGAGGAATCTTCCGTTTCTTTCGGAAATGGATATGGGTTACGGATCGAAAGGGAATCAGCCTGTTCCACCTGTCCGAGCAGATTAGAGGAGGCACCTTCTGTTTCATTCTCCTGTGATGAGTCATCAGCATGCGATCCTTCGGTGTCCATGTGCTTCTCAGGCAAAAGTGTATCCCACTGTTTCGGATAGGCTCCAACAAGATTTCCTGTTAAAGACCTTAAGGTGGAGTGCTCAAAGAAAACAGTAGGTGTAAGTTTAAGCGCATAGTGCTTATTAAGAATACCCGCGAAATCGGTAAACGAAATGGAATCGAATCCATATTCGCCAAATTCCACATCTGGAAAGATGTCGGTCCGGTTTACCTGCAGCAACTCAGACATATGACCCGTTAAAGCGTCTTGGACTCTGGAAACGAGCAGCCGTTTTCGCTCATCCCCTGTCGGCCATGTTCTTTTTTGCGACTCAGGGATGTCGCTTGGGACGTCAACAGACGTCATGGATTGTGAAGGAGCTGTTGACACGTTCCATATTGACGGCAGATCCACCGAACCTGCGGAATCTGACATCACACCTGACAGAAATAACTCCGGTTCACCGTAAAAAGCCAGCACTTGGGATGAACCGCTGTTCATGGCCATATGCAGCAGTTTGATTCCGATAGAGGTGTCCATCGGGTGCATTCCCCATTGGCGGCGGATTTTCTGCTCCGCTGCTGCTCCAGGTTGCATGCGTCCTTCCCTCCAGAGCGGCCAGTTGATTGCGAGCGTTGTGCCGTTACGCTGTCCGTTCCGAACGAGCCCATCTCGGTATGTGGCGTAGGCATCCATAAAAGCATTCGCACAGGCGTAATCCGCTTGACCCGGATTGCCTGTCACAGCAGCGAGCGAAGAGAACATGACAAAAAAATCGAGCGCCATGTGGGCGGTCGATTCATCGATCCATATCGTGCCGTCCACTTTGGGAGCCAAGACGGAGCGCAGTTCTTTTGAATCTTTGTACCGTAAGGCACGATCTTTCACGACACCTGCAGCATGAATAATGCCGTTCAGTTCACCGTAATCAGACTGAATTTCCTGTACCATTCTCTGAACTGCTTCACGGGAAGTGATGTCCGCTTTCCTGTAAAGTACGTGATTTCCGTTCAATTGAAGCTGTTGAAGATGGGCCTGCTGCTCGGCGTTTGGAGTCGAGCGGCCGTTTAACAGAATCGTGGCATTCCTGATCTGACTGACAAGCGTCCGTGTCAAGGCTAATCCGAGTCCGCCGATGCCTCCGGTTATCAGATATACCCCACCGTCTTTCCAGGACAATGAATTGCCAGCGGAGTGAGCGGACAGCTCATGCCAGACTCTTGTCTGCCTGATGCCGGAAGCCGGATAGCGGGCAATTACGTTTTCTGAATGACGGCTCTCTGAAGCCACTTTATCAATCAGTTCTCCTGTTTGTATGGAGGATTGCAGCTGAATGAGCTGGCATGTCAACTGTCGATGCTCTCTTGAAGCCGTCAATAACATCCCGGCAAGACCGTTGAGCAGACCGCCCTGCCCCTCTTCCTCGAAAGGAATAACAAGCTGAATAAGTGTACTTCCGGTTTCCGTGTTCATCATTTGCCTGATTTCTTCGAGCAGGTGTGCAGCTGATTCAGTAAAAAAGCTTGCAAGCGGGTGCAGCAATGCATTGTCTTGCTCAAATCGCTCTGCGGATGCAAATGTGTCCGTTGCCAATCGTTCGCAGCGAGCATGAGAAAACGAATCACGCAATGAAGATAGCTGCCCTGTAAAATGATCCGAAATCAAGATCAAATGACTGTTGTACTTAGCGGCTGATTGGTCGGAAGAGATCTCAAGCGGCTTCCATTCCGGTATCATTAGAATCGGCCTCAGGTTTTCTTCCTTCTGTGTATCGAAATCTTTCTCCAGAACACGCGGCGTGAATCCGGTCATGCGTATACGGACCACTCCGTCCATGTCGCACAGATCTACATCCAGCTTGTGAATTTTGCTGTCCCGGCTGTTTCCTGAACTGTACGCGGCAACCGCCCACATCTCCGCTGTGCAGGGGCCCAGAATATCCAACTGCTCCAGCGCGAACGGCAGCGCAGGCCTGCCGGAGGCAGCCTGGTCCGTCACAATGCCAAGCAGATATCCGATGGTGACCTGAAGTGCCGAGTCCATCAAGCTGGGATGAAGAATATATTCTTCACCCGAAGCGGTCAGGGATTGCGGGAGTGACAAGTGTGCTATGACACGATCCTGCCCCACATATACGGACTGTATCCCGCGTAAGCCCGGCCCAAGGACAATGCCCGTTTGAGCGGAGGCAGCGTAGAATGCTTCGGCATGGATCGGGCTGGGTTTGCAAGCCGCAAGTTCGGTTTGAATATCCCGCTCCACCTGGACCGGAAGCTTGGCAAGCAAGACTTGGCCTTGACTGTATACCTGTTTATGTTGATCGCGTTCCTTTCCCTGCTCCTGAACAATTTCAAAGTGCATCGTTTCGTCTCCTTCTGTCTGCTCGACAGGACGAAAACGGATGGCAAAGGACGCTGATGTTTCATTCAGAATTAACGGGGCAGACCAGATCACGTTTCTCAAGCGAATCATTCTCGAATCCGAGAAATCACCCCATGCCGTATCTGCTGCAAAGCACACCCACTCCAAATGAGCTACACCCGGAAGCACCTTCATCCCCTTCACCAAGTGATCCTTGAAAAAGAATTCCTGACCGCTGAAAGCGGACGAATATTGCAATTGCTTTACGCTGGATGTGTTTCTGTGAACAAGTGGATGCAGCACTGTTTCAAAAGCATGTTTGGCACTCGACGGCTGTTTAACCCGCTGAGTATCTTCACGTGCCGGCACCCAATAGTCGTCCCCTGCAAAGGGGTAAGTCGGGAGCGGGATACGCCTTGCAGACATTGGAAACAGCTTGTCAAATGAAAGATTGTAGCCCTGTACATACATTTCGCAGAGGGCTGACAAATGCTCCAGATAAACAGAGGAATCCTCCGTTTCCCGGCACTGCCTTATACATTCGGCGGCGTATCGCTTCAACGAGGCGTTGCCGCGTTGTTCGTTTCGATTAACGAACCCGCTGGTTACTGAACTGCTCTCCCCTTTTGCAAGCCACTCACTCAACTGATCTACAAGCTGCTCCCCGTTGCGGGCAATGCAGATCATCCGATGGGCCAAATGAGGTCTGCCTGTAAGTAAGGTATAACTCATGTGAAGACTTTCCACCGCGGAGTTTTCTTTGGCATAGGACACAAGCTGCTCAGCTTGCTGACGTAGTTGGTCCGTAGTACGCGCTGACAGTGCAATCAGATATCCGGGCCGCAGGTCGGAGCTGGCAGCCGGACGCGGGGGTGCCTCTTCAATTACCATATGGGCATTGGTTCCGCTGAATCCAAATGAACTGATCGCAGCCCTTCTCCTCTGGCCTTTTTCCGTGTCCCATGGCTTGGTCTCCGTATTGACATAAAAAGGGCTGTCGCCGAACGCAATGTTGGGATTGGCCTTTTCCATATGCAGTGAAGCTGGAATGCGCTTGTGGCGCAAGGAAAGCAAAACCTTGATCAATCCGGCAATGCCCGCAGCGGTCGCCAGATGCCCGATATTGGTTTTGATGGAGCCCAGCGCACAGTATTGCTTCTGATCCGTATATGACGAAAATGCGTTAGTGAGCGCCTGGAACTCGATCGGGTCCCCAAGCCGGGTTCCGGTTCCATGCGCCTCTACCAGCTGAATGCTGGCCGGATCAATAGCGAAGCGATCATAGACCTGTTTCTCCAAAGCGGTCTGTGATTTGGCACTTGGTGCGGTAATTCCGTTGGTCGTACCATCCTGATTGATGCCTGTTCCGCGAATTACGCCATGTATGTGATCTCCATCACGTACAGCATCACTGAGCCGTTTCAGCAGAACCGCTCCAGCTCCTTCTCCTGGCACAAAACCGTCTGCTCGTTCATCAAACGTATGACATCGCCCGGTGGTTGAAAGCATGCCGGCACGGTTGGCATCCATATAGAACTGGGGAGTCGATTGAATAAATACTCCACCCGCAAGCGCCATTTCCGTTTCCCTCGCCCACAGCGACTGACACGCCAGATGAATTGCCACCAACGAGCTGGAGCAGGCAGTATCTACCGCAATGGCAGGACCTTTCAAATCGAGATAATAGGCGATCCTGGCCGGAATGATGGATCCAGCTTTCCCCCAGAACGACTGAGCTGGAGGCTGTTTACCCATCAGCTGTCCATAATCCATTTCCGTACAGCCAACGTATACGCCGCATTTACGGCCCTGCATCGAGTCGCCGGCATAACCGGCATCCTCGAATGTTCTCCAGGCTTCCTCCAGAAAAATCCGCTGCTGAGGGTCCATGTAGGCCGCTTCTTGCCCGGAAATGTTAAAAAAGAGTGGATCAAACGCATGAATATTATCCAAAAAGCTGCCCTGGTCGCAAAAGGAAACATCCGCTCCATAATGCTTGGCAAGATTCCAGCGCTGCTCGCGTTGGATCAGGTCATCTCCTTTTTCGAGATGCGCCCACAATTCCGCTACGTCGCGCGAACCCGCAAATCGGCCACTCATGCCAATGATCGCCACCGGCTCATACGTTGTCAGCTCTTCGTTTTTGTTTCCCAATCCGTCACTTTCAATCCGGACTAAAGTGGTGACAGCGGCAGAATAAGCTGGAAGAGCAGCAGCGGCAGGCTGATAGTGCATATATTCCGGCACGTTAATGACAATTTTGCCGATATTTTTTCGTTGATCCATGCAGCGGTAGGCTTCCTGCAATCTGTCCATCGGGAATGTCTGACCGATCAGGGGACGGATGACCCCTTCTTCTACCCAATGCATCATCTCTTGCCTATATTCCGCGAGCACTTCGGGCTGTTCCATGCCCAGCTTGCGCAGATCCAGACTGTAGAAGCTCTGGTTGTGATTGAGTCCAGACAGGTTGACTGCATGGGCGCTTTTGAGAGCTGTCATCGCGATCTCAATGTATCTTCCGTTCCGCGCAAGACAGTTTAATCCTTTTTGCAGCGCCTCGCCTGGCAGGGTATTTAGAATGACGTGTACCCCTTCTCCGTTCGTGAGCCGTTGTACTTCCTGTTCAAAATCCGTAGTGGCATAGTTGATTAGATAGTTGGCGCCCATTTCCTGCAAATAATCAAGCTTGTGCTGCATGCTGGCCGTGGCGAAAATTTCTGCACCAAGATGGCGGGCAAGCTGAATGGCTACAAGTCCGACACCTCCGGTTGCCGTTTGGATCAGAACCCGTTCGCCGGGTTGAATATTGGCTTTGTGAAAGGCGGCAATGACGGTCATGGCTACGACGGGCAGCGAGCAAGCTTCCTCATGAGTAAGCCGATCAGGTTTGGCAAACACTTGCTCTGCTTTACACGTAATGGCGGTGGCATGGGCTCCGAGAGAGGCATCTGCATAAAACACTACTTCATCGCCGGTTTTTACCGTTGTAACGGAGGAACCTGTTTCAACTACAATACCGGCTGCCTCAAAGCCTGGTGTAAAAGGATACGGCGGCATGGTCGGATACAGGCCCCGAATACAGAGCAAATCCCCGAAATTCAGGGAAAACGCTCTGACCGAAATGCGCACTTCGTCAGGCCGCAACTCCTGCACAAGGGTCTGATGAAGCTGAAGATCACTGATCTCCGAGGGACTGCCAATATGTGTGTGATAAAAATAAGACCCCGAGGTCTTGTCATTGATTTGGGTATTAGGTGCTTTCGCGTTGCTGCTGTCCACAAAGAGGTTCGATGCATAATTGACAGATTCGGAAGGCAGCGATGTGCCCGAAAAACGTGTTGTCTCTTTATCTGATGCCATTGCAACTGCCGGTTCTTGCTCCAAAGACTGACTCTGCAAGAGCAGCGATTCGATCGTTTTTCCGTATTCCTGCAAAATGTGTTCTGTCAGACGATCCACATTGTTATAGTCGAACAGCACAGTCGTTTGCAAGGTCAGTTTGCACTTTTGATTAAGCACGTTGACCAGATGGACGGCAATAATGGAATCGACGCCATAGTCCGAGAAGCTGCGATTGTTCTGGATTCTGGACTGCTCCATCTTCAGGTCCTCCGCGATGCTTTCACGAATCGCCTTTTTTACAAACTGTTCAGTCATCTCCGCGGTGATGATCCCATGATCCGCAACGGGCTGCTCCTGTTCATAGAACGATTCGTTCTGGTGTGCGATATCGGCAGGACGACTGGGTTGAAAAACGTTCTTGACAACAGGTGCAGAACCATTAGCACGAATGACGATACCGTCACTTTTGGCAGCAATGATGTGCTGTCCATAGCGGTCTGCCTGTGCTGACGGGTAATGAACGGAATGATAGCCTTCCCGCTGAAGCATCTTTTTCCAGTTTGCGGCCGACAAGGCCGGACACCCCGGGATGCGGACATTCTCATCCGTGTACTGCCACCAACCCTCCAACAGTCCAAAGGTCAGGTGATTTATTACGGTTTTGCGCGTAATCTCGTTTAACAGCAATTGTCCATCCTTTTTGAGTGATGCCTTGATCATGCGAAGTGTGTCTCGTATATCCGGGGTGGTATGCAGGACGTTGCTCGCAATAATGAGATCATACCTACCCGGTTCAATGCCTTGCTCGGCAAAAGGAATTTTCAAATCGGCAATTCTGTATGTCAAATAGGGTACCGTGGGGCCATACTGCTGCTCAGCATGCATGAGAAAGGCACGGGAAATATCGGAATAACAGTATTCCTGTATCTTGTGTGCGATGGGTTTTAACTTTTCAAAAACGACTTCGCTTGTGCCTCCCGTACCGGCGCCGATTTCCAGAATGCTTACTTTCCTGTGTCCTGTGATCTCGGACGTCAATTCATTGATTACGCTCAGCGCCTGTTCCGCAAGAGTTCCGTTGAAATAATCGGCAATGGCATGATGTTTATAAATACCTTCAACCATATGCATCGACGAGTCGGGAAACATCACTTCGGTAGCGGCCCTATTTCCTTTGAGAATGTCCGGAAGAGCACGAATCGTCGAATCGGCCAATCTCGCATAAGCGCGCACATCGGGATGCGAGAGCCAGCCCGGAAGTCTGCTCTCCCATGCCTCCCAGGATAACCGGGTCCAGGCCGCAATCTCTTCTGATTGGAGGCTTTCAACCGGACCAGGCAACTCCTGGGCATATTCGGCAAGCATAAGGCGACTTTCGATCAGCCATTTCTGATAGAATGGGCGGACCGTTTTTTCAAACACAAAATGTTCGTCCATACATCCCGCATGGTGCAGTTGCCCCCATAATAACCGAATAAGAAGCCGTTCGATGCTGCTCATCTGCTCCTGAACCGAATCCATATGTTCTGTAATGATCATCTACTACACTCCCTTTGCATATCGGTCAATGTGCACTTGGTCTAACGATATACCGTTAACATTTGATTTTCATTTAGTACAAGCATTTCGGGTTTGCGGATCATCTTGAGTATGACGGCCTGTTGCAGGGAACCTGACATCAGCCATTCCAGAATGGGATGGGCTTCCTCAGCTTCGATAGAACCAATGCCTTTCTGATGCATGCTTAGCCTTACCTGCTCAGATACGACCGAACCAACGCTGCCCCAATATCCCCAGTTGACCACTTTGATCCGTCCGGGCCATTTCCTGTTCATCTGCGAGGCCAGGGCATCGGCATAACAGCAGGCAGCTACATAGTTGCCCTGACCTGGCAGTTTCATAAAGGAGTTCAGCGAAGAGAAAAACAAGACAAAATCGGGTTGCTTCCGAAGCCGACTCATTAATGCATTCACTTGTTCACTAATTTGAACTTTGGCAGAAAGCACGTTGTTGAAAATCTCCTCATCCATACGCGCCAGGCTTCTGTCAGACAACACTAGTGCAGAGTGGATTATTCCATTCACCTGTCCAAACCGCTTTATGACAGACTCATAAGCCTGTTCCAGACGACCGGGGAGCGAAGCGTCTGCCTGGATATAAAGAGGTTCCGGCCCTAACTGGCCCAACTGTTCGATTTTACGGCGAATCTCGGGACTCATGGCACTTCTTCCTAGCCAGATCACTTGGGCGTTGTAAGTCGCAATCATATAACGTGTCCAGACTTCGCCAATTCCTCCGGCTCCGCCAATAACCAAATAGACCCCTCCCTGCCGATAAGCGGCTAGTGGAACGGGGTCGTATTCTACAGGCACTAATTCCTGGCGATACCATTCCTGATCCCTCCACACATATGCGTTTCCGTGAGGGTCCGCTGTCATATCTGCAATAGCATCCATTGGGAGAATTTCGCCGCCATTCAGATCAATGACGCGAATGGCCCAATGGGCATATTCCTTAGCAAGTGAACCCGTCAACCCATGAATGGCTGCCTGGTCCGGGTCGATGGTTTCATCGAAGGCGAGCGCTTGCGCATTCGTTGTAACGACCGTGAGGTGAAGACTTCTGGAACCGTATCCCAGGCGCAGAATGCTTTGGACAAATCTGAAGAAACGAGTAAGTTCGGGTACGAAGCTTTCCTGCTCTTCCCTGTTTGTTTCTGTCATGTGATTCTCGGACATAACGTGGCGACAATGCCAGATCATATGATCGCAATCACCTTCGGCAGCAAGCATATCCACCATCTGTGTCACAGATGCCTGTCTCGGAAAGACAATCTGCCGAAAAGCATCCCCTCTCGGGAAACGGATGTTCATGTCGGCATTTTCGCAGAGAATCAGAAGTTTTTTCGTCGAAAACACCTCAGTGCCGGAAACGTCTTCACTTGATGAATGCTGCTCTAATGGGGCCCACACCGTTGTAAGAACAGCCAGTTTAGCATCATCTTTTTCCGCTGTTGCCGTTTCCGCTGCCGCCGACATAGTCAGATCTTGTGTCAATGGCTCCAGTGCATGCAGATTATTTAAATGATGTCCGAACTGATTAGTCAAGCCAGCTTCCTCTCCGGTCCAATCCTGCTGGGATTGGGGCGTGGCAGCCCACTTCCGTAACGCCAAACCTTCAAACTTCGCGCAAAGCAGTCCATCCTCACTATAGAGCGTGAGATCATAACGAGGCATGGAATTCCCAGGACCACTGTCCGCGGTATAACGGACTTCTACCCACATCACAGAAGAACATGGTCTGTAAATCTCCGCTTGTTGCAGTGCATATGGCAACCAGGGCTCAGGCGAAAGACCTCCTTCTTGGCTCAAATCCATAGCAAGTGCAAGACACGCCTGAAAAGCCGAATCTAGCATGGATGGATGGAGTCCGTAATCCTCCAGACTTTCTGTACCCGACAATGGCATGGCTAGTCGTGCCATAACGCTGTGTTGTCCTGTATACAAATGTGAGATGCAGCGGTGAGTGCTTCCATAAACCAGTCCTATTTGAGAGAAAAATTGATAACCTCTCTCAGGTGGAACGATCTTGTTGCCATGACGCTTATGCCAATCAGCAGGTTGGAATACTGGCGTGTCTCCTGTGGAGCGAATCAGGGAAACGAATCCTTGACTGCATAATACGGATGGAGCCTCAGCCTTCGCATTGCTTGTAATTTCAAACCGGTACCCCTGTTGGTGTCGCTCGGCCTGCAATTCGAGATGTACAGACAACGGCTGATCCTCTACAGATGCGGGATGCAACCATACCAGATCATGCAGACGAATATGATCGTTTCCGTTGTGCTCTCTGTTATGTTCTTCGGGCGGTAGGGAATGCCGTAGTGCTGCTGCAGCCATCTCCAGATGAGCCGCTCCGGGTAATATGCTCACCCCTCTTACTTGATGATCACGCAGAAATGATTCGTTTCCGGTAAAACGTGAGCTAAACCGCTGACTGCCCAAATAACTGGTGTTTTTGTGCAGCAGCGGATGCAGCCATTCTGTCTGGCTTGGCGCTACGACGTTCGTGGTTTCAAAGCCTTCATTCCCTGATGAGGAGGATAAAGAAGGTATCATGTAATGCTCTTCCGCAAAAGGATATCCCGGCAGGCTAATTCGCTGTGGTTTAGCCGTTCCATACCATTGCTGCCAATCCAACTTCATTCCGCGAACCCATTGCTCCAGAAGCCGAACCGTTTTTCGTTTGCGCATCCAGCTGGCTGCCAGTTCCTGCATATCGTCATCGTCTACAAGTCGATTGTCATTCCGTTCAATATCGATCTCTCCGGTGAATATCTGTTCATGTGCTGTTTCCCCGGTGAGATACGCCTGCAATTTGCTTACCATCTCCTTGATGGTATACGCCGTGAAAGCGCATCTGCATTCCATCTCTTCTCTTCCGGTTTGCAGTGTGTAGGCGATCCGGGCGAGATGTAAGTCCGTATAAGTGTTATCCTGAACGGCTTGCACAAGCTGTCTCACCTTTATCCTGAGACGATCTTCGGTTTTTGCCGATAGAACGATCATTACCGGTGCATTGGGATCCCCTGCCATCACCGATTTCTGGTCCACCTTGTTATCCGTCCTGTATTCCTCAAGAATGACATGGGCATTGGCACCGCCTGCCCCGAATGAGGAGATGCCCGCAATCCGCGGATATTCGCGCATGCCTTCAGGTGTATCCAGTACGGGACGAACCCATGGAGTCATGTGCTGCTGAACGTGAAATGGGGTTTGACTGAACCGGATATTCGGGTTGCTGCTCTCTGCATGCAGTGAAGGCACCAGGCAGCCGTGACGCATTTGCAGTAATATTTTGCTGACCCCGGCGATGCCAGCCGCACTCTCGGCATGGCCGATGTTCGACTTCACCGAGCCGATTGCACAAAATTGTCTATCCGTTGTATGTTTCTCAAATGCCCTGCGCAAGCCTTCGATTTCAATCGGGTCACCCAGTGCTGTACCGGTGCCATGTGCCTCAATATAACTGATGGTCCGGGCATCTACTCCAGATCGTGAGAGGGCATCGCTGATCACCTTTGCCTGCTGGCCGGGATTGGGCACGGTGTATCCTTTTGTTTTACCCGCTGCATTAATCATGCTTCCTTTAAGGATGCCGTAAATAAAATCCCCGTCGGCCTCCGCCAGATGAAGCGGCTTGAGGAGTAATGCACCAACACCTTCTCCGTCCACAAAACCGTTGGCTCCCTCTCCAAACGGACTGCACTCGTTGTCTGGAGTCATCATGGTTTTTTCGGATAACCTGACATAATGAACCGGGTCAACGATCAGATTCACACCGCCTGCGATGGCTAGGTCACAGGTGCCGTTGCGCAGACTTTCCATTGCCAGGTGAATGGCCGTCAAGGAGGAAGAGCATGCCGTATCCACGGCCAGACTTGGCCCCGTGAAATTAAACGTGTAGGATACCCGATTGGCTATGGACCAAAAGGAAGCTCCCGTAGGATAGTTGCCATTCATTACACCTGCGTACACACCGACTGTACCCGAATTGGCAAGAGCCTGAGGGGTATAGCCGGCATCTTCGATGGCAATATAGACCGTTTGCAGGAACTGCCGCTCCTGAGGGTCCATTTGTTCGGCCTCTTTAGGAGAAATATGGAAGAACAACGGGTCAAAGTGATAGATGCCACGAATAAATCCTCCCCACCTGCTGTAAGACGTTCCTTTTTTTCCTTTCTCCGAATGGTAGTGGGTTCGCCAATCCCAACGTTGTGAAGGTATTTCAGTAATGCAATTTTTGCCCTGCATCAGATTGTTCCAAAATTCTGCCAAATCATCAGCCTGAGCGTAACGCCCGGCAAGCCCGATGATGGCTACTTCACTTGTTGCCTCAGATGGTCGTTGCTGCTTGTAACTTTCAGTTAGATGAGTGGCGGCTTCTGCCGAAATTCCACCCATATCCAGTTCAGGCTCTGTTATCGATTCCTGTTGCATTTTCGTTAACCCAAGCATCGAGATCAGTTCAAACCTGCGCTTTTCCACAAAATGATTGACCAGTGCGTCAAGGGTTGTATATTCAAAAAAGAGCACGCTGCTCACATGCTCCCCCATTTCCTTATTTAGCTGTTCGGTTAACTGAATGATGAGAATTGAATCCAGTCCATACATTTCTAGAGCTTCCAAGGGATCGATTTGCTCTGGTTCTACATCCAGAATGGCACCGATCATCTTTTGTAAATACATCATGCATGCTTGTTTTAATTCCCTGTCATCTACAGCAGGGTTTTTCGAGTTTAACGCGTTTAAGGCTGGTTCTGGTTCTTGAACTGTAATAGTCTCTTGTGGCTTTAGAGGCTCTTCCTTTCCAGCTGTGGGCAGCATCTGAGCCGCTGATGAAAAGGTGTGTTTCTGCCGGACCATTCCGTCACTCGCTGCGCTTATAATTTGCTGGCCCAGTCCTTCGGCATTGGATGCGGGAAATTCTATGTCAAAGTAACCCTCCAGCTCCAGTGCCGCTTTCCACTGATCCGGATGCAACAGCGGAGTGCCGGGAATACGCACCTGTTCGTCTTCGAACAGCCACCATCCGGTTAGCAAGCCAAACGTTACGTGGTTAAACAGGGAATCCTCAATAATTTCGTTGATTAGCAGTTTACCATTCAAGGTCAATAACGCTTTGGCATTGCGCAAAGTATGGCGGATCTGACGTGTGGCGTGCAGCACGTTGGTAGCCACGACCATGTCATATCGTCCCGCTTCAACTCCCTGAGAATGCAAAGGCTCTTCAATATTGAGCAGGCTGTACGTAAGGTAGGGATAATACGGCCCATATTGTTTCCTTGCATGCTGTAGAAAAGATTTGGAGACGTCCGTGTAACAGTATTCCTGAATAAGTTCACGGTAGGGCTCGAACTTTTGAAACAGCATGGAGCTTGTTCCTCCAGTTCCGGCGCCGATTTCAAGAATGCGGATCTTGCGATTGCCATGCCCGGAGAAATCGCTGATCAGCTGGGCGGCCTCATCTGCAAGCAGTGCATTGAAATAATCAGCAATTGAATTTTGCTTGTATATTCCCTCCACTCTTGACATGGAGCCACCCGGAAACATGATCTCTGTTGCGGACTGTTTGCCTGTAACAATGTCGGGCAGCGCCCGGATCATCACGTCAGCGAGCTCCACCCTTGCTCTCATTTCTGGCTGCGTAATCCAGCGCTCCTTGTGCTCCTCCCAATCAGACCAAATGTTACTTCGTTCAAATTCACCGAGTTCCGGGTTACGCTGAAGAATGCGAAGCGTGTGGTCCATCCATCGTTGGTATGCAGGAAGCACACCAGGATAAGAAGTGCAGTACGAAGCTCCTGCCATCGTTCTAACATCTCCAAGCTGCTCCATCTGAACAATCAACACATGCATCAGCTTCTCGTTTAATGAATTCCACAGCTTGTGCTGTAAGGATAACCGCTCGTTATCTTGCATGATTTCGCCCTCCTGTTGGATTACACGCTTCATGCCTAATGTATTGTTATGAATTCTTGCTCGCTGATCGCGTATGGCTTTGCCTCACCAATGATTTTGACCAGTCCCAGTTGAGGAAGTGAACTGGCCAGAAGCAGTTCAAGCGCAGCCATCGCTTCGGGAGGCTCTATCGAGCCAATGCCCTGTTTGGTCATCCGCTCACGATAAGCTGGAGAAGCCACCGTTCCCGTGCTTCCCCAATACCCCCAATTAATGGTTTTAACAGGGTAATGAAGACAACGATGAAGCCACTGGGCGAATGAGTCCTTGAATGTACACCCGGCTGTATAATTGCTTTGCCCGGCAGGTGTGGCAAACGCATTGATGGAGGAGAAAAACAGCATAAAATCAAGCGACTCCTTCTCAAAGACCTCGAGCATTCCCGCGCATACGTTGACTTTTGCATATAATCCTTCATTGAATTGTGGCAAGTCCATTTTCATTACACTGCTGTCTCTGAGTGCAATGGCAGCATGAATAACACCATGAATTGTTCCGTGGCGTTGTTTGATTAACCTGTAGGCCTCATGCAAGGAATCGGGACTGCCTGCATCTGCTGATATATATTCTGGAGCCGGGCCTGTCAGAGCAAGCTTTTCCTGCTCTTTTGCAATATCGGGGTTGAGCGGTGTTCGTCCGATCCAAATGATCTGAGCGTTGTAGTGACTAATCATATACTCGCTCCAAACTTTACCCAATCCGCCAGCACCGCCTATAACGACATATACGCCGCCGCGTCGATAAGCCGATTGCTGAATGGAAGGCAGTTTAACAGGCAGTAATTCGCAGCGATGCCACTGTTTGGCCCGATAGACAGTCAGATTGCTCCAAGAGTTCTCAGGCACAATGGGCATGTCGCTCAGCGCTGGCAGACTTCGATCTGCAAAATCAAGATCAACTACCCGGAACGTCCAGTTTTTGTATTCTTTGGCCAAAGAACCGAGGAAGCCATGTATGCTTGCATGGAGCGGATGAACTACATCCTGGGCATGAATGGCTATGGCACTAAAAGTAACTACGGTCCATTGGAGAGGGATCCTGTCATACCCTAGCTGCAATAGACTCTTGACCAAACTGAATACAATAATCACGCCTTCCTCCTGGCTCTGAGTGATCGCGCTGCCATCCTTCCCTTCTGCGTTGCCCAACCCCGAGACCCATAGCAGATGGTCAAACTGTCCGCAGTTTTCCAGTCTTTGGGCCATTTGTTCCACAGTTTCGCCAGGCTTCAGCAATATCAGCGAAGCTCCCGGATATTGTTGTCTAACCTCATCAAGGTATCCGCTCATCTCTACTGTCCCTGCAACAATGATGGCCGTTCTGAGACTCTCCAAAGAAATCCTGCTGTCTTTCTCCAATGGAAGCACACTCCACACAGGAGCCAGCAACTCTGTACCAGGTGGGAAATCTTCGTGCAAATCCCTGGTGATCGTTACCCGCTCCGCATCCTGCATCACGTGCTGCTGTCTCTTCTCTCCCGGTATGCTGCGGCACATGTAATTCCGAATCCGGACACAGACGGTTCCCTTGGCATCCATTAGATCCATGTCCAGCTTCACCACGTTCCCTCCGATTGGACAACCATCACTGAAACGGACATGCACCCACATCTCCGCTGTACACGGTAACAAACAAACCATTTCTTCCATATAAAAAGGAAGCTTCGTTCCCTTCTCTTGATCCTGAAGGGTGGATTTATCGTCAAGCAATAACATCGCTGTCTGGAAGGCGCCATCCATCATGCTCGGATGTAACGCATAATTGCCCATTGTATGCTTTATATGGGAAGGGATGTTCAGATGTGCCAGAGCCTGACCCGAACCGATGTACATTCGTTCAATCGCCTGATGACCTGGTCCATATTCCAGCCCTTGTTCTCGCAAGCGGCCATAGATGGTCTCATGATCCAACAAACTCTCCTCTCGCATGGCTGCAATCAGAGACGAAATATCAAGACGATCAACAGGTGCCAACGAATTCAAAGCGACGCGGCCTGTACCACAGCTCAGACGATCTGGGGCTTCGCTGCCTTCCGCACTGATTTCATATCGCAGAACTCCCCGTTCCATGTCTTCGTAATGTAGTCGAACGGATACCTCAACTGGTTGTTCATCCACGAAAATTGGACTTGTCCAGGCTGCATTCTTAATCTGGAACGCCGCAAAGGAGGAAGAGGGCGCTTGGTTTACACTGTGCAAAGCCATGCGGGCCATCTCCAGATAAGCCACACCTGGAAGTACCCGTTGCCCTCGAACCCGATGATCGTTGAGAAAAAATTCATGCCCTGTAAAGTCCGAACGGAATCTTGTGTCCTGATTAGCCGAAAGGTTGCGGTGAAGCATTGGATGAAGCTGATCATGTTCTTTTTTGCTTTCCGTTTCTTGAAAGGAATCCTTCGCCTTTCTACCCAAGTTGGCAGACCAACGGAATGTTTTTCTTTGAAATGCATAACGTGGCAATCGTACTTTCTGATAAGGCCCCTCTTCCGCAAGTTGACGCATATCGAGCTCCAGGCCGGACAGCCATAATCGCAGTACATTTTCGTGAAATGGTAATTCCAAGGTCACTTCCTCTGCTTCTTGTCCGGTCTGCTTCATCCAGTCTGTGGCTTTTTCTGAATGAGGTAGAGATATCTTGCGATCCTTTTCATTCTCACTACCGGGTTGAAGGAAGTCATGTAGAAATTGGAATGCGTTGTGCATTCCACCTGTCCGCTGTTGATGCTGACGAATGAGTGTGTACGCGCGTTCTGGCAGCATGAGTCCGGAATTCTGGTTTAACTGCGCTGTGATCCGTGAAAGTTCATGATGTTCCCCTGTCTCGTTCAACAACATCTCGATAATGTCTCTCCGAGTAATAACCTTATCGGCCAGAAGATCAAGCAGTTCCTGTACAGCCGGAATGTCTGACTCTTCCGAGATCTGAAGCTGCCACTTTCGTTTCACCCTGCGCAGTGCATCCATGACTGCAATGCATAGCACAGCCGACATGGGACGGAAAGATTCGCTTGAACTACTGCTGTCAGATGTTGGTTGCAACGGCCATGGGATGGTTGTTCCCGTGCTCTCCTGCCATTCGTCATTCCATTCATTTATGTAGTTCCTGAACGTATACTGATGGGTGTATAATCGATGCGCACGATCCATCAATTCGTCTCGGAACCCGTCGTAAGCCTGTTCCTCCACGATCCGTACAGATTGAATCAAATCATGTACATAGGAATCATCAAAAGCAAAGGGCATGATTAGGGATGAGCTTCCCTCTTGCATGACAGGCCATATGGGGCTGCACAGTCTCACGTCTTCGGCACGCTTCTGATTGAGTAGCACGGAGATCATATCTTCAACAGAAATGTGACCTCCAATGACCCATGCAATCAGCATGCCAATTCCTGTTCCCTGAATCCACCGAGGGGCAAAACCTAGTTGAATCAAGGAATTTGCATGAACATATCCGGCTATAAAACAATACAATTCTCGCCAATCTTCATGCCACGTATCCTGATAGTACCCTGCCATCAAGTCTTCCCATTCTTCCCTCATGCCGTTTGCTTTTAATGCTGCCTCGATTTGCCTTTCTGCCTTACGCAGTAATAACTGAGACGTATGTCCAGAGCATTTCAATTGGGCGTATCCCTCCCATGTGGGACTCTGAATGTTCAGATACCTTGCGGATGCTCCAATTGGCGTGTTGCCGTAACAGTCGGAATTCAGCAATGTCCTGAGCTCTTCTCGGGTATGAGCCCATCCGCCAAACCGATATTTGAAATGCTCTCTGCCTTTAAGCAGCGACAGGCTGATGGCCCGTAGTGTATCTTCCGCATTAGAATGCCTGTCGAACCACTGCTGCCAATCTGCGACATGCTCCTGCAAGCTCGCTTCCGACTTGGCAGACAGCAGAAATAATCTGGAGGGCTCTCTGGAATCCTGCTGAACAGATAGCTTGGAGGGAACAGAGGGTTTAGCAGCAGGTTCGTAGTGTTCGACCACAACATGGGCGTTTACACCTCCGAAACCGAATGAACTTATCCCTGCGCGTAAAGGCTGCCCCTGCTCCCGACTGTGCCAAGTCTCTTGTTTCCGTGCAACCTCCAGCGGGGTGCGCGAAAAAGGAATCATCGGATTCAGCGTCTTCACATGAAGAGAGGCCGGAATTTTCCGATGTTTCATCATCATCATCACTTTAATAAGACCAGCTATGCCCGCTGCACTCTCCAGATGACCGATGTTTGTTTTAACCGATCCAATCTTACAGAATGACCGATCCGGGGTATAGTGCCGAAATGCCTGGGTTAACGCCTCGACCTCAATCGGGTCCCCCAGCGAGGTGCCAGTCCCGTGTGCTTCGACATAGGTAATGGTGCGAGGATCGATATCTGCAGCCTTCCACGCAGCCAAAATGACATCACGCTGTGCCTCCATGCGAGGTGCCGTAATAGACAAACTTTTCCCCGTGTGGTTGACAGCAGAGCCTTTAATGATGCCATAAACCGTATTTCCTTGCTCAACGGCTTCCTCCAACCGCTGTAGAAGCAATACAGCAACCCCGTCTCCCGGGACATATCCATCCGCACTCTGGTCAAATGTTTTGCACTGCCCTGTGGGGCTTAACATTCTTGATTGGGAAAAGGAAACATATTTGAGCGGGTCGAGATTCAAATTCACGGCAGAAGCCAAGGCATAATCACATTCTCCCAGAATCAGGGCACGTCTCGCCTCGTGAATAGCCACAAGTGAGGAAGCGCAGGCCGCATTAATCGGCAGGCTCATGCCACTCAAATTAAACGCATAAGATATCCGGTTCGCAAGCAAGCTCTCATAATTGCCAAGACAGGCGTAACTGTCCGCCTGCGAGGCTTCCATTTGCTGCAAATAACCCGCTGTCATCACGCCGGTATAAACAGCTGTCACCTTCTGCTGAAGCTCTGACAGAGAAATGCCCGAATCCTCGATGCAATGCCACGTATCTTCGAGGAGCAAACGCTGCTGTGGGTCCATGCTCGTAGCCTCACGCGGGGAAATGTTAAAAAAGCTGTGGTCAAAATCATATGCTCCTTCCACCAACCCGCACCATTTGCTTGAGGTTTTGCCTGTGTCATTCGAGTTTGACGAATAAAACTGCTCCAAGTCCCAGCGTTCCGGGGGAATCTCAGAGATGGAATTGCGACCTTGAATCAGGTTTTCCCAAAATGAATCATATCCGCCGGCTCCCGGGAAACGGCAGGCCATACCCACAACGGCAATTTCCGTCCTTTTGCTTCCCATCTGAATGTCTCCTCTCCTTTGGTATCGGCATACTGACCTTTCATCTCATCAGGGCTTCATAATTCCCGCAAAGCGCAGCATGTGTGAGAATGACGGTGGTTTGTCACTGTATCCCGACGTAGTCAGCATTTGTTCCTTCAGCAGATTGGGACACTTGCCGATTCGACGAAAAGCAGCATTGCGAAGCGTCACAAAGGCGCGGTTTTTCACAAACCAGCAGTAGGTATGAGCTGTGCTGTTGCGCTGGATGAGACGCACATATTTTCTTCTTTTTTTCTCATACAGGCGAAGCTGACTTTCCGAGCAGTCATCGGTAATGAGCGCTTCTTCCAACGTATTCGACAGTTCGACAGCACCCTGAATCGCCAGATTCATTCCCTGTCCCAGTGCCGGACTTAGTGCATGGCATGCATCTCCTAGCAGAACGGCACCGTTAATCGCCCATTTTTCGGTATGCAGATAATAGGCCGGAATGGATTGAACCTGTTTGAAATCCACGATCTGCGATATTTCTTGCTGCAAGTGAGGACACAGGGACAGCAGCATGCCGCGCAACGATTCGATACCGTCCTCACGGATGCGCTGCCATATATCCTTTCGCAAAGCTAGGTAGATCCTCAGCCTTTGGCCGGGCAAAGGAAAGACTCCGCAGCTTACACCTTCGCCAAAGAAAAAGCTGGCCTCTTCCCTGGTATGTGTGACATCGTGAAAAGTAAAAGCGAACATTTTTGCCATCTTTTCCTCATAAGGATAAAGGTGATACTTAAGCCCCAGCTGATCACGAATTTTGGACTTGATGCCATCCGACCCGACAAGGATTTTGCTGCTGATACGTACCTTTTCACCCGCCAAATCTGCTTCGATTCCGCTCACATAATGATTGGTGAACAACAGTTTGCCTGCGTTCATGCCGGGGTAGAAGCGTACATTGGGCATTTCCTCAATGGCATTAAACAGGCTTTGATGAATGTGGTGATGGTCCCCGTTCAATGCATAACGCACAGGCATGTCCATTTCTTCATAGCTGCCCGTAAAACAGTTGACACCCCCAAGCGTGCCGTAGTTTACCCGTGCTACATGAGCGCAGTGTTTGGTTACTTCAGGAAGAACGCCAAGCTTGTCCAGCAGATCGATCGTTATGGGCTGAAGAAAATCACCTTTGGGAATGTTGGGAAATTGTTTTGAGCGTTCAATCAACACCACCTGTCGACCTTTTCTGCCCATGGCCAGCGCCAGCGCCACGCCTGCAATGCCCGCCCCCACAATAAGCACTTCACTTTCAATATCCATTCGATTCCTCCTTATTGGCTTATCTCACTGCGCATCTAATTGTGCTGGACCGTTTTATACCAGTTGAAGCAGGCTTTCGTTAAGCAGCTGGGCTGTTTCTTCCATTAACTTCTCTCCGATCAGATGCACATGGCGCTGTGTCCAGGATTCGAGCGTTGTTCCTTGTACCCACTGATTAAAAGCACCGAGTGCCGGACCACAATATACCTGAAAGTCCACCCTGTGCTGATGATTCTCATCCCCCTGAAGCGCCAGTTTGGCGGAGTGATCCAAATACCATTTGAAAATAACGGCCATTCTTGCCTTGGGACTACGTTCGGCAAGTGCTCTCTCCTGGGTTGTAAGAACGGATTCCATCTCCGCGTAAATGCTGTCAAAGCTCCTTTTGAAATACTGCTCCTGAAGCCTTGTTTTTGTTTTCTCATCGATCTCGTCAATGCTGTCGTACTGGCGATACAGCTCATGCAGTTTGTTAGCACGCGCAGGAAAATAAACGCCTTTCTTCAACACCTGTACTTTGCCTCCCAGTTCAAACATGCCTGCTGCGGGCGCATATCCGGTATCCTGGACGTTGATTTGCTGAAGCAGTTCCTTTACGAGTTGGCTAGTATTGGCTTCGACCGTACATTGATTAATTGAGCCGGTCAGAATAAAGTCCGCCCCCATGACAAATACTGCCGCGGCTGCCTGGGGAGTACCAATACCTCCAGCTGCACCGACCCGGATTGCTTTGGCGTAACCATGTTTTTTCATCATCTGATTGCGCAGGGACAACATAGCAGGCAGCAGGGTCATGGATACTGCACCATCGGTATATCCGGCACAGTCGGCTTCTGCACAAATGTCATCCGCCATCGGCAATTGCCGCGCCCATTGGGCCTGTTCAGCGGAAATACGTCCTTCAACCAGCAATTGGTCCAGCATATGTTGCGGAGCTGGACTCATAAACAGCTCTGCTACCTCTGGACGAGAGCATTTGGCGAGAAGAAGATGAGATGAAGCCACAGTACCATCGGATCTGCGATAGATTCCTTTGACCCGATAGTGGACAAGTGCCGGAGTCATGCCCAAAAATCCTTTTGCTTCCATCTTATTCAGGCCCAATCTAAGCATTAACTTGATCATCTCATCCTCGCGCTGAGGATGGAGAGGATCATGAAGCACATTTAATCCCCAGCAATGTTGGACAGGCAATTCTTGGCGGATGGACATCACCGCCTCTTCCACTTCTTCAACGCGCAGTCCACCTGTTCCGAGAAAGCCGACCATACCCGCTTTTGCAAGTGTTGTGATCATTGCCACAGATGAAATGCCGCCAAACATGCCTCCCGCAACGTATGCCAGCCTGGCACCATAATCCTGCCTGAATTCAGCGCTGCCCATCCGTTCAGATTGGAAACGCCGCGAACTGCTGAACGGATGGGCAGCGGTTTCAGACACTCGCAATGATTCATCCTTAGGTACGTCCTTTATCACTGCGGGTGAAGCCGGAGGCGGTTCAACAGATAATTTCTCCACAAAAAGTGGCTGAGCCTGAGTCTGGATAGCCTTTACGAGTTTGCTTAGAGCCGTCCCGGGTCCAATCTGTACAATATCGTTAATCCCTTTTCCCATCAGATATCGAATGGTATCGGTCCATTGCACAGAGGACGTCAACTGCTCCAACATGTTGTGTTGCAGATGATCGAGTGTATAGGGTCTTGCCCCAACATTGGAAATAACGGATAGTGTCGGGGCAGCAAACTGAAATTGCTTGAGATATGCAGCAAATTGCTGCTTGGCTGCTTCCATATATCTGGAGTGAAATGCGCCGCTCACATTCAAGATGACGTAATTGGATGCGCCTTCCTGCTCAAACACAGACTTCGCCTGGATTAGCAAATCCTGCGGACCCGAAATAACGATCTGACTGGGACTGTTCATATTAGCGATATCCAAGTGGTCAAGGCCATGCTGCGAAAGAATCTTACCCACAACATCCGAATTCAGCCCGATCACAGCTGCCATCCCACCTCCCTCTGCCCTTCCCATTAATTCACCGCGGAACTGGACGATACGTAGTCCGGTTGCAAAATCAAACACGCCTGCAGCCAGCAACGCATTAAATTCACCCAAACTGTGTCCCGCAACATAGTCCGGCTTCCCCTGTTGCTCAAGTTCCCTGTAGTACATCAGGGCATTCACGGTGTACAGGGCCGGCTGGGTGTATTCCGTACGTTTGAGTCGGTCTCCGGGGTCTTCAAGACACAGCTCGCGTATGGAATATCCCAATATTTCATCTGCGGTGCGGACCAGGTCCGGATAAAGATTCCAAACGTCGTGCCCCATGCCCTTGAACTGCGAGCCTTGCCCTGGAAATACATAAGCCCTCATGTTCTGCTCTCCCCTCTGAATGTTCATGGACCGCTGTTGATATTGCCTGGCCACGCTCTCCAATTGTTCCTTATCCCTGTAAAAGGGAGATAACAAAACGACCGCCGCTGATGAAGCTTGTTTGTCTGCAAGCCGTTTCACAAAACCTGCAAGCGTACCGCCCGGACTGATATCGATATAGTGATGCGGTCCGGCAGATTCAAGCTTTTGTATTGCTTCGCGAAAGAGAATTGGTTTTCGGGCAACATGCCAGAAGTGATTTTGTGCAATTCGGGCAGCCTCCCCTCCAGTCATACAGGAGATTAACGGTATATGAGGCGCGGCAAATGTAAATGCCTGCAAATCCTTCGTGTATGCAGCCTCTGCGCTATCAATCCATTGAGAATGATAGGCAAAAGAAACCGGAAGCATCTGACTTAACACAGCATGTGATGTGAGCCACTCCTGTGCTTTTGTCAGTGCATGCACCGGTCCGGAAATAACAAAATGTCCGTCATAATTGACGGACACCAAGGTACAATATTCAATTTCCGGAAGTTCCGGATATAGAGATGCATGTCCCAATATCGCTAACATCGCGCCAGAAGGGCAATGTTGCTCGAATCGTATTGCCTGCTTCATAACACAGCGCAAGCCATCTTTTGCACTGAATACGCCCGCAATGGCAGCGGCGGCAAATTCCCCAAGGCTGCTGCCAAGGACGTAATCAGGTATCACGCCACGAGTCAATAACGATTGGGCAAGTGCATATTCCACCATATAGATGGCGGGATGCGACAGAATAGTACGTTCGAAGCGGTCCTCATCGGTTGACGATTCGCCGTACATATACTGCACGATTGATTCGCCCCCGCATTCCAAAACCGTTTGATCCAGAGCAAGCATTGTTTCCCTGAACAATGCATCCTGCTCAAACAGCTCCTTCCCCATCTGCGGATACTGCGATCCTTGTCCAGAAAACATAAAAACAACGGAATCGCTCAGTCTGAGCACCTCCTTACAAGCACATCAATAGACATATCAAATAAACTCCGCTATCCCCGTTGATCAGGGACAGAAGGATGTAATTTAACACAAAACTATCATTATATGTGCATTTTCCTATCTTCAACGTGCCGAAACAACGATTGAATTAGTTGAAAAGCTTGTTGAATATACTATAATCAATTTTGTAATTTTTGTAAATGATGGATTTTGTAAATATAGTCATTGCATATCGTAAAATGATGAATAACATCGTATTTTAAATATAAAAATAGAAAAATGGTATGGATTTGTATTATTTATTTTCCATAAATCAGAATCTCGGAATGATTCAATAAATAGATAACGATCAAATAAATAACAATCGATGTTACTTTTATGCTTTGTCTTTCTGAAGAAAAGATATATTCAAGCTTCCGACGTTTTATGAAGACTAGACCAGATTTTGTATCCAGCAGAAGGATTGGTCTTCACTGTAACAAAAGAAAAGCTCGCACAGGCAGGGGATTATTACTTCCCTGCCCAATACGAGCGTCTACGTCAAATTGCACTCAAACGGTTGATCCGGATGTGTACTTGTAGCAATCGTTTCATTTCATGTAGCGATATTCTAGAAGATCCTTCAGATTTGAGATTTTCTGCAGTAGCTTTTCCCCGACATTGGTTTCCCTCACCAGTTTCCGTGCCAGTTCTTTGTCCACCAATCTTTTTAGAGATAATACGTCCGTTCCGTTACATAACACATCTTCTTTTGAGTTAAATTTCTGATGGGCGACGAGCTGCATGCCAAAGGAATTGTACAACAAGGTATATCCGGCAATGCCCGTTGTGGATTGATAGGCTTTGGAGAAACCGCCATCAATCACGATCATTTTTCCGTTTGCTTTAACAGGGCTCTCTCCACGACTTTCTTTGACTGGCGTGTGACCGTTAATGACATGTCCATGATCGGGATTCAAATCAAACTCCTGTAAGATTTTTCGACAGGTCTCTTCATTTTCACGTAAATGGTAGTAAGGGTTCTTTCTCTCCTTATGTGCTTCTTTATCTTGGATAAAATACCGTTCAAAAGTGGTCATTTCTCTCTTTCCAAAGAGCGAGGAGCATTCCCCTGTCCAGATGTACCATACCATATCCGTCGCCAGATCTTCTGTCTCTTCCGGATGCGCAAAGGCGTAACGTAAGTTTTCTTCAAAAACATCGAGCAATTGACGGCCCGCATATGTCTTGTCTTCAATCTGCATTTCTTCCATATTTCCTTCTTCATCCAAAGGAATACAGCCGTGGATTAACAAATTCCCGTTGTATTTTAAATAAAGGCTACCCTTTTTCATGAGAAAATTCATATGTCTGGCCATCTTTTCGGAATGCTGAACGGAGAACAGCAGCTTTTCCATCACCTGGCGTTCTTCCTCCAGCAATTGTTCAGGCTTCTGCGGATTCACGGTTGCGAAACAAGTGTTTTCCAACAGGTACGTTTTACCGCAGATGTTGATTTCATTGTTGTCGTAATCAATCTGCTCCAGCAAAAGTCTTTCAGACATATTAAAATATGGGCGTCTCTTGATAATCGGGATTTCAAGTTTAAACTGAATCATGGCAATGGCTTGGTGAATTTTGGTGATCTGCAGAATTTCCTGCTCTGATACATTATGGCCAGCCTGTAGCTTAGGTCTGAAGGACGGATTGTCTTCATAATATTTCTCCGCCAGGTTTAGCAGTGGGCGCAGATTGATTCCGTATACATCTTCAATGATGTCCAGATTGTCGTATCTGGCGCAGATCCGAATAATATTCGCAAGGCAGGCCAGAGAACCCGCGTAGGCTCCGATCCAGAGGACATCATGGTTACCCCACTGAATGTCTACAGAATGGTAGTTGATTAGTGTATCCATAATTTTATCGGGGTACGGCCCCCGGTCATAGATATCTCCAACCACATGAAGATGGTCAACCACCAGGCGCTGTGTCGTATAAGCAAGGCCGATAATGAGATTGTCCGCCTGGCCCAAGGATATAATTTGCCGATATATTTCCTCGTAATAAGGATCCTTATTGTTGGTCGAATCCGTCTTGTATAAAAGCTCTTCTACAATATATACATATTGCTCCGGCAGCGCTTTACGCAATTTTGAGCGTGTATACTTGGAAGAGGCATAAGAAATAAGTTTAAGCATGTGTTCAATTGTTAGTCTATACCACTGGTTCAAAGCCTGTTTATTGCTCAGTTCCCCTATAACCAGCTGTATTTTTTCCTCCGGGTAATAAACCAACGCCGCAAAATCATTGATCTCTTGATCCGTCCAAACCTCTCGGAATAATTCTTTGATTTTTTCTTTGACGGTACCCGAACCGTTTCGTAGTACATGCTGAAAAGCCTGGAACTCCCCATGCAAATCACTGACAAAATGCTCGGTTCCCTTCGGGAGATTGGAGATCGCTTCAAGGTTGATGATCTCTGTTATGATTTTTTCTTCCGTATCATATTTTACGGCCAATAAATCTAGAAACTGCTCATCCAAAACAGATGTCCCCCTTCAAGGTAGTATGGTGTTGTATAGCCGGGTCCAAAAGCTTTAGACCTATATCAAATTACACTCTATACTTGGCATTGATTATATGATAATTATCAGCAACGCCTTCCCCCATCATACTCCAGTTGGTCATATATGAACAAATTTCATTGAATGGATTTGAATGAACAATGTTTGTAGTTATTTTAGTAATAAGAAGTGTGTTCAATCTGCTCTGGTCCCTTGAGATTTTTTTACTAACTGCTATTTTACACAATGAAAAATAAACGATCTATTCTCAGAATTTGCTTCTTTGAATTCCCAATCACCATATGTTTTAATTTTTGAAAAACCTATTTGTTTCAGCGACTCATCGAATTCTTCTTGATTTCGAAACCTCAGCTGCATTTTTTCATGAACTAACACTTCATCTGTTTTGGTATTTTTTACAATTTCATAGAAAGTGTAAATATCTCCCTCAAACCCTTCATATTCTGTATAAATTTCTAAAGGATCTCCTCTCAGTCTATCTTTAGCTAAGTCAGGAGTTTTGTCCTTCTCCCATTCTTCCCATACTTTTACAAAAGGGTTTCTTGTATCAAAAATAAAGTGACCCCCAATTTTTAGGGATCGGAATACGTCTGAGATTACTCGCTTCCAACTATCATCTGTAAGAAATACCTGTGCAACATTGGCTGTCATAATTACCGCATCATAGGTATTGGTTTGTAAATCCGCACTATCACCTATAATCCAATTCACATTTCCAGAATTATCTTTACTTCGCGCCATTTCAATCGCTTCTTCATTGGGATCTATAGCGGTAATTTTATAACCGCACGGAACAAGATGAGTAGTCCATCTTCCTGTTCCACAGCCCAGGTCAGCTATAGATTCTACTTGTAATCTCTTTAACAATGCAAGGAAAAATTCATCGTCTTTTCCCCAATGGTTAATCTGGTCATATACTAATGGAATCATAAATAATGTCTCCCCACTTTCAACAGCGTTTTACTGTGCTCAACAGTTTGATGTCTCGTACATAAGCTATACGGTTTTATTCTCACTCTGTGAATCAAACACTACCCTGGTTGCTTCTATAAAAGATAACATCATTGGTGAAAGCCATTTGTCTTTATGCCACAACATCTGTGTATATACCTGCAAGTCCGGAATTTGCCACGGGAGGACAACAAGTTCTCCACGTTCAACTTCAGATTCCGCGACGATCTCAGGAAGAAAGGCAATACCGATGCCTGAAATTGCACATTGTTTAATGGCTTCAGCACTTTGAAACTCTAAATATGTAATGTTATCAATGCCCTCTTTCTCAAATGATCGATCAAACATCGTTCGATATGGACAACCCTTCTCATTTGTGAGGAACACTTCTTCATGAAAATCTTCCAATTGCAGCACAGTTCGTTTGGCGAGTGGATGATCTGGGGCAGCTAACAATCGGAAATGTTCTTCCAGCAAAGGTTCCACGGAAAGTCCACTCGAGCGAATGGGTTCATCCAACATATAAACAATATCCGTGGTTCCCTCAAAGAGCGTTTGCTTGAGTTCTTGATTCGGCACTGAGCGGAAGATTAGGCGAACTCCCGGATGCTGCGAACGAAACCGTTGAAAGACAGGTGGAAGCCGGTAGGAGCAAATAACCTCATTTGCACTTATCGTTAAGGTACCACTTAGTTCTTCATTATCATGGACAGCACTACGAGCTTCGTCCATTTTATCAAGAACGCCTTGGGCGTGTGTTAAAAATCGTTTACCTGCAGTTGTGAGCGCGAGTTGCTTGCCCAACCGATCAAAGAGGCGAACACCTAGCTCATCTTCCAATGCTTTAATTTGCATCGTGACGTTGGAAGGAACGTAGCTCAGCACTTCTGCTGCCCGCGTGAAATTCAATGTTTTTGCAACCGTACAAAACGTATTCAGTTGACGCAATTCCATCCGATAATCCCCCCTTCATCTTTCAATTTTATTGAACACTATTATGAATTCTGTTCACTTTTATTGAGAATATCACAGCTCTATACTGAGTACAAGAGATCACAGTGAACCTGTGGTTTTTCATTTTGAAGGGAGCAATTATACGATGGATTATGAAATTTTTAACTTGGGTGATGTCATCTTACAATCAGGAGTGACGTTACCAAATGCTTATCTCGCTTATAAAACTTACGGAAAATTAAATGAACAGAAAGATAATGTTATTGTCTATCCAACGGCTTTTGGTGATCAGCATGTTCAAAATGAATGGCTCATTGGCAGTGGGATGGCACTCGATCCAGAGAAATATTTTATTATCGTTCCCAATTTGCTGGGCAATGGCCTCTCTTCCTCTCCCAGTAACACGCCTCCTCCATTTGATCGGGCTAACTTTCCACAGGTAACCATCTATGACAACGTTCGATTCCAGCACCAACTGCTGACCGAAAAATTCGGTATTGAAAAGATTGCTCTTGTCGTCGGGTGGTCGATGGGTGGCATTCAGGCATTTCAATGGGGAGCAAGTTACCCGGAGATGGTTGAACGAATCGCACCTTTTGGAGGCATCGCCAAACCTTGGCCTCACACATTTGTGGTCCTGGAAGGCGTGAAAGCTTCACTGCTATCTGCAGTCGGCTTCGACTCAAGTAAATTAAACCAACTAAGTTCGATAGACATGCGTGCCGTTGGTCGGGTCTATGCGGGATGGGGACTATCACATGCGTTTTATAGAGAAGAGCTTTACCGTGAGATGGGATTTGACACATTGGAGGATTTTGTAGCTGGTGTTTGGGAAAATAGCTTTATGAATATGGATCCGCATAATGTTCTGGCCATGTTATGGACAGGACAACATGCAGATATCAGTGCAAATCCCTCCTATAACGAAGACTTTGATAAAGCACTTCAGAGCATAAAAGCTTATGCCTGTATCATGCCGGGAAGCACGGATCTCTTCTGCACTGCGGCCGATAATGAATACGAAGCTAAGCGTATACCTAATGCTGTCTTGAAACCAATCCAATCGATCTGGGGCCATTTTGCCGGTCGTGGAATCAACAGTGCGGATAATCAATTTATTGATGACAATCTAAAACACTTGTTGTCACTTAGCATTAATGAATAGATCGTCACTTGCGTTGGGAACTCAGTGAAGAGAAGCATTGATCTTTCGGAGGGAGAGCTCCCCCCAAGCAGTGGTGTTGTTGAGTGATGATGTAGAAATTAAGGAACCGGCAATAATGAAGTTGAGGATCTTATTCCGATGTTTCTTTGCATCCTCTGCCAGTCTCATTTCTATGTCTTTCATCTTTAATTCCACCGGATAACTCACTCTGGTTGCCATTACAAACACACCTCCAAGATGATCTCCCTATCTTACGACAAGGTTTCATTTGAAGGTGTGTTTGATTAATACATATTCCTAATGATTATAACTACAATTAAGTAAGTACAGTCATCGCCTCTCTTGTGAATGGAACCAGATCATCAGTACGTCCTTCTTGAATTTTCTTAACCCATTCAGGGTCGACTAGAAGAGCACGGCCTACAGCAACCAGATCAAACTCATCATTCTGAAGTCGTTGTACCAATCCCTCGATACCGACGTTACTTGCGCCTTTACCTTCTGTGAACAGACTTGTAAAGTCACCATCAAGACCAATCGATCCAACAGTGATTGTCGGTTTACCAGTCAGTTTTTTGGTCCATCCAGCAAAATTCAGATCAGACCCTTCGAATTCCGGCTCCCAGAAACGGCGTGTGGAACAGTGGAAGATATCGACTCCAGCTTGAACCAACGGTGCGAGAAGCTGCTCCAGTAATTCCGGTGTTTCAGCCAATTTAGCCTGATAATCATCTGTCTTCCACTGAGATAAACGCAGTACAATAGGGAATTCCGATCCCACTACTTCACGGCAAGCCTCAATCACTTCAACTGCAAAACGTGTGCGAGCCATCATATCTCCACCGTAACGATCCGTACGAGAGTTGGTTTTCTCATACAGGAATTGGTCGATCAGATAGCCGTGTGCTCCATGGATTTCAACACCATCGAACCCAACGCGTTTCGCTTCTGAGGCTGCTTGTGCGAATTCCTGAACGATTGTAGCAATCTCAGCTTCCGAATAATCATTAACATGACCTTTGGCTCCCATATGCCAGATCTGTGGAATAATTCGACCGCCAGCTTCATGTACTTCAGATACAACATGTGCCCAACCATTCATTGCAGCTTCGCCATAAAAGTGCGGCACATTGGCTTGATTGGATGCATCCGGATGATTAATTATTGTCCCTTCTGTCACAATAAGTCCCACTGCGTTCTCTGCTCTACGGCGGTAATAGCCCGCAACATTCGAACCCGGGATACCGTCCGGAGAAAATTGACGCGTCATCGGCGCCATCACGATCCGATTGGATAACTTCAAGTGACCTAACTCTATAGGTTGGAACAATGCTTCTACGGATTGAGAATAATTCATAATAACCTCCACATATTTCGTTTTATATAAATTGACCTAGGAGATGTTAAACAGCAACCAGCCTGGTTAACAGCTAGACGTTATTTCCAAATGAATCAATACACGATTTTTATCGAAAAGCCCCACCTCCTTCAAGGTTTCGTGGTGCATTAATCCGCCTTCAATTATTTTTGACTTCGTAGTCAAGAATTTTACAAAAAAAAGATCAAGACATGATCATGCCAAATGAAGTACGCAGAACCGTCTCGATCTGTTCACGGGATGAACCTGATTTCTCCATAACTCTCACACCAAGAATGGTGTTATTTAGATAAGATGCAAGCTCTATACTCGTATACCGGTTGGAAATTAACTGTTGTTTCTGGCCACTACTTATGATCTTCTCTAATACCAGTTGAATCTCTTCTGCCATGAGCTCAGCTTCGCGTGTGACCTGCTCGTCATCTGTTCCGAATTCGAGTGATGCATTCACAATTAGACACCCTTGACAGCTAGTTTCATCGTCTAAAAGGGAATATCGTAAGGCATCCAGTTTATCAACGGGAGACGAATCCAGGGTTTCAATCTCTTTCAGTTTCGCTATAACCTGTTCACGGTAAAGTGCCAGCGCCTTCAGGAACAACGATCGCTTGTCTTTAAAAACACAGTACAAACTTTGCTTTTTGACTCCTGTAGTACGCGTAAGGTCCTCATAAGAAGTTGCTTTGAAGCCTTGATTCCAGAACACTTCCATAGACTGGTGTAATACACGATCGACATCAAATTCTCTTGGTCTACTCATGGGATTAATGTATCAGTTATTGACCATGCAGTCAAGAACTGATCATTTTACATCCTATTTGAAAGAGGATGGTCACAATGGATAAACATAAATTTTTGTATAGATGAACAAAAGCACCGATTCTCCCCAAAGTGTGAAGGCAGGTGCCTCGATAAATATTCTAATCGATATTGATACCACGTTCCTAACCTTTTCACTTGAATGCGGTCTAACTCTTCCGGTAAGCAACCTTGTGAAAAGCATTGATATAACGAAACAGTGCTTCACCATCATCAGGCACATGCGTACTTGTATCCAGTGGCAGCATCATTGCCTGATACGGCTCTGGCACCATTCTATATTGATGGACATAGGAGGTTAGGATGAACCCGTTGCGTTGCCAGAACTGAATGCGTTCCTGATGAGTCTCCGTTGTCCCGAACTCCGCCTCGATAATCATACCTTTGATCCGGTGTTCTCTTAACGCCCAGGCTCTGAGCTGTTCTAACATCCAGGTCCCTATGCCCCACCCACGCATCTTCTGTTCAACCGCGAGGTAATCGATGATCAGGATGCGCTCCGCAACCTTCCCCTCCAGTCCAGTAACAGCCATCGCAACCACTTCTCCATGATGCACGCCCGTGTGTAAATAACCAATCTTCCGGTCCAGCATACTGCGTAGAATCGCTTTTGTCTTAGCGCCGCTTTGAAAAGCCTCATGATAGATTCGCTCCATCCGCGCCCACAATGCTTCATCCCACTCCTCTATAGTCGTAAACTCTAATTCCAGCATCTCATTCGCCTCCAGCTTTAGCCGATTGTTTTCAATAGCCTCAGCTCCATACAAAATAGTTAGATTAACCAAGAAATCGCTTATGCGAACATTAAGTATCCCCGTCCCTATCCAATTCCCCAGGTAATCGATAAGTTTCGATGTAAACTTTTGAATCATATAAACAACTTATTGCTTGTCAAATAAGACCTCTGCGGTTAGTTGGATGTGTGCTCTAAAGATCTGTGTAGCATGTTCACCATCGCGGTTAAGAACGGCATCTGTTAATGCCTTATGTTCAGCGAGTCCATCGCGGACTTGCTGTTGCGGGGGGGAACAATGTCGATAAAATTCGCTCAAATCCCAAAGGTTGCTGCAGATATCTAAGAGAACTGGATTCGGACACGCAGCAATAAGCTCGTAATGAAATTGACGATGAATCTCGGACCATTCTTCGCGGACAACAAGCTTGTCATTCGCTTCCTTGTACTCTGCCGTTTGCGATAGCTTATGATGCACGGCAATTACATTGGATTCCCATGTGAGATCACCATTGGCGATGGATAGGCGTAAAGCTTCAGATTCATTGATTAACCTCGCTTGTATGATGTTATTTAGTTCTTCCTCCGACGCCGTCTTTACTGAAAATCCGTGGTTAGGATTCTGCTGTACCAGACCCTGAGTCGCCAATCGCGTCAACGCTTCGCGAACAACAGCAACTGAGACTTCGAAACCTTTAGCTAATTCCGAAACTTTTAATGGAGAACCTGGTTCATATTGTCCAGTCAAAATATCGGATTGTAGTTTCTTCCTGACATTCTCGCTTAAGGTGGACGAACCATTCCTTTTGGCCATGAAGCAGCACCTTCCTTCATACACATTATAATTCTACGTAATTGTATGTAGATAGTTTACACCGTTATCAATAAAAAACAAACACAAAATTCGATAGTGAATTATAAAAACGATTATAGTTTACAGAATCGATTCTTTAATGTATTATCGAAAATGAAAATAAAAGGAGGTAATTTACAATGAACAACAATCCATTTTCCAAATTGCCAGAAGTGGCAGTCTTTCAGTTGGAGAGTAATGACATTATGGAGGGACATCCTCTACCGACCCAGCATTATTCGGAGATGTCAACACTAGAGGGAAGTAAAGATCTCTCGCCCCATTTGAAGTGGTCGGGTGCACCCGACGGGACAAAGAGTTTTGTCGTAACTGCATATGATCCGGACGCCCCAACTGGATCGGGGTTGTGGCACTGGGCCGTTATCAACATCCCTGCCAGCGTAACTGAGCTACCTACAGGCGCAGGTGACGAGTATTCCAGCGGTTTGCCGCAAGGCTCCCTGCAACTACCGAATGATTTGAGACTCGAACGCTTTATCGGTGCAGCGCCTCCAGCGGGACACGGTCCTCATCGATATTATTTTGTCGTTCATGCGCTGGATGTCGAAAATATTAGTGTCGCCCCTAATTCCACGCCAGCTCTCCTTGGATTCACCATGCTGAGTCATACGCTGGGGAGAGCAGTTCTCATGGCAACAGGGGAAATCAAGTAAACCAAGATGTTGAAGCATAGGAAAGAATGATATGAAAAATAAAGTACTCCATGCAATGCGGAGTCAAGAACGGAGGAAGTGGTGAAGCTGAACGATCAGCCACATCATCATGTATGCCCCAATTGCCAGCAGCCAATTATAATTTTGAAGCATACCGTCATTTGCGGCTGTGGGAGCAAGATTAAAAACAAAGTGAAATTTAAAATATATCCAGAAAAACTGAAAAGTCCTCATCATTGAGGACTTTTCAGTAAATTAGCGTTGACCATCTCTGCCAGCGAAGTATTTAAAACATTACATTGTCGGTTTATAGATGAAATTTTTATCATCAAAGGAATACAGGCTCGTTATTTCATCAATACAGTTTTATCCTATAGAAATGAGGCATTCCAATGCAAACCAATCATAGCGTTCAAAAAAATAAAGGAGAGTTATTACTTGGTTTACTTGTCTTTACACTCATCATATCCGTCATGAATGCAACCATGTTTAATATTGTACTCCCTGATATCGGTAAACAATTTCAAATTTCTTCATCGCAAGCGAGTTGGATCATCACAGGCTATATGATTGTGTACGCAATTGGCTCGGTAACTTACGGTAAATTGACAGACAGATACAGCTTGAAGAATTTGTTGACGTTTGGTCTACTACTTTTTGCCATTGGCTCTGTTATCGGCTTAGTGGCTAGTGAATATTGGATGGTCATTGTGGGGCGAATTGTACAGGCAGCTGGTGCATCAGTCATTCCGGCGATTTCTATGATTGTACCCGTACGTTACTTTACATCTGATAGGCGCGGTCGTGCATTAGGTACCGTTGCAATCGGATTTTCTCGGTTTGGCCATTGGTCCGATCATTGCCGGCGTGGTAAGCAGTACATGGAACTGGCGGGTACTATTTGTAATCTCGCTTTTATCATTACTTACTTTACCGATGTATCGGAAATATTTAGATGATGAAAAGGGAGTTTCCGGAAAAATGGATTATCTTGGTGGAATACTTCTGGCAGGTACCGTAGCCATTTTGTTACTGGCTTTAACAAACGGAAGTGTTTGGCTTGCCTTAGGCGGGATTCTTATTTTCATTTTTTTCGTATTACGTATACGCTATACTCCAAACCCCTTCATAAACCCGGCCATATTTCGAAACAAACCGTTTTCATTCGGTCTAATTATTACTTTCGTCATGATCGGGATTGGCTTTGCCTTTCCATTCATTACACCTCAGCTACTTTCTTCTGTAAACCACTTGTCACCGGTTTTCATCGGAATAGTTATGCTGCCTTCGTCTTTAATGGCCGCGCTTTTGGGTCGACAAGGCGGTAAATTAGCAGATGATAAGGGAAATCGTTTCCTTGTGTTTACTGCAGCTGCACTTCTTATTATCGGTTTTCTCTCTTTGTCTTCAGTCGTTGGTATGTCGCCAGTATTTATTGCGATCTTTCTTATTTTTGGTATTCTAGGTCAATCGTTCATGCAAATTGCAATGTCAAACACGGTTTCACGTACACTCTCAAAAGAGAATATCGGCGTAGGGATGGGATTATTCTCGATGGTCACTTTTATTGCTACTGCCACATCAACAGCTGTTATCGGCAAGATACTAGATCTGGGCACATCGACCATTCGCTTAAATCCGATACCACAAAACAGTGCAACTTTTGTATATAGCAATATTTTCCTGACACTTCCCATTCTTATCGTTGTCGTAGCGGCATTATATTATGTCCAATTTAGGCGAACAGGTAAAATGGCTAAGGACGAAAAGAGGAATAGCGAACCAGTTACTTAGTAAAAGTAATATAGAAATGCTAGGTCAGATCGGGTTAGATAACATCAAAAATCAAATCTAGCCTGCTTAATCAAAAAATCTGCATACCAGTTCATTTAAAGTTAATAAGAGATATTTCTTCTTGCTGAGAATCTATAACTCAGAAAAGGAAGGGCCATCCCATAAAGGATGGCCTTTAAACTTACCGTTACAGACAGTGCGGAGAATCGTAATAAGTGTGATTCTAATTAACAGCATAGAACCTAAGTACCCGTTAACACAAAAAGTCCATATCAATATAAGGAGTGTTATTTAATAAATTTTCATAGTAGAAGCGTCGGGCTTGCTCATACCATTCAGTCCAATCAGGAGCGTTAAAATCTCTGCTTCTATAGAGCGCAGCTAAAACTCTAACTTGCCTTAAATTTATAAATAGTGGAACTTTGTTTAACTGGCTTTGGCTTACAGTGTATTCCTTGCAATAGCCATTTAAGAAGTTGCAATAGTAGCGTTTTGCAATCTCCTTCCTCACATCTCCTTCCTCACATCTCCTGACACAACCCAAGGGATTGGGATTTCATAAAATAATGGTGTGGCAATATCAGAAACAAACCAGCTATATTCCACCTCATCATAGTCAATAATAAAGGCTTTGTCCCCATCATTAAGATAATTGCCAGGGCTGATATCCCCATGAATAAGACCGTATGTATTTTTTTCCTTGGGCAGGGCACTAACTTCAGTAATTAAACGATCAAAGTTATCGTGTAATTCTAACGGACAATACTTCTTAAATGTGGCTAATAGGGCATTATCATTCCATTCATAGCGTGAATGTTGGGACGAATAATGAAGTGAAAACTTATGTATTTTCCCGACCATTTGACCAATATTTTCATAAAATGTATTGCTCTCCTCGGCTATTACTGCATTTCTGCCTGGTGCTTTCTCAAAAGCTGTCACAACAAAGGACTCATCAATGATATGAATAAAATCCCCTGATAAAGATTGAATAGGCCTTGCTACTTTCATTCCGCGATCAGCCAGGAACATGATAAAATCTAGTTCCGCTCTTGTTAATAATTCATTCCGATGAGTGACATGGGTGATTCTTAAAATAACTTCTCGATCTCCAACTACCCCGGAATAAACGAAGTTTTGAAACCCATTTAATTCGAAAACAGAGTCTTCACGTATACCAAAACATTGCGCGGACTGTCTCAATATATCTTGTGTATATAGTAGTTTAATCTTTTTATCCATATAACATCTCCCCCTTTACTTTTATGGTAACAACAGGTGCTGATTGAAAATATACTGAATTTGATTCAGAATCAAATTCTACACAAAAAGCCACATCAGATTACACTAACCTGCCCCTTAGTTTAACAAAAAATTTTCTCCTTTAAGATATTTCCTAAAATAGTTTTCAATAACTGATGGAAAATTTGCCGCTAAGGATTGTTGTTCATTTGGATTTAGAGAATGGAATGCGAAAGTCCTAATGATTGACCAAATAAAAAATGCTTCTAATAACTCGACATAATTCTCTTCCAGTTGATTTACTTTGCTATACGATGAAATAAATACTTTCCTATTATCAGATGAAAGATTGCAAAAATGTTTCAGCCATATCAAATAAATAAAAGCCATAGCCACAATTAGAAAAATCTATAGGTCGAGGAGTATCCTCATAAAAAACATAGTTACTCTCATGAAGGTCAGAATGAATAACTCCCCAGTTACTTGGCAAACGTTTATGATTTTGTATCACATTTGCTATTTTATGTGCTGACTCTTCCACATGAACAAACACTTCGCTTGAGATAAGCTCTAAATTTTCAGTTTCATTACTTGTTGGCTCTCTTTGAAGTACGCTTCCATGAATCCAATGATGAATAGTCACCATGATTGTATTTTCGCTAAGATCAGTTGAGATTTCTGTTACCAGATCACCTTGAAGATTTCTAACAGGTACAGGTACGACGAGATTTGTATCTTTAACCAAAGCTTCAAGCCAAATAAGCTCTGATGTGATATTCCCTTTTGATTGAATGGAAATCGTTGAGATATGGATTTTGATAAGAAACTTTTGATGATCATCGTTGGTCTGAACTTGAAATGTAACATTATCACTCTTTCCGAGATACACAAGTTTTTCCCAATAGATTGGGTATTGATGTAAAGCTTCTTTCGCCACCTTCGCATAATCTTCTTCAGAAAGCATAGTATCCACTCCAGTTAATGTGATATATCCTTCACAATTTTACCAAGTGAACTTTACTGCGTTGTCAGATGAGTATCGCTGCGTAGCAAAAAGATCTGGATAAATGTTAATTTCACCCATATATCCACTAAAATCGCTTATAATTAACTTATATTCAAGTCGATTACCTACCCTAAGTTAAAAGGAGGAATGATATGACGATAATGCCTGTTATAGTAATGATCTTTGTATTTGTACCTACTATTGTACTCATGGTAAGCATGCCTTATTTAACAAGAGAGACGATTAGTTTTGGGGTCACCGTCAGCGCTGTACAATTTCACAGCGAACCTCTGCGCCAGATGCGGAAGTCATATGCTAAGAATAGTGCTACCTTGCATACCATCCTATTCATTGTTTGTATCATCTGCCTAATATACGGTGATGAACATTCCAAGCAACAAAGTTGGATCATTGTCACTTATTCACTCGCCATGGTCGTAATCTCCCTAGTCATAAACATTAGCTATCATTTCAAAATGAAAAGTTTACTACCTATGCTGCCTATTGCTCTTGAACCATCGATCATGGCAGTGGACACTGGTTTTCGGAAAAGAAACATTAGCTTGTCTAGTAATTGGTTCCTCATCCATGTTTTCATTATTGTTGTTGGTATTGTAACTGTGCTACTCAACTACGACCTAATTCCTGATCAGATTCCGATCCATTACAACAGCAGTTGGAACGTAGACGGCTATGCAGCTAAATCTTATAGTTCTGTGTTTATGCCTACGATAATGCAAGTGTTCTTAATACTTGTGTTCATATTTGAGAATTGGAGTATTCGCAGAGTGAAGCAGCAGGTTCAACCCCCTGATCCGAACCGTTCCATCAGACAAGACGTAACTTTCCGCCGTACTTGGTCAGGTTTTATGATTACAGCAAGCTTTTTAATAGTTATCCTGTTGTCCGTCGTGCAACTAAATATGATATCTCTGCTTAACATCAATTTCGCTATTCCCATTGTCCTAATCATAATAGCCTTTATCATCCTATACGCCTTAGCCTTATCGTTCTGGGCTGGTCAGGGCGGAAGCCGATTGGAGCAATCGGCAGATTGCTCCAATTTCAGACCTGTCCATGATGATGATAAATGGCTATTAGGTATGATTTATTTCAATCGCAAGGATCCAAACCTAATCGTTGAGAAAAGATTCGGAGTCGGCTGGGGATTAAATTTTGGTCACCCAGTATGCTGGCTGATTTTACTCGGAATTATCGTACTGTTAGTTGTGGTGTAACAAGGCTTGGAGGTTAGTACTCGCTGGAGTATTCAAGCTAGGGCAGACCTGTGACGTGATTCGACTTTGATGTTATGACGGCAGTTGGACCTACTTTCATTGGGTTATTATACGACTACTCAGGCAGCTTCCTTCCAACGATGTATCTACTGATTGCTATTGGGTTAATGAGTTATGAGTTATGAGTTATAAAACAAAGAAAGCAGCTGATCACATGGGTCAGTTGCTTTCTTGTTGTTCTAGAGGTGATGTTTCCCATTAGGTTGAACGAGAAGAAAGTAGTTTTGTTATAGGCCAATTTTGAATACAGCTATTCGTATATCGTTAACCCCAAGTATCAAACGAAGATGAAACAATTGTTTATTCATTGCAAAGAATGTTTCGTTTGTTTTCTTCTAGATAGCGAGTTATCAAGCAACGTTGTTACAACGCCAATCACAAGGGCAAGCGCACCGATCCATGGAATATAGTTCAACAAGTTGTGGTTGACAGCAATCCCCCCGATACCCGCACCTGCAGCCATTCCAACTTGTCCGATCGCACTATGCAAACTAAGAACAATGCCTGACGCAGCGGGAGCAAGACTGATAAGCTGAAATTGGATTGGCGTCCCTGAAGACCAGGCCGCTAGTGCCCAGAAAATAAGCAATATATATAGAAGCAATACGGATTGGCCTATAAACGGGAACAGCAGTAATACAATGGCATGAAGTAGCATTCCACCAGTTAGTGTGCGGAATGTGCCCCATTTGTCTGTACTAATTCCTCCTAATTTGGAACCAATAGCACTAGCGATACCAAATATAAACAGGGCTACCGTTACACCTTGATCACTCATGCTAAATATATCAAGGAGATACGGTGAAATGTACGTAAATAAAATGGAATATGAGCCTAACCACACGAACGTAATTAGTAACGCTGCTGCGATACGGGGTTGCACGATGAATTTGAACTGCTCACGCAAAGGAACAGCTTTTTCCGCAACTACTTTAGGTATGATCAGCAGCGCTAGGCATAAGAGAATAAGTCCGGTTACTCCAAGACCAATAAATATGAGGTTCCAATCATAATGGGAAGCTACAACCCTGCCTATAGGTACACCAATAACTAATGCCGTACTATTTCCCATAATAACAGTAGCAATTGAACTGCCTTGCTTTCCTGGAGCAGCCAAAACCGCAGCAAGAGTAAGGAGCGTAACCTGAATAACACCGGCACTAAGTGCTGAAATAATTCTAGCTACGATGAGCATCTCATATCCTGTTATCGTTGCTATTAAAATGTTAACAACAGAGAATACAGTTAGAGCATAAACTAAGAGTTTTTTTCGGTCTAATTTTGATGTGAAAGCAATTAAAAAAGGAGTCCCTGCACCAAAAGCTATAGAGAACACAGTAATGAGCTGTCCAGCAGAAGAAACTGAAATGTTGCTAGACTCAGCTACTTTGTCCAGGATCCCGGCAATAACATATTCTGATGATCCATTAAGAAAACTAATTACAGCTAATAAATATATTTTCCCCATATTTTTCAACAATTGCACCTTCTCATTTCTATATTTCTAGAAAAATAGATAAATTAACTATTCACTAAAATAAATATTTTACATTCACTCATCTGGGACAAACCCTTTTCTATATATGCCCCTTCTATTGAATTAGTAGCTAAAGACCTTCCCACATTAAAACAGCCGCTAATCGAATGGTTAGACTCATTTGTGTGTTCCACCTTTCAGTGTTGAATCCATAAGAGATTTCTCCATATTCAGAGTAATTCTACTTATCCGTCTGTAATAAATTTTATTTTGCAAAACTTATGTTACTTTTATTATTCAAATAAATATATACATTTCGGCATTTTAGTTTGAATTAACATGAGATCACATTTGTTACTCAAAAGTAACGCAATGTTTTTTAAAATTATGTAGAAAGAACAATTTTTTTGGTTTTACTATGCAGCACCATGACAAAAACGGCAGCGTTCCAGAAATAACTTGGAATCACTGCCGCTATTAATAACATCAAATTAGGCTTTGACTGTGTACATCAATTCTTTTTCATGAATTGTGGTACGCCCAGCCGATTGGACATCGGTATATTGATACATGTTCGTAATAATGACCGGAGTAATCATATTGTAACCCGCTTTTTCGATATCTTCACGGTCAAATTCCATCAATACATCGCCTACGGATACTTTAGCTCCTGTCTGTACCTTTGGTGAGCAATTTGGCCCTTCAGCTTTACAGTATCAATTCCGATGTGAATCAGCATCTCTGCGCCAAGATCACTTACGAGACCAATAGCATGTCCACTCTTGGACACAGAAATTACTGTGCCGTTAACCGGAGATACTGCACGTCCTTCAGCAGGTTGAATGGCAAATCCTTTACCCATCATTTCTTCGGAAAAAGCAGGATCTGGCACTAGGCTAAGTGGCTTAACTTCCCCATTCATGTGGCTGAACATTTGTTGATCCTGTAATTTAGTGTCTTCAGTTACTACAGGTGTAGTTGCGGACATTGCTGATGGTGCAGCTGCTTCTTCCTGGAAGCCCAAAATATAAGTAACTCCCGGAAGACCTACAGTGCCAATGAAATAGGCTTTAACAGAAAAGGTTCCCAGAAAAGACCCAGCGACTGCGTTGATTTTTGTAACAAAAATGTAACGCGTTGTTTTTTGGGGGGAGGTAATGTATACTGCCTAAGCAGGTTGTTATTATTATGGTCTAAGGGAGTGTATATCCATGTTCACCAGTGAACAAATCTCATCCTATAATGAATTGGAACTATCTTTATATAACTATATTTCACAGAATATGGAAAAAGTGGCTTACATGCGGATTAGAGAGCTGGCCGATGAAACTCATGTATCTACAGCCACCATTATGCGATTTTGCCGAAAGAATCAATGTGAGGGATTTTCAGAATTTAAAGTAAAACTTAAGATGCTTATTTCTCAAAAGGATAAACTAACAAAGCAGGAGTTAAAAAGTCCACATCATGCTGTGTATGAGTTTTTTGAACGTTCTCAATCTCCTGAATTGGAGGAAAAAATTCAAACGGCAGCAAAGTTAATTGCTAAAGCCAGCAGCGTCATTTTTATTGGTATCGGGAGCTCCGGAATAATGGGCGAATATGGAGCCCGATTTTTTTCAAATTTAGGGATCTGCTCCGTGTACATAAAAGATCCTCATTATCCTGTTCATACCAGAATGCAAAAAAATAGCGTTACGATTGCATTATCTACGCGAGGTGAAAACCCGTATGTTCTACCGTATCTCCAACGGATCAAGCAGGAGAAAAATAAAATTGTGGCGATAACGAACAATCGCCAATCCACCATGGCTAAAATATCAGATGTAAGTGTCCCTTATTATGTAAAAGAAGAGTATTACGAATCCACTAACATCACCACTCAGGTTCCTGTTACGTTCCTGTTAGAATGGCTGGGACGAGAGGTTTTCAAAGAAATGGTAAATACAGAATTAGAGCTATAAGAGAGAACTCGTTCTTTCTAAAAATACGCACCAGAAAGAGAGCCCTATTGGCTCTCTTTTAAGTCGTTATGGCTCTCAACTGGATAACTACGTTAGACTCTTTCCGTTACTTGTTTTGCTCGTGTTGCTGCAATTTGCGTCATAATCATTAAGATGATGATCACAATCATTCCAATCATAGCAGGTGTGAAACTATTGGAAGCATCATGAATCCAACCTAGCAGTATTGGACCAAGTGCACCAATGACATACCCAGCAGATTGCTGCATCGCTGACCAGGAAGTTGCATCGTTCACATTGGTTGTAGAATCAATCGGTAACATCAGGTTTAAAGTGAACAAGCCCCCTGCTCCAATCCCAAAGAGCACAACGGAAACCATCGGTATGAAATTTATCATCAATAAAATCAAACCAACAATCATGAACAGAGATTCACCAACCATCCATACTCTTCTTGAAGGAAAGTTCTTCAATAATACAGGAAGTATAAAGCTAATCGGGATTTGGATTACAACAAATATGGTCAGACAAAGCGTTGCATAGGATTTGCTATACCCCATTTCCTGAATCATTAACGGGAGCCACGCTGTAAAAGAATAAAACAACATAGCCATTAATCCAAATGAAAGCGTAAGCGTCCATGCGCTTCTATTTCCCCAGGGAAGTTTAATTTGCGGACGTTCTTTTATTTCACTCACATGAACAGATTCAGATCGCGGCTTCACCATGATCCACCAAACGATCGCTGCCACAAAGGCAATTACTGCCCATCCCCCTACCGCTGTCTGCCAAGAATTGAAATATGCCTCTAAGGGAATGGATACCATTGAACTAACTGCAGCCCCTACAGTGATCGCAATACTATAGAGTGCAATCATGGATGGAACATGATCGGGAAAATACTTTTTAATAAAACCTGAAGTTAACGGGCCAATCGAAGCGATCCCGATGCCTACGATCAATGCAGATAAAAGTAAAACGAACGTAGACTGTGTAAATAGCCGAGTGGCTATTCCGATTCCCACCACAATCAGGGAATATCCAATGATTCGTTCTATTCCCCATCTCCCACTTGCTTTGACGGCAAAAGGTGAAAATACGCCCATACATAGTACAGGTATTGAAGTTAGCAAGCTGGCTAGTGCAGCGCTCATCCCCAGATCTTCCCGAATCGTATCTAACAGCGGAGATATGGAATTAATAGCTGGGCGCAAATTCAATGTAGCAACAAATAATGCAATAATTAAAAATATTTTTTTTCTCATCTTCTACTCCCATTAGCGCTATCACTATTCACGAAACAAACTGCTTCCGTTGCTCTGAATGACATCTTTATACCAGTGAAAGGACTTCTTGCGATAGCGTTCCAATGTTCCTGAACCATCATCATGACGATCCACATAGATGAATCCGTACCGTTTTTTTAATTCTGAAGTTGTCGCACTAACCAAGTCAATACAACCCCATGTTGCATACCCCATCAATTCAACACCATCTTGAATGGCTTCAGCAACTTGAAGCAAGTGATCCTTCAAATATTTGATGCGATAATCATCGCTAACTGTTTTGTTGCCATGTTCGTCCGTGATAAGTTCATCTACGGCCCCTAATCCATTTTCAACGATGAACAATGGTTTCTGATAACGATCATAGATTGCATTCATGATGTACCTTAAGCCTTGAGGGTCGATCTGCCAACCCCACTCACTCGCGACCAAATGCGGATTTGGAATACCGCCAATCAGGTTTCCTTCTCCTTTAATTTGCTTGGCAGGATCAGCCGTTTCACAACAACTTTGATAGTAGCTAAAGGAAATAAAATCAACGGTGTTTTTCAATATTTCTTCGTCGCCAGGTTCAAAATGAATAGTAATCCCGTTATCTTTCAAATAACGTTTCATGTAACCTGGGTAATAACCACGCGCATGAACATCCATGAAACCTGTGTTCTTATGATCAGCTTCCATCACTTTGATCATATCATTAGGGTCAGGAGTCAGTGGGTAAATCGGCATAGCAATGACCATACAACCAATTTTGAAGTCTGGATTAATTTCATGCCCTATTTTAACAGCCAGTGCACTTGCAACAAACTCGTGGTGAATGGCTTGGTACAGATCCTGTTTGCTCAGTTGATCCTTATGTGTGTTGATCCCACCGCTTACAAACGGGTGTTCCAGAATCGAATTAATCTCGTTAAATGTGAGCCAATACTTCACTTTGTCTTTATATCTCTCAAAAATGGTTCGCACATATCGTTCATAGAAATCGATCATTTTTCGATTCACCCAGCCATCATATTCCCTAGCGAGATGTAAAGGAGTCTCATAATGAGAGATCGTAACCAGAGGTTCAATACCGTATTTCCGGCACTCGTCAAAAAGGTTGTCGTAAAATTGGAGGCCTTTTTCATTAGGCTCAAGTTCGTCCCCTTTGGGGAAGATTCGGGACCAAGCTATAGATGTGCGAAAAACTTTGAAACCCATTTCGGCAAGGAGTTTAATATCTTCTTTGTATCGATGATAGAAGTCAATCGCGATTAACTTCATATTATCCTCTGTTGGATCTGTTGTTGGAGGTGTCTGAATGCCGTGTGGCATGATATCCTGAATGGATAGTCCCTTCCCGTCCTCTAGATACGCCCCCTCAATTTGGTTTGCAGAGACGGAGCCTCCCCACAAAAAACCATTAGGGAATTGAAATGTTTGACTCATTTGGTAAGCCCACCTTTCTTTTAAACCTTCAGCTGATCTGGATAAAAAACGAATCCCGCTTTATCGGTTTTTATATCATGTATTTGTTTTCACAACTTATGTTACATAGATTAATTTATAAAATATATGTTATTTCGAATTTAGTTCAAGGTATCACAGATTCACATTTGTAACATAAAAGTAACACAGTGTTTTAAAGGATTGTTGCATGTTAGCTCAAGGGTAACTGTACTTCTAACACGCCATCATAATAGACACAAAATAAAAAAGCCGTCAAAATGACGACTTCATCATAACAAGTTATCCATTAAAAGAGGCAGGCTCAAGTGTTCCCAGCAGTTTCTTAATCCCTTCATCATATTCCAGTTGGAATAATGGAATGATCTCATCTAATTTTTGCTGGTACAAATCCGGATCCTGGACACGAAGCGCTGCTCTTAATTCCATTTCTTCTTCTGAACCATTGTCGTCCAGAATCATGTCCAGGACATCCACTTTGAAATATTCACTTGGAGGAAGGATCAAAGCATTCATCAGGAATTGCATAAAAAAGAGATGGTTATCTTTTTCCTTATCCGCTTTTTTCATCGCTTGCTTCGTAAATAAGTTGATATATTTCTGAGCAAAATCCACTCCTTTTAGTTCATAAGGCCCACCATGTTCTACCCCTCTCCAACGCAGGTCAGCCACGGAACTAAGCCACCAAGCCGGATCGATGGCCTGCTGCATACGCAGCAATACGTTCCGTTCAAACTGCGGATCGGGATGCAAGCGCTGTGCTTCCAAAGACTTTCCTATAGTCAAATTTCGATCGCAGCAACGGTGATACCTTGTCCATGAATAGGATCAAAGCTACAAAATGCATCACCAAGGACGAGTAAACCAGAGGGCCAATCTTCCATGAGTTCAAAATGCTGGCGAACAGACTCGGAAATACGGTACCCCCTAGGCCCTTGCAATGGCTCTAACTGTTCCATTAACTTTACAATTTTATCTGAAGCAAATAGATGCTTGATTTGTTCTTGAAACTCTTCGGGCTGAGTGGACGGATACTCATCTCCTCCAGCATTGAATAGAATGAGTCCAACGATATCATCCTCAATGCGCGTAAATATGCCTGCACGAATACCTTGCTCAGGATCTGAATCAGACATCACCCATGCGTTCGGAATGGAGGATTTAATGTTGTAATAACGGGTGCTATAACCAAGAGATACCTTTAGCACTTCTGGTTCTGGCACATTCAACCCTAATTTATCAAGCCACCTAATCAATTTGGAAGAACGTCCTGAAGCATCAATAACCATATCCGTTGGAAGTTGGTCTTCCCTTTTTTCACCGCTTCTTTCTCTGGTATAAATGCCTGTAACAGTATGCTGGTCTTCAGATACGATGAGTCCGGTAACTTCCATACTTGTTAAAAAGCTTATATGAGGGATATTTTGGATTCGCTTGCGCAGCACCCATTCCAGCAAAGCTCTGCTGCACGATGCAATTTTTAATGAAGAAGGATCCTCCTTGTTAACTAATGTACCGTATCGATTAGTAACTATAAGCTTCTCATCGTGTGAAGAGATCGCTCCCAATGCTATCAATTCGTCATTGTATCCTGGGAAATAATGTTCCATAATCAGCGCGCCGCGTGGTTGTACACGGTGTGGATGAAAAGATTGAGGTACACCCTGCCGGTTATTTGGCTCCGAAGGGAATTCATCCCTTTCAATCACACATACTTCCTCATAATAATCAGCTAACATTCTTGCAGTAATTAATCCAGCAATCCCTGCTCCGATCACCACAGCTTTTTTCATGTCAGACACCGAAGATTCATCCTTTCTATGAAATTAGATTTTAATCTACACTTGTAGATCAATCAAAATATTAATTATAATACCAATATATAATCAAAATTTCTTTTATAGTAAGAATCAATATAGGGATGATATATAGTTAAACTACGATATGGAAGTGTTGTAGATGAAAATCAATGAAAAAAAGCTTAGATCATGTCTCTTAAAGATGCCGATCAAAGCAAAAAGCCGCTAAATAAGCGACTTCAATGGGAATATGTACTTGTGTCCCTCGACATTTTGCATCTTATTTCATTATTTATTGTTGGATGTTACTCCATCCGCTTACATCACATTGTCCGTAATCATTATCACCTACAGCAACCATCGTACCATCCGATTTCAGTCCAATCGTGTGGACACATCCCGCCGAAACAGCTCTAATGTCATGCCAGACACTTACATCGCATTGGTGATGTTTATTTGAACCCACAGCAACCGTCGTACCGTCAGACTTAAGACCAATGGTATGGTAACTCCCTGCTGCAACTGCTACAATATCACGCCAACCGCTTACGTCGCATTCACCGTCATTATTTCTACCCACAGCCACTACCGTGCCATCCGATCTAAGCCCAACCGTATGAAGATACCCCGCCGCAACAGCCAATATGTCACTCCAGTCGTTTACGCTACATTGGTTATATTTATTGTTACCAACTGCTGTTACCGTTCCGTCTATTTTTAGACCGACTGTATGCCAGTCACCAGTCGTGACTGATACAATATCATGCCAGCTGCTCACGTTGCATTCGCCTTCATTATTTCGCCCCACCGCAACCACCGTGCCATCAGATCTAACCCCAACAGTACGGCACCAACCTGCCGACACAGTTACTATATCGCACCATTCGCTTACATTGCATTGTTCATGCTTATTCCAACCTATAGCTATTACAGTACCATCAGATTTAAGACCAACGGTATGGGCGTTACCCGTGTTCGTAGCCATATGAACATTACTAGCAACAACTGAGACGATATGGCACCAATCGTTTACCTTACATTGACCGTATTTATTATCACCCACAGCTGTTACTGTTCCGTCAGATTTAAGAGCAACGGTATGACGACGACCTGCCGCTATGGTACAGTTACGGAAACGTTTCGTCTCAAACACCGCTTCCTTCCGTGAATGGTAGTCCATATCTTTCCTCTCCTCCACAAAATCCTCCGTTAGCTCAACTGTAAGTCATAAAGTGTGGCGTTCATATCTTCATAGAAAACAGTCAAAAGGACACTAACATAGTATTCTTATTCGACGTTGTATTTTAATACTCCTAGCTATTAAGATCGTGGAACCATAATCTAAAAATTTGAGGCAAAAATACCGACCTTTCAACATCAAAGGTCGGTTTACCCAATAGGGAGAAGAAAACAATGGTTATAACTGTATTATATCCACCCTATGCCGTTATATACCTTATTCTGCTCTAACTCTATGTTTATCTTGTCATATCAGTAATATCAACACTCATATGTTCAGTAAGCATTAAGGTTACATCCACTTTCACTTTGCTCCACAATAGTGTCATTTTATGAAGGTAACCTCTTACCGAATAATCTACCGTTAAACTCAGCTCAGACCTCTTTTCATCTATGATTTTTATATGATGTTCCTTTAAAATTTGTTTCGATTTGTACATCTCTAAAGCAATTTTCTTTTGGGTGCCGTCCAGGTAGTCAACATATACAGATTTCATCTTAAAGTTTGAAGCGTATATTTTTTGCTTATCTACCTCGAGCGCACCTAAAAGATAAGGGAGTTCTACCAGCCTCTTCACGAGTGAAAGTTCCTCAGAAGTCTGTCGCACCTTACACGCCTCCTTCTTCAAGTTTTACAGCGACCAATTGATCAAAATCGACCCATTCAAATCCATTCTCCATTTCAATTTTTATTTTCTTTCCAAAGGAACTGACTGAAGTGACGATTCCGTGTATATACCGATTGCCTGACTCATTAAATACTTCAAAGGCGGCTTGCAATGTATAATTGAGAGACATATCTATATTCTGAGTAATAATCTCCCACTCATCTTGATGAATCAGTGGTTTCGTTTGATAATGAATTTGAGTACGATGCTGTATAATTCGTTCTTTATGTTGTGGAAGCATCATGCGGCTCGATTCCCATAATCCATTGGCCTCCAGTTTTTTGCTCATTTGTAATGCCCCCCAATTTTAGATGCTCGATCGATCGCTTGGCCAGCAGCCGTAATGGAGCTCGCTCGTAGAATGGCAATGTCGCCAAATCGATCCTTAATGTCGTCCATCACCTGATCAATGGCTCGTTTCTGCTCTTGATCATCAAAAAAAGATAGTTGATATGTATCCGCGTTGGATAATTGAGACAGGGATACGCCAACACGGCGCACAGGTTGCCCATCCCAATGTTGATGAAATATGCGTTTGGCTAGTTTGCACACATCAACGGTTATGTTTGTTGGATCAGACAGTTTAACTTGCCTGTGAAAACCCGTTGGTTGGTCGAAGTCGGCTCCAGATACACTCACGGAAACGACACTACCCATCAGTCCCTTTTTACGGGCTCTTCTGCACACTTCTGTACAGATATCGAGGATAACTACTTCGATCTCCCAAGCCTCTATGAAATCTCTTGGCAGGGTCATTCCGTTTCCGATATCCTTTTGTGTACTGTGTGTATTGACGGTTACTGGTGAATTGTCGAGTCCATTTGCCACTCGCCAGATGACTTCTCCATTAACACCCCACTTACTTCTTAATTTGGAAAGAGACGTATTCGCCAGGTCTCTAATGGTTCGGATGCCCATCTTCCACAGATGTTTTTCCATTCTTGAGCCAATCCCCCACATATCGCGGATGGGCTTATCTCCAATGTGGAGGTGTAATTCCTCTTTCTTTAAGTGGAAAATGCCACCCTCAGCTTTTTTAGCAATCATATCGCAGCACAATTTACTGATAATTTTGTTTTCACCAATGCCAGCTCTCGCGTAAACGCCTGTTTCATTATAGATTTTGTCTTGAATTTGCTTGGCCAAATCAATTGGATCATTACCGAATAGATGCATAGACCCTGTAAAATCAGCGAATAATTCGTCTATACTGTACGGTTCGACCAGATCGGTGAACTCCTCAATAATGGACATGATTTGGGTGGATACTTCAATGTATTCTTGCATGTGTGGTTTCACAATGATCAGTTCAGGACACTTCTGAAGAGACTGCCAGAGTGGTTCCGCGGTAGATACACCTTTAGCTTTGGCCAACGGACAAGCGGCAAGGATAATTCCAGAACGTCTTGCTGGATCGCCAGCGACGGCGAGTGGTCTATTTTTGTATTGAGGCATTTTCGCCTTCTCGACTGAAGCATAAAAGCTCTGCATATCAATGAGCATAATGGTTCGCTGCTTAGCCAACACTGAAATCACCCCTGTACTTTTAAGAACGTATGTTTGTATATATTATAAACCGAACACACGTTCTTTATGCAAGAGGTAAATATTTATATTAGTCGGACTATATTTTTGCCCATTTCGGCAATCGGTATAAGTTCGTGCTGTTGGCTCAGGAAACGAACTTATACCGGAAAAAGAAAAAAGCCGCTAAACATAGCGGCTTTAATAAGAGCAGTTTTTGGTTTTCAACTGTAATAACTCTAATATTAACTTACCCTATTATCCATTCATATCTCTGTACCAAATACGCTCTCTTTCACCTCTGCAATTGGCATATCTTCTCCTGTAAATAGTTTGTAAGCAAGTGCGCCTTGCCATAACACCATACCGAGACCGTTAATCGCTTTGGCACCAGCAGCTTCGGCCTGTTTTAACAGTTTTGTTTTGCGAGGATTGTATACAACATCGGTTACTACCAAATCTTTGCGTAACACATCTTCTACATCGTCAACAATACTCAATTCATCTAATGGTTTCATGCCCAAGCTTGTAGCGTTCGCTAAGATAGCACTATCTGCGATTTCTTTACGAAATGCTTCTTTATCTTCCAAAGGGAAAACGTTAGCCTTCACGCCGAAGTGTTTCATCTCATTGTTAATATATGCTGCATTTTCTTCTGCCTTGGAGAAGAATTTGTCATTTCTGGCGAAGATACTAATCTCTTTAATGCCTGATTGAACCAACTGAATAGCGATCGGTGTTGCAGCACCTCCAGAACCGACTAAAGTTACTTTTTTCCCGTTTAGCTCGACTCCATGTTCTTCAAGATTTTTTACGTAACCTAATCCGTCCGTATTATATCCGACCAACTTGCCATTTTTATTTACGACGGTATTACTGGCTCTTGAGAATTTAGCGGTATCATCCAGCTCGTCCAAATACTGAATAACATCGATTTTGTTTGGCATGGACACATTGAATCCTGCAACGCCCATTGCTTTCATACCTTCAACTGTTTCTTTCAACTTCTCTGGCCCAACCTCAAAAGCCAAATATGCATAGTTCAACCCACTGATCGTATAACCGACATTGTGCATTTGTGGGGAAACGCTATGTCCGATTGGTGTTGCAAGTAATCCAACTAAAGTTGTTTTTGCGTCAATTTTGGCAAGATTTTTATCGTTATTCATTTGAAAGACTCCTTATGAGTTGAATTTTTATTGAAACACTTTTTTTCCTCGGATAAGTACAAAAACTGCAAGCAATACACTCAAACAAGCAATGACCATATCAAAAACAAGTGTCATGGAAATACCGATCTGTCCCACTAAGAAGCTCGATATGAAGGGAACCAATATAAAAGCAGCACTTCCTGCTATATTCACATAAGATGTTGTCGTTCCTTTGTTTTTAACGAAGAATCTTGTCATTATAGTGATAGCCAATTGGAAGGTACCGGAAGTGGACAATCCCAAGATAAACGTCATGATAATAACAATTGTATATGATTGAATAAAGAACAAGCTCAGCATGGATAGGAAGGCTATCGTTGGATATAAGATCATCACAGTAATTGGTTTTATGAACTTGTCTAATACAGCTGCAAGCAAAAGTACCGAAACCAATGCCCCAATGCTAAAGTAACTTAAAAGTTTTATCGAGACATTCTCACTTAGTCCAATATATTTAGACCCAAGCTCTGGAAGCCATGTTTGCCAAACCACAAACAATGCTGTGGAAGTAAAACCGATAAGGATGATTGCCAATCCTTCTCCCCAAAACTTCGGTTCTTCCTTGAAATGATTTTTGTAGGTTGCACTATCTGCTTCATCTTTTGAGTTGGACTTAAACGCTGGGAACGGCATAAAGATCAAGTAAATTCCACTGATCAGGAACAAGATTCCCAAAGCATAAAATGACCAGCCCCAAGAGATATCGTTGGCAACTAGATACGCGAGAATGAATGGCAGTAACGTGGCTCCGATGGACATGATCGCTTTGACCAAAACCGTAGCCGAACTAGATTTCTTAGGAAATGATTCAATCAATGCTGGGTATGTTCCTGAATCCAGCAATGAATTTGCTATTCCGGCAGTGATGGCCAATACAAAGGCCACAGGATAGCTTGACATTAAAGGAATACCAACAAGGAACAGTAAATACAGAAAACTTCCTGTAATGATGATTGGTTTACGACCGATTTTATCGGACAACCGGCCGGCAAAGAATAGAGCTATCAGCTTACCGATACCAATTGCAGAAACAAGCAAACTAATCTTTTCAACAGGTTGATTGTAGTTATCTGATAGGGCACTCATATTTGAAGCTATAATGATATTGATCATCCCAAGCATAAAGTAATTCAAGTACATGCCAAGAGACGTTTTAATATATGGATTCTTCATTTGCTTCCCCTCCGTGTATATTACAAGCAAATATTTGGTGAAACATTATTTTGAAATTGATCTTATTTGCTTTGATAAATAAAGCGCTAGACATGTACTCATCACAGCAATGCATAAGTCAAAATAAAACACAGCAGATATTCCTATATGTTTAACGAGTAAACTTGTGATAAAAGGAATAACCATAAAAGCTACGCTAGCAGAAGCACTTACATAAGATACGCTTACCCCTTTTCTAGCTGGAAATAAATCAATCATGACCGTCATAGCTAATTGATACATTCCTGAGGTGAACAACCCAAGAAAAAATGCAATAAACGGAGCAATGACTGGATTACGGAACGTCAGCAGTACAATTAAAACGACGGTTGCTATTCCAGGTGTAACGACCATTGCCGTAATAGGTTTAATGAACTTTTTTAATAAGAAAGCAAGCACCAAGATACAAATTAATCCACCCATGCTGTAAAAACTAAGTAACTCCACTGCCTTTTTCTCATTTAGCTGTAAGACTTGGTTACCATAAGTAGGCAGCCATGTCTGAATGACTGTTGACAACGATACAGAAAAAAAACCGATGATGACCAGAGCAGCACCTTCTTTCCAACTATACAAGTCGGTCTTCTGATCACTGGAAAGCTTCTCGTTTTTCTCCTTGTCGGAGTTTTGGACAGTCATTCCAGGAAAGCGAATGGTCACAAAATACATACCTAAAAAAACAAACAGAATGGCAGGAATGAAAAATGCATAACCAAAAAATAGTTCTTTAGACATTAAAAATGTTACTAAAGCCGGTAGAATGATAGCTCCTACTGACATAAATGCTTTTATTAACACAATTGCAGTGCCTGCTGCTTCTTGATAGCTTTCATTCAAGGCTGGGTAAGAACCGGAATCCAGAAGCGAATTACTTATTCCGGCTAAAAAAGCGAATAAGAGCGCAATCTGAAAGTGAGTTGTTAATGGTATTCCAACAAGAAAAACAGCGTATAGCAACGCAGCTGCAATGATCAAAGGTTTTCTGCCAAAACGATCGGATAACTTACCAGCAATATTTATTGTTACTAAGTGGCCAATCCCAACAACAGAGATAAGCAAGCTGATGTCTGTTGGGGCAACATGTAGTCGCTCGGATAAAAAATTCATATTTGAAGCGAGTATGATACTGACCATTCCCAATAGTAAATAGCTTAGGTAAATCCCTAATCCCATTTTTAGGTGCGGATATTTCATTTGTTGTCCCCTTTGCTAAAATACAAGTTCAACAACTCGATATAATAATTACATTTCTTTGCCCCCTAATGATACAATTCTGTACTCCTATATTAGGAAATATACCTTGATGCATAAACAGAGGTATATCGATGTACAAAATAAAATGAATTTAAATAAAATACACTTCTAATTATAAGGATAAAATCAAGTATATCGATATACTAATTATTGCGCAAAACTTACTATACTCCTCACAAAAAAATGTGTCAATATTGTGATAAATTTCACAGGGTTTTTTTAGTTATTATATTCTGTGTCCTAGTGGGGCTATCTTAAGTATTAAAATGTGAAAATCAAAAAAACACCTTCGAGCGATACTTGGAACGTTAGATCACGATCCATTTTCTCACTCGGAGGTGTTTTTCAGTTTCATCCATCATTTTATTTTGGGGAAATTTTTTATTTCGATGTATCTCTTATGACCAGCTCTGGTTTAAGAATCATACGCTGAATTCCTTCATTCTCACCAATAATCTTGCTATGCAGAAGCTTGGCTGCTTGAATGCCTATCAATTTAGGAAAGGATGAGACCGTCGTCAGAGGTGGGTGGTAATTTTCTGCATCAGGTATATTATCAAATCCGACAACATCTACGTCACGACCAACAACGATGCCCTCTTTAGTTAAGACTTTCATGACTCCAAAAGCAATCAAATCACTAAAGCAAAAAATGGCTGAAGGAGGATTTGGGGATTTTAATAATAACCTCGCAGCTTCCTCTCCTCCTTCGCTTGTAGGATCGCTAGCTATTATGATACTCTCTTCAAGTTCTAGATTATGGTCTTTGAAGGCCTTACGATATCCATCCATCCTTTTTACCCATGTCGAAGATTCTTTGACACCACCTAGAAATGCAATTCTTTGATGTCCTTTTTTTGCTAAGTGCGTCGTAGCCAGGTATGCTCCTTCTTCATAGTCGATACCTGCATAATCAGCGCTAATGCTGTACAATTCCCGGTTAGCTAGTACCAGAGGGGTTTTCAGATTATTTAATTGTTTTACGGTCTTTTCTAAACTAATGGAAGAAGGATTTAAAATCAGACCGTCAATTCTATGTTCTACCATAGTAGAGATTAAATTTTGTTGCTTTGTTGCATTGTCAGAAGTTGTACCAAGTAATACAGTGTATCCGAATTCCTCAAGTTTATTTTGTGCTCCAATCAGAAATTCTGAAATGAATTTGTTTGCAATATTGGTCACAATGACTCCAACCAAATTTGAACTTTGTGAACGCATATTTGCAGCTACCCTGTCGTAGATGTAACCTAATTCCTCAATTGAATTTAAAACTCTTTCACGAGTGGCTTGCGGAATTCTGGGATTATTTCTAACCACTAGCGAAGCAGTCGTTGTAGAAACACCTGCGTGCTCTGCTACATCCTTCAGGGTTATTCGTTTTTTTGAGTTTGTGTTTTTTCTCATCTATTCCACCAACTTCTTTTCTAAGTATATTGATACTATATAATCTGACTAATAACTATTTTCTATTATATCTGATCGTAACAGCCTGGGTACAGATAATACACCTATATTCCCCTCCTAGACAATCAAAAAAACCTATCACCAAGCTAACGTGCCGTCAGCTTAAAAAAGCCGCTAAATAGAAAATACCTGCCCCTCTCCCGGGCAGGTATTAAAGTTGAATCGTTAAAAGGTTTACCAACATCGATCACTAAATATTAGTCCAGAAGGCTGTAGATTTGAATACTCTCCACCTTGGCATCCTTGATATGAAACGACATCACATCCACATAATTGGATGGCTCGTAACGGAAGTCATCCTCCTCATCAGGGGCTCCATCACCAAGTAGTTTCCCCTCAGGGTAGGCATTTTTGAGTGTATCCAGACTATCTCCTGCTTTAATGTTTCGCACTGTCGTGTACTTAGGATCTGTGATTTCGATATGAAAGATGGAGTCTTGTTTGCCCTCCGGTATACTGATTGTTTTAATCTCCAGACCAGGATACGTGTATACCTTTTCTGTAAAACCGATTAACGTATCCATGTTTGTTCCATCGTCAGCACTGTACGTATGAGATTTCAGGTTATCCGGTTTGCCCAGCATCTGTTCCATCTGATCTTCATTCGCTGTATCCGAAATCGCAATAGTGTGCTCATTATAGACAAAAGCAAGTTCCTTCAGCACCACATTGCCTTCCTTCTCCATCGAACCTTCCTTTATGGCTTCACTACCCTTTTCTTCAGAAGTTTCGGAAGCAGGCGCATTAGCATTTGTTGCTCCTTCGCCTTTGCTCTGTTCATTCGCTGTGTTCTGTCCGGTTGCTGGGGGCGTAGCATCATTGGACTGACAGCCCGTTAATGCCACCGTTAGTAAAGCACCTAGTACGATAACACCTGTTGCTTTGTTTATCAATTTCATCATGATCCCTCCATAAATGTGTGATTTGTTCTTATGAAGTGATTATAAATAAAACATTTGTTAGTCTCATAACAGAAATGTACCAATCTTGTAACGTTAATTATTTACGATTGTGTTTCCGCACGGGGCAACACAATGGTAACGGTCGTTCCTTCCCCGATTTGACTTTCGATGTCGATATATCCATTAAACCGCTCTACAATCTCTTTGCAAATGGAAAGTCCAAGACCTGAGCCGTTTGCTGTGCTAGCATTTCTCGCTCGGTAAAAGCGTTCCTGCACTCGTTCCAGCTCCTCGCCCGAGATGCCGATACCTTGATCACGTATCCGTATAACTACCTCGCTTGGCGTATATTCCAAATTCAATTCGATCAGCGATGGACTGCCAGAATATTTGATGGCATTATCCACAAGATTGGCAATCGCATGAGACATCAGCATTGGATTTACGTTGGCGTAAACTCTTGTCGTACCCTCATCATCCGGTTCTTCCTCCGCTTGACTGACTCTGATCTCGATCTCTTTATCCTTAGCCTTGGCTCCCATATTCATTACGACTTGCTGAATCAGTTCGTTCATTTCCGTCTTCTCAAGTTCCAGTTCGTTAGAACCAGCCTTGTCGAATCGGGATAACAACAACAGTTCATTAATCAAACGTGTCAGCCGATCCGATTCCTGCAGCAGATGAGCATATATTTTTTGCAGCTCCTTGTTCTCAGTCTCCCCTTCAACCAAGTATTGAGAGAAACCACGAATGGCTGCCAAGGGTGTTTTTAACTCGTGAGATACGTTGGAGACAAATTGTTTCTGGTACTGAATGTAATCATGAAGCTGCCGCCCCATGGAGTCCAGCCCATCTGCCAGCATGCCCAACTCATCCTTCCGGTTTAGATGAACTCTCCGAAACTCCTGTCTGGAGAAACTTTGCGCAGCGCCAAGCAACTGCTTAATCGGCTTGGTTGTGTTGCGGGCAATCCACAGGCTGGATAACGTAATCAGCACAATAAATCCGCCTGCACCGACAAACAGGATATAACGGATTTGATCCATGATCGCATAAAAGTAGGAAATGTCCTCCACGAACTCATACACATAAGCGTTTTCGTAGAATTGATCCTGAATGGGCGTCGCAAAATACAGCAGATGATCTTCCGTTACGGTGTAGGCATAACTGCCGCTCAGTGCTTTATCAATATTTTTTGCGAAAATAAGAGGTTTGCCATCATTAATGATGATGCCATCCACAGCCAAGCCCAGCAACTGCTTGGAGCTGTCATAGATACGTACTTCCTTGCCTGAAGCTTTCAGCTTCTCCAGAGCAAGTCTGACAATTTCCTTGGTCTGGGGCTCTCCTGAAGATGACCTATGCTGTGACAACACCTCACGGAAGGACAACTCGGACAGATCCGCTTTCTCCATCATCTGTTTCTCAATGGTAATGAAGCTGTAGTAATCGATGGCTTTATTCACCGCAAAAATGATGATGCCAAAGGACAGCACGGAGAAAAATAAATAATTCAGCAGTAACCGGGTTGCATACTTCAGGCCTCGCCACCTCCAAGTTGATAGCCAAATCCATAGATCGTCCTGACATATTTCGGTTCGTCCGCGTTATCCTCCAGCTTCTTCCTTAACCGCATGATGGTCATATCTACACTTCGACTGTCTCCCATAAAGTCATATCCCCATCCGATCTGCAGCAGCTCATCCCGGGTAAAGATTTTGTCTGGCCTTTTGAGTAACGTTTCCAGAATTTTAAACTCTTTGGCCGTTAAAGACACGGGTACACCGTTTTTTAGCACCCTTCGGCTTTCCAGATCAAATGTCAGCTCTTCATGAATGATGCGTGTAGATTTCACTTCTGTTCCTTCAATGGATTCCTCCTTGCTCTCGTTTCTTCTCAGAATGACCTTGATTCGGGCGAGCAATTCACGATTGTCAAAGGGTTTGGTCATATAATCTTCCGCGCCTAGTTCAAGTCCCAACACCTTGTCGATTACCTCATTTTTGGCAGAGAGCATGATCACAGGGATGGCACGCTTTCCGGTGATTTCCTTACACAACTCATAGCCGGAGCAGTCTGGCAGCATCAAGTCAAGTACCACTAAATCGGGTTGAAAAGAGTCGAGTAGCTGCAGGCCCGTTTTGCCGTCCTCTGCGGTCTGCACATCGTAGTTTTCTCTCCTTAGCACCAGCTCAATTAAATCTCGAATTGCGATTTCATCATCAATGACTAGGATTTTCTTCAACTGTACACCCCTATCTATCCTTGTTTACACGAGCTTAAACAACTATTAACCCATCTTAGCACAGGCGCTTTAGATTTCTCCACCAACTGGAAGATGAGGTATATTCCACTGAGCCCAACATAACTTGTAATAAACCCGAAGAAAGGAGAACAATTCATGGATCTGCTCTGGGTACTCATTGTTGGTGGACTTATTGGCTGGTTAAGCGGCAACTTGATTGGGCGGGACGTACCGGGCGGTGTACTTGGGAACATTATTGCGGGTTTTATCGGTTCCTGGTTAGGAACAGAATTGTTGGGACCAAGGGGGCCGGTAATTGGCGGATTTCATATTATTCCCGCCATCGTTGGCTCGATTATTGCCCTGCTCATCTTCTTCGCTCTGGCACGCGGTGGAGCCATCCGAAGACGTTAACCAAGAGAGGCGGAAACTGATACCGTCGTTCATTAGTGCAGGATAAACATAGAAGGACCGAAAGCATTCATCGATGAAAGATGAACACTTACGGTCCTTTTTTTATTTTTGTACTGATTTCATCCATTCTTTCAGTGTCTGAACAACCTGCTCAAGCTGTTCCTGTTCTGTAACTTTAGGTGCGCTGTCTCCCTTTTGCATCCCGTAGGAAGGAATTTGAATACCGGATGAACTGGCAGTTATAGGGTTTGACAATCTACCATAGCTAAAATTATGAATATTACTACAATTGAAATACCTTTAGTGGAGATGCGAAGAAATAGCAGTGAAATTAGTTGAACGACTCAGGGTATAGTAAAAAACTTTGGCGAGGATCGGAATATGTTCTTGTCCCTCGACAAAACAAACCCCCGTTAATTTTCAAATGATAAAACAAACGGGGGTTAATAATTTAATCTTTTGACGTATTCTTCATCATTTTCTTGCGAACTTCTTGATCTCTAAAGCTGGCGTTTTTTTGTTTCGCGTGCTTCATGCATTCGTTGTAGCAGATTCTCCATTCCCATTTTATATGCAGCATTAATGTTTATTTGTCTTATTCCATCAAATCTGTTACTGCCCCTTTGGAAGCGGAGGAAACTAATTTAGCATATTTGGCAAGTACACCGGACTTCACTTTCAGTGGCGGTTGTACCCAAGCTTGCGCTCGAGCGGCCAACTCTTCTTCTGGCACTTCAACCTTAATTTCCTGAATGTCGCTATCAATGGTGATAATATCTCCACTTTGGAGCAAAGAGATCGGTCCACCTACTTGTGCCTCAGGGGATACATGGCCGACTACAAATCCATGCGATCCACCGGAGAACCTACCATCTGTTATGAGAGCAACTTTCCCCCCGAGACCTTTTCCTACAATGAGTGCTGTAACGGAAAGCATCTCAGGCATACCTGGTCCACCCTTCGGTCCACAATAGCGTATGACCAATACGTCCCCTTCTTGAATTTCATCATTCATGATCGCTTCTGTCGCTTCATCTTCGCTATCGTACACCTTTGTCGGTCCGGAAAACTGTTGTATCTTCATGCCTGACATTTTGGCAACAGCGCCTTCAGGAGCTAGGTTTCCTCGAAGCACAACCAGTGGTCCATTTGGTTTAAGCGGATTATTGAGTGGACGTATAATCTCTTGATCATTCTGAAGTGGAGCAGCTTCCGCTAAATTCTCCGCCAACGTTTTACCAGTTACGGTGAGGCAATCCCCATGAAGTAATCCCTCAGCAAGCAATAGCTTCATTACCCCGGAAACACCACCAATATCATTCAAATCCTGCATGACATACTGACCACTTGGCTTCAGATCTGCCAAATGAGGAACACGCAAGCGAATTCGTTCAAAATCATCCAAGGTTAAATCCACTTCTACGGAGTGCGCAATAGCTAGCAGATGGAGAAATGCATTGGTTGATCCCCCTAGAGCCATAACAACGGTGATCGCATTCTCAAATGCTTTCTTCGTCATAATGTCTCTTGGGTAGATTTCCTGTTCAAGAAGTGAGATGACCTGCTTACCGGCTGCTTCGCATTCCAATGCTTTATCCGCTGAGATAGCTGATGTCGAAGAAGAACCAGGCAAACACATACCCATTGCTTCTGCAGCTGCGGCCATCGTATTAGCGGTATACATCCCCCCACAAGCCCCTGGACCTGGACAAACACTGCATTCGACCTTATGCAATTGTTCATCTGTTATTTTTCCATCTTGATATTGCCCAACGGCTTCAAATGCTGAAACGATATCCACTTTTTTACCGTCGAGATTACCAGGTTGAATGGTTCCCCCATATACATAAACGGAAGGAATGTTCATGCGTCCGATAGCCATCAGACATGCAGGCGTATTCTTGTCACAACCACCGATCGCAACAACGCCGTCAAAACGCTCGGCTCCGGTCACAATTTCAATTGAATCAGCTATAGCTTCCCGACTTGGTAGCGAGAACAACATCCCGCCATGCCCCATCGAGATCCCATCAGAAACGGTAATCGTATTAAAAATTAGTGGAGCACCGCCGTTATTACGTGCGCCTTGCTTAGCTTGCACCGCTAAATCATTGATGTGCATATTACACGGTGTTACTTCACTCCACGTACTTGCTATTCCGATCATTGGCTTTTTAAAATCCTCATCTTGAAATCCAACTGCACGCAGCATCGCTCTGTTCGGTACCCGGTTAGCACCTTCACTGATTACCTTGCTTCGAATGCGAAGATCTTTTTTATTTTCCATGTTTCTTCCCTCATTTCAAAGTATTTCGTTCAGTTCCTGCATCGGTCGAATAAAATTTTGTTTCATTAAATTATGGGCATCGTTGCTATTTTTGCCTTCAAAAGCTTTAATAATCTGATCATGTTCTTCAACTGAAGCTAGTGTAGCCGTAATAGGTTGTTTTAAAAATACGTATTTAAATCGCCTAATGTGAATCTGAAGAGATGTATTAAATGTAGCTACATAAGGATTATCTGAGAGCTCCACAATATGATTATGAAATTGCTCATCCACCTCCATAGCCTGATAAACTTGTCCATTTTTAATAGAACTTGCGAATTCCAAATTTATGGATCTTAGTTTCTCGATCTGTTCTGGAACAATAGTTTGGGCGGTGATTTCAGCAGCTAAGGCCTGAAGAGCAGCCATCGTTGAATACATCTTAAAAATATCGTTTTTCTCAATATTCGTTACTTTTGTTTCTTTTCCTGGATGCATGGACACGAGGCCTTGAACTTCGAGTAACTGAAATGCCTCCCGAATCGGTGTCCGGCTGACTCCAAGCGATTCAGCCATTTCCGCATCAATAAGCTTTTCACCTGGTTGCAGTGTTCCATCAATGATCCATCGCTGAATCTGAGAAAACGCTCTTTCTTTTGCGGACATACGGACTGGTAAGGAAAAATCTTTAGGAATTGGCATTGTTTTCATCCTCATTACAATTATTCTTATATGCAATATATCGCATACACGATCGAGAAGCAATTTTTATTTCATTTTTACTCGCTCAATTAAGTTTATCCAGATAACTACCTGTTTTTATTGAGAGTTTGAGACAAAAAAGAAAGACTATAGTTGAAGAGTCTTTCTTTGAGAAATGTTACATAAGTAATATATTTTAATATGATTCTGTTCTTATATAAAATTATTCGGTACTAATGAGGGCTTATGTACTTTTTAGTTAAGTACACATCTAATCGGCAATCGGTACAAGTTCTTGTCCTTGGCTCGGGACACGAACTTGTACCGATAAAATAAAAAAAGCCGCTTAAATATAGCGACTTCAATGGGAATATGTTCTTGTCCCTCGACAACTTTAAATGGAACAATGTTATTCTGGTTGCTTCTTTCTGAACAGCAAATCCACTTAAGTTCATGCCCATGCGCATTGAAAACGTTTAGAGCATTTTCCACGACATAGGTTCAAGCTTTGATTTTACACCGTGTTCCTTTAGTTTATCTCGCAAAAATACAAATATTATCAAATTCTTGCTTCTTATGCTTCGTCAAGTTGTTCAGAAGCTACTAAGCGATGCGCCGAGACAAGCTGTCCGGCAGCATCTTTACCCCAAACTGAAATTTGATCTTGTTGCTCTGCTAAACCGCTCGTTGTAAAGACAAATTCAAAAGAATTAAAGTCTGCGTAATAATTTTTGGTTAGGACTTGATTAGGATTTATAGAAATTAACTCAAGTACATATAGTGTTCTTGTTCCATTCAAATAATAACCCTGAATCAAGATATTTGAGCCATCGACTAAGTTGCGATTATCTATTTTGATCGTCAACTGTTGTGTCGGCCTTACACTATTAACAGGATTATTTTCTATCGGACCGGTGGATAAAATCATTCTCTCTTACCCCTTTCCAACATTTACTGTATTTCACTATGACCTGAGGTTTTACCAGCTCTCAGCAACACTAAATACCACATCAACTATATTTGAGCCTGCCCCACCAATATTTGATACAGCTAATGTTACGACCTGATTTTCAGGAAGCGTGAAATCGAATAGTTCTGAAGAAGCTAATATCCTGTTTCCTCCTGTTCCGCCTCCTGTAACACCTTGAAACACTACTTCTCCTCCGGTAATCGTCGTAGAAGAGTTGTTTACCAACAGAGCTGTTTCGCTATCGGGAATGATCGTTGTAGCTGTTGGATAATTAATAAATGCTCCGTCGAGAGTTCCACCCACAAGTACTTGATAACTAAGATCTACGGATGAGATAATGTTTATTTCTTCTAGATCCACTTGAACAGAGTTCGTTCTAGCTGATCCCGAAGGGAAGATTGCTTTTCTTGTAAATGATAGGACGGGTGTTAGTGTTGATGTGAGATTGGTAACCCTCCTCCTTTCCGAAGTGACTCTAAAGGTAGGATCATATTTTCCGATAATACTATATTGTCTTCCTCCTACAAAAAGGGTATAAGCTTCTGCAGTTCCGTTATTATCGATTTGTGCTCTTAATGGAAGATTGGGGTCAATAAAACTCGTTTGACCAGTTGGGGAGAATCGGTGGACGGTAAATACCTCTTGCGCTAATGTCGCCGGATTAGGGATGACCACTCTAAATTCGATTACTCCATATCCATACCAAGTAAATACGATTTGGAATATATTCCCTTTAGATAAACTAAGTGTCACTCCACTCGGACCTGTTCCATCTAATCGGTCTACATTCCATGAACTTTGAGGAAATGTTGTATCGGAGCCTCCTCGCCGTATGACCACGAATACATTTGTGCTATTTACTCCAAAAAAGGCCCCGTTCTGATCGTCAAAAAATCCCCATCTTCCAATCTGATTGCCTATCGGCAGTATAGGTATTCGAACGCCGATTCCGGCCTCTCCTGCGAATCCTGGCTCGTATCTACCTCGTAATACACTTTCTAGAATGGCCGAATCTGTTCCGTTAGTGGTATTGCTTAGATTAAATTCGGTTGCATCATTGGTAACCGTACCATCCCCAGTGGTTGTAACGGAATCTCTTAGAATGGATAGACCATATGCAGATGTTAACTCCACAATTGGGGTTTTTTCCGATACAATCAGCTCATCGAATTGCGAACTTATATTCGGACCAATATTCGAGATAATAATATCTGACAAGATAGTTCCTCCTTCGCAGAAAGGGAAAAGTGAATCCCTCCTTTTCTATTACTTTTTACCATTCTTCAGTAAGACTGAAGGTGGCCGTAACAGGATTAGTACCCCCGCTTAAATTTCCTACGGCTAAAGTCACAATTTCAGAGTCAGGTAATTGGAAATCCAATAATGAAGAAGAAGCTGATATTCTGACACTTCCCGCAACTCCGGCTACTAAGCCTTGTAATAGGACTTGACCATCCGCTATTGTCGTTAGTGTGTTGTTAATTAGAAGAGCTGTTTCCGAAGTTGGAATATTAGTTGTTGCAGTTGGAAAGTTCACGAAGCCCCCATTAATCGTTCCTCCTAATATGACCTGATAGTAAATATCATCTGTAGTTATAAGATCAATACTTTCTAATTTGACACTCACTGAATTTGCCCTACCTGAACCTGGCGGGAAGGATGTCTTTCTCTGGAAAGACAAAATTGGTGTGAGTGACCCTGTTGCAGTTACAGTTCTCCTTTCGGAAGTAACCCTGAAAATGGGATTATATTTACCCAATATACTGTATTGTCTTCCTCCAACGAATAAATTGAGTTCTGATTCTGTGCCATTATTAAAGATTTCCGCACGTAGAGGAAGATTAGGATCGGCCAGACTGGTTTGCCCATTGGGGGAAAAGCGATGAACGGTAATTACTTCTTGTGCTAAAGTCGCAGGATCAGGGATGACAACTCTAAATTCGATTACTCCATACCCATACCAAGTAAATACGATTTGAAATATATTCCCTTTAGATAAATTAAGCGTCGCGCCACTCGGACCTGTTCCATCTAATTTATCCACATTCCAAGATGTTTGAGGAATAATAGTATCAACACTTGCTCTTCTGATCGCTACAAATATTCCATTCACTACGCTCTGTCCAAAGAATAAGCCGTTCTGATCGTCAAAAGCGCCCCATCTGACCACTTGGGTCCCTGTCGGTGGAGCTGGTAAACGAGCACCAATTCCTATTTCTCCCGCTAAGCCTGATTCATACCTTCCTCTCTCCGAGCTTTGAAGGATAGCAATGTCAGATCCGGATATAGTTGTAGTTAATTGAAATTCCGTATTATTACTTCCGACTGTAGCATCGCCCAATGTTAAAACAATGTCTCTTAGGTTGGATAAGCCATATACAGAAGTCAACTCAATAATCGGTGTTTTTTCGTTGGTTCTTAATTCGTTAAATTGAGAGCTAACATTGGGTCCTACTCCCACGATGGTCGCATTAGGCTCAATCGTACCTTGGGCTCCCGTAGCTCCTGTAACTCCTGTAGCCCCAGTGGGTCCTATGGCTCCTGTAGCTCCCGTAGCTCCCGTAGCTCCCGTAGCTCCCGTTGTTCCTGGGGGGCCTGTTACTTCATTTGCGCCTAGCAATTCTGAAGATACAATACGATGGGGAATTACAAGTTGCCCCTCTACATTTTTTCCCCATACCGAGATTCCCATCTGATCTTCTGCTAAACCGCTCGTTGTAAAGACAAATTCAAAAGCATTAAAGTCCCCATCATAATTCTTCGTTATTACTTCATTTGGATTCACATTAATGAGTTCGTTTACGTATAAGTTTCGAGTTCCGTCTAGATAATATCCTTGAATCAAAACATCGGCACTATTGATTAAATCTCGATTATCCATTTTAATTGTCAGTTGCTGCGTTGGCCTTACACCACTGACCGGATTATTCTCAATCGGTCCGGTTGATAAAATAGCCATAAAATTTTATTCTCCTTTTTTCCAAATGATAGAGGCAGAAATATTCATCCACCTCCACCCCTTTGGTTTTAAACTAACAAAAATTTAGGCGCTCATCTTCCACTCCGCTACTGAACCTGAATAATCGAAACAGAACCATCTGTAAGTGTAGCTGTTGCTGACCCATTATAAAGAAAATCGATTGTAATCGCAGTTGAAGTAGCATCAGCTAAAAACGTCCCAGATACACTTACATTCGCATCTAAAGTTCCTGTAACTGCTCTCCCTGAAAACCGACTTTGAAATACAAGATTAATTCTTGGTGTAACCGTAACGTTCCCAATTACAGAACTCGTTCCTCTAAACGTATACGAAACCAAATAAATGTGCCCTGATGCTAGTACAAAGGTAGTACTTGTTGGGTGCAATATGTTAGTGCCATTAATAAATACGGTCGTATACGAGATAGCTGTCGCATTTGCAACAGACGGTACGCTAACATTAAATAATCCATTTTGTATTGTGGCATTTGCCCCGGTTGCACCTGTGCTCCCTGTGGTTCCAGTTGAGCCCGTTGCACCTGTTGTGCCTGTGATTCCCGTGGCTCCAGTTACACCCGTTGCCCCACTTGTGCCCGTGATGCCTGTGGCTCCAGTTACGCCCGTGGCCCCTGTGCTCCCTGTGGCCCCGGTTACGCCGGTTGCGCCTGAGATCCCCGTGGCTCCGGTTACGCCCGTGGCCCCTGTTTCCCCGGTTGCGCCCGTGATGCCTGTGGCTCCAGTTCCCCCCGTTGCACCCGTTTCCCCGGTAGCCCCGGTGATGCCCGTAGCTCCGGTTACGCCGGTTGCACCAGTTTCCCCAGTAGCACCTGTGATTCCGGTGGCCCCGGTTACGCCGGTTGCACCAGTTTCCCCAGTAGCACCTGTGATCCCGGTGGCCCCGGTTGCGCCTGAGATGCCTGTGGCTCCGGTTACGCCCGTGGCCCCTGTTTCGCCGGTTGCACCAGTTTCCCCGGTAGCCCCCGTGATGCCCGTAGTTCCGGTTGCCCCAGTTACGCCCGTGATGCCTGTTTCCCCGGTTACGCCAGTGATGCCCGTGGCTCCCGTTACGCCGGTTGCACCAGTTTCCCCAGTAGCACCTGTGATCCCGGTTGCACCAGTTTCACCGGTAGCCCCCGTGATGCCCGTAGCTCCGGTTGCCCCCGTGGCCCCTGTCTCCCCGGTTGCACCTGTGATGCCCGTAGCTCCGGTTCCCCCCGTGGCCCCTGTCTCGCCGGTTGCGCCTGAGATACCTGTGGCTCCGGTTACGCCCGTTGCCCCTGTCTCGCCGGTTGCGCCTGAGATACCTGTGGCTCCGGTTACGCCCGTTGCCCCTGTCTCGCCGGTTGCGCCTGAGATACCTGTGGCTCCGGTTACGCCCGTTGCCCCTGTCTCGCCGGTTGCGCCTGAGATACCTGTGGCTCCGGTTACGCCCGTTGCCCCTGTCTCGCCGGTTGCGCCTGAGATACCTGTGGCTCCGGTTACGCCCGTTGCCCCTGTCTCGCCGGTTGCGCCTGAGATACCTGTGGCTCCGGTTACGCCCGTTGCCCCTGTCTCGCCGGTTGCGCCTGAGATGCCTGTGGCTCCGGTTACGCCCGTTGCCCCTGTTTCCCCGGTAGCCCCGGTGATGCCCGTAGCTCCGGTTGCCCCAGTTACGCCAGTGATGCCTGTTTCCCCGGTTGCACCTGAGATGCCTGCTGCTCCCGTTACACCCGTTGCCCCTGTGGTCCCCGTGGCTCCAGTTGCACCTCCAGCGGGGCCTGTATTCCCTGTAGCTCCAGTTACGCCCGTTGCCCCAGTCGCACCGGTTGATCCTGTGTTCCCCGTTGCTCCAGTTACGCCCGTTGCCCCAGTTGCGCCGGTTGCGCCTGTGATTCCCGTGGCTCCATTGTCTTCTAACAATTCTGAAGATACAATACGGTGAGGCGTTACGAGCTGTCCCATGGAGTTTTTTCCCCAAACTGAAATTTCTACTTGTTGTTCTGCTAAACCGCTCGTTGTAAAGACAAATTCAAATACGTCTAGGTTTGCAAAATAATCTTTTTTTATGGCTTGATTTGGATTTACGCTAATTAATTCGAGTATATATTCCGTTCTGGTTCCGTTTAGGTAATAACCCTGAATCAAAACAATTGCATTCGTAACCAAATTTCTATTATCAATATTAATGGTCAGCTGTTGTGTTGGTCTTACACCACTGACCGGATTATTCTCAATCGGTCCAGTTGATAAAATAGCCATTTATTTCACCCCGCTTTCTTTACGTTTTAGGAACAGGAGAGAAATTGCATTCCTTATATCCTAATCCTTCTCTCACTCCTATAGACCGACAATTTCAACGGTTTGGTCATCCGCTTCTCTGTGCCGCATATTTGTATCCATTAAAGTTGTGCTTTTATTTTTTCATTAAAGGGAACTAATTGACTCTGGAAAGCACTTGTACCTTTTCTTCACAACAAAAAAAGCCGCTAAAATAGCGACTTTAAAGGGTATTCGTTCTTTTACATCGACCTGAACCGTTCGCTGTGCTTGCATTTTTCGCCCGGTAAAAACGTTCCTGCACTCTCTCCAGCTCATCGCCCGCGATACCGATACCTTGATCACGTATCCGTATAACTATCTCGCTTGTCGTATGTACCAGCTTCAATTCGATTAGCGATGGACTGCCTGAATATTTGATGGCATTGTCCAAAAGGTTGGCGATCGCATGGGACATCAGCATTGGATTCACGTTGGCGTGGACTTTCCTCAGAAGCTTATCCTCCGTTTTCTCGACTTCCAGTTCGTTAGAACCAGCCTTGTTGAATCGGGATGTTTGAACGGTTCAAGTCTGATCATGACCATCAATGCCCACCTCAATGGTACTGACCCGTGACATGTTCTTGCGTATCTTGCAGCATCTTGGCAAGCACAACGATCTGTCCTGCGTGATATCCGTAGTGTGCCGATACCTGGATAAGCAGACGACCGATTACTCTTGTATCGTAGGTTTCTTCAGTACACCTATTCGTTGGTTGCGTTCGGTTCCAATCCTCACGGTCATAGCGAATGATAACCTCTCGGGACAAATCGTCGTTCGATAACGCAGCTACAACATTTTCCGATTCCTTTCTGGTTTCCCGAAGAAGAAGAATCAGCTTTTCTCTCGATATTCCATGGAGCCCTTTATTCTTATCCAAATGAGTTCATCATTCAGCAAGTTCAAACTCTTCTCAATACGGTCGAGCTGCTTGTTCATGTCTTCCATAACGTGTCTGATCAGTTCAATCATGAACATCCTCCCAATTCTCGGCCAGGCGCAAATAATCTTCAAGGGTTACATGCGCGAATTCTCCAACTTGAATGGAGAAACCTGTAGGTATAAAATGAACGACTCGCAAATTTATCATCGTCGTGACCCACCTCCATCTGCTCTATAGAATCCATGATAATGAATTGCCCTTCGAGTGTAAAATGAAAAATACCAGCCAATCGGGCGTTAGCCATACGATTGCCTTCGATGATACTACCGGCTGTGCCAGCTAATATCCTGGCAAAACCGTTAACCCCTTCCATTAACCGTGTCATAGGATTAGCAGTCCCCTCCCTGGAAGCGATCTCTCCTGATATCGCCGCTTTTATTAAAGAGACGCAAAGTTTGCTTACATAAATCTCTTAAATCGCAATCGGTACAAGTTCTTGTCCTTGGCTCGGGACACGAACTTGTACTGATAATATAAAAAAGCCGCTAAGATAGCGACTTAATGGGAATATGTTTTTGTCCTTCGACAGTTGCCTATTTTAACGTTTAGCGGTTTTTCCCAGTCTTCTTTTTTAAAATGTAATGACAATCTTACCTACAGCGTGGTGAGTTTCACTCAAAGCATGTGCATCATAAATACCCTGTCTACTGAACGGGAATGTTGCCCCTACAATTGACTTTATCTTTTTCTCTTCCATCAGATCTGCCATTCTCTGCAATTGATCACCATCTGGCTGTAGCCATATCCCCTTTGCTAATACATTGTGAGACTTAGCAGTATCATGATTGGGTTCACCAACAATGGTAATCAGTCTTCCGGTATTTGGCTTAATCACCTTATAGCTATTCTCAGCTACTTCTCCACCCATCGTGTCAAACACTAAATCTATATCTTTTAGAATTTCTTCAAAGTTTTCCTTTTTGTAATCAATGACCTGATCAGCACCTAACGAATGAAGAAGTTCATGATTTTTTTCACTTGCTGTTGTAATAACATGAGCGCCGGCATGTTTTGCTAATTGAATGGCATACATACCTACACCACCAGCTCCAGCGTGAATAAGTACGGTTTCACCTTCTTTTAGATCGCCATGAGTAAACAGTACCTGCCATGCTGTTAAACCAGCCAAAGGTACAGCCGCAGCCTCCTCATATGAGATTGAATCAGGTAGTTTTGCCAGAAGGTGCTCATCAACTGCTGTATATTCAGCATACGAACCGAAAGGTGTTGTATCAGGACGACTGAATACTCGATCTCCAACTTTCCATTTGCTAACGTTTGAACCAATTTCAGTTATGACCCCAGCTACATCCCACCCTAAGATAATAGGAAATTCCCAATCATACATTTCTTTTAAGTAACCCTCTCTTAATTTCCAATCGATTGGATTAATGGAGGTAGCCTCTAGTTTTACAACAACTTGATTGGCTTCTGCCTTCGGTTTATTCACTTCCTGTTCAACTAACTCTTCTTTACTTCCATATTGATTAATCACAACTGCTTTCATTTTTGTATCACTCCTCTAAGTTAATAGCCTTTTACGTGCTGCTCCTGATTATTTATTTGTATCTAGTCACTGAGTGTTCATGCATATTATCCTTACTCATTTTTAAACAACCAGGATAAAATTATGCAAAAGTTAAGTTAGAATCGTCGTTGCTGTTATTGTTATAATTTTACATAAAAAAACTATTGAAATGGACTTGGTTATCGTTTATATTTGACTTATCAACAATTGACTAGTCAAACATTGATGACTCAACAAAATATAAAGGGAGAGTAACTATTATGAAACCATACCAACAAACAAACGATTTTAACGAAATTATTTATGGACGCCGCTCCATTAAGACATACGATTCATCCGTAAAAATCAGCAGGGAAGAAATGACTCAAATCATCAATGAGGCTAGCACTGCCCCTTCCTCCATCAACATGCAGCCTTGGCGCTTCCTTGTGGTGGATACTCCAGAGGGAAAAGAAAAACTCGTCCCACTGTCCCGCTTTAACAAAGAAAAAGTCGCTCAAGCTTCTGCTGTCATTGCCGTGTTTGCGGACAAAAACAACTTCGATTATGCAGAAAACATCTATGGAAAAGCTGTTGAGCATGGCTTAATGCCACAAGATGTTAAGGACTTTCAGTTGAAGGCTTTCAAACCGATCTATAACAACATGTCCGATGCTGAAATGAACGATGTCATTATGCTTGACGCCGGTCTGGTTTCCATGCAATTGATGCTGGTTGCCCGTGCACATGGGTATGACACCAATCCAGTCGGCGGTTATGAAAAAGATCAAATTGCCGAAGTGTTTGGCTTGGATAAAGAACGTTATGTACCAGTCATGCTACTGACAATTGGAAAAGCTGCAAGCGAGGGATACACCTCCTACCGTATGCCAGCCGAAGAGACCACGTTTTGGGCATGATTCAAAGCGATAGTGCGAGCAGTCTCCACATTGTGATATAGTTGCCTTTAGTTGCTGAATGTCTTGGAAGGAATCTGCCCTTGTTACATGAAGCTTTTCAAGACATTCTGCACCATTCAAGGAGGGGCAAACATGAATTGTTCGCTGGAACAAGAAACCTTATTAATATTACTTAAAAATATAAGCAATCAGTTGAAACCTAAATTTGAACGTTGTACGGGGATCAGTTCCTCACGATACGTTCTGTTGTATCATCTCTATCTTCATGAAGAAGTTACACAAAGCCATTTGCAGAAGGCCATTCATATTGACAGTGCTGCTGTTACACGCCATTTGAAGCAACTGGAAGCAGACGGTTTGGTGTCACGAAGAAAAAACCCCGACGATCATCGGGAAACCTTCGTCCGGTTAACAGAACAAGGGCTAACGCATATCGCCAATTTCAAGCAGGATCGAAACCAGTTTCTTCATCAGATGATACTGGATTTCAGTGAAGAAGAAGTTGCAATGATGACTGACATGCTTACACGCATGCAATTTAATCTTAAGGATCTGTAAATTTACGATGACAGTCAGCCTTCTTCAGAATTCTTTTCATAAATGAATAAAACTAGTTAGATGAGATGATACAATATTTCAGATTAACAAGAGATTATAGGCCATATATTATTCAGGCAAGATCAAAACAAACCGCTGAGTGTTTCATTACATGGCGGTTTGTTTTAATTTATCAACAGCTAGCTTTTCGAAATATTACAAGTTGGACTAGCACATACTAAGGAAACAGTTGGCTGAAGCTTACATAATGGAGGTCTCATCATGGTATTTACAATCACAATTATCATCGTTGCACTGTTTGCAATATGGGGAGCCGTCGCTCCTGATCAGCTAGCGGATGTGGCTAATGTTGCCTACAACTTTTCTATTCAGAATTTTGGCTGGTTTTATTTGCTAGCGACACTGTTCTTCCTGATCTTTGCTTTCTATCTGGCGTTCAGCCGGTTTGGGGGTATTAGGCTTGGGGATGACGATGATGAGCCGGAGTATTCTACGGTTTCCTGGCTGTCCATGCTGTTTAGCGCTGGTATGGGCATTGGGCTGGTTTTCTGGGGAGTTGCTGAACCGCTGTCCCACTATTTATCTGCACCTGAGGGGGCGGTACCCGAAACAACGCAAGCTGCCATACTTTCAATGCGTTATTCCTTTTTCCACTGGGGGCTGCACCCTTGGGCTATCTATACCGTCATCGGCTTAGCGCTTGCTTACTTCCAGTTCCGGAAAGGATACAAAGGGCTGATCAGTTCCACCTTTATTCCTCTGATCGGTGAGCGTCTTGCTGCTGGCTGGCTTGGTAAGGTTATTGATATTCTGGCGGTCATATCCACCATCTTTGGTGTTGCGACCTCGCTTGGATTGGGTGCTCTTCAGATCGGCGGGGGTCTGAATCACTTATTCGGTATTCCTAACTCGACTCTGTCTCAGGTTGTCATTATCATAGTTGTAACCGTACTGTTTTTAATCTCGGCAACCTCCGGTCTGGATAAAGGTATTAAGATTCTGAGCAACGTCAACCTCGTTATAGCTTTGTTATTGATGTTGTTTGTATTGGTGACTGGACCGACTTCTTTTATATTTGACACATTCACAACAACCTTGGGCAGTTACATGCAGAATATTATTAACATGAGTTTGAGACTGACGCCGTTCTCAAGAGAAACCTGGATTGGAGCATGGACGTTATTTTACTGGGCATGGTGGATCTCATGGGCTCCTTTTGTCGGCACTTTTATCGCAAGGGTATCCAGAGGAAGAACCATAAAGGAATTTGTAATTTACGTCATGGTTATTCCAAGTCTTTTCGGATTTATCTGGTTCTCCGTCTTTGGCGGAACAGGACTTCACATGGAATTGTTCAATGCCGCTCATCTGGCGGAGGCTGTCAAGGAAGATACGACAACCGCTTTATTCCTTATGCTGGAGCAGCTGCCTTTGGGCACGATCGTGGCATTCATCGCCACAATGCTGATCATGATCTTCTTTATTACGTCGGCTGATTCAGCTACCTTTGTACTGGGCATGCTCACTTCAGATGGAAAACTGGACCCAACTACAAGAGTGAAATTAACCTGGGGAATCATGCAGTCCTCCATCGCGGTAGTACTGCTAATCAGCGGGGGGTTAACTGGCCTCCAGACGGCATCCATTGTAACCGCATTGCCGTTCGCTATTGTTCTTATCGGTATGTGTTTCTCCCTGCTCAAGGCTCTAAAGGCTGAGGACAAAGAGCGCCGTCAGAAGGAAAAACGGCAGCGCCAAAAGCTGAAACGACTGTTGGAGGAACAGGAAATCTCGCTGAATGAAATTTCTGGCAGGTAATGTATACTTGATGTTAAAACTAACAAAAGCCCGCATCCTTGCGGGCTTTTTATTATTTCATGGTATTGAGTTTTTGATTACTTGCTGCTCCTATACCAACTACAAAGAGTAACACCGAAGCCCCAAGAAGAATGAAAAGTGGCAGGTTCCAACTATTTGTTGCATCGTGCAGATATCCTATAAGGGCTGGACCGATTGCGGCAAGAAGATATCCGATCGATTGGGCCATGCCAGATAGTTCCGCTGCTTGATGCGCATTTTCAGTGCGTAACCCGAAAAACATCATGGCCAAACTAAAGGCGAAACCTCCACCAATTCCGAGTATGACGATCCACAACAGAATGACATTAGAACTATTCACCTCAACAAAAAAACTATATAGCTAGTATATTGTTTATCTAGATTCTTTTCCATTCTTGTTCAATAGAACGTGATGAGATTTTCTTGATAAAATTGTATTAAAAGGATAAAATGACAAGCATCCAACGGGTTTTATTCGAAGAATGGTATAGGTTATGAAAGGTGGTTTGGCAAATGAAGATTCTCATAGTAGGCTATTTTAGCGAGATTTCAGTAACGAATATTTTAAGAAGTTTTCCGCAAGACTGGAATGTTGTAATTGTCCCGCCCGGAAAAGAAATGCTGGATCATATTGAAGATTGCCAGGTACTCATCCCTGAACATATTAAAGTGGATCACAGTCTGCTTTCTAACGCAAAAAAAATAAAATTGGTACAGACGGGTGCAGGATTTGATAATGTGGATGTCCCTGCCTGTACACAGCTCGGCATTTGGGTGGCCAATGCTGCAGGAGTGAATGCACAGGCAGTGGCTGAGCACGTCATGGCACTGATATTGTCTTATTATAAAAACATACCGTTTCTTGATACTTTCATGAAAAACAAGATGGATGAAAATCAATTGGACTATGCAGGGAGTGAGTTAAAAGGAAAAACGATTGGAATTATCGGTTTGGGTGCTATTGGAAAAAAAGTAGCTGCGTTTTGCAGGGTTTTTGACATGAATGTGCTAGCGTATGCGAGAAATGCCACTGTACAATCGGATGGTTTTGTGAAAATGACGGATTTCGATACTCTTGTAAGCACATCAGACATAGTCAGTGTACATGTACCCTTGAATCAGCAAACCAAACAGCTGATCAACAAAGCGACATTCAAAAAAATGAAAAATACCACTCTTTTTATCAATACAGCCCGCGGAGGCATTGTCAACGAAAGAGACTTGATTGATGCATTAAAAAACGGGGATATTTCAGGCGCATGCCTGGATGTGTTTAAATCTGAACCGCTTCCTATGGATAGTGAGCTCCGGAATCTGGGTAATGTGATACTTACTCCCCATACAGCAGGAATGCCTGATGGTCGGAAATTTCATAAAACAAGATATGATTTCTTTATAAAGAATATAAAACGTGTAGAAAATGGTGAGGAGCCTGAAAGCAAGCTCAATCAGTTATGATGCTTTGGTGCAGGGGTACCTTTCCCCTGCCCGTTTTGCACAGCAATTTACCGGAAAATCCGTAGAGTAAGTGACCACTTTCTTGACAGAGGTCGATCATACAGAGTGATTCGAACTGTCCCACTATTTATGATTTTGCTTAAGTTGGTATTCAAGTTCATGAAGTTTGATCTATTATTGCCAACGGTTAAATCGGTACCAAGTGTTAATATCTTCTCTATGGATTTCCCGCTCGGGTCAATGACTTCCATAATGAGTTTATGGTCAGTAGAACCTGTCTCATAAACTCCATTCCTTAAGAGATCATAATAAATAACGATATTAAGCATATCTTTCCCTGCGTTAAGCGTTCCCTCACCTCTCGTAATGTTGAGCTGTTAATACTCGTTATCTGGTGTTTTGTAGTAAGCAACTAATTGTGACTGCTTGGATTGCCGTTTTTCCTGGTTGGTCATTTCCAGTTCCGTGTACATTAGATTGGACTTTGCGTCATGGTAAATGGTGGTCAAGCGTTCACGGACTTAGGTCTGCATTTTTTCAATGCCTAATGATACAGAAAAAACCTCAGCCGGGTTAACCGAGATGAGGTTCTTTTAACTTTCTAGCAGGTCTCTCACGTATGCTTTATTTAATAACTTCAACCTTTTTTTCCCCTGCTGACTTCGCTACTTCTAACGTTGTTGTACCTTGAATAGCGACTATCACGCCAGTAGCCAACATAGAAACGATTAAAGCTGCACTGAGTGCTGTGGACATTTTCTTCTTGACCATAATCATACCTCCTATATTTATTATGTAATAAGCGGCTCAAGACGATGACGAGCCGAGGGTGACTAATCAATTACAATATTTCATTTTTTTATTGAGTAATTCACCTAATGATTGTAGTATAACGTACTGACAATGATTGTAAAACAATTTTTTCCATTTGGAGTCTCATCCCATCGTCCCCACCTTACAGCAGTTCAAAATGAAGTTGAGTCTCAGGTAACTCCGTATTCCCTTTCCACTGATTTGCACCGTATCCCAATTCCAGAACCGCAGCAATGCGCTCGTTACTCAGTACACCAAACATTTCAGTACGGCTCGGGTCGTACATCCAGTCATGCAAGGTACAGCGCACACCCAGACTTTGCTCATGAGCCAGCAAGCGGAAATTCTGAATTAGGCAGCAGACAGCTGCAAAGTCCTCTTCCCGCTTATATTTATCTGCCTCTTCCTTCACCAAGACCAGAAGATACGCAGGAGCCTGATTCTGTAATCCCTGCATGAAGTCCCCATACTGGTTATCTGCAAAGATAAATCGCCACGGCTCTCGGAGGCCATCATTTGGCGCCCATACGGCATGATTGAGCAACTCAAGGATTAGATCCTGCGATACCGGTCGATCCAAAAACTCACTTGGACTGTCCATGTCTCCTTCCAGATCTGACAATTTCATTTTTACATCCTCCTCTTCTATGTAGACTGTCCTCGCAATACGGTCCACTTCTGCTCGGCTGGTGTTCTTTTCCGACTTCTTGGCGCTTTGTCGTAATACCCTATATGAAGAATACCAACGAATCTTTCATCCTCACGTAAGCCAATTCCATTGAAGAACCCTTCATGCTGAATCATGGACTCTGTATCCCACAACATTCCTAGACCTTGTTCCCAGCCCAGCAGTTGGAAGCTCTGCATCACCCCGCAGGCAGCCGCATAATTACGGTCATTGGTCAGACGATTCGATCCTACAGTCGACATAACAATGACGTGCGCAGGAATATCGGTAAATCTCTTTTTAAAAACATCCAGAAGTTTCACTGGAATCAGCTTGCCGAGCTTGCTTTGCGACATCTGTTCCAGCATGCAGTCCACCAACCGTTTGCGTGCTTCTGGCGTTCCGGCATATACTACACGCCACGAGCCAGACTGAACAAATGGTTGAAGCCTTGTAGCCTTACGCAGTAATTCTACAATTAACTCCTGGTCCACCGGCGTAGAGTTACATTTACGAATACTCCTGCGCTCCCTGATCAATTCCGCTAGACTCATATGCTTCACTCTCCTTTGTTCTATCTGGATTCAATATTTATACTGCTGTCTTGAAGAAATTGATGGATTACTTTTAGCTCCGTTTCCGAATATTTGTCGAGAGTATGATAGAAGCGCTCAGCCTCATGTATATGCAGGCGTTCATGCAGTTCAAAGATTTTTTTACCTTGCGGTGACAACCGGAAATAGCTCTCCTTTTTGTTGTCGTTCATTTTCGTACGTTTGACAAATCCTTCCTCCAGCAGTTTGTTGCCAATTTTGGTGATACTTGCTTTGGACAAATTCATCGCCTCGGCAATACCCGTGTTGTTAATGGGCTCATGCTTGCCTATGCAATCTATCATATGAACCGCGGTCAAATGCTGAGGGATTTTCTCGATGCTTTCTCGCTGGGCGATACTTAGGAAATGCTCAATTTCTGTATCCTTGTGGTTCTCATACACATGTAAAAAACGGATAAATTGTTCATAAAGTAACTGTTTTGTTCGATCTTTTGAGATCATTCTTTGATCGCTCCTTATTTACTTGTAAACAAAAAAAATATTTAATAAATAGGGTTATTCTAAATAAATTCTTATATTTAGTTTACTTGTTAACAATATATCATGAATGATAATGCTTATCAACTACATTCTCTGGCATTACAACATTACTCTATAATCCAGGACAGAGACCTGCCTTGAACGGATTATCTTTTAACCTGCTCGTTAGTTAAACAAAAGCAGCCGATCACGCTGATCGGCTGCTTTCTTAACTTGGGTTATTGGACTCAGTATCGTTCTCTCTACTTAAATTATACCGTTATTTTTTATGTTTTTATAGACTGTTTTTTTTGAAATTCCTACACTATACTGCTAAATACAAAACTAAAAAAGAGGTGGATCAGTATGGTTGACAAAAAAGTGATCATAGACCAAGGTCCTTTTTTTCATGGTACAAAAGCAGAACTGCAAATTGGTGATTTATTAGAACCACAATTTTTATCAAATTACCAAGAGAAAAATTCTAACCATATATACTTTACTGCAACATTAAATGCTGCCAAATGGGGTGCTGAATTGGCAAGATCTAATGCAAAAGAAAGAATCTACATTGTAGAACCATTAGGAGATTTTGAAAGTGATCCAAACGTAACTGATAAAAAGTTTCCTGGAAATCCAACACGTTCATATCGATCTAAATCGCCACTTAAAATAATAGCTGAATTAGCTTCATGGGAAAGACACTCTGAAGAAGAGATTAATCACATGATTACATCTTTGAGAAAACTAAGTGAAGAAGGAAAAAATATAATATATGATTGATTTATCGTTTCCTGTCACTTTAAATTAACTTTTTCTCTATATCAAAAAGCTTAGAAATGCGGGGAAATAGACGAAAAGCATTGCCATAAGCGATCGCCTTCGCGTTTTCTTCGCTGATCTGCTGTGCTTCATGGAATACTGACTCCCGCTGTATACGAAGGACGCTGTCCGCTGGCCAAGGTATGTCCGCTCCGAACAGAATCCGATCAGGTGCAATCAACTTTTGAATTGTGCCGAGGTTCAACGTGGAATCATAATAAAGGTGGTCCAGTTTGGCTATTTCAGCTTGAAATTGTTCCGGTGTCGTTTCAACCTGAATTGAATCTTGCCCGATGGCGGCAAGCGCAATTCTCCATTTGATATAAGGAACCATGCCCCCTGTATGGGGAAGAATGAACGTAATGGATGGATATTGGTCGAAAATGCGATGAACAGCCATCGTAGTGACAGCCCGCGTTGTATCGAAGGTGCCCTCAAGCAGCGCAGGACTAAGTCCAGCGATTTTTTGTGGTATAAGGATGGGATGCAGAAACACAACAGCACTGCGCCGATCCAATTCGGTTAACAATTCGGTGTAATCCGGATGGCTTAAATATTTCCCCTGATAACTTGTTAGCATTGCAACACCATCCATCCCGAGAACATCAAGTGCATACAAGGTTTCTTCCATGGCTGCTGCGGGATCCGGGAGTGGAAGCGTTGCAAACGCACCATACCGCTCAGGATGAAGTTGAGCATACGATGCGAGCTCTTCATTCATTTTACGGGCCAACGCGTTGGCAGAAGGTTGGTCGATGAACGTCAGGTCTGACGGGGCTGAAAGGAATGAAAACGAGATGTCACATACATCCATTTTTTGCATCCCGATCTCGGGCGTCCACTTCGGCATAAAACTTGGAATCTCCATTCCCAGCTCCCGCTGCTTTCGTTGCATTTCTTTAGAGATGATATGGTGGTGAACATCAATGACAGGATTAAACATGCGTGATCAGCTCCTTCTATTTATTTTCAAGCCATTGGTTTAACTGGTTTTGCTTTTCCGTCAATATTTTCTCTACGCCTGCATTCTTTAGTTTGTCGAGATAAGCGCCTAGTTCTGACGGATCAAAAGTTCCTGTCTGAAAGCCTGCATCATACTGGTTTTGGACGTTGGCCACCGAGGTAATTTGTGTTTTAACCGGATTGATGTCGAAGCTGAAACCCATCGCCCTTGATTTTACGGCACTCTCGTTTTCGCCCCTCAACTGCTCCCACATGTCAGGATCATTCCCTTCCCATATATAGGACAGGAAATTGTTGCCCACGGCATATTGGTTCGAATCGTATCCTGTTGCAGTGACACCTTCCGGCTTGCCGATCAAGTCATTATCCTGCTTAACATAATGCTTGCCCTCAATTCCATTGGTAAACAGATTAATGACTGCTTCGTCCGAGTAAAACAGTTCCAATACTTGAATCGCCTTATCCGGCTGCTCACTGTTCCTTGCCAAAGACATCATGTTCGAAGCTACGCTATTTCGCGTCATATACGAATCCTCAAGGGGTACGCATACAAGTTCAGTCCCAGCCGCAAGTGATTCCGAGTAACACTCATTGATATTCCGGATATACGAGAAGGCTTTGCCTGCCTTGATCAGATTGGAGCCCGTTTCCTGTGACGTTGCAACGTCTTTGCTGAAATAACCTTTTTGATACCAATCACGCATCAGGTCAGCCATTGTGGAGAACCGCGAAGTCGCAAAAAGATTCTGCACGGTGAAGTCCTCCCCGCCAAAATCCAGTACGCCAGGTGCTGTTCCCAATGGATCAAAATTCAGCATGGCTTGTCCGGGTGTTTCCTGAGAGGTATAGCTGACAATCGGCGTGACACCTGGCTCATTGTCCTTGATACGCTGCAATATAGCAGAAACATCATTCCAGGTTTTTATGGCGTTAAGGTCAATATCATGCTTATCGGCAAGCTCTTTATCCATCACAAAACTGGGAGAAAGTGCCCAAGCTTTAATACTGGGAACGCCATATGTTTCGCCATTCATCTTCCCGGCTTCTGCGGCTTCCTCCGGAACAGCCTCCAGTATCTTTTTACCAAATTCAATCAACAATTCGTCCATGGGCAGTAACTGCCCCCTGCCGATTTGGGATTCAAGGCCGAACCAAACGCTGGTATACACCAGATCCAGTTTCTCGCTGCCCGCCAGCATCAAGTTCATTTGATTGGCATAGTTCGATCCATTAACAGGCAAAAGCTTCACGGTGGCGCCTACCTTTTCTGCTGTAATATCACTGATGGCTTCCTGAATTTCCTTAACATCTGTTACATCCCCAAAAGCCGGATACGTCATGACCACTTCATACATGTCTGTTGCTGAAGCTTTCCCAGGTTCTGCTCCCTCCTTACTGTCTGGATTTCCGCATGCCGTCAACAATAGAGGGGCCGCACAAATTAAGGACATTACCGTTATGAAACCCGCAGGTAATCTTTTTCTAAACATCTTCATTCACTCCCCGTGTTTGCTTTTGGATGAGACATCTTGGATACGAAGCAATGACTAACCTTTTACGGCACCAATGGTCAATCCCTTGACGAAGAACTTCTGGAAAAACGGATACGCTACGATCAGTGGCAACACGCCGATTACGGCAATAGCCATTCTCACACTGCCGAGAGGTACGGATGAGACAACAGCCGTCTGGCCAGACAGACTGTTTTGCTGCAAGTACTGGACATCAGACAACATTCGATTAAGCAGATTTTGAATGCTGTAGAGGCTTCCATCATTGATGAAGATCAGACCGTTAAACCAATCGTTCCAATACGAAATCATGAGCATCAGACCAATGGTTGCCAGGCTTGGGAGAGCAAGCGGGAGAACGATTTTGCAATAAATAACCCATTCGTTGGCTCCATCCACATAGGCCGATTCCACGACTTCGCCGGGAATGGATGTGGAGAAGAAACTGCGCATCAATAAAATGTAGAACCCGTTGGTCAGTAAATTCGGGATGATTAGCGACCAGATGGTATCTTTCAAATGGAAGAGGTCCGTATAAACTAGGTACATCGGCACCAGCCCCCCATTGAAAAGCAACGTGAAAAATACGAAGAATGACAGGAACGAACGAAATGGAAGGACATTTCTGGATAGTGGATAAGCGACCAGGGTTGTGATCAACAACCCAACGATTGTGCCCACGACCGTGATGAACGTCGTAATTCCATACGACCGCAGAATCAACGAATACTGATTAAACAGATACACATAAGCATCGAAGCTGAATTGAGCTGGTAACAAACGATAACCATCCCTGATAATGGCTTGTTCCTCGGTTAGGGAAGCAGATATCAGAAGTATAAACGGAAACACTGCAGCGATTCCCATCATGATGAGCACGAGGTGAACAGCCATTTGATATATCCTATTTGAATACATGTTGTCCTCCCCCTTAGCTAAAACAGCGCCAAATCCCGGTTTTTGCGACGAACGATCGCATTGGTCGTCAATACTAACAGAAAACCGACTATGGACTGATAAAGTCCGGCAGCGGATGACATTCCGAAATCCCCAAAAGTCATCAATCCACGATAAACGTATGTGTCAATGACATCGGTAGTCGTTTGCAGTGCACCCGAATTCAGCGGAACCTGATAGAACAATCCGAAATCGGAATTGAAGATGCGTCCCACTGCAAGAAGCACCATAATGACCATCGTGGGTTTAAGTAAAGGAAGGGTAATGCTCCAGACTTGTCTCCACTTGGATGCTCCGTCCAGCGTGGCGGATTCATAATATTCTTGGCTGATGCCTACAATTGAGGCCAGATAAACAATGCATGTATAACCAACGTTTTTCCATAGATATACGACACTTAATATAAAGGGCCATTTACCGGAATCCGCATACCACGACACGGGGTCAATCCCCAGCAAAGGAAGCACGTAATGATTGACGAATCCGTTTTCCTCGTTGAGCAATGCCAGAACCAAGTAAGCGACAATGACCATCGAGATCAGATAGGGCAGCAAAATGATGCTTTGGTACAGTCGGGAGGCAAATCGCTTTTTTACCTCGTTCAACAATACGGCCACAGCTATGGAGAGCACTGTTCCAAGCACGATAAATGCGCCGTTGTAGAGTAACGTGTTTCGGGTAATCACCCAAGCATCCTGCGTTTGGAACATATAGGCGAAATTATCGAAGCCTACCCAGTCACTTCCCCAGATTCCTTTTGCAAAATTGATATCTTTGAACGCAATCACAATGCCGAACATGGGCAAGTAATTGTTGATGAACAGATAGACGATGCCTGGTAAAATCATGACCAATAACAGCCCATGCTTTCTAATGTTTTGGATGCGGTTTGCATGGAAACCTCGACGCATGTCTCTCTCCCCCTGTTCGTAACAATGATGTTTGGTTTGTGTAACTCCTCCAACATCCCTCCTATTCTATGAATGTCAGTTTATATGACTTAAAATTGTTCTTATATGAATAATACGATGTAAGTAAGCCTCAGTCATTGGTGTGATTCACTAAAAAAAATGAATTCATTTGGATTATTACACCAAAAGAAAAGCCTGTCTAAATTTAAATGTTATGTATTATGACATATATTGTGTTAAGCAACGTTTTATAAGCCTGTGATCAGCCTTTTCATGCCAAAAAGCAACGCATCTGCAAAAGGATGCGCTGCTTCATGTATAATTAAAGATTGTTACGAATGGATGGCTGCCATCTGTCTGCTGTTCGGAAACATTCGACCACCAACAAGCACACCACCCGAAAATACAGCTTCGCGTGAAGGTGCCGCCGCCAATGCATGCATCGCATTTATTGCATTTACCAACGAGAAAGTGCCTCTTTCACCTACTTTTGGAGTTAATGGCGCATTGGAAATAAGCTTGTACGTTTCTAACAGCCAGAAGTCTTCCACCCAACCGGATGCTTCAGCGAGACGTGACCCACGGGAGAGCATATCGCCATTTCCGAATGGGCTCCACGAATCCAAAATGTTATCGGAACCGATATGCACGGACACGCCCGTTTCCATCAACAGTTTGATGGGGGGCATAGGCCTGTCAATGGGCACACTCGTCATGATGGCTACACCGGTCGCACGCAACCTTTCCGCGAGTGAGCGCACCTCTGTTTCCCCAACCTGGCCCAAACAGTAGGCATGGCTTACCGCGGTACGGCCGGATATACCGGCTTGTTCTGTCAGTTCGGCGAAGCGGCTGATCGTGTATATTCCGAGATGACTCGGGTCATGCAGATGCAAGTCGATGCCAGCAGAGAACTCTGTCGCAAGTTCAAACATGGCTTCCAGACTGGCATCCACCCGGCGGTCCAGTCCAGCCGGATCCACACCACCAACATAGTTAGCTCCAGCACGGAGCGCTTGCCGCATGACGGAAACGGAGTCAGACCTAAGCAGGCCTTGCTGGGGAAACGCCACAATTTCTATCTCAATGCGTCCCCGGTACATCTCACGCACTTCCAAGACCTCCTCAAGATGAGAGAGACCAATTTGTGGATCCACGTCAACGTGTGTGCGGATTGCCGTTGTACCTTGGGCTAACATTAAATCCAACATTCGTTTCGCACGTTCTCCCGCCCCGGTCGGTAGTTCTCCCAACATACTTTTCTCAAATTCCAACTGGCCGGGCAGCGTGACAAACGGCTGCAAAGATTTCCACGGCTCACCAATAAAATGCTTGTCCAGATGGGTATGCATATCTGCCATTGGCGGTACATAGTGGAGCCCGTCCGCGTCAATGACGGTTGTCGCCCCACCGGCAATATTTACAGATGTGAGATCCGCATCCGTTCCGGCAGTCTCAATGCTGACAATAAGTCCAGTTGCTTGATCAATCGTTAGATCAAACAGGTTTTCCGACCATTTGACATTTTTTACGAGTGTTAACCCTTTCTCCATAACTCCATCCCCTTACTTCATAATTAGATTGTTTCGATCCCATCTGACAACCACGGTAATTCCAAAAGTTTTGAGTCGGTACAAGCTACCTGTAATCCCGATTTCCAGACTGTACGAGCCTCCGGTTTATTAAGTAACACTGCCCTTTCCGACCGCTCTCGGAACAATACCATATCAGCCGGAGCGCCAACCTTAACGCCATAATTCTCAATGCCTAACGCCTGTGCCGCGTTATGCGTCAGCATGTTGGTCAAGATGAACGCATCCCGTTTGCCGCCCATGTACGAAGTAATTGCCAATAGCCAGGCAGCCTCAATCGGGTCTGCCTTGCCAAACGGCGTGAATGGGTTGCGCACATTATTGACGCCAATTGCCACATTCACTCCACAATCCTGTAGCAGTTTCACGGGAGTCAAACCTCTATGATGTCCTTCGGGGCCTTCTCTTCCATTCAAAAAGAGGTCCGTCATCGGCAGCGTAATGACGCTGATTCCGGCATGACACAGAAGCTCTCCGATAGCCAAAACTTCGTGTTCAGGGAGGGAACCGAGCGAGGTTACATGTCCGGCGGCTACATGCCCCTGCATTCCTGCAGCAATTGTCCTTTTTGCAATTTCCACAACGGCACGGTCGTTGGAATCGACCGAGAAATCGGCGTGAAAATCCAGCGGTTTTCCGTACTTCCCTGCCAGACCAAATGCAAAATCCAAGTGTTCTCGCAGATCTGCGTCCTGATAAGTGATTCCTCCAATCACATCGGCTCCCATACGAATGGCCTCTTCCATCAGCCCAGCAGTCCCCGGACTCATAAACACCCCTTCTTGCGGAAAGGCAACTACCTGTAAATCCAGTTGATGTTTTAAGGATTGTTTGAGACGAAGAGCAGATTCGACAGCTCTGAGTCCAAGAACCGGATCAACCTCTGCATGGCAACGCATATGGGTTACACCATTCCTGACGGCTTCCCGAATGACAACCAGCGAGCGACGATACATGTCCTCCCTTGTGAACGAACTTTTCAGTTTGGATGTTATCTGAATCGCGTCCTGGAGAGACTCCGCCTCCCGATCCATGGAATCCAGCAAATATGCTTTTTCCAAATGAATATGCGGCTCGACGAATCCGGGCAGCAATAAGCCCCCTTTGCCTTGCACTACACGAGACGCTTCGGTTTTCCTTTCCCCGCATGGCGTGACAAATGCAATCTTGCCTGAGGATATCCCGACATCCATTCGCCTTTCATCCCCGGAAATCACCGTATCCGTGATAAGTAGATCAATCATGACATCCTCCGTTCATGTACGCTTTTATTACACGCAAGAAACACTTTAAGCATAATTCACTCCTTCTGAGAAATCATTGGATGAAAAGGATAAAAATAATTAGCAATCTTGGATGATCAAACCAAAGATATTTACTCCACATGATCGAAGTGTTATATTACTTAACAATAAAATAACTTGTTCCAGAAAGGGATGGGTCGATGTGCTGCTGACAGATTTGCTGAAAAACGGCATTTACGATGATGCCAGAGTGATTACGGGGCATAAGGGTCTAGTACGTGAGGTTCAAACGGTCAACATTATGGACTGTCCGGATATCATTCGCTTTCTAAGGCCGAACGAGCTCTTGCTGACCAACGGCTTTTTCATGAAGCAGCAGCCAGAGATGTTTATTCATCTAATCAGGGACATGCAGCGTCTTCATTGCTCGGGGTTGGCTATCAAAACCAAGCGATTTGAATTGCCGATCCCTGATGAAATACTTTGGGAAGCGGACAAGAACGAATTTCCCATCATCGAAATTTCCGATGTCCGTCTATCCCTCGGCGAAATTTTGCAGCGATCGACCAGTGTGATTCTGAATAACAAGAGCGACGAACTGCAATATGCACTCAGCATCCACAAAAAATTCTCCGAGATGATCATGCGTGGCAAAGGAATTTCCAGTATTATCGATTCCCTGTCCAAACTGTTCTCATCCCCAGTCATCCTGTTAAACTACAAATGGCAAACCATCTCCGCTTCCAGCCAGAATACAAGTGTTGCTGAACTCACTGCAGCCGCTGTAAATACACTTCAAGACGTGTCCGATATTTCTAGTCCCACTTCGTTGTGCTTCATCAACACATCAGTCCGAGAGCGTTGCTGCATGCTAGTATATCCAGTAAAAACTTACCGCCACGAAGGCTATTTGTTATCCTTTCATTCGCCGGATCAATGGACTGGCCTTTTTGGTCTGACGCTAGAGCAGGCCTCCAACGTCATTGGCATGGAGCTGACCAAATCACAGGCTGTCAAAGAGCGCTCCCGCAGACACAAAAATGAGTTCTTTTCCGATCTGATTGAGGGATATATCACTTCTGAGCAGGAGGCGCTGAACCGCGGCAAGAGATGTGGGCTTATCAAGGGGCGTGCAAGCGTTGTGCTGACCATGCGTAATGACGAAGTGCATCACATGCATCAAAGATTTCCTAATTACGAAGGTTCGGCGCCTCCGAAAGGAGATAATATCACGGAGCAAGAGGAGCAATACGAGCACATCAAACGTATTTTTGGTGGGTTAGATCATTCCTTCGTCATGTTTACCAAACATGATACCTACTGTCTTCTGTTATCTATCCCTGAGTCGGGGTGGGATGAGGCGAAAATCACCGAGCAGCTGTCAGGAATGCTTAAAGAGCTGCATCATGAGACTGGACTGAGTCTGTCTATCGGCATTGGCAAACCTGCAACAAATGTACTCGGCGTTCGTCATTCATATACAGAAGCGGTTAATGCATTGCAATTCGGCTACTGGTTAAAACGCAAGCGATTCGTCCAATCTTACCAAGCCAAGGACATCGGATATTTATTCCACATGCTTCCCCACAACGAACTGAAACAATTTTACGACGCGACCTTAAACGGCCTGCTGCACATTGCAGACGAACATGAAAGAAAAGAGTTGCTGCGCACCTTGAACGCTTTTTACGATACACAATGCCAGCTTGTCGAAACATCCAAGCAACTTTTCGTTCATCGAAATACGGTAGTGTATCGACTGGAAAAGTGTGAAAAACTCTTGGGTGTGAAACTCAAAGATCCAACTGAAAGCTTACGAATCCGCATCGCGATAGCCATCGAACCTCTGCTACTTCAATAAGACGAAGTGAGAAATCGTCTAGTAAGGCTCTATTCCCACACAAAGTTATTCCGAGCGTTTAATCTACCTTACATCACCGGAACAAAAGTAATGTTATCAGCAATATGAGCACGGTACTCAGTAGAGCGTCCTTGTCCGTTCTGCAGGAACATGGGGAGTATAATCGCGAGCGACAGGCCATCAGCATACTCGACGCATCATAAGCAGGCTGACATTGTAAATCCAATATTCGCCGTATATTTCAATTTTCGAAAAACCTATTTGTTTTAGCGACTCATCAAATTCTTCTTGAGTTCAGAACTTTAGCTGCATTTTTTCAATACATCATGATAATATAAAAAACCTCAGCTGAGTTATCCGAGCTGAGGTTAAAAAATTAAATATTTTGTGTTTTCTTTATTTGATTCTGTTGAATACTTGAGTCGCATCTAGCTTCTTCATTTAATAACTTCAACCTTTTTATCCCCTGCTGTTTTCGCTACCTCTAACGTTGTGTTACCTTGGATAGCGACTATCACGCCAGTAGCCAGCATAGAAACGATTAAAGCTGCGCTGAGGGCTGTGGAAGTTTTCTTCTTCACCATAACCATACCTCCGATATCGTTTGCTTAGACTTACTGATAAATTGAACTTTTTTGATGGGTAATCCACCTGGTGATTGTATTATAACGTACTGACAATGATTGTAAAAGGTTTTTCCTTGTGCAGCTAAGTTAGCGGCTTGGCAATTAATTAAAATCTTGCATTAAATCATCGATGACTGTTTTTACAGTTCTAATCTCTTTAATTGGTGTGATTCCTGTGCCAACAGTGACATAGCCATCGTCCGTATTACCTTCTAGCATTCCGATACGCATTCCAATTGATCCACGCATCAATTTTGCTGTTTCTTCACGACTGGCACCTTGTTTATCCATTTCGACTAGTTTATTCGCCAATTTAGTAGGTAAAGAACGATAGTATGCTGGTAAAGTACGAAACATTTGTAAGTCTTCTGCTGTGGCATCAACAATCATTTGCTTTACATTTTGAGCTGCCGGATTTTCTTTTGTCGGAATAAAGACACTGCCAGCAAACACACCTTCAGCACCTAAAGCAAATGCGGCACGCACTCCTCTAACGTCTCCAATACCACCAGCTGCCATTACAGGAATATTTATAGCATCAACAATCATTGGAACAATCGAAAATGTTCCAATAACTCGTTCTGGAACCGTACCACCTTCATCAAATCCAGTCGCTACATAAACATCTATTCCAAATTTTTCTGCAGCTTTTGCATTTTCAATAGTAGGCGTAAGGGGTCTATAAACAATTTTAATATTGTTTTCTTTTAATGGTTTAAAGATCCTTTCATCCAGTGTATCATTCACCAGAACAACAGGAACTTTCTCGTCAATAACTGTTTCTATAAGTGGCCATGTGTAAGCTAAATCACGATTCACGATCACTGGAATTCCAAATGGCTTATTCGTTAAAGATTTTGTTTTTTGTATTTCAGTTCTCATTCTTTCCGTACTTATTTCGGGTGAGCGAGTTATATCAACCTGACCGGCATTTGGACCTAGAAATCCTAATCCACCCGCATTGCTTATTGCTGCAACAAATTCGGCATTAGTAACCCAAGACATTGGTCCTTGTATAATTGGCTTTTTAATATCTAATATTTCACATACTCTGTTAGTCATTTTATTTGTTTTCCCCTTGTTAAATGAATTTTACATTATTACTTCGTATAATTATTTTCTGGGTAAGGTAAACTTAAATTTCCCCGAAGTGTGTCGTCCTCATATTCCTTACGGAATATGCCTCTATCTTGCAAGATAGGAACAACCAATTGGATAAAGTCCTTAAATCCTGCAGGATGATCTTGTCTAATCAGCAAGATATCCATGACGCCTTCTCGATACCAATGTTCAATTTGTTCGGCAACCTGCTCTGCCGATCCTATCAATCCAGGTTTCGGCATTCGATAACCTTTAGGCATCCATGATTCAATTTCCCTTAGCTTTTCAAGGGCTTCTTTTTCCGTTCTACCAACGATCGGGTTATGAGAAGGCATCATCAACAGGTCATATGGTGAACGCCCTTGATTTTGAACTTTACGTTTAAGTTCATTAGTAAATGCCTTGAGATATTCCAAATCATGTCCAGGTGCCATGATGACTTCGGCATGCTGTGCAGCAATATCCATGAACTCCGGTGAAGTGCCCGCTTGAAAGACCACTGGTCTTCCTTGCCTCGATCGACTGATGTTTAAGGGTCCCTCCACGGAAAAGTAATTCCCGGTATAATCTAGTGGATGCATTTTACGCGGGTCATAAAATACTCCACGTTCCTTATCACGTATAAAGGCATCATCTTCATACGAGTCCCAAAGTCCTTCAACAATCTCCAAAAACTCTTTTTTCATGGGATAAAGATCTGCTTTCTTCAGATGGGACCGACTGTAATTGGCTAACCCTCCAGGATTGGAGGTGATTGCATTCCACCCTGCTCTGCCCTTGCTAATCTTATCAAGGGAAGCAATTTGCCTAGCAACCGTAAAGGGATCAGCATATGAAGTCGCTATCGTAGCGGTTAAACCAATAGAATGAGTTACCATACTCAATGCAGATAAAATGGATACACCCTCAAACATGCTTAGATAGTGCGGGATCATGCCAGGTCCGATATGACTTACGTCTGCTAAAAAGATGAGATCGAACTTCCCCTGTTCAAGTTGTATAGCTTTCTGTACGTAATACTCAATATTTTCACTGGCATCTGCTGGAATATGTGGATGTCTCCAACCCGTGTAATTCCATCCCACGCCATCAATAATTCCTCCTAGTTTAAGCTTTCTTTCTTCCATAATTGAATGATCTCCTTTTCACGAGTTCACTTACTTTCCTTGTAGAACACCTAATTCCTTAGCCAATAATTTATGCCCTTTCTTCCGACTCTCTTGATTTGGATAGAAGTCAGCAATCTGTTACTCCTTGCCCTCTTAAGTTTATTATTTAGCTTGCTAACTATAGGAGTGAAAATATTTGGTTGTGAGCCAATCTTAAGCGTAATCGTTTCGTTTGCAAAGAGGGCAATTTAAATGAACATAGTACATCTTTTTGTACGTATAGATTGGGAGTGGTTTGAAGATTACACCCTATTTCTAATAATGAGTCTGTCTTTCAAACCCAAAAGGCCATCCTTTTTTGGATGGCCGTGTGTGTGCTTTGATACAAACCTCCAGTTGTCGTCCCCTTTGAGTCTATCCTAACCAATATAATTGGAATATCTATGAGATAAGTCATCATGGAATAAATTTTGATTATTTTGCTAATATCCACTTTTGTCGATCAAGTGATTGATTCAGTTCACTTAGGAAGAGTTCGGTCCCATCTGCCGATACTTCTAATGCTTTTTGATGATGAGCTGAAGTAATATGAACTGATCCGTCTTTGTTCTCGTGAAGGAGCCAACGCTGGTTGTTATACCCTAAGTAATGATATAGCTGAAGTTTGTTTTGCCCTATATCCAGATCAAGCGTCTGACCGGCCGTAGTACGAATTGAATACGAACCTGCTTTGTCGCCTGTCGGAACAAATACCCACTTCTGGACGGAAGCTGCACTTGCATCTTGCAAGGTAACCGGCTCCCCGTTGACAAGGTTAGCTGTGTAAATGGATTTCTGTGTTGCGGCATTTATAAGGCTGGACTTGGTGATGTTTGCGGGTTCGCTGTTGCTCACATTGACGTTCTGATAAGATGCGGAGCCGCCAAATACATGGAGTCCAAAGTGCCCTTCTGCAAAAGTACCATCCATGATATCTATGACTTTTTGACTGTTCACATGAACGACAATATGCGGACCATTCGCTTCTATTTTCACCTTATACGTATGACCTGGCTGAATGAAAGTTGGTACTTTTGCAAGTACCTGCCGTTCTTCAAATCCTCCATTGATTTTGTAGAACAGACGGATTGCTTTCATGTTAGGGTCTAGATTCAGATAATAACCACTGCGACCATCCTCGCTAGCCCTGAACAAAATAGAACCTGCCCCTCCTGTTTCACCAAGTATCATGTCTGCTTCATACGTAAAATTCCCAGCTTTCTCTTTGGCAATATAATTCGCATCGCTAAAATATTTACCACGAATTCCATGTTCACTAACTAACCATGAAGCAGCAGACAGATCTTTGGTCCATCCACTCAGGTTTGTCCGGAACTCGCCGCCTGTGACTTTAACGAGCACACTAGTGGAAGTTTTACCATTCGGAGTAGATACAGTGATCGTGGACTCCCCTTCTTTTTTCGCCTTAATAACTGCGTGTGAGTTGTCTACCAAGTCTATGGTTATTACGTCGTTATTACTGGAATTCCACTTAAGCGGTTGAACGCCTAAACCCGGTCCATACTCGACCATCGCCTGCAGTGTATCCGACTCTCCTACCCCCAGTTCCCGAACCCTCGTATCCATCTTTATTTGAGCTTTTGAAGGAATGTCATTATTCCAAGATTGAAGTTGATGCACTTTCAAGGAAACAACGTTCACATTCCCACCTTTCACGTAAAAACTCATCGCTCTACTGGCGGGATCCGGAAATATAACATCTGAAAAGACGACTTTGCCGTCGTTACCAAAGGCCTCAACAGAAGACTCATCCACAAGAATACGCATCTTAATCAGATTATTCTCCATGTGCGTAGGAGCTTCATGTTTCTTACTGAAAAGGTTAGAAAAATCCGTTTCACCGGATGCAGTTCGGTCCACAAACATATGACTATCACTTGCCTTATAACCCACGACCGTCTTCTGATCTGCACCCTCACGAATGTTAAAGCCAAACTCGGTCACTGTGCTGGTTTCAGGGATTTCAATTTCAGCTTCAATTTCGTAAGCACCTGAAATAATACCTTTTAGCAGATTCCCGGAAGAAGGACTCACCGACTTATTAGAAGCAGAGTACAAAGGTTTACGCAGTGATTCCAATTCTTTAATTGGACTTTGCACCATCCGAATTCCATCTTTGGTTGTTACCAATGATACTTCTCTCGGAATGGTTAGTTCACCTTTCCAATTGGACGTTGGGAAAGCAAACGGATAGTCCCAATTCGTCATCCACGCCATCATCACTGTGCGATGATCAGGCATATTAGCAAAAGACATCGAAGCGTAAAATTCTTTACCAAAATCTGTTCTTAACACCTTACCTGCCGGATTATCGTTCACGAATTTACCATCAGCTGTTAAATCACCGATAAAATACTCGGCATCTGATCCACCTGTTTTGGGATTCGCTCCTGTACTGATCATCATAACCCACTTCTTCTGTGACGTTCCCTCTACCGGAAGCTGGAACAAATCAGGGCATTCCCATACACCTCCACGGATGTAATCCCCATATCCCCAATTATCTGTCAATGTCCAGTCAAGTAAATTCGTTGACGTGTAGAAACGAATATGATCTCCTCCGGACACAACCATAACCCAGCGGTTATTCTCATCATCACGGATTACTTTCGGATCGCGGAAATCCCAATTCCCAGCTTCATTTCCGCTCTTACCTGGGTTCTCGATCACAATCGGGCGTTCCTTCGAATACTCCCAAGTACGACCTTGGTCTTTACTGTAAGCCAGACCTATACGCTGGTTCCCATTCGGGCTATCCGGATTAAAGGAAGTATAATATGCAATAAGACCCTTGCCTCCTGAATCTCCGAATAAACCAGATGCATTTGTCATATCCGCAACAGCCGACCCAGACCAGACATGTCCGTGATCATTCCAGGGAAGTGCAATCGGAAGCCGTTTCCAGTTCAGCATATCTTTACTTACCGCATGCGCCCATGTTCCTCCATCCTGATGGAAGAGATGATATTCTCCTTCGAAGTAGACAAGTCCATTCGGATCACTCGCTGAACCACGTATTGGCGTGTAATGATATTGTGGACGATATATCTCATTGTAATATTGGCTCAGTTCCGTCACATAAGTATCCTGAAAGTAAGCCGTCCCCTTTTTTACGACGATTCCGGTACTTCCACTCCTGTAGGTTGAGTCTTTCACGTCAATCGCGGCCGTAGTGTATCCGTCCAGGAAGACCTGAATTCGATCTCCCTTTGCCTTGATTTCCACATGATGTTTGGCTCCCATCTGACTCGGATAAGTACGTTGTGAACTTGCTATTACTGTTCCTCTTGTATTCGTCAAACTTACACGGACCTGATCTCCTTCCTTCGTAAGAGTAGCTTCATATCCTTCAGCTCCATCGGTTGAAGATCGAAATGCGAGAGCTGCAATAGAATCAGGACGAAGGGTAATATTCCCTTCATAGACCATATCAGTCGCCTCTTTGTTATAGATTTGCTGTGCTATGCTCCCCTGTTCTACCGTCCCTCTTTTGCCGTTGATATCAGGTTGCCATTTTCCCTTGTTAGAAATCACCGTCCCCAAATTACCTTTCAGATCGCTCACCACGATGTTCGAAAACAAGGCGGATCCATCCCATACATGGAGTCCAAGCTTTCCGCTTTGATACGAAATGTCTTCAACATCAATTAATGGTTTATATTGATTGCCCCAATATACTTTTAGCGAGGAACCCACTGCCTTCACTTTGAGATGATAGATTTGCCCCATTTCAACAGAAACTTTACGCTCCTCCTTTAATTTCCCATCTCCATTTCTTGCATCTCGTAACCGAATCAGACCTGCGTCCGGAACGATTTGCAGCATGTACGAGCTAAAGCCATCCTCATTAGAACGAAACAACAATGTGGCGTCTGCCTTCGTATCCCTGATCATGACATCAGCTTCATAGATAAAATCATCGGACACCGTCTCTGAGATGGCCATTACATTTTCTTTAGGCTGCGAAGTCAGCAAGATTCCTTCTGAAGTATCCTCTAATTCACCTTTTCCTTTCACTTGCCAGCCTATCAGATTGGTGTTTGATTTGGATGCGCTTTCAAAAATAACAAACTCCTCCTTTGCCTGTTTATTTGTTTCCTGATCAGCGAGCACAGCACTAGCAGTAACTGAGTTAGATGTAAAAATACCGTTTGAAGTCAGAACTAGTCCCGTTGCCATCAGAAAACATATTGCGAATTTAGATTTATCTTTCATTCCATACCCTCTTTTCTAATAGGATTATAAAGTCGGTTCAAATTTAATTGGTTTTGGACACCCGGTTCAGTTCGGTTGCCCAAAACCGCCCAGTAACCATTTTGTCGAATCAAGCCATTGCTAAATTCTAAACACTCTGATTTTCCCAAATGCTTACGAGATCATTGATTTGAAGCGACACGACCTTTAGTTCTCCGCCAATGGCATAGAGTTCCAGTCCTCTACTTCCCAAGTCGGGGAAAATCGTGTCTGAGATGATAGTTGTTCCATTGTTGCCAAAGATCTCTACACTTGACCAATCAACATAGATGCTCAACTGTATCCGTCTATGCTCTGGCTTCATAGGGGCCTTGTGTTTTGCAGCAAAATCGGGATGGAAATCAACAGCGTTTGACTTCGTTCGATCGACAAACAACTTCTCATCCAAGACATTATATCCGATGACTGTCTCCTGGTTGGAAGAGGAAGACTTTCGCACCTTGAACCCAAATTCTATTGCATTACCGATTTCGAATTCCGCAATAATTTCCATCTTTGCAGCAGAAACAGCAGACAAAACGTTCATATCTGGTTTAATCGTAATGTCTTGTAGAGACAGAATTGATCTTCTGAGTTGATTTAACTCAGTTATGGGTGCTTGAATTAAGCGAAGTCCTTCCGAGTACGTCCTAAGCTGAATCTCTCGTGGGATTGACATATGGCCACGCCATTCTTTAGAAGGAAGAGTGGAAGCATAACGCCAATTATTCATCCAGCCGACCCAAATCTTTCGTCCATCCTCATTCGGGATACCATCCCAGGTCACGGCCGCGTAATAGTCAGATCCGTAATCTATCCATTGGATTGTATCTAATGATTCCAATGTTTCATCTAGTGTAAAAACCTTACCATCAAATTGACCTATAAAATACATCATGCCAGAACCGCCTGCGGGTGGTTCTGAATCGTTTGGATTTACGCCATTTCTATCTCCGATACTTAGTGTCAGAATCCATTTAGTGGTATTAGGGTCCTCATCCACTTGGATTTTAAAAACATCAGGACATTCAAATATTCCACGATGGACGCCCTTAATATCAGAACCGAAACCGCTTGCAAAAGACCAATCCTTAAGATTCGAAGATGTGTAAAATTCTACACGGTCGCTTACGGCAAGAACCATTACCCAGTTTGAAGATTCTTCATGCCAGAATACCTTTGGGTCTCGAAAGTCTAGCGTTTCAGTGGGGAATAAAACAGGGTTACCTTCATATTTTGTCCAGGTTCGACCTTTGTCCTTGCTGTAGGCGATGCTTTGAACCTGCTGTTTACCGGGCTGAGCGCTGTTGCCATCATTAGTATAAATTGCAACCAATCCTGATCCTGCTTCGTTGAAGAATCCGCTTGTATTGTTCTTATCAACTACCGCACTTCCCGAAAAGATCGCTCCATCTTCCCCAGGCGAGATGGCTGGTGGAAGTTCATCCCAATGTACTAAATCATTACTTACTGCGTGCCCCCAATGCATTCTGCCGAAGTCAGGCTGTGTATCATGAGGGGTATATTGGTAGAAAAGGTGATATTCTCCTTCGTAATAAACCATTCCGTTAGGATCGTTCATCCAATTTCCCTTAGGTGAATAATGTATTTGCGGTCGGTATTCATTTTTATAAATAAAGTTTTCTGGATCTTTGCTGATATTATTTTCACCTGATAGATGTACTTTTTTAATTTTATTCACGCTCCCTTAAGGCTATTTAAAATCTAAAAAAGTAATTTGCATTCCTTATTAACAAAATAAGCCACTCGTTTTCATTTGTCAAAGTATTTTTGTTTAAATGAACATTATTATTTATGTATATATCTGTTTTAGTTTACATTTGCATATTTTATGATTGATTATAGAAAAAAACAATTTTTTATTTAAGTTGACTTAATCATTTTTTTATTGCTTTAAACCTAATGGTTTACAAATGTAAAAATGGTTACATCTAAAATTCTCTTTACTTGTTCAACAAAATATTCGTTAGTATTAAACCCAATTTTACCGATAAAACAAAAAAAGCCGCTAAAATAGCGACTTCAATAGAAATATGCTCTTGTCTCTTAACATGTTCTAAATAAATTAACGGCTCACTTATGCTTTAACAACTTCAACCTTTTTATCCCCTGCTGACTTCGCTACCTCTAACGTTGTGTTACCTTGGAGAGAGACTATTACGCCAGTAGCTATCATAGAAACGATTAAAGCTGCGCTGAGGGCTGTGGAAATTTTTTTCTTGACCATAACCATACCTCCGATATCTATTATGTTGTGTTATGCGGCTCAAAGAACTATGAAGAGCCGAGTGTGACAATATATTACAATATTTCAATTTTTTGTTGGGTAATCTACCTGATGATTGTATTATAACGTACTGCCAATCATTGTAAAAGGGTTTTTTCCTTGTGTTCAAAGATGTAAAGTATCCACATATTCAATAAACCTTTTCGCTGCTGGGGAAATATTATGATCATCTCTCCACTTTAATCCTATTTCCCAGTACCATCCTTCATCAATGATAGGGATCCAGACCAATTCATCTAACATCAACCCCAGCGTCTTAGGCAGTACTGATACACCTAGACCCGACTTTATAAAACCGGCTACAGTGATCAGGTCCTCCGCTTCATAAGCCGAAGCAAGAAAAAATCCGGTATGTCGGAACCGGGATATAATCGTTGCTTTTAATCCACAGTTGTTTTTCAATCCAATAAATGGCTCGCCAGACAGCTCTGCCAAACTAAGAGCGCTACAATCTGCATAACGATGTTGGGAGGGAACAACAATGTATAAAGGAACATTTTGAATCGTCTTCCAGTGATGATTATTCAAAGTAGATTCCCTCGATGTAATCATAACATCCGAAAATCCTTGCTCCAGATGTTCATCAATATCTCCTAAGTTCCCTTGTGTCAATTCGAACCGAACTTTGGGATACTTCAATTGATAACTCCGGATTAGGCTAGGGATCAATTCAACACCAAGAATGTTTAGATAAGACAACGTAATCACACCAGTATCCGGATTGGACCACTCTTCGATTTCTCTTAGACCATTTTCAATATTATGTAGGGCCCTACCAATCCATTTAGAGAACATAGTACCGTTTCGGTTCAGCTTTATATTTCGTCCATTTCGCTCAAATAAAGGAGCTCCTATTTCGTTTTCAAGCTTGGCAATTGCATGACTTAACGCTGGCTGAGTAATACCGAGTTTTTTGGAGGCTAAGGTCATATGTTCAAGCTGTGCAACGGTCATAAAGTATTCCAATTGTGTAAGTTCCATTAAAACAACCCTCCATATATTAATAATATTCATCATTTCTATTATTATAATAAATTGGACGTTATGAAAGTAGCAAGTGTAGTATTAGTTCTAGCTCCTCTCGAACAACACATTAAGGTTTAGAGACAGAGCAACTGCAAATTAATCATGGAATACCATCACTAGGAGGAATAGTTATGCATAAAGAATTTGAGTTCTCTGTATCAGAATTTAAAGGTAAAAGGGTGCTTGTAACCGGAGGAACAAAGGGAATGGGGCAAGCAGTTGTGAAAAGACTTGCAAACGGCGGAGCTACAGTTCTTACTACTGCCCGTTCCCTATCTGCTGACTTGCCAAATTCGGTCAAATTTGTTCAAGCAGATCTCGCCACACCTGAAGGTGTAGAGCAAATAATTACTGCAGTAAAAGAACAACTCGGAGGTATCGATATTATTGTCCATTGCGTAGGTGGATCAACGACACGACCAGGAGGCGCACTTGTATTGAGTGATGAGGATTGGCTTCATACATTAAATTGGAATTTACTCGCAGCAGTTCGACTTGATCGTGGCTTAATTCCACTTATGTTAGAAAATAATTCAGGTGTTATTCTTCATTTCACTTCCATCCAGAGACGTTTGCCTTTATATGAAACTACACTGGCTTATGCATCTGCCAAAGCCGCGCTGACTAATTATAGCAAGGGATTATCGAATGAATTTTCCCCTCAAGGAATTCGCATCAATACATTGTCTCCCGGATTTATTCAGACAGAAGCAGCTGACGCATTAATTGATCGGATCGCAACGGAAACCGGAAGTCGAGAAAGTGCGCTCGAACAACTTATGACTTCACTCGGAGGTATTCCAATTGGTCGGCCAGGATTTCCTGAAGAAGTCGCTGAACTGGTCGCATTTCTGGTCTCAGACCGAGCAGCATCTATTACAGGTAGTGAATATGTCATAGATGGGGGAACGATCCCTACCGTCTAAAAATTAATTAATAAAGGGAGAGAACAATCAATATGGATCTCAATCATTTACCGTCTGTAATTGCCAAATACATTACTGCATCTAACAAGCCAGACCCGATAGCATTTGTAGATTGTTTCTCAGAAAGTGCCGTCGTGTTGGATGAAGGAAAAAAGCGAAATGGCAAACAGGCGATTCGGGAATGGAGTGATCAAAACCATTTCGCGGCGAATGTAACGTTAAAGCCAACATTAGCAAAAAAAATAGGTGATGAAATTGTGCTAACATGCGAGCTGGATGGTACCTACGACAAGACTGGTCTACCCGATCCACTATTATTGAATTATCATTTTGTTATTGTTGACGATAAAATCGTCAGACTTTCCATTTTCTAAAGATATCCAAATGGCTTGTCCGCCACGAGCTGCAGCAATAAGCTCTCTTTGTACATGATTTGAACAAAAAGATGCCCCCACAATGATGTATTTGATCATGTGGGGGCATCTTTTGAATCACGACAGCCGTTCAACATTAATCAGAGGCTGTATTTTGATGTTGAAGTCAACATTAATTTTCATATTTTCCCAATATTTCGACCATTGCTCTTCCGTTATTGGTTTAGAAAAAGGCTTAAGTGAATGTGTTCCGACCTCTAAGGGATTCACTTTCAACCGTTGCATACTTTTTAATAATTCTGACGTTTGTTCCTCAAGGTATACCTCAATCTCATGAATTAAATGTTCCAATTGTTCCTCACTTTGTATATTCTGTTCTCCCTGGTATTCCTCAATTCTTCCGTTCAATCCTACATGTAAAGACAAGGATGAATAGTCACTCGATAATTTCATGCGAATATTGGATCGAACACGTCCTAAACTGATAGATAACTTTGGAATGGCCAAGACTTTTAAGAAATGATCGTTATCCAGAAGTTGAAAAATTTCATCGCTTACGTCTTGAGTGACCATTACTTCTTTATCATTTTGGAAGAAGGCCGTTCCTACGTAATTGAAGTTGTTTTTATCCGCACGAAAAACCGGCAGGATCGGATCCTTAAGAGGGGAATATAACATCTTCATGAATTGATGAATATTGACAATGCTCATTTCACCTTGGTTATGTTCCTCGTAATGCTTTAACATCCGATAAAGAAAATAATCTTGGTTTTCTTGCTTCGTCAATTGATTTTTTATGTATTCATCAAAATCACCTCTGACAATCAATAAATAGACACGCATTGAAATATCGGGATCAACCAATATCGTATTGATCAGCTTTTCAATGCCTTCTTTTTTGGCCAGTTCCTCATTGATTAATAACATTCGCAGCTGCCCCTGTTTTAATTCCCGATAATAAATTAAATTAAATTCCTTGCCTCCCTGCTTTAACAGATCAACTTCCTTGGAGAGAAATCGTTTTTTTTCTTTGATGAGTGGTGGTACTAAAGTGCTGATTTTAAACTTTCCCTCCGTCCCCTTGTCAACCGACCAGAAAACTACCGGAGCGATCTCTTCGATCATATTGTTCTCGGCATATGGAGAAGAGCAACCGGCCATCCACATAAGGCTTACAATCGCCAATAAACCATAATGCTTGTATGGTATCATGCCTACATACTCTCCTTTCGTTTAACCATAGTGAAAAGGATCGTAGGAACAAGTAAATAAATGAATGCACCGAGCCAGATTTGAACGTTCAGTAACATCTTTTGACCCGGAACCGTTTGCCATAACCATTGATCCATTATGATGATACTTATCAAAATGATGACCCAACTCGACAATAATCCGATCCGAGTTGTGCCTTCGTTCATTTTTTTCATAAAGACTCTTCCTGCTCCATAAAAACACAACAGAAGAATTGAAATGTCAAATACATAATTAAACATATGGAAAGAGATAAGGATGTAATCGATCCGTTCTAAACCACTCATTTGAATGTAGCTTCCCATATATACTACCGGAAAGTTGATCTTGCTTAAAAAGTTTGAACCGTAAAACAATACCGAAGCAATGAACAATAATGAATATTCCAAGATCGTCAGCATGTTTCCGATGACAAGATATTTTGATATTTTTTTATTGGAGCTCAACCATGGAACCATAAAGGCCAAATATACTGGACCAGAAAATGCCGACCAAATAAACAACAAACCCTGCCATGAATGTCCTGACCATTCGGTGGGTAATAGAGGATACAGATCGCGGTAATTTGCAATCGGTGGAAAGAAAAAAGGAATAAACATGATTAAGATCCACGCCCCACAAAGAAAGGCGATAACGACAAAACGCAATGTTTTCTCCATTCCATGTGAAGCCACAAATAAGCTGATCGAAAGAATAAATAGGATCAGCCACTTTTTATTCATTGATGGATAAATAAAATTATGGAGCATTTCAACGTAACCCAGTGTTATGATTGAGATTTTTAACAATATGATCAAAAAACCAAGTATTGCGAAAACTTGAACTGTCCGTTTCCCAAATAGCTGTACAATTCCTTGATAGCCTCTCCTTGCATAACTGGAAGTAAACCATTTGGACAGCATCATCAAATTAAGTTGGGACAGTAGCCCCAAGGCGACAATTCCCCAAACCATATACGAATGAACCAAATAAACGGGCATGATTAAAATAAAGTAATGCATTTGCGTACGATTAACCAATAAAAGGAAATGGATGCCGCCAAGGGTGGAAGTTTGATTGAATAAGGATAAAGTCTTCATTTTTTCATCTTCTCCTGTCGCCATTTCTGTAGTGGTTTTAGATTATTCGGACGCGTTTTCATCCAAATCAAAGGCCCGCGAATAAAGAGGTCAATCCAATCCTTCCCATAAAAAGGAGAAAGAGGCGCTAAATAAGGTTGACCTAATGACGTTAATGCATGGATATGTGCAAGAATCCCGATCAGCCCGATCACGATTCCCGGCAACCCAAGAAACGATGCAAGGATAAGAAGAAGCAATTGCAACAGAACCATGGATTTTGTCATTTGATAATTCGGAACTAAAAAGAAAGCAATAGCGGATATACCCATCAAAACAATTAATACTTTACTTGCAAAGCCTGCTTCTACAGCTGCTTGTCCAATGACAATACCACCAATAACCCCTAAAGTTTGACTGGTTTTGGTCGGCATTCGCAAACTTGCTTCTTTGATAATTTCCAGCGTTACGATCATGAAAATTCCTTCCACAAACGGAGTAAAGGGCAATTTGCTTCTCGATTCCAATAATACGAAGAGAATCGGCAGCGGAACCATTTGGTAATGAAATGTCGTTAACGCAACATAAAAAGGAATCATCGTCAAAGAAATAATAAAACTTCCATACCTCATTAAACGTAAAAAACTAGCTACCGGCCAACGAAGAAAGTAATCTTCTGGCGATTGGAATAGATGGAATAATGTAATGGGACAAATTAAAGCAAACGGTGAATTGGAGACTAATAAAGTCAGCTTACCCTCACCTAAAGCGAAGGCGCAGGCATCCGGCCGATCCGTTTGTAGAAACTGGGGAAAGACCGTATGGTTATGATCTTCAATAAAAGCTGCAAGCTGTGCGGAGTCTAAAAACTGATCGAAATCCACACTTTCAATTTTCTCTCTTGCAATGGAAACAAATTCCGGATTAATTATTCCGTCTATGTACATTAACACAACTTTTGTTTTACTTAGTGATCCGATAGTGAAGCTTTCCGTTTTTAATGTCGTTATAGGCAAACGTCTGCGCAACATTGTAATGTTATTATCGATTTGTTCGCTGAAGCTATCTTTCGCTCCATATATAACAGTTTCCGTTTGGGAAGGTTCAATTGCCCGGCCAAGAGGATTTTCCAACTGTATGCCTAGCCATTGATCGTTGACTGAATCGTATAGAAGAATATATCCTTGCATTATTTTTTGCCCAGCATCTTCGATCGATACAACTTCTGAAACATCAGAATTGATTATGCATGAAGAAAGCGAATTTCCGACTGATTGATGAAGTGGCTGAATAATCGCCTCGTTTAAACGCTCTTGATCTATTAATGTTTTTATAAATAAAAGATGGACTGAAGCACTCGTACCTATTTTGTGCTCAATGATTTCGGCATCTTCCATATGGTTTAATATCTGTTTTAAATCATCAAGCCATGTAGACTTTTGATGATTTTTCATTTGAGGCTCGTGTTTTTCAACCATGGTCTTCTCCTTTATCAAAGTAATAAAATGGTGATAAGGTTAATATCTTGTCCTGTAATCGAAAAATCATACGACCGGCAATTTGTATACTAAGCCTCATCATGTTCGAGAATGAGGGTAAATCGGGATCAGGATTCTTTTATTCGGTGAGAATGCATGTGGTAATCTGCATTTTTTTCAATGCATATGAAAAAACCTCAGCCGGTTAAGCGAGCTGGGGTCAATAAATTAACGATTAATGTTTTTTTAGTTGCAACCACTGTTGGTTTTGATTCCGTTGGCTTTCGCATCAGGTGCTTTGAAGACCCCTAATTGGGACTACTAGAGTTGCACCTAAATTCTTCATTTAATAACAGAATCGGAAAATAAATCTGAAAGATTGTCTACAGTCCCGTCTCCGCGGACTTATAAATGAATGTAAAGTCAGTGATTCATATAATGGGCATATAGTTGCTCGAAGGTTGTAAAATGTTCGACTGTTCTGCCGACCTTATCATACTCTTCTAGATAATCATCCATCACTTCAAGGAGCTTCTCTTTCATAACTGGTAAATTACTTGCATCAAAGTACTGCATAAGATCATATTTCTTGGTGCCTTTCTCCATGGCCATTTCATCAAGATACCCATGTGCTCCAAAGGCCGAAAGAAAGACGTAGGAAGCATTGTTCGCTGTAACACTGTTCAAAATTTTATTGCGGTAGTTGCACCACAATTCTTCGTATGTTCCCCTTAGATTATCAAAGGTCGGAGCCGGTTTAACAATGAAGTTATCACACATCGTGCTATGTAACCTGGTAACACTGTTCAACATATTAAAAGATGTTATTCGGATATCTTCAATGGTATGAGCTTCAATGATTGACATGTATAAGGATTCGAGATCATCCGGAACATAACGAAACGAACGTATCTCTTCCAAATATCGCTTGATTCCTCGTTTGATACACGTGTTATTCATACTCACCAAGGCATTGACTAGATTGTACAGAACGTCAGCAGATGCATATCGAACTGAACCGATATCTTCACCCAGCATCGTATCGCTATATGCTTGCTTAGCCATATCGATCCATTTATTTGCGCGATTAAGACATGCTTCTCCTATCGGGGTTGCAAGTGCATCAAGAGTTTTTTGCCGAAAGTCGTTCAATTTCTCCAAATCCTCAGGCGTTGCATAGTAGAGTATTTTGAGGTCGGTTAGGCTCGATACGTTGGGACTCTCCAAGGTGGATTGCTCTTGTATTCTTGAATCCCATGGCGTGCAATAGATGTCATATCCAACGTCGTCCAAGATGAAACAATCGGATATTTCCCATCCCCTTTCTGTATTATTAATGATAATTAAATCAAGATCGCTCTTCTCGTGAAAGTCCCCGGTGCTAAATGAACCAGTAAGCCCAATAATGGCGATATCGTCTTGAAAATCTCTTTTTACGCGTTCGATCACCATTTTAATGAGCAGTTCATTTTTGTCCAGCAGCATCTTCTTTATGTTTTCGTTCATTTATTACACCCCTTTTCATGATCCGGCTGTCCTTCATCACAACAACCTTAGCTTGAGTCTATTGATTTAGGGGTGCGGTTACTATGTATAAGTTGATTTAAGTCATCTTTGAACAAAATCCGCTAAACCGTCGATAAGACGTGTTAGCGGATAGCATTAATTCTTTGTATAGACTATTTTCTTAATGCTTTCACAGGACAAGAAATACCGATCCGCCAACTCCTCTACCCTGATTCCATTAAGGAATAAGGATTTAATCTCAGCGTTTCGAGCAGAGACCTTACTCTTGCTCTCTGTTTTCTCGCCCCATTTTAGATGCGTCTCTTTGGGTTTGGGGATATAAACCAATTCGCCTTGAACGTATTCTTGAATGATACGTAACAATTCTTCCGGAAAAATAGACTCGGCTTTTGAATATTTCATGGGCCTCACTCCTTATTTAATAGATCAATAAGGTGCAAAGCCAGTTAGTAGAATATTACGATTCGTCGTTGGCAATGTGATTATTCCCAGGCTCTATGCAAAGCATTGCCATATTCTTCACTGGCTTTGCATAGAGCTGTGCATGTAAGAATCCTACCCCGATTGTTTTCAATAGCCTCACCTCCATAGAAAATAGATCGCCGCTATTTGCTTATTATATCAGAGCTTGTTGTTCAATTGTTTAATGATGTCTTAGGGCAGATTCGACTTACGCAACATATCAAAAGGTAGGAGCAGGTAATTCATCTATTATCATACGTAGTAGACTATAGGGTTTTTGTCGCAGGTCTTTTCCGTAATGAAATCTGGCCTGCCTATGTAATTGGTTCACAATTACATATAAATATTGATCTGGACCAATAGAAAAAGTATCCGGCCATAAAATTCTCGGATCATGGGCGATGGTTTCCATGATTCCATTCGGGGATATTTTTCGAATGCTATCGTTTTCATAGTCTCCAGCATAAACGTTTCCTTTTGCATCCGTTATCATTCCATCAGAAGCCCCCTTTTCTCCCCAATACTGCACAAGATAACTTAAATTGAGATCCGGTATCGTTCTGTCTCGCAGAGCTTCTGTTGAGATTGAGTATAGATAACGACTGGATAGTGGACAAAAAAATAACATTTTTCCATCTGGGGAGATCGCTATACCATCAGAGGCCAATTGAAAGGGAGATGTTGAACCATCGGTGTTTCGATTTATCAAAATTTCACCTTCCACTTTCGGTAAAAAATATGGATCAGGTGAAGTTGAATTTGCTCCATTTAACCGTCTATACGCATTTCCATTTTCTAAATTTACAACGATAATAGCGCCTGGCCCTCTGGAAGAAGAGTCCGTTATATATGCGAAACCTGCTTTTCCTACACGAAAGTCAAATCGGACATCATTCAGATACGTTGTCGGCAAGACTACATCATCAGCAAATGTATATACTTTTCTTATTGTATTTGTTTTTAAATCTACAGCGACTAATTTTGCCCCTCCTTTAATTGGCTCAGAAAAATTTGGTGCAGCCGTGTCCAGTACCCACAAGGTTCCCCTTCCATCTGCAACAACACTTTGGACACTGATGAAGGACATAACGATATTCAATGGGTTGATCAAATTCGTTTCTACATTAGGATAAGGTTGCATCTGACCCTCAACAATTTCCGCTACCGTAAATCTGACGTCATCTCCCCATTTTGGAAAACAAATAAAGATACGCCCGGTTTCGGATACACTAACGCCTGTAGGCATAGCCCCGTAAAAGGAATGAACGAGTTCTAACTTACCGAAATACTTTTCCATAGGTAACATAGGTTTTATGATATCCTCCTTAACATATTTGAATAGATATTACCTATAATATGTTCCAGACTTTTTCTAATACCTGGCCCTTAATCGTCTTTTTCTACGTGTTTTTGAAAATGTCCAAGGAACAAAAAACCAATGCGAACGACAAAATGTCGGTACGCATTGGTTTTATTAAATGTCAGGCTATCCGTCTACTTCAATGTCCGATCTTTTGCTGATCACTGAACTCATCTTGATTATCTGTTCGCTTTACGTAATTCACTTATTTTCCATCCTGAGACTGATTACTCTCTGCAGCTTCACGACCGCGACCTCCCATGCCTCCTCGCGTATTATTTTCACCCAGTTTGGACAGGTCAACCGAAGAAGCATCAATCAGTGAATTCGAGTCCTCTTTTTGTTTCTCGGTCGTGGAAGGGATATTCCCGTCCAGTTGCCCTTGTATACTTTCTGCACGCAGCGAGCCAAGTTTGGTCAATTCTGTAACAGCTTCCTCGTACTTATCATACGTAATAAACGCTGTAGGGTCTTGCTTCACATATTCTGAGATCATGTTGTTCAGGCTTTGCACTTTTTCTTCATATTTTCCGTCTGCGAAGTATCCATCTACGATCTCCTGCAAATATTCATGATACTTGGCCTTATACTCCGGCACCTCAAGGAGCTTTCCTAAAATTGGACGTTCGTCCAGGCTGCCCCCTGATACCGGCGTATCAATCGCCAGATTCACGACATCGGAGGCAGAACCAGCTTGAAATCCACCGAAGGCCATGTTGTAGTCCCAGGGCAACATGCTGATCTGTCCATCGTTTTCATACAGATAATAGTTATGTCCCATGTTGGACGTGTAACTGTCCATATTGACAACGACCGTGTGGGCTGCAAAATATCTCAGAACTTCGTCCACATCCACATATTTCTCCAGTTCGGTACCTGTGCTCAAGTTTTTGAGCGATTCAATGACACGCTGATAATCTTCCTCTGTTGTTTTGGTCTCAGCATTGTCGAAGATGGCGGAGTAACTGGATGATTTGTCATCGGTATACACCAATGAAACACCATTGCCGCTTCCATCCATACCACCTGGACCACGGTTACCCTTCATACCTGCTTCCGGTAGTGTATTCGCTCCATCTTCCCCTGTCCCGCTGTTCATATTCGGTGGACTTGCACCATCCGGTGGCGCCATACCTTCAGTAGGTGGCTGCATATTTCCATACCCTTGTGCAAAAGGATTGCCATCTGGCCCTCCCATTCCTCCTGCCCCCATGTTGTCATCATTGTTCGGTTTGTAAAGTTCACCCTCATCATTCTTGGCTCGGGCGAGATATCCGCTGTCAATGTCTTCAACAGCCAGGTACAAACCCCAAGTCTCTCCATTTACACTAATATTGGAGAACGCGAATAAGGGTGCGTCTACGCCAATATAACTCATGATGTCATAACTCAAGTATTCCTTCATATAACTATTGTCGCTAATCATGTTGTTCACAACGAGCTTGTCCAACCCCATCCAAGTTTGATCCTTAACATACTCATCAAACTTGATTTTGAAACTATATCGATCCGTTGTATCATCGCTAGCGACTTGCCGAAGGCTGGAGTTACCCTTTGGACGAATTCCGACGTTTTCAATCGTTGTTCCGTTAATCGTAATATTAGCTGAGATGTACTGCTCCTCATTTGCATTATCCAGCATTTCTTTCCATGCCGTTTCATCCACATCAATCGAAATGGACATAACCTCAGTTTTGTTGATTTGATCGGCATACCCTACTGTCTGCGCAGTATTCTCCGTTTTACTCTGATTATCCGTATTCGTTTGTTCCTTTTCAGTCGGATTGTTGTCCGAGTCTCCATTCTCTTGATTAGTCGAGCTGCATGCCGTCAGCATTGCAGTACATAACACCGCTACACCGATAAATTTAGGCCATTTGTATATGCTCATTGCCATCACCTCATGATTGTTGTTGAATCTTTTTATATGTAATCATCATAGATGGCAATTCTTAAATGAATCTGAATGAGTGGCGTCATATGGTACTCTCTCATTGAATTAACTACCGGTGAACTCAAGGCTCCAGCCTCCATGACATCTCCCAAAAATCAAGCTCAAAGCGACTGCACATCACGAAAATATCTTCCATCCGTTGGTACGTTCCCTCGCTACAGCCTTCTAATAGCTTATCCGTTAACGTCACAAGGGATTGATTGCTGCTGTTGTATTCAGAGGAAGCATATCCTGTGATCCACTCTCCGTAAAAAGGATGCTCAGCTGCACCAGGCTTTTGGGAAAGAACTTGACCAATCTCTGCATAGCTCCATGAGCAGGCCAGAATGGATACAAGTACTTCTGCTATGCCACCCGCATGGGAAACAGAGAGCATATAGTTAGTATAGGCTGCATTTTTCAGTGCAGGTTTTACCTGAAAAACATGATCCTCTGTTATTCCTAATCGCTCCATATAAGAACGATGAATTTTCATTTCACCATTCAGGATGTTATCTACGTTTTCACTAAAAAACTGCATCAATTTGGGGTCGTGCGACTTGACGATACCTAGTGCAAATACACGGGCATAATCGAACAGGTACAAGTAGTCTTGCAGCAAATAATAACGAAATTGTTCAACCGGTAAGGAACCATCTCCGATCCCTTTAACAAAGGGATGCTCAAGACATTCCTTCCACACAGGCTGTGCTGCCTGATATAGTCTCTCTGAAATAGTCAACATGTGTTCCTCCAATTCATAATGTACGTATTTAAAAACAAAAAAAACGAAACATCCATAGGATGTTTCGCAGACAAATACACTAAAACAAGGGAGTTCGCATGAGCTACCCAAGTACAGTGTTTCATCGTTGCATCCCTACGTTGGCATTATCCAAATCAGGTAAGGTCGGTTTAACACCCTCTCAGCCGGTTAAGGCTCCCTCGCAAACGGTTAGTATGTAGTTAATTACTTTCTTATCCACATAAAAGAAAAAATAACATTCATTTAGTATATCAAGGGCTGTTAAATATAGTCAAGGCAGATTGTATCGCCCTCATCAGCTTGAGTGACGTATGTAAACGATGAAAACCATCACAACAATGGTTGAGTTTTAGCCACTGTTATGATGGTTTCTATTCTTGCAACTACTGCCGATGGTTTAATGCCCGAGTTTGTTCTTTCCCACAAAAGTGAGTATTCCGTACTGGGAAGTGTTTCTCCAGCTCTCATTGGTCGTATCATTCCATTTAGCTACGCTCTGCTTACCTCCGCCCTGGTTGTCGTTAATTTGAAGCTCGAAGCCGAGAACATTTCCTGTTTTGGGCGTCAATGATTGTAAATGAATTCTGGCTTCTACGAGGTATCCTTTATTTGTTTTCTTCACAGCACTTACAAGGCGTCCGGGTGAGGCACCGCCTGCAAAGGTTCCTACATTGTCTGCACTGATTCTGAACTGGGCATCATCATATTGAAAATACGGTGTGCGCTGGTGATTCTCGTCCAGGAAAATCTCAACCGAATCCTGATCCCATGGGTTGATGCTATCTGTGATGATGTTTGGATCAGTGACGTCGATCAGCAGGTATAGATATTCACCTGACCACATTGCGCGAGCCACTGCCTCTGCACCTTCGCTTTGGTTCAACCGGTTTACTTCAAACGGTGCAGCCTTATTCCATGATGTGTCTTTCTTCCCATCAATCTGAACAATCCCTTGTACAGCTTGTGCAGATTTGGGCATAGGGGCAAGCTGAATCACGCCGTATTTGCTTGTATCCTGTTCCTGAGATTGTGTTCGATCATTCCAGTACAGTGGATTATAAGGTTGTGTCCCACTTATACCGCCATCAGTCACACGGATATCCAATCCGGCTTCATATTCTGATCCGACTTGGATACCACCCCACGGAATGGACAATTCAACCTGATATCCGGTTTTGGTCTCGCGTACACGATATGAACGCTGCTCCACGCCCTCAGCTTTGCCAACCCGCTTAATGATTACATGTCGGTCATCTACTTCATATGAAGTGGTCTTGCCATTATTGAGATCAACAAAGATATCTACTTTGTCATTCACATCTGCCTTCGCATCCTGAACATCCACGAGGATATACAGGTTACTATGATCCCATAAGGTGCGGAAACTGGCTGATCCCGAAGAGTCACCCTTCAGTGGAGTAGACACCGCTTTGTTCCAGAGCGGATCTTGTGACTGTTTTTTGATATCCGGTTTACCCGAAAGTGAGACGGCTCTCTGTGTCAACACAGGCAAGCTGGATTCATCCACAAGTCCCCAGTATGCTTTTTTGGCCTTAAGGGCTGAATCAAACAGCATAGCCTGGTTGTTGTAAGACTTCTCATCTTGGAGTCCCCATAAGGTAACTGAAGAAATGTGGTCTTTGTGTTTTTTGTACAAATCCAACAGTTCCTTATATCGATACGCCTGCTTTACTGCGACTTCATCGGACATCTCTTCACCAAATGGAATTCCGCTATCAACATCCAGTTCCGTGATCTGAATATCCAATCCAAGTTCGGCGAACATGTTGATCGTTTTTTCAATTTCCTCGATGGGCGGGGATTCCAGGTTATAGTGGGATTGCAAACCCACACCATCGATGAGCCCTTTCTCTTTCAGTCGTTTGACCAACCGATACATATGCTCTCTTTTCTCAGGAACTTCCGTGAAGTATTCGTTGTAATATAATTTGGCATCCGGATCGGCTGCACGAGCGAATTCATAGGTTTTTTCAATGTAATCCGGACCGATTAGTTCATAAAAGGGACTTTTACGTAAACCGTTGGCATCACCGTTGCTATCCGCAATCGCCTCGTTTACCACATCCCAGGCATAGATCTTACCTTTGTATCGGGTCATGACGGTTTCAACGTAATCCTGAATCCGGGCAAGAAGTAATTCTCGACTCGCAGGGTTACCCTGAGGATCCTTGAACATCCACTCTGCTGCATCAATATGCCACAACAACGCATGTGCGCGTACGCCCATACCATGCTCCTCGGCGAACTGAACATATTGATCGGCTGCCTCGAACTCATAAACACCTTCGGAAGGAGACATGTACTTTGGTTTCATCTCGTAGGTTGCGGTCAAGCTGTTAAAGTGCTTTGTGAGCAGTTGTCCATATGCGCCTTCCAACTGCCAGCGATACACCGCTGCACCAATGGGGAAATCATCTTGATACAGGTCCTTCAGAGACAGAATCCCTTCTTCAATCTCCAGTTGCTCGGCCAGAGTAAATGATACATCATCCACATAGAACGATAACGTATCTACGCTATCTTCAGAGATGTAGGGTGTTTCGATGAACAAATTCAATTCAGTGGGATCATCGCTATACTGAAATTTTCCGGTGATCTTGTGCCATGTATTCCATTCTGTTTTGGCAATTTTCACGCTACCGATTGGGTTCCAGCTTTCGGCAGTTGTTTTTTTATATGTGGTGAGCTGTAGTGTTTGATCCGTGGTGGGCTCCTGAGTAAGTCTTACATATGCCGCAATTTCGTACTCTTGGTTACGCTTAAGCAGATCCTTCATGGATAACATCGGTCCATGATAGGAACGCTCACGGTTGGCGACCAGCATACTGGACTGACCTTCGTGTGCTTCCTGCTGTGTCACTGTCAGCCTTTCGTTACCTGTACGTGGAGTCCATCCCTGAAGTGTACCGTCTTCAAAGTTTGTGCTCAAATGACCTCCCTCCACTTCCGTAACTGCTTTGGCTGCATGTGAGACATTCGAAAATGGAAGCAGGGCGAGTACCAGCACAAGAACCAAGGCTGTTATATTCCATTGACCTAACCGTCTCATACAATTCCTCCTCTTGATTTGGTCTAAGTATTTCTGAACGGATTAACATCCAGATAAATAGATTATAGCTCTTTGGATAGCGCTTACATATAACAAATTTCCAATAGTTATAATAAAAAAGTTATCTTTTGGTAATTGTTAGTTTAGGAAACTGGAGTTCGTTCGCGTGGAATATCAAAAAAGTCGCTACATATTTGCAAGAATAAAAGACCGTTTCCCGATAAAATACGAGAAAACGGTCATAGTTAGAAAGTATCTTTTTTCTGTTCACTAACAGGCATATAAACTTTTTTTTATAATCGTCCCTCGTCACCCTGTTCCTCCTGCACAATTCGAGCAATGTGAATCATCAAATATAATAATTCCTCGTTCGATATGGAGATATCCAGCATATTCTGCACGTAGGTTTTGATCATCTCCGCGCATTTGTATTCAAGCGGATGCTCCTTCACCATGTGTTGAAATATAAAATCTTTCGCCGAATTGCCCAGACGTCCTTCTTGTAAACGCTGGATGAAGAATTGCAGATGTGTGACAAGTCTCACATAATGAATGGAATTTTTGTTCAATTGCATATCAAAGGTGTATTGTATCAGGTTAAAAATATCTTTTAACATCTTAACGGATTGCATTGTGCGCTCCATATTCTGCTCATGCGTTTGGGCATTCACGAAATGAAAAGCGATATTCCCTGCTTCTTCTTCCGGCAGTTCAATACCCAATTCTAGATTCAGCATCTGAACGGCTTCAAGGCCCAGTTCGAATTCGACAGGATGAAACCTCTGGATCTCCCATAACATGCGATTCTGTAATGCTACACCTTTTTTCCATCGTTCAATGGCAAACGACAAGTGATCCATAAGCGTAAAGAAGATTTGGTCGTCAAGAGACAACTGTTCTTTTGCATTGGTAATCAGTTTGTTTATGACATTCACATGTTTTTCTGGCATGTTTTCGATGGTTCGTACGTAAGCCTGGGCAGACGGATTATTTTGCAGAATGAATCGTTTCTGGATATGCTCCTCATCGATTCGCTCGCCGACTTTGCCTTTGAATGCCAACCCTTTTCCCATGACAATCATCTCTTGTCCCTGATCATCTTTGGTCAGAAGCAAGCTGTTATTTAATATTTTGATTACTCTCATGAATTCATCACGATCCTTTATTCTTTCGTGACCGCCTGATCCGAATTTCCGATACATCTGCCATTCTGTTTAATGACCTCTTGATACCACGAGAAGCTTTTCTTCTTCAAACGCTTCAAGTCTTTCAGATCCTGTTCACCACGGTTTACATAGATCATTCCATAACGTTTCCCATACCCCTGATGTGTGCTTACCACGTCAATAACGGACCAAGGGCAATAACCAATCACATCTACTCCATCTGTTAGAGCCAGTCTGATCTGTTCCAGATGTTTCTCGATAAAATCAATCCGGTACGTATCGTTAATGGTGTTATCTGCCTCAAGTACATCCGGGGCTCCAATACCATTTTCCGTAATTAGAATAGGGAGACCATATCGTTCACATACCTTACGCAATGTCAGCCTTAGGCCAACCGGGTCGATGACCCAGCCATATTTTGTTTTTTCGGTATAAGGATTCTCCGCTGCCCGGTAAACCCCCTGCTCACCAAGCATAATTTGCTGATCCCCTGCACGAGCTGTAACATCCGACGCATCTCCCATACTGGCGGCAATGGTTGCCGTCGAGTAGTAGTTGATTGCTACCAGATCGGGGCGGCCAGACTGGATATCTTCCATGTCACCCTGCTCAATAACCGGCTCTATGCCGCGTTCCTGTAAATAACTCCAGAATAATGGATTATACCGTCCCCACACCGATAAGTCGAGAAAACCCCATCCACGAATCGTCTCCCAGTTATGAGCAGCGATTGCATCGGCTGGTTTGGAAGTTGCCTGGTACATGGAAGTCATGTTTAATGCAGGACCAATCTTGCCTTGCGGGAGCATATCATGAAATAGTCGCATCGTTCTGCCTTGAGCTACAAACATGTGATGATTTTGCTGATACAGTTCCTTATTGGATGGCAAACGCCCGCCTTTTGGTGTACCAATAGCACCGGGATGAAGAATCATCGTATTTTGCTCATTAATGGTCAACCAATATTTCACTTTATGCCCGTAATGCTCAAACAAGATACGCCCATACTCGACGAAGGCATCGATCGTCCCCCGGTTGTTCCATCCTCCGTTTTTCTCAAGCTCGTAGGGTAAGTCGAAATGGTACATGGTCACAATGGGCTCAATACCATGAAGGAGCAATTCGTCAATCAATTGGTGATAAAAGTCGAGTCCCTTCTTATTAACAGCTCCTGTGCCTGAAGGCAAGATTCGAGTCCATGCAATTGAAAAACGATATGCTTTGAGGCCCAGCTCTGCAAAAAGCTTCACGTCTTCTCTGAATCGGTGATAGTGATCGCTCGCAACTGTGAAATCGGCGGTTCCAGCCGGATGATCACACATATCGATGACGGACAGGCCTTTGCCATCTTCGTTCCAAGCTCCCTCCACTTGATAGGCCGAGGTAGAGCCTCCCCACAGAAATTCATTGGGGAATGGTTTGATGTGTTGATATAACATCTCAAACACTCCTTCATTTTAAATGTTGATCAAGATATGTGACGGACCATATTACGGTTGTTACGAAAGGTGGATAATGGTCGCTCCAACCTCCACAGGGCTCTGTTTCTCCAGCTTAATGTCCGGGAAACGATCCGAATTGGCGATAATGATCGGGGTTATGACTTCATACCCTTCTGCCTTGATGGCATCGATATCAAAGCGGATCAACAAGTCACCCCGTTGTACGCGATCCCCTACTTTAATGGAAGAGTTGAAATGTCGCCCCTTCAGGTTGACGGTATCCACTCCAATATGAATGAGCACCTCTTCTCCATCATAACCATTTAATTTGACCGCATGTTTGGAGTCCATGAAAGCCGTAACTTCACCTGTGATTGGTGCATACAGTTCTCCTTTGGCAGGAATAATGGCAGCGCCCTTACCCAGTAATCCCAAAGAGAAGACATCGTCTGGTACACGGTCAAGGTGGACTAATTCCCCTTGCATCGGACTGGTGATCGTAAGTGGGCGTAATTCATTTTGGCTCGGTACATTTGCATTTGTTATTGTAGAAGACTGTGTGCTTGAGCTGTTGTCTTGAACAGGCTGCCCGGAAAGTGTCTTGTCATCGTTAACGTTGGTATTTCCTTCTTCTTCATCGTCCACTGGATCTTCAAAACCAATGATCCATGTCAGAGCAAAGGTAACGATAAAAGCGATCAGACAAGTCACAATGGCATGAACGATGTTCATCGGATTGCTGCCAATGAATGCAGGTAACGCGGCAAGCCCTGGAGACACGAAGGCATAACGTACTAATCCGGTCAGACCAGCGTATATCCCTGCTACACCACCACCGATCATTGCGGCAATTAAGGGTTTCTTCAGTTTCAGCGTTACACCGTACAAGGATGGTTCCGTGATGCCCAGCACAGCGGTGAAACCGGATGAAGCAGCGAGCTGTTTCAGTTTTTTGTTTTTTGTTTTCAATGCTACAGCAAGGGTGGCCCCACCTTGAGCAATATTGGACGCGAGCATTCCCGGACCGTTGATCATTTCATATCCATTTTTGGTTAGTTGGCTAGTTGCAATCGGCGTCATCGCCCATGCAGTGCCTGTTACAATCAGGAACGGTTGCAAAGTGCCCATTAACAAAGGAATCAGCCAACTGGCTCTGGCATTAATTGCTTCTGCACCCATCGCCACCAGATCATTTAGGTATGTTCCGAAAGGGCCGATGGCCACTAATGCAAGTGGTGCTGTAATCAATAGTACAATCATTGGTTTCGTGAAAAATTTGATCATTGAAGGCGATACCCGATCCGCGAAACGTTCAATATAGGACATGAGCCAAACAACGATAATAATCGGCAGCACGGAGCCCGCGTAATCGGTTAGTCGAACTGGAACACCGATGAAAAACACGTCTTTTCCTTCCGCCATCAGGGCGCTCCATCCCGGGTGTAATAACACGCCGGCAACTGTCATGGCCAGAATGGGACTAGTTTCAAATTTAATGGAAGCTCCATAAGCCAGCAGAATAGGCATGAAATAAAAAGCCGCGTCCGCAATGGTATTAAGGATATAGTAGTTTTGGCTTTCTGTCGTTACAAGACCTGTCAGCACAAGTACGGCTAATATGGCTTTGATCATACCCGCGCCAATGATTGCCGGAATTACCGGAGTAAATGTTGTTGAGATCACGCTGATGAATCTGGAGATCCAGCTCTGTTTTTGTTTTGGTCCGTTATTTTTGCCAGAATCCGATTTGGATTCCGCACTTCGGGTAGCTGAACCCATCTGCTGAGTGATAACTCGGTAGACCTGCTGCACCTCATTGCCCACAACGACCTGGTATTGTCCACCATTGTTCACAACAGTAATGACACCTGGAAGTGCTTTGAGTTTTTCTGTCTCCGCTTTGGAGATGTCGTGCAGTTCGAACCGAAGTCGAGTTGCGCAGTGCGTAAGCCGAGCGATATTATCCTTCTTCCCAACCAATTCCGTTATCTCTTGTCCCAGCTTGCGATAATCCATACCAATGCCTCATTTCTGAATTTGGATATAAAAAAGACCAAAACGATATGCCTTCCCCTACTCACATAAGGAAAATGCAAAATCATTTTGGTCATGCCTGCTTTACCAGTAACAGCCAAACACTGCTAATATTTAATTCGTTGTTGATGTAAACGTTTACTGAATCATAATATCACACAATAATTTAGTTAGCAATCACTTTATTCGACATTTTTCTGCAATTTGATTTGCTTGATTCGACTTGATTATTAGCGGCCTTCTATAGGCTTCCACCCATTCCCCTTCTCAATTGCCTACATACAATACATTAGACTAATGAACAGGAGTGATGTGATATGACATTTTTACCTCCTTTTGGACCTGGTGGAGGGTTTGGCGGACCTGGGGGTCCCGGAGGACCAGGAGGACCCGGCGGATTTCCTGGTCCGCCATCGTTCCCCGGGGGTGGAGGCGGCGGACCACAAGGCGTGCAGGCACCTACAGGGCCGCCACCATCATTCATTCCACAGCAACCCGCTTCGTTATATGCGGTAGATCCAAGAGCCATATCCGGTTGCCTGTTTCGCTACACATATATTTGGCCGGATCGTGGTCAGGGCTTCTGGATGTACCCGGTATTTGTAGGTAGAAATTCAGTGGCTGGCTTCCGTTGGAATGGCTTCTTCTGGCTATACACCGGCATTGATCTGCAGCGAATCAGCTCGTTTAGCTGTTTCTAGAAGTAAATCCCCCTGTATGCGGAATAATCCACATACAGGGGGATTTAGATTTATGGAATATTCACCTTGTCTAAAGCAGCTTAATCAGCTTTTCCAGCTCATCAACCAGACTCTTTGCAAGTTCAAAATTAGTATCTTTTAAAGCCAATTCAATTTTCATTTCAACAGACTTTTTCTTTTGTTCATTTTCTAGATAGTTTTCATCAAAATGACTCGTATAAATCATCTGTCTAAATTCTTCTATACTCATTTTACTAATCGTTTTGTCCTCGATAATTAAAACATAATCCATACCATTTACAACCGAATAGAAATCATGAGAAATCATGATAATCGCACCTTTGTAGTCCTCAATGGCTTTCTCCAATGCGATTTGTGTATAGATGTCCAGATGGCTTGTCGGTTCATCTAGGAGCAATACGTTGGCTTGACTGGCAGAAACTTTAGCCAGTTGAAGCATGTTTTTTTCTCCACCAGATAAAGATTCAATCTTTTGATCAAGGATTTCTCCTTCAAAGCCATAGTTTGGAAGATACGATCTAATTTCATCATACGTTTGAAAGCCGGAATCAATGAATTCATTAAGGATGGTATTCGAATCTTTTAGCATTTCGCCTTGAACCTGAGATAAATAGGCCACTTTAACATCAGTATTTATTTCAATGGCATCCTGATTATTTTTAAAGATTTCTCGGAGTAAAGTCGTTTTCCCGGTACCGTTAGGACCGATCAGGGCTACTTTATCTGTAGATTTGATCTCAAAGTTCACATTTTCCAAAAGCAACTCGTCAAAGGAAACGTTATAGTTATTGACGTTAACCACCACGGTGTCTTCCATTTCCTTATCGATTCCAAAATGGATATTCGGCTGTTTGATATCGACAAATGGCTCTTTTATTCGACGTGCTTCCAATCTCTCTTGAAACTTGACTCTGGCTTTTAACGCTCTGCCTCTGGAGGCTTCGGAATTATATGTGGCGATCTCTCTAAGATTGTCGATGATGTGATCGTATCTCTCAATTTCTTCAGCTTCAGCAACTGCGATTTCTTGCAGTTCGATCTTAGACTGAAGCAGTGAGAAGTTGTAATCGATATATCGCCCGTCAAACTCTTGGAGCTCTGTGTTTTCTAGGTGTATGATTTTGTTGAAACAATGGTTCAACAGATATCGGTTGTGCGTAACGACCAGCAACATTCCCTTGTGTGTGTTAATCAATTTTTTAAGCGCGTTCAGGTTTTCAAAGTCTAAAAATACATCAGGTTCGTCCATAATCATGAAGTCTGGACGATTCAGCATTTCCTTCATCACTTGAATAAGTTTGAATTCCCCGCCGCTTACGGCGGATATACTAAGATCTTTGAGCTTCATGAGGTTGGCAAGGTTTAACTGTTTATTGATGTTTTTTTCGTAATTATCCCCATCCATCGCCTCGAATGCATCCAAAGCCAATTGAAGCTTTTCCATCAGGGAATCCATATTCGATGTGGTGGCCATCTCCGCATAAATCGCTGTAATTTCATCTTGTATCTTGATGAATTCTTCTGCGATATATTCAAAAACGGTCATTTCTTTTGTTTTATCTACTTGCAAAAACTGACTCACATACCCGATTCTGCAATCTGGGTCTATCTCTAACTTGCCCTCGAACAAATATCGTTCTGGATCCATCAGGATATCGATCAATGTGCTTTTTCCACTTCCGCTTGTTCCGATAAAAGCACAATGTTGTGCCTCTTCAAACGTAAATGAAATGTTTTTATATAGTTCCTTTTGTGGAAATGAGAAGGATAGGTTTTCAACTTTTATCATAGTGTTACCTTTCTTTATAACTAAATTGGTGGCTAGTATTAAATATATTGTCGAACACAGACTTTTAGAGTAACACTGTTTACCACCAAGTACAATCGATTTTTAGCCTTACGCTCACTTCGTGTCATTAGCCCTTCAGTGTAAAAATGAGTATCGAACGTTATGAATGAATGCAAAGAGAGCCGACAACTGCGATTCTGCTCGCGGTCATCAGCTCTGCGCTTTAACGTCTGGCTCTGAGATAACGGATACATTCAGTTGTACTAGATTGATTAATGTTTCCTGTTTTTGCCTCATAATTCTTTACGGCTTAGCCATCTTGGGCATATGATCCATGAGAGTATATATACGACAACACTAAACGCGGCTACTACTCCGTATAATAAAAGTAGATTTTCTTCTATGTTCATATAGTAACCTAGCAATGTTCTTAATCCTGCAATGGCAAGGGCAGTGACTACATAAGATAGGATTATTCCGGCAATACTTTTTTCTCCATCGAGTAAAAAAGAACTAGGGATATTCACACTGGCTGGCAGAAATGCAAGAATAAGCGCAAAGGATACATTCACATATACAGCAGATAACTCAAAGCTCGATAATATCATTGAAGCAATAATACAAATTACAGTCGCAACCAAAATTCCAAACAGGCTAAGGAGCACATACAAACCGTATTTGCTTGAAGCGCTTTGAATTCTTGAGACGGGAAGTGTAGCGCAAAATTTATCCCACTGCGCTGTTTTGTCACTTTGAATGCTCATTACCGCCATCATTCCAAATGAGGTTCCTGCGATCACAATCAAAAGCCAAGGAGAGCTTACGACGGACAAAACGATTCCAATGACGACCATTAATATTAGGGGGATAAGCAACGCATCCTTAATAGCATAGAAATCTTTCAGCATAAGCCCTTTCATGTTCTCTCCCCCTTTATATATAACAGCATAATATCATCAATGGTGGCAGGATCAATCACTGCATTCGGGTATTTCTTTTGTGCCAAATCTTTATCGGCAACTAATACTTCCCAAGCATAATCCTGCTTCCGGTAAGCGATTATATCTTGTTTATCAAGGGCATCATACTGTGCCGTACCACATTTAATGATCCCATACTTATATCGCAATTCATCCTTTGGTTTGTTGAAAATTACCTTGCCGTTATGAATGAATACGATATAATCAGCGACTTTCTCCAAATCACTTGTGATATGTGAGGATACCAGGATAGAGTTACTTTCGTCCTGCACAAATTCCAAAAATAAATCCAGAATATCATCACGAACAACAGGATCAAGTCCGCTCGTCGCTTCATCCAGGATCAGAAGTTTGGAACCATGAGAAAGTGCGACAGCAATAGACAGCTTCATTTTCATCCCTTTAGAAAACTCTTTGATCTTTTTGTCTGCAGGTAAGGATAGTTCAGTTAGCAAAGAATAGTATTTCTCTTCATCCCAAGCTGCAAAGATATTTTGGAAGACACGGTTTAGTTTTTTGGGTGATAATCCTTCCGGGAAATTACTTCCGTCAAACACAACACCAATCTGATTGCGAACAGCATTGTCAATTTCCTGATCCTGCTTGCCCAAAATCGTCACCGTGCCGGAATCCTTATTTTTCAATCCAAGAATCGAATTGATGGTTGTGCTCTTTCCTGCACCGTTTTGGCCAATCAACCCCACAATCGACCCGCGCGGTACATGAAATGATACATTGTCCAGAACAAAGTCGTGATACGCCTTTGTCAGTCCATTTACAGTCAAAGCATGATTCATGATCATTACTCCTCCTCATAGAACAGCTTTAATAACTCAATGAGTTTTTCGACAGGAATACCATTTGTACGTCCAATATCTGCGGCTTCCTGCAAAAGTCCCTCAGCTTTGCGCTGGATTTCTTCTTGATAGAAATTTTTGTTTTGCGCGGAAACAAAACTTCCCCGTCCTACGGTAGTCTCTATAAAACCGTCCCTCTGCAAATCCTCATAGGCCTTTTGAACAGTAATCACACTGACATGAATAGATTTTGCCATAGATCGCATCGATGGAATGGGGTCGCCAGTCTTTAATTCTCCACTCATAATCATCGCTTTGATCTGTGATGTTATTTGTTCATAGATGGGCTTACTTGTATTGCTGCTTATGATAATCTCCATATAGGTACCCCAATTAGATTATTTTTTAGTAAAGGTTTTCCCTTTTGAACTAGGTTGCACTCCAAATCTGGTTTCTTTTTTCATCATTCTCCTCCTTACTTTTCGTTTAAACACCGTCTTTCTATTAAAAATTCAGCGTTCCCTGTGTACTATATTGTACTTACTCAATAAGTACAATATAGTACACAGGAGTACAATTGTCAATTATACTTATAAAGTCTTTAGTGCTCCCCCATCAACGTTATAACCGGTCACAGTGAGATCCCTCCCCCTGCGTTATCGTTTCTCGTTAGTTCAATCCGATCACTCTTATTTTATGGTTACTTCATAAAACACTACTGACATACCGTTGTCAGTAGTGTTTTTGTATAGTCGGAGTAAGCAATCGTATTACTTATTATAGGAAGGATGATATCTAGTGAATTTTGCTTCTGTGCGCATCATTACTGATGACGTGGATCGTCTCGTTCAGTTCTATGAGAAAATTACGGGTGTTTCAGCAGAACGCCCTGCACCTATCTTTGCCGAACTTGTTATGCCATCGTGCACTCTAGCGATCGGCCACTCCCAGACGGTGCAACTGTTTGGCGCTGGTTCCGCTGTGGCGGCCAACAATCGTTCAGTCATTATTGAGTTCCACGTCCACGATGTCGATGAGGAATACGAGCGCTTGAAGCCGTTTGTCGATGAGTGGGTAAAGGAACCTACCACAATGCCGTGGGGGAATCGTGCTGTGCTGTTTCGCGATCCTGACGGTAATCTGGTTAATCTCTTCACGCCGGTGACCGAGGAAGCAATCCAACGGTTCAGTAGTAGGCTATAAAGGACAGTTGAAATGAGTAAGGCGAATTTTTAAATTAATTTTTATGACCAGCAGAAAGAGACTATAGCGATGAGCTATAGTCTCTTCATTTTTGTCTAAAGCGGAAGAAATATTTTAACGGGAAATTAACAGAAGACACTCTTATCATTTCTTACCATAGGGAGGCATGCTTTCTAACGATCTCAATAAATGCTTCTACTTGGGGAGAGATCCACTTGTTTTTGGGATACAGCAACTGCGTAGCTAGATTTTGTTTGTACTGCTGACCTGAAAGTTTTTCTTCCTTCAGCTCCTTCTCTACCGTAATTCGAGGTAACAAAGATATACCCATACCGCTCAATATCGACTGTTTCACAGCTTCAATACTCCAGAATTCAATATTGGAAGTAATCCCTATCTGATACTCCTCAATGCATTGTTCAAACAATGTGCGATAACCGCAACCTCTTTCGGTAAAAAGTAAATTGCTTCGTACAATGTCGCGTTGTAGCTCAAATGAATTGGGGTACAACAGCATCATGGGCTCCTCAGCCAATTTCTCACTGTACAGATTGGGATCATGCACCTCTGTCCCCAACATGAAGGAAATATCACTTTTACCTTGCATCAAATTCTCTTTATAATGTACGGAATCTAATTGGTGCCACTCGATATTGACACGGGGATGCAATTTTTTGAATTCCTCAATAATAGGTGGAAAACGATAAATCAACAGCGTTTCCCCAATACTGATCACGATATTACCCGTTAATTCCCCTTGTGCAGCAGTCACTTCCTTAATCATATGATACAGATCAAGCATTTTCTGTGCATGTGGCAACAATTTTTTCCCGGTCTCCGTTAAAATAACCCGCTTACCAATTCGATCAAATAAAGGGTAGTTAATCTCCTCTTCCAACGCCTTGATATGCAATGTAATTGTAGATTGCGCGTATCCAAGATGCTCAGCAGCTTTGGTAAATCCCTCGTGTTCCACAATTGTAATAAATGTGACCAAATGACGTATTTCCATCATTGGCTCCCTTCTTTTTAACATCATTAAAAATGATCGTTTACATATAAACTATCAATTTTACTAATGGAAAGCAATCGTTTATATTCTATGTAGCTCATTAAGAGCCCATTTCATTTTTAATCTCAATCGTTTATGGAAGGGAGTAATCACCATGCAAACAGCAGCAACGTCATCCATCTTGATTAATGGATATCGAATCGCTTATGAACAATACGGAGAAGGCTCTCCCATATGGCTCCTTCACGGAACACCCTCTTATAGTTATGAATGGAGAAAAGTAATACCCTCCCTGGTTCAAAAAGGGTACAAAGTCTACGTTCATGACCTTCTTGGATATGGAGCATCCGAAAGACCACTCGAAGCAGATACTTCTGTGGCAGCACAATATACGCTTTTTAATCAGCTTTTAGACGAACTCGGAATGGATCGTTTACATGTTGCAGCCCACGATCTAGGTGGAATTGTTGGAGTCCAACTAGCCTTGGAACAGCCTGAGCGTGTACAATCGCTTACGTTACTCAACATGCCCAGCTATGATTCGTGGCCCTCACCAACCTGGAAGAAAATTATCGAAGAACAGCTTGAACAGGTTGAACAAATGCCCCGTGCTGATTTTGATACCATGCTAAAGAAACAATTACCCATGGCAGTGTATAATAAAGAGCTTATGACTGGCGATACACTGGATGCGTATCTGGAACCCCATTCAGGTTCATTAGGGAAAGCCTCTTTTTTCTCCCATCAGGTAGCTCATTATAATGCAAAATATACTGAATCCTATGGAACAGATTTACCCAAGCTGAAAGTTCCCGTTCAAATTTTATGGGGGGAAGAAGACGAATGGCAGCCCCTTATGTACGCAAAGAGGCTTGTCCAGGATATTCCCCATGCCTGCCTACATGTCATTCCCAAAGCTGGTCATTTCGTAATGGAAGATGAGCCGGGGCAATGTTCTGATTATATCGACCGTTTCTGCAATAAACATCCGTGAGTAGGTTTGTATATTGAACAGAATGTCTAAGAGAAAAATTAAGTGCTCCACTGGCATAAAGCTGGTGGAGCCTTTTTTTTCTTGATGCAAAACGTAACTTTTACATTCGGTTTGAGTGCACTGGCACGACAAATGATCACATTCTCCAACGTATATGTATATACAAATTTAGTGTTAGTCTTCATTTCCCCCTTCAATATTACGATAAATAGTATGGGGTTATACAAATAACCATATTTTTTGATTACATCCAAGGGGGAACAGAACGTGAGACAGACTCGCAAAAAAAAGATGGATTTAAGGTTCAAACTGTATTTGATCATTCTGGTTCCACTACTGACCATGGGCGGTCTAATCATGTGGACCACGATAGATTCCAGTAAAAATGCGTCACTGATGACCATGCAGCATAACAATCAGCAGCTGGCCGTGAATACTGCCTCTCAACTAGGCCAGGAATCTGAATTAATCAAGACATTGTCCTCTACTGCTTCGGAGGAGAGCAGCGAATATAAACGTCTTAGAGACGAACTCGTTAAAGTTAGGCTTCAATCGGGTGCCTTGTATGTTTATATGTATAACAAAACTTCAGACGGGTGGAGCTACACTGTGGATGGAGCGGATTGGGACGATACTGAATATAGCCCTTACGGGACTGCCATGGAATTCAACCCCCAGATTCAGGAACGCTTATTACGCGGAGAAGTCATCACAACAGGTATTGTAGACGATCCAACCTGGGGCCAGCTGCTGTCCTCCTTTACACCAATCAAGGATTCGCAAGGTACGATTATTGGTTATCTGGGCATTGATATTTCTGCTGGAGCAGTGAATCAAGTCTCCACGACATCCGTGAATAATGCTTATCAGACCATTATTCCGATTTTTGTGGTTGTACTGATTCTTTCTTTGGTCATGATGTTATTCGTAGTAAGAGGCATTCTCAGACAAGTTCGCGATATTAAGTCAAGCCTCGAGCAGGTTGCTGATGGGAATCTTAAAGTCGTATCCACACATATGACCAATGATCAACTCGGTGACATCAGTGATTTGATTAACATCATGGTTGCCCAATTGACGAACATTCTGATGGGAATACAGCAAGGATCAAATACGTTGCAGCAGTCATCAAAAGATATTTCGGAAACCGCTCAGACGAACCAGCGTCAGAGCGAAGAACTTTCCAGAGCGATTGAGGAAATTGCCATAGGTTCAATGAAACAGGCTGAAGAGACAGAACACTCCGTCCAGCATTCAGAGAATCTGGGCAAAATAATGGATGAAGTAGGTTCATATGTGAAACAGTTTACTTATACTTCAGAGCAGCTATCTTCTGTTCAAGTACAAGTTACACGTGAACATGAGGTTCTACTTGAGAAGGGCCGAGAGAATGCCAAGCGTGTTGAGCATCAACAGGATATTTCCAGGTCTTTGACGACTCAATCCGAACTCGCTTCCTCTATTAGCGGTCAAATTCACAACATTTTAAAACAAACTCAAATACTATCCCTGAATGCTTCAATTGAAGCTGCCCGAGCTGGAGAAGCGGGTAAAGGCTTTGCAGTCGTTGCAGGTGAAATGGGACAGCTCGCTCAACAATCCGAACGTTCGATCCAAGAGATTGATGAGATCCTGGGTTCATTTGTTCAAGAGATACATCGGATGGGCAGTCATTTTGATGCGAATATGGTAGCTGTTAAGGAACAGGAGAAACAAATCGCTGATTGTCTCCAGGCATTTGGACAGGTTAGCCGCTTATCGACCGAAGTGCATGAGTTGGCTCAGAGTTTGGACAGCCGGACGATGGACATGCACTCTATTCGTCAGGAGTTGGAACAGAATCTCAGTTATATTGCTTCCGCAACCGAGGAAACTTCAGCCATGGCCGAAGAAGTCACGGCTAGTGCTGTGGAGCAGCAGCGATCGGCAAACGAACTGTCGAACATCTCCGGGGAACTCGCTGGTCTTGCAGGCAACCTCAAATCATATTCCGATCAATTTCAGATCGAAGTCACTAAATAATTTCCCAATCTCATTAAGGGTGTTGTTAGATGACAATTTAGAATCGCCGCCGGAAACGTAACTTTCTTGGAGCGTTAATTTTTCGTAGGACTCAGGGTTCTGATCAGCACATAGAATGACCGTGTTCTTGTCCTATGTCACGTTGACTTATTAACGATTCCTCATTTATAATTCGAACATTAAGTGCCTGCTAGACATGACTTACCATGGATGCCTGGGATATCGATCTGTAAACAAACTCAAACTCAACAGTGAAAGATGTGAATGCATTATGGTTAAAGAGAAATTATATTATGGTAAAGATATCGAGGTTATGTTTAATTCGGAAGTCTGCATTCATTCCGGTATTTGCGTAAAGGGCCTTCCTGCTGTTTTTGATTTAAGCAAGCGTCCTTGGGTTGATCCTGATGGTGACACTTCGGAGGCCATTGCCCGGCATATTGACACATGTCCAAGCGGAGCATTGACGTATAAGCTTCTGGACGGTGAATATTCAACAAAGAAAGAGGATGAACATGCATAACGTAGAACATGAACCTGCCAATAAAAGATTTCTTATTCAAGATAACGGTGACATTGCTGCGGTGATGACCTATGTAATCTCGAGTCCAGAGCTATACATAATCGATCACACTTTGGTGGAAAATGCTTACCGAGGACAAGGGCTTGGCGATGAACTTATCAAAGCTATGGTGGAATACGCGCGGGAAAACGGTATTAAGATTTTACCTCTATGTCCGTTTGCCAAGGGACGTTTCGAACGTATTTCCGAATACGCGGATGTTCTCCATCAATAAAACGAATATTCGCAGCTAATTTTCATGTGGTTACACAGCAATAAAAGGCGTCTATATCATTTTCTGAATGATATAGACGCCTTTTTCCTTTTACGTATCCTACTTTACTTTATTGCTTAATCCAACAATGGTTTCAAACGGTCGCAACATCAGTGGCAGCATGCCATTCTCATAGTTGGTAAGCCAGATCTCTGAGAAGTCGAGGCCAAGCTCATCTTCCTCAAGCTCCACCATGTGTTCAGAAAGATTGATTACTACCAGCACCTGTTGATCTGCCAGTGTACGTGTATATGCATATACACTCGGATGATCCGGCATATGAAGCTCATAAATACCATAAGTCAACGTATCGTGCTCTTTTCGCAGCTGAATCATTTGTTTATAAAATTGAAGAATAGAACGTGGTTCCTGGAGTTGTTTCTCTACATTAATATGGATGTAATTGTCATTCACCTTCAGCCATGGTGTACCACTGGTAAACCCGGCCTCTTTGGCCGAAGACCACTGCATCGGTGTTCTGGAGTTATCGCGACTCGAAGCCCAGATGATGTTCATGATCTCCTCATGCGACATGCCCTCTTCGCGTTTGATCTGATATAAATTCCGATCGGCTATGTCGTTATAATCCTCTATCGAAGGGTAAGCCACGTTTGTCATGCCTATCTCTTGCCCCTGATATATGAAAGGGGTTCCTTGCATGAAAAAGTACATGGCTCCAAGTGCTGTGGCACTTTCATACCAATACTCCGTATCATTTCCCCAAGATGAAACTTTACGAGGCTGATCGTGATTTTCAATAAATAAAGCATTCCAGCCTACGCCTTCCAGTGATTTTTGCCACTTGGTCAAGACGTTTTTCAATTTGGGAACATCCAGTTGCCTGTCTGTACTGTTTTTCCAAAGGTCCAGGTGTTCGAATTGAAAGACCATATTAAATTTCCCTCTGACTTCACAGATCCAATCCAGCAGATCTTCTTGGTCCTCCACCTTAACTCCATTCGCTTCCCCAACAGTCACGACGTCATATCTGGATAATGTATTCTCTTTCATTTCTTGCAGATAACTCTGGATTCCCTTGACATTCATATGCTTTTCAAAAGAGGAGATGTACTTGACGCCTTCTCGGATTGGCATGTCCAAGAGGCCCTCTTCTTTGTGAATATGGCTGATTGCATCCACACGAAAACCATCAATCCCTTTATCCAGCCACCAATTCATCATTTCATATATGGATTTCCGAACTTCCTGATTTGCCCAATTCAAGTCTGGTTGTTTCTTGGAGAACAGATGGAGATAGTACTGTCCGGAGACTTCATCATATTCCCATGCAGAACCGCCAAAGATGCTCTCCCAGTTATTCGGTTCGTCTCCATTCTTCGCATCTCTCCAGATGTACCAATCCCGTTTGGGGTTATCCAGCGAAGCTCTGGATTCAATAAACCACGGATGTTCGTCACTTGTATGATTGATCACCAAGTCCATGATGAGTTTCATGCCGCGGTGATGCACTTCATACAGTAATTGATCAAAGTCCGCCATCGTGCCGAATTCATCCATAATGGAACAGTAATCGCTGATGTCATACCCATTATCGTCGTTAGGTGACTTATACATTGGGCAGATCCATATCAGATCAATACCGAGATCTTGAATATAATCCAGTTTAGATATGATCCCCTTGATGTCACCAACCCCATCTCCGTTGGAATCCATAAAACTTCTCGGATAGATTTGATAAGCTACTGCTTCTTTCCACCATACTCTTTTCATTGAATATAATCCTTCTTTCTTGAGAACTGAACATTATATAACGTATTATGATTTAATTATGAATAAGGTACATTCTTGCTTCATATGGACGTAATTTGCTCTCCGAGAGTTCACCTGTATAGTTAGCTACCAAAAGCTGATGAGAACCTGTTAATTGCTCCTGAAGCGGAAGTTCAGTCGTATATCCTTGGAAATTGCATACCACAAGAATTGTCGTACCATTTAACGTTCGGGTATATGCAAACACGTCTGGGTTCTCTGGAAAGATCAGCTCATAATCACCATATACAATGACTTCATGATCTTTTCTGAGTTGGATTAACTTCCGGTAATAATGGAATATGGATTCAGGGTTATTCAAACTTTCCTCGGCATGGATATGCTTATAATTTGGATTCACCTTAATCCAGGGTTCCCCTTGTGTAAAACCCGAGTTATCCGAAGTATCCCATTGCATAGGTGTGCGTGCGTTATCGCGGCCCTTGGCGTAGATCGACTCCATCACGCTTTGTTCGGGATAACCTTTCTCCATTCTTTCCTTATAAAAGTTGAGCAATTCAATATCCCGATAATCCTCGATCGCATATTGAACATTCGTCATACCCAGCTCTTCACCCTGATATATGTAAGGCGTACCTTGCATGCCATGAAGAAGGGTAGCCAACATTTTAGCCGATTCAACTCTGAATTCTCCATCATTTCCCCAACGAGATACGATACGTGGCAAGTCATGGTTGTTCCAGAATAGACTGTTCCAGGCATCACCCTTGAGCTCCGTCTGCCACTTGGACAGCACTTTTTTTAATGCCATCACATCCAAAGGTTTAAGATCCCACTTTCCTTTGCCTTCTTGTTCATCCAAGCTGATGTGTTCAAATTGGAAGACCATTGAAAACTCACTTCCGTCTGGATTACTGTACAGTTTGGCGATTTCCGGAGTGGCGCCCCATGTTTCTCCAACCGTTAGCAGGTCTTCCGCTTTTTGAAACGTCTCCTTGCTCAGTTCCCTGATATATTGATGCAAATTAGGTCCGTTTCCCGTAATCTTCAAATCCGGTTCTTTACCGATTAAGTCGATCACGTCAAGGCGAAAACCACCCACACCCTTGTCGATCCACCAGTTGATCATGTTGTATATTTCCTGCCGGACTTTGGGGTTTTCCCAGTTGAGATCTGGCTGTTTTACGGAAAACAGATGTAAATAATATTGCCCGATCTCAGGCACCCATTTCCAGGCTGAACCACCGAAGGTGGACCCCAAGTCGTTTGGGGGCGTTCCATCAACGCCATCTCTCCAGATGTAGTAGTCATGGTACGGATTGTCTTTACCTTTTTTGGCTTCTAGAAACCAGGGGTGTTCATCCGATGTATGGTTCAACACCAAATCCATAATGATTCGAATGTCTCGTTTCCCGGCCTCCTGAATTAACGTTTCCATATCTTCCAAAGACCCAAACATCGGATCAATGTCCTGATAATCTGAAATATCATATCCGTAATCATCTTGAGGAGACTTGCAAACGGGTGATAGCCAGATCGCACCGATGCCGAGTTGCTGCAAATAATCCAATCGTGACACAATGCCCTTCAAGTCTCCGATGCCATCCCCGTTTCGATCTTGAAAGCTGCGTGGATATATCTGATATACAACGGTTTCTTTCCACCATTTTTTATTTTCCATGTTCCATTCAACCTCTCTAATGTTATTCTTTGACCGATCCTACGACAATGCCCGTCACAAAGTATTTTTGCAGCAAGGGATAAATCAGCAATAGCGGGATAACAGCGACTACGATTTTGGCTGCATTCAGGTTTTTGTTCGATATTTCAGTCAGATTACTGAGTTCGCTGGAATTCGTGCCGGCTTGAAGCAAATCGGCAATATTCACGTTAAGGGACTGAATATAGGTCATTAGCGGGTAGTTGCTAACTTTGGTCATATAGATCAAACCACTGAAGAAGTCATTCCATGTACCCACGATACTGAACAAGGCGACTGTCGCCAGCGCAGGAATGGACACAGGGACATACACTTTGAACAAGACCTGAATGGGATTTGCTCCATCGATGAATGCTGCCTCTTCAAGCGCTTTAGGTACAGCGGAGAAGAAATTCATCACGAGGATGACACTGAATATGGGGACAGCGCCTGGCAGAACAAGTGCCCATATCGTATTCAGCATGTCCAGGTTTTTGATCAGCAGGTAACTCGGAATCATGCCTCCGCTAAACAACATGGCAAAAATCATGATATTCATATAAATGTTTCTGCCTTTGAAATCCCTCTTCGATTTGGATAGCGGATAAGCCATCAAAATAATCAGAATCATGTTAAGCACAAGAGTAAGCGCGACACGTAGAACAGATATGCCAAAGGAACGCCAGAACTGTGCATCATCAATAATTTTGGTATACGCTGCTGTTGTGAAATTAACTGGAACGAGACCTACTGCGTTCGCGGATACTGCCTCGCTGCTGCTGAATGAAATGGCGACGATATTCCATAACGGAAGAAGGCAGACCAATGCCAGCATGATGACGATGGCATAGATGGCAAACCGGCCAATTCGATCTTTTAAGTTTGCAGAATAGGACACAGGTTTGGCCTCCTTAGAATATTTTTCGGTCCGTATATTTTTTGGCCAACTGGTTGGCAGACATGAGCAAAACAATACCGATGACGGACTTGAACAAGCCAACTGCCGTACCGAAGCTATACTGTCGTCCAACGAGACCGATCCGATAGACATAAGTATCCAGAATGTCGCCTGACTCATAGACAACCGGGTTATACAGATTATAGACTTGATCGAAACCGGCGCTCAAAATGTTGGTCAGGCTCATTACGCCCATGAGCAGAATAATAGGCAGCATGCCTGGCAATGTAATATGCCATACTTTTCTCCACCAACTGGCTCCATCCATTCCTGCCGCTTCATATAGACCGGGATCAATCGACGTAATCGCCGCCAAATAGACGATAGAGCTGTAGCCAAACTCTTTCCATACGTCTGTACCTATAATCAGTGGCTGGAACCAGGTGTTGCTGCCAAGGAAATTAATATTCTCCAGGCCAAAGAACGCGAGCATTTGGTTCACAATGCCGTCCAAACTGAACATGTTGACAACGACGGATGCGAGTACAACCCAGGATAGAAAGTGCGGCAGATAAACAATCGTCTGCACAGATTTTTTAACGTATTTGATACGAATTTCATTTAATAAAACGGAAAAAATGATGGCCATCATCGTTCCAAGCAAAATCTTGCCAATCGCAATCACCAGCGTATTGCTTACGACCTGCGCGATATCCGGCAGCTTAAACATATACATAAAATGCTTCAGCCCTACAAATTCGGAGCCGAACATCCCCTTCGCCGGTACATAGTCCTGAAAAGCTGTGATGACGCCGACCATTGGGATATAGCTGAATACAAGCAAAAACAAAATGCCCGGCAGCATCATCATATGGTACATGGCACCTGGGCCGAGCCGCCCTCTCGCTTTCAAATTCCCCTGTTTCATGGATGAACCCCTTTCGTTGAAGAAAGGCTGCGTATCGCAGCCCTGCTACTGTTCATGAATATTATTGTTTCGATGCGATCTCGTCTTGAATTTCCTGAATGACTTGATCACCACCCTGTTTCTTCCAGTTGCTGACGAATGTATCGAAGTAATCAAGCGGTTCTGAACCCGTTATGATTTTGATAAACGACTCCTGCTCCAACTTCGTCAGATTGGCCCACGTCTGTTTCATGCTTGGTGTAGTACCAGAGAAAGCAGGTGTCATCCATACAAATTTGTTTTCCTGTGTCAGTTTGTCGATCAGTCCCACTCCGTTGATCCGCGAATGATATTTGGACCAAGCAGTCACATCATCCGTATCCATGTCGCTCAAATAGGTTTTGATGCTTCCGATATTGTTCTTCGATTCGGTTGTGCGAACCTCATCCAGGCTGATCTCTCCTTTAATCCCGCGAACAACGTCAGAGTAATCATCCAGTAGCGATGTAGCCGAATTGACTTCGATATTAAACGGTCTCGTAGATCCGTCTACCCCGGTCTCCTGATACTTGGCAGCTTCCGGCATGGTTGTTGCGGCATCTTTATCATTGGCCAGTTTATCGTAGAACAGGTTAAGAATCTTAACGGCCAGTTCAGGGTGTTCATATCCCTTTCTTACCACGATAAACTGATTGGATGGATTGGCATGCGCTACGTTGACCTTGCCGTCTGCATCCTCCAGTGTATAAGCCGAGAATTTCGCGTTTTTATCCATCTGTTTTGCACTGATCAGTCCCCAGTCAGGGATATGCCACGGTCCAAAGGCGATGCCGCTTTGGCCATTGGCGTAGAGTGCGGTAATATCGTCAAACGTGCGAGTTCCAAATTGCGGGTCAATGATCCCATTCTTGAACCAATCGGCCATGATGCCCAGCATCTGCTTCGTTTCTTCTGTTGTGGAACCGTATACGATTTGGCCGTCTTCACCATTCATCCAATATTGCGGGAAGGCTCCCTCGGTTGAGGCCACACCCAGCATCGTATAAGCAGAGCCATTATAATCTGTTGTATTCATCGTGTTCACAAATGGAATACCTACCGGGTTCCCGGATTGGCCAGGATCTCTTTTCAGGAATTCCTGTGTGGTCTTCTCCACTTCATCCAGTGAAATGGCGCCGTCACCATCTGCATCAAGTTGAATCCCCAGCAGATCCAGCCAATCTTGACGGACCCAAACCATCGTTGGTGCGGAATCCAGAGAAGTCGCCGGAAGTCCCATCAAACGTCCATCAATCGTTGCATTTTCTAAAGCACGTCCATCATAGGAATCGTACATCTGCTTGATGTTATCCGTGGCATATTGATCATAAATGGCCGTCAGATCCTCAATCAGGTCATTATCCACAAGTTCTTTCAGTTCATCTTTGGAATCAACGCGCATCATATCAGGCAATTCCCCGGATGCGATAGCGAGCGAAACTTGACGGCTATAATCTTCGCCATTGGCTTCAAATTGATCTGTAATCTGAGCGTTAAATGTGTCTTTGACCAGCCGAGTATATGCGTTGTTCTCATAGGTATCACCAGCCGGCAGTTTTGGGTTGGCTGTGGTTACCCGTCCCATGGTTACTGTAATTTCGTCTTTATAAGCACTGAACGGATCTCCCGGTGTTACCTCATATTTGCCTGCTTCCTCTGCAGTAGGAGGAGTGGAAGAGTCTCCACATGCCGCGAGGGTTGCAACCATAAAGGCAGACATGGACAGCACGGCGAGACGCTTCGTCAACCGGTTGCTTTTCATAGACCATTTTGTTCTCATCTAGTTCGATTCCCCTTTATTCTGATGTTCAATATTTGTTTGCGCTTTCATTATAAAATGAAGTGAAGTCCTATCGGGATAGGGATTACACGTCCGTTTGGATAGAGAAATGTGTACAGTTTTCAGTCTGTATGATGAAGTATGGTTAACTTGTGAGCATTTACCCTACCTATTGATCTACATTTGTCTAACTCCCCCCGCTCTTCATCAAAAACAAAAGCCGGCAGCTCCCAAAACAGGAAGCTGTCGGCTATTTATTCCCTCTACCTAGCTGCCGATATTCGCTTGGCAGAAGACCTGTCAGTTCGCGGAAAATCCGGCTGAAATATTTTTCATCCGTATAACCCACTCGTTCCGCAATCCAGAAAATTGTGTTGTTTGTATTGAGCAAATACTCCTTGGACTTCTCTACCCGGATGAACCGGGAGTACTCATTAAAGGTTTTTCCCATCAGATCTTTGAAACATTGACTGAAATAACTTCGGCTGATATTGAGTTGTTGGGAGAGACCTGAAGCTGTATAGGCCTGTTCCAAATCATGCTGCACAATCATCACTGCTTTTTTCACGGCATCGATGATTTCCTGTGAATACGAAGTCTGTTCATCAGCCTTTCGAATGCTTACAGCAGTCTGTTTGATCCATTCTTCAACCTCGTACCAAGACTCGAAAGAATGGATCATCGAGATTTTTCCAAGCGTAGTTTGAGCAAAAAGGTGGTTCCATTCCATCACGATCGAGTACAGCAATCCCATCAACTGACCTTTATGTAATCGTAAGGATATAAACTGGTCAATGAGTTGGTTATAGTAACTGTGGTGGTGGGTCCATGGTGTCTGGAACCAACTTTGCTTAATCCGGTCAAGGTCCTCATCCTGCGGTTCTTTTGAACATGTGTTTTCCTCATTCATCGAAACGGTAATGACTTGGTTATTGGGGTTGTAAGCATAGAATAAAGACGTCTCTGTATAATTTATAATCCAGTTTTTGATTTGCGACCACGTTCGCTCTTGTACATCAGACAAAACCAACAACGTACTATGGGGAACTTGATGCAGGAACTCCTTCAATTGATGAAATAGTTGATCCTCCCTCGACAGGGGTGCAGCCCACATGCAGCTATTACGCTCAACCTCCCACCGTATCTCATCTTCATGTGCAGTTATCTCCATTGGCCATTGATGCTCTGATTTGCGATCCTGTGACACAAGGGCATACACATTTTGATAATAGACATTCAATTCATTCTGCGAAGGCATCTTTCTTATCGTGTTTGTCAACCCGCTAATTCGGGTATGTATCCGTTGCAGAACATGTTCGAATTGCTCTTTCTCCAGCTGGACTTTGGCTATATAGTCGATGGCTCCGAGTCTAAGCGCTTCCTGGATATAATCGAAATCCTGATGCAGTGTTAACACAACGATATGAAGTTCTGGATAGAGCTGACTCGCAGCTCGCATCAGTTCAATCCCTGACATAACGGGCATTGCAAGATCCGTCAGCATCAGATCGACCGGTTGGGTTTTCAGGAAATCCAGTGCTTTCGCCCCGTTGCTGGCCTCTCCTACAACCTCCATATTGAACTCGTTCCATGGCATCGCAGAGCTAATGCCTTTGCGTACCAACTTATCATCATCTACAATCAATACCTTAATCATGACGAGATATCTTCTCCTTTAATAGGCAATACAAGCAGTATGCTTGTCCCTGTTCCCAATTCACTCTCGATCACCAGCTGTGCTTGGTCCCCGTACTGTGCCTTCAACATGCGGTGAACGTAATTGAGTCCGATGCCCATCCCAACTTTTTGTTGTTCAGCTTCACGATTGTTCAGCAGATTATGAATGGTTTCTTCAGTCATACCTGCTCCATTGTCTTGGATCATAATGTTCAGCGTTGCAGTGCATGTCACTTCAATTTGAATAAAACCTTCGTCACTCAATCCATGATATAGCGAATTTTCAACCAGCGGTTGCAGAATAAAGCGGGGCACAGGAATTTGAAGCACTTGCTCATCTGCAGTAATGCGGACGTCAAATTCAAAATCATAGCGAATTTGCTGCAAAATCAGATACTGTCTTAGCGCATCAATCTCCTCTTCCATTGTGGATACTTGTCCTAATTTGCCCAGATTGTAATAGAGTAGCTTATTCAATGATTGCACCAGCTTGTCGATCTCCCCTTGTCCGTTCATGACGGCCAGCCAGTGCACTGTATCTAGCGTATTCATTAGAAAGTGCGGGTTGATCTGATAGAGCAGCTTTTCCACTTCCAGGTCTGCACGAATCTTCTCTTTCTGCTGCACTTCCCTGAAGAGGTCACCAATTTGATGTTGCATATTCGAAAATTCACTGAGCAGAAAATCAAATTCTGGAATTTGAGTGCGAGCTCGGCTCCCTGTCATTTGTGGATTTTTGGACATCCCGTTGATTTCCGAATGGAACAGACCGAGAGGTTTGTAGACCATCTTCCACAGAAGCCAAGCAAGAAACACGGTAAAGCCGAGGAAAAATAAAGCGACCAGCAATATTTGAAGCAACCACTGGTTTTTCTCCTGTTGATATTGAGCCTGCGAAATGACAGATACAACGCTCCATTTCTGTGAGGAATCCTCCTTGAACCAGTGATACCCACGGGATATTCCGTCCTTGGCAGGATCGACCGTTAAGCTGGAGAAATTCTCCCCGACCTTCATGGCCTCCGGTATTTCACTGTACACAATGTTTCCTGTACCATCCAGAATGAGATGAGATAATGCTCCGTTGTATTGATTGTAACCCAAGATATCCTGTGTAAGGCGAAATCCGGATTCTACGTATATGTACACGTCGTCCCTTTTGGGCAGTTGTACTTTTCGCATGGCAGACAGAACGAGTTGGTCATCAAACCGGTTCATGCTGATATGGGGACCATAATACTTAATGCCATAAGTTTGGAAGAGCACTGGCAAAGATTCAGGAGAAAAATGATCCTTAATCGGAAAGTTGCCGAACTGCGTAGTGCCTTCTTTCTGGAAATAATATAAGGTCAATCCGATATTCGGATTGGTAAACGTGACCACACTTAACTCGCTCTTTAATTCGTCCCTGGCCTCGATTAATTCGAAGATATCGGAGGACGGATTCAAAAATTCATCCAACCTTTTGCCTACAGTACCACCGTAAGATAATTGCTGAGTAACGTGATTTAGATTGGTGATGGAATTCTCCAATGAAGATGTCACCTGCTGTAAATTGCTGCGAATGCCATCATCGATCTTATTTGCGAAAATGGAGTCAATCGTATAATAAGAAATCGCAAATATGCTGATAAAGGGGATAAACGCACTGAGAAAGAACAATAAAAAGATTCTTTTTTTGAGTGTCATGGGGACCTATTCTCCTTCTGAAAATGAAACAGCAAGCCTCCTGCGTATGGAAGCTTGCTGTGAATATACATACAGCTATGCCGGTTATCTTTCTCCATAGGCCTCGTCCAAGTCCAATTTCCTTTCATCATTATAGATTGATATTCAAATAAGTCAAACGCTTTCATATTGTGCGTATATAAAAAATGCTACTCCTCAAAATGATGAGGAATAGCACTTTTATATGCGTACTTTACTTCAGTTGTAATTACTTCTTGTTAATGGAATGCTCACACATTTCAGTCTACTCTCGTACCGTCACATTTAATTTGTGTGATCTGGTTTCCCCTGAAGAATTACGAAGTACAGCTTCATACTCGTAGATTCCAGGTATCCTTCCAGAGATTGAGGTAACCGCAGACTGTGCAGCAGGCGAATGAGATTGCAGCGATTGTGTGTCAATCAATACACCATTTTCGTAAAGTTCGTATTCGGTTGCGTTTGTTCCCCACCACAGATTCATGGTGACATTATAGTTGCCGTCACCGTCCCAGTTGTCGTTCGACAGAACAGCTTGCCCGGGGGAAGCATCCGTGACGATGACTGTCAGCGGAACACTCATGGTTGAACCCAGTGCATTGATCAATTCTCCAGTATAGATATAGGTGCCATTTTTCTTTCCAGTAATATCAACTTGAACAGATTGGGCGGACGGGGATTGATCGACCAGAGAAATTTCCTTAATCAATTCACCATTCTCATACAGCTTGAACTGATTGCCGTTATTCCCCCACCACAGATTCATCGTGATTGTATAGTCTCCGTCTTTGAGCCCCGTGTCGTAACCATTATTATCAGATAACACCGGAGTGCCAGGGGCACCGTTTGCTAGTGGCGTTGTCTTATGGAGCCATTCCTCCCACTTAATCAGAACACTTGCCTGCTCATCCGTAAATACGGTTCCTCTAGCTGCTTGAACGTCATTACCATAGGATGCAAGCAATTGACGCGCTTTTGCTCCTTCACGATCGTTTGCTGCCTGTTTGGCCTGCTGTAATGTGTTTGTGAGCTGATCAGCAAGAACACCAGCATTAGGATCGATCGATTCATCAGCAAAGGTGTTGGTCAGATTAATTAGGCTGTCGAATGTAGCAATAACGCCAAAACGATATTCTACCGTCTGTTCCCAGCCAGCCAAATCAGAGACCGTTGCCGTAACCTGGTTCAGACCGGGTTCCAGTGTATACGCAGGAGTGTCGAGAAGCACACCCTCCGGTTCTTCCACACCGGATACCGAATCGGAGGCTGTATAGCCAATTTCCACATGCTGATCAATGGTGTACTCGGTTTGACCATGAATTTCAATGGTTGGAGGTACGAGATCAATCGATATGGACAATGACTGTTCACTCTCTTTGTTGCCGTCAACATCGACACTCCAGTAGGTGATGGTATGTGTACCTTCTTCAGTTAGGGTCAACTGTGTGCCACTCACCGTTTCGCCACCATTAATTTTATAATAGGTCCCTTCGATTTCGGAATCTTCATCGCTTGCTGTGAAGGTTACTTGTGCCGGAGAAGTATACCAGCCGTTCTGCAATTCTCCTTCCACAGTTGCCTTAGTATGCGGGGCTTCCTGCTCCGGAGTTTCTCCTTCCAACGTAACCAAATCAGATAGCGGAATATTCAATTCCTTTACAAGTCGTGCCACGAGTTCAGACACCTTGATTGCGCCATTCATCTGCAAATGTGTATTGTCTTCCGTTGTGCCTACCCACATGAATATCGATTTGGTTCCTTCAGTGCCAAGCTCCTGGAAATGCTCCCAACTGGCTTGGTTCAGATCGATGATAAGTGTTTCCGTTTCCTGCGCCGTTTCTTTCATCGCCTGTACGTATTCCGGGAAGCTTTTGTTCAGCACTTCTCCGGTAAAATCACGACGATTCACTGGCGTGACCAGAACCGGAATTGCCCCTCTTTGAAGAGCACCGTTAATGTATTCTTTTAGATATACCTTAAATTGCTCTGGTGTAAGATAACGCTCTGGACGTGAAGGTGTGGAATCATTATGCGACCACTGCATGAACAGATAATCGCCTTCTTGAATGTCGAGTAAAATATCGTTGAGATATCCGCCGACCAGGAAGGTTTTGCTGCTCAAACCTCCAACTGCCCGGTTATCAATACTGACTTCATTTGGATCAAAAAATCCACCCAATGTTTCTCCCCAGCCTGCTTGCGGACGATAGTTTTCCGCGTAATTAGCCACAGTGGAATCGCTGGCCAAATAAATAACAGGTTTATCACTTGCACTGTGATCTGGCAGACGCTCCAGCTTCAACGCATTGATCTTCGGTGCATTTCCGGTGAAATTGAAGTTAAATACCCCATCGATCAGGGCAATGTCATACGTGATTTCTTTGAATTCGCCCTTGACAATGCTTGTCAGCGGCAGTTTTGTCATCTGCTCTACAACAACATTTGCGCTGGTCGATTCCTCCGCATCCCCGATGGTCATCGTTACCCGGTAATTCGCCGGCTCCATTTCCGCGAGGAAAGAGGTACCGTTTACTCGTGTGAAATCTTCCTTGAGCAAATCTCCGGTTTCCCGGTTCTCATCTTTGGTCAGCGCAGTATCAGCAAAGCCGTACCTATTGCCTTCAATGTATGCTCTTTTGGCATCTACTTTGATGTATCCGTCGGCTGCGCCGCCAGAACCAAAGTCAAATTTGTATTCGCTTATCTCTTCGCTCGGTGCACTTGTCAATGAATCCTTCGCGACTGTTAACATATTAAACACATGGTCAACTTGAGCTTGGGTGGCTTCCGTGTTGAATATCGCTTCCGCAGCTGCCAAAGCCCGGTTCACTACAGCTTGGGATGCTTCTGTATAATTCGACAGATCAAGTGCTTTGATCTCATCGTACAGAGCGATCAATGCAGTCTGATCGCCACCCTCCGAAGAGAGCTGAGTGCCTTCAATTCGCACGTTGTCGATCTGGGTAGTCCAGTTCAACGTGCCTCCACCACCTTTTCTCGTGCCCAGGAACCGCATGGATCTGACGTTGTCCGCATATGCGGCGGAACTCAGTGGGATATCTTGAATCGTTTGTGTAAGTGTCGGATTCGCTAGGTTCGTTAATGTCAGATCAAGTGTTTTCTCGGCAAAATTAACGGTAGCCTCCACATTGACCCACTGGTTCTTGGAAATATCTGTAGCCGTTCCCCCTTCAGGTATGGCTGTATCCCCTGTGCCGTAGTCTGGGTTATACGCACCGACGAAATAATGAATTTTGGTGCTTCCAGTTTTCGTAAACAGCGTGAAAAGGGCATTTTCGTTCGAATCCTGGACCGTAAGATGACCTTCTGACGGATAGGCACTCACATTACCGGATTGCCAGTCAAAGTTCACATTCACCTGATCGCCGTTTACGGCATCAAACAGACGGAACACCTTGGCTCGATTGCCCGATCCGGACCCTGTGACGGACAGTACCTTATTTCCGGACTGTTCAACTACCGTTCCCGCCATGGTTCCCGCTATTCCGGTAGCATTGACCATCGCATACTGGTAGTTGGCAGCGTCGCCTTCAAAATCCTCCTCATAGAGCTGGGTTTCTGGCTCTGGTTCTGGCTCGGTAATATCCGGGTCAATGACCAGCGATGAGATACTCAGCTCCATGTCTTTGACCGCACCAGCAACGAGTCCGGCAATTTTCTGTGCACCATAGCTGCTGAAATGGGTATTATCGTTGATTCCATTCGGGTATTTTGGATATTCACCCGGATTAGCATATAGGAATACTTTTTCCGTAGCGGTATTACCAATTTTGTCGTAGTACGCAATACTTAACTTGCTCAGATCAATCAGCGGCACGTCAAGCTCTTCTGCCAATTCTTTGGCAGCCTGCACATATGCCGGGAAGCTGACGTTGAACTCTTGAGTCACCGTGTTAAAGTCTCTGCGTCCAACCGGAGTGAGCAATACGGGTGTAGCGCCGCGCTGTTTGGCACCGTTTACATATCGAGTTAAGTAGATCTTATAATCCTCTGGTGATGCATACCGGTCCGGTATCCCTGCACTGGCGTCGTTATGACCAAAGGAAATGAAGAAGAAGTCCCCTGGCTTAATTCGCTGCAGGATCGTATCGAGACGACCGTCTACCATAAAGGATTTACTGCTTCGGCCACCAATCGCATCGTTCACGACCACTGCCCCATTGGAGAAATAACGTCCGAACTGCTGGCCCCATCCTTCTTGAGGAGCCTGCGCTTCACTGTAAGATTGCATGGTTGAATCACCAGCCATATAGATCGTTGTTGCCGCACCAGCCGCTTTCACTGGATATTTATCGATGATGACGTCTTGGATGTCTATGGCTGTACCCGTGAAGAGAAGATCGAGCTGTCCATCCACCACAGCAATATCATAGGAATACTCCAGTGGTGCTCCTGCTGTCACATTGGTTACGGCGAGCTTCTGGACGAATTCAGATTTAACTCCAACGTTCGAGTCATTTGCATCATCGCCCAATCGCAGCGTCACCTTATAGTTGGCATTTGGCAGATCAACGGCAAATGTCGTGCCTGTCGCAACCGAAACCTGGTTTGCCCCTACCGTAACACCACTTGTATCCTTGAACCCATATCCCGGATCTTGTGCGTAGAGCGTATCCTGTATGTTCGTACTTCCTGGCGCAGTCTCTGTACCGAAATTAAAACGGTAGACCGGCTCCAGCATTTCAGCTTCGCGAGTCAGCGCCAAGTCGGCTTTAGGGAATGCTGTAGCTTCCGCTCCAAGATAAAAACCGGTATGAGGCGGCTGGTTGTAGGCTACATTTTGCCAGGCTACGCCAAGTCGATACACAGGATCCTGCATCAGCGTAGGGATGCGATAGTCTGAAGGAATGGTCGTCGTGTAGAGACGATACTCCGAACTATCTTCGCTCCGCAGCAGAAGTTCCTCACGCCAGTCGCCCAGAATGTCCGCCTGGATTGCCGGATTGCCTTTGGTATGGTTGTTCGTTAACGTACCGGTTGCCCGGAAGATTTCATTCAGCTTTTTGTTTTGGTAATCCCACTTATAGATGAGCGGAATTCCTTTGGCTGTGCTATTATCCCACTCATGGTCCAAGAGCTCACGCTGAAGATCTCCATCCCACCAGATGGCGAAATTGGCGGTTTTGGGCCCTTCTTCCACAGTGTAGATAGCCTCTCCGGCTGCTGAATAGGTATTGGTTACAGGTACACTTTGACCGTTGGTAACGGTCGTTGCCCATGATTCGTAACCTGGATAGTTCGGATCAATGTCCGCCGACATCCCGCGACCGGTGTCAAAACCTGTTTTCTCACCCCAGAGGATTTCACCTGTTGCCGCATTGCGCATCTCCAATCCGTATGCCGCATCCGAATGTTCATGCACGCTTACGACCTGGTACCCCTCTCGATTTGGATCGAGCTGGCCGGCATGCATGGCATCACCGTGGCCGAGTCCAGTGCTGTACAGCAAGCTGCCATCATCATCAATGGCCAAGGCGCCAAACATAATTTCGTCCTTGCCGTCCTTGTCGACATCCAGCACACTTAGATTATGGTTGCCCTGTGATTGATATTGTGCTCCTGCTTCATTCGTGTCGAACGTCCAGCGCTTGATGAGTTCCCCGCCAACATAATCATAAGCAACAAGCACTGTGCGGGTATAATAACCCCGGCTCATCACGACACTTGGCTTCGTACCGTCCAGATAAGCGATGGCGCCAAGGAACCGGTCTACACGGTTGCCATAGCCGTCACCCCAATCGTTGACGTTGCCTCTTGGTGGATCATAATTCACAGTAGATACAGCCGCGCCAGTCTCACCGTTAAACAGTGTGAGATATTCCGGCCCTGACAGTATGTATCCGCCGTCGTTGCGATAATCCTTCGTCCCGTCACCAATGACTGTGCCTTGGCCGTCCTTCGTGCCGTCCGCCGTTTTCACAACAACCTCGGCTTTTCCGTTGCCATCCAGGTCATACACCATTAACTGTGTATAATGCGCTCCAGCGCGAATATTGACTCCCAGGTCAATCCTCCACAGCTTTGTGCCATCCAGTTTGATCGCATCGATATAGACGTTGCCGGTATAACCGGCCTGCGAGTTGTCCTTGGAATTGCTTGGACTCCACAGGAAGACGATCTCATATTCGCCATCTCCGTCCAAGTCAGCCACGGACGCGTCACCTGCATAATAAGAGTAGGTTCCACCATCCTTAGTCCGGCCATCAGCCGGTTTATCGAGCGGAATAGGCAGATAATCGTTATGCCAGACTGATACAACCTCCGGTTGCATTTGCTCTTTGCCTGCAATAACGGTGGAGATCTGATATTGCGAGCTGTCGAAACCAGTGGTGTCCACATAGTTCGTCACATCGCTTATGGGTGATGCGTTCACTTTGGTTCCATTTTTATATATATTGAAAGCGATATCATCTGGGTCGTTGTTTAAATACCTCCAGCTTAAAAAAACGCCGTTGTCTACAAGAACCGCAACCAAACCCCGGTTCAGGTATTCTGCTTGGCGACCCGGCAGGCCGTTTGATGATGACTCTGCACGCATCGGTGCCGGAGGAACAGCCAGTGAAATAACCATAAGGAGTGCTAAAAAAGATACAAACATCGATTTCTGGATGGAAACAGTTCTTCGGATCATTCGATTAACTCCTCCTTATCTAAGAATTCATTTTTAGAATCATCAGTTCGATCCTGCCCTGTTTGTTGTCAAATGAACACAATTTACAGCCACCTCCTCTTTATGTTACCGCTTACATTTATCTTACAGGTCTAAAAAAAGACAGACAATCTAAAAAATGTGACGTATTATATAAAATAATTGACTTTTTTAGGAAGGAGATGAAACGATGGTTCATACGGTTTCTTATGCTTTTCGTAATGACGATACATCAATCATGACACTTGACTCTATTGGATGGCAGATCGTTTCTAGCGAAGAATATCGTTGTCCAAGTGATGATAGACCGGACCCGGGGCACGTCGTTTTTCAATACACACTTAATGGTCAGGGTTATCTGGATATTGAAAATCAAACGATTCCTTTACCAAAAGGACATGCCCTACTTGTTAAAATCTCTGGAGAACATTGCTATTACTATAAACAAGAGAACAACGAACCCTGGGAATTTATATGGATCAACATTCGCGGGGATGAAGCTAACCGAATTTGGGATATGATCCATGATAATGAGGGACATGTCATTCGACGAAACGCGGACTCTCCCTTGATTCAAGAGTTATGGCAAATTATCCATTTGATTCATCAAGAGAAAGTTACGGACAAGTATCGCTTGTCCATGCAAGTCTATCGGTGGTTGCTTATCTTGGTACAGACGAGTCGAGATGCGGAGAAGGATATCGGTGCCTTATCCATAACAACGATTGAAAAATGTAAAAAGTTCATTCGAGAGAATTATGCCTCCCCTTTGACACTGGATCTGCTGGCCAGTCATTGTGATATCAATAAACACTACTTGTGCAGGTTATTTCAGAAATCCGAGAAAACATCACCGTTAGCCTATCTCAAAGACAGACGCATTGAGGTTGCAGTACGATTACTACGTACAACGGAACTTCCGATTTCCCAAATTGGTCAACAATGCGGCTTTGAGAGTCCCAGCTATTTCGGCAAAGTTTTCCGTCAATATATGTCCATGTCTCCCAAAGAATATCGCATGAATAAGCTAGAGTTTCCTTACGAGGCCATCTATTATGAATAGCTAAACTCGCTGTTTGCTAGTTGTCCTTGGCTCGGGAACTGCTCTTGTACCAATAAAACAAAAAAAGCCGCTAGAATAGCGACTTTTAATGGAACTATATTCTTTCTTGTGTACTTCGATACTGCTGCACTTATTGAGCGGTGTATCCTCCGTCTATGATCAGGCTATTTCCTGTCATATATGAAGAATCGTCGCTAGCTAGGAATAGAACGGCTTTCGCCATCTCTTCTGCTTGACCCAGACGTTTCATTGGTGTTGCCGCAGAAAGTGCTTGCTTGCTCTCTTCCGGGATAATCGGTGTATCGATGAAGCCTGGGCAAAGGGAGTTCACCCGAATATTCTGCTCAGCATACTCCAGCGCGAGGGAACGAGTCAGATTCACAACGCCGCCTTTAGCTGCATTGTAGGCTGCTGATCCAGGCGAACCAACCCAACCGTACATGGACGCTGTGTTGACGATTGTGCCTCCGCCAATTTTCAGCATTTCGCGGATCGATTCACGCGCAACCAAGAATACGCCGTCCAGATCAACATTGACCGTATTGCGCCATTCGGTATAATCAAGCTCATGCGTCGGATGAACACGTCCGATTCCCGCATTGTTGAATACGATATCCACTTGACCAAATGTTTCTACGGTTTGTTTGAAAATCTCAGCAACCTCTTCTTCACTTGTTATGTTTGCTTTAATAAAGAGAGCCTCTGCTTTAAGCGCTTTCAGTTCCTGCTCAAACGCCTTGCCTTTCTCTTCATTCAGATCCACCAATACCACTTTAGCTCCTTCGGAAACGAATAAGCGAGCTGTCGCTGCACCAATCCCGGATGCTCCTCCTGTGATGACTGCAACTTTATCTTGAAGTTTGCCCATGAATAAATCCCCCAGTATAATATTTTGAATAGCGCCTATATAAATAGTGCTATATGATGTTTACAAAACTAATTCTATGCTTAAAATTGTAACAATCCAATCATTAAGATGTGACCAAGTGTCTACCTCGTAGACACTTTATAAAACTATGTCTATATTTATAGGAGTTTTTTTGAATGAATAATGAACTTATTGTGACATCTCAACATCGTAATCGAACCAAGGAGCACCTAAAAACCGCTCTGATTCAGCTCATTAAGAAAAAAGGATTCCATGGTGTTTCTGTCAAAGACATCGTTGATCAGGCGGGTTATAATCGCAGCACATTTTATTTACACTACCAGGATAAATATATTCTCGCCGAAGAGTTGTTGAGTATGACACTCGAAGGATTGAGGGGCGCAGTAGGCAAACCCTATTGGCACGGTCAAAAGGTTTCAACAAACAAGCTGGATGCCGAATCTTTTCAAATCGTGGATTATATCTACGAACACCGTGACTTCTTCGAACTGATTCAATACGATGATACGTTACCTGGTTTACATACAGGCTTTCCACAAACCATACTCAAAATCTATCAGGAGCAATTTGTCTTTGAGACAATTAACAACTCCCCAGTGAACATGGACTATTTCAAGTACTATACCGCCTACGGTTTTTTTGGACTGTTGAACAATTGGATATTAAGCGGATATCGTGAATCACGCGAGGCATTTATCAAAAACGTGATTGAACTCACCAAAACGCATATTCACTCTTTTCATTATGTCGGTAACACGTTTGAATCTTGATCTCAAGTAAGTTGATTTGAACATCACGATGAACGATATGTCTGCCTTAGATAACAGGCCAGTTGCAGATGGAGCAGATGCTCCTGATTACTCAGGGACATGCCCAGAATCTCTTCGATTTTATGAATACGCTGATACAAAGTATTGATATGAATATGAAGTGCTGCCGCAGCTTGGACCGCAGAACTTCCGCACGCCATATACGTCATGAGAGTTTCCTCTAGTCCGCCGGTCTGCCCTTTGGCAGGCCGAAGCGGCTCAAATATCTCTGCCATAAATGCATTTAAATCCTCAGCCGGTTGCCGGATAAACAACCGGTTAACACCAATATCCGTATATCGAATCGTCCCCTGTTCTCCTCTTGTCTTCTGGTATGCAAGCGCCTTGTCCGCTTCCTGGTATCCCGTATTAATGGCATCAACCCCAGACCGCACTGAACTTAATCCCCCCAACAATTTCACATGATTACGATGTTCCCACTCCGGCAGCAATGCGCTGAACTGTTGTTCCAGTTTGCCTGGCTTGTGCGACTCGTTTAGCATAAGCAGTACTGTAATTCGTCTTTCATTGCCAAACGCAATGGGCAGCGCGCCTGCTGGCATTTTGTCTCTTAGATAAGCTACCAATTGAACAGACAATGCGCTAAGTGTAGAAGGGTTGACCCACTCCGCGAACTCCAGCAGTCCCACCACGATGGAGGTTGAAGGAACGATTCCGATCTCCCCGGACTTCTGCCAATAATCCTCTGAATCCTGACTGAGCCTCAAATCGTTGAAAAATTGCTGTGTTTTTTTAAAATAAAATTCGGCCAGGGACTGTTTGCGCATCAATTCCAGGGCCAAAATGGAGCTTCCCTGCTCCAGCGCAATCAACTGCAATGGTTCAAGCTTTGTGTTCATCTGGATAATGAGATAACCAAGGCACTGATTGGCTGAAGCGATTGGATACAGATATTGATACGATCGGTCGGCTTCTCCCTCGATACACGTCAGATAATCTGGATGATGCAAGGATTCGTATAAGCTGCGAAGACTTTCTGTATTCCAGCCATTCATGATTTTGCTGCGTTTCGGAATCCATTCGTTGTCGATAAAATCCACAAAGGTCATCGGTACGCCAATAACACGTGTCAGTTCGTTAACAATAGATACCACGCCCTTATTTTGCAGCGAAAGCCGCATAAGCGAGGAGTGAATCTCATCCCGTTTCATGAGTGTCTCGTTCTGTTTGCTCAGATTCTCGTACAGTTTGGCATTGGTGATCGCAATCGAAACCTGATCTGCAAAGCTTTGCAGCAGTCGCACATCCGACTCCGTGAATAGCGGGACCCTTCCTTTTTGATAAACGATTAACACACAATCCGATTGGCCTTCTACCTTGATCGGCACCGAAATAATTGAACCTATATCTTGAAAATTATACGCCGAATTCAGATGATATTTGTTCTCCGATGTCATATTGCCAAAGTCGTCTTCTACTGTAGATAAACCGTTGTAGAGCTTTGGTGTACCTCGCTTAAAGGTGTTCCCGATGATCCCTTCACCTGGCTTCAGTTTCATTCTCAGCATGCCTTCACCCATCTCCCCTGCTCTTGCCTTGACCGTCAACGCGTCGATCGCAGGGTCATACCTCCACAACACACCTATGCACTCATAAGGGATAACCGATAATGCACTTACCAAAATCCGTCCAAGCAACTCGTTCAGATCCAGAAGTTGAGTCACATCCCTGATGCTGTTCATGATTTCATTCAAGGCTCGTTCATTCTTGCTTGCCACAGCTTCCGTATAGTATGGGTAAAGTAAAGACGACAGTGTAACTAAATCTTCCGCAGAAAACTCCCAGTTCTTAAATACCCGGATAGCCACACATATATTGTTATTGTATGGAAGAAAAACTAACATATTTTCTTCTGATTCCCGTTCTACTTTGGGATGTTGCAGTGGAAGCTGTTCCGCAAAACAAGGCGGTGTACTTTCTCTTCTGCCTATCGCTTCGATCAGTACCCAATCCGCCCAGTTACTGCTGATCCACACCTCATAATCGCAGTTTCCCAAGCGTTCTTGCATGATTTTATGTAAGATTCCATTCAATGCAGCCGCCTCCTGTCAATGTAGGTTTTCACATCATGATTCAGATAATTATACAGAGATATACATTGTCTTGAAACCCCTACATCATGTAACTTTAAAGCAACACAGAAATTTAGTTAACATTTGATGAGAAAGAAGGTAACGCGATGTCTAAAATCATGCACAGTAAACACTTCAAGTACATTGTTCTCACTCTCTTGTTTCTCGGCTGGTGTCTTGGCAACCTGGATCGTTTCGTCATCAACTATGCCATTGTAGGCATTACTCAGGATCTAGGCCTAGGTGCTTCCGCACAAGGAATTATCCTCAGCAGCTTTTTTCTCGGATATGCCATTATGCAAATTCCAGGCGGAGCACTCGCCGACCGTTTCGGTTATCGGAAAGTTATTCTCGTTTCCTTGTTCTCCTGGTCTGTGTTCACTATTCTGACGGGTTCAGCCTGGTCGTTGTTCTCTCTTATCTTTGTTCGTTTCCTGTTTGGGATTGGAGAAGGTAGCTTCTTCCCTTCCGGTTCCAAGGCGATTGCCACGAACTTTCCCATTAATCAGCGCAGTGGAGCCATGTCCATTATGCTATCATCCGCAGCCATTATGGGGGTAATTACTCCGATTCTTACCGGACATGCCCTTGTGACTATTGGCTGGCGCAACCTGTTCTATATCATTGGTGCGGTAGGGATCCTCATCACAGCCTTGATGTTCTTTTTATTAAAAGAACCCGCCAAGCCTGCACTTGCGAACTCCCGTTCGAGCCAACAACCCAAAACGTCACTGAAAACCGTCCTGAAGACGCCCATGATCTGGAATTTGTTCATCAGCTATTTCAGCATTTATGCAGTGAACTGGGGACTTCAATCCTGGATGCCGACGTACATGGTCAATGTCCGAGGACTGGATATGACTCAAATGGGACTGCTCGCCGCCATTCCGGCTTTGGTCAGCATTTTCACCATGATTCTCAGCGGCTATGTGCTTGACCGTATCCCGGCAGGCAAAGATCGAATTATCGCTTCCGTGTTCGGTGTACTTGTGGCCTTGTTCCTGTATCTGATGGGCTCCGCGGGCAGCATCACCACATTCATTACGTACATGACAATCGTTACGGCAATGGCCGGATTTATCTCAACACTGATCATTTCGAAGTCCCTTAAAACGATGCCCGAATCTGTCGTCGCAACAGCCAATGGATTCATTAACACAGGAGCTCAGCTTGCAGGTTTTCTGACTCCGATGCTGATCGGATTCCTGGTTGAAGCTTCCGGGGGATCTTATGCCACCGCCTTTATGATGCTGATCGCTTTCGCTCTGATCTGCTCCATTACCTTGATGTTCTCTCGTCGTTCGAATTCGGATCAGGATAACACAACTGAGATGCAAGCAAAAGCTGTATAAACACAAGAGTTTGCTACCACATGTTACTTCGACATTTAGTTCATGTTCTATACGACAATACAACCATTTTAACGAATAAGAGGTGCTATGAATTATGACTACAACTGTAGATTTGACCCAATATATCTCGGAAGCCATTGAAGGAAAACGCGATATGTTCACCAATGCCAGTGACCAAATCTGGGGCTTTGCAGAGACACGTTTCGATGAATTTCAATCAGCAGAGCTGCTTATGGGGATGCTGGAATCCGAAGGTTTCACGATTGAGAAAGGTGTGGCAGGATTGGAAACCGGGTTTATCGCTACCTATGGTTCGGGGTTGCCCGTTATTGCTCTATTGGGCGAATACGATGCCCTGGCTGATCTCAGCCAGGAAGCCGGAATCAGCACATATCAACCTGTTCAGCCGCGTGGAAACGGTCATGGATGCGGGCATAATCTGCTCGGCATTGGTGCATTGGCTGCTGCAGTTGCGGTCAAAGACTATCTTCAGGAACATCCGGAAAACCCAGGAACGGTGCGCTTTTACGGATGTCCTGCCGAGGAAAGTGGATATGGTAAAACCTATCTGGCTCGCGAAGGTTATTTTAAAGATGTAGATGCCGCTCTCTCCTGGCATCCTCATTCCTTGAATGCCGTTATGCATGGAAGCTCCAATGCTGTCATTCACGGCACATTTACCTTTAAAGGCATTAGTGCTCATGCCGCTGCCGCTCCTCACCTGGGACGTAGTGCTCTCGATGCGGTTGAGCTGATGAATATCGGTTCGAACTATATGCGTGAACATATGATTGATCAGGCCAGAATTCATTATGCGATCACGAACTCAGGCGGCTTGGCTCCCAATGTAGTGCAAGCGGAAGCCGAGGTCACTTATCTCGTTCGAGCTCCCAAGAGCGCACAGGTACGTAGTCTGTTTGAACGTCTGGTGAAAGTGGCCGAAGGGGCTGCCCTGATGACCGAAACAACGATGGACTTCAAATATGAAGGCGCCTGCGCCAACCTGATTCCGAACAGTACGCTTGAAAAAATAATGCATCAACATCTCGTTGCCTTCGGCGCACCTGAGTATGAAGAGGATGAATACAATTATGCCAAAGCGATCTATGAGACGCTGCCCCTACAGAACCAACAGGAAGCTGGCGCGTTAGTTGGCCCTGAGCTTGCGCCGCTTTTGGCTGAACGCCCCCTACCAAATTTTATTGCTCCGTATTCGGATGAGCGGGAAACGTTCATGGGTGGTTCAACCGATGTAGCAGATGTTAGCTGGAATGTGCCGACAGCACAATGTATCACGACCACGATGGCCTTTGGCACGCCGCTTCACGCATGGCAAACCGTTGCTCAGGGCAAGAGCAGCTTTGCTCACAAAGGCATGTTGCTCGCAGCTAAAGCGATGGCGGCTACGGCCATTGAATCCATTTTACATCCAGAGATCGTCAAGGAAGCGCAGCAGGAATTACTGGACAGACTCGGTGGGGAATCCTACGACTGTCTCGTTCCGGCAGATGTGCAACCTCCGAAACGGGGAGAATAAGACCGTGAGGTTCAAAGACGTATTTTCTATTATTGGTCCAGCCATGGTTGGACCTTCAAGCTCCCATACCGCTGGAGCAGCACGGATTGGACGTACAGCTAGACATCTGTTCGGGGAGTGTCCCTCACATGCTGAGATCCTCATGTTTGGTTCTTTTGCCGCAACGTACAAAGGACATGGAACCGACACCGCCATCGTGGGTGGTCTGCTGGACATGGACACGGATGACCCCGGATTGCCTGATGCATTTGCCCATGCAGACACTGCTGGTATGGAAACCATCATCCGTCCGGGGACGGGGCTGTACCCTCATCCGAACACGGCCGAGATTGCATTAACCAACGCTGCGGGAAATCGTACATTGAATATGGTAGGCACATCGATCGGTGGAGGAAATATCGAAATCGTCCGGATCAACGGCTATAACCTGAAATTGACGTCGCTCTATCCTACACTCATCATCCGTCACAGCGATGAACCGGGCGTCATTGCCATCGTCACTCGGTTGCTCGTGGATAATCACATTAATATTGGACACATGTCCGTGGATCGAAAGAATCGGCGCGGTGAAGCTATGATGGTACTAGAATGTGATGGCAAGGTGGATCCTGCCGTGGTCCGCCAGATCGAAGTCATTCCAGAGGTCCAGGAAGTCACTCTACTCTGTCTTTAGCTTAAATATCTGACTTCAGCTTTCTCAAAAAAAGGAGTTTCGCCAATGAATTTTCGAACGTTAAAACAACTTGCTGAACTGGCGGAGACCCGTAATCTCACCCTCGGCCAGCTCATGCTGGAAGAGCAATGTCATGAATCGGGCGAAGACAAGGATGCTGTCTTCAACCAAATGCAAGAATACTATGAAATTATGAAAAGTGCGGTGCATCAAGGTCTGCATACCGATACTACTTCCAAAAGCGGCTTGACTGGCGGAGATGCCCGCAAACTGATGGGTTACCGCGCAGATGGACAATCCTTACTTGGCGACCATGCCAGTCTGTCGATGAGTTACGCCCTTGCAGTTTCTGAGGTCAACGCCTCGATGGGTCGAATTATTGCTACACCGACGGCGGGTTCCTGCGGCATCATTCCCGGTGTATTTATTAGCAGCCAGGAACGGTTTGGGTGGTCCGATGAACAAATGGTTTACGGACTGTTCGCGTCTGGAGCCATTGGTTACGTCATCGCCAACAATTCGTTCATATCTGGTGCGGAAGGAGGTTGTCAGGCGGAAGTGGGTTCTGCCATCGGGATGGCAGCCGGGGCGTTGGTGGATATCCGGGGCGGGTCCCCTTCTCAGGCGATTCATGCCGTTGGACTTGCTCTGAAAAACACCCTTGGCCTGATTTGTGATCCGGTAGCCGGATTGGTCGAGATACCATGCATCGTGCGCAATGGCTTTGGTGCAATTACTGCTCTGGGAGCCGCCGATATGGCTCTTGCTGGCGTACGCAGCGTCATCCCTTCGGATGAGGTAGTGCAGGTCATGCTGGAGGTTGGATCAGCCATGCCTGAATCTCTTCGCGAAACAGCCGGCGGCGGCCTCGCCCAGACACCAACGGGACGTAAAATTACAAGGGATTTACAGTACAAATAAAAAATGGGCATGTCATTTACACGAGAGGAATAAAAACCTCGAGATAAATGCATGCCTAATAATAAAAGGGACTATAACACCAGCTGGACAATGTTTTCTAGCGGCAAAATAATTAATGCTCTAGGGTTGCAGAAAATTGTTCAGTGCCATTTTTATTAATTAAAGCAACTTCAAAATCAGATACCCATGTAAGTTCACCTAGATGTTTAGCATAGGCGAATTCATCTGGTTGTTCTGATATGACCTTCTCTAAAAGTACTTGCGTACCATCTCGTTGTAAAATAGATAGGAATATATCCATGCTTTCTACGTTATGATGACATATGACTTTAGCATTGTACTTCTTATTAGGACTCTTTACGGTTTTTCTCCAAGTCCATTCATTTACATAACCTAACGCCTCTATTTGCAAAGCTATCTCCCTAAATGGATCAACCTCCCAATTATTACGTAGAGCAAGTTTCTCTATGCCCTCCATTAGCAGGCGAAGCGTAGCCTTTTTTTTCTCCAACTCATTTTTTTCATTAAAGTCATTCAAACTAAATTGGATCGGTACCGAACACACACCAGAAACGTTAACAATACGTTCATCCGTAATGTTTTCTATACACTCTATTAGGACTTTCCAACAATCTTTCGTTTTGTATTTCCCAAATAGACGTTCATACATCGCTGTAATACAGCGAGTTTCCAAACTAAAAGAGCGTCTTTTCCATTTCCAATTCAACGCATAATCTAATTTTGTTGCTTCGTTGGACTCACATTTTTGTTTTTTCATTATAGATTCAATATTTTCATCATCTACAATATACGGTAAATCCAAATTAAATTCTTTTAGATACATCTGGTTTTCTCCTTAGATTACTCCCGATGGTAAGTACACTATTAACTTTTATCCAAACTTGAAGCCCAATTTTTAAAGCAATTAAGCATCTCTTCTAAATTTTTTGCTCCCCCTGCACTGTGAAACACTCCCTCTCTCACGATACAGTAGAACCAATCTTCTTCATTTCTCTCTTCTTCAATCGAATCAAATGGTACATCTTCTAAATATGTATCCGTCAAATCGATTTCGACAGACCAACCAGGATTATCCACCGTATCAATTCGCACACCGTATGAATGTTCCCAATCACCGTCACAGTTTTCATAATACCAGCTTTGAATCCATTTTAGGGTATCCATCATCGTGACCTCTTTTTGTTTTTCTACTCTAGGGACTTATTATTTAAAGGAATCCTCATGCCATGTTTCATGCTTTTTTTGTATGAATTACCTTTTAGTAATAATTTGCTTTTTTTATGTAGGGTATACTTAAAAGCAAGGGGAAAACTTTATTTCAAATCAAGGAGGTTATTATGAAAAAAATAATATTATTTATCTTCATTAGTATGATTATACTTGCGGGCTGTTCTAACAAGGATGAGAAAGTGAATTATCCAGTTTTCGAGGGCACTGTAGTATTTAAAACAGATGAAAATGACAAGTACAAATTTCTTGTACTACAAAATATAAGTAAGGAAGATCTGGAGAATGGAAATCTTGAGGATTTTATAGAACTAGCACGAGACCAGGAAGCTTCGTATTATTTGGTTGATAGAGAAACATATGAAACATTTGAAGTAGGGCAAAGAGTAAGAATCACTGCTGGCTTAGACCAACTAGAACCCTCGCCACCCATTAGAACGGTTGTGAGTCTTGAACAAATCAATGATTAAAACTTATTAAATATGAACTATTTTAAGTTATGTATCATTCTCTCTTTCGAAATATATTTCCCCAAATGATAAAAAGACCTTAACGTTTTAAAGCAAAAGTAAGGTCTCTTTATCATTTTAATTTCAAGATCAGAGTTGAATCACGTGCAGTTAAATCCGATCACCCGGTTCTCTCCTTTTATTACGCAATAAACCCTCCCGAAATTCAGGCAAATCAATACTAAGGCTTTTGAGGTTTTTTAATCATCTCTACGCCGTCAAAGGTAAGGCTGTCAATATCCGTTTCCTTTTTCAACATATATTTATCAAAGAACGCCTTTGTATAAGAAGTGATAATGTTGCGCTGTTCCATCGCGTCCCGGGTTCCTCTGGATGCTTTATCCGTAGTTGTAAACAAGGAATCGGAGAAGTCACCATGGACTACATTATCAATAATGGCAAAGTAGGTGTCCTTGCTGTTGGATTCAAGTAGAAATGCATTCGTATTATAGGCAAGCACGGTGCTGAGCTGCATGAAAGGTTTCTTAAAATCGCTATCCAAGGCACCTAACATATTACCGTCAAGATTTACTGCGCCGACAAATCGGTCATCGTCACGGCTAACAATTGCCGCTGTCGTTCCTCCAAAAGAATGTCCGAACACACCCATTCCGATATCAAGCTGCAATCTGCCTTCAAACATGGATTCCATGTCACCTGTATTCATTTTGTACAAGTTATCTGCAACATATCGAATATCCTCGCTCTGTAAAACGGCATATTTTGCAAACTTGACTGCTTCAGGCGCGGAAGTTAATTTGCGAGCAATCTCAATTGCTTCTTCTTCCTCAAGCTTCTCAGTCACAATTTCAGGTGGAGTTAGGGTGGCCGCTTCCATTCCGTATTTCGTTACCTCGTCCATAAATTTCTCTGACAACCCAACCGTTCGTCCATCTTTAAGTTTGTACACACCACTTTCGGCATGGCCGATGGATACTACAATATAGCCAGCGCTTGCCAGGTCTTGTGCGAACAAAGTGCCTTGCTGTGGGTAAGCACCAGCGCCATGAACAAAGAATAAAACCGGATATTGTTTTTCCTTTTCAGACAAGGCCAGATCGTCGTAAGACCATGTCTTGAAATTGGAATCAAAAAGTTGCTCACCACCCGCCGTTCCTCCTAATCTAACCAAAAGCTCATCCCTTAGTGAATGAAACTCCGGAAATGCATACTCTGCCGTCGGTTTGCCCTCATTGCTGTCGGACGGATAGAAAAATAATGCCGTCAGTTCTCTTTCTGAATGGTTAGATGCTGTGTACTTGAAGTCCATCTGTGTACGTCCGACCGTATAACTTCCCGTCGGTTTCGGAAACTCATTCTGTGCGGAAGCAACGTTATTTTCAGGTTTCTGAATTTCCTCCTGTGTGGAAGTGCCGCTATTAGTGCTACTGCAAGCGGAGAGCATGGTCAGTGAGAGAAGAGTTGCCAGAATCGTTGTCAGTCTTTTTTTCATCATTTTTCCTCCAATTTGTATTCATGCAACTATCATAAACGGAGGAAAAAAATAAAAAATCGTACAAAAGGGCAATCCCCAAGTGTACGATCGGGCAAATCTATGAAATGTTTGATTATAAATGTAATATTCCACGTTCTATCGCAACAGCGACGGCCTGCGGTCTCGAATCTACACCCAATTTAGTGTAAATACTCGTTAAATGAGTCTTTACTGTCCGTTCGGATATTCCCATATCAAAGCCGATCTCTCTACTTCGAGCTCCACGGGCAATCGCTTGAAGTACGATCAGCTCTTTGTTTGTAAGTGATATTTTCGATGAGGGGGACTCTTTCGCCTTTCCTGATGCATTGTGAGCGAATACTTTCTCGCTGATCTCCGGTAATAGCAACGTTTCCCCTCGCATTGCTGCATCAATCGAGCGAAATATCATCTCTCTTCCCGTGTCCTTTAGCAAATACCCTTTAGCACCTAAAGCCAGCCCGCGGATCATCATTTCATCCTCGTTATATGTAGTCAAAATAATGATCGGTATATCCATTCCTTTAGCTCTGAGCGCTGTCATGGTATCAAGGCCGCCCATTTCAGGCATGTTTAAATCCAATAGAATAATGTCCGGCTTGTAAGTATCTACCCGTCGAATCGCTTCCATACCGTTAGATGCTTCTGCAACTACCTCGTACCTTTGATTGGTTTCCAGGATCAGCTTAAGTCCCTCACGAACGACAAAATGGTCGTCCACGATAAGAATCTTGATTGTCATACGGTGGTGTCCTCCTGTTGTAATGGAATGCGAACAGAAACTTTGGTTCCCTGCTTTCCGCTTTCAATTTCGATCTCCCCGCCCATAATTCGGGTTCGTTCATATAAGCCAATTAAGCCATAACTACCGGATTGTTTCTCGATGAGGTTGGTATCGAACCCTATTCCGTCATCCGTTATGCTTAGCTCGATTTCGTTTTCCCGTGCAGCAACCACGACTTCTACATTCGTAGCATTAGCATATTTAGCTGTATTGGCCAAGCATTCTCGGATGATATGTAAGCTATGTTCGAAGATCAACTTCGGCACTACCAGATGGGGCATCGATAATCGAGTGAAAATACGAATCCCTGTTATATGTGAGAAATGTTCAACCTCTTCCTTCACTGCTTTAGAAATATCTATGACCTCTGCAGAATACGAACGCAAGTCGTCAATTGCGCTTCTCGCTTCTGAAAGCGTGCGCTTTGCTTGGGCTTTTGACAACTTAACAATCTCGTGTGCACGATGGTTATTATCATTTTCTAAATGCGCATCCACGGCATCAAGCTGCATGATCAGACCTGCCAGCCCTTGTGCAAGGGTATCATGTAAATCACGGGCCATCCTTTGACGTTCATTGGCAATCGTTAGCTCCTCCACTTTCCTGTGCGCTCGTTCCAATTCACGTAAAAACGACTGGGTCCGCAATTTGGCACGAACTTGTTTATAGAACAAAGCAGCATAGCCGATTACGAAAAACATGATGAAGAAGAGCGATGGTACTGTAGATGGCAAATCCTCGGTAGTCCCGAGCCAAACCAGGGAGACAGAAAACAAGGTGCAGTAAAAGATACATACCAGAAGCACCTTCATCCGTTGAGCGTATACGCCAATACTCTGACCCGCCAAAGCTGTCAATAGACTTACAAAGATGAGAGAATGAGCATTAGGCATAAATAACGCACACCCCCAGACAATACATCCTTGTGTCACAAAATAAATCCAGGGTCTTCGATCGACAACATATCCGGCATACCAATGCAGCAGAATGTGAACCAGAATGAGGGCTGTAAACATCATAAATTCAAACCATGTGGGCAACATCGGTAGCTGGGAGTACAATGCAGAAAAATAAATCAGAATACCCCAGATCAAAGCAGGCAGACGAGAATCACGCAGAACATTTTGAATATCAGATCGGGAGCTTGTATACGGTTGGTTTATCGAATAATCACTCATGCTTGATCACCTCTATCAGGTACTATTTCAAAACAATCTTCCTAAACACAAAAAAACGGTACATTACTGTACCGATCATTGACTCACTCCATCTATGTTAATGTACGAGGTGTCTCGAAGTCCAGCTCCAGCAGAATCGTCACGATCACACGCAGCCTTACCGCCACGCACTATCCCCTGATCAATTTTCTTCTGTGAGCATGTATTCTTCTATTCTGCTGCTATACTCCCCATTTTCATTTCATGGTCGCCTGCTCCTTCCAGGAAGACCGTCACATGTTCTCCAATACACCAGCTGCAGGCTTTGTCTCTTTATACATAAAGTAATCAAAATCGGCATGTTTTCGGGTTCCACCTAGATCCTGCACACAAAGACCGACATAGGTTCCCGTAAACCGGATATACTCCGGAGATTCATCGGACAGATGTGTGATATCAACCCACTCGCCTGCTGTATTCCAGGATGAATCACTATTTAACGAATAATAAAAGCGGGCGCGATCTTGATCCACCACAGCCTTTAAACGGAGCGAGCTCACCAACTCTAGCGGAATATCCTCCAGTAGTTCGTCGTAAACCCCGTATTTGGACTGAATGATTCCCAGGCAGAGCCCTTTCTCTTCATGATAAGTTACACGTAAGTAGAGATAATCCTGGGTATCGTAGTACAAAATCAATCCTGCCATTTGCTGTGGATGGTCCGGCGCAAATTCCAGACACGTCTCGGCTTCACACTCCAAGGCCTGAAGTCTTCGTGCGATCATGCTTTGCCTGTGCGTTGAACTCATCGACTCCATGCCGTGCAAGCGTAAGTAACCGGGACGTTCCGTCAAGCTGAGCCAAGTCGAATCGGGTGGAATGCGAAGTGTATTCCAATCATGCCGAAGCTCAAAGTGATCGAAATGATCTATTTCAGCAATCGGCTCAAACGGATGGGACGGGATCATCGGTGCAGGCACCTGAACCTCCGGATATCGGTCACCGCTCGCAAGTCTGAGCCAGCCGTCCTCGCTCCACGTACAGGGCTGAAGTGCGGTCTCACGTCCAAGAATGCAATATTTGTGATGAACGGGTCGTCCGACCAGATGAGCCATGTACCATTCGCCGGTATGCGTTTCGACTAGACTACCATGGCCTGCCTTTTGCAGAGCTAAATCCGGTCTGCCGTATGAAGTGAGGATCGGATTGGAAGGATCGACCTCGTAAGGGCCTTGTAACGTACGGGAACGTGCTGCGGTAACCGCATGCTCATAACCGGTTCCTCCTTCAGCCGTAATGAGATAGTAATAGTCTTTGTGTTTGTACAGATGGGGTGCTTCGGTCAGGCCTAATTCTGTTCCCTTAAATATGTTCATGGCCGGTCCGATCAGCTTATGTTCCTGGACGGAATATTCCTGCAGAACGATGCCTGCAAACCGGTTGTTGCCCTTACGGTGATCCCATATCATATTGACCAGCCATTTGCGTCCGTCTTCATCATGAAACAGGGAAGGATCAAAACCGCTGCTGTTCAGATACACCGGTTCGGACCAAGGGCCCTCGATATCCGTTGCTGTCACAAGGTAATTGTGGGTATCTTTAAAAGCGCCTACCCGGCTTTTGACATCGGTGTAGATCAGGTAAAACACACCGTTGTTGTAACTAAGACAGGGTGCCCATACGCCTCCGGAATTAATGTTGCCCTCCATGTTCAACTGCGTTACACGAGTCAGCGGAGAAGCGATTGGCCGCCAATGAACCAGATCCCGGGAATGGTGAATCCGTACACCAGGGAACCATTCAAAGGTGGAAGTGGCGATATAATAATCCTCCCCCGCTCGGCATATGGACGGATCGGGATGGAAACCGGGAAGGATGGGATTGGTGATCATTTTCTTGATCTTATTCATGGAAGAAACCTCCGGTATGAAAGTAATGATCTGTACAACAACAGATACACAAAAGGTGGATATCAGTACCAGCCTAGCGCTTTTTTGCCGGCTTCCAGGGCGGTTACGATCCGCTCGACATCATATATATTCCCTCTCCAAGTCCCACCGCTGACCGATTGCAATGCAGCCCAGAGCTTTGTATCATCCGGCAAAGCTTCATCAGGACGCATATCGGGATGAAAGGACCTTTGTGCCAGGATGAGAGCACCTTCTTCCGGTGAAAACTCCAGATCGCCTTCTCCGACAAAGTTAATGCTACCCTCCAGCGTGTTACGATCAACCGCGATGTCAATTAGGTCTCCGTTCCGCAGTTTGCCAATCGGTCCGCCTGCCAGCGCTTCGGGGCCAACATGACCAATACACGCTCCGGTGGAAACACCGGAGAACCGGGCATCCGTAATCAGTGACACGTATTTGCCAAAAGGCAAATGTTTAAGCGCAGAGGTTAGCTGGTACGTCTCCTCCATTCCGGTTCCCGATGGACCTCGCCCGAGAAGCACAACAACGTCGCCAGCCAGAATACCTCCGGTCTTAATCGCATGGATCGCCTCACGTTCAGTGGTAAACACCTTTGCTCTGCCGCGATGACGGTATACGCCATGCTCATCCAGCACAGCAGGATCAATAGAGGTGGATTTGATGACAGAACCTTCTGGAGCGATATTCCCGGTTGGAAATGTTACGGTCGAAGAGATTCCAAGCCGCTGAGCGTGTTCAACACTCATGATGACACTGTCCGGATCGATGCCGTCCTGCTCTTTTAACTGCTTCCGCATGAGATGACGGCGTTCCGACGATTCCCACCAGTCCAATACCTGACCCAGTGAAGTACCTGTAACCGTTGGTACAGAGTCATCCAACAGACCAAGCTGTCTGAGGTGGAGCATGACCTCCGGTACACCTCCGGCCTGAAAGACACGTATGGTCGGATAAAAGATCGGTCCGTTTGGCAGGGCACTAACCAGCCGCGGAACATTTTTGTTGACCTGTATCCAGTCCTGTACCGTGGGTACGGTTAAACCCGCTGCATGGGCAATCGCCGGTATGTGAAGAAGCAGATTGGTCGATCCGCCAAACGCGGCATGAACGGTCATCGCATTGCGAATGGATGCATCCGTGACAATGTCTGCCATCCTCATCCCCTGAGACTCCATATGGATGAGTGCACGTGACGATTGGCGTGCCATTTCAAACCAGATGGGTTGCCCGGAAGGTGCAAGCGCGGCATGTGGCACTGTCATACCCAGTGCCTCTGCTACAACCTGGGCCGTAGCCGCGGTACCTAGAAACTGACAGCCTCCTCCCGGTGTAGCACAAGCTCGGCATCCTAAATCCGAAGCCATTTCCAGAGAAAGCTCCCCGTTGACGTACCGTGCACCGATGGTCTGAATTTTACCGGCATCCTCTCCATCGGTAGGCGGAAGTGTGACGCCACCGGGAACGATTACACCAGGCAATTGCGGCATGCCGGCAAGTGCGAGCATCATCGCTGGAAGACCTTTGTCACAAGTGGCGACACCAAGCACGCCTTTACGTGTCGGTAGCGAGCGAATCAGTCTGCGAAATACCATAGCGGCATCGTTCCGGTACGGGAGTGAGTCAAACATGCCGGTTGTCCCCTGTGATCTGCCGTCACAGGGATCGCTGACATATCCAGCAAACGGGATTCCTCCCCGGCTTGACAGTTCTTCTGCGGCAGCCTTCATCAGCAGGCCGACCTCCCAGTGGCCCGTATGGTAACCGAGTGCTGCCGGGCTGCCGTCTTCATTGCGTATGCCACCTTGTGTACTTAAGATCAGAAATTGTTTTCCGTTCAATTCCCCGGGCTTCCAGCCCATTCCAACATTCTGGGACATGCCAAACAAGTCGCCGCTTGGAGCATTCCGCAGCAAATCATCCGTTAAAGGCAGACGTCCGGCAGCCCCTGGAGCATGTGCTATGATATCGAAGCAGTTGGACGCGGTCTCTCCCATAATCGACGTAATCTGTTCGTACATGATAGCCTCCCACAGTTTATGACTTCACGAAGACCGTTTTGATGGCCGTGAAAAACTCGATAGCCGCTTGCCCCTGTTCTCTGGAGTGTGAACTTGACATCTTCATTCCGCCAAACGGAGCCTGCAGCTCTACGCCGGCCGTTTCTGCATTAATTCTGACGAGTCCTGCATCCATGTCCCGGATGAAAGACAACATGGCTCCGACGTTCTGTGTATAGATGGAAGCACTCAAGCCATAATCGCTATCATTAGCCGCTTCGATGGCTTCCTCCAGGGAATCTACCGCAATCAAGGCCAGGACCGGGCCAAAGATTTCTTCCCGGGCGATGGACATATGGGATTCGACCCCTTCAAATACGGTCGGCTGCACATAGAATCCCTCTTCGAGTCCCGGACCGTCCCCTCTTTTTCCGCCAGCGAGTAGAACGGCGCCTTCATCTTGGCCTTTTTGAATATAACTCAGCACGGTATTGAGCTGTCCTTCGCTTGCACATGGACCCATCCAGCTTCCAGAAGACATGCCGTCACCCAGCCGGATTTCCTGGATTTGCGAGAGCAGCTTTTCTTTGAAGGCATCGTATACTTTCCGTTCAATAATGACCTTGCTGGTGGCCGTACATTTTTGCCCGGTCGATTTCAACCCACCGCTGATCGTGGCTTCCACAGCCAAATCCAGGTCAGCGTCAGCCGCGATAATAATCGGGTTTTTCCCACCCATTTCAAGTTGATACTTGGCCCCACGTGCCAGTGCTGCACCGCCGACCCGTTTGCCCACTTCATTGGAGCCTGTGAACGTTATTCCCCCCACATCCGGATGCTCAGCAAGTGCAGATCCGATCACTGAGCCTCTGCCGCATACCAGATTAAGAACGCCTGCCGGAATGCCCGCCTCTTCAAAACACTCCATTACTTTGGCCGCAGTGACCGCAGTTTCCTGAGCAGGCTTTAACACAACCGTATTGCCGTAGATCAAGGCCGGAGCCGTTTTCCAAATCGGAATGGCTACCGGGAAATTCCAAGGAGCAATAACCCCTACAACGCCAAGGGGTACGCGGGTCGTAAACATCAGCGCTTCGCTGTCCGTTGATGGAATGACATCCCCGGTTTTTCGCATGCCTTCTCCAGCGTAATACCTTAAGATCGCGACACCGCGCAGTGTCTCTCCTTTGGCTTCTGGGAGTGTTTTGCCCATTTCCCTGGTCATCGCCTCTGCAACTTCATCGGCCCGGCGTTCCAGCACATTGGCTGCCTGAAATAGATAGTTGCCGCGTTCCGCACCCGATAACCTCCGCCAATCTTTTGCTGCTTCCTTCGCCGCTGCAACAGCCCGGTTCAGATCCTCTACGCCTGAGGTGGGTACGTAGCCAACTACCTCCTTCCGATTCGCCGGGTTGATGCTCGGTTCGGTTTCACCGGATGTCGCCTTTACCCATTCTCCATTAATGTAATTGCTGTATGTCTGCTCTACCTGAAATGTGGTCATCGCATTCATCCTCCTTGTACATTAGTTTGAAATGACTGGATTAATAAGTGTCCCGATATCGCTAATGGATATTTCAATGCGGTCCCCTGGTGCAAGTGTAAAATCATTAGGGGGCACAATGCTTGTGCCTGTCAATAACACCGTACCGTCAAACAGATCGTTATCTCTGGCCAGAAAGGAGACCAGCTCATCGAGTTTTCGGTTTAACTCACTTGTGCTTGCCTCGCTTTTGACAACTATTTCTCCTTCACGATATATTTCGCAGACGATGCTGAACGCATATGGATTCTGCACCGTTTCCGCTAGACGAATGGCCGGACCTATAGAGCAGGAATTGCGCCACATTTTTGCTTGTGGCAGATACAGCGGGTTTTCCCCTTCAATATCGCGGCAACTCATGTCATTGCCAACGATGTATCCCACAATGCTGCCATCTGCGGCAAGCACCAACCCCAGCTCAGGCTCCGGGATCTGCCAATTGGAATCGCTGCGAAGCGTGACTGCCTCAAGCGGTCCTATAGTGCGGGCTGCTGTAGATTTAAAAAAGATCTCCGGTCTTTCGGCATCATAAACTTTATCGTAAAAGGTCTTTGCATCCAGCTTGCCTTCCGTTGCTTCATAATTTCGTGCTTCGCGGCTGCGCTGATAAGTCACACCCGCCGCCCATACTTCCGGAGCTTCCAATGGAGTGATTAGATGTAAGGAAGTCCACTCGTCAGTTAACTTGTTTAATGGTTTAAAAGCGCTTTCAACAAGTTGAACTGGAGAAATCCCCTGCTTTCTTGCTTGATAGATCAAAGTCATAAAGTCAGCTTGTGGCAAACGATACGCTTGTTCATCATCCGTAACGGCTGCCAGCCACTTCTGTTGTCCGTCCAGAAATCGAATAATTCTCATTCAAGCTTGCCTCCATTTTTCCCCATCGGGTTGATAATACTACCATAGCACCCGCTATGGTTCATGACGATGTTCTAATCACTCCGATGATTTACCCTTTTCACGCATTTTTTTCTGTTAAGATGAGGTTAGATCCATTAAACTAAAGATAATTTACGAGGACACTCCGATGACAGGATGTTGGAATATAGAATAGTACAAGGGGGTTGGTTTGCTGTGACCAAGCTTTCGGATGCTGTGTATTTAGGTCGTCTACCCGATGTTCGCATGTCTTTTCAATTATTGGGGCTGCATGCAAGAAAAGTAGATTCCAGCTGGACTTATCCGTCTCATGAACATTCAATGTATGAAGTGCACTGGATGATGGACGGGCAGATGAACATGGTTGTCAACGGGCAGTCTTATCGTCAGTCGGTTGGTGACCTTCTGTTCATCCGGCCTGGTATGACCCACTCTTGCACCGGAGCCGGACCGGAGGGGTTCACTTATTTTTCCGTGCATTTCAGCATACACGATACATCCTTTTGCAGAGAACTTAACCGTTGCAAAGACATCTATTATCCGGCAAATTCGAATTTGGCTCTGGGGCTCTCCCCTTCCCTGTCTACCTTGTATAGTTTGGCTACAGAGCATTTGTCTAGCTCGCTATCTTCCTCCAAACAAATGAAGGTACACGCCGCCGTGTTTGAACTGCTCGGTTCCCTGGTCGGTCAGTTATCTCAGCAAGCATCCGTTACGTTGTCGAGAAAAGAAACCATTGCCCATCAGATTGCTGAGCACATTGAGGATTCGGTAAGGTATATCCATCTTCACGGGGAAATTCAGGAGAGCGATCGAACCTGGATTCAGGACATTGCCAAATCGCTGAGCATAAGCCCGTCACAGGTTAATCGTATTTTTCGGGAGGTATACGGCATCGCTCCACGCAAGTTTCTATCCGAAACCCTTCTGAACGAAGCGCAGCGGCTGTTAAAGCAAACCGACTTGAACATAGACCATATTGCGATGATGCTGGGGTATAAGACCAATGCGCATTTCAGCCGCCAGTTCAAGCGGTGGACAGGCATCGCGCCAAGCGAATATCGCAGCCATTCGCAACAGGCCGGAGAAGCCAACGATGCGGATGACTAAAAGTTTAATCATAAAAACCCCAATTGTCTGAGCCGCAGAGGCTGAGTGGTCAATAAAACAGCTACTGGATGACCAGCAGCTGCTTTGTTTTGTCTGGATTGCTCAGATCATGTGTTTGAGGATTACGCTAAAATAAATGATGCAAGGCTTGCACTTCCAGAACCTCTGTACGTAAAAAACAAAGCCTGTATACCATCCGGAATGGTCATCTCGACTGAATAGGGTTTCCAATGATTGGTGAAATGTACCGGAATTGTACCCAGGACAGGACCGTTCCATGCGGTTTTGACCTCAAATACCCCGTGGCAATATCCCCGTACCTTGATCGAGACCTGGCGAATTCCTCGGCAATCAAAGTATTTAAAACCTGCCGTTGCGGATTCAACCATATTGGCGATATATCCGACTTCTTCATCACCGTCTCTACCCTCCTGGGTGATCTTTGGAAAGCGGCTGTCCAGCCAGGCTCCTGCCCCGAAACCTCCAGTGTACTTCTGATCATCTTTGGTCAAAAGATTACATGCAATATATGCGGGGTACTCGCCTTTTCCTTCAAGCGGTCTCCCACTTGGACCAGAGGAGGTCATTTCCACCTGAGGAATGCTGCCGTCCTCTTCAAAAGATATCTTCTCAATACAGCCCTGCCGGTTGAATGCGTCCCCATTGGTATGACGGTGATAGAAGACATACCAGTCTCCGTTGATCTCCACAATGCTGCCATGGTTATTGCCTCCATAATACATGGGTTTGTCAGCAGGTTTGTAGGAGTCGATATGGAGATCACAGTTGCTTACGATGACGCCCTGATATGTAAATCCTTTATTTGGAAATCGACTGGTGGCATAACATAATTCATGCATAACGATGGAGGAATACACCAGATAGTAGGTATCACCTCTCTTCCGGATGGAAGGAGCCTCAAAAAATTCATGGCCCTCATAACCGCTGCCCTCACTGTAAGGCTCGCTCGGTGCTACGAATATGGGTTCTTCCACAATCGTCAGCATATCCGGACCTAGCATCGTGGCCATCGCGCCATGTCTTGATTGGTCTCCGGCCGCACAGAAGCCGGTATACAGATAAGTGTGCTGTCCTTCAGTCATCACGCCGGGATCGAACTGGGGCTCGTCCCCTTCTCTTTCTCCCAGACGAGTGCCGTCGTCATATTGTACATAACCATAGAATTCATATTTACCAGCAGGTGCATCACATACAGCCACGGAAACAACGGGTACCTTATCCAGCACATAATACAGATAATACCGCCCATCGGGACCCAGCGTAACATCTGGCGCGTACAAGCACATATGGCCATTCGGATTCAGCGGGTCATCTGTTTTTCGGTAGATCACCCCTTCATTTCTCCAATTCCCCAGGTCATTTACGGGTGCAGACCAGCATACATAATCGTTCAGACAGAAGGCATGTCCGTTAAAACGGTCATGTGAACCATACACATACACTCTTTCATTGAATACATAAGGCTCACTATCAGGTACGTACTCCCAGGATGGAAGATATGGGTTAAACCCCTGCTTGTTCATTCCAGCTACACTCCTCATATAATCGTAATAGTACATTCGTTCTATGAAATGATGATAACTCTCGTATAATAGAAAATAGCTAAGTAGTGTATTGAATATTCTTATCTACAACTTAAAGAGAAAGGGGAAGAACCATGACCTCTATTTTTTACGTGGAATGTGACGCGGTACATCAGAACCATTTTGTTTTTGATATCCCTGAAGGGCATGATGCCTGGTTATTAGTCATTACACAGACCCCTGCCCAGTTTTGGGTTGATGGACAACTTAAGGAATACCCGGCTCATTGTGCTGTACTTTTCAAACCGTATCAAAAAATATATTATCGGGCTTGTTCAGAGCGCTATATTAATGATTGGATTCGTTTTGAAAGTGATGAACCGTTTGTAACCGATACCTCCCTTCCGCCAGGCACACCTTTCCCGCTGGATGATCCGGAATACTGTCATAAGCTGTTCCAATTGCTTGTTGCAGAGCAATCCTTTCAGAACGATTACCGGGAATCATCCATCAATTGCTTGCTGCGAACCTTGTTCAATAAATTGCTTGAGTCTTGTGTCCAAGAGGATATTAGTCCTCAGCACTATCCTCTGTTGAAGCTTCGAACGGCAATTCATAACCATCCCAGCCGTCCTTGGACAATATCAGAAATGGCGAAGATCATAAACGTCAGTCCAGGGTACCTGCAGTTAATGTACAAGAAATCGTTTGGCCTCTCGTGTATGGAGGATGTTATTCATAGCAGAATACGTTTGGCCAAAGAATATCTCAGACATCATATGTATACGGTTGCAGAGATTGCCGATCGATGCGGTTACCGTAATGTCGAGCATTTTTGCAGGCAGTTCAAACAGATGACCGGTTCCTCGCCTAAGCAGTTTCATAAACGACGTGAAGGTGTCCCGGCTGACATAACAGAGTTGGGAGCTAAATCTCACTCTTAAGAGGGATGTACGTAGATCATTGGAAAAATTCTCACTTTGTCCAATAATGGGCGTTCAAACATACCTTAGCCATGCAACCGAATAAACGTCATCGAGGTTGTTAGCGTTCTCTGCTGTCATTTTAAGTTAAGGTTTTAGACTGTATGATGCAATGACATATTCTCAAGCATGATTGATCAATTATCATATTGTGCTACCTTATAATGGCATCTTATTTTTTGCATATGCAGCCGCGCCGATCATCCCTGCTTGCCCGCCTAATTTCGCTTGCACTATTTTACATGCATCGGAAGAAAGCTTTAACGCATGATTCTCAACAGTATCACGCACTGTATTCAGTAATCGATCACCGGCTGCCGACATTCCTCCACCAACAATAATTACTTCTGGATTGAACAGATTGATTACATTGGAAAGACCAAATCCAAGAATCTCTCCTGTCTCATGCATAACCTCAACAGCAAGTGAATCTCCAAGATCGTATGCTTCCGAGATCATACGGGCAGTAATTGTCGTCCAATCCTCTCCCACCCATTCCATAATCATACTTGACCGGCCTTCCTCAAGCTTGTCTGTAAAGGTTTTGACGATGCCTATCGCAGATACGTATCTCCCCAGACAGCCCGAACTTCCACAACGACAAGGCCGCCCCTCCCGGTACATATTCATATGACCGATTTCGCCCGCACTTGATGTAGTACCGTAGAGAACTTTTCCGTCAATGACAATACCAGATCCAAGACCGGTGCCTAACGTAATCAATATCAGGTTTTTATACCCGCTGCCTGCACCGAACAGCCATTCACCATACAGATTTACCCGAACATCATTGTCGATATAAGCAGGAAATTCAAAATGATTTTTCATATGGTTAACGACATGAATGTTTTCCCAGTCTGGAAAATTAGGTGAAAATAGAGATAGTCCCTGCTCAGGATCTAATAATCCAGGAATGCCCATACCCATGCATAGAATAGATTCTGGCTGGATGCCCTCATATGTCAGCATCTCTTGAATAATGCCTACCATTCGATTTAAGACATGGAACGGCCCTTTTTCTGCCTCCGTAGGGTCACTTCTTTCATGAATTTTTTGAAACTCCACGTTGAAGATGGCGGACTTAATATTGGTTCCACCCAGGTCAATTCCGATTATGTATTTTCGCATAATAATCTCCGATCTCATTTATTTTGATACCAAGGAACGTTACCCTGCTTTATTCTCTGGATCATCCAACTCCCGCATATGCTCGACGGAGTCACTCACTATAGTATAGGAACAGAGTTCGAAATTGAACAAGCAATCTAAAGAGCGAGTTATCCTGATTGGAATCTTGGAGCTTAACCCCATTTCGAACTTTTGGGATTATTTATCAATACTTATATCTCCAAACAAAAGAAGTCACTAATTTAGTGACTTCTTCGGACATAAAGTTTCCTATTATAAATTTTCTTTAACCTAAAAGGTTTTGATTTATCAATCCTTAATTAAGGGTTCTATTAGGATGAAGTGCACGAGCCATTGCATCCATATAACCCTGAACAGCGCGCTGACTCACTTCTGTTTCTGGAGCAAGAATTTCAAAAAGGTGGAAGCAACCTGGATAGAGGTGAAATGCAACATCCACACCTGCTTGTGCTAGTCGTGCCACATACTCCATCGTCTCGTCCCGGAATAGATCGAGCTGACCTACACAAGTATAGGCTGGCGGCAATCCGGCCAAGCTATCTGCTCTAGAAGGTACTGCATAAGAAGAACTTTCAATGACATCGTTCGCCTCACCAAGGTACATATTCCAAGCAGCCACGTTGTCCGTTCGGTTCCAGATTGAACCCTCTTCTGTAATCTCATGACTAGATGGCGTGATGTTACGATTATCTAACATCGGGTACAATGGCATTTGAAAAATAATAGACGGACCTCCTTTATCACGTGCCATCAGCGCGAGTGCTGCTGTCAGCCCTCCACCTCCGCTAGCACCAGCAATTGCAACCCGATTCACATCAATGCCAAGAATTGCTGACTCCTCCGTCATCCATACCAATCCAGCATAACAATCTTCAATCGCCGCAGGATATGGATGCTCAGGAGCGAGCCTATAATCCACTGATACGACAATACATTCTGCTGTCTGAACAAAACGTTCGCACAATTTGTCGTCCATATCTGGATGTCCTAACACGTATCCGCCCCCGTGAATCCATAACATGGCTGGCAGTAAATCATTTGTTCGATCGGCAGGTTCATATATTTTGACAAGCATCTCACCTCCATCGCTCGGAATTTTCCGGCTGGTTGTGTTTACATGCTCTGATTTCCTCACCGATGCAGCCGATACTAAGTTTCTGCTCCACTCTAAATTTTTCTCCAACTCAAACCCTGGAAATTGTGAATAAACCTCTCTTAATTCTGGTAATATACGTTTCTCAATACTCATTATAATTCCTCCAAATATAATAATGAATTCGATCGTGTACGTTTTTTTAGTTAATTCTTATCTCATTTCAGCTTCCCACTTGGAAATTTCCTCTCGTACTCGCGGTGCAACCTCTGTACCGAGCAATTCTATAGCCCGCATTACCAACTCATGTGGCATCGTGCTTAAGGGAACATACATCATGAAACGTGTAATTCCTACATGTTTGCGCAGATGAATAATTTTTTGAGCAACTGTTTCCGGATCCCCTACATACAACGCACCATCAGAGCTGCGGGCAGCATCATAGCTGGAACGATCATAATATGCCCACCCCCGCTCTTTGCCTAGTTTATTCATGCCGTACTGAGTGGACGGGAAAAAGAGTTCTGCGGCCTTTTCTGTATCTTCTGCAACAAATCCGATAGAATGTGAACCTACCCGGAGCTGCGATACATCATGACCAGCATGAGTTGCCGCCTTTTTATACAGTTCTACAAGTGGCGCAAATTTCGTTGGATTACCACCGATAATTGCAAGAACAAGTGGCAGACCTAGAATTCCAGCACGTATGGCAGATTCCTGAGTACCTCCGCTACCGATCCATACAGGTATAGAATTCTGAACAGGACGAGGGTATACCCCCACATTATGTATCGCTGGTCGATGGCCTCCATTCCATGTTACTTTCTCGGATTCTCGTAATTTAAGAAGCAGTTCAATGTTTTCATTAAATAAATCCTCGTAGTCATGCAGGTTATAACCAAACAGTGGAAAGGACTCAATGAAGGAACCCCGACCCGCTATAATCTCGGCACGTCCATTGGAGAGACCGTCAAGCGTGGCAAAATCCTGAAACACACGGACAGGATCTGCTGAAGATAGGACCGTCACAGCACTTGTCAATCGAATTCGTTTTGTGAGGGGCGCCGCAGCGGACAACACCATTGCTGGTGAAGATGCTGCATAATCATCACGATGATGCTCACCTATGCCAAACACATCAAGTCCTACCTGATCTGCAAGGACGATTTCTTCCACGACTTCTCGCAATCGCTGAGCGTGACTCATGACAACTCCGGTCTTAGTATCAGGCTTTGTTTCTACGAATGAAGTAACACCTATTTCCATAATTAATCTCTCCTTATATTTTTCTTTCCTTAAGAGGAATGCTCAAGACAACGGATTAAAGCCGTCCAATCCAACTCACCATAACCATGGGTAATTCCTTCAGAGAGGTGTTGATGAATAAGCTGACCTAAAGGGAGTGGAGCTTGAACTGACTTGGCTGCCTCGATAGCTAATGCAACATCCTTTAACCCGAGCTTCATTTTAAAACCAGCTGGTTCAAAGCGCTGTTCGGTCATGATCGCTCCGTAGTTCTGATATACCGGAGATTGAAAAAGAGCATTCACAACATCCATATATCGGGACGGCTTAATGCCGTGCTTTTCAACCATGAGCTGCGCTTCCGACAAAGCTTCCAGCATTGAAGCAATTAGAAAGTTAACGCCTATTTTGATAATGTTACCTTCTTCGCCATGATCCCCAATCTCAAATATCTCTTGACTTAGTACTGTTAACATGGGAAGTACTCGCTGTCTTGCATGTTCCGGACCAGCTAAAATAATGCGCAATGTAGCTGCTTTAGCGGCATCCGGGCGCCCCATTACGGTGGCAGACACAAAGTGCTGGTGTTTCTCCGCATGCAAAGCGGATAATTTCCGAGCCAGATCTACGCTGATCGTACTGGCAGATACGTGAATTCCATTTTCAGATAATCCGTTCAGAACTCCATTTGGTCCCTCAACAATCTCTCTCAAAGCAGCATCATCAGATAACATGGTAATTACAAGATTACTTTCTTTCGCTGCCTCTAGTGGTGTTTGGACATAACGTGCTCCCTGTTTTATTAACGGTTCAACTTTTTCAGGGGTCCGATTAAAGATGACTACGTCATAACCCGCTTTCAACAGGTTTTGTGCCATTGGAAGCCCCATATTACCAAGTCCAATAAACGATACCTTCATTGGTTGCATCTCCTTATTGTTGATGGATTGTTTCGATAACGGAATGAATGTTCCAGAATGATTAAAAAAATTATGGTCTTACAGATACTCTTCAAATGGCACCTTCAAAATATGAGGAATATAATAACGGAACAATCATTCCAATATTGCTAAAAAAAATTATATCCCTGCAATTATATAGCTAATCATCTCTTTTGCACGTTCTGGATTTTGACCTGTTTTGGCCATAATATTTATGCTTTGATGTAAATTCAGCAATAAATAAGACAATGTTTCGATATCTGTTGTTTTATCTATCTCTTCCGATTGTTGGCCCTTCTCCAAAAGCTCACAAAATGCTTGTTCCAAATCCGAAAAACTAGTCTGTATCAAGACATTTATCTGTTCATCTGGTGACTCCAATGTTGTAGCTGTATTCGTTACAAAACATCCGCCCGGTAGGCTGGTATCGTATGCCGAAGCAATATGATACTCAAAAAATTGAAGAATTCCATCTCTTACGTTTGATGCTTGTTTAAGAATAGTCTGCTTATTGGAACTCCCTTTTTTATAATGCTCCAGGGCATCTCTGTACAAGGTTTGCTTATCGGAAAACGTATCATAAAGGCTGGATCGGCTAATGCCCATCACTTCCAGTAAATCCGGTATGCTAGCAGCCTCGTATCCTTTTTTCCAAAACAACAGCATTGCTTCGTGTAACGCTTGATTTTTGTCAAATTCTTTAGTCCTGGCGATAAGTAACACCTCCCGTTTCAGAAATATAACATATCTGAACTGATCAGTCCAGAAAAAGAATATTGCAGATAGTTGATCGCGAATTGAAAATTTATCCATTAAAGAAATATATATGCTATATTTGATAGGTAACTTAAAACATATTAAGGAAAAGAGGATGTTCTATGAAAAAAGTCTTTTTATCTTGCCTTGCCATGTTTATGTTTTTGATTTCATTTTCACCCGCGACTTCCGCTGCCAGTGGAGATCGGCTGATTTATGACATTATGTATAATGTCGCAGGTGGAGGGTTAGTGTCAAACAATAACAGGTTCTCGTTTCAATTTGATAATTATGGGGATGCGCAGATCTGGGACGTCAAATCACGTAAAATGATATGGCACAGTAACACTAAAGACACAAGAATACATAAACTCCAGATTAATTATTTCAGCGGGAAGTTGGTCATATCAGATCCGCAAAACACACCTTATTGGACATCCGATAACCTGGCGTGGGCTAAGGCATGGTACGGAGCAGACAATGTGCCAGCCAATCTTAGAGGCAATGTGCTCATTATGCAAACTGACGGCAATCTGGTGCTGTACAACAATGAAAATCCGGCCTTGGGCTGGTATCCTGTCTGGGCTTCGAATACAGGTGGACAACAGTAATTTGTTAATGGATTCATGCTCTATTCTGTCATGATGATGTAATGTGATTCCCATTATTACTTTGTTAAACGCCAAAAAGATCTCTTGTGCAGTGAATGCTGAAGAGATCTTTTTTTATTTTACATATAACGGTCAATTGCAACTCAAAAAAATTACACTGGATCTGGCGTTCCAGTCCTGCTTCTCGATTTCTTAAATAGTAAGATGGCAAGAAGTAAAGCAATGCTTACAGCTCCAAACCCCAACCAATTTAAGTACAGGACAGATGTACGACTGATCACAATCCCACCTAATCCAGATCCCAGTGCAAAACCAAATTGGATAAATGACGTATTTACGCTAAGGGCAATGTCGGGATTACGAGGTGCCAGTGTAACCAGATATAGTTGCTGGGCCGGAGATATGCTCCACGTTGCTAACATAAAAATCATTAAAACCAAGATTAACATGATAAGATTAACTCCAGCTAGAGCAAACAAAAGAAGAGTTACGCCTTGTAACAGAAGGCCTAGACAAATTGTAAACTTTGATCCCTTTGCATCTGCCAATTGTCCGCCCACTTTTGATCCGACAAAGCTGCAAATTCCCGCGAGAAACAGAACACCGCTTATCTCGGTCATAGAAAGAGTGGATGTAGCTTGCAAGAAAGGCGTAATATACGTGAACAGTGTCGAATAGCCGCCGATATACAATAATGTAATAAGCAAGGCAGTCAGAATGAGTGGATTTTTCAAAATGGAGAGCTGCATTCTGAGGGTGATCTTTTCTTCCTCTTTGATTGCCGGAACCTGCTTGTAGATAATAAGTAATGGAAGAACACTTAACAATCCAATGAATATAAATAGAACTCTCCACCCAAACATTTCACTAAAAAATGTGCCCAATGGGACACCGAGCACTAGCGAACTGCTTAGCCCCATCAAAATGATGCCGATGGCATTGCCCCTTTTTTCTTTTTCAACCAGTCGTGTCGATACGGCCATCGCTACTACGGTAGCCACTCCTCCGCTAGCCCCTTGAATAATTCGCACCCATAGTAAAGTTTCATAAGAAAGGTCAACAAGCATAAGTCCGTTGCTGGCAATAAACACACTGAGGGCGGACAACAGTAACTTCTTGCGATCCATATTTATTGTAATTGCAATGAGAATCGGAGCGATAATGGCCGCTGCCAGAGCAAATACAGTCACCAGTAAACCCACTTCGGAAGTAGATACGCTCAAGTCTGAGGCGATCATTTCAATGACTCCTGTAATAATGTATTCAAGGGTTCCAATCAGAAAAACAGCCAATGCCAAGATATATATAATCCATTTATTTTTCACTTTAATCCACTCCGTCTTCTCTAGTTATCTATTTAGTATTGGAATTTGTATTTCTATAAACTGTACATCTTGTTCTTGAGATAAGGGTAAATATAATTCCCTACCAGCTCCGTTCTCCTTGATCTGATAGTTATTATTCTCAATCCATGTAGCTAGATGAACACAGGCTTTACAGGCAAAGGTGGCATTGGAACGATAAGCTATGGTGGCCATCATGGGCTCGGCAGGAAGAGTCCGCTGTTGAAATGGGTCGGGAGGTGATCGCAGCTCACAGGTTAAGAAGTAACCTATTTCAAACTCGAACTCTTCCTCTTGTCCTGCGATTTCTTTCCACAAAACAACCTGAGGTCCGTCGATCAGTTGGCGCATTTCTTTTGTTAATGATTGATCAAACTGATGAAATAAACTCGGGATATCCTCTTCCCTCCCGCACCCTGTCTGAAAAAGAAACTGCCGAGCACCCTCCTCTTTGATTCGAATTTCTTGTCCAGTTTCGACGTGCCCCTCTTCCTCTATAAGCTGCATGCGTTCCTCAATCCGGACGAGTTTGGCTTGTTCCGTATCGATAATCTGCTGAATTTCGCTTCTTTTTAGCTTAAACATGCCTTGAATATTCTCCAATGTAATATGCTCCTGTAACAGCTGTGTGATTTGTGGCAACGTGAACCCCAATTCTTTATAAATGAAGATTCGGTTAAGCTCGAGAAGCTGATCTGCGGAATAGTAACGGTAACCCGTATCGTGATCTACCTTTCTCGGCTTAAGTATGCCAATCTGGTCATAATAACGCAGTGTTTTTAATGAGACCCTACTTAGCTTGGAAAACGCACTGATTTTGAACAACATATCATCTCCAATCTTTTAACATAATGCGAGTATATAGTTTCCCGTACAGGGGAAAGTCAAGGGTGTATATGCTTCTCATTTGCCTAGCTAAATCAACCACCGTCCTTGTCATCACTCTATGTTGCTGTTAAATGTAAGTCAAAGAACCGTTTCTGAATGAAACGTTCATTTTTTTTGAACAAAAAAATGCCACTCATCGTGGCATTCTCTTGGTACGCATTCAATTATCCTGCTCAGGCAGGTTTGTATTATTTTCCGGTTTCAGCAAATGTTTTAATGCGTTCCCCGATCTGGTCACGAACCCTTTGGAATACGGCCCATTTCTCTTCATCTGTACCTTGCGCTTTGGCAGGATCATCAAATCCCCAGTGTTCTCGCTTCACATGTGGAGGCGTCATTGGACATTTATCTGCTGCATCCCCACACAACGTGACTACGAAATCAGCGTTGTTCAACAACTCTGAATCAATGATGTCCGAGGTTTGAGTTGAAATGTCCAGATCAACTTCGTTCATGGCTTCAACCGCTTTTGGATTCAGACCGTGGGCCTCAATTCCTGCGCTATAGATATTCCAGTCCTCACTCAGATATTTCTTGGCCCAGCCTTCGGCCATTTGACTCCGGCAAGAGTTACCTGTGCACAGGAAGTACAGTGTTTTTTTACTCATGTTCATCGTCTCCTCGTTATTTGAATTATAGATTGCTTTTATAGAATGCTTAACCACAGATACAGACCCACTAGCGTAATAAACAGAGTCGGAATCGTGATTATGATACCCGTCTTGAAGTAAGTGCCCCATGAGATTTTGACACCTTTGGTGCTAAGAACATGGAGCCAGAGAAGGGTCGCGAGTGAACCAATTGGGGTAATCTTGGGACCTAAGTCCGAGCCAATAATATTGGCATAGATAAGCGCCTCCCGAACAGTCCCTGTAGCTGTGGTTGCATCAATGGCAAGCGCATCAATCAACACGGTAGGCATATTGTTCATCAGGGATGAAATGATTGCCGCAATAAAGCCCATACCCATTGTTGCAGCGAACAATCCTTGATCAGCCACAGCCTGAATAACTACGGCCAACAGATCGGTCAAACCTACGTTACGTAGACCATAAACCACGACATACATGCCGATGGAGAAAAATACGATGGCCCACGGCGCTTCTTTGACAACCAATGTAGTTGGTACAGCAGAACTCCGGGAAGCCATGATCAGGAAGAATATCGCAACAACACCTGCTACAAGAGATACAGGAATACCGACGAATTCACTGGTGAAGTATCCAATGAAAAGAACCCCCAACACCACCCATGACAGCCGAAACATTTTCATATCCTTAATGGCAGATACCGGAGGCTTCAATTCACTGGCATCAAATCGTTTGGGAATACTCTTGCGGAAAAAGAGATACAGTACACCGATACTCGCCGCCAGCGAGAACAGATTTGGAACAAACATCCTTCCTGCATACTCCATAAACGTAATACCAAAGAAATCTGCAGACACAATGTTGACCAAGTTACTTACAACCAGCGGCAAGGAAGTTGTATCCGCAATAAATCCACTGGCAATAATAAATGGAAATACTTTTTTCTCATCGAAATTCAGTGCACGTACCATGGCTAGAACAATCGGTGTCAGAATCAGTGCGCCTCCATCGTTGGCAAAGAAAGCAGAAACCACCGCTCCCAGAATGGAGACGTAGACAAACATTCGTACACCATTGCCATGAGCGGCTTTGGCCATATGTAAGGCAGCCCATTCAAAAAAGCCAATACGATCCAGAATTAATGAGATCAGAATGATTGCCACAAAAGCAAGCGTGGCGTTCCATACGATTTGTGTCACATCCCATACATCTTCCAAATTGACCACACCCACAAATAAAGCAAGGATTGCTCCGCCGCAAGCAGACCAACCAATGGACAGGTTTTTAGGCTGCCAAATAACGAGTACAAGTGTAATCAAAAAGATGATGCAGGCTAACAGCGTAGAAAACAAAACCATATACCCCCTTTCAGTTCATCTTAATTTTGTATTTGTATATAATGATATGCTTATATATTGAACAAAAATTAATTACACCCTGAAGTAAAGTTTTCTTTATTTAACGATTTAAGAATAGTTGCTGTATCCGGCATCAATTCCAGGACAGATGTAATATAGGGTGTATTCTCTACATTTAAAGAGTAGTATACCCACTGACCACGTTTATTTTCTTTAACCAAGCCTTGATCCTTCAGCTTGCGCAAATGTTGACTAATTCCAGGTTGTGACATGTCTAAAATCTCTACAAATTCACACACGCACCATTCACGTTCTTTGAGGAGTGTAAGGATCGTAAGACGTGTTTTATCACCCAGCAATTTAAGCTTATCCGCTACCTCTTGCATAGAATCCATAGCACTTCCTCCTTCGACTACATATAAGTGTATGCTTATATTATAATATCAAAAAAATGAAGTCAATGTTTACTTGATGATTAAGTCCAAAAAGCGTTGGTTCGAATTCGAATCAACGCTTTTTGGAGTTTGTGATTAATTTTTAAATAAACAGGTTATGATTGGCTTGTGATGCTTGTCCAAGATAGTAACCGACCCCACCAATCTTGACTTGGTCTATTAATTCTTCACGCTGAATTCCCATTAAATCCATGGACATTTGGCAGGCAACGATCTCTACTCCTTGTGTAATTGCGCTCTCAATCAATTCCTCCAACGACGGCACTTGATGTTTTTTCATCAAACCACGGATCATCTTCGGGCCTGCTCCAAGCATATTCATTTGGGACATGCCAAGCTTCTGGCTCCCGCGAGGCAGCATCATATCAAACATACGGCCGATCATAGTTTTGGATAACTTCTGCGGTTGCTGCTTACGAATAATACTCAATCCCCAAAAAGTGAAAAATAGGGTTACTTTCCGTCCACTCGCTGCTGCCCCATTAGCAATAATGAGTGAGGCGATCGCTTTATCCAGATCACCACTGAAGACAACCATCGTGCTGGCAGGATCGCTGATGGGGGAATCCGATACGGGTTGTGCTGTATTTTTTACAATGACGGACTCAATGGTACCGCCTTTCATTCTTTCCAACTGCAAGATTGTGGAACCCGACATCGTGGCCCATGCTTTGACATCTTCATAGAAGCCTGGATCGGAAGCTTTCACGCGAAGGGTTTCCCCGTTCGAGAGTTGATCCATTTTTTGCTTCACTTGTATTAGCGGACCGGGACAACTTAATCCGCATACGTTCAAGTCATGATCAATACGTTGCGGCTGTGTTGAGGCAGTGGGAATAGACTTTTTTTCCTTAACGTCCACCGCAGGATCATGATGATCTTGTTTTGCAGCAGTAAAGGGAGCAGGCTTAAACTGGGCTTGACGGTATGTTTTATAACCACCACTCAAGTTTTTCACGCTAAAACCATGCTGACGCAAAATTTGCGAAGCGGTGTAACCACGTAAGCCGACTTGACAGTATAGCCAGATTTCTTTGGATGGGTCTAATTCATCTAACCGTTGACGAAGCTCATCAACTGGAATAGAGAGTGAATCCGGAATATGACCATTTTGATGCTCAATTTCACTGCGAACATCCAGAAGTATCGACTGCCCCGGCTGACGATCAGCCAGTTGATTATAGGTGAACGTCTGAACACGTCCGGTAATCATATTCTCTGCTGCATATCCAGCCATATTCACGGGATCTTTGGCAGACGAATAAGGAGGCGCGTAACTCAGTTCAAGCTCTGTCAAATCCCGGACATGTCCTCCGAAATGAATGGCTACAGCAATATCATCAATTCGTTTATCCACTCCATCATAACCGACTGCTTGTGCGCCCAAAATTTTACCTTCCGGAGTAAACAGCAGTTTAAGAGTAATTGCGCTTGAACCCGGATAATACGATGCATGAGAAGCAGGGTGTACGATAACGGTTTGATATTCCACGCCGAGACGCTGCAGTGTTTTTTCATTACTGCCTGTCGTGGCTGCGGTCATTCCAAAGACTTTGATAATGGACGTACCTTGTGTTCCTTTATAGGTAGAAGGAAGCCCTGCGATACGGTCAGCAACAATACGGCCTTGTTTGTTGGCAGGGCCGGCAAGTGGAATCGTTGCCTTCGTACCATGAATGGTTTCCGTAACTTCGATGGCATCCCCAACAGCATAGATATGTGGCACACTACTTTCCAAGGCTTCATTTACGATAATATGTCCACGTGCACCCAGCGAAACGCCGCTATCTTTCAAAAAATAGGTGTCCGGCGTTACGCCTATCGCAAGAATAACCATGTCAGCTGTCAACACATGACCATCGGCAAGTTCAACCCCTATGCCCTGCTCTAGGGAATGAAATCCCTGAACACGTTTGGAAAACAGCAGGTTTACACCATGATTCTCCATTTCCTGTGCTAATGCGGCTGCTAACTCGGTATCATAGGGTGTGAGTACTTGTGCGTTCCCCTCAATCAGCGTTACATCCAGACCAGCTTCCTTTAAATTCTCAGCCATTTCCACGCCTATAAACCCACCGCCTATTACGATCGAAGATTGGTTGTTAGAAGAACTCACCTGTTCTTTGATCCGATCAATATCAGGAATACTTCGTACGGTATAAATTAGTGGATTGTCCTTGCCCGGCAGATCGGGAATGATCGGTTTTGCACCTGGTGACAATATCAACTCGTCATAGCTTTCTTCATATGCACCGCGCTCCTGGGATTGTATCTTAACCACTCGCTTCTGCGAATCAATAGCTACGACCTCACTTCTTGTACGCACATCGATACGAAAGCGATCTGCCATCCCTTTTGGCGTTTGCACCAGCAGACGCTCTCGATCATCGATTGTGCCACCTATATAATAAGGTAAACCACAATTGGCAAATGAGATATAGGGTCCCTTCTCGAAGATAATAATTTCGGCATGTTCATTCAGACGGCGAAGACGTGCAGCTGCAGATGCCCCTCCAGCTACACCGCCAACAATGAGTACTTTTTTGCTCATGATTCACAATCATCCTTTTCAAATAAAGTTTTGATAATCTGTTCAACCCGTTGATCGGCAAGCACATAGTTCACTTCAAGACCATTCCGCTCCGTAGCAACAATACCTGCACTACGAAGTTTCTGGAGGTGTTGTGAGACTGTTGATTGGGGAAGATCCAGACATTCCTGCATATAAGAAACATTACATTTTTTTTTCATCATCAGTCCCCGCACAATGCATAAACGAATGGGGTGAGACAAAGCTTTCAGCAGATTAGCTGGTTCATCGAACAACTGTTTAATGTTATTGCTGTCAAAAGCGGGAGTGTTCAAAAGTATTCCTCCTAAATCGTTATATCGTAATAATACGATTTATTGATTCTTCTGTCAAATGTATTCTGGAGTTAATGCGTTTAATAAGTTCCATACACGCTCAACCCTACTGTTTTGGCTTGTTCCAGGTGGATGATAAAAATGCCTGCCAAAACCGCTAAAAGCGACATTTGACAGGCAATCATGCTGTATCAGTTCTTCATAAAATAGTGATTTAACTGAACGTTTTATGTTAGAGTATGACCGGCTGAATCAGTCCGTCCTTACCAAAAAGAATCGGGTCCATACATATTTCGCGGTGATACCCCTTTCCAGATGAAAATCTGGATAGTGGCGTTACAAAACGGTGATAGGCAATCCGTAGTTGACCGGTTTCATTTTCATTAAAGATACAGTGATGACCTGTTCCCAGCATGCCCTTCTCCACATTTTTGCTCAGGATTGGGTATCGATAGGTAATTGGACCATATAATTGCTCTGCCGTACCATAATTCACATGATAGTCTTCGCTACCTGTGTCATCACAGGACCATGTAAAGTGGTATAGTCCACCCTGCTTCAACACGGTTACCGCCTCACGAAAATCATGCAAGCCCGCCAGATTGCTCATTGTGTCCTCAACGACACTTATCATGTCTTCACCAAGCTCCACAATGGCACCATGTCCATTGCCAAATAGCAGATACGGTCTTCCATCATCTTCGACATAGATGGAGGGATCAATAGCTTGGCCCATAGCAATGCCCAGACGTTTCAACTGCTCCATTGTGATCAAAGGTTGCGACTCGGCCAGGAATGGACCAATCGGTGTATCCGCTACAGCAACGCCAATGGCACTGTCGCCGTTCCGCATTTTGCCACAGAAATAAAAATAGAACTTTTCGTTACGGCTGGCAATTGCCGGTGCCCAGGCATTACCGGTTGCCCAGGCGACATCCTCTGTTCCCAGATCAAGGCCAATGCTTCAGGTCTGAAGAAGAAAACACTTTGAACTGTGTCCCTGACCACCCCTCGAAGCCATCTGTTGTCGGATACATATAGTAACGATCCCTAAACTGTGCGACATCAGGATCGGCATATTGTCCGGGAAGCACCTGATGACCATCCCCAAAAGCCGCGAGAAGCCGGCTGCACTCCTCAGCTGTGATTGGCAGGACACTTCCATGCCGCTTTTGAGTCGTTCCCATATCGAATTCACCATCAGGGACGATTCGGAATTCTCCACTTCCCAGATCCGTAGTCAGCAGAGGAAGATAACCCTTGCCTTCAGCAAATCGATCAACAATCAGACACCATTCCTCCCGGTCATTGAATTTAAAGATTTGAGGTCCCTCCACACCTGCCATAGCCTCCAGTACCGGAGCTTGAAGTGTAACAAATGTCCCTTTGTCGAGAGAGACTCCTTTTTCTACCCGTATGTTTTTGGTTGTTTCATCCTTGGAGTATCGATAATAAGAGCCATCCGCAGGAAGAATCGTTGTATCAATAATATGATTATCCCGCTCAATGTATTTTTCCGATGCAGAGAACGTACGAAAGTCTTTTGTGCGAGCACTGTATATTTTTTGTTTTCGTTCTTGCTCCTGTAGTTCCTGCGTCGCAGAAGCCCAGAATACAAGAAACTCATCTGCCATTTCATCATACACAGCTTCTGGTGCCCAGACACATCCAGCGCCCTCAACACCTAGTGTAACGTTCCATGGGGATGACCAGTTCACGAGATTGCTGGATTCCCATATAATTACGTCACGGCTCCCGGCATTAACGGCATGAGTCCATCCTTTGCCGCTTGCGATGCGGAGATCCGTAGCAATCAGATAAAATTTATTATCCTTGACTGAACGAACCAGAAACGGGTCCCGTACCCCCTTTTCTCCAAGGTCGGAAAACAGCACAGGCGATCCGCCATTAAGGTCCTTCCAGTGAAGACCATCCTCGCTATAGGAGAAATAAACCTGCTCTCCGTCTGGTTGTTCGCCAATAAAATGTACAAAGAGATACCCATCATAATTTGGAGTTGTTTTGGTCAATGATAAAGAGCCTCCTGAAAATGAAATTGATTGTATACTAACAGTAATATAAAAATGAAAGCGTTCTACTTATGTTGTATCATACTTCAAAAACAGCGGGATGAGTATATTTTTGTAATCTCGTATGTAGAAGATCATGTGAATCTTTCGCCGGAAACATATGTCCTAATTGGAATGTTTGACTTGCTCCTCATGCAAAAAAAATTAAAGTTATCGCCGTATTTGTTTAATTTACATCAGGTATACAAAGTTCTTGGTGTTCATTTACATATAAATGCTAATCTTCTTAATGATGAACAAATGAATATAGATTCATGCATTCATTTTTGTTGTTGAGATATTACGAGGAGGAATCATTGTGAAATTATCCAAAAGAGTATTACCAGCGGTAGCGCTGACTCTGGCTGTATCGGCTTCTACTCTCTTGTCTGCCGGACAAGCAAGTGCCGTTCAAGCTGTAAGTGTGGAGAAAAAACAAATCAAGAACATCATCTTCCTCATTGGGGATGGCATGGGGACCTCTTATACTTCCGCCTACCGTTATATGAAAGATGATCCTTCAACTAAGGGCATGGACAAAACCGTATTCGACCCTTATCTGGTTGGAGCACAAATGACCTATCCGGATGATGATAAACAAAATGTAACGGATTCCGCTTCCGCAGCAACGGCCATGTCCGCGGGCGTGAAAACATACAATGCGGCCATTGCCGTTGACCCTGAGCAGAAGGAAGTCAAAACGGTACTTGAGCAGGCCAAAGACAACGGCAAGTCCACCGGACTCGTGGCTACATCGGAGATCACTCATGCCACACCAGCTGCATTTGGTGCCCATGATATCAGTCGAAAAAATATGGATGCAATTGCGGACGATTATTATGATGAGTTGATTAATGGCAAGCATAAGGTGGATGTACTTCTGGGTGGAGGGAAATCCAATTTTGTACGCGAGGGTCGTGATCTGACGAAGGAGTTCCAGAAGGCCGGATTCAGCTATGTGACGGATCGTTCCTCTCTCCTTGCTGATAAGAATCAACAAGTTCTTGGACTGTTTGCGGACGGAGGGCTGGACAAGTTGATTGATCGTACTGCTGCAACTCCATCATTAGCTGAGATGACCAATACAGCGATTGATCGCCTCAGTTCGAACGACAAAGGATTCTTTCTAATGGTCGAAGGCAGCCAGATCGACTGGGCAGGACATGATAATGATATCGTTGGCGCGATGAGTGAAATGGAAGATTTCGCAGCAGCATTTCAGGCAGCTATTGATTTTGCCAAAAAAGACGGTGAAACACTTGTCGTAGCTACTGCCGACCACTCCACGGGTGGACTTACGCTTGGAAAAGACGGAGAATACAACTTCTTCGTAGACCCGATCAAAGCTGCACTGCGCACACCTGACTTCATGGCAGCACAAATTGCAAAAGGTGCTTCGGTTGAAGAAACACTGAAAAGTTATCTGAAATTGGAGTTGAAACCTGAAGAGATTCAATCGGTGAAAGAAGCAGCCCAAACTGCGGATATAACAAAGATTGATAATGCCATTGAAGCGATTATTGATAACCGTTCATTTACGGGCTGGACAACAGGTGGACATACAGGTGAAGATGTTCCGGTCTATGCCTACGGTCCGGCAAGTCATCGCTTCGCCGGTTTGATCGACAACACAGATAATGCCAAGATCATATTTGATATTCTCAGCAAGCACCAGTAAAAAAAATCCCTAAAAATTTCGGGTAAAACTTTGAAAAAGCTTAAGCCCTTGTCTCCAGTTGTTGCCGATGGAGACAAGGGCTTTTAATTGATCATTCGTGTACTTGACGAAGTGTTATATTATCTTCCCTTGACTTTTAATACATTCTTTATACCAGTAGAAAGAATCTTTTTTAACTCGCTTTAATGAACCCTTTCCATCATTGTCTTTATCGACATAGATTAAGCCATATCTCTTTTTCATCTCTCCTGTTCCGGCACTGACAAGGTCAATGCAACCCCAAGGAGTGTAACCTATCACTTCGACCCCGTCTTCCAGAATCGCTTTTTTCATCTCACTCACATGCTGTCTAAGGTAATCAATCCGATACGGATCATGCACTGACCCATCCTCTTCGAGCGTATCCACTGCGCCTAAACCATTCTCTACAATAAATAGCGGGATCTGATACTTATCATACAGCCAGTTTAATGTAATCCGGAGACCTACCGGATCAATCTGCCATCCCCATTCACTGGCAGGCAAGAGCGGATTTTTATAACCGCTTATTTCATTCCCCTCACTCTTGTCCTGATCGGTTGGATTAGCCATAACGACAGAGCTGGAGTAATAACTGAATCCGATATAATCTACGGTTCCTTCTCTCAGAATCAATTCATCCTCAGGAGCAGTTTCAATTTCCAATTGATGCTGCTTCAGGAACCCATAATATGAGCGTGGATATTTGCCTCTGACATGTACATCGAGAAAGAAGTAAGCTTGTTGAAGTTTTTTGACCTGGGCAAGCACATCATCAGGGTCGCATGTAGCTGCGTATGATGTTGGATGAAGGAACATGCCGCCGATCATAAAGTCCGGGTTGATCTCTTTACCAAGCTTGACTGCTTTGGCACTGGCTATCAGCATATAATGCGCAGCCTGGTACATGGTCTGAAGTTTGTTTTCCCCATCGTTCCACTGAATGCCTCCCGGCTTCCATGGCTTGCGCACAATCATATTGATTTCGTTAAACGTCATCCAGTACTTAACCCTTGTCCGATATCTGGTGTAGACTGCTTCGCAGAAGTTTAAGTAAAAGTCAATCAATTTACGATTGCGCCATCCCCCATATTCCGTCACTAGATGATATGGCATTTCGAAGTGAGATATGGTGACTACTGGCTGAATCCCGTATGCCAAACAGGTGTCAAACAAGTCATCATAGAATTGCAGACCTTCCTCATTCGGTTCCGTCTCATCTCCGTTTGGAAATATCCGAGTCCACGCGATGCTGGTTCGAAAGCATTTGAATCCCATCTCATGAAACAACTGAATATCTTCCTTGTATCTTGTATAAAAATCACTAGCCTGATGACTAGGGTAATATACATTTTCCTCAATTCCCTGTGTAATTCTTCGTTCCAAGCCATGTGTTGCTGCTGTCATGACATCTGCAACACTGACTCCTTTGCCGCCCTCATTGCATCCACCTTCTAACTGGTTGGCCGCTGCAGCGCCTCCCCAAAGAAAGTCTTCAGATAATTTACTCATATTAACCACCTCTAAGCGTGAATGCGTAACAATGCTTCGTTTTGGACAACTCGATCCTCAGCAATCTGCTCAACACTCTGATATTCAAAAGTATTTGATATAATGATGGGCACGACCGTATCAAATCCTGCTGCCCGAATAGCTTCATGATCATATTCGATCAGCAGATCTCCTTGCTTAATCACCTGATCCTGCTGCACATAAGCTGTGAAATGCTTTCCTTTCAACTTGACGGTGTTAATCCCTACGTGAACAAGCATCTCCACTCCTTCATTCGACATCAGTCCAATGGCATGTTTGGTTGGGAACAGCGATACAACTTTACCGTCAAATGGCGCGTATACTTTGCCATCGATTGATTCAACTGCAGCACCGCTCCCCAGAGCAAAGATGGGATCGTCGATTTCCGTTATATTTTTAACTATCCCGTTAATCGGAGAGCCAATGATTAGTGTTCCGGTTGGTCGAGTCAAAGCATGGGATTCTGAGGTCGACGTAATCACATTAGCGGCAGCAGAACCATCTGTTCCATTGCCAACACTTGCAGTAACTGGAGCTGGAATCTCTTCTTCAATTCCCCAGATCAAGACGGCAACCAGTGCAAGCGTAATGCTGATTGCTACCCCGATAATGATGTGTATATAACTGTCAGCGATATAGGTTGGCAAGGCCAGGATACCTGGCAGAATCAGAGCCGTTGCTCCTCCACCCCAGAAATTGATGTAAGCTGCTCCGATACCTCCTGCAAGCATTGCACAGATAAATGGGCGCTTGTACTTAAGGTTGAATCCGAAGATAGCCGGTTCGGTAATACCAAACATCGCCGTTACACCACTGGATAGAGCACTGGATTTGCTCGCTTTATGTTTCAATAAGAGGAATACACCAATACATGCCCCGGCTTGAGCCAGATTTCCAGTCAAGTTCGCAGGTGAAATTACCGAGTATCCATATTCAGCAATCAGCTGGCTGTTAATTGGAGTAATCGCGTAATGCATGCCAAATATAATTAGAAGGGGTCTGAATGTTCCAAATAAAAATGCACCAATGACGCCATTCACCGTATACAAATACGTTACAATTTGAGCAACTCCACTGCCGAAGTAGGTTCCTAAAGGTCCGAAAACAATTAATCCAAGTGGAACCATAATGAACAACACAATCATCGGCACAAACAAAATTTTAAACATATCGGGTATTCGCTTATTAACAAATCGGTAGACGTAGCTCATCACCCAAACCGAAATAATAATCGGAATGATCGTTGATTTATAGTTCACGAGCAATAATGGAAGGCCGAAAAAGCTTAAACTGGTAACACCCGTCTCTGCCACTTTTGCTGCACCTTCCATAATGGTGGGATACATGTAAGCCCCGGCAAGGGCCACAGCCAGATATTCGTTGGTTTTGAACTTCTTGGCCGCGCTGACTGCAAGGAAGAAGGGGAAAAAATAGAAAATAAGATCGCTAATCAGACTAAAGGTTTGGTACGCACCACTTGTTGTCTCAAGAAGATTCATTGTCGTCAGGATTGCAAGCACAGACTTCACCATACCGCACCCAATCAACACTGGAATGACTGGCCCGAATATACCTGCCACCGTTTCCACGACTCGGGAAATCACATTCTTTTTTTGTTGTACTGCTTTCACTTCAATGTCCTGATTTTCCAAGTCAAGCTTTTCACTTACTGCGTCAAAAACGCTTTTCACTTTTGCGCCAATGATGATCTGTAACTGACCGCTGTTAAACTGGGCTCGCAGGACACCTTCCAGTCGATCAAGCGCTTTCAAGTTAACCTGAGACTCATCTTTTACGTTGAATCTCAATCTGGTTGCACAATGCGTGGCATACGTAATATTATCCTGTCCAATGTTAGCGATAATCTCCTTAGCCAATTCCTCTGTTTTCATATGATTCCCCCGCCCTCTTAGCTGTCTTTACTTGCCTCCGGCAAAGTTGTATAACATCTTTTCACGTAGGCCTGATGTATCTTTGCCGAAGATTTCTGCAATTTTGTATGCAAATGGATAAGGTGTTGCAGGCCCTTGGCTTGTAACGAGATTCTGGTCAGCTACGACGACTTCATCCTTGAAGATGCCGCCAATCAATTTCTCAGCGTACCCTACATAACCTGTTACCTGTTTGCCCTCAATGACCTTTGCATCGGACAGTACCACCGTACCGGAACACATTGCGCCAATGTACTTATTGTTCTGATTGAAGTACTGCACCATGTCAATCACATCCGGATTTTCCTTCAGGTTTTGTCCACCTGGGCGGCCTCCCGGCAGAACGATCATGTCATATTGCTTTACTTCTTCGCCAAAAGGTTTGTCTGCTTCTACAAAGATGCCGTGCATGCCCTTAACCAGCTTATCGCCAAAATAAAACGTGTCACAGGTTAATCCAGCTCTTCTCAAAATATCAACAATCGTCAGCGTTTCGCCCTCTTCGTAACCTTCCGCCATCAATACTGCTACTTTATTCGTCATTTCAGTTCCCTCCTATTCAGCATCAAATGCATTGAAATATACCATACGATTTTTGACAGCCATACTGTCTCCGCCTAAGGCATCCACTAATGCAAAAGCGAAAGCATAAGACGTCGCGGGGCCGCGGCTTGTAATCAGATTTCCATCTTTAACAACAATATCTTCTTTAAAAGTACCGCTCGTTTCAATTTTCTGATCATAACCTACATAAGCGGTAAAATTTTTGTTCTCCAACACACCTGCTTTGCCTAGTGCAAGAGGTGCTGCACACATGGCTGCTACATATTTGCCGGACTGATTCATTTCCTGAATAAGTTGAATTACACGGTCATCATCACGAAGATTAGCGGCCCCGGGCATTCCTCCAGGGAGTACAATCATATCGTAGGTTTTAGCATCTTCACTGATGAGCGCATCAGCCTTGACCACGATGTCATGACTACCACAAACCATTTCACCCGCTGTACTAATCATGTGACATTCGATATGTGCTCTTCTCAAAATATCAACAATCGTCAGGGTCTCACTTTCTTCAAATCCTTCTGCTAATAGAACTGCAACTTTACTCACGCACATAACCTCCTGTTAATTATATTTTGGAGCAGACATTTGCATATTGCTCACGCTTACACCGCTATGGACATCGTGAATACATTCATAATTTATCATAGATATTCGCAACCCCAAAGCACATTTAGATTGCTTGTATGTAACTAATAGTTGCAGTATGATGATCTTTAACCGTGATGCATCTATAGTATTTACATCAGAGTCACACAGAAGATTACCTCAGGAGGTATGCATGCTTAATAACTATAAATATTTTTTGATTCTGTCCGAAGAGTTAAACATTTCCAATGCAGCGAAACGACTATATATTTCCCATCAATCACTCAGCAAATACCTAAAAAGCTTAGAAGAAAAACATGGTGTTGCGTTCTTCGAAAGAAAACCTAAAATTGCGCTGACAGCAGCGGGGAAAATTATGCAAGATACGCTTCGTCAAATTGAGTTGCTGGATCAAAACATGGAGAATCAACTTACTGATCTTAAAGAGGATAAGACAGGCACGATTCATTTTGGCATTACCGAAGGCCGCTATCCCATTATCGTGCCGAAATTATTAAAAGAGTTTTATGCCCTGCATCCTAAAGTGGAGCTTAAAATTCATCGTACAACCTCACCGCAAATGCAGGAGATGGTGTTAAACAATTCACTGGATCTGTTTCTCTCGGGTGTGGACAATATCGTAACGCAAAATGTAAAGTATGAAACGATTCTGCTTGAGCAGATGTACATGGTAATCTCGGACAATTTGCTCAAGCAGTATTTCCCTGATCAATATCCCGAGTGCATCGAAACATTTAACCAGGGTGCGGATTTGAGTCTGTTTCAACATGTACCCTTTGTTCTGAATAAGAAAAACTTCAATTCCCGTATTTTGCTCGATAAACATCTCGCTGAACGTAACATATCCCTGCATTGTATTAACGAATTGACGCAACCGGATATCCATCACCTTTTGTGTGCTGAGGATTACGCAGCCAGTTTTTCATTAACGATGTATCTTTCAGGGATTCATGCATTAAATGAGTCTAATCATACGAATTCTCACCTTCATGTATTTCCAATCGCTGATTTTTCTTATCTTCACCCGCTCGCATTGATCTATCACAAATCTAAAATTTTCCCCTCTTACGTAGAGGATTTGAAAAAAATAGTCAAACGTTATTGCACCCCTTCATTACATCAAAGCAATTGAATCATATTGGCGTTCAATTACTTATGTGCATACAAAAGTTGAGTTAGTGCAGTTAACTTGTGCTTGAGTTCAACATCATGACAACTTTATATTTCTGTTATGTAAACTTCCCGTGTATTTGCGGATTGAAGTCAAAATAACGAGGTGAACTGTTGTGAATCATATGATTGTAGAACTTGCCAACTACATAACCCGTCTTCAATATGAGGATCTCTCCGAGAGGGCTATCGAAGTAGGTAAACAGGTAATACTGGACTCTTACGGTAATATGGTATTTGGTCGATACTCTGAAACAAGTGAACGTATTTTGGAATACGCAAGATTGGCAGACTCTATTATTAAAAATGAAGACTTGGTCTCATTGATTGGTGAACAGGATGTCCGCACTAGCACAGATCATGCTGTCTTCATTCATACCATGATGGCACGTTGTGCAGACCTGGATGACGGCTATCGCCACGCCATGGGCCACCCTGGATCTGTGCTTGTTCCGCTCCTGCTAAGTATGGCTCAGCTCCACCGAAACGATGGGAAACAGATGATCACCGCCATTGTTGCGGCTTATGACGTATATGCTCGGTTAGGCGAAGCGATCAATCCATTTATGTACCGGGAAAAAGGATTTGATGCTACCGGGGTATGCGGTGCTGTCGCAGCAGCGGCCTTGGTAAGTAAATTAACAAATGCAGATGCCAAGCAGACCAAGGATGCGATGGGGATTGCTTCTCTGTTCACAGGAGGTTTGATTGAATATCAGAATGATGGAACTTCAGGGAAAATTTTATGCAGCGGCTGGGCGGCATTGACCGGATTAAGGGCCGTGAGACTGGCATCCTGTGGTTTCACAGGTCCTGATGCAGCTTTGGAAGGAAAATATGGATTCTTCCAGGCCTTCAAAGGAACAAGCGGGCATTGTGACACAAGTCATGTGCTGGAAGGACGGGGAACTGATTTTAAAGTGACTGACATTTATTTCAAACGTCATGCCTGCCAGCGTGGATTACACGCCACTCTGGATGCTATGTTGGAACTTCGCGAAGACTATAGTTTAACACCATCCAAGATCAAGTCTGTTGATGTGAGGACCTCTTCATTTGTATATCGTCTGACGAATCCTAAGCCCAAGACCGCAATCGGAGCACAGGCCAGCACACAATTCACTTCAGCCGTGGCTCTCAAATACGGTCGTATGGACTCAGAGGAATTAATATTCAATAGCTTCACCGATCCGGAGGTTCAGGAGCTGGTGCAAAAAATTACAGTAACCCTGGATGATGAAGTGCAGCAATATCTGGCTGATCATCCGACTCATTTTTGCGCTGCCCATGTTGTTATAACAACACATGATGGCAATATATATGAACGGTGGATGCCTGTACCTCTAGGCGATATGGAAACTCCGTTTGGCTGGAATATGCTTGAACAGAAATTCAATCAATTTCTTTTAGAAACACCATTTAATGGAACAAAACAAGAACGATACGAGTTTATTCGTAATCTGGAACATATGAATCATGTGGATAAGCTGCTCCGTTTTTAAACGAATTTAAACTGCATTAATGTAAGTTTACTAAATGCGCTAAAAAAGGTCGCTTACCCTTGTTGGATAAGCGGCCTTTTTAACGTTTGGACTCACACATGCCTATTTCGAATTTGTTAATATGCATTATATCCCATGGAGTTGGTTACCTTATACAAAACCACTTGTATTGAAGTGAGAGAAATCCGATAAATGCTGATGCCGCTTATAGTGAAACTACAGAAGTAACAAAGCTTTGGAGGAAAATGGCATGTTAGGAAACATTCTGCTGGGTATGGTCATTCCCATTATAGTGGGTGTATGGATTCTGCGTCGGAACTTTACAATCCTTATTCTATATTATCCACTTGGTGTGGCTATTTCAGCATCCATCAACAATATCGGGTTTAATTACTTCTGGAACATTCTTCCGAATACACATAATCAATCCTTGGCTGCTCTTCCAATGGATCTTGGAATCTATCCGATTGCCGGCTGTCTGATGATGTATACGATTTTTGAAAAAGGTGCCAAGCCATGGTTGGCGATTTTTGTTGCATCATTGTCGCTGACATTAATCGAATGGGTTGCCAAAATGATGGGGCATGTTCTTTATTTTAATGGATGGAACATTCTTTGGACCTTTTTGTCATACCTCCTGCCATTTGTTCTTGCTTATGGTTACAGCAAATTATTGAGGTATACAAAGTGAAGTTATACTGAAGCTTTCCACTAATAAGGCAGGACAGATGATATGGGTTAACGCTGATGGGTATACGTGCATATCTTAACTCATATTCGTCTTGGAGGGATTCGTAATGTATGTGGCATATCCTTATGGTTACAGGTACACTTTTACTCCGGTATGGGCAACATCATCAGCCGAAGCACTCGAATTAATCAAAACAGCTGTGCAAGGAGAACGAAACGATGAGCTGTTCTATGATTCACTGATTCAGTTGTCACCCGATGCCAATCAGGCTGCCATCATCACGAGCATCCGTAATGATGAACGAGGACATAATCAAATGTTCCGCCAAATGTACAAGGATCTGACAGGCCAGGAGATTTCGGGTGTAAGCAGTGAGCCAGTTGAGACGGTACCCTCTTATCTTGTCGGATTGCAAAAGGCGTTTCAGGGTGAATTGGCGGCCGTGGAAAAGTATAGAAAAATATGGTTTGGTCTCCCTTATGGCATATATAAAGACACGGTGTGGGGAATCATCCTGGACGAACAGAAACATGCGGATAAATATAACAATCTGATTACCTACAATTTGCCGAGATAGTCATGTATGGGATAAAAAACGCGCGTATTCTTTTAAAAATGAAAATTGAAATCAGCAAAAAATCAGTGAAGAATTAAAGCTCACTGGTTTTTTGCTTTGCCGAGTCGCTCTTTTATAATCCTGAGTTTAAATGCACTCTTCCAACGTATCAGGTTCCACATGAACGTGAACGGTGTATACGTCATGTTCCTCCATTAACTCGTTCTCCACGTCTGTACAGATATCGTGTGCTTGTTGAAGATCCAGCTCAGCATGGACTGTTATGACAACGTCTACTACAACGTTATTGCCATAATTCCGCGCTCTCACGTCTTTAACTGTCTCTACGCTGTCAATTCCGGCAATCGTTTTTTTGTACTCCTGAATCAGTTCAACATCAAAACCGTCCGTCAGATGATGTGTGGCTTCCTTGAAAATGTCCCAAGCAGTCTTGCAGATTAGGAAACCTACGATGACAGCCGTTACAGGATCCAGCCATGGGAGGCCGAACTGGGAACCCACGATCCCAATGACCGCACCGGTGCTCACCCAGGCATCGGAGATATTATCTCGAGCTGCAGCCATGACCGCCTGACTTTTAATACGGGAAGCAAGTCTCTTGTTATAGCGATAGACCACATACATGACAACCGCGCAGAAAATGCCTGTATACGCGGCGATGATATCCGGAGATTCATGTGTACCCTGAAACACAGAACCAATGGCTTGAAACAGTACTTGTAAACCTACTGCCATCATAATGAAAGAAGCAACAAGTGACGCAACGGTCTCTGCTCTCCAGTGACCATATGTATGATCTGTGTCGGCTGGGCGTTGGGCAAGCTTCAAACCGATCAGTACAGCTATTGAGGCCACAATATCGGTGGCATTGTTTAATCCATCCGCCTTGAGCGCTTCTGATCCGGCCATATTGCCAACGATCAGTTTTAATACGGTCAAACATATGTAGGCGATAATGCTGATGATAGCTCCGCGCTCCCCCAGCTTTAGATTATCGTATTTAAGTTGATCCACATGATATCCTCCTGCAATCTTCAATTCAAGCACGTGTATGATGGTACCATTGAAGATTTGTGTGGGTCTAGAGAAACGTTTTGAGTGTGACGAAACATAATCTGAACGCGGCAATTTTTTTACGAGCATCCAAAAAAGTTGGATTTGGCAAACTTAAGTGATTAATGGGTGGTAAGAGGAAGGTGGCCGACTGCCTTCCCTTGTAACCACACTTTCTTACACTTAGACACAAAGAGCCAAATGGATCGTTCTGATCCACTCGGCTCTTAGCGTTATTTTACAATCATTTGTTTAACATCACGTACCGTTGTTCCACTTCCATTCATAAATCACTGCCCTTATTCAGAAAGTGTCGATTCAACTGGCGCCTCATTGGCAAGCGGCTCCGAATCATCGGAATGCCGTTCGAACATAACTGCGTCAACCCTCGTATAGATCATATCCGCAGGAAGCGTTGGCGGGTCTACCGTGGTAGGCGAAACTCTGGTTAACCGGACATACTCGCTACCGTCACCCGTAAAGTCGAACATTCCCAGATTAACCCAACCCGATGAGCCGGCTGTTGCATCGATATAGGTGACCTCGGTACCCGTTTTATGTTTCACTTCCACTTTGACATTGTTATCGTTTGCCGTCGTATGGACGAGTTTGTAGATCGAGACCGTATATTTCCCCTCTGGGAACTGGCCTTTCCACGTTGCTGATGAGCCTTGAACTGTTGAATAGCGGGATTTAACCCCAATTTTGTATCCTGCTAAATTGCTTTGGCTCCAAGACCCTTCTGTCGTGTATAACCCCGTTGTATTTGTACTATCGACGATAACCGTTAGGTCCCTGATCGTGATGTTCAAAGGTGGTGTGGTTAAGGTCACTCCGTCAATCGTAACCGTAGCCCATACCTCAATGTGATCCGTGTCTCCATCAAGATTAAGAAGGGTCAACACCCCACTGTTATTCACTTCGGCCAGATCCGTACGATCAACGAAATACTGCACATCGGCTTGTGTAAGATCACCGACCAAACCGTTATCCAAATAACCGGTTACATTCAGTTGTGCGGTTTGAGTCATCTGCAGTTCGTTCCGATCGGACAGGATCACAGCAGACTCCAATTGCGGTATCCTGTTTGGGTCCACCCACATGATTGCATCGGCAACGACTCTGGACTTATTGGCCTTATTGGTTAGTTCCACGTACCCGCTATCGCCTGCAGCAAAAGGATAATCCCCCAGGTGCATCCAAGTACCATTCGCTGTTGTCTCATCAACTGTCACCGTCTCGGAACCTCCGCTATGATAAACGGTAAATGAGACATTTGTTGCCCAATTTTCACTCGCAGCCGTGATTTGCGGAATCTTGTAATACACACTGTAAGTGACACTTTCCGGCAGCTCAGGCCGCCATCTCATTTTACTTGTCGCTGTGCCGGTCGTAGATTTGGCATACACATAGTTATCATAATAATAATCGTTAGCCGTCGTATCCCTTATCCAGACGCCTTCTGTCTCCGCCTCCGTATTATCCACGATGATGGATGAACTATCCTGCCCATCGGGTTGGACTGGAGTTTCCGTTACCTGATCAGGCAGATAAAGTGTACGCTTGTTGGTCTGTTTCCCGTCCGATTCCACGTAATACGTAAAGGTTTGGGATAAATCATCCACTCGTATAGACCATTCCATCGGGTATATCGTATCGGGTATAGTCGTATACGTAGCTCCGCCATCCAATGAATAATGGATTGTCGCTGGTTTTGTCGTTTTGGCCTGCACATAAACATCATAGACCGTTTCGTCGGGCTTAACGATCAGCATGCCTTTAACCGCATCAATTGGACTGTGGGTATCAAAGAAATAACTTGCATCCGATGTATCTGCCGTTCTGACCTGATGTAGCGGCACATTAATGTTAAGTCCTTCTACAATGATCGCGGTGATGCCCTTGCCTGAAACCGTGGCTTGAATGATTCCACCACTCATAACTGCTTGCTCTGGTGTACCATTGTCGCGGATGATCGTTACGGTATAATCCTGTGCCGGGTTGAATCCAATGATCTGTTCATTCAATTCAATCGGAGTCTGAACTTCTTCAGACGATGCATTGCTTAATCCGATGTAGAATTTATCCCCGCTCTCACCCGTTATCCAATTCAATTGAGGATGGTTGGTCTTAATAATCCCCTTAGGCATCCAGAGCCAAACGTCCGAATTACCATAAAATTGACCTGGTTTATTCCCATAGAGGTGATATTTGAACCATAAAAAATTCGTTTCAAATACGGAAGGAAACGTAATGCTCCCGTTTGATTTCAATGATTGTTCGCTGATCAAATAATCCATCGTTTGCCCGAGTTGCCCAGGGATATGGTGATAATAGATGGATGTAGCCCCGCTGGGGCCTTCCAGAGGAAAGTCCGGTTCAAGTTGGCTAACGGCGAATCCTTTATAATAATAACCTGGATAACTGGAATATCGTCCAATAACCGCATTATGAGCAATATCCTGCAACAGTTCATCCCCTGTATAGAGCGACAATCTCAGCATGAACGGAGCTTCCTGAGCATTCATCCGATAATAGCCGGTTGTACTTCCTGCTTCAAACGTCAATCCGCTCGGTGAAATAAGCCAACGCTCCGCTTGAACACCTCCGGCAATATCTTCGGGAAGCTTGAGCCTAGGATATTGAAATTTACCACTTTCCGGCCAATGAAACGACTCGGCGTAATTATATGTCTCCGGCTGAGGAATTGTAACGTTACCTTCAGGAACTGGACGAGCAACAAACATGGTCGCATAGCGTTTGGCTTCTTTATAGGCGGCATCCAAGTATTTGGGATCCTGAGTTTCCTCATATAGCTCCAAGATCTCCATCCACAGCTTGCTATAATAATAAATGAACTCATTTTTACTCACATCGACGGATGCAGGCGTATCAATATGTTGCGCGATATAACTGTCGGCTGCATCCTTCGCAGCTTGCAAATACTGTGCATCTCCCGTCATCCGATACATCATCAGGGGCTGAATGACAGGCCCCCGGTCTTTCTGATCCGGGTCACGTACAAGGTACTCTTCCTGAGCGAGTGCACCAATGCCTGCCGAAGTGCCCATCATCTGATTAACAGCCGCTACGCTTGAAACATCAAAAGGCAGAGTAGCCATTTTCCATAAGGAAGGCACACCGTATACTTTCTTCTGCGTTGGCGACCAACCGATACCATTTCGCGATACGCCATACTGGACGGACGGTAGTGCTCTCGTATCGTAAAGCTGGTCATCCCCAGTTAAATAATAAGCTCCCAAAAGAACCGCATTTGAGCTTGTTCGGACGCTATCCTCGTTTTCGATATCAATAAAACCCTTGGCACGGCTCCACCACCCGCTGGGTGATGGGACATAATTAACAGAGTCGTCTCCTTGCGGCTCAATTTTAAGGAGATCAATCATATTAAACATCGCGTCAGTAAGCGACTGATCTGACACATTTTTCCGGTATGCCGAATAATCGTACTCATTGCGAAGAATATCCACGTAGGACTCATATAGATTGCTTTTTTGAGCGATTAGCCCCATATGAAATTGATAGGTGTTTTCTGCGGCCATTTGCGAATAAGTCCCTAATTGAGGCGCATACAGGATTGGCTGCACGCTGCCTTCGTTGTTAACCAGGCTCATGCCAAGCCGTTGTTTCGTAACACCTCCCGTCGGTTCAAATTCAACCGGAAGCTCTGCCGAAGGTACAAATACGCCATACGTCAATGGATTTCCTGAACCATCATTTTTCTCAACCAGGCTCATCGGAGCGCTCAGCTCTCTTAAACTTGTTGATTCCACCGTACCTACCATTTTGGCATGTGACCTGAATCCATTTAACACTTCATTGATGCCCGAGACTGCCTCTGTTGTGAAGGACTGATATCCAATCACATAATTGCCGTCGCGGCGAGGTGTAAAGGCAAAAGAAACATCTGGTTTATCCCCTGCCATGGACCAGTTCACTTCAAAATCGTAATCACTGCCATGCGCAGAATCGGTTAATACCGCCGTCTGGCTGTCTGGAAAATGGACCTCGTCGAATGTAATCCAGCGTTTGTTCATCGTATCGTAGTAATTGGTTCGGCTGCCCGCGTTCCCGTCCAATAGAACCCATTGTTCCTCAAGTCTTTCCGATTCATTATTGATTGGAACCCAGTTCCCTGTCTCCGTGTTTTTGTAGAACATGTCACGAACGATGGATTTACCTTCATCCCATGCTGCCTCATAGAAGGTTGCCTTATAGTTCGCATTTTCGATGCTGCCTTTCTCTGTGTAACTGAGATTCGCTAAGGTACGGCTTCTTAGCGGGGGGAGCGGTGGTGCTTGTTGACGGATATTCCCCTCGAACTTGACTGCATCAGCCCGCGTAATAATTGTACCCGTAGAAGGCTGCGTTCGAGTCAGCCTGACAAATTCGCTATCATCACCACTAAACTCATACTCCCCCAGATCCACCCATCCAACCGATGGACCTGACGAAGGTCTTAGATCCATAAACTTAACATCCGTAATCCCGTTATGAACAATCTCAATTTTCACATTACTGTCTGCTTTATCCGCCCAATCCAGCTTATAAAACGATATTCTCGCCGTCCCTGCTTCCAAGCGTGGATTCCAGGTGATGCTTCTACCTACAGCGTCTGTAAATTTGGAACTGGAATTATTGTATCCCTTCACTCCCGCGCTTGTGCTCCAATATGGAGCGGAGAATCCGTTATTAGCGTTGCCGGAATCAACCGTAACGACATGATCAATTGTGAGGCTCCCATCATCAATGATGATTGTCTTATGTGGCTCTTTCTGCGTTATATTCCCTTCGAACTTAACCGCATCCGCGCGTGTAAGGATCGTGTTTGTGGTGCCGGTAGAACGGGTCAATTGAACGAATTCTTCACCAACTCCAGAAAAATAGTACTCTCCCAAATCAACCCACCCTGCTGGAGCGCCAGATGAGGGTCTTAGATCCATAAAGACTACATCCGTTGTTCCATTATGAACAATTTCGATTTTTACATTGCTATCAGCCTTATCCGCCCAATCCAGCTTATAGAACGATATTTTCGCCGTTCCTTCTTCTAAGCGTGGATTCCATGTTATCGTTCTGCCTGCTGTACTCGTATATTTGGTGCTGGAAAGATCATACCCCTTCACCCCTGTGCTTGTAGTCCAATTTGGAGCCACATATCCATTGTTCTCGTTACCCGCATCAGGTGTCACAACATCATTGATCTTGATACTCCCGTCATCGATGATAATCGTCTGATAAGGTAAGGTCTCCGCATCAGCGGCCCTTATTCCGATCAGGCTGGAAGGAACTACGACCGTCAACATGAAAACGATGAAGAAAAGCAGCTTCCTTTTGACCATACAATTCACAGCCTCTCCTTAAATGATAACGCTTCCATAAATGCATTGCCTTTTGCTCAAATGATTGTAAAAAAGCAATTAACCTTCCCCTTCTGTCTAATTCCGCTCTGTCGTTTTTATCTTAGCATGTTACATGACGGTGAAATTTCTTTCATTTTAAGAATTTCTTATACGATTTTAAGTAAAAAAAGAAACCTACATCCTAATTGATTGCTCAGTTGCAGTCAGATAGAATATAGGTCTTTCAAGTGTTCCAAGAGGACTTATCAATTATAAAGGCGGCTGCACCAATAACAACTTTCCAAGCTGAATGACGGTTTGATCATACCAAGCAGGATGCTGCCGAACATGCTCCATACTTCGTTCATTGCCACTTGCCTCAAACACGGCCGCTTTTTCAGTTTTCTCGTGATCAATCTCGAAGCGAACGGTATGTTTCCCATTTGGTAGCTCCGGCAAGAAAACATATTGATTTCGATTATGATCGTTATAGGGTGTGAATCGATCAACAAGGAAGGGTTCCCTTCCATCCACCGACACCTTCAATCGGCCAGAATCCGGCCCCCCGATATCAAATAAGCCGATGTGGGTTCCCTCAAACTCCACTGTGATCGCCTCTCCGGGATCAACTGCTCGCCATAGACCGGGGAACAACCAATCATACTCTCGCACTAAAGGAAAATCATCTGGGGTCATGTAAGACCACCCTGCGGTAAAATGAGTGAGACGATCCAGTGGCAGCATGGTTGCATACTCCCAAGGATTGGCCGGGACCAAGGGGTCCTGCGGCAAGTGATGTTCGACTTTTCCCACGTGATCTCGAAGTTCGCTCATTTTCTCAAACGACCGAATGATGGTGTCCGTGTAAATCTGGTGTCCTTCGGGAATCGTCGGATGGATCGAATCATGCGTGAAAATAATTGCCCCGGGAATGGCCACGCCTGCCCTTGAGGTGAAAATGAGCTTTCCATCCGAAACCAATTGACTGACCGCTACGCCCAGATGAATCGAAGGAATGCCGTAATAGTCGGCGACTTCCTCTTGCATAAGAGCGCCCTTCTGATACTCGCCGGATTGAAATGAGGTCAAATCCCGCTCCTTAACCGTATATACAAACATGATATCGGTAAACCGGCTGCGCTTGCGGATCTGGCGGACAATGCCTTCGATCCGTGCCTTGGATTCGGGAACTCCCCCATCGTTTCCAACGAATTCAACAAATACGAGATCAGGCTGATGACGCAGTACATCGGTCTCCAAACGGGCGCAGCCGAGGTCCGATCCTGTCCCATCAATGCCTGCATTCACACAGCGGATATCCGCATGGGGATATTGCCCTCGCAGCCAATCCGCCGTCATGACCCTGTATCCTTTCGAACGTGTATTACTGCCGCCAAAATAGACTATTGTTACTGTTTCTCCATTTTCCAACTTCTGAATGACATTAGGCAGCCCTCTTCGAGGAAAAAATTCCTTCATCACGACTTCACCCGACCTCACTTAGCGTTTTTAAGAGCAAAAAATTTAACAGCAAACACTTCATAATAGGGCGAACCATATGTTGCACAGAAATCAAATCGGATTTGGGTTACACCTTGTGCATGCACCTGAAGTTTATTCAACGAAAGATAATTCCCACGGACTTTAATTTCACTCTTGGTTCCGTTTTCCAAGGTTAAAGTCACATTATAATCTTGGATCAGTGGCTCGATCGGATCGTCGAAATGCTCCAAATTCAGCTGTGAATTGAAAACAAGATGGATTTCATCCAGATTCTTGGGGTTTGCAAAACCAAATTCCAACCATTCCTGTCCTTCTATACGTTCCGAAATCCAGCCGTTCGGCAAACCATAAGGTCTGGAGAAACCGTTGACGACATTCGCGGGATTATACATATCCTGGGATGGTATCAGGTCTTTGAAGCAAATGCTCTTATTAAGTTTCTTTAGCCTGGATGGCTCTTCCGGTCTATAATAGAAGCTCACTGCTCCTGTCATTTTCTCTTCATTGCTGTGTACAGTGAGGTCCGCCGTACCTTCCAATACGATGTAGATTTTGTCGTCTTCTGGCTTCTTGCAGCTGAGGTCCAGTGTAATCCAGTCATCGTGACCCGCTGAAATCAACAAGTTGTAGCCTTTCAGCTCGCTGGTGGGAATATAGTTTTCCTTCCGATCCCCGCCAAACAGCTTCACTTGCAGCATTTCTGATTGCTCGGATCTATTTTTAATTTTGATCTGCACACTTTCAACCAGAGATGTCTGGATCGGCAAGACCAAACATAACGCGTTCTCCAAGGAAATCTCTTCGGTTGGATGAAGTTGTTCATAGCTTTGCTGAGATGAGGCCCGAATCGTTAATCCGTCAGCGAAATAAGGATCCAACGGCTCATGAAGCCCTACAATCGTTTGCCCGTCTCGAAGCAGCTGCGCCTGAAGCTCACCCATATGCGCTTTGACGATGGCCGCGGGGTCTGTATCATATTTTACGCATAACGCAGCAGCCGTTCCTACCGCCTGCCCCATACAACCACAAGTTGCCATCACCCTTGTAGACCCAAAAGCCACATGAGTAGCGCTTATATTACGGCCAGCGAACATGAGATTAGGAATATTGCGTGAAAATAAGCTGCGGAACGGGATATTATACAATCCCGGCACAAAATTCCACGCTGTAGCGGGACCCTCATCGTAGATGCCTTTATTCGCATGCAGATCCATATACCAGCCTCCGACGGATACCGCATCTTCGAAATGAGGCTTTGCTGTAAGATCGTTCTGAGACAGCATGTGTTCCCCTATAAAACGTCTCGACTCTCGCTTTCCCGGAATCGGGCATACATAATCCAGGATGAGATGGTCTACATCATCAAACTCACCGCTATTTTTGATATAATCCCATATCCCGTACACCAATTTCCGCAGTTCCAAGGCGATGTCTTCATTATTCTTGATAATATCCATATGTCCGCCGTATTCCAGCCACCACAATCCGCCAAGCCCGTTGATTTTTCTTGGAAAAGACCGATGGTTTAATCCTTTTCGGATACTATCGAAAAACTCCAGCTTCGTAATATCATACGCAAAGCCTGGTCTTTTGTAAGGAACGGAATAGTTTACGTCACGGGCTTGAAACAGAATCGTATCACCCATGGTGTAATGATCCGCCACTTCTGGAGCGAGTTCCTCCTTGTATTCATGCTTCGCCTCTCTTCCCCATCGGAAGTGAGCACCAGCTTGGTATCCAACAATTCCATCCCCGGAGCAATCAATGTAGGTTGGGCTTTCAAAACGAAATTTTCTTTCGGAAGCCAATTGAAGGCCCTCCACCCATTTGATTCTGCCGTTCTCCAAGCCCGTTTCATGCACACATGTATTCAGGAATAGAGAAATGTTGGGCTCATCATAAACCATGTCAAGCAAGACCGTATCCGAAAGTGAAAGCATAAGTTTTTTGTTGTATAACGGATTATAATGAAAGATCTTCAGCTTGAGTTCTTCTACCAACCCGCCTTCGCGAGCATAATAGGATGGACTGTTTCCGAGATATGCCGACCCGTTAATGTGAACTCTGACCTCGCTGCTCGCATTTCCACCCAGAACTGGCCGATCATTGATAAGTGAAACCAGGAGTCCTTGGCGTGCGGCAGCAATGGCAGCGCATATCCCGGCAATTCCTCCACCTACGACGGTTACATCTGCTTTCATAAGTTCCATTTGGATAACCTCCATGATTAGATGCTCCTATCATGGTAATGGTTTTGGCCCCTTTTTTTTTACAAGATTTCGCGAAAAAATCATACATTTTTTGCATCCTTAGTTGGATTCCTACCGTGTCATTTTTATCCGATATTGCTTGGGTGTATCCCCCGTATATTCTTTAAAAAGTTTGCAAAAATACCCTTCATTGACGATACCTACTTCCTCACACAATTCCAATAAAGAATAATCCCGAACGTTTAACAACTCAAGGGCGAGATGGATTTTTTTACGGTTAATGTAGCTAATCACGCCTTCGTTCATTGTTTTTTTGAATAAGCTGCTAAAATATGATGGCGCTAAATTCACTTCCTCCGCAATTGCCTCCAGCGTTAAGCGCTGTTTCAGGTTTGTCTCTATATAATGCATAGCACTCATAATTTCTGCACGATGTAATAGTTGGCCCGCATGCACGTATTCGAATGTGAAGTCACCAATATAGGCGAGCTGCTCCTGAAAAGCCATAAATTCCATGGGGAAGTCTGGAACTTCCGTGGCCATCTTATTCCCCGATTTAAATTTCACGGTAATGTCTCTGTACAAATCTCTAATCATTGGCGCCATGATAGACTTATGGATTTTATGGTCGGTAACAAATTGCGACAGATCAGCAAGTGCATTGTCCAGCTCTTCCTTGGAAATCTTTCGTTTCAGCCGTATAAGAAAATCAGCCAGCTTCTGCTGAAAATCTGCTTTTTTGTCATTATGGTATTGGAACCGATGCATCGGTGTTTTTACGACTTTTTCGGTATGATAATAGAAGTCCTCACTCACATTTTTAGCTTCCGTATACGCCTGTTTGATCGATTCCCAGCCTCGGTGCGGACTTCCAAAAGCGACAGATACCCTTTTATTCAAATATTGATGCAAATGAGAGATGATCTGCCCTCCCAATGATAGGCAAGCATATTCCGTTTCCATATCACTGCGGTTATTTTCCCAAGATAGAAAACCAATAAAACGATTATCCGACAGATCCGCAGCTACCCCACTGCTACCATTCATCACCGTTTCTTCGATGATATTTGTAATCGCATACTTCAAGATGTTTTGATCTGCGGCCGCGTATTCGTTTCGGAAACTTTCATACGTATTCATTTCAACAATGAAGCAGCAATAGTTCGCTTGAAAGAAATGAAACTGCATGCGATTAGCAAAATCTGATGCCCGATGAGAAGGAATTTCACCTCGGATCAATTCGTTAAAAAATTGCTTGCGGACTCTGTATTTATTTTCAAGCACGGATACGTTTAACGAGTGAAATTCCGCTTCTTTTTTCTCAAACTCATTTAAAATTCCGGCTGCCTTATCCAACGCTCGATTCAAATCGGCTTCCCTCAACGGAACCTTTACAATGTACTCCAATACGTTGGCTTGAATCGCCCGCTGAGCGTATTCGAAGGATGAATAGGCGGTCAGCAGTATGTATTGGGTATGGGGGAGCTCCGCCTTGAGCTGCTCAATCATGGAGATGCCGTCCATTCGCGGCATTACAATATCAGATATAACGATATCCGGTTTAAGTTTTATGATCTCCTCGATCCCATTCAGCCCATTATTCGCTTTGCCCACCAGAACAAAACGTCTATCCCTGTGAGAGAGTTCATTAAAAAACAATTCCAATCGTTGAATGATCAGGTCTTCATCGTCAACAATGAAGCAGGTATAGTCTCTCCCCATTATGCATCTCCTTTTGGCAATTCTGCCGGGAATACAGCGCGTATACGGGTTATTTCCTTAGGTATGCTAATGATATCCAGCCCAAATTGATCTCCGTAGTGGAGTCTTATTCGCCCATGAATATTGTTCAGCCCGATTCTTTTTCTTTTTACTTCCTCTTCAGTCGGTTCTGAGATTAAAATATGTTTTATTTTATCAGCTGTAATTCCCTCACCTTGATCAATAACTTCGATGATGACGATGCCGTCCTCCCTGTACGCATGAATCGTAATAGGGCCCTCAATTCCCCCTCCGTTATAACCATGGAAGATACTGTTCTCCACAAGGGGCTGTAACAGCATTCGGAAAACTGGAAAATCCATCAACCCTGCTTCGATATTTTCAATCAAGTGGAAGTTTCGGTTATACCGGATGTTCTGGATCTCGATATAATCTGCTACATTGCGTAATTCCTGGCGTAGGGAAACCTTCTCTGAAGCATCGTCTATTCCGTATTCCAATAATGAAATGAGCGATCCGATCACCACATCTACTTTCTCTATTTGTCCGAGACGTATCACATTGCTGATCGAACCAAGTGTGTTATACAGAAAATGTGGGTTAATTTGAGACTGTAACACCTGGATTTCCAACTTCCGCTCAAGTTCATTATGAAGTTCAGCTCGGCGAATCAGTTCAACAATCTGCTGAAGCATACGATCGAATGCTCGTGAAAGATCGCCAAACTCATCGTTTCGATTAATCGTAACTGTCGTTGTGAGGATACCTTGTTCCACCTGATTCATTTTTGTTTTGAGCGTATAAAGTGGTTTTCTTATATATTTGGCAACCAAAAAAGAAATGAACAAACTTAAAAGAAGACCTGCAGCAAGAAGCTCGAGGTAATAGGTTTCCAATCTGGACAACGCTGCTTTTAAGCGTGATTCATCGTTAATCGAGATGATGGTCCAGTTGAATTTCTCCGTTGGTTTTTTCAAAAGGGAGACCGGAATACCATCGTTGGTATACAGTTGAAGATTTGTTTCTGTTGTATCCAGAATTTCTTCCGCTGACGTCTCTCCGATCGAAAAAGAATGATCTTGGATATTCAGAGGTCCTTTATTTTCAGAAAATCCGGCAATGATCTTACCTGACGCAGTGATCAGAGCCAGATTCATTTGTTCCTGTTTATTAATCTTGAACAAGGTTTCTTCAATGGCATTTAGATCTAAATCAACCGCGATGGCCATAGGAAACGGAGCACCGTTCAGATATCGAACCATCGTAACGGTCCAGCCGGAATACTTCGATTTGTAAGGTTCACTAACAAAGGTAGTCCTTCTATTCTTGTCAGCCGCATCAAATAAAGGTGCTCTTTCAGATAAAGGTTCATCGAATATTCGAGTAGGTGTACTTCCACCCAAAATGGATAAATCGCTTTTGATCAAATAAATATTACTGACATAAATACTGTTGAGTTCATACAGCTCCCTTAATTGCTTTTTAATCACTTCGGTATTGTTAATGTTGGCTTTCACTGATGTTTCAACTGAGAAGAGAATCGTCTGGAAGGAGGAAAAATTAACGGTGAAATACTGGTCAACCTTGTCTAGTATTTGATTGGTGTAAAAAATGTCATTGGTTCTTATTTCCTTTTGAACATAGCGATAAGACAATTGGCTTATCAAGATGATGCAGCCTAATACAAAGGCAAACACGATAAAAAATAATTTTAAAGGCAAGCTGATTCTTCTTCGCATCCATCATCTTCCTTTTAGTTCCGTTTTAAACTAAGAATAGCATATGCTAATAAAGAGAGGGGCTACGAATAGCCACTCTCTCTTCGTTTATTTTCACTTGATAAGGCCGGCTTCTTTAAATTGCTGGATTGCGGTTTCCTTATATTTCTGCATGTCAAACTTGGTATCCAGCGTCTGGAGGAAATTGTCCCAGTTGGAAAGAGGCTCTTTGCCCGTCATAAATTTAACCAAGCTTTCATTAATGAAACGTGTGCGGTCAGCATCCAAGGTATCGCTGGGGTCTGGGGTCAATAAATTTCCGGGCAACGTTGGCCCCACATATTGCTGATTGTCCTTGAAAGCTTCCGCCGTCTTTGGATTCTGGAAGCTGAAGTACTCTGCATCATCACCACGGCGCGGCATTCTATAATGATCGACCCATAGGTACTTCTCTTTCATTTCCTTTGATAACTCGGAGGTTTTATTCTTGATCTTGCCGTCTACGACATCCCAATGGATGCCTTTAATTCCGTATGCAAAGTTCGGATAGGCTTCTTCATCCGTAAAGAGATAATTTAGCATGGACAAGATCCGAATGATTTTGTCCTCGTCCGCTTTTGCGGATATGGCCCATGAATTGCCTTGGAATGATTTTCTCTCTACAATTTGATCCCCGTAAGGACCTTTCATCGGAGGAATAACGATCCATTCGGGCACCTCGCCACTAATTTCTTTCATTTTCTGTTGATAATCCGGTTCCAGTCTACGAGCATCTCTGATCATGAAGCCAACTTTTCCCTTAAACATCTTTTGGTCCAACAGATCAGGCGAATTCATCGTCACCCAGTCTGGGTCAACCACCTTGGATGCCATCATTTTATTAATGTAAGCAAGCGCCTCTTTCATTTTGGGATCGATAAACAGAAATACCGGTTCATTATCTTTTATCTCAACGGCCGAAGGAGGATTGACGCCAAACATCCACATCAAGCTATCAAAGCCGTAGGTTTGCAGATTGCCTTCTTTATTCATACCGCCGATGAATCCGTACGTATCGTTTTTACCATTCCCGTCCGGATCTTTCTCTGTAAAGGCTTTCATAACTTCGAACAACTCATCAGGTGTCGTTGGTACTTCCATATTCAACTTTTTCAGCCAATCGTTACGGATGAAGAAGCTTCGACTGATACCGTTTACATTATCATAGCCTGGAACTCCAATCGTTTTTCCTTGATAGGACATCGCCTCCCAGGAGTCGGTGCCAAATCGTTTCTGTAATTCAGGGAATTGGTCCATATACGGTGTCAAATCCGCAAGAACACCTTGGTCGTAATATTGCGCAAGATCAGCACGACTCTTCAAGAAGATCAAGTCTGGAATATCCCCGCCTGCAATGAGTGTATTCAGTTTGGTTGTTGCTTGACCCGCTTGAGGAATCATCATCTCCAAGTCAATATTCATCTCTTCTTCCAACATTTGGCGTTGAATATCTTCATCACGTGGAGGTACCGGAGCAGCAGCATTAAAAGTACCTTGGTTAAACATTGAGATTTTCATTTTGTTTGCAAACTGGCCAGACTGGCCTTGCGAATTACCCGAAGTTGTCGATGTAATTTCTTCATTTCCCCCACATCCTGACAATAGCGTTCCAAGCCCTAAAATTGCCGACAGAATAGCAAATGAAATCTTTTTACGCTGCATATTGACCTCTCCTTTGCTTGTATATTATCACGGTTTCCCCGTAATAAGTTAGGTTGGAACATCTTTTATCCTTTAACGGATCCCAGGAGTACACCTTTGGTAAAATGCTTTTGCAAAAATGGATAAACGATCAATATCGGAACTGTAGTTACAACAACTGTAGCCATCTGTACAGCGAACGTACTGACAGCCCCGGAATTGGCGAGCGAATCAGCGCTTTGAGTTGCAACGTTAAGCAGGATGTTGCGCAAAATCACTTGAAGTGGCATGTAGTTGGAATCATTGATATATACAATGGCATCAAAATAACTGTTCCAATGCCCGACTGCGTAAAATAGGGAAATGGTAGAAAGTACGGGTAAGGACAAGGGTAAAATGATCCGCCATAACGTCTGAAGCTCACTCGCACCGTCTACCCTCGCTGATTCCTCGATTTCACCAGGTAATTGCTCAAAAAAGCCTTTGATGATCACGAGATTAAATGCACTAATGAGATTTGGAATGATCAATACCCAAGGACTGTTTAACAATCCCAGAGAGCGGATTAGTAAATATGTCGGAATTAACCCTCCACTGAACATCATGGTAAACACAATGAAGAGTAAAAACGGACTTCTTCCGGGCAAATATTTTTTGGATAACGGGTAGGCCGCGATTACCGTAAAAAACACATTTAACGCAGTTCCTACAATTGTTCGAAACAACGTAATTTTATACGCCTGCCAGATCCCATGAGAAATGAATACTTCTTTATAGGCCAGAAAGGTAAAGGATTCTGGTATAATCACAATCCCTCTTCTTAATACTTCCGATTCTGGCGTTACGGAGACAGCAACCACATATAGAAAGGGTAGCACGCACAGTAGGGATAATAAAATAAGAATTACATAAACGACGGTTTGCCAGACTTTTTCCCCGATTGTCATATGGATCATTTTAAAGACCACCTCACCAGATTTGCCCATCGAATTTTTTGGCGAGCTTATTCGCTGCCAACACTAAAGCAAATCCGATGACAGCTTTAAACAATCCTACAGCAGTAGCCAAACCGATCTTAAGACGCTCCAACCCTTCCCGGTATACCCATGTGTCGATAATATCGATCTTCTCTTGGTTAAAGGTGTTGGCAAACATGAATATTTGGTCAAAACCCGCATCCAGGATATGGCTTAATTTAAGAATCAGCATCAGAATAATGACGCCTCGAATGCCAGGTAACGTGATATGCCAGAGCTGTCTCCATTTGGATGCACCATCCATTCGAGCCGCTTCATATAAGCTTGGATCGATTCCTGCCAAGGCGGCAAGGTACAAAATCGCCCCCCATCCAATATCCTTCCATACTTCAGATAAGATGATCAGCATTCTGCCCCAGGCAGGTTCCGTAAGAAACGAGATGGGTTCAAAACCAAAATCCTTCAAAATCATGTTAAAGAGACCATCGCCTGGGGCTAGTAATGCTACCATGATTCCATACACAATGACCCATGACAGAAAATGAGGCAAATAGGTGATTGTCTGAACAATCTTCTTAAACCATTGGCTATAAACTTCATTGAGGAGTAAAGCAAGTACGATGGGTGCGGAGAAACCGAACAATAACTTATACAGCGATATGATGATCGTATTTTTCATGATGTCCCAGAAATAAACGCCGTTCATAAAATCCGTAAAATTTTTGAATCCCACCCATGGGCTATCCCATAGTCCCAAAGCCAGGTTGTAGTTTTTAAAAGCAATCATGATTCCCGCCATAGGAATGTATTTGAATACCGCAAAGTAAATTAAGGCTGGTAATAAGAGAGCATACATCACTTTGTACTTTTGGATCGTCCTTATCCATGTCTTTCGCTTTTTGGAGATGGGAATGGCGTCCGCTGCCAACTTTGCTTGCATTTCATCACCTCGTCTTTGTTTGTATTTGTATAATAGCACCCGCCTTTCGGATAAATTTCTGAAATATCAAGAATTTCTTATAAGATTTTAAGGAAGTGTGCCTGGGCTCGTTCCAACAGCTAATCCCGGCAAGTGAGATAAAAACTTGTTCCACTAAAATAAAAAAAAGCCGCTATAGTAGCGACTTTCCATGCCGTATTTATACTTCTCCCCAAAAAATCTCAGTTTCATAATCGAATTCAACAATACCCTCTTGATTGTTTTTATCAAATAGATTCCGCAGTTCTGTCATCATAGGATCGTAATTTGCATGCCCGGGTACAGGGCTGTAAGAAGATGATAACAAACGGCCTTTCAATCCTTCGAAATCGAACTCCTGACTCATTCTGAATCGCATTTCATGCATTGAACCTTCCTTGAAAAAAGAGAGCAACATCGTCTGAGAAATATTTTTATGATTAACTTTTTCGTAGTCGGTTCCATATGTATGGAGCAGTTGATTGTACTCTTCACGAAATGGAGTACCGTTAGTAAGACGTGAATTCCAGATGAGTATTACTCTCCCACCTGGCCGTAGAATTCTGCGGAACTCGATTTGGGCTGCGGAGCGATCAAACCAGTGAAATGCCTGAGCACAGACAATAAAATCAACCGACTGATCAGGTAATCCAGTAGACTCAGCAGAACCTGATGTACTCTGAAATTTAGGATTACTTTCTAACATTTGCTCGGCGGCTTCCCGCATTGCCTGATTTGGCTCGACTGCGACTACATAGCTTCCGCGTTCCAGAAGTAGTTTTGAGATGATGCCAGTACCTGAACCGATGTCTGATATGGTACTGTTCGCATGTAAACCGACGACGTCGTACAAATAGTCAATAGCCTCTTTTGGATAACTCGGGCGGTATTTCAAATACGAATCGACCCGGCTCGAAAACCGTTCTCTATTGTTCATCGATCGTCACGCTCCCATCACTATTTTGACATCCTATATACTGGCTTCAGTAACAGCTTCAAAATTTTACTGCCCCAAAAAGCAAATACCGTCGTTCCGGTCCATGAACTGCGCTTATCTTGGTTGTATTGATCGTTGATCATATAAGTCCGAGTCGAAATAGGACTCTTCAGACCGAACTGTTCCCATTTCTCGGGATCATTCGAACCTCCGAGTTTTCTAAGCATATGCGCCGATTCATGATCTATTTTAGCCGGAATTTGCTCGAATGCTTGGGTGATTTGCGTATGAAACTCGTCGATCGGGTTGCGACTGGTAATGCTCTCGAGGTGAATGCTTTCACGAATGTAAGAAACAAATGCCAGATGGTCAGCCCAGAACTCGTCGATGTAAAAAAGCCGTACACGCTGCTCCGATGGACTCATCAGTCTCCCAGCTTTCAAAATTCCGAGCCGTTCTTCATATAGAATTCGCCTCTGATCCTCCACCATATCCGAATAACAGTTCAATTCCCGCTGAATATCGAAGTTTTGACCTATAATAACGCGCTGGATATGCTCGATTTTGCTGCGGAGCGCCGGATCATCAAGAACCTCGTCCTGATTTGGGGCGCGAAACAGTTTATGAATGCCAAAGCGAAGCATCAACTCGTCTTCCAGGCTAATATAAAATACGGAAGCTCCAGGGTCACCTTGGCGGCCGCAACGTCCGCGCAGCTGGTCATCAATCCGCATACTTTCGTTCACATATGTACCTATCACGTATAATCCGCCCAGTTTGGCAACCACTTCTGCCTGTGCGGGATTACCACCGCCGAGACGAATGTCGACGCCGCGCCCTGCCATATTCGTAGATACCGTTACCGCGCCTATTTCTCCCGCTTTAGCGATGATTTCGGCTTCTTTTGCATCGTTTTTTGCATTCAGAACCTGGCAAGGTACCCCAGCAATGGCAAGCTCCTCCGCTAGCATATCAGATTCCTCGACGCTTGACGTACCAATAAGAATGGGGCGTCCCACCCTATGGACGGAAGAGATTTCTTGTACAAGCGCCTTATATTTGGCTTCTTTATGGGTGTAAATTCGGTGCTTGTGGTCGATCCGTATGTTTGGCTGGTTTGGCGGTATTTGCACGACCTGTAACGCATAGATATCCTCAAATTCCATTGCTGAAGCGTGCGCCGTAGCCGTCATTCCGCAAATTCCCGAATACAGGCTAATAAAGTGCTGAATCGTGATCGTACCGAGAATTCTTCCGCCGGCCTTCCACTGCAACCCTTCTTTTGCCACCAGCGCAGCTTGCAGCCCGTCCGGCAAATACCTGTTCTCGGCCACACGGCCGGTATGTTCTTCGATTAGCTCAATTACACCGTCCCGGACGATATAATCGACGTCTTTTTTTAATAACGATTCCACATGCAACGCACAATTCAATGATGTTAACCAATGACTGTTATGGCTATCGTACAAATTGCCACATCCCAGCAGCAACTCCGCTTTTGCAGCACCCGCTTCATTCAAATAAACGTTTCGTTGGAATTCGTCAAAATCGTAATGCTCTCCTGGCTGCAGCTTACGGGCCACTTCTGCGAAAAGAACGCCATCACTCTTGGAAGCACTCGAATCGCCACTAATGACTAGTGGCACCCGCGCTTCATCAAGAAGCAGCGAATCTGCTTCGTCAACGATGACGTAGTGGAAAGGACGGTGTACGGTATCAGCTTCATTGAATGTTATTGTGTCACGCAAATAATCGAACCCTGCTTCTTTAGCTGTAACATAGGTTATATCCTTGGCGTAAGCTTCCCGTTTCTCGAAAAGGCTCATGCCCGATTGAACCGAGCCTACCGTTAACCCGAGGAAGCGATAGATCGGGCCCATCCACTCCGCATCTCGATTTGCCAAGTAGTCGTTAAAAGTAAGCACATGAACGCCTTTGCCTGTCAAAGCGTTAAGATAAGCAGGCATAACGGCAAAGAGTGTTTTTCCTTCACCGGTATGCTGCTCGATCAAAAATCTCTCGTCCAAAGCAATCGCAGCCATAATTTGCACATCGTAAGGCTGTAATCCGAGTGTTCTCTTCGCAACCTCGCAGACTAGAGCATAAGCATCTACAAGCAGATCATCCAAAGGCGTGCCTGATCTTGCTTCTTCTTGCAGCCGAAGGGATTCCGCTTGCAGGCGCCGATCGTCCCAAGTTTCCAAATTCCGTTTCCTTATAAGCTCCACTCTGTCTCGATAATCTTTCAACAAACGCCGGGTATCGCGCTCTTTGAATTCACGTATCAACTTGACGACTACATTCATCGGAATTTGATTCCTCCTAAGTAGAAATAGCGGTGCTATATATGGCTTTTTTAGCTGCATCCATTGAGTACATCCTCATATTGCCTTATGAAAAGAAAAGACTCCATATGGAGTCTTTTCTGTCGATGATTAACGTGCCACCAAACCATTCGTTATAAGAGAAAACTACTTTACTTCTCCGATGGGAGTGGTGTAAAGAGCAGATTCACCGGCAGGTTACTTCCTGGCGCGGCAGAGAATAGAATCGTTACGCTCTCTCCAGTTAACCCGGTGCGGTAAAGAACGCTTTGTTCACTTGAATTGGCAACCGCAACGTTACCTTCGGCAATCGATACCAACTGATTGTTCACCAGAGCTACTCCGGAATACTTCCCTCCACGAGGGTTAAAGGAGATAAGCGTACGCGGTGCAACATTGGTCAGCGTGATTTTGTACAATACACCGAAATTACCCGCATTGGATGCGTCTGTGTAAGCCATCGGATCTGTTCCTACCAGATTGGGATCGCTTGAATTGTCACCAAGTGGCAGACGGGCAGGTTTGATTCCCACGTGCTCATCGTACTTTATAACGCGAGTCGCATTCGGGTACGTACCCCGGTTGTGCACTCCGTCACGATCAAGCACAGGTAGCAATGGCAGAGCCTCGAACGGATCTTTATTTTCTTCCACCAGGATAACGTTATAGTCTAAGGAATAATCACTATAAGCGTCCGAATAGAGAGAGATGACTTGTCCTTCTTTCATCGGCGTTTTATTAAGTTCGGTCAAAATGAGTTTGCTTTCTCCAGGTTGAAGGTACTCTTTCTTTTGATCCGCTCCAGTCTGAATCGACTTGAACCATTTATCAATAGACAATTTCCCAGCTACAGTAGCATACGGTGTAGGTCCGGCAAAGCCCATATTCTGTTGTTCAAATACGGCTGGATTCGGATTGTTATTGGTTGCAATCACATACATTTTTACTCTTTTGCCTGTATTGTTCACGTGGTGAATCATGAAACGGGTCTGCCCCGAAGATGATTCTTTATATACAATGCCTTCCGTATTCACAGTTTCCGGACTGTTACTGCGGATCAGCAAACTTGGCTCATCCATGTACGTATAAGGCACTTTCTCCATGGTAGTCACTTCGCCGCCGTTAAAGGTGAATTTCTGTCCTACCGGCGTGAAGAGTAAATTGAAGTCGGTAAATGAATATAAGGTCTCATTCGTTATGGTAATGACTTTGGAGTACGTGTTCGTAGCGCCGTGATTATCAGTAACCGTAAGTGTCACCGTTTTTGGACCCGGTTCAAAGAACGCAAGTGAATTGTTCTCCCATACCGCTTTATCAATATTATTTTCATCATCTGTGCTTTGGTCTGTGTATGTTATTTTTTCGCCCATTTTATATTGTTCTTTATCCGTGGCGAACATGGCTACAGGAGGAAGATTAGGAGCCAAAACTTCAATCGTAGTTGAATAGGGATCGCTCCATTGACCATTGGAATCCTGTACTTGATATGAAATCGTATATGTACCTGCTTGATCAAATGAATCCTGGCGACCAGTCCAGCGTTCGTCAACGATATCCATTCCATTAGGTGAACTGGAAGAAGTCACGTAGTCCACTTGATCACCCGCAAAGATTTCCTTTTGGGAAATGGTAAAGCTTGCAACAGGTTTTGTATTAAGATTCAACACAACCGTTTTAGCCGACTGATTCACTTTATAGGTGATGTTCAGAGCTTGAGTAATGGAAGTTAACGGCACCATGAATGTACTTTTTTGTTGATATGCAGGGCCTTTCATCGTTCTGGTCTCTCCATTTACCGTATAGTCCTTGCTGTTAGTTTTGAATCGGAGTTCATCCTCACCACTAATAATGATGGTTTCCTTGGTTTTGTTATCGTATTTGACGCCATATCCCACACGGTCAACCAGCGCACGGATTGCAACATAGGATACACCGTTTTTCACAGCCATTGGCTGTCCAGCAAGATACGTTTTTCCATCCTGCTCCATTTTGTTGCTATTCATGTACAACGTCAGGTTCCCACCTGCTACTGTAGGAGACGTCCCATCAACGGATGGTTGTTCTATCTGAGCAGGCGTAGCTGGCGTTTCAACCTTCTCAGGGGTTTCCTCTTGAACTACAGGTTTTGTACCCGTTTCGTTTGCAGGGGTCTCTCCCCCATCCAATGCAGGTTTCTCGCTCTCTGTTATAGGTGTTGCCTCAGTACCGGTTGAGGTTTGAGTGTCCTTGGCTTCAGTGGGCGGAGTATTGATAGATTTGTTATTGCTCTCCGTCTTCACTTCACGCTCTGCAATCGGCTGCTCTTGTTTTAACACCTCAACTGATTCTACATTGGCTGTGTTTACTGACGCGGTGTCACCTTGCGGTGCTGATTGCGCACTCACAGAACCAACTGCAAATGCTTGAAAAACGGCTAAAGCGGTAAAAATGGATAATTTCTTCTTCATATTCATGTGTTGTCTTTGGCTCCTTCTACTCTCTAGTAATTTATAACCCCTCAAAAAGTCATAATATTAGACGCTAGATTTAGGAAAAAGTTTCTAATTGAATTGTAAATTATGGATTTTTGTGCAACTATTTTTTCAATGTTTGGTTATAAGTTCTTTGAATAAGAAGCGCCTATTGCATAATAGTCTTGATTTTGCACAAGATAATTCATGTCGCATTTTATAAAGAGGTGGATCAATGACCCCAGCCAATCAGGCTTTTTCTGAATTAAAAATGAATATTTCTTATGTGGAACAGTCCCTCTACTGTACAGACGATTTGAAACAACAACAGCTTTTACTTAATGGTGTACAGAGTGTGCTTCTCTATATTGATTCACTTGTAGATCAGGAGATCATTCAAACACATGTCTTAACAGCACTGAATGGCCAAGCTCATTCGGAAATCTACCCATCGTTCACCACTTTAGAAAGTCGAAAAGATACGGATCTGCAACGTGGAATAGATTCACTTATTCAAGGGAAATGTCTTTACATAATCGATGGGTACCCGGAGTTTTACATTCTTTCTACCGAGAAAATGTATGTCCGAAGCACAACCGAACCGGAAAACGAAGGCGTTATTCGAGGGCCGCACAATGGATTCGTAGAGCAGCTTTCGGTTAACTTGAATCTGATTCGTAGACAAATTATTAGTCCATCCTTAATCGTTCAATATTTTAACGTCGGCGAGAAGACACATACCAAAATTGCAGTTGTATATCTTCAGGACTTGGCCAATCCGGAGTTAGTGAACGAAGTAAAAGAGCGAATCACGTCCATATCTTCAGATATGGTGCTCGCACCAGGCTTTATTGAAGAGTTTATGGAGGATAACCCCTTCTCTCTGTTTCCCCAGCAGCTCAATACAGAAAGACCTGACCGGGTTATTGCCAACTTGATGGAAGGACGTGTCGCCATACTTGCGGAAGGAAGTCCTTCAGCTCTTATCGCTCCAGTTACGTTTTTTGCTTTTTATCAAAGTCCGGATGATTATCATGGTCGCTGGATTGTCAGTTCATTTTTACGTTTAATTCGCATGATGAGTTTTGTCATTGCTTTTACATTACCTGCTGTTTATATTGCAACCATCTCTTTTCACTCCGCTATTTTACCGATCGAACTGGCACACACGATCAAGAAATCATTGCAGAACATCCCCTTTCCTGCACTTGTAGAGGCGATGCTGCTTGAACTGATCTTTGAAGTATTAAGAGAAGCCGGGGTCCGACTTCCCAGCCGAGTCGGCCAGACCATCGGCATCGTTGGCGGTTTGGTTATCGGAGATGCTATCGTTCGTGCGGGGCTTGTATCCTATACAATGATTATTGTGGTTTCACTAACCGCTATCTCGTCGTTTTTGGTGCCTTCGCATGAGATGAGTTCGGCAGTCCGTATTCTCCGCTTTCCAATGATGATTGGAGCGGCGCTTTTTGGATATATCGGCATCGCATTTGGTCTGGTGATTCTAACCATTCACCTCTGTAAGATGGAAAACTTCGGATCGCCTTATTTTGCTCCAGTGGCCCCTTTCCGATTAGCTGACATGAAGGATGTATGGATTCGATTTCCCATCTGGGCGCTTCGCGGGCGTCCTCATGATGCCCGCCCGCAGCGGCTGAATCAGCAGAAGTTCTCTAGGAGTTGGAAAAAACGTGAATAAGGAAACAACAATCACTCGGGGACAACTATTCTTGCTCATTTTGAAATTTGAGATCGGTGTAGATATTCTGTCCCTCCCTTACCGTATACACCTTATCTCTAAAGGCGGAGGATGGATTTCTGTTTTTCTTGGAGGGTTCCTGATCCAACTTGTCATACTGTTGTGCTGGCTTTTGATGCGAAGATTCCCGAGTTCATCCATTTATGACATTGTAACGCTGATTACGGGGAAATGGATTGGCAAGTTGCTGATCATTGCCTACGTTGGATATTTCCTGTTAATGGGCACTTCTGTTCTGGTGAACGGTTACGGTGTGATTAACCGTTGGATGCTGCAGGATACGCCTCGATGGGCTATATTAGCCCTCTTCTTGTTCAGCAGTATCTATTTGGTTCGGCAAAAATTACGAATCATTGCGCGAGTACTTGTACTCATCTCCTTTTTGGTCTTGCCCATGATGGTATTGATCAGTTATGGACTCAAGGAAGTTAATCTGTTATATCTTTTGCCTTTAACCGAAGCAGGATGGCCCAATATCATTAGTGGATCAACGGAAACATTAATGGCTATGTTTGGATTCGAGTTTTTTCTCGTTGTGTTTCCTATGGTTGAAGGTAGCAGCGGTGGCAAACTCAAGTCTGTTGCTTTAGCAAGTGCTGTAGTCGTGGTGTTGTATGCATTCACCGTGTTCATTTGTTCAACGGCGTTCAGCCCCCAGCAACTTGACTTAATGCCTGAACCGGTTATTTATCTGCTCCGCTCTATCCCACTCGGGACAATGGATCGGGCCGATTTCCTGTTCCTCCCTATCTGGTTAATATCCATTTTTGGGGCCATATGTGGCTATTACTATACGGCATCCTATGGTATAAGTTATCTCTTCAAACAAAAACACCATAAAAAAGCGGTGCCTTATGTCGTTCTTGCTTCTTGCATAATTGCGTATCTGCCACAACAGAAGGAAAAACTTGAGTTAATTAGTACGATAGCAAACAGATCGGCATACTTTTTTCTCATGATCCTGCCTCTGCTCCTGTTGGTTCTATCTTATATAATGAAACGAAAAGAGAAGATGATATGAGTAAACGGGGGAAAATCCTCATCCTGCTGACCCTGCTCATGGTGATGACGGGATGTTGGGATCAGGATAGTTTAAAAGATGCAAGACTGGCTAATGCTTCGGCGTTTGACATCACCTCAGAGGGTGAAATTAAACAGACGCTTGAAATTGTCGATGATTCTGAGAGTCAACAAGGGAGCAGCGGTAATGAAGTCCACTCAGGCACCGGGAGATCCGTCCGTCAAAGTACGGATAGAATTCGCGCTAAAGTGACTGGTGATATCCGGTTTTTTAAATATGGGATGATCTTATACGGCAACAAACTCGCACAAAATGATATCTACCCCTACCTGGACGTCTTATATCGGGAACCCGATTACCCAACCTCACATGTGAAAATTGCGATTGTGGATGGCGATGCCGGAGATCTGTTACACCAAAAAAAAGTTGGCAGCATATTGATTGGTGATTTTATTACGAAAAAAATTAAGAGTCTGGAGGAATTATGTATTTTTCCGGAAATGACGTTAGAGACCCTTCTCCCTCCCATGCTGGATCCGGGACAGGATTTTACACTGCCTTATCTATATAAGGATGGAGAGGAGATTGATGCTCAGGGAATCGCCCTGTTTCATGGGCAAAGATTCAATGGGAGTCTTACTACCGAACAGGCTCCTCTATACATTATTATGAGTGGGAAATGGAATAAAACAGCGCGTTTTGTCAAAAAGGTCCACCCAGGGCCTTCCAGCAACCCGCGGAACTATGTCACTTATGAAGCAAATATCGCACAAATTAAGCGCAAACTTGCGGTAAAGGTGGCAAGTGATAGCCAAATTGATGTGAACCTCCGTATCGAACTTCCAGTAACGATCGTTGAGTATGCAATGAATCATCTTCAGGAAAAAGACACAATTGAACGTCTGAACCGCAAGTTAACCGATGACATGACTCAGGACGCAGAACAAATTATCAAGACACTTCAGCAAAGTGGTTGTGATTCCTTCGGTATTGGCAGACATTTAATTGCCCATTACCCGAACTTATGGAAAAGCCTAAACTGGAATAAAGAATATGCCCAAGTTCGTTTTCACCCGGAAGTAAAGGTTACAATAGTCGGCAGCGGCGTTTTAAATTAATAACATGCTGTCGTGCAATTGGGAAAGCTCTCTTCCATTTGGAAGAGAGCTTTTGACTGTTGACTTAAAAAGAAGGATTTCCTAATACCTCTAGTCGTTAAGAAGCACTTCAGTGGAAAGTTTTATCGTGCCTGGTTGAGTATAACATCGGCAGTGAAGCTGAGCTATAAAATAGGTGAAAGAAGACGTGATATTCCTTCTTTAAATTTGATAATAAGGGACCTGTTTCTATAACGATCAGAAGTAAGTTCTGTACTTAACTGGCTATCTTGATGAAACAATTCTTGAAGTTGTTTCGCAACTCCCTCGTCATATACAATTGCATTCACCTCAAAATTCAACCTAAAGCTCCGGGAATCAATATTCATCGTCCCTACTGAAGCGACTTCTTCGTCTACTACAATGGTCTTTGCGTGTAAGAATCCATTATCATACAACAGAATCTTGGCTCCATAGTCCAATAATTCACCAGCATACGCCCAAGTCGCCCAATATACAAACGGGTGATCGGGCTTATTGGGAATCATAATGCGCAGATCCACCCCGGATAGCAGTGCGATTTTACATGCATCCATAAAAGTGCTGTCAGGAATAAAGTAAGGCGTTTGAATATACACACTCTTTTTGGCATTTACTATAAGCTTGATGTACATATTCTTCAGGTGTTCCACCTGTGAGTTAGGACCACTAGACACAATCTGAACTGGACTTGAACCATCAAGCCTTGCTGTGTTGAAGGAGTATTGTTCGTAACTTACTTGATGGGATTTGCTGGCGTGTTTCCAATCCAAAATAAACCTTCCTTGAATATGATTAACGGCATCTCCGTGCATTTTAAAATGTGTATCACGCCAGTATCCAAACTTTTTATCCATGCCTAGATACTCATTCCCCAGATTAAATCCGCCAATATAAGCAATCTCCCCATCAATAACACAAAGTTTTCGATGATTTCGATTATTCATACGGAAATTCAATGGCCTAATCAGTGACGGAAAAAAGACCTCTACTTCTCCACCAGCAGAGATCAGTTCTCTGAAAAACTTCAATGAAAGTTTCTTTGAACCAATTTCGTCATAGAGAACTCGCACTTTTACGCCTTCTTTAGCTTTTATAGTTAATTCATCTCGTAATTTCTTCCCTAAGGAATCCGGTTGAATAATGTAATACTGGATGTTAATCTCTTTCTTGGCTTCCTTGATATCAGCAAATAAAGAATCAAATTTCTCTTGTCCATCATCAAAGATGAATATCTCATTGTCATTGGTTAGGATTGCATTAGATGAAGTGAGATTCAATTGAATCAGGTCAGCATATTTCATGAGCAGTGGGTTGTTTTCCTTACGTTGTTCCTTCAATGTCACTAACTGGTTCTCGACAATTAACTTTAGAGAGTTTCTCTCTTCAGCTGAAAGTCCGTAGAAATTTTTCTTTTTAAGGTTACGTCCCAAAAAGAGATAAACGATAAAACCTAAAATAGGAATGAAGTAAAATATCATGAGCCAGGCCCAAGTATAACCAATGTCTCTCCTTTCAAAAAACAAAAATACCGCTGAGAGTAATATGTTTATAATCATAACGAGCGAAAGTATCAGCGTGACCATACTGCTATATCTCCTGCCTTCCATTGACTTTATGTAAATAATAAAAAGCCGTCATCCCAAAGAATATGATAACATACTTGAGGAATACTAAATCTATTAAATGATAATCACTAGACATCGAACTAAAAAAAGAATCCACTTCCTATAAAAGAAGGGATTCTTTTGCATTGAATATCCTATACTTAGAATCTGTAATTCAAAGAGAACGCAATTTTGATACTTGTTGTTCCCAAACCGGCTCCAATGAGACTTATAGAATTAATTGTTGGTGCAGTATAAGATCTACTGCTACCTGGAGCTACGACAAAACCAGGAATTTGAACACCGTCAATAAGCAAAGCAGCGGTGGGTGAAGCCCCCACTCCGTTATTCTCAATTAGAATAGTTCCGTTTATCAGAAACGTTGAGGAATTTTCGTATATAATTGTTGGTGTCCCTCCCGTATCTGACAAACTTATCGTAGTACATACGGCATCGTTTACCACCGCTGGAGAAACCGTATTATTACAATTACCAATTTGAGCCATTAATGAACCTCCTTAAAAATACTCTTTCTATAAATATATGTGGGGAAATAGTAGTGGTTCGGGCTATTCCAACTTTGTTTCCATTTATTCCTCATCCTCTTCTCCATTTAGAACCTGATAGTATATATCTATTCCAAATGTGCCGCTTGCAATATTGTTTAAGCTCTTTTCAATCTCCACTTCAATATGATGCATTCCGGCACAGCTAAACGCACAGGTGTTACCCGGTAGAACAGGAAGCGAACACGTTCCTTCATTATGTATTATGTTCAAAAAGACAGATGAATTACTTTGTTTATGATTATAAATACTTACTGTACCATGCACGTTTAAGGTTGAAGATGCTGACCACAGGGTTAAAACCTCTGTTATGGTTGCTGAATTAATATGGAACTCCCCACAAATGGTTGTTTCAGCGAGACGAGTATTCACTCAGACTGCTCCCTTCCATAATTCTTCCTTTCATCTATTTTATTAGTGATCTGTTGTTTTCATGTATGATTATGCTCCTAATGAACAACAAAAAAACCGCTACATTAGCGGCTTTTAATAGTACTATGTTCATGACTTTAAACGATATACGACCGACTATCCAATCTCCCCTGCTCGTTAGTTCCTTACAACAGGAATCCACATTTCACCATATACCAGACCGTTTTTCTCTCCCATTTCAACTGTTGTATTCGGACCGCCAACATAGGCATAATCCTTTTCTACGGGGAGAGCTTGACCAAAGGCAATGCCAGTAAGCATGTTACTGAGCGCATCAGCCGTCTCTGCTTCACCCTTCACAACAAGGTATTCTCCCTTAGGAAATTGGATTACTCTCGTTGCTTCTGGCAGAGATTCTTCTGTCATGACACCAGCATAATGCATCATCTGGTTATTCACTGCTTCGTTTACGGCAAAAATGTAGTCGTTTGTTGCCAGAGACTTTAGTTTGTCCAACCTTCCATCCGCTTTCACCGTGGACCAAAAATCCGCCTTCTCCTTGCTGATGCCAACATAGTCTGTATAGTCGCTCTTAAGATCTGTTCCAATACCTAACACGATAAAGCTCTCTTTTTCTTCGAAATGATAATTACTCATGGTTTACACCGTCCTCTTTCAATTTTCAATTGATTTGTGTTTTCACTTGATAGGTTTATAATAACCTTAAATCGTGTCAGAATATGATACTGTTTAGGGGGCCCAATGAAAAAAGTTGAACGCATTAATACCATCACGCGGTATATCAATAACCGTGCACACTTTACCATTTCTGAAATCATGCGAGAATTTAATATTTCTCGTTCAACAGCCATTCGAGATATCAGAGAAATTGAAGCCATGGGAATGCCACTTGTCGCTGAAGTTGGGCGGGACGGGGGTTATTTTGTCATGAACAACTCCCTCCTGCCCACAGTCCGGTTTACCGATAATGAAATCAAAGCGTTATTCATAGCCTTTATGGCGACAAGAAATCAACAACTTCCTTATCTGAAGAGTCGTCAATCTTTGGCTGAAAAATTATTGGGCCTTATTTCAGAAAATCAGCAAGATGACCTGGTGCATTTGAATCAAATATTGCTTTTTGAAGGGACCAATCCCCATAATCCAGACTTGCTTGATCTATCAGACCTGCCTCACCCTACCTTGGAAAAACTCATCCAAATTCTTCTTATAGAACGTTATTTGTTGGTTACTGTCCAAGTAGAGAAGAAAACAAAGTCCTATCCCATCGTTCTCTTGCACCTTCATCATCAAAAAGGCCATTGGATCATTGAAGGTTTTGACCTGGAGGAAGAAAAGAGACGAATCGTATCCGTTGACAACCTCATCCATGTCGAAGCATACCCGGCGAAAAAAAGACTGAGTACAAAAAAGATTGTAGAACAACTCAAACGAAATACGCATGAAGAAGTTATCAACCTTGTCCTGGAACTTGGCCCAAAGGCGATTGCGCAATTCAAAAAATACCATCCTTTAAAGTTTTCAATTGCCTATACAAATCCATACCAGACTACGGCTCTCCTAAAGGCATTTATGAATGTTCATAACTCAGAAGAGTTAACCGAAATCACCAATTGGTTGCTTTTTCTAGGAGAAGATATCAAGGTGAAGGAGATTCCGGAAGAAGTCCTGAATGCTGTACAAGAGAGATTAAGCTTATTCTGCCCTTAAACCAAAAAAAGCCGCTATTGCAGCGACTTGTAATGGAATCATATTCATTCATGTCTTACGCCAATGCTTGGCGAGCTGTTCCTTCTATACTAAAAGTCAGCATTAGACTGGGCATGATTAGGTGTATGCTGCGGGATTTTTTTAACGAGTAGAAAATAAGTAACAATCGCAATGATACTGGTCATTAATAACGTGAGTCCTAACGGGACGGCAGTGTCCTCACCTGCGATGCCGACCAGAGGAGCAACCAGTGCACCCAGAAGAAAAGGCACAACGCCGAGCAGAGCTGCTGCACTTCCGGCCATCTTGGCTTGACTCTCCATGGCAAGTGGGAATGCCGCTGTAGACGTAATGCCGATCGAGCATACGAAGAAGAACAATGGAATAACCAACGCGAAAAGTGGACCATGAGCCAGAGTTACCACCAAAGCAGCCACACTTGCTATTATAGCAAGCCATAGTCCCGATAATAGCAGCGTCTGCTCAGGGATACGTTTGGCCAATCGACCCACGATTTGAGATCCGATGATCAAGCTGATGCCGTTTGAAGCAAACAGTATAGCAAAAACTGTGGGTGTGACTCCATATATATTTTGGTAAATGAATGGGGTTCCCGCCACATAAGCAAAGACCCCTGCGGTCATGATTCCCTGTGCCAGCATGTAGCCTACAAACTTGCGGTCACGCAGAAGCATTCTGTAATTACCCAATTGTTGTTTGAAGTCAGGAACCATACGTCTTTCGACGGGGTGTGTTTCTTTTAAGCTCCACTTTGTCATGATTAATAAGAAAATCCCCAGGAATGAAAGAGAGATAAACACACCAACCCATGTTGTGAAGGAAAGAACCCCACTTCCCGCAATCGGTGCTGCCAAAGGCCCCAAATTCCCTACGAGCAACAGCAACGAGAAAAATTTAGTGAGTTCATGTCCGCTATATAGATCTCTAGCTATCGCACGGGAAATGACAATTCCAGCGGATGCCGCAAATCCTTGCGTGAAACGAAACAAAATCAATAGTCCGATATTCGGAGCAAAAGCACATGCCAAGGAACAAATAATGTAGGCTGCCATGCAGATTAGCAGTGGTCTACGTCTACCGTACGCGTCACTCAAAGGACCCATAACGAGTTGTCCTACACCGAGTCCTAATAAACAGGCAGTAAGGCTAAATTGTACAAGTGATGCCGTTGTATTCATATTTTGTGCAATCTCCGGAAAAGCCGGTAAATACATATCAATCGTAAATGGACCTAATGTAGAAAATAAACCTAGTAGTACTGCAAGTCCAAAAACATTCCAATTCGTGCTCTTCGCCATGATAAATAAAATCTCCAATTCCTTATATAATTTGCAAGCCTAATCGGAGTATAAGACATAGAGTTAACTGTAGGTCAAGTCTTTAGGTTTATTAAAACCAAAAAAAGCCGCTTATTAAGCGACTTTGAATGGAAAACCATTAAATTGTGTAACTTTTCCGATCTGAACCCATATGACTCATAATCATTTCGGCAGCTCGCTTGTAACCGCCTGCCTGCCTTAGAGATTCACCAATGAGGTAAGCCTGCCGTCTATAAAGTGAATTGTGTAGTACTTCTGTTAATGCCTCTCTCAAATTAGTTGCACTGAGATTATGTTTATTTAAAGTAATACCCGCGCCCAACTCCTGTACCCGATTGGCGACAAGAGGCTGATCCGATGTTAATGGAATCATCACCATCGGAACGTTGTAATATAACGCCTCACTTGTGCTGTTCATTCCAGCATGTGTAATAAAAACATCGGTATGCTGCAGTATGTCTAACTGGGCAATGTATGGCTTGACGATAAAATTAGGAGGAACTTGATCCGCCAGCGGCGTCATGTCCGTGTACTTTCCTGAAGATAGAACAACATTCACGGGTAGATCCCCTAATGCTTCAAAGCAAAGCTGATAGAAATCCAAATTTTTATTTAAAATCGTACCCATAGCAATGTACACGGTTTGCGGGTACCGTTCACGAAGCACCTCAAACGAGAAGGTCGGAGCATCTTGACGTGTTATGATCGAAGGACCCGTGAAAATAAAACGATCATCCAGCTTTTCTGCCTGCGGCTGAAAATAACGGCTGGTGTACACGAGCTTTAACTGACCTGCATGTGCCGGAATCTCTTCCATGGCTGGAATACTCACTTGAAGCTCTTCAGCTAACTCCGTTGTGATCTTCATCGTAGCCTCATAAAGCTCCTTCGTCTCCGTCTCATTCAGAACTGAGCTAGACCCCAGAGGCTCCACAAAAGCAAAGGATGCAATCGAGCACACCGCAGGAATTCCCAGTTTTTCTGCAAGAATAGTCCCTCCCCATCCCATCAGGGAGTCAAAGATCATATAATCGAACTTTTGATCCTCGATCACCTGTAGCACATTGGGGATGATCCTCCGGATAATACCGCTTACCATCATAAAAATGAACTGATAAGAATGCGTATATTCCTGGGGTTTCAACACCGGATCATGAGAGAAGGCATCTTGTGGAAACGGATAGGTAATGATCTGGGCACCGGTTTGTTCAATTCGGGAACGGTACTCCTCCGTGCACACATAGATGACTTCCTCACCATTGTTCGTCAACTGAGTAACTAATCCTAACGATGGATTCACATGTCCTTCAGCTGGAGTAATGACTACTAATACACGTGCCATCTTACCCACCTCCCAATGCAATTAGTCCCCCCGTTCTTCATGATGTATTTAACGACGCGGTCGTCATCCGTTACATGGAGATGTTATCCTTCACTTGGCTGATTGGATGATGTTCTTGATGAACGAGTTTGGTAATTCGTAGTGATGCCAAGAAACTTAACAAGACCCATAGTAATTGCAGTGTTAACACGATCAAAACACCTGTCGATATGCCCCACTGTAAAGTTTCAGACAAGGCAATCAATGCGCCACCAACTCCAATGCTTACTCCCATATAGAAGGAGTCCACAAATTGCAGATTCGCAGACATTTCTCCCTCTTTTCTGGGCAAGGCATGTTGTAAAGCAATGGCTGCCGTTGTAGGGTTAGCCAATCCAACACCGAACCCTGTAATCATTTGCGAGAGAAGGATGAGTATAATCCCGCCGTCCGTCAAAATAAGAGCCAGGATCACAAGTACAGTTCCAACGATCATAATCCCAATGCCGGTCATGACTCTGCCCTTTCGGGCACGACCTTGATCTCGTGCGTCAAGCTTGGCTTGCAACCACGCTGCGGCGGACCAGCTCAGGGAACCAGCTGCTACAATGAGACCAGCAAGGTCAGCTGATAACCCCTTCACTTCGGTTAGTGCCAAGATCACAAAACTTTCCGTAGTAAAATAACAAGCAACATATAGACCCCTCGATACCAAAGTAGCAGGCAATCCTTTTTTTACCGAAAAAGTCCCCACAGGCAGCAATTTACGCATTGGTTGGATCATGACGACTAATCCAGCCAAAGTGAGTACTATACCTTTCCAATCGGTTATCATACCAAGTCCTGTGAGTAACAGCCCCGTTCCAACGGCAAGCAGAATCGCATACATAATCTTTGAGTCGGTTGCTCGCGCTGGACCTGACAGATCTTGCTGAAGCTGCAAATTACGGAAAGAACGGAATGTGAGACTCAACGCTATTCCACTCAAGGGTAAAACGATCCAGAAAACATATCGCCACGAGATGTAGGAAGCAATAAGGCCTGCTGCATAAGGTCCGATTAAGGTTGGTAGGACAAATGCCATAGAGAATGCGGCCAGGATTTGAGTACGAAGTGCATCTGGATAATGTAACGTCACACAGGTATAAATGCATGTGATCAGGGCCCCCGCTCCAAAACCTTGAAGGGCTCTTCCGGCAATAAGCATATGCATATCGAAAGAGACAGCGGAGACCACAGTTCCTAACACAAAAACACTAAAAGATATCAGCATGGATGTAAAAACACCGCGCTTGTCAATCTGTTGCCCCATAACCAAGGTTCCAACAAGCTGAGATAACAAAAATGCGCTGAAGATCCAACCGTATAAATGAATGCCCTCTAAACTTTGTGCCATTTTCGCGGCAATCGTCGTGATAGCCAGTCCTTCGAAAGCTACGGTTGCCAGAACCAGCATAATACCAATTGTAGTCGCCCTGTACTGAGCATCAAAAATCCCAATCTGATTGTTGTTTGTCTTCCACACCTCCGTAATTAGATGGTTATTATGGTAAATTAAACCTTTTAACTCCCTGAATATACATGAAGTGTTACACTTTGTAAAGTTAAATGTTTAAAAAGTGAGATCATGGTCTAGAATAGGGTACTCATGTTCAATAGGAGATTTTGCTTGAAAATATGCCATCTTCATTACAGTCAATTTGGAGAAGTTCATCCTCCAGGATCCAGGCATCTGTTTTTTCAACAAAGAAATGAAATCCTCCAATAGATTGAACCAATGCGGGATCGACCGGTGTAGCACTCGCATTTATGCCAATTGTAAAGGCATCGGAGCCTCCTCCGACATATTTTGCATAAATCCTTACATATTGGTCCTCTTCCAATCCCCATTCATTCTTAAATGAATCGATTGCTTGTTCAGATACTACAAATGAGATCATTGCTCTGCACTCCTTCCTTCATTTCAGTCACATTTTTTCACTTCGCCACGATAATTGGCCATTCTGAAACTGGCTCCGCATCCACACGAAACTTTGGCATTTGGATTATTCATGGTGAATCCACCTAACATTCCGCTCTCTTCATAGTCAATCTCAAGACCATCAATGTATGGAATACTTTTCGCGTGCACCAATATTTTGAATTGCTTTTTATTTAACACAATGTCTTCTTCTGCCTGCTGTTCATCCACGATAAGGGTATAAGACAAACCACTGCATCCCCCTTCATCAACGCCTACTCTAAGGAAGGCATTTTGGATATCCGCACTTGATAAGATCTCAACGATTTTGTCCGATGCTGTATCACTGACCTCAATGATCATCTTTATTCCTCCCGGTGGTATCATTTTGAAATTTGGTATCCCAGTCCATTAGACAGGGTATGAATGCTGCAAGAGCAGCTCCTTTTGGCGTAAGTTCATAAATAATTTGTGTAGGGCGTGTCAGTATTGTTTTTTTGACCAAATGATCATGTTGAAGACCCTTTAAACGTCTGGAGAGGATCATTTCGGAAATGGAAGGAATGTTATCGAATATTTCACCGAATCTCTTCGGGCCTTGAGACAGAGTACATAAAATATGGATCGTCCATTTCGTTCCGATGATGCGATAAGCTGTAAATAGTTTATTCGGGTCTTCAGTGAGCAATGGTCTGTACACCCACTTTCTTATTCATCCGCGTGGTGAGATCCGAGTGCTGGCAATGATACTCGTGACGATTAACAAGAGATGGAAACCCATGGCTACAATTAAGCCGGATTGAAGTGACATACCGCCAGCCTGACACACTACAAGAATGGAACCACCAATGCCGATCACTACACCAGGTGTAAAAGAATCTGCAAATTGCAGATTTGCCGAGGTTTGGCCCACGCCTTCTTCCCCCGTTTGGGAAAATGCGACAACACCGCTAATCGGATGCGCCAATCCAATACCAACTCCTGCAATGATCTGACCAAGAACTGCGATGGTAACGGTCACAACAGGTACCCAAAATACGATGGCAATCCCTATCGCAAGCAGCAATACCCCAAGAAAAATTCTCATATGACGTCCACGGCCCTGATCTGCCGCATCCCACCGTCCTTGCAGATACGCAATGATACACCAACTTAATGCAGCACTCGCGACAATTAATCCGGCTTGTGAAGGTGTAATTCCTTTCACGTCGATTAGAGCTAATACCAGGAAATTCTGTGTGCTGGTATAGGCAGCGAAGAACAACCCACGTGTTGCCAGAATTGCTGGCATACCTCTTCGCAACGTAAGTGTTCCCTTCGGTAGTAATTTACGGAGCGGAAATAACATCAATACTAGGCCAATCACGACTAAAACAAATCCCATAATGCTCGGAAGCATACTTAAACCAACCAGGAAAATCCCTGTACCTAACGTTAAGAGTAACGCCATCCAAGTGGATGAAGATCCGCTATCCACTCCCGTCTTCTGCACTTTTAATTTCCTAAAGGCAGGTAAACTAAGCAATGCTGAAACCACTAGCACAGGTAAGATCCCCCAGAAAACAAAGCGCCAGGACCACTGATCTGCGATAAGACCGGCTACATATGGACCGAGCATAGACGGAAGAACATAGGCTGTACCAAATGCTCCAAGTATTTTGGCACGTAACTCATCTGGGTAACTTAAGGATATAGCCGTATATACACAAGTCATCATAGCTCCGGCACCCAAACCCTGCAGGGCCCGTGATCCTATCATGGTATACATGTCGCCTGCGGTTGCGGCAGCGATCAGCCCTACGATAAACAACAGAAGTGCAAAAGTGAACGGTGCTGCAGGTCCTCTTTTATCAATGATCCGACCGACGACCAGCGTCCCGATAATCTGCGCAAGCAGATATGTACTGAATATCCACCCGAACAGGCTAAGACCGTTCAAGTCTCCAGCAATTGAAGGAGCAATGGTGGTGACGGATAGACCTTCGAATCCAACGGCCATCACTGACAAAATGATTCCTATGGATAATGCAAAATAACGCGGGCTGAAAATACTCTGATGATTAGACGACATGAAATGTGACCTCCAAGAAAATTGTTATGTATACATCGTATCCGGATACTTAGTAAACATTTTTGTTTATAATGTCTAAGCTACAGTTCGGCTTTGACTTTGTCAACATTTTTGTTTAAAATGTAGTTATTCATGAAGATTCAGTTGTTTCAAAAGGAGGTGCACCATGAGCGGAAATCAAACCAAAAAGGATGCCTCGACCAGTACCCGGAGAGCAATTATTAATCTGTTAAAAGAGCGCGGGGGAATGGATGTTATGGCACTCTCCACTCAGTTTTCGTTATCCGGAATGGCTATTCGGCAACATCTGAATGCGCTAAAAGAAGAAGGATTGGTTACCACTGTGGAAGAGGCCCGTCCCATGGGTCGCCCCACCAAGCTATGGATATTAACTCCCGCGGCTAATCGTTTTTTTCCAAGTGGATATTCGGATTTATCCGTTAGCCTCATCAATTCGATGAAAGAAGCTTTTGGTACTGAAGGGCTGGACAAGCTGCTGGATGTTCGAAATAAAAATATGCAAGAACAATATCTTCAGCATCTTGGCGATTCATCAGGAGTTAGAGAGAGATTGGAGAAATTGGCCGAAATTCGTACCAATGAAGGTTATATGGCCGAGGTTAAGGAGCAGGATGATGGCAGTCTTCTATTTATTGAGAAGCATTGTCCGATCTGTGAAGCGGCCGCGGTATGTACCGGTTTATGCAAGAATGAGTTACATTTATTCAAAACAGTTCTAGGCGATAATGTTCATATTGAACGGGGAGAATACATTCTAGCCGGAGGAAGAAACTGCGTATACACCGTTAGGCAAAATAAGTCATGACCAAAAGAGCAACCTCATTGGAGATTGCTCTTTTGGTTTGGATTCTGAACTGATTAGAACGATTTCTCTAAATCATCCTTCATTATATTAGTTATATCTAACTCTTTCATAATCGTATGTACCCGATTATGTAATTTTGAATTGAGGTAGAGTATAGTAAGAGTGTCGAAAATATACTCTAGGAGGCTACTGCCATGTCACAAAAAATCTGGATGAACCTGCCGGTGAAAGATGTTGTGAAATCCACTACCTTTTTCAATGAGATTGGATTCCATGGGGAGAATGTTGGCAACGAGAGAGCCCAGCTTGTCATAGGCTCAACAACGATTCTACTGTTTCCGGATGCAACGTTTGAGAAATTTACAGGTGCCAAAACCGCAGATACTTCCCATAGCGCAGAAGTGATATTTTCGATTGGTGCTGACAGCAGAGAAGAAGTTGATGCTTTTATTGAAAAAGTCGAGTTAGCTGGAGGAACCATCTTTGGCAAGCCGGGTGAAATAGACGGCTGGATGTACGGCGCGGGATTTGCCGACCTGGACGGTCACCGCTGGAACCTGTTGTATATGGATGAGAGCAAAATGCCGAAACGGTAATGCATAACGCCTATCACTACGTCCGCCTCTTATCCTCCAACTTTGGAGCCCTCGAATCGGCCAGTCATGGAGATTCTGAAGTAATTCGTTACGATACTAAAGATAAGGAACACGATTCCTCCAACTACAATATATTGTGTACTTATTCCAGTTACGATTAGTCCACATACACTAGCACCAAGTGTTGTTCCCAGGTTGGAAGAGGTCAGAAAGATCCCATTCGACAATTCGGGTGCCTCTGGTGCTGCCGATACCACCCAATATTGAGTGATATTGCCCCCTATGCCTCCTATGATCCCCCAAATGAAAATAAGGAAGGCTGTTGGCACACTGAATTGTCCAAAGGTGAACAACAAGATGTATACCGTTATTAATGCAATGGGATACATCTTGATCGTTCTTAAAGGGAAATTAGCGAGCAGTTTCCCTGCTATCATGTTCCCAACCATATTGGCCAAGCCATATAGAAATAACAACACACTGACGGTGTTCCAGTCATATCTTGTCACGGTTTTCAGAAATTCGGCAAGGTAACTATAGACCCCAAATACAGCTCCGTTCATGAAAATCACGCTAGCAATGGATAGCCACATCACGGATCTTTTCAATACATACAGATGAGTACCCATAGAGATTCTTTTCGTAACTGGCATTGAGGGCACAAAAAGAAGTGTTGCTACAAATGCGACGATCGTTACGGCGGCAAAGAACAACATCGCATAGAACAACGATGTGCTGGTGGCAATCAAACTCGAGAGGGGTACTCCAAGTACCATGCCTGCCGACACGCCTACAAATACTTTAGCCACTGCCTTCGGCGCTTCTTCCTTGGGGACTGACGCCGCTGCGACCGTAAATGCCAATGAGCAATAGACAGGATGGAAAAAAGCCGGAACGACACGTGCAATGACCAATACCGTAAAGTTCGATGTGATAGCGGAGACCAGGCTGCCCACAACAAAAATGCCAAGTACGAACAACATAACATGCTTGCGGTTCATGCCCGAAAATAATAAGGGTACAATGGGGCCAGATACAGCAACCGCAAGCGCAAAAAGACTCACAATCAAACCAGCGGTTGAGATACTAACCTGGTAATGTTCTGCAATCAAAGGCAAGATTCCGATTACGCCCATCTCCGTATTTAAAATACTGAATACACCAAAGGTCAGAATGAATACAAGCAGGTGATTTCGTTTAATTGTCATATGCCATGGATTTAGAGAGATCCCGGTAAGCATTGATCTCTGTCTGAAGGTTGGCCATTTTCTGCTCTGCAATGTCTATCGCGTCGGCTCCTGCAATGAAGCGTTGCGGCGGTTGGGTATCGTTTGCAATTTGAAGGAGAGCATTGGCAAGTTTTTTTGGGTCTCCAGGTTGTTGCCCGTTCTGATTCTTGAAAAATTCCATATGACCATTTCTTCGGTCATCATAATCTTCAATCGAGGGTTTAGCGAAAGTTGAGGATGCATCCGTAAGAAATTCTGTTCGGAAAAATCCGGGATTGACTATAGTCGTATGAATACCAAAAGGAGCTACCTCAGGAGCCAGTGCCTCCATCCATCCCTCAAGCGCAAATTTTGCAGCACTGTATGCCGAATTAAACTCAAATCCTGAAATGCCAGCGCCCGAAGAGATCGAGATCACATGTCCTGAACGTTGGGTGCGCATCACAGGTAATATGGCCCGGGTAACGTGCATGGAACCAACCAACGCCACCTGTAGTTGATGTTCAATCTGGTCCGGGGTCAGTTCCTCAAAATACCCTCCACAGAAATGTGCCGCATTATTAACGAGTACATCGATTGCCCCAAACCGTTCAATTGCCGCCTTAACTGCGGCATGTGCATCAGCAGGCTCGCAAACATCTAATGGGATAACCATTACATTCTCGGAATCACCGATCGCACGAACCACTGCATCAGGATTCCGGCCGGTAGCAACAACCTTATGTCCAGCAGTTAAAGCAGCCTTCGCAATAGTTGTGCCCATACCTCGACCAGCGCCAGTGATAAACCATACTTTTGTCTTATCCATATCATTCATTCCTTTCAATTTCCTTTCCAGTTGCCTTGCTCTTTAGTTTAGCGTTTATACACCACATAGCAAATACTCATATCTTATAACAAGATATGCTTGAAAGGCATTTCTGATAGGTTTATTGTAGAATATAGAAGGATAAAAGGAGGAGTTAAAATGGAGATTAGAGTATTGCGTTATTTTCTTACGGTCGCCAGAGAAGGAAGCATTACACGTGCTGCTGATTTCTTGCATGTTACGCAGCCCACCTTGTCCAGACAATTGAAAGACCTTGAACAAGAGTTGGGAAAGAAATTATTTATTCGCAGTAGTTACAGTATTATTCTCACAGATGAAGGTATGCTTTTAAGAAATAGGGCTGAAGAAATTGTGGGTATGGTTGATAAATTAGAGGCAGAATTTCAATCCATGGAAGAAACCATAAGTGGAGATATTTATATAGGCGGTGGAGAAACGGAAGCCATGAAACAGATTGCAAGAGTGGCAAAAGAAGTGCAGAATAAATATCCCAATATACGCTATCACCTATTCAGCGGTAACGAAGATGATGTAACTGAGCGGCTTGACAAGGGACTCCTTGACTTCGGTATTCTAATCCAGCCAGCGGATGTCTCCAAATATAACTATATCAATTTCTCCGACAAAGATGTTTGGGGAGTGGTTATGAGAAAAGAAAGTCCACTCGCCTCCAAAGATACGATTCGATCTACAGACTTATTACATGTTCCACTGATCTGTTCACGACAGTCAATGAAGCAGACGTTTTCAAAAAATGAGTTTGCAGACTGGTTTGGTGAAGATTTTGACAAATTAAACGTCGTTACTACATACAATCTTGCATATAATGCTGCCATTATGGTTGAAGAAGGCATTGGTTATGCATTAATACTTGATAAAATAGTGAATACGTCTAGTGAAAGCAACCTTTGTTTTAGACCGCTAGAGCCAAGACTTGAATCTGGGTTAAATATCGTTTGGAAAAAACATCAGGTCTTTTCGACTGCTGCGGATTTGTTTTTAAAAGAAATTCAGGCTAAATTTGTTTAGCATTTATACAGGGTATGGAGAGCACCGAAACTCTTTTGGTGTTCTTTCTTCGTGTTTTTTAAAAGACTGGATAAAGTGATTAACGTGATTAAAGCCCACTTTCTGAGCGATCTCGGTTATTGTATCATTCGTCGATACTAAGAGATCTTTACTCTTCTTAATCCGGTATTTGATTAGATACTCGTATGGCGTCATATGAGCCGTTTTCTTAAAACATCTGGTGCACTCTGAAATGCTCAAATGCGCGACATCAGCAATCTCACGAAGCGTAACCGGATGAGCATAATTTTGATGGATAAAACTGAGCATTAACTGAAGTCTTTCCTGCTGACGCTTCTCGCTTCTTGGGGTTTCCTCGGAAGGGATCAAAATGTTGGATATCAATACAAACCATAGTTGTACCGTTTTAATTGAGATTTCATATTCCCATCCCCAGTTTTTCCGTGTATTAAACGTCTCTCTCATTTCCCAGAGCATATCCAATATCTGCTTTTCCCACTCCAACTCTCTTCTAATCACGAGCGACACCAAAGAAGAATTCGTATAAGGAAGTACATAATTTTTTTCCATTGCACTGTCTACATGAAAGGCTAATAGCTTTTCGGGAAAATTGAAACTAACATATTCACCATCATGTGTCAGCTCTGTTGTGATATGAAGAATTCTCTTGTTGATCAGGATCGCCTGACCCGTTTCCAATGTAAGATCAATTCCGTTAATTTGAATAACCAGTTTGCCTTTTGTGACTAAAGTGATCTGTAGATCTTCGTGCCAATGCAAATCGTTGAACCCTCTGCCTTCGGGGATGCTTGTATGACGTGTATGTGTGTACATGATATAGGGAAACGAAAGATCGGAATACAAAATATCCTCATAAAGTTGCTTCACCATTCTATGACGTTCCTTTCTTTGACGATATATCTATATTATACAGTGATTTAACTGCACGAAATTCACAAAAATAATGATATTATTATATCAAATCTTTAACTTATCACAATAGCCTGTGCACAGACGACCGGATAAGAACTTTGGAGGCTTATATGTGAAAGAAAATAAATCATCGCTGCTTTTTCATCCGTATGTATTGCTTTTTATCGCCATTTTGTCGGTATCCGTCTCTTCAATCATGATCAAATCTTCGGATACTCCCACCGCCATAGCCGGTATGTACAGGCTTTATATATCAGCCATTATTATGCTTCCTTTTATCCCCTGGAAAACGATCCACTTATTAAAAATGGATTCAAGGGATTGGATCACAGTTTTTCTGGCTGGCCTGCTTCTTGGTTTATATTTCTTATTTTGGATGGAATCGCTGGTGTATACCTCCGTGGCTAGTTCCATGGTCATTCTGGCGCTGCAACCTTTGTTTGTGATGATCGGGTCATACTTTATGTTTAAGGAAAGAGCGAGTATACGTACCATTCTATGTTTGATTACCGCCCTGTTCGGTTCGGTGATTATCGCCTGGGGTGATATAGGCGTATCAAGAGAGGCTCTGATTGGAGATGGTCTGTCCCTGGTAGGAACCATACTGGTGTCGACATATATGCTGGTTGGACAGAAAGTGAGTCGGAAAATCGACGCGAATATATACAGTGTTGTTGTCTTTATTATTGGCGGAAGTGTCCTGCTGGTCTACAGTTTATTGAATAACTTTTCCTTGACCCATTACGAATCATCCGATTGGCTGTATTTCCTCCTACTTGCGATCATACCCACTATTTTTGGTCAGTACATTTTCAATCTGCTGCTCAAATCCATTGGTGCAACAACAGTTTCTGTAGGTATTATCGGTGAACCCGTTTTGGCCATTATGCTTGCTTATCTATTGTTGGGAGAAACCATCTCTCCTTTTCAATTCATAGGCGGATTAATTACGTTGTCAGGCATGCTGATGTACTTTGCGCTGAAATCCCACGATATCCAACTGCCCAAGTTCCTGCGCTTAAATCGATTCAGGAAACTAGGATAATAATGAAAGGAGTGAATTTAAAATGGCAACTTTTGATGATTTCTTAAAATTAGATCTGCGTGTCGGCACGGTCACCAAAGCTGATTTTTTTGCAAAAGCTAAAATCCCTGCTATCAAACTTGAAATTGATTTTGGACCAGAAATTGGATTAAAAACATCCAGTGCACAAATCACGAAAAGGTATTCATCCGAATCTATTATCGGAAGGCAGATTATAGGTGTAGTTAATTTCCCTCCCCGTCGTATAGCCGGATTCAATTCAGAAGTGTTGGTGCTTGGCGGGCTGCCCGAACAGGGAGATGTTGTTTTGTTGAAACCTGATTTCGAGCTACCAAATGGTACTTCGATCGGATGATAAGAAGAAACCCACTGGAGTTTTATACTCGGTGGGTTTCTTGTTTTAAAACATTAGTTCTATATAGAACTAATATTTCTCCTACATGGTTGAGTTTAATCTACTCAGATCGCGGCGTTCTACTTTTCTACTTCTCATGTTCCTTTATCACTTGTTCGATCCCGAGCAAAATAAGCTTCAAGCCAAACTCGAAAGCTCCGTCGGTTCCCATCACCTCAAACAGACCATTCTTATACATCCTGCTGAAAAGTCCAGCTTCCTTCTCACTCATAGAATCCAGAAGTTGGATCATCTCTTCACCCTGAAGTGCTTCCTGATCCTTAAGAACAGCAGAGATATTGCGCTGATGCTGATAATCGTCCAGAACGAAATAGAATACATAGTTCACAAGTGTGAGAACGGCCTGTAATTTCTGCTCTTGCTCTAGTGGTGTTGATTCTATGCAGAGCAACATGCGGTTGGTGAAGCGGATCATGTCCGGTTCATGGGGCAACGTCATCATCATGAGCTGTGTGGAGCACGGGTAACTACTGAGCACACTCCGTACCGTCACCGCAAGCCCCTCCATCTGCTCCTTCCAGTCCCCTTCAGTGTAAAACTCGTCCAGAATAATTTTCGATATCTGGTTGGCCAGACGCTGGTAGAGTGTCTGCTTGCTCTTGAAGTACCAGTATAGAGATGGAGCCTGAATCCCCAGTTTGTCTGCCAATCGTCTCATACTGAATTTCTCGATGCCCTCTTCCGCCAAAAGCTCCCACGAAGTTTCCAAAATCTTATCTTCCGAAATCTGAGGCTGTTGTTTTTTCATCGGTATCCGCCCTTTTATCTAACAGTGTAAGTTTATGCTTTACAGGTTCATAAGTTCATGATAACATCTAACACTGTAAGGTTCAATCTAACGGTGTTAGATTAGATCAATATTAACGAAGAAAGTAGTGATCCACATGGATGCAGAAAACCTCCATTACTTTGAAAAAGCACCAATCGCCAAAGCTGTAGCTCACTTTGCTGTCCCGATGATGCTAGGCACGTCAATGAGTGTTATTTACTCCATCTTGAATGCCTATTTCCTTGGCACACTGGGTAATACGGCAATGTTAACTGCACTCGCATTAACTTTACCTTTATTCGCGGTTATCATGGCCCTTGGTAATTTAATTGGTATAGGCAGCGGTACATTCATCTCCCGTTTGCTGGGAGAGAAAAAAGTCGATGAATTGAAGCATGTATCTTCATTCGCCTTTTACAGTAGTTTAGTTCTTGGAATTATCGTGATGGCCGTTGGGCTCCCGCTGATTGAACCAATCGTTCATGGGCTGGGGGCAACGCCAGAGTCCTTCGGATTTACGAAAGAGTATGTCACGATTATGCTTATGGGTTCACCCTTCGTCATCTTATTCTTCACCCTGGAGAATATCGTGCGCTCAGAAGGTTCAGCAATGACTTCTATGACCGGTATGATTCTCAGTGTTGTTATAAATATTATCCTCGATGCACTATTCATTTTTGTCTTCCATTGGGGCGTGATTGGCGTTGCATCTGCTACCGTCATCTCCAACTTGGTTGCGAGTGCATTTTACGCATTCCATATGAGTTATAAGAGTCAATTCTTAACCGTCTCCCTGAAATGGTTCAAGGTGACGAAGGACATCCTGAGCAATGTGTTCAAAATCGGTGTTCCCGTCTTTGTGATGAGTGTTTTCTTGGGTGCAATGTCGCTTATTCTTAACCTCTTTCTTGTTGAATATGGGGATCAGGCCGTTGCTGGGTATGGAATCTCATCACGTTTATTGCAATTTCCTGAGTTTATTCTGATGGGTTTGTGCGAGGGAGTTGTGCCGTTGATTGCCTTCTCATTCACAGCGAACAAATTACGCATGAAACAAACGATTGGATTCACGATCAAATCTATTTTGGGGTTAGCCATCCTGTTTGGGGTTGTCGTCTATCTGATTTCCGACCACTTGATTGGTTTATTTACGACTGACCCGCAATTAATTGAAATGGGTAGCTACATTCTTCATGTAACCTTTTTATCCTTGTTCATTACAGGAATGACTTCTTTGTTTATGGGGATCTTCCAAGCAACAGCCCAAGGAACCGCCGCGTTTGTTATGTCCATTATTCAAGGAATTACACTAATTCCTGTATTGTATATTGCTAATCAAATGAACGGCTTTCATGGAGTGATCTGGTCGCTCGTTATTGCGGATGCCGTGGCGTTCCTAGTTGGGGCCATCATGTTATATGTTTTGCGGACCAAATTGCAGCCGGATCTGGAACATTTAGCACAGTAGATAACATATAACACGCAAGAAGGCAGGATAAGGGCGCTCCCGCTCCCTGACCCTGCTCTTTCATCTCCAAATGACAATTATTTATCTAACGATACTTGGAAACTATAACTGTAACTGTTATAAGGAGAGCTTGGTCAACATATGTTCTATTTCATCCATATACCCTTCCACTGTAATACTTCTCGGAGCAAACAGAAATCGTAGTGATTGTTTCCATTCCGAGCCTGCAATAGAGGTTGGTAACATCAAATGTTCTGTATTAGAGAAGATTTTCACATGAAGCAAGGAAGAAGGCTGAATTCCTTTACGGTATGCTTGCTCTGTATCAACAATGTCCACATTCACATCATCTTCTCCAAGCAGAAGTAGTACCGGGGTTTTGAAATGATGCAAATCCGCCGTGGCATCAGAAGTATAATTTTTTCTTATGAAGTTCCAGCGTTCTTTGGAAATCAGATCATCCTCTCGAGCAATCTTGGTGTACTCTTCATAAGTACCCTGATTCTTTAAAATCTCTTTAATCTGGTTTTCATAATCGACCTGATTTTGAATCTCCTCGGTGGAATGACCATCCTTCGCCATTTGGCTGCGTGTGTTGTATTCTCCCTGTTCCAACCAGTTTATCGCGGGTGATACCAAGATACTGAAGGCAAGTTGTTCTTTGCCAGCAAGCTTAGGAATGACCCAGCCTGCTTGGCTGGCACCCCATACGCCTATTTTGGAATCATCAATGATGGATTGTTCTTTCGCCCATGCAATAGCTTGCTGTGCCTCCACAACACGATCATCCATGCTTTGATCTAGCCAGTTTCCCTCTGAACCCCCGATTCCCCGTTTATCTAGCGACAAGGATGCATACCCGATTGATGCCAGTCTCTCCCACAACGGTTTGTATCCCTCACCATGAGTAGAGTCTATTGGACCGTCACCGTGAATAAACAGTACTAAACCTAGCTTGCCTGAATGGTGTTTGGGTACAGTCAGTGTACCTGTTAACTTGCCCTGTGGAGATTGAATTTCAATGGATTGTTCCACCATGTCAAAATGATTTTGATCGACTATGTACAGTCCTGCACCAACCATCAATAAAATTGCCACAATAAATGAGATGTATCGTTTTTTCCATTTAAACATAAGTATCTCCTTTGTAAATCATGTAATGCCATTGCTTTTCGCCTAAGAGCAGGCCGGTAAGAAAGCTATTCGTACTATACTGCTTGCGAAATTGATAGCGTTCATATAACTGTATCGCTTGATGATTCTGACTTGCCACATGCAAGCTAAGAAATGACATTGATTTGGATTGCAACATATATTTCTGTGCCCATTGAAGTAACTGTGTACCAATTCCCTTGCCTTGGTGTTGTGGATGTACAACCAGATCTTCCACATAACATTCGCCTAATTTAGGAGTATGCTTCAGCAGATGTAGACCAGTGATTAACTGAAGCAGATTCCAGTTACCAATCCTATTGCACTGGCCCCACCAATGAGAATTGGCACGAACGCTTGTTATTACTGCTCTGTTATCTGCTTCCTTCCATTTCAAGCACATGGTACCAACAATCTCCTCATTTTCACGAGCTATGACTCGAAGAGTGCTTTGTTCCATGGGCGGATGATTGAGCAACTGTTCGAATACGTAAGCCAGATGATAAGTGGACAATGAAGTGATCTTTTGAAATTTGTGTCCAAAACCATAAGCCATGAGTTCAGCAACAGCTTGATGAAACTGTGGACAAACGGGTTCTATCTGAATGGAAGTTGTCACTGTGTGCCTCCCCTACTCGTTCAGTTGTAACAATAGCTCATAATGAAGCTTTTCTGGTGTGAATAAAGATAAATAAGATTTCTCTACCATAATAAGTGGACCGTGATACGGATAGCCCTGGTGTTCTGCATAAGCATAGAATTCGTTGATATGTTCTTTGAGTTCAGCTTCAATTTGTACATATACATGACGAGAAAGGTATTTTCCTCTAGGCAAAACCAAATCGTTCGCTCCCTCCTTTTGTGTATAAATTCCTACGGTTTCCGTCTCATCGTACGCATAATGGATGTCGACTTCAAATAAATTGGGAATGTTTTCTTTATGTTGGGTCAGTTTCCTTGCTTGCAAGTACCCTTGCGCTTCCATATGAAACCACAGGGATAAGTGAATCTCCTCACGAGTAACAATATAATAAGTCACTTGATCCTCAAGTGGGATATGCTTTTTCTCATGCAACAACTTGCTGATAAGGTGCTTTGTGTGCTGAAGCTGAGTTATAGCTGCTTCCGTGTCTGCCAACGCTTGGCGAAATAATGCTGTAATTTGATCGGATGTCAGATTACTCAAACATTCCTTGATCATTTGAACAGACAGTCCCATTTTGCGAAGCAACAGTATATGAGATAGACGGTAAATTTCATCTACCCCATACATCCTGTATTGGTTTTCTGCTATATAAGCAGGGTTCAACACCCCTTTTTCTTCGAAGTATCGAATTTGATGTACAGAGACTTTCATCAGCTTTGCCAGCTCGCTAATCGTAATTTCATCACTCAACCAATTCACCACCTTTGCTGTTTTTCATATTACTAGCATAAACCTTAGGTCTGACCTAAGGTCAAGTCTTTATTTTAGTCTCTCCTGATAACAAAAAAAACCACGGCACCAGATTCGGTACCGCAGTTTATTAATCAATCATGCTATTGAATTTGTTTCATGTAAGATTTGAATTCCTCGGCGATTTCTTTGTATTTCGTATGATGCAGGTAATGTGAACCTTCCATCGGAATCATTTTTCCCTGTGCGGATTGTTTCACTTGCTCCTCATGTAACGGAATCCACTGAGGATTTTGCTCGTTATTGGATTGAACGAAGAGCAGCATCGGCAGATCACGAGGATACGTGAGTTTTTCTCCATTTTTGAAATTGGAACCCAGATGTTTAAGCTCATCTACTAATGTCGGATTTGTCGAGACTTGATTCGAAATCAACTTCATCTGTTCTTTGGTATGTTCATCGTATGCAAGTGAAGCATATGAATCACCACTTACTGCTTGGAGGACTCTCATTAAGCCCGATTTTTGAAGGAATTTCATTAAGTTCAAAGGTAATTTAACATCCATGCCAGGTTGATTCGGAACACTGCTATCGATCCCGACAAAAGCAGAGACTTCATCCGGATACGTGTTCACATAAGTTGCTGCGTACAGTCCCGTGATGGAATGCCCCATCAGAATATAACGATCTATACCGAGCTGCTGTACAGCTTCATGAATTTCACTAACAATATTCTCCGTTGTTCTCTCCGTTTCGGTTTGGTCGCTTAATCCATAACCGAAAGGCTCAATCGCCACAACTTTGTAATCAGAAGTTAATTCATCGATTAACAATTTGAAATCGAGTACTGGTGACGGTGTTCCTTGTCCGGGAAGTAACACGATGGTTTGTTCGCCGCTACCTTGAATGGACACATTCATATTTTTCCCATCAACATTGACATATTGGCCGTACGATTCGATTTTCTTTTTCTCTGCCCCATTACTTATCGTATGAACGACAAACGTGATGCCCATGAACAGCACCAGCGCGCCGACAATACCACCTATTATTTTCAACCATAAGTACCGTTTTTTACGGCCCTTAGTCCCCGTTGTTGTTACATCCACTGCTTCTGCCATATCCATCTTCTCCTGTCCTTTATATCTGTAGAGCCGCTCTTGCGACATAGGTATAGTGTAACCATGGAAGATGTCCCCTTCGTGACGGGAATATGAACGGAGTATGAACTACAAAAAAAAGAGAGCTGCTTGTTGAAAGCAGTTCTCCATAGGATAAGACAGTTTTAGTGGTCCAGGAACACAAGCTGAATGAAGAACAATACCGCAAAAATGTAGAAGATTGGATGAACATCTTTACCTTTTCCGCGAAGCAGCTTAAGTACCGGATAGAAGATGAAACCTACGCCGATGCCTGTCGCAATACTATGCGTCAATGGAGTAAGGATGATAATCAGGAAAGCAGGAAATGCTTCTTCGAGATCATCCCATTTGATTTTGCTGATAACGTTAATCATAAAGTATCCAACAATAATCAGTGCCGGAGAAGTAATCGCTGGAATGCTTGATATTACACTTACGATCGGTGTGAAGAACAAGGTCAGCGCAAGCAGCACACTTACCGTTACAGCTGTCAGTCCCGTTCTTCCCCCTGCAGCTACCCCTGTGCTGGATTCGATGTAAGCCGATGTTGGACTTGTTCCGAGCAAAGCACCGCTGGTTGTTCCTACGGCATCTGCCAATAATGCGCCACGCGAGCGTGGAAATTTACCTTCCTTCAGCAATCCTGCTTGTTCAGCAACGCCGAGCATCGTGCCCGTCGTATCAAACAGCGTGATCAACAAGAAGGTAAATATGATTGTATATAAACCATTCGAGAATACCCCTGCCAGATCCAGTTGCAAAGCCGTTGAAGCGAGGCCTTGTGGCATGGATACAATCGATTCCGGCATTTGGAATAGTCCCATGATCCAGGCAAGTATCGCTGTTACCACCATTCCGATGAACAGGTAACCTTTCACATTATAAGCCATCAGCACAACGGTAATAATCAATCCGATAATGGTCAGATAAGCCATTGGCTCAGCCAAGTTCCCGATCGTAATCAAATTCGATTCTGAATCGGCAATAATTCCGGCATTTTGCAAACCTACCGTTGTAATAAACAATCCGATCCCTGCTGTTATTGCATGTTTTAAGCTAGCAGGAATTGCATCAAGCAACATGTAACGGAATGAAGTCAGTGATAAAATAATAAACAGAATCCCTGCTATAAATACAGCTCCCAGTGCAACCTGCCAAGTCACGCCATATCCGGCAACTACACTATAGGCAAAGAATGCATTCAGACCCATACCCGGTGCGATGACGATTGGATAATTGGACCATAGCCCCATAATCAGAGTTCCCACAATACTTGCCAGTACCGTTGCTATGAATACTCCGTTAAAGTCCATGCCTGTGCTGCTGAGTATTCCTGGGTTTACGATAACTATGTATACCATTGTGAAAAATGTTGTAACCCCTGCGATAATTTCTGTGGGGATGGTCGTGCCTCGTTCTTTAAGTTTGAACCATTTGTCCATGGTAAAGCCAGCCTCCAACTTTCAAATTATACTCCAAAGCTAAAAACAAAAAATCCTAATCTTCATATAGGATTGTAATATTGTCGCTCCTATATTCGTTGTTAGGATTTAAAGATTCAACAGCTAAGCTCTAAACTAAACATAAAGATACTCATATCTGTTTTCAACCTGAAGTCCATTTCGTATTCTAATTAAAATCACATGCAATGTCAATGAATTAACGATTTGTTCACAGTTATTTACGAACTATTCAGACATTATATCTTGTATTCATTCGTTTTTAGAATAGAGTAAGTACGTATCGCTCAATGTCTGCAATATATGAAGAAAGACTGCCAGCAATGTTTACTGACAGTCTCTTGCTTAATTCGTAGTAGGTTTCTCTTCATATTCGCTGGATAATTCTTTTAGCGATTTGATTTTGCCATGGGAATACTGTCATTCCTGGACAACTTTATTCTGCATGTATAGGTAATAAGAGAATTAGGCAAGCATATAAGACAAATTAGATATCGGTTTTTAGAGCAGGAATGCAATAATATAGACATGCCACAACTGGAGGTTAATATATGAACAAAGTAATTTTAAATAATGGTGTTGAGATGCCTATTCTCGGCTTTGGTGTGTTTCAGATTGCAGATGCAAACGAATGTGAACAAAGTGTTATGGATGCCATATCGGCTGGGTATCGTCTCATTGATACTGCTGCCTCTTATCTAAACGAGGAAGCTGTGGGCAGAGCAATCAAACGTAGTGGCGTGGCCAGAGAAGAATTATTTGTCACGACAAAACTTTGGGTTCAGGACACGGGTTATGAACGTACCAAACGCGCATTTGAAAAATCTTTGGAACGATTGCAATTGGACTATTTGGATTTATATTTAATTCATCAACCTTTTGGAGACGTACATGGCTCTTGGCGTGCAATGGAGGAGTTGTATCGTGAAGGTAAAGTACGTGCAATCGGAGTGAGTAACTTCCAGCCGGATCGTCTAATCGATTTGATTCTACAAAACGAAGTAACCCCTGCTGTAAACCAGGTCGAAACTCATCCCTTCAACCAGCAGATTTTAACTGGACAATTCATGAAAGAAAATAATGTTCAGATCGAATCTTGGGCACCATTTGCTGAAGGAAAAAATGACTTGTTCCAAAATGAGGTATTGGTATCTATAGGTGAAAAGTACAACAAATCGGTTGCTCAAGTGGTTTTGCGTTGGTTAACACAACGTGAAGTCGTTGTCATTCCAAAATCGGTGCGTAAAGAAAGAATTATTGAGAATTTCAATATTTTTGATTTTGAATTAAGCCAAGCAGATATTGAGTCGATTACTGCGTTAGATACCAAACAGAGCCTATTCTTCTCACACAACGATCCTGAAATGGTGAAATGGATCAGTAATCGCAAACTAGATATTTAAGCCTATCTATCCAATTTAACTATCTATTCCTTCTCTTCACGGAGAGGTCAAAAAATCCGATTCCGGCATCACGGAATCGGATTTTTCACTTGTTGTGCCTCAATAATATAGTGAATTCAGAAGCTAATTGGCAGGACCCAGATTAATCAAGCTGACCTCGGATAATGAGACGGTTGTGTTGCCATCTTGTACACCATCAATGTTACCCAGATCAAATGAAATTCGAGTATTCGCATAGCTGTCTTCTGTTGCATCAAATGTAAACGTGAACTCCTGTTCTTCTGGGGTCAAATCAACTCGTGCCCCAAAGAAACCATGCCATTCATAGTTGGCAGCTGCATCAACCCATCCAATCCCCAAACCCAATTTCCTGGACGTCTCCGCTTTGGCTTTAAACGTCAATTTATATTTAAAACCTTGCTGTATGCCAAATCCTTCATTGATGACTTGACGATCCCATGGATGCTGCCCTGCATGACCAATCTTGGCTTGAAGCTGTTGATTGTTAACTTGCATCTCAAGGTCCGCTGCATTACCGTCCGCATGGGTAAACCAGCCGTCCTTACCTTTGGAGAAGTCTCCATTGGGAATAAGGTTTACATGAGCTGGCTGACCTCCTTGATCTGCATTCGGATTAACTTCATATAACTGGACGTTATTGATGTGAATCGAGTGTTCACCTGTAGATAGCGGATATCCTAATCCGAATGCAAGCATAGCTGCCGAATCGGAGGTATCTCCCATGGTAAAGATATAACTATACGACTTTTGATCCGCGGTTAATTCCACTTCTTCTTCAAAATACTTCACAAAATCCCCTGCATTCTGAGAAAGAACCGCTTGCATGGATTTAGGACTTGAAGCAGATGCCTCGAAGGTAAGTCGATACGTTTTGTTTGCATCAAGTTTGATCTCATCTTGTTGCAACAAAGCATCCCACCACTGTTCACTTGTACCAGGCAAATTAATCGTTAATCCTTCGCCCTCTTCATGTGAGGCTGTCAGATGATTAGGAATTAGCTCCCAATGATTCAGGTCAGCTGTTAGCTCACTGTTCTGAATTTTGTTTTGTGAAATATCCACCCAACGTGTATTATAATCTGCTCCTTCAAAATTCACATAATAGGATTTGCCTGCTGTCAAGTTGACCCCTGGAAAATACACCGTTTTATAAGCTTGCCATCCACCCGTGTCTCCGAGACTCAGGTCTGATTGTGCAACGGTTGTACCTTGTTCATCCTGGATGCTGAACTGAACCTTGGAATCACTTTTTCCACTGGCCATTCGGGCAGACAGAACATATACTCCGTCGTGAGCTACATCGATTTTATATTGCAGCAGATCTCCCTGATCCATGTAACTGACATGTTTTCCTCCTTCTACGGAGTCCTCCAGTTGTAAGCCCTGCATCATCCAGGCTTCGGTTGCAGGTACATGTGCGTAGCCATTCACTGACAGAGGTTTTCCGCGTTTCGTCAGACGAACATTGTCCACATATACCTTACCTTTAGAACTACCAAATAACAGTCTTAGCTCGGATTGTGCGATTGATGCTCCATCTCCAATGATGATTTCTCCGGTGAATGTTTTCATTTCTTGGTTCAAGGAGAGGTTTTGTCCTTGATGAACCTGTACCGTATGCCCATTACTGCTGACAACATCAATATCGATGCTTCGCAGTGTATCTGCCTTGGCATCTAAGGAGAAGCCATACGTTGTATTCGCCTCAAGCTTCAGCTCCGGTTGGTTCACCGAAACTTGCTGTGGGTCACCATTCGTTTGAGTAACATCAACAACCAGCTGACGCTCCATAATCGGGAATTTCGAAAAGTTATTTACACTTATATTGGCTGCCGCACTGTCCTGAATGCGGCTTGACCAGAATCCCAGACGCTCCTTGCCCTGATCGAATGTGCCATTGTAAATAAAGTTGCCATCAGGTAGCGCGTTTCGTTCGACAGTTAACGGATCAGCTTCACCCACCTCGATCAGTCTGACATTGGCAAACCAAACGGTTGTATCATCCAGCCCCAGATTAAATTCGAATCTGGCATTGTTATCCGTGCCATCCCGCATATTGAAGGTATAGTCATAGGATTGCCAATCTGTCGTGAGTTCAAAGGTGTTATCACCCGAATAATTGGTCCAGCTTTTTTCAAATTGGTTCAGTTTGGACATGATTGTACGGTTAGCAGATGCTTTCGCATCAAATTGTATCTTGTACTTTTTGTTTTTCTTGATGTACATCGGCATCTGAGTGAGTTGAACCGAGTAGTTTTCAGTACCCGATGCATCAATGGTAACTTCTGCTGCTTTCCCTTTCTGCTCATCCGTTACAACTTTGACACTGCCAGCTCCATCAGCATTTGTGATGAATTTCCACTGAAGAGGCACTCCATTGTCTTCAGACCCTTCCGCAAAACGATCATTGTAGATTTGATTGCCATCGGCTTGCGGGTCACGCTGTTGCGCAGGCTCGATGGGATTTGTTGTTACATCAGGCCATGTGTCTAGATTTTTGTAAGAATATACACGCACAAAATCAACATTCATCTTTTCGGAAGTGAAGTTGCTTTCAGGTGCCCCCGGCCAGTCTCCTCCAACTGCCAGATTCAGAATCAGATAGAATGGACGATCAAATGGTGCAGGGAACGTATAATACTCGGGTTGGCCCACGGCCTTCGTTTGCCAGTTAGTCACTTCATGATGCAGCTTTCCATCCACATAGAAACGAATCATACCCGGCAACCATTCCACCTGGAAATCATGATAATCGTCAGCAAAAGTTTCTCCCTTCGGAAGAGTAAGGCTTCCCTGATCATGTCCATGGGAGCCGTCAGGCTTCACACTGTCATAATGCAATGTGCTATATACCTTGTTATTACTCTCTTTGCCACCAATTAACTCCATAATATCGATTTCTCCAGAGGCAGGCCATCCACCATAATGTGCTTCATCTGTTGGCATCATCCATATGGCAGGCCACATGCCTTTTTCAATCGGAAGCTTTGCACGTACAACTACTTTACCGTAGGTCCAGTCGCCTTTTCCCATGGATATCAGTTTGCCAGAGCTGTAATCTTTGCCGTTTTTCGGCCCCTTTTTTGCTTCAATCTGCAACACGCTTCGATTCTGATCTTTCGTAATGCGAGTGTTATCCGGACTGTAATATTGCATTTCATTGTTATAAACGAGTCCTGTATCCTGTACGGTCCATTTGGAAGAATCAATCCCAGGCCCGTTAAACTCATCATTCCAGACCAGCTCCCATTGATCATGCGGAATCGTTGTTGCTGGGACCGGTTTTTCGCCCGACGGATTGCTTGGGGTAGATGGTGTAGACGGTGATTGTCCGTCTGGAGAAGATGGCGTTGGTGTGTTTGTCACATTTGTTGAACCACCCGGCTGTGATGAAGCAGGTGTTTGGGCTTCACCCACCATGGATGTGCGCAATCCCTGTTTTACTTTCTCTCCGTTGATAACAACATCAGTGGCGTCTACACTTAATTTTTGGATCTTACCTTTGGTATCCATTCGAGTCTGACTCGCTTCTGCATGAATATTCATGGAATCAATCAGGCTGTTCGCAGAGACTTCCAGAATGGACTTCTGCATTACATGCATCTCCTGAATAGTACTTTCTTCCGTGATGGCAACTCTGACGGGTTCCCCACGTTTGTCAACGACTACTCGATTCAGCTTGGAGTTGCTAATGTCGATGGAATGACTGCCTCCGCCTTTAATAATGACACTTCCTGTAACCGTTACGCCCTGAAGAACAACAGTCCCCTCGCCAATGCCTTCTGCCAGCAGCAGATTTCCGTTGATAACGGTATTTTTCAGCGTGACATCTGTCGATTTAACAATGAAGTTGCCATCCACCCGGGATTCATATATACCAGGAGCACTTTTCACATCGGCAATCATCGCCGACAGTAACGCTGCCGTCTCCGCTCGTGTAATCGGGGCTTTGGGATTTAATTTCCCCTGGAAACCTTTAATGATATTTTCGTCCACTAGATAGGTAAGCGCTTTCTCGGAATAACTGGAAATATCGTCTGCATCTTTAAACTCCAGTAGTCTCCCATTTTCGTTCGTACCCATGGATAGTTGAAAAGCTCGATCCACCATAACCGCTGCATCTTGGCGTGTAATCGGTTGTTGCGGTGACAGATGTTCACGGTCTGTCCCTTCGATGATGCCAGAACCATTCGCTCGTACCATGACGTCATAGTACCAATCGTCTGAAGTCACATCTGCATATGAGCCAGTCGCCGCATTACCGGTGAAACCAAAGGCTCGATCCAGAATCATCACGAATTCAGCTCGGCTAATGACTTGACTGGGCTTGAATGTACCGTCCGTATAACCTTTCAATAAATTCAAGTCTTGCATGCGTGTAACTGCAGATTGTGACCAATGCCCGGTCAGGTCTGTATAGGGAACAGAGAAGTGCAGGCTTTTCGCCTGCACATTTCCCACCTCCGCTTGACCCTGTACACTTTCTGCTCCAGCAGTTGCTGGATAAACGAGAGAAGCCATTAAACTCCATGCCACCATACATGCCAGTCCTTTTCTCATCCTTCTTCCTCCCTCAGCTCAGTTATCCTTGCATTTGCATAGCCTATTCCTTAACTGCTCCAATAACGATCCCCTTAACGAAGAAACGTTGTAAAAACGGGTATACCATCAGGATCGGAAGCGCGCCGATAAAGATCTGTGCTGCGCGTACGGTTCGCTGCGAGATATTCTCCAACATCGAGGGATCGACGTTGATTTTGCTGAGATCTTGCTGAACGATAATGGTCTGTAATAGAGAAGCAAGCGGATAATTTTTAATATCAGACATATAGATCATGCCGTCGAACCAGGAGTTCCACTGATACACCATCGTAAATAAGGACAAGGTTGCGATCGCTGGAAGCGATAGTGGTACGTAGACCAGAATCAACGTTTTGATATGACCTGCTCCATCCAAATAAGCTGCTTCCTCAAGTTCTTTGGGCAGACCGCGGAAGAAGTTCATCATGAGAATAACGTTCCACACGGACAGTGCGCCAGGCAGAATAAGTGCCCAGATTGTATTCATCAAGCCAAGCTTCTGGATCAGAATGTAACTTGGAATCAAACCGCCGCTGAACAAAATGGTAAATACGAAAAACCACGTATATAAGGAGCGACCTTTAAAACTGATATCTTCCTTCGACAACGGAAATGCGGTTATGAGCATGATGACCATACCAATGATCGTCGCAATTACAGTCCGTTTAAGTGATACGATCAAGGAGTTGATGAAGTTTGAATTCCCGAATGTTTTCACATATGCGTCGGTTGTGAACCCGATGGGCCAGAAGGTAACCAGGTTTGATGATGCTGGCGCCATACTACTGAATGAAACAGCCAATATATGAATAATTGGTAAAATGCAGAGTATCGATAATATCCCAAGAAAAGTATAGTTAGCGATGCTGAATATGCGGTATCCTTTTGTTTTATAATACAAGCCCTTTTCTCCTCTCTAGAAAACTCGATAATTAGCTAGTTTGTAAGCCATTCTGTAAGATATAACAATCAAAATGGTAGCAACCACAGATTTGAACAACCCTACTGCTGTGGCGAAGCTCATCTTCCCGTTCAGAATCCCGAGTCGATATACAAAGGTATCAATGATGTCGCCTTTGTCATACACAAGCGGATTGTACAAGTTGAATACCTGATCAAAACCGGCGTTCAGGATATTGCCGATAGAGAGTGTCATCAGTACGATTGTAATCGGCATTAATGCCGGAATCGTAATGTGCAGCGTCTGTTTAAATCGGTTGGCCCCATCCACCTCGGCAGCCTCGTAGAGTGCAGGATTAATTCCTGAGAGAGAAGCCAGAAATACGATCGTACCAAAACCAAATTCTTTCCACACATCACTGAGGATCAGCGTTATTCGGAACCATGTACCGTCTCCCAGGAAGAAGATCGGTTCTCCTCCAAAGGCTACGACAAGCTGGTTGACCATGCCGCCCTGAGGAGACAGGATATCGAGCAGAATACCACCGAGAATAACCCATGATAGGAAATGCGGTAGATACACAAGCGTTTGACTCACTCTCTTGAATGCCGTCAAGCGCACTTCATTGAGCAAAATGGCAAACAGGAATGGAGCGAATAGACCTGCTATGATTTTGAAAAATGCAATGACCAGCGTATTCCAGATCACCTGACCTACGTCCGGATATAAAAATAAATATCGGAAATTGTCCCAACCCACCCATTTGGATTCAGAAAATCCCAAGTATGGCTTGAAATCCTGAAAAGCAATTACAATGCCGCCCATCGGTATGTACTGAAACACCAGTGCCAGCAATACAGCTGGAATGAGCATCATATGCAAAGTCCAGTTCCGTTGCATATTCCAGCGCTGTTTAACCCTGGTGGAGCGCCGTTTATGCGGCGTTTCTAACGTATGTTCCTTCACTCCTGCATCCCCCATGTTCTAAATTTTGTATTTTACAAGTCATCGTGAACTTGTATATTAAAATTATAGCAATGGAAATTTGTGATCTATATCCTAATATTGCAACAACGATATCAATATTTTAATAAGATTAAGGAGGTTGGACTTTGTTTACACGCTTGAATGTCTTTACCAAAATTACACTGTTGTTTGTGATGCTGCTTATTCTGGTGCTATTTCTCTATACATACTCGAACCGGGAAAGCGTGCGTGTTATCGAACACGAGATTCAGAACAATACGATGAATCATCTCTCAACATTTGCTGATTCAGTAGAATCCAACATTTACCAATTGTCATTGTATGGGATGTCTATTGGACAAGATTCGAGTATTCAGGAATATCAACGCCCCGACTACAAGGACATTCCCTATGAACGTGTGAAAGTTGGAAGCGCCATTCTGGAAAAGATGAATCTGTACAACGCAGCAAGCAAATGGCATTCGACCATCACACTATACTTCCCAAGGATGCAAAAAGTGATATCAACGGATTATTATGCTTACATTCCGTACAGGGATGATGAATTTAAGGAGCCTCTCTCGCAGTCCTGGACCTATGCTGATAATCAGTTTATCTGGTACACTACTGATCCAACGACAGCGATGGCGAGACCTGGCAAAGCCAGATTGATTACCAAAATCAGTTTCCCAGTTCATCACTTGACTGCACTCCTTAATCAAAACAAGTTAAATAATAAAGGTGACCCGTTTATGTTCCATCCCGATTATGGACTAATCAGCAATAGTTCTGGAAAGGAAACCTTGAACGCAATCCTGCCTTCCCTGAAAGAAGCAAAACTGCAGGCCAGCGGTGGATTCAGTACAACGTTGAACAAAACGGAATATTATGTCTCCTACATTCAATCCAAGAGCCTCGGCTGGTATTATGTTGACTATGTGCCTATGCAGCAAATTTTGAAACCGATTACGAGCAGCCGGAATCTCTTCTACGCTTCAATTGCCGTTCTGATCGTGATGAGCGTTGTTGTATTATATACACTCTACCGAAGTGTGCAGCTTCCACTCTTACAGTTGGTGAAAGGGACGAATCGCTTGTCCACCGGGGACTTTTCCGTTCGGCTTCATCATTCTGCACGCAATGAGTTCAGCCTGTTATTTGCACGTTTCAACATCATGGCTCAACGAATTCAGGAATTAATCGAGAATGTATATGAAGAGAAATTACGAAGTCGGGAAGCCACGCTCAAACAGTTGCAATCGCAGATTAATCCGCATTTTCTATATAACTGCCTTTTCTATATCAAGAACATGGCCCGAATGAAAAATGAAAAGGCCGTGGTAGCCATGGCACTGAATCTGGGAGAGTATTACCGATACATAACCAGGTCCGAAAAGGATCAAGCCACGCTTCGTGAAGAGCTGACGATGGTCAAAAATTATTTGGAAATCCAGTCACTTCGTCTGGAACGAATGCATTTTACAATCGACGTGCCCCATGATATTTTAGATAAAACAGTTCCCAGACTAACCCTTCAGCCTATTATTGAGAACGCTATTATTCATGGTCTGGAGCCCAAATCGGTAGATGGTGAGATTAAAATCTATGCGGACTGCGAGGATGATGTGTACACGATTATCGTGGAGGACAGCGGGCTTGGCATGTCTGAGAAACAGCTTGATCATCTAAGAGATAATCTTCTTAAACCGCTGGATGAGAATATGGGATGTGGTACATGGAATGTCCATCAGCGTTTGTCTTTTCTGTACGGTGAAGGATCTGGACTATTCTATGACCATTCTTCAATGGGTGGGATTAAAGTTAACATCACATGGCACGACAATACAGACAAGTAGGTGAAAGACCCATGCTGCAAATATTACTAGTGGACGATGAACGTTCCGTCGTGGAAACGCTGGCAGAGACCATTCCGTGGGAAAGCTGCGGGATCGGTACAGTTCATGAAGCCTTATCCGGTGCAGTGGCGCTGGAAATTATGGACAATCACGACATTGACATTGTAATTACGGATATACGTATGCCCGAAATGTCAGGCATTGCACTTATTACAGCGATTCACGAAAAGTGGCCTCATGTGCAGACGATTCTGTTATCAGGTCACGCCGACTTTGAATATGCCAAACAGGCTATTGCGCAGGAAAGCTTTGATTACTTGCTGAAACCTGTAAGCGATGAAGATCTGATCGAATCCGTGCAACGTCTTGTTCATCGAATTAAAGAAAAGTGGGAAACAGCAGCATCTCATCAAAGAGCCTTACACGCCTTTCAGGATCATCTGCCATTGCTTCAATCCACGATGCTGCATGAGTTGCTGACTGGAAAAGTCTATGATCAGAAGACACTGGCAGACAAGCTTGATCTGCTGGAGCTTCCCTACTCCGTAGGAGAGGATCTCGGCATGCTAATTATTCGTATGGAGAAACATCTATCCGATATGGCACACGGCGACCTGGCCCTAATGGAATATGCGATATGTAATATCATAAGTGAAGTGATGCATAATCATTTTCATATCTGGCACACACGAGACGTGCATGATTACATAGTTGTTCTCGTAAGCATGAAACATTCCACAACGATGAGTTATAACAGGAGTGAGACGCCTCAGACATTGCTTGAGCAATATGCTGCCCAGATTCAAACCAATGTTCAGTTATACCTGAAAGGTGCAATCTCCATTTCCGTCTCCAGTTGGGGCAAGTTTCCCCACGAAATTGGAGAACTCTATGAGCGAACGGTTATGTCCATGCGTAAACGGATGGGTCAGGTGCAAGGTTTGTTTGTCACCGCTTCCGATGAAACGGATGCCAACCCTCTACATACGATCAGGTCGCTGTATCAGCCACCAACGTTGATTAGCTTGCTCGAAGCTGGTCGCTTTGAGGATGTGGAACAGAAAATTGAGCACATTTTTGAGGAACTATTGCATTCCAATGAACATCATGATATTGCGGAGTCAACCTTTGAGGTGTATTTTGCTATTGCGGGTGCGTTTGCGTACATCATTCATAAAAATGGCAAACAAATCTCTTCTTTGATTCCAGCAGAGTCCTATCGTTACTTTCAAGCTCCCAGCTATTCCACTGCGCAGCAGCTACAGGACTGGTCCGTGCGTACACTTCATTACATACGAGATGATGCTGAACAAGAGCTTAGAGACAATCACAGCACCATTGTGCGCAGCGTCAAAAGTTTTGTTGACCTTCATCTGGCTGGTGATGTATCACTGCCTGCAATTGCTGACCATGTGCATCTGCATCCAGTGTACTTGTCCAAGGTATACAAGGCGGAGACAGGTGAAGCACTTACTGCCTATGTGTACCGGTTAAGAATGGAGAAAGCAGCCTATCATTTGCGAACATCAACCGCTAAAGTGTTTGAGATTGCAGAACTTGTCGGTTACAACAATACCGCGTATTTCATTCGAGTTTTCAAGAAATTTTATGATCTTACACCGCAGGAATATCGGGAAAATCTGCCGGTTTAAGAGAGTACTCAGGCCAGACTTGACGTTCTGGTAATCTCTCCTGGTTCCCCTACTCTATATCGAATACAAAAAGGCATTGCCGGAGATCTTCTCCTGCAATGCCTTTTTGGTGCTTATGGGGCCGCGATGAATCAATTCAGCCAGCCCTGCGTCATACTATTTTCCGCTTTTCACGGAATCATACCACTCGTTAACTTCTTTTGTAATCTGATCTCCGCCTGAAGATTTCCATTTCTCAACAAATGAGTCGAACGCATCAACAGAGGTTTTGCCATATACAATTTGAGAGAATGTATCTTTCTCCATCTTTGTCAAAATATCATTGTTCATCTGCATTGTCATTGAAGGTGCTCCAGTAAACATCTGATTGAACACGATATCTTTTTGATCCAAAACAATCTTGGCTGCATCAAGCATAGGTACTGGTACACCTGATTTGATTTTCTTCTCAAACGGTGTAGTTGCTTCTTCACCGCTCGCGAGCTTGGCAAGTGTTGTCATGCTTAGATTTGGAATACGCGCTCCATCAAACGTTAAGGTGTACTTCTCTGGAGCATAACCACCCGTAAGACTTGCATCAGTTGATGGTTTCCCATCGACCATGACCCAATCGTACCCTTCGGCAAATCCATGTTCGAACTCATCGCCCTCTTTAGGATTTGCATAGTGATCAAAGAGATAGTTCTGATAGGTGAAAAAGGCTTCCGGATTTTTCATGTCTTTGTTAATCAGAATTACGCCATTTCCATTCGACGTACCATGTCTTCCTGCTTGACCGTTTGGACCGGAAGGAATCGGATAGGCTTTGTATTCAGCCTCAGGGTTGTTCTTCTTCACATCCTCCAACGGCCAGGATGGCATCCAGTGAGGACCTACCACAATACCTGCTTTTCCAGCAGTAAATTCTTCAGCTGCTTTCGTCTCGTCATACACACCGGCTTCTTCCGGGATATAACCTTTGCTCATCCAACTCTGTAATTTGGCCAAAGCCTGTTTTGCACCAGGTGTAACGGAACCGTATTCAAGTTTTCCGTCTGCCGTCAGATTCCATTGGTTTGGCATTGTACCATAAGCACCAAATACCCAACCAGCTTCTGACATCCATGTGTTCAGCCAGTTCTTGAAGCCAACGGTGAGTCCGTAGGTATCCTGCTTCCCATTGCCATCCGGATCTTGATTCGTAAACGTTTCCATAATGACTTCAAGATCATCTATCGTTTTAGGTGCTTCCAGATTGAATTTCTTCATCCAGTCTTCGCGGATCCACATGACAGGATCACCATTATAGGAATAGTCCAGAATCGGAATACCGATCTTTTTGCCATCTTGCATGTATGGATACCATACGGAAGGATCTTCGTTTACGGCTGCTTTCCATGTGTCGCTGGCATATTTGTCAAACAACTCGCCCGCATCGACAAATTTTCCGGACTCAATCAATTCACGCACCAGATTGAATTCGCCGCGATACGAAATAATGTCTGGCATGTCTGCATTAGAAGCCAGTGACAGGCGCAGTTTCGTCTCAAATGCATTATTGGTAGAAGGAGATATCCACTGGTTTTTCAACTCAATCCCGAGTTTCTCCTTAGCCCATTTGGTATGGACGTTGTTATCCTGATCCTCGCCTGGCTTAAACTTCACGTCTGGACCCCATGGTCGTAAATACGTAATGGATACTGGTGGATCATACTTCCCATTTTTGAGCTCCAACGTTGTCGCTGGTGTACTCGATTCTGTTTTCTTGTCGCTCCCGTTACTACACCCACTCAAGGCTGCAGATAGGGCCAATACACCGATCATGACCAAACTGCCTACTCGTCTCTTTTTACTTGTGTCCAACTTCGTTCCCCCAGTCTATGTAATGTTGCTTACAGGTTAATCATAATGAATGTTTGATATTTATGCCCATACTAATATTGCAACATTTATTGCATTAATTTAGGATATTGGATATTGAATACATATATTGAATAAATACAATTCCAGAATATAGAAAAAAGCAGCCACTAACGGCTGCTTCAGTCTGCTTAATTACTCGTATATTTGACCCAATCGTACTCTGCATAGAGCGGATTGGCACCGTTATAAGGACCGAGCCAGCTATCTACTCCTGTTCCATTCCAGAGGTTCATCATGATTTTTCCGGGTGTTTTAGGAATATTGCTGGTTGCCGTATGCTTCAATACCCCATCAACATACCATTTGATATGTCCCGGCTGCCAGTCAAATGCGTACGTATGGAAACCTTGGGATGCATCAAAACCTAGATTGATAATCTTCTCATGATTACCAACCCCATTGGTGTAATAATTAAACTGCACTTTGGTTGTGTCTTTTCCTAAAAATTCGATATCAATCTCATCCCATTGGGTGCCATGTGCGGGCCCTGTGTATGTGAAAAAAGACGAAACTATACCTGTGTTCTTGGCAGGTTTCATACTGACTTCATACAAGCCGTACCCATACGTATTCGTGGAACGGTACTCTCCACAATCATACTTGTTATTCGCAGAGCTGGTCAAACCAAGCTTAAGCTTACCATCACTTGTGAAATTAACATTGTTAGCCCTCCACGTACAGTTAAACATGCTCCCATTGGAATACCCATCCGCTTTTTGCCACGTACTTGCGTTAAAATAGGTTAGAGGTTCCCAGAAAACATAACCCGCGAAAGCGCTTACCGAAAAAAACAAAGAGATGATACCAGTTACCGCCAAAGTATACCAAGACTTCCTCTTCATCATACACCTCCATGAATGATTCCAACATGTAAAAGCAGTATAATAATAGATAGCGCTTACATGGTTGGTATTTCCATTTTATCTGGAAGCATAGTGGTACACTATAGTAAACTTTAAAGCAGAGATATTCAATTTTTAAGATCTTCGTTCTTGTATCTAATCATGTCATGTTAAGAGTACGCCAGTTTCATACACGTAAGATTAATTGAATGAAGCGCCTGCCCTTCAGCATAGAAGGAATCAGGCGCTCCATGAAAACCATTTTTACATATATCTCAACATGTTTGTTAATTTATTCACCCTAAAAGAGTTTTATTTCGCACCAGCATGTACCAAAATGTCTTCAATTTCCTTAAAGCTTTTATTCTTCGCATGACTGAGTGGTGATACGCCATCACGATCCGGTATGTTCACGTCTGCTCCGTGATCAATGAGTAATTGTATCGTCTCCTGCTGCTGAGCATTGCCATCGTTAAGAATGATCGCTTCGAGTAGCGCTGTCCATCCCAATTGATTCACATGGTCCACATCCACCGAAGTTTGAGTCAGGAGTTCTTGCACTACATCTACATATCCATGCTCCGAAGCTGGAATAAGCGCTGTCCCTCCATATCGATTCGTTATCGCTGGGTCCGCTCCCGCCTCGATTGTCAGCTTCAAAATATCCAAGTATCCTTCAGCGCCAGCATACAGAAACGGAGTATTTTTCATATCGTCCTGTATATTCACATCTGCCCCCGCTTCAATTAACACTTTAGCCGATGTTGGATCATTATTGTAGGTTGCAATCATTGTAGCGGTTCGTCCACTCTGATCTTGAGCATTGATATTGGCACCTGCTTGAATCATTTGTTCGATGCGTTCAGTATCGCTGTCCTCTACTGCTTTGAACAGCTGTTCATCTGCTGAAGTCATGGCCTTTTCCTCCACATTAGAGTCGTTTCTCATTTCAGGCACGCAACCTTGAACGATCAACATACTGCTTATCAGGACAACGATGATCAGCGATTTACTCATACTGCCTCCTTTACTCCAGTGTCAAGGTGACCGAAGAAGCGATACTCCAATCCCCAACTGGGTTTATTGTATACGTAGTACCCGGAGTTAACTTTCCATCATTCGTTAGGTCAAATACACCCGTCGCACCTTTTCGACTTGAATATTTATAAGTGGCCGTCAGAACATCCCCGCTAGGTGAAGTTAACGTTACACTTCGACCAGAGAACAATTCATCTCCAGGATCCTGGTCAAGCGTAACTTCAATGGAGGTTTCGCTCACGGCTTGAGCACTTGCAACCACTAGTGCATCAAACGATTTCGCTGTAAATGAAGCATTTTCTAGGTTCGCCCAATCCGAAGTAACCGTATATGTGACACCTGATTTCAGCGTTTGACCCTCAGGCAAACGGAACTTCGGTTCTTGTTTACCATCTGTGGACTGCGTGAACGGAACATATCTGGCAACGATAGGCTCGCCACCTTCTGGCGTAATTACAACTTGTCTTGCCTGCATGGAAGAGATGATCTGATACGTTTTGCCTCCTGCTTGCTCTTGATCATTCAGCACGAATGCATTAGCTCCTCGACCACCGCTGTATGCCGAAATAATGTAACCGTAATCCACTACACCGTTCAATTGTAGTGCTTCAATCTCGAATGTATCATTCGTTACTTGACTAGCCGTTGTCATGTTTATTTTCGTGGCACTGCCTTCAAAGGAACCAGCGTCTTGGCCTTTGTAAGTCAGGTTGTACACTTCACCAGCATCTTGTACGGACGTTGGAACGATGTAAGTCGCAATTGACCCTGTTTTTAAACGGGGCATATTAGTTAACGTCAGCCCGCCACTAAACACAAAGTCCGTTTGTGCCTTGGCAAAAACCTCATCCGCTGCTGTCAACGGCTTGTTGAATGTGACGATTAACGTAATGGCATTCAGAGATTTAACGCTCTTGATTTGAGCTTGCTCCGAAGGAATAGCTTGGTGTGCAGTTTGCAACAATACTGCTGTTTCGCCGCGCGTTGCTGAACCGTTCTCGGAGTAGAACTCGCTCATCCAATGGTGAACGGACTTTACATCACGTTGCATCGCTTTGGATACGACCTGTTCGAGTTCAGCATCCGACACTTGAGTTTGCGGATTGAATTGTCCATCATTCGTCTGCATGATGCCAAGTTCAACAAGCTTTGACGCATATGGCGCATACCATGCATTGGAATTAACATCCGTTAATTCTACGGTTTCTCCCGTTTTGCTCTCCAAATTAAACGTTTTGAAAACCAATGAAGCTAACTCCGCACGGGTAATTGCTCGATGTTCACCCATGGATTGATCTGCATACCCGTTCATGATCCCCAAGCTATTCAGATCCTTGATAGCAGCTTCAATCTGTTGTTGCGTAAGCTGTGTGGTTGTTGCCGCAATGTTAGTAACGTATGTAGCTGCATGTACTTGATTCGCAGTTAACGGGAACACTGCTGTACCTAATGCAGTTATGGTTAGAAATGTAGCGATTTTGCGGGTTGTAGAATTCATGGTTGAATTCCTCCTCTATAGGTTGTAGTTGTCTGTATCTATAGAATAGAGGACAAAAAGAAACTCCCAAGGTCAAAGTTATTAACAAAATATAAACTGGGTCTAAATTTTCACGAAACTTATGCAGTAAATCGATAGCCTGCACCCCAGACGGTTTCAATATACTCCGGATTTTTGGGGTCTGTCTCCAGCTTGCCGCGCAGTTTGCGAATATGGACAGTAACCGTTGCAATGTCTCCGGTAGAATCCATGCCCCAGATCCGCTCGAACAGATCTGATTTGCTGAATACACGATTGGGATGACTCGCAAGAAATACAAGTAACTCGAATTCCTTGGTTGTAATCGCCACCTCTTCTCCATTAACAAAAACGCGGCGTGATCCTTTATCAATGTGAAGCCCGCGAATGTGGATTTCATCCTGCTCAGCTGGTTTGTTTTTGCCAAGTAGTCTCTCGTATCGGGTCAAATGAGCCTTTGCTCGTGCAACCAACTCACTTGGGCTGAACGGTTTTGTAATAAAATCATCCACTCCCAGATTAAATGTCCTGATCTTATCGATTTCTTCCTTTTTCGCGGAAACGACAAGGATGGGCACTTCCTTTACCTCGCGAATACGCCTGCAACATTCGAAGCCGTCCAGTCCCGGAAGCATCAGATCAACAATGATCAGATTATAGTCTCCCTCCAGTGCCTGCTTCAGGCCTTCATCTCCAGTATGGCAGAGATCCACGGAAAATCCGTTGAGCTCAAAATAATCCCGTTCCAGTTCCGCAATCGTTGTTTCGTCTTCAATGATCAAAATGTTTGCCATTACTCATTATTCCCTCTCTTCATTCAGCCGTTTCAGTTTGATATATATGCTCGTGCCATCATTGGGCTGGCTTTCTGCCCAGATAAAGCCCCCATGTCCATCAATGATTTGGCGGGCAATTGCTAGCCCGAGCCCACTTCCGCCCGTTGAGGAATTCCGAGATTGTTCTGCACGATAGAAGCGTTCAAATATATAAGGCAGTGCCTCTTCAGGTATTCCCCTGCCATTATCTTTAAACGCCATCGTAATCCAGTTCTCATCCGCTTGAAGTGTAATCTCGAATCGTTTATGTTCATTCTCCATATATTTGAGTGCATTATCCACCACATTAACAACAGTACGTTTTAACTTCTCCGGATCCACAGCAGCCATAGCGGGACCAGACACCTGGTTATTCCAATCCAGGGCAACACCTTTATCCTCCAAATCATATCTCAGCTCTTCGATGCTATCTTCAAGGAAATCAGCGAGATCAACTGTTTTGAACAGGAAAGGCTCTTGGTTCAAGTCGAGCTTTGAATACAAAAACAGTTCATCCACCAGCTTATCCATGCTAACTGCTTTGGAGTGAATGATATTAACATAACTCTCCATTTTCTCTGGAGTATTAGCCACTCCGTCACGAATACCCTCTATATACCCTTTGATATTGGTAATCGGTGTACGGAGATCATGCGAAATGTTGGAGATGAGCTCTTTGCGGTTCACTTCGTCCTGCTGACGTAACGCATAAGAGCGCTGTAATTGATTCCGCATGCTCTCAAACGCTTCGCTGAGTTGACCAACCTCGTCATTGGAGTTTAGCTGAAGTTTAAAGGATAGATTGCCATCTTTAATATGTTCAGCTGAACTTCGTAGTTGATTCAATGGTTTAATGAAGCTGCGCGTGATCCAGCGGAACAAGAGCAGATTTGCAATGATTAGGACGCCAATAAGCAGAAATGACATCACAGGCAGCAACTTGCGAGTAAGCTCCGCAAAGGGGCTTCTCTCGCGAATGACAAAAATACTCCCCCGTTCCCCATCTGAATATTGAAAATCAAATTTTGCATACGCGTAAAATCGCTCACCAATATTGAAGGTGCTCCGAATCTGATAATTGTTAAGATCATAGGCAGGCAGTGCTTGCTTCAGTTCTGGCTGGTTGAAGGTCAGCGATTCGAAGATCTGACTATTCTCTCGTCTGATGTAGAGCCCTGACTTCTCAGCTCGAAGCTTCATGTCATATTCACGCAGCAAAACCTTGTTCTGCAGGTCGTCCGGGTCATTTTTGGCCAGAAACTTCATCTCTTGAAAGATCGATTCTCCCTGTTCAGTCAGGGGGTTGATCTGATAATGTACCTTGTATATATCACGGAAACTCTGTAGATCCCCTGTAGCCGCAATCGTATACAGACTTGCCGTAAGAAGGATGAACAGTAGACTTATAACAAGCATGCCCGTGAAGGACAGCAGCATTTTTATTCGAATTGACATGGGTTCCCCTTCTCAAGCAAACAATTGGATTAGTTAGTGCACATGTTAACACAAGATGGATTCTATTGCCCATATGTAAAAAAGAGCTTTCTTTTTCATTATATATGTTGACAGTGATAATCGTTATCAATAATGTTGGAGTAAGGTACACAACGATTTATCTTAGAATGACCGGCAAACACTTTTGAAATGAGGTACGTAATGTGAAAGTAGACGTTAATCAGTTAGCAGCGCATTTTGCACACATTCCTTTTCAAGTAGAAGGAGTATATCGATATGCTAGAAATCCAGGGGTTCCCCAGGCTGACTATACCGATTCTTTTCCTGGATTTGTATTTCCTCTTACAGGAAAAATACAATTTCAATTTGATGGTACGCCCTATATCTTTTCACCAGGAAAAGTTGTACATGGGGGTGCGAAAATGAAACTGGATCAAACCGTGTTTCATAGAACGGACTGGGAATACATCCTCGTTTTATACCGGATATGTAGTTCGGACCTCGAAGAGACAAGCTTTTCCCATCAGCACTTTGAATTATCAACGGGTCAGTCCCCACGTCTGATCGAATTAATCACGCGTCTTTGGCATGTGTATAATCAGCACGGAGGTATTTCAAAGTTTCAGACCGAGATGCTGTTTCGCGATGTACTGAATGAGACTTTAATATGTGTTGATCATAGGCAAAATAGTTGTGAATCAGATGTTTTATTCGAACGGGTCTCTACCTATATCCAAGAATACTATGACCAAAGTCTGACTGTCGCATCGCTGGCAGAACAAAATAACGTTAATCGAAATCGACTTTCCTACGTGTTTAGAAGACATGCAGGTATGGGTCCAGCAGAATATGTATTGAAATATCGTATAAACATGGCACAGCAAATGTTATTGGCAAGTGATGCGTCTGTACAACAGATAGCTGAGACCGTTGGCATTGCTGACCCCTTTTATTTTAGCAGAGTGTTCAAGAAACAATGTGGTATTTCTCCTACGGAGTATCGTCTGAAGTTCATCAATAATCCATCCTGATTTCAATAGGCATCCATGTTATACAAAAGCTTAAATCAGTATACTGAACATATAGGATTAATACATAGGAGGAATGACTATGCACTATCAAGCTATTCAATTGAATGAGGAATTTTCGAAATTAAACGATCTTTGGTCTCCAAAACTCATTGGTGAAATGAATGACTATCAATTTAAGATCGTTAAGATTGCTGGAGATTTTGAGTGGCATGTTCATGAGGAGACCGATAAGTTATTTTTTGTGCTCGAAGGAGAAATGATTATTGATTTTCGTGATGGGCAAGTGAAGATTTCCAAGGGCGAGATGTATATTGTCCCTAAGGGAGTCGAGATCAAACCTTCCGCCGAAAAGGAATGTCATATCATGTTGATGGAGCCTGGAAGCGAAGTAAACACTGGCAGGACTAAGGCCGAATAAGCGTCAGTTATTAGAACCAGGATGTCAATTTGCAATATCAGAGAGCCGATAACCGCGTAATAGGGGTTATCGGCTCTGCGTCTGTACGGCTAGCTCTTTGACATGCATTAATCAGTAGTCTCTCAGTTATGTCACTTGTTGCTGGTCTTCCTGATCAATTCCACACCATCGTATGCCAGACTTTCCACACTTGCTGCCTTCTGCAGTATGTAATGATCAAAAAAGTTCTTCGCATAGTCTGTAACAATATTTCGCATCTCCATGGCATCCCGTTCGCCTCTGAGTTCCTCATTAACACTAGTAAACACGATGTCACAGTAATCTAAATGTGCAACACGATCAACTGAGAAATAATAGGTTTCCATGCTATTGTTAGCGCCAATAATTGCATTCATATTATAGTTAGGTTCACAAAACAGTAACAAGAAGGGTTTCTTAAGATCGCTGTCAAGAAGGCCAAACGCACCGCTATCCAAGCCAATCCCGCAGGCGAACCGGTCGTCATCCCGGCAAACCATCGCCGTCGTAGGCCCTCCATATGAATGTCCGACTATACCCATGCCGATGTCAAGCAACAATCTGCCCTTAAAGATGGAATTCAGCTCTCCAGAGTCCAGTTTGTAAAGATAATCGGCTACATACCTTACATCTTCTGCCTGTGATTCACTATACTCTGTTATCTTGGAAAGTATCGGTAGTGCAAGCACGTTACGGCACATCTCAATGGCAGTTTCATCGTCAGGACGCATCTCCATCTTACCAGCCAACGCCAGCATCTCCGGATCTTCACCAAAGGCTGTAATGACATCCGAAAAACCCTTTGATACATTAAACAGGCGCCCATCTTTACGCTTATACATCGTGCTATTCTGATGGCCGATGCTTACCACAACATACCCCATGCTTGCCAAGTCTGTACAGAGCACTGTACCCCATTCTGGAGAACCGCCTCCACCGCACACATAGAATAACACTGGATAGCGCTTTTCCTTTCCGGAGAGAGCAAGGTCATCGTAACACTGGGTCTTGATATCTATAGAGAAAACATCCTTCAACGCGGTGACTAGTGGCTGCTCATTAAACATCTCGTAGACTTCAGGAAACATGTACGTTGATGTAGTCTTACCTTCGCTACTGTCAGACGGATAGTACACAAAAGCGGTCAGTTCTCTTTTGGAGTAATCCGATGCCATGTAATCAAAATCCATCTGGGTTCGACCGACAGTATAGCCGCCAATTGGTTCTGGAAATACGTCATAGGTTTTCATTTTCTTTCCCCCTTGAGATCGCTAACCATTTCAGAATATTTATGATCTTCAAGCAGCCCATGGCCCATAAATTTAGCAAAGTACTTGCTGATCTTATGTTGCAGCTTAGAGTCCTTAATATCGAATTCCCTAAAAAACAAGATTAAATTAAGCTGCATTGACTCAAACATAAAAGAAATCAGGTCGTCGTCAACATCAGGCCTTAGATATCCATCAACCCTCATTCGGCGTAAAATGTCCTTGATCATGGGGAATGACTCGCCCTTTAACACATTCACATATACTTTCAGCAAAATGTCCTCAGGAATATATGAAAATGTTTTAGTCAGTTTGATTTCCAACTCATTCAGTGGCTCGGTCACCATGCCATTAACGTTACCAAATAAGCCAGTAAGGAAATAGCTGTAAAGGGAATCTTCATCACTGTTACTAAAATATGCAGCTCTTTTCTGGGTCACATTACGTATTAAGTGGCAATAAAGGTCATCTTTGTCTTCAAAATACCGATAAAATGTTCCGGGGTGCATGGACAAACTATCCAAAACCATCTTCATAGTTATATCCTCGTAAAGATTATCAACAAAAAGATGCATAGCGCTATTCGATATTTCCTCGCGCCTTGTTTCGTCTAAACGAAAGAAAGTATTTTTTGGCATAGGCTACTCCTTAATATAAAGTGTGAACTGATTCACACTATACTGATAATATATTCACAAGTCAAGTCGTATTGAAATAGAGTGTTCACTCCATTCTCCCTATCATTCAGGCTGACCGGGAACAGCTTTAGACAGGAATTTGGTCCCTGAAAACAAAAAAAGCCGCTAAAATAGCGACTTTTAATGGTACTACGTTTTGTTCTTGGCTTCATTACAACCCGAGATGATCAGCGAGTCCTTCAACACCTGTGAAGATGGAATCCCCGTAACCCCAGAAGTTGTTGAAATCAATAATGTAGATTTTTTTGTTTTTAACTGCGTTAATGTTTTGTACCTGTTTGTTGGCAAGCAACTTTTCAATCGTCTGCTCAGGATCAATACCACCTGCATACCTCGAAATAATCATTGCATCCGGATTAATCTCGATTAACTTCTCCAGACTGAGTGTGCCAGTTTCATTAATCAGCATATTATGCATATTGATTAATGACATTGCACTTTCAATAAACGTATCACCATTTCCGTTGTAAATGCCAATAGTTCCATCACCATTATCCGAAAATGATGCATAGTTGATCGTTTCAGCGCTAGCTCGGGCCGACAAGGCATTCTCGCGTGCTTTAAGCTTCTCAATGTATGCCGCTGCATTGGCTTGTACGTTGAATATCTCACCTAATTCAGTAATATCCTGATACAGACTATCTAACGATGCATCAGGAACACTGGTGCTTTGTACATACGTTTTAATCCCCATATCATTCAAGCTGCTTACTGTACCAACACCCCAGTCCGCATCCTCAAACAATCCACCACGCCCTACAACCAGGTCAGGCGTAGCCCCTATCGTCACTTCCTTGCCTACATAGCCTTCAGCAAGCACTGGAATTTGTTTAAACTCGTCAGCAATATCTTCAGGTACACTACCAAACAACGCAGCTACCCCTACAAGCTTGTCTGTCAAACCAAGGCGAATCATCAGCTCGGCTGCACCCTGGGTATTGGCAACTACTCGTTCAGGTGCTTTGTCAAACGTTTGATCCTTCTTCACCCATGTGCCGTTCTCTGTCGTATAGTTTGAAACGGTTACCGGGTAAGTTGTTTCAGCAGGTGCTGAAGCATCTGCGTCGGTTTGTTCCCCATTTGTTACTTCATTCGTGGCGTTGCTCTCCGCAGCTTGCTGTGAACTGTCATTTGCATCTTTGCTGCCACCATTGTTGCTTGAACACGCTGCGAGCACCAGAATCATTGCAGTAATCAAACAAAGAAACATCCCTTTTTTAACGGATACTAACATGTAAATAATCTCTCCCTTTTCAATTCTCTCTTGTCTTTTAGACCAATATGTAAAATAACTATTGTCAGTATACAGTAAATATCGAAGCATGTAAATGAGAACAATAATCAATATCATTCATCTGATGGATAAAAAGAGCCCCTATGGGTGCCTTTTTGCCTTGGCCATAAATTTTAGTTCATGGAGCCTGGTGGCTCACAGAAAAACCAAGTCCATGTCCTTTGTTTAGGATTGAACTTGGTTTCTCTTTTATTTATCTATTCATTTCTTGCCTGATTAACCTTGGCGATAAGTTTATTAATAATTTCATCAGGTGAACGTTCATTCATCCATTGTTGACCGAACATTTGGAATACTTTGATCATCGGGAAATCTGCCCAGAATCCCACAAACTCCTCGTTAAGATAGACCTTGTCCGTAACGTGCTCGTTCATTTCATTCAAGCAATGCTCCAATTCCTTTTTCGCTACAGGATCACTCATCCATTCACTGAGTAGACTGAATTTGTGGAACGTGATTTCTTCCTTACCAAAGTCACAGTGCAGACGTTCCGTAATTCGGAGATCTTTGGACGAGCTGCCAAGTGAAATTTGGAAAAACCCGGTCTCAGCCACCCAACGGTTATACTTGGTGTTGTAATATGAGAAATCTCTCTCTTCCAGTTCAAAAGTAACCTTGCGTTTTTCACCCGGCTCTAGTTCAACTTTAGCAAAAGCTTTTAATTCTTTCTCTGGACGGGTCCATGTGCACTCTTCATCGTGAACATACAATTGAACAACTTCTTTCCCCTTGCGCTTTCCGGTATTTTTCAATTGGAGGGACACCGTAACACCGGTATGGGTCTGAGCCACTTCCAGATCCGTATAGAAAAACGATGTATAAGACAATCCGTGTCCAAACGGGAATTGAGGTGCCAGTTCTTTCCGGTCATAATATCGATAACCCACGAATAGGCCTTCGCGATAATACAGCTTGCCGTTCTCTCCGCGAATTCGCATATGTGAAGGGTTGTCCGACAGTTTGACAGGGAATGTCTCAGACAGTTTACCCGAAGGATTCGTCTGTCCGAATAATACATCTGCAATCACTTTACCCATGCCTTGACCCGACAACCAAGAATGAATCACACCAGGTACATGCTGTACCCATGGGCGCATCGCCAGTGCGGAGCCGCTGCTCGTTACGACAATACACTTGGGTTGAACTGCGGCTACCGCAAGAATCAATTTCACTTGATGCTCGGGAAGATCAATGCCTTGCAAATCATGCATCTCCGATTCCGCATATTCCGGTTGGCCAACAAACAATACAGCAACATCGGAATTCATGGCTAATGACACGCTTTCCTTGATTAGCTCATCATTGATGGAGTCATTCTCCGGGTAACCTTCTGCATAATTCAGGGTCATGGCATCGCCAGCCAGATTTTTTATCTCATCCCATGGAATATCGATTTTTGTAGGCGTTACCTTCGCACTGCCCGCTCCCTGAATTCTCGGTTTTTTGGCAAACCGTCCGATCACGGCAATCGACGCCACCGATTCCTGCTGCAAGGGAAGAATCGCGTTCTCATTTTTCAGAAGCACAATACTTTCGGCCGCCGCTTTACGTGCCAGTGCATGATAGTCCGAATCTGGAGAAGAATCCATGTCTTTTTTGCCCGTTACCCGCTCAACCAGCTTCAAAATCCGTCCCACGCTTCGATCCAACTGTTCTTCGGAAAGGCTTCCGTTCTGAACCGCTTCAATGATCGCTTTGGCATTGTAATTGGCGGGCCCCGGCATCTCCAGATCAAGCCCAGCCTTCAGACCGCGTATGCGATCATTGACAGCGGTCCAGTCGGATAGAACAACACCTTCATAACCCCACTCTTCTCTCAAAATGTCATGCAGCAAATGTTCGTTCTCACTCGTATACGTTCCATTCAATAAATTATAAGAACACATAACCGTCCAAGGGTCGGATTTCTTAATAATACGTTCAAAGGCGCTCAGGTAAATCTCGCGAAGCGTTCGCTCGTCGATTTCCGAACTGGTTACCATCTTTTCAAACTCTTGGTTGTTGCCAGCAAAGTGTTTGACAGAAGCGCCCACGCCTTCGCTTTGGATTCCGTTTATAAACGCGGCACCAAGTTCTCCCGTCAAGTATGGGTCTTCCGAGTAGTATTCGAAGTTTCTTCCACCAAGCGGCGTTCTTTTCATATTGACACCAGGTCCAAGCAGCAGCTCAACGTCCATCGTTTTTGATTCACGTCCCAGTGCCACACCAACTTCATACAACAATTCCGTATTCCACGAAGAACCGATGGCTGAACCCGTAGGGTAACAGGTTGCGGGTACATTTTCCGTTGTAATCCCCATTTCTTCATCGCTGTTCGTTTTACGGATGCCGTTTGTCCCATCGTACATATGAACTGGCGGAATGTTTAACCGCTCGATTCCTTTTGTCATCCACATATTCAATCCTGCGCAGAGTGAAGCTTTCTCGGCCAGTGTCAATGCCGTTAACAATTCATTGATTGATTTATCCATAATACTCACCCTTCTGATATCAATTTTGTTCTTGTTCTTTCTTCAGTTCCTGTGCATCATACAGTTTGAAAAACGGAAACCAGACAATAAATACAATCACCAGGACGACTGCCAGCAATATAAGCCCATTAAGTCCGGACATAAGGTAGGTGGACAGGCCGATCGGCGTGTACCATAGCTGGAAGATCTGGCTCGGGATCCGCACCCAACCCCAGTCGAGAGCCAAGTACACAATCACTGGCGTGATAAGTGAGTTAATCCACATCGGCACCATGAGTAATGGATTAAAGGCAATCGGTGCTCCGTACACGACGGGTTCATTGATGTTAAACAAGGATGGGATAATCGTCGCCTTGCCGACAGATTTCAGTTTTTTCGAACGTGCCATCAGGAACCAAACAACTAAGGGCAAGGTCGCTCCCATTCCTCCAATACCCAGCCAACCGGAGAAAAAGGTTTCAAATGTGTTGATATTGACCGGATCCTGTCCCGCTGCCACAAGAGCTGCATTTTCTTCGATGGCAGGTATCCAGATTGCGTACCAGATCGGTGTCATGACCCACGGGCTTACGCCGAAGGAATAAAGCACTACGCCAATAAAGTTGAACAATAAAAATCCGGTTAAACTTTGCCCTACGGCATTGATCGGCTCAAATACGTTCACGATCAGTCCAAAAATATCAAAATGAAGCTGATAAACAAGCACCCATCCTGTTGTTAATACCAGGGCGATCGGGACGAGAAAATCGAACCAGTCCATAATGAATTCGGGAAGTGAAGATCCCTTTTTGAAGAACGAAAATTTGTTACACATGATCATGACAAGAGCGACAAATACACCTACCAGGAGTGCTGTAATCATCCCCGAGGGTCCAAATCGTTCAAGGATAAACTGAATGGTACCGTCTTCGTTTACCGTCGGGTTAAGCAGCATAACGAACAGAGATATCCCCGTCATTCCCGCCAGCAACTTGATTTTGTGTCGTTCTCTTTTTTCCATCACGACATAAGGCGTCAGAAAAGCAATAAACAACCCGAGCAAACCAAAACTGAATGTCGTGATGGGTGTCAGGTCCGGCATTCCCGGAATGAAATCCTGCAAAATCGAAATCAATGTAATAATCGAACCGATGAAAATCATCGGAATGGCGACCATGATGGCTTCTTGAATCGAAGAAACCCAAATATTGTTCGTAAACGCCTCCAATCTTGGCGCAAACGAATCTGTCATCCATTTCATGAAACGCTTCATCCAAAACTCCCCCTGTCTTCCTCTGAGCTGCCACAACCATAGTATATCGATTTGTGTTAACGCTTTCTTGTTGGAACTTGCCGCATCATGGTTCGTTTTTTGCCCAATCCATCGCTATAGTTCTAGCTTGCCAGCCCGAACAAGAAATAAACAACAAAAAACATCCCTTCAATACTGAAAGGATGTCTTAAAAGCACTTTTTTTTAATATTGCCTGTCCAAAATGAGCAGCATTACCCCATGTGGTGGAAGCAAAATCTCTCTGCGCCAACTTTCATCTCTTACCATCTCTGCACCCATCACGGGTCCACTCCTGCCGTTTAAATAGGCGATTTCTTCTTCCGTCAAGGAATAGGGCGATCCCATGCGGGTCCACTCATCAAATACCGATCCGTGCTCCCGATCCAGTTGATAACTGGTGCATTTATAAGGTCCCTCGAGATTGCTCAGGGTAAGTTCATAAGCTTTGCTGCCTTTTTCCTCAAATACGTCATAGCGGGTTGAGCTGGATAATTCCGACCAATCTCCACTTGCAAACAGCTGGTCTACATGAACATAGTGATAGAACAAAAACTGCATGCTTCCATCTCTTTTTCGGGTTCCGACATAACCGTCTCCCTTGACCATCAGCTCATCCCCAAGCTTTTGCATGAGCTCAAATGCATAATAGCTGGGTTTCTTCAGCCCATCTCGGTTAATCAGGCCAAAACCTCCGTAGAAAGGAGAAGCGGGAACGATACTTTCTTCGAATACATCGGTAAAGGACCAGAAAGCCATCGCTTTCACGTCACCAAGTGTGTTCATGGTGTGGTAAATGACAAACGGAGCCATAAACATGGTATCATGCAGCAAGTTCCGGTCATACAGCGAAAAGTTCCACTCAGTGACATGAAGTTCAACATGACCGTACGATGACGCATTCATTTTTTGCCGCATAAGTTCAATACTTTCTTTATAAAAAGCAGGCGGCATGATTTGCGTTAAACGATCGTCTTCAACTTTTAGCTTGGGATACTCCGAATAGATGTGAAACGAATAAAAGTCGAGAGCCACTTCCCGCTTGCGGCAATAGGACAAAAATTCCTCAGCCCAGGTATCGTTCCAGAGAGATCCGTAACCCATAGCTGGCCCCCCCACCTTCAGTTCCGGCAAAATTGATTTGATTGCATGAACGGTTGATTCGTAAAACGCAAAGTATTCTTCCTTACTTCCTGCCCAACAAACACCCGCCAGGTCAGGCTCGTTCCATACTTCGAAATACCACTGCCTCACTTCTTCCGCTCCATAACGATTCAAACAATGGCGAACAAATTCACCAACAAGCGCCTGCCACTTGGCAGGGTCGGATGGCGGGCTAATATTCCCCCTCCACCAAAACAGCGTTTCTTTGGATCTTGAGAGCTGGCTCGGCATAAAACTTAATTCCACAAATGGCCGAACGCCCTGATCCAGCAGGAAATCATACAACTTGTCCACATATGACCAGTTATAGAGAGGGATGCCCTGCTCGTTCTCGCTGTACACCATCATCTCGTCATTGAAGATGCCGTGAAATCGAATATATTCAAAAGGTACTTTTCCTTTCAGCGCGGAGAGCTGCTTCCGCCAATCTTCACGCAAACCTTCAATGGCTCTCCCTGCCGTCATGGTCATATTCCAGTGCTTTTCGTAGACAGACGACGTCTGATCCCCACGAATTTCAATATAAGTTTGGTCTGACAGATGTACAGACGGTACAGGAAGCATGTCCTGATCGGCGTCTACCTTAGCATCCAGATATCGATACAGCGAGCCAATCGCATTCATCGTTTCCATTTCGTAATAATCTCCGCTTGAAGACTCCTCATACGTTTTGGGTTTGCGGTTCACATTCAACTGATGGAGTTCCGGTGTACGAGAAGCTTCCCGATAGGAACCGGGCGTGCAGCCGTACTTTTCCTTGAAGTATTTGTTAAACAGCTTTACATTGGCAAATCCGCAATCCAGCGCGATCTCCGAAATATTTTTATCGTTTGCTGCCAGCTGAGCCTGAGCCTTCTCCAAGCGAATGAGCGTCAAATACTTTTGGAAAGGTATCCCGATTTTGTCGGTGAAGAAGTGGGAGAAATAATGCAAACTTAAATGTTCAGAATGCGCCATATCCTGCAGTGTAATCTTCTCATTGTAGTGTAAATCAATATATGTGAGGACCCTGTTCAGTCTTTTATAGTCATAATCCCTGCTACCATCTTCCAATGCGGAATTAGTTCCACTGGAAAAATACCTCTGCAGGCATCCGCATAACATCTGTAATCTGCCCATTGTGAAATTTTGATAACCCGGCGTTTTTTTGTTGATCTCCCATACCATTTGTGCAAGATATTGTTTAATACTTTGCAGGCGAGGAGCGTTTTGTTCCACGTTCATAGCAGAGTTACAGGAGATAAACACATTATTGTTCATCAACTCGGGACCGAACTGCAATGTTAATAACACATTGTCCTGATTGGTTCGTTCGATCTTGTGGACGGACATACTGTTAACCACGATCATATCATCTTCATGCAGTGTATATTGCTGCTGGTCCAGATACATGATGATTGAACCGTGGAGAACATATACAACTTCCACTTCCTTGTGCCAATGAAAATCAATATGTTTTACCGAGTTCACGAAGAGTTTCATAGGCAGATCGTCCTGATGTTGAATAAACTCATATAGATAGCGAATTGTCTGCACCTTCCTTCATACCGATTATTATAAGCACAGCATTTTGAAGATATCAACAAACTAAACAGTAATAACAAAAGAGCCGATCAATTTAAGTTCAATTGATCGGCTCTTCTATATAAATGTTCAAACTACCTATTCAACTAGATGCAATGCTATCTTACCAACCGCGGTTGGACATGCGCTCTTCTGGAGCCAATTTAGAAATTTCGATCCCTTTCATAGGGGCGCCCAAGTTTTTGGATACTTCGGCAATCAGTTTGTAGTCTGTGTAATGTGTTGTAGCTTCAACGATTGCACGAGCAAATTTCTCAGGGCTATCGGATTTGAAAATACCTGATCCTACAAACACACCGTCTGCTCCCAGGTGCATCATTAATGCTGCGTCTGCCGGAGTAGCTACACCGCCTGCTGCAAAGTTAACGACAGGAAGTTTACCATTTTCATGAACTTCGCGCAGCAACTCATAAGCTACACCCAGATTTTTGGCTTCAGCGTACAGCTCGTCCTTGGACATGTTTTGCACTTTGCGGAGTTGGCTGTTAATTAGACGCATATGACGAACTGCCTCAACAATGTTGCCCGTTCCAGGCTCGCCTTTTGTACGAATCATCGATGCCCCCTCACCAATACGGCGAAGAGCTTCTCCCAAATCTTTGGCTCCACATACAAATGGTACAGTAAACTCATGTTTATCGATATGGAACACTTCGTCTGCAGGAGTAAGAACTTCACTTTCATCAAGATAGTCCACACCTAGGGATTCAAGCACTTTGGCTTCTATGTAATGACCGATACGTGCTTTAGCCATAACTGGAATAGAAACAACCTTCATAACCTCTTCAACGATCGTTGGATCTGCCATACGAGCTACACCGCCGGCTGCGCGAATATCAGAAGGTACCCGTTCAAGAGCCATAACAGCTGTTGCCCCTGCCGCCTCAGCGATTTTAGCTTGCTCTGCATTCATAACGTCCATGATGACGCCACCTTTTTGCATCTCAGCCATTCCTCTTTTTACACGATCTGTACCTGTTTGCATGATTGTAGTCCTCCTAAGTAACTTTTGGGTGATTTTCAATAAAGGCATCGCTCTAATCTATGATTTAGTATAGAATGAGAATGGTCATATAAAAAGATCCAATATTTTCGGTTTTTATTGTACCACTTTAATGATAACTCTGGAGGTCCTATGCAATTTCATGTAGCTTACAGTTCATATTTGAACCGAAAATATACGAAGATGAAGGCTCTCTATCATGCCATTCGTGATGCAATTCATGAAGGTAATCTTATACATGGCGAGAAGTTACCCTCTACTCGAGAGTTAGCTGCAACGTATCACATTTCCAGAGGAACCGTGAATCAGGTCTATGATACGTTGACTGCTCAAGGTTACATTCATTCAGAGCATGGAAGAGGAACCTTTGTTGCTTATCAGTTGGACTTAAGCAATGATGCGTCCACCGTCAAAGCTTGTACGCATCACTTATCCGCCTGGGGAAATCGTATTCAGCAGTTTGAACAGCAGACGACTCAAAGAAATGCACCAGCCAATGCTCATACACATGATTCCAGAATGAATAGCGACGAAGTGATCGACTTTAGCAAATATCAACCTGATTTCTCCAAGTTTCCTTACGATGAATGGAATAATCGATTGTATGCAGAGATAAGGCAGCGTGAGCATCACCTGAAAACAACCTCTGCCATGGTTAGTTCAACCGGGGATCCAAAATTGAGAGAAGCCATTGCTGCCTATCTGCGGAGGATGCGGGGCATTCAAGTTGATCCGGATCATATTGCAGTAACTGCAGGCTCCATGCAAGCTATAGCTCTACTCACTCAATTACTTGCAGATCCTGGGGATTATGTAGTGACAGAGAGTCCTTGTTATGTCGGGATTTCTAAAGCCATATTGGCTGCGGGTGCAAAGTTGATTGAAGCTAATCTCGATGGTCAGGGAGTTGTGCCCCAGGACTGGGAAGCACGTATGTTGTTTGTCACGCCGTCACGACAATTTCCTACTGGTGAAATGCTCAGCCTGGAACGCAGACAAACCTTGCTGGACTGGGCACAGCGAAATGATGCCATGATTGTTGAGGATGATTATGATAGTGAATTCCGATATCGAGGAATGCATGTTGAACCACTGAAAACACTCGATAAAGCAGGACGTGTAATCTACCTGGGTAGTTTTACAAAAACCTTACCTTTAGAGGTACGACTTGGTTATGTGGTTCTTCCCCCTACATTGGCAGATACCTTTAGAAAGGCACAGGCATTATACGAGCCAAGACCCGTCAACCTGATCGAACAACGGGCATTAGCTGCATTCATGACAAGCGGTCAATATGAGCGTCATCTGCGCAGAATGAATCGATTATACAGTCGGAAATTCCATCTGTTACTCAAACTTTTGAACAAGCAACTCTCTACATGGTTTGATTGGGTGGAGAATGAAGCGGGTCTACACGTGTTTGGTTGGTGGCGAGGTAATGTGACCACTTATGAGGCCTTTCGGGAATCAGCTCGGTCACAAGGTGTGGTATACTCAGAAGTCAGCAGTTCAACGGTTGTTGGTATGAAGTATGGTATCTATTTGTCTTTTGCACATTTGTCAGATGAACAATTACAGGAAGGCGTATCAAGATTAAAAAATGCCGTTACAACTGCATTGTGAGGTAAATCGTCTCCAAAGTGAGTACAAGAAGATCATCATTCGGAAGAGGGGCGATCGTTATGAATTGGTTAAATGAACTCTACAAAATGAATAAACAGGAACCGGACAAGGAAATCGAACGTTCTTTGGTTAACGCCATCTTCCGAATTTATGACCGGTTCCCACGTATCGGCCTTAGAGAGCGGATCGGACAGCAAGAAATGTCCCTCGATATCGCCGATGCTTATATCCATGGGCATAATGCCATGATTGAAGCTGGTGTCGGAATTGGTAAGTCTTTTGCGTACCTGATCCCAAGCCTGCTCACGAATCAAATGTCTCAGAAACCAGTCATTATAGCTACCTCCTCCATTCAGCTCTCGGAACAGATACATAAAGATTTAAGGATCATTGGTAGTCGGTTGGGATTCTCAACGGTTCGCTCCGTGGTGGGAAAAGGCATGGGTCAGTATGCCTGCCGAAGTAGAGCAGCGGAATTGATCAGTCTTGATGATGCAAACTCCTCCGTATCTACCCTTGCGCAGCGCATATTAGATTATGAAATTGATGAAAGAGCCGATATTAAAGCTGGAATTAGTGATGCCGAATGGTCCCACGTTTCCGTGAATGATTGCAAATTTGAACGTTGTCATCATAAAAATGCATGTTTGTTTTACGATATGAGAGCGAAATTAAATGCAAAGGCTCACGAGATTGATTTTATTATCGTGAACCAGGACTTGCTCATACGGGATTTGATGAAGAAAAAAGAAGGAACCAAGAGTATCATCTCAGAACAGCCTGCTCTGATCGTCATTGATGAAGCGCATAATCTGGAAGCAAAAGTTCGGGATGCCAGAACACTTGAGTTCACTTATCGAGGAATTTGCCGCATTCTGGATACCACGGTGCAGCTTCTCACTAAGCAATCCGGCGATAAAAGTCTCTTCTCACAATCCAAGTTCATAAAAAACTGCGCTGAGCGCATCTTCAAACAGGTAAACGCGGATTTGCTCCACCATGCCAAGCAGGATAACGACCGAATCAAAGTGCCGGAGATTAAAGGAATACCGTTGAACCAGGTATCGAATAATTTAAAAGATCTCAGTCTGCGCCTTTCCATTTTGACCTCCCGTCACGAGCGGGAAATAGATGACGCTTTTGAAGCCATCAACGGGCTCATTACCCTCATCCATGTCTTATCTGAAACAGAGGACAACTATCTCTTATGGGCTAGTAGCCCCTTGGGAGTAGCTACGATCAGCATCTGTCCCAAAGATATAAGCCAATTTCTGAAATACGCTTTATTTAATGGCAAGGTGCCTGTAATCCTGACGTCGGCAACGCTGTGCCAAGGCGGGGATACGCTGGAGGAACAATATTCTTATATGACGCACTCCCTCGGTTATAAGGGAGATTTCCTAGAGCGCCAACCCTCCCCTTTTGACTACACCAACCATGCCATGATGTATATTTCGAACAAAGTTCCCTATTACCACCACGATCAGCGCGAAAACTATCTTGAAGCAGCCTACAATGAAGTGGTTCAACTCTGTAATCTAACTCAGGGAAGAACAATCGTCCTTTTTTCAGCAAAAGAGGACATGAAGTATATTCACAAAAAGTTGATCTCAAGGGCTAATGAATACACATGGGCAGTCCATGTTCAAAAAGAGGGATCATCACAGGACAGTGTCATTGCCGATTTCAGGAAAAGCAAAGGTGTACTCCTGGGTACCGGTGTATTCTGGGAAGGTGTGAATATCGAGGGGTCTGACCTGTCACAGGTCATTATTTTCCGCCTGCCCTTTCCTGTCCCGTCGGACCCTGTTTATGAATATAAGGCATCTGTAACGGAGAATCCCTTCATGGAGGTGTTTGTACCGGACATGCTTCTTCGGTTACGGCAAGGAACGGGTCGTTTGATTCGTAGTGAAACGGACCTCGGCATACTCAGCATACTTGACTCCCGTCTCAGCGCAGCGGCTAAAAAGAGTTATCGGGAACAGGTGCTGGACACGTTGCCGTTCAAAAAAGTGACGGAGGATTTTGAGGTTTTAGAGAAGTTTGTCCAAAATAAAAGGATACGACGTACGGATTAGAAGTGGTATAACACCTAACCTTGAAAAACTGCCTAAATTACATGAAACGGCCCTTCCACTCATAAAGCGGAGGGGCTAATTTCATACTGTAGGATATATGCTACAATATATTCCAGATCTACGAATCCCAAAGGAGGCATTTACATGGTTGAAAGACCAACTAAAGAGGAATATGCAGCTTATTATGAAGGGTACATGCAGCTTGTTCCTGAAGGGAACATCATCGAACGCTTAGAGCTGCAAGCCAACATCATACCAACTTTGCTTTCTTCATTGACAGAGGAGCAAGCAAATTATCGTTACGCCGAAGGCAAATGGAGCGTGAAAGAGGTCATCGGCCACCTTTTGGATAACGAACGAATCATGAGCAGCCGATTGCTTCGCATCGCCAGAGGTGATCAAGCGAATCATCCCGGCTACGATCAGGACGTGCTTATGCAGACCCACCCTTTCAATACGTATACCGTAGCTGATTTGAATGAAGAATATGCCGTCACACGCCGCTCAACCATTCTTATGCTTCGTCGCCTTACGCCGGAAGCTTGGCTCTGTAGAGGAATCGTCAGTGATAATCCTGCTTCAGCTCGATCGATTGCATTTGTTATGGCTGGACATGAGCTCCACCATTTATCAGTACTTCGCGATCGCTATTCGTTAGATTTGAAATTATAAAATTCATTCGAAAAGACTTTGAACCTTCAATCTCTGTAGGGTCAAAGTCTTTTCTCATCAGTCGTTTTATCGTTCAAATTATCGTTCAAAATGAATCAGAAGTGTATCCTCTCCCAAAGATAACGTGGAATACTCATTCAGAATCGGAACGTCCCCATTGAATTCAATGGGCAGGACCACATAGCTGGATTGAAAGTAATCAAATCCGTTCCAGCGATCTGCAAAATACAGGTACTCCTCCGCTGATCGCTTCAGTACAAACGCTGGTTGCGTTCGGTACGTCGTTTCATCGCCAAAATCACTTAGCGTCCCCCATGGTCCATCCATCGTATCAGCCATCGCGTATTTCCCTTGATTGGGAGCCCAACCCGTGCAAAATGAGGTCAGCATATAATACTTCCCGTTCCGCTTGAAGACAGCTGGTGCCTCCCGATACTCCCCCTGCCACAGCTTTCCGATAAGACTTTCCACATTGAGATAATCCTCTTGCAGACGATAGATGTGCAGGTCCGCATTGTCTCTGGCAGCCGAAATAAAATAAGTCGTCCCGTCATCGTCCTGAAAGAGCGTGCAGTCACGCGACATATACCCGTACGGATTAAAGCTGCCATGATACACGAAATGACTATCCGGAGAATCCGATGTGGCAATGGCGCATGCGGCATCGTTGTAATGGTTACCATTCTCATAGTGAGCCCAGAGTACATACTTTTTGGTCACCGCGTTGAAAAGCACTTTAGGCCGTTCGAGATTTACTTTTCCACCTTTATCGTTCACTAATGCCAGATTTGTCCGAACTCGAATGGGTGCTGCTGGCGTAGAGGTGGTCAAGATATGGTTTCGAAACTCCCAGTTGAATAGATCTTTGGAACGGTAACAACTCACATATATATCGTCCCTCCGATCTTCGCCATACCAGTAATAATAGTCGTCATGGAATAACATATGTCCACCATGGGCATGGATCGGATTACCACTTGAATCATTCCAGATGCCACCATTGGTAATTTGAATATTCACATCGTTACCTCTCTTCTTTTAGGAAAATCGTTAATTGGTGCCCGATCCAAATACCTTCACTTCCCAAAGTCTTGGCGTGTACCAATTGTTGGGATTGTTATGAAGTGCCGCATTTTGCATATTAATTCGTACATACCTAGCAGCAGTGCTCGATAGCGTATCTGATGTGAAACCGTAAGATGTATTATTGGTTCGATCCAATGCCACGGTCCAGTTTACATTATCCGTACTGGTCTCAATTTTGTATTTGTAGAATCCCTCAGAGCCTTTTTGCATCCACCAGGAGATTTGCACATTATTTAATTGTTGAACAGAGCCGAGGTCGACCTTCCACCAATGTGGCCAGGAGCTGCCTGTGCCGATCCATTCGGTTTGATAGTTACCATCATTAGCATAACTTGCCGGGTTCGTTCCGGAGGCCGTTTGTGCTGTTGCAGGTTTACCTTGTGACAGCAGTTTTCCATTCTGAACGGGAACAACGACATCATTGCTCGTGTTGTACAGCACTTGATCAAAATAATCATAAAATGCGTAACCATCGGAGAACCAAACGGGAAGCAGTCGTTCCTCCGTTGTCCCATTTTGCGTACCTGCCCAGCCGAACATCCAGCGATACGCAACCATAACGACGTTGTTGCCCGTATCTGGCTTCACCCGCATGACGGAACCCGACTGCGCCGAGAAGGTAGACGTGTTACCAATCGTCCGTAATTCAGACCAATCTCCGTCTATGCTTGTTGCTGATGAATACAGGGGGATACTGGGGTACCAACCTGCCGCTTGGGAAGAGAACAAATAATAAATGCCATCTTTTTTGATCATCTTGGGCAGTTCCCTGTGTTGATTTTGATAAATAACAGAAACTTGATGATCCACATCCAACCAATCGGAGGTTAACTTATACAAAATCGTGTCCGAATTATTATTGGCCGTAGAGATCAGATACGCCGAATCATCATCATCTTTGAAAATGGAGATATCCCGAGATTGGTTCCCTTCCGGCCGAAAGCTTTTGTGAAATGTAAAGTCTTCTCCAGGCGTGGCCGAAGCCACCGATACTCTGGCAAGTGTGTAGTCTGTACTGTTTTCATAGTGAGCCCAAAAAACAAACTTGTTCGTGGGTGCATGGTAGAGGATATTGATGCCCTCAAATTTAGAATTCGCCAGATCAGGATGATCCGTGTAGGAAAGGACCACTTTATCGTTACCGTATGTGATGTCATCCGTTGATGTCTGTTGAATCATTTCGCCAAAACCGCCTGATGACTTTTGCACGAAATTGAATCTGTAGTAGGTGTCCCCAACTTTAAGTTCATTCGGGAGCATAAGCGTTGATTGCGTTGTGTTATCAAAAGTTGTGAGGTCTTCTGGAAGGCTGTAAGGGGTATATTCTGTCGAGACAGCGGAGGTTAACAAGGAAGTTCCGCCATATGCCTTCACTTGATACTTGTACGTGTTACCTATGTTGAGGTCATAATCATCCGTCGTTGTACCGGTTAAGGTCTGTAATAACGTATAAGGCGCATTGTTCTCGGATCTGTATAACTCGTATCCAGTCGCTCCCTGGACAGGTGCCCAATGAATTTTCGCATTGGATACTTCGGATTCATTCTTCAGGACAAACAGTGTTGCGGCGATCTTGGTCTCTTCACCAGCAGCAGCGTGAACGGTTTGAGCTGAGGACGTTAAATGCACTGTTAACAACATCAATGCAATGACGATAGCCATCCACGATTTACCTTTGATCATGTCTCATCATCTCCTTTTTTAGAAGACCAACCTTCCTGTTGTAGGAAGGCTGATCCAGGTGAAACTTGACTTTATTTCAAATTCATCAGTGTCATTACATCCGTCTCACTGGCTTGGTTGTACCATTCGTTAACTTCTTCGATCACGGTGTCTCCGCCTTTTTCATGCCACTGTTTCACAAAGGTATCAAATGCTTCAAGCGGCTCATTGCCATATATGATTTTGGTGAACGTCTCCTGTTCCATAGTGGTCAACTGTTCCCACACATTTTGCATCGTTGGCGTTGGTGGACCGTTAAACTCATTTGGCAGTAAAACATCTCTGTTTTCATACGAAATCCGGTATCCGTCCTGCGTCGTTTGATCCTTCGAGGCGCTCTGAATGAGGACACCCGTGTCGGCTTTAACTCCATTCGCCAGATCGTAGTAGGATTGGCCGGGACCATCAACACTCGGTGTATTTTTGGTGAATGCCATTTTCCCAACGCCCTGCACAGCCTCTAATGGCGTATTAAATTTCGTTGGATCAAAAGTGACTTCATCGTTAACGATATCGTAATCGTATCCTTGAGCGTAGCCGTATTTGAACTCTCCCGTGCTGAACGCTGCGTCGTACATTTTATCATAGTACAGGAAGAAGGCTTCCATGTTCTGAAAATCCTTGTTAAACATGAACACACCATCGTTCAACTGGGCGGATTGGTAGGTCTTATCACCGTTCACACCTTGAATGGTCGGATAAGCACTAATTTTTGCACCATCCACATTTTTCTCTACGTCCTTCACACTGTCGTACAGCCAAGGACGACCAATGATGATACCAGCTTTCCCCTCCGTAAAATCAGACAGTGCATCCCAGGCCCCTTGGGTGGCCAGTTCTTTGTTCAAGTACCCTTTTGCATACCAATCACGTAACTTGGCCAGTGCCTCTTTGTTGCCAGGAGCCACAGATCCATAGGTGAGTTTGCCGTTGTCGTTATGCCATTGTCTTGGAAGATGTTTGCCCGTGTATGCGCTGAATATCATGACCGGATCGCTGACCCAGCCCGTATTGTAGGAATCTTTACCTGAAAAAGTAAAGCCGTATGTGTCTTTCTTCCCGTTCCCATCTGGGTCCTCATTAGTGAACGCCGCGATGACTTGTTCAAACTCATCAATCGTTGTTGGCGCTTCCAAATTTAATCTGTCCAACCAGTCCTGGCGGATCAACATAACTTCGCCTTCCGTCAGATTCGGCGCAATCGCCATCCCGTAGACCTTGCCCTCCCTAACCACTGGATTGAAAGTGGTCGGGTATTGTTTGTATATTTCTTTTATCCGGTCAGGCATGTAGGTTGAGATGTCTTCCGTAATCTCCTTGACCTGCCCCGACTCGATCAGATCATTGACCAGCATGGTGTCATAGACGGGCAGAACGTCGGGTAGTTTCTCGGAACCCGTTAACGCCAGCCGCAGCTTGGTATTATATTGTGAAGCATCACCTCCCAGCAAGGTGGTTTGGATTTTGATACCCAGGTTCTGTTCGCCCCAACGGGTCAACACATTGTCATTCAACGTTTCACCATTGATGTACTTTCCAGCATTCTCATCCTGTTGTTTGGCGATGGTGATTGTAAATGGCGGATCATATTTACCGTCCTTAAGCACCGATGCCGGTGCGGTCTCGGAAACACTCTCCCCTTTGCTACAGCCAGCCACAAGAATAGCCGACAGCATAACCATACTTACCATTTTCCATAAATCAGTTCTTTTCTTCATGGAAACATGCCCCCTTCACTCATACTTAATTTGTTTTCTATATAAGTTCAACTAATTGCATATTTACACTGGCACTCCGATGACAGAACAACCTTCCGATCGCTGTTATTCCCAGAATTTTTGATTCACTTTTACAAAGGTGAAATTCTGGTAATAAAGGCGAACGCTCCGCTTCTTCAGGCTTTTTCTGTCCTCTCCGTTATCGTGTAAATGTTTAGTTGAACATATAGTGATCCAATTTTTCGTCACATCAACTATTCTTTGACGGCTCCTAGTACAATCCCCTTCACGAAATATCGTTGTAAAAATGGATAGACCAAAATGATCGGGAGCGTGCTTACAAAAATTTGGGCTGCTTTGATGCTTTGCTCCGACATTGCGGCAACTTCGGACTGGCTCATCGCCATATTTTGCATATTGCTCTGCACGACAACGGTCTGTAAGAACGAAGCCAGCGGATACTTACTTGCATCCGACATGTACAATATCCCGTCAAACCAGGAGTTCCAGTGCCCCACCATAATGAACAAGGATACGGTCGCTATGCCAGGCAGAGATAATGGTAAATATATTTTGCTGAGAATTACGAAAAAGGACGCTCCGTCAATGAAAGCTGCTTCTTCCAAGGCTTTTGGAATCGTTTTGAAAAAATTGACGAGAAGAATCAAATTATAGGCACCAAAAGCGCCCGGTAACACAAGAGCCCAGATGGTATCCTTTAATCCAAGGGCTGTGATCAATATGTAAGAAGGTATCAATCCCCCCGAGAAGAGCATGGTAAAGATAAAAAACCACATGAGCACATTGCGTCCTCGGAATTCCTTGGACAAGGCATATCCTGCACAGGTAAGGATAAACATGCTGATGGTTGTACCCAATACGGTTCGAGTGATGGATGTCAGCATGGCACCGTTAAAATTAGAATTGTTGAACGTTTTTACATAGGCATCCACGTTGAACCCCACCGGCCAAAATGAAACCATATTACCGCTAATGGCCGCTTTGCTGCTGAGCGATTGCGCGAGCAGATGAAGCAGTGGAAGAAAACACGCCAGACCCGCCAGTATCATGAATGCGTAATTAAAATAGGAGAATACTCTATAGCCTGTCGTTTTATGGTACATGATCCCTCTCCCTCCTTGTTAGAATATTTTGTAATTGGCATACTTATAGGCCAGCCTGTAAGAGACAACGATCAAGATCAAGCTAATCCCCGATTTGAACAGTCCTACAGCGGTCCCGAAGCCGTATTGCCCGTTTAACAAGGATGAACGGTAGACATAGGTGTCAATGATATCTCCCGTACTGTAGACAAGCGGATTGTACAGATTGAAAACCTGATCAAAGCCCGCATCCAGAATATTGCCCAGACTCAGCGTAGAAATGACGATAATCATGGGCAACATGCTAGGCAAGGTAACGTATCGAATTTGCTGTCGGCGTGTGGCGCCATCGATCTCGGCCGCTTCGTAATAAGATGGATTAATTCCCGCAATGGTCGCCAGATAAACAATCATGCCAAAGCCAAAACTCTTCCACACATCGCTGATCACAACCGTGAATCGAAACAGATCAGGATCTCCCAAGAAGTAAATGGGATCGTTCCCGAAAATACGTGTCAAGATGTGATTGATTCCTCCGTCTAATCCGAGAATGTCGATCATCAACCCCGCGACCGTTACCCAGGACAAGAAATGTGGCAGATACACCAGTGTCTGAACACTTTTCTTAATGCCCATATTTCGGATCTCGCTCAGCAGAATAGCCATGACGATCGGAACGATAATACCGACAATAATTTTGGAAACGGCAATAATCAGCGTATTAATGATCGCTTGTGTGGCTTCTTTGTACTGGAAAATTCGTTCGAAATTATCTAACCCGATCCACCGTGAACCTGTGATACCCAGCCATGGTTTGTAGTCCTGAAATGCCATGAGCAAACCTACCATCGGGCCATAAGAAAAGATGCAGACAAACACAAATGCGGGAATACACAGTACGTACAAAGGCCAGCTTTTCTTGATTTCCTTTTTGAATGAAGTCCGCTGGGAAAGCTTTGTTTTTGTTTTTTTTGCGGATCTGGCGGGCACAATCTCGTTAATGTTGCATACCTCCTCTATGATGGTTCTTCGAAAGCGATCCTTGAAGATAAGCTTAACAAAAGCGCTTTCACTCCAAAATGCCAAAATTTCAAGATCATCACCCCGCCCTGAACCAATTTAAAACCGCTTTCATTTATCGCGGATGCTGCCCTTCCGCTTTTCGAAGGTTTGGCTTATATTAAAGTTAATCCGATCTGGATTTTAAACTTCTACGTTTGGCGATATGAAAGGAAACGCATATGATCAGAAAAATGTATATGAAGCGATTTATCTATTTCTTTGTTTTTTTTCTGCTGCTGACGTTGAGTTTGTTTTTCGTGATGAACCGATTGAGCTCCAAAACACTTGAAGAAAATCTGATCAGCGCTTCCAAAAACCAGCTTGATTATGTGAAAGGCATTCTGGACGGGATTATATACGAGGCTAATATGTACGGGGTTCAGTATGCAGCTGACAGTGATGTGCGGTTCTATCAGAGGCATGTTATCGAGCTGAGCAATTACGATTCCCAAATGAAAAAAAACGATATCGTTGATCGCTTGCGGCAAACGCTCCTATCCAGTCGATCGATTGAATCGATCGGCATTTACTGGAAGTCTGAAGAAACGTTTCTGTCCACCAACAGTACGCCGGAGGCGAGACTTCCGTTCAAGGATGTTCATCAACGGGGATGGCAAATCGTCGGCAATAGCTTATATTACTTTGCCCTCTACCCTTACATCCAAAAATCCGGACAAAATGAACCTACTCAGTACGTGGTTGGTGTAAAGCTGAATACCGATTATTTGAAAAATCTGCTGAAAAAGGCTGTGAACAACGACAGCTCAAACGCTTTTTTTCTCTTTAACCCCCAACAAATATGGAGTGAGAAAGAAGTCGATAATGATCTTTTGAAAGCGGTTACTGAAATGCTTACGCCCCAGCCAGAGATCACTTTGAAATATGATTATCACACCAATTCAGACGACTATTATGTTCTTTCCCGATATATTGAATCAATCGACGCCTACCTGATTACATATACACAGACGAATGATTTTCTGCAACCGATTGACCGAAACCGCAAAGTTTTTTTTGCCAGCATTTTAGCCGTTTTCACGCTTGGTCTGGTTGTGATCTTTACGTTTTACCGGAACTATTACCGTAATATTCGTTTGTTGGAGCGGAAGTTTTCACAGGTCGAACAAGGCAATCATAATACACGTATTACCGAAAATACGGATAGAGAGTTTTACAGCCTGTTCAGAAGTTTTAATCATATGGTTACCGAGATCCAGGATCTGTTTGTATCCTTGAAGACTGAAACGGAACTAAGACGAAGTGCGGAACTTCAACAACTCCAAGCTCAAATCAATCCTCATTTTTTGTACAACAGTTTGTTTTTCATCATGTCGGTGGCTCAGTTCTCACCTGATTCTGTCATGCGCATGAGCAAACATCTGGCTGAATATTATCGTTATTTAACCAAGTTGGACCGGCATGAAGTCACGCTGGAAAGTGAGCTTCAGTTTGCGGAACATTTCCTGATCATTATGGCTCTCAGCAAAAAGATGGAGTACAGCATTGATCTGCCGCCAGAACTGTCTTCCCTTCCCCTCATGCCGCTGATCATCCAGCCAGTGGTTGAAAATGCGATTCAACATGGCATTGAAGGACAACAAGGTGCCCATCGGGTGACGATCGATGTCAAAAAGACGGAATCTGCGATAACGATCAAGGTATCCGATGACGGAAAAGGTCTTTCGCTCGATGATATCCGCAGCCTGGAGGCTCGGCTTGAGAGTGATACCCCGCCTGAAGGAATTAAAGGCGTAGGGCTCTGGAATGTAAATCAACGTCTGAAAAATACGTACGGTGAACTTAGCGGGTTACATTTTACTACTAATGATTGGGGCGGCTTGTCCGTCCTGCTGCTCATCAGCATTCCCGAGGTGAAAGGAGATAACTAATGCGATTATTAATTGTGGATGACGGACATTATGTCGTTGAGTATATGAAGCACTTGCTCGATTGGAAAAACTTCGGCATTCATCAGATCGAGACGATGACCAATTCGATTGAAGCCCGTGACATGTTGACTCAAAACCATATCGATATTCTGATCACTGACATACGAATGCCCGAGGTTTCCGGTATTGATCTGCTTCAACATATCCACCAACATAACTTGCCAACCAAAGTGATTATCCTTTCGGGCTACTCCGAATTCGAATATGCGCAACAAGGAATCCGTTTAGGTGCGCTGGATTACTTGCTCAAACCTGTCGACAAAGATGATGTGGAGAAAGCCATGTCCAAAGCCATCAACAATATTACAAAGACACGGCCCGCTCAATCTGTTGCATGGGAGAACTTCGATGGATTGGGGTATCTGCTTTCGCTTCTTGGTCATAACGAGACATTAAAGAAGCAATATGATACTTATACTGAATTTTTAGGGAAACGCCGTTTTTGCTGCTTCAAGCTGGAGGTTTTCACACAGGAACATGAAGATGTTATAAAACATGCTGTCGGAGACAAATTGGATCGTCTCGTGTGGGCTTCCGGAACACGACTGTTTGGTCTTGTTCCGGAAGAAGTTGCTGCAGAACTGACCATCAAACTGGAGCAATCGGTCGCGTCTCCTCCATTTTTGTTGGCTGATCGAAACGTGACCCGACAGATGTTCTACAGGTTCTTTCTCAATGAGGACGTACACTCAGAAGACTTCAATGGCATATTCAACCATTCTCCGTCATGCAGTGATTGGGAGTCGGCGGGAAATATCATTAAAAAATATGATCAAATCCATCTCCAAAAGCAAAAAATAATCTTTCTCATGGAGACCATTCTATATGTATATCTGGCGGACAAGGATCAGGATGACTCTGAAACCGTGGATTGGATATTTCACCAGTTACGGCATCCTGATGAACTATCGTCAATTCTCATGGATCGGGTCAGTCGGATCAGAAACAACAAACAGATGTCGATTCAAACTATCGTTGACAAAGTACAAACGTATATCGAAGACCATCTGTCACATGGCCTTAGCCTGGATGAACTGGGGAAAGTTGCCCATCTTCATCCCGTCTACTTTTCCAAACTGTTTAAACAGGAGACGGGCGAAAATGTGTCAAACTACATTTCCAGGAAGAGGTTGGAGAAGGCCTCTCAATTGCTTCAAGATTCGGAACTCCGTGTAGCCGATATAGCGCAGATGGTTGGTTACCGAAAAAATCAATATTTTATCCAGTTGTTCAAAGTGGAATACGGAGTTACGCCCTACCAGTACCGCAGAAATATGATCCATCAATGAATTCGGTTGTATATGTTACATAAATGATATGTCCAATGCAGTACCGAAAAAGCCCAACTTCCTACTCTTGTGTTTACAGAGTGAGTTGGGTCTTTTTAGTACAATTAATGGGTTAGGTCGATCACCTTATCAAAGCAATATGAATCTTTGTCATAGCCGTTATGCTCATAAAAAGCATGGGCGTCGGTTCGCTTCATTCCGCTACATAAAATAATACTTGATATTCCCCGTTCTTTAGCATAATTTTCAGTCTGTCTTAGTAGTTTTGTGCCTATCCCTCTATTTTGCAGCTCTCTTTTAACAGCAAGAGCTTGAATATGTAGATAACCTATTGGAACTCCTACAGATAATGACTGTACAATAGTTACAAAACCGACGACATCATTATCTATTAGTGCAACAAATGTTTTGTAATTCCCGGCCTTATTCATCTCTTCCATAGTCACTCTGAAGTCTGCATCATTAACATTACGAATTTCAAGTACATCATTCCATAAAAAAACAACTTCAGCATAATCATCGGATATAATTTCTCGTATTTTAATATCCATACCTAACCCCCTCAAGATAAAATAATCGAACAATCATGCCCTATACGCTATTAGTGATAAGATTCTCCGCGCTGTCTGTAATGGCAAGTTATAGGGCCATCCTTTGTCGGGATGACCCTTTATTAATCTAAATTGGTTTGGTTGTCTTCTTCAAAAAACGCCTGCACTTCGCTCGTATAACAACGTTATTTTTTCTTCACCGGTATCCAGATTTCTCCTGAAACATTTCCATGCCGTGCCATTCCATAATACATTTCGAAAGTAGGGCCTTCAATCTGTTCGTATTCAGATGTCGGAAACCACTCAGAATAGATTCGTACCCATAGTTTTTGCATATCACTTTGCGGCTCCGGGAAAACCGCCCACGTTAATGCTGGGACAGCAAGTTTTGTGAATCTCTCTGGAATCTCAAGCCCTTTAGGTACATGATAACAGATCAAGTATTTGAAAGATTCTTTCGTGTGATCATAAAGGGCAGCATGTAACATGGTATCATCAAAACGTCCCAGTAAGTCATTCATATGATCAACGCTGCCATCATCATCACATTTTATACGGAATTGAGGAACTTCAGAGAAGGCTGTTTTCTGGTCTGCATTTATAATTCCATATACTCCAAACATCTCAAAAGAATCTCTTTGCTCAATACGGTAATTCATTTCGACATCCCCTTTTATTGAAATATGAAAGGACATTCGAGGATAGGCTTTTAGAGAAACGCCTGTATCACGCGCGGATATAGGCATAATACCATGAAGATTCTTAAAGGCGCGTGCAAACGCCTCTGGCGAATCATATCCATATTTCATAGCTACATCAATAACCTTTGAGCCTGTTGTCTGCAGTTCGAATGCAGCCAATGTCAACCGTCGACGTCGAATGTACTCCGATAACGTTACGCCAGTAATAAATGGAAACATTCTTTGAAAATGATAGGTAGAGCAACAGGCTCTCTGTGCTATTTCATCATATGAAATAGTGTCCGCTAGATTTGTTTCGATATATTCCATGGCACTATTCATCCTGACCAACCAATCCATCGTATTCCCTCCCTTCAAGGTAATTTTATGGGAAATAAATAATGAATACCTTGCAATTTCTGCACGAAAAAGTCAGTAAAAAACTTGCTCTTCTGGATGATACGGTTCACCGGGTCATCACTGGAGTAATCAAGAACAGAGTAGACATGAGCGAATCATCTGGAAGTACGACGATGGGACTTGTTTTCCCGGAGTATCTTAATCGGATGATCTCACAATCTATGTTGCGAAGTATATCGATAAAAAACTTTCCATTTAGTGATACCACAAATTCTTCCCCACACATCTCTAATAGTGGAATTTCATTCTGAATATCTCCAACATCGGCTGTTTTGGACAATAGTTTTAATGTGTCTGCATTAGCTACTAATCTGATCACTTGTTCACTGGCCATCACAGTTACACATTCAACTGCTTTCAACAAACATGCTGTATCAACTGCGATTTCACACAAATAAGATTGAGGGATTACATTCTTTATGGATGGAAACGTTCCTTCAATAAGAGCAGACTCCACTTTCAGTCCAGTTGTGTCATCTGTTTTGTTTAATATTTTCGATAATTCATAGAGATTTTTTGCTGGAATAACAGCGTTCAAACTGTTGTGGGTAGCATCTTCTAAATGCAAAGCGCGGTATGCAAGCCGCACTCCATCTGTAGCAATTAAGTTAAGACAATCATTACTGCATTCCAAAGAAACTCCTGTTAATATGGGGCTGGTCTCGGACGTTGATGCTACGATTGCTAGCTGTTTAATAGTCGAACGAAGTAAGGAAGTACTAATGCGTAGTTTAGTAGAAGGGAACGCCTCTCCATCATCAATGGAAGGGAATTCTGTAGGGTCCATGCCGCATAAACGTAATTGAGAATGACCGGATACAATCGAAAGAATCATTGGCACTTTAATTTCAAGTATAACTTTGTCACCATTAAATTTACGAATAATATCGTGAAAATAACGCGATGGTATAACGATAGCCCCTGTTCTTTTTACAGTCAGAGAAACACCATCTTGAGCAATCATAGACTGTATCGTCATACTTGTATTACTTGCCGTAAAAGTAACGCCATCTGCACCTGCTTGAATATGTATTCCTTGAAGAATAGGTATTGAACTATTTGCTGCTACTGCCTTTATCACATATTGTATGGCATTCATAAGAGAATTTTTTGTTATCTCTACCAGCAAAGACCTCAACTACCTCGAATAAAAAAATTATTTTGTATAGAAGGACTCAATGATGTTACGTATAGCCTCCGAACGAGAAAGTTTATGCTCTGTGCAATGGTTTTCGATTTCCCCCCACATGTCCTCTGTTAGAGTTAAAGATATTTTTTTGGTCACACCTAAACTCTTTCTCCCGGAACCTTCTCGCAGACCACCTCTCGAAAAGACAAAACCTAACTGCCCTTCTTTATTAGCGACACCAACTTTAACCTTATTATTGTTCAATATAATGACGCTCCTTCATTTTGATTTAGGTAACCTTATTCAAAATAACCTCTTCTCATCATATCATAGCTGAATATAGATTTACAATATTTTCAAACCGATCACTGACGTGGATCTCATCTAAAAAGATATCCGTTCTAACTTTGTACTGATTCCCTTATTCCCTATGATAAAAAAGAATCCACTCTGACAGTCAAAGGAGTGGTTCTTTTTAGGGATAGAACTTTCAATTTATTTATTAGCGACAATTGTAAATTCCCATGGAATGTTCTCATTTTCCCAACCACGATGCTCATCAAATTTCTTTATATTAAAGCCAGATGTAATAACGGAATTTATTATTTCGCTAAGGGTATACAGCCTAATCGAAACATCTGGAAAGTCTTGTTGTTCATCCTCATCGAAATAATGTTTATATGCTACATCCCCACTATGTAATTCTTCGTCAAAGTAGTTTTGTTGGATTGGGTATTCGATTTGAGAATTAGAGGAAACGAAACATCTTCTTAAAGGATGAAAGTCACTCAAAATCATTACACCATCATCTTTAAGTAATGAGAACAGTAGAGACATGAATTTTTCAATGTCATTGAAATAGTGTAAAATTCCGCCTTCCAAATATAACATGTCAAAATGACCACTATACTTTTCTAAATCTATATCATAAATATCAGTAACAACATATTGTATAGAGACATTAGCGGAATCTGCCAGTTCTAGAGCATATTTTTTGTTTTCTTCAGATATATCAAATACGGTTACATCTGCGTCTAACAGAGCTATTGGGACTGCTTTTCTTCCGTTTGAACCACATAGGTTAGCAATCCTTTTTCCTGCAATCTGTTCAAAATACTGCTTATGTTTTTTAAGCTGTGCTAGGGGATTAGCTAATATTTGTTGTGCTTTTTCCTTAGGTGAACCATCTCGTTTGTTCCAAAACTCATATGCCCGATGTTCCCAAGCTACCTTATTTTTAGCACTTTGTTCATTCATACTAAGTCAAATCTCCCTTCTATCACCCTGTTATGAGAGCGCATACAATTCTATAGTAGAATACGGGCTGACGCCCTATCCTATATAAACAACAATACTCAACACTCCACCGAATTCCTTAAAATAAGAATATTCTCTTGAAGGAACATATGATTTTTTTCAATTCCTCTTTTTTTACACCAAACAACTGCGCTGAAAGCATCGTAAAAATCGTAAAATGGCAGCACTCTTTCCAAAGCCAACATAGGTCGAATCGATTGATAACCTTTAATGAACGGTATCTTTGTTCTCGGATTGGCTTTCCAAATATATCGATTAACTTTTGTGAAATCTATTTCCGAGGAACCACTACGAGCACTCTCGAAATCAATAATGCCAGCAACCTCGTTACCATTCACCAATATATTACCTGGTCTAAAATCCATGTGAACAATGCATGGTCCGTCAGGATGCGGTAAAGCAGAGAAAACTCCATCAAAGTGATGAATACATCTCTCATACAATTCAGAGTCGAGAATTTCTTTACATGGCTCTTTCCACTTTTCAAAATTACTTTTGATATGTAATCTCCAATTATTTTGGTCAAGTAACTTAAAACCATCTGTTACATGGTAACCATACCCAGGAGTATTAACCTCATGGAGCATAGCATGATATACGCCAATCTGAAAAGAAAGTTTCTCATCAATCTCTCCTGTACAAGGCATACCTTGAATTGCTGAAAGGAGCAAAGCTCCAGCAGCACTTTCATCCCCGTACCATATGTCCAATACCTTAGGAACCGGTATTACACCCTTTAATTGTTCAAGCATCTGAAATTCACGGAATAGTTTATCCTTATTAAAAGGGATTTTCACAAACACGTTTTCTCCACTGACGAGAGTAAGTTTGTATACATCAGAACTAAATGACTCTGGAACATCTTCGATATTTAAGACATTCAACTTTAGCTTTTCTATAACTTTTAAAATGGTATTCATATGTCGCCTCCTGTTTTGGAAGATTTCTTCCGATTTTATTACGAGGTCGCGAAAAGAATACATGGATCAAGGCAGATTATTCTATGAAAAATATTTTCCTGAGTGTAAATCTTCTATTTCTTGAGAAAGTCTTTTAGTATGTAACTTCATATAAGATTGAGCTTTTTGCAAAATATCTGTATGCCCACCTAAATCATACAAGATTGTAGTAGATAACACTTGTACAATATAAAGGCTCGTTTGAGTTGCCATCCATTCAAAAAAATTGAAAAACTTCTCAATTTGTTCTGTATAATCATTTTCACGAAGCAATCCTTCAACATAAGTAGCCACTTCATCACCAAAAAACACATGTCCTAGAAACTCTTGATATAAATCCAAATGTTCTATATAACAATCGTGGAATTCAGGAAAAAGTTCTAAGAATTGATTGATTAAAATACCTTTGTCCATTCTCCAAGCTCCCTACCTTCCTACCTACACATAATCACTGTTCTTTTCGTTTAAAAAACATCTTGCCAACCATAAGTCCCATAGCAGATGAACAGATCAGATATCCAAAGAACAAGAAAAGTAAATAAACACCATGAAGATCTGCAGGAATCTGTTTCAAACCTTCAAACCAAGCTAAACGAAAAGGATAAAAGATGACTACCCAAATGATCAGCAAGAAAAGAAGAAAATTAATTATTTTTAGCACAATAATGATCCTTTCAAGCTTGAGTGGAAACAGTTGAATGTATATGCTTCATCTTTCATTTCGCATTACCTTTCCACTGCCCGCACTATATTAGTTAGCTTATGTATTAGAGTTGATATGTTGAATCTATAAATAATTACTAATTATAACAGGAAACACTAGGGAGATATCTTATTCTTCAGTCCAAAGTTAACGTTAAGAGTATAATTCGTGTCTTGCTTTAAGTTTAGGAAGATGATCGTTACGGCATAAAGAAGCCCTTTCTTTTGGTGGAACGAGCTTCTTTTTGCGTTTCACGATAACACTTTATGCTTACTGGACACCAGGTGCGTTTTCATTCGTAGTTAAGTTCGATCTTTTCTTCTTTCTTGGCTGCCCTTTCCAGGACAGATATGTCCAAATCCGTAGCAGGTACTCGACAGGCCCATTGCTAAATTTCTTAAGATATAGCGGACTGAGCCACAATTGAGTGCCGTAGACAGCAAGCGCAATAATTGCTCCTATGAACACGCCGGCACTTCCAAACAGCCCCAGGCCATATCCATAGAAAATTGTCGTACAAATTACGCTCTGCATCAGGTAATTCGTCAACGAGAGACGGCCAACCGCCTCGAACCTGCTCATCAGACTGGAACGGCGGTTTCCAGCATACAATAGCGCAAATGCGTATATGTATCCCAGTGCAAGCAACGATCCTCCAAGCGTCCCCCCGATTCCGATACCGAGCCAACCTTCCGCACCCAATTGTGGCGCCAATACACCGTATGCTTTGAGTATCAAACCAACTGGAATCAAAAACGAGGCACGGCGAAGAAAAATACGCCTCATCGCTTGCGGATCGCTAAACGTGCCGATTCTGGCAGCGCGCATGCCGAGCAGGAACATCGGCACCGTCATGAGTGGTGCTAACATCAGGGCTATCAGGGCAAATGACAGCTCCAAATCCCCGCCGAATGGATCGCCATTATTACTGAAATTCCTGATTTCCGCGTATGTGCCGTTGCCGTATACATCCTGACTTTGAATGATGTAGTTCTCCATATGAATGGACTCAATCGCCAGCGGGTTCATCGGATTAGATGCCGGGAGACCAAGTATGCCCGCTCCCATGAGTAGCAGTACCGCCCATATGAGCAGCGTTTTGGGCTTCCGATTAAGAAACATGAGCAAGAAGAAACCGAGTACACCATAAAATGTCAGGATGTCCCCTTCCCACAGATAGATGATGTGCAGTAATCCGATTCCAAATAGTAGTAGAAAACGGCGTGCCAGATGACACTTTGGTCGTAAATCTCGTGATTTTAGGCTTTCCGAGAGCTTAACCATTCCAAAGCCAAACATAAATGCAAAAATCGGCATAAAACTGCCCACCACAGTGATCAGCAGGAACGAGAGGAAAGCCTGATCTGCTCCGCCGATCCCGAACAGTTGGGGTTTGCTCTGGCCATAGATTCCATATTGAAAAGCCAGCATATTCGCCAGCACAATGCCGGCCAGACTGAATCCGCGCAGTCCATCAATGACTTGAACGCGCTTTTTTGATGTGCTCAATCAATCACCTCTGTCTATAACATAAAGATCAGATCTAAATATACGTTAAATCCTTCCATAATTTCAACATAAATTAATAAGCGAACGTTTATATTTTGATTTATTTTAACGTACCAACAAAACAAAAAAAGTCGCTAAATTTAGCGACTTTCAGTTTGAACACCTTAAAGAGTGACAATAATCGGACCATTTTTAGTAAGAATAATGGTATGTTCTATTTGAGCTACATAGCTGTTTTTAGTAACAAAGGTCCAGCCGTCTCCTGTTTGGTCTACTTCTTCTTCTGAAGTTGAGATAAATGGCTCGAATGCGATAACCATTCCTTCTTTTAACAATTCATCATCTGATGGATCATTATAATTATAGATGTGGTCAGGTGCTTCGTGTATTCCACGTCCAACACCATGTCCTGTAAGGTTTTTGATAACCGTTAATTCATGTTGTCTGGCAGTTTGGAATACGGCTTTTCCGATTCCGCTTTTTTTGGAGCCCGGTTTTGCTTTTTTAAGACCTGCTTCAAATGCCAGTTTAACAACGTCGCATATTTTCGTTAACACTTCTGCACCTTCGCCTACGACAAATGAGAGTCCCGTATCTGCAAAATAACTGTTCTTGGAGCCAGACACATCAATATTGACGATGTCCCCTTCTTGAATAACCCGATCTCCCGGAATACCATGTGCCACTTCTTCATTAACACTAATACAAGTAAATCCTGGGAAATTATATTCACTTTTTGGAGCAGAAACTGCGCCAGCTTTCTCAAAAAGCTCTCCTGCCAAATCATCAAGTTCTTTAGTGGTTATGCCTGGGATAGTTCTTTTAACCAATTCATCTCTAATAGAAGCAACAATTTTGCCAATTTCCTTCAAGCCATTAAAGTCTTCTTCTGTTCTTGCGATCATTTTTTCTACCTCACTATCTTTTATCATTAATTGATTACATAAGTATTTTTTTGATTGAACATTAGATAATCATATCCAAAGCAGCAAAGCTTCGCAACTTTTTTTATCAAGCTCACAGATCAAAATCCGATGGGTTCAAAATAGGCAATGTCAATTGAAACAGAAAAAACGAAGGCAATCGCCTTCGTTTTTTTCTTTTATACTTATTCGCGAAGAGAACATGACGTTGATCAATTGGAGATCGTAATCTTAAGGTCAGAAAAGAAAGCCTCTGTGCCGATGTCTACGAATAGTCCGATATCTCCTGTAATTACAGTTCCTTTAGTCTTATCTAAAGAAATACATTCGGTCCCATCGACATATGCTTTCAGTTTAGTATCGTCAATGTCTAGCGTAAGATTAACCCACTCCCCAGGACCAATGTCTGCTCCCGCTTCGAAACGACCATCCGGGTATTCCTGTCTCAGTCGGTCGAACTTCCAATCCGGATATGCGAAATATTGGAGGGCACGTTTGTCACGAGGCGCCTCCGGTTGTGTCTTTAAGCCATTAAGCGGACGAATATAAACGGCTTCAAAGGCATCCTCATGGTCACATATGCGATATGCCAGTCCTGCAAATCCGCGTGCATATGCCGGAGCATCATCTCGTAACCTGCTTAATATGTCCACTGATAAAGTTCCATTCTTGAATTCGACAGGAATTTTCAAGAATGTCGGCATGTCGATGAAATCAACGTTTGGTTCACCATGGGATACCTCATCCGTTAACGTAACTCGTAATGTCTGACGACCGCCCATTTGAACTGGGGTGGCAGTTACCGAGTGAGGTCGTGCTCCTTCTGGAATCGTCTCCAGATTGTAATGCATGATCCGATTGCTCATAGCTTGATCCTCCTCATTCATTCGTGATTACGATTTTACCATTTGCGGTATTACTCTCCATGAACAGATGAGCCGCTGCTATTTCTTCAAGCTTGAACACTTTCGCAATGGGCGGGATAAGCGCATGGTCCTTGATATGATTAAACAGATTGACCAACACCGTTTCTTTAATAACTTCACTGGTAAAAGCCGTAAAGAAAACCCCCGTCGGAATATCAATTAATGGTTCAAACGAATTAAAGGCCCATTCATTGCCCAAGATGCCTGACATGCATAAGACTCCTCGCTCCGAAACTAATTGTAAAGACTCCTTCAAGGTAAGCGTTCCGATCAATTCCAGCACCTTGTCTACGCCATTTGGAGCAATTTCAACTACTTTATTCGTAAAATGTTCATCATCCAGTATTGCGAAGTCCGCACCCGCCTGTTGAAGATACGCTAGCTTTCCGCTGTCACGAGTGGTCGATATGACCGTGGCTCCTACGCTTTTGGCAAGCTGGAGGGCAGCCAGGCCGACAGAACTGGTCCCTCCTCGAATGAGAAGTACTTCTCCCATAGTTAATTGAAGACTTTCAAACAAAGATGCATATGCCGTGTAATACATTTCCGGAATGGCAGCGAGCGTAGTCCACTGCATCCTACCAGGAATGAGATACACTTGCTCTGAAGGAATCAAAGCATACTCCGCATAGCTTCCATCAAATTCTCGCCCTAATCCTCCCATCAGAGAAGCAACATGCTGTCCTTTTTGGAATGTGCTGTCCGATGCGTCCTCGATCTCCCCCACACACTCAATACCTATGATCCGCGGAAATTGAACGGATGGTGAGTGCCCCTGCCTTGTATACATTTCCGAACGGTTAATACCAAATGCTCTGATCTTGATTAACACCCAGCCTGGTTTAACTTCGGGAATGGGAACCTCCTGTACGTTCAGTTCTTCGGGTGCGCAGGCACCTTCCAGTACAACTGCCTTCATCACAATTTATCTCCCCGCTCCGATATAGATTCGTTTTTCCAACTGAATGAATAATGCATTTGTCGCTAGGGCAAGTCCTGCCGACAGGATGCTTCCCCATAGAATTTTATCGATATTCATGGTGCGTAAACCATCATATAAGATTGTTCCTAACCCGCCTGCGTTGATAAATGCAGCAATGGTCGCCATGCCAATCGTAGATACAGATGCAAGTCGTACTCCTGTAAAAAGGGTTTGAATTGCCAAGGGTGCCCGAATCTGAGTCAATATTTGCAAACGACTCATGCCCAACCCGGTAGCTGCCTCAATAATAGGTTGGTCCACATGATTCAAACCGGCGATAAAGTGGCGCAGAAGAATGTATTGATTATATAGAATCAGCACGATGATTGCCGTCGTTGTACCCAACCCCGTCACAGGAATCATGATGGTGAACAAAGCCAAGCTGGGGATGGAATACAGAATGGAAAAAACATAAATGAAAACGCGTGACACCCAGTCCGAAGTCAGCACTACGATGGTAAGAAACACGGCAACAACAATGGAGATCAACATGGTAATGCCCAGGATTTCCACATGCTCTAACAGGGCATTTCCCCACTTATCTGGATGTTTGATGGCATAGTCGATCATTCTAAGTCCTCCCAGAAACGTTCTTGCTCCCTTGAAGATTGAATAAGTGACGCTACGAATTCATCTGCAGGATGATTAACGATTTCTTTTGGCGTATCAAACTGGCACACTTTCCCTTGATTCATAATAATGACCCGGGTCCCCAACTTGAACGCTTCATTAATGTCATGTGTGACGAACAGGAATGTTTTATTCGACCCTCCATGAATTTTCAATAATTCATCCTGTAAATGGAGACGGGTAATCGCGTCCAAAGCTCCAAAAGGCTCGTCCAGAAGCATGATCGCAGGATTGGTTGCTAAAGCTCGAGCGAGTCCAATTCGCTGTTGTTGTCCTCCCGATAATTGGGAAGGATAACGATGTTCATACGTCCGAGGGTCCAGTCCCACCAGATGCAGTAGTTCGGAGACCCTCTGCTCCGTTTTCTCTTTATTCCATTTCAATAGACGAGGTACGGTAGCAATATTTTTCGCGATGGTCATATGCGGGAACAATCCAACCTGCTGGATGACGTAACCAATCTTCCTTCTCAGCATCACGGGATCTATATCCGCAATGTCTTCTCCAAACAGCTGAATGTTTCCCTGAGAAGGTTCATACAATCTGTTTACCATTTTCAAAAGTGTTGTTTTTCCAGATCCAGAGGAGCCTAGTATCGTAATAAACTCCCCTTCTTCAATAGACAAATTCACATGATTCACTGCGTATTCATTGGAGTTTGAATAAGTTTTACACACATGATGAAATTCGATGGCTGGTGGCCCCATATTACCATTACGTTTATTGGATGGATTCATAAAAGGCTTTTGCCACGTCTTCATATTCTTCTTGTTCGACGTCCACTTTGGCGTTAAGTGCTGTGATCGTGTCTGTGTCCAGTGCCGAACTGATTTTGTTGATGACTTCAGCAATATCTGGATGCGCAGACAATACTTCATCACGGATGACAGGAGCCAAGTTGTAAGGGGGCCATACTTGTTTGTCATCTTCCAATAGAATGTACTGATCTTTATTTACGAGTTGTCCTTCTGTCGTATATGCAGGTGCAACATCTGCCTCATTATTTTTAAGTATTTCATATTTCAGACTATTGTCGTAGACTTTGGAGGACTTCCAGTTTAGCTTGCCATATATTTTTTCCAATGCCGGAATACCGTCTGCACGCTGATCCACTTCTCCTTGGGAGGCAAATCGAAGCTCGGTTGCATGCTTTTGCAAATCAGTAATCGTCTTGATCCCCAATTTTTCCGAGGCTTCTGCACGAATGACGAGCCCTGCTCCATCATTGGCTTTGGAATATTCCAGCCAGGTTAAGTTGAATTGTTTTTTATATTCTTCCTTCACTGTGGCATATACTTCATTCGGATCAGTCAACAAGTCCAGCTTCAGGATGGCTAACAACCCGGTGCCTGTATACTCTGGGTACATATCGATATCTTGATTTACAATGGAAGAATGGATTACAGAACCCGCAATGTTAGGTACACGCTCTACTTGGTAACCGGCATCCTCCAAGGCCAAAGCGTAAAGTTCTCCCACAATCAGATTTTCGGTGAAATCTTTGGTGCCGATTCGAATTGATGTTGCTTTATTTTCCGAAGACTGATTTTTTTGCTCACTACAGGCACTCAAAAGAAGCGATAATACGATGATAAGTGAAGTTGTGATATAGATTTTTTTCTTTTTATTTTTCATGTCTTTTTCCTACCTTTGCAAAAATTGATATCGAAATAAAATTCGTTCGGATATATCAAGCAAAACTCCGATGAAGATGGCTAAGATTGCCACAGCTCCCCCGCCGATTAGAAGTAAATCCATTCGATTGAGTCCCAGACCGGTAAAAATGATTTCACCGAATCCCCCAGCTCCGATCTTGGCCGCCAAGGTGGCACTGGCGATAATTTCAATGGCAGCTGTTTTGATGCCTGTCAGAATGAGTGGTGCAGCAAGAGGGAACTTGATCTTCCACATCATTTGACGATCTGACATGCCCGCCCCATGAGCAGATTCAAGAATGGATAGAGGAATATGGTTCAAACCGGAAATGGTATTCATCAGTATGGGAGGTACCCCCAATAAGATTAAAGCAATCAACGCTGGCTTCGTGCCAGTGCCCATTAACGGTAATAATAGAAGTAACACAGCCAGGCTAGGTACAATCCGCAAAATCTGAATGAGCGATACAATCCACTTTTCCGAGCGTTTGTATGTGATGGTTAGATATCCCAGTGTTATTCCGATCCATGCAGAACAAAGCAATGCCAGTAAACTGACCTGTATATGCTCTCGTCCCAGAGCGAAGAAAGCACGCCCATGATCTGAGAAATAGTTTACCAATTGCATCCACAAGCTTTCTTGCAATATGTTCCCTCCCTTCATTCAATTTGCTTTTCCCTCGACAGCTTTATAATATAAGCATTATAATCGTTTTGAAAGTAGGCACCTTTTTATTAGATAGGAACCAAAAAGTAACTATTGGAGGATTAGCTTAAATGTTTACCAAAAAAGAGTTGCCTGAATGCCCTGTAGCAACAACTGTTGGCTTAATAGGGAACAAGTGGAAATTACTTATCATGAGAGATCTTCTGAAAGGAACCCAACGGTTCGGTGAGCTTCGCAAAAGTATTCCGGAAATCAGTCAAAAGGTATTAACCGAAAATTTGCGTTCCATGGAAGGAGACGGTATCGTCATTCGCACCGTATATGCGGAGGTACCGCCCAGAGTCGAATACAGCTTGAGTGATTTAGGTAATACGCTGAGGCCCATCATAAGTGTGATGGAAACATGGGGAATGGATTATAAGAAGTTCAATGAGGATACTTCGACCGATACAGACGTATAGGATTACGGACAGTAGAAAACGAGTGCATCCATGTTCACGGTGCGCTCGTTTTTTTGGTGATCACTTTTGTGGATTAGTAAAAGTGTGTCCTTACTTCCTCTTTAATAGCGTAGCCACACGCTCATCTCACCAGCCAGGCGATTGCCCCACAGATAATAGGGAATGGCCTTGAAACGTACAGCCTTTGTCTGCTTAATATAAGAGCGGTATGGCTTCCCATCCAACCATGAATCGCTGTCGTTAGCCACGAGACCTTCCCCTTCTACCACGACACAACCACCTAGCAAATCTGGATCAGCATACGCTGTCAACTGCGGCTCCGCAGCCAACGCGAGTGAAGTGAGCGGTGCTTCGTTGTCTGCTTCTTCGACGCAATAAACGAGCGGGCCGCGTTGAATAGCCACCTTGCCTGCATCTGCCCGAATCAAAGGATGTGCGGCAACTAACTTCGGCTCGATCGGAAGCAGCCACTCCACTGTATTACCATCTGACCAGCTGCGATTTATTTTGGCGTAACCATTCTCAACATGCACATCTTGCCGTTTACCATTTACTTTCAACGTTGGTTCTCCGTCCTGAAACCAATCTGGTATACGCAGCGCAAGCTCGAACTCGGCACATTCGCTGTCTTTGGGAAGATGAACCGAGAATTCAACATGACCGTTCCAAGGTAACTCGGAGCGTTGATGCAAAGTTATTGTGGTGTCGGCAAGCTCGAACGAGGCTTTGCTTCCAATATACAAATGGGTATAGATCGTTCTGCCATCCTCAGACACGTCGTAAATATAATCGTCTATCGAACCTAGCAACCGTGCAACATTTGGAGGACAACAGGAGCAACCAAACCATCTTTGTCGGATGGGCTTTACGTGATGTTTATTTGGATTTTTAAGACTTGCTTCTGGCCAAACTTCAAGTGGATTGACATAAAAGAAGTGTTTCCCATCCATAGACATGCTGCCCAGCACATTGTTGTATAGCGCTCTCTCCAACACATCCGCATATTCGCTCTTAACTTCCAATTGAAGCATGCGACGTGCCCAGAAAATCAAACCAATTGAAGCACAGGTCTCCGCATAAACGGAATCATTGGGAAGATCGTAGTCAAACGTAAAGGCTTCCCCGAGATGTGTTGAACCAATGCCCCCGGTAATATACATTTGTTTGCCTGTTGTGTTCGACCAAAGTCGTTCACACGCCGCCTTCAGTCCCTCGTCACCTGTTAGTCTCGCAAGATCAGCCATCGCCGTGTACATGTAAACTGCCCGAACAGAGTGTCCAACAGCTACCTTTTGCTCACGAACAGGCAGATGAGATTGATAGACTTCAAGATTAGGCGCTCCCTGGGACCAGATGTTTGTCCGGCTTCCGCGTTCCCATTCCTCGATGAAATAATTGGGCTGCTTCCCCCGTTCATCTATAAAGTAGCGGCTAAGGTTTAAATAACGCTCTTCTCCCGTAACACCATATAGCTTAACCAGAGCCAATTCAATCTCCTGATGACCGCAGTAAGCCCTTATCTGTCCCGGTTTCGTTCCGAACATACGATCAATCAGATCAGCGAATCGGCAAGAGATGTCTAGCAATTTCCGCTTGCCTGTCGCCTGATAATAAGCAACCGCTGCTTCAATTAAATGGCCTGCACAATACAGCTCATGAGCTTCGTAAAGATTGGTCCATTGCTTCCCAGGTTCCTGGATCGTGAAGTAGGTATTCAGATAACCATCGTCCTGTTGGGCTTGGCCGATCAATTCGATAGATTCATCGGCGATCTTCTCTAACCTCTGATCTGGATGATGACGGAGCGAATAAGCAACGGCCTCCAACCACTTGTAGAGATCACTGTCCTGAAATACCCATCCGCCAAACTCTCCTTGCTCCAAGCCAGCAGCAATACGGAAATTTCGAATTGCATGACTAGGCTCAGCGTCCTCTACCCTATCGTTCAGAGCTTCCCATTGATAGGGAATAACCGTTTCTCGTACAAGATTGGTATACGCATTCCAAAATTGGTCTTGAATTTGGATCTGGTTTTGTCCCATTAAACACACCTCAAAAGTATAAAATTTGACTCTTTCCAAAGTCGAGTATATGCTTTTTCTTAGTGTGAGAATAGGAATGGAATGAGCTTTTTTCTATACAAAATGACACTAAAAAATGAGGTTGATTCATTGAATGAAGAATTAATTGTTGCCTTACAAACCCCACCTCTTCCATATTACTGGGAATCTGGTCGTTCAACGTTCCGTGTAGGCGACCGTCATCCTAATCGAAGAAATTTCGGTCTGTTTGATGTATTGCTCGTGGTTGATGGGGAACTACATATCGGTGAGAACGGGACGGAATGGACACTTGGTACAGGTGATGCACTGGTATTACTACCTGAAGGTGAGCATTACTCGTTTAGGCCCTGCGAACAGGAAACAACGTTTTACTGGGTTCATTTTGAGCATGTGAACTGGCATCAGAGTCCCTTAATAGAAGAATCGGAAGCGGTAATTCCGTTATCGCCATTCGATAAGCCAAAATCAATACGGATTCCTAAGAAAACTACGGTGCTAAGTCCCCAACTCGCATTTGATCTAATGCAGAAGCTGTTGGAACTGCCGGTAGGTGATTCCTTCTGGGAGAAGCAGCAACTGTTATTCCGCTTTCTGGCTACACTTGAAAATGGCATCTCAGATATGGCCAAAACACCTGCTTCACGGCTTGCCGAGAACGTAGCTGTTTTCATCCAGCAACACTACCAAGAAGAGATCACCAATGAAACACTCTCATCAGCGCTACACTTCCACCCTAGCTACATCGTTCGCTGTATGAAAATGAAATACGGTGTCACACCGGTTCATTACTTATTACAATTCAGGATTGAACGGGCCAAGCAGCTTCTGGTTTCGACGGAATGGTCGATAGATCGTATTGCTGCTGAAGTGGGTTTTCAATATTCCCCTTACTTTTCTACCTGCTTCAAGCGAAGTGTTGGAATATCTCCCCTCCAGTTTCGCAAGAAATATCTGCATTAGTTGAACTCAGAGGGAAGTTGTACATTGAAAAACTAAACGACCGTACCCCGGAAGAACACCGGGAAATGGTCGCAATTTTATTTCTTTTCTTTTTTGTACTGTCTAGTCCATGTTCCCTGTCTTTTATCCTACAGCCGAGCGATATTCTCCTTTTTACCAACCAATTCCGTAATCTCTTCTCCCAACTTTCGATAATCCATACCATTACCCCATTTCTGAATTTGGATATAAAAAAGACCAAAACGGTATGCCTTCCCCTACTCACATAAGGAAAATGCAAAATCATTTTGGTCATGCCTGCTTTACCAGTAACAGCCAAACACTGCTAATATTCAATTCGTTATCGATGTAAACGTTTAGCGGATCATAATATCAGACAATAAATTAGTAGCATCACTTTATTTATTAGATTGTGTATGTTTCTTAACAGCAGGCATAATGATTGTTGCTAGTAGTTCAATGTTCTTTTTAATCTGATCCATACTGATGCCACCTGCATCGATCTCGGCTAAGAATCGTTGTTGACCATACATCTCGTATTGATACAACATTTTTTCAATAATTTGCTGAGGAGAGCCCACCATGAGTGCATCTCGATAATCGGTAGCAGCCAAGAATTGTTGCTCAGGGTAACCACTACCTCTTAATTGAACCGTAGCGTTATTAATATGTGGGTAGTATTCGCGTAAGGCTGTTTGGCTATCTTCAGCTACGTACATGAGACTCGTTGTGGAGATGGGTAATCCTGCAGGATCAAAGCCTGCACTTTGTGCAGCTTCACGGTAACGATCTACAGCAGTTTTGAATGCTGTTGACGGTCCACCAAGTGTCGTTAGCATCATGGGTACCCCTGCTAAACCTGCTTTAATCGCACTTGCCGGTGGTCCTCCTACTGCACGCCATATCGGCATTTTCCCATGTAATGGTCGGGGGATAATTTCGGCATGATGTAGTGGTGCCCGGAATTCCCCTTGCCATGTAACACGCTCTTCTTCGTTAATCTTCAGCAGTAATGCCAATTTCTCTTCAAACAATTCTTCATAGTTACTCACATCAAAACCTAATAATTCATAAGCACCTAGACGTGAACCACGTCCTGCTACAATCTCCGCACGTCCATTTGAAATCAGATCCAACGTTGCAAAGTCTTCATATACTCGAACCGGGTCAGATGTACTCAGGACTGTTGCGGAGCTCGCGATTTTAATGGTTTTGGTTGCTTGAGCAATTGCTCCAAGGATCACGGTATGTGCCTGGGTTGCAAATAACGGCTGATGACTCTCCCCTACTGCGAATACATCAAGTCTTGCTTCTTCAGCCAGTTTGGCAGTTTCGATTAATTCGTTAATCCGTTGCTGTGCAGAGATGCGATGGCCTGTGAGAGGATTGCTTAAATGATCTCCTATGGAATAGAGACCGATCTCCATACCTTTTTCTTGTTGAATACGATATTGTTCCATCTTAGTCTGTCCTTCCATATGAGTTCCATGGAGGCCTAGAAACCAAAAGTTGGTTTCATCTCAATTCATTCGTTGATCTTACTGGCGCCTAGTCCAAGTTTCTTGAGAAGATCGGTTAACTGTATTTTTTCTTCATTGGTAATAGAAGATAGATTTTTGGATATCACCTCAACGTGTTGAGGAAAGATCTCTTTAAATACATTTTGGCCTTGATCCGTAATGACTACAATTGAAGATCGACGGTCTGTTGGACTTGGTTCTCGCTTTACTAATTCTTTCTTTTCAAGCTTATCAACTACATATGTGATGCTCCCGCTAGGGATCGAAAATTTCTCACTTATACTTTGGACCGTGTGTGGTCCTTTATTGTAGAGGAGTTCCAGCACCATAAAGTTCTCATTACTAATGCCGTATCGTTCTATATCTTTTACAACGTCATCAAAAACAGTTTTACTAGCCTTTACCCACACACGAAAAAGCCGTAAATCGATCTGACTTTGTTCATCTCCTTGAAACATGTACAGGACCTCCTATTAGATACCTTCAAAAAATTCGTAATGGTTATCTTAGTTTGCTGTATAAAGGATAATCAACTTCAGTCGGAACTTCAATAAGCAAGATTCTAAGGTCTTGATTATTAGCTCGTATGGCTACTTTCTCCTCTTCCTCTGATTGAACGATAATAAAATCCTTATGTGAGAAATGAGTTGCTTTAATTGTGTCTGACAAAAGAGTTCCATCTCCTCTAATGGCTAAACTAGCCAATGTACGACCAAAGGAAAGGCTATGAGTATATACTGTTCCCTTAGGAATAAGTACATCCCACATTTTAGCATCAGTCACGGTTTGCATAGGAGAATTGTTTCCTAAGAGTGTTTTAATTTTGACATCATCTATATCCACTAACGAAAACTGATTAGAATCGAATTGCGAATAAATAGGTGTACGTTTAACGGCTTGGCTTAGATGTGGTTCAAACCAAATTTGAAAGGCTTCAGTTGGTTCCTTTAACGCCTCAGCATGTTGCACACCAGAGCCTGTTTGCATGAGCTGAGCTCCTCCTTCTTGTACAACACTTTCCGTACCCAGTGTATCCCGATGATATCCCTTACCATGGATCACATAAGTGATGATTTCGAAGCCTTGATGTGGATGGAATCCGATTTCTGCTGGTTCCTGAGAATGAGCCCAAGCCCAGTAAAATAGGGGGCCTACTCGAGTAATGATGGAGCCTTCTCCAGGAAAACCGATTGGTTTTTGTTCTTTGATTTTACCACCATCGAACTGACCACTTGCTTGATCTTTGGGTTTAATAATTCGGATTCCCATTATACTCACTCCTTAGTTTAACGGACCATTCACACAAACAAAGATCCGTAATTGATTAGAAATACGACCAACCCTAGAATTAATAAAATGATCGGCATAAGCATTTGTTTCAATTGATCCTTTATTTTAATGTGGGTCATGATCGCACCGCTCATCGTTACCACGATGAGCAAACCACCCCATGCAGCTAAACCCTCATTCCAAATACCTGCAATAACTAAACCTGCTGCAATGACTTCGATCAACCCTGTAAACACTCGAAACGCTCCAGGATATCCATAGTGCTTAAATCCTTCTACCATCTGCTTGGACCCAAACTTCATAAACCCAAACATAAGAAAACCTAACCCTAAAATCACTTGCAAAACAATGGATAGTACACTCATAAATTCAATCTCCTCTTTACCCTATTATTATTAATCCTAATGTTAGAATAAATGTATCCTAACATTAGGCTATATGTGTGTCAACAAAATTCTATCGAAACTAAAAACCTTCTCTCCGAAGGAAAGAAGGTTTTATTTTTGTTAATATAAATTAATTCAATCAGTAGGAATGTACGTACCGACTCTGATGGCGGTTCGATTGAAAATCGAGCTAGATTTGCTATTGAGGTAGCAAAAGCTGTAGCTGAGGAAATTGGAGCAAGTCGTACAGCAATTCGACTCTCTCCCGGTGTTCCTTAAGGAGATATTCTTGAAGGTGCAGGCCTATTCATCCGCTAACATTTTTGACCCAATCAGCGACTCTTCGACTACTTTCTTCTTCCGATAGATCTTCAATCCGAGTCAGAATAGACCACCGTACGCCAAAAGGGTCTAGTATACTTCCGAATCGATCAGCAGACGCAAAGTTAATAATCTCTTCTCTTACTTTCGCCCCTCTGGATACGGCGGTTGCAATGGTTTCATCCACATTAATGACATAAACCCCTAAAGAATAACATGCATGATCTTGATCTGGGGGCAAAGCCAATTGATATGCCGGGTTCGCAGCCCCCAGCTGCAAAAAACCATTTCCAAAATCTAATTCGGCATGAACAATAATCGTATTACCATTTCCATCTGGATGCTCAGTGATATCCTTCACCCTTGCATTGAAAACAACTTTATAGAAATGGATTGCTTCAGAAGGATCCTTCACTGTTATAAATGGGGTAATCGATGTAACGCCGTTAGGTGTACCCTTCTTTGTATATTTTCCTGATACTGCCTTGTGTTTTGTCTGTTCACTCATATGTCTACTCCGCCTTCCTTCTCAGTAATCCGAGATTGTCATCATTATAAAACAACTTCACTGACATCTACTGTCAGTGAAGTTGTTAAAGTTGATAGTATTCCATTAACTCGGATACAACAGCAACAAGTCTGTCCTTCACACGCTGTGGTTCGATGACTTGAATGGATTTCCCATAGGAGAGGAGAAAATAGGGGACGTATGTATCAATTGATTTTTCATCAAATAAAAAGATGGCTTGATTAGAAGTCCGCTCTTTCAGATAATGTCCCATAAACCAATGCAGCCCCAAGTCATCCAATGCCTCGAATCGGCCTTTGATAACCAAGGAAATTAACCCCTCTTCCCCCCCTACATCAGGTAACAAATTTTGCAGAAAAAATTCACGAGCAGAAAAAGCTTCCGAACGATTAAAACGGAGCGGAGTAAGCTTGATTCGCAGAATACGATCTGCCCGAAAGCTGCGGAATTCTTTTCTCAAGTGGCAAAACGCAATGGTATACCATTTATTATTCCAGTAAACCATTCCATACGGGTCTATTACTCTATTCTTGGGTTGTTCATCTCGGCTTCTGCGATAATCAATTTCGACAGAGCAGTCATTAGCCACGGCTTGCTCCAATTCCGCCAAGATCGGCTGAACGGATGGATCTCCCATGCGATTGATAACGTTAAACCCGGCTAAATGACGGCGAAGTGTGTTTTCCTGATCCTGATTTGTATACATTTTCAATTTGGATGTTGCATTGTCCAATGCCTCACTCAAAGGGTATCCAGCTTCTTTTGCAAACACAGCAGCTTGGAGAAGTGCCTTTTTTTCATCAATCTCAAATAACAGAGGTGCTTTGATATGCTGATTCAGCAAGCTATACCCGCCGTTGTGACCTGTATCGGAAACGATCGGTACTCCACTGGCACATAATGCATCAATATATCGATATACGGTCCTTATATTGATTTCTAACTTTTCAGACATCTGTTTTGCAGTTACTTTGGTGCCTGAATTCAGCATCCATAGAATGGCTAACATATTATCGTTCTTAGGCATAACCTGCATCCTCATCTTCAATTCATTATTGGATATCTCTACATTATATCAGTACAGCTTATTTTACATAAAACATCTGCGTTGGGCGATACTACCTAGAAATATATTCTCCGGTTTGGAGCGAAGGCCAAATGAAGCAATCCACATCTAATATTAATACCTCCGAGGTAATTATTGTAGTTATCAATTCAATACTCGGAGCTGGAATTCTAACACTCCCTCGCACAATTAGTAAAGCAGTAGGGACACCAGATGTATGGATTTCTGTCATTTTATCAGGATTAATTGTAACCACAATCAGCATCCTGCTTGTAACCTTGTGTCGTAGATTCCCCGGTAAAACGGTATTCGAATTTATACCCGAAATCACAGGTCAGTGGATTGCTTATCTATTGGGACTTTTAATTATCGTATATTTTGTTGTTCTTTGTTCATTCGAAGTTAGAGTCATGGCCGAAATTACAAGTATGTACATCCTTGAGCGCACGCCTACTTGGGTCACCATTATGGTCAGTTTGTGGATTGGTATTTATATGTTAACGGGTGGTCTTAAGGTCATCATCCGGGTCTTTTCAATCGTGTTGCCCGTTACGCTCGCGTTACTAGCGCTGGTTTTCCTTTTAAGCAGCAAAATGTTTGAACTTAATAACCTCAGACCACTCCTGGGCGATGGATTCATGCCTGTGTTGAAGGGTCTTAAACCTTCGTGTCTCTCCTATTCTGGATATGAAGTTTTACTCATCATCACAGCCTACATGGTGGACGTGAAAGCGAGCAATAAGGCTGCTATATACAGCATACTTAGTTGTACGATCATATATTTGGTCACGATTGTCACCGTTGTAGGAAATTTATCTTTGCCAGGAATTCAAACACGAATGTGGCCAACGTTCGACATGGTTCGAAGTTTTGAAATTGAGGGATTTCTTTTTGAGCGTTATGAATCACTGTTCATTGTGTTTTGGCTGATGCAGATCTTTGCAACCTATGCTTTTAAACACTATTTTGCGGCAATCGGGGTCCGAGATTTGTTTCGTCTCAAAAATATTACGAGCATACAATTCGCGATGTTGCCAGTCTTGTATGTAATTGCTTACTTGCCTAAAAACCTGGAGGAAACGTTAGCTTTGGGTGATTTTCTCGGAAACATGTCCATTTTCTTATTTGGCTTGTTACCACTGCTGCTGCTCATCATTAGTTTCATTCGCAAAAAAGGCGGGAAGCAGGCTTCTAGTGAAGCCATAAAGGTAGGCTAAATAGTGAGTTTTTCTTATAGGTGCTCAGGAGAACCTTTTCGTTCTCCGGGCTCTCCAGTAGCATAATGCATTCTGTAGACAGTACAAAAAAGCAAAAAAAGCCGCTAAAATAGCGACTTTAATGTGAGTATATTTTCTTCATTATTTATTAAAAGTAACCTTTTCTGTACCGCCTTCAAAAATGATGGATGTGTCCCGCGGCTTTGATTCCGAAATTTTACGGCCGCCTCTGTAGGAATAAAGTACGCCGGCTTGTTTGCGAACAGCCTCATATTCGTTCTCTGCTTCAAGTACGATGAAGTTAGCAGGTTTACCTTCTTCAATACCGTATACATCCTCAATCTGTAACGTTCTTGCGCTATTTTTCGTAATGAGGTCGATCGAATTCACGATCTGGTCGTAACCAAGCAGCTGCGAAGCATGAATCCCCATGTGCAGTACTTGCAGCATGTTGCCTGTACCGAGCGGATACCATGGATCGAAGATGTCATCGTGACCAAAGCACACATTTAGACCTGCTTCCTGCAACTCTTTGACACGCGTCAGCCCTCTTCTTTTTGGATACGTGTCGAAGCGTCCTTGCAGGTGAATGTTAACCAGCGGATTGGAGACAAAGTTCAAATCGGCCATCTTCAGCAAACGGAACAATTTGTACGTATAAGCGTCATTATATGACCCCATTGCTGTCGTGTGGCTTGCCGTTGTTCGTGAACCCAGTCCACGTTCGTAAGCTTCCTTGGCAACAACTTCAACAAAACGGGATTGCTCGTCATCGATCTCATCACAATGGATGTCGATCAGACGGTCGTATTTTTCGGCCAGATCAAACGCAACTTTCATTGAATCAACGCCATATTCCCGTGTGAATTCAAAGTGTGGAATGCCGCCGACCACGTCAACGCCCATTTTCAGTGACTCTTCCAGCAATTCTGCCCCGTTTGGATAAGAGTGAATGCCTTCCTGTGGAAAAGCAACAAGCTGGATATCCATATATGGAGTCATTTCTTCTTTTACTTCAAGCATTGCTTTAACGGCGATCAAGCTTGGATCGGTAACGTCCACATGGGTCCGTACATGCTGGATACCTTGTGCCAATTGCCATTTCAGTGCCGTTTTGGACCGTGTTTTGACATCTTCATGTGTCAAGAAAGCCTTGCGCTCTGACCAGCGTTGGATGCCTTCGAACAGCGTTCCGCTTAGATTCCATTCCGGCTCACCTGCTGTGAGCGTTGTATCGAGATGAATATGCGGCTCAATGAACGGTGGCAGCACAAGCGATCCGTTGACATCCAGGATCTCCTCATTTTCAGTCGTTTCCAGCGACTGTGTAATTCGTTCGAACTTCCCGTCTTTCACAACGATATTCCATAGTCCTTCTTTACCCCGCAATTTTGCGTTCTGTATAATCATTTATTTTCCCCATTTCTTTGGATTCTTTCGCAGGAACAATCAGCATCAAGACGATATAGGCCACTGCTGTACCAAGCAGTGCGTTCAATGGTGTTACGCCAGGAGCCAGTTGAGCGAATGCAACGCCGATGGCCCAGGCCACCATCGCTACCCAGTTTACATTTTTGAATGACATGTCAGCAAATGGCTTATAGTTTCTACGTTTCACAATGAAGTAATCTGCGATAATAATAGCCCCGATGGATGGTACCGCCGCGCCCAGTACGTTCAGGAAACTGACGAAGTTGTTGTACATCCACATGGCGAATACGGTACCAACGATGCCATTTACGATGACGAAGAATTTCTTTGAGATTTTGGTGATGTTGGCAAAACCAAGACCTGAAGCGTACAGTGCATTATCGTTGGTCGTCCAGATATTCAAGCCTAAAACGATGATCGCCGGGATGATCAATCCTTGCAGGAACATGACCTCCGAGATATCAGCCAGGTTATAGGCCATTGCGCCAACTGCTCCGAACAGAAACATAAGTGAGTTACCCAGGAAGAATGCAATCACTGTTGCGGTAACTGCCTGTTTCGATGTTTGGGAAAATCGGGCAAAATCGGGTGTCAGCGTTCCGCCGCTTATGAATGATCCGATACAGATCGTTAATGCTGCCGCCGCGGTAAGCGACTGAGTCGGCGTGTAATCAAGCAACCCTTGCAAACCACCCAGCGAACCTGCACCTTCGAACATGGAGTAACCACCGAGAATGGCAATCGCAGGAACCGCGATATATCCGAGAATGACGAGTGACTTCATGCCGAAGATGGCTGATGCCGTCATGGCAAGTCCGAACACGATAATTAACAGGTACACGTTCCAGTCCATGGCTTTGGCAACTGGAATCGCGAACATGGCTACCCCGACTCCGAACCATCCGACTTGTGTGAAGCCTAATAGGAACGAAGGCAGATACGATCCTTTTGCACCGAACGCATATTTAGCCAGCAAATGTGTGGACAGGCCCGTTTTGGCGGCGATATGTGCCAGTGCCCCTGTATAGATACCGAGCACCAGATTGCCTGCAAGTACGATGCCAATGAACTCCATGAACGTCAAGCTTACGCCCAACGTCCCTCCTGCCAGCATACTTGCTGAGAAAAATGTGAAACCGAGCATGACGGATAACGTCTTCCAAAAGTGGTTTCTTTGCGTTTTCGGCACGGCTTGCCATGAAAACTCTTGATCTTGTTTGCTCATCAGAATACCCCCAACATAAAGTGTATCTGATACCAAAAAAAGCAGAAAAAAGAGGCTACTCGTCAAGTTATACACTGACAAGTAGCCTCTTTTTGCATCATAATCCGCGCGAAGACACAGAGCATCCTATTACGGAATATGCCCTGATTCTCGCGTGATTATGAAATCCGCTGCCCTTGCCAGCCTCTCTGGACTGAATTAAAGGTACCAGTATTCAATTACATACTATTATTTTGGAAAAACCTGAAGTTGTCAATGTCATTATTATCCAACGGTTATTAATTCCTTATATAGCAAGTTGTTTTTGATCACGCATACTCCGATGACAGCGCACCTGCGGGTCGAAAACAACGCAACGAACAAATAGATGCACGCATTGACATTTGTACAAATAAATTCACTGCGTTTTTTTCATTGTAAGCCCCGGAATTGGCACCTATAATTACATTGTAATTGATAATGGTTATCAATGAGAAAAAGAGAACTCAGGGGGAAACAATGATGAACAGTACAATTAGGAAACACCTATTCATATGGGGAGCATGCTTCCTTCTTCTATCCGTCCTTGCAGCATGCAGCCGTTCAGAAAGCGCCCCTTCACAAGAACCTGTGAAGACCAACGAACAAATGACAAAAAGCTATACCACCCAAACAGACGAAGTGATTGAAATACCTACTCAGCCACAACGGGTGATCTATCTTGGTTCAACACTTGGAGATCTCCTGGCCATGGATATTCCCGTCGTTGGAGCCAATCTGATTCATGCTTCCGAAAGCTATATTGTAGACCGATTGGAAGGTATTGAGGATGTCGGGAACCCTGGTGATTTGGAGGCAATTACGGCCTTGCAGCCTGACTTGATTTTGAATGGTTATAACCAAGATGCTGACCGGAACGCTGCTTTTTCGAAGATTGCGCCTACCATTCCGTTCAACTCGGCGTTGCCATTTACGGAACGCGTACGTGAGCTTGGCAACATTTTTGGCAAACAGGATGAGGCAGAGCAATGGATCAGCAGATTTGATACAAAAGCGGAAGCGATGTGGGACAAGCTGAATGTGGCAGAGGGCGAGACAGCGACCATCTTCTTGCAGTTGGGTAAACAGCTCTATGTGATGGGTAATCGCTCCTTGGGTGTAGTCTTGTATCAAGAGCATGGATTTTCAATTCCACCAGCAATTCAGCAAAACATTATCGACAAGGACCAAACATTTATCCAACTTTCGGAAGAACTAATGCCGGACTATGCAGGTGATCATCTCTTTGTCCTAACGCTCGATAATGACGAAAGCCGAGCTGAATCTGAACGCTTGTTACAGAGCACCTTGTGGAAAACGTTGCCTGCCGTTCAGCAAGGACACGTCTATACAGCTTCAGCCGAATGGAATACCGACAACCTGCTGGCACTGGAGCAATTGCTTGATGAATTACCGAAATGGATGAATCAATAATAGCGCATTGATGATGGCGTCAAAATCCTCCAAACCCTTTGGGCTATGGAGGATTTTTTGATTTTGTAAATTTGTACTGCGTGTAATAGGGTCTGCAACGAAACATTCTCTAACGTGTAAAATGTGGTAAACTAGCAATTGAGAATTATTATCACTAGATCGGAGTGCTCCAGAATGCAAATGGCTTCCCTATACATCCAACTGCAGCAGTATGATCTGCTTCAGCTCACACCACTGCAGGAAACCAATCATCATAATCCATCAACCAAGAGCAAGGCTGCCAATGAATACACACTGCTTATTGCTTTGGATCATGGAATTCGGCTGTTAACGAACAATATTCCCCAAGATCTGAGCCAAGGCAGTTGTATTCTGCTCCCTACTCAGCAATCCTACATTCTCCAAACGATAAAAGAGCAAGCGCATGTAGCCCGGTTGACCTTTCTTGCTTTTCAAGTGGATCAGTTGGATCTGCTCCCGGCTTGCCCTCCTCTTATTCTGGGCTTGCCTTACAGGCTGTCTCTTTCTACTATAAAACTGGCGTTTGCAAGTGAGGACTGGATTTCTCCGTCGCCTTTGCAATCCAACAAGAAAAATCGGTTGCAGGAGAAGAAATACACCTCTACACATCATTCAAAATTAGCAGTTACTCAGGCCCGGCTGCAACTGATTCTTGGTCTGATGGCTCAGCTAGAAAGCGCTGCTCCGCCAGTGCAAAATGATCAAGCGGTTCAACGTACACTCAGCTATATGGAGCAGCACTACAACGAAGATCTGACCGTAGAGTTCTTGGCCGAAATGGCTGGCATGGTTCGATGGCAATATAGCAAATTGTTTAAGGTGATGACTGGCAAGAAACCAACGGATTACCTGGCAGAGCTTAGAGTCAAGCATGCTAAAAAGCTACTGTCCAGTTCTACCGATACCTTGCGTGAAATATCCAGACAAGTCGGTTTTAAGGATGAGTATTATTTCAGTCGGCGTTTTCATCAGCTCACAGGACACCCTCCACGGGAATACGCGAATATACAAAGACGTACCAGGCAAAGAACGATAACCGATTCCCTCGGCAGGCAGATTTCTCTTCCTGATGCGGTTTTGCGTATCGTAGCCACAGGCACCAATACCCTTGGCGAGTTGCTTGCTATCGGTATCCGTCCAGTCGGCGCGGGTATGACTACAATGAAATCACAAGTCATATATCGTAACAAACTGCATCAGATCCCGGACATTGGACTGCAAGGCGCACCAGAACAAGTCTTCCTACTGAAGCCTGATCTTATCCTGCTAGGCAACTATAGTGAGCAGCAGTTACATCGACTGGATGCCATTGCCCCTACCATCGTTTATCACGAATCAACCAGCACTTTTGAGCGTCTTCGTTATATTGCGGATCTTTTCGGTCGGAGCAGAACGGCTGAACAGTGGATCGACCGCTATGAGGAAAGTGTCAGGAGGATACGGCGACAATTGGCGGATGATTATATTGCAGGAGAGCGAGCAACTGTCTATCTGGTGCTGGGCAAGAACATATATGTTATGGGACAGACGGGATTTGCCGCTACCGTGTATGAATCACTTGGCTTTCGACCCACTGTATCCGTAAATCAACTGATCGTTGATGGCAGACCTTGGATACAAATTGATCACAATAAAATCACGCAATACGGTGGAGACCGAAACTTCGTGATGGTACCTCAGGAGGAGATGAATGTAAATATACCTTCTCCGCTCCAAAGTTTGGTTAGCATGTTGGCACCCAGTAAAGTACATATAGTAGAAGCTGGCTGGAACTACGATGATCCCCTTACCCGTGAGAGGTTATTGACGATTCTACCCTCTATTTTTGCTAAGGATGGACTGGCCCTTGTGCCAGTAAATGAAAAAAAATAAACCGTGCTTCACGGTTTATTTTTTCAAAACATTTTAACCATCTTACGATATGTGTCCAACAACCTCTGGTAATACTCTTTCGTATTCCTTATATAAAACATAACGATTAACACCTCTGGAAGAGTTAAGTGCTTCATGCGCGTGCTGAATAGCGGTATCGCGGTTTTCTGCTTTGAGTTCAAGACCCGCGAGCAGTGTTGATCTCATCCATTGTTTTTTAATGGATTGAAGTCTTTCCCGCGCATCTTCACTTTTCCCGTCTTCCAAGAGTAGAATGGTTTCGTAATATGTACGGTAATCCGATAAGCCGATATGAGGTACAGCTTGCCGAATGGCAAACATATCCTTACGATATAACCCGTAAGCTGCCTTGAACTGTGCTTGTGTTGTTCTTCGCTTATATTTCTGCATAATCTGCTCCATAACAAGTTCTGACTCATCATCAAGTCTGTTCGCAAAAACATAAATAATGTATGTCCCAGGTGTATTTTGCTGCTTGGATAAAAAGGACTCTAAACGATCTATACGCTTATCAAATACTAAAGGATAAAAAACATGCTTAATAAATGCGATAAGAATGGTAACGACTACAACCCCTACAATCAGAAATAGAGGATATTCATTTATTTGCATAAACATGACAAACATCAATACAACCAAATAAAACCCGAATTCCCACCAAGAGTACCTCATAATGAATCTCCTTCGAATAGAAAAATAAACAGCCAGTCTATATTATATCAAATTTAATTCCCCTTTTTGTATAATCTTAGGAAACAAAAATCACGAAGATTATTCTATCTTTCGCAAAATCAAGCCTGACTAGATTTTCGGATACAATAAAAAAGCCGCTATATTAGCGACTTTCAGTTGAAATAATTAAATTTATTATTGAACACTTAATAGTTCTTCAAAAGCTTTTATGTTCGTGTCAAAATCAGGAACGGTTTGAGTTTCTTCAGCAGATTTGACCAGTTTTACAACTAAATCATTATAAGGTGTCGCAATTCCGGTACCTTCTGCTCTGCTTGAAACAACGCCATTAATATAATCAATTTCCGTTTTGCGGTTCTTTTCCAGATCTTGAAGCATGCTTGCTTTGAGCAGTCTGGAGGGCTCCATCACGTAACGTAATGTTTTCACCCGTTCAGGGATATCTTCTTTGCTGTTCATTTCGAGTGAAGCGATGTCGAATCCATTCATTTTAACCAAGGTAACCCCATTGGCGCGAGCAACTTTAATCGTCTCGTCCGCAATATGAGCTGCACTCACAATGCCGGCTTCGTGATCAATAATGTCTCCGTATTCCCCATTCAATGCAGCGGACAAACCACTAAATGCATTGTTGATCAGCAATTTGGACCATTTGGTTCCAACCAGGTTATCGGAAATATGTGTTCCACCCACAAGATCCAACACCGACTTCACACGTTGAATTCGTTCGGTGATTTCACCATTTAATTCGCCAATCTGAAAAGCATACTGCTTAAATTGAGTGTACTCGGTTGTCAGACTTGATACACCTGGCTCAATGAACGTAGCGCCAAATTCAACGGAGCCAGCAATAACACGTTTTTCACCAACAATAGACGCGACTTTCTCTTCCGGAATCCCGTTCTGCAAGGAACACACCATACTGTCTTCTTTCAAGAATGGAAGTAGTTCCTGAAGGATGGAATCGTTGTAGAGTTGTTTGGTTAGAAGTAACACGAGGTCATACTGTCCTGATTTTTGATCAGGAGTAATTGCTTTTACTTTGGCCTGAAACTCTGTGGTACCCGTCACTTTAGCACCCGTCTGATTTAAAGCATCTACATGTTCCTGATATGCATCAATTAACTCAACCTCCAGTCCACCATCCGCAAGGTATGCACCTACGATGGTTCCCAAAGATCCTGCTCCTACAATTGCAATTCTCATTTTATTTTTCCTCCTTATTTCTCTTCCAGGTAGTTATATACAGGTTGTGCAGCATTTAAGGTTAGGTTGGTAAGGATATGAGAAGCGGACACCACTTCCAACACAGGCAGATCTGCAAGAGGTGCCAACGCATGTTCGAACAATTGAAGCCGGGCAGGTCCTGTCCAAGCTTCCTTCACTTCGATGTCCGTAATTTGAGTACGAATCAGATCACATATTCTTAAATTCCCGGTATAGTCGGTAGCAATCTTAATCATAAAATTAGGTCGGCATATTTCACGTTTGGCGAACTCTTTATCCATCTCCACATGTTTATAGCCCATCGTTGCCGTGGCTACACGCAGCGTCCCATAATCAAGTGTGCCGACAAGTGTATCCGAATCGGTATACAACTTGGGTGCACCCAGCTTTTTCGGATAGGCGGTGAGCTCTCGACCACTCGCAATCGCGGGGAAATTGTCTACGTACATTGAATGCACATAATCGCCTTCCTCCCCATTGAATTGCACAGGGATAACTTGTCCAGCTTCGGTATAAGCACCCAGTCCAGAAACATCCGGCATCCACATCACTTCGAATTTTACCAAGGGTTCCGTAATTTCCAGAGGCTCTGGTACGGCTGCCCGCAACGCTTTTTCATCGGTTCGATAAATAATATTCAAGTATTCACGATTCACGAATTTGTACGGTGGCATCGGGTATGCCGGAGCCGTTAGGGGTGTATTCAGATTTTTGGCTATGTTATTCACATCGATTTTCATCAAAGACACCTACCTTATGTTTTGGTTCTATATAAGTTGAACTAAAGATTATTTACACTGACACTACGATGACAGAACAACCTTCCAATCGCTGTTATCCCCAGATTTTTCGATTCCCCTTCTAAAGGGGAAAATCCGGTGATAGCTTATGCTTCCGATGCAGCTTTCTTTCAGAAAGCTTTTAGGCGAACGCTTCGCTTTTTCAGGTTTTTTCTGTCCTCTCCCTTATTGTGTAAATATTAGTTCAACTTATATAGCCAGGTTTTTGGTATTAAAAATTTGATCTGTATCTCATAAAAAAATTCTACATCAATATTTAAATTTAATATAATACATAATAAGTACTATATATATTTATCAAAATAAATAAGGAGTGCATGTGTATGGAATTGCTTCAGCTCAAATATTTTCAGACCGTTGCCTATACTGAACATATCTCTAAGGCAGCTGCACAATTGAATATTGCTCAACCTTCCCTAAGCTTGACGATCAAAAGACTTGAGGATGAACTGGGTACTCCCCTATTTCATAGGAGAGGAAGAAACATTCAATTGAATTCCTCAGGTGAGATTTTGCTCAAGCACGTAAACCGGATTTTTATTGAAATTGAAAATGCAGAGATGGAGATTAAAGCGGAGGAACAGCAAATATCCAATACAATCAGGATCTCAATTACGAATACTCGGTTCCTCACAGGTCTCATTAGTGACTATATCAACGGTTCCCCCGAAACCAAGCTTCATCAGGGTATTGGGACCCGCAGTGAAATTATTACAGGTTTGAAGAAAGGTGACATGCATCTGGGCATTACCGGGCATCCGATTCAGGATGAGGAGATTGAGAGTGTTGTACTTGTAGATGAGGACATTGTTCTAGTTGTGCCCACGAATCATGCATACGGCGGAGAGACAAGAATTTCATTAAATGTTGTTGCAAATGAGCCCTTTATTTCCCTTGCCGATAATAAGGAGTACAGCCGGTTTACCACCATGCTCTGTGAAAAATCAGGCTTCATCCCCAATCATGCATTTGAGGTCGATTCTCATACCCTGCTCGAAATTATTAGACTTAACCAGGGTGTTGCATTGCTTCCGATCTCCGTATGTAGAACACTAGGATTACGTTATGTAAAAATTGCTGATGATTCCGCTATATATCCAATTAGCCTCTCCTGGGTCAAACAAAAATGGTTATCTCCTGCTGTAAGAGAATTTCGTGATTTTATTACTTCGTACTATGAAGACCATGCTGGATTGTTTAAAGTGGAGTAGGATTTCTTGATACATGACAAACGATAAAAACAAAGACCACGTTAGTCCCTTGGAAGGAACCGACGTGGTCTTTGATCGTTATCTACTCTTAGCTATACTGCAGTCTATCCTTGTACCAAACGTCCGGAATCATCTTGCGCTCCAGTTCCAACAATTCATGGATGATCTTGTCTGCGTCACTGATGGAATTCACGAGCGGATCAGTGAGCATCGCCCTTCTCAGTTTCTCATAGCTCTGTTCCAGCACAGCTTCAACCGTAAGCTCATGCGTATCAAGTACAAGTTCTTGCATCCCTCTGATTCCACGTGGCATCTCGCCTACATGGAGTGGCTTCACTCCATCCATATCTACATCGCACAGTAGTTCCAGGAACGAATCCGCATTCATATTGGTTACCGCGCCTTGATTGAGCGTATTGATGAAGAACTTTTTGCCCAAGTTCGCCACCATATTCTCGATGATATCAGTCGCATGATCTGGTCCGAAGGTGCTCATATAATCGGCAATCGGGATGTTCCCTGCAAGAAAGTCATCCACCTGACGCCACATTTCGTCATGACGCTCATATCTGTCCTCTGTCTCCCAGATCGATAATGGAGGAATGGTATCTGCAGTTTTTCCAAGACCTTGCCAATACCGAACGTATTCCTTTGTATGCGCCGTACAAGTAGGAATGATTCCGAAAATATCATACAGTTCATAGGTAATCGCATCGTTAAAAAGAGCTTTTGCGCCGCGATCACCGCCGTTATTCTCATCACCTGCCAGCTTGCGCATGGCTTCTGCAATTGTGGGCATCACATTTTTTCCTTCATACTCGGCTTTGAGCAGCCAAGTGAAATGATTGACACCCGCGATACGAAAATCGAATTTCTGATTGATCTCCTCAGTGAACTGGCTATTGTTTCCTATGATTCCGGCTCTTACAGCGTAATAGGCTTTTTTATGCGGCATATGATGACTATCGCACAGCGCAAATGATTTGAGATTGGGTGCATAACGATGTAAAGCGATGCCGTGAACGGTAGACGGGTTAATATAATTGATCACCCACGCATTTGGACACAGCTCCTCGATGTCTTTGGCACACTCCATGATAACCGGCAGTTCCCGCATCGCACGAAAGATTCCGCCCGGGCCAATCGTATCGCCAGAACACATACGAATTCCATACTTTAGAGAAACCTGGCAGTCGATGCCTCGATACTTCACCGATTGCTCCGCAAAGCTGAGTACAACGAAGTCTGCTCCCGGAAGCACCTGTCTTCGGTCCACCGAGCCTTCAATCTTTAAGGATACGTTATTCTCCCGAGCGACCCTTTCCGCCAGTGTTACCATTTTTGAAAGTCGTTCCTCGTCCGTATCCACCAAAGCCAGCGTTCCCTGATTCAAGTATGGGGAGTGAACCATCTGCCAGATGGACTGACGACCGAAAAACAGGCTGCCCGCCCCAATAACAACTACCTTTGGATGCTGTGTACTTGTAGCATTCATCAATAACCCCTCCTCGTAACGATATAAGTTCATTATAGGGGAGTGGGCTGGAATCGGAATGTGTGATAGTTTTCAATACATGTCATATGGTACGATAGCTAATAAGATATAAAACCTTTGTTACGATAATCAAAAATGAAGGATGTCATAAAGTCGAGAGGATTAGGTTGGATTAGATGCACACAGGAACTGTAAATATGAGTATAATCGACGAACTTTCGGAGTATATCACACTTCGCATGAGCTCTTATTTGGAACAAACGCACGACAGTAATTGGACGGAGCACAAGTCTCATTCCGATTATGATCTGTGGTTCATTACAGCAGGCTCCGTCCAGATTACCATCGATGGAATCGAGCATATGGCGAACCCGGGTGACGTCGTGTTTTTTTATCCGGATATGCCCTATATGGCTTCCACGACCGGAGAGTTTTGCCGATTCGTTTACATTCACTTTGATTTCAGCATCGCTGAGAAAAAAAGAATTCTCGGCGAGTTTCAGCTCCCGGGCATTGTACCTGGTAATCTGATTCAAGAGGAATCAACGCTGTTCACCTCGTCCTATCGAAGATTCAAGCAGAGCAGCGGCGCTTCCGCCAGTCCACTTTACTTGAAAGCCTCTCTGCTTCTCGTCATTGCTAAAATTTTGGAATTACACGGGCAAGGCTTATATCACGGTGAGTTTCTGAAAGACCGGAAACTGAGGAAAATCGAAGGAAGTCTGGAGGTTCTACAGAATGTGTTCTCATACGTGGATGAGAATCTGCATCGTGCCATCCGAGTTAACGAACTTGCAGATATTACCGGCGTCTCTGAGAAATATTTTATTTCTTTGTTCAAAAAAATTCTCGGTATAACACCTGGACAGTACATCAATCAGATCAAAATGAACCGGGCCAGAGACTATCTGTACGAGAAAAAATATACGATTCAGCAAATTGCCGGATTTCTGGGTTATCCCGATCCCTTTACGTTCTCCAAAGCATTCAAAAAATTCTACAACGTGCCCCCTTCCAAATTTGAATAAAATACCGCAGACAAACAAAGAGGCAACCGGTCGATCCGGCTGCCTCCATACTTGATGAATCCTTGGTTATTCATGGTTCAGTTTAGGTACAGGTCCCTTCAGCGTCCCTCATACTCAAAAGGAGCTTCAGTGGAATACATCTCATGGAAAAATCCTTTATACGGTATATCCTCTTCCAGACATTTAATGAGATACAACAGTGCTTCGTCAGCTTCAGGTTCTTCGCCAGCACGCTGCATTTCCTCAAATTGACCTAGAATATTTTCCAGAAGGGTGATTTGAATAAATAAAGGCAGCTTCTCCAGCATCGAATCTTCGATCTTGGTTTCGGAAGTATATCCAGCGAGGGCGGTTTGGAAATAGTCATCCATGAACTGTTTGCGTTTATCCGCATCCGGCTCAAATTGAATCCAGCCGACGCCGTGTGTCCATAGATCTGCCAGATCAACCATATACCAACCGAAGCATGAATTATCAAAATCATACACGGTGATCTGTCCGGTATCAAAATCGATTGAGTAATTCCCGTCATTATAATCGAAATGAATCATGCCGAATGTTTCCTGGTTTGTATCCAAACCTTGTAAGGTATTCAGAAGCTCAACCATCTTCTCCTTAAGCAGAGGAAATGATTCAGGTACCAGGTTATCGATATATTCACCGCTGTAATTGTCAATCAAATGATACCGGCGATGGACGGGAGTGTACCCTTTCGATAGTTGATGCATTCTGCCCAGAACTTTACCGCTATTATAATAGTATTCGCTAAGTGGAACGCCTTCACGGTACTGATAATGGTTCTCTACCAGCAACTTCCCCTTGGCCTTGTTAAACAGGCAGATAAAGAAGGTATTATGATCATAAGTGATCTCTTCCAGCAGATGCCCCTTTTTTGAGCTGACTACATTCGAGACACTTGCACCATGCTCAAATAAATACCGGACATACTCCAGTTCGGCAATGTAATCTTCACGCTTTCTGTCAGGCAAAAAAGACACTCGGAGAATTAGCGATTCACGTCCCTCTTGCTCACAGGTGTAAACGACATTCCGTCCACCCTCATGAGGCGGAATAAGCTGAATATCGTAACCCTCCAGATGAAACAGCTCGGGTACCTGCGTCAGTACATGTGTATTGCTGATGTTAACAGCTTCGTTAAAATTAATAATAATCTCCTCCAGTAAACATTGTTTGGACGGTTTCCCGCACTGCAATGTCCACAAAAGGAATCCCTGTAACGCAAATATCCTTCTGTGAACCTAAAGCACAATCACCTTGTTAGACATTGAATTCACTCCTCTTGTTTGAATATCACAATTTTACATAATTACCCCTGATTTTACCAGTGTAAAATAAAGAACCGCCCATATGGGCGGCGTGTAAGAATTTTGTATAATTACAGGATTTCTCCGTTCGTTTCAATAACTTGTTTGTACCAGTAGAAGGAATCCTTGCGGGTTCTTTCCAATGAACCATTGCCGGCATTGTCTTGATCTACATAAATGAAACCATAACGTTTGCCCATTTCAGAAGTCGAGCAGCTAATGATATCGATAGGTCCCCAGCTAGTGAAACCCATCAGTTCCACGCCGTCAGCAACCGCTTCTTTCATCTGCTCAATGTGGCTGCGCAAGTAATTGATGCGATAAGGGTCATGCACTGCCCCGTCCTCTTCCGGTGTGTCGATAGCACCCAGCCCGTTCTCAACGATGAAAAGCGGCATCCGGTAACGATCATACAATCGGTTCAGCGCGACGCGAAGACCAATTGGATCGATAGGCCATCCCCATTCGGTAGCTTTCAGATGCGGGTTTTTGATCTGACTGACCAGCATACCAGAGTTGCTGTTGTCATTCGGGTCATATTTTCCGATATACGTCATGTAATAACTGAAAGCAATAAAGTCCACGGTATTGTCCCGGATAATGGCATCGTCGTCAGGAGCTTTAACCAGTTCAATGCCATTTTCCTCAAAATATCTTTGCATATAGGATGGGTATTCGCCTCGTGCCTGCACCTCTGGGTAGAACAGGTTCATCTGATCTTCCTTCAACGTCTGCAGAACGTCCTCCGGTTTACTAGAAGCAGCATACGTTTCCAGACGGCAGATCATACAGCCGATTTGTGCATTCGGCATTTTCTCTTTTCCGCTTTTGACAGCCAGCGCACTAGCTACAAACTGATGATGCGTTGCCTGATAAGCCACTTGCTCCGGGTTTCCCTTGATTTTATCTTCTAGAATGCCGCCGCCAGTATACAGACTTGTCAGCATCATGTTCATTTCATTGAAGGTGATCCAGTATTTCACTTTGTCTTTGTAACGGTCAAACAGCGTATTGGCAAATTTCAGATACAGATCGATCATCTCGCGGCTTTCCCAGCCGTTGTATTTGCGGGTTAACTCTACAGGCATCTCGTAGTGAGAGATCGTTACGAGCGGCTCAATGCCATATTTCAAGAGTTCGTCGAGCACGTTATCATAGAAGGCAAGACCAGCTTCATTGGGAACTGCTTCTTCTCCTGTTGGGAAGATCCGTGTCCACGCGATCGAAAGACGAAACACTTTGAAACCCATCTCTGCAAACAAGGCAATGTCTTCTTTGTAGCGATGATAGAAATCCACGCCGTTCCGTTTCGGAAAATATACGTTGGTGTTATCGCTCAGATATTCTTCCAATTGAACTGAATCCACGTCGAAGGTGAAATCCTTGCCATTGCGCTCCTCATGTGGAACGAATGGAGCCATGTCTGAGGTAGATAGTCCTTTGCCGTCTGCGTCATATGCACCTTCGAGCTGATTGGCAGCGGTAGCTCCACCCCATAAAAATCCTTTAGGAAATGAGTGTTTAATTGTTTTTGTCATGTTGTTTCTCTCCTTTTTTTTGTATGTGGTATTCATGAAGCTGTCAACGAACGGTGAGCAGAAGCAATTCATTCATTGGAATCACCCCCTTCACCTGAACAGGTACTACATCGAGGTAATCCGGCGTATTGGTTACAATGACTGGTGTCACAAGATTAATACCCGCACCCTGGATGCCATCCATATCAAATTCCAGAAGCAAATCACCCTTCTTCACTTCTTGTCCGGCAACAACCTTCACGTCAAAATATTTCCCTTTGAGCGACACACTGTTTAGACCAACATGAATGAGAATGTCGATTCCACTGGATGAGGTCAGCATAATCGCATGTTTACTTTTGGCAACCAACGTGACGGTTCCGTCAAAAGGAGCGGTAACACGTCCATCCTGCGGACGAATGGCAATACCTTTCCCGGTCATTTCCTCAGCAAACGTTTGATCCGGAAGCTGTGCGAGCGGCACCAATTCACCAGTGAGCGGGCTGAACACCTCCCCTTTCTTATCCTCAATGGAATGTACTGTGACAGGTGTCACCGTTTCTTGAGAAAAGGCAGTGGTTGTATCCTGTTCCTGTTCGGTTACTGTTTGTGCTGAGTCGGACATTGCAGAATTGTGTGCATTTGGCTCATCCCATTTCAGCAGCAAAGTCACCACGAAGGAAACACTAAAGCTGATGCCAATTCCGATTAATGCAAACCAGAAATTAGACATGCCACCATTCGGGCCAATGTATAACGGAAGTGACAGCAATCCTGGTACAGCGAAACCGAAGCATTTCAGACCCACTGCGGTAATAAAGCCGCCCCCCGCTGCTCCACCGATGAGTGAAGCGTAAAATGGTTTTTTCAGCTTCAAGGTGACACCGTACAGTGCAGGTTCAGTAATGCCAAGCAAGGCAGATATGCCACTGGATAAAGCAATGGATTTCATTCTTTTATCTTTGGTCTTGAGGAAAACAGCCGTGACTGCACCAGCCTGACTCATATTGGTTATCAGGTTGATCGGCAGCAAAAGCACGTCATATCCGAGTTTGCTCAGATTCTGCAATGTGCCTGGGAAGAACGCATAATGCATTCCAGTCATAACAATCAGAGGCATGAGACCCCCGAGAATAATGCCGGTTAAAGGACCCGAATGGGCAAAGAGCCAGGAAGTACCCATTTCCAGATAGATGCCCATGTAATTCCCGAGGGGGCCAATCGCAATTAATAGAATCGGCACCGTGATGACTAACACAATCATCGAAGTAAAGATGACTTTGACCGGACCGGGAATAAAACGATCCACCCAGCGATGTACATAACTCAGAAGCCACACACCCAGAATAATGGGAATAACGGACTGGGTATAATTCACAATCGACACGGGCAGCGAGAGAAAACGAATCGGTTCAAGCTGGTTTGCCAGATACGCATTCAGAAACGTTGGATACAATAAAGTACCTGCAAGCGTTAGGGCGATATATTCATTCACTTTGAACTTGCGCGCAGACGATACAGCCAGAAGGAAAGGCAAGAAATAAAAGGCCGCATTTGCGATGGAAGACAGAACTTGATACTCCCCGCTTTTCTCCTGTATCGCTCCAAGTGTAACGAGCAGTGCCAGAATCCCCTTTAACATACCGGTACCTACGATGGCAGGCAGAATCGGAGTGAAAATGCCGGAGATCGTATCCAAAACAGCATTAATCCCTTTAGAGCGTGGCGCGTCTGCTTCAGGCTGCGATATGCCGCTCTGCTTCAACTGATCCTCGATCTGCTCATATACGGCTGCAACCTGGTTGCCAATAACCACTTGAAACTGATCGTTCTGAAACTGTGCGCCGAGCACGCCATCAAGTGCTTTAATCTGTTCCAGTTGAACTTTGTTTTGCTCTCGAACGTTGAAACGAAGCCGTGTGATGCAATGCCAGGCTTGGCTAATATTCTCTTGCCCTCCTGTTAACTGGATAATTTCTTTGGACAACTCCCGATGATTCATGCTGCTTCCTCCTTTTTTGGCGAAAAAAAAACCAAATGTAATACCGGCCCGCCGCAGATGCGGAGTCGGAAACATTTGGTGGTGCCTGATCGAATCAGTAACACTCCATATTCAATTCATATTGATGATGGTATAACTTCAAACAGGTTGTATGGAGATCAATCCGTATCGGTACGGGATGTCACTCTCTCGATGTGGATCATTAGATATACCATCTCATCGGGAGTAATCACGAATCCGCGTTGCTGCTCCATCGCCTCCTTTATTTTGAGTGCGCATTGGAAGCTGACAGGATATCGCTCCGACAATACATCATATAAAAATTGCTGATCTTTGAACGAGAGCACTTCCCGGTTCAACTGACGAACAATGAAGTATCTCAGATGGGTGATGAACCTGGAAAAATCAGCAGATTCCTGATTCAGTGTCATCCTAAAATGTTCTGTCATGATACCTAAAATGTCGTTAATCATCTGTGTAATTTTAATCGTTTGGTTCATACTGCCCGAGTCGAATTGTGAGTTCACGAAATGAAGGGCAATAGAGCTTGATTCACCAGATGGCAGTGAGACTAGAAAAGCATCATTGATTTTTTGAACTGCCCATTCTCCGGCACGGTATTCGGCAGGATATAGATGGCGAATGTCCCAATGAAGCGGATTTTGCACATCCACGCCTTTTTTGAAACGATCCAGCGCAAAATGAATATGGTCCGCAAGTGTTAACAGGATCGAGTCATTCAGCTTTTTTCCGATCATTGTCTTGCCTTCTTCAATAATCTGATCCGTAATGTCGATGACTTGCAGTGGGATATCACTGAGAAATTGCTCAACTCGCTGATATTTATCATTCGAGCCGATTCGGAACATTTTCTGGATCTGGCTCTGCTCAATCGGCTGTCCTTTTACTTTTTTGAAGCCAACACCCGTTCCGATGACAATGACTTCGCAGCCTTCGGCGTCTTCCGCCAGTGCGATGTTGTTATTTAACGATTTTTTAAACCTCATGATGCAATCACCCCCAGTATGCAAAAAGCACCACCAATGTCCAATACACAAGTAATAAACAAACTTGTGAAATCCAGACTTTGGTGGTGCCTGATCGAATCAGTGACACTCCTTATATAGCTGTATCTTATATCAGCTATGTAATCGTTGTCAATACCATTACTCTGGAATTGTTCTGCAGGTGGTTCATCGTGGAACTTTCCCTCTATAAACTGACATCAAAACGAAAATCCTATTCGTCTGGAGTTTTATTTTTCTGAGCATCATAATAATATCGAATCAAAATATCCTGATCATAGTTGCCAAAACCTTTGCCAAAAAGGGTAAGCCCGCCTCGGCCAGCTACGCCCTCTTCCGGTTTCAATCCAAAGGTCCAATAGGTGGATGCACCCAGATTCAGGTCTTGAACGCACACGTCCGAGATGCGCTGACCATCAATAAACGTGCCCTCCCCGTTAATACGCAGCATTTTCAATACACCATACTGGTTGACATCCAGCTTCCACCATAGTGGCGTATGTTTACCTTTCCGATCTCCGAAATCGCCAGGGCTTGTCCAAGTACCAAGGTCATTGCCGTTAAGGGTAAAGCGAATATCTGACGGCCAGTTTTCGTTCACCTTTGGTGCTTCCGAGCTTAATTCAAGGGAAATTTCAATCTCTCGAAGATGCTGATCATTGTATAGATAATTGGGAATCTTATATTCAAGAAAACCTCGTGCCATCCAAAGTATTCCCGCGTTCACCCGATCCGGGTCCATAAAGCAGGCCGGTGTGTCGTACTGTCCAATCATCTGCGTAGTTGTCGCAATCCCGCAGGTCGGCCACGCTTCATAATCTGTATACTGACCTACCGGTATGGATATTTCATGGTAGGGAGCATCAACAGGCTCTGGTGACAGGTTAATAGTCATGAACTCTCGTACGATAAAACAGTATTTATAGGTTCCACCGTTCTCCCGTTTCATTCGGCTACCGACAATTCCGGCTTTTTGCAGCTTGCTTACATGTGTACTTACAATAGCTTTGCTCAGAAAAAGCTCTTGGGCAAGCGCATTGATATGCATTTCCCTGTTTTGTAGCAGCAGGCGCACAATGTTTAAACGGGCTTCACTTGCCAGTGCCTCGTAAATTAGCAATGAAGCTGCATCTGTCCCAAGCATCATGATGTTCACTTCCTTTTTTGAGTAAAATCGATCTATTTCAATTTCAGGATTCGTTATTTTGCGAACTCATAAAAATGAACTTGCTCAATATATAAGCATTATGATACATATTAGATAACAAATCAATGATTTGATTTTGCTTTTAAGCGAATTCAATACCACTGTTAATTCTTTCAAAATTATGAATTCATCCAATGGAGGTACTTACCATGCTTACATCCAAAATGCTTATCGATAAAGACTTTCAGATTGCGGAAGTAGATCCGCGTGTCTATGGTTCATTTATAGAACATCTGGGACGGGCCGTATACGGCGGAATTTATGATCCAGGTCATCCCACGGCAGATGCTCAAGGTTTCCGTCAGGATGCTATTGAAGCGATCAAGGCTCTGAATGTGCCAATTGTTCGTTATCCGGGCGGCAATTTCGTATCCGGTTACAATTGGGAGGACGGCGTTGGTCCGGTAGCGGAGCGTAAACGCAGACTTGAACTCGCTTGGTGGACGATTGAAACGAATGCGGTAGGAACAAACGAATTTGCAGATTGGGCCAAACTGGTTGGAACCGAAGTGATGATGGCTGTAAATCTGGGTACTCGCGGCATTGATCCGGCCAGAAACCTGATCGAATACTGCAACCACCCATCTGGCACATACTGGAGTGATCTGCGTATCTCTCACGGTTACAAGGACCCGCATAAATTCAAAACCTGGTGTCTAGGCAACGAAATGGACGGCCCTTGGCAGATTGGTGCAATGACTGCATACGAATATGGCCGTGTTGCCAATGAGACCGCTAAAGCGATGAAATGGGTTGATCCGGAAATTGAGCTTGTGGCTTGCGGCAGTTCCAGCCGTGACATGAGTACATTTGCAGATTGGGAAGCAACCGTGCTGGATCTCACCTATGAAAATGTGGACTACTTGTCCCTGCATCAGTATTACAACAACAATAAAGACAACACGTATGACTTCCTGGCGACATCGCTGGATCTGGATCAATTTATTGATAGTGTGGCTTCAATCTGTGATTTTGTACAAGCCAAGAAACGCAGCAAAAAGAAATTAATGCTGTCTCTGGATGAATGGAATGTCTGGAAATCCATCGGCACAAGCCGTATGGAAGAACGTTGGCAGATTGCACCTCCAGAGTTTGAAGATGTGTATACACATGAAGATGCACTGGCTGTGGGCTGTTATCTGATTACCATACTCAAGCACGCCGACCGTGTAAAAATGGCTTGCCTTGCTCAGTTGATTAACACCATTGCACCAATCATGACGGAAAATAACGGAGCAATCTGGTTCCAGACGACGTATTTCCCATTCATGCACGCATCCAACTTCGGTCGTGGTACGGTGTTGCGATCCATCACAACTTCACCTAAATATGATTCCAAAGACTTTACAGATGTGCCTTATCTCGAAGCGATCAGTGTGCATGATGAAGAGAACGGCACGATCACAATCTTTGCGGTGAACAGACATCTGGATGAGAAGTTGGAACTGAATGTGGATCTGCGTTCCTTCGGAGAAACCACATTTGTGGAGCATATCGTATTGGAGAACAACGACTTGAAAGCCACCAATACCAAAGAAAACCCACGTAACGTTGTTCCTCACAACGGCGGATATACAACGGTTGACCAGGGTAAAGTGCAAGCAGTCTTGAACAAAGCATCATGGAACGTGATTCGCCTCAAAACCAAACAAGCTTAATAAGAGCGGGATAGAATCGGTTTCCACTCTGCAACATCATCATTGTTTTTCGCACCGCGTGCAGCTCCCTGCGCGCGGTGCTTTTTGCTGTATGACAGTGGTCGGCCGAACTACACAGTTCCAAAGTTAGACGTGTGGTGCGTATTGGAAATCTCAGTTTTTATTCCTCGCAACGAACGAATTTAACGAACACAGGGAGTCTTATTTAACCCGATTCGGGCGGATTTTAATTCTAACGAACACAGGAGAAGTTATGCTGCAGAATCAGCCTCTTTTTCACACTATATCTCACATTTTGCAGCGAATAGGGTTTGTCATGTTCGTTAGAATTTTAATGGCTTGATATTGACCCGAATAAGGTTTCTGAGGTTCGTTAGCGCTGAGCAAGCATGCTAAATCGAGCTGGTTCAAACCACATATACAGCATAAGCAAATAAGCCACCCTCCGTTTGCCGTACGGAGAGCAGCTTGCAGTTAAGCATCTAGCGGAGAAGATAAGGAACAGAACAGATCAGAAAGAGATCAGATCACCCAACATACTAGCAATCCTTCCTTCCCAAATGCAACGAAGGTTGTGCTCTTTTTCACGATTTTCATTTCAAGTATTATCCTTGTTGTGCTTCCTCTTCACCATCGGTTTCAGCCTGAGCTGCCTGGCTCGCTGGAGTCATCAGCCCTTGAACTGCCCCCATAAATGGCTGAATCTGCTTAATCATGCCATACCCCATTTTGACCACAGGTGTAAACCGCTGGATCATGCCAAACAACCGCATACCCCCGCCTAACATACCTCCAATCGAGCCGGCACCGCCAAAGCCACCTAACAATGAGCCTAGCATAGGCATGAAAGAGGATACCTGGGCTTGCCTAGACGTTGAACGAGACATCGACCGGGATCGTACTTGCGACTTACGTGTGCTGTTCACCCGTTTACGGTTTCGAGAGGATGCTGTTTTTCTCGTAGCCCCTGCTTTAGGTTTGGTTTTGCGAGCACTGCCTTCAGATGAGGGTGCTGTGATTGCGGCCTGAGTAAGCTTTCCGCCCCCGGTAAGCACTACGCCTTCGCTGTTAACGCCAGAGATGTACCCGACGTACGTCTCGCCATTATGAAGAGTCACGCAGACTGGGCGATCCTTGAGCCGTTTCACCCGGACGTGTATTTCATTGGTTTTAGCCATGGAATTCACCTCACTTGACTTGATCTACTTCAGTCTACGCAATGGGTGGACGACTTGCCTGTGCGAATAACACATCCGTGTGCCGAAAGCAGGAAGATTCTTACATGGCTCCTGTCTCAGATATGCTCAATATACATCTCATTCAAAATATGACCCATACGATATGTGTGCTCTGCCAATTCAGATTTCACATATGATTCAATATCATTCTTTTCGATATTGTACAAGACCTCCATTTCTTTAGAAAAAAGAAGGTGTCCCTCATTGATTTTCTGTTCCAACGAGGTTATCTGTTTGGGTTTCAGATCACTACCAAACACCTGCTGAAGTGCTTGCACATATGTTTCAAGAGAACGGGCTCCGACAATTTTCATACCCTGGTTCTCTTCATTCACAATGATAATGGATGGGAAACCTCTAACTCCCAAACTACCGACATTCTCAAAGTCTTCCTCTAATAACTCTTGTGCAGATTGCTGTGCAGCCGCCTCAACTACTTCTTTTCCATTCAAGCCCAGTTGATTGACGATATCCGTCAGCACATCATCTTCTCCAATATTTCGATTAAATGCAAACACGGCTTCACGCGCACGTCTTAAAAAGTCCTGCTCTTTACCAGGGCGTGTACTCTGAATAACCTTAAATACACGAGATGGCGGATAGGAAGAAAGTATGGGATTATCGTGCCATAAGGAACCGTCGATGGGCATGCGTGAATGCTCACCTACTTCCTTCCAATGCGCTGCAACGTCCGAAGGCTTCTGAATCCCGTTAGCGCCATCCGAGAAACCATTCCAGTTAGCCAGTAGCCCACCCATTTTGATTTGCAGCGTAAAATAATGGCCGTATTCCTCAATAAACCGATGAAGCACAGGCTCAAGCGCCCAGCAGTGAGAGCAGATCGGATCTGTTGCGTAATAAAGAGTTATCCTTTTCTCAACGTGATTCAGATTGATTTCTTGCATCGCCTCTTCCTCATTCACACCACATACGCCTGTTTCCAGATCACACATCATAGATTCGTTACTCACGTTATCCCGCCTTTATATTGTCTTATGAATTGATTTTCTTGTGTTAGTTTGATTATAATGTCTACAATCTTCTGAACAAGTACGATTCTTTTTCTGACTTAGTATCAAAAAGTATACTATTGGAGGGTATCAAGTGAAATACGAGTTTAATTTTGATCAGTTATGTCCTGCGACTTATGCATTTCAGGTCATTGGAGGCAAGTGGAATCTTCCGATCCTGGCAATCCTCAGTGAAAATGACTGTATACGTTACAATGAATTAAAAAGAAGACTGCCTGGCATTACCGGAACGATGTTAACGAACTGTTTGAAGGATTTGATTCATTCCGGCATCGTGCATCGGGAGCAATATAACGAGGTGCCACCGAGAGTGGAGTATTCGCTCACAGAATCGGGCAAGGAATTGGTTCCTTTAATTGAATCCATGGTAATGTGGGGTCAGAAAAATATGACAGCAGGCGTGAAGCAACAAGAACTATAACTCCTGGCCTAGTGTAACCCCTTATCATAGATGTTCATTTTTGAATCGCTCTGTACACTTTGTTTCAACGACAAAAAGGCTATTTCACTGGATCATCATGTCCTTTGAAATAGCCTTTCCTTTATAAATACAAGACGGCCGCTTGTTTACAACGTGTACACATCTAACTATTCAGGTCGTCATCTTCCTCATTTCCTAAATACATAACCGTTTTTTCTCCCTCAACCAATCTGATGATCTGCTTTCGTAATTTTGCAGGAAATAAAGGTAGTTCGTTTATATTTTTAATTTCGAGCCATTCATATTTCACTTGGTTTTCGTCACTTGGCAGAATAGAACTATCTTGGTCCATCAAACCTATGTACTCGCATAAAAAAACAAAATCTACACGATGAAGAGCTTCACCGTATACCCCTTCAATGACAAATTCCAGTGATAACGGTTCTACATCTATTCCGATTTCTTCCGCAACTTCACGCTTCACAGCATCCGTCAGGGTTTCACCTGCATTCTGGCTCCCACCAGGCAGGATGTAGATGACTTCATCATTATCATCCTGCTTCATTGCAAGCATTCTCCCATCTTTAATGATCAATGCTTTTGCAGAATTTCTAATCTTTCTCTCCATTGCTAATCCCCCATATATATCTGTATCATGTTGTTGAAGGTTGATTCCATTTAACCTCACGATCTCCATGAAGAATATTTTAACACATACATCTAAACAAATTCTGAACAATCAAATCAACTCACTCTTGGCGACCTCCATGAAAGCAGCCATAGACGGAGAGATCCATTTTTCCCGATGCCAGAGCATTTGCGCAGAAAAGGATACATCTGATAAATCCCACGGCAGAGCAACCACTTCCCCATCGCTCAACTCTTTCTTCAAAGCCATTTCAGGTAATAAAGCAATCCCTAGACCAGCCGCAACACATTGTTTAATGGCTTCTACACTATGAAACTCCAGCTCTGTCAGAGCATCTGCACCTTTCTTTGTTATGGATTGGTCAAAATAAGTGCGATACGAACAGTTCTTTTCGGTCAGCAAAAAATGCTGTTTGTGGAAGTCATCGATAACTAACACGGAACGCGATGCTAACATATGATCGGGAGAAACCACCATTTGAAAGGTCTCATCCTTTAAAAACTCTGAATGAAGGTCTTTGGAATTCATAGGCTCATCCAATACAAAGACGACATCGGCATGCCCTTCTCTCAGACTCGATTTAAGCTCTTGTCCAGACAAGGGGCGGAACAATAACCGCACACCAGGATAGTCCGCTCGGAAGCGTTTGAACAAGGCTGGAAGAAGATATGCACACAGCACTTCATCTGCTCCGATCACAACCGTTCCCGCCAATTCTCCGTGCTGACTGGATATGCACTTCGCTTCCTCTACATCGTTTAAAATCTTAGTGGCGTAAGGCAGAAACTGTTGGCCAGCATCCGTTAACACAACCTTTTTGCCTAATCGATCCAGCAATTTCACCCCGAGCTCTTCTTCCAGCGATTTGATTTGCATGGTTATGGTAGACGGTACATAGCTCAATAATTCAGCAGTTTGACTAAAGCTGCAGGTCGATGCAAGTGTCCAAAAGGTTTTTAGCTGGCGTATTTCCATGAGTCAGACACCTCCTAAGTTCAAAATAAATGAATGATATGTTCGATAACGTTTCGTTGAATTGATAATAGACGTATTGTAGAGTGAAATCAAGTTATTACTATTTTATAAGGAGAATCAATCTATGAACGATTATGAAACATATAACCTTGGAGATACATTACTTCAATCGGGACAACAGCTCCCTCAAGCCTTTATCGCTTACAAGACCTATGGAAACTTAAACGCGGCAAAGGACAATGTTATTGTTGTCCCAACATGGTTTGCTGGAATTCACACAGATAATGAATGGTTAATTGGAACGGACAAAGCACTGGACCCCAGTCGCTATTTTATCGTTGTGCCCAATATGTTGGGTAACGGTTTATCTTCCTCTCCAAGTAATACCCCTGCCCCATATGATAAGAACAACTTCCCCCTCATCTCCATGTATGACAATGTGCATGCCCAACATCAACTCATCACTCAAAAATTCGGTATCTCCAAAATCAAACTGGTTGTGGGCTGGTCTCTGGGAGCCATGCAGGTTTATCAATGGGGAACCAGTTATCCTGAGATGGTCGAGCGTATTGCCCCCTTTGGTGGAACGGCAAAGAGTAGACCCCATACACAGTTGGTATTCGAAGCAATGATCGCGGCGTTACAGGCAGATTCGAATTATAAAAATGGTAGATATGAGCGCCCTCCGGTTGCCGGTCTCGCAGCGATGGGACGAGCTTATGCTCCATGGGGGTTCTCGCAGGCGTACTATTTGGAAAAATTGTATCAATCTGAGGGTTACAACTCCTTGAAATCTTATGTAGAAGATTACTGGGATCAGGTATTTCTTCCCTTCGATGCTAACGACTTGATTACCATGTTGCGTACAGGAATCTATGGAGACATTAGCGATAATCCCGTAGATGACGGCAACTTCGAACAGGCGTTAAGCAAGATCACTGCTCCTGCACTCGTAATGCCAGGATCAAGTGACTTGTTTTTCACGCCAGAAGACAGTGCGTATGATGCTCAGCATATGCCAAACGCTGTGTATCAACCTGTAGAGTCCAAGTGGGGACACTGCTTTGGAATCGGAGCAAACGAAGAGGATTCACTCGTTATCGATCATCATCTAAAGCAATTTTTGGAGACATGAGTAAAAAAAGAAGGAGTACAAAGTAAAAAAAGTGCACAAAGCTCATTCATCTTTTCTCCGCTACAACTCAAAAGTAAAAAAAGATACCGGTTCTCGTCAATAACCTTTATATCCCGTTCCCCCTTTCTCGTTTAGAATATTTTCAAGTAAGCGATATTGAATTACGACTGATAAGGGGGAAAAGAAATGAACAAGAAAACAAAAGCCTTAGTCTTGTCTGTGTGCATGTCAACCTTATTACTCGCAGCCTGTAGCAATGGAAGCGGTGCTGATAAAGGTTCAACGACGGACAAGGATTCCAACGAGGCTGGAACGACCACCATCCATACCGTAACATCAGAATACACTTCTGCAAAATATCCAAAGGGCGACGATATCACCAACAATGTATGGATTAAGCGATACAAAGAGAAATTTAATATTGATGTCAAAACAGACTGGGTTAGCGATGAGTACGATACAAAACTCAATTTGGCTATCGCATCGAACGATCTTCCTGACGTATTCAGAGTTAATCCATCACAACTGAGACAGTTAGTCGAAGCAGATATGGTCATGGACCTTTCCGAGGTCTTTGATCAACACGCTTCAGATCGTCTCAAAGGTTACATGGAAGCAGATGCGGACAGTTACGAATCTGGAAAGAAGGACGGTAAGCTATACGGGATACCACAGATGCACTGGGGATTAATTGAACAGCCAGACTTCATCTGGATCCGGAACGACTGGAAAGAAGAATTGGGAGTCCAAGATCCGAAATCTGTGGAAGACATCAAAAATATCGCACTAAAATTCATGGAAAAGCACGGTGGTTATGGTATAGCCGTAGACCAATCGTTGGATTACCTCAACCTGCTGGCCATTGCATGGAATGCGCATCCGGATATGTGGATGGAAGATAGCACTGGAAAACTCGTGTACGGCTCCGTGCAGCCTGAGATGAAAAATGCGTTGGCTGAGTGGTCAGAATGGTACAAGCGAGGCATCATTGATCCGGAATTTGCAATCAAAGACTTTAATGCGATGAACGCGGATATCGTAGCCGGCAAAGTGGGAATGCAGCCTTATTACCAGTGGTGGGGTTATAATCCGGGTGTCGATACGGTATCCAATCTGGGTAAGGACGCCATCTTCTACCCTTATATCATCCCTACCGTTGATGGGAAAGAAGCCAAACAATCCATTTTCTTCGCCAACAACAATTATATCGTTATGAAAAAGGGATTTAAGAGCCCTGAAGAAGTGATCAAAATTTTGAACGACTATGCTTATATTGTGGATGAAGGCAATGGCAAGGAATCCACAGAAACGTTATCCGCCTTGCTGGACAACGATATTGCCCATGTTGTTGGAGCGTTCCGTGTACTTAATCCGAATTCCGATTACGAGCAATTTGAGGCGGTCTCCGCTGCCCTTCAATCCAAGGATACCAGTGGACTCACGACGTCGGGTATGTGGCAAAAATATAACAACAGTGTGGAATTCATGGAGAATGCAACCCCAGGAGCAGTTGGTGATTATTTGCAACAAGGGGCTCCAAAGAATGCGTATGGGCTTGCCAAGAAAGTACTGGACAGCGAGAACTATACAAAGACGGCCTTATGGGGTGTTACGCCAGAAATACTTTCAAGCTACGGCACAACCTTGGATGATATCCTGACCGAAGGTTTCACCAAGATCATTATGGGTAGCGAAAGTATCGATTATTTCGATGTTATTGTCCAGAATTGGCGTGCAGCCGGGGGCGATAACGCAACCCAGGCAGTTAATGAAGCCTACGGGAAGAAATAATCTCGTTTGTCACAAAGAGGGGATGAGGGGCATCTCTCCCCTTTATTTGATAGCGATTACATTTGGCGTACAAGGAACGGAGGAATATGTATGTTGAGAAAATGGAAGCAGCAGAGTCCTTACCATCTCATGTTGATTCCAAGCCTGGTCTTGGTCTTCATCTTTTGTTACATCCCTTTCTACGGACTTATTATTGCGTTTCAGAAGTACAATCCGGGCCTCGGATTCAACTCGCCATGGGTAGGATGGGATAATTTTACCCACATATTTAATCAGCCGAACTTCGTAAGAACGATCTGGAATACATTGTACATGTCTGTCTTTAAGATTATCGGTGGTATAATCGTGCCCGTAATTTTTGCATTACTGCTTAACGAGGTACTACACAGTGGAATTAAACGTACATTTCAAACCCTTGTCTACATTCCGAACTTCCTCTCTTGGGTCATTATGGCTGGCATCATGCTGGATATCCTTAGCTCCGACGGCATTATCAATACATTTCTAAGTGTATTTGGTATTGCACCGATCTCCTTTCTTGGCACACCCTCTATTTTTCCTTGGACGATGATTGTGAGTGACATATGGAAAGGTTTCGGGTTTGGCACGGTTGTTTATTTGGCAGCCCTGACCAGTATTGATCCGGGACTTTACGAAGCCGCGGTGATCGACGGAGCGAAACGGTGGAAACAAACCATCTACATTACGTTGCCTCTCCTCATGCCAACCATTGTTTTAATCACCGTACTTTCACTTGGAAACGTACTCAATGCTGGCTTTGACCAAATCTATAATCTCTACTCCCCTGTTGTCTATCAGACGGGTGATATTATTGATACCTATGTCTACCGTTTAGGAATTCAACAAGCACAGTATTCAATTGGTACCGCTGTCGGGTTATTCAAATCGATCATTTCCAGTGTTCTCGTTGCTGTATCGTACATCCTGGCTTACAGAGTGGCTGGTTATCGTATCTTCTAAGAAGGAGGAACTCACATTATGATCTATGATAAAAGTATGAGCAGACGTGTATTTCTTATCATAAACTACACCATACTGCTTCTAATCTCTCTCCTATGTATCCTGCCGTTTATCAACTTGCTGGCTGTTTCATTCAGCAGCAGCGCAGCTGTATCTGCGGGGAGTGTTACGTTCTGGCCTGTGGAATTTACGACAAAAGCCTATGAATTTGCATTAACTGGAGGATCATTTTTCTCCTCTCTCTGGGTAGCCATTCAACGAACCGTTATCGGAACGTTGGTGAATCTGGTTCTGATCGTACTCACGGCTTATCCCCTCTCCAAATCAAAACAAAAATTGATGGGGCGTAATATCTATATGGGATTTTTCATAATAACCATGTTATTCAGTGGAGGATTAATTCCAACCTATCTCGTGGTCGTCAAAATGGGACTGATAGATTCCATATGGTCTCTGATCCTGCCTGGAGCTCTCCCCGTATTCAGTATGATTATCCTCATGAATTTCATTCGGGGGCTGCCCGAGGAGATTGAAGAATCAGCAATTATCGATGGTGCTGGGCCTGTACAAGTATTGCTTCGTATTCTACTCCCACTTCTCAAGCCCGCTCTCGCTACGGTTGGTTTGTTCAGTATCGTTGCCCACTGGAATTCCTGGTTCGATGGCATTATCTATATGAACAATCCAGCCAATTATCCGTTACAAAGTTACCTCCAGACCCTCCTGCAAAGTTTTGAGCAAATCATGCTGAAATCTGGGTCAGATTATACGCAGCTGTTGTCCATGATGAACGCCAGAACGGGGCGCGCCGCTCAAATGTTCCTGGGCGCCATTCCGATTTTACTCGTGTATCCGTTCTTACAGAAATATTTCACCAAAGGTTTGGTGTTAGGTAGCGTCAAAGGGTGAACAAAAGGGCTTGCAGTTCATACTGCGAGCCCTTTGTTTATATCTAAAATTATTTTTATGATCGCTGTACCGCATTATGAGATGTATAAATGAAAGCATGAATGACTATTTGGCTTCTATGATGGCAGGCAGCAGAATGGAGAAAATGGTACCTTCACCCATTTTACTCTCCACTTGTATTCCATAGGGTTTCCCAAAATGAAGTTGAATCCGCCGCTGCACATTATGCAATCCAATCCCATTCGTTCCCGTACCTGCACCGGACTTCTCTTCCAATAGATTCTGCATCGTATGATGATCCATACCGACGCCATTATCGCAGACTTGGATCACAACTTCATCCAGCTGTGATTGAATCCGAATGGTAATGATTCCGTCTTCTTCGAGTTCAGCGAGTCCATGAAATATCGCATTCTCCACAATGGGCTGCAGGATCATTTTGGGCATGCGATAATCCAGCAGTCTATCCTCAACCTCATATCGCATTTGAATACAATCATAGTACCTGACATTTTGAATCGTTACGTAATTCGTTATATTATCAAGTTCCTCACGAATGGTTACGAGGGTTCCATCGGATTTTGTTGCATAGCGGAGCATGGAGATTAGTGCATCGGTCATTTCCACGATTTTATCAGCCTGCTGCATTGAGGCAATCCATTTCACCGACCCAAGGGTGTTATACAGAAAATGAGGCTTGATCTGGTCATGGAGCGCACGCATCTCGGCCTTGGCTTTCTCTATTTCTTCCTGCTGCATCCGTTCGACCATCCGCTTCAATTCGTGCGACATTCTGTTAAATCGAATGGATAAATGACCAATCTCGTCTCTTGAGCCAATAGGTTCAACTTGTTCAAACTGACCTTTTTCGACCAGAGCAATATTCCGTAGCAGTTTTTTAATGGGAGTTGTGATCACATGAGATAAAAAGATGGATATGACGGCAGCAAAAAGAACAATGACGATGGCAAGCGTCACCAGATTACGGCCCAATATTTTGCCATCAGCAGTCAGCTCATCCAAAGGCATATATAAGTAAGTTGTCCATTTTTGCTGACTAAGGGGACTGGTCACCACGACATTTAGTGCTTCGGGCGGGCGAACGTTGTCCCGGAACAGTGTCCCGATTAATCGTTCGTTCACGTTATATACGATCTTGTCATCCTCATCAACGATCATGAATCTGGAGCGCAGCCCTTCCTGCAAGTTGCGGTTGACGATTTCAATGAATTTGATATCAATGCTGACAACAATCACGCCAAGCAGTTTTCCACTAGTCACATCATGAATTTTGCGAGCGTGTGACACTGCCAGTATTTTATTCTCCAATTGCTCGTCGATTCGTGTTGTGAGGGTAATGGTTCGATCCTTATCATGCATGAACTTTTTAAACCACAATTCGTTTGATACTTTGAAGTTTGGATCAATGGGTTGATGTGGACTTACAAAAAGGTCCTGTCCCCCGTTCATATTGTAGAGGTAAATGGAGAATACGCGATCTTTCATCATGATATAATTCATCAGAATATTGTATGCGGCAATCTCATGTTGTTTATCACCCTCTCGCAGGAAATCCTGGATCGGAAAACTCCCTTCATGAGTCGCAGACAGATTGTCACTAAGCCCATTGCTGGCTAGAAGCGAAATTTTCTCAATCTCCTTGAGGAACTCATCAATGCGAATATTCGTCTGTTTGGCCAGATCGTTTAGCAACGTTGTATAGTTCTGTGCCAACAACCGCTCTGAGGAGTAATACGAATTGATTGTCATCACCAATACCGGAAGGATAATGACCGTCATACAGATCACCATAATTTTGTACTTGATTCGGAAGGGCCGAACATGCTTCATATGCTGCACCTCTATTCACCGATTACATTCATCCCTGCTGTAATTCTCGATATTCCTCAGGAGTGACCCCTACCGATTTTTTGAAAATCTTACTGAAGTACGTGTAATTATGGTAGCCCACCTTTTCTGCGATTTCATACACTCTCATTCCTCTGCTCAATAGATACGCCTTGGCATGTTCAATTCGAACTCGGGTCAAATACGTAATAAAGTTCTCTCCTCGTTCCTGTTTGAACACACGGCTGAGATACGACGGATTCACACTGATTTGGCTAGCGATACTTTGCAGTGAGATATCTTCCGCATAATACTTGTCGATCAATTCAGTGGCGAGATCGGTGTAAGTACTTTCCTGTTTGATTTGGGAATCGCTTTGGAAGTAATATGCAATATGAGCAAGCATATCTTGGTGGATATCCTCCCAATACTCCCCCTTTAGAACGATTTCATAGGGTGATTTTTCTGTTAAAGAAGGTGCACCTCTTTCCGTAGCTCGGGATAGATGGGAATGTATCGTTTCCATTACCATGATATATTGCTTGCGAATGCTATTCTCATCCGCTCGTAGCTGTTCCAGATTGGATCGGATTCCTTCAAGGAACTCTTCCGCCTTTTTGTTGTCTTTGCTTACCCACAACTTCAACAAATCTCGTTCTTGTTGCGGGCTTAAAGCCCCCTTAACTTCATGTCGATCTGGGGATTGAACCATATCATCGTAATACAACACCTGGTTGCTTCCTGTGAAGAAACCCTGTTGCAGAGCCGTTTCTGCCTCTTGGCAGGCCTTCCTGATGTGAAGGAAACCGGAAGTCATTCTACTTACCCCGGCCGTGAGCGATAGATTCATAAAATCCTTGATCGAAGACAGCAATTTATTACATAGTTTATTTAAGTCGGCGTGTACAGATTGGCTCTCAGGAAGTACATTGACGATCACCCAATATTCTGAGGAACTTTCAACAAAAATCTCTTTCTCCCACTTCGAGGGAATGATCTCTTCCATAATATTAAGAATTGAAAATCGGAGCAGCTTTTCCCCCTTCTCTACATATTTCCGCTTTGCATCCTCGTAATAATTCACGATGAACTTCATGACAACCAACTGGTCCGAACGTATACGAAAATGCAGTTCTTCCGCTTTGGTGACGATATCCTTCTCACTAATGAATCCGCTTACAATATCTTGGAAAAAACTATCCTTTAGATATCTTAGGCTCTTGGAATAGTCATGTGTTATAGAGGGTGTGTTGGTTGGGTGAACATGTTCACTTTGCAGTTTCTGTCCAACATTGCTCAGGAGGTCAATAAGGGAGGATTCGGTGATCTCACTTTTAATCAAGTAATCTGAAGCGCCAAGTTTTAGCGCCTCTTTCACATAATGAAATTCGTCAAAATTACTCAGGATGACATACTTACAGGTTTTCAGTACGCAGGAGGCCTCTTGTATAAGCTGTAGCCCATTCATAATCGGCATCTTAATATCTGTAATAATTAGATCAGGCATCACTTCAAGCGCAAGGCTTAATGCCTCTTTTCCATTTCCCGCCTCTCCAACAACATAGAAATTATACTCTTCCCAATTCAGCATGGAACGAATTCCAACCCGCATGAGCAATTCATCATCTACGATCATCAGTTTATACATGCGTATCCCCCAACATGAACCATTTTTAGATATTTTACCATTAAACGAACCATTGCGAAGGAGTCTCGCGAACCTTCTTGGATTGAGGTTTTCACAAATACCACTTTTATAGAACGTATGTTCCTGTTATAATCAGATTAACGTATTTTGTGCAGTTTATAATCTCTACCTGGAAAGGATACATATCATGAATTTATACAAGTTTGAATTAACGGTGAACGGATATCTATTACGTGTTCATTTCAGTGAATCTGAAGAAAGTGGATTGAAATGGTGCAAACGAGTTGCTTCTGAATTCCAGAATAACGTTGCCAATCTGGAGATCAAGGTTGATATACATAAAAAGCAGAAACAAAAGCATGCACGGGAATATCACGGAAAGCCATATCTGTATGATAGGACACTAAGGAAAAAGCCGCTGGCGAAGAAAAATAAATCGGCTGAATCATCTGCTGTTATGTAAAAGTGTTACAAGACGTTCTTGATACCAAAAAAGCCGCAATCTATTTATGCGACTTTTTTAAGGGATATGCTATTTTATAGTTCTCCAGTTTCTTTAGGTTTCCTTTCTCAATGCCTCAACAATGCTCGTTTGGTTTAATCGATACATCGGCCAAGCTGTAGCAACGAGTGTTGTTGCTATGGCACCTGCACAAGCAAGAACAATACTAGACCATGGAATGGCCCAACCTACATCGAGAGCACCTTTGAAGAGATGATGTATCCCATAGCTCAGTATTGTTCCGAGTATACTGCCGTATACTGCAGCGTACAGGCCGTATAAAACACCTTCCAATAGGATCATTTTCCCAACATTACGCTGTGTCATGCCGATCGCTTTGAGCACCGCAAATTCTTTGGTGCGTAGAATGAGATTGGTGCTGACGGTGTTCAGTATATTCAGGAATGCAATAAGGACAATTACACCGATAAAACCATACAAAAAGATGCTTGCTGTGGTGGCATCGTTTTTGGCCTTTGCTCGCGCCATCACATTATCCATATAGCTGTAACCAGCGTCTTTTTCGGTTAGGGACTTGAGGTAATCCGTGATCGGCTTGTTTGAAATATCGGTTTTCGCAAGAATAAAGATCCTTGAATACGCATCGTTACCTGTAACTTTCTCTATGACTTCAGGTGTCGTAATGAGTTCAAGCATCGCGCTCTCATTATAATCTTTCGATAACACCCCTTGTTCAACGATCCCCGTCACCGTCAGTGTCTTGTATTTTTGATTCCCTCCATCTAAAGTACGTACTTGGATGTGATCCCCAACCTTAAACTGGGTTTGGTCGATGATAATCTGTTTGCCTTCCTCCGTCGTTATAATTCGTAACTTCTGATTGAGAATGACGCCATTCTCCTGGTTCATCTTATCTTTGTCGATCGTACCAGCCGTTAGTTTGGATTTCAGAGCATCGAGTCCGTTATCTCCGTAAGATTCGAGGAAATTGTTGTCTGTTCGATACCCCTCTCCCTCTTCAACAGAATACATTCCCTTCCTGAGTTCATAGTATTTGGGATTGACTTTATCCTTCGGAAGAATTGCCATCACTTGATGGATATATAACTTATAAGCATGTTCTACTGCGTCAATTTTGACAATGTCTGAATATACGGAATCATCGATCCGCTTGGAATCCCCTTCATATTGAACTGAATAGGAATACTCGATCCCCGATTGAGACGTCTGTCCTAAGAATCCGGCCAAGCCGCTAAAGACAATAAATAGAATCATGCTGATCACTATGGAAAAGGCAGTGATGCCGAAACGCTTTTTGTTCCGCCTGATGTTTCGACTAGCAAACTGCCCTTCGATACCTAACAGTTTTCCTAGCAGCATTGATTTTCGGACAGATGTGATGTCCTCCACCTTTGTGCTTCCCGAGCTATGAATCGCCTCAAGTGGGGATACCTTTGCAGCCAGTCTCGCAGGTCCGATTGCCGACAGATAAACAGTCAATAATCCCAGTACCCCGGCTATGATCAAAATTGGCAGGGAGATGACCATTTGCATATCATTCAGAAATCCCAACGCCAAAAAGCTGATGTTGTAAAACAGAAGTTTCATAAAAACAGTTCCCGTCAATAACCCAATAGGAATGGCAATTAGACTAAGTATTGTCGCCTCTTTGAGAACTAATTTGCGTATTTGAGATGGGGTAGCCCCAATGCAACGCAGCATTCCGAATTGGGAGGTCCGCTCCAGAACAGAAATATGAAACGTATTATAAATTACCGCACTCGTACAACCCATAATAATGATGATGATTGCAGCGAATGCGTATAGTAGGCTGTGGTTTACACCTTCGTAGGTGCTTTCGCCATATAACTTGAGCAGTTCATTATTGTAATCGATCCGAACATTTTTAATGTCGATAGCCCTATCTAGTTTTACGGCAGAACCTTGATCCACTTTCTCAACATTTAATGATGATATGATAGCTTTTGTCTTTGGCTCGATTTGATCCATCGATTTCATTTTGACGTAAATGAAGTATTTTTTATCCGGTTTGATCGTTTGGTTATCATCATAAGTGATGGCCGGTAATATGAAGTTGGCCGACCAGGAACCCTTAGTGCCTGGGTTACTAAACCCGACGACGATAAATTCCCTCTCTGTTTGGGGGCGAAAATCCTCATCCTGATCCCAGCCGAGATCTCCCAAACCATTAATTTTTTTCATTTCCCCTGTTGATGCAACAATCCGATCTCCCAGATTTAACTTAATCGAATCACCCAGTTTCGGTTTCGTTGGAAAGCTATCCAGACTCAACGTAGGTAGGATAATTTCGTGAGAATTCTTGGGAAGTCTGCCCGCATCCAATTGAATCTGGAGTTTGCTCATTGCATCGGTGTTATAATTTTTGAGATTCAAATACCGATAAGGCGCAGCAAATGGATTTTCTCGCTTCTCTTTCTCACTCGTTTTACTAAGGACTGAATATCCTTCCCTACTAATAATTCCGGCACTCTCCACCGATGCATTATTGACAACTTTAGAGATGGCTTCTCCGGGTAATCCGTTAAAAGAAACATGGTAATCCCCGTACTCTTGAACGGTTTGCCGAACCACCTTGTCTCTGAAGCTGAGGCCGATGGTTCCGATGGCTGTAAGTAGTGTCACGGACAAAATAATGCCAACGATCGTTAGTATTGATCTTTTTTTCTGCCCTAGCAAATATTTTTGGGTAAGACTAGTATACTTATTCACGATCTCTCACCCCAGTTTGCTGCAAGAGTGTGCCATCTTTTATATTTACAACACGGTCCGCTCTCTGAGCTACATTCAGATCATGTGTGATCATAATCAAGGTTTGATTATACTTTCTGACGGAGTAGGTAAGCAGATCTACGATTTCTTTACTGTTCTTGCTGTCCAGATTGCCCGTTGGTTCGTCAGCCAAAATAATCGATGGTTTATTGATCAATGCACGTCCAATTGCAGTTCGCTGCTGTTGCCCGCCTGATAATTGGGACGGAAGGTGCTGCCTTCGATCGCTGAGTCCCAGCACGCTCAATAATTCCTCAAGATAACCCTCGTCCACATGTTTATTCTCAAGCAGCATCGGCAATTTAATGTTCTCTTCCGCAGTTAACACCGGGATCAGATTGTATGATTGGAAAATAAAACCGATTTTGCGTCTTCTGAACACAGCCAATTCATTTTCACTTTGAGAATACAGGTCTATACCGTCAATAATGACTTGGCCACTTGTCGGTTGATCCACTCCCCCGAGCAGATGCAGCAATGAGCTTTTGCCAGATCCGCTGGCGCCAACGATCGCAACGAATTCTCCTTGATTGACGGACAGATTAACATCTCTCAATGCTTCCACCCTAGCCTCAGCACTTCCGTATATTTTACATAAATGATCGGTCTTCAAAATTTCCACCTTGTTGTACCTCCAGTTGTATGATTAACATTGCTTGATTGTTATTATAGGTGTGGAAGCTTACGTTGAAGTGAAGAAGAAGCTTACATTATCGTAAGCTTCTTCTTAAGTCCTCTCTTTTTTGAAAAATGAAATTCTGAATGTTGTCCCTTCTTGAAGCACACTCTCCACCGTAATGATCCCTTGTTGTTCCTCAATGATCGATTTGGTCAAAGCCAGACCAATCCCTATACTGTTGGGCTTGTTATGGTTCTTTCCTTTATAGAATCGTTTGAAAATATGAGGCATATCATCGGGATGAATGCCTTCGCCTTTGTCATGGATAATGATCGTATCAAACAGTGCGTTTTCTTCCAAATGGATTTGAACCTCACCCTCTACTGGGGAGTGTTCCAGTGCATTTTTAATCAAATTTATAACAGCTTCCTTGAGCCATTCTTCATCTGCTTGCACAAACGCATTTTCACTACCGAGGATGGAGATCGTCTGCCGCTTCTGGTCTGCTACCGTCCGGAGTGAATAGACAACGCTCTCCACCATCTCCCTAAGCTCGATCCTTTCTTTTCGAAATCCAATTGCTCCCGCTTCGACCCGTGCCAGCTTCAGCAGGCTGATGATGAGCCATTCCATTCGGTCAAGCTGCTGCCGACTTCGTTCCAGAAACGTCATTCTCATTTCTTCTTTCATCCCGGGTTCATTCAGCAGATTCTCATTGAACACAATCAGAGAGGCTAGGGGTGTCTTGAGCTGGTGAGAAATGTCGGATAACAGATTGCGCAAAAAGGTTTTATCCTGCTGGAGTAGCTCCAGGCTGTTAGTTAGTCTTCCAGCCATCGCATTGAAGCTCCGGCCAAGTGAGCCGAAGTCTCCATCCTCCGTCTCAGGCAGTTTTTTATCGAATTGCTGTTCCACAACCTGCTCCGCTGCATGAGAAATCGTTCTGATTTTTACAAAAAATGTACGATACTCCCACAGAAGCAACACCATGAGTGGGATCAGGAACAACAATACTTGAGTCGCTGTTTTTAAGGGTAATGCTAGTCCTGAAAGAGCCGGCTGATCTTCTAAAGACATACCCGCCTGATATCCGTATTGTGCAAGGATACGTTGCCCCTCAGCAAGTTCATCGGCCTGGGCACCTTGGGTAACAAAGTGAATCACCTCATTCTCCAACTGGGGATCTTTCATTAACAAATGCCCGATTAGGGCGCTATTCTGATTCACAATGGTTGTATTAATGCTACCGACTTGATGCTGCATGTAAAAGAACATCACGAACGACAAAAGAACTTGCAGAGCAAGTACTTTAATGGCGATAGATTTCCACTCTGGATTTCGCATGACTTCAAACATGTTCATCTCCCTATAACTTCCACGTTCCATTTATATCCGATCCCCCGAACGGTTACGATATATTGTGGTGCTGCTGGAATATCTTCCACTTTCTCTCTTAACCTGCGGATATGGACAGAGAGCGTATTATCATCAATGAAGTCGCCCGAGAGATCCCAGAGATGATTCAGAATTGAACTTCTGCTGCATATCTGCTTCGGATGAGAGATCAACATCAATAGTAATCGGTATTCAAGCGCCGTCAGTGTAATTTCACTATTGTTTTTGAGTACAGTTCCTTCTAAAATACGCACCTGGATGTTATCCGATATCCATAAGCTTACTTCTTGTTTTCCCTTGTTGTTACGTCGTAATACGGCTTTAATTCGTGAAATAAGTTCTTTGGTTCGAACAGGTTTGGTTACATAGTCGTCTGCTCCGAGATCAAGCCCTACGACCACGTTTGCTTCCTCATCCAAAGCCGTCAAAAAGATAATGGGCACTTGCGACGTCACCCGAATCTCACTGCATAGTTGATATCCCGACCCATCGGGCAAAGTGACATCCAACAAAATCAGATCGATCGACTTTGCATGCAGTGCCTGTCTAGCTTCTTCCAAGTTCCCCGCCACAACGATCTCATATCCTTCATTGGACAGTGTATATTGAATACCAAACACCAGATTTTCATCATCTTCTACGAGTAATAAGCGATTCATCGTACACCTCAGATCATGCTATTTTGAATTTGTATTTATTTCATTTTGATTATAGAGTTCCTGCGTCATTATACATCATTTGAGTTTCTACGCTATAACATTATGATTAATGGGATGTTCAATGAGGCTATCTTCACGAGTATACGAGTTTAAGATTTTCCTCAGATAGGCTAACTGGTTAGGGTACATTTTGATCAGGTGTTCTCCGTTCAACCAAAAAGTTTAGTTACTCTGTATACTCTTGTCCTTTAATACCAAATATAAAAGCCTGCTCCTATGTGGAACAAGCTTTTATCCGTGTCAATTGTACTATATGCCAAGAAAGATTGTTGTTCACCGTTAGTATCTCTCTGATTCCTTAAATATCATATAACGATGGACACCTCTGACAGCATGCATTGCTTCCTGTAATAGCTGAATCGCAGTTTCGCGTTGTCCCGCTTTTAGTTCAATCGCTGCAAGAAGCGAAGATCTCATCCAGACCTTGTTAATGGATTTCAAGTGTTCCCTAGCCTGCTCACTTCTTCCTTCTTCCATAAGCAAATACGTTTCATAATATGTACGATAATCCGATCTACGCATATTCTGCACCGCCGTACGAACAGCTACCAAGTCGTTGCGATAGGAGCCGTAAGCTGCATTATATACTGCTTGTGTCCTTTTATTCGTGTCCTCATTTCTGATGCGCTCTATTGTGTGTTCCAATTCATCATCAAGTCTGTTTGCAAGAGCGTAATAGATATAAAGCTTTGGAGTATTCTCCTGTCTGCGTAGAAAAGCCTCGACGCGGTCCATGCGTGTTTCCCAACCCAGAGGATAAAAAATACGAATGGTAAACATGATCAGAGTAGCGGTGAGAACGACTCCAAGTATCCAAAACAGAGATTGGTCATTCATCTTCAGGTACACAACAAATAAAAATACGGCCAAATAAAAAACAATATCCCACTTATATTTTCCCATCATCCATCTCCTTTATAGACATAAAAAAACTATTATATCAAAACAAACCCCAAGGAGTATATGCACTGCATCCTCTGGGGTTTAGTTAAATTTATAAAAATTGATTTGTTGAGATTTTCTTCATTAACGACAACCGACAGTATCGTCTACTCAATAGACTAGATTCTCACGCCCCGGCGTCTCCAATCATTTGTCGTTCAATTTGTTTCATTTCATAAAAATAGCCTTTTTGCTCCATCAGCTCGGAGAAGGAACCCGATTCCACAATCTTGCCTTGGTCCATGACCACAATCCGATCCATCTCTTCCAATCCCGTCAGCCGATGGCAGATTAGGAGAAGTGTATCTTCCGATGCCTGTGCCAGAAGATGCTGCAATACACGTTGCTCTGTGACGTAATCCAGCGAAGAAGTTGGTTCGTCCAGAAGCCATAACCGTCCTTTGCGCAGCATGGCCCGTGCGAGAGCTAGCCGCTGCTTCTCACCGTCCGACAGGTTCTCCCCTTTTTCATACACCATGTCAGTCAACAACTTATTCGGCAGTTGGACTTTATCCAGTACAGCCGACAGTTGTTCATCTGAATGTTCTTCTTCATTCAGCAACAGGTTGTCCCGGATGGTTCCCCGGAAGAAATGACTTTGCTGCAACACAACATTTGCCCTTTGCCAAATGCTCTCTTCATTCAGTTCCTGCACCAGAACATCGTTTAACCGTATCTCACCAGACGTTGGCGCACGCAACTTGAGTAACAGATCGATAATCGTTGACTTGCCTGACCCGCTCGGCCCGACAATCGCTGTTTTGGAGCCTGCAGCAAGTTGCAGGGATAGCTCCCTCAGCGCCGGTCTCCATTCCCCTTCATATTGGAAGTTAACACCGGATAGTTCAATCGAAACTGCCTGATCGGATGACACTTCACCGCTTGGCTGTACAGGTTGCACATCGGAGGTTGGCACCGTTTCCGCCAGTCGCTGAGCGGCGTGCTCGCTGTCCTGCTTATATAGAGGTAATATAGCCATTGCCGCAGCTTCTTCGAACACGGTCTGCGTGGCCAGGATCAGCATGGCGAGGAATACACCGGCAAACGCTCCATTCACAATTAAAAAGGCGCTCAGTGCCAGCACTCCCCATGTAACAAGATACGTCACAAAAACGTGCATAGATTGCCCGCGCAGTAGGTGTGAAGCGGCTTGTTTCTGTTCCGTTGCCAATGCAGCGGAAGCCTGCTGAAGCTGTTGCTCACGCTGTTCCAATTGGCCGTATACTTTCAGATCCCGGAAACCATACAACACTTCGGTTACTTCCGTGGACAGCAAGGCCCGTTGCTGGCGGACACGTCCGTGTATTTTTTGCTGACCTAACAAGACAATACCTGGTACAACAAATGCCGTAATCAGCATACCTAGTACTAACAAACACGCAATCCAGATCGAAAAGGCCGAAGTGAACAGCATGGTAGCCAAAAACACCATAACGACCATGATGGGTGGATACGCGACCCGCAAAAAGTAATTTTGCAAGCTTTCCACATCACCCACGATCCGCGCAAGCAGATCCCCGCTTCGGTTTTTGTTCAATATACCTGGCGTTACCGGGATCAGTTTGGCAAAAAAGGACGTCCGCAAGCGGCTCAGCATGGAAAATGTTGCCCTGTGCGAATACAAGCGTTCTCCGTAGCGGCTCGCCGCTCGAAGGAAACCAAGTAGTTTGACCATAGAAGTGAGTACAATTAAGGTATACAGCGGTGGGGCAAATACCGTTTGCGATATCATATACCCACTCGCGGAAAAGAGAGCTACCCCTGCTATGCCGGCGATAAATCCGCCCAATATCGAAAGCAAGATATCCTTGCGCTCCTGAATCATCGCTTTTGACAGAATCGTCAGCTCATTCATGCTAACCCTCCTTTCCGTTGTACATCCACCATCTCCGCATATTGAGGCAGGCGCGCCAGAAGCGCTTCATGATGTCCTGAATCCACTAATACCCCACTATCCATAAACAAAATGTTGTCCGCATGTTGAATCGTATATAAACGGTGTGCCACCGTAATCATCGTTGCCGTTTTGGCTAATGCCGCAATGGATTGTTGTAGTACCCGCTCGGTGTGCAGATCCAGACCAACGGTGGGTTCATCGAACAAAATAACAGCTGGTCGCTTCAGAAAAGCACGTGCCAAAGCAAGTCTTTGCTTTTCCCCACCAGACAGCCCCCGGCCACCTTCACCAACAAACGTATCCAAGCCCTGCTCCAATTGTGCAACAACGCCAGCAAGCCCTGCTTCCTCTGCCGCCTGCTCAATTTCAGCTCTGGAGACGTTCCGACCCGCGCCAATCGCTATATTTTCGGCAAATGTACCTGCAAAAATATACGGATGCTGTGTAATGTAGCTAACACGCTCGAACCATGCAGCCTCATCATGTTGCGAAATCTGGCTTCCGTTAACCAGAACCGCTCCCGAATCTGGTTTCAGTAAACCGGCAATGAGATGAATCAGCGTGGTTTTACCTGAGCCACTTTTGCCTACAATAGCAATCTGTTCTCCTGGTCCAATTGAGATCTGTCCTGTCTCAAGTCCAAAGGAATCAGGTGTGTACTGGAATCGGACATGGTCCAGTTCAATGGTTGGTGGCATTGTTATCAACTCGGCACGAGCTGTACGGAGCTCTTCCGTCTGTGCTGTTGCATCGACATTGGTTAATTCGCTTTGATCCGATCCATCTTCAGGCTCCGTTTGTGTGCTCTTGATACTTGTTTCATCAAGCATTTGTTCCACCTTACGAATCGCCCCCATACTGGTTCGCCCGCTGTGAAAAGCCGTTCCTGTATTCTTCAACAGACTGTAAAACTCGGGAACGAGTAACAACACGAGAAAGGCCGTGTGGAAGCTCATCGATTTGAAAACGAGTAACTGGATAGCCAGTTCAAGCGCAACAATACCAATGCTTAACATCACGATCGATTCCAGCATAAACGTATTTGTAAATGCAATTTTCAAAATGCCCATGGTAGCATCACGATACCCCAGACTGCTGCGTTCAATTTCCTGTTGCTGCCGTTTAGCCCGTCCGAATATTTTTAACGTAACCAGTCCCTGAAGTGAATCCAGAAATGTACCGGAAAACTCAGCCAGTTGCGCGTATTTTTCTTCTGATTTGTTCTTTGTCTTGAGCCCAACTAAGATCATGAACAGCGGGATAAATGGTGCCGTAAACAGCATAATCCAGCCTGTATTGGCGTGCTGCGTAAATGTAACAACCAGAATCAGAATCGGGATCATCGCGGCTTCCATCATACGCGGCATGTACTGACTGAAATAACTGTCGGCTTCATCCACAGCATCCAAAGCAACACTGACCTTTCCTCCCGTCTGTCCACTCAGGGTTGAAGGCATGGAAGCGCGGGTCAGGTTCTGCAACACAGATGATCGCATATTCGTCTTGGCGCGTGCTGCCATATGCAAGCCCACTTTCCCATTACCATACGACAACAGTGAGCGTACAGCCATAACAACCAGTAATAGGACAAGCAACAGGACCACTGATGAAAAGGAAGCTTTCTCTACAAAGATTCGCTGGACTGCTTCAGCCACCAAGGTGGCCTGGCTTATTATAGCTGCACCAAGGGCCAGCGATATGATCGCAAGGAGAAGTCTGTTTTTTCGTTGTAAAGACATTTGCTGCGAGATCAGATTGGATTTGGCTCTCCTCTTCATTGAACGCTCCTCCTTTATTTTTTCCCTTTCACATAATCCGCATCAAACAGGAACAGTTTGAATACCAGAATAAGAGAAGGAATTAACAGGCATAGACCACCGATAAACACGACCACTAGGGCGAAACCCATTGCAGGTGATGTGGCGCTGCTCTGAATGGTGATGTATGGATCGAGAATGTAAGGATATTGCCCAATCCCGTAAGCGAAAAAGGCTGTGAAAAATTGCAGCATGATACTTATAAAAGCTAATCCATAACGTCGTCCGTTATATAACAGCCACATGGCAATCATGAAAAACGCAACGGAAAGCGCCAGCAGCCACCATAAATCCATCATGTTTTGAAAATGACGCTCATTGTGTTGACCCAAATATATAAATGCAGTCAGCGCGAGAATAATGGTCGGTGTGCTCCAGAACAAAGCATAGTTCCGCATGAGCTTCAATGCCGAATGGTCCTCTGCGCGAGAAGCGTAAAATGTGAGAAATGATCCGCTAATGAACAATACGGACACGATGGCTAGTCCAACGATGCTCCACGATAACGGATTGGTAAACAGCGCCCAGTAATCGAGGGAAACCGTATCTCCCTGTTTCAAAATAAAGCCACCTTCAGACAGTGTCAGTGCCACTGACAATGACGCTGGAATAAGCAACCCGGTAGCTCCGTATAAAAACAAATACACGATACTTTTTTTGGAACCATAATTTTCGAAAGCATAGAACGACCCACGAATGGCAAGTAAAATGACGGCTATACTTCCCGGAACAAGCAGCGCGGAGCCATAATAATAGGCCGTGTCTGGGAAAAATCCGACGATACCAATATAGAAAAAGACAAAAAATACATTGGTGATCTCCCAGACAGGTGATAGATAACGGGAGATCAGACGATTAATCAGGTGATCCTGCTTTGTCAGGCGTGCGTAAAAGGCGAAGAAACCTGCTCCAAAATCGATGGAAGCTACAATAAGATAGCCGTACAAGAACAGCCAGAGTACCGAAATACCAATTAATTCATAACTCATCAGGCCTGATCCCCTTTCTTGGCTGATTGATCATGCTTCTCCTTCAACCATTTCTCCATCTCGAGTTCAGCAGGATTATTATTGAACAACCGTCTCAGTACGACGACACACATAACGCCTAGCAGGATGTAGAGAAGCAAGAAGACGAAAAATAAAATTCTCACACTCGGAGAAGAAGTAGCGGCCTCTTCTACCCGCATATAACCTCGGATGATCCATGGCTGCCGCCCGATCTCTGCATAGAACCAACCCATCTCAACGGCCAGAAAAGCAAGCGGTGCACTGAGTGCAACCATACGAAGCATCCACTTGTTAAACTGATTACGTTTCTTCCAGAATACAAACAGGAAGTACAGACTTGATATAGCAAGCAGAGCGAAACCAATTCCAGCCATTAGATCAAACAAGTAATGCACAAGCAGTGGTGGCTGCTCATCTGGTGGAAATTCGTTTAGCCCGGTTACCTCGGCGTTAAAGTCTCCAAAGGCAAGGAAACTGAGCAGTTTCGGCAAATGAAGAGCGCCTATAATTTCATGTTCTGCATTCAGCCATCCAAAAAAAATCAAATCCGCGCCGCTTTCCGTCTCGAAATGCCACTCGGCAGCTGCGAGCTTCTCCGGCTGATGCTCAGCCAAAAACTTGGCAGACACATCTCCAGCAAAGGAATTTAATAAACTGAATACCAGCACAACGGCCATCATGAGATTCAAGCCTTTTTTGTGGTAGGCCGACACTCCTTTTCTCAGCATCGCAAAGGCTGCTATTCCTGCTAACAGGGCAGCTCCTGTCAGATAAGCCGAGCTTAATACATGGAACACTTTGGAGAACGTCGCTGTATTCAGCATCGCTTGCACGGGGTTCACTGCCATGAATTGACCTGCTTCCATGACAAAACCTTCAGGCTGGTTCATGAATCCGTTCACTGTTGTAATAAAAACAGCAGACATGCCTGCCCCGGCGACAATCGGAATAGTCAGCAACCAGTGGATATACGGATTTTTGAACCGATCCCACGTGTACAGATAAATGCCCAGGAATATTGCTTCAAAAAAGAATGCAAATACTTCCATAAATAGTGGCAGTGCAATGACATTCCCGGCAAGTTTCATAAAATTCGGCCATACCAAGGCCAACTGTAGTGAGATCGCTGTGCCTGTCACAACACCAACCGCGACAGAAATGACAAATCCTCTGGACCACCTCTTTGCCATAAGTATGTAATGGTGATCCTTCTTTCGAATGCCGATGAACTCTGCAATAGCAATCATCAAAGGTACGCCGACACCAAGCGTTGCAAAAATCACGTGGAACCCGAGTGTCAAACCAGTCACTAGCCTGCTCCATAAAACCGTATCAATAGCCATTCTTTGTGTTGCCTCCTTTCAAACTCTGTTCAATTTAGAAACATTCAATATCAGCTTTGGCCAAGCTTAATGCGGAGTTGCGAAAAAATTCACAAAGTTAGGTACGACGATATCTTGCCACACCTTGATGCACTTATAGTACTAACCAAGCCTATTAATCAAAATTATTATATCTTTATTTTTACCTAATTCAATCAAAGACACGTCTTCTACCCTAAACGTTCAAGAAAGGATCAACTCTTTCTGACAACTTGGTGAAAAACAAAAAATACACCCAATGGAGCTATTGATTCATTGGGTGTAAACGTGTTATTGCACGGCAGATTCTCTATTTTACTTGCTCCGAACTCACCGCACCTGCCTCGCGACGTACGCTCATGATGATCAGTGATGCAGCTAATACCGTAAGGATGATTCCAAGCATCTGAAATCCTGTCACATTAAATGTATCTCCCATGACAATCCCAATTAATAACGACGATAAGATGGTCCCCAGATAGCGTGATGTATTAAAAATACCCGATGCGACTCCAATCATTTCTTTGGGTGTGCTTTTGAACAGTGCTGCTTGCATGCCGACCGCGTTTAGGCCGTTACTTATGCCAAATAAAGCTAAGGCAACAATGACTATGAAGATTGGAGAAGTTTCGTTCATAACAACGATTAATATAGATCCAAATGTCATTAAAGAAGCGGATACGATCAGAGCTGGCCGTGATCCTGATCTGTCAATCCAGCGCCCTGTGATCGGAGCAATAATGACTGAACATAACCCCAAAGCCAGCATGCTCATTCCTGTATGAACTTCGTTGAGATGACGTACCTGCTTCAAATAGGTAGGAACTCCAAAAAAAAGTGCGTAAAACAGGATGTTCACCAGCATGTATTGCACATTCACCCAAGTCATCTCGGGATATGAGGCAAACGTTCGCAGAGGGATAAAAGGCGTGGCTGCTTTTAGTTCATGTCGGATGAACATGACGAGTGCGATTAACCCGATCCCCCCTGTCAGCAGATGCCATGTTGAAATATCTCCTGTGGAATTTACTGAAAGTAAACCGATGAGTAGAGTCACCAAAGCTACCGTAAACATCAGGATACCTGGTGCGTCAATTAACGCAAGCCATTGCCGAATGGACATGTGACCAGAGATAGACGAAGATTGCTCGTCCTTCGGGATTGTTTTCCAAGCGAACCAAAAACTCGCCAAGACAAACGGAATATTAACGAAGAATATGCTGTGCCAGTCCCACCAATGAATCAATACTCCACCAATAAAAGGTCCAATTGCAGCCGCTCCAGAAAGGAATATAGCCAAGGTGGACAAGGCGGAGGCTTGTTTTTCAGTCACGTTCATTCTGACAATCGCCATTCCGACGGCCACCATCATGCTTGTGCCAATTGATTGAACAATCCGGAATACGATGAGCCACGAAAAACTGGGAGACCACGGAGCTAACATGGACGATACAAAAACAATAACAAGACCCATGAGGAATATCTTCCTGCGGCCAAACAAATCACTACACTTGCCCATGACGGGTTGAGCGACAGCACTGGCAATATAAAATGATAAAATAATCCACGAAACGGCTGTAAAATTAAGTTGATACACTTGTTGTAGCCTGGAGATTGCCACCGAAATCATGGAGGAATTCAACGGATTCAACATAATTCCGAGTCCAACAGCTAACATCAATCCTTTATTTCGAACGTTCATTGGTGCACCTCTCTCTCTTCTGCTGTTATTTTACTTGAACGTATTCATTTATTCCAACGCATTATATGTTATGATTTGATGAACTAGAAGGAATGAAGGAATGGTGCAAATGGAACTTCTTCAACTAAAATATTTCCTGACGGTGGCCCGATGCGAGCATGTTACGGAAGCTGCGGGAAAGCTGCATGTCACGCAATCCTCCCTGAGCAAAACGATACAACGATTAGAGGACGACCTGGGAGTTTCTTTATTTGATCGAATCGGAAGAAAGCTGCGACTAAACGACTTTGGAAGAACATTTCTTCAGCGAACTGAAAAAGCCTTATTTGAATTGGAACAAGGAAAACGGGAAATCGCTGACCTCTCCAACCCGGATCAGGGTACACTGCAATTGGCAGTGACTACGGCGAGCACATTGCCCGGCATACTGCGGGAATTCCGGAAAAACAAGCCAGATATTCAGTTCCATGTGCAAATGGTTTCGTTAGAAAACATGTCCAGACTCCTACAACGGGGCGAGGTGGACTTTTGTCTCTCCTCCCCTCCGATTGAAGGTGACGATATCGAATGTCAGATACTATATGACGATCCGATTGTAGTCGCTGTTCCTATGGGTCATCGATATGCAGACCGAAGCAGTATTCAATTAACTGAGCTTAAGGACGAGTGGTTTGTTGGGGTGAAGCAAGGTTATGGGGTTCGTGATATGGTGGATTCCATATGTCAATCCGCTGGTTTCCTACCGAAGTATGTATATGAAGGTGATGAGCCAGCAAGATTAACCGCCCTTGTTGAGGCGGAGATCGGTCTAGCTTTTATACCTAGCACAGCCAGAAACCCGCATGAGCGCATTAGATATCTTCAGGTAGAGGAACATCAACTCGTTCGGGAAATCGCTCTACTTTCGCACAAAAACAGGTATATTTCAAAAGCCGCTTTAGAGTTTCGCAGCGTGGTTATGGACTATTTCAGTGCTATGCCATGAGCATAAATTCAATCCAGAGGAGTGCATTCCCACATCTGAAATTTCACCGCATAGAAGCTCATATCAATGTGGATAACACCCCTTCCATGAAACTGGCAGAGAGTGTTGGTATGGAATTTGAATGTCTACGTAAAGGGTTTATACACGAAAATAATGAATGGACCGATCACTTGGTGTATTACAAAAATTCTAATTAAATGGTTCATACAACTCACTCTAAAACAAGGGAACTCCATATCAAGAAGTTCCCTGTTTTCTATGTTTGTTGAATATTCTTCTTTTTGCGATGAAGGGTTACTACTCCCAAACTTACTGCTGAAATCCATAATAGGATTATTGCATTACTTGAGACTAATGATTGCACTGTATCTAGTTGCAATAATTGCGTAATTAACCTTCCTTCATACGGTGAAAGTGTGGCTCCCAAGTTATACGCGATCAGAACAATGGTGGTACCTAACTTTGCCATTTTGGCGATTTGTTGTGCAAAAGTATGCAATAAATAGGGCATTATACAGCGGAATGAAAAACCGATGATCATTGAGCAAACGGTAGTAAGAATAATACTTTGCGAGATCGTCGTAACGAACATCGAGCTTCCAAGTAACAGAATCGATAATGGAACGATATAGTTACCGAGTGTTTTGTATACTTTCCCAAAAGAAAAGCCGGCAACAAAAGCTCCCAAACCTATAAATGCAATCATGTTGCTTCCATTTGTCGCAGTTCCGATATTTTTTTCCAAAATCAAAGGAGTAATCTGTAAATTATAATTGATGAAAATAGCTACTATTACAAATAATAAGAGACCATAGCCAATCATGACTTGAAGGGCTTTTTTATTATTTGTGTGGCTTGGATTCGTGGTGACCTCTTCTCTTCTATTAAGCTCTTTTTTATCAGAAGGAACGAAAATCAGGAATGCAATGAAAATAGGAAGTGCCAGGGCGTAGACATAAAATGATGTGTGCCAGCCCATTTTCAATAGTTGACCAACGAGTAGTGTTAGACAAATGCCTCCTAATCCCTCAAAGGCACTTTCTAAGCCAATTACGGTTGCTTGTTTACCTGGATTTTTATGATACATATCACTGATCATCTGAATGATGAGCCGGTTAAATAAACCTACACCTAACCCAAACAAACAGCGAGAAATGAACAGCAACGAAAAAAGGTCATGATACAATGCAGGGAATACTCCCGCAATGAGAACAAGTCCTAATCCAGTTAGTATAGTTGCTTTCTTCCCAATAAGAAGTTCAAGTCGATTAGCAATTAACACACCAAGAATGACAAATAATGAAGGTATGGTCGTTAATAATCCTACATGTGTTACCGATATCTCTGGAAAATCATTGGCTATCGCAGGAATGTTAGCGGCAATCACTGGACCTGAAGAAATTAATAACGCAACGGACAATAACGAATATGTTCTAAGCTTCTCCATGGATATTATAAAAAACCAACTCCTAACTGTTTGTATTTGCTCCATATGGCCGATAGTTAGCCTTGATGCTGCGATAAATGGATAAAGCAGTAACGCATAAGTCGATGACTTCATACGTTACTGCTCAGTCGATTAGAGTTCTTTGCCGTTACTTTGAATAACTTTTTTGAACCATTCAAAGGATTTTTTCTTGCTGCGTTTCAACGTACCATTTCCAGCGTCATCTTTGTCGACATGTATGAAACCGTATCGTTTACTCATCTCTCCAGAACTTGAGCTTACTAGATCAATGCAACCCCAGGACGTGTAACCCAACAACTCTACGCCATCTTCTTCCACTGCTGTTATGAAAGCTTGGATGTGTTGACGCAAATACTCGATTCTATAATCATCAGCAACATATCCCGTCTCATCAGGAGTATCTATCGCTCCTAAGCCATTTTCAACGATGAATAGTGGCTTTTGATATCGGTCATACAAGGAATTCATTGTAATTCTTAGACCTTCAGGATCGATTTGCCATCCCCATTCACTTGTTTTCAAATGAGGATTGCGCAGTGTCGGAAACAGGTTAGCTGCCGTTTGTGTGTTTACTTCCGGGTCTGCACTGGTTAATCGTGAACCATAATAACTGAACGAAACGAAATCAACCGTATTATTTTTCAAACATTCCTCGTCCCCGTCTTCCATGGCTAAATTAATATTCATTCGTTCTAACATTTTCTTGGCATAGTTTGGGTATTCTCCTCGGGACTGTACATCGACGAAGAAGTAGTGCTCGCGATCTCTTGTCATGGCTTTCCAGACATCATCTGGTGCACATGTATACGGGTAAGTGTTGGCACCTGCTAACATACAGCCAATCTTAATTTCCGGGTTAATTCTACGCGCAATTTCAGTTGCTTTTGCACTTGCGATCAATTGATGATGAGCCGCCTGATACTTCACAGCATCCTCATTCTCACCTTCTTCAAACACTAGGCCTGAGCTACCAAAAGGTAGATGCAACAGCATGTTAATTTCATTAAAGGTAAGCCAATACTTCACTTTATCTTTATAACGGGTGAAGATCGTTTCACACAGTCTCTCATAATAATCCACCATTTTTCGACTTCTCCACGATCCAATAGTTTTCACCAAATGAATAGGGACATCAAAATGGGTAATGGTGACTAACGGCTCAATGCCATACTTCAAACATTCATCAAATACATTTTCATAGAATTTCAAGCCCTCTTCGTTGGGTAACTCGTCATCTCCATTAGGGTAGATCCGAGTCCATGCCAAAGATAAACGGAAACACGTAAAGCCCATCTCTGCAAATAAAGCAATGTCTTCTTTATACCGATGATAAAAATCAATAGCTTCATGACTCGGATAAAAATGCTCTTGATCACACTCCAACATTTTTAACTGTCCTCGCATGACAGGAACACGATCTTTCCCTGCCGGGATTACATCAACTGTGGATAGTCCCTTGTTGCCTTCTGCATATCCACCTTCACATTGGTTAGCAGCAACTGCCCCGCCCCACAAAAAGTCTTTTCTTAAAGTCATTAAAACACACTCCTAACCTGTAGTTTTGTTAAGCTTTGACAACCAACAATGTATTGTTAAAATCAATATTTTGGGGACTAGTCTCTGCGATCACATCCGAGTAACTATACGAATTGGTTACAATAACGGGCGTTTGAGTGACATATCCTTCTTGTCTGATTTTGTCCAGATCAAAAGTCAGCAAGGTCTGTCCTTTTGTGATTCTCTGACCTTCTTCCACGAAAGCCTCAAAATATTTTCCGTTCAGCTTTACCGTATTTAAGCCGACATGAATAAGAATTTCGACTCCTTCATCGGATAATAGTCCAATAGCATGTTTCTTAGGAAATAGGGACACAATCATGCCATCAAATGGAGCAATGACTTTCCCCTCGCTAGGTTCAATAGCAATTCCTTTACCCATTGCCTCTGAGGCAAACGCTGCATCTTGTACATCCTGAAGTTGAATAAGCTGACCTTTAAGTGGCGTTGCAATAACAGAATCTTTAATTGTAATGACTTCATCCGCAACCCCACTCCCTTCGTTCGCATTTGAAACAGTGTTGTTCTGTGAAGGTGCGTCTTTTTCATATTTCAAACTGAGCAAATAGGTAAGCACAGCAGTTACGACAGTTGTTATAACAAGTGCGATCAAAATGTTATATAGATTCCAGATATTTTCACCAATGTACAGAGGAATCGCCGGGATTCCTGAAGCGCCTGTTGCGTAACGGGAAACATCCATTAGCCCTGCAAATAGTCCCCCACTGGCAGCTCCAATCATACCCGCGACAAGTGGGTATCTCTTCGGTAAATTTACGCCGTAAAGAGCTGGTTCCGTGATTCCCATCAACGCGGTGATACCACTGGAAGCAGAAATTTGTTTTAATGCTTTATCCTTGGTTCTCATCCCTACAACTAATGCCGCAACACCTTGACCTATACAATTGATCATCGCTCCAGGACCGAGGATATTCTCATAACCTGATGTGGTGATTTGAGCAATGGATAGAGGAACAATATTATGGTGCAGCCCAAACATAACCAGTATTGGCCAGAAGGTTGCAACCAGGAAAATAACCAGCCAGCTACCATGTGCGGCCAAGAAGTCAAAGCCCATCGCTAAATACGTTCCGAAAAATGAGCCCAGTGGTCCCAACACGGTTAAGGCAAGAATTCCCGTTACTAAAATAGTGCACATGGGAACAAAAATAACTTTCACTGCATTCGGAATGATCCTTTTAAACAACGATTCAATATATGATTGTGACCAAACTATTAAGAGAATTGGAACTACAGAAGAACTATAAGATACAAGAGTTAGCGGGATTCCAAAAACACTTACGTCAGACCCATCCAAACGCAATTGTGTCAAGTTGGGATGGAGTAAAACACCGGCTAAAACGAGTGCTAAGACGGGACTGCATTTTAGTTTGTTTGCAGCTGAAAACGCCAGCAAGAATGGTAAAAAGTAGAAAATAGCATCTGACATAAGACTTACGACATAGTAGGTTTGGGAATCTTTTGAAATCCAGTTGAACAAAATAAGTAGAGCGAGTAATGCCTTGATCATACCAGCCCCAGCTATAGCAGGGACAATCGGACTAAATGTCCCCGAGACGAAATCGATTAATTTCCCCAAAATACTAACTTTTCTAGCTTGAGTTGGTTCACCCGATGAACTCGCGTTAGGTTGAAGATGCTTGATCACTTCTTTGTAAACGTCTTCAACATGTGTGCCGATGACGACTTGAAATTGTCCGCCGCTCTCAACCGCATCAATAACACCGTCAAACGATTTAAGCGCTTTTTGATCTGCTTTATTAGTATCATTCAGTGCAAATCTAAGCCTAGTCATACAGTGAGTCAGAGTGGATACATTCTCACTACCGCCCACTTTCTCTACAATATCTTGAGCCAACTTCTCGTATTTCTTGCTCATCCAATAATGCCCCCTCTTGTTGTTACCATCTAAATGAATGAGACCAAAAGCGCTCTAAATAACTTCTCTTTGCAATAAAAAAAGCTATTTATCTGTAATACATAAAGGCAGCATTCATTACACCTTTAAAATATCATCTGATAAACAGCTATAGCCAATACCTATAATTTATACTTTATTATGCCTGAAAGGCATGCCTGATATGTTCCAAAAAACGTACCTCCGTTTGACTGAATACCTTGTGTTTTTTCCAGACAATCACCGTTGGAAACTGAAGTTCCGGTTGAAAAGGTCTAAAGCATAATGTATCAGACTGCTTCATTGCAAGCGCACCCTCAATACAAATTGCCGTCCCTAACCCCTCCTCTACGAGGTTTAGTACGTTAGATATTAAATTATAGGTCGCAACAAAGTTTAAATGTGCATACTCATCGGCAAACCAGCTTGCAATCTCATTCTGTACGACAGATCGGCTGGATATGAGCAGAGGCACTCCGGCTAAATCGGTTGAAGTGACATATTCTTTCTGGGCAAGAGGTGATGAGGTCTTCATAAGGACTCCCCAGCGTTCCTTCTGGGGCAGTCTGATGAAATCGTATTTCTCAATGTGAATGGGCTCTAACAAAATGCCCACATCGAGCAGTCCTTTATCGATTCGCTCCTTTATATCATCCCCCGTTCCACTATAGATGTGATATTTAACCTGCGGATACTCCATATTGAAGTCTTTTAATAATTGTAAAATAACATTGGACGTTAATGATTCAACACTCCCGATCGATATGGTTCCTCCAACCAGGTTGTTCTGATCTTTAAACTCTTTCTCTGTTTTATCCGCAAGTGTGAGAATTTCTTCTGCTCTTTGACGTAGAAGCATGCCTGCATCTGTAAGTGTTATTTTACTTTTACCGCGTATAAACAATTGAGTTTCTAAATTTTTTTCCAGATCAGCCAACTGTCTGCTTAACGTTGGCTGTGTCACATGTAAGATCGTTGCAGCATGTGTGATATTTTCTACTCGAGCTACTGTCAAAAAATATCGAAGTACTCTTAACTCCATAATTCCTCCTGATTTACGTTCATTTAAGTGTCTACTGAATCATTCATTTCTTTACTATACCTTCCTGTTAACCAGAAGAAGACAGTTGATTGGGATAATCAACTGTCTGTTGCTTCAAATAAAGAAGATTATTTCTCTGGAATGATTTCATTAACGCAGGCTAAAGCATTTAGTGTTCGAGGAAATCCCATGTAGGGAAGGCAGTGAGTTAGAGCGGTGATCATGGTTTCTTTATTATTGCCAACATTGATGTTATCCTGAACGTGTGCTTTGACTTGACTATCCGCACCTCCGAGTGCACTTAGTATACAAAGAGTAAGCAGCTCTCGTATTTTCAGATCCAGACCACCGCGGGTATAGAAGTCACCAAAGCAAAATGCTGAAAGATAGTCCTGGATATGCTTCTGATTTGACGGGGCATTTTCCCGGTTTTTCTCAATAATATCGCCAAAAATCTCTTTTTGAATACCAAGTCCTTTGTCAAAGCGATTATCTTCTTCAACCCGTTTTTGACTTTCAAGAGGCAGTGCAACATTTCGCTCTTTGAACACTTCATTCATTTCCGATATGGCATTTAAGGTTTTGGGGAATCCCAAATAAGGTGCGCATTGATAGATTGCTTCTTGGATCTCCGTTGGAGTCAACCCAACATTTAGCGCTGCACGAGTATGTGCTTTGAGCTGTGGCAACGTTTGATTAGTAGCCAGTACGACCAAAGTAATAAGCTCACGTTGCTTATCGTCAAGAGTACCTTGATCAAAAATTTCACCAAATATGAAGCGACTTAATATGTCCTGTAACTCAGGATCAGTAGCATATGCCGCTGGAACTCCCTCGCCGAATAGTCTTTTATATGTTTCCTGGCTCTTTTCGATTCGATTCATATTCATCTAACCTCCTGTTTCTTTTTAGTTAAAACTAGGTGTACCCATTTTACATTGAAAGGGGAAAGAATCCATATCCTATTCATATCATTTTATTGCCTAATCCTATCAAATGATTGTTTGTTGATGAAAAAAGCGAACAAAGCACTTGCGTGCCCTGTTCGCTCTTCTTCGTGCAGCCATGTTACTGTGCCTTACTCGCCCAAGCTGTCCCAGAATGATTGGAACGCGCCTTTCTCCACTTCCAGGAATGCCGGAACATTACCATAACGAACCAGAGCTTCTTCACCAAACAGAACCAGTGGGACCTGCGTTTTGTCTTCCAGCGTGAGATAGATGATCTTGCGATCTTCCTTGCCGTAGAGGTTCTCTTCCAACTCCGGGCTCGTTGCGATCGGTTTGGCAGCATTTAGCGATGAGATAAAGCTGTCCAGTGCTTCATCCGCTGCTAACGGTTGAAGCTGCTGCAATCCATTGTTCCAGCTGTTAAACGTCTCCCATTGCGCCGAGGCGATGTTGCCTTCGAGATGAAGCTTGCCGATCAGGTCGGCACCAGTACCAATGGTGATCCCGTTGTTCTTGTCGAATAACTGAGCATACACCTGACCATCGATCTCGGTGTAAGACATGATGCGGAAATCCTTGTCGTAGCCATTGACCGCATAGATGTCTGCTTCGCCAATGTTGGAAGCAAGCTCCGTATATTTATCCTGGCCGCTCAGCTCATCAATGCCGCCAGTGGTGGTACCCAGTTTATCCCCCCGCAGGCTGAGTGCATTTGCACCTTCAAGCAATGTTGGGGACTGTGTATATACGCTTCCTCCATATACAACCAGTTGCATCATATCAGCCATCGCGCCTTTGCCCTGTGAACTCGGCAACTCCATCTTCGGAATCACGATCGGATCAAACGATGCTCCTGGAGTCACCGCTGCCACCTGTGGTGTTGGTGCGGCTGGTCCATTGAATTGTTGCCATACACTTGGCGCAGCCAATCCAATGCTGGCAGCGATAACAACACTTGCTGCAATGTATAGTGGTTTACGTTGACGTTTTGGTCCCTGATGTTGCGTGTTTAAGGATTGCTCTACCCGTTTTTTCATTTGCTCGTTTGTTTTCATATGATCCACCGCTTTCTTGTAGTTTTGTTTGAATTGTTCTTCGTTCATTACAGTTCCTCTCCTTCCAGCTCCAGTTTTAACAGCTGTCTTCCTCGTTTCAATCTCATTTTCACTGCTGATTCGCTAATCTCCAGGATCTCGCTGATTTCTCGGATCGGATAATCTTCGTAATAATACAGATGAACCACCGATCTATACTTGACGGGCAGTGACAGCACAAGTTCGATCAGCGCGTGATCTTCAGGGTTGTCTGTTGTAAGAGGATCGACTCCCTCCAGCTTGACCTCCCGTTTGCGCCAGCCTCTGCCTAATAAGGATTTGCAATGATTGGTGATGACCCGAATCAACCATGCTTTTTGATGCTCCGCATCGTTGAACGTAGGGGCTTTTTCTATTAGTTTGATGAAGGTATCCTGAGTGGCTTCCTCCGCGTCTTCTCGTCTGCCGAGGTGCACCATGGCAATCCGGAACAGCGTATCCGCGTATGTCTCATAGACTTTCATCACATGATCGCCCAGCTGGGGCACTGATCGCTGCATGGTTGGTATGCCCTCCTTTATACCTCTAACACTCTTACGGACGGCATTTGGTCACATTTTGTTTTAGGATTTTTTTATTGGTCCATTTCATTCAAAATGCAAAAAAAGAAAGCAGCCCCATGGAGAGGAGTTGCTTTCTTCATCTTTGTCTTTATTTTCATATAAAATGCATATCGTTTCACCGATTAGAATTTCTTCTGTAAAAGCTCAATGTTGTCTTCCAAACTGCTGTCCAAGCTTACGCCTACCTTCTGCAGTTTGTTTTGGTAATATGCTTTTACATCTTCCCACTTATAGTATGGATAGGTCTTTGTTACGATCGGGAACGCGATCTCTTCTTCATTTCTAAGCATTTTCACGAGAACATCCTTTCCATTGGAATAAAGAATCCATTGAATATTTGCTCCCATTGGTGAGATAACCGAGCCATTCCAGTTTTGGGTCACGTCCTGCGGTTTGTCGATACTCACATTAGCTCCGGCGATATCCAGGAATGAAGATAGTGGAATGATGGTTTCTGCGTGAGCAAAACGAAATATACCAGCCGTGTCTTTCTGCTGAATGGACTGTTCGGTAGACACGATCAACTCTTTGACCAGAGGTGCAATGATATTCTGCGGCAGATCCGTTGACGTTAAAGATGGACCTTTTTCATAGAAATCATTGATATTGTCAATGCTCTCGTACCATTTCAACTGATTAGCCGTGAAATACCGCCCGAATTCGAAGTCACCTTCTCCTTTAATATTCGAAGATATGATGTAGAGTTCGTATAAATTAGAAGCAGCCTCGGTTGGGTTGCTGAGCTTCACTTTTCCCTTCTCATCTTTCAGTTCAAACTCTCCAGAGTTCAGCCGTTGATAGAAGTCTTCAGAGAAAAATTGCAGAAGGACCTCTTTTGCATAAAGCGTTCCAGTGCTCTGTGTGACATAATCCTCGTATAACTTAACCCAGTCTCCATCTTCTACGTACTCATTATACTTTGTCGCTAGGTCGTAGGGCCGTAGATAGGGGTCTTTCCCTTCTTCAAAAGCTGAAGTCAGAATGTCTACCTTGTTATCTCCCAAGCTTTCCTTTAACCCGTCAATAAACTGATCTCTGCTCTGCGGCGTTCGATCTTTGAAGGTTGCTTGTGCAATCACTTTTTTATCCGATGTAAATAGTTCTTTGAAATTCTGCCCAACTCTGGCCCCTATTCCTTTCAATTCTTCCCCACCCGTAGTGGATAACAATCCATAATGATCTTTTTCAACCTTCATCAGATTGCCAATTTCCTTCTTCAGCTCTTTGCCCAGATTAGTGATCTGCCCGTCCTTTTCAGCGATGTCGAGCAGTTCAAATAACGTCTTGTCGTACTTGGAACTGGATAGATGTCTGGAACCATGTCTCCCTATGTAGTTAATAAATATGGGTTCATATCCAATAGGAGCTTTTGTGTAACTTGTTTCCTTAAAAGGATATGGCGTTTTGGTACCGCGGTATCCCTGCTGATCGTTAATTTTAGCTCCAACAAATACCGATTGGGTGTTGTTATCCCAGTCTACCTCTTGCCCCAAGGCTTCACCAATCGCTCTTGCAGGTACATAAGTGACCCCATTGTAGAGAAATGATTCGCCTTCCACCCTTTGACCGTTCACGACCACATTAGCCGATTGTTCAGAAACTTCGATCATGCGTTTGGAGCCTGCGCCATATACGTCAAACACACTTACAGACGTTAAGATGGCGAGTGATGCTACTGAAATCCCGATTTTTTTGATCATCATAATGAATAGTTATCTCCTTATTCCGCCTGATATTGGTTTATTTTCGCTCATCATACTATAGGTGTGAAGTGTCTGCGCCGTATCCATCCTATGTTAATTCATTGTAAAAGAGTACATATAAATATTGACGTAAAGTCTCATACGACAAAAAGAGCCGCTCCTTAGCGACTCTGAATCAGCATAACAGGCTACCTTGCTCCGAGACACATGAACAAAATAGTCATCACATGTCTCGCATTATCATAGCGCCCTATATATTTTTATATCTATCCCTGACTCCGTCGGATGACCTTCTCCAATAAGTGTCTCACGGTTCAAGAAGGATAAGGCTTTGCTGTCTGTAATCATTTTGGGGGACGTGCGAAATAAAGCAGTTTTCAGCGTTTTATCAATATTTCCGTTATTTTCGATATAAATTTTGCAGGAATGCCCTGAGTTGTCGGTTCCTTGGAGCATGTATCTTGCCGATAGCGTATGCGGACCACCATTCTTCCCGATAATCTGCGTATCCACTCCTCCACCCAGCACGATTCCTTCAAAGTACTTTCCGGTTACGCTGCCTGTAAAAGTAATCATGACAACCGAATCATCTTCGCTATTCTGCAAATCAAAAGATTTCTCAATGTTCACATGTACCGTAAACAATTCCTCTAATTTCACGTGTTCCCACCTCCATATGAATTCAATTATAACTCTACTCACTAAAAAAAAGATTTACATCTTTCCTTTAAATCATTTAAAATGGTTTACACAATGTAAAGGTTAACAAGTTGTAAATGAAGGGGTTAATGACGTACATGAGTACATTACCAAAATCAGTTCGCTTTCCACTGTTCATTCTGATGTTAAATCTGTTTATCGCTTTATTGGGGCAAGGGATGCTCATCCCCATATTGCCAGAGTATTTGAAGCTTTTTCATGCGGGAGGCACAGTAGCAGGATTTTTAGTTGCAGCCTTTGGTGCCGCTCAATTCTTCTTTTCACCTCTCGGGGGACAATTGTCTGATCGATTTGGACGCAAAAAGTTGATCATTGCGGGTATGTTTCTGTCTGTCATTTCAGATATCATATTTGCGCTGTCGACGTCATTGCCGTTCCTCTATGTCGCACGGTTTATCGGTGGAATCAGTCTTGGTTTAATGGTTCCTGCCAACCTCGCATATGTCGCCGATATTACAACGCCAGAGACACGTGCAAAAGGTATGGGCTATTTCGGCGCAGCTATGAACTTGGGGATGGTGCTGGGACCTGGTCTGGGCGGTCTCATCGCCGAGATGGGCATTCGCATGCCCTATTTCTTCGCAGCGGGTCTGGGACTGATTGCTGCCCTAATGACGCTGCTATTGCCTGAGACACTTCCACCGGAGAAAAGAACAGTCTCCATCCGTCTTCAAAAAGGAGATCACTTGGGCAAGAAAATCTGGAGTTCATTTAAAGTCCCCTATTTCAAATACTTGATTGTGCTCCTCGTTATGACCTTTGGCCTTATGAGTTATGAGACGGTATTTGCTCTTTTTGCAGAGCAAAAATACGGATTCAACGCTGCAACGATCTCCATCATTATTACCTTGGGCGCGATTATCGGTATCGTTGTGCAGATTTGGCTTTTGGATTGGTTCGTACAGAGAATCGGTGAAGTTAAGTTGATCCGTCTCTCCTTAATAATCACACCCATAGCTTTATTGTTAATGTTAATTAAGGTCAACCTTGTGTTTCTGTTGTTCGCTTCTGCGTTATTCTTTGCATTCAATTCGTTTTTGCGACCTTCGGTCAGCACGTTAATATCCAAAAATGCAGGAGATCGGCAAGGTTATGCATCCGGTCTGAATACTACATTTTCCAGTCTCGGAACAGTGATTGGCCCGCTGATCGCAGGGCTATTGTTTGACAAAAACATAAACTTCCCGTATATTTTTGGTGCAATTATGCTACTCGCTTCTCTCGGACTGACCTTGAACGCATTTCGTTCGAAGAAAGGACAATTGTATACAAGTGAATGAAAACTGGCATCAACAATTGGGAAATAAACATCGTGATGATTTGATTGCAGCAGGTAAGGAGCTTTTTTTGAAATATGGATTGCTCCAGGTGAAGATTAAGGATGTATGTACGAAAGCTGAACTTAGTAGAGTGACCTTTTATAAACATTTTCAGTCTATGGATGAGCTTCTTCTAGCCATTCAGATGCAACTGATCGAACATTTAACGGATGAGGTTAGCAGTGCTTCAACGAAGGACTTGAATGGACGAGAACAACTCACGGTTATGTTGAATGCATGGGTTGTTTATGCCCAGAATCATCCAGACTACATCCGGTTTATTCAATTATTTGATATCAACTATGAGATGTATGATTTTAGTCCTGAATTAAGAGAAGAGTATGATAAGTTCAACCAGAACGGGAAAGAAAAACATTTCCTGATGGACGCTTTATCCCAAGGCGTTGTTGACGGCAGTATTAAGAATCCGTCCCCTCCGTTGGATCTGGCTCAGTTTATCTTCACAACGATGATGGGCATGCTCCAGCGCATGGTAACTATTCGTGCTGCTCATGATAATTCATTGGATATGCGAATGACGGAGCAATTTCTGAAGATGCTGCTTCATTTTGTGTGTAGTGAAGAAATACCCGAGTGATGGCATGGTAGATGGATCGATAAAACAAAAGTTTGAAATAAAAAACGGATTCCGTATGCTGGAATCCGTTTTTTTGCTTCATTAATTAAGCGTTAATCCGTTAGTACGGGCAACTGTCCTACAGCTTTCAGTTGACCAAGCAATACTTTGATCCCGGCAGACGTATTGGGTTCCTGCTTCCCATATACAGCAATCCCTGAGCGCACGTTCTGCAAATAGATCATCTCGTATGGGTTACCCAGTGACAATAGCGTGTATCGCTGATTACTCTTGTTCATCGCATTAATCAAGGTTTGATACTCACTCCAACCGAACTGGCTGGCCACGTTGCGGAATTGGTAAGAAGCAAGAATGACATAATTCGCCTTGCCAATTGCCTGGAGCGTTTCATTCATGTTACCTTGTCCAACAAGTGATATTTCAGTCTTTAACGACAGGTTATTAGCGGCTTGCAACAGTTGTCTTTCAAGCTGTTTCGCCTGTTCCTGCTCGGCTGCGACAATAACAACCCGGTCGCCTTGCTTCATTGGATCAGGAAGCACACCTTCGCGACTGCTGAGTACGGTGACCGCCCGCTCTGCGATGTTCTGCTCCACCGCTCGATGCTCCTTTGATCCAATAATACCGTTAAGCTGAGTTAGCTTTTGCGTAAGAGTTTGGCTGTGTTCAAACAAACCATATTTCGCTTTCATCTTCAAGATTCGTTTCACAGATGCATGTATGGTTTCATCCTTGATCGTTCCATTGTTCACCGCGTTCACCAGCGTTTGATGGGCCGTTGCTGAATCTTTTGGCATAAGGATAATATCAACACCTGCGGAAACGGCGCGTTCTACCGATTGATTCTCCCCAAAATGCTCCGCAATTGCATTCATGGTAAAGGCATCCGACACGATGAGTCCTTCATATCCCAGCTCCCCTCGCAGCAGTCCGGTCAGTACCTTTTTCGATAAGGTGGCAGGAATCGGTACACTTTCATCGTCTTTGAGCGAAGTGACATGTTCGTTGTCTATAGCAGGAAAAGCAATATGTGCGGTCATAATCATCTCTACACCATTTTTGATTGCAGCCCGAAACGGTTTTAATTCTACCGCATCAAGCCGTTCTCGGTTATGGGCAAGCACAGGCATACCAAGATGGGAATCTACCGTTGTATCTCCATGTCCCGGAAAATGCTTAACTGCCGCCATCACCCCTGATTGCTGTAGCCCTTTTATCGTTGCCAGACCAAGCCGTGTCACCAAATCCGCATCTGAGCCAAACGACCGTATACCAATGATGGGGTTATCTGGATTGCTGTTGATGTCCAGCACTGGCGCAAAATTGATCTGCAATCCCAGTGCCCTCAGCTCCTCCCCTGTCAGCTGACCGGCTGCTTCGGCTAGCGTTGCATCTCCAGTTGCGCCAAGCGCCATTTGACCTGGCAGGTTCGTACCGCCTGGTATTCGCTTAATAACGCCTCCTTCTTGGTCGATGCTAAGTAATAGAGGAATGTCACCTGCTTCTCTTTGTATATCATGTGTGAACGTTGTAAGCTGCCTCACGTCTGAAATATTTTTGTCAAAAAGAATAAGTCCGCCCAAGTCCTGATCATGGATCGTGCGTTTCAGCCCCTCATTAACGGTCGTTGTCGCTTTACCATTCCATTGCCTAATGTCGGGCATAAGCATCTGACCAACTTGCTCGCTTACCGTCATATAGGATATCAGCTTATCCCAATCTTGTGTTCGAATGGCCGCTTCCCGTTCGAAGCGAATGACTCTCGCCATAAATACGGCATATTCAGCGCGCGTAACTGCTTGATTCGGACGGAAGGTGGCATCTGAATAACCGCCGACCAAGCCGTTTGAACTCATAATAAGAATGGGTGCTGCCGCCCAATGCCTGTCCGTATCTGTCCATTTTGCGGGGTTCTTACCTTCCGCGAGTGCATATGCCCGTGTAAGGAAGGCCGCAGTCTCTGCGCGGCTAAGCGGTGCGTCCGGACGGAAGGTTCCGTTAGGAAAACCACTCGCAAGTCCATTTTTAGCAGCTATCATGATTTCTCGATGGAAAGGGTGTGTAGTTGGAACATCCGAATAGGTTGTGCCTGCCACTGCTCTTTGAAGCTGATCTGGATAAAGCTCGCGCACCATAAAAGTGACAGCTTGTGCCCTTGTCACAAGTGCCTCTGGTTTAAAGATCCCATTGCCATATCCGGCCACTGTTCCCCGTTTCGCCATATACGTGATGCCATCCTCAGCCCACTTGGAATACTTTAGATCAACTAACGTTTCTTCCGCAGCTGCCGTTCCCACCCCTATAAGCATAGAGCCAACAACGGCACCAATAATTGTCATCCATTTTACATGCATTTGTTTCACTCCTGTTGTATTCTATGGATGAATAGACGCTACTACGGTACAGTTTGTTGCGTTTTCATAAATTCAATGAAGTTATATACAGTTCATGACTATCCCTTCACGCCGCCAATCGTCATGCCCTGTACAAAGTATTTCTGCAAGAACGGATACACCATCAGAATAGGAACACTTGCAATAATGGTCATGGTCGCTCGAATCGAGGTTGGTGTGACCGCCGTTGCATTGCTCTCGGCAGACTGATAAGCATCACTTGCTGATGAAGTCGCTGAGGTCGTCGAAGTTTGCAGAATCTTCATCAACTCATATTGCAATGTGCTTAATTCTTTATTTGAAGAGTTGTACAGGAATACATCGAACCAGGAATTCCATTGTCCCACAGCTACAAAGAGTGATACGGTTGCCATTGCGGGAATCGTTAGCGGCAAGACAACGCGGATAAATGTCGTGAACTCCCCAGCCCCGTCAATACGGGCTGACTCTAGAATGCCTTCAGGAAGACCTTCAATAAATGAACGGATGACAATCATATTGAAGACACCGATTACACCCGGAATGATATATACCCAGAAGGAACCGATCAATCCAAGGTCTCGAATCAGCAGATAACCGGGGATCAACCCCCCGCTGAAATACATGGTGAATACAAAAAACATCGTAACAAACTTGCGAAGCACAAATTCCTGACGACTAACCGTATACGCGAGCATGGCTGTACAGAAGACGGACACCACGGTTCCAATGACCGTACGCAGCGCCGAGATCAGAGTTGCGTGATAAATATCGGATTCGCCAAAAATGTATTTGTAGTTGTCCAGTGTCCATACACGAGGCCATAGATATATTCCACCCCGAATGGCATCGTTTGCATTATTGAAGGATACGGCAATCATATTAACAAAGGGATAGATCGTCACAATCATCAGACATACCATGAAGATGATGTTAAAGGTGTCAAACGCTCGATCCCCGGTGCTGCTATTTCGCAAGCGGGATGTGTTTCCTTTTCGCATGGCATAGGCCTCCTTTTAGAATAGTCTGCTCTCTCCCATTTTTTTCGCTATATAGTTCGCTGAGAAAAGGAAGATGAAGCTGACCACAGTTTTGAATATGCCAGCTGCTGTACCTAAGGAAAAGTTCCCCATCCCTAATCCATATTTCAGTACAAAGATATCCAGATTCTCCGAATAGTCCATATTCATCCCGTTACCCAGCAGATATTGTGGTTCGAATCCGGATTCAAGAATACTTCCCATGTTCATGATCAATAAGATCACAATAACCGGTTTCAAGCCAGGCAGGGTGATATATAACATCCGTTTGAAGCGACTGGCTCCATCAATCTCGGCAGCCTCATATTGCGCTGGATCAATCGCCGTAATTGCTGCCAGATAGATAATGGTGTTCCAACCGACATCCTTCCACACCTCGGTTGCCCCCAGAATACCCCAGAAGTATTCACCTTTCCCCATCCATAGCACCGGACTGTCAATCAGGTGAAGCTTCATCAGCAGCAGATTAATGATTCCGTCTGGTGACAGGACTGTTAATACAATGCTGGAAGCAACAACCCACGAGATAAAGTGAGGCAGATAACTGACGGTTTGCACAAAACGTTTAAATATGACATTTTTCAGTTCATTCAACAAGAGGGCCAGTGTAATTGCTGTCACAAATCCCAACACAAGTTTAATGGAACTCATGACGAGTGTATTTCGCAGCACCCGGTAGAAGGTATTGTCCTCAAACAAGATACTAAAATGGTGCCAGCCTACCCACTGCTGATCGGAGAAGGACCTCGCCGGTTTGAAATTCTGAAAAGCCATGGTCCATCCCCATAACGGCAGGTACTTGAAGATAAAAGCCCAGATGACAAAAGGAATACACATCCAGGCAAGTGTTCGTTGCTGTACAAGTCGCTTAAAGAACGAGTGTGCTCTGGTTCCCTTCGGACTCGAGGCTGGAGGCATCGAGTTAAGGGAGACATTAGGTTTCTCCACGGTGAACCTGCTCCTTTCCTGTGCTGTTAATCATGTGCAGGGAAGACTAATTTCTTGTCTTTCGTCTTCTCCTGCGCACGTAACAGTTTGTTTTAAAGTGTTCGTATTACCATTTTCCTGCTACACGATCCTTCACAACTTTGGTAATGGTCGCTTCATAACCAGCTTTGTCCAATTTGTTCAATTCAGCCATGTAGGCATCCCACAGCTTATCAAAATTCGATGGTGCTCCCAAGATCATCTCCGGTAAGTATTTACGTTGCAGATCATCCGATTTGGTGGTGAAGATCTGTTCAGGTGATCCTTGCTCAAGGGCGATGGACCATGCGGGGAACCATGGCCGCTCTTCCGGTTTATTAAATAATTCATTAAAGGTTTGGATACCGTAGGCTTCAAGAAACTTCTTGTCTCCCTCGGTGTAAGATGCAGCGGCCACTTCCGGCTGGTTGCCAGGACTATAAGCGTTACCATCAGTCAACGTAGATTCACCGCCATATTTCGGCCAGTCTGTGCCAAAGTAGGTGAACCCGAATTTACGGCTGAGCTCCAGATCATCATGAGCCTTGCGTTGATCTTCATTTGCATAATAAAATCGGCCCTTTTCATCCACACTGTACGTCTCGTCCTTGATGCCCCATTGCACCAGAACCTGATTCTCTTCCTTCAGCAAATTATCAAAATATTTGATGATACGAACAGGGTCTTTGGCATTCACCGAGATACCTGTTGCATAGTTGTTGACGAAGCCGGGAGGATCCACATACTGATCCTTGATTCCTTCATCAAACACAATCGGAAGTGGAGCGTAGCGCTTCTCATCAATGCCTGCCGAGAGCAGGTTTTTCGACGCGTCTCCAATTTGCCAGCCATAATTGAAGTATCCCAGCACACGTCCCGAAGTCAGCTTGGCCAAATACTGGTCTTTGTTCATCGTAAAGGATTCCGGATCAAGCATGCCTTGAGCATTGATCTCATTCAACTTCTGAATCCATTTTTTCTGAGCATCTGTTCCGGCGACGACTTTTGCCTCATGGGTAGTCATGTCCACCATGACACTGCCATCGTTCGGATAACCGGCAAGATGCATCGCTGGATTTTGCAGCGTGAAGAAGTTATTGGCCACACCAGCAAGTGACACAAATCCGATTGTCTCTGCACCGTCGACAGTTGGATGTTTTTCCTTATAATCCTGAATTAGATCAAAATATTCATCCAGTGTAGTGATCTTGGGATAATCAAACTCTTTGAGCACAGATCGTTGAATCCAGAAAGCTCCTCCGCCCACATTTGGACTACCTGAATACTCACCCTGATTAGCCGTATAAGGCAGGGCATAGATTTTTCCATCTTCGGCATTTTTCATTTTATCGAAATATGGTCCATACACCCTTTTGATATTAGGACCGTATTCCTCAATCAGATCATCCAGCGGAATATAGGCACCGGCATCCAGTAACTTGGACATCTCACCACTGGAGCTAATGACATCAGGATAGTCTCCACTGGCAATCATGACACCGGCTTTTGTAGCACTATCACCTACCAGATATTCCATCTTCCAGTCCACACCCGTCTGCTCTTGCAACGCTTTACCGATGGTTGTTTCGCTTGCCAGAACATCCTTCTTGCCTGGAGAGAACATGTAATACGAGAACGTGACTGGACTGTTCTCATCATCACCTGTGGCTGAAGGCGCTGATGACGAACTGTTCTGACTGCACCCAGCCAGCAAAGCTGTTAGTAATACAGCCAAACTTGCTGTTCTAAATTTCGCTTTTAACATGTGAATATTCCCCCGTTCCGTATGGTCTCTATGGATTACACTCACCATTTGCCAGCTACACGATCCTTAACGGCCTGTGTTATCGTAGCTTCGTATGTTTTCTTGTCGAGTTGATTCAATTGACTCATATATTCATTCCATGTCTTCTCGAAAGTGGAAGGCGAATCCATAATCATTTTGGGTAAATATTTTTTCTGGAGATCTTCTGCTTTGGTGATGAGAATCTGTTCCGGAGAGCCCTGCTCCAATGCAATGGACCAAGCAGGAGACCAAGGACGCTCATCCGGTGTGCTGAATAGTTGTGTGAATGTCTCCACACCATATTTCTCTAACAACAGCTTGTCACCATCCGTATAACTAAAGGTAGCCACCTCTGGTTGATTGCCTGGTCCATAGGCGTTGCCATCCTCCAGTACGGAGTTATTCCCGTAACGCGGCCAGCTGTAATTAAAATAGTCAAAGCCGAACTTACGACTTAATTCCGGATCTTCATGTGCCTTGCGTTGGTCATCATTTTTAAAGTAAAAGCGGCCCTCATCATTCACACTATACGTCTCGTTCTCAACACCCCATTGAACCAGAATCTGGTTTTCTTCCTTGAGCAAATTATCAAAATATTTAATAATTCGCACGGGATCTTTGGCATTTACGGTAATTCCGACACCATAGTTGTTCACAAAGCCTGGCGGGTCCACATACTGGTCTTTGATGTTGTCATCAAATACGATCGGTAGAGATACATAACGTTTATCATCAATACCAGCCTTCTTGAGGTTGTTCGTTGCATCTCCAACCTGCCAGGAGTAACTGAAATATCCCAGCACCCGACCGGACGTCAATTTGGCGAGATACTGATCCTGGTTCATTGTGAAGGATTCGGGATCAAACATCCCCTGTGCGTTAACCTCACTCAACTTCTGAATCCATTGTTTCTGATAATCAGATCCGGCTACCAGTTTGGCTTCATGGCTCTGCATATCCACCATCACACTGCCATCGTTCGGATAACCTGCCAGATGCATGGCCGGATTTAGCAGGGTGAAGAAGCTGCCCGATTCCCCTGCAAGTGTGGCGAAGCCGATGGTTTCTTTTCCATCGATCTGCGGATGCTTTTGCTTATATTGCTCAATCAAGTCAAAATATTCGTCCAACGTTTTGATCTTGGGGTAGTTAAACTCTTTTAATACAGCGCGCTGAATATAGAAGCCAGTCTGGAAGTTTGGCTCAGACACGTAACCAATATTGGCAGTGTATGGCAAGAAATATATCTTCCCATCTTCCTGTCTGAATTTGTCCATATAAGGCCCGTATACTCGTTTAATGTTAGGCCCATATTGATCGATCAGTTCATCCAGCGCGATAAAAGATCCAGCATCCATCAACTTGGCCATTTCGCCACTGGAGTCGATGATGTCTGGGTAATCCCCACTCGCAATCATTACACCTGCCTTGGTTGCACCGTCGCCGACCAGATATTCCATCTTCCAGTCAACACCTGTTTGTTCCTGTAGCTTCTTGCCAATGGTCGTGCTGCTTGCCAGAATGTCCTTCTTGCCACCGCCAAACGTGAAATATTTAAAGGTGACCGGGGTGTTGTCATTACTGTCAGGATAAGAGGCTTCCGGGCTGGCTTTATTGCAACCTGCCAGCGTTACAGCCAGTAAAATGGCCAGTCCTGTTATCATGTTTTTCTTTCTGAACATGTAGCTAATGCCCCCTTAAAGTATTGTTTGTGTCTTTAAGCCTTCTCAATATATCAAGATAGCGCTTTCAAAGTTACCCATGAAAGTGTACCTCCTACTTTGAAAAGTATATCCCTCATATTTAGTCGCCTGGCATGGCTGATGGATCAAGTGGAAGCTTAATTTGGATACGCGTACCTTCTCCTTCCCATGTCTGGATGTCGAATGTAAAGTGATTTTTATAACAAAGTTTTAAGCGACTATACGCATTTTTCATGCCAACATGCTCTCCCATATCGGTGTTCTGATCCAGGTAACTTAACAACTCTTCCAATTTTGCTTGTGTCATCCCTATACCGTTATCGGTTAGTCTGATATGGAGCTGGTCATTTTCCATTGAAACGAAGAGTTGAATGATGCCTACACCCGGAGATGACTCAATTCCATGAATACTTGCATTCTCAACAAAGGGGAGGATAACCATCTTGGGGATTCGGTACATCAGTACCGCAGGATCTGCCTCAATGGTATATTGGAGTTTTTCGCCAAAGCGGTATTTCTGAATTTGCAAAAAACTTTCGATGAGTTCCAATTCTTCCTTTACTGTCACATCATTCTGATTCCAACTAATCGACTTGCGAAACATCTTGGCCATGTTATGCACGATTTTGGCAGTCTCTTTCTCGCCTTTGATGAGGCTCCGCATACGTACCGACTCAAGGGTATTAAACAAAAAATGAGGGTTGATCTGACTATGAAGTGCATGAAGCTGCGCTTGCTGCTGCTTTAACTCCAGGTCTTTCTTTTGGATGTCAGCGAGATATACCTCATGAATCAGGTTATGGATCGTCTCGGTCATTCGATTAAATTCCATCGTGAGTTGACCTATTTCATCTCTTGCATCTTCAGGCGGAATCGTCTGGAAATTTTGTGTTTTTACTTTTTTCATATGTTTCAGAATACGCACCAGCCTGACATGGATGGATCTGGACATAGCCGCGATGATAATAGAAGGCAGGACAAAATTAATGCAAGCCAGCCATACGACGAAGGAACGGGACTTTCGCACCTCCTTCAACACAATTTCTTCATCCATTACTCCATGTAGGGACCACCCTTCCAGATAGTTAATGCCTGTATACGTAAGTTCAAAGGGAATCATTTTGTTCGGAAACTGGATCTCGCTGTAACGTTTCCCTATCTGAGCTTCTGCTGTAGGATCATTTGAAAATTGGATGTGTCCCCCCGGATCAAGAAGATACACTTTTCCATCAAATCCGCTGTTGTGAAAATACTGCTTGATCATATCCATATTCAGGTCAATTTTAAGTAACTGCTCTCTCCCCCCTGTGTCCAGATTGTCGAGCCGTTGAACCAGACTTAACATCTGATCCGATGAGATCAGTGCTGGATAAGGGGCGGTGTATGCCTGAAATTGAACGTACCAGTTAGAGCTTCGGACCACGTCAGTTAAACGATCAATATAACCGGAAGATAGAATGGTAGAATTATCTGTATACACTTGATACCAGCGAATTCCCTGATTCAATTGACCGGAGAATTGCCCTTTTAGATAGGAATTATAAGCGTCAATGTACTCAAAATGACTTTGAAATGAACGGGAGATGGTGTCGTTGAACACAGGGTCAGTATATAACGAATAAGAGAGGCCGACGCCCTGATCAATGGTTACCCGCAGGTCGTTCTTCAGATTGTTCAAGGCCATGCCAGCATCACGTGTTTTCTGACTACGAATATTGGCGGATGTGACATTATAGAACACCACATTGGTTACAACGATCGGAATAAACACGGACAGGACATACATCAGCAGTAGTTTATCTCGAAGCTTCATGTAATTCAGGTTCCATCTTGGCATTGTGCACCTCGCTGCTCATTTCCCATAAGGAGATTGCGATACTCTGTAGGCGATAACTTAACAAGTTTCTCAAACTGGGTTACAAAATAATCCGCATTCTGAAATCCTACGCGTGCAGCAACCTCGTACATTCTCAGATCCGTCTGGCGCAATAACTTCTTCGCCTCATGAATCCGCAGGTTCAGCAGATAATCATTGAAATATTGATTGTAACTTTTGCGGAATAACCGTCCAAGATAAACGGGATTCATATAAAAGAGCGCAGCAATGCTTTTGAGATTGATGTTCTCGGTATAATTTGCATCAATATATCGTTTGATCTTGCTGATATCCCCTTTGGATCGCTCCATCCTCAGATGAGAGACATACTCCTCGGCTTCCTCCAGCGCGGTGAGAAAAGCATTTTTCAATAGCCGTAAATTCCAACCTTCATGACTTTGTTGTGCCAGCTCCTTCAGTTGCTGTAACCCTTCATCATTACCACCCATTTCGTTGACTACAGCGAGAATACCCGTTATACAACGCAATAGAGAACCCGATACAGCCTGAGGAGAAAATCGATTCATATGAAACAGTTTGAATTTCTCTTCTACAATGTTGTGGTAAGAGGACCTATTCCCCTCTTCCAAGCTCAAGATTAATTGATCCACCTCGTCTTGGTACACATTGAAAACAAACAGCGGTTTGTCTTTGATCTCCGTATAACGTACGACACCACCAGTTTCAGCATATTTATGCTTGGCTGCTTCTTCAGCCGCCATAAGGGATTGTGGGACATCACCAATTTCTTTGACGAGTGTTCCTGCATAAAGACCGATATCCAGGTTAAACCTTTTGCTCAGTGTTATATGAATATTATGCAGTTTATCCTGTAACGCCGAGCCCCCTTGATGATGATCAGGCCACAACAGTAATAATGCAAACGTGCCGCGGTGTTGCTCACTGATGAACATTTTGCATAAATTACTCTCCAGAGAATGTACTGCTTCACGTAGCTGTTCAATGGTGATTTTGATTTCATCTAATCCGGTCTGAAGTTCGATCAAAGTCATGAGCAGACTGCAGCTACGATTGATCCCGAGCATCTCGAAATATCGATGTTCATCTTCCTTCTGTACATGGCCTTTGATCACATCCTCCAGCATGATGGTACTGGCCTGTCCCTCAGCCAAAAGAATATGTTTTCTTTTATTGCAAATCAGATTAGCCGACTTCTTCAACGTCGCCGTCAGTTCTTCATCATCAATAGGCTTTAGGATATAGTCATGAACGCCGTACCTGATTGCCTGCTGTGCATATTTGAAGTCATGATAACCACTGATGATAATGAACACAGGTTCCAGATGTGGCATTTTCTCTACGGCACGTATCAGTTCCAGTCCATCCAGAATTGGCATGCGGATATCTGTAATAATCACATCTGGTTGCAGACATTCAATCAGATTTAATGCCTCTGCACCGTTCTCTGCCTCTCCGATAATCTCCATATTAAGATCCATCCAATTTATGAGTTCATACAGCCCCTTTCGTACATACATCTCGTCATCTACCAATAATACTTTTAACATCCGTGTGTCCCCTTTCCTCCAACGAAAATAAACCGCCGGTAGCATGTCTCCCTATCGCCGGCATCTAATATGGTGACTGTTGTAGTTATTGCAACATAAATTCATTCATGGCGTGCATAATCCCAATAGTCGCCAACAAGGCCTTCGATGATCGAGCCACTGGCCCATGGCATCAGGCAAAACCAGGTGCTGGCTGGCGTACCATCCGCATATTTTTCAGTGACCAGTCCTTCCGAATGACAGAAGCGTTCAGACATCCATCCTTTTTTGCCATAGCCGAATTCTTCATCATAACGATTATAGGTCTGACAACCCCACCCGATGGTATCCATCATACGTTGACGAACATAATTCTCGTCCCGCTGTCCAACATAATACAACAGCTCATCCACTAGATTACTGGACATGGGGTGAATATGCGGATTAGCTACTGAAGTAACACTTCCCCCGGAACTGGACCAGCCCAATGTACTGAGAGGCGGAATCTTAATAGGAGAGTTGTAACAAAATTTGAAGCTGAATTCATAACTGATCGCATCTCTCATGTGATCTAGAAACAGCTCGTCGCCAGTCAACGCGTGTAGAAACCGAACAGCTTTGATGTAAGCCAGAATGCCTTCCGAATCAACAGCTTTATCCGCATCCAACGGAGCGCCGTAACATTCCATGTGTTGGACATAGGTGCTGTAATAGTGGGCTTCACTTCGTCTGAGCTCATCCAGAGAAGAGGCATCATGGGTTAACCAACTGTAATATGCCTTGGCGGCAAGACACCAGACCCCGCTAAAGGCATCATATTCAAGACCTGCTCCTGTCCGCTCTGACAAAATGGAGGGGTATTCTCCATCCGTATTTTTCGTGCACTCCAGACGATCAAGTACTTGCTTGACGTAAGCAAGCCAATCATCGTGTCTCACATTTCGAATGCGCTTCTCATAATCGTAGCTTTTCAGAATGTAGAACATCGCTTGAGCTACAAGGTAAGAGGAATGTCCTGGGGTACGCATGCCGTCGAACCACCAGCCTTTAACACTCCATATCCCATCCTGATAAGCATCGTATGGAAGTCCGGATTCGGGATTCATGGCATTCTCGATAATATTGGTAATGCAGGATAACGCCTGCTGTCGCATGGGCTCATTATTCAGGCGCAGTGCGGCCATAAGCATTGGAGCAGCTATGGTCATACCATTTGTCCAACTGATTGAGATAATTTTGTTGTATCGGTAGCCATCAGTTTCAGCAGCATCTTCATATACAAATGTTGAATAATGACGATCCTCCGGAAGCCAAGCATATTCATAGATGGCATTGGACAAATCCGTTACCGTTGTCTGAATGTCACTTCCTTCTCTTGGTTTTTCGTGATACCTCCTATAGATTGTTTCCAGTGCAGGATTGATACCCAGTTCTGATTCAGACTCGTAGTTATATAGTTCAAGAGTGAGCCCAACTGATTCACCTGCCGCAAGTTCAAAACAATTTTCTCCAAGGGCAGCTCGCTCATGGACAAGTCTGGATTTGATAAATAGCAACGGAGCATTCTCATATCCCAGCGTATATCCGACCGTACCCTTTTCAATAGAACATGTGAATCCCCCATATTGCAGGAACGTTCCTTCCATCCCTGGATACCATTGCTGCTTCTGGTTTCCTGTATTGATCCAGTAGGGACTTGCGCTTAGACCAACAATCCGACCTTCATCATAGATAAGTGCAGCTGGATGAGACAGACGATCGCTTCGGACCATCCACCAGGGTGATGAAGGGCGAGAGGGACTGCCCTCCCTTAGTCTGGGGAACTCATTTGGGACATTCTGGGGTGCTTCGCCCCGGTTGCGGCCATACATAAATGCAGGCAAAAAAAACCTCGGATTCTGTTTATCCAACGGCATTTCCACATGAATAACCCCTGTCCAGGCATTATGTCCCTCGTTGTAAATCTGAATGTCGGCTTGCCATGGAGCTTCTGCACTGCCGTTTCCGCTTATTACTTTTACGTCAGCCTTGAGAGCATGCTTGTTCAAAGCCGTGTACTCTACGTTGTCCTGTACTCTACTTCGTGCTGTGAAAATTAGATCCATCTTTTCCTCCAATCGCGTTGTACACCACTGAGTGGAAACGCTTGCAATTATGTATCCATCATGCTAGGATGGTTACATTTTATAGGTTCACGTCTGCAATTTCATTGCACAAACGGCTATATTTATTGCGCGAAACGACAAGGAGGTCATATATCTGATATGAATGAGACTTCAGAATACCTGTTTGATCCAATCCAGAATGAGCTGTTGTATCTTCATCGCACCACCACGTATAATATGGGAACGTTTTATCATCGACATAATGCATATGAACTCTACTTATTTCTTCGTGGCAATGTGAACTTCTATATTGAGAACCGTTGTTACCATTTGCAACGTGGCGATCTGCTCGTTCTTAGCCCGGAGGAGATGCACCGTTCCTTTGCCTTGGACAAAAACGAATATGAGAGAATTACCATAAATCTAAAAAAGTCATATCTGAACCGCTTGTCTACGTCAACCACCAACTTATCCGCATGTTTCGACTACCGTCCCAAGGGTAAGGGTAATATCGTACATCTTGAAGAGGACAAACTTCAACGAGTGCTGCAATTAGCTGGCGAACTTGAACAGTGTCTCTCATCAAGTGACTATGGAGCGGATATTCTAGGGAATATTTTGATTACTCAGTTACTCCTTCTAACGAATCTAACTTTTCAAAATACGGATTTTGTTGCAACGGATATTATGCCTGAACTAGTTCGAAACACGATGGATTACATTGAATGTAATCTGACGAGGCAACTGACGCTTGAACAATTGTCAGAGGCTATGTTCACGAATAGCAGCTATATTAGTCGACAATTCAAAAAGCATACCGGACTCACGATTCGAGCATACATTCTTAGTCGCCGTATAGGGCTGTCGAAATCTTATTTAATCGAAGGTTTAAGTATTACAGAGGCCTGTTATCAATCCGGTTTTGGAGATTATGCCAATTTTATTCGTAGCTTCACCAAGCAGGTCGGCACTTCACCTGGTAAATTTGTTAAATATGGAAGTCTTCTTTAAACATTGCGTTGAGCAAAAACACGCCAACTCTTACCTATATCTTATCTCAGCAAAAAAAAAGAGCGAATTCGCCCGACAATTTTGTCAGCCGGTATTCGCTCAGGTAATCGATAATTTCTTATTGATTATTCCAGTCATATCCTTTTAGTTCAATCATAGTATTGGGGCCAGGGAAGGTTAATTCTATCTTTTGGTTCTGATAGGATACGGTTACTCTTGATTCTGCAATAGAGCGAATTCTGGTATTTAACAGACGACCATTTTCCCATTCCAGATCTATTTCAAATCCGCCACGAGCCCGAATACCACGAATATATCCTTTTGGCCACGCTGCCGGCAAAGCAGGTAACAATCTGATTACTTCGTTATGGCTCTGGAGAAGCATCTCTGCTATACCTGCGGTACCTCCAAAGTTCCCATCAATTTGAAACGGAGGATGGTCACAAAACAGATTGGGTAACGTGGAGGAACGTAGAAGTTCCACGATGTTATCGTGTGCAAGTTCCGACTCCTCTAATCGTGCCCACATGTTGAGAATCCACGCCCGGCTCCATCCTGTGTGTCCACCACCGTGTTCCAGTCTTCTGTCGAGTGTTACGCGAGCTGCCTTGGCGAGATCAGGCGTTGATTGCAACGTAATTTGCGTTCCAGGATGCAAAGCGAATAAATGGGAAATATGTCTGTGACCAGGTTCCAATTCATCATAATCGTTACTCCACTCTTGGATCTGGCCATGTTTGCCAATGGAGGTCTCCGGTATTTTGGTTAAAGCACTACGGAGTACTTCTCCGAATTCCTGATCTTCTTGCAAGATCCGGGTACTTTCAATGCAACGCGTGAAGAGTTCTCTAATAATCTGATTGTCCATTGAAGCACCAAAACATAAAGCCCCCGACTCTCCATTATCTAATATATAGCGATTTTCCGGTGAGGACGAAGGACATATCACCCAATTGCCGGAATAATCCTCTATTAGATAATCCAGAATAAAGATAGCCGCATCTTTCATCGTGGCGTAAGCTTTTTTGAGAAATTGAACATCCTTATTGTATTCGTAGTGGTCCCATAGATGTAATGAAAGCCATGCTCCTCCCATAGTCCAAAACGTCGATGTCATGCATACATCCTGCGGAGCAGCGTCTGCCCAGATATCCGAATTGTGATGAGCAACGAACCCCTTGCATCCGTACATGGTTCTAGCGGTTTCCTTTCCCCGGACTTGCAGTCGATCTATAAAATCAAACAATGGAACGTGACATTCAGACAGATTGCAGCTTTCTGCAGGCCAGTAGTTCATCTGTGTATTAATATTAATCGTATATTTGCTATCCCATACAGGAAGCATGTCTTTATTCCATATCCCTTGAAGGTTTGCCGGTAAAGAACCTGGACGGCTGCTTGAGATAAGCAGATAACGGCCAAATTGAAAGTATAGACTCATCAGTTCCGGATCATGCTGACCAGCTCTAAGCCGCTCAAGACGCTGATCGATTGGAAGTTCGGAACATCTCACATCTTTATTTTCATCTTCGAGATGTATATCCATCTTTTCGAATAAGAATTGATAGTCCGAGACATGATCGGCGAGCAGTTCGCTATATGGTTTTGCGGAAGCAGCATCAATTCTTCGGAGACACTCCACTTCGAGTTGTTCCTTGGGTACTCGAAAATCCGTGCAAGCCGTGATTAGAATAGTCGCTGAATCACCATTCTTCAGAGAAAGCTGACCGCTTGAATAATGAACCTGCCCTCCTTCAGATATAAGGCGAATCGCACAACAAAATCGGATTCCTTCTTCTCCCCCACTTCTTCCCCGGATGATCAAGTTATTCGTTCCACGCCTCTCAATCCGGTCCAGATAGGATTGGAAACCAACAGGATGCTTAAGAATATCTGAATAGGATGTTGATTTCAGAACGGTTCCCCTGCCAAAAACAGTGGAGAAAGATAACTTTCCAGGCACGCTAGATTTGAGATGAACAACGAGCACTTGATCCGGGTAGCTAGCAAAATAATCACGGCTGTAAATGGATTGATCTGCGGTATAATTCACGTTTACCTTGCCATGTTCCAGATCGAGATGTCTTTGATATTCATTTGCTTCATGTTCACTGTGATCCATAGCGATATAGAAGTCCCCTAATGGCTCATAATGTCTTTGCCCATCAGGAACGCCCACCAGCGTATCTGCTGCGAGTTCTTCTGCTTCCCTAATCTTACCGTCAAAAATCAGGCTTCTGATCTGAGATAAAGATTCAAGTGCTTGAGGATTATTCCGCTGCATCGGTCCACCATACCACAGACTATCTTCATTAAGCTGAATTCTCTCGATCTGTGTTTTTCCAAAAATCATGCCTCCAAGAGTTCCATTTCCGATAGGCAATGCCTCTTCCCATGTTCCAGCAGGTTGATTAAACCAGATATTTTTGGTCTTCACGTTAAAACCTCCAACGAATTATAATTCCTCACATTTTTCATGTTTAGTGTGTTCCGTTTGTATGTTCTTTCAGTGTACTGTAATCTCTTAAGCAACTAAATGAACAAAATTAACTTGAATTATCACAATCTTATCCCAGCATTAGAGGTGTAATCGTAAATTCCGAAACTGACAGTACAAATTCTTTGTTCTGGACAGGGAAGTTTAGCTATTGGCAATAAAAAAAGCCGCTATTATAGCGGCTCTGTTTCGTTCATTTATTTAGCTTACGTGAATCTTGACATAAGTTATAAAATATTTTTCTCCATTTGTTGCATGAATTGCCTCAATATCAGCCGATCTTCCGAAGAAATGGATTGAAGTAGTTTCTCTTGCTGCTCTCTCCATTTATGCTCAACCGGTTTTTCTAATTCTTTGCCCTTATCGGTTAGAAAGATACGCATGATCCTTGCATCCTGTACATCACGCTTGCGATATATAAATCCGTTCTGCTCCAGTGATTTGACCATGTTTGTAACCGTTGGTGGTTCGCATTTCATATGTTCACTCAGTTGCATCTGGGTTACCCCATCACCCAACCACAGCCGATACAACAGATTATCTTGTCCTACATAGAGATTAAGTTCCCGTAGAGATTCACTATAATTTCGACGCATTTGGGAGGAAATTCGATCTAAAGACTGTCGAATTTCACAATCTACTGTATCTGTCATGAACGATCCCCCCCTAATATCCGAATTATATTTAGCAGACTAAATGTATCATGTGGTTATATAGGTGTCAATTCGCCTTAGTATTGTTATAAGGGCCTTTCCTAACCAAGTTCCACAACAAAGATTGGATTTATCGTAAAGCTTATTTTTTGGCAAAACCTTGCTTGTTCAAATAGGCCATCATTTGCGGTTGAATACTTCTCTCGAGGTGATCCTGGATATGGTCACTCCATCCTTTTACTTTTTTCACGGTGAAAGGAGCTCTCGTCGGACGATTTTCATAATACTTCAGCATGGTCTCATCATAGATTGCTAATTTCTCTTGATCCATTGGTTGGTATTGATTATCAAGCAATACCATGGATTGAGGGAGCCGAGGTTTCAGTTCCGGCTTATCTCCAGCTGGATTACCGATACATAATCCCACCAGAGGGATAACATATTTCGGTAAATTTAATACGTCAGATAGTTCGCTAATATTAGCTCTGACCCCACCAATGAACACTCCGCCAAGTCCCAGCGATTCAGCCGCGGTTAACGCATTTTGTGCCATCAGGCCAGCATCGAATGAACCAATCAACAGAAATTCAATATATTCAATATCCACATCCGGAGCGATTTCATGATTTCGGTTAAAATCTGCACAGAAGACCCAGAATTCTGCCGCTTCTTCAATATAGGGTTGATCGACACAGAGATGTCTGAGTTTTTTTCGAAGTACTGGATCTGTGATGCGAATAATGGATACCGCCTGCAGAAGACTGAACGATGAAGTTTGATTTGCTGCCTGAAATATTACATCTATTTGTTCATCAGTTAGGGGTTGAGATGTGTAAGAACGAAACGATGTATGGTTATGAAGCAATTCGAGTGTGTTATTCATTAAACGCTCTCCTTTATTCGTTGATTCCATGTTCCTGCAATCCGTATTCGTAAGGAACGCCCATATTCTCGCGAGTGTTTTTCCTTCATATTACTTATGGAACAAACCGCGTCCCTGCAACCATCTGTAAAGCCAGTTGCATTTCACTTCTTTTTTTCATAACGATTTTCTCCTTCGTTCTGGCCAGGCACAGATATGTGTGCCCTTTCAATAGTGCGAATATATTTAGCATGCTAAGTATATGGATGGATCGGATTTTGTTCCGTTGAGTGAGGGTTATAGATATTGACGTTCACCGGTCTGGGCTGATTTCTCGACGGCATCCAGTAACAGATGAAGTTTCACCGCATCCGCGAAAGTAGGTGCTAAGGTAGTACCTTCTTGAATATCTTTGGCAAACTTACGATAAGCCTGAGCCATGTTCAGAACAATTCCGGAGTCGTTATATAGAGAATGTGGAGCCGAGTAATAGGCATCGGGAATGGTTAGTTCACGAAGCTCGTTGTCCGTAGATCCTGCACCGCGTAATTGATGTGATCCGAATTGAATGGATGCAGGGGCGCTCAGCACAATCGTGCCGTTGTCTCCGAAAATTTCAAGTGTGAGTCCTGTCTGATGTTTAACTCCACCTTGAATATGAACGCTGGCTACAGCACCATTAGTCAATTTTCCTGTAATCATGATCTGATCATCCGTTGTTTTCTCGATGACTTTCTGAATATCTACTAATTCAACTTCTGGAAACTGTTGAGCTGTGGTGGCAGACAATTCTGTAAAGTCCCCAAGCATGTAAGTGAAGGCATCCAAATTATGGCCCCCTACAATGGTCAGCAAGTTCCCTCCAACTTTCCGGTCATACAAGTACGCACTCGACTTGTCACCAACGCCACCCATGCCATCAATGGAGATCTTCAAATTGGCAGATAATACTTTACCGACATAACCTTCTGCCAATAAATCTTTTACATATTGAACGGCCGGGGCTTGTCTAGCTTGTAATCCAATCGCATTTGGCATTTGGGCAGACGCTATCCATTCCTGCATTTCCAAGGCTTCCTCTGTATTCGACCCCAGTGGCCATTCACAATAGATTGGTTTGCCAGCAGGCACGACGGCTTTAACGGCGTTATAATGTTCCTTGACGTTAATACTGACAACAACCATATCCACATCAGGATGCTGAGCCAACTCCTCCATATTATCAAAGCCATGATCTGCATAGAAAGCTTCTGCGCTTTTCTTTGCACTCACCATATTACTTGTCCCAACCGCTGTAAGCTCGAATTCATCCAAATGCTGAATAGCTGGAATATGTGTTCCACTCGCCCACCCGTTATTAATGGATGCCCCTATAATACCTGTACGAATTTTTTTACTCATTGTTAAACATCTCCCTTGGTAATATTTACAGTAAGATCGAATATCGGTTGTCTCCAGCCCTTATCAGTCACTCATTTCTATGATATATTTATTTAGCTTGCTAACTATTCGATTCGAGATAACATTTATTATTCTTTCACACTTTAGGTAAACTAAAATTGTTTTGGTGTTGACACCATCATAGGTGTATTTGTTTTATTAGCAAAGAGGGCAATTTAAATGAACATAGTACATCTTTTTGTACTTTTGGATCAGGAGTGATATGAATGAGAGTTTGCAATGAAGGATTTGAACAAGAGTTTATAGATGGAAATAGTGACATGTACGCCATAGCTTTTACTCAGAATGTCCTTTCTGGGCGTTGGAAATATTTTATCTTATGGTACCTAAAAGACGAAACACGTCGATATACGGATATCAAAAAATTTCTTGGAGACTTGTCTCAAGGCTCCCTTACAAAGCAGCTTAAAGAGTTAGAGAATGATGGTGTTATTCAACGCGATGTATATCCGGAAGTTCCTCCGCGAGTTGAGTATTCGTTAACAGACAAGGGAATGAAGTTACTACCGATCCTTGAAAAGATGGAGGACTTTGGAAAAGAATACGGCTAAGCAACTTAATTGAAATGGATAGCTTAACCCAAAAAAGCCGCAAATTTAGCGGCTCTTTTACTCTCAAAAATTTCTATTCTACTTTATAATCAGTAACTACATCAAATTCTCCAATAATATTGTTTCCTTCTACATCATACAAATGAATCGTTCGAACAGTACCATTCACTTGTGTTTGTGCTAAGGCTTCTTCGATGGTAGAGATTTTAGGTGTAAGATCTTCAGCTTTTAGATAACCCTCGATTCCATTGGTGCCTATTGCAGCAATCAAATCGGGTTCAACCCCAATGATTGGTTCAGATAATGCTGAGCCATAGGTATCGCCCTGTGAATTGACATCATATTTAGTTTGAAGCAATAATTCGTGAATCGTTTCCGATGTTTCAGTGTTGTTTTCAAATAAAACATTTGATGAATTTACGTTCGATAACTTTAAGTGTGGCGACTTGTATCCAGTATACCGAGTGTATCCATTCCCATTATAGAATTCACCAACGTTCTGAGCATAATACGTCGTTTTAGTCGTTATTCTTGGAGAGTAGACAAAAAAGCTAGAGGTTTTCGACGTATTATATGTCATGGAACTTGAAGCTTTTAAGCTTCCACCAGATGTGTACAATCTAGCCATAGCTCCCATATAACCATTTGGAACACTTGCTGAAGCCTTCACTGATGCAACGGCTTCAGCAGTCGTACCTGTAGTAAAATTTCGAGTCCATACTTCAGATGTGAAAGTGTACGTGTGTCCCTTAATTTTGGGTGTACTATACGGTGAAGATGCAGTATTAGCCAGGACTGTTGAAGATGCCAAAAATAATGATAGAATACAAATCATTACCATACTAACTTTCTTCGTTTTTCTCTTATTCATAGTTTATCCTCCTCATAATAAAAAATATTTGGATTATAGTTTCAATCTTTAATCCCTCTCTGTAAATATATTAAATTTATTGTAAAAATTAGATTTATTTCCCTTTTATATCATAACACTGTTCCAGTTTTTTTGAAATAGATTCGCTAGTTTTCTTACCTTAACATCAAAGACATAGCTTCGTATTTTAATCCCTATGGTGATGGCGTATGTATACAGTTTGATCTTCTACAAAATGTTCAAACCACGTAACCCTTCATAAAGTATGTATTCTCAGTCAGCATAGGCAAATAGGGTTCCATATTACTTATCTTTGTTAAAGGAGGGATGATATGTTTTTCTTTCTGTTGCTTGGAATGATCGGTTTATTCTTTGGGGTTAGAGCACTGAGACGACCTAATTCATGGCCTTTTAATCGTACGAAGGATGAACTTCATGAATACGATATGATGGGTATCAAGTTTAGAGGCGTTTTTCTCCTTGCTTTTGGCACTGTTCTGACTATCGCCTCTTTCAGACTTCTACTTATTTAAAATCCAAAAAAGCCGCTAATTTAGCGGCTCTCAATCGGGCCATACTCTGGTCCCCTTTAATGTTGTCGTGTCAACATTAATTCTATGGTTTAATACTAGCTTGCTGGCCATCAGGAGCAACCGACTTATCGTTCGTCTTCACACCCCTGCGCTTCTTGTAACCTTTAAATATGAAATACCCCACTATGATTATGATAATCGGCATTCCGTACAGTAATAGAATATAGAAACTGAAAAGCAAAAGTGCGACTATCGCACCATCTATCTCGTTCAATCTGCGCACTCCTTTATAAGTATCACTGGCTATTTGATTACTACATTACATAATAACTACTCTCTCATCTTCATATGTAAAAAAATATTATTGATAGGAGAAAACGTATTTTTTCTTATGTTAATTATGTACACAAATAAAGTTGCTATTGTAGCAACTTTATTAAAAGACATTTTAGATTTCTTAAGCATTTTCAGGTTCATAGATTCCATAACCATTCTTGCCATTCTTTTTAATCTTGTACATGGCTCCATCCGCATGTCTCAGAAGTTCGGAAGGCTCCTGTCCATGCTTGGGAAATAGGCTGATACCAATACTCATCGAAAGGTTGATATAGTTTCCGGCAATTTTGAAATGGGTACTGAATGCAGCTTCCAATCTTTTGGCGATGACTTCAGCATCGTGATCATCTTTCAGATGGCTTAAAATGATGAATTCGTCCCCGCCAAGCCGAGCTACAGTGTCCGTACTTGGAATTGTTTCGCTTAATCGCTTTGCCATTTCCAGCAACACTTGATCGCCAACATGGTGTCCATATGTATCATTCACTTGTTTAAACCCATCAGCATCCACAAACATGACGGCTAGTTTGTTATGGTTTCTTTGGGCATTACTGATGGCCCAGGCAAGACGGTCATTATAAGCAAGACGATTAGGCAGACCTGTAAGTGGATCATGCAAAGACAAATGCTTGCTGATTTTCTCGGAGATTTTGATCTTGGCGTACTCCGTCTCCAGTTCTTTGATCAGATTTTTAAGTTTATATACCCTGGTATTGGTGTTAGTCATGTCAGTAATCTGAATAAGGGCATAACTCCGATCTTCATGATAGAGCGGTTCAACATGCATATTTTGTCTGAATAATTGTTCATCCTCCCCTTCATTAGGAAGAATGAATGCCTTATGTAAAGCGCTTGAGCAAAATCTGCTCTGTCCATGATACAACGCATTTTGCAAAATATTTAAATACATGTTCGACTTAAACCGTGGGCAGATCTCAAGCAGATTCAAGCCTACTACCTCTTCTACATTCTTGCCAGTAAAACGTTCCAACCAGGCATTCCACACAACAATTTTTAAATGCCTGTCCACGATCATTATTCCCATATGGGCTTTGTTCAAAGCTTGTGAAATAAGATTATCCATTGTCCGCCTCCAACAAAGCGTCCATTTTGGCCAGAAGGCTCGATATGGAGTTCATACTCAGTGCTATGACAATGATACCTGTCACATCCGTATCGGCAAGTAAAAACGAGGTATGTAAAACCAGGACGTAGACTTCATTCTGAAGCAATATTTGTTGATCGGAATTGGTGACATAGATCAGTTCAATATCAGGCAGGACGTATTCCAGTTTGATCTCCAGGAAATTACCGAATTCTCCAATAATGGCGTTAAGCAGGACATTGCTAACTTCCTTCAAAACGTCCAAATCCGTATCCATCAGGTTCGGATCGTTCGGTATAACGCTCTCACCCAGTTCTCCAAGACAGATGTTTGCCAATACTTTAGCCTGCTCAACAGGAAACATCAGAAATGCTTTTCCCTGAAATTCGTATCCAAACTGTAAGGATGACCTAAACAGGTGACCTTCACTAAAGAAAATGTTGTATCTTCGATCTCCAGGATCAACATCGGATATGGAGATTAGTTCCACTTCCGGAATATTCAAAACGATACGCTTGTCTACAATCTCTGACAACATGTTAGCCGCTTGTCCCACGTAAACGTTCACAAGTTCAGTCAGCAAATCCTTCTGTAAATCATTCAGCATGATAGGCCGCCTGAATCAGTTGAATCATGGTAGTTGCCTTCTCTGCGGTTAACGGTTTATTCAAAAAACCAGAAATGCCTAACATTTCAACTTCATCCCTAGTTGTCTTCTGAATATCTGCGGATAAGATAATAATTTTGACATTACTATCCGTTTCTCGAATCATTCGAAGCATTTCTTGTCCGTTCAAACCAGGCATCAGCAGGTCGGTGGTTATAAAATCAGGTTGAAATTCCTTGAATAGGTTGTATCCTTGCTCTCCATTGTTAGCAATCTGAATCTCGCATTCTGGAATATGATCAACAATCAGCTTTGTAAGCAATTTCTGTACGAAAATGGAGTCTTCCACGATTAATACTTTCATTTTCTCTTCAGTCTCCTTGATAAAATGGTAAGAGCTCGGGATGGTCAGGCGCTGTGGACAGTTCTTGATATAGGGCTTTCGCGCGCAGTGGCACCCTGAAAAAAGACTGACTGGTGAATCAAGTAAATATAAATTATAGTAACTTTAATTTAATTGTCAACAACATTATTGAATAAGTTCGATTTGTGTGCAATTGACATACTAAGGTCTACCGTTTAAAAAACATGAAAAAACGGTCACCTAGTGACCGTTTTTGATCGGTTATCTGGAACTGCATTAAGTTTACTCTTTTACCCCTCCAAGCTGCAAGCCATGAACGAAATACTTCTGCAAAAATGGATATACGACTAAGATGGGTAATGCCGCAACAATCGTAATCGCTGCCCGAATAGATACAGGTGTAACCATGTTACGCGCAGCACCAAGATCTGCACCATTGGCAACGGCTGCACTGCTGTTGGAATTCATAGAAGATGATAATAGTTTCATCAACTCATATTGCAGCGTGCTTAGGTTTTGTTTGGAAGATGCATACAGAAACGTATCAAACCAAGAGTTCCATTGACCGACTGCAATGAACAGTGCAACAGTAGCGAGAACCGGTTGGCACAGCGGTAGAATAATGGAAATGAATGTTCTGAAATCTCCAGCACCATCAATTTTGGCGGATTCGATCAATCCCTCGGGTAGTGTCTGGATATAGGTTCGAATAACGATCATATTAAAGGCACTGATCAGCCCAGGAATAATGTACACCAGGAAGTTGTTTAACAAATGCAAATCTTTCATTAGGAAGTAAGTTGGAATAAGACCTGCACTAAAATACATCGTAAGAACAACTGTAATGGTAATGGGCTTTCGTAATATATAATCTTTTCGGCTTAGTGTGTAAGCCAGCATGGAGGTTAAGAATAGACTTAAAACTGTCCCCAAAACCGTTCTCGCCACAGATATACCAAAGGCGCTGAAGATGGTCCCTCCTGCAAATACTGCTCTGTAGTTTTGATCTGTCCATACCCGAGGCCACAGATAAATCCCACCCCGGATGGTGTCATTACCGGCATTGAATGATACGGCGAGTGTATTCACAAACGGATACAGGGTAACAATCGCGATTGCGATCATCAGTATACCATTTAACGTATGGAAGACAATCGGTTCAAGCCGAGATTTATTGATTCCCATCTCTAGTCCCCCTTATATTAATCGGTCTTCCCCGAGCCGTTTGGAAATTGAATTCGCCGCAAAGATCAGCGTGATACTAACTACTGTTTTGAAGATACCTGCCGCAGTAGCCAAAGAATAATTCCCGATCTGTAGTCCGTATTTCAGGACAAATATATCTATCGTCTGTGACCAGTCGACAACCACACCATTACCTAACAGATACTGAACCTCGAATCCAGCTTCCAAAATCCAGCCCATATTCATGATCAGCAAAATGATAACAATGGATTTGATTCCGGGTAAGGTCACATACAGCATTTTCTTATATCGGTTCGCACCATCAATCTCTGCCGCTTCATAGAGGGAAGGATCGATAGATGTGATGGCCGCCAAATAAATAATGGCATTCCAGCCAACTTCTTTCCATACATGGGATGCGCCTACAATGCCCCAGAAGTATTCCGGAACGCTAAGCCACATGATAGGTTCTTGAATGATATGCAACTTCATGAGTACCACATTCACAATCCCACCATCTACAGATAGTGAACTTGCTACGATACCTGTCACAATAATCCATGAGAGAAAGTGAGGTAAATACGATATTGTTTGAATGGTTCGTTTATATAACTTATGTTTGATCTCATTAAGTAAAATGGCAAATATAATGGCTGTCGCAAATCCGAGCACCATATTGATGACGCTCATCGCAATGGTATTACGAAGCACGTTAAGAAATGCATCGTCTGTTAGCAAAAACTTAAAATGTTTGAGCCCGACCCATTCCTGCTGCGTGAAACTCTTCGCAGGACTGTAATTCTGAAAGGCCATAACCCAGCCCCAAATGGGATAATACGAGAATACGAGAATGTACGCAACGATGGGCAATGACATGAACATGAGTTGTCTTTGTCCGCGCAATCGTTTTAACAGTGGTGCTTTGGGAACGACTGTACGGGTGGTTTGCTCTGGTATGGCTCCAGGCGTGTTCGCCATCTTTCACTCCTCCTATTGGCTTGCAGCGACTTTAAGCATGATGTCCCCGGAAGGCACTCGCCTGAGTAATCCTTTGGTTGATACCTTCCGAGAGAATCATTGCCGCATTTTTTTATTTAACAGACCAGTTCTCGATTCTCCATTTCAGTTGTTCATTAATCCGATCTTCATAGGATTTGACATCGATCTTCTTGTAAGCGTCTACATATTCAGTCCAAATGTTATCGAACTCATTCGGTTTTGACATGATTGCTTTAGGCAAGAATTTCAATGAAGTGTCTGTCATTTGTTTGTTCGCTACCGCAGCATCAGAGCCTTCTTTCAGATCGACCTGCCATGCTGGATAGTACACTGGATTTTCTGGTGCAGGAGAGAAGAAGTCACTCCACGTTTTGAAGCCATATGCATCCAGAAGTTCTTTATCTTCCGGTTTGAGGTTGTCATAGAATTCCTCAGGTTGGTTGATCGCTCCAATTGCATTGCCATCTTCAAATGTTCCTTCGAGCTTCGGTGCAGCAGCGTAGAAACCTTCAGCTTTGTTAACCAATCTCCATGCTGGATCATCCTGCTCTGTCCGTTGCTCTGGTGTACGATAGAATCTTCCCTCTTCATTCACTTGATAGTCTACACCCTCTTCACCCCATGACAAGAGCTTCTGGTACTTCTCGTCCATAAGCTTATCGAGGAATTTGATGAGTGCGACAGGGTCTTCGGCATCTTTACTGATACCAAAACCATTGTTCAAGTTAATGACCGGACGATCCAGATAATGATCTGTGATACTTGTATCATAGACAAGCGGGAAGCCTACGTATGTCTGGCCAATTTTCCCCTGTGCTACGAGTGGGTCTTCGCCGGCTTGGAAATTCCAGTGCTGGTCGAACATGCTAAGCACACGTCCCGAAGAAATTTTGGCCAGATATTGATCGTAGTTCTGAACAAAGGCTTCTTTATCCAGCAATCCCTCGTTGTACAGATTGTTTAGTTCTTTATAATACCGTTTGGAGATATCTTTGTCGGCAAACACGGTTGCGACTCCACTATCATCTACGACTACGCCCCCGTCGTTGGGGTGACCCGTAAGATGTTCAGGTGGGTTAAGCAAAGGGAACGTCCGCCAGTCTGAAGCCAATGTAGTGAAACCAATCGTCGGTTGACCATCAATCGTTGGATTCTTGGCTGCATAATCACGGATCAACTTGGTGAAATCATCCAACGTTTTTGGAGTTGGGTACCCGGCATCCTTCAGTATGGACTTTTGGATCCAGAATGCAGGACCAGAATAATAGTTACTAATGAACTCCCCTGTATACACTCCATAGTTAGGCAACCAGTAAATATGTCCGTCACTGGAATCTTTCATCCGGTTCCAGTCTTTACCGAAATGTTTCTTCAGATTAGGTGCATGCTCTTCAATGAGATCTTCGAGCGGAATAACCGCACCCGCTGAGACCAACTTGGTGTCTGCTGTGATCAGATCCGGGAAATCGCCCCCGGCAATCATAACGCCCAACTTCTGTTGAAGATCACCTACTAGAAACTCCATCTCAAGATTAACGCCGAGTTCATCCTGAATCTTCTTGTAGATTCGGTTATCTTTAGCTGGCGCCTGATTTGGCGTTCCGATAAAGGCCGAGATGTTCAGTACCTCTTTCCCATCCTTTGTAGTCGCTTTCTCATTGTCACCGCTGCATCCTGCCAGTGCCAAACTCAAAGCCAGAACGAGTGATACGGAACCCCAAAGCTTCTTTTTCTTAAGTCCCCCCATGTACTTGCCCTCCTTGGAAGTGGTATGTCTTACTGTTTTTAGTATGAAGAAATGTATGCGGTTACAAAATATATACATTTAAGGTCTACCCCCCTGTAATTGTAGGTCTTATTCAGGAGGGGTTCTTCTTTTTCATGGATCAATTCGCATACTTTTGCCTGTATTCTACTGGTTTCATGCCTGTTCGTTTTTCGAAGTGTCTGAGAAAATGCTGGTAACTGCGGTACCCTACCTGCTCTGCAATCGCACTGGATGTTTGATTCGTCTGCTGGAGCAGACGCTTCGCTTCTTCCATTCTTAAATCATGTACTACCTCGATCACACCCTTACCATACTTTCGCAAAAAGGATTGCCCTAAATGGACAGGATTCACGTAGAATCGTTCTGCAAGCTCTTGGATCGTAAATGTCTCTCTGTAATGCATCTGCACATATTCAGCAACCGTCGCCTGGATGCCACCCATTTGCCTCTCCCGGAAAATGGCCAGTTCTGACTTGCATTGCAAACAGAAATGTTCCAGATTGTTAGCAACCTCTTCTATATTTCGATGGCCCTTCTCCAGAATTCCGCTCGCCAATTCGTTCATTAGAGCATTAGGTTCTCCTCCTAATTCTCTACACAGGGACAATCCGCGGAATATAATATGGGTAGAGAAAATATGTACAATCTCTGGCGCAGCCTTCATCTGTACAAACAGTTCAAAAGCACTCCGAATCGCAGACGAGAGTTCCTCTACAGAACCGTTTTCAAGCAAATCGCAAATATGGTCCACCTCTGACAGCGTTTCCGGATCAAACTGCCAATTCTCCAGCTGAATATCTTCGGCAAACAAAAGACGCTCTTGATTAAAAAACAAATAACGCCCAACTTCCTGAGCGGAGCGGAAGGATTCAGATAAATGCTCCAGTTTGTTGACCGTTAATCCAACCGCGATATGAATTTCTTCACAGCCGTTATGTTGCATATTGTTCATTAAACGCTGTGTAAAAGCTTTAATTGCTTCAAATGTCTCATTTCTATCATTCGTTTCCTCCCCCCATACAAGTCCGAATGAGTCTCTTGTTCTGTCTATCACATAACAGCAAGTTGTTTCTTCAGCCGTTTGTTCGGCTACTGAACAGACTTCCTGAATATCTCCCTGAAAGGCTATCCGCAGGTATGCCCAATGGGATTTGTTTAAACGAGGAAGGATCTCTGACATCTCCTCCTCCGATATATTTTGCTTATCCTTAATCAGTGCAGACAAAAACGCTTTGATCCTTTGCTCGTTTGCATGTTCCCTTATACGCTCCTGGTTTTCACGCTCCTGCAATTGCATACGGAGACGGACCAACATATCCTCTGCTTCTGTACTGTCAACCGGTTTGGTTAGATAGTTGGAGACACCTAATCGAATAGCTTGTCTGGCATAATTAAAGTCACTGTATCCACTCGTGATGACAAACAGCACAGACTCATGTTCCAATCGTCGTGCTTCTTCTACAAGTTCCAGCCCATTCATCACAGGCATACGAATGTCTGTCACCACGAGATCAGGTCGATCTTGTTCCATCATACGAATGGCTTCCTCACCGTTGGCGCATACGCCTCTGATTTCGAAACCATACTTTTCCCAATTGATCAGAAGCTGTAACCCTTCAATGGCATACGGTTCATCATCGACTAACAGTACTTTGTACATGAGAGTTTACCTCCTATTTCCTCTGTTCCAGCTTGGAGATCGGTATACGGTACCCTGCAACGGTTTCCTCTCCAGGTACACTGCTTAGATCAAATATCGCATTTCCTTCATAAAAGAGTTCCAACCTGCGGTAGACATTGCGGAGTCCTACATGCTCGCCGTTCCTGGGTCTTTCAGAACGAATATCTCGCAGGAGCTCGGTTAATCTCCCTGCATCCATACCGATTCCATTATCGATCACCTGAATAACCAGTTCAGAAGAGTTTCGACTCGCCGTTATCTTGATTTGTCTTCCATTTTTTCGAGCCTGCAAGCCGTGTTTGCAGGCATTTTCGACGAGCGGTTGAATACTCATTCGGGGAATAAGCAACGAAGCTGCATCAGGATCAACCTCGAAGGTGTAATCAAACAGCTCTCCAAAGCGAAACTTCTCAATCTGGAGATAAAGATTCGTAAATTCCAGCTCTTCTTGCAAAGGAATCAGATTGTCAGAATGACTGAGCAACTGTCGCATCAGTTTGGACAGACTTTTAATAATCTCAATGACTTCCGTATATCCATTCTTCGTACTAACGACCAGCAAAGCATTCAATGTGTTAAATAAAAAATGGGGATTCATCTGACTCTGGAGCATCGACAATTCAGTCCTCACTTGATCCAGCTCCAGATCTTTTTGACGGATTTCCAGTTTATATACGTCATTAATCAGCGTATGAATTTTACCAATCATGATGTTAAATGTACGAATAAGCCCGCCGATTTCGTCGCGGCCTTCGTGAATTTCAATCAGATCGAATCGTTCGTTACGAACCTTCTCCATATGTCTGGATAACTTGCGAATCCGATAGTGGTAGGAACGCAAAATAATGTAGATTAATACAGAGGGGACCACAATACTTAATGCAAGCAACCCCAGAATTGATTTAAAGGCTTCTTGCAAAAGATGGTCAAGGTGACGCGTATCGGCAACTCCAATCAATTTCCAACCCTTTAGGTAGGCTAGATTCCCCAACGATTTTTCGAGCGTGTAAGCAGAATCTCCAGATTCCTTGAGCATTGATTCATTATCAAGGGGGGATAAGTCGGTTTCGCTGAATTCCCCACTTGAAACGACAGTTCGATTGTTGCTGTCCACCAGACGCAGCTGAAGACTGTCTGATTCACGATTTAAAATGCTATACACCCGGCTAAGTTCCAGATCAATCTTGGAATACTTGTTGTAATTGGCATAGGAAGTATAGGTATCCATTTTGCCAATCACACTGATTCTTCTTCCCGCGTTAAATCCGGATGGCTCAATATAATCAACGACAAGAATGCCTCCACTGGTCGATTTCAGCTGTTTCAATCCAGGGAGTACATTCTTGTCTTTCATCACGATATAATGACTGCCCGTCTGAATGGTATCGTTATCCGTATAGATACGCACCTCCAGAATATTCGCTGACATGTACCGTGTTAATTTATCTCGCAGGAATGCATGGTAGACGTTGTAATAATCCACGGGGGAGTGATAGGTCCGATCCAGTGCCTCATAGAGCGAATCGTCTGCTGCAATAATTCGGCTCAGGGCAACGCTCTCATCAATCATGCCTAGCAGTTCCCCCGCAGCCCTGTCGATGGATTTACGCAGATTTTCCTGTTCTCTAATCTTGATATCCGCAGAGGTTCGTTCATAAAAGAAGATATTAATCGTTATTACAGGAAGGAGAATACTAAGTACATAAATAAGCAGAAATTTGGATCGGAGAGGAATATCATTAACCTTACTGAACATCCAGAATTTATGACGCATATAATCACCCTTGGTTTTTGTTTTTATAGACTGACGGAAGCTCCCCTGTATGCGCTCTGAACTTTTGGGTGAAATATTCAGCATCATGATATCCTAGCCTGAATGCAATGTCAGTGATCTTCATATTGGTACGTCGCAGAAGTTTACGGGCCTCCTCAACACGAAGCTGGTGCACATAGTCACTGAAACTGACCCCCATCTCCCGCTTGAACTGTTGACCCAGGTAGGCAGAATTCACGTGAATACGATTAGCTACATCTTGTAATTTAATTTTACTTCGATAGTGTTGCTTCAATTCATTCACTGCTTCTGAAACCAGCCCTCCCGTACCCGTCTTTTGCTTCAATTCAGACTGGGAAAGTTGCTCGGACAGTCGAACACACAGGTCTTGCAATGTGCCGGAAGACCAACTCGCAGCCTCATGCCATTCTTTTTCACATAGTATTTCTCTGCAACCCTCTCTTTTTCCATATTTTCGTAGCAACTCCCCATGGATATATCGAATGACATGATGTATCCATTCCAACGAAACCTCTGCCTTCTCACTTTTCTCTAACAGTGCACTCACTGCATTATCGATGGAATACGTGTTTTCTGCTTCAATCAACGCCAAGATCTCTTTGGAGATATTCATCATTTGCTCTAAATCATATTCTTCGCTTATTCGATATTCATTAAGATGATTCTCATAGGTTTCATCTGTAACCGTGACTCCATTTTTCTGTTTTTGCTCATTTCTGCGTTTGTCCAGAGGTTCAATCATTTCCATAAGGATTTGATGGATCTCCTCGGGAACAAGAGGTTTAAGCACGTACTGATCGACCTGATACCGTATGGCTTGCTTCGCGTAATTAAAATCGGAGTATCCTGTAACGATAACAATTTTAGAGGTATAGGCGAGATCTTCTCGCAAGGTGTGAATCAAACCAAGACCATCCATAACAGGCATTTGAATATCAGTGACGACAAGATCCGGTTCAACCGAGTTGAATAAAGCAAGTGCTTCCTCCCCATCTGTTGCCGTTCCGCAGAGTTCATATCCACAAGCTCGCCAGTCAATCATTGTTCTCCATCCTTCTAGCATAAACGGCTCATCATCCGCGACAATGACCTTGTACATTAGCTCACCTCACTTTTATCCTTGATCAGCTGCATGTATTTTATCTATATCAACAGGTAGATTCCAGTTGCTGTAAGAACGCTAAACAGCAGAACAACAGCAGGATTGTTGTCTGCTCGCACAACTTGGAGAACAAAATTTCTACCAGTCCCATCGTCATTAATCAATAACATAGAAATGGTTCTATCAGACCGAACCGAACTATAAGAACGCTCCGATTATAACGAAGCGCCGGGATGACAATTCAAGTGTAACGCTTACATTTTGGTACAACAACCTGATAAACTATAGGTTTTCACCCGACAAATTATAGGTCGGGTTCAGAAGTAATCCACTAACAAGCAGGGCATTTCATTCTCCACGCACAATACGGAATCCTTGATCGGGACCAAAACCATTTGCATCAAATTTGCCTCGAAATGATATTTCATTGTTATTGACACCGCCAATCCAGCCTCCACCTTTCACAACTCGCCAGGATTGATTGGGAATTTCCGAATCACTGTACCAGTCCCAGCACCATTCTCTCACATTCCCAGACATATCATAGATTCCTAACTCATTCGCCTTCTGAGTTCCGACTTTTTTGGTTTGATTACGGTTGCTCTCAATAGCGGGCCAGCTCCAGTCACCCGTCAGAATGTTCTCTCCGGCATTTACCCAGTACCAAGCAACTTCATCAGGATTATTACTTCCGCTGTATGTGTAATTTAAGCTCTTTTGACCTCCACTTGCAGCGTATTCCCATTCTGCCTCTGTGGGTAAACGGTAACCGTTGGCGTCCTCGTTGATCGTTACAATCCATTTTATATTGTCGTTTTCATTGTGATTATTCGTGTCCTGGTTGTCTTTGTCTATATTGTAATAAGGTTTCAGGTTTTCTTTTATACTTTTTTGATTACAGTATTCCACTGCGTCATACCAGCTGACCATTTCAACAGGCATGTCATCTCCCTTGAAGCCAGAAGGGTTTTCCCCCATAACCTCCATCCATTCTTTTTGAGTTACTTCGTATTTGCCAATATAGAAGGAATCCAGCGTTTCATTCCTATCAATCTGACTCGGCTTACTACTTTTGAAGGCTCCCCCTTCGACAAATACCAAGTCATCGTTTAATTTGGTATTAGTTGCTGAACAAGCACTTAGACTAACGACTATAGCGATTAAAGTTAACCATACCAGCTTCCTCATTCAATTATTCTCCTTTACTAAGCTTAAATCCGGCAACGTCGAGGTCCGTTAGTTTGGAGAATAACGTTACTCAACGCTACCGGAAAATTGAATTCAAATGCAGGTGCAGAAGTTGAACTACATCACATCATTTTTACCAAACCGTCACGTTTGCGCTTCCGCTACTTTGATAACCTTCCGTTGCCATCACCTGATAGGACCAGCTGTTGCCTAAGTACATCCCTTTGCTCGCCCATGCATTCACATGATTACTGAACGTGATGGTAGAATTGACTCCGATTGGTTTCTTGGACTGTCTAACACTCCAATACTGAGGGAAAGTCTGCGTACCATCAATGGAAGGTGCATTGTATCTCATCGTTGTATAGATGTCATATGTGCCGCCATCACTAGTCATAGAGCCCTTGTACGTGCCAGTCGGACGATACGTTCCCCAGCTATCCACCACGTAATATTCAATTAGAGCGTTTCTAGTCCAACCATAGAAAGTGAGATAGCCGTTACCTGAAGGAGAGAATACGCCGGCATTGTAATTGACCACTCGATTAGGCGTGCCATATGTCCACCCTTTACCGACAACGAAGTTACCTACATTCTGCCAGTTTACACTATAGTTCCCTCCTGATCCGTTAACAGCGTTGACCGTTCCTCCACCATCTGTCCAATTTTGCCAATAATCTGTTGCAGCGCTGGATGTTGCTGCAAAGACACCAAAACTCATGGAAGCTGCAAGAACAACGGTCATTAATTTTTTGCCAAATTTGAACATGGATGATACCTCCTGATATTTTAATAGATTTGGTTGATGCTACAATCCGATATGAATGTTTTTTAGCAAATTCACTTGAAAAGACGTTGCGAAAACAGATAAAGATCGTTCTTCCACACGGGCCAATCATGTCCTCCACTTTCCTCATGCCAGATATGGGGTACTCCGTGTTGCGCCAAATATTGGTGAACCCCAAGACTAATCTCTATTAGATTGTCCTGTTCACCGCAAGAGATCCATAACAGCGAGAGTAATGAAGGCGCTTTCGAAAGATCAGGGACAAGTAGCTCCGGACTTCTGGTATTTGGGGCTGCGGAGAAAGCACCGATCCATGCAAAATGGTCTAGATTACTTAATCCGATATTTAAGGATTGACCTCCACCCATGGATAAACCAGCAATCGCCCTTTTATCCCGGCTTTTATGCAAAGGGTAGTTCGACTCCATGTAAGGTATTAAATCGTTGAGCAGATCGGATTCAAACCGTTTAAATGCTTTGATTTTCTCAGGTTCAAACAGGTCTCCTTCGGCTCGGTCATTCGACATTGCGCGACCGTTGGGGAAAACAATAACCATCGGCTCAAGCAAATTATCGTTGTACAGATTATCGAGAATAATTTGCGGAGAACCATGAGTATGCCATTCGGTTTCGTCTCCGCCAATACCATGCAAAAGATAAAGTACAGGATACATCGTTGTCGAAGAAAATTCTGGTGGGGTGTACACCATCGCTTTACGGGAATTGCCAACCGTGGTGGAAGGATACTCTACCGTCTCCATGACTCCACGTGGTATATTCTCCCGATACTGGTCATATCCCGTTACTGCTGGTGAGATCAATTCCATTCTCTTTTCCTCCGAACATATGAGTGACTATCAGTCTTCAGTTAATCCACATAGCCAAAACCCAGAATAGTGAAGCATTTATGTTCATGGCCTTCCGCCATTTCGATCTCGATGGAGTGCTCCCCCACATGCTCTTCGTTAAGCAGAAGTGTGGCATGGCAATGGGTCCAGTTCACTTGACGCGGATCGACTTTTTGGACAAATACCCCATCTACCTTGATATGTGCAGTTCCGAATTCATCGTTACCAGAATCCTTGAAGATCAGAATGAGGCGTTTGCACTTCAAACTTATCCGAAAGCTACTCTGATCTTCTTTTCCCTCTCCTGTACGCATCCAGTTGTTGGGGAACTGAGGTGTACCATAGTCATGAGCATCCATCTCAGCCATCTGCAGATCCGTGTCTGTTTTACAAAAAGAGCCTGCATCGATTCGGGCAATGTGATTGCCGTTTTTCCGATCCAACAGCTTCACATTAATAAATTCATTTCCAATTAGCGGAGCTTTTTCAATATGATGATCTTTCTCATCCCACTCAGAACGATTCGTCACGTCGAACAAATATTCCAAACAATCGGCCATAATTCGATGCCCTATGTTAGTTGGATGATATATATCATGGAAAAATTGCTTTTTGGAAATAACGTTGCCTTCACCTTTTGTCTTGCTGAACTGATCTACGACAGCATCTTTCACACTTACCATTGGCAGATCATAATGCCAGCCTACCGGAGCGAGACGATCTTGTAGATTCCAGTCATTTTCGAATACACTGAATAACAAGATGACCGCTGGCTTGTTATCGGCAGTAAGTGCTTTGAGTACCAGACTCTCGTAACATTTACCTTGGGTTTCATCATCTGCGTCATTGACTGCGAATTCGATTATGACAATATCCGGCTGAACGGCACCTCCCCTCAGCACATCACGATCATAACGTACAATCCCCAGTTCTGAAGGAGTTCCACCCACACCTGCTTTAATCAGATGAATCGGACTATCTTTTGAAAGCGCAAACATAAACTTGAACGACTCATAAGACCGATAAGCGTAACTTTGGAGATGAATAGGTACTGCACCAGCACCATGGGTAATGGAGCCTCCAATATAAGCGATAACGACAGGTTCGCCGTTTTTTGCCTTCTCAATGGCTCGTTTTAATCTGACATTATTTCCTTTGTTCAGAAGAGATCGGCCAATCATGTCGCGATATCTAGGTGACTCAAAATCAATTGCGGGCTTGACTGCCGACGCTGTCACTCCAACTGGATCGCGCGGTGCAGTGAATTCCGTGTTTTCACCTGCATCTCCTGAATCCTGGAGCATAAATCATCATCACATCCTTCCGGTTAGATTCTGACCATCCTCAAACAACATTTAAAGGATCACAGCTTGTATTATTATTAGATCAGATGTGATCCTTCTCCCAAAGTGTATCCCTTACATAATTTTACAACAACCTGACAAAGTATAGGATTTTAACCAATATATCATTTTAATTTGAGTACAATGACATGCAGATCAGAACACCTATAATTTTTCATGTAAACGCTTTAATTTGTATACTATTTCCATGATATAATTTTGAAAAACCGCATTGATGAAGGAGGATACTCATGAATATCACGGGTCAAGGCGCGTGGGATACGGGTACATATACAAATCTGTTTTTGAAGCTAGGCTACGATGAGAATGAGATCACGAACAGATTGGAAGATACATGGAACGAGCTGTTTTATGGCGATGACAATACTCGAATATATTACTCCATGGGTGAGGACAAGGGTTATTTGCTGGACACTGGTAATCTCGATGTTCGATCCGAGGGCATGTCCTATGGCATGATGATGGCTGTTCAGATGGACAAAAAGGAGGAATTTGATCGACTGTGGAATTTCTCACACTCGTTTATGCAACATAAAGCGGGTCGTTATAAAGATTATTTTGCCTGGCATTGCAAGCCTGACGGAACCCAACTCTCGCAAGGTCCTGCTCCTGATGGTGAGGAGTTTTTTGCCATGGCGCTTTTTTTTGCCTCCAACCGCTGGGGCGATGGCGCTGAACCTTATGATTACAAGGCACAAGCCCACAAGATCCTTCGTGCATGTATACATCAAGGCGAAGACGGCGAAGGCCATCCCATGTGGGACCCGGAAACAAAACTGATCAAATTCATACCAGAAACACCGTTTAGCGACCCATCCTACCATCTGCCTCATTTTTATGAACTATTCGCGAAATATGCGGATGAAGAAGATCAGCGCTTCTGGAAAGAAGCGGCGGCCGCTAGTAGAGCTTACCTTCATACAGCCTGCCATCCCGTAACCGGACTATCACCTGAATATGCGAACTATGACGGCTCTCCGGCTCCAATACAGCCGCATGGTGATTTCAGACATTTTTACAGTGATGCCTACCGTGTTGCTGCGAATATAGCGCTGGACTGGGAATGGTTCCGCAAGGATCACTGGCAGATCGAACAATCCAATCGGATTCAATCCTTCTTCAGTGATATTGAAATGTCCGATTATCGTCGTTATACAATAGAAGGTGAACCTTTCGACGAACCTTCACTGCATCCTGTAGGTTTGCTGGCTACCAATGCCATGGCTTCACTGGCTGCGGACGGTCCACATGCTGACACATTCGTTCGCAAGTTCTGGAACACACCTCTGCGTCAGGGAGAGCGACGTTATTACGACAATTGCCTGTATTTTTTCAGCATGCTGGCTCTAAGCGGAAGATATCGCATGTACTAAAGTAAGGGAACGTGCACGAGCCGTTGAACCTGTCCTGTGAACGTTTAGCTTGCAGGACAGGTTCAATCACATAATTTTAATAAGGATGCAATGATATTACGATCTAATCTATATCAATAAAAAACGTTCCCGGCTCGCAAGTGCTAACTGCGAACCGGGAACGTTTGGGTGTGCAAATACAGGCAGTAACTTTTCCCGCTCTGTATGATTCAGATACTTTAATTATTTGGAAACAGAAGAAGTATCATAGGAAGACTGCATAATCTCCAGATATCGATTAATGTTCAGTCCCTCTAGGCCTTTCACATATTCATCCCAATCCTTATCCAGACTTTTGGCGCCTGTAATAAATTGCAGGGCGTTCTGATCGATGTAATCCTTGAGATTGGTCTGCATCATGCTGGCTTCATCAGCTTGGGAAGGATCTACCCACAATGCCCAATGAGGGAAAATCTCTTTCGGTTCCTTGCCCTCCATTAATAATGTCGCCTCATAGAGACGTCGCTCACCACCATCATTGGCATAGATGTCTGTCCCCTGTACTTCGGAGTCCCGATATGCCTGATAATGATTGTACTGACTCAATGCAGCCCAACTGTCATTACGAGGTTCTTCTCCAGAAGGAAGCGGAATGGCTTTATATAACGGCTCAATCTGATCATTGAGCGCCACTTCTCCTTCTTGAGGTTTGCGCCAGCTTACGCCCTCTTCTCCCAGATATGATGCCATGGTTCCTTCCTGGGTATAGAGATAATCCAGCAGCTTTATGGCCGCGATCTGCGTTTCCTCACTGGCTTTGTTTGTCAGTACAAAAGACGCTCCGGGATCAATCGGATAGTTGTACGTAGCATAAGCAGCATGGGGTCCCTTCAATGGAGGGATGGGATTGTAATCATTCCCGTAAGGAGAACCCTCGGCAGTGGTTACGAATAATGATGGATGCATCGCTGCTCCCGCACCGAGAAGCTGTGCATCAGCGTTATCTCCAATTTTTTTGAAGGCCCCGACGTTTTGGGTAAATGCCCCTGGATCAATCAACCCTTCATCGTACAGGGATTTAATATAGGCAAGCCCTTCTTTCCACTCCGGTTTGTTCACTACGGTCTCCACTTTCCCCTGATTGACAATGAGATAATTCCGATCGTCGTCATAGATAAAACCGTTCATCAAGTACGGAATAATGTGCACACCGAAATTTTCAGTCGAACCGCTTAGCGGTACTTCGTCGGCTTTACCGTTCCCGTTCGGGTCTTTCGTTTTAAATGCCCGAAGCATTTCCTTAAATTCTTCTGTCGTCGTGGGTTCGGTCAGGCCCAGTTGTTCCATCCATTTGGTGTTGACCCACATCTTGTTTGGGTATGAACAGTGAAAACATTCATTCAGACCCGTCAGACCATAGATATTTCCGTCAGGAGCAGTGTTCATGGCCCGATAATAGTCATTGCTCTCAAGTACTTTTTTAATATTGGGAGCATGCTCCTCAATCAGATCATTCAGCGGCAAAATAACCCCCTGCTGACCAAACTTCAACAAGTCTGTCTGGGAGAAACGATCTACCCAAGGGATGAGCAGATACAAGTCCGGATAATCACCGGAAGCCAGTGAAATCTGTCTTTTCTCCGCTGCACCGTCGAATGGAACCGTAGTCCAGTTGAACTGAATATCAAACTTCTCTTCCATTTTCTTCGTGAATTTGTTAGTGGACAGGTTGGTATCCGAACCCTGGTGAGCAAACACATTAATGGCCGTCTTGCCTGATGGATCGCTGCCTTCCCCGTTCCCCTTATCAGAACTTGAACATCCGGCAAGTACCAACGAGGTAAACAGCATACAGGCAAGAATGATGAATCCCGCTTTTTTCAATATAATCCTCTCCTTCATGAATAATAGAAAAAATGAACTTATCCTTTAACTGAGCCAATCAGCATACCTTGCACGAAATACCGTTGAACAAAAGGATAGATGATTAGCACCGGCAAGCTGGCCATCACAATTAACGAGTACTTCATGAGTTCAGCCATCTGCTGCTGTTTGATCATTTCCGATGCATCCATGCTCCCCGTACTGCTGTTCAGAATAAGAATGCTGCGTAATATCAGCTGTAGCGGATAGAGCGACTGTGATTTCAGATAGATGAGGGCGTCAAAGTATGCATTCCACTGACCGACAGCGTACATAAGTGACAACACGGCGATAATCGGTTTGGCGAGTGGCAGGATAATACTGAAGATAAACCGGATGTCACTGCAGCCATCGATGTCTGCTGCTTCGGACAATTCTTCCGGTATCGAATTCTGAAAAAAGGTGCGGGCAATGATGACTTGCCATACCCAGACGGCATTGGGAATCAGCAACGCCCAGCGGGTATCAATCAGTCCCATGGTTTTGACCACCAGATAGGTAGGGATCAAGCCGCCTGAGAACAACATGGTGAAGGTAATAAACATCATTAACGAGCTGCGGCCAACAAACGTTTTTTTGGATAATGGATAAGCAATCATAATGGTCAGTGCCACGCTGATGAAGGTGCCGCAGGCTGTATAAAAAAGGGAATTGGCATACCCGGTAAGGACTTGATCATTCCGCAATACAGACTTGTAACCGTCAAACGTCAGGTCAATGGGCCACAACCAGACTTTTCCCGAGGAGACGGCAGCAGGGCTGCTGAGCGAAGAACTCACAATATATATCAAGGGATACAGCACGGCAATCAGCACCACTGTCAACATGAAGTAAACAACCGTTATAAATACGCGGTCTCCCCAGGATTCACGAATCGTACTGCTGCTCTTGATCCGCGAACGACCTGCATTTGTCTGTGTGTTAGGCATGGGTTGATTCTCCTCCTTTCGCTCCCGTTACCATAAGCTTGTATTGGACAGTCGCTTGGCAACCGCGTTTACAATTAATAGCAGAATCAGGTTAATCACCGAGTTGAACAGGCCAACCGCAGTAGCGAAGCTGTAATTGGCATTCAGCAATCCTATTTTATAGACATACGTGGAGATGATCTCCGAAGCAGACAGGTTGAGCGGATTTTGCAGCAAATATATTTTTTCGAACCCAACAGCCATGATATTCCCTACACTCAGGATCAGAATGATGACGGCTGCCGGAAGTAGTCCAGGCAGATCAACATTGATGATTTTCTGTATTCGGTTGGCTCCGTCCACTTTGGCGGCTTCATACAGGGATGGATCAACACCTGCCAGAGCAGCCAGATATATCACAGCGGAGTACCCCATTCCCTGCCACACATCGGAGAATACGTAGATGGATCGAAACAGTCCAGGCTCACCGAGAAAATTCACTGCTTCGAAACCAAGGGCGCCTGCAATCGTGTTGACAATACCCAGCCTAGGAGACAGAAAGAGCATAATGATGGAGACCATAACAACGGTAGAGATGAAATATGGAGCATATGTCACCATTTGTACTGTTTTTTTGAATCGTATGTTTTTGATTTCGTTCAGCGCGAGCGCCAGTAATATAGGAATCGGGAAACCAACGATCAGGCTGTAAAACGAAATGTAGAGTGTGTTCTTGATCAGCATGACAAACGCCGGATTTTTAAAAAGTAATTCGAAATACTTGGTTCCGGCCCACGGACTGCCCCAGATCCCCTTGATGACGTTGTAATCTTTAAATGCCAGGACCGCATTCACCATGGGTACATACTTGAAAATAATAAAGTAAGCAATCGGTGGCAGGATCAGCAGATATAGCTGCCAATGTCGCCTCCAGCTTCTGGATAATGCTTGCTTCAAGGCAAACGCTTTACTTGGTTTCTTCACGGACTTTGATTCACTGGTCATTGTGGTTCTCAGAATCATCCCCCCATTCTTGGCTCCAAATCGTGCTGAACTTCAGCTCAACTTGGTAGCGCTTACTTTTTGAGTAATCATAAGATTGCGCTGGGGATGCGTAAAGGTACAGTTACGCTGAGAAAGTACAAATAGCGAATATAGTTCCCGAGAAACAGCCTACATTAACCGCTATGAACGTCCATTTTCCGAAATACACTCGGAGAAATACCGCGTACTCGCTTGAAAGCTCGGCGGAATGAATGTGCACTGTTATACCCGGTGGCCTCCGCTATCTCGTCAATGGTCTGACCAGTGGAGTGCAACAAGTTCGAGGCAGCATCAATGCGTACCCGTTCTACATAATCGGAAAGATTCTCTCCGGTATGTTCTTTGAACAGTTGGGATATAAACTTCTCGGACTTGCTCATGTGCTCGGCAATCCGATAGATCGTCAAGTTTGCATCCCCATAATGTTGTTGGATAAAACAAATCATTTCGCTTACAGTATCCGCATGTGCTCCTGCTCTTCTTCTCTGGAAATCACCGCAGATGTCTTCCGTTAACCGTTTGAATTTTGCACGCAGCGAAGTAATCGTTTCTGTCATCTGAATGGATGTCACCCGGGTTTTATATTCCTCCAGCAGGGAGGCATCCAACTTGAATTTTGGTTCGTCCAGCTTCAGAAAAGTCCCCTTCAGCTCCATGATGAACTGCTGTGTCATCTCGTAGGACAGTTCCCGCTCCTCTAAATTACGAAAAAACAATTGCTCCAGAATGCGTACCGCCTCTTCAGGCTCCCCGACTTTGATTGTGTTCAGCAGGCGCTGTTCAGACTCAATCGGATAATAGAACATTTCATTTTCCTTCATCGTATCTTCAAATCTCACCAGATGATCTGTTCCCATATGAATGGCATAATCCAGAGCTTGTTTGGCTTCGTCAAAGGAACGCCCTGCATCATTCCAGACCTCGTAAGCTGCACCTGTGCCAATTGTTGTGGATATCCGATGCTCCCGGTAGATCACTTCCATCAAGGTGTTCAGCTCTTTTTCACATCTCCCTATAGCTTCATTCAGTTGGTTCTCATCCAATGGACAGGCAAAAGCGATCTGGTCTGTTCCCCAATCCGTGATCAGCAGCTGCGCATTCCACTCTGTAAGTACCTGTTTGATGAGCAGCCTTGCGACACCCAGTTCATGGATCGTTTCTTCACTGTCCGGATTGGCATATCCGTTTACCTTCACTAAGCCTGCCAAGCCCTTGCTGCTATGAAGAGAAATGTGCGCCTGGGATGAGATAACCTCCAACTCAAGTGAGGTATAGACTTCTCCCGTTAACAAACGTTTGATAAAACCGTCTCTCAATAACGGAATCTGCTCATTCATGGCGTTTTTAAGTGAGTCATTATTAGCAATGAGATTGTTAATATGGCTTGCCAAAAAATCATATTCATTGCCCCGTCTGCCTGGGGAATCGGTGATTTGTTCCCGAAAAGAGGCCAACAATCTGTATACGGGTGCACTATTCCGATAGGCCAGAACCAGCCCGAATAACAGTCCCAAGGCAATGGTTGCCAAAGTAAAGACCAGCGTGACTTGTTTGATTTGGTCCGCTTTTGTCATGAGTGCTTTCTCCGGAATCCCTGCCATGTAATTCCATCCATTTTGACTGGACTGCATCGATATCAGCAGCCGACCATCACTTCCAGGCTGTACATTCTGCACGTTCAGCTCCGTTTCCGCAGCGTTACCTTCTCTCTGGCGACTCTGTGCCATTTGCTCGGCTTCGGCTTGTTCAATGCCATGGGAGAAAATGATCTGCCCTTCCGCATCAGTGACGAGAGTCCAGCCGCCATATTGATCCACAATATTTTGAGTGAGGCTGGCCATCTGATCCTGATCAATCATGACACCAATCGTCGCTTGCGGTTTGTTGAAGCTGTTCAAAGGCAGAGATTGCAGAAACGTAATGGCGGGAACGTCTGCAAGCACAGTGCCGAGTATTTCACGTTTATAGTTTCGAAGCGGTATGATTTCATTAAAGTGTGGTTGTTTGAGAATTTGGTCATGCCATTGTTCAAACGACATACCGTCCAGCTGATTGGCAGCATAATAATGCTCTGGACGATAATACACAGTTCTTGGTGTGATGATGGCATTGTAGTTTGGTATGTGAATGAAGAAATGGGACAAGTAATCATTGGTACTGCTGTACATGGAGAGGCTCCGCTGCATACGGTTCATACCGTAGACATTGTAGAGATCATGCGGCTTTGGCCCAGCAATTAAATTTTGCAAATCGGGATTGACGGCAAGCTGTCTGGTAAAAGCTTCGACTTGAAGAAGATTTCGCTCAATGATCTCTTTGCCAAGACTCAGGGACTTCAAACTGTTCTCAATGGAGCTGGAACGGGCCGCTTCAATGGAAGCTCGGTAAGAGGCATATCCCGCAATTTGAGGAATCATCAGAATGACAAGATACGAAATGAGGAATCGGCGGAACACGGGTGAAAATTTGGACCATAGGAGCTGCATATGTACCCTCCCTTTTTTTATCAAGCGCTTACATTTATCTGTGTTAAGGTAGCTGTTCAATGATACACCGGGCATTTCTTCCTGGTGAAGGTACAACTTCTTCCTTATGGTACATTTACATACTGTAGCGTACAATGCTTGCATGAAAATAATTGTTGGTCTGCGGGTTAGCGCACAAATATAGTTGTATTTTACCTTCGCATGACATCCATCACAAAGTATCAAAAATAAACGCAAAAAACCTCCCCAAGACATGGAATGACTTGGGGAGGTTTTTGTTTAATGTTGTGCTTATTAATTGCTAACGGCAACAAATTTCCATTGTTGGTTTGTAGCACCTGTGTAGGTGTTCTGCTGCAGCAAGGCTCCATCCGAAGTGGAAGCGTTTGCCACTTCAATCGCTTTATTGCTGTTCACGTTGATGATACTCCAGTACCCGTTACCAAGATCGTTGACCTTAAAATGCTGAGCGGTTGTGTTCAGATTGCTCATGAGTTGAACCGCTTCCCCATTGGTGAGGGTACCGTTGCGAATATCGATGACTTTGTCCGGTGAGTTCACACTTGTCAGTGTATAGTTGCCGCTGCCGATCGAGGTCAGAACCCACTTCTGAGGGTTACCGCCCAGATCACTCCACTGCTGGAGCTGAAGATTATTTTCATTTTGACCACCAGGAACATCAACAACTTTGTTGGAATGCCGGGCTACGATTTTATAAGTTGCACCGGATACAAGACCCGTTGTGGGTCCGCCGCCTTGTCCACTGCCCGGGTAAGTCTGAGCACGTTCATGGTACCAGTTGAACAGGAATCGTCCCATGGCACTCCGTGAAGCATCTCCATCCCATTTCAGTCCAGCCGTTGGGTCGGCAAAGGAGCTTCGTGGTCCTTCACTTAGAATGAATCCGTTCATATGAGCTGCAATGCTGACATTACCTGATGCGTTGAAAATCGTTTTGGTATTGGTGCCAAAACCTTCATTGCTACCATTAAACAAGTTCCAATAGGCCGAATCGCCAGGTTTGTTTTTGAACCAGGTTACCTCGGTAATATTAATCGGATATTTGTCAGCAGCTGCCTTCACGTTGGTATTCCACTGGTCTTGCAGGATAGAGAAGTTGTCATATGCGCCATAACCAGGGTACCAGTGAACCGCATATCCATAGTTATTGAGCGGATCAGTCAATGGATGGCTTGCCGTCAAGCTGTAAAATTGGTTGTATCCCAGACCTGCCGCCCAGATGACGTTGTCCGCACCTTTGCTACGAATTGTTGAAATCATGGAATTTTGGAAATTACGCAAGTCATTCCAGTGATCCACAAAGTCATTTTCCCCGTTGTATCCACCCCAATGTCCATTGGCATAGGATTTCACCGGTTCGTTGATCAGTTCGAAGTGAACGTTGTCTGCACTTTTGATCTCCGGGCGTGAAGCGAGATAACCCCAGATTTCGTTGAATTTTTGCAGGTTGGCAGGTGTTGTTGCCTGATCATCCTTCAGTGTGAAGTCCAGTCCCAGGACAACATAGACACCTTTTGTTTTGGCATATTGAATGTACGGAATAATTACATTTTGCGTAACGGTCTGCACACCGGCAAAGTTATATGTACCAGCAGCCACATCTCCCATGTCCTGACGATCGATGAACAGACGCACCTGATTCATATTCCAGCCATGATTGCTTCCGTACTTCGCGCTGGTGTCAGCAAAAGTATCGGTAATGTCTTTCAGATAAGCCAGTGTAGCTGCATGACGGTTATTGCCGTGCAGATTGAGATAATAATTGCTGTCCTGATATGTCCAGTAGGCACCTGAGGGTTGATGCCAACCGTTCAGTAGCACAGGCTGGTTGTTGCTGTTCACCAGGTTTTTGCCGTTTACGTGCAGCTTGCCCATCGGCATGCCCACCCATGCTTCGGCACGGCTGCCTCCCCATGGAGCAATTGTGATCAATAAAGCCAGAATGAGTACAAGTTTACAAGATGTCATGAACTTCTTCACTTTAATTCCTCCTGATCTGATATATTGCCTTGCAATCGCGAGTATGCTCCGTCAGAGTATCTCTGATCAAACAGATCGCTCAGGTCGGCGCCCGCTCCCGCAGCCCGTTCCACACCAGTAGGGGGATCCTGCGCAGGGAAGGATCCCGGTTCTGCTGTGAGCAGACGTTCATGAGATCGTTACATGCCCCCTTTTCACAGATGGAATGTTGCATGAAGTTCCTCCTCCCTCTTCCAGTCTGATCCCACTCCTAACGTACAGAAGAACTTAACTTAACCGACGATTCCCGTACGCTCTACACTCTCTACGAAATATCGTTGCACAAACAAATAGATGATGATCAAAGGCAGAATGGCAAGAAGAATTCCTGTATCTTGGATCATGCTCAAATAGAACGGATCGGCCTGGGAAGCTGCACCGTCAGTAACCTGCTGGGCCAGATTATACGGAAGGGACGATAACTGAGTCGACATGACTTTACTTGAAGTCAGATAAGTCGTCGTATAAAAGCTGTCGTTCCACTGCCATACGAAGGAAAACAGCATGACTGTTACCATGGACGGAATGGCATTGGGCAGCATGATTCTTGAAAATGTTCGTCCGATGCCCGCGCCGTCCACATAGGCCGCTTCCTCCACTTCCTTCGGAATACCTCTGAAGAATTGCCGGAAGATAAAGATGTACAAGCCGGCCTTAAGTGAATTGGCCGTAATCGCCGTCAGAATAAACGGCCAATTGGTATTAAGCAAATTAACAGGTTTGCCGGCTATAAGCGTCATAAGCCCCATGAGATCAAAGCTTTTCAGATTCAGGTATACCGGAATGAGAATGGTCGTTGGCGGTACAAGAATCGTCAGAATTACACCAGCAAACAACCAGTTGCTTCCCCTGAATTTCAGTCTGGCGAATCCGTATCCTGCAAGTGCACAGGATGCTGTAGTCAACAGTGTAGTCGTTGCAGACAGGGCAAACGTATTAAACAGCGTTGCCCAGTAATCCATTACGCGTATCGCCTCTTTGAAATTGTCGATGGAGAAGTTCTGTGGAATCCACACCACCACTGCCGAATACAGATCACCTTTAGCTTTGATGGATGTGGAAACCTTCTGAAATATGGGAAACAGGATAACGAAGGAAAGCCCGGTAATCAGAACGAATCGGATCATGGCCCACAGCCAGCCTTTCCAATGCTCCAGCGATAATAATCGTGATGTTGTCACGTGGGACACCCTCCTTTCTAATCTTGATAGAAGACTCGCTTCGAGAAAATGATGTTTACGATAACCAGAATGATGGCAATGGCCAGAAAGTAGACCCATGCCATGGCAGAACTTAATCCAAAGTCAAATTTGACGAAGCCGGTATCCCGGATCAGTTCCGTCATGGCGTTATTGGCAAACGAATCAATGATTGTATAGATCGCATTGACAAAAATAAGCGGGCTGACCATTGGGAACGTAATTTTCCAAAAGGCTTCATAACCCGTTGCCCCTTCCATCTTCGAAGCCTCATACAGTTGAGGGGAAATCGTCTGGATCCCTGCCAAAAAGATCAAAATCTGTACACCGGATTGACTGACGATCTGATAGATCCGATCTACGGCGCTACTCAGATACGTAACGATCCAATCGCTCACTCCGGCGTTAACCATCAGATTTTCGAGTTCAAATGTCCCGAGTGAGCTTCCACCTGTGCTGCTCTGATTAACCGCTTCAATCAGGCTGGTGCTCTCCAGTGTCATAATCACTCCCGATGCCAGAATAACGGGCAGGAAAAAGATCGACCGCGCTACAGCCCGGCCCCTGAACTTCTGATTCAGGATGACGGCAAGGAACAGACTGAATATAACGATAAGCGGTACGTTGATGAGTACGTCTGTGATCGCCTCAATTAACGCACGGTTAAAGCTTGTATTGACGGTCAGCGCCTGAATGTAATTGGCAACACCGTTGAACTGAATTGCTATGCCTTCCGCGTTAGCTTGAATTGTACTCATGCTGTATCGCAGAGAGGCTAATAGCGGGATGAAGAAAAACAACACAAAACCAATGAGCCAGGGAAGCACGTAGATTACGCCCCACATGGCTTTCTGCTGAGCATACGTACGACTTCCCCATTTCCATTTCAGGAGCGTCTTCAGAGCTGCTCACCACCAGTCACATAGCTTTGGGCTTCCACTGTATCGTTGTTAACTTCTACAGGGAAGTCGTTATAATTGACGATTACGAACCCGCCACCTTCATATGTTGTCCGGAAGACGCCCTCCTCCAGGGATTCATGAGATATCATGGAACGTCCGGCAAACGGTTGGTTCACCTGGTTCACCTCGTTGTAGATCTCGGCAGCCAGATCGATCCATTGTTCATAATTCGCCGCGTAGAGATCATCATAATCCGTTTCTTTCACAACATGGTTTGGCGCATTGAACCATGCAAAGTAAGGGCTGGCTCCATATTCAATCAGCTTCAGCACATATTGCCTTGCATTGGTGTATGTGGAGAGATTGTATGGCGTCCCCGTATAACCGATGCTGCCGTGTACAACGAGCTGATAGAACGGAATCTCTTCATCCTCCAGCTTGAAACGACTGCTAGTCATTGGCGCATCTGTCAGACCAGTTACATACGGCAGGGCATAAGCGTTCCCGCCTTCAGCAACAAGCGATCCAGCCTGCTGCCCGATCTGTTCAAGTGCCTTCTTTACGGAGCCAAGCGCTTGTGTTCGGTCCACCAGCTTTTTCGGATTCATATCGCTGTTTAACTGAGCTGCCAGATCATTCAGGCTTAGTGACAGTCCATCCTTTTGAAGGGACCTCAGCTCATCTAACATGTCTGCCGTCACGTCCTCCAGCATGTTGGGCGAAAGCACATAGGATGGTGAACGATCCCGGTCCCGCCGCTGGATGGCCTGGTTCATCGGATATAAGACTGCCGGTTCCTGAGTTAATGTGCGTGAAGCTTCTTTGGACGGTTTAAACCCTTTTTTGGATTGCACATTCAGCAGAGCGATATCGGGATAGAAACCGATGTCCGCTTCTTGTGTATATGCGCTGAATTCCCGCAATCCCTTTTTCCCGCCTACCGCGCCGTCTACTTGGATGGAATCCGGCAGTCGATGATGAAGTCCGCCGTTAAGCCATCCCGCATAACGCACCTGAATATTGGATACCTTCTTCTCCGTCAAGGCGGAGAGAATGTTTTTAGCTTCATCAAACGTGGTCAAAGCCTCCGTTGAATCATACGGTATGCCCAGCATATGCTGCCTTGTTGTCATGCCACCGAACAGTTGCAGATAAAAGGGAACGTCACTCTGCTCCTTGCTGGCATTCAGCTCGGGAAGTCCGCCGTTTTGCACCAGATAATCCCGATAGAGAGATGCAAGCCCTGAGTACGAGGCTTTATCCGCCCCCACAAAAGCATATCGAACGACGAAGTCGGACGCGGTCGGTTTCTTCTGGAATTTCGGAAGTGTACGAACCATATCACTTGCCTGAAGCGTCACATCGCTCTTGTTCACGACATAGAAGCTGGGATATACGTTGTTGTAGCTGTTCAGTTTGCCGCTGATATCGGCATTCACAACTGCAACGGCATCCCCTTCTTCAATAATGCCCAGGAAAGCTCCCTCTTTCCGAATCAGTCCAAATACCGGCAACCTGGCTCTGGCTTCATTCGAACTTGCTTCCCGTAGTTTCATGGTCATATCCGGTCCGTATATATCTTGTTGATAGGCAGGATACTGCAGCTTGCCATTGTTAAAATGGATCAGCGCTCCCGAACCGTCCGGCACCAGTATGGTGCCCTCTTCTTCTGAACCCCCGGCCCCGAAATAATCCATTACAGATATGCTGTTGATCGGATATTCCTCCGGAAAATGAATACCTGAGGACGGAACACGTACAAGCAAATCCTCTCCATCCAGCTCATATTCCATCGTAAGCATAAACAGCCGTGGTCCACTTCGTTCCTCTTCAATGCCAAACTCGGCATGATCCTGAGCCAGATCCTCCGATGTGTAACCGGCTGTGTCAAAAGCCTTTAGTGCCCGGGACAATTGCAATCCTTGCATCGCCTTATCAATACGGACGTAAGCGCCTTCATCCTTGTCTTCCGCATAGCCGACCTTCAAGGCCCGCTGCCCGGCCTTGTCTAGCTGTGCAAGCAGCTTTTGTTCAAATCGCTCCTTACTGATCTTCATCGGCAAGTCTTCTATGGATCGCTCAGTGCTTCCAAACTGGTAGTGGACCCGCACGCCGCTTGGCAGCACCTCGTAGCTTATCTGCTTGTGTGCAACACTATCCGTGAAGGAATTCACGGTGCTGCTCTGTCCGAGGCTGTTGAAGAAGCTGAGCTTCGTTTGTGATGACAACAGGTCTTTGTTTATCCCGGCTGCAACCCCATCCTGCTCACGATCTGCAGGATTGCTGCGCCAGATCTGGCCGCTCTGCGTGTGAATCACTGCAATTTCGGCAGTCTCTTCGTTAATGAACAACTGCAGCGCAGCATTCTGCGCAATGCCTACCATGCCGGGAAGGCGGACATCGCTGAAAGATGATTTCAGTTTCTCTCCGGGAGGCAGGGAGGGAAAGTCCGTTAGATCAGCGGCAGTCACTGTCTCGTGAGCGAGCGGTTTTGGCGAGAATTGACAACCGCCAAGAAGCAGACTGCCCACGAGCAGCATTCCTGTTATTTTTTTGGCTACGGTATAATTCATAACAATTTCCTCCTCCCTTAGCCCCGAAGCACTAATTCCTGATAGATGGTTACGACAAATGATACAATTTGCTGTACAAGACTAAAGAATAACAGGCACAGAAATGCCATAAACGCCATCGCTACAAGTGTCAGCAGCATCGTGAGCACCGTTTTGGCTGGTGTGTACTGATGAACCGTCATATTCCCCACAAATAACAGATATACCGTCCATGCAACGGCGAGTGCATTGGAGAAATAATAAAAGGCAGTTTCCTGCGCAGAGATCACAAGACTCAGCCAGATCCATGGAAAATGAATGAGTAACAACGGTACCAGTGCAAAACACGTTGACATGAAAATTTCGGAGAACTTGCCTTCCCCGTCCATCAATGTGGTTAACGACCAGTTGGCCACACACCAAAACAGTACCGGTATAATGACATATAACATTTCGAGCAGACTGTTCAGGTACTTTGGATTACTGAGATTAATGAGAAAACCGCTGTACTGGGCATGCAAAATTTTGGTGATGACCAAAAGCACCAGGATCATGAAAGCAATCAGCAGTGAGTTTCTCTGGTTCCGTTCATATTTCAGTTCCCAGTATCCGTCAAACGGATGAAAAATCAGATGCAGCGGGTACTGATATAGTTGCTTACTTGATGCCTGCATTCGTAGTCCTCCTTTTCTGCCTGCGAACGATGATGACGGTGACAATCGCAGCGACAGCCAGGAATATACCGGACATCATCCATGAAAAATGCTCACGCATCAGCTCTTTGCGGTACAAAAGAAAAGCTTTGGAATACCCTTTGGGCTCCATGCTGCGCTTGAAATATTTCGCAGACTCGGCGTATTCCTTCTGACGAAGCAATGCTTTGCCAATTCCTGCATACGCATATTCCAAGTTAGCGTTCATCTCGGCAGCTTGGGCAAACAGCACCGAAGATTGATCTTCATCACCGTTATAGTAGCTGCGCACCGCTTCGTGGATTGTACGTCCGTATTCAGTTGTTTGAAAGACGGTGATTTCACCCAGCGCTTTATCCAGAACTAACATCCGGTCTCCCGCACGTTCCAGGGCAACAGGTGTATTAAATTGGCCAAGCCGGTTCCCGATGCCCCCATAAATATGGAGCAGATATCCGTCTCCATTGTAGGTAAAGATTCGGCCCTTGCTGGAATCCAGTACGGAATACATGTCACTGTCACCCACATCCACATCAATCAGGCGGGATGGCCCTGCTTCCTGGGTATACAGCAAATCACCCTGCGGAGTCTGATAACCTTCTCTGCGCAAAATGTCTGTACCCTGGGCATTCAGCTTTTTGACCGGATCCTTGCCGCGATCCCCGCTAGTGGCGTAGATGAAGCCCTCTTCATCCATATCCAGATTGGTAAATTCCGTTGGAGTGAACATCACCATCTGGCTCCGCTGCTCCCGTGTTGCAAACCGTTTCCACAGATATTCCACCGGGTCCACCTGAACTCTGTTCGCTCCAATGAAGGAAGAGAACGTACCATCGGCGCTGAACTCCATGAATCCATCAAATACGCCTTCAGCCATGACGTAGATACGCTCCCCCTTGTCCATAACAATCCGCATCGGTTTAAACTGGAAGTCTTCTTTAAGCAGATCCGATTTTGGTTCAGACACGATCTTGACCAGCTTCCCCTGTTCATCCAGATGCACCACCCGGTGATTATCCGAATCAGCAACCAGCAGATGGCCTTTTTCCGTGACGTACAATCCCTGTGGATTTTTAAAATGATCTTCCTTGCCTTCCTGCTCAAATGAATCAATCGTCCGTACCAGCTTGAAGTTGCGATCCATCTCAATGATGCGGCCATTGCCCGAATCGAGCACAAAGACGTGCTGATTGGCGGTAACATGCATGTCACTTGGCTCTTTCATAGGAGTTGTGTTCAGCTTCTTGCCGGTGATAATGGTTGTTGCCTCATATGCCGCGGGTGAAGGAACTGCGTCACCCCAGAAGGAATAATGATACGCATCCGTTTTACCGTCTGCACTCACATAGGGCGCCTCTTGAACGAACAACAGGAGGCAGATCATGCCCATGATGATCGATTTACGTTTTTTCCATGTGCTTCTCCGCACCTCGCTGCCTCCTTTCTATTCTTTCATGCCCGAAGTGGCCATCGTCTGCATAACACTGCTCTGAGAGATGATAAACAGAGTGATCGGTACAATCATCAGCAGCAAAGCAACAGCCGCACCTACACCGGCTCTTGCAATCCCTCCCTGCACAATCTGACTGAGCGCATAATGCAGCGTTTTGAGATTTTCACTGTAAATGAAGCTCCCGCCATCCGTTCCCCATAACGCTGGAAACTGCAGGATCATGAGCGTGAGCCATGCCGGCTTCACATTGGGCATCACGATGCTCCAGAATATCCGGTATTCATTAGCCCCGTCGATTTTGGCTGCCTCCAGCAAAGCATCGGGAATCTGCTCCATGAACTGTTTCATCAGGAAAAGTCCCAGCGAGAACGCAAGTGATGGCACAATAATGGACGCATGAGTGTTAATCCAGCCAAGCCAGGACATGACCATGTAGTTCGGAATCGCCGTAACATGCGGCGAGAACATCAGGGACAGAATGACAATGGTGAACAACACTTTGGAACCGGGAAAACGATACTTCGCCAGCGGATAAGCCGCTGCAGATGCAAGAAGAATATGCCCCGCTGTGCCAAGTATCGTAATGAGCAATGTGTTGGCAATATAGCGGGATAACGGCACCCACGAATTGCCCATGAGGTTGATCAGATCGGCAAAATTCTCCGTTGTCGGATTGTTCACCCAGAAGCGCGGCGGGAAAATAAACAGCTCATCCAGCGGCTTGAATGCATTGTTGACAGCATAGATGAGCGGAAGCACCATAAAGGAGCCGAACACACCCAGCAATGCAAATAACATCAGGCTGACGGTAAATGACCGATTAAGCCTTTTTGGCATGCCAAACACGGCACGTACTTTGCTGGTCATCGTCATTCACCTATCTTTCTAAGCATTTTTTGCGTGAAAACGTTTGTACCCAGCATCAGGGCAAACAGAACCGTTGCAATGGCCGAGGCATAACCCATCTCGAAACGAATGGTTCCGAAGTCCATCAGATGTGTGACAACTGTGTGTGCCGCATAGTTTACGCTCGGGAAACCTGCCAGTGCGATGGAGATCTCAGCTACGGCGAAGGAAGCGGTAATCTGCATTACCGCACCAAACATCAGCTGCGGTCTCATCGAAGGCAAGGTGATGTACCAGAGCTCCTGCCAGCGGTTTTTGATCCCGTCTACGGTTCCTGCTTCAACCAGAGAACGATCAATGGTTTGCAGTCCTGCAATAAAGGCCAGGAAGCTGGTTCCCAGGCTCAGCCACAGCTGTACAATAATGACGATTGCCAGTACATACTTCTCATCTGCGAGCCATTGGATCGGTTCCAGTACGACGCCAAGGCGCATCAGGAAGCCGTTCATATACCCGTAGCTGTCACCAGAGAAGATGATCAGCCAGATGAAAAAGACGTTGCCCGATATGGATGGAGCATAGAAAACCAGCGTCATGACCGCCCGAATTTTAGGAGACAGCTCATTGATGATCCACGCAAACAAAAAGCAGGCAATATAACTGATAGGGCCTGTAATTACGGCAAAAAGGAGCGTGTTTTTGAGCGCGATCAGAAATACGTCATCGTTCAGGAAAAGCCGGGAATAGTTCTGCCAGCCGACAAATCGCGGCAGCTCCAGCATATTGAAGTGAAAAAAGCTGAGCCCGAGTGAAATGCCGACCGGAATGACAGTAAACATGAAAAAAATCAGCATAAACGGTGCCATCAATACATAATAATGCCTGCTGAGATACAGATCCCGCTTCAATAGGGACCACCAGCCGACCTGGCGGGTATGGACGGCAGGAGCGGCGGCTGTCTTGGTAGTTTTAGCTTGCAACCGTTACCCTCCCTTTCCTCTATTTCAGATTAAATTCCTTGCGTTTCAACTCTATTTCATCGTCAATGTACAAGACATAGTCCGATAAAGCTTCACGCGGATTTTCATTTGCATTGACCACCTTACGGAAGGCGTTGTCCAGATGTCGTCCCGTGAAATAACCTCCAGGAAGCTGCGGGATTCCCTGTACCCATTCCCATTGTTTCTCGAGATTTTGATAATCCTTCACAGGCCAAGGCAATTGCTTCAAGGCTTCGATATTGGCCGTAGGGTAACGGGCAGCCGCTCCCATAAGACCTTCCATTTCTCTCCCGTATTCAATCTGGGTCTGATCATCAGTCCACCACTTCATGAACTTCCACGCCGCTTCCTTGTTGTCAGCATTTTCGAGCATCATCACCGCGCTCGTAGCGCTGGCCACTTCATGCCTTATGGACCCATCCGGAAGCTGTGTACCCGGAACAATCGTAAAGTCCCAGAGATTGCGGATTTCCGGAGCCATAACCGTCAGCATGTTATACGTGGTGTAATCAGCAATTCCGATCGGCATTTCCCCGGTACGGAACCGGTTCGGAAAGTCGGCTTTGAGCGGAAACTTGTAATTGGTATAAAATTGCGTCCAGCGTTTGAACGCGTCCATTGAAATCTCCGAATCCAGTGCACTTTTCTTCTGGTCTTCGGTGTAGAACGTTCCGTCATTCTGATATAACAACATGGCAAAGGTTGAATTCGGAACCAGGTTGGCATTGTTCAGCGTATCCTCTATCGGCAGATAAAACTCCATGTTATGCTTCTGCAGCACGGCGATGGCGTTATATACGTCTTGCCACGTTTTCGGCGGTTCGAGGCCCAGTTCATTCAGAATATCTTTGCGGTAAAAGAGCATTGGAAAATGCTGCTGCTCCGGAAGGGCATATACCCCGTCGTTGTATCGGTAAGGCGTCAATCCGCTTTCGCGGAACCTGCCCGAAATTTCCTCGAAATCGGGGAACTGGCTCAGATCCGCTGTTGCATTCCTCATCGCATAGTTCACCGGAATGTCTTCGCCCATCTGCATGGCTACATCCGGTCCTTCCCCCGAAAGTGTTGCGGGCAGCAAAATATTAGGCGGAACGAGACGTAACTGCACGGACACATCCGTATCCGGGGTAAACGAATCGTCGATCATGCCTTTCAGTACTTGGGCTTGATCTCGTCCGGTCGTGATCCATACGGTGATGGCATCCTTCTTTTGTTCCACGTTGCCAATGCTGTCGTAATCTTCGGTATACGAGGCAACATACGCGCCCAGTTCGTGCTTCACCTGTTGGACGGTGCTCGCTTCCGCTTTTGGCAGCGCTTCACCCGGCGGAGATACGACAAGGTAATCCAACGTAATCGGCTGTTCACGTACCGATAGAATCCATGTGCCGAGACCACCTACGTTAATTTTGAACGTATCCAGCCGTTTGGGAACCGTCTCTGGTCTGGCCGCCATATCTTCAAGCTGCAATACCATGGCGTGAAGTACGGCCACTTTGTCACTTTGCTCACCCGTGGCCTTTTCCAGGTAATCTGCAACCGAGCGCAAGGTGTCAGCTTGTCGTTCAAACACCTCCGTCATCTCCGGAATACGGCGTTCCAACTGGTAATCCCGCAGTGGGTCCGGACTGTTGGAGGTGATCATTAATATTTTGCGATACATCTCATTCAGTTCCAACACGCTGGATTCCACGGTCCGAAGCAGCGGAGCGATGTCGCCAAGTGTAACCGTCATTCGGATTCGATGTTTTCCTTTTTCCAGATGAAACTGATATGGCTGTTCTTCTCCCGAACCCAACACCTGAGTTTGCCAAGCCGGGCTGTAGTTAAATCGAATGCGTTTCAGTTCCTTAAACGGAACTTCGCCGTTAATCGTCAGACTGCGGGTGGCATAGATGCCACGCAATTGATCCTGCTTCACCTTAAGCGCCAGTTGATACAGTCCGTCTTCAGGCACGTCAATTTCCCATTCAATCCATTCACCCGGCAGTTTCCAGTTAATGCCCCCGATGGCGTTCATCCGAATTTTCGATACATTATAAGGCTCGAGTGAAGGACTTGATCGGTCCGAGATTGGTGCCAGTGTAGGAGATGATTTGCTAACAGCTTCCTCCCCCTGAACTTTCAACATCACAGGAGCAGATTGTTTCAAGCCGAGTGAGGCATAGGTTTGCTCCAGCTCTGCATAGGAAGGAACTTCGCTTTCTTGATATAGCTCAATATAATCGATCGCCATGCTTTCTCTTAATGAAGTGAGCGATAACTTCTGACTGCCTTTTTCAAAATAAAACTGAAACGGTTCCTCGAAGTACCCTGCGCTGTCCTTGAAGGAAGTCAGTTGCCATTCGGGCTGCTCCACTTGTCTTGGTCTAAGCTCGTTGCCACGATCGTCCTGCCGGACGTTATCCTCGCGATTCCCCCATACCCTGTCAAACAGAAGAATATCGGCCCCTCTGAACGGGACCTTACCATTAAGCTCAAGCCTGCGTTCGATCCCAGAGCTTTTGCCTTCTACGGGATAATAGTGAATGCGAATGTTGTACAAACCGCTCACTTGAACGGGAACATCCCAGCGAATGGTTCCAGTTTCCGGCGTAATTACGGCATTTCCGTCTAATCCGGCGTACCCTTGCACAACCTCAAATTCCCCATCCTCTGCCTGAACATAAGATTCGCCTTCGATGCGTACAATTTCATCCGGTTTGGCCGTATTGTCATGAGCAGTCAGATAATGCTCATAACTGAATGAATCCTCGGTTCCCGATACCGCCTCAAAGTCCTCAAGCGCATGTACCGTTCCCGGATTACGATCCCGCGATGGATATAGTGTCCATATGGAGAGCACCAAGGCCAGGACAAGCACCAGGATTAGTCCCTTTTTCTTACGTGACCGCATGTTTGAATGTATCCCCTTTCCTGTAAGCGTTGAGAGAACTGAACGATTGACTAACCCGGACAGACCGCACCATCACTGGTGCGTTCTGCCCGTGTAACGTGATACTTATTTGTAAACCTCATCAATCGCAGCCTGGAAAGGAGCCTTGTATTTCTCAATCAGCGTAGATACAGATACCCCTTCTTTGAGCTCTCCATCAAAGTCCCAGAAAGGCAAGGACGGGAATGTATTATGGTCGAGAACCAGCATTCCTTCTGCTACCTCCCTGGCGTTGTTGATATCTGCTTCGTCAGTCAGATGTGTCTCCAGTGTGGATTGGCCCGGATACTCATAGATCGAATCAATCTCGTTAATTTTCTCCCAGATGTACATCAGTTGTTCCGGATTCTCTACTGCTTTAGGAATTGTTATAGCCTGGTAACGTGACTCACCAGAGTGATACGCTGATGCACTTGGACCTTTAGGGAATGGTACAAAACCGATATCGTAATCCTTCATGTCTGTCATAATGCCTTCAACCTCGTACATAGCACCTGAATACATCAACGTATTGCCTTGACGGAAGAACGTGGACGGCTCAGTCCAGTCGCCGCCTTCAGAAGCTCTGCCGACCTTTTCCGTAGCCAGTTTGGACAGGAAATTCAGTGCTTCCTTCGTTTTTGGGTCTTCCAGGTTCTGCTTATCCTCTAGGGTCAGGGAAGCTTCATTGGAATACAGAATTGGTTCAAGCAATCCTGTCTGAGCGAGTCCCCAAGTGTCCAGCTTGCCATCATTGTTTCGATCCTTGTTCGCTTGCTTTGCAACACTGATGAACGTATCCCAGTTCCATTCATCGGCATCCACATACTCCTGAAGTGGCTTCAAGCCGAGCTCTTGCATGAGTGTGCGATTATAGAAAATTCCGTTGATAAACGAGGACTGGTCCTCAGTAAAGCCGTAACCTTTGCCTTCATACTGCATGTATTCTTTGGTTGTTTTTTGGTTGAATACCTTGTCGTTTTTAATATAATCATCCACCGGCCATAACAGATCCTGTTTGGTCAATGCTGGAATGGCATAGTTTTTGCCCAGTCTCACCAGATCGCCAAGCGGTTCACCGGCCATCAGGGAAGCAACTACTTTTTCCTGATATTCACCGAAATCGATGGAAACATATTCAATATTAAAGTTGTGTTTTTTCTTCAGCGCTTCGAGATTCTCAAGGCGTTGAATGTTGTCCGGGTTGTTCCCCTGTATTTCCATGTCCCACCAAGCAACAACCTTGATGGTTCTGCCACCCATGTCAAAGTCCATTTCTGGCGTGGAGTTTTCATTCTTCGGCTCGGTTTCCGCGGGTTTTTGTTCCTCCTGTGGTGTTGTCTTTTCCGGCTCGGGTTGAGCGGTAGGTTCAGAACTGCATGCAGCAATTACCAACAAGACCGCAAATACCAGGCTCAGTAGCATGAACTTGTTTTTTCTCATCGTCTTCCCCCCTGATTGTCGTTTGCTATCACAGTGTATCGTCACAATGAAAGCGCAAACAACCTGCCGAAATACAGATGTTTACCCGGGCTGAATATAGATTTTCGTAATTTTGCTCGAGCAAAGTGCATTATAGGTTTTAATTGGTAAAGAAATGCACTGTCTACAAAAATATGCACATTGTATGCGCTTTCTTTTATTACCATAATGAAATTAAGTCAAATTTCAGTTAATCTAGCGCATTACAATTCAGCAGAAGGTGAGGTATTGCTTCATGTATGATATTTTACTTGTGGATTTCAGCCGTCGTTTGTGCGGAGAGTTGCAACAGATGTTGCTACGGAGCAAAGCTCAATATACTATCGCAAATTGTGTGTTCTCATCGGCCGAGGCTTTGACCGCATTGTCAGAACGAGACTTTTCCCTTGTTATGGTACATACAGAGAGGTTTGATACCGCGGGGCTCTGGTTATGCAATGACATTCGAAAAAAAAGTCAGATACCTATTCTCCTTATGGGTGGAAGAGATCACTTCAGGTTCGTACGCAAAGCCTTGACGTATCAGGTAAATGATTATCTCCCGTATCCTGTTAGTCCTTCTTCCTTGCTTAACAGTCTGCATGGACTTAGATCCCACCTTGAAACCGACCCGGCACACAAAACGTCGTCGTTCTTCAAAACACCCGTTCAAATGAATGGTAAACCCATGCACTCCAGTCATGTTATTCGTATCGTCAAGGCCTATGTACGGGATCATTTGAGTGATGAAATCACGCTGAAGAAGATCTCTGACATGCTTCATTTTAACTGTGCGTACCTTGGACAGAAGTTCAAGCTGGAAGAGAAGATGTCTTTCAATGATTATATGCTCCAGCAACGTATGGAAAAGGCACAGCAGTTGTTGTCTTCCACGAATTTGCGAATATATGAGATTGCTATTGAGGTAGGTTATAAAGACATTGATTGGTTCTATAAAAAGTTCAAAGCGTATGCCGGATCGAGTCCCAATGCTTATAGAAGACAAAAAATCCACACGGCCTAAAGGTGGATTGCCCAATCGGTTTGTTTATCAATTAGATAATAACCACAAAAAAACGCAGGATGTATTCTTCTTCCTGCGTTTTTTTGTGGTTGTTTGGGTTTGGTCAATTCCAAAGGATTCACCATTAACGTACCAAAAGGGATTCCCGGTATTCTTGAGGAGTCATTCCCGTTATTTTCTTAAAAAGTCGAGTAAACGAATGTGCAGCCTCGTACCCCACTTGAAGTGCGACCTCACGCACCATAAGATTTGTGTTCTGAAGCAATTCTTTGGCTTTCCGTATTCGGCAGTCGTCAATGAACTCTGACACGTTTATTCCCATTTCCTGCTTAAAGAATCGCGACAGATAGGATGGATTAAAATGATGGAGTTCTGCCAGTCTCACCAGAGAGAGATCTTTCTCTAGGTTCTCCTTGACGTAACTGCATAAGGAATGAATGACAACGTTAGCGCGTTCCTGTTCATTTGATCTTTTGTAGCGTACTAATTCATCGGCAGCACGATATAGAAATTGTACTGCATCCTTCATGCATGTATACTCCCCTAAGTGCAGTAAGCTTCGTTGATCCGGGATCTTCTGTTGAAGACCCCAGCGATTGATCGTTGAATGCAATAATAAGGCCAGATTGTAGTATGTCTCCATGGCACGTTCCATCGTAATTTCCTGTTGCAACAGTTCTCCTGCAAGCTCCTCAAATATATCGTAAAATGGCTGAATTCGTCCCGTTTCCAAATATCCTGACATAATCTCGATCCGGTTTGAGATCCGCATGGATTCTTTGGGTACATCAGATGAGAGATCATTGCGATGATCCGTGAGTACCATGGATACACCATCCCCAATTTTCATCCACTGGAGTAATCTCAGACGTTCATATTGTTTGGTTAACTCGGACCAATTGCAGCTGCGACTACTTAATGAAAAAGCAATGGATACGCCGAGTGATACCATGCATGCTTCCTGTACCAGTTCCAGTGTACCTTCTAGAAATCGCACAAGTTTATCATTAGTCATCTCTTCCTCCTGCTTCGGCTGAAGCAGCCAGATCGTATCTCCATAATGGTCCGTTACACTTGCGCACACTGTACGCTCATTCATCAGAGAAGAGCCGATAATACGAACAGATTCCTGGACTTGTGTGAGGTCCGAACCTTTTTCTGGCGGATTATTGAACCGACCAAGTATGAGATAAACAGGCGAGTTGATCTGTAATCTTATATCCCGTTTGGATAATTCGTCCTGCATATCCTTAGTAGAATCTATAACCGCTGTACAGTCTTGAAGTAACTTCCGCAAATACTCTTTTTGCTGTATCAGTGCAAGCTGCGAATTGACTTTATGAGAATGCTCTAACAACTCAACCATGCTGTGACTTCGCCGGATCTCTTCCATCACATCTTCTACAACCGACATCACCTTGTCATAACCTTCCGTCTTGAGCAAATAACGCACATTAGCCATCTGAAAAGCTTGATATGCATAATCAAAATCGCTATGTCCTGTCAGAAAAATGACGCGACAATTCGGCCAACTGGCTTGAATCCGCTCTGTCAGTTCCAAGCCACTCATGCCCGGCATGCGGATGTCCGTCAGAACAATGTCAATTCTCGAACGTTGCATCCAGGACAATGCTTCTGTTGCAGAGTAGGCCTTACATACGTCAAGCTGTTCGGGTATATGTCTGGCGAATGTTTCATAGAGACTATCCGTAATAATCTCCTCGTCATCTACAATCAAAAGTCGATACATTCGTTTTCCCCCTCTTTCCACTGGATTCGAATTGTGACTTTTAACCCTTGCAGTTCACTTCTGGATAGGAAAAGGCCACTTCCTTCTCCATACGTCAGGACCAGACGTCGATGAATATTTATTAATGCGGTCATTTCGTCTGTACCTCCGTCCTTATGCAAGCGTTGTTGAAGAGTTTGAATGTGTTGCTCTTCCAACTCATTTCCATTATCCTCTACGGTGATCTCGGCATATGAACCTTCCATATTAAACTTAATAATTAGAAGACCGGAATCCGTATTCTTTTCAAGACTGTGTTCGTAGGCATTCTCAATAATAGGTTGAATAATGAGTCTGGGAACTTTAATGTGTTCCATCTCAGCAGGTAGTGACCCAAAATCAACTTTGATTCGTCTGGAGAATCGTAATTGTTGAATCTCTGTATAGATTCGTGAATGCTCAACTTCCACTTTCAACTTCACATGATCGGTTTCATTGCGGGTAATGAACCTGAAATACTCTCCAAGCATGTTCGTGAATTGCTCAATACGTTCGGTTTCCCCTGTCCTTGCCAGTGAATTCAGAATAAAGAAACTATTGTACAGAAAATGAGGATTAATCTGCGATTGGAGCTGTTTCAGCTCAGCCCGCTGCATCATCAGTGTTTTCTTAAAATCTCGATCGATAAGGGATTGAAGATTTTCAATCATTAGATTGAAGCGGGTGTAGAGGAAGCCGAATTCATCTTTTCGGTTATGTGCAATGGGGACATCAAGCATGCCTCCCTCCATTTTTTTGAATCTTTTCACCAACAACAGTAACGGGATATGAATCAATTTGTAACTTGAATAGAGATACGCCGAGATGGCAACAAATGATGTAATTGCAAACAGCCAAGCCCAATGATAGAACTTGCTAAGTGGCTTGGTAACGATTGCCTCGGGTAGATATGTAGCTACGGATAAGCCCAGGGAGTCCATATGCAACTGACTAACATGGTACATGGTGTCCCCCACCTTCATCCGAAAGCCATCAAGTGTACCCTTTACACTGTGCTCACGGTAATTCGCGAGAATAACACTAGCTTGATGTTTATCTGTGATGGCATGCCCCGTTTTGTCCTCAATCAGAAACGTTGAACTCTCCGGGTACAAATTAAGCCGTGTGAGTTCATTCTGAAAATGGTATGTATCCAGCTCCACTTGAATGACAAAAAGCGGTGGTTCTCCTCTCGTGCCTGTCAGCCTGACGGCACTTAAGTTCAAGGCGTCGTCTTTCACAGTGAAACGTGTACCTTTTCCTTGCATGCCTGAACTGAAATATAGATATGAACTTTTATCGAAATCATCGATGCCTTGGATCGCGGATATACTCTTGCCAACAGAAGGGATATGTACATGAACGTTTTTGATATAAGCAGTGCTATTCTTGAATGAAGCGAGTCGTTCAGTCAGGTAATTTAATGTATCACGCCGCTCAACCTGATCCATCATGTCCCAGAGGATGGCTAGACGATTGAGTTTTCGATCCTCAACGATATCAAACTGCTGTAATTCCATCCATTCCATCTCTCTGTTCAATTCCAACACATATTGGTTCAACCGTCTCTCCGTTGACAACGATATTTCCTGGCTTGCATTGTCATAACTCCAATGATACAGATACACGCCAAGAAGAATAAGGGGGAGCACAAATACCAGATAGGTGATTATTAATCGCGCAAATATACTGTTAAACCATGATTTAGCAGGGATCTTGATCAATGCATTCACCTCCAATGCCAAAGGCTGAGTGGGTTCCTTGAATGAATAAAGTGAACATTAGCGCTCCTTTGGCTTGCTGGCGCGAAACCACGCGTTAACCTCCGATGTGATCTGATCTCCCCCCAGCTTGCGCCAGTTCTCAACGAATTGATCAAACTCATCTATCGACCTGCCTAGAATAATGTTCATATAGGCTTCAAGCTGAAGATCCCGAAGAATAATTTGTCGATCAACCATCGTGTCCGTAATTCCGCCCGTGAATTGATCATACAGAAGTTGGCCATTTTTCTCGTAAGAATCTGCAATGCTAAAAGCACCCGAAGGCCCATAGGTTTGTTTCCAGCCCCAGCCGCTCTCTACATCTTCCAATTCATAGGCGACAATGCGTTTGTGAATGGCGAGAGCTTCATTCTGCAGAGCCGAGAAGTCTCCTGTACTTCTGGCATCACGAATTTGTTTGTATGCATCTATATTTTTATTACCAGGAAAAGGAGTTACCGGTGAAAGCATCCACACAGCTCGGGAGTCGTCATTGTAGTATGTTTCATACTGAGCCTGATCCCCCCAGTTGATGTCCAGATGCAGATTCATGAGCTTTACAACAACTTCCGGATTAGAGAAGCCCTTTTTTACAGCAAAGTATTGCCCAGTGTTGGAACGTAGCGGTACGAACAGACTCCGGTCCGACTTGGCAACAATGGGATATGCCTGCCATTCTACATCTTTATCTGTATCACGGGTGCTCTGAAGCATAAAGGACGACCACTGTTCGCCGTAGAGCATCCCTATTTTTCCATCCTGAACTAGACGAAACGCCTTGCTTCCACTTTTATAACCGAAATCCGGATCAAGTTGGCCTTCACGATACAACGTTTGCAGTGCTTTCAGAGCCTCTCGAACTTCAGGCTGTATTCCTCCATAAGTGAGGTTTCCTTCTGCATCTATAACCCATATATTAGGGTAGGCACCGTAGCCTGACATCAAGCCTGCAGCTCCCATAACTGGATCCCATAGATGGTTTGTTAGCGCAAGTCCGTACGTATCCTGCTCTCCGTTCCCGTCGGGATCTTCATCTGTAAACGCTTTCGAAACCTGGAGAAGTTCTTCCATCGTTTCAGGCGGCCGTAGCCCCAAATGCTCCAACCAATCGGTTCTAATCCACAGGTACTGCGCAGTCTCAATGGACGAAGATGATTCGGGAATAGCCATGAGTTTGCCATCAATGGTTGCCGCATCAAATGCTCCTCTTCCCTCCGCCTCCAATATACTCTTTGTAAGTGGGGAAGCATACTCTTGATACACATGGGTTAAATCTTCGATCATTCCAGCGTTGCTCAGTTGTCTAAGTTGATATGGATTAACTTTCACTACATCTGGAAAACGTCCTGCAGCAAGGGAGACACCCAACTTCTGATTGTATACATCTCCATTAGCAATCCAGTCATAGTGAATTTGAATACCTAGCTCTTTCTCGTACAAACGAGTCCAGCGATTATCAAGTATCGTCTCACCTGGTAACTGACTAATCATGCGCTCAAGGTCATCTCCGGTTTCCCTGACAAAAGAGACCACGATGGGAGGAGAATACCTCTCAAACGTAGCGGGAAGTTGAATCTGCTGCCCATCTTGCTGCGGATGATGTTGTTTGTTATTACCTTCGGTATGACCTGCTGGTATGGATACAGCAAGGAACAGAATGAAGGTCCATCTTGTTATGTCCAGACATCTCTTATACATGACGACATGCCCCCAGTTCGGTTTGAACAACTCTCTTCTCTCTGTCAACTTTGAATCCATATCATTGTACAACAACTTGTACTCATTGAATACGAAAAGCCGCCGTTGGGCGGCTTTTACGTATTTTCATTGTTTCTCATCAGGATTAATCACGCGATATTCGAAATTCGAAAAGTCAGCTGTTCCTCCAGCTATTTCAGTTGAATATACAAACAACCCCGTTCGGCAACCCATGAAATGATCCAGTTTATATATCATTTTGTGGACAATCCCTATATCTCTCCATTCAACCCCATCGAAATAGGCAAAAGAGCACTCATCCAGATTGTTCTCAAAATTTCCGAATGCTTTTAGTTTAACTACTGGATCTGATACCGGGATACGTTCATGTTCAGTGGCTGGATTCTGGTCGATCAGATTGCCAAATATGGTGGAATTCTCACTATCTCTGGCATGCATGACCAAGTAAAACTTGCTATCCTGCTTCGTGAGAGCGATCATACCGTACGAACCGATCAGAAAGCACAACCCGGCATAATCCCCATCATTCAGACGACTGCCGTCAAGCGTAACCATTGCTTCGCAAGCGGGCCCCATTGAACGCTGGGTTAGTGTATTTACCGCAAACGTCAGATTTGGGCTGATCTGTCCCGTTCGAACACGATACACTCCCGGTTTCTCTGTAACGGACCAAAGTTCATGATTAGGTGTATGATTCCATTGCCAAAAATCACGGAGGCGGATGCTTCCATCTTCTTCGGGTTCATAATTGAAACTGTCGCTACCCACTAACGGGTTATAACGGTGCTCTGGTCTCGTGCTCGGGATATCAATCTGTTTCGGCGCTTTGCTTGCAAAGACCGGTATACCTTGATCAAAGTGTAGCGGAACCAAAACAGGAACCCGGCCAACGGCCCCATGATCCTGAAACAGCATTGCATACCAGTCTCCATCCGGCGTATCCACGATACCGCCCTGAGCAACACCTGAATCGAAATAATCCATATCGTCATTGAATACTTCTCCACCAGTGAAGACATCTTCCAGAGAGTCTGCCATATAAAACGCCTGTGTTCTCCGTCCGGAAGCTTTCGATATATGAATCAGGAACACAATATATTTACCATTGATTTTGTAAAAATGTGCTCCTTCATAACCAAGGTGATGAGGCTGCTCGTCTTTTACAATCAAGCGATGCACTCCACCAGGTTTGGGCCCGGACAGATCAGAGCTTAATTCGGTCAGATAAATCTCGGTATTACCGTACACGAGATAGGCTCGTTCATCATCGTCGAAAAATAAGGAGCAATCATGGTAAAACCCTTCCACGATCTGTTTCTTCCACACTCCCGAGATGGTGGGGGACGTATACAAGTATGTTTTTCGGGTATCATTTGCAACAAAGATCACATAGAACATCCCTTGATGATAGCGGAGCGATGCAGCCCACATGCCTTTGCTATAAATATGCTGACCATCCACCAGCCGTTGGGCAGGTGTATCGTCCAATGTGTCGTATACATATGTGGCAACTTCCCAATGGATCAGGTCATATGAACGGAGGATTACACATCCTGGCATCGTATGCATGGTTGTACTAACCATATAATATGTGTCCTCTACACGAATAACGTCAAGATCCGGGTAATCGGCCCAAATAATCGGATTCGGATACATGCTTCAATTACACCTCATTTTTTCTGTTAAACTTCCATTCTCTTAAAAGGATGCTTGAGCTGTCTGTTGAATTTCTAAGCTTAATATACAAGTCTTGCACACCTTTTGCACCCGTAACTTTGGTTGTTAGTTCCACCCATTGAAGAGATCCGGTCGCGTGCGGTACAAGGATTTCTCCAATTAACGGTCCGTCTGCACGATCAAGCCGAAGTTCCAACGTACCTTCTGCTCCTTGATTCCCAATAGTAGCTGAGAAGGTTGCCGGTCCTTCACTTTCAAAGTCGACCTTGGCTATAGCTATCCAGCTGTCATTTTGCAGCTTAGCGGACATCGTATTCGACTCCAATGCAGACAACTCACCAGAGTCAAGATATTGCTCTGTTGATACTCCGCTACTCCATCCAATCGTGGAACCGCTTACCCTCCCATAGGGATCGAAGCACTTGATTTGATCTACGCCCTGATAATCTGCATGCACCTTCTTGATCTTACCAGTAGCCTCATCATGCTCGACTCGATTCAGATGTGTTGAACGGTAACCTTCGGGAATATTCATGGCTTGGCATAATGTCTGGGCATGATAGGCGATGTACCATTGATCCGCTAGTTGAAATATAGCATGGTGGTTGTTGCCGCCAATATCAAAAAAGTGTCCAGGATTCTGGAGTAGCGTACCCTGATATGTCCATGGCCCCATTGGCTGAACACTGGTCATATATGCAATTTCACCGGGTGGTGGGCTGCCCTCTGGCCGATCACCCTCAACAAAATTGGAACAATACGTATAGTAGTAACTATTATTATATTTATGTATCCCTGAACTTTCAAACATATAAGGCGCCTGAATAACCTTCGCGATGCCAACCACGCTGATCATATCGTCTCCCAATCGCATCACTCTAGCCGTATCAGGTCTTTCTGCTTTCCCCTGCGGAATACCACCACCGAAGTATATGTAGGCTTGATGATCATCATCAACAATTACAGCCGGGTCGAATAACCAGGTTACTTCCTCCACTCCCGGAGTTTCTCTTGTAATAAGTGCTTTGCCTATAGGGTCTATCCATGGACCTACAGGTGTTGGTGCAGACAATACACCAATTCCACTGGCATTGTTAGCGAAATAAAGAAAGAAACAGTCCTTGCCATCCACGTTTCGATGAGCAGCTGCCGGCGCCCAGGATTGCGAAGCCCATGTTGCTGCGCCTTGAGGTCCAGCAACTCTGATCTCCCCGTGATCGGTCCAGTTGATTAAATCATCCGAAGAAATGACCGTAATCCGGTTGATTGAACTGTAGCTGTTTTTCTGAGGAAGACCGTCCTTATCATATTCCAGCTTATCACTAGTCATATATAAGTAGACTCGATTGTTAAATACCAAAGCATAGGGGTCGGCTCCAAATTTGTGGGCCACCAGAGGATTACCGTTGGGACGAAGCTTTCCAATCTCCCCTGCAATACGCTCCAGATTGGCAGCTTGGTCTTGCTTTTGCTCACCAGCATGTGGTGTTGATTGATGATTCATCGAAAGAATCCCCCTAAAATTATTTTTAGTTGTGCCTTTTCCGAGAAAGCGTTTGCAATACAAAAGGTATCATGATAGGATGATTACATTTTAAGGTAAGCTGAGTACAATTTCATTGCGTTAACCGCTCTATTTATTGCGTGAAATGACGGGAGGTACTTCATGAGTGGATCCTCTGAGTGTTTTTATGATCCCATCCAGCCTGAGCTCTTATATCTGCACAGCGTAACGACGTATAAGCTGGAAACGATCTATCATCGCCATAATGCATACGAGATCTACCTGTTTCTTCGTGGTAACGTTCACTTTTATATAGAAAATCGATGTTACCATGTACAGCCTGGCGATTTGCTTGTGATGTCACCCGAGGAGATGCACCGAGCCTTTATTCTGGATGAATCTGAGTATGAGCGAATTACAATCAATCTCAAAAAAACATATCTATTTCAGCTTTCCACACCATCAACCAATCTATCGTCATGTTTTGATCATCGCCCCAAAGGAACAGGCAACATCGTACATTTAGACGATTATAACTTGAAGCAAATGCTGCAATGTACGAACGAACTGGAAGGATTGCTTGCTTCCGATGCTTATGGCACCGATATCAAAATAAATGCAGCCGTAGCCCAATTGTTGGTCATGATTAACGTCTGGTTTCATAACAATTCCTTTGTTCCCAATGACATTATGCCTGAACTGGTTCGTGAAACCATGGATTATATTGAAACACATCTGAATCAAGATATTACGCTTCGCAAACTTGCCGAAGTGTTCTACATGAACAGTACTTATATCAGCCGCCAGTTCAAAAAGCATACTGGATTGACGATCCGTTCTTACATTTTGGGTCGTCGTATTGAACGGGCCAAATTCCACCTGTCTGAAGGATTGAGTATTACGGATGCATGCTTTCAATCGGGCTTTAGTGACTATGCCAATTTTATTCGCAGTTTTACCAAAATGGTCGGCATCTCCCCCGGTAAATATATCAAACAAAAACGTGATGTAATTGAAGCTTTGCCAAAATAATGATGAGCTCATTTAATGTAAACTAAAAAACATCGAACCATCCTGCATGGCTCGATGTTTTTTAGTTCTTGATATACTTCGGATCTGCAAACAATTCATTATTGTGATCGTATCCGCTAGTTAATTGATCTCTTTACCCGTCCACAATCTAACACGATCTTTAATCCACTCCGTATACTGCTGTTCCATGACCACTGCACCTGCATTATCAAGTTCGGTAATCATATTGTCATATATGCCTTCAAAGGCACTCGGAGAGGATGTAATCGCTTCGGCGATCCGTTTCTGAATAATATCCTGCGTTTTCTGATACACAACGTTATAATCCCCGCTATCCGAAGGAATCGGCATATTGTAAGCCGCGCCCCACTCTTTCACCGGGAACTCCTCTTCGGAAGGGAACAAATCCTTCCATGTAGTGATGCCATAACCTTTCAAAGCTTCTTTCTCCTCATCAGAATAACTTTGCTGAATCTGTTCAGGATAATTCGTTGTATAGTAGTTATCCGTTGAATCTTTGACGCCATCCCCGTAGTGAGCACCAAAAATGTAATACAAGCCTACTCCGGTTTCTTTGGTGAATGTGTTATTGTCTTTGTTTTTACGTTCCTGTACATCGGCCGGGATGGTGCGAACACCGTCTTCCACATTATATTGCTCGCCTTCAACGCCCCAGTTTCTCAATACTTGCCCTTCTTCAGAAGACATCCAATCCAAAAATTTGATGGCACGGACAGGATCTTCACAATCGACTGTTATGCCAATGCCATAACCATCAAAGCCGATATTCTGGAAATCTTTACGCTGAAAACTGTCATCTAGCGTTACCGGATAGAAACCGTAGGTCATATCATCTTTTCCTGCGCTTTTCAAAGCATTTTCCGCATCACTGAATCCCCAGCTTGGATCAAGCAAGGATAACACGCGACCACTGGCGATTTTGGACTTATATTGGTCATCCTTCTGAACAAAACTGTCCTTGTCCAGCAAGCCTTCATTGTACATCTTGTTCAACCACCGGAAATATTCTTTCTCCTCGGGACGTTTGTAATGCAGAACGGCTTCGTAGGTGTCCGGATTGATGAAATACTCACCATCTCCAGGTCCTCCAGTAGACATGACAGCAGGATCAGTAACAGTGATCATTCGCCGCCATCCATCTGCACTAAGCGTCAGCGGAATTGTGGGTTGGCCATCATCTGTGGTCGGATGTTTCTCGTAATATTCACGTAGCACTTTTTCGAAATCGTTTAAGGTTTTGATCTCAGGATACCCGAGTTCCTTGACTACACGATGTTGAATGGCGGTACCATTCGTCGCATCAAAGCTGACCTGATCGATCGCACCATTCGTTGGAATCCAATAGATTGAAGGATCGTCATTACTATATTTCAACCGATTGAAGTGCTCACCGTAGATCTTTTTCAAGTTGGGGGCGTGTTCTTCGATCAGATCCGTCAAATCAATCATTGCCCCGGCATCAACGAGTCTGGTCAAGTTACCTTTGGGGAAAATCAAATCCGGATAATCGCCACTGGCAGCCATCAAGGAAATGCGGTCGTTTCCGCCTCCGCTCGAAATATCGAATTCTGCATCAATACTTACACCGGTTTCTTCCGTAATTTTCTTCCCTACAGCATCCTGCATTTTGTTCCAGTTGGGACTTGCATCTGCGCCGAAGAAGGTAAATGTGATCGGGCTGTTGGGGTCACTCGTATTTGATTCGGAATTCTCTGTAGCATTTCCGCAACCGGCGGAAACTAACACAACACTTGTTACGAGACATGCTCCTAGCACTTTTGATACGGCTCTCATTATTTTTCTGCCCCCTAGATGATGTTAGTTGTAATAACCAATCTAGACCTTACGATGGTTCACTTTGAAATAGTATACGCTTACATATTCAACCGTTAGTAAACGATTACAATCCTGCCTACCCTATTCCATGTTTAAAGTATAAGGAAGTCTAATCACCCCAACCTTGATTATTAAGCCATGAAAATAGCATGATCTAGACATGTGTTTCAGTAAAAATGTGAAGACCAAAAAAGCGATGGTTGCCCATCGCCTCATAAAGCCAAACCTGCTTTTCAATAATATAATTCCAACGTAAATCCTAGGATCTCCCCTTCCACATCACGCAACAATTCCATGACCTGGTCAGCGTAATCTCCAAGAATCTCTTTGCTTTTCTCAAAACCAATCCATTGAACAGTAAGCGGCATGCTTACAGCCCCAGTCAAGACATCCCATAGTGCGTCCAAATTGCCTCCATAGCTCTCGTCTAACTCAAGCTGGTTCTGCAAAATTTGATGAAGCTCTTCCTTACTGTGAAAGTCGTTTCCGTTAATCTGAATGATGCTCATATCATTTCCTCCGTTTATTTTAACTGTTCAAATGACTTGTAATGATCTGTCGTCTGGTAGATTAGACCGTCATTTGAGTATAGAATTCGGTCGCTTCCGCGCCGTCCTCCTGAGTAATTTATATCGGCTTCATACCATATGCGGCCTTTTTTCTTGGGAAGTAGTCCTTCTCGGTTTCCGAACACGTCGCCGCCAATGCTTTTGCCTGGAGCGACTTCATGTAAATTTCCTTCACTTGGTTCCCAGCCCAGTTCTCTGGCCTCTTTCTTGGTAATGTAATTTGGCGGGAGCTCATTGTGCTCCGAGATATAGTCGGCAACCTCATCAAATCCCATATCCTCCGAAACTTGAGGTGAGCCGAGATCACGCAAAGACTCTGACGTACAACCTGATAACAGTAATGCAGCGAGGATGATCACTAATGTGTAAGCAAATTTTCTGAAAAACATACTCTTTTCTCCTTTTGATGTTCTTGCTCTTGCTGTCTTCCGTTTTGGTGCTAATTCGATGACAATGCTTCTAATGTTAACGATTTGTGGTAATTAAAGCAATTCTATAAGCCTATTATGGAGTTGAAATTCAATCAATAAAAGCAGTTAACCCTGCTCCATTGAGGCATACTCGTATCCTTCAACAACAAAAAAAGCCGCTAAAATAGCGACTTTAATCGTACCACGGATCATTACCGTTCAACACATTAATTTATTATATTATTTTAATTTATCTATCCAGTTCCCTAATGCTGCTACAACCTCTTCCAACTGCTGTTCTTCCGCAATAGCAGGCTGATTGTCTCCTTTTTGCATGCCGTATGAGCCAAATTGACCGTGATTTCCACCCTCAATACTCACATATTTCGTTTTTTCCGGAAGATTTGCTTTGGAGTTCTCCCAGTCTTCCCAGTTAAGTACTCCGTCGTCCGAGCCTGTAATCTGTAAAATAGACAAGTCCGTATTCTTCAAGCTACCCCCTTCGTCTGCATAAGAAGCCAAGAAAAAGACGCCTTCCAAATTCTCCTTGTGCTCCGCAGCATACCGTGCTGCGAATGATCCGCCCAATGAATGGCCGCCAATAACAAACGCTTCGTTAGGATGTTCCTCGATAAAGGAGTTAGCCTTGTTTTGACCGAAAATCGCCAAGTTTATCGGCATGTTCGCGATGTATACACGGTGACCCTGTTCTGCCATTTCTCTGGCAAGTGGAGAATAACTTTCAGGTTCAACCAGACCGCCTGGATAAAAAATAATATTCGGTTCGGTTATCTCTGTACCCACGGGTTCAAATCGGTAACCTTCCTTAATCTTGGTGACATTAACCTGAGCATCACTTGTCATCGCCGTTTCCGCTCGTTCAGAAGGACTATACGTAACCGAATTGAGATATACGAAAACGCCGGCCACGATGATAACGATGGACAGGATCGTCCACATGATTATCTTTTTCCATTTGTTTGTGCGTTGTGCTGTTTTCAACCTTAAAACCACCTTGTTATGAGGATAATGTGTTTTCTTTTTTAACTCTCCAGTAATTATACTTACCGGTAAGTATAATTACAAGCTAGTTTTGCTTACTATCGTTATTTGTCATAAAATATTCATGGAGGGAAGTTCAATGACAGAAAAAAAACACAAACGTTTGCCTGGAAGACCCAAACACGGCGACGACGATATCTCAATTCAACAAACGATTATTCATACAGCTTCAAAGCTATTCATGGAGTATGGCTACGAAACAGTCACACTTCAGCAAATTGGCAAAGCATGTAACGTGTCAAAACCAACCATTTATTATCATTTCACCAGTAAACCAGAGCTTTTTAAGGTTGCCTTTACAACGATGCTACAGAATGTGAGTCGGTTAACCTCGAATATGCTTGATCAAGCCGAAAATTTGGAGTCGGGGCTTGTTCGTCTGGCAGAGGCCAGACTGGGCAATCCACATGCGGAGATTGAAACAATGCTCAGAGAAGCTGAGCCTTTTCTTGAACCAGCTCAAATTCAGGATATACGCAACGCGGAGCATCAGATTCACGAAGTGTTAGCCTCCCATTTTCAACGGGCAATGGATGAAAACAGACTGCGGACAGACGATCCGTTTTTCCTGGCAGAGACCTTCTCGACATTGATGTTAATGGGTAATCGGGAAGATAACCTGCATAAATATGGTTCCAACTTTTCGCTAGGCCAGAAGCTAGTAGATATTTTCATTCGCGGAGCGCAGTAAAAATTCAGGGCCACAAGGAGAGCTGACATGAATATCCCTAGAGGAACCTATGGGTTTCGATTTGCGGAAGACAAGGAGCTCCAACTGTGTGTACTCTATGCGGCTGGAAGTGATTCAATAACCGATCCTTCTTATCATTGGGATGGACTCGAACGTTCGGACGGGCCTCTCCTGTTATTCCAATATACACTCTCGGGTGAAGGTGTATTTGAGTCGAATAATCGCATTCATCATGTTACCGCAGGACAAGCTTTTTTGGCAGAAATTCCAGGGCCACATCGCTATTACTACCATTCAGCATCAAAAGAACCTTGGGAGTTTCTGTTCCTGCTGTTCAGGCCCACTCTTATTCTGCCCCATTGGCGAAAATTTCTTCGGGAAGCGGGAGAAGTTCCCTATCTTCCCGCTGATTGTACACCGATCCGACTGTTGCGGATGATCGTGAATGATGCAGCGGCAGGCAGAATCACTGATCCTCTGATCGCATCATCCAGCGTGTATCAGTTCATGACAGAATTGACCCGACTACAGAAAACAACATTGCACAACAGGGAAAATTGGTCTGAGAACATTCAAATAGCCGTTGAATACATAGAAAACAATTACTCCAAGATGATCAGTATCGATCACCTTGCCGAGCAGGTTTCCCTTTCCAAATATCACTTTATACGTCGCTTTTCCTCCAGTACAGGTTTGACGCCAGGTGTTTATCTGACCCGTGTACGTACCGAGAAGGCTATGGAACTGCTGCGTGGAACTACTCTTAGTATAGAAGTCATCGCCGAGCAAGTCGGGTATTCCAGCGGAAGTTATTTTATCAAAGCCTTTCGCAGCATAACCGGCGTTACGCCAGGTGAATTTCGCAGTGGCGGAGAAAGCCTTGTGTACCGTAAATTGTTCTTCGACTAACCGCAATATTTTGCTATTACACACTCAATATTACTGTAGATATTAATAAAATCCTTTATTATGATGAATTGAGCGAGAGCAATAATTAATTCATAAAGGAGCATTCCCATGAATCATACGCTTGCAGCATCAACTCCACCGCTTGGCTGGAACAGCTGGGATTGTTACGGCGCGGCCGTTACGGAAGACGAAATCCGTGGCAACGCCGAGTACATGGCAGAACATCTTAAAGACTTCGGCTGGAGCTACATTACGGTCGACATTCAATGGTACGAGCCTTTGGCCAATTCTTCGCAATATCGTCCGTTCGTTCCACTCATCATGGATGAATATTCGCGGCTTATGCCTGCCGAGAATCGCTTTCCCTCCGCTGCAGGTGGACAGGGATTTAAGCCATTAGCCGACTACGTTCATAGTCTGGGGCTGCAATTCGGCATTCACATCATGCGCGGTATCCCACGTCAAGCTGCACATGCTGGAACTCCGATCCTGGGAACAACCGCCACTGCACGCGATATTGCTCATCCGAACTCCATCTGTCCGTGGAATACAGATATGTATGGTGTTGATAGCTCAAAAGAAGGCGCACAAGCCTACTACGATTCGCTGTTTGAACTGTATGCACAATGGGGCGTTGACTTGGTGAAGGTCGACGATATTGCTGCTTCAAGGCTCTATGACACCCATCAGCCGGAAATCGAAATGATATCCAAAGCGATTGAGCGCTCCGGTCGGCCCATGGTACTAAGTCTCTCTCCTGGCCCTGCCCCGGTGGAATACTCAGAATTCTTGGCTGATCATGCCAACATGTGGCGTGTCACGGACGACTTCTGGGACCTCTGGCCGCTGTTATTGGATATGTTCGACCGCTGCCGGACGTGGCAAGGCGTTCCCCAAGCAGGCTGCTGGCCAGACTGTGATATGTTGCCTTTGGGTCATATCGGTATCCGTTCTGTAGACGGTGGTGGAGCAGATCGCTGGACTCGGTTCACGCCTGACGAGCAGTTGACGATGATGTCGCTGTGGAGCATCTTCCGTTCCCCGCTCATCTTTGGTGGTGAACTGCGAGATAACGATGACTGGACATTATCCCTGTTAACCAATCGTGAGGTTCTGCGAATGCATCGCGAGAGTTACGGAGCCAGAGAAGCCTTACGCAAAGAAGATCTTATTGTGTGGACTGCCCAGCATACGGATGGTTCCTCTTACGTCGCTGTGTTCAACATCGGTGAGAATGCTTTACCTGTGGATCTGTCCATTGATGAGGTGGGACTGTCCAGGATTACCGAAGGTACCGAATTATGGAGCGGTGAAGCAGCCGAATTTACAGACAATTCCTTAGTTACGACTGTACCTGCGCATGGTGTGCGCCTCTATCGGTTTTCCTAAGCTTGCAAAAGAAAAAGAGAGGTCTGTCGTTCATTAGACAGACCTCTCTCTCATTTCATGTTCATCATTAAGATGCATTGCATAAGCATTTCAGTATGTATCCATGGCTTGAACGGCCAGATGAAATGCTTTAATCCTTCTTTCTAAAAGAGTCTTTTGCGGGCTACCTTCTTTGGAATTGGCATACATGCTCTCAAGAGATGGGAACAATCCCATCAAGACAAGACGAGCTTCTGCGATATCTTCCTCCGTGTAGGGATGAGATTTCTGATTCCATACCTTTTCCAACAGTGCTAGGCCGATGTATAAAGCTTGGAGACGTTTCTGTAACAATGTCGTGTTATTCCTTTTCTGAGTCATATTCACTAAGGCATTTTCTGATTTGCGGATGGTTGATTGAAAGGCTTTAATGGATTGCAGTTGATCTTCTTGTGACACGTTTTCCATGGAGTATAGACCTCACTTTCTTGGCTTAGTTTGATCGGTCTTTCTATTAAATCACCTCATAAATATAACAAAAAAAGCCGCTAAAATAGCGACTTTTAATGTGTTCATTCTCGATTCAGTGCTAGAGTACCTTCTCCAAAAAGCTGATCGTCCGTTCATTCTTCGGATTTCCAAATATCTCTTCAGGAGTGCCCTGCTCGACAATATAACCACCGTCCATGAAGATCACACGATCAGCTACTTCACGGGCAAAACCCATCTCATGGGTAACGATCATCATCGTCATGCCTTCGCTCGCGAGGTCCTTCATAACACCAAGAACTTCTCCTACCATTTCAGGGTCAAGAGCTGAAGTCGGTTCATCAAATAACATAACATCCGGATTCATAGCAAGCGCACGAGCGATAGCTACACGTTGCTTTTGTCCACCTGACAGTTGTGTTGGGAAGCTATCTGCTTTATCAGACAAACCCACACGCTCAAGTAATTTGAGTGCTGTATCACGCGCCTGCTGTGCATTTAATATCCCGAGTTCTCTGGGCGCAAACATGATGTTTTTAAGCACACTAAAATGAGGGAACAAGTTAAAATGTTGAAATACCATGCCAATATTTTCGCGAGCTTTGTTCAGGTTGGTTTTAGGGTCATTCAGGTCCTGATCATCCACGATAACCCGGCCTGCCGTAATCACATCTAATTGGTTGATGCAGCGCAAGAAGGTACTTTTTCCGGAACCGGAAGGCCCGATGACACAGACAACTTCTCCTTCGTTGACCGCAACATCAATTCCCTTGAGGACCTGATTCGAGCCGAAACTTTTCTTCAAACCTTCAACTTTTATTTTAGCCACGACGAACCTTCACCTCCAGATAATCAGCAATTTTGGTCAATGTGATGATGACAATCAGGTACATAACCGCAACCGTTAACCAAATATCAAAAGAGGAGAACGTTCTTGCAATAACAATTTTACCCGATTGTGTCAACTCTACGAGACCAATAACGGACAAGATTGACGTATCCTTCAACGTGATAACCATCTGGTTAATGAAGGACGGAATCATAACCCGCACTGCCTGCGGAATGACGATCTTTATCATCGCTTTGCGATAAGGAATGCCCAATGAACGGGCAGCTTCCATCTGACCACGATCAATCGATTGAATCCCGCCTCGGATAATCTCGGTTACGTACGCTCCTGCATTCAGACTAAGTGTCAGAATGGCTGCCAAGAACAATGGCATTGTGAAACCCATCGCCTGTGGAATCCCGAAATAAATAAAGAATGCCAGGACAATCAGCGGAATGCCTCGGAAGATATCTACAAATACAGTGGCAACACCACGAAGGAATTTGTTCTGTCCCACCTTCATAAATCCGAAAATCAGACCGATGATAAACGCGAAGAACAGGGACACAATCGTGTATAAAAGTGTTTTTCCCAGACCTTTAAAAAGTGCAGGAAGAGATTTCTGTATTAACTCCCAACGCCCCAGATTTGCGACTTGGGCATTCTCTCCAACATATTCTTCGATAATGCGCTTGTACTCACCGTTAGCTTTGATATTCACAAGACCAGAATTGAACATCTCCAGAAGTTCCTGATTTTTACCCTTACTTACCGCAAATCCGTAGGAAGCCCCGTCTTCTTTGGCGGTAACGATTTTTAAACCATTATTCTGCTTTACCCCATACCTTAGAACGGGTTCATCTTCAAAACAGGCCACCGAATTACCGGTCTTTACATCATCATACATTTGATATGATTCATCGAATGGGACAACGGTAAAGCCATATTTTGAGGCGATGGACTCAGCAAAGCTGTACCCTTCTGTTCCCGTTTTTACAGCGACCTTTTTACCACGAAGATCTTCGTAACTTTTGATGGTATCATTATTGGCACTAATTCCCATAACAACGCCTGAATCATAATATGGCTCTGAGAAATCAAATTTTGCTTTTCGCTCATCCGTAATACTCATCCCTGCAATCACACCATCGACTTGATTCGCCTCAAGTGCCTGTACAGCTGCGTTAAATCCCAGGGATTTGATTTGATACTTGAAATTTTGATCTTTGGCGATGGCATCCAGCAAATCCATGTCGATACCAACAAAATCACCATTCTCATCTTCATATTCGAATGGAGCAAATGTGACATCAGTTCCGATAACATAGGTTTTACCGGAATCGGACGCTGCAGCAGCGTTTCCTACCCATCCTGATAGACCGCTCACCAGGAGCAGCATCAGTGAAAGTATAAAAAATGAGATCTTCGTTGTTTTCATGTGTCCTCCCCGTCTCGGTATTGTCCGAATAATCATTATTTTCTTTGGAATCGGTATTACGGTTATGCTTTTTGTCGATCTTCTGCCCATTTGATTGTTATTATTTACTGTATATTAACAATCAATGCTTTGCCTTTCCACTTGCAACATTTTCCTCCATCATTTTTTTCCAACCAGTAAAAGTCCTTTTAATACTTACCCTTTAGGTAAGCTTTACGAAACCCAATATTACATTGTGAATCTGAAAAAAGGTACATTTACTTTAAAACGTATTATTTAAAATTTAAAACTCAAAAAAAGCCGCGATTTCCGCGACTTTTTGTTGTACAGTTTTTTATAATCTATTAATTTGCTCTGGTTGTCAATACAATCTCGAACTTCGAACCAGCTTCACCCGCGAATACAATAGTTCCGTTCTCAGGCAACACAATTTCGTTTTGTCCACTGACCACTGTATGATTAATGCCTATGCCAGCTTGGTTATATACAGCAAATGCGCTGTTTGCAGACATCTTGACCGTCATTTCTTTACCTGCAGCTGATGCTGGAATCGAATACCATGTGGCATGACCATTCGCTTGAATGGTTGTTTTTGATTGTTTCCCCGCATAGATCGGTTTTATAATATCTTGAGCAGCATAAACGTTGCCTCCAGCTGTAACGTATTCCACGCCATTTTCCTCATAGAAATTAAACTCCATCGTGTCACGGCCCGCCAATCCAGGAATTTGCAATTGGTTCACAGCTTGGTTAGCTCCGATAATTTTGTTGGTGTAGATATAACCAGGCAGCTCGTTAAAAGTATGAATGGGAATCATCGGCATGGCTGTGTTGTACAGTGTTGATGTGTATTTTTCATTGACTAACACATACGCTTTGCCTTCTCGCTTCTGCCATGCGGCCTTTACTTCTTCCGACAATTCATTGGTTTCAAGCTTTTCTGCTTTATATTCCGAGGAAGCAACTTGTCCAAGCCCAGGAACAGACTGATACGAGCGAGACCACAAGTATGTGTTCCCATTGACTTCCTGAACGAACTTCAGCTTTTCCGTAGCCGCATCATTAACAAATGATCCATCAGCGGTGTACGTATAGGTCTGATCAGAACTGTTAGGAGACGACAGATTAGATAGCGTTAATTGCCCGTCATCTTTTACGTCCAGCTTCATTAACATGTTTGCCCCACCCGCGTACATGCCTGTGTGCTGTGTAAGTTCCTTCGGCATGGTTGTTTTCACCGGTGCATCATGTGACTTCTCCGGTTTACGCTCTGGAATGATATTCTTCTCCTCAAGCGCACTAAGCAACAGCTCAGTTGCCAGCAATTGATCCGTTGAGCTATGACCACCCGAAGAGGTTACGGCAGCAGCCATATTATACTCCGGTAACACAATCAAGGAGGAATGATAGGTGATTGTATTGCCACCTTTGCTTACTGCCTGGATGCCGTAATCATTAAAAGGAAACAGGTTCACGCTGTCCCAGCCCAGGCCGTAACCAATGGACGAATCGCCTTCTTCTGGCCACATGCCTCTCTTGTATTCTTCTTGCTCCATGGCCTCTACGGATTCCTCCGAAAGAACACCTTCAACCTCACCTGTAAAGATTTTCGAGAACTGAACCAGATCTTCAGCGGTGGAATAGATGCCTCCCGAGGCAATCATATTCGTAGTCTCTAATGGAAGTTGCTCCTCATGCGAAGGGGCATATGTTGCTGCCATCTGGCTAAAGTCCACAATATCCTGCGGTGTTTTGGTATGCTCCATACCAAGAGGTTCGGTTATGTACCGGTGCATGAAAGTTGTGAAGTCCATGCCACTGACACGCTCAACCAGAATTTCAGCTAATGTAAAACCATCATTACTATACACGGAGTATGCGCCAGGGTCGGCCTTCAGATGTTGCGTCGCCAATTGTTCCAGTAACGTATCATGTGCATAGGTATCATTATCTCCAAACAGTATTGCACTGTTACTTGACGTTCCGAGAAGTCCGGATGAATGATTCAGTAACATGCGTGGTGTAATCTGTTGGTAACGCTTGTCTTTCATTTTAAAGTCTGGAATATACTTCACGACAGGCTCATCGAGATCGATCTTGCCTTCATCAACAAGCTTCATTACGGCAGTGGTGAGCACCATTTTGCTGGTTGAACCAATGCCATACATGGTATCTGAAGAAAGCGGGATGTTGTTTTTCAGATCATTGTTGCCTGCCTGACCGGAGATCACAATCTCACCCTCATCCATCAGTGCGTACTGCACACTTGTCGTAGCGTATGATTCAGTGAGTACCTTGGCCTTTGCACTTACTGCCTTTTTAGTTAGATCATACGTAGGGTTATTACCGTTACTGGTAGCGGGTGTGGCCATGGCCGACATTGGGGACATCATTGCAAACACCAAGGTTATGGCGGCGATAGAAGTTCGTTTCTTTCGTGTCAATCTCATCTTCTCCTGTCTAGTCTATGGATTAGGAATCTCTGTGTTCGTACTCCCGTAGTGTAACCGAAGAAGATGAACTGTCTGTGGCTTGAATATGAATCGAGTATGAACCAAGCAGGACCAACCCAAATAGGTTGGACACACAGTAAAAATCCCTCTAGTCCAGCTTTGTTTTGTTTGCAAATTAAACTTTTGCTATAATGGTATATCAATCAATGGAGTGCCAGTAAGATGGCTAAGTACATAAATAAATGCAATCCATAATTCAGCATGAGTAATGGAGTTGAAGCAATGCTAAAAGTTAATCGGAATGACCAACGCCCGATCTGGCAGCAACTTTTGGATCAAGCGATTCATAATATCACAACCGGGAAATGGCAACCAGGAGAATTGCTACTTCCCTCACGTGAACTTGCTCAATTAATTGGTGTTTCACGCTCAACCATACAGATTGTGTACGAGGAATTATTCAGTCGAGGGTATACGGTAACCTCCCGACGAGCCGGGACAAGAGTTAGTGATTGGACATATGCACCTCGTTCATCAGAAGACGTCACGATGCAAGGGCCTATACCGCCCGAATTGCCTACACTAAACGAATCGATTGGTCATCTGCATAGTTGGTTTGGCAATAGAGACAATCGCAAAATAGAAATTGATTTTAATCCCCACGAGCCTTATCTGGATGAAAGTTTCACAAAAGCCTGGAGGCAATCCTTTTTACAAGCTTCCACTGAACCCAATCTGGATATATGGGCTTATGGTGATGCCAGAGGGTTACTGGCGTTAAGAGAACAGATTCAGCGTTATTTGTCACTTGAACGAGGCATTCATATCGATGTTGATCAAATCTTGTTAACCTCAGGTGCACAACATAGCATTGATTTAATTGCCCAGGCACTCTTAAGTGAGGGAGACAGAGTTTCCGTAGAAGATCCCGGCTTCCCAGCCGCTTGGATGGCGATGAAATACCGCCGGATGCAAGTCGATCCCGTTCCAGTCGATGAGTATGGATTATGTGTAGATCATATTCACCCACAGACGAAACTCGTATTTGTCACACCTTCTCATCAATGCGCCGTTGGTGTTATTATGTCGGAGCCACGCAGGCAACAATTGATGCACTTGGCAGCTCATCATCGATATTGGATTGTTGAGGATGATTACGATAGCGAATTTAGGTACCGTGGAGATCCGCTTCCGACTATATTCAGTCAGCAACCTCAGAATACGCTTTATATGATGAGTTTTTCCAAAATGGTTGCACCAGGCATTCGACTATCCGCTATCATCGGCCCCAAAATAGCTATCGATCGCCTTACTCAAGTTCATGAATTAACCTATCGTCATCTGCCGATTATGGAACAATTAACGCTAACTCATTTTATTGAACGTGGTCATTTCATGCGCCATATGAGAAGAGTTCGGAACATATATCGACGCAGACATGAAGTCATGACCAAAGCCATTGTTGCTTCCGGGCTAGGCTCACGATTTACATTAAGTGGTGTGGAAACGGGATTACATATGCTTCTAGAATCTGAAACGTCATTTGACGAAGAAGCGCTGACAAATGCTGCCCTTGATCAAGGTGTACGCGTGTATCCGCTTAGTAGATATTGCTTGGAGAGTCATCGAAAAGGATGGATATTAGGTTTTGCGAAAGTGGATGAGGAGCAGATTGAGGAAGGCATACATCGGCTTGCAAAGATTGTATTATGATGGAGAATATGCTCTCCAATCGGATTCGAAAGGATGTTTTTTGTAATGAAAATTTTAGTGTTAGGAGCCACCGGACGGGTTGGAAGTCATTTCGTCTCTAATGCCCTACGTTCCAATCATCATGTAACTGCACTGGTTAGAAGCCCGGAAAAGGTACAAATCAACGATGACAATTTCGTTCTGCATCAAGGAAACGCTTTAGTCAAAGAGGATATTCATCACGCCATACAGGGTGTAGATCTCGTTGTTAGTTCCTTAAGTACCGATGGAACGACTACATTATCGCAATCCATGGGACATATTGTTGAGGCTATGGCTCAGGAGCGTATCAAAAGAATCATTACCATTGGTACAGCAGGAATATTGGAAAGTCGAGCGGATCCTGGCTTGCTTCGTTTTCAATCCCCTGAGTCCAAACGTAAGTCCACGCGAGCAGCTGAAGAGCATCTGGAGATGTACAACATTCTCAAAGCTTCAGAGTTAGAATGGACCATTGTGTGTCCTACCTACTTATTTGATGGAGAATCTCTCGGTAAATACCGGGTTGAGCGCGACTATTTGCCTGACGGTGGAACTTCTATATCTGTAATCGATACTGCGGAGTTTGCTTATCAGCAATTAATGTCTGATGAGTATGTACAGTCTCGTGTAGGTATCTCCTACTAGGGCGTCTCCTAAATCTCAATTAAGGTATATCTCTTCGTTCAAAAAAGTAAGTTTCAATATAAACACGCAAATTACGAGCCTGCAATTGTTATCCATTAGGAACAATTGCAGGCTCTATTAGTGTCTGCTGTTGAGCTATTTAAGAAATTGCGAAGTGATTTCACGGACATTTCCTAATATCTTTTTTTTCACATCCGAGTTCTTTGGATTTTTAAAAGCAAGCCCTATCAGCTGAGCAATTTCTTTCATTTCCCTGGCTCCAAGCCCTCTTGAAGTCATAGCCGGAGTTCCAAAACGAATACCGCTCGTAACCAAAGGACTTGCCGTATCGTGAGGGATTGCATTTTTATTCGCCGTAATCCCTACTTCATCCAGTAAAGCTTCGGCTTCTTTGCCTGTAAGGCCCATAGTTCGTAAGTCAACCAACACGATATGATTATCTGTTCCTCCCGATACTAGGGTGAGTCCTTCATTTATTAAAGTTTCTGCCAATACGTTGGCGTTATTCAGTACACCTTCAATATATGTTGTGAACTCGGATTGCAATGCCTCACCTAATGCCACCGCTTTCCCCGCGATAACGTGCATGAATGGCCCACCCTGGGTTCCCGGGAATACAGCTTTGTCGATCGCCTTTGCCCAGGACTCCCGGCACAAAATGGCTCCCCCTCGTGGTCCTCGTAAGGTCTTGTGTGTGGTGGTTGAAACAAAATGGGCATGTGGTACCGGGTTAGGATGCAAACCTGCCGCAACAATTCCTGCTATATGCGCCATATCTACAAAGAAAAGAGCTCCCACTTCGGCGGCAATCTGGGCAAATAATTCAAACTCAATGGTCCGCGGGTATGCACTTCCACCTGCAACAATCATGCGTGGACGATACTTATAAGCAAGTTTACGTACTTCGTCAAAGTCAATGCGGCCCGTCTGTGCATCGACACCATATGGAACAAAATTATAAAACCTACCTGAAAAATTAACAGTACTTCCGTGTGTTAGATGACCACCCTGGGATAGATTCATGCCAAGTATTGTCTCACCAATCTCAACCGAGGCAAAATATACTGCCATGTTGGCCTGAGAACCGGAGTGAGGCTGCACATTCGCATGTTCAGCGCCAAAAAGTGCTTTAAGGCGGCTATTTGCTATCTCTTCGACTGTATCGACATGCTCACATCCGCCATAATATCTTCTACCCGGGTACCCCTCCGCATATTTATTGGTCAATACCGAACCTGTTGCTTCCATCACAGCTTGACTTACAAAATTCTCTGATGCAATCAGTTCTATCGTATCCCGCTGCCTTCCAAGCTCTTGCTGGACAGCATTTCCTATTACTTTATCTTGCTTCTCCAAATGTTTCATGAACATCTTCCTCTCAATATTACGGTTATTTATTCATTCCAAGTTGTTTTTTGGGAAATTTACTATTCATCAGTAGATGTGCCATCATTCCTGCAAACAGTCCCCAAAATGCACCACCGACACCAAGCAAAGTCACATTCGCTGCTGTCGCCAAAAACGTAATCAATGCAGTTTCACGTCCCTTAGGGTCCGTTAATGCATTGGCAAGACTGCCACCGATCGTTCCAAGTAAGGCTAATCCCGCTAATGTTGCAATAAAGGTAGCAGGAAGAATCAAAAACAGAGCAGCCAATGTTACGCCAAAAATGCCGACAAAAATATAAAAAACACCACAAGCAATACCTGCAATATAACGTTTGGTTGAATCCTCATGTGCATCCTTTCCTGTACAAATCGCTGCTGTAATAGCTGCCACATTAAAAGCATGTGATCCGAATGGGGCTGCAAGAAGCGAACCCAAACCTGTTACAGCCAAAATGGGATTGGCACTTGTCTTGAATCCATCATTACGCAGAACAAGCATTCCGGGCATATACTGCCCTGTCAAGGTAATAATGAACAGCGGTAGCGCAACGCCAAGTAAAGCATTTAACGAAAATGCTGGAACAACAAATACAGGCGATGCTACAGCCAATTGGATTGTACTGAAGTCTGTTTTCCCCATGCATATCAAATAAATCAAACCAATTGCCAATATGCCAACAATGGCGTAACGGGAAGTAAACCTTCTTAGCACGATATAGCCTGCAAACAGTACAATCACAAGCAAAGGATCTACCTTCGCCCCTCCAAAGGCCGAAATACCAAACTGTAGTAAAATGCCAGCTAATAATCCGGAAGCGATGCCCGGGGGAATAAGTCGAACGAAACGTTCAAACATGCCTGACAAACCTAAAATAATAAATCCGACTGCCGAAATCATGTAAGCGCCAATAGCTTCTGGATAAGGGGTTACTGCTAATGCTGAAACGAGAAACGCCACACCCGGTGTCGACCAGGCTGTAATAATCGGTTCCTTGTATCGATAACTGAGCCATATCCCCGTTACTCCTACCCCAATCGAGATGGACCAAATCCAGGAAGTGGTCATTTCCGGGCTTAAACCAGCGACTTTTGCAGCTTGAAAAACAAGGATAAACGTACCCCCGTAATTAACAATTACGGATATTAAAGCGGCGATCACCGGAGATATCAAATCACGGCCGCGTAACGAAGGGGATGCTGTCTTCATATTTAACACTACCTCTCACTTAATCATCGATGCGTGTGTTTTCATTCCAGTAATACTCGTCCGGTAAATAGCGTTGACCAAATACACTTGTCCCTACACGTATCATTGTAGCTCCTTCTTCAATGGCGACTTGGAAGTCACCAGACATACCCATCGATAAAATATCCATTTCTACGCGTGGAATATTTTTCTCTTTAATCTGTGTACGGATCTGGTTTAACAGTCGAAAACAATGTCGTGTTTCTTCGTTCGTTACATTCAGTTTCCCAATGGTCATTAAACCTTTCACGTTTAATGTCTCGAATTGAGACAACTGTTCTACAAGCTCGACGGCTGTTTCTGGAGAGGCACCAAATTTACTTTCTTCGTAGGACGTGTTAATTTGCACAAGAATGTCTAAAGTCTTATTCTCTTTGACAAGCTGGTTATGTAACGCCTGACCCAGTTTCAGACGATCTACGGAATGGATGAGCGTAACATATTTAACTACGTCCTTTACTTTATTTGTTTGCAGATGTCCGATAAAATGCCATTCCACCTGCTTGCTTTGTTCCATGAGTGGGAATTTGTCTCGGAGTTCTTGAGCTTTGTTTTCTCCAAACAGGACCTCGCCTGCTTGAATAGCTATTTGTAATTTCTCTAGCGGTACCGTTTTGGTCGCGAGCAACAACTTGATGTCCTCTATGTTGCGACCTGAAGCCTGGCAGGCCAATGCCATTTGCTGTCTTACAGCTTGAAGATTTTCTTCTACTAGCTGTTTCATGTCAGCCACCTTCTTTCTATTCCAAACAGGAATGAATCAATGAGATTAGCTCCTCCTTATGTATTGTGAAGACTGTGTGGAACGTCTTGCTAGTATAGCAACGCATGGACTGGATATAAATATCCAAAAATGCTATTTTGGAGCAGTCCAAAACGACAAAGTGGACATTAATTCAATTGGGGCAGCTTTAATATGCTTTTAAAAGTCAATAATCTGATTGATGTGATGCCCGCACGCTTCTTCCAAAATCAGGACCACCCGTCCAACGGGTGGTTTGCTCTGGGGGTATAACCCCCTGTTGCCAAACTGCGCCTAAAGACGCTAGCCTGACAGCAGGGCTGTTCAGGCTCAGTGTTGTTTGTCACTTTCACTCACCAGTTAAACTGGTTTTACTTCTTTTTGCTCCGATTACTGCTGAATGGATCTTCGTATTCTTTTACACTCAGCTTATCTAACGCTTGATCATGTGCTTCTTGTTCACGAATATATTTTCTTACCGTTGCTTCATTTAGACCCACTGTACTCACATAGTACCCTTCTGCCCAAAACTTTCGATTGCCGTATTTATACTTGAGCTGGGCATGCTTCTCGAATATCATTAGCGAACTTTTTCCCTTTAGATATCCCATGAACGTGGAGACAGCTATTTTCGGTGGAATCGCTACCAACATATGAACATGATCGGGCATCATATGACCTTCTATAATTTCTACTCCCTTGTACTTACATAGACGTCTAAAAATTTCGATTAAGTCTTTTCTCACTTGATTATAGATTTCTTTCCGTCTATACTTCGGGGTGAATACAATGTGGTATTTGCACATCCACTTTGTGTGAGCTAGGCTATAGCTCTTGTTTGCCATCTAAGACCATTCCTTTCTTTGAGCCTGAACATCTCAATTTTATCGGAATGGTCTTAGTGGTCAAACCCTCGATTCCTCCACCCGCATAGCGGGTGGTTTTTTGTTTCGCGCGTTACACGCACTCAACTGGCTAAAGCCATAATGAAAAAAGCCGCTAATTTAGCGGCTTGGTTTAGTCCTATGTTCATGTCCAAAACGAAGATACATGTTTTATGATGATTTACTCATTCACATTTTCCTTCGTTACCAGCTTCAATTCAGCGGGAATCGATGACTCCACCTGCTTGCCACTGAGCACATCCAGAGCTGCTTGCAGCGCCAGTTGACCAATCAGTATAGGCTGCTGAGCGACTGTTGCCGTCAATTTCCCATCCTGAATGGATTTGATTGCATCATCATTACCATCGAATCCGATGACTGGAATGTCTTTACCTGAGCTTTGAATCGCTTCAATTGCACCAAGTGCCATCTCGTCATTATGGGCAAATACCGCTTGTACGTCTGGATTACCCTGTAGCAAGTTCTCCATGACATTTAATCCTTTGGACCGATCGAAATCAGCAGATTGTTTGGAAACCACATCAAGTTGCTTGTCAGCCACTTCATGGAAACCTTTACCCCGTTCTCTTGTTGCGGAAGCACCAGGCACACCCTCAAGTTCAATGACTTTTGCTCCTTCACCCAGTTGTTCCACAAAATATTCAGCTGCCATGCGTCCACCTTTAACGTTATCAGATGCCACTAGTGCCGCCACTTCGCCTTTATCTGCGGAGCGATCCAGCGTGATCACAGGAATGCCCACACTATTAGCGGATTGAACCGCTGTGGAGATCGCTGCAGAGTCCGCAGGGTTAATTAGCAGTGCACTAACGCCTTGCTGAATGAGATCATCAACATCATTGGTTTGTTTTGCCGAATCGTTCTGCGCATCAACCACGATGACCTGTATTCCCTGTTTTTTGGCTTCAGCCATTACCCCGTCCTTCAGTGATACAAAGAATGGATTGTTCAGTGTAGATATCGACAAACCTATTTTCTTCTGTCCGTTACTTTTGTTTGGGTTAGGTTTCGCCCATTCCGGTGGCTCCAGAGAGCACCCGGCCAGAACGATGATCATCAGCATACTTATGAGTGTTATAGTCCACTTTTTCATATTCGCTTCTCTCCTTATGCTGTTTTCTTGCGGTCCAGCAGGACGGCAATGGCAATGACGATACCTTTTACAACCATTTGATAAAATGAGTTTACTTCAAGCAAGTTCAATCCATTATTCAACACGCCGATAATCAGAACACCGATCAGTGTACCAACGATGCGTCCACGTCCTCCAGCAAGGCTTGTACCACCCAATACAACTGCTGCGATCGCATCCAGCTCGTAGGATGTACCTGCGGTTGGTTGCGCTGAATTCAAACGAGATGTCAGAATTGCACCTGCCAGAGCAGCGAGCATACCTGTCAGGGAGTAGATCATAATTTTCACGCGATTAACTTTGATACCCGAGATAATGGAAGCTTTCTCATTACCGCCGATGGCATACGTTTTGCGGCCAAAAGCCGTTTTATGCAAAACAATCCACAGAATCATGAAGGTAATCAGCATCGTAATTGCAGGTACCGGAATGCCCAGCAGGTAACCGCGGCCAAACAGTTGGAACAACAGGTTATCCCCGAGCCCTGTAATTGGATTACCATTGGTGTACACCAACGTCAGTCCTCTGAATATCGTCATGGTTGCCAATGTAGCGATAAACGGAGCCATTTTACCTTTGGTAATCATCAGTCCGTTCACCATACCCATGACACCACCGAGTGCTACACCAATAATGATGGACAAGATCGGATCGAGACCAGACAACATCATATTTGCTACAAAAGCACTGGATAAAGCCAGGATTGAGCCGACCGACAGATCAATTCCACCCGTCAGGATAACAAACGTCATACCAAAGGCAATCAGCGCATTAATCGAGACTTGACGCAATAAATTCAAGATATTAAGCGGTTCCAAGAAACTTGGATTCAACACCGATACGATGAGAATAAGAATGATTAAGCCAAGCAGCGGTCCCAATTTTTGTATCACGTTTGAGAAACGGAAGCCGCTTTTAGCCGTTTTGTTTTCCTGCATTGTTGTCATATCACTGTCCCCCTGTGGCCAATGTCATAATGTGTTCTTGTGTTGCTACTTCCCTTGCAACCTCGCCACTGATGTGTCCTTCATGCACAACCGCGATCCGGTCACTCATGCCAAGCACTTCAGGTAGCTCCGACGATACCATGATGATTGCAACGCCGCGGTCAGTCAGTTCATTCATCAATTCATAGATTTCGCGCTTCGCCCCGACATCCACTCCGCGGGTAGGTTCATCCAGGATAAGCACGCTTGGTCCGATACCAACCCATTTCGCGATAACCACCTTCTGCTGGTTACCCCCGGATAGATTCCTTGCCGCCGTCTCGGAGGATTGCGTTTTGATCTGAAGACGTTTGATCAGTGTATCTACGAAGTCTTGTTCTTTCGAAGTTGAGATGAAACCTTTGCTTGAGAAACTGAACAGATTTGGCAACGCCATATTCTCGCGAATAGAGAAGTCTAGTACCAGCCCCTCATCCTTGCGGTCTTCTGTAATAAACCCGATTCCATATTTCACTGCATCTGCCGGTTTACGAATGTTCGCTTTTTTGCCGCGGATGAAGATTTCACCGCTATCCAACGTATCCAAACCAAAGATGGTTCTCATGATCTCTGTTCGTCCAGAACCCATGAGTCCTGAGAAACCGAGTATTTCCCCCGCTCTCACAGTGAAGTTAATATTCTCGAATAGACCTTTGCTGCTTGCATTCCTTACTTCGAGGACAACTTCTCCATAAGAAGGATTACGGACAGGATAACGCTCGGTAAGTTCACGACCTACCATTTTCCGCACCACTTCATCAAAGCTTGTCTGCGGAATAGCCTGTGTGTCTACCGTTCTTCCGTCACGCATGATGGTAATCCGGTCACAGATCGTGAATATCTCCTCCATTCGGTGAGAAATATAGACGATGGATACGCCTTCCTTCTTCAGCGAGCTGATTACACCAAACAGCTTCTGGATCTCACGCTCCGTAAGTGCTGCTGTTGGCTCGTCCATAATGATGACCTTGGCATCTGTCATTAGCGCTTTGGCGATCTCGATCATCTGTTGCTGCCCGACAGAGCACTCTCCCGCAGGTCGTTCCAGTGGTATGTCTACGGAAAGCTTGGCGAACTGTTCTTTGGCAAGCGTTTTCATTTGTCTTGTGTTGAGCAACCCGAAGGAAGATGTCAATTCCTTACCGATGAAGAGATTATCCAGCACCGTCATTTCAGGCCATACATTCAGCTCCTGATGTATGAATGTGATACCCAGTTTCTCGGCTTCCTTCGGACTTGCAAAATAGTTTTCTTCTCCGTCTATGCTGATGGTTCCCTGATCACGCTGATGAAGACCAATCAGAATATTCATCAGCGTGGATTTGCCGGCTCCATTCTCCCCCATCAGGGCATGAACTTCACCATCCTTTAGTTCAAAATCCACTCCGCTCAGCACCTGATTCGTTCCAAACGCTTTATGAATGTCTTGCATCTGTATGTGCATTACGCAACCTCCTTTTAACCGAAATGGACTCCCGATTGTAAAATGCAATTGGCATAAGGTGTGGCTTCACCTGTACGGATGACCGCCTTCACCTGCCGGGTTAATGCTTTGAATTGTTCATGGCTGACGGAAGCTTCGATTGCTTCTACCCCGAATTTTTCTGTGATGAATTGCATAGCTACGGGATTGCCTTCGCAAATCTCTTCAGCCACAATGACTTTCTCAATGACCATATCTTCAGCGATCGCTTCCACCACTTCGCGAAAACTTGGTGTTCCCAGTTTGAGGGCCAGATCGATTTTGAGTACCCCGTCCGGTACTGGCAGACCTGCATCCGCAATCGCAATCATGTCCGTATGGCCCAGATCAGACAGAATCTTGGAAATGTGACTATTCAACATGCCATTTCTTTTCATTACAAGCTCTCCTCTACTTCATCACGCGTTGGCATGCCGCCCTGCGCACCGAACTTGGTAACGGACAACGATGCAGCCCGATTGGCGAAGCGTATACTCTCTTGCAACGCTTTTCCTTCAGCCAAAGCAACTGCAAATGCGGCATTGAACGTATCCCCTGCCCCAGTAGTATCGACAGCCTCAACTTTATAAGTTGGGACTAGAATTTCTTCAGTGCCATCAAAGTAACGTACACCTTTACTGCCCTCCGTGATGAACAACTTGTTTGGATACTGACGTAATGCCTGTGCCGGACTCATGCCCTGAAACAAAATCTCAGCTTCATGCTCGTTCGGCGTGATATATGCGGCATTGTCGATCACTTCTTGCGGCAATGTTCTCGCCGGAGCGGGATTAAGCAGTAGCGGTGTTCCGAATTCTGCACACAATGCACTCACATGCACAACCGTTTCCTCCGGAATTTCCTGCTGAATTAATACGATATCTGCATCGCGGATCACTTCAGCTGCTTCATCGACATATGCAGGAGTGACTTCCCGATTCGCCGCTTCAACCACTACGATACTATTATCACCTTCTGCCAGAATGATATGAGCCGTTCCACTTTCTAAATGTGTAACCGGTTTCACATTTTGCGTATTTACAGCATTTGCTCTAAAGTTCTCTAAAATATCTTTGCCAAAGGCATCTTCGCCTACCCGGCCGATCATCGCAACCTCGGCACCCAGTCGTGCAGCGGCAACAGCCTGATTGGCTCCTTTACCACCAGGAACCGTTTTGAAGCTATCGCCAAGAACGGTTTCACCCGCCCCCGGCCGTCTTGACGAAGTAACAACCAGATCCATCGAACTGCTTCCAATTACACATATTTTAGCCATCTGATCTCACCTTTCTCGTAGTGCCCCGTTCGATGAAACTTACGGGCAACTGTATGTTTTTGTTCTCTACTGCAGCTTGTTCCACAAGCTGGATAAGTAATCCCGCCGCTTCTCTTCCCATCTCGTATGCTGGCTGATGGATGGTGGACAATGCCGGCGATAACAGGCTGCTCATCGGAATATCATCGAAACCAATCACTTGTACGTCATCAGGAACCTTTCTTCCAATCCGTGATGCCTCATGCAGTACTGCCATGGCTGCGATGTCATTGCTGGCAATGACGCCGTCTGTGTCTGCGTACTTTCTGAATAATTCTTCAGCCCATACCCCTGCCTCGTTAATTGAAAATGAGGTCGTCTGGATCACCCGGTAGTCTAACCCAGCATCACGGATGATTTCAATCGCCCCTTCAAAACGATCTTGAGCGGGTCTGATCTGTGACGGTCCCTGCATAACTGTGATCCGGCGACTGCCGCGTTTGATAATCTCCCTTGCAGCTAGTCTTCCACCTTCCCTGCCATCCGCATACACGGATGGACGATCCAGTGAAGTTCTGTCCAGAAACACCACGGGAATCTTCAGTTTTTCATATATTGAAGAATGAGGGTAGTTCGTTGAAGAGATCACACCAACCACGTTGTTCTGGATAAACGTCTGGATGTAATCCTGCTCCTTCCGTTCATCCTCATCACTATTTCCAAATATCAGTCTGTAATCCTGCTCCTGCATCCGGTCCTCTACGCCGCGGGCCAACTGCGGGAAGTAAGGGTTCGTAATATCCGGCAACAACAGGCCAATCAGTTTGGATTTACGCTTATATAATGAGCGAGCCACTTCATTTGGCGAAAAGTTAAGCGCCTTCACAGCATCTTCCACTTTCTTGCGTGTGTCCGCATGAACATAACCTCTATCATTAATGACTCTGGATACGGTGGCAACAGATACGCCAGCCAGTTGAGCTACGTCTTTAATTGTTGTCATAAGTTGCTCTCCTCTATGTGTAACCGGTTACAGGCATTAAATTATCATATTATTTTCAATTTGACAAGCGTTTTCATTCTGGAAATTTCTCCAAGTATACATAAAGTGCACTGGAATCCATCTATATCATGGTTTTCTCCTCTCAGGGAGATCGATACTTCATAGACGTAAAGAGGCCATAACTTGATTAAAACTCAGAGTGATGGCACCCAGATCAACATAAGAATCAGCAATCTCGCTGACCTTAAATAGCCTTTAATTTAACAAATTAGGAGTAACATTTTCGAATAAATCAATTCATAGCTTTTATTTTACAACTTCCCGTAAACTTCATCTGTCACTGGTTCCAACCATTCCGGTGTACCCGCAGTGATCGCAATGTGTTCAAACCAACTATCTTTAGCGGCCCCATGCCAGTGTTTTACACCATCATGAGTCACAATAACATCGCCGGCTTTTAGGAATTGAGCAGGTTTTCCTTCTTCCTGATACCAACCTTCCCCACCAGTCACTAACAACAGCTGAAATCCACCGCGATGGATATGCCAGTTATTTCTGCATCCCGGTTCAAACGTTACATTCCCAACACCCACATTTACTTTGGGATCAGCAACCAAGGATTGGAGATAACTTTGCCCTATGAAATATTGCGAAAATGCTTCGTTTTTTTCTCCTACCGGGAATATCACTCCATCTTTAACTTCTTCATGTTTAGCCATTTTATTTCCTCCAATGTGATCTTCTTGATTAATGCGTCCTGCTCTTATGTTGACCTAAATATGATTACACACATACGTGCGATATCGCACATTCGTGTATAATATAAAATAATTGCACTGCCTCTGCAAGGATCAAATGATGCAGATCTGTGCCTTATGGCGCAAGGAGACAACATTTGTGCAATTACTCTCTGGAAAGAATGGTGATTACTATCGTTTCTATTACAGATCGAAGAATACTAAAGTCTCAGGAAGCGATCAAATCCGCTTTTATCAAACTCATGAACGAGAAACCTTTTGATACCATTACGATGCAAGATATCTCTGATCATGCAAATGTCGGCCGCAGAACGATATACCATCACTATTCGGACAAATTTGACTTGCTGGATAAATTAATTGAAGAACATATTGATGAACTAAGAAGATTGTGCAAAGAAGCATCCGATCTGGATTTTATAGAAAGCAATGTACTTTGGTTCGATTATTTTGAAGTTCATTATTCATTCTTCTCGGCTATGTTACTGAGTAAAGGAGCCCCTTTTTTCCGCAATCGCTTCCTGGCACTCGTCATTGAAGAACTGGAAGATGAGGTGAATGTAACGGAGGGCAAAAATAAAGGACTAACGAAAGAAGTTATTCTCACGTTCTTTGGTACAGCAATCGTTGGTATCGTGGAATCCTATTTCACGAATGGATTACCCCGGCAACCTCACATTGTCGCAGAACAAGTTGGGATCTTATTAGAAAGAAATCTATAACCAAGGCTCCTCATAAACCGTTCCTTCTTGATATTCTTACCACCTGGGGAGCGGTTTATTAATTATCATTACAAACATTGGCGTTATGTGATATGGTCAGTGAAGATATTAGATTCGTACATACATATGTGCATGAAATGCGAGGAGAAGATCGAAAGTGATAGAGAGAAATACCCTTGAGAAACCAAGTAAGTTTAGTGATCCCATTTTTGTCATGCTCGTGGCAAGCCTGTGTTGCTTGTTATGGGGAAGTGCGTACCCATCCATCAAACTTGGATATATTGCATTTAACATAATTCCGGAAGATATTGCTTCCAAGTATGTATTTGCAGGATACCGGTTTACACTGGCGGGTATGCTGCTCTTGCTCCTGTCTCGTATCGTTAGAAAACAGAAGCTCCAATTAACCAAGCCTCAGTGGACAGGCCTCATCATGTTAGGTATATTGCAAACCGGTTTGCAATATATGTTTTTCTACGTTGGCGTAGCCAATACGACAGGTGTCAAAGGCTCTATTATGAACGCAACTACGACCTTTTTCAGTGTTGTTCTGGCCCATTTCATCTATAAAAACGACAAATTAAGCAGAAATAAAATCGTTGGTTGCTTGCTTGGATTCGTTGGCGTAATCATCGTAAACTTCCATACGGATCTGCTTGCTTTTTCCTTTTCATTCACAGGCGAAGGGTTCGTTATTATAGCGGCACTTGTTTTTTCCGTTACAGCCCTTTACGCAAAACGTCTCACCGCCACCATCGATGTTCTGATCATAACAGGTGTCAGCTTATTCGTCGGGGGACTGGTACTTGCGCTGTTGGGTCTATCACTCGGCGGTCGGGTTACTCATTTCACCCTGGAATCCACCAGTAACTTAATCTACCTGGCTTTGCTGTCATCTGTCGCATTTTGTCTATGGAATATGCTTCTCAAGTATAACAAGGTGGGAAGAGTGTCTGTCTACAACTTCCTAATCCCTGTGTTTGGCGCATTGTTATCAGCGTTATTCCTGGGGGAAACGATTCTGGAACTGAAAAATCTGGCCGCATTGCTGTTTGTGTCGGTCGGCATTTATTTAGTCAATCGTGTACGTTCTGTGCAAAGCTCTAATAACATTCCAATGAAATAGACTTACGCGTCCACTTCCATGGATAACAAAAAAAGCCGCTAATCAGCGGCTTTTTTTGTAAATACGTATATGAATACGTTCAGTTTTCGCTATGTTATAGCTTAATATATACTCGTAAAATCAATCAAGTCCTCTTCTTCCTCATAAGTGAATACAATGGCGTGATTACCCAATTGGTATACCATCTCATAACCAACCACGACTTCATTGTAATATTCTGAGGAAGGTTTTCCCATCCATATTTTCACATTCCGTGGTGAAAGATTCTGCTTTTCATTGTACAAATCAAAAACGGCAATACGTGATTTATTGGTAAGCTCGTGCATGTATGAATCAAATCCGACGCCGAATTTAGAATAAAAATAGTACGCTCCCCATTCCCCGTTTGAACGAGAATTGGGTTTCCCCAGCTTTTTTTGCGCATTTTGAAGCGTCATACCAATCTTGATGTCCGTCCGGCCTGGCAGCACACCCTTTAAAGCGGCTTCCTTTAGGCTTTTCAGGTAAGCGCGATCGCCAACACCCGAGTTTGGCCAAGCTTCTGAACGAAGGTTACGCGTATCTTCCAACCGTAATTCCAATTTGTTCACATTCAGCTTAAACGTATCAACTCCATAGACAAATTGAAGGTTGTTGTAATTTTTGAACTGCACTCGGGCACCTGAAAGAGTACGGATTCCATCATCTCTGCTTGCAGAGTAGGAATCGTCGATTTTTTTCCCCTTATTATCGACATATGTTACACGGCGCAATTCCCCGGAACGAACAATATACGTTTTCACCTCATTAAAATTAGAAGTTCCCCAATCGGTGATCATCAGCATGTCTGGTGTACTAGCCTCTTTGCTTTTCACAACGAAATTCCAGGTTTGAGGCAAAATAATCGTATTCAGATCCAGTTTAGCTGCCTGAACAGTTCCGTATGCTGCACCTTTTTTCAGCAAGGCTGCACGATACGTGCCTGAATAACTCTTGTCGCCTATTTTATTGTTGGTCCAGCCATTTTCTTCGGTCAGCGTTCTCTTCTGTTCATCATAAGCGAAAATATAAACGGTGTAAGCCGTTTGTTTGGCATCACGAAGCGTAAATGAAAGCCGGCTCATACTTTCGAGCTGTTTGGCGGAGATTTGCTCTCCTTTGGCAGCGGCATTGGACGGTAGCAGAAGCAATGCGCTCAGAACATAGACTACTAAGGTAAGTAAGGCTAGAGAAGCCCATTTTGCATTGTGTTTAGGGTGTATCATCTGTGACTCTCCTTTGAATAAAAAAAATAATAATCTAACAGCTCTTTTCTAATTTTAAATCGTGCACAATCTCAACATTCAAACAGGTACTTGCTAGCGTGTAATCTTGATCAAACTATGTAATTAATTTAAGTTCATGTTCAATAAGCATATCCTCCTACTAGTACTATTTTCCTAAGAATGATAACATACCCTTTCTAATAAAGAAATAACAATCTAATGAATAGATTTCGACTCATATAACATAAAAAAGCCGCTATTTAGCGGCTCTTCAAGTAACTTCGAATACGATATGATTTATAGACAGGAGTAAACCACATTACGTAAGCGTCGTTGAACGTATGGTTCCTGACTATTCAGCAGGTGCTGTGCATACATAACTGTAAGCTCTGAATCCGGATCAATAATAGCCATACAACCAGCAGCGCCGCTCCATCCAAATTCGCCAATTGGACTCAGTGAGCCGCTTCCTGCTTTGGAGATATGTGTGCGAACACCCAGTCCATAGCCGTATCCATACATATGATCCCAGGAATAATCAGCACGAGTCATCTCGTTCAGGTGGTCCGTTCGCATCAGTTCCACTGAAGCTTGTGACAGAATGCGCACGCCTTCGGGACTCGTACCATGCCCAGTAAGCGCGTTCAGAAAACGTGCATAATCGCTAACGGTTGATAGCAACCCTGCACCGCCGCTTTCCAGCTCCGTACCCACACGGAATCCATTACCGTCCAAACGTACAGCCTTTTCAAGCTCATCATTGTAAGCATACTGTGGAATCAGGCGCTTCTGCTGCTCATCGTTCAGATTAAATGCTGTATCGTTCATGCCAAGGGGTCCAGTAATTTCGTCTCGCAGATACGTACCAAAGCGTTTGCCACTTACCACTTCCACCAACGCTCCTAGCACATCATGGCACATGCTGTAATTCCAGTGTGTCCCTGGTTCAAACAGCAGTGGTTCCTTCGCAAGCGCTCTCGCGAAGTCACGTGTTGGCAATGTTCCGTCGGTGCTTTTTACGGCTTCTTGAATGTTTGGACTACCCACGTCATACGAGAACCCGGCGGTCATGGTAAACAAATCACGTACTGTAATGGCTCTTGTCGCCTTTTCAAGTCGGATCTCCCCGTTCGCCATCGTTTTCTTTACCGTCATCTCAGCATACTCTGGCAGATAATCAGACAGTGGGTCGCTTAGCAGCATTTCACCTCTCTCAACCAGTTGCAATCCTGCCACGCAGGTCATAATTTTGGTCATGGAGTATAGATTGAAGATCGCTCCATCACCGATCGGTGTTTTCTCTTCCAGATTGGCGTATCCATTACGATAATGGAAAACGGTATCATTTCGATGCATCACCAGCACTTCTGCCCACGGTATACGCCAGGATGTAATGCGGTCGATAAATGAAGCAAGCGGTTTAAAGTCCATTTTTTCCCGTCCTTCTATGTAAAATCGTTTATCATTTTGCGATGTGGTACATGTTCACTCCCACAATCGACATATTAATAATATACGACCTTTTACAACGATTGACCACCACCTATATACTCTCCTATGTGCAATTACAATACATATCCTTTGTGCATCACACTGCTCCACACGAATAAACCGATCCATGAAAGGATCGGCTTATGTTGTACCGTTTTAGACTTCGCCGCGTCTGTTCTCAACCGATTTCATACGGTTTTGATCATCTGGTACTCGGTCAACACTGAACTCTTGACCAGCTTCAACCTCACCATGACCAGAAATATTCCGCGAAAAATTAGTGAACTGTCTTTTTTGTTCATCCAGCTCGTGTTTTTGCTTCAAAAGCTCTTGCGGGTCTTGTTTTGTCACTATGCTAACCTCCCATACATGAAATCATGCATTGTATTCGCACTATAGAAGTTTTCCATAAGAGAGCTGTACTTATGCATGAAATACCGATTCCTTTCATAATATGAGTCCATACATTCACCAAACATTATATAGAAACTGTGTGACATAAAGGAGAGAACAACAGATGAAGCGGATCCTCTTGTCCTATCCTCTTAGTGTAAATACTCCCGTTTATAAAGATAACCCTCCTGTTGAGATTCAGCAGCAGTCCAGCATAGATCAAGGAGATCTGTATAACCAATTTATCATCACATCTCTCGACCATAATGGAACTCATATTGACGGGCCTTGGCATTTCAATCCGCAAGGTCTAAAAATAAGCGAGATTCCAATAGACTACTTTATCTTTACTCATCCAACAATCCTCGATATTCCCAAAGGAGATGATGAACTTATTACAAAAGCTGACTTGGAGCCGTATGAACACCAGATCGCTGGCTCTGATCTACTGCTCATACGCACAGGTTTTGGAAATTTTCGATCATCTGACCCTGTTCGTTATAGTGATCATAACCCAGGGTTTGCAGCAGATGCTGCAAGTTACCTGATGGTTTTTGATTCATTGAGAGCAGTTGGAATGGATATGATCTCTTCTGGCTCTGTGATTCATGTGGATGAAGCTATCACTTTTCATAAGATTATGCTCGGGAAAGGTCGGGTTGATGGCAAGTTCATTCTACTTATAGAGGATATGAATTTAAACCATGATTTATCTGGAATTGAAAAGGTATATGCTGTTCCATTGTATATTGAAGGTGTTGACAGTAGCTTCAGTACAGTTTTTACGGAAGCTTGATTTTTTTTATATACATATGGTAAAACAAAAACGCGCTGGCAAGAGTATTCCTCCTGTCAGCGCGTTTTTGTATGTTAGTGAATATCTTTCTTTTTGAAATTTCCGCCTCTTACTTCAGCTACATCGTATACGACTACAAAAGCAGTTGGGTCAATTTCGTGAATGATATCTTTAATTTTACTCTCTTCCATCCGGTTAATGACACAAGTAATTTCCTTGAATTGCTCATTAGAGTAGCCACCGTAAGCCTCAGTATACGTTGCTCCACGGCCTAAGCGGTCCCGAATGGTTTCAACCATAATCTCAGGTTGATTCGTAATAATTTTAAACGTTTTGGAGCCGCTCAAGCCCTCTTCAACAATATGTATTACTTTAGAAGCAATAAAATACGCAAGTCCTGACAAGATCGCACCTTGCAGACCGAACACGGTAGAAACGACAATAAATACAAACATGTTGAGGAACAGAATGAGATCACTGGTTCCAAAAGGTACTTTTCGCGAAAGGAGTACAGCCAGCATATCTATGCCATCCAATGCGCCACCATTACGTAATGCAAGTCCCATACCAAAACCGATAATAATCCCGCCGACAACCGTAACAAGCAAGGTATCACCTTCAATGATAGTTGGTACATGGTGCATCAGACTCGTGCTGATTGCCAGTGAAGCAATACCGATGATCGAATATAACGCAAAGCTTTTTCCGATTTGCTTGTACCCGAGCCACACAAATGGAATGTTAATAATCCCGATGAGCATCCCCAGTGGTAATCCGAACAGCTGTGATCCTACGATACTCAGACCTGTGACACCACCATCTGAGACATTATTCGGGATCAATATGGCTTCGAGGCCATATGCCGTTATAAATCCCCCAATGATAATCAATAATACTTTGGAGAGAATCTTTAACTTGTTTGACTTTTGTTTTCTGTTTTGATGCATTGCATTTCCCCCTTGATGAACAACCGATAAAAAACAGTCTATAATAAAAATCACTGTTTTGGCAATAGATCGTCATTTGTGTGTGTTAGTTCATTGTCCGATGAGCGTTCGATACGACGAAATTTTATGCTCAAGCATCTCATCAGCTGTGTTAAGTATGTGCATCTGTTTTTGAATCGACTCTTTATGCTCCTCCAGCAGCTTTAAACGATCCGCCGCCGTATGCTCACCTTCCTGAAACAAGGAGGCATATTTTTTAATAATAGCAATGGGCATTTGAGTCTCTTTTAATTTGATCACAAATTGTAGCCACTTCAGGTGTGACTCGTTGTATCGCCTGTCTCCACTGGCATCTCGGAAAGGAGTTATAATCTGTTCCTTCTCATAATAACGCAACGTATGTGCACTGATATGGAGTAATTCTGCCACTTCACCTATGGTATGCATGGTTAACCTCCCCTCCATTTTCCCGCTTGACTTAGAGTAAGCTCTAATCAGTATAATCAACTCGTGGTCACATCACAATAAAAAATGAAATCAGATCCAGGAGGAATTCCCATGAAATATACAGTGATTACCGGTGCCAGTTCAGGCATTGGATATGAAGCGGCTTTAGCTTTTGCAGCTCGTGGCAAAAATATGATCCTGGCTGCACGCAGAACCGATGAATTGGACAAATTAAAAGCAAAAGTAGCTGAAATCAATCCAGATCTGGATGTTGTCATTCGTATAGTGGATCTGTCTATTGCCGCTAATGTGCATGAATTCTATGAAAGTCTTCAGGCTTATTCCATTGAGACTTGGATCAACAACGCCGGATTCGGGAATTTCGCTTCCGTTGGCGAACAACACCTGCCAAAGATTGAGCAGATGCTTCATCTTAATATAGAAGCTCTTACGATTCTTTCTTCCCTGTATGTACGTGATTATGCAAATGTTGATGGCACACAGATCATTAATATCTCCTCTGGTGGTGGATATACGATTGTAGCCGATGCAGTAACCTACTGCGCAACCAAGTTCTATGTTAGTGCCTTTACGGAAGGACTTGCGCAAGAGTTAAAAGGTAAGAACGCAGCGATGCAGGCCAAGGTGCTCGCTCCGGCTGCAACCGAGACGGAATTTGCGAAACATTCCTTTAATTTAGATGAGTTTGAATATGAAGGCAGGGTTCCCAAGTTCCATACGGCGGAACAAATGGCTGGATTTTTGCTGGGGTTGTATGACAGTGAGAGTGTAGTGGGCATTGTGGATGGGTTAACATATGACTTTGAACTAAGAGAACCCATCTTTCCATACGCTGCGAGAGCAGCCTCGAAACCACAACATTAACCCGAAAACTGAAGTCGAAGCTAAGTCGGCTCAATACCAGTAAACATTCATCTAACCTCAATGATAAACATCATTAAATGTAATTGTTAAACATCAGTTAACGTTAAAAAGGGAACCTGTCTCCAGGTTCCCTTCTTTGTATTTATATTCAATGCTTTATATTCAATTCTTAATTGAATGTTTACTATATAATGAAGTAATTATGCCAGCCTCATTTTGAAATCCTGATATCCGAATTCACGGACAACTTCGCAATCGCCGTCTTTTCTTTTGACTGCAATCGCTGGAAGCGGCATGCCGTTGAACGTGTTGGTTTTCACCATGGAGTAAATCGCCATGTCTTCGAATACCAGACGGTCGCCTTCTTGCAAAGGCTGATCGAATGAATAATCCCCAATCACGTCACCAGACAGACAGGTTTGTCCACCTAAGCGATACAGATGAGCCTTCTCACCCACTTCTCCCGAACCGATCAGCGGCGGGCGATATGGCATTTCCAGCACATCAGGCATATGGCATGTAGCTGAAGTATCCAGAATGGCAATGTCCATACCGTTCTTATGGAAGTCCAGCACAGAAGTCACCAGATAACCCGCATTCAGCGCAACAGCTTCTCCCGGCTCCAGATATACTTCCAGACCATAGTCGTTCTGCATACGCTTGATGCATGCTTCCAGTCTTGGAATATCATAATCTTCACGTGTGATATGGTGCCCACCACCGAAGTTGATCCATTCCATCTGCGGCAACCATTGTCCGAACTTCTCGACAACTGCATTTAGCGTAGTCTCCAGATCGTCGGAGTTTTGCTGACACAGTGTGTGGAAGTGCAGTCCGGAGACGCCTTCCAACAGGTCTGCATCGAAATCCTCCAGTTTTGCGCCAAAACGCGAACCCGGAGAACACGGATCGTAGATCTCATGTCCTTCTTGGGTAGAGCATTCAGGGTTGACGCGCAAGCCGACCTTACGGCCAGCCTGAAGCGCCTTATCCTTGAATTTTGCAAGCTGTGAAAAAGAATTGAAAATAATGTGATCGCAGATTGAGATAATCTCGTCGATCTCTTCTGCGCGGTATGCCGGAGCAAAGACATGATTCTCTTTGCCCATTTCCTCATGGCCCAGACGCGCTTCATACAAACCGCTCGCCGTTGCACCGCTCAGGTATTCTCCAATCAGCGGATACATCGCAGTCATGGAAAATGCTTTTTGAGCGAGCACGATTTTGGCACCTGTACGCTGCATAACACCGTTCAGGATTTGCAGGTTTTTCTCAATAAGCGCCTCGTCAACAACAAAACATGGTGTCGGTAATTGCTCGAACCGCATTTTAACGAACAAGCTCCGATTCTTTAACTTCTTCTGGCAGCTCATCAACGAGTACCGGGTTGAAGTCTTCTACCCATGGGAGGCCCCATTTGTTCAACTCTTCCATGAATGGATCTGGGTTGAACTCTTCTACATTATATACGCCTGGTTTGTTCCACTTGCCTGTCATGACCATTGCTGCACCGATCATAGCTGGAACGCCTGTTGTGTACGAGATTGCTTGGGAACCCACTTCTTTGTAGCACTCTTGGTGATCACAGATATTGTATACATAATATGTTTTGTCTTGACCATCTTTTTTGCCTTTGAAAATACAACCGATGTTTGTTTTACCCACAGTACGTGGTCCAAGGGATGCTGGATCCGGCAGTACTGCTTTCAGGAATTGCAGTGGAATAATTTGTTTACCTTCATATTCAATAGGCTCGATTGAAGTCATGCCTACATTTTCAAGAGCTTTCAAGTGAGTCAGGTAGCTTTGACCAAATGTCATGAAGAAACGGATACGTTTCAGACCTGGCATGTTTTTTGCCAAAGATTCCAATTCCTCATGGTACAACAGGTACATGTCTTTCTCTCCAACTTCTTTGAAGTCGTAGACACGTTTGATTTCCATCGGTTTTGTTTCGATCCATTCACCATTCTCCCAGTATCTTCCGTTCGCAGATACTTCGCGAATGTTGATCTCAGGGTTGAAGTTGGTTGCGAACGGATAGCCATGGTCGCCGCCATTGCAGTCCAGAATGTCGATGTACTCAATTTCGTCAAAGTAGTGCTTCAGGGCATAAGCGGAGAATACACCAGTCACACCTGGGTCAAATCCACTACCGAGCAATGCAGTGATGCCTGCTTGTTCAAAACGCTCTTTGTAATCCCATTGCCAGCTGTATTCAAACTTCGCTGTATCATGTGGCTCATAGTTCGCTGTGTCCATGTAATTTGTTTTAGTTGCAAGACAAGCATCCATGATTGTCAGATCTTGATACGGCAAAGCAAGGTTCATAACGATATCAGGTTTAACTTCGTTGATCAGAGCGATCAGTTCGTCAACATTGTCAGCATCTACTTGTGCTGTTGTAATTTTTGTTTTTCCGCCGTCCAGCTTGGCTTTGAGTTCATCACATTTGGATTTAGTACGACTCGCGATGCAGATTTCCTCAAAAACTTCGCTGTTTTGAACGCATTTGTGTACTGCCACGGAAGCAACGCCGCCGGCGCCGATGATTAGTGCTTTTCCCATTTTACATTCTCCTATCCCAATATGTATTTTTTTTAATTGGTTTAATACGATGACAACAAGACAACAAAAAAAGCAAGGTGAAAAATGCTCGCAATCGCGCATCATCACACTTGCTTATCGATATACATCATAAAAAAGACGTGAAGTCTCCATGACCAAAAAAGTTCACAAGAACTCCTTTGGCGGAAAGCTCCTTCATGTATATCAATATTGGATCAGAGTCTATATAGCAAATAATTCGCCTTTACCACTCTTATTGACCGTTTCACAAGTTGATGTGCAATTGCACTGGTTGTAAAGTAACCAACTTATAAAATTTGAGCTTTGAACTCAATCAATAAAGCAACGTAAGTTGCCAATCGGCGTTTGACCCGGCTGTCCGTATGGCCTTAACTTCCTGGTGAAGTGGTCAAAATTATCTGCTGGAAAGCTCTAATTCATATTGATAAATTAACTTCCCAAAATCACAGGTCTTACACTATCAGACGTTGAAAAAAAAATCAAGCAATTATCAAAAAATAATTTTTTGTCCGGATAACGACTAGGATTGAAATTGATATCCTTCGAATACTTTTAACCCTTCTTTGTTAAGTAATTCCCTTGTTACTTCAGGCTTTTGAGGACTTTTGTCGAATACTTCTTCACACGCGATCATGATGTTGCCACCAGCAATTTCCGCTAATTGATCATGGGATACACTATACACCAGCCTCCCCAGATTCGACCAAACCATCGCACCGGAACACATCACACACGGTTCACAACTCGTATACAGAGTGTATTCGCTCAGGTCAAACACGTGGTGTTCGGTACAATACTTTCGGATAAGCCCAATTTCTGCATGATGCGTAGGGTCACAAAAAGTGTTGATTTTATTTTCCCCAATCATGACGACCTCTCCGTTTTTCACCAGAATGGCTCCGAATGGTTCGTTTCCTTCTTTGCGAGCTTGCAGAGCAATTTCAATGGCTTTATGCATGAATTGTTCATCTTTATTCATAAGGTTAACCTCCACCACAAAAATTATGTATCCCACTTTATCTTTTACATTAAGCAGTGTTCAATCCAGTAACATGTTTCTTGTTCATTCCATTCTATCATCTATACCAATAAAGAGTATGACGAAAATTCGTCATACTCCAATGGGTCGTACTAAGTTTATCTATTAAAATTTCACAGGCAATGCTGCCAATCCCTGTGATGACAAAGCAGAATGCCACTGAATCTCTTCCTGAGGAATACTGAGTTGAATATCCGGTAGCCGACGTAAAAGCGTGGTAAACGCCACGTCCCCTTCTACACGAGCAAGGGGAGCGCCAAGACACATATGGATGCCGTGTCCAAAGGCCAAATGCCGTTTTATTTTGCGTTCGATATCCAAATCTTCGGGGTCAGTGAACTGCTGCTCGTCCCGATTCGCTGATTTCAGAAGGGGAATCACAACATCTCCCTTTTGAATCAATTGTCCATCCAACTCCGTGTCCTGTGTTGCATAACGAGGACCTGAAGAAGTGGCGGGTCCGTTATATCGTAGCAACTCCTCCACCGCAGAAGGAACCAAATTCAGATCTTGTTTCAGTTGTTCCAGTTGTTCGGGATGGGTCAGAAGAAGATAAGAGCCGGTTGCAATCAGATTGGAAGTTGTCTCATGTCCAGCAAATATCAATAACGTGATCATGGATATTAATTCATCTTCATTCAATCGATCCCCCTCCTCCTCAATCGCAATTAATTGACTGATGAGGTCATCTGAAGGTTCTACTCGTTTATTCGCCACAAGCTGTGAGGTGTACTCTGCGAATGATCGCAAGTGCTGCGCTACGGCAGGGTCCTGTTTACCAAAACCAAGACCTTTTGCAATGGCTTCAGACCATACATGGATCTGAGGTCGGTCTTCCTGAGGTATACCCAACATCTCGGAAATAACGTTGATTGGGAAAGGATAGGCATAGTCTTTTACAAGATCCATCTCTCCTTTTCCTTCGAATTGGTCAATCAACTCATCCGCAATTTCCTGAACGCGTGGACGCAGGCTTTCCATATATCTTGGCGTGAACGCTTTGGAAACCAGGCTACGCAGTCTCCGGTGATCCGGTTCATCAACAAAGAGCATCGACTTTCCGGTAAAAAAAGTCTGGGGTTCCGATGAACCAAGCTCGCCTGATAGATTCTTTCGAATATCATTGCCACTATCAATAGAGTTCATATCTACCGTAAATCGAGAGTGATCTTTCAGCACTTCCATGGCAACGTCCATCCGAGTTACAATCCAAGTTTGCCCTGCTCCACCCATCGGATTAGGAATAGGAACAACGGAGCCTTTGGAACGCATCTGTGCAAACATGGCAAATGGATCTTTACTATTTTCTTCGCTAAACAAATTAAATTCTACTTTTTCTGATGTCTGGTTATTCGAGTTATTCATATAAATCTTCCTTTCGAAGTGAAGTTATTCGAATCTATGGAAATATATGTTCATTCCGATTATATACTACTCGTATATTTAATTTCAAATGTCACAGTTTAAACAACATAAAACAACTGTTATAACAACATTTTATTAATATACTAATAGTATATTAATAAAAACTAGGGGCATAAAAAAGCAAAAAAAGAGGTTGGCTTTGAGCCAACCCCCATATTAATTCCGTTGCTTCACCAGTTCCAAGTACCACCAACAGGCTTCGGTCATTCTATTGGCTTCAGATTGGAACGCACTGGATTTGTACTCTTTGTGAAACGCCTGAAGCACCACTTCGATTACAGGTATATTTAAATCCTCTTGATCCTGTAATAGCGCTAAAAGCCCCTTCGAAAGTTGCTTTAATGATGCAGATTCCTTGGATTTTTGAACACGGTTGTTGAACTCATCAAATTCGATCAATACATTATCGATGTCCAGACCTATATCATCGTTACGCTCATCCGCATTCAGGAAATATAGAGACTGAAAGTCGAAAATATGTTCATTTCTCTGGTGCATGGTTCTTAGAATCACTTCAATGTACGTTAGTACTTTTGGAACTACTTCGCTCCATACCGGTTTTTGCGTATTTAGACTTCTTGATGTGTTGGCAATCTGATGTAATATGCCGTAACACAAAATTGCCCCTTCGTTGGCATATAAGCTAATGTCGTTCCCGTACACCTGAATCAAGCGTGTGGACAGCCATTTCAGGTGAACTGTAGCCAGCTTGGCTGAGTTGATCTCCCCGGAATAAAATCCCGTCCAATATAATTCCCATACTCGCTCTTTATTAGGTACAGACATAGGAATCGCAATCTGATCTACGAGCAGGTCATAATCCGATGTATAGTGATTTTGTTCAAGCTCTTTGCGAATGAAAACATCCTCTTGCATACGCTGATCAATAATCGAATATAAACAGTCTTCTTTTGAGCTGAAGAATTTGTAGAATGTGCCTTTGGATACACCTGATTGATCCAGGATCATCTGGATTGTTGTATTTGCATAGCTATGCTCTAAAAATAGCGCAAGTGCTGTTTCCAATAAACTTTGTTTACGACTACTCATGTCTCGTTATCGCCCCAAGTTTTTCTATTGATTTTAACATTCATTCCTCAGGAGTTGAAGCATTGATTCGCACTATAGCCGTCATATAAAATAATTGCACAATGAGTAAATTTGCACAATGAGCAACTTGTTTGTTATGATAAACCTCACAAAGTGCATGTTCAGTAAGTGTGCTCTTCTTAAAGAGAATTAAACCATAGTCATTGGTGTTGGAGGTGAACGCATAAGCGGAGAATAATGATTAAACGAAACTTGCGACATTTGAAGAAAGAAGCCACTGAAAAAGCACTTGCTGGTGCTGCATTTGAACTTACCCTTGAACATGGGCTTGATGGCTTTACGGTCGAAGATATCGTGCATCAGGTGGGTTGTTCACGTAGAACATTTGCAAACTACTTCACATGTAAAGAGGAAGCCGTAGCAAGAGGTGCGATATCCGTTCAGAATACAACGGAACTCGAAGAGTTACTTACCGAACTGCCCGACAACGTCTCCTTGCTTGACGTACTGTATAACCTGATCAAGATGCAACTTACAACAGAACTAATTGGAAGACTTCATCAGCTGCTCTCACTATCCCAGACTTATCCCGTGCTAGAACCGCATTACCTTGGAGCCATGCACCGGATGCAGACACAGGCACAAGATACCTTATTAGACTTATCCAACGGGAAGTATGACGAGATCTATACTTATCTTCTGATTAACGCACTATATGGAACGATACTGCCATTAATTGATGGAAGACTCAATGTGTTGCTGCCCGGACAAGTCATGACTGAAGATACCAAGCCCGGTGCTATCACCTTTGATCAATTTTTGGAAACCACATTTAATCATTTGCGGGCAGGATTCGAACATGCCAACCATCCACATTCATCATAGAGGAGTGTAAATTAGAGAAATGTCTACATTATTATACAGAGTGGGGAAAACCGCTTTTAGCAAACCTGCAACCTTCATCATTGGCTGGGTTTTAATTCTGGGAATTGTCATTTCCATGATCAGCATCAATGGTATTCACATCAGTTCTGAAATGAAGATTGAAGGCACAGAGTCACAGAAGGTACTGGATCAATTGGCAAAAGAACTGCCAGCCGCCTCCGGCGGTCAAGGAAGTGTTGTCTTCAAGGCACCCGACAACGAGCGTTTGGATACGCCTGAACGTTTGGCTGCCATGATGAAAGGTGTTAATGAAGTTTACGGATTAGACAAAGTCATTAATCCTGCGGACTATGCAGCTGAAGCGGGTAATTCGGGTGCTTCGGCGGAAATGGCTCAGAACGCTCAGGCTACCGATACGGCACAATCCGCAACAACCACGCCTCCTCCCTATGGACCTTTGATGGTCGATGGTGTTCCTGTACCTGGTATGCTGATCTCTTCGGACGGTAGTATTGCACTGTTCCAGTTCCAATTTACAATCGAGCAGTCTGCCATAACACAGGATGTATTTGATTCCGTTATTCAATCTGTTATGACAGTAGAGCAAGGAACCAACATTACGGTCTTGCCGGGCGAAACGCTCAAAACGGTATCGATTGGGGTTGGCTCGGCTGAGATTGTCGGATTGGTGATTGCTGTCATTGTATTGCTGATCACCCTTGGCTCCGTTGTTGCAGCAGGTCTGCCTCTGATCACCGCACTCCTCGGAGTTGCCATTGGAGTTGGTGGTGCGTTCTCCATTTCCAAATTCATCGAAATGCCTAGTGTTACTTCCGTCCTGGCTCTCATGGTTGGATTGGCTGTTGGAATCGATTATGCTCTCTTCATTGTTAATCGCCAGCGTCGAATGATCATTGATCAAGGCTTGAGCGCAAAAGAAGCCACTGCCAGAGCCATTGGTACATCGGGCAGCGCAGTATTTTTTGCCGGATTAACCGTCATTATTGCACTGTGCGGTATGCTTGTCATCGGTCTCACATTTTTGTCTACGATGGCTTTGGTCGCAGCTGCCACTGTACTCATTAACGTATTCGTTGCTTTAACCCTGTTGCCGGCTTTACTGGGATTGGTAGGAGAACGCATTTGTTCCGCCAAAGCTCGTGAGAAAAACACGAAACATCCTAAAGCCACTAGCCGCGGAGTCGCTGACAGATGGGTGAAATTCGTTATCAAAAATCGTTGGGCCACCATTATCGCCATCATCGTCATTCTTGGTTTTGCCGCGACGCCGATTACCAAAATGGAAATGGGTATTCCTGGCGCTTCCTCAGCGAATCTGGATACAACTGCAAGACAAAGTTATGATGCCATCTCCGAAGGCTTCGGGGAAGGATTTAACGGACCACTTATTCTGGTTGCAGAGCCTAATCAGTCTTCCGTAAAAGTTACACCGGAACTCATGGGTGGTCTGGTGATGGAACTCCAAGGTCAGAATAACGTTGCACAAGTCACACCGCTTGGTATGACAGAAGATTTAGCTATTTTCAGTCTCATTCCAAAAACGGGTCCTAACGATAATCTCACTAAAACACTGGTCACTGATCTACGCGCGGCTGATTCCAGCATCGCACAGACCTATGATGTGAAACTTGGAGTTACTGGACTCACAGCTGTTAACATCGATATGTCAGCCAAACTGGCGCAGGTGTTCCCTATTTATGTAGGCATCATAATCCTGCTGTCGCTGATCATCCTGTTACTTGTATTCCGTTCGATCATCGTTCCCATCAAAGCAACAATTGGCTTCCTGCTTAGTATCCTGGCTACATTCGGGATAACAACTGCTGTATTCCAATGGGGCTGGCTGCATTCGCTCTTTGGTTTCGATACCGGCGGCCCGCTGCTGAGCTTCATGCCGATCATCGTGACAGGTATCCTGTATGGCCTGGCGATGGACTATCAAGTCTTCCTTGTTAGCTCCATGCGGGAATCCTATGTGCATGGTCATCGCGGGACCGAATCCGTCGTTCATGGGTACAATCAGGTAAGTCGCGTGGTTGTTGCCGCAGCAGTGATTATGGTCTCTGTATTTGCAGGATTTATATTCACTGACGATGTCATGATCAAGCAGATTGGTTTCACTTTGGCGGTAGGCATTCTGATTGATGCTTTCATTATCCGAATGGGCTTGGTCCCTGCCATCATGGCTATTTTCGGAGACAAAGCTTGGGCACTTCCGAAATGGCTGGATCGCATTCTGCCAAACTTGGATGTTGAAGGCGAGAAGCTGATTGCTTCCCTGAATGCTGAAGAGCATACCAACACGAAGTCTGGATTAAAATAATCATTCCACTACAATCGTAATGGTAATACCACGTTTACTCATCACGACTACATTCACCAATACAAAGACCTCCTCTGTTTTTATAAACAGGAGGTCTTTTTTTCTACTCCAAATTTATGCGGTGATGTCTTCAATATGGATATTATATCGTGCGGATTGAGAAGCATTAACAAACGCTGCAAATAACTTTTGACTATAGTCATCTACGTTGTAGCTGTACTCTGGATGCCACTGCACTGCCAAAACAAATGAACGGTTTGGCATGACCACGGATTCCACGAGTCCATCTTCAGCAACTGCCACGGCAGTTAACTTATCCGACAACACCTTGATCCCCTGATGGTGATAACTGTTCACTTTTATCGTATCTGTGTGCAAAATATCGTATAGGATATTATTTTCCTCAATATGTACATCATGTACAAGATCCGTATACGGCGGACTTTGCTTATGATTAACGAACTTGTTCCCATGAAGTTGAAGACTAGTTGGAATGTCTTGATACAACGAACCACCCAAAATAACGTTAAATAGTTGTAGTCCACGGCATATGCCAAAGGCAGGCTTATCAAGCTCAATTACCTTATGTAATAACATCGACTCCATCATATCGCGTTCAATACATAACTCTCCGCAGGTAACCTCTGCATGCTCATGATACAGCTCAGGATTGATATCATGTCCCCCGGTGAACAGGAACCCATCGAACTGATTAGCCAGCGTTGCTATGATCTCGGTATCCGTTGTCAAAGGCAGCATAATTGGAATCCCACCTGCTCCTTCTATGGCGTTCATATAATCTGGAAGCATCCAGTAACTTTTTTTGTCAGTATCATATAAAGGCAGCACACCGATCATCGGCTTTTTCATGGCTTTACCTCCCAGCTTTTCATTCATTTTATCAGATCTCTTCCTATACAAATTCACTGAATTATTGCATTATCCTACCTCTATCATCTACGAACCCGTTTCATCCGGAATGCTGGAAAACTAAAAAAAAAAAAAAAAACAAAGCCGCATAACAGCGACTTTGTTTGTAGTTCCAATCCCATAAATATGGATTCATCTGATTAGTTTAAACCTCATCTCATCTAAGCTGCTTTTACAGTGGTTGTTTCGTCTGAATTCACTTGGATGGAACGCTGGCATATCAGGGTAACGATAAAAGCCAGCAAGGCAAGCATCACAGCAACTGGAGGCACCCACTGGACACCACCCATATTAACGGCAATTCCCCCAACGCCGGAGCCTAACGCTATACCCACATTGGCTGCCACAGGCAGGAGTGTAGATGCAAATGCTTTGGACCCCGGCGCGATCGATCCTGACACATCAAACAAATATAGCTGGGATGCCGCGCTCATGGAGGATGACAGACATCCAATCAGGAACAGGAATGCCAAGCCCATCCACACATTAGAAACGGTAAAACTCATGCCTAGGAAGAGGATGGCTTGAATTACAAAAAGCCGCTTGAGCTTGGGCAAGAAGTCACCCTTGGCTATTTTGGCACCAATCCAGTTACTCAGGATGCTGCAGGCACCATAGATCAGGAGTATGGCACTAATCCATTGTACTGGCACACCCATCGTCTCACTCAGGAGTGGCGTAATGTACGTAAAAACGACGAAAATACAGCTGTTTCCCAGTACCGGGATCAGACAGGCCAGCAATATCCGTGGTTTTAAAAAGAGAGACATCTGATCACTGAACGAACCTGCAATCGTAGTTGTTTGGCGTGGCAGAATACGGAACATGAACAGCAACGGTGCAACACCTATGCATGCCGTAACAACAAACGTCATGGACCAGCTCAGATGTTGTCCGATAAATGTACCCAGCGGAACACCTAGCACATTTGCAATTGAAAATCCGCCCAAAATCCAGGCGATAGCTTCCCCTCTTCGCTCCCGGTTCACTGCGTCGCTTACGATCGAGATCGAAAGCGATATCGTAAGTCCACAAGCAACGGCCGACACGATGCGAATGGCCATCAGAGAAGAGAACGTTGTTGAGAACACGGTCAATAGATTTAATGCTAACACGATTGCAAATCCAATCAATATGGAACTTCTTCTGGATATTTTGGCCAAGAAGGCCACAGCAAATGGTGTACCCACTGCGTATGCAATCGCAAAACCGGAGACAAGCATACCTGCGGCAGCAAGTGATACTTTCATGTAACTTTCAATTTCCTTCAACACACCCACGATCACATACTCAGTTGTTCCTAATACAAAGCTAACAAGCGTAAGCGTTAAAATAAGTAGGTTCTCTCTATTTCTAGTCATAAATCAATACTCACTAATCCTTTCCATTGTTGCAAGCGCTTCAATTCTGTCTACGATCATTAGTTCATGTATTTTCTGCTTTCCCATCCCTCCACTTTCGATATATAGTACATTTTGGATAGTGAAATTGTACTGTCAGATAAGCCATGCCGACAATCAAGGTTGTTGTGGTTTTATTGAAAAACATTATATATGTTGTCATTTCAACACAGACTTTCATTACAGATTCTGAAGGGAAGACATAGATGAATACACACCACGAATCCGGCCAACTGCATTCAAATCGAGATTGCACCATTATTTATGTAGGCAAACTGGCCGACAATCCCCATTGGAGTTTTCCGACGCATAAACATGACGATCTGCATGAGATTATCTACGTAACTGAAGGCAAAGGATTGTTCACCATTGACGGCATCAAACACTGGGCTCAAAAAGGGGACATGCTCATATATAACAAGGGTACTCTTCACGAGGAGAAGTCCAATCCTGAATTCCCGTTATCCACCTTTTATTGCGGCTTTCGTTTTACAGAAGGTACCCCCACCCTTGAGGATTGGGTCATCCCTCCCTCTAACATACCGATCATTCGAGCAAACCGTTATTCCGATGAGCTCCATTCGTTAATGCAGACTCTCTTCAATGAATTTTCAATCCGGGAACATGGTTATGAATCTATCTCTGGGCATGTCCTGAAAGCCATACTTCTGATCATTGATCGGCAGTCCCGTCAACAGCTTCCTAGTGGGGAGACTATTGGGAGTAACAACCTTGCCGAGAGCATTAAAGACTATTTGGATACCCACTATCGGCAAAACATTAAACTCAAAGAATTGGCAGATCAATTTCATATCGATTTTTATTACTTAATTCATATGTATAAAAATCACTATGGAACTTCTCCCTATCATTATCTGATTCAACGAAGAATGGGGGAAGCTACCCGATTATTAGTATCAACCAACAAAAAAATATGGGAGATCGCCAAACTGGTCGGTTACGATAATCCCAATTACTTTACAATTTTATTTACCAAAACGGTTGGTGAATCACCACGAAGTTTCCGAAAAAAGAATCAAAAGGATATGTTCGGGGATGAGGCATCACATTCTTATTAATCTCTCTTAACGCAAAAAGGCGCTCCATTGAGGAGCGCCTGGTGCTTTACATATCTCTTACATATCTCTTTACATATTTCATTACACATTTACTTACTTCTACTCTAGAGCTTAAATCGGCGAACCAACTCTTGCATGTTCGCAGCTGTTTTGGATAGCTGTGCAGAGGATGCAGATATCTCCTCCATTGCCGCCATTTGCTCTTGGGCTGCTGCTGAAGTTGTCTGAGCGCTATCTGCCGACACTTTAGAGATATGACTCATCGCTGCAACTGTAGCCGAGACTTCTTCCGTGCTGGCTGACAACTGTTCGGAGACAGCGGAAATATCCTGAATTTGATCCACGATATGCGTTGTATATTGTTCAATGTTGGATATGGTTGCGGAAGCTTCTTGGCTGATCCGCATGCCCTCACCAACTTGATTGCGAACTTTATCATTCATAAGAGATGTGGATTTGGCAATCAGATCGAGCATTTTGCCAATGGTAGCGCCAATGTCGTCCGCACTCTGTTTAGATTGCATGGATAACGTGCGCACCTCACCAGCAACGACAGCAAAACCTTTACCGTGTTCTCCTGCTCTTGAAGCTTCAATAGAGGCATTCAGTGATAGTAGGTTGGTTTGCCGAGAGATATCCGCAATCGCTTCATTCATTCGATTGGCTTCGGCGGACAGACTGGACAACTCATTAATCAATGCCGAGGTTTCTTCAACAGCTCCCAGAATATGTTCCATTTGTTCTCCAACCTGGTTTATGGTTTTCCCACCATTAGCAACAGCGCGCTCCGTCTCTTCAGCCGAATCAACGATGGCACTCGCAGATTCTGCAATTGTACTGATGCCTCTCGCCATCTCTTCTACGGCATTTGCGGTTTGTTCCGAATTTTCCGCCCCAACGATAGCTGATTCCGCAGTCTGCTGCATGGTTTCAGCCACATGTTGAACCGATTGGGTGGTTTGTTCGGTACTTTCCTGAATCATTTGGGAAGAGTGGCTTAACAACGATGACGTCTGATGAAGTTCAGCAACCACCGATTGAAGGGAACTGGTCATTTGGTCAAAATCATTTGCCAATATACCAAATTCGTTCTCGGTTTTAAGGTTAACCCGTTCGGACAGATTCCCTTCGCTTACGCTGCGAGTGGCCTTTCGCAGTTTTTGCATAGGTACAATAAAAGATCTCAGAATGAAGAAAATAATAACTCCGGCAATTAATACAGATACAGCAATGACGGTTAGACTTGATACCATGATGGGTTTCGCTGCGGCGATAAAGTCTTCATGGCCCATCAGAGCAATGACATTCCACCCCGTCAAAGCATTAACCCCGTTATATACCTCTAGATCATATGCCAGATCTGTTCTGACAAATTGAGAAAATGCCATCGGCTCATCGGAACTTGAAGCCGTATTTGGATGCACTGGAATTCCCTCGATGAGCGCTCCGCCGAGTTCTCCTCCCCCACCTTTTACAATGGCACCAGACCAAGCTGCGATGGTTCTATTGGAGTCAACCACAATCAGGCTCCCATTACCTCCTACATCCACATAAGATATTTCGTTTGCTAATCGCTCCAGATCAAGTTTAATACTTGCTGCACCTTGTTGATTTGAAAGAGCCTTTGAAATTTCTACATAAATCTTCCCGGATACCGGATCTGTCATAATACTCGAAAAAAAGAGTGCTCCATTGTTACTCATTCCATTGGTGTACCATGCTGTGCTGCGTGGATCATATGTTGCATCCTCTATTGCTGGAGATGATATAACACTGCCTTGGTCGCTGCCCACAGTGATGGCAAGAAGATCAGGATATGTATCAGCTAATTGGTCGATTCCTACTTGTACTGCTTCGTTGTTCGCCTGACCGGGAGTGGAGCCATACATACTGTCTATATAACTCAATAATGCTGCTTTTTCCCCTACCAGATTGTTAATATGCTGTCCTGCCATCGTTAATATGGTATTGATGGGCTCTGTCATTTTTTGTTGCACCTGATCTTTGGCACTATGATATGAGAAATAACCGATAAGTGCAGTGGGGATAATAAGCACCGCAAGGAAAGCTGCAATGAGTCTAGTACTCATTAATCGTAAACTGGCTCCTCCTTTCCTATAAAATGACCTTTTTTTCTTTTTCTTTTCCAAAGTGAATCTTCCTCTCTTTATCCATTTTTGGTAGAATCAATCGGCAAGTAAACGCAAAAAAACCCATATATATGCACACCCAAAGAGACTTTGAGCGTAAATATACATAGGTATTGCCTGAATGAATTCAGTAACAAGCCGTATTTGTTTAGTATTATAACATAAATAAAAAGGGTTTGTTAACTATGATTGGGTCTTTATACCAGACATCTGTTGTTTATAATCCGTAGGACTTAGCCCCGTATACTCTTTGAACACCTTCGAGAAATAGTGCTGATCGCTAAACGACAGCAAATCGGAAACTTCCTTAAACTTCATGTCCGGTTGACTTTCCATCAGTCTGCAGGCTTCCTGAATGCGAAGCTGGGTGTAATACTGAACAAACGTAATTTGCGTTGCATTTTTGATCACTCTGCTGACATACGACGGGCTAACGTGAAACTTCATGGCAATGTCGTTGATAGACAATGGAGAGTATTTATTTAGTTTTACGTAATCGTCAATCTGTTCGAACAGGATCGCCTTGCTTTTTCGAACGTGGGATTGCAGCATATCGAAGCACTGTCCCGTCCATTCCGTCATTTCCCGGCAAAAATCGGCATAGGACTGTGCATGGGCGAATTGTCTTGACCGAAGCTCCAGACCCAATCTCATGCCCGAGCCCTGTTCCTCGTACAGATGAGCAAACGTGTCTACAATCAATCCGATAAACCGCTCCACCTCGGTCATATGTACATTTTCCTCTGCCCATCGATTCATCAATTCGGATAACTTGAAAGCAAACCGTTCTTTCTGCCGAGCCTGTATCATCCGTACAAAAGCAGATTCCTGCACCGGATCCAGACAGCCTGTCTCGGATCTGGCCATCGACACCGGATTCCCGGTATCCAACACTATTCCTTGTTTCAACCGTTGCTGCTCAGACAAAATGGACGACATGCGGTGATAGAGCTCTGGCAGATTACCAGACTCAGCGAATAGAAGTTGTCCTCCAATGATCGCATCGATGTCATGCGCAACCAAATGCCGTCGCAACGATTCAAGACATTCATGTACGGAAGAGTACACCTCAAGTGCACTCTTGTTAACAAAAGCAACAAATTGATATGGGGTTTGACTGGTGTACACACGACAAGCATGGAATGCAAAAAAATCCTGCACTATACCCTCAAGTTCCACTTCCACCCATCGTTCATGCCCTGCGGTAAAAGGCTGTTTGCTCATAATGATCATCATCTGGCTGAATAAAGGTGGAAACTCCTCCCCCTGTTTCGGCGTAGTCTCACATTGGGGATGAATGATTTCCTGCAAATCCAGCAGTTCCTTGGACATCTGTTGATCAAGTTGGTCAATTACCCGACCCATGACTTCTTCAAGCGCCTCTCGCTCGACAGGTTTTAACAAATAGTCAAACACTTGCAGGTTCAATGCTTTTCTTGTGTATTCAAAATCGCTGTACCCACTAATTAGAATGACCTTCAGATCCGGGTTGGCAAGCTTGGCTTGCTCAATCAGGGACAGGCCATCCATTTTTGGCATTCGAATATCTGTCAACAGCAGATCAATCGGTTCCTGCTTTAACGCTGCCAAGGCTTCCTCTCCATTCGTTGCCGTAGCCGCTACACGAATCGGAAAGCTCAGCGTTTCCAGGAGCATTTTAATATTACGTAATATCGGTTTGCTATCCTCAACGATCATAACGTTATACATCGCCTATGCCTCCTAGTTAGTAAAAATCCTTTGTCAGTGAGCCGATGATTTGAATCGTTGCTCCATGTTGCTCTTCCGCATGATTGTTAAATATATTAATAAAGAGCCGGTTGTTATACATTAGTTTGAGTCGATTGACACTATTGATAATCCCCATATTACCAAGGGCTGTAGCACGATCGGCGGTCTGGTTCATTCCGGAACCTGATGCCTGAATATTGGCTAAAATCTCCTGGATCTTATCCGGTGGAAAGCCCTCTCCATTATCTTTGATCTCCAGTGCCCATAATCCGTTATATTGCTTCACCGTAATCTGGATACGCCAAGGCGGCGCGGTGTTGGCAAAGGCATGTTCAATGCAGTTTTCCACAAACGGCTGAATGACCAACCGCGGCAACCGGATATCGTTCGCCAGCTCGTCAGCACAGATGTCCCACTCCAGATCCTCTTCGTACTTTTGTTGTACAAGGGACAGATAATGTCTCGTATGTTGAAGCTCCTCAGCCAAAGTCACATGCGCGTATGGTGAAGAGACAATATAACGCAGACTGTCCGAAAGATGTTTGCACATATCCGATACAACTTTGGTCTTCCCCTCTTGGGCGGCAATACTGATCAGGTATAAGACATTATGAATAAAATGAGGTGCAATCTGGGCTTGCAGCGCCGAATTACGCGCCTTTACTTCTTCATGAAGCGCCGATTTTTCCCGGTCAATGGATTGCTGCAGCCTCTCCATCAGATCCTGAAAGGCTTCATTAAGCAATAAGAGATCGTTATTCTTCGGCGTTTCATCCACTTTCAGATTCATATTGCTGTAGTTCATGCGCCAGATCTGACCGCGTAGCTTGCGGATAGGCAGCAGCAGGTTACGTGTAGACAAGAAGATATACACAAACGAAACGAGCATCAGTGCTGTAATCAGCAGAATGGACATCGTCTGAACCGAATGGATCGAGCCTAGAACAGATTTTTTGGGCGTTATGATATACGTGATCCAGCCTGTACTGGGTGAAGTGGAATGCGTGATATAATTATCGTTTTTGTCCACATCCAGTCCCTCGTCTGATGCAGGCTTTGTCCAATTGGTAAATGTCACACCCGCTTCCGAGCCCGTCATCTGCTCCCCTTGTTCATTCAGAATATAGACATCCCCAGCAGTAATTCCCTCCGTTAGGTTCTGTATATAGGCCTGTTCCATCTGGATGCTAAGATAACCGTACACCTTGCCGTTCTGATCATTGATCGTGCGCACAAAGGAGATCGTATCGTCTTGACGCAGCAGAACAAAACCACTTTCTGTCCAGTCTCGTCCAACCTGACTACTCTCCATCATGGTGTTCAGGATTGCGGGAGGATTGCCCGAACCCAGATATGATGTCAGGAGGACCCCGTGATTGTCGTAGATGGACATGTCCTTGATATTCATGCTCGGCCCAATGGCCTGAAACATAATGTCTTTGATGATCCGAATTTGCTTCAGCCTTTCATAATTACTATGCGCTGAGGAGCTCTTGTCCATGGCTGCAAATATATTTTTGCTGGATAATATTCGCTGCGACATCTGGTTCTGTTGTTCTACGTATAGATCAACTTGCTCTCTTACCTTCGTAGCTGTAACGAGCGTATCCTGCTCCGTTTTCAGTTTGAGCGGGCGGACAACGATCACATTCACATAAACGATAAAACAGCCCAGCACAAACAAAAGCAGAGCCAGAAATGTCAGAAACACCTTTGTCTGCAAACTGAATTGAGTTGCTTTATGTATGAGCTTTGCCATTCTCAGAGATGCCCTCCTGTTCTGACATGATGTGAAATCCCTTATATTCATGTCTACTCTATCATGGTATTTCATGAAATGATAGCGATTTCAAGTTCAGGATTTTACACATCAACGTTCAAGCACAGACATGTACCGGGGCCAGAAAAGAATCTATAATCGGACTTGTAAACGGATTCACTACACGTTTTAGAGGGGGATTTGCATTGAAAACAATAAAAAGAAAAAAGGCGATTTCCATTATTCTGGCCAGTTTATTATCGGTCTCGTTAACGGCTTGTGGATCAGGAGGTACGGATTCCGGCACAGCTGCTGGTGGGGACAGCAAGAGTGGTAAAGTCACATTGGAGCTGGCGATCTCTAAAAGTTCCCAGGACTCTGCTTTCATCCAGCAGGACATTCTCGATGCATTCGAAAAACAAACGAACATTCGCGTCAATTTGCAGCTGATTCCAGCGGAACAAACAACAACTGTACTGCAAACCAAACTGGCTGTAGATGAAACGCCTGACATTATTCAATACAATCTGGCGAGCGCAGTCACAGACCTAAACCTTGAACGTAACTTCGAGATTCTGGATAACGAGCCTTGGGCGAGCAGAATTGTGAACAAAGACGTCCTCTCTTCTGGTGGTCATCTCTATAGCTTCCATGTCAGCCAAGATACAGGGATGCAAGGGGTCGTTTATAACAAACAAATCTTTGAAGAACTCGGTTTGTCGATTCCAACCAACTACGAAGAATTCCTGGCGATCTGTGAAAAAATCAAAGCAAGTGGCATTACGCCTGTATTTATGCCTTACAAAGATGCCTGGGCTGCCAACATCTGGCCTGCTGCAGCTTTTGCCGATTTTGTAGCCAAAAATGAACCGACTTTTTTTGATGAGTTGAACAGCAATAAGAAAAAATGGTCTGATATCCCGAAATTCAAAACATTCCTGGAACAACAATATGAAATTTACACCAAAGGTTACACCAACACGGATGTACTTAGCGACAGCTATGACATGGCCGTAGGTAAATTCCTGAACAAGGAAGTAGCCATGATGTTTATGGGCGATTGGTTAATCGAAGGCGTGGCCGAGCAAGATCCCAATATGGAATTGGGCGTATTCCCGATTCCATCGTTGGATAATGCCAGTCTGGGTGCAAGTCCACTGGGCGGACAACTGTTCATTCCGAAGAAATCCAAACATCTGGATGAAGCCAAACAGTTCCTGGACTATATCGCTTCCAAGGATGTCGCACAACAGATCGTGGATTCCAAAGGATACGTATCTAATTTCAGTGACGTGACTACACCGGAACTGCCAGCCTACAAACAGGATATTGTAGACAATTATATTACGCCGAAGAAAACCGTGCTGACAACGGATGCTTTCATGCTGGTCGACCGCAGCGAACTGTATCGGTTGTTACAGGATCAATTTGCAGGTGGTTTGTCACCGGAAGAAGTACTGAAATCCTGGGATGAGAAGTTCAGTCAGCTGATGCAGGATAAAGGTATAGAAGGTTTCTAAAGAGTGAAATACAAGGCAGCATAACATGGACGATCGTTATGCTGCCTAGCTATAACGGAGTGTGAGACATGAAAAGGACTAAAAATTTGTATTCGTATTACATGATATTTCCCGCACTGATCATCTACTCCATCTTTTTCGTTGTGCCTGCTCTCGCCGCTTTCTATTACTCATTCACGGATTGGCGGCTGGATCGGCTGGAGCTGAAGTTCATCGGGTGGGATAATTTCCAGAAAATTTTCACGGACAAAACGCTTATTCTGGCGCTGAAAAACACGGCGATATTTGCAATCGTCACTGTAGTTGGCAAAAATGTCATCGGCCTATTGCTGGCCGTAGGACTTAACATGCGTTTAAGAACGAAGAACCTTCTGCGTGCGATTTTCTACTCCCCTTCCATTCTCAGCATCCTTGTGATCAGCATTCTGTTCACTCCCATGTTGCGTACCGAAGGTACAATCAACAATTTGTTGGAATCTGTTGGGTTACATTCGTTAAGCCAAGCTTGGCTGACCAACCCATCGATTGTGATCTGGACGATTGCCATCGTCTCGATCTGGCAGAGTGCCGGGTTCCAGATGGCCATCTATCTGGCGGGCCTGCAGTCCATTTCTCAAGAGTATTACGAGGCAGCCAAGATTGATGGCGCAAGTTCGTGGAGAAGTTTTTTCAAAATCACACTACCACTCTTGCTGCCCGCCATTAACATTAACCTGATGCTGACATTGATCGGTGGACTTAAAGTATTCTCCGAAGTATATGTCATGACCGGTGGTGGACCGGGTAACGCTTCACAGGTCGTAGGTACGATCATTCTGCGATCTTTCGGCGAAGGCAACTGGGGACTTGGTACCGCGGTCAACACCCTTCTGTTCGTGGTCGTTACCATTATCGCTATACCGCTATTGATCTTCATGCGGCGTAAGGAGGTTACGGAATAACATGGGCTATACACGCAAACTCGCCATCCGCAACTATATCGTGGAAGGTTTCCTGATTCTGGCCTCTCTTATCGTTCTGTTGCCGCTTGTCATTCTGATCTTTGGTTCATTCAAAACCAGCGCCGAAGTGCTCAGCTTCTCCCTGAGTTTTCCGGAAACATGGCAGTTCTCGAACTATGTTCGTGTCTTCCAGGAAGGCGGACTGTCGCGAGCGTTCTTCAACAGCATTTTGATTACTGGTGTATCGTCCATCATTAATATCGTTGCCTCTTCGGCAGCGGCATTCATTCTGGCACGTCGGGAAACCAAACTATCCGGCACGATCTACATGTATTTCTTCATGGGATTGATTGCACCAATGTCGATTATTACGACCATACGGGTTGTACAGGGATTGGGATTCTACGGCAGCATTACAAGTGTCATCCTGATCTATGCCGCATTGAACACGGCCTTCAGTGTATTCTTGTATAGTGGATTCATCAAAACCATTCCACGAGCGCTGGACGAAGTGGCATTTTTGGAAGGAGCAAGTGTGTTCGGCGTATTCTTCCGCATCGTCACACCGCTCATCCTGCCCGTTAACGCAACGGTAGCGATCATGGTGTTCATGTCCGTCTGGAATGACATCACGATTCCGGTATACTTCCTGACAGACAGTTCCACCTGGACGATGCCACTGTCGATCTACAATTTCTACGGCAAATATAGCCGGGACTGGAACCTGATCTTCGCCAATCTTGTGCTTACTTCACTGCCTGTATTCATCCTGTATCTATTCGGGCAAAAATATATCGTCAGCGGCCTTACTGCCGGTGCAGTTAAAGGCTAAACCTCATATTCTCGCGGTTCTCAAGGCATAGAATTGGAGTATTCATGACGTACTCAACCCCCACCATATCTGGTGGGGGTTGTTTTATTTATAACGAGAAAATGCATCTACGCCTCTCTATTTTTGAAACAATTGCGGGTAAAGGGCAGCAATACCACCAGCAAGACCCTGTTGTACATTCCGACTGGTATCATCAGCAATAATCTCGTAGAGATCCGCTTCGATGGAATCTATTGCAATTTTGGCAATATCCGTTGGGCTCGTTTTTGGTGCGTCGATACCTGCCGTCATATCCGTATCCATGAACGCTACGTGCAATCCGGCAACGCTAACGTTCTTAGGGGCTAATTCCACACGTAATGCATTCGTAATCCCCCACTGAGCGGATTTTGCAGCTGAATATGCACCTGAGTTACCAAGGCTAAGCCAAGATAGAACAGACAGGATATTCAGTATCGAACCGCCCCCATTCTTCTCTATCACCGGTGCAAACGCACGAATCATTGAAAGCGTACCGAATACATGTGTATTGAATTCCAAGTGAATATCGCTCAGATCACCCGTGAGCAGAGAAGCACCCGTAGCGGAACCAGCATTATTGATTAGAAGGGTTACATCACTAGCTACCTCAGCTGCAGCCATGACAGATTGTGGATCCGTAATATCGAGTTGCAGTGGAATAGCCCCCGGCAGATCAATGGATTCAGGGTTTCGTGCGCCAGCATACACTTTGGTTCCCCTCGCCAGCAGTTCAAGAGCAAGTTCCTTGCCCAACCCTCGATTAGCCCCACTTACAATAGCAACTTGTTTGGAAATATTCATTTATTATTACTCCCTCTCATTGAGAATTTATTCATCCGAGCTGTTATGGGAATGATCATTCTCATAACTCCCAATAACAATCTATCACATCGGGAACGATCAGTAAAGAATAACTTTTATAATTCATGTCTTTATAAAAAGAAGATGCCCGATAACCTTTTAAAAAAGGCTCTGAGCATCTTTCTTTGGTCCTTCATTGAGAACGGATTTACATATGGATTATGATTTGATGTCATACAGATTCGCAGGTAACGCCTGCACAAATGGTGACCAGTCACTCACTGTATATAGATGAAGTCGGTGCATGGCCCGTGTGCATGCCGTATACAGAAGCTTGCGATCATATTCCTGGCTGTAAGCGACGGGTGAAGCATCATAGATCAGGACAGCATCGAACTCAACGCCTTTGGCGAGATACACAGGAATAACCATGATTCCTTTTTCAAAAATCTGTGTATCCTTTGTTATGAGTTGTATCCCTTCGCCGCCTTGACTTTGCAACCTTTCATAGGCATCACGACTTTCAGCCGCGGTTTTCGTAATCACAGCGATGGAATCAAACCCCTCCGCCTTAAGCGCGGCGATGTCTGCGAGAATCTGTGTACCACGCAGATTTTTGTCCTTCAATTTTGTTAAAAGAGGCTTCTGATCTCCCCTTTCAAACGGTCTTATCTCTTCTCCCCCTGGTAACATCTGTCTCGTGAATTCAACAATCTCTTTGGTTGAACGATAACTGCGTACAAGGCGTATCAATGTAGTTTCGCCTTCTCCGTAAAGGTGAACCAGTGGCGAGTTGGATGCTGCCAAATCCGTAGCCTGCATAAAGATCGCTTGCCCGAAATCCCCCAGCACCGTCATGCGGGCACGAGGAAACAGCTTTTTAAGATATTCATATTGAAACGCCGAATAATCCTGGCCTTCATCGACAAAGACATAACGAATCTCTGTGTTCGTCCGGACGCCTTCGATCATCTCTTTTACATATAAATATGGAGTAGCATCCTCATGGAACAGCTTGTTCTGAAGGATCATGGCCTTGGTCTGTTTACAAATCTCAGGCCAGTGCTGTGGGGGTATTACCCCATTCGTTTGTTCTCGATAAGCGGCTGTATCTACAAATAGTTGTTCGTATATCCCTTTCACATCCACGAACTGGAATCTCCGCACACTCTTTCTTAAAGGTTTAAACATGTCTTTCACCAGTTTCTGACGAAGCAACTCCTCTTCCTGCACTGCAAAGTTAAAGGCACCCTCATCTTGCACTGCACTGTTATTCCCGTTATCTCGTGCTGCGTATTTTTCCGCCACATCAAACACAGGCTTTTCTTTGTGCAACATGCGGAAAGCTTCCACGTACTCTTCTGTGTCCAGATAATTCAACTCCTCCAGAACCCAGTCTGCTTCCCGTTCCAGACGTTCCAGCGAAACAAGTTCTCTCAGCAGCCATTCCTGCAAAAGAAGTATGCGGTTGGACAAGGTAAGAGTTTGATCCAAACTGTAAAATTGGGTCTTGATTCGATCTGAAGTGATGAATTCACGTCCCCGAAATTGAATGCCGTTGAACCGCATGCCTTCCCGCCCCAGCCACTTACCGTAGTTTTGGAGCACTTGCAGAAATGTCTCGGAAGCTTTGTACTTAATTGCCTCCAGACGAGCTTCATATCCCGGATCTTCTTGGGCTGTCAGCACATATTCAATCTGATCAAAGGCATCCTCTGGTCGTAAGGAGGAATCCAGCCAATAATTCAGATATTCCTGGAAAGTCGTCTGCTGCATATTTTCTTCGCCAAGTTCCGGGAGCACAGTGGAAGTATAACTGGTAAACATCGGATTCGGGGAGAAAAGTACAATCTGATCTGCTTTGACGGTCTGGCGGTGTTTGTATAGTAAGTAGGCCACTCGCTGTAACGCAGCGGACGTCTTGCCACTGCCAGCTGCCCCTTGAACGATAAGCATTCGGCTTCGGTCATCACGAATAATGGCGTTTTGTTCCTTCTGGATCGTTGCTACAATGCTCTTCATTTGTGAGTCTGCACCCTTGGCGAGCACTTGCTGCAACAATTCGTCACCAATCGTCTCAGTTGAATCAAACATGCTATGAAGCTGCCCATGTTGAATCTGGAATTGACGCTTGAGCTCCATCTTTCCGTCGATTCCTCCTGAAGGTGTGTCATAACTTGCTGGCCCGGGAGAGTGATCATAGTATAAACTCGCAATTGGTGTTCTCCAGTCATAGATTAGAAAGTTCAATCCATCTTCATCCATGAAAGATGATACGCCAATGTAGATCTGTTCAGTAAAAGTCATGCCTTTTTCCTTATAGTCGAAACGGCCAAAGTACGGCGTTGGAAGCAGTCTCTTTGTATTTTTCCATTGTTGTGTTAACAGCTTGTGCCCGCGCTCCCTCTCGGCCAACACTCTGGACTGCTGATTAATGGTATAGAATGCATCTTCAAAATCGGTGTACGAACCCGTGTTAATCGTCACTCCTTCCCAGAAGCGTTTACGAATTTCGGCAGCCTGTTCATACAATCCGGCAACCTTCGGTTCCAGCTCGTCGAGTCGTGCCTGAAGTTTGTTCCTCACCTGCACTAGTCTTTCCTCTTCCAACTTCCATTCCACAGTTTTATCCATGAATAAGTCCACTCCCTTTTCCATTTATTAGGACCAAAAAAAGAGCATTGACAAATCGGAATGTCGGATGTAAAATTAAATTAGGAGAAATAATGATTCATCCTTTATATACAATAGAAATGTCAATTGCGCTATAGATTATATCATGGCTTTTTTTCACGTTCAATGCTTTTTTTCTGTTCTGTCTGAGTTGAACAATAATTTATATTATATTAGGTGTCTCTCGAGCTACACTGGAGGCATCTTTTTTTGTGTTCTGGGCATGGTTCATACCCTGAATGCGCTGTAAGCTATACACCCCTTTATAAATTCGATAAAATGAACGAAACATGATACATGAGTTGATGCTTTTGGGAGGGATACATAAATATGAATATAGAACCTGTGGAGGACCGTTGTCCTGTTGAGTTTGCAGTCAATATGATTGGTGGGAAATGGAAACTATTAATTATAAATCGGCTCATCCGCCATTCAACAATTCGATTCAATGAATTACAGAAAATGCTGGACCCCATTACGCATCGCACGTTAACCAGGCAATTACGAGAACTTGAAGAAGCTGGTTTGATAAACCGTGTTACCCACCCTGTAGTTCCGCCTAAAGTCGAATATTCCCTTACAGAAAAAGGACAAAGCCTGACTTCGATCTTGTTTCAGCTAGGTGATTGGGGATCGAAACATATTTAAAACGCCTTCCCATAGTATCCTAAGGGATACTCTATATCATTAATGTGCGTACTTACGCTCCTATTCTAAATTCGTTATGCTGAGGTCATTGCTGAGTGTTAACTCATTCATTCCAATCACATATTGAAAGGAAGTTATTGACCACTATGACACAGAATGATCGATTTTTAGTATATGGGGCATCGGGCTCCCAAGGCGGCGCTGTCGCTCAATTACTCGTTCAACACGGTTGTGAGGTTCGCACGATTACTCGAAATGAGGCAACAGCCAAAACACTGAAGGAACAAAACATTGAAGCTTTCATCGGGGATCTATCAGATGTGGAACAGCTCCATACCGCACATGAAGGTGTAAGTAAAGTATTCCTAAACCTGCCGGTGGAGTTCAATCCGGATAAGATCAGACAATATACCAAAAATGCAATTGATGCTGCTATACAGGCAAACGTTAAATTGATTGTAGTTAACACGGGTACCTTTGTTCCTGACCCTATCACCCATTCCAAAGGAATTGAATTGAAACGTGAAGTTATCCATGAATTGCAGCAAAGCGGTCTTCCATATATCATTGTGGAACCCATTGTATACTTGGAAAACTTCCTGATTCCCGGAATACTGAACAATGGCGTTTTGGCCTACCCGGTACCAGCAGACAAGCCGATCTCCTGGATTAGCTTAAACGATGCAGCTCAATTCCACTATTATGCCTTGACTCATTCGGAATTGGCAGGAAGCATTATCCCAGCACCCGGATTAGAAGCCCTGACAGGTGCACAATTAGCGGAACAATTCAGTGCTGTATTAGGTGAAAAGATCAGCTTCATGTCTCTACCTTTTGATCATTTTGAAGCAGCGATTCAGCCTTTGTTGGGAAGTGAGACAGCAGCAGGTCTTAAAGGATTGTACCAATGGATTGATGGGCATACAGATCTTCTTCCACGGTATCAAGAGTTGGATGATAACATTAAAGCCAATCTTAAATTAACCAAAATAAGCGATTGGATTCATCAAACAATGAATAAATAATATTTTATGAACAAGCCCTTTGAATCTCCACCGGAGAAACGAGTGGCTTGTTCTTTTTATATGAGAACTTTAATAGTCTCAACTGATTCAGATTCAGAGATTATGATAGGAATAGGCAAAAGTTTGATAGAAATGTGGTACAGGTTGTTACATTTGTTATGACATAATAATGTGTAAATAGATCACCATACAGGTGGTAATAATAAACATTAGAAAGGATTTGAACATAACATGGAATATACGAAACTTGGTAATACAGGCTTGGACGTATCTCGATTTTGCCTGGGATGTATGGGATTCGGGGACGCCAGTAAATGGGTTCATGAATGGGTACTGAATGAAGAAAATTCTCGCCCCGTGATCAAAAAAGCACTGGATCTAGGCATTAATTTCTTCGATACAGCTAATGTATACTCTCTGGGTACAAGCGAGGAATACCTTGGTCGGGCATTAAAGGATTATGCCAATCGGGATGAGGTTGTCATTGCTACCAAAGTACACGGACAAATGCATAAAGGACCCAACGGTTCCGGGCTTTCCAGAAAAGCCATCCTGAGTGAGATTGATAAAAGCCTGAAACGATTGGAAACGGATTATGTGGATCTGTATATCATTCATCGTTGGGACTACAATACGCCTATTGAAGAAACCATGGAAGCCTTACATGATGTGGTGAAGTCCGGTAAAGTGAGATATATTGGCGCTTCAGCCATGTTTGCATGGCAGTTCCAAAAAGCATTACATGTAGCAGAGAAAAATGGTTGGACCAAGTTTGTCTCCATGCAAAACCACCTGAATCTCATCTACCGTGAAGAGGAACGAGAAATGTTGCCTTTATGCAAGGAAGAAAAGATTGGTGTGACTCCCTACAGTCCTCTCGCTTCAGGCAGGTTAACCCGTGATTGGTCCGTATCAACACTTCGATCCGAGACAGACAAAATTCAGAAATCCAAGTACAATGCAACAAGTGATGCGGATCGGCTTGTTGTTGAACGAGTTGCATCCATTGCAGAAAAATACGGTGTCCCTCGCACACACATTGCACTTGCGTGGTTGCTACAAAAAGACACTGTAGCGGCACCAATTATCGGTGCCACCAAAATATCGCATCTGGAAGATGCGGTAGGTGCTCTTTCTGTTAAGTTGACCTCAGAAGACGTCTCATTCCTTGAAGAACCCTATGTACCTCACCCTGTAGTAGGTGCTCAATAATCGCTTTTGCTTAAAATATAGAAGACCTCCTCTTTCCGTATCCGGAAGTTGGGGGTCTTCTTTTGATATCGCGATTTATTTACGCCAGAATGTTGAACATTCTGCCTTATCCGCTATATTGAACTCAATCATTCTCTCAAGTAACGAAAAATCAATCTCCTGTTTCCACTTCATCCGCACCAACTCTTTGGTGTGATCATAACCCGCCTGTGTGATCTCTTCCGAAAAACGATTAATTCCTGCCTTCTCGGGAGCAACAGCCAAGTGTTGTTTGGATACACTAAAACCAATAATAAATGTCTCATGGTCGGTAAACATCGGTTGATTCCAGGCTATTTTTTGCTTTAAATTCGGGAATTTTTCAGTAATCCAGTTCAAAACTTCTTCCGTTCGTGCCTGGTGTTCCGGGTTATCGATGCGTGCTATAAATTCTGCAAAGGTCTCCATTGGTTTCCCCCTATATCATGAAATATACTATTAATTTGCCCCATTCAAACTCATTCTATCATGAATATCAAATTCAAAAAGCCTTATCTGCCGATAACTCAACAAAACATGAGCAGCCTGCTAGACTTTAAATGTTTTCTTTTATCCAAGATCGCAACTTATCCGCATAGAAAGCGCGTTCATCTGGATCGGACGGAGAACCGTTTGTCAGATACAGTTGATCATTCACGTATCTAGGGTAAACATGCAGATGATAATGCCACACATCTTGATTACCAGCAGGCTCATTATGTTGCCGAGTCGAAATCCCATCACATCCATATGTACTTTTCATTGCAAATGCTGTAAGCTGAGCCGCGTGATGAATTTCAACAGCGTACTCCGCGGGGAGTTCAAAGATGTTCTCGAAATGTTCATTCGGAACAATAAGAACATGTCCTTTATTGTTTGGCCACCATTTGCCCGCTATAAATGCCGTTATCTTTTCATTCTGATAGATGATATCTCTTTGTTTTGTTCCCTCATCAGGTCGCTCAATACCCCAAATACGACAAAATGGACATTCATACCCTTCAGGCTGATGTGAAAATGATGCTGTCATCTTTCTCATCCCACTCCTTTCATATTTTTCCGACTAGTTACTAGACGCAGGTATCTTCTGTTCGTTGCGATAAGAGCGCGGGTTATAGAACGATCAGCAATTAACAAACTGAAAAGCAAAAAGCAGCTGACCTTGACGGCAGCTGCTTTCTTCTATCTTTAACTATCACTATTACACAGTTCACACTTACATAGTGCTGTTATCGATAACAAAGCGATATTTCACATCGGAAGCCAATACACGTTTGTAAGCTTCGTCAATCTGGTCAGCGGAGATAACCTCAATGTTAGGTGCAATATCATGTTCTGCACAGAAATCAAGCATTTCCTGTGTCTCACGAATGCCACCAATCATAGATCCTGCGAATGAACGGCGATGACCGATGAGTGAGAATACGTTAACAGCTAAAGGCTCTGCAGGAGCACCCACGTTCACGAGTGTACCATCCAGTGTGAGCAGTGAGAAATAAGCGTTAATGTCAATATTCGCACTTACCGTGTTAATCATCAGATCAAATGTGCCTGCAAGTTTCTCGAATGTTTCCGGCTCGCTTGTGGCAAAGTAGTGATCTGCACCAAATTGCAGTCCATCTTCTTTTTTGCTCAAGGATTGGGAAAGAACGGTTACTTCGGCACCCATCGCATGTGCAATTTTGACAGCCATATGACCTAGACCACCCATACCTACAACGGCAACCTTCTTACCTGGGCCAGCTCCCCAGTGATGAAGTGGTGAATACGTCGTAATACCGGCACACAGCAAAGGTGCAGCAGCATCAAGTGCAATGTTATCAGGGATGCGAACGACGAAATCCTCTACGACAACAATATGAGTTGAATATCCACCTTGCGTAGGCTCACCGTATTTGTCTACTCCAGCGTAAGTTTGAATATTTCCTTTGAGACAGTATTGCTCTTCACCTTTGCGACAGTTAACACATTCACCACAAGAGTCCACCATACATCCGACCCCTACTCGGTCACCGACCTTGTATTTGGATACCCCGGTTCCTACATCCGTTACAATCCCGGCAATTTCGTGTCCAGGAACGAGTGGATAATTCACAGGTCCCCATTCACCGTGGGCAGTATGGATGTCAGAATGGCAGATACCGGCATATTTAATCTCGATTAATACATCATTGGTATCCAGATCACGTCGTTTAATTTCAGCACTTCTGAATTGTTGGTCTGGTCCGTCAACGGCTCTGGCTTTAGCTATAATCAATGGTATAACCTCCTAGTAATTTAAAGTTCAAAATAATCTTACCCCCTCTAGTTAACTCTAGGTCAAATGTTTATCTTATTTTTTTATCTCCAACGTACTTTGACATCCAGTAATCCAACATGTTAGAATTCACTCGGATCAATCCTAGAGCTAACTCGAAGTCTACCCCTATTAGAAAGGAATTCATTCTAAATGACCTATTCAATCGGTGAAGTTGCCAAAAAATTAGACCTTACGGTATATACATTGCGTTACTACGACAAGGAAGGACTCATGCCTTTTGTGGAACGTACCACGAGTGGAACACGTTTGTTCAAAGACTCCGACATTGACTTTCTAAAGATCATCCAATGTCTAAAGCTGACCGGCATGCCTATTAAAGACATTAAGGACTTCATTGAATGGTGCTCTGAAGGGGACTCCTCGCTGAAGCAAAGATATGACATGTTTACGGAGCGAAAAGCTATTGTGGAAGCACAAATGGAGGAACTAAGAAGAACCATGGAAGTCATCGAGCACAAACGCTCTTACTACGAAACAGCTTTGGAGGCGGGAACCGAAGAGATTCATAAAATTAAACCAATGGAAAATGCCATCACCAACTGATGGTTCATGCATTTTCTAAAATAGCGCACAAAAAAAAGTAGCTTGAAGTCCTCTAACGGATTTCAAGCTACTTTTTTGGGTATGTCTCTACTCATCATTTTTCCAAAAGTTTCATCGTTACATGGATAATACGATTTAATTTTTCCTTATCCGTCGAGGTTCTTGCCATGGCTCTGATGCCGACAGAAATATTATGCAGGTACTCTGCCATTTCCTTCGCATCATGATCAGAAGAGAATTCTCCCTCCCGCTGCCCCCATTGAATAATCTGCTCGAACATTCGCTCAGCTTCGTTAAACGATTCAAGAGATCGGTTGTCCACTTCCTGATCACGTGTGCCTAGCTCCACAGCCGAGTTCACGATCAAACAACCCGATGGTGTCTCCTCTGCTTCACTGATCATAACATCGAAAATTTTATGCAGTGCTTCCACTGCCGTCTTGGATGCCTTGATTTCTGCAAGTAATGTGGTGCTGACCTTACCTCTGTAACGATCCATTGCCTGCAAAAACAGCGAATGTTTGTCGTCAAATGTATCATATATACTTCTGCGATGAATTCCCATATGCTCAACCAGGTCACTCATCGACGTTTTCTCGTAACCTTGTTCCCAGAAGATCTTCATTGCTTTATCCAATACTTCGTTCACTTCAAACTCTTTACTTCTAGCCATTCGACTTCCCTCCCAAAATCAATCTAACACATCGGGAACGATCAGTAAATAAAAGATGCAGTTGCCCTTTTCATTCTCATCTGATCATGTATTAGCTGAACCGTAAGTGTATATCTTCTGTACTTGTTGTATATCATGACCTGTGTACTTGTGAATATGCAACCAGCAATCAGAATGTCTTATCCATTCACATCAAATGTTTGCCTATTCCTATCCGTTTTCTACCGCCTTCGGTCAATATACGATAGAATGTGATTATTATGTTGTGAGGAAAAAAGGAGAACTTTGCATGTCTGATCAAATACATGAACAACAAAACGAATTAGCCACACTCATTGACCGTTTGTCTGACAAGGACGGGGTGCACCCTACGGCTATCCCCTCATTATTTTTAATCCGCGAATCCGTTATTACTGAACCTATATTTAGAGTGAATGAACCATCCTTCTGCATTATCGTACAGGGTGAGAAAGAGGTCCTACTGGGACAGGATCGTTTCCGATATGGTCCAGGAAGTTATATCGTGGCAACCGTTGACTTGCCGGTTAGTGGACAAGTGATTCAAGCCTCGTCTGAGGCTCCCTATCTGGCCCTGAAGCTTGAATTCACATCCGGTGAAATTCTGGAGGTATTGAACCATTCCGATTTCCCAGCAAGACCGCAGAAAATAACGAGACGTGCGATGTTTGTCAGCCAAGCTGAGCCGTCTCTGCTAGATGCAGTCGTCAGGTTAGCCCGTTTGTTGGAAGATCACTCAGAAGATATCCCGCTGCTCGCTCCTTTGTTCAAAAAGGAGATTCTCTACAAAGTTCTGAAGGGACCCCATGGGATTGCCCTGGAACAAGCTACCATGGAGGGCAGCCATACCTATCGAATCAGAGACGTTATTGAATATATTATGAATCACTCTGAGCAAAATTTTCGGGTTGAGGAATTGGCGGATTTGGCGAATATGAGTACTGCCTCGCTGCACAGACACTTTAAAGAAGTGACTGCCATGAGCCCAATTCAGTTTCAAAAACAACTTAGACTGCAAGAAGCTCGCCGCTTGTTATTATCCAAGTCCACCGATGCAGCAGATGTAGCATTTCAGGTAGGTTATGAGAGCCCTTCCCAATTCAGTCGTGAATATTCTCGCATGTTCGGATTCCCGCCCAGAGAAGACATTAAACGCCTGCGAGGCAGAGCCGATGAAACGACTACACTCTATTGATGAAGACTGGCTATTATGTTTCTTTACCTCCTCTAGAGCGTATCTTCAAACCTGCCGAAAGCCGGAACGTAACTGAACGTGTCTGGAGCAGAGCATGGAGCAGGAGCGCTAACGAACCTTTGACGTCTTATTCAGCGATTTGAAGCACCCGCAGCAATCTAAGGAATCTGAAACACGCTATATTGGAATAACCAGCCGTTTACAGCGTGTTTGTTAGGTGAATTTGGTTAATAACGTGTCTCAGGTTCCTTACAAAATAAAAGGAGGACTTGAAGGCTAAATAAGACGTACTCGGTTCCTTAGAAAATCGTCTTGACAATTCGCTAGGATCAGCGAGCCTGGCGAATTGTCAAGACGTTGGACCCCTGACATCCTTCAACGTATTGCATGCCTGAGTTTGAAGACACACCCTAGTTTAACCCAAAAAAGGACTCCTTCTGTTTTGTCAGAGGAGTCCTTTCTTATTCATGTATTAATGAAGATCTCTAAATCATCAACATTAAATTATCAATACATTAAAAACCAGTCGTATACTGTTTTGGAACGTCCGTTGCCTTACGCAAAGCAGATGCTGCTTCCAAGGCCCAGTAAGGATTTCTTAACAGCCCTCTTCCAACTGCAACGAGATCGGCTTCTTCATTGCCGATGACTGCATTCGCCAACGTAGGATCATCGAGTCTTCCAACAGCGATCACGGGCACATCAAGAGCCTCTTTGATTGCTTTAGCGAGAGGTACTTGATAAGCCGCGTGAGTTCCTGGTCTGCCCCATGCAGCGATAGGTCCCTCGCCACCAGATGAGATGTCAAATATGTCAACGCCTGCCTCTTTATAAGCCTTGGCAAACTCGGAACTTTCGGTAATGCCATAGCCACCTTCGACGTATTCCTTAGCTGAAATACGCATCATCAGGGGCATATCTTTTGGCATTTCTGCCTTAGCAGCCTGAATAATCTCCCGGCCAAATAACGTTAAATCTTGACCGTATTCATCTTCACGCTTGTTTGTTAGTGGAGAATGGAACTGATGAATCAGATATCCATGTGCGCCATGAAGCTCAATCGCATCAAAACCAGCTTTTACAGCACGCGCTACTGCACTCCGGAATTTCTCAACCATTCCTTTTACCTCATCCGTTGTAAGTGCTCGAGGTTGCTTGGAATTCTCATCAAAGGCGATCGCGGACGGAGCTACTGGAACCTCAGCATCTTCTGCTTTGCGGCCCGCATGAGCAATCTGAATACCAACCTTGGCCCCATAACTGTGACACGCATCGACGATCCGCTTCAGAGCTGGGATCTGTTCATCCGACCACAGTCCAAGATCATAATCTGAGATCCGACCATCCGGTTCCACATCTGTCATTTCAATGATAATGAGACCTGTTCCTCCCACGGCACGACTAACGTAGTGCATATAATGCCAATCTGTTGCAATACCATCTTTTTGCTCAACTGAATATTGGCACATTGGAGCCATTACGACACGGTTTTTAAGCTCTAGGCTTTTAAAAGAATATGGACTAAACAAATCTGTCATCAAAATAAAACTCCCCTTTTCATGAATCATGAATAATAAAAATGCATGCGCAAGCATCAAATAAATGCCTACAATTAATAACTCCGTATGATTTAGAACTCACATATATCTTTTACTTCATCACATAAAGACATTCAAATCCATGCTTTCGCAGAATACGGACAGCCTTTTTGGATTGAAGGATACCAGGTGACATTATAATTACGTTATCTTCTCGAAGAAGGTATTTTTCCCATGTGAAAGCAAGGCGTCCCAGTGAGATGTTAATCGTATCCGGAGTAGGATTAGCCGTATAATCCGTCGCATCTCGAATATCAATCACTTTATACTGCCGAAAATCACGCTCTTGTCTGAGAAACACTTGATAATCTATATATTCAAGATTGCGCACTGGCCAAAATTGACGTACAACGATGAAGATACCTATTATGAAGGTCAAAAGCATCAACATAATCATTGTATAGCCCTCTCTTAACTCATCAGATATCGTCGAAAATTTTGTTTTGGATCAGAGCCCACTCAATGCCTCAGATATTGTATCCTCACCAGCGATTAGATCAAATGCACGCTTGTAGGTATTCTCCTCACTCAAACTGGCCAAAATCACATGAGCTACATCTTCACGAGCAATATTACCGGATGTGATATTATCAGCAGCAGAAACTTTACCTGTTCCTGGTTCATTCATCAGAATCCCTGGACGTATAATGGTATAAGTTAATCCACTGATCTCTAACAATTTATCAGCATAGTGTTTCGCTGCATAATATGGAAGGATGTTATCATGCCAGTTCTCACGACTATTGGCTTGGATCGCACTCACCATGATAAATCGATCAATACCCGCTCTTTGAGCCGCTTCAATGGTTTTCCCGGCACCATCCAGATCAATCAGGAGTGTTTTATCATATCCCGTTGTACCGCCAGAACCAGCCGCAAATACAATGGCATCACAACCCGTTGCAGCAGCTACAAGTGAGTCAACCGTACCTTCCAAGTCGGCAAGCACCGTTTCCACACCCTGTGCTGCAAATGAATCTACCTGTTCTTGTTTTCGTACCATGGCAAGAACGGTGTGTTCTTCACTATTCTTCAAAAGATGAATAAGATGTTGACCAATCTGTCCATTTGATCCTACAACGAATACCTTCATGTTCAATACCTCCTTTATACAAAATCACCGCACCCATATTAAATTCATGCGCATGCATTTAATTTAACGGATATACTAATGAGTGTCAAGTCTTCTTATAGGGTAAATGATTACATTACCCTATATTCACCCTAGCCTTAGAACAATTCTTTAGTGAGGTTCTCTAATCGAGTCTCAAATCCATCCTGTTCCAATTCAGTTTGCAAGACCTGATTAAACGTTTGAAGTGCTTTCTTGTATTTATTCTCTCCAAGCTCCGTAATACGAGTGTAAATGCCACGTCGGTCATCTTCACATGCATGTCTTTCCAGAGCCCCACAGTCTTTGGCTTCCATCCTAACAACGAGCCTGGAAGTAGCACTTTGGCTCAACCCTACTAGTTCTTGAAGTTGCTGTAGGCGTAATTCCTTACCCTCCGCATTATATATGAAGTTTAACACATAAAATTCCTTCAAAGATAAGTCATATTGTTGAAGCAGAGCTTGTTCCAGCTTCTCGTTCAGATGGGTATGAATGTTAGAGAAAGCCAACCAAACATTCAAACGTTCACTCTTTTGCTGCACTCTAGATCACCCCACTTGATATTTAATGTTCATCAGCTGTTATCCTATTGTATCAAGCTTAATTACATTGGTCAAAACCCATCCAAGTTCGACGTATATAACATTCTAAGCTCATAAGAAGAGCATTTCCCCGTCTTGTAACGACATTTGGAAATGCTCCAGTATTACCATTTATGCAGTCTAATCTTACTTCGCGGCAAGCAGGCTATCGGAAATAAATTGCAGCTGACCTTCCAACGTTAACGGATCGTTGTACGAGTCTGAAGTCGGATCAAGCTGGAACACATGATTTGCCTTCACCGCAGGCAAGTTTTTCCACAATGTATTATCATATACGATCTTGGGATCGGTTGTATCTCCCGACCACGGGCTGGTGAAGATGATATCCCCCGCATACTCCGGTAATAGTTCCATGGAGATCGAAGCCCATCCAGTTCCGCTGTCAATCGCTTCAGCTTGGGCCTTGGCCGGTGCCTTGAGATCAAACTCCCCGTAAATAATTTCACCGCCTCGACCATAGTTATGACCAAATACAAATAATCCTTTGGCATACGGATTCAGTATGGAAACGGTGCGATCGCCTACAGCTTCCTGAACTTTAGGCTTCAGTTCGTTGATCTTCGCTTCCCATTTCGCATTCCAAGCTTTCGCTGCGTCTTCTCTATTGGTGAGCTTACCCATTTCGAGCATCAAATCTTTGAAATCGCGCTTACCAAATGTAATCTGTACGACAGGTGCAATCTGTTCCAGCTTATCGATGCCCTCTGTGCCAGTGTACACGATAAAGAGGTCAGGTTTTAAGCTGATTAACTTTTCTGGGGTAGGCTCTTCACCCAGATCGCTGGTGCCTGCTGCTGCAAGTTGGTCCTTGATATACTTGTTGTTCATCGCACCCGATAAAGCGCCGACTACCGGTGCATCCAAGGCAACAAAGTACCCTGTCGAGAATGATGTCAAATCAATAATACGTTTTGGATTTTTGGGCACCTGTACTTCGCCTGCATCCGATTGATATGTAACAAGTTCCTCTTCGCCAGTTGCCACTTCATCAGCGGAAGAAGCTGAATCCGAGTCCGTCTTGGTTCCTGTCTCATCAGCTGCATTCGTGTTGTCTCCGGTTGTACTATTCGTCGTGGCAGCCTGACCACATGCACTAAGTACAAGCAGCAATATCAGTGCCATCATGATCCATATTGGTTTTCGCTGTTTACGCAAAATAAACCCACCTCTTCGTTGATATTGATAATCGTTATCAACGATATCATGCTATGCAGGATTTGACAAGCAATGTTTATTTTACTCCCTCTATGAACTCTAACTTGCAAGTCACCAAGTTAAACAGCTATCATCAATAGAGTAAACCATTCACTTTTTCTAAAAAAGAGAGTATTAAAAAGCCAATGAAACGTATTCAAGGAGGACAACATGGAAGAGATTATATTGTGGTTAAAGTATTTGTTTTTAGGTATTGTTCAAGGTGCGACGGAGCCAATCCCCGTCTCCTCAAGCGGTCATCTGATCATCGCCCAGAAACTAATGGGCATCAAGCAGAATGGATTGTCATTTGAGATTTTAACTAACACAGCATCACTTATCGCTATTATTTTTATTTTCCGGGAAGATATCAAAAAGTTGATTATTGGTGCACTTGGTTACCTGCGTACTCGTAAAGAAGAATATCGAGCAGACTTCATGTTTTGCTTATACATAATTATTGGTACGATCCCTGCTGCTGTCGTTGCGGTCCTGTTCAAAGATCGGATTGAAGAAATTTTCTCATCCGTATATACCGTTTCCATCGCGCTATTGATCACCGGGGTTGCCTTGTGGCTAATTCGTAATCTTCGTGGTCGCAAGCAAGATGGTGATCTGTCTACGAAAGATGCACTGTTGGTAGGTCTGGCTCAGGCGGTCGCTCTTATTCCGGGCATTAGCCGCTCAGGGGCAACTGTAATTGCGTCCATCGCTGTCGGCATGAAACAGGAAACAGCTTTGAAGTTCTCCTTTATGCTGTACATTCCCATAAGCATTGGTGGACTCATCATGGGGGTATCCGACATTGCCAATGATCCGAATCGATCACAGCTGGCTATCCCTTATCTGATCGCATTCATCACGACGCTCTTCGTCACCTATTTCTCCATGAGATGGTTTATGGGCATTATGGCCAAAGGCAACCTGAAATACTTTTCGTATTACTGTTTTGCCGCAGGTACATTATTGCTGATTTTCTTATAAAAAACTCCACACACCAAAAGGAACAACCAGCGATGGTTGTTCCTTTGTTGTATAGTGGCAGAGCTTTAATGACTCATATCAAGAGCTAAACGGTCAGACGCGTAGCCTTGTTGCTCCTGTTAACCAGCTCTGTAGCCGCGAACATGACACTGAACAGAATCAGCAGGATCAGGGGTACCATGGACATTCCCCATTGGCTGGCTATGAGCCCCATACCTAACGGGATGAGCGTCGAACCTGTATAGGCACTGGCCATTTCAAGTCCAATTACACTTGGGGATGCTTTCTCTCCGAAGCGTTCCGGTGTAGCATGAACGATACTTGGATAGATCGGTGCTCCGCCCAATCCCACGATAAATAAAGCCCCTGCGGCAATCCAGTAAGGAATCGGCATAACCAGGATAACCAATCCGAAGCATCCAACAATTCCACCATATCGGATGAGATTTTTGCTGGATACATGAGTCGAAAGAAAACCTGAGATTACACGTCCCAAGATAATGCCAATGAAAAATAGAGAGGATAGTGCTGCGGCAGTGCCTGGAGAAACTCCCTTGTTAACAATGAAGAAAGATGCCATCCACAGACCGGCAGCAGTTTCGGAACCATTGTAACAGAGCATCGCAAGCATCGACATTTTGACGCCGGGGATACGTATGGCCTCACGGTTGCTTACGCGTTTCTTCTCATCGCCTGAACCCTCTACTCTTCCCTTCTCAAAAATCTTCCATAGAGACAAAGTTGATAATAAGACCACCACGATCCCAAGCAAAATCAACCCCACAGTAACGTATCCTGCACGCCAGTTGTTTGCTTGATTCAGCCAATATGCCATAACGAGTGGGCCTGTCACTGCGCCAATTCCCCAGAAACAATGCAACCAGTTCATATGCTTGGCCTTGAAATGCAATGCAACATAATTACTTAGTGCCGCATCCACCGAACCTGCACCTAAGCCGAGAGGGATGGCCAGAATCAGTAAAAACACAAAATTCTCAGAAAATGAGAATCCCAACAGCGCGATCGTTGTTGAGAGGATACTGAATAATGTGACTTTACCCGTTCCGAACCGGTGTAACAATCGGCTGGCGGACAGACTGGACACTACTGTACTAAATGAAATGATTAGCGATATGTAACCAGCCATTTCTGTTGTCGCATTTATATCGTTTTTCATAACGGACCAGGCACTGCCAAGTAAAGCATCAGGTAATCCCAACCCTATAAATGCGAGATAAATAATGATTAACAATAACGTGACCATCTGGGTGTCTCTCCTCAGTTTGTTTAATTTCTGATTCTCGTTGAACCACCCATATAATAATATTGATATTTCTATCTGTAATCTTCCTATATTTTGACTCCTTATATCAGTATTCTGATATATTCTGGCGACTCATAACCTATATCACTGGTTCAGGATAGGTATTTCTCCAAGCAAATTCTTCAAGTTAATGGCATCCCACGGCATATGCTCAGTTATTCCTAATCCAACTACATCTGTTTCTTCAGACAGTTCTTTGATCAGATGAAGCAAGTGAGGTATTTGCATGGTTCCCGCTGGTGAAAACTCATAAGGTTCTCCTGGCTTGGCGAATAACAATGAACGGAACATGTTGGGATCAAGCACATCCAGATCAAGGTGAATTGCCAGATGTTTAATACCATTTTCTTTAATCCACTTCTTAATCGAATCCATGCCATGGGTTAATTCTTCAGTTCCAGCCGTTCGGATACCCAATCTTTGAATCACTTCGGTTTCCTGTTCCGTGGAGGTTGTTAACCCGGCCATGAAGATATTTTCAGGCTTCAAAGGGACTCTCACATGTTTGGCAAAATCCGGATCGCCTTCCCCAAGAAGGTTCCCAAGCGGTAAAGTATGACCGTTGTCATAGCCCTCGTATCTAACCAGATCACCATGTGCATCAATCCATATCAAACCAAGTTCTCCGCCATATCGTTCATTTAAATAAGCAAACGGGGCTTGTTCAACCAAACAGTCACCGCCAAACATGACAATGCGCTCGGGCTGGTGAGCTTGAATAATATGCTGGGCAGCCTGCAATTGCTGAAGTAGCTGTGTTCTGCCTTTTATCCCGTTCTCGCTTACCAGAGATGTTCCATCATAAGCCTCAACAGGAACATGAATGAGAGGTTGATCATTGTCAGGTGCAAGCCATGCAAGCAGCTCCGCTCCAAAAGAGTAGTTTGGATTATCTCCACCTTGCCATTGTGGCATAAGCAGACGTATTGTTTTTTGAGTCATCGTAAATCCCCTTTACTTCAAAGTAAGGTTAGTATAAACTGAGCCCAAACAAATAAATAGTACGGTCTTTTAGGATAGGTACTACCCGGAAGGATAGTGTAAATGATGAGTATGGCTGAATACCACGGTAAAGTTAAAAACATTCAAGATACCCCTTTTGGATATACGTTGTCTGTCATTGGTGGCAAGTGGAAAATGGTGATTATGTACCTTCTGGCTGATAACCAGCCTGTCCGCTTCAATGAACTTAAAAGACAGATCGGCGCTATCACGTATAAAACGCTGAGTTCACAGCTCAAAGAATTGGAAGCAGATGGTATGGTCGAACGGAAAGAGTATCCCCAAGTCCCTCCTAAAGTCGAGTACCGTCTGACAGCGAAAGCTGAAACGTTATTGCCCGTTTTGGAAGGACTATGCGAATGGGGTGTTCAACATCAAGAACCTTTATTGATCAATAATAGCGCAACGGATTGAACGCTTTTGTCTATATTTTCAGATGAAATAATTGGAGTAAATGTAGTATGTTAAAATGCAAAAAGTCGCCAATCGGCGACTTTCGTACTTTTATATTCGTAGAATTATACTTTTTCGTGTACCAGATCTTTCTGGTAGGCCAACACTCTGTCCCAATTTCCACTGAAAACAGGAATTCGATAATACCCTACACGCTCATACAGCGCTGCTGCTTCTGGTTGCAAGGGACCTGTTTGCAGTTTCAGATTGGTATAACCAAGTTCGTTCGCAAGACGCTCTGCCTCTGCCAATATAGCCTGGGCAATCCCCTTACGGCGGTAACCACTGCGTGTATACATGCGTTTAACTTCTACAGATGTTTCATCAAGGGGTCTAAGTGCTCCGCAACCAACCGGATACCCGTCGATCCTGGCAACGATAAAAGCCGCACGGGGCACCTCAACGTCTGACAGTTGAAATCCCGCAGTTCCATCACCGCCATATAACAAACCGAGTTCTTCACTCAATTCCTTGATCAATAGTAGCGAATCCTCGCTCCGAATATCTTCAGCTGCTGCATGCACGATATGTGTCATCCCACATACCCCCTTTATCTTATTGGACTTATTGGTTTAAATGATATATCTAAATTATCATTCCCAACAGCAAGCGTCAATTCCCCCATTCATTGAATATTTCTATAAGTGCACCCTATAAATACCCGAACGTATCTTATTGCCGTCTTTATTCGTTTACATAAGAAATATAACGAGCAATGATGTATATGAATTTAAATTCTTGGAGGTCTGATATTATGGAAATTTCAAAGGGAATAGCGATGCTTCAGCTTGATTTTGAGGGGAATATAATTCACCCTGTTTTGATATGGGATGAAGAAATGGTTGTGTTAATTGATACCGGATTCCCTGGACAATATCACGATTTGTGTATTGCACTCGAAAAGATTGGTGTGCCGATCAGCCGACTTAAAGCAGTGATTTTGACGCATCAGGATGTTGACCATATCGGCTGTCTTCCCGAGATTTTGCAGGAGTGTGGCTCACATGTCAAGATATATGCGCATGAGCTGGATAAGCCATATATTGAGGGACAGCTCCCTCTTCTCAAAGATGGTCACCTTGAGCATCCTCCAAAAGGCAAAATAGATGAAACGGTGACTGATGGTCAGGAACTGCCGTTTTGCGGCGGCATTCGCGTTATTCATACACCTGGTCATACTCCAGGTCATATTAGTCTTTATTCGATGGAGAGCAAGACGCTCATCGCCGGAGATTCAATGTACAGTGTAGACGGCATGCTTGGAGGCATTCATGAACCTACTACGCTGGATATCGAAACGGCTCGAATCTCTTTGAAAAAGTATATCGAACTCGACATTTCATCTGTGGTTTGTTATCACGGAGGACTAACTCATAGGAATGTAAATGAACAGATCTCAGAACTTACTCAAGGGTCATAAATAGTAAATTTGCTGATCCGCGAATGGTTACGGTCTAAACCCAGAAACCATTCTTAGTCTTAGCATAGTCTTCCTATTGTTTGGCATACTGCAAAATGGCTGTAGCCGCACGAATTCGCAACTCTTCTTCTTCACTGTGTAACGCTTCTCTCAGCACCTGGAGAGCTGTCTGAATTGTGGCTTCATCTACCCCTGTTGTGAGAGAGTTCGTTGCTTCGGCTGTTATGCTGACTGCAAGACCTCGATCCAGCTGTGCTTGTGATATAGGATACTCAAACTTCGCAAGGATGGCTGAATCATTTTGCAGTGCCTGCACTTTGTCATTCAGCTCAGCGAGAGGAATACGACCCAACCATGTAACTCCGCGACGGTGACAGATCAAGTCGTTTTCTGTGCCAGCGGAATCGTCGTAATAATAATCCCCGATATCCCCAACATACGTCCATTCATCATCGCTAATTAATACATAATCTCCATCCTGCATGAGGTTACCAAACATATGTAATGTCGCGAGTGTGCTCGCCAATTCTGCTTCATCCAAGGGATAGTGTTGAACCAACAGTTCCTTCCATAGTTCCGGGGGCGTTTGCTCCAGATCCCCTGTACTTGACCAAGCAATACCAATATAATTGTCTTCCAGAAATGATGTTACTCTGTTGATTCCGTGCACGGTGGACTGGATATGATACAGATTCATGCGTACCGCCTTCCTTTCAATCATTCGTATGAACATAGTTCACCATTGTAACATTAGCGGGGTCTATTTCAAACGTAATGATCTCTTTCCCATATGGCGGGTTATGTGGACCGTAGAACGTTCTGACTTCCAGAACGGTTCGAAAGTTATAACCACCTTGTGTGCGCCTTTTAAGTTCCAATACATGGATATCATATAGACCGTAGCTAGGGACCAGCATATGATTTGCCTGATAATAGTTGGTAATCTCACGGTAAATGTATGGGTTGAGCATCGTAAGTGCTAATGGCTTATAGTTTTCTTCCTGTACGCTCTCAGGATCTGCATATGTAACATCTGTGTATAGGGAAACACTATTTATCATTAATGTTGCTGCAAATATAAAGAGAAAAATTTGTTTTTGAATTACCATACTCATCCACCTTTTTACTTTCTATTATCCCGAGCGAATGCAAAAGCATACAAAATATGATTATGATCTATTATTTATCCTTAGCTGAGTTGGAAGGTTATTCTGTCATCGGAGTGGCAAGTGTACATACTCGTTAGTTCAACTTATATAGCGTGCACCTTTGGATATAGCCCTAGGCTATAACTAGGTATAATTTAATGGAATTACATTATAACTCCGGATCTGTGATAAATTTTGTGTAACATAAAAGCAGAGGGGTTTTAAACGATGACAAAAAGTAGTGTATTGGGATATCCGCGTATTGGTGCTGATCGGGAATGGAAGAAAGCGTTGGAAGCGTTCTGGGCAGGTAAGCTGGAGGAATCAGAATTTCACGCACGTTTGCAGGAGATCCGTATCGATCATTTGCGCAAGCAACAAGCAAAAGGCATCGACATCATTCCGGTTAATGACTTTAGCTATTATGATCATATCCTGGATACGGCCGTGATGTTTGGCATTATTCCTAAACGATTTGCTTATGATGGTGGTTCCGTTCCGTTGTCCGTATATTATGGAATTGCACGGGGAACGAAAGATGCTGCAGCAAGCGAAATGACAAAATGGTTCAACACGAACTATCACTACATTGTACCTGAACTGGACGGGGCTTACCCAACTCTGACGGAGAACAAACCACTTCTCGCTTATCGTGAAGCAAAAGAAAAACTCGGCATTGAAGGAAAACCGGTTATCGTTGGACCGTTAACCTTCCTGAAGCTTTCCAAAGGCTATGATAAATCCGAGACAGACGCTTGGTTGGACCGCTTGCTTCCACTTTACACTCAATTGCTTCAGGAACTTGCAAGCGAAGGCGTTCAGTGGGTACAGGTCGACGAACCTATTTTGGTAACCAAATTAAGCGATGAAGACGTACAGCGTCTGAATAAAATATATAAAACATTTGCCGCAGCCGTTCCAGGCCTGAATATTATGTTGCAAACGTACTTTGAATCTGTCGAAAACTACAACGATATTGTTGCACTGCCAGTTCAAGGTGTAGGACTTGATTTTGTACACGGATTCTCTGGTAACACACAATCCATTCGGACATCCGGTTTCCCGGCAGACAAAGTTCTTGGTGCAGGTATTATTGATGGACGTGGGATCTGGAAAGCTTCCCTTCAAGCAAAACTGAATTTGCTGAATGAATTGACTGAGTTCGTGACACCTGAACGTATCATTGTGCAATCATCTTGCAGCCTGCTGCATGTGCCAGTTACAACAGAACGTGAGACAAAACTTACATCTGAACTGAAAAATGCTCTTGCATTTGCAGATGAAAAGCTGGATGAGATTGTTCTTTTGACTACAGCCTTATCTTCACCAAGTGCAGAGATTACTGCCAAAATAGACAAAGCAGAACTTCCTCTTCTGGCGCTTCAGCAATCCGAAGATCGGAACCGTACCGCTGTACAGAAAGCCGTTGCTTCCATCAGTGTTCAACAGCCAGAGCGCTCCCGTCCTTTTGCCGAGCGTCATGAAGCCCAACAGGCCAAATGGCAATTACCACTCTTCCCGACAACAACGATTGGTAGTTTCCCACAATCTGCTGAAGTCAGAAAAGCACGTCAGTTGTGGCGCAAAGGTGAGTTGAACAACGAACAGTATGCTGCCTTCATCCGGGAGCAGATTGATATCTGGATTAAGATTCAGGAAGAGATCGGAATTGACGTATTGGTACATGGTGAGTTTGAGCGTACCGACATGGTTGAATTCTTTGGCGAGAAACTTGCCGGTTTTGCCTTTACACAGTTTGGATGGGTACAATCATATGGTTCACGTTGCGTGAAGCCACCTATTATCTTCGGTGATGTTGCATTTACGGGTGAAATGACAGTGGAAGAAACGAAATATGCCCAATCGCAGACAGAGCGTCCTGTCAAAGGCATGCTGACTGGCCCGATTACCATCATGAACTGGTCATTCGTACGCGAAGACATTGCTCGTGAGCAGATTGCCTATCAATTGGCGTATGCGTTGAGACAGGAAGTCGAAGCACTTGAACAGGCAGGTATTGGTATGATCCAGGTTGATGAGCCGGCTGTCCGTGAAGGGCTTCCGTTGAAAGAAAATGAACAAGCTGATTACCTGGCTTGGGCAGTTAAAGCGTTCCGTATCTCCACGTGCACGGTGCATGAAACGACTCAAATTCATACGCATATGTGCTATTGCGAATTCCATGACATGATTGATTCCATTGAAGCTATGGATGCGGATGTTATCTCCATTGAGACATCCCGTAGTCACGGTGAACTGATTCATAGTTTTGAAGAAAATACGTATGAGCTCGGTATCGGTCTTGGCGTATATGATATCCATAGCCCACGAGTTCCGAGTGTGGATGAAATGAGCAGCATGATTGAACGTGCCCTGCGTGTTCTTGATCCGAAGCTGTTCTGGATTAACCCGGATTGCGGATTAAAAACCCGTGGACAGGAAGAAACGGTAGCTTCCCTGCGTAACATGGTTGACGCAACCAGAATCGCTCGTAACAATCACGCTTCAGCTGCTGTATTGTAATCGGCTGCGAAGCAGCATAACTTCAAAAGTAAAGCCGGACACCCCTTCGTTAAATGGGTGTCCGGCTTTTTATGCTTTTATTATTGTAGTTACTTTTAACGTAAATTCATTTCACTTGTAACATGGCGATCTCTGGCGTTACTGCCCCTTTTCTCACCATCCAGCGCTTACAACTAGATACTCTCTTCCAACCATTGCTGCAACGGTGTATCTTCGGTCAGTTCACCGAGCAATATATGACGGAACTCTCCGTCCTTATCAATAACCATCGTTGCCGGTAAACCTGTAATCCGATACATACCTGATAGGTTGCCCGTCACATCAATGATCACCGGAAAATCAAACGCCTGGTTATCCATAAACTCACGAATCGTCCCCTTCGATTCCCCCACGTTAACAAACAGGGTTTCCACGTCGTTCTGATAGTCCTGAGCAATCTGGTGAACGAGCGGCATCTCCCTTACACAAGGTGTGCACCATGAAGCCCAAAAGTTAATCATGACGGCTTTGCCACGATAATCCGACAGCTTGACTTGTTCGCCTGCTGAATTAACCGCTGTGAACTCAGGAGCCACGGCACCAACTTCAATGGCGTTACCTCGCTCAGACTCGGGTGTCGATACATTTTCGAAAATGGCCCATGTACCTGCTAACAATGCGATCACACCAATCAAAATTGTAAGTGTACGTCTGCTTTTAAAACTTTTTTTCTGCAATAAACTCACCTTCACTTTAAGCCAAGACTTTGATGAAATGCTGCATGGAGCGAACCGAATTGATCACGAAAGTCGTGAGTGGAGCCCTCTCCCACATTACGTCCATGGTTCATGAATATCACCTGATCCGCAATATCGTCTGCAATCTCCAGCTGATGGGTCGAGAACACGACCATGTGGCCTTCCTGTTTGATGCCCTTGAGCAGCTGAGTTAATTCCTGCATCCAGAATGGGTCCAATCCATTTGTTGGCTCATCCATGATGAGCAGTGGAGGTTTCGACAGCACAGCCTGGGCGAATAACACACGTTGGCGCATGCCTTTGGAGAAGGTCGTAACCCGGTTTTTCTTTTGATCCTCCAAACCTACCATGGTCAGTACTTCCTGTACTCTCTCCTTGGGAACTTTCCTCAGAGATGCCCAGAACAGAAGCATTTCCTCCGCACTCAGTCCTTGATTAAATTGATAATCGTCCGGCATATATCCAATCTGCTCTGAATAACGCTTGCGTTCCTTCAACCAACGTACATTGTTCACTGCAACCTCACCGGAGGTAGGCCGAAGAATTCCTGCGATCATACGCAGCACCGTGCTCTTTCCTGCACCATTCCCTCCACAGAGGGCAAGCACTTGGCCTGAAGTAATTCGAAAGGAGATATCCTCAACAATTGGTTGCTTTTTAATGGATTTGCACAGTCCCATCACTTCGAGTCCCACCTTATCCATGAGAACGCCCCCTCTCCCAGATCGCATATACCGCCAGGACAGAGAAAGCAATCCAGAATAGGCATATCCCGATGAAGATCCAACTGCCACTTGGTTGCTGCACCCACTCCACCCATCGATAATATTCTGGTCCAAGAATGGAGCCGCCTCCCAGTTTGATGACTACAAACAATCGCACCAGCTCGGCCGGATTGATGAGCGTTAGTATAATCAGCAGCGGTTTCACCCAAAGATAAGGCATCAGTCCCAGCACAGAGAGCAATAGGGTCGGCCATCCAATGACTGCGAAAAACCATACGGTCACGGATATGGTTAACGCCTGCCACCGATTGCGCGACAACGAACCGATAAATAGAGCCAGCGTCAGGAATAACAACACCAGTCCACACGAGAATGCTAGAAAGAGAAGATATGTCATGACATCCAGTGTATTCCCGATTACTCCGCTAAGGACCCCCATCAGGCCGTATCCAAACGCAACAATGGTAATTAAAACAATCGACAGCCCGAGATACTTGCCCACAATAAAAGACATCGTGCCAATGGGATACGTGGACAGCAGTTGCCAGCTACCGTCTTCTTTTTCGGATGTTAGTGAGAAGGAACCGAGGAATAGCGTCATTAATGGCAGAAGGTAGAGAATGAGATTCAACATCGAACCTGTTGTGCCCGAATATCCTTCAACCAGATTCTGCGAATTCAGAAGTAACAAGCTTAAGCTAAATGTGCAAAAAAGGATCAGAAACGAATACGCCCAAGGGTTGCGAAATCCCATTTTCACTTCTCGTCTTGCAATCTGTATCATATCTGACATCATTGATCACCATTTTCTATTGTCATACTTAGTGGCCTGACTCTTCTTTCATCTCACCTTCCTGATGCATCTCATTACCATCTCCTTCTTCACCATGTCCATGCTCATCATGCCCATGTTCACCCATCATGTCCATATTCTCTGTGTTCTGTTTCCAGTCATGAGAGGCAAGATCCTCAGCGGTCATAATGGTTCCAACACCTTGCTCTGCAATGAAAGCTTCAGCCGAGGGCTTGTCCTTAAAGTTAAGAATCCCATAGGCCATAGGTGTACGCAATGAAGCATCGTATACATACGTGGCTTTGCTGTATTCAATCCATTCCTTGTCATTATAATCACGTACATAGTCCATGCCGATGTTATCTGTGCCATTTTCTGTTTTCCACTGGTTCATGCAGCCGATATCATCGAACTTGTAATTTTGGCCGTCTTTCGTAGTGAGCTGTGTTGCATACGCATCGTCCTTCACCTGCATTTTACAGATCGCACAGATATCCACGTCTTCATTGATCGGCAATGCCGCGTATTTTGATCCGCAAGCGGTTAACAGCACCATGCCAAACATAAGTACCATGAGCAATGTCCATCTTCTGTTCAAACTTTTGTTCATTTTCGTAATACCCCCATATAGATGATTATAAAAGTTGCTATGCCCAGCAGAATTAAACCAAGCATCCACACCACATCGGAACCTGGTACCCTTTCCACTGACATGTTCAGATCAGATCCCGTATCCATGCTCATTCGTGGCGAATTGTCGGTAGTCCATTGTTCTCTGCCTTCTGTAAACAAGTCACTCAGAAAGACCATACCCGGTGATTGAAAAAAGAGCTGATACGCAGAATTTCGACTGACCAGTTGCTCATAAAAAGGATTGATGGCATAGGAGATTTCACTGATCCCATCCTGATTCAGATCGAGCCCCTGAAAGGAGTCCCAGTAGTTCTCCATCAGGACATTATTCGGGCTATCCAGCGCCGAAGCTTCAATGACATTAGACACCAATTGGTTACGTGTAAACTCATTAGCTTCTGCCAGAACAAGCTGGATGCCAACAAAATTCCGAAGCACCGCATTGCCACGAATCTCATTGCCTGAAGACTCTGCAATATTCATGCCGACACGATTACCCTCCACCACATTGTTGTGAATTGAGGATTGATGCACGTCATACAACAGAATCCCTTGGGAATGAACATTGGTACTCTGTTTGCGAAAAGAATTGCCCGATATGACCGTATTCTTGACGCCCATGATCATGGCACCTGTCATGTTCTCCTCTCCGGTATTGTCCATGACAGAAGAGCCGTCAATGTACATACAGTGGATGCCGTACCTTGTATGTAACAGCCTGTTATTTTGCACGGTAGACTTGCGACTGTTCTCCAGATAGATTCCATCCCTCATGCCGGTGATCTCATTGGCTTCAATGTAGCTATCATGGGCGTTGTACAGATCAATGCCATTGCCCTTCTGGCTACTGGAAGCAGAATCAGCCCCCATCCAAGTAATGTTGTTCCGCTGAATCGTTGCATGACTCGAATTTCGGATGATCATCCCGTACCCCTGGGTCTGAATATGCAGATCCGTGATCTCACTGTATTTCCCTTCAATCAGAATGGCTGCAGTCTGTTCATTCGCATTATGCTCAATCGTAAACCCGCTTAACTTCACCCCATCCGACTGAATAGTTATTGTAGAAGTGGTTTCCTCATTCACGACTATGACCGTAGGATCACCCTGAATGGTGATGTTCTTATCAATCGTTACAGGGCCTGAATATCGACCTGATGCAAGTACAATGACTTCTCCTGGCGCAGAACGGTCAATCATAGGCTGAAGGGGAATGAGATCACGATGTCCGGAGGAGGCAATGACTGCACCGTGTGGAAGGGATAGCAGGAGCATCATCATTCCGATTAGAAAAATGAAACCCGTAACCCGACTCTTCTTACAACTGTTGAATACACTCAAGCCTGCCCAAGGATTACTCATGATTCAAACCGCGCAATTCCGGCTTCTTGTTACAGTTGCTTATTGCTGTGGCAATGTATTCAACGGGTCTTACGTTAATCCAAAATATACGTTGGTTGTACACACCATCCCTCCATTCCACTTAAAATCAACTCTCCATGTTCCTCATCCATTGAAGCAACGTAATAAATGAAGCGTTATCACAATCCTGATCACAGTGTACTTAAAATGATATTTATTCCATATAGCTCAATTAGGCTATAGACGCTACATTTTTGTGTCGATATTGTGATGTAACCAAAAAAAGCCGCCATAATGGCGACTTCTAAGTGATCCGATTATTCAAATGGATAGGTCCAAAATGTTTCTCTGCCAAAACGTTTCTTGATTTCTTCATTATTCAGCTCACGATTTCCGACAAGCTCTGCTGCCTGGAATTGTGAACGATGGGCACGAATGGATGCCATCTTTTGACCTAAAAATCCAGTCACATCAACGAATACATCTGCTTTGCCAATGAACTGTTCATGATTATTCGAAAACGCAACACAGTGAACCACTGGGCGCTCAGCTACAGGAAGACGAGTAATCGTGCGAATGACGGCTTCTCCGGTAGCATCATGATCGGGATGAACACTGAAGCCCGGATAGAAGGTGATGACGAGCGACGGTTTCAGTTCCTCAAGCAGTGCCATAATACAATCGTCGAGCAGCTGCGGGTCTTCAAACTCAATCATTTTATCGTGAAAACCGAGCATTCTTAAGTCCTGAATTCCGATCGCTGCGGAAGCTTCAATCAGTTCTTGTTTACGAATCTCAGGCAATGTGACGCGGTTAGCAAAAGGTGGAATTCCCATGTTACGTCCCATCTCGCCTAGTGTTAGACAAGCATAGGTAACGTGAGAGCCACCTTCTATGTACTTGGCTAATGTTCCGGATACCGAGAAAGCTTCATCATCCGGATGTGGATACACCACCAAGATTCGTTCATGCTCATTGTGTATAGTATTCATGGTTATTCAATCCTCCACTTTCATCAGAACATCTCTCGGCTTAATTGTAGTGCCACAACTAGTTTACCTTGGGTGTCGTGACCAGCCAGAATCAGTCTTTCTTGGTCCTGTTCGTCAATATGTGTAAGGCCCTCGGCATAAATCCATCCCTGAGTGGTTTTGAGACCAACCCGGTATGGACCCGTACCTGAAATGGACCCCTGCGTATATCGTATGGCCGCATTGGTAATGAATGCCGATGCTGGGTGCTTCGAACTGTCATAGTGATGCGCATACGCTCCAGACGTGAGTTCGAGGTGTACGTATAAGTCCTGATCAGCAAGATTATTGATCCGGAGCTGAATATCTTGAGGTTTAATCGGTTGCATAGCGGCCTCCTTGTCTAATGTAATTGTACGAATTTCATTTTAACATAACCAGAGGAGAATATACATGGAGTGACCCTATCGCCTCTTATAGAGCGTTCTCATGATGATTCCAGTTTGAAAACAAGAACAGATTTGCGTGGTTTTTTCTCTTTTTATTCATGGATCATATCTATATTATGAAGTGTAGGCAAAAACGCCCGTGATGAAGAAGCTTAAATCTTAAATGAATCTTGCTCCAACATGTTTGGAAAGGAGTTTAACTCGACTTGAAATCTCTAATACAACTACTTCATTTTGGCTATCATCAGGCCATGAGCTGCATATTTCCCGTAGCGATCTTTGGAACACTGGCCCTGTCCAGCGTAATTCCTATTCCTTTCCTTCATCGATATGATGCCATTTTGCTCGTATTACTTGCTGTGCAGTACCTGATGTATCGAAGCGGCTTGGAAACCAAGGATGAAATCAAGGTCATCTGTGTATTTCACATTATTGGCCTGGTGCTAGAAATCTATAAAGTATGGATGGGATCATGGTCATACCCTGAGCAAGCATACAGCAAAATCCTGGGTGTCCCTCTTTATAGCGGATTCATGTATGCAAGTGTAGCCAGTTTTATGTGTCAGGTGTGGCGAAGACTGCGAATGGACATGACCGGATGGCCTGGTTTTGCACCTTCGATGCTGCTCGGAGCAGCCATCTATATTAACTTTTTCACTCATCATTTTATGCCCGATTTTCGCTGGTGGCTGACGGTGCTTGTATTCGTTGTCTTCTGGAAAACCTGGATTATTTACCGGGTACGAGCAACGACCTATCGAATGCCCTTATCGCTTGCTTTTATCATTGTTGGTTTCTTCATTTGGACTGCTGAGAACATCGCTACATTCTTCAATGGCTGGAAGTATCCCGATCAGCATGATGCATGGCAACTGGTTAGCTTTAGTAAGATCAGTTCGTGGTTCCTGCTGGTCATCATCAGTGTCATCATCGTTGCGCAGCTCAAATATGTGAAGGCCAATCGAACCGCAGATGACCCAAAGCCCATTTAACTATTTATTCTCTAACCGTAAAACAGCAGCAATCTTAGACTCGTACATAAAGTCTTCGAATGCCGCTGTTTTTTTACTGTGCCAATGCAACTGGAGATATACTTATGTCCCCCACCTGATCGGTAACACTTTCATTTGACAAAAACGACACTGGTGTCATAAAATGATCAAGAAAGCGACATTGATGTCACTTTTTTCGATTCTATTACATCAGGAGGAAGCTATGACTCAGAAATCGTTGTCCAAAAAAATGATGATCCTTGCAGGTGCACATCAGGTATTTGTTCGAAAAGGATTCCATGCTGTCACGATGACAGATATTGTGGAGCAATGCGGAATTAGCCGCGGCGGTCTTTACCGATATTTCAACTCAACAGAGGAGATTTTCAGATCCTTATTGATGGAAAGTAGCAAACAGACGCATGAAACTTTTACAGCCCAGATGGAAGCAGCTATACCATTTCAGCAGATCATGGATGCATTCTGGACAAGTCAACGGATCGATCTAACTGAGATCAATGACAGTATTATGACCGCGGCGTATGAGTTTTTCTTGTCACACCGCAATGCAGAGGATCGTGAGTTGCTTCACCGCCAACAGGATCATAGCATCACGGAGCTCAGTCGACTGATCGACTATGGGGTCCAACGTGGTGAAATACAGGTTGAGGCAAGCCACACGGCTGCTGCTCATATTGTTATTTTCCTGGAGGGACTACGAGTGCTTGCCCTGTCTACCGATCTAACTGAAGATTTTATTCGCGAACAGCTTGATTTCATCCAAATTCATCTTTATGAAAGAAGTGTGTAAGATGAACATCGCTATCTCCGTTCAGAACGTAACGAAATATTTTAAGAAAAATGAAATGATACTAGGCGATATCAGTCTGGATCTCGCTGAAGGTGAGTTTACAGCCATCATTGGCCCAAGTGGCTCCGGAAAATCCACGCTTCTCAACCTGATGTCAGGACTGCTCAGACCCTCGAATGGTCACGTCTTCATCAATAACCAGGACATTGCTGAACTGAACGAGGATGCACTTGCCGACTTTCGCAGACTGCATCTGGGGTACATTTTCCAACAGTACCATCTGCTCTCTCATCTTACGGTTCGTGAAAATATATACATTGGTCTCTCTGGAACAAGTGAACGCCACACGGTTGAGGAGCTAGCTGCTCTTCTGGGGATTGAGGACATACTGAATCAGTTTCCCGGTCAACTGTCTGGTGGGCAACAGCAGCGGGTAGCCATTGCACGTGCATTAATTAAGAGGCCTCGTATCTTGTTCTGCGATGAAGCCACGGGTGCGTTGGATGAGATGAACAGCAAAAATGTGATCGCGCTTCTTCATCTTGCCCGGCAGCAATACGGAGTGACCATTGTGTTCATCACCCATAATCCTGAAATTGCCAAGACTGCTCAGCGCGTAATTACAATCAAGAACGGCTCCATCTATCAGGATCGATTGAACGAGCACCCAATTACTGCTGCACAGATGCATTGGGCATAGATCTACTCACAATGGGAAGGCGGAAGACTAATGCGCTATCTTAACAAGCAGGTGTACCGTTTATTGAAGCAAAACCGGGGATACTCCATCCTGCTGTTTCTCATGGTGGTGCTTACTTCATTTATGTATTTTTTTGTGGAATTCTCAGTGGATCGTAATCAGGTTCGTATTCAAGAATACGCAGAGACACAACAGTTGGAGGATTTCCGCTTCCAATTGCAAGAAGATGCAGATCGTTTACGTGTGTTAGAGGAGATACATACAGATGCTATTATCGAGGAAAAAAGATTCAAAAAAGTTACACAAGACAGTACAAATTATTATCTGCTCGCTCCACCCCAGATGCTAAATGTACCTTACCTATTGGAAGGTCGACTGCCGGCAGCTTCTACGGAAGTTGCCCTAATGCCGCAGTATATGGATAAGCATGCCCTGACTGTAGGAGACTCGATTACCATGGGAAATCAGAATCTCACCATCGTTGGCTCCATGTTTTTGCCAGACTACCAATCATTTATTCCTTTCAATGACCTGAAGCAAGATTACAATCAAGCGACATTCGGTGTCGTTACCCCAGATGTGTACCATAAGATTAACGGACAGGAAGAGCGCTATTATGCAGCACAGTTCAAACTAGATGTGGACTCCGGCTCAGCTGAAGTGCGCTTAAGTAGTGACCCCGCCTTCTCATATTTGGCTTTCGATTCTGGACTTGAGAGCAGCACCGAACCACTGACCGCAATCGATTCCAATCAAAGCCTGGCCCAGAGCTTTCTCTTCTTGTTCACACTCATTACTTTGTTTATCTTCTACATGTTCTACACCCGTTTCGTCCGCCTTCACCGTCAAGATTTCGGTTGCTTCAAGGCAATGGGATATACGGCAAGACAGATCAGCCACGCACCACTTGTTTATTCACTGATCCTATCGACAGCAGGAGGACTCGTCGGGATGGTTTTGGGTTTCTTCGGTTCCTCTGTCCTAATCCATATGTATTCTCAAATGTACTCCTTCCCCTTCTGGGAAAGAGGCCTTCAACTCCGTTCTATCTTGTTTGGGCTTTTGATTCCTATCATCGGAACGGTGCTGGTTACCTGGATGTCTATCGTTCCTTTTTTGCGCCAAGAGACCTTTCATGTCATGCATAACGCGATTAAGCCTCTTCCGAATGGAAGATTAACCACAGCTCTTCAATCCGTAATTAGCCTTTTGCCGGAACGATTAAGGCTTCCTCTGCGCGTCGTGCTTCGCAAATGGAACGCCATTTTCTTAAGTGCAGCAGCAATTTTTCTGATGACCTTGTTATTTATCATGAGTTCTTCGTTGTATCAATCAAGTGGTGCCGCCCTGGAATCGCAGACGACAGGCATGCACTACATGTACGATATCCGTTATCCGGATCTGAGGGAAGATGAAGTAACCTCGCATAGCTCCAGCATGTACTACCTCAGGCAGCCCGTCCAGCTTATGGGAGTTGAGGGGCAAAAATTCTTAGTAGAGTTGGTCGGCATGGACGACCAGGGAACACAGGTTCAACTCATGGATCATGACAACACCCCCATTCTGCCTGCTGAGCTAGATGGTATTGTGGTGAGCGAGGCGACCAGTTCGTTGTATGACATCCTATCCGGAGATACCGTTCAACTGATCATTAATCATCAACCGCATAAAGTCTCTGTTCGGGAGATTAGCCGAAATGGTGAAGCAGATACGATCTATACATCCAAAACACAATTAGCGAGGTGGTTGAACGTTAGCCCCTTCATGCATAACGGGGAATACAGTAACGACAGTGCTCAGGACTCAAATGCACGAGTGGTTACTGCCGAGAACAAGTTAGCTGCTCTGCGTAGCGATGCAGTATCGAGCCAATCCAGTGCTGTCATTAATCAAGTGGCAGGGATTCTTGTCGGTTTCCTGCTGATATATCTAGTCATTTTGCTTAACGTTCAGGATAGCCATAAGGATATGCATATCCTTCGATTGCTTGGATATAGCCATCGAGACATTAACCGTACGCTCGTCGATGTATACAAACCGCTATTTGTCCTGCTGTATCTGATTGCTGTACCTTTTGCGATCCTGGTAGCACGTGCAATCTTGCGCATGATCTCATTAGAAACCGGGGATTATATCCCGTTCCAGATCCATTGGTGGATTCTAATCCTGATCCTCATACTGATTTTGCTTCAATATCAGTTGGTCGTCTCCTTATTTAAGCGAAAAGTGTTTAAGCAGACACGAGGCATGGGGCTTGAAAGTATTCCAAGTCATGAATAAGTTGTGACTATAGAATGCATAGTTGTTCTATTTGAGATGAGATTATTCAACAAATAATGAGCCAAAGCCGTCTGCCTCTTCAATGTCTTTGTTGATTAAGAGGTTCTCCTTTTCATCGTATGCTTTGATCGTATAAGGAGGAGTCGCTGATGAAGGCAGGAATGCGTACCAGATTTGTTGGTTCTCACCTGCCTCAACCAGCCTCGCATCGAAAGTTTCGGGCTTTCCATTTTGCTTGATTTCAACAGTTACACGTTTGATAGTGGAGTCTATGATGTCACCAAATAACATGGGAAACGGGGCCGATACTTTTTCTAATTTCGGTATGCTCATATAATTCAACGCAAGCTTGGATTCAACTGATTCATTAATGGAATATCCTCCACCCCATACCCATTTCCATCCAAAAATGTTCTTGCGGGTATACTCCATCTGAAGATTATTGTTGTTTTCCCGACCCTTTTTTTGTGTAAACAAAATCATGCCCCCGTCCACAGCCTCCTGATGAATGAATTGGGAGGTATAAAACTCACCTCTAAATTCTTGAACGGCCCCTTGAGGACTGTTCGCTATAGGAATACGTATAGGTTCATTCAATCCCCAAACTTTGGATATCCGTTGATCGGCTAGCCCACCAGCTCGTTCATTCATATACATATATGCTAAGATTGACAGGGGCGATAGTAAAATTATCATTGCAGTGATTAGCAAAATTCTCCTGTTACGCTTGTTTATCTCCATTTACACTCCTTATGATGATGAAATATTAAATACAATCACTCTGATATTACCATAATTAGCATATGAGTTCTTGTTCGAGTATAATTCGTACAATCAAAAAAGGCCGCCATTGGCGACCTTTCAAGTCATTCATCAAAGCTATTCTCCCAGAAAGATTACTTCCGTTTCCAATTCAACTTGGAGCGTATCATATACTTTCTTCTGAATAAATTGGATCAAATCCATATAATCCTGGGCAGTAGCGTGATCCACATTTACGATAAAACCTGCATGCTTCATGGAGATTTCAGCGCCTCCGATGCGAGTGCCCTGCAAGTTACAATCCTGAATCAGTTTACCGGCAAAATGTCCTTCGGGTCGTTTAAATACACTTCCACAAGAGGGGAATTCAAGCGGCTGCTTGGATTCTCTCAGGAACGTTAATTCCTTCATCTTGCTTGCAATATCTTCCTTGTTTCCTTTTTTGAGCCCGAATTCGGCCTCCAGTATGATATAGTGATCCATCTTGAAGAGACTATTTCGATAACCAAACTTCATCTCTTCTCGCGGGATCTCCAACACTGCGCCGTCTTTGGTGATCACAGTCGCACGTTCAACAACATCGGCGATCTGACCGCCATAAGCACCCGCATTCATGTAAAGTGCGCCCCCCGTGCTGCCGGGAATGCCACAAGCAAACTCCAATCCGGTCAAGCTATGCTCCAAAGCAAGTCTGGATACATCAATGATATCAACGCCGCTTTGCGCAATCATGCTGTCCTCATTCACTTTAATTTGATCAAAGTGGCTAAGAGAAATCGTTACTCCCCGGATGCCCCCGTCTTTAATAATGACGTTTGAGCCTTTTCCAATGACCGTCAGAGGTAACTGATGTAAGTTGGCAATTTCCACGATTTTAGTGATTTCGTCTATCGTTGTTGGATGGATGAGAATATCTGCGTTGCCACCTATTTTAATAAACGTGTGATTTTTTAGTGGTTCATTGAATTTCACTTTTTCCAAAGGTATCTGATGCTCAAAAATATTCATGATTTTCTCTCCCTGAATTCATAAAGAAATGATTGCACCATCGCGAAAATGAGATGCTCCTTCTTTATTATATGCTAAATAGGAGATTTTGTTTGAAATTATGTTGTTTTCATTATAATTAATCGCACTCTCTTTAGATTTTGAACCTTTCCGTGAGTTCCTGAAGACGTGATGCCATGCGGGCCAGATAAGAAGAAAATGAGCTGATCTTCTGGATGGAAGCAAGCTGTTGCTCTGTTGCCGCAACTACATGATTATGAGAGTTCTATGTCTGTTTGAGTCAGCTTGGCCGATAGCTCCCATAAACGAATAGCTTGCTCGGGGTCGATAGCATATTGCTTGACCCCATAGAAACCTCCATCCTCTGGAGCCAATTCACTGATGTCACAATCCTCGCAGTAGACACCGCCTTTTCCCTCAAGCTGAGGTGAAGTTGCTGCCCAGACTTGCGTCGCTGCCCCCTGCTCAGGTGTTTTGAACGCAGGGTTGGCCACTTGTCCAGATTCATCAATCCAGCCCAGAGCAATCATTTCCTCTTTTGGCATATGACGCTGTAGTGGTGTCATAATTCCGCCTGGATGAACTGAGAAAGCACGTACTCCGTGCTCTGCACCTCGACGATCAAGCTCAACGCTGAATAAAATCGTTGCTGTTTTGGACTGTCCATAGGCAGGGAATTTCTCATAACCTTGTTCAAATTGAATGTCATCCCAACGAATCGGTGAGAAATGATGTCCCGCTGATGCCAAGGAAACAACACGTGCTCCCCCCTGACTTGCGAGTGCTGGCCATAACAGATTAGTCAGGGCGAAGTGGCCCAGATGATTTGTTGCAAATTGAGCTTCCCAGCCAGGACCAACCCTCGTCTCCGGGCAAGCCATGATGCCCGCATTAAGAATCAGCATGTCAATGTTCCGATCACTCGCCAGAAACCGCTCGGCAAAAGCACGAACGCTGGATAGATCAGCGAGGTCCAATGCATCTATTTCAACACCTTCCAGACCCGAAAGTGCTTCCTTCGCAACCGCTGGACGACGTGCAGTCACCACTACACGGGCTCCCGCATTAACTAGCGCACGTGTCGTCTCCAACCCCAGGCCGGAATATCCACCCGTTACAATAGCAAGCTGTCCGGACAAGTCCATATCTCTCAATACATCCTCCGCTGTACTATTATGATTGAAGCCAGAGTCCATTTTATATTGTAAAGTTCTAGTATTATTTTCCTGTGTCATTCTGTTCATCTCCTTGGCAATATTTCTCTTCTTCTTCAAAGTCTACACCCTAGAGCGTACTCTAAGTCAAATGGAAGTGAATACATCACCTCGCAACTTCTCCGTGCAATCTGCAAAAGTAAAAAAAAGCCGCCAGTTGGCGACTTTAATCACCCTGAACGGTGGATAACGAAACAAGGACCGGACTGGCGAAATCAGAGGCCTCTTCTCCTTTTGGATTATGAAGACGGAATAGAAATGCGTCCCCTTCTTCTGATTTCCAGACCATATAATCGCTAATGCCTTCTTCACCAGAGGCCTGAAGATAGAGCTCGGCATAACCAAGCGGGTGTTCTACCAGTTCTCCACTATAATCAGATACCTTACCGGCTTTTACTAATTCTTCTTTACCCGCTGTCTCCAGTTCTGCCAGATTATAATCCGAAGGCAGTGGTTCAATATCCACATAATAGTCAGCATTACTAGTCAGTGTCAGACGGCCTTGAGCAGCATCAAATGTGAATTTCTCGAATACGTACAAGGAAAATCCTTCTCCTTGTTGCAAGGTCGCCTCTAGTGATTGATTGCCATCTGCGGTCAACATTTCAAAACTTGCGGTCTGTGGACGCTCCGTTTCATTTGCTTCTTCTGTTCCATCTGTTTCAGATGGTTGTTCATTTTCTGTTGAAGGTGCTGGAGCAGGTTCACCTACTGGCATTGATGGTTGAGGGCTAGGCAAAGGTTCATTACTACCAGAGCAAGCTGCAAGTGTTAGAACCATAATGATTAATGAGATACTCATCATAACAGAACGTGGTTGAAACATCAGGTTCATTCCCCCTGTCTATATTCTGTGCTTACATGTTATTACCCATGGCTGAGACTCGGAATCCATAGGTCCAACCTATGAGTTTATCCATAATCAGTATTTCCCTTGATGCCTTTCAGTTTGTAAAATATGGAGAAAACCTCAAGGAGTGATGAGCACATGGAATTCTCAGTAAAGCAGCTGTTTGATAAGGTAGCCCAAGATTATGATGTGCAGCGAAAGCAGCTTATCCCTTGTTTTGATGATTTTTATGGAATGGCTCTGGATCTAATGGAAAGTCCGCTCGATTCTCCACGTATTCTTGATCTGGGTGCAGGAACGGGACTGCTCTCCAGATTGGTCCTGCAAAAGTATCCCAACGCGCGATTAACCCTGATCGATATTAGTGATCAAATGCTCGAAGGGGCACGTCGAAGGTTTGCTGATGCTACACAAGTGCAGTATGTGGTCGGGGATTACTCCAAGTACGATTTCACCAGTTCCTACGATATGATTATCTCCTCCCTGTCTATTCACCATCTGACCCACGCTGACAAGAAAAAGGTGTTTGACTCTGTTCACAAGTTGTTAGAACCAGGCGGATGCTTCATCAACGCAGATCAAGTTCAGGGAAGAACCCCCGATACGGACACCTATTACCGACAGCGCTGGTTAGAAACGATACATCAAAGTGGTTTGTCTGAGGAAGCCACCTCGGCTTCGATCGAAAGACGCAAGGTGGATATCAATGCCACGCTGGAGGATCAATTGATGTGGTTGGAGGAAGCTGGGTTTGGCGTGGCAGACTGCATGTACAAATACTTGGACTTTGCAGTGTTTTACGCACAAAAATAAAAAAGACCGGATTAGAAGCGAGTTATGCCCTGATCCGGTCTTCTCCCATGATTTTATTCTGAATCGATTATTTCAGCGATGCTGGCAGCTTGACGCCGAGAAGTTTGCCTTCGGCTTGGATGATGATCATTCCATTTGTCTTCAATGTCTTATTATGCAGGTCTCCCCCGGTAGAGACTCGAAAAGCTGGCTGACCCGTCATCATGTTGAGGGCAAGCAGGGTGCCGTTACGTTGCGCTCGATACATTCCTTTACCGTAAACATCGATCTGAGAAACGGGGGCATCACCATGCCACTGAACCTCCTGACCATTAGCCAGCTTAATGCCTGTGAGTTCTCCCGTGTTGTCGTTTTTGAAGATCAACCTTTCCTGTGTAATGCCAAGCCACAACATATTTTCTCCGTAAGGGCGCTGAAAAGTTCGAAGTGGCGCGGGACCCGGCTTGGTTGAGGTCAACGAATACTCCGCTATCTTATCCCCTTGTAAAATGTATAGTTTGTCTTTATTGGAAAATATCCCTCCATACCCGTTCACATACGGTGGATCCCCCGGCATGGACCACTTATACTCCTGACTTCCTTTCAACACACCGGTCTTCAAGTTGTACACATTAACTTTCCATTTGCGTTCTGGTGAAGACTCGTCATTTTCCAACATCGAAGAATAGTAGTCCGCTGAGTATACAAGACCGTCTTTGATCTGAATAGCTTCCCCCTGACCAAAATGACCCCAAAGCTTCTTGCCCGTTTTCTTGTCATATGCATTAAGCTGTAAGGATGTAAGTGCCCCTTGGACAAAAAAGGTTCTCAGCACCACACCATTAGATTCTCTCAGATACTCAGTACCATTACCTTCACCTAATGGTTCATCTGCTTCCCAGCGCAGTTTGCCTGACTGGATATCCAGTGCAAACGTTGTACTCCCCTTAATCACGTAGAGGGTATCCAACGTTGGAATCAGAGCTTCCGTACGGTTATACGTATCAATCCAGGTGGATGTGCCTGACTGCCATTTTGCTTTGCCTGTCTTCGCATTCAAGGCATATGGCTTGTGATCAATGGTCAGTCCGTAGAGAATCCCGCTTCGATAGGTAATATAAGGAGTCAGATCTTTGCCGTAAGTCCACAGCCGTTTACCTGTTGTCGCATCAAGTGCAATCAACTTCGATCCAGCAAACGTGAATACTTTTCCTTCTTCTGCGATGGCATTAACTCCAACATACGTCTCGTTCATATTCAGATAGTTATCTACTTTCGCTGTCCAAGAAGGTTTCAGTTCAGGTACAGTGATTCGCTGATAGGAATACCAGTTACGGATGGATACATCCGATGCTTCAGCATGTGCCTGAGATGGCAACACGCCGATGACTCCATGAACCATCAACATTCCGGCAGTAAGACCTGCAACGATGGGTCTGCCTGCTCTTCTTTTCCATTGCTTAGTCGTTTGACGTTTATGTCTATTGATCATAGATAGTGATTCCTCCTGTTAAAAATGAGCCTGATATATAACTACATAAATATAACGAGCAGTGAGGCCGAATAGTTACCAAATTGTTAAATTATTCTAATAAAAAGTCAAAAAAGCCGCCATAAGGCGACTTCCTGAATACGACATTATTTATGTGACAAGTTGCGAACGAGACTTTGTAACAAAGTCCCTGCTTTACTTTAGTTGGATCTGGAAGACATCACCGGCATCCCCACCAAAAACGATAAAACCACCTTTCGGGAGCTTCGTCGACTCCTGATTGGTTGCTACAGAGAAGTCAACCATTTCCCCCTTATCATTATACACTGCATAACCTCCGGTCTTGGGAGAATCCACCGTGATGGATTTGTTACCCGATCGGGCGTCGATCGCATACCACCGGGCTTGACCGTTTACCGGAATAGTTGTAATTCCTTTTTTCCCACCAAAGATTGGAGTAATCGCATCCTCTGCAATGTATTCCTGCCCATCCTGGAGCAAAATCTCGGCGCCATTCTTTGTGTAAAATTGCAGATCAAACGCGTCTCTTCCGTTCATTACAGGAATCTCGGCGATATTCTCTGCGTTGTTTGCATCCATGATTTGTGTGCCATTAGCATAGCCATTTTTGGCATCAACAGACAGGTTCTTGATCAGCATCGATGGAAGCAGATAAAAGATCGATGTTATTTTTTCATCCAACGCGTAATATTTCGAGCCGTCACGAGCTGTCCATTTCTCTTTCGTTGCTGCGTCAAGCGCATTATGATCCAGTTTTTGATAATCATACGTGTTCATCACCGTTTGACCTAAACCAGGTAACGTCATCATCGCTTGAACTTTAACATACACCTTGTCATTACGTTCCTTCACAAAGCTGGCTTTCACACTGCCATCCATACTCGTAAAATGTTCGTCGCCTGTGTACACATATTTCTGCTCTGGAATAATTCCACCCAGCAAAGCAGGCAGTTGCATCTCACCATCCTTAATCGTTATATCCAATGTCTCTCCTACCGTACCATAGAGACCGGAGTACGCGCTTAATTCTGTTGGCATCTTCACTTTGTCAGGTGACGAGAAGGTCTGATCGGGTTTAACCTTGTCAATGATGCCTTGATCCGCCAGAACTTCCAGCAGCACTTTGCTGGCAAACATCTGATTGTAGATGGAAGATCCGCCAGATGATAGAACCGCCATTGAAATATCATGTTCAGGTATAGTGATTAACACGGCATGGTACAACATGGTATCCCCGCCTTTGGCAAGCGCGGTAACCCCATAATCGCTGAAAGGTGCAAGGTCAACCGAATCCCATCCCAAGCCATAATTGATCGTATTTTGCTCATCAGATACCCATATGCCATTACGATATTCATGAGATTGCATAGCCTTCACAGCAGATTCGGACAGAATATCCGGTCTGTTCCCCATTAAAACCTCTCCGAAATGACTCAATTCTTCTGCGGTAGAGTACACTCCGCCTGTGCCGATAATGTTTGCATTTTCGGTAGGCATCTTCATCTCAAGTGTAGGCCAATAGGTTTCGGATAATTGCGCTCTGTCAAAGGAATCTAGTGGTGTCTTCGTTGATTCCAACTTCAACGGCTCGCTGATATACTTGGCGATGTATTCGCTGTAGCTTAACCCACTCACCCGTTCAACCAGGATTTCAAGCAATTGAAAACCGTCATTGGCGTAGACGGAGTATGCGCCAGGTTTGGATTTCAGTTTTTCGGACTGAAGTTTGAGCAATAACTCATCATGATTGCGGGTGTCATTATCTTCAAACAACATGCTGTTTCCATAATGTGTACCGTAAAGACCGGATGAATGATTCATCAACATGCGCGGTGTGATTTGAGTATAGCGCGTATCTGCCATTTTAAAGTCCTTGATATACGAAGTAAGCGGCTCATCCAGATCTATTTTACCGGAATCAACCAGCTTCATGGCAGCTGCCGTAACAACCATTTTGCTAACCGAGCCTATGCCATACATGCTATCCTTGTCTATTGGCTTTTGTGATGCCTTATCGTGCAGTCCGACACTATCTGATAAAATATATTCCCCTTCATCCATGATTGCATATTGCACACTGGTGACACCGTAGTTTTGCACCATCTCCTTGGCGATCTGCTCCGCCCGTGCCTCAATCGTACCGCTGTTATTCGCCTCTGCGCTGACATCTGCCAGCGGTGTAATTACAAGCACCGCTGTACATAAAAGACTAATTAGTTTCTTCATCATATGTCCTCCCTCAAATGTTCTTATGAATGAATTCATCATATCCGGGAAGAGACTGATCAAACGTAAACGAACCCTGAATGGAAAAAAACAACCCCTGAACGGCAGGTTCAGGGATTGTCGGTGTGGAACGGAAGCACAACCATGTTGTTAAATTTCCGATGCTGATGCTCAATACTCATATGTCCACCATATTTCTCGCACATTCGCGATATATTGGTTAGACCGATCCCATGGTACTCCGGATTGGACTTGTCACTTTTCAAGTCAACAATCGGTTGCTCCACATGATTCATAATCTGGATGACAAGTGCAGATGATGTGGAGTGAATGGCAATCAGGATGTATCGATCCTCGGCCTGTCTAACCTTCTTGGAGGCCTCAATTGCATTATCGAGCATGTTACCCAGCACCACACACAGATCGTACCGATCAATCTGGACATGTTGCGAGTGGAGCTGGATTTTGGTGTCGATTTTGATCCCGTTTGCCTGCCCCATAGCCAGGGTATTCGTAACGAGAGCATCAATGACCAGATTGCCGGAGTTCACCCGCTGGTATGCACCTTCAATCGTATTTAACGTAGACTTGATATGGTCACCTGCTGCCGCCAGTTCGTTACGTTGGATACATTCATCAATATACAGAAATTGCTGATTGATATCATGGATGATGGATTTAATGTTTTTGAAACTGTGAACGGTCTTCTCATAGTTGGCATCCTGGTAGTCCATCTGACGTTGCAAGTCGGCATTTTCATGCACGAGCTGTACCTTTTCCACCATATTATCGAATACATAAACAATGAACACGTTGAGAAATAGAGAGCCTAGTACAGAAAAGACGTAGAATATGTTTTTTTCACTATATATGGAGGCCACATTGATCTGATAGATTGTAATAATGGGTACGATAAGAAACAGCAAATAATAACGATAATGAACGGCAAAACTTCTACGTTTGGCGACTAGACGGACAACTTGAATAACAATGAACATGATGCTGCAACCAAGCAGCATCACCTTGGAGAGAATCCAGTGGTCATCTCCGTTGAACTGTTCCCATGAAATGAAATCTGTGGATTCCAAAACTCCGAGAATATATACAGCTATCGTATTCGCCATAGTAATCAGGACCGCATACAGGATGGTAAAAACAAGCTTGATTTTGAACTCCACTCCATAGGACTGTGCCAGACTAAAGATTAATACCAGAGCAACAGCAGTCGAAACAAGATCGGAGAAGGAAGATGCCAAATAAAAATAACCCAGCATAACAAATACTACGAAATAGAGCGCTCTCTGAGGCTTCCGCTTGGACTTGCCCAGCACAGAATCAAAATAAAAATTTGCCTGAAATGCCATAAGTAAGGTCACAAAGATGATGGAAAAGATCATATAGGCATCCATATCACTGAATCCTCATGATCATATATTTGGTGTAGGCATCCTTGATTTCTTTGACCTTGGATCTGCCTATGGGCAATTCCGTTCCATTCAACATGACGACTTGGGTACCGGAAAACTTCTGAACATGCATCAGGTTGATGATAATCGAGCGATGAATCTGCAAGAAACCATGGTCTTTCAGACCGGTAGCGTAGCTGGATAAAATGCCTTTGGTCTCATGTACATTTTCCTGTGTCACAAAATTCAACTTGTTCTTGATCGTTAAACTTTTGACGACCTCAATCCAGAGAATATCATCATATTTCAGCAGCAGTTCATCATAGTCTGATTTGATTAATACATACTTTTTGTCCAATGCCTGAAAATATTGACACAGCTTAATCATCTTTTCCTCGAAAACTTGCGGCTGAATTGGCTTGATCAGATATTGGAAGGTGATGACATCAAAGCTCTCCACCATGTATTCCGGGTAACTGGTCAAGAACATAATCTGTACATCCAGAAACTTCATGTCCCTGATCTCTTTAGCGGTCTGAATCCCGTTCATTCCGCCCATCTCCACATCCAAGATGAGAATATGAAATGTATCCCCAACCTCTCTGTAATGCGAGAGCAGCTGTTCACCAGATGTGAATAGGCTAATTTGAAAATCAAAATTGGTTTTTAGAGATAAGGAGAGCAGCATCGTTTTCACACGTTCTCGTTGCTGCTCCTCATCATCACAGATTGCAATATTGAACATGGGGGAACATCCGCCTTTCATCGACATCGACTCTGAATTTCACTCTCGAATATACTATTTTAGCATAGGTTTCGGAGTCGAATTGGGATGAAATGCATTATTTAGACTCTAAAACGCAGTTCAAGCTCAAAAGTCGCCACATTGACGACTCTTGAGCTTGAAACCTTCTCCATCCATTCCTATGAAAAAACCGGTCTGTTACTTTGTTTTTTTTGGGAAAGCATGGCGGTAATATCGTATTACCTTGCGATACATCGTCTTGTCCTTTAATTGATTGAATATATATGGGTCAGGTTTGACATTCACTTCAATAATCCAGGGTTTCAGACTGTGGTCAAGGCCGATATCCACACCAATTTGCTTAAGATGCGGGTACTTTTTTTTCATATGACGAGCTATGCGCAGGCTAAGCTCATTCATCTCTTGAACCAGTTCATTCCTGCGTTTGGTGGATGCATGTGATTGTAGCAGCTTGTGAATATCCATCGGTGTTCCACCACTATGATAATTGGTTACGATTTTCTTTGGATGACCCAGTCGGCCGATGATTCCGGTAGCTTCCCAATGTTTGGTCGGGCTTAGCTGTATCATGACTCGGATGTCAAAACGTCTGTTATTGTGCTTAAGAAGATGGATTCCTCTCTGAATCAGATAACTTCTTTTATTCACCACGCGAGTCAGACTGTTATAAAACGATTCAAAGCTGTCAAACGTCAGGCGTTTTTGCTCGATCTGATAGACAAAATGTTGCTGACTTTCCATCTCGGCCTTAATAACCCCCATCCCGAAAGTACCTCTCTCGGGTTTGACATAGACCATCCCATATTTGCTGATCATGGATTTCAGATTCGTTTTGTTATATTTCTGTGTGTCGGGGATAAACGGTTTAATTAATTCATTATTAATGATCAATTTAGTTTTTAACCACTTGCTTCTTAACGGCTGCAATTTATCAACTCCCATGTCGTAAACTCTCCCTTCAGCAACCGCATCATAGCCCGCTGTTTGATCAAGATCCTGCATGCATTATATGTAATACCGATAAAGGAGCCCTCAACAAAAGCCCCTATTCGTAAAAATGTATATTTGCACATGCCCTGACCGAAACACTTTTGCACACATACCATATAATGAGTCATCACGATTTGTGCAAGGAGATGAGTAAATGTCCGTCTTGCCTGAAATCCGGTTGAATAAAGCGCCTAAGATTGATGTTCTGATACCAGCGATCGAGAAAGATTTGGCTACCCTTCCCCTCGTCATCGATAACATTCGCCGTTATGTAAAACATCCCATTGGAAGCATATATATTGTTTCTCCGGTCAGCACCAAAATCAGAAAACTTTGTACCCTCAAAAACTGCATTTTTGTTAATGAGCGATCCGTCCTGCCTATAACCAAAAACGACATACATTACCAGTCCTCCCGATGGAATCGGTCAGGCTGGTTATATCAACAGCTGCTCAAAATGAACGGAGATTCCATTGTGAAGGCAAAGTACTTTCTAGTCATGGATGCGGATACCGTACTGATTAAACCTCATTCATTTCTTGTAGAAGGCAAAACAGTCTTTTACTGCCGTGACTGGAGCCAGCCGGAATATTTCAATACCTACCGCAAGTTGTTAGGCATGAAAGCTCCACGTCCCCGCTCTTTTGTCACCCATTATATGCTGTTCGACAAATCGAAACTCGCTACCTTAAAACAGAAAATTGAAGCGGTTCATAAACTGCCATGGTACAAAGCAATCATCTCCAATATCAATAAGAAAAAGCAGTTTGGTTTCTCCGAGTATGAAACGTATGCCAATTTTATGTATACGAAAAACCCAGGCAGCATGGTCCTTAGAAGTTCCAAGAATAAAAGTCTGAATGTGAACGCTTCTTCGTTAAAAGAGCAACAAATCCGCAATCTGGCTCTTAAATATCGTTCTCTTTCCTTTCATAAAAGGAAAATCTATAGTAAAGCTCCCTGAGCTTAAGGAGGAAGCCCATGCATATCGTACTGCTGTGCGGCGGCTCTGGCAAAAGGCTCTGGCCTTTATCCAATGAGCTTCGCTCCAAGCTGTTCATAGATATACTTCCATCACCCGCTGGAGGTAGGGAATCCATGATCAGCAGAGTATGCCGCCAGCTTGACAGTTCATCCCTAACGGATTCAACACTCATTATTTCACATCAGGATCAGGCTAATATTACGGCACGACATACTCAAGGCAAAATACCAGTCATCGGGGAACCTTATAAACGAGGCACTTTTACTGCGGCGGCCTTAGCGACGTTATATCTGCAATCCTTCCGAATGGCCAAAGATGACGATGTGATCTGTATCGCGCCAGCTGATGTGTTCGCAGGTGAAGATTTTTTCAGCAACTTCCAATTACTGCCGGACATATTGAAACATTCTCAAGCCGATATCGCTCTAATTGGGACAAGGCCTACACATGCTTCAGATCAGTATGGATACATCCTTCCAGGTGGAGAAGAACGTAATGCTTATGCGCCCATTACACATTTTATAGAAAAACCCGAAGCCACCATTGCTGAAACTCTGCTACAACGTGGGGCACTATGGAACTGCGGTGTGTACGCATTCACCGTCGCGTTTATGATGTCCCATATTGAACAAATGGGGCTTCCGGTGAATTATGAACAACTGTTAGCCCTCTATGAGCAGTTGCCTGAACGCAGTTTTGACAAACATGTTGCAGAAAAGGCGCAGCGGGCCGCAGTACTACCCTATACGGGAGTATGGCAGGATATCGGAAGCTGGGATACGCTGTGCGCACAGTTAGATACCCATGTAATCGGACACGGTGGAATCTCGGGTTCTTCCTCCGATTCCTATATTATTAATGAGCTTCCCTACCCCATCCAAGTCATTGGCGTGCCAGGTATTATCGCTGCCGCAAGTCCGGATGGCATTCTCATTGCCAACAAAAATAATGCAAATGAAATTAAAGCGCAATTGGGTAACTTGCCATTAAAACCGATGTATGGTGAAGCAACCTGGGGCAGTTATCGTGTCATTGAAAGTTCGTTAGAAGATGAGAATAGAACAGTAACCACATTAAACATAACAGTTCTACCGGGCAAACATATCGGGTTGAACTGGCATAGAAGTGGGTGTAGAGCTTGGACCGTGCTTGCAGGCAGTGGGCAAGTGCTCGTCAACGGAAAGGTCATGCAAGTGAGTATGGGCAATCAGTTCGCGATTACCAAGGAGAGTCTCTTTTCTATTCTGGCTGAAACCAGGATGGTGATCCTTGAGGTCCGGATCGGGGTAACAGAGGATAAAGAAAACATACTTTTTGAAGAAGAAGATTGGAATGTAATCCTAAAAAGTGCAGGTTCATTTAACGCTTAATGGGAGAATAAACCGATTCAATCTGCGTGTCATACAGCCCCTTCCATTCGCGGAAGGGGCTCATTGGCATAATTAAGGGAAACCTGACACTTCTTCTCCCTATATCTTAGTTAAACAACTTGCAAAGTTCCTCTACTTCCAGACGTGCAACTGGCTGGTAAGCGGAACTTTGTACATAACGCTGGAAGCTGTATAACAACTGTCTGCCCTCCAATGTAGTCATCAGACGCTCCAGATTCAGCGCTCCCATCAGCACTCTCCCCTTCCGGACCCGACACTCCATCAACAGGCCGAGCTTGTGGTTTCGCTCAAAATTGTCAATGGTCTGCACGATCGGATTCAAGTCTTTATCCAACTCATCCAAGATGATCGATGACGACTCGGACACGATGCTCCACCACGGATAAGTTGAGTGCTCCTCTGTGACAAAATGTTCGAAGGCCGGATGGTCCTGTTGAATCAACAAGCCCATTGTACCCACAGGAACTTCTCTCTTCATATTCTCCGATATCGAACGGAACATGGGGTAAGACCAGAAATCGGTGCTGTAGAAACCTTCGATCGCGTGTTGAATCTGTTTGGGATTCGGGAAAAGTAAAATATCCTCGCCCTGCTCAAGCAACGCCAACGCCTGTTCCGAGAGTTCGGTAAATAGATTCAAACCGCTCAGGTCCACTTCTTGCTGATTTGGGTAGATCCACAGGTCGTACGACTTACGGATATCCGTGCCCGGAATGGACAGTCTGAGCTCCACTTGGGTCATATTGGAGACTTCAGGGATGCGAATGCTGAGTTCTGTGATATTCACATAATGTTCCCCATGAGTCGCTGGCAGGTCTGCTTTCCCTTCCAATAGGACGCTTCCTTCGATCTGCTCGCTTTGAATTTCCCACTTCAATTGAAGTCCGTCCAACGCTTGTCTCCGGAAGTAACTTAGTTCAATGCGTGCTTCGAACAATTCACCCGCTTGATAATTATATTTGGGGAATCTCGCCAACAACACAGCGTCGGAACAAAACGTTCTCCACTCCTCAGGTGTAATCATGCCTTTGGAATCCATGAATGCGTCCAGTACACCCACCAGCGCTGTTCCCTGACCGCTGAAATCCTGAAGATCCAGCAGCTGGAACCCGGCTAGTTGCTGCGAACGAAAAGCAGCTTCCAGTTCTTCCTTGTAACATGCGACCGCGAGTTTACCAGAAGCTCTGAAGTATGCTTCCGCCAGATGTCCCAGTCCTTTGGCATTCAGACGCTCTCGAAACACTTCGAAATTCTTGGCTTTGAGAGAACCCGTATACTTGTTGATCTCCTCGAAATTAGGAAACGTGGCGTACTGTCCAATTTCATGCGAGATGATTGGTACGTGTGAGACAAGTTCGTCACTTCCAGCTTCGGCCTGCACTGTTTTGGAACCTGTCCCATACTGAATCTGAATCTCTTTGTTTGCCGTTTGCCCAGAAGGATCAGCATTGATGCCTTGCGTCGGCACAATGTTCGAATCGTAATCTTTCAATGTATTTGGCAGGTCGGTCTGCACGTGACCGAGCGGAGCATCACACATCGCATATGAACCTCTGAACAGACGCTCTTTGGAGAAACGAACCCCGCAGAAAAATTCACTTTCCTCCAGAATGTCCGGCACAAACTGAAAGTTATTCGAACCTTCGGTGTATAGATGACGAGGATCATATGCTTTGTATGCCTTCAGGATCGAATTCAATCTGTTCTTGCTTCCCCATAGTTCATTCCCCATGGACATCATGACAAACGAAGGATGATTACCAAAAGCACGCAGCATCGCAAATCCTTCGCTAATCAAGTAATCCTGCTCGGCTTGATTATGCCCATCCGAAGATTCATCCGTAATGGTTCCCCAGAACGGAAGCTCAGGTTCCATGTAGATGCCGAGCAGATCCGCTGCAATAAAAGCAGCCTCCGGAGGACAACAGGTATGGAAACGGTAGTGATTGATACCGTAGGACTTGGAGATAGCGAGAATGCGAACCCATTCATCCACATCGGTTGGCGCGTATCCCGTGAGCGGAAAGATCAGCCCGTCATGTTTGCCTCGAAGAAACGTTTTGCGACCATTAATGGTGAATTTGTCTCCAGCAGCCCGGAATTCCCGTAATCCCGTCCATACTTCGGTGGAATCCAGCACTTCGCCGTCCTGATCTTGCAGATGAATATGAAGTTGGTACAGGTTAGGTTCATCATCACTCCATAACATCGCATCTTCGCCAATCTTGTACGTCAGCTGGATTTCCTGCGAATCCGGGGCGAAAATCTGTTCCTCGGTCGTATACACCGGATCTGCACTGACTGCAACAGCCGAAACCACGATTCGTACTTCTTGCAGGTCACCAACAAGTGCTGCCTTGATCTCGAAAGATCGAGTCGCAAGATCGGGATAGACCTGAACATTATCCAGGAAAACACGCTCGAAAAATTGAAGTTCCAATTTCCCGGTGATGCCGTTCCAATTCGTCTGCGTGTCTTCGGATGTAAGGTGACCACCTTTGGTTGGATAATTGGTATTGTCCACTCGAATGGTAATTGTATGAGTCCCAGCGGTTAGCCCTGCCTCCATCTCGTAACGGTGAGGTGTGTTCAGACTGTTTTGCGTTCCCCATTCCACCCCATCGATCCAGACTGTGGTTACTCGAGTTCTTTCCAGATGCAAGAAACACCGTTTGCCAGCCAAGTCTTCTGAAATCTCAATCTCTCGTGAAAACCAGGCATAACCCTCAAATAAATACTCATCCGTTAGCGCACCAATTAACACATTCTCGTTTTTCTTCCCCTTGGCCGCATGAGATGTAGTATTTGGCAATGTAATAACGTCTGAGAAATTCAGACCACGTTCCACCTTATGTTCATCGAGTTGGAGTTTCCATATGCCTTCCAGATTTATTGCAGCTATCATGATAGTGTCCCCTTTTAGATTCATATAATCGATACAAGTAATCGCTTCCAAGTAACAGAAACCGTTTTCGAAAATCATACCTGTATTATAAACTCGATTGACGCCCCTCGCATAGATTATTTACAAATAAAAAAGTCACCAATACTGGCGACTTCTTATGGTTACATATGCTGTATCCTGAACAAATTTAAAATATGGTGGGAACCATGCCCCCGTCCATACGGATGGGAGAGCCTCTAAAAGCTGAAGCATACGGACTGCATACAAAAGCTGCGAGTCTGCCGATTTCACTTGGCTTGATGAATCGCTGCAATTCAGACTGAGGCAGATTGCTCTTCATAAAATCTTTCTCTTTTTCCTCAAAAGTCAGTGACTCATCAGGGTATATGCTCTCAATGATATCACGCACATTCTCGGACAGTGTTGGACCTGGCATGATCGTATTGATCGTAACTTCAGTTCCTGCTGTCAGTTTGGACAAACTTTTGGATAATGACAGCAACATTGATTTGGTCATGCAATATTGGGGCATCTGGCCTGAGGGCATAAGAGCTTCTTCACTCGCGATAAATATAATACGTCCGTCATTGTTCTTCACCATTTTAGGTAAATAAAATTGGGACAAGCCATTGGCAGCCAATACATTGGTACGGAAATATTTCTCCCACACTTCATCGTTCACGTCTTCATAACTCATGATCTCATATATGCCCATGCTATTCACTAAAATATCAACCTCAGGGAACTTCTCAAATAAAGCTTGTCTTTGCTCCAGATCCACAAGATCAGCGGTAGCCTTTTGCGGAGAGGTCTCCGGAAAAGTAGACTTGATTTCGCGAACGGTTCGTTCCACCTCTTCATCATTGCGTCCATTAATCAGAACGTGAACACCTTCTCGGGCGAGTTCTATAGCAATCGCTTTACCGATTCCTTTTGTTGATCCTGTAACTAAGGCTGTTTTCTCTTTTAGTCCCATATCCATCCTGCATTTCTCCTTCTTGATTACAACTATCCGGCAGGTGCTTCTTGAACATTGCCAACAGCTTCATGCACCGGATAGATATAATATTACGCAGTCTGAAGGGCCTAGTAACTAGCACTTTGCGCCAGAATTATTGCCTCACACGCCAATTTGAAGGTGTATCCCCTTCCCAGGTCTTGAAAGCACGATAGAATGAATTCTGATCTTCATATCCAACCAGAAATGCCACTTCTTTGATATCGAGTGAAGGATCTGCAAGGTACTCTCGGGCCTGCTCACGTCTAGCCTCTGTTAATAATTGCTTGAAGTTTGTGTTCTCCTCCGTCAGTCGCCGCTGCAAAGTACGATCACTCATGCGAAGCTCTTTGGCGACCGTCTGGATGTCAGGGCGCTTTCCTGTGAGGCTGCGTTTCATAATCCATTTGACCACTTCAGTAACGGAACGATTGCTCTCTTGTTCGTCCAGCGACCGATCCAGAGCCGGGGTCAGAATCTCCAGTAACTCCTCGTTATACGATAAAAATGGAAGGCTCAGATCTTTCCGTTCCAGCGTCAGCCGATTATGGTTAGAATTCGTATCAACTCGGCAGCCGAAGTAAGCATCAAGGGTGGCTACGTCACCCATCGGTTGGGAGAACTCAACCCGTTTGGCAGTCAAAGGCTGTCCTGTACCCCTCCGTCCAAGTTCGATTAGAAATGCCAGCGTAATACCGACCAGTAATGGCGGACCTTGTTGCCCCTTATGTAACCATTCGAGTTCAATGAACCATTCCTCCCCTGCTTCAGTAATCTGCAAACTCTCGGGAGGACACATTTGCTTGTAACGCACCATGCGATTCAACGCATCACGATAATCACGAGCATGATACATTGCCAGTACAGGCGGAGGATACTTCGATATCTCATATCCGGTTGCAAGTTTAATGATGCCCTCGGCGGTGTCCCCAATGAGATCAGAGTACGCCTGCCAGATTGCAAAGTATTGAGATTGGGTCACTACTGGTTTATTTATTGTCTCAAGAGATAGTTGTGCTGTGCGAGCGATGTCATCAGCACCAATCCCTAATTGATGTAATCCAGCCCAAAAGCCTGGATGAACTTTAATCCGATCATTCGGTTGAGGTTGCATGTATACAGACTCCTTAACTTGTTCCATTTTTATTCTGATTTCTAATTATAGAACGGATGTAGCTAATTATAAATCTTACCTCAGCGAGCCATTTCCGGGTAATACGAAAACACGACTGCCCAAAAATGGCCAGTCGTGTTCAAGTCAATCATTCAGTACATTATGAAGAATGCACATTTTGTATGTTCAGCTACTCGTTCAACGCAGTTTTGATCAGGGCATTCACTCGTGAGTTAAACAGCAGACCGATATGGGATACGAGGGAAACCGAAACGTTGTTTGCCCCGTTCAACCGGGAAAGTACCGGAGACACAATCGTGTCACTGGTGGAATAGATCGAAGTCACCTTTATTCCACTTGGAGCTGTCGTTGTGGTCAATCGATTAGCCCCGCCAAGGGTAATCAACTTATCCACTTTGGAATCGCCTCCACGGTTAATTATGTAATAGAGACTATTAGCTCCACCCATGCTATGAGCTATAATATTGACTTTTGTATGACCCGTTTGGCGCAGAACATCATCTACGAATCGACTAATTGCTGCGGAATTCAACAGCTGGTTTCCTTGTTTGCTAGGAAGGTCAATCGCGAATAATTCGTCTCTTGTCCACCCTTGGCTACGCAAATAACTCTCAATTGCTGTAAAATTGCTATCTGAACCGGTCAATCCATGTACCAATACAATGGGTGTACGTGCCGTAGCTGCAGAAGCCTTTGAACTCGATCCTATACCAGTTACCGATAAGGCAAGGATCATACTCATGAATACAACAAGTATTAATTTGGTCTTTTTCACTTCATTACCCTCCTGTAAAATGTTTTATATTCCATATATTACAATCTAACATATGGAATATAAATGAATCTTTAGTCTCATTTTTACAGGAATGTCTAGAGTAAACTACAACTAACATCCTTACATTTTTATCAAACTCTAGTGCTCTACTTCTTATCCTTCAACGATATCTGCACGTAGATCCGTTGCAATCTCAATCATTTTGGGTACAATAGCTTCGTTCGAAATAGCTACATACAGATCCCCCATGTACAAACGAAAAGCAATCTGTGCACCCTCGAGGTCCCACATAAAAAAGTCCCCCTCGATGGTCATGGTGCTCTCAGCTCCTACAATGTTAAGAATCGGTGAATAGGTAAAATCGGGTTGGGATTCGAAGTAGAGTTTGCACTCTTCCAGCGAGATGGATTGCTCGGCATTACTATCTTGCATGGATCGGGTAATTCGAAAACGCTGATTCATTGATTTGCCTCCAAAACTTTATTAATATATACATGTTACACAGCATTATATTATCTCATTTCCGTCTTCCACTGTCAAAACCATACATGATCGATTCTTCGAATTCATATATACTGAATACAGTGCACAACGAATTTCTACAATCAGGAGGAGTCAAATCAATATGTTAAAAACAGAATTCATTGATGTACTATCCATTGTCTCACATAAATTATATGATTCGGCTGCTAATGTCATGGACACGGCAAGCAGGTTAATTCCTGCAAATACGTTTTGTATTGCCCAGTTGGATCATCTATCCACCAAGGTTCTGAACGTATATAATCGTGACAAACTAATTCTGGGTGAGGGGCTGGTCGTTGATAACGCCGAGTCATACTGTGCACTTGTGACTGAACATTCCGAAGGCCCGTTAGTAATCAATAATAATCTAACACATCCATTAACCAGACATATGGACGCAACCGAATTCGTAGGTGGATGTTCATTTGTCGGTGTGCCCATACATAATGAGAACGGAGAAATTTACGGCTCCCTTTGCTCATTTGATCAGGATTTCTATTCCTATCAACAAAAGGACGTGGATCTGCTTCTCTCCTTGTCTTCCTTTTTCACGAGTCTTCTTGAGATGGAAACAACTCTGCAACAGTTAAAACAGGCGGAAGAGACCGCTGCAAAAGTGCTTGAAGAAAAGAAAAATTTGCTGGCCGTTCTCAGCCACGAAATCCGGACGCCAATGAATGGTGTTCTTGCAATGGCCAATCTATTGCAATCGACCAGGCTAAGTGAGGATCAATCGTTATATGTTAATGTCATTGAGTCAAGTGGCGCCAGCCTTCTGTCGATGATGGATCAGATCCTGGATTACTCCAAAGCAGAAGCTGGTGCGATCTCTCTGGAGATCAAACCCTATAGTGTCACTGAAACAGTTGAACATGTATTACAATTATTCTCTTCTGAAGCGCAGAAAAAAGGAATTAGGTTGTACGCAGAATATAATATTAATGATCATCTGATGCTTATGGGCGATCAGCACAAAGTTCGTCAGATTTTAATCAATCTCGTTGGAAATGCGCTTAAGTTTACGGAGAAAGGGGAAGTATGCATCTCTACTGAGGTATCTGCTGATACAGAAGGTAATCTCCATGCATCCTACGAAATACAGGATACGGGCATCGGCATCCCGCAGGATCGTCAGGATCTGTTGTTCAAATCCTACTCCCAGATTCATGGTAATTCAGGAAAGTATGGCGGAGCGGGGCTAGGCCTGTCCATCTGTAAACAACTCGCAGAATTAATGGGTGGCGTTGTATGGCTTAAAGATTCCAGTGATTTGGGTAGTCAGTTTGTCTTTAATATTTCCAGCACTGCACCCACCGTCCATGCGAATATCTGAATAATGAATATATTATTCTATCTTAGAAAGATAGGAGGTATATACATTGACGCAATTTCTAGATGCACGGACATCCCAGAATGCCGCCTTGTTTAATTCCATCTCCATACCGATTCCAGTGATTTTTACGCCCCAATTATTCGGCCAGATTGGTCTCATAACTGCTGGAGCCGGAACCAATCCAAGAGTTTCATTAAAAGGGACCATCACGGTGCAATTGCTGCGTGCACTTTTTATAGTGAGTATTACTGTGGTAAGAGGAACAATCGCGACCGACCCAATAGTATACTCGGGAAACCACACATATGGTCTGAATGGTCTGCTTAACCCTGAAGTGATTGTCTTCACTGCCACTGACTATAACCCACCGCTCATGCCCCAATTAACCTATACCGCATTTATCAGCACAAACCTGCTCGGTACTACTCGGGTGGGCCCCGAGAGTTTCGACGGATTTGTCGTTTCAGATTGATAAAACACGTATAACCCCATACCTCTAATCGGTTTCCCGTAGATTAGAGATATGGGGTCGTTTTTACGATTAACATCACTATTTTTAGAGAGAGCTATTAATCAGAGACCACAAATCCATCAAAATTCTCGGGACCAACACGGATTGTTCCCAGCACGTTGGAGCTTACAAAAGCAGTGTAAGTTAATTGTGGTAAAATCGGTGGATTAAAATCATTTCCAGAGAATGTAATTACTTGTGGTGCCAATACACTCAAACCAAATGTGGACGTTGCGGAGTAAATAACCGGGTCCGTTGCTAAAGTACCTCTTACAACGGTAATCGTTATGCCCGCAAGAGCTAAAGGTAATTGTACAGAAACCGTCCCTTTAAATTGAACTCTGGGATTTGCTCCTGCTCCGGCAGTTTGCAAACCGATTTGGCCAAAGAGCTGTGGAGTGTTCAGGACTAATATTGGAATAGCTATTGAGTTGGCCAAACTGGCATTTTGAGAAGTTCTTGCATCCAGAAATGTGCTCATCAATCTACCTCCTAATGTTGGGATAGGATAGTATATTCGTAGCGTACTATTATGTTTGGACTTCTTACCATTAGCTCAACAGAGTTTAATTTAATTTTACTATGGTCGGAAGAATCTATTAAACAGCGATATGGTATATACGGCTATATTCAAGACTCTTATATTGGAACGATATGAAAATTTTGTTATGATACATATGCTAGATTACTAGATATGGTTATAAAACATGATTCTATTATTATGTACAAAGTTGGAGGAGACATACGATGCTTATTAAACGTGTAGGAAAAATCGCCGCGGTTACTGTAATTGCTCTCTCTATCCTTGGAAGTACTCCCAATATCGGTGGAGCCTATGCTGCCCCGGCCATCTCAGTTCAATTGGATGATGTGCCCCTGAAATTTGATGCAGCTCCACGAGTTGATAAAGGTGTCACTTATGTTCCGTTTCGGACGGTCGGTGAAGCCCTAGGTATTGATATTACCTGGAACAGCAAATCACAGACTGTAAAAGCAACGAACACTGTGAAAGGACAAACTACCGAGGTACTATTACAAGTTGGCAGCACCACAGCGACCGTTAATGGAAAAAAAGTTACACTCGCAGCAACACCCGTTCAGCGGGAGGGCCGCGTACTTATTCCACTAAGTTCGTTCAGTAACCAATTCGGTGTACAAGTAAGCTGGAATCAAGCAACCAAGACGGTCTCCCTTGTCTCCCCGCAACGCGAGATGCACCTGAGAGCCTTCTATGCATTGCAATCCTTTCAAGAGAAGGACCTTATTACTTCCATGAATTCCGTAGCCTTTGGCTGGAGCCGCATTGATCGTGAAGGTCAGTTCACGCTCCAAGGGGATGAGTACCGTCTCCCTGCTGCTGCGGGTGATATTACACCGCAGTCCATCGTTGCTGATGCAGCAGATCAACAGATCCAACCACAGCTCATGGTGTATGCCTTGGATGGAAACGGAGAACTGACCAAAGTTCTGAGCGACAAGAGCCTGCGGCTGAAATCGATTGAAGGTATAACTGCTGCTGTCACGGAGCATGGTTTTGGCGGAGTTGTTCTGGATTTTGAGGGACTGGGCTTTAAACTGGATGCGGTAGAACAACAGAAGCTGCTCAATGCTTACGTGAAACAACTAAAGAGTTCCTTGCCCCAGGACACAGCTTTATCTCTAGCGGTACCGCCGCTAAATAGTGCTTATAAAGGTTATGATTACAAGACACTTGCCTCTATTGCAGATGATCTTATCATTATGGCCTATCAGTATAATCCGGTTGGCACCAAATCTCAGGTACCTGAGCCAAATAGTCTTGTAGATCAGGCAATTCAATTAGCCATACAGGCCGGTGTCCCAAAGAGTAAACTTCTGCTCGGTATCAGTCTAAGCAGTGAAACGCCGTCCTCTGTTGATGATAAGCTGGGTCTCGCCAAACGTTATGACCTCAAAGGAGCCGCGTTCTGGCGTCTGGGTCTGTTCCGTTCCTACAATACGAAAATGGAAGATGCCGTAAATGCTTCTGTGATCAATGAGTAAACTTTCTAACTGGATACAACTTAAATAAAAAGAAGGACCAAGCCTCTGGTACGCAGAGACTTGGTCCTTCTTTTTCCCATCATCTTATTTTATAAATTTATCCACACTTCCAAATATAAGCTTCACAAACTGGGTAGGACCAGGCAAACGGGGCTGAAAGAGAAGAATGATCCCAATTACTGCTGCCACAGCAGTAATTCCCGCGCTCACTATTCTGGCTCGTTTCTCTTTGCTGCTCTTCCACTCCCCATACACTATCGCAGTCGCCAGCAGCAAAATACCAAGGATTGAGCCTAGTTTCATGCAATCACCTCTCTTCTCAGGCTTGTACAGGAGCCAATTCTGTTCAACTTTCGTCCTCATTAGGTATCCCCTGTGGTCCTGTTGATTTTCCGGTACGTACTACATGCGCATCTACTTTGACTTGCACGTCCATATCAGGATAGATGGTTTCCCAGTTCTTCTCCTGCGCCTTCCATTGATGCGGGTAATATCTGCGGAATTCAACTGCGAATTTGAAGAAATCGGAGCGCAGCTCTTTCTGGGACATGTCTAAAGCATCGTGAGCCAAAGATGTGAGTTTAGCCGACCATTCCTTTTCCAGTTTAGTTAATACAGCGGGATCAGTCAGATTGGCATCCGTCGTATTTAACACCACTTCTCCCCTGGTTTGGATGTCGACCTTCATACTCCACTGTTGGTTTACAATTCGCGGCTTCAAGGAGGTTTTATTTTCAATGAGTCTTATCGAAAAAGAACCCTTTAACGGCTCAAACTCAACGGGCATGATAATGCTGTTCAGTTCTTTTGCAAGTAGTAATACACCTACGCTTAGTGGTTCTTTGACCGTCTTGACATAACGATCCTTCTTATACATACTCAGACCTTTCACATATGGCGTAGTCGTCAGTTTATCCTGATCGGGCTCCGGGGGTAAGATTAACATGCGAGACAAAATGGCTGAACTGCTCGGACCTTCAATAGATTTAGCCAGTTCAAGCGCAGTAACACGTGTACCTAACTTCAGATTGGCCATCTCACGCAACGATTCAGCAGAACTTCGCTCCAGTGGATCAAGTAACGCAAGGATATCTTTCGCAGCCTTATCGCTGGAAAAGACATATGCATGCTCCCTGAACTGAGGGTAACGCAGGAAGAAATCGATATACTCGCGGATACCGCGTTTGCCGGCTTGCTCACTAATGATGATGACTTCGCAGTGGCCCCAGAACATATTCCGGGGAACTTTACGTTGTAACCGATTCAATGCCTCGGCAATTGTACGTCCTTCCGCTGTTCGAATCATTGTAACCCCGCTTGGACTACCTCCACTCCCACTGCTATCTCCTGCACTCGCCTTCCGCGGAATGAAAATCTGTGAAGTCAATTGTACTTTGCCATCTTCATAATCTATCCCTGTAGCCAGCACGATAGCCAAATCGTTAATCTCGATGCGATCCCAGCATCCACTTAAAAGCACACAACACAATATTGGCATTAGTAGTACTCTATATATTCGCAAGTGCTCCTCCCCCATCAATCAGGTGTTCGCTCGATTCTTCCGAAAATGTGCCCACCCTTTCTTCAGCCATGCGACACCGTAGATCATAGCCGGAAGGATTAATAAAATGCTGATCGTATACAAGTTGGCTGAAGCGCTAACCAAACTGGAAATACCGGATCCACCGGACACAACCCAGTAAGCAAATACCATGCACAGGAACGAAAGTGGCGCAACCACAGGTTTGTAGTCCCGCAAACCAAACCATTCCGCGGTTGATGTAGCAAAGATATATAAAAAAACGGAAATTTTAACGAAAATACCGAAAATCCAGATAGCAATAATAAGGGATTCGATATGCTGCAGAAAGTCCGCAATGGTTATGTATCTTGCTGCGATCATGACCGGAAATACAAATGTATCCGTCAAATCACCAATTAAAAACAGGCAAAACAGATTGGTCACTGTCATTGCAGTTGTTGTAAACACAAGGGAACCCAGCATGACCCGGGTTATTCGTTTTTTTTCATTCACATAAGGTAACAGAAAAGCCAACACGATATATTCACTAAACCATGCAGCAGGTGCAGCAGCCCCCGTAATAATGGGAATTGGGCCCTTCTCCATAAAAGGAAACAGCTCGGCAGGATTCAGTTCACCAATCAATAATATAAAGATCAAAGCCAGCAGTACGATCAGCAGGGTAACAAACACCTGAGCGGTTCGTCCGACAACTTCAATCCCGAGTCTGACATTAATCGCACATACAACAACCATCGTACCCATCACAACAAACAAAGGTGTACGCGGAAGTGCATTATTGACAATGAATTCACCGTATTCCCGAATAATCAAGCCCGTCAAGTGTGGCAAAAAAGCGATATATATCAGGCCAAATAACTTGCCCGGAATCCGACCAATAATCAATACACTGGATTGAATGAGTGTTTTTCCAGGGTACAGACGATCAAGTCCAACGGAAATACCAATGGCAGCCAACCCAACGATCGAACCTATAATTGGGGTCATCCACATGTCATGTCCTGCATAGTGCATTGTAATTCCAGGCACAGACAAGATAGCCGTCGCGAGAATGGCGGGAAAGACCATAAATGCCAATTGAGTCACCGATATTTTCCCTTTGTCAGTCAACATATGTAATCCCGCTCCCTTGTTTGCTCGAAATGTAGATTGTTCTAGTGTGGTTTGTTCCTTGGGGATGGACGCCACCATACATCCTTAAGTTCCTTAGCCATCGTAGGTGCTACCGGTGAGAGATAAGGTGTTCCAAATGAACGAAGACTGCTTAGATGAATGACAACCAAGATGACTCCCAACATGACACCCGTGAGTCCCAGCGTTCCTGCCAGAAACATCATGGGAAAACGTAGTAGACGAGTCGCGATGCTGGCAGCATAGCGGGGTATCATGAAAGAAGCGATACCGGTAATCGCGACAATGATAATCATGGGGGCTGAGACAATTCCGGCACTCGTCGCCGCTTGCCCAATAATTAAGGCGCCCACGATACTGACCGCTGATCCGACCTGCTTGGGCAATCGGACGCCAGCCTCACGCAATGCTTCAAAGGCGATTTCCATAATGAGTGCTTCCACCAGGGCTGGAAAAGGGATCTCTTCTCTCGCCCGAGCAATACTGAGAAGCAATACGGTAGGAATCATCTCCTGATGAAACGTCGTAATCGCTACATAAGCCGATGGAAGCAGCATGGATAAAACAAAAAAAATGTATCGCAGCCAGCGTACAAAAACACTCATGAACACATTTTGATAATAATCTTCGGGGGATTGTAACATGGAAAAAATGGTTACTGGTGCGATAAGGGTAAACGGCGTTCCGTCAACGAGAATAGCAAACCGACCTTCCAGCAAGTTGGAAACAACGACATCCGGGCGTTCCGTCGCAATCATCTGCGGAAATGGTGAATATCGCTGGTCAACAATGCCTTCTTCAATGTACTGACTCTCCAGTACGTCTCGGAGCTTTAAATCGGCAAGTCGTGTCTCCACTTCCTTAACAAGTTTGGGGTCAATAATCCCCTCCATGTATACAAGTGAAATACTGGTGTTTGTACGATCTCCCATGTTACGTGTATGAATCTTCAGTGCAGGTGTCTTGAGACGTTTGCGCAGTAAAGACATATTCATGGTCAATGATTCTGTGAACCCATCCCGTGCACCACGCACGGTCGATTCAGCTAACGGTTCTTCCGTTGAACGATTTGCAGCTTGGTATAGAGGGTATGTAGTTCCGCCTATTGAACCGTCCAGCAGTAAAAGAGCTTCTCCTTCAAATATGGCCTGTACTGCCTGAGTAGTCGTTTCAACTTGCTTAACAGAAGCTAGCGGAACTTGCGCAGCTTTGATCCCCATTTCCTGAATGGGGGTTAGTACCTGTCTCTCCAGCCGCTCCGTATCGCATACACCAACACAATATACGCATAATGCTGAAGTAAGACACGCGGTTTGGAATGTATGAAATACAACGTCCGAGCAACCCGCAAAAACGGAGCGTAACATTTCTTGATCAATAACAAGTTGTCCGGTTAATGGCAGGTCCTGTTGTGTTATCGCTGATGTGTCCATGACGCCTCCCCCTTTCCGTAAACACTCCGTCCAGATATTCTCAGTTAAAGGTATCCTTTACTTATCAGATGGGATATATACGCAAAATATAGAATGCCAAAAAAGCCGCCCTCATGAGCGACTCTGATGATATAGAACACTATTCATTCCTATGAATCCGTTGATCTTACTCTTTGCAATTCCCTATTTTCTATTTATCGCTATCCTTTCACGGCACCCAGAGCAACACTCCCAATAATCTGTTTGGAAAATATAGAGAATACAATAATAATAGGCAGGATTGAGATCGCTACACCCAAATACAAGAGCCCATAATCCATCCCATAGTACCCCTGCACTAGCGCAACCAATACCGGAAGCGGATATTTATCCAGGGAGAAAAATAGCACCAGCGGTGTCAGGAAATTATTCCATGATCCGATAAACGTGAATATGCCAAGGGCGGCGATCGCCGGCCCCAGAATAGGCAGTACAATCTGATTGAACGTCCGGAACTCACCGGCACTGTCCACCCGCGCAGATTCAATAATCTCATCCGGGATGCTGCTCTCCATGAACTGTTTGATAAAAAATACATTAAACGCGTTAGCCGCAGCAGGCAAAATAATTGCGGCATAACTATCCAGAAGTCCCATCATGCTGAATAGTCGATATACGCCAATTAGAGCCAGTTGACCCGGTACCATCATGGTTGCTAACAGAAACAGGAACAACCCGTTTCGTCCTTTGAATTTAAATTTGGCAAATCCATACGCAGTTAAGGCCCCAATATACAGAGATAATACGGTCGATGTCCCGGCAATAAATATACTGTTGGCAAACCCACGCCATATGTTGATTTTGGATACCATGTTCATATAGTTATCAACCAAGAATGATCCGGGGAGAAATGTAAAGGTCGAAGCAATCGTTGCATTATTATGTGTGGAATAGATGAGCATCAGATAGAACGGAATAATACAGAGTACCGCTAGACCAATCAGCAATAGATAGATGATGATCTTACCCGCCGTTAGTCGCCTTGTGTTGGCATACTGTTGAATTGCTGCATTTGGTTGTTCCATTGATTTCGCAGTTTGCATGAAGAACTCCCCTCCCTATGAACGGCTCTTGCGCTTGGTCATGATGAAGGATGCAACAGACAACAATATGATAATGATGAACAGGCAAAATGCGATGGCAGCGCCGTAACCAAAACGCGTGCTCTGAAATGCTACATTATAGAGATACATAATACTTGTCATGGCTGCCCGGTCAGGACCACCATTGCCATTGGTTAATGTAAATGGCTGATCGAAAATCTGGATGCCTCCAATAATAGATGTAATCATCTGAAACAGAATAATTGGACGGAGCATCGGCACGATAATATGAATGAAAATATGTTTCTTTTTCGCGCCATCCATCTGGGCAGCCTCCAGCAGAGAAGGGTCAATGCCCTGAAGACCAGCTAGGTAGATGACCATCGAATAGCCAAAGTATTGAAAGAACAAAATGGATGATACAATCAGACGCATAAACCAGGGATCGTTTTTCCAGTTAATTGGATCTTGTATTATGCCGGTCTGCACCAAAAAATGATTCAGTCCGCCAGACTGCCAGTCAAAAATTAAGCTCACAAGTAATCCAAGTGATGCAGCCGTAACGATGTTGGGAAAAAAGTATACGGCTCTGAAAAAGTCCCGTCCTTTGAGCAGCTTATCATTCAAGATAAAAGCCAACACAAGTGAGATTGTGAGCTGTGGAACTACAGATACGCCCCAGATGAATAACGTATTAAACAAGGTTTTGTAGAACAACGGGTCTTGTAGTACGGCAACGTAGTTACCGATCCCTACAAAATCAGGTGTCGTGATTCCATCAAAGTTGGTGAAACTGATATAGAGCGAATATAAAATGGGATAAAGCCCAAAAATGGTGAAAATAATAAAAAACGGAGCAATGAAGTAGTAGCCGTAATGGTCCTTGCGAATCGTTTTGGCAAACATGTTCTATCCCCCCAGTTATCATCGGATGTGTATATTCATTCGCTCGCTTATAAGCTAATCCACTTCCAGCTCCGGAAATCTCAAGGTGACATCACGTTTGATTCGCTTTACGACTTCTTCCTTGGTCTGAATGTCCTTATTGAGATATAACTGGAGTACAATCTTGTAGATATCATTGTTAATCGTGGCATCATATTTGGTGCGTTCGTATACAGGTACCCGTTTTGCAGCTTCCGAGAAAAACTCGAAATGCTTCTGTCCACCCAAGTAGGACGATGAGAGAGACGGGGCAAGTTCATCATTCACAACCATGTTGCTGGTGAAATAATCCTGTTCTTTCGCTAACTCGGACAGAAAATCGTGGTCAAAATTATAGAACTCAATAAACTTCCAGGCCAGATCCTTTTTGTCACTTTTACTATACATCGCTATATAAGTTCCGCCTGCACTAAACGCTGACGGTCCCTGAGCCAAGCCCCACATGCCTTCGGTATCCGGGGCGTTTGCCTTGAACGTATATTGCAGTGCCCAGGTTGCCCCGGGATAAAACATGACCTCTCCTTTTTGCATGGATGCAGCGTAACCTGCACTTCCATCTTCATACTCGGCAAGTACATTCCGCTCACGTGCTTCACGTACAAGATCGAGCACTTCCAAATAGGTTGGATCGATGACGAGTTTGCCGTCCTTCACCCAAGGTATACCATCATATGAATTCGATATAGCATTCCAATTCGCCAATGCATGTACTTTATTCCCGCTAAGTTGCTGTACCTTCTCTCCAATCTTGAAGATCTTCTCCCATGTATCGATCTGTGAACCCACCTGTTCAGGATCATCGGTGCCAAGATATTTCTTCGCCAGATCCCGACGATAGTAGATGCCCCCTGGTGTTCCCTGATAACCTATCGCTCTGACATTTCCTTCACTGTCCTGTTCATTGGCCTGAACAAAAGCATATTGTTCCTGGATAAGTTCATTGGCGTTATACGGCGAAGCGGATAGATTCTCCAGATATGGAACGTCAATCAGTTCTCGAATATTTGCATTTTCAATCATAAATACATCTGGAGCCTTGGAGGTTGTCTGTAGCGCAGATTTCAGCTTGGTGATATAGAAATTACCGGGGATGTTGACAAAGTTCACTTTAATGTCAGGATATTTCTGTTCGAATTTCTCGATGGCGTACCCTGCTTCATCCGTAAAACTCCACACGGTAATCTCCTGTTGCTTGGTTTGATTCGATGGACTGAACTGACAACCAGCTACCAACATCGCTGCACATACTAATACAATAGTTGGCTTAAACCACTTCTTCATAGGCCCCCTCCTTCAAAAAGGAAACGCTTACAATTTATTAGAGTATATTGATTTTGGAGAGGGCTTTCTCCACAAATATTGTGCATTACCCTCCATATTTTGTGATATTCGTACGATGTTTCTTACGAAATTCGGAGGGTGTGCAGTCATTATATTTTTTGAAAAGACGATTATAGGAGTTAACATTGTTAAATCCGTGTCCGATCGCAATCTCCAGAATCGTATCCTGACGGAACAATAAGGCCCACTCGGATTTGATAATTCGAAAATGATTCAAGTATTCCATCAGTGTTACTCCCTTGATCTCTTTGAACAGCTTGCAGACATGGAACTTGCTGAATTTAATATGTTCCGCCACCTGTTCCAGCTTAATGGGCTCAGCATAGTGCTCCTCCAGGTATTCACAGACCGATTCAAGGAATTCAAATTTTTTGGAAGAAGTACATGCCCATCCTGAAGATGAAGATTCATCGGTGGTAACCGGTACTTTGGTACGTAATAAAAGTATGATGAGATCATACAACCTGGATACCATTAACCATCGGTATCCCGGCTTCTGATTTTTCTTCTCGGTAATGATGTCATCTATATATTGAGTCAGATTGCTCTGACTTCCCGTATTCGAGGGAATAACTGTTGTTTTGTTGAAAAGTTGTCCGAGATCCTGAATTTCGGCTTCGGTCGTGAAACTCCCCGTTAACAATTCGAGTCGGAACAAGATAATGGTCAAATGTTCGGTCCCCGGCAAAAAGCAGTGCACATCCCCTGGTTTGATCAGCAGCACATCCCCTTTTTCCAACTCACACACGTGGTCGTTCACACCAATTCTGGCGCTCTTACCATTGACGAGAACCAGTTCAACCTCATCATGCCAGTGTGCAGCATAATTGAACTGATTGCCTGTATGAATTACCCGAATGGGAAAACCTTCTTGCATATGGCCTGTCTCCAAAAAAGTGGGTACGCCCATCGTATCAACCTCCATTTATTTCCAATGCAAAATACTCCTCGTCTTTATATTATGCATAAACGGCTACTCTCCTTTCTTTTTAAGAATTTAAAATTCTTTAGAATGCAAAAAAACTCCTCAACTCAGGTTGAGGAGCCGAACAGAATCACGTTCCACGCATTGGATGTCCAGTGTATATAACGTCTCTACGATCTCTCCGTTCAGCAGTTGGAAGAGAACATGACCTGCAAGCTGGCCTGCATCCCTCTTCGGCTGACGAAATGTGGTTAGAGGTGGATTCATGTACTGAGATGCAGGTATATTGTCAAAGCCAATTACGGATACCTGCTCAGGTATTGAGATTTCATGCTCCCTGAAGGCTTCCAAGCCGCCGATGGCCATTTCATCATTTGCAAAAAATACAGCGGATGGCAACTCTCCTTCAAGCAGTTTCTTGGCTGCATTGTACCCATCTTGCTTCATGTATTGTCCGCCAATTTTCCATTCGGGGTTCTCTTCGATGCCTGCCTCCTTCAAGGCTTTCAAATAACCTTGATAACGATGGAGATTACATTCCGATTGTGACGGGCCACTAATATAAGCTATTGTCCGATGCCCTTTATCGATCAGATAACGGGTAGCCAAGTAACCACCTTGCGTATCACTCATCAAAACCTTTACAATATGTTGAGCATCCAGATCCCGATCCATGACAACAATCGGAAACCCTGCTTCAGATGCTTCAATCAGCAACTGATCTTGAATATTCTGAGCGATAACAATAGCTCCGTCAATTCTTCGTTCACGAATGTAACGATGGGCTGTCGACTTCTCTCCACCCAACGAACTACATACGATCATATCGTATCCATGACTCATGACGACGGTCTCTATTCCGTTCACCAAATCCGAGAAATACGGGCTGGACATGTCATGGACAATAATACCAATGGTTTGTGTACTATTTCGTTTTAATTCCGATGCAGGACCATGCCTAACGTAATTGAGTTGACTCGCTGCCTCAAGTACTCGAAGTCTTGTCGGCTCACTTACATTTCCTTTATCGTTGAGTACGCAAGATACGGTCGAACTGGCTACACCAGCCATCTTGGCTACATCTTTAATCGTTGTCATCATATATACTCCTCAAAGACAGTTTCATCTGTTTAGTCCATTATGGCAGTAACACAGCAATACACATGGGATAGTTCACTAGCATTTTAACACGTCAGTCCAGTCATGTCTCTTAGCAAAACATCAACTACGAAAAAACATATTAAAGAAACCGAGGTGCCTTCATGAGATTTAGTGAATATGTAATAGGTCAGCGCTACGAAACCACATCCTTGGCATTATCCAAGAGTGATATTATTGAGTTTGCCACAATCTATGATCCACAGTACATGCATTTGGATGAGGAAAAGGCCAAGCAAGGCCGATTCGGCAGTTTAATTGCTTCTGGCATGCAAACGATGAATATCTCCTTTAAATTATGGATTGAGGTTGGGGTCTATGGAGAGCATGTCGTGGCGGGCACCGGAATGAATAACATTCAATTCCTGAAACCTGTCTTTCCGGATGATGAACTTCATGTCATTGCAGAAGTCATTGGACTGACTCCCAGACGAAAAGGGAATGGGATTGTTACCGTGCTGCTGAGTACATTCAATCAGAAGAATCAAAAGGTATTTCAGGCAGAATTAAGTGCTTTAATCGATAATTAGGCTGTGAAAAAGCCCAAAAAAGCCGCCAATTGGCGGCTTTTCGTAGATATATCATATTGAAGCATTTTTAAGCGTTATAACCTTTCAATACCTGCCCCAAAATCTCTACACCCTTGACAATCTGTTCGTCCGACGGGGTTGAGAAATTAAGTCTGATGGCATTACAAGGGTCTTGCTCGTTCACCAGGAATGCATTTCCCGGTACAACCGCAACCCCTTGAGCTGCCGCAGTCTTGGCATAATCAAGCATTGGCACATGTGCTGGCAGATCACACCAGAGGAACAGTCCACCATCCGGTTGGGTATAGGTAATGGACTCACCCATATGCTCTTGCAGTTTGTCCATCATCAATGTTGCTTTTCTCCGATAGACCTCACGAATGCTGTTAATGTGCCCCGCGTAGTCATACTCTGTCATGAACTTGTATGCCAGAATCTGTGGAAGCATGGCTGTATGTACGTCTTCTCCCTGTTTGGCAACAACCATCTTCTCCACAACTTCATGTGGCGCTTGTACAAAACCAACGCGCAGTCCAGCCGACAGAATTTTGGAGAATGATCCAACATAGATCACCAGACCCTCATCATCCATAGATTTAATGGTTGGCACATCATCTCCATTGAATCGAAGCTCTCCGTACGGGTTATCTTCCAAAATCATAACGCCATACTTCTTAGCCAGCTCATATATGGCTTTACGTTTCGCAAGACTCGTCGTTACACCAGTAGGATTCTGAAAACTCGGGATCACGTAGATCAGTTTCACATTAGGCTCCGTTTGCAGCGCCTGTTCCAGCTTCTCGATATCCATACCGTCCATCTCCATCGGAACACCGGCAAGCTTTGCACCGGATGCCCGGAAGGAGTTCAGGGAACCGATAAAGCTTGGGCTCTCACAGATAATCGTGTCCCCTTCATTACAGAACACTTTACAGGCCAGTTCAATCCCCTGCTGCGCTCCGGATACAATGAACAACTGATCGGATGGTTTACCGGTATCAAAACCTGTCTTCAAATGTTGAGTCAATGCTTCCCTGAGGGGAACATATCCTTCCGTTATTCCATATTGCAGAGCTGTGACCGGGTCATGCTCCAGAATGGATTGAGTGAATGTGCGAATCGCCTCAATAGGAAAGGTTTCCGGAGCAGGATTTCCCGCGGAGAATGGAATCACATTTTGCCCCGAAGAAGCCTTCAGAATCTCACGAATAATGGATGGTTGCAGTGCTGCGATACGATTGGAAAATGAATAGTTCATCTTAAATAGTGCCTCCCGACATTTCATCTGAATTAACTCTCTATCATTACATTCGATTCTATTATACGAGCATTTCCCGAATTTCCAAACTGTCTCCACAAAATTAATGTTTGTACGCCAAAAAAGAGGCCGCCGTCAGCAACCTCTTTCGCAAAAGTATTGAGCAAAATTTCAGCCTATTAGCGCGCTGCGTTCATCTCGGATAACCGTGTGGCTCTCACAACATAAGCGGCTAGACCGGGGATCATCCGGGCCAGACCAGGATAGAATTTATTGGTCTTGGCAAAAGCCAGCTTTTGAATTCTTCTTGCGCGTCTGAGCAATTTAGTGAATTCACGGCTTGCTTCCAGCGTGTAATTACTTTGCCAATCGGCATGTTCAATATCGCCTTGCAGGTACTTGTCAGTCCACCTTGCACACAGGAGTGAGGAGCGAAGGGCAATTGACATTCCGTCTCCACATAAGGGCGGTATCATCAGCATGGCATCCCCAATATGCGGATATTGAGACCACGGCTCAGGAACGTTGGACAGATGCAGCGGCGCAATCGACACTTGAGTTCCATCTACAGGTTTTCCTTCGGCTAAACGGGCCGCCAAACTCACGTTTGTCAGGGATGCCGCCTGTAAAATATCGTTTACAGACTTGCTACTTCCCTGGACGGTATCCAGTGTCAACAATGCGGCGACATTCACAATGCCATCCTCAATCGGGGAAATGCCCACGTAACCACCCTCGCAAAAATATAACTCTACCCGTGCGGGAATCTCTATCCCGCTGAAGTGGGACTTAACGCCAACGTATACGGTTTGGTCCCGCAGATCAGGTGCGGAAGCCATCCCGCGCGGCTTTTTGGTCCCATGTGCCCCGATAACGGCTTTGGCTCTGTAACTAATCCGCTCATCTCCCTGTTTCACCTGAACCTCATAACTGGCATCCTCAAGCTGCTCGATGCTGGTTATGGTCGCTTTGGTCACAATCTGGGCTCCGGCCTCCAGCGCCTTCTGATGCAAAATCTGGTCCAGCTCATATCGACTTATGCCATATGCAAATCCCGGCAGCGGTGCTTCGATCACTCCGCCTTGTGGCATAACGATTTTGGCATGATCCATGGTGCTGGGTTTCTTCGACTGGTCCAGAAGGTGAATGTCCAGAACTTCTAACATCTCCTTCGTTTCGGGTGACATGAACTCACCGCAGGTTTTGTGCCGCGGGAACTCCTGGCGATCCAGCAAAAGGGTCCGATGTCCTTTCCCTGCCAGTTGCATGGCACATGTACTGCCGGCAATTCCGGCTCCGATGACAATCACATCTATCGATTTCGACACGTAAGATCACCTGCCTTTCGTGGGAATAACAACAGAGTAACGGAATAATGGCTTCCATTCATAGGTCATCGTATCATGATTGAGACGTTGTTTAAGTTCCTTCCAATCCCTCCCTGTAAAACCTTTGGCTACGGAAAGAGGCCCATCATGACGAATGTACCGATTGCGCGAAATCATCCGTGTAGTAATCCAGACCGCCTTATAGGAAACGGGATGGCGGTGAATATCATTAATGACGACACCGTATCTGGATGCTCGCAACATATGAGAAACCATATCAACCAGTTGATCTCCGTCAAAATGATGTACAAACTGGGAACCTGTCACGATATCGGCTGAAGCATCCGGCAGTTGTGTAAGATCGGCACGTTGTACCCGGACTCTTGGTTCGTCACGGAATAGTTGTCTCGCTTCCTCACACGCTTCTTCCGTCAGATCAACCAGCGTAATTTCCAGCTGAACGCCCTGACGATCTGCCCATTGCAGTAGTTTTTGGTTCACATCCCCTGAACCTGCACCCACATCCAGCAGAGTCAGCTTATTCGGCTTACCGACTGAGTTCCACAACTTCTCTACACCAGCCAGAGTTGGGCCAGGTGCTGCAAATATTTTGTTAAGACGTCTCAGATGTCTAAGCGCTTCACGCAACTCCTCCCCTCCCAGAGAGAAGTCATCCATCAATTCATCTTCCTTGGCTCGAATGGACAATGTTCTAAAAAAGGACATGATCGTGCTCCTCCATCACTGAAGATAATGAGGGGACATAAGTGAATTTCATCAACTCTGCGGTGAGTCCCGGTCCAAATGCCATGGCTACACCATCTGTGGAGGATTGAAGCTGTGCCTTCATATCCTCACGCATCGCATTCAGTACAAACAGAATGGTATTGGAAGATAAGTTACCATACGTTCTGAGGACATCCCTGCTATACTTCGTTTGCTCGTCTCGCAGCTTCATTACATTCTGCACGGAGTCCACAATCCCACGTCCTCCCGGATGAATGGCCCACAGTTCAGGCAGCTGTTCACTTTGCAATAAGAGACGCAGTTCCTCTTCCAGATGAACACCTAACAGCTTCGGAATACGTGGCGATAGATACAGGTCATACCCCAGATTCCCCACCTCCCAGGTCATATCTTCAGTCGAATTCGGAAGAAGCACAGAATAACCCGTTCCCAGACTCAAATAATTCTTGTGCTGAGGTTCTGGTGTGCCCACCACACAAGAAGAAGCAGCGTCTCCGAAGAATGAAGCTGCAAACAGCGCTTCCCGATCTTTTACGGGCTGAAAATGAATGGTGCACAACTCTACACAGACCACAAGGACCTGTGATCCGGGAGCTCCCTGCACGACATCTCGTGCCATCTGAATGGCTTTCAACCCTGCGGCACACCCCTGAAAGATCAGCGGCAGTCGATTAACTCGGGCAGACAAACCCAAATGACGGATGAGCATAACATCAAGACCCGGCAGATATTGACCGGTGCAGCTGACCGTGATGATATGTGTGATGCTCTTTGGAGATACGCCTGAATCCTCCAGGGCTTTCTCTGCCGCCTCAATGCCGAGTGGAAGCGCCTCTCGCTTGTATGTACTCATTCGTTCTTCGGTTGTCGGGACGTCTGATCGCTCACCAGAGGGCAGATAACGGCATTCTTCCAGTGAACCCAGATAGCTAGGTTCCACGGTATATCGTGTTTCAACACCACAGGACTTGAATATTCGTCTGGCAAAACGGGCCAAATCTGGCCGATCCTGAAGAGAAGAAGCGATTAGTTCTGCAATATCTGACTGTGCTACGGGGTGAGCAGGTAGAGCCGTTCCCATGCCAAGAATCGCGATATCGGATGGACTGTTATATTGGTTCATAATAAACCTCCTGGTATTGGTCATTATTTCCTCTAATTTAACAACTCTTACCCTTAACGATATCGTTATAATCTCAATAAGGCTCCTAATCCAGTTTATTAACACATCCGCAAGCTCAGAAGCTTGGTTTCAACATGCCATTGAAGCAATTACACCAATGAACGAAAAAAAGCCGCCATTAGGCGACTTCAAGGTAACCATATTCCTTCTAAGCGTCATTCTGATACACGTTATTTGGAGAATGCTTCTCTGATCTTGTCACTCATCAGGTACCAGGCATCCTCAGCCATCTGGAGATCACCAAAATGCGTAAATCCATGAGCGGCTCCCTCGTACTCCTTAAGTGTCACCTTCACACCGCTTGCTTCCAGGTTTGCTGCATATGTTCTTGCTTCTTGGGCCAGTGAATCTTTCTCCGCGGTAATAATCAATGCTTCTGGAAGACCCTCTACTGATGTTGCGAGCACAGGTGAAGCCAACGGGTCTTGCGCATCTTCTGGCGTATCAAGGTACATGGCATTGAACGTTCTGGCGATATCGGCTGGAATGGCTTCTTCAAAACTCGGTTTCTCGGCCGGATCTGTAGCCACATCCAACACGGCATAATCCATAACTTGCAGAACAATAGGCAGCTCGCTTCCACGTTGCTGGTTTAACAAACATACTGCTGCAGCAAGATTACCACCAGCACTATGCCCCCCAATAGCGAATAGAGACGGGTTAACCGAGAAGGATTGCGGGTTAGCATGGACCCACTGTACAACGTCGTAACATTCATGGACCGCCGTTGGGAACTTGTGCTCTGGTGCAAGACTGTAATCGATATTAACGACCACACAATCAGATCGATCAGCGATCAGACGACACCATGGATCATCCATCTCCGCTTGTCCCAAGATGAAACCACCCCCATGCATATTAAAGAAGACCGGCAGAGGTACAAAATGATCCCTATCCGGTGTGTACACAAGTACACGTGTATCACCTTTCGTCGTAGGAATCATGACTTCTTTTACTGTGACAGCATACGTGGAACTGGGTTGAAGAGCAGCATCTGTGCCGACGACATTTTGACGCATACGTTGTACCATTGCCAGCTGTTGTTGTTGATCCATAGATATCACTCCTTATTATGATTACCAATGAGTTCCTGCAACCGCAGACTTGAATGATTAATTCTGCCAATAAATTCGTAGATAACATCAATGTTATTTTCCTGCTCTTGCGTCGTTGCCACTACACCTTCCGTTGCGACTGCATGTTCTTGCGAAATATCGGAAATATGATCCACTTGCGTTCGTACTTGAGTAAAGATCAGGCTCATCTGATCCGTCATGCCCAATTCCTTAGCTATGTATTGATCAACATGTTCGAATGTGGACCTGATGTGGTCGAAACTCTCAAGTATCTGTTCAGTGATCGCTTCTCCTTCTTTTACGGCAGCATTGCCTATGGCGGCCTTCTCCACCACGAGCTGTGTCTTTCTTTTGATATTGTGAATGATCTCATTAATTTGTTTGACCGTATCGGAGCTTTCCTGTGCAAGCTTCTTGACTTCATGAGCTACGACGGCAAAGCCAACTCCAGCTTCCCCTGCTCTTGATGCTTCGATGTTGGCATTCAATGCCAGGAGGTGGGTCTGATCGGCGATCTGGTTAATGGCCGACAGGAAGGTATTCACATCATCCATACTTTGGTTTAATTCCTGGACTGTCGTCATCGAATCGGTTACCGCTCCGTTAATCATGTTCATCTGCTTGCCCATTTGCACAATTCGATCCGAACTTTGACGAACAACTTGTCCGTTATCGGACGAGATTTGGGCAAGGTGATGTGACATCTGATTGATCTCCACCATCTGTGCATCTGCCGTGTTCACCATTTCGCTGATATGTGTAATACTGCCCGATTGATCACGAATGCCCTCGGTCACTTCCTGAATGTTCGATGTTACGGTGTCGCTCATCTGCTTCAGATTACGGATATCATCATTACAACTGGCAATATCGGTATTTAACGTAGATGTGTTCTCCCGAATCACCTTCACCATATTATTGAGTGCCTTCACAAGATCTCTGGCTTCTGCTTCTTTGTCGAGGGCGACCTGAATCAAGTCCCTTCCTCGTTTACATACAAAATACAGAGCAACAATGGTCAGTTCAATGAACCCAATGGTCATGTAAAAGGTCGTATCGTATTGCTGATGGTCCGCGTAATAAATCACGATATAAGCAATATTATACATTGCACCGAATCCATACAAGAGAACACGGTTCAGATAAAGTGAGATAACGCAGAGCACAACCACGATGAGCATGCCTGCTCCCGGAGATTGGATATATTGAGTGGTTGCAGTCAGAATCGCGATCATCAGCACAACCATGATCATGACCGTTTTTTTCTTACGATACATCAAAAATGATGCAATGGAAAGCTCAACAAACAGCGAGAATACAACTGCAAGTTCAACCTGCTTACTACGGATGAAAAAGCAGAAAGCGAGCAGCGTTAGCCATAGAATCGTGGCGATAATTTTATTAACTTTGGCAGTGTTGTTTCTAAAAAAGCTGTTGTCCATGACTTGCATGGTAATTCCCCCTCAACGACTTGTGAACTGCTCTGCGATGATTTTGGTCATAATCAAAATGATATTGAGCAGGAGTACATAACACCATTCCACGCTAATCCCCCCCTCTTTCATCTCACTGTTCGTGTGTTGCACTCCCCTGCTCCATATTGGACTCCTTTTTCTTGTGGAACATCATCCAGACTCCCATCAGACAAAATAAAGCGCTGCACCCCATGCCAAACAAGCTGCTGGTTTTTAATGCAAGCGGTGAGGATTGCATGGTAAGCAGTGTCGCTTGTGTCACAACGATGGACACCATGGCATCGGTGAAGTTAATCATTTTCAATGTAGATATGATCGGATTATGGAGATGACGGTTAGCCCAAGTACCGTACACAGCAAAAGCCAGCTTGGTAAAAGCGACTGTAGCTACGATATACACAATGATGCCACTATAGATAAAGGCATCGCCGATCAGATACATTCGCAGGCAGACTATCAAATAGGATACACCCAGAAAGCAAAGGAAAAGACCTCCGCGCTTATAGACCGTAAGCTCCAATGCATATCTTTCTTGGGGAGACTCCATCCTTTTGGCAACTTTATATTGTTGAAGCACCTGCCCTTTGGCTACACACAGAATCAGATAATATACAGCATTCGTGACGAACCATCCGGAAAGGAGATATATCCCCAGGATTAACTTACCTATTCCGATCAAAGCATTGATAACAAGGGATGCAGCGTTAATCATGGCCGTCCGGTCTTGCTTATTTCCAAGATAACGGACCCACATGGACTTCAAGTATGTCTTCATTTTCATAAGATATTCATACTACTTGGAGAGCAGACCATTCGCCTTTTCACATACCTCGTATATTTCGTCATATTTCTTGTCAATGTACGGCGTGACCTTGTCGGACTTTTTCTTGCGAAGCCCGCTATAGCTGAAATACGGAATAATCCAGCCTGCGAAACCAGGGATCGCCAGAGTAATGGTAAGAGGCAGCATGTTAGCCTGATATGCAAACACCGAGCCAGCCATACATGCTGTGCCGACAATTCCGATAATATAAGCAACGGCAGAAGCTCCCATGATCTTGGATCGTTCCAATGTTGCTATCTCGGTAACACAGGATTCGAACTGTCTTTGCAGGCGGGTCAACTCCGCTTTGTTGCGAATCTTGCGATCCCGCTTAAACTTCATCGTGACAGAACCCACGTTTTGAAATGGTGTTGAAGTAGCTTCCAGGATCCAGCCGAAGTTGGCATATCCGTCCGCATACAATGATTCAGCATCCTGCTTCACAATAACGTCTTTATATTCATAGCCGACGAAGCTATGTTCAGTTCTGATCATCTCATTCATGTTTGGCATCACTCCTCAATTGTTTTCCTGATATCCCTCATTGGATGTTCCTATCGTACCGACCAAATGTTTATAAGTTGCTTATGAAATGTTTACGAAATATGAATAAAAGCCTGAATTCGATGGTTTCGAATTCAGGCTTAGCTATTTAAGCTCACGTAACTAGGCTATATGTTACTCTCCCACTTTTAGCTTAACGGTGAAGGTTGTGCCCTCCTGCGGTTCGCTCTCCACTGAAATAACCCCCCCTACCAACTCGATGACACGCAAGGAAAGAGCGAGGCCAAGGCCATTTCCCTCTCCGTGATGGGAGGGGTCCCCTTGAAAGAATTTATCGAAGATATGTTTCATCGTTTCTTCATTCATGCCACAGCCTGTGTCCGATACCATGACTGTAATGGTGTCTTCATCCGACGTCTGTTTGAGGGTGATCTTTCCTCCGGGAGATGTGAATTTGAGCGCATTGGAGAAGAGGTTATGCCATACGATCTCCAGCATACTCTCTTCCGCATGAATGATCGCACGATCTTCGATATCCACCATGAATTCAATATCTTTTTCTTCCCAGGTCTGTTCAAAATAAAGAGCACATTCAGCAAGCTGCCTGCACAGATCATAAGGCTCGGCAACAGGGATAATCTCCTGATTCTCCAATTTGTTCAGCTTCAGGATATTAACGACGAGGGTCGCGAGTTTGTTCGTGGAAGAGATTATGGTTTCTGTGTACTCTTTTCGGAGCTCTGGACGTATATCATCCTGTTGCAACGCCATAGCATACCCGTGGATGACCGATAACGGGGTCTTAATCTCGTGAGATACATTGGAGATGAAATCATTTTTCAACGTTTCAATACTGTTCAGTTCTTCTACCATTTTATTAAAATCCTCGAACATCACATCCACGTAGTTCTGCTTATCCGCTCGGTGAATCGGTTCCAGATACACGGAAAAATCACCTTCCGCTACCTGCTTCGCAGCCTCACTGAGCTTGCGCATCGGCTTATCGAAGGCATTATACTTCTGCCTTGCCGTCACCAGGCAAAAAATAAGACTGACGATGACCCAGTATCCCGAGATACCGAAAATATAGGGCCAAGGGACATAGTCCACAGGTAGATAGGCGTTATAGATGAGAGCTTGTCCTGCGGTCAATGTAGATAACAAGAGATACGTACCGAGAAACTCTTTCCATGATAGTAGTGGCTTTTTAATTCGCACGTCCGTGATCTGTGTCTTGCTCATTGCAATACGGCCTTGTAGCCAAGTCCATGAACCGTTACGATTTTAAAATCCTCACACACGGAGAACTTGTCCCGAAGTTTCACAATGTAGACGTCCACTGCACGCAGGCTGGTCTGACTGTCTATGCCCCAGAACTCGTCCATCAGCTGTGCACGGGAAAAGGTATGTTTGGGATAGGAAAGCAGTTTGTAAAGGATATTGAATTCTCGCACCGTTACGGAAATTTCTTCTCCATTCACCGTTGTTGTCATATCATTTGCATCCATCAACAGACTTCCTACACTCAGCTTCTTCTCATGGGCAATATTGGCCCGCCGCAACAGCGCACCTACACGCAGGACAAGCTCGTCCAGATCCACGGGTTTGACCATATAATCATCGATCCCAGCCTGATACCCCTTTTGTTTCGAGGAAATATCGTCACGTGCTGTAACAAAAAGAATGGGAATAGTTTTATTAATCTGTCTCACCGTCTCGGCAAACTCAAATCCGTCGATCTCTGGCATCATGACATCGGAAATCAGAAGATCGTACATGTCGTTATACATCAAATCATACGCCTCTCGCGGATTAAAACATCCGATAGCGTGATAACCGTTATTGGTTAGATATGTACAGATAATACGATTCAGTTTAATATCGTCCTCTACCACAAGTATTTTGATCATCTAATCATCCTCTCGTGCTGCATGTCCTCATTATAATGTCCAGATGTTAAAAAATTGTTTAAACCGTCTATCTATCCATCTCTTAAATTAATATCTCATAAACAATATTCAAACAACACGGAAACATCGCTGCATCATGATAAACGTACTCAGTCGCTCAAGCAGTGAATGATAATCAGTCATAAGGAGTGAATCAAGATGAAAGCAGCTATTTATTATGGTAAAAATGATATTCGTGTGGAAGAAAAACCAATGCCGGTTGTTGGTCCAACCGATGTTCTGGTTCGAAATCTGCGCGGTGGAATCTGCGGAACCGATATTAATATTATTAAAGTGGGTCAAGGGGATATGGGCATCAGCCTGGGCTCTGAATTTGGACATGAGATGGTTGGTGAAGTTGTTGAGATCGGCTCTGACGTTGCTTCGGAGATCCACATTGGAATGCGTGTAGGTATTAATCCCATTACCGCCAAAAAAGTCGGACGACGCAAATCGCTGGAATGCTCCGGATTCTCCCAGTACGTTCTGGTAGAAGAAGCTCAGCTTGATTATAACTTATATGTAATAGATCCAAGTGTTCCGGCAGAAGTAGCCTCATTGATTGAACCCATGAGTGTAGGACGACATGGGGCTTTCAGTGCAGATCCGAAGCCTGAGGATCGGATTGTCGTCATGGGCGCTGGTCCGATTGGCCTGCTGGCTGCTGCAAGTCTGATTGCGGAAGGCATGAAACAGGTATGTGTTGTCGATATTGATGAATGGCGTCTCGCCAAAGCTGCTGGACTAGGTGCTCTGACCGTGAATACCTCGACTACTAGCCTCAAAGAGGGACTGGCTGCACACTACGGCACCGTTAACGTATACGGCGTTGAGGTGCCCAATGTCGATGTATTTATCGATGCGGCTGGTGCTCCGGTGTTGTTCGAGAAGATCATGAAGATTGTCAAACCCCAGGCCAGAATATCCATTATTGCCGTATACAAAACTGAAGTGCCTATCAGCCTGCAACAGGTGATGTCCAAAGAAGTGCAAGTGAAAGGATCCAGTGGATACACGCACGAGGATTTCAGTAAGGTTGTTGCACATTTGACCCACTTCCATCATGAATTGTCTACCCTTGTAACACAGGTATATAAACTGGATGATATCCAGGAAGCCTTTAATACAGCCATTCACGCCAAAGGAACGGTTAAAGTGGTTGTGGATTTAACTTAATACCTCACAAGTCCAGATGCATTCGATCTGTTCTCCGTTGGTTCTATAATCAGGTATATCCAAAACTAAATTGAAATAATTGAAATTGAATGATAAAAGCCACCTGAAGGTGGCTTTTTGTCGCTCATTTTACTTACCTTTTCTTCGAAACTGATCTATATTCGTAAGCTCAAATGCTTATTTGTTTACTTGCACGCTGCTATACCTTGTTCCAGAATCCCCATCGCGGTAATCGTTTCTTCATCTTTGATGACCTTATCCTTGCCATGTACAATGGCTTGATAGATATCGTCATACACTCGGGCGTAGTCGCCAATCTCCGAAACCACTTTTTCCTCATGATAGATTCCTTCATCATCCAGATAGGTCAAGACGCCATAGTGCTGTGGGAGATCCACGCCAAAATCAGCATGTCCCTTCGGCAGATAAAACAATTTCAGATGTTCCTCCTGACGATCCTCCGTTTGTTTCACAAACATCCCCTTCTTGCCATATACCACAAAGCTTGGACGGGGCTTCAAGCGGAAAAAGCTTGATTTGACGGATACCTTGAGGGTGGAATAATAAAAGTCCAGGTCAAAGTAATCGTTCATTCTTCCCTCACCAAGCAGTTGACGCACATCGGAATGGATGGTATCCGGCTTGCCAAAGTAGGACAACACCTGGTCGATGGTATGCACCCCATGCCCGTATAGATAGCTGTGATATTTGGAAAAATGAGAGGTGTTGTTTGGGATTTCTGGGCGATAGTAATCGTAGTGCATCTCTACTTCCAACAGATCCCCCAGCTTGCCTGTTTCAATTACTTTCTTCGTTGTAAGGAAGTCCGAATCATAACGTCTGTTCTGATAACATTGGATCACCAGATTCTTCTCTTTGGCGTATTGGAAGATGGATATGGCCTCGGCCTGTGTTAACATGAACGGTTTCTCCACAAGCACATGTTTTCCGTGATCAAGTGCCATTTTCGCGTACGAATAATGGGACTCTGTATGTGTGCAGACCACCACCAATTGAATCTCCTCATCATTCATCAACGTGGAGACATCATCCGTATAGTTTACGTCAGGTATACGATCCCACTCGGTTTTATCCAGATTGCGTGCGTATATGGTCTTTACGTTCAGATGATCCCGAATCAATGAAAACGGAAGGTGGTATCGATTCGTGCTTTTGCCATTACCAATGTATCCGATGGTTAACATAATCATTCCCCCCAAGGCTGTTTTTCATTTATTATAAAAGAAGACAGCCCTGAATAAAGCCTTTGCAGCCATAACGGTATAATCGACCATTTTTAGGTACGCCTAAAGGTCTGTCTGTAAACAAAATGTTTAATGAATGCCCGTAATCGACGTTATTCAACTTATTTGGGGTGAACTTATTGAAAATACTAACTCAATTAACCGACATGCATAACTTTACACCGAATGAAAAAAGCATCGCTTCCTACATACTGACTCATAAGGACCGTATTCTTCACTTCAATGTGCAAGAACTTGCAAAAGTCACCTATACCTCTCATTCGGCAATTAACCGACTCATCCACAAACTTGAACTCTCGGGCTTCAAAGAATTCATGATTCGACTTGCCCAGGAATTTGAACAGGACTCCGCCCAGAACATATCCAATGTGGACCCTAATTATCCGTTCCGTCTGGGTGAGTCTTCGCTTCAAGTGGCAAAAGAAATTGCCGAATTAATGAAGGAGACCATCGAAAAGAATGTAGCCTATATGGACGATGACTTGCTGTCACATACAGCGCAATTACTGGATCAGGCTGATCGAATATTCATCTATGCATTGGGCGATTCACAGATCCGGGCGAAAAGTTTTCAAAATAAACTGTTCAAAATCAACAAATATGTAGTCATTGCCACCGAGCTGTCTGAATGGGCGCACCATACCGTCAATATGACGACAAGAGACTGTGCTATTTTCCTCACCTATCACGGAAAATCTCAGAGTTATATTACAGCGGCCCATCATTTTAAACGTGAACACATCCCTTTTATCACCATTACGGCAACCAGTCAGAGCGAACTGGCAAAGCTCAGCACGATCTGTATCCGAGTGCCCGATGATGAAGTGAAGCTTGCCAAGATTGGATCTTTTTCTTCCCAAATTGCTTTTGAATACGTGTTAAACGTCATCTACTCTTGTATCTATAAAATCGACTACGCGACGAATAGACAGACATCAGCCGAGACATATGAGAAACTCCAGGTCACTGACCTGATGAACGACGAGTAGCATGAGTTAATGTGTGTTAAATCAAATAGAAATGCTTCACTATTCGGCCAGAGATTCCCGAGCGCTTTTCGGAAGGGATTGGACAACCATATCATAAGAGTGATCGATCATGACATAGACATCCTCATCTGACAAGGAACCATCCAGCGTAATGGTATTCCAGTGTTTTTTGTTCATATGATATCCTGGTCGAACGGCTTCATGCTGCTCTCTCAGGTTCTCTGCAATAATGGGATCACATTTCAAGTTCAATAGACCATTTTCTTCTTTGTCTTCGAAAAGTAATGCGAATATTTTCCCTCCGACCTTAATCGCGACTGGATCAGGCCCAAATGGATAATCCTTGGTCGCACCTTTCTTCTTCAAACTGTATTCAATCATCGTATCCTTCAAGTCATTACCTCCCTTTCACCAGTGGACGATATAATGATACCGAATGTAAGTTCGTATGTAAATAAGCTCGTTGCACATAAAAGCACATAATAAAACCCTCTCCATATGATGGAGAAGGTTTTATCTGGATTTATTTAACTCTTAATTGGCTCTATCATTCCTAGTTTTGCTGCTGCGGCTGAATGAGCCATGGTTTGATTTACTGCTACTGCTGTTTGATCTACTGCTATTGGGTCTACCGTCGTTTGAACGACTACTGTTTGATTTACCACTCTTGGCAAACCATTCGGATTTGGGCTTGCGTGCCGGGTTAGCTTTGGACTTCGCCGGTTTGCCTGCAGCCGATTTGTTGAACGAAGGTTTACTGCCTGATGCTTTGCTGGTTTTATCAAACACAGGTACACCTGTCATTGGATACGGATGACCTTTCACTTCAGGAATCGTCTTTTTGATTACTTTCTCGATATCCTTCAGGAATGGAAGTTCATCCTTCTCGCAGAACGAGATGGCCATCCCGCTTTTGCCAGCTCGACCTGTACGGCCAATACGGTGAACATACGTTTCCGGAATGTTAGGCAGGTTAAAGTTAATGACATGTGACAGTTCCTCCACGTCAATTCCTCTTGCCGCGATATCCGTCGCAACTAATACACGTGTTGCACCACTCTTGAAGTTGTTCAGTGCACGTTGTCTCTCGTTCTGAGACTTGTTGCCGTGAATAGCCTGTGCCGTAACATTCACTTTAGCCAAATCACGTGTAACCCGGTCAGCGCCGCGCTTCGTGCGTGTGAACACCAATGCCGTGACGATGGATTTATCCTCCAAAATTTGGTTCAACATCTGCTGCTTCTTGCCATTCTCCAGCAAATAAATAGACTGCTCAATGCGGTCTACCGTTGAAGATACCGGTGTGATTTCTACTTTGACTGGATCAACCAGCAGGGTTTTAACCATTTTGGTGATTTCAGGAGGCATCGTAGCTGAAAAGAACAGCGTCTGCTTTTTGTTCGGCATTTTGGCAATAATTCTTTTCACATCATGAATGAAGCCCATGTCCAACATCCGGTCTGCTTCATCCAGAACAAGAATCTCAACCATCTTCAGATCAATACGTTTCTGGTTAATCAGATCGTTCAATCTGCCAGGTGTCGCGATAATAATATCTGCACCTTGATTCAGCGCACGCTCTTGTACTTTTTGCGAAACGCCGCCAACGATTGCCGTACAACGAATGTCCGTATACCGGCTATATACCTTGATGTTATCCGCGATCTGAATAGCCAGTTCTCGTGTTGGTGTCAAAATTAATGAGCGAATATGTCGTGCGGACTTTGATCCTTGCCCTTTGGATCTTTCGCTTAATAATTGAATGATCGGCACTGAAAATGCTGCCGTCTTGCCTGTTCCTGTCTGTGCACATCCCAGCAGATCTCTGCCAGCTAATACAGCTGGTATGGCCTGTTCCTGTATAGGGGTAGGATTAGTATAGTTTGCTTTGCTTAACCCTTCCATAATAGAGGGGATAATATTTAAGTCCTTAAATGTCATGTTGTCTCCTTCATTTACGCACATCTATCAATAAGACGCATCTTTTATTTCACACGTAACGTATAAGGATACCATTAAAAACGCAATTTGTACATTATCTTTTTAAAATCACTTTGTTTAACTGACCAATTTAAGACCAACTGCCGATCCGAGCACCATAGCGATAAACAGAATTCTTAGGGCATTTCGAGGTTCTCCATAAAACACCATGCCCAGAATGGCACCACCGGAGGCTCCAATTCCCGTCCATACGGCATATGCTGTCCCCATCGGAAGAGTTTCCATTGCAATGGACAGGAACGTGAAGCTTAAACCAAACCCGCCTACCAATAGAACCAGTGAAATGAAATTACGGTCTTTGTGCAACTTGTTTATCATCAGCACTCCGATCATCTCAAATATACCTGCCAAGATAAGAAATACCCAGTTCATTATAGCTGCACCTCCTTATTCTTCTCTTTGCTCAGCATTTTAAGACCAATTACGCCGAGTAAAAGCACACCAATGAGTACCATTTTTCCGGTTTGAACAGTCGCATTAAACAGAACAATCTCTGCAAGCACCGTACCAGCGGTACCCAGGCCAACAAATACTGCATATACGGTTCCCACAGGCAGTGTCCGCGAAGCTGCAATCATCAAGGAGAAACTAATAATAATTGCAACCAACGTAAACCCCCATTCCAGCAGACCACTGGCATGTTTCAATCCAATGACCCAACCCACTTCAAACAACGCAGCAATCACAACTGACATCCACGTTTTATTCATTCTGGTAACACTCCTTCTCTACTACATTTTTTTGTAAAACCCGTAAGGTCATTAGCGTAAAAACAAAAAAAGCCCGGGAAACAAACTGCATGTAGCAGTTCATCTCCCAGGCTTTTATCCCTCCGTGGCACAACCAACTGGTTGCGGGTTTTCTCTCGGACCAGACCGACATATACATCGCGGAACCCTAGAAAACCTGTTTTTATTCTAATGTGACTACAATTATACACACTTCCACTATCTTGGCAACCCCTTATATGCGAGCATGCCATTTATTTGATAATCAAACCCATTAATCCTACAAATGTGGCGGCTTGATGTGGTGAAATCACACAACCGTTGAGATCTTCCATGGTCAACACCAAGGAGTCAAATTCGCAATTGCTAAGATCCAAATCCTTCATTTTGGTTCCCGTTAAGGAAGCTTGGTCGATGTTACATTGACTGAACTCCATTTTTTGCAGTGCCAGATAGGCAAAGTCCGCACCAATCAAGGTACTTTCCGAGAAGGAGACCTGTTTCAGATGGGCAAAACGGAAATTGCTGTAGTCGCCTAGACCATGAAGGAAACTGACATTTTGCAATCGACTATTAGAAAAATCAGTTCCGACAAACTTGCAGTTATGCCATTCGATCCGGTGCATGAAGGCACCAGAGAGATTGACATTGGAGAAGTCGCAGTGTTCGAACCGGACATCGGTGAATTCAAATTGTTCCAAGGCAGACTCCGAGATTGTCACATGTCTAAATACAACATTTTCAAAGGAAACCTTACTCGCTTCCTGTTGATCCAATGTAATGTTCTCGATCAGTTTGTGTTTGTACTCCACTTTGGATTCCAGGAATGCAATCGTTTCCGGTTCGAGCAACTGCTCCTGAATCTTGGGTTTGTCCATTTTCATCCCGTATTCCCCTATTCTTTAATAGCTACAACTCGCAATCGGCTTCTGTCCAGATACCACTGTCCATCCCGCATCAGTTGTGACTGTACTTTTTTCTCAACAGCTTCCATAATAACATCCTGTTCCGCAGGTGTGATACCACTGAATAAATACTGCCCGAAGCTGGTCAACCACTTTCTGGCACCTGGCTTGAACGGGGTAAATTGATCCACGTGCTGAACCAGACTAACTCGAAATCCGTGTTGCTCCAGAAGATTAGCATATTCGCCAATGGTCGGGTGATACCACGGATTCCGTCCTTCCCATTTGTATCCACGGGCATCCAGTTCTTCCTTTACCGCTGTAATTAATATAGCCGTGTTACCATTTGCAGCAAACTCAGCCACGAATCGCCCGCCCGTCTTGAGCGCTACCTGTATTGATTGTACTACAGCTGGAGCATCCTTTATCCAATGCAGAACGGCATGAGAGAAAACCGCATCAAACGGTTCTTCTGTCCGATAATGACAAGCATTTTCGACTTGAATATTCATATCAGGGTATTTCTGTTTAGCTTGCCTAATCGTCTCTTCTGAAAAATCTATACCTGTTGGCAGCGCTCCTGCGGCTGCAATTTTGGCTGTCAGATCCCCATTGCCACAACCCACGTCAAGAATACGTTCACCTTGGGATGGCTGGAGCAATGATAAGATAGGTGTGCCCTGTAACGTAACAAAAGGAGCGGAATGACCACTCGATGATTCGTTCACTTGACCGGATGAATGTCCGTTATTCATAGATTATAATCTCCTTCTCAATTAAGGATCTAATGTATCTATAATAACTTTAATATAAAGGAACTGTCAATTCACTTATCAGATCACTATAAAAAAAGCCGCCGAATGGCGACTTTAACATTAAGAATTCGGATCGACTGAGATTTCCTGTTAGCCCACATATTCCATATTTCACACTCTCCTTGAATTTGTTCTGTAAACTGATGTTGTCTCGACCTCTTCGGTAACTAGCTCTAACCAGCATGTAAAGTATATCTCTCGATGTACGGAATTTTCTTCATACTTAATTTGTGATTCGAGCCTGTCAATTAATATTTGCCTCACATGGTTTGATAACCACTTCATCACTTTGTTCACCCAACTTTTCGATAAACTTTAATCGCTTGGCTCTGTTAACATACTCTTAGTATGCCGAGTCATGGGCTGCAAGCGGTATATCAATCGTCTTAATTGATTGCCTGATCCTCTCAGGCCCTCTTTTGGTTCTGTACGGTAAGCTTTATAATGTAAGTAGGTTAAATCCGTGAGGAGGATACATATGACCGAAGAAATATTTCAACCAAAACAGGAATTGAGTGACCTGATCAAACGCCATTCCAATCATAACGGTGCAATGGAAACGGCGATCCCTTCCCTGTTTGTCTATCACCATTCCAAGATTAGTGAACCGGCATACAGAGTATATAAACCTTCATTTTGTGTAATTGTTCAAGGGTTGAAAGAAGTATTGCTCGCACAGGAGCGTTATGAATACGGACCTTCCAATTACCTGATTGCTTCCATGAATCTTCCGGTCATCGGGCAGATTATCAAGGCATCCGCAGATGCACCCTACTTAAGTCTTAAGCTCGAATTCACACCGAACCAAATTCTCGAAGTACTTAACGAATGTAATATCAAGGTAACATTCAACGAAAACGCCAGACGAGCCATGTTTGTAGGTCAGATGGAATCGTCCATTCAGGATGCTGTACTCCGACTTGTTCGATTGCTGGATACGCCGGGAGAGCTTCCGTTTCTGGCTCCGTTGTACATTAAAGAAATCCTGTTCCGTCTCCTTCAAGGGCCTTACGGAGGAGAACTGGCGCAGATTGCGGTTGAAGGTAGCAGCACTTATCGGATCAGAGAAGCGATTGAGTACATCGTTCATCATTGGGAACAGCCATTTCGCATTGAAGATCTGGCTGAGACCGCGAGTATGAGCGTCTCTTCATTCCATCGTCACTTCAAAGAGATCACAGCTATGAGCCCATTACAATTCCAGAAACAATTAAGATTACAGGAAGCCCGGCGACTTCTGATGGCCGAATCTGCTGACGCGGCAGATGTAGCGTTTCGGGTTGGTTACGAGAGTGCTTCTCAATTTAGCCGCGAATATGCACGCATGTTCGGTGCGCCGCCAAGAGCCGATATCCGACGGCTGAAAGAGAAATATGACATGGCCTTGAGTGAGTAACCGAGTATTCACTCTCTATCTCACAACTATCACACAAAAGGCATACCAAAAAAGGACAACCACAATGAGTTGTCCTTTGTTCAGTATCAGAATTCTGCGTAATATCTTTTGGAATTTTCAAAATACTCGTATTTATGAAAGGAAATCGGAGCTGTTCTCCTTAATTTTTGAACAAGATTAGACCAATGCTTCGACCCGTTCTGGCACGTGGATCTCTCCGTGCAATAATTGAGTGATGTCACGAGTCAGTGCATCCACATTTTCCTGCTGCGTTGCCCAGCTGGTACAGAAGCGCACCGCACTATGTGTATCGTCAACCTTTTCCCAGAAGGTGAACGTATAACCGTTGCGTAATTTCTCAAGCAAACGATCAGGCAGAATCGGAAACTGCTGGTTGGTTGGTGAATCGTACAGGAAGCGTACCCCCTGCTGTTCGAGTGAGTCATGAATTCTCAAGGCCATATCTACGGCATGGCGAGAAATATCGAGGTACAGACCATCTTCGAACAACGTTTCGAATTGGATACCTAGCAATCTGCCTTTGGCAAGCAGGCCACCTTTTTGTTTGATCATATAACGAAAATCAGGTTTCAGTGCATCATTCAGGATAACAACCGCTTCTCCCATCAATGCGCCAATCTTGGTTCCCCCGATGTAAAACACATCACACAAGCGAGCAAGATCAGCAAGTGTCATATCGCAAGCGCGTGAAGCGAGTGCATATCCAAGACGTGCTCCATCCACGAAAAACGGAAGACCACATGCTCTGCTCACTGTATGCAATGCTTGCAGTTCTGCCTTGCTGTACATCGTTCCGTTCTCGGTTGGCTGAGATATGTAGACCATTCCTGGTTGAACACAGTGTTCCGGCGACGACTCATTCATGTGCGCATCGTAGACTGCTCTAACCTGCTCAGGCGTGATCTTTCCGTCCTCGCTTGGAACTGTGAGTACCTTATGTCCCGTAGCTTCAATAGCTCCGGTTTCATGAACCGCAATGTGTCCCGAGGACGCAGCAATCACACCTTGATATGGACGCAAAATAGAGGCAATCACCGTTGTATTTGTCTGTGTACCACCAACCAGGAAATGAACATCAGCTTGCTCATTGTCACAAGCCTGACGAATAAGCATTCTCGCCCGTTCGCAGTGTCCATCCGTGCCATACCCGCTCGTCTGTTCCATATTGGTTTCCATCAGTCTTTGTAAAATGCGTTCATGCGCACCTTCGTTATAATCACATTCAAATCGTATCATCGTGTTGTCTCTCCTGCCTTCTTGTTCAACTTCTCTTGTATGTTCATCATGGAGGTGTATACCTCTTGAATCTCTTCTTCATTCAATTCTTGCATCAGCTTCAGGATCTGTTGATCGGATCGGTCATTCAATTGGGCATACAGTTCCTCACCCTTGGCTGTCAGACGAATCAGACTGACCCGGTTGTCGGCCGCAGAATCCACTTTCACCAGCAGTCCTTCCTTGGACAGCTTGTTCACAATTCGGCTCATGTAACTGCGATCAATGGTCAGTGTATCTACCAGATTATTCGCAATGCTCTCTCCCCGAATTCCAATCTCAATAATGACTCGTACTTCTGCAAACGAATACCCTGTTCCGAGAATATGCTTATCGAGTACACCAAGAATGTTGGTATAAAAACGGTTAAAACGTCGCATGTCAGCCAGTATATCTGGATTTATGTACTGAGAGTCGATGTCAAACCCTCCTTTTTAGTGGACATTGTCAACATTATAATAATCACGTTAGTGGACGTTGTCAACATTATATTTTACATAGCATTTTATAACTTCATTTTTAATATCCAATCAATAAAAAAAGCCGCGCATATGCGCGGCAAGGTTGTTCTGTCATCGGAGTGACGAGTGTAATTATTTTTTTGTTCAATTTACATGGATTAAGAGTGACTATATTGCACCTGATGAAGACGGCTGTATATCCCTCCAGCGGCGACCAATTCCTCATGGTTGCCCTGCTCAGCGATACCATCTGTGTTTACTACGATGATTCGATCTGCATTCTTGATAGTTGTCAGTCTGTGTGCAATCACAAGTGTAGTTCTGCCCACCGACAATTCAGCGAGTGATTGCTGGATCAGTGCTTCCGTTTCCGTATCCAGCGCTGAGGTTGCCTCATCCAGAATAAGAATGGGTGGATTTTTCAAGAACATACGAGCAATAGATAACCGTTGCTTCTGTCCTCCGGACAGCTTGACTCCACGCTCGCCAATGACAGTATCCATACCATCCGGCAACGTAAGAATCAATTCCTCCAATGAGGCACGACGGGCGGCATCCCAGATTTGTTCATCCGTTGCACTCAGATCACCATAAGCAATATTCTCCTTAATGGTACCCGAGAACAAAAATACATCCTGCTGAACGATTCCGATATGTTTGCGCAAGGATTGAAGCTTAACGTCGCGAATGTCCACACCATCTACAGTGATACGTCCCTCTTCTACCTCATAGAATCGGGGCAACAGGCTACAGATTGTCGTTTTACCTGCACCCGAAGGTCCAACAAAAGCAACCGTTTCGCCTGGTCGAACAGACAGACTGATATCACTTAGAATTCGCCGACTGGATTCATATCCGAACGAGACGTTCTCGAAGCGAATATCACCCTTCACACTTTCGAATTCAACGGCGTTTTTGCTATCCGCAATTTCTGGTTCCGTATCAATGATCTCCAGATAACGCTTGAAACCAGCAATACCCTTTGGATAACTTTCTATGACGGCATTGATTTTCTCGATCGGGCGGAAGAAGATATTGGACAGAAGCAGGAAGGCCATAAAGTCACCCATATTGATTCTGCCATCGATATAAAACCAAGCCCCGCTGATCATGACAAACACCGTAACCAGTCGCATCATCATATAACTGACCGAGATACTTTTTGCCATCGTTTTGTAGGCAAGCAATTTGGTTTTACGGAAATTCTGATTGTCCACCGCAAAAAGTTCTTTCTCATGTTCTTCGTTGGCGAACGATTGCACAACACGCATACCCCCGACGTTGTCTTCAATACGCGCATTGAAATTGCCGACGTCTCCGAAAAGTCGCCGATACGTCTTTGTCATGCGACCACCAAATACGATAATGACCCAAGCCATAATTGGGATAATGATAAAGGTAAGCAGCGCAAGCTCCAGATTAATGTTAGCCATCAGCCAGAACGATCCGATTAATGTCATCACTGCGATGAATACATCTTCAGGTCCATGGTGAGCAACCTCGCCGATATCATTCAGATCATTCGTAAGATGACCAATTAAGTGGCCTGTTTTACGATTATCAAAGAACCGGAAGGACAGCTTCTGCAAGTGAGCGAACATCTTCTCACGCATGTTGGTCTCAATGTTAATGCCCAGCATATGTCCCCAATATGTAACTACATAGTTCAATACGGTATTAAGTGCATAGATGGATAACAGCACGACGCAGGCAAGCATAATGAGAGGCCAATCCTGACCTGGCAACAATTCATTAATGAATTTGCTGACGGCAAGGGGGAAAGCCAACTCCAGAAGACCTGCGAGTACAGCGCATCCAAAATCAATCAAAAACAGTTTTTTATAGGGACGATAATACGAAAAAAAACGACGAATCATACTTATTCACTCTCACTCTCCAGATCCTTATTGGGGTTTACATCTTCATTTTGCAGCTCGAAAAGATGGATATACTCGTCGATGACCTGATCAATCGCTTTTAACTCCCCACTGATCACCGGGCGAATATGTTCATACTCCTCCTGTCCAAGTTGTCGGACAAGCGTTGTTCTCCGATTCTGCATTTGTTCCAGAAATACAAGAATTCGGCCGCGACGGAATGTCTGCGCACCACGGCCCCGTTTTCCCTCATGTTCACCATGACCTCTTCCACGTCTGGAACGTTCACCACGTTGCTCATTGTCACTCATATCGCGTCTCGGACGCTCACCTTGACGTACACTTCCATCCATCTCTTCGATAGGACGATCTCTCATTTGTGCCACCCCCATTACGTGTATACATATGTATACAACATATTCATGTATACGATTGTATACGCGACAAAAAGAAGTGTCAACCTAAATTTCCCAATAGATAACGAAGTATGTATATTCACCATCTCCCCAACAGAAAAAAGCCGCGATTTCGCGACTTCTTTTGTTGGCGACACTATTTTATCTCACTCATAAACTTTCTATATTCTTGAACCATTTCTTTGGATCGGGTGTGATGCAAATAATGTTCTCCATCAAATGTCATCACTTTTCCATGCACAGAATCTTTGACTTGCTCTTCATGCAAGGGTATCCAGCCTTCTGTTTCCGTATCATTCGCTTGTAAGAAGAAAATCACAGGAAGATCTTTGGGGAAGGACAGGTTCTCAGCTGCTTTGAAATTAGGACCAAAGTTTTCACCTTCATTCAGGTTGTTCGGATTAAACGTATTTTTGAGTGAAAGTATTCTAATTTGTTCTCTGGTCTCATCATCAACATCGGGTGCAATCAGTTGATCAGGGGCCAGTTTCATTAACAATCGGTAGAATCCTGATTTTTTAAGCAGTTTGTACGTTTCGGTTGGAAATGGATCATCATTACCTCCCTGCGTTGGGACACTGCTCTCAATTCCGACAAATGAACTTACTTCGTTTGGATATTTGTTCACATAATCCAGGCCGTATATCCCTGAAATGGAGTGAGCCATGAGCGTGTAATTATGAATACCAAGTTGCTGTAACGCTTCATGAATTTCACTAACCATATTTTCAGTGGTACGCTCTTTTTCAGTTACGTCACTTAATCCATAACCAAAAGGCTCAATGACAACAACTTTGTAAAATGGTGATAACTCATCGATAAGCGGTTTGAAATCAAGGGCTGGGGCAGGTGTTCCGTATCCAGGAAGCAATACCACCGTTTCTTTGCCTTCTCCTTGAATCAACACATTCATGTTTTTCCCGTCAACTGCTACAAACTGACCATAGGGTTTTATTTTCCCTTCTTCCGATTTGTTGCTAAATACATTAACAATAAAAACAGTGGCAATAAATAATGCAAAAGCGATAACGATGGCTCCGAATATTTTGAGCAAAATGATTAATATTTTTTTCATCATGATGGTTCTCTCCTGTTGAGTTCGTTTGGTGTTCAGCCGTTTGGAAATCCATTCATTTTATTTTTTTAATGAAATTTCGAATTTGGAGCCAGCATCACCTGCAAATACAATACGGCCGTTTTCTGGTAAAACAACTTCATTTTTACCGCTGACCATGGTGTGATTAATACAAATTCCGGTCTGATCATAGACGGCAAAGGCTCCCTTTGCAGGCATCTTCACTGTCATGACTTTCCCTTTCGCAGTAGCTGGTACCGAAAACCATTTGGCATATCCATCTGCTTGAATGGTTGTGGCGGATTGTTTACCCGAATAGATTGGTTTTACCAGTTCCTCACTGGCGTATACATAACCTAAGGCTGTAAGATACTCTCCACCGTTCTTTTTAGAGAATTGAATGTCCATCGTATCACGTCCGGCAGTACCCGGAATCTGCAAAAGATTGGCTGCTTCGTTTGCTCCCATAATCTTATGATTGGACATATACCCTGGATTCTCTTTATTCATATGGATAGGCAGGATCGATGAAGCATTGAGATAGACCATGGATGTGTATTTCTCATTCACCAGATAATATTTTTTACCATCACGCTTTGCCCATGCGGCGTTAATCTCCTTGGATAATTTATTGGCTTCAAGCTTCTCTCCGTTATATTCTGAGAAAGCCAGCTGTCCGAGTCCTGGAACGGATATATAAGATCGTGACCACAAGTAGGTTTTCCCATTTTTATCCACAACGAATTTCAACTTGTCTGTACCTTCGTTATTAACAAAAGTACCATCTGCTGTATAGGTGTATTCTTGAGCCGGATTACTCGGAGCTGTAAGTGAAGATACAGTCATTTGTCCAGCCGTATTTATTTTGATCTTCATAACTGAATTATTGCCACCATATATACCTGCAAACTTGGAGACTTCCTTAGGCATATTGGCCTTCACGGGTACGCCAAATGATTTTTCTGGCTTCCGTTCTGTAATGATGTCCTTTTCCTCAAGTGCACTGAGTAATAATTCATTCGCAATGAAATTATTGGTTAAGCTTGACCCGCCTGAAGAGATAACGGCTCCAGCCATATTGTATTCCGGAAGTACCACTAATGAGGACTGATAAGATAACGTATCTCCACCTTTCATAACGGCCTTAATGCCGTACTCGTTGAATGGGAACAAGTTCACACTATCCCACCCCAACCCATAAGACATCAGCGTATCGCTATCCTCTGGCCACATGCCTCTTTTATATTCTTCTTGCGCCATAGCTTCTACAGACTTACTGGAAAGAATACCATCAACTTCTCCCGTGAAGATTCTTGAAAATTTGACCAGATCTTCAGCGGTGGAATACAGACCTCCAGTACCGATGATATTATAATTCTCTTTTGGAAGTGGTCCCTTATAAAAAGGGGAATAGATTGCCGCCATGTCTGACGGATTAAGCACATCCTGTGGTGATTTGGTATGTTTCATATCCAAAGGCTCCGTGAAATACTTGTGTATAAATGCGGTATAACCGATGCCGCTCACTCTTTCGACCAGAATCTCGGCTAACGTAAAGCCATCGTTGCTGTAGACTGAGTATGCGCCGGGATCTGCTTTCAGGTTTTGATTCGCCAATTGCTCCAGAAACGTATCATGTGAATACGTGTCATTATCTCCGTACAATGTGGCATTGCTGGTTGAGGTGCCCAGAAGACCGGAGGAATGATTCAGCAACATACGGGGTGTGATCTGTTTGTATCGGTTATCTTTCATTGTAAAGTCAGGCATATAGTTCACAACAGGTGCATCCAAATCAATCTTGCCTTCGTCAACCAGCTTCATTACAGCGGCTGTAAGCATCATTTTACTGGTTGAACCAATGCCATAGACGGTGTTCGAAGTAAGAGGCACCTTATCGTTTATATCGTTTTTGCCCGTTTGACCGGACACCACAATCTCTCCACCATCGATGAGCGCATATTGCAGACTCGTCGTACCATATGTCTCGGTCAGTAATTTGGCTTTTTCGATCACGGCTTTCTTTGTTGTCTCATACGTAAGGTTGCTGTTGTTCATGGGAGTCGGTGCGGCCATTGCAGACATTGGGGCAAGTATCGTCAGCATGAGAGTCACAGCAGCTATAGTATTTCTCTTTCTTGCTCTCCTCACACTCATCTTCAGTTTTGTTACCTCTCTTGGTTTCATTCTTGCATCTACTCCTGTCTTCATCATTGTGTTAAGCCACCTTAACGTGGGCGCTAAAGACAATATAACAAACCAAGATGTCCCCCTAATGACTGCAGCATGAACGGAGGATGAACAGGCAAAAAAAAGTTTGCATCATCATACGCAAGGAGGTTTATACAGGGTGTCATAACCTAGTGAAGGCATGAAATCCAATCACTCTGTGGGTGTTGTGATTAGCAAGATGACTATGAAGGTCGTTCCTCGTCCATATTCGCTCTCCACCCGGATGTCCCCTTGATGAAGCGAGACGATCTGCTTTACAATAGCTAGTCCCATACCGCTTCCTTCATATTTCTGACTGTGGGAACGATCAGCTTTAAAGAATCGGTCAAATATACGCTTTTGGTCTTCCGGGAGAATCCCAATACCCGAATCCGATATGCGGATCGCCACGTTCTTGATATTCTGTTTGATCGTGACGTTAATTCGGGCACCATCTTTGGAAAATTTGATGGCATTGCCTAGGATATTGATCCACACCTGATTTAACTGGTCATGATCGGCCGTGATTTTGGTGGGCTGCAAATCAAGATCGAACTGAATGTTACGGGCCGACCATTGGGGTTGAATAGCGACGATTACTTGTCTGATCTGTTCATCCAGACTGAGCGTGGCGAGCCGCATTTGCAATGATTGAGATTCAAGCAAACTCAGCTTTAGCAGACTATCACTTATTTTGGACATTCGTGCAGTTTCAGTGATGATAATATCGAGATAATCGCTTCTTTCGTCATCCGGGAGGTCTACCTGCTTGAGCGCTATAGCAAAACCGGAAATGGAAGTGAGCGGAGACTGAACTTCATGGGACACGTTTGCTACGAATTCCCTGCGCATCTGCTCAAGCTGCTTTAGATCGTGCATCATTTCTTCGAAACTACGAGCCAGAGTACCTATCTCACCCTTTTGTTTAATATTAAGCTTGACATTGAAATCTCCGGCAGCTATAAGCCGGGTCGCTTCTGTCAGCTTTTTGATCGGTCTCACCAGAAACATAGCCGCAATTAGTATCAATAGGCTTCCTGCTATTAACGAACAAATCATAAAAGTTAAAACAAACTTGATGAGAAATGAGGTGGAAGAGGAAGTGAGGGGCTCTACAAACATTGCTTTGCTTCCCATTTCAGTTTTTATCGGCAATCCCAAGAAGAACGTATCGATCCCATTGAATTGGACCCTTTCCCCATCCAGCACTTTCTTCACTTGTTCTGTCGTCACTAGGAAAGGATGTTGTCCTTTAAGTTCTCCATAGGATTGGAATTGATCCGTTGCTTTATAGATTCGAATGTGATAGGAATTGAGTTGTTTCATTTCACTTATAAACATTTCTGCTTCATGTAACGGCAATGTCTCGTAGATGCGGACGATATCCTGGCCAAAGTCAAGCAAGGAGCCTTGTAAGTTTTCGTTTAATTTATCTTGAAATATCCAGGTTGTAGCAAGAAAAGAAAGGATTATGCCCCCGATCACGGAGACCAGAAAGGTCAGGACTACGCGTGTATACAAGGAACCGATCACTCTTGCACCTCAAGCCGGTAGCCAAGCCCGCGCACCGTTTCGATGCGAAAATCGGATATAGCTGCGAAACGTTCGCGTAGACGTTTAATATGCACGTCTATCGTTCGATCATCGCCAGTATAATTAATTCCCCAAACTTGATCGATTAATTGCTCCCGCGTATAGACTTGTCCCGGTAATCCAGCAAGTTTATACAATAATTCGAACTCTTTAAGCGGCAAGGTGAACGACTCTGTACCCCTCAGGACCTTATAAGTCTGCCGGTTCAGAATAACGTTTCCTAATTGGATGGTCTGCGTTAATCCTATACGGTATCGTTTCAACAGTGCCTTGACGCGAGCCATCAACTCAAGCGGATCGAATGGCTTCGTCATATAGTCATCTGTCCCGAGCTGAAATGCTTGTACTTTCTCCCAGGTCTCGTTTCTTGCCGTCAACATTAGTAACGGAAGATCCGGATTGGCTCTTCGAAGTTCCTCACATAATGCCCAACCGTCCATGACTGGCATCATAATATCAAGAATAACCAAATCGACTGGCGTGGAGGTATAGATAGCCAGGGCTTCCTTTCCGTCTACGGCGTTGATGGTTGTAAATCCGTCGTTGCGCAAAAATAAACAGACGAGTTTGCGAATGTTCGCATCGTCGTCAGCAACCAATATCGTAGGCATCGTTTCCACTCTCCTAAAAAAGAATAATTCTTCAGTTGAGCAAGAGCGAAGATTTCTAACTGAAGTGACAAACTAATTATAGTTAAATTGAACAAAAGCAGCCGATTACTTTGATCGGCTACTTTCTTAGTTTCTTTCATAAAACTAACTACGGCACAACATCTATTTTAATGAAATTTCGAAAGTGGAATCCACGTCACCTGCAAATACAATGCGGCCGTTTTCTGGTAATACAACCTCATTCTGACCGCTGACTACGGTGTGATTAATACAAATACCCTTCTGATCATATACGGCAAAGGCGCCAGTTGCAGGCATTTTAACCGTCATGACTTTTCCTTTCACCGTTGCTGGTATCGAAAACCATCTGGCATATCCGTCTGCTTGAATCGTTGCTAGAGATTGTTTACCCGAATAGAGTGGTTGTACCATTTCCTCACTGGCGTATATGCTACCAACGGCTGTAATGTACTCTACTCCGTTCTTTTTAGCAAAATAAATCTCCTTTGTATCACGTCCAGCCAGGCCAGGGATTTGCAGCTCCGTGACTGCTTCGTTTGCTCCAATAATCTTAGTATTGGCTACATACCCAGGGGTCTCTTTGTCCAAATGAATAGGTAGAATTGGTGCCGAATTGAGATAAACCGTTGATGTATATTTCTCATTCAGCAGGTAATATTTTTTACCTTCACGCTGCTCCCATGAGGCCTTAATATCCTGGGATAATTCATTGGCTTCCAGCTTCTCCATTTTATATTCGGAGAAAGCCAATTGTCCAAGTCCTGGCAAGGATATATAAGATCGATACCACAGATAAGTCCTTCCATTCTTCTCCTTAACAAATTTCAACTTTTCCGTGCCTTCATCGTCAACAAAAGTACCATCCGCTGTATAGGTGTATTTTTGAGCCGGATCACTTGGAGCTGCGGGTGTGGATACAGTCATTTGTCCAGCAGTATTCATTTCGATCTTCTTAACTGAATTATTGCCGCCATATATACCTGCATTCGTGGCTATTTCTTTAGGTATATCTGCCTTCACTGGAACACCAAACGATTTTTCCGGCTTCCGTTCTGTAATAATGCCCTTTTCCTCAAGTGCGCTGAGTAATAATTCACTCGCAATGAACTGATCTTTGGCACTTGTCCCACCTGATGAGGTAACGGCTGCAGCCAGATTATATTCCGGCAGTACGACTAATGATGAGTGATACGATATGGTATCTCCACCTTTTGTTACTGCCTTGATACCATATTCACTGAATGGGTACAGATTTACACTATCCCACCCTAATCCGTAAGATATAGACGTATCGCCATCCTCTGGCCACATGCCTTTTTTGTACTCTTCTTGCGCCATGGCTTCTACAGACTTATCGGTAAGAATGCCTTGGACCTCTCCCGTGAAAATTTGTGAAAACTTCGCAAGATCTTCAGCGGTGGAATAAATGCCTCCAGTAGCGATAACATTATAATTCTCTTGTGGAAGCTGACCCTCATACATAGGAGAATAGATTCCCGCCATTGCTGCCGTGTCAACCACATCCTGCGGTGTTTTGGTATGTTTCATGTCCAAAGGTTCCGTAAAATATTGGTGTATAAATGCTGTAAAACTCATGCCGCTAACACGTTCAACCATAATCTCGGATAACGTAAAACCATCGTTACTATACACGGAGAATGCACCGGGATCTGCCTTCAGGTTTTGACTCGCCAATTGGTCCAGAAACGTATCATGTGAGTACGTATCATTATCCCCGTACAATGTGGCATTACTGCCCGTGCCTCCCAGCAGACCGGAAGAATGATTCAACAGCATGCGTGGTGTGATTTGTTTGTAGCGATGATCTTTCATCTGAAAATCAGGTATATAGTTCACAACAGGCAGATCCAAATCCACCTTGCCTTCTTCAACTAACTTCATAACAGAAGCTGTGAGGAACATTTTACTCGTTGATCCTATGCCATAGATCGTATCCGGCGTAAGAGGCACCTTGTTGTTTTTATCGTTTTTACCCGTCTGACCGGACACCACAATCTCGCCACCATCGATAAGGGCATATTGCAGGCTTGTGATTCCATGTTTCTCAGTGAGTAACTTGGCTTTCTCCATCACCGTTTTCTTGGTTGGTTCATACGTATGATCACTGCTACTTGTAGTAGGCGCAGCCATTGCAGACATTGGAGCTAACATGGTTAATGCCAGCGTTAACACGGCGATTGAAGTTCGTTTTCCCTTTTGTCGTCCCATTCACATCATCTCCTGAATTTTAAGTGTTTTGGTTATTTGATTTCTTCTGGGTCTACAAATTTCACCTCTGGATACAAGTCGTTTGGTCCCTGAATCAGATCTCCACCCGTTCCTTTCAGTTGCTTGTTAAAGAAATCGAGTACATATTGATTTACGATGTTTGATCCTCTTTTACCATTGATATCTCCTGTGATACCGGACAGTTTAACCAGCTCTGAATAGAACTGAAGGTCCGTGAAATTGAAGTGCTGGGTTCCTTCTACATAGATCACTTTTCCCCCATGATTCATAACATTTTTCATAATGTGCAGCTCATCTGAAAGAGATTTAGTTACTTCATCATCCGAATTTCTATCCATTTCAAAGTTGGCGAACCAGTCTTCAAAACTTCCCGATCGGATGAACATAAACGGCTTGTTTATATCATCTCTATTTTCCACTTCATATAGTGACCCATCCATATTAACTCCGGCCTTGATTCTCTGATCTAAATACGTTGCATTAAACGCGGTTGCCCCCCCAAAAGAATGCCCCATCGCGCCGATGTTATTTAAATCGATCTTCCCTTTAAACTGACTTTCGATTGCACCTGAATTCAGCTTTTCAATTTGATCGATTACAAACTCCACATCTTTCGTCCATATACTCCCTGTTTTTGTACGTTCATCTAGTGTAGTCGTGCTTTTTTTATAATCCGTTACACGGCCATCTGGAAAAAGAGTAGCAAAGGTGCTATACGTATGATCGATGGTGACCACGATATACCCATGACTGGCCAGATTCTCGGCCTGTGATGCATGTAAAACTCTACTGGTTCCCATACCATGAGATAGCAGTACCACGGGATAAGGACTTGTAGAAGGTAATATTTCAACATTTTCATAAGAGTTGGTTTGACTATACTTCAAGTAGTCGAGCAAAAATTCGGGCAGTTTTAAAGAATTAGAGAAGCTCTGAATATACTTTTTGAACATTTCTTTATCTTTTGGAAACAGCGTGTCACGCTTGTTATTATTGCTGTTTTCAGTTGGGTACCAAACTTGAACCATTAGTTCTCTCTTATCGCTTTGATCTTCAGTGAAGATTTCGTCTCTGTTCTGGTCTGTTAAATGAAATGTTTGAGTACCCACCTTCTCTGGACCATCAAGCTTCGGCAGATTAAAAACAGGTAAGTATACAGACAAGACGGTAGAACCAACAAGCAGAATAACGATTAAGGAAGATAAACTATATTTCAAGAACTTCCCTATTTTAAGGTTCATCATCTTTTCGGAATGTCTGAATAAAACGATGATTATGAATAGAGCCGTCATGATATATACCAAAAGCAACTGCCATCTGTATCCCTCAACAAACAATTGAACTAATAATATAACGCTACTTCCTATACCCAAACCCAAGCCTATTTTCTTTGCACTTCTTTTAATAAATAGTAGGTCTATGAGTAACGCGAAACAGGATAGTACTAACAGTATCTCAAATAATCTCAATTGAATTCCTCTCTCTCATCACGGACTTTTACAGAATTTTCACTTCGCTTCGTTCATGAATGCTCTAATATCTTCAGCTATTTCTTTGAATAACGTATGGTGCAAGTAATGTTCGCCATCCATGGTGATTACTTTCCCATGTACTGAATCTTTGATCTGCCCTTCATGCAGCGGTATCCATCCTTCTACACCTTCATTATTAGCTTGTACAAAGAGTAGAAGTGGAAGGTCTTTAGGGAAGGTTAATCCTTGGGCTCCTTTAAAATTGGAAGCAATATGGTCCATTTCATTCAAAGTCGTGGAACTGTTCGAGTTTTTATTCGACAGCATGTTCATCTGCTCTACGGTATGTTCATCAAATGCGAGTCCAGCATAGGGGTCACTACTAAATTTGACCACCAATCTTTGGAGACCTGATTTTTTAAGAAATGCGAACGTTTTAGTAGGTAATTTGGCATCCATACCCGGTTGGGTTGAAACACTGCTATCAACTCCGACAAATGCCGTGACCTCATCCGGATATTTGTTCACATAATCAATGCCATAAATGCCTGCAATGGAGTGACCCATGAGCATGTACTGATGAATATCGAGTTGCTGCAGAGCTTCATGAACTTCACTTACGATATTCTCTGTGGTTCGTTCTTTTTCAGTAGCATCACTTAATCCATAACCGAATGGCTCAACCGCCACAACTTTGTAATATGGTGATAGTTCGTCAATGAGCAACTTAAAATCAAGCGTTGGTGCAGCTGTTCCAAAACCAGGCAGAAGTACAATCGTTTCCTTGCCTTCGCCTTGAATGAGCACATTCATATTTTTCCCGTCTACAGATACATGCTGACCATAGGAATCGATTTTCTTGGCCTCTGAATTACTACTGATCACATTGGTGATATAAACAATACCTAGAAATAGAATAATGGCGATTACGATTGCTCCTACTATTTTCAGTATCATGTTTCTCACTTTTTTGGCCTTTGATCTATTCTTTGTTTTCTTTTCCGCAGGCTGCGTCGTCAGTGTTATCTTCTCCTGTCTTGAACTGATAGTTCGATTTTCTTTTTTGCTGCTAATGAAATCTTATCCAATGAAAATGTACTCCCCGTGACGTCAATATGAACTGAATATGAACAAGCCAATTCATTTATATTTACTGCTGCGTCATAAATCCCCTGAATTTTTCAGCAATTTCTTTGGCATGGGAACGATACAAATAATGATTTGCTTCCAGCAACACCACTTCACCACGCACAGAGTTCTCTATTAACTTCTCGTGTTCCGGAACCCAATTGTCTGCTGTCGGATGATTCTTTTGAACAAAGAAAAGAACCGGAAGATTAACAGGGAAAGTTAGTTGTTCAGATGCTTTAAAGTTGGAATACATACTTTCTGCCTCATTTAATTGCGTGGTATTATACATATTTTTGCGTATCAGAATGTTCAATTGTTCTTTCGTTTGCTCATCATAAGGCAGTCCATCATAAGGGTCAGCACTCAGTTTCAGTTGCACTCGGGCGAAACCCAAGTTGCGGAACCATTTAATCGGTTGTGTATCTGACGAATCAATCTTCTGTTCACTTATCGCTGGAACACTGCTATCCAGCCCAACATATGCACTTATTTCATCTGCATACTTGTTCACGTAATCCAGGCTATAGATCCCCGAAATGGAATGACCCATGAGGATATAACGATCAATATGTAGACGCTGTAACGCTTCATGAATTTCACTGACGATATTTGCTGTGCTACGTTCCTTTTCGGTCTGATCACTCAATCCGTAACCAAAGGGCTCAACAACGACAACTTTATAATATGGAGATAACTCGGAGATAAGAGGTTTAAAATCAAGCGCTGGTGCCGCTGTTCCAAAACCAGGCAGAAGCACAATCGTTTCCTCGCCTTCGCCTTGTATGAACACATTCATATTTTTTCCGTCTACGGATACATGTTGACCATACGGCTCCATTCTTTTTTGCTCCGAATAACTGCTGATTTTATTGACGGTATATACGATAGCTACAAAAAGTAAGATTGCTATAATGATTGCGCAAAGTACTTTAAACAAAATGTTTAACACTTTCTTGGTTTTGCTCTTACTCTGGACTTCTCTGTCTGCTTGTTGATTCACATTCATCTGCTCCTATCCTCATCTGTATATTGGCCTCGCAGGCTGCTTAAGAAATCCTAATCAAGAAAGATGTACTCCCCATGACCGGAATATGAACGGAGTATGAACAAGCAAAAAAAATGTCCTATGTAACATACAAGGAAGCTTGCATGTTACATAGGACATGAACATTCGGTTTAGATAATCCGATGGATATTCTATTCATTGACCCTATCCTGTGAGCCTAACTATCCGTTGGTGGATGGATGGGCAACGTGACAATAAAGGTCGTGCCTTGACCAGGTTCGCTTTCCACTCGAATGTCACCCTGATGAAGGGATACGATCTGTTTAACGATAGCAAGTCCCATACCACTCCCGTCATATTTGCGGCTGTGGGAACGATCTGCCTTGAAAAAACGGTCGAATATACGCTTCTGATCTTCCAGGGGAATTCCAATGCCCGTGTCGGATATTCGAACAGTCACATTTTTGAAGTCCTCTTCGATACTGACTTTAATCATACCGCCATCCTCGGAAAACTTGATGCTATTTCCGATGATGTTTGTCCATACCTGATTTAACTGATCGTGATCAGCCGTTACCTTCACGTTCTCCAAATCAAGCTCGAAATGAATGTTGCGCCCAGACCATTGCGGCTGAAGCGCCACGATGACCCGCCTGATCTGTTCATCAAGGCTTAAGGTGGTGAGCCGTAGTTGCTGTGACTGCGATTCAAGCAAACTCAGCTTCAGCAGGCTATCACTCATTTTGGACATTCTTTTTGCTTCTGAGATGATAATATCCAGGTAACGGTTTCGTTCTTGTTCTGAGAGATTTACTTGCTTCAGTGCCGAAGCGTAACCGGATATCGAGGTGAGCGGAGACTGAACCTCATGCGAAACATTTGTAACGAATTCCCTGCGCATCTGCTCCAACTGCTGAAGATCATGCATCATTTCTTCAAAGCTGCGGGCCAATGTACCAATCTCCGTCGTTTGTTTAATGTTCAACTTGACGTTGAAGTCTCCAGCTGCAATCCGTTTGGTCGCTTTGGTCAATTTTTTGATCGGTCTAACCAGATATACAGAAGCAACCACAATCAACAAACTTCCTACAATCAAGGAACAGCTTGCAAAAATCAAGCCAAACTGGACCACAAAAGAGGCTGAGGGCGGTGAGAGTGTTTCTAGAAACATCGCTCTTGTACCCGTTTCCGTCTTGATCGGTAGCCCCAAAAGAACGGTAGCGATACCTTTAGGTGTGTCCTGCACAACCCCTCCGTTTAACACCTTCTTGAGTTGATCCGTCGATACGGGTGATGATTTATGTTCGTTAAGCTTCCCATAAGATTGGAACTTGCCCGTTGGATCATAAATTCGAATATGATACGAATCAAGTTGTTTCATTCTACTAACGAATGATTCTGCTTCATCAGCAGGCAGCGTCTTATAAATCTGCACAACGTCCTGGCCAAAATTGCGTATGTTAATTTGAGCATTTTCATTCAATTGATCTTCGAACATCCAGGTTGACATAAAAAATGAAATAATCGTGCCTGTGATGACTGACACCAGAAAGGTCAGAACAACACGAATATATAAAGATCTGATCATTCATAGACCTCAAGTCTGTACCCTAGCCCACGCACCGTTTCAATCCGAAAATCAGGTGTTGTCGCGAATCGTTCGCGCAGGCGTTTAATATGTACGTCTATTGTTCGATCATCTCCCGCGTAATCAATACCCCATATCTGATCGATTAATTGCTCACGTGTATAGACTTGTCCTGGTGTTCCAGCAAGCTTATACAGCAATTCGAACTCCTTAAGTGGTAACGTAAGCGACTCCGTGCCTCTCATCACCTTATACGTCTGACGGTCCAGAATGACGTTGCCAAACTGGATTGTATGTGTGGAGCCGATTTTGTATCGTTTCAGTAATGCTCGGACACGAGCGGTCAGCTCTAATGGATCAAACGGTTTGGTCAAATAATCATCCGTACCCAGTTCGAATCCTTTCACCTTCTCCCAAGTCTCTCCTCTCGCCGTCAGCATGAGTAACGGGAGGTCGGGATTGGCTCTTCGGAGTTCTTTGCACAGTGCCCAACCATCCATGACAGGCATCATAATATCAAGGACGACCAGATCCACTGGAGTTTCGCCATATATAGTGAGAGCTTCCTTACCGTCTGCAGCTTCCACTGTTGTGAATCCATCGTTTTTGAGAAATAGACAGACGAGTTCACGAATGTTCGCATCGTCGTCTGCAACGAGTATAGTAGCCATATGTTTTTTCTGTCCTCTCCGTTACGTTTAAATATATAGTCCAACTTGTATAGTAAATATTAAAACATCTTGCTTATAGTATATCCACAGCAAACATCGTATGTTCTTTCAACGTTCCCTGGATTGGCACAGGCTGTGACCCATTCTCCTTGAATCCTGCTTTTTGAAGGACACGGATGGAACCTTTATTATCAGGTACAGCGCCAGCTTCGATTCGAGTAATTTCAGTTTCGTGTTTGGCAAATTCCAGTACACATTGCAGGGCTTCGCTCATATATCCTTTTCCTTGATGCAGAGTATCCGTCACATAACCAACGATCCATTTTGGGGTAGAATCCAGTATGATCTCGAACAAAGAAATTTCACCGACGAGTTCATCCGTTGTATGTAGAAAAACACCAAAAGAATAGCGATTTCCTTCTTCTCTCTTCTTGTTCCAGCTCTCAATGAGTGACCTTTGCCCTTCCAAGCTGTAGAAAGACTCCTCCCGATCACTTGCTGATATGTTCTCGATTTCCGCACGGTTGCGAACCTGTAGATCCAAAAGCAATGCGGCATCATCCACATTCCAAAATCTCACATAGATACGTTCTGCACTATATTTCATTACATTATTCCTCCTCTATTAACGTTAGGGGCAACTGTAGCATGATTATATCAGGTCATTATAAGAGTACGAGCGAATCAACGAGAATTGCTTCGCCAGGAAATGAGGTGAATATGGCATATCATTACGCAACCAGGCAACAATGGTTCCAATAAGGGCAGAAGAACCGTACCAGATTGCAATCTCTTTGTGAATGCCGGATTCTTCGAGTTCATCTTCCATCTCTACCCGATCAATTTTGGCTTTGACCAGCGTACTCAACAATTTGAGCAGTCGTTCGGTAAAAATCGGTGTGCGCTTTGTAGCAAGAACCACCTGATAGAACGAGGCGTTCTCTGCAAAATGCTCCAGTAACTTGACTAGAACAGGCCAAGCCTCTTCCGTTCTTTGTTTCTCAAAATGAGGGGCATATTCATCCACGATCCGTTCAATATTCTCAATCATCTCATCCGCCATCTTCTCCATCATATCCGTAATATCACGATAGTGCAGGTAGAAGGTTACCCGATTGATCGTCGCTCGTTCGGCAATTTTGTTGACTGACAACTTCTCAATATCCATTTCCTGCAGCAATTCAACAAATGCACCTCGAATTAACTGACGTGTTCGCAATATTCTTGGGTCCACGGCTGATTTCTTCTCGTCTTTCACGTGTATCCCTCCCATCAAATTTTAAACATTACAATTCTAAACAATCAGTCGTTTATTTTTGATTTACACAACAAATTCATTTTATTTGTAAAATAAACGACGAAAACACGTCATAACGTAAATTGTAATCTGTCCGAATATGTATATAATTCAATAAATACAATGTAAACTATACAACACGTTGTAAATTTAGTCACGTGTGGATTGAAAGGATGAAAAGGATTGAGTCAGGCTAGAGTACAAGAAGAATTATCCGTAAAGAAAGGCCCCATCCTGTTTATCATGATTTTGGGAGCCTTCCTTGCAACGTTGAATCAAACGATCATGAGTGTCGCTACACCGGAACTAATGGGTGATTTTAACATCTCCGCCGCAACAGCACAATGGTTAACGACAGGTTACATGCTGGTGAACGGGGTGCTTATCCCAATCACGGCCTACTTTATGCAACGTTTTTCAACCAAGCAATTATTCCAAGCTTCCATGTTTATTTTCCTGATTGGTACCATCGTATCCGCTCTTGCAGATAACTTTGGCACACTGCTGACAGGACGCATGATTCAGGCAGCGGGTGCCGGGATTATCATGCCGCTCTTGATGCACGTTATTTTGACTTTGTTTGCTCCTGAAAAACGAGGATCTGCGATGGGTATGGTTGGTTTTGCCATCATTTTTGCCCCTGCAATTGGGCCTACCCTTGCCGGTTATATCCTAGAGAACTACTCTTGGCAAACGATGTTCTACGGCATGATTCCATTAACTCTTATTGTCATTGCTTTTGCGTTTGTATACCTGAAGAATGTATCTGAACGGGTCAACACAAAGTTCGACACAATCAGTGTGGTGCTCTCCACGATCGGATTTGGCGCATTGCTCTATGGTTTCAGCAGAGCAGGAAGTCTGGGATGGTCAAGTGCAGAAGTTCTTATCTGTATTGCGGCTGGAATTGTTTCTCTTGCCCTGTTTACATGGCGTCAGCTCGTTTCTGAAACTCCGCTGCTTGATCTGCGGGCATTCAAGTACAACATGTTCTCACTGACCACGGTCATTAGTATCGCGATTACAATGATCATGTATGCTGACATGATGCTGCTTCCCCTGTATCTCCAGAACGCACGTGGTTACACTGCACTGGAGTCCGGATTATTGCTTCTGCCAGGTGCGCTTGTCATGGGCTTCCTGATGCCAGTAGCCGGAAAATTGTTTGACCGATTTGGAGCGAAATGGCTCGCTGTTATCGGAATGGTGATCACCATCGTGACCACAATTGGTTTCATCGACTTAACGGACTCAACCAGTTATGGTTACCTGGTATTAATGTCAACCGGACGCCGAATTGGTATGGCTTTGCTCATGATGCCGATTCAAACTGCGGGTCTTAACCAATTGCCACCAAGACTTGGTGCACACGGCACAGCTATCTCCAACACCGTCAGACAAGTGGCTGGTGCTGTAGGCACTTCATTACTCGTAAGTGTCATGACCTCCCGTACAACAGCGCACGTACAGGATATGATGGCGACTGGTGCAGCCAATGGTCTCAGTCAAAAACAGCTTGCTACAGAATCCATGATCCAGGGTATCAATGATGCTTATGTTGTTATCATCGGTATCGCTGTTGTGGGATTGGTCCTTTCCTTCTTTATCAAACGCACCAAACAAGCCAAAGAGGAAGAAATCAAACAGGTGGTAAGACAAAAAGTTTCTATGAATTCAAATTAAGGTGTCCAGCCTCATACTTGCTTGCATAACAAAGCGGCAGATCAAGACGTTTACGTCTGATCTGCCGCTTTTTAGGGTGTGTCCCGTATGATTCCTTCTCACTCCGTAACGATCTTCACTGGCAGATGGGTCAATGACTGTCCCGGAGCTGAAGTGGCCAGATTATTCTCCAGATCAAAGGACTCCACCGGTTCAATCCGAGCAATCTTCTCCACAAATGCTGTCAAGGCAATGCTTAGTTCCATTCTTGCCAGCGGGGCCCCTAGACAAAAGTGTGGGCCATTACCAAAGGTAAGATGTCTTTTGTTATTACGACGATGAATATTCAGCTCAAAGGGGTCTTCAAACATCTGCTCATCCATATTGGCTGCACTCATCCAGGAGATGACAACATCTCCTTTTTTCAAATCCACTCCGAGCAGTTGATTATCCTGCTTTACTGTCCGATGCCGCTTGGCATTATGGAACCTATAACGAAGCATTTCTTCCACTGCGAGCGGAACCCATTCGGGGTTCTGCCTGAGTTGGCCATACAAGCTCGGGTCATCGTAGAGGAAGGAATAGAACGTATTTGAAACCATATGACTCGTTGTCTCTATACCGGCTCCAAGCAGAAGCATGGTCGTGCGAACAACCTCATCCTCCGTGAACTTCTCACCTTCAACATCAACATTTAACAGATCCGTAATGATATCCTCACCAGGATGAGTCCGTTTATGAACCACAATAGGATACAGGAATTGATAATACTCTTGCGCGGCAGTTTGTTTTTTCAGTTCACTCTCTTCAGCCGTCTTTGGATTGATGGGTTGAAACAAAATATCTACCCAGTTCTTGAAGCGATGGCTGTCTGTAAGAGGGATGCCGAGCAGATCGGCCATAACCATCGAAGGTAGTGGAGCGGCCAACGCTTGAACAATATCAATCGTCGTATTTGGCTCAATATCGGCTACCAGCTGCTCTGCAATGTTGCGAATTCGTGGCTCCCAGTTTTTCAGACTACGAGGTGTAAAAGCAGCCGATAACAACGAACGACTTTTTTGATGACGGGGAGGATCGATACTTGATATGTTTAATTTGTCTGGAGGTGTGCCTTCATTGTTCTTTGCTCCAACGGCAATCGTTGTCCGGGTTCCTTCGGCTGAAAAATACTCATGATTACTGAGGACCTGCTTCACATCATCGTATCTGAACACATTCCAGGTGTCTGTATCTTCGTGATAGTACACAGGATGCTCGGACAGCATTTTTCGAAACCAGTGAAGTGGGAAAAACTCTTCAGATCTCGACTGAAACCCCGTGATGTCCTCAACACGTATCACTTCTTTATACATTTGGAATCCGCCTCTCAGCATAGTTTCGTGATTGGTTACATGGGTACCTGAATTGACAGTTCAGCACCTGATTCCATTTTATACCATACGTTCATTTATTGATATAAACCATTTGAACTAAATCAGAAAAACCCCTTAATATAAGGGGTTTTCGTTTTATACGTATCGTATATTATTTCTGTTGATGTCTCAAAGAGATAAGCCATAGAGCCGATCAATCGCCTAGTTTCGCTAATGCTTCCTGTAGTTGCTCCAGTTGTTCAGACAGGGTTTCAATCAAGTTCTTCGTTTGGCTTGCCTTCTCCATTAAGATTTGCTCTTCAGAACTGTCTTCGGATACATTCCTGATTGGTGATGACTTCAATTCCGACAATTCGCTTTTGTATGTTTCTTGTTTCTCCAAAGCTATGCGCAGTTTTTCTTTCGTCGTACCAATCTGATGCTCCAGATATACGATGTCGGACGAGTTCGCTCCATCGGATACACGTTGTGAATAAGTCATGACTCACCTCTTTCAATTTCATCCATTGCTTTGCCAACAGTGTAGGGCTCAATATCGATATCCAGTTCCATGCCTAGAGCTAGTTTCGCCAGTTGACTCCCGATAAAAGGACCCATGGTCAGTCCAGAGGCTCCAAGTCCATTCGCGGTAATCAGACCTTGCCAGCCTGGAACAGCCCCCATTACTGGCAGAAAGCCAGGTGTGAACGGACGGAACCCAACTCTTACCTCCTGGAATGTGCTATTGGCTAGCCCCGGCGCCAGTTCCAGACCTTTATTCAAAACTTCCTGCATGCCCCCTGCAGTTACTCTTGTATCATAACCCTCCACATCATTTTCATGAGTGGCACCAATCACAATCTTCTGTTGATCAAAGGCCAGCAGATATTGATCAGAAGGTGGCATGATCACAGGCCAGCGGCCTGTATCCTCCCCATCGGTGACATGTAGATGCATAATTTGTGCCTTTTGATAATGCACTTTAAAGTGTATGCCGAGTGGCTTCAGCAGTTCGTTAGCCCATGCACCTGCACAGACAACGACTTCATCTGCCAGGAAACTCTGATCATTAACACTCACACCAATGACCCGATCCGCTTCGAATTGAAGCGTGGCGTCTCCATGGATCACTTCCGCTCCATTTCGCTGTGCAGACCGGATCAAGGCATCGCGCAGCGCCCTTCCATCTATACGTGCAGCACCGCTGATATGTACCGATTGAAAACGTTCATCCAGTAGAGGAAAACGATCACGGGTTTCTTTGGCATCAAGAGGTGTAATGTCGCCAATCTCCGGCGCAGCTGCTTTGCGAAGATGGGCCCGCTCTTCCATCTTATTGATTTTGTCCACATCCGTATGAATACTAAGCGCGCCCACTTGAGCATAACCGGTTTCCGTTTCTCCTTCGGCTTTAAGCTCCGCTATGATGCCCGGATAGAACCGCGCACCAGCCTTGGCGAGCTGATACCAGTCCTGATTGCGACGCTGTGACAGCCATGGACAGATGATACCGGCAGCTGCATCCGTTGCCTGTCCTATATCTTTTCGATCTACGATGATGACCTCTGCGCCATGTTTGGCTAATTGATAGGCTGTTGATGCCCCCAGAATACCCGATCCGACTACGATGACTTTCTTCATGTTTGCATCCCTTTCTTTAATCACTCATTCCTTATAGCGTATACCGTTTCGCATTCTGTTGGCAAGGCAGGCCGTACTTTTAGATCCATAAATAGAGGCTGATCAGACCACAGTTCATACTCATTCATCCAATAAAGAATTGTTGAAGCATTTATATGAAAACGTTTTATATATTGCCCGTCATTCAATTAAAATTATTCCATTTATGTAATATAATTCTTTCTAGGTTTCTTTTAACGCTGTAACCACGCCACTTACGCACATGATCCTTTAACGAAAAGAGGAATAACACGACGATGCCGAAACCTAGTATGGGGAATCCGATGGATACCGATATGCCGCTCATGATTACAGGGCAAAACCAGTTGACCGTTGATGAATTGATGAATTGGAGCGACCATTCACGGGATTACAGCATTGTACAGTGCATCGGAGGAACAGGGCGAATCGCAGCAAAGAATCATGAATTTTCGATCAAAAAAGGGACCGCTCTCATTTTGTTCCCGGAGGTAACCTACCGTTACCACAATCTGAGTGATTCATTACGATTTGATTGTCTGTCTTTCAATGGCTATTTATTGCCACGGTTCTTGCATACCTTGCAGATCGGGGAGCTGCGCGCCTTCAAGCCGGATGGAATGCTTCATATCCTGTTGCGTGAAATTACGTTGGCGCTGCAGTCCCGGCACAAGGATCAGATCTGGCACGTATCCGCATTACTGTACATGCTTTTGGTCAGATTAACCATTGAAGGTGAACGCTATAGTGCTTACGAACGTTCTGATGCCCGATTAAGATTGGATGAACTCATTACTTTTATCAAACAAAATTATCATCAGGATATTTCTCTCCCCTTGTTGGCTGAGCAGATGGACGTTACCGAGCAGCACCTCAATCGGATATTCAAAAAAGAATTTCAAATGACTCCATTGGAATATCTGATGCGATATCGGTTGTTGAAAGCCAAGGAAATGCTCATCGAAAATAACGCTACGACCGCTCATGAAATAGCCAAAGCCGTTGGTTTCAACAGTGCTAGTTACTTTGGATCAGTGTTCAAAAAATACGAAGGGATCTCCCCTATCGAGCTACGCAAGCAGTATCTGGATTAGAGCGCCTCCACATCAATCTCGGCCAGCGAGGATAACCGCAGTTCATGCATGGCGAATTCCAGACCACGCGTTACCTCGTTAGGTACGATGATACACCGAATACCTGCTGCATTGGCTGCCTTCAAGCCATTAGGTGAGTCTTCGAACACAATCGCTTCGGAAGCCTCGATCCCAAGACTCTGGAGAGCAAGAAGGTACAGTTCAGGGTCCGGTTTCACTCGCTTCACATCCTCGGATGTATGAACGACTGTGAAATAATCAAAAATGCCTAATTTCTGCAAGTAACCATGCACCCAGTCCCGTGTGGAGCTGGAAGCAACCGCAAGCTGAATCCCCTTTTCCCTCGCAGACTGAAGCAATTCATACACCCCTGGAAGAATGGCGGCCTGTCCCAAATAGACTTCGTATTTTTGTTCAGAGAGCAGTTTGATATGATCATGATCTATCTTTTTTTGGAGCGCTTGCTCCAGATACAGAAATGGATGAAATTCCTCAAAGGATGTCCCCACATTTTTCGACCAAAGCTCCAGACCAAGTTCCACTCCGTGCTCTTCATAAATATCGCGAAACGCATAATACCAAGGTGTCTCTGTATCAACAATGAGTCCATCAAAATCAAATATAAATGCTTTTACCATGAACCTGTTCTCCCTCCAATGATCGGCCAGGGGAGCGGATTAGAAACGTGCGGTCAAGTCCGGATGAGTAACGTTCACGGATAAAAAGTGACACGTACAGCCCGTTCCAGTTGGCGACTGAACAACTAATCCAGCTCGAAGTTCCCCTTGTATCGGCATGCCGAAATAACGAATTAGTTTCCACTCATCCCCATCGGGTGAATAAAAGAATGATATGCAACCCTCTACTTTGCGTATACGCAGATAGGGATTAGGTACGGAGACTTCCACCGAATTACAATCATCGGATGAACCATCACGTGTCACCACCGACACGATGGTAGGCACTTTTCCATCATACTCAAAACAAATTTTGCACCAGTTAAGATCATCCGCCATCACCATCAGACATCCGGAATCATATTGATTTTTCATATCAACGGTTAATTGGGTTGTGATTTCGAAATCGCCAGGCACTGGCATGGACAAGAAAGGAGCAGTTGCACGAATGTGCTTCCCCGCTGGATCTTGGAAAAAGTCGGTGTCCGCCTTCGCTTCCACCAGCACACCTCCCTGATCGGTATAGGACCAGGTTTCAGGCTCGTTCATCCAGCTCCATTGCTTCCGTGCTTCTGTTGTCATTACGTTAGTCATTTGTTAGCAGCCTCCCAAGTTAAAATATGTTCTAGAGGTAGTTCTATTTTTTTCTGTACTACATATTCGCTCCAGATACAGTAAACCCCTTTTTCTACATATTTTTGTAAGGTTCCAGCACTTGGGAGTGCTTTTGCGGATCTGGCAGGAAAAACATGATGACCATGAGTACAACATATAGACCAAGAATGACGCTGAATAACAGTGTTGGATTGTGATGGTAGAGCAGGCCCGTCAGGTAACCGGATGGAATGGCTGTAAGCGTCATGACGGTCTGCACGGCCGAGAACATATCGGCTTTCTCATGCGTACCCAATCGGTTCATCAGCAGGGAATCCCGGTACGTCTGCAAAATGAAGTTACCCGCAGCGAGCACGATTAGCGTGAGAAACAACATCCCTATATTCCCCACAGGGATCAACAGAAACAGAATGGCTCCGGCCGTGCTAAGCACAATGGAAAAACCAACATACTTTTCTTCCGAACGCCGTTTCAGTCGCGGAATGATGACCAGATAGAGCAGCATGACGGTTACCGCAGTCACTACTGGGATAAACGAAATGACACGGTCATCAAACTTCAACTGTTCCTTGAAGAAAATGACCTGAAAGAAATTCAGCTGCAAGATCAGATTGGACAACACCGTGATCAGAATAATTGGAAAAAGTCTCCTTTTGTAAAAGGATTTTCCAAACAGGCGCAGACTGGAACCCAAGCTCTGAAGCACGCGGGTTTTACTATGCAATCCCATAAGTTCCTTGCCGACCTCGGTCTCATCCGTGTATCGGTTACGAATGAAGAACATGGCGGTCATGAGGATGCCCCCGACAAAGTAAATAGTGGCGAGTGTAGGCACAATACCATAATCAGCAATGACCACCCCGGCAATAGGCGTGAGTACACCTGCCCCTGTAATAATCATGTTGAGAATGGCAAATACCTTGGATCGTTTGTGTTCCTCCACATCCTCTATGATCAGACAGTTAAAGGCGACCGTTACAAACTTGGATGTTGCGTTCAGTAAATAAGCGATCAGGAACAGCCAGAAGTTCTGGGAGAAGGCCCAGATGAACATGGGAACACTCCAGGCAAGCAGATCAAAGATCAGCGTTGTTCGTTTGCGCCCCAGCTTATTCGTAATGGAACCCGCGAATAGTTGAAAGATAAAGGCAAAATAAAGATTCACCGAATTGATTAAACCGATTTCAATATCCGAAAGTCCGGCTTCCTTCATATATAAAGGAGCATAGAAGAGAACGATCGTGCCCGGAATGGCCCATACCGGTTCGAGAAAAATGGAGTAGCGTGGATTCTTCGGCAAATCTTGAAGCAATTTCAATCGATATCCCTTCCTTCTGCGGTTTTCACCGCTGCGAATTCCAACTTCTCGCAGCGGCAAACCCGCTAATGTCTACATGCTTATAGGATCAGAGCTGTTTTGACCGAATTCATGGGCAATTTCTCTCCAGTATGCATGTCATAACCAATCGTTCCATTAAAGGCCTGTTCATAATCACTCAGCAGTTCCTTGGCTGTCACCATCTGTTCCAGTTCCGGGATACTTTGGGCAAATTTCAGTGCCGTACTGATCATCGAGTGATTAGCAACTGCACCGATGATACTAATGCCATCATTAATCACGGCTGTTGATTTGAACGTCACCTCATAACTGTCGTCATATCCCATAGGAATAATTTTTCCGCCTTTGGCAATCAGCTCAAATCCTACATGAAGCTGGTTACCAACCGCGTCCACTACAATATCAAACTTTTTGTTATTATTGATCTCGTATACTTTATCCAGTGTCAGATCCTGAGGATAGAACACATGATCCGCGATCCCTGAAGCAAACTCTTTGCGGTATGGATCAACTTCCGTGCCTACGGTAAGCCTTGCCAATCGTTTGCTAACAAGCTGACACAGGGAACCGATTGCTCCAGAACCAAGGACCAGTACAGAGTCACTTGGCTTAGTTCCTGCTTTCATGAACGTCTGAAGTACACATCCCAGTGGTTCGATCATCATGGCCGTTTCCCAACTCATGGAATCCGGGATGGCATAGATATACTTTTCGTCCCCAACAAAATATTCAGCAAAGGTTCCGTGTGTCGTCATCCCTACTTGATAATCATCAAAATTCTCGCAGTAGATGAACAGACCCTCACGGCAGTATGAGCAGGTACCGCAAGATTGCGTGGGATCAACCAATACCCGATCACCGATCTTGAAACCACGAACGTCGTCGCCCACCTCAACCACTGTGCCTACGCCTTCATGACCAATGATCGTTCCTTTATTCGCAGGCACTTTGCCTTTGACAATATTCAGATCTGTACCGCAGATGCCGGAACCATAGATTTTAATTTTCACCTGGTTTGGCTTTTGAATAGTTGGCTCCTCAATCTCCTGGTAAGTCACCTGTTTGAGATCCTGATATACGAGTGCTTTCATTGAATAATTCCTCCTAGTCGATTGTTGATTATGATCTATGGATTAAGCTTCAAACGTTTTCGAAAGTTGCATCGCATGAAGATGTTCCTGCTTCTGAATCTCTTTCCAGTCTGACAGGATCTGCAACAGCGCTTCCTCGACCCATAGCAATTCTTCCCGTGTATGGGCATCAGAGAAAATAAAGTATCCTTTGGTGAAAATGCCGAAGTGAGCCATTCTCTTCACCATGAACTCGCGGAAAGGATCGGTTTGGAAGTTATCTTCAGCCAAGGATTGAATGCAGAAGCTTGCATAAGTCCCTCTCACTTCCAATTGATCCGTCAATCCGAGTAACACAAGTTCGGATTCCAGACGATCCATGATCCGGGTTGCCGGATCACGCCAAGTCGGCCATACTTTCGCATTTTTCATTAATCGTTCACAGGCAATGGCTGCCGCGAGCGCTGTCGTTTCGCTGGAATGGGCATTACTGAATCTGACCTGTCCTGACAAAGACATCAAGTGCTCAGGCCCCATAACCGCTGCGAGCGGTAAACCGTTGGCCATACCTTTAGAGATACAGAGCAGATCAGGCCAGATGTCATATTCTCCTGCTGTAGCCTGCTTGCCCATTCGAATACCGGAAGTTACCTCATCGAATATGATAATGATGTCCAGAGACCGACATAGGTTTACGACTTGCTCCAGCGCGTCCTTTTTCCACTCGTTGGGGCACAGAACAATACATGCGATATCCTCGGGAGATGAGGTAATCTGAGCCTCAATTCGCTCCGTAGTAGGTTTGTTGATCCAGATCGTTGAACGCTCGATATCCACCGGGATGCCACGTTCTTTCGTCTGACCACCATAATAACCGTAGGCAGACCAGTCGTGCCACCCATGATAAGCTGTTGCAATAACCTTGCTTTTGCCACTAGCGGCACGGGCCAGACGCACGGCCCCACTCACCGCATCAGCACCACTCTTGGTGAAGCGCAGCGATGGATAACGACCCTCGAACCGCTCCAGAATCAACTCGGCACATTCAAGCTCGATGTCGGCAGGTAAAGAAAAGCTTGTCCCTTTTTTCAACTGGTGAATGACGGTTAATTGGACTTCATGTCTGGCATGGCCCCATGGCGCCGTACCCATAGCCATTTCGCAATCCAGCCATTCATTCCCGTCGATATCTGTAAATCGGGAATTATAAGCCTCTGCACAACATACGGGTGTATGGCCCGGAAATAAACGTTCAGGTGCTTTGGCTAAAGTGCTGCATCCGCTCGGAATTACCTTTTCGACTTGTTCCAACCACTCCAGATTACGGGTAAATCGTACGGCACGATCGAGCGTGCTCTCTTTTTCTTTCACCTTAAGTACCTCCCTGTTTATTTTCGTTGTGAGTGAATTACCGAACTTTGGTTCCAGGCCAGCATCCATCGTATATGCGATCCATCGTGATCACATTGCCATACAGATCAATGATCAGATCCTTGGCTCGATGAGCATGTCTCATCTCAATCCAGTAGCGGTTCTCCAGCAAACGGGCGAAATTGTCCACCAAAAACAGTAACCGGTTCTCACTATGAATCAGTTCCTTGCCCAGTACCTGTGGCAGCCAGATGGCCCCATTGGAATTAAAGCGGTTTGAATAGTCCCGTACTTCGGCTACATTTGCAAATTCGGCTTCCTCCAGCTTGGTCCAGAATGTATCGGCATCACTTCGAACCTCGGCAAGGTCAATCCCGACAATCGGCAGATGCTGGTATTCCTCTTGGCTTTCCAGCTGTGCTTTCAGATGACTGAAAACGAATGGCCATACATCAGCCTCGATTTGACCGCCCCACTTTTTCCAGAAGCGTGCCAGATTGTTCTTCCGATTGAAGTTGCGGTGAATACCGCTGCTGCGTTCCCAGTGATACGCTTGAATATTTGGGTTGATGACCGTATCGTATCCGGCAGCTCGTGCCCGCATCTGATAATCAAAGTCCTCGTATCCGTTAAAGAACTTCTCATCGAGGTTGCCGATGGTCTCATACACCTCCCGCTTCATGCCAAACATGGCGAACACCACCAGTTGAACAGAGAAGGTTTCTTTTGGGATATCATCAGGAGATGCGTTCAGGAACAGGTGTCGGCCGATGGTGTCCGCAAAAGCAATGCCGCAATGCTGCACGCCTCCTGTTTGCGGATACAACAGAACCCCTCCAATCATGCCGATCGTAATATCGCTATCCAGTGTCTCTTTCATCATCGGTTGCCAGTTCGGTTGAAGAATGGTGTCAGAATCCAGGAAGAAAATGTACTCTCCCTTGGCAAGACTCAGTGCGCTATTAATCGACACGGCGCAACCGAGTGGAAAATCATGCTGAAGAATCTCGATGGTCACACCTTCTCTTACGTCTTGCTTCAGTTTATCCAGATGTTGAAAGACTGCTGAGCCGGAACCATCGTTGATGAAAATAATCTGAGTGGATGGGCTTACCGTCCGGAGTAGCGAATCTGTGAACAGGTTCAAAATGTTATAATCCTGGTTGACTGGCACAATAATGGTGTAAAGCATGGAATCCCTCCTGATTTGGGTTGATGGAATGAGTACATAAGCTGATTTTGAACTGCACAATTGAAGGTATTTCTGCCCGGCCCCCTCACTTGAATATTTTGTCTTTATTTGGTAATGATTTGAATCTACTAGAAATTTATATCATTTTTTGTAAACTGAAAATCTTAAATTCTGAACTCTGTTAATATTTGAATATGTGAGAAAATCAAGTCGTTGCAGCTTGCGCACTAAGAAACGCTGTTGTGAACGCAAAAAAACACCCTCAAAGAGTCTGTGTATCTAACGATACATTCGACTTTTTTTGGGGTGTTCGCTTGATGGAAATCTATTGATTCTCGCTGAATTAACCTTTAGCTATCGCTGCTTAAATCCATGATAAAACGTATCCACCACAAGCGCGGGGGCTGCTTTTCTCGCGATGTGACCACTTACAACCTGCTGCCACGTCAGGAACATGATGGAATACAGCACATCGACAATCCAGGTTTTATCGAGATCGGAGCGGAAATAACCTTTCTGTTGTAACAGACCGACCGCATGCAATACAGGTTCTCTCAGTTTCAGATCTGCTCCCTCAATCTCGGGATTATAGTTAATGGTGGTGTCATGAGCCAGAAAATAAATTTTGTCGCCTAATGGAATCAGCGCCTCGATCAGCTCAGGTATGTACTTTTCACAATGCTCCTCATCCAGTTGGATTTCTTTCATGGTCTCACTGACCACCTCGATTGCGCGTAATCCGAGATATACCATAAGCTGTTCGCGGCTTTCCACGTATCGATGTAACGTAGCGATTCCGATTTTTGCAGATTCCGCAATTTCATTCATGGAAGCATTCGGTTTTTCAATCAGCAATTTGGTGGCCTCGTCCAAAATGGAATGGAGCCTGGTTTGTTTGATTGTTGTCATTTCCTTTTTCATTGGTATTACACCTCTTGGCGAATTAGTCTACAATTGATCTAGTCATCCATCAAATGATTGGATGAGATTATAAAATTATAGCATACTTCCTCACGAGTAATACTAAAAGCCGCCATTTGGCGGCTCTTAACATGGTCATCTTTCACGTTACTTACAGTTCGATGATTCTCGTTGCAATATTTGTACAAAATTCACGATCATGCTCTACAAAAAGCAGGGTTGGCGAGTATTCCAAGAGTAAGTCTTCGATCTGCATACGTGAAATGACATCTACAAAGTTGAGTGGTTCATCCCAAATGTGAAGATGAGCTTTCTCACTAAGACTTTTAGCAATGAGCACTTTCTTTTTTTGACCTGCGCTAAACGTTGAGATATCTTTCTCCAATTGCAGTCTGGAAAAATCCAACTTTCGAAGTATCGATTTAAACAGGCTTTCATCAACCCCCTGTGTGGCCGCATACTCAGATAAATTCCCTCCGAGATCAGACGTGTCCTGCGACACATACGAGATTTTAAGCTGATGATCCTTACGGAAAAGACCTGTATAAGGGATATCTTCACCACAGATCAGTTTAAGAATGCTTGATTTGCCAGATCCATTTTTACCGTACAGGGCAATACGATCCCCTTTTTCAACCGTGATACTGACATTTTTACACACCGTATTGGAGCCGTATGATATCGACACATGTTCCAATTCAACAAGTTCCTGCTTGTGAAAATCCAGCTGATGAATCTGTAAACGTTCTGCACTCTCGATGTTTTTGAGAAGTTTGGATTTCTCTTGAATCGCAGATTGCTGCCTTTGTTCGATATTTTTGGAACGTTTCATCATTTTGGCAGCCTTGTGCCCAATATATCCTTTATCCACCTTGGAGCCGGAATTTCTCGTACCATTTTTGGTCTTTTCAACTTCATGCGACCATCCACCGGTCCGTTTGGCTGAATCGGATAAACGCTTGATATCCTTTATTAATTTCTCATTACTCGCAAGTTCAAACTGATCTTGCCTTCTTTTATTTTCCCACCAAGCGGAGAAATTGCCTTTCTGAATCTCGATGTTACTCTTATTGATGGAAAGGATATGGTCCACGCTGTGATCTAGAAACGCCCGATCGTGAGATACCAAAATAAATCCACTCTTGCTACCAAGATAATTACTGACGATTTGTCTTGCATGGAGATCAAGATGATTGGTAGGTTCATCTATGAGCAGAAACCGATTATCCTTCAGGAACAAAGCAGCCAGCATCACCTTTGTTTGTTCTCCGTTGGATAACGTATCAAAAGGCCGATACAACACATCTTCTGACACTTTTAACAGGTTAAACTCGCGCACAACTTGCCAGTGTAGATATTCAGGATGAATCTCGCTGATGACATCAACGGTCATGGCTCCCTTATTTTCTACCTGGAAAGGAAAGTATTCAAAGCTAACATTCGCAGAGATATGTCCGCTGTATTCATATTTGCCAAGCAACAGATTGAGGAAAGTCGTTTTGCCTCTGCCGTTCCTTCCCGTAAAACCCAATTTCCAATCGGAGTCCAACTGAAAACTAACATTTTCAAATATATTATCGTAACTGCCTTCATAGGCAAAGGTCAGGTTGGTAACGTTGATTAAAGACATGCAGATCATCCTTTTTATGTGAAATATAAAAGTAAACTGACGGGATTTCACCATGGAACATGGCATGGATTCCCTCACTTTAATATTTGAACATAATCAGAATTTAGATTCGCTTATACAATAAAGAAACCTGGCGATAAACCACTCAGCGCCAAGTAGATCTATGCATAGGAGGATAAAGTGTCGGATTCTGATTAGTCATATTGTGAACCATGCCACTCTTCATGTTCGTTGACAGGCCCACATAAACATCCACAACCTCTAATTCCGTCATCACTCCATCACCCCTTTGAAAACTCACAATTTAATACAGAAAACTTAACATGGAATACGACATGGGTCAAGGCGCCCTTCTTCAATCTCGGCGCGTAGAGATTAATATAAATATCCTAAAAAATCGAGTTCTCCTTCTTCCCATGGCAGGGTTCCGACTTCTTTAATCATTAACCCCTCTACCTTTTGAGTTCCAACTCCAATTGTGGTTAAGGTTTCATGATCAATTTTCAACCACTTACATGTGTTGCTTACCGTTTTAAATCCATTTTTGCTATACAATCCCTCATGATCCGCAAATAAAAGGACAAAATCAACACGCCCTTTGGCCATCCTTTCCACTTCGGAAATTAACAATGACGCGATTCCTTGAGAGCGAATAGCAGGAGAAACACACAAATCGATTATCCCCAACACTCTTATGGGTTTTCCATTTAGATTCATCATCCTGTAATCTAGTCCTACATGCCCAACTAATTGGTTATCAGGGGTAAATGCCAATACTCTCCCATGTGGTATTTGCTTAAAAAACAATCTGTCTCTTGGATAAACCTCTGGAAAACTGGCAACAAGTAATTCTTGAAGAAGAGTTGACCATTCTTCATTTAGATCCACATCATATGTTTTAATTAATTCCAAAAAATATCCTCCTAAATCAAGACATTCTGTTTTTTGCTTGTGTTTTCTGGCTTACACACCTCTACGTAAATTTTGATGATGTACTCATCGGGATTACTTTCTGCAAAATAAGTGAGCAGGTCCAGTGCATACACATGTCCACAGACTTGCAGTCCCTCTTTTTCTATCTCCTCTTTCATGGTGGAATACGTCTCTGGCATGCTTTCGTATGAACCCCGATGATTCATGACGGCATACATCCCTTTTGGCTTAATCCATATCGTTTCCCCTGGAATGGGAGCTTTTATTTTGTTGCCAAAGTAATCCGGATAGTATTCTCCTGCCTCATAGTGCTCCTGACGTAAGATCGTCCATACCGGAAACTCATAGTCGATCATCTGTTCATCACAATGGGTCCTGTATTCAATGAACTTACGGAAGAATTCCTTATCCGCGTCCCCTTGTTCCAGTTGTACAGCAATAAAATACTCCAGCTCACATTGTTCAATATGTAGCCCTTCAGGAGAAGCATCCGTGGCTTGTTTCGTCATTTCAATGGCACCACTTAGCAGCTTTTGCATACGTTTGATTCGTTGTTGCTCCAACTCAAGTGCCTTTAATTTCTGTTCAAACAGCTCAATTAACAATGGTGTATTCTGATTTTGAATGAACGACTTAATCTCTTGGAGTGAGCTTCCTGCCTTCTTCAGCACATGTATGACATCCAGCACATACGTTTGTTGCATACCATAATAGCGGTAGCCCTTGGCATTGGTATATTCAGGCTTTAACAGCCCAATCTCGTCATAATGAAACAAGGTATGTTTGGTCACTCCGCAGATTTTGGCAAATTCACTGGTGGTAAAATGTTGTGCGTGATGTCCAGCCATCTTTGGACCCTCCATGTACATATGTAGTCTAAGTTTTATCAATATACATGCATTATAGTCTGTAAAGAAAAGTTTGACTATAGGGTTACCCGATAGTTTAGTCTTTGAATTGTAAGTTATTCATATCGCCGGAGGGAAACATGTCAAAATTCAAACGTTGGATGATTCTAGTTATTGTCTCAAGTGCACTATTACTCATTGTGATGGATATGACCATCCTGTACACCGCTTTACCCAGCTTGACCCATGATCTCGGTGCATCAGCTTCGGAGAAATTATGGATTCTGAACGGTTACTCCCTTGTCATGGCGGGTCTTCTTCCTGCAATGGGAACACTCGGGGACCGTCTTGGTCATAAAAAAATATTTACGCTGGGCTTGGTCGTCTTTTCTGCTGCTTCTCTTGCTGCTGCCTTTTCTCCAGTACCCGCTGTGCTGGTCATGAGCAGAATTCTTCTAGCCGTAGGTGCATCCATGATGATGCCAGCAACATTGTCGATTATCAGAGTTACGTTTACGAATGAACGAGAACTCGCACTCGCGATCGGCATCTGGGGTTCCATTGCATCCGGTGGTGCAGGACTGGGACCGATTGTTGGCGGACTGCTTCTTCAACACTTCTGGTGGGGTTCTGTATTTCTGGTTAACCTGCCTATAGCCATTATCGCGTTTATATTCGCCTTGAAAATGATCCCTAAACATCAAGGGGATGCATCGAAAAAGTGGGACTTCACCAGTTCCATTCAGATCATGATTGCCATGGTCGCAATTATCTATTCCATTAAGGAATTCACAAGACGCGAAGGATCTCTCACACTCGCTATCATTGCTGCTGTGATCGGTGTTCTGTCCCTGATCATCTTTATTCGCCGTCAGAATAACAGTCCCAATCCGTTGCTGGATCTGTCCTTATTCAAAATTCCAAGATTCAGTACCGGCTTTATTACCGCACTGGTTGGCTTATTTGCACAAATGGGTGTGCAATATATGGTCACTCAGCGTCTTCAGCTGGTGGAAGGCATGTCACCTCTTCAGGCTGGACTATTCACCGTATCCATACCTGTTGCAGCACTCATTGCCGGACCTGTTACGGGGGCCATTATGCACCGTGTGGATGTTGTATATATCAAAAGCTTCACTCTCTTCATCGCTGCCCTTGGCATGGGGACGTATCTGATGTATTTCAATGCAGGGTTTACCGGGCAGATTATCGGTTTGGCACTACTTGGTGCAGGTCTTGGATCAGGCATGACCGCTGCATCACATTCCATTATGAGTTATGCCCCACCACACAAAGCGGGTATGGCCGCTTCCATTGAGGAAGTAGGTTATGAGCTAGGCGGAGCATCCGGTATTGCGATCATCGGCAGCATGTCGACCTTCTTCTACACACTCGCTATGAAGATCCCTTTGGGAATTAGTGTGCCAGTCAATGCGAAAGACAGTCTGGATGAAGCGCTTATCGCTGCCGAAAGCTTGCCTGCTGCGTCTGCTGAATCGCTCAAAAATGCCGCCTTTGCTGCTTTTGACCAATCCTTCTTTGTTGTCATTGCAGGTGTGACCGTATTTCTGCTCATTGCTGCTCTGATCATGAGTTGGGTTGCTGTGCGGTTAAAACGAGCCCATAAGCACAGCGTTAAAACGTAATGAAATTCACTTCATGAAACAAAGCGAGGTATATACGATTATGTGGTTTCCGATAACCAATGGAATTGTTATTTTATTAGGTATATTTGCTATTTTTCTGATCGTTAGAAATTTGTCAAAAGAAGAGGATTAACTCAATTGAAATTAACATCAAAAACCACTACCTGTGTTGTTTCAGGTAATGGTTTTTGATATGCCTGATAACCGAAGCTTACCGCCATGCGGCACCTCACGGAAGGTAGGCATCCTCTACCTCAACTTTTCGTTCATTCCCCATCGCAATGTATCTTACGTTAATGACATTTCCTTTCTGAAAATGGGGAATATGTGTGATTGGAATATAAGTCTCTACAATTGTTGGGAAGGTGCGGCCGTCAACTTGGGTTACAGTCAAATCCAATCGCACGCCAGGCCTTCCATCCCTACTGGATGATGTCTGTACAATATCATGAATTATTGCTTCTGTTGGAATTCCGTCCATCAGAATGCTCTTGCGAAGGTGATGTTTCTCTTCATTGTTACGTAACAGTTTAAATGCCATAATCGTAGTGATCGTGCCTGTTATAAGCCCAAAGACAATAATAGCAACAAAAATAATTAATGTGACGGTCATGATAACCTCCTTTTAGTTGAAACTTATGTTAACTACTTCTTGTTTAGATCTCTTTTTCCTGCCTATTCTCTCTGAATCGGAAAGCTCCAAAGTCAAAAAAGCCGCCTTAAGGGCGGCTTCCTGCTGTGTATGTTCAACTCAACTTAGTCTACTTTTGCACCATACGAGCGTACAAACAGAACGGCTTGTTCGCGATCCAAACGTACACCTTTGATATCCAGTGATTTCAGATCGATTCCTTCCAGATTAGCCCCTCTAAGATCGGCCCCTTGCAGCTTGGCTCTGCTTAATACAACTCGGGTAAGATCACAGTCTCTCAAATCTGCTTTGGTGAAATCCGTGTCCGTAAAGTCAGCCTCAAAGAAACGAATTCCTCGCAGATCCTGTTTCCCCAATCGCGTATGTCTCAGATTTGTGTAAGACCAATCGCCGTGACTTAGTGTGATGCCATCCATTTGCGCACCTGAAAAGTCTGAGCCTGTCATCTTGCAGGAGCTGAATTTGGAAGCAAAGAGATTCGCACCACCGAAGGTGCAGTTTTCAAAAGCCGATTCCGTATGAATCGAACCATTCATGGAAGCCCCTTTGAAGTCACACTCAATAAAACGGCAGTTACTCGTTTCGATTTCTTCCATAGAAGCGTTCATAAATGTACACTGTTTGAAAACACAACTTATGAGTTCTCCATAGCGTAGATCACGTCCCTCAAAATGTACTGCTTCATATTCCTGATCCTTATATTGATACACTGGTTACACCCCACATTGTATATTTCTCCGTCTTTCTTCATTAAAAGAACTTTTTATACTATACCACACCCCTGTCAAGTACCTGCTTAAACACCCGCAAAAGTCAAGTTACTTTTTTTATGAGAAAAATCTGAAAACTAAAAAAGAGACGCATAAAGCGCCCCTCCAGCTCACACTTTTAACTGTTCCAATGTGGGCTTATATATGTGAAACTCTCCAGTTAGCTGCTTTTTTTCTATTCGTATTAGAATGCACTACACCAGTATTTTGGACATTCGGTACAGGGATAGCGAAGGTTTATTGATTTCCCCTACTCTCTGGTATCCCAAACGCTCGTAGAGTTTAATAGCTAGCAGATTTTCCTTTTTAACCGTAAGTGAAGATTTGGACAGACCTTGTGTTATAGCTTGCTCCTCAGCAAAATGAATGAGCTGTGTCCCTACACCAAGACCTCTGCTTTCAGGCAGCGTAGCCAATGTTCCGATGTGGTACTCGTCGTTCTCCGCTTCTTTTAATGTCACCATGGAGTAGAACTCTTTCCAGTGTTGGAGATTATACTTAATCAAGCTCCATTTACGAAGTTCAAACAGTTTGGAGAACGTTGGCAAAGCAAGTTTGTTCATTATAGTGGTCGGATAACACATGATCATGCCCAGCGTTTGGTTACCCATTTTAGCTTCATAAGCGTACTGGTGACTGAATCGATTCTGATTCGAACGCCATAACTTGTTAAATGTTTTCTCTATAATGCCTTTATCCTTGGTACCTGCAAGCGAATAGGCCATATATTCAAGTGCCATCTGATTTAGCTGCCCGCCGACTAAGGACTGTGGACTGGCTTTTGTTATGGAAATCTTATTCATCGCTGTCACTCCTCTAGGTAGCTGAAATTGGATTAAAGCTTGGCAGCAGGTTGGTTAAATGATAACCCCTCAACGATCACATTCACCGTATCAATGGTTAATCCGGTCAGCTGTTCAACATGCAGTCTCACATTGTTTTGTAATTCCCTGCAGACTTCATGCACTTTTGTTCCATAACAAACGACAATCTTTAAGTTTATCTCCAGTCTGGATTCTACCTTGCGGATATCAATGCCATTTTGCAGACTTTTGCCGCTCCACTTTTTGGTGACCCCATCTATAAGTCCTGTCGACATGGAGGAAATCTCACTGGTAGTATTCGCGATCTTGCCGACAATTTTGGAGATCACATCATCCGATATTTGAATTTTTCCCAAAACATTTTGAATGGACATCCTAGGTCCCCCTCTTTATACCTGTATTTTTGATATATAATAATATCATTTAATATAAATATAAATCACGTAGAGTCCGATTTCAACTTTTGAATTCAGTCATCCTCATTTCTACCTGTACATAGCAAAAAAACCGCGATCATCGCGGCTTCTGCTGGTCTATTATGGGAATTTTAATTGAATACGGACAGGAAGGTGGGAGGATGATTCGCCCTCTGTTCTACCTTCTTCTGCTGCCTCTTTTTCTTCTACTTGCACGAGCCATTGCCTACCAATTAACGATTGTAGCAGTTCAATCTCTTGTGTGGTCAGACGAATATGCTTCAGTGACAGTTCATCTTGAACGTAATCCCGATCCACCTTACGGTCAAACCGGAAATCGAGCAATCGTTTCAACCCGTTAATATGCAAAAACTTGAACTCATAACCTTGACGTATCCCCTTTTCCCAATCGTCTCCGATATCAGCTGCTGTCTGTAGTCTTTCATCAAAATCCATCGCGGATTCCTTAACCAGAGGCAACAAACGGGAATAGTCTCGACGTTGTAAACATTCGATAATCACTTCTTTTGATTCTCCACTTGTCAGTACATTTTCTACAAGAAGCCCTACAGGAATGGACAGCTGAGTTCGACTCATTGCTCGCCCTCCTCATTCCCGAGGTACTGATTGAACCAGGCATTCACCTGTTCGAAGCTATCGATACGTAATGAAGGTTTACCGCTTTTGAGTAAACTGTGGTTGGAACCCGGGTAACGAATCAGTCTGGTCTTTTTGCCGTATCGTTTTAGCGTAGTATATAATTCCTCCGCTTGCGCAATCGGTGTCCGATAGTCCTGCTCTCCGTGCATGATCAGAAGTGGCGTCTCAATGTGATGTGCATGGGCAAGAGGTGAGCGAGACCACAGGAATTCAGCGTTTTCCGCCGGATTACCACCAATGACTCCCTCAACATAGGAAATTCCGATATCACTCGTTCCATACATGGACAACCAGTTGGAGATACATCGCTGGGTTACAGCCGCCTTAAAACGGTGGGTATGCGCTACAATCCAGTTGGTCATCACTCCGCCATAACTGCCACCCGCTACACCCAGACGTGAAGCATCAAGGAAATCATATGTAGCCAGGGCATAGTCAACAGCTTCCATCAGATCCCGGTAATCACCTCCGGCAAAGTCGCCACGGCAAGCTCTGGCAAATTCTTGCCCGTATCCCATACTTCCGCGAGGATTGATCCACAACACTGCATACCCTTGCGCAACGAGTGTCTGCATCTCATGACTATATGTTCCCGTATACATTGCGTGGGGTCCACCATGAATCTGCAAAATCAGTGGCAGTTTCCCATTGGTGTCACGTATTGCCGGTGTGGCTAACCAACCTTGAAGCGGCCATCCATCGGAAGACTTAAACTCTACACGTAGAGGCACATTAACAGCTAATTCAGCCAAGAATTCATCATTTCTGCGGGTGAGTCTGAACATTTCACCACTGTCGATATCCACGCGATATAACTCTCCAGGGTGTTCATCCGTCAACGCAGCGATAACCAGCGACGTACCATCTGACGTTAAGGTATACTGATACACATCCTTTTCACCAGCGCCCGTAACGGATTGACACGCCCCATCTTCTCGAATGCGGTACACTTCCACATTCCCGTTATGCGTTCCGAGTACATATACACCGCGTTCCGGATGATGGATATCCGAGATTGGAGAAGGAGACGCACCTGCTGACTTCATATCCCCCAGTGCTGCGTTACCCATCTGCATATCTAATTGAGGTGCAATTATCCTGGGTACACCCCGCTGAACGGGGACAGCGTATAAGCTGTTATGGCTCCCACTTCCATACTCACGATCACTGGCGATCAGGATCAACTGCTGCCCATCAGATGAATAGGAGAACTGGCTTATCGCCAGACTGGAATCTGTCACTTTGAAGAGATCACTTTCTCCCAATTGAACGCTGTATATATCCGTAAAGTACAGCAGATCTGCATCAAGCTCCTCGTCCTCTACTTGCTTCGAAATGAAAGAAAGCTGCTTGCTATCTGGCGACCATGCTGGAGCACTGATATTCCATAGCCCGGAAGTCACCTGCGTGATCTCCCCGCTTTTGATCTCATATACAAACAACTGGCTGTATTGACCGTCCCACCAGCCAGCCCCTTCCGCCTTCGGCGTTGTACGCTCGAAGACTTTACCTCGCAGTACAGGTGCAGACTCCTGTTGGACGTCTGCTTTCTTCTGTTGGTCCTCCGGTTGTACTTTGCTGGTAAACGCAATGTACTGCCCGTTCGGCGACCATGTATAACTCAATATTTTACGTGCGGGAGATATCAGCATGACAGGCTCTTTTTGATCTGAATGGAGCGTCCATAATCCTTTGCCCCCATCCACTGAGCGAATGAATGTGAGCTGTGTGCCATCCGGCGACCAAGCAGGTGAGGAATCTTTTGTTCCATCCGAAAGTGCAATATCTTCATCACCATCGAGGGAAATCCCTCGAATTTGCGTGTTATATTCGTTTTTATCCTGATCTATGGTCTGTTCCACATAAGCCACTTGTCCGTTCAGACTGATTACTGGCTGACTGATCCAACGATAGTGACTCAGATCCTCCGGCATAATTGGTCTTTGATTCATAATGTTTGCTCCCTTCTCCGTTTATTTTTGGGTTGTCTCCGTACGTGGATCAAGCACATCACGCAGCCAATCTCCAAGGAAAATAACACCGAGTACGGTAAATGTAATGGCTAGTCCCGGGAATGTAGCGACCCACCAGCTTGTTGCAACGTATTGTCTGCCATCACTGAGCATCCCTCCCCAGGATACATCAGGTGGTTTGATACCTAGACCCAGGAAACTGAGTGAAGCTTCCATAATAATCGTTGTGCCGACATTCATACCACAGATGACGATAAAGGATGAAAGGATATTCGGCAGAATGTGTTTCAGAATCAATCTTCCATTCTTCGCGCCAATCGATCTGGCCGCATGAACAAAATCACGCTCTTTGATACTGAGAACCTCACTTCTTACCACACGGGTGAATGGAACCCAGTTCGTCACCCCGATGACAAAAATCAACGTTGTAATACCCGGGCCAACAATCGCCATCACAACGAGCATGAACAGAATGGTTGGAATCGCCATGAATGCATCACCTACACGCATGATGACTGCATCCAGCCATTTCCCGTAGAATCCGGATACCAGCCCCAGAATCGCGCCAATGATTCCTGACACAATCACGGCACCCATACCCACGATTAAGGAAACCCGGGCACCATATACAATTCGACTCCACATGTCTCTGCCGAGATTATCGGTACCCAGCCAGTATTCGGCTGTTCCACCCTCAAGCCATGCTGGTGGTTTAAGTCGGCCCAGCGGATTCACCGCTGCCGGATCATGACTCGTCAATAGAGGTGCACCTATGGCAATTAACACAACCAACAATACAAGCACAGCACCAAACATTCCGGTCTTGCTGATGATCAGTTGTTGCCAGATATAACGAAATCCCGTTGGTGCACGCCCATTGTCTTGTTCCTGTTCTGTACCCGGAATTGGCATTTCATTGCTGCCTGTCATATGATTGCACCTCCTTCTAGTCGTATTTGATGCGCGGATCAAGTAGCCTGTAAGCTACATCCGTCAAGATGTTGATTACCACAACGATAAAGGCAATGACAAACACCGCTGCCTGTACAATCGCCATATCATGTGTGTTGACTGCAGCAACCAGCAACTGACCCAGTCCAGGCCAGGAGAATACCGTTTCCGTAATCAAAGTGCCCCCGATCAGACTTGTAAACTGCAAACTCATAATCGTTACGACCGGAATCAGTCCATTCCGAAACGCATGTTTCACAATGACAACCATCCGGCCTAGCCCTTTGCTACGGGCTGTTCGAATATAGTCCTGGTTGAGAATCTCTAGCATGCTGGAGCGAATCAGTCGGGTCATCTGCGCAGCCAGTCCAACGCCAAGCGTGAATGCAGGCAAGATCAGATGTGACAATCCTCCGCGACCGGATACCGGCAATACGCCCAGCATGACGGAGAACAAGAGGATAAGCATAATCCCCATCCAGAAGTTTGGCATTGCCTTACCAATGACGGATATTCCTGAAATAATGAGATCGGTAAACGTATTGCGTTTGACAGCTGAAATGACGCCAAGTGGCACAGCCATAAGTACGGCAAAGAACATGGCGGCTACCGCCAGTTCAAAGCTCGCAGGCAATCTCTCCAGCACAAGCTCTAATGCAGGCTGATTGTAGCGAAAAGATTGACCAAAGTCTCCCTGTATCGCACTGCCCAGAAACTTCACGTATTGCGTATATAAAGGCTGGTCCAAACCGAGTGCCTGCGTCAAGACAGCACGATCTTCAGCGGTAGCCGTTTCAGGCAACATTAGCGCAACCGGATCACCGGTGACTCGAACCAAAATGAACACAATTAATGAAACAATGAACAGCACCGGAATGATCTGTAGTAATGACTTAAGTACGTATTTGCCCATTCCTTGTTCACCTCCCTTGTAAAGAAAAACACTTATCGACGTACTTTCACAGAAGACAGACCGCAGTTAGTTGAAGTTTTTCTTGCGATGATCGAATCCTTCAGCTCCGCTGAAAACGTATAAATTCTATCATCTTAAAAAAGAACGGCAGGAACATGGTTATCCAGTCCCTGCCGTTCACGGCCATAACTTTTCAATGACCGGTTATTATACCCGATGTTACTGTGCAACAGGTGTAATCTCGTCAGCATAGAACATCTCGTCACTGCGCGGCGCGAAGTTCACTTTAGCATTTGTTCCGTAGACACCTTCCATTTGGTACAGATATACGGCTGGGCGTTCTTCAGAGAAGATCTGTTGTACTTGCTGATACTCTTTCTCACGAGACGCAGGGTCCATGTTCACCAATGCCGATTGAAGCAGTTTCTCTACTTCAGGATTGTTGTAATCCGACTCGCCTTTTGCTTCTTCCAACATATAACGATTGTAGTTATTCGAAGCGTCGAACAAGGAGTTACCAATACCAATCATGAAGATTTCTTTGAATGATTTGGAGCTGTAACGTTCACTGAATGCACTTGCTTCCAGGACATCCAGATTGATTTTGAATCCGGCTTGTTCCAGCATCGCTGCAACAACTTCAGCCTGTTCTTTGTATTGTGAGGATACGGAGATAGTCATCTCGGCTTCACCTTCCGCATAGCCAGCTTCTTGCAACAACTGTTTGGCTTTTGCTTGATCATAAAGTGACGTTTTGTACAATGAAGGATCAGCACCGAAGTTGCCTGGTGTTACGGATGTGCGGGTTACGATACCTGCTCCGCCGGCAATGCTGTCCACGATTCCTTGTTTGTCGATAGCCAGGTCAATGGCTTCACGTACTTTCGGATCAGCCGTGATGCTGCCTTCTGTCTGACGGAAAATCAACTGAAGCACACGTTGGATTGGCGCTTTGACAATCTTTTTATCTGCTTCGCCTTCGATCCGGGCAATGTCAGTGGACGGAATGGAAGACGCCACATCTACACCACCAGCAAGCAATTCGGATACACGTGTGGAGGCTTCAGGAATAACGCGGAATACCACTTCATTCCATTTTGGTTCACCGTCAAAGTAGCTTTCGTTTTTCACCAGTTCCACACGATCATCTTTGGTCCATTTACTGAACTTATAAGGGCCTGTACCTACCGGTTGTTTCAGGAAAGCATCGAATCCTTTATCCGCAATATATTTTGCTGGCAGTATGCCTGCTCCCATTTTGGACAGACGATTCAGGAGCAACGGATCTGGACCATCCGTGATAATATCTACGGTATAGTCATCCACCACTTTAACTTCTACAATATTTTTGAAATAACTGTTTTGTTTCAGTGTCTCGTCCTTGGCTACGCGCTCCAGCGTGTATTTTACATCTGCTGAAGTGAATGGATCGCCGTTGTGGAAGGTTACACCTTCACGCAGCTTGAATCTCCACGTTGTATCATCGACCTGATCCCATGATGTCGCAAGTCCCGCAACTTTTTTCTGTTCACTGTCATTTTTGATCAGATAATCAAAAACGTTGACCAGAACCGCCTCACTGGAGGTGTTGTTGTTGTTGTGCGGATCGAAACTCTCAATATCGGTTGCCGCAGCAACGGTCAGGGTTGTACTTGCGCTTCCACTGCCCGTTCCTTCTGTTGCGGAACTATCATTTGTGCTTGTCGATTTTCCTCCGCAAGCGCTGAGTGCCATTACGACTGCCAGTAACGTGATCCACAAGCCTGTCCATTGTCTTTTTTTCATTGTGATTGCTCCCCCTCAGAAGTTGTATTCCGTGCCAAAAATTCAAGTGCTACTGCAGACAACATGCCCACACCATAAGGCATCGCTGTCTCATCGAGATCAAACATGGGATGGTGGAGTGGATAACGAGTACGTTCCTCATCATTCCCAGATCCTAGTCTGAAAAACACACCCGGAATCTGTTCACAATAAAACGCGAAATCCTCGCCCCCTGTAGAAGGTTTGATATAAGTCCATCCCTTCTCCGCATTAACCTGATCACAAGTCTCTGTTAGCAGGTCAACCATACCGAGATCATTCACGACAACAGGGTATCCATCGCCGTAGACAACTTCGTATCCTGCTCCGAATGAATCACAGACCCCTTTAACAACCTGTTCGATCAAAGCTGGCATCCGCTCACGAATGGCAGGTGAGAGTGTACGAACCGTACCGATCATCTCAACTTCGGGGGCGATGGCTGTTCCCATATAACCTCCCGTGATTTTGCCAATAGTGACTACTGCCGGTTCAAGTGGATCAACCATCCGACTGACGATATTTTGCAATGCGGTGATGACCTGAGCGGATACCGCGATTGCATCAATACCCTCATGCGGACGAGCTGCGTGGCCACCCTTGCCAAACACCTTGATAATCAAGGGATCAGCTGACGCAAACGCAACACCTTGACTTACACCCAAGGTTCCCGTGTCCTGTCCAGGTGTCATGTGTAATCCTGCGATGGCATCAACCTTCGGATTCTCCAGAACACCGTCCTGGATCATGGCTCTTGCACCTGCAAGTCCCTCTTCTGCTGGTTGGAAAATGAATTTGATGTTACCTGATTTCGGTCTTCCAAGGCCAGTAAGCAATTGAGCGGCTCCCATCAGGATGGAGGTGTGAGCGTCATGTCCACACAGATGCGCTTTGCCTTCCACTTGCGAGCGGTATTCCACCGCTTTTTGATCCTGGATTGGCAGAGCATCCATGTCTGCGCGCAAGGCGAAGGTTGGTCCATCACTCTCTCCGCGAAGCAGGCCTGTAACCCCTGTCTGTCCGACATTGCGTGTAACTTCCAACCCCAGGCTTTCCAGATGCTCAGCTACGATAGCGGATGTGCGATGCTCCTCATAACCGATCTCCGGATGCTGATGTAAATCTCTGCGCCAAGCGCTTAACTGGGCTTGTAGTGGCTGAGCCAGCTGTATTAGTTCTGAACGATTCATTCGCTGTCATTCCCTTCATTTTTGTCCGATTCAGAAACCAAACGGGCATAGATTGCATCCGCCGAGAATTCGATATGCCTTTTCATCGTCTCCTTAGACTTGATGCTATCATGGGCTTTCAATGCTTCAAGAATCTCCATATGTACACCGTGATTGACGGTACGGATCCGGTCATCATAAGGCATCAGGTCGAGCGCCGGATTAATTTTCGTTCGGATCTGTCTGACGGCTCTCTCACAGTATGGATTCCCCGAAGCCTTGGCGATGGTCAGATGAAATTTCACATCCAGCGCCCTGAACCATTCCCTTGTACAGTCTGGCTCTATACTTTGTTCCATATAGCCCTCAAGCAGCTCCAGTTCGCCTGCGGTGATCCGCTCAGCAGCGAGAAAAGCTCCCTCCGGCTCGATGATGGTTCGATATTCAAACACCTTCAGCATCTGTGACCAATCCCGTTTAATTTCTTCTCTGGTCCGTTTATGCGAATTGGCTGTCAGAGGCAGTACAAATGTTCCGCCTTTGGCACCCACCCTTTTCTCTATCAAGCCTTTCTCTTCCAGTGAAGAGAGTGCCTCACGAACGGTAATGCGGCTTACGTTAAAAATTTCTGCCAGATCTCGCTCGGCTGGAAGCTGTTCTTCACTCATTAATTCTTTCAAAATAATGGCTTCTTCCAGTTGTTCCCTAATGAATTCACTAACCTTTTTGGTAGATACTTTCTCAAAACGAAATGAAAACGTACTGGACATCTAAACACTCCGATCTGTATATGGTCTAGACCTTATACCATTAATATAATTCCGACTAAACTTATATGCAATACTTTTTTTCAAGTAAATTCATATTTTTTTCTCACCGCCTCCAAATTGAAGCATTTTGGCACAAAAAAGACGCATCTACATTCAGCAGATGCATCTTCGCTTTCGTTATTCTCCTCTATAACTTCTTATTGGCAAAGGGTCTGAAATCCTCTGTAACCGCAAGTTTTTTGCTTCCCCTCAGGTAAAAGCTGTCATCTGCTCTCCAGGTATGACTCTTTTTGTTCTGTCTGCGGTGATAGACATAATTGTAAGGAGAGGTCGCGTACGCTTTGAATCCTCTTTTCCTGCATTGTCTCAGGAAGGTCACATCTTCCCCTATTGAACGGTCCGTGAAGCGGACTTTTTTCAAGATCTCTCTTTTGAATAAAATAGTGCCCCCTTGTACAAATTCAACCGGTTTATTCTTTTCAGCGGGAGATCTGACCAACAGTGTCTTGGACGCCCCCAAGTAGACCAGGCACGAATGTTTGCCCACAATATCACTTTTGGTCCGTCTAAGTTCTCTCACCTGCTCTGTTAAATAATACGGCGAATAGTAGTCATCATCATCAAATTTGGCAATCAGCGAAAAGCGTGCCCTTGTCATGCCAGCGTTCAGGCTTTGTCCTAGGGAAATGCTCTCCGGAACTTGATATACATGAACATTGGCAAGATTCCGAACCCGGTTTTGGTATAATGCCAGATTCATACTGTCATGATTCAAGACAATGATCAGTTCTTTGCTTTTATAACGCTGCCGACTGTAATTTTGCAGGATGTTATCAAAAAATTGTGGCCGATTGGTACATACAACAATGGAAACACCATGACCCGTTTTGTGTTTAGTCAAGACATACCCTCTTTTCAGCTCATTTTTCTCTCATCATATGTGCCGAAATAGAGTCTGGTATGGACCAATAGCTAGTATCCAAAACACCAAAAACCCTCTGTCCCAAATAACAGGACAAAGGGTTTTGTAATCTATTGTTTTATGTCTGTTCTATGCTTCGTTACCGTTATTCAAGTACACAGCCTTGCCTGTGCGAGCAGATTCATAGAGTGCTTCCAGGATTTGAGATACAACCAGCGCTTGTTTCGGTGTGACCACCGGCTCCTGATCGTTCTCGATCGCTTCAATCCACTTTCTCATCTCAACATCCGGTGCGCTCTCACTCTTACCATCGTAGAAAGCTACCCCGCCTGCACTCAGTTCAATCTCATTTGTGTATAGACGGCTGAATTTCTCACCATTGATGCGCAGTCCGTTCTTCATATCCGCACCCGCTTCGCTACCGCTCAAGCTACATTTCGCCTCATCCACATCCAGTGAGTTCAGTGCCCAACTGGATTCCAGCATGATCGTTGCTCCATTCTCCATCACAATCATGCCAAAGGCCGAGTCCTCTACGGAGAATTGTTTTGGGTCCCAAGGGCCCCAGGCATTGGCCGCATTTTCACGTTGCGAAAGCTCATGATAAGTCGTACCCAGCACAACTTTTGGTTGATAGTTATCCATCATCCAGAGCGTCAGATCAAGTGCGTGCGTACCAATGTCAATCAATGGACCGCCACCTTGTTTCTCCTCATCCAGGAAAACACCCCATGTTGGTACTGCTCTACGTCTAATCGCATGTGCTTTGGCAAAATAAATATTACCCAGGTCACCTGCTTCGCACACCTTCTTCAAATACTGACTGTCTTCTCTGAAACGGTTGTTGTATCCGATGGTCAATTTCTTGCCGGTACGCTCCGCCGCTTCCAGCATGAGCTGTGCTTCTGCAGATGTTTTCGCCATTGGCTTCTCACACATGACATGTTTTCCTGCTTCCAAGGCAGCAATGGAAATCTCGGCATGAGAAATATTCGGTGTAAGTACATGCACAATGTCCAAAGACTCATCCTTAAGCAATTCCTGATAATCTGTGTAGACTTCGGCTTCAGTAGAGCCATATTTCTGCTTGGCTTCATCCGCACGTTCCTGAACAATATCGCAGAAAGCCACCAGTTCTACATTATCCAGTTTACTCAGACTCGGCAGATGTTTACCATTCGCGATTCCGCCACAGCCAATAATTCCGATACGATATACTTTACTCATATATAATCACCCTCACTTAAGTATTGGTTGTTTCATTTTACGAAAAGCCGACGGGGTCATCCCCAGACGTTTGCGAAATACAGCATGCAAATAGTTGGCATTATTGAATCCTGAAGCAAGAGCGATCTGCTCGATGGATACGTTGCTTTCCTCCAGATTGCGGCACACCGCGCGCAGACGAATATCCTCCAGTACACGGCTGAACGGCATCTCCGGCTGTACTTGGTAGAAGATTCGCTGCAATTGTCTGCTGCTAATATGAAGTTTCTCAGCTACATGCTCCAGCGTCACCACTGTAGGGTGATTCGCCTCCATATATTGCACTGCATACTCATAGCGATACACCGACATATCCCGCACAGGGGCTTCCGGTCGATTCCCCCCGGTGTCGTATGCTCGCACGGTTTTGAGTAATATGCTGATGACCAGTTGCTTGATCGACGTATAATAACCTAACAATTTCTGATCACATGCCTCGTAGGCTTCCAAAAAACAATGCATCGCCCGATGATAATCATTCACCGGAGTAAGCGGAAGCGTTCTCAGCTTTTCCATCGTTTCCTCGGATTCCGCTGCTTCCCAGGGATCGACATGTTCCCTTGGCTTGTGAACGATATCCACATGAAGACATAGTTCATCCATGTCCTCTTTGGCATCAGCCTCCTGATAATGAACGACACCCGGTCCAGTCAAATACAGCATACCTTCCGAGAGTGCATGTGTCTGATCATCCAGAATAACTTTGCCCTTACCTCTCGGGATAAAATGAAACTCAAACTCCGCATGATTATGGAAATCCACAACTCGGCCCGCTGGAAAAGAAGTCAGATGAAATCGCATCACGCGAATCTCATAATGTCCCCAAACCATTAGAATATCCAGTCTTTCCAGGAGATCCTGCCGTTCAAGCATTTTCTCATAAGGATACAGGCTCAAGATTGCACACCTCCTTCATAAAACCTAACCCTTCAACTCATTCAGAGTGATTCTGCGCCCTTCTTTGGCAGAGAGATTCGCTGCTTCCATCAAACGGGTCAGCTCCATAGCGATCTGCACGTTTTCAGTTGCATCCGTATCATTCTGTATATGTGCAACCCATTGATTGAATGCGCTTTCTCTTTGGTCTGACAAAGGAACTTCACTCCACTCTTGGTACTGCCCCTGTGCTGCTTTCGTGCGAATCAATAGTTTTTCATCAGGTGTTCCGTACAGAAGCGTACCTTCCGTACCATGAACCTCAATCGTAAACGGAGAATGGCTGTTCACAAAACCAGCTTCAACAACGCCGACTGCTCCAGAATCCGTAAACAAGGTTGCAACGGCATTATCTTCTACTTCTTTGCCTGTAATGTATCCAAAGTTCGCATTAACCGCTGTTACTTCCTGACCCAGAAACAGTTTGGTCAGATACATTGGATGGCAGCCCAGATCAATCAGTGCACCGCCCTGACAATCTTTCAGATCATAAAAGTGTTCAGGCAACCAGTTGGAAATCGCTCCATCATGGGATAAACGCGCTCTAACATAAGTCACTTTGCCAAGTAATCCTTGGTGAAGTACATCCTGAATCGTTAACGTATACCCGGCATTCAGTCGTGGTAAGGAGACTGTCATTTTGACCTTGTTCGCCTTTACCTCATTAAGGATTCTGTTGGATTCCACCTGTGTCGATGCTATAACCTTCTCCGTGAAGATGTGTTTACCTGCTTTTGCAGCAGCGGTGATCACCTCTTCATGAATGCGGGTTGGCGCATCTACAATAACGGCATCGATGTCATCCTTGGCCAGCATATCTTCGAGTGAAGCATAGAATGGTACGTTTAAGCGTTCAGCCGCTTCCTGCCCCCGCTTGGCATCTTCATCCCAAACAGCGGCGATGACTGTATCCTCATGTTCCTGTGCCTGCTTGATGTAATCCCATGCATGAACATGCCACATGCTAATTTTCCCAATTCGAATGGTCACTGTTGTCTTACCTCCATTGGATATAAGCTGAACCTGTAAAATTTACACTCAGCCACTCCGATTGCAGTACCATCTTCCGATCACTGTTATCCCCGTATTTTTTGAATTCTTTTTTAATGGGGAAAATCCGGGGATAAAGGCGAACGCTTCGCTTCTACAGATTGGTTCTGCACTCTTCGTTTGCGTGTAAATGTTATATTCATCTTATATAATATTCTGACATTTATCTATAAGTTATCACAGACTTAATCTATTTTTAATAGAAACTCACGACAATAAATATATAAAATTGCGACATTAGTTGTTATTAGATATTTATACAGCATAACGCTTTGGTGTAGGTTCACATAACGGAGCACATGACAAAAACCTCCTGTCCACACTACCGTGAACAGGAGGTTTCTATAGTTATGATATGCAAAAATCAGCTCACCGTAACGCATACCCTTGTGTAACAATCTTGTACCCGGATACCGTTTGGCTGTGCCCCTCCAGCGTGTCCTTAACCCGTTCCAGCACATCGCTCTCGTAAACGGAGGCACATTCAACTCCAGGCTGAACGTCCAGCTCAACTGGTTCGGAATTTAAATTATACCAGCGAGCAATCAAATCTCCGGTTTCCTCTGCGATCTTCAATGTGGAGAATGCCAGTGTCGAACCTTGCGAATTCCACGCCAACCATTGCTTCGACAGAGGCAGTTCCACCTTCTGCCCATTAGCTGTGGGATGACCTTCTTGCTCAAATGTATATGCAAGTGTCCCTAGCTGTACAGTCGTCCACGGAATCGGATACACATATGCGGATGCACATGCACCTGACTGGGCAGCATCGCCCGCAAATGGAATAATCGCATATTCCACGCTCTGAGGTCCCAGACATTGGGCTTCCGGTGTTTCAAACACACCCCAATCTCCCAGTTCCGAAGAGGCGCGCAGTAGCGTAACCGCAATCGTACTGCCCTCTTCATGCTGTAAAATCTCGTATTCATTCAGCCCTTTGTTTGCAATCATCAAGCCATGATCACCATCGGTCACATGTACAAATGCTTGCTGATGCTGTGCATTACTTGGATTCACCCATTCCTTTGCCGGTGTATTGGAACGTTTGGCAATTTCAAAGATGGAATCTGCATAATGCTCCTCTGTCACCAGTCCGGATGGAAAGAGTGCACGCAGTCGATGATCCTTGGCCTGATTGTTAAAGTCTGATTTTACCTTGACCATATTACTGCCTGTTTCCAATGTATAGGTTGTCGTAATCACCAAGGGAACAGTGTTCTCGACTCGCTGTGCCTTCCGTTCTGTAAAAGGAACCATTTGGCGCTTCTCCAGCTCGAAAAGTTCATCTGCTCCAGTAGGAATATCCCAGCGTAATACACTTTCCATAACTGCCCGATACGGAGACTGCTCCACAATCCGCAGGTCTGCCTTCAGATGCTCCGTGGTTAGCGTTGTTTCTCCGTCAGGCTGGCGATAGACATATTCATTGCCGATATCACCAGTATTCTCATATGAATTCAATCCCCTATATACAGTACCTGAGACCTTATCTTCAATCGTTGCCGTACCATTCTCTTCAACCGTCACCCGCAAATGACCGTTCTCCATCATCATTCCCTGAACCTGGATGAGTTCGCTCATATCGGGCACTTCAGCAATCTCTGCTTGCTTCTCTACTGGAATGAGAGCATATGTCTTATATCCCAGCGAAGGTACATCCACCGCCTGGAAAATCACTCTTACTTTACGAGCCATATAAGGCTGTCGGAAGCGATCCTTTGGAAGTTCATAGCCGAAATGCGCACCCAGATCCTTGATTTCTGCCGAATACACTTGTCCTTCCGAATCGACCAGCTGATACACTGGCAGTGCATCTTTTTCCACTTTTTGCGCAAGTGCCTGAGGGTTAGGACCCTCTGGGAAAAATGCTTTGTCCACAATCAGATCCATCTCAATGATTCCATTTCGATTCCACCCACTCGTGTTGAACACAGTGAACGGCACAGCTTCCTCTCCCCAAGTCTCAGCAGATTGCACATGTATAGACTCAGCAATCGCCTGCGCGCTCTGGGAAACCAGTTTCTCTGCAAGCTGTCTGCTCTTGGCGAAGCGGGTCACCATCTCACGGTGAACCTCATCGACACTGCACCCACAGATGCTATCATGTGGATGGTTCTGCATCAGCATCTTCCATGCATGCGGCAACAGATGGTGCGGATAATCTTTTACCCCGGCTATATGGGCCATGGCTGCCAGTGGTTCGGCTACTTTTTCAAGCAACGTCTGCCCCTGCTGATTCATCTGTTTCAGATAAACCCGTGCGGATGCCGTATTCACCAGTGTTCCCCAACCATCCGTGTGCTGACTGCGAAGCTCGCCTTCGATGGTCGCCAGATGCTCAGGGACATCTTTCGTAACCGCCTCAATGTAATCGTCAAAATTGGAGTGAATAAACTCCACATCAGGATACAACGCAGCAGCTGTAAGTAAAGCCTCGGGCAGATCCGTCTGGATCGGCTGATGATCACAACCATTCATGAACAACAGATGTGGGGTCGAGGCAAACTTCTCGGCATCCTCCAGATTTTTATCCCAGTATGATTGGGCTTTCTCCGGATCAACCGGGACTTCCATCCCATTGCAGTACCAGTTCGCGAACAAAATGCCGAGCACTTCCGAACCATCCGGCGAACGCCAGATCATCTCGGAATAGGGAGATTCGTAACTGTCTGCATCAACCACCGCATTATTGAATCCCGTAGGCTTTACCCCGCGCCCAAAGATCGCGTTATGAATGTCCGCCTGTTGCAGAATCTGCGGTGCCTGTCCCATATTTCCAAACGAGTCTGGGAAGTATCCCGTCTTGGATATCACACCCAAAGGTCGAGCATCACGATGACCGATGAGCAAATTACGCAAGTTGGCCTCGCTGCTGGTCAGAAACTCATCCTGTAACACATACCATGGACCAAAATGGATGCGTCCTTCACGAATATAACGGTCGAGCCTCTCCTGTTGTTCGGGCCGAACCTGCAAATAATCTTCACGAATAATCGTCTGCCCATCCAGATGGAAATAACGATATTCCGGGTCCTGATCAAGCGTATCCAACAGTTTATCCATCAGCTCAATGAGCAGTACGTGATGGTGTTCATAAGGCATATACCATTCGCGGTCCCAATGGGTATGCGAGATGAGATGTGCCGTCTTTTTGGTTGTCATATTGCGTACCTCCTGTCATTAACCTTTGGTTGCCCCACCCATGCTGAAGCCTTTGGACATGTAACGCTGGGAGAAGATATATAGCACAACTGAAGGCATTGTATAAAGTAGTGAAAATGCAGCCAATCTGCCGTATTCAACCATACCGTGGCTGCCGAAGAATTGATATATCGTGACCGATGCCGGAAGTTTCTCCGGTGTCTGGAGCAGGATGTATGGCACGAAGAAGTTACCCCAACTTCCCGAAAAAGTAAATATCGCTATCGTTGCAATACCCGGCAACATCAATGGCGCCACGATTCGTCTCAAACTACTCCACACGGACGCTCCGTCAATCCATGCCGATTCTTCCAAATCAATTGGCACCGAATCCATGAAGTTTTTCATCATCCAGATGCCGTAAGGAAGTGAGGATGCAGTCAGGAACAGCATCGTGGCAATGATGCTATTTTGCATTTTGAAGAACAGAAACATTTGAAATACCGGAACCATCACGGCAGTAATCGGAAGAGCTGTCATGAACAAAATCGATAACAGGAAGCTTTTTTTAAATCTCATTTCATAACGGGATAAAGGATAAGCAGCAAGGACCGATACCAGAACAACCAATATCGCTTGCCCTCCCGACAGAATCAGGCCCACACCGAATGAACGAAGATTGCTCGAATCCCCGAGTACATCCTTGAAATTTTGAATGGTCCAGGTACTGGGCATTTTGATGCCCTGTTGCGCGTTCGGGTCAAATGAAGCCAGAATGATCCAGAGCAACGGCAATAAAAAACAGAGCCCTAGAAAAACTAGAATCCCGTACTGGATTTTGCGTTGAAGCCCATGTTTGACCATAGGGATCGAACCTCCTTCATGGTTACACTTTCACTTTCATAGATCGCATGTAGAACAGGCTGGCGATAATACCGATGAACAACAGAACCAGAGATATGGCTGTGCCGTATCCAAATTGATAGTTCACAAAGGCCTGGTTGTACATGAAGATCGGCAAGGTTTGTGTCGAAGTACCCGGGCCACCACCGGTCATCGTATAGATCAGCGTGAATACACCCAGAGTCTGAAGTGTGACCAACATCATGTTGGTCACGATGGACCCTTTTACCATTGGAATCGTAATGTGTCTGACAATCTGGAACCCGGTGGCACTATCAATAATCGCAGCTTCTTCAACTTCCTTCGGGATATCATCCAGTGCCGACTGATAGACCATCATTGAAAAGGCTGTGCCGTGCCAGATATTTGCTATAATGACACTCACCATAGGGAAACTGAACAGCCAGGAGACTGGATTCGCTCCAAACCAGCCGAGGATCTGATTCAATGAACCATTGTCACTGAAAAAGGCGACCATACAGAATGCCACGACAATCTCGGGTGTCACCCAACCGGCAATGACGATGATGCCGATAACCCGGCGGAACGTCACATTTTTCTCCTTCATTAGAAGGGCCAGAATGAATCCAAGCAATACCTGACCAATCACTGCGGAGAAGATGAGAAAGACCAACGTGCGCCAGACACTAATCCGGAAGTCCGGATCATGGAACATATTAATGAAATTCTGGAATCCGACAAACTCCAAACTCTTGGCTGCCGCCCCGGTCAGAGCCATATTCGTAAAGGCAAAACAGATCGTCAGAATGATGGGAACAATGAAAAACACAAGTAATAACAGTACGGAAGGCATGAGAAACAGAAATGAACCTGGTGCTTTCCTTTTCATAAGTCACTCTCCATTCGAACCGGAAAAAGGGGAGATTATGCCTCCCCCTCCGAATATATCGATATCCTTATTTCTCTTCGATGCTGTCCGCGCCAAGGGAACGGGATACGTTGTCCTTCAATTGCGTAACTCCCTCTTCCGGCGTCAGCTTGCCAGAGGCAATACTCTCAACAATGCTTTGCAATTGTGCGGATACCGCTGCATATTGATCGTTCGCTGGACGGAAGTGGGCCACATTCAAGAGTTCCTGTGCTTCTTTGGTATATGGACGATCCGTATAACCTTCAACTTCCGTGGAATCATTACGCGGACTGAGGCTGCCTTCCGCTACTACACGAGCAGTCGCATTTTCCTTATTCATCAGGAACTCGATAAATTTCCAAGCCTCTTCCTTGTTCTTCGCTTGTGCAGGAACAGACCAAGCCCATCCTCCAGACATCGTAGTTGCTCCAGGCTCTTCCCCATTTTGTGTTGGGAATGGTGCAAAGCCTATTTTCTCTTCAACGTTGGCAATTGGAGCAGCACCGTTCTCGGCCCATGTCGAACCTGCCCAGCTACCATCTACAGCCATCGCCAGTTTGTCTTGCGGGAACTGTTGCTGGAATGCAATACTGCCAGCTTGTCCATTCAAGGCAACCTGCATGGTCGGACCTGTTTTATCCGTGTTAAACACTTGATCTATGAATTTGAAAGAATCCAGAAGGCCCGGGCTGTTAACTACCCATTTCTTGCTAGTGTCGTTATACAGCGTATCCGCCGTACCATAGAGCAGCATTTCCAGCGTTTGCATGGTGACACCTTCACCGTTTGCTTTACCCACGATCATATTAAGCGGAGTAACACCCGGCAGCTTTTGTTTGATGGTACGTGCTGCTTCGAGTACTTCTGCCCAGCTTGCAGGTTTGAACGGAACTTCCAGCCCCGCCTGTTGAAATAGTTCCTTGTTGTACCAGATTCCGCGTGTATCCGAGGTAGCCGGAACGCCATACACCTTGCCATCTTCCCCAGTAACCCCTGCCTTCAGGTTGTCGATGATGTGTTCTTCCCAATCGGACCATCCCTGAACCTGTGTATCCAGCGGCTCCAGATATCCCGCAGCAGCATCAGATTTGATGATGGATGTATCTTCGGCAATGACATCCGGTGCCGTATCCGGGGATTTCATCTGCAAAACCATTTTGGACGTGTAATCACCCTCACTTGCCAACACAGGCGCAATGTTGATTTTGATATCCGGGTTTTCTTTCTCAAATTGATCCACCAAACCTGATTGGAAGAATTTCGTAAGTGTATCTTCAGATCCTGAAGAACGGAACGATACAGTTACTTCCTTCTTGCCGTCACTGGTTGTGCCTGTGCTTGAGCTTCCGCCCGAACAGGCTGTAGTAAGAATGAGCAAGGATGTCATAACTGCTGCTACCGGCATTTTCAATGATATTTTTCTCATGGTTCGCTCTCCTCTTGTCGGAATTCAACGAACTCCGAACGTTATGATGTACTCGCAGGTTATCTCTTGCTTCCCTATCTATTTCTGTAAGCGGAATCCGCAATAATCCATAATCAGTTCACTAAAGAGCATGTTGGACCATGAAAACCATGGACGTGTATATTCATGTGGATTGTTGGCCGAAAAACCTTCATGGGTCAGTCCGGTATCCGCATCCGTCTTATGGATGAGCTGAAGCAATCGTAGTTTTTCATTGCGATCCTCTGTAGTCAGCCCCTGCATCGATAAAGCGATATGCCAGATGTACCCTTCCGGTGTATGCGGACTACCGATTCCCGCTGCTGCTGTTCCCTCATAAAAATACGGGTTGTGCGAGGAAAGAATGAAACGGCGTGTATTCTGATACACCTCGTCTTTCTCCTCCACATATCCGAGATAAGGTAAAGACAGCAGGCTCGGCACATTGGCATCATCCATCAGATTGTGATTGCCTTTCCCATCCGTTTCGTACGCATATATGGTTCCATATTCCGGATGTTCAACGGTGCCATAATCCTGAATACCTTTGTTGATCTGTTCCTCCAACTGCTGAGCAGTCGCTGCCAGCGTTTCATCCTCGAACACCACTTCAGCAATTTCCTGTAGATATCGAAGCGCCACAACGGCGAACATATTGGATGGAATCAGATAACCATATTCACAGCGATCGTCGCTGGGACGGAATCCCGACCAGGTCATGCCGGTATAGACTGTTTCAGTACCTCGTCCCTCTCGGGTGAGCGTATCGGTTTCGGGAGCATCCAGACGTTGGAACGTGTAGGGTGATTTCGTCTCATGATGCTGTTCCACTTGCCATAACTGCATGATGATCTCGGCTGCTTTGCGGAACGTATCGTTGAATTGAGTTGTTCTGCCCGTATTCTTCCACAAGAGATAACTGAGCTGAATCGGATAAGCCAGAGAGTCGATCTCATACTTCCGTTCCCAGATCCAATCATTCATCTGCGTTAGGTCTTCCTGATGTCCTTTTCCACTCTCCGTCTCATTAAAAGCGTTTGCATAAGGATCCAGGAGAATATAATTCAGTTGACGTTCAACCAGTCCAGCGATCATGTCAGCAATATCTTCATCCTCTGAAGCGAGAACCAGATAAGGTCTGACCTGAGCGGCAGAATCACGTAACCACATGGCAGGGATATCTCCTGTAATCACAAAAGTCGTTCCATCTTCTTTGCGCTGAATTGTGGTCGCCATCGTATTGGTAAAACAATTTTTGAACATTTGATTAAGTTCCGGATGGTCCGGCATACGTTGATTAACCTGATCAATCATGTCGTATATCGAGGGGGAAATTTCTTGATCATCTCTGGGTGTCAGCATGTTGTCCTCCTTATGTAATCCTGTTTATTAACCGCTTTCATCATCCTAAAACGAATATAATGTTATGTCAATATATTTATTTGTATATTAGCATGTTATTTTAATTTGAAGACACCAAATAATATACCATTTAAAGCAATTCTCCCCATTTTATCCGCGCTAAAAAGAGGCCTCGTTTACACGAAGCCCCTGATTGTACACAATGAATATTAAGTTGTTATAATTAACCCTTTTGTTTCACCACACTCGTTGACTTACCCTTCACCAATCGGGCAGGCAAAACAACTCTGTTCACTGCCATTTCGTTGTTCTGCATACTTTGAAGCACCATCTCGAATGCCTGTTTTCCCATATCAAACTGGCTTTGTCTCATATGGGTTACACGGCTTCCTTCGGCAGCATTTGGACTGTCAAAGCAAATGATGGACATATCTTCTGGAATTCTCAGACCAAGCCGATCCGCTGCCTGTTCTGCAAGTAAAGCAATATGATACTCCGCAGCAAAGAGTGCAGTAATCTGGGGGTATTTCTGTAAATGTTCCACCAATGTCTCGACATCACGGACCTCGACTTGAGGATCAAACACACTTGGCAGTGTCGAAAGAAAAGATTCTAACCACAGTTCCCTGTTCACCAGAACTCCTTGATCATTGTGAGCCTCAATAATGCCTTCAATTCGTTCTTCGATCGGTGTAGTGTTCGCTGGAGGCTGCGTCAGAAAAGCGATGTGTCGGTGACCGAGGTTGAACAGATAATTCGTCCCTTCTCGCGCCGCGCCTACATTATCCGTACTGACTGATGAAGCCGGAATGCCTTTCAGGTACCGGTCAATCAGGACAAACGGGAATTTGTTAACGACCAGTTTAAGAATCTCATCGCTGAAGTATTCACCCTGTGCCGGGAAAATAATCAATCCATCCACACCCAGTTCCAGCAGTTCCTGAATGCTCTGTTCCTCCTGCTCCGGAATCCCGAAGGAGCGTCTAAGTACGAGAAAACAATCATGCTCTCGCGAAGCTTCTTCCATGCCATATAACAGTTCTGTACCATACATATCACTGAAGTTAGTAATGACCAGGCCAATGAGAAGTTTCTTCTCTGGATCTTTGATCGCAGCACGCGGAGCAGGTCTGTTAGGTCTTTCTTGTAACATATCTGCTGTGTCAGCTACAAAAGAACCCCGTCCCGGCTGACGAACAATTAATTGTTCACTCGCCAGCATCTCAAGTGCTTTTTTAGTGGTAATCCGGCTAACTCCGAATTCATCACATAATTCCTTCTCCGAAGGAACACGCTCACCCACTTGATATTGATGAAGCTGTATCCGTTCACGCAAGGATTCAAAGATCTGTTCATACATCGGCTTGGATGCCGAATCTTTCCCCAATACAAGCACCTCCATAAATACCCATACTTCTCATGTTCTACATCCTAATATATCATGTTATATCATTAATGTGAAGAAAGGAGACAACTCACCTACTGTCATATGAGAGCAAAAGAAAGAGTACCCCAATGGATGCTTCAGTAATCTTAGGCGTCAGATGTGAATCGAGATACAACAAAAAGCCGACAAGCCCTGATACCTCGGCTTATCGGCTTCTTGCTTAGATGGTCAAAACGTAGTAATCATCCATATCATACTTTGCATAATTAAGGTTGCAGACCCTCAGCGGACGGTGCACCCACTTCCGTTTCAGTCTCTTCAGGGCTCGAATCTGGTTCTGGAACGGATTGTTCTTGTGCTGCGCTGACGAACAATCGTCCAGCTGCTTCCGACTCTACTTTGTTGCCTGCTGCATCCTGAGCACGAATCACAATGACTCCACCCTCCAGAACAAGGGATGAAGGTGTTGTGTACGTCCCCGTGTAACGACCAGGTTCAGTCTCCACCAATGGAACCTCTCCTGCCCCCTGGGCATTCAGATTCAGCGGTAACTGAATCCGGAAAGATGCTTGCAGACCAGGTTTACTGTCAAAAGATACGGTGACACTTTCTCCTGATGTGATTCGAACATCTTCAGCTGGCGTAATATTCGTAAGTTCTGGCAACGCCGTTTCCACGTATACGGTGCGGGTTACCGTTGTTTTGTTGCCAGCGAGATCGGTTGCTGTAATGGTAATCGTGTTCTCGCCTTCGTTAACCAATACGCGATGACTGAAGCTTCTGTCTTTGCCCACTTGTACGGTTTGTCCGTTAACAGTCAACTTATCGAGGAATTGTTCCACGACATTACCCGTTACGTGAACAACTTCCGCATTGATGCGATCTCCTTGAGTTGGCGTAACAATGGTCAACTGCGGTTTGGTCTGATCCAGAATAATGACGACGGGGAGTGAGCGGTCGGTCGTTTTCCCGTCCACCACTGCCTCGGCAGTAATCGCATTAATGCCAGAACGGAGTTTCACACCGTATGAGAACTTCCCATTTGCCACCGTTGTAGTGCCAGCGAGATCTTTGCCGTTGTAAAACTTGATCTGAGCGCCGGATGCCGGAGACGTTCCCGACACGGTGAAGGTTGATTGATTCGTATACGTGTTCGCAGGTGCTGTGAGCACAGGCGCATTTACCGGATATCTCACAACTGCACGAATCATGTAGTTACCTTCTTCATCAGGTGAAGTACTCCACGCTCCACCTACTCGCTGCCAGCTTCGACCTGCATTTGGACCATCCTCATCGGTAGCGAGTCCTGGAGCGCTAGTTCCAGCTAAACTCTGTACATACACGATATAGAAATCACCCGTTACAATGACCGGTTCCGGGAATTCAACAGTTGTCCATTGATCGTTACGAAGTGCAGTACCGTCAAATGGTCCAGCCAGTTGTCGTCCCGGAGCTCCGCCCGCACCCGAAGCATCATATACGGCATATTGGAACGCTGTGCCTCCAGGTACAGGCCATTCGGTGTTCCAGAATCGGAACGATGCACCTGTCAGTTGAGCGGTCTCCAGCTCTGGTGTCATTCGAACTGCCCAAGCGTTATCCGCAGCATTAAAAGCTCGTGCGTTCTCTGCTGTTCCATCATCATAAGCAATTTCTCCAGGGAAACCGATGAACGGCTTCAAGGCAACATTTGCCTCTGCTGTCCCATTACCAGGTACAGTCACAGTAACGGTTTTACTGTAATAATCAGCAGCCCGGATGGACAGGGTATAACTTCCTTCCAATACCTGAATATCGAAGCTGCCATCTGAACCTGTGCGAACTTCACCTACATTGGCATCTTCCACCACGAGAACGGAAGCGTCAGCCAGTGGTTGTCCTGTCCGCTCATCCGTTACTACACCTTCAATCTGTCCATGCGGGATTGCCTCCAGATTAAAGTTGGCTTTGGCTCCATTGCCATCTGTAATCGTCACCTGTTGAGTTTGAGGATAATAGCCATATGCTTCAGCTTTTAACGTGTAATCACCTGCTACGTGTGTGAAGTTATACTTGCCTGTAGCTGGATCTGTCTTCACCGAACGTCCGGTTTCCAGTACGGTAACCGTTGCACTTGCAGGCAGGCTTTGTGGATTAACCGAACCTGTTTCTGGTTTTTCAACTTCCGGTTGTGGCTGTTTCGTTTTGTTAAATTCCGCTTTGTCTGTCCGCGAAATTTTGTACCATGGATTATCATAGGACGGTTTCGGTTTGTCATTGTTAAGCACAACCGCACTGTCCTCCGTTACCGTCTCCGCAGCAACTCCCAGTACACGGAAATCATCAATGAACCAGCCTGTCTTCACAACACTGTTATCTGAGGTCAGGCGGAATCGGAATTGAACTTCATTACCGGTAAGTGCATCCAGATCATAAAATACGGGTGTCCATTGTTTACCGTTTGTACTATGTGAGAATTTGCCCAGTTCTGACCATGTGGTTCCACCATCCTTGGTGACTTCCACATACCCGTAGTCGTATCCACTCTCAATCTCGTACCAATGATTAAACGTGAGTGTTCCTTCGGACACATCCGTCAAATCAATGACCGGAGATACGAGTGAATAGTTGGAGCCACTCTCGTACGTATTGTCGAGATCAGTCGCCCAGACATTCGGTGGAGAAACCGCGCTGGCAGGTCCCGTTACCGGAATACCGCGTTCCCACTCATCTTTGGTTCCTGAATGAGTCCAGCCGTTATCATCACTGCCATCGAAATGATCGATGTAGATATCCTGAGGCACCTCTACGGTAATGGAGACCTCATTCGATTTGTCGCTTTCATTGCCACTATAATCAAGTGCGGCAACGGTATAATAATACGTCGAATCTGTCACCGTAGCCGTATCTGTAAACGTTGTTCCTGTTGCAGTTCCAATGGATTCATAACCTGCACCTGCGGTTGTGGAGCGATATACGATATAGGATTCGAGATCCTCATCGCTCGGACCCGTCCAGCTCAAGGCTACATTACCAAGAATATCGGCTGTCGCAGACAATCCGGCAGGAGCGCCCGGAGCAATCTCATCCAGTTCTTCTACAGCGAAATCATCAATGTACCAGCCAGCCTTTTGCAATGAATTATCGCTCGTCAGATTGAACTTGATGAACACCTGCTGTCCCGCGTATTCGCGAAGATCCACATATTGTGTCTTCCAATTGCCACCTGTACCCGTGAAGGTTAACAGCTCTTCAAACACATAATCGCTATCCTCGGAAGCGATGTATACCTTGCCGAAGTCGATGTTATTCTCCAAGTCATACCAGTGCTTGAAGGATAATAACGCCCCTTCTGGACTCTCGGTTAGATCAATAGGCGGCGCAAGCAGATATGCATTGCTATTCGCCACATAAGTTCCTTGCAGATTGGTTGCAATCACCTTGTCACCGGAGTATGCACTTCCAGGACCACTGCTTGGTGCTCCCCATACCCAGGTACTTCCGGTTCCGCCAGTCGTGAAGCCCAGCTGATCTTCTTCAAAATCCTGAAGGTATCCTGGCTTCACACCATTGGACACAGCCACTTTATATACCTGACTTTCGAATCCGTTGTTGCCGTAATCATTCACGCGGATATAATACTCCACACCTTGCGGTTCAATAAGAAAAGCAGGGATTGTCGCTGTATACGTCCCATCTTTGTTATCTCCAGAAATCCGGTTCATCGGCAGATAGACGTACTGGTTGGTACCTGTCGTTTTGGCAAAAGCCTCGACGGAGACTACCGCGATGTTATCTGTCACATGAGCGGTTAATGGTATATCAATGCCTGTAAAGGCTGAATTGACAGGGGTATGTGCCAGTACTGGCTCTTCCAGATCATCTCCGGCTGTAACCACTCTGCCGGATACTGTGCCAATTCCTTCGAGTACAGAACCCACAGCATCAAGGGCATTAATAATGCCGTGACCGTAGCCGTTATTAGGAGAGGTCGGATACTGACTATCCGTTCTCGGCGTGGCTGTATCTGTAATGATCTGCTCCAGCTGATCCACCGTAAGGGAATGATTGGCCTGAAGCAGCAGTGCAGCAAGTGCAGTTGTATGCGGGCCTGCCATGGATGTTCCGTTCCAGCCTCCCTCATATACTCCGCCCGGAACTGATGAACGGATATTCACACCAGGTGCAGATACTTCCGGTTTGATCTCACCATACGGGGATGGGCCCAGCAGGGAGAACGAAGCCAGATTTCCGTTGATATCGGTTGCTCCTGTAGCAAAACTTTCAGGATAGTTGGCTGGGTTAGCAACAGAACCAGGTCCGCCCGGGTTACCCAGTCTCACATTTCCTGCGGAGAATTCCGGGAAAATCTGAGCATCACGCCAAGCTTGGACCATAGGACGGAACCATTCATCCAATCCTGCGCCTCCGCCCCACGAGTTGTTAACAACATCCGGTGCAAGTTCAGGATGCAGATTACCTTCCGCATCCACCGGAGCGATCAACCATTGTCCGCCATCCAGAATAATGGCATCTGTTGTTTCCGGATTGAATATCCGCACACCAATCCATTTTGCACCGGGAGCAACCCCGATCTGGTTGGTACCATCTGCTTCGGAGCCAACCATCGTACCCATCGTGTGCGTACCATGTCCGTCTTCGTCCGCAGGGAGGGAAGCATTACTGTGCGGATCATACCAGCTCAGTTCGGGATCAACGATATTGCCCGAGGCATCCAATCCCCGCCATTTGCTGCGAAGCGCAGGGTGAGTATAATCCACACCGCTGTCCAGATTGGCAACAACAATCCCTGTTCCATCGATGCCCCGATCCCACACGGCTGGCGCATTGATGTAATCCAAGTTCCATTCCACGTTCTCTGTCGCAAGCTTGTCCTTTGCAGCAGGCTCTTTGTCTTTGACACCGACTGAAGAGTCTTTAGCTGGCGTTTGGACAGCATCTTTGCCTGGTGCCGCATTCGCCGGTTCTTTACTCACTTCGGCTTTCTGTAAGTATCTCGTCTCATTCGGTAGAATCTTCTCCACCTCAGGCAGCAGCGCAATCTGTTCCATGACTTCTTTGGTACTCGTTACTGCCAGTGAATTGACGATAAAATAGCTTTTATATTCTTTGACCTTACCCAGGTCAACTTCCTTTTCCAGATAAGTTTCCAATGGATATTGTGTACGCGAGGCCGTTTCCCGCAGAGAGCTGACGACCGAATTACGAACGGACAGCTTTGTGGCTGAAGCCGTTTGTTTGGCGATGGTCGCCTTTTCAAGGGCCTGTTTGGAGACTGCTGCTGTATCCACCTGTTCCTTCATTTTCACCAGATAGGTCACATATTCACTACCATCAAATTCTTTGGTCAACTTGGCGTTTACTTTGGATTCCGTAACTTTGGCAAGTCCAGATTTCATATCCAATTTGGATGATGTGGAGTTTTCAGCTGAAACCGGATGAATGATCGAAAATGCAAGGAGAAGCGAGAGCCCCATGGAGATGGGCTTGCGTAACCGATTAATCTTTATCAAACTTTTCCACTCCTTTTACCCGGTTTTTTAATTTAGTCTGGTACATATGCCCTTCTCTGCAGAATGAAACGGTAAAATAACCTTTATTGCGTACGAAATAGATACCCTGGATTTCACATAAAGCCTCACCTCCTTTACAGGTCTGGTTAGGGAACAATATGAGTCAGAAGAGATAACAGATCAGTCTATGATTTTTTACTTGGAAGTTTAGGAGATTGAATGAATCGGATTAAACCATGTGAGTGAATAGTTTGGGTGTTTGAATAATCCAATGAAGTGAATGTCTGTAAGCATTCATGTGGAAGGGTAATCTGGAGCGTTAGCAGAACGCTTGCTAAGGAGTGGTGGATATGACTTTCGATCGTGATTCGAGTGAGTAGTTAAACATTTTAATTACATATAATAGTCGATTAGGAATTTAATTGGATTTTATTGGTATAGTATAAAATCATTATTCGATATATACAAGTACTTTATTGAAAATTATAGAAAATAAGTCTATTTAATGCTTTTATGTGTCTCATGTCGCTTACGTATTTCAGCTTATTTTTCGTATTCATGCATTTTTTTTGATGAATAATAGTTTGTAGTAGTTCTATACAACCAAGACCTCATAATCAAAATTTCAAATCAAGAAAAAGAACGACATGAGAACTCTCATGTCGTTCATCTCAAAATTTATATCTCATCATGTAATGTTCACGCCGCCACTTGCATAACCAACAACGGTATTCACAAGAGTAAGTCCAGCTGCCGTTGCCGAGAACACCAGCAGCAGACGTGTCTGTGCAGTCACAGGTATAGTCAATCCGGTTGTTATGCCATTGGAGATGCTACCCAAAGCAATAATACCAGTGAGTGGAGGTGCCAGTGTAACGACCGCCCCCGGAACCGCAGTAAATGCATTATCAGGAGTAGGTGAACTGAATAATTGCGCAGTGATGGTCACCGTTGAACCAACCAAGGCCAAGGCTGCTGTGGTACTGAAATAAGCAGCAATCGAAGTTATAACGCCATCCCGTGGGACAGAGAACGCAAAGTTAATGAGTGGTCCGACAATCGTTCCCGTTAAATCAATTGTGCCACCCAAAATGCTGACTCCTGTTGCCGAGCTGCCGAAACCGATAAGGCTTGTCGTTCCGACCAGTCCACCAAGAACCGTTGTTAATATGGCAGGTCCGCCAGAAGCAAACGGTATGATGGCTCCAGAACCCGTAGCTCCTGTAACCCCAGTAACACCCGTGAGACCTGTAACCCCAGTAACACCCGTGAGACCTGTAGCCCCTGTCACACCCGTGAGACCTGTCGTTCCTGTCGCACCTGTGAGACCTGTCGTTCCTGTCACACCCGTGAGACCTGTCGTTCCTGTCACACCCGTGAGACCTGTCGTTCCTGTCACACCCGTGGCTCCGGCCCCTGTAGCTCCCGTACCACCAGTCACGCCAGGTACTCCTGCTACTCCTGTAGCTCCAGTTCCCCCGGTGGCTCCAGTTACACCCGGATCGCCCGTTGCCCCAACGGCTCCTGTACTCCCGGTTGCACCTGTCGCTCCTGTTGCGCCACCTGCTGGGCCTGCCGCACCCGTTGCGCCGGTAACACCTGTCGCACCTGCTGGTCCCTGGGCACCAGCAGCTCCCGGTGTACCAGCTGGACCTACACCACCCTGAGAACCAGCAACGCCAGCCGGGCCTTGTGGACCAGGTACGCCCTGAGGACCCGCTGGTCCTGCAGGTCCTGCCGGACCTTGACTCCCTATGTTTCTAAGCCCTGTTGTGATAGCCAATTCGGTCGCACGGATCAAAATGACCAGTTGATCTTTCTCAGCCGAATCGATATTCCCCTGTAAAATGACAGATAGGAGCACATCCAGCAATTGCTGCAAATTGGTTCCCACACTGATCGGAGAAAATGGAACGGCCTCTGCAGATACAATGGTAAGCTCCAAGATCGCTTCGAGATCTGCCTTGGTTCCCTTTTTCAAATCCGAATGATGAACCAGAGCCAGTAATTTACGCAGTACCTCAATCAGCAGTGAAACATTGTGAGGCGAGGGATTCGCAAAAACCTGTACAATTGCTCCCTTCAACTCACCAATTAATCTGAGAAGCAATTCGGCTTCTTTGTCAAAACACTTTTGATGGTGGGTATTGTGGTGATGATTGTGGTGGTTATGATGGTGCTCGTGGTGGTGTTCTTTGTGCTGCTCTTGGGGATGGTCACAGTCCTCAGTTTTTTTTTTCTTAAATCCGCTCCAACCATATCTGATGCGTTTCTTTGGTTTCATCTTTTTTGCAGATCCTCCTTAGTGAGTCTCAATCATTCCATTACAGGCGAACATCACTGGTTTGATGATATCAGTATATTAGCAAGAAAGAATTTCGTGATTATTATATAAGTAAATTTCCGAATTACAGTTTTCAGCTTGGAGGACCCCCCATTAACATGGAGAGGATTTTGCATGGAATTCAGCCCTGTGTATAGCCCAACCAAAAGAGCGCTATCCGATGAGTACAATACTCCTGGATGCGCCTTTTTTTATTTTACAGTATTTAATTTATCTTTGTTGATTAGTCCAATTTAATTTTGAAAACAATAGGCGCATTACTTTTCACAGTTGTCGTTGTGATCATCAGTGCGTCCGCTGTTCTCTCCCATTTCGGTTGTTCTTCATAGCCAAGTACCTGAATATCTTGAATGACCCCTTGAAAATGATGAGAATTCTCCTTCAGGGATTTAATCTGCACCACCCCGTTATCTGGATAGGCAAGAACCGTGGCATACAGGCTGCTTTCTTTTAACGTAAACCGTATATCTTCACTCGTGAATATCTTCGTATCCCCATCCGTGAATTGCCCTTCCTTCACCTCTGTCGGACCCTCGCCAAACGTACGCCAGAATGACGTGTCATAAATCGCTTCCCCATTCACTTCCAGCCACTTGCCAATGCTCAGCAAAATCTCACGATCTTCTTCCGGTATGCTGCCGTCTGCTTTGGGCCCAATGTTCAGCAGTAAATTTCCGTTTTTGCTTACAATATCGACGAGATCCCGAATGATCTCCTCAGCCGTTTTATAGTTATTATTTTCCGTATAACACCATGAGTTTTTAGCGACAGCTGTATCCGTTTGCCAAAAATAGGGCTTAAGCTCAGCGAACTGTCCCCGCTCCACATCCGGAACGGCACTACCAAACATGTAGGCCTCATGTTTATAATTGATAGCTACAGGCACGCCCCATTCTTCGCCTTTGTTATAATAATAAGCAGCAAATTTTTTAAGATAGGGCTTGAATGCAACCGTTTGAATCCACCAATCAAAATAAAAGACCTTTGGCTGATATTGATCCACCAGTTCACAGCAGCGAATCAACCAGTCCTCCAGATACTCCTCGGTTGGAGGTGAGTCATACAAGTCGAAGTGATCCTTGGGTTCAGGCATGGCAGGCCAATAGAAATCCCCACGCTCCAGGGGTTCCTTAATATCTGAATCAAACTCCTTCCCGTGAGACATGAAGAACCAGTGCTCGGCGCGGTGAGACGACACGCATAATGTCAGCCCCTGCTTCTCGTAGGCAACCTTCATCTCACCCAGAAGATCCCGTTTGGGGCCCATTTCATATGTGTTATAGTGAGAGAAAGAGCTTTTGTACATCTGAAAACCATCATGGTGCTCAGCCACAGGCATAACATATCTGGCTCCAGCCTGTTTGAATAACGTTGCCCATTCGTCTGCATCAAACTTCTCTGCACGAAACATCGGAATGAAGTCTTTATATCCAAAGTCCTTATGAGGTCCATACACCTCAAGGTGATGTTCATAAGCTTTGGTGCCTTGTATGTACATATTTCGCGAATACCATTCGCTATCATAGGCCGGTACAGAATATAGCCCCCAGTGAATGAATATGCCGAATTTCGCTTTTGGGTACCATTCAGGAACTTGGAAGGCGCTAAGCGAACTCCAGTTGTCCTTGAATTTACCGCTCTCAATCGTTGCTTCAATCTGTTGCAAATATTCGTTTTTGTCCATGAGATGTTCTCATCCCTTCTATTATTGTCTGTAGTTGTATTGTAGTGCTACGGCCGAAAGATAGACATGCAGAACACTAACTTTTAGATGGACAATAATAACCTTGTATGGAGATGAAAAGTATGAATCACCAAACTTTGCTTACGAACTACCTGTCCAATCTCCAAGTCGAATTATTCATGGTCAATTACAATCGGTGTGATACGGATTGGCGGGATCTGGATTACACGCCCGATTACAGCAAGTTTTATTTCATATGCGAAGGTGAAGGTTGGCTCAAGATTGGGGAGGAGGAGTATTATCCTGCGCCTAATCAGCTTATTTTAATGCCAGAGGGGATCAAACAGTCTTACTCTGCCATTAATGACCGTCCTTTTCTCAAATATTGGTGTCACTTTAGCGCAAAGGTGGGGGGAATCAATTTGTTCCAAATTCTGAAATTCCCACACATCTGTACGATAGATCAACCTGAGTTGATTCAAGCAATCTTCAGCAGTATCCTTACATATGCAAAATCCGATGAAGTCTATGGCCATATGATGGCCAAGAGCAAACTAACCGAACTACTGTCCCACTATATAATGAATCTGGATCTGGATCAGATCTCTTTTATTAACGTGCCTGTCATGGAGAAACTGTCCACCATTCTGGCTTATATTGATTCCAACATCGAAGAGAATATTTCGGTTCAGGATCTGGCTCAGATCGCCTACATGCATCCAAATTATTTCATTCGATTCTTCAAGCAGCAGATCGGAGTTCCTCCGATCCTCTATATTACTGGAAAAAAAATCGATAAGGCCAAGGAACTGCTGACCTGCACCCCGAACACAATAACTGCCATCGCCGAGCATCTCGGTTTTAGTGATTTGTACTATTTCTCCAGACAGTTCAAAAAGCATACAGGGCTAACGCCAACGGAATACCGCAAACAAAAAACGGTACTGACAACGAAACCTAGTCTGTAAATAAGCTCAAATCAGAGAGAGTTCCCTCATTCGGAACTCCCTCCTACAGATTTGTTTCTGGTCGATAGTTCGTGCTGAGTTACTTTCTTGATTTCTCTCAAATAAGCGTAACCATAGTTTTGATCCGGTTCAAGATATGCCCCTTCCGCCCACTCATTCCAGGCATTAACAAAAAGATATTCACTTTTGTACAGCGTCCTCGCTCGTTCCATCTGTCTGGATAGATACAGCCCAAACTTCTCTGGGGTGGCCCCGAGCGTACTCTGTCCGTCAACACCTCTTCGCGGTGTATTATCCCAATTGACAAAAGCACCAGGATAAACAATTTCTCCGTTACGGTGTGGTGTTCGTTCGAGAATGGAGGACCATACCTTGTCGTAATTCACAGCAATATGTTGCTGTCCCTTGATGTTCATTTCGATCCAGATTCCATTCATATGTCCATGTGCAAACGTATAATGCGGTTCAAATTCCATACTCGCATCAAAGATCTGACCATTAAATGTAGGGAATCCACCAATGGTCTGCACAAAATGAATCCCTTTCAGGCCATGTTTCAAAGCCAATTCACGCCAAAACTGAATCATATCTTCACAATGCGGAATACTGGCTGGTCGATAGATCAGAAATAATGGCTTACCTTCCACTCGAATATATCGTTTGTCCTTAAATACTTTTACCAGATAATTAAAATGTTCTTCCCAATCCTCTCGATCCCCATAGTTCTGGGCCATGAGAATATCGGATTCTTGACCATCCCATTTTCTCGTCCATGTCTCATTGGCCCAGGACAAGCAAAAAGGAAAATCAGGCTCCCCACTATCCAAAATTTCATTCACCGGTTTTTCCAGCAAACGCTTGCCTTTGAACCAATAATGATAATAACAAAATCCATAAATGCCATGCTGTTTAGCCGTTTCCGCTTGCCATTTTCGTACATCTGGATCGGAAAGATCATAATATTTCCCCTGAAACGGCTGCTTAGGCTGATGATGACCCGAATATAAAGGCGTGGCTTTTCTTACATTGGTCCATTCGGTAAAACCGTCCCCCCACCATCGGTCGTTCTCCTCAATCCGGTGAAATTGGGGCAGATGCAGAGCAATTACCTTCAATCAAAACTCCTCCAATGCAGCAACTTGATGCAGCCTACGCTCCTGTGATTTTTGGGATGATTTATATGAAAATGATATCCAGCAGTCGCAATGTTTTTTGTAGATGGGATTGATTATATTTCATGTATGCCAGAGCATGGCTAGCGGCCAGTCTCCTTGCATCAACACTCTGCCAGTAATGTTCAAACTTCTGAGTGAGTTCTTCACAAGAGTTGTATTGTTGAAAGTTACTAAGGTCAATCCCGTTGCTCTGATTCACAGATGGTCCTATGAGTTGAAACGTCCCACATGCGGCAATTTCCATCACGTTTTTGATTGATTCGCCACTATGAATTACCAGTTTGCTTCCGTTATATAACATCTGACGAGCTTCATGTTTGCGAACGGGATAGAAATCTCCAAGCTGGGCCCAACCCTTTCCATCTACCCGAACCTTTTTGTTATCCAAAAGACCCAATTTGATAATAGCGCTGACGATGCCATCCGGTTCTGCATCCCCGATGATATAAACATCCGATTCGTACTCCGGGGGAACAGCTTGCGGACAGAATAGATGCGGATCAGGCGGCATTAACAGTTCATGACTAACAGTGCTTCCCATATGATGCTGATCATCGCTTATTTGGGTTGAATGTTGTGTAAACACGTGATCAAAAATCGGTAGAATAGTTTCGCTTTGATTCCCATGTTGATCGACAGACAACCAGATGGCCTTTTTCACGGTTGATGTCCTTAATGCTGTGATATTCTCATCCGGCAAGTTTTCTTCGCTTCCGATGACCATAATCAGGTCAACTTCATAGGAAGACAAACAGGCTGACACGGATTCGATATATTTAATCTCATTCACATTTCTCACGAGATGTTTCAGACTCTGTTCAATCAGGACGCAATGTGATGACATTTCTCGATCATTACAAGGAGTAATAAGAAGCACATTTAACTCCTTATAGATCACTTTTGGCACTTCTCGGGTAGGTATGCTTCCCACCTGCATCATGTTCAGCCATTGCTGATTCAGTTCCAATTGCTGTACTTCCATATGTTTACGCATGGATTTGAGTTTCCTGTTCAGAACCACATTCATCTGTCTCAGGAATAACCGGTTCGCATCATGAACTGAACGTTTCTTTTTCGTGGACTTAACCTGCATTTTTGACTTCTTTTGGATAGCAAACCCTCCCGTTCCATACGAAAACATTCTCTGCCTACAATATGCACGAAATAGTGGCATGGTTTCTTCTGTTTACCACTTCACTCGCTCTTCATTGCAAAAGGGGCTTTATCCCAGATATACAATGTGTGGTCACCCGTGTCGGTTCAAATCTTGTCCTCATAGAATATATGAATAACTGTATAGGAGATGATATCTTTGCCAACATTTGATAGTATCCTTGTCACCGGCAATCAGACGATAAATCAAAATCTGCAAGTTAACGGTAATCAAACCGTTGGTGTCGATCTACAGGTCAATGGTAGTCAGACCGTAGCAGGCAGCCTTCAAATCAACGCCAGTTCCTCGATTGTCAACCATTTGGGTGTAGGCGGGGTTATTCAAGCAGGAGATAGCGTCAAGGCCGCTACACAATTAATGGCACTTAATCAACCTACTCTTCCACTCTCTCTACCCGTTTTGCAACAATTCAGATACTACAATCCTGGTGTTGCAGGTCAACCCGGTCTGGTCTTAACAGGGACTGCTGGCAACCAATATATCCTTTTCGTTGATGAGAGTAGCGGGACACCCCATCTCGCCATTCAGCCCGTATAATGTTGAATTTCACCAAAAGAAGCGATATCCGTGTACACTCTGGATATCGCTTCTTTTGGTTTCTTTTCTAATGAAGCCTGGTTATAACTCATCCATTTATAAAACTGTGATTAATACGGACAAGACACTCTTGCTTTCCAGCTGGAACTGCATCAATACATCGTCCCGCAGCTTAACCTGTACGTTGCCCGTCTCCTCCCCATCATTGAAGAGGACTAATGCTACGGAACCATCGACATTCTTAAAAGCCACAGAACAAATTCCATCATCACTGGATGTTGATTCGATCCGAACAGCCTTCGGACGGATCACAGCACTAAAATGAGCCAGAGCATAATAATCAAGTGTATACGTAAGCTCCTTTGTTTGCTGATTAACCTGTACGATCCCACGACATGTACTGCGGCCAAATCCAGGAACCGTAGGCCCATTATTCTCATCTAATGCCATATTCCAAAGTACAAAAGACTTGCTGTAATTGCGAAGAATCTGAATTCCCGTTCGCATCACATTAGAGAAGGCTTGCTCAAATGGCGGAATCCACTCTCCACCCGAACCTTCAGTGAAATGCACTTCTTTCCCTGCAAAAGCTTCATAAACCTTCGTTTGAGCAGAAGCATCTCCCCCGTACCAATGCCAGGCTACGCCATCCACTTCCTCTCCAGCTTGTTCAAGTACGGTCAGGGGATAGTCCGGTTGATCCCAGTTGTGATCGTAACAGAGAATCTTGGTTTGAATATCGTTTTGCACAAAGGCTGGTTTAAGATGGTTTTTGATAAAATCTGCTTGGGCCTCGGCTGGCATCAACATACCCGGATAGTGCCCGGGTTCATAGAGCGCCTCATTCTGTGGTGTGATGGCATGGATCGGTAATCCATGCTCTGCATACGCTTGAACGTATTTCACGAAATATTCAGCATAAACGGGATACCATTCAGCCTTCAACTGTCCGGTGATCATTGAGCCGCTCGTTTTCATCCATCCTGGTGCACTCCATGGTGAAGCAAACAGCTTCAGTTCAGGATTCAATGCCAACGCCTTTTGCGTTAAAGGAATAACGTCACCTTCATCATGTGCAATGCTGAATTGGGTTAATTCCGGGTCTGTCTGCTGTTCTGGCATATCGTTATAACTGTATATCGTTCTCGCATAGTCCGAAGCGCCCATCGGATTACGGATGACCGACAGCCCAATCCCTTTCTCCGGATGGAAGAGCCGGGTCATGACCTCATCACGCTGCTCCTCACTCAAGATTTGGTTGATCAAATAGGCAGATGAATCGGTAAAAGAAGCACCAAATCCGTCCATCTCCTGATACGTTAGCTGATCATCCAGATGGATCGTCGTTGTCTCCTTATCAGCATCCAGTGGTTTCAATTGCTCCTGGGATAGAGATACGAATAACTCTTCTTCACCCGTGGATTTGTACATTTTGAATGTAGTCATAGGATTCTCCTTTATTTCTATTATTGAATGCCTAGTTTCTCTTTGTTCAATTTCATCTTTTCACTGCGTACCTTCACAATCTCTTCCCAACGGTTCTCACCTAAAAATGACTTGTAAGAAGCCAGTGCATTGTCATACGAGGCATCATCCTTGGACCGTACCATACTGACCAGCGTTGTATTCCACTTCGTATTGATTGCTGACAACGCACGAGCTTCAGGTGTACCTTGATCCGGGCTAATATTCTCCAGAATGAAGTGTGGTTTCAGCTTGCCTTTGCCCCACTCTTGCATCTGTTTAATCGCTTCCGGAAAAGCATCTGCACTGAGTGCTTTGTGGCGGTCATGACCGAAGAACATAAATTCACCCATCCGATAATCCTTTTTGAATTGATCCGCGTTATTGAGTTGCAGGTCTTTCACCGCTGGCAGCAATTCTACACTACCGTCGGTTTTGGTTTGGTAGGTTTCCCCCTCGATCCCGTAATTCATGAGTGTCTGGCCTTCTTCACTTAATAAGTATGTGAAAATCTGAATGGCCTTGGCCGGATCTTTACAATCCTTGGAGATGAAATTGATCATCCACCCGGTTATTCCGGATTGATTCAATGTTGGTGCATTACCTTTAGTGCTCTGTGGTCCATCGATAGCAACATATTCTTTGCCTGGATTGGCACTCATGTAGATTTGCAAGTTTCCTCCTTGTTGAGGTGTACCGTCAAGCAGCATGGTCGCATATTTACCGGACTTTACTTTTTCCTCAAAAGCGGTTCCATCATCGGCAAAACTGTCATCACTGATATTGCCATCTCTGTACACGGTGTTCAATGTTTTCAACCACGTGAGGTAATCTTCATCCAGATTGCGATCATAGAATTCTCCTGATTCGGTCTCCAACGGAACACCGATGAAATCTTGCAACGTATCCCCGAGTGAACCTGTTCCTTCACCAATAGAGTTGAATCCAAACGGAATCAGCGCAGGGAACTCTTGCTTAATTCGTTTCATCACACTCTGGAATTCTTCTGGCGTTCCAATGACCGGACTACCCAAAGCTTCGTACACATCTTTACGAATGATAAATGCCGTTTTGGCAGGAATGTTACCGCTATCATAATCCTCTTGTGTATTGGAATAGTTCGGGTAACCATAGGTTTTACCATCCGCCAATTGGAACCAGTTCAATGTATCGGCAGCCGCAACTTTATTGAAGTAAGGATCGTATTTCTCCGCCAGATCATTCAGCGGCATAGCCCAGGTTGCAGCTTTTTGCACCACTGGAGAATTCGAGTCAAACACCGTCAACAAATCAGGCATATCTCCACCCGCGAAAAAGGTGTTTAACTTGGTATCATCACCCGTGATGAATTTAATATTGATGTTCAGATCCTCTTTGATTTTCTTGGTAACAATGTCCTTGCCAAAATCAGTGTTCCACCAGTCAGCATTGACGTACCATGTCAGGTCGGTAGCCTCTTCCTTTTTATCCAACTGCCAAGCTGGCTTTTCCGGGTCAACCGTATAACGATCTTCAATGGAAACCCAGTTTCCTTCACTGGAGCCCCCCGATCCACCACTGCAACCTGTAATCATAAGTACGGTTGTGAGTAGTGTTGCGAGCAATTTAACCCCTTTTTTTCCTGATGCCTTGTTCAACTTCAACATGTTTTTGTTCCTCCTCAAAATGGGATAGTTGTTGCTCCTATTCCTTGACTGCTCCGAGCATCATTCCCGAGATAAAGTATCTCTGAACGATGGGATAGATCAGCACGATAGGGAGTGTTGTAATGACAATGGTGGCCAACTGCACGCCTTTGGTCGTTGTTTCAATGACAGCTGAACCTCCGACATTTTGCATGGATTGTGTCTGTGACTGAACGATAATCTCGTACAACATCATCTGAAGTGGATACAGTGACTGATCGGTAATGTATAACTTGGTTGTCATGAAGTCGTTCCATTGCCCCACCCCATTAAATAGCGCAATTGTAGCCATGGCAGGCATGGAGAGTGGAATGAATATTTTCAGGAAAATATGCCAATCCCCTGCACCGTCAATCTTGGCCGATTCTTCCAGCGAATCCGGAACATTCCGGAAGAAATTCATCAAAATTACGACATCATAGAAGCTGAACAACGCCGGAATAATGTACACCCAGAAGCTGTTTAACAATCCAAGTGATTTGATTAACAGGTATGTCGGGATCATGCCGCCCGAGAAGAACATTGTAATAACACCCATGGCAACGTATAATTTACGGCCTCTTATGTACTTTTTGCTCAGACCGTAACCAACCATGGCGCAGAAGAACACATGTGTAACAACGCCAATCGTTGTTTTGGAAACCGATATGAAGAAGGCCTGCCAGATGCCCTGATCATTGAATACAGCTCTGTAATTCTCCAGCGAGAATTCCGGTGACCAGAAGATGAATCCACCTTCCGCCAGTGCCTTGCCTGAACTAAAGGAAGAGATGATGACATTCCAGAGCGGAACCAGAATAACGATCGTACAGATGATTAGCAAAATTATATTTAACGTATCAAAGATCCGACTATCGAGATCTTCTTTTGCCACCTTTCCATTCACGCGGGATGCCTCCTTCTACAACACAGATTGATTATCGTTTAATTTGCTTGTGATTTTGTTTGCCGTGACGAGTAGAATGACAGAGATGATTGAGACACCCAAGCCAACGGCCGTTGCATATGAAAAGTCACCCTGAGACATCCCCATACGGTACACGTACGAATTAATGACTTCCGCTTTGTCACGGTTCTGGGAGTTCATGAGAACGAGCGTTTGATCCAGATTCGATCCCAATAAACCGCTTACAGTTAGAATCAGATTTAAGCTGATAATTGATTTCATGTTAGGCAATGTGATATTCCAGATCTGTCTGAGACGGCTTGCACCATCGATTTTGGCAGCTTCATAAAACGTAGGATCAATCTTCGCCATGATCGCCAGATACAGAATCGTTCCCCAACCTGCTTCTTTCCAAATATCCGATAACGTAGCAATCCACCAATACTTGCCTGCATCCAGTAAGATGTTCTGCGGTTGCGAGATCACTCCCAGGCTAAGTAACAACTGATTAAATAACCCCGTTGTCGAAAACCAGGTAATCAGCATTCCCCCAAGTACAATCCAGGACAAAAAGTGAGGTAAATATGAAACCGTTTGCACAAACTTCTTGAATCGTCCGCTGTTTAACTCGTAGATCATGATCGCGAGAATGATCGGAATGACGAACCCGATACCTAATTTCAAAAAACTGATCCCTAGCGTATTCACGACTGCATCCCAGAAGTATTTATCTGACAAAATGATTCTGAAATTATCCAGCCCTACCCAAGGAGCGGTGGCCAGCGTATCAATGACCGTGTAATTCTTGAAGGCAATCGTCAAACCGTAAATCGGGATATAACAGAAAATAATCATAAAAATAATGCCAGGGATAATCATCGATTGAATCTCCCACTGTCTCCGATAATCGACTATGAATTCTTTAATCCGTTGTCCGATGGGTTTCTTTCCATTGGGACTGATCGCATTTTTACCGGTTGATGTCTCTACGGCTAATTTATCCACGTTTTTTTACTCCCCTCCACCTTGCATGCATGTTTATAAAAACGTTTTTATTTTTCGACATAAAAACCCCCTTTGTTTATATTTATGTAAAAAAAGACCGGAGAAGAAGCTGAATCAACTTATGTACGGTAGTCTTTCCTGTCGATCTTCACATGACTTGAACCTCTCACCACCAGTTCACCCGCCAATTTCTGTGCAGCCCCTTGTTCTTTCTCCTTGATCATACCCACCAATTGATTGATTGCCAGGATACCCTGTCTTGCAATTTGATTTCTTACCGTTGTGAGCGGTGGAGAAAAATACTGTGCGATGTCAATATCGTCAAAACCCACGACACTAACATCTTGAGGCACTTCAAAACCCTCAGACTTCAACGCATGCATACAGCCAATTGCACTCAAGTCATTCCCTGCAAGAAATGCATCAGGCCGCTTGCCGGGGTGTAAATGAAGAAAAGATTTTATCGCACTATACGTGCTCTCCTCCTCAAAGTACCCTTGTATAATGTAATCTTCATCAATTGGAAGCTGGTATTCACGCAAGGCAGCCAAATAGCCATCTCTACGCTGCACACTGTCAAACATTGTGTCCACGCCAGAAATATAAGCAATTTTCTTGTGCCCCAGCCCAATTAAATACTTGGTAGCTTCATAAGCCGCCACATACGAGTCAAAAATGACACTTCCCATCGTATCACTCTGATAGACCCGATCCAGAAAAACCGCCTTGATCTTGTCTTTCTCCATGGCGATAATATCTTGCTCATCGATCCGAAGCTCTTCGTAGATAATGACACCATCCACCCGCCGACCCAGAATATTACTCATAATAACGTGTTTATCCTTGGTCACAAATACATTCAGCCCGTACCCAAGACGATCACATTCACGAGACATTGACTCAACCAGCTTATAGAAATACGGACCCGATACACTTGTAGTGAAAAAACCGAGCATTTTGGTTTGACCGGACTTCAACAGCTTGCCATTCAGATTGGGCACATAATTTAAACGCTCTGCCACCTTAAGAACATGTGATTTTGTCTCCGGGTTCAAGACATCCACACCATTCAAGGCGTTGGAGACCGTAGATATGGATACGCCCGCTTCCCTTGCTACATCTTTAATCGTTATCTTTGCCATAAGTTTTGTTCCTTTACTATAAAAACGTTTTTATAATGTTTAAATTATCATAAAACCGTTTTCATGGCAACACTTTAATTTGCGAGTTCAGGCATCATGTACTTTATTCATAGCTATATGCCACTGCGGGCGCAAAAAAAACGGCTCATGTATGAGCCGCCGTTCATGAAGCTTTAGCTTTCTATTCCTCATCTTGGACATACATGGAGTGAATCTGTTGCAGCTGCTCTTCCAGACGTTCCAAGCGAACAAAACGATCCGCTCGAATATATTCCTTCTGCTCCACAAGCATGATCATTGTTGGAACAGTAAAAATAAGAAACTTGGATGCAACCTCTTCCACTTCATTAGCATTAATGTGACCCAGGTATATTGATGGATAAGGTTCAAGCAACGCCCTGATCTTGGGGAGTAAAGCGTGACATACACTGCACTCTGGCCGAGATACATACAAAAAAACCAATTCATGTTGTTGAATAACTTCTTCAACCATTTCTATGGATGTTAACTCATGAATACCTTTCATGGAAGCTCAACCCTTTCAGTCATTCAATAGCTTGCTCATTTAAACTTTTTCTTTTCAAGTATAGCCTATATGCGTTAGAATCAAATGGAATATATCCCCATATGAAAGAGGTTATGGTATGAAAAAATCATTCTTATTTCTGTTCACTGCGCTGGTAGTTGTTACTTCCTTCTCGGCGTATACGCCTGTGTCGAATGCCTCTGGCGATATTGGAGTAAGCTTATTGTCCGATCGTCAGCAAGGTACTGTAAAGTAGTACTTGTACAGAAAGTAACAGGCGACAATTCGGATAACATCTGAATTAGTCGCCTGCTTTCATTTATTCTTATTGATTTTTATTTCCAATCTCTCTTCCGAAGATAAGATTCGAATACAAAAGTACCAAACGGCAGTAGACCAGCGAGTCCACCCATCAGCCAGCGTGTTATCTTCCACTTCTTGACCAAAGCCAAGTGAACTAGCGCAATTAGGTACAAAGGAAACAAAATACCATGAATCATGCCCATTACGGCTACAGCGGAAGAGATATCTGCAAAATATTTCAGAGGCATAGCAATAAAAATCAATAGAAGTAAGGATACGCCCTCCCATATGCCCGCAATTCTGAATCGACCTGTCACTGTCTTCATAAAGTTCATTCTCACCTTTCCCGCAGATCGTTTGTGAAATATGTAACTTGTAACATGCTACGAAAACTTCACGCCACATCTCCGTATAGATGTGTCGCTCTGAAGCTCATATTCAGTATAACGTATGTGTCCGATTCGAAGATGCTTCAAATTTGAATAATTATTGAATCCATAAAACCAAACCAGATTCCAACATCAGGTCTTACGGATTCAAGTCGTCTCACGCTCAATCAGCTGGTATGTTAGCTGCTCTGTCTTCAACTCTGTTTTACCCAACACGGCCCACAATTGATGGAAAGCCTGGGTGGCTTGCTCCGCAATCGGATTGTGTATAGTCGTGATTCCGAGTACACGGGAAAGTTCAATATCATCAAACCCCACAATGGCGAGTTGTTCCGGTACCTGAATATTCTGTCTACGTGCTTCGCTCAGAATGCCGATGGCTGCATAATCATTTGAACATAATACGGCCTGTGGAAGTTCTGGCTCCTCTACCATTCTGCGCATCGCTTCTTCGCCATCTGTGGAGCTAAATACGGAATATTGATACGCTTCAGACCACACAGGTAACCCTTTGCTCTTCATAAAAGATTCATAGGCTTCACGGCGGCTCTGAGTATTCAAACTTTCAGCCCTTCCAAATGCATTCGCAATTCGAGTGTATCCTCTTGATATCAGATGCTCCAGAGCTAACTTATACCCTTCTGCCTGATCCATCGCAACAGACGGAATCTCGTCATTCCCCATTCGCTGCCAGGAGACAATGGGCCCATACTCCATATAAGCTTTTAATTTCCGAGGATCATTGACACAAGCAATAATAACTAGCCCATCCACTCGTTTGCTGCGCAGATCTTCGAATGCCTGCAATTCAATTTCCGGATCTCCACGGGATGTATAAATAATCGTCTGAAACCCAAAATCCATGGCTGTATCAATGAATTGATTCATGAATGTAAGAATGATCTCACCTGTGGTAGAGGTCACAATTCCAATCTGCTTTGTCTGTCCTGTAGATAACGATATCGCATTTCGGTTGGGAATATAATTCAACTGTTTCATAATATCCGTTATGATCTGTCTTGCTTCATCACTAACATGCGGAGAATGATTAATCACGCGTGACACTGTCGCTTTTGAGTAACCGGACCGCTTCATAATTTCATCAAACTTGGACATCGGAGACTCCCTTCTTGCTAACGAACTATATAAGTTCAACTAAGATTATTTACACTGGCACTTCGATGACAGAACAACCTTCCGATCGCTGTTATCCCCAGATTTTTTGATTCTCATATCTAAACGGGAAAATCCGGGGATAGCGTATGCTTCGGATGTAGCTTTCTTTCAGAAAGCTTTCAGGCGACCGCTTCGCTTCTTCTGGTTATTTCTGTCCTCTCCGTTTCGTGTAAATTTTAGTTGAACTTATTTAGAATAATAGTATGCCTTAGATTGGGGTCAAAAGTAAAACTTGACGTGTAACCCGTTACAACGTTTAAGCTTTTTTTATGTCATATATGAATCATTTTTAAGTGCGCGTTCAAAAAGACCGGTTTTCAGTACCGAGAAGATGGGATGAAGCTAGAAATGGAGTAGCAGAGGGTAGGGAAAACTACGTGAGCAACGGACATTTCGGCTGAATTCCATATTCGATGTAGATGATGCCGTTAGGCATCCTTTGTAATCAAAAGCGGGCTTGTTGAACAACCTCTTAATATCAATTTGATGAATGGAGCGATACACATGAGTAATCAAACCTATCAATTCCCTGAAAATTTCCTGTGGGGTGGCGCAATTGCAGCCAATCAGGCTGAAGGTGCATACAATCAAGGCGGCAAAGGATTATCTACTCAGGATGTAGCTCCCAAAGGCATCATGGGGCCAATCACGGAAGAACCAACCGAAGATAACATGAAACTGATCGGTATCGATCTGTATCATCGCTACAAGGAAGATGTGAAACTGTTTGCCGAGATGGGTTTCAAGGTATTCCGTACTTCCATCGCCTGGTCCCGTATTTTCCCAAAAGGGGACGAGCTGGAACCAAATGAAGAAGGTCTGCAATTCTACGACGATCTGTTTGACGAGTGTCACAAATACGGGATCGAACCACTGGTTACGCTATCCCACTATGAGACACCTCTTCACTTGTCCAAAGAATACGACGGCTGGGTTAACCGAAAAATGGTTGGATTCTATGAGCGTTATGTAACTGCCGTATTTAAACGTTATAAAAACAAAGTAAAATACTGGCTTACTTTTAACGAAATTAATTCGATTCTTGAAGCACCCTTCATGAGCGGTGGCATCTACACGCCTAAGGAAAAGCTTAGCAAGCAAGATCTCTATCAGGCGATCCATCATGAGTTTGTAGCCAGCGCTTCCGCTGTTAAGCTCTGTCATGAGATTATTCCTACGGCACAGATTGGTTGTATGATGCTCAGTATGCCGACCTACCCGCTGACACCGAATCCAGACGATATGATCAAAGTCATGGAATTCGAGCATAGCAACTATTTCTTCGGTGATGTACACGTAAGAGGTCGCTACCCTGGTTATATGAAACGTTACTTCCGTGAAAATGGAATCGAGATTCAAATGGAAGCTGGCGACGAGGAAATGTTGCTGAATACAGTAGACTTCATCTCTTTCAGTTATTACATGAGTATCTGTCAGACAGCAGACCCGGAGAAACAAATCGCAGGTGAAGGTAATCTGCTTGGGGGTGTACCTAACCCTTATCTGCCAGCAAGTGAATGGGGATGGCAGATTGACCCGCAAGGATTGCGTTATGTGCTTAACATGTTCTATGACCGTTATCAAAAACCACTGTTTATTGTAGAGAACGGTCTTGGCGCTGTCGATGAGTTGATCACGGGTGCTGATGGCGAGAAAACAGTCGAAGACGATTACCGAATCCAGTATCTGAATGATCATCTGGTTCAGGTTGGCGAAGCCATTGAAGATGGCGTTGAAATTATGGGTTATACATCATGGGGTTGTATTGATGTGGTCAGTGCGTCTTCTGCCCAGTTGAAAAAACGTTATGGTTATATCTATGTGGATCGTCATGACGATGGATCAGGAACACTCGAACGTTATCGCAAGAAATCCTTCCATTGGTACAAAGAAGTGATCAGCAGTAACGGGAAAAGTTTGCAGCGTTAAGGATCTTTAAGCAAATGTAACAGATACATTCTTCTATCCCTCAGACATGTCACATGAAAAAGTGTCGGTCATACGATACCTAGCATGTTTTCTGTCTGGGGGATTTTATTTTTATTTTCAAAAAGAAACACCCGATGATACACATCGGGCATTCTCATTAGCGACTATCACGTTGTTCACTATTTATTCTTCACTATATGTTCTTCACTACATCCCTGCTGTACTTGGTTTTGTCTTCTTCTGTTATCTTGCGAATGACCCTGCAAGGATTACCCGCAGCAATCACACCAGACGGTATACTCTTGGTCACTACGCTCCCTGCGCCGATGATCGTATTATCTCCAATCGTCACACCGGCAAGAACTGTCACACCGCCACCGATCCACACATTATTGCCCACCGTGATGGGACCAACGATCTCCAGACCTTCATTGCGCTGCTCAACATCATAAGGGTGGCCTGCTGTATAAAATCCGCAATTAGGAGCAACAAAAACGTTATCTCCAAAACTGATTTTGCCTCCATCCAGCATGACAATATTATGATTGCTATAGAAGTTCTCACCAATTTCAATATTATAGCCGTAATCACATACAAATGGCTGTTCAATCAGGAAACGATCCGTCGTTTTCCCCAGCAGTTTTTTAATTAACGCTTCTCTTTCATTGATCTTGGCTGGATGAAGCTGGTTATAATCGTAACAAAGCCCTTTGGCATGTAAACGCTCTTCAATTAACTCTTGATCATAATTGGCATTGTATAAGAGCCCTAATTGAGATTTCTTTTTTTCAGTCATCATTTCGTAAGCACTTCCCATCTTCTATCTAAAATAAATTAAAGCTCAATCTCTCTAACAATACTTTTTAAAACTCTTTTAATTATATAGATTACGATGAATAAAGCAAGTTTTGCTCTATATAAAAATGGTTTATTTTACTACGCTACTCTAGCGTAACAACAATAAAAAAACCTCTACACCCATTAGTCTATGGGAATGCAGAGGTTCAAGCTTTTGTCTAATTTTTTTATTCTAAGCAACTGCCTGAACGGTTTTTTCCTTAACGCTAATGGCATAGATGGCAGACACCAAACCAAGCAGTATCAGAACAGAACCAACCCATCCTGTATTCAGAATCGATGAGTGATCAATCACCATGCCGCCGATATAGGTACCCAGTGCAATACCTGCATGTGCAATACCTGAGTTGGTGCTGATTAGCGTTTCGGCTGTTTCCGGCGAAGTTTTGATAATGAGACTATTCTGTACAGGCGTAACGGTCCAGCTCAGTGCACTCCAGATGCTTAACAGCAGCAAGAAGGCGATCAAAGGCAATCCCACACTGAACGGAATGACAGCCATACTTACGATAAAAGGAATCAGCACAATGATAATGGCTTTAGCAGGATGCAGACGATCGGATAACATGCCACCTATGCCTCCACCTGCAACAGCGGCGATCCCAAACATCATATAGATAAAGGTAACCATCGTTGCGCTGGCACCCAGCGTTTCTTGCAGAAATGGTGTGAAATACGCATATAAAGTCAAGTGACCCGCAAGCACAAGCAAAGTTGTAGCATGGATTGCCAACATTTTTGGATTCCACAGAGCAGAAAGCTGTTTCTTCAGGGATACAGCAGGTATCGGCTGGACGCGGTCCATTGCAATCCAGATGGCTACCATGACCACTGCGGTCAGAATGGCGATCAACATAAACACCTCACGCCAGCCTGCCAAATTGCCTACAAAGATACCAAGTGGCACACCCAGGATAAGTGATGCACTTCCTCCCATGGTAATGGTCCCCACGGCGCGTCCTTTATACTGTGGTTCCACAATGCGCGCTGCAAGGGTCAGGGAGAGCACAAAAATAAGTGAGCCCGTGGCGGCTCCGAGTGCTCTGCCCGCCATCAGCATATAAAAGCTGGAACTAAATGCAGATATCAGATTACTGATCAGAAAAACAAAAAGCGTACACATATATACTTTTTTACGCTCGAATCTGGCCGTCATATTTAATAAAATCGGTGCAGACAACGCATAGACAAGTGAGAAAATAGAGATTAAATACCCGGCTTTCGACAGGGAAAGATGAAGATCCGTAGCAATCAGGTCCAGAATTCCGCCCAAGATCAGTTCAACGGTTCCGACCACAAATGCTGCGATAGCAAGCACATATACTTTCTTATTCATTTTTGAATCCTCCTCGAAAAGTTACAACTACGATAGTAACCTATAATAATGAAAGTTTCAATAGTTATTTTCATGATTGTTTTCAAACAAAGATTTAACAAAAAAACTATCCTCCAAGAGAATAGTTTTAATAGATCAATCTGGTGAGCAGTTTCTCGATTTCAGCATCCTGTAACAGTTGGTCACCGTATTTTTTGGTTATTTGAGTAAGGGCAACATCATGGTAGAAATAATCCGTCATCGCTTTGACAATCGGTTTGGACATCGTCTTGATCGCTCGCCATGAATCGTGCTCCACACCGGCAAACAGCAGATACGCATGATCCACAATAAGCAGCTGTGAAGGTTCCGGTGCATCAAGCAATGGAATCAACGAGTATATCCGGTTTAAGGATGTCTCCATTCCCCCAACGGCAAGCACTTCAACGTACACGCCCTGCTTTTCCTTCTGCTCCAGCAGTTCACGATATTTCTCCATTCGCTCATTCCAGGCCAGAAAAAGAATCGATGAATCTGCTTCCTCGATCAGCTGTTCGATATTCGATGCGATGGACGACTCATCTTTTAACGTCCAGATATGTTCATCGGTGAATGTGCGTTTGATTTTGTAACTCTTCAATTCCTCAATATCTTTCTCAAAATCAGCCTTGATCTTATGAATAATAGACTGAAGATCCACAGCCATATATAGTTTTTTCTTCCCATCCATCGTTGTCAGCACTGTTCCCTTGTCGATCAGGCGATTAAGCACTTCATAGATCTTGGCTTTGGGAACGTTGGAGTAATTTACAATCGATGTGGCATCAAGCGGTTCATCCTGCGCGAATATAGCCTCGTATACCTGACTTTCATATTGTGTAAACCCGAATTTCTGCAACATGGTTTGGATCGGCGCATCCCTTCTTAGTGTGTCTGGTCTATCTAGTTTAGACGCATGAACTTCCCATGTCCAGTATGTCCCAACGGACCAGTCTATTTATTAAACATCATGACTTTCGTCTAACACCCTTTCCTCTACTTTTCATCTACTATTAAGAACCTTTAATAGAAAAGAGATGATTAGTATGGCTCGTGTCAATGCTGTTCCACAACCGGATCTGGTATTAATCTATTGGTCTAGAAATCCGCTCATTCCCGGTTCTGCGCGCAGAATCCAAAGTGTACGTGTGATTGGTAATACGTCTCCATGTACATTCACACTGGTTCCTGGTGCACGGTTGATCAATGCACTGAACTGCTTGCTGGACAATGATATTGGATTCAAAGTGGTCTACCGCTACAAAACGTCAGAAATCAGCGGAGTTCTGTTATTGAAACGCAAATGATCAAAAGCATAAAAATGGTGCCTCCCTTTGGGGAGAGCACCATTTTCTCATTTTTCGTTCTTGGATGATATGAATCCAATTCTCTATTGGTTAGCTGCGATGGTATCATTCACTTCTTGTGTGATCTGATCCCCGCCAAGTTTCTTCCAATTGGCTACAAAGTTATCAAACTCGTCAATTGACAGATTGCCATAAATTATTTTCAGAAACGTCTCGGCTCTAAGTTTATCCAGTGTTGCCTGTTTCGTATTCATTGTTCTCGTCGGTGCATAGATGAATTCATTCATGACAATGAGGTTATTATCCCGATAATATTTAATCACACCTTGTGAACTCTCTGGGCCAAAGATACGCTCCATATGCCACTTGTCGAGATTCCCATTCCGATAATCCATAATATCGTCATAGAACAGCTTCGCTTCCAGTTCCAATCCGGACGTATCTCCTGTTTTGAGCGCCTGCTCTACTTCATCCTGTGCCTTCACATTTTTGTTGGCTGGCAGGTTGGAGACCGTTGCATTATGAAAACCAAGCCCTGTCAGTCCATTCAAATAAGCAGCCCGTTCCTCCTTGGCAGACTCACCGAACATTTTTTCAGCTTGGAAATTGAGCAACTTTATTAACGCTTCCGGATGCTCGTACCCTTTGCGAACGGCAAATATACCGCCCAGACTAAGATGATTCTGTGTTTTGGCTGGCTGATCATCAATCGATTGAACCGGGTAAGGCATCCAGTCGATGTTCTGGTCTTTCTTAATCATGCTGCTAACCTGAAAAGGTGCCCATTGCGGCAGGAAGAACATGCCTGACTTGCCTGCATTCACATCCTCCATCATTTTAGCAAAATCCTTCACGCCAAACTCGGGATCAAGCACACCCTTCTGATACAGGGTCTGAAGCTCACGCAATCCTTCTTTCACTTCAGGTTGGATTGTTCCATTCACGACTTGACCTGAAGCATCCTTAATCCAGGTTTCGAGATAACCATGATAACCAAGCAAGAACGCGTTTATAGGCAAATCCTTGTTCAAGGCAATGCCATACGTATCATCTTTGCCATTTCCGTCTGGATCTTCGAAGGTAAAGGCTTCTGCTATCTGGATGACATCCTGCATGGACTTGGGCGCTTCAAGACCAACCTTTTTCAGCCAGTCCTGACGAATCCAGATCATATCCGAGGAATCCAGCGAGCCTGGGAAGCTCACCATGGCGTATATTTTGCCATCCTTCGTTACCGGCTTCAAGCCTGCTCCATCTTCAGCAGACATGAACTCCTTCACCAGTTCGGATGCATACTTGTCATATACTTCGGTCAGATCCTCCAGCATCCCCGCTTCATGCAGTTGTTCGAATTGAACAGCGCTCACTTTCAGTACATCCGGCAGATCACCACTCGCCAGCGTGACATTCATCTTATCGTTATAATTGGCATCTGGAACAATCCATTCGTACGATACATCAATACCGAGTTCATTCTTATACCCTCTGGTCCAGATGTTATTGGCGTGTGTATCTCCTTGGGCGAGCGATTCTTTCCCCGTTTCATTCATGGTGGAGGTCAATTTAATAGGTGGGTCATATTTCGTAAGTGGTCCTCCCGCATCCTGCTGTGTGTTCGGCTCATCTTCCTTCTCGGCACTCCCTGCACCAGACGAACAAGCTGCAAGCGTGGTGGCCAGCACCATGGTTAATGTTAATAATGAGACCTTCTTGAATGATATATTCATGCGAATCCCCCTTTTTTTCTCCTCCCGTGAGGTATATTTTCATCTTACAAAGAAAGCGCTATCACTTCGAGTGTATCCCGTTGACATCTGGTATCTTTGATTTACCATTTGAGACATCCTCTAGCTTTTCTGATCCCGATACTCTTGAGGGGTACAGCCTATTGCTTTTTTGAAGAAACGATAAAAATAATGCTGATCGCTAAATCCAACCTTTGCCGATATTTCATGCATTTTGCAGGAAGAACCCAGGAGCAACTCTTTACTTCGCTCTACTCTGCGGTCATGGATGTAGTCGGATATGCCTTTGCCTGTAATCCGTTTGTACCAACGCGACAGATAAGAAGGGTTAAGAGAGACTTCCTGTGCGATCCGTGTGAGTGAGAGGTCATCCTCCAGATGGTGCTTGATATAATGATGGATCGTAATCAGAATCTGTGATTGGTCATTCAGGCGGGCATCACTTCGTTTGGAGATCATCCATTCGTATGCAGATTGATAAAAGATGACCAGATCGGACCATGCGGTATGGATGTCAAAATGCAGCATTCGGGAAAGCGATATTTCTTCCATTGCCGACTCATACAACCCCAATTCGTGCAGAACTTCAATGAGTACATTGGCTGCACCTGTATAGGTTTTCATGCGGAAGAACGGATCTTGAAGCCCTTCCTTCGCAGCCTCGGTCCATTTATGAAAGGACTCTATCCATTCCCGATCCCCTGCGGTTATTCGCTGTTTGATCTGCTCCAGATGCAGTGCTACCACACCCTGTTGATTCATAATGCTAGGCGTGTAAGGCAATTCGTCCTGGATATTGACACGCAACAGCTTCTCCATCCCCAGCCCCGGACTCTCATGAACCGACAGACGCAGTTGCGCAATGGCCTGATTAACCCTGTTCCACTCTACCGCCTGCTCGCTGACCATGATGGATACAGACAGGTTCAGACAGTCCGCACAGGATTGCTGCACGGACTCCAGTGTGCCATAGACAAAACGAAGAGTCTGATTCCAGCTGTCCAGCTGACTCCCTCGTTCCACTTGTGTAGTAGACACGTGTAAATGAAGCTCTTCCTGCGGTTGAATAAAACACGCGATGACCTGAGCCTCCAGATCAATCGCCTTCACCTTAGCCTTGTCTTGCAGCAGCTCCTCCGCAACATTGGCAACGGCATACCGGATGAGACTACGATCCGCCTGAGACTGATAGTTGTTCCACTCCTCCACCCGTATGATCACAGGAATAACGAGTTGATCGGATTCGAAAGGCAATTGCACAGCATCCAGTTCTTCTTGAAGTGAAATGATATCATGTCTATCCGTTCGCTTAAGCACATCCAGCAGCAATTGACGTTGTAACTGGGGCAGCGCTCGTGGCAATTTGCTGCGAAACCAGGCAGCTTGATAGCGAAAATCATTCTCTTCCGAGATCTGTGTTAATGCCCGTTCTACCGCAGCCCGAATATGATTCATTCCCTCTGTCTTTAACAGGTAATCAACAACACACGGATTTCGAATGGCTTGGTGTGCATAATCGAATTCGTTATGACCGGTCAGCAAGAGAACTTTGCATCGTGGCCACCGATCCATAATCTGCTCGATCAACTGCATGCCATCCATACCAGGCATACAGATGTCGCTGAGTACAATATCAATCTTGACCGAGTTCAGCCAATCGATGGCTTCAAAGGCAGAGTATGCTTTAATAATCTCCATATCCTGAAAGTTTGCCTTTTGAAAGAAAGCATACAGTCCATCCAAAATAACGGGTTCATCATCTACAATAAGCATCCGCTGCATAACGCTACTCCCCCTTCCATGGAATCTTCACTATAATGCACAACCCACCGAGCTCACTTCGCTGCGCTGTAAGACCATAGGCAGCCCCGAATTTGATTCTTAATCGCTGATTCACATTCAAGAGCCCGGTTATCTCTTCGTTTCCATGTTTCCGCTCTATTTCCTCAAAGGCAGATTGCAGGTAATTCAATGTTTCGTCGGTTAACTGATCCCCATTATCCTCAATGCGAATGGACAGATTGTCCTGATCCTGTTGGTACGAAAGTTGTAGAATTCCTCCCTGGCTACGTTTGGCTAGTGCATGCTCAAACACATTTTCCACGATCGGCTGGATAATAACTCTGGGAATCGAAATCATTTTGTACCTCGCATCCAGATCTTCCAATTCCAATTGAATTCTTGAACCAAATCGGATTTTCTGAATGGATGCATAGACCAGCGCATGGTCAATCTCAGCCCCCAACGATACCTCCGTATGAGAATCCCGAGACATGTACCTGAAATATTGACCCAGATAGTCGGTGAATTCCTGAATAAGCTCCACATTTTCCACTTCAGCCATCTGCTTGATGCTGAACAGACTGTTATATAAAAAGTGAGGTTGAATCTGGGATTGTAGATGTTTGAGCTCCGCTTCACTTGTTCGAATCCGTGCAACATAATTCTCATCGATCAAAATATGTAAGCGCTCTATCATATGGTTGAATCGAGAGTACAAATAGCCGAATTCATCTCTTCTGGATGAAGGAATATGTACGCTTGTCTGGCCCTGCTCTGCCATCCTGAATCCTCGAATGAGTACCGCTAACGGTTGGTGAATCGATCTGTAGATCGAAAACGAGAAGACAATAATAATCACAACCGACATGAAGGTCACCATCCATAACCATACGTTGTATTGTTCCAGTGGTGCGCTCAACACATCCTGCGGAATAGTGGCTGTCAGCGTGAACGAGTGATCCTTATCATGTAATGAATAATAGAGATATGGATCAGATTGAAACTTCGTAACTTGCATGGACTCGGACGGTTCAGGCGAAACAGTTCGAAGCGGTTTAACAGGTGCTGGCTGGTCGGAAGAAGAGATCACTACATGTTGCTGTTCACCAAAAATCAGTGTAATCTCACTTTCGCCCGTTTCCGATAGCTGCTGCAAACGATGTTTCAGTTCTTCAGCAGACAAGCGTATCCCTAATATGAAATTGGGTGGTTCCTCATGGTTCATGTTATATGGATTACTTTTCAGGAAATAGAGATCGTTATTGGAATGTGATAATTCGCCATTCAGATTCCCCATCGTGGCGAGCAGATTCTGCCACTCGTTATCCTCTACGTCTCGAATCCCGTCCGCGGCACTGACCCGTTTATGTAGAGCAGGAACATAGTACACCACATCACTGATGTAGGGACTTGTCACCATGATCTGACCCAGCTTATTGTGGATATTGTTCAGACTGGACGTGACTTCATACCTGCTCATAATCGCGGCTCGTGTACTTAGAGTGGACATGGTTTCATCAAATGAAAATTCGGTAACCAGCGCACTCATTCGCTCCAATTCGAATTGCAGATGATTATGGTAGAAGTACAATTTGGATTCATGCGCCTTCTCTACCTCCGTCTGCATTTGTTTGGAGCTGACTTGCGTAATCATAATGCTTATCCCATACAAGGGCAGAATGACCAGTACAAAAGCAATCATCAGTTTGACAACAATGGATGACTCTCTCCATCTCCCCCGGATGAATCGCAATGTTTCCCTCCTCCTCTCCTCACGCTCTCTCCTCAATAGCAAAAAAGGAGCCAGAAATCGGCTCCTTCCATCGATCGGTTTTCCTCCTATCGATCTTATCCCTTTACACTTCCGACGACAAGACCATGAACGAAATACCGCTGCAGGAACGGATACACAAGCAGGATCGGAATAACGGACAAAAAGATCTGGGAAGCTTGGGTTGTTCTATCCGATACCTGACTTAAAAGCGTCGCATCCTCCAGCGTCATCATCTCACTCTGAATCATCGTCACCTGCTGCAACATGGACTGAAGATAGGTAGCAAGCGGATAACCTTCCGGACTCTTCATATAGATCATGCCATCAAACCAGGCGTTCCAGTGTCCCACCATGGCGAACAGCGTAATGGTCGCGATACTTGGCAGAGAGATCGGAAGATAAATGCTCCATAGTGTGCGGAAATGTCCTGCCCCATCCATCCAGGAAGCTTCTTCAAGTTCCTTCGGTAATCCCCGGAAGAAATTAAGCATTAAAAGCACATTGAAGATCGGAACAGCGCCTGGCAGAATCAAAGCCCAGATAGAATCCAGCAGCCCTGCTTCCTTAACCACTAGGTAACCCGGGATTAATCCTCCACTGAATAACATGGTGAATACAAAGATCCAGGCATAGAACGTTCTTGAACGGAACTTGGCAGCCTCTTTGGAGAGCGGATAAGCTACGAGAATGGTGAAGATTAGATTGGTCGTAACCCCCAGAACTACACGAAGAAGGCTCGTGCCGAATGAGTTCAGAAATTGCTGATTTTCCAGAATGTATTGATAGGAGGACAATGTGAAATCCACTGGCCAGAATGTGACACTGCCTGCTTTGACCGCATCACTCGAACTAAATGAAATCGCTAATATATTCACAATCGGGAACAGACATAACAAGGCAAGAATCGTCAGGATGACGTAGTTAAACCCTAGGAACCACCGATAGGCTCTTGAAGCGTGGTGCATGATTCTGCCTCCTTTCTAGAATATCCGATAATTCGCAAACCGATAGGCCAAGAAATAACCAAGTCCGATAAAAATGAAGGAAACGACAGATTTGATCAGACCCAACGCTGTCGATACAGAATATTGTGCATCCTGCAATCCGATCCGGTAGATCATCGTATCCAGAATATCTCCTGATTCATATACCAATGGATTATAGAGGTTGAACACTTGATCAAAGCCGCCGTTGAGTACATTTCCCAGACTAAGAGTTACCATCAAAATTACGATCGGCCGAATACCTGGCAGTGTGATATGCCATGTCTGTTTCCATCTTCCCGCACCATCCATAACAGAGGCCTCATACAGAGATTTATCAATATTCGTGAGGGCAGCCAGATAGATAATGGTCCCAAATCCAAATTCTTTCCATTGGTCTGTGATAACAAGTATGTAAGGGAACCACTCGTTACTGGCCAGGAATTGAATTGGGTCAACCCCTACGGCTTTCAGCAACATATTAACGATACCAGTGCTTGGAGATAACACATCCACGATGATTCCCGCCAGAATAACCCAGGAGAAAAAGTGAGGCATATAGATCACGGTCTGAATCGTTCGTTTAAATCCTGTCTTGCGAACCTCGTTGAGCAATAAGGCTACAAGTACCGGAATCACCAAACCGGAAACAATTTTCATCGTTGATATAAATACCGTATTCCATACAACCTGCGAGAACCCTGGCAGATCGAACAGATACCTGAAATTGTCTAGGCCCACCCAATTCATGTTTTTGAATCCGGCAATGGGAGAGAAATTCTGAAAGGCAATAGACAGCCCCGCCATCGGAATGTAACCGAATACAATAATAATGAGCAGTCCAGGCAGAATCATGAGATGAAGCGGAACGTTTCGGATAAATTGTTTGTAGTTGGAACGCATATGCTGACTCCTCCTTCAACATTTATTATAGGAGCAGCCAGATCACCGCAATAGTGTGGGCTATTTACTTTGGGTATCTTTTGTTGACTCTCTCCCCTGGAACGCCAAAAAACCGCGATATCCGCGGTCTCTTGTTCACGCTATAGATTTAAATCAGAATATCCATAACTAATACATTCACTGAATGAGCAGCTAAATTAACCACCACCGATGTATCGGAAAGTGTGATCTCCTGTTCTTGGGGAACCACTTTCTCATCATTCTTCTGATTCACATTTGGAATATGCACCAAATGATCTTCTCCAGTAAGTGTGATCAGTCTGGCTGAAGCATCAACCTTCAGATCCTGAAGACAAATCCGGGTTGATTTATCCACACCATCTGCATTCACCAGTTTCACATACACATGCCGTGCGTCTTTCGTAACAGAGTGGAATACTTCCCGGTTGTAAGCTTCCAGCTTGTAATCCAGAATTTTGCTGGTATTACGTCCGTCTGTATAGGAACAAATCAGATTTTTTCCTGTATCCCCACCATAGTTAACCGTGATTGTATAATCGGTCCCATTCTCCAGTGGTTCATAGTTGGCCGCTCTCAGGTTACCTGCTGCCGAACTGGATGAATAATCTCCCAAGGTGTAACCTTCGATCCCTTGTTTGTACACCTTCACTCCCGTGGCATTTCCCCCGTAGCTGATTGCGTACTCAATGACATCCTTGTTCTCGGGCGAGATATCCGTCAGTCCCACACCGATGTAAAAACCATCCTCACCCGAGATTCGTTCAGCCTCAACGCTCACTTTGTAGTTGGTCCATTCGTCATTCAGCAGGTACAATCCGTTCAATCCACTTGTTTGTGCGCTCAAGATGAGCCCTTTCCCTGCAATTAACGTGTATCCTTCCGATCCAGGAATCTGTCTCCATGCCTCACTAGGCTCTGTACGTTCCCTGAAATCTTCATCAAACATCAAACTGCCATCCTCATTGGACGTCACAGTGACTCGTTTCACTACGATGTCTGCATGACCTGTTGCAATTTCGATACCGCCACGAGGAATAAGATTCAGCGGTTTGCCTTTGCTATAGGTGGAGAATGAAGTCTCAAGCACCTGATCTCCTACATGTTTTGCAAAAAGCTGCTGTACATAATAATTCGGTGTATACCACACGGTTTCATCATCAAACCAGATGCAGTCCGGCGTCCAGCGGTAGGTACCGTCCGTCAGTACTTTGTTGAACAATGGCGCATAGGCAGCCAAACGAACAACGTCCGCATTATTTTCAAATCCAGTCATGATCGCAGCTTCCGCAACCGCCCCGGCCAGCGTATTTTTGTCCGTGGAAGCATATTCTCCCACAAATACTTTGGATGTTTCTTTCCAATTAATACTTCCGTCTTCATGATAAGCCCGGTCATAATAGTTGTACCGATCCGCGTTGTTCAGCAGATATTCATTGGATCGATAGTAGTGCTCATCCGCAATGGTATCCATGTAATTGTCCTGATTCTCATACCAGGTTACGGTCTCCTCGATCACCTCTGTGCCATCTGCAAAAGCAACCTGAGCTGATCCGGTGAGGTTCCCGCTGAGGAATTTCCATCCTTCCTGGTACGCATCATCATCCGCCTGAGCACCAACCGTCGAGATAATGTGCAGTTCATGATCAGGATAGTTCTGCTTCATGTAGTCATCTATCGAACGTTTGAATACTTCGAAGTTGGCAAAAAATTCAGTGCCCCAGTTCTCATTTCCTACGCCGAGATAACGAAGATCAAACGGTTCAGGATGTCCCATCTGGCTTCGTACCGCCGCCCATTCATTGTGTTCAAAGTCTGTACTGAGCGCAAAGTCGATCAGGTCTGTAAAGTTCCGGATATAATACTCCCTTAAAGCGCCACCCGCAGGGTGAGCGTAATCCGAGCGTGCCTGACATAACACACCGCAAGCCATGACTGGAACCGGAGCGGCATTCAGATCTTCCGCCAGTTGGAAGTACTCCATATAGCCAAGCCCCATCGTCATCATGTAACCCCAGACATTATAATTCTCTTTGCGGAGCTCAACCGGACCCACAGAATCCTTCCAGTCATATACGTTATCCCAGATGAAAGATCCCTCCGAGATACATCCTCCCGGAAAACGCAGGAACTTCGGATGCAGATCTGCGAGTGCTTGGATTAGATCTTTTCTCAATCGATAGTTCGGATTACCTGTATAGTTGGCATGTGCTGTAGCCGATATTCCTTCTTCTGCCGGATCAGCTCCCCATACATTCTGAGGGACTAAGGACACCATATCGATGGAGATGTCACCTGCAAACGTAAGTGCAAGTTGACCAAGTACAGTCTCCGTTCCGGTCAGAGGCAAACCGTATTTCTTCCATGTGTTCCCGCCTTCAACATGTAGCGTTACCGAATCACTGATGGAAGTGTCACTTCCATCCTGTAATTGAATAGTGATCGTTCCTGCCAATTCTGCTTTTGCCCATACGGTAAAGTCATATGATTCCCCCTGCTTGATGGACATGGCACAATGCTGGTTGGAGTCTGAGAATCCACGATTTCGAATCGTTGCCCCATCCTGAACCGTGACATAATAAGCATTTACTTCAGGGTCTTCCACATTAAAGTGAACGTTTAGTCCATCCGTATGCTGCACGAGCATTTTCTCCGTATCGCCTGACCAGGCAAACAAAGGTTCACGATTTCGACCTGTCGAACAACCACATTCTCCAGAGTCATGCGAGTACGTATCAAATGCAAAAGATTCAAATGATCGATTCTGAACAAGCTCTGCATAGATTCCGCCATCTGCCGCGTTGTTAATATCCTCGTAAAAAAGCCCATACATGACTTCACTGATGTCTACCACCTTCTGATCTCCATGGATGGTGACCGTATAAGGCGGAATATCGGCCGGCACAACAGACACGTCAAAGCTTTGGCTCAGCTTACGATCACCTCTGTTCAGAAGCGCACGGAGCGTAACCTCTTGTGCTGATGTGATTGCCTGAACCTCTCCGTTCTCAGACAGAACTTCTGGAGCACTGGAGCTCCATTCAACAGACACTTTACCACCCAGCAAGTCTGCAGGTAATGATACATTCTTGGTGATGATTCGGTTGGGGAAGGACAAGTACTTGTCCGCCGCAAGCTTCACAATCGCTTCATCTGTCAGTGACTCACACATCACTTCAATAACTTCATCCATGGTGAGCGCTGACCCATAGATCCGAAAGTCGGATAACGAACCTGCAAAATCCACATCCGCTGCATACTGGGAACGTCCAATATAATTCTGGCTATAATTCTCAGGATCGGTGAAAGAATCAAACCATTCGCGCAGTTTGGCATAATTGCCACTGGATGTCTGACTGATCGAGCCGTCTGCGGCCTTCTCCCCATTCACATATACAATCGGACCCGCACTGCTCAACGTTCCCCCTTGGCTGCCTGCTACGGAGAGTGCGATATGCAACCATTCTCCGCTTGCAACTCCTCGACTTGGGTGTACAACCAGATTATCGCCGGCATATAACGTTCCCAGGAGCTGACGTGTCAGAAACAAATACGGCCCCTTCTCCCCTTTGCCAAAGTCAAAAATGCGTTCCCACACATTAGACCCCTTGCCCAGAAACACCCAAGTGGCAATCGTGATTCCCGTGTTATCGCTTACATCACGAAGCAGATTCGAGGGTAATTGCAGATAAGAAGTTCCATTGGCTCCCCCGTTGAAAGTCACCGCCGTTCTGCCTTTCAACTCGGATATCACAGGTGGGATCTCGCCTTTGGCTATACCATCATGTCCCTTACCGGAGCTGTCCTTCCCGATCTGAACGTTATCTTCAAACGTGTATTGTGCAATTAATTGATTTTGATATGTGCTCATGTTTTTACCTCCTATGTAGTTTGGAATTGTCGTTACAGAATACTCGCCTTTAATTCGTATAAATATAAAATGATTGATAAATAGTTAAACACCTAATCTAAACGTAATAATATCCCATCACATAACCTAATTTCAATCCTAAATTTGAGAATAATACCTGTTTTGTTTGAATGTAATGAGCCTTATCAGCTCTTCCCGGCTCTCTTCATTTATTCATTTTAGTCTTATAAACATTACATTTATGGTTTACAAACATATAAATCAATTGATAATATAACAAATGAAAGCGCTTGATATAATGAAATACTCAAAGGAGGTCTGCCGAACCTTTTATCGTGTGTTGCCAAGTATCGGTTGATTTTTCATTCCGGGAAATAGGAAAGGGGAAACGTATGAAACGTTATTGGGTTCGCGTACTTAACATTTCTGTACTAAGCACCACTTTACTTACTGCAACAACTTTGGCACCGGTCTCGGTGTTCGCAAATGGTTCAGGGGAAACCGTGGGTAACTCGCAGAGTTCCACCACACCTATCGCTAATCCTGCTCCAACATTTAAAAATGTTTCCGTTCATGACCCTTCTGTCATTAAGGTGGATGATACGTTTTATATTTTTGGTTCACACCTGCAAGTAGCTAAGTCCAAAGACTTTTTGAACTGGGATCTGGTTGCCTCCGGCGTTACAGATAACAATCCTGTTGTCCCCAATGTAACCAAGGAATTCGCTGAAGCATTGGAGTGGGCGCAGACGGATACGTTATGGGCAGCAGATGTCATTCAATTGGCGGATGGCAAATTTTATATGTACTACAATGCTTGTAAAGGGGACTCTCCGCGATCAGCGCTCGGCATTGCTGTCGCAGACAATATCGAAGGGCCTTATAAGGATCAAGGCATTCTGTTGAAATCCGGCATGTGGGATCAGATCAGTGAGGATGGTACCATTTACGATGCAACGATTCATCCCAATGTGGTTGATCCGGATGTCTTTTATGATAAAAACGGCAAGTTATGGATGGTGTATGGCTCGTATTCCGGAGGGATTTTCATTCTGGAGATGGATGCAACGACAGGTAAACCGCTGCCAAATCAAGGTTATGGCAAAAAGCTGACCGGAGGCAATCATAGTCGTATTGAAGCCCCTTATATGCTCTACAGTCCCGAAACCGATTATTATTATCTGTACCTGTCTTACGGTGGACTAGGTGCTGATGGAGGATACAACATTCGTGTTGCTCGCTCCCAAACACCGGATGGACCTTTCCTCGATGCGGAAGGAAACGATATGATCAACGTTAAAGCGGACAAGGATAAACCGTTGTTTGATGATCGTTCTATTGAGCCTTTTGGAGTCAAATTGATGGGTAACTTTCTGTTCGAGAGACAGATCGGTGATCCGGGCACAGGCCTAGGTAGCGGCTATGTATCGCCAGGGCATAACTCTGCTTATGTTGATCCGGAGACTGGCAAACAATTTCTCATCTTCCATACTCGCTTTCCGGGGCGTGGCGAAGAACATGAAGTTCGCGTACACGAGATGCATATGAATGCAGATGGTTGGCCCGTTGTTTCTCCCTATCGCTATGCGGCTTTGGGAGAGGATACCACGCAACTGACAACTCAGGATATCGCTGGTCAGTACCAATGGGTGAATCATGGTAAGGACATCACGGCGGACATCAAGCCATCCCAGACCGTTCAGTTCACGGCAGATGGACAGATTCATGGTGCCGTGACAGGAACATGGAGTCTTGGCGCAGACAACAAGGTTCAGATCACTTCGAATAACGTTGTGTACAAAGGCGTTTTCACACATGAATGGAACTCGGAATCTCAAAGTACGGTTCTGACCTTTAGCGCCCTCTCCTCCTCCGGGATTGCCATCTGGGGAAGTCAAGGTGTTGAACGAAGTGATCAGGACATTGTAGATGCGGTGAAAAAGGATCTGAGCATTAGCAATACGGATCATGTGTTCTTCAATCTGTCTCTGCCTACCCAGGGAACAAATGATGCAGACATTACCTGGAAAAGCTCCAATGCTTCGGCTCTATCCGCTACAGGTGTAGTACAGCGACCACGCGCTGGTAAGGGCGATGCCAAAGTGAAATTAACCGCAACGATTCGTAAAGGAACTGCACTAAGCTCCAAAACGTTTAACGTTATCATTCCACAGCAAGCGGTAAGCCCTTTGCTCGGGGAGTATACTTTTGAGCACAAAAAACTTGGCAAAGTAGCACAGGATTCCAGCAAAAACGGATATCACGGACAAGCTTTTAACGTGGTCAGTTCTGCTGCTAGTGGCAAAAATCAGGCTGCTATATTCAATGGGACAGACAGTTATATTCAGTTACCTGGACTCGTTACAGATACAACGGATTTCACATTTAGTGCTTGGGTCAATTGGGACGGCGGCGAGTCCTGGCAACGTATTTTCGACTTTGGAAATGGGTTGACGAGACATATGTTCCTTACTCCCTCCCAACATAATGGGGCATTACAATTCACCATTCATAATGAGGGACGGGATCAGAGCCTGATTGCAGCAAAATCACTGCCTTCCAAAGAGTGGGTTCATGTCGCTGTGACCCTTCAGGGTGATGTAGGCACTCTGTATGTGAATGGTACATCGGTTGCAAGTAGCTCTGAGATTACTTTTAACCCGAAAGATCTGCAGGTAACGGAAGCTTATGTAGGCAAGAGTCGTTATACGGCTGATCCGTTCTACAAAGGCAGTCTGGATAACGTAAGAGTGTATGATAAAGCATTAACAGCCAAGGAAATCCAGCGTCAGGCCAAAGAAAAGTCATAAGTTAGAGTCCCCCATATCTAGAGGTTAGGCTCCATAGTGCACACATCAATAAAGCAGCCAATGTTTTGGACTAAGCTCTTTGTTAGACACGACTAACAAGGGAGTTGCAGTTCATTACATCAGGCTGCTTTATTGTCACTTCACTTCGAATAATGAATAACCATGCTTAACTTGATAGCCGAAGCTCCGGGATTAATATAGGCATGGGGCTTGTCTGCTCGGAAACGGATCGACTCCCCTTGGTTCACTGTATATTCTTCCGTCCCTACCCGAATCGTAACTTCCCCTTCAAAAACAGTAATAAATTCTTCCGTACCTTCGATGTGCGGTTCAGCACTTAAAGAAGAATCCACATCCATCTCCATCATGTACATTTCAAAGCGGCGTCCTTCTTCAAAAGGAAAATGCGGATATATTCGAACCCTGCCCTCATCTTCCATCAATACTTGAATATCATCCCCCGTTACAACGGTAGTATCTGACTTCGGCTCGTGAATCAAAGCAGTGAAGGAGGTTTTCAGACCATTAGCAATCTTCCATACGGTTGCAATGGATGGATTGGATTCACCACGTTCAATCTGACCAAGCATGGTCTTGCTAATACCAGACATTTCGGCGACCTTGTCCAGACTAAGTTTTCTTTGTTCCCTAAGCTGTTTGAGGTTCTGAGCAAGAATACTATTAATGTTTTTCAAAGTTCATCCTCCTCATTTTATAATTATGTTGTGCTATATAACGCACATGTTGTACAATAATAAAGACCGTACGCTATAACGTACATTCCAGGTCATTATATCACACAACTATGAAAACGTGGAGGAACCATGAACATTATACCTTTAGTGACCTATGCAATCATCGCTTCATTTACACCCGGACCCAACAATATCATTTCCATGACGCATGCCAGAAATCAGGGGTTCCGCAAGACCCTTCCGTTTATTAGTGGAGTTGCAGCCGGCTGCCTGCTAATTATGTTTCTGTCCAGTTATTTCAACCTTATTCTTCATCAATATATTCCCAGGATCGCACCCGTATTGAACGTGTTAGGATGTGTGTATATGCTCTATCTGGCGCTCAAAATTATGCGAAGTAAACCTGCAGATGTGCAAGAAAACAAGGTCAATCATTATTCATTTCTATTTGGGTTCACTCTGCAATTCATTAATCCCAAAGTCATTCTGTATGGGCTTACTGCCATTTCCGTTTTTGTTCTGCCTCTTGGGCAGTCCCATGTACAATTAATTGTATTTTCCTTGCTGCTCACCTTCATCGGTATTAGTGCCAATATGACCTGGGCGTTCGGTGGCATGTTATTCCAGAGCTTTTTATTAAAATACGAGCGTCCTGTTAATATCGTAATGGGTATGTTGTTAATTTACAGTGCACTATCGATCCTGATGTAAAATGTAATAGAAAAAGCGTCCACTCATTCAATGAGCTGAACGCTTTTATTTTTTTATCCTAATTCCGGTCTCCACCATGGATGTGTAGGATAATGCTCCGTATGAAGCACAACCTTCTCGCCGATTTTAGGAGTTGCAATCTTAACGTTCAAAGCATGTGCAGCCTTCGTAATCCGTTCAACGGGTTCATTCCAAGCATGGTAGGCCAGTGTAAATGCGGCCCAATGAATCGGGATGAGCAACTTACCCCCTACATCCAAGTTTGCTTGCACCGTCTCTTCCGGCATCATGTGAATGTTGGACCAACGCTCGTCATATTGCCCACATTCCATCAAGGTGAGGTCAAATGGACCGTATTTACTGCCAATTTCCTTGAAATGAGGACCGTATCCGCTGTCACCACTAAAGAATACTTTCGTATGTTGTCCAGCGATAACCCACGAACACCATAAGGTAGAATTACGGTCGAATAATCCCCTGCCCGAAAAATGTCTTGCTGGCGTGCAAGCCAATGTTAGACCTTTGAACGATAACTCATCCCACCAGTTATGCTCGGTAATCTGTTCCGAAGGCACATCCAGTTGAATTAGCCGTCGACGAACCCCAAGCGGCACGATAAATCGCTTTGTTTTATCCTTCAATCTGCGGATGGAGTCATAATCCAGATGGTCATAATGGTCATGCGATATAATGATTGCATCCAGAGCCGGGAAATCCTCCGGTTGAATTGGTAAGTTGGTACTGTAACGTTTGGTACCCACCCAAGATACGGGGGATGGACGATTGCCCAGCATCGGATCAAAGAGCAACCGGTGCCCTTCAATTTCGAGCAAAAAAGCTGAATGTCCGAACCATGTAACTTGTGGATTATCCGACGCACTGAATGATTCAGCAGGTTCACATATCTCCATAGGCATCGTGCCAGTTGGCCTCCGCTCTACATTTCCACGCATGGAATCTCTCAATATACTGATCAGGGACTTGAAGTTCATGCCTGCCGATGTCGGGAGCTGATTTTCGTATTTTGTCATTATACATACCTTCTGTTCTATATAATCAATCTATGGTTCAACTTTTGGATAATATCAACTTATATCGTAGCTATATATTAATTCATTGGCCGTTGATATACAATTTTCACTAGAACACGCCCATCCCCCATGATCGGAAATAAATTCAATTAAGATAGAATTAAGACTCTGTTTTCTCTCCTATAAGATTGGGCATATATGATAGAGAAAATACATGGAGAGTATGTGAGAGAACATGAAGAAATGGCGTAAAAGATTAGTTAAGTTTTTGATATTTGACCTCGCGGTAATTCTGTTGCTTCTGGGTACAGGCGTGATCTACCAACAAGTGGGTTTAAGGCAGGATGCCAAAATACTCGTACCCCCTGGAAAACTCTACAACGTACATGGTAACAATATGCATCTATATACTGGTGGAGAAGGCGATGTAACAGTCGTGCTCGCCTCCGGCTGGGGTACCGCTAATCCCTATGTAGATTATTATCCATTATATGAAAAGCTTGCTCCCAACACAAAATTCGCTGTATATGACCGATTTGGCTATGGATATAGCGATCAGACCGATAAGAAACGTGATGTCGATACCGTAGCTGAAGAATTACACGAGTTGTTGCAGGTATCTGGACAGAAGCCACCTTATGTATTAGTTGGACATTCGCTCGGCTCGCTGGAAACCATCCGTTTCGCACAAAAATACCCGGATCTCGTCAAGGGTATCGTCATGATTGATGGTGGAAGCCCCGAATATTATTCGAATGACGATGACTCTTTGGCAGACACAATTGGTGGTTTTGCGAATAAATTCCGTATCCAAACCGGACTATTCCGCCTCTCCATGCAATCTGACATGGTTGTCGAAACTTCCAATGCCAATCGTAATGAACTGAAACTTGTACCCGATGATCTGAAAAAATTGGATACAACAGCGCTGTTGCACAACTATGGTAATGTGAACACGTTGGATGAATTACGTGAAATAGCTGCCAATGCCAAAGTCGTCGTAGATCACAAGCAAACCTTACCGTTTCCACTCACCATACTGACGGCTGATTACCTTGGTGCAAGTGAACCCGAATGGGATAAATCACAATTAGAATTCAAATCTTGGTCAGATGATTCTAAACAGGTAACCATTAAAGATACCGATCATTACATCCATCAATATCGCCCTGACCTTGTTGCGGAAGAGATATTGGCCCTGGTGAAAAAGTGACCTACACCCTGCTAAAGTAAGGCTATGTTATATCATAAAAGAAACCCCAAAGATTCTCTAATATCTTTGGGGTTTTAAGTATGTGATTTACTGTGCTATCGCCAACCTTGGCCGTTGGGACCTGAAATCGCTGAAAGCTTGTTCGATCTCTAATGAAGTCAACTGGTGACGATAAAAGTACTGTTCCATCGCCTCCATTTCGATTCGATCGCCATTGTAGATGTTATCAATTCTTCGAATGACCTGGTTATATAAGTTCTCACGTCTGGAGTTTACAGGCTCACACAACCAAAAGTTCGTTCTTTTCACATCACCTGTCTTGGTCCAGAGCAAATTCTCATATCGGATGACATCCCAGTCCCAATATCCAGCATGAATCTGCTGAAGTTCCGTCGTGAACATATCGTATATCAAGTTGGGAGGAATGTGTCCATAGGTTACACGGTACTCTTTCAGTTTGAATGCTTCAATCCACTCTGTCAGGGTGTACTCCCCTGGTGAATACGCATACAATTTAGGTGCATAAGAATTACTCTCCAATGCCCTAAGTGCCTCAATTTCTATCTCCCCATCCAATCTTGCACGTGAAGCATATACCTTGAGACAATAATCTTGCAATCTATATACAACCGAGCTATTACTAATAAGCGAAGTCTGTAGAGTGAGATGGCCGTTTTTTTCGTAGTGCAACAGCATCTTTTCAATGTTATTGCCAATGGGATTGATGATGATCATAATGATGTCTCCTTGAGTAAAAATAAAATATAAACCGTTTTCGAATTGGTTAAAAATTGTACTATTACATTCTATATTACCCTTTTATATTAGTATGAACATATACAATTTTGCCGGAACATGAAGTATTTGCTCTGAAATTCATTCATTGAACCGCCGTATTCCGGCTATATTTTTAGTCTAAAGGCTGTAACCCGTTTCACGTCAACACCAAAAAAGATAGAATAAATACACAAAAAAGCGATGCGTCCTTAAAGTTAAGGGACACATCGCTCTTATACAATATCAAATTATTATTGTTAGTTAATGGATTAATGCATAGGACCTTGTTGTCCTGGCGTTGATCCTACTTTGACCCGTTTCACAAAGAGTGAAGTAATCAGTCCGATAATCGACAGAACTAATGCGAATACAAACGCATTCTGTACACCTGACGTGAAACCTGCCAGTTGATTTTCTGGACTTTCCGGGTTCGCTACTCCGCTCAAAAAGCGGGATTGTCCTGCGCTCAGTATACTTACCGCAACAGCCGTACCGATCGCCCCGGATACCTGTTGCAACGTATTCATGATGGCAGTACCGTGAGGATAATACTCACGTGGCAATTGGTTCAGACCATTCGTCTGTGCAGGCATCATAATCATCGAGATTCCGACCATCATGAACACATGCAGCGTAATGATTTTGGCCAGTGTTGTTGTAGGTGTGATTCCAGTGTACATGAAGAGTACAATCGTTACGATAGCCAGACCAATAATCACAAGCCACTTCGGACCGAACTTATCAAACAGTCGACCCATAACCGGAGACAGTAAACCATTCAGCAAACTGCCCGGCAATAGAACCAGTCCGGCAGTTAACGCTGTAACGGCCATGCCTTGTTGCAGATACATTGGCAGGATCAGCATGGATGACAGCATCATCATCATACAGATGAATATCAGGATCAAGCCAATCGTAAACATCGGATATTTGAACGCTCGCAAATCCATCATTGGCTGTTTCATTCTCAACTGACGGATACTGAATAACAGCAAGGACAACACACCAATAACGAGAGTGGCAACAACGACCGGACTCGTCCAGCCTCCACCAGTTTCTCCATGTCCCCCTGCACTACTGAAGCCGTATACGATACCACCAAAACCAAGGGTAGAAAGGATAATGGACAGTACGTCAATTTTGGGCTTGGTCAATTTCGAAATATTTGGCAAGAACAACAAGCCGCATACCAGTGAGATAATGAAGAACGGCAAGGAGATCCAGAAGATCCAATGCCAGCTCAGATTAGCCAGAATCAGACCGGAGATACTCGGACCACTTGCTGGTGCAAACATAATAACCAAACCAATCAATCCCATGGCAGCACCACGTTTTTCAATCGGGAAAATAACCAATATGGTGTTAAACATCAGTGGCAACAATAGCGCTGTACCTATCGCCTGCAGTACCCGTGCCACCAACAGAATTTCGAAGCTAGGTGCAAGTGCAGCAACAAATGTTCCTGCAATCGAGAAAATCAAAGATGTTGTAAACAACTGTCTAGTGGTAAACCACTGCAACAGCATACCGGATACCGGTACCAGGATTCCCAACACAAGCAAGTAACCTGTAGTTAACCATTGAATCGTTGTAGGACCTACTTCCAGTAGAGCCATAAGTGGCGTCAATGCCACGTTTAATGCCGTTTCTCCAAACAGACCAATAAAGCCGCTCAGTAGCATCGCGAACAAAATCGGAAATACCTTGTATTGCTTTGTTTCTTGTTGATTCTGTGCAGAATCAGCCTTCATGGAAACCTCCACGATCCCATCCTCCTCAAACGTATCGAACTTTCTTTTTCTCTGTCTCTTGGTATAAATTATTGAATCTGTTTGGCGTTCTTCGTCACAACCGACAAATACTCAGCAGCCGTCAGCAGAGGCTGTTTATCCTGATTCGTCAGGCTGATAATCAGTGCTCCCTCCATCAAAGAAATGATCAGAAGTGCCGTCTCCCGCGCCTTCTCTTCACCAACGCCATCCAGAATCAGTTGTTTCTTAATGACATCCTGCCAATCTGCAAATACACCCTGACATGCAATACGCAACTGCTGACTAATACACGATGTCTCCACAGCTGCCCAGAAGCTGAATGGCAGAAATCCGGTAAACCCGGCTGCTTCTGTTTCATGAGCCAAATCATGAATAAATCTCTGAATGGCATCCCCCGTATTGTCGTGGGCTGCAAATGTTTTCTCAAATGTCTGCAAGATTTGTTCATTGGCTTTTTGAATACACTCGTGCGCGAGCTCTTCCTTGCCTTGCGGGAAATAATGATACAACGACCCTTTCGGCGTACTACTCTCTTTGATGATCTGATTCAGACCGGTCGCATGATATCCTTGTGAAAAAAACAGTCTCGCTGCTGTGCTGACAATAGACTCTCTAGCATTAGACTTTTCACTCAACGAAAGCCACTTCCTTCAAATAATTATAACAATCGGTCTATATAATTAAACTCGTTCAGATAAGGACTGTCAATCATTTTTATTTCAAATTTTAATGTAAACGCTAACAGTTCAGGAGTGAGAAAATGAACCGAGCGACGGCTCATGGTCAGATCATGATAACAGCCGCTAATTTGGAGACAAAGCTCCAGATTAAGCGGCTGTTTGTTAGCTTGAGTATATTAAGGACTGTATATTAGTAGATATTGGAGTCATCTCCGTCTTAATGTACCTCCTCATTCACAGTTTTAGGAGTTTCACCTGTTCGTTTATTACCCGCCCATACGTCTTGCACATAGCGTCCTTCGGCCTGAATCTGAATGAGCCAGTCCTTCGCTTGCTGCACCGTTGCTCCCTGCACCTCCTGATACGCTTGTTGCAAAGTCTCTTCTACCGCAGGAGCCATCTGGCTTCCATCCCCGCATACGTAGAGTTTTCCTTTGTTTATCAGCATGTGAATTAACTGTTCGGAATTCTCTTTCATTAGATGCTGTACATACGTTTTGGGCTCGCCCTCCGCACGAGAAAAAGCAGTGTGTAGTTTAACGATCCCTTCTCGCTCGTATTGTTCAAGCTCTTGACGATATATGAAATCTGAATCATTCCTGCACCCAAAGAACAGATGCGCTTCACTTAGAGACAAACCTCTCTGTTTCATAACAGCTCTCGCCTGGAGGAAACCTCTGAATGGTGCTACCCCCGTGCCTGGTCCCACCATGATCATCGGAACATCAGCCTCTTCCGACAGATGGAATTCGGATTCAGATGTACGTACAAACATCAGAATATCTTCTCCGGATGAACAACCAGCGAGGTACGATGAAGCAACTCCCTGGTATTCGCCTTTGCCACTCCATGCAGGCTCTCTTACTACCGATACGGTTATGCTTGCTTGCTCGGAATTCAGACTTGGCGAGCTGGATATTGAATAATATCTGGGCTTAAGCGGAGGCAATAGTTCAAGGAACCTTTCGAAAGGCAACTCACACGCCTCATACCTTTCTAGCAGGTCCAACATGGTGATTCGATTGGCAAGAATATCATCCCTGTAGCTGTTTTCGTTCAACATGCCTTCCAGTTCACGCTTATGAGGTGGACATATCGTATGATTAGCTAACTCCTGCAACTGTGTTCTGGAGACTGGTGTCTGCAATTCCACACAATAAGCGAGCAACTCATGAATCTTGACGGGTCTGTTCAGTGGTAGGTGTGTAAGATGGCTGACGTCCGAAGTTAATTGGATCGGAGTATCCCCACGTAGTCCGAACCGACTGAGTATCCGATCCACATTCTGCTTCGGATTACTAGGCAACACGCCGAGATGGTCACCTTCTCTATAACTCATGCCTTCAGGCAATAACACTTCGATGTGACGTGTGCTTCTTCCACTTCCCAGCGCCTGAAGCTCTTTATTAACTACAACCGTGGCATAGCTGGCATCATAAGTTCGTGCAAGAGGCATATCCGTTTTCTCGCGGACAAACTCCATTTGAAGTCTGCTGGCGCTTGGCTTGGAGGATTTGATTGTTTCCTCACTAATCCCCAAGACACTCAACACCTGTGGCCACAACATATGCTGCCACGCCTCGACTTGTTTCTCCATATCACCTCCGGCATCGGCTTCACCACGGGATAACAGTCTTTTACCTCCCAATTCTTCAAGCTTCTCATCTATCAATCGAGGAATGCTCTGGTACGTCCCGGACCAACTCCGATCTCCACAACCCAGAACGGCATAGTTTACATCCTTTGCTTCCTCTGACTCTACTTCCTTCAACCAGTCTACAAATGCCGTAGCATTTTGCGGAGGTTTACCGTTATACGAAGCAGTGACGATGAGAACGACACCTTCGCGGGGTATGCGGCCAACCCACTCATTCAGAGTGGCTGCTTCACTTGGGATTCCATACAAACGCCCTTTCTCCACAAGCTCTCGGGCAATGCCTTCTGCCGTTCCCAGATTGGAACCATATAACACCAGGAGCGAAGGCTTACCATCTGCTTCAGCGGCCAGGATTTCTCCCCTCTGGCTGTAACTTGCTATATTTTTATAAACAACAGGAGCAGGTTTCTCTTTCGCAGATACGGTCGACTTATTCCTTGTTTGCGAAGCCACGCGGGCTTTCACCTGAATCCGGAAGTCTCCCGGCTTCAATGTCAGCGTCTGTTTAACATCCAACTCATAGTTGCTATAATCGATCAGTTCAAAATGTTTAAGGACCATGCCAAGCACAAGTGTTGCTTCATATAAAGCAAACTGCATGCCGATACACGCTCTCTCCCCATTACCAAAAGGTTTATACGCATGATGAGGCACTTTCGCCGTATCTTCAAATCGCTCTGGACGGAAAAGTTCCGCATCCTCTCCCCATGCCTCTCTGTCACGGTGAAGCTGGGGCAAAAGAATACTGCAACTTTCCCCTTTCTTCAAGGGATATTTGCCACCTATGACGGTGTCTTCTTTGGCATATACATCAAATCCCGGGGCTGTTGGCCAGAGACGAAGCGATTCACTAAGAATCATGCGAATGTATGGAAGCTGAAGAATTTCCTCGTACTGTGGTGAGTCACTGACCAATATCTGATCCACCTCGTCATACGCCTTTTGAAGCGATTCCGGATTTTTGAGTAGAAAGTAAAGAGCAAAAGATAACAAACCACTCGTGGTTTCATGTCCGGCAATGAGAAACGTAATAATCTGATAACGGATGTTCTCATCATCCAGCATTTCGCTAGTCTCCGGATCTTTGCCATTCAACATACGTGCGAGCAAGTCGACCTCTTCGGGTGCTGAACTCGCTTTACGTTCCTCTATAATCTGATCTACCAGAGAGAACATCGTCTGAATATCCGCTTGGAACTGTCGTTTGGTTTTCACCATAAGCAGATTCTGAATTTTCAAACGTGAGCTCTTTTGCATAGCTTCATTTAATGCCCGAACCATGCTTTCAATAAAAGGACTGTGATCCTGTCTGTAAAAACTGTTAAATCGATAATTGAATCCACATAGTCCAATGGTATCCAACGTAAGGCGTGTCATATCGTCCGCAACATCAATCGTATCGTTGGAATTGAGGCGTGCCCATTTGTTGATCAACTGTTCGGCAATATCAACCATCATCGGATGATAACCTTTCATGGCCTGTTTGCTAAAAGTGGGAAGCAGAATGTTATGGGCCTTTTTCCAGTTGGGCTCCGATGTTCTGCTTGTAAATAAACCATCGCCTCCAAAGGCACGTACGTTTTCGAGTTCATTGTATACATATTTGTCAAAACGGGACACATCGCACAACTCAGCGACAAGATCTGGCCCAGATACGATTAAACCGGAATAACCGGGAACGGTAAGTCGATATATTGGTCCATGCTGTTCAGCCAGAACGCCTAGCGACAGCGTTGGTTTATCTTTATCAATTAAGGGCAGATTGCCAAGTGGTCCATACATTTTGGGTTGTGGAATGTAAGTTGCATCACTCATGATGATCACCTCTTAACTGTACGCCGTAGAGCAAGGTATTCGTTAGCCATATGATGGCTGCTCTGCTTTCATTCATAAGTGATCTCTCCTTTGATGATTTCATAAATGATAGTAATATATATCATTTGATAATACAATAAACCATAAATGATTTAATATCAAATTTTCTTCCGGCTGAATTACTTTCAATTGAACCGTTCAACGTTTAAGTTGATAACAACAAATAGAGGATTGCATATGCAATCCCCTACTGTATGAAGCAATGACGCTATGATTCTATGAAACTTTTAATTTATTCTAATGATGTCTTGACTCATCCCACTTCTCGAAATTCAATTCATTATTAATGCTTACCGCAGACAATGCCCCCAGAGACGCAGCCGTGATTGCCTGATATATCTCGGATGCTGCATCACCAGCACTGTATACACCCGCTACAGATGTTTTGCCTGAAGCATCAACGATAACCGTTCCTGATTCTGTAATTTCACAACCGATAGCCTTTGGCAGTTCTGATCCGGTAAACAGTTTCGGTTGGAAGAAAACTCCTGTGCAAGGAATCGCTGTACCGTCATTTAGTACAACTTGCTGTACCATCCCTTCTTCAGAGTCAATGGATTGAATCGGTGCATCGAATACAGTAACATTATGCCGCTGCAGCTCTTCACGCTGCTCATCGGTTAAGGAATCTGATCCATTCGTACAGATCGTATATTGTGCTGTCCAGCCGGATATGACTTTTGCCATATGTAATGCCTTATCTCCACTAACGATGATGACCAGCGATTGGTCTCTTAACTCCCATCCATCACAATATGGACACACAAACGCACTTTTGCCGTAAACTTCTGTTAATCCGTTAATATCTAGAGGCAGATCTTTCTTACCTACTGCAAACAAAATCTTTTTCGTACGATAGCTTGCCCCCTGAGTAGTCTTGACTACAAAATCACCATCCCTACCTGTTATCGCTGTTGCCGTATCGTATGCAAATTGAACTGAGGGATACGCTGCAATTTGTTCTTTGGCTGCTTTGCGGAATTCACGTGGACTTGCCCCATCTCTTGTCACAAACCCATGAGTCTCCCTTGTAACCCAGTTACGCGGTGTCTCATCATCAATGACCACAACGTTCTTGCGGGCCCTGCCGAGTACTAGGGCTGCATTAAGCCCCGCTGGTCCTCCACCAATAATAAGTACATCCAAGAGTTGATTCATATTACTCATACTATTCACCCTTTCCAGACATTTAATATCTCTAATTAAGCTTTAAAAATAACCTCCGCTTTCTCTTAAGAAAGTAATATCGGAGAATTACAGGAACACATTTTAAACAAGACTATTAAAGATATCTTATATCTACAATAAACAAAACCTAACCATTTTGCAACATATATCTTTAACCACTTTCTTCAATCCAGCCTGTGTGAGTTGAATAAAAGATTATTTACACTTACACTACAATGACAGAACAAACTTTAAATCACTGTTATACCCGGATTTTTGGATTCTCTCCTGTAACACAGAAATAATTATTTAACAATTAAAAACAACCTTGTTTTTAAATTGTTCACAATCAAATGACATTATTTTAAATACTAAAACGTTAATTAAATCACATAGTGTATTGAATGTTATAATAGCGACATAATATATAAGTATAGATATAGGAAGTGAGTTCTTGAAAACATTGAACAATGGTTCACAGACCAATATCAGCCTGGAGTATAGCTCGATTCCGAAAGTATTCTTTGATACGATCAAAATCGGAATCATCAAGTCCAACCTGATCGCCATGTTTGCGGGTTTAAGTTTGGCTTTATATGTATTTGATGCTTCAATCTTAGCTAATATTGTACCAATCATCCTGTCCTTTATTGGGTCTTCTCTCATTATTGGAGCTGCAGGGGTGTTTAACAACTTGTATGATCGTGATATTGATGCGATCATGGAACGTACGAAGAAACGTCCTACCGTTACGGGACGCGTAGATACCAAGTCGGGTCTAATTCTCGGTATTGCAATCACCATCATCGGGGGCATCATGTTGTACATCGCTTCCCCATCCGCTGCTGTATTTGGTATTTTGGGTCTGTTGCTTTACGTGTTCCCTTACACGATGTGGACCAAACGTACAACGATCTACAACACGGAAGTGGGAAGTCTTTCGGGTGCTGTGCCTCCACTCATCGGTTGGGCAGCCATCTCACCTGAACTGGGTCATTTCGAGATCTGGGCATTGGTCGTTACGATGCTCTTATGGCAAATGCCTCACTTCTACGGGATTGCGATTCGTCGTTTTGACGAATACAAAGCTGCTGGTGTTCCCATGCTACCCGTTGTTAAAGGCATCAGACGGACATACATTCAGACAAATGTGTATCTGGTACTGTTACTGATTTCCAGCTTTTTATTCTGGCCGATGAGTCCATTTGTCGCTATTGTGGCATTTCTGGTTAGCTTGGCCTGGCTCATTCTCAGTGTGGCTACCTTTGATAAGAAAGAAACAGAGAAATGGTCCAAACGGATGTTTATCTTCTCCATTAACCATATCACTATTATCTTCCTGGTCATCATTGCGTATTCCTTGATTGCTCAAATGATGAGATAAAAATATTCCATCTTTCCACTCGTTATAACGATAAAAAGCCTTACAGATTGTACTCTTTCAAGGAGTCGTCTGTAAGGCTTTTTTATTATCTTTTCTAAATTTTAAAAGCTATCCGACTTTGGCGGGGGTTTGTTCCCCTTGCCACAGCAGCTGCATCTCTTCATTGGTGGCAAGCAATTCGGTCAAACTTCCCTCGGCTTCAATGCGTCCATCTTTCATCACGATAATGTGATCTGCTTTGGAAAGTGCTGCCCTGCGGTGAGAAACTGCGATGCAGGTGACATCCGGCTCTTGGAACAGCCCTTCCCATACTTGTTGTTCTGTCTCCACATCCAGTGCACTGGACAGATCGTCAAAGATAAACAGGTCCGCCTCCGTCATTAACATACGTCCTGTGGCCGCGCGCTGAATCTGCCCGCCTGACAGCATCACCCCTCTTGGACCAACCGGGGTCTCAAGCCCCTGATCCAGATGTTTGATATCCTTCTCCATCACAGCCAGACGAATGGCTTTTTCTAGGGCTTGCTCGGTGTTACCCTGTTTGCCCTGGACGATGTTTTCTTTCAACGTATCACTAAAAAGTCTTGGCACTTGCGGGGTATACGCTGCTCTAGGCGGCATTAGGAATGTGGCTGGATCAACAGCTGCTCCATTCCAATGAATGTCCCCTTTTTGTTTGGGTAACAGTCCAAGAAGTGTTCGTACCAGCGTTGATTTACCTGATCCGATCCGTCCCGTAATCACAAGAAATTGTCCACGTTTCAGACGGAAACTGATTTCTTCTATGCCATTTGCAGAATTCGGATATTGATATGTCAGCTTATTCACCTCAAGAGATTGCAACTTCTCCTTAGGTTCCCTCTGTTCACTTACAAGCTCCGGCGGATCTTCATACAGATAGATTTCCCTCGAATCCATAATCTGGTCTTCTTCCCCTGGGCGGAATAACTTACGCATACGATCATAGGATACCTTGAGCCTTTTGTGCTGAAACACCATATAACCAAACAGTGAAATGCTAAATCCGATATTGGCAAGATAACTGGTGAATAAGGCAAAATCACCTACGGTAAAGTTCCCTGCTTTCATCTCAGCTGCACACATCAGTAGAATCAATCCGGTACAGATACTTAGCACATGCTGATTCATCGATCTCATCCACTGCTTGAACAGATTGTCTCGAAGTGCAGCCTGGCGACGATCTTCATTCAACTGGTTGAAACGTGAAGAGACATTCTCTTCAGCCTGACCCAGTTTCAGAGCTTGCACTGCTCCAAACGTTTCCGCAATAAAACTGGTAATTCGCCCAGTCGACTCGCGATTAACCTGTGCATATTTCCGAGCCCGATTTCCGGACAGATTGTTAAGTAAGGTCACAACTACCAATGGCAGCACCGCAACCAACGTGATCTGCCAATTAATGTTCGCCATAATGACGATGGACACAACAGCAAATACAAGTCGTCCCCAGAAGTCCACCCATGATTCTACATACTCGACGACTTCATCGACATCATCCCGAAAGCGACTCATCGCCTCCCCTGGTGAAGCCGGAAGATTACGCCCAGGCCAGCGCATGATTGCTGCGAGCATGTTGGTTCGCAAAATCGCCTGAACATGATACAGATAGGTAACCCATGCATAGAAGGCTACAAAAAATGTGCCCACCCGTGCCATTCGGACCAAAGCAATAAAGATTAGCGGCACAGCAAGCCACATGTAGTCGTTTGAACCCGCTGTTGTGCGATCAAAAAACCATTGCATTCCAATACCAATGGCTAGCGGTAAGGAGTGAAATATACACCATAACAATCCGTTGATTATAAATAGCAAAGGCCTGAATCGAAACAAACGGCCTATAAATCCTGCTACAGTCATGCCAATTCCTCCTCTCGGCCTGTAATCAGCAGTCTGGCATAGTGAGATGCAGGGTTACTGGCAAGTTCTTCTCTCGCTCCAAATTCCAGTACTTTCCCATCACCGAGCACCATAATCCGGTCCACTTTCTCCAGCGTAGCCAGTCGGTGAGCAATGATGACTCCTGTGGATTGTTTCATTAACTGGTCAATTGCTGATTGCAGCATACCTTCGGTCGCAGCATCTAGACGTGACGACGGCTCATCCAGAATAACCAGACTCGGTTCGGTCAGGAATACGCGGGTTAAGGCAAATAACTGTGCTTCCCCTGCCGACAATGAAGCTCCACCTGCAGCCAGATACGTATCAAGTCCTTCTGGTTGTGAATTAATCCATTGGCTAAGTCCAAGGCGATCCGTCGTCTCCTTGATCATCTGATCGGATACATCCCCATTGAACAGGGTCAGATTGTCACGCAGCGTGCCATCAAACAACTGCACATCCTGTGTCACCATTCCCACCCGGCGATAGAGCGCTTGTAATGAAAGCTTTGTGATATCCGTTCCACCTACACGGATCGTGCCCCGATCCAGATTGTAAAGCCGGAGAAGAACACGACTAAGACTTGATTTACCGCTACCTGTGCGACCAATGATCCCCAGACGTTCACCAGGTTTAATGGCAAAAGTAATGTCCTGCAATACCGGTTTATCCTGGTTATAACTGAAATGCACCTGACTGAATTCCAGACCAAGAGGTCCTTCCGGCAATTGCTCCTCTGTGCCCTCTTCAATCACACTTTGCATGGACAACAGCTCTCTGGAGCGCAGCATGCCTGATTTTGCTTTCTGGAACTCCTGCACCTGATCTCCCAGCATTTCAATTGGATCATTCAGCATCTGCGTATATTGGTAGATCAGAAATAATGTTCCGATACTAATTAGACCTTCCATATAATAATGCACACCCAGCAAAAGCACCGCAGTGACCGCCAGAGCGAACAGGACTACTGTGGTATTCCACGGAATAACTCGTAGCAGCCAGGCTTTTCTCCCCTTACGGAATACCGTGCGCATCGTGCGGTAAAAGCGGTTCATCACATAGGGCACATGACCATTTGCTTGCACATCTTCTATCCCGGCAATGCGTTCTTCAATTAATCCGAACAGAGAGGCACTTGCCGCCCGTTCATTTTTGGAAGAGTCCACGCCCAGATTTCGGATGAAGACCATGAACAGGATCGATAATAATGTGAACACGGTCATGACCAAAGCAATGGGTACATTAACGCTGAACATGAATCCGAGAATTCCGGCCAGCAGCACAAAACTCCCAATCACTTGCACAATGAACATCGCGAAAAAATTGGAGATACTTGTTACGTCACCATCCACACGTTCAATCATCTCACCAGGTGTTTTCTCATTATGAAAACGCATATCAAGACGCAGACAGTGCTTCAGCAAATCTCCGCGCAGTTGATTCGTGGCCCGCCAGGCCACATCATTCCCCAAATAACTGACCGCTACCGTGATGAGTTGATTAAACACGGCGACAACCAGAAATATTCCTGCAAGCTGAACAAGATTGGTGAGGACTCCCCCACTCGCTGCTGTATCAATAAATCGTTTGATAATCTGTGGATTCAAAAGCTGAAGCCCCGTTGATGTGTGCAACATGATTAAAAGTAAGGCCAGTCGTCCTTTAACGGGTTTCAGATAACGCAGCAGCCATGACATGGAGCGTTTCTCTGTTTTGGGCACAGGTCCCACCTCTTTATCGGTTTATTTAATTGTTCTTGCCTATTCATATTTGTTGATGATCTTAACGACAGCAAATTTGCGATCACTAGGATGAGTCATACATAATGACATTAAAATCGGGATTTCCCGCCCATAATTGATATGTAGAACATAAGTTGACCATTGTACATTCTCCTTTTTAACAAGTTAGTTTTTTATAAAATAACGCTCCAAACGCTCCTTTCCATGTGAACGGATTGGTGGAATGCATGCAAAAAAGCCATAGATGAACTAATGTTCATCTACAGCTTGTAGCCAAAAGAGATCGAATGAAATGCAAAGCATTTCCCGTATCTCCTCTGCATCGCAATAATGATGAGCGTCCACGACAGAGGTGCACAAACATGACTGTCCCAACGCGATCATTGCAAAAAAATTGGATTAATGTCACTATGCTCATGCGTATTCAGTTATCGATTCGAAATCTGTATAGGCATAAACATAATCATCATCCCACCCGTTTCACATATTTGTTGTTTATTGTATTCGCTGGACTAACATCCGTCAAGATAATTTTAACTGAATTGTTATTTAATTCATGCCATTAAACTTTCAATTCTCGCTACATACTTAATGATGTAGGCTCTGTTTGTTTTTCTCTAACAACAAGACGTCTATGTGCGATCAGAAGAAAAGGTACTCCTAGGGCAGTCGTCAGTGCAATCGGCACAAAAACAGCTAGCCCATTCTCCGCTCCAAATTGACTTAACAACACCCCTCCCATGACAGGAGCAATGACACTACCGATATTATTGAAGCCGATGGTCCCGAAATACGTCCCTTTCCATTCCGGCTTTGCAATCCGGTCAATGAGCATATCCATCATAGTGAACAACAACACTTCCCCAATGGTAAATAGTATGACACTCATCATCATCATGAGTACACCTTCAGCGATTCCAACCATCATCAGACTGGTTGCAACCAGCAGGTTACCCACAATCAGAGGAACAAGCGGTGGAAAGCTTCGGAAGGTTCTCACAAGAGGATACTGAATAATCAGTACCGTCACGGCATTCAGGGACAGCATGTACGAGAACATCTGACTTCCATTCTCAAAGATCGGGCTTCTCGCCAAGTACTGTGCCAACGTAGAACTAAAGTGCCCGTAACCCAGAACACAGAATGTGGTACCGATTAATACCGGCAGAAATACCCGGTCGCGACCAGTGGTCATGAGTGCTTCACGCAAACGTGGTGCGGTTGCCTGATGACGCTCTGGCAGATTGGCATGCTGTAGCTTGAATTGCAGAAATAATACAAGTCCATAGGCTATGTATACCAAGCCGGAAATCACAAACGGAAACGTCGATTCAGATGATCCCAGCTGAAATCCGATAATTGGCCCAAATACCACACCGAGATTAATCGCAGCATATCTAAGGTTGAACACCAGCAATTTGTTCTCCGGAGAAGTAATATCCGATAACAGCGCTCTGGAAGTGGGTTCAAATACTGCGCGGCATAATCCGTTTAACGTATTGGCAACAAAGAACACCCATAGATGCTCTGCTGCTGAAAAGATGAAAAACACACCTGCCCAGCTAAATACCGAGATTAACATCACGATTTTGCGACCGATCCGGTCCGAAATATAACCTCCATAAAAGCTGACCATAACACCTGCCAGCGAGCTAACGGCCACAGTAATACCGGTCTCGGTCGGTGTAGCATCTAACACACGTGTCAGATAGATGGATAGAAACGGGATACTCATTGACGTCACAAGACGTCCAAACATGGTTCCGATAATAATCGTCCATGCCAAGGGGTGAATTTGCCTTAAATATTGCTTCATGCGAACTTCTCCTATTCTTTCTAAGTGCTTCAATGCGGGATGATTTAACAGCCTCTTCTAATGAGTGTTCAAAAAGTCCGGTTTTCAGTACCGAGAAGATGGGATGAAGCTAGAAATGGAGTAGCGGAGCGTAGGGAAAACTACGTGAGCAACGGACATTTCGGCTGAATTTCATATTCGATGCTGATGATGCCTTTTAGGCATCTTTCATAATCAAAAGCGGACTTTTTGAACTACCTCTTCTAATGTATAATTGTAAGGATAAAAGGGGGAAGTAAAAGTGTAAACATATGATCACACTTTTCACCTTTAATAGAGGAGTCATGACCATGGATACTCTGCATACACACTTTATAAGGCTCGCCGGGGCCGAACAGCTTTCATTCAAGCTCCATGAACCTGTAGCGGTAACCATCGATAGCCTGTCCGCTGCCCTGTGCTGCACCCCTCGTAATGTGAAATTCATTCTCAGAAAATTGGAAGAACTGGGCTTCATCCATTGGCAACCGGGACGTGGTCGTGGACATCATTCGAAGCTAACGATGCTACGTAGCATGAATGAAGCGTTGGAAGCGAGTTTTACCGAACTTTTAGGTAAAGGCAAAATGAAAGACGCCATTGAACTCATCGGAACCGTCCAGATGGATGATACATTGCGAGAACAGCTCATGCTCTCCCTTCATCAACAGATGGGATTTCACGGCCACGATGAAACTGCCTCTGGTCAGGATATCCTGCGCATCATGAGGTCACGCCAGTTAGGTGGTTTGGACCCAGCCTTTGTTTATACTGCATTTGAAACCTACCTATTAAGCCAGGTCTGTAATACATTGATCACTTATGATGCCAAGACAGAATCATTCCTGCCAGCACTGGCGCACATGTGGGAGTGCAGCGAGGACCATCGTTTATGGACCTTCTATCTTCGCAAAGGTGTACGTTTCCACAACGGACGTATCATGACGTCCCGGGATGTGCAAGCGACGTTGCAACGATTGATTGATGTGCATAGTCCGTCCATCTGGTTGTATCGGGATATCGAACGTGCGGAAGTAGCTGGCGATTACTGCATCAAGTTTGTTCTACATCGTCCTAATCGGTTTTTCTTGCATCTGTTCAGTTGTATTCGGATGACAATCCTGCCCTACGATTACAATGTAACCAATACATTGGTAGGTACCGGTCCTTTTCAGATCTCTGAGCTGAATGAAGATGTGCTGGAGCTTACCGCTTTTGATGCGTACTACGGCATTCGGCCACATCTGGATCAAGTGCATTTCTGGTTTGTGCCTGACCTGAGTCCAAATGATCGCTATTATGAGCTACCGGGTACAGATCGATTGAGTCTCACAACAGGATGTGATCAGACGAACAGTATCAATTATCCGGCACTGGGTTGTCAGTATATGCTGTTCAATTTTCATAAGGACGGCATCCATCATCATCCCCTATTTCGACAAGCCCTGCGTATCGTCTATGATTCGGTCGCACTTGTCCGAGATCTCGGCGGGAATCGGATCACACCGGCCAGCAGCTTTCTGCCTTGGAGAAGTGCAGCCCAAGACTGGACCGCTACCTCTCTTGAACATGCTCGTGAATTACTACATAACTGTGGGTACCAGGGTGAGACGGTAACATTATCGTATAAGCATAATAAGGATGCAGACGTTGCGGAATGGTTCCAACGTCGTGCAGAGTCCATCGGTCTGAACATCAGCATGCAGGCCGTTGTGGATTACTTCAACTCAGAGGAAACCACAAACGCACAATTGATCCTCGCTGAAGAGATACTGGAGGAAGATTGGCAGTACGGCATGATTCATTTTTTCAAAAACCTGTCCAACCATTTTCATATGTGTATGTCTCCTGCATTCCAGTCTCTACTGGATGACAAACTGGATCATTTTGCAAAGCTTCATCGGGCAGAACGTACTGCGCTCCTGGATGAAGCTGAAGCCTTGCTACGTGATCACTGCTGGATCTTGCATGGCTGTCACATGAACAAGCAGGCTGAACTGGATCAGAGCATCTTCGGCATGCAGATCGCAGAATTCGGTTATCTGGACATCTCCAAATTGTGGATCAAAAATCCTTAGAGATTTGTGCATAAAAAAGCTGCTAGCCTATTTATGATAAGCTAGCAGCTTTTTTTGCTCATGAATCCATTTTTAGTTCGTTCAGAGATTATTTTTGATGTAATAGCTCTCCAATGCTTGCATAATGGACTCGATTTTTATCGGTTTGCTGACATACGCATCCATGCCTGCCTTCAAGCAGTTTTCCATGTCTCCTCTTACGGCATTTGCAGTTACTGCAATAATGAATGGACAACTCTCGGGGTGCAAAGCATTTTTAATCGCTTTTGTCGCTTCGAATCCATTAAGCCTTGGCATATGCACATCCATGAAAACAATATCATATAAATTATGTTTGACCGCCTCGACCGCCTCAACACCGTCCGCCACATGATCCACGAAGTGCCCTTTTTTCTCAACGATTCTGCTAAGGACGAGCTGATTCACTTCATTGTCTTCTACGATTAATATTCGTAAAGCTGATGTTCTGCTTTTCTTCTGCTGTTGATCTAACCTGTTGCTCTCTTCACCGTTATTTAATATAAATTGGGCGGTAAATATAAATATTGTACCTGGTTCATCCGATTCCTCGATCCAGATCTTTCCGTGCATAAGCTCCACCAATTTCTTGCTAATGGCAAGGCCAAGACCGGTACCTTGAGGTTTGCGGGTCATAAAATTGTCCAGTTGGTAGAAAGGTTCAAATAATTGTTGTTTCCTCTCAGCCGGAATGCCAATACCCGAATCTTTTACCTGAAAATAAAGCTGCACGTTATTGCCGCACTGCTCCTTAACTCCCACTTTAACTTCCACGCCACCTTCTGAAGTGAATTTGACTGCGTTGCCGATGATATTGGTAAGTACCTGTTTAAGACGATAAGCATCACCATACACCGGAGTTGGAATAGCATCTTCTACGCACATGCGAACATCCAGCTTTTTTTCACGAGCCAGTGGTTTTACGATTTGCACCGTCTCGGTCACGATTTCTACGAGATCAAAAGGATCTTCTACCAGATCGGTTTTGCCTGACTCGATTTTGGAAAAATCAAGAATATCATTAATGATGGCCAACAAGGAGTCTCCACTCTTCTGGATAATTTCGATATATTCCTTTTGTTCCCCGCTAAGTCCAGGAGTATCCAGAAGCAAATCCGTCATTCCAATGACACCGTTCATAGGTGTGCGAATTTCATGGCTCATCATCGCCAAAAATTCACTTTTGGCCTTGTTCATTCTCTCAGCTGTCTCTTTGGCTACAAGCAGTTTTTTCTGCTCCGTAATATCCTTCGCAATCAGGTAAAACCCGACATTGGATTTATTAATAATGATTGGAGCAAGCGTAGCCAAGACTTCTGTCTCAAATCCATCTGTGTGCCGAACAGCGTTGATCTCCTTTTCAGCCATCTCATAATTACTGCCCAGAATCAGACCCAGATTACCGGCTCCGATAAATCTGCTAATGCTTGTGCCGATCATTTCAGCCACGGGACAGCCCGTCATTTTCACCGCTACTGGATTCGCATTCATAATGTTACCATCCATGTTAAATGAGATAATGGCGTCATGATTGTATTTCTTAAGCGAAGTGTATCGCTCCACAGATTCCTGTAATTTAAATTCGATGCGTTTGCGTTCCGTGATATCCTGTAGCGTTCCGTTTAGCTGGACTGGCTGACGATGCTCATCAAGCGTAATCAATCCACGCAGGTGAAGATACTTCTCATTTCCATCAGAGCTGATGTGTTTGTATTCAAAATCAAGCGGTTCACCCTGTTTTACCCTTGTAATATGTTTTTGTAAAGAGGTTATTTCTTCAGCATCCATAATATCAAAAACATCACTTATACGATATGGTTTGCAGGTGCGTTCAAGTTCAAAAATCTCAAAGATCTGATCTGAAAATGTAATGTGGTCTTTGACCATATCCCATTCCCAACTACCAATTAAGGCAATACGTTCAGCCTCAGCACTGATATCCTTTTGTTTTTTTCGCTCTGATACATCTCGTCCAATTGAAAGAATCTGCTGTCCATGCTCAGCATCATCAAAGACCTTGTATGTGGTTTCAAACCACAGATAATGCCCATCTTTATGACGGACCCTAGTATTCAACAGATTACCTTTGGTCAAGTCCATCTGTGAAATCCGTTCCAGATCTTGTGGGTGGAAATATGCATCATTATTTTGACCAATTACTTCTTCTGGCGAATAACCCAGTAAACCTTGAACTGAGGGTGAGCAGAATCGACAAACACCCTCCTGATCGGCAATATAGATGATCTCCTGAGCATGATCCGTAATAAGTTTGAACATCTCTTCAGTATGCAGAAGCTTTTGTTCAGACATTTTACGGTCAGTAATATCAACAATGTGGCAAATAAAGTAAATAGGTTCATCCGTAATTTCGCTACGAACTAATGAAACATTCAATGAGGTCCATAAGATGTCACCATTTTTATTGATGTAACGCTTTTCGTATTGATTTTCTTTTGAGTTCCCTTCAAGTAGCTCGTAACTACAGATCACATCTTGTGGTGAATCCTCCGGATGCGTAATATCCTGGTAACTGAGATCCATTAATTCATCACTTGTATAACCTAGCATGCAGCAAAAAGCAGGGTTCACTTTCATCCATTGTCCTGTTGGAGCAACGAGTGCAATTCCAATAGGTGCTTGGTTATAGATCTGCTCGAACAATTCATGATGATCGACCTTTTGAACCTGCATTGTAAGCTCTCCTTTTGGTATATATACTTTAGATAAAGATTGTCGAAATATAAATTTGGCCTAATTTAATTTACTTCATAACAATTAATCCGTTTTAAAACACAATACCTGCTTAATACCCAGAAATTTAGCCGTTGAAACAAATCTTTTTAAGAGATTTGTGTCTTTAAAACCAAACAAGGCCCGGAATCCATCCACATGGAATCCCGAACTTTGTAATTATATATCATTATAAGTCATATGTTGCAAGGAATTGCGAGAAAATGGTTCAGCGCTCCCGCCCTACGAGATAATCCAATAAATGTCTTAAGAAGGGAATAGGTTTCGGCATCTCGTTCAATGCATCTGTAGCAAGACAATAATGCTCCCACATCTCTTTTTTCGCGCCTTCATCACCAAGAATAGACACAAAGGTTGAATTGTTGTTCCGCTCATCCTGACCTGCAGGTTTCCCAAGAATGAGGTGATTTCCCTCGAAATCCAGCAAGTCGTCCTTGATCTGGAAGGCGATCCCCGCATGATAAGCGAACTTTTTCAGCGTAGCCATCTCCGGTTCCTTCACTTGGGCAAGTATCGCTGGCATAACCAGAGCAGCTTCGAAGGCAATGCCTGTTTTGTAAAAACAGATCATGTTCAACTGCTCCTGCGTCAATGCCTTGCCTTTGGAGTTCAGATCCATCGCCTGCCCCATACACATATCCTCTGCTTTTTCAGCCGAATACTGAATGAGTTTGAGCACGGTCGCCGCATCAAAACGATCCAATGAGGATTGCTCTCCAATCGCCTTCTGGATAAGAAATAGACCGGTAAGCTCTGCTGTGGCACTATTGTGCACATGGTGCAGCGTGGAACGTCCACGCCTTGTCGAAGCATTATCCTGCGTAGGCAGATCATCAAAGATCAGGGAAGCGGTATGCATGTACTCCAATGATCTTAACAGCGGAACAATGGATGATTCAGGTAGACCATACTCGCGCACACCCATAACCCAAGTTAATATGGGGCGTAGCCTCTTTCCGTCTCCCTGCAAACTATAATTGGCTGCATCGATTAGCGTTTCTTTCATCTCATGCAGTCCACCGGGCTTTGCAATCTGCAACTCCACATTAATCTGTTCGCGAACCGTTCGAATGGTCTGCTTGAACTCCTCTTTCTCCTGCTTGTCATTTTTCAATTGAAGCACAACCTGATCCCGTAACAATTTATCAAGGAAATCAACGTCATCCGCTTTTCGCACCATCTGTTGAACCAGTTGATTGAATTCAGGCTGCCCAGAGGCAATGATCGTCATCACTTCATCATATTTCTGCTGCCCCAACCGTTCTTTACAACGCTTCAGCCCGTTGATCGCGCGATCCAGTATGACCTCACGGGTCTTGGCATCCGAGTTGTAAACATCATGGATTAGATGAGAGATGACTGCCCAATACAATTCATATGGATTAATCAGATCAGGGCGCAAATCTCGATACTTCAAATAATACGTATACGGAGTTACTGCCCCTTCTTCCATATCGTCAAACATATCGGCAAAATCATCTGCCAACTGATTATATATCCCGTAATAGAACGTCCGTAGATCAAATCCTTCATCCTCCGGCGCACTGAGAACAGACCGGACGATTAATCGGGAAGAAGAAGATTTGATAATAATCGGAATGTACAATTCTTCATTGGTATAATTCGCATTGGCTAATTTCTTGTTGCGATCGATCTCCTGAGACTGAAAGAACACATAGGATTGCTCTAAAAACGTGCGCTGTTTCTCTGGATGCTGGTAGTTCTTGATGTACTCAAATGCTTCCCGAAGCTCGGAATGTACATATTCAATCACTTCAAGGTTGCTGCCTTTCCACTCCCCCAGATCAGGTACGACCCCGGTAAGAAGTGCATCGCGTATCATCAGGGAATATTGTTCTTTTTCTTGAACAGTCAAAGCCTGTGAATCCAGCAAGTCATCCACAAATGGATATGTCAAACCGTACGAATAACCAAGTCGAATCGCCGCATCAAATCTCCGGGCACGTTCTTCAGGTGGCGTCTGCTCATTCATCTCATCGTCCACATGAAGGACCACGCCGAGAATGATCTTGATGAGCTTCCGCTGTGCCTGCTCTGCATCCAGCTCCTTCGGGATGTTGGATGCTACATTCTTTAATTTGTTCATCACCCAGATGACAGCCGTTTCAATGTGCTCCTTCTGTCCCCACCGGTACAACGCAGCCAGACTGATATAATCAGGCTGTCCTTTGCGCCCAGTAGCAGAGCCCATAAAGTATTTTTTGGTATTCTGGACAACGTTCTGAATTCGGGCCTGCGTACCCGGTGAATCAAGGGCTTGCCCCAGATCCCGCATATAAATATAGGAGATACTCCGATCCAGGTAATCATCCAGCTTTCCTGTAGTATTCAGCCAGTGGATATATCTATGAACATCCCGGGGATCCGGTTTTCTTTTGCTAGGTGATAAAAGAGAAAGCCAGTTAAAACGATGAATATGTTTTTTTTGCCATACATGAATATCTTGGGTAAGTGCTGTTGTATACGTATTATCCATAAGTTGCTGCCTAAGAGAAGTGAAATACTGAGACGCTTTCTGTTCAGCTAGCCGATATCCTGCATCAGCCTGTTCTGTAAGTACGTTATTCATAGGGTGGATACCTCAACTTCTATTAATGTTAAACATGTATCCATGAAAGGAGATGAGGTGCTCCATGGACGAAAACTGAACTCATTTGATCGTGTATCCAACGCTTCAGCTCATGTTCATAACCTTTATACGGCGATCCAACCGTTTGGTTACGAAATCGTCATTGTTCATTTCCATATACGTGATTTTACAGAATGGAAGACCAGACTTTGACCGCTGTGATGGCGATAAGTACGATTAATGCATATCGAAGTACCCTCACATTGATCATCGAACTAACCCGTGAACCAAGGGATGCCCCCAGCAGACTGCCGATCACCGTATAGATGATGGGTTCCATCGGAATGTCTCCACCCGTAATTTTCCCTATAACGCCGCCGATTGCGGAGATAAATACAATCGCCAGTGAAGAAGCAATCGTTGTTCGTACGGGGATATTGAGAATCGTCAGCATGATGGGAATAAGGATAAAGGCACCACCCGCACCAACAATTCCAGACACAACTCCTACTGCAAAAGCAGTACCTGCGGCAATCCATCGGTTAAACACCAGTGGATCTGAGGTATCTAGCTTTCCCTTTCCGGAAATCAGCATAAGCACAATCGCTATAATTGCCAGAATGCCATAGATCAGATTAATAACCCTTCCGTCCAGATGACCGGATATGAACCCACCAATCAGACTGCCAGCAAGAATGCTGGAGCCCATGTACAGCACCAAACCGCGGTGAACGATCGCCCCACCACTTCTACCCGTTTTTACTTTTCTGCGGAATGCAATCACACCGGCAAGTGAAGCGAAAAACACTTGAAACATACTAATCGAAGATACCTGATGTGCTGAGAAGGGCTCCAGTCCCATCCAGGATGGAACATATAACAGTAGCGGATAATTGATAATGGCCCCACCAATACCCAACAAACCGGAGAAGAATGAACCGACCAGACCCAGTATAAACATGATGACAAAAAGCAGAAGATCCATCGGTTATGCCCTTCCTTTCGTGCAATATAAATCTCATCTCGATACCACTCAAAAGTGCTATACAAGGTGAATATAATCCGTTATAATGAAAACCAAGTAAATTAATCCGAAATGAGTGATTAAGCATGTTTAACGTGTTGAAGACTCTTTTTGAAAATAAATGTCCACAGTGCAACGAAAAATTACAAGTTCATAACGATGCGTTGTGCTCGACCAAAACTTGTTCTCAATGTCATTACAAAGAAGAGAGTTATGGCTCTCTCGGCGTTCGAATTGTCTATGACACCACAAAATGATAAAAAGCTATAGCCTTGTTAATTGTATCACGATCTCTGAAATTTCGGGATGATTCGACAAACTTATTTACATCTCATATGCCATGATTACTTTATAATGAAAATACAAAAACGGTGCAAAACGAATAAATCGTTCTGCACCGTTTTTTCTGTTTTTTTGAGATGAGTTCCCTTCATCTTAAAAGGGTTGCTTACTTTATTTTATTTGGTTTTGAAGCTGAGGAATCCATCATCTACGGCTACGGTTGTACCGTTCACTGCACTTGCTGCATCACTGAACAGGAATGTAACCACACTGGCTACTTTCTCCGGTTGAATAAGCTCTCCACGCATATGTTGAGTAGCAAGTGCATCCTTCATGGCTTTGTCATCACCCAGAATCGGTGTTTCAATAAAGCCAGGTGCTACACCAACTACACGAATTCCATGTTCAGCAAGTTCCAGTGCACCGGATTTGGACATCATAACAACAGCAGCTTTGGCTGCATTGTAGTTGAAGCTGCCTACTGCGGCAACACTTCCATAGATCGAAGCTGTATTTACAATGGTACCTTGTACATTCAATTCAACCATTTTTTTCGCGCCATAATACATGCCATAGTACACACTGTGTTGGTCTACATCAATGACTCTGTGATAGGATTCCGGGTCCATCTCCAGAAATGGCTTCACAAGTCCAATGCCTGCGTTATTGAAAATACCGCTTAACGTACCATATTGCTCTACGGTCCAGTCGATCAGGGCTTTGATCTCGTCCCCTTTGGATACATCCACTTTGTACGCTCCCGCTGTTCCGCCTGCTGCTTCAATCTCTGCCGCAAGCTTCTTCGCTCCGTCTTCATTATAGTCAGCGACAACAATAGTCGCACCTTGATCCGAAAGTTGAAGTGCTGTTTCTTTACCAATACCACTGGCTCCACCTGTAATAATAATTACTTTTCCATTGTGCTCCGTCATGACTCAGCTCTCCTTTGGTAAAATATATTTAGGTGTATTTCATAACTTATAGTAAGTAACTATATTTTATTAACTTATATACATATCATACGCCTCTGTCCCAACCTTGTCAAACCATAGATCATCTTCACATAAATATGAGATAAATGTCATATAGATCTTATATTTACATGATATAGTCTAGCTCCTGTGGTATTAAATATGCATCCGTTTTCGGAAAATAAAAAAAGCGAGCATAACGGTAATTCAATCATTCCGATATCTCGCCCTTCTCAAGTATTCGATTCCAAACTGGATTGTCTTAATGTGCTAAGAACAATTCAATTTATTCACCCTGAAGTCCGCTAAGCGGATCTTTCAAATTATTGATGTTGGTAATCAGTTCAGGAATGCCTGTCTTCTCCCAATTTTCTGCCGTAAAACCTTGCTCTGCAATTGTATTCTCGAAATTGCCCACAACTTCTGTTAATTGAGTATTGTAACTAACCAGATTCTCATGAATGCTCTCTCCTATTGCAGGAGCGGTCAGTTGAGAAAATTCACTTGCTTCTGCTTGGATCAGATCGATTTTCTCCTGAATCTGCGTTGTAATCTCCGGATTGTTCACCGCACCCGATGCAAGCTCTTGCAGATCAGCCCCGGCGGTTGATACCTGTTCTATATAATCAGTAGCCCCACTCACATAATTTAAACTTTGATTAGCTTGTTCCACGACAGAACAGGCTGAAATCAGCAGAATACTTGATGCAATAAGGCCTGTCATCATTAATGTGTGCTTTCTTTTTCTTATAAACATGATCATCTCCCTTTCTCCTAATCTGAATCTTTGTTCCAAGTCCATGATACCTGTTCAGACTGCTTCATTGCAAATGGGTCTGCAACCAACGTTATTAAGATGTATAATAGTAAAATCACACGGTAAAGGGATGTCATGATTATGCTTCAAGCCTTGAACCAACGCTTGAACCGCATCATGCCACTGATTACCCCAATCAGCATTATTATTGGCGTGTTATGCGGGAGTTTTCTTTCTTCTTATACCTTTTTATCCCCTTGGCTTTTTGCGTTCATGACGTTCGCTGGAAGTATCAGTCTTGGGATACGGGATTTTGTGAACGTGCTGAAGAAGCCGTTCCCCCTGTTTGTATGTCTGTTTATTTTGCATTTGGCGATGCCTCTAATTGCTCTCGGTATGGGTCATCTGGTTTTCCCTACAGATGCGTACACCATAACAGGCCTGGTTCTGGCAGCCGTAATTCCGACAGGAATAAGCAGCTTCATCTGGGTCAGTATCTATCGGGGCAATATCGCACTTACGCTTTCCATCATCCTGATTGATACCATGCTTGCTCCTTTCGTAGTGCCCGGGGTGTTATCCCTGTTAATCGGAACCAGTGTCACACTGGATACGGCAGCCATGATGAGCAGCCTGTTTTGGATGATTGTGGTGCCATCCCTGCTCGGTATGCTTTTGAATGAGTGGACCAAAGGCGCCATTGTCCAGGTCTGGGGACCAAGGTTAAATCCGTTGTCCAAATTGTTCATGGCATCAGTCGTTGCAATTAACGGATCTGTCGTTGCACCCTATTTGGCCGATTTCAACTGGAAGTTGGCTGGTCTAGCGGTCATCATTATTTTCCTGGCATCATTCGGTTATGCATTAAGTTACTTCATCGCCCGATTGCTGGGCTGGAACGAGGCCGATCAGGTCGCTCTGGTGTTCAATGGAGGCATGCGTAATATCAGCGCAGGTGCAGTACTCGCTGTTTCGTATTTTCCGCCACCAGTTGCTGTCCCGGTTGTGCTTGGCATGGTATTCCAGCAGATGCTCGCTTCCCTGACAGGTTATCTGCTCGGTCGTCGATCTCAGCTTCTGCAAAAGTCGGATAAGACATCTGCCGCCTAACAAAATATTGGATGATTAAAAAACGCCGACATGATTGTCGGCGTTTTGCATTGGATTACTTTTATTACTACAAGTGCTACGATAATGCTACGTTTCGTAAACCTAGTAATCAGTTCCTGGCTACAAATCCACTTTCATATTGCCCAGCATCTTGGCAACTTCAGGGTCGTCAATCTTCATGAATAGACTTTCCTTGGTATCCAGTGTGGAAATGGTTGCAATCTCTTCCGGGCTTAGTACAAAGTCGAAAATATCGAAGTTCTCGATAAGCCGCTCTTTGCGTACTGATTTTGGAATAACAACAACGTCCTTCTGCACAAGCCAGCGCAGTACAACCTGGGCGACGGATTTGTTATGTTTCTCGGCAATGGAAACCAAGACTTCGTTGCTGAACAAATTGTTGCGACCTTCGGCGAACGGGGACCATGACTGGTGCTGTATCCCCTGTTCTTTCATAAAAACAGCGCTGTCGACCTGCTGTTGAAACGGATGAGTTTCGATCTGATTGATGACAGGCACAACTTCGTTGTGGACGATGAGGTCCATCAGGCGGTCAGGTAGGAAGTTACTGACACCGATAGCCCTGATCTTGCCCTCACGGTATAGTTCTTCCATCGCACGCCATGCGCCGTAGTAATCACCAAACGGCATGTGAATGAGGTACATATCCAGATAATCGAGCTGAAGCTTACTTAACGATTTGGCAAACGCCCTCTTGGCACTTTCGTATCCTGCATCCTGAATCCAAAGCTTGGTCGTGATGAAAAGTTCTTCCCGCGCTATGCCACTGCGTTTAATTGCACGTCCAACCGCTTCTTCGTTTAGGTAACCGGCCGCGGTATCAATTAGGCGGTAACCGGCCTTCAGCGCCTCATATACCGTGTTCTCACATTCATCAGCATCGGGAACCTGGTAGACACCAAAGCCAATAATCGGCATTTTCACTCCATTGTTCAAGGTTACAGTTTGCATATTCAATTCCTCCTATGGTTCAATTGTGAATCGCAAGTGGTCACGTATTCCTGAAATTCAGCAACGAAGCGAGGATTCCACTTCCGGCCGACTTGCGTTACAATAACCCTAGCTCCTTCGTCTTACACGAAGTCAAGCGGTCTCCAATATTTTTTTAGAAGGAGGAGTACATATGTATACTGTCCAGGATGCTGCCCAGCTTACGGGACTCACAGAGCACGCTGTTCGCTTTTACACGGATAAAGGCTTGGTTCCGAGCATTCAACGCAATAAAAATAATATTCGGGTGTTTGATGAAGAATCCATCAATTGGCTACATGGCGTCAAATGCCTCAAGCAGACAGGTTTACCGATTGAAAATATTAAAACATACGTCGATCTCTGCCTCGAAGGTGATTCAACCGTTTCGCAGCGATTCGCACTTATGATGGAGTATAAGGAAAGCGGCGCTGATTCAGCTTGAAGAGGCCAAGAGCCGCGTAGCCCATTTGGAAGAGAAAGCACGTCAATATCAGGCCATTTTGGAGCAGCGCATCCCGGATATGACCAACCCGGTCAATTGGGAAACCAAGCGTGAAGAAGAAGGGAGTTGTCCTGCATCCCGTTTAAAAAGTCGCAGTCTTCCTGAAGCCGAGGTTTCGGCTCAGTGCCCAGCAGCTGCTATGAAGCAGCAAACTAGCATAGTATCTTAAACTTCACATGATATAGCTCACGTATGTTCTAAACATATAGGCTATTTCTTACATTATGTATATCTAAATGAGCCTGAGTAAAAAACGCCGACAACATTGTCGGCGTTTTTCGCCACTACAACCCTCTGCTGGAATCTCTTTAATCTATTCCTGCCCATTTTCTGGTCCCTGTTCACAATACAAAAAACCATCAACAAGTGATGGTTTTCATGAAATTCCTGTTCAGAAATCTGCTGCTCATGATGCCTTTGCACTTATTTCGGTTGAATATATCCTTCAGCTTTTAGCAGTTCTGCAATCAGAACCGCACCACCTGCCGCTCCGCGGAGCGTGTTGTGGGACAATCCAACGAATTTGTAATCGTAGAGTGAGTCTTCGCGCAGTCGGCCTGTGGAGACACCCATTCCGCGTTCAATATCACGATCCAGTTTTGTCTGCGGTCTGTTCTCTTCTTCAAAGTACGTAATGAATTGTTTCGGTGCACTTGGCAGAGCCAGTTCCTGCGGACGGCCTTTGAACTGCAACCAACGCTCCAGAATTTCGTCTTTACTTGGTTTTTTCTCAAAGTTTACAAACACGGTAGCCAGATGCCCATCCGTTACCGGTACACGAATACATTGTGTTGTAATTAATGGAGCCGATGCTTTGACGATCTCATTATTTTCAATGCTGCCCCAGATCCGCAGTGGTTCCTGCTCACTCTTCTCTTCTTCGCCACCGATGTATGGAATGACATTATCGAGCATATCTGGCCAGTCGGTAAAGTTTTTACCTGCTCCGGAGATTGCTTGATACGTGGAAGCGACAACCTGAGTCGGGTTGAACTCACGCAAGGCGTGCAGTGCTGGCACATAGCTCTGAATCGAGCAGTTTGGTTTTACAGCAATAAATCCGGTTTTGGTACCCAGACGTTTTCTCTGTGCTTCAATCACGTCCAGATGTCCCGGGTTAATCTCAGGGATAACCATTGGTACATCTGCCGTCCAGCGGTGAGCCGAGTTGTTAGACACGACAGGTGTTCCTGTTTTGGCATAAGCCTCTTCAAGCGCTTGAATCTCATTCTTTTTCATATCAACCGCGCAGAAAATAAAATCAACCTGGCTGGCAAACGCCTCTACCTGGGAAGCATCCTGAACAACGATTTTCTTCACAGCTTCCGGAATAGGAACTGCGAGTTTCCATCTGCCTTGTACGGATTCTTCATATGTTTTACCTGCCGAATTGGCGCTTGCAGAAATAGCTGTTACTTCAAACCATGGATGTTGATCGAGCAGGTCCACAAAACGCTGACCCACCATTCCTGTTCCTCCGACGATACCAACTTTCAATTTTGCTGACATTCAATCATCATTTCCTTTCGGTTTAAGTGATTCTTCTCTTCAAATCAATTTCATAACTCACTAAAAACGTATTATGAAATTGACTTCCTAATTAACACTATTCAGGCAATTCCAAAGCGTGTAGTCACACCCCGGAAAAACCAAAAAATCCCATCCCCAAGACAATAGTCTCAGGGACGAGATTGAACTCTCGTGGTACCACCCAGATTCGCCAATATGTCACCATATCCGCCTCTTCAAGTAAAGGTTTACAACCATGTTGAAAGCTGTAGACCGTTAATACTCTAGCTCTGTAACAGGAGCTCCTGTCACACCATCCCTTAATGCTAAGTTCCGATGTGCTGCTCTGAGTCTTTATTCAATAAAAAGTTCTTTACTCCTTTTCAGCTGCCGGAGCTCTCTTTGAAAGAATGATTTTTATCTACTCGTCTCTTCGTCGCATTTGATATTGCGATTATAATATCAAAATTACTGTGATGAAGTAAACACATTTTTTTAGATCATGGAATTTATATGTTTCCAGCGGAGCTGAACCATTCAATTATCACAAGAAAAACTTCAGCTAAACGGTCTGTCTTCTGTGAAAAGTACGTGATGGACTTTTTTCTTATAATATACTGCAAATAGCTATTTCTTTACTGCTTTTTGGCAACAATCGCATACGTTCCCAGTGGGCTCCCAGGCCCCGAGGCATGATGTGTCTTAAGTAATTTCAGTTCGGAAAGAAGAAGTGTCTTTACTTTGTCCGGGATCGGAAGCAGTTTCAGTTCCACAGGCGCTTCTGCCAGTGTCATTTCAATTTCCCAGCGACCGTCCTGCAGCTCAGGAGAATGGATCGAAGTCTCTTCCTTAATCGTCCAGCCTGCCACAGAGACAAGCTCTTGGATGTCCTCCGGTGTAAAAAGCGTGCGCACATTGGAGAAACTGTTATCCTTGTAACATTCGACCTGAGACTGAATCAGAACGGATAACCAATGTGAGAGCTGGCTCACATCTGTAACTCGCGCATCCCATTCTGCAAAACATAACTGATGTCCCCATGTCCTAACCTTGCTAAGAATCTGGGCGAGTTCGTCAAACGATTTCAAGTACCAAGAACAATGGGATAGAACAATCACATCAAACTCATTCTCGGTGAATTGAACTTGATCACTTAAAATGTCAAAATCATAATCCATTCGAATTCGATCACCCAGTGGAGATCTCCGCAGCTTGGTTGCCGCTTCGCCTACGGTCAGCGGTGCACCATAATCCTCTGGTGCAATATCTACACCATGAACGTACCCGTGCTCCCCCACCAGATGTGCAAGCACGGCCGTTGTATCTCCCTGACCACACCCGATTTCCAGAACCCGGCTGCCTTCCTGTATCCCCCAAAAGAGTCCCAGTTTCATCCGATGCTCGGTCTGAATGTACTGAATGGCGGCGTTGTCCTCCACGTCCATATACTTAATAAGGTCCCTGATGATAGATCCATTCATGATTCCTCACTCCTCAAAGAGCAACTCGAACTTCTTGCTAATTGTAGCGTTACTGGAATAATTGTACAACACTAGAGTCTATGACTGAACCACGGCACGGAGGAGAACCCGTCCTACAGTAGATCTAAACCTCTGCTACATATCATTCCCTATGCCCACTGGGTTGCAAGCTTCTGAAGATAGGGTGTCAGCATGGGCTGTAATTCCTTGCGCAACAGTCCAATCTCCAAGATCGCCTGGATATATCCGAATTGATCGCCTATATCGTAGCGACGCCCCTCCAGTTCAAGGGCCAACAGTTTCTCCACCTGACTCACTTCTTTCAAGGCATCCGTTAACTGATATTCCCCTCCAGCCCCTCTCTCGATCTGATCCAGAATAGGAAAGATGGAAGGTTTCAGAATGTATCGTCCCATTACAGCTGTTCGGGATGGTGCTTCTGCAAGGGATGGTTTTTCGACCAGATTGGTGACTCGGTGAACCCGGTCCTCTGCACCATTCGAATCAATGATGCCATATTTGCTCACATTTGCCGCGTCTACTTGACGGACACCGATGATCTGATTGCCTGTCTTTTCATAAAGATGGACCATCTGTGCAAGTGCAGGCGGATCAGACACCATAATGTCATCTCCCAACAGTACAGCGAAGGCATCATCCCCTACAAATTGCCGTGCACACCCAATGGCATGCCCCAGACCCAGCGGTTCCTTTTGACGAATAAAATGAATATTTGCCATCTCGCTGATGGCCTGCACCTCTTCCAGTAAAGACTGTTTGCCCTTGGCATATAAAGAGTGTTCAAGTTCAACCGATTTATCAAAATGGTCTTCTATGGATTTTTTGTTGCGTCCGGTCACAATGAGGATATTCTCAATGCCTGATTGCACTGCTTCTTCAACAATGTATTGGATGGCCGGTTTGTCTACAATCGGTAACATCTCTTTGGGCTGTGCTTTGGTCGCTGGCAGGAAACGGGTTCCAAGACCCGCTGCCGGAATAACTGCTTTTTTAATTCGCATATCATCATACACTCCTTTCATTATCTTCTTAATAACCAATATTGCACGCTGTGGGCAGCTAAGTAGCGATACGAAACACCCAATATCTGCTGGCCATATAGTTCAGAACCATCCCCATCAAGGTCGCCAGGATTTTGCTCATCACGAGACTCCAACCCAGCATGTCGTGCAAAGTCATCAGAATGAGGGCAGATAACGCGAGAACGATGAGATTGGTGATTAGAAAACGAATAAGTTTCGTTCTATCGCCGCCCCCTTGTGCCGCATCTCGAAAAGTCCACCTGCCGTTCAGCCAATAACTGTTCGCAACACCGCAACTGTAAGAGATTACTTGAGCAATCAGAACCGGCACACCGACCACTGCGAGTAAAGCAAACACCACCGCATCGACTGCCGTATTCGCAACACCCACAATACCGAACTTGAAGAGTGTCACCAGACGCTTAGTCATGATGAGCAACTCGGGCTGTCAATCGGGATTGCGCTTGCTGGCCCTCGGCCTGAACTACATCTCTCACAATGTATAGCGGACGCGCCTTGGTCTCATCATAGATTCGGCCAACGTACTCGCCCAGAATGCCCAGCATGATCAGGATGAATCCGTTAAACATCAGCATGATACTCACAATGGATGGCCATCCCTTAATTGTTGAATCTGTAAAGATGGCCGAACCAATAACGGTTAACATATAGATGAATCCGCCAACCGACAGGATCGCACCTACATAACCTGCGAGCTTGAGCGGTTTATACGAAAATGAAGTAATGCCATCCAGGCTTAGCTTCAGCATGCGTTTCAGCGGATATTTTGTTTCGCCTGCCAGACGTTCATCGCGTTCATATTCAATCGCAGTCTGACGAAATCCGACCCAACTGACCAACCCGCGCACAAACCGGTTTTTCTCCGGAAGACGTTTCATCTCATCACATACCTTGCGGTCAATCAGGCGAAAATCTCCGGTGTCTACCGGGATATCCGTATCCGTTGAGGCACGAAGGACACGATAGAACAAACTTGCCGACCATTTCTTGAAGCGAGTTTCCCCGCTACGTCTGGTGCGACGTGCATATACGACTTCATAGCCCTCTTTCCATTTGGCGATCATATCCAGTATCAGTTCGGGAGGGTCCTGCAGATCCGCATCAATAATAACCACCGCATCCCCCACTGCATAATCCATACCCGCTGTTATCGCAATCTGATGTCCAAAGTTACGGGCAAAATCGATCAGCTTCACACTCTCGTCCCAACGGGCGTAATCACGGATCATCTGTGCACTTCGATCCACGCTTCCATCATTGACAAACAACAGTTCATAGCTCTCTCCCGTGCTGCCCATGACCTTCTTCAGACGCCGATATGTCTCCTCGATCACCGCTTCCTCGTTATACATGGGAATAATAATGCTGTATCGGTACGCGTGAGCCATGTTTGTCCCCTCCCTTTTCCAATGGACTTCGTTCGAGATTTTCATTTCAGTTTATAATTTCACTTCGTACAAGGTGGTCTGTCCACCAAATCCGAATCCAAATCCAGCTTCATTCTCCGTGTCTCCGTTATCCATAGATCCGCTGTCGGTGCCTGTCTTCCACTCTGACGTTGGAATCTCGGTTCCGTGCTCTTTGATCCAATCGCTAATTTCCGAGTTACCTCCACGGCCACCCATGCCACCAACCATGAAGTATTTCACTTGCCCGCTCTTGACGAGTTGCTCAAGTTCCTCTGTTGTGTACACCGGGTCTGACCCGGAGAAACCTCCAAGCGTAATTACCGATGCTTTTTCGTCGATAATATAAGGTGCTGCCTGATTATAGTCCGTAGTGGCGAAGAGATACGTTTCGCCTGTATTGTGCTCTTTCAGATAATTCAGTGTGGCTGTATCCACTTCTTCGTTACGGTTCCCCATTCCGCCACGGCCACCCATTGTAGGCATTTCCGTGTCTCCTGCACCGTTACCCATCGGCATGCCCATTCCTGCTCCACCAAACATACCATTGGAACCAGTAGGTCCTGCTGCCGGAATCATGCTGTTGCCACCATAAGTAATTGGGGTGAATGCCCAGTAGATTGGACCGATCAGCATCACTATGAATCCCGCGATAATGAAGCCCTGTTTCCATTGATGTGTGCGATGAAGCATACCAACAAGGATGACCGTGACCAGAATGCCTGCGATCAATTCACTAATGGACCAGCCTGCACCAATCGTATCGTTATACGCCTGCATGATATACCAGCCGAACAGAGTCGTCAGCAGCACGGACACCGGAAGCAACCAGGCCAGCCAGCCATTGCGATCACGATATGACTTCCACATCGCTACAAATCCTGCGCCAGACAGCGCCGCAATTGGAGGTGCAAGCATAATCAGATAATATTGATGGAAGAAACCTGCCACACTGAAAAAGGCAGCAACGGGAAGCAGCCAGGCCAGCCAGAACAAGGCCTCCTTGTGTTTGTTGGTTATATTTCTCCGTCTTAATCCTGCAAATAGGGCAATGCTTCCAAGCAGCACAACTGGCAACAGCCAGCTAGCTTGACCTGACAGTTCAGTCTGGAACAGACGCAGAGGACCTTTTTCCCCCGTACCAAACATTCCTCCCATGCCTCCGCCGAAATTTCTTCCATTTGGCATTTCCATATCATTTGGCATCTGTCCGTTGGGGAAATTGCCATTCGGCCCATTCATGCCGCCCATGGCGTTCAAGCCGTTCGAACCATTCATTTTATCGTTATCCGGTGCATTGACATCTTGCCCAGCACCAGGAACACCACTATCTGTCTGATTAGGGCCTGAAGACAAGTCTCCTCGATTGCCCCGATTATTTCCCTGTCCCATACCATTTGGCATACCTGCGTTACCTGCAGTATTCTGCTGACCCGTTAGGCGAGCCAGTCCATTGTATCCAAAGGCGAGTTCCATGACCGAGTTTGTCTCACTGCTGCCGATATAAGGCCGCTCGTCTTCGGGGATAGAATCCACAGTGACCGCCCAGGATAAGGAAACGACCGCCAGAACCGCTGTGCTGCCGATCAGAAGGATGATCTTCCTTCTCCATTTCGCCTGAAATGCAAGCAGATAGAACAAGTAAAAAGCCGGGAGAATCATGTAGGCTTGAAGCATTTTCATATTAAAGGCTACGCCTATTAACCCAAAGGCAACCAGAATGCGCCAAGTACTGCCTTGTTTGCTGCCTTTGAACAAAAACCATGAACCCAGCAGTAGTGTAAACACCAGCATGCTGTCAATATTGTTGGTCCGGCTGACTGCCGCCACAACAGGCACAGTTGCCATCGCAAGTGCCGAGATTCGTGCTGCTGCAAGACCATATGTAGGTTTCACCATGAAATAGATCAGGAGCACCGAACCGATTCCCGCTAATACCTGCGGCAAAATAACACTCCATCCGTGCAATCCAAAGACATAGGCAAAGGCCGTCTGGATCCAGAAGACAACAGGTGGTTTATCTACAGTGACCGAGCCTGCCGAGTCTAGTGAAGCATAGAAAAAGTTATGGAAGTTGCTGAGCATACTCCCAACGGCAGTCGTATAATAGGAATTGGCATATTGATCGTTCCAGATACCGTACCCATTTAGAAATGCCGCCAGTAATACAATCGGCAGAAGGACAAAATCCATCCTTCTTTTGGTGTTATTCAAAGTTAATCACTCCTTCAAAGTTCTTCATGTCTAGTATTGTGACATGCCAAAATAAAACTGGGATGAGTGCCCGCTGAATGTTGTCTGAGGATAATTCACAATCCTTTCAGCTAAATTTCAGTTTGGCAAGCGATAATACAACATACAGTCCCTCCGAAGTGAGGGAGAAATCTAGATGGATCAGGCAAGGAGAGAAGGCACATTATGAAGCTTAGCAGCGGAATTAAAATACTATTGGCTGATGATGAACCGCATATTTTACAATTTCTAGAGCTTGGATTAAGCAATGAGGGCTTTGATGTGCGCACCGCACCAGATGGAGCGGCTGCGCTTGAGTTGGCGCTTGAATTCAGGCCACATATGGCTATTCTGGATGTCATGATGCCAGAGATGGATGGTTTCGAAGTGGTCGAGCGTCTGCGTAAGACCGGTGCCGAGGTTGGCGTAATTATGCTGACAGCGAAGGATGAAGTCGAGAATCGGGTTAAGGGCCTTTGGTTAGGTGCTGACGATTACATGATCAAACCCTTTGCTTTCGACGAGCTGCTCGCCCGTATTCAGGCCAGACTGCGGAATCAATTTCCTTTATTAATAGGAGCCGTCACCCACGGTCCCTTCCGAATTGATGATCAGCGCAAAGAAATCACCTATCAGAATCAGGTCCTGGAGCTATCTCCTACCGAATACGAACTGTTAAAATTCATTGTGCTTAATCATGGAATTGTACTGAGCAAAGCGACCATTCTAAGCCGGGTGTGGGGGTATGATTTTGGCGGGGAAGAAAATATTGTGGAGGTATACGTTCGCTCCTTGCGCGACAAACTCGGGGATAAAGAGCATAAACTCATTCGCACGCTTCGGGGTGTCGGTTACAGGGTGGATCTCTGATGAACTCGCTGCCTAAGAAAAATAAACTTCATTTAAGACGTCTTCACCAATGGATCTGGCCTCGTTCCCTACGTTCTCAATTGCTCTCACGTTCCCTGTTCGTGCTTGCTGGGCTGTTATTGTTAATCGGTATTCTGCAATTCTGGATCATGGAAAGCTTTCTCTACCGGAATCAGGCAAAAACCATGGAAGAACAGCTTATGTCCATGCCCCCGGTTTGGCTCGGAATCCAGTCACGTAGTGGCTCATCCAACAATCCTTTTGGTGGACAGGCAGGAAACGGGTCTGGCAATCGGGTGCTGTTTATTCCTGACCGTTCATTGGCTCTGTTTGATAACCAGGGTACGTTCGAGGATGTTTTTGGGGAAGATGGTCTGAAAGCCCCTCAACTATCAACCGCTGATTATCAGGACATTACAGAAGAGTTGAAAGAACAAAAACACATTCCCTACCGGATTGTCACGGATAGCCAAGGGAATGAGCAATTGATTGTATTTGCTTCACCTGGTCCACGCAATCGCGGTTTACCGATGGTGCAGATGGGCACGGCTACGAAGCCACTGAGAGACTTGATTATTAAACAGCTTCTGATCTTCCTCATGTTATCGCTGTTGGCCATGGTAGCCGGTCTGATTCTATACACCAAAGTATTACGCCGGACGCTGGTTCCCCTGTCCAACATGGTGAATAAAGTACAGCAGATTGACGCAGGCAGCCTCGCAGAACGCCTTCCCGTCATTCAGGGACAAGAGGAAGTGGATCAGCTCGCAGTTTCATTTAATGGCATGCTTGAAAGGCTGGAGAACTCGTTTGAAGCGGAGCGGGAATCGAAAGAACAGATGCAGCGTTTCTTGTCCGATGCTTCTCATGAACTCCGTACCCCCCTTACCTCCATTCACGGCTTCATTGAAGTTCTACAGCGGGGTGCAGCGACCAATCAAGATCAATTGTATAAAGCGCTGGACAGCATGCACGGCGAATCCGTACGCATTAACAAGCTGGTTGAAGATTTGCTGTTACTAACCAAACTGGATCAGGCTCCAAAGCAGGAGCGGGAGGTCATTCAGCTAGACAGTCTGCTGCTCGAAATGCAACCACAACTCGCCATGATGGCTCAGCAAAGATCCATTCACCTTGATCTGACAGCTGAGGTACATGTACTGGCTGACCCTTACAAGCTGAAGCAGGTTGTGCTGAATCTGTTCCATAATGCGGTGCAGCACACCGATCCAGAGCATGGAGCCATCTCCATAATGTTGTATGCCACGCACCATAAGGCTGAATTATCAGTGAAAGATAACGGCACAGGCATTGAACCTGAACATCTGCCCCATATCTTTGAGCGATTTTACCGCACAAGCAGTTCTCGTTCGCGCAAACAAGGTGGCGCAGGTCTCGGTCTCGCCATTACCCGCTCGATTGTGGAGTCGTATGGCGGAAAAATTACAGTACAAAGTCAGTTAGGCTTGGGAACTGAATTTATGATTTTGATGCCGCTGCATAAGACTGATGTCTAAGCTGAGCGTCGGCTGCAAGTAGGCTATAAGTTGGCTATACGTAGCTCTAGGTAAGATCTACTTGATCATTATGCAAGCTCTAGTCAAGCTCTCCAAACGATGCTTTTCTTCCATCTTCATTCCGGCTTTTCATTGCATGACCAATCCCCCACTCATTTCGGTTTAGAAATGAAAGGGGGATTCTTTTTTATCCGATTGATAGAGTGCAGAGTAAGTAGTAGCTCAATGGGTTTCAGGATAACGAATCTGAGGCGTCATATTCAAGGATTTGAAGCTTAAAAATGCTTTTCATAAAATACCATTGTCATTTTGTCGTTAATTGCTTTTGTTGCACCCGTTTTTTTGTAGCCTATCTTTTCATACAAATAACAGTTCCCTTTCTCTTGTAAGATGGTACCTAATTTCCATGACTTTGCATCATCATATATCTGCTCAACCATTGTAAAGACTTTTTGAGCAATTCCTTTTCCTTGATGTTCTGGCAGTATAAAAATTGGACTAATACTATAGATTTGATTATCTTTTTTCACGACTCTGATTCCACCAACAGCAACCTCAAAATGATGAATTATGAAATAATCTGTGAAAGATTGATTGATTTGAGTAATAATTCTTTCTACGGTTTCATTGGCCGGGCTTGTTTCAAAATCCTGATATTTTTCCAACAAAGGCATAAATGCTTTGACTTTCATTTCATGCACAGTCACTGCATCATTTAAATCTGCTTTGTATAATGAAACCTCCATTAAATATATACCTCCGATTGATACGCTTGTTAGAAATACGATTTATGGAACACGCTCAGTTAACTTAGTACAAGAAAAATGTTCGTCTACGTTTGGTGTTTGTTACATTTACAGCATATAAACAAGTTAAAACTAACATATTTTTCTTATTCGACGTTGTATTCTCATATTCCTCGCTATCTAAGCAACGGAACCACGCCAATATCTTCATCTAACTTTCCTCTATCATCAAGGAGATAAGATCATTCAGAATGGACCTCATACTTTTTAGTCTCTCATACCCATCATCGTATGGCTTACCTGAGTTTGAGTTTGAAGATACACGCTAAAATTCATCCCGTTCTATCGCTGCTTTTGGCAACGGTGGATTACCAAGGGTACACGCCTTTTTCATCTAGGAATTTTCCGTTATGGCGTTTACCATCCGTCGCATAGCGCACGATAATCGCAGCGCCGGCTTCTTTTGATTTACCACCTTCGGCATTGCCATTAAGATCTGTTGATGTGAATCCGGGCGTTACTGCAAAGACTTGCGCCCTGCTGTTTTTGACTTCATAAGCCATCGAAAGTGTCATGGCACTGTTGGCCGTTTTGGATGAGTTATAGTCGAAGGCATTTAAAGTGAATTCCGCATTTTGCATATGGTCCAGAGAAGCCATGTCGGTTGATACATTAATAATTGTGCCTTCATTGTCTTTGATTAACGCGAACAATCGCTGATTCAAACGGAAAGTGCCGAAAAAGTTCACTTCGAAGGCGTTCCGCAGATCTTCCTCTTTAGTATCCGTAAATGAATGAGAGAAAGCACCCGGCATACCCGCGTTATTGATCAGAAGGTTTATTGCTGGATAAGTCTTCTGAATCGTATCGGCTGCCTGTTCAATGCTCTTCAAGTCGCACATGTCGATCTGTACAAATTCTACATCTAACCCCCTGGAAGTTAACTCGGAAACAGCTCTTTCACCCCGTTCAACACTACGTGCGCCAAGGATAACTTTCCAACCTGCTTCACCCAATTGCTTTACGATTTCATATCCAATTCCTTTATTTGCTCCGGTTACAAAGACAGTCTTTTTCATGCAAATCCTTCTTTCCGTAATTTGATTTATATTTAACAATGTATAAGTTACTATGCTACACTTAGTGTAGGTCAAATTATTTTTATAAAAGAGGGGTTAACATGTTAACGATTGGAGAAGTAGCCAAAAAAGTTGAAATTTCCATTGGAGCGATTCGCTTTTATGAAAGAAAGGGACTGCTGAAACCTGCTGCACGAAATGAGCAGAATAACCGTCTTTATTTGGAGGATGATCTGAACTGGCTGGTTTTTATCAAATGCCTTCGTGAAACCGGGATGAGTGTGGAAGACATCAAAAAGTATTATGATCAGGTCAATGAAGGAACCTCCACGCTGAAGGAAAGAACCAAGCTGATTGAGGATCAAAAGCAAAAGTTGCTGAACGATATCGAGGAGAAAAAAGCGCAACTTGTTCATTTGGACAACAAACTGGAGCGCTATTATCGTGGAGAAAATTATTAGTATATGCCTTATGCGATAGATTAAACTTTTGCATTTTATGTAAGGGAGCACGTATCCTAACAAGGCTTCCTCAGTAGCTTCATAAAATAAATACAAAAATGATCAGGCAGCCAGAGCAATAACTGTCCAACCTGATCCGAAACTTTCATTTTATAGCCCTTCACTATGGGACTACGTTCTATTAAAATTGGCCATGTTGCTTACGCAGGTGGTAATGGTTATATTTTTCATCCTCGATTTCGATCAAATTTAACCGTTCAAAATTACATTTCTGTATCACCTTATTGGATGCTTGATTGGTAGTCAAAGCGACGGCATTTAACACTTCCACGTTTGTATGTTCAAACAAATACTCTGTTATTCCTTTGAGTGCCTGCGTTGTGTAACCACGATTTCTGAAATGCTTGGAAATACCATACATAATCTCCCGATTGGGTGCTGGCAGTTCGTCCTTGATCCCTGAGCAGCACCATCCGATAAACTCGTCATTTTCTTTGAGAACAATAGCCATACGTAAGTATAAATCTCCGATATCTCCTCCCGTCACCACAGCTTGTTTAAAACGCTGATTCTCAGGGATTTCATATTCGGTAAGCCACAGGGTCCTATCTTCAATCGTAGCGTTCCATCCCGGTAGGCATTCATACACCTCAGGTTGCCACGTAATTTCTTGCAGTTTCTCTAAATCTTCAATTCGATACTCACGCAAATAAATATCCTTGCAATTGATGATTAATTCATCAGTTTGTATGGGGTGGTTCATAGTTCCTCCTACTACACACTTAATTTCAGCTTATTAGCCTTTACTTCAAACAAGGCCCTCTTTTTCCATAAACTCGTCTTTGGTTAATCCAAAAAGGATCATGTCCTGGTATTTTCCATCGGTATAGATCACCTGGCGACGTACACCTTCCTGAACACATCCAAGTTTTCTCATCATGGCTGCAGAAGGTTCATTTCCTTCGAGTACAGAATCATTGAATTTGTTGAGCCTGCGCTCGAAGAAGGCATACTTCAGCAAGATTCGAACGGCTCTGGTTCCGTATCCTTTTCCTCGATGATCCCTGTCAATTTGAATGCCAATGCTAAAGGTACCGTTCCTTTCATCAATGCTGTTCAGATTCACACCTCCGACATTTTCACCATCCATATTTACAATTGTAAACATGATCCGTCCTTTGGCTAAAGAAAAATCAGAGAAGTTTTCCGTGAAACTCTTCGCTTCAACATGGGTTGGCGGCAACTCAACTGCACACTCCAATAACCGACGGGCAGGTGTATCAAAGCGGTTATAATAATGATCCTCCCAATCTTCTTCACGCAAAGCACGTAATCTGATCTTATCATCCTGCCAAAAATAATGACTATAATCGATCTCTCTCATTCCAAGTCCCCCCGCATATTCAACCAAATTTTTACTTCGAGCTACAAATATAATAACCCATAATGTGGAATTGGAGGAGATTTTATTTCATTAAACACAACGAAAATAACCCCCGAACAGGATAAAACCTGTCGGAGGCTACGCACTATTTTATATCAAAATCTCATTACGATTCTTCCGTATATTGAGGTTTGGACACGTTATCCGGAACCGTTTCGTCAAAAACATCCTGACCTGGATAATCCCGTACTTCTCCCTCGTGAAGCTCATGATTTTCATAATCAAAACGATGTGCAGACCGCTGGTCCACCCGCCACGGAGAACTTTTCCCAAGAGACTCGGATAGTAAAGATGAACCGTATGGGCCCTCCGGGAATTCTTCGAGTGTGATATCGTTTCGCTGCGACTCCACCGTAGACACATCGGTATATTCTTGCCGTTCTTCACGCAAAAACTTATCTTTCATCGTTTATCCCTCCTGATCCACTTCAGATGACCAACGTCCACTTATTGTGAGCGAGGACAAACGCATTTATGCATGATCTTTGGAAAACACTGCGTTTATGGTTCTAATCCATCGTCATATTCATCACCGGATTAATCACGTTAATCATCGCCATCACAATTAGCGAATCCATATTAAAAGTACAAAAACAATGAGGCCAGCCATGCTAATCCAGGTATCTCGTTTGGACCATACCAATAACGATGAACGTCCTCCGAGCATAGAGTGCTCTCTAACTTTACGCATTTCCATCGCAATGGTCATATCCTCTGCACGTTGGAACAGTGCCATTAACAAGGGAATAACCATCGGACCCAGGTCACGAATTCGCACGGTATTTGGTCGTAAAGCTGCCTTTCCACGTGCCCGTACAATCAGTGAAAATCGCTGCCACTCACTCCAGATCATCGGGATAAACCGAAAGATTAACGATACAGCAAGTGCAAACGAAGCTACGGGCAACCTGATCTTTTTACCGATACCGAGTACCCAGTTAAGCCCTTCTACCATTCGCCCATAAGGTGTCGTCAACGAAAACCAAAGGCTTGCCAATGTGACGATAAACAAACGATACACATTCAGCAAAGTGCCCTCCGCCTGCATCAGGGAAAAGCCAAAGTGCAGACCTCCTCCCTCTGTTGAAAGAGTTGTCCCAGATAACGCCGTTGATATGATGAAAAATAATAATAATGGCTTCATTATCTTCATACATCCAGCCAAAGTCTGACGCGGGAGCACGGCAAGTGCTGCTACTACCGGCACCAGTGTTAACGTCAATCCCAGCCATCGCTGTTGAAGCATAGCTGCGGTGACCAGCAAAATATACAAAATCCATTTCAAACGCGGGTCCATAACGCCATATAATCCGCCTGAATGAGTCAATGTGTTCGGAAGAAGCTTCGGATCATCCCCTTCTATATTCTCCATCACATCGCTCTCTGCCACCGTGATTGCTGCTCCCGAAGCCGCTTTTGATTCGTTCTGACCTTCCACCTCAACTAACGTAGACTGAACAATGCTTTCAGCCATCTCTTCTGGCGTCTTTGCGGACAAAGAGAGCTCAAGACCCGCTGCTCTAAACTGCTGTGCCAGTCTCATCGATGGTGGCAGTCCAATCCCTGTCTGCTCCAGCAGTTCAGGCCTTTTGTGAAGTTCTCTCGGCGTAAGATCAGCGATTAGACGGCCTTCCTGCAACAACAATACTCGATCCGCACAAGGCAAAAATGTATCCAGATCATGGGTTGCTACCACGCCCCCACCACCTGCCAGACGATGTTGCTCCAATACATCCAGCAAAAGCCCGACACTTTGCGCTTCCAACCCGGCGCTTGGCTCATCCAGCAGAAGCCAGTGTGGGTTGGTCACACTTCCGAGAGCAAGACCTAACCTGCGCTTCTCTCCCCCACTTAGAGCAAATGGCGACCTGTCCAGATGAAAACGTCGGTCCAACTCCGAGGACACTGGCGGGTCCCATTGATTCAGTGCTTTTGTGATCTGCTCTTGTTGCTGTTTCTCTGAAAGTCGATAGGGACGCAGAGAATATGAGAATTCACGCTGAATACTTCGGGCAAACAGTTGTTGTTCCGGAAATTGAAACAATAGTCCCATTTGCAATAAAATCGACTGCGGCACTTTTCCTTCTTTCCAGAAAGGTGTGCCATCCAATGTGATACTTCCTGCATCTGGCGGTCTCAGACCAGCCAACGTCTGTAATAAAGTCGTTTTTCCTGAACCCGTGCAGCCCAACAGCAAGGTGATTTCCCCACTGTTCAACTGTACACTCACATCTTCAAGCAGTGCACGTTTGCCCGATTCGGATGCTTCTATACGTATATTGGTTAGCTTGATCTCCAACGTGCGACCTCCTTGGCCAGTTGCTCAGGTCGCAGTGGCATGGCTTCTGGCATCATGCCTTTTTGCTTGAGCAATAACGCAGTTTTTACAGTAAAAGGAGGGTCCAATCCTAACCGTTCACAGGGAGATAGCTGTACATTTCCCCGAGTAGCCTTCTCATTCAGCTCTGTTTCGTAGAAAAAGGACTCGGGCTCCCCGTCGTACACACAACGTCCCCTCTCCATAGCAATGATTCGATCACACAGGGTTGCTTCCTCCAGATGGTGTGTAATCCAGATCACCGTTGTCCCCCGCTGGGTAATCTTCTGAACGATGGCCTCGATACGGTCTCTTGCTCCCGGATCAAGCATGGCTGTTGGCTCATCCAGAATCAATACATCCGGTTTGGCTGCGAGCGCTACAGCAATATTAAGCAGTTGTTTCTGTCCACCGGATAATTGTGAGACAGCCTTCTCCGGGGGATATTGAAATCCTACGGTATGTAATGCATCCTGCCTGCGCTCCAATTGCTCTTCTACAGAATCCATCAATGGTGACAGCGCAAAATGAAACTCCTCTTCAATCGTATCGCCAAGTACCTGTGCATCCGGTTGCTGCAATACACCCCGAACGGTAAGTTCATCCGAGATATCCCGTACCCCTCCAGATAGGGGAATGAATCCAATCAATACTCCAGCGAGTGTGCTTTTTCCACTGCCATTCGCCCCCACAATACTAATCCATTCTCCTTGGTGCAGCGTAAGTGAGACCCCATCCAGTGCTTTTCTCACCTGACTACCTTCGGAAGCATAATGCACTCGAACATCTTCTAATGTAATTATAGGCAGGTTGCCTTGCATCGTAAATTAGTCCTTTCCCTTTCTATTGTTATGTGGTACGATCCTAATCGTTAACCACATTTATATAATTGGTTAACAATCATATTACCAAAATGGAGAGGATTGTTCAAACATGAAATTATCTTTGCGAGGCATTGTATTCAGCGCACTTATGGCCGCAATTTTAGTACTTTTTGGTTACATAAGCATTCCCATTGGCTTCTCCCCAGTACCGATAACATTACAGACCTTGGCTGTCATGCTAGCCGGAGGATTACTTGGTCCACTATATGGTTTCCTAAGTGTTACCATGGTTGTTCTGCTCACAGCTCTTGGATTCCCCTTGCTGCACGGGACTGGAGGACTTGCGGTACTTCTTGGACCTACCGGAGGATATGTGATGATGTGGCCGTTCTCCGCATTATTGATTGGACTGTTGCTTGCACGAATCAACATCAAAGGTGTCACAGGATTCATTCTCGCTTTTGTTGTATTTGAACTATTTGGTTCACTGCTCGTGTATGTATCTGGTGTGCCTTGGCTTGCTTATGCTTACAAAATGGACCTACCTGAGGCCATGATTCAAGGGTTTTATCCTTACATTATTGGTGATCTGATCAAGGCTGTATTTGCTGCCATCATCATTGCGCCCGTGCGCATGGTTTTCCCACCACAACGTCTCACAGGTAACATGCATTCAACGGTTATAAAAGCGGATTCTTAATAGAAGCTACATATCCTATTAGATCACGAGCCTCCATATTCTAAAAAAAAAACAGCCAAAATCACTTTGGCTGTTTTTGTTACTTCTCTTTCTCTAAGATTGTTCTGTCATCGGAGTGTCCAGTGTAAATATTCTTTAGTTCAACTTATATATTCACCTGAATTAATTGACGCTCTGTAATCTGAAATTTTTGATCCGCTGTATTTTCAACAAACCTCTGATCATGAGATACATACAGAATCGTCCCTTCATAGGCCTTGATAAAACGCTCCAACGCTTCCAATGCATGCATATCAAGAAAATTCGTCGGCTCATCCAACAATAGAATGTTATATTGTCCAAGAAACAAGTGACATAATTGAAGACGAATCGCTTCCCCTCCACTTAATGTCCCAACATTCTTCAGCAAGTCATTACCTGTAAACTGCATCGCATGCAACGCACTTCTCAGCTCTGATTCCTCATATTCCGAACGATTCTTCAGGAATTGTAATACGGTCTCTTTTGTCGTGAAACGATAGCTCATTTGCTGAAAATAACCGAGCTTTGCTTTTGGAGACATCGTGATCTGATCTCCAGCATGGAAAACATGGTTAAGCAATGTACTTTTCCCGCTGCCATTGGCTCCGGTTATCGCTATTTTTTGTTTTAATGGAACCTGAAAACTTGCATCCTCCAGCAATACGTTACCTTCCACCTCAAGCGTAAGGCGATCTGCCATAATCGGAAAGCGGTTATGCAACTCCAATGTCTTCGGTTGACGAAAGATAATCGGCCGATCCTCTTGTACCGCTTTTACCTCATGAAGTTGTTGCATACGCTGTTCAATCGCTTTGGCTGCGCGGTGCACCGCTTTTTGACTGGTGCCTTTGGATTTGGTTTCAACCATACGGTTTGTTTTTGCCTTGGATTCTTTTTTGGACATGCTTCCGGCCTGCGTTATTTTCTCGGCTTTCTTCATCTTTTCCCGGGCGGCCAGCTCCAATCGTCTTTTCTCCTTCGAGAACTGTTCATGGGCCTGGTTTTGTTGTTCGCGCTCCAGCCTCTTCTGTGCCTGATAATCACTATAGTTGCCGGAATATACGCGAACCTCACCTTGATGGATTTCCCAGATCGTCGTCACCAGTTCATCCAGAACTGCACGATCATGACTGATCAATACAAGCGCCCCATAGTAATAACGCAATTCATCCAGCAAAAATGTAATGCCCTCTCGATCCAGGTGTGTTGTTGGTTCATCAAGTAACAGTACTTCATGATAATGAGTGAACATTTGAGCCAGTTTCAAACGGGTTTGTTCTCCGCCACTCCATGCTTGGTCGTGTTGAGGTATGGCTAATTTACTGAGTAAAGCCCCGTCAACTTCGAGATTTTCGTTAGGCAGGGGAGGTTCCACTTGTTCCAAATAACCAAACTCTGCAAAACGTTTTACCTTTCCGGCTGTTGGCTGGATCTGTCCCGCAATGAGTTTCAACAGTGTACTTTTACCCTGACCATTACCACCTACTACACCAATGCGATCCAGTTGATGCACAGCCAGTCGCTCAATGTTCAGTATTACTTTATCCATATAGGTCATCTCAACCTGTTCTAATTCAAAACATATCTTTTCCATATTCGCTACCTCCGAAATAAGATTTATTTCGTATCGATAGCGAAGCACGCTTCTATCGATACGAGCTTATCGTGCCAGCTCGTATCAATAGAACAGTAACGTCATCATAGCGGTTACCTCCAGTAGTCTGTATTGGGCGCCTTTATCTAATTATTTTCCTGATTAAGATAATCAGAAGAAAAAAACAAAGAATCACAGGCCACGGCCTGTGATTCAACGTAAACGGGAAAGCGAGTATAACACTTATTTTAAGGTCAGGATGATTGAAAATGACAGACTGATCCCGTTTACTCTGAACCAATAGTCAGAGCCTTTGAACGTATTCAATTACCGATTCAAAGGAAGGAAGCGCAGTCTCATCGCATGTGTCATGTTCATTAATCCACCTTTCATTATCATGTATAGATGTACAATTCTAATTATAATTTTCCAATTCCACCATGTCAACGGAACGATGAAAACACTATACCATCAGATTAGTACATCAAACTACTTTTGTTCCTGACCATTACCGCTACTTAATTTCAATAGAAGCTCCTGGCTATGAACCTGACCTGTAACCTGTGGAATTACTTCCTCGTAGTTGGCGGAATTCGTTACTATAATCGGCGTTACCGTGTGATAACCAGCAGCCTTAATCTGTGCAATATCGAACTCAAGCAACAGATCTCCTGCTCGGACGCGGTCCCCTTCTTTGATATGGGAAACAAAATGCTGCCCATCCAATTTAACGGTATCGACTCCGACGTGAACCAATATTTCAGCACCGGTGTCTGACACCACGGCCAAGGCATGTTTTTTCTTGAATGCAACGGTAACTGTACCATCAAAAGGCGCTACAACTCTGCCCACAGTTGGCTCAATCGCTATTCCTTTTCCCATTGCTCCGGATGCAAACGCCGGATCTGGAACTTCTGACAATTCCACAATTGTTCCTTCGATTGGGCTAAATACAATTTCGTCCGAAGCATCCGCTGCACGAACAGATTGCTGAGCGGATGTCGTAGATTCGGTTTTTGTTTCTTCTTCAACCGGATCTTTGAAGCCCATGATGTACGTCAGTACAGCCGAGACAACAAAGGATACTACGATACCCAGAATCAATCCTGGGAAACCTTGTCCACCTGGTCCGTAGAAGATTGGCAAGGTCAGTAGTCCCGGTGCGCCGGATGCAAATGCCAATGTACCCGCTTGACCAATGATAGCTCCACCAACTGCACCACCGATAACTCCTGCAATGAATGGACGTTTCAGTGGTAATGTTACCCCATAGATGGCCGGTTCAGTAATACCGAACAGAGCAGTCAACGTGGATGATCCCGCCAGTGTTTTCAGTTTTTTGTTCTTGGTTTTCAACATAACTCCAAAAGCAGCGCCCGTTTGAGCAAAGATCGAAGCTGTCGCAGCCGGTTTAACGCCATCCTGTCCATACACGGCAACGTTGTTGATAAATACCGGAATAAGACCCCAGTGTATTCCGAAGATAACGAGCAGCTGCCAGCTTGCACCCATAACGGCTCCTGCGAGCAATGGACTGAATCCAAATGCGGCAACCAGTCCAGCTGCAATTGCATTACCAACGTAGACTCCAAATGGTCCAAATACCAACAGTGTCAGTGGTACCATAATCACTAGCAAAAATAATGGTGTAACAAAGTTTTTCACACTATCGTGAAGTGTTTTATTAAAGAACTTTTCCAACTTGCTCATGACAATGACAGCTAAAATAATTGGAATAACTGTAGATGAATAGTTCATCAAAATGACAGGGATACCGAAGAAATCCGTTGGTGTTCCCTCTGATTTTAACGTGACGATGGACGGATAGATCAGTGCTCCTGCAATCGTCATCGCGACAAACATATTTCCCTGGAATTTACGTGCTGTTGTAACCGCTAACAACAGAGGCAGGAAATAGAAGAGACTATCTGCTGCTGCATACAGGATTGTATATGTTGTTTCTGTCGTTTCCAGCCATCCGATATTGCTTGCAATCAACAATAACCCTTTTAGAATACCGGCTCCCGCCATAACACCCAGAAGTGGTGCAAAGATGCTGGATATGATATCGATAATACCCCCGAGCCCTTTGGCTGCTTTGCGAGGTTTTTCTTTATCTGACGAATCGTCCAGAATGTTACTGATCTGTCCAATGGCACTATAGACTTCAGGCACCTTGTTACCAACAACCACCTGGAACTGTCCTCCATTTTCTTTGACTGCGATGATGCCTTCTGTTTTCTCCAGTTTGGCTTTGTCTGCCTTGGCATCGTCCTTCAATACAAACCGTAATCGTGTTGCACAATGAACCAGTGATTCCACATTTTTCTCACCGCCGACCAGTTCTACAATCTCTTTGGCCAGTTTCTCTTGACTCATGATCTGCACCCCCACTTTTTCTCAAACAGGCTCTTTACCGAATTTTTTGCACGCAAAAAACCTAAGCCTTGAGTAAGGGGACATTGACACAATGGTCCTGACCTTCTCATGACTTAGGTTTTGCCTGCATAACCAGTAACAATCCCAGTTAAATCGTATTCAATTCCTGTTAATCACATATTATTATAATTAAACCATTTTTGTCAACATTTAAATATTATCGATTAACCACCCGTTCGATATGAACCGTCAGATACAATTTTTCTTCATTGGTCAACTCATGGTTGTATTCCTTTTTGACAAACAACTCAATTTTCTCCGTACACGCTGCGGCATCCGGATGTTTTTCCTTAATCATGTCATAGAAATGATCATAGTTGTTGTCGTAATGCGTACCACTGAGCACACGCTGGGAGAAGAACTTCAGATGTGTGATAAAGCGAAAATAACTGAGAGAGTCCTCATCAAATTCCATTTTGAAATGATATTTCGCTATATTAATAATTTGCTGGATAAACTTCGTAATATTCATCGTCGTAATGACTTCTTCATTCATCTCTGCATTGACAATGTGAAGAGCAATATAAGCCGCTTCATCGGTTGGAAGCTCAATATTCATTCGAGTGTTGATCTGTTCCAGCGTCCTCAGGCCCAGTTCGAATTCGGGCTTGTACAACTGTTTGATTTCCCACATTAATGCGTTCTTGATCTCCACGCCTTCCCGATAACGTTCGATGGCGAAGTTAATGTGATCTGTAAGAGATACATAGATGTTCTCATTAAGCTTTCGACCCAGATTCTCACGCGCATACGTGATGATCTCTTCCACAATTTCAATCAGTTCCATCGGAACTTCGCGCAGCAGCATTTTGAAATTATCGGATGTTTGTTTGTTTTTCAATGCAAATACTTTCTGGATGCGGGTCTCGTCTACTTTATCCCCCGGCTTTTTCTTAAAGGCAATCCCACGTCCCATCACTACAAGCTCTGCTCCATCCGCCTGATAGATGCTAATGACGTTATTGTTGATAACCTTTGCTATTTTCACTTCAATCCCCCCGTCACGTTCCACTCTCTTGGCAGTTATACATCGTCTTTTGGGCATACAAAAAAAACCTGAAGCATCACAAAATAAACAAGACATGGTGGTCTGCTTTTTTTGGTGCTTAGGTTTTGCCTACGTCGTGTAGTAACAATCCCAGAAACGATATATTTGCGTCAAGTATAGCGCGAACCTGACTATATGTCAACGCTTTCAATGAAGGAACAACCGGAAGTCCCAAGGTTATATAAATTGAACTAGAGAATAGTTACACTAGCTACTCCGATGACAGAACAACCTTCCGATCGGTGTTATCTCCAGCTTTTTTCTGTCCTCTCCGTTTTGTGTAAATGTTTAGTTCAATTTATATAGATGAAACTTCCGATGCTTTATTGCCGTACAAGACCATTTTAATTCAGAAAAATATAAACTACTCCTCACCCAGGTTTGTTCCGTTGGATTCAATCACATTTTTGTACCATTCAAAACTCTTCTTCTTCAGTCGTGTCAGCTCACCATGACCTTCATTATTACGATCCACATAAATGTAGCCATAACGTTTTCTCATCTCACCTGAGGATGCACTTACAATATCAATAGGTCCCCAGCTGGTGTAACCGATGATGTTCACACCATCCTGAATGGCCTCACCCATTTCAGCTACATGTCGTTTCAAGTAGTCAATCCGGTATGCATCATCCACTTCACCTTCCGGTGTAACCACGTCATTCGCACCAAATCCATTTTCAACAACAAACAGCGGTTTCTGATAACGGTCATGTAGTTGATTGGCGGTAATACGGAATCCTTTGGGATCAATCGTCCATCCCCATTCGGACTTCGCCAGATATGGATTGGCTACCGAGCCAAATACATTACCGCTGGTCATATTTTTGATAACTTCCGGATCGGTACTGGTTGTACGACTTGAATAATAGCTGAACCCGATATAATCTACGGTATGATTCTTCAAGATTTCCGCATCACCCGGCTGCATAACAATGTTCAACCCGTGATCTTTGAAGAAACGTTTGGCGTAACCCGGATATTCCCCACGTGACTGCACATCGATGAAGAAATAGGACTCTCTATCTTTTTCCATGCCCTGGAACACATCTTGCGGATTACAAGTATACGGATAGAAGCTTCCTGCGGCGAGCATGCACCCAATCATGGCACCAGGAATAATCTCATGACATGCCTTGACTGCCAATGCACTTGCAACCAGTTGATGGTGAGCAGCCTGATATTGAATTTCCTTGATGTTATCCCCTTCATTAAACGCCAGCCCCGCCCCAAGGAACGGAAGATGTAACAGCATGTTGATCTCATTAAATGTCATCCAGTATTTCACCTTGTCTTTGTACCGAGTGAATACTGTTGTAGCGTACGTTTCGAATAGCGTTACCAGTTCACGACTTCTCCAGCTGCCATACTTCTCGATCAGATGCACAGGCACATCGAAGTGAGCTAATGTAACCACAGGTTCAATGCCGTTTTTCAACAATTCATCAAACAGGTTATCGTAAAATTGTAATCCGGCTTCATTTGGCTGTGCATCTTCTCCTGTCGGGAAAATCCGTGCCCAAGCAATGGAGACACGCAGTGCTTTGAATCCCATTTCGGCAAACAGAGCAATATCTTCAGGATAACGGTGATAGAAGTCGATTGCTTCATGTGAAGGATAGAACTCGGTAGCAAGCGGCGTGAAAGCTGGAACATGACCTTTCATAATACTTCTGCGGTTCTCTCCTGTTGGCAGCAAGTCAACGATACTCAGCCCTTTGCCATCTTCCAGATACGCGCCCTCCGCCTGATTTGCAGCAATGGCTCCACCCCACAGAAAGTCTTTAGGAAATTTAAAATTCGTCATCATCATTCTCCTTCCAAATATGTAATGCAGCTATCCGCTCAAATCCTGAAAAATATTAAAAAGACAAAATAGAAAAAACCCGAACCAGCCTGGGTACACGATTACGTGTAAACAAGCCAGCTCAGGTTATGCCCATATCGGTAACATTCCCAGATCATGATTATGCGGATTGGATAAAACTTTAGCAAGAATCAGAACAGTTGTCAACTTCTTGAAACCGGTTTAGCTTCGGATTGCCCACTACGATATTTGATAGAACGCAGCACATGTGCCGCCAAGAATCATCTGTTGATCTGATATAGGTAGGGCATTAATGTGATTGATAATGAGACCGTATACTTCAGAATACGTAGCTGAAACGTTGCTCACGGGCCAGTCGGAACCGAACATTAACCGTTCCGCACCAAAGGCTTCTATGGCGATATTCAGATAGGCTGTAAAGTCGCTCGGAGTCCAATTTCCCCAGTCTGCTTCCGTCACCATCCCTGAAAGTTTACAGTACGCATTAGGTTGTGTGGCCAATGACTCAAGTGCTTCTTTCCAGGGTGAAATTATACCTGATTTTATGTCGGGTTTGGCTAGATGATCAAGTACAAATCGCTGTTCAGGAAACGACTTAACCAGTTCCACCGCATAAGGCAGTTGCTCCTTGGATACCAACAGATCATAGGCCAAATCATACTCTTTTAGCAATGAAATTCCGCGCTGAAAGTCTTCTCTCAATACATACTTCAGATCAGGTTCATCCTGTATGACATGACGCACGCCCTTCAGATACGGATTGGACGCGAACAATTCAAGCTGATTCCGAACTTCATCCGAACAAAGGTCCACCCATCCGACAACACCTTTGATACATTCATGCCGATTTGCCAACTGCAGAAGCCACTCGGTTTCTGTCAGTGATTGTCTGGCTTGTACCGCAATACATCCATCCAGTCCGGATTGGACCAATAAAGGTTCAAGATCTTCCGGAAGAAAAGATTGACGAATGGTTTTCATCTCTTCGCCAATCCATCCGTACTCTTCGACATTGTATTCCCAGAAATGTTGATGTGCATCCAACTTCATATTAGATCCCTCCCAGGGTATTTAAATCTAATTATCATTAAAAAGTAATCACTGATTTTCACATGATTTTTATTCCAATTGTGCAGGTATTGTCCAATATTAAATCATGATATAGTAAATTACGAAAACGCTTTCAGAACATAAATCGGTGGTGATTCCAGTATTAAACAAGTGAATTTTTGTTTGTGTTGAGCTCTATTTTCACCCTGCTTAACCGCTATTCACGTTCAACCATTCTCTATTCGAAGGAGACTATATTAATGAAAAGAAACCGCAAATCAGTCCTATCTCTTACGCTTGTGACTGCCATGATTCTATCTCTATTCTCCTCGGCTATGGCTTCAGCTGCAACTGACAACAGCGAACAGGCCAATACCTCACCCGCTCCAAGCAAAATGCAGATCTATGTAAACGCCATGGAGCCTGGCTGGAATCTGGGTAACTCTCTGGACGCCGTTGGTGAAGATGAAACCGCCTGGGGCAACCCGCGCATTACGAAGGAACTAATTCAGTCGATTGCAGATGAGGGCTACAACAGTATCCGTATCCCTGTGACCTGGGAAGCCCACATCGGTGACGCACCTGACTACACAATTGATTCCGCTTACATGAATCGGGTTCAAGAGGTGGTAAACTGGGCCCTTGATGCGGATCTCTACGTCATGATCAATCTTCACCATGATTCCTGGCGCTGGATCAGTTACATGGAGAAAGACCATGACAACGTGCTTGCACGTTATAACTCTGCTTGGACTCAGATTGCGGACAAATTCAAAGATGCATCCGATAAACTCATGTTTGAAAGTGTTAACGAACCACGTTTCTCCGAAGGCGGCACAACGGATGCAGCGATTGGATATCGCATGCTGGACGAATTGAATACTTCTTTTCACAAGATCGTAAGAACTTCGGGTGGAAACAACGAGACACGTCCACTTGTGCTTCCAACGATGCATACCTCTTCCGCTCAACCTGATCTGGATGAACTAAATAAGACCATTCAAAAATTGAATGACAGTAATATTATTGCAACCGTTCACTACTACGGGTTCTGGCCGTTCAGTGTGAACATCGCAGGTTACACCAAGTATAACGAGGAAGTACAGAAGGACGTTACCGACACATTTGATCGGGTATACAATGCTTTCACAGCGAAAGGCATTCCGGTTATCGTCGGTGAGTATGGCTTGCTTGGTTTTGACCAGCACACAGGTGTCATTGAGCAAGGCGAAAAACTGAAATTCTTCGAATTTGTTGGACAATATCTGCGTCAAAAACAGATGACAACGATGTTGTGGGATAACGGACAACACTTCGGACGCACAAGCTTTACTTGGTCTGATCAGGGATTATTTGATACCATGAAAGCCAGCTGGACAGGTCGCTCATCCACAGCCGAAACGGATCTCGTATATCTTAAGCAAAATGAAGCCATTCAAGATAAGAAGGTAAAACTCAATCTGAATGGAAACAAATTCAATTCGTTGAAAAATGGTACCACCCCTCTTGTAAGAGGTAAAGACTATACGATCAAAAAAGATGTACTTACGTTAAAATCCAATCTGTTAACCAAATTGACAGCCTCTGGTGATTTGGGCGTAAATGCCACACTCACGGCTGGATTCAATGAAGGTGCTGACTGGAACTTCCATATCATTAAATATGACACACCTAAGTTGAACGATGCAACTGGTACAACCAGTGCATTTGCCATTCCGACTACGTTTAACGGCAATCAACTGGCCACGATGGAAGCAACGTATGCAAACGGAGAGAACGCCGGTCCACAGAACTGGACTTCGTTCAAAGAATTCTCCTACACATTTAGCCCAGATTACGAACGTAATGTGATTGAACTGAAACCTAACTTCTTCAATGAAACCAATGATGGAGAAGTCACGCTTAAGTTCCATTTCTGGAACGGAGATGTGCTGAAGTACAAAATCACGAAAAATGGAACCAGCGTTGTTGGCATAACTTCCAAATAAGAACTCATCTAACGTTCTGCTCAGAGCCTAAAGCTCTGGCAGAACGTTTTGTTTTTGTTTCACAATTGATTGAATAACGTACAAGTGGCCCTTCATACCTATACACTAACTAGGATTGAGGGGGAAATGTCATGTTTAAACGTGTAGACCGTCTTGCCATCGAACTACCCATATCCAATAATCCTGACCCTAATGGAGCTAGTGCAGTTCAGGAGTTGCTTGGTGGAAAGTTCGGGGAAATGTCAACATTAAATAACTATATGTTTCAGTCATTCAATTTCAGAGGTAGATCCAAGCTGCGTCCCTTTTATGACATTGTTGCAAGTATTACCGCGGAGGAATTCGGCCATGTCGAACTTGTCGCCAATACGATTAACCTGATGCTTGAAGGTTCAACATCACCAGGTGACCCAGACTCCACACCACTGCGTGTTGGTAAAGACGCACGGATGACGTCACACTTTATCGAATCTGCTCAGACAGCGCTCCCGTATGACTCCATGGGAAGACCCTGGAATGGTTCGTATGTCGTGAGCAGTGGCAATCTGATCTTTGATCTGTTGCATAATTTCTTTCTTGAATGCGGAGCCAGAACTCACAAAATGAGAGTCTACGAAATGACAGACAACAAAACAGCCCGAGAAATGACTGGTTATCTGCTTGTACGTGGAGGTGTGCACGTTCTTGCGTATGCCAAGGCACTGGAAATTGCAACAGGTGTAGATGTAACGAAGATGTTTCCTATTCCACGACTGGATAACAAAGCTTTTGAAACGACGCGAAAATGGGAAGCCATGGGCGAGCACCGCAGACTGTACACATTTAGTGACAAGGATTATCAGGGCATTGCTCAGATTTGGAAAGGAACACACCCAACCGATGGTGGTAAACTGGAGGCTTTTGCAGGCTTGCCGGGGTATGGAGGGCCAGTGCCTGAGCTGCCTGAGCTGCCGGAAGAATTTGCGCCAGGGATATCCGCGGAAGATCTGATGCAGATTGCAGAGCGACTGAAACGTCACGCTGGCCTGTAGGATCACGATTAACGTTTGTTTTTCATAGGGCGTCGATTGGATAATCGGAAACTAGTGCTACCTTGTGTGCTAGAACTCTTTGTTTAATTAGATTATTGATGATCTTTTTCTTTGATTTCATAACCAGTATGCACAAAAAAGGGAAACGGGTGAGATGAATCTCTACCCGCTTCCCACTTTACACGCCTCTATTGTGGCTCAGTAAATTTCACTATCAGTACTGCTTCCCCATTGGCTTGCACACGACCGGTTGAGGCTGCTGTAACAGTTGCTATCGTTTCGTTTCCACTTGGGATCAACACAGGTGTAATCAAAGGCAGACCCGCAGCCTGAATGACATCCATGTCAAATTCAATCAACAACTGTCCTGCAGTTACACGATCTCCGCTATTCACATGCGCGGTAAAACCGTTTCCTTTTAGTCCAACCGTATTAATTCCGATATGAACCAACATCTGTACACCTGTCTCATGCTCCAGAATCACCGCATGTTTACTCTTGTTCATGACATGTGCAATGACACCATCAAACGGTGCGTACACTTTTCCTTCTGATGGCTCGATGGCAATACCCTCACCCATGTGTTTTTCCGAGAACGCCGGGTCAGGAACCTGCTCCAGAGCAACGACGGTACCGTTCATTGGAGAAGCGATTTCGAGAAAATCTACCTTAGGACGATTGCTTGTAACGGTATCGGTAACTGAATTAATACGCGGATTAGAGTCCTCTGCTATAACTTCAGTTGATGTTACTCCACTGTTCTCATGGCTCACCGCCTCTTCTGCGACCGGTTGATCCTTATATCCGAAGAACCAAGTAAGTGCAAAAGCAATGGCCATGGCAACCACGTTGGACAAGATGTACAACGGCAGTTGGCTGTTCAGATAGAGCAATGTACCGGGAATAACCGTTACAGCCATGCCTGTACCTTGCAGATGGAACAAGGAAGCGATAAAACCACCTACACCACCACCAACCAGTCCCATAATAAATGGTTTCATATAACGCAAGTTAACTCCGAAGATGGCTGGCTCGGTAATGCCCAGAAATGCGGACAAGGACGATGGTAATGCGAGTGCTTTGAGTTTCATATTTTTGGTCTTCAGACCTACGGCAAGACAAGCGGCTCCTTGTGCTGCCATGGTGCAGGTAATGATGGCGTTGAACGGATTGAATCCCGTTTTCTCCAGTAGCTGAATCTCCAGGAAATTAAAGATGTGATGTACACCGGTAACGACAATAATCTGATGGAAGAATCCAATGATAATACCTGCGATGCCAAACGGAAGATCCAATACGGCAGTTGTTCCATGCAGCACCCACTCTTCTAGGGAATGGAATACGGGACCAATCGCGAAAAGTCCGAGCGTAATCATAACCGTTAACGTAATAAAAGGAGTCAGAATTAAGTCCAGTGCCTCAGGCACCCGTCTTCTTAGTACCTTCTCAAACTTGGCTCCAATCAAACCTACAAAGAACGCGGGCAGAACCGATCCCTGATAACCCACGACAGGTATAAAACCGAACATATGCAGCGGCTGTGCTGATCCATCTGCCACCGCGTAAGCATTGGGTAATGCGGGATTAACCAGCATTAGCCCCAGTACGATACCAAGTACCGGACTTCCGCCAAATACGCGGAACGCAGACCACGCTACAAATGCAGGCAGAAATGCAAATGCCGTATCCGTCAGGATCTGAGTGAACAACAGGAAGTTGGCCGAGATATCATCCGGTGTTGCACCGAACAACGCCAGAATTTCATTCTGGGTAAGTAATCCGCGCAATCCCATGAACAGTCCTGTAGCTACCAGTACGGGAATGATGGGTACAAATACGTCACCAAACGTGCGGACAGCCCGTTGAAAAGCATTTCCTTCTTTTTTCCCCTGACTCTTCACATCATCCTTGGACGTTCCTTCGATGCCCAGCTTCTCAACCTCTTCAAAGATTCGATTCACTGTTCCCGTACCAAAGATAATCTGATATTGACCTGAGTTGAAAAAAGCGCCTTTCACCTTCTCGATATTCTCGACCGTTTTTTGATCAATTTTTTCTTTATCTTTCACCATGATGCGAAGACGTGTTGCACAATGTGCAAATGATGCGATATTCTCTTTGCCCCCGATGGCATGAATGACTTCCTGGGCAATGCGTTGATTCTCCGACATGTTATCTCATTCCTCTCACGTAATACTTAATAATCCCATTGGGTTGCTTCAAAATCAGCCTTGCCGCCGTGTGCAAAGAAACGAATGTCCACGCTGTCCCGGCTAGGGAAAATCCGGCTGGTAAAGACCTCTTCCCCATCATTCACAAAGATCTCGACCGAGGACGAATCTACGAATAGATGGAACTTAATCACGTCCGCAGTAAACGTGCACCGTCGTACAACGCCATTCTGCTCTGCCAATTTGGTACCAGACATCGTCCGATCCAGGACAACTTTCTGCTGAATCCGATCATACAGAAGAACCGTTTTCTCAGTTTCACTTGCTCGGAATTCGATACCGACAATCTCTGCTTCTACATGGCCTATCTCACATATCAGCTCATAGGAAATTCCATTGAAACCTGTGAAAGATCGACTCTCATTATCAATCGTTGCGCGAATATGAGTGCCTTTCTCCTGTTGACGCAATTGGACCATCTCTGCAACCGGTTGTTGGATTAACTTCCCGTCTCGGAGTGACAACTGCCGAGGAATGGTCAGGCAATGAGCCCAACCGTTATCGTCTGTCGGATACGCCAGATCGGGAAGTCCCATCCAACCAACCAGAATACGTCTTCCATCCGGGCCCTGCATGGTTTGCGGAGCATAGAAATCAAATCCACGATCCAACTCCTGAAATTCACCATGATTGAACTCTCTCGTCTGGAGATTGAGCGGCTCACCGATCAGATAACCGGATTGAAAAATATTCTGATAATAATCTCCTGCAGCGTCTATGCCTTGTGGGGAAAAGACAAGCACACCTTTCCCATCCATTTCCATATAATCGGGACACTCCCACATGTAACCAAAGGAGGTTAACTGCGTACGAATTTCACCAAGAAACTCCCAGTTTGTCAGATCCATTGAGCGATACAGCACCGTACATCCCGTCTCATCTGTTCGCTGCGCTCCGATTACACAATAATACGTGTCTCCTTCTTGCCACACTTTGGGATCTCTGAAGTGTTCCGTGTATCCCTGTGGAACCGAAGAGATGACCGGATGATTCAGCTTGCTTACTGAACCGCTTTCATCCATGACTGCCAAGCATTGATACGGATGTCTGACCCAAGTCTCATCCCTCGTATTGCCTGTGTACAGCAAGTGCAGCTTGCCGTCTTTTTCAATCGCACTGCCGGAATAAGCTCCGTGCGAGTCATACCTGCCACCCGGTTCGATTCCAATCCCGACATTTTCCCAGTTCACCAGATTCTTCGAGCGGGTATGATACCAGTATTTCATGCCATGCTCTGTCCCCAGTGGAAACCACTGATAGAACAGATGATAATAGCCTTGATAATATGCAAAGCCGTTAGGATCATTAAGCAGACCTGTTATCGGCTGAATGTGATAACTTTGTCGCCAAGGACATACGGATATCTGTGCTTCAAGCTTGGCAATCTCTCCAGGCTCCGCTTGCTCAATTCGTCTGTAGCGTTGCTCTCTAGTCATTTTCATAGCTGTTCTCCATTCTTGCTTATATAAGTTAGACCAAGAAATTTCACACTGGGACTTCAACGGCAGAACAATCCTCCGATCGCTGTTATCCCCAGATTTCCTGATCCCTTTTCTAAAGGGTGAAATCCGGTGCTAGCCTATGCTTCCGAAGCAGCTTTCTTACAGAAAGCTTTAAGCAAACACTACGTTTCTTCAAATTTTTTCTGCCCTCTTCGTAATGTTTATATCTTATTTAACTTATACAAAAATCAATTATAGGAACCGGTTCCAATAGATGCAAAAAAATAATTCCATATGGCATTACTGCCTGCCCGTGTTCGCATATCCGTATTGGATATTCACAGTGGAACCGGTTCGATGGAATTATCATAAAGGATGTTTTTATAATTTGTCAACGCTTTCTCGAGGAATTAGTTCTACGTCCAGTGTTGTTCGTTCCTCCACCGACTCGCCTTTGACCAGACGAATAATGTGATTCGCCGCTACTTTGCCCGCCTGCAAATAATGATATTTCACAGTCGTCAGCGTGGGGTGAATCATCTCCGTAATATCATATCCTCCAAATCCGGTAACAGACAGATCTTGCGGTATGCGAATTTTATTGGAGAATGCAATCTTCATCACACCCAGTGCGATATTATCCGTGGCCCCCACGATGATCGTTGGTGTGATTTCTTTCAGAATGGCTTCAGCGGTAACGATGGCTTCCGACATCTTAAAGCTTGTCTCATAATACTTCACTTCACATCCACCACACTCGGCGATTGCTCGCTGGAACCCTTGTTTACGATAGATCCCTACCGCCCGATCCTTCTCGCTAACTCCCATATACACGATCTTGCGGTGACCCTGTTCGACGACATATCTGCCCATCTCATAACCTGCCTGATCATCATTGTGAACTAGACTGTGCAGTTGCTCATGCTGCTGTCCCACCAATAACACCGGAATCCGTATATCCTCAACGGCCTTAAGATGTGCTTCGGTCACTTCAGCAGCCAGCAGAATAATACCCGACACCTTCTGGCGTGCAAAATCATAGATGGCATCAATCTCGCGCTGCATGTCCTGACTCGTATTTGCGATCAGCATCTGATACTGATTACTCCGCAGTTCTTCATCAATTCCGATCAATGTCTGGGATGTTGCAAAAGAATCAAGACGTGGCACAACCGTACCGATAATACTGGTCTTCTTTGCCTTCAGACTCTGTGCAAATGTATTGGGAACGTAGTTGTATTGTTTGATAATACGCTCAATCTTCTGCCGTGTATCCTCACTAACCGATCCGCCATTCAGGAAGCGAGAGACCGTGCTTTTTGCCACACCTGCCATCTGAGCGATATCAGAAATCGTTTTATTCATAAAGACTCCTCTTATTTCTATTAGCTGGTTTACCTTTTATTATACTTCGAATCGCGAACCCATGGCGAATTTGATTCATACTCAATTAATACACATCACGTTGTACAACTCCGAATAAACAGCAAAAGCCCGATGGTAATGTGACGTTCATACAAAAGTATGATCCGACATTCATCAGGCAGTTAAGCTTCCATATACACGTTTGCACAGATCACTAACATAAGAACGCTCGCCCTACAGCCTCAAACCTCAATAATAATAGGCAAGATCATTGGTCTTCTCTTTGTTTGAGCGTAAATATAGTGACCAATCTCGTCTTTCAGCTTTCTTTTGATCACATTCCACTGATTCACGCCAGCAGCTGTCAACTCACCCATCCGGTTTAGAACCAGCTCATGAATCTCATGCATGAATTCTTCCGAATCCTTAACAAATACAAACCCTCTGGAGATAATTTCGGGTGACGTGACCATCTGTTTCTCCGTTTTGCTCAGTGTAGTCACAATCACCAGCATGCCATCGGAGGATAATTGCCTGCGGTCACGCAGTACAATATTGCCGACATCACCCATGATCAGACCGTCTACGAGACTATTTCCTGACGCAATTTTGGGACCCAGCGAAGCAATGCCTTCTTTGTACTGGACCATATCCCCATTATTCACGATAAACACATGATCACGCTCTATACCTACGGATTCAGCAAGCAGTCTGTGTTGATACAACATGCGAAACTCACCGTGGATCGGAATCAGATAATCCGGTTTCATCAGAGTTAACATCAGTTTGAGTTCTTCCTGACTGCCGTGTCCGGAGACATGCATTCCTGCTGCACCACTTGAACCATATATCACACGTGCTCCGAGAACATACAGGTTATCAATTACATGTGCAAGATTCCGTTCATTGCCCGGAATGGCTCCGGCAGCAATAATGACCGTGTCCCCTGCGTTAATTCTTACGTGAGGATGTTTACCGGATGCCAAACGTGACAATGCTGCCATCGCTTCTCCCTGACTGCCGGTGCATAATACAACAACTTGTTCTGGTGGAAACTGATCCGAATCGATAGCTTCAATCAACAATCCGTCAGGAACTTGCAAATACCCCAATTCACTGGCCACCGATACCACATTAACCATACTTCTGCCCAACAGTGCCAGTTTGCGCCCCGTCTCGAATGCTGCATTCACAATCTGCTGTACCCTGCTGACATTCGACGCAAAAGTAGAAATGAATACTTTTTGTTTTGCACGGATAAAGGCATCCAGAATGTGGTCTCCCACAACACGCTCGGAAGGTGTAAATCCAGGTCTTTCTGCATTGGTACTCTCGGAGAGCAAAATATGGACACCCTGTTTGCCAATCTCGGCCATACGGTGCAGATCAGGGAAAGGTCCATGTACAGGCGACATATCAAATTTGAAATCTCCGGTATGCACGACATTGCCTGCTGGAGTCTGAAAAAAGATACCAAGACAATCCGGTATACTATGACTGGTTGCGAAAAAAGAAACCTCGATCCCTCCCAGCGTAATGCTGGAATGAGCATCGATCGTATGCAAGTCGGCCTTGCGCAGCAGCCCATGCTCTTTCAGTTTAAGTTCGATCAGCCCACGAGTGAGCCTAGATGCATACACCGGGATGTTCATTTGTTTTAATAAATAGGGAATGCCACCGATGTGATCTTCATGTCCATGGGTAACTACAAGACCCCTTACTTTATCTAGGTTCTCCAGCAGATACGTTACATCCGGAATGATCAGATCAATACCAGGCAATGTTTCATCGGGAAACTTCGAACCACAGTCAATCACGATGATGTCCTGATGGTACTGGATGAAATACATATTCTTCCCTATTTCATTCACGCCGCCAAGTGCAGCGATATACAGTTTGTTGTGGGCTAGATTCAACTCTATTATTCCTCCTCTGCGTGGCAATCGTATACGATACGGATCTATATTCCTAGTATGGAAGCAATCGCCTCAGTTATGCATTTCAGCGTGATTATGCCAAAAAAACCACCATGGAATTTTCATTCCATAGTGGTTTATACGAAAAATAAATGCGGTTACACCAATGATTTATCACGCTGTAGTAATACGTCTTGTTCATAGGTTTTGATATCAGTGATCCACTTTTCACGAACTGGTACGCCTTGCTGAGCACAATAGTAGTCCCAGATTGCACCAAACGGATAGGATTTGAATTCTTCCGTTAAGGCAAGGCGTAACGTGTAATCCCCTTCCAATTCGGCTTGTTTCAAGGCATCCACTGGTTCGAGCATCGCACGCAGAAGAGCTTTGATCGTGTTGCGTGTCCCCACAACCCATGCAGCTACACGGTTAATACTTGCATCAAAGAAATCCAGTCCAATATGTGTGGTCGCAAGCAGATCATGTCGAACCAGTTCACGGGCAATTTCCAGCAGTTCATCGTCCATGATTACCACATGGTCACTGTCCCAGCGCATCGGGCGGCTTACGTGAAGTAGAATGCCACTTGTAAACAATGACAAGGACGACAGTTTATTGGAAATAACCTCTGTTGGATGGAAATGACCAGCATCAAGACAGATCAACGTATCATTTTGCAAACCGTAACCCATATAGAATTCATGAGAACCCACCACATATGCTTCCGAACCGAGACCAAACAGCTTACTCTCTACCGCGTCCAGGTTGTGCTCCGGGTTAAGTGGTTCGCCGAATACTTCATCCAGCGATTCTTTGAGACGTTTGCGTGGTGTCAACCGATCAACCGGATTATCCTTGAATCCGTCCGGTACCCATACATTGGTTACACAAGTCTGACCAAGCTGTTCCCCGAAATAAGCACCAATCCGGCGGGACGCCTTGCAGTGATCAATCCAGAACTTGCGAATTTCAGGGTCCGGATGACTGAGCGTGAATCCGTCACTTGATTTTTCATGGGAAAAACATGTTGGGTTGAAGTCCAGACCGAGTCCTTGTTCTTTGGCCCATTTTACCCAGTTCTCATAATGCTTTGGCTCAATCTGATCCAGTTCAACCTGCTCGTCTGTATCCGTGTAAATCGCGTGCAGATTGACCTTATGTTTGCCGGGAATCAGAGCAAAAGCTTGCTCCAGATCATTACGAAGCTCTGCAGGTGTGGTCGCAGCGCCCGGATATTGACCTGTAACGGAAATGCCCCCTGTTAACTCTCCATCTTTATTCAGAAAACCTTTGACATCATCGCCTTGCCAGCAGTGTACGGATACTTTGATCTCCGCTAGTTTGTTCAGTACCTCGTCCGTATCAATTCCGTGCTGGGCATACAATGCCTTAGCTGCTTCATACGCTTGCTTGACTTGGTTATCCATCCGCAAGAACCCTCCTAATTTAACGTGTAAATGCTGCCGGTACACCGCCATCAATGGTCATCATGCAACCGGTTGTTTTTTCGGATTTCGAAGAAGCAAAGAATGCAATTCCTTCCGCAATATCTCTTGGATAGATATTCACGAGCAATGTCGTCCGTTTGCGATAATACTCTTCCAATTGATCTGGTTCAATTCCATATGCCGCTGCACGTTCGTTTCTCCAGGAACCGTTCCAGATTGCTGAACCCTGTAGAATGGCATCTGGAAGAATCGTGTTGACACGAATGCCATACTCTCCACCTTCTGCTGCAATACAACGTGCCAGATGTGCTTCCAGCGCTTTCGCTGAGCTGTAAGCCGAGGCACTTTTACCTGCATACACCGAGTTCTTGGACCCGATAAATACCATGCTTCCCCCAATACCCTGCTGTTTCATCAGCTTGAACGCTTCACGAGCCACGAGGAAATATCCGGTGCCCAGTACATTCATATTCAGGTTCCATTCTTTCAGGGATGTTTCGTCAAATGGGCTGGATGTGGCTAATCCGGCATTGTTCACGATGATATCCACTCCGCCATATTGCACCGCAACATCTGCATACGCAGATTGAACGGCTTCCTCATCGGTGACGTCCATTTTCAGCGCATAAGCACGATTCGTACCGTACTGATCATTGATTTCCTGTGCTACCTTCTGTGCGCCCTCCAGATTGAGATCAGCAAGCACCACATGTGCGCCTTCAGATACCAATCTCCGCGCTGTTTCACTTCCGATACCACCTGCTCCACCTGTGATAAACGCCACTTTGCGGGAGAATTCGGTTTCTGCCGGAGCCAGAGACAATTTGTACAGTTCCAGCGGCCAGTACTCCACATTGTAGGACTCGTTTGCACTGAGCGATACGAATTGGCCCAAGCTAGTAGCTCCACGCATAACGGCAATCGCTCTGTGATACAACGCACCGCTTACTTGGGAAAGCGCCCAGCTCTTGCCTGTGTTGATCATGCCCACACCAGGAATGAGGATAACGCGTGGTGCCGCTTCGAACATGACATCACCTTCGTTTTTGTTGCTCTCAAAATACTGCTGATATTGCTCTTTGTAGGCAGCCACACCTTCTACCAGCTTGGCTTTTAAGCCTTCAATATCTTCCGCATCCGGCGTCCAATCGATGAACAGAGGTACCACTTTGGTATGTACCAGATGATCCGGGCATGCTGCACCCACCTGAGACAATTCCGGGGAATCTGCTCCGCCCACAAAAGCAAGTACGTCCTCTTGATCATCAAAGGACAAAATCATTTTTTTGCTATCCGATACCGCTCCACGAATCGTTGGCATCACACGTGATACGATCTGACGACGAACATCAGCGGCCAGTGCCGGGTGTTTCACACCACCAAACAAACTTTCTTCGTTCACCCTTGCTTCGATGAAAGCTTCTGCTTCATTGATAATCTTGATCGTTTGAGCGTAACATTCCTCGGATGTTTCTCCCCACGTCACAAGTCCGTGTTTTTCCATCAGTACGAGTTCTGCATTGGGATTCGAGAATACGCTTTCAGCAATCATTTTAGATAACGTAAACCCTGGGCGAACATAAGGTACCCATACAAAACGATCACCGTAGATCTCTCTCGCCAATTCCTTGCCGTTATGTGCACAGCACAAGCTGATAATCGCATCCGGGTGTGTATGATCAACATGTTTATATGGAAGGAACGCATGCAGAAGAGTCTCGATAGAGGCGCGCGGGTGCTTGGCATCAATCATGCAATGTCCCAGATATTCAACCATCTCTTCATCCGACATGGATTCACGTTCAATTAATGGTCGAATGTCTTCGAGCCCAAGTCCGGTAAAATGTTTCGCTTCCATGGAACCCAGATCAGAGCCGCTTCCCTTCACATACATTACTTCTACATCACGACCACGAAAATCCTTCACTGTCGTTTTGGTAGACGTATTGCCACCGTAGATGTTACATACACTGCGATCAGTTCCAATCAGATTGGATCGGTAAACCAACTGCTCAAGTCCTGTTGTTTTCTCAGATGCCTGCGATGCATTCCATAAACTCTGTACCATTTGTTTCCCTCCGATAATGTTTGTTTTATTCCTAATCCGAGTTTAACATCTTTGTTTTATTTTGAAAACAAAATATTTTAAAACCAAACGGAAATATTCAAAAGTCATTATAGATTGAGCCATTTTATAAAAAAAACACCCTGACGTAAACGTCAGAGTGTTCCTGTTTCATCGGCGGATTAGAAAATCCCCGCTTTTTGGGAAGTATTTTTAATACCATAGGTATCATTAACTACGGTGTTGCCAAAGCTCGTTAAGCTTCCATTCGGGCCTGTTGCCATGTCCAAATAGTTCAGACCGGAGCTGTTTCCGTACCAAGACCAGGCAAGCCAGCCTACCCCTTTTTCCTGACCATATCTCATGATGGCATACTCGTCCACATCACCGTTTGTGTGATATCCCCCGAATTCACCAATGATCAGAGCCAATCCTTTGTTCAGCACATTCTCCATATTGGCTTTGACCGTTGCAGCATCTTTGCCAGCATACTCATACATATGAATGGAGAAGACGGTATTTTTCTGAGAATCGGCTGCAAATACACTTTGTCCATAATCCACGATGGATTGAGGGAACTGTCCCCATCCGGCTGCATCCACAATGAGCGTATTTTTAATTCCCGCATTTCGGAGTTTCGGAATGGCTTTTTTGTAACCATCAGCCCACGAACTTCCATTCCACGTTCCATACCATTCATTGGCGATGTTGACAATTACCCGATCTTCTTTGCCAATCAAAGCTTCCTTAATGCTAATCCAGTAGTTCACTGCCGCATCCAACGAATTATAGTCATCTTTCCCTGTGGCGTCATGTACTTCGAGTACAGCTATCATTTTATTTTGGTTAACCACATTAATAATATTTTTAACAGCGTTCAGATCATCTTTAGTGTACTGTGTACCATTCGAAAGAACAATACGCACCGTGTTGGCACCTGTTTTGGCAATTGCAGGGATAGCGGTATTCAAATCATTTTTGAACCAGGAATGTCCGTGATTAACACCTCTCATGACAAAAGCCTTGCCTGTGGAATCGTACAACTTGTTACCGCTTACATAAAAACCTGTAGCAGCAGATGCTTTGGGTGCTGCACTCCCTAATACCATGAACATGAGAGCAGCAATAACCGTGAAGATTGTACACTTTTTCAGATTAACCATTCGTTTGGAACCTCCTGTATTTGTTTTTTTATTTCAATTAACCCTGCTCTAGGCAAGAAGTTAACTAAAATCGTTGGTAATAGAAGTTTTTTGGTTATTAAATAAATAACAAATAACTTTATATAAGTTACGTCATTTAGTTTAAATAAACTTTATCGTTAAGGTTATGAAGTTATAATAAATTGAAAACGCTTACCAGTCAAGATCTTTTTACCATGATTAGGAATCATTTGTTTTTACATAACACAGCAAAAAAGGCTCTCTCCCCTCACAATCGTTCGGAGAAAGAACCCTCTGTATTATTAACGAAAGTTAACTCTTGTTTAAGTCTTGTTTATCTGTTGTTTAATCCCTGATTTAGTCTAAGTGTCTTCCCTAACTCCCGCCAATACCACCCTAACCCGGTACTGTGGTCTCACCCGAATCTCATTAAACTTCCCGATCTCCACACCCTCAAATCGCTCCACATAAGCCTGATTCACATAACTCTCAGTCGTCCCTTTTCGAATTGGGGTTACAGACAGACGAAGCGCGTGATCAGCCAACAAATGACGGGATTGCTTCAAACCAAGCATCCAGCTATGCCCATAGTGAATATGATCTGTTAACATCTGATGATGAATATGTGCTGCTGCAACATCTCCTTCATAATCAATCTCAACCCACACGTCATTTACTTGTTCCGGCCACGCTGTGTCCAATCTCAGTGTTGCTGCATACTCTTTGGGGTAATCAACCTCTACAGCAGGCTCGTAAGGCGAAACTTGGAATGTGTACGTACCGAATATTCCCTGCTTCGACTGGGATGACGCAGCATATTTCGAAGCTGAAACATGCTCTGGAGCCGGATAAAAGGATACCTCCATCTCTGGTTGCTCCACAGATGTACATAGGAGCATCTCATTCTGTACATACAGATGACTGCTGCTAATTACAAGCCTTTCTTCTCCGCCCACTCGGAAACGGTAGGCATGTAATGCCTCTTCACGGGTCAATGTAATGATTCGTATGACCATACCGTCCGATGTTGTGATTCGCAGATGATGGTCCTTGCCGGCAATCGGGTGAATCACAATTTCATTCGCCTGCTCCGATACTGTACCTTCAGGCATATCCACATTCGTAACAGATGATGTATCAATAACATACTCAGGCTTCATGCCATCATGGGCATAAAAGACAGCCGTAAGCTCCTGATTTACCATAAATCGGGTCAGTGGCTGAACGGTAGCACTAATGATCTTCATTCCATTCAGATTCATATGGAAAGGCAGAATGGCCGCCATGCCGGATTTCAGCTGCATCGTTCCTTCTCTTGGATAAAAAGCAGTCCCTTTGCTGGTATGCAGTTCCAATTGTATATCTCGATCAGGCATCGCCACATGATCCTGATAATTATTCATGAACAGGAATCCCGAGCCATCTTGTTGGCGAACAGACCAACGCAGATCCATCGTGTTCTCCGGTGTTATCGCATGTTGACCATCCGGTACAACACAGCCCATTGGTGCAAGCAACTCACCATATGCTTCCAGGAACATGGACAAGGTACGAATGCGGTCATACGATTCACCAACACGCCCAAATTCCCCGAGTGGCGATTGGTAATCATACGTCATTTTCGGCAATGCTTGCTCGTTCATATATGAATTTTTGCCTATTGGATTGGTACCCCCGTGATACATATAATACCCAACCAGATTGCTGCCGTTCGCAAGTTTCACAATGGTCATTGCCTCAACACTGTCCGCATCAACAACCGGACGAGCGTGATAACTGACCTGCATGCCTCCAGCAAGCTCGCAATACGCAGCAGGGTACTCCAGACTGTCATAATCCACTTCTTCCACAGGATTCATATGCAGATCCCGGAATAAATACTCCCGGCTCGGAGGCTGATTGGGAATCCATGGTGTGTACGCATACCCCGCTAGCATCGGTAATGTTCCTTCTTCAGGCACCGCAGCATTGCCCCAGGCCGTGGCAGTATAGAACATCGGCTTCATACCGACTTCTTCGGCAATATGGCGAAGCATCTTCAGATGTTCTCGCCCGTCCCGGCCGGAGGTAATATATTTTTCGCGGGTATATCCCCAGGCATCCATGGGTGCGCCAGCGTGCATATACTCATTTTCCAACTGTACCCCGATAACAGGGCCACCCTCCTGATAAAAACAGCCGTTGAGCTGACGGGCAATCTCACGATATAATCGCTTGGCATAATACAAATACCCTTCATCATTCGATCTCACTTCAAATGGATAACTGAATAACCAATCTGGCATCCCGCCATTACGAACTTCCCCATGACAGAATGGACCAGTCCGCACGATCAGAGGCAGCTCATGTTTGCCACACAGATCCACAAAGTGCCGTAAATTCAGATTTCCTGACCAATTAAATTCGCCTTCCTGCTCCTCATGAAAATTCCAGAAAACATAGGAAGCGACAATGCTCACCCCGCCTGCCTTCATCTTCAGTAATTCTTCTTCCCACTGCAAGTAAGCGAATCTGGAGAAATGAAACTCACCTACCACGGGAATATGGGGTTTAGCATTACGAGTCATATAATAGTTTGTAAAATCATACGATTCCCCTCGTGGGCTTTTGCCGCCACTGCCAGTCATGCGACCTGCACGAATCTCTTTATCTTCCGCATCCAATAGGAAACGAATCTGGCTACCTGCTATAGTATCATTCATGGATTATATAACTCCTTCGATATAAATGGGATGTGTTGAAACGATTATCAATTAGCGATGAATGATTGCCCCTTGATGATTCGGGTTTTTCTCCAATATCCGCTCCAACTCAAGTTTGGCTTCACTTGTCCGACCCAGCCCCAGAAGACCCAATGCCCGCATATATCGGCAATGTTCTTCATTTCGCTGATTGAGATCGTCGTCAAACACCAGGAAATCGGGCAGGGATACCGCAAAATAATCCATTCGGATGTGATCATGCATATGTCTTTCCGCATAGTCAATTAGTTTGTTGAACCGCCTGTTGGCTTCCTTCACATTGCCAAGCTTCTGCCAGGCCAGTCCCTGATAATAGATCGATTCCGGCGGTTGATCATTATAAAACATCGCGCTTGTCGGTTCGTTCAGACCGATAGATGCTCTGTGGAAATTCTCCTCTGCAGCGTGATTCTTCTTCAGTTGCTGGTAGGCACAGCCAAGATAAAAGTAAACGGGGTTATCTCCGGCTCCCCCCAATTTACCTTCACCTAAGTTCTCTGGGTAAACCAAAGCCTTCTTCAACAGCTCCAATGCTAGTTCAGGTTGTTGTTTCTCTAGATTTTGCTTTGCCAGTTCCGTCAGTGCCGTAACATATTGTCCTGTCACCTTGCCTTCTCCACCCTCCCATGGATGAAACCGCCGGGTCTGAAGGGCATTCCATGCTTCTTGATGACTACCTTGCATATTCAATAAAGTCACCCACTCGATATACAGATCATCACGGTGGTGAACCAACTCCATATGTTGTTCCAGTAATTTGATTCGACGCTCGCAAGAATACCCTATCTTCTTGTGCAATTGATCCAACTCGTAGAAGATTCGCGCATCCTGTGAATCCAACCGGAAAGCGTCCTCTAATGAAGTCAGTGCAAGATCGGGGCGATTCAGCTTGTTATAATAAGCCAGTCCCAGATTCCGATGTACAGTGGAATATGCAGCATTCACCTCGCGTGAAGTTTCCCAATGGGTGATTGCTTCCTCGTAGCGTTTATGATCATATAACCAATTTCCCAGGTAATAGTGAGCACGCGCATCATTCGAATCCACTGCCAATGCATCCTGAAGCACCATGAATTCAAATAACGTATTAGGAAAACAATAATCCGTTGGAGCAGCTTTCCCCTGCTTTTGACATTCTCGGGCCTGCTCCACATCCCCCAGCTGACGATACAAGTAAGCCTGAGCATAACCAACCATAGGATACGGCTGTGCAATTTCGGATTCAACATAAGAGAGTACCATCAGTGCTTCTTCCCACAATCCACAATCCGCGTAGTCTGCGGCTAGATTCAGATAATTATAAACGTCCCCTCGCATCAGACGATGGAAATGCTCACGTGTTTGCCCCGCTTGTTCTCTCTCTGAAGGTGCAGTTGCTCCGCTGTAGATCAGGACTAATTCATGTGCGGCTCCAAATTCAACCGGGTCCAGTGCCAACGTCTCACGCGCATATTGGATTGCCTGTTTATCTTGACCCAGTCTACGCAGCAAAGCCGCCTTCAGATGCCGAGCCTTATAATTTCTGGTATTACGAATCAGCGAACGTTCGATGTGATCCAACGCTTCGATGTCCCGTTGTAACGCCGTATCGATCTGAGCAAGCATGTAATAACCTGTATCCTGATACTGTGCAGACCATACGGCTTTATACAGTGCTGCGTAGGCTTCTTCCTGTTTCCCCTGTAGTTTCAAGCTCAGACCGAGTTGGTAAAAAGCTTCACTATCATATGGATTCGTATTTTTCCAGGTCAGCGATTGTACTGCCTGTCTGAAATACTTCTCTGCATCTTGAAACAACCCTCTACGCAGCAGCAATGTGCCATACGCAATGTTTAGACGAATATCCGTTGCATCACGCTTCAAACCTTCCAGATAATAAGGTTCTGGTTCATACGTGGCATGCCGATATTGCTCCAAATGAAGACCAGCCAGATATAGTTGTTCATTCGTACGAATCTCGGATGGTAGCGGGAGTGGTGTGGCCGGATCTGGAACTTCCTGAATCTCAGAACGTTCTGGCTGATAGGCCACGAGTACTCTTCCTTCCGCACTTCGAACACTTAATTTCAACTGATGCCATTCATCTTGTCCGCTCCACGCAAATGAAGATTTATATAGTTCCGTAGGTGAGATATTACATCTCTCATGGAGATATACCGTGGTTGGACCTATCACTTCAACGGTCACTTGTTCAAAAACCGACGTCGCATATACCCTCACGGTTACCATTCCGGTCGTTTCGTCCAATTCCAGATTAACCGCTGCATCAATCGATGCATTTTTGACCATACCAATTCCTTTATACGGCATAAAATACTGTGAAAATGATTTCGCTTCATAAGGCTGTAACCATGTAAAATCAGGCTGATTATCGGTATAGATACCGGTCATTAATTCAATATAAGGTCCATCCTCGTCCGTTAACTGACGATCCCAGGCTTGCCCGAATTCCCCGTTCCCCCAGGTCCATTGCTTCTTGCCCGGAGAAATATGATGATTGGCTACATGTAACAAACCTGCCTGAATCCCATGGTCATAACCCCCTACAAAATTATAATCCGACTTATAAGCCATATAGGATGTTGGAACCGGTATGTTTTTGTATCGCGAGATATCCACACCTTCGGAATAGTCCATCTTGTAATAGGTGCCGGTTGCGATGGGAAAGCGGGATACGTCCCGTTTTCCGTGGTCCAGCACAGCTGTTACATCAGGCGGAAACACGGATTGCGTATGATCGTTGACGGCTACAGCCGGGTTGGCCCACCATAGAAAAGTTTGAGGTGTGCTGGTGCGATTGTATACCTCGGCATGGATTTCAAGATAGGCTTTGCCGGGATGTAATGTGAAGCCAGCGGTCATTTTGGTACCATACATTCGGTCAATCTCACCCACCCACACGGTAGCGCTTCCATCTTTATTACTGCCAAATGTATAATCGACTGGACCAAATGTGTTGGGCCGGTGATGCTGTGGCCAGTTGAATTCAATTCCACCGGAAATCCATGGCCCTGCCAGACCCACGAGCGCAGGTTTAATTACCCGGTTATAATATACAAAATCGTAGTTGTTGGTCCGATCCAGCGCACGATAGATCCGTCCACCCAGTTCGGGCATCATCTCGATACGTACATATTCATTTTCAAGAATAACTAATCGATAAGACTTCATTTTGGCCTCATCTTCAATGCTGTCGATTACAGGATGCGGGTACACCTTACCCGAACTCCCCTGGTAGATTCTCTTTTCAAGAAACATCGGATTTTTGTCCGGTTTACCTGTACCATAGGTTGGAATATCTCTGGTTTCTTCCCATATGCGAACATTTGATGTCGCTGTCACGTGATTCAATTCCCTCACTCCTCGGCCTCGTATATATTGTGATCATACGCTCCGACATGCAGGAAGAACATTGACATTAAGCGGTTCTTGATGGACGATCTTCGGATTCCCCCATAACCAAAGAGAGTACCGCTCCACTGAATAATGCAGTGAAAGGTACTCTCTGATTGATCTTGATTAACTTATCTGCGACGTGCAAAATCCACAAATCTGAACTTGTCCGGTCGATGCCTCGACTCCGTATACTGAAATTGACTGGCATCCTCCAGGTACACCTGGCTCCTCACCACAACCACATTATGGAACCCTTCAAGGTCAAGTAGTTCCCTGTCCTCAGCGGTGGGTTCTTCCACCAAAATCTCTTTTTTGGCAAACGAAATGGAAAGCCCCAGCTCTTGCTCAATGTACTGATAGATGGAATCATTACAGATCTCTTTGCTGAGCCCAGGAACAAGCCGCTGGCTGATGTAATCTTTGTCCAGTATGACATGCTCTCCATCCACTTTGCGCACACGTCTGATTTCCCAGACCTGTTCATTCAGACCAAAGTTAATTTTTTTGTGCAACGCTTGATCGACCTGTTGCTCCTCAAAAACCTTCACATACGTTTGAGCGCGATGTCCCATTTTTTTGGCCAATTCCTTGAAGCTAACCAGACCTGAGATGGGAAAATCGATCTTGCGTATGTCCAGTACAATCGAACCCTTGCCTTGAATCTTCTGAATATAACCTTCTTCATACAACATTTTCAATGCTTTGCGAATAGTCTCTCGAGACGTTTGATAACTTTCCGATAGATCCAGTTCCGATTGAAGCAGCGTCCCTGCCTCAGTCTCTCCGGTCCGAATACGATCTGCAATATCTTCATATATCCGGATAAATTTATTATTCATTATTCATCACCATTGTTCATTACCCTTTTTTTATCATATTGGCAACCATTATAGCATTAAAAACCAATCAAGCGGTAATGTCGTTACTGCCGATGATTGCAGTATCACATGTATGATTCAATTCAATCTAGATATGACGATCGAACGCTGACGCTTTCTCCACTTGATCTGTACGCTTCTCATCCATAACTTGAATCAGCTTATTTAAGCGGAAGATCAGCGCTGCAGCTTCGGATCTGCTTAAGTGCTGCATTGGACGGAAGCTGCCGTCTTCATATCCGGTAATCATGTACAAACCTGCAAGTTCCTGCACTTCTTCTTTGGCCCAATCAGATACATCAGTCTGGTCGGTAAACGCTCTTGGGGAAGTCAGCGGTTCCGGTCTGATTTTACGAACAACATTTGCTATAATCTTGGATGCCTGTTCCCGTGTCACCAGGGCATGTGGAGCGAATTTGCCGTTCCCCATCCCTTGAACCATCTCATGGTGAACGGCTGCCTTAATCTCAGGAGCAAACCAATCCTCATCGTTCACATCCTTGAATCCATGCTGTTCATTAACCGTTGTGTCCACACCCATCAGACGCACGATTAATGCAGTGAACTCCGCACGGGTGATCGGACGACGTGGCTCGAAGCGAGTTTCGCTTACACCTTGAATGATATTTTGTTCCGCCAGCCAGGTGATCTGATCTTTATTGAATGTTTGGCTGATATCAATAAATTTGATATTTTTTTTCGCAGGTACATCAGGTTGCTCAGACGGTTCTGGTTGTGAACTCATCTCATCGGCTTGTTCCGAAGTAACGTTGGGACTCGGGGTTGCACCGCCACCGCTCCAGGCGGATGGTAGATACGGAAAGGTCGTGGCTGCGGCCCGTTTTCTTTCACTTTTTTCACCTGCTGAATTCTCCGTCCATACTTCCACCTCATAATGCTGCTCGGCATTCAGCCCTGACCATACATAACTACGCTCGGTGCCACGGTAGATCTCACGATTTTTATGGGTGATCACAATCACTTCATTCATTGAATCCAGTTCCCAAGTTAGCTTAATCGTGTTAGTACCTTGCGCTATGGCTGCTACTGTCAGTTCCTCGGAAGGCAGCGTCTCAAATTCCGGTACTTCAAGCGCTTCACCATCCCCTGCCTCGTTAAATGGAATAATGATGAAGTCAGCATAATGCTCTGCACTGTTCAAATCAGACACATGTATGGATGTCTCCGTTGTCGTTCCGATAAGCTCTTCATTTCCATAAACTCGATAACCCGCAGCACCAGGAATCAGTTCCCATACGATGTCTGCACCATACGTGGAACGTCCCTCTACTACAGGAGGTGAAGCAGCACTACCGGGCAAAGTCATGGCATGAAGGTAATAACCACCATCACTACTGCCCGAGGCATTCATGGTCTTCACTGTATAGATATAGTTCACGCCCGGTTCAAGTTCCTTATCTTCATAGAACAGTTCGTCTGCAGGAACACGAGCAACCTCTACACCATCACGCTCAATGATAAACAACTCGGCACCCTCGACCCGGCTCTGTTCCAATATAAGACGAATGCGGTCCTTCGCCGAATGATACTCCACTTTGACGGGAGCTGCTGGCTTGGTCAGGACAGAATACGCCAGCTTCTCCGATGCATCTCCCTGATCATTCTCTGTGTAGATTTCAATCGAGTACTGTTTGCCTGCATCTAGTTGCTCAACAATAAACTCTTTTGTTTTGCCTTTATATACTTCAGTACCGTTTAGCAATACAACAAATGTTTCGTTCCCATATGGGAAGTCCCATTCCAGTTTGGCGTGATCTGTCTCGGGGTATATCTTCATTTCCAGTGAATCCACATGAGGCAAGGTGTAAAAAGGAGTCACGGTCATTGGGTTTCCTGAACCAGCCGTATTATAAGGAATAGTCTGTACCTGATCATATCGGGTTGCACTCTCCAGATGAGTTAATCTCACCTCTGTGATATCCCCTTCTTCAATCGTGGTGAACATCTGATCTCCGATACGTATGGTATATCCGTCCGCACCTTGCACCTTTGGCCAAGAGATCAATCCCTCCTTTTCCCCAATCATGCTTGCATGTAAAGGTTCGTTAATGGTTGCAGGCAACGTGCGCAAGTGAACTTCGAAACCGGAATCACTCTCTCCCGTTGCATTGGATGTTTTGATGGTATACGTGTAATGCTCTCCTGGTGTCAGTCCATCATCTTCAAATGAAGCTTGATCTGCTGGAACCTTAGCGACTTCAACACCATCCCGCATAATAATGAATTGCTCTGCTCCCCGTGTGGAGCTTCCAGTCAGGTCCAGTACCGCAGTCTGATCTGTGATGTGTGTTATGCCTGCCGTCTGAGGTGATATGGGTTTCGTTAAAACCTGAATCTGAATAGACTCTGACCGATGACCATCTTCATTAATCGCAACAAGTTCGAATTCATACACTGTGCCATCCAGCATGCTATTGAGATGTACAGACGGTTCAGACACGCTCTGTACATCTCCCGTTACCCGATTACGAATCTCATATGCAGCCGCTCCCTGAACAACATCCCAAGCCAGATCCACCGCATGTGTTCCGGCTTCAACTGTGATACCTTCTGCAACCAATGGTAACGTTTGAGTCATTATACCCAAAGTAAGCGGCGCACTCGTTCCACTCGCATTGACTGCCCGAATCACATAAGTGTATTTCGTTCCTGGCAACAGATCCTTGTCAACGAAATGGGTCTCACTTGAATCCATCTGAGCGATCTCTCTTCCATCCCGTTCAATGACATAATGATCTGCCCCTTGGACACCTGTGTTACTGAAATCCAGACCTAGGCTGTTTTTTGCCACATCATATACTACAACCTTAACGGGTTTCTCAGGCAAAGTCAGCAGAGATACATCCGTCGCTTCAGAACGAGTTCCCTGTCTGTTGACCGCCCATAGTTGATAGCGATGCCACGTTCCATCCTGGAGCCCTGTAATCGTTGCTTCATTCTCCATTCCTCTATAGATCTCCTTGCCATTCTGCTCAATCACGTATTCAGCGGCACCTTCCACGACAGACCAGGAAACTTTTGCATGATGTACTCCTAGATCAACAAGTACTTCGTCAGGCGACACAGGTTTGGACAATCGGACAAGCTGCGCTGTCTCACCTGGACCAGAAGTATTCGCAGCTTGAACTTGCAAAGTGTACTCTGTACCTGGCAATAATCCCTCAACCGTGTAAGCTAGTTCTGATGTTCTGCCCACTTCTGTTCCATTGATTTTCACAATATAGAGATTTGCCGTATCTACAGCTTGCCATGCAAGTCCCATATTTGTCTCATCAGTCGATGTGACATTCAGTCCTTCCGGCCTGCTAGGTAGCGTAAGAATTGTACTACTGGTGGATGCACCGTACCCGGCAGCATTGCCCGCCTGTACTTCATAAGTATACTCACGACTGCTTGACAGGTGGTGAACTGCGAGTTGTGTATCTGATATCTCATGGCTATGTCCATCGATGACCACCCGATATTTCGTTGCCCCAGCTACAGGCTCCCAGCTCAAGATTGCTCCCTGTTCAGTTACTTGAACAACGTGAAGTCCCGACGGGCTTTCTGGTAACGTTGTTCCTGATACCGAACTGCGCATCCCCTGTCCACTTCCGTTCACTGCTTGTACATCCAGTTGATAAGATGTTCCTGAACTCAGTCCCGCAAAAACCCATTCTTGGGTTCCAGCAGGAACCGTTCCCGACTTCTCTCCATTCAACCATAACTCATAACGATCGGCTCCTCGTACTGCTTCCCAATTCAGACGAAGGCTCCCTGTGGAAGCATCGGATACCTGTAAGCCGGACACCTGCCCAGGTAAAGTCTTGAGCAAAGGTAATCCTGCCAACGGTCCTGTTCCTGTCTCATTTCCGGCTATTAACGTATAGCTGTACTCCGTTCCGCTATCCAGACCCGAGTCCAGATACTCCGTCTGCTCTCCTTCATATATGGCTGTTCCATCGCGTGAAAGACCATAATACGTTGCAGAAGTCACTGTCTCCCATTTTAATGAAATATCATGCTCCTGAATTTGAACGGCCATAAACTCACCGGGCATTGCCGGCAGTGTGAGAAATCCGGTCCTACTGCTACCACCTGCGCCACTTTCATTCATTGCGGTTATCGAGATGTTATGAATGGTTCCTGGAACGAGGTTGCTGACATAGGGAAGGCTACCAGGATCAGATACCGTCTGATCAAATACGGTGGCACCGTCCGAAGTAGTCGCAATGATGCGGTAAGCATCTGCTCCTCGTACTGAATCAAATTGAATCTCGGCCAAATTGGGCTGTGAATCTACTTTTCGAACGTGCAACGTTCCGGGAGCTGCCGGGGTAGTTAATACTTGAACGCTTACTGCATCACTTACTCCGGTATGGTTTCTCACTCTAACTTCATATTCATAGACCTGACCACCGCTTAGGGAGTGATCGATTACACTGTGGTTAGGATAATCCAGTGTCCATGACTGTCCTGTCGTTTTATTCGTTATCTCATACTGATATCCATCGGTATATCTTTCCCCCGTTGGCAAATCCACTGTAAGTTCAGCTGAAGTCTCAGCGATCTGTGTCATTCTCACATGATTCGGTTGCTGGGGCTTGCGTTGAATATGGTAAGGTGATGATGTTGTCTCATATGTATTCCCTGCTCTGTCCATGGTTTTCGCATGGATGTACCATATACCTTCCGATTCGATGGATATTTTATGCTCGTCAGAGCGAGCTTCAAGCCAATGCTCCGGTGATTCTGCACTGTTCGTAACTTGATAGAATCGTTCCAGTTCCTGAATGCCTGAGTGGGCGTCGGCATAGTGAATGGTAGTGTATATGTCCGTGTCCGTCCAGCCTTGTCCGTTCGGGGCAACTGTAATCGTGGGCGCGATCTGATCCACATAGGCGATTTGACTGACTTCCTTGCTCACATTGCCAACGGCATCCCTTGCTCTCGCCCGAATGGTGGTAGCCCCGTTCGTACTTACTGTACCCGTATTTCCTGTTGTATAAGGAGCATCATTCATGCTGTATTCATAGGATATCGCTCGTTCATCCACACTACCAGCGATCGTGAATTGCACATGTTCTTTACTCCATCCAGAAGAACTTAAACGAATTACCGGCTCGGTTGGAGCTGTCGTGTCGATTCGAACTGTAGCCTGAGCGGACGTGCTTATATTGCCTACACGGTCAATTGAGCGTGCATATACGATCGTTTCTCCCTCATCAGTAACCGTCACTTCGCCCGTGTAGTCGATCCAAGGACCTTCTTTGTTAAGTCGATATTGACTCTTGGCAAGCCCACTGCCCGTATCTTCACCACTGTTTATCGCAAAAGTTACATCCTGATTCGTCCAATGCTCTTCACTTAACGTAATCGTTGGTTGCTCAGGCCCAGTCTTGTCGATTCTGGCTGTTGCCGAAGTGGAAGCACTGACATTGGCGGCCCGATCAACACTTCGTGCGTAAATCTCGGTTATTCCTTCTTCACTGAGTGTAAGAGGAGCCTTGTAGTCGATCCATTCCCCCTCACTTCCTAGCTTGTACTGTGTCAGACCAATGCCACTTGCTTCGTCCGTACCCTCCGTTAATGTCACGATTACCGCTGCTTTTGTCCAATCGGGCGGATTCAACGAGATGACAGGTGGCGTTGGTGCCGTCCGATCTACCCTGGCTGTCACAGCCGTTTCCTGTCCTGTATTACCAAACGCATCAATACTGCGTGCCATAACAGTTGTGTTTCCTTCACTGCTTACGGTAAACGGAGCGCTGTATTCACGCCATTCTCCTGCCGGACCAACTTTTACTTCAGTCTTCTGAGTTCCGCTCAAGGCATCCTTTCCTTCTTCAACCGTGACCAGAACATCTTCCTTGGTCCATGTGGATGGAGTCACTGTAACAGAAGGAGCAGTTGGACCCGTTGTATCTTTAATCATCTCTCCAACGGATATAAACGGGGTCTGTATCCCTTCACCATTCAGTGCCGCCACAAATACTTCATATTTTCCATCCGCGAGTCCGGTCAGGGCGAATTCTGTACGTGTGGAAGTTGTTGTTCCCGTTGCGAGGACTTGCCCACCTGGACTACGTATTTCCGTTTTGTAATGGGTGCCTGCAGGATTACTATTATTACTCCAACTCGCTGTAACGGTGTTGCCTGATTGTGTCACAGCCGCAGCCGCGGGAGGATTGGCCAGTGTGTACTTGGAAGCTGGACTGGAGTAGCCCGTATAGGAACCACTTGAATTTTTGGCCCGTACGGCAAAAGAATAACTCGTATTCGGAGTGAGTCCAGTCACCTGCCGACTGTTTGACGGACCTGTATCCACGATCTGATTCGTCGTCATATTCTTCAGCTCATACGTAACAGAAGCGTCATTGGCCTTCTTATCCCAGTTGACCGTCAAGTTATTAGAATTAACCAATGTGTATGTCGGCGTTCCAGGCACAACAAAACTCCTTACCGTGAAGTTAACGGTTCCTGCTGAGGACACCCCACCTTTGTCATCCATGACCCATACTTGCAACGTGTGTGTGCCATCTGGCAGGGTGTCAGGCAATGTGTAATTGGTGTTAAAAGACTGATTAGAACCCGTTGCGGTCATCTGGGTCAGAATATTCTCCGACCCACCATCAATGGACCATTTTACGGTCAATAGGTCGCCTACATCCGTATCTCGCGTTGTACCAGAGATCTGAAGTTGCTCGCCTTTGTAATAGGTTTGACCCGAAGAGGGTGCTGTTAAGGTAAATGAAGGTGGAGCATTTTTGGGACCAATCCCCACAATGGTTGAAAATTTACGTGAAGCCAGATTCGCTGTTGTCTTGGCGTCCCACCAAAATTGTGCAGCTGTATCACTCGCCGTAACGGTCTGGCCTGGAGTGAACGCTGAAGGTGAAGACCCTCCTGTGAGTTGGGCGCTGTCTGGACTGCTGTACTGGCCCATATATATGCGATCTGCATTCACAACATTGTACGTATTGGCATAAAAAGCCGTGACCTGAACACCGCCGCTGTAATTGCGCCATCCATTCTCGATGACTTCAAACGGAGATGCATCATTGCCATTCACCATCGTATCCCAATAAAATGTTCCACCCAAATTCAGTGCCGTTCCGCTACGGTTGATAGCTTCCAGTTCAACCTTCATGTACCCACCTTGTGAGGTAGCATTAACGATAGATACACGCAAAATATATTCCACATTGTCCTTTTGCCGGGACATTTCAATCACATTATTGTTAATTCGGTAATAATTCAGCGGCAATGTTTTGAAGTTCACGGGAGATCCGTTATGGTCGATAATGGTGGATACATTCCCTGTATCACCACCGTAAAATACATTTGTGTTTGGTAGTAATACAATTCTGTATTTACCATCACTGTTCATCTCCACTTTCACCTTGGATGACTGTACAGCCTTCATGCTGGACGTATCGGATACAATCCCGATCGTTTCAACTGTTTCAGCCATTACCGTGGCTGCACCCCAATCAAGCAACAGGGCTTGAGGTGATAATAACGCAAATGCCAGCACCACTTTGGTTAGCTGTTCCGCTTGTTTCTTCACACGTTTTCCTGATTTCTTCAACGTCTACTCTCCTTTTTGGCACACAAAAAAGGGAGGCACCCCAACAAAGGAACGATGTCCTAAGTTGGGGTGCCTCCCCTAACAAGTGTCATTTTTTCTTGATTATAACGATTAAGCGCATGAATGTAAACACTTGATCATGAACGCCTTACTTCTCATTTCTCATCTCTGATCTTTAATAACGCTTCGTCCAATGCGCCAACGACTTTGTCACACCATACATCAAATTCCGGATCTTCGGTCTGTAACTCAGGATGCGCCAGAATGTGCTCAATCGTACGTCGAATGCCCTGATCGGCTCTTGTCGTTGCTACAAATTCCGGAACAAGCCGCTTCAGCTTGCTGTTATCAAACACAACGGTATTGGCTTTGTCACCCAGCAATCCGCCGCGAAGATCCTGATCACTGCATGCGGCCAAGAACTCAGAGGGTACATGTACCGCATGAAGCTTAACTCCCAACACACCAGCTATAATCTCATGAATCTGATTCCAGGTGACGGATTCATCTGAGGTGATATGTACCGATTCACCAATGGCATGGATATTTCCCATAAGCCCGATAAATCCTTTGGCAAAATCAGTATTGTGCGTAATGGTCCACAGTGAGGTGCCATCTCCATGGATGATAACGGGTTTGCCTTCACGGATACGCTTGAGAACCTGCCAGCTGCCTTGAGCACCATGAACACCGAGAGGTACCGATTTGTCGCCATACGTATGGCTTGGACGCACGATGGTCACAGGAAACCCATGCTCGCGGTATTGTTTCATCAGATAGTCTTCACAGGCAATCTTGTTGCGAGAATACTCCCAGTATGGATTCGATAAGGGCGTACCTTCCGTGATCCGGTAATCAGCCAGGGGAGTCTGATACGCTGATGCTGAACTGATAAATATAAACTGCTTTGTTTTATCCTTGAACAAACGGTAATCTCGCTCCAATTGAGACGGTACAAAAGCGATAAAGTCTGCCACAACATCAAATTCCAGATCAGCTATCAGTTCCGCTACACGTGTCTCGTCATTAATGTCCGCTTGAAGTACGTTGATCTCACTAGGTAAGTCATCGTTATGATTGCCGCGATTAATTAAATACAGTTCACAGCCTTGCTGTGCAAGCATCTCCGTAATGGCCGTACTGATGGTGCCTGTCCCTCCAATAAATAGCGCTTTCATTTCGCCACCTCCTGATCGATTTTACCCACTTTTCCATGATATCACGCACCAAAAAAAGGAGCAAAGCTCGGTAACCCGAAACCTTGCTCCTTCTGTTTATACGACTTTAATCGTTGCATATATCATGTACATGCCGCAATGGATCTCATATTCTCCCTTAGGCAGATCTTTGTCGACCGTATAATAATTGGGTCCCTTTTGCATGTATAGATCCATGCCAAGCTTTTGTGATCCCACTGATTTCACATGTGTCACCGACCGGGTCAGAATAAAGTTGATTTTGGTCGGTACGCCAGCTTTCACCTCGATAACGTCTGGTCCAAAACCATCGTTACTTACGTCCACATCAATGACTTCATATCCCTTCAAATCCTCCGCTGTCTCGGCTTGTGCAGTTACAGCACTTCCTGATCCCGGGGATAAGTCTTTGCCCATAAAATAAACCAAAAATGATCCAAGCAGTACAACAACGGTCAGACCCAGCGTTAACCAAGGCCATGTTTTTCCAATCCAGCTTTTCATATAAACACTCCTCATTCGATGTCCCATCAATATTCAATCAACAGACGGATGTATTCTTTAAGCATACCTGATTCGCATGACAATGAAAATGACCCCTCTGGGCTATTGTGTTTGAGCAAAAATATTTCATTAAAAAAAGCCTGATTTCTCAGGCTTATCTACGGGTATTCCCGTTCATGCTCCGCTATATCCCTTTTGGTATAACTCAGGAATATATCGGTGTATTCCGACTTCGTCTCATGCGTAATTTATACAACTCTGGCAGGGCTACACCAATGAGCACAATAATAACTCCGAACCATTGCAATCCGCTGACATGCTCATGGAGCACGATTGAGGATAACAATACTGCAATTGGAAGCTCCACTGCACCCAGGATTCCGGCCATGTCACCACCAATATGCGGAACGCCGATAGCGAACAGTACTGGTGGAATGAATGCCCCGAAGAATCCAAGCAGCAATCCAAATACAAGCAACTGGCTCCAGATCAATCCGTTAAAGAGGAATGTCGGCGGGAACAAAATGCACAGCAGGATCAATCCGCCTGTAACCATCCACGCACTACGGAAGGCTGGATGCGCTGAAGGAACCGCTTTGCCGCTGAACAAGACAAACAGGGAATAACTTACGGCTGCCATTAGTCCAAGAGCAATACCCAGACCGTTGAACTCACCCAATCCTTGTTCCAGGAAACCCGCTGCCAGCAAGGTTCCACCAAACAGAATGATCAACGTCAGGAACGTGACTTTGTCTGGACGTTGACGTTTGCTGATCGCCTGAATCAATACGCTAATCCAAGTGAACTGGAACAACAGGATAATGGCAAGTGAAGCCGGGATATAACGTAAAGACTGATAATACACGAGACCTGTAATTACCGTTGGTGTTCCAGCAGCCATCAATATCAGACGTTGTTTCCACGTCAACCGCTTGAATACCTGTGCCACGGCTCCTGATGCTTTGCCATTTGCCTGTGACTTACGTTTTGTTCTAAATTTTGTGTATAGCGCCAGCATCCAGGATAGAAGAAAACCCGTGATCAGCTGTGCTCCCACAACCTCTCCAAGTTTATATCCTTCGCCGTACGCCAGAACCACAATCGTGGATAATATGCCATAGCTCATCGCTCCCGCGAGAACGGACAGATAATATTTCATTGTGAATAAACCTCCTGATGATAAGAAAAATACGCCCGCATGTTGGTTCATGCCAAGGTCACAGACACCATCTAAATGCAAAAAATCCTAACTACGAGCAAGGAATACATTGATTCCTTGGCATCGTAGTTAGGAAGTATAGGCTTCCCGTAGAGACCCTCGCCCTGTGTACACTTTCGGCCTGCGAGGTTATACGAAATGATATATGCAATTTGATGTAATTCGTGTGTGACGACTTTTCATATATTACATGGGAGGTGAGATGGTGTCAACCCTATTCCGTATAAAAAGTTGAACTAAATTATTACACCGAGTCGCTTCGATCGCCGTACCATTCTTCGAGTACTCTAATTACGTAAAAACGTCATGTCCGATTGGAACCTGAGGAGTCCCACTCCAATGTTTGCTGTAAACCTGCCTTCAATCCATCCAGATCCAGCCCATCCACAGCAAAAGCCTCACGGATCAAAGGCGGCGCGACAAATTCATCATACTTGCCCAGATAAGGTGCTTCATCTTCAGCCAGTAACGCAGATGCGTCTTCAGCCGTTCGACACTCACTCATGATCTCGGCTAACAATGTTCGTTCGTCGACCTTGCCCGATACTACAAAATAATATGGCTCCATGGGCACAACCGAACGCAAGGCAAGTTTCTTGGACAGATTATGCTTCATCAGGCGCTCCAATGTACGGAATGATTTACTTCCCACCCAAGGAAGAACATACATCGAATCTCCCCCTGCCGGAATGACGACCTGCTTCAACAGTCCGCTTTCACGAGCTAAGCGGCGTGCCCGTTCAAGTCGATTGACGGCTTGTGGTGACAAATAGGGATAGATGGTCGAGTCGGACAACACTTCACGCATTTTCTGTACTACCGACGTATGAATATCTCCTCCCGCTCCAAGCCATAACGTATCTACCTTACCTTTTGCAGACTTCACATACACAGCCTTGTGCTTGTGATCGACTTCTTCCACTTTCCACAGTTTTCCTGCGAGCGAGAAGCAATAGCCAGGTGGGGGTACGGTTGTAATCGAACCAATCTCTTCCGAGCCGTTTAGTACTTTATGTTCCTCATCGTCCTTGAACACTGCATAGAAGCGATAATTATTCACAATTTTCTCACCGGTCAGACCGATGATCAATGTTCGATCCTCTGTCCATTGCAGATGATCCGTCTCAATGAGGTAATTCAGGAATACCTGATATTGATCAGGTCTAATCAACGCAAATGGGGCCAGCGAAAGGATGGCTTCTGCAAGATCTCTCGGCTCCACCTCCCCCATACTTTTCAACATGCTCATCGTCTGATGATAGAGCACACCTATGGGCATTTTGCGGGCTTCAAGCGGCTCGACCCACTTCGTTTTTACATACAGTTCGATAACAGCAATCGCGCGCATCAACGTCCACGGCATACGCGCTGGCAATTGCGCTTCCTCGTCCTCTTCCTCCGGACATACAAAAAGCATCTCTGATGCCATGTCCTCTCGTCTCCCTGAACGTCCCAGACGCTGTACAAAGCTGGACGCACTATACGGTGCACCGAGCTGAACCACACGTTCCAGTTCGCCCAGATCGATGCCCAGTTCAAGCGTGACCGTTGCCGCAGCAACCGCGGGCCCCGATCCAGTGCGTAGGGCAGCTTCCGTCTCTTCCCTCAGCATGGCCGAGATACTTCCATGATGCACATGGAACACATCACGCTCTTGCCTGCGAGCCGCGACCCGCCGCATCTCAAGAATGGTGACTTCAGCATCCGTGCGGCTGTTGGTGAAGATCAGCGCTTTTTTACGATGTGTACTCTCATAAATGAAGTCGTAGTACGCTTTACGGGCGTTATGAAGCTGCTCCGCCTGCTCCTCGTCCTGTGCATCTGGAAAAGAGAAATGTTCCACCCGCAGTCGCAGCTTGCGGCCCCCCGGTGAAGAGACCACATCCACCCCCTGCTGCGTTCCGGCAGCAAGCCAAGATGTAGCCGCATCATAGTCACTAAGTGTAGCGGACAAGCCCACTCTTCGCGGTGCACAGCCAGCCATACGCTCGATTCTGGCAAGTTCGCTGAGTACTTGAATACCCCGATCCGCTCCCATAAAGGCATGCACCTCATCGATGATGACATATCGCAAGTCATGAAACAGCGCCGGGATTGCATTCGGTCGATTCATGAGCAGACCTTCCAACGATTCTGGCGTTATCTGGAGCACACCAGACGGATTTTTCATCAGTTTTGTTTTCTCCGCCTGAGGTACGTCCCCGTGCCAATGCCAAACCGGAATATTTCCTTCAGATAACAGATCCTTAAGACGTTCGAATTGATCATTAATCAGGGCTTTCAGAGGTCCAATGTACAAAATGCCAACCGACTTGGAAGGCCGTTCATACAGCTCGGTCAATGCAGGAAAAAAAGCCGCCTCCGTCTTGCCGGAGGCTGTTCCCGCTGCAATCAGCATATGATGCGGGGTATGAAAACAGATATTGCAGGCCTCAATCTGGGCAGGCCGAAGCGATTCCCATCTTTTTTTATATATAAATTCCTGAACAAACGGCGCCAGCCGATAGAATGGATTATCACTCATAATTCAAACTCCGCCAGGAAATCGTCCAGATCATCTGTATTTGCGGAAGCATCTGCCCCTTTACCCGTTTCCTGAGGTTTGGCAACCCGCTCGCCAAGTAATTGAGTATAAGTCACTTCAGGATTCTGGTGTAACGTATGCAGTACATCCATAAAGTCGCGTACCACTTCACGTGTTGTCAGCAATTCATCCGCACCCAGTCGGTTCACCGCCGTTTGCATAAAATCAACCAATTGTTCATCCGTCAGACTTGCGCTGTATCCAAAATGTAGGGCATGAATCTGTCGCAGCTTCTGGAGCAGTATCAGAATCTCTTCATGCGATAACATCGCAAGCTTCAGGATCGGGCCTGTATAATTCGCGTAAGCTTTGGTCGCATAACGACCATCAATAAGCCTGGAGCGAAGCGCTTCATAGCTGTATAGTCCGCGTCGTTCATCCTCCACAAATTGCGGCGTACCGCCTACAAATATGCCCAAGTGCTCCGCTTTGCCCTGCATCGTATCATTGAACATGGTCAGCAATTTCTCATAGTTGCTTTGGCGGGAGACACTGTTTGTAATTTTGTAAAGATTCACCGCTTCATCAATGAACAACAGCAATCCTTTGTAACCAATGCGCGCTGTGAATTCAGACCATAATTTGAAGTAGTCATACCAGTTGTCATCGTCAATGATAACGCCAACAGCCAGTTCTTTTTTCGCTTCCGTTTTGGTTGCAAATTCTCCTCGAAGCCAGCGAAGGGCCGCCTGTTTGCGATCATCATCAGCCAGCTTGTACCCGTTCCAGTATGAAGCCAGTACTTTGGCAAAATCAAAGCCGTGAACCAGATTCTGCATCTCCCCCGTCACTGCATAGATCTGCTTCTCTACCTCAAGCGGCAGAGCGGGATCATCCGGGCGCAAGTTCTGACTCTGCATGGTGGATTGTTGTAGCCCTGCGATCCATTTTTGCAAAATCGGCTCCAACGCTCCCCCATCCGGGCGTGTGCGTGTAGACAGACGAGTCATCAGTTCGCGATATGTCGCAAGTCCCTGCCCCTTGGTCCCCACCAATCGTCGCTCAGGTGACAGATCCGCATCCGCCACAACGAAATCACGATCCATCGCATAATTACGAATCATCTGCAAAAGAAAGCTTTTACCGCTGCCGTAACGACCCGTAATAAGTTTAAACGCTGCGCCGCCCTCAGCGATATTGTCCATATCCCGCAAAATGGCTTCCACTTCCGGTTTCCGACCAACAGCAATCTGCTCCAGTCCAATTCGCGGGACAACACCCGCCGTCAATGAATTTACAAGTGCGGTGGTCAGCCGCTTTGGTATTTTAAGTTCTGTCACTGCGTATCACCTCTTCACATGTTCGAACACATCTATATAATCAGGAACAATCCGATCACCATCAATCAGAAGATCACCGATCGTTTCCATAGCCACATCATTAATTTCATCCAGCAGAAGCGTAGGCATCGTTCCATATTGCTCAGCCAGACGCATCAGCTCCGTATCTGGACTTGCGCCAAGTAGAACATGAATCGTTTGCACCTGCTGAGGGGAGAGTTCCTTGGCAAAGATCAGCCATTCTTCATCCAGATGAGCCTCAGCAGACTCGTTCCACTGCAACTCAATCGATTCTGCTGACGCTCCTGCTGCAATCTCTACTTCAGATAGAGCTGCTGGCTCCATGGAATCTTCAGTTGAAGTGATCTCACCCCTTGCTTCCAGTGCATCGAATGGATTACTTGTAACATTTGCGTTGTTAACTTCTTCATCCTTCACTTCAGAAGCGTGATCATCCTCAATTGTAAGTGCCAGACGTACGTACTCACTTTCCTGCTGTAACGATGCCAATTTCTCTGTGTCAATCCGAATCATCGGTTGTTCCACAGACTCCGCCTGTTCGATCGCATATGTTTTGTCCAGGTAACGTTCAATCAGATTTGCAAGTTCGGGTTCAAGAGTCTGTCCTCGCAATCGCCCTCTGAATCCAAGCAGTTCACGAAGTTTATTTTCAGTACATCGATAGATCCGCGTGACCATCTGCACAAATTCAGCCTGTTCACCTATGGGCATATATCTGAACGCTACCGATCTTCCATAGATCGAATCATCATAGACTGCTTTGCGAAACAGAATGCGCTCCATCGTGCGTTCATCGTTGGGATCACACTCAGGCAACAGTCCAACTTGTTGCGTACGTTCCAGGTACGAATCAACCAAGGCCATGACCCGCGGGATGTACTGCTCCATCACTTCTTTGCCGCCATCTCTATAGAATTTACTGAGTGTAATATCGTAATCATAATATCTTTGCAGCATATTCAGCGAGATATCCGATACATTATCCTGTAAAATACGTTGCAGCTCCCTATCCAGCATCTCTGCTGGCAGGTATCCGCCTGAAAGGTCCATAACCTCGGATAAGGACATCTCCATCTGATGGACCAGCACATAATCGACCATCCACTCTTGCATATATATATTTAATTGGGGCAGCCGTTCACGGTAGTTCACCCATAGCTGCTTCAATTGATCATAACCATCCTGAGGATTCTGCCAGCCAATGCCGTTAATTAACTCGTAGATATGAACAAATAGATAGGACAGATCGGTATCGGGGTATCTCCCCTGACGTACTTCCTTCCTCCAAAACATATACCACTTGCGCTGGGCTTCGTTCATCACGCCGTACGTTGGCCAGTAACTCATAAAGGGAACCCACGGGGATACATCCCCCTCCATCTCTGCCCACTGCTTTGCTTCCTCTACAAAACGTTTCTCTGAGGACAATATGCCTCCACGATGCTGCATCGTATCATGTGCAGACTGCACAATGGTTGAGCGATCAGGAACCGGGACCGCAGCTGTTTCAGGTTCTTCGCTCAGATCTATCTCCATAAATTCCAATTGTCTTGAGTTGTCTTTCATAGAACGTTATCTCACCCTCCTCCAAGACAGAATACGAACAAGTGTATCCATAGGGATCATTATATCACTTGTCCTGTGTCTGCGGTGACGAAATTTAGACATTCCTGAACACAAAAAAGAAGGCATTTCTGCCCTCTTTTCATCATGTCTATTTAACTTTTTTCAAATAATGATTGTATCGTTTCAAATCGAACGTTGCACAGGCGTAATCACACGACAATTGCGCGATTTTTGCCTTCACTTTTGGCTTGAGCCAGCGCTCGACTCGCTTTTTCGATCAATTCGGATGCATTGGAATTCTCATCTGGTACCTGTACTGCACCACCGACACTAACAGTGACAACTCCGCTCGGACCGGATGATTCCCTTTGAATCTGTAGAGCCAGCACATGTTGTCTGATCTCTTCCGCAAGTTTAGCTGAATATTGTGACGTTGTGTTCTTCAATTTCAACATAAATGTACCTCCGCGAAGGCGAGAGATCAGAGCATTGTGCTGTTCGCTAACTACCGTAAGCACCTCACCGATCCATTGCAGACACAGGTCGCCTCCTTGAAGGCCGTATGCTGCATTATACGAACGGAAATCATCAATATCTATAATGAGCAGTCCCAGACTGCATTTTTCCAGTAAACAGTCATCCCAGTCATCCTGAAGCTGTGACTTGAACACCGTCTGAATTGGCATATCCGTTAACGGATCTGTCGTCAGATAGTTCTGAAGCTGGCTCGTCGTTTCAGTGTAATTGTCCTGTTCATGGTGGGACGTTCCACTATGCAATAGGACCATCACAGATGGTTTACCCGCATGCGTAACAGAAGCAAGTGTAATTTCAAGCAACAATGAGGTACCTGCCGCTGTCGTGAAATACGACTGGCTGGTAATTAAACTTGTGTTATTGTGCTTCAATTCCTCAAAATTTTGTTGTAACGTCACTCTCGTTTGCTCAGGTACAAACGCCCTGAAGTCCTTGCCCATCAGGTTTTTGGAACTCTCGAACCCAAGCAGCTCGGCAGCCTTCGTATTACAATAGATAATCTGACTGTCAGTCAAAGTAAAAAATGCCACGGGCGAGTAATCCATTAACTGCAAATAACGCTGTTCGTTTTGTCGCAAAATACGTGCATTCTGCAACGCTTGTTCTTCAGCCTGAACCAACTGGTTCTCTGTCTGCCGACGTACAATGGTTTTAAGTAAAGGTAACACGCTCAACTCTTTGGATGTCCATGGATAGGAAGTTGATTTTACAACCTCACGCCATTTCTCGAATGATTTACGCGGAGATAACCGCATGCCATCATCTGTCTTTAGCACTGCCTTCGCGGGGTCACCCGCCCAATCAACAACCTGGACGACCTCAGGTCGGAACCAAAGCATGTAGTTATGCTGTCCAGGCGAAATGGCAACATAAATAACCCCGGAAGCCTTATCCTGATAAGCTTTGGATGTTTCATACTCTGCACTCAGCTTCGACGTGTAATAACTATAATCCTCGGACTTTCCTGCAAGCCAACCTGCCAGTTCACGAATCTGTCCGCCGTTCGGAGTTTCACCATACAACAACAACTTGTCCTGGTAACAGATTGCTGCTCCGGAAGCATCCATCAGATTTAACACCGTCTCTTCTTCTCCCTGTAATTCCTCAATTACTCGGGCAGGACTTGTGTTACCAATGAAAATGTTGGCAATCCGTGAAGCAGCTTCACGAGACTGTATCTCCGATTGATAATCATCCAACTGCTGACGCTGGAATAATTCATTCGAGAAGAACGCCCCCAGGAAATTGCACAGATTCCGTACGCGATGGGGTACATATCTGGCCGAATAATGATGACATGTAATGAGTCCCCACAGCTGATTGTTATGAATGAGCGAGATCGTAACGGTCGCACCCACACCCATATTATGCAAATATTCGATATGAAGAGGAGATACGCTACGCAGGACCGAAAGACTCAAATTCAGCGGTTTGCCTGTGAGTGGTTGGAGCATAGGCACAATCTCGACGGGTTTATAATCGACATTCACAATGGTTCGTAGCCAATTGCGAAGATACAATTCCCGAGCCTGCTTGGGAATATCCGAAGCCGGATAGTGATGTCCCAAGAATGGTTCGAGTTCTTGTTCACGTGCTTCAGCAATAACTTTACCGTTCCATTGCTCGTCAAACTCATAGATCATGACTCGGTCATAACCGAGCATTTCCTTCACCTGTTCAGCCGCAATCTGACTTGCTTCCACACGACTATCTGTACTTTTGATCCGACCAAAGAAACGGGATATCCATTCAAAGTCGGTAGTCTCCATGTCCTCTTTTTCATAAAAAGGCTCAATTTCCAGAATAAGCAGACCTTCACTTTCATGAAGAACAGAAGAAAAGATCCGGTCTTCACCGGATACCTTAATGGTCAGGTCCATGTAATGCAAATCAGAGGTTACAGCTGCATTGAAGCTGCTAGCCAACAGTTTGCATACATCTTCCTTGCCAATCAGATTTTCCAAAGGCATGCCCAAAACGTCTTCATAGGCAATACCCAGATGGTCCTCCGTATTTTGGCTACACTGAACAATGGTTGGCGTATGACTGGTATTGATGGCCAAAAGAACACCATGAGGTTGAATAAAACCGGGGATATGAATGGGTTCTTTATCACAGTTATTCAGATCTATAGGATCATTCGTGTAAGTCCCCTGATGAAGCAGTGTGCGGTTTAACAAATTTTGTCCTTTTTTGGACTTTGGTTCGGCCATGGCCAGGAAAATCCCCTCTCATGATGTTATATAAGTTGAACTAATGATTATTTACATTGCACTCGATGACAGAATAACCTTCCAATCGCTGTTATCCCCAGATTTTATCGATTCCCTTTTCTAAAGGGAAAATCCGGTTATAAGCGTATGCTTCCGATGTAGCTTTCTTTCAGAAAGCTTTGGGCGAACGCTTCGCTTTTCCAGCTTTTTTCTGTCCTCTCCGTTAGGTGTAAATGTATTAGTTCAACTTATATAGATACCTTCTAAAATATGAAAAAAGTCCGCCCTACAGTCGTTCAGGTTGATGAAAAGGGATGTTACTTGTCCGTATTAATCCATTGATCTAACAGTCGGAATGTCTCTGATGCACTGTGTACCATGTTGTCATGATCTTCTGGAGTACTGATGGACTGCTGTAGCAAACCTGTAAACTCGCTCCATCTTGTTCTTGTTTCTGAGCCGTAAGCATTGAAATATTCCAAACCACGATCAGCCTCAATGGGCAGGAACTGTGACAAACGTTTGGTCATAATCTGTCCACCGTTCGTGGACCCCTCAATGACGTACAGATATCCGAACAAACGCGCAGGTGTTGAAATATCCGGCAGTTCTTCACAGAGCGGAAGTTGGCTGATCTCTTCTTCACTGGCACCCAGATTTCGTAAATCTTTTTCCAACAGTCCAGCCTTGCCTCTAATCTCGATATCCAGTTCCGTACTTTCCCAGAAAGGCTGTTGTACAGCCTGATCTTCCAGTGGTTTCAGGAATCCATAAAATTTCTCTAAATATGTTCTATATTCTTCTATAGTCACAGTTTGATTCATAATGGCTTTAGCATAAGGGTTCTGTTCTACTTGTCTGTGATAATGAGCGGTCTCGCTCTTCAGACGTTCCATAATAGTTGTTGCTGTCATCGTAGTTATCCCCTTTCACAATCTGTTCTATTGATGCAAATGAATGCTGATCCTCAACTGATTCTCAGTATATTGAAATAGAAACTGCTTTTCTTGCATTCAGCTCCATTTAATACAAGCAAAGACTCTATGTAAGTATACTTATTCTTGTTTGAGAAAACTATATGAATCCAACATCAATGTACAGCCAATGCATTCCTCCGTTGTTATCTTAACTGACTGTAATCTGTATGTTCTAGTATTAACCGAAAACAATAAAAACGACCCTATAATCTGGAAGGCAGTAGATTTCAGATGTCAACATGGTACACTAACTTTATATCCTGTCATTGGAGGAATGCATTCTATGGATCTTACAGTTCAAGACGTTGTACTTCATCTCACAGATAACATTGAATTGCCGGAAAACACGGTAGATCAGCTCATTACGGGCTCCCTTAATCGTAAGGTCACAGGGATTATCATTGCTTTTATGCCCACACATTATGTTATTGAACAAGCCATACAGCAAGGTGCGAACTTGATCATTGCGCATGAATCTCCGTTTTATAACCATCACAGTCATACGGATTGGCTTGCAAATGATTCGGTTTATATGGACAAAAGAAAGTTGATCGACAAAGCAGGCATTTCCATCTATCGCTGCCATGATATCATCCACCGCTTCCAACCAGATGGCATTACCGAAGGACTGATTCAGGCCTTGGGGTGGTCCTATTATGTGGAGCAACGATCAGCGGAAGCAGACGTCCTTTCTTTTCCGGAAGGACAAACCGTTGTAGCTATTGCTCACCATGTGAAAAGTTCCCTGGGGATCGATTATGTACGCGTTGCAGGCAATCCGGAAATAATCTGTAGACGCGCAGCGGTACTGGTAGGTTTTCGTGGTAATGGACATGTGACGATTCCCTTGATTCAGAATGAGCAATTGGATCTCATCATCGCTGGAGAAGGATTCGAATGGGAGACACCGGAATATATCCGTGATGCTGTGCAACAAGGCAAGTCCAAGGCACTGATCATGATGGGCCATGCAGAGAGCGAGGCTTCGGGAATGAAGCTATTAGCAGACAGGTTGGCAGAACGTTTTCCCGAATTGTCTGTTCGTTTTGTAGGCGAGAAGCCTGTGTACACTGTGATCTAATGATATGGATTTGATGTGTACGGAGAGGATCTTCTAGCTAATTGCTTCTAATCTCATTGCCTGTCCTACCCTGGAGCTTTGGATACTTTCTATGCTCCGGGGTACGCTGGGCAGACTCTCGTTTCATTTCTTGGATAGCTAACGAACCTGACACACTCTATTAAGCGAATATTTGCCGATTTTCAAAAGTAACGAATCGTAGACACCCTATTCCTCCATGTCCCCCTGTTTTACCGCCCATTTCTACCCGACATAACCCATTTAACGTCGCTGAGATTCGTTAGATTTCTCAATTCAATCGAATTAGTACAATAAGGTGTCACTGGTTCGTTTGATTATGATGAAAAATGAGTACTGAGCACATATGTCACGCCTCTCTTCATGCCCCATCTGGATTTCCCGAGTTCTTTATTGTACTCTAAATGCTGTGACTTCAAAGCTCAGGACATTTGTCCTTGGCGTTCAGAGTTAATTTATCATTTAATAATAGAAGTCGAAGTGATTGAATAAGGAGCGTACATATGAGAGGAATTATTTTTGCATTACTGGGCGGCGCGTGTATCACGCTCCAAGGGGTTGCCAATACTCGGATTAGCACCGACATGGGCACATGGCAAGCCGCTACGATTACACAACTGACAGGCTTCATCTTAGCGGCGCTGATCCTAATGTTTGTTAGAGACACCAACCTTCAAGGACTCAAACAAGTAAAACCTATGTACCTGGCGGGAGGTGCTTTTGGCGCCGTCATTATTTTCAGCGAAGTGACAGCAATTCAGCAAATTGGGGTTACATTCACGATCTCGGCTCTGCTCATTGCTCAGCTGTTCCTGACTTTTCTGGTGGATAGTAACGGATGGTTCGGCGTGGTGAAACAAAAGATGAAACTGCCGCAATTTCTAGGCATTGCCTTAATGGTGACTGGTGTCATTATTATGAAACTATAGTTTTTGGAGAAGGATTGAAACATATCGTCGGGGGTGAATCACAGCGTGCAAGAGATCCATAACGAGCAACAATTAATGCAATATCTGAAGCAATATCAACTCGAAACTGTATTTCACGAGCCCCTGCGTACACATATGACGTTATGCCACTTTGAGAAGTGTGAACTGATCTGTCGTGAAGGGGAAACTTCCGAATATTTGTACGTACTAGTCGAAGGTAAAATCAAGATTTTCACCACCTCCGCACAGGACAAAACGCTGGTGCTTTGTTTCAAAACACCGCTTGAAGTTGTCGGTGACATAGAGTATGTCCGTGAAAGCGATATTGTTAATACGGTTCAGGCCGTGTCACCTGTGGTGATGCTTCGTATTCATTATCAATGGCTCGCTGAGCTTGCCAGCGATTATGCACCTTTACTTAAATTTTTGCTTAAAATCATCTCTCACAAATTCTACATTGACTCGAACTTTTCCAATTTCAACCTGATGTATCCCGTTGAGGTTCGTCTAGTCAGCTACCTGCTCTCCATCTCAACAGAAGAAGCGGGCAACGTCGTTCATGAAGAGCTGGACGCGTTCAATCTGACAGACATCGCGAATCTGATCGGCACCAGTTACCGACACCTGAACCGGGTCATCCAGAAGCTCTGTGCAGACGGGTTAATTGAACGACATCAGGGATTGATTATGATCAAGGATCGAGCGGGTCTACGTGAAATAGCAGGTCACAACATTTATGAATAAGGAGTTCGACAACTATGTTAATCACAGGTATTTCGCTTGCACTACTGGCAGGTGCACTTGTCAGTCTACAAACGATTTTTAATAGCAAAGTCAATGAACGCACCGGTTCATGGTCCACCACAACGATGGTGCTTTTCACCGGATTCATTGCTTCTTTCCTCATCTCTCTGCTAGTCGAGGGTAAAAATACATTCAGCTTTCAGCATATGCAACCCTGGTACTGGCTCAGCGGAGCCATCGGCGTTGGCGTGGTCTTCTGTCTCGTGCAAGGGATGAAGCTACTTGGTCCCACATATGCCATCTCGATCGTGCTAACATCCCAACTGAGTTTTGCGCTCCTATTTGATTCCATGGGATGGCTAGGTCTGGAGCAGATTCCTTTTTCGTGGAATCAGCTGCTCGGTGTACTTGTCATTGTTGGCGGAATTGTGTTATTCAAGTTCGGTGGGGGGAAATCGGAAAAATCAGAGCAGTCCCCTGGAACGTTGCAGTCAGACTCGTAAACGAACAAAAAAAGAGTGTCCGTCCAATCCCGCAGATTGGTCAGACACTCTTTTTATGCAATCAAACCACGTATCGCCTCGTTCTCTTACACGAACTCTACGTTGTGGTAAACTTGCTGAACATCTTCAAGGTCTTCAAGCGCATCGATCAGTTTCTCGAACTGAGCTTGTGCATCCTCTGGAAGTTCAATATGGTTTTGAGCCAGCATCGTCAGCTCGGCTACCGTGAACTCAGTAATACCCGCGGCTTTGAATGCTTCTTGTACAGCGTGCTTATAATTGTATTGCTCTCACTTTTTGTATGAAATTGTATCCGTTTATCATACCAAATTATGAGTACTTTTCACTATAACAGATTACATGTTTATCCTCTTAAATGTAGTTATAAACATAAGAGACAACATCAATGAGGCATATCTTTATCTTTAATAATCCGTTTTAGTTCTTCAATGGAATATGCCGGTTTACGTTTATGTAACATAGCGTGGCAGTTCGGACATACAGGACGTAAGTCCCCCACTGGATCAATTTCATATTTTTCATTAATCTCATGCAAAGGCTTCAAATGATGAACATGGATAAAGTTCTCACCGATAATTCCGTAAATGTTAACAAAGTTAAACCCACATACTTGACAGCATAATCCATAATGTTCTATACACTTCTTCCTAGCTATTGGATTTCTCTCGTATACATTTACTGATACTTTCTTCACAGAACCTTCAGTATATATCTCGAGTTCATTGACTTCTTCTGCAAGAATTTCTGGATGATTTTCACTTTCATTATCAAAAGACCATATTATTTTAACTGGACTTGTATCAAAATATTTTTTTGCTCTTCCATTTCCTAAAAACAAAAATTTAGGATCATTACTGTCCTCTCTCGCGAATATATATGTGCGCCTCTCTGGATTGATTAGAGATTGTATAGAACTCTGTGTTAATGTACTTTTATTTCTCCCATACCAAATAAGATCATTTCCATCAAACCGATTTGGATGGTCATGTCCAGTTCGCCCTGCGGTTCCCACATTTGCAAAGATGAAAGAATCCTTCTCATATTGAGTATATCCAGTATTCCAATGTCCTTTTTGTTTAGCTTTTGGAACATTTAATTTCTGATATATATCATTCCGTGAATAATACTCTCCCACTATAAATGTTTGTTCTTCTGACATTTGCATTTCATTTTTTGTAGCTAAAGTTTCTTCTATAACTTCAAATCCTAATCGCTTAAGAAAGTTGTTAGTTTCTGCTCCCCCATTAAACCTATCACGACTTAAAGCATGTCCATTAGCAAACCTATTTGCAACACTTATTACATATTTCGGTGGATACAGCCCACCATTATACCTTAAATGATATTTAGTTGATTCTCTCTCTTTTGCTACACCCTCTTTATGTATTACAGCTATAGCATCTAAAATATTTTGTTTAACTATGTTTTGTGGAATCATTTAATAATTAGCTCCTAATCACCTGAAAATTCACCCTTAAATCACAACAACATAAACAGTTGCAGCACTATACTAAATACACAAGATGAAATTGAGATTATACAACATTCTTTGTCGTACTATATTTAATCATTTTGTGTAATATAAAGATACAGTACAATTAGCACTGCATCAATTTTTGGTCAACTTTATGTAAATTGATAATCTTCTATTCTTCTTCAAGATTTTTATAATCTGGTACAAAGAGCCTACCCTGATGCTCAGGCTTTCGTAGCAAGTCTACATGCCGCCTAATTGTATTCACGTTATTTCTATGTATGAAGAAGTGATTTTTTAGTAAACTGTTATTGAAAATCTCCTCAGCTATTTCTTCGCTTGATTTGTGATGATATTTCTCCAAAAACATGTAAATAGCTAAATTTTCAGAATTTGTCCATTCCGGTGCTCCAGCCATTTAAATACACCTCCACTTTTTTATGAAATCCTTTCCCTATCGTATCATTTATGGTTAAAACTGTATATAATTATAGTTACTATTGTGAAAAGGAATGAGAACATGCCAAAGGTGTATATTATTAATACAAATAAATCAAACAACCCCCAAGCTGAAAATGACATGATTAGTAACATGAAATGTGCCGCTTACTATAGCCCTTGGAAGCATTATATCGACACAATCGAAGCAAACGATATTGTTTATCTCTATAGTAGTGGTGTAGGGATAATTGCAAGAGGGATAGCTACAGGTATTGTTGAAATTGATGATTACAATGGGGAAGAGAATGAAGAACATTATATGCACCTAAATCGATTTGAGAAATTGAATACACCATTAACAGCTGATAAAATCACGAATATACTTACAGAGGCTACAATAGATAAAAAGGAATACAAGATTCAATGGAATCAGACTATGATTCTCATTGCTTATTCACTAGGATTAAAAGTTTGGCAAGTGATCACCAAAAAACACATTTAGGATGTACTGTTTTAACAGAATAAAAGGAATGATCGTTAATGACCGAAAACAAGAATGCATCTAAGAAGAATAGTCTATTGGATGTGGTCGGATCATTAGGACCTATACATGGTGGTATACAAGAACAAACAAAGGGTAAAACATTCGATCAAATTAGAAAAGAAGCCATCACTAAGCACTTTCAGGAACAGTATGAAATGCTTAATTCATCCAATGAGAAAAATAATGAGACACAAAAAACACTAATAGCTCAGTGCTAATAGTGTTTTTTGCACAAAGTAAATTATAAGACTATCTAACAAGAATGTTCTTCCACTCTTTCCATGAGTTAGAGTCAATTGGAGTACATGAATCCGAAAGTTTCACAAACTCTAAAACTGTTCAAAACTAGCAGAAGGATTCTTCTCTGAATATTTAGTAACGAATTGGACCATAGCTTTATATGCCATCAAGTCCAGAACGGAGTATGTTCGTTCTTCAATAAATGTATCTCTTTCCTATGAGTAAATAACTTCATACATATGATTCAAACTCGATTTACTCTGGATAAATGTAATAGCCCTGTCCCAATTCCCTTTTTGCTGAGAAGCAGAATAGTCAACACTATGCTCACTTACTGGTTGTGTTTTATCCTTGGAGATTATAAAAGCATCGATTCCTAAGATGCTCAAGTTATTATCCTTACAGTAAGTAATTAGATCAATCGCATCCGAAAAGCTATATAAATACAGACCACCACGTATTGTTGCTTTGTCTATAATGTTATTCTTTGAAAGACTCATTTTTTTTCCTTTCTTGGTGAGTAAGGATTTTTATTGTACTATCCGGTTCCCAATCTGGATCGTTTCTGTTACTTACTTGAATAATTAAACCTGATTCATCCTCAACAGTAACATAACTTCCATCTTCGTTAAAACATGCTGCTTCTTTACCATTCGCCTTGTTTTAGCCTCACTAATTTCGTGAGGTTCGTTTACTGTTGATTCAATTCATTCTTCAGTGTATCCTCTTTTTTTTCATTTGTTTGTTTATATTTTCATTTATCTGAATGCATTGATTAGTCGTTTCACTTCATCATCGTCGAAAGTTTTTATAAGAACTTTAGGTTCTCTCATCCATTTCAAACCTAGCACTGGATTTCTCTTTTCAGCGATATCCCCTTCTTCCACAATGAATTTTAAAAATGAACGGATATTTTTTGTATTCCATTAATGTAGGTCTCAGATAGCCCTTTCAATTCCAAGTTCATAAGATATGCTTTGATGTGAGAGGTGTTGATTTCTTCTATTTCAACAACTGAAAATTCATTACATAAATAATTCAGAAATACCCTATTGTTATTTCTATATCCTTTTATAGTGGGGATACTATAGTCCTTGATCTCCTAATCAAAAAGAAACTCTTTGTAAACATCTTCAAATAACATAAAAAAACTCACTCCTTATATGGATTTTCCCATACAAAAAGTGAGTTTTAATACTGCCCTTAGACATCTTAGATAGGAAAACGTATATCATCATAAAAATCACCAAGCGCTAACAGGTATACCCTCGCTGAGCTATAAAAATGATGAATTCTTAATATTTGTCCTACCCTGACAAGGCTACAATGATACAATCAAACCACGTATCGCCTCGTTCTCTTACACGAACTCTACGTTATGGTAGACCTGCTGAACATCTTCAAGGTCCTCAAGCGCATCGATCAGTTTCTCGAACTGAGCTTGTGCATCCTCTGGAAGTTCAATATGGTTTTGCGCAAGCATCGTCAGCTCGGCTACTGTGAACTCAGTAATGCCAGCAGCTTTGAATGCTTCTTGTACAGCGTGGAATTGATCCGGTTCTGCATATACAATTACAGCATCGTCTTCGTCCACGATATCACGTACATCCACATCTGCTTCAAGCAGAAGTTCCAGTACTTCCTCGGAGTTTTTGCCTTCTATACCGATAACCGCTGTTGGATCAAACATGTAAGCAACAGAACCACTGACACCCATGTTGCCAGCGTTTTTGTTAAACGCAGAGCGCACTTCCGGCGCTGTACGATTCACATTGTTGGTGAGTGCATCAACGATGACCATCGCACCATTCGGTCCGAAGCCTTCATAACGCAACTCTTCATAGTTCTCATCCCCGCTGCCTTTAGCTTTTTCCATCGCACGATCAATGATGGCTTTGGGTACATTATACGTTTTGGCACGTTCCAGCACGACTTTCAGTGCACGGTTCGCTTCCGGGTCCGGTTCGCCCTTCTTGGCAGCTACATAGATCTCAACGCCGAATTTAGCGTAGACCCGGCTCGTGTTTGCATCTTTTGAAGCTTTCTTTTCCTTGATATTATTCCACTTACGACCCATATCGTTTCCGCTCACTTTCAACATGTAATCTGCTTTCTACTATGCCATTATATCTTGTTGAGCGTACTTCAACAAGTTAATACACACGAAATAATGGGAGTAACTGCGGTGATTATCCATCTCCATTTGAAGATTAACCTCAGTTTATCCTCTTATAAATCTCTCAGCAGCAACGAACGTTACCTCTATTCACTCCATATATAACAAACAAGAAGCACCCCATAAGGAATGCTTCCGTCCCTAAATCTGTCCTAACTTCGTTCATCTTACCCGGTCAATTAAGCGTGGAATTGTCGACCATCCAACACTTCAGGAACATAGCCCGCACGAATGACAAAGTCTCCGAAATGTTCCCCTTCATTGCGCTCCTTGGCATACTGATTCACCATTGGAGTCAACGTGTCCAGAATCTCGGCTTCCCCAATGTTTTCTTTGTACAGCTTATTCAGACGATGTCCGGTGAAGCTGCCACCAAGATACATATTGTATTTACCTGGTGCCTTACCGATAAATGAAATCTCCGCCAGCATTGGTCTTGCACATCCGTTCGGGCAACCCGTCATCCGAATGACAATTTCTTCGTCTCTCAGCCCGGCTTCGTCCAGTACAGGCTCCAGTTTGTCGATCAGGGACGGCAAGTAACGTTCGGACTCAGCCATCGCAAGACCGCAAGTAGGAAGCGCAACACAAGCCATCGAACTTCTGCGCAGCGCAGAGTAATGTGCACCATCGGTCAGATTGTATTGCTGAATCAGTGCTTCAATCTTTTTCTTTTTCTGGCTGCTAATATTACCGATGATCAGATTTTGGTTGGCAGTCAGACGGAAATCACCCGTATGCACTTTGGCAATTTCACGTAAACCCGTCATGAGTGGATATCCATCAACATCCTTTACACGACCATTCTGAATGAACAGCGTGTAGTGCCATCTGCCATTATTACCTTTTACCCAACCATATCGATCTCCGTTAGTCTCAAAATGATACGGACGTGCCGCATCCAGTTTCCATCCCAGACGGGTGGTCAGCTCTTCGACAAACCACTCCACACCACGATCATCCAGCGTATATTTGAAACGAGCATGTTTACGAACTGCACGATCCCCATAATCACGTTGAATCATAACTGTTTTCTCTGCCACATCAATCATTTGCTCCGGAGTACAGAAACCAATGACTTTGGACACCTGAGGATAGGTTTTGGCGTCACCATGAGACATCCCCATGCCGCCGCCAACGGAAACGTTGAAGCCTTGCAGCTTACCGTTCTCCACAATAGCAATAAAGCCAAGATCCTGTGAATAGACATCCACATCATTGGAAGGCGGTACAGCAATACCGATCTTGAACTTCCGTGGCAAATACACTTTGCCATAGATTGGTTCAACTTCTTCGTCGGAGTCCTGAGAATCAATCACTTTTTCGCCGTCCAGCCATAGCTCATGATAAGCCCGCGTACGAGGGTCCAGATGATTGCTCACCTGACATGCCCACTCATACACTTCAGCATGCACATCAGATTGATTCGGATTCGGGTTACACATCACGTTTCGGTTTACGTCACCACATGCAGCCAGTGTGCTTAGCAACGAATCGTTCACTTCGCGAATGGTGTTCTTAAGATCCCACTTCAGTACACCATGCAGTTGGAAAGACTGACGTGTGGTCAGACGAATCGTCTCATTTGCATATTTATGTGCCACTCTGTCCATCATCAACCACTGCTCCGGGGTTACAATCCCACCTGAAGCACGCACACGCAACATGAATTGGTATGCAGGCTCCAGCTTGGATTTGTGACGCTCATTACGCAGGTCGCGATCATCCTGCATATAACTGCCGTGGTGTTTCATCAGACGGTTGTCGTCCTCTGGAATGGCACCCGTGATGCGGTCAGCCAACGTTTCGGTCAGACTTCCGCGCAAGTAATCACTTTTGATCTTTATATCTTCAACATCACTATTCGTGCGCTGTGGGTTAAGTAAGTTATTATAAACCATGCTGCTTTCTCCTCTCGTCTCTGCGGGATGGTGCAATTCGGCTGGGCCGGTAATTAATAGACGTCCCGCTGATAACGTTTCTCCTGCTGTAACCGTGTCAGAAATTCCGATGCCTGCTCAGGCGATAAACCGCCTTCTTGTTCAAGAATCGTGGTGAGCGCAGCATGCACATCATGTGCCATTTTTTTCTCGTCACCACAGATATATATGCTTGCACCTTCCTGAAGCCACTGGTACAGTTCTTTGCTGTGTTCCAACATGCGATGTTGTACATACACTTTCTGTTCCGTATCCCGTGAGAAGGCTACATCCATCTTAGTGAGCACACCATCTTTGAGCCAACGCTGCCACTCCGTCTGGTACAAGAAGTCCGTGGCGAAATGCTGATCTCCGTAGAACAACCATGTCTTGCCCTCTGCTCCTGTTTCTTCACGCTCACCAAGGAAAGATCTGAACGGCGCTACACCTGTACCTGGGCCAACCATGATGATCGGTGTATCCGGGTTCTCAGGCAGCTTGAAATTCGGGTTATGCTGTATATATACAGGCAGGGTGTCGCCAGCTTCGATTCGTTCAGCCAGATGTACCGAGCATACGCCGTAACGTTCTCTGCCACGCGCTTCATAACGTACCGAACGAACAGTAAGATGAACTTCATCCGGGAAAGACTTCGAACTACTCGCTATGGAGTATAGACGTGCCGGAATTTTGCGAAGAACAGCTACGAATTCTCCGGCAGGAATCCCTTTCAGATTATAATCCTGAACCAGATCCAGCAGATCACAGCTATTCATGACCGTGCGGAATTCGGAATCATCTGCGAGTAATGCCGCCAGGCCACTCCCAGGATTCAGTTTCGCAAGTTGCTCCACGACCGGTTTCGTCACCGCTGTAATTTCAAAATAACGCAGCAACGCTTCGTGCACAGATGCCTGATCGCCGTTTTTATTCACGGTCACACGCTCATCGGCATTCCATCCCATGGCTGCAATCAATTCCTCCACAAGGCGCGGGTGATTCTCAGGGAATACCCCAAGGCTGTCACCGGGCTCGTAGTCCAGGCTGGAGCCTTCCAAAGACAACTCAATGTGGCGTGTTTCACGGTCCGATCCTCTGCCATTCAGATTGAGATTCTCCAGCACTTCAGCCTTGAATGGATTCGTGCGGTCATATTCGGCTTCCCCGCCACTCACCGCAGCTGTAACAGCTTCAGTGTTTACTGTGCCCGCAGCAGCAGATGTACTGCTTAAGGATGCCAGTACTTCATTCATCCACTCCGCAGCTGCTTCATCAAAATCAACATCACAGTCCACGCGTGGTACAAGGGCTGTACCACCCAATTCCTGCAATCGATTATCGAAGTCCTTACCTGTCTGACAAAAGAACTCATAGGAGGTATCTCCCAGAGCCAACACCGAGTAACGAAGTCCTTCAAGCTTTGGAGCCCGTTTGCTGTTCAGGAATTCATGCAGCGGAATCGCATTATCTGGTGGTTCGCCTTCGCCATGCGTACTGACGATGATGAGGAGATTTTCAATTTTCTTGAGTCCGTTCGGTTTGAAATCTCCCATCGATGACAACGTTACCTGAAGACCTTGCTCTTCAAGTTTCTTAGCCAGCTTTTTCGATAGGCCACTGGAATTCCCGGTTTGTGAACCAAAAAGCACGGTAACTTCACGGGATACTGGCGGAGCACTGACAGGTGCAATACCTGTAGTTGGTGCAGCCTGTACCAGGTTAGCTGGAGCTGGTATTGTCGCACTTGCCTGAATTGCTGCAATATATCCGCTCAACCAAGTACGTTGTCCATCGGTTAATGTAGGAATAAGACGATTAAGCAATTCAACTTGTTCTTGATTAAAAGGGCTGTTTGTCACTTGAAGTTCCACTGTTTGCCACCTCGCGCATTGCTTCGATTTTAATTCCGACTAAAATCATCACATTAATTTAATTTCTTCTCTCTAAAACCTAACACACCGGGTGTTGAGGGTCAATTTCAATGATTTTATAGCATTTATCAGTTTCGCTGATAAAGGACAAAAAACAACAAAAACCCTCCTTTTCAAATCAAGGACGGTTTTGGTTTATTTTTAATTTGGCGGCCAGCTCAAGTTGAAGTTGAAAGTGGAATATAGTCACTAAAATGATCTCCAAGCACTCTGCTTTTATCTCCGTATACTCTGTCCAAGTGATTCTCTCCCCACAGACATATGCGGTCAATGATATCCTGTAGTGTCAAGCCGTACTCTGTCATCTCATACTCTACCTTGGGCGGAATCTGGGGATGAATGATCCGATGGATGATTTCATTCTTTTCCAGTTCACGCAGCTGCTGGGTTAAGACCTTCTGGGTAATGCCAGGAATGGCTCTGCGAAGTTCGCTTGTTCGTTTTTTACCTGATATCAGCTGATGCAGAATAAGAATCCTCCATTTTCCACCGACCAGTTCCAGCATCGCCTGCACACCACTCTCATATTTTTTCATTTCTTGTTCCACTTGTACTCCCCCATAATTCACATATATGTATATCCGTTATTAAAAGTAACCGAAGAACCCCAAAGTATCTACAGCACTCTCAGGTGCGTACTTCTCAAGAAGATGTCATGAAACTTATAATAACATTGGTCAGAATGTTTAACCAAAATAAAAAGAAAAAAGGATGGTTACTCCTACATGAAAGTTAAACTGGTCGTTACTCACCCAAGACAGGATTCCCTAACATTTGCTGTGATGAATCGTTTTATAGAAGGTATGCAGGAGAATTCCCATGAAATCGATATCCTCGATCTATATCATGACGGATTCGATCCCCTATATCGTGTAGAAGATGAGCGAGACTGGCAAAATCCCGATAAACAGCATGCCCCTGTGATTCGCAAAGAGCTGGATCGTGTGCTTGCGGCTGATGCCATTGTATTTGTTTTCCCGATCTGGTGGTACAACGTTCCCTCCATGCTCAAAGCTTATCTGGACAAGGTATGGAACATGGGTCTGCTGAACAAGGCAAACTCCAAAAAGGCACTGTGGATTGCACTAGCTGGGGGGACAGAGGCTTCATTCCATAAATACGACTATTACAACATGATTTCCAATTATCTGAATAACGGGATCGCGGGTTATGCAAGAATGCAGGAATCACGAGTCGAATTCCTCTATGAAACCATTTCAGAATCCAAAGAACATATTGAAAGCTTGCTGGAGCAAGCATACCAAATCGGCAAACATTACAATTAACAATTCGCAGAAATTACAGATAACATTCGTATACATTACAGATAACAACTGTAAAACGACATGAAGCTACATGTTCGTTGAGTAAATTACTTTTCGCCCATGGCTGGCTTATAATTAAGAAGGCTTACTCCAACCTGGGCTCCAGGTCAAAGTAAGCCTTCTTTTTCACGCGCTACGATTCTGGTGTATCATCATTTCTTCCATACCAGTTTGCTCATCATCGCATATAACAAAGTAGCCGATTCGGCTCGGGTTGCTTCGGCAAGTGGTTTCACCTCACCGTTGTACCCGTGGGCGATGCCCAGATCCACAAGTAATGCCACACTATCCCGGGCATAAGAGCGAATCTCGGAAGCGTCGCGGAAACGAGTAAGGTTATCTGTTCCAGCCTTCTCGGAGTCAACCAGTCCAGCCGTTGCAAGTGCGCGAACTGTTAATGTCATCATCTCTTGACGAGTGATCGTGGACTCTGGCAAGAAGCGCCCGTCACCGGTACCACTGGTGATACCTAGCGAACGTGCAGCTGTAACTGCTTCGTAGTACGGAGCCTTTTCGTTTACATCAGAGAACGCATTCCCGAAAGAAGCATTCAAACCCAGCGCAGTCATCAGCCATTGCATGTATTGGCCGCGGGTCATCTCCTCTTTTGGATGTAACTGCGTGGAATCACCGCTTGCCTCAGCATCAATCACACCTCGGACAGCCAAAGCCTCCATTGCTTTCTTGGCCCACTGCACTTCTGCAAGATCTGTGAATGTCTGCTCCACAGGCACAACAGCATAATTTCCTTTGAGTGATGTTACGGAAAATACAAGCTGCCCGCTTTTGGGATCGTAGTAACTTTGCGGCAACGGGGTTGCCACACCGTTCGCGCCAATGGCAAATGCTACAATCCGATCCTGCTGAGCATTTTGTGATGATTGGTAAGGCAGACGAAGTATTAACTTGCTTTCCGATGGCCATGGTTGACCATCCATTTGAAGTTCAAGCTGGACTCCATATTGCGTGCCAAGCTGATCTGCGACTGTTTTTGGCAGCTCCGTTCTGACCAATCGGATTGATGCAATCCCATCACCAACTATATCCTTTGTTAACAGTGTCGCAGGAAGCTCCAACGTTCCCAGCTCTGTAACAATGTTGAACACATGTGACTCTCCCTGATCTATTAACGCAGAGGCAGGCAGAGATACTTCATATACCGTTGCTCCCGAAACCGGCTTCAGCCGAAGTTCGACCAAGCGCTGACCCGCATCCGTTGAAGGGGCAACTTGAAAAGCCTCTTTAATCGTTGAAGCATCCACATTGGACTGCACTACACCCTTCTGGTCAGACTGTCCCTGCAACACCAGAACAGAACGGTCCTTCTCCGGTTTAGGTTGTGGTACCGTATTCTCTGCACTTGGGTTACCATTTCCTGATTGTCCACCATTGCTGGATGAACCAGAACCATCTCCTGGATTTCCACCGGAATTGCCGCCTGGACTACCGCCCGAACCAGGGTCCGTGCCTCCAGGGGAAGGAACAGATGTCGGCACCTTCACTGTCAACGGTATAGTCAGGGCTCTACTGTCGTCAGAAGTTCGAGTAATTTCCAACTCCAGGGTTACTGTTGTTTCCTTGGATGGTGGGACAATCGTTCCATCAGTTTGAATGACCGACGGTACCGAACTGGAAGCGATCTTCACCGTGAAACCTTGCGGCACGGATGGGAACTTCAGTTTTTTCGTACCTGCAGAAGGCTGTTCCAACGCTGTAATGCTTGTGGCTACATCAGCAGCGCTCTGCTGAGCCGTATGCACCTGATAAGCGGAAGATACACCTCTCAAGGATTGCCCCGTGGCATCCAAAGCTTCCACTTTGTAATAATATTCCGTGCCGGGGTTCAGTTCACTGTCCGTGTACTCCCGCCCATTGCCACTATAGACCACCTTATACTCTCCTTGCTCACGATCTGAGCGGTAGAGCTTGTAGCTTGCTGCACCAAGATGAGCATCCCAGTGAAGCGTTGCGCTCGTTGAATCTAACGCCTCAGCATTAAGGCCAGCACTATCATTAGCAGGTGGCACGACGTCAGGTTTAACGATCATAATCCAACTAATCATCGGGTCCTGTGATGCCGTATTGCGCACAGTCAGTTCCAGCTTGTTGTCCGACACGCTGATGCCTTTGTGTGCTCTAACACTGGCAGGTGTAAAAGTAACTGCACCGGTATTGGTGCCATTGATGATAAAATTTGCTCTGCGCGATGCATTGGTCCACGGATCGTTGAATCCGGCGTACACATCATATGTTCCGTTTGGCACATCAAATCTATAGGTTAAGTCCGTGCCTTTAGGTGAATTGCTGACATTGCCACCGTTCAGATAACGTACGGTCGAGAATATATCTCCGCCATTTGAACCGGATGCCAGTGCATCTGCGCTGGTATACCCCCAATTGCGACCCTCCACAGGAGCGTACATCTGGTCCGCCGTTCCCGGGTTGGCAAGTGTTCCTTTCATATAGGCACCCATGAGACTATAATCAGCCGTTTCGTAACCTCCGCTATTCACGAAATAGAGTGTGTTTTCCGGGATTACGTGTACGCGAACTGCCTGCTTTTTGTTGTTATATTCCGGTGTGGTTACCTGTAATGTGAGCGGTCCTGGCTTGGCAAAATCTTCTGCCGTCATGGCCCGGTTATCAATCGTCCATACTGCTGGCGTTGATACCAGTGCTCCACCCTCGCGCACATTCAATGTTGATGGCAAGGATGGTACTATGCCTAGCGCCACGGCTTCTGGCAACGGATCAGCGATATCAACCTTGCCCATCGAATTCAGCAGATCAGGTGTCCAGCTGTTATACCACTTGATCGCGATATCCGAGCCTATTCCAAACTCAATTGGCAAGAACACGTATTTTGCAGCATCATTCGAGAAGTTGCCACCATTCCACGTATCCCCCACGTAAATGAATTTGCCTTTTTCCGGATCGACCGGAATGACGGAAGTGGTCTGTGTGCCAAATGCCTTGCCTGGATCAGGATCACTCGGCAACGTACGCACGAACGGATTGGTCTGCGTTGACCACGGGCCAAAAATGTTATCCGCCACCGTCACTTTGTTTTCGTTAGGGGCCCAACCGGAAGCTCCGGAAGTCAAAATATAATATTTACCCTGATACTTGAACATCGCCGGTGCTTCACGTTGCCCTCCCGGGAACACACGCACGTAATCTACGCCGTATTCTGCCTGATAGGTGGAATCTCGTACCGGATTGCCTTTGTCATCCGTTCGTCCTTCCTTATGCCACCCTGTTACGTCACTGTAGTCTTCATTCAGTTTGGAGATATAGAGCGTCAGGTTTTCTTCGCTGGAGTAGATCAGATAACCGGTACCGTCATCGTCCTTAAACAACGTCATATCACGTGCCATGCCCTTATCGCTTGGAAAGTAATCTTTCTCCCCTTCCGGAGCTCTGTCCATCCGGTAACTCTTCTGATACACAAAAGGCCCTGTTGGAGAGTCGCTGATCGCATAACCGGCTCTCGCCTTACCGTAGTTCGCATTATCGTTATAAGGGTCCTTGTCGCCATCCATGTGGGCCCACATCACGTATTTCTTCGTTTTGTCGTTGTATATGACCTTTGGTCGTTCAATGATCCGTCCTTTGCGAATATCTGCCCAGATATCCACCTTGTCTTCGCGTCCTGCATACAATTCGGAAATCAGTGGGTCATTGTTAAAATCATCCATCGATTGAAGCGTCGTCAGAGCCATGCCCTCGTCAGTCCAGTTCATCAGATCCTTCGATGAATACACACGCACACCAACAGCTGGCCAGCCGCCCTTATGATATTCGCCATACCAGTAATAGGTCTCCGTCTGTTCATCATAGAAAAAGCCAGCCCCATGCGCATCAATCGGCTTGCCGTCCAGATCTGGCCACAATTGCCCTGGTGTAATGCTTGTGCGAACTGTGGCAACACCCAGCGGTGTGGATGCTGGAGAAGTTACGCCGTCCACGGTCGCCTGAAGGATGTAAAAATATCCTGTGCCCATCGTCAGACCAATATCGTTAAACGTGCTTTCATTGCCACTATAGACCTGCTGATACGTACCCGTAGCACTGGTTGCACGGGACACGGTATACGTTACATCAGATCCAGTAAGGGCATTCCACCCCAGAGAGATTGATGTATCTGTCACAGCTGTGGCAGCAAACTCTGTAGGAGAGTCAATGGAGTACGTAGTAGCTCCTGCAACGGAGAATGCCGACTCCCCAGCTGCATTGAAGGCCGTTACGCGATAGCTGTAGCTCTTACCCGGCTCAAGTGCCTTATCCGTGAATGTAAGCCCCTTCCCTTCATAGATCTGCTCATATTGCTCACTGCCAGCTTCGGCCCGAACCACGCGATAACCCGTTGACTTGTCCACGGCGGCCCAAGATAACTTCACGCTCGTTGCGTTGAGTGCTTCGGCCTTCAGTTCGCTCGGAGCTTGAGGGGCCGTCGCTGTAGTTCGTACTTCCAGCGGCGCAGACCACAAGGATTCAGTTAATCCTCCGTATTCATAGGCAAGCTTGTAATAATACACCGTATCCCCACTTAGTCCTTCATCCGTGTGTTCCAAAGTTCCGGTACTGGTTACCAGAGAATAACCTCCTTCAGGCGTAGAGGAACGGTAAAGGCGATAGGCTGATGCACCTACGATTTCAGACCATTGTAGGGAAACCGAAGATGCCGTCTGCTCTGCAATGGTGAGCAAAGTATCGTTCACTGGTGGCTTCTCGGCAATAATAACGTCATCCATATGTACCGACTGCCACTTATTTCGAATGCCAACAACACCTGACCCAATGGAAGAATCGTTTAAATCAAATACCAACCGATCGGAGCCATTTTCGGCGATATATCCTCGAATGGTGGCACCCGACAGCACTATTTTGAGTGTGTACCACGTATCTTTGGCAAACGCATAGTCCACCGTTTTCAACGTTGTATCGCCGTTATTCACCTTTTTGCTGAAGACCAATTTGTTGTTAGGTACCTGCATTTGAAAATAATAATAGTTGCTCTTATCCTGAAACCGCGGCAATATTCCCGGATATCCTTGACCGGCTCCCGTGTAAAAGCGCATGGACACGGTCATGTCCGACATGGAGTCTCCAGTAGAGATGATGCCTTCATTGGTATCGCTCTGGAAAAGCGTGAAGTTGGACGCATCTGTCGGGTCAGCAATCACTTCCCAGTTGCCTGAACTTACGTTCCACGCAGGTGATTCCGTGTAATTCCCATCCGAAAAATCGTCCTGCAACAACGTGACGGGTATACTGCTCAGATCGGCATACGCCTTACTCGGCAGCAACAATGGTCCGGAAGACAGCGCAAGTGTTGCAGATAACATAAATATCATGGGTATACTGAGTTTATCCAATGTTCATTCTCTCCTTTGACGTGAAAGATGAAAGCATGGTTCTTGAATACGCGGTGTTGTTGTTCAGCCTATCCTCAGCAACCAGTGGTCAGTAACGAGCGTTTGTCCACCTCCTTATTTTAATGAAACCGGTTTCATTGGAGTGCAAAAAAAGACCCGTCTTCTCTTCTAAGTGCAATGATACCCATACGGAATATCGTGTTTTCTTTGCCCCTATGCAGTGAAACAGGTTTTTAATATATAAATGTAATCGCTTTCCTGAATTATATTATTGCCATATTCAAGCTGTCAACTGTGAATTCAACTCAAACATTTTTCGTTAAAACCACGCAAAAAAGGCGCGAGTTCTGCCTGTTTTGCAAGCAAAATTCGCGCCTTTTCTCACGCTTCGAGCTTGTTCGCAAGCTCGCACGTATTACATTACCTTAGAATACTTTCGTGGTCCACGACTCACAGTTCCACGTCTCCGTAACCACATCACGATAGAATTCCGGTTCGTGGGAAATCAGAAGAATACTGCCTTTGTAAGCCTTGAGCGCACGTTTCAACTCTTCCTTGGCATCAACGTCCAGATGGTTCGTCGGCTCATCAAGCACAAGCAGGTTGGTTTCATTATTGATTAGCTTACAGAGACGCACTTTAGCTTTCTCGCCACCACTTAGTACAGCTACTTTGCTCTCAATGTGTTTTGTAGTCAAACCACATTTTGCAAGTGCAGCACGTACCTCGAATTGGGTATAGGAAGGGAACTCCTGCCAGATCTCTTCAATACACGTATTGTAGTTGGCATCCTTCATCTCTTGCTGGAAGTAACCAATCTCCAGATGTTCACCACGTTGAACGGTTCCTTCCAGAGCTTGAATTTCACCCAAAATACTGCGCATCAGGGTTGTTTTACCGATTCCGTTCGCACCAACAAGGGCAATCTTCTGCCCACGCTCCATACGCAGATCCAGTGGTCTGGACAACGGTTCGTTGTATCCAATTACAAGACCTTTGGTTTCGAAAATGAGCTTGCCGGATGTTCTTGCATCACGGAAGTTGAACTGTGGTTTCGGTTTCTCCTTGGCGATCTCGATGACATCCATCTTGTCGAGTTTCTTCTGTCTGGACATCGCCATATTACGTGTAGCTACACTTGCTTTGTTCCGCGCTACAAAATCCTTGAGGTCAGCAATCTCTTGTTGTTGGCGTTTGTAAGCCGACTCCAGCTGCTGTTTTCTCATCTCATGCACTTCCTGGAAGTGATCATAATCGCCCACATAACGAGTTAGATTCTGGTTCTCCATGTGATAGATCAAGTTGATAACACTGTTCAGGAACGGAATATCGTGAGAGATCAGAATAAAAGCATTCTCATATTCCTGCAAATAACGTTTCAGCCATTCGATATGCAATTCATCCAGATAGTTCGTAGGCTCATCCAGGAGCAAAATATCGGGTTTTTCCAGCAGCAGCTTGGCAAGCAGTACTTTGGTACGCTGTCCACCACTTAGGTCATTGACGTCTTTATCCAGACCGATATCCGTCAGACCCAGACCACGTGCGGTTTCATCCACTTTGGCATCGATCATGTAAAAATCTTGGTTTGTCAGCGTATCCTGAATCGTACCCACGTCTTCAAGCAGTTGTTCAAGTTCCTCCGGGGTAACATCGCCCATTTTGCCATACATATCATTCATTTCCTGTTCCATGTCAAACAAATACTGGAACGCGCCGCGAAGTACGTCACGGATCGATTGGCCTTTATTCAATACAGCATGCTGGTCCAGATAACCAACACGCATCCGTTTGGACCACTCCACCTTGCCTTCATCGGGCTGAAGTTTTCCTGTAATAATGTTCATGAAGGTGGACTTACCTTCACCATTGGCCCCGATCAGACCAATATGTTCGCCCTTCAACAGGCGGAATGAAACGTCGTTAAAGATAGCACGGTCACCAAAACCGTGACTTAATTTTTCTACATTTAATATGCTCATTCATGACACCTTTTCTATATAGACTTAATTCTTTGTATATTATAAGCGTTATATCCTGCACAACTCAACGCCATATTAAAAAATATTACACCTTTTTGTCTGAAATTTGCCTTATATGAAAGTATGAGTTAAAATTTTGCCTTAACGAATTACTACTATATAGAACGGAGCTCTTCGAAGAGCATCAGGTGAACAATATGATTGAAGTGAAACAATCCAAGTTGGGTGATGGTAGTGAGTTTAACCGCGGGGTATTTGCTACCGTTGATATTGCCAAAGGAACCCTTATCCATCAGGCACCCGTTGTGCCTTACCCAAATGAAGATCATGAGCATGTCGAAAAAACGATTTTGGAAGATTACGTGTTCGAATATGGGGCGAATCATACCGCCATTCTGCTCGGTTACGGCAGTCTGATCAACCACTCCTATGAACCTAACGCTACTTACGATATCAATTTTGATAACCACACCTTTGACTTCTACGCTTATACAGACATCAAGGCTGGCGACGAAATCGTAATCAATTACAACGGTGAGGAAGACAGTATGGACCCGTTATGGTTCCTGGACGATTACGAGGAGCGTATGCTTGAGTTCAATAAGTCCAATGATGGTGAGGATGAAAAAGAGACCGAAACCCAGTCCCTGGATACGGAGACGAGTAAATAAACGTTAAACTCAAGTAAAGTTCGCAAGCACTCTATTGTATGTACGAAAAGAACTCACTGACCCCGGTGAATGATGAAATGAGTAACTGGAGACTCTTCACAGTCCAAAGTTTAAACACAAAAAAATAAGCAAGTCCTCCGTTAATGGAAGACTTGCTTATTTGTGTTGTCTTGCTTTCTAAGCCAGATACACCTGTTCATGTTTCATTGTTTATCGTGCATCTTAACTTGTTTTAATCCGTCATCGGCGGATCTGTATGCAAGTCTTGATCGGGTGTCGTGGATATCCACTTGGTAAAGGCTACCTCGAATCCTGCACGCTTTGGTGAACACAGAAATGGACCTGCGTGTTTGTTCGTTGGATAGGCAAACCGTGCAACCCGAATCGTACGCCAAGGATGCTCATCTGTGCGAGCACGAATGACAACAGCCTCATTACTGTAGGAGGCTCTGATTGTTACGATTCGTCCACCCCACTCTGGCACAGGAGAGAGTGACCAATCCGAATACGTATCCGTCACGACGGCTCCAACATGTGCCACGCCATCATTGACCTCAACTCCGGCCTTGATCCATTGGTCTTCTCCATACCATAACATTAGTCCCGCCTGATCATATAATTCGGTGAATGAGCTTAGATCAAACGATACCTCAATCGCTTCCGTTCCGTCCCATGGAGCAAGCATGGCATGTCCATCCCGATGACAGAACCCGTAGAATGTGTTCTCCCAGAAGTCACTGCCTTCCCGAGCTTCCACAACGAAACGATCCCCATCCATCCGTGCAGCAACGGGTTCCTTCGTCCACTTGCCTTCATGAAGCCCAATAAAATCCGATGACATCGTTGTTTTCATCCTTCCTTCCGTCCCAAAGGGGAGTTCATCATCACTTCTAAATTAAAGAACCCAGGTCCGATGCAGCAGTAGGATATGCAAAATTCATGGTGTTTAACTGATCGATAGTCAGATTGAACTGAATCGCCATTGCAAAAAGGTTGATCAATTCTTCTGTTTTGCTCCCGAGCACATGCGCACCCAGAATACGTCCGGTTGATTTATCGATCACCACTTTGGCCATGGCAAATTTTTCATGAGTTCGCTTGTAAGTATACCATTTCGACATATCATTTACCTGCACCTCGTACCCCTCTTTCTTGGATTTTTCTGTGCTCATACCTACAGCTCCAAGGGCAGGGACAGTAAACACAATGGAAGGCATCACTTTATAATTAGGTTTGTGTTGATTTCCCTCCAACAAATTGAACGATACAGCCCGAGATTCCTGACCTGCTAACGGGGTTAAAGGCAACCCTTTTGTATCCGTTACATCGCCAGCAGCATACACTCTCGGATTACTTTCACTTTGCAAGTACTCGTTCACCGTGATCCCCTTTTTGCTGTAGCTAACGTTGGCTTTCTCCAATTCCAGCCCATCCACATTAGGAACACGCCCGGCTCCATGAACGACAAGTCCGCACTGCCACTGGTGATCTGCACCATTGCGTGTGCCATGAACAACATAGGCGTTCCCCTCTTGCCGTATGGACTTCACCTCCGCGTTCAAGTGAACATGAATGCCGATCTCTTTCGATTTTTGCAACAAAGATTCTACCAGCTCCGCATCAAACGACTTCAGAGGTTGCTCACTCCGATGCAGGATATGAACTTCCGTCCCGGCTCTGGCCGCAATATGCGCAAACTCAAATGCAATGTATCCACCGCCTACCAGAACTAATCGATCCGGCAGCTGTTCCAGATCCAGAAAGTCATCACTATATATAAGATGCTCTGAGCCCTCAATCTCAAGTGGCGCAGGTCTTGCACCAGTAGCAATCAGGATGTGTTTGCCATGGAGCACTTCTTCTCCAACTTGAATATGGTCTTCATCGACAAATGAAGCTTTACCATGGAATGTGTCCATTCCTGCCTGTTTGAATTTATCCTCGCTTGCTCTAGGTATGCTCTCGGTAAAGGTACGTTTAAAGGCCATAAGTTCAGACCAGTTGATGGTCGCCTGTCCCTGAATTCCTTTCCCTTGCATACGCTCATTCCAGTCAATCAGCTCAGCCGCGCCAGCCAGCACTTTCTTGGGATCACAGCCACGCAGTGCACACGTTCCGCCGAACTCACGTTCATCAATTACAGCGATTTTCCAGCCTGCTTCAGCGCAACGGGTGATAACAGAGCTTGCCGCGCTTCCTGTTCCAATCGCAATCAAGTCATACGTTTTTTGTGTCATCATGGTTCCTCCTCATCCTTTTGGTACATCTATTGCAGGGATGCCTGAAGTTACAACAATCCAGCCTGTTTAAGGTACTCTGCTGCAACCTGTTCAGGATTCGCTCCCTCTACGTTCACGTCATAGTTCATCTGACGCATCTCGTCATCCGTAATTTTGCCAGCAAGCTGATTCAGCACCTCAACCAGTTGTGGATATTGATCTGCCGTTTCTTGACGAAGCATCGGCGCGCCTTGATACGGTGGGAATAACTCCTGATCATCCTCCAGCACAACGAGTTCATATTGTCTCAACTCACTATCTGTGGAGTAGGCATCTACGAGGTTGATATCTCCGCGCTGAAGAGCACCATAGCGAAGCTTGGGTTCCATTGTTGCAACGTTCGGGAATTCAATCCCATACTTTTTCTGTATGCCAAGGTATCCGTCTTCCCGATCCGAGAATTCCAGCGTGAATCCTGCCTTTATCTGCTGTTCCACCGGTTTGAGATCCGAAATGGTCTTGAGATTGTATTGATCTGCGATGCTCTTTGGAACGGCCAACGTATACGTATTGTTGTAATCCATAGGGTTCAGCAGCACCATGTTGAACTGGCTCAGCATTCCGTCTCTAGCTTGTTCGTAGACCTCTGTCCGATCTGTGCTCACTGCCGTTTCTTTCATGAATTCGGAGATGGCTGTCCCTGTGAATTCGGGATAGATGTCAATATCACCTGAGTTGAGTGCATTAAAAAGGAATGGTGTTTTGCCTAATCCGGGTTTTAGTTCAACGGTCAGGTCTGTATCTTTTTCGATTAACAATTTGTACATATTAATGAGAATTTCGGGTTCCGCCCCCAATTTCCCGGAAATCACGAGATCCTTCTGCCCTCCACGTGCCAAGAAGGGAATGGTGATCACAAGTATCGCGATCAGAGCCAGCGAACCCAAGGTAACCAATGTTTTCTTGAAGGATAACCGCTGGAATTGACGCAATAGTACATCAAACAAAATAGCCAGCAAGGCAGCCGGAATGGCTCCAAGAATGATCAGTTCCGTATCGTTCCGATCAATGCCCAGCAAGATTAATGCACCCAAACCTCCTGCGCCGATCAAGGCAGCAAGTGTCGCCGTTCCTACAATAAGCACCATCGCGGTCCGAATTCCGGCCATAATGACAGGCATCGCCAGTGGCAGTTCCACTTTGATAAGCCGTTGACGACTATTCATGCCCATCGCATTCGCCGCTTCGACCATGGAAGGGTCAACTTCGGATATGCCCGTGTACGTGTTGCGGAGTACAGGAAGCAACGCATACACCACCAATGCAATAATTGCAGGAAGTGTCCCTATGCCGAATAACGGGATGAGCAATCCGAGAAGCGCCAAGGAAGGTATCGTCTGCAACACAGCCGTAACCCCGATAATGGGTTCAGCCACTCTTGGTTTGCGTGTCAGGTATATACCTAGCGGAATAGCGATGAGGACAGCAAAGAACAATGCGATAAATGAGATCTGAATATGTTCCAGGAGAGCAGACAACAACTGACCTTTGCGCTCACTGAACACCTCCGTGAATCTACTCATGTCCTTCACCTCGTTCCTGTAACTGACCAGACCAGTATTTCATCAGATCAACTCGACTGATCTCGCCAATAATCTGGCGGTTACGTTCAACCAGCAGATGATCATGGGAAGCCATTATATCAACTAATTCCGTTAACGTAATGGATACAGGAACGGCAGTTTTGGCTGATTTTGGCACATGACCCGGTGAGAGTGGTGACATGATGGATTCGAGATCAAAATCAGATTGTGAACTCGTAACGGTGTTAGAACTTCCAACAAATTCACGTACGAAATCATTAGCTGGCTGTCGGACCAGTTCTTCCGGGGTGCCTACCTGCAAAACCTGTCCATCCTTCATAATGCAGATGCGATCCCCGAGCTTCATCGCTTCCTGAATATCATGGGTGACAAACACAATTGTTTTTTTCATCTGACGCTGGATATCCAAAATATCGTCCTGCAATTTCTCCCGACTCATTGGATCGAGTGCACTGAACGGTTCATCCATCAAAACTATCTCGGGATCGGCAGCGAGTGCACGCAACACACCAATTCTCTGCTGTTGTCCTCCGGATAACTCGGACGGTTTACGCTCACTGTACGTATCTCCGTGCAAACCCACCATGTCCAGTAACGTATGTACACGCTCCTTAATTTGATCTGACTTCCATTTTCGGAGTTCAGGAACAACTGCAATATTTTCGGCAATTGTCATATGCGGGAATAGTGCAATCTGTTGCAGCACATATCCTATATTCCAGCGCAATTCGTGAATGTTGTATTCATCGATTGGGCGTTCATTAATGCGCACTGTTCCATCTGTTCGTTCAATCAGGCGATTGATCATTTTGAGCATGGTGGTTTTGCCACATCCACTCGGACCAATCATGACAAACAGTTCTCCCTTGTTAATGTTGAGGTTAACCTGACGCAAAGCCGTTGTTCCATCAGGATATTGTTTCGATACATTTTCGAACTGAATCATTCGCTCTCTTCGCCCCTTTATCTAGGGCGTGTCTCAGACACGCCCTAACATTCATCTTCATCTATTTCCCCAAAAGTGTGTTCGTATAATCACTGCTTTCCGTAGTGTCCCTGGTTAGGGAGAGATCCATAGCTGAATCAACGATGCCAACATGTTGGTAGACATGCAAAAAGACGGGCACTAGGCACCGTCTTCTCATAATATGAAAATGTTTCTTCCATTATTTCCATACTTCCATATGATTTTGAATAAATTGCTCGAATGAAATCGGGTTATTCCCCGTTAATTTTTTCACCGTATCCGTCGTCTGATCTTCTCTCCCCTCCTCCCGGATAGGCACATCCAGTCCTGCGAGGGCAGCAGCGTATTCTTCTGACATTCCTGCGCGAATCATGCTGTTCCTCAATTCATCATCGGACAAAGATTCATGCTGGATGGACTGACCCAGTACACGGCTCAAGACGTCTGCAACCTGTCCATAGGACAACGTCTCCGGCCCTGTAATGATATGCTCCGTATTATGAGGAACAACATCTGTTAGAGCATGGAAGGCCACCGCCGCGATATCATCTGCACTAACAAATCCAATTTTTCCGTTACCCGTAGCACTGTAAATTTTCCCGAGTTGCTTCGTTGTCTCCCGATGCGGTCCCTCCGTAAAGTTCTCCATAAAATAGGAAGGCTGCAATACAGCCCACTCAGGAGCATGGGCTTTTAAATACTGATGTACTTTGCCGAAAATAGGACCCTCTTCATCAATTGAAGCACTGCCAAGTAAAACGAATCGCTTAACGCCGTTCCACAATGCCTCCTTGATGAATGGAATCATGGCGTTTTCTGGGCTCATATCCATTGCTGGCACAACAAGGTACACCTGATTCACATTTTTCAGCGCCGGCGCATATGTCTCGGAATCATACCAATTAAAATAGACATAATTATCGGCAGAACCAGAATGAGATGGTTTAGTTCTTCCTGCCAAACGTACTGGATATTGTTGCTCTTGAAGCATCTCCGCAATACGTCTTCCTGTCTTTCCATTAGCTCCGGTAATAAGTGTCAACGGTTTATCATTGATCATGCTTGCTTCCTCCTTCAGTTTTGTTTGGTGTTTTTCCAGACCAATCGGTCTATAATGGTCAAAAAATAAACGCCATAAGCGTTCATTTCCAAAACCATTAAGAATTCTTGCTCAAATCATGTAAATCGTTAATCCAAAGCCCTTAGGGTCATCTGTACAAAATCTCGCAGCGCTTCTGCACTTGCACCGCTTTTCGCCGTAAAGGTCAATGAGAGTCGGGAATAATTCAGAAAACGGGCAAGCCCGGGCAATTCTTCCTCAGCGTGCCTCAATTCGCCACTCCTCTTGCCTCGTAACAGCGCAGTATGAAAAACATCTTCCATTTGTTGGTTAGTGGTTTGAATAAAGGCGGCGATTTCGTGATTTTGTGGTGCCTGTTCAACCGCGCTATTAATGATGAAACATTCATTACGACGTTCGTTGTCTGTCAACACGTTAACCACTTCGTTGAACAACTCGGTCACGCCTTGCCTCACACTTGTGCTTTCGTTTAATAGTCTGATCCCCGCCTCTGTCTTCTGCTGAATATAGAATTTAAGAGCAGAGACAAATAAATCATGTTTAGTTCCGTAGGTGTCATACAAGCTTTGCCGCGCAATGCCAAGTTCACTCAACAGTAAGCTCAAAGATGTACCTTCATAACCGTACGCTCCAAATACAGACGTTGCTTTTCTTAGAACGGTCTCCGTGTCAAATTCCTTGGCTCTTCCCAATTTCAGACCCCACCTCCCTATTGATTAAATAAAGAATACCTTTTCCAGACTGATCAGTCAAGAAAATAAATGCTTTGATTTTTGCCAAAGTGGTATAATGGGAATAGAAGCTGAATGAATCCTTTTACAACTTACAACCACATATAAAGGAGTGAACCTATATGTATATTCAAATTACAGATTTGGCTGCAAAACGATTGACGGAAAGCCTGAATGACCAACCCGGATATTTCAAAGTGATCTATGACTTGGAAGGTTGCGGATGTAACGGAGTTATCGCTATTATCATTGTTGATGAACTTGCGGCTCTCGACGCGCAGATTGAAACCAATCTGGTTCCGTTCTATGTTGATCCGAAGCAGCAGCTGAACCTGGAACAACACATGAAGCTGGATACGGAAGAAAATTATCCTTCTTTCAAATTAAGCAGTGATTCTGGTGTGCTCAGCGCCAACGTTCGCGTTCGTGACACCCGTGCAGTAACTGCGGGAAGCTCCGATGCATCCGACGCCTGCATGTTGTAATACAGTCTCTAGCATACTTGAAGTAATCTAGCATTATCTCTCTTCACATCAAAAGCCGTTGCATCTAATGCAACGGCTTTTTTTATGTATACTGCCTCTACGAGAGTTGCAAAAAGAAGATTTTATATAAATTGAACTTAACATTTACACGAAACGGAGAGGACAGAAACAACTAGAAGAAGCGAAGTGTTCGCCTAAAAGCTTTCTGAAAGAAAGCTGCTTCGTAAGCATACGCTATCCCCGGATTTTCCCCTATAAGGGGAATTCGTAAAATCTGGGGATAACAGCGATCGGAAGGTTGTTCTGTCATCGTAGTGTCCAGTGTAAATATCTTTGGTTCAACGTATATAGCAAACTTTGTTTACAACTCGGAAACAATTGGAGAACCTATGGATATAATCCTCTAGTATACTCGGTATATAGATTCATATATTCCGAGGAGGAACACACATCATGAAATCTTTTACTCGTAAATCCATCATATCTACAATTCTCGTAGGCTCTGTTGTAGCAGGTTCTGCATTTACTACGTTTCCCGTCACTTCAAGCCTGAATTCCGTCGCGTCTGCTGCAAGCTCTAGCTTCACTCAATTTCTGCATGATAATGCACCTGGTCGTACGATCAAAACGATTAAAAATGTGGCAACTGTGACCAATGTGTCCAGTACAGTTGTGCTTGTCAATAAAAAGAGAAATCTGCCTTCAACTTATGCACCTCAAGATTTGGTTGTACCTAATATTCCTTTTAGCTTCTCAGGTTCCAGTCCGAAGAAACAAATGCGTAAAGTGGCTGCAACCGCGATTGAAAAATTATTTGCGGCTGCCAAAAAAGACGGCATCGATATCAAAGCGGTGTCTGGCTATCGCTCTTATGCGACCCAGAAATCGATCTTTGACCGTAATGCCAGCATCAAAGGTGAAGCTGTTGCCAATAAAACAAGTGCTCGGCCAGGACAAAGCGAACATCAGACCGGCCTAGCTATGGATATCTCCAGCGCTTCGGCTGGTTACGATCTTCAGCAAAGCTTTGGCAACACCAAAGAAGGCAAATGGCTGAAAGCCAATGCCCACAAATACGGCTTCATCATCCGTTATGGCAAAGATCAGGAGAAATTGACTGGTTACTCCTATGAGCCATGGCATGTACGTTATGTAGGGGTATATATTGCTGGTGAGATTACCAACCAGAAACTTACGCTGGAGCAGTATTTGGAACTTGCCAAATAAGGCAGGTTAACCCAAAGCTTAGACAGTTATAGTTATCTGATTAGATAAAAGAAGCGTGACTATAGATAACATGACTGAAGGAGAAGATGGGGCCGCAACTGGCCCTCTTCTGCTTCAATCTTTCATTTACACCCCTCATCATGTTCCAACGATTTTTCTAAAGACCAGTGGCAGTCTCTTCAGACCTTCTGTTCCAGCCCAAGAGCCTACGCCAGCAAGTATTGCATTATGGCACAAATAAAGTGCGACATTGTACACGATAGGGCCTAGAATAATCTCCACTACTACAAAACGTTTTAACGTCGAAGATTGGATCACATATACCCGAAATTCATGAGGGTCATGTCCTCCCATATACCTTGCGATTAATGCTTTCATGAATCACCTCTAGTGTTTTATTTTAGCGTATGGCAGACAATCCTTGTCTTATTCTAAAATAATACTTACATAAAGTAACTAAGTGTGTTATAGTCAGTTTATAAATCATACATAAGCGAGGGAAACCATCATGAGTGAGTTAGAGAATCTGGTCAAAAACCGTAGATCGGCCGTTATTTTTGAAGAAGGAATTGAAATTTCGGATTCGGAACTACAAGAGATGTTTGCCCTGAACAAATTCGCACCATCTGCCTTTAACCTGCAACACACGCACTATCTTGTGATTAAAGACGAGGAACAGAAAGAGAAAGTCTATGAGGCTTCCCAGCAATATAAGGTAAAAACAGCTTCTGCGGTCATCGTGGTATTGGGCGACGTCAACGCGCATCATCATATCCGCACTATTAACGAAGGCCTGCTGAACCTGGGCGCTCTTACTCCGTTCCAATACGAGCAGGAATCCCAAAGTGTCACTGAATTTTACGAATCTCGGGGCAGATTCTTCCAACGTGAGGATGCGATTCGCAATGCAAGCCTGTCTGCCATGCAATTGATGCTGATTGCTCAGGATCGCGGTTGGGACACTTGTCCAATGATTGGTTTTGACTCGGAAGAACTGCAACGGAGTTTGGAAATCCCTAACCATTACGTACCGGTTATGCTGATCACCATCGGCAAAAAGTCGGAAGCTAAACAGCGCCCACGCGGTTACCGTAAACCGATTAACGAATATGTTAGCTTCAACAAAATGCACGCTGAATAACATATAAGTAGTTAAAAGACAAAGCAAAAAAGCCACGATCTCGTGGCTTTAATACGTTTCATAGATCAACGTATCCAACATGTGAAATTCATCGTCAAACTCCGCATATATGTACAGTCGACCAGCAGGTGTATCCCCCGCATCATAACCCAATCGGAAATATTGATCTCCCTGAAATTCTGCATCAGCCAAAATCAATGTATTGATATTTTCATCCAGATGAGCCTCGGCAATGGTTCTGAGCGCCTGTTCACCAAGCATGTCCCACCGTTTCCACGTCTCTTCCATATATGGGGACAATGTTTCCATCTCTGTCTTGGTTGAAACCTGTGCAGTGACTACAAGCTCATTACCCTGAACCAGCAAGCGCATCTGATAGTTGGACATCGAGACGTCATACTGAAACACACCCATCCCCTGAACTTCATGATTGGATTCAAAAATCAAATTGTCTGCATATTGCAGTCTCTCCAGTTTGAGATTAGCGCTATAATCCAACTCGGTTAATTTGTTCTCGGAACAGTACAACTCTTTCAGTTGTACGTTATGGCGAATATCCAGCTTGCTAATATGGTTGTTAAAACACCGGACACTCTCCAAAACCAAATTCGAACGAAGATCCAACTGTTTAATATTGTTGTGGTTACAACGAAGTTCAATCAAGTTTGGACAACCGGTTACATCAAGTTCCAACATGTAATTGTTGGCGCAATCAAGTCGTCGCAGTTGCTTATTGTGTTCAAGTTCAAGTGAGAAAAGAGCGTTATAACTGCAACTAAGTTCCTCCAACTGCTCAAGGGGCTCCGAAGCCAGCTCCGATAACATATTCCAATGACACTCCACCATTACAAGCCTGGGATTATGAGAAAGATCCAATTTGCGAAGTCGATTAAAACTGCAATCCAGCACTTGCAATTCCAAATTGGAACTGAGGTCCAGTGTAAGAAGCTGATTCTCTCTGCAACGTAATATCCTCAGCTTGTGATTCTGAGCTAGATCCAAACCGGTCAATTGATTATAGGCACAATCCAGCTCTTGAAGACCCCTGAAATACTCGATTCCATCAAGATTGCTAATATTGTGATTTGAGAGTTCTAATATCTCAACCTCACAAACGTCACTCTCCTGAATGAAATCCCGCTGATCACAAAAACGATCCAACACAACTTGCCTGAAATGTTCATCCGTGAAGGCATAAGTAATATCCATGTCTAACGCCTCCCCCTCTCGTTTTGCTCTATTGGAACAGTCTTCCAACATATTATCACTATTCTATGAGTTTCGTCGCCGGGATTCAACAATTACCTAAGCAAATTTTTTTATACCATGTTAGCATCCAACATGTAAGAGAAATCGTACAGAGAGGAAGATTTTCATGGAAATGTATATCGAAAACCTCCCGTCATATCGTATCGCCTATGTTCGACAAGTCGGTCCTTACGGTCCAGCCAATGCTCAAGCGATGAATACGCTGAAACAATGGGCAGACAAAAACCAACTGCTTAATAAAGCAGCAATTTTATTCGGTATTCCTCAGGATGACCCAGCGAGCACACCTCCCGAAAAATGTAGATATGATGCCTGTATTTTTATCACTGAATCTGAACGTCTTGAAGATGATTCTATTGAGTTTGGCGAGCTATCAGGCGGAGATTATCTCATCTGTAAAGTGAAGCACACGGCAGAAGCTATTCAGCGAGCATGGAATGTGATCATCCCTCATTTACAAACAAGTGGTTATCAGATGGACAACAAGCCGGTTATAGAACGATATCGTTGGGAACTGCTCAATCAGCATTATTGCGAAATATGTGTGCCTGTAAGACCTGTGTAATCTACTTTACGAGGAAAAAAAAGTGACTTCAAATTGAAGTCACTTTCTCGTTCAGTAATATTACTGCAACTATTTAACTTGAACTAATCATTTACACGATAACGGAGAGGACAGAAAAAACCTGAAAAAGCGAAGCGTTCGCCTTTATCCCCGGATTTCCCCCTTCGGAAAATGGAATCAAAAAAATCTGGGGATAACAGCGATTGGAAGGTTATTCTGTCATCGTAGTGTCAGTGTAAACAATCTTTAGTTCAACTTATATAACTAGATTAGAAATTAAAATGCCCAGTTGCCTTTACGGAATACCGGCTCGATTGTACCGTCTTGTAACTCACCATCGATATCCAACTCAGCGGAACCGATCATGAAATCAACGTGAGTCAAGCTCACATTGCACTCATGCTTCAGCAACTCTTCGTTCGACATCGTTGTGCCATCTTTCATGTTGAATGGATATGCACTGCCCACAGCCAAATGGCAGGATGCATTTTCATCAATACCCGTATTGTAGAAAATGCGATTCAGGTTGGAGATCGGAGAGTCATGTGGTACGAGTGCGACCTCACCCAGATAACGTGCTCCTTCATCGGTGGCAAACAGGTTCTTCAAATGCTCTTCACCGGATGCTGCCGTAAACGCTACAACCTGTCCATCCTTGAATGTGATTCTCATCTGGTCTACCAGTTGCCCGTTCAGGTTCAAAGGCATGGTGCTGCTAACATATCCATTCACTCCGCTGCGCTTAGGCATGGTGAATACTTCTTCAGTCGGCATATTGGCGACCGTGTATACACCTTGTTTATTTTCGCTACCACCGCCACCCCAGATGTGGTTGTGGACCAATTCAATTTTCAGGTCTGTACCTGGCGCACGGTAATGCAGACTCTTATAGTTCTTTTTGTTCAGGAGATCACTCATGGTATTCAGGGTATCCAGATGTTCTCTCCAATTTTGTACAGCGTCTCCGCCATCGACACGGTTCATTTTGAAGATGGTTTCCCACATCACGTCGATTCGGTCTTCTTCCGGGATGTCGGCAAACACTTTGTTCGCCCAAGCCTTGGTCGGTGCTTTGATCAGACACCAGCTAATTTCATGATTACGTGTATACTTAGCATATCCCCGACGTGCATGTGCAGCTGCCTTAGTAGCACGGGAAACACTATCGGAGTCAATTCCGTTATACAGTTCAGGATCTGGAACTTTGATCGTCAGGGTAGCGCCGCCTGCTTCTGCAAACTTTTCCATCATATCCGCTTTCCAGGCTGGATAGTAGTCAAAGCTGTCATTGGAGCCATGTTCAAAACGACTGCGGGTAATGTTGTCGTCATCAAAGTCCACTTGTACATAATTGGCACCAGCCGCATAGGCTTTTTGCACAATCAGACGTGTGAATTCAAGCGTTTCGATGGGTGCAGTGACGAGCAGATCCTGTCCTTTTTGAATATTCACGCCGACTTTGACAACCAGTTCTGCGTATTGTTCCAATGACTTTTCAAAGGTTTGTTCAAATTGACTCATGGTTGTATTCACTCCTGTTTCATATATTATGACATGGATTGCAAATGACTTGGACTCTGTTGAGTGGCCGTTACAGCGAAGGATCGTTCTTTAGATCGTCGTTGTCCCCTAATTTTCTTCATCGTATTTTTCAAAGGTTAAAATTAGGAGACAAATAAGAACGCTATCGCTTCTTCAGAATCGATTCCTTCTCTTTCACTACGCATGATCAATTTGCAAAATTTCATCTATACAAAATGATCTATACATTTCGTTTTTCTTGTTCGCGTAACTCAATCCTGCGGATTTTACCAGAGTTGGTCTTCGGCAGATCCGTAACAAATTCGATCTTACGTGGATATTTATAAGGTGCTGTGATTTCCTTGACGTGGTGCTGCAATTCACGCATCAGTTCTGGTGAAGCCAGCGAATCATCTCGCAGTACGACAAATGCTTTCACCACATTACCGCGGATCTCATCCGGACTTGCAACCACCGCACATTCCTTCACGCTGGCGTGTTTCATGAGTGCTTCTTCCACCTCGAATGGTCCAATCGTGTAACCCGAACTGATGATGATATCATCACTGCGGCCTTCAAACCAGAAGTAACCTTCTTCGTCTTTACGTGCACGGTCCCCTGTTACAAAATAATCGCCACGCTGACTGGCTTCCTTCCGTCCCTCATCCTGATAATAGGACTTGAACAAAGCTGGCATCTCTTTGTGTACCGCGATATCTCCTACTTCACCCGCAGGAACAGGTTGTCCCTCTTCATCAATAATTTCAATCAATCCAGGTGTAATCGACTGACCCATGGAGCCAATGCGTACAGGCGCATCCTTGAGACTGCCGATTAACAACGTGCTCTCGGTCTGTCCATATCCGTCTCGAATAGTCAGGTCGAAGTGACGCTGGAAGATTTCAATGACTTCCTGATTGAGCGGTTCGCCCGCTGAAACAGCACTGCGCAGATGGGACAGGTCATAATGTCCAAGATCATCGGCTTTGGCCATCAACCGATATTCCGTTGGTGTACAGCAAAGGACATTAATCTGATGTTCCTGCATCAGTTCCAGATAACGCTTGGGCTGGAATGATCCATTGTAGACCAGGCCAGTCGCGCCTCTTCCGAGTACCGACAGGAACGGGCTCCAGATCCATTTTTGCCAGCCAGGTGCAGCCGTTGCCCACACGGTATCTGAAGGTTGAATATCCAGCCATAATGAAGAAGCGATTCGCAGGTGAGCATATCCCCAACCGTGGCTATGTACAACTCCTTTGGGATTACCAGTTGTGCCCGAAGTATAAGCAAGAATAGCTGTATCATCACGGTGTGTTTCCACCGCAGCCATCTCATCGGGTTGATTCTGCATTAACTCATGCACATTAACCCAGCCTTCAGCAGGTACGCCAACTTCGCCATTAGGTGATGCCACAATTCGATGTGCCAGTGATGGCAGATCCGCGTCCATCTTTTCCACTTCCGAGGTCGTCTCGGACCATACAATAACAGCCCGCGCCTCAGAGTGACGCAGACGATATTCCAGATCTTTTGCCCGTAACATCTCGGAGGAAGGAATAACGGCAATCCCCAATTTCAGACAAGCAATGTAAATGACATAGGCAATTATCCGGCGTGGTACCATGACCAACACCCGGTCACCCTTCTCCAGTCCAAGTTCACGCAAACCTCCAGCAAGACGATTCGCCTGCTTGAATAAATCACCATACGTAATCTCTTCCAATTCTCGTTGATCGCTGAGCCATCTAAGTGCAATCCGGTCTGATGGATGATTCTCCATCTCGGATGTCAGGTTATAGCTTTCAGGCGAAATCCACTGTTCAAAGTTCAAATGGAGCCTCTCCTTCGTAGTTCAAATGTATAGCTTCTATATATTATACCCTAAATCCTAGGACCAGGTGCTATGAACTAGGCTCATTCCAAAAAAATAAACATAGGTCAATTAATGAACTATTATAATAGATCTTATCCTATAAAGAAAATGACATATACAAAATGGCGCCCTCCTGATAATCAGGTAGGCGCCATTTCATTCTTAATTTATATTAAATTAATTTTACCTAACTATAATTTTCACACAGCTATACTGTGTATGTTACCACGGATAATTACCCATTCCGTCCAAAATACTTTCGATCTCATTCAACTCTTCCGTTGTCAGATCCGCTGCCTGGAGGGCAGCCACGTTTTCTTCAATCTGGGACACACGGCTTGCACCAATCAGTGCTGAGGTTACACGGTTACCGCGCAAGATCCAGTTCAGAGCCAGTTGGGAGATCGTCTGCCCTCTTCGCTCGGCAACTGCCTGAAGCGCATCGAACTTGGCAATCCGTTCGTCCGTGTATGCTTCTTTTTTCAAATTGCCTGTTGGATTGGCGCGTTCTTCCTTGATCTTATCGACATATTTATTCGTCAACTGACCGCGGCCGAGTGGACAGAACGCAATGGAACCTACGTCCTGCTCATCCAGTACGTCTTGCAAACCGTCTTCAATCCAGCGATTCAGCATCGAGTAGTTTGGCTGATGAACCAGACACGGCGTACCCAGACGACGGAGAATGGTTACCGCTTCTTGCGTCTGTTCTGCATTATAATTGGACAAGCCCACATACAGAGCTTTACCTTGCCGCACGATGTGATCCAGTGCCGTCATCGTTTCTTCCAACGGTGTATCCGGATCTGGACGGTGATGATAGAAAATGTCCACATAGTCCAGCCCCATCCGACCAAGACTTTGATCCAGACTGGCAATCAGGTTTTTGCGGGAACCCCATTCGCCGTAAGGTCCACTCCACATATGGTAACCTGCCTTCGACGAAATGAGCAGTTCATCCCGGTAAGGACGCAGATGTTTTTTGTAAATCACACCAAAGTTCTCTTCCGCTGATCCTGGAGGTGGACCATAGTTATTCGCCAGATCGAAATGATTAATTCCGAGGTCAAAGGCACGTAAAATCATTTCTTCCTGAATATCCAATGTGCGGTTGCCACCAAAGTTCTGCCATAAACCCAGCGCAATTTGCGGCAGTCTGATTCCGGATTTGCCGGAACGTACATATTTCATCTCATCATATCGTTGTTCACTCGCAGTATAGGGCATCGTTATTCTCACTTTCCTGTAAGGTTTGTTGAATTCCTTTTCATCTTAGACATTTTCCTGGATAAACGATATGGCATTTCACTTTGAACATATGTAATAATGATTGTTATCTATATAAACTAGTCTTAAATTATTCATCTTTCACACTAATTAATATGTTAAAATGCAAGATGAGACGAAATCGTACAGGAGTGAATACCCTTGATTACGTATATGTTCAAGAACAATCATTTTCAGGAGCTTCAGCTCCTTCATTATGGCACGGAAGCCTGTACACCTGGTCACCACTTTGGCCCTGCCATGCGAGACTATTATAAAATTCATTATATTTTGAATGGCAAAGGCACCTTCGAAGTTGGTGGCAAAACGCATACCCTGCACAAAGGTCAAGGTTTTCTGATTGTTCCGCATTCCGTCGTGCATTACGAAGCAGATCAGGATGATCCATGGGAATACAGCTGGGTTGCTTTTCAAGGCAGCAATAGTTCTTCCTTTTTACAGCAGGCCTGTCTGTCCGAGCATCACCCGATTTTTGAGCTGGGCAATGAGGATGACGAGATGCGATCCTGCCTGCACCGAATGATTAATTCGCGGCATACCCTTAAAGGCTGGGAGATCAGTATGACTGGGATGCTATATCAATTCTTCTCCATTTTGATTGATCAGGCCAATTCAGATCATCTTCAACCCATACAGGATTATTCGAAGGAAACGTACGTAACACAGGTGATGGACTTTATTGAAATGAACTACGCCAATGCCATTACCGTGCAATCCATCGCGGCTCATGTCGGCTTGCAGCGCAGTTACCTGTGCTCTCTCTTCAAGGATCAGATGGGAAGCAGCATCCAATCGTATCTGGTCCATTATCGGATGCGCAGGGCAGCCGAACTGACCCTTGATCCCGGTCTAACCATTGGTGATATTGCCCGTTCTGTGGGCTACACCGATCAATTGCTTTTCTCCAAAATGTTCAAAAAAGTGATGGGCGAAGCGCCCACCTACTACCGTAAACATAAAACAGCACCCTCCCAGTTAAGTTGTTAATTGGGAAGGTGCTGTTTTTGTTAATCGTTTATCCTTACATTCTTTTTAATTGTTTATACCGTCTCCGGCATGGATATGCCAACAACTTGCACTTTGATTTCATCGACCATAACGCCAGCTAATTGTTCTACAGCCTGTTGAACATTATGTTGAAGTTCACGGCAGACCTCGTGCATCTTGTTGCCATATTGAATGTTGATGCGCAGCTGGATGGTTGCCTGATCGTCTTTGACATGTACGTCAATCCCTTTTTGCAGGCTCTTGCCGCTGATACTCTTGGCAATCCCTTCAGTCAGTCCAACCGACATGGAGGATACGCCAGCCGTTGATTGAGCGGCCATCCCCACGATCTTGGATAACACATCGTTCGAGATGTGAATGGTACCCATTTGAACAGATTGAGGTGCGATATATTCAGGTTCATTGTATTGTTTTTCGATAATTTCAGACATGCGCTCCACTCCTTCGAATAATTAAAATTCTATGCATTCTGCCATTTGTCCTTGAAGAACATGTTATAGATTCGAACCAGAAGAATTTTAACGATCATATAAACTGGGATAATAATCAGGATGGCAATAATTCCACCCAGGTCCCCTGCACCCAAGACCAGAATAATCGTCGTTAACGGGTGAATATCCAGCTTTTTGCCGAATACGTACGGTGCAACCAGGTTGTCCTGAATCTGCTGAGCGACGAGAATAATAATCAGAGACCAGATGGCAACCGATGGTGATACCACGAGACCCATGATCACAATAGGCACGGACGACACAATCGCTCCGATAAATGGAACAAAGTTCATGATGACCGCGATTACCGTGAGCAGTAATGCGTACGGCAGTCCAATGATCAGGAAACCGATATACATCAGTACACCCAGCGCCAGATTTACCAAGACTCGACCTACAATAAAACCACTCAGCGCCTGATCAATCTCAAGTACAACTTCACGGCTGTCATTTTGGAAACGTTTTGGAGCGATATGTGCCAGTTTACGACCAAATTTCTCGCCTTGTAACAGCATATAGAACAAAAGGATGGGTAATGTAAACAAGATGATCGCAAAACTGGAAACAAGCGAGAAAAATCCACTTACATAGTTGGTTACAAAGTTAAATCCTTTGTTGATATACTCCGTGATCTGGGAGAACGGTGTCGAGCCCTCAGGGAACAAGGCCTGAATGGCACCATTTTGCTCCAGCTCTCTCAGCTGGTCACTTAATGAATTAATTAGACTTGGTGCGTTATCAACCAGATTGATTAGTTGCTCACGTAACGATGGCCATAAACCAATGATGAAGAACACTCCCAGAATAGCAATAACCAGATAGATTAGCAAAATACTTAGCGTGCGATTTATTTTCTTTTTCTCCATATAATTCACAAGCGGTCTGAGCAGATAATAAAAGAACACCGACAACATCATCGGCACGGTAATGACCGTGATCATGGTGACGAGCGGCTGAAAGATGAAGCTCACACGTGATAATAAATAGATATTAACCAATATCAGCGCCAGTGCAATACTGAACCGGACAAACGTATTTACTTTGAACAAAATATTTCCCTCCACATGGACATTTCTTCTCTTATTTAATTTGGAATCTCAATGGTAAACACGGTGGTCTCTCGCCCACGCCGGGAAAGGATCAGCCGTCCACCCATTTTCTCCGTATTACGTCGTGCGATGGACAAACCAAGTCCGGTGCCTCCGGTCGCTGTCCGCGCCTCATCCCCTCGTACAAACGGGTCAAAGATCGTTGACCATAGTTCTTGAGGTATGCCCACTCCGTTATCTGCCACCTCTATCACCACATGGGTATGAAGCGGAATGAGTTCGACGCGCAGTTCTGTCCCGAGTGGATTATAAGACAGAGCATTGGTGATCAGATTCTGAATGACTCTGGATAACAGCTCCGGATCATACCTCGCGTAGATCACCTCATCAGGAACAAGTACATGAAGGACAAACTGTTTCTGTTCAATCTCCCCATACGTATCTGCCATAATCTCGCGCACGAATTCTCCAATCTCTCTTCTCTGAATATGCATGCGAAAATCGGGCGAATCCACCTTGAGCAGCTCCAGCATATTCTGTATCATGCGTGCAACTTGAACGGACTTGTTATAGATGTATCCCAGGTATCTTTGCTGCCTGTCCTTGTCCTCCCCACGTCCTTCCACCAATGCCTGCGCATATCCCTGTATAGATGTTATCGGTGTCTTCAGATCATGTGATAAATCTACAATCAGTCGCTGTTTGCTCTCTTCGGCGTAACGTTTCTCCGCAGAGGTGTTCTCAATGACATCCGCCATGTAGTTAAAGGTCTCACCAATCTGGACAAATTCCCTCTCGGCCGAGATAGACATCCGTGTACTATAATTTCCTTGTATCATCTGCGTAAGACCCGAGGAGAGGATACTGAGTGGTTTTTTGATTCTCCGTGCGACCCAATAGCTATAGACAAAGATCAACAATAAAACCAAACCGATGCCAATCATAATGTAAAAGGATAATGGATGTTTCAGATTGGTAATCAACTGATTATCGTTAATTCGCACACTGACCAGATCACGCGGGATCTTCAGCAACACATACGTTGCCGCTCCTTCTGTCGAAAATGGAGTGATGGAGTAATAGTACGGCTGGTCGCTTCGGTTCTCCAGTCCAGCATACAGATCAGCTTCACTGTAATGGGTGAACGAATCTTGCTTGTCTCCCACATGACGAATGACATTGCGATTCGCATCCAGAATCTCAATCCAGCCACCGCTGTCCTTGAGACGTTGAATCTCTGTGTCTTTGCTTTTCGACACCGAACCTCCACCGGAATAAAATTCGTTATCCAGCTCTGCCACATATACGTGGGCTTCAACATTCAGATCCGGATCAACCACCTGATCCGAAATGCGAAAATCCACGACATCCAGTGAAACCATAAGGTACACAATCAATACCAGTAATAGCAAAAAGAAGTTGAACAGCAAGAAGTCCAGTGTCAGAGATGTCTGTAACAGTCGCTTTTCTCTAGCTTTCCATGGGCGCTTCAATTTTGTATCCCAGTCCCCTTATCGTTTTGAGATATTCCGGTTGTCTGGAGTCACGCTCGATCTTCTCCCGAATATTGCTGATATGTACCATAATCGTGCTGTCCTCGTGCGCATAATAATCGCCCCAGACTGCTTCGTATATTTTTTTACGGGTGAACACTCGGCCAGGTTGATCAAGCAACAATTCCATAATTTTATACTCTGTAGAGGTCAATGTTACAGGATTTCCTGAACGAAAAAGGATACATTGGGATCGATCCAGCGTCAGCTCACCTAATACCAGATTCTGTTCTTTCGCTTTGGGGATCTCCGCTGCATCAAATTGATTGACTCTTCTGAGCAACGCCTCTACTCTGGCGACAATCTCAAGCGGGTTGAACGGCTTCGCTATATAATCGTCTGCCCCAAGTCCGAGTCCAAGGATTTTATCGTGATCCTGACTTTTGGCGGACAGGAACAGTACAGGCATGTGATATGTGGCTCTGATCTGTTTGATCAACTGCAATCCATCCATTACAGGCATCATAATGTCCAGTATGACCAGATCGATCTGTGTTGAACGTATGGTTTGTAGCGCCTCGGCTCCATTCACCGCTGTTTTAATGGTATAGTCCTTCTCCAGATAGAGTTGAAGCAGTTCAACAATCTCTGGTTCGTCATCTGCAATTAATACGGTGTATCTCATGTTATTCCTCTCATTTCCTATACTCTATGCCTATCTCTACATTATTACTATATACTACGTCTCTTAATTCAACCTAAATCATTTCTAAAGATAATCTAAATAAATAGAAATAGAGCCCTGGCTCAGGCCAAGGCATTAACTAAAATAGGGCTGTTTTCAGCCTACATTCAAGCTTTTCATTCTCCATTCAGGCTTTTCAATCTTCATTCGGACCATTTGTATTAGATTATCAGATCAATCCTTCAGCGAACGAAGCCACGGTTCAACTTTTCCCAATAAACGTTCCTTGTCATACTGCACATATTGGTTCGCCCGATTGCGCACGGGATCACCCGCGTAGAAACGTTCATATAGATCATGCCTTGCTCCGAGTGGACTTCCAGTCAGCTCCCATGCGAGTTGAAAGAGACGAATCTTCTCCGGGGCTTGCATCGTTACTCCACCAAGATATTTGCCTACCATAGAACCCATCATTTCATTTATTTCAAACGTACCTGAAGGAATCTGAATCAGACCACCCGCAGCAATGGTCTTCAAAATCTCCACCGCGCGGGGATAATAGCGATTGCCCAGATTACGTGCGGTTTCAATATATTTGAATTCCGGCAACCAGTTGCCAAATGTGTCTGGTTTGGACTGTGCTTCAGCAGCAATAATCAGTCCCTCGATAGTCTGCATCTGACTGATCAGCTCTCCAAGTTGTTCCTGCACATTCAGGAAAGAGTCCACCCCAATCTCCTTGGCAATGGATGAGGTCACGGCTGTAATAAACTCCAGTTTCGAGTGTAAACGAATGACACTCTGATGGTAGGCCAGACTGGCCGAAGCTGTATTGCAGCGAATCTGCCATACGGCTTCAGGGTTATTGTGCAGTAATACACGTTCCCAGGGCACAAATACATCGTCAAAAAATAATACAGCATCCATCTCATCATACTGCGCACTGAGTGGATGTGATTTATCTGTATCTTTTGTGGCAAAAGATTCACGACACATCATGTGCAAGCCCGGGCTGTCCGCGGCTACAATTACCATATGGGCCAGCTCTGGCAGGTGGCCTGGAATTCGTTGAACGGGATAAGCAATGATATCATCGGCATAAGGCGCTGCTGTTGCCACCATTTTGGCCCCGCGGATCACAACGCCCTCCGCATTACTTTTGACAATTCGCAGCATGGCATCCTCATCTTCTCCAACAGGCAAGGAACGATTAATCTGCGGGTCACGCTGGACAATTGTTAGGAATGCATCTTTTCGCTTGGCTTGTTCAAAATATGCGGATATTTTACCTGCAAATGCCGGGTCATGCGCTGTCATCTCATGTCGTGTTGCGTACCAACCTGTCAGCCTGGATCGGGCATAATCAGACAAACGGCTCATAACCCCATACGTCCGATCGGCCCATAGCCGAAAAGCATCCGCCCTGCTGTTTACATCAGGAAGTGAACGAGGCACTAGAAAGGAGCGATGCACGTAACTTCCCGTCTGTTCGTCCCAATAGGCCACGGTTTCCCTTGTCTCCGGGTCATCCACCAGATTGAACAATCCTTCTATGGTTTGAAGTGTTCCCTGAAAGGCCTGATGCCCAGTTACCTGGATACGCTCTCCGTCCAGCCATACATTCCGCTCATCATTCAGACGCTGAATGTAAGCTTGTCCACGAGACATCGTGATACTCATGATATGTCCTCCCTCTCAGGCACCGGCCTGACATTTCTGTAACTCCATCCTTCTAACTGCTTGAGAAACTATGTAATGATACATTCTGTATCTAACAAAATAGTACTGTGCCAGAGATAGAAAAGTCAACAGACACCGAGCGAAGAGTCCGGTGTCTGTTGGGCCATGCTATTTTATACTAATTTGGAATACATGTGACGCAGATACCGCCAGCGAACGAGTGCAAAATACAAAATCTGCATGGAAGCAAACACCAAGAAGATGCGCAGGCTGTATCCAAAGACCGAGAAATCAACCAGTTGCTGCAACGCCACAAAGGCAACCGAACTGTGGATGACCGCCACCAGAATCGGCAGGAAGAACATAAGCAATAGCTGCCTTGTTACGATCTTACGGAGTTCGGAACGACTCAGTCCCATTTTGCCAATCATGCGATACTGCGCTTCATCCCGTTCTAGATCTGCGTAAAGTCTGAAATACGTGAAACTTGCTGCAAAGGTGAAGAAAACAATGCCGATCAGGCCGCTCAAAATTAGAATGATGCCATTGGTCTGCTTGGAATTAAGCCAATCCACCACAAGCGCGCTGACCTCGTAATAACCTTTTTCGGAATGATCATCTTGAATGGATTTGATCAATTCAGGAGCAAAGCTGCGTGTACCCATCCAATCTTTCACGATAAATTGTATCGTTCGACTCGAATAGAAACCTTCAGGCATGCCAACTTCCTCGTTGTACGCAGGTCTCATCTTATTAAACAATTCGTCGGTTACGACGTAGAGATAAATTTCATATTGAAAAGGAATCACAATATCGGTACCAGGTGTCGATAGCTGGACAGGTATGTGCTGATTATCAACCTCCAGATTGATCTTTCCTCCCGAGGCTCCTTTTTCAACCTGTTCACGGTACTCCTTGCGCATCGCCAAATTGCTTGGTGTCATAAATGACTCATCGATTTGTTTCAACGTACGTTCTTCATACCCCAGTGCCTTCGCAAGACGGTTATAATCACTCAGTTTGATAATATTCCCATTATTATTTTCACCTATAGGAGCATAACTGCCCTTCACGTAGGGAACTTGATTATCAATCAACGTTTCTTCAATCTGCCGAATATGTCGCTCGGAGTTTGGAGTATACCAGTTATTCATATAACTGAATGCGTACGGATTCGACATGGACGACAACCCCGGGTCAGCAATAGCAAGCATGGTGCCAATTCCCGTAAATGAAGAAGCCGAGATGATACTTACCATGAAAAACATGATGGCGTTATCTTTCATTCGATAGGTAAGTTCAGATAGGAAGAGCAGATTGGTTTTACGGAAAAACAACCTTGGATTTCTTTTCAGTGCCCGAATGATGTATACACTGAGCTGCGTGAACAGAAAGTACGTACCTGCAATAACAACCACGACACTTGCGAGTAATAACGGAAAGGAGAAGCTTATCCATACAAAAGTGAATACTCCTGCATAACCCCCACCAATCAACAATACGGATAACAAGGCGAGTAGACGTGAGGCTTTGGGTTCCGGTTTCGGTTTTTCCTCTGATTTCACAAGGTCAATGAGAGTCCCTTTGCGAATGAGCAAGGATGAGGACATCGCGATCACAACAAACAGCAGCAGAAATGCACCTGCCGTCAGGGCAATGCTTTTTAGCGGAAAATAGAATCGAAGACTGTTCTCAACAGCCAGCATGGAGCCACAGATCAGCAGAATCAATTTGCCGAAAATAATTCCGAGTCCAATCCCGGTAATGATGGAAGCTAATCCGATACACATGTTCTCCATAAACAGAAGTCTGTTCATCTGCTTACGTGTCATGCCTATGATCAGGAAAATACCAAATTCCTTCTTGCGCGTCTTCAGAAATGAACCAACGGAGTAGAGCAGGAACAGGAATGAAAAGATGAATATAATGATCTCTGCAATCACAAACCCCTGATTTGCAAGCAACGTTACCGTCCCACTTGATCCCTTTAACCCCGCTTTCAAATCAGGATGGAACAGAAGCAATGCGTAAGTAAAAAAGATCATAACGGAAAATGTACTGCTCAGAAAATGAGCCAGATAAATTCGTTTGTTGCGAACAACGTTATTAATGGCGAACTGGCGAAAATTCATGTCCTGACCCTCCCATTAGGGATAATACATTAATAATCTTCTGGTAAAAGGCTGCGCGATTATCGCCGTAGTGAATTTCATTATACAGTTTGCCATCCTTGATAAAGACAACCCGACTACAATAACTTGCAGCTACTGCATCATGAGTGACCAGCAGCATCGTAGCCTGATCCTCCTGATTGCGAGTTTCGAGAATCTCCATGACATCTCTTGCCGCCTTCGAATCCAGGTTGCCTGTTGGCTCATCGGCCAGAATCAGCTTCGGGGAATGGATAAGCGCTCTGGCAATGGCCGTACGCTGTGCCTGTCCTCCTGATATCTCATATGTCCGTTTGTTCAGAATACCCTCGATCCCCAGCTTGCTTGCCAGCTGTTCAACACGAGTGTTCATCTCTGCTAGCGAAACACCGTCAAGAGTCAGTGGCAGCACAATGTTTTCCTTAACTGTCAGAGTATTTAACAGATTGAACGATTGAAAAACGAAACCAAGCTCTTTGCGCCGGAACAGTGCAAGTTCGTCCTGATTCAATTCAAACGGATTCTTCCCTGTAATCCGCAGTTCGCCTGATGTTGGGTGATCAATGGTTGAGATCATGTTCAGCAGCGTTGTTTTGCCACTACCCGATGGTCCCATGATGCCAACAAACTCACCTTCCTGAATACTGAGGTCAATACCTGATAACGCTTCATAAGATACGATGCCTTTGTAGATTTTACTGATCTGTTTCACAGAACAAATCTCCATGGTTACAACTCCTTAGTGATATATGAATTCAAAATCAAGTTACATTCATGCTATGTGCATGTGTATTGTGCGTGGCCTTTCCTGTACTCTTATGACTACAGTCTATCGAAGTTTCGGCCATTCTCCTATGGTTTAACCTTTCATCAACATGACAATGTTGTAAGGTTGCATCATGAAAATCAAAAAGACGCCTTCGCCTCGATCAGGCAATAGACGTCTATACTTACACCGTACACTTACATTGTAATTCATACTCCACTCACACTTTTTCAACAAAAATACAGACCTCACGTCCCATCTTATCTTCAACCTGTCACTTCAGGAGTTGAATGTAATTCGGACAGTCGTTCCTTCGCCGTACACGGATTCAAGATCAATCCGATGATTCATCCGCGTTAACACTTCTTTGGCAATATACAGCCCCATGCCTGTGGACTCTTTGAAATGCCGCCCGTTCTCCCCGGTGAAGAAAGGTTGGAATACCCGGTTCAGATCAGACTTCGGAATCCCGATGCCTTGATCCTCGACTTCCAGCATGATGGAGCGTTCTGCTTCATATGCACGCACATAGATCTTTTGCCCGCTGCCCGCGGAGTACTTTATTGCGTTCGACAGTAACTGTACCAATACAAACCGAATCCACTTGGCATCGGATTGCACAACCAGCGCAGAATTGATATGCATCTCTGGATAGACGTGATTGCGAATAAAGAATCGCTTGAGTTCATGGATCGCTTCTTCCCCAGCGGTCTTCAGTATCACGGGTTCCACACTGAAATCCTGCTCGAAGGTATCCAACCGGGCCACATACAGCACAGTTTCCAATCCCCGTCTCATCTGGTCTGCTTCCTCTCGAATGCTTACGAGCCGAGGATCGTCATCTTCCTGACCTTCCACGGTCAACTCGATGACGGATAATGGTGTCTTCATCTGATGTACCCACTGGTTCATGAACGTCAGATATTCTTGCTGCCGTTGTTCCAGCCGATGCAGATGTGCGTGATACTGGCCGTATTGTGAATCCAACAACTTCTCCAGCGCCAGTGATAATGGACTTGTTTCGTTCAATGGTACAAATTCCTTCAGCGAATCCATCGACCGTGACATTCGGGCATAAAAGGAGCGATGTGAATAATAACGATACACCAAATATCCGATGTATAAAAACAATCCCAGCGCTACGGCATAAGCAGCCGTGACCCAATCGTTGTAACCGTCATACCAGAACACTGCAACAACGGTGAACAAGATGGCAACAACCCAGCAAGTTAAAGCGAGATGTTCTCTTATAAACAATCTCATGATGGAGAAGAAGCTTTCCAGTTATTGTTCAATCGGTAACCCGAACCTCTGACCGTTTCCAGTGCATCCGTAATACCAAGCTCGGCTAATCGCTTACGCACCCGAGTAACGTTAACGCTGAGTGTATTGTCATCCACAAAAGAGTCATCCCACAGCTTCTCCAAGATTGTCTCTCTGCTCACAAGCTTTGGACTGCGGCGCAGTAACGTTTCCAGCAAGATCGTTTCCTTCTTCGTCAGCTGCACTTTGCGATCACCAAGCTGAATCTCCAGTCTTTCCAAGTACACGACCAAACCGTCCAGTTCCACCTTGCGTTCTTCGTCACGTGCAGCATAGTCCCCATATACCCGGCGCAGCTGACTTCGAATTTTTGCTATAACAATCTCATGCTCAAATGGCTTCGTAATATAATCATCCGCCCCGTTCTCCAGTGCCATGACCTGATCCATCTTCCCACTCCGTGCGGAGATAAACAAAATGGGGCATGTCGACAGCGTACGAATCTGGCGGCACCAATAGAAACCATCGTAACTGGGCAAGTTGATATCCAGAAGGACCACATGTGGCTGTACCTGCTCAAACTGTTGCACAATCATCTCAAAATCCTCGACCAGTACGGCCCGATCCCCGTAGCGTTCAATATGTGATTTCAATAATCCCGCAATCTTGGGATCGTCCTCTATTATCATAATGGTATACATTATTGGATCTCACCTCTGGCAAAATCATAACACAGGATTTATTATCTAGCATCGATTTGCTTACGCCAATCCACAATATCTGCATTCAATTGCTTCAGGTCTCCAGAAGCTTTCTGATCATCCGATAACTTGTATTGTTGCTTCAATGCCAGGATACGATATACACTTTCATCAATTCGGGACTCGGTGATTTTGCCTGACTTCACTGCACTTATTAGCGTATCAAAAATCGTCTTGGCACTCTCATAACTGTGAGCTACCAACAGAATGTCACTTCCTGCTTTAACCGTTGCCAGGGCTGCCTGGTCCAACTTGTAGTTCTTCGCGATTGCACCCATACTCAGGTCATCTGTGATGACCACACCATCATACTTGAACTTCCCGCGCAAATGTTCACCTATAATGACATCCGATAAGGAAGCCGGATGATCCGGGTCCAGCTTCGGGAACAAAATGTGTGCAACCATGACCGCCTCTACCTGCTCCTTCACTGCGGCCTGGAACGGAATCCATTCAAGCTCGGCCAGTTGTTTTTCCGTTTTATTCACGACTGGGAGATCGAGATGGGAGTCTACGGACGTATCACCATGACCCGGAAAATGTTTCACTACCGGAATAATGCCTTCACTACGTAATCCCTTCATCTCTGCAATCCCCATACGTGACACCAGTTCTGCCGAGCTGCCGAATGAACGATCTCCAATCACCGGGTTCCTCGGGTTACTATTCACATCCAGCACAGGAGCAAAGTCCACATTAAAACCCGCAAGCTGAACCTGTCTCGCCAACAATTCGCCCATCGTTTCAGCAAGCGCGCTGTCTTTCGTCTCGCCTACTTTTCTACTGGAAGGAATGGATTCCACCGTCTCCGGCATACGACTGACTTTGCCACCCTCCTGATCCACACTCATGAAGATCGGTACCGGGTTGGACTGATTCGCTTCCTTGATGGACTTCACAAACTTGGCTGTTCCCTCGAGTGTTGATACATTGTTGGCATAGAAAATAATGCCCCCTACCTTTTGATTCGTAATCATCTGTTTGGCTTGATCATCCAACGTTGTCCCTTGAACACCGGCCAGTATCATCTGTCCAATTTTCTCTTCTAACGTTAATGAACTGAGCTGCTCTTGAACTGGATCAGTTTCCTCTTGCACTTCTTCCTTAGGCGGAACGGTATTTTGCTCCGGCGATGAGGAAGATTGCCCTGAGTGGGAGCCAGCGTTCGAGCCGATATTCGAGTCCGTTGCGGAGGAAGGTTTCTGTGCTTGGCCACATGCCGATAAAAGCAGAACGATCCCCAACAGAAGACACATCATATGCAGTGGTTTTCTCCATTTATTGTTCGAGTTGTACCTATAGTTGTGCAAGGATATTCACCCTCCTTATGTAATGTCATCTTGGCAACCCTTGGGTTCAGGCCTAACCTTATCATAAGGTGGTGGATTTTCAAAATAAGTCGTACTGAAGATTGAATCGTTGTTTAGACACTTAAGCGGTAAAAAAAGGGGTTGCACTGGAACCTGAGATGTGGAACTTAATGGTGTTGTGACTAGGCGCGTGTGCGATGTATGTGGAGAATAAAAAGGAGCAACGGTGCAGGAAATGATTTTCTATTGTGAATTTTTCATATGTTGAAATTATTAGTATAGGCAGATCAAAAAGCCGCCCAAAGGCGGCCTATTTGTTCGTTTTTGTTTACTTTTCGTTGTAAATCTTTGCCGTTCAGCGTTCGTTCACCTTTCACCAAACGTTCTTAGGCTTTTATTAATGGAGTGTTTGCAACACTTCCGTTGTAAATGGAATGATTTCGGATATGTGACCTTCACGAACTTTGGCAGGCCATTCGGGATCACTAAGCAGAACACGACCCAAGGCGATCAAGTCAAATTCATTGTTCTCCAACTTCTCATTTAATAAGTCCAGATGGGCATCCCCTGTTCCCTGGTTCTCGGTTGCTCTGTCTACAAATTCAGCTTCAAGACCTACCGATCCAACTGAAATAGCTGGTTTGCCTGTTATTTTTTTAGTCCAACCCGCAAGATTTAGCTCGGAACCTTCAAATTCAGGCAACCAGAACCGGCGTGTAGAGCAATGGAATATATCCACGCCTGCAGCACTGAGTGGTGCCAGGAATTGCTCCAATTGTTCTGGCGTCTCCACCAGACGTGCCTCATAATTCCCCATCTTCCATTGGGAGAACCGGAGCACAATTGGGAAATCAGGACCAACCGCCGCACGACAAGCTTCAATCACTTCAACCGCAAATTGGGTTCGCCGTACCAAATCACCACCATAATTGTCGGTCCGTCGATTCGTCTGCTCCCAGAAGAATTGGTCAATCAGGTATCCATGGGCTCCGTGCAGTTCAATGCCGTCAAACCCGATTCGCTGTGCATCCGCTGCCGCTTGGGCAAATGCCTGTACAAGACCTTGAATCTCCTCTTCCGTTAATGGTTCACGTGATGGTTCACCTGCCATGCTTACCCCTGACGGACTTACAGGTTCAGCTTCTGCGTTAGGCAAGTCACCGGAACGACGTGCTGTACCCACATGCCACAATTGTGGCATGATTTTGCCACCCGCTTCATGTACTGCTTTCACTACATTAGCCCATCCTTGCAACGAATCTTCACCATGGAATAATGGAATACTCGCTCCACTAACCGAAGATGGATGATTAATGCCTGTACCTTCCGTTATGATGAGCCCCACTCCACCTGCTGCTCTGCGACGATAGTATTCAGCAACTTCTGGTCCAGGTACGCCCTCTGGTGAGAATCCGCGAGTCATGGGTGCCATAACGATTCGATTAGACAATGTTAGCTTGTCCGAGGTGAAAGGTTTGAATAATGCTGAAGGTACGTTCATAGTACATTGCTCCTTTGCAATTGGAAGTGTGGAACTCCGCATCCACATGAAATGCGACATGCTTTCGTATATTGTAACACGTGTAATCCAGTTGACTGGTTTAGGATTATTTCTCTATCCATTTTATAGTTTCTTAATTTTATTTTCAAATTTTCGAAGTTGGGCGTTCAAACTACTCTTATAGAAAAAAAAGAAAGCTACCTTACGGCAGCCTCTGTTGGATCACACTACCGAAGCAGTCTGACATGCACTCTACTACATCTTAAAGTATTTTCCCGGTCACCAATAATGTGGATGTAGCATAGTATATAATCCATAATCTTCCTTCCAATTTAATTAGCATTCACGGGGATATCGCTGCGGTTCACTCGAAGCAATTTCCCTGATGAATTTGATAACACATCCGGATCAGTACCCAGACCAAAGTAGAAGTCACCCTCGTTCTCTTCGAAAGACTTGGCATAGGTGTCCTGGTTAAAACGTAAAATCTCATTCCATGTGGTCAGATCCGTTGATTGGTAGACCCGATTGATATACAGATTGGCACTTTGGCGAGTGTACGTAAGCACATACACCTTGCCATCACGCAACAGCACATCGGTTGGGAGCGCCTTGGCATCCGGGAGATTAACTCGCCTTGCCTGATTGATGTCGGTCATGACATTCAAAGATTTGGGCAGCAGCTGCCCATCATTAAACACGCCACCTGCTATATAGAGCAACTTGTTATTGAAGTTAACATTTTTGCCTATTTTATTATAAGGAATCGTGCCCGTTTGATAGGTTAGTCCAGGCAGCATTTTGTTACCATAGATGACAACATCTCGTTTCTCAAGTTTTTCATTAATCTCCAGAATATTAGTTTTGTCATTCCATATTTTATTGGCAGGATACATCATGCCAGATGCATATAACTTGCCATTAAGATGGAACATGGTATAAGCCCGGAAACCAAACGTATTAATGGTCGCATATTTTTGCCAAGTTTCACCTTCATTATGAGAGATTAGAATGGTTGGTTTGGACTCTGTACCCAGCGCGGCAAACATCTTGCCTTGATAAGATGCCAAATCGTATACGTGTACACCCAGCGGTAGATTGCGATATTTGGTCCACACCTCTCCATCCAGACGATAGAAGTTACCCAGCTCCCACTGTTCACTATCGGAATCATTGCCAGGAATATATAACTTGTCGTTTAGTACTCGGTAGATATCAATCTGTTCCTCATCCACATACATCTTCGTTGATGGCAAAATGCTCGGATTGCTGTTAGTCACCGACTGGGTCTTGAATTTTGCATTCGCTGTATCATAATAAATGACTGGAATAGGACCTGAATTTGGAGCTACGCCCAGATTGCTGCTATTTCCGTGGCCCAAATATATTTTGCCGTTGTACAGTTGCATGTCCCAGACGTTATTAGCATATGGTGTTTTGGTAAAAGGTCTGCCTAGCAGTTCGATCTTCGATGTTACATCGGCTGAACTGATCGGTGCATTTGACACCTTGGCAAGGCCACGTTCCGTCGCAGGGGGTTGACTCGTTGACGTGGTGTTTTTCGGCTTGGAGTTCCCCATAAGCATCCAGCTCATTCCTGCGACAATGGTCAAAATTACGGCTGTCCATTTTGTATGTCTCTGCATGTCCGCTTCCTCCTTCATTTTTTCATCATCATTACCTTCACACCAAGATGATACAATTTGTATCTTTTTATACTATGTAAAACCACCCGCACATGCAACAAATTCCGCCCTATTTATACAAAAAAAGTAGACAATCACATCTGTTGATGTGCTGTCTACTTGTTCTTACTGTCTGTGATTTCTATTCAGCTTTTACCAAAATCTTAACCTGATTTTTCTCTTTCAACAGTGCTTCAAATCCATGCTCTACTACTTCATCCAACGAGATTCGTTTGGTCACCAGCTTGTCAGCCGGGAAGAAACCTTTATCCATCAGACTGATAACCGCCGGGAACACATCGCGATATCCAATAATGCCATTAACTGTACGTTCTTTCATGACAATCGAGTTCGGGTGAATCGGCGCTTCCTGTTCAAAAATACTGACGATCATCAACTCTCCACCAATACGTGTTGAATCGATGGCTTGTTGCAGAACACGTGGAACACCGGTTACTTCATAGGCTACGTTAACGCCGCCTTGTGTACGTTGATGGATCTCTTCCACTACATTAAACTGCATTGGATCAATCACAATGGCACCAAGCTCTTCTGCTTTTGCTTTCCGTTCATCCGATAACTCCACCACATAAATATCCGACGCTCCCGAAGCTTTAAGCGCTTCGATGACCAGTAGTCCGATTGGGCCTGCGCCAAACACAGCTGCCGTATCTCCCACTTTCAGTTTGCTCTGGCGCACAGCGTGAAGTGCTACAGCTGAAGGTTCAACCAACGCACCTTGCTCATACGAGATTGAATCCGGAATGGCATGTACCATGTTTTCTGCAGCAGTTACATACTCAGAGAATCCTCCTCCGCCTCCAGCGAGTCCAAGGAAACCCATCTGATCGCAAAGATTGTATCTGCCCTGTTTACAAGCTTCGCAGTGTCCACATGCATAGATGGGTTCTACCACAACACGATCGCCTGCCTTGAAACGCGTAACACCTTCCCCTACTTCAACCACCTGTCCTGAAAATTCATGCCCCATAACTATAGGCGCTTGTTCCCCTGTTAGCGGATGCGGTGCTTGAGCGGGAATGAAGATTGGACCTGCTGTGTACTCGTGCAAATCACTGCCGCAGATACCGCACCATTCCACTTTTATTTTGACCTTTCCTTCTTCAGGGTGAGGTTCATTAATATTTTCGAGACGTAAATCTTTGACTCCATGCCAACGTAATGCTTTCATTCATTTCATCTCCCAGATCATAATTTGTGATATAATCGGAAACGTTTCCGTAAATTAAATATGTCACATTTTAGATACGCTGTCAAACATATTTCTCCATTAATATGTCTATTTCATGATCATATCGAGTTCACTTTAGAATGCTTATACTTTAATTCAAGTGATCTTAGCGGTATTTCAAACGATGTAATCCTTGTTATTAACATATATTATGGCAAATATTATTGTAGTCCCATTGAAATTAAATCAGGCCTCGCCATAAATCTGGTCCTTTCACGGGATACTTCATTGTTCAAATGTTATAATCAAGTTATATAACTATCGTGAAGTTCATACATATTCCTAATAATTCGGAATCGTTTCCGATAAAGTGAGGTAAGCGTACATTGAGGAAAGAACAGAAACTTACGATCAAGGACGTTGCAGAGCGTGCCGGCGTCGGCATCGCTACCGTATCCCGGGCCATCAACAATTCAGAAGGCATCAGCAGTAAAACACGGGATAAAGTGATGCAGGCCATTGAAGAACTGGGGTTTGTACCCAACACCTCGGCACAGAGTCTGAAAATCCGGCAAACGCACCAGATCGCGCTCGTGGTACCCGACATTCGTAACGCCATCATTCCGGAAATCTCCTGGTCTGTAGAGCAAACGGCGAAGCAGCATGGGTACCATGTCGTGCAGATCAATACGGCAGGCAATGCCAGAACCGAGCTGGAAACCATTCGTAATGTCAAAAAATTGCATGTGGACGGACTGATCTTCATGCCTCTGGCGTACCCCAAAACGTTACCCGGACTGATTGATAAAGCGCCGCTCCCTATCTCCATGATTAATTACGGTAAAAAACTGGAACCGGGCATGAAGGCAGATATCGTCTCTCTGTCTCAACCTGAAGGCAAACTGGTGATGGAACATCTGTTCAAAATTGGCCGGACTCGAATCGCTTATGCAGGAGCACCAAAGGACATTATTGAAGAACGCTTTCGTGCGTATGAGCAAGCCGTAGGTCACGTAGACATTTCTCTCGTATACTTTGGTGAGGACTTTTCATTGAATACAGGTGCCAATGCTGCAGATTATTTCTATGGACTTACGCATATGCCAGATGCTGTCTATGCCATTAATGATATGGTTGCCATCGGATTGGTTAATCGGTTCAAGGAGTTAGGGGTTCGTGTACCTGAAGATGTGGCAGTTGTGGGTGTCGATAACAATCAATGGACAACCGTCACGTCTCCTCAGATTAGTTCCGTGTCCATAATGGGCGAAGAAGTCGCCAGACTTGCTACCGAGCTGTTGTTAAAACGAATTCGGGAGATGAGCACTACCGATTACGAACACATCCAATTTGAACCACGCTTAATCGTTCGTGAATCAAGCGTAGCCATGATTCATTCTTCCCAGCGAGGGCCACGCCGTTAAATTTGGTGAGGGGGATGGGTCACCAGGATAGGATGTATTTTACATCCGTCCCTTCATTTGTTTTCTACACAGATATACTAAAAAGGTGTTGCTCAGGTCTAACTCTTTCCTGGCAGCACCTTATTTGTCGTTGATTATATATAACTATAGCAGAGTCATACTCCGCATACGTTCATTCTAAGAAAGCAGTTGCCTGATCGGTGTTCCCTTCAGGAACATCGCTATATTCTCTACGGTATGATTATAATAGATCTCATAATTGCCACGAGTCACATAACCCAGATGCGGTGTGGCCAGAACGTTGGGCAATGTTCGCATTACATGGTTAACTGGTAGCGGTTCCTGCTCATATACATCCAGACCTGCACCAGCAATCACACCACGCTGCAATGCCTCCACCATAGCTTCCTGATCTACAATGCCCGCTCGCGACGTATTTATTAATAGCGCACTCGATTTCATTAGTTGAAATTCGGCTTGTCCGATCAGATTCCGCGTACGATCACTTAACACCAGATGAATGGATACGATGTCGCTCTGTGCAAGCAGTTGCTCCTTGGTCTCGGCCCAGATCACACCATGTTTTTCGGCTTTCTCTTGTGTCAGATTCTCGCTCCAGGCCATCACATTCATACCGAATGCTCGTGCAATCTCAGCCATACGAGTACCTATCTTGCCCAAACCAAGCAATCCAAGTGTTCTCCCATGCAGATCCAACCCTACAGTGCTCTGCCAGTTTCGATTGGAGCGAAGTGCATTATTTTCCGTAACCAGTTGTCTGGACAGCCCCAGAATCAGTGCCCATGTAAGCTCCGTCGGCGGATTAGAGCTTCCCTCGGTTCCACACACAATGATGCCGTTCTTCTCTGCAGCCTTGAGATCTATCGACGCGTTGCGCATACCACTTGTAATCAGAAGTTTTAGCTTAGGGAGCTGCGAAATGACCTTCTCTGGAAACGGTGTACGTTCCCGCATCAGGACCACAATATCAAAATCCTGCAATTCCTGAATGACTTTTTCTTCCGAGCCCATATAGTTGTTGAATGTCTGAATCTCCACCTGATCCATCAACGGACCCCAATCCGCCGACGTCAGCGCAACGTTCTGATAGTCATCCAAAACGGCACAGCGCAACTTCGTATTCATTTCTGATCTCCTCCTATACCTGCTCAATTCTTAAACATATTGTAGCAACTCCGCATCACTTTAAACAGAATAAATACCTATTACTGCAGCAAAGACAGCGTAACCTGGATGCTCTGCTCTACAAACAAGCGGTCCGGTCCTGATTTCATCAGTACGGTCAGTCCAATCATGGATACAACCAGAGACTGTGCGACCGCACTCGCGTTCATGTCAGTAGACAACTCCCCGTTCTGTTGCCCTCGTTCTATCGTTTCTTTGAAAAGAACACCCAGGTACATCTGATGCTCCCGTGTAAGGACAGCGAATTTGGGATCACGTGGAGCCAGCTCAACCATCGTATTAATGCAAAAACAGCCGTGACTAGGCTCGGTCACACTCCCCTCTGCTCCAATATGTTCAAACAATCCACGAAAGGCTTCCCGCACGGAGGAGCCCTGTTGAAGTCTGGCTCTGACTTGGGCCGCATGCTGAGTGGTATACCTGCGAAGTGCTGTTTCAAATAATTCCTTTTTATCGCCAAAAGCCGCGTACAGACTGGGACGTTGTATGCCCATTGCGGTCGTCAAGTCATTTAAAGATGCCGCTTCGAACCCTTTGTCCCAAAACGTATGCATCGCTGCATCGAGTGCTTTATCCGTATCAAATTCCCGTTGTCTAACCATACAATTCACCTCTTTATGTATCGATCAGTATGTTTATATATTTTAACCTCATAACAATGGATAAGTCAAAGATCACTCATTTAAAATTATTAAAATTAAGTAAACTCCTCCATAAAGCCTTTTTAACCAAATTGAAAATCTCACCCAATTCTCTGTTGACAGAATTTACGCAAATAAAGTATGGTTATCCCGAAACATAATATACCGATCAGTACATAATAGAAAGGTGACATCCATTTATGCAAACTTCTTCTCCAGATGCACAATTATCCAATAAGGATCGTCCTGCCATGTCACGGTTAGTTGCTCTTCTTTTTGCCGTGTGCAGCGGACTTGCGGTCGCCAATATCTATTATGCTCAGCCTTTGCTGGACTCCATCGCTCAAGAATTCAGCCTCTCGCCATCATCCATAGGGATTGTCATCACAGTGACTCAAATATGTTATGCCTTGGGGCTGTTCCTTCTTGTTCCGCTTGGTGACCTCTTAAATCGCCGCAAGCTGATCATCATTCAAATGCTCTTATCCGTGCTTGCACTGGTTCTCGTAGGAACCGCACAATCCAGCTCACTTTTATTCGCGGGCATGGCTGTCGTAGGTTTATTAGCCGTCATTACGCAAACGCTCGTTGCCTTTGCTGCACACTTGGCGGCCCCTTCCGAACGTGGTCGCATTGTCGGGCAGGTAACCAGCGGAATCGTCATTGGCATTTTACTTGCACGAACGGTTGCAGGTACGCTGAACGATTGGTTCGGGTGGAGATCGGTATATCTCTTCTCGGCCAGCCTTACATTACTCGGAATTGTCGCCTTATTTTTTGTTCTCCCAAGGCAACAATCCACACAAGTAAAACAAAGCTACTTCCAATTACTCGGTTCCGTCTTGCAACTGTACCGTGAGTTGCGTGTGTTACGAGTACGAGGTGTGCTGGCCATGCTGATTTTTACAGCCTTCAGCATCTTATGGACTTCCATGGTTCTGCCACTAAGTAGCCCTCCACTGTCCCTGTCTCATACAGTCATAGGTGCATTTGGTCTTGCAGGAGCGGCTGGAGCACTGGCTGCTGCCCGTGCAGGTAAACTCGCCGATCGGGGCCTTGGGCAGAAAACAACCGGTGTCGCCCTTGTCATTCTGCTCTTGTCCTGGCTGCCCATCGGTTATGTCCATCACTCCCTGTGGTTCCTGATCCTGGGTGTTATCCTGCTCGATCTCGCCGTGCAGGCCGTACATGTTACCAACCAGAGCCTGATCTACGAAGTTCGCCCCGAAGCGCAGAGCCGCCTGACGGCAGCCTATATGATCTTTTATTCCATCGGCAGTGCAACCGGCTCCATCGTTTCTACCCAAGTGTATGCATGGGCGGGCTGGACAGCTGTTTGCTGGTTAGGTGCTGGCGTTAGTGCAGCAGCCCTTGTGTTCTGGATGATCGATCGTTATATGCATCGGAATCTCGATCGTTGAATTAGTCCAGTTTATTCCACACCACAATAAAGAGAGTTGCCAACGGACCAAATAACAGGGAAATCAGAAACCAGTTCCGACCACTTCTGTTTTTTCCCTGAGCCAGTCCGGCATTAATCAAGGCAAGTGTGCCCCAACCTACAAAATATTCATTATCCATCAAACGTCTTCTCTCCTCTATCCCTTCAATTCTGGCTACTGCTCAAGCATATCTTTGAGCTTACGATTACGATCCTCTAGAAATGCCTGCATGTATCTCTTCAGCACAAGTCGCTCCGTTGCCCATCCCAGCAATCCAAGTGGAGCTTCGAATCGAAGTGTGTCTCTCATGCAAGTCATCTGATCCCCAATTACGCTGAAATGGTGTTCATGTCGTATGCTCTTGAAAGCCCCTTTCTCCATCTGATCCACAAAGAGGAACGGTCGTTCAAACTGTACAATTCGGGACTTCAGCTTCTGTCTGACCCCAAAATGAGTAGCCTGAAATGTAACGGTATCCCCTGCTCCAATTCTTCCTGTGGTTACTCCTGCAACTGCTCGCTCTCGCGTATGTTGCCAGACGGTCTGAGTATGTACATCAATATCCCGGGCATAGTCAAAGCATCGTTCAATCGAGGCATGTATCGTAATCTCGGTTGTCACTTCAATCATGGCGATCGCTCCTTGGCAGGAAAAATAAGGTCTTTGCAAAGTATACGCTTGCTTCCTTGGTCGAACAACACATCTAGGATGATATAACAAAAAACGGGTCCCCTGTCTTAGTACAGGAGGCCCGTTCTCAATATAAGTAAGGAATACAGATCATATTTAGATTAAATAAGCAATTCATCAATGGCAAGCGTACGCTCTTTGGAGAGATCGCGATATTCTTCAGACTCCACTTTGATGAGTGGTTTGAAAATATCAGACGTATTGTTCATGACAATAACACCTTTTTCTCCATTGCTGAGCAGTACCTGTTTCCCGATGAAATTTGGAAGCAAATGTTGCATCAATGCCTGAACCGGTTTTTCATTCAATTTACCAAATCCCATTCCATAGATATCTCTAAGGTTGTTGATCAGATTTGGATTGCTTCCTCCGTGGTTCCCGGATCTCATGCCTATATAGATATCCGCTACAGATACAATCTGTGTATATGGATGAATTTCACTTTTCTCAAGTTGCATCGGATAACCCGACCCATCTTCCCGCTCGTGATGCTGCAGAGCAACCAGTGCTGTCGCTTCATCCGTCATCGAATTTTTGATAATTTCATGGCCATATATGGTGTGACGCTGCATTTCAAGCTGCTCATCAGCCGTCAACGGTTCTGTTTTGTTCCGAATCCGGTGGGATACTTTGCACTTTCCAATGTCATGCAGATAACCACCGCGACTAATCTGATAACTCTCCTTCTGAGAATATCCAAGCCAATTCGCAAGGTAGAAGGACAACAATCCTACCTGGATTGAATGTGTATAGTTATTGACGTCATCCCGCTCCAGCATCATCAGGAGATGAACGACATCTTTCTGCTCATCCAGTCCCTCAACCATCGGTTGCAGTGCATCATCCACCATGGTGGCGTTGAACTTGCCAACGGTCAGAGCTTCGAGAAAAGCATTTTGATAATTATGTACAGTCTGAATAAATTGGGACTTCAGCTCTTCTTCAGGCGGTTCTTCCTTCGTAGTTATCCCCGAAGCATGCTTTGCGGCTGCTGCAAAAAATTCTGCTTCAGTGATTTCCTCTTCGCGTGATTCAATATCTACATAATCTACACGGTGCTGCATAAGCAAGGTGATATCCTCACCTTTGATCACAGTTCCCTTCCCGAGAACGTGTAATCCTGCATCGCTGAATGTATCCGCAGTTAGACGGTCTCCGTCTTGCAGGTTCATAATATGGATTCTCAAATCGGTATTCCCCCTGAACAATTCATTATAGTAACAGCACCCAACGGAACGGGGCCACAAAAATACCTATACTTCTTTATATCGTTATAATTCTTCATTTCATACATAGTTCAAACGACCTTAATCACAATGGTAAATACGAACGCCTAAGACTTTATCCTCACTCCAACATCCAAATTAGTCCCGGTTTTAAACTTTTACACACTTTTGTGCCTCATTGCCGTATCAGAGTAAGCCAAAGAAGTTCAAACGCTCCGTTTGAACTTCTTCAAGACATCTCAAATTAGATTTTGATCGAACCCAGACTAGCACCTTTAACAAAAAATCGTTCAATGCTCTTCTCGACCGAAGCATCGGGAATCAGCGGCGGTGCCTGATGGGGTTTGGTACGTGCATCAATAATCACCTGATCACAGCCCCAATGCTTGTGGTCATATCCGCTATTAACCCCGTACATGTCATGTGAAGGGTTGCTGCGAGTAAAGGTTGCCCATAAGAAGTTGCTGAGGTTAGCACTCAGGAACGAACTGTCGTCACATAGAATGATCATCGGACACGAGTCCAGACCTCCCTGTTCTTTCAATAGAGATGTGAATGCTTGCATCTCCTGTGCTGTATCCGTATAACTCGTGAAGGCCGATGTCTGGATCGAAACGATACCCGGCATGATGAACTGTGGATTCTCATAACCACGAATGTTTTTCAAAGACTCCGGAACTTCCGTGCACAGATCCCGAATCTTGTCGCCATAGGCTGCAAAAACAACTTTGCTACCGCTGTTCAGCCCTGTACCCGAGTAATCCAATGTATCAATGGTCGTATGGGTATGGAAATGAATATCCCGCTGCATATCCATGCGCTCCAAGATATAGGTCAGGAATTCAACTTCCTTATGGGTGTCCAAAGGCTGCTGATCCTCTGCGGTAATGAAGAGATACTTCGCCAGACTGAGCTGACCCGTACCCAAAATACGATTGGCAATCGTAAGCAACTCTGTCGGCTGCTTCACCGCCTGATACGGCGTGTAACGTTCACTACCAATGGCGAACAGCAATGGATGGACCCCTGCAGCATCGACCGCATGCACTTCTTTGACACCTGGAATCTCCTGTTTAATCGCGTCTCCTGTAATCTCATGAATCAAATCACCAAACGCGGTATCCTCTTGCGGAGGTCGACCAACAACCGTAAACGGCCAGATAGCATTCGGTTTGGCATAGACTTTATGCACACGCATTAACGGAAATTCATGGGTCAGACTGTAATAACCCAGATGATCACCGAACGGACCTTCGGGTTTTGTCTCGCCTGGGTAGATATCACCCGTGATGACAAAATCAGCATCATTGCTAATGCAATATCCGTCCTTGTAACTGTACCGGAAGCGACGTCCAGCGAGTAAACCGGCAAATGTCATCTCACTTAGTCCTTCAGGCAAAGGCATAACCGCTGAAAGTGTATGTGCAGGTGGACCCCCAATGAAAATACTCACTTTCAGTGGTTCTCCCTTTTTGACAGCTTTGGCTTGATGTATACCAATTCCGCGATGAATCTGATAGTGTAACCCAATTTCCTTGTTCATTTCAAAATCATTGCCATCCAGTTGAACCCGGTACATCCCCAAGTTTGAATTCATGATTCCTGGTTTGTCCGGATCTTCCGAATAAACCTGTGGCAGCGTCACAAATGCCCCACCGTCCATAGGCCAATGTTTGATGAGTGGTAAGTCCGAGATTTGAATCTCTTGCGCCGACACGGGTAGGCTTATAGATTTCTGTTTTGGCAGCGCCTGCCATGCAGCAAGACCTGTACGGACATGCTGAAATGGCGTCTTAAGCGCCTTCATGGGATCGTCACGAACTGCCATGACCCGTTGTACGCCTTCCAGCGTACCGCGGAACATAAACTTGCTTCGTTCCACCGTGCCGAACAGATTCGATACGGCCTGGAACTTTGAGCCTTTTACATTTTCGAATAACAACGCCGGGCCTTTAGCCTCGTGCACTTTCATGTGGATCGCTGCCATCTCCAGATGAGGATCAACCTCTTCTTTGACCCGAATCAAATGACCATGCTGCTCCAGATCGTTAATACAATCTTCCATATTGCGATATTTCATTGGATGGCTCCATTCTCTGTATGATTAAATTAATTAAGTTCATAGATTCACATAACGTCTCTTCTATTTTATCAAATGATCCACTGCTAAACAAAACTATATGTGAAATTTTGTCGCGAATAGGGATATCAAAAAAAGCAATATGGCAGCAATCTGAATCCTGAACGCACAGGGACCGATTGTTTCCATACTGCTCTCTCTGTTCTGGGTTGCCTTAAGATGTAGGTGTAATAGTCGATCTGGGGATCGTGACAATAAACTGTGTACCTTTTCCTACTTCGCTCTCTACATTAATTGTACATTGATGCAATTTCAAAATTTTAATCACAATGGACAAACCCAATCCATTTCCTCGAAGCGAGCTGCTCCGTGCTTTGTCCACCATGTAGAATCGATCAAAGATATACGGGAGTGCTTCCTCAGGTATACCTTGTCCTGAATCTCTAATCAATACCTTTACATGTGAAGATGACGTCTCAATTTCGACATGAATGGTACCCTTAGGACCGGTGTATTTGATCGCATTGTTTATTAAATTTTGCCAGACCTGATCAAACAAATCTTTGTCCACTGTGATCTCGCAGGGCAACAAGTCCAGTTCGATCTGTATGTCCTTCTGAGCCCACTGCGGCTCTGCCAGTAAAATCGCCCTTCTTAATTGTTCATCTACCTGGAATGTGGTGAAATGAACCGGATGATGCTCTGAATCCAGCGAGGCTAGCCGAAGCAGATTATCACTGAGCCTCGATAAGCGCAGCGTTTCCTCATAGATAATATCCAAATGCTCTTTCTGCTCTTCTAATGGAATAACACCATCTTGTAGTGCTCTGGTGAATCCTCTAATTGATGTGAGCGGAGACTGCATTTCATGAGAGACGTTGCTGACAAAGTCATCACGAACCGAATCAATTTTCTGCAACTCACTGGCCATATGATTAAAGCTCTCCATCAGTTCCCCAAACTCATCCTGATTATTATGTTTCAAGCGGACCGACAGGTCACCTGATGACATCTCCTTCGCTGCAACCGTTAATCTCTTAATCGGTTTCACAATGTACCCAGACATGAACAAGATTAATAAGCTGCCAATAACCAGAACCGTTAATAGTGAGGTTAAGAGCGTGTTTCGCAGTGTATGAAAAAGAGATGAGAAATCACTTTGAATCAGAAATGTGCCGATCCCCTCGTTTGTTCCAGGAACACCTATGGTCGCGATTCCATCTTTACTGGACAGAAAAATGGCATCCGTTGTACCCGTTTCAAATAACGAATGAACCTTGTCCTCTGGCAAGGAAGATAACACTTCACTTTGTTCATTCACGGGAGTGATATTTAACCCGTAGCGAGCAAAGATACCTAAGCTTGATTGTACTTTTTCCGGATCATCGATCAGGTTAATCAGTGTAGCGAGATCTTGAGCAAAGGTAACCATAAACCGATTCGGTGTTTTTTCCTGAGACCCGTTATTTATCATAAAGGAGAGAATTAAACTCACCAGAACAATCCCGATAAATGTAGCTACGATGCGAAGTCGCAGGCTTTTTCTAAACATTTTCATGCCCGCTCCAGCCGATAACCGAGTCCTCTTATCGTTGAGATCACTAACTCAGGAACATGTTCAAGACGTTCCCTTAACCGTTTGATATGTACATCAACTGTACGCTCATCTCCTTCGTAATCGATGCCCCATATGTCATCTATAAGCTGTGTACGTGTGAATATTTTCCCTGGCGAACTCGCCAGAGAAAATAACAATTCACATTCCTTCTTTTTCAATTCGATAGTTTGTCTGTCCGCAACAACCATCAGATTGCCCAAATCAATCGTTACACCGCTGATCTGAATCATGTTTGATGAACTTTTGTTATATCTTTTCAGTAACGATTTTACACGCAGGATTAACTCCACAGGATCAAATGGTTTAACCAGGTAATCGTCTGACCCGGCATTAAATCCTCTGACTTTGTCCTTGGATTCTCCCTTGGCAGTCACCATCAGGATTGGAATATCCAGATAAGACCGAATATCTTCCGTCAGTTCAATGCCGTCTATTCGCGGCATCATCACATCCACAATCGCCAGATCAACTTTCGTATGCGAGAGGATATCTAACGCCTCTTGACCGTCTGGTGCTTCCAGCACGGAGAATTGATTCTTTTCAAGATAGATTCGGATTAATTTGCGGATATGGGAATCATCGTCCACCACCAGAATTGTGTTCATGCAGCCATTATCCTTTCCGCAATTGGTTTTATTCGTATCGCAAGGATTCCATCGGGTCCAGCTTCGCCGCTTTTGATGATGGCATCAAACCGGCCACGATACTAATTCCTGTACTTACCACGATACCAAACAAGATATAATATCCCGAGAGATTAATGAGTTTGGCTCCAAACGCATTGTCCAGGAGAATATTTAATACATAACTAATGATCACTGCAAAGACCACCGCAATAATACCACTAAATACGCCTAATAAGGCAGATTCGGAGAAGAATATTCGCTTGATATCTTTCTTTCTAGCTCCAATGGCCCGAAGAATGCCGATCTCTTTTGTCCGTTCCACGACACTAATATAGAGTACAACCAATATCATAATACCAGATACGATCAACGAAATGCCTGCAATACCCGCGAGCACAATGGAAGCCATACTTACATATGTCGTGATATTCTCCATAACTTTGGCCATCTGGGAGCCTGCGAAGCCAGCATCAACAGCAGCTTCATTGATATCATTTACATATTTCATATCGGTTGCATAGGCGTTAACCTGAATCGGTCCGATTGTTATTCCTTTGTCCGTATACATTTGCTCTAGCGTCCCTGATGAAATGTATCCCGGGGATTGTTGCATTGGAGATCGTTGATCTGCGGCTTCATAGATACCTGAGATCGTTACTTCTTTCTCCAAAGTTACCGGTTTATTATTGCCATCCATCTCGTTGATATATAGAAACACAGACTTACCGATCATGGTTTCAGCTTGATCATTTCCGCTTAATTGTTTCGCCGTATCGAGGGGTAACAACATCTCATTTTCTACCGGCAGAACACCCGTTGTTATCAATGCTGGATCAAAAGCATCCGTTAACGTTGTTAATTGCGTGAGTCCCACACTTTGTTTTTCATTCACCATAGTCGATTTGCCTGTAATAGTTGTAATTGTCTCTACATGATCCACATTAGGAAAATTGCGAATCGTCTCAACATCAGCTTCGGTGAACGGTTCACCTGGTGCCATCAAGGCCTCGGGACCTTGCATGTCCTTGGCTTCTTCACTCGGCTTGGTTATATCCACGAGCAAAGGGTCCATACTCGAATTGATTTCGTCATTCATATACGTCGTTATACCATTCCCCAAGGAGAGCATCAGGAGTACACTTAATATGCCTATAGATCCACCCAATGCTACCAGTACATTACGCTTGCCGTTGAGTTTCATATTTTTAAGTGCCATCTTGAATGAAGCAAGCAAACTCAAGCTCCGGGAAGAATCCTGACCACTCTCGTAAACAGCCGTAGAAGGATCTTTCAGGTGAATATCGTCACTAATGCGCCCCTCTTCAACCTTCACAATACGTGTACCGGAGTCAGCGACTTTCTGCGAGTGAGTTACGGCAATCACCAGCATTCCCTTTTTGGCTATGCTATCGAGCAAAGCGAGGATTTGATCTCCGTTTTCCCTATCCAGAGCACCTGTCGGTTCATCAGCCAAAATAATATCGGGATTGTTGGACAAAGCCCGTGCGATGGAAACCCGTTGCTTCTGACCGCCAGATAACTGGTTAGGACGTTTGTTCAGATGATCCTTCAGCCCAACCTCTGTTAATATATCAACGGCACGTTGGTTCCGCTCCTTCTCATTGGTATCCGTCATTTGCATCGCAATCGTCACATTTTCGAGGACAGACAGATGCGGGATCAGATTGAAATTTTGAAAGACAAAGCCGATATTATTCTTCCGATAATCATCCATTTCCTTCTCTGTCATTGCACTTAAGTTCTTGCCACGAACAACGACATCCCCTTCATAGTCGGAGTCCATGCCACCAATGATATTCATCAGTGTCGACTTACCGCAGCCAGATTCGCCAAGGATGGAGACAAATTCCCCTGTCTCAAAACTTAAGTTCAAACCGTGGAGTACCGGAACTCTTTCTTTTCCATATAAGGTGTATGATTTCTTCACATTTTTAACTTCCAGTATTTTCATATGGATCTCTTCCTCTCCTGATCATGCACAATATCTATCTATTTGATGTTCATATCGTAACAAATCAGTATGAACTGATAATGAACTGGACCATTGCACCTATAAGAGGTTGTTCAAAAGAACTATATACAAAAAAACCGAATCCTTAGATATAAGGACTCGGGTTATCTTATTTCGTTATTGCATTTGATAATATAAGTTAAACTAATCATTTACACGATAACGGAGAAGACAGAAAAAACCTGAAAAAGCGAAGCGTTCGCCTTTATCCCCGGATTTTCACCTTTGGAAAAGGGATTCAAAAAAATCTGGGGATAACAGCGATTGGAAGGTTATTCTATCGTCGTAGTGTCAGTGTAAATAATCTTTAGTTCAACTTATAAAGTTTAGATTAATCCCGCTTTTGCCAGCAGCCTTTTCACAATCGCCGCCGACTGCGCACGACTAATGTCTGCATCTGTCATCAGCTTGCCATCAGCACCTTGTACCAGCTCTTGTTTAATCGCCGATGCAACCGGCTCTGCTGCCCATGCCTGTACTTTAGCGCTATCGCTGTATGTGCTCAGCAGACTTGTTGTCTCTGACGCGTTTGCCTGTGCCAGACCGACCAGTTTCATCGCACGTGACACAATGGTCAACGCTTCCGCACGAGAAATTTCGCTATTCGGACGGAAGCTGTCGTCAGCATAACCTGAGATCAGTCCGTAGGACACAGCCGTCTGAACCTCATCCTCATACCAGCTGCCAGTCTTCACATCTGTGAACGATGCCGCTTCTGTACTGCGCGGGGAGTGCAGGCCCAAACCTCTTAACAGAACAGCCGTAAACTCTGCCCGCGTAATACTCCGGTCCGGCGCAAATACGTTCTCACCAGTACCTTCAACGATCAGACGGGATGCCAGATCCTGTACGTCATCACGACTCCAGTGATTCGTTACATCGCTGAATGTTGCCGGATGATAGATCAGGGCGTAAGTGCTGTTCGTCAAGCTATTAATAATAGCAGAATCTTGCCCGTTACCTTTGATAACCTTTGTCGGTACATGCAGAAGGCTGCCATCTGGCTGAAGCACAACTCCTGTCGTGATCTTTGAACCATCGACACCCTCTGGCAAAGTAATGGAGCGCTCTACATAAGAGTTGAAACGATCTACATTAACTTGCTGCCCATTCCAGATCGCTTTTACTTCAAAATCAACCGGAGTTGCAACCACCGTAGTGTTCTCCAGCTTGTCCGCTGCGGCCTGAATTGCTGTTTGCTTGGATGTAGCACTAGGCACAATAGCGATTTGAATAGTGATATCTTCCAATGGAATCGTGTTTCCGAATTGATTGAGAATCTGATCTAGCCGAATCTGATTAGCTGGAAGTGTGTACGTACCGCTATCAGTCTGTATGACAACTTCGGCATTACTTCCTTCCATCGTTTTGACCAGCTTGCCGTTCAGTTCACCAACGACTGCGCCTTTACCAGTACCTGTAATAGGCAGCAGAAGCGTTCTTAATCCACTACCAATCTGATTGATGACTTTGTCATTATCCACATGAACCGTGGTGGTAACCTGATTGTTTACCGTTGATGTGCTAGCCGTAGCAGACTGTTCCTGTTTCTGACCGTTCACATAGATGTCTACACCTTTAGTTACCGCCGGAGTCGATGGAACAGGGGTAACAACAGGGGAGGTTGGTGATACACTACCTCCTCCTCCACCCGAAGAGTTACCAGGATTCGGTGTAGGTGTCGAACCAGAATTGTCGCCACCTGAGTTTGCTGCTGTAATTGTGATTGTTCCACCAGACAACTGAGCACCACTATTGTGTTCTACATTTGTAAAATGCCAATGTTCTGAATCAGTTTGATCTACGGATAGCTGTTTCGTTCCAGGCGCCGCATTGCTTTTGGCTTTGATTTCCATATCAAATAATTGGGTTTCATCTACAATTGAGTGGTCACCCCCAGTAAAATCAACCCAGATGATCCGTACCCAACCTTCTTCGTTATTAATTACGTACTGGAAGTCTCCTGTACCGGTTTCTTCTGGAGATGTGCTAATGGTGCTGACAGATTTAGGCGTGATACGGACAACTTCCAGGGCAGATGTATCATAATCAATCTGCATATTATAAGCGCTAACCTGAGAATAGGACTGCTTCAATGTAACAGGGACATGAACCGTCTGCCCCGCCTGTACACTAACATTTGCAAATTGCACCTGTGATGGTTCTGCCGGCTCTGCCCCAGCTATACTCGGGAATACGAGAGACGAGAGTAGCGTCAGTGCGATGAGACCTGACATTGTTCTTCTGATTCTTGGACGTTTCTTTTTCGGTTGAAACATGTATTAGCCTCCATGTCTGTATCAATTGGTATAATGTATGGTAACGATAGAAAAAAATTGTTATTTGTTATCTAAATTAAAAAATATGACTTAATCAGGGCGTTGTATTTTTTCTTTTCCAACAATGTATACTCGTCTAGGCTCCGTATTCGCGTCCGAACTGGAATGAGCAGTCACTTCGAGCACAAGATAATAATCCTCGTCCTCAGATGTAACGGTATGCTGTTCTCGTGTCTCCCCTTCTATTGGAACGATATCTTCTCCTGAAGGGTCTGTTGCGCGGTACCACTGATAAGAAGGAGAATTGATGTAATCAATATCATCACCATCAACATCCATTAAATAATAATCTGTGGCAATTACGTTCTCCATGTAATCCTTCAATTGACCATTCAGCACATACGGCGCATCGTCCACTTGTTGAAAGGTCAACACATAGTCATTGTTTTTCGCGCCAAGTGTTTTATTGGCATATCCGGTTAACAACGCATTCATATCCCCCAAAGTGGGTTCTGCATTACGATCCACGTCCATTCGGTTCATCTCTACATAAGAATAACCGCGGCGACTGACCATATTACGAAGATAAGTCAAAAGGTCTGCTGCATCCAGAGAATTCACTTTTCCGTCTGCATTTACATCCCCTTTTTTACTAATGTTAAGTTCAAAGTTATCCGTAACCGTTTCCGGTACATCAGATACAGTATAATAAGCCTTCAATTCGATGTTGATTTTGCCACTTCTATAAGGAACCACAACTAATTTATTTCCACCTTCTATATATACGCTTGCTACACTATAATCACCTGAAGTGGCGCTGATGATATTAAACTCATTCGAATTAAAATGGGTACTTAAATCAATCGTAACTGTTCTGTTCGTTACCTCGATGGGTACACCGGACACAAAAGAAGGATCGTTTTGTTCCGATGAATAATTTAACCAATGGATGCCATCGTTGAGCACAGGCCGTGAAATGTTAATCTCTGGGCCAATTTCTCCTGCATTAGCTTGTGGAAGCGTTCCACCTATAGGCAACGCAATGCCCAACCCGAGTGCAGTCAACATGCTTTTTTTCAATATCGGCTTAAGCCGTTTTTTGTTTTGTTTCCCCTTCAATTCATGTTCCTCCTCGTGTACATTTCAAATTTGAACAACTACATGCTCAGTATAACGAGTCATTCTGAACCGATTCTGAACAGGACTATAGAACTATTTCCAGTTGTAATTCGACAAAAAACGCCATGGAGTAAGCCTCCATAGCGTTTTGAACACAAATCATTTTCCAGTTCGGATCATATTCACCTAAAATTAAATTCCCTCAACAATCCGTTTGGCTCTAACCTTCACCTCACGGTAAAGTTCATCCTCATCGATCGTGAGCAGCTTTCTGCCTCTCATGAGGATCTGACCATTCACGATCGTGGTATCCACATCCGCACCGTTTACACTGTATGCCAGTAGCGACTCTACCTCATGTACCGGTTGAAGATGTGGTTTCGCCAGATCGATCAGGATCAGATCAGCTTTGCACCCCACCTCAAGCTTACCCACTTCATCCTGTAGACCTAGCAGACTAGCACTTCCGCGTGTAGCCATTCTTAGTACATCCTTGGCTGGCAAGCGAGTTGGGTCGCCATAGTCCAGCTTTTGCAGCCAGGTCGCGGCTTTGATCTCCTCGAACATATCCACGGTTGTGGCACTTCCCGCTCCATCCGTTCCGATTCCCACGTTAATTCCCTGTGCCAACATCTCGGTAATTGGAGCAATTCCACACCCCAGCTTCAGATTGCTGACTGGATTGTGTGCTACACCGCCGCGCATGCTCTTCAATCTGCCGATGTCCCTTCGATTCAGATGTACACCATGCGCAAGCAGTACATGTGCCTGTTCGAACATCCCCGCCTCTTCCAAATACTCTGTCGGTGTCATGCCATAGCGCTCACGAATCTTTACAACTTCTTCCTTTGTCTCAGCCAGATGAATATGCAGAGGAATATCCTCAGTGACAGCCAGAGCAATGACTTCACGTAGCGGCTCTACAGGACATGTATAGGGTGAGTGGGGTCCATACATGGTTGTAATCCGCCCATCGGCCGCTCCAGACCAGCGTTGTACCAGATCGATCGCCTCCTGCAACCTGCGTCCCCCATCATCTTCCATGAATACCATCCCACGTGTAAGCGATGCCCGCATACCCGTTTGCTTAACCGCTTCTGCAATCTCATTCATATGGATATACATATCCGCAAAAGCAGTGGTACCCGAACGGATCATCTCTGCGATGGATAACTTGGCACCCCAATAGATGTCTTCCGGGTTCATCCTCGCTTCGGCAGGCAACATTTTGCGTTCGAGCCACTCCATCAGCTTCAGATCATCCGAGAATCCCCGGAGCAGACTCATCGGTGTATGTTGGTGGGCATTAATCAGTCCTGGCATGGCAACCTTATTGCGACCATCGATAATCTCATCTTGCGGTTGAGGCAGAATGTGATCGGCAATCTGCGTAATACGATCTCCCTCAACACGAATATCCCCCGTGAAGGGGGCATCGGCATTTTTCATCGTTAAGATGGTCGCTTGCTGAATCAATATACTCATTACATTCACGGCTCCTCTGGATTGGTTATGGTTCCTTCCTATCCGAGGGTAAGCCTTCACGTAACGGCAAGGTCAAGTCATTTCAATTTTTGAATCGTCATCTTTCTGAAAGTTTGTATAAAAGGTTTGGGGTCGATTTCGACCATATATGGATATACTCCTGTGCTTGTGTGCAGATAGAAAAATCCACCTTCATCACCCATACGGCGAAATGACATATCAAACACTTCCGTGATGTTGAACTCGCGGTATTTGGTCACGATTTTATCTGAATACAGAATCATGGAGCGGGCATTCATCTCAATCTCTTGGGCGAGACCCGTCACTTCTCTCTGTACTTTGTAATAAGGTAATACAGCAACGCAGTTCATGATCTCCCTCCATTCATGCCATGATTATTGTTCCATCATAGCAGATCGGAGGTTCTCAGCAAAAGAACATGAAACTAGGTGATCTTGGTCGTCACCTTTAGTGGCGTATGAAGTGCATCCTGAATGTCCTGCAAAGAGAGACACTGTTCAATATGAAACACACCATGAGGCAATTCTATTTTATACACACGTTCTGCCACGGCTGCAGCTACGGCTGCTGTTGCATCTGCTTCCTTTGCGCCGACCAGTAGTTGTTCGACGCGGATTTGCTCACCATTTTCCCATCCTACGGCATCGACCTTGACTGCATACATTGGCTCTCCCCCAGGAATACGGCCAAATGCCTTAACCGTTCCATTCCGAATACACGGGATACTCAGCAACGAAAACAACCCTGCACGTTTGGAGATTGCCATGGATCCTGTGATCCAGCGAGAGTCCAGACAGAGTCTGGTAGATACGGTTGGAATACGTAACGTCCGGGCAACCACATGCTGATCCGAAAAGTTAAATCGATAGGCCTTCCGCTGCCCTAGTTTTGCTCCAAAATCAATACGTTTGCCATCTCCGAAACTTTGTACCTCAGCAGGTTTGCCCTTATGCATCACTTGGTAAGTGGCATTCATCTGATCAACGGTCCACTCCACGGCAGCTTTTCCGTGCTTCTCTCCAAGTCCCAGCATTACGGTAATGTCTGCTTCCTCCACCTGATCCATATGCATGGTCGCTTCTCGCACAAGCAAATTAGTCACTCCGGGTGATAATCCAACGCTGAGGATCGCGGTCGATTGGGAACGTTGCATTTTGGTATGCAGTTGTTCCACCTGGGCGAGAAAATCATATTTTGCAGAAATATCAATATAGTCGGTTCCGGCTTGTGCGCAGGCTTCAACAAAACGGGTATCGCTCTGATCCACACACATGATGACCAGTTTCACAGGCCTTAACATGGATGGCTCTACAGGCCGTGTTACATCCAGTTGAAGTGGTAGCACAGCACCACCTGTAGACCTGCTGAATTCCTCCGCACGGTTCATGCGTGTACCCGCAGCCCATACTTTACCCGGGAACATTTTCCCCAGTTGAGTACATATCATCTGCCCCACTTGACCATAACCGCCAACCACCCAGATCTGATCTTTCATAGGCTTCACGTTAGTTTCGAATTGCATAATACCCCTCCACCCAGAACGCCCCGAAGTAACGTGTAATATGTGAGAAACCGCATTCGGTCAGTAGCTTAGTCATCTCTTCAGAGCATATTGGATCAGATTCACGGCCCAGGGAAGCAGCAAACCGCTCCCACTCTTCAGGAAGGACGCCCACACTCAACATGTGATCCTTCCAAGCTTGCATCATAGTTGGATGTGCAGGTGAACGAAGATGGGCATTTACAGACGCAATGATCAGTGGTGCACCCGGTTTAAGTCTCGTTGCGAGGCTGGTCAGAAACGTTCTCTTGGCCTCCATCCCCTGAAGGAAATGTAACATGAGCATGCTTGTCGCCCCATCATATACGATATCCTCCGGCAATTCTTCAACCGTGATAGGTTGCAACTTCACTCTGGAACCGATGCCTGCTTCCGCGACTCGTTTCTCAGCAAGTTGCAGCATGGGCTGTGATGGATCTACTCCAGTCAATGTCCAACCGGCATGACGTGATCCGAGCAGAGCAATCTCTTTTCCCCCTCCCGCTCCGGCAACAAGGATATGAATATCGTTGTTATCTGTAACAGTTGCTGCAAGCAGCCGTTCCATTAGATCATGCATATGAGAATAACCCGGAATTTTCAGGGCTATCGATTGTTCGTAACGATGAACATCTGCTGTTTCCCAGCTCATCGGTGATGGATTGTGATTCATGGACACTGCACTCCTCTTGAATTGAAGTTAGACTTGACTCGTTGTTCGTCTAATTTCATTATAGAAGGATACGGCGAGCCTACAATCCCAGAACATTGGGATATGCGCACAGAGAGAGGAGTAATCTTGTTGACATCACGTATTGATCGGAACCACAGACTTATCACTTCTCTTGAAAAAGGAACCTGGACCTCACGTACCTATCGGGAAGCTGTTCTCAAGCAGATCCATTCGGTTGTACCTTACGACGCATACTGCTTTACCACCGTTGATCCTCTGACTCTTCTCTCCACAGGAGCCGTGACAGAAGATGGCATTGAGGCCATTCATGATCGGTTATTCATCAATGAATACATGGAAGAAGATATACATAAATACGCTGAATTAATTCGCAGCGGTGAGCATACAGCTACACTTCATACGTCCATGAACTTACAGCTTGAACAAAGCCCACGTTATATCAACATTCTTCAGCCAGCGGGGTTCGGTGATGAACTACGTGCTGTATTGGTCAGTGGAGACGCTTGCTGGGGATATCTGACCCTATATCGTAAGACAGAAAATGCTGTCTTTACAGAGGAGGAGCGGTGGATGATACAGTCCTGGACTGCTTCTATTGCATCAATGCTGCGGTCCACGAGCTTGACACTGATCGATGAGATCACGAGTGAAAGTCCCGAGGAACCCGGAATTTTGATCACCTCAGACACGTTCCAGCTCTTATCCCTGAACGCCTCCGCTCAATATTGGCTGTCACAATTGCGCATGCTGGAACATGTAGGGCCTGATGTTCTCCCCCGTCCGGTACGTGCAGTGAGTTCACACTTGCAGCGCAAGAATCGGGCAGAATTGGTCGTGAGTACTCAGATTGCACCCGACTCACCCTCCAAAGTTTGCATTCAACTTCCGGATGGGCGTTACCTCATACTTCATGCCAGTCTCATGCAACAGCTTACGGGACCGGATCAGATTGCTATCCGTTTGGAGCAGGCGATGCCACAGGATTTGCTGCCCTTGCTCGCCGAAAGCCACGGATTATCCAGTCGAGAGCGGGAACTGCTCGGATATGTGCTGCGCAGCTATTCTTCCAAAGAGATTGCTGCCGCGATGCATATTTCTGTCTACACCGTTCAGGATCATTTAAAATCCATTTTCGCCAAAACCAAGGTATCCTCACGTCGCGAGCTCATCTGGTATTTCGTTTCCCGTTTCCAGCTGTCGGATGAACCTGCGATATAAATCCTGATGCAATTTCCCGGTAATCCACTTAACTATCAAATAATGAGTAAAAATCAAAAGATGCCAATACGATATCCTCGTAATGGCATCTTTTTCTATATACTATTGATTAAGAAGCATAGCGGTAATACAGGGTAACTTCGATGTTTGAACTTTTGATATCGTGCATTCTGCTTTAAAATGCAGCGCACAGTCCTGCCAAGCCGTTTTCCACAAAAAATTCCGACTATATTATTGATTGTGTTATTTGGCTTTTGCTAGTAAATAAAGAAAATATGGAACACTAATAACTGTAATAACGATTCCTGTTGGCACATCTCCTACGAGGCTAACCGTGCGCGTAATCGTGTCAGCCAACACCACGACTAGTCCCCCAGCCAAGCTGGCAGCCGGAATGAGCAATTTGTGATCGGGACCGACCAGTTTTCTGGCCATATGCGGAGCGATCAATCCAACGAAAAAGAAGCTGCCTCCCACAGCTACACTGCCAGAGGATAAAGCAACAGCAGCGATTGACAACCCCAAGAACTGTCGCTTCACGGAAACACCAAGCCCCTGTGCTGTCTGATTGCCCAAATGGAGGGCATTCAGTATGCGAGCCTTGTAAAAAATATAGCCGAGTAAGATCAAGACCCATGGTGTCAGTATGGAAATATAGCCCCAATCATCGCCCCATAGGCTCCCCGCCAGCCAATACAGCATGAAGTTCATCTGCGAATCATCCAGCTTGAGTGTCAAGAAAGTCGTCAGCGCCCCGTACCCGCTTCCTAGCGCGACCCCGGTCAAGATCAAACCGATTGGCGAGATGTCTCGTCCGCGGCGATACGATAATAAAAAGATCAAACCCGCTGCCAATAGTCCGCCAACAAAAGCCAACAGAGGCAGAGCAATAAAGGAACTCTTTCCTGTGGATGCAATGAATACAACAAAGAACAGGACAAACAAACCCGATCCCGAACTAATTCCCAATGTTCCCGGACTAGCCATGTCATTACGCAGCAAACTCTGCATCACGACCCCCGCCGCTCCCATTCCCAGACCTACCAAAATCGAAAGTACAATTCGTGGCAAACGAAAATCAAACACAATCAGATTTTGCTTATCGGTACCGTTTCCTATGAGAACGTTTAGCACTTCTAGCGGTGAAAGATTCATTTTGCCAGAATTCATGCTAATGATCGCAAACACAAGGATGAGCACCATAAGCACTACATTGATGATAATGCCTCGTTTCATCGTATAACGCCGCTTGATCATTCATATTCCCTCCTTTGTCTTCGAGCCAAGAAGAGAAAATACGGCACACCAATGATAGAAAATATAATGGCAATCGGCGTTTCGAACGGTTTATTGATCAAACGTCCAGCCAAATCGGCCGATACGGTCAGCAACGCACCATATAACGCCGCTGCCGGAATAATGTATCGATAGTCGACACCTACCATATATCGCACAATATGCGGGGTGATCAGACCCACAAAACCAACCGGGCCAACCACAACAACAGCCAATCCAGTCAGCACAAGTACAATAATTGTCGACAAAATCTTGACCAGTCCGCTACGAATGCCGAGTCCACTTGCCACATCATCTCCCAAACTGAGCAATGTAACGGAAGGGGACAGCGCCAGTGCCAGCAGTATACCACCAACAAAGAGCGGTGAGATAATCAGCAATTCTCCCCATTTGACCCCCGCTGTACTACCCGCCGTCCAGAATGTTAATGCTCGGCCCAGGTTATAATTGATCGCCAAGTACTGACTGAGTGCGCCAAACAACATTGAAATAGACAGACCTGCGAGTACAAGCCGCTGAGGCGTCATTCCGCGATTGCCCAGTGACGCGGTAAAGTACGTCATACCGGTGGCGATCGCTGCTCCCAGACAAGCGAATAACATCATCTGCCAATACGAATAACCTGGCAGAAAGGCCAGGCATAGTGCAATTGCAAATGCTGCGCCAGAGCTAATCCCCATGAGCCCGGAGTCGGCCAGCGGATTGCGCGTTGTCCCTTGCATGATAGCGCCACATACCGCAAGGCTGCACCCAACGATCAGATCGGCTACGGTACGCGGAAGACGCATGGTTTGGATAATTTGATGTTCAGTGAGCATTGGATCAAATCGGAAAATAGCCTCCCATACCGTTGCTAACCTCATATCAGCAGCACCAAACATAATTGATGCCGCCGACATGAGAACCGTTAATCCAAGCCCCACTACCATGTACATGGTGAAGTTCATCGCCCCACGGCGTTTTTGTTCAGGCTTGCTTTTCATTTCGTTTCCCTTTCATCACCTATTGACAATCCAAACGAATATGGATATTAACGTCCATAAATTCGATTGGTCATGTTTGAAAATTTGGAGTGCTCAATTAAAATTTCGTTCTAACTCTTATTTAGCTAATGCCAGCAATTGACTAACAATATAATCAATCAATGCACTGGAAGTCATTATGTCCGTAGACCAAGATAGCGAAGAATCTACCTTTACGATCCGATCATGTTGCACAGCAGGTATGGCATTCCACACTGCATTATCAGAAGCAACGTTTCCATCTCCTAAGAAGATCATATAATCCCCAGAGTAAGCGGGTAATACTTCCATGGAGACATCACCCCAATATTTATCTGCATCGATAATATCCGTTTGGACTTTTGCAGGTGCCTGCAATTGAAGTTCATCGTAAACAAGCTCGCCAACGGCATGCTTGGCTCCAGCTATGTAGTTACTTTTATCACTGAATTCCCCAACCGTAATCGTCACATCGGATAGGCCCGCATTCTGAAAGGCTAGCTTTGCTTCTTCGATTTTTCCGGTATAAGCATTCAAAACATCCTTAGCCTCTTCCTGTTTGTTCAAAACATCGCTAATAAATTGTATCCGCTCCTCTGTAGTCATATCACCATAGGGAACATAAATGGTCGGGGCAATTTTGGATAAATCATCATACGACTCATCACTCCATGCCAAAATGATAAGATCAGGCTCAAGCGTCATGATATCTTCCGGCTCCATGGCTACTTTTATGGAGTCTGTAATCTGGTTAGCATATACAGGCTCTGTCTCTCCCCGTGCAGCTCTAGCCACACCTAAAGGAGTTACACCTAGGGCTACCACATCACCAACCAAATAATCGACTACAACTCGCTGAGGGTTGTTAGGTACCTCAACATCACCCTTAACTGTGGATATCGTTCTGGTCTGCGAGACTGCTTCTGAAGCTTTTGTCTCCGACCCTTCCTGTTGTACCGTCTGCTGTGTCTGCGCAGGTGTTGTATTTGCCGTTCCCCCATTATTCGCTGGCGTCCCCGACGTACATGCCGTCAATAAGAGCATCATGCTTATCGCCGCCGCCAAAATCATTTCTTTACTTCTTAATGTTCCAAACATCGTTGATTCCCCATCTCTATAAGACTTGACTAGGCTCGCTAGTTCCCTCTCATCGTAAGGGAGATGAGAATCATTATCAATACCATCAACCTGCATGGATAGTGCGTTTATTTTCCGATAATCACTTGGCGTCATCTTGTAATGCTTCTTAAACATGCGGAACAGGTTTTTCTCATCTGCGAAACCAGCTCCAGTTGCGATTTCTTTAACCGTCGCTTCTGTATGTTTCAAGTCATGACAGGCTGCTTCAATCCTTCTCTGAATGAGATACTCCTGTAAGTTCATCCCTTCCCTTTTTTTGAACAAACGCGTCAATTGTCCACCACTGATCCCAAACATATCGGCAATTTGTTGGAACATAATCGGCTCCCTGTAATGTTTATCGAGATATATCTTGGCAGAACAGGCTGGGTCTGGCTGGAGATACCGAATCTCACCACCCTCCAAATCCCTGTACACCTCATGAATCAATTGATATAAAAAACTTTTGGCCTGCAACTGATCCATCGCCTTTCCCCGTTTCCAGCCATTCATCATCCGTTGGAACCAATCGCGTAGCAAGATGGGATTACTTGGCGTATAGCCAAACTGTTGAACAAATGGATTTACTTGCTCCAGTAATTGCTGCAGATGTTTCTTGAAAAAGAGAGGTGATTCTGCTCTATAGAAAACCATAAAGGTATTCACAATCTCCTCTTTAGGCGTAATACTGAGCAGGCTCCCCTTCCCACCGTGAACTAAGCCAAAACGTTCCATTGCAAATGTGGTTTCATTCAGTTGGATTTGCGCTTCTCCCCCATATGCATAGATAAACATGCTACTAGGCATTTTATATTGCTCCAACGGGTATTGTGACGCTACATTCTGAAAGCGTACATCTATTAATGTAATGTTCGAACGTGTCCAGATACTGGCCATCATATCAATCATCTCCGGTGTAAATCCCTGTCTTGCTTCTTCCTCTTGCATCTATCCGCGCTCCTCGTTTCACTTTTTCCAATGTATACATCACTCAATAATTGATATTGATTATCAATATCATATTTGATCAGGTAAGTATATCATCATTAAGTGATATTGGGGAACAGGCAGTAGACGTTATGCTTTTCATCCGCTTTCGTAAAAAAAACTAAAAAGGAACACCTGAGAGTACAAAAAAAGCCTGATCCATATGGATCAGGCTTCTTCATTATGTTTTTTGTATTCAACAAGATTACGTAGTCACCATGTTTCTCTTGTCACCTGCGACCAAATTTATTAAGACTTTGCAGGTTTCCGAGAAGGTTTGGCGGAGCTGTATTTTTTATTCTTTTTCTTACTTACTTCCACAACCACAGGCTCCTGTGGGTGCTCCACCGGGTACATTTTGCGGAACAATAATGTCTGTAGTACCAGGAATGAACCCCCAACTGTCCAGTAGAGCGGCATCGCTGCCGGAGCTGTAAGAGAAAAGAATGCCATCATCAATGGGGAGAGATAACCCATAATGGCGAACTGTTTTCGCTGCTCAGGCGCCATATTGGCTTGTGATACCTTGGCTTGAATCAGATATATGACCGCGACCACCACAGCGAGTACGTAGTCCGGCGCTCCCAGTTTGAACCACAGGAACGAATGAGAAGACAGTTCCGGTGTAAGTCGGATAGCCGTGTAGATACCTGACAGGATAGGCAACTGAATGAGCATCGGCAAGCAACCAATGTTCAGCGGATTGAACTTATGTTTCTTGTATAGCTCCATCGTTTCCTGAGACAGCTTTTGCTTATCAGCAGGATCATTTTTGCCTTCATATTTTTTCTTGAGCGCATCCATTTCGGGTTTCATGGCGTTCATGATGACTCGTGTTCCCTGCTGGGACTTGGCTTGACGCATCATCAAGGGCAACAGTGCCAGACGAATGACCAGCGTAATCACGATAATCGCGACCCCATAGCTTCCATTAAATATAGTGGCAATGTGCTGTATGAGATACGACAGTGGAAATACAATATAGTGATTAAAAAATCCCGGTGTCGATGAAGTAATCTCCGACACGTTGTTACTGCATCCGGCAAGCAACGTGACTGCAAACAAAATGGCAATCAGGCCATAGATCCGTCCCTTGCCCGAAGTAAAAGTGAATCCCTTGTTGGTCTTATGTTCCATATATATCCTCCTCGTTGATTTGTTGACCAATCGTTCAACGAGGAATGACAATCTGGTTCATCTTCATCGGGCGCTTCTCTTCGTCTAATCATGCGGCTCCAGTCTTCCTGTCTATGCTGTCTGTCCAAACACAGGGCGGGAAGTACAGGTTCAAGTCCACCACCGGCGCCACCTTCCATCCAGTACTCTGTCATGCCACAATGAAGATGGGCAATATAGGCATAACTGACGGTGAAGATGAGTCCAATCGAGAATAAATATGGTAATAACTCCTGCAGTTCAAACAAGGGATTCACCCCCTTTATAGGTTAGTTTTTATATTATAACACTTACATATTGTTTTTGCATAAATCCGTACGTGAAAACAACTACTGTTCAGCTATTCCGTTCTCAATTTGGACATTTCTAGCTCAGCTCGGTGTCTTGCCACGTTATAAGAAGGCCATGAACGATCTGATGTATCCATATCCAGATATGCTTGTCGTTCCAGCATTTCCCTCTTGAGATCCGGATACTCCTCCAGAGCAAACTCACGAAGTAACGGAACTGCATCTGCCGACAGACTTGCCAGATAGGTTGCATCAATATTGCCAGTCTGATGATAACGTTCAATATTCAGCTCGGCAATCCGTTTATCCATGCCCACATAATTTACAGCAACATAAGCAGTTAGCGCCAGCACAATATACCAGCGGATCAGCGGTATTGAGGTGTACCGTATACGAAGGCCAGCAATCAGCAAGAGGAGTGCGAGGAAGATCATGAATGCGTGTACCAGGAAGCGGATGTACGTATATCCATATGCCTGCTCATACAGATTTAGGCGCATAAACGCGGAATACAACATAATTGCTGAACAACTGACCAGAATCAGGAGAAGTACCTGATGCACGATGGAACCCGCTTTGCCACTCGAACGGGTATACTGCAAAGCAACAATAAGAATAAAGAAGTTAATACCTGTGACGAGAATTAACTCTGCGAATCCACTTCTCGCATAATCTGCGTAAGACAGATCTACCGGAAGATGCCCCTCTCCTGCACCAAACAGATACGAAAACTGTACAAGTACAAACAAAACGTACACACAGTTAATGACAATCAGCATCGTCCCCACAATGATGGGGTCCAATCTGAATGGTTCCCGATGAACCGGAGTGCGTTCGGGCTCGGGTATAATCTTATTGGTAACCTGAACTTCAGTGGCCGGGTCCACAGGAGAGAATATATAGGTCTGATCACGCTTATCAACCGTGGATGCTACTCCATTTTTCCAATGTGCGTTCTCTCTCTTCTCTGCCTCATATTGCATTGGCTGTACAAATCCCCATACATAACCGAACAGCAATACACCTGCGATGACAATCCAGATGATTCTCGGTATCCCTGGAGTAAAAGCCAATTGATTCAGCCACTCCGGAAAACCGGCTAAATACTGATCAAAGACCCCGTCAGCGGAGGACAGTAATGCAACGACTACAATGAGGATAGGCAAGGACGCCACAAGACCAATGAGCACTTTGAAAACAACTGTTTTTTGGGATTTGCCCATGCCACGCCCGCCTGCTCTCACAGCAATAGCAGCAACAGTCCCCCAATGACGTATGGCTTGAGGCAGCAAGTGGTCAATAGCCGTACCAATCAAACCAATCTCCCACCACTGCTTCTGTTTTCTGCCCATCAGATACGTCATATGTAAGATAACTACGCCTGGTACAACCAGAAAATTAAGAACATACAGCAGTTCATTGTCGTATAACAGGAACGTTAGCGACAACAATAGCACTACAGCCGCTACAAAAGCATCAATGAACTTGAAAGACCTCATGCGGTCCCGGGCAAACAGATACATGAACACATAAAAGAGAATTACAAAGATAGGATACGATACGCCAATCTCATTACCATAGAATAAATACTGGTGAATGATCGCCAGCATCCATGCAGACAGTAGCGTGATTAGAGCGCGTTGCGGTGAAGCCATTATTTTATCAATCATGGGAAAAACCTCCATTAACCTTTCTATGCTATATTCTAGATGATAAAATAGGAATATAAATAGAAATTAAAATCGACAAAACTTCTTATTTTAGAGGAACACGTCAGAGTTCACCTCCAGGAGGGAATCAACACTTGAAATTACATCAGCAATATCTGCTGTTGCATCGTCATTACGGTCACCATACAGAACATGAACTTACACTCGCCGATCTCGCTGAGTTGCTAAATTGTACACACCGCAATACGTTAACGATTGTTAAAAAGATGGTTGCCCATGATTGGATTCGTTGGGTTTCCCAGCGTGGCCGGGGTCGGCGTTCTTCACTGACTTTGCTTGTTCCGGCTGATCAAATCGCCGCAGAATATATGATGCAGGCCATGAATCGCCGGGAGTTACAGGAAACTGCCGAGCAGGTGAGCGCATTCTCCAGTTCAACAATCATGCAGGATCATCTAAACCAGTGGTTGCTAGGGTATTCAGGACATCATACGGAAGCCGGCACCAATAATGAGCAGATTGATACGCTTCGGCTGCCTCTGCGCCAACAGCTTCATGCGCTTGATCCGCTTTACATTAATCTATTAGCTGAATCCTTTGTTACTAGCCATGTCTTTGACGGGTTGGTTCAGCGGGGTGAACATGGAGAGATTCTCCCATGTCTCGCTCATACTTGGGATGTCAGTGCAGACCGAAAGACATGGATCTTTTATCTGCGGAAAGGTATTACTTTTCACAATGGTCAGTTGTTGACGTCCCATGATATTGTACATACGTTTGAACGGCTGCAATCTACAGATCGCCGGACACTGTACCGTGATGTAAGTAAACAGATTCTATCTATTGAAGCGGTCGATTCCTTAACCGTGTGTTTCCAGTTGAAAGATCCTCATGAATTGTTTTTGTCCTTCCTGACAACGAGTCGTGCGGCGATTGTACCCTCACCAGGAACAAACGAACAGAAGATGAAACACTCGGGTGATATGCATGGGATGCAAAAACCTGTTGGGACGGGGCCGTTCAAGGTCACTGCCTGGGATGATCACTTATGCAGACTTGAAGCCTTTTCATCGTATTTTCAGGGTAGAGCACATATGGACCGGGTGGATATCCTGCAAATTCCGTGGACTGCCTCGGCAAAAATGGACGATAGCCAAGATATCGAAACTCCGTTCTTTCATCTTGTTCATAATCCGTCTTCGTCTGCGGGTGCAGACTGGACACAGATTAGTGCGGGTGTGATGGTTCATAAATTACTCACGTGTAATACACAAAAAACCGGACCGTTAAACGATCCGGAAGTAAGAGCACACCTTCAGTTATGCCTTGCTGGAATGTATAGAGATGACGGACGTGCCGATGACTCTGAGGTCGTTGTGCCTGATTTTAGTGCGGGAAATACCGGGATGGTTGACCCTGAGGGATTTAGCGATATATCGATAAGTTCCGTATCTTCCAGTCCCATCTCCCTGCACATTGCAACCATTCCACAATATCGCAGGGATGCCCAATATCTGGCGTCCATACTGGAGCAGTGCGGTTTCTCCTGTACCGTCCGAACCGCTACGATGGAGCAGTTCAAAGGAAACCTGCGGCTGGAATCTGATCTGATTCTCTTCTCTCTCATTCGGGACAGGGACGAAGAACTGCGAAGGTATGATCTTTACTCTACGTTATCTGAGCATCTGGAAGGTTCTGCTCGTATAACGATTCATGAGATCTTGCAAACCATCGCCGCCTCTCCCATCGTTGCGGATCGAACTTGTGAATTAGATCGAATTGAGCAATTTTTGGTTGATCAGAATTTACTGTTCCATTTATCTGAAAAACCGGTAGAGACGGCTTATCTGCCTTCGGTACGTGGTCTATCTTTCAACAGCCAGGGCTGGGTGAACCTGCGTCATATCTGGTTTCCTTCTGACGTGCGAGCAAGTCAGTTTGATTAGACATCGTATTATATTTACTTATACCATCCGATCACGTGTCTTTTTTATTTTGACAATATCGTGATCGGATGTCTCTGTTTGCTTCTCAATAAAGTGGTATCTTTACGACGATATACTCCAAGCAGTAAACCCATCATGGCGTATTCTAATATTATATGAATGCCGCGCCCGATAAAAGGAAAGTTGACACTGACAATTGGAACCTTCCCGGTAGTCATCGCAAGAGAATATAACATTTGCAAAGCGAACGTGATTGTAATACTGAAAATAATCATTCGACCAAAACCATCCCTAATACAAGGCAACGTCTTTAACATACTGGCAATAAACCATACGATTCCAAGCAATAGCAAAATGCCTGCTGACCAGCCAAACACATCAATAAGCATCACACCGGGATAGTCCATATAAAACCTTTGGGAAATTCCAAAGGTTATGTCAAAACCGTTGCCCCACCATCCGGCGGACTGAAGGATACTTATAATTGAACGGTTATACTCGAAGTTCCCCAGCAGATCATTCTGAAGATTCAAAACGACAGAGAGTCTCTCAAAGCGCTTGTATTCACCTGTCAAAAACAACTGCAACATAATAACACTTCCGGTTATTGTAGCTCCGATGAAAGTATAGAGCCATTTTCGTGTAATCCAGGCAAGCATGATCAGCGTTGCCGTTCCGAACAGAAACAATCGTACCCAATCTGAAGCTTGAAATAGGCTATAAGACGGCAAAGCCACAAGAAGCATATATGTTGAGACGGATTGTACATCACACTTGGTGCTCAACTTATCCAGCATAATTGCACCTATGGTGAGAGGCAATACCCACATCGATGTCGTTGTAAGATCAATTGTAAAACCGAATATGCTCCAGAACCGTTGTACACCGTAATCAAACGGTGATACCAGCGGATTAATCCACAACATACCACTTAACAAAATATAGATCCACCAGGCAGCTTTTTTCCATTTTTGATAATCAAAATACATCAAAAACACCATCAGTATTAAACCAAAAATGGTATACATCAAATGACTTATATATATCAACTGATAGTTTTCATCTGAAATATTTGTCGTATAAATCCACATCAGCAGCAGGCTTATTATTAGCAAACTGGCAAGTCCCGTTAACAGACCCCAATGCATTCGATGCCGATGCAATCGGTGCATACTCTTGCCTACGACAGCTGGATCACCCATCTGTTCAATGGCATATGAAATTGCTTCTTCCTCTGTATAACCTTCTTGTTCTTTATTCAGAATCATCTCTTCCATGTGGTTTCCCAACTCATCACGCAAGTCATTATGTACTTCGCGAGCTTTAACCTGAACACACATGTGATCAAGATAATGTTGAATTCGCTCATGTCGATACGTCATGTCAGGCCTCCTTCCCCAAGCACCCGATCCACAGCTCGACGGAACAAATTCCACTCTGCTTTTTTACTTTGTAAGGCCTCCATCCCCTTGTCACAAATCGAATAATATTTCCGTTTACGGCCTTCGACCTCCATCCAGTACGACTCTACCCATCCTTCAATCTCCATGGCATGCAAAATAGGGTATAACGTGCCCTCTTTCAGATTAAACACACCCTCGGATTGACGATGTAGTTCCTTAATTAATTCATAACCATACAACGGTCGTTCCTGAAGCAGGGTCAGAATCAATGTTTCGGTACTGCCTTTAATCATTTGTTTGTTAACCTGCAACGTGCTCACTCCTTCCTTTTCATACTTTTAAATTCTTCTGATCATATACATCGGAAACCTATGCATAGAACAACTAGGTATGATATTACCTTATCCTTCCTTTTCTGTCTAGCTAACATGCTTCTTTATTTATGTTAAAATAAACAAGTCCTTTCATTCACGTACTCTAATGATGAATCTATCTATTCGTATAACTCAATTACATATCCTATTTTTTAATTTAATTAAGGAGGCATTACATTCATGAGCAAACTAATTTTCTTTCTCGGCGGGGCCGGAAGTGGCAAGACCACCCTTGCTAAAGCCCTTTCCCGTAAACATAAAGCGGCTTTCTTTGATATGGATATTCTGCTTCGTCCTGCGGCTGAGGCGATCATGACCCTTCAGGGACTTGATCCCTCCGACCGAGATTCACCTGAATACAAAAGGTTATGCCGTGATCTTGGGTACCGCATTACGATGGATGCTGCTCTGGATAACGTTCAGTTGGGTATCGATAGTATCGTTGTGGGGCCATTTACCAAGGAAATCGGTACCCCTGACTGGATCGAGCAGGAACTCGCACGGATTGGACGTTCTCTGAAAGATACGGATGTGCGGGTTGCCTATATTTATCTTGAGAATGAAGCGTTGTATCACAAACGGATCTCAGCAAGACAATCCCCACTAGATGAATGGAAGTTAGCGAACTGGGATGCCTTCAGAGCTTCTCTCGTCCGAAAAGAAATAGCTTGGCCGCTCCCTTCTGCATCCATCGCTTATATTGATAATTCCAGTGATGATCCTGCGATTGCCTATGCTGAACTTGAACGACGGATGTACGAGTAGTTTTATAAAAGCTACTTCCCAATTCCTTTGCACGATGTCGCTTGGCATGGAAAATAAAAAGACGAAACAAAAAGAGGTATTTGTCGAGACCCCCATTGGGTCCATCATGACAAATACCTCTTTTCATATATTCAAGATCATTCAAAACTTACTCTTCATCCTCAACAATTGCGGGATCACGCAAAAATGTTTGCGGTAGTCCTGCCGTAATAAGCGCGTACTACGGAATCGCCATCACATTTGAACTGATAGATTATAGATGTACTTAAATGTAGATAGCCAACATATCTCAACTCAAAGGAGAATTTCATGAAATCTCACGTAGCAACATGTCCAACTCGACAACAACACAGCTACAAATCAAATCCTAATTGGAAACGTGCCGTAGCCAACATCCTCTTGGTTGCATCTCTGAGTTTCACCACAATAACCAGTGTATCGGCAGAGAGCAGTCTCCCTCTTCCTCAGGTAAGCCCTCAGGAAACTGAATCGTTCATCAATCAATTCTTTGCCCAACCTGAAGTGAAGTCTGCTCTGAAAGGTGCGGTAGTCACCGTTGTTCACGATCAACAGATTGTGTTGAATAAAGGATATGGTTATGCCAATGTGGCAAAACAACTCCCAGTCGACGCCGACTCCACTCTATTCCGTGTAGCCTCCATCTCCAAAACGCTGACAGCAACCGCTATTATGCAATTGGCCGAGCAAGGTAACGTAAAGCTTGATCAGAATATCAGCGCATACACAGACGCTTTGCATCTGACCAACCATACCGGAACAGCGTTAACATTGGAACATCTGATGACCCACACCAGCGGGTTTGATTTCACAGATACAGCAGCTTCAGACAGAGAACTGGAAAGTTCTTATCCGCTTGAGCAATTCATCCAGGACAACAAACCGTCCGTTGTTCGCAATCCAGGAGAAGTTTTCCGTTACGACAATTACGGCTATGCACTCTTGGGCTACATTGTTCAGAAACAGTCTAAACTTCCGTTTGAGACTTATGTACAACAGCATATATTCAACCCTCTTCATATGTCGGATAGCCATTTTACACTAAGCAAAGACACGCTGAGTAAACTCGCAACTCCTTATGGCGCTGAAGGACAGGAACTTCCGCAATATCCCAATGTTCCGGACAGCTCTCCTGAGGGCGGATTAATTACGACTGGACGGGATATGGCTCACTTTATGCTTGCGCAGCTCAATCAAGGTTTGTACCAGGGTGCACGTATACTAGAACCGTCATCCGTTCAAGCGATGCAAACGTTGGATGTCTCCATACACCCGGATATACCTGGCACAGGTTACGGATTCGAATCCACCTATTCTCAGTATAATCATGGACGTAAAGTCGTGAGTAAAGCAGGCGATCTTAACGGATTCCACTCCAATCTGTGGCTGCTGCCCAACGAGAAGACTGGACTATTTATCGTCTCCAACAGTGATGGACCAGATGTACGAGAAGCGCTTTTTCAAGCATTTATGGATCATTTTTATCCAAACAACGAGACGCATTTTAGTGATTATAGTGTACCCAAGTCTTCACTCCGTACCTATGAGGGACTATATCGGGATATCCGTTTACCCGCATGGTTGTATGATATTTCAGCAACAGAGACAGGTCTTCAGGTTATAGATGCTTATGGCATACACACCTTAACTCCCGTTAAGGATATGCTGTTCATGGATGAGGATGGCAAGCTTGCTGGTTTCAAAAAAAATCAGTCAGGGGAAATCACGTACTTTTATTACAATAAGTCAGATAGCTGGTCCGAAAAATTGCCAGAAGCTAGGCTTTATGAGGATGTGCCAGAAGGCCATCCCTATGCTCCGTACATCTATCGCTTAACACAGATTGGCCTGTATCCACAGGATCAATCCCTATTTGAACCAGAGAAGTCTGTTAGTCGTGGGGAGTTTGTAGCACAGGTTGTGGGCATAAGCGGAATGTCCATTTCAGCTCAATTACCAAAATTTAAAGATACCCAATCAAGTCCCTATGCCGCCTACATTCAAACCGCTCTTGAACTGGGTATTCTGCAAGGTAATACCCGTGGATTGTTCCATCCCGAGCAAGCCATAACAAGGCAAGAGGCCGCGGTGATCATATCGAGAACGGCACAACAACTCCTTGGCGCACCTGCCGTAACTGCCGATCTCATCGGTTCACAGGATCGTTGGGCTGAAGAAGGTGTCCAGTTTGTGGTTGCTCTAGGTCTCTACGGTCCTGAAGTATCTGTATCCAGCACCGGTGCTGTGGATTATCGATCGAAGCAACCTATGCTCAGGCAGGAATCATCAGTTTTGATGTACAAAATGTTAGGCACTCTGCTACATTAACATAGAGTGATGCTCGGCAAGCCATGTCATTGCTACATGGCTTGTTTTTCCACTTCATTTTACCAATGATGCATTTTATAAGAACGGATGATTTTACCATGCGACTGAAACTCTCATTACATAGATTCATGAAAACTAAATTTAATTTCGTGTGGTTTGTAACGATGTTGTGCTTTATCCTGACTGCCACGTATATCCATATCTCTTCATTTATGAATCCTTATATCGGACTTTCGTTAACGCCAAATGCCTCCAATTCTTGGGCAGTACATGATGTAGATCCGCAAGGGTTAGCTTATACATCCGGAATAAGATCGGGTGACACCATTATCTCGCTGGAACCCAAAAGAGAAGTCCAGTTACTCCATCAAAAAGGTGTATTCTTAGTGACTGAAGCCTACACCATCGGCGTTGAGACTTCTCGCGGTCAGGCATCCGAACATACAATGAAGCCTGGACCACGTGAATGGTTCAACATCGGCTTCTCATCCATTGTAGAATTATTGCTGTTGCTGACAGGAACCTATGCCTTGTTTAGCCAACCCGGTTCACGAGTGATGCGTCTGTTCTACCTCCTTAACCTGTCCATGGCCATATGTATACTGACGATATACACATCCCAGTTGCCTTTATCCAATTATATTCTAGCCTTTTGTGCGGCATGGTTACCTTATTGTCTAACTGCTTTTTATGTGTCTTTTGTATTCCGTACCCGCCTGCATCGTTTCCGGTGGTTACTATTTATCAGCAGAGGTATTGCAGTTGCTTATTCTGCAGGCCTAGTATTTTTGTACATCAAGCAGTGGATGATGACCGATGTTCAGTTCAATCAAGGCATTACTACCGTCAGTACTCCTATTGCGCCGTCTGGTCCAACCAATCTACTTAACTTTATACTTTGCACAACCCTTCTGACCTTAATCTGGATGACATGGGTTAATCGTAAAAGCTACAGCCGCAAGGAGCAGAACCAGCTATTGCTCATGTTAACAGGAATACTTGTTAGCCTGATTCCATTCATCATCTGTTTTGCCATTCCAACCCTGCTTCAAGGTGAACCATTATTGCCTGTAGAGTACACATTAATTGGATTTCTGCCTTTATCATGGATGTTCACTTATGTACTTGTACAACGGAGTATGCTTGACCTCAAACTGGTTATGCCAAGATTAATGATTCATGGACTATATGCTTTGATCGTATTTTTACTGTTTCTGGCTGCTTCTCACCTGCATTCGTTAATTCATATCAGCTTGCTGTTTGTCTCGTTTTTAATGATCACTTGGGTGTATCAGTACATGCTCACCCGCTCACGCAAGAAAAACAAACTTAACAAAGACTGGTTGGAACACCAACAACTGCGGTTGACTGTGCGAATGGCTGAGCAGCAAAACATGCGGGACATGATTCATGTGTTTGCCGAGATGTTCCACAAGATGCTCGATATTGAAGGTATGATTGTCATATGGATTGATGATAAGCACAGATATTCTCAGGAAGGTACAGGGATTTTTACTTCCATTCAGAATATCGATAATGAGGCGTTGGATATTGAAGTTGTACGACAGAAATATGATTTGGCACAGGTTTGGGAGCTGTCAGGTGAACCCACTACGGAGACAATAGGATTTCTGGGCATTGGTCACAAAGAAAATCACACCCTTTTTTCAGCTGAAGAACAGGATATCATTGATAAAGGCAGGCTGGAAGCGATTCGAATGCTCGTCAATGGCAAACTCTTATCCGATCTGCAGAAGCGATATGAATACCGTGTAGACCAGACAGATCTTCATGAACACCAGATACGCCGTCATCGGCAGTTCAATGATATTATGATGGAAGCCCAACAGGCAGAGCGTATGAAAACCTCATATTTCCTTCATGATCAACTGCTTCAAAATCTGATTTTCCTGTCTCGTGATTTGGAGGAATTACACGATACCGGAGAGACGCATAAGGATCAAACGGCTGTTTGGCTGGAGTGCCTGTATGCTTCCCAGAGAGATATACGTCAATTGTGTGATGATCTCTACCCTCATATTATGGATCGAAGCGATCTTGAGGAAGCGTTGCAATGGCTCATCCGTACACTTCAAATGCAAAGTGGCATCAGAATGGAACTAAACTACAACGCCCTCTCTGAAGAGTTAAAGCACGAACCTCTGAAGTCCACCGTCTTTCGGACGATCCGCGAACTTATCATGAATGTGATGAAGCACGCACAGGCGTCGTTCTGCTCTATTCAGGTACATACAAGGGATAATGACTTGATTCTCCAAGTAGAGGATGACGGCTTGGGGTTTAATGTTCATACCACATTTGATACTGCAACAGGGCACTTCGGTTTGATATCCATACAAAGCAGCATTCAGCATCTCGGTGGAGAATTCACCATACATTCCAGCCTTGGCAAAGGAACCTCAATCAACATCCGTTTGCCTTTAACCAAAGGAGCAACTGAACAATGAGCGAACCCATTACAGTCGTACTGCTTGATGATCACCCCCTGGTCATGGAAGGTCTCAACAACCGCTTAAACCGCGAACCCGGTATACAGGTACTGAAAACATTCAGCGATCCATTGCTTTTTTTATCCGAAGTAGAGGCGTTGCGACCAGATGTTGTTGTGATGGATATCCGCATGCCCCAGCTTGACGGGTTCGAGGTTGTGAGAAGATTGAAAGATCAATACGGGTTATCCGTTAAAATCATACTGCTATCCGGATACAACTATCACGAATTCCAGTTAAAAGCTTATGATCTGGGCGTCCATGCCTACTTGTCGAAACAAGCAACGTATGGACAGATTATCAACGCCATTCACCAAAGTATGTTGGGACATGTTCTTATTCCAGAGACCATGTTATCCCCTAATCTGGAGGAGTCTCTCACAGCAACTGAACGGGAAGTACTTAACCGCATTGCACTGGAGATGACCAATAAGGAAATTGCACAGGATCTGGCGATCAGTCAACGTACAGTGGAGTATCATATCACCTCTATTACACAGAAATTTGGTGTTAAGTCCAGAATTGGTGCTGTAGTCAAAGGCTATCAGGCAGGTATTCTAGGTGACCTAACACTCCCTGAGAAACGGTAAAAGCATGCACACTTAAAAGAACAACAAAAGAGCGCTAGAACACCCTGTAATGCAACCTTAGGTTTGTTCTGAAGCGCTCTATCTGTTGATTTACTTTACTATGAGGTTTTCCTATAAGGTGCATTCATGCTTGATGCGTGTGCTCCCTATCCGCGCTGACGCGCCGCATGACGTTCAGCAATACGAGCCGTGATTATTCCATGACTCTCATTGATTTCGTCCGGTGTACACGCGGCTTTTAATTCATATACTTTCACCGGAGAACGGTCGATAATATCCAAAAACGAATCAAAAAATGTCATGTCTTTACTATGGATGTATGGACACCAATGATCTGCCAACCCTACGGTTTCATGAATATGCACGCCAACCACGTGATCAATCAACGCGTTAGCCTCACGTACATTATCGTACAGCCCCATTCGATCCATCATCATACCGTGACCAATATCGTACCAAAGACCAAGCGGCGCGCCCTTCATTTGTCCAATAATCGTTCCTGCTTCGTGCAAAGTCGGCATCTGATAACAGCGTGAACGGGTCTCAATACCGAAATTTACCCCGTATCCTCGCTGCTCAGACAAGTCACACACCTCTTCCAGACTCTCCTGAATCCGGCTCAGATAATGAGCACTGCCATCTTCCCGCTTCTCCAGCATCTCTTGCCATAAAGATTGATATGCCGGTGAATCTGGCCCCTGATCGTGGTATATCTTTTTCAACGCTTCATCTATATTGTATTCAAAGGGAACCTCACCCGGATGTACAACGACAGCCTTGGCCCCATAACGATGTGCGTACTCGGCTGAGCGAAGTAAGAGTTCAATCGCCCGTTTGCGGCGCGGCTCATCATCAAATCCGAGCAGGACGGAATCCGTCCCGTAATCCGGATCAGCCACATGTGGAAATGTATTATGCACACTGGATACACCGATCTCGCCCCGTTCAATCATCGGTTCTATCGTCTGCAACATCTCTTCCGTAACGTTGTAATTCAATTCCACCTGTCTGAATCCAAGAGACTTGATCTCTTCGATCATGCCTTGTCCGGTCGTATGACGTTTGATATTCCAACATGTTGAGAATGAATATTCCTGTTTGTCTGTATACATGATTGGTCCTCCTGTCTCTCATTCTATCGCCCATTCATATTCCATTTATCTCTATCTGTATAAGTTGAACCAATAAACTTTACACTAGATCATTCCAATTACAGTACCATCTTCCGATCGCTGTTATCCCCAGATTTTTTAGATCCCCTTCTCCAAAGGGAAAAATCCGGTGATAGCTTATGCTTCCGATGCAGCTTTCTTGCAGAAAGCTTTCAGGCGAACGCTCCGCTTCTTCAGATCGGTTCTGCACTCTTCGTTCTCGTGTAAATGTTCAGTTCATCTTATATACCTATTTATTCCTCTATCCGTTGTCTTCACGGAGAGTCAATTCAAATCTCATCTTGTTTGCCGTCTTCCCAGCCACATAACGATAGATGATCTCCACATGATTCACGTACATTAACACGGATGGTTCAGGTGCTTCAGCCTTCATGGTACACGTAAGTCCCGGGAACTGCCATAACACTGGTGTAATATCCTGCTGACGAAGGGATGGCCCTCTGATTTCAAAATAAACGTCGATTTCTTCCTCTGTATCCAATTCCACATCAATCGTTAACGAATCTGGCGTGAGATCCGCATCGAACGTTACTCCGCGCAGATGACTATTCCACCCCTCGCCTACCTCACGGCGGATCAAGCGGAGATAATAACGCTCACCCGTCTTCGTCTGCCAGTGGATCGTGGCGGGATGCATCTGGCCGTTGGTATTCACACTTCCGGACATGGCCCCAATCATCCGATCCTCACCAATCCACGCTTTGGCTGTACACAGATTACGATTCGACGTTGGATCATTGCGCTCACACAGTTCCATGAACTGTTTCTGTACAAGACGATCTTCTTGATGAGCCTTGAAATACGGCACGGCCTTCGCTGGCACATCCACCCCAAGGAGCGCAATCAGTGGATCATGACCTGACTCACAGTTGATTCCTGTTAGATACTCATACCCTTCACCAAGCAAAAGATAGATAAATACACCGATTGAACTATGCTCTCGCATCTCCATGTCGTACGCCCGAGAGAACGGGCCGGAGAGATTCTCCAGATTGGCATTGTAGTATAGCGCAATGTTATTCCACAGCCCATGTTCAATCCGGTGTCCAATTTCGATCAAACGTTCCGTGAGTCCATACTTTCGATACATGCCAAGCACGGACAGATCCACTCCGTAATACGTTGTCGTATTGAACTCGGCGAATGTGCCGTCGTATTGTTCGAACTCCTTCATCAATCCCTCCGCCTGTTCATCCGAATGCCGAATCCATTCTGTCCGGTTCAAGCGATGGCCGTAGTAGTGGGTAATGAAAATATGCATTAACTCGATATTGGTGTTCATTGGAATTACGTCGGATAATCTTCGTTCTACTGACCCTTGAACAGCCAGTTCCATCGCATAATCCATCCGTTTCATGAGTGTCTCCGGCATAAGTTCGGAGAATTCGGCAGTTACGACCACACAGACACAAGCGATAAACTCACGCCAGTTGGGATCATAACTGATCCAGACCGGTGGCAGTACCTGATTCACTGCCGAATGAAACATGTGCTTCAGTTGTTTGGGATCTGCCGCCTCTGTGAGCAGAGATCCATCTTCCTGTAGTTTATGGATAAACTGCGCAGACACCTTCTCAAAGGTGCGTTCCAGGAAATAGGCCGTGCCTGGCGCAAAAGATTTCCAAGCATAGTGACCCGCTGGTGGATGCACATCAGTTGGTCGGGTCGCGAAGGTTCCGTGATAGATCTCATCTGGAGCGTCATATTGAACATCGAGCACCTTGTGGAACACCCGTATCGCGCGTTCCACATCACCAGGCTCATTTCGAATCAACAACCCGAGCGCATAATGCGCACTGGCTCGTGTGCTGTGCTGCGATGAATCCTCTTCTTCGAAACTCCGAAGCAGATCCAGTTCCTTATCATAGAAGCTATCCATCATCGTCATGGACTGATTTACAAGATACTGCTGTTCTTTCGACATCTTTTCTACCATTCCTTGTGTCATTTCATGCAACCTCCCGAGACTATAGGTGCGTGTTCAAAAAGATCAGTTTTCAGTACCAAGAAGATGGAATTAAGCTAGAAATCGAGTAGCGGAGCGTAGGACAACTACGTGAGCAACTACAATGTTTCCGAAGGAAACATACTTCGTAAGCCTCCCGCTTATTTCGGCTAAATTTCATATTCGATGCTGATGATGCCACTAGGCATCATTCGTAATCAAAAGTGAACTTTTTGAACAACCTCTATTAACCTTTTACAGCACCTACCATTACGCCACTGATAAAGTACCGCTGCAACCACGGATACACAAGCAGGATCGGTAACGTTGAGAATATAACGCTGGCTGCTTTCAGACTCTCAGGCAGGACTTGAACAGCACCAATACCTTCGTTCTGCATCAGTTCTGTAATCTGGTTTTGCTGAATCATCTGATACAATTTCAATTGCAAAGGGTATAGTTCAGGCTTCGTAATATACATGAGTGCATCCTGGAAACCATTCCACCGTCCTACCGCGTAGAATAGGCTCAGTGTTGCCATAACCGGAAGGGATAGCGGCAAAATAATGCGCATAAGTGTTCCGAAGTGACTGCTTCCATCAATGCCTGCTGCTTCTTCCAGACTTTCGGGAATACCTCGGAAAAAGGTAATGAGGATGATCATATAAAACGGACTAATCAATCCAGGCAGAATAAGTCCCCATGTGCTATCGAGTAGATGTAGATTTTTGATCAGAATGTACTCGGGGATAATGCCGCCACTGAAGAACATCGTTACCACAATGACAAGCATGAACCACTTGCGCCCTTTCAGATTACTCTTCGCCAGTGGATATGCCGCTGCAATGGTCATCACCATGCTTAGCACCGTACTTAGGACGGTCAGCCAGATCGTATAGATCAGGGAACGAATCATTGATCCATCTGCAAATACTTTGGTATACGCCTCAAAGGATAACTCTTTGGGGAAAAAGGAAACTTCCCCTGAACCGATCGCCCGGTTTGAGCTGAGCGAGATTGCAATAATATGAATGAATGGTGCAAGACACAGCACCATCGTAATGATAATAAGAATGACGTTTACCGTGTTGAATATTCGATTCGCCGTGTTTTCAGACATCTTACTCACTCCTTACAGATCATATGTGAATCAATCCACTACATAATGCTCTCATCGGTCAATTTCTTGGACGTATAATTCGCTCCGAGTATGAAGACAAGTCCAACTAAAGCCTGGAACAAACCTACAGCTGTTGCGAGCGTAACTTGACCAGATTGTAAACCGACACGATAGACAAACGTGCTGAGCACATCCGAGTATTCACGTACAGCCACGTTACCGATAATAAATGGTCGGTCGAAGCCGATAGAGATCATGTTGCCGACATTGATGATCAATAAGGTAACAATCGTTGTTTTGATGCCGGGCAAGGAGATGTGCCAGATTCTGCGTAACCGACTTGCTCCATCCACTTCAGCCGCTTCGTAGAGTTCCCGGTTAATTCCCGTCAGGGATGCCAGATACAGAATCGTACCCCAGCCTGCACTCTGCCACACACCTACCGCAAGATACGTGAAGAGCCAATAGTTTTTGTCTGAAAGGAAAGGTAATGGATCAAATCCCATGCTCATTAAGATATTGTTAATAAAACCGGATTGTGTACCGAATACCTGAAGTACAATCCCTCCAATAATGACCCACGAAATAAAGTGAGGAATGTACAGTAAAGTCTGTGCCAACTTTTTGAACCAGGCCTTTTTCAGCTCAAACAATAAGATAGCCAGTATAAGTGGCGCCGGGAAGGAAACCAGCAAATCCAGCATGTTAAGCACTAACGTATTGCGTAATGCAGTGTAGAACCCCTGATTTTGAAATACTTCTCTGAATGCATCCAAGCCAATCCACTCACTACCGGAGATCCCTTGAAAGAAGTTAAAATCCTTGAACGCAATCTGCACGCCATACATTGGCCCATACTTGAAAATAATGAAGTAGATCATGGGCAGTAGGAGCAACGCATATAGTTGCCAGTTTCTGCGGAAATAGATGCTTGTTTTCATAAACCTTCCCCCCATGTCTTTCAGGATTCTTCATCAAGGCGATGTTGCCATCGCCTAATGAAATCCCTGTTCTTTGTTGTCATACACATTAGATGTGATCTCTACTCTACTTATTTCATCGCTTTGTAAGCTTCTGTACGTTCATCCAGGATTGCTTGGCCACCGCTCGCCATGTAGTCCTTCATCATGCTGTCATACGTGGCTTCAAAATCAGCGGGTTTGGAAATGGTTGTTTTCACGAAGAACTCCATAAACTTGTCTTTCAAGCCGTTACCGTAACGTGCTTCTGCATCAATCGGTTTGGAGAAGCGCACCGGTTGAATGGTGTCCGTGTTAGAGATCGCTACCGACTTGCGCATATCATCCCGATACTTCGACTCTACCTGAACGACGTAGGCCTCTTCATTTTTCTTGTCATCCCCAACGTATTTACCGTTCACGATAATGGCAATGTCACCAGAATTATAGATACGGCCTGCAATTTCAGGAGAAGCATCATCTTTGATCAGTGGTACCCCATCCACAAGTTCATAGTTCTCATTTTCAACACCAAATTGCAGGTCGAACAGGTTGTTGCCCGAAGCCATCCAATCCAGATACTTCATCGCTGCTTCCGCATTTTTACTCGATTTCGGAATCATGACATACATTGCATTGGGTGCATATGCCGGTTTGGCAAATTTGCCTTCGGAGTTTTTGAATGCATCAATCGGTGTCATCACTGCATCCGGTTGATTGGTTTGCAGGTTTTTGTACGTACCGGAGATGTAAATCTCCCCCGCATCCTCGGTGTAGAATCCAACTTTGCCGTTAGATACATCTTCCCACAGCTTTTTCTTGTCTTTGTCGAGTCCAAAGTCCTTACTCATTAATCCTTCATTATAAAGTGTGTTCATATATTTCAGAGCGTCCTTGAAACCAGGCAACAACGTTGGATAGTCATTGGAACCCAGTTGCTGCGTTAATGTATATTTTTGTTCTTCCGTTAGCGGTTCAATGAATGACCAGATCAGGGGTTCATATTGAGCCGAGGCAATCGACATCCCCATTGGGATAAGTCCTGTGCCAACCTTACCCGGATCTTTTTCCTTAAAGGCCTTCAGTGTTGTATGCAGCTCCTCAGCTGTCTCAGGTGAAGGCAATCCGAGCGCATCCAGCCAGTCCTGACGAACATAGGATGCATACTTGCCAAGTACAAGACGTTTACCTGGAACCGCAAACTGTTGTCCATCGTATTGACCGTAGGCCAGCGTTTCATCTCCGAGGAACTTCTTCAGGTTAGGACCGCTTTGATTGATCAGATCCGTAAGTTCGGTCAGACCTCCTTGCTCTGCATACCGATTGAATGTTCCCGAATCGTAGGTAAAGACGATATCAGGTACTTCAGAGCCACTCGCCATCAGGACGTTAAGTTTCTGTACTTCCTCCGAGCGTGGTACCGGAACAAACTGAACATCGATGTTGTTTGGATCACCAAACTTCTCTTGAATGAAGCGAGTCAGATAACTGTCCGAAATGGTGTAGCCCGCCGGAGTGTTTCCCCGATCGAAGATTTCTACTTTCAAAGTTGTTTTTTCTCCCGAACCCGACTCTCCAGATGAAGATGTTGATTCGCTTCCTGATGAACATGCAGATAATAATAGAGTGAATGCTGTTACCACTGCGAGGATTGAACTTGCCTTGCCTGCCTTACGTCTTTGAAATAATCTCATTTGACCTTTCCCCTTTCGCACACGCTCTGAATGAATTCACATGATTGCCACTCCACTTTGTTCATCCCATTTTGTTGCACCTGTGAATGTCACTAATCATTACATACGATCTGATATTTAGACAATAAACTATTTTCAAAATGTAAAATTTACGTTTTTTAAGTTAAATACCGCGATATATAAACATATTTCCTGACAATATACAATTTTCACGACACTAACGTTAGATATATTAACATAATATGTTGTGTTAAGGTCGACTTCTCATACCCAATCTGGCATCACCCATCTTGCAATAATCCTTTTTCCATAGAATTTCTCTTCAAAAAAAAGAAAAAGAGACCACATCTTATGTGATCTCCTTGTTTAGCAACACGTGTAGAACGATTCAACGTACTAATTCCTCGGTGGAAGATTAAACTTCACTTGACCAAACAACGTATCGATGGCATTTCCCGCAAATTGATCGATAACATGTTCGTTGTTCGTATCCGTATGTTCCAAAATCAACACATTATACTTCTCATCATAATGCATTCCGCCCAAAATAAATCGTACAGGAATGTTCTGAGCCGCCCCTGCCTTCGAAATGGCCTGAATAAGTTCGGATTCATGCCTTTGTTGACTTGTCTTGTAGGTACCAACAGGTATAGTTATCGTATATGACGAGTCATCTACATGAAATGTAAATGTGTTGTTGCTTGCTGTGATGGTAACCTGTTTACTGATATCTACCGATCCCCCTACTTGCTGTCCGTGTTTGTACATCATCTTCACTCCTGCCCTATTAATCTATGAATTGTCATAATGCTAGTATAGGACATTCGTAAAATTCCATAACAACATACCAGCTACACTGGCCTAAGATCGTTGTTGAACATCCAAAAAATCTCCTGCAAAGGACGATAAGGGAAAAACCTTATTGCCTCATTCAGGAGATTTCATTGATATCTCTAAGATTATTGGATTTCACCCGATACTCGGATGTTCTAACACGTGCAATTCCGTTATTGATCTCCTTGTTTTCCACTCTGCTTGCGGTAGTCTCCTGGTGTCACGCCCATAATCCTTTTGAATACTCTGCCAAAGGAGATGGCATTGGCATAGCCCACTTGCAGAGCAATATCCTGAACAGCCATATCGGATGCAGACAACAGACGACAGGCCTTTTCGACCCTCAGTTTCACCAGAAAATCAACAAACTTCATCTCAAACTCTTCCTTGAACAGATAACTCGCATATTTACCCGAGATCTGAAACCGATCACTCAGATGTTTCAGCGACAGATCCGGATCATCAAAATGCTCTTCAATATATATCCGCAGCTCGTTGATCATCGCGCGATGACTTTTCGTTTCATTTACAGATACATAATTGCGATAAACCTCTTTAAGCCACTCCTGCAAAATCTCTTGAATCCCCTCCAGTGTCTCCACCTGCTGGATATCACTGCGAAGACGAGTCAGGATTTCCTCGGCAAATTGGCTTTGCAAACGCTCAGACAGTTCCCCGAATTCACGGGACAACATCTGGATTAACGCCTGCAGCAACATGCGAATATCGTTATCTGTAATCTGATCTTCATTAAACGCAACAAACATCTGATCCAGCTGCGTTCGCCAACCATCGCCGGTTAGTCTGAATTCACGGACAAAGTCTGCGAGCATCTGCAAATACTTGTACGATTGCAGCTCAATACGATCCGGCAGTTGCTCACTGAGAACGATGGCATCTTTACCAAGGGTAAGTCTATGCCGCAAACCCGCATCTGCACTCGCATAGGATCGAGTAATCTCATCCCAGCCCGATACGGTTCGTCCAATCCCAAACGTAAACCGGAGGCGGAAGTTTTCCGCAATCCACATATGCATCTGCTTAGCCAGATCCATAAGCAATTCACGGTCCAGTCCTTCCTGCTCATCCGACGCAATCACCACAATAAGCCTGCGGTTCCCAAACCATTCAGCCCAACCACCGAATTGAGTCTCGTTCTGCACAAGTTCTTCCACTACGTTCATGAGCGCAATCTTTAGAATATTCTGATTGGTCGAGAGATCGTCACCATTCATCTCTGCAATGAGCACGGCAACACTCTTCGGTTCCATGAATCGTTCCTCTAGCGGTTGCAGATGGCGAAGTCGCTGACGGAACGAATCCATCCGCTCCCCTTCCATCAGATCAACAAGCAACTGTCTGCGATGAATCAGCAAGTTTTCATGATGTTGTTTCTCATAGTCAACCGTCTGAGCAATCAAATGTTCCAGCGCACGGTCGATGAGTGCCAGTTCATCTTTGACAGATGGAGCAGCTTCATCCTCCTCGGCACGTGGCTGTAACGCCTGAATTCGATTCATGATCAGCTGAATGGGGCGTGTATTTCTCCGAGTAATGTAGATTAGTCCCGCCACCGCACCAACAATCGTTAATAAACCAATACCGATCCACACATAAGAAACAAGGGATACCCATGAATACAGTTGTCCGGATTGAATACCACTCTCAAAGACCAGACCAAGTTTGTCCGCAGTCACACGATTAAGGATTTCACCTGCTGAAGGGTCCATTTGATGCGCGGTATAGATCAGATTGTCGCTCTTATCCCGAACCTGAAGAACAGATAACTTTTCATTGGTCATGTTATCAATCTGCCGTTCCACTGCATACATGCGGATGGTAATGACGAGCAGTCCTTCCCCGCCCCACGGTAACGGAAGCCACTTATTCATGCTAATCACCTGTGAAGGTACGTCGAAGGAACGTTCCTTATAATCACGTGGCAGGTTCCAACCGAGGTTCTCCCGATCTTTCAAGGCTTGCTCAATATAGGCACGATCTTCGAAATCTTCCAAACGCATCATGCCTCTGGGCGTAAGAATCTGGGAATCGGACATACGATAGAGATAAATGGATTGAATCATATCCTGCTGATCCAGCATACGTCCCAGCCCACTTGCCGCATCATAGATGAACTGACTCGATAATTGTCTCTGGCCAGCTTCCAGAAAGCGACTATATGTTTTGTTTGCACCAATGTCTTCAAGCAACCGAAGTTCAATGTCACTTAACGAGCGCTCCAATGTATCCACGATATAGCGGGTGGAGATCATATCGGCTTTTTGTGTTTCGTTACGTGAGAGTTCGTTGACAATCAGGAAGGAGAGAAAGATCAGAATGGAAATCGTAAGCAGAAAAATAGGAAAATACGAATACATCAACTTGGTGTGCCAATTCCGCTTCAGATTTACTTTCATAGGCTCCAACTCCTTCCATTTCTATTCTAATGAGTATGCTCTTCTCTGTTCTTTGGCCTGCCTGCTGACGATATACAGAATCACCGATCCTAGTGCCGCACTGATCGTGCAAGCCAGATACATCAGTGATGGACCGCCGGAATCGAGTAAATATCCGTTAAGCATATTACCAACAATTCCGCCCAGGCCAGCAAACACCATGTTAAATAAACTTTGTCCTGTGGCCTGCATCTCACGTCCCGTAACGGAAGCCACATATTCCACTGCTGCGATATAGAAGAATCCGAAGGATAACCCATGCAGCACCTGAACGCCAATCATGACCTCAGGTGTTGGCCATAGCCATTGTATCCCCCAACGTAACATATACGCCCCTGCTGCAAGCAGCATCGTCCGTTCATGCCCCCATTTTCGGAGTATGAATGCCGCTGCCAACATGGATGGAACATTAGTAATTGACGCCAGCAACAGTGCTGTACCCGTCATGGTCACAGAACCGCCAGCCATCTGAAATGAAATAACAAAAAAGGAGTTAAACGCAGTGAGCGTTTGGTTAACCAGGAAACAACCTGTTAGAAATAGAAGGAATGTCCGGTTTCGGAGCAATCTTGCCAAACCTACGGAGAAGGTTACCGAGGACGAGGAGATACTCGTCTGCCGGGGAAGTGTACTTGCCAGTATAGCGCTCAGAATGTTAAACAGGAGAAATGGCAGCCATAACATGTGAATGGAAAACTGGGAGAGATACATCCCTGCGGCAAATCCACCAACTCCCGTTCCTATGCTGCCGAAGAGTCGGATCATGCCATATGAGGTGTTTGCGGCTCTCGCGGCTGTAACCGCATAGGAGTCAGCAACGGGTATTTGAGTCACTTGGAATATAGTGCATAAAGTATAAATCAATATTAATATAAAGTACACTTGAATATTGTAGAAGTACGCTAACGACGCAGGAACAAGCAGGCTTATCACCAGGACGAACCGTGTCTTTTTAAACTTATCTACCAGAATTCCCCATATAGGTTGAAGAATAATGGATACAAGTGTGCCAAACGCCATAATAAATCCGGTTTCTTTGCTGGAAAACCCTTGTGCTACCAATATGGGATTAATGTACGGGTTAAACATCCCCCCGGCAAGCCCCATAAACAGATATAGGCCCTGTAATTTGAGTAAAACACGTTTTGCATCATTGGAATCGGCTTTTGTTTTCTCTGTGTAAGCCTTCATATGTCTACTTCTCATCCGGATCTCCATCCTTTATTTCTGTAGTTGCTTCGCCTATTCTCTATTTTTATGTGCGTGTCAGACTCGATTTGATTGCAGCCAATGCCCCGATTGCTCCTGCTTTGTTCCCCAGTTCAGCTACAGCTAAAAGTGTAGGTAGAACAGTGTAACGTTGGAGGCGCGTGCGCACTTCATTTAGATAATAGGATGGGTTGGATGCAGCCACGCCACCACCGATCACTATAATGGAAGGATTGAGTAAAGCCGTAATATTCGCCAGACCTCTAGCCATATAACGCATAGGCAGTTCCAGAATCTCAAGTGCAGCAACATCACCTGATTCGGCTGCTCTGAATACATGTCTGGCTTCAATCTGTTCCACTTCCCCTCCTGCCAGACTCATAATCAGGGATAAGGAACTCCCCTTTCCAGCAGCAAAATAACGCCTCGCCTGTTCGGTAATTCCCGTACCTGAAGTCACTTGCTCAAATACGCCAAAGGAATCCGCATCAGCAACGTAACCGGTATGAAGCCCTTCGTCTCCTGCAATAAAATGCCCAATCTCACCTGCTGCTCCATTCTGGCCGCTGTAGAGTTGTCCATTCAGGATAAGAGCAGCTCCAATGCCTGTTCCAACCGTGACCATCACACAGTGTTGATGTCCCTGCGCTGCCCCTCGATCATATTCTCCCATTGCGGCCAGATTCACATCATTGTCCAACATAATATTCCCGCTGTAATACTTCGCAATAACAGGGCGAATATCTAGCTCAGGCCACTGAAAAGCTGGAGCATTTCGCAGTATCCCCTCCTCCTGCAGAATCACACCAGGGAATCCCAAGCCTGCACCGGAAAGTTGATTCAGACTGCATCCAACTTCGCGGCAGAACGTTTCCAATTCAGCGAATAACCATCGGAAGAACTCATCCGGCTGATCACTGGCAAGCGTAGGCAAGATACGTTCATGAACTTCACTTCCAGCCTGTTGTGATGACAAGAGCATTAATGTTTTGGTTCCTCCAATGTCAATACCTGCAATCCAGCCGGATCGATCCCCTCTAACCGTACCATCCTGATTGGACTGATAATCATTACTTACGTTTTTCACGGATTCTGTCATCCCTTTCCCCTCCTCACATGTTGTATATCCAACCTCTTATTCCATGGCTTCCTGCTGAAGGTTCAGCATCGTTTGTTGTATGGCTATTTGAACCGCGCCAGTGACAACAGCCTGCTCACCAAGCTTGGAACAGATTAACTGTGGTTGCACCGGGAATTGCTCAGATATGATCTGCCTCAGTAAAGGCAATAACACATCACCGTTTCCTCCTACACCTCCGCCAAGCACAATGAGATCTGGAGCAAGCACAACGCTAATCTGCCGCAGTGCTGAAGCAATCTTCTGGCTGTATTGCTTTAAAATCTCTAACGCCTCTACTTCTCCACTACGTGCAGCTTCAAATAACTTCTCGGGAGTCAGGTGTCTGTGAAGATCATTTGCAACTACATCAACATTTACATCTGCACCCGGATCAGCAGCTTCCAATAATAGTTCATCATGCTGATCTAGATAATCTTTCGCCAGTTGCATCAGACCATCAGCGGATAGCACTTCCTCCAGACGTCGACCATCGTCCACCAGCATCTCTGCGATCTCGCCAGTTAAGCCACCTAAACCTCGAAGCAGTTGGCCATGTACCATGATGCCAGCACCCGTCCCTGTACCAATCGAGAAAAAAACAAACAAGGGATACCCTGCTGCTGCACCACTCCGATACTCCCCAAGCGCCGCAAGATTCACATCATTTTCCAGAATTACTTCACAGGGAAAAGCTCCTGACAACGACTCTAGAGAGAAAGCTTCTTCCAGACCTGCTAACGGGTCCACAATACGATGGATACGCCCTGAATCAGGCAGCACTACGCCTGGTATACCAAACCCGATGCATTGAATCTGATCCCAGTTTAGATGATTCTTATCAAGCAATTCGTTCATATGGCTTCGAAGAAGCTCCAACATCGTCGCTTCTGCTGGCTCATGAGCTTTTTGAACAACCATAGGATATGTTCGATAGGCAATGATCTCTCCATTCAGATCGGATAATGCAATCCGAATACGTGTTGCGCCGATATCTATACCACAGACATAATAAGCCGTTTCATTGAAACGAATGAGGGTTGCTTTGCGACCCTGAGCGTTGTCAGCTCTCCCCATTTCCCTCACCAGATTACGGTCAATCAGATGTTCGATCGCCAAAGACACCGTTGGTTTACTAAGTCCGGTCTGACGGCTGATATCCGCTCTCGACATCGTTCCCTGAGTTATCAGGGCATCCATAATGAGATTTTCATTCAGATTGCGGATATACTGCGGTGTGCCAGCCATGTTATCGCCTCCTCTAATAGTTAGTTAGGTTTATTAACAAATTGATTAAATTCAATATATCATCGTGCTTGGTCGGTGTACAGCTTTTTGTCATTGCACTCTTTTACTAGAAAGAACCAACCTTCACCTGTAACACAAAAGCCTAATAAAGGAATTATTATACAATAATAGACGTTTATACATTTCCGAAACAGTGACACGCTCATAGAATACCTTATCACGATCAGGGAGGTTTTAATATGTATAGAAAACATCATAAATGTCATCATCCAAGACCAAAGTGTTTTTACAAAAAAATTACGAAAACTTGTGTTACCAAAATTAAATATGTCCCTACAAAGTGTAAAAAACATTGTTGTGTCACTGTTGAATATTGTCCAGTCAAAAAAAGAAAACATTATTAATATTCTTTTGCCCTTCTCTTCGGAGAAGGGTTCTTTCTTATTGAGCTAGATTAATTACCGGGTACCATTAACCTATCAAAAAAGTTGCGGTGATATTTCCCCGCAACTCCTTTTCTTCCTTATATACATATTCATCAAGTTTTGGAGAGTTCAATAAATCCTTCACCAAATACATCACGCACGTCATGAATGGTGATAAAAGCAATCTCATCTTCTGCTCGGACAATCTTCTTCAGCATAGAAACTTCCTGTTTGCTAATCACAATGTATAGAATTTCTTTCTTATTTTTTGTGTAATAGCCATGACCGGACAGGACGGTTACTCCGCGATCCATCTTCTCAATGACTTGCTTTGCGATTTCATCCTGTTTGGAAGAGATAATCATAACGGCTTTTTTCGGATTGAGCCCTTCAATAATGAACTCCATTGTTTTGGTTCCAACAAACAGCAAGACAATTGTACACATTAATCCTTGCGGTCCAATGATGAAGTATGAGGAGAAAGCCACAATCAGATCGAAGAACAGAAGTCCGTAACTGATATTCCAATCCAGATATTTGTTGGCAAGTCGGGCCAGGATCACTGTTCCCGCCGTTGTGCCTCCCACTCTAACAATTAAGCCAATACCAAGACCGGCAAATAATCCGGCAAAAATGGTATTGATCCAGAGTTCATCCGATGCAATCGTCCAACTCTCCGTCAGATGCAGGAACAACGAGTTGAATACAACCGCAATAATCGTATACACCGTAGTTGTTTTATCAAGAAACCGATATCCCACAATTAACAAAATACCGTTCAGGATCAAGTTCATCAGTCCAGGGGACCATTCAAACAGGTAATACAAAATAATCGTGATACCCGTGACGCCGCCTTCAGCCAAATCGTTCGGGATGACAAACAGGTTCACCGCCAGTGCAAACAGAAATGCACCTGCCATAATAAATAGGATATCCGTAATTCGTTTCTTCATTATGCATTCCATCCAATCCATCAGAAATCAACCTAATCGACCCGTCTCATAAGTTGTCATAACCACTCAAGGATAGATTTTACCATGCTCTCAACAAAATTTGTATACATAATACAAATTGTTGCGTGATTTGTGCAAAGGAATTTGTAAAACCTGCTCTTCTGTCTTCTGCAGAGCTATTGAGTATCATACACCCATGACAAATGTCATGGTCCATCATTGATATTCATCATTACAGAAGGCTGACGTTTATGACTTACTGTCATGTTCGGATTGTTTTACAATGATAAAAACGCTTCCTACAGGAAAGTCTAGCGGGAAACGCCAAGTTGTAGCTGATTACAGTTATAACGATTGAAGGAGGACACAATTTTATGAACAGATCAAAAGAAATGGCCTTAAAAAAAGAAGTTACCCCTTACGAAAAAAATGATCTCAGACTAAGTATCCGCCAGTTAATCAATACATTGCTCCCGCTCTTCTTGTTATGGGCTGCAGCTTACTTTAGCTTATCGGTTTCCTACTGGCTGACCTTCCCGATTGCCTTGGTGGCATCCGGATTTGTACTTCGGACCTTTATTATTTTCCATGACTGCTGTCATGGTTCATTCTTCAAGAGCAAACGCGCCAATGATATTCTCGGTACCATTACGGGTGTTTTAACAGTTACACCCTATCAGCAGTGGAAAAACGAGCATTCTATCCATCACGCAACAAGCAGTAATCTTGACAAACGTGGTGTAGGTGATATCTGGGTTATGACGGTTGACGAATACAAAGCAGCTTCTCCTTGGGGTCGTCTCTTCTATCGGATTTATCGTAACCCGTTTGTATTGTTTTGTATCGGACCCATTTACGTGTTTCTGTTGGCTTACCGTTTTAACCGCAAAGGTGCTAGACGTAAAGAACGTATCAATACACACCTGACTACCGTATTGATCGTAGTGCTCTATGCATTCATGTCCTGGTTAGTCGGATGGCAGGCTTTTGTAATGGTGCAGGCACCTATCTTCTTCTTCTCCGGTTTCTTTGGTATCTGGTTGTTCTACGTCCAACATCAGTTCGAAGAGACATATTTTGAACATGAAGATGAGTGGAGTTATGTAAAAGCAGCTGTTGAAGGCAGTTCTTATTACAAATTGCCAAAATTATTGCAATGGATCAGTGGTAATATCGGGTTTCACCATGTGCATCACTTGAGCCCACGTGTACCTAACTATTTCTTGGAAGAAGCACATAACGCAACACCACCTTTGCAAAAAGCAACTACTATTACATTACGTTCCAGTCTGGTTGCCCTGCGCTTCCGTCTGTGGGATGAAGATTCTAAACAGTTTATTAGCTTCAGACAGCTCAAAAGCTTATCCCGCAAGCCGTATGTTCAACCGCCTATCCGAGTAACCAATCCAGCGGGTCTGACAGAGAAGCCTTAACTCTGTCGGATTCGTTTTCTTGTGTTCAAGCCATAGTCATGCTACAGTCATGCTAAAGTTGAGTACAAGTGCAAGGAGGAGAATTCCATTCAAAAGTGGATGCAAAATTTTTATAAAAAAACAGGGTTGAACCTTTATGTATGGCTCGCCTTTTTCATCCTGCCATTCTATTTTATATCACAATATTCTAAATTATGGACGATGGTAACCGGCATCATCATTATCCTCGTCTTCTTCGTCTGTTACCTGCTCGCCTTCATCACCAAGGGCTGGCAGGTGTACATGTGGATTGGAATGCTTATTGCCATATCCATTACGATGACGATCGCCTATGATTATGCCTACTTCTCATTGTTTCTTGCTTTCTTTATTGGGAATATTAAAAATAAAGCCGGTTTCTTCACCCTCTACTCGGTGAACCTGGGAGCCAGTTTCGTAACCATTAATTACGGCTTCATTAATCAGAGTTCTCTGTTGGTGAGCCAACTCCCGTTTGTATTCATCAGCTTAATGGCCTCCATCCTGCTCCCAATCAGTACGTATAACAAAAACAAAACTGAACAATTGGAAGGCCAATTGGAGAATGCGAACAAGCGACTTGATGATCTCGTAAAAATGGAAGAACGCCAGCGTATCGCTCGTGACCTGCACGATACACTTGGACAGAAGCTCTCTCTGATCGGTCTGAAAACCGATCTGGCGAGACGGCTGCTCCGCAATAATCCCGATCAGGCCGAGATTGAATTGAACGACCTCAGACAAACGGCAAGTACAGCTCTGAAGGAAGTCCGGGAAATGGTCACTACCATGCGTGGTACACAATTGGTCGATGAACTGTTCCGGGCGGAGCAGATTCTGAAGGCCGCTTCGATTGAATTTGTGCTGGAAGGTAATCCGAAATTACAGGATACGTCACAATTAAATGAAAATGTGCTCGGAATGTGCTTGAAAGAAGCTGTCACGAATGTCGTCAAACACAGCCAGGCAACAACCTGTACTATCATCATTAAAGAAACACTATCGGATAATGTATTAACCGTTCAAGATAACGGTGTTGGAATAGAACGAACTCGCAAACAGGATCGGCGCGGAACAGGAATTTTGGGCATGAAGGAACGACTTGAATTTGTGAACGGTTGTCTGGATATTCGCTCTGCGACAGACATCCCGGGTACAGCGATCATTATTCATGTTCCGAAACTCGTTCGCAAACCGATAAAGGAGGCAGAATCATGATTAGAATTGTAATCGCGGAAGATCAGCGCATGATGCTCGGCGCCTTGTCCTCCCTCCTCAATCTGGAGGAAGATATGGAAGTCGTCGGACGTGCCAGCAACGGCCAGGAAGCCCTTGCCCTTGTTCAGGAGCTTGCACCAGACATCTGTCTGATGGATATAGAAATGCCCGTAAAAAGCGGCCTTGAAGCCGCAGAAGAACTCAAAGGAATGAGCTGTAAGGTCATTATCCTGACCACTTTTGCCCGGACCGGATATTTCGAACGTGCCCTAAAGGGCGGTGTCCGTGGTTACCTGCTCAAAGACAGTCCAATTGAAGAACTTGCCGAGTCGATCCGCCAAGTTATGAATGGCAGACGCATCTTCGCTCCCGACTTGGTAGATGAAGCTTATGTAGAAGAAAATCCCCTGACAGAACGGGAGAATGCCGTACTAGGCCTTATGGCAGATGGGAAAAACACCAAGGAAATCGCCGGGCATCTGTTCATCACAACGGGCACGGTGCGTAACTACATCTCCATTATTCTCAACAAGTTAAATGCCAGTAACCGGATTGAGGCCATCACTCGCTCCAAGGAAAAAGGGTGGTTCAAATGAAAGCACCGCTTTAACCCATTGAAACAAAAATAAGCATGTACCCCGGCTGCTTAAGCTGCGATAACATGCTCAAAATAAAAAGCTTGGCCCAGCAATTTCTTCCTGGGCCAAGCTTTTTTATGTGTATCGTAACAATCCAACACTCATCTCTTCTACATTGCAGAATATCCGTAAAATACTCAAGATTTATTTCACAGATACAACCATGCCAAGAGCTTCTAATGGCACTTGATCGGTCTTAAGCTGATGAATTTGGTTACCGTCCTGCCATGAGATCGTTACATGAACAGACTGTCCACCACTTGGATATTCAACCTTGATATAACCTTTATCTTTGGGTACTGGCAACGTATGTGACTCCAGGTACTCCACCATTTTCTTCGCTATGCCCGGATTATTCATTTCATCTTCGGAAACCGAACGAATTTCCAGCGTCCATCTACCTTCTTGCCAAGTCAGATATTGACTGCCTGCGGCACCTTCACTCATACCTTTGATGCCATGTCCTAGATCCACAGCCATATCTGCTGGAATATCTTTCAGGTCCGTCTCAGGGAATATTTCTGGCTGATTCGGGTCTTTATAGGTCTTCACTTCATAGGAAGCCAGTACAGGTATCTTACTGTCGGATGCAGTTAAAGATTGATCATTAATGGCAACAGACTGAGTAGTAGCGTAGAAGTTTACCTTAAATGCATCAGCAGTATTGGACAGTATTGCCGCCCCCAAAGATGTACCCTTGTCCAATGAAAATGAAGTGGGTAACGCTGCATCCTTCATCTTCAACTGGTTGCGAACTTGCTTGATCACATCATTCACACCTGATTGACCAGTGGCAATTTGGTTGTCAATTGCCTTCGATCCTGATGTGTCTTTATTATCTGTTGTGCCCGTATTCTCTTTGGTTCCTGTTTCATTTTCATTAGAGAAATCAGCACCACCACTTCCGGTCTCGGTCTGCTCCCCCACTGTTGTCGTTGGTGAAGAACTATTCTCTGATGTTGCTGCATTTGAATCCGGTCCGCCACATCCTGCCAGAGCAAGTAAAACGGCTGTCGTTACTGGAATCGTGATCCATAATGGCTGTTTCTTCATGATGTGTACCTCCTTCGTTGTAGCCAATCTAAAAATTAAAAAGATTAACGCTTGTCGTTCCAGAAGTTAACCGGCTGCACTTTTTTGCTTAATACTTCAAAACGATACCCTTCTGCCTTCAATGTTTTCAACACTTGCGGTAATACTTTCAGCGTTGCTTCCTGGTCGTGCATAAGCACAACTGGCGTTGTTCCACTCTTTTGCACATTGTGGATTTGCTTCATTACACTGTTATAAACTTTCTGGTGATCTTTCTGGTATTTCCAGTCTTCCGAATCCACATTCCAATCCCATAGATGGAATCCACCCTGTCCCAGCAGTACATTACGGAATGCCGGTTTGAGATATGGTTTACTACCATATGGCGTCCGAACGAGACTTGTTTTAACCCCGGCAACCTTATTCAGACTTACATTGGCCTGTTGCATCTCTTTCAATCCGCTATATGCAGATTTATAGAATTTGCCTGGAACGTGAGTCACACCATGCAGACCCAATCCATGCCCGTCAGCTACGATTCGTTTGGTAGCCTTCTGAAATTTCTCCATTTGAGGACCCAGCATGAAAAACGTTGCCTTCGCATGATACTGATCCAGAATATCCAGTAACTGACCCGTATGAGCGGTTGGCCCATCATCAAACGTCAGGTATATGATTTTGGAATTCGCTTTGCTTTCACCATCCTTGGATGCAGCAGATTTGGCAGATACCGACTGCGGCAATAATAGTGGAATGATTAGTAAAATAGCAAGTGTGACCATGATAGATTTACGAATATGTAGCATAATTAAAAGTCTCCCTTTTGTGTTATATTTCCCCGGGTGTCCATGTTTTTCTACCTTCATCCCTTGGCGATTAATCCTAATACTATCAAAGATAGTGGCTCCTGTTCTCGCTCCAAAGACTACGGTAGAGTTACACTTTTGTCAGATAAACCTAAAATTTAATACGAATTTGATAGATTTGCGCAAAATAAGATCCCGCCAGGATAGATCAATTGTGACATATCCTCTATTACCCATATTCAGAATTTTGATAGACCTTTACTCCAATTCAAGCAAATCAATACAATACAATCATTAAATATCGTTGCATGCAAAAAAACCTGCACAAGTGCAGGCTTCTTTGTCTTCAATCAGCATATGGCATCAAACCATCATCCCTTGCAAGGGGATTGCCCCCATTGCTTTCAGGATCATTACCTCATGCTGTATGTACATGGTGTTTTGACGCTGGAATCTTATCGACTCCCTACGTGCATTTATTCAGCAGGAGCTGTGAACGAACGTTTGCCAAACTCGGCATCCAGCATGTAGAAGGCATTGCTGTCTTTTTCAATGCGGCGCAGCTTCTGAATAATATTGTCAAACAATGCTTCCTCTTCAACCTGCTCATCAATGAACCATTTCAGGAAATACATCGTTGCATGTTCACGTTCATTCAGAGCGATGTCAGCCAGATTGTAGAATTTTTTCGTGTTTTGCTGTTCATGAGCATAACCATGCTCAAATACATCCAGCATCGAAGCATATTCATTCTTCGGTTCTGGCAAAGCCGCAAGGGTGGCACGTTGTCCACGATCATTCAGGAATTTGTATATTTTCATGCCATGGAATCGCTCTTCTTCGGCTTGCACGATGAAGAAGTTCGCAAATCCATCCAGACTTTTGCTGGAACAATAGGCTGCCATAGCCAGATATACATGAGCGGAATAAAACTCAAAGTTCATCTGTTCATTTAAAGATTCTGTTAACGTTTGGCTCATAATCAAAACACCTCTTTCTTTCTCTAGGGATGGTTATATTCTAACATAACGTAAGCAGGACTTACACCGATTTTCTACAAAATTCGCCAAAGACTGAATGAACAAAAAAGCTCTGCCGCGATGGCAGAGCTTCTTTCATTCTTTAAAGATATGCAATTATACCAAGAACGCTTTGGAGATGATAACCAACAGGATGAACAGAACCAGAATGGCACCTACAGAAGTGAAACCTCCGTATCCGTAGCCTCTTGTTTCTCCACCTAATACTTCGCTCATTGACCGTACCTCCTCTGCAACAGGTATGGGTTATCTTATGCAGGAAGAACGACTTTGACAGGGCGGATGCCCTAATTATTCAGATTGCTGTTTTTTTCGTTCAGTACCGGGGAGATTGCACACGCATGATATCCAGAAAAGGTACCTTCGCTGTGAACTCTTCTTCGGTATACTCTACATGCACGAGTCGTGTACGGGAGTCCATTTTGACGATGACTCCTTGCACCTGATCTTCTTTGCCCCATACCGTCAACAGTACTTCCGAACGTTCCCGAAAGGCTTCAACCAGCTGGTTTCCCAACTCTTCAAGTTCAAACTCATCCCGTGTAGGTCTTTTTGCTACTTTTGCTTTTGCCAATGTGGCTGCCTCCTCTACTCCGACGTCCCGATTCCACGGGTTGATTGCCGAGTTCATATTCAGTTAGTATACCATTCATTTACGTTCGTGTAATCTCATGGCATCCAGAATGAACAAATTACTCAGGCAAGTTACCGTTAACCGTGATACCTCCTATTCTTCTCTATACTCCACAATGATGCTGTACTCATTCGATCGGGTTTCGCCAGCCCGTTTTTGTCCATTCCATTCATACGTGTACCGAGCAATCAAGTCTCCTTGCAGCGTCCCCGCCTTCTCAGAAGCTAACTTCGCTACATACGAGATGTTTTTTTCCGTTCCAGGCTCAATCACGCCCACATGCAGAACCCGTGGTGTGGAATACTCTGATATGCTCAATTGGAGCTCACCCGTAGCTTGCCCAAGCCATCTGGCACCCTCAGGTAAAATGCTCCCAAGTTGTACACGTGCCGGCAAATTGCCCGTATTCCCCACGCGTACCTGAAAAGTGACGGTACCTCCCTGCTCGACCAATGTGGGTGTCACTTGAACGTAAGCGCGAATTATCGGCGCTTTCAATTCGACCACAGCTTCATTGGATGTAATCATCCGCTGCACTGACCGTGAATCTGGCAATCTAAATGTATACATCAGGCTAGCATGATTCACATACCTGTAGTCATCAGGCATCGATTCATCTCGATCTGGAAGTTTCGCTTCGAACTGAATATTCAGTATCGACCGGGCTGTCAACGTCCCCAGATTAAGCCCTTTAACCAGATTGGTTCCGGGACGTTTAACCCCATTCCAGCCCAAACTGCCTTCGACAAATGTCATACCTGTTGGCAGTACATCCAGGAGAGTTCCATCCACCGCATAACTGCTTGCATTGGAGACGGTAATATTATATTGGACGGCATCACCCAATGTGGCCGTTACCGGGAGCACACTTTTCAGCACAGAGACCTGGGGCTGTATCACTTCCAGGGTAACCTGATTGGAGTAGACCGTCTCCTGCTGTCCTACCGAGATATATGACAGTACAGCTACACTTGATATTCCGTTCGCATCGCTTCCCCCCATAACCTGAACCCGATATTGTACCCTAATTGAGCTTCCGGGCAAAATCTCTCCAAGTTGTATACCCGTATCAGGCGTTACTTGTGGCGCAAACATTTCATCTACTATTACACTCGCAGGTATAAAAACAATACCTTGTGGCAAAGAAATCGTTACTTGGGCATTCGTGGCTGCAATAAAACCCGGATTGCTCACGATGACGGTGTACATGACAATATCCCCAGAGAAGGTATAGATGTGATCCGCCTGCAAGGAGATCTCCAGCCGGGATGAGACCAGATTGACCTCCACGATATTGGATTGTTCCATACCTGTAACCGTTCTGCCTTCCGGTGTCAAAAACTCATAGTTAACCTGTGCCTGGTTCAGCAGCTTCAGTGTCTCAGGTAAACGCAAGATTACAACTTGGAAGTGGTATCGCAACGTGGCTCCGGGCTCGATTTCGGCTGGAGGCAATCCTCTCTCTGGTGATGCTCCCGGTAACGGAATACCATCACGCAGTACACTATTGGGAAGCAGTGCCGTCTCTGCAGATAGCTGATCCAATAGGTGCACTAAGGCCGGAAGATTTCCGGTGTTAACAATTTCAACATGGTAGATAAGAGACTGCCCCAAGGCAGCCTCTGTGACATTGCACACTTTTCTGACTTCAAGCCTGGGGCCGATCCACGGTGTTACAACCGTATTCGAATAGGATACCTGTTCCAGTTCAGTCGCACCCGAGCTGAATCGAACCAGGGACTGATTCTTTAGCCAGTGGGACAACGGACCGGAAGATTGGCTCATATCACCACAACCTCTACTCTGAATGTAACCGTAACGGAAGCACCCGCAGCAATCGAACCAAGCGTGATGCCTGTATTCGGATTCCCTGTTGGTCTTGGCACACCATCCACCGTAACACTTCCTGGCACAAATACTGTACCGACAGGTACCGGGTCAACCATGACCACATTATTCACCACTTCAATGCCGCTATTGGTTACTACAACCGTATAGGTGATTACATCACCAACAACAGCATCAATGGCACTTGTGCTTTTGGCAACAACAACATTGGGTGCAGATACCGGGATAACCAGAACATTCGAAGATACGGTCCCCGTCAACAGACGGCCATCGGGTGGACTAAATGTATAGTTGGCCACCGCCTGGTTAACCAGTTGCTGATCCTGCGGCAACGTATCTACAGTCACTTCGAGGGTAACCGTTACAGTAACCGTACCTCCGGACGGTATGGTACCCACAACGATACCCGTCTCCGGATTGGCACCTGGCTGTGGAACACCATCAATCAGAACACTGTTAGGAAGCAGTACCGCTCCGTTTGGTATACTGTCGATTAATGTTAAATTAGCAGCAAGATTCCCACTATTGATAATTGCAAAAGAATACGTGATGGTGTCACCAATGGTTGCATTGGAGGTGCTCCCTGTTTTGGTTACGGCAATAATCGGCTGATAGATTGGTGTTACAACCGTATTGGAATACGCTGCTCCCGAGAAGACACCCGATGTGAAACTTACGGAAGACTGACTGCTCACTTGTGGTGGTGTTGGAAGCGTATTGACCCGCACTGCATACGATACCGCTATCGATGCTCCAGGCGCCAAACTACCAAGAGCTATGCCCAGCGCAGGGTTGGCCAAGGCACGTGGGACGCCGTCCACCAGAACACTGCCTGTAACAAATGTGGTGGCTGGGTTAATCGGATCGGTGATCACAATGTTGTTTACCGGGTCAATTCCTTCATTGGTCACAACCATTTCATACACAATCGTGTCGCCTACCACGGCATCAACTACCGAAGCCGTCTTAACTACACTCACGTTCGGAGCAGATACTTGAATGTTGAGTGCGTTGGACGTAATCGTGCCTCCAAGTGTTCTTCCATCAGGTAATGTATACGAAAATGTCGCAGAAGCCTGATTGGTAATGGACTGGCTCAAAGGTAACGTCACAATCACAACGGAGAAGGTAACCAGAGTTGTTGTGGAAACGACACCAAGCGGAATACCCGAAGCCGGATCTGCACCTGGTGCAGAAGCCCCGTTAATAATAACGCTATTTGGAACAAGCTCTGTTCCTGCCGGAATGGTATCGGTCAACGTGACGGATGCCCCATAGTTCCCGGTATTGGAAATGGCGATGCTGTACACAACGGTATCCCCTACCGTTGCTATCGTCTGATCTCCCGTTTTCACTGCCGACAGAATAGGTTGATAGACCGGAGTTGTAACCGTATTGGAGAATGTGGTCGCTGAGAAAACACCTGATGTAAAGCTGACAGTGGACTGATTGTTTAACACTGCACTTGCCGGGAGTGCCGTAACCTGCACACTAAATACAACGGTTACCGTAACACCAGGTGCGATGGAACCAAGTGTTATTCCCGTAGAAGGATTGGCACCTGGTCGCAGAACACCATCGACAAACACGCCGGTTGGCGCAAGAACGGTACTTGTTGGCACTGCATCCGTGAAAACCACATTGTTGACCGTTGCAATTCCGTTATTGGTTACAGCGATGCTATACGTTACGACATCACCAACAGATACCGCCGTCGAAGTTGTGGATTTGACGACATCGACATCCGGTGCCGATACGGTAATGGTCAGCACATTAGATAGAACAGACTCCGTGATGTTCCGCCCATCCGGCAATGTATATGATAGAGCTACCGTAGCCTGATTCACCAGTTGTTGCGGACTTGGCAGCGTATCAACAACCACTGAAAAGGTAATGGTGGTCGTAGCTCCGGGAGCCACATTGCCTGCGGGGATGCCGGTTGCCGGACTTCCTGCTGGCAGCGGTTGACCGTTCACAATAACGCTATTTGGAACAAGAATGGTTCCGGCTGGAAGGTTATCTGTCAGGTTAATCTGGGCTCCATAGTTTCCCTGATTGCTCACGGTTATCGTGTAGCTCACCGTATCCCCAACGGTAGCGTTTTGTGTACTGGCTGTTTTTTGTGCTGAAAGAATAGGCTGGTACACCGGAGTGACCACGGTATTTGAAAAGGTTGTGCTTGAGAATGTACCTGAGGTAAAACTGACCGTAGAGCGATTGCTCAACTGATTGCTTGGCGGGATCGCGTCGACACGGATACTGAACGTGACCGTTGCGGACGTTCCGGGCCCCAATGTACCAAGGGATACCCCACCTGCCGGATTGGCTCCAGGTTGCGCAACCCCATTCACTGTGACACTACCTGTAACAAAGGAGGCTCCGGCTGGAATCGGGTCCGAGAACTGAATATTGTTCACCGGTGCAATTCCGCTGTTGGTCACCAGAATGGAATAGGTCACCGTATCGCCTACAGTAGCCGCAGTGGAAGTTGTGCTTTTGACAACAGCAACGTTTGGTGACGAGACTGGAAACGTGAGCGTATTCGAAGTGGCTGAGCCAGTCAACGTCCGCCCATCTGGAGGTGTAAATGTAAAGGATGATGTAGCAAAATTGCTAAGCTGCTGCGGAGATGGAAGTGAATCCACAACAACGGCGAACGTGACAACAGCCGTCGCCCCCGCTGCTACAATGCCTACCGGAATGCCTGCTGCTGGCGTCGCTCCTGGCTGTGGCACACCGGATACAACCACACTGTTGGGTACTAAAGTAGTCGCAGCAGGAATGGTATCTGTCACGGTAACATTTGCCTCCAGATTGCCTGTGTTGCTGACCGTTACCGTGTATACAACCGTATCACCTACGGTCGCATTTACGGTATTTGCCGTTTTGACAAGTGAAATCTGCGGTTGTATAACCGGAGTCTGTGTGGTATTGGACGATGATGACCCTGAAAATGAACCGGATGTGAAGCTGACCGTCGACTGATTGTTAATCTGCGAAGGAATCGGCATGGTAATCGTCACCTCAAAAGTTACGGTAACCTCGGCTCCTGGAGCCAACGTACCGATTGGAATGCCGGCGGTCGGATTGGAGAGCGGGAACGAAGTCCCGTTCACAATGACACTTCCGGGTACAAATGGGGTATTCGAAGGAAGAGGATTGACATATACCACATTATTAACGGCTACTGTGCCGTTATTACGAATAACAGATGTGTATCGAATGACATCTCCGACTACGCCGTACTCTACATTGTCACTGTTGACAATGGTAACATTGGGCAGAGACACTGGAATAGTGATGGTGTTTGATGACGAGAGACCGGCAATTGTTCTCCCACTTGGGAGTGTGTAGGCAAACGAGGCAACCGCCTGATTAATTAACTGCCTTGCATCTGGCAAACTGGTAACCGTCGCAACAAAGGTGACCGTTGCACCTGAGCCCGCAGCAATCTCTCCTAGACTGATACCCGACTCCGGGCTGACCCCAGGGGTAGGTACGCCATTAATAATGACACTATTTGTGCTGAATACTGCTCCTGCTGGAATGGGATCTGTCAAGGTAACCGTTGCAGCTATGTTACCTGTATTGTTAATTTGGATGGTGTAATTAAACGTATCGCCTACCGTCAAACTTGTTGTACTTGCTGACTTCACCACTTGGATCACTGGCAGAAATATGGGGGTGTTTACTGATATAGAAGAAGAAACACCATTAAAACTGCCTGATGTAAATGCTGCATTGGCCTGGTTACTAACCAAACCCGTAGATGGAACGGAATTCACTCGGGTCTGATAGGTCACAGTTACACTGCTTGAGCTATTCAATGTACCCACTGCGATTCCCGCAACGGGGCTTGCGCTGGTAACAGCAGATCCATTAATCGTGACACTACCCGGGACAAATTCAGAGCCGGATGGTGTATCCGAAATCACCAGATTTTGTACTCCACTAATTCCTGCGTTTGTTGCAACAACGGTATACGTAAGCACATCTCCAACTGTCGCATCCGGTGTATTTACTGTTTTACTAAGAGAAATATTGGGAGCCGATGCAGATATACGAACGATATTGGATAAGCTGCTGCCTGAGAGATTCCTCCCACTTGGAAGCTGGTACGTATAACTTGCTGTCCCTTGATTCTCCAGTGTCGGGGGAGTCGGAAGTGTGGTGAGTGTAGCGCGAAACACCACCGTAGCCGTAACTCCCGGTAGGAGGCTGCCCAGTGTTATTCCGGTTAATGGGCTTGTTCCAGGCCGTGCAGTACCATTCACAGTTACCGAATTCGGGACAAACGTCAGCCCCGCTGGAATCGTATCGGTCACATTCACTTGAGTCGCTATATTTCCACTGTTCGTGACCACAAGTGTGTATGCAATCTGATCCCCCAGTGTCGCATTAGTTTGGCTTGCCGACTTGTTGATACCAACAACAGCTTGGTATACAGGGGTTGTAATGGAATTGGAGTTGGAAATGCCCGTGAACGAACCAGAGCTATAGGACACTACCGCTCGATTGATTAACGAACCTGAAGCAGGCAAAGACTGCACATTCACCTGAAACGTCACCGTCGCAGAACTTCCGGCCGCCAATGTCCCAATAGAGATACCACTGCTCGGATTCGCAGACGGTACGACAGTTCCCCTTACGGTTGCACTGCCGGGAACAAAAGTTGTTCCAGCAGGGAGCGCATCTGTAAGTACTACATTGTTAATCACCTGAATACCGCTGTTGGTAGTAACTACGGTGTACGTGAAGGTCTCCCCGACAGCAACATCGGTAACGGATGCTGACTTTACCGTGGTCACATTGGGCAATGTTACCGGGATTGTTAAGGTATTCGAGGCGATGTTTCCCGTGATCGTACGACCATCAGGTGAATTGAAGGAATAAGAAGCTGTCGCCTGATCCACAAGCGTCGGCGGTGTCGGCAAGCTTGTTACAAGTACCTGAAAAGTCACGGTATTGGCACTTCCTGCCGCGAGGCTCCCCAGATTAACGCCGGTAACCGGATTGGCGCCAGCAATCACATTTCCATTCAGACGAAAGCTGCCTGCTACATATGAGCTACCACTTGGAATGTTATCCCTCAATGTAACATTAGCAGCAACATTCCCTCCGTTGTTCACTTGAAGTGTGTAGGTTACCAGGTCACCCACCGTCGCATTGGTGGTACTCGCCGATTTCACAATGGACAGGTTTGGCGAATAAACAGTAAGGGTGGAGTTATTGGACGGAATAACTCCGGTAATGACCGGCCCCCCTGCTACACTTTGAAATGTAAAGGCTGCATTGGCCGAATTCACCAGTTGCAGGATGCTTGCATCCTGACCGATGAGTGCTCGATAGGTTACAACAACACTACTGGATAAAGCTAACGAACCCAGCGGAATGCCTGCCGTCACATCAAGTGTTGGACGGGATACACCTGCAACCGTGACACTGCCTGGAATAAAAGTAAGACCTGCAGGAAGTGAATCGGATAAAACAACACTGGCCGCACTCGCAGTGCCTGCATTGGTAACGGTAACTGAATATAGAATACTATCCCCGGCAACTGCACCGGCGGCCACCGTTGCCTTAGCCAATGTGATCTTGGGTGCATTAATATCAACTTGAATTGCATTGGCGTTGACAATGTAGGCATCCCCCGAGGTCGTTAATGTCAATACCGCAGATGACTGGTTATTGATCAGTCTTGCTGAAACATCCACATTGGTAATATCCCAGCCTTGACGTCCACCGATAATATTCGTACCTGGAGCCCCGTTGATCTGATTTCGTGTCCCAAACGTTCCTGTTGTATTAAGCGCTCCGGTATCTCCGTTAATCTGAGAAGCAAAAAAGTTCGCAGCTAGATTATTGGGCCCGGACAAAGCAACCGATGTAGCTGAGGTTGGCCCGAATAATGCCTGGTCACCGGTCCGGTTCGCGTCGCCCTCCTGCGCACTGAACAGTATTCTTCCTCCCAATACACCGGAAAGGGGCGTTGCAAATCCAGTCAGTGTGGTAACAACAGGTGGTGAAGTGGATTGAACAAGTACGCCGCCTGCACGCAAAGACATGTTGCGAAAAGGCAGATTGGGATTCTGATAAATGACCCCAAGTGTCCATCCCGCATGATTGGCCGTGGAATCACTTGGAATAACAATAGTGCCTACCACTGCTCCAGTGATATATGTACCGGCTCCCCCGCTTTGAACAAGTGTAGTCACATTGGCGGAACGTACATAGCCAGCAGCACCGCCCCCCAGATCGAATTGATTGTAGGTAAGTGGATCAGGAGTCACACTGGAAGTCCCTGCGGGTGTAATAAACGTAACCGGATTGTTGATGGCAGCACTCAGATTGACTGTACCATTAATGTAACTGCCGCCCCAGATCAATTCTGCATACAGAACGGTACTTCCAGCAGGTAGTGTAAGAATGGCTGCTGAACTGTTGCTCTGATACAGGCTTGTCGTTCCCAGTGGATAGGTGCCGTACTGGAGGCTGGTGTTGGTTGTGATAAAACCTCCAATACTGTCCTGTGTTCCGGGTACTCCCGCTGTTTCCGAACGACTCAGTCCAAGCGTATTTCCTGTAAATGTAATTGCTCCCGTAGCATTAACGGTTGAACGAACGACAAGAGGAATGAAGATCACCTCCCCTTCATCAATGATTTCCTACATATGGAACGGAGCCATGTATATAGTCTATGAGTGTATTGTTGAGTTTTGTTTGTCCTCCATAAAAAGTTTGTGACAACTCGAAACTTATGTGAGTCTTGTTCTCACATAACAGTTAAATACATTTGCGTTTTGTTCATTGTGATTTATAATTATCATATACGAGAGTAATTCTGTCGTACCATTATGATGCAGTCAGCGGTGATATATGAAAGGTTTCCATACGCACAATAGCCACATTCCAACAGAGTACGAGTTCAAACATTCCAAATGGATTCAAAAAATGCTCCATGCCTACTGGGTTGTTATCATTGCACATTTCGCCATTCAGATTGGCTGTTTCCTGTTTCTGGAGTATGATCGCACACCTACAGATTTCGTGATGAATGTCCTCTTCTGGCCTACGGCCGTCAGCAGTTCATGCATTTTGTTCGCAAGTTGGGTTGATCGGCGCTTCAGTTCATATTCCTTTTACACCATGTCTATAGCCAGCACGGTTATCGCCTGGACGATTATTCATGTCAATTATGACATTCGGATTATATTAGCAATCTGTCTGTTGCCCATCTTTGCTTCGGTGCTGTTCTTCAGTAAAAAGAGAGTCTGGACTGTCTTTCTGATGCAGATGACTGGTTACTTTCTGGTTTTGTTCGATCCGGCCTACCGGTTGTACCTGTCTTCATTTGACATGGTATCCATTCCTGCTTTTCTAATCCTAGGTACATATGTAGCACAGGTTATCGTAACAAGCGGCGTTGAGGTGCTCAATGATCTTCAGGCCAGCATGCTTGCCAAGCAGGACCTTATTGTGCGAAATGCCATTATGACCAAACAGTCCAAAACAGACGGTTTAACCAACCTTTATAATCAAAGCTCCTTCAAGGATTATTATGAAAAAGCATTTGAGTATGCCAACAGTGGCATGAGTCTGCATCTGGCCCTGATCGATATTGATGACTTCAAATCCATTAATGATACGTATGGTCATCGGGTTGGAGACATCATTCTGGAGAAAGTGTCCCTGATCATTCAGGAAACCATTACCTCAAGTGATATTGCAGCACGGTACGGGGGCGAAGAGTTCGCCTTATTGATGTTTGAGCAATCTTTCAAGCAGGCTTATGCCTTGGTGGAACAGATTCGCCAGAAGATTGCCCTGATGGGCCATCTGGAACTTGAAGGAGCTTCCATCACCGTGAGTATCGGTCTCAAAAGCTACAGCCCTAATCTAACCAAAGACAAATTGTTCGAGGAAGTGGATGCCTGTCTGTATGCCGCCAAACGAACAGGTAAAAATAAAACCGTAACATCACTTGATCTGGCTTCGTCCTTGGCAGAGAAAATATAAATAAAAAAGTTGTGCTGTACACCGGAATTCCGGTTTGTACAACACAACTTTTTTTGGGTCTGAATACGATCAACACGCCGATCTTTTTCATACATCTATGTTTTCATTCCGCCCATTCCCAGCGATGGCGATTTTGCTCCAGCATCGGATGCAGGTATTCGGACGATCCGTCAATGATGAGACGCAGCTCTTTGATCCAATCCTTGAAGGAATCAAATGAAGCAAACATATTCGCCATCTCTATCGTCAAATACAGAAAGTGAGGGGCTGGATATTCCGCAGTGATATGGCGGAGCGCGCTATCCACAGGCGTATATTTTTTTCTCTTGCCCTCCAGTCCTTCCACGCGTATACGGGAGGTTGGATGTTCCCGCCGCCAATCATGCAGGCGATCTTCTCTTTTGTAATAGGCTTGTATTGTACCTTTGCTCATTCGTTTAAACGTGCTCTCGTGTAAAGGATACAGCACGAGCTGTACGAATGAACGGATGTCCGCCGTTGCAGCGGCGCGTTCAAGTTGCTCATCGGTCACATGTTCAAACGAGTCATAAAAAGTCAGTGTGCCTTTGCGGCTGGCCGCAGGTGGCTCATAACCATAAGGTACAGATGTATATTTTCCAGACATTTCACCCCTCCTTGTTTATACGCACATTCGCACAAAGGTGATTGGGATAACCCAGCTAATGTTATTATACGCTAACGATCTTGCTTCAACTCGGAATAAAATGTCATTCTGTTCTTGCCAGCACGTTTGGACTCATACAAAGCTTCGTCCGCCATCCGAATAATCTCACTTGGGTTGTCGCTGTTGGTTGGATATTCAGCACCTCCGATGCTACATCCAATTCGAATTCGCTCGTATTCAATAATAAACGGCTTGTTCAGGCTTTGAATGATGGCTTCTGCATAAGCCATGGCTTCTTCCCTCGGATGACTTCCAACAGACTGAAGTACAATCAGGAATTCATCTCCGCCCAATCGGACTGTTATACCCTTCTCCTGACCAAGAGCCGACAGTCGCTGGGCCACTTTCTGTAGCAGCACATCTCCAGTCTGATGTCCAAGTGTATCGTTGACCCGTTTGAATCCATCGAGATCCAGATAGAGAAAAGTCAGCGTGTGATTTTCACTTTCGGTCTCCAGAGACTCCTCCAAATACACTTCAAGAGCAGTGCGATTCGGCAGACTAGTCAACTGATCAAAATGCGCCAGATTCTGCATCACGACCAGCTCTGAGTTTTTATTCATAAGAGAGGTCAGCATATCCCGAAGCGAACGGGACAACACTTCAATCTCCTTAATCCCCTTAATCGCAGGAATCTCAAGCTCTTCCCCTGCACGCAGTCGATTGGCTACTCTGGTAAGACGCACAAGTGGGGCAGAGATCAGACGTGAGACAACCCAGCCAATCAGTGCAAACAGCACGGTAACGGCAAGTCCCGCCCACACATTAAACCACATCAGGTCAAACACAGACGCAAAAGCAGATGACTTGACTTGACGAATGACTACAGTCCAGCCTAATCCAGGATAATCCAGATGGCCCTGGCTGTAGGCAAACCCTGTCACATATTCATTACCGTCAGGCCACTTTTCAATGGACCAACTGCTTTTGTTGTGCTGGGCCTCTTCAATGCCGGGCAATACCAACGGTTTACCGACCCATTCCTTCGGCCCGAGCAGCACTGTATGTTCCTTTTTGCTCACGATAAAGAACTCAATGTCTTTTTCTTCTCTTTTCAATGGGGCAAGTACGGATTCCTCAACTTCCTTCGCCCATTCCCAGCTTAAATGTGCAGCGAGCACACCTTGAATCATTCCTTTGCTATCCTTCAGCGGAAAACTGATATCGACAAATTGCAACGGCTCTCCCGTTGGATTCGGAAGCAGCTTGGCAAGAAGTACTGCATTATGCACATCTCCAATGAATTTACCCTTGATTCCCTCCTGATACACAGGTCGCTCCGATAAATTTTCCCCAAGCAAGATACCATCCGTGGCAGCTAACACTTTTCCTTTTGGGTTCATGAATCCAACCCATGAGAATGAGGGAAAGCTATCTTGTAACTGATCCAGCAGCATCTGAATCTCATCAGGTTGGAATCCATCTTTCAACGAAACCATCCGGCCCAGCAGGTCCAGTTCACCCGCGCGAGCGGACATGAATCGATCCAGCTTGTCCGAAGCCTGTGAGGCCGTGCCTGTAAGCGAGTGACCAATCTCAGTCTCTACAGCAACAAATGACTTTTGGCTAAAAATAGACCCAATCGTCAGAGTAACCAGCAGGGATAACACAGCAAAGATGACTGTAAGCACAGTTCTAATTTTGAATGACATTACTTCCTCCATTACACGGTGAAACCATCTTGCTTTTCAACATAACTATGCTGTAAAGAGTACACGGAATGTCACCTCGGACGTGTCTCAAAACTCGCTGAAGTGCATCTTTTACCGCCTTTTCGCCCCCTGCTGCGTCACTTTCCCTTGACGTGCCCCGGCACGCCTGCGGAAAACTTCCTGGCTTGGAACGAAAATTCGGCAAAATCTGCTTCTTCGGAGTTTCAGACACGCCCTAATCGTTTTCATATTTATCGGAACTTGTGTGTTCTTTTATTATACATGCCCATACAATATTATACTGAAATTTTCACCGTGTTTCTTCCATTCAAAGAATAGACACGATTCTGTATATACATACTTGGGTTATGAATATAGAGAGCAAGCATATCCTTCAAAGGATCATGCGCCTGTATGTCACAGAGAGAGTAATCGAAATACTAAACATTGGGGGTGTAATGTTGAGCCTGCTTCATGTTGCTGTTATTCTGCCTTTTGCCGCTGGCATTCTACTTGCCATGCTGCATCGTTTCTTCCGTAAATTACATTTGGGATGGCCGGTTCTCCTTGTTCCGGCACTATTATTTGTATACTTTGCGAGTCTCATACCCGCTGTGTCACAGCGCAATACCGTATCTGGAAATATCCCATGGATTCCTTCACTGGACATTGGATTTAACCTGTATCTGGACGGTCTGAGCCTCATGCTGACACTGCTAATCACCGGAATCGGTGTCCTCGTTGTTCTCTACTCCATCTTCTACATGGATATGAAAGAAGCGCTGAACCGTTTCTACCTGTATCTGTTGATGTTCATGGGAGCCATGTTGGGCGTGGTGCTATCTGATAATATGATCGTGCTCTACGGATTCTGGGAATTGACCAGTATTACGTCATTCCTGTTGATTGCATTCCATTACAAACGTAAAGCCTCGACTTCAGGAGCACAAAAATCATTCCTGATTACGGTATTTGGCGGTTTCGCCATGCTTACCGGATTCATGATGATGTATCTCATTACCGGAACGTTCAGTATTCGTGCAACTATTGCAGGATTGGGTCAGTTTCAGGAAAGCGCACTATTTCTACCCGCACTTATCTTGATCCTGATTGGAGCTTTCACCAAGTCAGCTCAGTTCCCGTTCCATATCTGGTTGCCGGATGCCATGGAAGCTCCGACACCTGTTAGTGCCTATCTTCACTCAGCCACCATGGTCAAGGCCGGACTGTACGTTGTCGCCCGGTTTACGCCGATCTTCGGTGGACAGGGACTCTGGTTCTGGCTCGTTACCGGCGTTGGTCTTCTGACTTTATGTTATGGATCATTCCTGGCGGTGAAAAAAAACGATCTCAAAGCGATTCTTGCCTATTCGACCATCTCTCAACTTGGTCTGATCATGTCCCTGTTAGGGGTTGGATCTGCTGCTCTCTACTTCGGATATGGCGAATCATCTGCGATGTACACTGTGGCAATAACCGCTGCGCTGCTTCACCTGTTTAATCATGCAACCTTCAAGGCCGCTCTGTTCATGGTCGTAGGGATTGTTGATCATGAAACGGGTACACGTGACATTCGGAAGCTCGGTGGACTTGCTTCATTCATGCCAATTACATTCACGGTGGCATTGATTGGTTCACTTGCCATGGCGGGTATTCCGCCGTTCAACGGATTCCTCAGCAAGGAGCTATTCTTCCAGGCGATGGTGGAAGTCACGCATCTACGAATCTTTGGACTTGGGTCCTGGAGTGTTCTATTGCCGGTATTCGCTTGGCTTGCAAGTGTGTTTACCCTGATCTATGCGCTTATTATCGTGTTCAAAACATTCCTCGGTCGTAGCCAAAGCGAGATCCCTGCCGAGAAGCTGCACGAAGCGCCCGCTGGCATGCTCATTCCGCCTGTTGTTCTAGGTGTTCTTGTCATCGTATTCGGACTCTTCCCGAATCTGCTGGCCGGATCACTGATTGAACCGGCCATGGCCGCTGTGCTTCCATCCCTCTTGAATGGGAATGAGCGCTTCGATGTACATTTCTCTCTGTGGCATGGATGGACTCCGGAACTGATTATGACGATCGGAGTTGTGATTCTCGGAATCACTCTCTACAAGCTGTTGCCACGATGGAGGAATATTTATGAGCATTATCCACAAGGATTAACAATTAACAATATGTACCATGTCGTGCTGGATAATCTTCAGCATTATGCACGCAAATGGACGGAAGCCTATATGAATGGCTCGGTTCGTAATTATCTCGTTTACATTTTCTCATTCACGGTCGCGTTGCTGGTCTATGCTTTCTTCCGTTCAGGAGAAAATATTACCTGGAATCTTCAGGGCAATGCACCTTACTCATTCTATGAGGTCGTATTGCTAGTCACGCTCATCGGTGCTGCAGTTTCGATTCCTTTTGCCAAGAACAGATTGTCGGCAGTCATTATGACCGGAGCGGTTGGTTACCTCGTAACTCTGCTGTTTGTACTCTTCCGGGCGCCGGATCTGGCGTTGACACAGATGATTGTTGAGACGGTGTCCGTTGCATTGTTCCTGCTCTGCTTCTACCATCTGCCTGAGCTTCAACGTGGCAAATCAAGCCGCAGTTATCTCACGGTAAATATGATCGTAGCGATTGCAGTCGGGATCGTGATGACTTTTGTTGCACTGGCTGCAAGCGGAACAGCATCACTCGACAGCATTTCTACTTTCTTCCTTCAGGAAGCCTATGATTCGGCCGGTGGTAAAAATGTCGTGAACGTGTTATTGGTGGATTTCCGAGGCTTCGATACGTTATTGGAGATTATGGTGCTTGGGGTTGCTTCATTGTCCATCTACTCCATGATTAATCTGAACCTCGAAGCGAAGGATCTCGGAGCCCGCTTGAAGTTCCGTAAGAAAGACGAAACTAAGGATTCCGAGCCCGATCTGGATGATGAAACAGACAATACGAAAAAGTATGGTAACCGGGAACGCAGCTCATCCTCGTGGGATACTGTCCCCTTGCAGAGTAATGATGTATTGCTGCAAACGACCACCAAGGTCGTTGTGTTCATCATTTTGACGTTTGCCATGCATCTCTTCTTTGCAGGTCACCACAATCCGGGCGGAGGTTTCATCGGTGGCTTGGTCACAGCAGCAGCGCTCGTATTGATTGCCCTGGCATTCAGTACAGATACGATACGCAAAGCGTTACCGGTTGACTTCCGTATTCTAACAGGAATCGGATTGGGTATCGCCTTACTTACGGGTGCGGGTTCATTTATATTCGGAGTCCCGTTCCTAAGTCAAACCTTCGGCTATTTCGAACTTCCTTTGCTGGGAGAAACAGAACTCGCCACGGCCATGCTGTTTGATCTTGGCGTGTATCTCGCTGTCCTGGGTGTCACCATGACCATCATTCTACAGATCGGGGAGGATCGCTGATATGGAAATATTGATGTGTGTAGCCGTTGGCATTCTGTTTGCGGTTGCCGTCTTTTTAATCTTGTCGCGGAGCCTGCTCCGCATCGTACTTGGCATGTCCATACTAACCCATGGCGTTCATCTGCTCTTGATCACCATGTCACGTCTCAAAACTGGGGCACCACCACTGCTTGGGGAGATGGCTGAACGTTATGTCGATCCACTTCCTCAGGCTTTGATACTAACTTCGATTGTTATTAATTTTGGCCTCACTGCGTTCTTCTTTGTTCTCTCCTATCGTTCTTATCTGAAGTTAAAAACAGACGATATGGAAGAAGTAAGGGGGCGCCCATATGAATAATCTCGTCGTTCTGCCGATTCTGTTGCCTTTGATTACAGGTGTTCTGGCTCTGCTATTTTTCCGGAAAACAAATATCCAGCGGATCATTAGTGTCATCGGACTTTTGTTTACAGCTGCGGTCTCAACGATACTCATTACTCGTGTGACTCAAACTGGAGTTCTAACGCTTAATATGGGCGGTTGGGCACCTCCCTATGGTATTGTGCTTGTTGCGGACATGGTGTCTGCGTTGCTTGTTGTTGCTGCTTCCATCATTGCGCTGGCTTGTCTGCTGTATGCATTCCGCAGTGTAAACAAGGAGAGAGAAGAACATCACTTCTATCCGTTCTTTCATTTTCTGATCGCAGGAGTTAACGGTTCATTCTTAACAGGAGATTTGTTCAATTTGTTTGTCAGCTTTGAACTGATGCTCATCTCTTCCTATGCACTGATCGTATTGGGAGGTACCGAAAGACAGCTTCGGGAAACGATCAAGTATGTCTTGATTAACATCGTTTCTTCAGCACTTTTTGTTGCTTCCATCGGCTTCCTCTACTCCATAACTGGCACACTGAACATGGCAGATTTGTCCGTCAAAATTGCTGAAGTGGGACAGAGCGGAGTCATTACCTTAATTGCTGTTCTCTTTCTGATTGTATTTAGCATCAAGGCCGGACTGTTCCTGTTCTTCTGGCTGTCGGGCTCTTATGCGGCACCACCTGCTGTCGTCACTGCATTGTTCGCAGGATTGCTCACCAAAGTTGGCTTGTATGCAATTGTGCGAACATTCACACTGATCTTCTATCATGATCCTGATTTCTTCCATACACTGATCGGATGGATGGCTGGTGCAACGATGGTCCTTGGTGTCATTGGTGCGATCTCATACCGCGATGTGAACAAAATTCTCATTTACAACGTGGTCGCAGGTGTAGGTTTTGTCGCTTTTGGTATGGCTTCGGCCAGTCGTCCTGCACTGGAGGGGCTGCTCTTCTATATGCTGCATGATATGTTGATCAAAACATTGCTCTTCCTGCTCGGCGGTGCCTTGATCGCTGTTGCCGGAACATCAAAACTCGATAACATGGGTGGGCTGATCCATCGCTATCCGCTGCTCGGCTGGATGTTCTTCATTAGTGCACTTGCCTTGGCAGGTTTGCCGCCATTTAGTGGATTTCCAGGGAAGTTGCTTCTCTTTGAAGGAGGCTTGCAGGCAGGCTTATATGGTCTTACCGGCATTGCGGTGCTTTCGAGCTTGTTGATGTTATATTCGGTACTGCGCATCTTCATACAAGCGTTCTGGGGCGAACCGCCTGCCGGGGTTACAAGACGCCCTTACGCGGTGAACGGCCTTCTGATTCCTGCCGGAATTCTGTTTGTATTCATCATCGTAATGGGTGTGGGGGCTGAAGGCATGTTCCAATTAACCTCCCGCGCAGGTGATATTCTACTGCATCCCAATATTTATATTGATGCCGTATTGAAGGAGTAGATGTCTATGGCCTTTCAGATTGTACTGAATCTTATCATTGCTTTTGTATGGATGTTTCTGAACAACGCCTGGAATGGTGTTGGTTTTCTCATAGGTTACCTGCTCGGACTGCTTCTAATCGGGGGGATGCGCAGATTCTTCCCCCAGCGCTTCTATATTGTGCGAGTCTGGGCCATTTTCAAACTGATTACACTGCTGTTCAAGGAACTGGTGCGAGCCAGCATTGAGGTTATACGCCAGATTATCAAGCCCAAGTTAGATATAAGGCCCGGTATTTTTACGTATAAAACTCAATTGTCCTCGGATTGGGAAGTTACTCTGCTCTGCTTACTCATCTCATTGACACCAGGTTCTCTGCCGCTTGAGATCTCGGGTAATCAACGCAAACTGTTTATTCACGCACTGGATATCAAGGATGAACAGAAAATGAGAGATGATATCCAAAATACATTTGAAAAAGCAATTATGGAGGTGACGCGTTAATGTTATCCTCACTGTTGTTCATCTCATTGCTCATTCTCTCCTTAGCCATTCTGGGTTGCTTGTACAGGGTGCTTCGGGGACCATCCATGGCTGACCGGATCACGGCACTGGATACCATCGGTATCAATGTGATTGCCATCGTTGCCGTTCTGTCGATGATGCTGCAAACCCAAGCCTATCTGGATATTATATTGCTGATTGGTATTCTGGCCTTTCTAAGTACAGTGGCATTTGCACGTTATATCGAACGGGGGGCGGTATTCAAAAATGATGGAGATCGTTAAAGTAACCACTGAAACCGCTATAGGTCTACTCGTACTGCTCGGTGCACTACTCAGTGCACTCAGTGCATTCGGACTTATTCGTCTGCCTGATGTATATCTACGTGCCCATGCCGCAACCAAAAGTATGACGCTTGGTGTGTTCTGTGTATTAGGCGCTACATTTTTCTACTTCTGGTATTTCGATAACTATATCAGTGCCCGCTTGTTGTTAGGTATCCTGTTTGTATTCATCACGGCTCCGGTCGCCGGACATCTGAACGGACGGGCCGCCTATCGCACAGATGTACCACTGTGGGAGCAGAGCGTTCAAGATGAACTGGAACCCTTATTAAAAGGGAAAAAAGTGAACCATGAAGCCAAGGATATGATGGAGTAATCCCCAGCCTAGGCATAACAAATACCCCCGAGGATCAGCCGCCCGTTTCGCGGCATGTTCCCGGGGGTATTTTTTTATTTTTCATACACGGATCAACACTGATTATACAGACAGATTAAGTAGCATAGCATAGTCAGAATCCACTAAGTCCCTGTCTTCTCAGATCCGCAGCCACAATACGTGCAAGCTCCGCAGCCCCTTGACGATTCGGATGCAGACTATCTCCTGTCATATACAGAGCAAGTGTTGCCGCTGGACCAATGGACGTGAAATAGGCAGAACTTAACTTATTCAGTTCAACCAGAGTGACTCCCTCTTCCTGAGCTAGTGCACGTGTGGATTGATTGTACCAGCGGTTCTCCGCTTGATGCACATTGGCTGAGTTAAAGTCCGTTGCCCGGCCTTGAGGCGTAGAGAGAATGACCGTTGCTCCTTTGTTCTTTGCCTGACGCACCATATCCCGCATAATCTCCTTGAACTGCGCCTCCGTTGTATTGTTCTTGGCATTGGTGTCGTTAATTCCGAATTGCAAAATAAAATAATCTCCTGGCTTGATATACTTCAGAATCGCTTCCATCTGACCATCATCGCGGAATCCTCTCGCAAACTGACCACTTGCCGCTATATTGCGAACCTGGAAGGTGGAATTGTTCACATAGGACGGAAACAGCTGTCCCCAACCTCCTTGTACACTGCTACCCAGCGGATAGTAATTGCAGACTGTTGAATCCCCACCAATGTAGATTGTGCGGTTGGTAACGGTCTGATTGGATAACTTCCGGATTTCGAGTGCACTAAGTGTGAAGGCGGTGCCTGTCTTTCCTTCCGTAACCAGCAGGTTTAATTGCCCGTCAGTCACCGGAATTTGAAATTGGTCCGTTGCCCCGTTGCCTGTCATATTAATGATCTGGTAGACACCTTCTGCAGCCACACTCGCTCTGGCTGTATTGCCCAGAACCACTTTGACCTCATAGAGACCATTGGACAGATTCACATTGAAGGTATTGGTGCTCTTGGTGCCGTAAGTCAGAAACTGCACAGCGTCACTCTTAACCCCGCTTCCTGAGGCAGACACATTCCTCATCTGTGCAGGTGTGTTGAAGCCATAACCTTTCGTAGGCGTATAAGCATCTCCTGCGGACACGCCTGTGTAACCGCTCTCAACAGCACCCGAACCAAAATCAAATCTGTAATTGTCCGTTGCCGCTTCGGCGACTTGCCCTCCACTGCTTCCCAAACCGATGCCCATTGTACTCGCAAACAGAACAAAACAGAGCAGAAGCTTAACCGATATTGAACATTTCATCACTGAATTCTCCTCTCGAATCAGAATTAAATTAGGGTGTGTCTTCAAACTTAGGCATGCAATACGTTGAAGGATGTCAGGGTCCAACAGCTTGAAGTCAAGGATTGCTGATCCTGGCGAATTGTCCAGACGATTTTCTAAGGAACCGAGGACGTCTTATTTAGCCTTCGAGTCCTCCTTTTATTTTGTAAGGAACCTGAGACACGTTATTAACCAAATTCACCTAACAAACACGCTGTAAACGGCTGCTTATTCCAATATAGCGTGTTTCAGATTCCTTAGATTGCTGCGGGCGCTTCAAATCGCTAAATAAGACGTCACAGGGTCGTTAGCGCTCCCGCTCCGTGCCCTGCTCCAGACACGTTCAGTTTGAAGACACAATCTAGTTGAACTGAAAATTATTTACACAGACACTACGAAGACAGAATAACCTTCCAATCGCTGTTGTCCCCAGATTTTTCGATTCCCTTTTCTCAAGGGAAAATCCGGTGATAGCGTATGCTTCCGATGTAGCTTCGCTTTTTCAGGTTTTTTCTCTCTTCTCCGTTATCGTGTAAATGATTAGTTCAACTTATATAGATGGTAATAAAGCCTCAGTTTTACAGAACTTGGTCAAGCCAGTCATAAGCCTTCGCACCGCTAATCTCATGTCCACCTGTAAAGAAATCCGCATCCAGTGATTCTGATGCTCCCGCCTGCTCATATATGTGTGTCAAACGGGCATGCGCCTCTCTCGCTGCATGGATGGGGAACACCTGATCATCACTTCCAGCTTCTATAAAAAGTGGCCTAGGCACAATCAGTCCGATGAGATCCGGCAACTCCGCTTCACGTAGGATACCTGGCACATAGTTGTCCAGACAATGATTCCGATCCAATATGCTGCCCTGGAATGTATTTGCATAACCGCTTACCACAGTTGCCCTGAACCGTTCATCCAACGCGGCTGTAAATGCGGTCACCAGCCCACCGCCCGAGATACCCATGCTTCCAATTCGCTCCGAATCCACTTCTGGCCGAGTCGATACATAATCCAATACACGTGTTGTTTCATACACCCTATGACCGGCAAGGGTCTTCCCCACCATGAGCAGATGCGCAGCAATCTTCGTACAGGAACTTACCCCTGGTGGCGCATCGCGGTCCTCTTCCAATCTTCGATCACCAAATCCGAGCAACTCTGGAGCCGCAACCACATATCCACGCTTCACAAGTGCTACTGCAAAGTCCTTGTGTAATCCGGGCTCTCCTGTCCGTAGTGACCCATCCGGTTCCATACCCGATATCTCTCGGCTACCGTAGCCATGCCCATGACAAGCAACGATAGCAGGTCTCTTTGTATCAGTAACGCTTCCATCACCAGGAATTAATAAATATACAGGCATGCGAAGTCCTGCATAGGTCGTAATTTCAATCCGCTCCCGAATATATCCGTCACATGTAATGCGCTCCAGTAAGATTGGATTCAGTGCGGCCGCCATCGTGGGGAAACCGCCCAGCCGTTCTTTCACGCGAGTACGTAACTGACTGCGCCATAACTCCAGGGGTTGATCTGCATGATACGCGGAACGACCACGAAGATTCGTTTGTTGTTGTAGATAGGCTTCAATATCAGACATGGGCCTGTGTCCCTCCTGTTTTTCGTAGAATAACGTAGATATAAGACTGTCATATGGAATTAATCCCATCCATTATAGAACATCGATGTCACCCATGAATTGAACATGTTTGCCTGTTTTGAATGGAATCCTACGATTTCTAGCCAAAAAAAGGATATCTCCAACCTGAAGACAGGTTACGGAAATACCCTTCATTTCAGCTGACCTGGCAGCCACCAGTTCCACCTGCCCATTAATTTCATCAATGCAGGTACCAGTATTAGACGGATTAATGTAACGTCAATCAACACCGCTGCCGTGATTCCGATCCCTAATTGCCTCACACCTGCGACTTCAGCAAAGGCAAACGGCACAGTCACCGCAAGCAGAATTGCCGCTGCGGAGGTAACCAGACGGCCTGTAGAAGCCAATCCCTGTTGGACAGCCACATCACTGTCTCCGGTTCGTCTATACACTTCCTGAATACGGCTCAGCATAAACACACCATAATCCATGGATATGCCAAACACCAATCCTGCAATGAATACAGGAATCATAATGGCAATGGCTGACGGCTCCATACCCAGATGTCCTTCATTGAACACCCACACCAATATGCCAAATGAAGCAGCTAAGCTGAGCAGATTCATCAGAATTGCCTTGATTGGAATGAGCATCGATCGGAATGCCGCCAGTAACACAAGATAATTGGTGACCACTACAAATACCAGCACTTTGGGCAGTTGACTTGTGACTTCCTGCATTATTTCATACTGCTTGGCAGCCTCCCCGCCATAACGTAGTTTTACGTTGTTGGAACCTGGTGCATAATCGCTATTCCTCATTCGTTCCAGCCAGTCTGCAACCTGTTCCGACCCAGGCTCCCCGTACACGGTAGCTATCAATCGTATGGAATGGTCAGAGACCGTTGAACGCAGCCATGCCGTCCTTGTTGACTCCTTGCCTTCTATGGAAGGAGTGAGCGCCGACGGTGGAATTTGAAAAAGGCTCTGCGAGTCATTTTGATTCGGCTGTAATAGGCCCCATGGTGAAACAATGCTCAATACGTCTGAGTCCTGCATTAGTTGACTGGCTTTGTTGTGGGCCAACTGCCAGTGAGAGGCAGTCAACAGTTCCTGTTGTCCGCCAATCACGATCTCGATGGCGGAGGTATTCTTTTGCCCCAAATCATGTTGCAACTGCTCTGCTGCCTGGCGGGACTCCATTCTCTCTGGCAGTGAAGAGGCATCCGGGACGGACAGTTCCAGCCGGGTCACTGGATAAACAGACAGGAGCAGCACAACCGTACCTCCAATGGCCATACTGACTGGGCGTTTCATGACCATTGCTGACCATCTATGCCAGACCGAGCGTCTGGGTAACGAATGGGCTAACTTTCGCCTGAAGACCCGATCCGCACAAAGTGATAGCAGAGCTGGAAGCAGCGTAACATTTAACAATAGCGATAGCAGCAGAACAATAATGGCTCCCAAGGAGACACTCAGAAACATTGGCAGTCTGATCCAGAGCAAACCCAGCAGCCCAAGGAGCACGCAAGCTGCCGAGAACAACACCGCTCTGCCTGCTGTACGCAATGTTCGCTGAAGAATCTCGCTCCGCAAAACCTCGCTCTGCATATCCAGGCTACTGCCCGTAACATTAGCTTCGCTTTCTTCTTCATAGGCCCGCTGAACTTCTTCCCTGTACCTGCTCAGGATGATCAGGGCAAAGTCTATACTCAGTGCCATGCCCACCATGGGAATCACATTAATGATAAAGTTGGACAATTCCAGATGATAACCAAGGAGTGACGTGACTCCCATCGCGGTAATCACAGCACTGATCCCCATCATGACAGCAATCAACGCAGCATATAGCCCCCTGAATGCAAAGCACAAAACGATCAGGGCAATCGGTAGGCCCACCATCTCTGCCCGTTCCAGATCACGGAAGCTCAGATGATTGACATCCTGCTGCACGACTGCCTTTCCCGTCAATTGCACCGTACCTGGACCGTCTGTTGCCAGCACGGCGCGCAACTGCTCCAGTGGGGGACCCATCTGATGCGCGGGCACATCCATTTTCACAAGGGCATATGCCCTTTGGTCTTGCAGCGTCACCCTTTCGCTAACATCCAGAGGGGACGTGACAGAAGTTACCGCAGGCAACACTTGAACCTGTGTCAAACGATCCTTGATCCACTGCCGGAACTGTAACGGCGAGGTATTTTCCTTTTTCTCAAAAACCAGAATAACCGGATCAGCAGGAGAACCGAATTCGTCCTCCAGAACAAGTTCAACCGCTTGTGCATCCCCGTGAACCCGTTTTAATCCGTGATCTTGAACAATGTCAGGTAACTTCCATGCCCAGACCGCTGACATCCCGATGATAAATACCCAGCAGAGAATAATGAACCGCGGATATCGGCTGATGAAGGCAGCAAGTCTGCGATAACCCATACCTAAGCTCCTCTGCGATCAGATTAGTCATTCGATTATGTTCATCGGTAAGATCATAAGCACATTCATACACTTGCGGTGTATATCTACCTCACTCGGGTTCGTGAACTATTGAATGCCATGATTCACAGGTGTTCTATTCGCTATGGGGGCAGGGATGTATGTAAAAGGAAGTAACTCTGCCGTCAGTCCCGGGCCAAAGGCCAGCGCAATCCCACTGGAATGCTCTTCCTTCTGTCTGTAATCCTCGCGGATGGCTTGAAGAACAAAAAGAATCGTCACGGAAGACAGGTTGCCATAATCCCGCAGGATGTTTCGGCTGTAGGAGACCTGCTCATCTGTCAACTGATACAGCTTCTGCACGGCATCCACGATGCCTCTGCCTCCCGGATGGATTGCCCATATTTCCGGTAAAGCGCTCCCCTCCAGCAACCGTTCTACCTCTGGACCGAGATGCAACCCAAGCAGCTTCGGAATCTGAGGTGACAGGTAGAGATCGAAGCCTGTATTGCCCACTTCCCAGATCATCTCTTCTGCACAATCCGGGAGCAGCGTCGAGTGCCCTCGGCCTAGTCGAAAACATTCATTACGGCCTGTTCCGGACGCACCTATGACGCAGGCAGAGGCACCGTCTCCGAAGAACGATGCGGCATACAGGTCGTCCCGTTTGGCAGATGGCTGAAAGTGAAGTGTGCATAGTTCCACACACACGATGAGAACCTTAGCCTTCTGATCTGCCGTTACAATGGAATTCGCCAGTTGGATCGCCTTCAGACCGGCCGCACATCCTTGAAACACCAGTGGAATCCGGTTGATCTGCGGTGACAGTTCAAGCTGCTGGATCAGCCGAACATCAAGTCCGGGCAGGAATTGCCCCGTGCAACTCACCGTAATGAGATGTGTAATTTCCGTAGAGGATACGTCTGCATCCTGAAGGGCCTGTCCGGACGCTTCCAGACTAAGTGGAACAGCAGCAGCTTTGTATTTGGCCATACGCTCGGCTGTAGTCGGGACTTCCTCCACAGAAGTAAAGGGTAAATATCGGCAAGCCTCCACAGGCTCAAGCAGATTCGGTTCACATGTATAACGAGTCTCCACACCGCACTGATTAAAGATTCGTTTGGCCCACCTTCTCGCATCTGGCTCATGTTCCAGCGCTTGCGCGAGACGGGCAGACACATCCTTTTGCTCAATACGGTGGGCAGGCCACGCCGTTCCTATTCCCATAATACTTGCCCCAGTAGTTGCCTCAAGCTGGTTCATCGGCTTAACCCCCTTATAGTACGTGTTCAAAAGTAGGCTTTTTAAACAACCTATATATAAAATAGGTTCATATGACATGTGTGCAGGATATAGTACAAGTCTATTCACTACCTGTCCTGTTTATGTTCATATTAACAAGCAAAGGCGAACAACATATGCGAGTTTCGCACGTGCTGTCCGCCTTTGCTACCGGATTAAACCCGTTCCTATATTACATATTCGATCTGTCAGAACTACTCAGGCCGAATTATAGTAAATCTCTCCCCAAGTTTGGCATAATCATTACCCGCCAGTCGGCTGACTGGTTTCAAATGATCCATCAGGATATAGCCCTTGTCCGGATTGTAGACTTGTTCGCTGAAATGATACTGTATAATGCGCACAAGCAGTAAGTCGCTCGCGGGTTTGCCCTCATCATTCGTGATGGGAATGTGCTGATACAGCTCACACTCCATTCGAATAAGTGCTTCTTTTATTCCTGGGACGGTGACCTTTGTACTTGGCACTGTAGTCAGTTTCGTCCGCTCAAGCTCACTTTCGTGGGGTTCCAGTATGGCTGCTGTCTCATTCACTTCTGTTATGATTGCTTCATCACATATATGCACGACCAGTTCATTATGAGCAAGCACATTACGTGCGGTATCTTTCATGATACCGTCTTTACGTGCAATGGATATGGATAACAGCGGTGGGTCCGAACTAACCACATTAAAGAAACTAAAAGGCGCTGCATTGATCACACCATGCTCATCTGAACGTGTCGTCACAAAAGCTATTGGACGCGGCACCACCGAACCACTCATCAGTTTATAGTTGTCTCTTCCCGTTATTTCACGTGGATCCAATGTATACATATGTAAATATCCCCTTCCCTGCTCGTGAAGTAAATAACAACTCTACTTCATGACAATACAATAAACTAACTTCTTTATTATATATCCTAAAATGCTGTATTAACAAAAAACTCCCTGGTGTGCATTGCACCAAGGAGTTCAAACATGTTATACATTTGACCATTTCTTATTTAACAATGCTCTTTTGAATGTCTTCCATAATTTGAAGGTTCGCTTGAACTCCACTATACAACCAGCTGCTGGAACGGGTAAACTCGAACAGATTACCATTTTTCACAGCCGGGATACTTTGCCATACCGGATCTTTCAGTGCTTCTGACCCTGTACCTTCATCACTATTCACAAAGAACAAGTAGTCTACATCCATTTCAGCCAATTTCTCCATTGAGATGGAAGACCAGTTACCTGTCGCATTGGCAGAGATTTCTTTTACAACTTCAGGCTCTACAAGTCCCAGTTCTTTGTACATTACTTCTCCACTCGATACATTGTCACTTACGATGAAGAACTTGCCGCTAACCAACCAAATAGCCGCTGCCGATTTCGTTCCCCCTGTAACTGTGTTGATCTTTTCCTTGATTTCTGTAGCTTTAACTTCGTATTCATCCAGCGCTTTTTGTGCTTCGGCACTTTTATTCAAAATTTCACCGATTTTCAGCTGCGTTTTGCGCCAGTCGCTATTAATCTCATCACCGAGTACGTACGTCGGTGCAATCTTACTGTACTGTTCGTACTTCTCTCCTTCAACTACACTTTCGGAACCGATAATAATCAGATCCGGATTAAAACTTGTTACCGCTTCAAAAGGCAGATCGAAAGCAATCGTTGGAATACCATTCAGATCTTTTTGTAAATATTCCTGAATTCCGTTGGCTACGGACCATTGGGCAACTGGCTTAACACCTAGTGTTACCAGATTGTCTTCCAGATAAGAAGCGATGATGCGCTCCGGATTTGCGGGGATGGTTACTTTGTGTCCCATAGCATCTGTTAATGTGCGCTCTGTAGCCGCTTCTGTTTGTGTCTCTGTCTCGGTTGTTGTGTCGTTCTCTGCCGGCTTCGCTCCACATGCTGCTAACCAGATGGACATGACCATCACCGTAATCAAAAGTGTAATCATCTTTCTATTTCTCTTAAACAATTTATTATCCCCTTTCAATATGGAAACGTTAGTCGGCGTGATTGTGACAGATATCTACGTTCAAAAATGATACTATTATTGATACATATAATATCCGTATGTACATTTGACCAATTCCATTGACAATGATAATTGTTATCAGTTCAGTTGTCAATTCGATTATGCTCTGCACTATACGTTGAACTACAGATTGTTTACACTGACACTACGATGATAGAACAACCTTCCAATCGCTGTTATCCCCAGATTTTATAGATTCCCCTTTCTCTAAGGGAAAATCCGGTAATAAATGCGAGCGCTTCGCTTTTTCAGGTTTTTTCTATCCTCTCCGTTTTGTGTAAATGATTAGTTCAACTATATAGATCATATACAATCTTCTTGGCGGCACTCACATATAGGCGGATGCCGCCATATGCTGAATGCAGAATACGACGACAGGAAGGATGTTCTGTACATGTATTACGAATATAACCCTTATCTAAGTTATGGAGAAGACCGTTCCTTTCAATTGCCTCCATTGTTCCCAGGAGGTGGCGGCACACCGGGTGGTCCGACGTTTCCTGGTATACCTGGCGGTCAAGGCTCCTATCCTCCCTACATTCCAGGCGGAGGGCCCGGTCCATATATCCCCGGAGGCATTCCAGGTACAATCCCGGGTACAGCACCGGGCGTACCTGCTCAACTGACTCAAGGCAATCTGCCCACCCTGCTTAGTGCCTATCCTCGTCCGGTAGGTCAGCCTCCGGCAGAAATGCTTTTTCTGTATAACCTGATCAAAAGCAGCCCGGGTCTGCTCCCGCTCTTCCTCCAGCAACAGCCGCAAAGCCTCACTCAAGCGGTGCAATTTGCACAGACTGGTGCAGCGGCACCACGAGATAACGAAGAACGTGCGCTGCCCAACTTTTGTTACAACCGATGGTCCCTTGTCTTCACATACAATGATGTCTACCTGATGTGGCCTGCGATTAATCTGTTTGGTTTTGTGGTGGGGTACTTTTATCCATTCCTCACGCCAGGTATACTGTCCAATACACAAATTTTGTTTGCGCTCTGCTAAACCTGTCCTTACCTACAGCAAGAGCCCCACTTGGAAGCATGATTCCTTCCAAGTGAGGCTCTTGTTCGTTCTTTTATCCAGATGTACCTTTACATTACTAAGACTCCACAAACGTAAGATGTTCAGAATCAGTACATTTAACTGAACACTTGATCGTTCTGGCGCTTCCTGCCTCTACTGACCATTAGGAAATAAATCACCAAGGCACCGAGATCAGCACACGCAATAACGATTCCCATTGGCACAGCTGTTCCTTCTCCCCCGAGACCTACGAGGGGAGCGACAATACCGCCGAACAGGAACGTCATCACACCAATAAGCGCAGACGCACTGCCTGCCGATTTCTCCTGATTAGCCATCGCCAAGGCAAAGGACGCGGTATTGACCAACCCAACACTGGATACCACCAGAAATAAAGGAATCAGTACAGAAATTAGATTACCTCCAGCCAGAATGGCGATGAGCAGTGAAGTTCCGCCGAGCGCCGCGGTTAGCAGCCCCGCGATTAACAGGCGAGTCTCTGATATCTTTCCTGCAAGTCTGCCAGCAATCTGACTGGCCAGAATAATGCCTACCCCGTTAATGGCGAAGCAGACACTGAACATTTGCGGGGATACCCCGTATATTTTCTGAAGCACAAACGGTGAACCTGATATGTACGCAAACATGCCAGCAGCTACAAACCCTTGTGTTAACGCATAACCCATAAACTGACGATCCCCTGCGATTTGGCGAAACGTAATTAATGTCTGTTTCAATCCCCCGCTTGATCTGCGGTTGGAAGGCAATGTCTCTCCAAGACCGAAAATGACAGCCAACAGCGTCAGTATACCGATAAGGCTGAGCAAAATAAATACGCCGCGCCACGACGTATACGTCAACAATTGTCCACCAATAATCGGTGCAGCAATCGGAGCTACGCCGTTAATCAGCATTAACAGGGAGAAGAACCGTGTCAGTTCAGGGCCCGAATATACGTCTCTGACGATTGCGCGGGAGATGACAATCCCTGCCGCTCCAGCTACACCTTGAATGAACCGCAGCACAACAAAAGAGCCCATCGTAGGGCTGACCAGGCAAAGTATGGAGGCGATAGTATAGAGCACAAGCCCTGCAATGAGCGGTGTTCGCCGACCACGTATATCACTTAGAGGTCCGGCAAGCAACTGTCCAACCGCAAGTCCAATCATACACGCCGTCAGACTGAGTTGAGCATACGATGTAGATGAACCAAACTCATCAGCCAGCGTGGGCAATGCGGGTAAATACATATCCAGGGACAACGGCCCGAAGGCCGACAGTGTCCCCAGAATTAAAGCCATCCGTACACGAGATGTGGAGTTTGTGTTCAATGAAGCTGTTGTACTTTTCATCAAATACTACTCCCCGCTACCCAGCAGCTTGAGCAGGTTGGATGGCAGTGTGAACTGTTGATTGTTAATAATAATACGGCGCAGTTCTTCTTCATCCCGCTCGTTATCGGCGTCCTTAATCTCCTGAATTTCCCGGTGAAGTCGCTCCATCTGTTGATCCAGCGCATTTGCCGAATCTGCCGCACTCTTTAACTCTCTCGTCAAATGCTCGGGAACATCCTTATTGTATTTATAAAAAATCTTATGCTCCAGACTCGCCCAGAAATCCATCGCGATTGTACGGATCTGGATCTCCACACATGCTCGTTCCTCACCATTGGACATGTACACAGGCACTTCCACCAGTAGGTGAAGGCTTTGGTAGCCGTTTGGCTTTGGATTCTCGATGTAGTCTTTGACCTCCAGTACACGCAGATCACTCTGATTGCACAGCATATCCTTAATGCGATAGATATCCGAGATAAAGGAACATGTAATCCGTACCCCAGCGATATCCTTGATATTTTGCTTGATGCTCTCAAACGTTAACTCATGATTTTTGCGGAACATCTTGTTCATAATGCTCTCAGGTGATTTCAGTCTGGACTTTGTATGCTCAATTGGACTGTAATCATGCAGAGACTGGAATTCTTCCTTCAGGACTTCAATCTTGGTCTCCATTTGATCCAGAGCAAATTTATAGATCATCATAAATCTGGTAATTTCATATTTGAATTTCTTGAATTGATCGATTGGATGTGGAGCGTTCATCATGGCTTTCTCCCTTTCTTTCTGCACACTAAAATTAGTTTTATGAATATGAGAACAAGCGGTCAATCCACATGTCTCCTGAACCATTATAAATCATATGGAGCCAATAAACGAATTTCTCACATTTGGGCTGGCGATTCAGCCTGGAAGGTATGGGAACTTATTTTACGCACATCCTATAGAAGCATCCCTTTCATTTGGCCCGCAATTATTAATAAAAGAGGTGGATTTTCCTGCTCTATCAAGTGACGTATTCATCCGATACACTTCGGGTTAAAGCTTATTTATACCTGCCACAAGGTTGTTCATTACCTGATATCACGACATATGAACCTTCTCATCCCGGCTCTGTCTCCTCTGCCTTTCCGGAATTCGCTTCCTTACATACATCTCTACATTTGCAACCACTCGCCAGCCACTACCCTTCTGCCAGAATGCATGATATCGCACACACACAGGAACAATAGCCTGTGCTGATCTATTGTCGCGGCGGACTAGGCAGCTATGGCGGGGTAAATACCGTTTGGCTTGAGCAATTTGTACATAAAGGTTATATCGTGTTCGCCCCATCCTATCGTGGCAACGAAGGCGGTGAAGGTCGTGACGAGTATGGCGGGAAAGATGCCGAAGATGTGCATGCCGCTTACCGGTTGATACAGCGTTTACCCTTTGTCGACTCGACTCGGATATCGTTAATGGGGTTCTCCCGTGGGGCCATTAATGCTGTACATACCGCAACGACCTATAATGAGGGACCTGACAGAGTACATAAGTTAGTTCTTTGGAGCGGTGTCGCCGATGTGGAACGCACTTACCATGAGCGAACCGACCTGAGGCGCACATTGAAACGGGTGCTGGGTGGTTCCCCACGCACGGTTCCAGAAGCTTATCTCGCCCGTTCTCCCTTGTCGAAAGCGAACAAACTATCTTGTCCTGTGCTAATCATGCATGGTACATCAGATACACAGGTGAATTATAGTCACGGAACCCGAATGTACCACTGGCTTAAGCGGCGAGGTGCAGACGTCACATTTCACGCTTATGGCGGGCAGGATCATCATTTTCACGAGAAAATACATGAGTCAGCGGTGAACAATATGTTTGATTGGCTCGCTGCACCTTAAGTCTTGCGCTATGAATTTCATTTTGAAGAAGCGTGGGTTATGGCTGTATACTGGAGGGGCTACGTTTTTTTGAAAGGACGGATAGGATGAATCAAAGCACCCTCCAAAAATACGCCATGTTGCTTCTCTGCATGTCTGCCGGAATGGTGGACCTGATCGGATATCTGGGACTGGGGCATGTGCTCACAGCCAATATGACGGGAAATATTGTTTTGTTAGGTATTGCCATTGCCCGTGCTCAGGAATTTGTCGTGCTGCGGTCATTGCTTGCTCTCATCGGTTTTATTGCCGGCAATGCCATTGCAGCACATATGGTTGGACCTGTGCATACCAAAAATGGCTGGTCTTCCAAGGTCACAGCCGTATTTACTGTTGAAAGCATTTTGCTGCTGCTGTTCGCCATCGCCATGATTAGTCCATTTTCAGAGCAACTGTCTTATCTGTTAATTGTCATTCTAGCCGTTGCAATGGGGATGCAAACAACTGCGGCACGCCGCATTGGCATTGCTGGCATCTCAACAACCGTGCTCACCAATAATTTGGCCGCTGTGGTTGAGGATACCGTAAACATCCTTAAAAAGCTGCGACATGCTAATATCCGATCGTTAACCAAAGCCTTGTCCACAGACGCCTACCTTCGTGCAGGTGCTGTTGTCATCTATTTGATCGGCGTCATTGCAGCCGCATTGTTATTCCATCGTGTGCCCATGATTGCAGTCTGGATTCCTGTCCTGATCATTGGCGGCGTAACCCTATACGCCCGATTACATGCATGGGGAACTTCACAACAAAGCGAAAGTTAATAGTTGAAGAAGCAACCTGTCCATGTTCAAGAGGCTGTTCAAAATTCCGTTATAGGGCACTGGAAACTGGTCTTTTTGAACACGTATTTTAAGTTATTTTAAGTACAATCACGCTATTTATTTCATCAAAGCAGCTTCTTGGCGGATAAGCTTGACCAGATGCTGTGCAGCAGGTGATAATACCTCCCCGGCTCGTGTACATACGGCAACCGTATTTCTCAGCTGTACACCTCGAACAAACACACGTGCCAGCCTGCCTTGCTGCACATCTTCGTTCACAACCAAAGAAGATATAAAGTTGGCCCCATAACCTGCCTTCACCGCACTGATCGTTTCGTTCAGCCCGTTGAACTGAAGCGCAATGCGGGGAGCGGCCAGGTTATTTGTTGTGCAAAGGGAAACGAGTCGCTCACGTGTAGCACTGCCTTCTTCTCGCATGATGAACGGTTCTGCCATCATCTCATGCAGCTCGATTTCTTTTCCCGCATACGGATGGTCAGGGTGCACAACAAACCACATCTCATCGTCAAACAATTCATCCCATTGGACACCTGCATGTGTAATGCCACTTCCACCATACACTGCAATCTCTGCCTCATAACGAAGTAATTGGTCAAAAGCCATCCGGGTGTTGGTTGTGCTCACAACAATCTCCACATCCTCGTGCATTTGCTTAAACCGCGCAATCCAGCCCGGCAACAGAAAATTTGAAGGCAAGTAGGTTGCCGTAAGACGGATCAGTCCTTTCTTGCCCTCCCGAAAATCCTGCACAAAATTCTCGACATCCTGCTCCAGCATGAACAGACGTTCCGCATAACCTGTTAACTGTATCCCCGCATCCGTTAGCACCAGTCTCCTTCCCTCCGAAACAAAAAGCTGGATTCCCAATTCACGTTCAAACTTCTTCACCTGAGAAGATACTGCTGGCTGACTAATATTTAGTTCCTCTGCGGCACGAGTGACCCCGCCATATCTCACGATGGCATGAAATAATCGTAATCCATGCAGATTCATGTGTTACACCTCTTCCACGTCAAATACATAATCTAAATTTATATTAACATACATAACATATATTTTATTTATATATCTACTCCATTTATAGTTGAAATATGAAATCCAATACAAGAAACAAGGAAGGAACATGTGAAGATGAAAAATATAAATACGACCAACCTACAGCATACCTGGACTCAAGTCGACGACTACATGAATGATCTGCTGATTCCATCAGATTCCCTGCTGGAACATACACTGCAAAGCAATGCCGAAGCTGGACTCCCTGCTCATGACGTAACACCAAATCAAGGAAAGTTACTTCAACTCCTGCTGCAAATCCAAGGTGCATCCCGTGTACTTGAAATCGGCACATTGGGTGGATACAGTACCATCTGGATGGCAAGAGCGCTGCCTGAACACGGACGCATCGTCTCACTGGAATCGGAATCACACCATGCAGACTTGGCCCGAGCCAATCTTACACGAGCAGGACTGATGCACAAGGTTGACCTGAGAGTTGGTCCTGCCCTTACCACCCTTCCCGATGTTCAGGAAGAATACAGGGAACCATTTGATATGATCTTCATCGATGCTGACAAACCGAGTAATCCAGATTATCTGAGATGGGCCCTGCGACTGACTCGGCCGGGGAGTGTTATTATTGGTGATAATATCGTCAGAGACGGTGAAGTGATCCGGACAGACAGCACAGACCCCAGAGTTCAGGGCGTTCGATCATTCCTGCAGTTGATCGCGGATCACCCTCGACTTGAAGCTACAGCACTGCAAACGGTTGGTAGCAAAGGTTACGATGGATTCGTCATTGCTCGTGTGATTGATGCCCCTGAACCAAAATAAACAGTGGTCAATTCTTCCGCAAATTCCCCTTTCCTGTTAAACTGGAATCACTGCACAGGCAGACTGGGGGGAACCACTTGAGAGTTTTACAACATATTAATGATGAAATTCGCGGCTGGTCCCGCAATATTCAACTGTTTTTCCTGGCTAGCATTCTGTATCAGATCGGAAATGGCATGTTCTCTGTCTTGTACAATCTGTACATTCAGGGTCTGGGCTATAATGATACAATGAACGGCCAGATTGTAAGTATTCAATCACTCGCAACAGCCATTATGTTTGTTCCTATCGGTCTATGCGGTGATCTGTTCAGCCGCAAGCGATTACTCATTACCGGGGCGTTATTCAGCGGAATCTTTCTGATCGGACGCTCCTTCGATTATTCGGCTACAGGACTGATCTGGTTCGCGGTATTCTCTGGCCTTTTCGCTGGGGTGTTCCAAGTACTAGCCATTCCTTATCTGGCGGAAAACGTCAAGAAAAGTCAGCGGCTGAAGATGTTCAGTTATTATTCATCTCTTGTGCTCGCTTCCCAGGTGCTTGGTAGCCTGGGTGGCGGTGTATTCGCAGATTTGTTACATACGGCAGGACTCGCCAAAGTGACCGGATTGCAGACGGTTTTATTTGTCGGTGGTGCAGCAACACTAGCTGCATTTATTCCACTGTTATTTGTAACCGAAGGCAAGGCTGCTCCGCAGACAACAATTCCGGCGCAACCCGTTCTTCAGCCCAATGCAGATTTAAAAGAAAGTTTAACGAATAACCCAAGCACGGACGATTCGATCACGAAGAAAAAAGATTCCCGACTGATTGGTCAGTTTATAGTGACTCAGTTGTTAATTGGATTAGGTTCTGGACTGGTTGTACCGTATCTGAATCTGTATTTCACCAATCGGTTCTCGGTTTCTCTGAGCGGCATGAGCTTACTGATTGCACTTGGTCAGATTATGACGATTGTATCCATGCTGATTGGTCCTACCCTGGCGGCAAAGGTCGGAAGCGTAAGAGCCGTTGTCATTTTCCAGGTCATGTCGCTGCCCTTCCTTCTATTAACAGGCTTCACCAATCTGTTGTTCATTGCTTCGCTCAGTTTCTTATTCAGACAAGCATTGATGAACGCAGCCAATCCCATTCATTCAGCCATACTGGTGGATCGGATCTCTGACAAACGCCGCGGCATTGCCAATTCACTGATGCAGACCTCGTTCATGATCGGTTGGGCTACCATGGGACCTGTCCAATCCTATCTGGTCACCACGTACGGAACGTATTGGGGTTATGCAATCACATTCAGCATCACAGGATGTCTATACGTTATTTCATCACTGATGTACTTTGTAATGTTCAGAGAACCCAAGCCTTCCGCTACGGCTCTTGCAGGATCTTGATAAGTTGAACAGAAGCAGCTTGGTGTTCCGCAGATAACGCAACGTATCTCATCATCAGGAGTGATCACACATGAACATGAATCCTTCATTAAACCTGAATGCATACCTGAATCTCATACCACCTCATTCAACCGGTAGGCTAAACGGATGGAACTGATGCGCAAGCTTGGTTCCCACGTTGTCTTTCGGTTTTTTCTTAGTCTGGGTGTCTCCGTTCTTGGCGGATTGCTGTTCACAGTCATTCATACACCGATCCCGTGGTTGCTTGGGCCAATGGTATTCATGCTGCTTGGCTCCCAAGTAGCCAAATGGCCGCTCATGTGGCCTGCCTCCATTCGGGACTATGGCATTTTGATTGTTGGTTATTCCATTGGACTCACCTTAACAAAAGAGTCACTGCACGGCATTTTGCAACAACTTCCCATGATGTTGCTGATGACCTTGCTGTTAATCGGATTGTGTGTAATTACGGCCTACATCGCTTCAAAGGTAACCGACTTTGATTTCCCCTCCCTGCTGGTTGGCAGCATTCCAGGAGGACTATCCCAGATGGTGTCCCTTGCAGAAGAGATGAAATCCATCAATCTGACGCTGGTTACTTTTTTGCAGGTGACTCGGCTGATCATGATTGTCTTCTGTGTTCCGTTCTTACTGTTCAGTCCTTGGATTGGAGGTACCGCAGGTGGAGGTTTGGATCATCCGTTCATTGACGTAGCGACGTGGGGTTCCCTTTTCCCGGAGATTCTTGTCTATGCTCCGCTCTGTGTAGCGGGTGCATGGGTTGCACGCAAACTCCGGTTTCCGACGGCCTTTATGCTGGGTCCCATGTTTGTCATGTGTGTCGTTCAATTAAGTACAACGATGCACACACCCAGCCTGCCAACCTCCCTCTTAAATGTATCGCAATTGATGATTGGCAGTCACGTTGGACTGATGCTCAAGCCGGAACAGTTGCAACGCAAAACACAGACAGTCACTCTAGCGGTGACTAGCAGTGTACTTCTCATTGCTGGTGCGCTTGGATTGAGTTATCTGTTAATGAATGTGTTCTCCCTCTCCGCGGCAACCTCACTACTCAGTATGGCCCCTGGCGGGATGGATCAGATGAGTATTATGGCACATGAAGTGAATGCCGATCTTTCGGTTGTATCCGGGTATCAATTGTTCCGCATCCTGTTTATCTTTTTCATCGTCTCTTCCGTACTGAAGATGATTCTTGTACATATGTTGAAAGAAAAGAAAGCTAAACCCTATCTTCAATGATCATATCTTGTCTGATTCCATGCCAAAGAGAGTATCCATTGGATGTCACATCCTGTGGATACTCTCTTATATTTGTACAGACTCTACTTCAGCATTTTGCCTCATTCAATTTTAAGCATAATGACTAATTATGAATATATTCGGTTGTACATCCAGCCTACAATGCCCACCGTAGCCACTGTTGCCCCAATAATAAATGCATAATAGCCAATCTTACTTTTGGACTCCGAAGTCTGATGGTCATAATAATCTGAGTTACGTCGGTAAAACCCCAGCCATAACTCTCCGATCATATTCACAACAACCAATACAAAACGTTTAACAAGCCCCATTGTATTCGCGTCTCCTCTCTCTGATCGACCTTCTTCCATATTAAGTATAATTATCCTATTTAATTAAAACAAGTCATTCAAACTACTTTCGGTACAATGACCTTTGGTGCAGTTTCTTGCTCCAACCAGGTTAGAATATCAAAGGCTTCCTGATCAGTGTTACCACACATCTCTTCCTCAGCTTGCAATCCACTGCATACCGCAGGACGATCCTTTTGGCCAAAAATTCCGCAGCGATTATCATCCGTAAGCTGCACACAACGTACACCTGCCGGCTTGCCATGAGCCATGCCTGGTATCGGTGATGATATGGAAATCGCGATACAACATGCGGCACAGCCTGTCCTGCATTCCATACATATTCCCTCCTAATTTCAATACACTTACAATACATGTTCAAAAAGATCGGTTTTCAGTACCAAGAAGATGGGCTAAATTCCATATTCGATGCTGATGATGCCAGTAGGCATCCTTCGTAATCAAAAGCGGACTTTTTGAACTACCTCTGATATTATGAGCGATTTATCCAAGTCCAGGTTCGAGCAAGTCCCTGAGCAATTCTCCGATTCATGCTTCGATTTGAAAAATACCCCCCATGGCTTAGCGGGTTCCAACTCATTGCCACGCCGCCAGAGTTCACTTCAATGTCTTCTTTGACCGCTTTCTCATAAGCGGGATCAATGGGGCGTAACGGATAACCGAGAATATCATCCCGATCGTAGAAGTTCACCCATTCCCCTTCCAGTCCGGCATAATACTGATTCACATGGGAAGAGGGCACTTGAATTGGGCAACTAAAGTCATGGTAACGCAAGCTCCATAAGGGCAGGGTTGTACCAAACGAGTAAAAATTGGTCAACGTGTCCCCCCGCTCCAGAGCGGAGTTCACATCCACAATCTCAGGCACACGACTGGACGGATATTGCAGATCGTAGAAGAAGTTACTCGCGATTACGGCACCCAAACTATGGGCAACCACACAGAGCGGAGCTTCCGGTCCATTGCGCTGTGAAAGGGTATGCATCGCCTGATTCAACGTTCGATGTACGGCATCGTAGTTATGGCCTTGATTTTCCACCGGTTGATAAGCAACCGCATCAGCCAGGTAATGGATGACAAATCGGCGCAACGCCTGAAAGTTCAATCCCGGAGAGCTGACGAGCTGTTGAAAGAGCGCCTCTTCCCGCTCCTCAAATACATCCGCCCAATATACAGGTTCGATATCCAGCATCTGTTTGGAGGCTCCAGGCAAGACCATTACCTTGTCCAATTCCTTATGCAAACAAGCAATCAGCTTGTCCGCGTACCCATCCTTCCGCATACCCAGCCCATGAATGACCATCACCGCAATACGTGTCATGGCTCTCCTCCTCATCGATCTAGGAACTCTTCCTCCACCATATGAACGCCACGACTCGAACATGCCTGAAGCTTGCTTTGTCAGAAAAACCTTTCCAACCACCATTATTTTAAAAATGTGATTCTTCCATTTTATATACAGTTTACCATGATCGTCATGAAAATAACGATCATACAACAAAAAGGAGCTGCGCATCACGCAGCCCCTTCTTGTTTTTGTATTCAATTAACCTTTCAGATGAACCTTCAGCACACCATTTTGATTAGATGTAACATCACCTGTCGTGACTTCCACCCGTTCAACCATATCTTGACCATCCGGAATGATAATCGGTGTAATCAGCGGGTATCCCGCATCTTCAATTACCTTACGATCAAACTCCAACAGTTTTTGCCCAGCTTTTACATGCTCGCCAGCTTCCACATGCATGTTGAAGCCTTCACCCTTGAGGGATACTGTATTAATCCCGACATGGATCAGAACTTGTAATCCACTTGCGTGTTCAAGAATCACCGCATGTTTGCTTTTAATCACATGAGCTACCTGAGCATCAAACGGGGCAACAACAACGTTGCCGGAAGGTTCAATCGCTACACCTTCACCCATCTGTTTCTCAGCAAAAGCCGGATCAGGTACTTGCTCCAGTGACACAGCCTGGCCTGTTAATGGCGCCATGATTTCCAGCGTATTCACTGCTTCGACCCCTACTTGAGCTGCACTACGTGTGCGCTGGTTTGGATCTGTTTTTGCAGTTGAAGAGGTAACACCTGAAGCAGACTGCGATGTAGCCGCTTTAGGCTCATTAACGGTTTCATAGCTTGCACTACGATCTTCTTTTCTCAGTTTGGCTCTACCAAAAAGGACGGTCAGTACAAACGGTACAACCAGAACAATCGCCATGCCGATGAAGAAGACGCCCCATTTGTCAGGGAAAATCGAAAGGAATCCCGGTACGCCACCTACACCGATGGAGGTTGCCTGAACATTATTCATCGTCAGCAACACACCACCAATCGCGGAACCGATCATACCAAAGATAAACGGATAACGGTAACGAATGTTAACACCAAAGATCGCCGGCTCGGTTACCCCGAGGAAGGCCGACACGGAGGACGTTGCCGCAAGTCCTCTCATTTTCTTTTCACGCAGGACAAGCATCATCGCAAGTGCCGCTGAACCCTGTGCGATATTGGACAATGCCAGCATCGGCCACAGGAACGTTCCGCCCTGACTACCGATGAGCTGAACATCTACCGCAAGGAACGTGTGATGCATACCGGTGATAACAAGCAAAGCGTATAGACCACCGTAGATCAGACCACCTAGCGCCGCGTATGAATCGTAAACATAGATCAAGCCGGAAGTAATTGCATTCGCAATGGCGAATGTAACTGGTCCAATGATCGTGAAGGCCAGGAATCCGGTAATCAGCAACGTGACCGGTGCAACGACCAGCAGTTTAATTGAATCATGTACCCTTTTGTTCAGGAAAATCTCCATCTTTGCAAGCAGATACGCCGATACCAGTACCGGTAGAACCTGCCCTTGATAACCGATCTTCTCAATCTCCCAACCGAACAGATTCCATGTTGGCACCGTGCCATTATTCACAGCATCAGCGTAACCATATGCACTCAGCAGATCGGGATGTACCAGAATGAGACCCAGCACGATCCCGAGCAGCGGACTGCCGCCGAACCTTTTTACAGCTGCCCAACCAATTAGCGCCGGCAGGAACGTGAAGGCTGTACTTGCAATCGTATTAATAATGGACGCAAGATCCTTCCAGGCTGGATAAACATCCACCAGTGATTTTCCATCAAAGAAAATGCCTGGACCTGTCAGAATATTGTTAATCCCGAGCAAAAGACCTGCCGTAATGATTGCAGGCAAGATCGGAATGAAAATATCCGAGAGTGTTTTAATCGCTCGCTGGATTGGATTTTGCTTTTTACCAGCAACCGCCTTCACATCATCCTTGGAAGAACGATCTCCCCCGGTAATCTGAATCATCTCATCATAGACTTTATCCACCAGACCAGGCCCAATAACGACCTGGAATTGTCCTTGGGAAGAGAACTGTCCTTTGACCAGATCATTCTGATCCAGACTTTCAGTATCCACTTTACTCTCATCGTACAAGGCAAACCGGAGTCGTGTAACACAGTGTGTAGCAGCTTCAATATTCTCTTTGCCACCGACAGCCCGGACGATCTCCTCAACCTGTTTTTTATCGATTGCCATAGTGTCACTTCCTATTTATAAAATGTGATTAGTCCTGTTGTGGCACAAGCCACATATAGGATGCATACGGACTGAGAGAGATTTCCTGCGTCAGCGCAGGGGCTGCCTCCGTATTTCCTATGAGTAACTCTGCTGATTTGCCTGCAATGTGATCATTCCAGACCGCTTCCGGAAGCGAGAACGTGACGTCTCGTTTACTGAAGTTGGATACAACAATCAGAGTTTCACTTCCATTGGTCCGTGCGTACGCGAATACATTCGGGTGTGCATCGTCCAATCGTTCATACAGACCGTCGGTCAGCACGTTAACCTGTTTACGCAGGGCAATTAATTTGCGGTAGTGGTAGTAGATCGAATCTGGATCAGCCAGCTGCTGTTCCACGTGAATGGAAGGATACCGCTCATCCACCTTCAGCCAAGGTGTTCCGGTAGTAAATCCGGCGTTTTTACTTCCATTCCACTGCATCGGTGTGCGGGAGTTGTCCCGGGAACGCTCTTTTACAATGTTGAAAGCTTCTTCAGCGGATTTACCTCGTTCTTCCTGAAGCAGGCGGTACATGTTCGTTGATTCGATATCGCGGAACTCGCTAACGTCATTCCAGACCGGATTCGGCATGCCGATCTCTTCACCCTGGTAGACATAAGGTGTACCTTGCATGCCGTGTATCGTTGTTGCAAGCATCTTCGCACTTTCGGCACGATAATCACCATCGTCGGCGAATCGGGATAGTGCCCGCGGCTGATCATGGTTATTAAGGAACAGCGCATTCCAACCTCCACCGGCCTGCATGCCAGTTTGCCACTCACTGAAGAGCTGCTTCATCGCTTCGAAATCATACGGCATCAGTTCCCACTTCTGACCATTCGGATAATCCACTTTCAGGTGATGGAAGTTAAACGTCATCGAAAACTCCCGGGAAGCCGGGTTCGAATATTGGATACAATGTTCCAGTGTTGTGGAGGACATTTCCCCTACAGTCACCATGTTGTGAGGCCCGAATACTTCATCATACATCTCGGTGATGTACTCATGCACACGTGGTCCATCCGTGTAATATTTGCGTCCATCACCCGGTGACACGCTGCCATCATCATCAGGGAAACGCTGGTCTTTGGAGATCAGGTTGATCACGTCCATACGGAAACCATCCACACCCTTATCCGCCCAGAACTTGATCATATCCCGCACAGCTTTGCGTACTTCTTCATTCTCCCAATTCAGATCTGCCTGCGTTTTATCAAATAAAGTCAGGAAATATTGTCCCGTCTGTTCATCATACTGCCAAGCAGGTCCGCCGAACTTGGATTGCCAGTTGTTCGGCACACCGCCATCCGGGGCAGGATCTTTCCAAATATAATAATCTCGATACGGATTATCCTTGGAAGAGCGGGATTGCTGGAACCACTCATGATCGGTCGAGGAGTGATTCACCACGATATCAATCATCAGTTTCATATCACGAGCCTTCAGACCTTTCAGCAGTTCGTCAAAATCCTCCATCGTCCCATAATCCGGATTAATCCGGTAATAGTCCGCTACGTCATATCCATTATCATGCTGTGGGGATACATATACCGGCTGCAACCATACAATATCGATACCCAGATGCTGCAAATAATCAAGCTTCTCGGTTAATCCACGAATATCTCCCGTACCCGATCCGGTTGTATCATTAAAACTCTTCGGATATACCTGATACACCGTTGATGTCTTCCACCAAGATGACGGAGTAGTGTCATTAGAACTCATGTTAACGCCTCCAATAAATTGTAATGCTCTCATGTGATGTTCTCGGTTAACTTCATATCTATATTACATAAGTAAACATGTATATACAAGTTGAAACTATAATATGTATATTCTTCGCCTCTTCTACACATTCCCCATAAATCTTTCCTCTGTAACATTTATTTTGGAGCCTGCGTTCGTGAACTCCATGATATCTGTATTGGGACAACAAGAAACCGTCTGTTCTTCCCACGATTGGAGTGGGCAACAGACGGTCTAATTGGGTTGAACTTGTTAATTGAATTTACTGTTATCAGTCAATGATTCCGTTGATTTAAATGATACGCTTACTATCAGTTGGCTAAGTCACCACAGCGGGGACACGCTTCTTACGACATCTCCGGTGAAACTACGGCTTTCCCTTGTTTTTCCTGCATATTCAACTTCAATAGAGATAGTGCAGCTTGCTCTTCCCTTTCCAGTTCAGCAGCACTGATCTCACCAGAGAGTACGGCACGCATTCGCTTTTGATCCAGCAGCCCTTCCCATTTTGCAACCACAAATGCTGCAACACAGTTGCCCATCAGGTTTGTGAAGACACGCATTGTATCCATAAAACGATCTGCACCAAGCAGCAGAGCAACCGCTGCTACCGGAAAAGCATTGACAGCCACTGCCGTTGCGGACAGGGCCAAGAATGCGGAGCCAGGTACTCCTGCCATGCCTTTGGAACTTAACATCAACACCAGCAAAATCGTAATTTGCTGCATCAATGTCAGTTCAATCCCTACGGCCTGAGCAACAAAAACCGTGGCCAACGATAAATAGATTGAAGCGCCATCCAAATTAAACGAGTACCCCGTTGGTACCACAAGCCCCACAACCGCACGATCACAACCCGCCTTGGTTAGTTTGTCCATCATGCGTGGCATCACCACTTCTGATGATCCGGTTCCAATCGCCAGCATCACTTCAGAACGGGTATACTTCACAAATTGCAGGAAATTCAGCCCAGTGATCCACCAGGCAGCCAATGCCAGCATGACCAAAAATAGCAGCGCTGCGCCGTAACAGGCCAGAATTAACAAACCAAAGGACGATAATGTGGAAGCACCATAGGCACCTACCGTGTAAGCCATGGCTCCAAATGCACCAATTGGCGCGAGTTTCATGATATAACCGATGATGCGGAACACAATGCCGAGCAAGTTCTCAATCAGCGTCAGTACATTCTCTTTTGCCTTGCTCTCTGTTGCTGCCAGCGCAACCCCGAATAGGCATGCCACGAGCAATACTTGCAGAAGTGCATTTTGTGCAAAGGCATCTACAACACTTGTCGGAATAATATTCATGATAAAGTCTACCGTATGCGGTAACTCGGAACCATTGGTTTTCGCTTCAATGCCGCTTGCATCTATGGTTGAAGGGTCCACGTTCATTCCGGCACCGGGGCGAAGCAGATTAGCTGTTCCCAATCCAAGTACCAGCGCAACGGTAGTTGCAATCTCGAACCACACGATGGCTTTCAGTCCGATGCGACCTACCGACTTCAGATCACCGATCTTGGCAATACCTGTCACAATCACCATGAAAATCAGTGGTGCGATGATCATCTTGATCAATTTGATGAAACCTGTTCCGAGCGGTTGCAGCAAGCTACCCAGATCCGGCCACAGAATGCCTACGCCAATCCCGATGATTACCGCTACAATAATTTGAAAAAATAATGATTTCATAAATGACATGAACGCTCCCCCTGTTTGCGGTCAATTCGGATTTCCGTTTGGTTTCCGTGTAACTTTTTATATCATTCTAAAAGGGAGTTCAACAATGGAATTTCAATGTTTTTGTCATTTGTACCAACTCTATTGGTGAAAATTGAACCTAAAACCGAAAAAAGACGAATATCGCGTCAGTTATCTTGACGTGATATTCGTCTTTATCCATAAATCCATTTATTATTGAACAAGGGTTAAATGTGCATCACAGGGTAATAGATTCTCCCGGGGCCAGCACACGGCCTTCCAACCCTTTTGCAGCCAGTTGTTGCACGAAGTGTTCCGCATCCTGACGAATTACCGGGAACGTATCATAATGGACCGGAATCGTCAGTTTAGCATTAAACCATTCGGCCGCCTGGAGCGCATCCTCAGGTCCCATGGTGAAATGTCCACCAATGGGCAAGAAAGCTACATCAATATCATGACGATCACCGATCATTTTCATATCCCCGAAGAGACTTGTGTCTCCGGCATGCAAAATCGTTTTACCACCAATATTAATGATATATCCAGCAGGCAAACCTGCATACATGATCCGTTGTTCTTCTTCGAGCACAATCCCGGAAGTGTGGAACGCCTGAATCATTTTGGCTTGAGCAAAATCAAGATCTACCGTTCCGCCCATGTTCATGCCGAGTGTATCCAGACCCTTCCAAGACATATATGTAGCCAATTCCACAATAGCCACAACTTTGGCGTTATTTGCTTTGGCAATAGGTTCAGCATCGAGGATGTGATCCATATGTGCATGTGTCAGCAACACAACATCGGTCTTAATATCTTCAGGCTTCGTGACGGCAAGCTCGTTGCCACGCAGGAAGGGATCAATGATCAGAGACTTTTCTTCTGTGCCCAGCTGTACACTGGAGTGACCGTGGAACGTAATATTCAACAATTTGGATTCCTCCCGACATATGTTTTGATTATTTTGAAAACCACTATTTATTATAAATCATAGCTCTTCACCAACGCAAAATTACGCTAGCCTCCGTCTCACCGCTGCTTACGATATACCCTTGCTTCATACGGCTGAAGCTGAATGGCACCTTCATCGGTAGAATAACGTCTGCTCACATTGCTGATGATCAGCTTGGCATGCTCGGAAGTCCAGCCTTCCGGCCAGTGCATCTCAGGCTCATGCCCACGGAAATTCAGAATGACCAGCATCTGCTCATCATCCAGCGTTCGGGTATAGGCATAGATATCCGGATCATCCGGCAGCAGCAGTTCATACGCACCATAGATAAGCACTTTATGTTGTTTGCGAAGGGCAATTAACTTACGGTAATAATGCAAAATGGATTGCGGATCACTTTCGGCATCAGCCACATTAATCTCAGGATAATTATCATTCACCTGAATCCACGGCTGACCCTGGGTAAAACCTGCGTGTTCCGTCTCATCCCATTGCATAGGCGTGCGGGCATTATCGCGACTCTTCAGCCAGATCGCCTGCATGACTTCATGCTTTGATTTACCTTGACCAATGTAATGATTGAAATAATTTTTGGTCTCTATGTCCCGGTATTGTTCGATATTCGGAAAAGCGACATTGGTCATGCCGATCTCTTCTCCTTGATAGATGTAGGGGGTCCCTTCGAGTGTAAGCATCCATGTCGCCAGCATCTGAGCAGAACGCACCCGATATTTACCATCATCACCAAAACGGGAAACCGGGCGGGGCTGATCATGATTGCCCATGTAATTGGCGTTCCAGCCTCTACCATGCAAAACCGTTTGCCACCGGCTCATGATTTCTTTGAGATCTGTCAATTTCCATTCCTTATAGTTCCATTTACCAATTCCGGAGGATTTAGCATCGATAAACATATGCTCAAACTGGAATACCATATTAAGCTCATCACGATCCGTCCCCACATAAGCCAACGCCTGCTCAGGTCCAAGTCCTGAAGTTTCGCCAACTGTCATGGGTCCGTAGGGTTTCAGGATCATGTTATTCAGCTTCTTCAAGATCGAGTGTACCTGTTCCAGGTTGGAAAAGAGCTGATACGCTGGAACCACCGGCAAATTATGCGGGTTGTGGGCACTTGGCAGACCCTCTGCCTTGGCGATATGCGCTACTGCATCGAAACGGAATCCGTCGACCCCTTTTTCCAGCCACCAATGCACCATCTCATACATCTCTTCTGCCATCTGTGCATTATTCCAGTTGAGATCCGGTTGCTGTTCCGAATACAGATGCAAATAATATTCATTTGTTTCAGGGTCATGTTTCCACACCGAACCCCCAAAATAGGACTCCCAATTATTTGGCAGCTGCCCATTTTTGCCTGAACGCCAAATATAATAATCCCGCTTCGGATTCATCTTTGATGAACGCGATTCAGCAAACCAAGCATGTTCATCTGACGTATGATTCAGCACCAGGTCCATCATGATCTTGAGGCCACGCTTGTGTGCCTCTGCCAATAATCGATCAAAATCCTCCATCGTGCCATACTTGCGTAAAATGCCGTAGTAATCCCGGATATCATATCCGTTATCATGTCCTGGTGAATCGTAGATGGGACAGAGCCAGATCACATCTACGCCCAAATTCTCCAAATAATCGAGTTTCTCATAGATTCCCTGCAAGTCGCCATATCCATCCCCGTCCGAATCCTTAAAGCTGCTCGGGTAAATCTGGTATACCACACTCTCTTTCCACCAAACGATATCGCCCACCTCGCTCTCATCTTTGTCCACTATATAATTTGAACTAAGAATATTTACACTGGACACTCCGATGACAGAACAACCTTCCGATCGCTGTTATCCCCAGATTTTATGAATTCCCCTTATAAGGGGAAAATCCGGGGATAAAGGCGAACGCTTTCGCTTCCTCAGGTTATTTCTGTCCTCTCCGTTTCGTGTAAATGTTTAGTTCAATTTATATATATAATCTCTGCTCACTGTATTAAGCCGTTAATATGTTTTATCCGAAAAGATTCCCTTGTAAACATTTGAAAGGTATCTTATGCAAAAAGACCCGGTCATGGACCGCGCTCTGCGGCTCATTTCCGAGTCCTTCTTCGTGAACATAAAATTAACTTAAATCCGACGTATCCGATCCAGGCACCGATCGTGTTCAGAATAATGTCATCCACATCAAACGAACCTACACGTGTAATCAATTGTGTGACCTCAACACATAACAGAAGCAAAACAACTGTAGATGTAAAGATCAGGAATGTGCGGCACCTCCGAAACAACCATGGAATCCAGATGCCCAGCGGAATGAACAATACGATATTGCCAAAGAGGTTTTTGACCCAGGTATCTGTATTGTACCTCTCCCTCTCCATAAGAAGTGGACGAATCGTCTCGAAGGGTACGAGATTATATTGATAATACATGCCTGGTGTTCGGCCACTAACAAACAGTAAAATGCCCATAATCAGTATGTAGAGCGCTGTCATGCAAGCAACAATGGTCAGCATCCACTTGGAGTGGAGCCAAGACATTTCGTTCATTCCTTCTATCCTCCGACCTTGTTTTCCGCGAAGCGGTAAGGTCTATTTTAACGGGATATAGATCTTCATGTCCAGTTGTTCAGGGGTCGATTTCCAGACATCCGTCACTTCAAAGTCAGGCCCTTCCCTCCGTTCATAGTTAGACTGCGGCAACCAGCTGCCATAGATCATTTTCCGAATATCCTGACCGGAGCCTTCCACGGTGAATTCTGCATACAACCCACCCGGAATTTCAATTGAAGTAAAACCGGGTTCAAGTACCTGTGATGCTCCACTGCTTTCTTCACCCACAATAAAAGAAAATGCTCCATCCTCTTCAAAATGACAGGCCACACCGTAAGCCATATCAGGGCGTGTCCTCTCCGGGATCGCCATGAATTTCTGTTCCATGCCAAAATCGTGATAAAATCCGGGTATTTCAGCATAATGCTGATTGTCATTCAGGTTGGTCTTATATTCATAGCCGACAATCCAGTTCGTTTCCAATGTGACTAGACGGGGTGTGTTCATGTGGAATGTTCCACCAAGCGAAGTTCGATAATCATTAAAATCAATGCTCTGTTGCATCTTCAAAAAAGACAACTGATCCGCTTCCAGCTTGCGCAGCTTCGCGGGTGTCATTCCAAAGTAGGCTGAAAATGCACGGGTAAATGCCTCTTGGGATTGATAGCCAAAGCTCATCGCAATGTCCAATATGCCTTCCGATGTGCCCCGAAGCATCCCAGCAGCCTCCGTTAATCTGCGTCTGCGCACGTATTCCAGTACCGTGAATCCCGTGATTGCCTGGAATAAACGCTGAAAATGAAACGCCGAAAAGCTCGCAGCAGCGGACGTCTCTCTGATATTAAAATCATCTTGCAAATGCTGCTCCAAATACTCAATAGCAAGCTGAATTCGTGTGTAATGATCCATAGTGACAGCTCCCCTATCTAATTCAAAATATCAAACGATTTCTTATGTAGTATGACTGAGATCCAGATCTTTTTTTTGATTTTGTGTGCGAACTTGTATGATGGAAATATGTGAGTTGCACTTCTCATCATGTTGAATGACACTATGATACACTCTATGCCAAAATCCCCTTGTTCTACAAGGAGATGCTCTCTACGCTGGTTGATTTACCAGCAGAGATAGCTCTTGTGAACAAGGGGACTTGTTTGTTTAACAATCTATTCTTAACCTTTCCAGTTCCCGGACACAGGATGAATACCCCAGATATCTGTCGCATACTCACTAATGGTACGATCACTGGAGAATATGCCGGAATGTGCCGTGTTTAATATCGCTTTCCGAGTCCAGCCCGGAATATCCCGATACGCTTGGTCAATCGCAGCATGCGCGTCTGCATAAGCAGCAAAATCACGCAATACAAAGTATTCATCACCATGGGCCAGCAAGGAGTCATAAATATCCCAGAACTCCCCGTCACGATAACAGAATGCACCTGGATGCACTAATTGCTCCACGACCTCGCGAATGCGTTCATCGTGCTGCACAATCTCATTCGGACGATAACTGCCGGAACGATAATACTCAAGCACTTCGTCTGCACGCAGACCATAGATGAACATATTTTCTTCTCCGACTTGCTCTGCCATCTCCACGTTGGCTCCATCCATCGTGCCAATTGTTAAAGCACCGTTCATCATAAACTTCATGTTGCCCGTACCGGAAGCTTCCTTACCTGCGGTTGAGATCTGTTCACTAACATCCGCAGCTGGAATGATCTTCTCTGCAAGAGAGACGGAATAATTTTCAAGGAAAAATATCTTCAAGCGGTCATTCACGGCCGCATCCCGATTCACCGTGTCAGCCACGTTGTTGATCAGCTTGATAATTTTCTTGGCAAAATAATAACTCGGCGCTGCCTTGGCACCAAAGATGAACGTACGTGGTACCATATCAAACGAAGCATCATTCTTAAGTCGGTTATACAGATGCATAACATGCAGAATGTTCAACAGTTGACGTTTGTACCCATGTAGTCTCTTCACCTGTACATCAAAGATGGAATCCGGATTCACTGCTGTCCCGGTATGATCCAGAATATACGCAGCAAGCCGCTCTTTGTTATCCCGCTTAATTGAACGGAACTGCTCCTGGAATGATGTATTATCCGCAAAACCAGCCAACTGGTCCAGCTTGCCCGGCTCTGTTATCCATTCGTTACCGATTGTATCCGTGATGAGATCCGACAGTTTCGGATTGGCATGCATCAACCAGCGGCGATGGGTGATACCATTGGTTTTGTTATTGAAACGCTCTGGATACAGTTCATAGAACGGAGCCATCTCGCGCTCTTTCAAAATCTCGGTGTGCAGAGCAGCAACACCATTCACGCTATGACTGCCTACAATCGCCAGATGTGCCATCCGTACCTGATCGTTTGCAACAATCGCCAAATGCCCTATGCGATCCTGATCTCCCGGATACCGGTCCAGCAGCATGCCACAGAAGCGTTTGTTGATCTCTTCAATGATCATGTAGATTCGTGGCAGTAGCCTGCTGATCATGGATACAGGCCATTTCTCAAGAGCCTCACTAAGCGTTGTATGATTGGTATACGATACAGTACGGGTTGTGATATCCCATGCTTCATCCCAGCCGTAACCCTTCACATCAATCAGGATGCGCATCAGTTCTGGAATAACCAAGGTTGGATGCGTGTCATTAATGTGGAAGGCCACTTTATCAGGCAAACGATCATACGGTAACTCCAGCTTGTTGAACGTACGCAAGGCGCTCTGTACACCTGCTGAGCACATGAAGTATTGCTGCTTCAATCGCAGCAACTTTCCTTCATACTGAGAGTCATCCGGATACAGGAATTCCGAGATTGATTCAACCGATCGGCTATAATCCAGATAACCGTAGTAGTTCGAAGGGGTGTCGAGTGAAGTCTCGCGCTTTGGCTCGGCACTCCATAGACGCAATGTATTCACATGGGTTTGACCATAACCGATGACAGGCACGTCATAGGGTATGGCGACAACCGATTCGGCATCTTTTGTAACAAACTGATATTCTCCATCCTGCTCATGAGCTTCTACTCGGCCCCAGAACTGTACTTCCACCTTTTTGTCTGGACGGCGGACTTCCCATTCATTGCCCTTATCCAGCCAGTTATCGGGTAACTCTACCTGATTACCATTGATGATTTTTTGCTCAAACAACCCGTATTTATATCGAATCCCGCAACCATGTCCTGCATATCGTAGTGATGCGAGTGAATCCAGGAAACAGGCAGCCAGTCGTCCCAGACCTCCGTTACCGAGTCCTGCATCCGCCTCTTGTTCTTCTATCTCTTCTAAGGAGAAGCCCAGCTCAGCTAAACTGTCACGCACCAATTCCAATTCATTCACATTCAACAGATTGTTGCCGAGCAGACGTCCAATCAGGAATTCCAGCGAGAAGTAATAGACCTGTTTATCCTGGCGCTGCTTGAACCCCTGATTCGACGCTGCCCAATCCTGGCCTGCATATTCACGGATCATGCTTCCCAGTACATGGTACACGTCTTCCTGTGTTGCTTCTTCAATCGGTTTGCCCAATTTGCTGACCAGATTCCGTGTAAAGATACTCTTGAACGTTTCCTTGTTGTCAAACAAAAGTAGGTTCCTCCCGGGGAAATCCTGTAGGATGGTGGCGGTTCATACACTCAACATTTTGGTTTGAGCATGCGCCCGTTACGGTTACGAATCGTTCTTTTGATCGCTGTTATCCCTGTATTTTTTGATTTTATTATTTAGATGTGAAAATACAGTGATAAAGGCGACCGCTATGCTTCTTCAGAATCGATTTCGTCCCCTTCACTTACTGCCTAGCTCTTTATCAAACAACTTTCGTCCATGAACCTTAAATCCATCCTACAGGAATTTTATTTTATATATATTTATAGAAGATATCGGTTACGTGTGGGCATTAGATAATAGTACTTTTCGCTAAAATGTATGGATTCGACGGGTCGCCGATCAGCGTCTGTCCTCCGGTCAGCCTCACGTCTTTATCGAGAATGACATTCTCAAGGACCGTCCCCTCACCAATGTAACATTTCTGCATGATGATGGAACCTTTTATTTTGGCACCCTTGGCCACCTGCACACCACGGAACAGAATGCTGTCCTCCACCTCTCCACCTACGATACAGCCATTCGCGAGAAGTGAATGTTTAACATCGGCGGTATCCAGGTATTTGGCAGGGGCTTCATATTTAATTTTGGTCTGGATCGGATCTTCCTTGAACAGTTGTTCATATTGCCCTGTGTTCAGCAGATCCATACTGTTGCGATAATAACTGTCAATGGAATTGATGACTGCGTGATAGCCATCATATGCATACGCAGCGATATTCAATCCATCCGGATTTTTTTGAATCACATCCCGGAAGAAATGGCTCTCGCCATGATCAATGCAGCGTTGCACCTGGCGCAGGAACAATTCTTTTTCCATGATGAAAATTTCTGTATATATATTCGGGTGATTAGCGCTTTGGTGAATGTCCACCACGTTACCGTCCCCGTCATGTTCAACTTTGACACAGGCGTCATGCTCAGGCAGCAGTTGATCTACTTTTTTGCAGACCAGTGTAACGTCCGCTCCCTTACTGATGTGATATCTGTAGACATCCTGGAGGTCTGCTTTGGTCACATGGCGACTGCCCGCATGCACAACATATTGTCCTGCCCCTCTGTGGAAAAAGTCTAAATTGTTATGGAAATGCTGCAAGTCCCCTTGTGATGTATCTGTTGGATCGTTCCAGTCTGGTGGCAAAATAAACATACCCCCATGCTTGCGATCCAAATCCCAAGGTTTACCGTCACCAAGATGGTCCATCAACGAGCGATATTTTCGCCGTACAAATACACCAATACTCTCAATGCCTGCATTCATCATATTGGATAGAACAAAATCGATCAGACGGTAACGCCCGGCATAAGGCACCGCGGCTCCGCAGCGAAAATACGTCAATTCCTTCAATTCCTCAAGTTCATGGTCAAGGTTAATAACTCCGATCAATTGTTTCATCGCATGCACCGTCCTTTTAACTTCAATTAGGCCTTGCTGGTTATTCCTTGGCGAAGCTGACGTTCCAGTTCTTCCTGATCCACGAGCAATATATCACTCTCATCTCCCGGTGCAGGCGAAATCTGTGTTCCATCAGGAATAACTAATCCTTCTGCGATAATAGCTCGGTAAATGCGCACATTTTGCCCGATTTTCACTCTTGGCATGATCACCGAATCGATGACAGCACTGTTCTCACCAACTTCAATTCCGTAGAACAGAACAGAATGATTGACCTCACCATGAACTACAGTACCTTCACTAATAATACAATTCCGTACCTTACCCGAAGGTGAGATGTATTGTGCAGGTTGGTTCGGATTACGTGTGAAAATACGCCAGTCCGGATCATTCAGATTAAACGGTGTGTCTTCGTCCAACAGGTCCATATTGGATTCCCACAGACTGCGAATGGTACCAACGTCTTTCCAATAACCTTCAAATGGATACGCATATAAGGATTTTTCATTTTCAAGCAATAAAGGAATAATATCTTTACCAAAATCATAGGAGGTGGATGCCTGTTGTTCATCCTGGATCAGGAAACGTTTCAGTACATCCCACTTGAAGAGATAGATACCCATGGAAGCGAGTGTGCTCTTGGGCTCAGGAGGTTTTTCTTCAAATTCATAGATGCTATAGTCATCATTGGTGTTCAACACCCCGAATCGGCTGGCTTCTTCCAATGAAACATCAATGACCGATATGGTGCAATCCGCATCTTTATCTTTGTGATACTGGAGCATTTTTTCGTAGTCCATCTTATAGATATGATCCCCTGACAGAATGAGCACATGCTCAGGATCGAATTGTTCAATAAAGTTCAGGTTGCGGAAGATCGCATCCGCTGTACCCCGGTACCAGTTGCTACCGTCTTCACGTTCATGTGGAGGAAGTACATATACCCCGCCGTTTTTCCGATCCAGATCCCAGTCACTGCCAATACCAATATAGGAATGTAAGACAAGTGGTTCATATTGGGTCAATACACCCACTGTATCAATACCAGAATTAGAGCAGTTACTCAGCGGAAAATCAATGATTCGGTACGTGCCGCCAAAATAAACAGCCGGCTTAGCCAGTGATTTGGTCAATCCTTTTAACCTCTTACCTTGCCCTCCGGCAAGTAGCATCGCTACAACTTCTTTTTTCGCCATCATTACAGCCTCCTCCACGTGCATTCGTTCTGATTCATTTCAGAGCCCATAATCGATATTCTGTTGTGTGGACACTGTTGTCTTGATTAGGAGCTTGCTGTACAGATGTGTAACCGGTGAATCTTTGTTGCAGTTGAACTGCTTGGATTGTAAAGCCTGAAATAGAGATGATGCTGGTGTAGAATTGCCTTGATTGTCTTACAGAGGTGAATGTTAGATGCAGAACTTCAGGTGTAGCTCGTGAACAATGAAATAGACTACTCCTATTTAACATTAAACACGAAACGGACTGGGGAATCTTACTGGAAAACATCGACATCAAGTTGCGGGTAAGATTACCCTTTCTCGTGCCGCTGTTATTCATATTGTATTCGATAATAGGGAACCAAACTCCTTTTGGAAAATTCATGGTAAAAGTGTGACACTCTAGACCCATAAACCTATAAAATCAAAAATGCAGGTCTTACGAATCAGAAAACGGCAATTTATTTGTAAATTTTTAGAGGAATATATAGAAATGTGTCGAATAGATAATCGTGGTCTTAAATAGTAATTAGAAATTGCTAAAGCATTAAGTCTATCGAGGAATTACATACTAATAACTATAAATTATTTGGAGGTCTTATAGATTTGAATGCAAAGTTTGATTTTTTCTTTAGCTACTCAAGGTCTTCGTATGATGGATTTAGTGAACATGTAATAAAAGATTTATCAACATATGGAATTAAACTTTGGGTTGATATTCACGATGTTCCACTTGGTGTGAACGTTCTCGAACATTTGGGTGAGGTTCTTAATGAAACAAAGAAGACCATTGGAGCAATTCTAATCATTAGTAATAATTACTTCTTCAAAAAGTGGTGTCAGATTGAGTTTCAGTATTTCATCAATAATAATATTCCTGTGTTTCCACTATTATTTGAAATTACCAAGGAAGATATCCCTATGGAATACTCATTTATAAAATCTCTGGATAGGGTAACTATTCGTTCTGTTAATGATGATAGCTATCAATATGCAATTAATAAAATACTTACTGTCTATATTGAGAAAAATAAAAAGAAATGCATTTCAACTAAAATTGAAAATACAATTTTCGAATCATTAATATATAGTTATATTGAGACACAATATAAAGATTCTTGTGTTATTTCCGCAAATAATATAGGTAAGTTCATACATTACTTTTATAAGACAAACAAAATTATAGTTCCCAATTTCATTAATGTTTTAATAAACATAACGGAAATCAAACTGCAATTTTATTTTAATGAAATGTTTACTCGCTCTGACCTTGATGTTATTAACTTAATAGGGAAAGTTCTAATAGATTGTCATACTCAAAATCACGAATGTACTCTATCGTTTCTAAAATAGTATTAACTAACATATCAGGATCAGTTTCGGTATTTAACCTCGAGATAAAATTCTTTAAATAATAAAACTTTTCGATGTTTAATTCTATTTCTTCTAATATTACTTTAGCAGCATATCCAGTTGCCCCGACTGGAATTATATATTTGTTATGTTCAAGTGCACGAGAGTAATCACCTAGTACTCCCTTAGATGCTTTAAGCTGTCCATCGTAAAAGTTATTTCCGAATAAGAATATAACTATTCCGACCTTCTTAATCATATCGTCCTGGTACATTTTTTTTGCGTCATGATCTATGTGATCTGCTTTGCCTTTAATAAGGGGCAACGTTTTTATAGATAAATACTTATTTATATCAAAATTTTTCTCAGCGATGGCGTGTAATGCACCACTGACTACTTGAGGACCTACTCCCTCAATTAAACCTGTAGAAATATGATAGTCTTTTTTTATTAATTTTTCTCCCAACTTACTCATTAAAATTGCAGCATCTTGTTCAGTCCAAACACCGTAATCCCTGCAACTACCTGCTATGAAGATTTTTCTAGTGGCATTCTTCTTTTGAATTTGTGATAGTAATCTAGGGATTTCTTTGTGATCATCAACAAAAACAGTATTAATTCCAAATCTTTTTAAATCTTTTACTATGTGTTTTTGCTTCTCTATTTCATATAAGCAGTTGTCATATTCAATTTTCAACTTTTTCTTTTCTGGGGTGTTTTCTGGAGTTTCTGAATATTTTTTTTCAATTTCAAAACTATTTATTCTTTTCGTTAAGCAATAATGTGTTCTAACATTTTTGGCTATTGCTCGAATAGAGGAAAGTATCTGTAAAAAATCTGGATCATTAAAACTGTAGCCAATAAAGAGAAAAGTTTTAGTTAAAAGTTGACCCGTGAGTGCGTTAATAAATAGTTGATGAGTACTATAAAAGGAACTATAATCATCTTTTGTTAAAACTATACTATCCGGAGTGCGTGAATCACCATGAAATTTATATATTGTTACATCAGAATTATCTTTAGTTGTAGAGAAGTTTGAGTCAGAGATTTTTAGGTCATATTCTTTATTTTGTTTTTCTATACATCTCTCAATTATGTTGTCATAGTTAGTTGTCCAATATGTTTTAATTGGCATTGACGCTAATATATCCATAGGATCATTCTTTACATAATTATGAGAAAATTTTTGTAGGATAAGTGTCAACAACTCATGTTTACTTCCTGATCGACCGTTTACAAAGTATTGAGCAAGTGAGATTAAATCAGATTCCTTATCAACATCTAATTTAATCTCTGTAGCTAATTCTCGCAGAAGCTCTTTCCAATTGACAAAACCAGAATTTTGAGATAAGCCAGCTCCAGCAAAAATGGCAGCATTTTCTTGGAAAATCGCTTTTTCAAATTCACGAATAAAGATTTCTTTGCTTATATCATCCATTAACCCCAAACCTTTCTTTTACTACGATTTGTAGAACGTGTTTTTGTTGAGTGCAATATTACAATACCTTTCAAATCTAATTATTCAATAGACCTCCAAATAATTTATAGTTATTTGGAGGTTTTTCTCTACACTTTTAGATTATTTCTCGGATTAAACCGTGAAAGCACATCCTTCTTCCGTTCAACAGACACTTCTGTGTATATTTGGGTCGTGCTGACATTGGTATGTCCGAGAATTTCTTGGACTGATCGTAAATCTGCACCATTATTCAGCAGATGTGTAGCAAAGCTGTGTCTGAGATAATGCGGTGTTGATTTTTTGCTAACCTTAGATAAGTCCCTGTATTTAGAGTAAATATCCTCAATGGAGTAAATGGAGAGTCGATCACCGTATTTATTGAGGAACAAGGCATCAGATTGGGGATCGAAATGTTCGCGGGCATGCAACCATGTTTTAATTTTATGGATGACTTCGCTACTTGAAATGTATAGCAATCGCTCCTTACGGCCTTTTCCAAAAATCAACACGGTTTTCTCTTCGAGATCGATGTGCTCCATATCAATATTCACTAGTTCTCCAATACGAATTCCAATCACATAGAGCAGTTCAATGATAGCATCGTTGCGAAGGTTGATTCTTCTTCTAAAACTCGTGTGTAATTGTTTCATGTGCTCTTGTGGTGCATTTAATAACTTTTCAACCTCATTGACAGAAAGTGTCTTTGGAATACGTCTTGCCGTTTTGAATTTTTTTCCGAAACCAATAATTGGGGACTCGCTTATATCTCCGCTTTGAACCAAATAATTAAAAAATGCTTTGAAGCATATGTACTTTCTTTTAATGGTCGAGTCTTTAAGTGTGTGTTCACTGTTTAATTGTTCCAGATACATTCGTAAATTTTCTCTGGTTACATCATGAATATGTTTAGTATCAAGCCATTCTACAAGTCTATTGAGATCAGACAGATAGGCTTTAATGGATTTAAGTGATAGATTACGCTCCACGCTTAAATAAGTCTCATATTGCTTAATATAGGTGTTTAGGTTACTTGTACTAAGTCTCATGATGCCTCCTGATGTCGATGTCATATGTTGCCAATGGCCCGACCTACATTATTACGCATTGAACTCCATTTGTGAAGATGCCCAAAGGCATAGATACAATATCCGAGATTTGAAAAACAAAAAAGAGCCGGATCCCCTCCGACTCGATACGTTCTCACTTAAATAATTTTGCGGAACAACTCCATCACTTCATCCTTGGACGGTTGATAGGGATTGCCTGGTGCACAGGCATCTTTCATCGCGTTATCGGCAAGCAGTTCCACATCGGGATCTTTTACACCCAGTTCAGACAGTTTCTCAGGAATGCCGACTTCCTTCGATAGCTGGCGTATGGCCTCAATGACGTAATCCGAACACTCCTCATCACTTCTACCCTTCACATCCATACCAATTGCCTTAGCAATATGACGGAATTTGCCGGGTACATGCTTGGCGTTCAACTCTTCCACATAGGGGAGTAACATTGCGTTACAGACACCGTGCGGCAGATCATATACGCCACCCAGTTGATGCGCCATCGCATGGACATAACCTAATCCTGCATTATTAAAAGCAATCCCGCCAAGGAAACACGCATACGTCATATGTTCCCGCGCTTCCAGATCACTGCCGTCTCTCACGGCTCTTGGCAAATATTCAAAGATCAGTTCAACAGCTGCTGCAGCTGTGGCACTTGTCACTGTAAATCCACCCGGTGTAACCATCGCTTCTACGGCATGTGTCAACGCATCCATTCCTGTGGCCGCTGTGAGACTTGCAGGTTTGCTGAGCATCAGCTCCGGATCATTAACCGACAGGGAAACCAGACTATTGCGGTCCACCATCACCATCTTCACTTTACGTTCCTCATCTGTAATCACGTAGTTTATTGTCACCTCGCTCGATGTGCCAGCCGTTGTGTTAACAGCCACAAGTGGCACGGACTTATGTTTCGATTGATGAAATCCTTCATATTCACGGATATGCCCACCGTTCGCAGCTACAATGCCAATGCCTTTGGCAGCATCCTGCGGTGAACCTCCGCCTATCGATATAATGGCGTCACAGCCATGATCGTGGAATACTCGAAGTCCGTCATGTACATTCTGACATGTTGGATTAGGCTGAACCTCATCATATACTACATAGTCTAACCCTGATTTTCTTAATATAGACAGTACCTGTTCAGCAACGCCTGAAGTAATCAATTGACGATCACTTACAACCAGCGCCTTGCGAATACCCATCTGTTCAATCATCTGACCTGCTTCTTGTAAACATCCTCTACCCATCAAGTTCACGGGCGGAACATAATATGCATGTGTTGCCATTTGAACCAGCCTCCTGTAACCCCTGATTTACTATCTCCATTGTAACTGAATCCGTTTTCAGATATAGTGAAATAAATCACAATTAATCCTATAAATGTTACACTGGAGGTTGATTTTTACCCGTAATAAAACAGACGACCCAGACACCCGAAGGTCTCCAAGCCGTCTTACTTATCTATCTTAAAGCTTTATCCAGTGCTTATACCTTACCGAAGGTACTTTCACTAAAAGCATCCTTACAAAGGCTTACAGCGCCTTATCGTTCACGCCGTCAAGCCATGCCTCAATATCGCCAATTACGGATGATACACAGCCATCCTCGAATGGAGAGTTCAATCCAGCCAGTTCAACCAATCCGGTGAAGGACAGGCTTCCTCCCGCTTTGCACAATGTCAGATAGTCGGCCCATGCGGACTTCATGTCCTCATTGCTGCGTTTCCAGAACTGGAATGCACAGATTTGTGCCAACGTATAGTCAATGTAATAGAATGGCGATGAGAAAATGTGACCCTGTTTATGCCAGAAACCACCTTGCTCCAAATACGCATTATCTTTGTAATTGATGTGTGGCAGATAGGTCTTCTCAATGTTGCGCCAAGCCTGCTTGCGCTCCGTTGGAGTTGCATCCGGGTTCGCATACACAAAATGCTGGAATTCATCCACAGCTACACCATACGGAATGAACAACAGACCGGAAGACAGATGATCAAACTTGTACTTGTCCGTATCTTCCTTGAAGAACAACTGCATCCACGGCCATGTGAAGAACTCCATACTCATGGAATGAATTTCAGCCGATTCATATGTCGGCCAGTTGTATTCAGGCACTGCAAAATCACGGCTCTCATACACCTGGAAAGCATGACCTGCTTCATGCGTCAATACATCAATATCACCGGATGTACCGTTGAAGTTGGAGAAGATAAACGGCACTTTGTAATCGTTCAGGAACGTACAATATCCGCCGCCCTGTTTACCTTTTTTGCTTACCAGATCCATAAGCTCGTTTTCGGTCATCATTTGGAAAAATGCATCTGTCTCTGGTGATAATTCAGCGTACATTTTTTTACCATTATCGATAATCCAGTCCGCGTCACCTTTAGGTGTCGGGTTACCCGTCTTGAAGCTGAATCCCTGATCGTAATAATACAGCGTATCCACATCAATCCGATTACGCTGGCGCTCTCTGAGCTTGGTCGCCACAGGTACAATATAATCACGAACTTGTGCCCGGAAGTTAGCAACCATCTCTGCGTTGTAATCCGTGCGGTTCATGCGATCATAGCCGAGTTCTACATAGCTTGGATAACCCAGTTTCTTCGCGATTTGTGTACGCACTTTAACCAGTTCATCGTAAATGCGATCGAATTCAGCTTCATGTTCAGCCATGAAAGTGTATCTGGCTTCCGAAGCACGCTCCCGCATGGAGCGATCCGTGGACAGTTCAAATGGATGAAGCTGTGGCAACGTACGCTCTTCACCTTCGAAAGGAATTTTAGCGGATGCGATCAATTGATTGTATTCTGTGGAAAGTTTGTTCTCCTTCTGGAGTTCTTCAATAATTTCTGGGCTGAATGTTTTCAGTGAAAGATCCGCCAGTTGGAACAGCTGTGAACCCCATTTTTGTTCCAACTCGTTGCGGAATTTGGAGTTAACCAATGCACGGTAAAAATCCGTGATGTATTCCTGTACAATTGGTGCATTCTCATCCAAAAATTCGTTCTCCGCCTTGTAAAACTCATCATTGGTATCAATGGAATGACGGATGTAGACCAATTGGGCTTGTGTCTCAAAATCACTGCGTAGCGCGTTAATCTGATCCATGAACCCACTCTGTTCTTCAACCGTTGCCGCAGCTTCAAAACCGCTCAACAGCTTACGGAAAGATGTCTTGATGTGTTCCAGATTCGGACGTGTATACGTATACTCACTAAATTTCATTTATGTACACCCTTTCCTGTTTGGCAGAATTTCGGGAGTATCCCGAGTTAAACTACCCCCTATTATACAAAAGAGCAGCTAAAAAATCCCATAATTACGAAAAATATTTGTCCATCGGTCAAATTGTACAACATGAATGGTTACATATATTACGTACTTATGTAAGGTCAGTGCCTCAAAAATATTCCCCACACAAATAAGCCCGCCTCGCGTTAGCGAAGCCAGCTTATAGGTTGTCTCTCTTCTTTTCACATTTAAAAAATACTAGCTTTGGTCTTTATCCATAATCTGATAGAACCAGCCCATTCCGACCATGCCCACGACCATAATAACGGCCATAATAATGATATATGTCATGAATGTAACCTCCCTGCTTCCGTATATTCATCACACTACTACTAGTGTACACGGTGAAGCGCCGTTTGAATTGACCGAACATTGACAAAAATACGAAATCTTTAATTTTAATAAATGGATTATTTCCCCGAACACACTAAATCATACGTACCTGGCTGCACGGTGCGAAGTTTCATCCGCCATGTTTACGGTGTATACTATACTTCTATGAAATGGAATTTGGATTTTTACGCAGAAAGGTTGAAAGACATGTCAACTCGCATCCCCTTACGTCAGCTATTTCTTACTATTTTACTAGCCCTTATGTTATCTGTTTTAACCGCCTGTGCGGATGGAGAAGCCCATCTAACGGTGAATATGGACGGATCAACGGATCTGGATCTCAATCTCAACGTAAAGAACTCCGCTCTTGGAAAGATTGGACAAGACAATCTCATGCCTCTGATCGCAGATGCATTGAATCGAAATAACTTCCAGGCAGAGGTTTCGGAACAGGGCGATCAGAAGCAACTCACAGCGACCACTCATTTTGAAAAAAACAATACGACCAGCTTTGATACATCCGAGTTACCACAAGGGATCAAGGTTGAACAATCAACTTCACCCGGCTTCTTCACTTCCAAGATGCACATTACAGCAGAAGCCGACCTCATGGAGTCCATGCCAGATGGTGAGATTAAAAATCAGATTAACAAGGTGCCTAGCTTTCTTAAAAACCTCTTGTTAAAAGATGTTAACTTTGACTTCAAGTTGTCCTTGCCCATCAAGGCAGCCGATTCCAATGCGGATCAAGTAGAGGATGGCGGAAAAACACTCATTTGGCACGTTTCACCCCTCCAGATGAATAAACTGGATCTGACTGTACAGGTTCCCAATATCCGTAATATCATCATAATTGCAGTCATTGGTCTATTATTAATCGCTGCTCTGCTCATTTGGTTTTTTGTTCGTCGCAGACGGGCCAGACAGCGTCATAGTGCAAGATCACATCGCGGAAAAAATTAATTCTTAACACCAATTTTATTTGTGACTTGCCAAACGGTGTTATGGATAGTAGAATACATCCGTACTGTGTGAACGGTTAATTTTTTATTAAGCAAAGCTAAAGAGGTGACAGGTTTCATGAATATCCGCGAATGCCCACTACCTGGTATTGGAGTTAAGTACCAGTTTGATACAAAGGGCGGCCATCAGTTAGTCATTATTGTGCATGAGGACGGACGCCGTGAATTATTCTCCGTTGATCCACAAGACAACGAAGAACTCACTCTGATTGCAGATTTGGAAGATGACGAATGTGTGACTCTCTCCGGGTTAATCGGAGGCTGGTCCTGAGTTTTGTTGTCAGGTGCCTATTAATTTGAGTAAATGACAGAATAACCTGTACCTTGAATATCAAGGTGCAGGTTATTTTTTCGTTACGTTACCCTTTGAGAGCGGATATATGGAACCCATGTATTCAGTACGCGGCTAATCTCCGTGGAATGAAACGGTTTGCTGATAAAATCCTGCATCCCACATTTCAGACACTCCTCACGGTCACCGGCGCCTGCAAAAGCTGTAATCGCTGCAATAACCGGTATTTCTGGGTGGGTCTGTCTGATGTGGCAGGTCGCTTCAATCCCATCCATAACTGGCATTTGAATATCCATAAACACCAGATCATATTGAATCTTGTTCAATGAATCGACGGCCTGTGCACCATTCTCAACGATATCACATACTCCGCCAAACTTGCGCAGCATCTCCTCCAACAGATGACTGTTGACCGCTTGATCCTCAGCAATCAAAATTTTGATGTCATGGGCAAGACTAGCTCGATCCAATTGCAGTTCATCATTCGCAGTGATTTCAATCGGGTCATTACTTTCCTCTAACCACCGCTCCACTACGAGGGTGAACTGGAATTCTGCCCCCTCACCGAGCTCACTCTGTACGCCAATCGCTCCGCCCATTAACTCCACCAGTTTCTTGCTGATCGCAAGGCCCAGACCTGTCCCGCCAAACTTGCGATTGATGGCCGGATCAAGCTGTGAGAAGGATTGGAACAACTGATGCTGCTTTTCTATTGGAATGCCAATCCCCGTATCTCTCACCTTAAAGGTCAACATCAGCTTATCCTGACCATGCTCATCTGAGAAATCAGCACCTACACTCACCATAATGCAGCCCTGCTCTGTGAATTTAACAGCATTACCCACCAGATTAATCAAAATCTGCCGGATTCGTGTCTCATCCCCTCGAATGCGTTCAGGAATGTGATCCGACATTTCACAATAGAGTTCAATATTTTTCTCTGATGCCTTCAGTGCAAACAGCTCGATCACCCCACCCAGCATCGCCTTAATATCTACAGGTGCACGCTCAAGATCCATTTTGCCTGCTTCGATTTTGCTGAAATCCAAAATTTCGTTCAAAATGTACAAAAGGGATTCGCCGCTATCAATCATGATTTCCGCAAAACCTTTCTGTTCATCATCCAGTTCGGTTTCCATTAACAGATGGGCCATGCCCATGATGCCGTTTAATGGCGTACGAAGCTCATGACTCATGATGGCGAGAAACTCGGACTTTGCCCGGTCTGCATGCTCTGCTGCTTCCTTGGCACGTATGATGTCCTTAACAGATGTCATATCACGGAAAACCAACACTGCTCCGCGGGTTCTACCCTGATCCATAATCGGCTTCAATTGGAACTCCGCCAAGAAACTGGATCCATCCGGTCTCCAGAATACGGATTCGGTACGCGGCAGACCTCGTCCCTCACGAACGGCCTGTAGAATTGGTGTATCCTTGGATGGGTAGGGGATGCCTTCGCTCTGCATTTGGATCATCATCTGCTCTAATGGTTTGCCATTCAATTCACTTGGACAGAAGTTCATGATCTCCGCAGCGGCCGGATTGGCAAAGTTCAGATTCCCTTCCAGGTCCAGTCCAATAACACCTTCAGACATGCCATTCAGAATCAATGCCCGTTCATAACTAAGATTCTCGATTTCCTCGACGTAACGTTTGGACTCTGTAATGTCACTGGTAATCCCGTAGACCCCAACAACTTTGTCCTCAAGTATAATAGGAACATTAATCACATTTGTTTCAATTCGCTGCCCATTTTTGTGAATTAGGCCTATCTCGTAGCTCTGTGCATTGCCCTTCACCGTTTCCTCAAAATGATATCGAGTCTTCTCCAGATCCACAGGATCAATGAGGTGATCAAAAGGACGACTCAGCAGCTCCTCCTTGGTGTGTCCTGTCAACTGTTCCTGACCCATATTGGCTTTCAGCAGATTGCCTTCCAGATCAAGAGAAGCCACACCTAGGGGATTACAGTCAAATAACGATCTGTACTCCTGCATGCTTAACTGTTGTTGCTGGCTGGCTGTGATATCCCGGGTTACGGCGACCATCTCTATTAATTCACCTGAATCGTCATATACATAGTGCGTAATCGTATCTGCCCATACCGTAGATCCATCCTTATGTAACAGGCGATAATTGAGCCGTTTGGGAGCCAGACCCTTTCTCTGCTCTTCTACGTACGCTTCAACCAAAGGCACATCCTCCGGATAGATCACAAATGTTCCCGGCTTACCTATAACTTCTTCCAACTCATAGCCCAACATGCTTTTACATGCATTTGATACATATTTAAATGTACGACTTGAATCGGCATCATGTATTGCAATCAGGTCTAGTGAAGACTCCGCCAGCAGGCGAGAGATGCGACTGCTCTCTTCCAATTGCTTACGTTGCACAATGAGGATTTCCTCTGCATCTTTTTGTTTCGTAATATCAGCAGCTTGTACCAGCAAATACAAGGGCTCACCATTCGTTTCATCCCTAACAATGCAAGCTCTAATGGTTGCCCATAATAACGAACCGTCCTTTCGTTTCAGACGAACCTCCGTCTCGTACATCGGACTTGTTTCATGAGTCATTTCCCAGAACTTGCTGCGGAATTCCTCCATATGCAGATCTTCTTCGTAGATCATATGTATGACCGAAGTATCGATCAGTTCATCTTCACTGTATGCAAGCATCTCGCAAAATGCAGGATTAAGCTGCAACCACCGTCCATTTACATGCGATGCGACAGCAATGCCGATTGGTGCGTGCGTATACAATTGTTCGAACAGAGATCGGCTCTCTGTAATGGATTTCGACATTACATGTCCTCCTTTATGAGAATCTGAATGTATTCCGTATGAATAGATCGACCTGAACATAACTTCATCTATAGAGTACTACCCCAAATGCCATGATTGATAAACGAGATCGGACAAAATCCCTGTATGAATCGACATTTTTAATTTTGAATGCTGACAACTTTCATTGTGTACATACCAATTCGAACACATCACGTCATATACTACACAATACCCGTGCTCTCCCGATTATACAATGTTGAATATTCGAATAGGAACGGAGGTTATGGATCATGATCATTGTTGCTAATCAACCCGTCCAGCTGAACCGCTCGGAATGGTCTGATTTTGAATGGTATTGGTTACAGCAACTCCAGAATCGTCCAACGAGGTATGTGTACCAATCCATGGATCATCTTCGATTTGAATGGGACTTGAGGGGCTCTCTCGTGGAAGCCGCGGAAGGACTGGATCGAAGCGGTGTGAGTTTTGCATCCTTTGAAAAATCCAGATGTAATCCCGCCTACTGGAATCGTAATGCGGAAGGTGGGTTTGAGCTAAGATCAAACGTGACCCCCGCCGACGGTATCCGGGATATCTGGAGGAATGGACACTTATATGCCTTTGAATGTGCAACAGCTACCGTTATTGTGCTGTATGGTGGCGTGCTGGGAAGCATTCGAGAAGACGCCTTTAATTCCCTGTTTCGAAATCTGTTACTCTTTGACTGGCATTATGACAGTGACCTGCGATTAACCGAAAAAAACGGTAGCGAAACCGCCCTTCCAGGAGATGTGCTGTATTTCAAAAATCCGGATGTTTCTCCGGAAACCCCCGAGTGGCAGGGAGAGAATACGTTCATGCTTCGTGAGAACTGGTATTATGGTCATGGCATTGGTATTGCAAGCGGCGAAGAGATTATACGTACCCTGAATCAGTTCCGGGTTCCAGGTAGCCGGGTCTCCGCCTACTTAATGGATATGGTGATCTATCCGGACTTCTTTTATTTATCCCGATTCGCCAAAAACAGCCAGAATAATATGGCCGCTGGTTCTACGCCTGTATTACCCGGACAGTTATATGTACGACTTGGTGGCAGCCGTTATTTACGCAGTTGAACTACTGAAACGGAAACGGCTTTTGCATTAAATTGCGCACAATACCTCAACCCAAGTGATGACAAACAAGCCCAATACAGCAGCAGTTAGCCTGCCACCTCATTGGGCTTTCTTTACATCCAAAAGATCATTACTATATCGAAATTCGCCTTACCTTTGTGCTGCATCGAGGATCGCTCCAGGCAGTTTACGCATTCGGGTCCAGTTGCACGACAACCTGTTTACCACTTACCTGAACACCTGTCGTTTTGCTACCGAATTCAGCCAGCGATTTGCTCAGTTGCTCAGCCCACTCCTTGCCTGCAACTCCTTCTTTGGCTCCATGCACCTGGATGACGAGTTTTACCGAATCACCCTTCTTCAGAATGCGCTCCGCCTGAGACTGCTTCGTATCCCGGTCATGATCCTCCATCGCAAGGTTTAATCGAATTTCCTTTACTTTACGTTTATCGGCGGATTTACTCGCTTTTTTCTTCGCCTGCTGCGCTTCTGCTTTGGCCGCTCCAGCTGCAATCAGCTTGCAAGGCGGTGGACTCGTCATCAAGGACAAGCACACCAGATCTACTTTATGCTGCTTCGCAAGTTGAAGTGCTTCCTGCGTGGACATCACACCCAGATCTTCACCATTCAGACCCGTAAGCTGCACTTCGGCTGCTTTGATCTTTTCATTTTTGATCATGATTCTTCCTCCTCTACATCAAAAGCCTGTCCTGACCATTTACGGATCAGAGCAGGCTAGGATGGTGTTGCTAGTTATTTGTAATACATATGAGCGTATGAATACGCTAATCCGTCTGATTTACAGCGTGTTGAATGCTTCCGTCAGAACCGGTACGATTTGTGATTTGCGTGATACTACGCCTTTCAAGATAGCTCTGCTATCAGACAGCGTCACATTGTAGGCTTTCTCCACTGCTTTAGTGGATGTACCATATGCCAGAGCTACGGAATCATTGTTCAGAATGTCAGTTACGACAAATACGAACAAGTCGAGACCTTTACTGGAGATAATCGCATCAATAGCTGCTTCAAGCTCAGGTTGCTTCACGAGAACATCATTCACGTCAACGGCATTAACCTGTGCAATTTCCACTTTGGATTGACCCATTACAAATTCTTTTGCATCCAGGGAAATTAGTTCAGCAATTGTTTTTTGGCTCAGATCCGCGCCGGCTTTCAGCATGTCCAGACCATAGCTGTCTGCATCTACACCAGCAATGGCAGCCAGTTCACGCGCAGCAGCTACGTCCTGCTCTGTGCAAGTCGGGGATTTGAACAACAGGGAATCGGAGATAATCGCAGACAACATCAGGCCAGCAATCGGCGCACTCACTTCGATACCATTTTCTTTGTACATTTTATTCAAAATGGTTGCTGTACAACCTACAGGCTCTGCACGGAAATACAGAGGTCCGCTTGTCTCAAAGTTAGCAATACGGTGATGGTCGATAACTTCAACGACAGTCACTTCCTCAATATCGCTTACACTTTGCTGACGCTCGTTGTGGTCAACCAGAATAACTTTGTTTACTTCATTTGCAGCTGTTTTAATCAGACGTGGTGCTGCAATTTTGAATTGATCCAGTGCAAACTGGGTTTCACCATTGACTTCGCCGAGACGCACAGCTTCAACGTCCTGACCCAATTTTGTTTTGAGATCCGCATAGGCGATTGCCGAACAGATCGTATCCGTGTCGGGATTTTTGTGACCGAAGATTAACGCTTTCTCCATATTTATAGCCCTCCGTCAATTCTCATTTAGAATAATACATGTCATATTTTAATCATACCCTACTGATTATAGCGCTAATAAGGCTTAATTCCAATCCTTTTACAGCGAATTGATTGCAAATCATTCTCAGGTAAGTCATTTTGGAAAATAGCCAAACTTGGTTCATTACCCTCAAGTCGATATGATATGTATCGTATTTATTCAACGTACAACCTTATAAAATTAGCATACGAAACCCTGATACGCAACGAAAACATTAAATCTCAGGCTCTTCCGCGCTCTGCCCTTGTCGTACAAAAAAGGTCTGTAGACTGCCGTCTTCGCTAATCTCCAGCAGGTTCAATTGCGCTCCGTAGGCACAACCACCGTCAATGCCAATTTTGTCTCCGCTCGGGTCAAACCAAATGCCTGTCTCATCATGCAAATGCTTCACGGGGGTGTGGCCAAATACGACCGTCTCTCTAATCGTCGTTGGTCTGGAATAGAATGATTCACGAATCCAAATGAAGTCCCGCTCGGACTGGCTTCTCCAATCTTCAATGTCAGGGTTGATCCCGGCATGCACAAAAATATAACCCGGAATCTCGTACACCAGCGGAAGCTGTTCCAGAAAACGAAGATGGTGTTCATAGTGTGTACGTATCCACTTTTTGGCTTCAGCATAAGCTTCCCAATCTATCTGTTGCTCATCATAAGTAAGCTCCAGATCCAGATAACTTGCCATCGTCTGTAATCCACCATTACGGATCCAGTGTTGATCATATTGCTCAACATCCTGGGTTAACGCCTTGACCATCATGGCATCATGATTGCCTTTAATCACCATAATATGGTGCTGTTGCTGAAGCTGCATAATCTGTTCGATGACCTGTTTGCTGCTTGGACCGCGATCCACATAATCACCGAGTAAAATCAATTCATCCTGCTGCGGATTATAATCTGCAAGCTTAAGCAGTGCATTAAATTCATCGTAACAGCCATGAATATCACTAATGACACATCTGCGCATGTGAATCTCTCCTCTCCCTGATCACGCAAGAGTATAACCGGAACCTTGCATGAGCAAGATTCCAGTCTGTTTAGAGTAGTTATTCCCGCTTGCTTACCATTAGTCCTGCTTAAGTCCAAAGGCTTCTGCAATCAAGCCGAATGAGCGCAGACGTGCTTCAAACGAATGGACCGCTGATGCAATAATGACTTCGTCTGCTTCATGGCGTTCAGCCATTGCGGTAATTTTATCTTTCACCTGATCTGGTGTACCCACAATGGAAAAAGAACGACGTTGACGGATCTGTTCCATCTCCATCGCTGTGAATGGATAGTTGTTCACCGTCTCCAGGGATGGGAAGGAACTTTGTTCAAGACCTCGTCCGAGGCGCAGGAAGAAAAGTTCATTGCTGCGCGCCAGTTCAGCGGCTTCTTCCTCTGTCTCCGCGCAGAATGCCGAAACAGCAATCATTGAATGTGGTTTGTCATTCAGGATGGACGGCTTGAAATGTCTGCGGTAATGTTTCATTGCTTCTTCGCCGCCTGGTGTTCCGAAGAATTGGGCAAACGCATACGATGTCCCTTGCGCTGCAGCAATTCTTGCACCTTCAGAGCTGGAACCCAGCAACCACACTTCTGGTACCGTGGGAACCGATGGTCCCGCTACCAGAGATGCGAAACGATGATCCTCGGGCAACTGCTCGTGGAAATATCCGCCCAGATCCGCGATCTGTTGCGGAAAGAATTGTACATTCGATGATTTCCCCTCATTCAGAGCTCTGCTGGCAATCGGCATGCCGCCTGGTGCTCTGCCAATCCCAAGGTCAATCCGCCCCGGATGCAAAGCTTCCAGCAGACGGAAATTCTCTGCAACCTTATAGGCACTATAATGAGGTAGCATAACGCCACCGGAACCTACGCGAATTCGATCCGTCTGTGCAGCCACATGTGCAATCATAACTTCAGGACTGGAGAAAGACAGCGCACCACTACCGTGATGCTCCGACATCCAGAAACGGGAATACCCCAATTGATCCGCATGTTGTGCGAGTTTCACCGTTTCCTGCAACGTATCCTGTACACTTCGTCCTTCATTGATATGTCCATGTTCGAGTACACTCAGTTTCATATATATTCAATCCTCTCGTCTGTTAGGTTCATAAGTACTGTGAATATGAGATCTGCGAATATTACGCGCTGTTGCTCACTTCATTCTTGCTCATTACATTGTAACATTAATTATTACAGTTTCAAACTTTAGTTATTCTCTTTATTACCACACTTGTGCAAGAAACATGCAAAAAAAACGCCACCAGCTTTTGAACTGGTGACGTTTTTGATCTGACCTATTGCAGAAAAATTGATTTATGGTGCACGTTTCGGTAACAACTTCACATACTCGTCAGACAGTTTCATCAGGCTAAGCACATGTTCATAATCGGCACGATACGGTTCCAAATCCGTTATCGGCTCGTATGTCTTCAGCGAATAGGCTGTTCCATCGTCAAAGCCCGCACCCGGGATAAACATGATGTCATCGTTGACAAATGAACCCGTTGGCAAGTAATACCGGATACCGAAGGCATTGTGGTCCATGTTGAGCAGATCATGTCCGAAGGCAGTGAATTTCTCATCCTGGAGCGAAACTCCCATCAGGTTCATGATCGTTGGCAACATATCCAACTGACCGCCTGGCTGCTCAATCACTTGTCCTTTGGTCTGTTTCGGCGTGTGGATCATGAACGGGATGTTGAATCGACTTACTTTACCGTCATAAGGGACGCCCAGATTGGCCTGAATCTGCTGTGTAATCTCTTCGTCAGCAGGCAGACCAAAGTGGTCTCCGTAGAGCACTAAAGTAGTGTTATCCCATAGTCCGTTCGCCTTCAACTCATTAATGAGTTGACCGATGGCATAATCCGTATAGTTGATCGCTTGCAGATAATCGTGAAGCAGTTTGTTCGTGATGGTCGCAGGAATCGTGATTCGTGCACGATCAGCGGGAACCGTAAACGGCGAGTGGCTCGATGCCGTAATGAACTGAGCATAGAACGGCTGATTCGCAGCCTGATGCGCAGTCATTTTTTCCACACCTACACGGTACAACTCTTCATCCGATGGTCCAAAGTCATTGAATCTGTCATTCTCGAAGCTGGGCTTGTCGAAGTAACGAGTGAATCCGAGTGCCGGATACATTTTATTCCGGTTCCAGAAGGTGACGTCATTGACGTGGTACGTCTCGGACTCATATCCTTCTTTACCTAATAACTTGGGAAGACTCGGCAGTTCGCGGTCACTGTACCCTGCTGACATGGGAACAACTCCGGTTGGATAGATAGACGTGTTCGACATGAACTCCGCGTCTGATGTGTTTCCCTGTCCGATCTGTTGGAAAAAATGAGAGAAATAATAGCTTTCTTTGGCCAGATCATTCAGTACCGGTGTTAACTCCTGACCATCCAATGAAGCATTAATCGGGAAATTCTGAAAGGACTCCAGTTGCAGTACAATCAGGTTACTACCTTTGGCCTGACCAAAATATTTGGCTTTCACGGCTGAGCCGTTACTTGATTTATCCTGATACGGATACTTGCTAACCAGCTCATTGATCTTGGCGATCGTTTCGTTAATGTTGCCATTCGCAATGGCCTCATTTTCTTTGCTCGTCAGAATGGCGGACGATACCTGATAGTTCAGGAAACCGAGATTCTCGGCCCGAACCAGCTCATTATCAATCGTTTCACCTTTGACAATAAAACTGCCAGATAGCACGATGCAAAATGCAGCGGTAAGGGCAACACCGAGCTTGCCCCAGTAACGTCTGCGAATTCTGCCAAACGTCAAACCGCTATCGCGGTAACTGGTGTGGTTACGCCCGCCAGCACGTCTGCGCATAATCAACCATATTGGCAATGCCAGTACGATGTCTGCAAAAAACAGAAAGTGCTCAGGTCGAACCAGTGGTCCGATACTTCCCCGCACTTGGGCAACTTGCCCCAGCTCACTTAGCGCGGTATAGGTGGGTACCGAACTGAAATGAACGTTATACAGCGTAGCCGCGAACAGAACCAGAGAAAACAGAATATTGAATCCTCCGTATACTGCTCGCTTCCAGCCTTTGGGCACGATCAGATCCAGCAGGCATACCACAGTTAGTGCACCTAATGCGTCAGTTAACAGACCGATGCCGGACAGACCCTGGAAAAAGAAATACCGCAGCAGTGATAACTTCAGCAGCATAAGAATGAATAACACGGCGAATAAGGTCCGTGATGAAGTTCGTTCATTTTTGGAATTATACATGGTCGCTTTCAACCCTTACCCTGAAATTTTACGTTCATTTTACAAAACGCATATTTCAGTATAACAGTTTTCTGGTTGCTATTCCATGGAAGTTCCGTGTAGGACGGGGTGAGTGTTACGCAATTGTGGATATATCTGCATTCTGAGTGTTCGCGCCCTCTCTCTGTTCCTTAATGGTTGCTTGTGCAGCAGCAATTCGTGCATAAGGGATCTGTGCAGGCAAACAGCTTACGTAATCCAGACCAATGCGGTGGCAGAACGTAATGGACTCCAAATCCACCACATTTTCTCCGCAGATCCCTGTCTTCAGATGAGGTTTTCGAATTCGACCTTGGACTACCGCCATCTCAATCAGTTGTCCGACTCCCTCAATGTCCAGCACATAAAATGGATTATTCGTTACCGTACGAGAGTCCGTATCCAGTTGAATGAATCGCTTCTCAGCTTCATGGCGACTATATCCAAATGTCATCTCTGTCAGCTCATCCGTGCCAAACGAGAAAAAGTCAGCCTGGCGAGCAATGTGAGTCGCCGTCAGCGCCGCTCTCGGAGCTTCGATCATCGCCCCCACTCTATAGAGACAATGCCGCTTCTCCTCACCAAGCACTTGGTCAGCCACATGATCCACCAGATCTCTCATCACCTGAAGTTCATGCACATGACCGATCTGCGGGATCATAATCTCGGGACGTACCCACCAGCCTTGCCGGATACCTTTCACCGCTGCGCGAAAAATCGCTTCAAGCTGCATATCAACGATCTCCGGGAACACCGTATTCAGCCGACAAGCCTGTTGCCCCAATGTCGGATTATGTTCATGCAATTCACTGACTCTGCGAATTACACGTTCCAGTTCCTCCAGTTCAATCTGATGGTCTTTTTGCTCCTGCCACTCCTCTGCTTGTAACCACTCACGTCGTTTCTCCAACACTTCCAGATCCGGTAGCAGTTCATGCAACGGCGAATCGAGCAAACGTATCGTTACCGGGTATCCATCCATCGCTTCGAATATCTGTTCAAAATCAAACTGCTGCATCGGCAACAGACGCTCCAAACCACGCCTGCGTTCGGATTCACTGTCTGCCAGGATCATTTTTTGTACAAAAGGAAGCCTTGAAGCAGACATGAGCATATGTTCTGTACGACACAAACCAATTCCTTCGGCCCCCTGTAGCCGTGCTGTCATGGCATCCTGCGGATAATCTATATTGGACAGTATCGTCAGTTCCTTTATTTCATCAGACCATTCGAGCAGAAGCTGTAGTTCCGGTGTAGCACTTGAGAACCCTTTCAACATCTCCGTCACATGCCACGGCTCGATACGTAACAGCGCATCCGCTTTGGTGATTACCCCTTCATGCACAAAATCAATAGTACTCTGCAAGGCGGCCTTAGCACTCAAGCACGCTGGACTGACATGCAGAAGATACAGCTCCCCTGAATCGATAATGAATTGGATTTTTTGAACTTTCCCCATATAGCGCTCCAGATAACTGCAAGCATCCAACAGAAGACCATATACTCCAGGTTCTTCTCTCCGCAACTGATCCAGTCCTTCATCCTGAGATTGGGAAAAAGCAGATGCAGAGTACTCGCCTGTTATGCCTCTTTCACCCGTACCCGGATGACGGGAATATACCGTGCCGCTGCCGCTGCGTTCACCTTGCTCACCATTAACCATCACCTGAATAAGAGCCGGAGCTCCTTGATGATCCCCTGAGTGTCGAGTAGATTGGAGAAGAAGTTCTTGCTGGGAGTTAAGTCGTGGTGCACGTTGTGTATGAGAAACCGCACGAATCGCTTCTTTTAATTGTAATTGAACATCTTGAGGGAATGGATGAAACCCTATATCTTCTATTAATTGCTTATATTCTGCAATGGCGAATTCCAGCTTCGCTTCATCGAGGATCGAGAAGTCACCCAATTTCTCTTCAAATAGGGAATACGAGATGCCATGTACTAGCTGACCATAATCCTGCAATAAAATTCGATAACAATTAAGCGCATACTGTCGATCATTGGTCTGCCTGGCGAACCCTTCAACCGTCACATCATTCAATCCCACATGAAGCAAAGCAAGGGATTCCATATCATGGGAACTCGCTTCACTTGACCTCACGGCAAGTAGCAACGGTGCTAAAGCATCGCCGAAGAATTTTCCTGTTTGCCCTTCCAAGTGCCGAACTGCGCTGCCAATCTCTTGAACTTCTTCTGTGGAAAGATGTCCAAGACGGGTACAGAACGCGCGACAGCCTTCCCTTGTTACAATGAACCCGGCCGGAACGGGCCAACCTGCCTGAAGCAACACTGCAAGTCCAGCCCCTTTACTACCCATCAGCCCTTTCATCTCTGCCGTACCTTCTTCCAACAGAACTACCCGTTTCGTCATTACAGCGCTCCCATCTGCCATTACATGGCTATGCTTCAAAGGCAACCCAACCATTCGAATTGCCCTTTAGTTAATGGTATGTTGCAATGAGGCAGTCAAGGACATTTGCTTCGACATTTGTGTTCGGAATGTAAAACGTATTTTCTATCTTAACGTATACGTTTGCCCTTTTTGAATACCGCCGTGCGCGCAGGTACAGAAGCTAGAGCGTGTTGGGCGTTCAATGCCCGTACTAACATGAAGTCAGCCGGATCACCAACGCTTGGGGTTAACTTGCCATTACTCACCCACGAATAGGTGCCTAACAACCTGTCATCACTGACCCAATTTTCACGTTCAGCCATTCGGGAAACTCGCTGCAACATATCGCCGTTGCCAAATGGTGACCAGGCATCACGGATGTTATCGGAACCAAGCATAAAGTTAACACCTGTATCGAGAACCTGGCTTCCTCGCGGCATTGGACGATCTATAGGTACACTAGATACAAGTGTTACTCCGGCTTGTTTTAACACATCAAGGGTAGGCTGTACGTCGGATTCCGTTTGCTCCCCCAAGCAATAGGCATGGCTAACCGCTGTTCGATGCTGAAGTCCTGCCTCCATTGTCAGTTCAGCAAATCGCCGTAAGGTGGCTAAACCGGTTTCACCTCCATCATGAAGATGAAGATCGATTCCCTTATCTGCAGTTGTAGCGATATCAAACATCATCTGTAAACTGCGTTCCATATCCCCATCCAGACCTGCCGGATCGATACCACCAACCAGATCGGCACCTAGTGCCAGCGCCTCCTTCATGATCTGTTCAGATGATGAACGAATGAGCCCTTGCTGTGGAAATGCTACAATCTCAATGTCCATGTAATCACGAAGCTCATCTCGTACGCGCAGTATGTCCTCCAGATTTCGGAGACCCAACTCGGAATCCACATCAACATGTGTACGAATGCGTGTCGTACCGTAATCAATCATTTGTTCCGCAAGAACTTTCGCCCGTTCTCCTACCGTTTGGGTCAATCCACCCAGCAGCTTTTTTTCATAAGTAAGATGTGATTCCAGTGTCTGGAACGGCTCCAAGGGAATCCAACGTTCCCCGATATGATGTTTATCTAGATGGCAATGCATGTCTGCAAGTGCCGGAAGGTACACAAGCCCGGCAGCGTTCCATGAATCGGCATCGCTCTGGCGAGCATGTATGATTTGATCCTGATCCGTGGATTCTGCTATAACCTGTGTAATCTTCCCCTCTTCAATAACCAACGTGTGTGTTCCCGTAGGCAAAAGTACATTATCGATAACTAATTTCATAACATTCTCCATCCTCCACTCTTGTAGTCAGAAGGCGACCATTCTTCCATACTCCAACAGGTCGCGGTCGTTCAATAATCAGTTCACGCCTTGACTGCACTGGAAATATGACCAGATCGGCCTGTGCTCCAGCTCGAAGACCGTAATTGTCTATTCCGAGCGCCCGTGCTGCACCAAGTGTTGCCATCTCCACCAAAGTATCGGCATCCTCTTCACTCCCCATGTAGGCCGCATGGGCAAGTAACCAAGCGATATCAAACGGATTGCCATTACCAAAAGGTGTAAAGGCATTTTGAATATTGTTGGCGCCGTAAATTACGTTCACCCCCTCCTCCCGCAACAAACCAACCGGCGTTATGCCTCTGCGGGTGTTATCGTTATCCGCTCGGCCATTCAGGTACAGATCTGTTGCAGGAAGTGTCATGAGATGGATATCCGCCTCTGCAATCTTTCTGGCGCATAACTTCACCTTTTCCCGAGGCATAGCCGCAAGCGAAGTTACGTGACCAGCCGAAACTCTGCCCTGGAACCCATAATCCAAGGTCTTATTCGCAATGTGAAGTATAGCTTCATCTTCAGCATTTAATGAGAAATCAGCATGGAAATCAAGGGGTCGATTGTACCGTGCAGCCAGTTCAAACGCAAAATTCAGATGGTCATCCAGTTTAGGATCAACATAAGTAATTCCACCAATTACGTCGGCTCCCATCCTTACTGCCTCTTCCATAAGATCTGCAGTACCTGGGGTACTAAAAATTCCTTCTTGCGGAAAGACCACAATCTGTATCCCCATCATGTCCTCCATTTTTTCTTTCACAGTCAACGCACTGTTCATAGCCCGTAGTCCCAGCATGGGGTCCACTTCAACATGACAACGGAGTCTGGTTACGCCGTAACTGGATAGTTTTCGGATCACTTCTATGGATCTTTGGATCATATCGGGCTCCGTGAACCCTGCCTTAAGCGCAGCTGTCATCGAGATTGCTTCCTGCAATGAGGCAGCATCACCAGGCATGCGATCAAGTAAAAGCGCCTTTTCCAGATGGATGTGTGGTTCAATTAACCCTGGCAGGACGAGACCACCCTTAGCATCAAATATAAATCCATACTGCCCATGATTTTCTTCAAGTTCTCCATGGATCATAGCTGTCATGTCACTCATGGAAGAACCCCCACCGTCCGAAGACGGCAGGATCTTTTCAATGGTTGTACCATGTAATACGATATCATGTAGTCCATGACTCCCGGGAATCCGGCAATTTTGAATGAGTTGGCGGATCATGTTGACCACTCCTCCGTCCGTTATTTCAGAAAGCTTGCACTGTTGATCTCAACAAAACCGGATGGACTAATCCATACCCCATCCACATCTTTGGAGAGGGCTGCCAGATTCTCCCCATTACGGAACGGTAGAATGGGAACATCGTTCAGCTCAAGTTGAATGGCTTTTTCATAAATGGCTGTGCGTTTATCGGGGTCCGTTTCTTTCCGGGCATCTTCAATGAATTGATCCACTTCCGGATTATTATAGAAAGAATGATTACCAGGGACTCCTTTGGAGGTGCTGTGAAACAGGTTGAACTGGTTATAATCCGCATCGCCTGTTGCATTCCCCCATCCACTCAGGAACATTTCGGTTTCCCCTTTGGCAGCTGCATCAATGTAAGCTCCAAACTCCAGCACTTTCACCTCAAGGTTAATTCCGATACCTTTCAACTGAGACTGTAGTACCTCTGCTACGTTCACTCTTGTTTTGTTATCACTGGTATATAGCGTGGCCGAGAACCCCTCCGGATACCCAGCTTCAGCAAGCAAGGACTTAGCCTTGTTCAGATCATAACTGTATCCCTTCACATTGGAACTGTATCCGATCATCGTGGTTCCGAGTGTGGAGTCCGTTACCTTGCCAATATTGTTGTACACGCCGCTGACGATAGATTCCTTGTCCACCGCGTACGCTACAGCCTGGCGAACCAACGGATTGTTAAATGGCTCTTTGCTTGTATTAAACCCTATATGGTCCGTAGAAAAAGCCTCGTAACGCCCCAGTTTCATGGTTGAAGAAGCTTCAATCCGTGCAATCTCCGTGGAGGGAACCTGTTCTGCTACCTGAGCCTCTCCTGTCTCAACCATCGCTAAGCGAGTCGTATCTTCCGGGACGGTTTTAAATTCCACTTTATCGATGTTTGGTTTGTCACCCCAATAATTATCATTTTTAGCAAGTACAATTTTGTCTCCTGGCGTCCATGATTCAAATACAAACGGTCCTGTTCCACTAGGCTCCTTCACCATATCTGTTCCAGCCGATTCTATGGAAGCCGGGCTAAGTATATTTCCTTCCGCACTGGCAAGCAACGACATGATTGGAGCGTAAGGATAATTCAGGATAAACTGAATCGTATGCTCGTCCACCGCCTTCACTTCCTTGATCATGGAGAACATGCCTGCTTTGGGTGTAGTCGGAATACGTTCAAACGTTTTTTGCACAGCCTCTGCATTAAAAGGTGTCCCATCATGGAAAGACACTCCCTCACGCAGTTTGAACTCCCATGTTGTATCATTCCGTTGCGTCCATTCCGTAGCCAGCAATGGTTGATACTTGCTGTTCTTGTCCATCAAGACAAGTCCTTCTGTTATTTTGTGATGGTATACCGCCATCGAATTAATCTGGGAACTGTACTGAGGGTCCAGATTATTTGCATCACTCTGTCTCGCTATGACCAGTGTACCTCCCGATTGGCGTTCTCCCGGAGAGACCGCTTCACCACCTGCTGTAGATGTTCCTCCCGATGAACAGGCACTAATTACAAGTGTCATGGACAATGCCAGCATGCTTCCGACAAACCCTTTTTTTTTCATATAAATCTCCTACTTCCGTTTGAATTGAATTGGATTGAATGATGTAATATGTCTGAATGTTACACGTTAACAAGATTCCCTTGATATATGAATGCTCCCCGTGCTGAACGCCTTGCGATCGCTTCAGCCGAGCAGGAAGCCTGCACAAGAACCGCTGTCGCTGGATCACCAATGAGAGGCCATTGAACATTACCCTGTTCATCTAACGGGGTTATTCCCCCTGTAATATATCCCAGTGTCTCGGCTAATCCCCGTTCTGAACTCCATCGCTCACGCTCAGCCAACCGTCCGGCTCGTTCCAATATGTCACCACGGCCAAAAGGTCCCCAGTGATCCGTGATGGTATCTTCACCCAATTCAACTCGAACTCCGTATTTCTTCAGAAGAGAGTAGGGCATCCAGCGGTTAAGCGGTACAGTTGACGTTATCGAGATATCCAGTTCCGCAAACCGTTCAGCCAGTTGCACCTGCATCGCTTCTGGAACATCTGCAAAACCCAGTGCATGGCTCACATTCACTCGTCCCTGCCAACCGGCCTGCTCCGTCATCGCTGCAAGACGATTCATCGTAAATGTGCCCAAATGACCCGGATCATGAATATGAATATCCACTCCTGCATTGGCTTCCACCGCCAGGTCCATGATGGTAGAGAGTGATTTTTCAATATCATTATCCACCGTTGCCGGGTCCACCCCGCCTACCCAGCGTGCCCCCCGTCGCAGTGCCTCTTTCATTTCTGCAACGACGCCACTGCGTAGAAGACCATGTTGTGGAAACGCCACGATCTCGCATGTGAGACTCTGGCTAAATTGAGCCGCGGCTGACACGGTTGCTTCAAGGTTGGCAAGCCCAATCTGGGGATCAATATTGCAGTGGGTTTGCACATGCGTAACCCCGCTGGATTGCAGAAGAGACAATACTTTCACAGCCCTCTCCTGCGCATGCGGCAATTGCCGTAGCAATAGTTCACGCTCCTCTGCAATTCTTTTGAAAATTCCTTCAGGCGGCGTCGGCGCGATCCAAGGTCCACCGTAATATGTTTTATCAATGTGAATATGCATTTCGCGGAACCCGGGTAAAAGCAGCATCCCTCCCGCATCCCGATCTGAGCATGGCTTGGCCAACTCCGCTTCTTCTTCTGAAATATTACGTTCTTCGGCTTTAACGATTCGCATGATTTTTCCATCTTCGATCCATAGATCAAACAATTCACTTATGGTCCCGGCTATATAATCATTCTCATAACGATACCCTTGTTCCAGACGGACACTGCGTAACCAATACGGTGTATGCTGATGCTGTATAATGCTCCTCATCCCCTTCTTCGTCACATGATTTGAATCCAATGAACTTCCGTAGGTTTGTGAGACAGGCTTACTCATGCACCATTCGGTGTCCCGTCTGATCATCCCAGATGAGATGTCCTTTGGAGAAAACTGCTTTTCTTGGTGCTCTGCGGGCTACAGCTTCTGCTGCACAGCTTGCATCGACCAATACCCAATCTGCCGAATCGCCCGGAACTGGCCACACCCGTTCACCTTGAGCATCCAGTGTTTCTCTGCCTCCCGTGATCAGTCTCAGCGACCGGGCTAATGAACGTTCATCAATCCAGGCAAACCGTTCTGCGAGTCTCGAAGCACGTTCCAGAATATCCCCGTTTCCGAAGGGTTGCCACGTATCATATATGTTGTCACACCCTGCTTCCACGTTCACTCCATGCTCCCACAGCAGTGGCACAGGTGGCAGTGTTCGACCATGAGGCGCACTGGTTATGATGGTTATTCCCGCTTCTGCCAACAGATCTGCTGTAGATCGCGCTTCTGCCTCACTGACTTCGCCAAGTGCAAATGCATGACTGATCGATACGTTACCCTGCAGTCCTGCCTCCACAGTTAATCTTGCCAATCTCTTCATTGTATAGGTGCCCAAATAATCCGGATCATGGAGATGCAGGTCAATACCAGCACTCGCTTCAACTGCAAGCTCCACCATCAGCTGCAAACTCGCCTCCAGATCTGTGTCCATTGTTGCAGGATCAACCCCGCCGACCAGATGAGCCCCTTGCTGAAGCGCTTCACGAACCAATGCCTTGCTGCCCGAGCGCAATAAACCATGCTGGGGGAACGCCACAACCTCATGTGTAATCTGATGACGATAAGAATGGAACAAGTTCAATACGGGTTCCAGTTGTTTCGTTCCTGCTTCAGGATACACATCGATATGGGTCCGTATATGAGTAGAACCTGCTTCAATCAGACGTTGAAGTAGAAGTTCAGCCCTTTGCAACGGCGGTGTGACAAGCTGCGGAAGAAGCCTTTTTTCGATTTCACATCTGCCGGCCACCCCGCTGGCGGGTATAACCGCTTGCCACGGTTCTCCCAGCAACGTTTTATCCAGATGAACATGCTTCTCAGTAAATGAAGGTAACATCAACATTCCTCTGCCATCATACGCAGGCTCCGCCAGAATCTGTTCTCCGTCCATGTTGACCGAATTCATCCTGTCAGCCACAATGACTTGCACAATCACCCCTTCTCTAATCTGTACATGACTAAGTTCTGTTTCTGTACCCCGTACAGCATCCCCGTCATACACATAGCGGCGTTCAATCTGAACATTAAGCAGCCAGTAGTCTGTTGAATTCATGTAGTCCAATTCGCATCTCCCCCTTCTTAGCTTCTTTGTTTTGGAGTTGGAGGCTATCAATCCTGCCTTGAATTCCATTCTAGCGATTTATTGTCATGTTTATTTACATGATCTTTACTTAAATTTTCGTTATTTTTACTTCATGTGTAAAAATCCTTTATTTTTCACTATTTTGTGTTAGTTTTATTAACATATCAAGCGATAAGGGAGGCTCCTATGAATCAATCTACGATCACACCTGCTGCTCCACACACGGTAATAAGACCTGGTCAACTACGTAAGTTTCTTACCCGTATGGCAGCAAACAAACTAGCCTCTGCCGGAGGCCTCATTGTTCTCTTCTATATTATTGTTGCTCTTTTTGCCCCGTGGATTGCTCCATACGATCCTTATAACATCCATCTGCCTGACAAATTACTTCTCCCCTCCTGGGATCACTGGATGGGTACGGATGATAAGGGTCGCGACCTGCTTAGTCGCATCATCTACGGAACACGTTTATCCCTGTTAATCGGTATTGCTGCTGTAAGTATTGGTGCAATCTTCGGCGTGCTCCTGGGACTGATAGCTGGTTACTACGGCGGTTGGATGGATGCCATTATTATGAGAATCATGGATATCCTTCTGGCCTTCCCGGGTATTTTGCTCGCTTTGGCTATCGTCAGTGCACTGGGAGCAAGCCTGATCAATGTCATGATTGCTGTTGGTGTCTTCTCCATTCCCATGTTTGCACGAATTGTAAGAGGCTCAACACTGACGGTCCGGAAGCTCGAATACATTGATTCCATACGCACGCTTGGCGGAAGTGATCTGCGAATCATTCTCGTGCACATATTGCCCAATATTATGTCGCCTATAATCGTGCAGATTACGTTGCGCCTCGCAACTGCAATTCTGTCCGCAGCAGGTCTTTCCTTTCTAGGTCTGGGTGCTCAGCCTCCTTCCGCAGAATGGGGCGCCTTGTTAAGCAGTGGACGTGATTACATGTTCAGTGCCCCATATTTGGCTCTTTTCCCCGGTCTCGCCATCTCAACCCTTGTGATTGGCTTCAATCTGTTTGGTGATGGTCTTCGGGATGCACTTGACCCCAAACTAAAATAACTTTGCTCATGAAAGGAAGAGAACATCCTATATGCTGACTTACATTGTGCGACGCCTCATTCAGACCGTTCCCGTTATATTTGGCGTCATTCTAGTTGTCTTTCTCATTATGCAAATGGTCCCCGGAGACCCTGCCGTTCTCATCGCCGGAGACGGGGCATCTGAAGAAACGGTACAAGCCATCCGCCATGATCTGGGACTTGATCGACCTCTTCCGCTGCAATACATCCAGTATGTGCTCGATGTGTTTCGCGGAGATCTGGGAACCTCGTATCGCTCAGACCATCCGGTAATGGACGAAATTATGCTTCGCCTGCCCACCACCATTCAATTGGCACTGGCCAGTATTGTCATCACGATTGTACTCGGTATGATAGCGGGAATTGTATCCGCCACTCGCCAGCATACTACAGCGGATCGTCTGATTATGCTGGTTGCCCTGCTGGGCATCTCACTCCCCAGCTTCTGGCTGGGCATGATGTTAATCTCCTTTTTCTCCGTCAAATATCATCTCTTACCCGTTACCGGCTGGGGAAGCCTGGAACACGTCATCTTACCTGCTATTACGCTTGGTGCTTCGGGAGCCGCCATCGTTGCCCGCATGACCCGTTCCAGTATGCTGGATGTCATTCATCAGGACTACATCCGTACCGCACGGGCAAAAGGTCTGAAAAATAGACTCATTGTATACAAACACGCCCTCAAAAACGCGCTTATTCCCGTAATCACTGTCATCGGATTGCAATTTGGAACACTGCTTGGCGGGACGGTTCTGGTTGAATCTGTTTTTGCTATCAATGGTCTGGGCCGATTGATCGTTGATGCCATTCGTATGAGGGACCTCCCTGTCGTACAAGGAGGCGTACTTGTTGCTTCTGTCATTTTTGTTTTCGTGAATCTGGGTGTGGATCTGTTATACCGGTACTTCAACAAAAGAATTGAGATGGATTAAGGAGGAGAAAATCGCATGGCTATGGTAACGCAGGAGAAGTTGCTGGAAGTACAAGGACTGCAAACATACTTTTTTACGGACGAAGGAATTAGCAAAGCCGTTGATGGCATTGATTTCAGTGTACATCGCGGAGAAACACTAGGTCTGGTTGGAGAATCCGGTTGTGGAAAAAGCATGACATCTCTCTCCATCATGCAGCTTCTAAGTCGGCCGGGCCGAACGGTCGGAGGTCAGATTTTGTTCAAGAATGAGGATCTGCTGACCAAGTCTGAAGAACAGATGCGGTGCATTCGCGGCAAAGAGATATCCATGATTTTTCAAGAACCAATGACCTCGCTGAACCCTGTTTATACAGTCGGAGAACAAGTTGCTGAGGTGTTCAGGCTGCATGAGAACCTGGGACGGAAGGAAGCTTGGGCAAAGGCTGTTGAACTGTTGCGCATGGTAGGAATACCTTCCCCTGAAGAACGCGCGCATCAGGAACCCTTCCGACTTAGTGGCGGCATGCGTCAACGCGTCATGATTGCAATGGCTATGGCTTGTCAACCTGATCTGTTAATCGCAGACGAACCCACGACAGCGCTCGATGTAACTGTACAATCTCAAATTCTTGATCTGATGAAGCAACTCCAGCAGCGTATGGGCATGTCCATCATCCTGATCACACATGATTTGGGTGTTGTTGCAGAAACCTGTGACCGCGTGGCTGTTCTATATGCAGGACAGATTGTTGAATACGCCTCTGTGGACTCCATATTTGATAACCCCAAACATCCATACACCCAGGGGCTGCTTCAGTCACTGCCAAGGATCGATGAGGACCAGGACGAGTTGTTAGCCATCCCGGGAACTGTTCCGAGTCCTTATGATCTGCCTTCAGGTTGCCGATTCGCCCCTAGATGTGCTTTCCGCAAAGATATCTGCTCTGTGGCTCAGCCTGAGCTGTTGAAGAATTCCGATGAAGAATCGGTGCGCTGTTGGATGTATGACGAAAAATGGAGTGACTGTGATGCAAGCGGCCAACCGCACATCACGAATCAGGAAGGGAGTAAAGTGATATGACAAACATCCATGTGAAGCACCAATTATCCGCAACGGACATGAAATCTTCGGCACTTTCGAGTTCTGATGTTCTTGCCGATATCAGGCATTTGAAACAATACTTTCCGATTCGAGGAGGCCTGCTTGGCAGAGTGGTTCACCATGTCAAAGCTGTGGATGACATCAGCTTTCAGATTCATGCAGGTGAAACGCTCAGCATTGTAGGGGAGTCGGGTTGTGGCAAATCAACGACGGGGCGTTCCATCCTACGACTCGATGACCCAACGAGTGGAGAGATATATTTTCAGGGTAAGAACATTCTAGAGTTAAATAAAGCTGAGTTAAAGCGAATGCGCAAGGATATGCAGATTATTTTTCAAGATCCCTTCGCCTCTTTAAACCCTCGCCAGACCGTACGGCAGATTTTGAAGGAAGCACTGGAAATACAGAAAGTAGTCCCTCGCGGCAAACAAGATGACCGTATCCGTGAACTGATGGACAATGTTGGTTTGCGTCCGGAGCATATTGATCGTTTACCTCATGAATTTAGCGGTGGGCAGCGCCAGCGGATTGGTATCGCTCGAGCCCTTGCCCTGGAGCCCCGATTGATTATCTGTGACGAAGCCGTCTCTGCACTGGATGTATCCATTCAGGCTCAGATTATTAATTTACTCAAAAAACTTCAGAAACAACATCAACTGACCTACCTGTTTATTTCCCATGATCTTGGTGTGGTCCGTCACATCTCTGATCGTGTGATCGTGATGTACTTGGGCACAATCGTCGAGATCGCTGATAAAAAATCGCTGTTTGATCGCCCGCAACATCCGTATACACGTGCACTGCTGAGTTCCATTCCTTCGACGAAACGTAATCAGCCAAAAGAACGTATTCAGTTAACCGGTGATGTCCCTTCTCCCATCCATCCACCTAGTGGATGCCGGTTTCATACACGTTGTCCATTTGCAGTTGATCGCTGCTCTTCTGAGGTCCCTGAACTACGCACCATTCATGAGGGACATCGGGCTGCCTGCCATCTTATTTCCTAAAATCATGCATCCTTTTTGGGCACCATTTACAAATTGCTTTCCTTCTATTGAATCACTTACCAAAATACATTAATATGACAATACATTTCTATTTCAACTTCATATTTTTATAATTTATGATTTACGGATGGCTCTATCAGATTCAATAGACACCCAATGTTAGCATTTAGCATGGAGGACCATCATGATTAATCTTGATCAATTTACTCTCATCATCCTAATATTCATAATCGCTCCCATTGTGGGGGCGATTGCTCTATTGATTTTGTTTTTTTTCGAGAAACAGCTGGACTTGCTTCGGATGCAAACAAGGCAGATCGAGCTGGAGAAAGAGTTCCAAAAATCACTGTATTTACAGCTTAGTCAACAGATTCAACCTCACTTTATGTTTAACACCCTCAACGTTATTCTCAGTCTGGCCAGACTACGTCGTACCGAACAGGTTGTTGGTGCACTTGAGGTTTTCTCCAAATTCCTCAAATTCAAGTACAATACCGATGAGCCCATGATTCGTCTGGAAGAGGAAATTCGTTATACCGGTCATTATCTGGAGATTCAGCACCTGCGCTTTGGTGAACGCTTGCGACTTGTCACGGATTACGATGAGAATGTGCTTGATGCTTTCATCCCTCCCTTTGTGCTTCAAACGATTGTAGAAAATGCGTTCAAACATGGACTTGAACCCAAAATGGGCCCTGTCGAGTTAACCATTCGTTGTCTTCGAAATCAAAAGCAAGTGTTGCTTACCGTTATCGATAACGGTGTGGGTCTCACACCAACATCCTCAGATGAAGTGATTCAAGGGCATGGGCTGGAAAATATCAGAAAGCGACTTCATATCTTTTTTGGTGAGGAGAGTTATCTCCGCTTAGCAGCGGGACCCCAAGGAGGAGCTGTCGTTGAGGTCAGTTGGCCCTATACCCAAGAAGAGATATTGAAAGTCCATTAGAAACGGAGAACGATACATCACGAATAGGGGGACTTCATCATGAATGTATTGCTGGTTGATGACGAGCCTCTGGAACTGGAGCAGCTGGAATTTCTAATTCAGCCTCAATTTCCTTTCTGGCGTCTCTACAAAGCTGCCGATGGAACACAAGCCACATCGATTGGACAAGAAGTGCAGATTCAACTCGCCCTGCTCGATATTAATCTCCCTGGCAAATCCGGTCTGCTCGTTGCCGAGGATCTGCGCCGTCTTCACCCCGAAATTCATATTATCATGATCTCTGCACACCACAACTTTCAATACGCTCGTCAATCGATCAAGCTGAAAGTTATGGATTACATCACCAAACCCGTCATTGAACAGGAATTGCTCGAAGTATTACATGAGTTTGATCACAATGACTCACCAGCCGTGCAGTCCAAAGTCATTCAGGAAGCACTCCAGATTATGCAAAAACAGTTTTCAGGAAAAATCAATCTCTCCGGGCTCGCCTCAGCTGTTCACATGAATCCAACCTATCTGAGCCGACTCTTCCATGAAGAAGTAGGTATCTCTTTCTCTGAATATCTGAATCAATTACGAATGGAGTACGCCAAACAACTTCTTCACCGTCATTCAGATTTGAATATTGCAGACGTTGCTGAGCGATGTGGCTTTAACAGTCAGCACTACTTCTGCACACAATTCCATAAACATGTGGGGATGCCACCCAAAAAGTTCCGTGAGAAGAGGAGTTAAGATGCGCTACAATCATTTCCGCGACAATTTGGCGGCACCTGTCAAACTGGGGATTGGACTTGGAGCGATTGCGCTACTTGGGCGATGGCTCACCGGGCTCAACATTGTAGATTCACCTGAAGCATTGATGCGTTATGGCTTGTACGGCACTTTGGGGTACTCTCTCGCGACAGCCCTCGCGCTGATGTTATTTGGATGGCTGGGCAAATATGTGAGAAGCCACTCCGGTGATGCATTAACACTGAGTCAATGGCTGACAGCCAAACTGACACCTTCAGGGGCTCGTTTGATGGCAGGATTGTTTGCGATACTCCTTCTGGAAACGGTGCTCCTGCAAGGAATGGTATCTGGATTCTTCTTTCATCAATTATTCGGTCTTCCCGAAGTTGCTGGGCGAACGACTTTTATCATCATCTGCTCTTTGCTTGCAGGTTTTATTGGATTACAGACACTCTATGCATTGGCTATTCCCCAAGTCATTCTGACTTTCAGCGTTGCCATCATGTTTCCTTTGTTTTATTTTATCCGGCAAGGTGTTGACCCGGTTTACTCTGGAATTCGCCTCTATCATCCTTATATGCTTGTGATCGACAACCATTCTGCCCTGCTTTTTATCGCAACTGGTGTATTGGTTGGTCTGGGACAGGTTATTGCTGATCCGGCCACTTGGCAGCGTCTATTTCACATCGAACGATCCAAAATTGTGCCAGCATTTATGATGTCCGGTATGATGTATGCGACCGTGCTGATGGCTTTTCTACTGCTCGTGATGGTCTCCATTCATTCTGGCGGGCTAGCAAATATACCGTCTCTGATCTATCCGCTATTGTCCATAACCCATTCACCCGTTTTGTTTGGGATGTTGATTATATGTCTAATCCTGATGTTCACGGTGTCCTATATGAGCCGGTTTCAAGCCGTTCTGAAATTATGTATGGAACAATTCAAATTTGCCAACTCCGGTGAAAAACGTACCCGGAACATCATCATTTGCATGGCCATGTTTATAGCAACCATCATTTCCCTTTCCGTATCGATGACGCCAATTCAAATCCTGTATTTGTTCGGATCATTGCATGCTTGCATGCTTGGTCCCATGCTGCTACTGACTTTAATTCACAAGCGTATACACGGCATTACACTTCCTCTTATCACAATGGGGGGATGGATCGCTCAATTTTTGCTGCAGCTGTTTTCCTCTTTTTCGGGGCTTGAACGAATCTGGGTCAGCAGTGCTGTATCGGCTGTTCTAACCTGTATTTATATATTCATAACATTAGGTCTTCGTCGCCACACTCAACACATGTCAATGGATTTAGATCGCTAATTCATCGTAGTGAACAAAAAAGAAGCCCCTTCAGCTAAGCTGAAGGAACTTCACATTTTTAATATTCACTTACCTCAAACGTCAGCACCCGATCAAACAGGATATAATCCTTCCGACTCTTAAATGGCCCTTTGTTGTTGTCGTGTTTATCGATGGCATACGAAGCTTTTCCGCTTCCCGCTTGCTTGGCTTCATACCAGTTGATGAAATCATTTACTTCTTTCATGCTTAGGTCGAATTCTTTCTCCAAACCCGTTGTCATGGTGACGACAAAGATGGCACGGTTGGTGGATGGTTGCTCTGGTTGTTCCGGAGTTGTAGGTTCTTCAGGTTCTGGTGTGGTTGGTTGCTCTGGTTCCGGATCAACCTGACCGTTGCTCTCAATAATTGCTGATGCTTCGTTTGAGTTAACACTTTCACCAATAGGATTAACAGCAGTCACTATGTAATAATAGGTTGTACCTGAGGTTACATCTGAATCTGTATAATTGGCCTTGTTTACGCCAGTTGCCACTGTTGTATATGGCCCATTTGCTGTAGTTGATCTTTTAATTGTGTAACTGGTTGCTGTTGCTACTTCATTCCATGTCAATCCAATGGATGATTCATCTGCAGATGCTTCGAGATCTAATGGATTAGCTGGAGGTGTGATATTATACAGCTGAAACTCGGATACACTGACTGTCCGTGTATTGGAGTAATTAAACAAGTTAACTTTTGCTATTCCTTTGTACGTTGTAGGAAGATAAATTAATCTTCCATCAGCCTGATTTTCTTTTACTGTGTACCAATACGTCGGTAAAATCGCCTTTCCAGTGGAATCGAATAATCCAATTGAAACATCAAAATCTGCTTTTACACGGATAGCATTCGCTGTAACTGTTCCATTAAAGATTCCAACTGCATGATCCACCGCTGTAGATGGCGTGTTCCATTTTTCTATAATCGCGCTTGTAGCTTCATTATTGTCTGTTAATGCATATGTAGATTTACTCCCCTTGCTTTCAGTATCGCTAAGTGTCATTACCATCTTATCCATGAGCCCGCCGCTATAATCTACCGCAGCATGTACCCCTGAATTAGATGCAAAACCAATTGTAAAAATAAATGCTCCAATAAATAATCCGACTTTCTTAAAAAATGTTGTTTTCACATGAATCCTCCTAAAGTGTTTATGTACAAGCACACTTTAGTCTATATATGTTTATGTGTCTAAACATAAACTTGCTCAACTATAAAATTCAGCTAAATTTTTGAAATTTTATTTTTTTATTGGATATAAAAAAGCGCAAGGAGAATAAATCTCTCCTTGCGCTTCCAGATTGTAAATCTAATGAATTAGCTATTCCCATTCACCTTTTTTGATGTAAGTTGCATCATAAGCAACAATTACATTTGTTTTATCTGTTACCTTTTGCATATCATCGAACACAACTTCTTCTTCGCCGTAATCTACTAAACTCGAATCCACTTTCTCGAAGACCCCACAATCCTTCACATAAATTATATCTGGATGGTTAGAATCATATCTTAAGCTTTCAGGAAGATCTTCACCCGAAATTTCATGCGATTCGGCGACCGCAGTCGTCGATATTGCTGTAACAGGAATCATCCCAATAACAGCTATTACTAAAAGCGAGGCCCAGATTTTTTTATGCATAGGATGTCTATTCTCCAATTCATTTTTCCTATATTATACATTAAAATGGATTGTTATAATATTTTCCTTTTCTCCGATGTTGAATCCAGCGTGTTTGTTATTTTGTAGTTTTTCGCTTATTGTGATACCTCCACTGTTTTAATTTTTAAAAACGAAAAAGACCGCCATATAAATGACGGTCAGGCTTCAAGATGATTATTGATATAGATATTTGAAAAATAAAACTGCACAAAGAACACCTATTATCAAAAATATAATTGCTGAGTTCGGATATTTCTTCCACATCCGAATGGCATTAGCAATATTTAGAATGCCTAGTGCAAGCATGTTAATACGAGAATCTACTTGAAACAAGTTATATACTAGCATAATGACAACTACTACCGAGGTACACCAGAACCAAATTGGAATTTTATCCTTGATCATTAATCTGCTCCTTTAGGTTATATCCTATCTGTTATAAGATATTCCTCAATCTAATTGAAATTCCTTTATTTAGTCTATTAAACAAACAGATTATTGATTAAAAAGGATAATACCAGTAGATTCATAGAGTGCCTGTGAATTACATCACAAAATTTTGATAGCTTTGAAAGTATAAGATTTTCTTGATTTTTTCGAAAAACATCTCACAGACCATGCATTGTTCAAGCCATAAACCGCAATACATCCTCAATCTTCTTCCCATGTGAGATCACACCGTAGTTCATCCAGCTCATAAAATCCACCTCATACACATTGCCACTCTTCACCGCAGGCAGACGTTTCCATTCATCCCTTTCGAGCAGTTCGCGCTCATCTCCAGGTTTAGCAGAATTTCCAGTGTCAAATGTAATCAACAAGTGATCCGCATTAAGCTGACTTAACTGCTTCAACCCAATGAAAATCCTCCGCTCGTGTCTTGTCCATTGCTGCACACGGGAGTGCGGAGTCAGTCCAAGATCCTGATAAATTACAGGGCCCACGTAACCCTGTTGATCCCCATAGAGAGTAATATCTGAGGAAGATATACGCAAGAAAGCTACCGTCTGACCACGCATATAACGTGCTAAAAGACCCTTAGCCTGTAATGCCTTGTCCTCATACGCACCAATTACATCTTGAACCCGATTCACCTTCCCCAATACATCGGCTGTCGATTTCAAAATGGAGCGCCAATCTTCTCCCAGATGATCGACGTAAAATGTGGGTGCCACATGCTCAAAGCGGTCCAGATTCCATCGGTCATATCCCTTATCCAGCATGATAAAATCAGGTACATGGCCCAGATTAAATTGCGCATCCTGCTGGCTCACATCAAATTCGGGTACATCATCCAACCCCAAATATTGCTGTCTGCCCCACGAATGATGTGAACATTGCAATACGGGTTTTACACCTAGAGCCAACACAAAGTCTTCCAGATACGGAGCAAAGACACGAACCTCTTGACGGTGATGACGGCGGTACAATCCAGGTGAAATACCAGCATATTGCTTGAAACGGCGACCAAAATAATACTCGCTGCTAAATCCCACATTCTGTGCAATTTCATGGATACGGTCATCCGTCAGCTGCAATAGTTGTTTCGAGCGCTCCAACCGAACCGTATTCACATAATCAAGCGGAAGCTTGCCTGTAATTTTTTTGAATTGCCGAGTATAGCTTGCTCTGGTAAGACCAATATCTGCCGCGAGCTCATCCACGGTTATGGTCTGATCATAGTGGTCGCCAATATAGCGAATTGAATTTTGAAGACGTGCACGCTCATCGGGTGCTTCTGTTTCAGGATTACTCTGGCGAAGCAAAGCACGGAACCACTCCTGGAAACGAAGCTGTACCTCCCATTGCTCCAGCCAATCACCAGTGACCTGTTGACGCAGTATTTGTTCCAAGGCTTCGAGACAGGAACTCCATGGACTGTAACTGAGCTGCATAAGAGGTAGTATTGTCGGAGAATCTGTACTGTCGGGAAGTTCTTGCTGCTCTTCAGTGTTTCTTCTAGACAAAGCGTTCGAATTCTCTTCTTTCAATTGAGCCACCATTAGATCAAGCTTATAGTATTGCAAATCACTTTCTATTGAAGTAGAACCTTCTATTTTAATGGATGTTTCAGCGGGAACAAACATAATCATTCCTTTTTCCAAATGAACTTCCCGATCTGAGCAAAGCATTGAACCCTTCCCAGACGTTACAACGAATAGAGAGTGGGAAGACGATATTCTGTATAGCAAACGTTTATCAATATGTGATGTGTTGTGATCTACGTATTCCATATGTTGAAGCGTGCATAGCCAGGGCTTGGGAATCCATTGTATTATCGTGGGGCACATGTTCATCTTCCTTAACTGAGAATTATTATCATTTAAAATAGTGTATACGAAAAAAGAAAGCTCTTCAACCCTGGCTGAAGAACTTTCTTATGGGATCATGCTCGAATCAATTTCATGACTCACTAAAAATGGATTAAGGTCTTATGAAATTGATTCACTTATGGAGTCATTTTTTCCAACAGATCATCTATTTTCATGGAATTCGCTGTAATCGCACCTGATTGCCAATGTGCTCTTTCCATGATATACACCTGATTGTTCTTAACCGCCGGAAGAGACTGCCACAACTTGCTGTCAAGTACCTTCAAGGCTTCCTTGTTCTCAGGAGAAGACCATTCTCCATTGGAAGGGAAAATAATAAGATGATCCGCATCAAGTTGCGGTACGGCCTCTTCAGACAGAATCTCCTGGTATTCCTCCATCTTGCTAACCAGAGGATGAGGTGTTAGACCAAGCTCCGAATAAATAAATCCGGTAAATCGATTCTTCACACCGAATAACGCCAGTGTATCATCGTTAACATTCAGCCGGACAACTGCGACGGTCTCGTCTCCAACCGCTTCCTGCAACTTCGCCTTAGCATCTGCAACCTTAGCTCCGAATGCCGTAGCAACTTCTTCACCCTTTTCCGGTTTACCCACAACATCGGCAATGGTTTTCAAAATTTGATTCGAATCCTGCAATACGCTCTCAGGCAAGCGATAGGTTGGTGCCACCTTGGAATACATCTCATATTTCTCCATATCCACTCCACCATCTACAATGATGAGATCCGGATCATATGCCAACAAAGCTTCAATGCTCCCTGTGGTGTCAAATTGCGGAACATCCAGTCCTAAATAATTCTGTACACCCCACAACGGATGATACCACTGCACTACAGGTGTAATATCTAGCGCCTTCAGATAATCCTCCACATATATTCCAGCAATCCGCTCTGGTTGAACCGGAATCGTCACATCTCCAAATTCATCCTGTACAACCCGTGTAGCAGGCTCTGTCTCGGTTTCAGTAGTATTTTCTCCAGAAGCTGCACTTTCAGTTGCAGGAGTCTGTTCCGCATTCGTAGCGGTATTTGTACTACATCCTGAAATAACTAGACCCATGAGCAATAATGTGATCGCCCACCCTTTGAAACCTTTAATAAAACCTACCATGTTACCCTTCACCCCTATGTGATCTGTTGATGTAACCGTGAGAATGTTATACATATAATGATTATCATTCTCATCTATTGCCTAGGTGAATTGTAACTCATGCTTCAGCCGACTCACAATGTACATTTGATGCTATTTTTTTATACAAACGAAAACAACCATATTGATCGCTCCCCGCTTATCGCAGGGGCAACCGACCTTGACGATAACTCTCCAATAGCTGATTCACAAAGGAATCTTGCATCACATCCTGTAACAGTGCAGCGCCAATTAAACCTATATCATCACTCACATATCCCGCTAACTCAGGTTCGCCGGTGATAGCTAATGTCTGTTTGAAAGCCTGTTCCCTGCATGCGCGCAGCACCTCTTCTTCAGCTACCGCGGTATCTTGAGCCCATCGTTCAAAAGCTTGCATCCACTCGTCAGCAAATGCAGAAGCATCCCTTTCATCCAAGTAAATTTCCACATCCAATCCTTCGAATGTCTGCTTGGTCAGAATCCGTCCCTTGTTAAGATCAAACAGTAGCTTCTCCACATCCGTTTTGCTCATTGATCTCACCTCCAGTTCATCATCATGTCAGATACATCTCAGGTATAACAAAACGCTTCATCATTCGATTAGAATCGGCTGTAAAATGATCCAATTGAAGTTCCTCATATTCGCTAAGGATACTTTCAAAGATACGAGCAATCACACCACAATCTGCCAAAGCATTGTGCCTGTGAATTCCATCTGTATTCAGATCATAATACCGAATCAGAAAATCCGTTGAGACGACCTCGGTAATCTCAGGATGAATATAGGTAAACATCGCTTTTGTATCCAGCACCGGGTTAGTCAACAGCGGGAGGCCATATTCATCACAATGCCGCTTCAAGATGGGCAGGTCATACTCATATCCGGCTTGTGTCACCAGGACGTTATCCCCAATGAATTCCTGAAAGGTCTGAAATGCTTCTACGAACGAAGGAGCCTCCACCATATCCTCATTCGAAATGCCTGTTAACTTGGCCACAGGTTCTGGTATAGGTTTGTTCGCGCGTGCAAGTGAAGAATATGTTGTATTACATTGTTGACCTCTCTGGTAATGCATCGCACCAAATTGTGTCACACTCTCCACCACAGGATTAATGCCCGTACCTTCGAGATCAAATATACAGTACATTCTATCCTGTAATGAAGATACGCTTAGATTCTCAATAAAGTATGTATCAGGCAACAGCGTAATTTTCATCCGTTCAACTCACTCCTCTCTACTCTCATCACGGTTAATGCATTGCTCATATTTAACTCTGTTACTCCCACAATCGAGTGACCTGGACCAACTTGCGCGTTCCATCAAACTGCAACTTATAGATGTCCGGCATCGTAGTCTTCTCCCAGAAATCATAACCGTAGGAAGAATCATAGTGTTGTAAAATAAGCGTCATTACATCTCCATGGGTTCCGATGACTACCTTGTGACCCACATGTTTATCCAGAATTCTATCGATGACCGTTACTGCTCTTGAGCGTGCCTGTTCACCAGACTCTCCACCAGGATACGCATACGTAGGATCACGGTACAACCGCTGCTTGGCTTCACGAAAATTATCGTGCCTCACATCCGAACTCGACAACTGGCGTTCACGCAGATCTTCCTCTGTCACCACAATTCCACCTGACCGCTCTGCCAGAATCTGAATTGTATCCACCGCTCGCCTGTAAGGGCTGGAATAGAACAGTTGAATCTGCTCCCCATGGAGCAGACTGGCAACCGTTTCTGCATCTTGATGACCTTGCTCTGTCAGTCCACGCTCGCGTTCCTGTCCGTCAACATATCGAGACTCCGCATGTCTGACAAAATACAAAAACGTACTGGCTTCGCTCATCATCCATCCGCCAACCCTTTTTTCTTCTCAATGACAATCAGGCAGGTACTGTCTGGCAAAGGCGCAGGCTCACCATTTTCCTCCATGAAGATCATTCGTTCACCAAGTGCCTCCGTGTACCCCTCCTGAAGGAAATGTCGGAGCGTAATAATCTCGGCTTGTTCACCCAGCGCTGCTCGAATACAGTTCTCATAGGCTGTCGGCGTGAATATACCGAACTGCTCCTGAATTTCATGCACGTATGCCTCTTCCCCCCACGTATAGGTATAGAGAAATTCCATCGCATCGTTGATCGGCAATACAACCTCATTGTCTGAGACCCGCTCATATTGAATTGCACGTCCTTGAAAATCCTCTGCATACCGCTCCAGCCAGCGCATTCCATCCGGTTCCAGAAAACGAATCCGGCGCTTCTGTGCCTCCGGTTCACTCATGATGCCATCCCGAATCAGAATTCTTCCTCCAGGTGACAGCACACGGAATGAACTTCTCAGCGCGGCCACAACCGTATCGGAATTAAATCTTCGACCGTCCAGTTCAATATAGGAATATAGTTCATGCAGAATGGATGAAAAAATAACCGTATCCACGGTGCCCGGCTGCACATATTGCTCCAGTTGCAGGGCATCGCCCTTCATCACTTGCCAGCGATGTCCCTCACGTTGTTTTTTGCGTTCCAACGCTTCAATGACATTGGCTGAGATATCGATACCAATAGGCTCCACTTCCGGTTTTTCCTGCTCAATCAGATCCAGCAGAATTCCTCCACCTGGACCAATATCCAGTACCCGTTTACCAACGATATAGTCAAGCAGTACTTTTTTATAATCACCGGAGCTGTTCATATCGGACAAATACGTCTCTTCGTTGTGGAAACGGTCATAGGCATCCCGGCGCAATCCGAACAGGTCAAATAACAGCAGTACAGCCTTCTCGTATAATGGTGACTTTTCCGCTTCAATACAGAATGCAATCAGCTTCTCAGCCGCTGGGGAAAATTCAAAGGTCACGAATAATGTATCCGGCAGATCCGTATGACGTTCAATGCGGTGGGTTAGATGAGGATAGACGATCTGCTCCCCTGCCGTAATCTGTTCCCACGCATACTGTTCCAAATATTTTTCAATCATTCGTTTCTTGTAAATATTGAGCTTCTTGACGCCTTTGTAGTCGTAATACATCGTATTCATCAATGGTTCGAAGCTGATATGGCGAACGATTTCAGATCGACTCTCCATGGATGTTGGATGCATGCTCTCGCTGCGAAGCGTCAACAGGAACACTTTTACCATCTCCTGCAACGAAAAATCCTGCAGGGCAGACTCCACATACCACAGAGTACGATGAGCCAGCGGAGCCAGCGCCTGTTCTACATCCAGTTCCGTTTGGAGCTTGGCGTAAGCCTTATCCATAGCTTCTCCCTGCCGAATGGATGAACTTCTTAAGCGGGATAACCGTTCCTTCACGCTCCAGTCCTCATGATCTGGTCCAGCGATAATCCAGCCTACAATGCGCTGTACCTCAACCTGAACCTGATTCCATAACGCTGGATCAACGCCTGCAATAATGCATTCATTTAATGCCATCAGTATAGTGTGCAATTCATCTGTAGTAAGCCATCCTTTGACGATCAAGGCGTGGAGCGAAGCATTCTCGGCAAATGGAATCTCTCCACGTATGTATTGACCAATAAGTCCATGCGTAGCAATTAGAGTACGTATAATCTCATGCCTTGGAGTGTGTGTATTCAGCGCATCATGCTCGCTTATATCCGCATTCTTACTTAAGGCATCGCCCGGAGAACCAAGTTGATATATACTCGTCTCCTTGGTCTTACCGATGTCATTATCCAGGTGCTCTGCCACTGCGTATAAGTCATATAACTGAGCGGACCCCACATTGTGTACAAACAAGTTAACGCCCTGCTTTTGCCATACCCGCCGTTGCTCCCGTGATCCGGCCTTCGCTGTCTCTGACCAGATTAATACTTCCTCCAGAATTTCTCGCACCCAAAAAGAAACCTGAAGCTCCTCCAGCACGTGAAGTGTACGCTCTGTGTAATCCAGCACCGGATTTGTTCCCTCAAGTTCGGCAATGGAATGAATACGTTCGAGGTTAATATGGGGCTTCTCTGCTGCTGCCAGCAGTTGCAGCCATATCTGCTGGGCTTCCACCGTGTTTCCTGACTTGTATGATTGTATGGCTTTTAATGAATGCAGCATGTATTCGTCCCCTCTCAATCTCTACCCTTATATAAAATAGTTAGATTCGTTTATAGAAGTTGAACTATTGTATAACTGGCTCTGTATCCTCCGGCAATATGCCGCTCATTAATATTACCCAGCTTCGAGCCACATCACCCGCAGGATCACCCCGACATACCAGTCATCCAATCGTTGACCCCAGTATGGATCATAGCCTCACTGAGCATAACATTATCAGGGTGAAAATCGCCATGACAGATCTGCTGTTAATCAGGCAATGTTGTCTTCATTCTGGACTACATTGAGTGAAGAATCCATTTTATATAACTTTATAATGCGCTCGTTCGAATAGGCATAGATTTCTGCAGTTCTTCCCTGACCAATTCGCTCCATATCTACCCGCCCTTTTACTCGAACTCACTTCCTCTGACTTTGGAGAAAACCATATAATCAACCAGCGTGCCTGTACTGTCCCGCCGCATCTTGCGCAGTATACCTTCCAGCGTATAACCCGCTCGTTCGGCTACTTTGGCACTTCGCACATTGCGGGCGTCACAGCGGATCTCCAGCCGGTTTGCCTCCAGATGAGTAATGGCGAATTGCTCAATGCCCTTCACCGCTTCCGTCATCAAACCTTCACCAACTCGCGATGTGCGAATCCAGTAACCGATCTCGAAACAACGTGCATTCCAGTCGATGCGATGTAACCCGCTGCTGCCTACGAATTCATCCGTATGTCTATCACGCAAATGTAACATCATGTCGGTACGTTCCAGATATTGCAGCCTTGCTTTGCGAACAGTCACTTCAGACTCTTCCAACGAAGGGATTTTCTCGGCAAAAGGTAACCACAACCGCAGCTGCTCCGCACTCTCACGGACCGCTTCATTAACGGCTACGCCATCCCCCCACTGCGGTGCTCGAATTGTGAGGCGTTCCGTGTGGAAGCTCTCGGGAATCGTTAGCATAATTGGATTAAATGAAGACGATTCTGTCATCGTTATACCTACTCCTCCACTTGAAAAATAGAATCAATGATCAGCGGCAAATTATCCCTTACGGACACTGCACCGAATACTGAACGAGCGTGTACTCCCTGATCCCCAAATACCTCCATCATCAGATCCGAGAATCCATTTAGCACTTTATGATGCTCCTGATACGAAGCGGACGCATTAATGAATCCCTGCACTTTAACCACTCTCTTCACCCGATCCAGTGAACCCAACACATCTCGAACGACAGCAAGCACCTCCAGTCCAGCATTCCGGGCAAAATCATACCCCTGCTCTGTTGTGAAGTCTGATCCCAGTTTGCCGCGTTCGGAGGTATCCGGTCCTTTCCCGGATACATACATAATTCCATTCACAATAACGGCATTGGCGTATTTCGCTGCGGGGGCACTGGCCTGTGGCAAAATGATCCCCAGTTCATTTAGTCTCGCTTCAATCATCGTATATTCTCTCCCTCTTTTATGGTCCTCACGGAACCCGATTCCTTGTATTCCTGTCTATAAACTCTTGGTGATACCTGAACGGTACGTTTGAACATCTTGCCAAAATGAGAGAAGTTACTGAATCCCGCAAGCCAGGCGATGTCCGTAATGGATTCTTCACTTTCTCGCAGTAAACGCTGTGCTTCCTTCACCCGTAACAGATTCAGATAATCACTGAAGGTAAATCCCGTCGTTTGTTTGAACAATCGACTCAGATAATGCGGACTAATGCGAAACATGCCCGCCACCTCCGGTAATGTCAGTGGTTTCTGATAGTTCTCATTCAGGTAACGTACAACTGCCTGTGTCTTGGGATGAAGAACCGGCTCACGATCATCGGAGTTTAACCTGCCCAAGTGTTGATTACGATAGGCATGGAGCAACAATTCAACAGCCCGGTGACGGAGCAACAGGTTGCTTCCAGGTTGAGGACGAAGCATTTCATCCACCATTTCGCTAACCATCCGTTCTAGAACCTCAGTGACTTGAGATGGAAACCTTACAATAGGAATCTCCCAACAGAAGGGTTCCTTCAAGCCTTCAACTAACTCCGCGGAAATAGCTATGGTTGCAAAAAGCTCAGGCTTCAAATACAGCACCATCCGTTCATGGTCAGGCATGCCACTCTCCAATGTTTTATGAACCGTATTTCGGTCAACAAACACCAGATCACCAGCCTTTACCCGGTAAGTCCGGTCCTTGATGAAATAGATACGCTCACCAGACAACAAGTAATATAACTCATAATGATCATGCAGATGGTCATCCGTCATCGAGAAATATCCAATGCGACGATCATATTCGATGTGCAGTAAATCCGAGGGATCATGAAAATCTGCACTGAAAGGTTCTGTCATATCGCCCTCTCTCCTTTCCATAAATTATAGCAAAATATGCGGCATTTGAAAGCGGTTACGCATAAAATGCGGCGAAAGAAGTACTCCCTTGTTATAGTCTAGAGCTATATTCAAGGAGGCGATAGACATGAGTAACAAAAAACGTTATGTATTAGTTGGAACCGGCGGCCGCGCCGAATTTTTTTATGGTGCTTTGACCCGGGATTACAGGGATACATCCGAGCTTGTCGGCTTTTGTGATATAAATCAAGTCCGCATGAACTACGCGAATCAACTATTGAAGGAAAAGTACGAGTATCCTGAGGTACCCACTTATCCTGCAGATCAGTTTGATCAGATGATTGAGAACGAGAAGCCTGACTATGTCATCGTAACGAGTGTTGACCGCACCCATCACAAGTACATCATTCGTGCGATGGAACTGGGTTGTGACGTTGTCACTGAAAAACCGATGACCATCGATGAGGAGAAATGTCAGGAGATTCTGGATGCTGTCAAGCGGACTGGCCAGAACGTAAGAGTCACCTTTAATTACCGTTATGCACCGCACCATACTAAGATTCGGGAACTTATTCTGAATGATACCATCGGGAAAGTCACTTCCGTTCACTTTGAATGGCTGCTGAATACCCGCCACGGGGCAGATTATTTCCGCCGTTGGCATCGGGACAAGCGTAATAGCGGCGGATTACTCGTGCACAAATCCACCCATCACTTCGATTTGGTGAATTTCTGGATTGGCTCGCAACCGGATACCGTGTTTGCATTTGGTGATCTGATGTATTACGGCAGAGAAAACGCAGAAGAACGCGGTGTAACGCAATTCTACAACCGGGCAACCGGCAACCCGATCGCAAAGGATGACCCTTTTGCACTGCATTTGGATTCAGACGCACATATGAAGTCCATGTATCTGGATGCCGAATCGGAAGATGGTTACCAGCGCGATCAGAGTGTATTTGGGGATGGCATCAACATTGAGGATACGATGGGTGTTCTTGTGAAGTATCGGAACAAAGCCATTCTGACCTACTCCCTCGTTGCCTACCAGCCATGGGAGGGTTATCGCATTGCCATTAATGGCACCAAAGGCCGGATTGAAATGAACATTGTGGAGCAATCCTATGTCAATTCATTGGGTGACAAAAGTAAAGAAGGTGCTTTAATCGGTAAAACGTTGCGGGTTCTTCCAATGTTTGATGCGCCATATGAGGTTGAAGTGGAAGAGAAAGCAGGTGGACATGGCGGAGGTGACCCGGTTCTGCTGAATGATCTGTTTGGAGAGCCTGTAGAAGATCCGTTCCATCGCGCTGCTAACCACGTGGACGGTGCCAGATCCATTCTGACGGGTATTGCTGCCAATCGCGCCATCGCGACGGGTTTGCCTGTCAATGTCAATAATCTGGTTCGTTTCTAAGTCTCCCAGGTCTGCACTACATTATTAATTTCATTTAAAGGCTGCGCATATCACGCAGTCTTTTTTATATTTTTATAATTAATCTGCACGCAAGTTGACTCGGTAGAAGGAGGAAATCCATGTTCTTCTCTTTAAAAAACCGTCTGATTGCCTTTATCGTTGTCCTGTTTGTCCTCGCTTTTGGCACACTCTCCTACCTGCTCTTCAAGGAATCACGCACGGTCATTCGCTCTTACATCGAATCCTCTGCTCTTGAGAAAATGGAGGAGTACGGTTCATATGTAGACATGGTACAGATGCAGATCTATGATGTCGCCTCTCTTGTTTTCAATAGTGATATGGGCAAGAACTGGGATAATGCGATCGGAGATCCGAACCTTTCGGAAGGAGAAAAGATGCTGGCCAACCTCGCGATGAGCCGTTTTCTCACTCAGGCAACCAACAGTTACACTAGTATCTCTGATGTATCCATCTATCGACGGAATGGACTGCGAATTGGCAGCGAGAATCAGGTAACATATGACCCTGCCTTTGTACAAGAATCCTGGTATACAAATTTCTACACGTTGGGGGAACGCTGGTTACCTGCACACACCGATCAACATGAACGTGTCAGAGATCATGGTAATCCGGTGGTCAGTCTGCTGATGCCCATTGGCACCTTTCATCATGCTACAGCGCAGAATGTCATGAAGGTGAATGTCAGTGAATCTTATTTTCTGGAGCCGCTCCGGCGCATACATCTTGCGGAGAATAGCACTATTTTTCTACTGGGCGAGCAGGGAAATCCTATTCTGTCACAACAGATAGACGCGTTGGGTGCTGTAGCTACCGCAGAGATCGATCGTTTTCGAAACAGCCCGCTGAAATCCGGTGTGGCGTATCTCACAAACCATGAAGGACAGCGAGACATCCTTGTATTCAAGAAACTGGGACGTACGGGCTGGATGTTGGCGGGGCTGGCACCGGAAAAGGAAATGTACCTCTCTCTCCATAAGCTCCAAAGCACGATTGTGGTGGTGACGATTGCCCTGATTCTGATCTCCCTCTTGGCTGCTGCATGGTTATCTCATGGCGTAACCAAACCTTTGACCAGACTGGTACTGGCGATGAGACAGGTTCAACGAGGTGCTTTTGACCAAGCGGATTCACTTCTTCCTCCGGATAAAAATGTAAAGAGCGAAATCAGTTATGTAATCTTCACCTTCCGTTATATGATCAGTCAGCTGCGGCAGCATATCCAGAATGAATTTGAACTGAAACTTCTTCGCCAGCAAGCAGAGTACAAAGCACTTCTCATACAGATTAATCCCCATTTTATGTTTAATACTCTGGAGCTGGTGAGCAGCCTTGCCATTCAGCGCAGAACGAATGATACGGTTCAGGTCATTGAGGATTTGGGTAAAATGATGCGCTTTTCTATCAACACCAATGACGACCGTGTTCCCCTAACCGAAGAGCTGGATTATGTGCAGCGTTATATCTCCATTTTGCAGACCCGTTTCGGTCATAAACTCGACATTTCGGTAACGTTGGAAGGTACACTGAACTCCGTGGTCATCATCAAGTTTATTCTTCAGCCGCTTATTGAAAATGCAGTGAAATACAGCTTCCAGCATCAGACGACAGCTCAGGTACAGATACGGATCAACCGGATGAATGATCGTCTGCATATCAGTGTTTCAGACAATGGGCCAGGTATTCCAGCAGAAATAATCCACAAGTTGCAACATCCGGTTGCTCCCTCCTCATTGGAATCCATATTGCATAATGAAGGCTGGCATATTGGACTGGGCAATGTCATTGCTCGTTGCCGTCTGCATTATGGTGGCTTGTTCACGGTCCACATGGAGAACGATGAAAACGGAGGCGCATGTATTGAACTGATTCTACCCGTACAGGAGGAATATGATGTACAACGTATTAATCGCAGATGACGAGATCGAAGTTCGCGAAGGCTTGAAATTGAAAGTCGATTGGCATGGCATGGGTTTTGTCATAACAGGAGAAGCCTCTAACGGGACCGAAGCGGATGAACTTTTGAAATCTGAACATTTTGACCTGCTGATTACCGATATGAACATGCCTGTCATGGACGGTGTCCGATTACTGGATGTCTGCCGCAGTTATAATCCTTCTATCCAGATTGTCATTATCACGGGTTATGAAGATTTTCAATATGCCAGAGCGGGGGTCCGCAGCCAGGTGATGGATTATTTACTGAAGCCTGTAACTCGTGATGAACTGAAGGCGACATTAGGCAAAATCAAAGAAAATCTGGATGAACAACGTAAAATACGAGGCGATTCCGAATTGATGCAATGGCGACTCTCTCAGTATTACAGGGAAATGAAGGAACGTTTCCTTCTTGATCTCGTCAAAGGCAATCGCCTACCGCCTTCCTCCATGCCAGAACGGCTCAGATTATTTCATCTCGAATCATGGCAGGATCAGAAGATCTGTTTCATCACCGCGAGTATAAGTCAATCGGACAAGCAGGATATTCGAAAAGATCGCTTACACGAGCAGATGCATCTTCCTTTCGAGATGGTATGTTATGAAATCGCCCAGTCTGATTCAGACAATGTCCAGGTTTTTCATGATTCGGCACACGCAGGGATCATGCATTTCATGGTACAAGACGGTATGCAGCATGAATTCATCCAACAGCTCACGGGACATACGGCATCTGTTTTTTCCGTGGAACTCAAGATTGGGGTGGGGCTTTCTGGTTCTGGACTTGAGCACTGGAAAGAAGGTTATATCCATTCCCTTCTGGCATGGAAATCAGCTGAACGGGCTGGCAGCGGGCCAAACCCTCAGGCAGGAACAGATTATAGTCCATTACTTCCTGAAGAAACGACACGCCTGCTGCATCGTTGCCTCATTCGAGGGGAACTGGACTCCTTCCGCAGCATCATCCGCAAGGAACTTCACGAGGCATTCCAGCTTTCTCCCTCCCGAATGACACGAAGCATTTTTCAAATGTCACTGTTGATGGATTTTCCTATGGCCCCGGAATGGATACTGTGGCTTAAGACGCCAGATCAAGCAGAACGCTTATTAATGCAATGGGCTCAAGACTTCCTGAGTCGACAACTTCCTTCAGAAGATGGGGATGGGACGGTTATAGATTTAGCCAAGCGATATATCGAGGAGAACTACATGCAGGAGCTAACGTTAACGTTACTCGCTGAACGATTTAACTATTATCCTACCTATTTCTCCGAATTGTTTAAGGAAGGTGCAGGTACCTCTTTTATTCAGTATGTGACGGGCGTTCGGATGAAACACGCCTTGCAACTGCTGAAGGAAACCCAATTAACCGTGTGGGATATTACAGAACTGACCGGCTTCAGTTCGCCAAGTTATTTCAGCTCGAAATTCAAAAGAATGTTCAACATGAGTCCTTCAGACTATCGCTTGCAGCATTCCGAAAAAATCGATAGCCATGATCCGAAGAAATGAGATTCAAGCTGCTCCCCTTCCCCGGTATGATGTGGTTACCAAGAGAAAGCCGTATGTTGTAAGCGGATTCATAATTGGTAACCATTATACTTACCCATTCAGAAGGGAGGCACATGATGAGAAAACAGACCAAGCCCTTATACGGTCAGCACAATACCACAGCCTACTTGTTTCTTCTCCCCTGGCTGATCGGACTCTTCTGTCTGACACTAGGACCAATGGTTGCGTCCCTATACTTATCCATGACCAAATTCAACCTGCTGTCATCACCGACTTGGACCGGACTTAGCAACTATGTTCACATCTTTACCGAGGACGATACCTTTCGCAGGTCCCTCGGGCTGACGTTTTATTATGTCTTTCTATCCGTTCCACTAAGGCTCGCCTTTGCTTTACTGGTGGCGATGGCGCTGAACAAAGGTATTCGAGCCCTTGGCATCTACCGGACTGTATATTACATCCCTTCCCTCTTGGGCGGCAGCGTCGCGATTGCAATCGTCTGGCGGCAACTTTTTGAGGGGAACGGACTGGTTAACCAGTTTTTAAGCTGGTTTGGTATCTCAGGTCCATCCTGGATTGCGCATCCGGATTATGTGGTCTATACCATCATCACACTATCCGTGTGGCAATTCGGGTCTGCCATGGTCATCTTTCTTGCAGGTCTGAAACAGATCCCGGCAGACTTATATGAAGCTTCCGATGTCGATGGAGCGGGAAAGATACGTCAATTTTTTGGAATCACCCTGCCCATGCTCTCCCCCGTTATCTTTTTTAACCTGATCATGAGCATGATCAATTCATTTCAGGCGTTTACACCAGCTTATGTGATCGGGGATGGCCGCGGGGGTCCACTCGACGCAACAATGTTCTATACCTTGTATCTGTATCTGAAAGGTTTCTCGTTCTTTGATATGGGTTATGCTTCGGCTCTGGCTTGGATCATGTTGGTCATTATCGGGGTATTCACCGCAATCGTCTTTGTCACATCCCGATTTTGGGTGTTCTACGGGGATAATCAGGAGGGGAGGTAATGCATATGCCAATCAAACGACAACTGGTTCAGGCCGGGAGGCATGCCGCCAATGTACTCTTCGGTCTGCTGATGTTATATCCAGTACTATGGTTAATTCTCAGTTCGTTTAAACCGAACCATCTCATTTTCACCAGTGGCAGTCTATTTCCAACCAGTTTTACGCTGGAGCACTATATTAACGGCTGGAAAGGTCTACAGGGCATCTCTTTCGGCCGTTTCTTCGGCAACTCCGTGCTGATCTCGGTCATGAGTGTGCTGGGCAATGTGATCTCCTGTTCCCTTGCAGCCTTCGCCTTCTCCAGATTGAAATTTAGATTCAAAGGCCTGTGGTTCAGCATGATGTTGGTCACAATTATGTTGCCTTACCATGTTACTCTGGTGCCCCAGTATATTCTCTATAATGAGCTTCAATGGATTAACACGTATTTCCCGCTGATTCTGCCCAAGTGGCTTGCGCAGGATTCCTTCTTCATCTTGCTTATGGTTCAATTTATACGCGGTATACCGCGAGAGCTGGACGAGAGTGCGACCATTGACGGTTGCGGGCAATCACAGATCTTTTTCCGAATCGTAGTGCCACTGCTCGTTCCGGCACTGATTACAACAGCGATCTTCACCTTCCTGTGGAGCTGGGATGACTTTTTCAGCCAGATGATCTATCTGAGCAAAATTGATCTGTTCACCGTGCAGTTGGGCATTCGATCTCTCTTTGATCCATCAGGACAATCCGATTGGGGCGCATTACTCGCCATGTCCACCCTGTCACTGCTTCCCGTGACCATCATCTTTTTACTGTTTCAGCGATATTTCCTTGAGGGCATTGCAACGACAGGTCTGAAGTAACAATACGTTTCTCATTATCCATAGACAGGGGGATTTACCATGTTCAAACGTTTCATGATCGGTATGATCACTTCACTTTTGTTATTCGTAACAGCTTGCTCTGGAACAGACCATACAGGGGCTAATGATAATGCAGGCAATGGTAATGATAATGGAACTACCGAGGGCGGACAGGTCGAACTTCGCATCATGTGGTGGGGTGACCAGAAACGGGCAGATATTACGAATGAAGCCCTGAAGATCTTTCAGGCGAAACATCCGGATATTAAAATTGTAGGAGAATTTGCACCTTCCTCCGGATATTTCGACAAGCTGAATACCCAATTGGCATCAGGCACAGCACCAGATATCTTTTTTCTCGGTGGAAATGTCGTAGACTATGCCAAAAAAGATGTCCTGCTTAATCTGGACCCGTATGTAGGCAACGAACTGAATCTGGATGGTATGGATGAAACCATGATCGAATACGGACGTCTCGACGGGAAGCTGCAACATATTTCTGCCGGTGCGAACGCACGAGGAATTGTTGTTAACAAGGCACTCTTTGAGAAAGCCGGCGTGCCTTTGCCAGCTTCAGATTGGGACTGGGCGGACTATGCCGCCATTAGCAAGGAGTTGTCCGACAAGCTCGGAGACGGCTTCTATGGAACGTACAATTTTACCGTCGACGGAATGGATATTTTTCTAAAACAACGGGGTAAACAACTATATGACATGAAAAACGGCACACTCGGATTCGCCAAAGAAGATATTCTGGAATGGTTCCAGTATTGGGAAAAGACTTCGGCATCCGGCGGTGTAGTTACACCGGAATTGCAGGTATCCAACCCGCATGATGACACCAGTAAGTCCCTGTTAATCACAGGCAAAGCAGCCATGACTCTACTACCATCCAACCAACTTGCTGCATTCCAGAGTTTGACGGAAGATCCTCTGGTGTTACTCCCTGTACCACGAGGCCCTAAGGGAACGGGTGTTGTATTTGAATCCAGTCAGGGATTATCAGGTTATGCCAATACCAAACATCCGAAGGAAGTGGCAACGTTAATGGATTTCTGGATTCATGATCCGGAAGCAGCCAAAATCCTTGGTAATGACCGTGGCGTGCCCGTTACAGAAGCCAATCGAAATCTTCTTCAGGAGGGTGCAGGCCCTGTGGAGGAGATTGTCTATAACTATACAAACCTTGTCTCTGAAGCTACGAAGACTGAACCTTTTGACGTGAGTTACAACCCACCTGGGTTTGCAGAGTTCTCCAAGTTAGCTCAGACAACGAATCAGGAGATCGGATTTGGAAGAAAAAGTGTGGAGCAAGCTGTCTCCGACTTCTATAACGGGACCGTTCGTATTTTTGAATCGAATCAATAACCAGAAACAGACACTGTGAGGAGGAACATATGACAGCAGAGATATTAAATCGGCTGCGCAACATTTCGATTATGGATCAAGTTCAGCCAGTTAAACCGGAAGATCAGCAGTTATTACAGGAATGGCATGCGTCGGGTATCCGGTTTGTGGCATCGGGCGGACGAATGGAAGCTACGTATTATGCAGCAGTGGAGGAATTGCTTGCTTGTATCCTGCCCATGGGAGACAGCAATCCTATTTTACAAGAAGGTGGCATCTATCTCGGATGTTGGTTAGAGAGTACAGGTACCATCAATGCGGAGCTGCTGTCTCGCCTGCTGCCTTCCGTATCCGAAACAACGTACCTCGCATTTGCCAAGCAGCAAAGAGATGATGGATTGCTTCCGTATAAACTCACGGCAAACGGACCCTCTTTCCGGCAAATCCAGTTGGTAACTCCGCTGGCACGCAGTGTATGGAACCACTATCAGCTTCATGACAATCATGGTAAGCACTCGCCTTTCCTGAATACGATGTATAAGGCTATGGTTCGTTACGATGAGTGGATTGCACGCAACCGTAATACCCGAAGAACCGGCTGTGTAGAAGCCTTCAGTACGTTTGATACCGGACATGACTTATCCCCCCGTTTCTGGCATGTTCCGGATACACCTTACATGAATGATGCTTCTGCCTATCACCCGGATTCTCCGATTCTGCCTTTTCTGGCACCAGATCTGACTGCCAATATCTATTGTCAGCGCATGTATCTGTCCCGTATGGCTGAAGAACTGGGAGAATCGGGGACAGATTGGAAAGCAAAAGCCCATTCCAGTCTGGAAAGTCTCTTTCGTTATTGTTACGACGAACAGGATATGTTCTTCTATGATCGGGACCGTAATGACGAAATGGTCAGAGTCCAATCCGATGTGCTACTCCGCGTGATGGCCTGCGAAGTTGGTGATCGTGAATTATTCGATAACCTACTGCGTCGGTATCTGTTGAATACAAGCAAGTTTTTCGCTAAATACCCGTTTACATCGATTTCAATGGATGATCCCAGATTTGATCCCTTTTCCTCCTATAACAGCTGGGGAGGGGGTTCCAATTTCCTGAGTCTGATCCGGGCACCACACGCATTTGAGTATCATCATCGATATGTGGAGCTAACCTGGGTAATGCAGCCAATCTTGTCGGCTCTATCCAAAGATAAACGATTTGGTCAGGTACTAAGCCCATGGACCGGAGAACAAGGTTTTACCGAGACTTACTCACCCTCCATTCTCTGTCTCCTCGATTATGTGGAGCGACTATGCGGAATTATGCCTGTTGGATCGAATCAGCTCTGGTTTACCGGACTGCTCCCCATCGACATGGATCATGGCGAGATCGTATCTGGCAACACGGCTTATAGCCGAAAAGTCAAAGGAGTAGGATATGAATTGGTCAACACGCCAGATCGCATGACGGTATATCTGGAAGGCAAGGTTCATCTGGACGGCCCGTCAGGGATCCGGCTTGTAACGGATCATAGTGGGCATCTGGAGGCAGTCATCGGAATGACCGTTCGCACCGTCGAGGGGGAGCTTTACTATCAAGGAGAGCACATCCCGATTCGGATCAAAGGAAATGAAATGCAGCGTTACACTGATGGAAGTTTCAGAACCGAGCGCGATATTGGCATCATCTATCCTACGTATCGTTAATTGTTTGTATGCAAAAAGCGCAAGTTGCGGAGGCTCACTTCCCCTGCACTTGCGCTTTTCCCTTTTGCGCGTTTACATTTCTTAATTTCTTATTCATAAGGACACAAGATAGAAATTGACGACCACTTCGGAAATCATTCTCTCTCTGGTTACAGAGGAGATGACTTTCACCTTACACCTTCCGGTTCCACGCCGGGTGACGATAAAATTCAATCGTATCAATATAATTTACCGTGAACTGCTGTTCCACATCCGACAAGTTCAACAGTTTTCGGTCGATTTGCTTCATCCCCATGACCACATCGTGCCTTAGCAGGTCCATCGCAATTTTGCCTACAAACCCGCCTTCCATCTCTTTATGCTTGCTACGAAATTCTTCATTGTAGATCAGTTCAGGTGTGAATGCCGCTTCGACGAAAGCATTAACGAGCGTAAGCTCATTGCCCTCGATCTGCACTGCCATATAATAATTGCCACGCTCATCCTTAATGAGGTCTTTATACATTTCTACGATCATTTGAATCACTCCTCTATTATAAAAGAAACCCCGTTAGCCTTAGCGAACATGGGCTATCAAACGTACACCTTCCGACCCCGTGCCTTCATATACTAGGTACAAATGGCGAACGGAGGAATACTTATGAGCTGGCAGCATCTCCATACCGGAAAAACACTTCAGCAGCGCCTGGCAGAACTCCAGGGGCACCTTGCAGAACTGAATACTCCACTCTCCGGGTTGGAACCGGGACGTATTCGTCGTGTCTATCTAAGGCAGTTTATCAAAGTAAACCGGCAGTTATTCATTCCACTTAGTCTGAATTCCATTCGGGTATTCGATATTCCTCGAACACGGCGAGGCGTGAGAGTGGGAATCCGCACGACTTTCCCTTCCAGGAATGCATTTAACAATATCAGACTTGTGGGCGTGGGACTGGATTATCTTGAACTTCAGGGAAAAGGCAGAGTCCCTTCCCGTATATTATTTCCTCTCTCCAGCGTCGAGTCGATTTATCGGCCAACCACTGGAAGAAAAAACCTGAAACGGCCTTGTAGGCGGAAGTAAAGCTGGTTCTTTTCGCAAGCCTTACAATGGTTCCCAAATGTCTGCATACGGGTGCCCCCTTCCAATATATAATTATAACCCATGCAACCACTTATCTGCTGAAGAATCATTTTATGTCAAAAAGCGGTGAGAACAGAACTGCTTCTGTATCTCACCGCTCAGCCAGTTACGGATCAAGCTGACCCTTCACATGTGTATATCAGATGCCTGTCCATACATCCTTGGCATAACGACCTTCCTGCTGAAGCTGATTAAGCCAATCTTCTGCTTCCTTCGCGGACTTGCCATGAATATCAGCGTATGCCTGCTGGAGTGTAGCTTCCACATCAGGTGCCATCTTGCTGCCATCACCGCAGATATACAGATGCGCACCCTCTTCAAACAAAGGAATCAGGTGACGGGCATCGTCTCTCATCAGATGCTGTACATAACATTTCTCCTCCCCGTCTACACGGGAGAAGGCAGTATGAAGCTTCACAAGCCCTTCTTGCTGGGCTGCTTCCAATTCATTTTTGTACAGATAATCATGCTCGGGATTCCGGCATCCAAAGTACAGATGGGCTTCGCCAACCTCTTGACCTTGTTCCTTCAATACATGCCTTGCTTGCAAGAAACCTCGGAATGGAGCAACACCTGTACCCGGGCCTACCATGATGACGGGAACCTGTGCATCCTCCGGCAGTTGGAACCCGGATTCCGGTGTCCGCGTGAACATCACGATCTCGTCACCCGGTTTCAGGTTAGCCAGATAGTTGGACGCAATACCTTTGTATTCTCCCTGTCCACTCCATGCCGGGGCGCGCACAACACTGACCGTAATACTCGCTTGATCGGGCTGAACACGCGGTGAGCTGGAGATCGAATAATATCTGGCTTTTAATGAAGGCAATAATTCAAGGAAACGCTCAAACGGCAGTTCACATGCCTCATATTTCACCAGATAATCCAGCATGGAGATCCGTTTGTTCCGCACTTCATCCATATACACAGATTCATCAAGCAGCGCTTCAAGTTCTTTCTTATGCGGTGGACATACTGTGTATGCTGCCATTTCTCTCAACTGGGCACGAGTTGCCGCCTCCTGAAGCTCAACGCTATGACTAAGCAGATCATACAGGTTCACCGGTTGATGCAGCGGCAGATGCGCGGCACTGCGACCGGATGCATCCAGAACGAGATGCTCCGTTCCGGTGAATCCATAACGACGCAATACACGTTCCACCAGCTCTGGTGGGTTCTGCGGCAGAATGCCCAGGTGATCGCCTTCCTTGTAGATTATGCCTTCAGGCAATTTGATCTCCAGGTGACGTGTGCTGCGTTCACTGCCCGCGTCGTGAAGCTCCCTGTTCTCGAGTACTTCTGCCACATGGGCATCATACGTATCCGCAAGCGGTGTTACGGCGAGCCCACTGACAAACTGTACAGATAGTGAGCTGCGTTCACTATTGGAGCTTGTGTTCAGTTTCAGTCCCATCGTTCGTGCGAGATCTGGCCATAATTGCTCTGTCCAATCCCCCACCTGTTTCTCAAAATCTCCGCTGGCATCTGACTCACCCAGCGGTGATAACCGCTCTGCTCCTCTGGAAGATAACTGTTCATCTATTAAACGCGGAATACGCTGATAGGTGCTGGCCCAGTTGTGGTCACCACATCCAAGAACGGCGAAACGCACACCTTTGAATTCATTGGCATCCGCGTGTTCAATCCACTCGACAAACATCTTGGCATTACTTGGCGGCTGACCGTTATAGGATGCACTGACAATAATGATGGCACCCTCCTTTGGCAGTTTGCCAACACGATCATCCAGCGCAGCGACCTCACTCCGAAAACCCTGATATCTGGCGGTATCCGCAATTTCACGTGCAATGCCTTCAGCGGTGCCCAGATTGGAACCGTACAGAACAAGCATCGGTGTGTGGTGGGCATTTGCTGCATCCGGCTCTGTTCTTTTGGCAACCGGCTTTGGTTCTTCGACCGCTACACCCGGAACGGCCATGACTGGTTGCCCGCCACGCGCACGTACACGAATTGTGAAGTTATCCGGTTTAAGCGTCAGCGTTTCTTTCACCTTTAACTGATAATCAGAATGATCTATGAAGTCAAAATGCTTCAGCACCATGCCCAGTACCAGCGTTGCTTCCTGAAGTGCAAACTGCTGACCAATACAGGCCCGTTGACCGTTACCAAAAGGTTTATAGGCATCATGCGGCACTTTGCTCGGATCTTCGAACCGTTCCGGGCGGAATTCCTCTACGTCATCTCCCCAGGCTTCGCGGTCGCGATGCAACTTGGGAATAAGCACACTGACGCTGTCTCCTTTTTGCAAAGGATATTGACCCGCAAGTACGGTGTCCTCTTTTGCATACAGAGAAAATGCCGGGGCCGTCGGCCATAACCGCAATGCTTCATTCAAAACCATACGAACGTACTTCAGATTGCGAACCTGGTTGTACGTGGGAACCGGATCTTTCAGAATCTGATCCACTTCTGCTTGGGCCTTAGCCAGCGTATCCGGATTCTTCATCAGATAATAAACGGCGAAGGATAACAGTCCACTTGTGGTCTCATGTCCAGCAATCAGGAATGTAATAATCTGATAACGGATGTTCTCATCATCCAGTGTTTCTCCCGTTTCCGGGTCCTTGCCGCTGAGCATGTGGGACAACAGATCGTCTGCCCCTTCCTGCGGTTTCTCTTTACGCTCGGCAATAATGTGATCTACCAACGAGAACATGGAACGGATATCCTGTTCAAACTGTTTCTTTTTGGTGATCATCAACTTGTCTTGCAGACGCAGTCGCTGCAATGAACTCATGGATTCATCCAACGCCCGAACCATGCTCGTAATGAATGGATGTGGTTCCTCCCGGTAGAAGCTGTTAAACCGATAGTTGAACCCACACAAGCCAATTGTGTCAAGCGTAAGACGTGTCATATCATCCGGAACGTTAACCGTCTCATCCGGGTTCAACCGTGACCATTTCTGAACCAGCTGCACAGCCAGATCAATCATTTTGTTGTGATATCCCTGCATCGCACGTTGACTGAAACTTGGCAGCAACACGTTATGGGCTTTTTTCCAATTCGGTTCTTCGGTCCAACTCGTAAACAGTCCATCTCCTGCAAAAGCACGAACCTTCGCAAGGGGTGCCCACACCCGTTTGTCGAATTTGGATTCATCCGTTACCTCAGCGACCAGCTCGTGACCGGAAATATACAATTCACTTCGCCCAGGGTACTCCATACGAAAGATCGGTCCATATTCTTCAGCCAGTTTCACCAGGGATTGCACCGGTTCTTCAAAGTTCAATTGCGGCAAATTGCCCAGTGGGCCAAATGTTTTCGGTTGAGGCACTGAAATTGGTGGCATGACGCTCACTCCTTCTTTCCAAGTTAAGAGTTATACAACTAAAAATAATGACTTGATTTACAGACGCGATTACACTTACTCTTCAGATCAACAGATTCAAGTTATTTTTTGCACATTTTCATATTTCATCCAGATAACGATAAAACCATCAAAGAACTAACTGACCGAAATGGTATATTGGTCATTTTTGATTAAAAAAAATGGATGACCTCGTTATCTTCTTTTACCCTAACATTTCCAGTTCTAATCTTCAACAGTCCCAAAGTCATAGGACCTCAGGACAGGGATTACGATATACCTATGATTTCTTCAACAAATTCTGAATAACCGACTCCATCTCTAATGGAGCTACTGTCGTTTCATAACGGCCATGGACGTTCCCACTGCGGTCAATCAGGAATTTGGTGAAATTCCATTTGATCCCGTCTCCTTGGTACAATTCTGGATGTTTCTCCTTCACAAAGGTGTCCATCCACTGTCCCTCCTTCGTGTTCAGATCATAACCTTGAAATGGCGCTTGGTTGATCAGATAACGGAACAACGGATGCATCGATTGCCCAACGACCTCAACCTTCTCCAAGATCGGAAAGGATATCTGAAACTGACTTCTGCAATACTCGGCAATCTCAACGCTGCTGCTAGGTTCTTTCTCGTTAAACTGGTTGCAAGGAAAAGCCAGAATCTCCAGCCCCTGTTCACCATATTTCTCATACATCTGCTGAAGTTCACTGAACTGCCGGGAGTAGCTACACCGACTTGCTGTATTCACAATAAGCAGTACGTTGCCTTTCAACGCAGAAAAATCACCCTCGTGGCCGTTCATGAACGGAACCTGGTAAGAAAATATACTCATCTGTATTCATCCTCCTCTTTCATTTTCGTATCCCATATAAATTCTCTCTTGAAATGGATTATACACCTCCATTATTAATAGGTTAAATATATAATAAATATAATATTAATAGTTTTTAACTATAAAACGTAAACAAAAAACTGCCCTCAGCAGACTAATTCTGCATCTAGGACAGTTATTAAAATCATGATTGGCCATCACGCTCAACACACCGTTAACCCATAATCAAACCATATACAATACCTGGTCCATGTACGCCAATGGTTAAATCATTTTCAATATCGGAAGAGCGGCTTGGCCCTGAAATAAAATGGATGCCTGCCGGAAGATTCTCTCTTCCCGCTTCGTCAAATCGATTCAGCGTCTCACCCAGTCTGGTGTACAGTCGATCCACTGGAATAATGATGATGAGTACCGTAGGCAACAGACTCACTGACCGACCTTTTTCCGGTGAAGAAAGTACAGTGACCGAACCTGTGTATGCTGTTGCATAATCCGCCATGACCACACCGATATCAGCCTCAGCTGCACGTGCCCTCCAGTTCTCATCCGCTTGACTATTCCAGACTGAGATCTGCACATCCGGTAACTGCCCTTCCAATCCGAGATCTTTTAACGCCTGTTCATTCTGACGAATGATATATTTCGCACTCAGCTCATGCGATTTGTTGGCAATGAATTGAGACACTTCTTCCATGTTCTGAACCCGGGCAATGTGGGCGCCTACACTCACAAAGTTATCTGTAAATGCTTGAATACGCTTCTCTTCATCCCATTCCAGCTCAGTCCAAAAGTCGGGTGCTCCCCGGAAAGGTTGTGTTGGCCCATGTCGTTGCCTTGGTCTTCTCAATTTCGAAGCGATGTCGTTCATGAACTGCTCCTGTTGCTCCATGGACTTCTTCTCCAATTGCGCGAGCCATTGCTGATGTTCAGTGACCATGCTTATCCTCCCCTTCCTCTCGTTCACGAATAATCTGCTCCATGCGGCTGCGAACGGAAGAATTCATGGTTGGTTGCTCCTGGTTCAATTCCTGATCCAGCTTGTTCCATTGCTGACGGAAAGATTTCTTGGCGAGACTTGGCGCAACCCGATAATTATTCCAGCCTTTGAGTGGACCCAGCTTGAGAGAAATGCCGTTGTTGCGTACAACTGCCTTCTGCCCGATCTGTCCGAGACGTATGGCCGCACTGAAGCGTTTCGAATTGGAAACCACGGCAGCAAAGCCCTTCATGCCCATGCTCTCCATTTTGTTTCCATGACCATCCTCTACCTTGCGTCTGCGTAAATAAACGAGCATATCATGCAGCGGAATTTTGACCGGACATGCTTCATAGCAGGCTCCGCAAAGACTCGAAGCACCGGCAATATCATTCCATTCATCAATGTTGCCATTGAGTGCAGGTGTCAGTACCGCGCCAATCGGACCACTGTATGTTCCACCGTAGGCATGACCTCCAATATGGCGATATACCGGGCAAGCATTCAGACAAGCACCGCAGCGAATACAATTCAGCAGTTCTTGGAATTCGGGATCACCGAGCTGAAGGGATCGACCGTTATCCACGATAATAATGTGCATTTCATCCGGTCCATCCGCATCCGCTGTACGGCGAGGACCTGTGATGCCTGACATGTACATCGTGAGTTTCTGACCTGTTGCAGAGCGTGGCAACAAGGTTGCCATGACCTCCAGATCCGTCCACGATGGGATGATCCGCTCCATGCCCATGAGTGTAATCTGCGTTTTGGGAACAGTGGATACCATACGGGCATTGCCTTCATTCTCGAACAAAACCATGGAGCCTGTCTCTGCAATCGCAAAATTGCAGCCGGTCATACCGATATCCGCTTCGAGGAACTTCTCGCGCAGCTTTTTGCGAACAAATCCGGCAAGTACCGTCGTGTCCGGCTCCAGAATCTCACCCGCTTCCTTCGACAACAACTCTGCGATCTGATAGCGGTTCTTATGGATGGCTGGAATGACAATATGAGATGGGGCCTCGCCTGCCAACTGTATGATGTATTCACCCAGGTCGGTCTCGATAGCTTCAATGCCCGCCGACTCCAGCACATGATTCAGATGTACTTCCTCCGAGACCATCGATTTGGACTTCACCACCGTAGAAGCCTGCTTGTGCGCCGCAATATCCAGCGCAATCGCCGCTGCTTCCACCGATGTATCTGCAAAATGAATATGAACCCCGTTCGCACGGGCGTTATTCACAAATTCATTCAGATAATAATCCAGATACGCAATCGTATGCAGACGAATCTGACGGCCACGTTCCCGCCATTCATCCCAGTTTCCATGTTCTTCTGAGGCAGATTTCTTCCCGTTACGCAAACGTTCTGTCGTGAATTTGACCGCTTTTCGCAGAAAATCATCATTCAAGGCCAGTCCGGCACGTTCTTTGACCGTAGTATCCATAACTCCCGGTTGGCTCATCCTGTTCGCACCCCCTCATACAGTAGTTCCGCCAGATGCATCACACGCACCGGTTCATTCCGATAACGCAGATTACCTGCGATATTCATCAGACAGGCCATGTCCAGCCCAACCAGCACTTCAGCTTGTGTCTCTTTGACATGATCGACTTTCTCCGTCACCATCGCTCCTGAAATATCGGACATTTTAATGGCAAACGTACCCCCGAACCCACAGCAATCCTCAGCGAATGGAAGTGGAACCAATTCCAGTCCTTTTACTTGAGAGAGCAGCGCCATCGGCTCATCTTTTACACCAAGCAGACGGCTGCCGTGGCAGGATGGATGATAGGTTACTTTGTGCGGAAAATGTGCGCCCAGATCGGTTATCCCGAGTACCTGAACAAGGAACTGAGTAAACTCATAGGCTTTGGCTTCCAATCGTTTTGCCTTCTCCAGCCATACCGGTTCGTCCGCGAACAGTTCGGGATAATGATGAATCATATACGTACACGATCCGGATGGACAAACTACAAAATCACTGTCGTCAAACGCTTCAAGAATTGTCTTGGCCGCTACCCGAGTCTCATCCCAGTACCCGCTATTGTAGGAAGGCTGACCGCAGCAGGTCTGAACCGGTGGAAAATCCAGCCGAACGCCATGAGCGGCGAGCAATCTGACCATGGCCTCCCCAACTCGGGGATAGATGGCATCGCTGAGGCAGGTAATGAATAAGGAGACCTTCATAATTACACGCTCCTATTAACTGATTAGTAGATGAATTGACTAAAGAATATTTGCACTGGACACTCCGATGACAGAATAACCTTCCGATCGCTGTTATCCCCAGATTTTTTAATTTAGTTCAATTTAAATAAATAAAATATAAAAGCTTAAACCGTGATGATACCAATATCGTATCCGCTCAAACGTTCTGTCTGTTCAGCCTCCAATGGCTGATCGGTAACGATCGTATGGACTGCATTTAACCCGGATACCCGGGCAAAAGCACGGACACCAAATTTACTGGCATCTGCAAGTAAGATGACCTGATCGGATATGCCAACCATCTTCTGCTTCAGCCTTGCTTGAAGTTCATTGGATTCACTGATCCCGCCACCTTCGAGATGTACACCTTTGCACGACATGAACATTTTATCCACGTGATACGTTTCCAGAGAACGCTCCGCGAGCGGCCCAACAAAAGACAACGAGCGCGATGCCAGCTGGCCCCCTGTTGAGATGACCTCAACCTTGTCACGGCTGCTGAGTTCAGTGGCAATTTGAATCGAGTTGGTTAAGACCGTCAGCGGGAAATCCGGCATATTCGCTGCCATATAACCTGCCGTTGTGCTCGCATCCAACAGAATGCGATCACCCGGATTAATCATCGCCAGAGCAGCTTGTGCAATCCGCTTTTTTTCTTCCGCATGGGTTGTCTCCCTGATCCGGTAAGGGATCTCCGGTTGATCTTCCTTCACACTCACTGCACCACCGTGAGAGCGACGCAGTCGTCCTGCCTGTTCCAGCCGATCCAGATCCCGCCGGATGGTTTCCTCCGTCACTCGGCAGCGCTCACTAAGCTCAGATACACGCATACTGCCCTTTACATTCACCATCTCCACAATTCGGTCATACCGCTCGGCTGCCAGCATGTTACACCTCACTCCCCGCTTGTGAATTAGATGAAGCCGTCACACGCAGAAATCTGCCGTAAGCATCTTCCCAGATTGATCCGTCCTGCGGCTCATACACAGTTACCGGAAATGAATCACGAATGGCCTTACGAGCTTCCCAGATATCTTTAAAAGCTCCGCTCGCCATCCATTGCACAGCCATATTCCCGATGGCACTTCCCTCTGCCGGACCTGCCCATACCTGCTTGCCAATGGAATTTGCAGTCCACTGACATAACAGGCGGTTCTGGATGCCTCCACCGACCATATGCAATCCGTTGAACGTCTGACCCGACAATTGCTCCGTCCATTCCAGAACTCTTCTATACTTCAATGCCAGACTCTCCAGAATTGCCCGGGCAATAGCCCCCTGATCCTCTGGTACCACTTGCCCTGTATCACGGCAATACTGACGTATACGCGTCGTCATATCTCCTGCTGGCATAAACAGTTCATCATCCGGATCAAACAAACTGGCAAATGGAGGTGCCTGTTCCGCCTGCGCCAACAACGCATCGAAGCTAATTCCCTGCCCCTGACGATCCCACTCGCGCATGCTTTCCTGCAAAATCCATAAGCCCATAATGTTCTTCAGCAGACGGAATGTTCCGCCCGCCCCGCCTTCATTCGTGAAGTTCAAGGCCAGACTCTGGCTACTTATCGCAGGATGATCTATCTCCGTACCCATCAGGGACCAGGTTCCACAGCTCAGATAAGCAAATGAACGTTCCGTTGCAGGAACAGCCACAACGGCTGAACCCGTATCATGCTCCGCAACAGCGATCACGGGGATCGGGGACAATCCCAGATCGTTACAAATACTGCTTCGCAATTGTCCAACAAGGGTACCTGGCAGCACGGCTTCACCAAACAGTTTCTCCGAAATACGAATATGCGCCAGCAACTCACTATCCCACTGCCCCGCTGATGGATTGTATAATTGTGTTGTGGTTGCATTGGTGAACTCATTCACCGCTTCCCCTGTCAGGAAATAACGTAGCAAATCCGGAATCATGAGAAAACGCTCTGCTTCATGAAGCAACGGGGAACCGCTGCGTTGAAGCGTTGCCAATTGATACAAGGTATTAAAGCCAAGAAACTGAATCCCTGTACGTTCGAAGATTCGCTGGGAGCTCAGCTCTTGCCGTACCTGATCCATCATGCCGTTAAACTGTGTATCACGGTAATGATACGGGTTACCAAGCAACTCACCATTACTCCCAAGCAAACCAAAATCAACACCCCAGGAATCGATCCCCAGGCTCTCTGGTTTTTCTCCTTGCTGTTTCACAAGGGTAAGCCCTTGCAACAATTCATGATGTAATCGCAGGATATCCCAGTGCATCCGCTCGCCAATCTTCACCGGTTCATTCTTGAACCGATGAATTTCGCTTGTTTCGATCCCACGATCATTTAGATGTCCCAGTAGCGCTCTCCCGCTCCCAGCGCCCAAATCATAAGCCAGCACACTCACCGCGCTTCACCAACCTTTCGAACCAATCCTATTTTCCAAACCGTATCACTTGATTCAGTCCGTAACTCTGTACTTTATTCTGTATTTATTGTTTGTTTATTTTTGTTTAATACTGTTTTACTTTATTTAACGAGTATATCACCATTGTAAGCGTTTGAATACCCTTCGGTTTTTCTTTCTTTTGGTTATACCAAAAACGACTCTCTCCCACTTGGGAGGAGCCGCAGTTCTTTTTTTACGTATAAAATTGACCTTTGCTTACCCCCGACTGGGGTTGTACATCTCTCTCAAAATGCTTGAATCGTGTCCCCTGATACGTCAGCATCCCTCGATCATTTTCCACCATCATGCCATAATGGTTTCCGCCAACAATCAGTTCAGTACGCTCCCCATTGTCGAATTCAAATGTAACATAATACCGGGTAGTCGCACTGCTATCGCCGCTTCCACCTGAGACTTCCGTTCGTTTGGCTACCACCGTTGAGTGCAGGGTTAACAAGGCTGCCGCGTTATTTGACATCCCTGAGCGTATGCCTGAAATAATAACAAAAACAATAACTCCCGCAATGATGAGAAATATGGCGCCAATGAAAATCGAAGCAAATGCATTCATTGCAGCAAACTCACTAAATCCCGAAAAAAAACCACCCTGATTGCCTTCAAAACCTGGTACCCCATTCATGTCGTCAAACACACCAAAGCCGTCTACGCTTAATCGGCCCAGCGATGAGGACACGCTCGTTAACGCCATTCTTCATCGTTCCTTTCCCCTTGCAAAAATAAGATGCACCGCCCCCCACGCAAGGAAGGCGGTGCATGCAGACAACCCGTTCTGCCTTGTCCGTATACTATATGAACCAGATCAGGAATACAGACGTTCAAGTTCGTCGACCAGACTGCCGACATAAGCAACTGCAGAACGAATCGGCTCAGGTCCGGACATATCCACACCCGCGAGCTTCATTAACTCCTGCGGCGTGAGACTTCCACCGGCTTTGAGTGCTTCAAGCCAGCGATCTACCGCAGGCTGTCCTTCTTCCCGAATCTGCTGTGCAGCCGCTGTAGAAGCCGTCAAACCTGCCGCATAGGTATACGGATATAGTCCCATATAATAATGAGGCTGTCTCATCCACGTCAGCTTGGCCCCTTCATCAATTACCAGATCAGGTCCCCAGAATTCGGAAAGGATGTCTCCTTTGAGCTGACTTAACGTCTTCGCCGTAATGGGCTCATCATTGGTTGCGCGTGCATAGACCCTGCGCTGCAATTCACCTTCCAGCAGATGTGTAACGAAGTTATGGTAATACGTATTCAACAGTTGCAAAATGACCCAACGACGCATTCTCGGATTATCGGAACGCTTCAATAGATGATCTGCCAGCAGCATTTCATTCATGGTCGACGGTGCCTCAATAAAATAAAGAGATGGCCGTGTATTCGTGAGCTTTTGGTAACGTCCGGCGAGCATGAAGTGGCCTGCATGCCCCACTTCATGGGCAAGTGTAAATGCTCCTCGCATATTGTTCGCCCATGATATTAAGATATAGGAGTGTGAACCATATATAGAGGAGCAAAATGCCCCTGTGGATTTGCCTGCATTATCTGCGTAATCCACCCAGCGATCACTGAATGCACGCTCTACGATCTCGCCATACTCCGGCCCAAGCACATCAAGTGCTTCTCGAATGAGTATGCACGCCTCATCATATGTAATGGCAGGGCTAAATTCAGGATCAAGCGGAGCCTTCAGATCACAAAACATCAGTTTGTCCAGACCCAGCTCACGTTTCTTGAGAGCCGCCAGTCTGCGCATATGAGGTGCGAGTTCCTGCTGGATAATATCCAGAATATTATTGTACATCTCTTTGCTCACTTGCTGTGGTCTGAGAAGCATATCTGTAACATCGTCGTAACCACGCAACCTGGATAAAACAACCTGTTTTTTCACTTCGGTTGCATAACCTTCTGCGAACGTATTTTTGTAATCATTTAATGTCGAGCTGAATGCAGCATAAGCAGAACGGCGCAGCTTGGTATCAGACGACATCTCATAATTATTTTCATAGAATGACCAGGACAGTGGACGATTATTGTCCTCTCCATCAAGAGCATCGTCAAACGTCATGTCTGCCAGTTTACCGCGCAGATAGATACGGTATGGCGAATCCAGCACCTCTCCAAGTGAAGCAAGTACCTTCTCGGTCTCAGGCGTGAGCCGATGTGCTTTTTCTCGAATCAAACGCTCCAAACTGCGGGCATACGGCTCCAATCCCGGAAGTTCTTGAATATAACGCTCTACAGTTCCATCCGGCAGATCAACGATCTCCGAATTGACAAAAGACAAGGACGATGACAGATTTGATAGGATATCTCCTGCTTTAGCTGAATTCTCAATATTAACCGGATTGGTGCTGTCCTCTGACTGCTTCAGACGGGCATAAGAAGCCGTCTTGCCGATCCGCTCTTGCAAAGCTTCACGCGCATCCAGACAAGCCAGCAATTGTTCAGCGCCTTCGCCTAGACGCCCTTTGAACGTTTCGATCTGGGCAGCAGCCTGAGGAAGTGATCGAAGCTCCTGCTCCCACTCTACATCGGTTACAAACAAGTCTTTCAGATCCCAAGTTGTTTCCTGATTTACCTCAGCACGTGTACGTATTTTTTCCATCTTTAGTTGTCATCCTCCTTGCATTTTCCAATATCTCTCATCGTATCATATTCCAGTTCAAGGGAGTATAGATTGGACTAAAGATTATTCACACTTACCACTCCGATGACAGAACAACCTTCCGATCGCTGTTATCCCCAGATTTTTTGATTCCCCTTTTTCAAAGGTAAAAATCCGGTGATAAAGGCGAACGCTCCGCTTCTTCAGGTTCTTTCTGTCCTCTACGTTCTCGTGTGAATGTTTAGTTCCATCTATATAAAAGGGTATCTAGGATAAAGGCCAGTATATGCTTGCGATATAGCTTTCTTTCAGAAAGCTTTTAGCTTCGCTTCTTCAAGCTATTTCTGTACTCTACGTTTCGTATAAACTTTTGCTCATGTGACCAAAATTTAAAAGCAACGAAAAAACCGCCGGGTAATGGAAGAATCCATTTACCCGGCGGTTCATTATAGAACTTACTTATTTAGCTTCTTAGATCTTACTTGTTTAGCTCTCTTTCCAGATTACATTTTCACCGTAATTTTTACCCCAGTTATACATCGCATGCAGGACGGGCATCAGGCTCTGACCGTGATCTGTCAATGTATATTCCACCCGAGGAGGGACTTCGGCATACACTTTACGCTCAATCAGTTTGTCTTCCTCCAGCTCACGTAACTGGTTGGTCAGCATCTTCTGGGTAATATGAGGGATTAGGCGTTTCAGCTCACTGAAACGTTTGGTACCTTCCAGACCCAAATGCCACAAAATAATCAGTTTCCATTTTCCACCGATCACCGCAAGGGTCAATTCCTTCTCACAGTTGATTTCTTTCAGATTAATCCGTTCCTTCACTTCGGATGCCATGGCTCCGAGCCCCCTCATCTTCAATCTTATATCGCGTATATTACGCATATCACGGGGACACTTCACACGAGGTAAGCTTTCCGCTCCATGCATGATGTAATAAGTACATTCATTCGATACAGCTATCTATTAATTCTACTACAGCCTGGTCGGGATGCAAAGTTTAACTGTAAATCACGGATAAAACCTATGCACATGAATGACTATGTATCGCAGAAAAGACCAGAACCCTTCGTAATCAAAGGATTCCGGTCTTTCATCTATTCACTATTCCAGGTTCGCGTGGCGGCCAAACATATCCGCTCCGGTCATACCTTTCATTTCCATCATCGTAAGGATGAGAGCATCCATGCCGATTAACAGTCCTTGTTCGAACAACGAGCCCATCGGCTGAATGGTTACTGCTGCTCCGGAAGTTGCTGTGTCCTCTTTGGCTGAAGCCGGAAGGCGCACTACCGTAGTTGCCAATTTCCCAATCGTGGACTCTGGCTTAATCGTAATGAGACCTACAGGCGCACCAGCTTGACTAGCCTTTTGAGCCATGGCTACAAGACTGCCTGTCTCTCCTGAGCCAGAGCACAGCAAGAGGAAATCTTTCGAGCTGATCCCAGGTGTTACGGTCTCGCCCACCACATATACACGAAGCCCCATCTGCATCAGTCTCATGGCAAAAGCCTTCCCCATAAGTCCTGACCGGCCTGCTCCTGCTACAAAAATCTGTTCCGCAGCCAGAATGTGCTCAGCCATCGCTTGCATCTCTGCATCGTCGATCTGGCTTAACGTACGTTCCAGCTCCTTCAAGATGTCAGCTGCGTACTGTGTTTTGCTCATCTGCTTACCCTTGTTTAACGAGACGTTGCATTTCAGCTGCAACTGCCGCTTTGTCTGCTTGTCCTGTGATACCGCCTCCTACAATAACCAGATCCGGTTGTGCTTTGATTACTTCTGGTAATGTTTCCAGCTTGATTCCACCAGCGACAGCCGTTTTAGCGTTTTTCACAGCTGCTTTGATCGTTTGCAGATCTTCGAACGGGCTTTGTCCTTCAGCTTGCAAATCATAACCTGTGTGTACACAGATGTAATCTACGCCAAGCGCATCAATTTCACGAGCACGTTGTTCAAGGTTAGGCACGTTGATCATGTCAACAAGAACTTGTTTGTTTTGTTTCTTCGCTTCTGCTACTGCACCTTTGATCGTGCTGTCATTGGTTGCCCCAAGTACAGTGATCAGATCCGCACCAGCTTCAGCTGCTTTCATGATTTCATAACCACCAGCGTCCATGATTTTAAGGTCTGCAAGAACTTGCAGATTAGGGAATGCTTCTTTCATCGCTTTTACCGCGTGCAAACCTTCATTAATAACGATTGGAGTACCAATCTCAACGATATCAATATATTGTTCAACCTCTTTAACCAGTGCGATACCTTCAGGGATATTTACCAAGTCAAGCGCCAATTGCAATTTCATCATGTATTTCTCCTTTGTTGTTCAAGTATGATTCGTTCCTGTAAAAATAATAATCAGATATTTAGCCTGCACCAATTTGTCTGTTCAGATGCATGCAGTGTTTGTTTTGGCTACTCACTCATTGTAGACCCTGACTATCCGTTTAGGAAGTACGCACTTTGAAGTGGGGTAGTTACTTGCACGATACTATTAATAATTATTCGTTGTTAGGTGAATCTTATAATAGAATTACTCCTCTGTTCCAACCGTTTACAGCAGAACAGCAATCTGATCATCCAACCAGGTTTTCAATATAAAAGACCCCGCCACATGGCAGGGTCCTTCTCATTTCCAACCCAGCAGAGCTGGTTTTACGAATTTATCATTTTACACGAATCAATTTCATAACTCACTAAAAGGTATTATGAAATTGATTCACAGATATACAGGTTTCACGCATACCGGCTTGGATACACCTGTGCTGTGACCTGTGTATTTCAGACGTCCGCTCTCCTGATCTACCGTGAATGTCACGAGGTTGTTCGTATCGCGGTTAGCTGCGATCAGCAATTTGCCGTTAGGTGTCAGAGCAAAGTGACGCGGGTGCTCACCTTCTGCAGATACATGTTCAACCAGTGACAGGTGACCTTTGTCTGCATCTACTGCAAATACAACGATGCTGTCATGTCCACGGTTAGAACCATATACATAACGTCCATCATTGGAAACAGTGATTTCGGCTGTTGTATTCTCTTTGCCATCATATCCATCAGGCAGTGTGGATACGGTAGACAATTCAGTCAACGTACCCGCTGCTGCATCATATTTGAACGAAGTAATGGATGAATCCACTTCATTGATGACATATGCGAAATGACCATTCGGGTGGAACGCCAAGTGACGTGGGCCTGCTCCCGGATGTGTTTTGGTTTCACTGTGCAGCACAAGTTCATTTTTGTCTGCATCAATGGAATAGATCGCGATGTTATCTGCGCCCAGATCCTGTACCATCATGTATTTACCATCCGGGCTGAAGAATGCGGAGTGCACATGTGGCTTGTCCTGACGTTCAGGATGCGCACCTTGTCCTTCATGTTTCTTCTCGTCCAGAAGCGCTCCAACTTCACCGTTATCCGTCAAGGCTTGCAGACCTACCAGGCCACCGTGGTAGCTGGACAGGATCAAGTATTTGCCGGAAGGATCACGCTGGATATGACATGGTGGAGCTGAAATGGAGTCATTCCGGTTCAGCAACGTTAATTTCCCTGTAGAAGGATCAATGCTCAGAGCTACAGCTTCAGACATTTTGTTGCCTTCAGCTGACGCTGTTTCACCAATCGCATACAGTTTGTTTCCTTCAGCATCCACGTTGACAAACGTTGGGTTTTTCACACCCGCGATGCCGTCAAGCTTGGACAAGCTGCCTGTATCCTCATTCAATTCATATGCATAAATGCCCTCATTTTCCGCTTCGGCGTAAGAGCCAGCAAGTACGAGCAAGCGTTTTGAATCACTCATTACAGTTTCCTCCTCTATGTGTATGTAATCTTGTTGCACCTCTTCTATAATAAATCTGCCATATCAAAATAGCAATCCGCTGTCGCTGCCCATCAGGGAAATCCTTAGTTAAGCAAGGCGATTACTACACATCATCATACTGAAATCCATTCATATGAGATGCATCTTCTGCTATGATAAGATAGGTTTTTCATCCAGAAGGGACTGAATTGCATTGCTTCACTCATTTTTACTCACCTTATACCATGTGTTCTTGCCGATATCACTTCCCGTGATCGGAGGTATTCTGTTAAAACGCTTCAAGAATTGGGATACCCGGTCGCTCTCGACCTTTTCCCTTTATATTTTGAGCCCTGCGCTCATCTTCAATACATTGCTGCATGCAGAGATTACCTGGACGGACGTCACCAGCACGTTCTGGTTCTCTATTATTAATCTGATTGCTCTGTGGGCCCTCGCCGAGCTGTTAAGCCGGGGGTTCCGTCTGGGTGCAAGCGAAAAAGCGGGTCTCACCCTCGTCTCCACGTTTACGAACTGCGTGAATTACGGGCTCCCGCTTGTACTGCTTGCCTTTGGTCAACTTGGACTGGACAAGGCTTCGGTCTACGTCATTGGACAGATGATCATTGTTAATACGGTAGGTATCTTTTTTGCCGCGAGATCCGAATTCACGGTGAAAGATGCGATCCTGTCCGTTTTCCGCATGCCATCCATTTATGCTGCTGGCATCGCCATTGCACTGCGTGCGTCCAATCTGAGCCTGCCTGAAGCGCTGGATGGAGGGATCTCCATGCTGGCTGCGGGCTACTCTCCTGTCGTTCTCGCTATTCTGGGAGCACAGATGCTCAGACCAAAAGGTGCAACGGTGCCTTGGTTGCCCAATGTACGCCGAGCTTTCTGGACCGGGCTTGTGGTCCGTCTCGCAGCTGCGCCAATCTTGTCCTGGCTGATACTGACCGCTCTTCAGGTCGAAGGTACGTTGTTCAGTGTGCTGCTGATCCTCGCATCGATGCCGACCGCAGTGAACGCCGTTATTTTGGCTGAACAGTTTAATGCTTCTCCGCAGTTTGTATCCCGCTGCATTCTGTGGACCACCGCTGCATCCATGTTGATGCTGCCCATTATGATTGTGATGGCTTCCTGATTAATACCGGAGGTGATACCGAGGCGATATCCGCTTGTCGGCGTTTCTCCAGCCGGCGTTCATAACGCCGGTTGAGTGCTCTGACGTAGAAGAATTTTACGACAAAGTACGAAATCACACCCAGAATGACACCAAATACGGACATGCCTGCCAGAATATCCAGTCCACCAAGCAACAATTCACTCACGGCCGACCAGTTCCCGCGAAACAGCTCCATGAATGCACTCTCATGTACCGGTCCCTGTCCCATGCTGTGAGCAGGCAATATCCATGAGCCAATTTGTTTCGCGAGCGGCATCAGGATAATAGGTAAAAACGTAAGTTTCCCGATCACATTACCAACAATGGCTGCTGGCACCGAACCCCCAGACAGTCGCACAATCGGATAAAATACGAGATATATCAGGGAAGCCGTCGAGATCACGATCAGTTCCAGTCCGAACCCTATGGCAAATCCGGTAGATACTTTATGGGCACCTCCGGGAGCACGTAACAATTTGAGAAAATTCAGCTTCATAACACGTGTTAAACGTATCCAGCGGTTAGTCTTGCGCTTCTGTGTGTTCATACCGAATTACTCCTTATTTTACACAAATGACAACTTGAATCGTCTATTCTTCAGTATATCACACCGCGTTAGCACCTGTAGTAACAATGACCGGTTGTGTCTCCATCTGGACATTACCTGCCACCGCTCGGGAGATCATACAGGAGGATTCAGCCTTATGCGCCAAGCGCTCAGCCTTGGTCAGATCCGCCTCAGAGGCATTTGCGCTGAGCACAATCCGGGGTCTATGTACGATCCGTTCGTACGTAAATACGTTATTTGTAACATCTACCGTTGCTTCCGATTCAAGCGTTAATTCATCCGGCGTAATATCCGAACGCTCCAGCATCGCTGCCAACGTGATCAGGTAACAGGTGGAGGCTGCACCCAGCAGCATCTCGTCCGGGTTAGTTCCCGTACCAGGTCCGCCCATCTCCTGCGGAATCGATATGACCGTTTTTAATCCACCTGCATCAATTGTTCCCTCACTGTTACGCCCACCATTCCATACCGCTTTCAGATGAAAAGGATGTTTCATGACATTCATTCCTTTCTTGTTTACACACGTATACACGTAATATTCTGCTCGATCAATGCGCTAACGTGATCTTCATCTACACCCTGATCTGTAATCACTTTGCCCACACTGCTCATCTCAGCAACTCTGGTAAACGCCTGTATGTTAAATTTACTGGAATCTGCAAGTAAAATGACCTCATCCGCAATATGGATCATTTTCTGCTTCACCAAGGCCTGTAATTCATTGGATTCACTGATACCTTTGGTCAGATGCACTCCTTTGCAAGACAGGAATACTTTATCCACATGATAAGCATCCAGCGAACGTTCCGCCAGCGGTCCTACAAAAGACAGTGACTTCGAAGCCAATTGCCCACCTGTGGCAATCACACGAATCTGCTCCTTGTTACTCAGCTCTGCGGCGACCTTAATCGAGTTGGTTAATACCGTCAGTGGAATGTTTGGCAATCCTGCCGCCATATACCACGCCGTTGTACTTGCATCCAAGGCGATCCGGTCGCCGGATTCAACCATTTTCACCGCTTCGCTTGCAATTCTGCGCTTCTCTTCTGCATGGGCTATAGCCCGTTCCGGATACGGAATCTCCGACTGTAACTCATCCTTGTATTTTACGCTGACCGCCCCGCCATGGGACCGTCTGAGCCTGCCCGCCTGTTCGAGCTTGTCCAGATCACGACGAATCGTCTCTTCAGTCACTCCGCAGCGCTCACTAAGTTCGGTCACACGCATGCTGCCTTGCGTATCCACCCATTCCACTATTTTCTCATACCGTTCAGCTACGAGCATATTCCTTCACTCCAAACCGTTGATTATCCAGTTGATCCTTTTCATCCATCATACCACAGAGCGATGACAAGGAGAATTTGGACCATGTGCAAAAAGAGGGAGCTTTCGCCCCCTCTAATCCAGTCCTGAAGTGTATGTTATTTATCTTCTGCCATAGGGAACCAGCCGGGTGTGTGGATGATTGCATTCCACAATCCGTCAGGGATAACCAGACGTTCCTGATCCGATTTGGTCAGAATCGTCTCAATATCTTCTTCCCGTCCGCTCTCGATTTTCTCAACCCAATCCGGTTCAATAATCAGCTCACGTCCAATGGCAAGCAGAGGTACTCCCGTTTGAAGCGCCTCAGCAGCCTGATCTGCCGTATGAATTGAACCTACGCCGATCACAGGCAATTTGCCGTTCACACGATCCAGGATGAATTCCATTCTCGAACGTGTGTCTGCTTCGCCACGTCTTGGCTTGGACCAGAACTCGTTCAGGGAAACGTGCAGGTAATCCAGGTTTTTATCTTTCAGCGCATCCACCAATGCATACGTATCTTCCATTGTGAGTCCCGGTGTTTCCGGTTCTTCAGGGGAGAAACGGTAACCAATGATGAACGGCAGTTTGGTATGTTCGGCAACCACTTTCTGAATCTCATCCACAACAGCAAGTGGGAATGTCAGACGTTTCTCGACACTTCCGCCCCAACGATCTTCACGTCGGTTGGAATGAGGGGAGAAGAATTGCTGGATCAGATAACCATTAGCACCGTGAATCTCAACACCATCAAAGCCAGCTTCAATTGCACGACGTGTCGCTTCACCAAAGTCTTTGATAATCGAAGTAATCTCGGCATCCGTCAATTCTCTTGGTTCAGGAGATCCTGGACGCTCACTTGCAACTGCACTAGGAGCTACTACTTGACCCGCAGGTACAGCTTGTTCAGGCGTCAGACGGCCCGCATGGAAAATTTGCAATACGGCTACGGAGCCCTGTTGTTTAATGGTCTCAGCCAGTTTTTTCAGACCAGGAATGAAGCGGTCATCATAAACACCAAATTGAGCCGGGAAACCTATGCCCGTCTCTGTTACATGCCCTACAGCCGTAATTGACATGCCAGCACCACCGGTGCGACGTGCATAATAAGCAAGTTCAGCATCGGATATCGTACCATCAGCATTCGAGGACATATGAGTCATGGGAGCGAGCACGATACGGTTTTTCAGTGTAATGCCAGTCGGTAGTGAAACTTGTTCAAACATCTGGTTAAACTTTGGATTCATTCGTGGTTCCCTCCTGATTATAAATATCTCTTTTAATAGATATATGAATATATGCGTTCACTTACTGTAATGATTATAGTTACGTTTCACTGCAATTGCAACTTTTCATTTTCTGAAAGGAAAAAAAGAGCAGAGTGTCTCCAGACTCTCAGCCCTCTTCATTTTCTTCACATCATCCAAAGGATACTCAGAAACTCCGAACGTAAGCCAGCTTCTGATCCATCTCTTCTACACATTCGTAACAATCGTGTTCATCGTTAGCGACCATTGGGGTGACTGGATACAGATTCATCTCTGTACTATTATACGATTTCAATAGCGGTAACAACTGAGTCACCCGTGTATTAGCCGGGTCAAGCCAGGTGTTGATCTCTTCTTCGGAGAGAATGGCTGGCATTTTGCTACCAAACTCACGTGTAACCATATTTGCGCCTGTCATAAGCATCGTGCAGGTACGAAGCGGCTCTTTCCGTGTATCTCTCCACACCTCGTATAACCCAGCAATGCCGAACAGACCGCGATCCGGCATGACAACACGAACCGCATAACTTTTCTTGCCCTCTTGCCGCCAGTAATATAATCCATTGCAGGGAATGACGCAGCGCTTGGTCTCTACCAGTTTGTAATAGGAAGGATTCTCATGTACCGTCATGAGGTTCGCGTTAACGGCATCACGACCCCAGAATGGAATGAACCCCCACCGAAATTCATCCAATACACGCTCACCATCCTGATGCAAAATAATTGGCGTATGCTGGGTTGGGCTGATATTGTATCGGTTTTTATAATAATACATCACCCGCTGAATCTTGAAATGATCTCTGACCTCGTCCAGATCGGCTGCCAATGAAAAACGGTTGCACATGCTCAAGCACTACCTTTCCCTGTGTAAGTTGGATGTATTGTTTGTAACTTTAGGGAAATTATGCATGCACATCGAACAGAAAATGACTTATTTTGACACCATTAGGGTCGGATCAAGATATATTTTAGGTTTTTCACGACAAAAACAACGACCTCGGACTCATTTCAACTCCAATATTACTTGTTACTATAATAGAGAATAAAATACATTTATTGGAGGTTTTAAGTATGAAAAGGAAGTTTTTGATGAGCATCATGTTGTTCTCAGCGATTGCGATGTTTGGCAGTACCATCTATGCGGCAACCTTTCTAACCTACGGTTATCCCAGTACCACCATCCCCATTCGCACGTATAATTACGCCGCCGCATGGCAGACTCCCATGGACGCTTCCCTTACCAACTGGAACAATGCAGGTGCCAAAGTTAAATTCACCAAAACAAGTAACTCCCCAAACACCATCACCGCAGGAAACTTCAATAATACAGCATATGGTGTCAACTACGCCTCCGTATCCGGCAGTCAAGTCGTAAGCTTCCGCATCGAACTCAATGCATCCACGATCACCCCTGACGCAACCAACTTATCCAACTTCATTCAAAGTGTATTTGTCCACGAACTCGGACACTCCATCTGGCTCGGTGACAACCCAACAACAAGCAGTCCTTCCATTATGTCTTACTCCCGTAACCGCAATTCCATGACCCAACCCCAAACTTTTGATATCAATAACGTAAAATCCAAGTATTAATCCGCTACGAACTTATCCCAAAAATCCAAGGAGGATTCCTGTCCATGAACAAAAATCGAGTATTAACGCTGCTTCTCTCTTCCATTTTCATTTTATCTGCTGTTGGATGTTCTTCTGTTACACCTACCGCGTCCCCATCCGATGCACCCATGACCATTATTGCTTCTGAAGATTACCCGAGTTATGCCAGCATTGGCGACCTGTCCGAGAGAGCAAATACGATTGTGAAAGGCAGTGTTGTTGAGACTCGTGTGGAAGCTTTAAACGATATCGTACAAGTTACCGATGCTGCCAATGAAAACGAGTTAAACCCCGCGTCCGATCCGGGCGGAGAGCCATCTTCTTTTGACAAAATCTATACGATCCACACGATTCAGGTCGCTGAATCCTATAAAGGCGGTTACACTGCCGGGGAAAAACTTGAAGTGAAGCAACTTGGCGGACAACTAGGCAACACCGAGATTATTAATGATGACAACCTCAAGCTGATTCCTACCAAAGACTATGTACTCTTCCTGGAAACGTATGAAGACACCCCTGCGAGCCTGCTCAACTCCGTTCAGAGTCTCTACGTGATCAAACCTGCCGCCAAGTCGAACCAGCCGGGTCAGCAACAATCACCGTCAGAAGTCATTGTGAGTGCAAACCCCGAGAATGACCTTACACTCCAGCTGGAGGATCTGCAAGAAATTCAGAACGAACAAAAGAGCGAATAAACTCTTAGGTAATCACACTGTTATTTCATCTCCGTACAGGCAGCTAATCCCCTCTACTGTTCAGTCCTACATAAGAATATGAAAACCGTGCTGCTCAGCAAACTGGGCGGCACGGTTTTTTGAAGTTCCTTATTTAGACGGTGTATTAAGTCCAATAATCCATTCAGCCAGATCCTGTGTCTGTTTCAACAAGGCGATAGGGTCACGGAACCAGGATTGTTCTTCCGTCCATATGTACACATTTCCATTTTTGATAGCAGGTAATGAACCCCAGATCGGATCTGCCTGAAGATCTTTCAACTGAGACTTGCTGGTCAGCACAATGTAATCTCCGGCATATTTGGAGAGCAGTTCTATAGAGAATTCATGATAGGCGCCCTGCATCAACTCGGATGGAATGTTCTTTGGTGCTTGCAAACCAAGCAATTCATAGATGTTACGTCCTCCCCGGCCCGACTGATTGCCAAAAATGAAGACTTGGCGATCATATTCCTGCATAACAGAGAATGTAACGTCAGCTGGAACAACGCTCTGCACCTCCTGCTTGATTTTGGCAATCTCCTCATCAAAATCAGCCAGCCACTTCTCTGCTTCCGCTTCTTTGCCAAGGACTTTACCGAAATAGTTTACTTCGTCCTTGAGTGTCGGAAAAGTGATGGATGCGATCGAAACGGTTGGAGCAATCTTGCTGTATTTCTCATAAGCGGCCTTGTCCGGATTCAATGTAATAATGAGATCAGGTTCCAGCTCCATCAATTGTTCAACGGAATCCCCTATCGTTTCAAGACCATCCATGTGACCTTCCAGATAAGGACTGTTCATCAGAAATTGGCCTCCACCAATCGGTTTGACACCAAGAGCAAGCACCGTTCCCAGATAATCTATGGCAGCAACTCGCTCGGGATGTGCAGGAATTTCTACCTCACCAAAGGTCGTATTTACCACTTGGGTTTCCACGACTGCCGGTTGTTCGGGTTCAGCCGCAACTTCGGATGTTTCTGCCCCCTGCTGAGTTGTTCCACAAGCACTCAATGTGAGTACAAGCGCAAGCGACATGATCACTGATTTAAAATGGTTAAACATGTTGATTTCCTCATCTCCCTTATGTTGATAATGATTATCATCATCAATTAAAGGATAACGTTGATCCCCTCCTGTTACAATGGATTCATTTGTTGCATTTAATGTACTTTTTGAAACTGATTTCGAGTTTTCCTGCTGCTTCAACCGATATTGCCCTGGTGTGATACCGGTCTCTTTTTTGAATATACGATTGAAATAAAACGGGTCCATATAACCCACATACGCAGCAATCTCCTGTAATGAAGCTTCTGTGGACGCAAGCAGACTCCTTGCCTCACCCATTCGTAACCGAATCACATATTCTGTCGGTGTACATCCCGTCTGTTCCTTGAATTTGCGTGATAAATATTGCGGACTGTAACTCAAGGACTGGGCAAGCGAATCAAGTGAGATCGATTCCCGGTAGTGAGCTTTGATATATCGCAAAACCTGATCGGTAAGCGAAGGCTGTTGAACTTCGTTAAACATGTGACTCCGCTGTAACAAGACAAGCTGTACCAATTGAAAGAAATACACTTTGACCTGAATTTTGCCCACTCGCTCCTGCCCTGACCAGCATTCATGTATATTCCGCACAAGCTCACGTAACTCAAGTGTATGATCCGGCACTGTCGCCCAGGACTCTTCAAACGGATTACGCTGGTTCAGCATCATTCGATACTCCACAAGCACGTTAGAGGGCAAGGTTGATTTGTACAAAATCAGATGTACCTCCATAACCCCTGTCGTTTCAAGTGTCAGACGTCTTCCTTTTCCCCCATGCAGCAGCAAGAACTGGTTTGTAGTCCATACCTCTTCATCGAGCCAGACCTGACCCCTGCCTTGAACATACACAAATGCACTGGTTGGTAACACATAATTGCGTATGAACTCGTGTGTTGCGAGTGATATAAGACGCACATCAAGCACGCGAACCTGAACCTGATCCCACAGCTTGATGTCATTCTGAATTCCCATATAAACTCCCTCTCCTAAGCGATCAAACACACACAATACCTTGGCATTGTGACTAAAAACCTACCTATAATTGATAATGATTATCAATTATAACAATGATGCAACCATCTTTGAAGACTACCTCTGTTTTTTGTTAGATGCCGCAAAATAAAAAACGGTCGAAATCCCTCATAGAGAGATCTCAACCGTTCTAAATTATGGCCTTATTATCTTTTAATAAAGTCAGCTGCCCTTCTCTACTCGACAAAAGACAATAAATATCCGTATCGTTCTTCCTCCATCTTGTCTAACGGAATAAACCGGATCGATGCACTGTTAATACAGTAACGTTTGCCGCCGCGATCTTCGGGACCATCATCGAACACATGCCCAAGGTGGATGTCTCCTGCCCGGCTTCGTACCTCCGTGCGATCCATACCAAAGCTCATGTCATTTGTATAGGTAACAACCTCAGGTACAATCGGTTTTGTAAAACTCGGCCACCCGCAACCAGAATCATACTTATCCCGGCTGGTGAATAACGGCTCTCCCGTGGCAATATCCACGTACAGACCGGGCTCCTCATTATCCCAGTATTCGTTACTGAATGCATGCTCCGTATCATTGTTTACCGTAACCGCATACTGTTCGTCTGTTAATCGTTCTTTTAATTGTTCATCTGTTGGACGTGGATATTGAGCGGGATCAATCCCAATCTCCAAGTCCTCCAGGACAGTCATATCAATGTGACAATATCCATTCGGATTTTTTTCCAAATAATCCTGATGGTACTCCTCCGCCAAATAATAATTCTGCAGAGGCATTACCTCCGTTACGATGGGTTGGTCATATTTTTCTTGCTCTGCCTCTACAGCCTGTTCAATAATTTTGGCATCTTCAGCCAACGTATAATAGATTCCTGTCCGATACTGAATGCCACGATCATTGCCCTGCTTATTTAAGCTGGTAGGATCAATAACTCGAAAATAAGATTCAAGCAATTTCTGCAAAGATACTTGCTGCGGATCATATTTTACATGAACAGTCTCCGCAAACCCCTGGTCCCCGCGAATAACATCCTCATAGGTTGGATTCTCTCCTTCCCCGTTGGCATAACCGGAAGTCACATCCTGAACCCCCGGAATACGAGCCATATATGCCTCCACACCCCAGAAACAGCCTCCTGCCAAGTACAGGTTACTCAGGTTTTCCTCGGAGACACTCGATGCCTTGACAGGTTGAGTGGATAACGAAGATGAAGATGCAGCTGAATGGCTCTCAGCCCTGTTTCCACAAGCAGACACAACTATCGCTATAACAAGGAGGCACAGGCCCAGCAGCGTCCTTTTCATGACACTTCCTCCCTTCTCACAAAATCTCTTGTAATGATTCCATGATCTGTTCATTGGATGCATGCCCTGGCTGCGATTTCGCTAAAATACCATCAGAACCAATATAAAAGGAACTAGGATACGCTCTTACACCAAATTCCTTGGCCCATACACCTTTCTCATCCAAAAGAACAGTAATGTTATCATATGGCTGTTGGTCAAACCATTCGGTAAACGCTTGGGAGGATTTCTCTCCTTTGTAGTCTGGCGTCACAATCGTAATGACTTGAAAATCATTGTTTTGACCAGCCAGATTGTTCAGGTCTTCCAAACCCGCAAGGCAGATGGAACACCAGGAAGCCCAGTATTTCACATACACTTTCTTGCCTTGAACATCAGAAAGTCCAACCGTGTTTCCTTTCAGATCAAGCAATGAAAATTCAGGAGCCGTCTCTCCCTTGTTCATCATGGTTGACGAACTCATATCGGATGCTGGGGCTGATGATGACCCCGTTTGTTTTGATTCAGTTTGGTTTGATTCAGCTTGCTGTGTTCCACATGCGCTTAAGATCAACAGTACTCCAGTGAATACGATTACAGATACCATCCATTTCCGTGCCGTCTTCATACCAAATTCCTCCAATGATTATTGAAACCAGGTCACCAAGCTGTTTAGCCGGTCTGTCATTAACAATAGTCCCATGACAATAAGAATACAGCCGGAAGTTATTTTGATGACGCCCATGTACCTGTATAAACGACGTATCCGCTTCATAACATATTCCGAAAAAACGGACAGAATCAGGAAAGGAATCGCCAACCCAAGGGTGTACAGGAACATGAGAAACCCGCCATACAGTGGAGAGCCTTCTCCTGCGGCGATACCAAGAATGGCCGCCAACACAGGCCCGATACAAGGCGTCCAGCCAAAACTAAACGTCAGACCCAGCAGGAACGCTCCGACATATCCTCCTCGTCTGGCATGATCGTTTGACAGCTTTCTCTCCCGTTCCAGCCAGGATAGTCGGATCAACCCGGTTTGATAAATCCCAAAAAGCACCACGATGGCTCCGCAGATGGCAATAAACACAGGACTTGAGATCAAATTACCAACGATGCCGGAACCAAAACCGAGTAAAACAAATACCAGGGACAGCCCAAGAACAAATAAAAATGTCCGCAAAACAAGTGTGGACCGCAACCGAACCGAATTGGTGTCAGGCTGCTGCTGATTCGTAGCGTTGACCATGCTTCCGGATAGATAAGACACATATACCGGGATCAGCGGCAGAATACATGGCGCAAAAAACGATAACAATCCTGCACCAAAAACGCCGAAAAGGAATACTAAATCACTGGTCAAGTCATTCACCACCTGAATAAATACTGCGTTTGATTAACCAAGGTTAACGACTGACGTAGATCGGAAGCGTGAACCAGAAGCAGCTTCCTTCTCCTTTTGTACTCTGAACCCCGATCTCGCCACCATGGAGTTCCACAATCGATTGAGCGATAGCAAGGCCAAGCCCGGCCCCCCCATTGCTCTTGCTACGTGATTTGTCAATTCGATAAAAACGTTCAAATATACGCGAAGTTTCCTCCGCTTCAATGCCTTCCCCTTCATCCGTAACTGAAATTCGTATAAACGGCCCCTTTTCTTCGGCAGCCAGAATGATTTTTCCTTCAACAGGAGAGTATCGAATGGCATTTTGCAGTAAATTGGAAAGGACCCGCTTCATTTGTGCAGGCATCATGACCGCGGCTGGTAATTTATCGGGCAAATCGATTTCAACGTTCAGCGTTTTCTCCGCCAGATGAAACGAAAAACTCTCCAACGTACTGAGCAACAACTCATCGACGTGACAAGGCTGAGGCTCAAATACCTCCCCTTGCGCTTCCAGGCTGGATAATTCGAACAAATCTTGAATAAGCCCTCCCAAACGCTTCGTTTCAAGTCGTATCGTGTTCAGGTAACGTTGAAAGGTTTCTTTATCCTGAATGACATCATCCTCCAACGCTTCGACGAATGACTGAATGGATGCCAATGGAGTCCGTAAATCATGGGAAACATTGGCGATCAACTCTCGTCTCGCAGTTTCTGAGTGATGCAGATGATCAAAACTTTCCTTCAGCTTGGAACTCATTTCATTAAATTGCTGTGCCAGGAGCTTAAATTCCTGCGTACCGATGAGAGGGACTTCCGTATGGAAATCCCCTTCGGCAATTCGTATCGTCTGCTGTGTAATTCGCGCAATTGATTTTTCTAATGGCTTAGTCAGCAAATATTGAAGAATAAACGAAAGTAAGCCTACCCCTGCTGTTATAGCCGATAACCAATACAATTGTTCGATCGTAAGCAGCATTTTGGAATAACTGATGAACAAACAAATTAATAATACGCCAATGCCTGTGAGACTGGACAACACCAAGTATGTGCGAAGTTTCATGAACTGCCACCCGCAAACTTGTAGCCTATACCCCAAACTGTTTTAATATATTTTGGATAAGAAGGATTCTGTTCGATCTTCTCTCGTAATCTCCGAACATGTACAGTCACCGTTGTTGTATCTCCCTCATAGCTAAAATCCCAAATCTTGCTTAACATCTGGTTACGGGAGAACACCTGGCCCGGGTGACTTGCCAGTAAATACAACATCTCAAACTCTGTAACGGTCAATTCAATGGCCTGCCCACTGATGTGCACTTCACGCTTGGTAAAATCAATGGTAAGCCCTTCATAATTGATCGTATATTCAGATGTTGTAACAGGTGATGCCTGCGCAATTCGCATTCTCCGCAGGATTGCCTTCACACGTAAGACTAGTTCTCTCGGACTGAATGGTTTGGTCAGATAATCATCCGCCCCCATCGTCAGTCCCATCAGACGGTCCTGTTCCTCACCCCGGGCCGTCAGCATTACAATGGGCACATCCTCAGTTTGCCGAATCTCGTTGCATACTTCCCAACCATTCTTATGTGGCATCATCAGGTCGAGCACAATCAAGCTTGGCGCTTGGCTGTGCCACAGCTCTATAGCCTCCAAACCGTCCTTGGCCGTCACGACAAGATAACCTTCCCGTTCCAGATACCTGCGACAAACGTCCGTAATATTTGTATCATCATCAGCAACAAGTACACATTCATTCAAACGAACCCACCCCATATTCCAGAAAATACATTTGAGCCAATCATATCATAGGGTGATGGCGATGCTTAGCCCTTAAATTACTTCATTCCCATGGCTCGCATCATGTATTGTTCAATTACAGACTCAGCCGCATACGAATTCCCTTCATGGATGACAGGCATCGATTTCAAGTTAACTTGCATACCGTCTACCGTGATTTTTTTCGATCCAATCCACAATTTAATCGTTTTCCCCGCAGGCATCATCGTTTCTTCCATCATCATGTCATCTTTTATCTTAATGTCATCTTTCATCATCATGTCTTCTTCCATCATGTTGTCGTCTTTCATCATCTTGTCGTCCATTTTGCCCATATACATCAAAGTTACAGATTTATCCTTGCTGTCCCACATAATGCTGTAATCATACATTTTCGCCGCCTGTCTCAATTGAACAAGTTCCATGCCATCCTTTTTAATTGTTTTTATATCTGCAGCACTTGCCAATCCAGAAAAAGCCATAGACATCATCAATACCGCTGCTACCATCGCTTTTTTGCTCTTATTTGTTTTCATCATTCTTATCACTCTCCATTCGTTTATTACTTACATGGATTACAATAAGCAAGATTGCTTACGATTCTCTAAGCGAAGTATTACGAAACCATTACGATATATAAATGAGGTCAGGTTTCAATAAAAAAAACGGTTGAAATCTCTCTTACGAGAGACTCCAACCGTGTCTTCTAGGTCAAACGAATAAAATCAATCATGGATCGAACCTCGATCGGTCCCGGATTTGATATCACATCATTAGACTGCAATCCCTCTCTGGAAGTGAACTGCACCTTCACCGGAATGCCAGGAATCAAGTCGAAGAAGTTATCTGAGAAGACACCCTCCACATCCGAAGATAGCCATACCTGTTTAGCAAGCACATCACTTTCCAGTACCAGATGAACGCCGTTCTCATCCGCTCCCCCGCTTACATTGATGTTTGCAGGCTGCAGAGCAAGGTCTTTGGACGGTACAAAATAGTGTTCCTGTACGATATTCGCCGCACCTTCCTGTTTCAGATCCAGGCGCAGCAGCGTGTTAGCTGTATCATGACCTTCAAGCCATTCCGCGTTACGTAATGACAGCACTCGATCACCGGTATTAGGTGCCAAAGTCACGTCATGTGTTTCATCACGATGTACCGTTCCATCGAACCCGAGCAAACGAATCTGTAACTGCCCTTTTACAGGTTGTAATTGATCCGAGATGATATATATATCTGTTGTATCTTCTTTTGTGCCATCTACCGATACCAACACATCGCTGAAGCTGCGTTTCGCATAATATTGCAATGCTTTCCAACGACCAAGGTAGTCCATACCTGCCCATGAAGCCACCGGCCAGCAGTCATTCATTTGCCAGTAAAGTGTGCCCATGCAGAATGGTTTGCGGCGACGGTGCGCTTCAATGGCCGTCTTCATCGCTTCCGCCTGAAGCACCTGGCTCATATACAGGAACGATGGGAAGTCCTTCGATTCATGCATGTACATATCCATGTACTGTTTGATCAGACGATTACCTGCCCCATTCTTTTGATGAGCCAACATGACTTCCGACTCCAGAGCCAGATCCTCTTCTTCTGCGTAAGTGCGTACTGACTTGTACTCCGGGAAAGACTGGAATCCGTATTCACTCATGAAACGACCCACATGCACGTTGTAGTTCTCGAATGGTTCTACATTGTGCCACACGCCCCAGTAGTGGATATCCCCTTCAGCTGTGGATGGGTGCGCATGTTGCGTCTCATCCCCTGTCAGTGATACCAGTGGTGAGGAAGGCCAGTAATCCACACCTGGCGCATACGCTTCAACCACTTCTGGCAGCAGATCATGGAAGATGGCTTCGTAATCGGCCCAGATGCTTTCACGCTGCTCGGCAGTAAATTCCTTTTTCCAACCCCAGCCACCATTCTCAACATAGTGAGCCCAAGCCGAATCAATCTCGTTGTTCCCACACCAGAGTGCAATACTTGGATGGTTGCGCAGACGTTTCACATTATCGATGGCTTCATGTCTCACACTGTTCAGGAACGCTTCATCTCCTGGATACATGCTGCAAGCAAACATGAAGTCTTGCCATACGAGGATTCCGTATTCATCACACAGTTCGTAGAACACATCCTGCTCATAGATTCCGCCACCCCATACACGCAGCATATTCATATTGGACTCGGCTGCGGATACGATCTCATGACGATAACGTTCATGAGTAATTTCAGTGATGAAGCTATCATTTGGAATGTGGTTGGCCCCTTTGGCAAAGACCGCAACCCCGTTTAATTCAAAATAAAAGGATGCTCCTGCTTCATCTTTGTCACGTACCAAGCGAATGGAACGAAGCCCAGTCTTCACTGTAGATTCAGCCACAGCTCGTTCACCTTGAAGCACTTCGGTAAGGAAGGTGTACATATGCGGATTACCAAGCCCACGGCTCCACCACAGTTTTGGTTCATCAATAGAGATTGGAATCTCCACAGTCTGAGTTCCGGGTTGTAGTGATACGGATCTTTCCCATCTCTGTCCATCTGCGCCGATACGAATAATCGTATCTACCGCTTGTGATGTCTCGACTTCCACAACAGCAGTTAATGAAGCTGAGATAGCGCTTACTTCATTTTGCTGGATATACACATCATTGATTCGTACCTGTGTCCAACCTTCAAGACGTGCTTCACGCCAGATCCCACTGGTTACAAAACGCGGACCCCAGTCCCAACCATAGTGATACGGGGCTTTACGGGCAAAAATACTTACTCTTTTGTCGCCAAGTCCGCCAACATCGGACTGATCATTCGATGCAGGTAATGCATATCCGAGCTTCTCCAGCTTAGGCAGATCTTCCTGAATCGGAGACCGAAAACGTATTCGGAGAATATTGCCGTTCCCCTTTAATACAGCCTTCACATCCGCCTTCCACACCCGGAACATATTATCTGCTGATAACACATGCACATCATTCACATACACATCCGCATATGTATCCAGACCATCAAACACCAGTTCCAGATGTTCTTGGGAGAACAACCCTTCGGCAACGTCAAATTCCGTCTGATATTCCCAATCTATCTTATCAATCCATTGTACTTCCTTCTCGTTTGTTCCATAAAAAGGATCTGGAATCTTGCCCAGCTTCAGCAAATCTGTATGCACACAGCCGGGCACCTGAGCCGGCATCCACTCTTGATCTTCGCAAGCCTTGAACGTCCAATTCTGAAAAACCTGTGATTGTATTGTGCTCATGACAGCCTCCATTGTTGTTAGAGTTGGTAAATATCAATTTGTTAGGTTTTGTTAGTATAAAAATAAATAACTTACAAAACAAAATTACCACGATATGCTTCTTATAGTCAATCTGTTTTGTAATTTAATTTGTTAAATGGTTTCTGCATACCAAAAAGACATGAAGCTCTAACCTCTCCATGTCTTTCACCTGATTTCATTTACCCGTATGATCATTGTTAAAATGACCCTTAAGTTCATATCCCATTACTGTATACTGGCGTTATATTCATCGCGAATAATTAATTCCGAATAGATCAGCTTGCGTTCATATGGTTCATCCAGATGTTTGATCCGCCACAACAGCTGATCCACCGCTCTCGTACCCAGATTCTCTTTGTTAATATGCACTGAAGCAAGAATGGTTTCATCCGTCTGCGTATTGTCAAACCCGGTTACAGCACAGCGTTCAGGTACCTGAACGCCTCGGCTTCGGAGTTCCTGAAGGACGATGACAGCCGTATGATCATTCGCACATACGAAGACTTCCGGGATGTCCTCCAGCTTCATTTCAGCAATGGATCTCCGAATCTGATCATACTCTGGTCCCAGCAAGTCTTCTTGCTGTTCTGCCTCCAACTGCTTCTCTTCCAGCACCGTACGATATCCAAGCCAGCGTTCTCTAAAACTTGCCGCATCGGGCAGTTGCCCGGCAAACTGGAATCTTCTGTACCCTTTTCCAACGAGCATGAGAACCAGTTCTTTCATACATTTCATATTGTCCGTAAAAACCGAGTCTGCGTATATCGCAGGGTCTTCATGATCCACCATAACAAGCGGAATACGCAGCCTGTAAATCTCCAGCAATACCGATGTCGAGATGGTGCCCACGGTAATGACTCCACTGATTGCTTCCGGATTAAGAACCGAGAACATCCGATCTGAAGAGGGTTCTGTCAGCGTTAAAATATCCATTCCCTTCTCATTCAACCTCTCCGAAATGCCGTCAAACACAGGACCCCAGTATAAGGAGGATCGATTCTGAGAACGAATGTTGGGAAACAAAATCAATATCGTGCCTTGACGCTCCGCTTCTGGCTTCATCTCTGCTGATATCTGTGTCTCGCCAGGATAACGCTTCGGTTCGGTTCTGAAATACCCAAGCTGCCCCGCCGTTCTGACAATCATCTCGCGTGTATGCTCACTCACACCAGGCTTGCCCGTCAGCGCACGGGAGACTGCGAATTTGGACACCCCCGCAGCATCCGCAATTTGCTGCATTGTTACTCTTTTGGCCATCCTACTCACCCGTTTTTCCTAATTTTCCATTCAGTGTAGCATAAAAAACAAAAATCAACAAAACAAGGTTATGTTATTTTGTTTTTGTTAGGTAGTTGATTATCTGTTTCACAAGGTATTCGACATAACCAAAAAAGGCCCTTTCCCCACCTTCCATAGAAGATGACGAAAGAACCCTTTTCCCTAATTATACGCCTGGTGCTCCCTGATCGCTGAGTTCCGACTGTAAAACCGGGCGTTTTCTGCGCAAGAAGATAGGCTGTGGAAGTTTGATCTCTGTGATCAGAACACCGACCAACATCAGCGCTGCTCCTGCATATCCTTGCAACGTCAGCGATTCCCCTTGAAAGGTAAATGCAAAGGCCGCTGCAAACAGTGGTTCGAGTGAAAAAATCAGACTTGTTCTTGTGGGAGAGGCATGACGCTGCGCGAGTGTCTGCAGAATATACCCCAAGCCGCTACACAAAACACCTAAGCCGAGAATCGCTGCCCAGGATTCAGCCGTATCGGGCATACGTGGCGTTTCCAGCATAAATGTAGCTGCAATTCCCCACATCGCTGCAACACCCAATTGAACTGTCCCTAATGTTAACGGATCATGCTTCGGTGTGAACTTGCCAGCAATCATTATATAGATGGCATACACAAGTGCTGCTAGTATGCAGAGAATATCTCCCGTGTGCAGACTAAGCTGATGCTGAAGCGTCAGCAAGCCAAGCCCGGTAACTGCAACCAGAATACTGAGCGTCAATCGTTTGTCCGGCATACGACGATGCTGGATGGTCGTCAGGATCGGTACAAAAATAACGGCCAAACTTATCAAGAATCCCGCTTGGGATGTCGTGGTTCGTTGCACACCATAGGTGATGAATACAAATGCAGCAAATAAAGCTGTCCCCATAATCGCTCCTGCCACAAGTGTTCTGCGATCCATGTTAAACAACCGCCGATGAAAAAGAAGTCCTGCGGCAATAAAGGCAATTCCAAAACGAAATGCGACCAGATTCAATTCTTGCATGGACTCAAGACCTGATTTCATAAACAAATAGGATGATCCCCATATAACCGTTGCGAGCAGCATCTGTATGTCCGCTCTTCTTGTTGCCTGACCTTGATTAACATGTACACCATTCATCTTGCTTCAACCTTCATTCTATGTATTCTGAGCTGTGTGATCATGCGTCAAACTAACTCGCCTTGGCAAGTATAAACGATCTCTTTGCATTATAAAAATGAATATTTATAATGTATTATATGAAATAAACTTATACATTAAATGAGGGAAGGAACGGAACCGTTCATGTCACTGATCAAATACGAAATATTAAATACCGTTGTGGAATATGGCAGTCTCACCAAAGCGGCAGAAGCGTTGAACATCACCCAATCCGCAGTCAGCCATGCCATCGCCAGTCTGGAGACAGAATGTGGTTTTTCCCTGCTCCATCGCAACCGCTCCGGTGTGCGGGTTACCGCTGAAGGGGAACGCATTCTGGGATACACACGTGAGATTCTGCGCTGGACGGAACTCATGAACCAGGAAATTTCCCTCATTCGCGGCGCGGAGATTGGTACGGTGCGTATTGGTACCTTCGCAAGTGTCTCCACACAATGGTTGCCGGGTATCCTGAAACAATTTCGCCTGCGTCATCCAGGAATTGAGATCAAGCTGTGGGAGGGCGATTATGCTGAGATTGAGGGCTGGCTGGCTGGAGGCGCCATCGATCTCGGATTTCTATCCCTCGGCGATTCATCACCTTTTGAGACGATCCCATTACAAAAAGACAGAATGATGTGCATCCTGCCACTGGATCATCCTCTCGCCTCAGAGAAGTCTGTTTCATTTGACATTCTGCTGGAGCAACCCTTTATTCTGCCCAAGTGGGGCGGAGATAACGAGATAGAACGACTGATCCGGCAGCATGCGGCCAAGCTCAATGTCGTCTATGAAGTAGCCGAGGATCAAGCCATTATGGCGATGGTCCGTAATGGTCTCGGAATCAGTTTGCTGCCGGAAATGGTACTTCAAAATCATACCGATTCACTCGCGCTCGTGCCACTCTCTGGAGATCCTTATCGTACGATTGGCATGGCCTGCCCATCTTTGGGCAATCTATCGCCAGCTACGCGGCGTTTCATTGAAGAGGTACAACAGTGGCTCAGCCAGGTAATGTAAATTTGGAGAACTCACTACCTCTGTCGTTAAGATCGATTTCTCCTAACCGATACTCACAAATTGGATAACACCAAGGGTCAGCAGCAGTACAGATATAATCGCAATCGTGATGCCAAAACCAATCAGGAAGCGCACGGCAGGTGAGCGTTTGTTCTGATGGCTTCCTCCCAGGTTATCCAATTTCCGCTCAATTTGATCCAACCTTTCATTTACCTGTTTCAGATCTTGATTGGAGTTCATTCATCCATCTCCCTTTTCTGTGTATTCGATCTATTCCCACACCCGATCGAGCTGATCTGCGTAGTAACGGATTGCTCTGTTATAGTCATTGATTCTCTTGTCACTTGATGTGTCCGCAAGTTGCACGAGCAGTCTTTGCATCGCTTCTGCATGTTCACCCAGATTGTAGAGCACCATGGCATAGAAAACCTCAAATTCCCGGTACGCCGGGAATTCTTTCAACCCTTTTTCAAACCAAACCTTTGCCTGCTCATACTGTCCAAGCGTTCGATATGTGCTGCCCAGCCCGAGTATCGCCCCTGCTCTGTCCTCACCAGAAAGACCAAGACTCAGTGCCTTCTCATAATGCGGAACAGCTTCCCGCTCCAATCCAAGCGAATCATGTGCCCAAGCCAGTTGGTACCAGACATTCGCATTCTCGGGTTCCTGGACTGTAATCTCTTGCAAAAGTTCAATCGCTTCCTGTACCTTGCCTTCTTGTCTCCATCGTACGGCCTGTTCCAAATCACTCATGCTGTCACTTCCCATCTTGCATTATAATTTCCACTTATATGATTCAATTGTTTTATTATACCAAAAAAGCACCCTAGAGAATATGTTGTAACAACTCAAGGTTGTCAAAACGCTATTCCATCGTGTGCTTTTTCATTCGATGCAGCTTGTTATAAAAAATGGACTAAAGCATATTTCCACTGGACCCTTCAATGACAGAACAACCTTCCGATCGCTGTTATCCCCGGATTTTTCGAATCATTTTAACAAAGGTGAAAATCCGGGGATAAGCGTATGCTTTCGATGCAGCTTTCTTTCAGAAAGCTTTTAGGCGAACGCTTTCGCTTCTTCAGGTTTTTTCTGTCCTCTCCGTTTTGTGTAAATGTTTAGTTCAATTTATACAGATTAAGCTGAAATCTCTCTGAAAACGATCTGTTCATCGTCTAATTAAGACCATGTCGTGTTCGCGACCATAACAATAAATACGAGCATGAGATAATTCACCGAGATCAGAAAGTTCACTTTTGCCCATTTCTCATCATCCTGTGTCTTCAGTCCGCTAAGTGTATGCACGAACCAGATCAGTCCACCGACCAGAGATACAATCAGAAATACCAGACCTACGTAGTCGTAATAATACAACAGAAATACAGCAGGAAGCAGCAGAAAAACGTAAGGAATCATCTGAAACTTTGTGCGTTTCACCCCTTTAACCACTGGCAACAACGGAAAACCGGCAGCACGATACTCCTCTACCCGGCGAATACCCAATGACCAGAAGTGTGGTGGTTGCCATAAGAATAATAGTGCAAATAGCAACCAGGCACCTGCATCAATTTCATTCGTTACAGCCGTATAACCGATGACAGGCGGCATCGCTCCTGCAATTCCACCCAGCGACGTGCTCCACGTTGAACTGCGTTTCAACCACATCGTGTAAATCACGATGTAAGCGAACCATCCAAGCAGTGCCATCCAGCCTGATAACGGATTCACCAGGAGATACAGTACTGCTAGTCCCACAATACCAAGGATAATGCCATAGCCAAGTACAAACCCTGGCTTCAGATGGTTAATGTAATCCATCCTTTTTTTGGTGCGCTCCATCTTTTGGTCCAATTCACGATCCCAATAATTGTTGATTACACAAGCTGAAGCAATAACCAAGGTTGATCCAATCACGACCATGAGCAGAGATAACCAGTTGATATCCCATTTTGAAGCTACCCAGAATCCTACCGCCACCGCAAACACATTTAACCTTAGAAGTCCGGGCTTAGTTAATGCAATCATGTCTTTAAGCATGAGGCTCCTCCTGAACTATGTAAAAACGCCATTCCAATAATGATACATGTACCTACCATTAATTACAATCGCTTTCATGAATTTGTCATAACCAAAAAGCATCCCTCACCGTTCAATGAACAGGAGGAATGCTTGAATAATGAATTTCATCTTATTTTATGGGATGTATTGTTGCACAATTTTAGTAACTTTTCCGTCCTGCACCGTCAGATGATACGGGAATACGGACAGATCAAGAATACGGGTATTCTCATACAACGATTCGAACTTGGATAATGTCACGGGTTCATTCCACTGAATGTCTGCGCCCTGCATCGTACCATCCCGATCATACAACTGCATCAACACTTCAGCATTGGCACTAACCTCAACCTGCTCCTGCTCTTTGCTGTCATTGACAATATAGTAACCATCTGGAGCACCGTCTATACCAGCTTCCGGATTGCGCTGTGCAAAAATCGCATCGGCTTCTTCACCCTGATACCAGCCAATCTTGTCCACTGTCATAAACAATTTGCCGTCTTCTATATGCATACCTTCAACATAGGCTGTAAACATCTCGGAGTTTGCAACTTGAGCTTCTTTCGCAGAAGGTTGTTGAGCGTCCGTACTACCTTGAGCATTCGCAGGGGTAAGTAAATATGTAGTCAGCACAATCATGCCAAGTAAAGCAACAACTGCACCGATCATTCCTAGTTTCCATTGTTTTGTCGCGTTCTTCATAGGTAACATCTCTCCTTAATATGAACGTTACTATTCCTTAACCGGAAGTCTTGCTTCTCAAACGCTCATGTGAACTATCGATTCCAACGTTCTTTCTTTTCCTATCATACTTCGAACAGGGATTATAAAAGTATCAGCCAGATTAAAAATAGTTACAATGTGCGTCATCACTCCTGTCTGTAGTCTCCGTAAACAGCAATAACCACTGAAGGCATCGCCATTCAGTGGTTATTTACTAAGGTGTGTCTTCTTTTAACTCAGGCAAGTGATACGTTGAAGGATGTCTGTGTCCCAAACATCTTGAAGTCCAAGCTGCCTAGTCCTGACGAATGGTCCAGACAACTAAGGAATCGAGGACGTCTTATTTGGCCTTCTGGCGCTTCTTTTATTTTGTAAGGAACATGAGACACGTTATTTGCCAAAATTTCTTAAAATTACGCTGTCAACGGCTGTTTATACCAATATAGCGTGTGTCCGATTCCTTAGATTGCTGCGGGACTTTCAAACCCCTGAATAAGACGTCACAGGTTCGTTAGCGCTCCCTGCTCTATGCCCTGCTCCAGACATGTTCAAGAGTTACGCTCCAGCTTTTGGCAGGTTTTTGGCAGGTTTGAAGACCAGCCCAAAGTATTTATGCTTACGCATACATGCTGATCTTAATGATTAGGTGTGGAGCTTTGCGCCAAACGAACGAGCATATGAGCCAGCATGTGACGTTCATCTTCCTTGCCGACATTCCACAGCTCCTGAAGCAATTTTTCTTCACGGTTACGGGGTTCTTCGTTAGCAGCCAGATGGTCAGCAACTTTCTCGGCAATTTTGGCCATCTGCTCCTCACTTAGTCCAATCGATTCTCCCATGGCAATTCGCTTACCCAGGTATTCTTTGAACGCATCAAAGTTCTGTAAAATCTGTTCTCTTTCTTCCGGCGCAATCTTCTCGATTGCATTGTCCACCTTGTCAGTTGAAACTTGGCCATCTTTATGGATTACATGATTTTCTTCATTCATTTGAATAACCTCCTGCATTATAGTTGTTTATTGGTTTTGAACTCTAAACTTAATACTCATTGGTTATCTATAATATAAACGTATTGCTGAAGTTTAATCAGTACGTTTAATTCTGTATATATCTTCTATATATGAGCAAGTACACGTTTCAAAAGAACTACAACGGTTAATCGTTTACATATACGTAACGGTGTTTGGATATGTTAATGAACACCTTACACCTTATACAATATCGAACCAGGAGGGATTTCCCATGCGTGATAAAACCAAACATGAGAAGACAAACGATGAGCTTGAACCAGGAGTGAATACCGTTATCCATCCAGACAAGAATAATCCCGGACCAACCGATATGATCGAAGGCGTGGTTGGTGATATCGTGGACAACATTCGCAAAGACTTCTCCCATGACTCGAAGGACAAGACGTCTTCTTCCAAGTCAACGGATTCATCAGACAAATAAGCGTAATTCCTTTTCTCCCTAGCAAAAGACAGCTCAAAAAGTCCTCCTGCCACATGTATGGCTTGGGAGGACTTTTTGGTAATGAATAATGGAACAATCAACCTCATATCTGGAGGTGCAATTCAACGTGAATCTTTTGTCATCTGCTGTAATGCTTTATGAATCCAGATGGCGGCAATGGAACCTTCACCCATCGCAACAGTTGCTTGTTCTGCGTGAAGTCCCAGATCCCCGGCTATCCACACATTCGTCGCTGCCTGTAAGGTCCGTGAATCAGCTTCTACATGTTTATTATCTGCGATTACAGCTCCAAGCTGCTCCGCCAATTCATAGTGCACTCGATTGCCTCCAAATGCGATAAACCCACGCTCAGACTCAAAAATCTGTCCATCTTCGGTCAGAACACCGGTGATATGGCCATCCTCAATCTGTTGTACTTCCTGAACAGCCGCTTCCAGATAACGAACTCCCGCCTCTTTCATGCTGCGATGAAGCTCTGCAGATATGGGAGCATGCTCATGATTAATATATAACAGATCATTCGTACGCTGAATTAAAATCATCGCCATATTGGCACCTGGTTCGCCAGATCCCAATAGTACCGTACGTTGATCCTGAATCTCATAACCATCGCAATCAGGGCAGACATACACCGTTCGGCCCAGCGTAGGGGTTAGACCCGGAATATCCGGAACTCTATCCGTGAGCCCCGTTGCCAATAACACGGTTTTGCTCCCATATTCAGATCCGGAAGTACCGAATAATTGAATATGTTCTCCCTTACGTTCCGCTTTAATGATACGGTCTTTCTCAAAAGATACACCAGTCCGCTCTGCCTGCATCCTGCCTCGGGCTCTGAGCTCCTCACCGGATACCCCATCGGGGAAACCGAGGATATTATGATAAGTCCGGCACAACGTCGATCTGCCTTCTCCCGCGTCAATTACCAACACCTCATGAGCTGAATAACGTCCAAGCTGAATGGCTGCCTGAAGCCCTGCGAGCCCTCCACCTACTATTATGCAATCAACCTCTCGCATGCTCCTTCTCCTCCTGAACTATATACATTGAACTAACAAATATTTACACTGGTCACTCCGATGACAGAACAACCTTCCGATCGCTGTTATCCCCAGATTTTTTAATACCTTTTACAAAGGGTAAATCCGGGGATAAGCGTATGCTTTCGATGCAGCTTTCTTTCAGAAAGCTTTTAGGCGAACACTTCGCTTCTTCAGGCTCTTTCTGTCCTCTCCGGTTTGTGTAAATGTTTAGCTCAATCTATATATATTTTGTCCTTATATACATTAAACCGTTCAGCCAAACTTAACGCGTCCTCATATTGCTTATCTTATACCAAAACGAACAGACCCAAACCATCCGGCAACATCCCGGTTCGCTTGAGTCTATCAGATTCATGAATATTTAGAAGTTATACGATTCAAATCGCGAAGCATTCGAGATGGCGTTCCATACATCCGCTGTTTCGCCGCCCATATACCAGTAAGCCAGTCCAGCGATTTGCCGTTGCTCACTCATTAACACTTTGGCCGATAAAGAACGACTGTCCTCTGCCCATATATATCTTGGCATACCATTACTGTTGTACCCGATAATATATTGAACCAGACTTGCATCCCATCGTCTTACAGATCCCGTAGCGTGCGCACGCATTCCTTGGTCTGCCAATGTAATGTCCCAAGAGCTGGTTGCTGGATTCAGGGAAGACCAGTCCCGTGTATACAGCGGAAGTGCCAAAATTGTTTTGGCACGTACCACCTCGGAAAGCATGGTATCCAAAGCCTTTTCCACCCATGGAAGAGACGCTACTGATCCTGCTTTCGGATCACCGTTCCAGTGTTCCTCGTATCCCATCAGCACCATATAATCGGATACAGCGCCCAGTTTGGCATAATCAAATGCATCCGTCCAATCAGTACCCAGGTCTGGCGAAACGTCCACGGACACTACAGCACCGAGTGCGTGCAACGTAGCCGTCAAAGAGGTCACAAATGCCGTCAGCCCTTCACGATCCGCAGGATCAACATTCTCGAAGTCCACATTAATACCGTCCAGTTTATAGGTTTTGACATAAGCGGCTACCTGTGAGATCACTGCCGCTCGGTTGGCCGAACTGGATAACATCTGATGGGTAAGTGCCGAATCCGAACGATTACCGAGCAATGGCCATAGCTGCCTGTCGGTGGCGGATGCCCAAGAGATCAATGCAGGGTCCGCGTGATCTGTTACTTTCATACTGCTATTCAGGAAAAACCAGCGTGGGACGAGCGTATTGACCTCAGATTGTTCCACTTGTTTCTTGAATTCAGCTGTAGTGGAGTTATATTGCCAGCCCAGCTGAACGCCAAGTTCATCCCCACGTTGTAACTGCTCAGACCATGTTTTCTTTTGTAAAATGGCATCGAGCATTACGGCTGCTTCTTCTCGCGTTACCTGGTCATGTGGTCGGAACACGCCTCCACTTCCCCGCATTAGTCCAAGTTGATATACCGTCTGAACATAAGGACGTGCCCAGTCCGAGATATCTGCTGCGTCGAAATACGTTGAAGATAAGAGCGAGGTCTCTACGGGTTGTTGTTTCAACATTCGCACAAGGAGGGCAGCCGCTTCTTCGCGCGTAATGGAAGCATTAGGCTGGAACGTTCCCTGACCCTTTCCCTCCAAAATAAAAAGATTCGTCATGGCGGCAACGTTCCCGTAATACCAAGCATTCATGCTTATATCCTGATAGGGATTAATATTATTTTTAACGGACTTCAAACCTAGTAATCTCACCGCAAACGTCGCAAATTCTGCACGAGTAACGGCTTTCTTCGGTTCAAACGTAGTCTCTGACGTACCGGCAGCAATGCCTTTGGCCACCAGATGTGTAATGGCATCCTTGGCATAACTGGTACGCGTATCCTGAAACTGTTGCTGCACGGTTGCGGCCTGGACGGTAGAGCTGTATCCAGCCAGCGATCCAAGTGTTAATAACCCGCATAAAGCCATTTTCCATATCCGTTGGTTCGTTATGTCTTTTAATCTATTATTCACATCAAAAAGCCTCGCTTCATTGGATTACGATCAACTATCATCGTATCAAATTGAAGCGAGGCCGTATGTGGTTAAATGTTGGGAAATGCGAAGCTTACTTGTGTACTTTTACGCGCTCTTCAATGGGTTGGAATTCTTTCTCACCCGGTGCTGCCGTTGGTTTACCAAATGGCATCTGAGCGATCAGTCTCCAGTTCTCAGGAATGTTCCATTCTTGCTTCACTTTCTCGTCAATCAACGGGTTGTAGTGCTGCAAAGATGCACCCAGACCTTCTTGCTCCAGAGCAGTCCAGATTACCAGTTGCAACATACCGTTGGATTGGTTAGCCCAGATTGGGAAGTTATCTGCATAAGCTGCAAAGTTTTGTTGAAGCTGTGCGATCGCATTGTTATCTTCGAAGAAGAGAACCGTACCATATCCGCTGCGGAATCCAGTCATTTTTTCTGCTGTGGATTTGAAGGCTTCTTCATTGCCTACTACTTCACGCAAAATTTCTTCTGTGTGATTCCACAATTTATCATGTTGTTCACCGAGCAATACAACGGCACGGGAAGTTTGTGAGTTAAAGGAAGTTGGTGTATATTTCACCGCTTCTTCTACGATTTCCTGGATTTTAGCATCCGAAATTGTAGATTCCTTGCTGATTCCATAATAAGATCTTCTGTTTTTCAACGCATCAAAAAAAGTTGTCATTCTTATTCGCCTCCCAAATTTTTTTTCAATTGCCAACATAGTAACTATAATATAGTAACCTACATTAGTCAACAAACTAATTTATTTTCACTAAATATACATTCACCGAAAATATTTCAACAAGTTTGCCCAAAACAACAATTGGAATTATCCTTCGCCCGTCTTTTTGCGATAATCCGCCCGGTATTTCTCTTCCGTAGACGAGTTGCTTTTTGTCTGATCTTTATTCTTCTCTTCCTGAGCCTCCATATTCAGATCTTCCATCGGAATTGGATCTACAGTCTGTTCTTCTTCATGTCGGTCAAGCAGACTTTCGTGCTCTGTCTTATATTGTTCAGGATTGTCATGGGATTGTTCCTGATGGGTATCGTTGTTATTCTGATCCGGTGTGCGCTGTTTCATTCATATTCGCCTCCTCTGGGTTCATTACCTTTCTTTACCTTTTCTACGTGTCCTCTAAACACAGTGGTATGCATTCCTCAAACAAAAATCAACAAAAAAAGCCAACCATACAAGCTGGTCAGCTCAAAGACGACTTCTATGATTGGCGATGCAATTGGGTACGGTACAGATCAGGCGAACATCCCACACTTTGTTTGAACATCCGACTAAAATGCGAAAGGCGTTTGAAACCGGACAATCGACTTGCTTCTGTCACGGTGATCTCAGGTTGAAACTGAAACAAAAGCTTCGCCTGATTGATGCGACGGTCATACAGGTATTTAAATATCGTCAAACCTGTCATTTCCTTGAACATACCTGCCAGATATGGCTTGGACAGATGTAATTCCAGTGCCAGATCATCCAGACCAATGTCCTTCATATAATGGGTATCCACATAACGAATAATGTGTTGGACATGCCGCTCCCTCTCCGATGAGGGAAGTTGTTCCTGGACATCACCCTGGCAGATCTCTGCTACAAAATACAACAGATCACACAGTCTGACATTCATTCGCTCTTGCCTGAAATTGCTCTGACTTTGAGACAGACGATGAAGATCATGTAATAGAGCTTCGAATTCAGAGCGGTTATCTCCCTTCAGATTGACCCGGCAATTTCTGAGTTCTTCAAATGGTCTCAGGACCTCAGCCATACGGTCCGGATGCAGGCTGCTGCGGATTGCAGACGGATCAAAATGCAGTGTGCTTCGCTCGTAAGCACTGCCTGGCTTCGGATGTGGTCGATGAAGGGTCAAGCCATGCATTAACACCAGATCACCCGGCTCCAGGTTATATACCCGGTCTCCTATGATATAGGTACATTCTCCATCATGAAAATAATAAATCTCATAATGTGGATGTGAATGGAATCCATCTGACTTGCCTGGGTTAAACGTGCTGGTGGATCGGTAACTATACTCCAGTGAAGCACTAAATTGCATCATGCTTGGCACATTCATGCACCTCCTGTTCGGAAGAGGGAAACGATTTGTGTCATGCCCCTGTAGGATATATGAAAGTGAAATTATAGAAGCTGTTTAATACTCTCTTGAATCTCGTCGATGGAGTCGATAGGTTCGAAGCGTCTGACCACACGACCCTCTGCATCAATCAGGAATTTCGTGAAATTCCATTTGATTGCATCGCCGTGTAACCATTCCGGTGCCTTCTCAGCCACCATTAATTTCAATAATTTGGCCTGTATATCTGTTTCATCAAAGCCAGCAAAAGGCCCTGATCTTTTCAAAAAATCGTAGAGCGGGTGCGCCGCTTCTCCATTCACATCCAGTTTGGAGAACATCGGAAATTTCACACCATAGTTAATCTGACAAAACGATTCCGCTTCCGAACTACTTCCAGGCTCTTGCTCTGCAAACTGGTTACACGGGAAACCAATAATCTGAAGCCCTTGATCCTTGTACTGGTCATACAGCTTCTGCATGTCATCAAACTGGTGCGTATATTTACATTTACTTGCCGTGTTTACGATGAGCACAGGTTTTCCTTCATATTGATAGAGCGGGAAACGCTCTCCACTGGTTCTGGTTACGGTAAAGTCGTAGATGGTTGGCATAAGTCTAGTGCACCTCGCGATAGTTATGTAGTCATACAGCATCATATGTCATTGTTAATTATATACGAAGTTTGAACTATTGTATCGGAGAAGATATTGATCGTTCAGATTAGACTCAGAGATATTTGAAAATATATCGATTACTCAACTGTTCTAATACTCATAACATATTTGGTTCTGGGCAGATACTTTATTTCCAGCGTTTTATCTCGATTTTCCCAGGCGATATCCCGAGTGTTAATCAATTCCATTTGATTTATTTCGATGGTTTGTTCTCTCCATTTCTTGCCCATGGATCCTATGTAGTTCGGTTTACCTGTTATTGTTTCGTAATCTTGAGAGAGATAAGGACCTATATCCTGGATACCCGACACTGTCTTAGGAGCAAATAATAATATCAAGCCAATACCGAAAATGATGCAACAGCACTTGAAAGATATTCGTTTTACGATGTTTTCTATTTGCTTCATGCCATGAAACAACCCCATACCGAGTGTAAATACTCCCATGATAACTCCAATCAAATTTAAAAAGATCCAACTAGGGAAAAAGGTTAAAAAGAACGAAGAAACACCAACCAATATAAAAACAATAAATATGATTATACTCAGCTTCAACAACATCCTCTTCCTTCAATTAAAATGTGTCCCATGACTCCCGATAAAATCACTGCAATGCTATATATATATCAATCTCATTATTGGAACTTTCCGGTTGATAACGCTCATCCCAAATTTCAAAATCATAATCTTTGGGTTCATGTCCCGTCTCACCCAGCCACTGTCCATATATATAATCATATGTATTACCAATCTCTGACTCAATTCCTCGATGCGTACACGTCACATACTGGCTGTCAGGGACGTCAAGACTTATCATCTCTGATGGGACGTTCTCCAAACTAGTTACTTCATATCCTATTAGATGTGTGAACTTATCAACCTTTGCATTAAAATCCTCGTTCACCGGGTAAATCTGCATCAACATGACGTTGTCATTTTTTAAATGTTGAAATTCATCTTTTCTCACAACAAGCTTATGATAGTGGCTCTTGCCCAAACCTGATTCAAACTCTTCTACCGTAGCTACGATTGAATATCCTACAACGCAAAAAGCGGGCAATGTGATCACTTTCATTTCCATGAGAATCTCCTCCAATTGATAAACTCAGATCATGGATTAATTCTCCCTTTCAACAGAAAACCCTTCTGCCGCGAAAATCTCTTCGTTCAGCAAAAGGGTTATTATATGGGATCACAGTGACAGCAGCTTCAGCCCTTCACGGCACTTCCGGCCACGCCCTGGATAATATAATGCTGTCCCACCAGAAAAACGATGATCATCGGAATAATGCCTGCCGTGGCAGCGGCCATCATACCGTTGTAGTCCACATTATTCTCCAGAATAAAGTTCTGCAGTCCGAGCGGCACAGTGTACAGGTCTTTGTCGATCAGGAACACGAGCGCATTCTCATAATCATTCCAGTGCCAGGAGAAATCGATGATCGCCAGGGTAGCCAGCGCAGGCTTTGCCAAGGGCAGAATCAGCCTGAAGAATATGCGCAGGTGACCGGCACCGTCGATGAATGCTGCTTCCGAAATCTCTGAAGGCACCGACAGGAAGAATTGTCGCAGCATAAACACGCCAAAAATCGTGAACATTCCAGGCAGGATCAATGCCCAGTGCGTATTATATATGCCGACCCATTCAAACATCAGGAACTTCGGTACAAAGAGTACCTGCGGTGGCACCATCATCATCGAGAGATAGATTAGGAACAATGTCTCCCGACCTTTGAATTGAATCCGTGCGAAGCCATAGGCTGCAAACGCCGAGAGAAATACAGCTCCGATCGTGCTAATAAGTGATATTTTCAACGAGTTCAGATAATAGGTTGCAAAGGTATCCACTCCGCTCCAGACCTTGATATGATGCTCCCAGTTCAGGCTGGAGGGTATCCACTGGATGGGGTAGGTAAATACGTCCGCAGGAGATTTGAACGATGTGCTGATCATCCAGATAAACGGCATAATCATCAGCAGGGCAAACCCGGACATCAGAATTGTCAATATGATTCTCCGAATCTGCGTCAAGGACTCCATGCGGACTTTAACTTTAGGTGAATGTGGGGCTGTGGGCTTCGCATTCGCGGAAATTTGTTTCTCCATAACGATCCCTCCTCTCCTAGTAGTGAACCCAACGTTTCTGACCAAGCCACTGCAATACAGTGAAGATCATGATGATGGCAAAGAGCGCCCAGCTAATGGCAGCAGCGTATCCCATCTCGTAGTAGCGGAAGGCATTCTGATAGATAAACAGCGACAGGACGGTTGTACTGTTCCCCGGCCCACCCTGTGTAATCGCTTGAATGATACCAAAGTTCTTGATCGTCATAATCAGTCCTGTAATCAGCAGCAAAAAGGTCGTTGGGCTCACAAGCGGCCAAATCACTTGGCGTATCGTCTGCCAAGGACGGGCTCCATCAATCCGTGCTGCCTCAACCAATTCCTCCGGGATTTCCTGCAAAGCTGCCAGATAAATAATCATGTTGTAACCCAGCATGAACCAGATCCAGATGATATCAATCGCATACATGGACCATTCGGTTGTTGATAACCAGCCGGGAGGGTTCGTAATACCGATTCCGCGCAAGAAGCCATTAATCGGTCCCGACGTTGGCTGGAACAGCAGCATCCAGACAAAGGCGATGGCAACGCCGCTGGTGATATAGGGCATAAAATAGAGAGCACGCAGCGTTTTTTGCCAATACACCGACTTGTTCAGCGCCACCGCCACGATAAATGCCAACCCCATCGATACCGGAACCGCTAACAGAAATACAAATGTATTTCGCAGCGCCACGCCAAACAGATCATCATTCAACATCCGGCGGATATTGTCCAGCCCGACGAAATTCGTCTCCGGGCTCATGAATTTGTAATCAGTGAACATGAGATAGAACGAATAGACAGCCGGTATAATAAAAAACAACAGCACGCCAATCATATTGGGCCCAATAAACAGATACCCGAGTCTGCTCTGCCGTTTCATCCAGGATTTATGCATATGCTCCCCCACTCCTTAACATCTGTTCTGGAATTAAGCATAACAAGATGTCCTCTAACATTTAAGGAACATAACCCTGTACCTGATATCACAGATATATGTATTTCGGCAGTGACTTTCGGGAGAGAAATAACATGGAATTGTTCTATTGCTTATATAGAAAAAACCGCCCCATTGGGACGGCCTTTGGACTCATTGCTTTTGCAATCTATTGATTCTGCTTCAGCCAGTCATTATGGCGTTTGACCATGTTCTGTACCGTAACTTCGGCAGTCTGGTTACCGAGGAAGAACTTTTCATACTCCTGTGCACGCAGATCGACGACTTCCTGCGCAATGCTGCGGACAAACGTAGGTGTCTCGTCACCGTACAACACAAATTCCAGAGACTCTTTATCATAAGAATCGGCATAATCGCCCAGCAGATGATCGATCGCAGTCTGTTGATCAACCGCATTGGAGGAAGGCAAACGTCCACCCGCAGCCATCGGCATCATTCCTCCATCGGCGTACCATTTCAGGAACTCCCATGCGGCTTCTTTATTTTTCGACTTGGAATTGATCGCAATAAAGTCACCAAGTCCTCCACTCTTCACCATATCTGCTTCTTGTGCAGCCAGTCTTGGTACAGGGGCAAAGGCGATTTTCCAATCCCGAGGGAACTCGGTCATGTTGTTTGATGTGCGGATCAGCCATTCGCCGATATTAATCATGGCAGACTCACCGCCAAGGAACATGTTTTCCACCGGCATTTTGGAAGTCAGCTGTTCGCCAAGTGGTGGCGTGGTTGCATCCTCTTTCATCATTCCGTTCAACGTCTCCAGCCATTTGGTAACGAGTGGATCATCGAGGTTGGAAGTACCGTCTGCCTTAACATACCCGTTCTTCACCAGAACGGAATCGAGCGGGTCTACATAGGAAGCGGTATGCTGCACCAATCCGTACTTGAAGCCAGCTGTCTTCAGTTTGAGTGCATATTCACGGGCTTCTTCCCATGTCCAGGCTTTCGGTACACTCAGTCCTGCCTGATCAAGCGCTTTCATATTTAAAGCGAAGAAGGCAGCGTTTTTCTTAGTTGGCATTCCATAATATTTGCCGTCCACTTTCCAGGAAGCCGCATCTTCACCCATTTTCTCATCAATGTTGTAGTCGGTGAACTCGCCCAGATCCAGTGCTGTACCGCCCTTGATGCGTTTATCCAGATTTGTAAGCGTATAGTTGACGTACAGGTCAACGTTCTGCCCGGTGGACAGCGCCGTATCCAGCTTCAGGTTGCCATCATCGTCATTCACAAACCGCACATATTCCACCTGAATATCAGGATGCTCCGCATTCCAGGTATCCACCACTTCCTGTGGACCATTCTCGGGCGGCACCGCGCCCCACATGGTGAGCTTCACTTTTCCCCCTGCCGCTCCACCTCCGTTATCTCCACCGTTCGTTTCATTTTTACCAACACAGCCGGCAAGCAAGCCCAGCATCAGCGCACCTACGATTAACCCGGTTAATCCTTTTTTGATTCTCATCTGGTCACATGACCTCCCTGAATTGAAGTGTACCTTCCGTTACATCGTAGCAGGGACCTTGCTGGGTTCATAAGATACATATCCATGATTCGGATTGAACAAAAATACGGATTTACTTGTGCTTGCCTGAGCACTCGGTACACATATTCCTTCTACTCATCCTGTGAGTCACGAACGATGGCGATACTGGCTGGGCGTGCAACCGGTCCAACGCTTGAATATTTTAATGAAATAATTATCACTTCCGAACCCTACCCGGTAACCAATCTCCTGTACAGGAAGATCCGTCTCGCGCAAGTATTCAGCCGCTTTCTCCATCCGTACCCCATGCAGGTAGTGAATCAGGGTATGGCCGGTTTTCTTTTTGAACAAAGCACTCACATAATTCTCACCCATCATCACATATCGTGACATGGATTTGACGGTGATGTCCTGGTCGTAATGCTGTCCGATGTATTGAATTATTTTGTTAATCTCCGGATGTTTCACAATCGGCTCACGAACAGGTGTAAATGGAAGATCCGTATCAGACGGGGGCGCAGAAGAGACCGTGAGAGAATTAGGCAAATCAGGCGTTGATGTGAGAACCGGTGTGGAAGGTGGCACTTCATGATGATCTGTCTCTGTCCGGGCTTCAGTTGAAGCTCCCAGTTCTGCACTTACTTTACGGAGTGTATCACGCAGTGAATTCACACTCATGGACAGTTTCAAAATATAATTGGAAGCCCCGTATTCCATTGCACGGCGTACATATTCGAACTCCCCCATACAGGTGAGCATGACAAATTTGGTTTTTAACCCGGCCTGACGGGTCTGTTTGAGTAATTCCAGACCATCCATACCTGGCATGACAATATCGGTCAGTACCAGATCCGGTGTATCCTGTATAATCATCGCCAGCGCTTCGGTCCCGTTACCGGATTCTCCGATGACCGTGAAACCCAGCTCTTCCCAGGAAATAATCTCTCGTACCGACTCACGTACAAATACTTCATCTTCCACAAGTAATACCTTCCACATTCCAGATTCCCCTCTCCAGTCCTCTAGTCTGACCGCTTCTGTAAGTAAGGCGTCGACAATAAAAAAGGAATGCTGAACCTCACTAATGTCCCTGGTTGATTATCAATCACTTCAAGTTCACTTTGGCCTTTGAACAATAATCGCAATCGTTCCTTAAGGTTAGACAGACCAATCCCCGGACGTGTGCGGGTCATCTGCTGACGCCGGGATTCCTCCATTCCAATTCCGTTGTCTGCCACCTCCAGCATCAGCTTTCCTGTGTCTTGCCTGTAAATTCCGATGCGGATCTGACCAAGCTGCTCCAGTGGCCCGACACCGTGGTGAATGGCATTCTCCACCAGTGGCTGCAAGCTCAGTTTGGGCACGAGCGCATATTCCAGTTTATCGTCAAATTCACAAGTCACCTCAAAGCTATCGCGGTAACGAATCCGCTGAATATGAAGGTAGGCTTGAACCAACTCAATCTCATCCTTCAGGTATACCAATTCGACCTGTGAATTCAGGCTGACCTCCAGTAATTTGCCCAAGGAAACACACATCTCGGAGATTTCTTCATTCCCGCTGCGGATCGCACTCCATTTCATTGTATTCAATGTATTCAGGAGAAAGTGCGGATTCATCTGGGCGAGGAGCATATGAAAATGTACCGCTTCCTTCTGGCGTTCTTCCGCCTTGAGTCTGGCGATCATCTGATTCGCATCATCCAGCATGGTATTGAACGTACGGGTCAGTTCCAGCACTTCTCCGCGGCTGCGGCCTTCAGGGATACGGACCTTGAGGTTTTTGCGTACAACCTCCTTCATCTGGTTCTGCAGATGTGATAAAGGCCGAGTGAATGTCGCCGAGATCATAAAGGCCATCAGTACAAATGCTGCTGTGAAGCCAAAAAACGTTAAAAAATAGCGCTGCTTAAGCCCCGATATCTCCGTAAACAACACAGCTAGTGGAATACGATTTACCATGTACCAGTCCAGTGACTCGATGTATACGTAGTTAATCAGCGTATCTGAATCATTATCCGTCAGATAGGCCTCTGCCGGATGAAGTGCAATTTCCCGGGTCACGTCTGGGGAAAGTACCGCTTTTTCGGACGAGCGGGCAATCGTTTCCCCATTGCCAGTAATCAGGAAATACTCCTGATTGCTCTGCGAATCCTTCAGCATAGACTGAAACCAGTACGAATAATCGATGCTGATCCGTGCCATTCCGTACCTTTTGCCGCCACTGTCCTTCATATACGCATAGAGGGACAACAGATACGGGCTGGAGGATAGCTCCCGCAGGACATGGTTGGTATCCCGGGCATCCCAGCGGTAGAGCAACTCTTCTGATGGAAACGAGTTTGAATCAGTGTTGCCCTTGATGAAGGTCATTTCTCCAAGATGCTTGCGAAATTGTTCCCGATAAGGGCCATAGGCCAGAGCTTTTTTGGGCAAATACGAAGTGTAAACGTTATCATGAAAATCTAACAGTGTGAAGTACACGGAAGGATTATATAGAAAAAAGCTGTTGTTGATCATCTTGAACTTCTCTTCCACCAACGACTTGTTCTCAAGCGGAGAACGATTGTCTGGAGAAGTCAGGACGTTTCTTACGGCTGAATCCTGTTCCAGAAAAATCAGGGTTTTGAATGCAATACTCATCTGGTCCTCCAGAGAACCATACATCTGCACCAGTTGCTCGTGGCTCTGTTCGCTGATTTTTTGCTCAACCAGAGATTCGATCTGTCCATAGTTGTAGACATTAAGTACGCTGAATGGCAGCAGAATCAACACCACAAACGCACCAAACAGCCGATACCTGAGCTTATGCGGCAAAAAGGTCTTCCAGTCGGGCTTTGTCATCCCCTCAGCGCTCCCCCTGCAATTATTGAGATCATTATACCATCAGTTCCCCCGCTTCGGCCGGGGCCGGGCTCATTCGCATGGATATGTGATACCAGTTGCCAGGGAAGGGATAGAGATACACAGATTTGTTCTATTGCATTAAAAAAACCGGAGATCTGGGATCTCCGGCTAGGCTGGGTATAACGACTTAGCAAATTAGGATATAGGCTCCACTCCCCAGACAAGCTCGCCGTTCCGGTAAAGAGTTACCTTGGTCCAATCGGCAAAAGAGGTCTGCAGCGGGTTAAAGGAATAATCATCCCCTTCGCTGTAATTGGACCAGTCTGCTTTGTGCAACCGGGTATGTATCTCCCCAGAGGTTCCTCCGACCGGGATCACGCCTGCTCCGGTACCGAACTTCAGTTCCAGATAATGGTCCGCTCCAGGAACAGGTGCAGGCAGTTTCACTATGCTGCCGCTGATCTGACTGCCTCCAAGCTGTGCATAATCACAGAAAAAGGATTGTTGTTTCTCCCCGTCCACTGTATACCAGTAACGAATTGTCAGTTCATTCAGGCTAACTGTGGAGGTACCGTTGTTGTGAATGACAAACTGCGGTTTCATTTGGTTATCGAGCAGATTTGTATCCCCTGCACGATAGGCTAGAGTCAGATTGCCAGCAGGCTCTGGCGGCCCTCCACCCTGGACCTTTGCGGAAGCTTGAACGGAGTTCACACTCTTCCCAACGCTGTTAACCGCATTCACCACATAGTAGTAGGTGGTTCCAGCAGATACCGCCATATCCTTATAGCTTGTTCCCGATACAGCGGCCACAGATGTATACGGTCCGGCTGCTGTCAGCGACCTGTTTACCGTATAGGAGGTCGCACTTGCAGATGCACTCCAGCTTAGATTGATGCTGTTGTCGCTAACCGCAGTGGCGGTCAGATTCTGCGGAGCGGCTGGTACTGCCTCGACCTGGACCGTCTCTAATACGGACCAATAGGCTGGCTTGGACTGGAGTCGCTCGTCGAAAAGCAGCGGCCAGTTGTTGCGGGCGACCGGGAAGGTTCGTAGCCAGGTATTGGCATCATCCTTGCCCCACAAGGTAACATTTTTGACTGTGTCCGTATGCCTCAGGAAGATCTGGAACAGGGACTTGTACAGCGCCGCCTGCTGTGTCTTCAGTTCTTCCGGGAAGATATCATAAGATTGCGAATCATTGGAATACACACTTACATCAAGCTCAGTAATATGTGTTTCGAGGCCCAGCGCCTTAAATTTGACAATGGAACTCTCAATTTCTGAAAGGGTTGGATAAAAGAGGCTGATGTGTGTTTGATGGCCGACTCCGTCAATAGGCACATCCTTGGCTTGAAGGCGAGTGATCAGATTGTAGAGGGCCTGGCTTTTGGCCGGCTCATGGGTATTGTAGTCATTAATAAACAACTTGGCATCCGGGTCGGCTGCATGGGCGAATTCAAATGCTTTCTCAATATATTCTTCCCCGGCAATCTGGTACCACAGACTGCGCCGCAGGCCATCCGGCTCGGAGGCATCAATGACTTCATTCACAACGTCCCAAGCGTAGATCTGGCCTTGATAACGCTCCATTACCGTCTCAATATGCTGCTGCATCCGTTCATACAGCACCGTTTTGCTCACCAGATTGCCGTTGGCATCGTGGAATACCCAATCCGGAGTTTGTGTATGCCAAACGAGGGTATGCCCGCGTATCTCTTGTCCGTTCGCTGCTGCAAAAGCGACTGCGGCATCCGACCCGCTGAAATTATACATACCCTCTTGCGGCTCGGTACTGTCCCATTTCAGAACATTGCCTGGTGTCAGACTATCAAAATGCTTCGTAAGCAGCTGCTTGTCCGGTTCGGTCAGCAGTTCATTGTTCGTGAAGGCCGTCCCAATTCGAAACTTGCCCGCAAAAGCATCCTGTAGGGAAGGAATGTCTTCTTCGATCACAATGGGTCCGAGATCTGGCAGCTTCTCCAATCGGAAATCATCCATATAAAAAGAAGCTGTGGCACGGTCTGGCACTTCAAAATAAACCGATAACTGATTCGCTGGTTCCAGCATTTTAAACTGTGCAGTAAGCTTGGTCCATTCGCCTGCGGATGCGGTACCGAATGTTAAATTTTCATAATGTGTTGTATCTGGCAGGGTACGCTGTAAAGACATATTAAGGTTTGTGCTGGACGCTCCCGCCGGAAGCTTCACCCAGCCAGTGAACACATACGTCTGTCCCACCTCCAAAAGTTCTGTCACATCCAACGCTGGCCCATGCCATGTCATAGCACGCCCGCTCACTTCCAGTCCATAATCTCCGGTACGCGCTGCAACGGCGCTTGCATGAAGCGTTTCTACTTCACCGCGTCCGCTCCAGCTCTGGACCGTCCCATCTTCAAAATCATGACTCAGAATCAAGGTATTTTCCCCTTCTGCCGCATGGACAGATGGAGCCGCCCAATACAAAGGAACTAACAACGTTATCATCAAAACAAATTTAAGCGCTTTCAAAAATATCATTTTTCTCATCGCTTCCATTCTCCTTTATCGAATATTAGGATGAATTCCTTATTCCAAAGGCTAAGGCCATATCCACCTCCTTGGTTTTAGTTATAAAATCAGAGTCCTCATTCAAACGGATACGGGGGGCATACGTTCGGATAAGGACTCCATATGGTAAATTATAGTATAAATTGTGTATAATCTACAACTGAAATGTACTTCCCCCTCTAATTTCGGTTAGAAATGCAGTATCCGTTGCTTCTGCACTCATTCATACCAGCTCCTCCATAATCTTACAACCCGTAACGAAGGTGTATACCTGGTGCTCCGCTGGCTTCAAAAGTTGTCTTTAAAGTAGTCTTCAAAGCTTTCTGCTTACTTCTTTCAGCCTACACCCTGTGTCTCCTGCGATACTCAGATGGACTTATGCCCAACGTTTTGGAGAACACTCTACTCAGATAAAAACCGTTCTCATATCCGCATCGCTCGGCAATTTGGTTAAGGGTCAGGCTGCTGTCAGCCAAGAGGTTCTGCGCTTTTTTCAGACGGACCCGTTTGAGATAGCCTGATGGCGTCTCCTGAAAAGCTTCCCGGAAACGCCTTGTCAACTGCACCGGACTCAAAGCCAGTCGCTGTGCCAATTCCTGAAGGCTGATCTCCTCTTCCGCCCGCTCCTCCAGCAGCGCTGCCGCTTCAGCCATTCGTGCGTCTTCGGTAAATCTCCGCTCCTTTAAGCGATTCTGTCTGCGTTCCACCTGATACAACTGCCACAAATCCATCATAAAATGTGTCTTCCAACGGGCAACTTCCCCCTTATTCTCCTCACTGTCCTGGCGTAAATAAGCGTACGTCGAGGCTAACCGCTTCGTGTCATTAATCAGCGATTTTCCGGCTGGTGGCAGAAGCTCCTCCTCCTCCAGGCTACTGCTAAACTGTAAATAGTGAAATGTCAGCGGGGTAATGACTGTCCGCCGAAAAGGAACCGCCGGGGGGCACAGCACCAGATCGCCAAAACTCGCTTCTCCGATCTGACCCCCAATCTCATAATGGAATATTCCCTCTTCGACGGCAAAAGCCACCCAAGTCGTATAGATATCTTCCGTAAGAGCAAATTCCCCTTTTTGCTTCCAGTAGATGTGGTTAAGCAGCTCCATGACTTGACCACCCTTTCTGTGAAATAAAGTATATGTTTGATGATAGTATAGTGCATTTAAAAAGTGAATATATAAATCTAAGATGAAATTATAGATATGTAGTTGGAGTCAAGGTGGATCTAACTTCAGTTAAGGAGGTCTCAGATATGAAACAAGAGCATGTACAATACGACATCACCGTCATCGGCGGAGGACTTGCTGGTGTATGCGCCGCGATAGCCGCTGCCCGCATTGGGCAGCAGGTGGCGCTGGTGCAGAACCGCCCCGTGCTTGGCGGCAATTCCAGCAGCGAGGTTCGGGTCTGGGTGTGCGGTGCCACCGCCCACGGGATTAACCGTTATGCCCGGGAAACGGGTATTATGGGGGAACTATTTGTAGAGAATCAGTATCGTAATCCAGAGGGCAATCCTTATCTCTGGGACTTGATCATTCTGGAAGCCGTTCGAGCCGAATCGAATATCACCTTGTATTTAAATACGGATGTGCATGAAGTCGAGGCCACTGGGGATGGAGATGAACGCATGATCACCTCCGTTACCGGATGGATGATGGGTTCTGAGCGCAAAATCCGATTCGAAAGTCAGATCTATCTGGACTGTACGGGCGATGGATTGGTCGGCTTTCTGGCTGGAGCCAAGTTTGCACTCGGCCGGGAAGCCCGCAGCGAATATGGCGAAGAGTGGGCACCAGAGGTGGCTGATCAGATCACGCTGGGCAGTACACTTCTCTTTTATACCAAGGATGCTGGTGCGCCTGTCCGTTATATCCCCCCTTCTTTTGCCAAGGATATTACACAGACCAGCATTCCGATTCGCCGGGTCATTCGCAGCGGAGATTCCGGTTGTCATTACTGGTGGATTGAATGGGGCGGTGAACATGACACCGTTCATGACAATGAGCTGATCCGTGATGAACTGTGGTCCGTGATCTACGGGATCTGGGACTATATCAAGAATTCCGGCAAGTTCGAAGCCGACAATATGACGCTGGAATGGATTGGTTCTCTGCCTGGCAAAAGGGAGTACCGCCGCTTCACGGGTGACTATGTGCTCACCCAGAACGATATAATCAGCCAGCGGGAATTCCCGGATGCCGTTGCCTTTGGCGGCTGGTCCATTGACCTGCATCCCCCGCAGGGCATGTACGCCGAAGCGAGCGGCTCGAAGCATATGCATGCCGATGGCGTATATCACGTGCCGTTCCGCTCGCTGTATTCCGCAAATGTGCGGAATATGCTCATGGCCGGGCGCGACATCAGTGCATCACATGTAGCCTTCGGCACAACGCGCGTCATGGCAACATGCGCGGTCATCGGCGAAGCCGCGGGTACGGGCGCGGCGCTCTGCGCGTCCATGGGGGTGTCGCCGCGCGAGCTGCACGCGAGGCATCTGGCGGTCCTGCAGCAGACGTTGCTGCGGCAGGACGCTTCCATCATCGGGGTGCGCAGCCACGATGAGCTGGATCTTGCCCGGCGTGCCAAGGCTACAGCCTCCAGCACGCTGACGGGCATCGCCCTTGAGCAGCCTGGCGAGACGTACCCCCTGGGTACGGATGTTGCCCTGCTGCTGCCTGTGCATCCAGTGCTCAGCGGTCTGGAGCTGCTGCTGGATGCATCCAGCGATACCGCGCTGACGGTAGAGCTGTGGGATACGGGGCGTAAGGAGAACTACGTCCCGCATTCGTTACAAGTTACGGCGACTGTTAACGTTACAACAGGAAATGCGCAGTGGGTGAAGCTGCCGCTCGAATGGCGACCGGAAGAACCGCAGAATGCTTTTATAATCATCCGCTCCAATAAAGCCGTCTCACTCTACCATTCGACAGAAGCACACAGCGGGGTGCTGATCTTCTTCAAAACAGAAGAAAACCACGTGTCCAAAAATCTGGAAGATCATGCCACGGATCAGCCTGTCGTATTATGGTCCATGCAGGGGTTGGCGCGTCAGCCCTTCTGCTGTCGTACCCTCTCTGAGACCACGGCCTATTCAGCGGACAACACAATCAACGGTTACCATCGCCCTTACGGTGGGCCGCAACAGTGGATGTCGCAGCCGATGCAGTCTGGCAATCCAGAATGGGTACAACTGACATGGGAAGAGCCACAAACCTTGGCTGAATTGCACTTGACGTTTAATGATGATGTGAACGAGGATCTGGTTAATTTACATCACCATCACACAACATTCCGTGTGATGCCTGAGTTGGTGCGTGATTATCGCGTGGAAGTACTGACTCCGGCTGGAAAATGGACACAAGTCGCAAGTGTGCAAGAAAATCACAAAAGAAAAGTTATTCATTCCCTGGATGTCCCTGTGTCAGCTCAGGCTCTGAGAATCATAATTGATGCCACAAATGGCAGTAGATATGCCGAATTAATTGAGATTCGAGCTTACTAAAACAAAAAGGAGGATACAGGAAACTGTATCCCCTATCCACCGTACAAGTCCGCCTTATTCTATTCGGCGGTTGGGACCCGCAAGCCCTCAATCAGAATAAACAACGTAAGTGCTTGTCCATACCCCATCGGACTGATCGGTATATCTTTATAAAACTGAGCATCCTGCCCCACAGGTGTACCATAGGACACCTGCTGTACAACTCCGTGATCATCAATTTGTTTCAACACCGCTTCAAGCGCACTCAAGCCATTCTGGCGATAGGATTCATCTAGGTATCCATACCGGATTCCCTTGAGAATGCCGTATCCAATCGCTGCTGTTGCCGAGGTTTCTTTGTAAGAGGTTGGATCATCCAGCACAGTGTGCCACATGCCATCCTCACCCTGAAGCTTGCTCAGTGCTCTGACTTGAGCGGTTGCTGTATCCAGCAGATAGGCCTTTAGCCCGTCTTCGATCGGAATGATATTCAGGAAATCCATAACTCCCGCCGTATACCATGCATTGCCTCTTCCCCAATGAACAGCACCATAGTTATGATTTTCATTGAAATCCCAGCCATGATAGAACAATCCGGTTTTCTTGTTATATAGATATTTGATATGCACAAGGAACTGTCGTTTGGCTTCTTCCACCATGTCGGGTTTCTTGAAGTATACCCCTGCCTTGGCCAAAAATAGCACCGTCATAAACAGGGTATCAATCAGAATTTGACCATCATTGGCGTCTCCCGTGATCATATGCTGAAACGCACCATCTCCGGTTCGCAGCAGTCCATCCATGATCCAACTGCTCCACTCCTCACAGACCTGTTCGTACTCCTTGTTTCCGGTCAGCTCGCATAGTGAGATCAAAGTAAGGAGCGGAGCACAGGTGTTCACATTTTTTTCCGGTAATCCTTCCATCAGCCTTGCATTGTACCATGATTCGAGAAATTCCAGCACTTTAGGATCTTTCGTTGCCTCATGGAGCTGAAGCAAGCCATACAGACCAACACCTTGCGGCCATTCCCATAGATGTATGTCGATTAGTCCGATGGGAAACTGTTCATTGATGCTTGTGTTTTTCATAGACTCCATCGCTTGGGATACCTTGCTTATTCTCTCCTGTAACAACATTTGATTCGGCATGTTGGTTATCACTCCCTTGGTTTCTTGCACACGATTCAGCGCTCCATGTCCAGTAACTTCAGTTGTCCCTTCACTCCATAACCTTCGTGTATAATTTCCTCTTCTTTAATAAGAAAAGGTTTGTTCATTCCCCATTGAATTGGACCATATACCGGGTCTGTTAGAGTGAGAGTTAAAGCTTGATTATCGAATTGCGGGTTTGCAGAACGAACTTGGTTGATAAAAGCGTCAAATGACCCGAATTGCTGTTCGCTTCCTGCTCTTATAATCCAGGCGTTACGCAAGCCAGGTGAAATAAGCTCACGTTCTCTTGTCACCCCGCTGCTCTCCATACTCGTCCCGTTGGCCGCATATATAGCTGCATAACCCTTATCCAAACGAGCAAAATGCCAGTTCTCATGCCTTACCCATTCCGTGAAGGAGTGAGTAGGAAAATAGGCATGTGTCCAGTCAGAGTTGTTATCCGCAGGAATATCAAACATCATCAAAGCAATCCCCTCATGCTGAACAACATCGGGCAATATTCCATTCCCAGCCCAGAAACAAGGTCGACCATCCCCATGCTTGTATATTTCTGCCGGATGATTCACCCAGATCAGCGCCTCAGGTGACAGAGATAAATGCTGGACATGCTCCTGATAACCTGGCTTGCCTGGACGAAAGCGAATGATGGAGGATAAGGAGTATTCCCTGGTCCGACAGTGATAGAGCTTGGCGTAACCTCCCTTGCCCTGCTGATTGGCGAACACTAACTGCTGCTTCTCCCCAAGCAACAGATGCTCCTGATATGCTGCTGGAGGACTGTAATCCGATAAACTCAAGGCAACATTGCTTATTGAATAATTGTTTACATTGCCAACGCCATAAGCGATCCAGCACATTGAAGTGGTTCCCGTTGCATAACCACCCAGCAGTTCCTTCTCATAGCTGCGCCCAAACGTTGTGGACAAGACGCCTTGATGCATCTGAACGGTAATATAATAGAATAACAGGTCCATTGCCTTTTTGGCTTGCTGTCTGAGCTGTTCATTATGGGCAAATTCATAGATATGCAACAACCCAACCGCATCAATCGGAATGTATGCACTTGAATTCCATTCTGCCAATCCTTCATCCAAAAAGCGCTCAAACCATAATGCAAGCCTCTGCTCTGCTTTTTGACGGTGTACTTCACCGGATTCACCACTGTTGCTGAACATTTCATCCCCAAACAGCTGTCCGGCTAACAGTTCATTGGTATGGAACAACAAGGCATGATTCTCACTGAAGAACCACATTACATCATCGCCAGGTTCATCTATCCAATACCGATAGCCCAGAATGCTTGCTTTCACCCGATCCCAGAACGATTCACTGAACAGACCGCTATTTCGCTCATCTCTCCAAAGACGGAACAGCCCCACCAGATAGAAGTCACTGCAATCCTTCCGTTGCTCAATCCCTTCCACACCCTCAAGCAAAATGTTCTCCGCTTCTTGCAGATTGCCTCCTGTTTTGAGCATGGCGATGGCCTTATGAATATTGGGACTGCCCTTCTCGGCAATACATCGCAGAGCCAGGGATTTGCGAGCTTCAATATCCGCAGCTTGCTGAGCAGCCTCATCATAGCTCGTATCATAGGATTGGCAGCCAAACTTCTTGGTTAGTACAACATTTGAAACTGAAATAGCCAGCGTGAAATATACGTAATGATGACCGAGTTGATTTGTATGTCCCAGGACCAGGTCCGTTTCCTTTTCGGCGATGTGTATCGTCTTATTTTCGGTACCGTCAAAAAAATTGCCATACTGAATATCAACCTCTCTAACGATGTCCGGCAAGGGAAGTGGCAGCTTGAGCTTAATCTGCTCACCTCTGAAGAGATCCGAAGGAAAATAAGCCTGTTCGAGGGCTTCCTCTGCGGATTTTACAGACTCCGCCAAATGAGGAGCAATAGGCAGGGAAATCACCAATTCCTCGTCTCCCAGGTATTCCACCGCAAAAGCATACATCGTATCCCGCTCAGCCAGATCCTCCCAGCAGGCATAGATCTCATTGATTCCAGCTACAAGTTCAGCTTTAATTACGATTTCCTGCTCCTTGTTACGCATGAGTGGCGCAAAATCCGTTACCATTTCCCCATTCACCCACAACGTCAGACTGCCATAGGTCTTAATCCGCAAAGAAGCGGTATGAGCAGTCGGAGAAATGAGTCTTGTCGCCGCGTAACTGCGGAGATGTGTCGGTACAAACCAAAATCCTGATTGCTCCACCCGTGGATTATTCCAAGGAGAATACAGTGCCCAAGGCATTCCGTTCTCTTCTCCAACGAAGTCGTCTCCCGGGCTAGGAAACTCGCTCCATTGATCAAAAAATCGGTTCAGAGGCTGCGTTCTCCTATGTTCTACAAATTCCTTTCTGCATGGATTCTCATGAATGGCAAAACCATCGATAAGCCAATCATTAATATCTCCCTCCATCGTTGTTGGAACAAAGGCAACAGGCTTCGTATATATGCCGCTGATCATCCAATGATTAATGACCTGATTGTGACCTAATTTCATCGGTTTATAATTCAAGGTATCCATCCCACTCCGGGTGGTATCTGACATTCAACTCATCCTTTCATTCCTGAAGTAATCATACCGCTGACAAAATACCGCTGGAAAACCATAAAAACAATCAGTACCGGAATCATCGTGATGACGGACATCGCAAGCAAACTTCCCCAATCCACGTTGTACTCACCAATAAAATTAGAGAGCGCAAGCTGAATCGTATATTTCGATGGATCACTAATTGCAATTAACGGCCATACAAAATCATCCCATCTCCACATGAAGGAGAAGATTGCGAGCACCGCAAGAATCGGCTTCGCTATCGGAAGAATAATGCTCCAGTAAATTTTCCATTCGCCCGCTCCATCCATCCGGGCAGCTTCCAACAGCTCGTCCGGTACGGACAACAAATACTGCCGCATAAGGAACACACCTGTCGGGGTTGCTGCTGGCGGGATAATAATCGCGAGTAGGCTATTATACAGCCCCAGTGCGCTCAGCACCTTGAATATGGGGATCATAATTACCTCAATCGGAATCATGAGTGTTGAGACAAAAGCGATTAATATGATCGCGCTTCCGCGGAAGCGATATTTCGCGAGTGCAAAACCTGCCATGGAGTTAATCAATAACAGTAGCAGCGTTGAGCTTACAGTTACGATCGTACTATTCATAAAATACAAGCCAAAATTGCCTTTACTGAATGCCTCCTTGAAATGCTCAAAGGTGATTGGCTGCGGCCATAGCTTGGGAGGGAAGCTGTACAGATCGCTATTCGTTTTTAGAGAAGAAATCACGACCCACAGGACAGGCAGGAGCCACACCACTGCGGCAACACTTAACAGACTGTAGATGAAGATTTTGACCATAGGCTTCATGACCATTACGTAGCCCCTCCTTTCGATAGACGGAATTGCAGAGCCGAGAATCCACCAATAAGGATAAACAGTATCACCGACATGGCACTGGCCAGACCGAGCTCCTGTCTGTTAAAGCCAATCTCATAAATATATTGAACAATATAGGTAGTATCTTTGCCCGGACCACCACCTGTAAGCGCAAACATAAGTGGGAATGCTTTGAACGCGTCAATCAGAGTCAGCATAACAACAAGCAAGCTTGTGGGCTTCAACAACGGAAGTGTGATATAGCGGAACACCTTCATTCCAGTTGCCCCGTCCAAGCGGGCAGCCTCATAATAATCCGTAGGTATAGCCTGCAAACCCGCGATAAAAATGACCATGAAAAAGCCTGCACGTGACCATACTGTCGCGATGATTACAGCCGTATTTGCCCAAAAGGAAGAGGTTAAAAAACCAACAGGTTCCACACCAACCACGGTTAACAGATGATTCAAAATGCCAAATGAATCTCCGAAAATCCACTTCCAGGTCAATCCTACGATAATGTAAGAAATCATGGTCGGCCAGTAAAATACGGCCCTGAAGAACCCGCGCATTCTAATCTCGCGTGCAAGCAGCAAAGCAATACCTAACGCTGCTGCATATATTAGCGGAACAACAATCGCTGCATAAATCCCCGTTCGTCCGATGGTCGACCAAAATTCCCGATCCCCTATAATTTTGATATAATTATCCAGCCCGTTGAACTTCATTGGGTTCAATCCATCATAGACATGGAAGGAATAATAGAGGCCCAATAAAGAGGGAAATACGATAAAAGTTCCAAAGATCAGGAGGTTAGGAAGTATAAACAGATAAGGAGCAATAACGAGCTTCCTGTTCTGTTTTGCCAGCGTATTTTTGTTTAATCGTTGTCCTTCACTCATCTGTTTGCCCCTTCCTTATGCGTTATTCGAAAGGGAGGCTTCACAGGAATCGGTAAGCCCCCGTATACGAATTAACCAAAGCGCTTTACGTTTATTGACTGCCAATAGCCTCGTTAATCAGTTCGGCTGTTCGATCCAATGCCTCCTGTGGAGTTGCCTTATCGGATAAAACCTCAACAATATTATTTTTCAGGTCCGTTGATATTTTGGATATAATGGTCTGTCTGGACCAGTCATTAGCTGCAAGAGGCGAACTGTTCTTCAGTTCATCCGCGAAAATTTCAAACATCTCCTTGCCGAATTCATAATTTAATACAGAGCTGTCCTTCCGTGGACTCATAAACAATGATTCCTGGTTATATTTTGAATTCACTTCTTTGGACGTTAAGTATTCAATAAATTCTGCCGCCTCCTGCTCATATCCGCTGCCTTTGAATGCCATCAGAAACTTCCCGCCTGGCACTGAAGAACGTTGTGTTCCTTTTGGCATGTAGGTGACTCCCCATTCAAAATCAGTGATATCCTTGTAATTGCTGATCATCCAGTTGCCAGCCCAGTGGGTAGCCACCGTCCCGGAACGGAACAGGTTGTTCGGATTTTCCCCTCCGAGCCACACGGATTCGGGCATGATCCCTTCTTGATGAAGCTGCTTGAACTGCTCCATGCTACGGATTCCGGCTTCATTGTTAATCGCTGCCGCAGTGCCATCCTCTGTTAAGATGCTTCCGCCATTCTGATACAAAAGAGTGGACCATCTATGCGGAGTGACATCCCATACCATGCCATAACGTGCTCCACCTTTGTCCATAACCTCTTTTAACGCAGCTGTGTATTCATCCCACGTCCATACCTGGTCAGGAGAGGTCGGTACTTTGACGCCCGCTTTATCAAATAAGGTTTTGTTATAAATAAGCCCATTCGCTGTAACATCCATAGGCGCCGCTACCAGCTTGTCATTAATAACATAATAAGGTTTAAGTGAGTCAATAAATTGATCCTCGAATTGGTCCGCATTGTCCACGTAAGGTGTCAGATCAACCGCTTGATTAGCAAATGATCCGGTATCCGTGACCCGGCTCAGGGCAGGTGGCTTTCCACCGGATATCATTGTTTTTAATTTGGTTTGGATATCCTTGAAGCCAACTTCAATCAGGTTGATTTTAACCTTGGTATTGGTCTGCTCATAGTCTTTAATGATTTCCTTGATGACTTCTCCCTCTTTTCCGTCAGAGAACCACAGGAAATCCAGGGTTGTTTGTTTTGGATTAGCATTGGTACCTGAATTTCCGCAAGCAGTCAATACGATGAGTAACATGACCAATACCATGCTAGTGATGAGCTTAAACGTTGTTCTTCTTGTCATATCAACATCTCCTTGGAAGGTTCTAATGAATTTTGGCTTCGTTGAGCAATTCACTTTTACGGAATAACTGTGGTGATACACCCACATATTGTTTAAAGGCCCTGCTAAAATATACAGGTGTGTTAAAACCTAGCGTCTCAGATATGGACAAAATCGGTGCATCCGTAGACAGCAACAATTTTTTGGCCTCTGCAACTCTTTTCCGTATAACATAATTGCTTATGGTATATCCCGTCGTCTCTTTGAAAGAGTGACAAATGTAGTATTTATTCAAATGGAGTGTTTTGGACAGTTCATCCAATGAAACATTCTCCGTGTAGTTCTGGTTTAAATAATGAAGAACCCGGCTTACGCTTGTTTGCTTCTGGGAAGAACATAAGATAGGATTGGCGGATTGCTCACTGGTTGTTTTCCGGTAAATCCGCAGTAGCAATTGGGTAAGACTTAATTTGACCATTGTTTTGTACCCTGTATTTCCTGCCCCCATCTCCTCCTTGATTCCCTTAAATATAGCTGTGATATACTCACGCTCCTCCGGAGGCCAATGCACCAATAACCCATTGGGATGACGGAATATGGACATCAGATTCTCCAACTGACTGACAGCAAGCATGTCCAAAAGCAATAATTCCGTGAAATTGACAAAACTTCGCTTGTACACGATTTCTCTTGAAGGATTGATTCGGTGGGGCACACCGCCTCTGAATATAAACATATCTCCAGGCAGCGGTTTATATATTCGGTCACCGATTAAAAAGGTTGCATCTCCTTGAATAAAATAATGTATCTCATACCCATTATGCGTATGAACAGGCCATTCATCCTGAAAATTATCTGCTTCTGATCGCACATAAACTTCATTTTCCTGCAAAGCAATATTCGTCGGGGTGTGTATGGTTAGCATCAGTAAGATCTCCCTTCCCAGAATATAAAAAGCAATATAGTTTAATAATTTACAATGATAGCGCTTTACAATGAATTGTATCACAGTTATTTCGATCTAATCTGAACTATATTGCTGTATTGTTGATCACAATTGTTGAAAATGTTTAGAATGGAATTCATAGGGATTCGAAGATGGAAACAAAAAAACCGCTGTCCAGCCCGTAGGCTATCACGCGGTCCATTAGCATTACCTTTCAAACCCATTCATCCCAATGGTTTTCAAGAAAAATGACTTCTTTCTCATAGTGGGCCAGGTGCCCCTCTTCGACCATCTTCATAAAAGCGACATCTCCATCAGCCGCACGATCAGTCAGTGTTTTACACATGAAACGGATACGGGATATGACCCAATCCTTCAAATCTGCTGGAACACTCAGCCCGTACGTTGCCATGAATAAGGCAATCCGTTCTTTTCGAGCAGTTCCGTGCGCCTGGCTGGCGTATGGCATTACACTCTTTCCGTCCATCTCTGGTGAGAAATCTGCGAGTGGAACGGATGTATACAAGACATAGGCGATATCCCACATTCGCGGACCCGGACCCGCCATATCAAAATCAATAATGCCTTGGGGACGGCCATCCTTGTACACCACATTATACGGCGCAAAATCGTTATGACATACAACTTCATCTTCTGTTATGCCTGGATATCTGTTCGTTGAAACTGATGTTGTTGTAAATCCAACGGTCGCATCATGGTAACTTCTCAACAGTTTTGCGACTTCAATCAAAGATTCGTCTGACCACATATACTCTTCTAGATCAGGGTAGTCATTGCCTGGAACGATGCCTTCGAGGTAAGAAAGTATTTCTCGCCCCTGTTCATCTATTCCCAGAAATCGAGGGGCATGATCATAACCAACTTTTTCAAGATGTAAAAGCAGTTCAACCACATATGGATTTGGTTTGGCATGCCGGCGAACCGTCTCACCTATTCTGACGACCTGATTCACATTACCTCCCGATAACACTTCCTCCTGTTGGGCCACTTTCATCCCTCCTCAAGCTAAACTTCCTTGCTATGCCCATGATTACGATTTTTCTTATAACTCCCCGGGAATCCCGCCACCAATAGTATGAATCCAACAAAAAACATGAAGTATACAAGTAAACCTGTTGGATGCTCGTTCATCTGAGCAAACTGGGGTACGTTGGTCCCTCCTGAAGCGTATCCTGCTTCTACTATAGCGACAGAGACTCGGATTGAAATTCTCTCCATCGTTGAGATAAACACACTGCCAAGCATGAGGACTACACCCAAAATCTTGTTAATATTATTCATTTCATGCCTCCTTGATTAACCGTCCACTTTTTATGAGGTTATCTACTTAATGTCTTTCGATTCTCTAGTCTATATTCCTGCATGTTATATTCACGGTCTGTTCCTATATCATCATATCAAATAGCGGCTTCATCACTGACGCCGCTGTTGATGCTCTCTGAATAAGTTACGTAGCTACCACTTGGTGCAGATCCATACTATTTTCGAAAAAGGCTGACCGTTCAACACAATACAGATCATACATCTGTTCATTCATATTAATCCGTTGATATACATCTGGATACACACCATTGGCTAACTTCACATAAGGCAGCTTTTGTACTGCTTTTCTGGATCTTATATTCTGCTTGCGTATCTTCATAAATACCGTTTCAATCCCATGTTCCAGAAATAATTCAACAAAGAAGGCTGATTTGGCTCTTTGGCTATACCCATTTCCAAAAAACGGTGAACCAATCCATGTGGCTAAAAAACCGGTTTGATGCTCGATATGATATAGATCAATAGTTCCAATAGGCTGCCCTGTTTCATTCAAAATCGTTCGGGAAATCACCGTTTTTTGTTCTTCTTCAGCCATCAATTGTTTGGTCAGGAATAGATATTCCTCATACGATTGGCATGCATAACGAACGTAAGGAGAAACTGCGGGGTCCATCATTAAGCTGTACAGTGAATGGCATTCCTGCAAATCACGTTTTTTTAACATTCTGTCTACCACCTAGTCCTTTTAGTTCGCTATATCAAGCAAATTAAGTATATAAAAGCTATTGTGGGATTTAATGAATTCTGTATGTGGCTTATGTAAAATGCATTGGTAAATGTTGTACGACTTCACCTCGGGTAACACAAAAAAAACGGCATGTCCCTTTTAAAGGAACACGCCGTTTGCACGGATGCAGATAGACAGTAAATTATTGCATACCTTGCATGATCGCATTAATGATATTTTGCTGAGTCACGGTATTATTCGAGCGGTTAAACAATGCGAAACCATGTTGACCGTTGTGTCCGTTATCCCAATAAACTGGAACCATTTTGTATTTCTTGGCTTTTGCGGTAACCGCTTTGGCGTAAGCAGCGCGGTATACATTGTTGGTTGAATCGTACGACGTTTTATCAATGGAACCGAACTCACCAATCACTACAGGATAGCCCTGAGTTACAAATTTGTCGTACATGGACTTAAACTGCGATTCAAGATAATCCTCTTGGCCCCAAGTAGACTTCTTGGCAGGGTTCGTAGAAGTTGCACCCCACTGTGTGATATTACCGTTTTCCTCACCTGCAAAATCCCAAGGAGAGTAATAGTGTGCCGAGATCATGATTCTCTTTTGCGAACTAGGAATTGCTGAGGATCTGTAATTATCTGTCGGAAGAGCAAAGCCATAATTACCAACAGTGTAGTCAATATTGGTATTCCAACCTGGAATCAGCAACCATCTGGCATTGTTGTTGCCTCCAGTTTGACGAACCGTATCCACAAAGATCTGATTGTAGGCATTCAGGTTGGCGTAATAAGCCGAGTTCGGATTGCCATAGTTGCCATCGAACACTTCGTTCATGGATTCAAAAATAAGACGATCATTGTAGTTGCTAAACTTGGTCGCAATCTGCTGCCACACCTTCTTATATTTTTCCTTAATGGCAGTCTGATTGCCACCATTTACGAGCAGCCATCCACCTTGAACGGAATTGTACCCATCGCCATGAATATTGATGATCACATACATACCTTCATTGTACGCATAGTCCACAACTTGCTGAATTCGATTCAGCCATGCCGCATTAATCGTATAATTGGGAGCGCTTCCAATGTTATTCAAATAGGAGATGGGAATACGAATAGACTTGAAGCCCGCTGCTTTCACTTTTTGGATCAGCGCCGGAGTCACCGTAGGATTGCCCCAAGCTGTCTCACTCGGTGTACCGTTCACCGCTGCTTCCAGCTGATTGCCGAGATTCCATCCTGCACCCATCTCAGCCACCACTTGCGAAGCGTCTGCTGCGGATGCTTTGGGGCTCCATCCAGTAAAGGCTACCGCAGCCACTAATACCAGTGCCAAGCTGCTGATGCTGAATTTTTTCCACTTTTTGAACATAACCATACCTCCGCTTATTCTATTATTTTTAACAAGCAGTGCAGTTAATCTATTGATACAGATTGAATGATTCGAGAATTCGCGCCTCCTTTCCTGTCGATCAAACAAATGAAAATTCCGTCTCGCACCAACATAATAACACATATATGGAAAATAAAGCGATATCTTTATTTCTCTTTTTTGACGATTTACTACAAAATAATCCAACTATCCGTTTAAGTGTATTGCTTGAATTTGTTCTCGATCAAAATCAATCATCATGATGTGATCGTGCAGGAGATTATCCCCGCAAGATATTGTTGCGCCGTAGTCGGTTAAACTGTTAAATGTGATATCCGCGCGATAGACTTCAATCTCATTAAACCAATTCTGATGTACTTTTTCCTGAAGTTCATTCTCATAATAATCTCGAAAGACAGTCTCACAAGTTGAAAACCACTTAATGTAGTCTTCTATTTTATGAACAATTGAATCTAACGATGTATTAGTGGACACATATATTCGAACGTCATTTAAATCCTCATCATGTATGCAATGTTTGAATATTTGCACTGTATTTTGCAGAGTGTAACACCGGTAACTTTCATCACTCTCTTCTTCAAGCTCAATGACTTCACTTAACAATATGATCTTGCTCCTCTCAATGCATCTTAAAATAGCTCATTTAACCATTTCACGAATTTTTCTTTCTCCTCAAACTGTGGGTAATGCGCTGACTCGTTGAATACAATGAAGTCTTTGATCGGTGCATCCAATACGTCAAAATAATCACGTGCTGCATTCGCAGTGGTCATATAATCATATTTACCCGTTACAAAATAGGTAGGAATTTCCAAATGATCAACAATATCAGGTAAATTTTGATCAAATGCTTCATTCAGTAAGATGTCTTGTGAACTGAACATCCCTGTATAAAAGCGAATCATATCCAGCCCATTATATTCGGGATTTAAAAGGAATCCTGAAATATAATCTCTATTCTCGTTGATGAGTCTGGCTGCACCACCGTACTTTTGCAACAAAATTCTAGGCGTAAGTTCCTTTCCTTGCTCGATCGAGCTGCCAATTAGCTCCAGTTTTTTAACATCATCTTCATTGCCGGCTTGTTTTGCTTGCTCGTACGTGTACTCCAAACTTTCCAGTTCGCTCTGAAGTGTATTAGCCATCTGTCCAATGCCTATATAAGCGTGAAACTGAGTGGGTGCTTTAGCCGCAGCTTTCATCCCGATGTATGTACCAAATGAATGACCAATTAATATAACCTTCTCTTGACCTAACTCCTTAGATACATAATCCCTTAACGCTAACAAATCATCTACTAATACATCTGTTGTCAGATTCGAGTAATCCTCAAAAAAGTGATAGGACTTCCCACTCCCACGTTGATCGTAATGCACCACCGTGAAGTGTTGCTCAAGCTCTTTCTGATACTTCCTTACGTACGGAATCTCCGAACATCCCGGCCCGCCATGCACAAAAATCAGGATAGGATTACTTCGGTCAACTCCCCTGATCATGACTTCATGTCCTGTACCGTTAATTTCGACCTGCTCTAACATGCTGATACTGTTTTCACCTTTAATTTTGGGTGTCCATGTGGGAAATATCAGAGCTACTATAACTATTAAAATAATACTAAATATGCTGTATTTGAGTGTTTTACGTATTTTTTTTCGCATGTAATGCTCCTTAAATAATAAGTTTCATTTGTCTTTTCTACCAGCGATTCCTTTATCGTAACGGATACAACAATTCAACGGGTTCTATCTTTAGCTCTTCTTGGAAGATGTAATTGTGATCGGCTCCTACGATACATATGAATGGTTCCGAGTATGCCAACCGTTGTCATGTGCCCAGCTCCTTTATCATATGTATATCTTTCGGCTCTTTGTCATAAAGTTCTTGATCAATCTCGCTTGCAATCTGACTGCCCTGACTTTTATAAAAGGATACCGCTGATTTCGTCTCTGTGGAGGAAATATACAGATACTGTGCACCACGTTTCTTAGCTTCTTCACCTAACTCGTTTAGAATACGTTTTCCAATACCTTGTCTTCTGTACCCGCATGAGACATACATCAAGTCAACTTGTAATTGATTTCGTTCTTTTCCTCTATATTGATGTGCTAGCACACCAAATCCGATTAATTGATCGTCAGCAAACGCGCCATATGCCATGCCACCTTGTTCTAATTCGTACACATATCGATTTTGAATCTCCTTCAAAAGCATCTCATCCCAGTTTGAGCATTCATGATTTTGTTCAAGCTCAACCAATCGGTTCTCTCTCATTTCATAAATGAGATCAATATGTTCCGAGCGATCTATTTCCTGCAGCTGGTTCACATCATCAAGTGTCAACGTTCTATACGTTATCATGATCGTTGCCATCTCTCCTTCCCCATGTTATTTCTAAGATCCTATGGCTTTATTGATCGAAGTCTGTATTTATCAAAGACCCTTTTATCGTACAAAATAGTGTATTCCTTGTTCTTTTCAATTAGTTTTGACATATCCATTGGAACGGATATTGTTCTTTCAAGATTATTAAAATTAATTACAGTCATTTCATTTTCACTAATCTTTTGAACAGTAACTGCTTCAAAAATTGAAGTTCGAAAGGAATCCCATAACAAAATTAAAAGCAATAAAAGTAATAGTGACATGATGAGTCCCTTATTCTTATTCACTAGTTCTTTTCATCTCCTTTAGCTTCAAAAAGAGTTCCTCCATCTAAAACTAGCTTATTTTAATTACTGGTAACTCATTCAAATGATTTATTTCGATAGTGTATTTCTTAAGCTTATGGTTCTCAAGTCCATCCCATCTGTCTGAGAAACGATAAAACATATCTCCGAAGTTCATCCCTTCAGGTAATACATCCACAAGCTTTATTTCATCGATTTCAGACTCCGGTAAGCTCTCTAGCAAATTAACCTCAGCATAAGAAACCATACCAAAGCTCCCATTCCATTCATATACACCATATGGTATCAATTCGAAGCGTACTGCCCCTGTCTCTTCATAGAGTTCTCGACTTGCCGTGTGTAAAAGTGTTTCCCCTATTTCTTTGTTGCCTCCTGGAATCTCCCAACCTCCTCTTTTCCTATTTTTTACAATGATGAATTTATTATTGTATTTCGCGATCATAACTGCAAATTTGATTAACTCTGGATCAAATTCATCTAGATCAAACCAGTGGCTCATGTTATCTCTCCCATAAACAACTATTCTTTCAATATATAATTGTCAAACCATTGAAGTGGTAACAAGCTATCATCGGATATAATCGTTGTGAATACCGCAACCAATCCTCGCTTTTGGTTAACAAAGATATATTGCCCTCTGAAATGCTGAGTCTATCATTTTATTTCCAACCTGTAGATCACTTCATCATCTGAATTGGTTCTGTTCTCACTAAAGAAGGACATGCTCTTATACAAATTCTGTGCTATTTCGTTATCCCGTTCAACCGTTAATGAAATAACCTTGCATACCGGATGCTGTTTCGTAATGTAATCTAGAATGACTCTTAAAGCGCTCTTTCCCATTCCTTTACCTTGATAGGATTGATCGATTTGAAAACCACCAATCCAGTAATTATCTGTACTATCTGGCGTATAACTTAGATAAAAGAAACCAAATACCTTCCCATCAATCTCAAGTACGTAAGGATCAAATGCTTCATCCCACGGTTTTATATAGGCGTAAGCGATCCCCTCAACAACGGATGGAACTAATGACGCTTGGTGTTCATACAAAGAGATCTTCAGTGCTTCTTCCCAATTTTCTCGTGTGACTGGTTGTATTTTTATATTCACCACTGTATCTCCTCTTTCGATAATCTTTGATTACCTCTAAAGTTCTTTTCGCTCTCACTTACAACCACTTCCCAATGATGTTCAATCAACTGAATAACTTGTTTTTTATTCTTCGTGATTGTTGCAGTCTTACTGTTTTGGTTAATTGTACATATAACTTCTTCTATATTATATTGATGGTTCCATTTCACAATCATCTTGCATAAGTTCTTGAATGACTGCTTGTAATTCCACGGTTGCAAGCCCATTCTGGACAAGACAAACCTTTTTATAATCCGATAATCTCTAATGAAAACATTTGGATCTAATACAAAAATCAAATCCGCTTCCTGGATGGACTTAATTGTCCAATCTTTGCACTGCACTCCTTCTATGATCCAAGCCTCTGAACAGACAATAGATTGAATGGATTCATCCCTAACACTTTCAGGATATCTCAGATCGTCGGCGCTTCTGTCCCATATGAGATTGTCTAATTCATAGGAAGGAATACCGTATTTATCCGACAATTCCTTGGCTAATGTTGATTTCCCACTACCGCAAGATCCAATAATTCGTATTCTCATACATATTCTTTCTTCAAAAATGCATAGATGACATTATCTACAAATCGATTTTTCCAAATAAAATGTTCTTTCAATATGCCTTCTTCACTGAACCCAATTTTCTCAAGCAACTTCCTTGATCCCGCGTTCTCTGGCTCGACAAATGCTTCAATTCTGTTTAATTCAAGGTTCTTGAATCCATATTCAACGATTTTCTGAGCTACCTCGGTCATGTAACCCTGCCGCCAGAACTCCGGTGCTAACTCATATCCCATCGCAGCTTTATGATGTTGTTTCATCCAACCATGAAACCCGCATGTTCCAATAATTCTGTTGTCCGATTTCAAAGCAATTCCCCAGCGGATGACCTGACCATTTTCGAATCGTTCAGTCCATCTTTGTATGAGTTCTTCTGCTTGTTTTGTATTCGTGAAACTTTCTACATCGTAGAACCTTGTAACTTCATCTGAAGAAAAAATATGAAGTATGTCTTGAGTATCACTCTGTTTAATCTCTCTTAACAGCAATCTTTTGGTTTCTAGTTCAGGAAATAGAGTCATATTCAATTCACCTCAATCGAGTACACCGCTACTTTTTTCCCTATGATGTCTACGTCCTTCTCGTGTTTCATGCCATTCTTTTGCGCGACTTTCATAGAACCCACATTGCCATGTTGAATCAACGATATTAATCTTTTCTGCTTCAAGTGATCCATGCCATATTCTTTCCACGCTTTTGCTTGTTCATATCCGTAACCCATTCCCCAGTATTGCTCTACAACCCAGTAACCAACTTCAAGCTCATCAGTGCCTTCAATGATTTGAGGAATCAGTCCAGAGGTTCCAATTAACTTGTTATCCTCTTTGTTGAATGCGAGGAACAACCCCTTATCGTCTTTATTCCAGTTGATGAACTTTTCAAGGCTTTGCATGGTTTCTTCCTTCGTCCAGGGTCCGCCATGTCTTATAAATTTCATCATATTCGGCTCACGTGTCATTTCAAAAAGTAAATCGAAATCATTTTTAGTATATTTCCGAAATATAAGTCGTTCTGTCTCCATCTTCCTCTCAACTCCTTCTTCATTCATAAGATGTAATCGTCGTATTCATAAACATTCAAATATCATGGGGAAACGGACTAGAGTGTGTCTTCAAACTCAGGCGATTTTCTAAGGAACACAGGACATCTTATTCGACCTTCCCGTCCTCTTTTAAAATTGTAAGGAACATGAGACATCTTATTTCCCAAAATCATCTGATAAAAACGCTACAAAAGGCTATTTTTTCTGATATAACGTGTCTCAGATTCCTTAGATTTCGGAGGGCGTTTCAAATTCCTCAATAAGACGTGTCAGGTTCGTTAGCGTTTAACCCCTAACACTAAACTCAACGCTATGCTCATGCATAACAACGAAAGCATGGGATCTCTATCAAACCTTAACAGTTAATCCCAAGCTTCTTTATCACCAGACCGATAGTATTGTCCTCGTATCATTCTCATCCGTTAAATATGCGAGAGATTCAAATCCCTGTCTATTTATATGATTATATAATTCCTCGACTTTCTCTAAATCTTTACAATAAACCGTGACGTAGGTACTATCGATCACAAGAAGAACCATCTGACAGTCACTCAACATATAATCTTCATAGGTGATAACATCTGTTATTTGTGTGCCTTTTGAAAATGCTTTTAAATTCGCAAATATTAAATAATACTCGTTGTTATCAATAATCTTCTGTAATTCTTCTCCATTCATACCCATAATCATATCCGGAAAAAGATCATTTCCTAACGTATCATCAACAACGAAATAGGACTCCTCCTCCCCAATAAACCAATCGAAATTAGATACCTCCATTGGTTTTAAAATCTCCCCAAGAAAGCGACCATAGGCATTTGGTATTTCAAAACGTATTCCTCTGTTCATCTGCTCACCCTCTTATCATTTTCGATTCGAAGCATAATAACAGTACAGTTATTTCACTCGATATTTCTCATTATTTATAATTTCACTTACTATTTCAGGTAGTTGTTCTTCTGTAAAATGATTAGTATACAGCTTGTTATCACTTCTCAAATCCAGATGATTTTCAAAGTCATCCAGCAGAATTATACTTCTTTCTTTCATTTGATATTCTTCTGCTCTTAGACGGTCTCTACGAATAATCGTTTGACGATCAACCATGAGTACAACATAAATTATGCGAACATTATAATCTGCCAATTCTGTCATTAATCCATCAACGTCTTCCGGAAAGGCCACATAGTCTAGAACAACATCGTATTTATAATCCAATAAGTTTTTCACCAGACTAGATATATTTTTCCAAGTTAAGTTGTGTGTATCCTTATCAAGCCAGGGTTTACCTCGCCCTTTAACCGGAAAGTGACTAACCGCATCTCCAGAAATGTAAGCACTTTTATCTAAAGTCTGAACTAGCAGCCTTGAAGTTGTAGATTTCCCTACTCCAGGGGGGCCAGATATAATATATAGGTTTCTACTCATTTCGTATTCTCCTTACAATATCTTTTGGAAACTTCCAATATCCAGTTTTCTATCGAATTTATATCCGATCTCTTTAAATAGAGCACATTGTTCATAACCATTTCTCTCGAATAATGATTTACTTCTGGTATTCTCCATGCAAATCGTTGCAATTAAGGTATTGAACCCTTGTTCTTTTGCAATCTTCTCAATAAAACGTAGTGCTTGTTTCCCCAAGCCTTTTCCCAAAATATCGGGCTTTAAATATATGGTGACTTCACCGCAAATGTCATATGCCTGTTTACTCTTATATTGGGTGATCAGAACATAGCCCATCATTTGATTGTTTTCAAGAATTACATAAGTTTTATACCGCGTATCTTTGTTCATGACAGAGGATTTAATCTGATCAAGATCTAATTCCTCCGTATGAAACGAAATCGTTGTATTCGTTACATAATAGTTATAAATCTCTCTAATTTCAGGGAGGTGCTGTTCGGTTACCTCTTCAAAAGTCACAGTCGTCAATTAGGTTCCATCCTCTTCAATTCATTTCTTCATCATATATATGAAATACCGCGTCTAGATTTAACTCACCGTAAATATGAGAATATTCCCTGTCTTCATTATACAGATCTTCCCATATAACTTCTGACTTTATTTTAGAATCCCATTGATCAACGCGTCTTCCCATTCTGTTCTTGAGAGTACATGTACAATCATCATAAAACCCTCCTATTAAAAACAAATGATAATTATTTGGATAGGACCTTTTTCAATATGAGTTCTATGACTTCACTGGTCTCCAGATGATCTGTAACAATGCGAGTTTGAAATTGTTCATCCTTGAAAGCTTCAACACACTTTGGTGCTTGTTGATACTGCCAGCCTCCATATTCATCTCCGCGTTTAGCCAAACGATGATAAATTGTCTCTTCTGTAGCCGTTAGGCAAAAATGATGAATATCCTGATCGATCTCTTTCAACCCGTTATAGATGTAATTAAAGTTTTCCTCTTTATAGATGGTCATGGGGACAATTAAGTGTTTGTTGTATTTCTGCTTTACTTCTTTTGCCGTCTTTACGGTTAGAATTTTCCATAGATCGATATCTTGAAAATCATCCGTACGTTCCCTTTCCTCTCTACAATTCTCCGGAAGAAGTTTTCTGAGCATATAACCTATTTCTTCAGGATCGTAGATCATGCTGTTTGCAATTAAGGGCTGAAGTGCTTCTGCTGCAGAAGTTTTTCCCGAACCAAACGCTCCATTAATCATGATGATCATTTGATGATTTCACTCCCATTCAATGAAATTTTTCAATAGAAACCAGATTCTTCTCATATACAATTTCATCCATTATAAATGTTTTCCTTCCACTTTTGTGTTACAAAATGGCAAAAAACATAATGAAATCCCATTGGGTCAACCCAACGGGATTTCATCATAGTGCATTATTTTTCAATCAACCTTGAGCTTGTTAATGTATTTCCAAGTAATCGATGTATATATCCCATGTCCCGTCATCGGCTGTTACAACCAACTCAATGACCTGATTTCCCGTCCCATGACTGATATTATTCAGGGTATAAACCGCTGGGGCGCTTCCGCCAAAGTAAAAGGTTCCCTTCGTCTGTCCGCCAATCTTCAAATCAACTCTAGCCATGTTGGCATTGTTTGAAGCTCCACGAAGCGAGAAATTATGAGTGCTCGTTGCAAAATTCTGAGTGTATTTAACCAAATCATTGTTGGCATAAAGGACCACACCATTGAAAGGAGAACTGATATTGCCAGTGTATTGTCCACCTTTGGTCATGTTCTCAGCTTCCACTTTGGTTCCGTTACTCGGGGGATTCGTAGTGCTACTATCGGGTGCGACTGCCCGACCTGTCGTTGATGAGATCATGCCGGAGCAAAGGCCACGATTCTTCAGATTTTGTGCAATCTGCGGAATGGCCTGAAGTGTCGTCTGGTACTGATCATGCATTAGAATGACGTCACCACTTTTCATCGTGTTCACAGCTGCCACAATCTGGGCTGCGCTGGCACCATTCCAGTCTTGGGAATCTACATTCCACAGTACTTCCTTCAGGCCGTTTTGGCTCACAACGGATTTCAAGGTCGCATTTGTCGCACCGTAAGGAGGTCTGAACAGTTTAGGTGAACTTCCGGTAATGGACTGGATCGTCTGTTGTGTCCGAGTAATCTCTGACGACATCTGAGAGCTGTTTAATGTAGTCATGTTTGGATGTGTATAGGAATGATTGCCAATCCACATACCAGCTGCCACCTGTGCAGTAACCAGAGATTTATTATTTTGTGCATTTTGTCCAACATTGAACATCGTTGCCCGTAAGCCAGCCTGCTTCAACGCGTTAAGCATGTTTGTTGTATTTCCAGATGGGCCATCATCAAACGTCAGACCTACATAACCATTCGGACAACTTGCATCTGCAGCACGAGCATCGGGCACCGCCGGAATAGAAAACAAGGTACCGAAAAGTGCGAGAGATATTACCGCCTTTGCCAGCTTAACTTTGAACATAAAATTACCTCCTCATATTATATTCACAGCATAATACCTTCTACACTCCCTCTCTTTATCAAAATTTCACCCCTTGAAAAAAAGCGCTTTCAAAAGTATGTAATCCGCTACGTCCTTTCTCATAAAGAAGAGCTTTTAGTTCAAGGTGAGTTCAGTATAAACGATAAGTTTATTTAAAGTAAATTGAATTTTATCCAAAATGTTCTAATTTTTCACGAATTCTAGAAACGCCTGTTGTACATCTCCCGTTTAGCACTCTCCTGTGTAAAGATGTCCTCCGGGGGCACCATGCGCTTCGGGAGTGTACGCCCTGCAATAATTTCTTTTGTAGCCTGCATAAGCTGAGGACCAAGCAGCGGGTTACATTCCACCACAGCGTTGATTTTCCCACTCGCCAGAATTTCAAGTGCTTTGCGGGAGCCGTCCACTGAGACAATGATAATGTCCTCTCCCGGCTTCAGCCCAACTTCTTCTATCGCTTGTATGGCGCCAAACGCCATTTCATCATTATGGGCAAAAAGAACCTGCGGCCGTTTGTCTTCCGGGACCTGAAGGAATTCTTTCATGACTTGTTTCCCATTGTCCTCCGTAAAATCGGCAGGAGCACTTTGGGAGAAGATGATATCTGCTCTGGTTTCGAAAATGCTTCTAAATCCCTCGCCACGCTGGATGGAAGGCGTAGAACCACTCGTGCCTTGCAGTTCGGCAATCCGGATCAAACCCGGGTGATTTCGCATCCGATCCTGAATGTACTTCCCGGCCTTCACACCTTCCTCATAAAAGTCCGAACCAATCGTTGTCACAAAAAGTGAAGTGTCTTTGACATCAACTGACCGGTCTACGATGATAACAGGTATACCTGCATCCCTGGCCTCCTGAAGAATACCATCCCAGCCCGATTCCACGACAGGTGCAATGGCAATGACATCCACCTTTTGCCTGATGAACGACCGAACAGCCTCGAACTGTTTCGTCTGAGACTGTTCTGCATTTTTTATGACAAGGGAGATTCCCGATTCAGCCGCAGCATTGCGAATAGACGTGGAGTTTGCCAGACGCCAGGCACTCTCTCTGCCCAGTTGTGAAAAACCCAAGACAATCGGTTTCGTAGAGGTATCCCTTGCTACCGCTGATTCCATCCATTCCTCAACGGAGGGAAGAGTTTCTAAGTTGTTAGACGAGATGGGAGGAGGAACAGATTCAGACTCAGGGGTTGTGCAACCGACAAGCAGCAGTAGAATGAACAAACACAACCCGTTCACATGTCTTCTCACTCACGCATCCCCCATCTCCATGTGACGCTCAGCATTCACCAATGCAGAGCGCATATTGTTATATCATTGTGTCGGTATCCGTATTCAATATCATTTAGTTGAATCAACTTAATGCAGTGATTTCGAGGATACTCGCCGCCCGCTAAGAAGTCGTTGGAACAAAATAAATACAAACAGCATCAGGCCAATCACAATCTTGGTCCACCATGAGCTGAGCGTGCCTTCGAAGCTAATTATAGTTTGGATAGCTCCCTGGATCAATACACCAATAAAGGTTCCCGCCACATACCCTACGCCACCTGTTAACAAGGTGCCTCCGATCACAACAGCCGCGATGGTATCGAGTTCAAGACCCATGGCGTGTAATCCATAACCGGATAACATATAGAAGGTGAAGACAACACCGGCAAGCGCGGAGCACAAACCGCTGAACGTGTACACCAGAATTTTGGTACGTGCAACCGGCAGCCCCATGAGCAGCGCGGATTGCTCGCTTCCGCCGATGGCGTAAACGTTGCGCCCAAACCGGGTGTAATGTGCCAGGTAGATCGCGAGTAGTACAATGACCAGAGCAATAATCACATTAATGGAGACAAAGCTGCCCCCTGGCAGGGAAATCTTCGCCTGCGCAACCTGTGTGTAAAATGGATTCGTAATGGTAATGGTGTCGAGACTGATGACATAACACAGCCCCCGCGCCAAAAACATGCCTGCCAATGTCACGATGAAAGGCTGGATTTTGAAGTAGTGGATGATCGCCCCCATGACTGTGCCAAACAACGCACCCATGACAAGCACCATAGGTATAACGATCGCAGGCGACCACCCTTGCTTCTCGACCAGACTTGCGCTAATGATGGTCGTCAGCGCAATTACTGAACCTACCGACAGGTCGATTCCTCCCGATACAATCACAAAAGTCATGCCAATCGCTGTGATAATCAGAAAGGCGTTATCAATGAGAAGATTAAGCAGTACCTGTGTGGAGAAGAACCCCGTATACCGGAAAGAGCCTATGGCAAACATTACGGCCAGCAAGCCGAAGGTGACAAAAACCGGGAGATACTTACGATTAAGAAACATGGCGGTTAACCCCCTGTTCGGCTGGAAACTTCCGTTTTTTCCAACGGATCACCATGGAATTGCGGAATGAATCGGATTGAATTAAACAAACGGCCAGTACAACGAAGGCTTTGACAACCAGCGTAACTTCTGGCGGGACTCCAATCATATAGATCGTCGTTGTTAAGGTTTGGATAATGAGTGCTCCAACGACGGTACCCATTAGATAGAAACGACCACCATTGAGCGAAGTACCCCCGATGACTACAGCAAGAATGGAATCAAGTTCATACCAAAGACCCGCGTTGTTTCCATCCGCACTGGATACATTCGAGCTGAGAATAAGCCCGGCAATGCCGGCACACAGACCACAGAAGACATATACCGTGAGAATAACCGTTTTTGAACGAATACCTGCCAGTTGGCTCGCGTTTGCGTTACTTCCGACCGATTCGATAAACAGTCCTAGTGCCGTTTTTCTCGTCAACAGTGAGGCAACAAGCAGCACAGTTAATACGATGAAGATGGAAAAAGGCAATGCTGCAAGCGAACCTGCTCCGATATAGGCATAGTTTGCGTTGGATACAGTAATAATCTGTCCACTCGTAATCAATTGCGCAATCCCACGTCCAGCTACCATCAGAATAAGTGTTGCAATAATGGGTTGGATTCGGGCAACCGAAACCAGCGCCCCATTCCATATGCCCAAGATCAGTGAGAGACCTATAGATAATCCAAGTGCGCCCAACATAAGCCCGAGCGAATTCTGATCCACTCCTCTGCTGATGCTCATACAAGCCACGGCACCGGAGATCGCTACAATGGAGCCCACGGACAAATCGATACCTCCGGTCGCAATCACCAGTGTCATACCGATCGATACCAGAATTAAAGGCGCTCCAAAATTGAGAATATCAATCAAGCTGCCATACAGATTCCCTTCACGCATGACGAGGGAGAAGAAATCCGGAGAGTACAGCAAATTAAAGATTAAAAGTAAACCAAGCATACATAACGGCCAAAACAAATGATGTTTACGCATCTTGCCCGCCATCTCTTTAACCTCCTGCCATTGCTTTCATGATTTGCTGTTGATGGATCTGATCCCCGCTAAGTTCTTGCACTTTTTTGCGGTCCCGGATTACGGCAATCCGGTGGCTGACACGAATCACTTCTTCCAGCTCGGACGAAATAAACAGCACGGCCATGCCCTGCTTCGACAGAGAGAGCACCAGCTTCTGTATTTCAGTCTTGGCACCGATATCAATTCCACGCGTAGGTTCATCAAGAATCAACAGATCGGGGTTCATCAGTAACCACCGTGCAAGCAACACCTTTTGCTGATTACCGCCGCTCAGATTTTTAATTAAATGCTCCGGGTTTTTCGGATGGATATTTAACAGGTTGATGTACTTTTCGGCGATCTCATCCTGTTTCTTGCGTGAGATGGGTTTGGACCAACCTCGTGTCGCTTGTAAAGCCAGAATAATGTTCTCCCGAATGGTCAAATCATCGATTATGCCTTCGGTTTTACGGTTCTCGGAGCAAAAAGCAATATTCTGATCAATTGCATGACGCGGAGACTTGACCGTACTTCCTGTATCTACAACGAGCAGCTTGCCTTCATCTGAACGATCTGCACCAAAGAAAAGGCGAGCAATCTCAGTACGACCAGACCCCAATAATCCAGCCAAGCCAACGACTTCTCCTTTGCGAATGTCCAGATCAAATGGCTCAATTGCTCCTTTGCGTCCAAGTGCCTTAGCGGTAATTAACATTTCTCCCGACTCCGCCTGGGCAGCATCTGCTTCCTTCGGAAGCTCCTCAAGCACCTCAAGCTCCTTGCCGATCATCTTGAGCACCAGTTCCATGCGTGGAAGTTCTGCGGCTATGTACTCTCCTTCCAATTCCCCGTTACGGAGCACCGTTAGACGATCCGACATTTCGTATACCTGATCAAGAAAATGAGTAACAAAAAGAATTGCGAGACCTTCACTCTTTAATTTGTGCATAATACGAAACAGTTGCTGAACCTCGTTTTTGTCCAGACTGGATGTGGGTTCATCCAATATGAGCACTTTTGCCGAGATGCTGAGTGCTCTTGCAATTGCAATCAGTTGTTGCATCGCGACCGAGTAGGTCTGTAAAGGAGCCTTAACGTCGATGGACAGATGTAATCTGTCTCGCAGAAGGTTCTCCGCATCTTTGTTCATTTGCTTCCAATTGATTTTTCCAAATCGTATCGGCTCCCGCCCGATGAAAATATTCTCAGCAACCGTTAAGTTCGGACAGAGATTGACCTCTTGGTAAACGGTACTGATTCCCGCCTTTTGCGCTTCAAGCGGACCGGAGATCGAAAGATCCCGGTTATCCATGGTTACCGTTCCTTCATCAATGGAATAAACGCCGGTCAGAACTTTAATAAGTGTCGACTTCCCCGCTCCGTTCTCACCCATCAAGGCATGAATCTCGCCCGGAAACAAGCGAAAGCTGACGCTGGACAGCGCTTTAACCCCGGGAAATTGTTTGGTGATGCCTGTCATTTGCAAAATGGGTGCTTGCTCGGCCATATAACCCTCTCCTTTGTTATGGAAAAAAGTCATTTAGCGACAGCCTGGTCGAAAAATGACTTTTCGGTGTTATACGAATCTATCTTTTAATATTCGCGTGTTGGCAATGCTTCTTTGGCTTGCTCCGATGTGAAAGTTGTCTCATCCGTTACGATTCGGGGTTCAATGTCTTTCCCGTCCACTACCGCTTGAACCGCTTCCATTAATTGAGGTCCTAACAGCGGATTACATTCAACGATAAAATTGATTTTGCCATCAGCTGCAGCCTGCATCCCATCCTTCACGGCATCCACAGAGATAATGGTGATATCTACGCCTGGTTTCAGTCCTGCCGCTTCAATGGCCTGAATTGCACCAAGTGCCATATCGTCATTATGTGCATAGAGAACATCTATTTTTTTATGTGCTTTGAGGAAAGCTTGCATGACTTCTTTGCCTTTGGCACGTGTAAAGTCACCTGATTGTGATGCAATCACTTTAAGCTTCGAATTGGAAGCAATCAATTCCATAAAGCCCTCTTGACGGTCATTCGCTGGTGCGGAGCCTGTTGTACCCTGCAGCTCAACAATGTTGATCTCGTCTTGTGTGTCCTTGTATTGGTCACTAAGCCACTGACCTGCTTTGCGTCCTTCTTCTACAAAGTCGGAGCCAATAAAGGTTTTGTAGAGGGTTTTATCCGGCGAATCCACAGCACGGTCCGTCAAAATCACGGGAATGCCTGCATCCTTCGCTTCCTTCAATACGGTATCCCAACCGGATTCTACAACAGGGGAAAAAGCAATCACCGTCACCTTCTGTTGTATGAAGGATCGCAAAGCTTTAATTTGATTCTCCTGCTTCTGCTGCGCATCAGAGAATTTCAAATCATAACCCGCTTCCTTGGCTGAATCCTGAATCGACTTGGTATTCGCCGAACGCCAGCCACTCTCCGCACCAACCTGCGAAAAACCAAGCGTAATGGTTTTGGCGCTGGCAGGTGTACTGCCATTCCCACTCGTTGAAGTTTCATTATCGGAGCCTGCTCCTCCATTGGTACTGCTACATGCCGTGCTAACCAGCATCACCATAGCCAATGTTATGGCAAGTCCCCACTTTTTTTTGGTTCGCATGTTGTGATCCTCCCTTTTTTCGTTTCACCTTGTGGTGTGACCACATTATAGAACGCTTTCATTCCGAGCTTATATGGAGTCTCATACTTTATTTATGTAATAATTTAGTAATTTCAAAAAATGGAGTTTAGAAAGTGTAATTTCTTTGTTTAATTGTGTAGTATTTAGCGATTCTCTTACATATTAGAAAATCATGTTATACTAATGATACATTTTTGATCCCTTCAGATGGAGTGGAATACGTTGAAACTCATTCAATGGATTGCTTCAAGCCTCAGGCTTAAATTACTCAGCATGTTTATCATCCTCAGTTCAGTACCACTGATCGTGGTTGGATTGATTTCTTACCACAAATCCTATACAGTCGTATCCAATCATAACAAGGCCTCGACACAGCTGGTTGCCGACCAGCTTGCCAGGAACATTGACATCTTGTTTGAGGATACGGAACGGCTGCTCGAACTGGGCAAGAACCCGCAAGTGCTTCAATACCTGTATTCTCAATCGGAGTCCTACCCGGAAGCCAAAGCCATCCTTCAGACATATAATCTTTATCGGGAAACCTACAAGTATGACAAGGTACTTAATATCTCGTTCGTGAATTTCTATGGAAAAGGCATAAGTGAACGAAAAGGCGTGTTCAAGCTGGAACGAAATCCGCTGCGTAACCCGTACTTCAAGTATCTGATACAGTATCCGGATGCCATACTGCGCATCCCTCATTCTGCAGCCTATGCCGAATATAACAGGCTGGATGGGTTTGCTTACCCCAAACAGAATGCGCTTTCAATTATAACTACGGTCAAAGAGCGGATTACACATGAGGTCATCGGGTTCATAGTAATTGATTTGAATGATTCGTTCATTGATGATTTTTTGACGAATACCCCTATTAAGGATTCCGGTTTTTTCTATATTAGTGATCAATACGGAAATACACTCTTCAGGCCGGATGCCACCCCCGCATCCATATCCATGATGGATCAGATCCGATCGGTCCCTTTACATCTACAGCACGACAGCTTTATCTTGTCTGCAGGATCCAAGCCCCAGTTTGTTGTATACAGCACCTCAAAACAGACCGGATGGAAAATGATCGGGGTAGCTCCTTATCAGGAAATCATTGCAGAGGCCAATAGCATTCGCCAATTGATCATCATTACGGTTTTGTTAAGTGCTTTCTTTGCGATATCGTTATATTTTTTCCTGAATAATCGACTGATTCTTCCCATCCAGATTCTGATGAACAAGATGCGTAAAGCTGCAAACGGTTACTTGGAAGCCAAAGTCACACCACACGGCTCGGACGAAATTGCTGATCTGGGCAAAAGCTTCAACGTGATGCTGGATAAGCTCAAAATGCTAATCGAAAAGAGCATTCGAGAGAATGAACAGGTGAAAATAGCTGAACTACGTACGCTGCAAGCTCAGATCAACCCTCATTTCCTGTATAACACGTTGGAGTCTATTCTGTGGATGGCTGAAGCAGAGAAAAAAGAAAATGTAATCAAGCTTGTCCAGGCCCTCTCGAAGTTCTTTCGTTTGAGTCTGAACAAAGGATTCGATTGGGTGACCATTCAAACCGAGCTTGAACATGCACGGAGTTACTTGGTTATTCAACAGATGAGGTACCACGATATTCTCACCTACGAGATCAGCGTTGACTGTGAGCTTCAGGACTATCCCATTTTAAAAATGACGCTGCAGCCCCTAATTGAAAACGCGCTCTACCATGGAATTAAGAACAAACGTGGTCAAGGGCTGATATCCATACACGGATATGTAGAGGACAATAGCATCATTCTCACCGTACAGGATAACGGAATTGGCATGTCTGCGGATCGATTGGCACAATTACGTAAAGAGCTGGAGAAGCCGGCTGGTTCCCGTTCACCCCAAGATGACGAGCAGGAAGGCGGATTTGGTCTGCTCAATGTACATCACCGGATTCGACTCTATTTCGGACCAGCTTATGGCGTTGAAATGAAAAGTACGTATATGGAAGGCAGCACATTTATGATTCGTATCCCCAAAAGCAAGGAGGTTAACCGTTGAAAAAGGTGATGATTGTGGATGACGAAATTGGAATTCGGGAGAATATACGGAGCTGCATTGATTGGGAAAAGGAAGGTTTTCACTATTGCGGGGATGCACCTGACGGCGAGCTTGCGTTACCTTTAATTCATGAATGGGCTCCGGATATTCTAATTACGGATATTAAAATGCCATTTATGAACGGATTGGAACTGACCTCCATCGTTCGCACTCAACAACCTGATATCAAAATCATTATCATGAGCGGTCATGATGAATTCAGCTATGCCCAGGAGGCTATCCGACTTGGTGTGACCGAGTACTGTCTAAAGCCCATTAGTGCAGCAGAGCTAATCCAAATGCTTCATAAGGTCAGCAAACAAATGGATGAAGAACATCAACGCATGACAAACCGGACGATCACCAAAGAAAAACTGCTGGCCGATCTGTGCGGAGGACTCATCGGTACAACCGATGCGATTGAATCAGCCAAACAACTCTCACTTCCACTCTCGGCCCGGTATTATACAATTGTCATTATCGACGTTCGATTAACAGATGACTCCCGGGACCCGGAATCCCTGATGAAGAAGCTGCTTCCCATACTGGAGGAAACTCGTGATCCCCACGTTGAACTTCTTCCTTATATTCGAAGCCGGACCGAGTTGGTGCTTCTGCTCAAGTATCACTCCGATGACAGTATATCCGTATATCTGGAGCAGCTTCGCGGGCGGGTTCGTATGGAACTTGAGCATACGTTCAAATGTAATATTATTCTGGGCATTGGCAGTCAGCAGGAGCGGCTACAAGGAATTCATGTCTCTTATCTGGAAGCGGAGGAGGATAAATATATTAATCGACTCACCCTTCAGAACAGAGCTTCTCTACATGACATTAACCTGGATGAGCAAACGACTCTTTTTCTCGACAGGAATTCGTTTCTTGAATTTCTCAAAATCGGCAGCCCCAATCTGCGTGACCATTTTGTGCAAGAGTTTGCCGCTCCATTACAGTCCTTCGACTGGAAGTCCTCCTCGTATGGCTTCTATCTGTTGAATGATCTTACGCTGGAGTCGTTTCGGCTCGCGAATCAGTTGTTCCGCATGAGTGACCATTCGGATGAGAACATTACTTCCCTACAACAGACGATTCGGAAGATTACGTGCTGGGAGGATTGCACCCAATATCTGTGCTCCCTGCTTAACTTGTTATGGCAGAGAAGAGCAGCCTGCTCCGGTAAATACAGTGATGTCATTGATCAGGTGAAAGCTTATGTATCCCGTGAATACAATAACGAACAGGTCTCGTTGAAGATGATTTCTGCACACGTCAGAATCAGTCCAAGTCATCTAAGCAAGATTTTTAGTCAGGAAACTGGTCAAACGATAACGGAGTATCTAACCCAGATTCGAATCGGCAAAGCCAAGGAGCTGCTGAAAACAACCAACAACAAAACCTTTGAGATTGCTTACAAAGTTGGTTACAACGATTCTCACTATTTTTCTAATATATTCAAGAAAACAACAGGTTTTACACCAAGAGAATACCGAACTCAAGGGACCGAGGAATCGCAGGCCAGACCAGCAGATATGAGAAAAGAGCAAATGTATGAATAAAGCCAGATTAGCACTTTTACTTACACTAATCCTTGTGTTCCCGATGATCATTTCATCCGGTTCGGCACACATTCGCCCACAACAGATGGCTACAGCACTTCCTGCGACTTCACCTGTAGAGAAATCTGCAGCGAGCAAAACTTTTGGTATTATCTATCCAATGACGTATCCAACCTATGAGATGATCACGAAGGATGCAACGGAGTATGCAGGGAAACACAATATCACGTTAATTGTAAACGCCCCTGATGAAGCCAATACCGAACAACAGATCCGTATCATGGAGAATATGATCAAACAGCATGTGGACGGGATAGCTATATCTCCTGTGGATGCTGCTGCACTTACACCCGTTATTGATGCAGCCCAAGCCGCGGGTATTCCTGTCATTACATTTGAGTCAGATGTCCCATCCAGTCATCGAATCGCTTATGTGGGCGCCGATAACTACCGTACTGGCCAGCAGTTCGCCATGACGACTACAAGACTTCTGCATAATCAAGGTATGATTCTTGTCGAGAATGGCTTGGAGGAGATGCAAGGTTTGCAACAGCGGCTTAATGGATTCATTGATTATATCCGCAGTGAAACAGACATCGAAATCTTGGAAGTTCGTTATCATCAAGGGAATGAAGATCAAGCCATGTCCGATATGGAGAACATGATTCAAGCTCACCCTCACTTCAATGCGATTATAGGGCTCGATTTTGTTTCCGTCTCTGCTTCTACCCTGATCTGGAAAGCAAAAGGCCTTAACCGGCATTTAATCGCGTTCGGTGACAGCCCGACTAGTGAAAACGGGTTGCTCAACGGTCAATTGTCTGCTGTCATTTCTCAGAATGAAGGAGTCTGGGGTACCAAAATGATGGAGACCCTGTTACTCGCTAGCGACGGTGTGTCTGTGAAGGAATTTATTGATACGGGGATCATTGAAATAAACCAGGAAGAAAGTAATTAAGGGGATGTCCACCTGTCATTCTGATGACAGGTGGACATCCCCTTTTAAATTTTCGTACACGTAGTTATTACATCCGTTCATGGAAGTGTTTCTCAAGAAAGATGACTCTCAAGTATGATGATCCTTTTGAGAAGCTATTTCTTCCATTCGTTTTCTAATATGCTCATCTCAATAAGATTCCAGAATGTATCTTCATGTCTTCTCGCATCACGAATAAGTCCTTCTTGTACAAAGCCTGCTTTTTCATAACATCGGATGGCTGAGACATTAAAATCAAATACGCCCAGACTGATCCGGTGTAACTTCTCCTCTTCAAATCCAATTCGAAGTGCCTCATCGATCATTTGCTTTCCATAACCTTTACCCTGATGTGGCTTGCCAAGTAGCACCTTACCGATACGCCCTGAACGATTATATCGATCGATACCGCCAAGAGCAATATGACCTACAATCTCCTGAGTCGATTCATCCATCACTTTATAAATGAACTTATTCGAAGTGTTCTTATCATTCGCACCTTGCAAATAATCCGCTAGCTGTTCCTTGGAAAGTGGATAATGGAACTGTGGGCCAGCCCACTGGAGCAGAAACGCTTCATCTCCACTCCATTCGATTAGTTGATCAAAATCTTCCGGTTCAAAGTATTGGAATGTAATCAACTATATCCGCCCCTTTTTTTTTATGTCATATCATATCTTATTTCAGTTCTCTTGTGTCGTCATAATTATGAGTTTTATCAAACGCTTTGTTTCTTATATTCATTTCATGAATGTAGTTTCTGACAACATTCATTGTACTAATTAAACAGATAACTCCACCCAAAATACATATCGCGGCTATCCAATAATTCAGTGCAAAATTCACTTGATAATCACTCGGAGTATAACTGCCAGCTGCTGCTGACTGGAATGCTGCATAGCCTAGCTTGGGAATCACCTCTTCAATCATTTTCGAGATCGTAATAATCACAATTCCTAACATGATAAAGAGTAATGAGAAAATAATGTGTACATGCTTCAAAGACAAGCTACCTCCTTTACAATCCACATCGCGTGTGTTTTGGCACTACTTGCATCTTAGAAGCCGAACGACTTCGCCATCAATCAGCCCTTCACTTACGCTGTGAAAACCAAGTGATTCATACAGATTTCCGGCGATACCATTTTCCGGCCTGTGTCCCATCATGATGCGTTTGCAATTCTGCGATTCTTTCATTAGATCAATTAACTTCCTCAATGCTTCTCTTCCATAACCTCTGCCCTGATATTTTGTATCTATCATTAGAGCAAAAAGCCAGTAGTTATCCTCATGATCCGCCTTATCTGAGTACACAGCAAATCCAACCAGATCCGAATCAAAATAGATGGCCATGGGTTGAAAGTCTTCCACTACTTTGGATTCAGCAATCCAATATACAACCGGCGCGGGAAAACTTTTTTTCTGTTCTTCCGTTACATTAAGTTGAGTACATGCATACCAATTATCCACCGACACACTTTTTAATTGAATCATAGTTTGAAATTCCTCCTCGTAAAAATTACACAGAGGAATCCTATGGAACATCATTTCCTGGGTCCTCTGCGCTAGACAAAAACACCTCTGGCAACTTTATTTCTTCTTTTCATTTTCATATTTTTTCGCATATCACATCACTCCTCTCACGTATATTTCAGCGTTTCAACAAAATTTCACGATTAAGCCTTACCAAAGCTCGCTTGCATTGTCCATTCTAATCTGCGCAGCCATTCCCTATGTACATCTGGATGAGCATTCTTGATTCGGTTCATGATCTGTATTACTTTGGATGTGGAATATGCCCGAATTAGATCATTTGTTACTTCAATATTTGTACGTTCTGTATACGCATTTAAGAAGACTTCTGACAGATCCTTTGCCATGTGAGGGTAATGAAGATGCACAAACCTGCCCACTCCCAGTCCAAAATGAACATTGAATCGTTGGATAACATGACGTTATGTGGTCCGTAATCTCCGTGAATCAGAGTTTGCTCCCCATGATCGGAAATGTCCAACACTTCTTTTACCATGCTTTTGATTCCGGAGGGTACAAACTCAAGTTCCTCCACATCATTAGCGGACTTCGTTATGACTGGCAGCTCTGCTTCGCAGTCACCTCGTTTGATTGTGTGCACGTCTCTGGCGAGATATATACCAAGCTGCTCATAAATTTTCCTGCCTTGGTCACGTCCATCTTGATCCAGCAGCCTCTGTGCGTTTATTCCTGGAACATAATCCATCATAACAAACAGACAGTTTTCTTTTTCAAAGAAATCATGCACTCGCGGAGTCACGCCAGAATGATTTAACAACCTTAGCGCGCTTATTTCTGTCCTTGCATCTGTATTTTCTACATGATAGATTTTAGCAATCATCTGCGGATCAGTTCCCTCAAGTAAAAGGGTCGTATTGGTATAACCACCTGTTAGTTTAACAATGTTCACATTCGGAAATCTGTTTAACAAGATGTCATGGTTCACTTCATGCATTCCTTCTTTCTTAGTCTTGAAGTTCAGTCCTCTTTTAGACAACCTCAAACCTAATCTTCGATCTCTGAAAGCATAGGACTATGTTTAATCAGTTCAGCGATTTCAAAAGATTTATTGGCACCTAACACTTCCCTAACAGCTTCAACCCCCTCTGACTTCCAGACCGAACAGACATATTTAGAAAAAGCATACCCATTCAAAGCATATCCACTGTCCTGTAGCCGTCTGAATAACCCCACACTTTCCTCTACCTTTTCAATATCTGTCAAAATACATGCCAGATTGTTCATCGCGATGTGAACATCTCTCTGTGAGTTACTGGATGAATTCAATTGTCTCCAGCTACCTACAACTTCCTGATTTTTTATTTGATCTAATGCTGACCAGTCGATCTTGTTTATCAAATTCAGCGTTTCATCCAGAAGCAGATTTACTTCTCTAACCTCCCCAACATGATGCAGATAGGCCAGACGCTGTTTGTTATATGTAATTCGGGCAAAAAGAATATTGGACCATGTCTCATCTTCTTGTATGAGTTGGTTCATATTTTCAAGCACACTGTCCATTTCACTGTACCTCTCCAAAACCCAAAGCGAACCACCCAAAGCCCGATGACTCTCGAATCGAACACCTCGGTTGGTATCCAACTTCGGGGCATGATCACAAGCATATTGGTACCAATCCATCCAATGATCAAAGTAGTTCCCCAGAGATAATGACAACGCTTGTGTTGAATCCGAAACAATCCAGTGTAACTGCTCCGGAGCGAGATTTTCTTTCCCCCATTCGAAGAATGCCTGGTGATTGGCATAAAGCAGTTCAGGCTCTCTTAACAAGGCATAACCATCGGAAATATTCCAGTAGACCCAGCCCAGTTCATTAACAGACAATTTTCTGGATTGTTCATAGTTTTTCAGTAACTCAATCATACCCTGATGATTCCCTCGAACTACTAATTCCTGTAAAGATTGAACGATATTCATCCCCATCCTCCGTCCCTAATTAGTTTCAACCCAGCTATGTCAATGGCTTCGTGCCGCAAGCTGTAATGAAATTCATCATGGCATAGGCTTCCGGCGAATGATTTATCGCTTCAGAAGCTTGTTGCAGCTGAGCAAATTCCTCCGAACTGATCACACCTTTTTCAGAAAAATGTACAAAACGATTAAGATTAAACTGGTGCTTAAAGCCTTCTATGCCTAACAGATCACTATGTTGAAGGACAGAATCAATGTCAACATCGATGTATCCGTTCTCAGAAAGGAGACGCGGCAGACTTCTACCAATTAAACGATTACCGCCGTGTTGTGCCACATAATCCGAAATTTTCATTAATACCGTATGCAAAGCAGGAACATCAGGATTCACCGCTCCAAAAACGCCGTCATCCACATCAATAATGGCAAGACGGCCGCCAGGCTTCAGTACACGATATATCTCTTGTGCAGCTTCGTCAGGATTGTTCAAATGAAGAAAGATCAGTCTTGCCACGACAAAATCAAAAGAATCATCAGGCAGATCCATCTGGTAGATGGAAGACTCTACAAATTGCAATCGCTTGGAAGGAATATTTTTCAGCCGTTCTTTGGCTTGTGCTTGCAGTGAACGATCAATCTCAAGCGAGGTAAGCTCGCTGTCCGGCAGACTGTTCAATAGTTGCTCTGTAATGTAACCCGGTCCGCTTCCGACCTCCAATACACGCATTCCATTTTTCAAACCATACCATTCTAGATTTCGGAATTCTTTGGACCACCCCATTATCGCCTGCATCTTTAACCTCTCTAATTCCTCTTGTAAACTTAACACTGCCGTTTGGATACTGTATGTTGAACGCGGATCACTCATATATTCTCTCCTGTTCTTAAGTGGAATAATAAAAACATATATCCTTAGACCTTTTTCTTCCCTAGAAAAAGAGCAACCTTATGTTGTTTCTCTATCGTTCCACCTGCAGCATCAATGGAATGTTTGATTCGCTCCAGCCAAGTTGCTGCCTAATTCAATACACGTGATGTTTGTATAATCCTTGCTCACCAATCCGCCAGTGGCCTGCCCCGTTCCGCAGCCAATCTCAAGAATGGAATCCTCTTTATTAAGATTCAGATATGTAAAAATATCATCAAACATTTCACTCGGATAGACGGGTCTATATCGTTCATATTCATGTGTTACGAGATTAAACGTTTCCTTATTTTCCAAGTTCGCATCCTCCGATTTCAATTGTGGTTTTCCTATAATACATTGACTAAAATTACCATATCTTATTATTCTTGACAGCAAGAGGATAAACCTTTCAATAAGAGAATGATGATAGTTTAAGTTCAAATTTTATATCCTGGAGGACTGAGGTGTTCTTGTGAAAAGTATATTTGATACGATCAATGCTGCTGAAATTACAGAGCGCATGGCTCAACTTAGTGAAAAATCCATCCCTGAATGGGGCACGATGCAGGTCTCTCAAATGCTGGCTCACTGTTCAGCATTTCATGATATCCCCTTAGGAAATGCTTTTCCACCTAGAGGATTACTTGGGAGACTTATAGGACGGTTCGCAAAACCAATGTTTTATAATGACAAGCCCTTGCCCCATAATATGTCTACGATCCCGACAATCATTATTGATGACCAACGACAGTTTATGGCAGAAAAAGAAAAGATTGAGCAACAGATTAATATCTTTCAACAAGGTGCTTCAGATAAATTCTCCCGCCACCCCCATCCCTTCTTCGGAAAATTAACAGCCGAGCAATGGGGTAAAGGCATATACAAGCATTTAGATCATCATCTAAAGCAATTTGGAGTTTAGCGGTTATGCACGGTGTGCCAGTTATGCATGCTGTTCTATTACTGTTTCTGGATTACATTCTAAATTAGCAATGACTCAACTTCATTAACCCAATCTCCTTCTTCGTCAGCCAGTAAAGTCCTCCAACCAAGTAGCTTAGCAGAATGTAAATTTTTCTCTTGATCATCTATAAATAGAACCTCTTCTCCAGCTGCCAGGAGGGTTTTGACCCGTTGGTATATCTCAATCTCAGGTTTGCATAAACCCACTTGATTTGAGGCCTTAAGTCACTTAAAAGCGTCATGCGGAAGGACAGCATGTACACCCTTAACGCCATTCACAATTTGGGTGATACGCAGGTCAATTACCGCGCTTCCAAGTGCAATCGCTTCCACTCGATCTAGTCCGTACAACTCACCCATCAGATTGAGCATCCCGTCTAATGCTTGAACCGTAGCCTCATTCAGATCTTCATGAAAACCGAAGGTAATCCAGCCGGATGGCGTATGTGCACGAGGATTGGTCAAAATCATATCATCAATCACATTAAGCGTGACATCCACCACTTCCATCGGACATTCAATGGCCTGACAGCTGACTTCACCGTCCCCCTGCCGTGCATGACCATCACCAATCGCGAGATAACCCCCGTCTACGGGGATAGGTAAATATAATTTACTTCCCTGCACCAGTTCCTTGCAGTCGATGTTTCCTCCACAATAGCGAGGCGGCCAAGTCGTATGAATCCCACCTGACTCTGCCGGCATGCCCACTACACCCATAAACGGCGAGAGAGATACAGTGAAGGACTTTCCTTTTATTTCACAGATTCCATTCATCGTTTGGCGATCAAGTGTCCAGTTCAGCGACAGTTCTTCAACCTCTGTTAGATGTAACTTCTGGTTCTGCCAGTTCGGATATCCGCCGGCGGAAGTAAACCCGTAACTCCCGGGTACGATCTCATTAAAAACAATCTCCAACGTCTGTCCTTGCTTCGCCTCATCGATATAGATCGGACCGATTAAGGCATGACCTCCATCTTTTTCACCTTGTCGATCAAAAGGTTTCATGCGTTCCACATAACTCACACCTGTTCCCCAGCCCGCATCTAGCGTCTGAAAACGAATGGAATCACCAGATTTCACGCTCAAAATGGGGGTTACCTCATTAGTAAATGAACCAATCAGATTTTCCTGAGTTAATTCAATCGTATGACTACTCACTACAATCCCTCCCTGGTTTGGGATACGTATTATTTTCAAGCAAGCAACATGCTGTATTCCGTGTCACCCCCTGCCTGCTAAATCCTTTACGCTTCAAGGTTGGCAAGATATTTCTTCAACGGTTCCATATGATGCTGGTCATGCCATATAAAATCTTTAAGGTATTGGGGAATATAAAATACGTTCCCCTCTGCGTCTAAATACGTCTGATGAAGCTGTTCCTCCGATAACCCTCGAATGTCATTCATAATTTTATGGCGGTACGTGATAGCCTTATTTACGATTTCGGACGTCTCTGTGCGGTTACCAAATTCAATAGCTTTGCGATTAAACTCTTCAAAATTCATATGTTTCAACGTAACTGGCTGCTTCAGAGCAATCTTCTCAATCGCTTCTTTGTAAAAATATCGGTCCCATAACATCACATGGCTGACGATGGATTTTATCGTCCATTTCCCTTCTTCCATGCTGGAATTCCAGGTCTTCTCCTCGAGATGATTCATCGTCTTGACAAACAACGCCCATTCTTCAAAAGCTTGAAGCAAATGTTCAATCTCTTTGGTCATGATTACATTCCCCCCTTCTTTCTTTTTCACTGCTCGATATGTTCTCTTCTGTTCCTATTCATCCATCCCAAAGAATAATCAACCATCTCTCTTTGGGGTATCAGATAACTCACAGCTTCCCCTACCATTCCTTCGGTAACAGCGTTAGTCTGGATCTTAAACTCATTAAAAATCAATTCAAAATCATCTGATTCATTGTTAATATCATCGTATGTAGTCCATTGCTCAAGTCCATCCACCAGCATTTTTACTCCCCAGACTTTTGGCTTAACAAATGAATTCTGCTGTTTATACTCTGCCAGGTGCAAGGAGGTGTTACTATTTGTTGGCGCACCAAGTAACAGAATGTATCCACTCAAATCATAGATTTTTCCTAACGGAGATTTCTCATTTAATGCATAATGCAAGTTGTGATCTTCCATTATCCGTTTTGCCTCTTTCCCCCAGGCAGCAAAAGACATGTGCGGATGTGAGCTTCGAAACACACCATCTTGCCTCCGAAACACCTCAGGAATGATCCCCATATACGAGGTTGGTGTTAAATCAGGATAATAAATAGGCATATTGTCTTTGATGAACTCAATTTCCTCTGAGGACAGGTTCGCGTCATGCTCTGAAGGTTCACAAAGATGTTCTGTTTGAGTAGGCATAACAATGGTTCCATTGGTTCCAACGGCTTCTTCCAGAGCTAAGATAACACTTACCGGGCCACCTATAACCTTACCTATTGCTTTGAAGGAGGAATGAACGATTATCGTCATGCCCTCCCTTATCCCCATTGACTTTAAATCATTAACTATACTTTTTCTTGTTTGTAAATCCATTGAAATCCTCATTTAATCCTCCAGACCAAAGCAGACAAAGTTGTTACTAGATATCGATTCCACTACAGCTTCGTAATATAATCTTTACATATTTTTCAATGGTTCATCATAGGTCTTGAACAGCGCTGCAATAATCTTCTCTGCACATTCTTCCGGTGTGTTCATACTTGTATCAATGGAGTAGCCATAGTTGATGTTTTGGGCCATGATTTGATGTTGCTCATCCGATTGCTCTTCTCTGCGATCACCACGCTCAATGTTCCGCTGACGGCAGATGTCGAGGGGGCAATATAACTCAACGATATCCAGTGGATACCCTTCAAAAATCTGTTTGACTTGTTCATAATGCGGCGCGAGCTCTGGTCTTTCCACAAGTATGCCATCGATCAGAACATGCTTGCCATGGTCTGAAAACACTTTTGCCGTATGATACATCATTACAATTGCTTCACTCAGATACTTCCAGTAATCCGTCTGTAGATGTTTATCACCGATCGTATTTTCAAATAAATCATTAGCCACAACATAGAAAAACGGATCATCGTATGATTGCATCGCCTCTACAATTGAAGTTTTACCAGAGCTGGTTACACCGTTCAAAAATATAATTTTTCCTTTTTCCATGATAGTCATCTTCCTTTTCTTAAGTATAGTTTTATAAATGTAATACAACGTGTTCTACGTGTGTTTCATTGATTTTTTGAGCAGCATGATCTGGCCAATATGATAGGCGTTATGAATACATAGATTTGATACAACTCCCCACCATGGCGCGTTGAAATAGGAAGGGATTTCACGGGTCAATTTATCTTCTTCACTATCTTCGAGTGCCCTGTTCCAATCACTAAAGACGGTTTTCAGTCTATGTAATGTCTTGCGCCACTCCACATCATTCAGGTTAGATGGATCTATCTCGAATGTTTCCTCATTATTCACTGAATGCTGCCCGCCGACCTGTTCGGCAACATATCTCTTAAGCCACTTCTCATTCCAGAAAATAAGATGATTGACGATCCCCCAAATGGAATGATCCCCCTCATTCTTTACATAAGCGGCTTCCGCCGCATTGAGGTCAGTCAAAATATCATGAAGCGGTATAAACCAGCTCTTGTCATGATAACAGGCGTTTAATTGGTCTATGAGAATAGCTTTGTAACTCATCGTTGCACCTCACTCAGATAATATCATCATTTATCCGTTCATTGACTTCGCAATCTTCATCACAAGATCTTCTGACATGTTTCTGCCAATGATCTCGTATTGCAGCGCCTTCCCATGCACATCCTCTTCGATCCATATCAATTGGGAAGTTTGGTCATCGAAAATATAAAATGCTTCGACGCCACGTATGGCTGCTTGTTTAACCGTAGTACCACCATGATCAGGCAATGTGATCCGGCTTTTTGTTGTCCCGAAAATATTAAGTTTATAACCACCGTATTCTTTATACGTGATGCTGATGCCCACAACCTTCTTATTGGGCTTCAAGTCTCGAATCACTACATTTCGGCCTGACCTGTTACTTTCTTCAATCATTTCATCGATTTCTAGTGGAGTTAAATTATCAAATCCATAAAATACATGAATGGCATCTATATCTGAATCAATCGGAAATTTCGGCTGCCATGGAGAGTAGTGTCGTTGCAATAGTTCCAGACCGTCTTCCCATGGAATGGGTGCATAATTGGTCTGTTGCGTGAATTGATTTTCTATAACATCTGCAGTGTAAATCGCCTTCCCGTCACCAGGCTTTAAGTCAATGACGATCCGGTCAATCGCATGATCATTGCGTAAAGATTCAATTTGAATTTTTCCAAGCACATCTCCGCTTTTGTTTTTGATATCCATTGGTCTTTCACTCCTTTGTTTTCAAAAATACCTTTCTGATCTTCATGCTATAGAAAGCTGAGACCTACAGAAGATAAAACGATCATGAGGACTCCAAATATGCAAATCGTCGGCAAGATATCCTCGTAACCATAACTTGTCGTTTATTCGTCTGAGATAAAAACCTTTTGGAAATTCATTATCCTCCGTAAGGGCTGCAGATGCTATGGTAATGGAGCCGGACGGAGCTTTGTTACTCTCTGAAATATTGGTAGAACATATCTCAGGCTGATCTAAATATTGCATTCTTAGATAAGGACCTAACTCAATAGGACAACATTCCAACCCAAGATCATTTGCTCTTCGAAAGAGCTGAAAAGTCGTAGCACCCTCCGAAAATCCAAGTTGTCTGACGGTCAACTCAACCGTTTGCAAGCTTTGCTTTGTACCGGAAACTACAAATCTCTCATCATATAACAACTGTTCTCCATATTTATTCAATAAAATAGAGTGTTGGTCCAGTTTCTGTATAAGCTGTGGTTTTGTTAAACCGCCAACGTCTACTATTCTAATTTCAACTGCGCAATCAGGGTATACTTTTTCATCTTCAATCAACATCCGCATCTCCCTAATCTGGATTCACTTCTATTTGACTTTATATATAAAATGCAGTCTCTCACCTAATTCTGAATCCGTTTACATACAGATCTTAGGTGATTGATAGTAGCTGATCAAGGCTCCTCATTAGAAATTCAATTCACAATCATGGTGTTCCCACACATCAAATAAGTTACCGTCCAGATCTTCTAACACAAAAAACTTCCCATACTGTCCCTCATCACTAATAGCCCCTACTTTCACATTCTCTGATGTTAAGTAGTCATGTAAAGAACCAATGTCATCAGTGAAAAATGTAATGACCCATCTCTTTTTCTGATGAACTTCAAATGTCGCTCGTGTTTCATTATCGCTTTGGATCAAGTCCAAAATTGGGCGATTCCCCCGAAATAAACTCAAATATCCTTCGCGTTGGTGGCGTATGTTAAATCCAAAATGTTTTACAAACCAGGCGGCTGACACTTCTAAATCTTTCACTGGAATTACATTATATGCTATGCCCAGAATCCTTCCATTCCCCATATGTTACCTCCACACTTGAGATGTATAAGACCCTACCACCCTTGGGATGTTATACAAGATTTAATTTGAGCAATATGATGCTGCCCGTGCCATACAAATCTTTGAATCGCGATATCCAATGTAATTGTACCTAACACTTCTGTTCGGAGTGTTCGTCTAAACTGATCGGGATGTAAACCAAGCAGCAGACTGAGAAGTCGCTTGTGCAGTATCTCCATCAACAAAATTGAATCTTCGATGGGCGTATTCCTGTAATCATGTAATGATGCCCATAAATCTTCTCGATATGAGCTTGCCATCGGTTCATCTTCAGTCAAGGCTCTCTTAAATCTGATATAAGCGTTCATGTCATTGTCCGCAAGGTGGTGCACAATCTGTGTGATCGTCCAACCGCCATCACGATAAGGAGTACAAAGTTGATCATCATTGAGATGTTGTGTAATCTCTCTTAAGGACTTCGTAATTCCGGGAATTTGACCTATGATGTGGATTCGGTCCTCATTAGAGAATTTAAGACTTGGCTCAAAGTGTCCTATCGGAAAGCATATTTTTTCATCCAAGGTTGTCCACCTCTCCATTTCTCTACTATAGTACCAAATCATATCCAATATAACCCACAATGTTCCATTTGCGAAGTGTAAAAGCAAAAAAAAGAAGCAACCTTTGTTCCCAGGCTACTCCTTATATTAAACTACTCTCATATCTGTATCACCAACCAAGAGACGAGCAACTTTAAGGTGGAGTCTATCATAATGAGTGACCTTATTCTGAAAATTCAATCAAAAATGGATGGCTTTGCTCATCTAATGCATTATGAATTCTGTCATAAAAATTTCCCCATGTTATCATTTGCTGAGCTTCTTCTAAAGTAAAGTAGCCCACTTCTTCACTTTCATCACTGGTAGTTAAAGATCCACCAATCGGTTTTCCAGTAAATATATTGTTGCATACGCCACGCGTTATGTTCTGATACAAACCACAAAATTTAATTAATTCAATGTCAATCCCTGTTTCCTCTTTCACTTCTCGAACCGCTGCCTGCCTAATAGTCTCTCCTTCTTCAACACAACCTTGAGGCATTTCCCAACCTCTTCGACCTTTCATGAGCAAAATCTCATTATGTTCATTGAGAACGATTACACTAGCAGAAACGATAAATTTCATTCTAATTCCTCCTGTTAATTTATTTCTTTAAAATATATCTTATCTTAGTTAGTTCCTATCTTAGGTCCGCTTCAATCGTTCCTTCCAGACTAATAATATAATTAACTGCTTCTTCGAAATCACGTGCAATAAAATCCGCTTCTGTGTTTAACCATTTATGTCTGTATTTATTTAAAGCTTCATTCCCTGCTCCAGTCAAAACTAATATCTTTTTGCATCCAGCATGATGACCTGCTAAAATATCAGACCATCGATCCCCAATTACAATACATTTACTTAAATCTAAATTGTTTTTCTTAGCAGCGTCGAGTAACATTCCTGGGTTCGGTTTACGGCACTCACATCTCTCAGTATGTTGATGCGGACATATTAAAACATTATCAAAGCCAAATTCTATCATTTCTCTGACAAATGCTTCTTTTGTAGCTTCACCTCTTGAAATACCGGGCTGATTCGTAAATCCGTACAGTTTAATTCCAAGTATTTTTAATTTTTCCAGAGATTTTTTAGTGTATGGAAACAATTCAAATTCCCCCGGGTAAAGGACTTCATCTGAACCACCGATCGTTCCATCACGATCAATAAAAACTGCTTCTACATTGAACGCTTTCATAATTAACCTCCAAATTATCGGATTTTGATCATTTATAAATACATCTTCACTAGACTTTCCGATAACGTTTCTGTAATCACCACTCGAAACCAACATTCAGATTATCTCTTGAGAAACATCTAAGAATTGATTCTAAATCTAGCTAAAGTTTGTCTTAGACTCACCGTTATTCCTCCCTGCTTTTAACATTAACGATAATCTCACAAAACGTTCCCGTACTCACGACGTTCAGCGTTTTTAAATATGTATGCTGAAGCGCTTCCATAAAATACACTTCCAGTAGACTATCGCTCCGTTAAGAGCCATAACATGAATATAATGTTATATGGCGGAATCGACTCTCTGATTGACTAACATATTTTTTCTTCTTTAACTTGGTTTCGGATCTGCTATAAGCTCCAATAGATCTACAGGCTGGCATCCAATGCCGTACATTATTAACGATTACTTCTAACGATACAGACTCATTCGTATTGAGTTTTGCCATCGTTGCCGATGAAATCCACGTCATTTTTAATAAATCCTGCTTCTTAATCTCCCTGTCAATCAATAATTTTTGAAATAGTTTATAACTTATCATCTGGTATCCCTTCATATCCGAATTGAAGTTTTATATAGCGACCTTCTCAAAAAACAACTCCATCTATAATCAATTCTCATTTGATCGGAATCTTTACTTCAATGCTATACCATATCTGAAATAAACATGGCTTTTGTGCCTTCTTCTGGCTTAAATCCAAATAATCTATAGAATTTTTCTGCACTATCATAGGATATAAGCACTTTTGTTTTGATATTAGAATATCGACTAAGCATTTGTTCCATCATTCTCTTTCCAATTCCTAATGATTGATATTCTTTGTGTACTAACATGTAATGAAAATATACTGTCATCACTCCGTCAGACAATGCATTTATTAAACCAACTAATTTGTTATCATCCCATGCAGTAATAACTGTATGCGAGTTGTTTATTGCTTGTCTAAGATCTTCTGGGAAATCTCCTGATTTCCAGTCCACCGAATGAAACAGTTCTTGAATTGCCTGTGTATCAATGTCTTTTATTTCTTTGAACATGATTGTCATTATATTGCTCCTATGCTTGTTGTTTGGATTGGGGGTATTGGACAACGTTTCTATATTCAAGAACCCCGAGGGGGATGTTTGCTGAGCATCTTCTCGAAATCCATCCGCAGCCCCAGGCTCCCAAAGAGCAATGCTTGAATATTATGTTATAGAGATGGAATCGCTTCTCGAATTGACCTTCACGATTTATTTTTCTCCTGGTACGTATTTAATCAAATCAGATAATTTACAATTAAATGTATCGCATAGCTTGAATAAGGTTTCCAGCTTTGTTGTTTCTATATTTGTTTCCCTATAGAGCTTATTGATCGAATTCCGGCTTAAGCCCGATTTTGCCATCAATTCTGTTATATCATCTATTCGGTGTTTTGCCATGAGTTCTCGTATATTACACTTGATTATGTTCATCTTTTCCCCTCCGTAATTCTATCTTATGGAGTGTCATAGGGAGCCCACTCAGCTTTCTGCGGAGACAGATCAATACTTTAAAACACTTCGTGATACTTTGCCCGATCAACTTCAACATACAGTTTTTCTTTATGAAGACGCACAAATCTCACTCCAATCCATCCTAGAAAGAACTATCTACATACAAGGTTTCAAAGATGCCCTACAACTATTTAGTGAATTGCAGAATTCTAGTATTTAGAGGGTTATATGACCCTCTTTTTCTATTGTTTTTGATTCTGTCGTATAACGTCCTGCACGTTCACGAAAATACCCAGCCTTAGATAGCTCTTATCTTAGGCTGAGTCATGTTTTCTGAATGTTCTTCCATGATTATACATCTTACAACCAAGGCGTGGTATCCCCGCAGCTTGAATACATTGTTATGTGCCGTTACTGACTTCGAAGCATTACCTAAATACCTTTGATCCAGATTCCAATTCTATTTTGTACTTTGGTATAAAAACTCAACTTCACCATCTAGCAAATATCGATATTCAAATAATTGCATTGTTCTTTCCCTAATTCTCTCCCGTATAACCGTTGTTAGGCTTACTGATCCTTTTGATCCAAGGTAACCATTATCAATAAATGTCTTCTCTACAAATTTTGTTTCCCTTAAGTGATGCTGTAACCATTCTTTCTGCGATTCAATTAGTGCTTCTCTTGATTCTCTATCCAACTTAGAAAGAAGCATTTTATATATTTGATTCAACTCATTATCCCAAATCTCTGTATATTTGCTTTCCAACGCCCCCCATCCCATTGTTGTAATAATCTCTTTTGAATTTTGAGCCTCATCAAATTCCACTTCATAATCATGATCTATAGGATTTCGAAGCATTTCATCATAAAATTCTCCTTTCAATTCATAGTTTCCAATGCTCATGGATAACACTTCATTGTTAGAAGCATCTGATCGATCTTCAGTTATTTCTTTCGGTTCTGTTCCATTACCTGTACTCACTTCATCAGGAGGCAGTTCAGAATTCATTTTTGATTTAGTTTCGCTGTTCAAGGTAGTCGATTGACTACTATTTTGGCAAGATGAAAACACTATTGTAATAAAAACTAATAAGAGTATCTTACCTTTCATAAATTATCTCCTTTAATGGCGCATAACGTTACTGTATCCACGACCCTCCCACCAACTTAGCGACCAATTGGAGCGGCCGCGATGCGGTTAGTCGTACGGATGTGTCCGCTGATTCTCTTCCCTGCCAATTGCTTCTCGCAGACCGAGGAGCTGTCAAGCTCCGGAGCGTGGATATAATGTTAGATGATGTCAGTTGCTTTTAGCGTTAACTCAATCCTTCTCTTACAATTTGCAATAATTCTTCTTTGTGGTCTGGGTGACATGCAATTAAATAAGGTTCTTCTTTCATTCCATTAAACTTATTTCCTTCAAAATCTATAACAAGCCCCCCTGCTTCCTTAACCATTAAGATACCTGAATACAAGTCATCACCTTCAGAATTGTACAGAACAATTCCATCAATATCTCCTTTGGCCAACATACACCATTGAAGCGTTGGAGCCCACAATCTTAACATTCGTTTAAATCTAATATCAATGTGTTGTCTTAGTTTTACTGCTTGTGGGTCGTTTTGTACTCTGTGACCTTGAATCCAACCTATATTTCCTTTGAATATATTCGGGTTACTCTTAATTTGTATTTGTCGATTATTGCAGCTTGCCCCTTCACCAATAACAGATACAAATAAACGTTCTGTTAGAGGTTCATAGACCACTCCAAGCACAGGCTCTCTTTTGTACATTAAGGTGATTGATATCGCAAAAACAGGTAAACCAATCGCAAAATTATTAGTTCCATCTAAAGGATCAATTAACCATAACCAATCGTGCTTAGTTCCGATAAGCCCTGCCTCTTCACTGTGTATCTGATGACTTGGAAATACGTCTTGTATTTGTTTGATAATGATTTCTTCACAGATATGATCTACTTCAGTAACCACATCCCCAAATTCATCTTTAGATCTCAGTTCAACAAAGTTATCAAACTTCTCTTTAGAGATTAGACCTGCTTCGCGAATAATTCTTATTGCTATCTCTTTTGCGGTTTGAATAATCTTACGATCCATTACGCACCTCATATTGATTTTGATTTTAACTGATTTCATCTAACATTTTGTGTTCACGACGACTGGCGAATGCCTGATACGACTGGCTGGATACATTCTTCTGTTTATAGTTTCTACCCGACCAAGGAGCACTAGCGACAATGCTTGAACATCTGGTTAGGCGATGTCGTTGCCCTCCATGATTACCCTTACATACTCATCCCAATCCTTATCATCTGTATTGATTTCTATTGTTGGTACTCTTGAGATTTGAGCTTGATGTCTTAATACATTTTGGATTCTTAATAATTCACTTACCGACGATCTTACTTCTTCTTCTGTTTTATAGATCCATTCTTCTGGTTGTCTACTTTTAATTCTTTCTTCTACAACTTCGGGCGAGATTGTAAGCAAAATACACCTGGCACCTAAAGACTCAAGCTGTTCTTCTATTTTATTTATCTCATCCAAATCCGAATCTACAAATGCAGCTCTATGATTTAAGTGAAACCTCTCCAGAACATAAAATAGTCCCCTAGATCCTCTAGATGCAGGACCAAGTTGAATTGCCCATTCGTTAAGTTTCTTTAGCATGTCAACCCGCTCTTTAAGTAACTCAATGTGTCCTTCCCGGGTTAGACTTACATATTCTCCATGTTTATTATTCAAAATTTGAGAATAATGTTCTCCAAGGATAACTACGCTCCGTTCAGAGGATTCTTCTTGTGATTGATAACGTTTAATTGCTTTTAATACTGAAGTCTTCCCGGCATTTGAGTATCCTTCAAGAATTATTCCTCTAATATGCATTTAAATCTCCTTCCACTAGCAATTATTTCGCCTAACGTTTCTGTATTCATACGTTCAACGTAGTTTAATATTTTTATGAAGCGCTTTCATTCGGTAGACCAAGGCTCCGAAGGAGCCGTAGCCTGAATATATGTTATCTGATGCTGATACTTCTTTTAAATCCCCAAATACATTCTTTAGTTTTTATCTCTTCAAAAGGTCTTCCCATTCTTCGATTGATAATTTATTGGAAATATTCTTTAAGTTCTCTGGGACACTTACAAAACACATTAACTCTAAACTATTTCCATCTGGATCATTGAAGTAGACTGAAGCATTTCCCTGATTAGGCCTTACAAATGGATTTATTGAATCTCTTTTTCCAAATGGGACAGGCTCTATTTCAATAGTTTGAAGCCATTTCACACTGTCTTTAAGATCTTCATAACTCACTCGAAATGCTATATGCCTTAATGATGGATGATAAGAAGTGAGATACTCTGCACCTTGCCATAGACCGACCCAACTCTTTTCTTTTTCAATCCAGAAGAAAGCTGTATCTTCATCTCTCCAGGCCAGCTCTAATCCTAATTTAGAATAAAATTCGATTGATTGATGTAAGTTACTCACTGGTAAATGTGCTTCATACAACCCAAGTATCATGTTTTCTCCTTCCAATCTTGCCGGTTTCAGATAACGTTCCTGTATTGACGACGTGCTTAGGGGGCTGGATGTAGTCACTCGCTTCTAAGAGTCATTAGTAGCGTCAATATGTTGTTAGCCAAATGAATTTCTGGAAACAGCCATTGTATTTAAGGCGTTCTCAAAATAGCTATATACTTCATCTGCGATTTCCAGAAACTCTTCAACAGATACATCGCTATCCAAGTAACAAGCATACAGATACTCAACTAAAGCGGAGTCAATCTCACAATAGTTTAATATGGCATTCTTCATCTTAATGATTTCATCTTCCCATACCCCTGTATCTTCTAAAACCAAAGAGTATAATGCACGAATTAATCTCTTAGAGTAACCTTTAATATATCTAGTTTTCATTGATTGATCACTAACATTAGAAAGTGAACGATGTACACGATCCACTTCCTCCTTGGTATCTGTATTTAAGTCTACAATGAATTCTGGAGAAATTATGATCGGGGGTACTTTTTCACCAATGTCCTCCCCATGTATGCACACACAAATGATCTTAACCCAAAAACCCCAATCGTTCGGTCTACTTAATACATCATCAATCGAGCAAATGATCGTATCCATCTTAGTGACGAATGGATATTCTTCCAAAAGCCTGTCTTTAATCATTGACAATCTTTCGTAATCAATATCTTCGGGATTTGCACATACAATAGTAAAGTCTGCATCTGATTTAAAAGGTTGAGCTGTTCCTTTTGGAATCGAGCCACACATATAAATGCTATGAATCTTATCTTTGAATTCGTTAAGAATATGATCCACATACTTATCAACCAAATCCTTATATTCACTTTGTATGGCAATTCTATTTATAACTTTTTCTAATATCATATAGACTCCTCCTAAAATATGAGCTTCTTTCGGCTAACGTTGTTGTATTCCTGACGTTCAAGCAGCTTACCGTAGGGAACGGGTCAATAGACTTAGCTGATTGGTTGTGTCGCCTTAATCAACTTCTCCGATATCCTTCTTGGCGACCGAGGAGCAAGTGCGACGGTGTATGAATGTACTGTGAGATAAAGTAACCTTGAGTTACCCACAAAATCTTTCTAGACTTACAGCAACACCGTTTTCATCATTATTAACGGTTATTTCATCAGCGATTTCCTTTAATTCCCTAATCGCATTTCCCATAGCAATAGAATGTCCAGCCATCTTAAAGAGGCCTATATCATTATGATCATCACCAAATACAATAACGGAATCCAATTCTACATTATATAATTCACAGAGTTTAGTAATTGCCATTTCCTTCGATGCCAGAAGAGGCATGATTTGTACTAATTTATTATTATCCGTAATTAGTATATTCACTCTATCCTTGAATTTTTCAATCAATCCAGAATTGTGATTATCGCCAGTCAGAAGTATCTTCGTAGCATCATATTGCTTTAATTCTTTTAAGGGTTTTACTATAGGGTTTGATTGTGTGTCCATTGAGCTAATATAATCAAGCTCTCTTAAACTAAACCACTCATCCTTCACTTCCATAGTCAGCTCAATTTGAGGGTCACACTTCAAACAGTAATCAAGAATTTCTGTAGTTACATTAGCAGGGATTGATTCATTAATTTCTATCTTGGTCTCCTTACATATCACTTGAGCTCCGTTATAATATACAAAAGCCCCGATATCTACTAATCCTTGTGGAAGCAACCAATTAACCGCCCTGGGCGGTCGAGCTGTTGCAAATATTATTCTTATTCCTTTCTGATAACAAGATAAGACCGCATCTACGTTTCTCTTAGATACTTCTTTTTTTGAATTTAATAATGTTCCGTCCAAGTCAAGAACTACAGTTGAATACTTCAATGAATCAACTCCCAATATAAACTTCTTCGTTATTTTATCTACCGTTGTTGCATTCACGAACCCGAGAGACTTAAAGGAGCGACTGGGTCGAAGACTTATCCTCACAGGAGTTGTCTACTGGATACTACTTCCTCGAAATCCCTCTGGCAGACCAAGGGGCTTAGCCCCTCAGTGTGAATACGGTGTTGGCAAGATTTTAGGGGCTTCTTCGAGCTACTTTCAATGTGCTTGGTTCATTAAGATTGAGATATATTCTTCATCTTTAAGCCTTGTCACCGATGTCAGCGCCTTCATTGGAACCTCAACACATCAGTCACTTTGATTATTCTTTAGCTTCTATGATAATTTCCCCTTCTCCAGAAGGCACTTCAAAACCCTTGAGGAAAGAAGATAAAATTTCTTCTGTTATTGTAAACGCAGCATTAGCATCGAATCGCTGGCTCCGAATGCGAAGTCGTTCACGCAAATCATTAGGATGAACTTTCAAATAAACCAGTTTCCACTCTCCTCCTCCATCTTCAATTAGCTTCTTATATTCATTTCGTCTCTTCTGCTGCCAAAAACTGAAATCAATAACCACATTGCGCTTTTCATTCATAAGATGTACTAGTTCATTACGCAGCTTTAACTCGGCTTTAATTTTTAGTTGCTCATAGATTTCAACTGGATAATCAATTCCGTAACGACCATTTGTAGCCCAAATTTCTTCATCAATAGAGAGACGTACAAAGCCCCTCTGCTCTAATCGTTGAGCAAATGTTGTTTTTCCCGATCCAGCCACACCACACATCATAACTACTAATGGAACGGAAACATCAACTTGATAGATAAAATCGTCTATTTCATGATTATTACGCACTCAAATTCTCCTTTCATCTTTGAGTAAGGTTAATATTCTCTGGAGTCTCCATTATGTCTCTTAATAGAAATTTGTATTTTTCTTATTTACGCTGATTTCCGATTACGTTCCTGTATTCATGAACCCCGAAGGGGGTGTCTGCTGAAATTCCTCTGCGAAATCCTTGCAGACCAAGGCTCCGTAAGGCGCCGCTACTTGAATATGATGTTATAGGATGTCAGCGTCTTCTTCCATAACACTTACACAAATATTCCACTTCCCATGATGTTAAATATATTTTTTCAATTCAAGTAAATCATCAATAATATAATCCGCTTGTTTAAGCTCCCATTCTTGGGCAAAGTCAAATCGACAACCAAAAGCCTTCAATCCATTGTTTTTTGCTGCATTGATATCAGAGATCCTGTCGCCAACTACAGCAGCATTGTTGATGTGATATTTCATAAGGATATATCTAACTAATTCATCTTTATTCTGAGTCTCTATTTGTTGGATGCTAAAGGTTTCTGTCACCCAATTATTTAACTTGTAACAGTTAACGATAGCATTGAGGTATTCGATTAGTCCATTACTTGCGATAAAAATTAAGCAGCCTTCCTGTTTTAAAAAATCAAAAACTTCTTTGACATGCGGATAAAGTGCACCGTTACCATAATTTATATTTGCAATTAACTTCTCCAAGAAGATTTCGTCCACAATTCGTCTGATTTCGTTTGAGTGGTTCGGTAGTAACGTTTCCCAAACTACTGGTAGAGGAACTCCCATAATTTCACGATATTTTTGAGTTGGAGTTTCACTCGACCATTCATTACGAGACCTCAAGACAGAAAACGTTTCTTCTAACGATAACTCTAAGATTTTGTTTGTTTGAAATAGTGTACCATCCATATCGAAAATAACCGCTTCCAGCATGATTTCACTCCTATTCAGAGTTTGAATAATTTATTTTGTATTTTTATACGCTGATTTCCTATAACGTTACTGTATCCACGACGTCCCACCTATTTAAGCCACGTTAGGGGCGACCGCGATGTGGTTAGTCGGTACGGATGTGTCCACCTGATTCCACTTCCCTGCCAATTCCCTTCGGGCTGAACGAGGGAGCGTCAGGACCCAAAGCTTGGATATATAATGTTATCTGACGTAAACCTCTACTGTGAATTAGCTATAATCTTGTTCGTTAAGTTAAACTCATGACGACATTCATAGTAATAACTTTTGAGTTTATATCCCCCAGCTTTAAATACAGGTTTATGTTGATACCACACTATAATTAGCGTTCCTTCAAAAAGGATTCTACGAAGGATATAAACTATTCTGTTAAAGAGAACGTTTCTATTCTGAGCAAATTTATGAAGTGTTTCGGATTGAAACTGAACATGTTTCTCCTCATCACTTAAAATCTGATTACATAAATCTATTAATACTTCTGACTTTGTAGATTTTTGCAAAGCTTTATAGTACAACTTAGCAATGATCTCAGCGGTTAATAGAACAATGACTGATTGTTCTAAACTCGCATATCGACGTAATCTTCTAAATACATTGTCCACCCAATGTCTACGAAGGAGTGGGATTCCCTGTACCTTCATAAATCTGCCCAGATCTCTAGCGTGCCTTTGTTCTTCTTTAATGAACTCTATAAGCGCTTCATAGTAATCCTGATCTTGTGTCTGATGTACATATTCTTGTGCACGTTTAATTAGATATTTACCTTCAGAGTTTTCTCCTAATTGAAACTGTTGAATTGACTTAATGATTATTTCTCTTTCATTATTTGTTAATTTAAAGTTGTCATCCCAATGAATATATTTGAGATTTTGATTATTTCTTCGATAATATTGAACCCATTTCGAGAAAGTGATCTTCATTATTTGCTCCTAAAATGTAATAGGTTTATGTCAGATAACGTTTCTGTATTCATGAACCCTGAAGGGGTCGGCTGCTGAAATCCCTCTTCGAAATCCACCTCGCAGACCAGGCTCCGAAGGGCCGCTGCTTGAATATTATGTTAGGCGATGCCAGCCTAAATTTCCCCTCACAGTTAATTCCTTGTCCATGTTGCCCGGGTATATCCAATTCTCATACCCACTCTTTCCATATTCCGATGGCTTTGCGAGCCAAATGAGCACTGACTAACAACGAGATTACAATTGTTGTAGGTATCATGAATTCGTCTAAGTAATAAATTTGTTTGAAATCCTTTATTTCGATATTCAGGTAGTGTTGTCGCAAATGTTAATGAAGCAACATTGTTCTCTATATACATTACAGCTACTGCAACTGGATAGCCCTGATCCAACCCCAAATAATAGTGCCATCCAGGACGGGAAAACAGTACTCGGTTATTTGCAGCTACGTGTTCTTTCCCATCAAGAGATAATCCTGTACCTAAGCAATGAATTTCTGCATATGTATCAAACTCATCTTCAAGTAGTTCACGAATTTCCAGTTTATGATGATCAAACGAATTTAGATTTCCAGGTTCACAAAAAAGCGTTGTATGAAATCCTGATTGATAAAAGCCTTTATTATGGAGCGTTTTCATTACTTTTTGATCTATCTTACCGGGGATGACTTGAATCTCAAAATTCCTCTCCCGCTCATTATAAAAGTCTAAGATATCTTCAATGACATCTTCAGAAATTCTTCCCTTTACATTATTAAATAGACCCCAGGGCATGGTTTTGCTATAAAACGCCGTGCTCTCCCCGAATCGTTTTATTTCAATCCCCTCAGGGTTTCCTCCTCGTTCTCTAATTGCAGTCATTCGATCAACCATATAATTAATTTCAGATTTTTCTAAAATATCCGCTAGTTCAAAATTAAAAATCATTAAATCTATCCCCTTCCTTAATTTGCATATAATTATGCAATTAATTTTGAGTAGTTTCACCCAACGTTCCTGTATTCATGCCCCCCGAAGGGCTTGTCTACTGAAATACTTCCCCGAATTCCTTCTCGTAGACCCAGGCTCCATCGGAGCCATAGCATGAATATTATGTTATCCGATGTTAATGACTTCTTGAACTTACTTTCACATTCTTTATAACCTTTAGGTTCAATACATCTTTATTGTTCTATTTTATTTATATTTTCTTTTGTAGTATTTGCTCCTCTTTCTTTATATAATTTGATTTTTCATATGTTTTTATCGCTGTTTCATTCTTTTTACCTGTGAGCACTTTCACCGATCTAACGCCTTTTAATATAAGTTCTTTCTCAACAAAGTCTAATACCTTTGTAGCAATTCCCTTCCTTCTAGCGTCACCCATAATATACAATTCGGTTACTTCTGCATACGGTTCTGAATAACAGATTGATTTAAAATACTGGGCACATGCAAATCCAACTGGTAAATCATTGATTAAGGCTATTACAACAATCTCATTTGAATCAGATAAGCTTGCAATGATTTCTTCTTCAGAAATTCCTACTCCATTAAATTCAACATTAAGTTTAGCGAGATATTTTGCATCTTTTGCCTCTGCTATTCGAATTTGAATATTCGTTTCAATCAAAGATTTCACTCCAATTATATTTTGTTTTTAATAGTTCTTTGTTAAGTTCGGATAACGTTCCTGTATTCACGAACCCCGAAGGGGTTGTCTACCGAAGTGCCTCTTTGAAATCCTTCCCGCAGACCAAGACTTCATCGGAGCCGCTGCTTGAATATTTTGTTATGTGAAGTTCCCTTTTCTCGAAAAGCTATCAAGTTCTTTACAATCGATTTTCTAAATCATTTATTGTATTTAACCAGATCGGATATTCTTCTGATTCTTCCCATAGCTCTTTTAGTTCTGAATCTTTCTTAATTTTCTTGACTGCTCGTTTAGCTTTTGAAATGAGTTTTTTTCCTTTACCTCTATGTGTATCGATCCAGTCATATAGATCTCCTGTATTACTTTGATTATTCAATATCTCTTTCCCAGGACTACCTTGTAATGCTGCAAGGATCTCAATTGCGCCTAGAGCATTTGAAGCTAAATCTGAGTCAATATATTCTTCTTCTAATACTTCTTCAATCGTCTCTTCAATTAATTCGATGTCATCAGAATCAAGTAAATCTGCCTTCCAATCTAATACATCATCGTTCTCAAAAATCCCAGTTCCCCATGCTCCCATCAATTAACCTCCAAAAAGTGTCATTATGTTTTAAAGCCCTTAGGGAATTTCACATAGCGTTCCCTGTATTCACAACGTCCCACCGACTTAAGCGACCAACGGGATCGGTCGCGATGCGGTTAGTCGGTGCGGATGTGTCTGGCTGAATTCACTTACCCGCTACTGCGAATAGCATCATCGAATCCACTTCTGACTCCGGCCAGACCGAGGGCCGAATGGCCGGAAGCGTGAATATTATGTTATGCGTAGTACCTGACTTCTACGAGATACTATGTTTATAAATGGTTTTAAGATTCTCAATATATTTATCCTTGCTAAATTTCATTTTGGGCACTAAATCTAACCAGGTAACTTCTTTCCCGACTAACTCATAATTATATGGTATTCCTAGATTACTAGAATCCACTCCAATCCGTCTCCAAATCACTTGATCATTTAATTTTAAAACTTCAGCAACAATTAGTGTACATGTTAAATCGCAATCATCCGGACACATTAATATTGGTAAAATAACAATCTCTTCTTCTGAAAGAAAACGTCTTAGTACTAACTCTGCTTCTTCCTTCAGTCCAATCCAATCAGTAATTGTCGGAATTAAACCTAAATATAAATTATCTGGATACAAATTATGAAGATATAAATCAAACGGAATTCCATCAATCGTTATTACAGGATGTTCTACATTGACATATTTACTTGTCTGCATATCTATAGAAAATATATTCATTAAGTATCTCTCTTTCTAATATAATTTTCATTTTCCAGATCTTACGCATAACGTTCCTGTATCCACGACGTACTACCGACTTAAGGCTCCGCCAGGTGCCGGCCGCGAGCGGTTAGTCGGTGCGGATGTGTCCGCTGATTCTGCTTCCCTGCCAATCGCTTCTAGCGGACCAAGGGCTTTTAGGCCCGAAGAGTGGATATAATGTTATATGAAGTCTGTGTCTTCTTTAATTGCTCACATTGTTTTTCTTCCCTGAGGTATTCTTCTCATTGATCGTTCTAAGTCTCTTTCAAATCCATATTGTTCATATAAACTATGTGCATCTAATGTCCCAAGAATTCCACTCATCCATTCATATTCATCAGAATTTACAATTTGTTCTACCAATTTCTTTCCAATCCCCTGACCTTGATATTCTTTCAATACAAATACATCACAGAGATAATAGACAGTAGCATTATCTGTAACTACTCTTGCAAAAGCAATTTGCTTGTCATTATGATAAACTCCAAAACAATGTGAATTTTCTATAGATCTTAATATACGTTCTTGTGGTCTCCTATTAGCCCAATAGCTTTGGACTAAAAAATCTAAAATCACTTGCTTGTCAAGCTTAGATTTATCATCAGAAATTAAATAATCTTTATAGATCATCTCCATGAGAACACCTCCATTTTATTGTTAATATTGTGGGTTTTAAGCTCTAAGCAGATTTCCTATAACGTTGCGCATTTCTGACGTCCAAACGGCTTAAGGACCGAAGGTCCGGGTGCTTTGCCACTTAGCTGGTTGGATGTGTCGCCTGATTCCACTTCTCCGAAATCCCTCTTGAAGACCGAGGAGCGTCAGCGACGAAGCAAAAATACATTGTTATACGCTGCCCCTTCTTCTTCGATTCCACATCCTTATATGTCTTGTGTGTTTTATGTATTTAATATGTCTTTACGTGTTTTATCTTTTGGTTCTATCTTTTGCTCCTATCAAATCCGTTTCCGCATTGGAAAGATCCCCTCATTTACTCTCGTACGCCTCCAGCAGTATCAACTTTGGTTTGTGTAATAACTTCATCCAATGAACGCTAGCCTTAGAAGAGGCTCGTGTTCCTCGGACCGGAGATTTGCCGATGGCTTCATTCAGATTCCTGCCCACGTTGGACACCCCTGCCTTAAGCTATGGCTTACTTCTACCCTCACCATTCGGGACTTAATCCTTGATATAGAATAGATGCTGAACGCACAATCAAAATTTAAGAGGATTGTTGTCCTCCCTTTAATTCGCAATAGTCAAATATGTATTAATGACATGCACAATACCAAAAAGTACTGTTGGTATAATAGCCAGATAATTTTGAAGCCAAATCTCAGCTAATATAAAATATACTACCGGGAGAACGGCCATCCCCAAAAAAATAATCGAGTTTGCGTTGCCTGTAAAATACAATATCCATAGCCCATAATAAAAAATCAACATTATTGCCATACCAATTATATACGGACATCGCATTTCAGATGCTTGTTTTCTTACAACAAATATCAGAAGAAAGAAAAATATCGCCTGACTTCCGTGCTCCAAAACATCTAAAATCAAATGGCTATTTGCATGGTTTCCTGATATATCTGACGCAGGGATTAAAAAATAAAATATATTTGGTATCATTGGCAATAAAAAGATTATCAGACCCTTCCATGAAAAACCAAAATGATAATTCATTTGATCCTCTCTTTCGCATAATAGAAATATTCTTTAGTTTGCACTTTATTATGTATCCGCTTCTCTGGTATTCCTCTTGATGACCAAGGAGCATAACTAACGATGTGGAAATTTATTGTTATATGGTACACCTTCTAATATTCCGTTCATCCTGGTTTTCAACTGCTACGTTGTAAATGTATTCTTTCACCTATATTTATTATTTGTTATTAATTGGTTGCATGTTTTAACATTCTTAAGGGGTTGCGTATAACGTTCCTGTATCTACGAACTCGAGAGGCTTAAGGGAGCACCAGCGACCGGGTCTGACGGACTTAGCCTCTCAGGGTTGTTCGCTGATTCAACTTCTCCGCTTTCCACTTCTCGCGAACCAAGGGCCGAACGGCCCGCAGCGTAGATATTATGTTATAGGATGTCAGCCCTCTTTGAACTATTTAAATTCTTTAATTCCATTCTCAAAAGCTTCTTGGTCATTATGATCTATCCCATGTAAAGCTTCCTGTAAAGCAAAGGTGCTTCTATAAAAGTGAACTCGTTCTGAAATTTGTTTTCCACCCGGATACAGATTAGTGCATATTTCAAAAAACTCTTCTCCGTAACTGGAGAGAATTCCTGCGAAATCATATGCTGGATCCCCAAGTCCTGAGCCTCCGAAGTCAATAACTCCTGCAATTCTGTTTTCTTTTCGATTCCATATGATATTGCCTGCTCCAAAGTCTCCATGAATATAGGTTTTCTCTAAATTCTGATTATGAGTATTATTTAAAAATGTATTAAAGTTATCTACTACTTTTTCTTGCGCATCTACACGCATAAATGGAAAGAGTTTCTCTCTTATTCTAATAAACAGATTTTCTATAATTCTATGTACACTTTCATGTTGTTTTTGAATAACAACTGCTTTCGGTATGTCCATAGAATGGAGTTCAATAAGAAAAGTAACAAGTTGTGAGGCAATTGTAACCATTAGGTCTTGGCTTTTGATGGTTAATAATTCTTCCTTCCAAAAAGGAGCACCTTCAATCAGCTCATAGCCCATGAAAGCCTTACCTACCTCCATCTTATCAATGGATTTATAAGCTGGATAGGGAATCTGCAATGTTACAGTCTTACTAATAGTTTCTAACATCTCGGTTTCTCGCTTTAATTTCTCTAATTCTTCCTTATACTTAGGAAACCTAAAAACGAGAGATTCATTAAGAATAAATACGTTATTATTCTGTCCGATCTCATTTTGTTTAACATCTTGAATATGTAAATTTGGGTAAACTTCTTGAATGCGTCGAACGTAGGTAGAGATCATATACAAGCTCCTTCAATAATAAATATTTTGTTTACTTGAATTGTCGCTGATTTCCTATAACGTTTGGCATTCCTGACGTTCAAGCAGCTTAAGTGACCGCAGGGAACGGGTCGTCAGACTTAGCTGGTTGAATGTATCGCCTGAATAATCTTCTTGAAAATCCTTCTAAGCGATCAAGGGCGAATGCCCACAGTAGGAATGTATTGTTATCCGATGTACATGACTTCATTGAATTACTCTCATTCACGGTTTTTCCCATTTCTTAATGATTTTCCATCGACCCTTAACCAGATCTACTTTTATTCTTATTGGAGCATTTGCACCAAATAGTATTTCATTAGTCTTCTTGTCAATTCCTCTATATCTATAAGTCATCCATGCATATCCCCCAACAAAATAATGAATTGAAATAGGTTGACTTACAACAACATCTATCTCAACATCATTTTTGTTATATAACGGATAAACTTCCCTACCGCTAAATCTCAAAAAGTTATCAAATGCTTCTTTCTTTATATTTTTTTCATTCTTTATAAAATCTTCAGTTAGCAATACACTTCTTACTGTTTTTTTCACTTCCATGCTAATCCATCCAGAAAGAGAAAAATAAATTACTACGATGAGCAAACATGCAAACATAAACCTTTTTCTTCTTGTATTCAAGTACTCCATTTTCAATTCCCCATTTCAGGTATTTCGGATAACATCATATTTAAGAACTTCGTAAATACCTTTCTTTTTAACGAATATCCGAACTACATATAATATAACCCAAATTAATCCATATGCGAAGTCACGAACATACTCAAAAAAAGCAGCCCCAGTGCGAACTGCTCCATTTGTTAGAAAAGACTAACCTTTGGGAGCCAGTTTTACATTTGGGCTGCTCTTTCTTCGCTCAACTTTACTAATAACCTTTAGTGATCAACCTTTGCTCCCCTTCACCTAAAACATTTACTTCGCTCCGCTACTCCAGACCACACGCTCGCTCATCGCTTTGTGCTGTGCAATCAGGCAGAGTTCTGCCGCTTTGAATGCATGTTCCTGTGTCATGGCTGTCTCGGTGCGATCCAGACAATCGCGGATGAGCTGACCGAAGAACGGGTAGCCGACCTTGCCTTTTACATTGTAACGGTACTCCCCTTCATGATTGACCAGGTACACCTGATCCCCCTGAGGTTCCCTTGCGATGTCGATATACTTCCGCAGCTCGATATAACCGTCCGTTCCAAGAATAACTGTACGCCCATCGCCCCATGTGCCCAGACCATCGGGTGTGAACCAATCCACTCGGAAGTAACCGGACGCTCCGTTGTCCCCGATCAGAGAAGCTTCGCCGAAGTCTTCCAATTCCGGGAACTGTGGGTGATTGAAGTTATGCACACGACTGAAACCTACCTCAGCGTCCGTACATGAGGCAAACGTCAGAAATTGTTCGATCTGGTGACTCCCGATATCACATAGAATGCCGCCATACTGCTCATGCTTGAAGAACCAGTTGGGTCTTCCTCCAGCATTCAGGCGATGCGGGCCTGTACCCATAACTTGCACTACTTTGCCGATTGCCCCTTGTTCAATGAGCTGCCCCGCATAGATCGCACTTTCTACATGCAGTCGTTCACTGTAATACACCATGTACTTCTTGCCCGTTCGCTTCACTTCTTCTCGTGCAAGCTTTAATTGCTCCAGTGTGGTAAATGGGGCTTTGTCTGTAAAATAATCCTTGCCTGCAGCCAGAACTCTCATACCAAGCGGCGCACGATCTGAAGTGATCGCTGCACTTGCCACCAATAACACCTCATCATCTGCAAGCACCTCTGCTTCAGATCCAGCGACTTGAGCCTGCGGGAACTGCTTCCGAAATGCCTCTACCTTCGCCGGGTCCGGATCATACACCCACTTGAGAGTAGCTCCAGCCTCCAACAATGCCCCAACCATGCCGTAGATGTGTCCATGATCCAGCGCAACAGCAGCAATCGTGAACTCACCCGGACCACATACGACCTCTTTTGTAACACTTTTTGGTGCATAAAACATCCCGTCTTTAGCCATGTCATCCCATCCTTTTTATAAAATGTTGATTACAATGAACTCGTCTTACATAACAAATCGTCTTCATTTAAACGTCTGACTCAAATCAGCAGGTTGACTGCCACTGAATGCCTTGTCTTTCTTCGTCGTTGATCCAGCAATGCGTTCCTGCAGATGCTCATAGAACAGATCCTCATCGATCGGCAGATCCACCCAGTTATCCGTCCAGGTGGACAGCAACATAGCGTTCGATAACGTCAATCCGTGTATACCATCCTCACCGGGAGCAATAAGTGGTACGCCTGTACGAATCGCATCAACCCAGTTACGAATCAGACCCGGGTGACCCGTTTCCACACCTGTAATCGGAATCTCGCATTTCCAGCATTCTGGCTGTCCAAAACCTCCGGTAAACCGCTGATTGAATTCAGGCTCAGATTCCCGAAGTCGCCAGAACGTAAGTTTTCCATCTTCGATCACGATTTTACCCCGGTCTCCGTTGACCTCGAATCGATTGGTACCCGGTGCTTCTCCAGTAGTCGTTACGAAGACACCCGTTGCTCCATTTTCATACTCCACATAAGCTGTTACATCATCTTCCACTTCAATGTTCCGATACTTGCCAAACGAACAGAACGCACGCATTCGTACCGGCATCATGCCGATAGTCCACTGCCACAGATCCAGTTGATGGGGGTCTTGGTTAATCAGTACACCGCCCCCTTCACCTGCCCATGTTGCCCGCCAGCCGCCGGAATCATAGTAACTTTGGGATCGATACCAGTTCGTAATAATCCAGTTGGTACGCCGTACTTCACCCAGTTCGCCCGAAGCAATCAAGTCTCTCAGCTTAATGTAGAGTGGATTGGTTCGCTGGTTGTACATCATGGAAAAGACTTTGCCACTGGCTGCGGCCGCTTCATTCATCTTGCGTACCTGTTTTGTATACACACCGGCCGGCTTCTCGATCATGACATGCAAGCCATGCTTGAAAGCCTGAATGGCCTGTTCCGGATGATCATAATGCGGCGTTGCAATAATGACTGCATCAATCGTACCCGAAGCCATCATCTGCTCAGCATCCTGCCAATAGGTGACCGTTGCCGGAAGATGATTGGATACCCAGCTCTCCATCTCTCTTCTTACATCACATACGGCGACCAGCTCTGCACCGGGTACTTCTCCAGCCACCAACGTTCTGGCATGTGCTGCTCCCATGTTTCCAATACCAATCACCGCTACTCGTACGATACTCATGACTGCTCCTCCTCGTCCACACGACGCTCAATTTCGGCGAAAACGTCTGCAAAATGCTGTAACATCGCCTTGGATTCCAAGGCACCACTAAAGTCCTCAATTCCGTAGTATCCGTCATACCCAACGGCACGAAGATCTCGCACCATCTGTACCCAATCGACCATGCCTTCAGTCAGCGGAGTCCAGTGACATTTCCAGGCTGTATTCAGAGCCACTACGCTGCTCTTCTCAGTCACATTAGCCTTTTGTGAATCTTTCCCTTCTGGTTCAAACCACCCGGCATTTTTTACATGTACATGAGCCAGATAAGGGCCCAGCAACTCAAGTCCCATTCGATGATTCTCATATCCTTCATGCACCATATTGCCTGGATCGTACAATACACCCACATGCTGAGGGTCGAGCGATTGCACAAGCCGATAGGCCAGCGATGCCGTCGGTGCAATCGTCTGGTGATGTGTCTCTACAATCGCCTTGATGTTGTACTGTTTGGCCAAATCCTGTACTTCACTCAGGTAATCAACGGCTTTACGATACAACTCAGGATAACTGGTCTTACGATCATATCCAGGAACGCCCACACGCATCATTGAAGCTCCTAACCCAGCCGCAGCCTGAAACGCCTGCTCGGTGGCAGACAGATCTCCACAGTTCAGATACGGTACAAGTGCGATGGATTTTCTACCTTGCCCTAACGCTGCTTCACGAAAAACATGAACCTGTTCCTCCCAGCGACTCGGATCTACCGAACATCGATTATTCCTCCAGTAAGACGGCTCTTCAGACATAGCATCTTCAGGAATTCCACGGAATCTCCACTCAATTCCATCGATCCCCGCTGCAGCCGCAGCCGATGCCAATTCTTCTGCATTCAGATCAGGGGTAGCCACGGTGAATACAGACAGTTTCATCATGATCCATCTCCTTATGTAAACGTATTCATTTTATGTCGTAAAGGCATTGTATCACTCCACTGAACGTCACCATAGGGGAAAACGCCAACAGATGAATGACAGATAACGAACTGAGCACATTCCCCATTCAGAGATAACTTCCAAAAGAATGATGTGATCAAAAATCAAAAAAGACATCCTTGGAACAGATTTCAATTCTGTTCAAAGATGCCTTGTATAATACTTTTATATATAGCGGAAAAGGATCAAGTCAAAGAGCATCAACAAGTACTTGTTGATGCATCGAAGTGTGAGGGCGAAGAAAAAGAGTTAGTAAAGTTATTAAATTTATCTCCTAAATTCAGAAATGATAACGGTGAAACAGCTGATATAGATCCACAACCGGCCACTAGAATTCAATTAAAACATGGCTGCATCTTTTAGCCGACCAAGCGCATAAATGTCATTCAAAACTTTTTGAAAGAACAACAAGAAAAAATGGTTATTTATGAAAAAAATCGTTGTTTAATTCCAAAATATGATCGGGATGTGTACACAGAGCGCGATTGGGGAGAATGCCTTTAACAACATAAAGAATTATTGTGGTAGGCGAACTGGTATTGGCCTTAGTATCCATTATGATGTGGCTAGCTAGAGTATCAAGATACGTCTTAATTCCATATAAAAAAAAATTAAAATATCTTGTAATTTTGCATTGTATCACACAATATATTTAAGTTTTACGTAAGTTAGAATATACATTTAAATTTTGGAGTTCAAATGATTCTTACTTTCGACATCCACTGAAACACCACATGCTTAAGCAATTTCTACCAGTTTAATATAAACTAAAACTATTGTTCATAAAAATTCTGAGGTCATTAGAATGCAGACCATAAAAGAAAGATACAGTTCAGAATTAAAAAAGATTAGCATGGAGGCTAAAATATAGATACAATGTCGCATCTAACAAGGAGTTAATTTCACTGCGTAGTTCGCATAATTCAAGGTGCTTTTTATCTTGGATACCTAACCTCATTTTCAAGGAAAGGAACTCTGATCATAAAATATATATTTAACTCATCCATTGCAGTGTTCTCACTAATTCTTCTGTTCACCTATCTAGGTCTCCAGTTCTACGTTTGCGTTAGCTAATAGACCAGAAACAAACTTTATAATAACCGTAATATCTGCAATTTAGATTGAATCTATTAGTAAAAATATTTATTTAAGTGAGAAGTTAAGGATAATTGGAAACCAAAAAAATTTTACTTATTTATAAATAGATACAATTAATAATGTCTAGAGTCGTAATGATATCAAGTAGAAATATGTAACAATCATACATGCCAGAAACGCAGTTCGGTATATTCAAGCCGATCTGAACACAATCAAAGTTGAATCCATCTAATGAAACCCCACACGATATTCTCTAGGCTATCGGGGGATACGTTTTACATCCAACCAAAAGTTATGCAAATTAAGATGCTAATCAAGCTGACATTAACGGAGCAGGTACTCCTACCAAACAACCGACATCTAATTCGGAGAATGCATAGGTTTTGTATATGACAATCGCTTTACATATTCAATATACACAAAACGGCAGAGTAGTGCATGCAATTAAAGCAGATCTGGGGGCCATAAGTACTTCGCAATATCGGTGCTATAGCTGTTGTTAACCAACCACAGATCGAAGTCAACGGAATATTCTTCAACCTTACAAACGGTCAATTGACTAGTATCGCTATGCACAGTGTAGCAAGAGTACACATTAATAAACTCTCAATCAAGGACCATGCGGTACTGCTACCAAACGAGGTACCATGTATTGTTAAAATGGTGGGAATGCCATTAGTACAGGCGTTGTCGGAGCATACACTGAACTAGCTTGAGCAACATCAAGTTAGCCATCGGCCAGTACAGTCTGTATCATACGCTAGTGCTGCAGCATTCTATACTGCCACTAATGGCACAGGTGATTTTAAAGCATGTCCTAACGCTAAAGCCAATACTTAAAATGCTTATCGCTTCAGTCCACGCACAGCAATTGGTTGGGATAGATCAAAAATCTGCTTAGTGGTGTTCCAGTCAGAGAATGCATATGAAGTACGTCGGTTCATGATTAGCCGCGGCTGCAACCTGGCTATTATGCTCGACGGTGGAGACTCATCATGGATGAAGTATGTCGTTGTTCGTAACGCTAATCCAACACCCGCATCTTTTGATCCAGGTAATATTCACGATGTTCGCCGTAGAAGCAACTAAATGGGTATAAGGCTCGATACAAACAAAGAAGTAGTCCCTTATGTGAGGACTGCTTCTTCTTTTAAACTGTTCTTTAGTCTGTACCAGAGATAATCCACTTGCCTTCGTTTTTCTCAAATACAAATAAAGCTATTCCAGGCTCTTGTTTGTATCATAATTTATTGTAGTTTTGACACTTTCAGCGTTTTCAGACATGAAGTTAATTGACTCAAGTTGAATACTTTCAACTTGAGTCGGAGTTAACGTCTTCATATGATTCGGGTTTTAGAGCTTCAGGAATTCCTCTTCGTTCCCTTCATCTTCATTTCTATACTTTGTTGAAAGATTTACTACTTTAATCAGCTCTAGCTCTTCACCCTCATAATCAGCTTCATCAATGTATACACTTTGTTCCTCATTTAACTTGATCCTTTTCCTTTGTTTGGATAGGTTCTTGCGCTGTTGATTGAACAGGATATGGTGCCTGCGCCTCATCGGATTCACAAACAGCTATTCAGAGTACACTCAACACAAGAATATCAGCCAATAATACTTCTTTTATATTCATCCCGTAGTCCCCCTACTAAGATCACCCTCATTACAAAAGATGCAAATAAATCCAGTATGTTTGGATAAAAATAAGAACCTCCTTCTCTTCAAAGAAGAGTTGGAGACCATAAAATGCCCCCAACGAAAATCCTCATCCGGTCAATAAACATTAACATATAGAATTACCAGTGCTGATTTACCTTAATGTTGCCCGCAGTGTGGGCACATGAAAGCCTCCGCAGAAATCACACTTCTGCAAGTTTCGCAATGCATTAAGTTGTTTGCGTTAGGTTTAAACTTTCTTTTTATATTTCTAAACATTGCTTTAAAAGCTAGCATTGCAAGTACAAACATTGCGATAATGATCCCTATACCGAATAAATTAACCATTATATTGTTTGTGCGGTTAAACGAATGTTAGGTATTTACATATATTTTTGTATAAAAAAGAGTGCTTCCCCCCTAGGGTGCCCACTCCCGTTAAACTCCTGATTTACTTCCTTCAATAATTCCTCATAGTTATTCCTCACATTCCCTAATTCTTTGGAACAAATAACCGCATCTCAGATGATTGAAATGGTTTTAGTATTCCGAGCAACGATTGAACATCACTGTTTCGACCAAGCCACTTTTCCTCATCTTCAGGTCGCAAAATAACCGGCATACGATTGTGGATATCTTCCATTAGACTATTCGGTTCTGTAGTGATGATGTACACGTACTCAGTTTGTTTCCGTCTGGGTCTGTCCAGGTATCATAAAGACCGGCAAGCGAAAATATTCTGTCATCCTTCATTCTATTCACAGCGTATTATCACGATGAACGGTTACATAAGCATCTAAATAACCTAAAAAATGGTTGACAATCACCAAGTGCAACGTTACAATAATTTGAAATTGAGTAATTTAATAGAGTTACTACAATTGGGGGGAGTTAAAGTAAAAAAGTATTATAGAGGAGATGAGTATATGTTGCTTAAACGTATTAAATTCTTAAGCATTTTCTTAATTGCAGGTATTATTTTCGGTTCTTTAACACCATCCGTATTTGCAGCGTATACATCTAGTAACTGGTCTTCTGGCTACGGTACTAAGGGCTTCGCCTCCCTTGATGATTCAAGCCCTATGACAGCAGGTGCTTTGGTTCAAACCACTAATGGTAGTTCACTTGATGTAGGGTCTTTAGGAGCGAAGCCAATATTGTATAAAAATGGTGTTGTGGTAAGGCAAGGCAGCTACACTTATAATAAATCTGTATCTTCATATGCAAATGCCTCCATGACTATAAATTTCGGATCAGGGGATTACCAAACTGAAGCAATATTTGCCGTTTGGCAGTCTGGTACTAGTAAGTATGAATATTACGGTAGTTCTAAAACACCAATCATTCAACATTAGGAGGATTTTCTAATGAAAACAATATCACTAAAATTAATTACAGTTGGTGTGACTTTTGCTTTAGGAGTTGGAATAGGTGTCTATGGCTGGGGAGCTGCATCTGCTGATACTAGTCCCTCTAAAGATCAAATGGAAATAAAAATCAATGATAAAGGTGAAACATATGGTTCACTTCTTTATCATGATGAAACAGAATTAGATCTAGTTAAGGCTTTTGGTGTAGACGGAACTGAAGGTTACATCAAGACTTCAGATATGAATCAAGATTTGCCACGAACTCCCGAAGAGGCAATTCAGAGTATGAATGAACCAAAAGTCGATAAGTATATAAACTTGTACGATAGCAACGAGAATATTATCGGAAAATTTCTACTCGTTAGTTCTGAAGATTAACACTAATCTCACTACTCCCCCAAAAAAATTTCCCATAATGATTGAGAGCACTTTAAAATCTCAACACCTATAAACAGGATACCCCTCCTCATTTTTTTGAGAAGGGGTATCCTGTTTTCTCTATCTCCTTGTTATGCTTTGTATACCTTGTAAGCTGATATGTGAGAACCCCTTACAAATTAGTCAAACAAATCAAAGTACGAATCCTTAAGATTAACTTCAAAAATTAAAATGATCCATTTCCTTAATTTTTCTAATATATAAATATTATCCAAAATTAAGCACTCTGAAAATTATCTTTACTTTATCAGGAATAATAATGTAATAACTTCTCTGGTAAACGTTGGTTTGTGTATCAAAGTAGTTATTTATTAGGATTTATTCAATTCAAACAAATAACACTGCTCCACGATAAGTAATTTTCGCTTTGAACCTTCTAACACATTATAAAAAACTTAAGCCGTGTTTAGAAAATAAGTTCTTATTTATTTGACTTATTATAAATGTTACAAAACTGACATTTCCTTTTTGTGAGATTATATGGTATATTATGTATATCCTCTTTATTTACATATATAAGTTAAATAGTAAATATAAAGGATTGGAATATTGTTTTTACATATCTAAACCCAACTAAAAAGGAGACTTTAAAATGTTGAAAAAATTAATTGCTGTTTCTTTAATCGCCGCAATGGCACTTCCGGTAACTGGAGCTTTTGCATCGGATAATCCAACGGATAGAATTAGAACAAATACACCAAATGCTATTGACTCAACGATCACAGTTGAGCCAGGAAAAGACGAAACCTCCATTATGGCTTATACATGGACAGTCAGAACTGTAGCCAATATTAGAAAAACTCCCTCGCCAACTGGGGCACATGTGCTCACAGTATATCCAGGATATACTTTAACCGGTCAGCACGGCGGTGAAGTTTTTGTTGTGAACGGACAAGAATGGGTCTATGTCTGGAACAATTCAGGTGTAGCGGGCTACATTTTACTCTCAGCTCTTGAAGAGACTGGTTAATAATCACCGGGATTATATATAATTTGGACGTAAAACTTTAATTACTAAATAAAATGCATTACTAAAAAAGATCCTTTCGCGTTGTAATTAAGCGATTGGATCTTTTTTTACTGAAAATATATGCGTGAATAAAAATTTGAAATAACACGGTAAAAGCTAAATTCTAATCAATTAAAGTAACCCAGTCAGAATTTCATTATAAATTTCCATCCCTCAGTCTTTCGAAAATGGGAAATTTGTTTTCAAACATGAAATTATCCGATATACATTCAGGAGAATATCATTGTCCGTTTGTGATGATATAAATTGTATAATAAATAACTTAATTAAAAAGATAGGACAATAAGAGATTCGGATCTTAGAATTAGGAGATATGTGAATGAGAAGAGAAAATGAAAATAGCTTTAGTCGTCATTGCTTGCAAGAAGTTCGTAGACAGTAAGTACCTGCTATTTTTATGGGATAATTAGAGTGAATTCAATAAATACGTATTAGATCTAATGGTGCTATTTTATAGACTCCAGCTATGCGGCCATAGCTACAATTGGAGAATTCTTAATATGAGCAATTAGGCCTTTAGCTTAATTAATCTTTTCCACTGGTTCAATTCACTGTAAATTACTTAGCGAAAGCGTTGCATCAGGCCACGCTTCCTTCAACAGTAGGGTAACAGCCGTATTAGCTCTGCTCTTTCCAACACACCCTCATCTTATCGTGTCCCCCCTCTTTTAATGTCCGTCAGACTCTCTCTTCGCTATCGGATCCACATAGTATATCGACTCTGAACATGGATTGAGTAGTATACACTTAGCAGAAGATTCCGAGCTCTCGGATGATTATAATGGATGGATTAATTTAGTCACCGTTATGGGAGAGACCACGAGAAAAATGTTCAGGATATTGCTAAGCGATTGTAGGTAGTTAGCTCGACATTTAACTACACCGTCCGCCTCCCAACTGAAGGAGAAATAATAATGAAATACACCAATGTTTTATTGTCAAGTGTCATTGTCTTAGGAAGCATAGGCACATTATCAACTGCATCAGCTTCGTTCCATCTTCTTGATAAGTTAGTAGCTCCAATTGCTGCAAAAACAACTTCTGTGAACTCTTCGACATGCCAGAGTATACCTAAGTTCAAAAAAAACGAAAATTGTTTGGAAAGGTAACAACATCACAATAACCGCGAACACCTTAAAGCAAGATGTTGCTGCAGATTTAGAACAAAACATCATTAACACCATTGTAGTTACTCAATGGTAAAGAAAACCCTACAAACGGGAGATTTCGAAGTTATATTACTGGATATTACTAGTGTTGTTGGAACTCCATCTAACGGATGGATTGCTATTCAAGAAGAAGAACAAAGTGCAGGTAGCAACCTCATTCTCGTGAACCTTACAACAGGAAAGTACACGATTTTAAACGAACGTCTTGAAAAAACAGGGTGAACAAGATGTCGAAACAATTGTGTCAGATAATTGGTCACCAAAAGAAGACATCATTGCATTTTCTTATGAAAGTACGGAGAAAAGCACTTTAGCAAATACGGTAATAAAAAAGAGCGTTTTGTTTTTATCTCCCTCAGGCAACCAACTATATTAGCACCGGTTTAATTTTATGGCATCAGAGCAGAAAAAGTATTGATTTCATTAATGACTATCCTTCAGATCAATGGATTCTTTTCAGATATAATACAGAGAGCAAAAAGGTTAAGCCTGTTTAAAAAATTACTCAGATAGATTTTCAACAGTGGTTTGAATTAGATAAATTTCCTACGAAATAAACAAAGAAAGGGCAGGAATTTCCGCCCTTCTTTTTAAATGTTGTTTACTGTAATCTTTCAATTAATTCCGTGTTTCACTAAGATATCAATCAACGCTTTTTGATCCGCATTAGAAAGTCTGTTACAACCATATGTTGGACGAAGTGGGTACCAAGAAAGTGATAAGTATGTGGCAGGAGAACCTCCGTGAATTATAATTTCGCTGCGACCAGTTTATATGGCCGTTACCATTTTTGGATCATTTGAACCTCTGCCTAAAGCATACTTAGGACCAAAAACCAAATCACCTTTAATCAGAATACACTTTCACCGTACCTTTTTTGTCACGATTATCTGGAAAATTTGCTATAGTATGATAACTCATTGTTAAACGCTTCCATAAGTAGTTTTGAGCGAACATGATGAAGTATACAAACACCTGAGTGGCTCCACATTCTTACTGTGTATGTATCATTTCTCTCTCACTTATAAGGTGTTTTCAAACATCAGATAACAGCCTTCCTTACTTGCCGCACCAACTATCACAGTTACACCAGGATCAGATGTAATTACTATTATGAGTACAACTTTGAGAGTAAAACAGCTACTAGTTTAAGATCAATCCCCTTCTCTATATTCTGGCGAGCAGCTGACAAGTGCTTATAATTATGTGACTCTGAACGGAGTTATTCCGGCCCCAGTAACGAGCTATAGACTTGGGGAATCGGGATACATTCAGCTTTCGGCTTTAGAGGTAATTGGTTGAGAGCTAGATAATTTTTTAATAATGAGCAAATAATTAAAATCCAATCGTGTGTTTCTTAGCCATTAAATTTTTTCAGACAATGAGTAGTGTTATCTAGAAAGTTATAAGCTAAGCTACCCTCTATTTTTTTGTACTCAGTCCACCGTCCCTTATAAGGAACAAATTTTTTCCGTGTAGTATAAGTCAGTTTCGTTTATACCTTTTGTTCAACTTGTTTTTTTAGAAACCAAAATTATTCACACTCATAACAATATTTAAATTAAGCAAAAACAGTTTCCACAATATGAGATTATATGGTATATTGTGTATATATCTTATATGGAATATACAAGGATATAAGTAAGGTGATAGTTATATATTTATTTTTTAACAATTTTTCTTGTTATACTTCTATATAAGATAACTACAATCATGAACAAGGAGTGTTGTGAAGATGTTGAAAAAATTTATTGCTGTTTCACTAGTGTCAGCAACAGTGCTTCTCCCTGCAACAGGCGCATTTGCATCTGAAGGAATAACTGATCGTGTCGTTTCTTCTAGTCCAGATGTTCAAATTACTACACAACCCGGATCTGATGTTGTTACAATTATGTCGACAACATGGCAGGTTAATGCATCTTCCAATTTTAGAAAAACACCTTCCCCTACTGGTGAGTATATCGGCTCTCACTACGCTGGAGACTTGGTGAACGGTAATGAAACACGAGTTGTGAACGGAGTTACTTGGGTAAATGTATACAGCTACAAATTTCAACAATGGGGTTGGATCCAAGCATCCTATTTGGTAGAATACGGTTGATTAAATCTAATGTCTAATTCCTACTAATATGGTTTAAAGCACCCCAAACTCTTCTGTTGGAGAATTTGGGGTGTATATTTCTTCCTAACTTAAATCCCTCCTAAAAACCTTATATAATCTTCCTTCACTTATAGCTGTCGGCTAACTAAGTCCAACATCCCCATGAGCTCTGCGACCCATAATTTGAATAATTTTGTATCAAAACCAATTTCTGCGCAACTTTTGTACGGGGTATAGCGTTCTTATTAATGTGCAGAAAATTTTAGGAATTTTTTCTCCCAAAATTACATCTCGAGGAATTATAGTAAACATTAAATATTGGGATAGTTACATATCTTTTCATTTTTTGTACGGATTCGCAGGATAAATATGTATAACTGTAGGATGATGTCATAATTTAGAATAGTTAGTATTTCAGATTTCTAAACTAACTTGCGGGTTATAGGAGGTGATTGGTTTTCCCGTTATTTTGATTCCTTTCAGTTTCATAGTATCAGTTCAACTTTCTCTGGGTTGATCACTTCAAATAAAAGGTTATTTTCCTGTGATTCCTTTTTATAGATGAAGACCTTACTGTAACCTTGTCATTCAGCTTTAAGTTTAATACTACGTAAATTTAAACCGAGGTGTAAAATGAAGAAATCTATAATCATGTTACTGTTTAGTGCGTTGCTACTCTTTCTGATTCCTATGCATACTCAAGCAGCTACAAATCAGACCAAAATTATTTTAGATGGTCAAGAACTAATTTTACCTAATGATGTTGAAGTAGTTAATGTCCGAAACAATATTATGATTCCAATTCGAGTAGTTGCAGAGAATTTAAAATTCAATGTGAACTGGGACCAAAAAACACAAAACGTGAATATCCAACAAGGTTCTAATGCAGTTTCACTAACCGTTGGAAAAGATCAAGCAAATGTTCAAAATAACACCGTATCTCTTAACATTGCTCCGCAAATGATCAAAAATACAGTTGTCGTTCCCATACGTTTTGTTAGTGAAGAGATGGGTCTCAGAGTTGGCTGGAATAACCAAGCCAAGATCGTTACTCTAACTAGCAATAATACATCAATCCCATCTCCTCCCTCTAATGGGAATGTAAATGAAACAACCACTAACTTGATTCATGATATAAATTATACTAATAATCAATTGGTCGTTTCATTAGAACGTGAAGTTACTCCAGTCATATCAACACTAAAAAATCCAGAACGAATTATTGTGGATTTCCCATCTACCAACTTTGGTAATATGGGACAAGTACCCTCTGGAGGATCCATGGGAAGGTTGGATACTAGCGACTTTCCAGGTGTTACTGAGGTACGATATTCGCTTTTCAAAAATGATCCTGCTCAAGTTCGAATCGTCGTTGAATTAAACAATGTAAGTTCGGTTAATTATACGCAAGAGACTATATCTGGAAAATTCATCCTTGACCTCAGTATGGTAAATCAACCTGCACCTGCAACTCCTGTCAGCAGTGGCAAAAAAATAGTCGTTATTGATCCAGGACATGGAGGAAGTGATCCAGGTACAATAAGTTTCACCAAAAAACCTGAGAAGATTTTTGCCCTTGCTTTAGGCCTGAAAGTGCAGGCTCTTTTAGAAAAAGAACCTGATATAGAATTAATTATGACTCGTGAAACGGATATCTACCCAACACGTTCGGAACGTGTGAAGCTAGCAAACGATCTTAAGGCGGATGTGTTTGTATCTATACACGGCAACAGCGTAACCGCTGCCCCTCAAGTATCGGGAACCGAAACTTATTATTACCAACGTGAAAGTAGTAAAGAACTCGCGACCATTATTCATAAAAATTTAATTAAGACCTTGGGATTTAAAGATCGTGGCGTTAAGAACGGAAACTATCAGGTCATCCGCGAAACTACAATGTCGGCTGTTCTCTTAGAAATCGGATTCTTAAGTAACAAGTCTGAGGAAGAGGCCATGATGTCAGAAACCAATCTAAATAAAGCGGCTCAAGCCATTGTGGATGGAATAAAAGAGTATCTAAAGTTATAGGACAGCGAATACTTTAAGAGGATGTGCTTCTATGAAAAAACGAATTTATGTTGCTATCGCAATTTGTGCCATAAGCTTACTAGCGGTGGGTTGTGGTAGTAAACCTACTTCTTCAAGTCCAGTGCAGGGTTCTGATCCTACAAGTACTACACCAGCTCCAATAGCTAATCAGGACGAAAATAGCGAGGAATCTAAAGAAATTAATGTTTATTACGCTGATGATCAACTATTACAACTCGATCAACGAAAGAAGGAAATTACATTCGAAGATGAATACGATAAATATAGCAAAACTTACGCATCCCTTCAAAGTAGCGATCAAATGGAACTAATCCCACTGTGGAAAAATATTGATTTACTTTCAGCAACTTTTGATCAAGGAAAATTGATATTAGATGTAAATATTCCGGATGAAGCAAGATTAGGATCTGGTGGAGAACTTTTAGCAATTGATGCACTAAGAAAGACATTTTTTCAGTTTGATGAAGTAACAAGCATTGAACTGCTTGTTAACGGAAATGCAACTGAAAGTTTAATGGGCCATGTGGAATTAGAAAACCCACTAACCCGTGAATAACTTTTGACGAATGAAAAAACAGCCGAATCTCTATTAGAAACGGCTGTTTTTCTTCACACATAATATTATTTTGCTAAAAATATCGTCGACTATCGTATATTTTGGTACTCAATATCTAAGTAATATTTATCCTTTAGCACGATATTTAGAGATTTCACGAATGAAAACAGAGATGATCTGCTGATTATCACTAGCAGAAACTAATCTACTTTTTGGAATTGTATATTAAGACTGTCAACTGACTCGTTTATGAATCAATTCTTATATCTGTTGAGGTAATTACACTAATGCATTCAATCACATCTTCGTTATTGCACTGCCAAAGATTCGTTTAAAGAGGTCACTTACTCCACAACAGTTTACTCTATTACCTCTATAGTTAACAAAAATTAAAGTCGTTAGAAGATAAAAAATATTGTAGCTATGATTTGACTATAACCATAAAAGTCTGGTTTTTACTTATATTATACCCAAATTACATACTATAGATAGGAAGTACTTTTGCTCTTTACAAGTTATACGAACACTAATTATCAAAGTTTAATTTTTAGGGGCATATGTGTTGAATAATTTCTCAACTCCCTCAGGTGTTAGGTGGTTACAGTATAAAAATTTAGTATTGGTCATTTATAATTCCTTGCCAAAACGGTTCTCAATAAATTCCCTCGGCATAATCCACGAAGACACGCTCTCCACAATATTTACAACGTGTAAATCTAATTGTCTTTTTAAAGGGTGCAGGATATGTAGCAGAACATTTACATTGAATTTTGAAAGAGATTCGTAGTTCTTGGGTTTTCGCCAATTAACAGCCCAACCCTTTGGACCTATCTCAGCCCCAGGATGCGATGAGCAGACATCGAGGTGCCAATTCACCCCGTCAATGTGACTCTTGGGGGAGACAAAAGCCTGTTATCCTCAGGGTAGCTTCTATCCGTTGGCGATGCCCCTTCATATAGTCAATTATAGGTGCAACGTTCGATAGTAAAATCAGGATGTTTAATAAGAGCATACAAAAATGAAAGTGCAAGTGATTGGTGTGAATAATTATAATTCTATTAGTAGCTTATCTACTATGGTATTCAAAAGAAATGGCCCTGATTGCTTTCATGATTCTCTTCTTAAAAAGTTGATAATAGTTACTCCTGAAGAATTGGGGAGGCAGTAAACCGTGCTATTACTTCATGACGAACTTCTAGTGCTCTGCGAGAAAATAGAACTGGAAGTTCCCATATTTGTGTAAAACAGCAAGAGGAAGATTATATATCATTGTTTGTGGGATGAAAGAAATCCAAGTCTATTCCACTACTCTCTTTTATTTTATATTCCATCCACCCTCGCTTCAAATGTTACATTACCTAAAAAGATCCTTTAACGCATTGTTCACTTGGTATAAAAACAATTAGATCGATTTCTCTTATTATGCGCTAACTGACCTAATTCAATTTATTTTTGCTCCTAGCTACAAAATTATTTATTCCATTGGATTAAATTATAGATAATCATTGCTGCTTCTTCGCGAGTTAGATCTCTTTTCGTCATAAACTTTTGATTAGGATATCCCTTCATAATCGATTCTTGAGATACCAAATCCACACCTGCACATGCCCAAAGAGAAACCTCATTATTATCTTGGTATGGAGTATAGGAGGATATTACAGCACCATTGTTCAACAAATATATACCACATTTTATAAAAAGAAGTATAAAAAAGTCTCTTTGTTAAAAAATATACCGTTCCTAGGAAAAATGGGAGTGCGACCATCATTTTAAAGGAGGCGGTTTCTTTGTACATTCAATACTTCATGTATTAAATCCGGAGAAAAACATCCCCGAAAATCACCTTATACATGTTTAAACTACATCGTTGATACCTGAAATTTTCGACGCTACATCTCCTAGATTTATCCGCCATAGTCATTATGCTTAAGTGCTCATCTAAGTAATCATTTGTGGCTATTTGCAAGAAAATTCAATATATATGACGTTTCTTAGTAGAAACAGAACTTCTCTCCACTAAACGGTGACTGCTTCTTCCTAAACCCATTCTTTAGTCTGTTCCGGAAAAAATCCACCTGCCTTCGCTTACTCAAAAACAAATAATGCTATTCCAGGCTCTTGTTCTGCATCATATTTTTGTCGCAGTTTCCACACTTCCAACATTCTCAGACATGAAATTAATTGATTCTAGTTGGGATACTATCGATTCTTCATATGTTCCGGATTAAACAGCCTTAATTATTCCTCTTCGTTTCCTTCATTTCTGTAACTTTGTTGATAGATTACTACTTTAATCATCTCTAGCTCGTCACCGTCATAACCTTTTTCATTAATATATACATTTTTCTCTTGTAGATTTTAAGCACCCTCTTCTCAAGTATAATACTAGAGAAGACTCACATGTTGTTTCAAAGGATTTATAAACTTCTTTAATCCTTCCCTGAATTAGAAGATATATAAGATGAAATTTAAGGAAAAGGTTCCCTATCAGTTATCCAGTCGCGACTTCAGTAGCTGGTTCTGGCTCTTGTACTCGTCCAACTTGCAACCAGCGCATATCTCTCTAATCCCGATCAAAGAATACGTGTTCAGCCTGTATTTTCCCCTGATCTATTGTCATGATGCCAAATGAGTATTGTTTCTGAAAACGCCGATCCGTAGGCGACCCCGGATTAAATACCAGTGTGTTGTCCACGGTATGCATCACTGGGATGTGTGAGTGTCCGTAGATGACAGCATCCACATGCTGGCCTGCAAAGGTATGAATTGCATTCTGCTCCGTACCCTTTGATCCCAGATGACCGTGCACAAGACCCAGACGAAGCCCTTCCACTTCAACAATACGGGAATATCCCAGTTTTTCAGCGATTTCGGACGGGTCCGTATTACCCGCTACACCTTCAACTGGTGCATACTCACTAAGCAATGGATATACGCTCCAATCCGACCAGTCACCGGCATGAAGAATGAGATCTGCACTCGGCAATACATCCAGGAGCCTAGTCGGTAACTTCCGTGATTTACGTGATAAATGTGTGTCGGAGATGACTGCAATTTTCATATAACAACGCACCTTTCCTTTAAGAGGTCGTTCAAAAAGTCCGCTTTTGATTACGAAGGATGCCTAACGGCATCGCAACATCGAATATGGAATTCATCCCATCTTCTCGGTACTGAAAACCACTCTTTTTGAACATGCACTTTAAGTCTTGTTGCAATCTATTCTGTCTGTGATGGAACAGCTTGCATCTGAGTACAGGAACGTTCCATATCTTCGAGTGTAATGGATGCAAAGAACTGCTCCACCTTCGCCTCGGCAACTTGATACAGATTGGTCAGCAAGCTGTCTATATGCAAGCCCACTTCACAATCCGGGTTACAATTGCCGTGAATCGGGAACAATGGGCCTTCGTCCTTGGCAGCCTGATAGATCATGGCTAATGTGATTTCATTGGATGGCTTTGCTAGGTAAAAGCCTCTTGTTCCAGGAGAGGAGTTCACTAATCCTGCCTTTTTCAGCCCGCCCAGAATACGTCTGACGACGACAGGGTTGGTATTCACGCTACCTGCAATATGTGCAGACGTGATTCGTTCAGGCGCGCTGAGTGACAATAACAACAAACAATGCACACTGACCGAAAAATGAGTACTCATGATTAACCACCTTTATTTAATATAATCCAGGATATGCTGACCTTATTCAGAGAACAGATCCTTTTCGGGACGTGCTCTGATCTTGAGCTGTCGCACACTGTATTCTAGTTGTTTTACAATATCATCCAGTTGTTTGCGATCAATCTTGGTTGGATCTTCCACCGGTTTCGCGGACGACTTGAGATCACGGATCGTTAACTGCTGTTCTTGCCATTTGTCCATCAGATCTGCAATATTGGCATAGAAACGTTCGTAATCTTTGATGACCAGATCAAGATAAGCATCTACCTCATCCGGATCATAACCACGAAGTTTATAATTAAATTGTTTTTCATGTATCGATAACGCATCTAGCTGCACTCCCAATTGTTTAAACAATTGTCTCTGTTTATCCAATCTTCGTTTCATATGTTCATCCATATTGACAACCTCCATTATAAGCCAAGCCGTGGTTCTATTTCCTGTAAAGATCATACGGCATTTTCTCTCTCTATTTTTTATAACACATAATCCGTCAGATATAAAACGATACAGCCCTATTCCTCACGAAAATGATTGCTTTTCATCCAATTCGGGTAAAGACTCACTACACCCCACAACGGGAAAGGAGCATGTCCTTATGAGTACATTAACTAAAGATCAACATCAAATACTGAAAAACGCCCTTTTGGAGCAACGTGAAAACTTGCAGCGTCATTTTGAATCCAGCATGGAAGACGGTGCTCCAGTCGAGTCGCTGAAAGATTCAACCGGTGAGCTGTCCTCCTATGATAATCATCCGGCAGATGCTGGTACAGAAACATTTGAACGCAGCCGTGATCTGGCGATTGACGATACATTAACAGACGAATTCAATCAAGTGAACGACGCATTGGAACGTATGGAGCAAGGTACATATGGAACCTGTGTAACGTGCGGCGAAGATATTCCCTTCGAACGACTTGAGGCTATCCCCTACACCGCTTACTGTATTGACGACACGCCTAACAGGGAGATCAGCAACGATCGGCCTGTTGAAGAAGAAGTAATGACCATGCCTCCGAGTGGTGCTGGAGAAGGAAGACAGCAGCGGGCCGGCAAGTTCGACAACGCAGATGCCTGGGAAGCGGTCGAAGAATATGGCACATCTAATTCCCCCGCAACCGCAGCCAAACGTGACGTGAAGGGCTACGATGAGAACATGTAACTTCGTTATGAACTGAAATGGTAAGCGTCAAAATTGAATTGGATTCCATAGGCTGCTCCACCATTAGCCTTCCTTATCACGCATTAAAAAGCCGCCATTGGGCGGCTTTTTCTAGTTTTCTCCATAGCAGTCTCTCACGTTTGCCGTTACTTGCCTCCAGCGATAACGCTGAACCCATGCATTCCATCCATTTATTCTTCCGACTCACTACCAGATGATGCAGATTCCTGCCGCTTAGACACAGATTGAGACGTTTTCGGAGTTGCTTTACCCCTACTGGACGTAGCTTTCTTTTTCTCTTTTGCATCTGTCTTAGAAGCAGGTATTTTCACTATAGGTTTGGAGAGAGCAGAGAATAACTGAAAGACCTCATGTTCTCCTTGTTGATTCTCTTTTGTAGTGTAGGGTTCACAGAGTTTTATGATGTTTTTATACAGCTGCTCTACTTCCTCACGGGTTGCATACAGCGTGATATCCGAGAGAAACATCCGATCTTCGTTTTCCGCCTGATGCATGAATCGCTGACGACTTTGTTCGAACATCTCATTTAATAATTTGAGCGTCTCGGACCGAAACACCTGTTTCAATGGTGAGTTTTCCTTATCTTCATCTTCATGACGGAGATGGATCTCTCCGGTGAATGGTTCATAATATTTTGCGATAATCCCATTAATCTCACGCGTGGAAACAATCGTCAGTAGACCAATTTTCTCCAGCTTTTTTACATGATAGTGAACTTTGGCTGGCACCTCACCCATCTGGTCGGCGATCTCTTTGACAGTGGATGGTCTACCCTGCTTGTTAAACATATTCATAATCTGTATCCGATACGGATCGGAGTAGATTTTAATTTCTTCAATTGTTGAAAGAACCTTGTGCTCCATCCCTGTATCCTCATTTCCGGGGTACCTATTGTCCATCGATGTCTCTATTATACCGCTGCGTCAGGACTTCGGTCAAAACGAGCCGGAAATGACTTGATACAGAAAATCGGCTAATGATCACTTCTTCTGATTATCTTCACAGAGCACTTCGAAAACTTTTGCTAAATAACAGCATACCTGCTGACATGGCAAGCATAATACCAAAAACGATAAACAGAACCGGCATGGTCAGCCAATCTGCAAGTGCTCCCGAAACCAGACTCCCAAGTGGTGCAACACTCAAGACAAGCATAGTCTGAAGGGCATACACTCTGCCCAGCATCTCCGAAGGGGTAACTTCCATAAGATAGGTACCAAGCGGTGTTGTGGCCAGCGGAATCCCCATACCCATCAGTAGACAAAAGGCCGCTGCAACCGGCAGTTGGAAGGAAGTCATATAAGCGGGTAGTGCCGTCATCGCATAACTGAGACCCAACATGACAATACCGCTGATGATCACCACACTTTTACGATAATTCGCTCCCCTTTGTGTCAACCATATACCGCTAAGCAACATACCTCCCACCATCAGCCCACTGAGCAGACTTAATCCCCCAGCGCCAGCATGCAACGTTTCAATGACATAGGGTGTACGGAGAACATTAAACGGCATCAGGCAGAAATTAACGAAGGCAAACAGGATGGAGACGATTAACAATAAGGCATGTTTACGGAGAAAATGAAAAGCTTCCGCCATTTCGGAGAATATGCTACTTTTGTCGGATGAAAGAGAATTCATTTCAGTTGATGTTTTATTTTCATTGTTAGCAGATGTCAAGACTTCAGGGTAGCCTACTCGGCTCATCATTAAAGCACTTAGCGCAAACAACCCCGCATCAATCAGGATCGTCCAGGCAATGCCTATTGTAGCAATAAGGGCACCAGCCACTGCAAGTCCTGCGAGTTCGGCCACTCTGGTTGCGGAAGAAGACATGGCATTACCCGAAAGCAGCATCGATTGGGGAAGCAATCGGGGGACACTGGACACTTCCGCAGGAGTAGTGAAGCATTCCAGCAAAGAATTCAGAATTGTAATGACAAATAGATGCCACACTTCGAGTTGCCCCAATCCAAACAACAGAGCTGTAATCCCAACGAACAACCCGCGACCGGTGTTGGTAATCACAATCACTTTTTTGGGAGACATGCGATCAACCAAAGCCCCGGCGAACAGACCCAGAAGGATATTGGGCAAAAAATTCACCGCCAGCAATGTACCCATCAGCACTTTCGAACCGGTCAGAATGTACACCATCCAACTGTAAGCAATCGAATCAATCGAATCACCAAATCTGGATACAACTTTACTAAGCATAAATTGCATGTACGGTCTGATTCGTATTAACTCACCCATACCTTGCTTGCCAACTGCTGTGTTATCGCTCATCCCTTTTCACTCCTCAACGTTAAAATATTTTTCATGTTAATTTTATTTTAACGTAAGTTATGCAGAAATCAATACCTCCGTGAAAATAATTTTAACGACAAGTAAGCAAAGTAAAAAATCCGCTCTGCTTTCAGATAATTCGTAATCAACACAAAGACTTTTTGAACAACCTTTTTAAACAACCTCCTATAACACAAAAAAACAGACCACATGTGGTCTGCTCGGCTGGACGGATTGATTGTATTTGAACTGCCTTTATTTGCTGCCTACTTCTCAACATGCAATTGAAATCCAGACTGTTCAGCCTGTACCTCCAACATCAAATCACGTACCCGGCCTGCTTCATTCCCCAGTCGTTCTTCGCTAATTCGGTAGTTGGTCCATTTTAGCTCTAGTGGAAGTTCAATCGTACCCGTCAGGCAATCCCATAGAGCGTCGAGATTACCCCCATAAAAATCTGGCAGCTTCAACTTATCCTTTAATTGCTGATGAAGTTCAGCGCTACTAGCAAAGTCTTCTCCATCCAGAATCACGGTGTTCATGGCTACTCCTTCCTCTATTTCATGCGTGTAAATGATGCATAGTGATCTGTCGTTTTGTAGATGAGTCCATCATTGGAGTACACAATCCGATCCGAATTACGGAAGCCGGAAGTATAGTTAATATCTGCTTCGCGCCATGTACGTCCACTTGCTGAAGGCAGAAGCCCCTCCCGATTGCCAAATACGTCTCCGCCGATGCTTTTCCCAGGAGCCACTACAGCCAAGTTTCCTTGTGAAGCTACCCAGCCGAGTCCTGTTGCCTGTGATTTGGTAATAAAGTTACATGGCAACGTTCCATTTGCACTCAAATAGTTTGCTACACCTGTAAACGTATTGATGATGGTACATGTTGCAGCAGATGCCTTCTGCTGTCCGACTGGAGTGAACTGTGAACCTGTGAGGAAAACAAACGTTAACAACAATGCCAGTAATGCGGTGGATATCAACTTTTTCATCAATCCGGCCTCCCGATCCCTCATAGTAGATGAACGTTGTCACGATTTGCATCCTGCAAGCTGTAACTTTCTAGTTGTGCGTTCTGCTAGATTATAGTAAACAAGTCATCTCATGACTATTTATATCACATCAATTTGGTAGAAATATCAAATTCAGACGTTTAAATTGTAAAATATTATAATGGTAACATTTTAAGACAGAAAAAAAGACTCTCATCCCTGAAGATGGAGTCTACTATTCTAGTATGTTTAATCTGACCTGACCTAATCGATCAGTTGCACACGTTGACGAGTTCGAGCCGATTCCAGGCATGCATCAATAACGCGCATGTTTTGAATGGTATTTTCCGGACTGAAAGGTAAGGCCTCTCCTTCAAGCACAGCCGTTGCAAACGTTTCCACCTGAAGCACATAGGAATTCGACACGGATACACGCTCCTCACGGCTGACCGAATCGGTGTGCACAATAATCTGAGGTGGAATATCGCTGTTCTCCCAGCCAAATACTTTTGGCAGTTCAATCCGCCCTTCCGTCCCGAGAATCTCCATCTCCGCTCGACCTGAAGCCCACATGCCACAGTCAAAAGTTAAAGCTACCGAATTCGGAAATTCTACCAGTCCAGACGCCATCATATCCACGCCATCATGCTCGTCCGAGAATAGAGCGTGAACTGTCACCGCTTCCGGTTCCTGTCCCAGATACATCCGGGCCGCCGAGATCGGATACACGCCAAGATCGAATAATGATCCGCCGCCCATCTCTCTTTTGAACCTTACATTCTCCTTGTCATCAGCGGTATTACAGGTAAAATTACCATGGATGGCTCTGACGATGCCAATCTCTCCACTAGCTATAATCTCTTGCACACGTCTGTGCTTGGGATGATATCGATACATAATCGCTTCTGCAAAAAGAACACCATGCTGATGACATACCTCGATCATTTCTGCCGATTCATCTGCATTCAAGGCAGCCGGTTTCTCACACAACACGTGTTTGCCAGCCTGTGCCGCTTTGATGGTCCATTCTTTGTGCATATGGTTAGGCAAAGGAATATAGACGGCTTCAATGTCCGGATCAGCGATGAGCTCTTCATAACTGCCATACGATCTGGCAATGCCGAGTTCTTCGGCAAGGGTTTCTGCCTTTTCTTTGCTGCGGCTGGCAATCGCCAACACCTCACCACGTTCGGACTGCTGGATCGCAGGAATGACTGCATTTTTGGCAATGGTTGACGTACCGAGTACACCCCACTGTAACTGTCTGTTCATGCTCATCTTCCTTTCGTACCGTAATTGTCCTCTTCTGCCTTGTGTAACATGCCGAGACAACGATCCAGATCCGTTTTGACCTGTTTTTTGTATAACTCAGCTTTTTCCGCACCATCATCCGTGAAATGATATAAAACGATTTCCTGAAAATCGACCTTTGGATCATTGCCCTTCAGCTTCTTTGTGCGATAAAAAACACCTTGCTGTACCAATTCATGCAGTGCCCGATATACCTCGCTCTGGGGTGGTACATAACCGTAGTCTTTGAATTCCTGCTTCATCGCCTCCAGCATCTCGTAACCATACCCCCTGTGCTGTTCAACCATCGTAATCAGATACAGCTTGATAAATGCCCGCTGTGCAATCATAAAAGCCACGTTCATTCCCCTCCTGTCAGAACCTATATATCTAGTATTATAAAACTTATGTTCGGGTTCTGCCATCTTTCTCCGCTTTGCCTCCCTTTTATCTATCTTCAAGGAGGGCGAGCAAGAAATCGTGTGGATACGCGTTAACCTGAGGGAAGCACGAAAAAAGGTTTTCTGTTGTGAATTTTTCATGTAATGAAATTTTAATTGTAATTCAAAAGAATCAATTTCATAATACCTTTAGCTGCTTCAATCAAGGCTGGATATAGATCGAAACGGTTCAATTTGTCTATATCCAGTTACGAAATCCATTTCTAGTGAGTTATGAAAGTGATTCGAAAGTTTGTTTATTTCAGGGCTCAGTGCGTCGTGAGATCGAATTTTAATGACAAGAAAGTCTGTGCAAAAGCTGTAATACCTGTGCTCCTGTATCTTGTGTTCGTATACTCTCGTACTCCCGTACACTTCTGTGCGGCTGTGGTGATCTATTATGAATTTTTCATATGTTGATGGATTTATTTATCGCGGACAGACTTCGGTACGGTTCCCACAATCCATTTGCCCCAGCTTACACGAGAGATAAGCCATGTCACTACACAGGATAATGTAAGAGCCAACAACCAGGTGATGATCATTCGAACGACAGGGTTCCAGCCCATAGCAACGTAAAACAACTCATCCGGAATGTAGCTATACCGCAGCATCAACATATGCATCAGATAACCTCCATACGATACACCACCAATCCATCCCAGCAATCGTGTAGCCCTGAGGTTATGCAGTTTCCCGGCCAGCTGGTACATGACCATAATGGAAGCGATCAGAAAGAGTGCCATATCAGGGCGGATCAAGCTGACCGTGTAGAACGTAATTTTGATTCCCTCCGGCTTCTGAAACTCCAGCATTAATAAATAAGTAAACCGCAGACCCAGAACAATAAACACTGTCCAGTATATCCAGCGCAATCGATGAATCCATTCATTCCAATGCTGGACGGATAACCCCGCGGCTGCACCTAGCACAAAATAAATAAAAAAATAAAGGAAATTACGGTCTGCATACGTTGTAAAAGCATCTGTCAGCACCGGGATATTCACCCGTTCCATGAATTTGGCGATGTTTCTTAATTGATCTGCAAGTACCAGATACACCACACCAGAAATCAATAATGCGATCAAGCGCCCCTTGGCCTCATATCGGTTATATACATAACGAATGGCACGCAAGAAGAGCGGAAATAACAGATAAAACTGAATCAACATAATGATGTACCAAAAGTGTGAAGTCGTTTTGCCCGTAAGCAACTTCAGGCCTAGGTCCGGGATGTCATTCCATCCAAATCCGGTCCAGCCACGCGGTGCAAGTGTAAAATAAATGAGTGACCAGATCAGGTAAGGCACGATCACGTCGGTTACTCTTTTTCTCATAAACTTGCCGTAATGCAGCTTGTCTCCCGTGTTATAAAACAGCACCATCCCTGTTATGAATATGAATAAAGGAACTGCAAATTTGGAGAGCATCAGCAGTATGGCCAGTAACACGCCATCCTCCAGTTTCGTTTCCGGGACCAGAGAGTAATGTGCGATGGAGTGCTGGAGAACCACCGCACCAAAGGCAATTCCCCTTAAGCTCTCTATTTCTGTAATTCGTTCTTTGCGAGGCATACATTCAGCCATCCTTTCTTGGTTTTGCGATAAGAGATATAATGAAAATGAAGCCGTAGATTTAATGAACGGAGTTGATTCACATTTCTTTAACAGACAAAGACGTAACTACTACCGATTCCAAGTATGTCCAACAACATCTGGCTAACGAGCGAACTTTTCTGGCCTGGGTGCGCACGGGTATTGCCATGGCGGGCATCGGCTTTCTTGCTGCCGGATTTGGTTTCAATTCGTCGGCGTATGATCGGCTTGCACATATTGCGGCGATTATTACGGGTATCACTTCTCTGATTGGCGGCATATCCATCATTGTGTATTCGGCAGCAGCCTATCATCGGAAGCGTACCCAAATCAATGAACAGACGTTTCAGGCATCGACCGGATTAATCCGGTTTCTTACCATGATGCTACTGGTGATTGGACTCGCTTTGGCTGTACTGTTATATGTATTGTTATTCCCTGCTTGACTGGGTAAAAACACCATCCGACATTATTGACACCCACCCATATGCAACACAGGGACAAAAGCCGGCTTCCCTTAAGGAAACCGGCTAATGACCATCTGGTGGATCATATATGTCATTCCATTTTACAGATAATAAGTCATTGGGTTTTATTTCATATCGATTAAATTCGCGGCAAGATTACAGGAATGTATTGTTACCGAATCGCGCTGCCTTGTTTTGGGCTTCCAATCTGCGTTCTTCCATATCCAGATCCGGACGTTCGGCTGGCACATCTCCGCGATGAGCTGCTTCGGCTCTGTCTCGGTTAAGCTGGCTGTTGCCACTGAACACATCGTACACATCGGAGTCCCGATCCGTAGAATCTACGAGCAGCAGGATTTTACCATTCTGTACATACTCCTCATACTGTTTAGCGTCCTCTTCCGGAATACCAAGACCCACAAGTCCACCCACCAATCCGCCAGCTCCTGCACCCACAGCTGCACCGGTAAATGCTGCTGCGATAGGACCTGCGGCCAGAATCGGTCCTATGCCGGGTATGGCTAGTGCACCGATACCTGCGAGCAGACCGGCTACGCCACCAAGTACACCACCTGTTGCTGCACCAGCAGCCACGCCTTCAGGGGCTTTGGTACCTGTCTCTTCCCGAATTGCCTTCAGTTCATCCCGATCCTGTGTAACAACGGAGATTTCGTCTGAAGTAAATCCTTGTGCTTTCAGACCCTCGATAGCCTGCGATGCTTCACGTTCTGTATTAAACACACCTACGATTTTCTTCTGCATAGTGAATTCCTCCTCATATTATTGAGTGGTTCGCTATGTTATTACCCGCCTAAGTTTCTTTTAAACGTTTGCAAGTCAATATACTATGTGTTGATAGTAAAAAATTACTGAGGTTCATTGCTTTTTAATCCTCATCAGGGTGTGCCTTCAAACTCAGGTATGTGATACGTTGTCAGGCATGCTCTACGTTGAAGGACGTGGGGTCCAAAACATCTTGAAGTCTAGGCTGGCTGATCCTGGCGGATTGTCCCAGACGATTTTCTAAGGAACCGAGGACGTCTTATTTAGCCTTCGGGTCCTCCTTTTATTTTGTAAGGAACATGAGACACGTTATTTACCAAAATCACCTGAAAACCCGTTGTAAATGGCTGGTTATTCAAATATAAGGTGTTTCAGATTCCTTAGATTACTGCGGGCGCTTCAAATCGCTGAATAAGACGTCACAAGTTCGTTAGCGCTCCGCTCCATGGTTCTGCTCCATGTTCAGCTCCCCAGGCACGTGCAGTTACGCTTCGGCTTCGGCAGGTTTGAAGATACGCTCTGGGGTGTAGCTTCAACCTCGAAGGAAGCAGATTTTGCCGCATTCTCGTTCCATGCCGGAAGTTTTCGGCATGCGAGGCCGAGCACGTCAAGGGAAGGTAACGCAGCATGGAGCGAAAAGGCAAAGTGACGTAACATTGGGCAAAAAGATAGTAAAAGATGCACGTCAGCGAGTTTTGAGACACGTCCTGGTTAATGAGTGATGCTTTAAGCTAGAGAATTATCGAACAGCTACAAAACCTACCGTTGTTCCAGCACAGTCTAAGCCTGATGAAGAGCGCCCTTTGGGAGCCAAATCGTTGATATTTGAAAAAACGAAATAATTCATCTATTTCCCCCGTGGTTTGGCCCGATTTGTGGCGACCGCTTCAAGTGGATTATCCGGCCAGTAGTGCTTCGGATATCGACCTTTCAGATCTTTTTTGACGTCAAAGTACGTCTCTCGCCAGAAATTGGCCAAGTCTCGTGTAACCTGTACAGGTCGCTGAGCCGGCGATAACAAATGGATGGTCAACGGGACTCGCCCACCCGCTATACGCGGTGTCTCCTGTTGTCCAAACATCTCCTGTAATCTCACCGCCAGCGCCGGGTCCTCTGGACGGCTGTAGTCCACGGGAATACGTGAACCACTGGGCACCTGTATATGCGTCGGCGCTTCATCGTCCAGTTGTTGTCGTTGCATCCAGCTCAATCCACCCAGTAATACATCCTGCATCGACAATCTCTTCAGGTCGGCTGCCGATCGCATGCCTGTCAGATAAGGGGTAAGATGTTCTGCCAACTCTTCGGTCAGATCATCTTCGATCAGGTCAGGCCACTCAGGTAGATGGAGATGCAGGAACCGCAGCCTGTCCGCAAGTTGTCTGGACGTTTTTGTCCAGGGCAGACAATCCAGTCCTTCCATCCGTATCCCGTTTAACAGTGCTTCCAGCACCTGATCTTCAGGCGGCTGTGCAATACTGCTTTCTTTAATCACAAGGGCTCCAATACGAAGTCTCTTATGTGCCCGTACGCTGCGGGTATTGGAATCCCAGGCCACTTGCACTTCATTGTGCAGCAAGTGCTGACCTACCTGCAACAAGGTCTGCTCCTGCAACGGCGCAGCCAGCAGGATGCGCGCATCTGCGCCCTGGTCGTCTGCCTCGGCTGCGACCAGATACGCTGAACGGCTCAGCGATTCTGTCGCTGCGAGCCGTACGCCGCGGCCGCTGCTCAGCAGATAGCGGCCATCCTCCCGGCGTTGCCCGATCCGGTCCGGATAGGCGAAGGACAGCAGCAATCCGCAGCTGTCCTCATCCGGCCGCACCGGATCGGCCGCCGGGCCGAGCGCCGAGCGCAGCTGGCGGCTCTCCTGGAGCATGCGCCGCACGGCCGCGCCGTCTGCGACAGCCGCTGCCGCTTGCGGCATGCCGCTGCTGTCCGCGGTCAGCAGCGCCTCTACGCGCGGGCGGAGGTCCGTGCCCGCGCCTGCACTACCACTGCTGCGGAGGCCCGCAGGCTCCTGCAGCAGTGCCGCCAGCATGCTGGCGTAGCTGGCCAGCCCAAGCTCCGCTGCGCGGAGCAGCATGCTGGCCAGTCGCGGATGCACGCCAAGCGTGTTCATCCGCCGCCCGAAGGGCGTGATGCGGCCTGCGTCGTCAAGGCCGCCCAGCTGGCGCAGCAGCGCCTGTGCCTGGCCGTAGGCGGCGTCAGGCGGGGTGTCCAGCCATTGCAGCTCTGCTGGGGACTGGACACCCCAGACGGCAAGCTCCAGCGCCAGCGGCGCAAGATCCGCGGAGGTGATCTCCGGGCGAGCTGCCTCAGGCAGTCCCCCATGAACCTCTTCGCTCCATAGCCGGTAACACACCCCCGGGGCAATTCGCCCTGCACGACCCCGCCGTTGATCGGCTGACGCCTTGGACACCGGCAGGGTGACAAGTCGGCTCATGCCCGTGCGCGGCGAGAATGCCGATGCACGGCTCAGCCCTGCGTCTACCACAATCTTAACTCCAGCAAGTGTGAGGCTGGATTCCGCAATGGAGGTGGACAGTACCACTTTGCGTGTGCCTTCAGCCGCCGGACGTATGGCCTCATCCTGTTGTTCCACCGGCATACTGCCATACAGAGAATGAACTTTCACATGTCCAGGAAGAGAACCATTCGATAACTCCCGCTCTGTACGGTGTATCTCTCTTGCGCCAGGAAGAAAAACAAGCACGTCCCCCTCCTGTTCGGCTAATGCCTTGGTCACCGTCTGAGCCGTGAATTGTTCCAGTGGCATGGCTGCTGGTCTCGGCACATATTGTGTTTCCACCGGAAACGTGCGACCCGGACAATGAATTGATCCTGTACCTTCGCCAAGCAATGCACAGACAGGATCAGGATCAAGGGTAGCCGACATCACCAGCAATTTCAGATCTGGACGTAACATCGCTCGGGATTCCAGTGCCAGAGCCAAACCCAAGTCCCCGTGTAGGTGCCGCTCATGGAATTCATCGAATATAATCATCGCCGTATCCTCAAGCCCCTGGTCCTGCTGCAACATCCGGGTCAATACCCCTTCCGTCACAACTTCAATGCGTGTCCCCTGACTCACCCTGGTATCCATGCGTACACGGTATCCTACGGTCTGCCCCGCTTTTTCCCCAAGCGTAGCCGCCAGTCTCGATGCAGCCGAACGCGCAGCCAGCCTTCGGGGTTCCAGCATTATGATTTTCCGTCCCACAACCCACGGCTCCTCCAGCAAAGCCAGCGGTACAACAGTTGTTTTTCCCGCCCCCGGCTCTGCAATTAACACACCTGTATCTTGATCCCGAAATAACTGTCTTAACTCAGGAATAATCTCTTGTATCGGTAACTCTATATGCATATGATCGCTCCTAATGAATGTACCCTAATGCTCTTCAGCATCTTTAATCGAATGTTAGCATTATAACAAAAAAAGCCGTTCCAGAGGAACGACTATCGCAGACACACCCTAAGACGCGCCTTAGCAAAAATGAAATTTATCCAGAATGCTCACTTAGCTGAGCAATGATTCTGCACCATCAATCACGATCTCTGCTCCGGTAATATGTCTGGATTCGGACGATGCAAGGAAGCTTACCAGATCGGCAACATGTTCCGGCTGACCCGGACCGTCTGCAAGTGGCTGCTGACCTTCCGGGAACTCCATCGGAATAATGATCTGCTGTAGATCATCCGTTTTGACCGTACTTTGATCGATATTTGTCGCAATCGCTCCTGGGCAGATCACGTTCACACGTATCTTGAACTTCGCCAGCTCAAGTGCAGCCATCTTGGCAAAAGCAACCTGCCCTGCCTTGGACGTGCTGTACGCCGACATGCCAAAGCTTGAGAAGCGTTGATTGCCATTAATTGAACTTGTGATGATGATACTGCCGCCACCCCGTTTTTTCACGTGAGGCAATGCATATTTAATCGTGAAAAATGTACCATTCAGATTGGTTGTAATAATCTGCTGCCAATCTTCAACCTGAATTTCCTCAATGGGTGCCGATACACCGTTAATGCCCGCATTGGCAAAAACAATGTCCAAACCGCCGAATAACTCAACGGTTTCCAGTACAGCCTTTTCCACACGTGCCGGGTCGGAAATGTCTACATCAAATGCTCTTGCCGCACCAGGGTGCAGCGCATTAATCTCTGCTTCCGTTTCCGAGATCCGATCATTCACCAGATCAAACAATGCAACATGTGCACCCTCTTTAGCCAGCTTGACCGCAGTGGCTTTCCCGATACCGGAGCCTGCTCCGGTAATAATCGCAACCTTACCCTGGAACCGTGACTTGCCGTTATGTTGTGTCATTATCCATTCCACTCCTTCATTTTAGCAATTATGTAAGAATGTACGTTCAAGCTCATCGTTAAAGAGGTTGTACTTCAAGTCAATTCTTCACAAGATTACCCAAAAAGAGTGTCTTTTAAATCAACACCAGCAAGTTTTTTCAGAGTTGATCTTCGCCGCTGTCACAGCTTCATCAGGATCGATCCACAACTTGATATCCGGCACTCACCATTCCAGCTCAATGAAAGCGGCATCATCTTCAAGTCCGCCCGTATGTGTAGCATCCAGTAGTACCTGAATGTGTTCATCCGGGACATAGGCTTGAATGGCATCCAGATCATTTAATCCATCTGTATATAACTGAAGACGCAGCGAATCTCCTGCCGACCCTTTCATCTCGCAGATGTGCGGCTTACCACCAACAGGTCCTTCAAGTGTAGACCAACGCTCATTTGTCTTGCAGTGAGTCTGAAATAATTCAGACTGTTCCTGACCATTACGCCACAGGCGAATACGGGAATCTCCTTGCCACGCTAACCATACACGGCTTTTGCGGCCGCCTCCCGTGAGCTCGATCCGCCCACACACATACATGGCCTGACTGCCCCGACTTCGCTTTTCCATCAACACTTCACGCAGCAACAAAGGGGAACTTTCCAGTGGCTGTAATTTCTCCAATTGCTCCGATGCGGGAAGGGTTAGATCATGGAGAAGACGCTCAACACCCTCTACCGTTGTGTGTTGCGTCGTTTCCAACCAATCCAGCAAAGCATTCCCCAGAAAACGCGCTGCAAAATCGCCCAGGTAACTCATGCCTACCCCATCACACAAAACAAAATTGCAGATATTCCCTTTCATACGTACCGCAGCAAAGTCCTGTCCGGTATCTCCCTGATGAACCGTCTCAGCCGCTCTGCCATAACCATATCTGCACTTAAATGTGCCTTGATAGCGAGTTAGCGGCTGTTCCCCGGTCTGTACACTCACATAGCGAAAGTTGCCATGCCGTTGCTCGGCATGGCCCCCCTTATCTCCAGCAGACAATGTTGCCAAACGCATCGCTCTCATGATTCCCCTCCTATCTCACAGGCGTAGCAGCGGACATCTGGAATCCGATTGATACCAATTCTGCACATGTACCTGGCAGCATCATGAGTGCACCGGGTGCAAGCAAATAATCAGCTTCAACAAGCATTTCCCGATAACTTTCGGGCAGGACAGATGACATATTCCGCAGCTTCTCTCCATGCTCATCCTGTAGATTCGTTTCCGAAGAGATTCCCTTCCATCTTCTAGGTTCAGCAATTGGTCCTTCCAGCAGATGATCCGATATAAAAATATTCTCCACCAGTACATTGCCGTCAGGTACACTCATACCCATGATTCTTTTGGCAATAGGTTCGGGATCTTCACCCGTGGCTACCCCATCGGTCATGTGGCATACAAGTGGCGCAGGACAGTCCTGCATATTCGGAATTTCGGCCTGTAGAATCTTTTCCGCCTGCAGGAAAGCCTTCGCAGAATCTGAAAACCGTCTCGGAGTCAGGTCAGGCAAAGAACCAACGGCAGCGATTTCGTCAATCCCTTTGATTCCGTTCAACAAGTCATATACATCATCGCTGTAAGCCAATATGGCTATACGATAGCGAGGTGTCAGACGATTTCCCTTTGTAGAGCGAAATACCATTTGGCGGATCGCGAGAGATAAGGCATCATAGACGACGTCAATCCGTCGACGATTTTCCAGAACCATGTTCATGGAGGCGCTAATATCAATTAAATATATAATAAGTGCAGGTGTACGCTGTGATGCTTGAATTGTGTAGTTCATCTAGGGTGAGTCACCTCCATCATTCATTCACGTGTTATTTTATAAGTTGGGCAACGTATAACTGTTGTTGCTCAGGAATTTGTTAATGGCACTCATTCGAGCGGCCACTTTGCCGACACCTTTGAAATAGGAAGCATCTGTATTGTAGAGATTTTTAAAATCACGGGCATACGCTTCCGCATTTTCAATTTTTCTGCCTTTTTGCGCGTTATACGTTTTATTGTAATGAGCAATCAGCGTGACCACATTCTGGGCACGTTTTTTCTTCAGAGCTGCTTTCTGAGCAATCTCCTGTTGACGTTTAACTTCAGCTGCCGCTTTACGCTCCGCTTCCTGTTTTGCAAGCTTCGCATCATTCTCTTTTTTCCAGACCAGATAAGCTTCATATTTTGCCTGTTTATCGTACTTCTCCTGCTGCGCTCTCTTAGCGGCTTCTTTCTTCTGCTGTTCCTGCTTCACCAGAAAGGCCTCATATTTCGCCTGTTTGTCGTACTTGGCCTGTAACGCCTTACGTTCTTCTTCTTTTTTCTTTGCTTCAGCTTCCTTCTGCTTGGCTTCAGCAAGTTTTTTCTTTTCCTCTGCGTCCAGTTTTGCAGCATCTGCGGCCTTTTGTTTCTCTTGCTCTTCCTGCTGTTTGAGCGCAGCTGCCTTTGCTGCTTCAGCCTCTTCCGCAGCTTTGATATCTGCCAGTCGTGTGGCTTCCTGCTGTTCTTTCTGTTTCACCTCTGCCTGATCGGCGAGTATTTTGACCGTTGGCACGCCACCTGCCAGCAATACAATAAGCACAGCGGAGGAAATCATGAACTTTTTGGATCTGTAGAATGGCACAGGTACAGGTTTGTCTGTGTCTTCTTTTGGATTAAGCTTTGCATCCAGTTCCTTAATTGCAGCCTCGACTTCCATCTGCATCGCGCTGTTATGAGGAATAAAATGATAAAGCGAGCGGTACACTTCCAGTGCTGCAGCCGGTTTATCTTCATCCTCCAGGGCTCTTGCTTGCAGGAACAGACGGTTCACAACCGCTTCCTGATCGGGAGAGTGCGGCGTTTGAGGACGGTTCCCGTCTTGCGTATTCACCGGTTCACTTACTGGTTCTGAGCTCTTTTTCAGATTCACATCAGCTTCGGACGAATTGGCAGCTTCTTCTTCCGCTGTCACAGCAGCCGCTGCATTAGCCTGATCCACGTCTACCGCAGCCAATGCAACATACCACTCACCAAACGTCGGACAGCTGCTCAGATCGTGACTTTCCCAAGCTCGAATAAACAGATCGGACAGTTTGGAACCCCAACGCTTCTCAAGGGACTCCCGCATCGCATAATACCGTTCACTCACCGTTTGCATTTCATGCTGATCAAAATAACTTTCGCCCCACGCTTTCTCTACAATCACAGGGTCGGACCAGCTTAACATTTCAGCAATAATAACCGCTCCGGCAAATCGGTCAGCATATGAACTCCACAAACCGCTGTGCACTGTTCGATGGGCTGCATAACCGGGGGACCCGGCAAGCAGGGCATCCGGACGATCCATCTTGGAACCGTACATCTGCTCGACATCCACAAGTTCTACCGCAGACATCTTCCCCAGGTTCTCCACTTCGGAAAAAAACGGAATCATTACATTGGGAGCGGACATATCGCAATGAGCCAGTCCACGTTGTTCCATAGCCGAACCTGTTCCAGCAAGCGCTCTAGCCAGCTTCAGGCTCTCCTCAGCCGTCAACTGTCTCTGATCACTGATCACATCGAACCAGGTCTGACCTTGCACCCATGGCATCAACACCGCATATAACAGATCGGGATGTTTTCCAATGAGCGCTCCGTTTCTTTCCGGAGTGAGCACATCACGCTTGCATACCTGCAAACCTGGCAGTTCACTATAAGACTCCATATGCTCAGACTGATAAACCATAGCCGGAATACGGAATTTAGGAAAAAATACTTTTAGTGCTTTGGCCCCATGAATGGAACCATTTCGGGGTAACAACTGATAAACAATCCCCTGCCTTCCGGCTTGGGCATAAGCCAGACCCGGCGCTGCCGGATGTTGCCCAATCGTATAGGCAATGTCGTTAATCACCACTTCATCCCCGGGATTTGGTTGAAAAGACATGCTTATCCCTCTCTCTGTCCTAGTGTCATAGTTGCAGCAAAAACCGGGTGTTGTGACAACGCCCGGTTTTTGCTGTAGTTGTACATCTTCAGCTTGCTATCCACCTATAATTCAGGACGAATTCAGACTTCTTCACATCGGCCTGATCTATGTAAAGCAGATTAACGAGCTTGGTCAGCTGTACGGAATTTGTTAGCAATAGCTGTAAGTTCAGCGCTGATGCTGTTCAGCGTTTGAACGAATGATTGCATTTGTTTGCTAGCTTCTTGGAACTCTTGGAAGAAGCGTTGCTTTGTCATACCTTCCCATTGTCCTTCCATGCTTGTGATGGATTGAGTCAATGTAGATACGATTTGCTGACTTTGCTCACCGCTTTGTTTAAATTGGTTGGAAACCTGATCAAGCTGCTCTGGGGTAACTAAAATACGTCCTGCCATTTGTAAATTCCTCCTTGGTTTGTGCAATTAAATTTTTACTTGTTCAAATTGTACTATACCAGGATCGATCGGACAAAAGCCGAAGGACCTAATCCTATTTACCCCATTTTCAGCACTTGAAACTTCTCCTAACAGCCTATTTACAAAAAAAGATTCACTTTCTGCTGTTACTTTTATTCACCCTGTTCAGGAAACAACAGGCTCGGTCCCTCTTCTTCCCCGAAAGGAAGGATCTGTGAATCTCCATGCTACAGGCTCAGGCTGCATAGCCTGCACCAGTGTAGCCGGGGAGCCATCAGGCGGAGCGGCATCCTGTACACGATATACGGCCGCCATTGCGGAAAGGGGATCGGATACTACAGCTACAGTTGCAGAATGTGCAGGCATGATTTCTCCTGTACGATTGTTCTGAAGAACATTCAGCATATTGACCGCATTACCATAGGCTGTGTTCACATGACTCAGCACGGAACGATACTCCATGTCTGCCTGCTGGAATAACAACGCTTTGCGTCCCAGCTGTACGCTTAAGTCCATTAATCGACGCAGCGCATCCTCGCCCAGTCGTTTACTGTGATTCCATTCATTCATCACCGCTGCGCGGGATTCAACCTCCCACTCCAGCGAATGAATCGCCTGATCCAACACTGTCATCTTTTGCTGTATTTGCTCCGCTGCATACTGAATCTGCTTGCTCAGTGCCCGAAGCACATCCGGTTCCACACGAATGCGCATTTACCATCACCTTTCCTCTTCCCCTGCAGGCTGTTTAAGCCAGTCCAGCAGCATCTCGTGAAACTGTTCTCTAGTCGTCAGTGCTGCAACTAGCCAATCATCTGAAGCCGCAGTGCTCATCCGGAACAACCAGTTGGATACCGCACTTGCAGCAAAGGCTGCGGACTGCGACTTCCACCCGTCTTCATTCCAAACAAGCAACCTAAGCTCCCCGTCTGACTCCTTACCCACCAGACAGCGTGCCAGTGCAAGTGAGCCCTCAGGATCACTTGTCTCCTGTTCGAGTTCCGCTGCTACGGTCTGTACTCCGCTGTTTTCGAGCTCATTCATGACATCATAAAATTTTTTCTTGGAGCACATTAGGGCCGGTTTCTCCGCAGGAGAATGGCCGCTCCATTTCATCCGCTCTATCAGAACATCAATGGCTTCACGAACACTTCCCAGATCGCTGAGCCGGAACGAGTCCGGTACGTCGTCAACACGGGAAACTTCAACGACCCGCTCATCCGTGCAATGTATATAACTCTCATACGACTTGCCGTTGATCGTGTAGCGAATCCAACAAGCTCTGTCGGACAATCCGGCAATGGCTACCCTGGAGAAAACGGTCGGTGTCATGATCAGCTCATCAGTATCCTGATCCCGAATCAGATATCCTTTGTCAAGCAGGGAGGTTTTGACACGCTCCCACTCCATCGCGATATCTTCCGCCATATAGCCGCGAAACGGATCTTCCACACCAAGCAGTCGGTCTGAACCGAGAATACCAGCCAGGAAAAAAAGTTCCTTTGTTTGCAACGTGACTACCTTTTGCTTAGAATCATGAACCGTCAACATTATGAGCCACCTCCCCTCAAACTACAACATGCCATCGGTCACGAATTTCAGAAATCCAATCGGTCATTTTCCAGCTGTCATCACATGGAACTGCACCTTTAACCCTGGAATATTTACGTTTCACATAATAACCTTGACCCGGAGGCAGTACCTTCAGCCCACCTGAACTACCTCCGGATTCGGAATAAGGTATACGGAAGAACGAGAGATCGTTAGGGTCTAAAGTCCCGAACAGCATTCCGCTCTGGGAAGCCTTCACATCCGTTACCCAGTCAGAACCAAAGGTTGGGAAGTCTGCCGGAACTCCGGATAGAATCACGTGTACACCGCGATCCCTTCCTTGACGAACAATCGCTCCCAATTGATCTTTTACATTAAAATCGTTTAGCTGCTTGGACAAAGTGTCCGCATCGTCGATGACGAGCACAAGTTCCGGTCCACCGGAAATCTCGCCTCTTTTCAGAACTTCATCGTACAACTGTTGAATGACAGGTGCAAGCTGTTCTTCTCGCGATACATGTCCACGGACATGGGGCAAACTGCTGATTTCCCCCAGCCCACCTGAGCCATAACGCATATCTACTGTGTATATTTGCACAGCTTCCGGAGAAGCATGATAAGCCAGTGATAACATCCATGTCAATAAAAATGTCGTTTTGCCGCCTTCCATCGGACTCGTTACCATGAAATGCGGACCTTCACGCAGATTAAGCTCGAATGGCTCCAGATCATCCGTAAGCAGTCCCACAGGGACAGTTACAGACGATGTATCCCAAGCCTGACCATATGTTCCTGTCCGAATGAGCAGATCCTTCAGTTTAATCTCTTCCGGAAGTGGAGCAATCTGCGGCGCTTCTTCCCCTGTCCAGCCTTGGCGAATCTCAGCAATCGTACGGCGCAGTGCCGATGAACGCTTGCCCTCATCTGCCCCGGAAGAAGGTAATGCCGCCTGGAACATTAACGGAGGCACTTGCCCTTTGACCAGACCTCTTCCTGGCGGAAGTTGGCTTGGCGCCTTGGAAGGTCTTCCCACGGCATAATAATAATCGCTTGGATCGGATAACTCAAATGAAACCGCATTGGGAATATTGCTTCTGAATTTTTCAAATACATCTGTTACCCGATTGGCGGTGAGCACAAAGGTGATACCCAGACTTCCGCCTTCACGCAAGATCGTCTCCAGAAGTTCATTCTCTTCCGGATAGGCATTGCGGAATGAAAGATAACCATCAATAACGACCACAACCTGCGGGACAGCCGCGTGAGCTGTCCGGCGGTAGGCCGAAATCGTTTTAACCCCCGCCTCCGAGATGATATCTTTACGTTGTGCTGACAGCTTAAGAATATAGCGGAATAACCGCTTGATCCGGTCTTCCTCTTCAGCCATCATCACGCCACCGATCTGAGGTAATGCTGCAAAGTCTTTCATCATACGGCCCATATCGATAATGTAACCATGCCAAGGCTCAGTTCTATGGGAACGGGCCAAAGACATAAGCAAGGTCTGAACAAATGTTGTTTTGCCCAGTCCTGGCATGCCGTACACGACCAGATGTCCTTGATCCACAGGCAATGCGAGCGGTTGTTGGCGCTGATTAGGGAGATCATCCAGCAAACCAACCAGTGGTTTCAGACCACTCGCTCCGCCATCAAGCAGCAGATCCCGATTCTCTTCTTCCTGCCATTCCTGAAGACCTTCCCATTCCAGTGTCTCTGGTAAAGGTGGCAACCATGGTCCTGGCAAACGACGGATACCCGCATCCGCTGCAGACTGCGCAACATAATCAATAAATACCTGAAGCTGTTTCGGAACATCTTCACCTTTGAGAACGGCTCTGCGCTCTCCAGTTAACAGTGGCTCCCGCTTACCGTTCAGGCGCACCTCCATAACAGGCAATACCGTTGTTGAATCCTCCTGCTGGTTATAAGGTGCACCACTCCAGGCAAATTGCATTTCTTCAAACACTTCATCACTACCAACCTGGAAATATCCGCGACCAGGCTTTGTAATCCAGGCAGCATTTGGAATCTTGATCATGTCCCTGCTATCTCCCTCACTTTGTACGCGAAGGCAGATCCGGAAGCGCGAATTACTCCATATTTTATCGTCTACAACACCAGCTGGCTTTTGAGTTGCCAGAATTAGATGAACCCCAAGTGTCCGGCCAATGGCCGCTATACTGATCAATTCATCCATGAACTCCGGCTGGTCCCGCTTCAATTGAGCAAACTCGTCAATGATAATAACCAGATGTGGCAGTGGCTGTTCATGTCTGGAACGCAGAATCTTGTAATATTCATCAATATGCTGGAGGTTTCCCGCATCATTTAATATTTTTTGCCTTCTGACCAGTTCGGCCCGAAGTGAGATATTTGCCCGCTCGATCAGATTTCCATCCAGATTGGTGATCGTCCCCACCACATGAGGCAGATCAACAAATGTATTGGACATCCCGCCACCTTTATAGTCAATCAGCATGAAGGCCAGATCATGGGGGTGGAATTCAGCAGCCAGTGAAGCTACGATGGACTGGATGACTTCACTTTTACCTGAACCGGTTGTACCTGCAATCAGACCATGGGGACCATGACCCTGACGTTCAATTTTGTCATGCAGGTTTATCGCAATTTTTTTGCCGCCAGCTCGTACACCCATTGGTACGGGCAGTGTGTCAGGATATCTCGTCTGTCCCCACCTGGACACCACATCCAGATCTTCCACGCGTGACGTGCTCAGCATATCGAATAACGGAAGTACTTGTGGGATATCCGAAGCAGATGACCGCTTTAACCGGATCGGTGACATATAACGGGAAAGCGCCTCTGCCATCTCTTTCGAGATCACATCAGGCTTGTACGCTTGTTGAATAACATCTGCATCTTCCGTTTTTTTGATATACACCCCTTTGCCTTTGGAGGCATCCATAATCAACTGACAATGCATCGGTAGAGACTCTTTGCGATTAGCCAGTATGATAGTGCATACATCAATTTCCTGAGCCGATTCCAGCAGCAAGGGGAGTAACGGTTCTTCTTCAATTAATTGCGTATCGGAGAGAATTACAACGTAACATGGTGTTTGTACGCTTTTCTTGTAGCGGTCTTCCTTATTGTTACGACGCCGGTTCAACACGGAAAACAAGCTGTCCGCCAATTGATGCGCACCGCTGTGCCTGTCGGCCATATAGCGTTGTCCTTGGTCTTCATCCCAGATATGGGGCATCCAGCGAAGCCAGTCCCATTCCTTGCTGTCCTTTTCTTCATAGAAAGCAGCAAGCTTCAATTCATCCGGGGAATGGCGTACCGTCAGTTGTGAGATGATGACTCGCAGGGAAGCAAGCACTTCCTCCCGATCACCGACAAGTCCCATAACCTTCGATTGGAACAAAGGTAATGTAATGGAAGCATCCGGTACCGTCTGAAATTCAGCCGCAAGTTCATGGGCCGCTTCAATCAGCTCATCCTTCTCATAACCATCAATCCGCGGAACCTGAAGTTTGATGCGGAATGGAATCTCTCCCGTACCAATGCGCACCTGAAGGAAATCATCATCCTCTGGTGAACGCTCCCACAAGGAACTGTTCCGGTTCTTCACCACTTGAAGACATACACCCGGATCACCATGGATTTCATACAGGCTCTTCACTTGCTCCGCCTGAGCTTCTTTCAGTTCTTCCCGGTGTTTGTCCAATTGGGCAAGATACATTGTTTTACGTTCTTCCAATTTTTTGCGATATGATTTCTTGTTGCTCAGATACACGAAGAATGGAATGGTGTAAGAAGTAAGCATCATCATGACCGTCATCATCTGAAACATCATATAATTGCTGTTGCCCATTTTGCCGGTCATATTGATATATACGTAGAAACCAATGCTGACCATAGTCATCATGATCGGCACAATAATGGATATCATGGAAAACGTGGGTTTGCTCGGTTCTGTTGGAGGCCTGAGTATTTCGAGTCTCTCTTCCTTGAGAACCGGTGTCATTCTTGGAGAACGCTGATATAACACATTCACGAAGAGAAGACCTCCTTTAGTTCGTTCAATAATGAATGTATACGTTCAAAAGCCCTATTTGTTGCTGTCCTGTTGAAACAATGAACGTCTTCCATATACAGGCGCTTCTTCCGAAGTTGTTGAAAAAGCCCGCTGGACACGTACGCAACTGCCTTGTCGCAACCCTGTTTCCATTAACTGCTGTGCGTTCTGCGGAGAGAACCACAGACCTTCCGGAAACTTGGCTTCAAGGATGTACTGAATGCCGTCTCCCGGTGCCTGTCCAAAAATGCGAACGCCGAGTAATGTCTTCAAATGTTCAATGGTACATTCGTCCGGAACATCAATGTCGAACCATTCTCCTTCCTCGCGTCCGGAATACACGGTTAGAATCATCCGAATCCCTCCCATGGTCTCATATGTAAATTGTCCTAATGTCAGATTAAATCAAAAAAAAGAGAATGAATCGTTATATCAACCCTATTTTCTTACATAAACACCCTGTTTGCAATGTACCACCTGTAATTTTGTTACATATGACCCACGTATATATTAAAATATCGTACATTCGACTCAGAACTTTCGTGGCAGTTATGCAATTAATTATTGCGAGGATACGAAAACTTTCGTTTTTTGTTCCATTTAAATGGTAATTAAGTTACGTTTTTCAGGACTTTTATTCCTTCGCTCACAATTGAATTGTGAACACTTTTCAAACATTACCCACCTTTATGTTTTCATAAGCTGATTTTAAGGTAATTTTAAGCATTGGAATTTAATATTAGCTGTATGAAATAACAACCGTGAGGTGATTTCAAGTGAGAACCCTAATAACCTTTCAAAACAAATCAATCCCTGTATATTTTAATCAAGAAAACAAACAACCTATGCAGAAGACATTAAGATTGCTTAGCAGTGCTCTTGAGCATAAAATTAGCAACGGTAAACGCGCCATTCAAAAATGTCTGCATTCTTTAATTAGTATTGAGATTGTTAATGGAGAAGCCATTCTCCACAGTCGAAGTGAAAACGACTCCCTTGCTTTATCGTTATATTAAAAGGAGTCATTCAAGCTACTTTCATTACAAGACATGAAAAAGGAAGCTGTCGTTATAGACAAGCTTCCTTTTTTGAGTTGTATACACGTTAACAGCGGATCGAATTTATATCAGCCATCACTCAGTGCAGTTTGCTCAGGACATAGGCGGCATCATGTTCTTCCGCAATCTCGGCTTTACGAATACGAATGACAAACAGCCGAACCAAATTGGCACGTGTATGTTCTTCCTGACAGGTATTCAGTTTCCTCAGAATAAAGCGGTCAATGGACATGAATTTAAGCCCCTTTGCCATTGGATTTACGGATCGATTCTTCCGTGTATCCATAAATAACCAGATAGCGTCAGCCCCAAACAGCTTTTCAACTCTTATATTAAGCCGTATTTTGCCAAGGTGTAATATTGTGCAAAAAGCCCGTCCCACCAAGCTGGAGACGGACTTTCGCATCATTTGTCGATCTTTTTATAACCCACTCTAATCATTCATAAATGCCCCTGCCAGTTCACTCTTTTTCGACTTATTTCACTCCCGGATATTCCCGATATTGGTGCTGAATGCTGATCCAACGCGTACGTGTAAACTTCTCAATGGCCCAATCCCCACCGAAACGTCCAATCCCTGAAGCTTTTTCACCGCCAAACATCACATGTGCTTCATCGTTCACAGACTGATCATTTACATGCACCATACCCGATTCAATGCGCTGGGCAACCTGATATCCTCGATTCAGATCTTTGGTGAATACAGAACCACTAAGTCCATAAGGAGTATCATTCGCCAAACGTACAGCTTCCTGCTCATCATGAGCCTTCATGATCACTGCCACTGGGCCAAACAATTCCTGCTGCACGATATCCTGTTCAGGTTTAACATCGGCAAGTACAGTAGGAGACAGCACGCTGCCTTTACTGGTCCCCCCGAGCAATAACCGTGCACCTTCGGCCTTGGTTTTGTTCACAAGCTCCAGCAATCGTTCTACCTCTTTTTCCCGAATGAGAGGACCCACGAGTGTGTTAGCATCCGCCGGATCACCTGCCTGAACATTCTTCGTTTTGGCAACAAATGATTCGACGAACTTATCGTAAATATCGGCATGCACAATGATACGATTCAGCGCCATGCAGATCTGTCCCTGATGCAGAAACTTGCCAAAGACCGCCGCTTCGGCAGCACGTTCAATGTCCGCATCTTCCAGCACAACCATGGCGTTGTTACCACCTAGTTCCAGTGCCGTTTCTTTTAAATGTTCACCCGCCAGTTTACCGATCCCCTGTCCAACTTCTGTGGAACCCGTAAATGAAATTACTTTTGGAACCGGATGAGCAACAAAGTAATCCCCGATCTCGCTACCACTTCCGGCAACGACATTCAGCACGCCCTCAGGCAGACCAGCTTGTTCAAACAAATCAGCGATGAGCCAGCCTGCCGTAATTGGAGTGTCTGATGCTGGTTTAATCACCACACCATTACCAAGGGCAATCGCTGGAGCTACAGATCGCAGGCATAGATGCAAAGGGAAGTTCCACGGCCCGATAACACCAATCACTCCCTTCGGCTCGCGAACCACACGGTTCTCTTTGCCAGGAGTATTGGACGGAATAATCTCACCCTTCATGCGATAAGGAAAAGATGCTGCTTCATCCACAATGCGTTTAGCCGCTGCAAACTCCGCCTCCGATTTGATTCGGGTACTCCCGGATTCCGTGATCAGCAGCTGAATAATCTCCTCTTTTCGCTCTGTCATCAGGGATGAAACTTTACGCAATACCTCTTCTTTCGCAGCAGGTAATGACTTCGCCCATTCAATCGAATTTTTCTGAGCTGACTCATAAGCCTTATCTATGTCTTTCTTATTGGAAGAACGCCATGTGGCAATAACTTCTCCCGTATAAGGATTGATATTCTCCATTGTTTTCTCACCGGAGCCATCTACCCAGCTGCCATTAATATATTGTTTCGTCCATGTTGTATGTTCAGTGTCCATTAAAGTCATGTGAATACGCCTCCTGATCAAGATTAAATGTCACACCTGCACAACGGTGTAATACATCATTAACCTTGTTCAGAATTACGCAAACGTGTAGACCTGAATTAACCTTCCATTCCTTAAGCTTAAGGAAACAACACAATCCACAGTATTTTGCCGCCCTGTAAGTCTTTCATCTGTCAGGCAGGCTCTTCTCTCCAAAGAGGCTCAAGTCTTCCCATCCGTAGCCAACTTCGATCAGATCTTGACCACCGATGCGGATGGACTGTGTTTGGACTGGAGTGCCTCCCATCTTTTCATAGAAGCGACAAGCTGAATTACGCTCCAAAGCCCATATGATCAAACGTTTCATATTAAGGGTTCGCAGATGATTAACCACATGTGTAGACAGTCTCTGACCTATGCCCGTTTGTTGCACTTCCTTCAGCAAATATATGGCGTACAGCTCTCCATCATAAGCTAATTTGCCTTCACGCTCCTTACCCCCACAAGCAAATCCGACAATGTTCCCATCAGGCTGTTCAGCTACTACCAGAATCTGATCCTTTTCGCCAGAGCGAATATTCTTTTCCCACTGGGACAATCTTGATTCTGTAGTCAAATGATCCAAAAAAATCGTCGGGCACAATTCCCCGATACGTTGTTTTCCAACTCTCCGTATGTACATGGGCTATCCCCTCCGCATCCCCTTCACGCGCCCGCCTGATCAGCATAGCTATCACTCGCTTTCTCTCGTAACTGCCGTAGTTTTACCATATTATATGTTCTTATTTCTATAATTCCAAATTCATCCACTTCAGTCCTGATGCCGCTAGGCATGATTCGTAATCAAAAGTGGACTTTTTGAACTACCTCTTATAAAGTAAAATCCGGCCCTACGGCCGGATCGTTACCCTCGTGCCTACAGATACCTTGGAAGACAGATCCAGTACATCCGAGTTGTACATGCGTATACAACCATGGGAGACGGATTTGCCAATAGACCAAGGCTCATTGGTTCCGTGTATCCCATAATGGGGAGCAGACAGTCCCATCCAGAACACGCCAAATGGCCCACCTGGATTCGATTGTTTGTTAATAATAGTGAACTCCCCGTTTGGAGTCTGCGTGAGCATCTTGCCGGTGCCTACGGGATAGCCCTTAATCACCTGATTGCCGTCCAGAAGATATAACATGTGGTCAGAAAGATCTACAATAATCCTGTAATCTGGCATAATGACATCCCTCCTGACCTATCTTATGCAAGATACCGGATGATGCCCGCCTGATTTCAGGCTTCCTCCCACTCTTTCACACTACGGGAGTGCTTGGGTTTGCGACTATTGGCCGGTTTGCTGGAAGCAGTACGCCTTCTGGATGCCACTTCTTCCTTGCGTTGCTGATATTGCAATTCCTTCTGCATTTTCAGATAATTATTCAGTCTTTTTTCATCCAATGAACCATCCTGTATGGCCTCTTTCACTGCACATCCAGCTTCCCGCGTATGACTGCAATCCAGAAATCTGCACGTGGCCGCAAGTTCTTCAATTTCTCCAAACGCATGCGACAGCCCATCATTGCCCTCATCCCAGAGATTAAGCTCGCGCATTCCTGGAGTATCGATCAATACGGCTCCCTGTGGAAGTACAAACATCTCCCGGTGTGTTGTTGTATGTCTCCCACGGCTGTCTCCCTCGCGGACGGATTGCGTAAGCTGCACATCCTCACCCATCATCCAGTTCACCAGCGTAGACTTGCCACTGCCAGAAGATCCTGTGAGCGCAACAGTCAGCCCTGGCTGCAAGTATCGTTCCAGTAAGGATTTACCTTGACCCTCCACTGCAGATATCGCAAGCACTTCAACGCCCGGGGCTATTCCTTCTACACTTCGGATCTGTTCTTCCACATTGTTGCACAGATCACTTTTGCTCAAGACGATGACTGGCCTTACGCCACCATTCCAAGCCATCATCACGTACCTTTCGAGTCGTCTAAGATTGAAATCATGATTAAGTGCAGCCACGATTAACAGTGTATCTACGTTTGCGGCGATTAATTGTTCCTTGGTCACTGGACCTGCCGCCTGTCTCGATACCCTGCTCCGACGGGGCACCAGATTGTGAATAATTGCTTCTTCACCTGCCTGACCTGTAATGGCCACCCAATCTCCAACCGCTGGTACCAAGCTGGTCTCCAGACTATCATGACGCATTCGGCCCGAAATTCTTCCCCAGCATTCGCCCTCTTCTGTAATCAAACGTTGCAGATGTCCATGGTCTGCGATAATTCTGGCTGGCTTTTTCTCCTGCTCTTCCATCCCTGTCTCTTGCCACAGTTCCTGCCACTTTGCAGACCAGCCGGACTTCTCAATATGGTTATCTAAAATAAAAATTCCTCCCAAAATAAGTTTGTTTACTTCGTTCAAGCCGAGTGAACAATCATCTCCGGTTCAGATCAAAACAAAAAACCACGAGTAGAAATACACCCGCGGCAATAAGTAGTTAGCCGAATCAAAGATCATCCCTTCTTGTAGATCTACCGGATAGAATACTTAACCCTCCGATATAAACCATTCAGGAACACCCTTTTATCGGCAAACAAAAAAGCCACGGGTGCGTCACCCGTGGCTTCATCTGAGCATGTCATACTTTACGTTACAATGGATACTGCTATCCAGCTAACGCAAAATTACATGCTTTGATCCGTTCCGGAGACGCTGTTCATATTCAAATTAACGTATACTGCATTTAAGTTTGTCATAAACAATCGCCTCCCTTGTAGAATTATCCATTATGTTACACACTGAGCTTTACAGTTGTCAAGCCCAAACTTTTTTTACCACCAGCTATTCTATTTGACCTGATCCCAGCGTGTCCACATTTCCTTCGGATTCAATTCATAGATATCCTCTTCCCGATACATGAACTGATGCATGATAAATTCCCGCCGAATCGTGGCAAAGTCTTCATGGTATTGCTTTATAAATGTATTGATTTCTTTTTCCGTATACTTCCGACCACATTCAAGCTGCTCGACCAGATGACCAAGTACAATCAGTTTTTTCTTGTATTGAGCCGGAATCTGACGCAGTCGTCCATCTTTGGAGAAAAAATTTCTCATAACCGACGCTTTCAATGTTTCGTTCACATCACTCATATCCGTGACCTCCTCTCGATTAAAGATAAAATCAACCGAAGCCTGTGCATTCTCGCGGATAAACGAAGGATTGAGTGTGAAATACACTGTATTTTTCTCCCGTCGTTCCTTAATCAGCGCCGCCTCTCTCAGCTTGGATGCATGATGTGTCACGGTTGGCTGTGACAGATTCAGCCGCTCGGCAAGTGCCTGTCCGTGCAGTTCACCCTGTGCCAACAACAGCAGCATGCGAAGCCGGGTCGGGTCAGCCAACGCTTTATGATAAGCCACAATTTTCTCCAGCTGCATCATCCTTCATCTCGCTTTCAATTAGATATATATCTAATTTGATATTAGTCTTTTCTTCTCTGCACGTCAACTCCTTTGGTTTCAAGTAAGCTTGTCTAATTAAACTCCACGCTTGAACTGGCATTGGCTCGTTATTTACGGTAGGATTATATTGCTTGAAATAAGGAGGATTAAGAACATGGAAGATGTCATTATTATCGGCGGAGGCCCATGCGGTCTGTCTGCTGCCATTGAATGTGAGCGGCTGGGACTGTCCGCTGTGATCGTTGAGAAATACAATATCGTTCAATCTATTTATCTGTATCCAACCCATATGCAGTTTTTCAGCACAGCCCCGCTGCTTGAGATCGGAAACGTTCCGTTCAGCACACCTAATGATAAACCGTTTCGTTATGAAGCACTTGCCTATTATCGCAGGGTAGCCGAACATTTTGGTCTGCGTGTTCATAACTATGAGGAAGCCCGTGAAATTAAACGCAAGGATGATGGTACGTTTGAGGTACATACGCTCAATCGCCGCGGGGAGGCCATCGTACATGTTGGACGCAATGTAGTTGTAGCTACCGGTTATTTTGACCATCCTAACTATCTGGGCATCCCTGGAGAAGATAAAGATAAAGTAACCCACTACTTCCGGGAAGCCCACCCGTATACCCGTACACGTGTCGCCATTATTGGCGGAAGCAACTCAGCCGTGGATGCGGCCATGGAACTGGTTCGGGTCGGAGCACATATTGATATGGTTTATCGCGGCAGTGGTCTGTCCCAGCATATTAAACCATGGGTACGTCCGCTATTCGAGAGCATGGTGACAAAAGGTCATATCACACTCCACCTGGAATCACGCGTGAATGAAATACTCGATGATTCGATTCGTCTGATACACACGGACGGTTCCACTCGGGAACTGGATAATGACTTCGTACTGGCAATGACCGGTTTCCGTCCAGATCGTCAACTACTCACGTCGGTAGGTGTGGAGATGTCTGATGATATGGATAAACCTCTATATGATGCACAAACGATGGAAAGCAGCGTACCTGGTGTATATGTGGGCGGAGTCATCGCTTCGGGTCGTAATGCCAATGAAGTCTTTATTGAATCCGGGCGCTGGCATGGACGTTACATTGCGGAACATATCGTTAGCAAACAACGTGGACAGACTGAAGGGAAATGAAAACAATGGATATGACTTCCCTGCTGTTGCTCGTATTTGCGGCTCTCGGGATTATCAGCAGCAACACACCTGTGACCGTAGCGATGGTATTTCTGTTGTTGCTACGAGTCCTGAACCTGAATCAGGCATTCCCATGGCTTGAAAAATACGGACTTACACTGGGCATTATCATTCTGACCATTGGCGTGATGGCACCTCTTGCCAGTGGCAAGATGAGTTTGCAGACGATCGGTGAGTCTTTCCTGCACTGGAAGTCCCTGCTCGCCATTGGCGTAGGATTACTGGTGGCATATCTCGGAGGACGTGGCGCTACGCTGATGGGTACACAGCCAACTGTCGTTGCCGGGCTGTTAATCGGAACGGTACTTGGGGTTGCCCTATTCAAGGGTGTACCTGTGGGTCCATTGATTGCGGCGGGAATTTTATCATTACTACTGGGCAAATCCTGATTCAAGTTGTGAAGGTTGTAACCTGACATGCTATGCAGATTGGCTGTATTTCCCACCGTTGTGTGATATACTTCTATTCATGCAAATCATGTACACGAGTCTACAGCAGAATAATCCACATTAGAGGTTGTTCAAAAAGTCCGCTTTTGATTACGAAGGATGCCCAGAGGCATCATCAGCATCGAATATGGAATTCAGCCGAAATAAGCGGGAGGCTTACGAAGTATGTTTCCGAAGGAAACATTTTGGTTGCTCACGTAGTTTTCCCTACGCTCCGCTACTCCATTTCTAGCTTCATCCCATCTTCTCGGTACTGAAAACCGTCCTATTTGAACACGTACTATTATGGTTATGCTGTTGCATAAACGTATAGATTCACTTTGCAACTATTAATGGCGCAGGAGGATTAAGGAACCATGTCACGTCAGTTTATTACAGAAGCCGTGATGGTGGCCATTTACGGTCAATTGCTAGCGCCGCCCGCGCCTGTTGAATATATTGTTCCTTATACCACCATCCTTGAGCTATATGAATTCCAGACCAGTCCTGATCCCATGATGGATAACCCGGCAGATGATCAGCATGTAAAATCCAAAATCAATGAAATGATTTCTTATTTCGAGGAACCGCTGAATAAGAAAAAAATAGAGCGTGCGTTACTTGTTCCATGGGCTAAAAGCCCCTCCATTTTATTTGGTGACCAAGTATCCATTGCCATTATCAATGCAATAGATACGGCACAGTACGGGGAGTATTTCGATCCCATTGAGACCGAACTGCTGCTGACATCTCAGCGCCTGAGTATCCCGATTCTCACCGATCAGGTTGAACTGATTGCACGCATAATTGAGTCTGAATCACCTGTACAGGTATTTGATATTGATGATTTTGATTTTGCGATGGATGATGAACCACTGGATCAGGTGTAATTCATGCTCTGTGCACTTAAATCGGATTTTTAAAAAAAAATGACCTTGGCATCCACTGTATCGTGCATGCCAAGGTCATTTTTCCGTCAACACTTATTTTATTCTGCAATATCCCGCGCTAACAGGACTCGGCTAATCTGATTAAGAGGTGGTAACGACTCCAAAGCAAAAAACTTCAGACCTGCATCACTATTTACACGCGACTCCACAAGGTCATCCTGAATGATCACTGTCCGGAACAGGGCAATGACATAATACTCTTCATCTCCGCTTGAATGCAAATACCGAAGGTCAGGCCCCGAATAGAGACCTTCCAGTGTCATGGTATCAGCAGTCCAACCTGTCTCTTCCCATAACTCCCGATGTGCAGCATCTTCAATAGCCTCACCCGGGCGCATCTCACCTGCTGGCAACCGCCAGTGACCATGTTCAGCATGCTGAATCAGCAGTAATTCACCTTGTTCGTTCTCAGCCCGCACCGCCGCTTTTACAACAATATGAGAGCGTTTTGCGATATACTGGGCCAAATCTCGTGGTGGCAGATTCACTGCTTATCCCCTCCTCCTACTCGGAAGCCGGTGGCGACCTGTAATCCATCTATTGCTTAGCAGAATACTTCAAGGATTAGATTTCCGTGTAACGATATTCGATATCCTGACCTTCATCAACGATATCCACATGCAGTTGGTGCCCTTTCAGATACCAATAATCGTGATCTTCCATAAAGAATTGAATCCCCGACACTTCTGTTTGATCCGCAGGATGTCTTGGTTTCTCCACAGCAATACCTAGCGAAAATCCAGGGTGAAGACCTCCGCCAGAGCTATAACGTGCAAAAAATCGAATGCTGTCTCCTTCGTTCAAATTCAGCTCTTCCTTGTACCAGCGAGCAGCTTGATCGGATACATGTATGGTACTCATTTGGTGTCAGCTCCTTCTGTATATATATGTTCCATCATATCTCGACAGGGACTTGAATACAAACCCGAGTGACCACATAAAGACAAAATAAGTTGTGAAAAATGTTTGACAGATTGTAAAAGCCGGTGTTAAGATGCAAACATACGAGGTCTACATTGTATTTATTTCCAAAAAAAGAAAGGGTGATTACGGTGTTTAACAAACATATGATAGGTCAATTCAGCACACAACTAAATACCGGAGCACACCCGAAATCATTATTCCGTTCATAAGTCGGCATGACAGGCGATCTTTCATTAGAGCCTCTGTGATGTTTACTCACAATCGAACTTATATATGGTGGCGGCTCTGTTCTCTGAGCCATGCTGCCGTATGATTATATGAAGACATACCGCCTGCGTGCGGTATGTCTTTTTTTGTGGGTACATTTCGGCATTCATGAACGGAATTTGCATTTCTCGGACATCGAAAGGAAGGGATAACACTTGTTCTCTGTACTTAAAAACCTGGCCTGGTTCTTCCGGCTGGAACGCAAACGATACCTAACCGGTGTCATCTTGCTTATTCTGGTGGGCATTGCCGAACTGCTGCCTCCTCGTCTTCTTGGTAATGCCATCGACGAGATTGTGCGCGGTTCCATTACCGGCACCTCACTTACGCGTTATATTCTGCTTATTCTGGGAACAGTCATCATTATCTATCTCGTTACATACGTTTGGATGCACAAACTGTTTGGTGGTGCCAATCTGGTGGAGCGGCTGCTTCGTTCACGCTTTATGGACCACTTGTTACGGATGACTCCTCCCTTTTTTGAGAAAAACAGAACAGGAGATCTGATGGCTCGGGCCACCAATGATCTTCGTTCCATTGCCACTACAGCAGGCTTCGGCATGCTGACCTTAACAGACTCTACAGCCTTTCTGGCCACCGTATTGTTCGCCATGGGTTTCCTGGTTAGTTGGAAATTAACCTTGGCGGCAATCCTGCCATTACCTTTTATCGCCATTGCCATGATGATCTATGGTAAAGCTGTACATCAACGTTACACCCTGGCACAGGATGCATTCGGAGATATGAACGACCAGGTGCTGGAATCCATCGCCGGGATTCGTGTCGTGCGTGCTTATGTGCAGGAACGTCTGGACGAGAAACGGTTCGCCGACGTGACCGAAGATGTGTATCGCAAAAATCTGGCTGTTGCCAGAATGGATGCCCTATTTGAACCCACCATCCGCCTCTTCGTAGGACTCAGTTATGTGATTGCACTTGCCTACGGCATTTATCTTGTATTTCATAATGAAATTACCCTGGGGGATCTCGTATCGTTTAACATGTACCTGGGGATGATGATCTGGCCCATGTTTGCCATCGGCGAATTAATTAACCTGATGCAACGTGGTAGCGCTTCGCTTGATCGGGTCAACGAGACTTTATCCGTAGAACCTGCCGTACAAGATGTGGAGCAACCTGCCCACGTTACGAATCCGGAAGAAATTGCGATGCAGGATGTTACATTCCGTTACCCAAGTTCCACTGTCGACAATCTCAGTCATATCAGCTTTTCGCTGCGACGGGGTCAAACATTGGGTGTTGTGGGTCGTACGGGTAGCGGTAAGTCTACTTTGCTCAAACAACTGCTTCATGAATACCCTGCCGGTTCGGGCACATTAAGCATCTCGGGTCATCCGATTCAGGATATCGCCAAAGATGACTTGCACAGCTGGATTGGGTACGTACCACAGGAACAAGTTCTGTTCTCCAAATCAGTTCGTCAAAACATTCAATTCGGTCAACCTGGGGCCAGTGATGAAGTCATCATGGAAGCCATTCGTACCGCCGCTTTTGACGGGGATCTGGGAACCTTATCCGATGGACTGGATACACTCGTTGGTGAAAAAGGAATCTCTCTGTCCGGTGGACAGAAACAGCGGGTATCGCTGGCGCGTGCCTTTATTGCTAATCCTGATATTCTGATCCTCGATGATGCCTTATCTGCGGTCGATGCACGTACTGAAGCCAAAATTATTGAAAATATACGCAACAAACGCTCGGGCAAAACCACGCTGATCTCGACTCATCGCCTGTCTGCTATTGAACATGCTGACCGAATCATCGTACTGGAGCACGGGAAAATTACGGAAGAAGGCACTCACCAGGAACTGTTAGCCATGAACGGCTGGTACCGTGAACAGTATGAACGGCAACAGGTCGAGTCCAATCTGTCCACGTAGGAGGTCAATTCATTGAAGTCTAATACAGGCAAAAGGCTGCTTGATTACGCCTTGAAAGCCAAAGGAACATTTATCGCTGCATTAATTATGCTTACCATTGGTGTTGCAGCCGAGCTTGCCGGGCCGTTCATCGCCAAATCCATGATCGACAATCACTTGCTCGCGATTGAGCAGCCTTTCTATGAGACGACAGCTTCAGATGAAGCCGCAGTCTACAACGGTAAGAACTACAAACGCGAAGGCTTGTTCGAACCGGATGAAAACAAAGGTTCCGAAGTGCGGGTATTACAAGCCGGCAGAAGTTTTTATTTTGTAAACGAACCGGTAAGCGCACCTGACGGGGACCGCACATATACGGATGGAACCCTCACGGTTACACGCGCAGGTGAGGTAACAGGCCAATATGCGGCAACACCCCTGTCCGCTGGTGAACTGTTTGCTTTTTACAAACCGGAGATGCCCAGCATCTATCAATTAATTGTGTATTACATGATCTTCCTTGTGATCTCGGTCATTATGGAGTTTGGTAAAACTTTCTGGCTGCAATCCTCGGCCAACAAAGTCATTCAAAGACTGCGTAACGATGTGTATGCCCATATTCAGCGACTGCCGGTGCACTTTTTTGATAACCTGCCCGCAGGTAAAGTTGTATCTCGGGTCACAAACGATACAGAAGCCGTCAAGGATCTGTTCGTTGCCGTTCTTTCGAACTTTTTCTCAGGAATCATCACGATTACAGGTGTGTATGTCGCACTCTTCCTGCTCGATGTTCGCCTGGGTCTAATCTCATTATTCGTTGTGCCGATGCTCATTACATGGATTGTGCTCTATCGCAAATTCGCTACTCGCTACAACACGATCATTCGATCCCGACTGAGTGAGATCAATGCAATCATTAACGAGTCCATTCAGGGGATGTCCATTATCCGCGTATTCCGCCATCAGAAACAAACCAAACAGGAATTCGAAGATCTGAATGATGACTATATGAAACACCAGAACAAAATGCTTAACCTGAATGCCTTCACCTCACACAACTTGGTTAACGTATTACGGAATATCGCCTTTGCGGTTGTCCTGTGGTACTTCGGTTCCAGTGTGTTGGATGGCACAAGTATTATCTCCCTGGGTGTTCTGTATGCCTTCGTTGATGTCCTGGGCCGCTTGTTCCAGCCGATTACCGGCATGGTGAATCAGCTCGCCAACCTGGACTCCTCCCTCGTATCCGCTGGTCGCGTCTTTGAGCTGATGGATGAAAAGGGAGAAGCTGTAACCGATGGCTCCATGCCAAGATACAAAGGGAATGTTGTCTTCGATGATGTATCCTTTGCCTATAAAAAAGATTACGTGCTTAACAATATCTCATTCAAAGCATCCCAAGGTCAGACGGTCGCTCTGGTCGGTCACACCGGTTCAGGTAAAAGCTCAATCATCAACCTGCTATTCCGGTTCTATGATCCGCAAAAAGGCAAGATCACGATTGACGGTCAGAACGTCAAAGATCTGCCTAAACAGTGGATTCGCGAGCATATGGGGATTGTATTGCAGGACCCGTATCTGTTCACAGGCACCATTGCTTCCAACGTCAGTCTCGGCGATGAGAAGATCTCCCGTGAGCGAATTGAACAGGCACTGCGTGATGTAGGCGCTGAACGTATCCTGGCTCATTTGCCTCAAGGCTTTGACGAACCTGTCATCGAAAAAGGAAGCACATTGTCTGCTGGACAGCGTCAGTTGATCTCCTTTGCTCGGGCACTGGCGTTTGATCCGGCCATCCTCATTTTGGATGAAGCGACAGCCAATATCGATACGGAAACAGAAGCTTTGATTCAGAACGCACTCGAAGTCCTCAAAAAAGGACGTACCACCTTCATCATTGCTCACCGTCTGTCCACTATTCGTTCGGCAGATCAGATTCTGGTTCTGCATCGTGGGCGTATCGTTGAGCAAGGTGCACATGATGAACTGATGGAGCTTAAAGGCCGCTATTATAAGATGTATCAGCTTCAGCAAGGTGCGCAAGCAGCAGCGGTCGCAACTCTCGAGAATCCGTCGGGTGAGATCATTCCAACCTCAACCTCCTTTGCCGGAGGCAATGCATAACAGAGTAAAACAGATAGCTCTTTAAGTAACCAATCAAAATGATGTACTCGACGGCAAAACAAAAACCGATCTACACAGCTACCTCAGGGTTTGCGGTGTAGATCGGTTTTTTTGTATTTTCATCTGAAGGCATGTTCGGTTACTGTTTATTTCGTCCAGACAAAAAAACAATCCGCGCGCAACCTCACGGCTGCTGCGAATTGTCTATCCATCCTTTGATCGTATATCCCATGTACATCACAGTCTCCCTTGCGAGAAAAGGAAACTTGCTGCGCCAGGTTCGATAAGCCGTTGTTCGTGTCGGAGATGGTACGGCATCCATACCCAGCCCGGCAGCCAGCTTCATGGCCCGTTTCATATGCAGCGGATCACTCACAATTGTATAGGTTTGATAACCGGCTTGTTCACCAATTGGAATTGAATTGACCAGATTCTCCTCGGTAATTCTGGATTTGGTCTCGATGCGAATGTCCGCAGGATCTACTCCATGTGCGATGGCATACTTCTGACCCACTTCAGCTTCCGTATGTTCTCCATCATCACCTGACCCGCCTGTGAAAAGCAGATTACGAACGGTACCCTGACGGTATAATTCAATCCCGTGTTCAATACGTTCGCGAAATACAGGTGAAGGGTTATCCCCCGCCACGGCTGCGCCCAGAATGATTGCTGCGTCCGATATCCTGGATGAATCCTCATCCGTATATGCAGATATACGTATTGCTGTAACCACAGTCCACAGGATTCCAACCAATACTACAGCCAGAGCCGTAATTAATATCCAGCGTTTCGTTATCCGTTTGCTTGTCATTCATCCTCTTCCAAAGCCCTTGCTTGCATACTCTCGGTATGCATACGCTCCAGCGTTTGCAGAGCTGCTGCGGATTCGGCATCCAGACCAAGCTCTGCAATCCAGGCACCCGTATATTGCTGAAGACGGATCTCCAACTCCTGTGCACGGTCTTTGAAATCCTCCAATTCCTTAATCATGCGTGATCGTCCTTCCGGACTGAATGTCTCATGAATTCTTTCCTTAAAATAATGATGTACAATACGGTTACGTTGCTGCCATAATTCATTCAACTGGCGAGTCTCTTCCTCAGAGAATGTAAAATGATGGCGCACTTCGTGAATGAGCTGCCCCAGTGAACTGCTCATTTTTCGTTCGTACAGATCTTCGAGATCCTCTTCAGACACGGCTTTGCCCTGAGACATTTTCATTAATAAAATCAGATTGACCAGCTGCTGTTCAAGCGCCTGCCCGTAGTACACTGCCAATCCGTAATAGGCAAACAATTCCCTGGAGTGTTCGCTGTCCAGCATGTCACCATTCTGGATATCTGTATTTTGCATATGCGAGCGCCCCCTTCAACCGTACAATGTTAACCATTCCATGTCCCTCTATCCTAACCAAACCAAGAGCAACATTCAAGTTATCGGGAAGCGCGTCTTCTAACTCCGCAGATCTCTTCTTCCGGACAGCCACACATGGATGATAAGTAACCCTAATGCATAGAGCACAGTCCACAGCATAACCGAAACAAAAGAGTCCATCTTTGATTCATCAAATAACATCATCTCACGAACCAGATAAAAGGCTGGTGGAAGAATGCGGCCAAGCCATTCTAACGATTCAGGCAAACGTTCACTTAAGGAACCTTGGATAAACGATAGTAATAATACAATAATGAGGGCAGGCATACTTCGACTAAGCAAGGGAATGTACGATTTTTGAAAGAATACACTGATGCCTAATCCCAGCAGTGATAACCCCAGATGTCCTAACCAAGTCATCATCCACTCCTCACCTGTGGGTTGTCTCTCGAACATTCCAGCGAACACGGGATACAGCACAGTGATTGCGGTGAGCATGAATTGCATTATCCAGGCACAGATGAGTTGACTTATTACAACCTTACGCCTGCTTCCTGCATGAAGGACGAGTAATTGATACTGCTTTGCAGGTTCGGTATTCATCACCATTACTCCGAGCCAAGCAGCTGCCAGAAATGACAGCATAGCCGTAACACTGTAACTGTCGGCAATAGGGTTGGGTTTGTAAGAATAGATCAGCAGCATGGCGATGATATAAAAGATAACCGGTGCAAAATATTTCTGTGAGCGAATGTGATGCCTTAACAAATATCGGGTCAGATAGATCATTGTGCTTCTCCCCCCGCATCATCCATGGAAGAGCTTAAGTCCACAGATTCTGTGACACCTCTATGACTCGCATGTACAGCTGGATGTTGTCCTTCCAGCAGACTTTCCATATGTAATTGACTTTCTTCCTGTTGTACTGACACAACCGAACCTCCGGATGCCAGAATTATTCTGAGGACATCATCTGTTGATTGTTGAACCACTTTCCACTCCCACAACCAAGAATTGGATATTCCTGAGCTTGTATTACGAACTAAAGACAGTACTCCCGGTTGTTGTTGTACAATGGATAGATCGTTAACCAGATCCTCTCCGGCTTCCGTTAGACTTTGAATACGTACAACGGGTTCGCCAGCTTGAAGTATATCTTCACGACTCCAGTAGCGGAGCACGCTGCCTTTCTTCAACACAATTACTTGGTCTGCCAAACGTTCAATAAGCAACGGTTCATGGCAAGCTGTAACGATGGATGTCCCTTCATCCTTCCATTGTCCCAATAAGGATACAACTGCCTCTTGAGCTGGAATATCCAAGCCTGATAACGGTTCATCCAACAGCAAAAGACCACCCGGTCCAGGTAACAGGGCCTGAATCAAATTTACTTTTTGCAGTGTGCCCTTCGATAATAAGGGTAACTTCTGATCGATCGCGGTATCGAGATATAAAAGTTCACTAAGTTCTCTAATCCGCTCACGCAGTATTTCGGGGCGAATGCCCCGAATCCGTCCCATGTCCCACAAATACTCTCCAGAGGTAAAGGGTAAACGTGTCAGGCCATCTACTGCATACCCATCAGAACCCTTCATTGTGCGCTGGATCGATCCTGTATCTGGTAACAAAATACCTGCCAACATACGTAGCAACGTACTTTTGCCAGAGCCGTTTCTGCCAACAAGCACAGCACATTCGCCCTGTTTCACTTCCAGATTAATTTGATTCAGTACTTGAGCATTGCCTAATCGCTTGCTCACTTGTTGAAGCAACATACCTCGACCTGATGAGTCTGGTACATCTTGATCCGCTTTTTTGAAAAGTCCACGTATACTCCTTATCACCTGGGATCACATCCGCTCTGGAGCTTGCACACCTAGCAAATGTAAACTGTACGCGTGGCGTTCGGCAGTCCGTTTGGCCAATGCCACCCGGAAGGATCTTACATCAGATGACGCATCCGCAATCCGTTCGGCGTGATAGAAGCGATTGAACGCCTGAGCGACATCTATTGTATATTTGGCAATGACCGAAGGCTCATTCCGATGAATTGCTTTTTCCAGATACTCGGGATATTCACCAAGCAGTTTCAGCAATGCCCATGAGGTATCGCCGATAAGGGATGAAGTCGTCCCTGTGTCATTTACATCATCTGCAATCGTGCCGTTAGTCAAAGGGTTTTCATTTTCAATACGGATCGCCTCTTCTGCCTTGGCAAGCACACTTTGAATCCGGGCATGGGTATACTGCACATAAGGTCCGGTCTCTCCTTCAAAACTCACCGCATCTTCCAATGAGAAGTCCACATCGTTTAACCGACTATTACGCAGATCACCGAAGACAATGGCACCTACACCAACAGCCTCAGCCACCTTCTGCGGGTTCTCTAGATTCGGGTTTTTCTCCTGAATAATCTGCAAGGCACGAGCGACTGCCTCATCCAACACTTCCTGCAAAAAGACGACTTTACCGCGGCGGGTAGACATTTTCCGTCCCTCAAAACGCATTAAGCCAAACGGGATATGTTCACACTTCACAGACCATTCATGACCCATCCGGGATAGGACCGCAAATACCTGCCGGAAATGTAACTTCTGCTCGCCTCCCACCACGTATAACAACCGATCTGCCTTCATCACCTCATGACGATAGACTGCCGTAGCCAAATCCCGAGTAGGATAGATTGTTGTTCCGTCTTTTTTGATAATCAGGCACGGGGGCATGTTCTCATCTTCCAGACGTACCACGAGTGCACCATCACTCTCTTCAAGTAAACCTTTTACCTTCAGTTCTTCAACCACTGCCCCCATCTTGTCATTGTAAAAGCTCTCTCCCAGCGTATGGTCGAACTGCACATTCAGACGTTCATACATCCGGTTGAATTCCTTCATGCTCACTTCCACAAAGAACGTCCATAACCGCTGTGCTTCATCATCCCCTTGCTCCAGCTTGCGGAACCACTCGCGTGCCTCAATCTCCAGTGAAGGATCGTTCTCCGCCTCATCGTGGAAGCGCACATACAGTTCCAGGGACGTACGGATCGGGTCTGCCTGCAACGCTTCATCATTGCCCCACCGTTTGTATGCTGCGATCTGCTTGCCAAACTGGGTTCCCAGTCTCCCAAGTGATTCACACTTACAGAGGTATAACCCGCTTCGTTATACAACCGATACAGTGCTGCACCGATTACAGTAGAACGCAAATGTCCAATTCCGAAGGGTTTTGCGATGTTAGGGGAAGACATATCAATCACAACACGCGAACCTTGACCAAGCTGAAGCTTACCAAATGCCACATTCCCCAGTTCTTTCAGCAGATTCGGCGCGAGCTTCTCCCGGTTAAAACGGATATTTACATACGGCCCGGCGGGAGTCGCTTCAATTCCAGATGCCTGCAATCCCGTTGCGAGCTCGGTCGCAATGACTGTCGGTGCTTTTTTTAATGACTTCGCTAATACAAAACAAGGGAATGCTGCATCACCCATCTCCGCCTGTGGTGGGACTTCCAGTAATCTCAGAACCTCTTCTTCATTCAAACCCGTTAAAGGGGTAATATCGGCCGCAGCCTGCTTCATCAACATGTCAAACACTCCTTATCCATTCATTATTGGCTGAAAATAAACACAAAAAAGCTCTCGTCTCTAAATAAGAGACGAGAGCTGAATTAACAGTTCCCGCGGTACCACTCTAGGTGAACAGCTACTCCTAATATGCATCAACATGCATACCAGTAGAACCTGTTCCGCTCGATGCGTATAACGGTCGCAAGCCGGGTTACCCTCAGACAGATATGGTCTATCCCAATCGGGATACGTACATCTTTTCGGATAACCATCTCACGGGTGCGGTTCACTCAGGTCATGTCATACCGGCTTCCACCTCTCCCGGCTCGCTGTCATGTATGGATCTGGCTACTCTCCCGATCATTGATATTCTTCGTTTCAATTCATTGCCATCATTATACATACCACGATCAGAATTGGCAACCTGCATTAAAAATCCCCTACTGAAAGGCAACACATAGGCACATCGTCTCAGATGCTTGTGTTCACTGCCTTCCCTTAGGGGACAACGGTCATTATCGGTTTTAATTATATATTCCAGTGAAATAATATTTACGCTACTGCTGCCATCAACCGGCAAGCTTCTGCACATCTGCGGCAAGCCTCTGCACATGCTTGGCAGTGATCATGGTGGTGTTTGCCACACTCAGCGGCGCAAGCTTCACAAGCTTTCACACACAATTCGCATATTTCAGCAATGAAATCACTTCCACGTGTCATCGCTTGTGCAGCAAAACTGCAGATCTCCGCACATTCCCGATTCAAACGAATGCAATCACGCAACATCGCCAGATCATATTCTTTCAGACTCGATATGTAACATACGTTGCATGCATTCATGCACTCCAAGCAAGCATCGATACATTGTTGATATTGTTGTTGTGTCATTTAAAGTTACCTCCCAGGCAAAGTTTGCTATGCATCTTAATACCCAGTTCGGAGGAATATTGAATCATCTAACCTACTTTATCGCTTCCAATTCCAGTAATTGGTCACGAATGACAGTTTGGTCAAAATGTTCACCTATAAACACAGCAACATTAGGGACATCTCCCTGAGGTGTAATCTTCATGTAATCCGATTCACGGTAGGCATACTGGAACCAGAAGCGGCTCGCCGTGTCACTAAACGATAAGATGCCTTTTGCTCGATATACATCCCGTGGCAAAGCAGATACAAATTGTTCAAATGCTTCGCTGTTCACCGGATGACTGAAATAATGTGTATACACCATAACATGTTCGTGTGATGCATGAGGCGCGGAATGTTCGTGACCATGGTCATGGACATGGCTATGGGATGCGTCAGTATTTGTAGCATCGTCTTGGACCGTGTGATCTGTATGTTCATGACCATGATTGCAGCCATGTGTACCACAAGCTTCCGTATGCACATGATGCTCTTGGTGAGCCGGCTTACCTGCTTCAGAAGCTGAATCACGCACGTGTACGTCTGCCCCGCTGCGAAGCAACAGATCCATCTCCACCTCACATTTCACCGTAGGAATTACAGGTGCGAAGCCATTCCATTTTGCCAAAAGCTGCTCCAGATCCTTCAGTTCCTGTGCACTCACCCGATCCGTTTTGTTTAAGAGAAGCACAGACGCACAACGAATCTGCTCCTGCATCAGTTTGAACGTCTGCCCCTTCTGCTCCTGATATAGGCCAGATAGATGCGCTGCATCCACAACAGTAATGAGACTTTTCAGTTCCAGTCGCATGTAGAGTGAGGTCTCCGTTACCGCATCCAGAATCTCCATTGGATTTGCCGCACCGGTTGCTTCAATGATAATCACATCCGGTGATTCCTCTTGAACGAGATCGGCAAGTTGCAATCCCAAGTCACCACGTACGGTACAACAGATGCATCCACCTAACATCTCTGTCATCGGGACGGTGGAATCCACAATCTGACCATCCAGATTGACTTCACCCAACTCATTCATAACCACTGCGGGACGCAAACCCTGCTGTTGCCAATATTCGATCAACTGAACAAGCAGTGTTGTTTTGCCACTCCCCAAAAAACCTGACAGTATATATACAGGTATGGATTGTTCTTTTAAAATCGTTTCATTCATGCGTATACACCTCTCTGATTGTCCTTCTTGTAACCTGATCTATCTATATCTAGCGAGTGTACACCATCCCGCATTCGTTGTGCAATAACGTTCAACTCTTCCCAAGTACATTGCCTGATTCTACCGGATGGTCTATGCTATGAGGACATGTTGATTGAAGGAGGAAGTTTCATGACTAATTCAGTGGAACAACATCGCCAGGAAGCTCCGACCACGGTATCGTGCATGATTGTTACAGTATCGGACACACGCACTAAAGACACTGACACCAGTGGCCAGCTCATGCACCAGCTTCTGAATGAAGCAGGTTATCAGATCGTTGAATACATCATCACACCAGATGAAACGGAGAACATTCGAAGCATCCTGCAAGATGCAGCTGTTCGTGATGATATCGAAGCCGTGTTACTTAGCGGCGGAACAGGGATTGCACCCCGAGATACAACCTACGAAGCGGTGTCTTCACTACTCGACAAAGAACTTCCGGGCTTTGGTGAGATCTTCCGTTTTCTCAGTTACACCGAAGATATCGGTTCCGCTGCCATCCTGAGCAGAGCCGTCGCTGGAACGATTGGACGCACAGCGGTATTCTCCATGCCGGGTTCCAAAGGAGCCGTCAAATTGGCCATGGAAAAACTCATTTTGCCCGAGCTGCGGCATGTGATGCGTGAAATATATAAACCCGTCTGAAAGATCAGACGGGTTTTTCGGGTTTATTTTCAGCTGTATGGTAAGGATTGAAAGTTTTCTGTGCTCCCATCTTCTCTTACCTTAATTGCTCCAACACATGTTGGAACACCTGCAACACATCCTGTTCATACTTGTCCTTTTCCCCACCAGAAGCTGTATAAACGAGTGAGACGTACTCTTTGCTGCGAATCGTTGTCCGGCCAAGCGCATTCTCCAAGACAGCCTCATCACGATCCTCACTATACATTTGTTTCATGCTGGCAGCCCGGGTTGTCGCATCACTGAAAATATGGACTTTCACGATGTGTCTGCCACTTCCATTTAACAAATACATATAAGAGATCCCACCATGGCCGTCATCGGCAAACATATTATTCATCAGCTGAATGCCTTTTGCTTCAAAACTCTTACTGATCTCACTCACCAATTCACCGTTTAATCCGTGTCCTTGACTCTGTGCCCGCACATTTCCTTCATCTGTCGCTTCGCGGGTGTAGACCTTCCGCTCCTGTTCAATGGATGATGCCGAACAAGCCACCAGGGACCAGACACTCGTGATCAACACGCCACTTACAAGTACCAACTTCATTGTTCTTCCAACCAGACTTCGCCCTTTTCTACCAAACCACATGCCAATCCTTCCTTTCCAGCCACGTGTACTGTGACCCAATCAGGTAGAATTAGCATGTCTAAGGACTTAGAATCTTATGCGGATGGCAGATCTGATATCGTATTGACCACCGTACGACCTACTGCACCACCTTGGAGTATCGTCTCCAGCGTATGAGGCAATTGATCTAGAGAAATTTCGCGGATTCCCAGTTCCAGCGCGCTCTCCGGTTTCCATTCTCCGCCGAGCAATTTCCACAATCGTTCCCGACGTTCCATCGGACAATATACAGAGTCTATACCAATAAGCTGGATGCCACGCAAAATAAACGGAAGTACCGTGGATTCAAAAGCTGTGCCTCCAGTTAACCCGGATACCGCTACCGCACCTCCGTATTGAATCTGTTTCAATCGCTCCGCAAGAGCCGGTCCTCCTGTTGGATCAACAACTCCCGCCCATAGCTGTTTCCCCATGGCTCCTTTAACTGGAGCATCAGCTTCTTCACGAGTAATAACCTCTGATGCCCCCAAGTTTCGGAGCAATGACTCCTCCTGATCCTTCTTGCCTGTGCTGGCTGTTACTTCGAAGCCTAGTTTCGCCAGAATGGCAACTGCCATACTGCCAACACCACCCGTTGCACCCGTAACCAGAACCTTGCCCATCTCCGGTGTCACTCCAGCCTGTAACAGCGCATCTACCGATAGTGCAGCCGTAAATCCTGCGGTTCCAATTGCCATGGCTTCTTTCTCACTGAGACCTGGTGGCAGAGGCACCAGCCATTCACTGCGCAGACGAGCATACGCGCTGTACCCTCCGTAGTGGGATACGCCAGGTTCAAATCCTGTACTGATCACCCGATCTCCTGGTGCAAAACGTCCACTGACCGACTCCTCTACCGTTCCGGCCAGATCAATCCCCGGTACCATCGGGTACTCACGAACGACACCGCCTTTCTCAAGGGTCGCGAGTCCGTCTTTATAATTGACACTGGAATACTGCACCTGTACCGTTACATCTCCATTTGGCAGATCTTCCTTCTTCAGTTGCTCTATAGCAGCTTTCACTCCGCCCTGTTCTTCTTTACGGACAACATATGCGTTAAAATGGTTTTTCATCGATAGCCACTCCTTTTTTGGATTTTGTATATTTTTCCATTAAGCACATGAATTGTTCGTATTCATGCTTAACGGCTCCTTTTACTTCTGGATTCGTCAGATGTTGTTGATCAAGCTCTGTCTCTCCTGAGCGTCAACAGATAGACTAGTGGACCCACAATAGGGATGATGCCTGCCGCGGTCCAAGCTGGTGAACGTCGACTCGCTTTAGCATCCCTGTATATCGCAACCATGGAAAGTAAGGTCAGTATTACAAAATCAATCGTCATGATATGTACAAAGGCAGATTGATTGAATGCTTCCATATATACATCCGGATGACCTTGCGTCACGGCATAGAATGCCGTCCCCAGCGTCAACAGCAGAAGGACTACATGCGTCAGCTTGTGGGCTGCTACCCGTCCAATTCCCGACTCCCGCTGACGACCAAAATGTAAGCTTGCGTAACCCGAAGATCTATTCGCGGATGACGACCATGCATAATAAGGAAGCAGCGCAAAGGCACCCAGTCCGAAAGAAAGTATAACAAAAGGCCAAGTCGGTACACGGCCTCGTTCTTTCACAGATGTTCTTAACAGCATACAGGCATAAACTGCCGGGAAAATACCTAACCACGAAAATACCGTAAGTAACCAAGGTTCTTTGCTTTGCATTGTAATCAGTTCTTTGAATATCGGATCACTTCCTGGTGACTGTCCCGGTGCCAACAACAATGCATAGGCAATAAAAGCGATCCAGACCAGTCCTAATATCCATCTCATGTCTGCACCTCCTCTTACTTTCATCCCCTACAGTTGCGGGATTGAAACAATGCGATGCAGAATTTGGCGGCTCCTGCGCTTTCCCGAGAAATAATTACTACTTTTCCCCTACAACCTCTTGAATTGGGCATGACTATTATCCAGTATAGCCTGCTACCTTGGCAGTCTGTCCATGAGATTTCTTACATCACTGGTCCATCCCCATCCCATAAGGATCATATAAGAATAACGTCCATAGACTATCGGCGTACTTTCACAGAAGACAGAACGCGTATAGCGGAAATTTTGCTTGTGATCATCGAATCGTTCAACTCCGCTAAGAACGTATACATTTTATAGGCATCAAAAAGGCATAAGCCAGTATCCCTCACTGGTTATGCCTCTCTGCATTTCTTATGTGTAGATCATTCCTCTGTGGATTTCACATGTTCCGCAATGAGCTTCTGCTTCATATTCCATGCCGCAGGGCTGATGTTCACACGGTAGATCTCCGGGTTGAGCTTCCGTTGGTATTCAGGCCAGAAGAGGTTCATCTGTTCCCGGTGATACGCCCGAATCTCATCCAGATTAGGCAGTTCATACACTTTGCGTCCATTCACAAAGATTGGCTCCAGCATATTCACTGCTTCGTAGCGGGTGACCGTCTTTTTCAGGTAAGGGTGTAGCGGGTTGAACAGCTTGAGCGGTCCGCCCTGTAGCGGCTGCTCTTCCTCTGGATAGCAGATATAATCTGCAATCGCTTTGCCGTGTTTCGGATCAATGATCCGGAACACTTCCTTTTTACCTGGAGTGGACACCTTTTCAGGATTGGCAGATATTTTGATCGTAGGCAGCATGGCACCGTCTACTTCACGCTCCACCAATTTGTACACTCCACCCAAAGATGGCTGGTCAGAAGCCGTAATCAACTGTGTACCAACACCCCATGTATCAATCCGTGCTCCTTGAGCCTTCAGGTTGAAAATCGTATTTTCATCCAAATCATTGGATGCAACAATTTTCACATAATCCAAGCCAGCCTCATCCAACATCTGACGTGCCTGAATCGACAAGTACGCTAGGTCACCACTGTCGAGACGAATGGCATTCATCTTTTTGCCTTGGCTCTCCAACTTCTTGGCTGTCTTGATGGCGTGAGGTACCCCACTGTTCAACGTGTCAAAGGTATCGACCAGCAGTGTAACCTGATCAGGCAACACTTTGGCATACACGTCAAACGCCTCCTGTTCGCTCATAAAGCTCTGTACCCAGGAATGGGCATGTGTACCTGCTGTTGGGATTCCGAAGCGCTCTCCGGCAAGCATATTGGACGTTGCATGGAAACCTGCTACATACGAGGCACGTGCGCCCCAGATAGCAGCATCCGCTTCCTGTGCACGCCGTGTGCCGAATTCGAGCAAAATATCCTGCTGTGCTACCTGTTTGATCCGCGAAGCCTTGGTTGCAATCAACGTCTGATAATTCATGAAGTTAAGTATCGCCGTCTCCACCAATTGTGTCTCCATAATGGAGCCTTCTACCCGAATGAGCGGTTCGTCAGGGAAAACAATTGCACCCTCCTTCATGGAATGAATCGTCCCCTGAAATGAAAACTGGAGCAACTCTTCCAGAAAGACCGGATCGTAATTTTCCTCTTGTTTGGATAAAAATTTGATGTCGTCCATCGTAAACCGAAGCTGGCTGATATAGTTCACAATCCGTTCCAATCCGGCAAATACCGCATATCCGTTGCCAAAAGGAAGCTTACGGAAATAGGCTTCAAATACCGCCTTCCGCTTGTGAGTACCATTCACCCAATGGGCGTACATCATGTTGATCTGATATTTATCCGTATGTAAAGCCAGGCTAGTTGTCTGCATTTGTCTCATCCTCTCTGACTTCCGCTCGTGCCCCCAGATTTCATCTGTGAACACGGGTTAACATATGGAGACTTATTCTTCATGATTCTGTTCATCCGTATTAAACAAACAAGTCTCCCGAAAAAAACTCTATACACCATTCACCACATTCATCCGGTTCCTAACATGGAGTTAGCCAAACATGACTATGGAGAAAATTAAGCCAAGACCGTCTCGCTCGCCTTAACCACCGAAGCACCAAGGCTGGAACGAAAATGTCCAAGTGCCCACTCATGCCCTGCCGGATTGAAGCTGGCAACTGCATCTTCATATACCGTAATATGAAAACCTTTATTGTAAGCGTCCACTGCGGTATGCAATATACAAATATCCGTGCATACCCCAATCAGTGCAATATCCGTAATACCACGTGCTCGCAGTCTGAGTTCCAGATCGGTCCCACAGAATGCACTATATCTCGTCTTATCCATCCACTGTATATCTGTTTTCCGTTCTTCCATCACTTGGGCAAGACGACCATACAACTGTCTTCCCTCCGTATTTCTGATGTTATGAGGTGGGAAAAGTACAGTCTCCGGGTGATACGGATCATTTTCTTCGTGCAGATCCACAGCCATGATTACCTCATGTTTGTTCTTACAATAGGCCTCGGTTACAGCTGCAATCGTCTCTTCGATCTCTACTGCCGGCTGACCTACAGGCAAAGAACCTGTCACAAAATCCTTCGTAAAATCAATGACAATCAGTGCTTTCATCGTCAACACTCCCTCAGCCCAGAAATGGTTGATCCTGATTCAATCAGATTGACACATCTACACCTTATTACGTATAGATGGACAGGCGTGGTACGAGTTCTGTAAAACGATATAGCTGCGCCGGACGCTGCGAGTACTGGTTGGAACTCACCAGGTTCCCCTCTTCATCTCTTACTTCTTCCACAATGCCTTTACGGCTGCGGGTAGACGTAATTTTGCGAATGAAGTTTGGTTCTTCAAAATCCGGTACAACACTTTGAATAACCTGATATAATTCACTTAATGTAAAATCACGTGGCAGGAACTGACGAGCAATCGTCGTTTCCAGCATCTGCTGTTGAATACGTCGATAAGCGTCTTCGATGATTGTTCTGTGATCAAAGGCCAGTTCCAGTTCTTGCAGCGCCTCCTGAATGGTGAACAATCCAACATCCTCAGCATCATCTGCTGCTTGGCGTTGATCCAACATCCATTCTTCCACAAGCGCGAAAAACGCGTGGGAGATAATCCAGCCCCTCGGGTCACGACCCGGCTGACTGTATACATTCAAGTACTCCAGATGTCCACCATCTACACCTGTCTCTTCCATCAGCTCACGCTTAGCTGCACCATAGATGGATTCATTCTCCTGACAAAATCCACCGGGTAATGCCCATCTGCCTGCAAAAGGCCAGCCTTTGCGCTTGATCAGCATCACTTTCAGTTCCCGAATGGGAAGTGTCTTCGTCACTGTCTTGCGTTCCCGCTTGGTCAAGGTAAACATAACGATATCCGCAGGAACACCATCGGGGGTACGATATTTTTTGGAACTATAAGCACGTGCTGCTTGTTCGTCGCTCTCTGCATTGAAGTGTTCGTAGTTTTCGCTCATGGGCACCACCGACTATTTTCATTTTGATAATTTCATTATGACATAATAATATCTTTTGTCAACCGCAGGATTCGTGCGTTACGTTCTCGGGCGTGCTATGCGGAATGTCGCCGTAGCCATACATCCCAACGTGCCCGATGCATCGCGAACCTCCGATTGAGTCGTAACACTGCGTCCTGCTTGATGCAGTACCGTAGCTGTCACCGTTAACTCCCCTTGTTTCATTGGTGCGAGAAAATGTACGTTCAGATTTGTTGTCACACAGCCGTCCACTTCCATTGCTGCTGTTGCGACCATACCCATCGCCTGGTCCATCAGTGAAGTTAATACACCTCCATGAATAATCCCCATGGAGTTGGTATGATGTTCGCCTGCTGTCAACGCGATCTGTACTTCTTTGCCGTCTCCTTTAATATAACGACAGCCGAGAAATCCCCAGAATCGTCCGTCTCCGTCTTCAACCATTTTGTCCAAAATACTCATTATTCATTTCTCCTTTATTCACTGTACGTATCAAGCTCTCTTGATGTCATGTGCCTTTATCATTAAAAATCAGCTGCGCCACACAAAATAACCCCACAGCGTGGAGCTTTGCTTGGAATTATATTCCGAGTACTTGGCGATAGCCACTCCACGTTTACGGTTATGTAATGTAAGAAAAGCTTCCGATCGAAGCCTTATCGATGATGCCACATTCGTGGTTTAGCAGTTGCTTTTCTTGCGATTATCGAATCCTTCAGCTACGCTGAAAACTTATAATTCTATAATCGTCAAAAAAGGCGCGGACAGCGTCCGCACCCTTCCGTCATTTAACCGCAACTGGTCGGAGGTGAATCCGTTCCAGCCTCCACGTTTACTTTTTCAGAAACCGTATCCCGGATTACAGAGATCACGAGTTGAAGCAAGTAGTTGATGTCGCTCTGGCTCTGCTGGAATTCCGTAACCAATGGAATACTGTCCAGTTCGCTTTGCAGATCTTCAATTTCCTGTTCAATTTTGCTGACCATCTCCACATTTTTGAAGCTTTCAAAAGCAACAATTTCTTTTTGTTTTTTCTTGATCGTTGCAATCAACTGCTGGATGCGCTCATGATCCCGAATTTTGGTTTCAGCCTGTTGAAACTGTCTAACTTCCTCACTCGTTCCGAGCATATCAGCCAATTCTTTGGCTTTTCCCATAATGTCGTCGCGTATGACCAGATTGCGCGTATCGTAGGTTGGCATTCCATAATGGTTGTACTGCACTTCTTCCTGCGCCACTGAAATCGCTCCATTCTATGAGATGATATAAGATGAAAACTCAATGTTGCATTAAGCTCAGTCGACTGCTGAGTGACCGCTGCGGTGTCGGATCGTTCTTTTGATCGCTGTTGTCTCCGAATTTTTTCGATTAAGATTGTTCAAGGTTAAAATTCGGAGACAAAGGCGAACGCTTCGCTTCTACAGAATCGATTCCGTCACCTTCGCTACGCTCGGCGTAACCCCGCTAAGTGCAAAAAATCATTCATCTTATTTTTTTGTGTGTATTACTGATTGGCAGCTACCGGCTCGGAGAGCAGGTTGCCCCGAATATAAAAAGTCATCGGATCGGTGATTTCCACTTGTACGAAAGTACCGATCAATTCTTTGGGTCCTTCAAAATGCACCAGCTTGTTGCTGCGTGTACGTCCTGCCAGAACTTCGGAATTCCGCTTGCTCTCGCCTTCAACGAGCACTTCAACGATTTTGCCGCGTTGCTCTTCATTGCTTCGGTGGCTGTATTCGTTGATCGTTTCGTTCAAGCGCTTCAAACGTTCCTTCTTCACTTCCATCGGTACGTTGTCTTCCATCACCGCAGCCGGTGTACCTTCCCGTGGGGAATAAATAAAGGTATAGGCAAAATCATACCCTACTTCACGGACAAGGGAAAGTGTATCTTCAAACTGTTCTTCCGTTTCCCCCGGAAAACCAACAATAATATCCGTTGTCAACACAACATCCGGGATGGCCTTTTTAATTTTGTCAGCCAGTTTCAGATAGTGTTCCCGGTTATACTTGCGGCTCATACGTTTGAGTACTTCCGAACTGCCAGATTGCACCGGAAGATGAATGTGCTCCACCAGATTTCCGCCCTTGGCCAGGACTTCAATCAAGCGATCATCGAAGTCACGTGGGTGACTGGTTGTAAACCGTACTCGCGGAATATCAATTTGGCGAATGGCGTCCATTAAGTCACCAAAGCTGTAGTTCAGGTCGGTGAAATCCTTGCCGTACGCATTCACATTTTGACCAAGCAACGTGATCTCCTTAAAGCCTTGTCGTGCCAAATCCCGAACTTCGGCAATGACATCTTCCGGACGACGGCTGCGTTCTTTGCCCCGTGTAAACGGAACGATGCAATATGTACAGAACTTGTCGCAGCCATACATAATATTCACCCAGCCGCGCATACCCTCACGTTTCTTCGGCAGGTTCTCAATGATGTCGCCTTCCTTGGACCACACCTCAACAACCATTTCTTTGCTGAACAATGCTTCCTGAATTAGATGTGGCAGTCGATGCACGTTATGTGTACCAAAGATCATATCCACAAATCCATGTTTCTGCATGATTCGGTTGACGACACCTTCTTCTTGGGACATACACCCGCATACGCCAAGTAACAATCCCGGACGTTCGAGTTTTAATGTTTTCAGGTGACCCAGCTCACCAAATACTTTATCTTCCGCATTTTCCCGTATGGCACACGTATTGAGCAGAATAATATCAGCTTCTTTGCGATTCTCTGTAGCCTGATATCCCATAGACTCAAGGAGTCCTTTGATGGTCTCCGAGTCATGCTCGTTCATCTGACATCCATACGTATATACAATATAGTGTTTACCTTTCCCTATGTTTTTCAGTTCATCGGGAACGGCATTTTCGTAAAGCACTTGGACGTCTTCCTTGCCCCGCTGTTTCTCCTGACGATGATTGGGTTCCGATTTGATGTTAATCTCACGGCCCCGGATTCTTATCTTTTTGCTGAATTCATCTTGCGAAATTACTTTGGCATCGGAGAAATCAAAATATTGGGAGTAATCCTTTTTTGAGTCTTTAGCCATTTCCTTCGGTCACTCCTTACAGCCTCTATTAATAAAAAATCGTTCATTCATCCCTGTTCCACATGAAAATCTTGCTTGGAACATTAAAAGAGCATTACAGCAAATTATAGCATGAATTGGGCTGTAGTTCCACATCCAAAGCGCATGTCCCTTCGTCTAATCCGAAACATGCCATGCTCAGAAGAACACTCAGAAAACACAAAAACCTGAGCCTTGCCGTTAGGGCTGAAATTAATCGGCCCCTGTTGGCTGTGCTCAGGTTTATATGTTATTCAGACCGCCATAATTGGGGGCTGAAGCTATTACATGTAATTAATCGATGATCTCAGCAGTGTCGCCATTACGAGCGCCAGCAGCGTTAGCTTCATCTGTATCAATATGCATGTCCAGTGCGAAAGAGTCGGATACACGAGCTAGTACATTTTCAAGTACCAGACCACGATCTCCGCCCAGGCGAACTTTCAGCAATTGTTTGTCTTCGATACCCCATTTAGCAGCATCAGAAGTATGGAAGTGAATGTGACGAGCAGCAACGATAACACCTTTATCAATCGTTACTTCGCCAGCAGGACCTTTAATTGTGATTCCTGGTGTACCTTCAATGCTTCCAGATTCACGTACAGGTGCTTTAACACCAATCGCAAATGAATCTGTCATGGAGATCTCCAGTTGCGTTTCAGGGCGAACAGGTCCAAGGATACGCACTTTATCAAACTGTCCTTTCGAACCAATTACCGCTACAGTTTCGTTAGCAGCGTATTGGCCAGGCTGGGACAGAGGTTTAAATTCAGTCAGTTCATAACCTTTGCCAAACAAAATTTCAACGTGCTCTTGGGATACATGAATGTGACGGGCAGATACGCCCACAGGTACTGTTTTACTCATTGTAAATTCACTCCTTGTTTATCTATGGCCTGTACTCAGGCTCTTAACAATCCAATGGTATTATACCCCTTTTTGGAGTGAAATGAAAACGAACTGGTGAAAATTCATGAAATACACTTATTTCACCATCATTCCCCTCCTTTATTTGGAAAACAAGTTTCAATTCAACCCATTCAACGCACACACCAGTTCACTATTTCATGGAATTCCCCTTCATCTGCATCTTCGGATTGCTCTCTGGCAAGTGTTCCCCCAGATAACTCATCGCATTCCCCCACAACCAGCCCCGTACCAGTTGTTCATCATAATGCTTGAGTAGGATTTCAGTCACTCTCGGATAGTGTCCTGAGTGTTCAAGTCTCTGAATATACGTTGAAATCCCATCAAAATCAGACCCCATCATCAGATGATTCTGCCCGCCGAGAGAACAGATCTGCTCGATATGAGGCAGCAGGTCCTCTATACGTACCTCACCCTCCTGCTTTACAAACCAGGGTACAAACGTCAGTCCGATCCGCCCTTCCCGGGCAATGATGGCCTGAATCTGATCATCTTTCAGATTACGCACATGGGGACATACGCTATAGCTGTTGGAGTGGGAGGCGATAAACGGACGTTTGCTCAAGTCAGCCAGTTCCCAGAAACCTTTCTCCGTCAAATGTGACACATCTAACAGCATTCCCATTTCATTACACTGGCGCACCAGTTCTTTCCCCTTCTCGGTCAGACCTGCTCCTCGCTTCTCCATGACTCCGTCAGCCGCCCAATTGGCATAATTCCACGTTAGTCCAATAATTCGAACGCCCATCTGATAACATAACTCCAGATAGAACAGGTTGCCCTCCAGGCCATCCACACCCTCCAGTGTGATTAATCCCCACGGACCCTCTGTTTGCCCCACCTGAGCCACCTGTTCACGCCATAACAACGTCTGTGTACCACCAAGCCGCTCCTGACTTCTCTCTACACGTCTACGATAAATCTCCAACTGCCCCATCACATGTTCAAACTTGCCTCTGCCTAGCACTTCGGGTAAATAGATGGCGAACGCCTGCAACCCTACATTCCCCTCTTTCAAACGTTGCAAGTTCACATCCAGTTGTGGAGCATCTTGGAATGAAAGAGCAGGCTGCATCAAAATTTTGCTCAGTGCATCACAGTGAAAATCAGCTACACGCCAATCAGACATGGACATCTTAAACCCTCCTCAATATGTGATTGCAAAAAAACGCAAAAAAACCTGTCTACATCGTAAACAGGTTCAATGCATACTGCATGTATTATCTGGGCTCCACAATCAGCTTAATGGCCGTTCGGTCCTCGCCGTCAATCACAATGTCTGTAAAAGCTGGAATACAAATCAGGTCAACTCCGCTTGGTGCTACAAATCCCCGGGCTATCGCTACCGCTTTAATGGCTTGGTTCAGTGCTCCCGCTCCAATTGCCTGCAGTTCAGCATTTCCACGTTCACGAAGAACCCCTGCAAGAGCGCCGGCTACAGAATTAGGATTGGACTTTGCTGAAACTTTTAATACATCCATGGTAAGTACCTCCCTGGGAATGTTGAAAGTTTGTTTCCACTTACTAGATGTTATTCGCGGGAGGCAAAAAAATTCCTTCTTTTTAGACGGGTTTCCCTGCAAATTGGGACAATACCCCTATTCCATGCGCCACTCGTCCTCCATCAGACGAATTTTTTCGATGCGTGTTGCCGCACCTGTGGCTTCATCAATTTCAACAAAAACACCATGGAAGTGCCATTTGCCATCATCCACAACAAAACGTACAGGTAGCTGGGTGTAGAACTTACGCAGCACGGCCTCACGCTCCATGCCCAATATGCCGTCACGAGGTCCTACCATGCCTGCATCCGTCAAGTAAGCCGTTCCTCCAGGCAAAATCCGATCATCATTACTTTGTACATGCGTATGTGTACCTACAACGAGAGACGCACGTCCATCCAGATGCCATCCCATGGCAATCTTTTCTGACGTTGCTTCAGCATGCATATCGACTAAAATACATTTATGGTCTTGACGCAGCTCATCTACAATTTCATCAGCTACACGGAATGGACAATCCAGAGCAGGCAGGAACGTTCTTCCTTGAAGATTGACAATCGCTAGCTCTTTCCCTTCGCCTTTGACAACCGTGTACCCTCGTCCTGGTGTGCCTGGTGGAAAGTTCGCTGGACGAATCATGCGGGGCTCATCATCTATAAAATCAAAAATATCCTTATTGTCCCAAGTATGATTACCAAGTGTAATACCATGTACACCCCAGTTGAAAAACTCATTTGCGATTGCACCGGTAATGCCACGACCTGCTGCCGCATTTTCACCATTCACAATCACTACATGTGGCTTATACTTCGTTTTCAGGTACGGTAAATTTTCCTTTAATGCCTTACGTCCCACGTTACCTACAATGTCACCAATAAACAAAACTTTCATTGATTACTGCCTCCTCAATTCCTGCAAAGTCCTCTTACTTCAAATGTTGAACCTTTGCAGGACTCTATCTCATGCTCCATGATGTGTAGTTGCCTTTTAACAGGCTATCAACAGGAAAAGTGGCCCACTACTGCGGCCACTTTTCCGTAATGCTCTATTTTGCGTATTCAACCGCACGGGTTTCCCGGATGACGGTGACTTTGATGTGACCCGGATAGTCGAGTTCATTCTCAATCATCTTCGTGATGTCACGGGCTAAGCGGAAGGCTTCAGCATCATCGATCTTCTCAGGCTGTACCATAACGCGAACTTCGCGTCCGGCCTGAATGGCGTACGATTTCTCGACACCTTCGAAGGACTCTGAGATTTCTTCCAGCTTCTCCAGTCGTTTGATATACGTTTCCAGCGTTTCGCGGCGTGCGCCTGGTCTTGCTGCGGAGAGCGCATCTGCTGCGCCAACCAACATGGCAATGACCGAAGTCGCTTCGCAATCTCCGTGATGGGACGCGATACTGTTGATTACAACCGGATGTTCTTTGTATTTCTTCGCCAGTTCCACGCCAATTTCGACGTGTGATCCTTCCACTTCGTGATCCAGCGCTTTACCGATGTCATGCAATAGACCTGCACGTCTTGCCAGAGTTACGTCTTCTCCTAGTTCGCCAGCCATCAGTCCAGCCAGATAAGCGACTTCCATGGAATGTTTCAAGACGTTCTGACCGTAACTTGTACGGAACTTCAACCGGCCCAAAATTTTGATCAGATCCGGATGCAGACCATGCACGCCCACTTCAAAGGTAGCTTGCTCACCGTATTCACGGATACGCTCATCCACTTCTTTGCGGGATTTCTCAACCATCTCTTCAATCCGTGCCGGGTGAATACGTCCATCAGCCACCAGTTTCTCCAGGGCAGTACGGGCGATTTCACGGCGAATCGGGTCAAAGCCCGACAGAATAACAGCTTCTGGCGTATCATCGATAATGAGGTCAATCCCTGTAAGGGTTTCAAGCGCACGGATGTTACGTCCTTCACGACCGATAATCCGGCCTTTCATTTCTTCATTTGGCAGGGTAACAACAGATACCGTTGTTTCCGCTACGTGGTCAGCCGCACAACGTTGGATGGCGAGTGTAATAATCTCGCGGGACTTCTTGTCCGCTTCTTCCTTCGCTTGTTGTTCAATGTCCTTGATCATTTGAGCCGTCTCATGACGGACTTCCTGTTCTACGTTGGACAGTATGATACTGCGTGCGTCTTCCATGGTGAGGTTGGATATACGTTCCAACTCTGTCACCTGGTTTTTGTAAATCATTTCGATCTGCTGCTGAGTCTCATCAATTCGTTTCTCTTTGTTAGCCACTTGCTCTTCTTTACGTTCGAGTGATTCCAATTTTTTATCCAGCGACTCTTCTTTTTGCAACAATCGTCTTTCTTGTCGTTGAATTTCATTCCGACGTTCACGAGTGTCTTTTTCAGCTTCAGCACGAATGCGATGGATTTCATCCTTCGCTTCCAGCACCGTTTCTTTCTTCAGTGCCTCTGCCTCTTTCTTCGCGTTCTCCACGATTTGTACGGCAGCTTGTTCCGCACTAGAGATTTTAGCCTCTGCAAGAGATTTGCGAATAAAATACCCTACTCCGAACCCAATGATTAGCGCGGCCACAACGAGAGCGATCGTGATTGCAGGATTCATACTGTTCACCTCCTCGTTGGTTCCTCCAAGGCATTCCTTGGGTCAATTTGCAGTTTTCAAACCTTACATATGTTTGGGAATAACGAATACTCACGGCGATCCCCCGCCGATTTTCATTTCACATGTACATGTTTCCACGTACTATTCACTGTTTCCAGCGAACCCATAATTAAGAATGGTATAAATCTTAAGAAACCGAAACCGCTTTTTTGGAAGGAAAAAGGGTTGTCCATTTCTTACAGACTCATGTCCATTTTAGTATTTGACGAAAGAAATTGTCAAGAGAATGCAGTATAGAGACTCTAGTCTGCTAATCCCATAACAACGCTTCGTCATCTTCAGGGTCCCCAGCCTCATCTTCTTCAATTAAACAATTCACGACCCGGCGCACCATATCCATTGAAAAACCACGTCTCATTAGGAAGGGAAGCGTTTTATTTTTCTTCTCTTTGACGTCCCCTTTGACCTGATTCCATTTTTTGCGTCCTGCACTCAAGGCAGTCTCAAATTCCGCATCTGTACTGATCCCTTCTAGTGCCTCAACAATGAGATCATTGGCAATGCCCTTCTGACGCAGCTCTTGCCTTATCCACAGTTTTCCCTTCCGCTTGCCCTCCATACGCTGTCTTGTCCATTCCTTCGCAAATAGATCGTCATCCACCAGGTTCTCCCGCTCAAGCCGATCCAGCGCCTCTTCAATCAAAGGTGCAGCAAACTCCTTCTGACGAAGTTTCTGACTTAATTCATGGCGCGTACGTGGCTTATGCTCCAAAAAACGCAGAGACTGTGCATACGTCCGCTGTCGCTCGTCAGCTACAATGATTTCCTCCAGATCCTTCTTCATAAACGTATTACCTTGAGTCATCCTGTATTTAATCATCACATCTTCAAGAACCGTAATGGAGTGGATGCCAAAAGTGATTCGATAACGAGCTTGCCTGCTCTTCGTTCGTTCTACACGTGTAATAATAAGTTCTTCGTTGTCCGGAAATTGGGATAGGCCATCCTGTTCTGCTTCTTCATATAAATCCTCGTCATGTTGATCCATTCTGGTCTCCCCTTTCATAACATTTTCATTCTGACTACGCCAAACACACCTTCACATAAGACAAAGAACACTAATAATACAAAAGACCGGGAACTCTGCCCGGCCCTTTACTTCACAGTTAGCGTGCTAACAGCCCCTGTCCATTGGGACAGGGGCTGTTAGACAGCACGAGTACTCCCACTACAATCCATTATCCAGATTGATCCAAGCTCAATCAGATAAGTTTACGGAGTCCAATGGGGAACACCCTCAGGGTCCTCCCTACAAGGGAGGTTTTGAGAGATTACTCGTTGATTTCAAACAATTCTTGTTCTTCTTCTGCTTCTTTTTGTTGCTCTTCACTAGTTGGCGCAGGAACTGCAGTAACCAAGTTACTGGCTACACGAATTTTTTGTTCAATGATGTCAGCAATATCTTTATGCTCTTTCATGAACTGCTTTGCGTTCTCACGGCCTTGTCCTAAACGCTCGCCTTCGTAGGAGTACCATGCACCACTTTTATTAACGATGTCCAGCTCTGTACCAATGTCAATGATACTGCCTTCTCTCGAAATACCCTCACCATACATGATATCCACTTCCGCTTGTTTAAACGGAGGTGCCACTTTGTTTTTCACAACTTTAATACGAGTACGGTTACCAATCATGTCATTGCCTGATTTGATACTCTCAATACGACGCACATCCAGACGTACTGTGGAATAAAACTTCAGAGCACGACCACCAGGTGTTGTTTCCGGGTTACCAAACATAACGCCGACTTTCTCACGAAGCTGGTTAATGAAGATTGCGATTGTTTTGGATTTGCTGATTGCACCAGACAGTTTACGCAGCGCCTGAGACATCAAACGCGCTTGTAAACCAACGTGTGAATCACCCATTTCGCCTTCAATCTCTGCTTTTGGAACCAATGCGGCTACAGAGTCAATAACGACGATATCTACTGCACCACTGCGCACAAGAGCTTCTGCAATTTCCAGCCCTTGCTCACCCGTATCTGGCTGAGACAGAAGCAATTCATCAATATTAACACCAAGTTTGCTTGCGTATTGTGGGTCAAGAGCATGCTCGGCATCGATAAATGCAGCTTGTCCACCCGCTCTTTGTACTTCAGCGATAGCATGCAATGCTACGGTTGTTTTACCAGAGGATTCAGGTCCATATATTTCAACAATACGGCCTTTAGGCAAGCCGCCTGTTCCTAATGCAATATCCAAAGCCAAGGAACCACTGGGAATAATTTCCACATTCATATGAGTGGACTCACCCAGTTTCATGATGGATCCTTTACCAAATTGCTTCTCTATTTGACGGAGCGCCATATCAAGCGCGGCACGACGGTCTGACAATAAGCTCACACCCTTTACTGTTTATAAGATAATGATACCTTGTTTTAACACGTTTGCCAAGCTTTTTTTCGAACATACATTCGTTTTTTTTGTAAAGGCCGAGGCGCCTCTTCCTCAAGGAAACTTTCCATTAAACAGAAAAAAGAACCGTAAACAAGGCTGTAAAGCCTAATTCTACGGTTCTTCCGTCTTCCTTAATTATACTTGCTTGGAACTGTAAATGCAATCGAAGCTATTAACTAATCAATCCATCGCCACAAGTTTTTGCCATAAGCGATAGAGAATCGCTTTGGCTGAACGAATGCGAACCGTCTCGCGATTACCATTAATACGCAGCTCATGAATTTCCGTCTCTTTTCCACGTTCAGCAAGAGCGATGAAGACAAGTCCGGGTGGCTTACGTTCCGAATATCCCGGTCCAGCTACACCGGTAACAGCCAAGCCAAAATCAGCATCGCCAATCATGCGGATCTGCTCAGCAAGCACTTTTGCAACCTCAGGACTCACCGCCCCAGGTGCATCTTCACCTTCCAGATAATCATGAGGCACATTCAGCAGCTTTTCTTTAATTTCATTGGAGTAACAAACAATTCCACCTTTGAGCATTGACGCGCTTCCGGGTACAGAGGTCAGACTTTGCATGACAAGCCCCCCTGTACAGCTCTCAGCAGCGCTGAGCGTCAGCCCCATGTCAGACATCATGGTTACAATCGTGTACTCTATAGGCACATCCTCGTTCGCGTAGAGATGTTCTGTCAAACGTTCCCGAATCTGAACCTCCATCGCATCCAGCTTCAGCTTCGCCTCTCCCTCACTCGCAGCCTTTGTGGAGACACGTACCGTAACTTCGCCTTCGCTCGCGTAAGGAGCAATCGTAGGGTCTGTCTGCGCGTCAATCAGATCCAGAAGTCGATCTTCCAGAGCAGATTCACCAATACCTGCGAATTTGAGCATTCGGGAATAGATCGGCATCTCTTCTGTGAGTACATGCTGGAACAGCCAAGGTTTGACTTCCTGTTCAAACATTGGAATCAACTCTTTAGGTGGTCCAGGCATCACAACATAATATTTGTCATTGTCAGAAATCGCATTTCCTGCCGCAAGGCCCGTTTCATTGGCCAGAGGTGTTCCGCCATCAATAACGATCGCCTGACGTCGGTTATTCTCTGTCATATCCACATTACGATCTCTGAAAAAGCTCTCAATTTTGTCCATTGCCATTCGATCTGTATGCAGTTTCCGGTTAAGAACAGCTGCGAGCGCATCCTTGGTCAGATCATCTTGGGTAGGTCCGATGCCACCGGAAAATAAAATAACGTCTGCACGGCTCTGCGCAATGCGAATAGCTTCACTAAGTCGGTTCAGGTTATCCCCAACCACCGTTTGGAAATATACATCGATCCCCATCGCAGCCAATTCACGGGATAGATATCTGGCATTGGTATTGACGATTTGTCCAAGCAGTAGCTCTGTGCCAACTGCAATGATTTCTGCCTTCATTGAGCATCCTCCTGTACACGTGGTGAGTGATCAAAGGGCAATAGGATAATTTCCTATTGCCCCTGACCCAATGCTTCCTTCATGATTACCCATTTAAGAACAAACCATTATGCTTTTGTTAAATGAAGCAAATTTTTGTTTTTGATAAAGTAATCGATACCCGACCAGATGGTAATAAGCGCTGCTGCCCATACCGCGATAATATCGACGTGAATACCCGTGTATGAAAACGGGAAATTGTTCAACAGCAACAGCACAATCGCCACAATCTGCACTACAGTCTTCAGCTTGCCCCAAGCACTGGCGGCAACAACCGAACCATCCAGCAATGCAATTTGACGCAAGCCGGTAACTGCAAATTCACGACTAATAATCACAACTGCAATCCAGGAATCCAGCTTGCCCATCTCCACAAGCGAGATCAAAACTGCAGTAACCAGCAGCTTGTCTGCGAGTGGATCGAGCAGTTTCCCCAGATTGGTAACCATGTTATTTTTCCGCGCAAGGTATCCGTCAATTCCATCTGTGCTTGCGGCGATGATAAAAATAACAGCAGCAATCAGTTGATTATACGGAAGCGACAAGCTTCCAAGCTGCAACGGCTCTGGATAAAATGGAAAATCCACGAGCAGGAACACCATCAAAAAAGGGATTAAGCAAATTCGTGCAAGCGTAATCCGGTTGGGTAAATTCACAAGACGCCCTCCCTCATATCCTCCATTACTCCAAACAATCATCATAATCCCGTTATCATCATCCGGAACATGAAATGTACAGTTTCAATGTCAATCCATATTAACATGATCCCACTATGTAGAAACGCAAAAAATAAAGTCAACCGCTCAAAAGCAAAACGCTTTAAACGTTCCGGTGACTTCCAGAAGATGTACTGCTTTTCACAAAGTCAGCAAACGATGAGGACTGGACTTGATGCTTGACTGCCAGCAATGCACACTTAGTATAATATACGCCCAATACCGTGTCAAAAAACACTTTTGCTACAAAAAGGCCATATTACTTGAAATTTGTATATTGCAAATCCAAAGGTAGGTTAGCACCATTTAGCAGCTGCATGACAGCTTGCAAATCATTTTTACTCTTACCAGTTACCCGAAGTTGATCTCCCTGAATCTGACTCTTCACCTTCATCTTGGAATCCCGAATCAGGATATTGATTTTCTTGGCGATGTCCTGATCAATCCCCTGTTTAAAATTCAAACGCTGGCGGACTGTACCAGAAGACGCTGGCTCTACCTTTGCGTAATCAATGTTTTTCAATGGTAGACCACGCTTCGCCATTTTGGATTGCAGCACGTCAATGACAGCCTTGAGTTTGGTCTCATCATCAGATACGATCGTTAACGCATCCTTATCCAGTTTCAGGCTGCTCTTGCTGCCCTTGAAGTCATAACGAGTGCCAATTTCTTTCTCGGTTTGTGTAACGGCATTTGTCAGTTCTTGCAAGTCCATTTTGGACACGATATCAAATGAATTTTCTGAGCTCAAACCAGTCACCCTTTCAGTTAATCGTATGTTCTGTAACATTATAGAGGATACCTTAAGCAAAAGTCTAATTTCAAGCTGTTTTACACAAAGAAAAAAGCATTTTTGGCTTCCACTTCAAGTGGCTGCCAAAAATGCTTGCTGGTCCAGCTTCCAACCTAATAGCGGCTGCGGTTGGGCTGTCTGAACATATCGAGCACACCCAAAAGTACATGTGCAAGTCCAAAACCCAATATTCCGTAACCCCAAGCACTTGGAGTCAGGTAATAACCCAGGAGGCTGACAATGATCCCTAAACCTGTTACGATCCAGCTGACTGTCACAGCCATCCACCTCACTTCACCAAAAGTTAACTGCAAGTTAAGACACGGTTATTGTCTCCTGCAGTTGACCCGGTTATTCGCTACCCGTGGTACCCCCTGTACTGTCCGTTGATCCATTTTCAACACCTGTGGAAGAAGTAGTGTTACTGCTGTCTTCACCAAGCTTCAGACGGATCCGATTGGTCGCCTTGCCATCCGTTACAACTTGCCCGCCAACCTCAATCGTGGTCGCTGCAGCGTAACCAGACTTAATATACATGCCTGTACTATCAAGCTCAAAGGTATAGCTGTCACCTTCGGCTGTGTTACCATACTCCAACTTCTCTCCACTGGAGTTTTCGCCTTTGTACACTTCCAGCCAGCTATGACCTGTTGCTTTGATCGTAACCGTTACAGGTTGCCCTGCACTACCGTTAACTTTAAAGTTCGTAATATTTCCTGATTTCCCATCTTCTGCAACAGTCACATTAGACGGTGAATTGTCAGTTGGTTTTTCCTCAGTTTCATCCGTCTGTCCGTCCGTTTGGCCATCAGTTTGACCGTCAGTTTGACCGTCCGTCTGTCCTTCCGTGTCTGTACCGCCACCGTTACCACCAGCGTCGCCCTCACCAGTACTGTCAGTACCTGAATCTGTCGCAGGCGGATTAGATGCCTGTCCGTTGTCGGCAGGTTGATCCGGTTTATCCTCAGGCTGTTGTTGACTGTCTGTAATTTTGACTGAATCAAGCCCCGGATTATCTGATTCATCACCATTGTTATACACCACATATACATACAACAGTACTACGATCAAAACAGGGAATGTCCACATCAACGCGACAGACATCCACCGATTACTACGCTCAACCGGACGGCTGGAACGCTTCTGAATAACCGGTTCCATCGTTGCTTCCGTCTCTTCTGCGGGTACGTCTTTTTTGTGTCCCTCCAGCAGCTCATCAGGGTTCAGTCCCACGGTCTCCGCATAGGTTTTGATGAAAGCTCGCACATAGAAGCTGCCCGGCAGCACTTTATAGTCTCCTGCTTCTATGGCCTCCAGATACCTCTTGCGAATTTTTGTCATTTCCTGTACATCGTCAAGACTCATCCCTTTTTGCAGCCGGGCCTCCCTTAACTGCTGACCCAGTTCAGACATGCCATCTCCTCCTTATGTTTATCTCTTGAGTTGTTGCTAATCTATTTCATGATTCCGTACGGTTCCTTACAATTCGTCGGTGTAACTAGCCGTAAACGTATCATAAATAATTTCTTCATTCGGATTGTTGCGAAGTTCAATAATAATATCAAAATCATTAAAATCATATTCGGATTCCTGCACAAAAATATCCGGATGTTCGATAACTTTGGTGCTAGGCATGGACATAATATCCTGCAACAAATTGTAATGCCGCTCACTGGAACGAATCGTACTTACAATTCCGTCAATGATGAAGACATTGTTCGGGTTCAATTCGTCTTCGGACATTTGACTCCTTATCGTCTGACGAAGAAGTGTGGAGGAAACAAACGTCCATCGCTTCATTGCACATACGCTGCCCGCAATAATGGACTCCGTTTTGCCAACACGAGGCATTCCGCGCAAACCGATGACCTGATTGCCTTCCCTCTTAAATACTTCACCCAAAAAGTCCACAAGTAACCCAAGTTCATCTCGTGTGAAACGAAATGTCTTGCGATCATCCGAGTCACGGTCAATGTATCTGCCATGACGCACGGCCAAAATATCCACCAATTTAGGTTGCCGCAAAGCCGATACGGTGATGCTGTTTACTTTGCCAAGCATTTCACCAAGCAAACGGATTTTTTCATCATCATCCGATTCAAGCAGCATGCCTCGAGTTTTGCCTTCAACACCGTTAATGGTCAATATATTCACTTCAAGCATCCCCAGCATAGAGGCAATATCGCCTAACAAACCAGGTCTGTTCTTATGTATTTTATATTCCATATACCATTGTTTAGATTCCATTTCAACACCCCGTAATGCATTATTCCACATTATTCGACAGCAACAGAACGTGTCCACTGGACAACAATCTGAGACATCTTCTAAAAATGGGTCACGTTAATGATATATAAAATGAAAATGAATTACAAGAACAGCTCTGTAATCCGTTTGTAATCATTAGAGAAAAGCCCCCTTGCGGGAGCTCTTCATCTGTAATCTTATGCGTTTTGTTTGGCCAATTTGACCATCAGGCACGCAATCGTACGACGCTCATCTGCATCGCCGACATCCCATAACTCTTTCAATGCCCGGTTGGAATGGTTCGCCGGATCGACTTTCTCATCAAGGAAGTCGCCGATTTCATACGCAAGTTTGTTGATGGTTTCTTCACTCATCCCCATCTTCTCTGCTTGCAGTACGCGGTCACCCAGGAACTTCTTCCATGTGTCAAAACTGGAGAGCACTGTTTTTTCTGTTGACATGATAAATCCTCCTTAGATGACGCATGAGATTTAAAATCAACAGTTGTAATATGTGCTTTCGAGACATTTTATATACGAGCAATTTGAAAATAATCTAGAAACGGTTACTTCCAGGCAATCTTCACCTGTTTCGTCTACAACCAGTCAAGTTTTCTTGCTGTTTTACGTTAACCAACCGCCATTCGGACTAATAATCTGCCCATTGATATAACCCGATTCAGGGAGGGCCAGAAAATAAACCAGTGATGAGATTTCATCAGGTTGAGCAAGTCTTCCTGCCGGAATTTCCTCTTCCAGCATCTTCAGTTCACTCTGATCCAGATGGTTCAGCATGGATGTCTGAACGGCGCCAGGAGCAACGGCATTTACGGTTACTCCGGAAGGTGCGAGTTCTTTCGCAAGCGCTTTGGTGAATGCATTCACCCCACCCTTGGTTGTGGAATACAGCACCTCACAAGAAGCACCAGACAGTCCCCAGATTGACGATACATTAATGATTCGGCCATACCTTTGGGAGATCATGTGAGGCATCATTTCCTGTGTACACATAAACGTGCCTTTGAGGTTAATCGCCATCACTTCATCCCAGATCTCCTCTGTAACATCAGCCAACATCCCATAGTGCGAGATTCCTGCGTTGTTCACAAGGATATCTGGCATGAGATTGTGCGACTCCAGCTTCTCACGCATGCGCTCAATCTGTTCCCGGCTGCGAAGATCCGCAGACACAGTCATGATTTTTCCACTGCCTTGTTCCATGCACCGCCTGGCGGCTTCATTCGCTGCTTCATGCGATTTCATATAGTGTATAACAACATTCATTCCCACTCTGGCGAAGCGTTCTGCGATAGCCGCTCCAATACCACCGCTTGCGCCAGTTACCAGTACAGTCATTTCCCCGATTGCCTTCAATTGTCCTGTTCCCCTCTCCATATCAAGGACTCACGACTAGCGATACAGCCAGTTGATCCCAGCGAATATGCTCTCTCAGTCTGAGATTTACATCTTCCAGTGTAATCGATTCATAGAGCGGGAGCATATTGAAAAAATCACCGCCACGGAATTGCTGACGTGTAAATTCATGCGCAATGTTCTCTGGTGAATTGAGCATACGCAAATATCCGCCTATTTTCTTTTTGCGTGCACGTTCAAAATCTGTGGATTCGAACCCTTTTTCTACAATGGCATCCACTTCTTCACGTATACGCGCAAGCAGTTGATCCGGGTCTTTTGTATCACCACCAATGGCTGAAAACGCATATTGCGGCGAACTGTTATACTCATGCCCAAAGCTGTCCGAGATCAGATCTTCATCGTAGAGCTTCTGAAATAATCGTGTGCTTGAACCAAACAAAAGGTCCATCATCAGCTGCGTTGTCATATCTCGCCGTAACAATTTTTCTCCGGTAAGTCCAAGGTCCGTCTCCTTGAATCCAAACAGACATTTGGGCAGTGAAACAGCCAGTTTCGCTTCCCGTCTGGCTTCTCCTACTTGCTCAGGCTCCGGTTCGAAGAAACGTTGAATGCTCCCCTGTGGCTTATAATCCTTCTGCTCCTGGTTCGATCGAACCATATCAATGACTTCTTGTGGATCTACACCACCCACCACAAACAAGAGCATATTACTCGGGTGATAGAAGGTGTTATAACACTCATATAACATCTCTTTGGTAATCGTACGGATGGATTCCACCGTTCCTGCTATATCGATATGCACCGGATGTTTCTGATACAAGGCTTCAATAAGCCCAAAATAAACACGCCAATCCGGATTATCAGCATACATGTCAATTTCCTGTCCGATAATGCCTTTTTCCTTTTCCACATTTTGATCCGTGAAGTAAGGATTTTGCACAAAGTCGACTAATGTTTGTATATTTTCATTCACATGTTCGGTCGCTGAAAACAAATAAACCGTCTGATCAAAGCTCGTAAATGCATTAGCTGAGGCACCGTGAGACGCAAATGTTGCAAAAATATCGCCTGTTGGTTCTTCAAACATTTTATGCTCCAGGAAATGAGCAATCCCATCCGGAACCTTTACTTCTTCCTGTCCTTCAACCTGAAAATGATTATCCACCGATCCATACTTGGTTGCAAACGTAGCATACGTTTTCTGGAACCCCGGTTTAGGCAAAATATAGACATGCAGTCCGTTATCCATTACTTCGTAATATAGTGTCTCCTGCAAATGCTCATACCGAATGCTCTCCACCGATTATTCCTCCTTCTCATCCCGCAAGAAATAAATCGTATCAAGACGGAATTGTTCTGCCGCCTCACGTACATCTTCCTTGCTAATATGTTCTACCTGAGCCAACAGTTCTTCAGCCGTTCTCTCTTTGCCAGACAACTGTCGATTGAAGTCATAAGCGATCATCTCAAAAGCAGAATCCTGCATTTCCTTAAGCAGGTTACGGATCATTGCTTTGGTCTGAGACATTTCCAGATCACTGATTGTACCGCTTTTCATTTCTTCCAGCTGCTGCTTGATGATCGTGACAGCCTTCTCATAATTAGGGATTTCAATCCCGGATTGAATCGTTGCAATGCCCTTATGTCCGTCATATCGTGAAGACGCGTAATACGCCAGGCTTTCTTTTTCACGAACATTGACAAACAGTTTGGAATGAGGATAACCACCGAGAATCCCGTTGTACATTAGTGCTGCGGCATACTGAGGATCTCCATAAGTGATAGATGTACGGAGTCCCATATTAAGTTTTCCCTGACTCACATTCAGTCGCTCAACAACGGTCTCCACTGCCTTATCTCCTCGAACCGCTGCCTGTGTCTGGTAATCAGAAGAGGACGTTCGATCTACATTGAAATGACGCTGAACAAGGTTCTCGACCTCCTCCAGTGTCGTATCCCCTACCACGTACAGATCCATACTCGAGTGCTGCAGCCACTCCTGATAAGACGCAGTCAGTGTGTCGGGCTCAATCCCGGGCAGATCCTTTCGCTCACCCAATGGATGAAGACGGTACGGCTCATTCTTGCACATTTCCTCAATACTGCGTTCAGCGGCATAGCGCATTTTATCATTCACGATGGACTCCAGCTTTTTACGAACAGTCTCTCGCTCTGCTTGTACATAAGACGTCCTGAAATGTCCATTCTCCTGTGCAGGTCGGGTAAGAACCTCTCCTAGGAAGGCAAATGAACGATCCAGTAGCTGTTCATCCCCTCCAACAAAGGAATCATTAATGGTATCCATTCGGAACTGTACAATCTGGTAATCCCCGCGTTTATAAACGTCAAAACCAAAACCTGCTCCATACAGATGCTCCAGTTGTTCACGAAATTGCGTTGTTTCCGGATAGGACTCCGTGCCGCGTCGCAGAACAAAAGGTGTCAGCGCTACTTTGGTTACTGTATCTTCCCGTAAGGGAACTCCTGCATATAACGATATAGCAAACGTTTTAAAACGTTTAGTCGGAAGCACATGTATACGAAACTCTCTCTTACTACCTCGTTCGAATCCTGATGTATTCAAATGTTAAAACCCCTTTACGGCGTCATTTATCATGCAATCATATTAAGCTTAAACGTAACAACCATTTTAACCCATTCAAAAGGCAAGAAGCAACCGAAGTCACGCCTTCTGGTTGCTTCCAACATCATCACATACAAAAGATATGCTGTCCGATTGTTTTCACTTGTGGGCGGGTCCAGATCCATTTGGATGTTGCTGTCTTCGGGTTAAAATAATAGAGACATCCACCGGACGGATCCCATCCATTCAGGGCCTGCTCAACTGCCTTTTTGGCTTGTGCGTTTGGTTCCAGATAGATCTGTCCGTCCGCTACAGCCGTAAATGCACCTGGTTGAAAAATTACACCAGAAGGCGTGCTTGGAAAACTTGGTGAATTTACGCGATTCAGAATTACTGCTGCTACTGCGACTTGACCTTCAAACGGTTCACCCCGGGCTTCACCATATACAGCGTTTGCCATAATCTTGAGTTCATTCTCTGAGAGACCAAGGGCATTGGCAGATCCCATATTGTCTTGCTCTTTATCTGCCGTATTGTTGCTGCCTCCACCCCCACCTGAGGATTCCTTGTGTAGCGGCGGCTCTGTTGGCGACCATTTGGTTGACGCATTGTACAGCTTGAGCTTGGTCTCAGCTCCAACCACACCATCTGCCTTCATGCCAAACTCGGATTGAAACCATTTAACGGATTTCAGTGTGCTGCTGCCAAAATTACTGTCGATTTTACCATTGTAAAATCCCAGGTACTTCAGACGCCCCTGAAGCTCATATACATCCTGACCGTAACTTCCATATTTCACTGTATTGCTGCTAAACGTAGGCAAGGCCTTTTCTTCTACCTGCGGTGTACGCTCGGCTGAACTTTCAGTTGCTGCATTCCCAGGAAGCAAATAACGAATTCCCAATGCGGATATCAGCAAAATAGCAGTGAAAAGCCATAGGTTCATTTTTCGCATCGACTGTGCTCTACCTTTCTCTTGTGGGATTAACAGAATCGCTAAGGTTATTATGACAAGCCTGCTTGTTTCCTATGCACCAAATCATCCGATCTTTGGAGTAGATGGCAAAACTTCAGTCTGCTGAGCAAGCAAAAAGCCCTCAACCAATACGGTTGAGGGCTTAAACGATTCGTTGTAACCATGTTACATGTTACACTACGAGCTTATTTTATTCTGCTGATACTGTTCAAGTGAAACCAGTACTTCCCTTGGTTTGCTGCCCTCGTAAGGACCGATTACACCCCGGGCTTCCATGGAGTCAATTAAACGCGCTGCACGTGTGTAACCAACCCGCATACGACGTTGCAGCAGGGAGACTGAAGCTTGTTTTGCCTCCAAAATAATCTGTACAGCTTGCTCATATAACTCATCCTGTACTTCATCTGCTGCCTGAATGGAATCATCCACTTCAGGTACAATGGATTCATCATACTGCGCTTCACCTTGACCACGTACGTAGTTTACAATATTCTCGACTTCTTCATCGCTCATAAATGCACCTTGTACACGAACCGGTTTTGATGCGCCCATTGGCATGAACAACATGTCTCCACGACCCAACAGTTTCTCAGCCCCACCCATATCCAGAATCGTTCGGGAATCGACTTGGGAGGATACGCCGAAGGCAATCCGCGATGGAATGTTAGCCTTGATTACCCCGGTAATAACGTCAACAGATGGACGTTGTGTGGCAATAATTAGATGGATTCCGGCTGCACGAGCCATCTGAGCAAGTCGTGCAATGGCATCCTCCACATCTCCGGCTGCAACCATCATCAGATCTGCAAGCTCATCCACAATGACAACGATATAAGGCAGAACAGCCGCAGGATTATCTTTCATCAAATTATTGTAACCCTCGACGTTACGCGTGCCTGATTTGGAGAACAGTTCATATCGTTTCTCCATCTCAACTACAATCTTTTTGAGAGCAAGTGACGCTCGTTTAGGATCAGTTACTACTGGTGCCATCAGATGTGGAATTCCGTTATATACGTTCAACTCAACCATCTTGGGATCGACCATCAGGAACTTCACTTCATCCGGCTTGGCTTTGTACAATATGCTGGTAATAATTCCGTTAATACACACCGACTTACCGGAACCTGTAGCACCCGCGACCAGCAAATGGGGCATACGAGCCAAGTTACCAATAATCGTCTGACCCGAGATATCTCGGCCAAATGCAATGGTCACTTTGGATTCTGCATCCTGGAACGTTGCTGTCTCCATTACTTCACGCATCGTTACAACCGATACCTCGCCATTAGGTACTTCGATACCAATAGCAGACTTTCCAGGAATCGGTGCTTCCATCCGAATATCTTTTGCCGCCAAAGCCAACGCGATATCATCAGTTAGGCTGACAATTCTGCTGACCTTAACACCAATATCAGGCTGAATTTCATACCTTGTAACGGCAGGGCCCCGGACCACTTCAAGCACCTTGGCGCGAACACCGAAACTCTCCAGTGTAGCTTCCAGCTTTCGTGCTGTCTGCATATAATCCTTCTGGTCACCCGCCTTGCCCCCATTGTTTGGCTTGGCAAGGAGACGGAATGATGGCAGCTTGTACGGCTTAGGAGGTGGCGGTGGTGGTTTCACCGGTTGTGTGTCCTGCCCTTCAGGAGTTGGAGTATCTGTTCCCTGCATTGCATCATTAGGTACTTCTTCTCCACTCTGAATCTCATCCACAGCATTCATCCCGTTTGTACCCGCATCGGATGCAGACCACTCTGTCTCTACCAGTTCATCCGTTATTTTAATGGCATGCTCACCCTGTTGTACTACGTTTGGATCGGCCAGATTATCCGGGAAAGGATAAGCATCGTCCAGATCATCTTCAATGCTTGCCTCTTCTGTTCTGACGTGCTCGAAAAAGTCTCGAATGATGGGCGCTGAATTAGGTTTAGCCTGAACAGGAACACGTGATGAAGCTGATTTGTTCGCTACGTCTTCGGTTGCATCCTGCCACGCCTCTGGATTGCGATCTTGTTCGGCGCGGTATAAAATTTGTTCTGTTTCTTCCGAATCGACCTCATCCATTTCACGTCCTGATGTCGCCTGTTCTCGTTTAGCTCCCCATTTTCCGAAAAGTTGGAAGAATATGGGCGCTTTTCGTTTTGGCAGATGCTGTTCCTCTAATTCATCCTCATACTCGTCTTCGTCATCTTCAACAGGAACAGGTACCACTTTACGGGCGTTACCTTTCTTCCTGGCATCAGAAGTTGAAGCAGAACGTGCAGACGGTCTCGACTCCAGCTTCTTGTACATCGAACTCCCGGCATCCCAAATCTTTGTACGGAATATTCGAATTAAATCCACATAAGATAGACTCGTAATCAGCATAAAACTGATGATAAACATGACAATCATGATGAGTCTCGCCCCAAGGCTGCCGAACAGCCACAGGAAAAGAGCAAATTGCCCAGCTCCGAGATAACCACCGCTGATGTCCTTGTTAAGCATGGAGTCCCTCTCACCTGGCGCAGCAGGGGTTAGCAACTCGGTTTGCATATCATTATGTACCTGCGTAATTACAGCACCAGGCTCAAGCGCACCAACTGGAATGAGCTTCTGGTGCATTGCAGAGACAGTACTCATGAGAGTTAAGGCAAAGACCAGCAAAACAAGTCCTGTCTTGCGTGTGGTCCAGCCACTCGGCCATTTCCGGTGAATCATCACCATGAGACCGTAATAAATACCAACAAGTGGAATCGCAAAATAAAACTTACCAAGCATCAGTCCGAACATCTTGGAAAGCGAACGTCCAACGGTGGCTTCACCCGATAATGCTATGACAGCAAGGGTAATAAGCACAATCCCGTAAATTTCATATTTTAAAACGCCACTAAAACCAGCGCCCTTTTTTTTCCTCTTTTTTCTTCTGGCCAAAATCAGGTCACCCCCAGAAGAATATTATACCATACAAATATAATCCGTACATATGTTCTTTTTCTGCTCAATTTGTCTGAATTCGTCGCGTTATGCTGATCCCAAGTTACCCGAAAGCGGAATGGTCGAACCAGGCATATTAGCAGGATTGAGATAGGCTTCAAGTGGACAATCCAGCAAACGTACAATAACGGCTTCATTGTCATTAACAGGTCTCACCTGCATTAACAAACCATTCATTTTGATCTCCCTCGTATCTTCGCCCTCTTTCCACATTCCCGACCAGAGTTGTTCAGGAGGCATCACGGTATATAGTGTCATTGGGTATAACCTCCCGCCTGCAGAGTCTGTCTCTTGTCTCCTATGAGCTGATTTAACTGAGCAATAGCCTGCCCAATTCCGCCTACTGCATCCATCAATCCATATTTCACTGCATCTGCGCTTCCTACAGCTGTACCAATATCCCGATTCAACTCACCGGTCTTAAACATCAGTTCTTTGAACATCTCTTCAGAGATATTCGAATGAGAAGTCACAAATCGAACAACCCTCTCCTGCATTTTCTCCATATACTCAAACGTTTGAGGTACACCAATGACAAGGCCGTTCATCCGAATCGGATGGATCGTCATCGTTGCACTTCCCGCAATCAGGGAATATGTTGAAGCTACAGCAATCGGTACTCCAATGCTATGCCCGCCTCCAATGACCACAGTCACCGTAGGTTTGCTTAGAGAAGCAATCATCTCTGCAATGGCCAGACCCGCCTCTACATCTCCACCTACCGTGTTCAAAATGATCAGAATACCTTCAATACGCTGATTTTGTTCTGCGGCCACCAGCTGTGGAATGATATGCTCATACTTTGTTGTTTTATTTTGTGGCGGCAAAATCAAATGCCCTTCGACCTGTCCAATAATGGTCATACAGAAAATATTCGACTCACCTGCAGGAGACTGTGTCTGCCCAAATTGCTGAATAGTCTCTGTCACGGGAGAGATGGCCTTTTCCTCCTGAATCGGAATTTCCGGCGCTTCAACATCCGGTTGATTGGATCTTGACGCCTGCTTGTCATTCATACGTTCATTCATTTCAATAATCCCCTTCTCCAGAAACATTTAATGTATTTCCTTAGTATGGGGATTTTTCCAACCGCCTTATACCCGCTACATCAAATTGCTTCACATATTGACGCTATTGCAGATCTTCCCGAAAACGCAAAAAAAGCCCCTTCTCTACGAGGAACCGTCCAATATTACTCGTAGAGAAGGGGCGACTGTGTGCCTGAATATATGTTTTTGTTTAGCTTATTTTAAACTTCCATAATGATTGGCAAAATCATCGGTCTACGACGAGTTTGCTCATACAGGAAGCGTCCCAGTGCATCTTTAACATTTGTTTTGAGTGAAGCCCACTCGTTAACGTTCTCACTCATCAACTTCTGCAATGTGCTGCTAACGATCCGGTTGGCCTCATCCAGTAGTCCTTCCGATTCACGTACATACACAAATCCGCGAGAGATGATGTCAGGACCGGAAACAATTTTTCCATCCTGTTTGCTCAGTGTTACCACAACAACAAGGATACCATCTTGTGACAACAATTTGCGGTCACGAAGTACAATGTTACCCACATCGCCTACACCCAAGCCATCGATCAACACATTACCTGCAGTAACTTTACCTGCTCTACGTGCTGCTCCACCTTGAATTTCAATCACTTCACCGATATCCGTGATGAAAATGTTCTCAGGTTCTACCCCTACAGATTCAGCAAGAACCGCGTGGCGACGCTGCATACGGAATTCACCGTGAATTGGCAAGAAGAATTTCGGTTTCATCAGGTTAAGCATCAGTTTCAGCTCTTCCTGGCTACCGTGACCAGATACGTGGACGCCACTGTTAGCACCGCTGTAATGCACGTTAGCACCCAGACGGAACAGTTCATCAATCGTACGGCCTACATATTTTTCATTACCTGGAACAGGTGTTGCTGCGATAATGACGGTGTCACCTGGCAGGATGTCCACTTTACGGTGTGTGGAACGAGCCATACGTGTCAATGCTGACATTGGCTCTCCTTGACTTCCTGTGCAGAGAATCACGACACGATCAGCTGCCATCTTGCCTACTTCTTCAGGCTCAATGATCATGCCATCCGGAATCTCAAGATAACCCAGTTCTGAAGCAATACCAACCACATTCACCATGCTGCGTCCGATAACTGCAACTTTACGTCCAGTCACTTCTGCTGCATTGATCACCTGTTGGATACGGTGTACGTTGGAAGCAAATGTCGCTACAACAACACGTTGACTAGCTTTACGGAAGATATCTTCCAGAACGATACCCACATTTTTCTCCGATGGTGTAAATCCAGGTTTCTCAGCGTTCGTACTATCGGACAACAGCGCTAACACGCCATTTGTTCCGATCTGTGCCATACGCTGAAGATCTGCATATTGACCATTGACTGGAGTATGATCGAATTTGAAGTCACCTGTGTGAACAACTGCACCTTCCGGTGTTTCGACACATACACCAACAGAATCCGGAATACTATGGTTAGTAGCGAAGAACGATGCTTTCAGAACAGATCCAAGTTGGATCTCAGAATCAGCATCAATCAGAATACGTTTTGTTTCACCCAGCAAATTCGCTTCTTTCAACTTGTTTTCTACAAGTCCAAGCGTAAGTCTTGTTCCGTATACAGGAACATTCAGATGTTTGAGAACATATGGCAGACCACCAATGTGATCCTCATGTCCGTGAGTAAGGATGATTCCTCTTACTTTGTCACGGTTCTCAGTCAGGTAAGAAATGTCAGGGATGACAATATCAATACCAAGCATATCTTCTTCCGGGAATTTAAGACCAGCATCTACGACTACAATGTCGTTGGCGTATTGGATGACGTACATATTTTTACCAATCTCGCCTACGCCGCCCAAAGCAAAAATCATCAGTTTATCGTTATTATTTTTCTTAGACAAATGAATCTAAACCTCCTATGGTAGTTGGACGTCGTACCTTATTATTTATTGTAAGTTAAGAAAAGTAGTCCATACATCACATACCCACCTATCGGGATGAATGCAAAAGAACACCTTTATTCACGATATTTGGAAGAAGTTCTTCGAAGTTATTCCCTTTGACCAACAAGTTGGATTTGAAATTCCCTCTTAGCCGTTCCTTCCTTTTTCACCGCAAAGCTACACCACGAAACGATGTCGCTTTCAATTTCAAAAAAATACCGCACCCAGTCACTTGACATCATTATACATGATTAAAAACAAAAAAAACAAGTCACTCTCTCGTTAACCTGTAGGTTTCCCCTTAGCCGTGGAAAAGAAACCTCACATTACTCGTAAAAAAAAGAACCGCAGCCTCTAGGAAGAGGAGCGGTTCTTTTGCTGATCTGAAGGATATTCCCATGATTAATAAAATAGTGCCATATACAACCAAAATGATTACAAATTAAGTAAACCTTTGATATAAACCTGCTCCTCTTCCGTTGGCGGAATAAGGGGCAACCGTACGGAACCAACGTCTAGACCACGCAATGTCAGCGCATATTTCACCGCTACGGGGTTTGGTAGAGGCTGTGGACACTCAAACAGGCCTTTGAACACTGGGAACAACTGCTGATGAATCTGAGCAGCCTGAAGAGGTGCTCCGCCATAGAAGGCGTCAATCATTTTCTTCATTTCTGCCCCTACGACATGACTGGCCACGCTGACAATTCCATGTGCTCCAACCGCAATCGCTGGTAAGCCTGAAGCATCATCACCGGAATAAACTCTGAAATTTTCTGGAGCACTTGCTGCAATCAGCGTCACCTGCTCCATAGACGCACATTCCTTCGTAGCGACGATGTTAGGAATCTGTGCAAGACGAAGCGTTGTCTCTGCTGACAGGCTGGTTACTGTACGCCCAGGCACGTTGTAGAGCATAATTGGCAGCTTGGTGGAGCCTGCAATCGCTTCAAAATGTTTGAACAAACCTTCTTGGCTAGGTTTGTTGTAATACGGAACAACCAACAAAATGCCATCCACTCCGGCACGTTCAGCTTCCTGTGTCAAATGGATGGAATGTGCCGTGTTATTGCTTCCCGTTCCGGCTATAATTTTGCACCGACCGGCCGCATGTTTCACTGCAAATTCGAATAATTGAACTTTCTCAGTATCACTAAGTGTTGGAGACTCCCCTGTTGTTCCAGAAACCACAAGCGTCTCCGACTTTTGATCTACAATCAGATAGTCGATTAGACGTGCCGTTTCCTCCCAATGAATCTCTCCTTGTTCATTGAACGGAGTGACCATTGCTGTAATCAATCTTCCAAAGTCCAATTCGATTCCTCCTTCAAAACAGGTTTGGCTCCTCTAACTTCAGTTATTTACAAATGAAGTTCGAATGAGGCGTGAAGTGCCCTCAGGGCCTGAACCATATCTTCTTTTTTTACGAGTACCCAGATCGTTGTATTCGAATCTGCCGATTGCAGGATCTGAATGTCTGCCAGTGTCAAGGACTCCACGATTCGAGCCATGATTCCAGGTACACCATTAATGCCTCCGCCAATGACGGACACTTTGGCACAACCGGACAGACTTTGTGGCTTGAGACCTATCTCCTGCAATACCTGTATGGCTTTCTCGGAATCACTGTCAAAAACCGTATAGACAACTCCCGAGGGGGTAACATTAATAAAATCAACGCTGATTGAATTCTCAGCCATGGTTTTGAACACTTTTAGTTGCAATCGATCTGCACCACCACCAGGCACATCCACCGTAATTTGCGTTACATTGCTCACGTAGGCGATGCCTGTTACATAACGGTCAACAATGCCTGTCTGCACATCCTGGAATCCTTCCGGATGCGTAACCAGCGTTCCTTCCGTGTCTGCAAAAGTAGATCTTACCCGCACTGGAATCTGGGATTGCATCGCAATCTCAACCGCACGTGGATGGATTACCTTGGCCCCGTGGTGGGCCATGTTACAGATCTCTGCATAACTCACAACAGTCAGTGGACGTGCATCCTCAACAATTCGCGGATCAGCGGTGAGTATCCCGTTCACATCTGTGTAGATATCCACCATTTCAGCACGTAATGCTGCACCGAGAGCTGTAGCAGACGTATCGCTTCCCCCACGACCCAATGTCGTGAAGTCTCCGTTCTCTGTCTGCCCCTGGAATCCGGTTACAACAACGACACGGCCAAGCTGAAGCTGCTCCAACACACGAACAGGACGGACATCCAATATCCGGGCATTCCCGAAATTGTCGTCCGTCACAAAACCTGCTTGTGCACCGGTCAGCACTGTAGTTGGAATGCCTTCATGTTCGAGTAAACTGCTCAACGTTGTCGCCGATATGATTTCACCACAGCACAGCAGTAAATCCTTTTCGCGTGCGGATAGTGCGTTTCCGTTCTGTGCAGCCCAGTCCAGCAACGTATCGGTCGCATATGGCTCGCCGCGGCGCCCCATCGCAGACACAACGATGACCAGACTCAATCCTGCTTCAAGTTCACGTTTAACATGACGGAGCACATGCTCTCTCGCCTGAACAGTGGAGAGAGACGTGCCTCCGAATTTCTGTACCATGATACGCATCTTTATTCCTCCATTTGTGTACGCAAGAAGACTGGACACGGGTCAAATCAACAAATGGATCACTCTAGGGAGCGTTCTGATGCGATAATTTCAGCATTTTATACGGCATTCCATGCCGCTCCTTATTTTTTTGTAATTGTCTGGGACAATCGCAAATCAAAGGTCGCGGTTGTTATCGAGGTCATGATGCATACATTCACAATAGACCTCTCCCGCTTGCTTAACCTGTACTGCCCGCAAGCAGGAATGCCTTATAGACAGGAACGTGGACATAGTAGCTGTTCAATCCAGCATATTGTCCCCCATGATTTTCTTTGTCTCTCGAACCCTTCTTCATTTCTCCAAGCGCATAAACGTTGTCACCAAATCATTGTTCCATCAAGCCTGTGAAGAACGCTCCACAATCATCGGCTGCAACTGTTTGCCCTCAAGAGCACTCCAGCAAGCCTCTGGAATCAATTCCATTTTGGCGACTAACGAGTTTGGTTTTTTCACTGGATCGTCTTGCCCAAATGGCACAAAATACAAGTATTTAGCCACAAGCAATTTGGCGATATTCGCAGCATTCAAGCCCAGACCGTCATTCGTGGAAATCGCGAGCACAAGCGGACGCTGATTGCGCATCTGCGCTTTGGCTGCCATTAGCACTGGACTGTCGGTCATCGCATTAGCCAGCTTGCTTGTTGTATTCCCTGTGCATGGAGCAATAACCAGCACATCAAGCAGCTTGGAAGGCCCTAATGGCTCCGCTTCAACAATTGTAGAAATGATATCATTACCTGTTATATCTTTCAACTGTTTTTGCCAATTTTGCGCCGTACCAAAGCGTGTATCCGTCGTCAGAACCGAATTCGAAATAATCGGAATGACGTTGGCACCTTCAGTTACGAAGCGGCTAATTACCGGCATAACCTCTTCAAACGTACAATGAGAACCCGTAATTGCATAACCTACCGTTTTTCCCTGCCAGTTCATGATTTAACCTCCCGTGCGTTCTGTTCTTCCAAAAGCAAACGGATCAACGCGTCGGCAATAATGCCGCCAGCCGTTTTGGGAGCAACAATGCCGGGGAGGCCAGGCGCAAGTAGCGCTTTGATACCGCGTTTGTCGGCATACCTGAAATCACAGCCGCCAGGAGCGGATGCGAGGTCGATAATGACAGCCTTTTGCGGCATTCTGGACAGGATTTGTGCTGTGATTATCATAGTCGGTATCGTATTAAAAAGCAAGTCAACTTCCCCGGTCTGAGCGGCCAAATCCGTTGTCATGAAAGGCTTCCAGCCCATTATTGTAGCGCGGGCAGCATCCTCTTCCCGCCTGATTCCCACCCGTACATTTGCTCCAAGTCCCTGCAGTGTTTTGGCCATTGTGAATCCTGTTCGACCAATGCCAAGCACAATGCATTCCGAACCATGGATTGTGAAGTCCGTCTCCCGAATAGCTATGGCGATGGCTCCCTCAGCTGTTGGAATAGAGTTATAAAGTGCAATATCATCACGATCAAGTACTTCAACAAGTCGCAGCCCATTTTCAAGACAAAGTTCACGCAAGAACGGCTTTGCCATACCTGTGAACACAATACAATGCTCTGGTAATGCTGCAATATGTTCCTTTTTCAAATAGATCGGTGTGTCACTGAATGAAGTACTTACTTTTCCCTGCTCATCGCAACCGACAACAGGCAGTACGAGTACATCTGCGGAAGCAAACACTTCATCCTCCAGTTCCTGGTGCTCGATCCCTGGAATGGAACGCTCTATTTTATCGAAACCCACCACACTTACCGTTGCATCCAGCTCAGCGCACTTTTGAATGACTTCAAGCTGCCGCGCATCTCCGCCCAGGACTACAATCCGGACTCCGGTCAGCATCGGGACGTCACTCCTTTCACCACATGTATGCCTTATCGTATGCAGGGGCCCACAGGGGGGTGAAAACAATAATTGCATTCCACCATCCGTTTCTCAAATGTAAAAAAGAGCCGCCCCTGTCAGGGACGACTCTAAAGAATGAGTATATTTACGTTGCTTATTTCCCGGTATGACCGAATCCACCTTCGCCACGTACCGTTTCCGAAAGTTCATTCACTTCAGTCAATTCAACCGCAGGCACGGTCTGGAAGACGATCTGTGCGATGCGCTCTCCCCGTACAATCGTGAACGGTTCCTGACCCAGATTAATCAACAGCACTTTAACTTCTCCGCGATAATCCGCATCAATGGTCCCCGGTGTGTTGAGGCAGGTAATTCCGTGTTTGAAAGCCAGTCCGCTCCGAGGACGAATCTGTGCCTCCAATCCAGCTGGCATTGCCATCGCAAGTCCGGTAGGGATCAGCGTACGCTGACCCGGCTGCAATACAACATCTTCCTGAAGTGCAGCTACTACATCAAAGCCGGATGCCAGCTCCGACATTTTTTGAGGCAGTTTAATATCTTCATTGCCCGGCAGTTTCTGTATTTGAACGTAATGCAACAAAATCATCCCTTCTCAATCCAGCGATCGTCTTATCTGAAGCGCCAACCATAGCAAGTGCAAAAGGTTCAGCAAACATCAGATCTAGTACCGCGTTAATATCGTCCATGGTAACTTGCTCAATTTTGGTGATCATCTCATCCAGCGTATGGTGTCTGCCCAGCATAAGCTCGTTTTTACCCAGACGATTCATGCGACTGCCTGTGCTTTCTAAGCTAAGAATCAGGCTACCTTTCAGCTGTTCTTTTCCTTTACGAAGTTCATCTTCGGACAAGCCGTTAACAGCCAGGTCTCGCAGAACCTCTTTGGTCAGATCGAGCACTTCTTTGGTCTGTTTCGGTGCTGTACCCGCATATATCGTGAAAAGTCCGCTGTCCGCATGAGAACTATGATAGGAATACACGGAGTACGCAAGGCCCCGTTTCTCACGAATTTCCTGGAACAGTCTGGAGCTCATGCCTCCACCAATGGCGTTATTCAGAACAACCATAGCAAATTGCAGCGGATCTCCGATTTTACAGCCCGGGAACGAGATACAGATATGATTCTGTTCCGTTTTCTTTTTGTGAAAGAGCTGTCCGCTTTGGAAGGCTGGCATCGTGACTGCTTCCGATACTCCATTTACATCAAAAGCACCAAAATGCTTCTCCATCAGATCGATTACACTGTCATCAATATTACCCGCGATACTAATGACCGTGTTCTCAATCGTGTAGTGCTCCTTCATATATGCACGCAGATGGCTGGAATCCATCGCTTTGAGACGTTCTTCCGTACCCAGGATTGGGTATGCGAGTGGATGCTCACCATAGGCGGCCAAGGCCATCAGATCATGTACCATATCATCAGGCGTATCTTCATACATCGAGATTTCTTCCAGAATGACGTTTTTCTCCTTGATCAATTCACCATCATCCATTTTGGAGCGGAAAAACATATCAGACAATACATCAACCGCAATCGGCAAATGTTCATCCAATACTTTAGCATAATAACACGTGTATTCTTTGGAAGTGAACGCGTTCACGTTACCACCAATCGCATCGAACTGCTCCGCAATCGCCTTGGCATCATAACGATCTGTTCCCTTGAATAACATGTGTTCAATAAAATGTGATACTCCGTTACTTGCAGGTTGCTCATTGCGCGAACCTGTCTTGACCCATATTCCGAAAGACACAGAACGGCAGGTCGGTATCTGTTCCATGACAACTCTGAGGCCATTGCCCAGCTGAATTTTTTTCATGGTTGGCCCTCCTACATCTCTATAATTGCCTTGATCTCAACCTTGAAATTGAAATCGACATTTGGTTCCAACTGTTTGATATTAACAAAAAAACAACGTTCACTCAACCGCAGAGGTATTTACACGTTCCGAAGACAGCGTCTCACTTACTGTTCCGAGCACAAGACCTTTGGCCCGTATGGATTGAATCATGCCCTTTAAAGCTCCCGAAGAAGCAGCTGTAGGGTGCATTAGAATTAACGTTCCAGCCTCGGTATTTTTTGCAATTTTGGCAACAACGGCATCCGGGCTTGGCTTACGCCAATCCACAGTATCTACTGTCCATAACACGGTGTGCAGTCCCATGGATGAAGCAATGTCAACGGTCTTCTGATTAAAGTCACCGGAAGGCGGAGCAAACCAACGATTCTCTACGCCCAGTGTTTTATGGAGCAGATCCTGGGTTTTGCTAATTTCCAGCTTGGCCCGTTCTGCGCTCAGTCGACTCATATTAGGGTGAGAATATGCATGGTTGGACATCTCATGCCCACGCTTCTGAATTTCTTTGGCCAGTTCAACATTTTTGCTTAACCAACTTCCATCCAGAAAAAAAGTAGCCTTCACTTTCTCGGCATCGAGCGTATCCAGCATCGGTTTAATGTATTCGTTCCCCCAGGCCACATTAATCATAAAAGAAACCATCGGTTTGTTTGCATTCCCCCGATAGATCGGATGTGCACCCAAATCCTTAAGCTGGATCTCCGGCTCAATCTGACGGTAGACATACGCTATTTTGGTATTCAACGTTCCACTAAGCGCCTTACGGTATGTCGCTTCCACATCAATCTCCATGCCATTATAACCAGGAATCGCTTTCCATACCCGATCCACTCTGGCATTTACCGGAGCAATTTTCGTTTCAGCCGCTTTATCCCTAATCGCAGACAACAGCGCATCTTCTCCAGTTGCCTCCTTAAACATGTCAAAAGCATTTTGCGTACCTGGCCCATCACGGATCTCCGTAATGTATGTACGTACACTGCCAACTTGTCCGATCAATATGACCGCAGTCACACCCGCCAGAACAGCCGCCAGCTTTTTGGATTGGTTTCCCACAGCTCCATCCTCCCGCCGTCTTTGTCCCCATCATATGAGGACAAGGGCAAAAATATGAATGCTAAGCCATGGTTTCATCCTTGCTTTACGTATTTAAACGTTAAAAAAAGAGCCAGAAATTCACATTCTGTCTCTTCATTCAATCTATCCATTTATAACCTGTCGCTTCGGTATCCTAGGATTGAGCCGGAGCTTCAGCAGTCAAAACTGCTTTACGGGACAAGTTGATTCGACCTTGTGGGTCAATTTCCGTTACTTTTACCGTAATGGAATCACCGATAGCTACAACATCTTCCACTTTGGCAACACGTTCAGTTGACAGTTGCGAGATGTGTACCAGACCTTCTTTGTTCGGAAGTACTTCAACAAATGCACCGAATTTTTCTACGCGTTTTACTTTGCCGACATAAATCTCGCCGACCAATACTTCGCGCACAATACCTTCGATGATCGCTTTGGCTTTATCATTCATCTCTTGGTTAGAAGAAGCGATAAAGACACGTCCATCCTGTTCAATATCAATTTTAACACCGGTTTCTTCGATGATTTTATTGATAATTTTACCACCTGCACCGATAACATCACGGATTTTGTCCGGATTGATATGCATCGTTGTAATTTTAGGCGCATATTGTGATAACTGCTCACGTGGAGTTTTCAAAATTTCGTTCATTTTGCCCAAAATGTGCATACGGCCTTCTTTGGCTTGCGCCAATGCATCAGACAAAATTTGACGATTAATACCAGCAATTTTGATGTCCATTTGGATTGCAGTTACACCTTCAGGTGTTCCAGCTACTTTAAAGTCCATGTCACCGAGGTGATCTTCCATACCTTGAATATCACTCAGAATGGATACATGATCTCCATCTTTGATCAGACCCATAGCTACACCCGCAACTGGAGCTTTGATTGGTACACCTGCATCCATCATGGCTAAAGTGCTGGCACAGATACTTGCCTGAGATGATGAGCCGTTGGATTCCAGAACTTCAGATACCAAACGAATCGTGTATGGGAAATCCGTTTCGGAAGGAATCACTTTGGAAAGCGCGCGCTCACCCAGAGCACCATGTCCGATTTCGCGACGACCTGGAGCACGCAATGGACGCGCTTCGCCTACGCTGAATGGTGGGAAGTTATAGTGATGCATGAATCGTTTCGTTTCTTCAAGACTGATTCCGTCCAAAATCTGAACATCACCCAGTGCACCAAGTGTACAAACGCTAAGTGCTTGCGTTTGACCGCGCGTAAACAGTCCTGTACCATGTGCACGTGGCAACAGAGATGTATCACATTCAATTGGGCGAATTTCAGCAAGTCCACGTCCATCCGGACGAACTTTATCATGCGTGATCAGACGACGCACTTCTTCTTTGACGATATCGTGCAGAACTTCCTTCACGTCTTTGAACAATTCCGGACTTTCAATATATTTCTCTTCAAAGTGAGCAACGGTTTCGTCATTCACTACATCGATTGCATCTTGACGAGCATGCTTCTCGGCGATTTTAACCGCTTCGACCAGACGAGCGCTGGCGAATTCACGCACACTGCTGTTAACTTCAGCATTAACGGTACGCAACTTAACAGCCATTTTTTCTTTTCCAGCAACTTGCACAAGTTGTTCGATTACAGCAATAATATTTTGGATCTCATCATGTCCAAACATGATTGCTTCGAGCATCACTTCTTCCGGCACTTCGTTTGCTTCGGCCTCAACCATCATGATGGCATTTTTGGTTCCTGCAACGACCAGTTCAATATCACTGACTTCAAGCTGTGCAATCGTTGGGTTAATGATGAACTCGCCATCAATACGTCCCACTTTCACGCCACCAATCGGTCCGCTGAATGGAACATCCGAAATGCTCAATGCTGCTGATGTACCAATCATTGCAGCGATTTGCGGTTCGCAATCCTGATCCACACTCATAACGATATTCAGAACTTGTACATCATTCCGGAAGCCTTCCGGGAACAAAGGACGAATTGGACGGTCTGTCAGACGGCTTGAAAGAATCGCTTTCTCACTCGGTCTGCCTTCACGTTTAATAAATCCTCCCGGGATTTTACCTACGGCGTACAATCTTTCTTCATAGTTCACCGTTAATGGGAAAAAGTCCAGATCTTTCGGCTCACTTGATGCTGTCACGGTACACAATACCACGGTATCCCCGTATGTTACCTTAACGGCAGCATTAGCCTGCTTGGCCAAACGCCCGGTCTCAAGCGTAAGCTTTCTTCCACCAAGCTGCATTTCAACACGCTGTTCCATGAAACCCCTCCTTTTATTCGTTCCTAATTCAATGGATTCTGCATATTCACAGTATTTCCTGCTTGTCCTGCATTCATTAGCTATGTATGGAACTTTCAACATGCTAACCTGCACAACAAAAGCTCCTCACGGAGCCCCATCTACAAATATATGGCAACATGTTCATCTACAAAACAACCCGGCTGTAAGTTCCGCTTGTCCTTTTAGACAAAAGAATGACGGATAACAGCCAGGTTGATTTTGAAAACATGTACGATAATTAACGACGCAATCCGAGTTTTTCGATCAGTGCGCTGTAACGTTTAACATCTTTGTTTTTCACGTAAGCCAAAAGCTTACGACGTTGACCTACCATTTTCAAAAGTCCACGACGTGAGTGGTGGTCTTTCTTATGCGTACGCAAGTGGTTTGTCAAACTTGTGATGTTTTCCGTAAGGATAGCAACTTGCACCTCTGGAGATCCTGTATCGGACTCGTGAGTTTTGTGCTCGTCGATCAGTTGTTGTTTACGTTCTTGAGTCAATGCCATCCTGTTCACCTCCTTCAATATAATCGCCATTAGCCTCGTCACCGCCGGTGAGAGCAAGCAACCAAGCCAAGGTTAATGTTGCCTCAATCGACAACGTAGTACAGTATATCATAATTGCCTAGTTAAAGTAAATGTAAACATGCATTTAATCCTGAACCTTTAAGATAACAGGCGGCCGGCAGTTAATGCATCTTCACGAATCTGGCTAATCAATGCCTCAATGGAGTCAAACTTTCGTTCTGCACGAATATAGTGAACGAGCTCAACCTTTAGTTCCTGGTCATACAAGTGTCCATCAAAATCAAGCAGATGCACTTCAAACGTAGGTTTCATCCCACTTTCATGAAACGTAGGTTTCACACCGAGATTCATTACGCCATGCAGTTCCTGTTCGCCATACTGCACACGAACAGCGTAAACACCCTTCGACGGGGTAACGTAATGATCCGTGAGTTCAAGGTTCGCTGTAGGAAATCCAATCGTTCGTCCACGCTTCTCCCCGTGAATGACGGTTCCTCTGATGCTGTAAGGTCGGCCAAGCCACTGACTGGCCTCATCCATCTCCCCACGCTTCAACAGGCCACGAATGAGAGAACTGCTCACTTTTTCACCATTTAACAAGAAAGGAGGAACGGTTTCCACCGTCATCTCTCCTTCTCCCAAAGTACGAAGAAGTTGTTCATCCCCTGCACCCTTGTGACCAAAACGGAAGTCAAAACCAACCACCGCTGTTCTTGTCTGAAGAGGAATCAACAGGTCGTGTACGAATTGTTGCGGCGTCAACCGTGAGAAATCTTCATTGAACTCCACCACATAGAGTACATCAACGCCCATTCCTGCCAAGATGTCTTCTTTATCTCTCAAGGGAGTTAAATAACCCTCGTAATCCCCTTTGCGCATAACTTCCTTCGGATGTGGATGAAAGGTCATGACCGCTGCCTGCATGCCCGTTTCCCGCGCAATGCGGACAGCTGATAAAATGACACTTGCATGTCCGAGATGCAGTCCGTCGAATTGACCAATCGCAAGCACTTGGGGCAGTGTGCTCAGCTCAGTCGAATGTAACGTCTGCGGATAGGTTAGCATTACGGTTTTCACAATCATTCACCTGCATTTCACTAGATAGGCCAAGCTAGAGCATCACCACAACTCCAAGCCCGAAACCTCTTTATTCCGGCAAAAAGACTTTAACTGCCCTCACCGTTGGTTTTAGTTCATCCCGTTCAAATATCCCCAGAAACGTACCATCCTGAGCATACAACCGCAATAAACCAGGTTGCTCTACAGGCGGTTCCAGAAGACGTGCAGACAGTTTCTGACCTTGAAGTGCTCCTTTGGTCTGTTCTTCTCCAACCTTATGGGCAGGAATTGAAGCAATAGCCTCGTCAACAGGAATCAGCGCCTCCGCCAAAGTCCCGTCAGCCATAAGTTGTTCCACTTCTTCAATACGAAGACAACGATCTGCAGAGATACCTGCCGATATCGTACGCTCCAGTTGAACCATGGTTGATGGATATCCGAGTTGCCGGCCAATGTCTACACACAATGTCCGAATATAAGTACCTTTTGAACATAAGGCCCGGAAGGATATATCGGTGGTCTCACCCTGAGTCTCAATCCCTGTAAGTTCGAGCTCATAGATTGTGACCTCACGGCTCTTACGCTCTACCGTTTTACCTTCACGAGCAAGCTCATAAAGACGTTTGCCGTCTACCTTTACCGCAGAATACATGGGTGGTACCTGTGAGATCGTGCCCAGGAACTGCTCAAGCACCTGTTGAACCTGTTCCTGTGTTACTTCCACAGTCGTCTCAGCCCGCTCAATGACTTCCCCTGTCATATCCTCTGTGTCAGTAGACAGTCCCAATCTCAGCGTAGCCAGATATTCCTTCGGAAGCTCCTGCATGTACTCCACCACACGTGTCGCCCGTCCAAGACAGAGCGGCAGAACCCCTGTAACTTGTGGGTCAAGTGTGCCCGTATGCCCAATGCGCTTCATTTTGAGAATGCGACGCATTTTGGCTACAACATCATGAGAAGTAAATCCCGCCGGTTTATATACCGGAAGTACACCTTCAAATGGCTTTACCATTGTGAATTCACCTGCTTCAGTACTTTTGCGATAATATCATCAAGTCTGCCTTCCAGACGACATCCGGCTGCGAGCACATGCCCGCCTCCGCCAAAGGTCTGTGCTAGTGCAGCAACATCAATCTTACCAGCTGAACGCAAAGAAACCTTGACTGCATTCTCGTTGATGACTTTGAAAAAGATACCAACTTCCACGCCCTGAATATTGCGCGGATAGTTCACTACCCCTTCAAGATCTTCATTAGCTGCTCCACAAGCCACCATATCATCTGGTGTGATAACAACCCAGGCTATCTTACCATCATCTGTCATCTGCAGGCTTGATAGTGCCTGATTCAAAATCCGAACTTGCGGAAGGGTCACCTGCTCCAACAAGGTCTGGGCGAGATAGGGTCCATCCACGCCATGTTCAAGCAGTCTGGAGGCCGTTGTCATTACATTTGGGCTGGTGTTCGCATAGCGGAATCCACCTGTATCGGTAAGCAATCCTGTATAAACTGCCGTCGCAACATCTTTATCCCATGTTACTTGGAACAGGTTAAGAAAATCGAACAAGATTTCAGCCGTTGCAGCAGCATCAGACTTAATGATGTTGACTGTACCATAACCGTCATTTGTAGGGTGATGATCAATATTCAAGATAACAGCATCATCTTCAAAATAATGACGTGTCAAACCTACTCTGGCAAAGTCAGCACAATCCACACAGATAACAGCTTTATATTTTCGCTGCGGTGGTTGTTCGGTCATGTTCACAATGTTGCCTGCTTCCCACAAAAATTGCATGCGCCCGGGGATTTCACCTTCATTAATCATCGTGAATGTCTTACCCAGACATGACAGCAGCCAGCCCACCGTTACCGTCGAGCTGACTGCGTCACCGTCCGGCTGTACATGCGACACGACCAGGTAATCATCATGCTCCAGCAGAAATTGCTTTCCGGCCTGGAGCGCCTGTTCATAAGTGTGCATTGCCGTCTCCTCTATTCTGTTACTGGGATTCGTTCTTGTCGGAACCAATATCGCCAAGCAGCTTCTCAATTCGGCTGCCATAAGCGATGGATTCGTCAATCTTAAATATCAACTCGGGAACATGCCGGAACCGGATACGTTTGCCCAACTCCGAACGCAAAAATCCATTTGCTTTTGCCAGAGCTTTCAGCGTGTTATCTTTTTGTTCCTGTTCACCGAAGACACTCAGATAAACTTTGGCTTGCGACAAGTCTCCTGTCACTTCGACTCCCGTTACCGTAATAAAGCCGATACGTGGATCTTTCAGTTCAGACTGGATGAGCAGACTTATTTCTTTCTTGATCTGCTCGCCCACTCTACCTGTACGAATCTTAGCCATTGTTGTTCACCTCATGCTTCCTTGCTTATCGTTGTACGGTCTCCATAATGAAAGCTTCGATAACGTCGCCTTCTTTGAGATCATTATATTTATCAAGTGTGATACCGCACTCGTAACCTTGTGCTACTTCTTTGGCATCATCTTTATAACGTTTCAGGGAATCCAGCTTACCTTCGTAAAGGACAATGCCATCACGAATCAGGCGTGCTTCCGCAGAACGCGTAATTTTACCCGAGGTAACCATACAACCAGCGATGGTACCCACTTTACTGATGGAGAACGTGCTCCGAACTTCAGCATGACCGATAACTTTTTCTTTGTAGATCGGATCAAGCATACCTTTCATCGCTTGTTCAATTTCTTCGATAACACTGTAGATCACGCGATGCAGACGAATGTCTACTTGCTCTTGATCTGCAGTTGATTTCGCCTGGTTATCAGGACGAACGTTGAAACCGATCACGATAGCATTGGATGCTGCAGCTAAAATGATGTCGGATTCTGTGATTGCACCAGCGCCGCTATGAATGATTTTCACGCGTACACCTTCAACTTCGATCTTCGCAAGGGAACCTTTCAATGCTTCAACCGAACCTTGTACATCACCTTTGATGATTACGTTCAGATCTTTGATCTCGCCATCTTTGATGTGCTGGAACAGATCATCCAACGTCACACGAGTATGCGTACCCAGATCGGATTCGCGTTGCGTGATCGAACGTTTGTCAGCGATGGAACGCGCTTTGCGCTCATCTTCAAACACCATGAATGGATCTCCCGCACCTGGAACTTCAGTCAGACCTGTGATTTCTACAGGTGTTGAAGGTCCAGCTTCTTTCAATTTGCGACCTTTGTCATTGACCATCGCACGAACACGACCGAAGCAGTTACCTGCAACGAAAGCATCGCCGACTTTCAATGTACCGTGCTGTACGAGGATACGTGCAACTGGGCCACGTCCTTTATCCAACTCGGCTTCAATCACTGTACCACGGGCACGTTTGTCCGGGTTCGCTTTGTATTCGTTCACTTCTGCAACCAGCAGAATCATTTCAAGCAGACCTTCCAGACCCATTCTTTGTTTTGCTGACACGTTAACAAAGATGGTATCTCCGCCCCACTCTTCAGGAACGAGTTCATAGCTGGTTAATTCTTGTTTCACTTTGTCTGGATCAGCGCCCGGCTTGTCAATTTTGTTGACAGCCACGATGATTGGTAGCCCAGCAGCTTTGGCATGGTTAATCGCCTCAATGGTCTGTGGCATAACACCGTCATCCGCAGCTACGACAATAATCGTCATATCCGTAACTTGTGCGCCACGTGCACGCATCGCTGTAAACGCTTCGTGACCCGGAGTATCCAGGAACGTGATCTTTTTGTTGTTAATTTCAACTTGATATGCACCGATATGTTGCGTGATTCCGCCTGCTTCGCCATCGGATACATTCGTGGAACGAATCGCATCCAGCAAAGTAGTTTTACCATGGTCAACGTGACCCATGATCGTAACTACTGGTGGACGAGCCTGCAAGTCAGCAGCATCATCATTCTCTTCCAGTGTTTCGAAACGGTCATCTTCAAGCACAATCTTCACTTCAACCTCAACACCGAATTCACCTGAAAGCAGAAGGATCGTTTCGATATCAAGCTCTTGGTTGATTGTTGCCATAACACCCATAGCGATAAGCTTTTTGATAACTTCGGAAGCATCCTTATGGAGCAACTTCGCTGTTTCACCAACGGTCATATCACCACGAACGATGATTTTCTTAGGTGTGTTATCAATTTTCTCACGTTGTTGGTACTGTTGTTGATTTCTGTTGCGGTTATTCTTGCCACCACGGTTACCACGGAAGTTGCCGCCACGGTTGTCATCATAACGACGTCCACCGCCACCGCTGTTCGAACGGTTACCACTATTGTTGTTGCTGCCAGTAGTACCACCTGGGCCGCTTCTACGTTGGCCTTGTCCTTGGCTCTGACCTTGGCCACCACTACGGTTGCCAGCAGTACCTGTATTACCACCGCTGTTAGGGCCTGAAGTTCTTACTTGACCGCCACCGCTGTTATTCGGACGTTGACCCGTTCCTTGCGGACGGGATGCAGTACTGCTTTGTCCACCTTGAGCTGGTCTTGGACGGTTAGTTGATTGTCCTCCTTGGCTTGAGCCTTGGGAAGAGTTCGTTCTGTTGCGGCTATCTTGGCCGCTGGGTCTTTGGGTGCCATTGTTATTGTTGGAATTTGGTCTATTGTTCATACCTACCTGCTTTTCCTGTTGTATTTTTGTTTGTACGGGACTACCGGATGGGTTACTGCTCTTCGGCGTGTTCACTCCGCCGGCCGGCTTGTTGCTGTCCACTGGTTTGTCACTGCGCACTGCCGAAGTAGCAACTGGTTTTGCATCGTTGCCTTGTTTCGAAGCAGCAGTGGATTTTATATCTTTAAAAAATTGTTCCACCTTACCGACTGAACCATTCTCCATGACACTCATATGATTGTTTACGGGAATTTCCAGCTTTTTAAGAATGGTTATAATTTCTTTACTACTCATATTAAGGGACTTCGCATATTCATAAACTCGCAATTTATCCTTGTTTTCCTGTTTACTCAATATACTCCACCTCCGACATTATACCGACTTGCTTGGAGATCATTTTTGCAAACCCTCGATCCGTTACTGCAAGAACAACACGCGTGTCTTTACCGATACTTGAACCCAGACTATCCCGGTCAAATCCGATCAACAGAGGAACCTTATAAGTTCCGCATTTATCGCGAAATTTCTTTTGTGTATTGGCTGAGGCGTCACCCGCAACAATAACCATTTTAGCTTCGGAAGAACGGATCGCTTTAAGTACAATTTCTTCACCTGTTACAAGTTTACCTGCACGCATAGAGAGTCCCAAATAAGACAGCGTTTTAATATTAGTCATGTTCACGCTCCTGTGCTGCTTTGAATTCATCCTCAACCGCGATGAAATCAGCTGCTAATTGCTCGTAAATTTCAGGTGAGACTTTGCCTTTTAACGCCCGATCCAAAGCCCGGTTTTTGAGTGCGAGCTTAAAACAGGACTCTTTGCCGCATAAATAGGCACCACGTCCGGATTTTTTGCCAGTCAAATCGATCAGCACTTCATCCTCTGGCGTTTTAACAATGCGAATCAGCTGCTTTTTGGGCATCATTTCTTGGCATGCCACACATTTGCGCAGCGGCACTTTTTTTGGTTTCATACGTCAGCGCCCCCCGTACTTTACTTTAGTCGACGGAGACGGAATCCTGATGCATTTCAGAAGAAGAATCTTTTTCTCTGCCGAATTCCTGTTCCGCCTGGCTCTCGCTCTTAATGTCGATTTTCCAGCCGGTTAATTTGGCTGCTAATCTGGCATTTTGGCCTTTGATACCAATTGCGAGCGACAGTTGATAGTCCGGAACGATAACCCGAGCCATCTTTTCTTCCTCAAATACATGAACTTCCAATACTTTGGAAGGACTCAGTGCATTAGCAACATATTCGTCTACCTGATCGGAGAAACGAACAATGTCGATTTTTTCACCGCGCAGCTCACCCACAATGGTCTGCACGCGCATTCCCCTAGGACCTACACAAGATCCAACTGGATCAACTTCCTCGTTGCGGGAGTGAACGGCAATCTTGGAGCGGAACCCTGCTTCGCGAGCGACGGAGCGAATTTCAACTACACCGTCAAAGATCTCAGGCACTTCCAGTTCAAAGAGACGTTTCAAGAGGCCCGGATGGGTACGGGACAAAATGATTTGCGGCCCTTTTGTCGTATTCTCGACCTTGGTGATATACGCCTTAATACGGTCACCATGAACAAACTTCTCGTTCGGCATCAATTCGGTCAGCGGTAAAGCCGCTTCGATTTTGCCCAGATCGATGTAGATATTGCGCAAATCCTGACGCTGCACCACTCCCGTAACGATATCTTCTTCCTTATCTACGAAAGCGTTGTAGATCAGGCCGCGTTCGGCTTCACGAATCCGCTGGGTCACTACCTGTTTGGCAGTTTGTGCCGCGATACGTCCGAAATCACGCGGCGTAACTTCAATCTCCGCAATATCTTCCAGCTGGAAGTGTGGGTTGATTTCTCGTGCAGCAGGCAATGAAATTTCGGTACGTGAATCCAGGACTTCTTCCACGATCAATTTACGGGCATACACCCGAATAACTCCCGTATTACGGTTCATGTCAACACGCACATTCTGGGCCGTGTTGAAATTCCGCTTGTAGCTGGAAATTAGTGCAGCCTCGATCGCTTCAAACAGCACATCCTTGCTGATCCCTTTTTCCCGTTCCAATTCATTCATTGCTTCAATAAAATCCGTACTCATGAATGTTGATCCCCCTTTCAAACATGGCATCTCATACGTAAAACGGCGAAAGGCTCTGAACTCATGAGCACCTTGCCGTTATCGTGAGATGTGTCTTTTTCATTAATAAAGTGAACAAGGCACTTAAAACAAAATAGCTAGGCGCGCACTGGCAACCTTATCATAAGAAATGGCATGCTGTTTTTTGCCTGCTTCGATCACGAGTTCCTCGTCATCAAAGGAAAGCAGCTTGCCTTCAAATTCCTTCAATCCGTTCACCGGCTCGTAGGTTGTAACAAAAACATTTTTGCCTACAGCTTTGGTAACGTCCTCAGGTTTTTTCAGGGGACGCTCCGCACCGGGAGAAGACACTTCAAGGAAATAGATGGTTGGAATCGGATCGTTCTCATCCAGCTTGGCGCTCAGCTTTTCGCTGATCAAGACACAATCGTCGATGTCGATGCCACCCTCTTTGTCGACATACACCCGTAAAAACCAGTTGCTGCCTTCTTTGACGTATTCGATGTCAACCAGCTCGAAGCCTTGTTCGTTCAAGTAGGGTTGGATCATTTCTTCCACGGTAGATTTAATGTTCGTTGTGCTCAAAACCAATAACCTCCAACTTAGGTTACACCAGCAAAAAAGCACTGGCAGATTATTCAATACCCAAGATTCTTGTATACCAAAGACTAAAGAGTGGGTTTCCCCACTCTTTAGAAATTCGTACTATCTCGTTCACTTCAAAAATTATAACATAGTCTGGTAATAGTGACAAGTAAGCGATGCTTCAGGCAGTTTACTTACTAATGAAGGAAAAATTACGTCCCCCAACAATCGCTAAGGTTAGATCCAAATTCAATCCTAGAAAAGGGAAAGCTGATTGCTCTCTGGCAAGCCACGGAAACATCCCATATTCGACAGGAGTTCAACAATGGTCTTACTTGCTTTCGACTTCTGCTGGAAGTCTTCCACCGACAGGAATTCACCATGATCTCTTGCCGCAGCGATATTGCGAGCAGCGTTATCCCCGATTCCTGCCAAAGCTGAAAATGGAGGGATTAGTGATTTTCCGTCAACGATGAACTTCGTCGCTTCCGAACGATATAAGTCAATAGGTTTCAGCGAGAATCCGCGAGCTGCCATTTCCAGACCCATTTCAAGGACAGGGAGCATGTTTTTCTCTTTCGGCGGTGCCTGGAAACCTAATTGCTCGATCTCCGTAATTTTCCGGTAGATTGCGTCATATCCCTGACACATCAGTTCGATATCGATCTCATCCGCCCGTACCGTAAAGTAGGTTGCGTAATATTCAATCGGATGATATAGCTTGAAGAATGCCGTACGTACTGCGGAAATAACATAAGCGGCCGCGTGAGCCTTCGGGAACATGTACTGGATTTTGAGGCACGAATCAATGTACCATTGAGGCACTTTACAATTCTTCATCTCGTCAATCCATTCCTGTGGCAGACCTCGTCCCTTACGAACACTCTCGGTAATCTTAAATGCCAGACTTGCGTCCATTCCCGTTTTATAGATCAGGAACAACATGATATCATCCCGACAACCAATTACCGTCTTAATGTTACACGTTCCGTTCTTAATCAGATCCTGAGCGTTTCCAAGCCATACCCCTGTACCATGGGACAATCCGGAAATCTGCAGTAAATCGGCAAAAGACGTCGGCTGGGATTCAACAAGCATCTGACGTACAAACTTCGTTCCCATCTCCGGCACGCCAAACGTTGCGACTGGCGACCTAATCTGTTCCGGTGTAACACCCAGAGCTTCGGTTGAGTTAAACATGCTCATGACTTTCGGATCATTCATCGGAATGGTCGTTGGATCGACACCTGTCAAATCCTGCAACATCCGCATCATAGTTGGGTCATCGTGCCCCAGAATATCAAGTTTCAGCAAGTTTTCTTCAAAAGCATGATAATCAAAGTGTGTCGTTTTCCACTCCGCATTAACGTCGTCAGCCGGAAACTGAACAGGTGTAACGTCTTCGACCTCGATATAATCAGGTACTACGACAATACCGCCGGGATGCTGTCCAGTACTCCGTTTCACCCCAGTACAGCCAGAGGCCAAACGATTCAATTCAGCTCCACGCCATTTCTTCTGATGATGTTCCTCGTACTTCTTGGCAAAACCAAATGCTGTTTTCTCAGCCACCGTACCGATGGTCCCCGCACGGAAAACACTCTTCTCACTAAATAGTACTTTCGTATAGTTATGAGCATGAGGCTGATAATCACCAGAGAAGTTCAAGTCAATATCGGGAACTTTATCTCCCTTAAATCCAAGGAAGGTCTCAAACGGAATATCCTGGCCTTCTCCTTTAAGTGTGCCACCACAATCCGGACACTCTTTCTCTGGAAGGTCAAATCCACTCCGAACACTGCCGTCCAGGAACCACTCGCTGTGTTTGCATTCTGAATTCACACAAATATAATGAGCAGGTAGTGGATTAACCTCGGATATACCCAAAAATGTAGCAACAACAGAGGAGCCTACCGATCCCCGCGAACCTACGAGATAACCATCCTGATTCGATTTTTTAACCAAGCGTTCCGAGATCAGATAGTTGGCAGAAAAACCGTATTTAATAATTGGAATGAGCTCTTTTTCTAGTCGTGCCACGATTACTTCTGGTAATTCCTCGCCATAGATGGACTTGGCAGTGTCATAACAGGTATTACGGATTTCTTCGTCCGCACCTTCCAGAATCGGAGTAAACAGTTTGTCCGGGAATAACTTAATTTCCTCAAAACGATCAGATAACTGTATCGTATTTGTAACAACGACTTCGTAAGCCTTATCTTGGCCCAGGAACTGAAACTCTTCCAGCATTTCCTCTGTCGTTCTAAAATGTGCATCCGGTTTACGTTGATCTTTGAGTGGACTAAAACCTGTAATTCCGTGAATGGTGATATCCCGATATAACTTGTCACGCGGTTCCAAATAGTGCACGTTACCTGTGGCTATAACTGGTTTATTAAATTTTGCACCTATATCAATGACTTTACGGATCGCTGTTTTGATTTCTTCGGGTGTAGCCACCAACCCTTTATCCACCAAATGCATATACATGGTAAGTGGTTGAATCTCCAGTATGTCATAAAACTCAGCGATCTCTTCCGCTTCTTCGAGCGATTTGTTAAGCACCGCTTCGAAAAACTCCCCTTTTTCACAGCCCGATATAATAACAAGGCCTTCACGCAAATTAATCAGTTTTGATTTGGGAATGCACGGTACCCGCTTGAAATGTTCCGTATGAGAGAGAGATACCAGCTTGTATAGATTTTTCTTACCGACATCATTCAATGCATAGATTCCACAATGGAAAGGTCTTGTATTCGACAAGTCGACACCTACATAATCGTTCAAGCGATCAAGCCTCGTTAAACCTTTCATCTGAGCAGCATCATTTAATAATCCGATCAGTATACCCGCGAGTGCAATCGTATCATCAATGGCACGGTGATGACTTTCAAGTCCAACCTTATATTTATCTGCCATCGTATTCAGACGGTGGTTCTTATTTTTTGGAAATAACAATCGCGCCAGTTCCAACGTGTCAAGGACAGGGTTAGGAAGCTCTGGCATTCCAATTTGCTTCAGGGAAGCCTGGATAAAGCCCATATCAAAACGTGCATTATGCGCAACAAGCACACCATCACCAGCAAACTGCACAAACTCACGAATGACAGGCTCCAGCTCAGGTGCGTCTTTTACCATGTCATCATTAATATTGGTCAATTGCTGAATGTTGTAGGGAATGCGTTCATGCGGATTCACAAACGTTGCAAATCGGTCGATTTCTTTACCATCTTGCATCTTCACGGCTGCAATCTCAATGATTTTGTTCTGTGTTACCGACAAACCTGTGGTCTCGATATCAAATACGATGTATGTCGCTGTTTGGAGATCCAACGGCTGTGGAGCCATTACGACCGCAACGGAGTCATTCACTACATTGGCTTCAAGGCCGTAGATCATTTTAATCCCGTTTTTCTTAGCAGCCTTGGAAGCCTCGGGATATACCTGCACCCCACCATGATCACTGACAGCAATCGCTTTATGTCCCCACTCCGCTGCCATTTTCACGTATTTGTCGATTGAAGTTACAGCATCCATGGTACTCATCGTAGAGTGCAAATGGAACTCCACCCGTTTCTCTGGTGCATTATCTTTACGAGACGGCGGTGCTTTAACTTCAATCAGGTCCGATGGAATCATGGCCAGTTCAGGAATTTGCATAAACCGGTCATATTCTACACGACCACGCACTTTTACCCATTTACCGTTAGCCAGCAAACTAAGAATTTTAACGTCCTCTTTTGTTTTGGCAAACATCTTCATTTGCATGGAGTCCGTGAAGTCGGTCAGGTAGAAGGTAAACAACGTATTTCCGTTTCGCAGTTCTTTACGATCCAGTCCAAACACCGAACCTTGAAGCGTAACCTTTTTCTCTTCATCCTGGATTTCCTGCATGGGTACTGCCGGCTCCTTGATGTCATAACCCATTTGCAAACGCAGATCACCCTGCTCCTCATCCACCGGGATTTCTGTGTCCACTTCACTCATCATCTTCTCGATGACCTCAAGTTCTTCTACACGTTTTTGGGCCTGGAACTGTTCCATGGCCTCTTTATTACTGCCCACTTCACCCACTTGCATCTTGATGCGAAGAGGTAGATGAAAGTATGTTTCATAGAATTTTGTAATCGCCTGATCAATCTGTTTCTTACGAGCCAATTCCATCGACGTTGCATCACTCATTGTCAGTTGTAGGAGATCCTCTTCACATTCAAAGGTTGTCCGGTTCATCCAACCATTTACAGATGGAATCTCACGGGTAACCCACTCCAGAAACAGATTCCAATATTCACTGACGATATCACCATTTTGTACTCGGTCCGTGTATTTGAAGCCAAATGAAATTTTGGCGATATGATTCATTTTCTCTTGAATATGCAGGCAAAATGTGCGATAGATTGGAGCGGGTACCAACGTATCCTTTGCAATCAGAATATTCCATTCCCGATTACTTCGATTGGTCTCTACTTGTTCAATCCATCCATCCAAAAAATAGGGCTCTAACAGACCAGCCGGAAGCTCTGCCTGTTTCATCAACAACTCAAACCGTTTTCTTTTCTCCTCGAATCCGCTCATCGTGTTCCTCCTTGTACCCCCTTAAAGCATGAAAAGCCCCTGCATTCAAAAATGTCACCGATCCGAACTCGCACCGACTCATTTTATCCGACAGAAGCTCTCCATTCATTACTCTTACAGTCCGTACGTGCCGTTATATACATTGAACAAAAAGATATTTACACTTACCACTCCGATAACAGAACAACCTTCCGATCGCTGTTACCCCCAGATTTTTTGATTCCCATTAACAAAGGGGAAAATCCGGGGATAAAGGCGCAGCGTATGCTTCCGATGTAGCTTTCTTTCAGAAAGCTTTTAGCTCCGCTTCTTCAGGTTATTTCTGTTCTCTACGTTCTCATGTAAATGTTTAGTTCAATGTATATAGTCAGGTTATCCTGACTTAGTATGCTCTTGCAAACACAACCGTGTGTTCTGCCTGTTCACCACAAGCCAGGCACGTATGCTTTTCTTCCGCAGGCTGGAACGGAATGTTCCGGCTTGTTGCACCTGTAACTTCTCTTACTTTATCTTCGCAAGCTTCTGAACCGCACCATCCGGCCAGTGTAAACCCGCGTTTATTTTCCATCAGTTCTTTCATCTCATCGAGTGTATCCACGGAATAGAAGTTATCCGACATAAATGTGCGAGCACGCTCTAACATATCTACCTGGATCTGTGTCAGCATAGCCTGGATCTCTTCTACTAGGTTCGCTTGTTCTACCACTTTCTTCTCACCTGTGATCCGTGATACGAGCACACAAACGCCATTTTCCATATCACGTGGACCAATCTCCAGACGAATGGGAACACCGCGCATCTCGTATTCATTGAATTTCCAACCTGGGCGAACATCGCTGCGATCATCCATTTTCACACGAACTCCAGCTTTTTTCAACTCAGTGAACAACTCATCTGCACGCCCAACAACAGCATCACGTGTTTTCGGAGGTCCAATTGGAATCATGACCACTTGTGTTGGTGCGACTTTAGGAGGAAGTACGAGACCACGGTCATCTCCGTGAACCATAATTAATGCACCGATCAAACGTGTGCTTACTCCCCATGAAGTGGTGTAAGCCAGCTCGAGCACATTATTCCGGCTAAGATACTGGATTTCAAATGCTTTTGCAAAGTTCGTCCCCATGTAGTGAGATGTACCTGCTTGTACAGCACGTCCATCCTTCATCATGGCTTCGATCGAGTAGGTATCCACCGCACCCGCAAACTTCTCGGACTTGGTTTTCTGACCCACAATTACAGGAATAGCCAAGTATTCCTCAACCACTTCACGATAAATCTCCAGCATTTTCATCGTTTCTTCACGTGCTTCTTCTTCCGTCTCATGCGCTGTATGACCTTCCTGCCACAGGAACTCACTTGTGCGAAGGAATGGCAACGTTCTTTTTTCCCAACGAACTACGTTAGCCCACTGGTTGATCAGTACCGGAAGATCCCGATAAGACTGAATCCACTTGGAATACATGTGACCAATAATCGTTTCGGATGTAGGACGGATTGCCAGACGTTCTTCCAGCTTCTCTCCGCCAGCTTCCGTAACCCATGGTAATTCAGGGTTAAAACCTTCCACGTGCTCTTTTTCCTTTTGAAAGAAGCTCTCAGGAATGAACATCGGGAAGTATGCGTTGCGATGACCCGTTTCCCGAAAACGACGATCCAACTCATCCTTAATATGTTCCCAGATTTCAAATCCGTCTGGTTTGAACACAATACAACCGCGTACGGGTGCATAATCCATGAGATCAGCTTTTTTGATAACATCAATGTACCAGCGCGAGAAATCCTCACCCTGTGGTGTGATTTCAGTCACGAACTGTTTATCATTTTCCTTTGACATAAGACTCCAGCGTCCTCCCATAACGACTATCTCTGAATGTACAGAGCGTAGTCCAACCGTAATTATCCGTTAATTAAACGTAATATATCATTGTAAGTTACTGCCAGCATCAACACAAACAACATCGCAAATCCGATGAAATGCACCATGCCTTCGCGATTGGGATCAACAGGTCTGCCGCGCAGCGCTTCAATTCCCAAAAATACCAGACGGCTGCCGTCCAGTGCAGGTATTGGTAGCAGATTGAAAATCCCAAGGTACAGACTCAAAATTGCTGCCCATCTCGTTAACTGTTCAATCCCTTGTTTAGCAATTTGCCCTGTCACTTCGAATGTACGAACTGGGCCACCAATATCATCCATGTTGAATTGATTGATCAGATGTTTAAAACCTTCAAATATTATTTTGGTTGTATCAACCATAGCCACGCCTGAGACTTTAAATGTCTCTACAAATCCAACAGATCGGGTTGGTAACGTAGGTACGATTCCCACTTTACCGCCCTCTTGTCCTTCTACAGCACGTGGAGTAATCGTTATATTAAACGTATCCGAACCCCGGCGCAGCGTCCATTCCATCGGCTTGTCTTTGGAATCGGCAATCATCGACACCATTTTTTGTGAATCCGTACCAATTGCAGTACCATTGATGGTTTCGATAATATCGCCCTTTTGCAGGTTCGCCTGATCGGCTGCCCCACCTTCAAGCACTTCACCAATTACAAGATTTTTTGGATTTTCCACTGGAACTCCTGCCATCTGCGCATATACAGCAAACAGCACAAAGGCCAAAATAAAGTTCATCAGAGGTCCCGCAAAAATAGCCAATGCACGCTGTCCAACGGTTTTGCTGCCGAATTGACGATCTTTCGGTGCAATCTGCGTTTGTTTACCACGACTTACCAACATTGCTTGAGGATGAATACGATACTCCTGAATCTCTCCATCTACATCGAGTTGAAGCTTCAGCGCTCTCTCCATATCAATGAAGATGACTTCACCACGTATTACATTTTTACGGTTATCCAGCTGGTCCAGATAGATCATCTTCACCTGGTCATCCGCTGATCTTACCGCAATGGTCTGTCCTTCCTGGATCTCTACCAGTTCCGGATCTTCCCCTGCCATCCGTGCATATCCACCAAAAGGCAACAAACGCAATGTAAACTGGGTCTCGTTTCTTTTATATGAGAACAATTTGGGACCAAAACCGATCGCAAACTCCCGTACAAGAATACCGGCGCGTTTGGCAAAATAATAATGCCCCCATTCATGAACCGTCACGATGACAAAGAACATGAGCACCGTTAGAAATACCACTTGTATGGTTTCCAATCCCTATCCATCCTCCTTCACGGCACATACCGCAGTCTGTCCCTCTAGATTATCATTATTCTCTGATGCCGCACAAGAGAATCACTTCTTCCAATTTGTAATGAAAAAAGAGATTACAGACTGGCCGCAAGCTTACGGCTCTCTTGATCACAACGTGCGATCTCCTGCAGATCAGGCTCGTCCACATTGTGGTGTGCTTCCAGCACAGAAGCAATAATATCTTCTATTTTAAGGAATGAAATCTCTTTACGCAAGAAACGGGCTACAGCAACCTCGTTGGCTGCATTAAAAGCCGTTGTTGCGGTTCCTCCCATTTTACCACACTCATACGCCATTCTTAAACACGGGAACCGTTCCATATCCATCTCACGGAAATGTAATTTCCCAGCTTGAGCAAGAGACAGACGCTGTGCCGGTGATGGCAAGCGGTCGGGGTAAGTCAGTGCATATTGAATTGGAACTCGCATATCCGGATTCCCCAGTTGTGCGATGATGCTTGTGTCATCAAATTCCACATATGAATGAATAACACTCTCTGGGTGAAGCAATACATTAATCTGATCATATCGAAGACCAAATAACCAATGTGCTTCAATGACCTCGAGACCCTTGTTAACCATTGTTGCCGAATCTATCGTGATTTTGGAGCCCATTGACCAATTTGGATGTTTAAGTGCATCCTCTATAGTCACGTTCTTCAACTGTTCACGGGTAAGATCACGGAATGATCCACCTGAAGCGGTGAGCGTGATGCCTGTCAGGCGTTCTCTGTTTTCACCATTTAAACATTGGAATATCGCAGAGTGCTCACTATCAACGGGCAGTAAAGAGACTCCTTTGGCAGCCGCTCTTGTCGTAACGATATGCCCCGCTGTAACCAATGTCTCCTTATTGGCCAGTCCGATCTGTTTGCCTGCATCTATGGCAGCAAGCGTTGACTCCAATCCAACACTGCCCACCACCGCTGTAACAACCGTATGCGCATCGGTTCCTGCCGCAACTTCTACGAGTCCTTCGTTGCCATAAAATAGTTGCGTTCCTGCTGGCAAATGTGGAGCTATCTTCTCCGCCAGTTCTTTGGACCCCACTGATACTTTCTTCGGCCGGTAACGTTTGGTTTGTTCGATCAGCAGGTCTGTATTGACTCCGGCAGCCAGTCCCTCCACTTGAAAGAGTTCTGGATGCATGTCAACTACATCCAGTGTCTGGGTTCCAATGGAACCGGTTGACCCGAGAATCGCAATTTTTTTCATGCTGCACCTCATCTTTAATTATCCAATGCCTACGGCGAACAATGCTGTTATCTCAGACTCATGTTCTTCTTTAGTAGGGCAGTAGCATTAGTATATGTACGAATGGAAAAACAACAATCCAGCTGTCGCACCGATCAAGAATGCCTCCATGCCCAGGGAGAAGACTGCCTGAATCCTTGATATTATATACACGTTTGTATGCAGACTGGATCAAGTCACCCATCTGACCTACAACTGCACAGGCAATTCCGATCACAATCGCTCTCTGCCAGGAAAGCAAACCATCTGATACTAATGCAAAAATAACAGAAGTAACAATTGCAATTACGATGCCACCCAGTGCACCCTCTATAGTCTTGTTTGGACTGATGGAAGGCCACAGTTTGTTTTTACCAATGAGTTTCCCTACAAAATAAGCTCCTGCATCACTGGCCCATATGGAGCCCAGCAACAGGAACGTCCAGAACAACCCATGAAGCAGATGTCTGGATTCTGCAATGTAATAGAAACCGATCCCTATATACAATACGCCAAGGAAAAGCATCGCTACTGTATTCACGGGAACCTTATTTTTGGTGACAACCGAAGCTGTCATCAGTACAAGCATTACTATCCAGATGACCTGAAATAAGGATAGCGGTCTTGCCTCCCAAAGCATTTCCCAAGGAAACACAATGGCAAACACACCAGCATATCCAATCAGGGCCACACCTGAAAAAGGCATCACCCCGGTCATTTTAACAAATTCATAATAACCGATGAGAGCCATAAGCAATACCAAACCATGGTACCAGGGTCCGCCCAGCATGCAAAAACCTAAAAACAACACACCTGCTATGATTCCTGTCGTTAGTCGCTGTTTCAACGGCTTCATCCTCCATCTATTTCAAACCGCCGTAACGCCTTGTTCTGCGCTGATATTCGGCTACTGCTTCAAGCAAATGCTTTTTGCCAAATTCGGGCCAGTATATATCCGTAAACCATAATTCACTATATGCAAGCTGCCAAAGCATAAAGTTGCTTAATCTCAACTCTCCGCTCGTCCGGATCAGCAGATCCGGATCAGGCATGTCAACCGTCAGCATATGTCTATCGATGAGTTCAGGTGTTATATCCTCTGCCGATAGTTCCCCCGATTTCACCTGCAGAGCGATCTGTTTAACACAGTCCGTCATTTCACGACGACTTCCATAGTTCATTGCAAAATTCAAAACGAGACCTGTATTATGTTCCGTAAGACGAATGGCTTCCCGCAAGGCATTAATGGTATGAGAAGGTAAATGTTCCTCTTGACCCATCATGCGAATGCGCACATTTTTTTCTATAAGTTCATCCAGCTCTATGGCTAGAAATTCTTGCGGAAGTCGCATCAGAAAATCCACTTCTTCTTTTGGACGCGTCCAGTTTTCTGTCGAAAAAGCGTACATCGTCAGATATTTGATGCCCAGTTCATCCGCCGCGATGGTCGCACGTTTGACCGCCTTCATGCCATTTTGGTGCCCGGCTATACGCGGGAGTCCCAAACGTTTGGCCCATCGTCCATTGCCGTCCATGATGATGGCGACGTGCTGCGGGATATTGTCCTCGGATATAGTCAGCGTTTCCTGCTTGTCAGCCCCATTCCACCACGACCGAACCCGTTTGATCATTCCTGTTCCTCCAAAATCCCTGAAGTTTCTTTATCTGAAGCTTGGAAAAAGAGACAAAACCCCACCGTATTGGAGGGGCTGCGCTTGTCTTACACTTCCATGATTTCTTTTTCTTTGGCAGCGAGTACCTTATCGACTTCAGCAATAAACTTGTCGGTCGATTTTTGGATATCATCCTGATGTCTCCGCGATTCATCCTCGGAAATATCTGACTTTTCCAATTTTTTGATGTCATCATTCGCATCACGGCGAATGTTACGAATCGCTACTTTACCTTCTTCACCGAACTTCTTCGTCAGCTTAACAAGTTCCGCTCTACGTTCTTCCGTCAATGCCGGAATAGACAAACGGATCATGCTACCATCATTGGCTGGAGTAAGACCCAGATCTGATTTCATGATGGCACGCTCGATGTCACCCATGGAGGATTTGTCCCAAGGCTGAATCATCAGTGTACGGGAATCCGGAGTACTGATATTAGCGAGTTGATTCAATGGCGTCATTGCTCCATAATACTCTACCTGAATTCGGTCCAGAAGAGCTGGAGTTGCACGGCCTGCACGCAAAGTAGCCAGGTCACGACGCAATGCTTGAATTGCTTTTTCCATACGCTCTTCGGCATGTTGTTTAACCGCTTGTGGCATTAATCTACACTCCCTTTAACGATTGTTCCGATACGTTCGCCCAGAACAACACGTTTGATGTTACCTTGTTCCGTAATGGCAAATACGATCAACGGGATGTTGTTGTCCTTACAAAGCGAGGATGCCGTTGAATCCATTACACCAAGGTCTTTGTTAAGAATATCCATGTAAGTCAACTGATCAAATTTCACAGCTGTACTGTCCTTAAACGGATCTGCTGAGTATACACCATCAACTTTATTTTTGGCCATCAAGATAACTTCTGCTTCAATCTCCGCTGCGCGCAGTGCTGCTGTTGTATCCGTGGAAAAGAACGGGTTACCTGTACCTGCTGCAAAAATAACGACCCGGCCTTTTTCCAGATGGCGAATAGCTCTACGACGAATATAAGGCTCTGCAATCTGTTGCATTGCAATAGATGTCTGTACACGCGTAGGCACTTCAATCTGTTCCAAAGCATCCTGCAGTGCCAGCGAGTTCATTACTGTCGCCAGCATACCCATATAATCGGCAGTTGCACGATCGATGCCGTTTTCACTACCGGCAATTCCACGCCAGATGTTTCCGCCGCCACATACAATAGCAACCTGTACACCAAGTGCAACAACCTCTTTTACCTGTTGGGCAATCGACGAGATCGTATCTGCATCAATACCGTAGCCGTTTTGACCGGAAAGAGACTCTCCGCTGACCTTTAAGACAACACGTTTAAATACTGGCTGTTCCAATTATTCACCCTCCACTTTGAATCGAACACGCTTGGTGTTCAACCAACAAAACTTCTCGCGCATGGCCTCCTGCTTAAAAAGAAAGGAACACAGTTGTGTTCCGCTCTTTTAGGAAAAACGTTTAACCGGTAAGGCACTGTTTTCCTGAGATATAAGGGAGTTTACGCTTCGAAGTTTCATCATTCTTATATCTTCGAAAATCAATTCTGCTCGCCGGTTTATAGAAACCGTCTTATTTGTTTACTTGGGACATTACTTCTTCTACGAAGTTGTCTACTTTTTTCTCAAGACCTTCACCCAGTTCGTAACGAACGAAACGACGGATGGAGATGTTTTCACCAATTTGGCTGATTTTTTCGTTCAGCAATTGAGAGATCGTTTTGTCTGGATCTTTAACAAAAGTTTGTTCCAGCAGGCAGTACTCTTCGTAGTATTTACCGATACGGCCTTCAACCATTTTTTCAATGATTTTCTCTGGTTTACCTTCGTTAAGAGCTTGAGCTTTCAGGATTTCTTTTTCTTTTTCCAGCTCATCTGCAGGAACTTCTTCGCGTGTAACGAATTTAGGATTAGCTGCAGCGATTTGCATAGCTACATCTTTAACGAAATCCTTAAATTGATCCGTTTTACCAACGAAGTCTGTTTCACAGTTAACTTCAACCAAGACACCAATACGTCCACCAGCGTGGATGTAAGATTCAACAACGCCTTCAGTTGCTGCACGGCCTGCTTTGCTTGCTGCTGCAGAAAGACCTTTCTCACGCAACAATTCAGCTGCTTTTGTTACATCACCGTTTGCTTCTTCCAATGCTTTTTTGCAATCGAGCATACCAGCGCCCGTTCTTTCGCGAAGTTCTTTTACTGCACTCGCATTAACTGCCATTATAAATTCCCTCCAACATTAAGTATTGTACGTACACTCTAAAAAAAGGGCAGTGAGAGGTTATCCACCTGCCAACCACCCTTTTCATTTAGTTTATAACATATGTTCGAATCTATTAAGCGGAAGTTTCTTCGCCTTGGTTAGCTTCGATTACAGCATCAGCCATTTTACCTGTCAGCAATTTAACAGCGCGGATCGCGTCGTCATTACCTGGGATAACATAATCGATCTCATCCGGATCGCAGTTAGTATCAACGATACCAACAATTGGGATACCCAATTTGCGAGCTTCCGCAACAGCGATACGCTCTTTGCGTGGATCGATGATGAACAGGGCGCTTGGCAGGCCTTTCATATTTTTAATACCGCCCAAGAATTTCTCCAGACGATCTTTTTCTTTGCGAAGCAAGATAACTTCTTTTTTAGGCAATACAGCGAATGTACCGTCTTCTTCCCAAGCTTCCAACTGTTTCAAACGATCAATACGTTTTTGAATAGTTTGGAAGTTAGTCAGGGTACCGCCAAGCCAGCGTTGGTTAATGTAAAATTGACCAGCACGTTCAGCTTCTTCTTTAACGGAATCTTGAGCTTGTTTCTTAGTACCCACGAAAAGAATTGTACCATTCTCTCCTGCGATTCCTTTAACGAAGTTGTAAGCCTCTTCGACTTTTTTCACCGTCTTTTGCAAGTCGATGATATAAATTCCGTTTCTTTCAGTGAAGATATAACGATCCATTTTTGGGTTCCAACGACGAGTTTGGTGACCGAAGTGTACCCCAGCTTCGAGAAGCTGCTTCATGGAGATTACTGCCATCTTCACACACCTCCTAATATGGTTTTTATTGTGTCCTCCGCCGGCATCATTTTTCGCCAAGACTCTCCATAAGGAAAGCACCCTCAACAAAATTAGCACATGCGTGTGTTTTAACACCGTTATCTAATATATCACAACTGATTGTCTGATGCAACAGTCTTTGAAGCTAAAATCTACTTTTTACTTTTTGCTAGTATCGAATCATTTTAAACTTGATATGTAAATCAACACTAATTATTATCAAGCTTTGAAAATGCACCGTTTAATACGCAAAAACCGCCCTGTCCGAGCATGCTCAGTTTGACGGTTCTTTCGTAATTTTTGTGATAATGGATTTGAAACTTTCACCTTTTTCAAGCGCATAAGTACCCACTTGGATTTTGGTATTGATTCGCTCAGCTTTGCCAGCCTTTATGAATGCTTGAGCATCATCTACGATTCCCGCGGTTTTTAGATTTGCTGCAACGATCGCCAGACTATTGCCTGAACGTACTTTGAATGATACTGTTGCGCCTTTCGGATTGCTCGGCGTTACAGGTTCTGTTGTCTTCGGCTCAGTTATCTCTTTCTGCCCTTCAACTTCACTTGCAGCAGGCTCTTGTGGCTTCTCAGGCTCTGCAGGTGTCTCCGTAGAGGTTACTGTCTCAGGTGGCGTTGCTGTATTCCCCTGCAACTCACTGCTCTCCTGCTTTTTCTTTGCTACCCACTCTGCTTCTGTGTATAGTTCCTCTTCAGAACCGACCAACTTCATATCCAAGGCTTTTGCGGCCGTTTCAAGCTGTTCTTTGGTCATATTGGCAGTCTGATCGGGGTCCAGATTACTATCGGATAATGCATTTTGTCCGACTGTGGCCAGTTGAAGCAAAACTGCACCAATAATCATGCCGCTCCCCAGACCAATCCATAAGGATCGCTTGTCCATGACTTAGCTTTCCTCCCGTTCTGCCAATTGCAGTATTAACTGTACCTCACCACGCTGAATGCCTGTCTGCTTGGATATGGCATCCATCGACTTACCTTCAGCATGTAGAGTAAAGAGTTCTGCATATCGATCTTTAATCGACTCACGCCCAGGCAAAGATTCGACTTCACTGGTCTGTACGTCTGCTTCTAACGCCTGCTGGGCAGCCTCTGCTTGTACACTTTTAACGAGCGCTTGTGCTTGCAAACCTTCGGAAGCTTGTACCGGTACACTACCTGAGTATGGCACAGGTGATGCAACAGGTTCGTTTTTTTTGCTCTGCTCCAGCTGATCCAACCGCTGCTGTAATTCCTGAAGTTGCAATTGCATACGTTGATCGGCTGCTGTCGCTTCTCCCTTCATTTCAGCCACACGTTGAATAAGAGCATCATTATCATTTTCGATCTCGGTCATGTAGTGTTCAAGCGTAGATTCCATCTCCTGCACCAGTTGATGTCCAGGCTCTTGCGCCTTGTTTTTACGAGGCATGATATAAGCGTAGGCGATGGCGCAAGCCCCTAATATGACAATAATGATCCATGGTGACAAATTGGGTTCTCTCCTTCTGATTCAACCATCGGTGCGAAAGACTGCATGTCCATAACAACCATTTATTATAAAGACAGATCTATGTGTTTTCCTTTGTACGGGTGCTCTGCAGGTTTAACAGTTTCTTGAGCCTGAGCAGTCTCCTGTCCATCGGAACCACTCTGCTGATCCCCATCATGGGTATGACCATCACGCACCGAAGTCTGTGAAGTTTCGTCCATTGCTTCACTTCGTTGCCTTGCTTCATTTGCTTCTTTCGACGTTTGCTCTGCCAAAAGATTCTGATCCGTAATCGGTCGCTGCTGGGCTTCACTTTGATAACGTCCCGCTTCACTTGTTCGTGGTACCGCAATCTGCAACTCCACTGCTTTGAAACTCATACGCTCACCTCACGGTTTCGAATGGATTTCTTCCTGTGCCTGAATGCTGTACTTAAACGTATGGAACCATCGTAATATCACCATCGTGATAATAAAATGAAATTCGACTCACTGGATCTTTAATAAATTTCGTGTATCTGCCGATAACTATTTTAGAGCCTCCATAAATCATCTTCAGAATATCAACACGAGCATTACTTGTATCTTCAAGTGCCTTTTCAATTTCAAAGATACGCATTTTCGTTTCTTCACTTATACGAAGAGCAGATTTCTGCGTAGCATTCAGCTTGATTCGCATCGACATCTTATCTGGAGTTAGTTGTCCAGCGGCAGCTAATTGATCCAGCAATGTCAAAGCTTTCTTCGTTTTGTCCAAGGAATCCATCTGCTCTCTGACTTCCTTGCGCAAATCATTGAGTTCGTTACGCAGCTTTGGCAGCACACCAACTTCAATGGAAGTGACCGTGGACATGCTGTTGCCCACAACACGCGCTGAGACGTTCTGACCAGCCTGGATCGAGCCACCAACGATAAGACCCTTGGTTCCCGCACAGATGACACCATGGCCAGCACGAATATTGGAATGCATAATACTTTGGGAAACCAGAACATCTTCACCGGCATCTACGTTGCCTTCTTGAATGAAAGTACATTTAACATTATGGCCTGCTTGTACCAGTCCTTTGTTATAACCAATAATACCACCGGTAATTTCGATTGAGCCGCCTGCTTCCAGTTCAGCTCCTTCGACACCTCCGACGACACGAATGTCACCTGCTGCTTTTACTTTAAATCCGGTAAGTACATTGCCTCGTATGACAACTGTGCCTACAAAGTCGATATTACCGTTATTGTAGTCAACGTCACCATTGACTTCATAAACCGGAAACACATTCAGTTTGTTACCGTCCGTTTTGGTAACCAGCCCATCCAGTGCAGCATACATCGCAGAACCATCCGGGTTAATCACAACGTTTTTCCCAACTTTAAACCGAGCTTCTTTTCCCGGTCGATAAGGAATTTCCTCACCCGTTACTGCCCTGCCTGGTATGCCATCGCTAGGAGCGATCCGCTCTGCAATAATCTGACCACTACGGACATTGTTTAACCGGGTCACTTCTTTGTAATCGACAGTTCCATCTTCCGATTCCAGTGGTCGTCGTTCATTCGTATCGTCCATTCCAACCAGAACCTTGATGAAGCCATCTGTTCCTTGAATGGGAGCGACACCTTCTGCAATCTTGTATTTATCTTTCAAATAGGTTTCAGGGTTGTTCACAAAAAGTAATAATGCCTCTCGCGATACACCTTGTTTGATGCCCTTGTTTGCCACAAATTGTTCAAGTTCATCGATCGTGCAGGCAAAGCCTTCTTCCTCTTTGGAAAATTCAAGGTAGGCTGTGCATTTGTCGTCCGATAAAACAATGTTTAAACATTGTTCCAAAGCAGTCCGCTGTGTCACCGCAATTCTTCCCCCTTTTAGACTTTCCACTCCCCAAACTCCAATGATATTACTTCTCTCTATTAATCTTTACGCATCAACAAATCTTTCTGTTTGTCCAACGTGCCGCGTAATCGTAATATTGCCTTGGAATGTAACTGGGATATACGAGACGGAGAAAGAGACATAACCTCAGCAATTTCACTAAGAGAAAGATCTTCGTAATACAAGAGTGAAACAACCGTTCTCTCTTTTACCGTCAACTTGTCAAGCCCTTGCACCAAAGCTTCCTTCAAATAAAACTCATTCACTTTATAATCCGGATTTTTGGCTTTCTCATCCACCATCAAAGACAGACGAGTCTCAGACTCTTCCTCACGAATTGGGTCCTCCAACGAGCAAAGTGACATGACTGCCACTTCCTGAAGCATATGTTGAAAATCTTTAGTGGATACGTCCAAGTACTCGCTCATTTCCTCATCACTAACAGACCTGAGATAACTTTGTTCCAGCTGTTGGTAGGCGTCTTCAATTCGCTTGGCCTTCTCCCGCACAGAACGCGGAACCCAATCACCTTGACGTAGACCGTCAAGAATGGCTCCGCGGACCCTCCATGATGCATAAGTTTCAAATTGCAGACCACGTTCATAGTCGAACTTCTCCAATGCATCAATTAACCCCATAACGCCATTGCTCTCCAAGTCATCCTTGGGAACATTTTTGGGCAAACCAACAGCCAGTCGACCGGATACATAATTTACAATATGAAGATACTTTTCAATCAAAGTTTTCTTGGCTTCAAGATCTCCATGTTCTTTCCACTTTTCCCACAGATCAGAATGGTTCAAATGTGAAGCTTTACGCTCGTTCAATTGCTTTCACCCTCCTTATTTGTCTGTCAGGTGACGAACGGCCTGCGCCAATTCCTCCGGATCCTTGGTCCGGACAAGTTTAGGCGGATCCAAAGGGGCGAATCCCGTTGGAGCTTTCGTCTCAGATGGCGGAAGATCGTCCCCAGATGAAGCGTTCGGTCCATTCTTGAGCAAATCATTCAGCTCTTGTCCATCGTCTTCGATTTTAATGTCCACCTGTGAACCTCTTTGATCTTGAGCACTTGGTGAATCATAACCATACCCATTTCCCTCGATCTGAGGGTTCAGCAGCAATCCCAATCCCCAGCGTAAACCATATGCAAGGACAAACCAGGCTACGAATCCGATCAATCCGCGAATTAAACTGGTCATCAGCACATTGCTGCTGTATGCTACAAAAAAAGTAAGAATAAACCCAACGATGCCTGCTCCAAGATTAATGCGGTAGTTTCCTATCATAGTCTTATAGTTCCTTTACACCCATTTGTACGCTTCGAATAGTCAAAAGTCCAGTTTCACAATCCATCTCAATCGTTCGTCCATAATTCCCACCCGTATCTTCTGCTAGAAGAGGGATATTGAGTTTTTGAAGCCACTCTCGACAAGAATCTGCATTCCTTGGTCCAATACGCATTGTATCTCCAGCGCCAGCAAAGGCAAACATCTGAGAGCCTCCGGCCATTTTAGACACAATACGTGAGTGAGAAGCGCCTAGTTTAATCATCTTTTCCAAAAGCTCAGGCAACGCCGTATCCGCATATTTCGCAGTGTTCAGTTTCCCTTCACGGGCGATCTCTGAAGTAGGAAGCATGACATGCGCCATTCCAGCCAGCTTCAAATGTGGGTCATACATTGTTAATCCCACACACGAACCCAAGCCAGTCGTACGGATTACACCAGGAAGATGAGCGATGTTTAAATCCGCCATACCGACTTTAACGACGCTTTTGTCCTCAATCATGGCTCAGTGGCACCCCTAGCGATTCAAATATCTTTGCAAAGGATGGTGGATCCGGAATGAGGAAAAACTGACCCTCAACTTGATCTTCACCTTCAAAGAATGATGTGTCAATCAACAATGCAGCGTCACCCATCTCGCCAAATTGCAGCAAGCCATAACTTAGAATGGCACCTGCCATGTCGATGGCAAGCCCAGGGACAGTTGGATACATAGACAACTTCGTGAAATCTGCCAGAGAAGAAAGATAGGATCCAGCCAAAATATTTCCAATCTCGGAAAGCGCTGATTGTTCCATATCTGTAAAATCGAGTCCTTCTTTCAGATCAAACCCGGCAAGTCTATTCAACAACATTTTAGCAGCCTCTGGTGTCATCATAAAGAAAAGATTTCCCGGTGCTTCGCCTTCTACACGAAGAAACACGGTAACCACGATGCGTTCATCTCCGCCCACTTTTTCGGCAACTTCTTCAAAAGGGAGCATTTGTACTGTAGGTACACCCATGTCAATCGGTCTGTTGAGGAGTTGAGACAACGCCGTTGCGGCGTTGCCTGCTCCAATGTTACCGACCTCTTTGAGCACATCCATCTGGAATACCTCAAATCGGTTGAACATCTCCACGGTACTAGCCCTCAACACTTTCCAGCTGTACAATCTCGCTTTTATTTAATACTTCGTTTAGGTTTAGCATAATCAACAAGCGTGAATCCTCCAATTTAGCAACACCTCGCAGGTATCTCGCTTTGACGCCGCCAACCACTTCTGGTGGGCTATCGATCGCACTGCTCTTGATATCAATAACATCATTGGCAGAATCTACGATAAAGCCAACTTGCATGTCGTCTACACCTACGATAACAATACGAGTCTGATCCGTGTATTCCGTTTCCGGAAGGGAGAAACGACCGCGTAGATCAATGACCGGAATGACAACACCGCGTAGATTAATAACTCCTTTTACAAAGGAAAGTGTCTTGGGAACACGGGTAATTGGCATCATGCGCTCAATCGTCTGAACCTTGTCTACCTCAATACCATACTCTTCGGAACCCAATTTAAAGACGATGACTTTCAACTCTTCTTCCATGTAAAAAACCTCCCTATTAAATGTAAGACTTAGCTCTATACTTATTTAATAAATGCATTAGGATCAAGAATCAGGGCTACTTGTCCATCTCCGAGAATGGTTGCTCCAGAGATTCCTTCAATAGCAGGAAGATAGGTTCCCATTGATTTGAGAACAATCTCACTTTGTCCAATAAATTCTTCAACAGCTACGGCTGCAAGACGGTCGCCTTTGCGAATCACGACAATTTCTGTTTCTTGCTCATCAGCGTCATTGAAATCCGGTACCGAGAAAACTTCGCTCAAAGACAAGTACGGAATCAGTGACTCACGGAACGTGATCATTTTATTGCCGTGAATATTACGAACTTGCTCACGTTGTACAATGGCCGTCTCTACAATGGAGGACAACGGAACAGCGTATTTCTCTGAACCAAGTCGTACAAGCATTGCAGCAATAATAGATAGAGTCAACGGAAGCTGAACAGAGAAATTCGTGCCTTTGCCTGGAGTTGAATGAATCGTTACATTACCGCCAAGCGAAGTGATCTTCGATTTTACTACATCCAAGCCAACACCCCGGCCAGAGATATCCGAGATAATATCAGCAGTACTAAAACCAGGTGCGAACAACAGTTGATTCACTTCATCGTCACTCATTTTGGCACCTTGCTCTTCGGTTACAACACCACGTTTGATCGCGGTTTTCAAAAGCTTGTCGCGATAGATACCTTTACCATCATCTTCAATCTCGATAAATACGTGATTTCCACTGTGGAAGGCACGCAGGTTTACTGTACCCATCTCTGGTTTACCTGCAGCTACACGCTCTGCAATGGATTCCACACCATGGTCAACCGCGTTACGCAGTAAATGAACAAGCGGATCACCAATCTCATCAATTACCGTACGATCCAGTTCCGTCTCAGCACCTGTAATCACCAGATCGATTTTTTTATCAAGTGTCTTAGCCAGATCACGGATCATACGCGGGAATCGATTAAATACGGTATCTACCGGAACCATCCGCAATTTCAGTACAATGTTTTGCAAATCTGTGCTAACTCGACTTAAATGAGCTACTGTATCGGATAAATCATTGTTGCCTGTTTCACTGGCCAGTTGCTCCAGACGTGAACGGTCAATCAACAATTCACTGAACAGGTTCATCAATACGTCGAGACGTTCAATATCCACACGAATGGTACGTGAAGGTGCAGCAGCTTGCTTCGGTGCAGCTGTTTTAGCTGGTGCCGTTGTGGCTTCTTCTTTGGGTACAGAATTCTTATCCGGCGAAGCAACCTCAGCTACAGCTGTTGGTGCGGGTGGCGCTTCAACTGTAGCTGCTACCTGATTGGCCATCTGCTGAAGAGTCTCCTGATCCAGTTGAATGAGCTTTGCACTTTCAATTTCAGAGATACTCATGATGCCTTCTTCCAGTTCGTGCGCCTCTTTAGTTGTTATGTAATACAACGAGAAACTGCGCTCAAACTTCTCCTGCTCAATATCCTGAACGGATGGGTAAGCCTTAACGACTTCACCTGAACGTTCCAGCATATCAAAGACCATATAAGCCCGTACACCTTTTAACTGGCTATGCTCGCTAACAAGCACATCCACGTAGAACACACGATGACCTTCGGCGATCGACTGATCCAGCACTGAATATTGGAATTCATCCAGCTCCACAGCCGAAGAGATTGAAGCGTTAGCCGGCTTGTTTGTTTCTTTAGCAGGTCCATCTCCGTTTGTCATTTCACCATTTTCAATGGCCTGGAGTGAAGCTACGATTGACGACACATCTGCTTTACCTTGTCCACCTTCGGTAATATCCTGAACCATGGTTTCCAAAGCGTCCAGACTCTTGAACATGGTATCAAAAATGTAATCCTGCATTTTCAACTTCTCATTACGAACCAGATCCAACACATTTTCCATTTTATGTGTCAGTGATGCCAAATCTTCAAAGCCCATAGTTGCTGCCATACCCTTCAAGGTATGAGCAGAGCGGAATATAACCTGAACTATGCCCAGGTCTTCCGGATTGCCTTCAAGTTGAAGCATGTTTTCGTTAAGCGATTGCAGATGATCATTAGACTCATCAATAAACATGGATAAATATTGGTTCATGTCCATTGTGAGGCACCTCCTCCGTGAGTTACACTCCGTTATTTCACTGCTTGAACAAGTTTAGAAGCAATCTCCTGCAATGGCAGAAGATGACGAACGCATTGCAGCTCTACAGCAGAACGCGGCATACCATATACAACACATGTTTCTTCATTCTCGGCAAAGGTTGATGTAACTCCAGCTTCGTATAATCTCTTCATCATACGTGCTCCATCACTTCCCATTCCCGTTAGCAAAACAAGATGCCTTTGTAAAGATGTAAACGGCAGAAGTGACTCAAACATCGTATCCACTGAAGGTCTATGTCCATTCACTGGTTGATCTTCAGTCAACTTCACGATAAACTTCCCGTCTGCTGTTTTGTTAACTTTCACATGGAATCCGCCGGGTGCTATATAGGCGGTTCCTTTTTTCAGAACCATGCCCTCTTCAGCTTCAACCACATGCAGTGGACTGAATGTATTCAATCGTTGAGCCAGAGAACGTGTGAAATTGGGCGGCATATGCTGTACAATAATGACCGGTGCAGGCAAATCAGCAGGCAACTGCTCGAGCAATGTCTTGAGAGCCCTCGGTCCACCCGTAGAACAACCTATTGCCACAAGTTTGTTGAATGGTCCTTCCAGCCCCCCTCCACCTTTGGGAACAGGATTAGGCTTGATTACATCCTTGGCTTTTGCAGAGGCAGAAGTTGCCGCTATTTGATCAGCTGCCACTCTAGCTGCATTAGGTAGTCGAACTTCCTTTGGAGTCTGTACTGGATTAGCTGACCTCACTGCTTTTTCTGCCTTCGTCCCCAAATTACGCTCAGCCTTTGGCAAAGGCTCCGGTTTATTCTCTACGCGACCTGGTTTTGAAGGTGACAATGGTTCAATTGGTTTCTTTGCTTTGGCCTGAAAGGCTTCAGTCCGCTCTCGAAGAGAGCGTTGAATCGTCTCGACAGGTTCGATCGTTTTTTTCACAGGCTCCGCTCGATCCCTAGCCGGCAGTTCTTTCTGCACTGGCTGAGTTGGGGGAGCAACTGCTCCTCGCAACATGTCTCTATTTCTCATGGATAACTCACGATCAGCTTTTCTTTTGATCTCATTCATCGCAGCACGCATGCGCTCAACCAAGGCTTTACCAACTTGAGCAATATCCTGGTCATGTGAAATAGATGGTTTGCGAATGAAGTCAAATGCCCCAGCTTCAAGCGCCATAATGGTTTCTTTCATGCCTTGTTCATTGATACCAGAGAGCATAATCACAGGAACGAAAGATTCCTTCATAATTGATTTTAATGCATCCAACCCATTCATTTCTGGCATCTCAACGTCCATTGTAATAATATCGGGTTTCAATTCTAGTGATTTTTGAATCGCTTCTCTACCGTTTGATGCCGTTGCCGTAACCTTGAATTCCGGATCCGCTTGGATCAAATCCGTAACAATCTTACGCATAAAAGCGGAATCATCGACAACCAATACTTGATACGCCGCCATGTTGTGTCACCCCTGTTTCCTTTATTCAGAAATCATGTTGTCCGTTTAAGCCACTTATTCATAAATCCCCTGATTCCTGTCAAGGTTCCGGATCCCGGAGTTGCAGGTACAGCCAGATAACGAAGAGCAAGTTTCTCTATATCTTTGGAGGCTTTGGCATTCGGATAAGCCAGACTATAGGGCATTTGCCTTTTAACCGCCTTGACTACCTGGGCGTCTTCTGAAATATACCCAAGCAGCGGAATATCCGTCTGCAAAAACCGCCTCGCCACTCCAGCTATTTTTTCTGCCACCCGTTCCGCTTCTCGTTCGTCTTCCACCCGGTTAACGATCATTCGAAAGGGCGTAGCATTTTCCTGGCCGTGCATAACTTTGACTAAAGCATAAGCATCGGTTATTGAAGTCGGTTCAGGTGTAGTTATAATCAGGCATTCATCAGCAGCACCGATGAACTTCATATTCTCTCTGGAGAGTCCTGCCCCAGTGTCAAAGATGACATAATCCATTTCCTGGGCAATATCCTCGACTTGACTGGCGAAAAACTCCAGATCACGATCAGACAATGAGAACAACTCTTTCATGCCCGATCCTCCAGCAATGTAAGGCAAGCCACTGGCACCCAGTTGTATGATTTCCCTTATGGATTTTTGTCGGTACAACAGGTGGTAAAGATTATAGGAAGAAGACGTACCCATAAGAACATCAATATTAGCCATTCCAATATCGGCATCAAATACAAGTACCTTTTGCCCCAAAGCCTGCAATGCCAAGGCAAAGTTCAGTGTGAAATTGGATTTGCCAACACCTCCCTTGCCACTGGCCACAGTAATGATTTTCGAGGATCGAATATCTCGCTCAATGCCTTCCAATTCCAATGGCGCGGAGACCATACTTCGAAGTGCAGCTGCCTGATCCTTCATTGTGACCATTCTCCCAGCAACTGTTTAGACAACGAATCTGCATCTGGTTTCAACAAATCGTCCGGAACATTTTGTCCATTTGCCACATATGCGAGCTTGAGTGGAAAACGGTGTAACAAGTTAAATAGCGGACCGCAGCTCCCAGTCTCATCCATTTTGGTGAAAATCACCTTATCCAGTCCATATTTACTGAAATGTTCCGTGATCTGAACCATATCAGCACTTTTGGAAGTCATGCTCATGACCAGAAAGGTTTCGCTATTCTCTACAGGAGCAAGCAAACTTTGCAGTTCTGAAACAAGTAATTCATTTCTGTAGTTTCTACCCGCTGTATCCATAAAGATCAAATCACAATTCTCTAATCGAGAAATGGCACGTTGTGTATCACCGGGCGATTGTACCACCTCAAGTGGAACATTCAGTATAGATGCATACGTTCTAAGCTGTTCTACCGCCGAGATCCGATACGTATCTGATGTAATGAATCCAACTTTACGCTGTTTTTTGAACATTTGTTCAGCAGCCAATTTTGCAATTGTCGTAGTTTTCCCTACACCGGTTGGTCCAGCTACATAGACGATTCGCGTGGTAGGAAGAATGCCTTCTTCAATACGTTGCTCCAAAAAGTGCATGACCTCAAGCTTCACTATTTGCTCAACATCCTGTTCTTTTAATCCATTCTCAGACGATTTTGCTTGAATTGAATCAAACCAGGATTCCCATACTTCAGGCCAAACATCTTGTTCTGTCAAACGTTCTCGGATCGTATGCAGTTCCTCTGGCACAGGGTCTGCAGAAGTACCTTGCTTTGAAAGCCTGGTCACCATCTGTTTAAGATCCTGCAATTCAGTCATCAACTTATCCTGCTGCAGGTCTGACCCTGTTGGCTTAGGACCAGTTGTTGAACCCGAAAAATCCGCCCCTTGCGGTCGCGGTTTATGATCCGTGCTTGAAGAACCTGAGCCGCTGTCTATGTTTGAACCGATATTACGCGATTCAAACACAGACGGTGCAGCCGCAGATTGGTCCTGTACACTTTGATCAGCTGTATTCGTTGTCACCGACTCATCAGAAGCCGCAACAAACGAACGAGCTGTTTGCCGATAAGCCTCAGGTACAAATGCACGAGGTACAGGTGTGAATTGATTTTGTACTGGCTTTGTTGTTTGCTTGTTTTCTTCCTTATCCACTGCAGCTACAACTTCGATCCGTTTTTTGCGAAACATTCCCATTACACCGCCCACCTTAATCTCTTTGGTGGACAGAATAACGGCATCACTTCCCAGGTCTTTGCGAATTTGAAGCATAGCTTCGGGCATGGTCTCAACAACGTATTGTTTTACTCTCATAAGTTCACCACCCCGATACTTTGAATTTCAACATTCGGCTCCAACTCGCTGTAGGAAAGCACAGGAATGTCCTGCATAGTACGTTCAATAACCTGACGCAGATACATCCGAATGGTTGGAGAAGTTAATACAACAGGTTGTTGACCTGATTGAATCAAACGGTTCACTTGTTCACTGAGCTTCTGATATACACTTTGTGTAGATACAGGGTCTAGCGCAAGGTAACTGCCTTGATCCGATTGTTGCACACTTTCAGCAATTTTCTTCTCAAGACCAGGTCCAACCGTGATTACTCGAAGTGTCTCACCTTTCTGTGAGAACTGCTGAGTAATCTGACGTGAGAGGGATTGTCTGACGTATTCAGTCAGCACATCAGGATCTTTCGTATACGTACCATAGTCAGCCAGTGTCTCGAAGATGGTCACCATATCCCGAATAGATATTTTCTCACGCAATAACTTGGCAAGCACTTTCTGTACATCACCAATGGAAAGCAGAGAAGGGATCAGTTCATCCACAAGGGCAGAATAGTTCTCTCTGAGATTATCCACAAGTGCTTTTGTCTCTTGTCTTCCAAGTAACTCATGCGCATGTTTCTTAATCAGTTCCGTCAGATGTGTAGCCACTACGGAAGGCGGATCAACGACCGTATATCCTGCAAGTTCGGCTCTGTCTTTGGTTACTTCATCAATCCATAGTGCCGGAAGTCCAAAAGCAGGTTCTGTCGTTTCAATACCTGTCACAGACTCCTCATCATAGCCAGGACTCATGGCAAGGTAATGATTCAACAACAGTTCTCCGCCGCCTACCACATTACCCTTGATTTTGATAACATACTCATTGGGTCTGAGCTGGATATTATCTCGAATCCGTATGACCGGAACGACCAACCCCAGTTCAAGAGCACACTGCCTACGAATCATAATGATCCGATCCAATAAGTCCCCACCCTGCTGATTATCAGCAAGCGGGATTAAACCATAACCAAATTCAAACTCAATAGGGTCCACCTGAAGCAGGTTAATTACACTTTCAGGACTTCTAACCTCTTCAATCTGCTGTTCTTCTTCCAGCTGTTCTTCCGCTACTTGTTTCAAATTCAGATTATTCTGCATACGCCACGCGGCATATGCCAACACACCTGCCAACGGAAGCGTAGTAATAACATGAATTGGTGTGAAGAAACCGAGCATGGCAATAACGAAAGCTACGATATAAATTAGTATTGGATATGTAAACAGTTGCCCCGTAATATCATCTGCCAGGTTTCCTTCTGAAGACGCTCTGGTGACGATAAGTCCTGCTGCTGTGGAAATAAGCAGAGCAGGGATTTGGCTTACCAATCCATCTCCGATAGTCAGTACAGAGTACGTTGACATTGCATCTGCAAAAGCCATCCCATGCACAGTCATACCGATTATAAATCCACCAATGAGATTGATCAGGAGGATGATAATACTTGCAATTGCGTCACCTTTTACGAATTTACTTGCTCCATCCATCGCTCCATAGAAATCGGCTTCACGTTCAATTTTGGAACGACGCTCACGAGCTTGTTGCTCGTTGATCAGACCCGCATTCAGATCCGCATCAATACTCATTTGTTTACCAGGCATCGCATCGAGGGTGAATCGGGCAGCAACTTCAGCTACGCGCTCAGACCCCTTTGTAATAACGATAAACTGAACAACAACGAGGATCAAAAACACGATAAATCCAATCGCAATTTGCCCTCCAGCAATCCAGCTACCAAAGGTAGCAACTACAGCTCCAGCATCCCCTTCACCAAGAATTAGCTTGGTAGTCGAAATGTTCAGAGCCAGTCGGAATAGTGTAGTGATCAACAGCAAAGCTGGAAAAATAGAAAACTGCAACGCTTCTTTGCTGTTCATTGCAACAAGGAGTATCATCAGTGCAATTGAAATATTGACGACCAGCAACAAGTCCAACAGCCAGGTCGGGATCGGAAGAATCATCATCAACACAATGCCAATGATACCCGCAAGGACAGCTATATCTTTAATCTTCAATGAATGTACGGCCTCCGATCCCCTTTTATTTCGTTCTGCCCTTTAGTTTATATACATAAGCCAGCACTTCAGCTACCGCTTGAAACAAATCGGCCGGTATAGCGTCACCAATCTCGGCTCTCTGGAACAATGCCCGTGCCAACGGCTTGTTTTCCATCGTAATAACACCGTTTTCTTTGGCTATTTCCTTAATACGCAAGGCGACATAATCCTGACCTTTGGCAATAATCTGTGGTGCCTCCATCTCGGAACCTTCATACTTTAGTGCAACCGCAAAGTGGGTCGGGTTCGTGATGATTACATCCGCATTTGGCACTTCCTGCATCATACGCTGCATAGCCATACGACGCTGGCGTTCCCGGATTTTACCTTTGATCAGCGGATCACCTTCCATTTTCTTGTACTCGTCTTTGATGTCTTGCTTGGACATACGAATCTTCTTCTCATGGTCATACTTCTGATACATGTAATCAAATATCGCAAGTATCATTAATGCCACTGCAATCTTGATACCAAGACTTAAAGTGATCGACGCAGCAAAATGTAAAATAGCATCCAATGAAAAATGAGAAAGTGAAGCAATATCTGACTGGTAGCCTTTAATTGTACTGTAAACGAGATAACCGATAATCGACATTTTCAAAATGGATTTAGCAAATTCCACTAATGAGCGGAGAGAGAATATATTTTTGAAACCTTTAATGGGGTCCAGTTTCTCAAGTTTTGGCTTCAATCCTTCCCCTACAAGAAGAAAACCGACTTGCATGTAGTTAACGATCAAAGCAACCAGGAACGCACCCAGCAAAATGGGAGCGATCAATAACAAAACTTCAATGCCATAGCGCATCATAAGCGCCATCACATTCTCTCCGGTGATATCCATACTCAATCGATTGATGAAGATATCTGTAAACAGACGAACTATACGTTCTTTATAGAAATTGCTGAATACCATCATGATCAAAAACACGATTAGGAGAATGGATGCGCCAGATAGTTCAGCGCTTTTTACAACCTGTCCTTTTTTTCGTGTATCCTGTCTCTTTTTCGGGGTAGCTTTCTCCGTCTTCTCCCCTGAAAACAACTGGAGGTCGAGTTGAAATTTCATCCGTGTCTTTTCCTCCGTTTCACTCAGCCGGGCCTTTGTCCAATGGTTCCAAGCAATTTTTCCATCGATCTGAATATTGCTTCGAACAATTGACTAAATACAAAGGAGAAACTGGGAACCAGCAAAAGCAAAATAGCAAGACCAACGAGTAACTTAAGCGGCAACCCAACTGCAAATACATTAAATTGAGGAGCAGTTTTGGCCAAAAAACCCAATCCAACATCCGTCAAAAACAACGCAACTACAATCGGAGCCGACATCTGAAAAGCCAGCATAAATGATTGACCTAAGGTCTGAATCAAAAATTCAGCAATACTTCCATCTGCCAACCGTAGGAAAAACACATTAGATAATGGTACCCACCGGTAACTGTAAACTATCGCATCCAGCAAATAATGGTGACCATTCATCGTCAGAAACAGAAGCATAGCAAATGCATACTTCAAGTTACCCGTAAGTGGAGCTGAAGCACCTGTCATTGGATCGTATACATTGGCCATACCAAAACCAATCTGTAGATCGATAAAGGTCCCCGCAGTCTGAACTGCCGTCATCAACAGATAAGCCACAAAACCTAAAAGCAGGCCAATTAGAATCTCTCTGATGATCAATAAGACATAACTCAGGTCTGTGGGTACGGTCTGGTCTATTCCGTAAATCAGATAGACAGATAAGGTGACAAATGCAGAGATACCTATTTTAACTGAAGTCGGCACATTTCGAGCCGAAAAAACTGGCGCAGTTACAAAAAATGATGTGATTCGACAAAACATAAGCAGAGCGACAGGGAAACTTTGCAACAATGTCTCCATCTGCTAAAGCCTACCCTATGTATCTGTATAGATTATCGAGAATGTTAAACGTGAAATCGACCAAGATATTTAAGATCCAAGGTCCAAACAAAAGTACTGCCAGAAGTACGGCAACAATCTTGGGCACAAAAGCTAATGTTTGTTCCTGAATTTGAGTTGTCGCTTGAAAAATACTGATTGCAAGTCCTACAACCAGAGCTAGTATAAGCATGGGTGCGCTGGCCAGCAATGACGTGTATACCGCTTTCCCGGCCAGACCGATAATAAATTCCGAAGTCATGACCGTCCTCCTTTAACTTTCCGGATCAAGTGTTAAAACTCAGTAACAGTGACTTGACAACCAGATACCACCCGTCCACAAGGACAAAGAGCAGTATTTTGAAAGGTAATGAGATCATGACCGGCGGAAGCATCATCATCCCCATTGCCATGAGTGTACTCGCGACAACAATGTCTATAACCAGAAACGGAATAAAAATCATAAACCCCATCTGGAATGCTGTCTTCAACTCACTGATTACATATGCCGGCACCATAACAGTAATTGGGATATCCTGATAGGTCTTTGGTTGTTCAGTCTGATTGTACTTCATAAACAGCAGAAGATCTTTTTCTCTGGTGTGACTAAACATAAATTTCTTCATGGGATCCGCTGCTTTTTCAAGTGCCTCGGTTTGCGTAAGCTCTCCCTGAAGATAGGGCTGAAGCGCTACCTGATTTATGGAAGACAACGTCGGCGACATAATGAAAAGTGTCAGAAATAGCGCCAACCCGACCAGCACCTGATTGGGTGGCATTTGTTGTGTACCCAAAGATGTACGTATAAAACCGAGCACAATCACAATCCGAGTAAAACTGGTCATCAGTACAAGCATTGCTGGAGCAATACTAAGCACCGTAATTAACAGAATGATGGACAGTGAACTCGTGCTTGGTGTCCCTCCATCACCGTTTCCAATCTGAATATCAATATTCGGAATGGGTTCGGCAAAGGCAACCGTTACAGATGCCAGACTGATAAGTCCTAATAAACAACACGCTAACCAAATCTTTTTCTTCATGAATCCCTCGACCGATCTGTAGTATTGTCTTTATCCAGGAGCTTTTCCATCTTCTCTTTACGGTTAGGCATCTGCCGAAGTTTGGATTCAAACATTTCGTGAAAAGAAGTTGTGTCCTCTAGTTCCATTTCCCGCGGCGGTTCTTCTTTACGGAAACGTTTTGTGAGCTTGGCAATGAGAGGTGAGAGATTTCCTTGTTGTGCAGCAGCATCTCGTTCGAAGGAATCAATGATTCTTTGGGCCTCTTCCAGATCCGAAACCTTATCTATCAACTGGATGTCTTCACCTACACCAAGCAGATATACACATCCACCAATTTCCATAATTTGCAACGACTTGTTTTGCCCCAATCCAACTCCGCCCAGGGTACGAATTGTGCCGTGCCGGAACATTTGCTGATTCCGTTTGTTTAAAAAACGGATCAGATAAACAATAAGGGCCAGAATGACGGCCAGGACAACAATCACCCATACAAGCTGTAAATAATAATTACTTCCCACGCCAGCTCCTCCTGGAATATCACCCTGAGCCATCATCATGTCTCTTAAACGCCCAGTGTCTTGCTGATCGCTTCGATAACCCGGTCAGATTGGAACGGTTTAACGATAAAGTCTTTGGCACCTGCTTGGATAGCGTCGATTACCATCGCTTGTTGACCCATCGCGGAGCACATAATTACTTTAGCGTTAGCATCAATCTTCTTGATTTCTTTCAAAGCTGCAATGCCGTCCATCTCAGGCATCGTAATATCCATTGTGATCAGATCCGGACGAAGCTCTTTAAATTTCTCAATTGCTTGTGAGCCATCCTGTGCCTCACCAACAACCTCATATCCATTTTTGGACAAAATGTCCCGGATCATCATTCTCATAAATGCAGCGTCGTCTACGACTAAAATTCGGTTTGCCATCTTGATTCAAGTCCTCCCTAAATTGTGCTTATTGTAATTTCTGAATTCGGTCCCATTGGCTAACGATATCTATAACACGAACACCAAAGTTTTCGTCAATAACGACAACTTCTCCCTTGGCGATCAGTTTGTTATTCACCAAAATATCGACAGGTTCTCCGGCTAACTTATCCAGTTCGACAATCGAACCCTGTGACATTTCCAAAATATCTTTAATTTGCTTCTGGGTCCTTCCTAATTCTACGGTGACCTTAAGGGGAATGTCCATCAATAAATTCAAATTGTTTTCGTCTACCTGACCATACGCCCCATTTTGCAAATTGGCGAATTGAACTGGTTGTACGTTAACATTCCTATTTGGCATTCCACCGTAATGTTGAGGTGCACCATAAGGTTGCTGCGGTGGCATGCCATACGGCTGCTGTGGCGGCATTCCTTGCGGCATACCCATCGGGGCCTGTCCATATCCGTTATAGTCCTGAGCAGGCTGTTGTGGAGCCTGTGGAGCCTGTTGGTGCTGAACGGGCGGCTGCTCCGCAACCGGTGGTGGCGTTGCTGGTACAGCTGCTGGCGCAGGTTCAGGTGTTGATGCCACTGGTGCGCTGGCAGTTGACTCCTGAGCGCCTCCAATCAGCATATCTACCATGTTTTTGGCAAAATGTACTGGAAGCAACTGCATCAGATTGGAATCGATCAGATCCCCGATTAACAAACGAAATGAAACTTGGATAAGGGTCTCATCTGCTGGAAGATTACTTACACCCTCTCCACTCTCCAGATTGAGAATATCGATTCCCGGAGGGGAAATATTCACAAAACGATTAAAAATCGTGGACATTGAGGTTGCAGAGGAACCCATCATCTGGTTCATCGCTTCCTGTACTGCACTAATATGGATTTCATTCAGTTCTTCATCGACCGGATTTCCTTCGCCACCCAGCATCAAATCAGCGATGACTTGAGCATCTCTCTTCTTGATAACAAGTGAGTTAATGCCTTCGAATCCATCCACGTAATTCACATGAACGGCAACATGCGGCTTAGGAAAAGCTTCTTCAAACTGCGTTCGACTAATGATAGAAACTTTAGGTGTTGTAATATCTACTTTGAGGCCTAATAGCGTGGACAAGGCTGTTGCCGCGCTACCAAATGTAATGTTACCAATCTCCCCCAAGGCATCCTGCTCCAGCTCGGTCAAAAAATCATCAACCGTCTTTTCAGCGGGTTCCGAGCTGTTTATCGATTCCGATTGCCTGAGCAAAGCATCGATTTCTTCTTGGGATAAATAATCCTTACTCGTCAAATTCTTCAACTCCTTCGGTGACAATCTTGTCTATTTGCACAGCCACACGGTCTTTGATTGTCCCCGGACTGCCCATGTATTTCAGTTTGTCACCCACTTTAATGGAAAGTCCCTCATCAACTGGTTTGTTCAATGTAATGACATCACCAACGGACAGACCCAGAAATTCTGCAATTGAAATTCTCGATTCTCCCAATTCCGCAACGATTGGTAACTTGGCTTTGTTCACACGCTCTTTTAGAGCATCATACTCCTCCGGAGCTCTCGTTTTCTTCTCCGAAACAAACCACTGATGAGTTGACAACCGTGACATAATAGGTTCAAGAACGACATGCGGTATACATAGATTGATCATGCCTGTCGTGTCACCAATTTTGGTACTGAGCGAGATCAGAGCAATGGTCTCATTGGGAGATACAATCTGCATAAATTGCGGATTGGTCTCGAGCGCTTCCATCCTTGGGGAAATATCCAACACAGTCTTCCATGCTTCCTGCAAACTTTCAAATGCTCGGCTGAATATCCGCTCCATGATGGTCGTCTCAATCTCCGTCATGGATGCGATCTTGGTTGGAGCAGTTCCGGTTCCACCAAGAAGGCGATCCAACATCGCATATCCCACGTTTGGATGGACTTCCATCACCATTCGTCCCTGTAGTGGCTCCGCTTCAAAAATGTTCAATATCGTCATCTTAGGAATAGAACGGATAAACTCATCATAAGGCAACTGTTCGACCTGAACGACATTGATTTGAACGAACGTCCGCAGTTGGGCTGAAAAATAAGTGGTGAGAAAGCGTGCAAAGTTTTCGTGAATACGAGTCAAGCTTCTGATATGGTCTTTGGAAAAACGCACTGCCCGCTTAAAATCGTACGATCTGATTTTCTTCTGAGTTTCTTCCTTCTTCAATTCTTCTGCGTCCATTTCACCAGAAGAAAGGGCTGCTAATAGGGCGTCAATCTCATTTTGTGATAATACATCCACCATGTTCTCACCCCCTTACAGGTCTACAGCGTGTTCTGTTCATTTACATTGGTGCTATAACAATGTCTGAAAAACTAGTGCTTTTCAATTTCGGCTCAGGCAATGCCTCATTAATTAGACCTGTCAGTTTCTCATTGAATTGTTTCATACCCTTGGCCGAACTCAGTTCCTCAGCCTTGGTGTCTGCAAGTGCCTGAATAATAATGGGCTTCACCGTAATACTTTTGATTTTTTCAAAATCTTCTTTGGCTGTTTTGTCAGATAACTTGAAAGAAAAACTAACCATAATAATACGATCCGGATCGGCCAGATTCGTTTTAATCTGTGCAAGCTCTGACGATACTTCTACAATTTCATCCGCAGTCATTTTTTTTTCTTCAGCAGCTGCCGCCGTATGTGTGTCGTCCTTATTCCCGTTCTGTCCTTGCATAAATACAAACACAACCACCACAATGAGTGTTATCGCCAGCAACATTGTTGCAAGCCAGGGCATCATTTTTTTCATCAGGATTCCTCCGTTTGCTGCACTTTAATAGTGGCTGCCTGAACCCCGATTTCACGGTTGTAATCTTTAATCTTGGAAATAACGTCAGCGGCTTTTTCAAGCACAATCAGTCTCTTTCCAGTTACCAGAGTAATATACGTATCCGGCGTCTCTTCCACAATTTCAACCATCAGCGCATTTAACCACATGGGAGAACCATTTAACCGCGTAACCGAAATCATGCTAAGCCCCCTTAATCAGAGTGGGAGGAGCAAGCTCCCCCACGTTTTAAAAACTCATTAATCAGTTATTAACGTTTCAGGTTAACAACTTCCTGAAGTATTTCATCCGACGTTGTAATGATCCGGGAGTTTGCCTGGAATCCACGTTGAGCTACGATCATCTCAGTAAACTCTCCTGTCAGATCCACATTAGACATCTCGAGCTGTCCAGCAATGATTGCTCCTGTTCCGTCCTCAGCACTGTTCGCTGTTAAAGGATCAAGAGTACCGTCAGGATTTGCGTTAGCTGTCATCCGGTATAGGTTACCCCCTATTTTTTCCAATCCTTCAGGGTTAACTACCTTCCCTATTCCAATTTGAGTATCGCCTTCGATTGTTCCATCAGCCATTGTCTGATTAATCATACCGTTCTGTCCGATAGTGAATGAAACAACATCATCCCCAATTGTAATGGGCTCTCCCTCACTACTTAAGACGAACAAACCATCTGAAGTTACAAGATTTCGAGCAGCATCAACATGGAAATCCCCTGCACGTGTCAAGTAAGGAATTTCCTGATCTCCACCCAAGGAGACAAGAAAAAAGCCATCTCCGTTAATACGCAAGTCTGTCGGATTGTTTGTAGTCATTGGGCTTCCTGCGAGATGCAGTGTATCTATAGATCCCACAGATACACCCAAACCGATTTGCTTTGCATTCACACCACCAGATGGAGCATCAGTTGGGGCAGTTACCCCTGCCGTTGTTTGGCTCATAATATCTTTGAACATAACCCGACTGCCTTTGAAGCCAACCGTGTTTACGTTCGCAATATTGTTACCAATTACGTCGAGTTTTGTTTGGAAACCCCGCATCCCGGAAACGCCTGAGTACATTGATTTCAACATTTTTAAAAATCCTCCCAGTCTTCATTTGGTTACCGCATCAGTCGGTCAGCGGCATTCCGGCTCCCGAGAAGGGCCAGCCGGTCAAGAAATGATTACGGCACTATCAATCTGAGTGAACACATTATCCTTCATGCTCTCAGTATCCATAGCTGTAACCACAGTACGATTTTTGACATTGACGATAAAAGCCATATCCTGCATTAAAATCAATGACTCTTTGGCTCCTTTGGCAGCAGCTTTGTCCAAAGCAGAACCAATCTGTTCCATTTGCTCGGTCTTGAGTTCAATACCACGCTGTTCCAATCGTTTGGCAGCATGATTGCTCAATTTCAGAAGATTATCTTCCAGCACTTTTGCAAAAGGTTTTTCGGGTATAGCCGAAGCTTCTCCCGTTTTGGGTCTTTGAAGCATATTCGGTGTAATCGGGCCTGCGTATAATTGTCCAACTGTTATGCGATCACTCATATCGTTTTCCCGCTATCTTCCGGATCACCCGTTTCAGCGGATGTTTCAACTTCCTGGCTCTCGTTCGTTTCAGGGGTTACATCCTGAACGTTCTGTACCGGAGTTTGACTCTCTTCTGCCTGTTTTGGATAATTCACCTGAATGATCTCATCCAGCTTAATCTCGTCGTTGCCCACTTTTGCGTATTGAACACTATCTCTTACAATGATGGAATCTACAATACCCTGACGAAGAGTTCCGTTATCATCTTTATTAGAAGAAAGCCAACTTACCTCCATGCCAATCATACCGGATACAGCACCAAGGGACTGGTTCAATGTTTTAAGCTGCGTAGAAATATTGACCAGTTGTTCCACTGAGCTGAACTGTGCCATTTGAGCGATAAATTCCTTATCCTCCATCGGCTGCATCGGGTCTTGATTTTGCAGCTGGGTAATCAGGATTTTTAGAAACTGATCTTTACCCAATTCTTTTGTTGCAGCACTTGTGGTTGCTTTATTGGCTGCCGAATAGTTCGGCCAGGTATTATTCATTGAAACATTTTCATTAGCCATTTACTCACCTCATTTCTGTTTAAGCCTCAGCACTAAACGTATCTCTCTGTAATTCGTTTCCTTCGACTTGCTCGCTACGCCAGTTACGCAATTCTTCTTGAATTCCTGCTGTAGCTACAGCATCATCTGATTGTTCCTCACGTTCACGCGAACGGCGTTGTTGCTGAGAGTTACTTCCCGGCTGACGGCCTCCGTCCTGATACATCTGTGATCCGATTGAACTGTTCTGGGTAACCTCAAGTCGTTCCACTTGAATTCCCTGGGCTTGAAGTGAAGAACGCAGCTGCGTCATTTGTTGTTCAAGCATGTCTTTAGCCATCGTATGCTCAGTCATAAACCGTGCAACCAACTGCCCGTTCTGCAAGGTAATTTGAACATCCAATTTACCTAGATGCTCAGGCCGAAGTGAGATGGTCGCCTCGGAAAATCCTTTTTGCTGGACAATATCCAGCTTGTTAACAACAAACTGTGTCATTTCCTTGGCAAACTGTGATGTTTGCATTACAGGTTCAGCCGGTTTTCCTGCTGTTGTACCTGATGAACGCAAGGATAGCTCTCCTGCAGTAATGATGGTTGAGTGTTCCACTTCTCCACCTGCATTTGAAGCAGATGTTGTCTCAGCCTCAGCTTTCACCTGGGTTCCAGAATTCGCCACTGCCGCAACAAGAACTTGTGGTACGACCGAATCCTGTTTGGATGTTTGAAGCGAAGTACTTGGAGCGACTTGTGCAGTCTGATCCTTAACTGCAGTCAATGTATCCAGTATGGATTTCAGTTCAGTCCATCCTTTGTTACTAGTGGTATCCACTCCAGCCTCTTGAAGCTGACTCTGCAGAGATTGTAACAAATGTTTGAATTCAGGAGCGTTCTTCGCAACGTTACTCTCAGGATCATTCATTCCAGCTACTAATTGTGTAAGCATATCTTGCAGAACAAAACGTACTGCTGCCGGATGCTGCGACAGTTCAATTGCGGGTACTGTTTTTACGCTTTCCGCTCCGTTCGAAGACTCGTCGGAACCTTCTGCATTAGTACCTGAAGGATTACTTAATTGTGTATACATCTGTTGTATCAGAGTTTGCAAACCTGCAAGTAGAGCTGGGTCATTTTCCAAAGCTTCGTCAAGTGAATCCAAGTCCGTGAACAACGAATTCAGTATATCTGTGATTGATGCCGCTTCTCCTTCTTCACTTGTAGCAAAGGAAAAAACCAACGGATTGGCAGTTAAACTTCCAGTAGCGCTTGAACTATCACCTTCTGTGTTTCCTCCAGATAACGATTGTGCAAGAGTTTGGAGAAATTCACCGCTAGCACCTGCAGCTGAACCTTTCGATTGTGCTCCGGTTGTCTGACCTGTTCCCGTTGCTTTTGCAGATGCTGTGGATGCCATTTGATATACAATCGACATTTATTTTCACCTCCTCTCGGTTATACAGTGTAATCAGCTCTACTTGTTACCCATTAATCTGTTCAAAATTTTTGCAGTTTCAACCGAATCCTCTGAAGACATGTTCTCAAGCAATTGAGAGCGTGTTGCATCATCTACTGAATTCAGGATGGTCAATGTTTTGTCAGGACTTAACTTGTATGTTTCCAATAAAAGCTTGGCACCACTTGAAGCAGACATCGAAGCAAATGTTTGACTAAGCTGGTTTTTATCTAGGTTTTTGCTTGTGGTTGTGGATGCAGTTGAAGTTGCTGCGGTTTCTTTCTTCAATCTGGATTGCAGCGCATCCAGTGCCAGATCTCCGGACGGTTTAGCATCCTTCATCATCATGGTGACATCGGCTGCTGTTTTCGGGTCCATCTTTTCAAGTACCTTGGTCCGAGCAGATGACTGCATGGCATTCAACAACAGTACCATTTCCTCATTCGTCATATTTTGCAAAATCGGTGCAGCTTTGCTTGGGCTCATGTCAGCATACATTTTAGCCAAATCTTTGATTTGTTTCTGATAATCAGATTCCGTTTCGGGCGTTGCTGCTGTAGCCGTTTCAGCCGCTTTTTCCGCATCATCCAACTTTTTCTGAAGGTCCGTGGCCTTCTTTGCTTCGGTTGTTGTCGCTTCCTGTGCTGCCTTGAGCTCTGTTTCTTTGGCAGTTACTTGGGATTTCAGCTTTTCGATTGTGGCTTCAGCACTTTCAACCTGCTGCTCACTTTTCTCCAGCTTATCTTTCTCAGGGTCCAGCACAGGATCAGGTACCCATTCCTTGACTACCGGGATCTTGTTGGCGAATTCAAACAAATTATTACGAATATCTACATTAAAAAGCGTAAGCAATACGCCCAGCAATACTACGGTGAACACAATTGGGATGGAAATCATGAGAAATTTTTCCCAGCCGCCTCCCGATTCTTTTTCCATGTCGCTATCGTCTTTAACAGCCATCGTTCATTCCTCCTTCACGAGACAACTTCGCGTCCGGCTCACATCAATTCGCGCGTCCGGCTTTGGCAGCGAAGCGTACAGTAGCCATCTCGTCCAGATCGTTCTGTTCCCGGAGGAGCATCTCCTGCTGAAATTTGATCTTGGCCTTGTCTCTCGCTCCAAGCCATACTTTTTCATCAACCATCTTACCGTTCAGAAACGTCTGATTCCGCTGCACATTGACCTGAGCATGTTTAACATCATTGTTTTTACGTGAAATGCACTCGTCAAGGTGATGTACATAACGCTGCATTTCCTGCAGACTGTTTACAGACGCTGTATTTTCCGTAGCAGATTGGATAATGCCGATCAGATTATTTCTATCGTTCAGAAGTTGTATCAGATGTTCTTCCTCCGTCTGAAGTTTACCGATCGCTGTGGATAACATCCATTCTGCCTGTGTTTTTTCATTACTCTTCAGGTCAACAACTTTCTGGAAATGATATCGAAATTTCATCGCTTAACCATTCATCTCCTTGCAAATTCAAGAATCAAACGTTCCTGTACTTCACTTAAAGTGACTTTCTCGTCGACTTTCTGCTTGGTAAAGTTCCATATACTATCAATCTGGTCTATTGATTCATCAATCGCTGCATTTGAACCTCGCTGATAAGCTCCAATATTGATCAAATCTTCCGATTCTTTGTACACAGCCATCAAACGTTTCATATTATTAACGGCTTCCAACTGCTCTTCTGGAGCAATATCCTTCATAACACGGCTTATGCTGGCTAACACATCAATCGCTGGAAAATGACCTTTATTTGCAATGGATCGATTTAACACAATGTGTCCATCCAAAATACCCCTTACCGCATCCGCAATCGGTTCATTCATGTCATCCCCATCGACCAGAACGGTGTAAAAGGCTGTAATCGAGCCGGTAGGCCCTGTACCCGCCCGTTCAAGCAGTTTGGGCAAACTTGCAAAAACCGATGGCGTATATCCTCTCATTGCCGGAGGTTCACCTACGGCAAGACCCACTTCCCTTTGTGCCATCGCATATCGGGTTACCGAATCCATCATGAGCATCACGTTCATTCCACGATCTCGGAAATACTCTGCAATAGTGGTCGCAATAACTGCTCCCTTAATCCGAATCAGGGCAGGCTGATCTGATGTTGCAACAATGACTACTGAACGTTCCAGTCCTTCCGGACCCAGATCCCGTTCAATAAAGTCGCGTACCTCACGTCCACGCTCACCCACAAGCGCGATGACATTGACATCTGCTGCTGTATTACGAGCGATCATGCCCATCAATGTACTCTTACCAACACCAGAACCGGCAAAAATACCTACACGCTGTCCCTTACCTACGGTCAACAATCCGTCGATAGCTCTTACACCAACACCCATCGTTTCAAGTACACGCGGACGATCCATTGGATTAACCGGTGTATTGGAGGTAGAGTACATCGGCATTCTGGATGGAAGGAGGGAACCGTCCAGCGGTTGTCCAAGTCCGTCCAATACTTTACCGAGCAATTCGGAGCCTACCTGAACGCCGAGTGGTTTACCCGTACCTACTACATCGCAACCAGGACCGATGGATTGAAGTTCACCCAGTGGCATAAGCAGCACTTTGTTATCTCGAAACCCAACAACTTCGGCCTGAAGAGGCTTGGCCGATTTACCAGGATAGATATAACATACGTCACCGATACTTGCATCTGGCCCTTCTGACTCCACCATAAGACCAATGACCTGAGTAACTTTGCCGTTAATACGAACAGGATCGAATTGGCGCAAATGTTCCATATATCGCTGTGAACTAAGAACCTTCATGTTGATTTTTTCGCTCCTCATCCTCAAGTGCTATGCGGACCAGTTCTTTTTTAATCTCAGCAAGCTGTGTATCAATTCTCGCATCTACACTTCCGAACGAAGAACGAATGACACATCCCTTATCTTTGACCGTTGAATCAGGCAAAATCTGCAATTCTGCCTGAGAGTCAATGGAAAGAGACAATTCTTCACGAGCTGCCTGTACAAATGTAAACTGATCAGGTGCCACACAAAGTGTGATCAAACCCTGCTCCCGCTTACGTGACAAACTCTGACGAATCAGTTCCAATGTATGATCGGGTTCAATGGTAAGTTGCTTATCAATGACTTTCTCAGCGATCCCGCAAGCGAGTTCCACGAGGAACGGTTCGGCTTCCTGAATGATCTGATCTTTAGCTACATAAGCTTCCTTGAGCACTTCTTGGGCTTCATTCATCATCTTTTCGATCTGCACCTGGAGATCCAGTTCAGCTTGTACTTTGCCTTCTTCAAAACCCTGTTGGAAACCTTGTGAACGTAGTGCTTCGGTCAGATGTTCATCCTGTTGTCGTTGTTCCTGCCACCAGCTATCGATCTGTTCACGGGCTTCTTGAAGCATGCGCTCCGCTTCTTCTGAAGCTTCACGTACTTGCTTTTCTGCAAACTCCTTGGCATCTTCCAGCATCTCTGCGGTGAGACGTTGTGTTTCTTCGTCCACGCGTGCTTGAAGCGTTTCTGCTTCAGAACCTTCAGCACTATCACCGTATAATTCCGTTTCAGACTCCTCAGTACCACCATAATGATGATGATTTTCAAGTTTTTTACGGTCATCAACGGGTACATACTGGAAAGACTTAATCAAATTAGACAATGATATCATCTCCTCCACCGCGTGCGATAATGATCTCACCGGCTTCTTCCAATCTGCGTATCGTTCCTACGATACGTGTCTGAGCTTCCTCAACATCACGCAATCGCACAGGTCCCATGAATTCCATCTCTTCTTTGAATGTCTCCGACATCCGTTTCGACATATTCCGGAACACGGCATCCCGAACTTCTTCGCTTGCCACTTTGAGTGCGAGTTGCAGATCTGCGTTGTCGATATCCCGAATAATGCGCTGAATCGAACGATCATCCACATTGACGATATCTTCGAATACAAACATGCGTTTTTTGATTTCCTCTGCAAGCTCCGGATCCTGAATCTCGAGTGAGTCCAAAATGGTACGCTCTGTCCCCCGATCGACTCCGTTCAGAATCTGAACGATCGATTCGATACCACCCGCATTGGTGTAATCCTGCGTTACGGTAGAAGATAGTTTTTGTTCCAGAACCCGCTCCACTTGAGAGATGACTTCCGGCGAAGTACTATCCATAACAGCCACCCGGCGAGCGACATCTGCCTGTTTCTCTTGCGGCAAGGATGATAGAATCGCTGCTGCCTGTTCGAATTGCAGGTAAGACAGAACCAGGGCAATCGTTTGCGGGCTTTCATTCTGAATAAAGTTCAAAATTTGGTTCGGATCTGCTTTGCGCGCAAAGTCAAATGGTCTGACTTGCAGCGTAGCTGTCAAACGATTAATGACTTCAAGTGCTTTTGATGAACCCAGAGCTTTCTCCAAGATTTCTCTGGCGTAATTGATACCGCCCTGAGAGATATATTCCTGCGCCAGACAGATCTGGTGAAACTCGGCCATGATCATATCCTTTTCGGAAGAATCAACTTTGCGAACGTTGGCAATCTCCAACGTAAGTTGCTCGATCTCTTCGTCACGCAGATGTTTGAAAATCTGAGCCGATACTTCCGGACCTAATGTAATCAACAATATTGCTGCTTTTTGTCTGCCAGTCAAACCTTGACTGCTTGCCTTTGCCAATGCGCTCACCTCTATTCGTCAGCCAGCCATGTACGCAGCAGATTGACGAATTCGTCTGGCTTTTTCTTGGCCAAACTCTCCAATTGTTTGCGCACCTGACTTTCGTTCGTTACACTGTCCAGCGTAATGGACGGGAACTCTGTTGCTATTGGAAGAGGAATCTCTTCTTCTTCGACTTCGTTTTGTTTGCGGCGACGGCGTACTAACAAAATAACTACCGCTGCGATCAATGCCGCTATGAGTGCGCCTCCACCCCACATCATCGTTGAGGAAAGTTGGAAACCTGTATTGTCTGCAGAGGCAGTCTGGAAGCCTTGTGACATGACTGAAACTTTCTTTGTCAGATCGGCGTCACTTATTACAGTGCCTGAGTCTGCCAGTGAAGCACGAACAATGTTAACCAAAATATTCTCAATTGCGTCCTGAACCGGTCCCTGTAATTCTGTTTCTCCATTCGGTGGTTCAACCGCAACGTTAATGGTTAAGTCTTTTACAGTATACGGACTGGAAATAATATCCTTGGCGATTCGATTAACATCATAGTTTATAGTGCTTGATGATTCTTCGGAGGTAGAGTTACCGGTTGCATCAGATGATGGGTAACCCGGAACTTCCTCTTGTCCTGTGCCAGCAACACCACCTGTTGGATTGCTTGCGCCAGTGTAGCTCTTTTGAATCTCCTGCACACTGATCTCGATGCCTTTCATATTATCTACATCAACAGGTGTGACCAGATTTTCCTTACGTGTTTCTTTGTCAAAATTAAGCTTGGAGGCTACCAAAACATTAACTTTGTCTTCGCCTACAATCTGAGAAAGGAATTGCTTTACGTTATTACGGACATCGTTCTCAAACTTTTTCTGTAGTGCCATGTTCTCTTGAACTTCGGAAGACAACCCGCCACTGCCACCTCGGGCAGTTGGAATCAATTCTGCTTCATCTGTGTTTGTAATCGTGATGTTCTCAACAGGCAGATTAGGAATTGCAGTTTTGACCAAGTTAAAGTAGCCATCTACCGCTGCCTGATTTGGGTGATAACCCGGTTTGAATTGGAGAGCTACCGACGCTGATGCTTTGTCTTGTTCTTCTAAACCAGCAAAGATGTTATCTTTCGGCATATTCACGAGTACTTTAGCATCCTGTATCCCTTGCATCCGCTGAAGTAACTGTTCAACTTCTCCGTTTATAGCGTTGTTGTACTTTACATCAAACTCTTTATCCGTCATCCCGATGGGGGATGATGACTCCTCGAATGACTTATACCCTAATGAACCATTCTGAATAATCCCTTGAGATCCAACGTTCACCTTTGCAATTGCAACACTTGTACTCGGTACGGATATGGTCTTGCCATCTGAACTTAATTTGTACGGAATGCTAGATGAATCGAGATAACTGATCACGCCCGCTGAATCACTTGCATTCAAATCTGTAAAAGCAACTTCATATTCTGTCTTGGACAATTGCATCGTGAGTACAACTGCAGCCAAAATCAGGAACAGGAAGGTGGATATAAATAATATTTTTTGCTTTTTGCTAAAACTATTCCAATACTGGGATGCCTTATCCCTGTACTGGGCGATTCTCTCATTCACTCTGTCACCCCATCCGAAACTTTGCTTAGTCTGTCCTTACTCAACCCTAGCCGTTTCATAGGTTGACGATCAGGAGCAGCATCGCAGCTGCTTTGTTGTAATGATCAGCGCTATTATCGAAGCGCAAGTAGGTTATTTTATAACTGCGTTCGCATAACTTCTTGGTATGCTTCGACCACTTTGTTTCGGACTTGAGTTGTGAGTTGTAGGCTTAACAAGGCCTGTTCGGAGGCAATCATCACCTGATCCACATTCGCTTTGCCGACCAAAAATTGATTCGACATTTCATGCGATTGAGCCTCCTGTGCTGCAACGGACCCTAATGCATTCTGTAAGTATGTACCGAAGCTCTGAATGGTTTCGGCTGGTGTAGAAGGCTTACTTTCGGTTGCACTCTTCATCTGTAGCGGTTGTATCCCCTGTGTGCTAAACATGTTGTTCTGAATCATTAATGTCCCTCCCCTTCATCCCTGGTTTGTATTTTTCTTATTTTCATTTCTAAGCAGATTATCTTCCAATCTCCAAAGCTTTGGAGATCATCGCTTTGGTTGAATTCAGTGCTGTTACGTTTGCTTCATATGAACGCGAAGCAGAGATCATGTCGACCATTTCTTTCGCAATATCCACATTAGGCATAAATACATATCCTTCTGCATTGGCATCCGGATGAGAAGGGTCATACACAGGCTTCAAAGGTGACTGATCCTCGCGAATCTCCGTTACTCTTACGCCATCTCCTGAACCGCTACCTCTCATCTGATTTTGCAGCATCGTACCAAATGACGTTTTATTCGGCTCAAGCACAACCATTTTACGTTTGTAAGGGACCGCTTCACCATTGGATACGCTCGCGCGCGTCGTCTCTGCGTTGGCAATGTTGGAAGATATAACGTCCATCCGCAACCGTTGGGCTGTCAGAGCTGAGCTACTGATACTAAAACTATTACTAATGTTCAATTTAGGTTATCTCCCTTCCACGCCAACACGCATGATTTTAATTTGTTCATTCACTTGCTGAATATAAGCGTTATAACGCAACTGATTCTCCGCCAGAAGACTCATTTCTCTGTCTATATCGACATTGTTTTCGTTGTTATTCATGGAGGTTGACTGGTCCATATTAACTACTGGCGTGGGTACGGAAGAGGAAGGACCTATGACAAAATGCCTTGCATCAGTTACTTTCCCCTTAAGAACAGGCATATCTCCATTCATTTGCCCTTGCAACATTTCTTCAAAAGAAACGTCCGAGCGCTTGAAATACGGGGTATCGGCGTTCGCGATGTTGTCAGCAATTGTTCGTTGTCTGATATTGGACGCATCGAGTGCACCTTGCAATCTTTTAAAGCTGATATCGTTTAAAAGATTCACAATCCCCCTCCTCTCTTTAGAAGTTATGGAAAAAGATTGTATCTTTTCCCTTGAAAATTCTTATGTTTTTTTCGACAAAAACATTCGTCTTTACACGGTTTTCTAGGACTTAAGTAGAATTAACTCTGATGTTGTCGTATAACATAAGTTTCTTCGAGTTTGGGATTTATTACAATAAGAAAAAAGCCCTATCTTTTCTGAAAGACAGGGCTTTTTGTGTATTTTCTGCAAATTATGAATTTTTTCGTAAATGTTCGGGCCCAAAACAAAAGTATGTTAATACTCTTCCTTATTGTTCTTAAACATTCTTAAAATAAAAAAAAACTTTCAAGTCTCAACATGAGCTTATACCGCACGTAATTATGTATATTTCCGAATATTTCATAGTTGATAATGTTAGAATTTTTTGCCGTTATACTAAGGGTTTATGGACATTATGATAGGTATACATACAAAGCTGTATATTAATCAATTGACAAGTAATCTTTCAAGAATGAAGGAAACTCGTCTTTCCCACACAACACTTTCTTAACAATTAAGTGGAGTCTATATATTTTAATTTTAAGAAAACAATTAGTGGCTTCACACTTTTCAACAATTCATCATTTTGCGCATTTACGCAACATTTACCAATCTATCGACTAAACCGATGACCAGACTTGGAATAAGGAAAATTCTTTTAATGGAAATCATTGGGTATGGAATGGAAGAGTAACTACCACTCCGATAGGTTTTAACTCCGTATACATGCGGCACAAGTCCTAGGTTTTGTCGATCCGTATAACAACCACACATCTTTTATCGGTTGTAACATCAAAATCCTTTAGATAGAAACAAAAATAAACGATATGCGTTAAGTAGAGGGCGTTTGTGATTCGCTAAAGGATTGCTTCCCTTTGTGGATCACACAAATGCTCTCTACTCTCTTGCATACCGTTCATTTATAACATCATTTTAACAACTACATGGCTAGCGGCATTTTACAGGATATACTGACTCAAATCACGATCAAGCGCAATATCATTTAATTTCTCCCGGACATACTCCGGAGTAATCACCATACGTTCCAGTGTAAGCTCAGGTGCCTCAAAGGATAAATCCTCCAAAAGCTTTTCAAGAATCGTATGCAATCGACGTGCACCTATATTTTCTGTATTTTGATTGACGGATTCAGCCAATTTGGCAATCTCGCGAATGGCCTCATCCGAGAACTCAATCTCAATATTCTCTGTGCGTAACAGATCAACATACTGCTTGGTCAGTGCATTTTGGGGTTCAGTCAGAATGGATACAAACTCCTCCAGTGTTAGACTGCTTAGTTCCACACGAATTGGGAAGCGTCCCTGAAGCTCAGGAATCAAATCAGAGGGTTTGGCGACATGGAATGCGCCAGCTGCCATAAACAGAATATAATCCGTTTTGACAGGGCCATATTTCGTCATTACTGTAGAGCCCTCTACGATAGGCAGTATGTCACGTTGCACACCCTCACGGGATACATCAGGACCACTACCGCGCCCTTGACTGGCGACCTTGTCAATTTCATCTATGAAAATGATACCTGTCTGCTCCGCCCGGCGAATGGATTCTTGGGTAACATCATCCATATCGATCAATTTGCCTGCTTCTTCCTGGGTCAACACTTTGCGCGCTTCTTTGATGGCGAGCTTGCGCTTTTTCGTACGACGAGGTAAGAGGCTGCCAAACATCTCCTGCATGTTCATGCCCATCTGATCATTACCTTGTCCAGCAAACATGTCCATCATGTTAGGCGCAGTGTCTTCGACATCAATCTCAATGATGTCATCCTCCAACTTGCCGGACAACAGATCAAACTTGATCTTACGGCGGCGTTCGGCAACCCCAGTATCCGGTTCTGGCTCATCCTGTTCCTGAACGTTGTTGCCATTATTACCAAAGATCATTTCAAAGGGATTACGCTGATTCTTGGACTTAGACTGTGAAGGAGCCAAAATATGTACAATTCGCTCATTGGCAGCTTCTTCAGCTTTGTCTTTCACTTTTTCAGTCCGCTCCAGCTTCACCATCCGCAGTGATGTCTCAATCAGATCACGCACCATCGATTCAACGTCACGGCCAACGTAACCTACTTCAGTGAACTTGGTAGCTTCCACTTTCACAAATGGCGCACCTACCAGTTTAGCGAGGCGACGGGCGATTTCCGTTTTACCCACACCGGTAGGTCCAATCATCAAGATATTTTTGGGCACAATGTCGTCCTGAGTGTGCTCAGGCAAAAGGCTACGCCGATAACGATTACGAAGAGCTACCGCTACCGATTTTTTAGCTTTCTTTTGACCTACAATATACTTGTCAAGCTCTGCAACAATCTGTCTCGGTGTTAACGCTTGAGTATTCATATTGCTTCCCTCCTACCAGTATGTTGAATTTATTTTTCCTAACAAGGACAAAGAATCCCCTAGACGTCCTGGAGCAGATTACAGAATCATGCTCCACTACGGGAGATTTCTTTGGCTTATAACTCTTCTACAATAATATTATTATTGGTATATACACATAACTCCGAGGCAATCTGAAGTGATTCACGCGCAATATCTTTCGCTTCCAGGCTTACTGCATGACGTTTCAACGCACGCGCAGCAGATAAGGCAAAGTTTCCACCTGATCCGATAGCAATAACGTCATCATCCGGTTCGATAATCTCCCCACCGCCTGAAATGAGCAGCATACCTGATTTGTCCATCACAATCAACAGTGCCTCAAGCTTACGCAAGATCCGATCCTGACGCCAATCCTTGGCAAGCTCTACAGCAGCACGTTGCAAGTTACCATGGTGCTCCTCCAGCTTACCTTCGAATTTCTCAAACAGGGTGATCGCATCCGCCACAGAACCAGCAAAGCCAGCAACAACCTGTCCGCGGTACAAACGTCTTACCTTCTTGGCTGTATTCTTCATCACAACACTTTGGCCCATGGTCACCTGACCATCTCCTGCGATTGCAGCCTTACCATTATGACGAACAGCACAGATCGTTGTAGCATGAAATGACATATCCATGATATCAGCATCCTCCCACGAATAATTTATACGCGTTCCGGAACAGTTAGACCTTCTGCCGCAGCAAAACTGGTGATGCCATCCAGGGCACGCTGTGCAAGAGCTTCATTTTTTTCCTTTTTGTTACGAATCTTTGTTTCAAGCTTCGGCAACAAACCAAAGTTTGCGTTCATTGGTTGGAAGTGCTTGAAGTCAGCAGTTGTAATATACTGAGCCATACTGCCAAGTGTTGTTTCTACCGGCAATACTACCAGTTCCTGCCCAAGTGCTGCTTTGGCTGCGTTCATACCGGCAATCAGCCCTGATGCAGCAGATTCCACATATCCTTCTACACCCGTCATCTGACCTGCAAAGAACAGGTTTGGACGCTCTTTAAACTGATACGTCGGAAGAAGTAGTTTAGGAGAGTTAATAAATGTATTACGGTGCATTACGCCATAACGAACGAACTCTGCATTTTCAAGTCCAGGAATAAGGGAAAAGACACGTTTCTGTTCTCCCCATTTCAGATGCGTCTGGAAGCCCACCAAGTTATACAGGGTTCCAGCTGCATTGTCCTGTCTAAGCTGAACAACCGCATGTGGCAACTCCCCTGTATGAGGGTTAACCAGACCTACCGGTTTCATTGGACCAAACAGAGCCGTCTGTTTTCCGCGTTTCATCATCACTTCGATTGGCATACAGCCTTCAAAGTAGATTTCTTTCTCGAACTCTTTCAATTGAGCGACTTCAGCAGTAATGAGAGCTTCATAGAAGACATCAAACTCTTCTTCTGTCATCGGACAGTTCAGATATGCCGCTTCGCCTTTATCATAACGTGAAGCCAGATACACTTTGTTCATATCAATTGAATCTTTTTCGATGATCGGTGCAGCTGCATCATAGAAGTAGAAATACTCTTCCCCCATTAATGCCTTAATTTGCTCAGACAATGCTGGTGAAGTCAGCGGCCCCGTTGCAACAACAACGATGCCATCTTCCGGCAGAGAAGTTAATTCCTCATTCACCACTTCGATGAGCGGATGCTGGTGCAACGTGGATGTAATCTCACCTGAAAATCCATCCCGGTCCACAGCAAGCGCCCCACCTGCGGGAACTGCATGTTTGTCTGCTGCTGACAATACGAGAGAATTGAGCATTCTCATTTCTTCTTTTAACACACCTACTGCATTGGTCAATCCATTCGCACGCAGTGAGTTGCTACATACCAGTTCTGCAAATTTATCCGTATGATGAGCTGGCGTTTTCACAACAGGTCTCATCTCGTATAATTTCACGCGTACGCCGCGACTTGCAATCTGCCAGGCCGCTTCTGTTCCTGCCAGCCCGGCACCAATAACGGTTACTTGTTGTTCATTCGTCAAAATCATTTACCCCCATAAAACAATTTCAAAATTCACTAAATTTGATTCGCATATATATTAATCTGCTGATTCGTCATCCGGTTCATCCACCGGCTCCTGATGATCACATGAAGTACACTGCAACCGTGCTCCCTTTTTGTTCCGCTTTTCAATCATTAGCGATCCGCAACTTGGACATGGTTTGGCTGAAGGTCTGTCCCATGAGACAAAATCACATTCAGGATATTTGTCGCAACCGTAGAAAATACGTCCTTTTTTGCTACGACGCTCAACAACATGACCTTCCTTACACTTCGGACAAGTCACGCCGATATCCTTGATAATCGGTTTGGTATTCCGGCAATCAGGGAAGCCAGAGCACGCAAGAAACTTGCCAAAACGTCCGAGTTTATAAACCAGCGGTTTGCCGCACTTCTCACAGATCTCATCCGATACTTCGTCTTCAATCTCGATTTCTTTCATTTCTTCTTCCGCAAATTCAAGCCGTTTCTCAAAAGATTCATAGAATTCTGCGAGTACTTTGACCCAATCCTCGGAACCTTCCTCCACATGGTCAAGATCACCTTCCATGTTTGCGGTGAACTCTACATTCAGGATTTCAGGGAAAAACTCTTCCATCTGTTCGATGACCAGTTCACCCAGCTCGGTCGGCATGAATTTCTTTTCCTCAATTGCAACATATCCGCGCTTCTGAATGGTCTCCAGTGTTGGCGCATATGTACTCGGACGCCCTATACCCAATTCCTCAAGCGTCTTAACCAACCTTGCCTCCGTATAACGGGGTGGCGGTTGTGTAAAATGCTGTTTTGGCTCAATCTCCTGTTTCTCAAGTACATCTCCACTTTTCAACGGAGGCAGCAGACGATCTTCATCGGTTGTACCATCGTCGTTTCCTTCAACATATACCTTCATGAAACCTTGGAATCGTACCTTCGAACCTGCTGCACGGAAAATGGTGTCCCCCGCAGCAATATCGACAGAGAGTGTATCCAGAATAGCCGAAGACATCTGGCTCGCTACAAAACGTTCCCATACCAGTTTATACAACCGGAACTGATCACGACTCATGAACGACTTGATTGAGTCAGGGTCACGCAGAATTGAAGTTGGACGAATCGCTTCATGCGCATCCTGAGCATTAGCTGCTTTTTTGGAATAGTTTCGTGGAGTCTCAGGTGCAAATGGCTCACCATACTTACCAACGATATATTCTTTGGCTTCTTCTTGTGCAGATGCTGCAATTCGTGTGGAGTCCGTACGCATATACGTGATGAGACCTACTGTGCCTTCTTTTCCAAGGTCTACACCTTCATATAGTTGTTGGGCGACCGACATCGTCTTGGAAGCTCTGAAATTCAATTTACGCGCCGCTTCCTGTTGCAGAGAACTCGTCGTAAACGGGGCGGACGGGTTACGGCTCCGTTCTTTCTCTTTAACTTCCTTAATCGTAAAGTCTGCACCTTCGATCTGTTTCAGGATCGCTTGCACTTCCGCTTCACTGCCCAGCTCTGTTTTGGCCCCGTTCAGTTTATGAAACTTGGCTTCAAACGGATTGCCGTCTGCTGTCAGTTTGGCGGTAATGCTCCAGTATTCTTCCGGCTCAAAATCATCAATTTCATTTTCACGATCTAAAATGATTTTAACAGCCACGGACTGAACCCGGCCTGCAGACAAACCTTTTTTCACTTTCTTCCATAATAACGGACTAATTTTATATCCAACGAGTCGATCCAGAATACGTCTTGCCTGCTGCGCGTTAACCAAATCCATATTGATTTTCCGCGGCGTTTTGAACGCATCTTTGACCGCCTGTTTTGTAATTTCATTAAATACAACCCGGCAATCTGCCGTATCGTCCAGTTCAAGGGCATGGGCCAAATGCCATGCGATAGCTTCACCTTCGCGATCCGGGTCAGCTGCGAGATACACTTTTTTCACTTTCTTCCGTGCATCCTTCAGTTCTTTCAAGATTGAACCTTTGCCGCGGATCGTAATATATTTCGGATTAAAATCATTCTCTACCTCAACGCCGATCTGACTCTTTGGCAAATCGCGAACATGCCCCATCGAAGCTTTTACGATGAACTTGCTGCCTAAATATTTGCCTATCGTCTTCGCCTTTGAGGGCGACTCCACGATTACGAGTGCATCCGCCATAGGTTCATCCTCCTCTCAGTCATGAAACTGTCATGAAACTGTTTCTGTAAGCTTATGCATAGTTAATAACTTCTGCTAATTATATATTTCCACGCACTACGTAGGTTGTAGCTTCGTCATACCCTCGCGTATTTGGTGCCTGGTAATTGGCTAATCTGCTTTTTTATGATTAAAGATAACAGAACTGAATGCAAATGTCCAAAATCCCAACCAAGCAGCTCAACCAGTTGATCCAATGATTGTTCTCCCTGTTCCAACAGATAAATTACGCGTTGTTCATCTGGAGAGAGCTTAACCTCAGCGAATATCCCTCGCTCGGAAGGCTCGGTTGTTTCGGTCGAACGTCCTCTATTGTAAGGAAGTTGTTCTGCATTTGGCAAGCCCAATCGATACTCTTCCAATACATCTGCTGCACAAGTGACCAATTTGGCTCCTTGACGGATAAGATTGTGTGCTCCCCGACTTTTCGGCGATGTAATAGGTCCAGGGACTGCAAATACATCCCTGCCTGCTTCAAGCGCAGCATCTGCTGTAATGAGTGAACCACTGCGAATGTCAGCCTCAACAACCAATGTTCCCAGTGTCAGGCCAGCAATGATTCGATTCCGTTCCGGAAATAATCCTTGGCGCGCTCTCGTACCTGGTGGATATTCCGACAAAAGCAACCCCGTCTCCGCAACTCGCTCAGCAAGGCTTGTATTTTCGGGTGGGTATATATTATCAATCCCTGTTCCGAATACTGCAATCGTTTTTCCTTTAGCACGTAGTACTGCCTCATGACATACGCTATCAATACCGCGGGCAAGCCCGCTTACAATCGTCAGTCCTGCATTGCATAATTGCTCTGCCAGCTTTTCTCCAACTTTGCGTCCATACACGGTCGGCATACGAGTTCCCACCATGGCAATAGACGAATCGTGTAGCAAACTAACATCCCCTCGAGCATACATTACCCAGGGAGGCTGAACGGTTTCCTTCATTAATATGGGATAATTCTGATCCAGATAAGTAATAACCTCTATCCCCTGATTGTAAACGTGTTCTCTTTTACTCTCAATCCAGTCGATAGTAAATTGGCTAGTCAAACGTGCAGCTTGATCTTTGCGCAAGCCTGCTGCGACCCAGTCGCTTTCCCCATAATTCAATAGATCGGGTAATTCATGTTGTCCCAGAATAAGTTTCGAGATTGTTTTCTTGCCAATACCCTCCATCTCATGTAACCCAAACAAGATCCATCTTTCTTCCATACCATAAACCTCCCAAAGCGGGAAGAGATCTTCCCTCATATTGTGTGTTAAGTGACCACGGAATGCAAGCGTTTACGCAGATGAGGGACAATTCCTCCCCCTTTTCCCGTAAAAAAACGCAAAAAAGCAACCCTTCGCCCTGTTTAAGGACAAAAGGTTGCTTACCTTTTCCGTAACCATAATAGTCGGTCTACCAGAAATAAATCATTTCCGAGCCGTTTCTTCTATTATAACGAAAAAGAATTAATGTGTCGTGCACAAATTCAAAATACCGCGTTCCTCAAGTACACTCACCAAAGTCGAACCCATCTCAGCAGGAGTTGGTGCTACTTTGATTCCACATGATTCCAGCTTCGCAATCTTCTCTTTGGCTGTACCTTTACCGCCAGAGATAATAGCGCCAGCATGGCCCATCCGTTTGCCTGGAGGCGCTGTTACGCCACCGATAAAGCCAACAACCGGTTTGGTCATGTTTTCACGTACCCAATCTGCAGCATCCTCTTCAGCTGTACCACCAATCTCACCAATCATGATGACCGCATGAGTCTGTGGATCTTCATTGAACCGTTTGAGGATATCAATGAACTCGGAGCCTTTTACAGGGTCTCCCCCGATTCCTACAGCAGAAGATTGTCCAATGCCACGTGTCGTCAGTTGATGAACGGCTTCATAGGTAAGTGTTCCACTACGGGAAACAACGCCTACGTGCCCTGCCATATGGATATAACCAGGCATGATACCGATTTTACATTCTCCTGGTGTAATGACACCTGGACAGTTTGGTCCGATCAGGACAGTATCTTTACCTTCCATAAAGCGGTCAACCTTGATCATGTCAAGAACCGGAATACCTTCTGTAATACAGATTACGAGGTCCAGCTCAGCATCAACAGCTTCCATAATGGAATCTGCTGCAAATGCAGGAGGAACGTAAATGACGCTCGCTGTTGCGCCTGTAGCTTCCTTCGCTTCCTGCACAGTGTTGAACACCGGCAGACTAGCTACTGTGCCGTCTTCCAACGTGATATCCACATTAGTTCCGCCTTTACCCGGTGTAACTCCGCCTACCATCTGGGTTCCGTAGTCCAATGCGCCCTTCGTGTGGAACATTCCCGTTGAACCCGTAATGCCTTGCGTAATGACTTTTGTATTTTTATCGATCAAAATACTCACGTTGCTTCACATCCTTACGGTTATTTTTCAATTCCCGGACAGCTCCGGTACTAAGGAATGAACTTATTTTACGAGGGCAACAATTTTCTGTGCACCATCGGCCATGGAATCAGCAGGAACGATATTCAGGCCAGATTCACCCAGAATACGTTTGCCAAGCTCCACGTTAGTTCCTTCAAGACGAACAACCAGCGGTTTGGTCAGGCCAAGCTGCTTCGCGGCTTCAACAACACCATTGGCGATAACATCACAGCGCATGATGCCACCGAAGATGTTAACAAAGATTCCAGCTACTTTGGCATCGGACAAGATGATCTTAAATGCTTCAGTCACCTTCTCCGTTGTCGCACCGCCCCCAACGTCAAGGAAGTTGGCCGGGTCTCCACCGTAGTATTTGATAATGTCCATCGTTGCCATCGCAAGTCCCGCACCATTGACCATACAGCCGATGTTGCCATCAAGTGCTATGTAGCTGAGGTCGTATTTGGAAGCTTCGATTTCTTTTTCATCCTCTTCATCCAAGTCACGCAGTTCCAAAATGTCTTTATGACGGAACAGGGCGTTGGAGTCAAAGTTTAATTTCGCATCTAGCGCGATAACGTTTCCATCTCCGGTAACAACGAGAGGATTGATCTCGGCAATAGAGCAATCTTTTTCGACAAATGCAGTGTACAGCGCCAGCATGAACTTAACAGCTTTGTTCACCAGTTCATTCGGAATCTTAATGCTGTAAGCCAGTTTACGGGCCTGGAACACTTGCAACCCAATGGCAGGGTCAATGATTTCTTTGAAAATTTTCTCAGGTGTAGCTTCAGCTACTTCTTCAATCTCAGTACCGCCTTCTTCGGAAGCCATCATAACTACACGGCCTGTGGCACGGTCCACAACAACACCCACGTAATACTCTTTGCGGATATCGCATCCTTCTTCAATCAGAAGACGTTTCACTTCTTTACCTTCTGGTCCAGTCTGGTGTGTTACCAATACTTTGCCCAGAATTTCGGAAGCATAGGCACGAACTTCATCCGTACTCTTTGCCACTTTTACGCCGCCGGCTTTACCCCGGCCACCTGCGTGAATTTGCGCTTTAACAACAGTCACCGGACTGCCCAGTGCCTCTGCGGCCGCAACCGCTTCATCGACTGTATAAGCAACCTTTCCGTTTGGAACGGTAACTCCATACTGTTTCAGTACTTCTTTTCCTTGATATTCATGGATATTCATTCTCGAATCCTCCTATCAACATGACTGCAACAAGGCGGGTTGGTAGACTAACAAAAGACAAATGTTGACTATTTTCACTTAAACCCAATTCATTGTAACACGTTTTTAAAACGCTTTCCTTAAAAAATTAATGTTTAATAGACAGTATTTTGATATGAGTATGATCCCATATTGTGAATGCTTGGGTATATATGGAAAAAACCTCAGCTAAAAACTGAGGTTTTCTTGATGTAAAACTACATTTTATTTTTTGGCTGCGTTAGTGTTGGTTTCGTGAACTTTCTCCAGTAATCCTTTGAACTGACCCAGCAATGTTTCAAACTCTGTACTGTTCAAACACGCATCTCCCTGAATGGATTCAGGTATGGATAATGCCTTGTTCCGTAACTCACGGCCGGAGTCGGTTAATGTAATTAATACTTTTCGTTCATCCTGAGCCGAGCGTTCGCGATTAATAAGTCCTGCTGACTGCAAACGTTTGAGAAGTGGTGTCAACGTTCCCGAATCGAGATAGAGAGCCTCCCCGATCTCCTTAACCGTACATTCTTCACGTTCCCACAAAACCATTAACACCAAATACTGGGAATACGTTACGCCAAGTACCTCCAGATAAGGCTGGTACATCTTCGTAATCTCACGTGAACAAGCATATATGGCAAAGCATAATTGGTTATCCAGCTTCAAACTGTCAGTCTGCATATGTCTTTCTCACCTGCCTATTGTGCAATCTATTCCTAATAATACAGGAACTATAGATCTATACTATCACAAAATAGAAAAAAAACAGAATAATTGAGCACAAATGATTTTACTATTCAATTTAATTATGATAAATTAGATTGTGTAAAATATAAACATAGGTAGATAATCAGTAGTTCATCCCCATGATTTAACAACAATAATAGATAAGTCCATCGAACAGATTCACGCACCATTTTCTCCAAAATTATTTAATGATTTCCTTCCAGAAATAAAATTCAGGGATCAGGAAAGATGACTACAGCAATGATAATGACAGGTTGACTCCATGATTCCTTTTATATAAAATGCTTAGTAGAAGCTGAGGAAGCACCTTAATTCGTAGACTGGCCCGTATTATGCGGAGTCAAGAATCGAGTGAGGTGTTTCTTTGTTATGTACGGAAAATTACACAGTGCGTGTTTGTACGGAATCGATGGTGTTCTGATCGAGGTGGAAACCGATTTATCCAATGGTCTGCCACAGACATCCATCATCGGTTTACCGGATTCAGCCATTCGTGAGGCCGTTGAACGTGTCCGTGCAGCGATTAAAAACTGCGGATATCAGTATCCTTTACAGCGGATCACAATCAATCTGGCCCCCGCTGATCTACGCAAGGAAGGATCTTCCTTTGATCTAGCCATCGCTATTGGTTTACTTATGACAAGCGGCCAGCTTGTACTTCCTCCCCGGGAACGAACACTAGTGGTTGGCGAACTGGCGTTGGACGGTTCGATCAGGTCCGTGCCGGGCATTTTATCCATGGTGGATCTGGCCAAACGACAAGGCTTTACTTCCGTGCTCCTGCCTTTGGATAACGTGGAGGAAGCGTCACTGATTCGAGGTATCCAGGTGTTTGGCATTCGTCATTTACAGGATATTACTCCGAAAAATCCAGATCAACCCGCTAGTTCAGTGGGAATACCAAATAATACAAATGCAGGACCAGTCGTGTTGAAAAATTATGCTCACCTCGCTGCTCCTATAAAAGATAAGACTCATAAGATGGCGGATAGGAAGCCAAGACAAACACTATTATTTGCAGATGACTATAGTGATGTTCTGGGGCAGCACCATGTAAAACGCGCGCTTATGATTGCTGCAGCTGGCATGCATAATATACTGCTCGTTGGACCGCCAGGCACGGGCAAAACGATGTTAATCAAACGTCTACCCTCCATCCTTCCACCTTTGTCAGAAGATGAAGCGTTAGAAGTAACCAAAGTATTAAGTGCCGCAGGCAAATTGAAAGAAGCTCCTCAAGGCCTGATTGCAGATAGACCTTTTCGCTCGCCTCACCACACGATATCCACCTCTGGTCTGATTGGAGGCGGTGGTATCCCAAAACCGGGTGAAGTAAGTCTTGCCCACCGGGGCATATTGTTTCTGGATGAATTACCTGAATTCCAGCGCCAAGTGCTTGAGGTATTAAGGCAGCCGTTAGAGGATCGCACAGTGACAATTAGTCGGGCTCGCGCTGCATTCACCTTTCCGGCCCAGTTCATGCTTGCATGTTCCATGAATCCCTGTCCCTGCGGATATTTGTCCGCTCATTCGGAGGAGCAACGCTGCATATGTAGTCCAGCCCGTGTTGCCGCGTACCGAGCCAAAATTTCAGGACCACTGCTGGACCGCATTGATCTTCAGGTTGAGGTTCCTCCACCAGGCGAGTGGCGCAAGTCTGCTGCTTCCCCTTCCTCTGAAGAAATGCAGTCAAAAGTGATCCACGCTCATCAAATTCAGGCTACACGTTATGCCAAAAGTTCGGTTCGTTGGAATAGCCAGCTTTCTGGCACGCTTTTGCGACGAACGATCCATCTCCCCCAAGAGGCAGAGCAACTGTTAGAGCAAACGCTGCAAACGTTAAACCTGAGCATGCGTGCACATGATCGGATTATCAAGATGGCACAGACCATTGCCGATCTGGACCATGAAGGTGAAATTGTGACCGCTCATGTGGCTGAAGCCATCCAGTATCGTCAATTGGATCTTAATTTATTTTGAAGCTATTTTAGAAGCATATGGAGGAAAGAACAGGCCGATTTACCCAAAGGCAGTGAAATGGGCATGAAACTGCAGACAGCAGAGGAAGATCGAGAAGGATTTCTTATGCAGATTCTACAATGCGGATACGCCAACATGACAAAAAACGTACAAGCCCTTCTCTTCTGTGAAGAAAGGTACTTGTACGTGGATCTCCCTGAAACATAAGGGATCGTATATAGCTAAGGTCTACAATAATATATTATTCAAAAAGAGTGAGTTTCTCCTTGGCTGGTGTGCGTTCTTTGGCAGAAGGAATAACATCAGGGTATCCCATATAAATCATACCTACAATCTTCTCTCCCGCCTCTATTCCAAGCGGTTTGCGGAATTTGGGAGCGTACAAAAATGGCTTGGTCACCCAGAACGTTCCAATGTCTTCACTCCAGGCTGCAAGCATAAAGTTCTGAACCAATGCACTGACCGCAGCGAAGTCTTCGTCCCAGATATTCTGTCTGGGATCTTCTTCCAGAACAACAAGCATAACGGATGGAACTTGCATAATATTGGCTGAGAATTTGTTGTCTTCTCCCATTTCTGCATCAATAGCCTCAGCCAGTTTCTTCCGTCCATTTCCGGTAAACAACAAAAATCTCCAAGGTTCACGCAGTTTATGGTTAGGAGCCCAGACTGCGGTGTCCAGCAATTCTATAATCTGCTGTGTAGGAACAGCTTCTTTTTTAAATTTTTTCACCGTACGACGGTTTTGAATCGCATTTCTGACTTCATTTGTTGTTTTCGTAGTTTTACTCATCGGCCGTACCTCCTGTATATTATATGATTTGTAACCCTAACGATGGTTTAGGTCTGGAACAATTCGTTTATGACAAATCAAAAGATTAAACCTCCAGATTACATCCTTGATTATACACCCTTCTGTTCACGAGATTCAAAGGGAAGGCGTCGACTACTAGGGTTACAGGCATTAAAAACGGTAAAGACGGCTCCGAATCCTGATCTACCGAGGGCGATCATCATGTCGGAGCCGTCTAATTAGATTAGCATCTTATACAAAGCACACTATCATATCAATGATGAATCAATATGAACCTGCGCCTTCAAATGTGCCATTAACAAAATCCATTTTGTTGTACTTCTCCTGGTTACCTGCAACATCTGTACTGTAGTACTCTACCACCTTGACATCGGGAGCATAAAACTTTACGGGTCCTTCATAGTTCTTCCATTCTCCCCCATTGATTCGATATTGCGTTGTTTTTACGCCCGAACCTTTGACTTCGTCTGTTGCCTGAAGTCTGAATGTAAATCCTTTGATGTATATTTTCCCGTTCACAGTATCTGTAATAGGAACTAATCTGTACTTGGTTACTGGAGGTGTAATATCTGCATCTTTCTTAAGTACGATATTAAACGTATTATGATCTCCTTGTACGAGGGTAACGTTCTGAGTCGATTTTAAGTATCCTGCTGCTTCCCCCGTTATTGTTTTGGTACCTGTTGGCACGCGTTTTATGAAATAATTTCCTTGAGCATCCGTTGTTGTTGCCGAACCTCCAGCATTAACTTTAGCTCCACATACTGGAGTGCCCGCCTCATCTACGACTTTTCCTCGCACGTGAGCCGCTTCTGTCAAAACAACATCTACGATCAAGGTTTTTCCAGCCTGAACATTCAAACGATCCTGTTCATAAAGCATATAATCCGCAGAATCTACCCAGATCGCAATGTTTGGATTGTAGTCAAAATCAAGCCCAGTAACGGCATACCGGCCTTGCTGATCTGTTTTAACGGGGCGATCCAAGGCTCCTGTTACTTTGACCAAGGCATCTGGAATCGGTTTGCCTGTTTGATCGGTTACAGACCCTACAATCGTAGAAGGTTCATATAGCTCGAAATTAACCAGAATCTGTTCCCCTTCTGACAAATAGTAGGTATTACGGTGCCTGTCTGTCACATAGCCCTCTGCTTCAATTATAAAACTAATTTCCGTGTAATCCTGGACAGACTCAAGTATAGAATAACTTCCAGTGCCATCTGTCTTTACGCTATTTTCAGTTTCTTCCCCTTGATATCTAAGGGAATACTTGATGGTTGCATCCTGGATAGGAAAGCCTTCAAGATCAGTAACTTTACCTGATATTTTTGTCTGTGTAGACGGATCGGCTGCATAAGAAACTCCGGAATACATGATTCCAAACAAAATGAAACATAAAGATAGTACACTTAGTCGAATGATCCATTTGATACTTGTCTGCATCTTCTCACTACACCTCACCATTTATTTTATTGATCAAATATTCCTCTTTAGCCTCTTAAATTAACTGACCATAAGTTCAAGCTTCCAGAATTCTCCGTCCCAAACATATTGCCAAATCCCCTGTCCACCGTTCATGGTCTCGCTGATATCCAGCACATCCATCCGAGGGCACTCCCATACTTGTTTTACTGTGTTGTTCGAAGTATTCTGAAGCTCTTTCATACATCCCACCAACCTCTCTTTAAATTTCAACTTTCTTAGTTTATTACAAATGATACATTTTGTATCTATAAATTTCTGAAATACAATGATTTTATTATCAATGCTCTATCCTATGTTTAGTGATTTCATAGTTAAATCAAAAAAAGCCGCAGCTCCTGTATAAATAGGAACTACGGCTTTAGTATATTAACTAATTTCAAAACTAAAACAAATGAAAAGATAAGACATAATTAAACTTGTACTTCGAAATTACTGACCAACCCACATTAAAAAGATACATTTCGTATCACATAATACAACAATAACTTCTAGTGTAATTCTTAAAAAGCATTAACAATATGATTCACAGAGACAGTCTCTCCTGCTTGATCAAGCATTACGGCAATTACATCAAAACGGATCTGAAGTTCCGTCTCTCCCGTCATTTGCAAATACACGGATGCGGTTGAACGTACCTGCTGCATTTTACGCATATCCACCGATTCCTGAGGTGTACCGTACTGAGCGGCTCCACTTCTGCTTCTTACTTCCACAAAGACAATCAGGCCCTCGCAGGAAGCAATGATGTCAATCTCACCACTACGGCAACGCCAGTTCTGTCTAATGATTCGATAATTGTGCTCTCGCAGCCATTGACAGGCAGCCTCTTCACCTAATTGACCCTTCTGCTGTCGTGTGAGCTTCAGATCCGGCCCCCGGCCCAATCTACGTTCTACCATGACTCATTTTCCTCATGTCCTGAGGCCATGCGATCTGCACGGTAGACGTACGTTAGCACCTCTGCGACCAGTTGATACAGTTCAGCTGGAATCTGTTCATCCAGATCCAACTTGGAGAGCACCTCCACAAGTGCTGCATCCTCCTGAACAGCCACGCCGTTTTCTCTGGCTTTATCCAGAATGGCTTCTGCCACTTTGCCGCGCCCCTTGGCTACAACAACAGGCGCTTCGCTCTCTCCAGGGACATATTTTAGGGCAACCGCCTTTTTGGAGAGCAGGTCCGGTTGTGACGACTCGTCTTTCATACCTTCAAGTCCACCCCTTTGTATCGTTCAGGACTATAGTCCGAGGCCCTCGTTTTTCGTTCCGCGCCCGGCTCCTGGCCCGCAGGCCACGGTTCCGCCTTGAAGGTCAGCAATTGATAACCCAACTTGTCCAATGCCTGATGGATTACCTCTCGTCCGCTCTCCAGGAGCGGTCCCATCCCTTCGCGATCATTCAATACACGCAGACTGACAATATTATTAACCACATGGACATCTACCAGAGTAGGCCCAAGACTTTTCATGTCCAGATCAAACCATAGACGGCAGTTGGACGCATCCAGCTCTCCACGAGATCCACGACGTGATTGAATCTGAACAGACGCCGTTTCTTCCCCGTCCGGTCCAGTGATCGGAATAAACCAGTGCATCTGTGCAAATGTAGCACTGCGATCTGTTGTCAGCAATAACTGCTGACCTGTCAGATATTGCACAGCCTGTCCGGCGGCATCCTTAAGCGCCGCCGGTGCACCTTCGCTGCTGGCAAGCTGCAGCAGCAAGCCCTTCAGCGTGTCCGCATTTGCCGGACTCGCCGCATCCCCCACGCGCGGCTGCGCAGCCGCGCCGTGAACGGCCTGCTGCTCGTGCTCCGCACCGAGCAGCTTCAGCACGCGCCCCACCCACGGGTCCCCCTCGTGGGTGACAGGCGCAGGCACTGCAGCAGCTCCCGCAGTTGCTGCTGCACTACCGCCAGCCGGCGGCGCATCAGCGCCGGCTGGCAACGGCTGCGGCACGCCTCCGGCAGCCGCAGCCGCCTGGCCGCCCTGCGATGCAGGGGCGGCCTGTGCTGCCGCACCAGGCTGTGCCGGTGCGGCAGTGGACGCGCTGCGCAAGGCGTCCAGCAGCGCCAGCAGCTTGGGCGCCAGCTGCGCTGCCGTAGGCGCTGCTGGCGCCGCCTGGCCTGCTGCGGACGGAGTCCCCGCAGCAGCAGGCGTTTCAGCGCGACCGTCAGTCCGACCGGCCGCGCCTGCTTCAGGCTGGCCCGCACTTACACGGCCAGCCACTGATTCTGCCGCCGCCCCTAGTGTACCCGGGCGGCTCCCGGCTTGGCCCGCGTCAGCCCCGCGCGGACCCTCTCCAGGTATTCCGGTTCCAGACGGAATACCTGCGCCCCCTTTGCCAGCCGTTTCAACGTTGCTGGCAACTGCCTTCGTCGCGGCTTCAGCATTTCCTGCTCCTCCGCCGGTCTGCAGGTTTCCTTTCACCGCATTAGCTGCATCCTCTGCCCCGCCATCCGTCATGGATATAGCTCCTGCCAATACCGCTTGTCCTTGTTGCGTTGACAAAGCAGGAGTTCCGGTTCCAGTCACCTGACGACCATTGCCTGATGCAGCCAATCCTTCTTCCGTCTGTGAAGCATTCGGTACAACAGGTGCACCAGCCATGACTGCTGGTTTCAACGTAGCAGATTGTTCTCCAGGCAATAGCAGTTTACCTGTTGTTTGAGTAAGCATCGTTTCCAACTGGTCAGCCAACCCGCTTAACAACTGATGCAGAGGGGGGCCAAACACCGTCTGGTGTAATCCTTTTACTGTTTCCGCCGTAACCGGAAGCCCACGTTGAAAAGCAATCCCTGTCGCCTGCACCCATTCTTCCACAGGGACCTGTGCAGGTTTGGCAGTCATCATATTCTGGACCATAGCCACATTATCCTTCGTGAGCGGCAAACCGCTACGCTGCATGGCAAGTAACAGTTCCCGGTTCCCTTTTGTATCCGGCAGTCCTACATCCTTAAGCAGGTTGTTCAGCGAAGCTTGTGGCAGCTCAGCAAGTGTTCCAGCCATAGGTTTCATTACCGTAATGCCATTTTCACCTGGAGGTTGCACTTGAAGCAACGTGGTCTCACCCGGACGGAGTGGAGTCTCCAACTTGGCGCGCACCTGCACACCTTGAATCTGCAGAACTGCTTCTCCTCCATCATCGGACACACTAACGACGGAGCCACGAACCACCTGACCTTCCTTTAATTCAAGCGGTTTGGCATTGCCGGGCTTACTATCTCCCATTAACCCCTTAATCATGGAACCGATATTCAAATCTCTCCCCCTCCTTCCTTCAAACCTGTGTTAAAACAAAGATTGCTGCTCTCCAAGCAGGTTGCCCAGAAAACTGCGCCGATGCATCGGGGTTGCCCCCAACGCCATAATTTGCTCCCGATGAACTTTTGTTGCATATCCTTTATGTATCGACAAACCATATTCCGGATATAACGTATCCCATTCTTCCTTACATAGTCGATCTCGCGTTACCTTGGCAATAATCGATGCCGCTGCGATCGATTGACTATTGGCGTCACCTTTAATAATGGACAGCTGAGGTACATTCACATCCACCTTCTCGGCATCCACCAGCATATAATCAGGCGTTTCTCCCAATGCTTCAACAGCACGTTTCATCGCAAGTCTCGCAGCCTGTTTGATGTTAAGCCGATCAATTGTCTCTGCATCCGCGTACCCGATACCTACCGCCAGCGCTTTTTCCATAATGATGTCATATAATGCATCACGTTTTTTCTCCGTTAATTTCTTGGAGTCATTCACACCTTCCAGGATGAGATCCTTCGGTAAAATAACCGCCGCTGCAACAACATCCCCAAACAAACAGCCCCGCCCTACCTCATCAATGCCAGCAATACGTTCAAATCCACTGTCCCAATACTCCCGCTCGTAGAGCAACAGGTCTCGAGGTTCACTGGCTTCTTTTTTCTTCTTTGGTCCAATCGGGGTATCCAGTAGATTCAACCCGATCTCTTCATTATTTTCAAACATAATACTCATCTCCTCTACCCACGCTTTTTCAGCATGCGTATCACTTACAACTTTTTTATAATATAGACGTAGATTCTCTGTCTTTTGTTCTGTACAACCTGTCACTCTCAACAAAACTTTTCCTTGAGATTTACAATATAAAGATAGTGATGTCTTCATTTATCGGTATTTGATGGTTTAAATTGAATATATCAGACCTCGTCTAATTTAAATTGCACCACCATTCATCATAGCACGATTTAGATACACCTGATATATGGGTCAGCCAATTCCATAAAGCGTACTGTTCTTCAAACCTCTTCCATTTTATCGTTTTCGACGTATGTTCCAGCTCTACTTCCGCGTTTGTATACACAAAAAACGACCGCTCCCGGTAATCCGGTAACGGCCGCTTCTTTCGGCACTTGTATATATGAAATGAACAAATGAAGATAATGATCTTCATCATGTAGAGTCCATTTTTTAATAGGGAGCTTCCATAGAAAAACGTCCCATTTTACCAGCTCGCAGTTCACGCAGAAATGCTCGTGATGCCTTTTCCAGATCAATGCGTCCACCGCTTACAATGCAACCACGTATACGGCCGACCTGCTCCATAATCGCAATAACACTGTCTGAATCATCTGCATCCTTGGAGAACTCCTGAAGTCCATATCTCTCTTCCAAAGCGTCCCAGTAATAACGCATCAGGTAACTGATTCCAAAAAAGGCGATATCCTCTGCATTCAGAATTTCCTCTTTGATTGCACCTGTTACAGCAAGACGATAACCTACGTTTTGATCTTCGAACTTAGGCCAAAGAATACCCGGAGTATCCAATAACTCCATTTCTTTGCCTACCTTGATCCACTGTTGCCCCTTCGTCACACCAGGACGATCTCCTGTTAACGCAATACTCCGTCCAGCAAGTCGGTTAATCAGTGTTGATTTACCTACATTGGGAATCCCTACGATCAACCCGCGAACCGCACGAGGATTAATCCCTTTAGCAATTTGACGGTCAATTTTTTCTTTAAGAAGAAGCTTGGCCTGCACGGGAATATCTTTAACATTGGTTCCCGTCGAAGCATCTACAGGAAAAGCAGTAATTCCTTCTTTTTTGAAATATTCAATCCATTCTTGCGTCACTTTAGCATCTGCCAAATCCGATTTGTTCAACAAAATCATCCGGGGTTTATCCAGCAATATTTCGTCAATCATCGGATTACGGCTGGAGACAGGCAGACGGGCATCCAATAGTTCGATGACCACGTCGATGAGCTTTAACTTATCCTGAATCTGGCGTCTGGCTCGAGTCATATGACCTGGAAACCATTGTATCGTCAACTTGTCTTCACCTCATTATTTACTTCAATTTCAGTGGTTGATCCACTTAATCTCACCAATCGGCCAGAAAATCACATCTGCACGACCAATAATATCTTTTAACGAAACATAACCGATCATACGGCTGTCTGTACTATTTGGACGGTTGTCTCCCATTACAAACACATGACCTGCCGGCACTTTGCCATCAGGGAACTGTTCATTCGGGAAATCTTTCACGTTATAGGTTCCACCATTTGCTTCAGCTGCATCAATGGCTCCTTGAATATACGTTTCATCAACCTTTTTACCGTTAACCATCACGGTATCGTCCTGAACCTCAACTGTATCACCTTCTACAGCAATAACACGTTTAATGAAATCTCGACCTTCGGATGGTACGTGGAAGACGATAACTTCACCGCGCTTCGGTTCTCTGATATCATATAAGATCTCGTTGACGATCACACGTTCACCCGTTTCAAAGTTCGGCTGCATGGACGGACCGTCCACAACAAACGGTTTGAAGAGCAACCACCGAATCAGAATGACGAGAACTAATGCGATAACAATGGCTTTAAGCCATTCAACAATTTCATTTTTGGCTTTTTTGGATCGACTGTCTTTCTCTTCGGCAGGATTGCCCCGGTCATGTTGAACTTCTTGTTCCATTCAAGATCTTCCTCTCTTCACAGTACATGTTTATAGCAGTACACACATCCAGCATTCTGTATCGTTCCAGTAACTCAATGGATGGATACAAAACATTCACATCAGTTATGTAATCTTACACCAAGCATTACAGTACATTTAATCCACAATTCAAATGCCTTCAAGAGGTTGTTCAAAAAGTCGGTACTGAAACCGGTCTTTTGAACACGCACTTCAATAACTGATTTTACAAGCCTCCCGGACTATTCACCGCATGTGTTGCCATACCATTTTACTCGGAAGTGTACCTCCGGTTCAACTTTTCCCGGACAAAAACGAAAAGGGCTTGTCTCCAAGCCCTTCCCGGTATCCGTTATATTAACGAATTTCTTTAATTCTCGCTGCTTTACCGCGTAGTTCACGAAGATAATAAAGCTTCGCACGACGAACTTTACCACGGCGAGCCACTTCGATTCTATCGATTTTAGGGGAATGAAGCGGGAAAGCTCTTTCCACACCTACACCGTAAGAAATTTTACGAACTGTAAAAGTCTCACTGATTCCACCACCACGGCGTTTAATCACAACACCTTCGAACAATTGGATACGCTCACGAGTTCCCTCGATTACCTTAACGTGCACTTTCAAAGTGTCACCAGGACGAAAACTCGGAATATCCTTACGAAGTTGTTCTTGTGTAATCGCTTGAACGATATTCATCTATGACTCCCTCCTTCCGTACAGGCGTTCATACTTCTTCCAGAGATCACCTTGTCTCCTTCATTATCCATAGAGGACCGCCGTATTCCACATAACAGATTTATTGTATCACGCAGCATATCAAAACACAAGAGAAATTAAACAAATGCCTATTGATCATCAGCATCGCTGATACTCATCCATCACATGTTGACTTCATTCTAAAATACATTCTCTCATATGGACCGTGAATCAACGCTCTCATCTGCAAGTCAACCTGATACAGGAAAAAATACTGTAACTTCCGATGTAGTAATATCGTCTATGATATAACTTATTGACCACTTTAAAAGGAGAATCCCAAGACTCATGAAATATTGGAGAAAGATCACACTTGCCCTACTCGCCATGCTCATATGCTCCATTACATTGTATGCATATGCCGTAACTCATCCAACGAATGCAATGTCACATAAAGCCTGCACATCCTGGGACATAGTCAAACGCAAAGCATTCGAGCTGTCACACACTGACTTCTCTAACCAATCTGCGCTGGATCGTTCTACCTTCAAGATCGAACAAGGTACTGCTACAGAAGTTCCTGTACTGATGTATCATTACATAGAGCCCAAACTGAATAATCACGAGACAGATAATAAATCCATCATTAATCTGGAGGATTTTGAGCAAAATATGAAATACCTGCATGATGAAGGCTACCAAACGATTACACTGGATCAGCTTGAACAATATGTTAAAGGAAAGTTATCTTTACCACAGAAGTCCATTGTGATTACCTTTGATGATGGATACCAGAACAATTATACATTAGCTTACCCTGTGCTTCAAAAATATAATTTTCATGCCTCGCTGTTTGTCATAGGCAGTAAAATTCAAGATCAACCTTCGGTATTTGAGCCCGCCATCAACAGTTTCATCTCCAAACCAGAGATGCAGGCAGCAACCGACGTATTTGAATTCAACAGCCATACCTATAACCTGCATCATAAAGGATTTATGCGCTGTGGGAACAGCGTACCTGTCGGTCTGGACACCAGTCTTCTGGATGATGATATCCAGCATATGAAGCAAACCGGAATAGACACACCTTATCTGGCCTATCCTTTTGGTTATACCAGTACACAGATGATCTACAAGTTACAGCAACATGGATATCGCATGGCCTTTACCGTAAAGTCTGGATTTGTGCATCCAGGAGATTATCCCATGAAGCTGCCTCGCTTGACGGTCACGACAGGTACTGATTTGGCGACCTTGCTTCAACCCGAATCCAGTCCACAGAACGAATCATCTGCATCGGAGAATGACCAGTGAAACCTAGATTGTAACTTCACCGCCTGGATACAGAGTCGAGCTATACAGCCTTTTGAGCTGTGGCTTGGCTCTTTTTGCATCGGTAAGTGATAATGTCATCGGAGAGCTGGAATAAATCACTGCTTCCTCTGCGTCATAGATGATGATCTGTTCTTTCCCCGTCTGAACCAAGTCTGCATGCACCGCATATCCCTCTTTCGGGAATTCAGTAACCGTTTTCATATCTCCATCTACCAAAGAAGGCAACACATCTCCACCTCGGCGATACGCCAAAATATAATCGAGTCCACCCTCATCCCAGTTACATACAGGCTCTATAATGGTTAACCAGCCACGAGTCGTGCGGTTTTCTTTCCATATTTCCTTCCCAGCGCTATCCAGCATGAACATTCCATCCTTACCATGCTCATCCCCCCGGACAATCCGGTCCAGACCTGCAATCTGTAAACCTTCCATTCCAGTACAAAAATGGCCTAACGCAATATGCTGTGATTCAATCGAGTCTTCATAACGCCACTTCTCATTACCATATCGGTCCATCATGACCGTGACACTGCCACCGATAACAACCTCGACTTGCCCATCACCGTCAACGTCGCCAAACCATATACAGTCGGCATGATCCTCGAGATTATGACAAGACCATAACAACGTCCCATCATGATCCAGCATGTCATATCCGGCCATCACTTCATCTTTCCCATCTCCATCGATGTCATATACCCATGGAAAATGTCCTGGGTTCCCTTCATGCTTCCATAACAAATTAAAATCATGGTCAAGTGCCCATAACGTCTTATAGCGGTCTTTCAGAATAATGTCCATTCTCTGCTGGTTACCAGTCAGGTTGGCGAGAATAATGCAGTCATGTGCTTCATCACCTGGCAGATCACGTGTTTCTTTGATCTCTCCGGTCCGGCCATCCAACACGAGAAATTGTTTGTCCATGACACACAATACTTCATTAATTCCATCCCCATCCCAATCTGCGATCTGAGCGGGATAGTCTGAACCCGGACCACCTGCATCGGGATCGGGAGTTCCGACCTGCCATAGTAATGTTCCTTCCAGATCAAACGCAGTCAAACAGCATACCTGATGCGGTACATACCGATCGTCTATACCCCCATCTGCCTGTACAAGCAACATTTCAAGTCTGCCATCCCCGTTCAGATCTCCCAAAAGCATTTTGCAGCGTTCTCCGGCCTCGCTAATATCTACTCTGGCGATTTCATAAGGCTGATGATTCATAACCTTCCTCCTCAGCTATCTTTATTATTCAATTCCAGCTGAGTTCACCATAAAGAAAACCCCTGTTTTTTACAACCCTATTATGTGCTCATGCAAAAATGTTCAAAGCTGCAAAAAAGTGCCTACGTAATTAAACGATTTAAATGAATGATTTAAGCCCACTCTAAAAACTCAAGACGATTGCCAAAAGGATCATTTATATAAAAACGCCTTACACCTTCATCTGCCCTTGCTTCGTCATCGACAATATGAATTTGGTTATGAATGAGATGATCACGCAACTGATCCAAATGTTGTACATAAAAAGCCGGATGAGCTTTTGTGGCGGGAATAAAATCTTTTTGTACGCCAATATGCACTTGGTGTCCACCACACTCAAACCATACACCACCCCGTTTTCTCAGAATTTCAGGTTTGGGAATCTCCGTCCAGCCCAGTACTTTATTGAAAAAATGACGTGCCTCCTCTTCACAGCCTTCTGGTGCTGCGAGCTGAATATGATCAAGACCAATAATATTGTAATTCATTCTTACACCGCCTTTAGTTTCATTTAGTGAAACTGAGTTTTAAAATATACCTCCATTTTATAGAATTACCCAATGAATATCCAGCTTTCTTTACAAAACACATAAGAAAAGCCAACCTTTGGTATCAAGGTTGGCTTTTTCAAACTCTATAAAAAGATATATTTACGTGTTTATACGATACATATACTTATTCTGTGCTATGTTTACGGTTTGAGCGTATCTTTTTCAACCAAATACGTTCTTTATCCGTCAAATCAGCGGTTTCCAACATCTCCGGTCTGCGCTCCAGCGTACGAAGCAACGACTGTTCTCTGCGCCATGCCTCAATGTTCAGATGATGTCCCGACAACAGCATATCCGGTACTTTCATGCCCCTAAACTCGGGTGGACGTGTGTAGTGTGGATATTCGAGGAGTCCAGTACTGAATGAATCCGTCACAGCACTTGTCTCATTGCCAAGCACACCGGGAATAAGGCGTACGATGCTGTCGATCGCAACCATAGCAGGCAATTCCCCACCAGTGAGCACGTAATCACCAATGGATAGTTCATCCGTCACGAGAAATTCGCGAATTCGCTCATCGTAACCTTCATAATGTCCACATATAAAAATCAGATGATCTTCCTGTACAAGTTCTTCTGCTTTTTTCTGTGTAAACGTCTCACCTTGCGGACACATTAAAATGATACGTGGAGCTTTCATGGTTGCCGCGGCTTCTCCGCGTTGCTCTAGTACATCTTCAACAGCAGCAAAGATCGGATCTGGTTTCAGCACCATGCCTCCACCCCCACCGTAAGGAGCATCATCGACCGTATTGTGCTTATTTGTCGCATAATTACGGAAGTTGGTTGCACCGAGGGACACCAGCCCCTTCGTTTGGGCTTTACCCAGAATGCTTGCTCCGAATACGCCATCAAACATCTCCGGGAAGAGTGTTAATACATCCACTTTCATGTTACAGCAGCCCTTCCATCAGGTGAATCTTCACTTGCTTTTGTTCGATGTCCACATCAAGTACTACATCATCAATAACGGGAATCAGCACTTCTTTACCTGCTGGCGTTTTGACAACCCATACATCATTGGCACCCGGAGTCAAAATTTCAGAGATGGTTCCAAGCGTTTCACCCTCTTCGGTGATAACCGAACACCCAACGATTTGATGGAAGTAGTATTCACCTTCCTCCAATTCAGCCAGATTCTCTTTCAACACTTTGGCCATGCCGCCCTTAAACTTCTCTACTTCATTAATATTACCATACTCTTTCAGACGAAGAATATACATATTTTTATGCAAACGTGCAGATTCCACGTTAACCATGACTGGATGATTATCTGGTGTAAAGAAAAACAACTCTGCATTTTTCGCGAAACGCACTTCTGGGAAATCCGTTATAGGCATGATTCTCACCTCACCACGAATTCCATGCGTATTAACGATTTTACCTACATTCATAAACTCTGCCATAAATCCTCCTAAAATCCATTCATATGGTACTCATATTTGATGATCTCCATGCGACCGTTCCGGTTACGGATCGTTCTTCGGATCGCTGTTATCCCCTAATTTTTTTAATTATTTTTAAAGGTGAAAATCCGGTGATAAAGGCGAGCGCTGACGCTTCTTCAGAATCGATTCCGTACCCTTCACTACTTCCGCAAATAATCATACTTAACGAGCTATTTCAATCATATTATTTAAGTTTCAGCATGCACGAAAAGGGGCTAGGACATGCATCCTAACCCCCTTTCGTATATCTTTAAGATATGATATCAACGGTAACCCGTTTATCCATCTTAACTGCTGCTGATGTGACGACCGTACGAAGTGATTTCGCGATTCGTCCCTGTTTACCAATTACCTTCCCGACATCGTCAGGATGAACGGTTAACTCATAAACGACAAGCCGGTCTTTCTCAACCGTCCGAACCGTCACATCTTCCGGATGATCGACTAAAGCCTTAGCAATTATGCTTACTAATTCTTCCATAGATGACCCTCCGAATCAGCACTTTATTTAGATAATTTAGACTCGTGGAACTTCTTCATCACGCCCGCTTTGCTAAGCAAGTTGCGGACAGTGTCAGATGCTTGTGCACCGTTTTGAAGCCATGCCAATGCTTTATCTTCATCGATCTTAACAACAGCCGGTTGTTCAACCGGGTTGTAGTAACCGATCTCCTCGATAAAACGACCGTCACGTGGGGAACGGGAATCCGATACCACTACGCGGTAGAAAGGAGCTTTGTGAGCACCCATACGTTTCAGACGAATACGAACTGCCATTTGAAAATTCACCTCCTTCAATGAAATCTGTATATGATCCAGCTTCGCTTAAATCAACGGAAAGGAAACTTCATTCCTTTACCCATACCTTTAAGCTGCTTCATCGCTTTATTTTTACCGCCTTTAGGTCCCATCATATCCGAGAACTGTTTCATCATGCGGCGCATCTCATCAAACTGTTTGATCAGACGATTTACTTCAGCCAGAGATGTTCCGCTTCCGGTAGCAATACGCTTCCGACGGCTATGGTTGATCATGTCCGGGTTACGTTTCTCTTCGGTCGTCATTGAGTAAACGATCGCTTCGATCCGGCCCATCTGTTTATCATCAACCTTCAGATCCTTGGCTTGTTTCATCTTGCCCATGCCGGGGATCATATCCATGATCTGATCGATTGGTCCCAGCTTTTTCACTTGATCCATCTGCTCCAGGAAATCTTCAAACGTGAATTCTGCATTACGCATCTTCCGTTCCATTTCCTTGGCTTTATCGGTATCAATGTTTAATTGTGCTTTCTCAATCAGAGATAACATATCACCCATACCCAGGATCCGTGAAGCCATACGTTCCGGGTGGAACGGCTCCAACGCGTCAAGTTTCTCTCCAAGGGAAGCAAACTTGATTGGACAACCCGTAACTGCTTTGACGGAAAGCGCAGCACCACCACGAGTATCTCCATCCAGCTTGGTCAGGACAACCCCGGTCAGATTAAGCTGCTGGTTAAAGTGTTCTGCTACGTTAACCGCATCCTGACCTGTCATGCTGTCTACAACAAGCAGTACTTCATCCGGATTCACTACGCTGTGAATCTGGCGAAGTTCTTCCATCAGTTCTTCATCAACATGCAGACGTCCAGCTGTATCGATAATAACATAGTCATTACCATTATCTTTGGCATGTTGTAGACCTTGACGTGCGATCTCAACAGGGCTTGTCTGATCTCCCAGTGTGAATACCGGCGCTTTGATCTGCTCTCCAAGTACTTGCAACTGTTTGATCGCTGCCGGACGATAAATATCGCCTGCAACAAGCAATGGTCTGCTGTTTTGCTTTTGCAGCATTTTAGCCAGTTTACCCGATGTGGTTGTTTTACCAGCACCCTGCAAACCAACCATCATCAGCACCGTAGGCGGTTTGTTCGCTTTAGCCAATTTCGCTTGGCTTCCACCCATCAAATCCGTTAGTTCCTTGTTAACGATGTCGATGATGACCATTCCTGGCGTGAAGCTCTCCATCACTTCTTTGCCAACAGCCTTCTCTTTCACCTTGGCGATGAATTCCTTGACCACTTTGAAGTTTACATCCGCTTCGAGCAATGCCAGACGTACCTCGCGCATAGCCTCGGCTACATCTTCATCAGACACCTTGCCTTTGCCGCGCAGCTTGCTGAATACATTCTGTAATCGGGTCGTTAATCCTTCAAATGCCATGATCCCACCTCCTTAAGCTTTAATACTGTTTTCAAGACCGATACGTTCCGCTCAGCCAATTTTCATTCACTAAGCTGAGCAACGATATCGTGTATTTGTTTGTTGTTATCAATGGAGACGCCTGCGCGTTCCAATGCATTTTGCAAATCTTCAAGATTGCGATTACGCCGTTCATGCTTTTCCAGCAAGCCCAGCTTGCTTTCGTAATTTTCAAGCACTTGTTCGGCACGCTTGATATGCTCGTATACCGCCTGGCGGCTGATCTCAAACTCGGCTGCAATTTCACCAAGTGAGAAATCGTCATGAAAGTAATACTTTAGAAAAGTCTGCTGTTTCTCGGTAAGTAACAATTCATAAAAAGCAAACAGCAAGTTAATCCGGTTTGTCTTCTCAAGCCGATTTTCTTGACTCACATCGGGGCACTCCCTTCGTCAAGGAAAAACACTTTACACTCTTGCAACGTTCCTAATAATACCTAAAACAAATCAGGTTGTCAAGCAAAAATACTTGTCACAATAAAAACAGCTCTGATGATATGTTATTTCGATGTTTAACGGGTGGTTTATACCCTTTTTTACAACAAGCAAATCCTGTCTGTATCTCTGCGATTCACCTCTATGTAGAAGAAAAAACGAATGCGTCTCAGTCCGTGGAGATGCATCCGTTTATGGTGTTCTAACGAAGTGGTGTCAGGTACAGCAGTACCATAAAGAAATGAAGAATACTGCCTGCTAACACAAAGAGATGCCAAATCGCATGGTGGTACGGAAATCCACGCCATACATAAAAGAGCGTACCCAGTGTATACATCAGGCCTCCAGCAACCAGCAGCACAATACCGCCTGTAGGAATGGCAGCCATAAGCGGTTGCCAGGCAATAACGATCAGCCAGCCCATCGCAATATAAAAAATCGTGGACATGAATAGAAACTTTTTCGTAAAAAATGCCTTAAAGATCACGCCGAATAATGCGATACCCCAGATTATACCAAACAGGGTCCATCCAAGTGTACCGCGAACAGCAATAAACAAAAGCGGAGTGTACGATCCCGCAATAAACAAATAAATGGAAGAATGGTCGAAAATCTCAAATAAATCTTTCACTTTTCCATCTTTCCATGCATGCACGAGTGTAGAACTTGTATAGAGCAGCAGCATGGTGATTCCGTAGATCGTGAAACTGACCACATGCCAAGCCGTGCCTTTCATACTTGAAAATACAATCAATATCACCAGTGCAGCTACACTGAGTGCAGCGCCGATTCCATGTGTCACCGCATTGGCGACTTCTTCACGGCGAGAATAGGTATACGTATTGGCCATTTTCAACCGTCCTTTCTAACCCTTTAACATTGCCTTCTTTATTCCTCCATTATACACGTATTGCCAGTGACATTACACGTGACACTTATCACGTATATCACTGGCAATACGGTTAACATTATATTAATTCATTCTATTATTAATGATTCTAGGAATTAGCTTCCTCTTCTTCAGCACTTTCCGCTGGCTGTTCCTGGATCAATCCGGCGAACAAAGCATGCACAAATTGCTCCGAATCAAACGGCTGCAGATCATCAATTTTTTCACCAAGTCCTACGAGCTTCACAGGCAAGTCCAGCTCCTGACGGATCGCAACAACGATCCCCCCTTTGGCTGTTCCATCCAGTTTCGTCAGTACGAGGCCAGTTACACCGCTTTTCTCACCGAAAAGTTTGGCTTGGTTCAAAGCATTTTGACCTGTTGTTGCATCCAGTACCATCAGTACTTCATGCGGAGCATCCGGAATTTCACGCTGAATGACACGATAGATCTTGTTAAGCTCGTCCATCAGGTTAGATTTGTTTTGCAGACGACCTGCTGTATCACAGAGCAGAACATCCGCACCCCGTTGTTTCGCTGCCTGTACCGCATCATACATAACCGCTGCTGGATCAGAACCAGATTGCTGTTTGATCACATCAACACCGGCACGTTGCCCCCATACTTCCAGCTGTTCAATGGCTCCGGCACGGAACGTATCTCCAGCTGCCATGATGACTTTTTTACCTTGTTGTTTAAATCGATGTGCCAGCTTGCCAATCGTTGTTGTTTTACCCACACCGTTAACACCAACGAACAAAATGACGGTAATGCCATCCGGATTCATTTTCAATTCATTGTTCTGTTCACCGCGAAGAAGATCCGTCAGTTTCTCGGACAATACAGGCTGCAGCTCAGCCGCATCCTCAATTTTGCGTTTTTTCACCTCAACGCGCAGGTCTTCGATCAGATTCATGACTGTATTCACGCCAACGTCTGCTCCGATTAAAATCTCTTCCAGTTCTTCATAGAACTCTTCATCGATTTTTTTGCGGCGGATTACGAGATCCGACACTTTTTCCACTAACCCTTTACGTGTCTTTTCCAATCCATCTTTGAACTGTTTGGTGACCGACTCCGTTTTGCTTGCAATGCTGTCTCTAAGCTTTTTAAAAAAACTCATAAAGCCCCTCCATCGTGTACATAATCTAAGCGTTTTTGCAAAAATGCTCAATCTGAATGATTTTCAATGATTACAATGAGTTCATTTGTCTCGCAGGTTTGGATCAGATCAGGCAATTACTGCTTCCTCATCTTCCAATTTAACCGAAACGAGCTTGGATACTCCGCCCTCTTCCATTGTAACACCGTACAGCACATCAGCCTCTTCCATCGTACCTTTACGATGGGTAACAACGATAAACTGTGTCTGTTCGGAGAATTCACGCAAGTACTGAGCAAAACGTACCACGTTAGCTTCGTCCAGTGCTGCCTCTACTTCATCCAGCACGCAGAATGGTACCGGTTTGACATGCAGAATAGCAAATAACAAAGCCATCGCCGTCAAAGCCCGCTCGCCACCGGATAACAGTTGCAGGTTTTGCAGTTTCTTGCCTGGTGGCTGAGCCACAATATCTATTCCCGTTTCAAGCAAGCGCTCCGGGTCCATGAGAACAAGGTCAGCACGTCCCCCGCCAAACAGCTTGGTAAACACGGTACCGAACTCACGGCGGATGGCATCAAACGTAATCTTGAATCGCTTCGCCATCTCGTCTTCCATTTCCCGAATAACCTGATACAACGTTGTTTTAGCTTCCACCAGGTCATTCTTCTGTTCACTCAGGAACTCGTATCGCTCATTGACTCGCTGGAACTCCTCAATCGCTCCTAGGTTAACATCACCCAGGGCGGATATACTGCGCTTCAGCTTCTGTACCTCTGCCTGTGTATGCTCCACATCTTCCGGCACAGGATAACGCTCTTTGGCCAGTTCATAGCCCAGTTCGTATTCATCCGTCAGTTTCCGCAGTATATTTTCCAGCTCAACATCCAGCCGGTTCACGGAAATTTCCGTCTGTCGCATCTGCTCTTCCACAGCTTTTAACTGCGTGCGCTGTTCCTTCGTTTCGCTCTCTGCAAGCTCAAGCTTTTTCGACAACTCACTTCGTGCAGCACGTTTGAAGTCCAGCTCTTGGGAAGCTTCCGCTTTTTTCAGCTTGTACTGGTTCAGATCTTCAATCTGCTTGACACTCTCGGTCTGTGTTTTCTTGAGATCTGCTTCCATCGAAGCCAGCAACGTGCGATTCTGACGAAGATCTTTCACCAACGACTCCACTTCTCGCTCCAGACGTCGCAATTGTTCCCCATTGGAGAATCGCTCCTGATCGAGCTTACCTTCGCGCACTTTCAATTCGGTGAGTTGGCTCTGCAATTCTTCCTTCGCGGATTCATTGGCTTTCCGAGCAAACTCAGCTGCATGAATGGCACGATGAGTCGCTTTTTCTTCCTCTTCAAGCTGCTCCAGCTTCTTCACAGCGACGATGCGAGCCGTATCCAGCTCTTTGATCTCTTCGGTAAAGCCGCTCTTCTCCTGCCCCGCAACAGCAACCTGTTCAAGCACATGGCGAAGCTCATGCTCTACCTGCTTCATTTCCATCGAAGCCTGCTGTTCTGCATTTCGGGTATCATCACCGGACTGACGAAGTTCATCCAGTTTGTCCTGACACTGCTTCAGCTGAACTTTTACCTCATCCACACTGCGATGCAGTTTCACGATCTGATTTTCCGTATCCAAAATATCCTGATCGAGCTGGTCCAGCTGCCGTTTCCGACTGAGCAGACTCACATTTTTCTTGTGCTGGCTACCACCCGTCATGGAACCACCCGCATTGACCACGTCACCTTCAAGTGTCACAACCCGAAAACGATACTGGCAGCGCGCCGCAATTTTATTGGCGACCTCCAGCGTTTCGGCAATAATAACATTACCGAGCAAGCTACCAATGATCGAAGCGTACTTGGATTCGAATTGAACGAGATCAGCACCGATCCCCACAAAACCCTCCATACCTTCGATCATGGAACGTTCAGCTGCTCCAATGGCACGAGGACGAATGACATCCAGAGGCAGGAACGTTGCACGCCCCAACTGGCGTTGCTTCAGGAAAGCGATTGCCTGTCTGGAAACTGATTCATTTTCCATGACTACATGCTGCAAGGATGCTCCCATTGCTGTTTCTACCGCAAGTTCGATCTTCTCGGGAACTTTGACGAGTTCAGCTACAGCTCCATGAACACCGCTCAGCGTACCTTTACGTGAAGCCTTGAGGACTTCCTTGACACCCAGCATGAATCCGTCAAAATCATCCTGCATCTCTTTCATCGTATCGCGGCGGGAAACTTGAGCTTCACGCTTCTGTTCCCATTTACGGACCGTACCCCGACTTTCTTCGAGCAGCTTCTGCAGCGACTGGAGTCGTTCACTTTCCGTAATATATCCACCACGTAGATCACTGATTTCTTTGCCCAAACGAACAACTTTTTTCTCAATGTCCGCTTTACGACTTTCCAGTGTCTCTTTTTGATCTTCCCATTTGCCCGATTCCTCAGCAGCGCGATTCATTCTGCGCTCCAGCGTTTCTTTCTGCTGATCCACATAACGAATTTCATTGCGTGTCTGAGCCATCTGATTCATCAGTTCCAGCAAGTTTCCTTTGAGACTTTCCTCTTGCTGCTGACTAATGCCGCCTGTAACACCGATGAGTTTGGCTTCTTCCTGAGACAACTGATTTTTCACATCATTCAGTTCATGCTCAAGTTTGCCAAACTTCTCACGCAGTGCAAGCAGTTCGCTTTCCCGTTCGCGATGTCTCTCTTCACTGGCGGCAAGCGTTACTTTGAGCTGCTCCTGATTTGTTTGCAGATGGTGGGAGCGCTCCTTGAGCAATTCTCCAAGCCCTTCACTTTTCTCTGTCGCTTCACTGAATTGTAATAAAGCGGCTTGCAGTTGCTCTGTCTCTGTTTCCAGGATACGCAGCGCATTCCGATCATTTTCCAGCTTGGCATCATGCGTAGAGACAATCGCTGCGAGTCCAACCTCTTCCTGTTTTAGCGATTGCAGGCGCTCGTTCGCCTTACTCCAGGACGCATGAATCTGTTCGATCTGGTACACATACATGGAAATTTCCTGCGATTTGAGCTGAGAACGAAGTTCCTTATAATGGATCGCTTTCTCCGATTGTTCCTTCAGCGGACCAATCTGATCTTCCAGTTCGGTCACCAGATCATGAATACGCAGCAAATTCTGCTCTGTCTCATCCAGTTTGCGCGTCGCATCCCGCTTGCGGGATTTATATTTAACGATACCTGAAGCTTCTTCAAAGATACCTCTGCGATCCTCTGAACGGGTACTCAGAATCTCTTCGATTCGCCCCTGTCCAATAATCGAGTAGGCTTCCTTACCGATGCCGGTATCCATAAATAACTCCGTGATATCCTTCAAACGACAAGATTGTTTGTTGATAAAATATTCACTATCTCCGCTGCGATGTACACGACGAGTCACTGTCACCTCACCGAAATCCAATGCAAGTGCGTGATCCTCGTTATCAAGCGTTAGCGACACCTCACCGAAATTAACGGCCTTCCGTGCGTCACTGCCTGCAAAGATGATATCTTCCATCTTGCCACCACGCAGCGACTTGGCACTTTGTTCACCCAGAACCCAACGGATTCCGTCCGATATATTACTCTTTCCACTTCCGTTCGGACCTACAACAGCCGTAATGCCACGAACGAACTCCATCTCCGTTTTGTCGGCGAATGACTTGAATCCACCCAATTCAATCCGTTTTAAAAACATAGGGTTTCTCGTCACCTCCTCTTGCAAATTTCAAGTATTGCATTCAAGCGCCTAAATAAATTGAACTAAAATAAAGTTCACTTATTTAGTTAACGATCAGGCTAACTCCCCCTGAACCTCTTTACAAAAAAAGAGCAAAAAGCAGTCCGGCCGATTACTTCCGCCGGGGCGGACCCGCGGGCTGCTCTTTGCTCTTCGTTTGTCTATGCGCTATCGGTTAAGCTCCGGCTTCCGGAAGCTTCAGTCGATCAAGTGCTGCAGATGCAGCCTGTTGTTCCGCTTCCTTTTTGGAACGTCCTGTACCTCTGCCAAGCCTTTCTTGACCCATATGGACCTCCGAGACAAACTCACGTTCATGGGCAGGTCCCCGTTCCTCAACGATACGGTATTCCAAAGCTCCCATATTGTGATGCTGAGTAAGTTCCTGCAGTTCCGTTTTGTAATCACTCATTTGCAGCTTGCTGCCCAATACGATTAATGGGAAGACATGCTGATCAAGAAATGTCCGAACAGGCGCAAGCCCCTGATCCAGATACAATGCACCAATGAAAGATTCAAACACATCCGCCAGCAGAGCCGGTCGTGTCCGTCCTCCAGTTAGTTCCTCACCTTTACCAAGAAGTACATACTGCCCAAAACCCAACGCTTCAGCAAATTTGACGAGGGAAGGCTCACAGACAATGGATGCCCGCAGCTTAGTTAATTCACCTTCCGGACGGTTAGGATACAAATGATACAAGTACTCCGATACAGTCAGTTCCAGCACGGCATCGCCCAGAAACTCCAGGCGCTCGTTGTCCTGATGCTGACTGAACCGGTGTTCGTTTACATAAGAAGCATGGGTAAACGCTTGTTTTAAAAGCTGCCTGTTGTCAAATTTGATTTGAAGTTTATGTTGTAACTGCTTCAGATCTTCACTCAAACGAACTAGCCCCTTATGCTTCAAATTTTTTGAGAATAATGGTGGCATTGTGACCGCCGAATCCAAATGAATTGGACATGGCAATATTAACTTTGGTTTGACGTGGAACATTTGGTACATAATCCAGATCACATTCCGGGTCCTGATTTTCCAGGTTAATCGTAGGAGCCAGTGTCTGATGTGTCAGTGACAATCCGCAGATAACCGCTTCTACACCACCAGCAGCGCCAAGCATGTGGCCCGTCATGGATTTAGTGGAACTCACGGCGAGCTTGTACGCATGATCACCAAACGCCTTTTTGATCGCAAGCGTTTCGGATCTGTCGCCTACAGGCGTCGAAGTTCCGTGTGCATTAATGTAGTCCACTTCTTCAGGCTCAATGCCCGCATTACGAAGTGCCATCTTCATGCAACGTGCTGCTCCGTCCGGATCTGGTTCTGTCATATGATGTGCATCGCCTGTCAGACCGTAACCGATCACTTCACCATAAATGCGTGCACCACGTTTTTGAGCATGCTCCAGGGATTCCAGAATCATAACACCAGCGCCTTCGCCCATAACAAAACCATCACGTTCTGTATCAAAAGGACGGCTTGACTTCGCAGGATCATCATTACGTGTAGACATTGCGCGCATCGCACAGAACCCTGCAAGACCCGTTGGTCTGATTGTTGCTTCCGCACCACCACAGATCATGGCATCTGCATCACCATTGGCAATCAGCTTGAAGGAATCTCCGATGGAGTGTGTACCTGTTGCACAAGCAGTAACAACGTTAATGTTAGGACCTTTGGCGCCAAGGGAAATGGACATTTGGCCTGAAGCCATGTTCGAGATCATCATGGGAATAAAGAATGGGCTTACCCGTTTTGGACCTTTTTGCAACAATGCATTATGTTGGTCCTCCCACGTACCCAATCCACCAATACCTGATCCGATAGATACACCGAAACGCTCTGCATCAATATTCTCGTTAATTTTCAGACCACTGTCTTCAACGGCTTTGAAGCCGGCTGCCACAGCGAACTGTACAAAACGATCCATTTTGCGAGCATCCTTGCGATCCATATATTCTTCCGGGTTGAAATCCTTGATCTCGGCTGCAATCTGTGTCGTGTATTCACTAACATCAAACGCCTCAATCTGAGAAATTCCGGACTTTCCTGCCATTAAACTGCCCCAGAACGTTTCCAAATCTTTTCCGAGCGATGTCATTACGCCCATTCCGGTAATTACTACTCTTTGTTTCAAACCGAGTCACCTCTATATCGACTGCATTACGCAAGTATTTTGTGGGAATATCCGCAAACAGACATCTACTCAACCAAGATAGGCTTGCTTGAGTAGAGCTGCTTGCGGAATGAGAAAAACCAATGAATGATGAGAAGTCCCGCCTGTTCGAAAACATGTGCGGGACTAAAATGACTTTAGGTATGAGATTGTATGTAGTTTACAACTTCACCTACGGTCGTGATTTTTTCTGCATCTTCATCAGAGATTTCCAAATCAAATTCATCTTCCAATTCCATGACCAATTCCACTACATCCAAAGAATCAGCACCCAAATCTTCTTTGAAAGATGCTTCAAGTGTAACTTCAGCTTCGTCTGCGCCCAAGCGGTCGACGACGATGCGTTTTACACGCTCCAATACATCGGACATCCGGTTCACCTCCTTCTTTGGTATTATACGAGAATCGCAGGCAAAATGCCATAGAAGACATATGCGGCTCCCGGCCGGGGAACCCGGCCTTTTTCCGGCATTTCGGATCGTCCAGCGCCTGTTCCCCGACTATTGTTCAAGTCCGGGAAGAATTACATGTACATGCCACCATCGACATGCAGTGTCTGCCCTGTCATATAAGATGAAGCCTGTGAAGCCAGGAACGTGACTACACCAGCGATTTCATCCGGCTGACCCAAACGGGACAACGGAATACCACTTAGCATACCGTCCACCAGCTCCTGGGACAACTCTTTTGTCATATCTGTCTCAATGAAACCTGGTGCAACACAGTTAACTGTGATTCCACGAGAAGCCAGTTCACGAGCAGATGCCTTTGTCAGGCCAATGACTCCTGCCTTGGCAGCAACATAGTTCGCTTGTCCAGCATTACCGAGCACACCTACAACCGAGGAGATATTGATAATTCTTCCCGACCGTTGTTTCATCATTGGACGTGTAACCGCCTTAAGGCAGTTAAACACACCTTTGAGATTGGTTTCAATAACCTGATCGAATTCTTCCTCTTTCATACGCATGATCAGATTATCACGGGTAATTCCAGCATTGTTCACCAGAATATCAACGTTGCCCCATGCTTCGAGTGTAGCTTTGACCATTTGTTCAGCTTCATCCATCAGGCCAACATTGGCTTGAAGTGTAATCGCCTTGACTCCTTTGGCACGAATCGCTTCCGCCACTTCCTCAGCTGCCGCTTGGCTACCCGCATAATTCACGGCTACGTTCGCTCCAGCTTCTGCAAGTGCCAGTGCAATACTGCGCCCGATGCCCCGGGATGCCCCGGTAACGAGTGCATTTTTACCTTCTAATGGTTTAGACATAATCATTCCTCCTTTCCCCAAATCTATATCAGTTCAACCAAAGAATGTTTACACTTGCCACTCCGATGACAGAATAACCTTCCGATCGCTGTTATCCCCAGATTTTTTGATTCCCTTTTCTAAAGGGAAAATCCGGTGATAAAGGCGAACACTCCGCTTCTTCAGGTTTTTTCTGTCCTCTCCGTTCTCGTGTAAAAAGTTTAGTTTAACTCATATAATTCCTTCTAATTCACTTGCCGTTGCTTCGAGCGTTTCAAGACTGTTCACATTGTACAGTTTTACGGTTTTATCTGTTTTTTTAATCAAACCGGTCAATACACTGCCAGATCCAATCTCGATGAACGTATCCACGCCTTGCTCAATAAGCCATGTCACACTGTCTTCCCATAATACAGGAGAATAGACCTGAGCTGTCAACAAATCCTGAACCTGTCCATCCTCTGCAGGTCTTGCAGTCACATTAGCGACTACAGGGACCGCTGCCGGTGAGAACGTAACGGTTTTCAGTTTCTCTGCCAGCTTCTCAGCTGCACCCTTCATCAATGAAGAGTGGAACGGACCGCTTACTTCCAATGCAATGGCGCGTTTACCGCCTGCTTCTTTCACTCGTTCCGCGACAGCAGCTACGCCTTCCTTCACACCAGAAATGACGATTTGTCCCGGACAATTAATGTTGGCAAGTTCAACCGCATGACCACTTTCAGATACGTCACGGCAAAGCACCCCCAGCGCTTCCCGATCCGCACCCAACACAGCAGCCATCGCTCCTTGTCCACCCGGTACTGCCTGCTCCATATACTGACCACGCGCCCGCACAGTGCTCACTGCGTCAGCAAACGAAAGAACGCCCGCTGCCACCAGTGCACTGTATTCTCCCAGACTGTGTCCAGCCGTATAGTCAGGCTGAATTCCTTTTTCTTTGAAAGCTTCAAGCAAGGCAATACTTGCTGTCAACAGAGCCGGTTGTGTATTTGATGTCTGTTTCAACTCGGTCTCCGGTCCTTCAAATACAAGGTTACTCAGCGAGAAACCCAATGTTTCATCTGCTGTGCGAAAAATTTCGGTTGCCGCAGGCACGGACTCATACGCGTCCTTGGCCATGCCTACAGCCTGTGATCCCTGTCCGGGAAATACAAATGCTATTTTACCCATCTCATTCATCTCCCAGATGTCTATTTTACCAAACGAGTACCGATGCCCCCCATGTCAAACCGCCACCGAATCCAACCATCAGAACGGTATCTCCGGCTTTCATGCGACCTTCCTCCGCTGCTTCTACCAGAGCAAGCGGTATGGAAGCAGCAGATGTGTTTGCATACTTATCCACGTTGACTACAACCTTTTCTTCAGGAAGTTCAAGTCGCTGCATCGCAGATTGAATAATCCGAATATTCGCTTGGTGAGGAACAAACAGATCCACATCCGTACGCTCCATACCAGCCTTGCGTAATACCTCAATGGTAGCCGTCCCCATGACACGTACCGCAAACTTAAACACTTCACGACCGTTCATGTTGATGTAATGTTTTTTATTTTCAACGGTCTCTGCAGTAGCAGGCAGACGGGAACCGCCGCCTTCCATCTGAAGAAGACTACCGCCAGAACCTTCGGCACCGAGATCGAACGCTTTGAATCCGCGACCTTCCGGAACTTCACCAACGACTACCGCCCCTGCTCCATCACCAAAGAGGACACAAGTGTTACGGTCTGTATAATCCGTAATACGAGACAAGCAGTCCGCACCAATCACAAGTGCATTGTTGTACATACCGCTTTGGATGAAACTCGTAGCACTAGCCAAACCGTATACAAATCCGGAACAAGCAGCCGACAGATCAAATGCCGCGGCACCTTTTGCACCCAATTTGTCCTGTAAGATGCAGGCTGTCGATGGGAACGAAGAATCCGGGGTAATGGTTGCAACAATAATCAGATCAAGATCACTGCCTGTCATACCTGCAGATTCAAGGGCTTTAATAGCCGCTTCATAAGCCAGATCAGAAGTTGCCTGATCGGGTGCGGCGATGTGACGCTCTTTGATTCCTGTACGACTGACGATCCACTCGTCATTGGTATCGACCATTTTCTCCAGATCGCTATTTGTCAAAATTTTCTCAGGCACATATTTCCCTGTACCAATAATCCCTACTGGGCGCAAATTATTCATATCGTCACTCACTTCCCGCTAATTTCCTTAGATATGCTCTCTACCAGCTGATTCTGCACTGCAATCCGAGCTTGGCGCACAGCATTTTTGATGGCATTGCCATCAGCAGATCCATGACTTTTCACAACCAGTCTGCTCAAACCGAGGAGTGGCGCTCCGCCATGCTCCGTATAATCCAGCTTTCGTTTCAACCCACGCAGCTCAGGCATTAGTACAGCTGCAGCCAGTTTACTTTTGAGAGAAGATGAAAATTGTTCCTTAAGCAAGGCGAAAATGGCACCTGCTGTGCCTTCCAGCGACTTCAGCAGGATATTTCCTGCAAAACCGTCACATACAAGCACATCACAAGCACCAGTCAGCACATCACGTGCCTCAACATTACCGACAAAACGAATTGGGAGTTGTTCCAGTAAAGGATATGCATGTTTGGTTAACTCATTTCCCTTGCCTGGCTCTGTTCCTACATTGAGCAAGCCCACTCGCGGGGACTCAATGCCCTGTACTTTTTGCCGATACAAACTGCCCATCAGGCCATACTGTGCAAGGTGCTCCGGTTTGGCATCCATATTCGCTCCAAGATCCAGCGCAAGCACACCTACATCATCAATCGTTGGAATCATAGGCGCTAGCGCCGGACGTTCAATGCCTTCCATGCGACCTACAACAAGCAAACCCGCTGTCATCAACGCTCCAGTATTTCCCGCCGAGATCATCGCGTCCGCTTCGCCCTCTTTCAGCATGCGGCCAGCGACCACCATGGAGGCATCCTTCTTGCGACGCACTGCTTTGACGGGTTCATCATCCGAACCAATAACTTCGGAAGCATGCCGGACCGTAAGATTGGCAGGTCTCACACCTGACTGACTCAAAAGAGGCTCCAGCTTGGCTTCATCGCCGATCAGGACGATCTGTGTATCCGCCCATTCCGTGGCTGCGGCAATCGCACCTTCTACCGTTGATGCAGGTGCATTGTCGCCTCCCATGGCATCAATGACGATTTTCATTCCAAATGACCTCCTTCTCCGCTGTCTTCTCCACCTGAATGGTAGATTACAAAGTTGCCTTGAAACACCATTTCTTCACCTACATAAGTGAATACTTCCACTTTGGCTTTGCCCTTTTGACCCGGAATCGATCGCACATAAGCCTTTGCAATACATTTCTCTCCCAAATGAACCGAACGGACAAAGCGAATGTCTGCTGATGCAGTCAACGCGATCTCGTCATTAATAATCGCTACAGCCAAGGAGTTAGCCTGCGCAAAGACATAGTGTCCACGTGCAATGCCTGTTCTGGAAAACACGTGTTCTTCCTTAATCTCAAACAGGGAAATCCCGCTTTTGTCCAGTTGCAGATCCACAATATCACCGATTATCTCATGCAAGGGCAACGAGCGTACCTGATCATACGAGAGCTCTGCCATCAGTTTCATCCGCTCCCGAAGTTCGGGTATTCCAAGTTCCAGCCTGTCAAGACGAATCGTCTGAATACTCACCTTCAATTGGCGTGTAAGTTCCTGATCCGTCACAAACGGGTTCTCTTCTATCATTTTGGTTAACTGCTGTTGCCTCTGTCTCTTCGGTACACGTTCGATGCCTGACACCCCCCGCTGTATCGTTTACGGAACCGTCCCGTCCGGCCAGTTCAACCATTCTTTCGTGTTGCTTCTATAGTTGCATCCCTGGTCACCAGGGTCGTTCTCAAACGGATTATGGTTCTTCTATATGTAACGTCAAATCTTAGAACCTGGTACTAAACTATAGTATATCTCATCCCGTGTCAAAAAGAAAGACTGGCCTAACAAAAACAATTCACCCTTGTGGAGCAAGGATTCCATGCTAGTTAGCTCACTCTACCTACACTCTCTAATCCAAAAAAAGTAGCACCTCATCGAAATGAAGTGCTACTTAATGTCCAACTATTATTGAGAGATGATCTCTCTTGCTTTGTACGTTCCGCACACTTTGCACACGTGGTGACTAAGTTTAAGTTCGCCACATTGTTCACATTTCACCATGCCCGGTACAGCCAATTTAAAGTGAGTGCGACGTTTGTCGCGACGCGTCTTGGACGTTCTCCGTTGAGGTACTGCCATTATTCCCACCTCCTTATCAAAATCAACCTTTGCAGGTAGTCTTAAAATGTTCGATTTTCAATCATGCTCATTTAAAAAAATCCTTGAGCCCTGCAAGCCGCGGATCAATAACCTGGTTATCACAACCGCAGTCACCTTCGTTCAGCTCATGGCCACACTTGGGGCATAACCCTTTGCATGTATCGCTACATAGCGGTATAAACGGAAGATCCAGCAGAAAAGCTTCCTCGGCATAACCTTTCAGATCAACGCTATCCCCATCCACATAGAGCGTATCGTCGTCTTCATGTAATTCCTCTGGCTGTTTTCCCTGCTTGAATTGCTCATGAAAATCAATATGAAAATGTTCATTGATCGGCTTAAGACAACGGGAGCACAACATGTCCATTCCTACTGTCAGCTTGCCATGAACATCCACAACGTCACCTTCTCTGAATTCTGCAGATAAGTCCGCAGTCAGCGGGGTAACGGCTGTGATATCTTGTCGGTTAGAAACCAGTTCCTTGATATCCCACTGTTCGTTAAACTTCAGGGGACCATCACTGGTAGCCACTTTGCGAAATGGCATTAACATTTCCATCACTCCAAACGAAACCAATTTCATAATTCATGTCAAACGTATCACGACAGTTATACAGGTCAAGCCTGCTTTTGTAAAGCAATATATCCTGACTGTATGTATTCTGACGATTCATCGTTAAAAGTATTATGAAATTGACTTAACAAACAAAAATCATTATACCGATTTTTCAAGACGTTTGTCAACACTTTTAACTTTACACCCTTTTTAAAAACACTGACCGCACAGACGTTTACTCCATCTGGTCTATTATAGACTCACTTCAAGATAAATCACAAGTCGTCATTTTAGTTGCAGTTCCTTGCAAACTGCGGTCACATTTCGTTAACGTTTAGTGTGATCTATATCACACAGACCCTTTTGCCCCCTACCTATACTTGCTATAAACCAAAGCACGATCTGCTCCATAACTGTTTATTATCCAACTATTTCATATCATATCGGGAGGGAAAATGTATGTTAAGTGAGCACGCCATTAGAGTCATTAAGTCTACAGTACCCGTACTTGAAGTCCACGGCGAAGCGATCACACGCCATTTCTATGAAACGATGTTTACAGCACATCCGGAACTGCTGAATATTTTCAATCACGCAAATCAAAAACAGGGACGACAGCAAGCCGTTCTCGCCAATATGGTATACACCGCTGCCTTGCATATCGATAATTTGTCCTCCATCCTGCCTGCCGTCCGGCAAGTTGCACATAAACATCGCAGCCTGGGTATCGTTCCCGAGCAATATGCGATTGTCGGCACCTATCTGCTTCGAGCCATCAAAGATGTACTCGGAGACGCGGCAACGGATGAGATTATCACCGCGTGGGGCGAAGCCTATAATGTCATTGCAGACGCCTTTATCGGGATCGAGCAGGACATGTACACGGAAGCGGTAAACCAGACGGGTGGCTGGGAAGGATTTCGTACCTTCAAGGTTGCCAAGAAAGTGCAGGAAAGTGAAATCATCACGTCCTTTTACCTCGTTCCAGAGGATGGTCAGCCCATTGCCAGTTATGAACCGGGACAATACATCAGTATCAAAATCCAGCCGGAGGCACAGACATTTACCCAGATTCGTCAGTATAGCCTTTCAGACACCCCGGGTAAACCTTACTATCGCATTTCCGTTAAGCGTGAGCGAGGTGTGTTAGAGCGCCCTGACGGAGTTATATCCACGTATCTCCACGATCACATTGAAGAAGGTAGTCTGGTGGAGCTATCCGCTCCTGCTGGTGACTTCACGCTGAATGCAGACGATAAACGACCTGTTGTTCTCCTGAGTGGTGGTGTTGGCTTAACGCCTATGATCAGCATGTTAAATACGCTGGTTAACTTGAATGAGAATCGTACCATTACATTTTTGCATGCAAGTCCCAATGGTCAATCGCACGCGTTCCGTGATCATGTGAACAGTCTGGCCAAACGTAATCAGGGCGTTAAAGCTTATTATTGTTATACTCAACCTGAGGATTCTGATCATGAAAATGAGTATTTTCATAAGGAAGGTTATATGGATGCGGTCTGGCTTCGCCAGGTGATTGATGAACTGGATGCCACCTATTATCTGTGTGGACCGGTTTCGTTCATGCGGGTAGTGTATACAGAGCTTTTGGCGCTTGGTGTGGCAGCGGACAACATTCATTATGAATTTTTCGGGCCTAAAGCAAGTCTTTCTCCCGTGCCGGAGAGTGTCTAAACGTACTGAGATTGTGAGATGTGATTAGCCTAACTTCTTCCTAATGTATATAAGTGTATGGGTAAGTGTCCTATTATGATGATTTATTAAGATGATTTATTATGATGAAGAGGTCGTTCTCCATATATCGAAAATGTGTAATATACAATAGATTTGCAGGCACAGTCTGACATCCGTTGATGTTGGATTTGTGCCTTTTTCTTGTCTGAATTGGTGCATGATTTGATCTAATACATGACATCCCCTATGATGGAATGGATGTTATACATACTCGGTTATCCAATTGAAAGGAGTACGTCTAATCATGAAAGCCGTAGGCGTCATTGTTGAATATAACCCCTTGCACAATGGGCATGTTTATCATTTGCAAGAAGCTCGGCGGCTAAGCGGTGCAGACGCCGTTGTTGCGGTCATGAGCGGCCCTTTTCTCCAGCGTGGCGAGCCCGCCATCGTGGGTAAAAGGGCGCGCACCGAGATGGCGCTGCACGCAGGCGCCGATCTCGTGCTTGAACTGCCGGTTGCGTACGCGGTACAACCGGCGGAGTGGTTTGCCTTCGGTGCGGTATCGCTGCTGCACCGCACCGGCGTTGTGGACTCGCTGTGCTTTGGCAGCGAGTCCGGCGACCTGGACAGCCTGCAGCGCATTGCGCGCGTGCTGGCTGTGGAGCCCGCAGGGATGCGCGAGGACATCGCGCGCCGCCTGCGGGAAGGCGCCAGCTACCCCGCCGCGTACGCAGGCGCGGCGGCGGCACTGGCGCCCGGCGGCGTCGATGCTCACGACGCCGCTGCACTGCTGGAGCAGCCCAACAATTCGCTTGGGCTGCACTACCTGATCGCGCTGCAACGACTTGGCAGCGCGATCCAGCCCTTTACGGCGGCGCGTACCGGTGCCGCGTATCATGAGGCGACGCCCGGGCCGGGGGCGATCGCCAGTGCAACAGCCGTCCGCCGCCTTTTGATGGCGGACGGCCCCAACGCCGCCGCGCCATACGTGCCGGCGGCAACCCTTGCCATTCTGCATCGCGAATGGCAGGAAGGGCACGCTCCCATACACTGGGAGCGCTTTGCACAGCCGCTGTTGCACCTTGCGGCCACCCGCCGTGCCTCCGAGCTGGAACGCATCGCCGAAGTCACGGAAGGCCTGGAACACCGGCTGAGCCGTGCACTCGCTCAGCTCCCGGAGCCTTCAGTCGAAACACTCCTGAATGCACTGAAGACCAAACGATACACACGCACCAAACTCCAGCGTATGCTCGCCCACCTGCTCCTGAATCACACCAAAGCCGAGTGTTCACCAGAGCAATTGGCTGCCGGACCTGGATATCTCCGAGTCCTCGGATTTAATGCTCAAGGGCAGAGCCTGCTTAAACAAATGAAGAAAACCGCGTCACTGCCTGTTGTGCTGAAACCGTCGACGTTCACACACAATCAGCTGGAACTGGATATACAAGCTCAGGTTGCGTATGGGCTCGCTTGCGAGCATAGGGACACACGCAAGATGTTCAGTGACTACTATGAGTCACCTGTCAGACTGTAATCCGCTTTTGACCATAAGGCTTCATCTCTATAGAGCTTTTTATTCCATCATCAAACTGATCATTGATATCCACTATTCGTTAATCAAATATACAATTAAAAAATCCCCTTGCTGCGCGCCTCTCAAGCACCTCGCAACAAGGGGATTTCCTTATTCACTTCTCTTGTTCTCTTAATTCTTTTTCTCTTAAATCTTTTGGGTATCTCTACCCCTTTGGGTCTAGTGAGTCTGTTGATCTTCTCAAATCTCTTGATCACACTTCATTCCACTGTAATCAATTATTCCGATTTTATCCGTTCTTTATCTATCCGGTTCAACGTTGGCTCGATCTCTTCCCGCCCATTTAAAATCCTATGATTTTACGGACAAGGTTTTCAAATAAGCCAGCGCATCATCCACCGTGCTCACAGGCACAAGTTTCATTTTGGTGCCGATCTGTTCAGCCTTGGCTGCTGCTTCCTTATAGTTATCCTTGGGTACAAAGAAGATCTCCGCTTCTTTTCGATCAGCAGCTACAATCTTGTGCACTACACCACCAATGGCACCCACCACACCGTCCTTGGTAATGGTACCTGTACCCGCAATTCGATGCCCCTTGGTCAGATCTCCAGGTGTTAACTGGTTATAGATCTCCAACGTAAACATCAAGCCGGCAGACGGACCACCAACCTGAGTATCGGTGAAGGAGATCTGTTTGTCCGGATCTTCAGCTTTCACCTTCTGAACCGCACCAATCATTACTCCGAGTCCCGGGCGGGTTTCACCTGTTTTATTGTCTTTTACCTGGATCAGTTTCACGTCCCGGCTAATGGTCTCTCCACCACGTTCCAATTGCATTTCGACCGTATCCCCGACCTTTTTATCTTTTAACTGGGCAGAAAGCACCGTATTATCCGGCGTAGCTGTTCCGTTCACTCCCAGAATGATATCTCCCGGAGCAATGTCTCCTTCCGGTTTTGGGTCTTCGGACAGTCCAAATACAAAGATATGTTCAGGTACAATAGAGTAAGTCACACCAGCCTGCTCATATGCAGCCTCCATTGCGGAGGATTGTGAGTCACTCATGAACCACACCTGTTCGGCAGAGTATTCCGCTTCGCTTTTGCCGCGCAGTCGGTCTTCCTTTTTATCCACTTGAGCATTTTTATTGAACAGAGAGGTTCCTAGCAAAAACACATTGGCATATGTTGCCGACACGGTTGTCATCATGAACACACCGCGTTCTTCCTGGTCCCCACCCTTAACGGTCACCATTGGTTTTACTTCATCTGCACTGCCAGGCAAATATATGATATACGGCGTTGGCATGTACACGGCAACATAGACGACCAGAGCCACCACGATCACAAAGATCGAAGCTCTGAATCCGCCAGATTTCCGAATCCGATTCATCGCATGAGCCTCCGTTCTTTGTATCTCTATATAAGCTGAACTCTACACTAATCAGCAATCGTAATTCCACCTTGTGAATACTTCCATTCGTCGGTTAAATTCACGCTCTTTGTCATGCAGATACTCAGCTCATCTTGTTGAATCATTTTTTTCAAGTCTAACACTCTGGTCCTTGTGCATACAATGGTACAGGCCGGATAGGCCGCTGTATACAATAGCCTGTCCGGTCAAGGCCGAACCGCCCTTCGGGCGTCATTCGGCCGTCCATAACGATTCAGATGCCGAATCGGCGTTATCTGATATGAGGTGAAACGATGACATTACAGAGCGAGGTTAGAGATTCTGGCCCGTTACGAACGATAATCCTAAGTACCGGCGCTTTAATGTTGGTCATTGCGGTAGTTGCTTCCCCCAAAGAAGCGTTTGACGCCTCTATTCAAGGTCTGGATATATGGTGGAAAATCATCTTCCCTGCCATGCTCCCGTTCCTCATGTTATCCCAAATGCTCACTGCGTTTGGCTTCACCCACGCGATCGGCGCCTTGCTCGGACCGTTAATGCAACGCTGGTTTAGACTCCCAGGCAACGCAGGTCTGGCAATTGCCGTTGGCATGTGCGGCGGATTCCCTGCAGGAGCAGATGCGGTATCCCGTTTATTTCAGGATAGACAAATTACCGCCAAGCAGGCGGTTGTCCTTGCGGCGGCATCTCATTTTGCCAATCCAATGATGATCATACTGGTCGTTGGTGCTGCTTTTCTCCACCAGCCAGCGGCCGGATATTTTCTACTCATGGTCCACTGGATCAGCGGCTGGATTGCTGCCATTCTTGCCACGCGTCTCCTGCCCGCACCGGGTAACCAGAAAGACAGGGTTGGCTCGACCGCCGTACAAGCAGACAAGAGCTCTCTTGATTCTCAGCCTGCAAGTTCCACAAGTCGCTCATCTGCACCCCACCACGCAACGTTCAAACGACGCAGTATATGGTCTGATATGATGATCGCAGCCAGAGAAGCCCATCGTCGTGATGGAAGAGGATTTGGCAAACTGCTCGGTGACACCGTATCCCAGGCTGTACAGACCTTGATGATGACTGGTGGATACATGATCGGTTTTGCCGTATTTATCCGGCTGGTCTCCCTTTATCTGACCCCCGGGTCCTCTGCTGCGTTGTGGCCAGCCTTCTTTGAGCTTCATCTGGGCACCTACCATTTGAGCCAGACTTCACTTACACCCGCACTGCTCATGTCTCTACTTGCAGCCGTTCTTGGATGGGGTGGTTTATGCTCCCATCTGCAAGTCTCTGCTGTCCTGAAAACAACTGGTCCAAGCAGCAAATCGATGTTGTACTTTGCCGGAGTTCGTCTGACTCATGGATTAATTGCCTTTTTCATCAGTCTGTTCCTATGGATGCCGTTCAGCCGTTATAGCACAGAAGTCTGGACCACATTACAGACGAATGCAGAGCAAGACCTCTCGACACCATTCGGTTGGTTATTCATACATAGTCCAAGTAACACATACCCGATCAACACCATTTGGAGTATCTTCCCTGCTGCATGCATAGGTCTTGCCTTACTTCTTGCAGTGATGATTAGTCTATCGGGTCTTACCTTCTGGTTTAACCGCCGGTTTTCTCGCTGATTTTCTGACGGAGCGCAGCTTCCACTTCAGGTGAGACAAGATCTGTAACATCTCCATGATAATGAGCGATTTCTTTGACGATGCTGGAACTTAAATAGGAATACTTGGGATTTGTCATCATAAATATCGTTTCCGCATCCGGATTCAACTTGCTGTTGGTCGATGCCAATTGCAACTCGTATTCAAAATCAGTTACCGAACGTATACCACGAACGATGACCTGAGCTTCCTTTTGCCGGACGTAATTGGCTGTCAGATCGCGGAAACTGTCCACTTCGACATTCGGTAGATGGCGGGTTACTTCCGTAATCAGTTCTTTGCGTTCCTCCACCGTAAACAGCGGATTTTTGCTCATATTGTTCAACACAGCCACAATGACGCGATCAAATTGCTTCGACGCTCTGGCGATAATATCCAGATGCCCCATCGTTACGGGATCAAAACTTCCAGGATATACGGCGATCCGTTCCTGTCGGTGTATCATTTCAGTCATGAGGAGCCTCCTCTTCCGGTGTAATGGATTCTCCATCTTCAACTGCTTCTGGCGCATAATAATAGATGGATACTGCCGTCTCCCCATACAAAGCCTTGCGCGTTTGTTCAAACGGGCCGAATTGCTCAGGGTAATCATGTTTGGATTCATATTCAAGCACGATGGTTGCTTCGGGTTCCAGAAGTTCCAATTCGTGCATGGTCAGCATCAACTCGTGCCCGTTCTTCATGCGATATGGCGGGTCGAGAAATACCAGATCAAACGTTGTGCCTCGCTTGGCGAGTGCCTTCAATGCCCGACCTGCATCATTACGATATACGGCCGCCTGGTCTTCCAGCTTGGTTGCCTTCAGATTCATGCGGATGACTTCAATACTTTTTGATTCCAAATCAACAAAAACAGCCTTGTCCATGCCGCGGCTCAGCGCCTCAATACCGAGACCTCCACTGCCTGCAAACAGATCCAATGCTGTGCCGCCCTCAAAATAAGGACCAACCATGCTAAATAACGCTTCCTTCACCTTGTCGGTGGTTGGCCGCGTACCCGTGCCAGGAACAGCCTTCAGCGGCCTGCCTTTTGCACTCCCAGATACCACTCTCACTTGACGAGTCACCTTTTCTCTATGTAAGTTTATTGATACGACTATCGTACCACACTCGGGTTCAGTTTGAAAAATGTGCGGTCTTCATTTTCCTTGGAAAATTGTTTACGAATTATTGACGCATATGTATAAAAAGGAAACAATCAGGCGATTCTATAATTATCGACATCACAAGTGTCGTAGACAACCGCGGAGAAGACTTACGTTTCCCCATAAGCTCTTCGTCCGGTTTCTCCTCTCCCATGAAAAAGAAGCTCTCGAAAGAGGGCTTCTTTTTGTTGTTTATGTTTTAATTTATTTTACTAGATATACTTTTCTTCAAATTCACTTTTTTCTGCTTCCTCTTCGGTCTGCAACCATTCAATCTCCCTCAGCCACATGCCCATATCTGCAATAAACTCATTCACTTTTAAATGTTCAATCTTGTATTTCTGGATCTTTTCACTTAAAAAAGCATAAAACTCATGGCTTAAGACATACCGTTGTTTGCTTTTGCTTAATGTCTTATAACGATCCTCGCTGACCACCAGATCAAAATAGATGACATTCTCCTTCTTCACATGTCTGACCGTCGACTTCCTCTCATATTCTTCAGGAAGACACCTGAAAACAAAGAAGAGTTCAATATCAACTATTTTATATTTGCTTTCTGCTTGATCAAAAACAGACTGCAACTCATCCGAAAGATTGGCAACCTGCGTTACACCTGAAGTATCCGTTGATTTTCCGAAGATCATTATTGAAATCCTCCCGTTCATTTTCACCATTCATAATCATACAACTAGAAAAGGTTGACTAGTGATGTAATCTCCGTCAACCTTTCCTATGTTCATCCTTCTTGTACCTTACCCCAACGTAGCAAGAGCTTACGAGTTCAGCTCTCTATGTTTCCGATTGGAAAGTCGCAAATTGATCAATGGAATGATAAGTAAAACAACCGGCAAGAGAAGATTCACCGAACCATTCTTAATCATCATGAAGGTAATAAACAACACGGCGAGCCAAGTCATAATCTCCATCATTTCATATTTGGTTAACGTCAGCTTGAATGCTTTTTTCGAAATGAAACGAATCAAGAAATAAGCAATCAAGCTATAGAACAGGATCATTCCCAAGATAGCAACTAGGATTATGAGGTACATATCCACCATAAAAATCTCACCCGACCCTTATATCATTTCCTTAATTTTGCTTTACTTCTCTTCAACAACAATCGTTGCATTATAGATCACAACACGTTTCCCATTGAGATCAAATAATACTTTATTGCCGTATTCCGTATCTTCCACGTCAATCTTACCATCATAGGTCTGAATCAATTCACCGTTATTGCTGTACACTTTAACAACCCTCTCCAGGCCACCCGAGTTATTGGACCTCATCGTTTTGAGTGCACGTTCACCCGAAGCGGTATTGAAATACCATATGAAACATCCAACTATGATACCCAAGAAGACCAACACCGTCACCCATATACCTGTCTTTGCTTTTTTACTCATCTTGAACCCCCTCTTATGTTTCCTGTCTCGTACATTACGAGGTTGGAGAGAGAACGGTTTCATACCAAGCCTCTCAAGCTGTTCGTTGACATAACAAAACAGAGGCCTCCGATAGCGAAGACCTCTGTTCTTTATAGAATACATTCTTTATTCTGTACGATTTTTTTACTTACAGTGCACGAATGACAAATTCAAATGTCAGTTCGCCGTCTGAAGGGATCAGGTATTCCGGATGAACCGGAGCACCCCAGCTATCATCACCGCCAACACCCATTTGTTTACCTGCTACAGTCACGACCGTATAGTGCACAGGTGGCAATTCGTACGCATGTTGTGCGTTCTCCAGCTCAAATGCCGTATATGGTGAGACATTCAGCTCAACCGGAGCTCCAGAAGCTTCGATTTTGAAGCCACGTCCTGCATTGTCCGTCAATTTGGCCCAACGCACGCCAGTACGGTTGCCTGATTCCTGTGGTACAAGATATGGAGCTACAGTATCAACTACCTTGCTGCCGTGGATACCGAGACGTGCGCCAAATGCGCGGTCTGCATAGTTTTCTTCGGGTCCCATTGCGAGCCATTCCACGTTTTCGAAGTCAGGTGATGTTCTGAAGGACAATGCATGAATTGGCAGGTTTGGCAATCCGGCTGTACCTTTGTACGCATTATGCACACGTACGCTTCCATCTGCATGAACGGTATATACCACTTTCACTTGTACATCCTCCGAAATGTTGAGCTTGTACGTGAACTCGATCCGGTATTGATCCGGTTTCTGTTCCGCTTTCCACTCTACAGAACGTGGCATCAGGCTCGCTGCATACCAGGCTCCCAGTTCGAAGCCCATCGCCATACCTTTGTCATTATCCGTCATTGCACGCCAGAAGAGCGGTGCAGGTGGTACAGCAATCGTCTCGCGACCAGACAATTTCAGGGAAACCAGTGTCCCAAACTGTTTGGAGAACAGCGCATGTGTCTTGCCGGCACGAACACCGATGTTAACGTCACCTTCGATAACTTGTACATCACTTACAAGGTTCAAGTCGACTTCAACTACATCATTGACCTGATCCTGTGTGAAAATAAACTGTCCAAATGCCACTTCTTCGCCTTTGTCAGCCCACATTGTAGCTTCTTTTAACACAAATGCAGTGTTCACAGCGTACTCGCCGCCAGCCAGAGCTTCTGCACCAAGCGGAAGTTTCACTACCGTCTCGCTTTGGGCATCCACGTTGACTTCCAATGTTCCACGCAGCACTTCATGTCCCTCGCGCTCCAGGCTGTATACCAGTTCCAGCGCAGACGTATCTGCGAACAGATTACCGTTCACAATTTTAATACCTTCACGATCCGGGAACAGCTTGATGTTCTGGTACAGGAATTTAACCTCCTGCATTTTCGCAGTTACTTTACGGTCAGCATGGACGATACCGTTACCACAGAACGAATAGTCTGATGGACGATCCCCAAAATCTCCGCCATAAGCGAGGAATTCTTTGCCGTAACGATCTTTTTTATAAATGGATTGGTCGATGTAATCCCAGATGAATCCACCTTGATACATCGGATATTTGTCTTCCAACTCCGTATATTTGTGCATACCACCAATAGAGTTACCCATGGCATGCATGTACTCACAGCTAATATAAGGCTTGGTCGGGTTTGCATTCAGGAATTCCTCAATGTCTGCCGGTTTGGCATACATGCGAGTCTCCATATCACTTGTTTCATCGAAACGACGATCATGGAATACACCTTCATAATGTACCAGACGTGTTGGATCAGCCGATTTGAAGTATTGGGATACTTTGTAGATGACTTCACCACCATGTGATTCATTACCACAAGACCAGATCAGAATGGACGGATGGTTTTTGTCACGCTCCACCATGGATACAGCGCGGTCCATAACGATATCATGCCATTCCGGTTTGTCACCTGGAATAACCCATGAAGGCTCAACAGCACCAAGTTTCTGCCAAGATCCGTGTGTCTCCAGGTTCATCTCGTCAATAACATATAGTCCGTATTCATCACACAACTCATACCAAAGACTTTGGTTTGGATAGTGTGACGTACGTACGGCATTCATGTTGTTCTGTTTGATGGTACGAACATCCCACAGCATGTCTTCCTTCGTAACCGCACGTCCACGACGCGGGTTGAACTCATGACGATTCACACCTTTGAATACGATACGTTTACCGTTGATGTGCATCACTTTATCAATCATTTCAAATGTACGGAAACCAACGGCTTGAGGAACAACCTCAACCAGTGCACCCGCAGCATCATATACACGAATATAGAGACGGTACAAGTATGGAATCTCTGCGCTCCACAGGTTCACTGTGCCGATGTCTTCACGAAGACTTACTTGTCCATCGTTAACTTTGGACTCAAACGTTTTAACGGTATTGCCATCACGATCACGAAGTTCAGCCTCTACTCGCGCTCCAGCAACCGCTTTTCCTTCCAGTTTCAAATCTAGTTGCAACGTACCGTTGGTATAGGACTTGTCCAGATCTGTGCGAACATGAACATCACGTACGTGTGCAGCTGGGACGGTATACAGATATACATCTCTGAAAATGCCGGAGAAACGCCAGAAATCCTGGTCTTCCAGCCAGCTGCCTGTGCTGCGTTGATACACCTCAACTGCGAGTTTGTTCTCTCCATCCTGAAGGTATGGCGTCAGGTCAAAATCAGATGGCGTGAAGCTGTCCTCCCCGTATCCTACGAATTGTCCGTTAAGCCATACATAAAATGCAGACTCTACACCTTGGAAAGAAATATATACCGGATTAGACTCCCAACCTGCTGGCAGGTGGAATGTGCGAATGTAACTTCCAACCGGATTTTTATCCTGTGGTAATGCTGGTGGACGAATGTCGTTCAAGCCATCCCAAGGGTATTGTGTATTTACATATTGAATCTGTCCGTATCCTTGAAGTTGGATATGCCCCGGAACTTCAATATCATCCCAGCCTTCACTGGAAAAATCGGATGTATAGAGAAACTCAGAACGGCTGTCTGGACGAATTGCATAGTTGAATTTCCACGTACCATTCAGATCATAACGCATGGACATCGCGCCTGAACCTACAGCCTCGTCCATCGTTTGGTAATAACGGTGATCGGAATAGGCATGAAGACGGTTCACCTCAAATACACTTACGTCCCCCAACCAGTTGATATCTGCCTTTGTTGCTTTCATCGGCTCTCTCTCCCTTTAAAACGTTATAGTTTGACTTATTCAAGGTTTACTCTGGATTTCCTTTTGCTTTACATAAACAAAAAAGACAGAGGTACGCCATAACAGCGCCCTCTCTTCTTTCCTGCATCCGTCATTTGCACGGATTATGCTGTTTTCATTACTTCACGGAACCTACCATACCTGCAACAAAATGTTTCTGCATGATGAAGAAAACGATTGCTGTAGGCAGTGTTGCAATCACGATTGCTGTCATGATTACTCCGTAATCCGGAGAATAACCAGCACCCAGATTTGAGATCAACAGTGGAATCGTTTGTTGGTCAGGTGTTTGCAATACAATGAGTGGCCACAGATAGTTGTTCCAGCTACTCATGAATGTAATGATTGCTGCCGCTGCATATGTTGTTTTCATGGTTGGCATATAGATCTTCAAGAAGATGCCGAGTTCACTCAAACCATCAATACGTCCAGCTTCCAGCAAATCTTTCGGGAACATTTTGGTGTTCTGACGGAAGAAAAAGATCAGGAACGCTGTTGCGATGGTTGGCAAGATCACTGCTGCCATCGTGTTAATACCGATAACCGGTGCAACTCCCGAGATTGTTGCAAACATACGATACAGTGGTACCATAATCGCTGCAAACGGGATCATCATGGATAACAACAGGATATTAAACACGATATCACGGGACTTCGTGCGATATACCTCGAAACCATAACCTGCCATGGAACCAATAAACAGTGCCAAGAGAGTGGAAACCACAGAGATAATCGCCGAGTTTCCAAGAGCCTGTACCAGATTTGTCGAATCAATCAGTTTGTTGAAGTTATCAATAAAAGCTGAACCGGGCAGCAGTCTACCCTTGGTGACATCGACTGATGCATTTGTTGAACTGACCAGCATCCAGAAGAAAGGGAAAATGGATACAAAGGCGACGATGGATAGGAACACATACGTGAAAATCCGTTTTGCTTTAGCTTTAGCCATTTTTATTATCACCTGCCACTTTAAACTGGATGATGGACAATACAATAATCAAGATTACGATGGAATACGACACTGTTGCTGCATAACCGAAGTCCGGTGAATATTTGAACGAAAGGTTGTAGATGTATTGTGAAATCGACATGGTCGCATTACCTGGACCACCTTTGGTAATATTCATGATCTCATCGAAGATTTGCAATGTACCAATCGTTGATGTGATGGACGTGAAAAGGATAATCGGTTTAAGCAAAGGTACAGTGATTTTGAAGAATTGTGTAAAAGCATTCGCTCCGTCAATTCTTGCAGCTTCATAGATCGATTGATCGATGTTTTGCAGGGATGACAGATAGAAAATCATGTTATATCCGGTCCAACGCCAAGTAACGGCGATTATGATCGTAATTTTAGCCCAGAACGGGTCTGTGATCCATTGAATTGGATCGCCAATAATGTGCAAGCCCATAAGGAATTGATTCACCATTCCATCTGGTGCAAACAAATATTTGAATACAACAGAGTACGCTACCAATGAAGTTACACAAGGCAAGAAAATCGCTGTACGGAAGAAACTCCGGAAGCGCAGTGTGCTGTCATTCAGCAATACGGAAATAAACAAACCAAGGATAATCATTACAGGCACTTGAATAATCAAGTAGATAAATGTATTCGATAATGCTGTACGGAACGTTGTATCAACTAACAATCTTTTGTAGTTAGAAAGGCCCGAAAATTCAAGATTGGCTCCTACACCAGACTTGAACGATAAGAGCAGCGCTTGGATCATCGGGTAGAAGTAAAATGCAACAATCCCGACAACAGCCAGCAAAACAAAAGCCCATCCAGTCAAATTATTTTTCTTTTGGAGACTGTCTCCTGTATTCATGGCTTTCACAGTATGGCTCCTCTCTCTCCATGGAACATGGGTAGAACCCACGGAGCCTCTCGCCATATCCGGTTCGACTTGCGCCGGACATGGGAGACGGCTCCGATGTTTCCTAGGGTTCTATAAGTTACCTTGGGTATCTTAGTTTAATTGTGCTTCAGCTTGTTTTTGTGCATCAGCCAGAACGTCATCGATTGATTTACCGTTCAGGAATGCTTGCATTTCTACAACCAGAATATCTTCAATGGCATATGTGTTGATACCATAGTTTACGCTTGGAATTTCTTTCGTCCAATTTGCAAAGTCTGTGAAGATTTTTTGTCCGCCGAAGTACTCGTCTGCTTTGGCATACGCGTCACCATCAACTGCTGGTTTGTACGTACCAATTGCGCCGATGTTGTTCAACAGATCTTGATACAATTGTTTGTCAGAACCAAATGTTTTTGCTACAAAATCAGCTGCTTGATCTGCACCAGGAACGTTGTTCATAACATACCAAGAGCTACCACCCAAGTTGGATGCGTGAACAGAGTTTGCTTGACCAGCCATTTTCGGTATTGGAGCTACAGCCCATTTACCGGATTGGGAAGCTTCTTGACGTACAGATGGTGAGAACCAGTTACCTGTAGGGATTGTTGCTACGCTACCGTTATTGGCGTTGGCAACGAATTGACTCCAGTCAGAGTGCAATTTAACAATGTTGGCATCCATCATTGCTTTGTAAGTAATAAACGCTTCTTTCAGAGCAGCATTATTAGCAATGTCAGGTGTTTTACCATCTTCTGCGGAATACCATTTACCTGCAGTTTGGATCATCATACGAATCAAACCAAGGTCATTCGGGTCAAGAGAAAGAAGCTCTTTACCTGTTTTAGCTTTTACGTCTTTACCAATTTGGATGTAGTCATCCCAAGTGATGTCTTGCAGGTCAGCTGCTTTGTAGCCAGCTTGCTCCAGCAGATCTGTTCTGTAGTACAAACCAGCAACGCCGGAGTCAAATGGAACTCCGTATTGTTTGCCATCAAACGCTGTTGGTCCGAGTTTGTAATCTGCAAAATCGGAAGCCGTGATACTGGAAGACAGATCTTTGAACGCATCAGGATATGCATTCAAGAAGCTTTGTGAACGATAGTCTTCAATCAGAACTACGTTTGGAAGACCACTGGCAGTTCCGGAGTTAAGACCTGTGTTCAGTTTTTGAATGATATCAGCTTGAGCGTATTCAATGATGTTGATTTTCACATCAGGATTTGCTTTTTGATATGCTTCTTTTGCTGTTTCCATTGCAGCTACGTTAAAAGCTTTGTCCCAAGCCCAGACCGTAATTTCGTTTGTTTTTTCGTCACCACCACTAGCGGAATTACCTCCGCCACCGGATGAACATGCGGACAACAGCAGTACTGTAACGAGCATCAATACCCACATTTTTTTCAAAATATTCAACTCCCCTTCGACCTCTTTGTGTGTAATTTGTTTGCGTTTTCTGAAAGCGGTTGCTTTCGATGTATTCATCTTATCATTCCCATATCTCCATTCGTTAGTAATAATTTTGTACGGATTTGTCATCTTATTGCCACAATGAAAACCTTTACAGAAACCGTTTGCATTAAATTTGGCTTTTTGTAATTTCTTTTGATTTTGTAATTTCTTGATCTTGAAATAGTACAAAAATGATTTCACCCGCTTTACCTCTGACACGTGAAAATCCCCCGCCTCTGTAGAAAACAGAAGCGAGGGATCTCGATTTTAAGTGTATTCAATCGAATCGGGTTTCGATTCAACTCGTGATTAAAGGTAGTGTAACGGTGACTCTCGTTCCTTCCCCAACCGTACTCATAATGGTGACACCATAAGGTGAACCATATAATAACTCAATACGGTCATGTACGTTGCGAATACCGATCCCACTGAATAGTTGACGATTGTTCTTTGGATTGGGCAACGTTTCTCCCATGACAAGCCCTTCAATTCCATCCCCGTTGTCCATAATCTCACAGATGAGTGATTCTCCCGCTCTGGAAACCATGACATGAATCGTACCCGTTTCTTTCTTGATGAATCCATGGAAAAATGCATTCTCGATAAACGGCTGGATTACCAGTTTGGGTACATGATAGTGTGTACAATCCGGAGCCACGTAGAAAGCTGCTTTAATTCGGCCACCATATCTGACGTGATTAATGAAGACATAATTTTTCAAATTCTCGACTTCTTGTTCCACTGTAACAGTCTGGCTCACATCACTGATCGTATTTTGCAACAATCCAATTAATGCATTAATCGTCTCCGCAGCCCTGTCTTTGTTGCCTTGTTGCACCAGAACTTTGACAGATGCAAGTGTATTGTACAAGAAATGAGGGTTAATCTGACTCTGTAATGCCGCAAGCTCTGCGTTCCGTTGTTCATGCTGTGTCTGTACTAACTGATCCACATAATCATGCAGTTCATCAAGCATGTAATTGTAAGCATGACCAAGCTGCCTGCTCTCGTAGCTTCCGCTCACTGGAATATAGTTGTCCAGATCACTTTTTGTAATGTTGGACATCTGTTTCACAAGTCTGCGCAGTGACTTGGTAATCTGGCTGGTGATGAGAAACACAAGGATGAGTGCCCCCACAACGATAGCTGCACAGATCAGGGCAACCGTCTTCATGTCGATAAGTTGACCCATCGCCAGATCCCTATCCACTACATTGACAATATAAAACCGATAAAACGGTAAATACTCGGATAACACAACGCTATCCTGATCCATCACACGAGCATTAATACTTCTCGGAGAGTTGTTGTTCATATCCCGGGCATACGATAGCAAATCCAGCTGAGTTGTTCCGATCCAGTCTTCACGATTCGATGATACAATCTCACCTTTTTCATTCATAATGACCACATCATTGCCACGACTTGTAAAGCTGCTGTAAAATTGCCGGAATATGTCTTCTCTCATCGTGACATAGAGCGTACCGTATATCCGGCTGCGTGTTCGGTCCGTCAATGCTTTCGTCGCAGAGATCATCTGCTGACTCCCGAGCGTTGCCTCGTTTTGGTAAACATCAAAGATAAGACGACTCGGCGTCTCAGCGGCTTCCATCGTAATTGGCTCCTGCTTCAATTCATCCACGGACAACTGAAGGTGAGCACGATTCGTGGAATAGCTCCGTCCATTAATCCCCATAATTGTTATCCCGACTTCGTAGGATTCTGTGATGGATTGAACTCGATCCATCGTTTCCCTCATGTTATAGAAGGATTTGGCCATCGTGAGGGAATCGGCATCTCCTTCGGACAGGAATCCTCGGATCGATCCACTCTGCGTCACATTATTCGATACGGCAGCAATGGCCTCATTAAAGGATTCAAAATTTGTTTTGATCTGATTAAGCACCTTGGAGTTTGTGATACTGAACGTCTCAGTAAACAGATTGGTTGACATGTGAATGGTCGTCCATAAGATGAGTACAGAAACGAGGACAATACTGACCACCATAACCAGAAACAACTTGGGAAACAATCCGAGACGTGATAATTGGTTCATCCATTTCTTCATGATCTTATCCTTCTGACTTTATGCCCAGAATTTGCGCCGGTATCGGCTTGGTGATAGTCCGGTGAATTTTTTGAACACTTTGCAAAAGTAACTATGATCGGAATAACCTACCATACTGCTAATCTCAGAGATCGTTACATTATCGGATCGGAGCAGTTCCTCGGCTTTTTCAATCCGAATTTTGTTCAAGTATTCATTAAATCCTTCTTTTTTGTGAGATGAGAAATAACTGGATAAATACGATGGATTAAAATGAAAGTGCTTGGCTACTTCAGCAAGCCCGAGCGGCTGATCAAAGTGCTCATGCATGTAATCCAGCAGCATCTTCATGTTGGGATCACTTCGTTTTCCACCCGCACCAACGGTACACTCCTGAACTTCCGTCATGAATTGGTCAAGCACAGTCATGACTTCGTCCAGGCTTGAAGCCCCGTCCACATTTTTAAAATACGTATATTTGCTCTCTTCCAGCCCGGCAGACTGGACATCCATATCCGCGAGGGTAATGGTCACGTTGAAGATCAAGTTACCGAGAAATGATTTGATCTCAAACACATCGGCAATATAATCCCGTCCAAGTGTTTTTGCATGATCCTGTAAATATTCCCTTGCCGCTTCGACCCGGTTACGCTTCACATGCTGCAAAAACATATTCACATTAAACTGGTAACCTGCGGGATGCATTGGAGGGAGTTCACCATACACCAGGATTGGTCGATCCTTATAATAGAAGCGATATTCAATCAGCTTAATCAGATGTTCCCGGTAAACAACACCCATCTGTTCAAATGAAGTAAAGCTTTCACTAAGCACCCAACCAGGACTGCCTTCTCCTGCTGCATTTTCACTGGCCAACTGTCTGATCCGTTCAAGCATCCATTCATCTCTCGCAGGATCGACATTAAGAAGCATCACAGGTAATGTACCCTCTGCAGGAAGCATTGCACATTCTACTTCAGGCAGATCACTGCGGAGCTTGGTTTCAATCTGTTCCTGATCCAGCTTCAGTGGATTCCCTCCAGCACCCACGGGTTTATACACAAGCAAGCGAAAGGATTCATACGGAAAGGTATCTCGGATGATCGACATTTCGCTATCTTCATCCAATGTAAATCCGGACAGCATCTTCTCCATCAGTTGCCCAAGTCTCCAGCCATCGTGCGACGGCTCGAACTGTAGCTCCGGAATTTTACCCGCTGTGCGTTGAAGGACCTGCAATAATTCATTTGTATCCAGCTTGGGTTTCAGTATATAATCGGCTGCCCCGTGCTGAAGCGTTGAACGTACATACTCGAATTCACTGAAGCTGCTAAGTACAATAACTTCAATCTGCGGATTACTGGCTTTTAGTGTACGGACAAACGTTTCGCCATCCATGACAGGCATGACAATGTCGGTGATCACAATATCCGGTTTTAACAGGTTCACCTGCTGTAATCCTTCTTCACCGTTGGAAGCTTCACCCACAATGATAAATCCTTCCGCTTCCCAGTTCATATGGTGCTTTATGCCCTGTCTTACCAGAAACTCATCGTCAACAATCAGCACCTTGCACAACCGGTTCATGATCGCGACCCCCTTGTCTAATCTTTCCTCTATATCTGTATAGGCTATACCAACTATTATATATATCGGTTATAAACACTTTCCAGTGTTAGCGGTTACATTAATTCTAAATTAATTGTACATCTTTTTATATCCTAAAACGATCCTTTAAGCAATGGTAACTATCTATAGTTTACACTATATTTCGACAAAATAAGAAGCCCCGATTCGCCATTTGATCATCTGGCGAATCAGGACCCCTATTTCAATCCTTTATTTCGTTAAATCACTCACTTATGGTTCAATTCCCCATTGGAGACTTCCCGCGATATAACCAGTGACTTTGGACCAGTCCGTATAGGAAGTCTGACTACCTGCAAAAGAATAATCATCCGTTTGCGTATAGTTGGTCCAATTGTTCTTGGAGATGCGCGTATGGATTTCCGTGCTTTGTCCCGCATTCAGAGTTCCAGCTGAAGCTGTGAATCCAATCTCAAGCACGTGATCAGCACCTGTCCGTACCGGATTGAGTGCACTGAACGTGCCTGTCACATTCGCACTGCCGGCAGTCGCCCAGTCAGCGAAGAAGTTCTGAGGCTGTTCACCGTTTATCGTGTAATAGTATCTGATTTTTACATCAGACAGATTCAAGGCTGTAGTACCCGTATTTGTCAGTTTGAATTTGGGGCTAATCGAACTGCCCGTCGCCGAGGTATTGCTGTTAAACATCTCAATGCGTATGGTTCCAACAGGTGCAGCTGTCGTGTCTTTAATGAGCAGATTCAAGGTCGCGTGAGCGCCTGCGCTGAATTGAAAGGTTAGCGTCGCTGCGCCATTTGGCAGTGAAGCCAGGTAGTTTTTACTTAATACGACCTCATTGCCTGTCAACGTGTAATCTGTACCTGAAACCAGCGTTGCATTCCCGTTGCGAATGGATGCAAGTGTATTGCCGTTAAGTGTTAACGTGACTGGAATATTAACCTGATTGCCTGCTTTGCGATCAAATTCCGCTGTAACCGGTGTAATCGCAGAGTTGGTCACTGGAGTACCCCCGCCGTCTCCTCCGCCATTGTTACCTCCAACACGATCAGCATACAAAATTCCGCGGCCATTTGTTCCGAGATATACTCTTCCATACAAACGCGGATCACCCGTAATTGTGGTTACACGAGCATACTGATGCTGATCATCATTGATACGAACCCAATTGGCACCACCGTCATCGGAGCGGAAGAATCCACGTGTTCCATCGATCTGTGCAACCGTGTATAACGCAACAACGTTTTGCCCAGGGGCCGCTTTACCAAATCCGATACTGTCTGCTTCCTCAACATTGGCAAGCTTTGTGAATGTTGCTCCTGAATCTGTGGAATGCCATAATCCGTAAGGACCTTCTTCCTCACTACCACCTGCAAACCAGAGTTCGCCTTCAACACCTGGAACGGCATCCAGATCGGCATTTCCTTCCATCGGAAGTCCGGTCGCAGATGATGTCGTGAAGGTAGCACCACCGTTCACACTCACATAGATTTTACCTGCTGCAAATCCATAAAATTTGTTTGGATTGACACGATCCGAAATCACTTTCGCCTGTGCAGGTATGCCCGTACTTGCCGTCCAGGAATTGCCGCCAGTCGAATAATGTACGCCTTTATCTGACGTGCTCCATACGAGTCGGTTACCATTCGCAGAGATGGCTACGGTCCCCCCTCCGGTTGTGCCGGCAGGTTCTGCATTGGCCTTATACCACGTAGTGCCTCCGTCACTGGACAAACCAATGGATTTTGCATTTGGATCAGCAGCATAATCTGCTTTACCTACGCGAACCATCGTATTTGGACTTAACTCTGCAAAATCCAGACTTTCTGTGGAAGGATAGTTCGGGCTCGTAAATATGGTAGCTGGAGCCTGGTCCAGATTGTTATGACGGAATCCGGAGACATCTCCCACTCCGCTTATCAAATGTGCACCACTTGGCGGGCTGATCAGATCCAGTACGGCAATCTCCTCAACCCCCTTCGCCATCACTGAAATATTGATTTTTTCATCATCATCCCAGTCTGTCAGGTTCTTCGTACCATAGATCGTAGCACCTGTTCCATACATCATGCGATCCGAATCAAACGGATCAATCTCCAGATCACCAATCATCCAGCCCAGTTTTGGGGTTGTTTCGGGTGGGGCAGGATTGGTGCCAAATGTGAGCCATGGCGCTGCCGAAATATCCTGTGTATAACGTAACTTCCGGTTCGGATATCCTTCAAATTCCCATATGCGTGTCCACGTCGCTCCGCCATCTGTACTGCGGAACAAGGTAGCATCCGGCCACCAGGAATTTAATGTCGCAACCATCAATGTACCGGGATTCTGTGCATCAACAGCCAATCCGCCATATCCAAAATAATTATCCGTGCTACTGCTTGGAATAGGGCTTATGTTGCTCCAGACACCTGTCGATGTATTCAGTTTCCAAACGTCACCTTTTTCCCCATCATAGGGTCCAACACCATCGCTGTACGTAATATAGAGGCTTCCGTCTGAATCAAACACACCATGATGCGGGATATAACCTGTAGGTTGACCAGCAACAGCTGACCAGGTCAGGCCGCCATTTGTGCTGTGATACACGCTTTGAGCTTTATCCGCAACACCCACATAGATTGTCTGGGTTGCTTGCCCTGCCGAACCTGTTGTTTTGTCAAACGTAATCCATGCCAGACCTACGATGTCACTGGTATATTCATTCGAAGGATCTTGCACATAATTTCCCGGATTCGGGAAGCTTGTGACTTCGTTCCAGGTCACACCGTAATCGGTACTTTTCCATAACCCATGACCACTTCGTGCTCCGAAATACAGAATACTGTTATCATTTGGGTCCACGGTCAGGCGTTCTCCCATTGAACGTCCCGGCATGTTGCCGCCCACTTTGAACGGAAGTGTTGTGGTCTGCCATGTATCTCCCCGGTCCGTAGAGCGCAAGATGGAGCCATTATTTTGGTCCCACGAATTCGTATACGTCCCAACTGCCATATACACCCGATCGGGATCAACCGGGTCCGTAGCCAGTGCGTCCACACCATTCTTGTTCCAGTCATCCCAGCCGACAAAATCCGTTAAGGGTATCCACCTCTCGTCAGCCGCATTCCAGCGATAGGCTCCCCCGATATCCGTACGGGCATAGATCAGATCCTTTTCCGACTCGTTGAAAATAATGCCCGGTACAAACCCGCCTCCTGCACCCGTCACCACATTTTTCCACTCATAGGCTTCACTTGGTGCCGCCGCTGTCGTTCCAGCAAGTCCTCCCAGCGAGGCGGTTACTACGGCAACCGTCAGGCTCATCATTCGTAATTTCCCCATAAACGTTCTCATATCAACTTATCCTCCTCTTCTACTTCGTTACTGCATTTCGGTCTATCCCCGCTGTCTCATCGTGCTGATGATGGCGTGCCAGACGAATCAATGCATCTTTTGATACAAGAAGCCTCACCCCCTTCCAGTCATATTGTTAAGCGCTTACATAATTGTTCTTGATTCGCGGTTATCTGGATAATACTTTAAATAAATAACATTCGCTGGCAATCTCCAAACCCCTCTGTCGAAATTCCGATTTTTGTAAAATATTTTCAGTGTTTAAACTCGTTTATGCAACAAAAAAAGATGCTGTTAGAACAGCACCTTTCGACGGTTTATATAAGATTAAAAAATGGAATCGTTTCTTACCTGACAAACCAGACAGAGGTTCACTAAGGTTCACTACATGATTGGCACCTGTTTATTTCTGGCTACCATAAGCGTGAGTTTCCTGCCCTTTAACTCCCGGTCTGATGACAAAAAGTGAGCCCGCATCCGGTGTCTCTTTCAGACGTTCTTCCTTAATCCCTATACGTGCTGTTGTAATGTATAACTCTTCGAGATCCGGTCCACCAAAACAGCAGGATGTTACCTGATCTGCCGGCACCTCGATCTGTTGCAACAGTTCTGATGTATGCGGGTTCCAACGCGTGACTCTTCCTCCGCCCCAGTGCGCAACCCACAGCATGCCCTCAGCATCTACCGTCATCCCATCCGGAAAACCAAATTCCTCCGGTATGTGAATGACACTTGTCCGATTCTGTATCGTACCTGCCGTCAGATCAAAATCAAATCGGTCAATAGCACGTGTCGGGGTATCAATGTAATACATGGTCTGCCGATCCGGACTCCAGCCCAAGCCGTTGGATGTAGATACACCTTGTACCATTGTGCGAACGGGTTGCCCTTGCTCCAAACAATACAACGATCCGGCTTTGCTTTCATTATTCATGCTCATCGTGCCTGCCCAGAAGCGGCCCTGCGCATCACACTTGCCATCATTAAATCGATTGGTATCCTTCTCTTGTTCAGGGTCCTCAATGGCATGACGCGCACCCGTAAGCAAGTTATACGTGTAAAATCCACTGCGCAAAGCAACCACAACTTCGTCACCACGATAAGGAACAACAGCGCCGACATGTTCACCGACATCATAAGCCTGGTCCTGCCCTGTAGCCGGATCATACACATGTACCTTGAAGCTTTCAATATCTACCCACAATAATCGATTGTTCTCCGTATCCCAGCTTGGACCTTCCCCCAGTAATGCCGGGGTTTGTACTGCTACAGTTACGTTGCTCATGCCATCACGTCCTTATTAAGATTTGACGCCGCCTGACCATTCGAATCCGATGGCATCCAAGAATGCTTTGGACAGTACCATATGGCCCGTTGCATCCGGATGTACCCGATCATAAGTCAGCACAGACGTATAGAAATGATCCCAAAATGGAGCAAATGCAGCCTGTGTATCCACATACACCGCATCATACTCACCCGCGACCCTGCGTACCGCTTCTCCGTAGATATCCATCGTTGCCCGCATCGGATCTTCCGGATTGGCCTCAAGATAATAAGGTGTCATCAGTACCAGACCTTTCAGGTTGGGACGAACCGAAGCCACCAGTTCACGCAATGTGGATTCGTATTCTTCAAGAAACACATGTGATTCTGTTGACAATGGGTTGTCGAACTGACGCCATACATCGTTAATGCCAATCATGATCGTCAGCCAGTCCGGTTTAAGGTCCAGCACATCACGATCCCAGCGCTGTTTCAGATCACGAATCGTATTTCCACCATTACCCACATTCTGGACACGCAACATCAATTCCGGATAGATGGACCGCAAGAGGGCATAGACTTGCGCTACGTAACCATGGCCGAGACCTGAACTGCCTTCGCCTACAGGATGTTCCCGGCCACAATCTGTAATCGAATCACCGATAAACAAAAGCTTGTCATTTTTTTGCAATTTCATCGTTATTTTCTCCTTCGCTCCAAGGCGCTAATATAAGAATAATTGATTAATCAGGACCGTTAAGTTGTTATCCAATCAGTGATTACCAGCCTTGATTCTTGAGCCATGTGAGACACAGATCTGACCATACCCGAACCGCATGGTTGTCCTCAGCCAATCCAAGTCCATGTGAGCCTTTCTCAAAAACGTGCAAGTCATAGGGAATGCCATGCGCGCCCAATGCAAGTGCGTAGCGCAAGCTATTCTCTACAGGCACTGCCTGGTCATCGCTGGTATGCCAGATGAACGCTTCAGGAGCATCCGCTCTTACCTGCTGTTCCGCACTGAAAGCCTTGATCTGCTCGGCAGACGCATCAGACCCAAGCAAATTCTCACGGGAACCAGCATGTCCGTAGGACTCCATCGTAATGACCGGATAACAGAGAATAACTCGGTCCGGGCGTGAACTCTGGCGTTCAATGAGGTCCTCATGATCCGGTTGTCCCTCGTCATACAGCGTTCCCAGTGTTGCTGTGAGATGTCCGCCTGCGGAGAAACCAAGTACTGCAATCTTGGCAGGGTTGATGCCGTACTGCTCAGCATGAGCACGAACATAACGTATGGCACGCTGACCATCTGTCATCGGTGCAGGATGCTGGTGAGGCGCCACCCGATATTTCAGGACAAATGCACTTATACCTGCACGGTTCAACAATTCGGCTATTGGAGCACCTTCATGATCAGCCAAAAATCCATAACCGCCCCCTGGACATACAATGACAGCGCTCTCGGAACCGGGCTGAATAAATGGAATCAAATGTGGCATTTCGTCTTCATGGCCCTGGGCTGCATAAGGTGCAGCATGATCCCATAAAGGTATAGTTGTTGTCATCTTCAATCATCCTCTCCAAGTAGAACGGAACCATGGGTCCGTTTAAACGTTTTCGAATCTCAGGAATCGATACCATCATAACGGTAATGACCCTAACGCATCAATACCTTCCTGGCATCACTTTTTGTTCATTTGGGTACATGTTAGTACAAATTACGAAACTGTTCAGGAGTCACCCCCTCAATCCTGCGAAAGGTTGCTACAAAATGGCTTGCATCTCGAAACCCTACCCTAACTGCAGTTTCCCTAATCGTCAGTGCGGTATCCCCGGTCATGATTTCCTTGGCTTTGCGGATACGCAGCAGAATGAAATAACTATAGGCTGTCATGCCAAAGGATTGTTTGAACAAGGTGTTCAGATGTCTGGATGAGATCCCCGTTACGACAGCCATATGTTCGAGACCAATCTCGGGATTCGCATAATGCTGTTCCATGAATGCAATGAGCGGAGCGAGTCTCTCCACGGCATGTGAGATGGAAGAACGATTGCCCGTCATGCCATGTTTTTTGAGCAAAATCAGAAATCGATATATATCCGCTGACGCCTCGAGTCCCGACAAATCCTGATCACTTCTGATCGAATCCAGCACTTCCTGGCCGTAATCATTGAACGGACTGCTCTGCTCCCACTGATGCAACGCTGCTTCACCCAGACTAAGTGACTCCAAGATTGCCGGACACTGGGAACCGCCAAATGTAATATAGAATGTCTCCCACTCTCCTTGGGCGCGCACATATTCATGCGGTTCGTTCGGCGGCAGCAAAATACCGGATGCTTCCCCCAGTATGACCGTGGACCCGGCAAACTTGAATTCTCCGGCTCCCTTTACTGTCTGAAGCCAATGGTAACAGGGATACCCCACAGGTCTGGACACCTTCTCCTGATTGCCGTTATAACCTAGGCTCTCAATATAAAGGGGCAGCGGCTGATCACGTGATGTCATGAAATATCGTTGATGTCGGGGTGAGATAAACATGGGATGCCTCCTTGGATATAAGCTGAAATACACTTCCGTATTCTTATATGAGTCATTACTTTTATTATATTTTAAAAGTCATATGTATCATATAGTATAGGATTATTCTTATACAAGAGGTGAACACATTGATTAGTAGCAAACTCCCCAAAATGTTCTACGGGGGCGATTATAACCCGGAACAGTGGGATCACGAAACCCACCTTGAAGACCTGCGCATGTTCCAATTGGCAGGCATTGATATTGCCACAATCAACGTATTTTCATGGGCACTGATTCAGCCTGATGAAGTTACTTACCGTTTTGAAGAACTCGACCAACTAATTAATCGTTTATATGAAAACGGTGTCTATATATGCCTTGCAACAAGCACTGCTGCCCATCCGGCCTGGATGGCAAAGAAATATCCAGACGTGCTTCGTGTAGATGCCGATGGACACAAACGCAAATTCGGTGGGCGCCATAATTCCTGCCCCAACAGCCCGACCTATCGCAAATACGCTGAGAAGATTGCGGATAAACTGGCCGAACGATACAAGGATCACCCCGCGGTTCTCGTATGGCACATCTCCAACGAATATGGCGGTGAGTGCTACTGTGACAACTGTGAGAAAGCATTCCGCGTGTATCTGAAAGAACGCTATCAGACTCTGGAACAGGTCAACAAAGCATGGAACACGAATTTCTGGGGGCATACCTTCTACGATTGGGACGAGATTGTATTACCGAGCAACCTGAGCGAGCATTGGGGTAACAACAATTCAACCTTCCAGGGAATCTCGCTGGACTATTCTCGCTTCAACTCCGACAGCATGCTGGATTGTTATCTGTTGGAATACGATGCAATCAAAAAACATATTCCGGACTCCGTTGTGACTACCAATCTGATGGGATTCTTCAAGCAATTGGACTATTTCAAATGGGCAAAATATTTGGATATTGTCTCCTGGGACAGTTATCCTGGTCTCGCCACTCCTGTCAGCTTCACGGCAATGGCTCATGACCTTATGCGCGGACTGAAGGATGGTCAACCGTTCATGCTGATGGAGCAAACACCAAGTCAGCAGAACTGGCAGCCATATAACTCACTGAAACGTCCAGGTGTTATGCGTCTGTGGAGTTATCAATCTGTTGCGCACGGAGCCGATACCATCATGTTCTTCCAGCTTCGTCGCTCCATCGGTGCCTGTGAGAAGTATCATGGTGCAGTTATTGAGCATGCTGGGCATGAGAATACACGTGTATTCCGCGAAGTCGCTGAGCTGGGCAAGGAATTGCAGATCCTTGGAGATACCACGCTGGATGCATCTGTTGAATCCAAAGTAGCCATTGTGTTCGACTGGGATAACTGGTGGGCCATCGAAAAATCAAGCGGACCAACGGTTGCCCTGAACTATGTGGATCAGATCCATAAATACTACGCAGCCTTCTTCCGTCGCAACATACAGGTAGATATCGTCAGTGTGGATACGGATTTGAGCAAATACGACATTGTCCTCGCCCCTGTTCTTTACATGGTTAAACCAGGGTTTGCCACCAAACTGGAGAAGTATGTTGAAGCAGGTGGAACATTCCTGACGACCTTCTTCAGTGGCATTGTCAACGAGAACGACCTCGTGACTACAGGTGGATATCCGGGAGAACTCCGTAAACTGCTCGGAATCTGGGTGGAAGAGATTGATGCCCTGCTACCTGAGCAAAAGAACCGCATTGTCCTCAAAGAAACCTACGGTGATCTTCAAGGAGAGTATGGCTGCGGCATGCTGTGTGACCTGCTGCACAGTGAAGGAGCCGAAGTCATCGCGGAGTATGGAGATGACTTTTATAAAGGCATGCCTGTTGTGACACGTAATACCTTTGGCCAAGGTGAAGCTTGGTACGTTGCATCCGACCCGGATGAGCGCTTCCTGGATGGTTTGCTGGGACAGCTTGCAGCAGCCAAGAACGTAGAATCCTTGCTTGAGACACCAGAAGGTGTTGAAGTAAGCGCACGAACCAAAGACGGCAAACCCTACCTGTTTGTCATGAACCATAACGCAACCACACAATCCTATGATCTGGGAACAGCTAAGGCACATGATCTGCTCACCAATCGTGAGCTTTTGGGAAGTGTTGAGATTGAAGCCCGTGGAGTGCAATTGCTCGAAATGAAATAAGCGATTTCGCTTAATTGGAATCATTCGGAATAATATAATGTAATAGAAATACCCGTGATACAAAGTGTCACATATTCATTCCTTTTATACTTGTTATTGTCTTCAGCGAGGATATTGGTATAGATTTCAGACCTTTATCGTCTTCTGTAAGCCAAAAGCTGCTACTTCCCGTATCCGTCTACACCGGATACGGGTTTTTGGCATGATCTGTGGTCTTTTTGATAGAAGGAAATATCAGTATGGAAAGCGAATTGGACGAGAAACACATTTTAACAAAGCCTGCCGGAACACGCTTGTGAATCCTGATGCTGATCCATTATAAATTAATGAACAGTTGAAATATTGGTGACACTCATGATGTCACTTAATCGTTGTTACAATAGAAATATAACTACGACATCACTTTCCGGCGGCGCAGATCGAAACGGAGTGGCTGACATGAACAGAACAAATCGGCTTGCTGCCATTGTAATGGCATTACAGCATGGTCACGAAACGGCACACTCATTAGGCGAGAAATTTGAGGTTTCCCGTCGCACGATTCTCCGGGATATTCAGTCCCTCTCCGAGATGAATGTGCCCATTATTGCCATTTCCGGTCCGGGAGGCGGTTTCAGTCTTATGGAGGGTTACGTATTACCCCCATTACAGCTGGACCCGGTAGAAGCAGCGACGCTCCTATTCGCTCTTGAAGGTCTAAGTCGCTACGCCGACACACCCTTTCATGAGAAACGCTGGACCCTGATGAACAAAGTTAAGGCCATCATTCCGGATGATATCATGTCGCGAATGGATCCCATGCTCAAACAGCTGTATCATCATATTCCAGACCGCAATTACATTCTTCCTCATCTGGACGAACTGCTGGCATGTATACCCGAACACGGGTGGCTTAGTGTGCTGTATCGCTCCGCATCACGTCAGCGATGGTTGCATATCTGTCCCACACGGGTATATGCTTCCTCTGGCTTCTGGTACTGTGAAGCATATTCCCTCGAACATGGTGAACAACGTCTGTTCCGGGTTGACCGAATTATCGAAGTCAAAGTGATCGAACCACAGGATGCACTGGTGCTTCACGAACAGGCGGAGCAACAGCAGAGCAAGCCGATCCCTCCAGAACAGCCGCCAACCCTGGTTAAGGCACAACTGAGTTATCGGGGAATGATTGAAGCTGAACAGGACGAGCATATTGGCGAAAAGATGACTGAAATTGCCCCTGATCTCTGGGAATTGTCATTCCTTTGTCCACCAGGGGAATGGGACTGGGCCGTACGATTCTTTTACCGATTGGGACGTGAAGCCGAAGTGATCGAACCCCTCCAACTTCGCAGTGAGATTCGTCAGCATGCCGAGGAAGTGAGCCGGAGATACCTTGCATCAACCAAGTCGTAGCATGACTGCACACAAAAAGGAGCCTACTGATATCATGACATATGAAGCCGTTATAACGTACGAAGAAGCAGTACAGCGTATCCAGTCTATAGGGCTGCTGCCTCTGGCACCACTATTTGCCGAATACCCTTCACTGTCATCGCTAACCCCCAAAGAACATTGGCACAAGGATGATGAATTGGATCCCTGGTTATGGCGCTCACGTCTGGCTGAAGAGGGCATTGCTGCTTATGGAAAGTTTATCAAAAAGAAAGCGCTTCTTGTCTCATCTGAGTACTTCCCTTGGGTACACCGACTGCTTGCCGATTCCAGAACCATCAAGGAACAGTATGAAGCGGGTCTGCTCTCCCGTGAAGCGTTCAAACTCCATGCGTTAGTTGCAGAACAGGAAGGCATCGATGGACGTGCCTTGCGATCACAAGCTGGTTTCGGGGCAAAAGAGGACAAAAAAACTTTTGAACGTGGACTTCTGGACCTTCAGGGCTGTGCAGCCATTGTGATCAGTGGCACCAAAGAAAAAGAAGGGCTAGCAGAAGGCAAAGTTGCATGGAACAGCTCCGCATACGAGACTGCTGGTCACTGGATGGAACGTCACGGCATTAAGCCGTTTGAAGGTAGCGTTGCAGCGGCGCGTGAACTGCTGGTTGCACAACTGCAACAACATGCCTCACCAGCCGCATTATCAAGCATCGCCAAAGCGCTTGGCATCCGTGGAATCTAAATAAAGCCAATCCCGGTTGTAGTGCAAATTTCAACCGGAATTGGCTGTGGTTCACCATATAATGTAACCCAGACGATAAACAGCCTCCATCCAGAACGATTTAGAGAATTACGCCATCCTTGAATATGGCAATCTCCCGGAATCCATGCTGCTCACTGAGTGTGTGTGACCGTCCTGAAGCAATATCAATCAGTTGGCTGAACAGCTGTACTTTCACCTCATCCATCGTCTGCCCCTCCAACAGCTGGCCTGCGTTGAAGTCAATCCAGTGTTTTTTGCGATTCGCCAGATCGGATTGGGTTGCAATCTTGACGGTAGGTACCGGACCTCCGAAGGGAGTCCCCCGCCCTGTTGTGAAGAGCACAATATGTGCACCCGCCGCAGACAGTGCCGTTACAGATACCAGGTCATTACCCGGTGCTTCTACAATGTTCAGACCGGTTTGAGTCACACGTTTGCCATAACGCAGAACGTCGACTACGGAAGAACGTCCTCCCTTTTGCGTACATCCAAGTGACTTTTCCTCCAGCGTTGTGATGCCACCAGCCTTATTCCCAGGTGAAGGATTCTCATAGATGTTCTGGCCATGGTTCACAAAATATTGCTTGAATCCGTTCACAAGGTCCACCAAATCGTGAAATACCTGTTCATTGGCAGCCCGGTTCATTAAGATCGTCTCCGCACCAAACATCTCCGGAACTTCCGTCAGAATAGCCGTACCCCCGGCAGCAACCAGCATATCAGCAACTGCACCGACCAGTGGATTGGCTGTAATGCCAGATAAACCATCGGAACCGCCACACTTCAAACCAATTTTGAGTTTGCTGAGCGGAAGCGGCTGCCGTTGTTCATGTTCAGCGATCTCCACAAGTTCTTCCATCAGTCGAAGCCCTTCCTCAAGCTCGTCATCCGTTTCCTGTGCTTTGAGAAACCGTACTTTACCGCGGTATTCCGGAGCAATACACTCACGGAATTCATCGACCTGATTGTTCTCACAGCCCAGACCGATGACGAGCACGCCTCCTGCATTCGGATGCTCCACCAAGGAGGCCAGCAACTGTTGTGTATATTTCAGATCATCACCAAGCTGTGAACACCCGAATGGATGTGGAAAGTGAAATACACCATCTACCCGGCTTCCAAACTGGGACTGCCCCATACGTGCCAATGCTTCACACACTTTATTGATACATCCAACCGTATTCACAATCCAGATCTCATTACGAATACCTGCGTCACCATTGGGGCGCAAATATCCATCGAATGAGCGCAGATGTTCCGGAGGCATGTCTGTCTGAACCTGGGCTCCCGGTTGGTACTCATATTCAAGCAATCCGTGCAGCCCCGTCTTCAGGTTGTGACTATGAATCCAGCTTCCCTGCTCGATCTGCTCTTGGGCAATCCCGATGGAGAAACCATACTTCATTACATCATCACCTGGTGCCAGCGTATGCACAGCAATCTTATGCCCCTTCGGCACGTCATCGAGCAATGTAAAGGAAACACCGTCTGGCAATGTAATACGTTCTCCTTTGGCATAATCCCGAAGCGCTATAATGACATCATCCTGTGGTTGAATGGCAATCCAGTCATTGATTGTACTTGTTGTGTTCATTTCCCTTCACCTTCCAACAATCCGATTTCACGAACAAGAGCTGCACGCAGCCCTTCTCTTGCATCCAGATTTTCGCCCCAGATCAAGGTATCCGACAACACAGCCGCTACCCGGTCATCCAATTGGTTCTGATCCCTGTTAAGCGTGTCATAACCGTCCCAGTGTGCAGCCAAAGCAGCCAGGACATCCGGGTCATCCCGCAGCAAAATGTCCTCTCCATTCAGTCGTTGTGCCTTGTAACCTTCTGGCGTATTTACCGGACGATAGAGACACAATAATCCAGCAAACCCTTGAATTAAACGTTCTGGCCAACTTCCCTGATTTTGCTCATAAGACAAAAGTGTTGGCAGCACACGAACCTTGAATTTTCCGATCGTATTCAAAGCAATATCTTGCAATTTGTGATCAATATACGGGTTAAGGAACCGTTCGAACACTTCTTCTGCATACTGGTCCAGCTGATGATCGGGCATATCAAGAGCAGGCACGATCTCCTGATGCACAGCTTCCCTGATCCATGAGCCAAAATGTGTATCTTCCATCGTTTCTCTCACATGCTGCTTGCCTTGCAGAATGCCGAGGGATGACATTAAGGTATGTGCCCCATTCAAAATACGAACCTTGCGTACCTGAAAAGGCTTCAGATCTTTCACCCAATGTACATTGAGACCTGCCTGCTTGAGAGGAAGTTTTTTGTCCAATGATTCATCACCCTGAATGGCCCAGAAATGATATGGCTCTGCCGTATTAATCAACTGGTCCTCATACCCCCAGCGATTCGTCATGGAATCGGCTTCCTCCTGGGTCGGCGCACCTGTGACGATTCGATCTACCAGATTGTTCAAGAAGTAATTATGGTTCTCGATCCATGAGCGGAAGCCTTCCGAATACCCATAATCCTCACTATGACGGAGAACACAACTGCGAAGTACATCACCATTGCCTTCAAGCAGCTCGCATGGCAGATGAATCAAACCTCTGGATGGATCACCATCAAATTTCAAATATCGCTGATGCAGGAAAACCGTTAATTTCCCCGGAAATGATTGGACGGGTTCACCCTCGATATAGTCCGCATACGTATATTTCAATCCTGATTCGGTTGTATTGGAAATAACGAACTCAAGTGAAGGCAGTTCCGCCAAGTTCAGAAAGGCATCCCATTCCTCATACGGATTGATACACTGTGAAAAAATGGAGATCAACTCTGTCCGCTCAACTGGCTTCCCTTGAGAAAGCCCTCGCGTAATCATCGTATATAATCCGTCCTGATCGCGAATCTGCTCCAGCTTGGCTTTGCCTCCTGGTCGTGGTTGGGTAACAGCTACACTTCCATGGAATTTGCCTTGTCTGGCACTCTCATGAAGCATCCAGTCTGCAAATCCCCGCAAGAAATTACCTTCTCCAATCTGCAAAACCTTCACGGGACGCTCCATAATCTCCTTGCACTTGCGCTGACCATCGCTCCCCAGTAAATTCAGCTTCAACCTTGGCCGTTTTGTGCTTGCCGACATGGACACTCACCTCATCGATTATTTGTACTGTCGGAATGCAGCTCATAGTCTCTGCACCCTTTTATTGTAAACGCTTTAAATTCATTGTATCATCAATAAAAGGAAATTAAATTGCTTATATTGCGGTAAATATACTCTCTAATGACCAGGCTTAACATCTCGTTGAAGACGATCGTCTGGAAAGGAGCTTTATGGAACGTTCACCTGTTCGTACGACTATTCAGGCAGAATCCGGTATTCCATTCCGCCTGGTGTACAGCGACACCAAATCCCCTCAGAACGAATTGCCAGATCATCTTCACGACTGGCATGAAATTATCTATGTATATCGTGGACAGGGAAGCATCTTTATTGATACGGGACTTGAGAATATGCAAGAAGGAGATCTGTTCATTATACCGGGGAGCACGGTTCATCGAGCCTTGCCGGATGCAGGCAATCCTGTCACATCTTCCGCATTGTTCTTCAGCCCGGGATTGCTGGCATCCACCGCCGGAGGTGCTTCTTCTTCTTTGCTAAGCCTGTTTGAACGTTGTCGTAAACAACGCGTGTATAAGAGGCATCTGAACACAGAGGAGCAATCACAGGTCGCCGCCCTCATTGATGATATTCAGTCCGAATTCCAGCTCGGTCATCATCTAAGCGCACATGCGGCCCTGTTAAGGCTGCAACTGTTACTCATTTTTCTGGAACGTCTGGAAGCAGCAGGACCTGCGAATCCGGGTAAATCCGCTCCGGGTCCCTCATGGCTCTCTTCTACGATCTCTCATATTGACGATAACCTTCGGAATGGCCTTTCCCTCCCTGAACTGGCGCAGTACGCCTCTGTATCCCCTGCCCATTTCAGTCGTGCCTTCAAACGATACACGGGTATGACTCTAACGGATTACGCATTAGCGCGAAGGGTCATTATGGCGAAAGAGCATCTGGTGCAAAGTGATGAGACGATGGCAGCCGTTGCCGATGCTTGCGGGTTCGACAGCCTGCCCCACTTTTACCGTCAATTCAAAAAATTAACTGGTACAACGCCCGCAGCTTACCGCAGAACCATGAACAGTTCTCGTTAAAATAGAACCAGACTGGACGTAGGTTCCTGGGTCTAATCATATATATCCACATATTCTTCCATATGGAAGATGTGGTATGATAATCTGGATTATTACTTGTCGGAAACATTGCATTCCGTTGTCAGAGGAGCTTAGCATTCCATGTTAAACGAATTGAATCGCAGGAATATTGGCATCTTCGCCCATGTGGATGCGGGGAAAACAACCACCACCGAGCATATGTTATTTGAGAGTGGTGTCGTCCGCAGTCCGGGACGTGTAGATGACGGAACAACAGCCACAGACTCCCTGGACATTGAGAAAGAACGTGGCATATCCGTTCAGGCAGCCATGACCTCTCTGATCTGGAAGAACACCATCATTGACCTCATTGATACGCCTGGTCACATTGATTTTAGCTCCGAAGTAGAGCGAACGCTACGGGTAATGGATGGCGCTATTCTCATTCTGTCGGCTGTTGAAGGCATTCAGTCCCAGAGTGAAGCCATCTGGCATGCACTTCGTTCACTTCGCATTCCTACCATCATCTATATCAATAAAATGGATCGGATTGGCGCGTCTGCACCAGCGGTAATGGAGCAGATTCGTTCCACCCTGTCCCCTTTCGCATGCGAAATCCAAGCGTATCAGCTCCATGAAGATTCATTTCATGGCATCGACTCCCTATGGAACCCGAATCAAGATTCTCTGTCAAATGGCACACCTTCCATTCCAGGTCTGGTCGAGATACTTGCCGAGCTGGACGAAGAGGTCATGGAAGCCTACATCCAGGAGACTCCGTTATCGCAAAGGGATCTGAATGAAGCATTCCTGCGGTATGTACATCAGGGTGAGATGTTCCCTGTGTGTTATGGTGCTTCCGGCAAAGGAATTGGCGTCACGGCATTGCTGGACGCAGTCCTTGCATTCCTGCCCCCACCTGCACAACCAGTGGATTCTCCCGTATCCGGTGTTGTGTTCAAAATTGAACGTGATCGCACGATGGGACGTACGGCTTACGTCCGTATGTATGGTGGCAGCTTACACAATCGGGATACCATCCGTAATTCGACGCGGGAGCTTGAAGAGAAAGTGACGCAGATTCGCCGCATGGATGGGTCGAAATGGGCGGATACCGGTGCCGTTCACGCGGGGCAGATTGCTGTGCTGTATGGACTGAGTGACACCCATGTGGGTGACATTATCGGCAATCCTGAAGGCGTACCTCCTCTGCCACAGATGGCTGTGCCTTTGCTGACCGTACAAGTACATGGCAAGGACCCGGCACGTTACCCCGATCTTGTCGCAGCATTGCAAGAGTTGACGGATGAAGACCCCTTACTCGACCTGCAATGGTTGCCGGAGGAACGAGAACTGCATCTCAAGGTCATGGGAACCATTCAGCTTGAGATTTTATCCAGCCTGTTGCTGAGTCGTTTCGGATTGGATGTTGTATTCGATCCGCCATCCGTCATCTATAAGGAGACACCCCGTACAGCCGGAGAAGGTTACATCGCCTATACGATGCCTAAGCCCTGCTGGGCCATCCTCCGCTTCAAGATTGAACCTTTGCCTCGCGGAAGCGGTCTGATCTATGCCTCAACCGTAAGGACAGATGATCTGCTGTTACGTTATCAGAATGAAGTTGAACGACGAATTCCGGAAGCCTTGTCTCAAGGTATGCTCGGTTGGGAAGTAACCGATCTGCGCATCACGCTGGTAGAAGGGGAACATCATGTCTGGCATACACATCCGCTGGATTTTGTTGTAGCCACGCCTATGGGAATCATGGATGGATTGTCGAGAACAGGTACCACGTTGCTGGAACCCCTTCTTCAGTTCCGGCTGACGGTCCCGGAAGAATACGGCGGTAAGGCCCTTAGCGATCTGGTACATATGCGGGCAACCTTCGAAGCCCCCGTCATTGGTAGCGGACGTTGTATTATTGAAGGAGTTATGCCTCTTGCTACCTCAATGGATTATCCGGTGAAACTGCGTTCCGAGACAAGCGGCCGCGGAGTGCTTACGACTTCGTTTGCCGGATACCAAGATTGTCCTGCGGATGTGAATCATACTCGCAAACGCAGAGGAGTTAACCCGCTGGATCAGTCGAAATATATTTTAAGTGTACGAAACGCGATTACATCATAAATGGAGTTGAACCTGTGCTTATTAAATTTCTTATCTTTGGCCTTTTATGGCGGATTGTAGGTAATCCGTTCATTGCCATCCTCATTTTACTCGTTATACTGTATTTTCTGGATCGTCGTTACGTTGGGGTGTTCCCAAGCTTCACGAAACCTCTCAAACGTATGCGTAACATCTCACGGCTTCGGCAACAGCTTGCCATGAGTCCCAATGAAGTTTCTTCCAAGCTGGAACTGGCTCGCCTGTTAATTGAGCGCAAGCGTTACAGTGAGGCACATGCCTTATTGCTTGAACTGGAGCGCCCATACGAACAATCGGCTGAGTACTGGGAGGCATTAGGGACAACTGAGCTTCATCTGGGTAACATCGAAAAAGGCGAACGTCATATTTTGCAAGCCCTCGAGATCAACCCCAGAGTTAAGTACGGACGCCCGTACCTAACCCTTGCTGGAGCCTTCAAAGATACGCATGAGGACAAAGCGCTGGATTATGTGCATCAGTTTCAGGAGATTCATTCCTCTTCCAGTGAAGCTTATTATCTGCTCGGCTCGGTTCACCGTTCCCTTGGGCGCAATGCTGATGCAAAACAGGCATACGAGCAATCTTTGAACGTTTATCGTTCGTTACCCAAATACAAAAAACGTCAGGAGCGCCGCTGGGCTGTCCGCAGTTGGTTCCGCAAACGTGGATTGTAATGTCATCCGCTATACGCCGTAATCTTCATATATCACTTTTCTAACCAATAAAAGTGCACTGATCTCTGCCCTCGTATGAGCAGAAACAGTGCACTTTATTCTTAACAACGATATTAATACACCAATATCTCACGCAGTCGTTCTTCATGAAGACGCATCCAGTCAATCCGCTGTTTGAGTTTCACAATCTGCTCCACAGCCACTTTCGGCTCATCTGTACCCTCGAACATCCGACTGATGAAATGCATGACCACATCCAGACTACGCAGTAAAATCAATCGAGGTATGGCCAGCAACTCTTCCGGTTTCAGGCTGACCTGTTCCCGAAATCCCCTGATCAGTCCCTCCTGTGCCTGCCACATCCAATCTTCACTCTTGTCCATGGTAAGGAGGTCAGACATCGGAACAGCCAGCTCCATTACCCGCAAATCCCATGTCGCAAATTCAAAATCCAAAATGGCACAGATTTCACCATCCTGCTGATCGGCCAATACATTCGAGGCATTCACGTCCCCATGAACCAATTGATGCGGCAGATGTTCCATACCCCGCAGGGCTTCAAACAGATCTGGCAGCTCATCTCTCAGTTGCTTCAGCTCATTCGCACATGCGGCCAATTGCTCCGGCGGCGATGTGCATAGCTGTAATAATCGTTCTGGTGAACAGAGCGGATACGCATCCTGAATTCGATAGTACGGTGGGTATACAGGTTCAAGTGGTATATCCAACGTAACCATAACAGAAGACAGGGCCCCCGCCGCTTTACCGAGCCCTATCAATTGATCTGGTGTAAGCCAGATGGGATTGACACCTTCCCTATAATGAAACAGAGTCACGATTTTGGTATGACCTGTGAGGGGTTCTTTTACAGGGAGGAATGTACCTCCCTCACCAGATAACCGCCTTACAGGTGAAGGTGTATCAAGCTTAAAGTTCGAACGTTGGAGGGCTGCCAGCACCTCGTGTTCAAAGGTGATTTTCATCGGATCATTATGTGTTTCATATTGTCTCATGACGTAATTAGTCCCGTCTACATGGAGCATGTAAGTAGAATTATTCATCCCACCCTTTCCACGCTCGCCTTTCCAGTCCGATGTGAAACCATATAAGGCCAACACTTCGGATATACGCTGCTGCTCTGAAGGATGGAGGGAACCGGAATCGATGTTTTGCACCAAAAATTAACCCCTTTATCTCACAAAATGGAACTGTCTTCTATTTATCTTAAAGGAAGTCCATCGCTCGGTCTAGTTCAGTTCCGAAACTATCAAGAGAATGGATAGTATCCAGTCCGATTAAGCTGCTCTGCAATGACACGATATCCTCTTGCATTGGGATGTACTCTGTCCCAGAACAACAGTTCACGCTCACGACCTTCAAACCTGTCATACACCTGAGCACACGCATAGTTGCCCGATCCCGCTCCATTCAGAAACGAATTATATTGGCGCACCCAGTACGCAGCTTCCGTCGCTTGTGGGTACGGGTTGTACAATCCGATGGATCGGACCATATACTCATTGTTGCGCTTTAACTGCCGAATGTGCCGCATGATCTGGGATACATTACTGCGGGTTTCTCCGAGCACCTGTGTCATTTTGCTGGCATTTGGAATGCCATTACTTGCTTTAAACGTACGAATCAGATCATTCCCGCCAATAGATATGGTAATGATATCCGCTTCACGGAGCGATTGCCGCACTCGGGGATGCGAAGAGATCATCTGCAACATTTCCCCCGACGTCAGTCCATTCACGCCCATATTTTCCATGGATACAAACGTACGAACATTCATTTCCGCCATTCGCCGATATAAAGGAACAAAGCCGGTGCCCAGCAACGCTCCTGTACCTACCGTTAATGAATCTCCTATAGCCACATATCGATATACCATCCCGTCGCCCCTCTCTGCTGTGATTTCTCTGAACAATAATGAACTGCTCTATATCTTATGATGAGTGGCAAGACAAGGCGCGGGATGGTGTCCTTAGGCATGTACCTTTCTTTTGCATAAAACCATATTTCTTCTCTGTAGAGGTAAAAAAAGAAAAAAGCCCTGCCGTATAACGCGGCAGAGCCTAATCCATTGCAATGCATTACATGCCTATGGTCCGATCCGAATCAACGGAATCTGATTGTTCCTTGTTCGGGAATGGCCACCAGTTGGCCCGGCCAAACATCTTCACCATCACTGGGACGAAGAATGGCAGGAACAGCAGAGAGTACAAGATCAGTCCGCTAAGGACTACTGTGGCAATCTGCATCATTGAGAGAACACCGGATGGATACATCGCAGCAAATGTACCGCTCAGAATGACCGCGGCAGATAGAATAACGGTGCCCATGTTCTTCATCGCGTACAACATCGCATCCTGTACTTTCATGCCTTTGTTCTCATTGAAACGGTCCATCAGGAAGATGCTATAATCCACACCAAGTGCAATCAGCATAACAAATCCGAAGAACGGAGTAACCCAGCTAATGCCTGCAAATCCGAGGATATTAACAAAGATCACTTCGGTTAACGCCATCGATGTGAAATAAGCCAGTAATAAGGAAACGATCAGATACAATGGCATAATGACCGAGCGAAGCAGCACGACCAGAATAATGAATGTACCTGCCAACATCAACATTACAGTACGTGTATAGTCGTTATTCGAGATCTCCTGCAAATCTGCAAACGTACTCGTAACGCCACCTATGGCGATGTCTGCTTTTTCAAGCGTACTGCCTTGTACCGCGCGATGTACTGCCGCCTCAATGTCAGGAACACGATCAATGGCTTCTGTTCCGTATGGATTTTCGGCGAAAATAACATCAATCGTCATCGTTTTCCGATCTTCAGACAGATACGTATCAAATACCTGTGTGAAGTCTTTGCTGTTCAGTGCTTCATCAGGAACGTACCAGCCTGCCAGATCGGAATCTGGTGAATTTTGCAATTGCGTCAGGTAGTCCTGCGCTGAATCCAGCCCCCCGGATACCTGTTTAATACCATCGACACTTTGATTCAAGCCATCTGTCAGTTGTGTCAGCTGACCACTCAGATCCGAGAAGCCTTGTTGGATTTTCTTCTGACCACCCTGAAGCTGGCCAAGTCCATCCTGAATGGAAGGAATTTCACTAATCACTTTGCCCTGACCATCCGCAGCCTGTTTGAGACCGGATTGCAACTGACCGATTCCCGTTACAATCTGGCCCAGGCCATCGGCAAGCGCCTTTTGTCCGGCTGCTGCGGAGGCAAACCCTTCATTGGCCTGATTAATTCCAGCAGCGGCGTCTCCCAGCTTGGTCTTAATCTGACCCAAACCTTGAGCAAGCTGCGCTGTGCCAGAACCTGTTTCACCAATCGTGCCTTTGATACGCTGGTAATCAGCATCTTGCTGCAATTCAGGATAACGCTCTTCAAGTGCTGTGAAGGATTCGGACAGACTGGTTAGAGCTGCTGAAACCCCGTTCAGCTGTTGTTCCAGTTCGCGGGTTCCATCCCCCAGTGCAGCGACCCCTGCTCCCGCCTGACGATAGGCTTCAAGCAACTGATTGTTCGCCTGCGCAAGCTGATCTGCACTCGTTTTCGCTTGCTGAAGTCCGGCTTTCAGATCCCCTGCACCTGCGGAACCATCTCGAATACCTTTTTCAATCTGCCCTAGTCCCTCACTGAGTTGCGTGATACCCGATTGCAACTGGGAGGTTCCTTTGGTAAGTTCACCTGCTCCATCAGCAGCTTCTTTTAACTGTGGTTCATTTTTACTTAGCTGACTGCTGGCTTCACTCAGGCCATCACGGATTTTGTCCAGACCCGTCTTGCCTTCACCCAGTCCATCCGATAATGTTCCCACTTGCTGTGTAACTTCAAAATCTTTAATCTCATCACCCGTAGGTCGTGTCATACTACGGACACCAGAGACTCCGGCTACCTTCTCTACTTCCCGGCTAATTTTCTTGGCAACGGCCATATATTTCGCATTATCCATCGCTTCATCGTTCTGGATAACGATCTGACCCGGCAGCGATTCACCCGGACCAAAGCTGTCAGAGATAATGTTAAACGCTTTTACGGAATCATATTTCTCACCAATCTCATCGAGACTATTGAACGACAGTTTGCCATCGTAGGTTGCCAGAAGAGGCACACAGACAGCTGCAACGATGAGCAGCGCAGCCCATGGACGTTTAAGTGAAAAGCGACCAGCTGCACCATAGATCTTGCTCTCCGCATGTTCAAGTGAACCCTTCGACGGCCAGAATAACTTCTTGCCCAGCACTGCCATGAAGAATGGTACGATGGTCACCAAGGCAAGCATCATCACTGCAATACCTACAGCTACGGCAACCGCAGAACGGTACAACATAAACTGGGCAAAGCCAATCGCAATGAATCCAACCAGCACAGCTAGTGCTGAGAAGAGTACCGTTTTACCGGCAGTACGATAGGTAGCAATGATGGCATCCCACGTATTCTCATGATGAGCCAGTTCTTCCTTGAACCGACTGATCAGCAGGATGCAGTAATCCGTACCAATCCCAAACATGACGGCGACCATAAAGATCTGTGTAAACGTGGATATCGGGAAGTCCAGCCCATCCACCAGGAATGCAACAATCTGTTGCGATACAATGTAACTGATCCCTACCGTCAGCAGCGGTACAAACGGAGCTACAAACGAACGGAAGACCAGGAACAGAATGAGTAAAATAAAGACAACTGTAATATATTCCGATTTCTTAAGCCCCTCTTGGGAACTTTCAATGGTGTCCTCATCAATCAGACCTTTACCGGTTATGTAGTGCTCCACATTGACGGACTTCAATGCTTCATTCAGGTCTTCCCGCATTTCCTTGACCGTACGATCTCCCTGATCAATGGATAGCGATGTTAGAATCGTTTTGCCATCAGCTGAGATCATCTTCTCGGACAATTCAGGCTGAGAGAAAGGTTCCAGAATGGACAGAATGCCCAACTTCTCCTTGTCGGCCTCCAAGTTTTTAATAGCCTTCTCTGCCTCTTGTTTTCCCGTGGTACCCAGACCATCCGGATTATAAAATACAAGAGCGATCTGGCTGCCTTGCTGCTCTCCCTTTTGTGCTGCAGCTTCATTCAAAATTGCTGCTGCTTGGGTGGAAGAGTACCCTTCCGGAACCGAAAACTGTCCCTTTTCCCGAATCAGTTCACTCATGTTAGGGGCGGTAAACATCAACACGGCAGCTACAACAACCCATAGCCCCATTAACCACCATCTTGCTTTTAGTATCGTTCTCATTCGTTCTCCCGTCCTCCTTCATGCGATAGCAAAGCTGCAAGCTTCTCAAAAGATTCAATGAAAATTCGGACTTCTTCCGGTTTAAAATGAACCAGGTACGGCTCCAGAATCTGCTGTATTTCCTGTTCTGTTTCCCTGTATACTTGTCGTCCGGTATCCGTCAGTGTCAGATATACAACGCGGCGGTCACGTTCATCTCCGGCCCGATGAACCAGATCGCGATCCACCAGCTTGTTGACCAAAGCGGTAATGCTGCTCTTGCCTATGCACAAAAGCTCTGCCAGATCAGAGGGCGTGCAGGAAGGTTTCTCTTCAATCAGACGAAGTGCGCAGAACTGATCGGTCGTTATGGTCTGCCCCACTTGTTCGCGTATCCGCGTATCAAACCGCTTATTGACCATAAAGGAAGCATCCAAATAGCGGTTCACCAAACTTTTTGCATCCGGTGTATTCATTCTTCATTCTCCTTTCCCGAATCTACATAGTTCACTTAACGAACTATTCTTCTGTGAAACTATTCTATAATGAAACAATCTTACAAAGCAATACTTTTTTCCTGCTTTTTTGATGAAAACGACAAAAAAACAGGACGTCCGACTCAGCTCATTGCCAAATCCAACATCCTGTACTGATGATAATCCATATATTTCTTAAAGTAATAAAAGGTCTCTGTGCTACTCTTCGTCCGTATCTTCCTCTTTTTCAAGCACACAACGGAATCGCTCCACACCTGGGTATAATTCACCCAGACTATATACCACAAACCCCGTATTCCGATAAAACTCGACGGCTTCCAGCTCGGTCTCAGCAATCAGTCTATCAGGATTGTATGTTGCCAACAGTTGTGAGATCATACCACGTCCATAATTTTTAAAGCGGTTCTCAGGCAAAACCGAGATATGATGAATGGTAACCTCACTTGTTCCTGTCTTCTCATATCCAATCAGACCGATCAATTGTCCCTCATCTTCGTAACCGCCCATTTGCAATTCGTCTTTCTCTACATATTGTTGCAACGCACGGTTCAAGTGATCCGGATCAGGAAAGACCGAGTAGGACAATAGTTCCTGTACTTCCGGCTCCTGTATGCGTGTTTTCAGATTAATTAACACCTTGATTCCTCCTATACCTTGCTTGTTTCCGTTATCGTATTGTAGTCGTTAGCCTCTAAAAGTTCAAGTCGTGTGCCGATTCAGCTCCGATTGAAGCACAGTTAAGACGTTATCCGATACGTTGATCTGCGCCAAATGATAGGCATCCAGCAGTGCGCCCCCAACTGCCGGCAAGTTACTGGTTATGTATTGAATTCTTCTGCCTTCGCGCATATAGGCAGCATCCAGTCCTTTCTGAACAGCCTCCACCATATATGGTGAACTCAGACAGCTTCCGGTAAGCGTCATGGACACTGTGGGCTGATCGAAACAGGATGCCAGCATCAGGATGCCCACAACGGCCGTGTCAGCAGCCGAGTCGCACACCCTAATTGCGAGGGGAATATTCCGATCAGCAGCTTCAGTCACCATAGACGCCATCTGACCAAATTTCCGGTTGGTCGCCTGTTTATCTTCGGCAAAACCGGCTATCCCCAGCGCAGCGAGCTCTCGAATTGAGGCAACATTCCAATACGTTAAAACCTGCTCAATCCATTCTTCATCCTGCAACTCATAACGTCCCGCGAGGATGGAATGAACTGTGTCGTAAGCTAAAAAACGTGCTGCTGTAGGCGCGTAATGTCCGAACTGATCATTGCGGAGCCAAGCTCCCTGTTCGGTTCTGCCAAGGATCAGAGATCCTGTTCCTCCAATAGCGACAATGCCTGGCTCACCGTCGAAGGCCGCTGTATGTGCGATGTGTGTATCGTTTACCGCACTGATCCTGCCTGTAATCCCCGTACGAGCGAGTAATGCCTCCGCCCAAACTGTATCTTCAGGCCGATTCAGACCCGCCATTCCTGCCTGAATGGAGGCGATCTGACTCGACTTGAGCCCGGCTTGAGTTATCGCTTCAGCGATACCCTCCAGCACATTTTGCTCAGCATTAGTATCGTGATAGCGGTTGCAACCATTCTTTTGCACATAGGATAAAATCTTCCCGTTCTGATCTGCGACAGCCACACGCGTGTGGCTCCCTCCTCCATCCATCCCTATTACATATGTATTCATCCTTAACCATCTCCCTTCAGACCACACATTAAGAGTGCCGGGTCCATTGTCAGGTCCCGGCAGAGAGTTTATTGCTTTTGTACAGCAAAACGAAGCAGTTCACAACGAAATTGTGTCGGTTCATCATACTTTTCCTCTTCAATCGTCTGTGTAACATGTTCCTGAAGCAGAATATTCCAGCCTTTGTAGGCTTCCTCCAGTATAGCAATCGCCTCGGCTGTGGGCAGGTTCAGTTCAATTAATGGTTCAATCTCCTTGCCTGAATTGATTTCTTTTTCCTCCACATTGGTACTCATCGTAATACAATGAATGCCCCCTGTGCGAGTTCCGGCCTGTAACCGGTCTATCGCTTCCATGAAGGCTTGTTTATTTGAGACATGTTCCAGACAAGAACAAGCAGCGATATAATCAAAATAGTTTGGCTCCACAGCATAATGTTCAACATCTGCTTTCACTGCCTGTACGATATGATCAACCTGATATTCTTTCGCATACTTGCGAAGTCCGTCTACGGCCTCATCCAGTAAATCCACACCGATGACTTCACTGTTCGTTTTTGCAAGGCGCTGTGCAATCGGTATCGTGTGCCTTCCCACTCCGCATCCCAGATCGAGGACACGCAACTCCTCCTTGTGAGCAAGTAGACGTTCCAGCATATCCATCACCATAGGCATGGGCCTCGACATCCAGGTACCGGAGGCGAATAATTCATTATTCTGATAGAAATTGGAATGATAACCTGCCTCTGCTTTTCGCGCAGCCTCAAATTGTTCGTTTCCCATTAAAACACCCCCATCGTTTAGTAAATGATTTGCATCTTCTACTTAATACCCAGATTGTCACAAAAAAATCAATTAAAAGCAGGTGACAGATTTTTCTTCATAAAGGATTCCAGTGCCGCCTCATATCCGGTGCGATCGACTTGAAACGCTGTACCATGACCCGCACGGGGGACGGTCAGCAATTCCTTTTCGGTTGGGCAGGCTTCATACAACCTGTACACCATTTTCGTTGGTACAAACGTATCAGCCTCTCCATGGATGAATAACACGGGAACGTTAACTTTGGCAAGCTGCTTGAGAGCCGAAGCCTCTCTAAAGGAATACCCTGCTTTCCACCGGGAGATCAGACTTGTGACAGGTATAAACGGAAATGCAGGTAGCTTGTATAATTGCTTTAACTGGAACGTCAGTTCTTCTTCCACGGATGTATACGCACAATCAGACACAATCGCTTTAACCTGAGTCGGCAGGGCTTCACCACCTGTCATCAGTACGGTTGCTCCTCCCATGGATATGCCGTGCATAATGATTTCCCCTTGTGTACCCACTTTTTCAAGCACCCAGTTGGTCCACTGGACATAATCCTTCCGATCTAACCAGCCAAAACCGATGATATCACCTTCACTCTGTCCATGACCTCGATCATCTGGCATGAGTACGTTATAACCATGCTTTTCCGCATAAAACCGGGCAAATCCAGCCATTTCTCTGCCTCTACCCGAATAACCATGTGCCAGAATAACCGTCTGATCCGACCCTTTATTGGAACCGAGCCATGTACCATACAGTTTTAATCCATCATGTGATTGAAGAGATATCTCTTCTGTAGGCTGAGCATCCAGCCACTTCAGGTCAGAAGCACTGCTAATGATTTCATTGTCCGGTTCAGGCATCAGATTTGGATTATCTACCAAAAACGTTTTTGGTGTACGGCGAATGGCCGTTTTGAAAAAATAAAGCCCTCCTGCCCACAGAAGAGCAAGAACGATCAGTACCAGTGCTGCAAGTACGTAGAATAACATGAACGAGCCCTACCCTCTTTCCTTATTAAGATATGTTCATTCTTTACTTACTCGTTGCAGTGATGCACATGCTGCTTGATAGGCGGGTAACAAAGCATCCAGCAAAGGTTCTGCTTTCCGTGATTGACCTTCCTTCGCGAACTGCTCTATCCGGGCAAATAAAGTTGATAAATAACGAATCCCCAGACTCAGACTCCCTGATTTCAGATCATGAGCTACCTCGGTTGCAGCAACATGGTCACCAGAGACAATATGTCTGCGCAGCACCTCAATCTTGCCGGGTGTCTCGGTACGATACATATCCAACAACATACCAAGGAGTGTACGATCGCCATCGGTGTTTAATTCCGCAATCTCATGTACGATGCTCATATTTAGTACCTCTGTCGGTTCGGAGGATTGCTGCCACTTCTCGATCATCTTACTCAGAATTTCCAGTGTGAAGGGTTTGCCAATAAAGTCATTCATTCCGGCTTCCATACACTTGTCTTTCTCTCCCTGCATGACATTACCTGTCATTGCAATAATGGGTGTGGTATGGCGCATTTCATCCATTTCTATCGAGCGGATTTTGCGTGTTGCCTCCAAACCGTCCATCAATGGCATCATATAGTCCATGAGAACCAAACTGTATTTTTTGCTGAGAAAAGCAGCTATTGCCTCTTCCCCATTCACTACAGCGTCCACTTGGGTTATTCCCAGTTTTTTGAGCTGTAACATAACAAGCTGTCGGTTGATGACATTATCATCGGCCAGCAATACAGATACAGAAGGAGCTTCATCATCCGTATCCTGCCCCTGATGCTCTTGAGCGGAAGCAACAGACTGGTTACCGTCTTTCTTACCAAGTGTAAGTTCGAACCAGAATGTTGATCCTTCACCCTCCTGACTGTCTACTCCAATCTGACCTTCCATCAGTGTAACGAGCGACTTGCAGATCGATAATCCAAGGCCCGTTCCTCCATACTCACTTGAGCGTCCTCGTTCAGTCTGCACGTAGGGTTGAAATAACTGGTTCTGATCTTCTTCCGAGATACCAATGCCCGTGTCTTCGACTTCAAATCGGATCATTTGTGTAATCTCATCATCTTTCATAAGGGCGACTCGTATCCGCACCGTACCTTCTGATGTGAATTTGTTCGCATTCTGAATTAGATTGATCAGTATCTGTGTAATCCTCGTTGGATCCCCTTCAAGAGGAGTAGAGATTCTGGGGTCACAGTCTATGGATAACTGATTTCCGTTCTTTCTGACTTGGGGTTCGAGCAAACGAACAATATAGTTTATCGTCTCTTGCAGATCCACTTCTCCCAGTTCAAGTCGCATCTGACCCGCCTCAAGTTTGGACAGATCCAGAAGATCCTGAATCAGCTTAAGCAGCAGTTTGGCAGCATCCTGTATAACGGAAACTGAATTCTCCTGTTCTTCAGACAAGGGAGACAACTTCAGCATCTCAGCCATCCCCAATATGCCATTTAATGGCGTACGAAAATCATGACTGATGCCTGCAATAAATGCGATTTTTGAATCACCTGCATCTACTGCTTGCTGACGTGCAGCTTCAAGACTGTTATTGTTTTTTGCAAGCAGACGCTGGAGTGTCACCAGTTCATTATTCATATCCGAGAATTCTGCAAGTGTCCGTTCCTCTTGCTCTTTACTCCGAATCATCTGATCCGATAACTGCTCAATCGTTCTGCGTAGCCTCTGTATCTCTCCGCTCTCATTAGACATCACATCATCCCTCTCTTAATCCCTAACCATATCAAGCTGATTGCATGTAGCTGGCTGAGCCAGTAATTGTTCTGCAACCGCTACCGCTTCATCGGCTCCTGGAGCATAACCGTCTGCTCCTATCGTTTTCCACAACTCCTGATCAATATTAAAGGGATATCCCCCAACCATAATTTTCACATGTGCCGTTGCCGGATGATGACGGATCAGATGAATCAACTCTTTGGCCAGATGAAGGTGATACGTCATCGTAACCGATATCGCAACAACATCGCCCTGATGCAGCTCTATAGCCTCTATGACACTTCCATTGGGAACATTGGCTCCCAGATAGTGCGTATCCCAACCTTCCATCTCGAACACATCTGTGAGCATACGCAGTCCGATCTCATGTTGCTCACTACCTACACAGGTAGCCACTAGTTTTTTATCCTGACCCGTATGAATCAGCCAGCGGGAATAAAGACGTGATATGAATGACTGGGTCGCTGCCGTACAAAAGTGTTCTTGCCCCACACTGATACGATGGCATTGCCACAATCGTCCAATTTCATATTGGGTAGGCTGAAAGATATATCGATAAATATCACGAATCGTCACCCCGGCTTCTAACTGGGCTTCAATGATCTCAAAGGCTTCTTTCCGTTTATTCTCAAGCAAGCACTGTAAGTACGATTGCGCGGCATCTCCATATGGCATGGATTCGTTGATGTAACCCGCCTGTGACTCCATATGTGTTGTTCTATATATTCCCATCTCCAGATACTCGAGCAGAAGTGCCTTTGACGGATGGTCAAATTCTTCTTCCAATGTCTCTTTGATCAGATTGAGATTAATCACCAGGTCTTCTGGTGATACCTTGTAACCCTCAAGTAGAACTTTCAGCCAGGCAATATACTGAGTAAACAGACCTGGACTCTGTACGAGCGCACTTTCTGCCAAATAGTTCAAGCTATACTCCGAATCCTGTTTGGTGCGCATTTTTCCATTCTCGCCAAATCGCTCAAGTAAATCGGGCTGTCTGAGATACTGTTTCTCCGTTATTTTATCAGCTAAGTTCGCAGATTCTTGGAGCAAACGTTCTCCTGCTTCTTGATGACTCATAGATGCACCTCTCCTCTACCCGCATCACATCTCCATCATCATTCGTGAATAATCCAGAATGAGATCGATGTTAGCTAACTTGCAATCGGGATAGGTTCTTCTACTTGATCCAATCCATCCATTCCGCTCTTAATCGTTCTGTTCCATTATACATGAACTTTCGATGATCATGTTTTACACACGATGAATGTATAGAACAATCTTCCTATATTATGGAGGGCCTTGCAAGTCAGTCAGCCAGTATATGCCTGTACTTTTCGAGTTCCACAAAAAAAACTGACCTGCGTTATGAACGCAAGTCAGTTTTCCCTTCTGCCGCCAATCCCAGCTTCTTCAACATCTTAATCGCATCCACTTTCTCGGAAGGGTCGAGTCCTTCCAAAGCATCAATGATGACCTGATGATGTTGAGGAAATATCTGTGTGAATAATTCTCTTCCTTCCTCGGTTAACTCAGCGTAAATGACACGCCGATCTTCCTTGGATGGTCGACGAAATAGCAGATTTTTATTTTGTAACTTATCTACAACATACGTAATATTACCACTGGACATTAACACCTTTTCACCAATCTTTTGCAATGCCTGCGGTCCCTTATGATATAACAAATCAAGCACACCAAATTCTGTCGTATTCAGTCCGTGACTCTGGATGTCCCGATTGGAACGTGAGGTCACAGAATTGTAGGCCCGAACAAGAACCACGAATAATTGTAAAGACAGTTCCCGGTTGTCCTCCGTGTTCAGCATTTCAATAATCCTCCATCAGTTGTTTACATTTCGGCTCGTATGAGAGGCCAGCTTCTGCTCCCACTCCTCACGGAGCATCCCCATACGAATTGAATCATAGTACTGCCCGCGAACGATACGACACTTCCGCATTCGCCCCTCCACCTGTAATCCTGCTTTCACAGCCGCACGCATCATACGTTCATTCCCAGACCAAGTAGTCAATCCAACCCGAACCAAAGGCATCTGTTCGAACAAATGACTTGACCACATGACAAGTGAGCGTGTGCCAACCCCGCGTCCCCACTGGACAGATCTGTATATTACAATCCCCATTTCCAGCCACATGGATAACTCATCTTCTATGTAATAGCTGATTGTACCCACAATTTGTCTGTCGGATTCAATAATACGGATTGATACGGGTTTGGAATCGCCTGGATCAACGTTCATACGTTTGAGCATACCTTGTTCAAAACTTTCATAACTTTCGTGTTTAAGTGGGTAATAGGGTGCATCCCATTGCTTCCATTCAGGTACGTCATCACTGTAGATCAATTCATAGAGTTCTTTCAGATCCTGTTTCTCCACACACCTGAGTACAAGTTCACCATCAACGATTGGCAGTTCTTTCATACGATGCAAAGCACCCTCTTCCATATTAAGAACGATGAAGCTCTTCGATACTTCCGTCCGAATTGGCAAGAATGAGTGTACTAGCCATATCCACAAATAGTCCGTTATCAACAACACCTGGTAACATGTTCAATCGAACATTAAGATCCGCAGCGTGATCAATCGCCTCCAAGTGGCAATCTGCTATCAGGTTTCCGTTGTCTGTCAGATAACGTTGCTGTCCATCCATCCGCCATTGCGGTTGACACCCCAATTTTTCGAGCGCCTGGAAGGTCCACTCAGAAGCAAATGGAACCACCTCAACTGGAAGCGGGAATTTTCCCAACTTTTGCACGGCTTTGCTGCCATCCGCTACAATAATCAATTTGTCACTATTGGCTGCTACGATTTTCTCACGCAAAAGAGCCCCGCCCCCCCCTTTAATCAGGTTAAAATCGGGATCTACTTCATCAGCGCCATCAATGGTCAGATCCAGACGTCCAATCTGGTCAAATGGGACGATGGGAATCCCCCATTCACGGGCAAGCTTGTCCGAAGCCTCTGAAGTGGCAACCGCTTGAATGTTCAATCCATCACGTACCCGCTCACCGATTCGGCAGATGGCATAATAAGCTGTTGAACCTGTACCCAATCCAACCTTCATTCCATCTTCAACATATTCTGCCGCACGCTCTGCTGCTATCTGTTTAAGATTCATCTATAAACCCCCGCTGCTCATAATTTGAGAAATGCATATGTAGTTATTATAGATAAAACCGCTTCCGATGTATATCCGTGCCTTCTGTTGCATCTTTTCCATCATATTTTTGTTTTGTTGAAGGATGTATTTTTACCCACCATGTTATAGAATACAGAATGAAGCTAAAAAATGGGAAATTTTAAAATAAACAGTTCTAAATACCTATAAACCATCTGATATGTCCATAAATACGTAAAATATTAAAAAAAATTTAACGATACTATTCAATTTAACGACATTTTATACGACATATTAATTATAGATGTGTTTTAATAATTAGACACCTATGGTTCATACGGTACATAAGTCTCTACGAAAGCGACTGATAAACCAAGACCATGGTCGCATAAATTTCCTTTGGAGGGGATCACGGAATGATCTAGTTCACTGTACCAAAGCAACCCTAAAGTTTCTTAATTTAAAGAAGATCAGGAGTGGAATTTAGTGAAATCATTAAGTTGGAAAAGCATGTCGTTTTTCTCCAAAAATTTGTTACTCTCATTTACTAATATCATCATCATCGGGGTAGCACTTATCGCAAGCAGTTACTACTTTCAAAAAACAGTTCTTGTTGATCAGCTGCATGGACAGGTGGAACAAATTACCAAAAAGTGGGCTGAAGATATCAATCCTACCGAGGTACAAGCTGCTATTGCGGAAGGTAGCTATGATGGAGCAACACAAACGAAATTACGAGCGTATTTCGATGAGATGCAAGAATATTATCCTAACATTGCACAAGCCTACATCTTCGGTGTTGAGCTCGGTGGCGATAACAAGAGATTAACTTCCCTTGTAGCGATGCCGACCAACCTAAGAGAGGCTTTTCAAAGTGAGAACGTAAATATTGGTGACATGTATGAGCAGCCGGTCGTTGTAGCCAATGCACTGAAAGAAATGCTTAATACGGATCGCCCAACATTCACAACATTTTATTCCGATGATTTCGGAACATGGACAACCATTGCATATCCAATCAAAGACAGCAACGGAAAGATTTTCTCATATTTTGCCATTGATGCAGATGCATCAGCCGTACCTGCGGGACTAAACTCCTTGCTCAAAAACGGAATTATCATCCTTGTGGCCTTCTTGCTGTTATTCCTGATTATTCAATACCTTGTAGTTAAAAACACACTTTCCCCTATCCGTCACTTGATCAAAGGAATTGATGACGTAAGTCGGGGCAATTTGAATGTCAACATTCCGACAGGCAAAGACGATCTGGGACTCGTTAACGAGAAGTTCAACACCATGGTTCGCAAAATCAACGACACTATCGTTAAAGTGCAAATCACATCACAAGAAGTAAATCAGTCTGCAAAAGAGCTATATGAAGTTTCCGAGCGCAACAGTGAGAATGCAGATTCTATCAATAATAATGTGACTCAAATCACTTCCAACATTCGTTCACAGGAACAGGCAACCCGGGATAGTGCACGTGCCATGTCCGAGATGGCTACCGTAATCCAGACGATTGCCAGCAGCTCGGCAAGTGTAGCGGATGAAGCCTATGAGATGGAACGTCGTTCGCAACAAGGTAACAGCGTTGTCCGTCAGGTATCTGAACAGATGAATCTGATTACGGAATCGGTTAAGAATACCGCTTCTGCCATTGAGGTTCTGGAGAGTCGTTCACAGGAAATCGGAGATATTCTCAATATCATCTCGGGAATCTCTAGCCAGACTAACTTGCTTGCTCTTAATGCTTCCATTGAAGCAGCTCGTGTTGGTGAAGAAGGAAGAGGATTTGCAGTTGTTGCAGGTGAAGTACGCAAACTTGCTGAGCAGTCTGAACAAGCAACGAGCCAGGTTGGCGTATTGATCCAAGAGATTCAAGCTGGAATTAAACAAGCTGTACGTGCAATGGAACAAGGTACGTCAGAAGTAGATACAGGACTCAGCGTAGCCGATCAAACAGGACAACTGTTCGAAGATATTTTAGAAGCAGCGAAAAAAGTATCTAATCAGATTCAGGAAGTATCAAGCGCGACGGAAGAAATCTCTGCGGGTACGGAGGAAATGACCGCTACAGCAGATGACTTGTCTTCAAGCGTAAGTAAGACAGCAAACAGCAGTGAACAAATTTCCTCATCTGTTGATGAGCAAAAAGCATCTTTGATTACACTGGTAGACTCCTCCACACGCCTTAACAGCATGTCTGAGGAACTCCAAGAACTGATCTCTCATTTCAATGTAAGCAAACAATAATTCAAATCCACAAACATTCGGTTTGAACCAAGGAGGAATAACTGAAGTGATTGAAAACCAACCATCTTCTTCCCATTCCATGGAATCTAGCTTGCCAGTTCTGCAGATTCCACTGGATTTTGGGCGACGTCAACAATCATTCTCTTATCAGTCTGCTCAAATCACATTACATGCTTCTCTGAGCCGTGAACTTAAACAGAAGTATGGAGAACAGATGGTGTACCCGGTACTCCTCTCAGCTTATGCAGCCTTGTTATTCCGATTGTCAGCTGAACAGGAACTTGCCATAGGTATACTTTCCCCCGATCAGGCAGCTTCCTACCTTTCATTACAGATTCATGGGAAATTGACCTTCAGCCAACTATGTCATCTGGTTTCAGAGCAGCTCAAGATTGAATACACGTTGCAAAACGGTGGATACCCTGAATCGTTTTTTATGCTGAATAGTGTACAGTTGCCTCAAGCTCCTCAAATATTAAATTGGAACGTTCGAGATGATCAGAACATGCTCATCCTCGATCTGTTCTATGATAGTTCACTGTTAAAAGAGTCTACCGTGCTGAGATATGCAGAATATTATCAGACTCTTCTACTCGCCCTTGTGCGTGACGGTGAGAAAGCAATCGGTACGGTAGATATACTTTCCGCCTCAGATCGATTGCTTTACCGTGAAATGAATGATACTTCTGTTCTCGAACCAGAGAATCAAACGGTTCATGGCTGGTTCGAAGCAACGGCCGCGGCATATCCGGATTCACCGGCGATAACATCGCCATCCAAAAGTTATACGTACAGGGAATTGAATGAACGAGCTAATCAGGTTGCACGTGTTCTGTTATCCAATGGATTGCAGAAAGGTGAATTCGTCAGTATCTTTATGGATCGAAGTCTGGAGACGATCATCTCCCTGCTTGGTATTCTGAAGGCAGGTGGTGCATATGTTCCGATCGACCCTGAGCATCCACAAGAACGTAACAGTTATATCGTGGAAGATACGGCGTCCTCCTTCGTGCTGACAACGGAGGCTTCTTATGCCCAAGCTTCTAGCTTGTTCTCCAGTATAGCTACGGTCCGTCAGATTCTCGCTGTGGATGGTCGTTTAGCCGGCTTTGCAGCAAGTAACCCCAATCTGGATATTCAGCCAGACGATCTTGCGTATATTATCTACACGTCAGGGTCGACCGGTAAACCCAAAGGTGCACTGATTGCCCACCGGGGTGTAACCAATCTTGGCAGTGTGGTTCAGCGTGATTGTGACATTCAACCAGGTGATGTATTAACCCAGTTTGCTACATACAGCTTTGATGCATCCGTGTGGGATACCATTGGCGCCTTGTTCTATGGAGCAGAATTATATCTGTTGTCTGCGGAAGAACGTGTATCCGTTGAAGAATTCGCAAGTGCAATTGAACGAACAGGAACAAACATCATTACGATACTGCCTACGATTTTCTTCAATCAACTTGCTTCCTACTTATCCGATGAAGGTTTCCACAAGCTGGCCAAAGTCCGAATCATTACTGTAGCCGGAGAAGCACTCTATGGTGAACAAGTTCGTGCCTTCCAGCGCAAGTTTGGAAACCAGATTGATATTGTTAATGTGTACGGACCTACCGAATGTACGGTAGCCACAACTACTCACCGCATCAGTGAGCAAGTTCCCGAACATGTGGTGAACATCCCTATCGGTAAGCCGATTCATAACTACAAAGTATACATTGTGAATGAAGAACAACAGCTCTGTCCGGCAGGTGTACCTGGTGAGGTATATATTGCTACCCCTGCACTGGCCAAAGGTTATCTGAATCAACCAGAACGTACTGAGCAAGCATTCATTGAGAACCCGTTTGCGATAGGTGAGAAAATCTACAAGTCTGGCGATATTGCCAAATTGCTGGATACCGGGTTGCTCGAATATGTTGGTCGCAGTGACTCTCAGCTAAAAATTCGTGGTCATCGGATTGAGATCGGGGAGATTGAAGATCACTTTGCACGGCTTGATCAGATCCAGAACGTTGCCGTCATTCCGAAGAAAGAATCCGATGGACAAAATATGCTGGTTGGTTACTTTACATCGAAAGATGGCAGTACCCTCTCTGTTTCGGACATCAAGGCTGAACTGACGGAGAAACTTCCTTCTTATTTTGTACCGAAGTGGATCTGTCAGCTGGATGAAATGCCAATTGCACCGACTGGAAAAATCAATCGCAAAGCGATGGTATCCCTGCCTCATGTGGAACGACATGAAGATCGCCCTGACCGGGTCATGCCTGAGACGGAGACGGAATCCATTATCCTGGACGCATGGAAAGAAATCCTTCAGCACGATGACTTCGGTGTCGAAGACAGCTTCTTCAATATCGGTGGGGATTCACTCCGGGTCATTCATGTACTGGTCATTCTGAAGCCACATTATCCGCAACTGAAAATTGCCGACTTCTTTGCCGAGAAAACAGTCCGTGCTCTCGCTCGTCGTGTGGAAGTATTGTCTCTCAGTGCTGCAGAAGTTACGGATTCAGTGATGACCGAAGGTATGATTACACAATTATCCGAACACCCTGTGGAGCTAACATCCCAGTTGGGGTATCCGCTCATTCGTGAACCTGAGCATGTGTTGCTGACTGGAGCAACCGGTTATCTGGGCTCTCATGTGCTGCAACAGTTAATTCTGAATTCCAGTACACGAATCTACACCCTTGTTCGTCGACCATCCAATGGAATAACTGCAATGGAACGTTTGACTAACGTGCTTGAAGGTTATTTCGGCAAACAACTGACTGACCAACTCTCCACTCGCCTGGAGATTATTGAAGGGGATCTCGAACAACCTAATCTCGGTCTGTCTGCTGAACAAAGGGCTTATGTCCAAGAACGAATTGACCGTGTCATCCACTGCGCTGCAGACGTACGTCATTTCGGAGATGCCGATCAGTTCGCCAAAACAAACGTGGAAGGAACGGTCGCATTGCTAGACTTGATTCGCAGCAAACCTGGGGCCTCCTTCCACCATGTATCCACGATGGGGATTCCGGAAGACCTCGCACTCAGCGGACAATGGGAATCCTCCCTGCAATATGATCGGTTCCCGGCTGACTTGCATGTGGACAACCTGTATTCGGACAGCAAGCTTGAAGCCGAGAAAGTGCTCATGATTGCCGCCGAGCAAGGTGTACCTGTGAGCATCTATCGTGCAGGTAATCTCACTTGCCACTCCGAAACTGGACGTTTCCAGTCCAATATTGATAGCAACGCCTTCTATCGTATGATCAAAGCGATGTTATTGCTCGGCAAGGCTCCTGCGGCTGACTGGATGGTTGATTTTACACCGATTAACTATGCGAGTGAAGCTATCGTTCATCTGGCCTTACGTCAGGATACAGCTGGCCGTGTATTCCACATCTGTAATCCAGAGCCCATCCGCTATGATGAGCTGATCCGTTCTGTAAATCGGGCTGGTTATGAAGTCGAAACGCTACCTTTTGCGGATTACACACGTTGGTTGTTCGATGCAAGCATTAGCAAGGAGCCTGAGGCTCTTCAGTTGGCTATTGCACAGCTTGAAGGCGACGGTGCGAAGGATTCAGCTTATGTCTATGCCTGCCCTGTCACAACGGCTTATGTGGAACCAGCCGGTATCTCATGTGCGAGAACAGATGATCGCTTCATCTCCGCCATGTTAGACTACGCTGTTCAGATTGGGTACTTCCCCGCCGCAATTCGGGACCATAAGGGCACTTCTACAGCAATGGAATAAAGTTCACTCTGTCATTAACAATTAATTAATAAATAAGGTCACACAAAGAGAAGCCATCTATCGTCATTCACTGACGATAAGATGGCTTCTTTACTTCGCATTTCTGAATCATTTTTTAGACCCATCGGATAATTGCAATGATGGCAAGATGAGCTGGATAGAAATAACGCCAGACCCAACGTGGCCCCTTCATACGGAATCCCGCCTGGTAATACTGAGCAATAGCAATGCCGGCGGTTGCGAGCACACTATACATTTGCACAGAGCTGTTATGCAGCAGAAGATATAGTGCATTTAACAAGACATGTGCCACGACAAGCACAGGACCCTGGAAATAACGGAATAACAGAACCAATAACAACCCGTACATCCCGTAATCCATTTGGCTAATTTCCATGAACCAACCTGCTCCAATTACAATCGGAATCCCCAGTAGTTTGGATGGCAATTTATCGATAACGAATAATACCAACAGGGCTGACCACAATGTCCACACCACGTTTAGAGAATAATGATTAAACGCAGCCATGAACGGCACCTGTGATATGATCGCGATCCAGAACAGCCGCCATATGTATTTTTGTACGTCTCGTGTATGTTTATAACCGATATACACTGCAAAAGCATAGATTGGAAAGGCGATACGACCTATGATCCTCAACTCTATAATATGTGGAAAAAAGACAGCCCCTATATGATCAATTAACATCGTGATCATGGCAATCCACTGCATCATGTTGCGACTCCCCTCCCTTGTTGCCGACGACACGAGTGTGCCATTCATTCATATAGTGCGTCTTTTTGAGCAACCTCTTATACATTAAGTTCATAATACATGAATTTGGTATCCTGTGCATATCCTTCGGATTCATATAAAGACTGCGCTTGTTTGTTACTTAACTCAGTTGAGAGTGATATACGAAGAACTCCTCGCTCAGATGCCAATTGCTTGGCTGCTTGCAAGAGCTTCCTGGCAATGCCTTGCTGACGATAATCCGGATGCACATATAGATCATTTAGCACCCAGACAGGCCCCATCGATACTGAACTGAAACTGGGATACAGCTGAACGAATCCGGTGCAAATTAAGCCATTCGAGATTGGCTTTTCTGCTACCAAAATCACCGATTCATGGCGTTCCATTCGTTCTCTAATATACTGACGTGCTGCCTCAATGTCAGCATTTTGGTTGTAGAACATCCTGTACTCATTGAACAATTGTCCCACTTCGTTACTATCAGGAAGACCTGCTTGTCTGATGCGGTGCTGCATTTCACTCAACTCCTTCGTTTATATTTTTCTTCAATTGTAAAACAGTCCTTTCCTTTTCCCCATTCATCATCTGCATCAAAGTTTGTAGTATCTTGAGCAGTGAGCTGACATTCGTTCATGCGCGCTTCCAGATTGCATCTTGCTTATCTAGTCCATACCAATTCTGTACGTTTTGTTATATTTACTTCGTATTGGCAAAAATAAAAAGGCGACCAAAGCATCCACTGCTCCGTCGCCGTAATTATTCAGTTCGATTCAGCATTCTGCTGTTCCTGACCAGGATCAGCATCGGGGAAAATGACACCTTTCTTCAAAATCAGATTGGCGTATTGCGCTCGCTCACCAGTTGCAACAATCACATAGGCATTCGAAGCACGTTTATAAAAATCAAATCGCTCTTCATGATCAAAAGCATCCGTAATGCCTTCGTATTCTTCAATCAACCGGCGATAGTCTTCCCATATGATCGGGATCACCTGATCCCCTTTCACAACCTGCATGACAGCAGCGGGACGCTCAGCATAGGTATCCAGTGGATATAATTGCAGGATGGCATCCAGCAGTTCAACGACTCCCAGTGCATCACAGCGTACCAGTCGCTTGGCATGACTGGCTGCGGGGAAATTGCCATCCGCCAGAACCAACTCGTCTCCATGGCCCATTTCGGACATGATTTTGAGTAACTCTGGAGGTATTATTGCGGGTATATTCTTTAGCATACACAGCTCTCCTTGGTCATCTCCAACATCAGTTAGAGCAAATTGGTTTTCTCCATTCTTCAAGCACGCTAGACATGGATTATATAAAAGCGGTTTCATCACTATTCTAACAGTATTTTTGGATCATTGCACAGCGCACATGTACGTTCGATATGAGAATATTTCATTTTGACAAAAATACTTGTTTGACATATAGTTGTTGTAACAACTAATTAATTGGGACATTTTATTATGGAAACGAGGTCTAGCAATCACATGGACTATACACTGGAACAATCTGTTGGATTCATGCTGGGTTTCACACATCGTAAAGCAGTAGCTTTACTTGCAACGCGATTCAAACCTTATGATATTACGACAGAGCAATTTTCTGTTCTCTTTAATGTTGACCGCGGTGAAGGTGTGAATCAGAAGGAGCTCGCTGCACGTGTCTTCAAAGACCAACCCACCACTGCGCGGATTATTGATCTGCTTGAGAAAAAAGGCTGGGTAGAACGCCGGACCAGCGAACAGGATCGCAGAGCCTATCTGTTATATCTCACCACGGAAGGCAAAGCGTTAATTGATATCCTCGTTCCGATTGAAAGAGAAATGAATAAAGAACTTGCTGAAGGTATATCCGAAGACCAGATGGAAGCATTTAAACATACTCTTTCCCTCATTAACCGCAACTTGTAATGAATCACAACTCAGGGGGAATACATCATCATGAAAGAACAATCTACACAACAAGTTAGACTATGGACTACCGATTTTATACTACTGATGCTGTGCAACTTCTTGTTGTTCTTGCAGCTGCACATGATTGTCTCTCCGCTTCCGTCCTACGTTCAGGAGCGATTTCACGCCAATGCGTTTGAAGTAAGTTTATTCACCTGTCTGTTTGCACTAAGTGCCATTGCAGCCCGTCTCTATTCCGCGAAAGCACTGGAGAAGGGTCTTCGTAACGCCATGATCTATATAGGCCTGTCCGTAGCCCTGCTGGCAACACTCGGCTATTATTTTGCTGCTGGTATAGCTGTGCTCTTGTTGCTGAGAATGTTGTTTGGTATCGGGTTTGGTATGAGCAGTACCGCTTTTCCAACGATGGCCTCGGACATTGTGCCCGTCAAACGAATGGGTGAAGGTATGGGTTACTTTGGTCTATCGACTAGCCTGGCTATGTCTATGGGACCAATCATTGGGGTCACTCTGCTACAGGGTGCTGGTTTTGTAACCTTGATGTTATGTACTGCGGGTGTCCTCGCTGTGATCTATCCACTGAGTTATTCGCTGACACGCAAAAAAGCAGTCAGAACCGATAACAGTGAAAATATCATGCCACAAGCTACAACAAGTGCTTCAGGGTCCAATCCAAAACAGAAGACACCTTTCAATCGTAAGCTGATTCTGCCAAGTGTGCTGAACTGCCTGTTATCCATCACCTATGGTGGACTTGTCGGATTCATCGTTTTGTATGGTAAGGAAGCCAATCTGGCCAATCCTGCGCTGTTCTTTTTGTTCAATGCACTCGCCGTGTTATTGGTTAGACCATTTGCAGGACGGATCTATGACAATAAAGGTCCAAAAGCACTGCTCATTCCAGGGGCAATATTCGTTGCTGTCGGCCTTATTCTGCTCTCGTATGCAACCTCCATGTCCGTCTTGTTCATTGCTGCCTTTGTCTACGGGATCGGTTATGGTTCCATGCAGTCGTCTCTGCAGACCTGGATGATTCAAGTTGTATCTCCTACTCAGCGGGGTATGGCTAACGGTATGTTTTTGAACTCGCTGGATCTGGGTATTGCAACCGGCGCCCTTCTTCTTGGCGCCATTGCGGCCATAACCAGTTACACCGATATGTATCGATATTCCGTAATGTTTATGATTCTGTTCTTGCTTATATATCTGATTCAGGGAAAACGAAGCGGTAGCTTCTCCATTGAACCTCATGCTCTGCTCGCTCATACTCATATCACTGCAACGGAACCACCTCAAGATCAATCCAAGAATTCAGAATCTGGAGCCGGCAACACCGAAACTAGCCAGTCGAATATAAGCAAACACGAATGATTGGTTAACGTCATTCTGAACATAAAAACGCGTTTACACCGAGAAAGCAAATTCATCCGCTTTCTTAGGCGTAAACGCGTTATTTTATTGGAACAGATCTGAATGTTAAAGTGAAGACACCATGGAAATGAATGTAGCATACAGCACCATCTATCTAAAATGGACTTCTCTTGCGACCTATGGAAGCATACCCTCTACTCGTCTCGATCACATCCATAGATGTTTCATCCTGTTTCTGCTTGCTTCCTGAAGTAGGTTGGTCTCCCTTATCCGGCTTAACTGCGAATAATGTGAGCAATCCGCCCACTGCGCCAGACGCAGCGAGCACACCAAAAAGCAAAAAATGATGAGAACCGATCAGCAAAGAAACGACAGGTGGACCGAGAGATACCCCAATGAATCGCATGCTGCTGAACAGAGCCGTGATTGTGCCCCGCTGTTTTTTGTCCACGCCTTCTGTAATCAAGGCATCCAGACATGGTAACGTGGCACCTATTCCGGCACTTCCCAATGTGAAAAGACCTACTACAACATAGATATTATCGAATAAACCTATAACGCCAAGGGATACCGTCAGAAGCGCAAGTCCTGTGAAGCCAAGCCATTTCATTCGTGTTTTGTTCTTGCCAATCCACTTCCCTGCCAGGAAAGAAGACAGACATAACGCTGCCAGCGGAATCGCAAGGACAAGTCCTTTAAGAACACCTTTCAGGGCAAATTCGCTCTCCAGCGTCTCGGATAGATAATATAACACACCAAAGATGACAAACATGCAAATACCGCCGATTGCAAACAACGCATACAACCAGCGTCCCTTTTCTTTCAATACGTCACGAATCGATGCCACAAATTCAGGAAAGGTGGGAGGCTTTTCTTTTTTCCGGGGAGTCTTCACCAGAAAAATAACAAGAACCAGCGAAAGCACACAAAGTATAGGAATAGCCATGAATGGCGCATACCACAACCAGACCGCCAGCGCTGCACCCAGAATCGGACTTATGACTTTACCGAACGTATTTGAGGTCTCAATGATACCCAGGCTTTTGCTAACTTCGTTTTCATCATTGAACATGTCCCCAACCAACGGGATAACGATAGGAAATGCGCCGGCAGCACCTATTCCCTGCAATAACCTGCCACCCAGAATGGTCCAGTAGGCTATGTTTCCGTTCATCATCCATGCTGCCACACCAGCGACAGCACCTCCGACGGCTGCAATAACGAGGCTGGGAATGATAACTGCTTTTCTGCCAAAACGATCCGACAAGTACCCTGCAAGAGGAATAAGCAGGATGGCAACTACAGCGTAGACTGTAATGAGCATACTGACCTTAAATGCAGATACCTTCAACTCACGTTCAATCTGTGGCAGGATCGGTATAAGCATGGAATTACCCAAGGTCATAATTAAAGGGATGGAAGCAAGTGCGACGAGGTCCCACTTTTTATCGTTCATACCACAACCACCTTTACAGATTCTACACACAACAGCATTATTGTGCTTGTTTCGGAGGTTGATTATGCAGGACATGCTACAACTACAACAATCTAAAGTGCCGTAACGCTGCTCCACCTTTGAAAATAATATATAGCTCATTCACCTTATGTGACGCCTCAAGCGAACACTGGACCGTTGTCCACTTGATATCTTTTCCATTCACACTGCCTGCAGGTCCAGAAACTTCACACACACCGAGCAGTTCGCCCTCCAGTCCTCCGGAACGAATCTCCAGTCTGCCCTCTTCCCCAAAAGCTGCCACTCTGGCTTCAAATCCTTTTACTTCCTGAACAGCATTATGGTGAAAAGCGATCCAGGATGACTGACCCTCTCGATATAAAGGTTCCTCCGGAGTGAATGCCCGAACTGCCGAACGTCCTTCCAGACATTCATCCAACAGAACACCTGCACAAGCATCATAATTCTCGGCAAAGGTAAGCACGTGCAGCGGACGATCAGGGATCGTCTCACCTTCAATCTCAATATCAGCCGACTGGCGTATATCTGCGGAAGAACGCCCTGCCAGAATGGCCCAGGTCGCTGTCTCCAGGCAGTATCGATCTCGGGTAACATCCCATAGCGCCAGCTTCTGAACAGGAATCTCGAAACGTATCGTAACACGCGTCCCTGCTTTCACATGGATACGACGAAAAGCAAGCAGCTGCTTCTGAGCGCGTTTCACACGCGAGGTATGTGAAGATCCATAGATCTGTACAACTTCATCACTGTCACGTTCACCTGTATTGTGTACCTCCACTTCAATCTTCAATTGATCTGTGGTGGTGGCTTCCGCCGGAGCACTGCGACTTACACGAATCGCTTCGTATTCGAATTCGGAATACGTCAGGCCATGACCAAATGCATATTGAACAGGTCCTTCATGATACATATAGGTCATGCCACTCTGAATAATGTCATAATCCATCATGTCAGGAAGCTGTGATTCATCTTCATACCATGTCATGTTTAATCTGCCTGCCGGGGCATAATGACCTAACAGCACATCTGCAAGAGCGTTCCCCAATTCCTGACCTGCATGTGTCATATACACGATTGCGCGGGCAATACCTTTCAACTCCTGCAAAGCAAATGGATAACTGCCCATAATCACAACTACCGTATTGGGATTGGCTTCACACACAGCTTTGACCAGCTCGACCTGACTCGGCGGAAGCAGCAGACTTGGGCGATCGATTTCTTCTTTGCCGTTGATATATGGGCTGTTGCCAACAACAACGACAGATGCCTGACTGCTACGTGCAGCTTCTACGGCTTGTTGTATTCCGCTGGTCACAATATCAATATTGAATGCAGAAGGTATCTGTGTATTGCCTGGTGATTGACTTGCGTGTCCAGAGTCACCAATATCATTCGGGTTTGTATCTGTAGCTGTAGTTTGTTCTCCTTGTGGCCGGAGTGGTGATACAGCAGACTGTCCCTGATATTCGCTCAGTCCAACAGGGGTACCGTTCCACGTTCGCAAGGTGTTACTTCCATCCGTTAGAGGATCTATACGAACAACTTCCTTCACGAACCAGCCACCAATCTCCGGTGCGTTTGCCTGATAGATGCCTTGCTCGGTTAAGCTAACATAACGGTTATTGTACACACTTCTCAGCGTATGACTTCCCCAACCCCAATCCTGATGTATAAATTCGGCGGCTGTGGATGCACTGCCCTCCGGTATAGCAACGAGTGTACCTTCCGCACCCAAGGTTATAACCTGACCGTTTGTTGTCTTCAACTGAATACGGTCATTCCCATCTGTATACGTTACGTCTGTTTGGGGTAGTCGATTACGCAGTCCATCAAGGACGGATACACGATAAGGCAGTGTGCCACTGTACCAATCGGTATAGACAACATCGGCAAGTGGTCCAATCACACTGATTTTCTGCAACACTTCTGGCTGCAACGGAAGCAATCCATCATTTTGGAGCAAAACAATCGATTCGGCAGCGGCACGATAACTAAGTTTGGCATGTTCCGGTGCACATAATACCGACTCGGGAATAGACGCATATGGATTGAGCCCGGACTGATCCAGTTGTCCAAGTCGCATTCGCACACCAAAGATGTTACGGATTGCTCGGTCCAAATCAGCGACCTCCAACAGATTCCGGTCAAGAGCCCCCTCCAGAGCAGATACAACAAGATCAACTTCATCTGTAAGACAATCCACTCCTGCCTTCAACGCACCTGCTGCTGACTCGGCATGACTGGTATGATAACCATGATAGTCCACCGTCTGTGACAGGTCTCCACCATCACATACAATGAAACCCGGCATCGCCCACTCACCCTTAACCACATCATTCACATATGGACTTTCAATGGCAGGTGTACCATTAATGGAATTGTAAGCTGTCATCATGGACAAGGCTCCACCTTCCACAAATGGTGTCTCAAATGCTTTTAAATAATATTCCCGCAGATTGCGCGGATCGATGCTGGATGAACAATTTAGCCGATCTTTCTCATTATTATTGGCAAAAAAGTGTTTCAAGGTCGCGACCATTTTCAGATAAAAAGGATCATTTCCCTGCATACCTTTGACGAGAGCTGCCGACATTTCTCCCGTGAGGACTGGGTCCTCGCCATACCCCTCTTCCGTTCTGCCCCAGCGTGGGTCACGTTCCAGATCAACCGTTGGTGCCCATAATGTTAACCCGTGAACCTCAGGATCACGGTGATGGTATGCCCTCGCTTCATCGCCAATGACGGAACCAATCTCCCACATGAGCCTTGTATTCCAGGTACTTGATAGACCGAGCGGTTGCGGAAATACCGTTGCCTCCCCTTTCCATGCAACCCCGTGGGCAGCTTCGCCCCCAACGTTGTAGGCTGGAATGCCCAGTCTTGGTATAGCTGCTTCGCGTGTAGGAATTAGTCGGATCTTCTCTTCCGTTGTCAATCGTGCAATCAGGTCATCCAATCTTTCCTCAAGTGAAAGTGACGCATCCCACATCGGGTATTGATGATACTCCTTCATCCTTCATTCCCCCTGCGAATTAGTTAAGTCCAAGTTGCTTCCATTGCTCCAGTAAATCCAGCGTGCGCTGGTGATACTTCTGACCATCTTCAGGTTGATTGACCTGATGTTCATGAACGTAGGCATTAAAATACGAAGACAGTATTCGGTACGCAAGCCTGCGTGCCTGTCCTTCAGCGGATGAGTCCAGTGGACGATCATATCCTTCATGAAAAGCCGCTGATTCTGTTGACAATATGGCTTCAAACTCCCTGTCGGCAAACATGGAACGATCTCCGTCAATGATGGCCGCAATGTTTAGCTCACCATTTTCCTGATGAACAAGTACATTTGCTTCCCACAGGTCATTATGAACGAGTACCGGACGGGTCACTTGATCAAATAAGTCTTTATTTTGGATGAAAATAGCAGCGATCTCTTCTCCCACACCTGACATGTAATTGGCTTGTGCCGCTTTAAGTGCCGTTTCTTCTGCAAAAGAGTGCAGCACCTCAGACCATTGATCCGAGCCTTTAATTGAACCGTCCACCTGCGGCCAGCCAAACGTTGCACCCTCGATCTGATGCATGATGGCGGTATAGACGCCAAGCTGATGGTACAATCGCTCTTTGTCTATATCTGAAATCGATTCGTGATCCAGTTGCTTACTCGGGATAAACTCCATAAACATGTACGTTCTTGGAATGATGGATCCGCTGTCATCACAGGCGATAATGTTGGGAGCAGGAATACCTGCCTTACGGTAATATTCATACACACTCGGTTCAGCCGCCATCATTGTACGTTCGAACGAAAATAGGGGATCACTCGCAGAACCAGCCGCCATCTCTCCCCGCTCTGGAGCCAAACGTAAAATCACATCCGTATAGGATGTATGTTCAAGTTGAATCCGATAGGTTGTATTAAAAAGTCCACCTTGCAGGAGACCAAACTGCTTCACTTTGGTATCGCTTCCAAAATTAATTTCTACCAGATGATGCAGCTTCTCTGCTGATATCGTGCAATGCAAACCGGAATTCATTGTACTCATTTCATTCAATCTCCTATCATCGTAGACAAACAGACGGCACCTTTCGGCACCGTCCTTTTCTTTTACTATATCATTTTAAAGTTGGATTGTAAGCGCGCTTGCGCCTGTGGCTGCTGTAACAACGACACCATTTGCACCAGACACTTGGGAACCACCTTCAACGCTGGATACACTTTCAATACCGCGAAGCACGATGTTCCAAGGTTTACCTGCACCTTCAGCACGAACATCCAGCACTGATCCATTACGTGTAACGTTAACTGTCAGCTCCTTCTCTGCCGCTTGGTTCACAACGACCGCTTGAGCCGTTTGGCCATCAGCCAGTTCGAACAAGTGCAAGGACACATCATTTGCAAAGTCGTAATCCGGTTTGCTATCCACCGCACCCACAGCGATCAGACTGTTTGGCTTAATCATCATTGGCAGTGTTTTGAAGTCATGGTTTTCACTGATCCAGCGTCCACCTTGTACTTTCGCTCCTGTAAGATAGTTCGTCCAAGTTCCTTCAGGCAGGTAATAACGAACATCACCCTCCTTGTTGAAGATTGGAGCCACCAAAATTGAATCACCGAACATGTATTGCGTATCCAGGCTATATGTTGTTGGGTCCTCTGGGAAGTCCAGCAGCATAGCGCGCATCATCGGAATACCTTTTACCGTTGACTCTACCGCAGAATTGTACAGGTACGGCATCAGGCTGATTTTGAGTTTGGTAAAGTCACGAACAACGTCCACGGACTCCTCGTCAAACAGCCAAGGCACACGATACGAAGTGCTTCCGTGCAGGCGACTGTGTGAAGATAACAGTCCGAATTGTACCCAGCGTTTGTATACGTCAGGGCTCGCTGTGCTTTCAAAACCACTGATATCATGGCTCCAGAATCCGAAACCGGAAAGTCCGAGCGAGAGGCCACCGCGAAGCGATTCAGCCATGGATTCATACGTGGAAGAGCAGTCACCGCCCCAGTGAACCGGGAATTGTTGCCCACCTGCTGTTGCAGAGCGTGCAAACAGGGCAGCTTCGTTTTTGCCAATCTTCTCTTCGAGCAATTCAAATACAGCTTTGTTATAGAGCTGTGTATAATAGTTGTGCATTTTAACCGGATCAGAACCATCGAAGTACACAACATCTGTCGGAATTCTTTCACCGAAGTCGGTCTTGAAGGAATCTACACCTTGATCCAGCAGGACTTCCAGCTTACTCTTATACCAGTTCACAGCATCCGGATTTGTGAAGTCAACCAGAGCCATACCTGCTTGCCACATATCCCATTGCCATACGCTGCCATCGGCTGTTTTCACCAGATAACCGTTCTCCATACCTTCATCGAACAAATAGGATTTTTCTGCGATATATGGATTGATCCAAGCACAGATTTTAAGGCCCTTCTCTTTCAGACGTGCAAGCATGCCTTCTGGATCCGGGAACATCGCTTCATCCCATACAAAATCAGACCATTGGTATTCCTTCATCCAGAAGCAGTCAAAATGGAATACAGAAAGTGGCAGATCACGTTCAGCCATACCATCTACGAAATGATTAACCGTTGCTTCGTCGTAATCCGTTGTGAATGACGTTGTCAGCCACAGACCAAAAGTCCATGCCGGTGGAAGCGCTGGTTTACCAGTTAATTTCGTATAATTATCAAGTACATCCTTTGGATTGTCACCGCCGATAATGAAGTACTCCAACGTCTCGCCTTCTACGCTGAACTGCACTTTAGATACATTCTCGGATGCAATCTCATACGATACGCGTTCAGGATGATTTACAAATACGCCATATCCTTTATTGGACAGGTAGAATGGAATGTTTTTATAGGACTGCTCACTGCTTGTACCACCGTCCTCATTCCAGGTATCGACGATTTGGCCATTCTTAACAAACGGTGTGAAGCGCTCACCGAGTCCGTAAACGTATTCACCAATACCGAGATCAAGCTGCTCGCGGAAGTATGCTTCCTTGCTTGGACCTGTAATATAACCAGCCGCTCTTTGACCGCTACCTGTAATCCGTTTTCCTCCATACAGGAAGCTTATGTCCCAACCGTTTGTTTTGTCGATTTGAACTTCCAGATTACCACTTTTCAAAACAGCACCTTGTTCATGTTTTGAGATCTCAACGTTGGCTTCTTGTGTGTTAAGCTCAAATTCAGGCCCTTTTTTCACTCCGCCTTTATGGTGATTCAGAGTTACACGAATAACGTTAGGCATTGGTGAGCTGTACGTTGCTTTCAACAATGTACCGTTCAACGTGTCGCCTTTGCTGCGAATATATTTAGTTGCCGCATATACGGTCACAGAATTCTCTTTTTGCACAATATCACGAATGTCAGTCGGGTTTTGAATCTGGTACCCTTCACGAGTCATCCAGAATCCATCAGTAAATTTCATGTTTTCTTTCCCCCTTTGGTTATATTATAATAATATTGATATTAATAACGAATTTCTTCTCTTATTTTGACTAAATATATCACTATTTTGATAATAAACATCCGATTCTTGAACATCATCACCAATCTATGGAAACGATTACATTAATAATGATACAAAAGGAGAATCTGATATGGAACGTGAACGATTACGGGAAGACCGGATTCACGGCAATGCCATGTATCCCGTCAGTGTGTACCCGGATATTCAACAACTGAACGGGGATAGCATTCTCGATTGCCACTGGCATGATGAGATGGAGTTCACCATGGTGACCCAGGGCTGCGCCGTCTTTCAGATTGATATGAACACCGTTGAAGTTCAAGCTGGAGAAGCCATTTTCATCAATCGAGGTGAGATTCATGCGGGGTATCTGAAGGGCGATGTGCCCTGCGTATTCTCTTCCATTGTATTTAATCCCGAGCTGCTTGGCAGCCGTACCTTTGATACGGTCCAAGAGAAATTCATCGGTCCACTGGTACGCAAAATGGTGATTCCCCCCAGCCATATCAAGGCAGATGAAGATTGGGGACAAGAAATTCTGGATCTCCTGAAACGTATATTTGCAGACCATGCTAGCCGAACCGAAACGTGTGAAATGTCAACAAAAGCCTACCTGTACCTCATATTTGCCCGAATGTTCGAACATATGAGACCTGCTCCGCTCAAAGGCACTGTGGCTACAGGGAGTCATGACAAGGTAGAGCGCCTGAAATCCGTGCTCGGTTATATTCACAAACGGTATCCTGAACCATTAAAGCTGAAAGAACTTGCTGATGAGGCCAATATGAGTGAAGGGCACTTCTGTCGTTTCTTCAAACAGATGGTGCAGAAAACACCTGTTGATTACATTAACTATTACCGTGTTCAACAGGCCTGCGTTCAGCTTGAGAATACGGATCACAAGATTGTAGATATTGCCATGGATGTGGGTTTTGAGCATCTAAGCTACTTCATCACTACATTTAAAAAGCATAAAGCCACCACACCTTCACAGTATCGCAGAATGTTCTATGAGAACGTAGGAATGGAGTCTGCCCTAGTTCAGGTGTAAAAGAAGAAGGTGCTCACAGCTATTCAGCTGCAAGCACCTTCTTTATCTTCTTCATCAACTTTCCTGCTAACGAGTGAGGTAACGATCTGATCTGAGCCACATTGGCTCAGTTAGAAATCATCTCACTCGCTGCTATCAGTCTTACGCTTTGAAGCTTAACATTGGCCTCACTTTTTCAGCGTCTTCCATGAAGTGTACTCATGTACGGAGAAACCGTTAAAGGACGCATGTACTGAAGCCATTTTTTCGACCAACTTTAATTGTGCTTCCATATAAGCAGATCCCTCTTCATAAAAAGTAATGAAATCGCCTTCCTTACTTTGCTTTGTTTCCACGGCGATCGAGATCGTCTTGCCAAGCAGAGCTGCTTCTGCAAGTTCATCCTTCGCTACACTATAGATTGCAGCAGCTGTATCGCGGTAAGCCATAATGGTGATGGAATCAAACTTGCGAATCATCCAGCTGCTTACGGCCATCGTGGAATTCGGAATCTTGTAGTTATCCAGCCAAAAAGGCAGATCAGCCGCTACCGGCATTTTCATCCGTGATGCTCGCTCAACAATGTACTCCACATTTCCTTGCCACTGGGTAATCACACTGGCCTGATTGATTTTCCACTGCGGGTGCACATGTGGCTCAATATCCAGATGAATACCAGCAAATTTCTCATTGGACAACGCCTGTGCCTGATATGCCTCGACCCAGTCCAGGAAAGATGCAATCTGCTCCCGACTTTCCGTCAACCCCCAGGCTGATCTTCCATCCATGACGTCAACTGCAATGTTCTTAGCTCTCGCCTGGCGGATAAAACTTTTATACTCAGGAATTTTTATATCCCGGTTCATCTGCAGATAGATCGTATTGATCTTGTTCGCTGTAGCGTAATTTAACACCTCTTGAGGATTACTTCGGATCTGGGTGGTATCCCACACCCAAGTCGCTCTCACCGGTACATCAAGTTTTCCATGAATCGTTGCATAACTGTCGACCGAACCATCCGCTATGGCTTTGGAAGAACAGGCTGTACTCGCACACAGGATCAAACAACTCAATAATAAGATAAAACGGTAACCCCTTTTGCTTTTCATATTTGTACACTCCCTCTGAAGTTATCAGCTCTGACGTGCAAATCTGGATGAAATTGTGTCGTTTCATATTCATTTAATGGATATTTATTAGGTACGACGAATTTGGATTGCTTCTATATGCAATATCATCTTTAAGACTCACTACGAAAGAATCATATAACTATATTTCGGGAATTCATAGTTCTGTATGTATAGTTCAAAAGTCACAATTATTCACTATTTTCTAAATTATCCCTTATTTCAGCATGACTTCAGTCATTATTGCCATATGTACACCAAGCTCCAGAAGACCTAGAAAGCGTTTTCTCTCAAAACACACCAAAAAACCGCCCTAAGGCGGCTTTATATGGAACCCTATTTAATGATGTCTAGTCGACATTTCCGTTCATTCATTACCCGATGTAGCTACCGGTGTATTGTCAACCACTTCATCGAAAAGAGACACCAGTTCAATACCTTCTGCCGAGATCCGCACAAGCCCCTTGTCGGACAAACGTAATTCTGGAATCACAACCAGCGCGAGCAACGAAAGCGTCATGAACGCATTATTCAACGTGCATCCTGCCGACTGTAAAGCTTCACTGACTGCTGCCGATTGGGCTGCAACGACTTCGAAGGGCTCGGTTGACATCAAACCTGCAATCCGCAGCGGGAATTCGGTTACACCTTCCGCCGTTACCACCGCGACCCCGCCCTGCATACGAATGACGCGATTACCGGCTTCAGCCATTAGCGCATCATCATTACCGATAATCAACAGGTTGTGACTATCATGAGCAACTGTCATCGCAATCGCCGCAGGTGATGTGAAGCCGATGCCTCCAACAAGCGCTACCGCCCGATTCCCGGTTTGTTTGTGACGCTCCAATACCGCAATTTTGCATACTTCCCCTGAAGTTGAAACCACAACCTTGCCGTTCTCTACGGTAACAGGCAGGTGTTTCTCCTTCGTATCCACATGGTTCTCTGTCACATGAATGATTTTGGCACCAATCGTACCCTCTGTGATGGGTGCAGCCAGCTCCAGATCCTTTGGCTGAATATTAGCTTCCAACTTCACCGTGTTCAGTGCTTCCTCAGGATACGTGAAGCTGTCCCAGACCGCCGTCATTTTCCCATTCTCGGCCACAACTTGCCCGGCAGCAATCGTCATTCCCACACGTACATCCGCCAGACGGCCGTCCAGCAGAATAATATCAGCTATATTGCCCGGAATAACCGCACCGATGTCGCGCGCAACCCCGAAGCGCTCAGCCGTGTTAATGGTAGCCATTTGGAAAGCCGTGACCGGCTTCACACCTTGGGAGATTGCGAGACGAACAACAAAGTCCATATGTCCTTCTTTGAGAAGGGATTCAGAGCTTCGGTCATCGGTCACCAGCATCATCCGGCGTGTATCCAGTCCAAGCTCGGTACAAGCTTTGATTGTCTCAGCCACATCATGCCATGCCGAACCTTGGCGCATCTTCGCGTACATCCCGAGTCGCAGACGTTCGACCACATCTTCCTTGGTCACACATTCATGATCCCCTGTAACACCACTCGCTGCATAAGCTGGCAGACGCCAGTCATCTGCTGCCCAGGTAAAGTGACCATCTGCCACTTTACCTGCCCGGAGGGTCGCCTGTATCTCACCGATCATCGTCTCGTCCCCATAGACTACCCCAGGGAAGTTCATCACTTCACCAAGGCCAATCATGTCCGGACCCCAGGAAAGAGCCTCAGCTACCTCTTCAGGCCCGATATAAGCACCTGTTGTCTCCAATCCTGGATGTGTGGAAGGCACACAGGAAGCCACCTGCATATAAGCTGCCATCGGTGTGGTCCGCGCTTCATCCAGCATCAGTCTCAGACCTTTGAGACCAAGCACGTTAGAGATCTCATGCGGGTCAAAGAAACCTCCGGTCGTGCCTGAAGGCAATACCGCTCTCGCAAACTCGGTTACTTTCATCTGTGTACTTTCGATATGGCAGTGTCCATCCAGCAGACCAGGAGCGATATACTTGCCGTTTGCTTCTATAATCCGGGTATGTTCTCCAATGGTGTGACTTACATCTTTGCCGACATAAGCGATTCGAGCTCCCTGTACAGCTATGGACATCTCAGGCAAAATCTCACCTGATATCACGTTGACCAGCGTACCTCCCCGAATGACCAAAGTCGCTGGCAAATCTCCCCGTGCTGTAGCGACCAGGTCAGGTACACAATCGGCCATAAGTGGCCGTTCAAAAGATGATTTGTTCATATGGTTGCCTCCTTTAATAAACGATCCAAAAAAAATATATTGTTACGATTATATGAGTCCAGACCTCATGTGTAAAGAAAAATCACATCCATTGTGCTTGAATACAAATTATCAAGTCATATTTATCCACGGGACCCAATCCTTACGAATTCACGTTAGGTATTATCATTCAATACGTTTTCATTTAATACGATCACCTATATGGCTGTAACCTCATCACGTATAATTCCCTCGCAATGCTAGCTTCTTCCCGATATATGTATCATATACAGAAAAACTCCCGTTCCATTGAACGGAAGCCTTCCTCATGCATATGAAGTGATATGTCAGTCCACTTGCGCAGTAGACACCTTGCCAAGATCATACTGTTCTTCCGACTGGGCGGTAATGAACGGACTCGGTGTGCCCACGCAGTAAACGTGCAGCAGATGCATCGCTCGTGTGCAAGCCGTATAGAACAACTTGCGTTCATGCTCCTGAGCATACTGCTCCGCAGAGCCGTCATAGATCAGGACAGCATCGAATTCCACACCTTTGGCCAGATACGCCGGGATCACATGAACACCCTGCTCAAAAGCCAGCGTTGTTTTCTTGATTAACTTCGGTGCTGTGGGCAGCGCCTTACTCAATGCAGCATGGACGTCTCTGCTCTCTTCTGCGGTCTTGCAGATAACTGCAACCGATTCGTACCCTTCCTTAATCAAGTGCTTCAAGTCTGTCGTGATGACATTCATATGACGCTCTGAATCAGAAGAAACGATCACTTTAGGTTTCTCACCGCTGCGGTTAAATGGAATAATCTCTTCCCCACCAGGCACCATGCCACGTGTAAACTCCACGATCTCCCGGGTAGATCGATAACTTCTGGTCAGCTCAATGACTTCCGTGTTGTCTGGTCCGTACAGGTTAGTCAAGGGTCCTGTTCCACTAAGTACTGAAGAGTGGGCATAGATGGCCTGATTAAAGTCACCAAGTGCTGTTATTTTCGCCCGTGGGAACAATCTCTTCATAAATGCCAACTGAAACGCGGAATAATCCTGAGCTTCATCAATGATGACATGGCGGATATTGGAGTTAATATGGAATCCAAGCATAAGCTCACGCAAGTACAAGTATGGCGTAATATCTTCATATGCCAACTCCTGAAGCTTCAATCTGCGTAAAGTCATCTTACAGATTTCATCCCATTGAGCAGGCAGCGCTTCGTCACCCAGCAATCGCTCCATCTGAGCCTGATCGTTGAACAGATGTGCATATAATTGTCTTATATCAACAAATCGTAAGGACTTGATCCATTTCCGCAATGGTTTGAGTCGGTCACTGACCACCATACGTGCCAGAATTTCTCTTTCCTGCTCAAAGTCATTAAACGTATGGGTCTTTCCTTTTTGCTTACGCTTCAACCGTTGATACGCACGTTGCAGATCCTCCGGCTCCATCAGATCAAGCTGCTGATCAACCCAAGGCGCATCCAGTTCACCTTTACCAAAGGCAGACAGTTCTTTCAGCATCCAGTCCCGTAACAGCTCCAGTCGACTCACCAGCTTAACGGATGACTCGAAGCTGTAGAATTTCTCAGCCATAGCCTCTGACGTGACAATCGCTCGGCCCTGGAAGCGAACCGGCTTGAATTTCATGCCACCTGACAACATACTTTCCTTATAACGTGTAATCACCTTGAGGAACGTTTCGGACGACTTGAAGCGAATGCTGGACATGCGAACATCGTAATCGGGATCTTCCGTCCCCGTAAGTACATATTCAAGCTGAATAAACGGATCTTCCAGTTGATATTCACGACCCAAACGGCGTTCCAGATACTCCTGGAAGGTCGTTTGCAACATGTTTTCCTCCCCAAGCTCAGGCAGTACCGTGGAGACATAACTGTTGAACATTGGATTTGGTGAAAAAAGAACCATCTGATCCGCTTGCAGATGCTCGCGGTATTTATAGAGAAGATATGCCACACGCTGGAGCGCCGCGGATGTTTTGCCACTGCCGGCTGCGCCTTGCACAATGAGCATACGTGTCCGGTCATTACGGATAATCCGGTTTTGCTCCTTCTGAATGGTCGCTACAATACTCTTCATCTGTGCATCCGAAGTTCGACTGAGCACGGCCTGCAACAACTCATCACCAATCGTAACCCCTGTGTCAAACATAAACCGGATACGACCGTCCCGAATGACAAACTGCCGCTTCATCTCTATATCACCGCTGATCTCCCCGCTTGGTGTATGATACGTGATTGGACCCGGTGCTCCGTCATAATACAGGTTGGAGATTGGCGCACGCCAGTCGTAGACCAGAAAAGATTCTTCCTTCTCATCCAGCAACGATGCAATGCCGAGATAAATACGTTCTGCATTTGGATACCCATCTTCTTTGAAATCAATGCGCCCAAAATACGGTGAATGATGCAGTCGTTTCATTTTATCCAACGCAGCCGCTGTATTGAGATGGCTACGCTCCCGATCGGACAATACCTGTGACTGCTGCCGCATGCTGGTTGAAGTCTCCCCGACATCATCCGCTTCGCTAAAGTTCATCGTGACTTCGTCCCAGAAGTCTTTTCTCATGCCAACCACTTCGTCACGGAAGGAACCAACTTCATCTTCCAGCGTTGTGATCTTGCGTTCAATCTGATCGGTCACGGTATTGACCCGTTGTTGTTCCTCATTCCATTGCTGATCTGTACTCATATGTTAATAGCCCCTCTTTCCCCGGATTGTGTCCTCAAAATCCCATTTGACAAGCCCGAAAAGGCAATGGTATAATTATTAGAAAGTAAACATTTTAATTATATGTTAATTAGTTCTAATTTTCTGAAAACCATTTTTTATTGTACCAGTGACAACGTCCCGATGCAAGCGGAGGCGTTTTTTGTTGTTTTCTTCTTCATTATTACCCAATCACCGGGTCCTCAACTGACCTGGCTACTCCTGCCTACTTTCGTAATTCTTCAATCGTCTCTTTCCAGCGTGTAATTGCTCCAAGTTCATCTTTTAATTGAAAGGTTATTCCTGAAGTGATCTCCGCATATGGCGCGTGATCTACACGTACCTGGAGCACTTGTGCTTCAAAACGATCTCTCGGATGAACAGCCCCCTTCATCTCAGGCAGCCGTTCTACTTCTATACGGATATGCAACAATCGATGTCCTTGAACCGCAATCAAGGTAGCCTTGCCTGTTTTGCTCATGTTCATACTGGTCTGTGTTCCTTGCCATAAAGCAAGTCTGAGCTTATGCGGATTTATCGCAATCACTTCCCCCATACTGATCATCGCCTGATGCGGCCACTGATCCTCAGATACGGTCAGCAGTTGCATGGCTTCATGCTGTTTATGCTCCAGATTTGTCCCACTCAACCATTCCATTAGTTCAGCGTCCAATTCCTCTATAATCATGTCTCTATCCCTCAGTTCGTTAATATTCATTCATGCCCTTCAGCCATATGTATGACAAAACAACCCGGACACGATTGTCCGGGCTATGTTGTAACTACATTGTATATGATCGCCAACCAGGTGCGCAATTCGTTATCAAGGCCACTTAAGCCAATTCAAAATTTTGTCCTGTGATTCTTTGTCTTCACTGGCGCTATGCACATGTTCGGCAAGTCGATTCAGACGTTCCAGTTGATATCCGTAATCATAAATGGCAGCAGCCACGATGGACAATCGTAACATCCCTTCCTTGTCGATATCAAATTGGGTGATCGCCTGCTCCATGAAACGGTCATTATCCAATACAAACTGTGCGGCCTCTTCCCCATTAGGTTTCAGCTTATCCTCGAACTTGAGCAGTGCATGCTCATGGAATTTGATAACCAGTTCAAGATGTGAGTCAAAAAACTGATCCATGGCCGTTGTCCTCGGTGCCTGGAAATAGTGGCGTTCCACCGAATCCAGCACCTCATACCCTTTTTGCAGACTCAGCAGCATTTGTTTGTAGACCACCATCTGACGAGTTTCGCTGAATTTCGAACGTTTCATCTTTTTCTGTTCCTCTTCGAACAAGTTATACTTGTCGGACAAAGACTTAATGGAACCGCCCAGGTTGCTTTTCTCCTCCCGGAATACAACTTCCTTGATCTCATCCGAGATCGAAGTTCGCAGAAGCAACGACATACCGCTGAATACACTATGGATCTGCTTCACGAACTGAACCTTAGGTTTCGGAGGAAATACGGTAATGTTGATGAGAAACGCCGATACAATACCAACCAGTGTCAACAGAAAACGATTGAGTGCAAAATGCCAGTCACCCGAGGCTTCCATAATGGATACAACCGTGACCAGTGTCAGGCCAACCGTCTCACCCATATTCAATTTAAGACAGATCATGATGACAAGTACAATAATTAATCCAACGGCGATTGGCTCATTAGACAACACCATGCCTCCCACCAAGGCCACAATAGCTCCCAGCGTGGTCGTTTGCAATTGATCCAGGAAGTATTTCCAGGAACGATAGATGGAAGGCTGCATGGCGAATATAGCCGCGATTGCGGCAGGCACGGGAGATTGCGGGTTCAAGAACAGGCTGCTTAGGTACAAGGCAAGCGTGACCGCGATCCCCGTCTTAAGTACACGTGCACCAAACGACATGGTGGTGACCCCTCCTCTTTACCGAACCTGAAATTTTACATTTGATAATCATGTTCATTATTACCCCATATTTCTTTTTTTGCCTGAATTCATTCAGGAGAACGATTTATTGTACCATGTAAGGTCTTCCGTTGCCATGTCATAAGTCAGAGGTATTATGAAATTGATTTCTTTATGTATGTTAATACACATTATTAACCCAAAAAGAAGCAAATCTTCAAAATGGATTTTCGCCACTTCAAAGATTCGCCTCTGTTACTTATGATACTTCTGTGGAATGCTCATGCTTATTATGCCTGCCTAACGGTCCGTACCCTCCCATTCCCTTTTGAACTGGTCCACAAACTGCACCATATAATCATGACGCAGCTCCGCCAGCTCCTTGCCATAGGAGGTATTCATCAGATCCTTGAGCTTGAACAACTTCTCGTAAAAGTGATTTATCGTTGTGCTACGCCCATTGCGATATTCCTCACGGGTCATCTGCTCCCGTGGGGGAAGGGACGGATCGTACATCTCGCGCCCTCTGGCGCCTGAAAAGGCAAAGGTTCGCGCGATCCCAATCGCACCCAGTGCATCCAGTCGATCCGCATCCTGAACAACCTGTGCTTCAAGCGAACTGACCGCAGGACGCTGTCCTCCCGCATATGAGATGGTACTAATAATACCCACAACCTTGTTACGTATATCCGGGTCAAGAGGCTGGGTATCCAGCCAGTCATTCAGTTTGGCCATCCCGGCTTCCAAGCTCTCATTCAGCTTCTCATCCGGTACATCATGTAATAATGCAGCCAGTTCGCAGACAAATGGATCTGCACCCATGCGGTGAGCGAGTTCAACCGCAAGTGCCGTTACCCGTTCAATGTGCGGCCAGTCATGACCATCACTATGCTTGGATGAGTCCCCTTGAACAAAGGATCGGGCGGCGCGCAGAATAGCCTCTCCTGCCGTTATTCCATCTATTTTATGCATGTGCCCTAATTCCTGCAGATTCCCACCAGGTTGAAGAGGGTTCTCTGACATCTTACGATTCCCCGCCTTCACGGGCCTGTTCACGCGGAATACGTCGTGCCACACCCGTTTTAACAGCTGCTTCAATCACGCGACTGCGCATCGATTTGACCACTTTATCATTGAACACACTCGGAATAATGTAATAACGTGTACGCTCTTCATCCGTTATGGCCGAAGCAATCGCTTGAGCGGCTGCCAGCTTCATTTCTTCATTAATTTCGGTGGCTCGGCAATCCAGAACTGCCCTGAAGATGCCTGGGAAACATAAAACGTTGTTGATCTGATTCGGATAATCGGATCGTCCTGTTGCCATTACCGCTACAATATCTTCCACCAAGGCAGGCATAATCTCAGGTACCGGGTTTGCCATTGCAAACACGATTGGATCTTCTGCCATGGTTTGAACATCTTCGCGAGTTAACAGATTCCCGCGGGACAGGCCAATGAACACATCGGCTCCACGAATGACATCACGCAGTGAGCCAGTCTCCAGTTCGGGATTAGTACGAGCTGCATAATCACTCCAGACTTCATTCTCATAGGTTTGTGTCCGTACAATCGCACCCTCACGATCGACACCTATAAGCCGGCTGGCTCCCGCGGACAATAATATATTGCTGCATGCTACACCTGCTGCACCGATGCCACAGACCACAATCTTCACATCTTCAATGGACTTGCCCACCAGTTTGAGCGCATTGATCAGACCAGCATATAATACAACCGCTGTGCCATGCTGGTCATCATGAAATACAGGAATGTCCAATTCCTCATTCAGACGACGCTCAATTTCGAAACAACGCGGTGACGAGATATCCTCCAGATTAATGCCGCCAAAACCAGGTGATATCGCTTTCACAGTACGTATGATTTCCTCGGTATCCTGTGTGTCCAGGCAGATTGGGAAAGCATCCACACCTGCAAACTGTTTGAATAACATCGCTTTACCTTCCATGACAGGCATCGCTGCACGAGGCCCAATATTACCAAGCCCAAGCACTGCACTGCCATCAGATACGACGGCCACTGTATTCCGTTTAATTGTCAATGAGAAGGCTTTGCCGGGTTCTTCTGAAATGGCTGAACATACACGAGCCACATCCGGAGTGTACACACGTGACAGATCTTCCCGGTTTTGAATCGGGGTCTTTGGTGTTACTTCGATCTTACCGCCCAGATGAAGCAGGAACGTCCGATCCGATACATTAATAATGGACACACCTTTAAGCTGGCGTACCCCTTCTATAATTTTACTGTTATCTTGTGCATCTGTAACTGCGACCGTCAAGTCGCGCACGCTTACATCCTGATTGGTGGAAATCACGTCGATGGCAATGATGTCTCCCCCAGCTTCCGAGATGGCCGAAGCCACTTCGCCAAACTTGATATCCTTAGTTGTCATTTCCAGTCGAATAATAATGCTGTTACCATCCAGATTCCTTTGATTCATTTCCATTCCTCCCAGACTGAAAGTCTTGAGTTACATGTTACGTGTTTGTCTTCGCTACGCGGACACGTTTATCCTTTATCTTGTCCAGAAAAAGTGGTTCAACAGCCCAAATGCATAAAATAAAAAAGATGCCCTGAACACCAATGCAGGCGTTCAGGGCACTCTCTTCTAATTACTAACTTCATTTATTTAGTAACATATAGAACCTATATTATTTTCGAGCAGCCGGTCTGCGCAGAACACAAATGTCATATGGCTTCAAGCTGAGACTTGCTTCCACAGCATCACCACTGAGCAGATCGGTATAGGACTGTCCATCTAGTTCAACCAGCTTCTCATCTGGCGTGTAGTTCTGTACAAACACATAATCTGCTGTACCATCTGTACGTGTATGTGCCGTTGTTCCGGCAGGCAACTCGGTTTCAAGTCCACGCTCAATGTTCAGGTCAGCGATTAGTTTCGCATAGAAATCATCATAGAATGGTGCTTTCAGACGTGTCGCTACATAATATGCTTTCCCTGAACCCAACTGGTTAACCGTCAATGCAGGGCGTCCGGCATAGAAGTCAGAACGGTACGTAGCCAGGGACTTCGCGCCTTCCAGATGAATCAGATCACACAGTTCAATTGCATCATACGCTGTATTGAGCTGAAGCTCATTGCCCTTCTCCGGAATGATTCCGTTCAGATCACGATCATGCAATCCGTCAATTTCCTCGGACCAGATGCCAAGTGTCTTACGCAGCGGGCCTGGGAATCCACCCAGGAAACACAGATCGTTTTCGTTAACAATACCAGACCAGTAAGTTGCTACAAACGTACCACCTTGTTCTACAAACTTCTCAATACGTTCCCCGACACCTTCACGTACCAGATAGAGCATTGGCGCAATCAGCAACTTATACTTGGACAGATCTGCATCCATATCAATAACGTCTACAGCGACTCCCTTTTTCCAAAACGCTTCGTAATGCTCTTCCACGGTCTGCTCATACTTCACACCGATATTACGCGGACCCTGGGAATCATTAACGGCCCAGCGGTTTTCCCAATCAAAAATGATTGCAACTTCTGCCGGAACCGCTGTTCCTACAATAGCTTCCATGCCTTCAAGAGCCGTTCCTACGTCGGTGACATCTTGGAACACTCGAGTGTGTTCCGTTCCTACGTGGTCTACCACCGCACCATGAAGTTTCTCACTGGACCCCCGGCTTTTTCTCCACTGGAAGTACTGAACACTATCGGAACCGTGTGCCACAGCCTGAAGAGAAGAGAGCAGATGCATGCCAGGTTTTTTCAGCTTGCTGACATCTTGCCAATTCGTCGAACTTGGAGTACTCTCCATCAGCAAGAACGGCTGACCGCCTTTGATGGAACGAACGATATCATGCATCATGGCGATCCGGGATGCCTGTTTCGCGTCGTCATCTGCATCATGCCAAGTCGGATAACTGTCCCAAGAGAGGAAATCCAGAATATCAGCGAACTTCCAATAGTTCAGACCGCCATAGAATTCCATCAGGTTTGTTGTGACTGGCAGATCGGGATTCTTAGCTTTCAACGGTTTTGTTTCATGCACGATAAAATCAGCTGTCTGATCCGTAACGAAACGGCGCCAGTCCAGATTCATCGCGTGTACCTGTGTCTCACCGTGTGGAGCCGGAGATTCCACTTGACTCCAGTCTGTAACCGTATGGCTCCAGAATGTCGTCCACCACGAATGATTCAATTCATCGAGTGTTTTATACTTCTTCTGAACCCAACCACGGAACGCTTCCTGACAATAATCACAATGACAGTCTCCGCCGAACTCGTTCGAGATATGCCAGCCGATTACAGCCGGATGATCCGAATAACGTTCTGCCAGTTTTGTGTTGATCGCAGTAACCTTCTCACGGTATACCGGGGAAGTATAACAATGGTTGTGACGGAAACCATGCAGATTGCGGACACGCTTCTCGGATACGCGGAGCACTTCCGGGTACTTCGCGGACATCCAGGCAGGTCTGGCACCACTTGGTGTAGCGAGGAATGCATAGATGCCGTTTGCTGCAAAACGATCCAACACCTGATCCAGCCATTCAAACGTGTATACGCCCTCTTCCGGCTCAAGGGATACCCATGAGAAGATACCGATGGACATCACGTTACACTTGGCAAGCTTCATCAAGCGAATATCTTCTTCCAGAACTTCAGGATAGCGGAGCCATTGTTCCGGGTTATAGTCTGCACCATGCAACATGTGCGGGGCTTTGGAACTTACAGGTGGAAATTTGTATGTCATAAGGACAACTCCCTTGCATTAATTAATTACTGTTTTTTAGTTTATATACGATAACAACGACTTTACAGAACGATACGTATTACGCTAGATTACACGTATGTCACGACATCTGATTCTTCAACAGTAGCAAGTGCTGTAAACGATTCCAACTTGCGACCTTTAAAATCAAACATGGTGAGGTTGCCCCAGTTATTCGGATGACCGACGGACCATTCTTCTTTACTTGGTATCCAGGCAGGTTCCCAATAATAGAATCCGTGCCCCAAACCACCAGGAACTTCGCGAATAATCTGCAATAGATCCTTCAGATATTTGGTCTGTCCCTCTACACTTGCAGGGTATCCTGGTAACAACATATCTTCCTGATTCAAAATCCATTCAATGCCTTCCGGCTGCTCCAGCGTCCATGGATAAGCGGTTTCAACTACATTGATCGGTTTGCCATAACGCTCAGCCAGATCATGAAGATTGTCACGTAACGCGTCGAGTGTGCCATGCCACCAAGGGTAATACGAGAGACCAATGACATCAAACTCAACACCCAGTGCTTCAAAGCGATCGTAAAACTTGCGGCTCTCGGCGTTATCTCCACCGCGATCAATATGTATCATAATCTGAATATCCGCGTCAACGGATTTGACCGCAGCAATTCCGTACTTCACAAGGCCTGCAAAACGCTCCCACTGTTCATCCGTATCATGCTCTTCTCCACCAACACGTCCCTCACTCCATAACATGCCTGGTGTAATCTCGTTGCCCACCTGCACCATGTCCGGAAGCGCATCGTGTTCCTTCAAGGTTCTCAGAACGTCAGCCGTATACATGCATACCGCACGTTGAAGCTCTTCATAGGACAGATGCTCCCATGCTTTCGGCTTCCACTGATTGGCTGGATCAGCCCAGCGATCAGAATAATGGAAATCAAGCAAAAATTTCAAGCCCTGTTCCTTGATCCGTTTGGCTATCTCCACCGTCCGCTCCAGATTGCAGAATCCACCAACAGGATCATTCCAGATTCGAAGTCGTATCGCGTTAGCGTCATTAATCTTCAGGATGGACAGCAAGTCTTGTTCCTTGCCATCCACATCACTATAACTCCCGCCATGCTGTTCGATTTCATCCATAAAGGACACATCCATTCCCAGAATGAATGTCTTTTCCGTCAAGTTGCTCACTGTATCAACCTCCATTAATTTGGGGTACAGGCTCAGCCTTTAACTGAGCCCAATGTCATACCTTTAACAAAGAAACGTTGCAGGAAAGGATACACAATCAAGATCGGTGCACTTCCGATGAAGATCTGAGCTGCCCTTACCGTGGTTTGAGAGAGAGCTTCCATTTCTTTTGGATTCATGCTCATGCTACTCATATCACGTCCAATAATGACCGTTTGCATAAATGTAGCAAGTGGGTAATCCTTGGCGTTATTCATGTAGAGCAATCCATCAAACCAGGAATTCCAGTGGAACACCATACTGAACAATGCAATTGTTGCAATGGACGGCATCGAGATGGGAAGGAAGATACTGAACAATGTTCTGAAATGGTTAGCTCCATCCATCAGTGCCGCTTCCTCCAGCTCTTTTGGAATACCGCGGAAGAAGTTCAGCATCAGAATGACAAGGAATGTGTTAACTGCCCCAGGGAGTACCAGTACCCAGAAGGAATCCATCAACCCGATCTTCTGGATAACCATGTAGAATGGCACCAGTCCCCCGTTGAAAATCATACTGAACACAAAAATCCAGGAGTAGATCGTTCTGCCTTTGAATTCACTATTTTCTTTGGACAACGGATACGCCGCCAGGAACGTAATCAGCAAGGTAATAGCTGTACCGATTACCGTACGTAGAAGTGAGATCCAGAGCGAGTTCAAGAAAATTGGATTGTTCATCGTTTTTTTGTAAGCCTCAAGTGAAAATCCTACGGGCCAGAGATTGACCAGATTGGCGTCGGCAGCTGCCTTTGTACTAAAGGATACAGCCAGTACATGAACCATCGGTATGATACACATAATGGCGATCAAAATCAGAAAGCAGGTATTGACTATATTAAACACGCGATAAGGCAATGATTTATGATACATCGTGGTCCCTTCTTTCTCTGTTCATTCGTTTAGAATATCCGATATCCAGCGTATTTTTTGGCTAAGCTGTACGATACAAGAATCAAGATCATACTAATGACCGATTTGAATAATCCGATCGCGGTTGCAAAGCCCATCTCACCATTCTGCATTGCGGAACGATAGACGAATGTATCAATGATGTCACCCGTTTGATATACGAGCGGGTTATACAAGTTAAATATCTGGTCAAATCCGGCATTCAGTACGTTACCAAGTGCCAGTGTTCCTACAACCATCAGCATCGGCACAAGCGAAGGAATTGTAATGTGCAGTGTCTGTTTCCAGCGTCCTGCTCCGTCAATTTCCGCTGCTTCGTACAAAGCTGGATTAATTCCGGCAAGGGCAGCAAGAAAGACAATCATGTTATAGCCAAATTCTTTCCACACATCTGTCAGAATGACCGTAGATCGGAACCAACTGTTGTCTCCCAGGAAGAAATATGGCCCGAGTCCAAAGGTTCCCAGAACCCGGTTAACCAAGCCGCCTGTTGACAACAGATCTATCAAAATCCCGCCCAGAATGACCCAGGACAAGAAGTGAGGTAAATAGACAAGTGTTTGAATCGTTCGCTGTATAGCCATCTTGCGAACCTCATTCAAAAGAATGGCAAAAACAAATGGAACAAATAAATTAAAAATCAGTTTAAGTACAGCAATAATCAATGTGTTCCAGATAACCTGTAAGCTGTCTTCACGTTCAAACAAATATCTAAAGTTGTCCAGCCCAACCCATTCAGAACCGCTAATCCCAAGCCATGGCTTGTAGTTCTGGAATGCCATAATAATCCCGCCCATAGGCACATAACTGAAGATAATCAGAAAGATAATGGCTGGCAACAGCATAACGTGGAATGGCCAAGTGCGTTTCAAAGTTCTCATGATTGCTCCCCCTGTATTTCTTCCTACTCAAGTACTCCCTGAGTGGCTTATAATGCGATTATATCAACCTTTTACGGGGTCCAAACAGCACATAAAAGCAATATAAATGGCACAAATTCAACCACTTTGCCTCAGCTTGAATAAACACAAAAAAGCGCTCAGACGTTAGTCGTCTGAGCGCTACTTAAAACTATTTTTTCACACTGTCATACCAATCATTGACCTCTTGGGTGATTTGGTCACCGCCGCCCGATTTCCACGTTTGTACAAAGGTATCAAACGCATCAGCCGGATTTTTGCCATAGATAATTTCGTTAAATGCCTGATTCTCAATTTTGTTCAGATAGTCCAACTTGGATTTCATCGTCTGTGTTGTCGGACCTGTGAACATGTTCTTGAAGGAAATTTCTTCTTGGCTCAACAACACTTTCGCTGCTGCTGGAGTTTCTTTACCGTAATTGACAGCAACATCTTTTTCAAGCTTCGTTTCAGGCTCTTTGCCGTCCGCTAAGTTCAGAAGTGCTTTCATCTGGGCATCTGGAATACGAGCACCGTCGCGAACAAGCAAATAACGTACAACGTTCACGTATCCGCCTTCGATTTGGTCAATCGGCATTTGTTTTCCATTTGCATCCAATTGATAGTCATAGCCTGCAAACAGACCGTTATCATAAGGGCTACCTGGTGCCGGGTCTGCATAATTGTCAAACAGGTAGTTCTGGTACGTAAAGAATGCTTCTGGGTGTGCCATATCTTTTTTGATCAATGTAACACCATTAACGAACTGTGTTCCGTGACGCATCGCTTTGCCTTCAGGACCGGTAGGAATTTCAATCGGTTTCCATACCGCACTCGGTACATTTTTCACTGTATCAAGAAGTGGCCACCCACTCATCCAGTAAGGTCCTGGAATAATGCCGGCAGTTCCTGCAACTGCTGGCTCTGCTGTTTTGTTCTCATCCCATAGAGCTGCTTCCTGCGGGATATATCCTTTTTTGAGCCATTCGCTCAATTTGGTCAGACCTTGCTTCATGCCTGGATTAATGGAGCCATACTCGAGCTTGCCATCTGAAGCCAGATTCCATTGTTGAGGTAAGGTGCCATATGCACCAAAGATCCAGGATACATCTCCCATCCATGTGTTCATGGATGTTTTGAAACCAACGCTGAGCGGAGTGACTTTATCAGGAGCCAAGCCGTCCGGGTTATTGTTTTTGAATGCTTCCATAACGGTTTCCAACTCATCGATTGTTTTTGGTGCTTTCAGATTCAGCTTGTCCAGCCAATCCTGGCGAATCCAGAGCAAGTAATCATTGTTGTATGCGTAGTCCAGAACAGGGATACCCATTCTTTTGCCATCACGACTATATTGGTTCCAAACGTTAGGATCTTGCTCCATCGCTTTTTTCCATGTGTCTGAAGCATATTTGTCGAACAGTGGACCGACTTCTTCGTACATGCCAGAGTCGATCAAGTCTTGAGCAACGAGATTGTCCGCACTACCAATCGTCACGATATCTGGCATTTCCTGTCCAGAGGACATAGCCAGACGAAGTTTAGTTGCAAACGCACTGTTTGTGTCTGTTACTGACCAGAGCGCGCTGACATTAATCCCGAATTTTTCCTTGGCCCACTTGGTTGCCACGTTATTTTCCATGGATTCGCCATTTTTAAACTTCAGCTCAGGATCGATTCCCCATGCTGTTGTAATGGTTACTTCCGGATCATACTTTTCTTTGTATTCGTTTTGGGTTCCAGATGTACTTGGTGTTGCACTATCTCCGCCCCCACTGCCGCCTGAACATCCTGCAAGAACGACAGTCAGACTCAGCGTTGTAGCGAGAAGCGTCAAGAATCTCTTTTTCGTTGATTGCGCTCTCATGTTGTTCCCCCTTAAATCGTTTTGGTTACCCTTTCATTATAGGCTGACCAGGCCTTTGAGCCTATGATACGAAATCAAGATTTCTGCACCTTTGCCAACCTATATTCTGGAATGTTGTTGTAATTATGCCTGATCCCGAAATTCATTTGGTGTCATACCATAATGTTTTTTGAACATTTTGCTGAAATATTGCGGATTTTGATAGCCAAGTTCACTCGTAATCTCGTATATTTTTTTGTTGCTATTCTTAAGCAGATACAGAGCACGCTCCATGCGCATACGAATCATGTAGTCCCCAAGACCTTCCCCTGTCTCTGCCTTGTAAATTTTCGATAGATATACGGGGTGTAAATATACCTTGTCCGCAATCATCTTCACTGACAGATCCTGTCCTGTATCTCTTGTAACCAACTCCTGAACCTGCTTGATCACATGTCTGCGGCTCTGCACACCTTCCTGATCGGACAACTCTTCCTGAAGCTTCGCCAGCATCTCGGTTGCCCAGCGCCGCAGCTTCTCGGGGGATTGAATCAACTGATGAGCAAGGAGCAGATCGAATCCCGCATGGTCAATCTCATGCACCAGATGCCCCTGTTTATGGGCGATATACATAAATGCATTGGTTACCGACAGATACATCTCATACACGTGTTCTCTGGACAATCGCACCTGTTCTGCCTCGTCAAAAACCGTGTTCAGCTTACGCGCCGCCGCTTCCCATTGCTTGGTCTCAAGCAATTGTGGAAGTACAGGTGGTTTGTACAGCTCTTCGAGCGCCTGCGTTGCATCATTCTCCGGTCTTTTGCCGAGTGCCTGATCCATGTCCATATATATAATCTTGTGTTCTTCTGGTCCTGAAAGGACAAGCGAACCCAAACTTTTTCGATAAGCTACTGTCAATTCATTAAAGGGAAATGACGGTGTAACTACCATGGACAGGTCTCCCTGCAAATATCGAATGACATGTTCACGGAAAGTTTCAGCTGGGATTCTCAACGTCTCCAAGTCCATCTGTGGAGCTTCGATCTGATCTTGATTCTGCAAGAACATAACCAGACACTCATGGGGTCCGCGACCAAACCACACGTTAAATTGCTCTCCGAGTACTTCCTCTGCAATATTACCTACCGCAAAATCCATCAGATCCAGAGACTGCTGGTCCATTGATGAGAAACGTCCTGTAAGGCGAATCAGCATCATCACAGCCGATTGTTCCGGGTCAATATGAATCTCATATTGTTGCAGTTGTTCCCGAAGTGCCCGCACCGTGATCTCACGCCCCAACAGCAGATCATGCATGAGATTTTCCCGTAAAATTTTATAGTCAGACTTCCGACTGTATAAAAGCCGATGATATTTATCGAATTCATCCCACTCATCACGAAGAGACGTGATGGCTGCCGACACCGATCCCATAAACTCATCATCGTTTACGGGTTTCAGGATATAATCCGCTGCCTGCAATTGAATGGCTTTTTTAGCATAATCAAAATCACTGTGACCCGTTAGTAAAATACAGCGAATATGAGACCAGCGCTTGCTTACCTCTGCAATGAGATCCAGTCCGGACATGCCAGGCATGCGAATATCGGTAACTACGATGTCTACTGCATTTTCCTCCATAATCTCCAACGCTTCCTTACCGGATGCGGCACGCAGCACGGTCGTTACTCCAAGCTCTCCCCAGGGGATCGTAAGTTCCAGACTTTCTGTTACGTATGTCTCATCATCTACCAGTAATATATCAATCAAGTGATTCACTCCCTATTTCGTTCATTCTGCAAATGGATTCCATCGTTCATCATGCGCTACACATTCCAAGTGCTTATCCTTCATTCTCCAGAAGAAACTCCCGCTCAGCAGGCCATGACAGTGTAACCCGTAATCCACCAAGTTCCGATTCCGTTATATCAAGCCCTGCCTGCTCCCCATATCGAAGCTGGAGTCTCTGATTCACATTCCACAGGCCACAGCCCATCTCCTGATCCATAGTTCCCCTGAGCTTATTCAGAAGCGCCTCACGTGCCTCCTGTGTCATGCCTTGTCCATCATCTTCAACCACAAGAACCATGACACCGCCCTGTTTTTCCCCGGATACTCTTATTTCTCCGGCTTCCGCGTCCGCTTCGATACCGTGAATCACCGCATTCTCCACTAGTGGTTGCACGATGAGTGGCGGTACCTCCTGTCTTAACATCTCATCAGACAGATCAATTTTGTAATGAATGCGGTCCATACGCATCCGTTGGATCTCCAGATAACAGCTGACAAATTCAATCTCTTCTGTCAACGGTACCACGTCCCGCTCCTGCCTTGTTGTATACCGATAATATCGCGATAGGTTATGCGACATCGCTACAACAGCGTCCATACGCTTGAGTTTCGCCATACTCGTAATGAAGGAGAAACAATTATAGAAAAAGTGCGGGTTAATCTGCGATTGCAGCTGCTTCAACCGGGCTTCACGCACATGAATCTGTTCCAGGTAAACGTGTTCAAATAACTGCTGGATCTGCTCCACCATCAAGTTGAAACGTTCGGACAGGAAACTGAATTCATTGCGGCCCTTTGGCTTAATCCTCACGGAATAATCCTCCTGCTTCAACCGCTGAAACCCACGAATGAGTTGTTTCACTGGTACCTGCACCTGAACATAGAACAAATACGCCACACCAAAACTCATTAACAACAAACAAATCATGGAAGAATAAAACAGCATATTGGATTGATGAATGGGCTTCAGAATATCTGACAGGGGCATGTAGTCCACCAAATACCAGCCTGTTGTACTGGATTTCACAGTGTTGACCATGTAAGGCTCGTTCCCGATCACCACTGTACGATTATCAACGTCCTGAATTTTATGGATGGACAGTTCTTCCATCAACTGATTCGTTAATGAACGATCTGAAGTCCGGTTGTAGATAACCCCCGACTCTTCTCGGAAATAGAAGGGATCATGCCTGCCATCGTCCTTGAATTTGTCGAGCATATCCCGAATGTTATCACTATCAAATTCCAGTTTAATAATCGTTTCCGCATTATTAGCCGGGTCTTTAATACCGTATGGAGATACCGTAATCCAGCTAAACATGAACCGATCATCGTCCCCATCCTGAATTTTGCGTACATCCCAGCCGGAACTGATATTCTGCCTTAGCGCTTGTTTATCGTAAGAACGTGCGTCCCTTTCGGAAACCACCCTGCCCAGCGAAGGAGAGTACAGATATAACTTTGTGGCCCAATTGGATGAGCTTTCCTGAATACTTAGCTTATTCTGAATACGTTTGACCAGGTTGATCGCATCCAGATCAAAGTAGTTACTGTCCGCATAGATTCGCTTGAAGCTGGCAATATCAGGATCATGTATGAGCAGATTCGGCCATGAGGATAACAGTTCGATGTGTGTGTTCACTTGATTTTGGAAAAATTCAAGCTGGTTACTATTCGATCGATTCAACTCATCTCTGAGAACAGCTGTTGTTTTGTGATTGGAGTACCAGTACAAAAGCACTACAGGAATCAGCATAATCAGAATAAGAATGACCATTTTGGAAAACAGGTTTGTCCGATATGACATCTTTTCATCTCACCTTGTCTTAATTTGTCGTGACATTAATTGTAATGATGTAAGCGGTAAAGACAAACTATTTTTTTTGAGACAAACCGATTCATTATCTAGCGTAAGCGTTACCAATTCAAGGGGGAAGGAGATAAAACCAATATTTCTGCACTAAATGCAACTTCCACGCACAAAAAGAGCCAGCGATTAGCCAGCTCTCTATCTAATTTCAGTATATATCTTTAATCGTTCTATTCAACTCAAACTTTATTCCACTTTTGTTTATGTAATTATTCTTTTTTTCTATGAAAATATCAACTATGGAATATCATAATCAAATACCGTATTCGCTCCATCCACGCCTACATCCAGCACAATATCCATAAGTTTCCCATTGACGAACAGAGGGGACTCCGCTTTCCCGTAAAACTCCAACTTACCTGTAAACGTTCCTCGGCGTTCAATCTCAACATGTACGGGCCTTAATTGGACAGACTGCAAGGCTTCCAATAGTGGATCGTCCTTAAACTTATAACTGCGTGCGAGATCAGGCAATAACACGGCGGATACGGAATCTCTGCCGTAATTTTTGAGTGTCAGGTCACAGGTTGCTCGGGTCTCACCCGTTTTCAGCACATTAAAGGTACAAGAGCTTGCATTCTGTACATAGGATACCGCATTAATGCCTGAAGCTCCCCACTTGGCTACATACATGAATTTATCCGTCATGTACGAATAACTGAGAACGATAGCGATAACTACGATCCATAACCCTTTTGCAAGACCGGGGAATGATTTCCCAATCTCTTTGCGAGTAAGGTAGAATCCACACGCGAATATCCCCAATCCGAGGAAAAGTGTGATATGAACTCCACTCAAGTAAGATGTAGTATACGGTGATATACCTATTGCTGACAGCATGGTATCTCCAACAGAAAAACCAAGATGATGGTTAAATGTAAAGATGATAGCAAATAGCAATAAAGCCCCTGAGAACACAAGTCTGGTTCTCGACACACGAACACCCCCTAATCAACCACCTTATTATATCATATTTTTCCTATTTATGATTAACAATCCAAATCAAAAAAACAACAATCAGGACCACCCGTCCAACGGGTGGTTTGCTCTGGGGGTATAACCCCCTGTTGCCAAACTGCGCCTAAAGACGCTAGCCTGACAGCAGGGCTGTTCAGGCTCAGTGTTGTTTGTCACTTTCACTCACCAGTTAAACTGGTTTTACTTCTTTTTGCTCCGATTACTGCTGAATGGATCTTCGTATTCTTTTACACTCAGCTTATCTAACGCTTGATCATGTGCTTCTTGTTCACGAATATATTTTCTTACCGTTGCTTCATTTAGACCCACTGTACTCACATAGTACCCTTCTGCCCAAAACTTTCGATTGCCGTATTTATACTTGAGCTGGGCATGCTTCTCGAATATCATTAGCGAACTTTTTCCCTTTAGATATCCCATGAACGTGGAGACAGCTATTTTCGGTGGAATCGCTACCAACATATGAACATGATCGGGCATCATATGACCTTCTATAATTTCTACTCCCTTGTACTTACATAGACGTCTAAAAATTTCGATTAAGTCTTTTCTCACTTGATTATAGATTTCTTTCCGTCTATACTTCGGGGTGAATACAATGTGGTATTTGCACATCCACTTTGTGTGAGCTAGGCTATAGCTCTTGTTTGCCATCTAAGACCATTCCTTTCTTTGAGCCTGAACATCTCAATTTTATCGGAATGGTCTTAGTGGTCAAACCCTCGATTCCTCCACCCGCATAGCGGGTGGTTTTTTGTTTCGCGCGTTACACGCACTCAACTGGCTAAAGCCATAATAAAAAGAACGTCTTCGGTTGTTCACCGAAAACGTCCTCCATTTTCACCGCTGACAAGAGCTTGTAATAACACAAGTCTCTCTGTCATGGCTGACGATCATTTATTGCTTAGACAAGAATGCATCGAGTTGTTCCTGTTTGGCTGCAATAATTTTATCAATTCCCGCTGCTTTCAATTTCTCCAGATATTTCGGAATCATCTCATTTGGATCAACTGCGCCCGATGTCATACCCGGCTTGAACTGTTTGTTCACGTTGTTGACCGCAGCAATTTCATTTTTGACAGATTGGCTGTTGAACGTAAAGCCCAGTGCTGGCGACTTCACACCTTTGGCGTTAAACTCTTTGAACTTCTCCCATTTCTGTGGATCTTCATTATCCCAGAGGAAGTTCAGGAATTGGTTACCCAGTTGCCATTGTGCACCTGGATTGTAGGTACGACTGTTGGCATCTACGCCATCAGGGAGAGCAATGATATTATCCTGTCCGTCTTTTTTCACATAATGTGTACCTTCAATTCCGAAGTTTAGCAAGTTGTTAATTTCCTTGTCGGAATGCAGCAGGTTAATGACCTGCATCGCTTTCTCCGGTTGCTCGGAAGAACGGGAGATTGCAAGCATCGCTCCAGATGCATCACCCGTCGTGATTGTTGGCTGTGTCATCTCAATCTGAGTGAGTGGGAAACCCACATACCCTTCTTCTTCTTTATCCTTGCCTGGCTTCATGCCATCTGTCCAGAGAAACGCTTTTCCAGCCTTCGCCTGGTCTTTCGGGAACACATTAGAAGTAGCAGCATCACTGTTGATATATCCCGCTTGATACCACTTGCGAGCGAGTTCAGCCGCTTCTTTGAATTCTGGGGTCTCCACTTCATTCAGCACCGTTGTTCCGCCTGCTGTTTTGGAGATGACTCCAGGTACGGAAGCATCACCGAGATAATCCCAATCCAGATTCTCTAACAGCCCGTTACCGTTGGTATTGGACATATAGAATGGTGTGATGGCTGGCTCGTTTTCCTTGATTGTTTTGAGCAGAGGCTCCAGATCAGCCCAAGTTTTTACAGCTGTCAGGTCCAGCTTATACTTGTCAGCCAGATCTTTACGTACCAACACACCACGTGTGGCAGCGAGTTCCTTATTCGTAGGAACGCCGTAATTCACGCCGTCCACCTGGGAACCTTCCAGAAAGGCAGGGTCCAGGTTTTTCTTAATATCCTGACCATGTGCATCAAGCAGATCATTCAAGGGCAAGAATGCGCCTTTAGCTACATTCACCGTGTAGTTCTGCCAAGCTGCTGTGAAGATAATGTCTGATTTTTCACCTGAGGAAATCATGAGATTCAGCTTGTTATCCCACTGTCCCCAGTCAATCGCATTGATCTTAAGCGTGGCCCCGATCTTTGGTTCCATCTTTTTGTTAATCTCGGCTTCCACCAGAGCGACATCCTTCTGTGGTGTCCCTGGGTAGAACAGTGTCACTTCATAGGGTTTGCCCCCACCTTCACTTGCTCCTCCGCCTTCTGCGCCAGGTGTTGTTGTTCCACCCTTGTCTGATGAGCAAGCTGCCAGCATCAGGCTCAGCGCCATAACCGTTGCCATCATGCGTGACCATACCTTTAATGATCTAACCAATTGAACCCCTCCTGTCATGTGTTGAAACATTCAACCGAATTCCCCAATTCACAAATAAACCGATAACTACTTCTGTATATGCCCTTTCAGTCCATCTTCATTTACCTTGCCCACTCCGCTAACCGGTTCAGAGTTATCCCTTCACAGCGCCAACCGTAAGACCTTTGATGAAATAACGCTGGAAGAACGGATATGCCAGTACAATTGGACCAATACCGACTACAGCCATCGCCATTTGCAGAGTTTTGTTAGGCAGATTGAGCAATCCACCCTGCGACGAAATCTGTGAAGAGACGTTGGAGTTGGTTGTTAAATATTGAATATCGAGCAGCGTCCGGTACATAAGGTACTGAAGGCTGATCGTCCGGTTATCTGATATAAAAATCATGCTAAGGTACCAGTCATTCCAGTAATTCAATGTACTGAACAACGCAACGGTTGCCATTACGGGAAGAGAGAGCGGAAGCACGATACGTGCAAACGTTCTCAATTCTCCCGCACCATCAATCCGAGCCGATTCCAGAATAGACACCGGAATGGAGTTCGCGAAGAATGTACGCATGACCAGTACAAAGAATGGAGATAGCAGTAGCGGCATAATGAGTGCCAGTAGGGAGTTTTTTAGATCCAATACGTTGACATAGACCAGGTACCAAGGTACCAGACCCCCGTTGAACAACATCGTGAAGAAGATGAAAAAGGCGAACCAGCCCCGGTAAGGCAGATCTCTCCGTGAGAGCGGATACGCATACAATGCGGTCAGCGCAACACTTGTAATGGTACCTACAACGGTAACGATAAAGGATATACCATACGAGTGAATGATCTGATCCATATCTCTGAACAGAAACTCATAAGCCGTCAGGCTGAACTTCTCTGGAATAAGCTTATATCCATTGGCAATGACTGTTGTCTCGTCCGAAAATGAGATGGCGAAGACAAGCAGGATCGGCACGATACAGGCAATGGCATAGAATAGAAACATCGCATGAATAACGGATGCGGAACGCTTCGATACGGCTAGTGGATCACGTGATTTCACAGCTGACTTGCCTCCTCTCAAAATAATGCATTATCTTTATCTATTCGCCTTACGATGGTATTGGATACAAGAACCAGCACAAATCCAACGATTGCTTGGTATAGACCGGCTGCTGATGACATCCCGATATCTCCACCGATAAGGAACGTACGATATACGTAGGTATCCAGTACATTCGTTACAGGGAACAGCGCTCCCGATTCCAATGGAACCTGATAGAACAGACTGAAGTCTGCATAGAATATACGGCCAATTTGCAATAACGTCATAATGACGATTAATGGGACGAGAAACGGAATGGTGATGAAACGTATCTGATGCCATTTTGTTGCTCCATCAAGTACAGCTGCTTCATAATATTCTTCATCGATACCCACGACAGCTGCCAGATAAATGACGGCATAATATCCAATATTCTTCCATGTGTTCACCAGTGGCAAAATATACGGCCAATACTTCGGCTCTGAATACCAATCGATCGGCTGACCGCCGAACATCTGTAGAATCGTTGAGTTCATGAAACCTGAATCCTTGCCCAGGAAAGCCAGTACCAGATAACTGACCACAATCATGGACAGGAAATACGGTAATAACATAAGTGATTGATATAACTTGGACATTGCCTTGTTCTTCACTTCATTGAGCAGAATAGCAAGCCCGACACCTACAAAGAGATTCAGTGCAATAAACACGGTGTTATACGCGAGTGTATTTCGGGTAATTTCCCATGCATCACTGGTTGAGAACAAATATTTGAAGTTGTCCCACCCACTCCATGGGCTACCCCAAATACCATCAGCATAGTTTACATTTTTGAATGCGATCAGAACGCCGAACATCGGCATATAGTTGTTCACCAGCAGAAACAAGACGCCTGGCAAGAACATGAGATACAGCACCTTGAATTTGCCAAGATTGTGCCACACAGACTTGCGCTTTCGGACTGTTTCTCCCGGTATTTCCGATATCCGTACTCCCTTACCCGCCTGGGGTTGTGTCTTCATAACTTGTTCTCCCTCACTCCTCTTGAATTCTTCCTCAGGATGAAGCTCCGTTGCGGCTCCTGTGGTTCAAGTATACGGCGGGGCGAGTAAGACCTCTATCTGCTGTGGTGACCTGTTGACTCATCAAATTATGACTTTAGATCCATAAAAAACAAAAGACGCAGCATGCTGCGCCCTGAACTATACAGTACGTGACTGTTTTCGAAACTCCTGTGGCGTTATACCCGTGCACTTTTTGAACATTTTGGTGAAATGCGAGTAGTTGTAGTATCCCACCTTGCCAGCGATATCCGTCACCTTGACGGTGGACTGGGACAGCAATGTCTTCGCTTTGGCTACTCTGCCCTGCAGGATAAACTCAGATAGGGACATCCCCTTCTCTTTCCGAAACAGACGTGATAGATAAGCGGGATTGAATCCGGCAAAAGCTGCAAGCTCCTCTCGCATAAGTTCTTCACCAATATGAGTTTCAATATAAACGCACAACTGATCCACAATGGTCATGGGGCTATGATCGTCCGGGTACAACACCGGGATAACACGATTAATCAGATCCGACGTCCACTGTTTCAACTGCGGCAACGACCTTGTCACCATACCCTCTTCCGGCTCCCGTTCACCCGGATAAAGACTCCGTATTGACACGTTTTTCTGATGAAGCAACGGGTAGACCACATGCAGCATGGCATGATAGTAGAGATGCAGCATTTCAGGAGACAAACCCTCCTGTGCAGCAAGCAACTCAAAAATCTCATCCACACGTTCTCGCAAATCCCCTACTTTACCTGTCTCAAAAAGAATAGATAATTCCGAAAACCATGGAATAGGCAAAAAGCGATCTTCCTGATCTCTTCCCCGCTCATCATAGACAAAAACTTCTTCAAGCTCCTTAATATTGCGCCGTTCCATATCCATCAGTTCATTTAACATACCTTGCAACTCAGTTACAGCAACCGGGGCACCAACATAACAGGACAACCGACAGTAGAAATACGTACCACATTCCTGAATATATCCCTGACAACGTTGTGCCACTTCGCTCGCACTCGGAATGATGCCATCTTGCTCGTAAGCAAGCACAATATTTAATCCACTTTGATCCTGAAACACCTCACCGGGCTTGTCGCCAAGCAGCATCTCTTTGGCTGCATTACGAAGGGCATATTCCAATACCTCTTCGTCACGCAAATCAAAATCACGCACCCATTCCTCTACCGATATCACAATGGGTAACACACGAGCCTGCGGATCAATCTCGGCACCATACAATTCTGCCAGCTCTTGCAACCGTTGTTCGGTTAACGTGATACGCTGAGAGGTGGCATCTTTCCAGAAGCGTTCCGTCAGCAGCGGTTTATGGGTTTTCCAGCGTTTGTATACGGTCTCATAAACTTCGTTTGTACGGGTACGCTGTTCCCCATCCTTGATCTTCTCCACCGCCTGGGTTACTACCTTAATCAATTGATCCGCTGGAGCAGGCTTCAACACATAATCAAAGCTGCTTAGCTTAATGGCTGTCTGAGCATAATCGAATAAAGCATGCCCTGTCAGGAAAATGGTCAGTATGCCTGGATCATGTTTTAACACCCAGCTTTGCAGGTCAAGACCTGTTTCACCAGGCATCTCGATATCACAGATCATGATATCGATAGCATTTGCTCTTAAAATCATTCTTGCCTCTTCGGCATCACAAGCACTGTATATCTGGTCAATGCCTGCTGCTTGCCAATCGACTCCTTCCACCATTGCTTGTAATGCATACACTTCATCATCCACGATCAACAGGTTCCGCATAGGCTCCCCCTTCTTCCTCTTCGGTCTGAGCGGGTAAATCAATGATGACTTTGGCGCCATGATCCACTTCATTGCCAAACTGCAAACTGGCTTGATCACCATACTTCACTAAAAGCCGATGAGCCACATTCCATATACCGATATGCTGTCCACTCGGGTCTTCAGCGTATTGTCCATGTTGCAGACGATCTAACAATTCCTCATCAAATCCGACACCATTATCAACAATCATCAGTTGAAGCACCGTCCCATCGACCTGACCGAATGACTTCTCGCTGAGGCGCGCCACGATCCGAATGACAAAGGCTTGTGTCCGGCGCTGAAATCCATGAATAATGGCATTTTCCACAAAAGGCTGAATGGTTAATGGCGGAATCACATGATGTCCCAGATTCGGTTCAACATCCAGTTCAAAATCGAATCTGCTTGGAAACCTCAGCTTTTGAATTTCTAAGTAATGACGAATGTGCTCGAGCTCTTCATCCAGACGAATAACACGTTTGCCTGCACGCAGACTGAATCGAAAATAATCGGCCAGATGACCAGCCATCTGCTGCACCAACTCATGTTTTTGCAAGGAAGCCAGACTATGGATAATATTGAGTGAATTCAGGTAAAAGTGAGGATTGATCTGCATCTGTAGTTGTTTGAACTCTGCCTCGCGGGTCCGCAGTTGTTCCTCATACACATCAATCTTGAGATGCCTGATCTCACTGGTCATTTGATTGAAACTTCGTGTCATAAATTCAAGTTCCGAGGAAGATGGCGGGTCCAGCTTCACATCGAGATCTCCACGGCTGACCCTTCTCATGCCTCGGATTAACGCATTCATCGGGCGGAATAACAGATGTCGCAAAAAGATCAGTGCAGTAACCAGAATTACTGCCGCACCAATGGGAAGCAGACGAATGATCTGCTGGAAAAACGGGAGGTTACGCATCATGTCTTCCTCAGGCAGCAGCACGATATAATTCATCTCGGACATGGCCGAGGCAATACCCAACATCAAATATTGACGTGCTTCTCCCTTGTTCACAACTTCAGAGATAACCTGATACGGATTCTTCAGGCCGGGAAGATGCGCTGCAGCCAGCTGAATCTGTGCAGTATTTAATGTGGAATCCGATAGTGCCCCACCGTCTGTTCCAACAATGACTGCGCCTCCCCGATCTCCGGATTCAGTGAATTGTTGTGTATGATTCAGTGCATTCATATCAACAAGTGCACCTGCATAGAACTGCTGGTTGATTCGCACCGTTTTCACCAGTGCATTCCACGTCCCGCCACGCACGATGCTCCATTCCGGCTTCTGGATATCCCCTTCCAATTGCTGCATCTGGACTGGCATACTCTCCTGCACAACCGACTTTTTGACATCATAATTGCCTGAAGTCGCGAGCAGCAGATCATCATTCACGGCATCATATAGAAAAAAAGAATCGATTAGATTATAAAAACCGATATCTGTCATGAATTTGTTCATAATCCGTTGCTTTGCAATGATATAATCACCGCTGCCGTATTTCAGAAAAAACAGAGAGATAATATCTGGGTCCCGCTCGCCCAAACTATATAAATACCGATTCGTCTCCTGTAATATACGTTCATTTTGTTCCACACTCTTGGCGAGATGATTCATATTGGTGAGGGATACTTTGTCACGTACAACTTTCATGGCGTAGACGTTGTTGTAATAAAGCAGCATGAATAATGGTAGCATGATCAATGTAAGACCCACTATAAATTTAAAACGAAGTGAACGGATCAAATTCATGGATTATGGATTCCCGCCCTTTTAGAGGTAGTTAAAAAAGTCCGCTTTTGATTACGAATTATGCCTAGCGGCATCATCAGCTTCGAATATGAAATTCAGCCGAAATGTCCGTTGCTCACGTAGTTTCCCTACGCTCCGCTACTCCATTTCTATCTTCATTCCATCTTCTCGGTACTGAAAACCAGACTTTTTGAACACACACTTTATTTCAACATAGTTTTTTCTATTTTCTTCCTTATGATGGCATGTTTATTGTAATCACCCCTGCTTGCCATTGTCTATGGTGTCCCGTGACCTTCACATATCAATTCTGGTGACTTCCATCCACTCCAATTTCAAGAGTAACAAGCTTCATGTAGTAATAAATTCTCCAGTTGTAAAAAAAATCCTTCATTATTACTCAGAAGCTTCTCCCTAAAAATAAATGCTGCGGCAAGCCCCGGACTCCACGAACGCCCGATCTTGACATGCATACGATATATCACTCCTCGGGTTAGTCACTAGGATGTAGGGAGGCCTGTTCGATGAATATTCAACTCACTGCGTTACACTATGTCTATCTGGCATTTATCGTCTTGATCATCGCAGTTATGATCCGGCGCAGGGACACCACGATCATCTGTGTCGCAGGTATTATGACCATTGGACTTCTGGCAACCGAAACCTTAAGCGGGTCAGTTGCCGGGATCTTCAGCAGTTTTATCTATGCAACAAAAGAATTGTTGAGTACGATCTTCATCATCTCGATTATTGTGGCGATGAGCCGTGTTCTGATCAGAACCGGCATTAATGAGGTCATGGTAACACCCGTCACCCGGTTTATCCGTTCTCCTCAGGTCGCGTATTGGGGTATCGGATTGATCATGATGGTAGTATCACTATTTTTCTGGCCATCCCCAGCCGTAGCACTTGTCGGTGCAGTACTGCTTCCTGTAGCCGTGCGTGTAGGTCTTCCTCCGATTGGAGCTGCTATTGCCATGAACCTGTTCGGACATGGGATTGCATTGTCGGGAGATTACATTATTCAGGGGGCTCCCAAACTTACAGCCGATGCAGCCGGTCTACCCGTTACTTCCGTCATGACGGCCAGCATTCCTTTGGTCATTGTCATGGGAACGGTATCTACACTTACAGCCTTCTGGATGCTGCGCAAAGAGATGAAATCAGGTACACCTGTTCATTCCCCAAACGTTACATCAGGTACCGCGAGCACGGAACCTTCTTCCTCATCAGAGCCTGTGTCCACCTCCCTACCTACTGATCAGCCTGTTCAACGTCAAGTCATGTCGCCCCGTTTGCAAAAGACGTTCGCTATGCTTATCCCTCTGTTATTCGCAGTTGATGTGATTCTGATGTTTGTATTGAAGTTGCAGGGCGGCGATGCAACCGCTCTGATTGGCGGAACCGCTGTGGTTATACTGATCGCCGTTACCCTTGCCTCACATCGACATGCGGGACCAGAGGAAACGACCAATTATTTAATAGAAGGATTTCAGTTTGGTTTCAAGGTGTTTGGACCGGTTATTCCCATAGCCGCATTTTTTTATCTGGGAGATGCTGCGATTACGGAGTTGTTCATCAACCCTCTGCCTGAAGGTTCACACGGGATTGTGAATGATCTCGGGGTCGCACTTGCTGGACTGGTGCCACTGAATGATACGGTGGGCGCCATTACAATGACGGTGACCGGAGCAGTGACCGGAATGGATGGTTCGGGGTTCTCGGGGATATCCCTGGTTGGCTCGATTGCGTCCATGTTTGCAGGATCGGCAGATTCCGCACCTGTACTGACAGCATTAGGTCAGGTTGCAGCCATATGGGTAGGTGGCGGAACCTTGATTCCATGGGCATTGATCCCTGCTGCTGCAATCTGCGGAGTGAATCCTTTTGAACTTGCAAGACGCAACCTGAAGCCTGTACTGCTGGGACTCACGGTAACAACAATTGTAGCCATCTTTCTGATCTGACCAAAGGTTATTTACACTGACACTACGATGACAGAAGCACCTTCCAATCGCTGTTATTCCCAGATTTTTTTGATCCCCTTTCTCAAGGGAAAATCCGGTAATAGCGTATGCTTCCGATGCAGCTTTCTTTCAGAAAGCTTTTAGGCGACCGCTTCGCTTTTTCAGGTTTTTTCTGTCCTCTCCGTTATCGTGTAAATGATTAGTTCATCTCAAATAGACATTTTAAAAACACGTGCGTGAACGCGCCCAGTTCCAGAGATCTTCACGTTTCATCTCTGCCAGATGCAGCATGTCCACATATGGATCTCCCTGTAATCCAAGTACAGAAGCAAAAGCAGGCTCCGTCTTCCACCCTGCCTGTTTCAGTCTGCGGATCTCACGGTGTCCCGCATCTCCCCACAGTTGCAACAATCTCCACTCTACGATCATATGTAGGTATGCATTCTGCCTGTAAACTGGCACGGATTGGGCAAAAATCTCCACAGGCCAATGTCCCACTTGCAAGTTACAAGTCACATAAGGACGTTGGTCTGGAAGATCCCCACCACGTACACATTCAAACTCAGCAACGGTTCCGATTCGATTGTGTATCTCGGCTTCAAACACGTCCAGATTCTCTGCATAACACAGCAGATCCAGATCACTGCCCGGAATATCAATATCAATTGGCACCGTTCCTGCTGGATATGGGTGATAGTCAGCTAATATATCAAGTAATCCACTGCTCTGTAACACATGATAGGCGTCCTGCTGACGTTTATTACCAGATGCCAGATGTGCCATTACTTCTGCGGTAGTACTCATCTCCCCGCCTTGGACCACAGTTAGTTCGAGCCTCCTGTAATGACCTGTTTCACACGTCCCACTTGACCACTCGTTAGTCGTACTTTGATTCCGTGTGGATGTGTAGGTGACTTGGTTAACAGATCCTTCACAATGCCACGTGTCAGCTTACCTGTAGCTTGATCCTGCTTCAGCACAATGTCCACTTCCAGACCTGGCTTAATATTTACACGTTGTTGTCCATTCATTATGTTCACTCTCCTCTATGTCGTAATTCATACCATGTATACTATATAACCCTTAAACTCAAAGCTCCATCTATTGTAGACGTTTTGGTTTCAAAACAAAAGGGACACGGCAATAACCTCCTACGCCTGATTCCATGGTTGATATGAAGACCAAGATAAAGAAACCGCAGGTCTCTTCAACTGAGACCTACGGTTTCTAATTGGATTACCATGTTCAGGGCTGCACATGCTTCAAAATAGACGAGGGCGAAGTTCCATCCTTCGCGGCTTCGCGTGCCTTTACAGCAAGTAGCTCAGACACCGTAACGAATTGGTACCCCTGCTGCTGTAACTTCGGCAGAATCGTTTTGAGTGCTGCTACCGTATGCGACTTGCCTTCCACCTTATCGTGAAAAAGTACAATATCCCCATTACGTGCGTTCTTCAACACTTTGTTAACGATAGCCGATACACCTGGAGAAGCCCAGTCCCGTGTATCCTGATGCCAAGACCAGAGTACAATGGTATACCCTTTTTGTTTGGCAGCCTGGATGACCATGTCATTGTAATAGCCGCCCGGTGGTCTGAATAACAGGGGACGCTCCGCGCCAGCTTTAATAATGGAACTTTCTGCTTCGTTCATATCCTTCATGTACTTGTCCGCACGTGTTGATCGAACTGCATACGTGTGCGCATACGTATGGTTGGCGATTTCATGCCCTTCGAGCTGTTCCTGCTTAATCAGTTTAGGAAATTTATCTGCCCATTTGCCAAGTACAAAAAAAGTTCCTTTAGCATGATACTGCTGTAACAAAGCCAGGATCTGCGGAGTCTGAATCGGATCTGGTCCATCATCAAAGGTAAGGGCGATGAGTTTATCCTGCGTGGGAACTTCCCACACAATCTCTCCTCGTTCCTCATAATACTGACGGTTCTTCTGTACAGGCTTCGCATAAGCAGAACTGCTACCTAGCAAAATAATTAGCGTGAACATTCCGATGACTCGGGCTGCCTTCAGGTTCATGTGGTGTCCTCACTTTGTCTTCATACGTAAACTCCCTGTTAGCATTTCCCGATTCACCCGAACTCATTAACGAAAGATCTGATCCACGACTGCAATTTCCTCAGCAGTTAATTCCACATTTAATGTTTGCAGATTGTTAATGACCTGCTCCGGTCGCTTGGCACCCGGAATCAATGCATCAATGGAAGGCTGAGTCAGGTACCAGGCCAGAACCAGATGCGCGACCTCAACATCTTTGGATTGTGCTATGCTGCGCAGTTGCTCAACTTTATCGAGATTTTCAATGAAAGCTTCACCTGTAAACAGTGGGTTCTTTGCCCGTCCATCCTGAAAGGTTGTATCACGATTATATTTCCCGCCCAGCAGTCCCGCTGCCAGAGGGAAGTAAGGAACAAAAGAAATGTTATGCTCAGCCGTATACGGCAACAGCTCTTTCTCCGCTTCTCTTTTGAACAGATTATATTCAGATTGCAGTACGTCTACATGCCCGTCCTTGTTGGCTTCACGCAACTGATCAATGGAGAAATTAGATACGCCAATGGCACGAATTTTGCCAGCGTCTTTTAATTGTTTTAACGTATCTACCGCTTCATCCTTAGGCGTATGTTCATCCGGAAAGTGGATGTAGAACAGATCAATGTAATCGGTTTGCAGACGTTTCAACGCCTCATCCACGGATGTTTTCAGAAAAACAGGTGAGTTATCTATGACAATTTTGCCATCCACTAATTTATGAGCTGCCTTGGTTGCAATGATGGTATTCTGCCGCTGACCGGTTTCCTTCAGTACTTCACCAATCAGTCGTTCGGAATGCTCCGGTCCATAGATGTATGCCGTATCCAGAAAGTTAATACCTTGTTTCAAAGCTGTACGAACCACTTCCTTACCCGTCTCATCATTCAGCATGTCCGGATAGATATTATGTCCGCCTACTGCATTCGCACCCAGTCCAATGGGATTCACGATCAGATCCGTCTTGCCCAACCGAATTTGTTGTTCTGCCATGTCTCATCTCTCCTTCACTGATCGAATAAGTACAATTTAGTTGTAACGTCTTTCTTGTCCCATATTATATCAAACCGTTTAGCATATTTAAAATATCGGATTTATCGGATTAGGTGTTTTTCAGCGCAGTTGCTTCCACGTCGTTAATAAACCGGCGCAGCTTGGCAGCCACATCACGGGTGATTTCGCCGTTTTCATACAGTTGTTGCACTGTATTGCGCTGTTCCTGAATCGCCACCATCTGCAACTCCAATTTCTCCTGATTAAACGGATCTTCTGTTTTACCCTGGTTCCAGGTGCGCAATTTGGCAATTACACGCTCATACTTGGCAATGACCGACAGTGCGACGACTCGATTCCCATCGTTCATATGAGCACGAATAGCCTTAATTGCCGCTTCAGAGGTGCGCAGCTTCACCTGACGGAACAGTTCTGCATTTTCAAGCATAAATGGTTGATTCGGCTTCTGGGACCGGTTGGTGAACAGATGTCCTAACACACGCCCGATCTCGCTGATCGAGGTCATGAACTGAGTGTTTGCGCGATTCGCCAGCATCATTTCCTTGCGATCCAGCCAGCTGTCACATTTGAAGGCCGCATCAGAAGCAATTGCATTTTCGTCTAACATTACTTCAACTTCTTTGCGCTCCGCCCGGGTAGCGATCAGGTTAATAGCCGTTTCTTGTTTCTGAATATCTTTGCGTTTATCGGCGGTAAGCTGACCTGCGGCCTGTCTGATGTACTTGGACAAGTCGGAGACAACCGCGAGTGCCGCAGCTTTGTTCTCATCGTTCATTTCGGATTTGACAGCTCGTATTGCCGCATTCAGCATAATGTCATGTGCTTTTCGTTCTGACTTCTGCGGTGTTTCTTCTGTAGATTTCCCATCGTCCTTGGCCAGAACTGGAAGAAACACGCTCGCCGCAATCAGGGAGAAGAGGATAACTCCTGCCGCGAGGAAAATAATCAGATCCCGTTCAGGGAAAGGTGATCCATCCTGAAGCACATAAGGAATGGAGAACGCACCCGCCAATGTTACAGCCCCCCGCACTCCAGAGAGGGAAATGATCGTAATATCCTTGAATCTGGGCCTGCCAATAGAGGATTTGGTACGCAGCAATTCATTCCCTTGCCAGAACAGATAGATCCAGAGAAAACGCAGAACCAGCAGTAGCACCGAGATCAAGCCCACATATCCCAACACCTGCAGATTATTAAACGAAACATTTTCAAAAATGGTACTCAACACATCCGGGACCTGTACACCCAGAATAACAAACACCAGACCATTTAGTATAAATAAAATGACTGACCATGTGCTCGCAGATACCACCTGCATTTTCAACTGAACCGATTCAGCGCGGTCACGCTCAATGGCGTGGATAATACCGCCTGCCACTACCGCAAGAATACCTGAAACCCCAATTTCTTCACTTACCAGATAGATGATAAATGGCGTCAGGATTTGCAGCAACATGTGAATGGTCACATCTTCCATACCCAGTCTACGGATCCATACCCCTAGCCTGATTAACAGAAAAGATAACAATGCCCCGACAAGAAGCCCACCAATCGCAATCAGAATAAAACTGAAGGTTGCATTCGCCAGGGAAAATACACCTGTAACTGTTGCTGCAATGGCGAATTTGAAGGCCACGAGGCCAGATGCATCATTCATTAATGCTTCACCTTCAAGAAGCCTATGTATGCCTTTGGGCAGATGTACCCGGCCCGCCATGGCGCCAACGGCAACAGCATCTGTCGGGGACAATATGGCTGCAAGAGCAAATGCAGCAGGTAACGGAATCGAAGGAATCAGCCAGTGAATGGCATATCCCGCCACAACCACCGTGACAAACACAAGTCCCAGCGCAAGCAGAAGTATCGGTGCACGCAGATTCCATAATTCATTCCTTGGTGTTCGCTTACCATCGTTGTATAACAAAGGTGCGATGAACAGTACAAAGAACAATTCCGGATTCAACGGCAGGTGAACACCTGCGGGAAGCAAAGCTATAGCTACACCAAGCACGATTTGAATGAGCGGAATGGGAATAAAGGGTACAAACCGGTTTAAAATATTGGATAAACCAATCAGTACCAGTAACACAAGTACGGCAATAAATATTTCCATGATGACAATCCCTTTCCGCTATAGAAGTGGTGAAACCTTTGTTATATAGGTTTATTTTAACATAATCCAGACTTTGTTATAAAAATGTTGTCATATTCATATACCCATTCAACTGGCCTCAGACCAGTCTGAATGAAAGATTTCTGATGGATTCTGTATATAAGATGTTACAATATGCTCAGGACAATACCCGTTTGGAAAGGAACTTGCATCTATGGCATTTGGAATTAAACGACAAGAGCTTGCTGCGTGGAAGGAACAAGTGGCTCGTGGTGAGATTGCGTACCTCACTCATTTCTGGATTGACAACCGATTTCCCGGTATCACCAGTGTCACCAAAGTTGGCTGTGCAGATCTGGAACGTCTCGAACGTTGGTGCAACGATCATGGGTTGGACGGGCGATACATTCATCGGCGGCAGCCCTTTCCCCACTTTGACCTGATGGGCAGCAAGCAAAAAGAAATTTTGATCCAGGAAGGCTTAACGGATCATGTGGCTCGCTTTCATTTGTAAACCAACTCAAAAACGCCAGTCTTCAAGGTTCATCCCCCCGCAATTAGGGACGAACTCATGAGGACTGACGTCTTTAAGGATCAAGTCATATTATGGACTACCGGTGGATCTGCTCAAACGACTTCATGTTCTCCAGCAGTTTCAGTTCAATTTTCTTCAGCATGCCAAACATCTGCTGTTGCTCCTCTTCGGAAAGTGCTTGCAACAATTCCCAGGTCATTCGGCCGCGATTCGCATTAAGTGTCTTGGCAAGCTGCGCGCCTTCATCCGTTAAGGACAGCCACACAATTCTCCGGTCTTCTTCACTGCGCACCCGCTGGATCAACCCTTCCGTCTCCAGTTGATTCAGTACAATGGTGGTTGCGCCGGAAGACAAACTGAGTTGTCTGGCCACATCAACCGCCATGCAGCGTTTTTCACGTAAAATCATGCCCAATATATGACTTTTTGTCGGATTCAGTTTACAGTTGGTTTCGGTCTTCTGCTGCTGATCCAATACTTTATTTTTATATCTGAAGAAGGCCTCCAACAATTGATCCACATTTGCCAATTGAGAGTTTCGCTCCGTATCCGGGCTCATAAACGTTCCTCCTGCCTTTCATCATAACCTACCTTATATTGTAACATATTTACACTATGATGTTTGTGAAAAATGCGCTTGTATCCGACACCCAATCGTTGACTGCAAGACTCTTGTTTTATTTCCGGTTTCGCCTATTGCATTATGGCAACGGGTTTGTTTATAATAACCTATATCTTTAAAGTTACTTTTAGTTACTTAATGATTTTAATAAATTTGTTGTTATAAAGTAAATGAAGCGTCACCATTATAATGCAAGGGACTTATGCACATGAATCAGAATATACAATCACAACTCAAAACGGATGTTTGCATCGTCGGCGCTGGACCTGGCGGTGCTTTGCTTTCTTATTTACTGAATCAAAAAGGAATCTCCACGATGCTCATTGAGCGGCAGCCCCACCTGCACAAGTCGTTTCGCGGGGAGTTGCTCAATGTGGACGGCGAAGCCATTTTGAATAAACACGGCCTCTATTCCCTCATTCAGGAACGCGGAGCGCTGCTCTTGGAACAGATTCAGTATTGGGAAAATGGGCAGATTATTCATACGGTATCACCGGGCAATGGAGAATCTCATGTTGGTATTCATGTACCCCAAGATCATCTCCTGGAGGCCATCGTGTCGCACGCTCAGCAGCATAGTTCATATGAACAAGTACTATTCAATACGATTATGACCGGTTTGTTACGAGACAAGAACGGCCAGGTCGTGGGTATTAACATTCGGCAGAACGGCGTTCCTACCTCCATTCAAGCATCTGTTATTGTTGGTGCTGATGGCAGATATTCTGCTGTACGCAAACATTCCGGTTTAACCCCCGAGATTCGCAAGCACGGGTATGATCTGCTCTGGGCACGCATTCCAGCACCCGTAGGTTGGGAACCCGCTGTTCGGATGGCCAGCATGGATGGCCAACAGCTCGCACTGTTCTCACAGTTCGGCGGTTATGTTCAGATTGGATGGAACATTCCCGAGGGAGCTTACTCCAAGCTGCGAGAGCAGCCGATTGCTCCTTTTGTAGACAAACTTGTATCCGCGTTTCCTTGCCTATCTGATTCTGTAGCTGCCAACATTCAGAGCTGGAGTGATTTTGTTCTGTTATCTGTCGAAAGCAGCTATTGCCAGTCGTGGGCACAGGACAATGTTGTACTCATCGGTGATGCCGCTCATACCATGACCCCAACCGGTGCGTTTGGACTTAATTCCGCGCTCGAAGATGCGGATGTGCTCTCCGAATTACTTGTCCAAATGGCTGCAGATCAATTCAGTTCCACTGCACAACTTCAGGAACTTCAGACGATCCGCGGGGCCAAGGTACAGCAGCAACTTGCTCGGCAAGTGGAGATGGAATCCTCTTTCCAACAGCGTTATGAATCCTTTCTCTAAACCCAGTTAATACCGATAAAACGTCTATATGCCCAAACAGCCGATAACTTCCTCATAGAGAAGAATCGGCTGTTTGGCTTGTTGGTTTATCTTTCTTATGTAATTCCGTATCCTTCTTCATTTTCGTTTGCGTGGAGCAAACGTGTCTTCTCTGGGTGCTTCTTGTACAGTATCAACGTCCTTCGGATAGGATGAGATGTTATCTTTTTCATATACTGCTTTCTCCAGATTGCTTAAGCGACGCAATACTTGTTTGCTTTTACGAACGATATATACAATACCAATAATCAGCAGGATCAACATCAGAATGAATATAACCATCTCCGGGTAAAAGACAAATGACATGAATCCACCTCCTTTGAAAACGATTTCTCTATATCATTCTAACCTTAATATGCCAACATGTGAACCCGATTGGAAGTTTCGCTTGTGGAATACGGACAAGATCACCTGACATAACGACAGGAACTCACCTGCTGCAAAAATAAAAAAGGTGGTATCCCTGATCAGGATTACCACCTTGAACCTCGAATAAGATTCGAAGTCTATTATTATTATTTTATCCTTCTCTGCCGTTCATGGCACTAACCCGAAGTTCTGTCAGTGGCAGAGACGTTTGCTCTGGGTGACGTAGTCTCACTGTTCGGCTCTCACCGGGGAGCAGATCGAAATAATTGTCACTGAATCGGACACGCCCAAGGGGAAGCTCCAGCTTCACCAATCGTGCAATCGCTCCACTGGCCGTAACCGTTACAGACTGTTCCTCTTCGTTCACATGCACACTCAATTGCGACTCTGGCAACGTCACATCCTTAGGATCACGCAAGAAGTATCGATTGCTCGGTGCTGCAAACCCTTCGGATACCAACTCAACCATTACTTCCTCCGCACGTCTGCCCTGTAACACCTCTGATTCAGTTATTTCAGCAATACACAGTGAGGATTGGGATGTTACTTCAACAGCATGTGAGCTGGAGTAGATCTTCTCTCCATTCAATGCATAGACATTGAGTCGAAGCTCCCCTTTCAAGACGTCACGTGTATCGTTCACAACCCACAACGCAAGCGGCTCACCGGGCTCATGCTCCAGTGACAACAGGACAGGATGAAAGAATATTTTCCCATAATAAAAGGATGCTTTCGGCAGCAGTTCATAATCAATCATGGACCAGCTTGTTCCTGGCCAACTGTCATTCAATTGCCACACAAGCGCACCGCTGTTGCGGTGATTGATGCGCCGGAAATGTTCAATTCCATATCGCAGCCCTTCTGCTTGAGTGAGCATGGAGTAGTTCATATACTCTTCTATATCTTGCGGAATGCCTGTGTAACCCTCCATTAGCAGAATACCTTTCTGATGATTGGTATCTTTGTTACGATAGGCCATCTCCGGACTGCCCCAGTAAAACTGACCTGCGGGCATATTTTTCTCCAGTGTGTAACGATTGGCCGAGGCATGCATACCAAATTCACTGCTGAACAACGCATGATCCTTTTTATAATTTTTGAACGTTACACCTTCAATGCTGTAGTCCAGCAGCGGTGGCTCTCCATACTTCCTTGGATAGACCGAACCATGCCATACCTGCCAGTTGTGGCGATCCCCCACATCCGGGTCATTCGCATCCTGACCGTTGCTGTCGCCGAACGGCGAAGAAGGCCAGTACGGACGAGACAGATCCAATCGCTCCAGCACTTCAGGGATCAGCTCATGATAGATCTGTTCACCGTAGAACGGGCTGGTAATATCTCCACTTGCAGACTTCATATCATAGAGCCAATCTATTTCATTATTCCCACACCACAGGGCAAGCGAGGCACGGTTACGCAGGCGCAGGACATTGTTTTCTACCTCTTGCCGTACATTATCCATGAAATCACGATTGAAATCCGGGAACAGTGCATTCGCGAATGCAAAATCCTGCCACACCAACACCCCTTGCCGATCACACTCATCGTAGAAGACATCCTTCTCATATATACCACCAGCCCAGACACGCAGCATGTTCATATGCCCTTCTACCGACAGCTCGACAAGCTCACGATACCGAGAGTTCGGGATGGCGCCAATCAGATGATCAGCCGGAATCCAGTTGGCTCCCTTGGCGTAGATCTTGACTCCGTTCAGGATAAAAGCAAATGCATCTTCACCCCGTTCATTGTGAAGCGCCAGCTCAATCGTTCGTAACCCACAAGGCTCGCTATAACGATCCACCTCAACGCCATCTGTATGCAATGTAACCTCCAGTGTATACAGGTATGGCTCACCCAGATCATGAGTCCACCATAACTGAGGTGACGTAACGTTTAATGTGGTATCCGCTTTGCCACCCTCTACGGGTAGTTCAGTTACACCTGCCACCTCGTGTCCGCTGCGATCCAACAGACGAACATTACAGGACGCAACCACAGCCTGCTCTCGTTTCTGTCTGTTACGGTAAGACAAGACCGACTTCACATTCGCCGTGACATGTAAGACAGCCTGCTCTGAACTGACTGATTCCGTACGAGCATACACATTTTCCAGCTTGGCGATTGTTCGTTTTTCCAGCCTTACCGCACCCCAGATCCCCACCGTAACCATGCGTGGACCCCAGTCCCAGCCAAAGTTCATCGCTGCTTTACGCAACCATGGCCGTTCCTTCGTATACGAGGACCAGTCAAAGGTTTCTTTGTCCCGGTGATGCAGGTGAAGCGGATCAAACTTGACAGCAATCGCATTCCACTCGCTGCGTACCAGAGACGTTACATTAAACGTATGTGACATGAGCATATTGGCCGTTTTCCCGACCTCATGGCCGTTGACATATACCGTTGCAAACGTATCCAATCCTTCGAACACCAATTCAAAGTGCTCCTCCGTCTCTGTATCTCTCACCAGATTGAAGGTTGTGCGATACCACCATTCCTTTTGCTCAATCCAGCGACTTTTGGCATCATTATGTCCGTAATAGGGTGGATCAATGATACTACGCTCAACCAATGCAGCATGTACATCGCCAGGCACTTCAGCCCCAATCCAGAAACGGTCATCCAGCGCAGCAGCCGCCACATCCATTGCCCGCTTCTCTCCAACTTCAAAATGTTGTATCTTCCATTGTCCCGATAAATCTTGACTTGAACTATAGGTCTTCATCCGTATGCCCTCACTCTCCAATAACCCTGAGTAATACCATATCGAAAACGTTTGCAGTAAGGCAAGACATGTTTCCTAATCTGCTCATTTCTAACTTCCCGAAGGCTTAAACGACATTGCCTCTTCGCGATATTCACTCGGGGTTTTGCCCGTATGTTTTTTGAACAGTCTGCTAAAATATTTCACGTCCTCGTAGCCGCTGATTGCAGCGACTTCACTGACCTTCGCTGGAGACACCGCGAGCATATCCATCGCTCTTCGTATACGCATATCGGTGACAAAATCTCCGAAGGTCACACCCATTTCTTTTTTAAACAGCTCACTGAGGTGACCCGGATGCAAATGAACATGTCCAGCTACCAGCTGCAGATTAATATCCTGCGCCAATGAAGATTCAATATAACCGATAGCCTTCTGCACATGGGCAGCCTGTCCCTGACCCATTCGGCTATGATAGACATGCATCAGACCATACAGATGATGGAACAGCATATCCCCGAGGTCACCAGCTTCAGCATCCGGTTCCGGCAACCAGGGCTCGAGCCTTGCGGGTTCTTCACGCCCTGTAGCTCGCATTGTGCGAGTCAGCCAGCGATGACCGGCAATGATGGCCGAGTGCAAACAAGCAGTGAACGAATCTGGTGTGACCTCCGGTTCTGTAATCAGATTAGCCACAAGTTCCCGCGTCCATGTCGTTAACGTGACTGAATCATTATCAAGCAATATTGTACCAAGTCTGGTCTCCTCTTCGTGCGTAAGTACAGTTTTACCACCTTGGCGATCCTGAACGTGCTCATAATGCCATACTTTATCATCCATCAAACCCCGATATCGGAATGCAGCTGAAGCAGTTCTATAGCTTTCGTGCAGATCTGCATATCCACGCGTAGGCAGACCTACCGCTACGCGCAGGGTGCACTTCAGTAATTGCTCCACCCGACGTAATGCACTCTCCAGCCTGAACGGATATTCTTGATCCACCGGCGGCCATGAAACTACACAAATAATTTGCTGTTTCTCTACATGAGCAATGGCACCCGGTAACATATCCTCCAGGGTATTCTGCACCGCAAATCGTAATAACGCATCCGAGGATCGATCCCAACCCTCTGCTCGAAGAATAATGACTTGTCTGAGAATCTGTTCATCATCAAGGCCACCAAACCCAGCCTCTTTTCCAGCATCAGATCGCAAAAATGAAGGGAAATGACCCGAAGCGGTGTCACCATCAATGATCCACCCGGCAAATAACCGCTCCCGATTCTCCCGCATAAGCTGGCCCTCTCTGGACTTCTCTGCCCAAATTTCCGTGATTCGCTGTTTGGCCTGTAATACGGTCTTGATGATCTCTTCCGGCTTGCTTGTTTTGAGCAGATAATCTGTAACACCTTGGCGAATCGCCTGCTGCGCATAAGAGAAGTCATCGTATCCGGACAAAATAATGACCTCCAGCTCAGGTAGCAATCGTAAGCCCTCTTCTGCCAGTTCCAGCCCCGATCTGCCTGTCATCCGAATATCCGTCATCAGGATATGCGGACGTTCCTCAGCCATGCGTGTTAACGCCTCCTCTGCCGAGGCAGCAGGTTGAAGAAGTTCAATTCCGAGTTCATGCCAAGCGATAACGCTGGCAAGCCCTGTACGGATAATCACTTCATCATCAACAATTAATAGTCTCATGACGAACCCTCCAAGATTGGAATGGAAAACGAAATCCGGGTACCTCCCCCAACCCTGCTGTCTACTTCAAGCTGTGCATCCGCTCCATAATGGAGCAGCAGTCTCTCATTCACATTGCAGAGCCCATAACCGCCTTGGTTTAGCTGTTTTTCCGGCTGTTTTCCCTTCCATTCCCTAATGCTTATCCTTAATTGTTCCAGCCTGTCCGGCTCCATGCCGACACCATCATCCAGCAACAGCACATTCATCTGTTCATTATCCGGGTCCTTGCGAATCATAATTGTTATGGTACCCACGCCTGCTTTGGGCTGAATGCCATGAATCATGGCGTTCTCAACCAGCGGTTGCAGCAATAGCTTCAGCATCATTCGCTTCTCAAGCGCTGGATCTACGATATAATGCAACACAAATTGATCAGGGAAACGAATCGACTGCACACGCACATAATGGCGAATATGAGCGATCTCCTGTTCCACAGGGCAGTAATCCTGACCATTATTCAAGCTGATACGCAGAAAATCACTCAGGCCCTCAACCATATCCGCAATCCGCTTCTCTTCAGACATCAAGGCAATCCAATGAATTGAAGAGAGCGTGTTATAGAGAAAGTGTGGGTTAATCTGCGCCTGAAGCACTCGAAGATCCGCTTCTTTTTTACGGGCTTCACCCCGAATAACCTCTTCCTTCAATAACTGAATATGTGCACCGAGCAGATTGTAACTCTCCCCAAGCCTGCCGATCTCATCATCACTTTCAGACCGAAACAGAGGAAGCGGGCGTTCCGGATCAATTCGAGACAGATGTCTGGTAAGCACACGAAGTGGCCTCGTCACACGCCGCACCGTAAACCATACCAATCCAGCACTGATCACAGCAGACATAGCAACGGCGCAGCCAGTTAGAATAAGAATGTACCGATTCTCGGACTTGTACTGGTCGTATGGGACTGTTCCAACCAATGTCCACCCCGTCAATTCTTCCGGATAATAGAGCAACGTCCGTTTATCGTCACCACTGCCATACGTGGTGGTTCCGCTACCGCCATCCTGAATTAACGTTGTGACTCCTGGTTCGGCCTGCTCCAGCTTAAGTCCAAGCCGGGATTTGTCCATCGAAGACAGAATCTCTCCAGAACTGCCGATGAGCTCCAGTCTGCCTTGCCCTCTGCCTAATCCCAGAGCGGCCCATCCCTTGGATATGGCCTTCTCATCCAGACTAATCGCTAACCAGCCGATGGGTCGATAATCATGGATACTGCGAATCGGCCGAACCAATGTGATCACATTTTGAATACCTGCGTAATTCTGCACCGGGTATATCCCCGTCCATTGTTTGACTGCTTCACCGCTTGGAACAGAGGGATACGAAAGATTGGATTCATTGGATTCATACCAGGTAGCGGTTGACAATGTGGCATCAAAACGTCCCGGATATATGGCGATGTTGGCGATATATTTCTTGGAAGCCGCCAGATTGGTCATCCTGCCCAGGATATCCACCCTGTCCAGCTCATGATCTTCATTGTGGCTAAGATACTGCTGGATGTCCCGTTCTCCAATCAGAAAAATCGATAGGTTCTCGGCATCTTGCAGCATATAACGAAGATTCGCTTCCACCTGTTTCAGCGTATCCATGCCGGATAGTTTTGTTTTTTGCTCTGTAATGCGGGAAGAGATCAGAAAGGCGAACAGACCCAAGGCCAGCAATGGCACAATCATTGAAGCCGTCACGACGACCGATAGCTTCCTTTGTAACGAAGATGTGAGCCAGCGTGCCAAACGTTTCTCCTCCTCTGGATGCGCTTTCGCTTATCCTTTGACAGCTCCGGCTGTCATGCCTTTCATAACCTGTTCCTGGAATATGAGATACAAGATAATGGTTGGAATGACCGACAGGGTCATGGCAGCAAGCGTTAATCCGTAATCGGTTTGATACCCATCCGCAAAGTTCGCAATGGCCAACGGTAACGTTTTCAATCCGGTTTTGTTGATGAATACAAGCGCAAATGAAAAGTCATTCCACGCATGCAAGAAACTCAGAATCGTAACCGTTGACAACGCAGGCACAGACATCGGTAACATGATCCGGGTAAACAGCCCCCAAAGTCCTGTTCCATCAATGAAAGCTGCCTCTTCAATATCACGTGGAACACTTGTCAGATAGGCAGTAAGCACGAAAATAGCTGTAGGTAATGCAAAAGCCGTATAAGGTAATATTAATGCCCAATACGTATTTAGCAGGGACATCTGTTTCATCAAAATAAATAAAGGGACAAGTGTACTATGGATCGGAATGAGCATACCTACAACAAAGAAGGTCATAATTAACCCTTTCCAGCGAAACTGGAAACGAGCCAGAATGAATGAAGACAGCGCTGCAATAAACAGCGTTAGAATAAGTGATCCAACCGATACAATGAGTGAATTGCCAAAAGCAGTCCCCAGCCTGGAGCTTTCCCATGCATTGCTGAAATTGGCAACATTCCAGTTTGCCGGCAGACCAAAGGGCCTGCTATAGAAATCTTCATTTGTTTTGAACGCACTAATCACGAGCCAGTAGAACGGATACAATGTTAAAATACCATAGACCGTTAGTAGCGTCCAAACAATTCCGCTGCGGAGGCGGCGAATCGGATGGCCCGAGCCGCTTCGTGGTGATGGCATGGATATAGGTGTCGCGCGCATGATAGCTCCTCCTCTCTATTGATTCTCTTTTCGTTTGCGACTGGTCACCCACTGGCTTGTTCCGATCAGCAGCAGGGAGATCAGTACGATGGTTGTTGAGATCGCACTACCAAAACCATAACGGTATGTTGTAAAGGTCGAATTATACATATACGTAGCGAGCAATTCTGTCGCATGAGCCGGCCCACCTTTTGTCATGATGTAGACCAGATCGAATGATTTCAGACTGCCTGAAATACATAGAATGATCGCAACCTGAACCGTTCCCCAGATCATGGGCAAAGAGACGGATACCAGTTTCCGGATTCCAGAAGCACCGTCTATTTTGGCAGCATCATGAATCTCTCCTGGAATATTCTGTAGTGCCGAGATAAAGATAATCAGATACAACCCGACAAAGCTCCAGAGCAGCGGTGGTACCAATGAGAAAATGGCAATCTTGTCATCGGAAAGCCATTGCAGCTTCCAACTTTCCAGTCCCAGTGCGTCCAGCAGAAAGTTCAATATCCCGATCTGCGGATGATAGATATACTGCCAGATCATACCGATAACTACAGTGGATAATACCATCGGCAGAAATACGGCTGAGCGCAGAAACCGCTGTAATGGATTACTTTTGTGTAATATGACCGCCAACATCAGCGCTAACGGAATTTGTCCAAATACCGATGCCAACACAAAGATAACGTTATTTTTCAGTGCCCGCCAAAACACAGGATCATGCCAGATCTCAATGTAATTATCCACACCAATATATTTGGATGCGCCGATGCCGGACCAGTTGAAGAAACCGTAATATGCCGACCACACGACCGGTACAAATACAAACAATGCATAAATGATGACTGCCGGGGCCAGCCCCAGCATAATAAAACGCCGACTGCGCAGTGCGTTCATCTGTTCACTTCCCTTCCATAAATGCCTTTACCAACTTCAACTGACTGTCCCATTCATACTTAAAACCCCTCCCCTGCCGGGAAGGGGTTTTGACGAATGGTTACTGACTAACTGCATTGGCTTGAGCCGCCTGAATTTTGGCTGCAATGTCTTCGGCCTTGCCGCCCATAAGCAACTCTTGCAATGCATTATTAATAACCTCAACCGTTGCCGATCCCAGCTTGGAATCGTATACTGGCGTGATCTTCACTTCCTGCATCAGATCATATAATTCTACGAACAATGGATGTGCTTTGGTTTTGTCCAGATCAATCTTGTAACTCACCAATGTGCTACTATCCAATGTCGCCTTCTGACCATCAGGTCCTGCCAGCGCATAGAACAGCTCCATCGCTGCCTCTTTTTGTGCACCGCTCAGCTTTTTACTTACACCCAACCCGGTTCCTACTACACCGGATGTTGTTCTTGGTTCACCCTGACCTCCGTCCACTGGAGGAAGAATCGTAATATGTGTGTTGTTCAACACCTCTTCAGGTGCATTGTTCACCAGATTTGCCAAGGCCCATCCGCCGTTCATGACCATCGCTGCCTTACCTTGGAAATAAAGCTGCATCATCTGTGTCTCATCGATACTATTGAATCCATCCTGGAATGCTTTGGTGTTGCCAAGCTCCTGCATCTTGTTCAAGGCTTCAATAAATGGTGGATCGGTAAAACTTGCACCCTCTTGTGCTGCCGCTTTCAGGAACCAGTCTGTGCCGGTAATCCGATCAGCCAGTGTACTGAATATCGTTGATTGAGCTACCCAGTTGGCCTTGTTGCCAAGTGCCATGGGAATGACTTTATTTTGATTAAAAGTAGCAATCGCTTGTTCCAGTTCCGCCCAGGTCTCAGGCACTTTTACATTGTACTGCTTGAAAAGAGCTTCATTGTAATAAATGAAGGAACTTGGCGCCAAATTCATCGGCACGGAGTAGATATTCCCGTCCACAGTGTATCCATCCAGTGCATTCGGGATAAAGTTGTCTTTCCACTCCGGCTTTGCGTCCAACTCTGCATTAATGGACTGTAACAGATCCCCTTTTACAAATTCCTTAGTCATGGCATCCGGCCACATCACGAACAGGTCTGGCATCTCATTGGCAGCGGCCACCGTACGAAGCCGGGTTTTGAGACCATCTGTTGGCAAGCCTTCATCCACAACTTCAATATCTGGATGCGCCGCGCGGAAATCTTCAATAATTTTGCGCATTGCAACTGCCTTTGCATCCTGTCCGGTCCAGTTGTGCCAGAGTGTGACGGTTACTTTGTCATTGCCACTGCCTCCTTCTGAGGTGTCCCCGCCAGCACAGCCAGCCAGAATAATGGAGAACAATGTTATTGCCAGGAAACCCGAAAGCCATTTTTTCAACATCTCTATAATCCCCCTCGGCGATTTGAATACACTTATTGTAAATGGTAACGCTATCATACCGTAAGGTGACGATCCACGGATGCAGGGGTGAAAAATATCGGTTCCCCTGTTTGGAATTTACTTTGCTGACTTATTGTTCATAACATATAAAAAGAGCCCTCACAATGAGAGCTCTTTCTTGTTGCAGCCGTCGGCAGCTTCACCCCAGGCTATATATAATGAATAAGTGCTAAATCGTATTAAATATGGATTGCGTATTATTGGATACTGTTTTTCACCAGTTCTGCAAAAGCTTCGGACCCTTGCGTAGTGAGATGTACGCCATCTTTTTCAAAATATTCGTCATGTCCCTCACTTGCACTGTTCCAGTCAATTAACGAGACATTGCTGTATTTGGATGCAGCATCATTCAACGCCCTGTTCACCGTTCGTTCCCATGGACGAGGTACGCGCACAGTAACCAGATATACCCGATCCTCATCCTTTAGATAATCAAGCACAGCATTCAAGTTTTTGGAGTTAAAGGAACCATTCGTCCCGAGCTCCAGCACCACTTTGCTGCCCATTTGGTTGTTTTGCTTCAGACCTTCCAATACATCGCCTGCCTGCCACATCTGACGACCAACATGTCCGTCCACATACACTCCCGATATACTTTGCTCCAGATACGGTTTTGCATCCAAAATCACCGAATCTCCAATGACGGTATAATGAACCTTGCCATCTTGGGCAGGAGGAGCCGTTTCTTCATTGTCCTGAGATGAATCAGGTGCATCATCTGTATGTTCCGTATCATCGAATTGATTCGCTCCAGCGTCATCCGATGTATCATTCTCGTTAGTCACGGAGTCATCAGTCGGCTTATCTTCAGACTGACCGTCCTTGCCAGAATTCACTGAATTGTCTTGTTCGTCAGGTTTTGAATCTGGAGCAGACTCTCCTGTTGGCTTCTCATTTTTCCCCGGATCATCTTTCGTTCCTGCTTCCGGTTTATGGGTATGAGCATCGTTCTTTTGGCCAGAGCCTGACGTCGCTGTAATAGCTGGCAACACATCCTGTCCCTGTTCCTCCGCTACGGAATTCTCTCCATTTAATGTGTTGGACATCGATACCGAATGGGAGTCAGAGTTCGCTGCATGTGAGACCATCATCTGAGATACCGTATAGGACAACAGCAGAATCGTCATCAACAGACCTGCCCGCTTCCACCATACGTTACGTATACCGATTGATGACCGCCCTCTTCCCCATAATCGGGACCAAGAATCACGGAATCCGTTGTACCGAATCGGATTTTCAATATATTTAAGAGACAATGAAGCCAGTACAACCGTTGCAGCAACCTGTAAAATGATTCGTACAGGATGTGCTCCTCCCGTATCCACCGCGGGATTGGTTAACATAATGACAGGATAATGCCACAGATATAATCCGTAGGATCGCTCTCCGATCCAGCGTAATGGCTTCGCTCCAATGATACGTGCCAAGAAAGACGATGGGTGAGCCAACACCGCTACCAGCAACGTTGTTGCGATAGCCTGAAGCACCATGCCCCCTTGATACAGAAACGGATCATATTCACTGCTGTTCAGCATCATGTAGATTAACAAAGCGAGCGCAGCAAGTCCCGACACATCGAGCACAAGCCGGTTCATGCCAGACAGAGAGTTCGATAGCTTGCGACTAGGCCACACCACGGCAAGCGCAGCACCAGCAAGCAGTGCAAATGCCCGCGTGTCTGTTCCATAATATACACGGCTCGGGTCCAAATCCGGATTATACATGATGGCCATTGCGCCAGCAGATAATTCAGCTGCGACAACAATGAAGACGACCAGCCATCCCTTTCTTTTGAACACTACGATTGCTGCGATCAGTAGAAGAGGCCATATAAGATAAAATTGCTCTTCCACAGCCAGCGACCAGAAATGTCCAAACGGTGATGGAGGGCCAAAACTTTCGAAATAGGAAACGTTGTGAAAGATATACCACCAATTGCTTATGTATAATACACCCGAAACGATATCACCACGAAGCGCAGCAAGCCGGGATGGGTCTGTACAAGCCAACCAGATCATCACCACAGCTGTCATGGTCAGCATGCCTGGAAGCAAACGCCTTACCCGTCTTACCCAGAAATCACCGAGTGAAATGCGTCCATGTTCCTGCCACTGTGACACGAGAATATCTGTAATTAAATATCCCGAGAGAACAAAGAATATACCTACACCGAGCAGTCCGCCCGGAATAAAATCCAAATTCAGATGATACGCGATTACCGCAAGTACAGCGATGGCTCGCAAGCCGTCAAGCCCGTTCATATGTCTCTTACGATTTAACGATTGTGACATGCATGCCCCTCCTTGTTACTGTGAGTCAACAACATCGGTGTTGGGGGCATAAAGGAACTCCTGATCGTTCTGGTTGTCATTAACATACGTATTGCACCTTCCATCTTTCATTTACAACATTAGAAAAGCCTCTGTTCGAAGCACGATCCGATGATGCTACATTCTTGGTGAATTCTATTGTCTTAAGGAAGACGTGTGGCCAGTCCATTAAGTTTTAATCATTACGATATTATTTATATTCATTCGTGAGTTCACGTTTAGCATTATGCGCCCGATATAAGCCTCATACTTTACAGGAATAGTTACAAACGATTAAACCGATGTAACCTTTCCTGCCAGCTCATATAGCTGTAAAATCATACTCTAATTTTGTCGTTAAATATAGTACTTTTCATCGAGTGGCTAAAATTACCTGTCCCGCTTGCGCAAACCAGCATACCCACGCACACATCGATTGAAACAATTGAATTCATAACAAAAGGCTGCCGACTTGCTCAGCAGCCAATATCCATTATAAACCTATGTCAGACCGGATTGAAAGTTTTGCTCATAATTGCTTCTTCTTGCCTAGGACCCTAGAGGTGGAACGGGTGAATCTTTTCTTCTGTCCTCGCATCCATGATCCGGTATGCTGAACGTCCTGTGTACATTGGGATTTGCAACTTCTCCAGATCAACCATTCCGTTCTCCAGAAAGTACTTCTGATCCTGATATCGCTGCAATACTTCGCCTGCAATCCATTCATGGTCACCATATGTCGTAATCTCCATAACCTTGCATTCATAAGCAAAATAAGCATCTGTCAAAATGGGTACACTTACCTTGATTCCTTCCTCATACGGAATGCCGAATCTTGTGAATTTATCCGTATCTCTTCCACTGAACGTTCCTGCAGCTTGAATCCACTCCGATCGATGACCTGGCAGGAAATGAACGCCGAATACGCCACTCTTCTCAATGAGTTCATAGGAGTATGTTTCCTTACGAAGGGAGATGCCGTATACGCCTGGTGATGATCCGATGTATGTATGCCATCCGGACGCCATCACATTCTGGACTCCCTCATGACGTGAAGTCACCACCGCTACCATTCCAGGATAAGAATAAAATATAGGTTCTTCTATCGGCTGACGCATCTAATCCCCTCTCTTCTTCGTTATAAAGACAACTTTAATTATAAAGGAAAGAAACAGGTTGAAAAAGCGTTTTGCAGAGGATTTCGCTATAAGCGACACATTCAGTATCATGTTATACTGAGATGGTCAATTTCTAAAAATACGATACTGGGAATGTGATAGGATATGGTCAAATCAGTCAAATATACCTCCTAAATAAAGACATTATTCAAATTTAGGAGGTTATAACTTATGTTTAATTCAATCGTGTTAGATCAGTGGGATCGAAAGCCATACTTTGACCACTACTTGAATCAGGTCAGATGTACCTACAGCATAACTGCTAATCTGGATATCACTCTATTGATCAACGAACTGAAGTTTAAAGGATTGAAGTTCTATCCCGCTCTTATTCACATGATCTCTACGGTTGTCAATGCACACAGAGAATTTCGAACTTGTTTTGACGCCGAGGGAAGATTGGGCTACTGGGACGAAATGTCTCCGAGTTATACGATTTTTCATGAGGACGACAAAAGTTTCTCAACGATCTGGACAGCATTCCATGAAGATTTCGAGACGTTCCACAATCGTTATCTGGAAGATATGAAGAATTACAAAGATCACAAACAATTTGTTGCCAAACCCAATGAACCACCGAATACATTTCCCGTTTCCAGTATTCCTTGGGTGAACTTTACGGGATTTAATCTGAATATTTACAATGAGGGAACCTACTTGTTGCCTATTTTCACGATGGGAAAATATGTTCAACAGAACGATAAAGTACATCTTCCCTTATCCGTTCAGTTACATCACGCCGTGTGCGACGGCTACCATGCTAGTGTTGTATTTAATGAATTGCAATCACTTGCAGATCGATGCCAGGATTGGTGTTAGTTAGCTAAATGACGAAAAGGCATTCCTGACTTCATGATGGAGTCAGGAGTGCCTTTTCTTTTTCTCTTTTTTTCAAAAGATATTTAATTGCATTTACTGTACCCACAGTTGCTGCATGTTTTGCAACCTTCCACATTCATCAGGGATGCCGAGCCGCATGAAGGACATAAATCTCTCGATTCGATAAAGGTTTTCTGATCCTCCACTTTTGGATACGTGCTCTCCACTTGACTCTGTTCTTGTAATGCTCCAGTTTCGTTCTCCTGAGCATTGCTCTGTACATGACTTTCCAATGCTTTGGCGACTGCATCAGCAATCGATTCAACCCTGTTGGCTCCGAAGCCAATCGCTCCCGAACCACCAATTCCCTTGAGATGTTTGATCAACAGTTCAACCTTGTGCCCATGGTCTCCGTATCGAAGGAATAGAGAGCATACTCGACCGAGTGCCTCAGCCATGGCAAACACGTCCGATCCCGCTTTGCCCACGTTCAGGAAGATCTCACCCGGCGTTCCCTCCAGATCATTGATCGTAATGTAAGCCATACCGAATGGCGTATTGATTTTGTATGTTGCACCACGCAGTACCTGAGGACGGCTTCTATATTGTTTATCCAGCACTGTAGAAGAGGAAGGGACTTGATCGGAAGATTGCGTTCTAACACCAACCTGGCTATTGGAAGTTCCATCACTTGCCTGCCCTTCCGCATCATCCGGGTTTTCTATTGCAGATACGACTGTCTTCTCTTCAGCTTCCGCCGTGTTCTGATCTTCGGCCTTGGTCTCTTCCTTATTCGACGTGGACAACACCTGCACATCCCTGCTGCCGTCGCGATATATCGTTACTCCCTTGCAGCCAAGGTCGAAGGCCAGTTCGTACAGCTCAGCCGTATCCTCTACCGTAAAATCAGCCGGACAGTTGGCCGTCTTCGAGATGGAGCTATCCACCCATTGCTGAATCGCAGCCTGCACGCGGATATGATTCTCAGCCGACAGATCCATCGCCGTCACATAATAGTCAGGTAAAGCTTCACCCGGATGTTCATCCAGCCAATCTTGTGCAATCGGTACGAACTGTTCATCATAACCTAGACGGCTTTGACGGAAATACTTGAAGGCGAAATACGGCTCAATACCTGTTGATGTGCCCACCATCGTACCTGTACTGCCCGTTGGCGCTTGTGTGATCAGTGTGACATTTCGAATGCCCTTTTTACGAATGGCCTCCCCCACTTCAGGGTACATCGCAACCATGTTTTTCATAAATCCACTCTGTAAGTACGGTTCAGCTTCAAATGCTGGGAAAGCACCCTTCTCTGCTGCAATCTCTGCCGATGCCAGGTAGGCCTCCTTTGCCATGAATCCATACAGTTTATCCAGAAATTCAAGGGATTCAGGACTGCCATATCGTATACGCAGCTTAATCATCAGCTCTGCTAATCCCATTGTGCCAAGCCCAACCCGGCGTTCACGCTGCTGATTCAGTCTATTTTCCTCAAAATGATATGGTGTTGCATCGATGACATTGTCCAAAAATCTAGCCGAGATACGAGTGGTTTCTGCCAGTTCATCCCATGCCACATCATGATTTGTTTCATCGTAGAATTTGGACAAATTGATTGCTGACAGATTACATACACCCCAGCCAGGCAGGCCTTGTTCCCCGCAGTTATGAGCAACAATTCCACCAGCAATCAGGGAGTGAGTCACAGGCTCAGTTATGTCATATACAGTTACTTGCTCTCCCTTTTCTATTTTTTTAACTTTCGACATAAACTTTTCTGATTTTCTAGAAGGTCTGGCGATTCGTTCTAAAGCATCCTGTTTTCTTGTTACATATTTAAAACCAATCTTCTCTTTAAACACAAGTAAATTGTTCCCTGACACGACCAATTCGTAGAAACCATTACTGGAATATGTCCTGTGATCTCCATCTTTTGTTGTGTATTTAAATATGGCTTGTGATGACTTAGGGCGTGCGTAAATAGAGCTGTTGATTCCATAGTTCAGCAAAAGTAGCTGAACGCCCTGCAATAGTTTTTTGGAAGATGAAGTCAATCTTGCGGTACGATGCATCTCATCTCTTTCGTATACAGTACCATCCGCACTAAATAAAGCCTGTAAAAAAGCCGTAATGGTTTTTTTAGATGAAGTAAATATCATTTCTGGAACTTCCTTCTCAGGTCCCTTAACTGCCTTCACACCTAATCTTACAATTTCTTCAATCAGCTTTTTGCGCCACCAATACACTTGTTTTGTTCCATTTGTTCTTTGATATACTTTTGCTCTTACGCCTGATATTTTTTCTCCAGCATCAATCAACCGTGGAATAACTTCCTCATCCTCTGCACCAAAAACCATACCAACCTCACCACGCTTAGAGACCCAGCCATCTCCGGTTAACCATCCCAGGAACAGTCCCCATTCCTCTCCTAGCTGATCTTCCTTGGCAAAAGCTCCTTCGGCCGATTGGATATAGATATAGTCTTCGGAGGTCAAGTCTTTAGCTTGTTTCCAACCTGAATTAGTATATAACTGATGGTCAGATGTCACGCTAATTTCCAATCCATTTTGAAGGTGAATTGTTAACGTCTCTTTTATTCCGGTTGGATAAACGCTTGCTGTTCTCAAATGCAATCCCGGAATTTCATATGATCTGCCACCTACAATCTTTGCCTGCTCAACAAGACGATGATCTGTTCCAACTAGAAATGATTTGCCTGCTGTCCGGTTATAAAGTTCTTCTATTGTTATAAGTCCGTATTCAGTTGTAATTCTGGTCTTTGGATGAAAACAAGGATTAGTACAGATAATCGGATTGAAGTACCAGCTGTTGGACATCTGGTTGTAGTACTCCATGAATACCACACCAGGCTCTGCCGATTTCCAGGCTGATTCAATAATGGTATGCCAGATTTCGCGAGCCTTCAGCGTACGATAGTGCACCACCGAATGACCTGGTGCGGCTTTCCATTGCTGCATATCCCCGTTCCACTCGGTGTCGTAGTCCGGATCGTTCGTATCGGGGAAAACCAAATCCCAATCTCCGTCCTGCTTGACAGCCTCCATAAATGCGTTACTCACACATACAGACAGATTGGCATTCGTCACCTGTCCCATCGTTTGTTTCACGGTAATAAAATCAAGCACATCCGGATGCCAGTCATTCATCATCAGCATGAGCGCACCCCGGCGGCTTCCGCCCTGTTCAATCAGTCCAGTCGTATAACTGAACAATCCGCCCCACGATACGGAACCGCTGGATGATCCGTTGACACCTTTCACCACCGCTCGGCGGGGACGCAAAGAGGACAAATTAATGCCAACGCCTCCCCCACGTGCCATAATCTCCGTCATCTCGGTCAAAGTTCTCATGATGCCACCCCGACTGTCTTGCGGAGACGGAATGACATAACAATTGAAGAGTGTTAACTCGTCACTTGCCCCCGCACCCGCAGCAATGCGGCCTCCAGGTACTAACTTCCAATCTTCCAACACGGAGCGGAACTTGGACTCCCACGTTGCCCGCTGATCGGCTGTGGATTCGACAGAAGCCATCGCTTTGGCAAGACGGTCCCACATCTCTTCCGGTGTTTTTTCTATGTTGAGTGTCAATTTCTCCACACTTGTCTCGATCATCTCTCCGCTTCGAGTTCTTACCTGTACAAGCTGACCCTGACGTTCTATGATTTCGCCCACTTCCTTGGTTGGAAACTTGGGATCATCCTTTGTTAAAACCAATACCACATCACCGACCTTGGCATGATTCGGATCAGCATCTTTCCAGGCGTATCGGTCCAGAAATATTTTTTCGCTGAGTCCCTCTAATTGGTACGATCGTTGGTTTGATTTCATCGCTACGTTCAACCTCCCCGAATAACGCTACATTTTCACTATATAAGTAAATTATGATGAAACACCACATATAGTGATATGAATTCAGTATAATACACCATATATTGATTATCCATATGACTTTTATCATAGACCTTATTTTTATAGACTCCCCTGCTCGAACAAACTTCTTGCAAATAAACTGTAGTTCATATTGGTTCAACTAAACTTTTTACACAAGAACGGAGAGGACAGAAATAACCTGAAGAAGCGAAGCGTTCGCCTTTATCCCCGGATTTCCCCCTCCAGAAAAGGGAATCAAAGAAATCTGGGGATAACAGCGATCGGAAGGTTATTCTGTCATCGGAGTGACAAGTGTAAATATTCCTTATTTGAACCCACATAGTTATGAACTGACTCTCATTCGTCCATACTATTACCTACGAATAAAACGTCATCACGTATGGCAGGGGAGGAAGCACCATGAACCGGAAAAACCCGCACCACACGAATCAACCTGTAGCCGAACTGCCCGTTCCTTTGGAATTTGATCGGAGCTGGATCAATCAGTTGGAATCACGACTGGATAAAGGAGGTCCTTGGGGGGATTACCGACTCTTTCAACTCGGTATTCAAGCCGAAGAGACCAACCTGATTCCCAATTTTGACGAGATCCAATGTCTGAAGCATCTACAAGGCCTTACCCCACTCCCTCACCAGATGGACACTGCACGCAGAGTATTATTTGAAATGTCAGGCCGGGCCATTCTCGCCGATGAGGTGGGTCTGGGCAAAACCATTGAAGCCGGTCTCATTCTGAAAGAATATATGGTTCGGGGTCTCGTATCCAAGGTACTCATTCTCGTGCCAGCCTCTCTTGTGTTGCAATGGGTACGGGAGTTGAATTCAAAATTTGGCATCCCTGCTATTGCCCAGAAAAAGGCCTATTCCTGGCAGAATGAAGTGGTTGTTGCTTCCATGGATACAGCCAAACGTGACCCGCATAAAGATATGCTGCTGAATACCGATTACGACATGATTATTATTGACGAGGCTCATAAGCTCAAAAACAAGAAAACAACCAACTATCAATTCATGCTGAAATTGCGCAAAAAGTATTGTCTGCTGCTTACAGCTACACCTGTGCAGAACGATATGAGTGAATTGTTCAATCTGATCAACCTGCTGAAGCCCGGTCAACTGGGTCGTCAGGGTGACTTTGCGGCCAACTTTGTTGTAGACAAGCGGGTTCCGAAAAATCAGGAACAGCTTAAGAACGAGTTATCCAAAGTCATGATTCGTAACCGCCGCGGCGAAGGCCCCGTTCAATTTACCAAACGGAACGTCTCCAACGTGAATCTGCAACTATCGCCCGAAGAACAAGCGCTTTATGATGGCGTGACTTCCTTTGTTAAAGACCAGTACCAGGAAGCTGGCGGCAACCTAAGCAGCATGCTCTCCCTTGTTACATTGCAGCGTGAAGTGTGCAGCAGTCGAGATGCGGTATTCGTAACACTGGTTAATCTGTCGAAGAAACTTCCGCTGGACTCTCCCCTTCGCGACAAGATTTGGGAACTCGTTGCCCATATTAAAGCGATCAAGGAGAATACCAAAGCGGAGAAAACGATGGAGCTGGTACGGAACATGAATGAAAAAGTAATTATCTTCACCGAATACCGGGCCACGCAGGAGTATCTGCTAAACTATTTCCGCAACAATGGGCTTACGGCTGTACCCTATCGGGGTGGCATGAATCGAGGCAAAAAAGACTGGATGATGGATCTCTTCCGCGGGCGTGTGCAGGCCATGATTGCAACCGAAGCAGGTGGTGAGGGCATCAATTTGCAATTTTGCCATCATATGATCAACTTTGATCTGCCTTGGAACCCTATGCGGGTAGAGCAGCGGATCGGTCGGGTACACCGGCTGGGACAGCAAAATGACGTGAACATCTTCAATTTATCAACGACTGGAACTATTGAGGAACATATTCTGAATCTGCTGCATGAGAAGATCAATATGTTTGAGATGGTGATCGGCGGGCTGGATGTCATTCTGGAACGGTTGGAGAAGAAGGAGTCTATTGAGAAAAGTTTGTACAAAATCATGCTGGAATCACAAACTGATGAAGATATTCGCCGTAAAATGGATTCACTTGGACAATCGCTGAACTCTATTCAACGTGAGGTTTCAGATGAAGGGCCTGCCGTATCCGGGTTGTTGGATCTTCGCAAAGGAGGTAGCTAACTCATGACCATGTCTCCCCATGAAGTGCAGGCTTATGTTCTCACCTATCTGGAAGCACTGGATTGTCAGATTATGGAGCGTTCCCCTGCCCATGTTACAGTCAAACTCTCACCTGAGGCGGACAAAGCGTTGACCAATCGCCCCTATTATTGGGGGTTCGTGGAACGAACCGGAGCCCCCGCTGAGACGATGTCCTTTACATTTATATTTGATTCTGACAGTTATCAGCAGGCCATTGAGGCAGCAGAAGCCAAAGCTGCGCAAGCATCACCTCCTGATGGAACGAATGGCGTAACCAACAGCAGTCCTCAAGGCGAGCCACCAAAAGAAACTATTCTAGGCCGTTACTTCGGTATTACGCCATCGCTGCCACAGCTGGGGCCAGGACGAATATTGCGTGAAGAAGTGGTGTATGGCAGTCGCAGACTCCAGCAGATTTTCGGCGCTGCCCGTGAAGGCGGTGCCTTCGTGAACCTGTTCGAACAGGCTGCCAAACGGCAATTGCGGGCTACAGCGCCAGCCGTATATGAGCCTTGGCTTGGTGTGTGTTTCAAGGTGGAATTCGCCTGTGATTTGAAACGGGAGGAATTGCATTTTCTCGGCATCTCCCTTCGCTCGGGTGAAATTATAGAAAAATTCGGCACCAAGCTGAACCGACGTGATCTCAGTCCAAGGCTTGCGGAGAACATGCATGTACAGACAGCTAAAGTTTCGTTATTTGATGCCGGAGCTGCTTTGGAATCTCATTTGACGAACCGCTTGCTGGAACTCGATTATAGCTGGGCAGAGAAAGCCCAAGAGCGGCTTGATCTGGAGCTGGACGTGTTGGACACCTACTATGAGGCGGTACTCCGGGAAGATACGCCTGAGGTAGAATCACCAGGTAACATAACCTCAGACACGGAGAATGTCCCTTCTGACCGCACGTCACCTGCACCACTGAAAAACGTTCTGGATATAACTAACGCTAAACCCATTGGAACAGATGTAGAACTGGCGGCAGAGGCCGCAGTACCGATCGACTCCGAGACAGATGCCGAAGAAGAGAAAGCAAAACAGGCGGTAATCGATCGTGAAGCTATGAAACTGCAGTATGAGACACGCCGGACCGAGATGATCTGGCAATATGAACCCAAAGTGAAAGTGACTGCCATTAGCAGCGGCATGTTTCACTTAAGATAGACGAAGACACTACTTTTCCTGCAAATGCTGGCAAAAGTAGTGTTTATTCATGATCAGCTGCCCGACAGGTTGCGGCAACCTTTGCATAGCCTGTCCCCTAGAATGAAACTAGGACCCGCTCAGGTAACGGATAAATGAAAAGTAGGTGTAAATTTGAAACGATTCTTTCATACATGTTGGAACAACGCTCGGAAAACAACCTGTATAACCTTGGGCTTGCTCAGTTGTCTTGCCCTATTCTCTTTTTGGTCGATAGCCAATGCAGAGGAACTAAAAACCTCTTCGCTATCCCCCGTATCATCAACAGAGCATAGTCCCAAACATCATGCCATTCAGACTGAAAAGCTAGCTCCCGCTGCTGTGCAACAGTTTGCAGAGCAACAAGCTGTTACACTTGATACAGCTAACGGCGAAGCGCATTGGAAGGACGCCGACCTGAACTTCTACCCTCTGGGGCCAGGTTTACATAGCTGGCTCGTACAAGCTGAGTTTGAAGGCAAACCTGTCGGATATATGATTATTACGGCCACAGAGCAGGGTCAGTTGATGCTTAGTGAATATGGTCATGGAGAACAGTCACCATACAACAATGAACTTCTTGGACAAGCCCTGGATCAACAACATGTGAACCTTGAGGCATTGCTTGCTGGCGGAGGAGAGCTTCATCTTGGCTATGCTCTTCCTCTGCTGGCTTATTGGAAAGTGGAACAACCTAACCATCCTGCACTTTATATTGATGCTACGAACGGAGATGTACTGCCGTCAGAGTTTCTGAACCTGCTGGAGGCTGATTCCAAACAGAACTCTGCCAGCATAACTGATTTATCCACAACGCCATCTTTATCAGTCGATCCACATCATCTCCGACCCGTCTTCAACCCGGCTGACAATCTGTTGTGGATTACCTCCAAACCTGTTGCTGCCGACCAGGCACAAGATGTGATACAACACGGGAAGAATCAAGAGATTGTTTTCTCAGCGGGTGATCGTAACGTTGTATACGGCGGTCCTTTACCCGTTAGCGGTTATCAGCTGTGGCACACAGATCAGGAAGCAGAGTCCATTCTATATGTAGCGCTAGGTGGAACATCATCCATTCAACGCTTTGTCCCTTTGAGCACATTGCAGCACGATGGCCATTTTCACCTCGTAAATCCTTGATCATCAGCAAATTCTTAACATACAGTCAGATAACCTGTAAAACTAAAAACATCGACAACAAATAAGACGCCTTCCCGTTTATTAAGGGATTGCGTCTTTTGGTTTACCATTAGTGAAATAGGTAAGGGATAGTCACCCTTTACCCGAAGAACTTCGTTTATGAGACTGTGCATCAAATTCTTTTTCCTTTTTCCCCACCCACAGGGATACAGCAAAAGGGATCATACCAAACCACTTCATCGCCCACGGCTCTTTCCTTTTGGTGCGACCTTTCCGCTCATCCTTCGGCGTATCGATATAATGAACAACACGCTGCGTAATGTATTTTACCAACTCATCACTTTTGGCCATAACCTCTGCCTCCTTCGCTCCTGCACATTCGCGGAGCTTACGATAGTTCTATTGTGTGCAGGATGTGTACTGGTTAAACATTTTTTTATTGAAAGAAGTATGAAAACTCTCAGAATGCACAGTCTAATGCCAAAGGTATCCATTGAGTCATTAATCTGCATTCGATACCTATTTCATGAAGGAGTGTGTATTCCCATGTATAAGCTGCTGACCGCTTCGGTAGCCTTGTTAATCAGCTTCTATTGCCTTCCCATGCTGCCCCATGTCGCTTATGGAAAAGCAGCCCCGTCCCAGAACAGTCCATCCATGCTACCGGTGACCGATGGAGATGCTTATCGCTCAAGCCATCATGCCTTTGCAGCACCCGTTATCCTGCTCGACGTAGGCCATGGCGGTATTGACGGTGGTACGTCAGCCCAAGGTGTGCTGGAAAAAGATATCAACCTGGCCATTAGCCAAAAGGTCTATCTCCTGCTTCGCAGCAAAGGTTATGCCGTTATCATCAATCGACTTGGTGATTATGCACTTAGTGATGAGAACCGCTGGCTGAACAGCCGCTCCCGTCATACCAGAGATCTTGCCCAACGTAAAAGCCTTAGCGAAGAAGTAAGTACAGATATCGTGGTCAGCATTCATGCGAACTGGAGTCCCCGATCGACAGCACACGGCCCGGTGGTACTGCACCAGAAAGAAGGCAGGAGTTATTTGCTGGCCCAATCCATTCAGGATGCCATGAACAAGTTGTACGGAACGGAGCACGGGGTTGTATGGGGCAAGCCCTTTTATATATTGAATTACGTGAAGCAACCTGCCGTCATCGTTGAAACCGGATTTTTGAGCAATGCAGAAGATCGAGCCAGAATGAATGACCCCGCTGAGCAAAAACGAATCGCCCAGTCCATTGCCAATGGTATTATTTATTATCTGTCGGTAGTGTAGGAGCAGACTGCCATTGCCACACATCTCGAACCAGATCACCGATCCCTACAAATTGAACCTGATTTTGCAGACGGGAGACGGATTCACGAATTACTGCGGATGTGTTCATCCCTGAATGGCCGACATGACCAATGACAACACAGATATCCTTATCGATCGCACGCTGAGCAGCCAGATCCAGTTGCTTGCGAATGTGTTGCTTGGAGTTTTGATCATCCAGGAAAATGTCATTACCTACAGGTGGCATGTTTTTGGATATGGCCAGTTCCCCCACCACAGAGCGAAAGTTCGTACGGCTGTCTACAAAGAAGAGGCCCCGCTCCTTGCATACATCGAGCACAATGGACATGATGCGTTTGTCCGAAGTAATTTTGGAACCCATATGATTGTTCATGCCAATGGCGTGGGGCACATCATCAATCGCTTTCTCCACGCGTGAGCGGACTTCTTCATCTGTTAGATTGGATGTGATTGCACCCGGGCCCAGCCATTCAGGTCGTCCTTTCTTGGGTTCCATGGGCATGTGCACAATCACATCCATCCCCTTTTCATGTGCAGCTATCGCATCTTTTTTTGTTGTTGGCAAAAAAGGCATGACCGCTACCGTTAGTTTAACTGGCATCGCCAGGATCTCTGCCGTACCCTTCATGTCATTACCAACATCATCGATGATAATCGCTAACCGTTTGTGATTCGATGTGGACTCTGAAGCTGCCGCTGTAGGCCCTCCTCCCGATATGCCTGCGTAAAACACAATCAATAATGCCATGATACCTGCAATGAATCGATAATTCTTTCTCTGTACCTTCATCATGATTCCCTCCCCGTAACTTCTGTGATCTCATTGTTTGATAATGAAGGGAGGAATATGTAAGCCAAAGCCTTCCTTAATGATAATATCCCCGCCATTGAAGACCTCTATCTCAAGTGAAGATCTCCATCATTCCAGTTTTCTCCTTAGCATTCAGACAAGAACTGTCATTGAACAGTTAGAAAATAGATATTAATTAGAAAAAATACTGTAATTTGTCAGGTTTTCAGTTTAGGAATTATTTAGTAGAATCAACAAATGAAAGAGCTTATGTGCTGCATTTCTTTCCTATGATTTATGGAAGGAGGTTTTGAAAGGGTTTACATAAAATAAATGCCAGACAATCCGCTATTCTTGTTTGTTTTCCTGGTCGCGGTTTCTCTATGTAACCATTTACTATTATCGAGGAGGATGAAAGTAGTGAAATTCAAACTAAAAAAGACGATTAATGTTCTTTTGGCCTGTTTAACAGCCCTGCCTTTGATGTTAACCCCGACCAATGTGTCAGCAGCCAGCGATGCCAACATTAATTTGTCCTCGGAAAAACAGCTGATCAAGGGCTTTGGAGGCATTAACCTCCCTGCCTGGATTGGTGATCTGACTCCCGCTCAACGTGAAACTGCTTTCGGTAATGATCAGAATCAGTTAGGCTTCTCCATTCTCAGGATCTACGTTGATCCGGATTCTAATAACTGGTATCGTGAAGTTGCCACAGCCAAACGGGCTATTGAAAAGGGTGCTATCGTATTTGCTTCCCCATGGAATCCTCCAAGCAGCATGGTTGAAACATTCAACCGCAATGGGGACACAAATGCCAAACGTCTGAAATACGACAAATATGCCGCATATGCGCAACATCTGAACGACTTTGTAAACTACATGAAAAATAACGGCGTAGATCTGTATGCCATTTCTGTGCAAAATGAACCGGATTATGCTCATGACTGGACCTGGTGGACTCCACAAGAGATCCTTCGATTCATGAAAGAAAATGCCGGGTCCATTCAAGGTACCAAAGTCATGGCGCCTGAATCCTTCCAATACTTAAAGAACATATCCGACCCAATCCTGAATGATCCGCAGGCACTTGCCAACATGGACATTCTGGGAGCACATACGTATGGAACCCAGATTTCCAATTTTGCCTACCCTCTCTTTAAGCAAAAAGGAGCCGGTAAAGAACTGTGGATGACTGAGGTGTATGTTCCGAACAGTGACAACAACTCAGCAGACCGCTGGCCTGAAGCATTAGACGTTTCCTATCACATGCACAATGCCATGGTAGAAGGTGATTTCCAGGCCTACGTGTGGTGGTACATCCGCAGACAGTATGGTCCGATGAAAGAGGACGGTACCATAAGCAAACGCGGGTATAATATGGCTCATTTCTCTAAATTCGTGCGTCCAGGCTACCTGCGAGTCGATGCAACGAAAAATCCGGATACAAACACATTTGTCTCAGCCTATAAAGGTGATAACAAAGTCGTCGTCGTGGCAATTAACCGTGGAACTTCAGCCACAAGCCAAAAATTCGTTCTGCAGAATGGTAATGCCTCCACGGTGTCCTCATGGATTACGGACAGCAGTCGAAACTTGGCAAGCGGAAACGCGCTTACCGTATCCAATGGAGCCTTCACGGCACAGCTCCCGCCTCAGAGCGTAACAACGTTTGTTGCCAACGTTACTGGCGGAAATAGCGGCGGGAATACAGGCAGTGGCACTACGTATGAAGCCGAGACCGGAACGTCACTTACGGAAGCTGCCATTGAAACAATCTACCCCGGTTACACTGGCTCCGGGTATGTTAACTTCAATGCGATGACTGGTTCGGCCATTCAATGGAACGGCATTAATAACACGACAACAGGTACCAAAAACGTAAAGTTTCGTTATGCGCTGGAAAGCGGCACTCGGAACCTCGACATTTTTGTGAACGGAACCAAAGTCATTAGCAACGAGCCCTTTCCGGCTACGGGAAGCTGGTCCACTTGGGTTGAAAAAACAATACAGGTCCCCATGAACACGGGCACCAATACATTGAAAGTGGTTACCACTGGATCGGAAGGACCGAATATTGACAGCGTTAATGTTACCGCAGCACAATAAACGTTCCGTATGGCTGATGGAAGACATTTGCTGTACGTGCAGCTAAGCACTAACCTCTTGGATACTTAAGTCTAATGTTAGTGTTATATCAAAAAATGCAAAAAAGACTCCTTAAGCGTTAGCTTAAGGAGTCTTTTTTTTAGATGCGGTCGAGAGGACTCGAACCTCCACGGGGGTTAGCCCACACGGACCTGAACCGTGCGCGTCTGCCAATTCCGCCACGACCGCATATTGTATCTCCGTCATCAATATCGGCGACAAGAAATAATATATCATGCGGAATCTATCATGTCAACACTGAAAATAATAACAATAAAGCCCGAACCAGACGTCCATGTCGATTCGGGCTCTACCTTTAACTGCTGCTAATAGTTTGGTTCATTAAAACGGAAGCATACTTCAAATTACAGCTTGGAAGGCCAGTTACCATACCATGCATAACCGCCTCTTCTTTCTTTATCAATATCACTTAATTTGTATTTAACTACCCCGTCACGACCAATAAAGATTGGTTTATCCGTTCCTATCTCATAGAAGCGTGCCCAAATTGGTGCAGCTTTGGAATCAGCGATAATTTTACTATCTCCATTAGCTCTTTCATACTTGTAACCCGTAATTTTTACCTTGTTAAACCAAGCCTCCGCTCCTTTAATAGATGCGGTAATTTTAGCGTTAGCAGGTCTGGTTTTCAGGAATTTAACAATCGTTACACTCTCTCCAGCTGTCAGCGATGGCACTTCGTAGATTCTTGCGCTCGCTGGTTTAAGGGAACTGGAATCATGTTGTTGTCCCCATCCTGTCAGCTTACCGCCTGAAACGACTTGTGTATTCAAAATCGCCTCCACACCTTTGGCAACTGAATTTTTACTGCGATTAGCAAGTGTACTATCAATAAACGAGAAATCACCTTTGCGTGCTGCTACTTCATCGAGCATGATCATTACATTAATCATGGCATCATCATTGTAGGTAATATGCTTGTGATATCCGGAGCTTTGATAGACCTGTGGCCATCCGCCGTTTGAATACTGCATGTTGATCAAAAAGTTAATTCCTTTGATTGCAGCTGTGGAGTAACGCGGATCATTCGTCTTTTTAAATTCCTTCGCCAATCTTCTAATTTCTGAGTATGTAGCCTTGTTGTCTATCGTGGACTTTGCCCATTCTCCACTTGTCTGTTTATAATCTTTTCTCCAACCTCCATCCGGCAGCTGGTTCTTCAAAATATCAAAAATACTCGCTGTTGTACCTGATGCATCCGCAGCAGATACCGTCCCTACAGGAAGAACTGCCATTCCAACTGCTGAGAACACCATCGTACATGCCAGGACAAAAGTAACTAATTTCTTCGCTTTCAAATGTAACACTCTCCTATGTTCGTTTTTATAAATCTTCCACTTCTACTTTATCTATGATACGCGTCCCTAAACCTCCTTTATTTATATTTATCGCATAATAAAATCAATTTAAATCCAATATGTGGATTGGATAATCAGATATTATGCAAAAAATCGATTTTTGTCAATATATGCAACTTAATGAATATAATCTCTCTAATTCTACATAACGGAATAGTTCTTTTAACTCATGACAAACCTATTTATTTATCCAAATTCGTCTTAAACGAATCAATAATGACGTTTTTGTCATGAATGATACCCAAAGTTGATCCCTTTTTTCATATAAAAACCTTAATTCCGCTAACATTGAGGTATTAAGAAAGGGTTTAAATGGGTTTGACAATTACGCATTTATGCAATATAGTTTCAAATAGTTACAAAAACTTAATTATTCATTGCCGAGTTTCATGTTTGAAAACGGGGGAACCAATTTGGGTGAATTATTCTTATACATAGGAAATATAGGGAACCTTCTACCGAACCCTTAGCTAACTCCGTAGGCATCGAAGGGAGAACATTGATTTTGAAAAAACTGATTATCTCCATTTTTGGAGCAGCTGTATTATTTACATCCGGGGCAACAAGCACAGAGGCAAGCAGTATCAACTCCGTAGTGAACAACATGACAGGTATTCCTTACAAATGGGGTGGCACGACTGTAGCCGGCTTCGACTGTTCTGGTTTTATGAGATATCTTTTCAACAAATACAGCATTGAATTGCCACGTACTTCTCAGCAGCAAGCCAAAGCAGGTACGCCTGTATCCAAGAGCAATGTTCGGACAGGTGATCTGGTGTTCTTTAATACAACAGGCAAAGGCATTTCACATACAGGTGTATATATCGGCGGCGGACAATTCGCTCATGCCTCCAGCAGTAAAGGTGTAAGCATCACAAAGTTATCGAATCCATACTTCAATGACCGCTATGTAACAGCACGTCGGGTAACTGGACAGTTTATGTATGATAAAATGTTAGGTAAAATGTGATTCACATACAAAAAGGCATCGGTTATTAACCGGATGCCTTTTTTGTACTTAAAAATGTATGTTGCATTACTTACTAATGCAGCGCCTTCTGCACTCGCATCGCACCCTGAGACAGGGCATGTCCTCCTCCAACAGCTCCGGCCACCGCAACGGTCTCCATAATCTCCTGATCTGTTGCTCCCTTGGCACGGGCTTCTTCTACATGGTAGAAGGTACATACTTCATTGTTGGCGAATAATCCAATGCCGAGTGCAATTAGCTGTTTTGTCTTGGCATCAATCACGCCAGGTTGGAAACATTCTCCGGTAAACTCATGATACGACTTCACCACACCTGGCAGTACATCGCTTAATGCTCCAATCTGATCCTTGTAGGCATGAACTTTATCATTCATCAATGTCATGGCTTGTAGCACACCCTCTCGGCTATAGTTACAGATCTTCCTCACTGTACCTATCTTCTCTCCCGAGTGAGCCAATTATGCCAAGAAATCATGGTAATTCCAAACATTTAAACGCTCAAAGTTCCTGCTCAATTATAAGCGATTGCTATCCACTAAGTGGACTCTGGCGCGGCTCGCTGAACAGCTGATATCGGTAACCGCGATCCAGCTTCACGACACGTCGATTCTGACGACGGATAAGTACCTGCTCGCCATCCCAGGCAACCACAATCCCGGTTACATCGTTAGATTCCAGCTCGTCCCGTACTACTCTTACTTTCTCACCTGACAGACGCAGGGCGTCCAGTTCTGTATCACTAATCATCTTCATGGCTCCTATATTCCAAATTTATTTACAAAAAGAGACCTAAATGAAATGTCATTTAGGTCTCACGTGACTGTATTGGACTGTCATGTCATTCGAAATTATGTCCCGACTGAAAGTTACCGCTGCGCGTGCTCTTTGCTGTCGTTCTTCTCGAACCAAAAATCAAGCACTTTGGCGGACATCACACGTTCTTCAAGGTACTCCACTTGATGCGGTGTAAATTGTTCTTTCCAAGAGAAGGACAACTCTTCGCACAAGCCTACAATCGTCAGTAATTCTGACCAGGCAACATAGCGTTTGTACCAGAAAAATTGAGGATGTTCAATCATATAGGGATAAAGGTCATCGAATTCCGTATGTTTACAATCCAGGGCACGTTCAAAATGAACTTTCGATTCCGCCAGCTTATCATTAAAAAATTGTTCTGTTGCCGGTTGGTTCCCCATGGTGTTGCCTCCTCTCCCTAACATAACCCCATTATAAATGAAATCGGCGGTCATGCAAAGGCATAGTTCAAAAAATAGGCCCTATTCCTTTAAAATGTCACATTTCGTTATCGTCAAATTGTACCGTACCATCGTTCAGGGAACGAATGCGTACCAAGGCTTCCACCGGAATACCCTGTTCACGAATCGTGCGTGCCCCCGCCTGAAAACTTTTCTCGACCACAACGCCGAATCCGACGAGTTCCGCACCGGAACGCTCGATAATTTTGATGACGCCACGAGCGGCATCTCCATTGGCAATAATATCATCAATGAACAAAATACGGTCATTCTCATGAATGAACTCGCGGGATACCATAATGTCAGTTACAATTCCTTTGGTAAAGGACGGTACACGTTCACAGTAAGCATCAGGATCAGCCAGAAGTGTTTTTTTACGACGGGCGAATACAAGGGGCACCCCAAGTTCATAGGCTGCTGCAAAAGCAACCGGAATCCCTGAGGATTCTACCGTGATTACCCGAGTTACTCCACTTTCACGAAAACGGGCAGCAAACTCACGTCCCATCTCCATCGTTAATGCAGGATCAATCTGGTGGTTCAACAGACCATCCAGCTTTAATACTTGATCCGAGATAACCACACCTTCTTGTAAAATTCGTTGTTTCAATAATTCCATGATTTGACCTCCCAAGCCTATCCTATGAGGTAAAAGTATCATATATCTATCTATAAGTTCAAGCGAAATTGCCTGGGCGCTGTCCTTGGGACGCATTTCAAGCCAAAGCTCATTATCCATTGTCATGACTTTCGTGGGTCAAGCATACCTTGTACCATGGTACCCGCATGTCCAAACTATACAGGGGCCTGAGAGGGGAAACACATGAAACAGGCATTTCGGGTGCTGCAGATCGCATTTACATACATTGGAACGGTGGTTGGAGCCGGCTTCGCTACAGGGCAGGAAATTTTGCAGTTTTTTACCCAGTATGGCAAATGGGCCACCATCACCATAGGCTTATCCACCATGCTCTTTGTCTGGTTAGGTACCAAAATGATGCTGATCGCTCACGATACCGGGTCCCGCTCTTATGAGGATCTAAACAAACATTTATTCGGCCACAAGGCGGGCAAATGGATCACCTGGGTGACCCTTCTCATTCTCATTGGCGTGAACAGTGTCATGCTTGCCGGAGCAGGCTCCGTTTTTGTCGAACATCTGGGTTTGCATTATCAGACAGGTCTGATCGTCACACTTGTAGGGACATATCTGCTTCTCGGTCGGGGCATTCAAGCCATCCTACAAATGAATAGCATCGTCGTGCCCATGATGCTCCTGTTATCTCTGCTCATGATCACCAGTACGATCCATCATCCAGGTGCTTCCCGATTCATCACACTGACGACAGACTCAAACCCTATTCAAGTGTGGCTGTCTCCACTGTTGTATACTTCATTCAATCTGGTGTTGGCTCAAGCTGTTCTTGTGCCAGTAGGTAACCAGATCCGTAGTCGGAATGTGCTGAAGTGGGGTGGAGTGTTGGGTGGAATTGGCGTTGGTTTCATGCTGATGGCAGCTCATTTTGCCATGTCAGCTCAGATGCCCGGCATCATCCAATTCGAAATCCCGATGGGTAGCATCGCCTTTCAACTTGGATGGGCAGTGCAATCTGTATATGTATCCCTTATTTTTATGGAAATATTCAGTACCTTTGTAGCCGATATCTATGGAATGACCTTGCAACTGAGACAACATATACGTGTCCATCCCCGTTTCATTACATTAACCATTATGCTGTTGTGTTACTCACTCAGCCAGTTTGGATTCAGTTCCCTGCTGTCCATCCTTTACCCCATCTTTGGAAGTATGGCATTGATCTGGGCTGCCAAATTAGTACTGAACCGCTGGGGCACCTTTCGTAAACGCAACAATATATAAATCTCACAGTTATGTATTTCATGATTATGAGCATTATTTGGTTCATGACCACAAGTTATCGCGGCGTATTCTTTCCTTAGAAATGACAAAAAAGCCGCTGTATAACACAGCGGCTTAACTTGTTACTCTCCGTTTTAGGCTTGGCTAGGGAACTGGAGATACATTTTTTTCAGCTCATTCACCGATCTGCCGAGCGAGTAATGTGTTTTGGCTTTTTCACACGCCGAACGGGCAAGTTCATAACGGTAAGCCGGGTCCAGCATCACCTTTTCAAGCGCTTCAGCCAATGCAGAAGGATCTTCTGCCGGTACAAGCAACCCATTGCTACCGTTCTCGATCTGTTCCGGTATACCACCTACATCCGTACCCACAAGGGCAAGACAACTCAGCGCCGCTTCAGCAAAGACGGAACCAAATGCTTCTGCCCGTGAAGGAAGTACAAAAATATCAAAGAATGGCATGAATTCCTCAGGGTGCAGTGTGTAACCATAGAAAATGGTCTCATTATAGATCCCCAATCGCTGCGCCAATTCTTCCAAATCAGGACGAATCGGTCCATCTCCAATAATATGTAACACATAATCATGACCTCGGCCCTTCAGTTCCGCACAAGCTTTGAAAAGAATATCCAACCCTTTCGCCGGAACAAGCCTACATACCGTGACCAGTTGTGGTATCGCATTATCATGAGGAATCGGCTTAAAGCGCTTCTCATCAAATCCATTGGGAATCACACCGATGACATCAGGTTCCTTCACGTAGGGAGCCAGATAACGACGGAACGAATCCGACACCGTCAAGAGGCGCTCTGCCTGGTGTTCCAGCTCACCATATATCGCAAGCAGGAATCGATGCTCCGGTCCATCCGTTTCAATGCGTCCATTAAGGATTAATTCTCGTTCATAACTGGAGTGAATCGTCTGAATGAGGGGTGTATCCGGGAAAACCGTTTTCATCGCAAGTCCTGCAATTGGATGGTGGGCATGAATCAGATCATAGGGCTTCTGAATACGCAGTTTGGTCCACCAAAGATAATCACGATAAGTTTGAATATATTTTTGGACAACAGGACTATCCTGATATTCCGTCCAGTCAAACGTTTCGAACTGAACTTCCTCTCTGCCCTTGTTGCGAATTCGCTTTGGCAACGAGAACAGATCCATTTCCCACCTCGGGGTTGTAAATCTCTCTTGCATATACGGAATCATAGAGGATACACCTCCGGGCTGCTCCGGAGGAAAGAAAAGCGCCTGCAGCAATTTCACCGTTAGTTTCCCCCTTTCTAACTTACGTTCTTTCAATGCATCTTCATTCATGATATATCAGAACATATGTTCAGTAAAGATACAAAATGAGAATCCCTCTCAATTGCCCATCCTCTGTTGTATGCACATCATTTATTTTCTCTGCATACGGCTCTACTATCCATTATGACATAGGGAAGCCGGAACATCTATATTACGTAAGATAGTGCAAACTTTTGGCTATTTAAACAGCTCAATCAAAGCTAAACTGACCAAGCTTTTGTTCACCAACTCGTATATACAACATATTCATGAAACGTGCCTCTCAGAAGCAAAAGCTTTAATTCAGCAGCCCATCGCTTGCGGTTGTCGTCAACATATTCATAGGATAGTCAAAATTCTCAGCTCAGTGGCTCCACGGGCTTCTCATATGTACTGTAACCATCGGTCTCTCCCAAAAAAGTATACCCGTTCCGCGCGTAAAAGGCGTTCAACGTAGCATTGCTCGCTCCGCAATCTAACCGAACAGTGTGTTTTCCTTCAAAATGTATGCCGCTGCTGGACCATTGCAAAATGGACCGTCCCAGACCGCTCTGAGCATATTTTCTTCGAATCGCTAACCGATGCAGATAAATTGCGCCGTCCTTGGCATAAGCTTTTGAACCCCAAAGATGAATATCCCAAGGACTTGGCTGAACCAAAAGGATGACCATCCCCGCTACGTCCGCCCCTTTTTTAAATACAAACACATCCCCACGGCGAATCGCCCCTGCCGTATCATGTGAATCTTCACCTTTAAGCAAAGCGTTCCATTGGGAAGAACCTTGGCTCTGTAACCATTCGGCTGTCTCCACCAGCAGCGACATCACATCCTCCGTATCTTCCGGCTTCGCCTGAACCGCTTGAAAACCATCGTTAATATATTGGCTAATGATCCTGAATGAGTGCATCATTGTTCTCCTCCGCTTCCTGATCTCTTTTAAACTAATGGTACTATACCGGGAAATGGATTTTTCGTCAAAATGAGAACAAAAAAGGTAAAAGGCGGTTGCCCTTTACCCATCTATTCTGGCTTCATCAATAATCTGATTTCGATACAACATCGTCAGGTGCAAGGTGTCAAACTCCATTTCCTTGTCCAACTCCAGCATCAACACTTCGACCAGGCTCTTTCGCTGAATGCTGGTACCAGGAACCTCGTAATCAATGTATCCCGTCAGATCTGAATGAGAAGTGTCTATTGTTGCTGTTCCCACAGGCAATCCACCTCTTTCCTGAAGAAACAGCTCATATACCCGGAACTCCCGATCCTTACGCTTTAGCATGACATAACATGTTTCTTCAGCAGCTTCCAGCTCATCCAGATCCGATTCATCGGTATCCTCCAAATCCTCGGAGAAATCGCGATGTACCCACTCTAGCGTTTCAAGTTCGTTGCCCTGATGCCACATGCGGATCGTAATCGTATCGATGATATCTTCATCCAGCTCTCTGACCAGTAACTCTGCCGCAGCTTCCAATTGATTCTCTTCCGGCTCGTCATACCAGTGTATTTCACCTTGTACATCAGCGCCATATTGTTTTAAGGAAGCTTCTGCAAGTTCCTGCCCTTCGACATCATTGAATATATACGTCGATATGCTGCGTCCTGCGCTTACCATTTCCATCTCCAGAACCTGATCCCGATCTTCATATGTAAACGATTCGGCTTGTGAAACAGGGATTACCTTACTTCCACTGCTACCTATATCGTCATAGCTGCCTTCGTCATGATTCAATTCTTCAGACGGCCACACTGTCTCTGACTCAGGCTTATGCAGAACCGTATGTAATGAGCCACAACTAACCAGCACTTCATAATACGCAGCTTCCAACGCATCTGCAAGAGAACGGACATAGGCATGCACTTTTTCCACGATACGTTGCTCTGTATCATCTGGCAGAGACTCCTGCTCGATCTGAAGACTACCTGATAAACGATCTCCTTCTCTGTACACAAGGAACAGTGAGCCTGCATATTGACCATTGACCATCACGTCCTGTACTTCTCCACCTGATGTCCGCAGGTCTGCAACCAATTCCACATCATAATTCATCACGTGTCCTCCTCCATTCCTAACGTTATTCTCTTAGGATGCCCCTGAGGACGGTAGATTATGAGGAAAGCGTGCATTTTAAGTATAAGATGTAGGGTTAGACGGATAACACATATTTTTGGATTGCGTGTGCCACACCCTGCTCGTTATTGGAGAGTGTAACCTCGTCCGCAGCAGCTTTCACCTCGTCCGGTGAGTTATCCATGGCAATGCCTTTGCCCGCAAAAGTCAGCATAGTAATATCATTGAAGTAGTTACCAATCGCCATAATCTCCGAAGGCAGGATTCCCTTCGATTCAGCAAGCCTTTTAAGAGCAGCGCCTTTGGACGCTTCGGGATGCATCAGATCAATAAAAAAGTCACCACTCCGTGTCATATAATAAGGCAGATTCCAAGTAGACCATTCCTGAAGTACTGCATCCATCTGTTCAATCGGACCAAATGCAGTGAACTTCGCCAGCGGTTCTGTCATGTCAACCCACTTGGGTAACTTCAGTGGCTCTGCCATAAAGTTGTAATACATCTCACGCACCTGCAACCCCAAACCTTCCGGTTGATCCACATACAGACCAAATGCTGTATTAATGTCAAAATGTACTCCATTGGTTCGACAGTAGGATATGATCGGCTCTAGTCCTTGTCCATCTAATGCAAAATGATGAACTACCTCACGGGTATCGACTTGCGCGGTAACGGCGCCGTTATGCGTAATCACATATCCATCCAGTCCCATCTGCTCCATAAAAGGAATCGTGTTGGCAGGACCTCTACCTGAACACAGGACAATCTCCGCTCCCTGACGGGAAGCTTGGATCAAGGTCTCCTGAGTCCATTCGGTAAGTTCATGATGATCATTCAGCAGCGTTCCATCTACATCAAGTGCAATTAATTTATAAGTCATCTGGCTTCATCCTCATCTGTTAGTAGTCGCACCCACCCAAACCCTCCCTTCCGAGGGAGGGCCCCAGAGGGCTCTGCCCTCTGGACTCCCGTCTTGCTCACCGGTGTTAGGTCGGGTCTTGCTATGTCACGGTTGTCGTAGGAACGCTTGTTGCCGGGCACACCGCTGGTTAGCGGCGGTCCCGCCCAAGCTTAACCGGGACCATTACGGGCAGGGCTTCGCTCTCTGCCCGGCTCCCTGCTTCACTTCGTGAAGGTCGGGAGCTTTTTCGCCTGCGGCGGTTAGTATCGGGGCTCCGCTTCCCTCCACAACTCCCTGCTTCACTTCGTGAAGGTCGGGAGCTTTCTTGCCTTCGGCGTTAGTATCGGGGCTTCGCTTCCCTCCACGACTCCCTGCTTCACTTCGTGAAGGTCGGGAGCTTTTCGCCTTCGGCGTTAGTATCGGGGCTTCGCTTCCCTCCACGACTCCCTGCTCCGCTTCGCGAAGGTCGGGAGCTTTTACTTCCGCAGAAGGCTCAACTCATCTGCGGTTAGTTCACGATAGCTTCCGATAGCAAGATCGGAAGCTAGTTCCAGCTCACCCATGGCTACGCGTTTCAGATAAATCACTCGCTTGCCTACCGCCTGAAACATACGTTTTACCTGGTGAAACTTCCCTTCGTGAATAATAAGCGAGATCGACGAGATCGTGCCTTCTTCCGTTTCTTCTTGACCAAGGATAGTCAGTTCGGCCGGCAACGTCTCGTATCCGTCATCCAATTGAACGCCCGCCTTGAAACGTTGCACATCCGCTTCATCCACGTTTCCCAGAACACGGGCTTCATAGGTTTTGGACACATGTTTGCGTGGAGATAACAGATCATGGGCAAGTGGACCGTCATTCGTAAGAATGAGCAGTCCCTCCGTATCCTTATCCAGTCGTCCCACAGGAAAAGGATTGAACACCCGATCCTCTTTACGGAGCAAATCCAACACCGTCTTATCTCTGTTATCCTCAGTAGCAGACACGACACCCGGAGGTTTATGCAGCATCAGATAGATCATCTCCCGATACACAATCCGCTCGCCATCGGCTTCAATAACGTTGACCTCAGGGTTCACCTGTACACCACTGTCTTTCATCGCTTTGCCGTCCACATGAATTCTGCCTTGTTTCACCATCTTTTTGAGTTCACTTCGTGTTCCCACACCCATATGGCTTAATATTTTGTCCAGACGCAGCGTTTGTTTGCCTTTCCCACTCATACCGATGTCCACCTCCAGCCTGCCGGATATTCATTCTTCAGTACACCATCCAGCCATTTTCCCCAGCCAGCGGCATAACCATCTACACATACAAGAACGTACCCTTTGGCAAACGTATCTGCCTTGAGCACCACTCGTTCTTCTTCAATATTTAATGTTTCACCCTTGAGGTATCTCACGGCTTCGCCATCAGCGGATGACAGATTTACGCTTCGCCGTGCTTCAGATGCATTCAGAGCACACGCAAGCGGGTGGGACGGAACAAATCGTCCATTCTTAATCGTGCCCATAAACCAGCCTGGACGAATGACTTTCAGTCCCTCCAACCGAGCTGCACCAACCGATGATTGATACACCCGATCTCCGTAACATACCGTCTCTCCAGTTAACTCAATCTCCAATTGTTCTTTCATAAACTGACTGTAGATCGCAACCGGATCAATACTTGCCGAATCGGCTCCGCGTCCATGACCCCGTTCCGATTTACGTCCACCGTGATCTTTACCTTTTTTGCTCTGTCTACCCGAATTCTTGCCGCCACCAACCTGTCTGTCATGGGACTCTCGGGATTCGATTCGCAACAAACGTTCCTTTTTACGATCAGCCTTGGTCATAGCAATTGAAGAAGCAGCAATAGAGTGATCCTTGTTCCCCTCTACTTCAATCCTGGACACATCCACGACCTGTCCATACTCCATTGCTCCTTCTTTAACTACTCCAGGTTGATCTGTTTCTACTTCTTGCCCTACACGATGCTTTAATACAGCGACATAATGTCCTTCCCCTTCCAAAAGGTGGGGCCACAATCTTGCGGTACCACGCGTTTGATCCAGCACAGCTTCCGTCTCTTCTGCCTTCTCCGGCATCATCTGACGTACCCATTCCGGACGTCCTGGAGCAAATCCTGTCTCTTCAGGAATGTCCATGACTACGAAATCACGGTTTACATTTAGGAACTCCGCAATCATCGCTTCGTTTTCCTCCGGCGCAAAGGTACATGTCGAATATACGATGGTTCCTCCTGGGGCCAGCAATCGTGCCGCAGTCTCCAAGATATCCCGCTGCATGAGCACACATTTTTCCACCGAATGATGTTCCCACGATTTCACCATGTCTTCATCCTTGCGGAACATGCCTTCACCTGAGCAAGGCGCATCGATTAATACTTTGTCAAAATAATGAGGAAATGCATTTGCGATCCGCTCTGGCGACTCATTCAAAACAACCGCGTTACGCACCCCGTACAGTTCCACGTTTTTGGCCAGCGCTTTTGTGCGTTCAGCATGGATATCGTTCGTCACAAGTACACCCTTGCCTTGCAGCTTTGCAGCAATCTGTGTGGTTTTCCCTCCCGGAGCAGCACATAGATCAAGCACACGATCTCCAGGCTCCACCTGCAATAATTCAACTGGAGCCATTGCACTTGGTTCCTGTATATAATACAGGCCTGCATGATAATAAGGGTGCAGCCCCGGTTTAACACCATGAGGTACATAGAATCCTGTCTCACACCACGGAATAGGTCTTAGATCAAACGGAGCAATCTCATCGAATTGTTCCATCGATATTTTCAGTGTATTCACTCTCAGTCCCGCATGAGGAGACTGTTCATAAGATTTCATAAATTGTTCAAACTCATCACCCAGCAAACTTTTCATTCGCTCAGCAAATATCAAAGGTAGCTTTACACCCATATTCCCACTCATCCTGTCTTGGTAAGATTGCAATATCGTTTTATTTTATCATATCCAAGCTTTGTATTCCTATCATATCGTATCTATTCCACTACAGCGTGTAATGTAGTATAATGGCAAGTAGATTGATTCCTGAGCAAAAATTCGGGTGTTTATGCATATTATCCCAACCTTTATTTTTGCCCAAACTATATTTCGATATGATCGATGGGGGATGTCCAATGAAATCCAAGAAGAAAAAGAAAAGTGCTGCGATCCTTATATTCCTGGGTATTTTAATCATTATGATTGCAGCACTGGTTGTCGTAGACCAGCAATCCAAGAAACAGATGGATTCAGTGGAAAATGCTTATGGCATCGCTGCTTCCAAGCTTAATCCAGCTACACGGGAGCTACTTAGTGATCCCAACTATCAACAAATTATTGTACCCACAGATCTCAAAGCCAAAATCGATAACAAAGACAGCTTTTTTGTTTATTTCTTTGCTTCCGACTGCTCGCACTGCCGTGCCACAACACCTCAGTTGATGCCGCTAGTTGACAGTGAAGGTATTGAGCTTCCGCAGTTCAATCTGCGTGAATTCGAAGCAGGATGGACTGATTACAATATCGAGTTCACACCTACACTCGTCTATTATGAGGCTGGTGTCGAGAAAGACCGTATGGTTGGCGGACTGAAAGAGAATGGCAGTGACCAAGGCTACACACTGGATGATTACAAACAATTTTTCCAAAAATATAAAGGCAGTGCCGCTCCTTCGGCAAGCTAACTGATAGATCCGTTCCCACAAATATCTACAATTAGGCACTTGTATCACCAGAAACTGTTCTGTTGAAGGACAGGCTGTGCCACCTGCAATCATCTGAATATGACGCAACATTCAAAAACACCCCGATCGTTCCCTTTACAGGAATCGTCGGGGTGTTTCATATACATGGAACTTCATATCCATGGGATGCTCATTTGAATGTTAACGTGATTACGGTTCAACTTTTACTCTGATCCATCGCCTTCATCTTCTCTTCGTATATTCGCCCTCTGGTAGGACTCCGGCGTTGAGGAATATTTGGTTTTAGCTCAAGCGATCTTCTAGATATCTCTTGTTCTAAGACCTCATCAACAATTCGTATGGACAAATCCCTGTAAGTCACAGACTGAGCGTCAGGCTCAGACAGTTGCTTCACGATTGCCTTTACTTCCTTTACCAAAATCCCAAGCTCAATGCCCAGAGTCGTAGCAGGATAAGGTTCCAGAAGATCAAGTGAGCTCTGTAACATCATCGTTCCTCCGCGGAGATTGCCATTCCTGAAGTGGTATAGACCAACCGCAATCTGCAACAACCCTTTATAGAGAGAATCCCGGTTACGTTCAAGCCACAATTCTTCCAGCACCTCATGACACTCGAAATAATCCTGATCCCGATTGAAGTAGATTAAGTAGTCAACGTACAGTGGCTCATAGATGCTCATCCGGGTTTTCGCCCTTTCTGGCGTTGTTCAGAAGTTTCTTCACGTCATCCAGCAAGTCTTTGAGCCCTTCCATATCATGCCGTTCCCAGTAATCGTTAAATCGCTTCTGTGCTTCAATTGCTTCACTGACAAGGTGGTAGAAGTATAATTGATGAATGATATTCAATGTTCTTGACACGATATTGGAATCATCCTCAAATGCCTTCTGCGCCTCCAAAATCTGTAGACGAATTGCAGACATCTCGTTGTCCAGTATAAACGCGGCCTCAGCCGTTTTTTTCAGCCTGGTTCTCATCTCATCAGGTAACCCTTCGCGAAACTTGTAACTCAGCGAATGTTCAATGGTAGCCCAGAAGTTCATGGCAAGAGTCCGGATCTGTATCTCGGCCAAAACTTTCTTTTGTCCCAGAGCCGTCTGAACGGGATACTCAATAATCATATGGAAGCTTCGGTAGCCGCTCTCTTTGAAATTCGTAATGTAATCTTTCTCAATGAGTACCGTGAGATCCTTACGGCCTCGAATATACTCGGCAACCCGACGGATATCATCTACGAATTGGCACATGATACGGATACCTGCAATATCCTCAATGCCTGTCTCCACGTCATCAAGCGACACATTCAGTCGTCTGGATTTCTCCAGAATACTGGATATTTTTTTGACACGACCGGTAACGAATTCAATCGGGGCATACTCTTCCCGTTTTTTCAGCTCCGCCCGCATTGTCTTAAACTTGACTTTTAATTCCTCTACCGCTTGTTCATAAGGAAGTAAAAATGTACCCCAGTCTCTACCGTCCATGCTTATGCCTCCTGTCTCTATAGCGTCCCCTGTTCTATTCCATTATACATGATGTTTGGTGGGGGGAAGAGTCCCGAACCATTTTACGCTCTTCCATGCTTCTATATTTTCAATCCGGGGATCCACATTCCTTCTTAACGATGCTCCGCACCAACCGCTTCAGAGATATGACGATAACCGTCCTTGCGCAATAACTCACGCAGTCCGGCATGAATACGCCGATTCACCTCAGGTCCTTCGTAGATTAATGCTGTATATATTTCGACCAGACTTGCTCCGGCTTTAATTTTCTCATAAGCATCCTCACTTGTGAAAATACCACCTGAACCGATGATCGGAAGTTTGCCTTCGGTCTGGCGATAGATCTGGCGAATAATCTCCGTAGAACGCTCACGCAGAGGTTTACCGCTCAGACCGCCAGTCTCTTTTGCATGTTGGTGGGAAAGTCCTGTACGACTGATGGTTGTGTTCGTTGCAATAATGCCAGCAACACCGCTGTCTGCAATTGTGCGAACCATATATTCAAGTTCCTGATCATTCACATCCGGTGCGATCTTCACCAGAACGGATTTGGCCGCTCCGCCCGCTCGTGCATGCTGCACGTTCATCTCGTTCATAACCGCAGCGAGCAGTTCCTTCAATTCATTCCCATGTTGCAGATTACGCAAATCCGGTGTATTTGGTGAACTGATATTAACTACGAACAGATCAGCATAATCGTATAGTGCCTGAATGCACTTCGAATAGTCCAAGTGAGCTTCCTCATTAGACGTTGCCTTATTCTTGCCGATGTTAACAGCCACTGGAATACGCCGATCCTGTAGACGTGAAAGTTCTCCTGCCATGGCTTCCGCACCAAGATTGTTGAAGCCCATTCGGTTCACCAAAGCCTCATCCGGAGGCAAACGGAACAGTCGTGGTTGATCGTTACCTGGTTGTGCAAGTGGTGTCACGGTTCCCACTTCCATGAATCCAAATCCGATGGAAGAAAAGCCCGTTACGGCCTGTCCGTTTTTGTCCAGACCCGCAGCCAGACCAACAGGTGTAGGGAAATGACACCCAAACATGTCAACAGCCAGATCAGACGTTTCACGAACGCCGTACATCACACGTAGTCCGGAAGGAACCGGACGGATGCTGCCCACGCCACTAAGGCCGCCAATAATCAGATGATGGGCCTGTTCAGGGTCCATTTTGAACAACAAAGGTTTAGCAAGACTTCTGTATAACAAATCACTCACTCCGTTCTGGTCCGGTACGCCAAAAAGCCGTTGTCCGTCTTTTCATATGTAAAAAACACTCTACACACAAGTCTATCTGTTTCTTATTAAAAAGGAAAGTAGTTTGCGCATAGACAGCACAAATCGAATAATACAAAATGCTCACAAGAAATCCACCCGCCCACTGGAAATGACGAGTTGAATTCTTTACAATGAGAGCATGGTTACTCTACACCAGTTCTATTCCAAATAAGGAGGAATAACTCATGGCTCCCAAACGTAAACCACCTGCATTACAGCAAAAGAAAGAAGAAGTGAATCGCAAAGCCATTGCATGGACAGCAGCCAGTGTAGGCGGCTTGATCATCATCATTGGTGCTCTTATCATTATTGCCAACATGTAGATGATTCAGGCTGAATCCATCTGATTCTACATATCAAACAGATCAATTCAGCCAGTGATACGTTTTGTTCGGATTATTCTGCTTTGGAACAAGTGTATGCTGATAACGCTGCTTTGCTTCTGGAACAAGCGTCAGATCTGGCAGTACATCTTCTCCAATGCGTACTGGAGTGCCTTGCGGAGCAAGAGCGAATAACTCTTCTACATCTCCTGTACGCATTCTCACACATCCAAGGGATTCATCCAGTCCGATACTGTCTGGCTCGTTGGTCCCGTGGATGGCATAATTCGTATTTGAGAGCTGCATACCTCTGCTTCCAAACTCACCGTTCGAGCGTCCATTCGGATTGACCACTTTATCTGTAATGATAAATGAACCCTCCGGTGTGCGATCACCGCCAAGTCCCACATCATACATACGAATAATGGTATCCCCACTGATTAATGCAAGTTTATGTTTATCCTTATCAATGACAATCTCCAGCGGTTCCTGCAAAAAAGGCCGACCTCCCAGCGTATCTGCAAAAGCGGCATTGTTGCTTTGAGACGAATTCGAAGTCGTTGAACCATTCTCTTTACCACTCGAATCGTTCTTTCCTTCCTTTGCCTTTCCTTGATGCAGAGCTAACAGCTTCGGAAACATCTCGGTCATCCCTGGCGCAGTCTCGCCCAGAATATTGTTCGGAAATGGCTGGGCCATTTGCGTTACACTCTTGGGCCAAGCGTCATTTTTTTTGCGATAGGCAACGATTGCACTTGATAATGATGCAGCGGCTTCCTGCTTGGCGGTCCACGCCAAGGCCATCTTTTTGATTTTCGGCGTAACTTCAGGAGGTTCACAGTTACATTGCTTGGCATCATAACTCTGTGCAGTTAATTTACCGCTTGTATTGGTTTGTACTATGTACTTCACAGGCATATTTCGCTTCCATAAAGACCAGTCATCCGAGGTTTGCATACCCAGTACAGCAGAGGTCTCTACTTTTGGGCCAGACCCGGACCAGGCAGCTGCGAGAGCAGCCTCGCCATGGTTGCCTCCACCAAATGCCGCAGCGGTGAACACATTGCTTGGCGCAATGGATGCAGTTCCAACCTGTTTATCCGCTTCTACAGGCGCTTCGATGTCATCTGTGGATTCCAGTGCTGCTGACAGTGCGTCGGCCGCTTCCCGACTGAAACCCGGAGCGTCCGCAGGTGGCAGACCTGCCAGCACAAGCAGCATGAGCAACGTAAGCCACATTTTGCGTCTACGTTGTTTTTTCTCCTTTTGCTCAGACATCTCCACCAGTTTCTCCTGATAGTCTACCCAGATGTCAGCAGGAGCTTTACTGCGTTCAAATGCCTCATAAACCTCGCCCGCTTGCTGAAAGCAATAGTTGGCTTTGGCCTCCTGTCCTTCGCCCAAATACTCCTTTCCGAGCAAGTACCAAGCCATTTTATTGTCGGGATGTTTCTTGACATATGTTCTTAGATGAGTATTTTGCATCCGATCCTCCACTATTTCGCCTTTTTCCGTATATCATTATATATCGGCATAACCAGGCGTTGAATCCATAGGACTTGAGTACCCGGTGGAAAATAGGGGGTTCGACAATGTTCGTCCTTGATCCACAGATCAGCTAATCACAGTTAAATGAGAACAAAAAAAGCACCTTCCCTTGTCGTTAAGACAAAAGAAAGTGCTCTGTGTTCATGCAAGAAATACTTAACCCTCTTTATTGAAAGGCTCATCCGCTACTTTGATTGAATCTGTAGGGCAGCCATCGCATGCATCCTGCATATCGTCAAACAAGTCGTCTGGAATAGCTTTGACACCATGGTTAGCATCGCCGTCAAAGATAACTTCAGCCAAACCTTCATCATCATAATCGTAGATGTCTGGAGCAGTTGCTCCACAAGCGCCACAAGCGATGCATGTGTCTTTTTCAACCCAAGTATATTTACTCATTTACATTCTCTCCTCCTAAAATTCAAAACGTACAGTGTTTTTATCTAGAAACATATTAATACAAAGTAAGGATAATTACAAACATTTTGCAACCATAAGTCTCTATTATCCCTTATTTAATCAAGACTTTGCAAGTTATCTTTTTGCAGGGAAGTACCGCGCACTTTATGATTACGAAGCAGCACGGAAGGATCGTCTCCAAGCATGCCGGCGGTCACAACAGCATTCTCACCAAATTTATCACGTAACTGATCCATAATCCGAATCAGATTGTCCTTCTTGGGCTTCTGCTCATATTCGAACAAGTCCATCTGTACAGCGGATTCCTCTCTTGGAATCAGGTTTTGGAGTGTCACACCCAGCATGCGTACAGGCTTGCTACTACCCCAATGCTTCTCAAATAGTTTACAGGCCTCACGGTAAATGACCGTTGCATCCTCCGTAGGTACTTCCATTAGACGTGATCGGGTGATTGTCTTCATATCCGGTGTGCGGATTGTAATCTGAATCCCCTGGCTGAACATTTCGTGCTTGCGCAATCTTCTGGCTACCTGGTCACTTATATTGAGGAACACCCGATGAATCTCATTCATATCCGATACATCCGCCGGTAAAGTGGTTGTATGCCCAATGGATTTATTGGCCTCACGTTCCGCGTGAACTGCGGAATGGTTAATGCCATTCGCAGAATTTTTGAGCCATGCTCCATTAACTCCAAATAGTTCGGTCAACATGTTCTCATCCGACTGGGCCAATTGACCAATCGTTTCAATGCCCAGTTTTTTCAGCTTTTCAGCCGTTTTTTTGCCAATGCCAAACATCTCGTTGCATGGTCTGTGCCAAAGAATCCGGGGTACGTCTCTCATGCGTAAAATGGAGATACCATTCGGTTTTTTCAGATCCGAAGCCATTTTTGCCAATAATTTGTTGGGTGCAATACCAATGGAACATGGCAGCCCCAATTCATCCTTGATTCTACGCTGAATACTCTCCGCAATCTCCATTGGATTCCCGAATTGCCTTGAACCTGTAATATCAAGATAACATTCATCAATGGATGTCGCCTCAAGTTGAGGCGTATAACTATACGCAATCTGCATGAAGGCTCTTGAATATTGACGATATAAATGGAAATCAGGACGAATCACAATGAGATCAGGGCACTTTTTCATGGCTTGGTGCACGACCATTCCTGTTGAGATGCCTCGATTACGAGCGGCATATGAGCAGGTTACAATTACACCCTTTCGCAGTTCACTGCTGCCCGCAACGGCCGTTGCTTTTCCTCTATACAAATCTGGTTCCTCGGCTTCATGTACAGAGCAGTAGAAAGCATTCATATCGACATGCAGAATCACCCGTCCGGCTGCAGGGTAATATTGATCCACATTTGCTGGAGGATTGCCGTCTGAAGACATCATGAACCCCCGCCCTTTCTTGCACACTAATTAATGATACGAATTTCTTTCTTCTATAGTATATCAAACCCGTTATGTTAATTCAGTCACGTGCATTTATTTTCTGCGAGATCTGATCAGAGACCGAATAATTAACCAGCCTACACTCACAAAAAATATCAAAGTGATCAGAGCAATAACCGTATTTTCCCATACAAAAGTCAAAATCACCCCTCCTTTTCTTCCATATATTCCAATTAAAACTCAATAATAGATTATAACATACATCCGGATTATGATTAACATCCTTCTTTTTTCTCTAAAATACGTTAATTGTTACATGAAACTGCGATTTCTATGTAGCATTTGGCTATAATGGTGCTATAATAATTAATTATACAAATTGACGACTTTAGGACAAATCAGCGCATTGAGTTTAACACAGTGTAGCGTTGCCGAATCGAAGGATTCGTCCACTAACGTACTTAACAGCTTTTCCCAACTTACAATCCAAACTTTTAAAAGAGCGCTTTATCTCAAAGGAGGATCTTCATGTCAAAGGCCATTTCCATCTTCGATACGACTTTACGTGACGGCACACAAGGGGAGGGTGTCAGCTTATCGGCAGACGACAAACTCAAAATTGCCAAAAAGCTTGATGACCTGGGTGTCCATTATATTGAAGGCGGAATTCCCGGCAGCAATACCAAGGACATTGAGTTTTTCAAAAGAGTCAAGGAATTAAACCTGAACGCAAAGGTTGTTGCTTTTGGCAGTACCCGCCGTAAAGGCAGTGTTGCTAGTGAAGATGCCAACCTGAAGCGCATGATCGAATCTGGTGCTCAGGCTGCAACCCTGGTCGGTAAATCATGGGACTTCCATGTTCACACCGCTTTGCAGACTACATTGGAAGAAAACTTGTCCATGATCTATGATTCCATCGCCTATCTGAAACAGAATGGAATGGAAGTGATCTTTGATGCAGAACACTTCTTTGACGGATTCAAACATAACCCGGAGTATGCTCAAGCGGTCTTGACCAAAGCTCACGAAGCTGGAGCGGACTGGCTCGTTATGTGTGATACCAATGGCGGGACGATGCCAACCGAGGTGCACGAGATCGTATCCACACTGCATAGAAGCCTGCCTCATGCACATCTCGGCATCCATACACATAATGATTGTGAACTGGCTGTGGCCAACACACTCAGCGCTGTACAAGCCGGAGCCCGTCAGGTGCAAGGAACGATGAACGGTTATGGAGAGCGTTGCGGTAACGCCAATCTCGCATCCATTATCCCGAACCTGCAACTGAAGCTTGGTTATGAATGCGTTACTGAAGATTCCATGAGACAGCTTACAAACGTGGCTCGTTATGTTAGCGAGATTGCCAATGTGAATATGCCAATTAATCAGCCTTATGTTGGCAATGCTGCTTTTGCTCACAAAGGTGGAATTCACGTCTCTGCCATCCTGCGGGATTCACGTACCTATGAACACATCGTGCCTGAACTGGTTGGTAACAAACAACGTGTGCTGGTCTCTGAACTTGCCGGACAAAGTAACATTGTATCCAAAGCACAGGAACTGGGGCTTGAGTTCGATCCAAGCAGTGCCAATTCACGTCAGATTATCGAGAAGATCAAAGACCTGGAACATCAGGGTTACCAGTTCGAAGGTGCAGATGCTTCGCTTGAATTGTTAATTCGTGAAGCGAACGGTGACATGAAAGAATTGTTCACGTTTGAATCATTCAAAATGCTTGTGGAGAAAACAGCGGGCAAATCCGTTGTTTCTGAAGCTTTTGTCAAAGTGAATATCGCTGGAACAAGCGCTTATACCGCTGCTGAGGGCAATGGTCCGGTTAACGCACTCGATAACGCCCTTCGGAAAGCGCTGGTGCAATACTTCCCTTCACTTGCCAACATGCATCTGTCGGACTACAAAGTGCGTGTTCTGGATGAGAAGGATGCTACAGCTGCCAAAGTTCGTGTATTGATCGAATCCAAAAATACGGAGAACACATGGAACACTGTCGGTGTATCCGAGAACGTAATTGAAGCAAGTTGGGAAGCTCTTGTACACAGTTTCCGCTATGCTTTGCTTCAAGAAAAATTGCAGGATGAGCCAGGCACACTCCCTATTCCTGCTCATGGGATAAGCAACCACTAAAGTATATATTCAAAAAGGCGTTTTTTTGAACAACCTCTTAACGCTTATTTCCCGGAAAATATAAAGAAGCCTCTGTACCCATGATTCATGGATGCAAAGGCTTCTTTGTTTACATGAAAATTAATTCGCAATTAACTTTTTAATCTTACGTTCCAACTCTTTCTCAGGCAATATGCCCAGAACAATCTCCTGTATAACTCCTCTAGAGTCAATCAGAACATTCGTTGGAAAAGCCACCCCATTGTATTGAGCATACACAGTCCCCTTCTCATCCAAGGGAATAGGGAATGTCAGTTGGTACTCATCCACAAAAGCTTTGGCATCCTTGAGTTTATCATATGACGTTACATTAACCCCATACATGTCAAGCTTATCCTTGTATTTCGCAGCCATTCTGTTCAGCTCCGGAGCTTCCTGCTTACACGGCTCACACCAGGATGCCCAGAAACTGACGAACGTGGCCTTATCTTTAGTACCGCCCACACTGTACGTCTTTCCATCCATTGCTGTCAGAGAAAAAGCAGGTGCCAGAAGACCCGCACGTGGTCCTGTCTCTGTAGGCATCGGTTCTTCCTGCTTAAAAACGGCTGCAATGCCATCACCCGCATTCTGGGCCAGTGCAATACCAACCAGCAAGACAACACCAAGGAGTATGTATATGTTTCGTTTCATAACCCGCCACCCTTTTATATAATTAGCATATTGAAACTGAAACCGTAATTTCTGCACATGCTAAGTGTTTATCACGCTCTATCATAGTTCACCAGAACATGACTCCAAATGTTCTCTTTATTATTGTACCCTTTTCCTTTAAAATTTTACAATCCGGATTACAGAAAATAAAATGAAAAAGGACTCCTGCCTAAGCAGGAGCCAAAGAGAGAGGGGTGAATACAAATGGCAGCACTTCACGGGCAGCAAAACGCCTTCTACATCCCTTCTTCCGTAGAACAAGAAATGTCAAAGCACATGTTCCTTTCGCTGCCGCAAGAAGCCTGCGGGGTTATGCTGGGTGAAACCGCAGCGGGCGGTATACGAATCAGTCGGTTTCAGCCCATTCGTAACGTAGCACCTGACCCGCTGCACCATTTTACTCTGGACGATGCCGAATGGATTCGGTGCGTATTCTCCGAGCCTAAGCTCATTGGTATCTTCCATTCTCATCCGCAGACCAGGCCTGTTCCTTCCTTAGAGGACTTGCAAGCTCTTCCGGCCTTCGCCAGTTTGCTTCAGATGTACCTCATCGGCTCACCTGACCTAACAAGCGGGTTGCGATCTCTTATGCATCTGAACGGTTATCTGATTGAATCCTCGAAGGAATCGCAGGATTCGGCACACCGCGTTGTGCCTTCATACAATCTGCTTCCCGTTCCGTTATGCGTGACTTAGCTGGGTATACAGATCACCCAAGGTCTCCACATTTTTACGAGTCATGTCCTCCAAGTAGCAGGACCATAACTGTGCAGTCATTTTGGAATCTTCCAGTGCATGGTGACGTCCATAGATCGGAATCCCTCTGGATTCCAGCAATTCATCCAAACCATACCCCGGCCTGCTCGGTTCAAGCCAGCGGGCCAACATCATCGTATCGATTAAACGATGTGTCAGCCTTACCTTTGAAGTCCGCCACAGAGCTGCATTCAGAAAGGCTCGATCATGCGCACTTGCGTGTGCAATCAGAACATTTCCACCTACAAAAGACATGAAATCATGCAGCCCTTCCAGCAAAGTCGGTGCGTCCAGCGTCATCTTCTGTGTAATACCTGTAAGTTCAGTAATATGTTCCGGAACCGCAGTCTTGGACTGCACCACCGTATAGAACTGCTCCCCTTCCAGTACCACACCACCATGTATACGGACCGCACCAAATGAGATAATCTCATCCCCATGCTGGGGCGAAAAACCCGTCGTTTCCAGATCAAATACAACTGCGTCCAGCTCATTTAGAGGTGTATGCAGAACCTCAGGTCTGCGCTGTTCTCTCATCATCGAGCGGATAAACGCCATGTGTTGCGCCGTAGGGGCTCCCATAATGGAAGCGATGGCGGAAGGAACCCCTCCCTGACGCAGCGAATTCCAGAATCCTGTATTGCCCCTTGCCGGCTCTCTCATGGACGTCTCCTTTCTGCAAAACGCAACTGTCTTTGCAAAGCACGATGCACTCGTCGTACCAACCCGAGCGTATCCCTGAGCTCATAATGAAGCTGCTTTTGTTTCATCTGTTTCTCATCCAGAAACCCGCTGCTATGTTGCAATTCCCTTTGGATGACAACCGGTGTACTTCTGCGAAATTTCAAAGCGGCAAAGAAGGCCCGCTGGCATGCATCCAGTAATGTAAATGGAACAGCTTCAAGTGAAGTCAGTCTCTCCATTCTTTTTAGCGTCGATGACTCCTTGATCCCATGTTGCAAAGCCAAATAACGGGCACTGTTCACCAGTGGAATGTACAAACCATATTTGACATCAAATCCACCTGCATGTTCACCAAATCGTTCTGTGACCACACGTCCAAGTACATTTAATGTAGCTTTATGTTTAACCGTATTGCGAAGAACCGCATCCGAAAGTTCAGGAATCAGTCTGAACTGTTCATAAAAACTCGTGATCCATTCCTCCGCCAGACTTTGCTCACCTGCAACAAAACGCATGTCTGAAGCAATAATCAGATTACGAACGGGCTCCCAATTCAGATCCGAGCTCCAAGCTGCTAATTGTTGCTTCCATGACGCCAGCGTTTTTCTCCAGAGTGGCTCAGAGCACATGACTTTGCCTTCGCACTTGGCGTAACCAAGCTCTTCCAACATGTCCGTCATTCGTTGTCCGAGCTGAGCAAAATATTCCTCTTTACCTTCGTGCGAGGTATCGCTAATGATCATGCCATTATCCTGATCACTCCATAACGTTGCTTCTTCCCTGCCGGAACTGCCAAATACGATAAAGGCATAGGGGACGGGAGGTTGGCCGAAGCCTTCCTCAACCATCCCCTGAATGCATAACTCTACTGCTTTCCGTGCAATCCGGTCATGCAGTTCATTTACCGTTTGGTACCACTCGATCGGCGACAAGGAAGCGGACAACAATTCCTGGAGCTCGTTCTGTAATATCACACGTGCCTGGCGCAGTTCTTGAGAAGACACCGCACCATCGATTCCCTGATAAGAGCAGGAATAGTTTGTATACGAGATGGGTTCCATCATGTCCAGCCTCCTTGAAGCATGATTCAGCATCATTCACCTCAGGAGCTGAACGTACCACCATTGGATTTAGAATCTACATTTTTCATTTGTTCAGGGTATCCGTAAGTACCGTGCTCACTGATATCCAGACCCATTGTTTCTTCTTCTTCAGTAACACGGATGCCCATGATTGCTTTCATTCCGCCCAGAATAATGAAGGACATTACGAGTACGAAGGCAAAAGCACCTGCCAGACCGAGAAGCTGTACGCCCAGTTGGTGGAATCCACCGCCATAGAACAGACCCGCTTGACCTACACCCGCATTCTCGGCAAGTTCAGGAGTAGCGAACAAACCTGTGGAGATCGCACCCCACATACCAGCAATACCATGCACGGAGAAAGCGTAGATTGGATCGTCAATTCCTTTACGATCGAAGTACTGTGCTGTGAAGAATGTGATGATACCCGCCAGAGCACCGATAACCAGCGCTGCCCAAGGTTCAACGAAGGCACATGCTCCTGTAATTGCAACGAGTGCCGCAAGCACACCGTTTAACATGCTAGGAATATCAGACTTACCAAGTACTGCCCATGAGATCAACAGTGCAGCAACACCACCGGCTGCAGCAGCTACGTTAGTAGTCAACGCAACATAACCGAAGAATCCATCCCCCATGGCAGATAATGTACTACCTGGGTTGAATCCGAACCAACCGATCCAGAGGATAATAACCCCGAGTACAGAATACACTTGGTTGTGACCTGGAATGATGTTAGGTTTGCCGTCTTTGTTATATTTACCAATACGTGGTTTCAACAAGATGGTCGCTACCAATGCTGCAGTCGCACCAGTCAAGTGAACAACCGTCGATCCTGCAAAGTCTTGCATACCCAGCTCAGCCAACCAGCCGCCGCCCCATACCCAGTGAGCAACAACCGGATACATGATAATGGTATAAAGTGTACCAAAAACAATATATACGCTCATCTTTGCACGTTCAGCCATACCACCGCAGGCAATGGCCAGAGATACCGCCGCAAAGGCAAGGTGGAATACGAATTTAATAGTCAATGGAACATCGGAGAAAGCCAGTGATTCGAAGGAAGCAGCCATCTTGTCACCACTCAGGAAGAATCCTGTTGTTCCAAAGAAGCTGTTACCATTACCGAAACCAAGACCGAAACCCAAAGCCCAGAAGGCAATAACTGAAATTCCCAATGTCAGGATGGTCTTACCCGCAATGTGTCCTGCATTCTTCATTCGTGTTGAACCCGCTTCAAGTAAAGCAAACCCCCCTTGCATCAAGAACACGAGTACAACAGCCAGAAACGTAAAGGCTGAGTTCAAACCACTTTGAAGTTCAATGTTAGTCGGACCCTCCGCAGCCGCAAATGCGCTAACCGGAAAAGCGAACAAAGTAAGCATTACTAACACAGAAACCAACCATTTCTTTCTCATATACCCCACTCCCTCTTATGTTAAGTTTCTTCACATAACGTGAAACTCTTAATGTCATTATAAGCAGAAGAGAGGAAAGTTGACAAGAGTATTTTCATCAAAACTGAAAATTATTTCTGGGAATAAAGTCATACGTCTTTTTCTTGCACTTAAGTACATAATCACATTCTATGAGTACATAGATATAGAAATGCAGTATGCTGATTGCCAAAGCATAACGTTTGACTGTACGGTTAAAGATCATGTATCATACTTATTAGTAAGAAAAATTGGGCGTAGTCTAGAAATTCACAAGTGGAAACTACAATTCCCTACATTTGAACTTGCAAGCGAGGTGAATATCATTGGGGATATGAAACTTTTTCGGATTGGCGAACTTGCCAAGACCGCTGGTGTTAGTGAACGGACGATTGATTATTACACAAAGCTTGGACTAATCGCTCCCGAAGAACGTACACAAAAAAATTATCGTCTCTATAGTAATGAAACTTTAACGAGGCTTGAACGTATTGTACAGATGAAACAAGAGAAGTATAGTCTCGACGAGATTAAGCAATCTCTTGAGAAGTGGCGTCTGGTTAGTACAGAAGAACAAGTTGCCAGCAAACTGACAACATTGGAGCTTCATGTACAACAACTTGAGCGAGAGGTTAACGAACTCAAACCGCTACTTGGAGAGATGAAACCTGTACAAGCACGTAAAATGATGGCAGGACTCCTCACCAAAAGTGCCGGTACAATGGAGGCACTAAAAATCTTGCTTGAGAACACCATGATGTAGCTTATTCTTAGAAAGCGGAGGAATGAATATGAGTTTTAATAACGGTATGTTCGTATTGATCATTATCGCCTTTTTGCTCTCTTTATGGGCGCAATTTCGCGTTAAAGGTACGTTTAGACGTTGGTCGGAGGTACCGAACCAGAACGGAATGACTGGTTACGATGCCGCTCGCCAGATGCTTGATGCTAACGGCCTGCATGATGTTCCAATTGAACCTGTACGCGGCACGCTCTCTGATCACTATGATCCGATCAATCGGGTTGTACGTTTATCAGAACCAGTATATTACGAAAACTCAATCTCAGCTGTTTCGGTAGCGTGTCACGAAGTTGGCCACGCCATTCAGCATAAAGAAAGTTATCCGATGCTGGCACTGCGTCACCGGATCTTCCCAATTGTGAACTTTGCATCCGGATTAGCTCCATTCCTGTTAATTGCAGGATTCATCTTCAATGCCATGAACCTTGTAGGTATCGGTATCATTTTCTTCTCCGTAACTGTAGCATTCCAACTCATCACTTTACCGGTTGAGTTCAATGCAAGTAATCGCGCTAGAGAGATTATGGTATCCGAAGGGTACATCCGTAATGAAGAAGAAAAAGGTGTTGCAAAAGTTCTGAATGCCGCAGCCTTGACTTACGTTGCTGCAGCGTTGATTTCACTGCTTGAGTTGATTCGTTACATCGGAATCTTCAACAGCCGCGATTAATTGGATACCTAATACAACAAAAACAAAAAACAATACCCCACCGTTAATCGGATGGGGTATTGTTTTGTTGTAAACCGAAATAATCAAGCAAGAATGAACGAAAGGACTGAGCAACCAGCGGCAGTTTATCATGCGCACGATGAATTAAACCGATAGTTCGCGTTACTTTAGGATGAGAAATGGCCACATGTGCCGGTTGCAACGGATTCGTCTGGAATAACGCCATCTCAGGCAGCAGACTGACCCCCATGCCCGCAGCGACCAATCCGCGGATGGTGTCGGTCTCTTCCCCTTCAAAAGCGATCTTGGGTGTAAAACCAGCTTCCAGACAGGCATGCCATACAATAGGACGAAGAGAATAACCTTTGCTGAATAATACGAACTTATCATCCTTGAGCTGTTCAAGCGCGATTGTCTCTTCACCAGCTAACGGGTGATTAGGAGGAAGGATGGCATGTAATTCTTCCGTGAGTACAATATCGCCATCTACTTGATCATGCTTCTCTGGAAAAGGAGAAATGAATGCCAAGTCTACCTCTCCCGATAACACATCACGAATCAGTGTAGGGAACATCCCCTGCTTGAATCTGAATTTCACGTTGGGGTAGCGCTGACGGAAAGCAGCCACCACGGAAGGAATGAGATGAATCCCCAGGCTATGCGGAAATCCAATTCGAATCTCCCCATGCTCCGGGTCCAGAAACTCATGAACTTCCCCGACTGCCTTGTCCAAATCTTTTAATATACCTTCAATTCGTTTGCAAAAAAGCTGTCCCACTGCAGTCAACTGCAGGTTTCGTCCCTTTTGCATAAAAAGGTCCACGCCCAGTTCTTCTTCCAGCTGATGAATCTGACGACTCACCGCCGACTGTGCCACATGCAACTCTTCAGCAGCCTGTGTTACATGTTCCTTCTGTGCCACTTTCAAAAAGTAATGCAACTGTCTTAATTCCACTCGCCTGATCGCTCCAATCTGTTATACCCTACTTATCCTTGATTGCATTCCATCTTGAGAACGTTCTGACTACCGCTTTAAGCTGCGGGGTTTCCACAATCTGATCAACAGTCCGTAAATAAAGAATCCACCCAACAATCCGCCAAGGTGAGCCATCCAGTTGATTCCTGACATGGCGAAGGAGAATATGATTCCGAACAAAAGCAATGTGTACATCGTTTTGCGCGAAGCCTCGTCCATCATCGTTCGCTGGAACAGCGCTACATACAGGAATGCACCATAGACAGCATAGATCGCTCCTGAAGCACCTACCGAGATGGTAATACTCCCAACCGAGTTATACCACGCAACAGCAAGAATATTACCCAATACACCGCCACCCAGGTACAATACACCATACCTCACCGACCCGAGCAACCGTTCCATCGGTGGTGCAAATACGATTAACGCAAAGCTGTTAAACAATAAATGACTGAAGCCCGCATGCAGGAAGATGGATGTGATGTAACGCCACCACTCCTGTGCGAACAGTTCATGATTCGTAAGTGCCCCAAATTTCAGCAGCACCATATTGTTCGTTGATCCACCGTTCACCGTTAACACAATAAACATGACTACATTGGCAATTAAAAAAAGCGACGTCAAAGGGAAATACTTCAAATAACCTTTCCAGTTCTCATAGCGAATAAATATCATAAATTTCTTCTTTCACTCCACCCTGTTCAGATCGGACTTACATCTCTGATCCATCGTAATGGTACATGCCCGAATTGGACAATGCCTTTCATAAAAGATTATAATGGATTTTGGCACGGATCACCAATTTATAAGGAGGAACATTATTATGACACAAGAACGTACAGGCGCAGCCACATTTAAAGGCAACCCTATTACATTGATCGGACCCGAACTGAAAGTCGGCGATCAAGCACCTGATTTTACACTGAGCAAGAACCTGGTTGAGGACGCTTCCCTGAAAGACTTCGCAGGCAAAATCAAATTAATCAGCGTTGTTCCTTCCCTGGATACTGGCGTATGCGATGCGCAAACTCGTCGTTTCAACGTGGAAGCTGGAGAACTCGGAGACAATGTTGTTGTCTTGACAGTAAGCGTTGACCTTCCGTTTGCTCAGGCTCGTTGGTGTGGAGCAGCTGGTGTTGACCGCGTAGTTACATTGTCAGACTACAAAACACGTTCTTTCGGTGAAGACTACGGCGTTCTGATCAAAGAATTCCAACTCGACATGCGCTCCATTTTTGTTTTGGATGCCGAAGACCGGATTACATATGTGGAGTATTTGCCTGAAATGACAGACTCCCCTAACTTCGAACAAGCGATTGCTGCTGTAAAAGCTTTGCTGTAGAGGTTACCATACGTTCAGAACAAAAGCGAGGAAGGTTAACCTTCACTCGCTTTTTGTTATTTATCATCTATTTCAATCATTTGCTTTATACTTGCTTAGCTTCTTATCCAGAACAGAGAATAAGTTCATAATCGTGCGATAATTGGAACCCAAGTCTCCAAGTGAACCACGTGAAGCTGAATACATATCCACCGCACTGCGAACAGGACTTACTGAGATAATGGAAACTGTAATATCCATCGTCCGTCCAAAGGTAGTCCGCTTCTCCAGAATAACTTCTCCAACAGAAGGCACTTCATGCAGCACTTTATAACCCGGAATCTTTTTGAGTGTCGAAGAGACCTCTTCCCAGGCTCTGTCTTTGGATAAGTTATAATACCGTGTTTTTAATTTGGGATCCTTGGCTCGATCGCTGGTCCCCTCCATGCTGCGGATGATACCGACGAGCGTTCTCTTTAAGGTCAAGACCCTTCCTCCTTTGATTGTAACCGTTCCATTTATGTATCTTAGTGTAACATTGTTCAAGTAGTAACAAAAGGGCAAGCATCATATTTATCATAAAACCAATCAAAAACATTCATCACAACTTAAAAACACCCTGAAATTCCTTTTGTAGAGGAAAAGTCAGGGTGCTGTACATGAAGATTTAGGAACCCGCCTATGCCGTCCGGCTACATTGTCTTATGAACCTGCTTGGCAGGTGGGTGACCGCAAAAATGCTTTTTGAAGTCCCCATGTCGTATAGACAGGGCTTTTCAGCAACATTCTGTGTTGATCTCCCGAAGACATCATCATTGGTTCAAAACAACGAATAACCGAAACGTACATCGCAGGATGTACAATTATTATATCCCTAACTGTGTAAAAAGTAAATGGCGATTCATCATGTTTTATTTTTGCAATGTAATGTTTTTGTCGTCTGATGGCTCAGATGTTTCACCATTCTCTGCTGATTGTTCAGCCAGCGCAGCAGCTTCTTCTTCTTCCTTCTTGAGTTGCATCTTCTCCATCTGCTCCTGCATCTTGTTGAAGGTTGCGTAGAAGTTAAAGAAAGCAAACCAAGCAATGATGCTGATAATGAAGAAAACGAACAAGACCGGATAACGGAAACCGATGTAGAACAGCAATCCACTTCCCAGCAATGTGGAAAATACACGGAATGGTCTGATCAGCGTAAGCAATACCGCGTTTTTGATAATGAGTCCGATGGACATATGATAATGTACAACCATCGAGAAAAAGTTAAAGAGTGATACAAATAACAAGAGAAGCAGTACTAACATGATGATTCCCACGAGCTGCATATTGCGGAACTGCGTCATGTACACTGTGTAATCCAGATACATAATCGCGAATAACAGTGTGTAAAAAATACCCCCAATTAAACTTTGCTTGTAGTTTTCCTTGTAACCTACAAAGAAAGTACGGAAGATCGGTACATCCGTATCACCCATATTCCATTTACGAACAACCGTAAACAGCGCCGAAGTCGCCGGGAACAGTGTAAGCGGTGCCACAATAGCTATAGCCCAGTTCATTTGCAATGATTCGTTTGCGAGGTTCTGCTGCATCACGAGCAGTTTCATAATCAAGAAAAACAAGAACGGAGACGAACAAATAGCCCACAACAGATTGGTTGCGGCCAGTCTCGTAATCCACTCTGTAAGCCGGTAGATCCCACCCATAGCTCCTTTAAATTCCAAACATTTCTCCTCCTCTGCAGCCTTGCGAATTACCTGAAGTCTAATATTAATATACCTTATTATAGATAGGAAAAGCCAGTACTTCCCGAAAAGAGATCGTCATTATCCTCAGCTAGCGCTTCTAGCCGCTTCTGGCAGTGAAATAAAATGATGCAGTCACTTTGAAAATAAAAAAAATGGAGCAGTTGCCCGCTCCATTCTTCAGATCATACGTTTATATTACTCGAAAGAAGAATCTTTCGCTGGACGACGTCCTTCGTTACTGCTTGGACGCGGTTTGCGGTCACGGTTGTAACCACCTTCTCTGCTTCCACCGCCAGTGCTGCTGCCGCTGTTACGATCACGGTTGTAACCGCCACGTCCGCCGCCACTGCTGTTGCGATCGCGGTTGTAACCACCACCACTGCCGCCGCTACCACTTGTGCGGTTACCGCTGTAACCCGATGGTTTACGTCCGCCAGAGCGAACATCCGGTTTACGACGTTTAGCACGGATTGGATCTTCAGGAGTCAGATCAACTTGAGCATCTTTCTTGTCACCTGTCAGGAGCTTCAGTGCAGCTGACAACAGTTGAACAGAATCATATTGCTCAAGCATTTGAATCGCAATACCTTTGTATTCGTTCAGTTCGCCTGATTGTACGATTTCCAGCAAGCGCTCTGCTGTCAAACGTTGTTTACCTTCAACCGCTTCTGCCATTGTTGGCAGTGGTTTACGTGGAATACGGTGACGTGTTACACGCTCGATGAAGTGCAAGTGATCAATCTCACGTGGTGTAACGAAGGACCAAGCAGCACCCTCTTTACCCGCACGACCTGTACGACCGATACGGTGAACATAGCTCTCCGGATCTTGTGGAAGGTCAAAGTTAACAACGTGAGTTACGCCAGATACGTCGAGACCACGTGCAGCCACGTCTGTTGCAACGAGTACGTCAATGCTGCCGTCACGGAACTTACGCATTACCGCATCACGTTGATTCTGGGACAAGTCACCATGAAGACCGTCTGCAGAATATCCACGTTTTTGCAAAGCTTCAGCCAATTCGTCAACACGACGTTTTGTACGTCCGAATACGATCGCCAGTTCAGGAGATTCCATATCCAACAAACGGCTCAATGCTTCGAATTTTTGACGCTCAGGTACTTCGATATAGGATTGGTCAATCAATGGTGCACTAACATGTTTCGGAATCACAGAAATGTGTTCAGGATTGTTCAAGAATTGTTGTGCCAATTTTTGAATGTTAGGAGGCATTGTTGCTGAGAACAGCATAGTTTGGCGCTCGTCTGGAACTTGTTTCAGGATGGATTGGATATCCTCCATGAAACCCATGTCGAGCATTTCATCTGCTTCATCCAGTACAACAGTTTGTACATCATCTAGTTTGATTGTTTTGCGGTTGATGTGGTCAAGGAGACGTCCAGGTGTACCAATGATGATCTGTGGTTTTCTTTTCAGTGCACGGATTTGACGCACGATATCTTGTCCGCCGTAGATTGGCAGGGAGCGAAGACCTTTGAAGCGAGTGAGTTTTTCGATCTCTTCAGCAACTTGAATTGCAAGTTCACGTGTAGGTGCCATAATAAGGGCGCGGATTTTCTCGTCACTTTTTGAGATTTTGCTGATCAACGGAATACCGAATGCAGCTGTTTTACCCGTACCTGTTTGAGCTTGACCAATCAAATCTCTGCCTTCGAGTGCCAAAGGAATCGCTTTGGATTGGATCGGTGTTGCTTCTTCAAACCCGAGCTCAGTGATGGCTTGCAGCACCAGTGGTTCAAGATTGAAATCTGTAAAGTTTAAATTTGTCAAAATTATTCATGCTCCTTTTATATGGTGGACATGGTGGACAATCCACTTTGTTGTCTGTATTCTTAAGTAGCGTTAATATTTATAGGGTATCCCAACGGGACGAATTATTTTCACTAACGAATATAATTCCATGAATGGGTCCCCAACATAAGACTAAAACTACATACATGTGTTTGAAACATTTCAAAATTTTATTGCTCCATTTAGGAAAAGTTTCCTACTCAAGAATATCCACAAATTATTATATCACAAAACAATTCAAGATTACCAGCAATCTGGTTTTAAATATAAATGAGGTGATTAAATTGCCCAAAATAATTTGGCACTCTTTAGTGATCATTTTGGGTGCTGCAGCTATTGCCTGCGGCTTCAACTGGTTTTTGGTCCCCCATCAGCTTTTAAGCGGCGGGGTGTCCGGTATTTCAATGCTTCTGGGTTATTTTACAACGTTGAATCTTAGTATAATGTATTTTGTTCTCAACATTCCCCTGCTCATTGCAGGTTGGTTTATTCTTGGACGACGCTTCATTACATTAAGTATTCTTTCGGTAGCAGCCACTTCTTGGTTCATTGCGCTTCTGCCTGTTTTTGCTGTGGCTACAGACCCTTTACTTAGTTCTGTATTTGGCGGTGTGCTTATTGGAATGGGTACAGGCGTTTCCTTCCGAGTCGGCGGCTCCACAGGAGGACTCGACATTGTTGGGTCCATTTTCACGCGTAAACGAGACTTTCCGATTGGTACAGTGATGGCCGGTATGAACGGTACGATCATTATGCTTGCAGGTTACCTGAGTGACAATTGGAATACAGCCTTGGCCTCGATGGTATCCATCTACATTACAGGCAAAGTGCTTGATCTGATCCATATCAGTCACGTCAAAGTAACACTGTACATTATTACAAACGAAACCGAAGCCATGTTAAAAAAATTACTTGTTCGGCCTCGTGGAGTTACCAAAATTAAGACTCAGGGAGCCTACACGGATATTGAGAAGGACATGCTCATGACCGTTACGACCCGTTACGAGTTGGTTGAAATTAAACGTATTATCAAGGATACAGATCCAAACGCTTTTGTTAACATTGTGGAAACGGTTGGTGTTATGGGTTCATTTCGCAGAAGTTAAGACACCTGTACGGTTAACAATTCACAACATTGTGGTATAATAACGGTGTACGGCTCCTAAATATGTTGTATAGCAGGTTCAACCCTTCAATTTCACAGGCCATATGCTTTCCCGAATTGCACCGAATGACTTACCATTTTGGAATTCGAGTAGGAAAGGGTGATTATTGTGGATATGGAAACGGTAAAACTGTTTGAAATTGTCAACAGATGGTGCCCGGAAATGCTCCCTTTCTTGAAACCGAATGAACTCGACTCACTGATTGTCCTCCGGGATGGGCTGGGCATCCTGGAACAGGGAGACGCAATGGAAATCATTCAGTACAGTATTTGTGAGCATCAAAATGAGATTTACATTCAATAATTTTTTCAGATTGATCACGCCGCTTCTTGCAGGGGATTTCCTCAGCAGGAAGCGGTTTTCATTTTTTCCATGTGTTTCATTACTTGATTAATATGGTTAAAAGCCCAGAGGCTTTAATGTATAATTCATACATGGAATGCACACATAAGGGAGTGGAAATGAATGAACATGTTTTGGGCTTTACTGGCTATGGCCTTCGGAAGCTTTGGTGGTGCCCCCACAGTGGCGGACCAGGGAAACCCTCAATTCCAATCGTTAACCAACAGTTTTAACACCGCAATTATCCAATCTCAAAAAGATCAGGTTGTTATTGATGCCGATAATCCACCTGCCAAAATTGATCCTCAACCTGATGCACCTGTGGTCAAAGGTATTTATGTAACAGCCTACAGCGCCGGCGGCGCACGTATGAAAGAATTGTTGGAACTGACAGACAGTACAGAACTGAATGCCATGGTCATTGATATCAAAGACGATCTCGGATACATAACTTACCCCACAGAAAACAAAGCGCTTCAGAAAATGGGTAAATCCCAACCTTTTATTCGGGATATCGATGCCTTGATGAAACGATTGCAAAAACATGAGGTCTACCCGATTGCACGTGTCGTTGTATTCAAAGATACGATTCTTGCCAAGAAAAATCCGGAGCTCTCCTTCCGCAATAAGGATGGTTCTGTTTGGGCGAATGGCAAAGGCGACAGCTTTGTGAATCCGTACAGCAAGGAAGTATGGGACTATAACATTGAGATAGCCAAGGAAGCAGCCAAGCTTGGGTTCAAAGAGATTCAATTTGACTACGTTCGTTTCCCGGAAGGTTTCGAAACTCGAGCCGATGTACTGAAATATACCAAATCTGACAAGTCACGCGTCGATGTTGTGGCTGAATTCGTGCAATATGCACGCAAGGAGTTGGCCCCGCTAGGGGTCCGTGTCTCGGTTGATATTTTTGGTTATGCCGCTTCTGTACCTGCGGCTGAAGGCATTGGACAAGATTTTGTTAAAATATCCGAAAATGTGGATGTCATCTCACCGATGGTATACCCGAGTCACTATTCTACTGGCTGGTATGGGGTCAAGGACCCTGACAAAGATCCTTACACAACCATCAAGGGTTCAATGGAAGATACGCATAAGAAACTGGACCCTACCAAAGAACTCAAACCCGTCATTCGTCCGTGGATTCAGGACTTCACAGCAAGCTGGCTGGGCAGTGGGCATTATGTCAAGTATGGCAAGAAACAAGTGGAAGACCAGATTAGAGCAATGAAAGACATGGATGTACATGAATATCTGCTCTGGAATGCGTCCAACCGTTATACATCAGGTGTACAATATAAGTAATCCGCACTCTTTCATACTTCTCATTTCATCCAACCTCGTTCTGCTTGAAGCGGAGCGAGGTTTTTTGGTGTTCATTTTTCTCTGTACCCCATACTCTGCTTCTGTCCCTATTCAAATTGAACAAAATCCACTACAATAAATAGCTGTCCAGATATGACACTTGGATGACATCTCTTTAGAATAGCGAGGCACTGCCAGTGAACATGAACACAACAAGTTTTTCCCAAAAAGTGAAGCAATTCCTGATTATATTTTTGCCCATCTTCACCACTCAAATCGCCCTCTCTGCCATGTCGTTCTTCGACACCAATATGTCAGGCAAGTTTTCTCCGGCCGACCTTGCAGGCGTCGCGATTGGCACAAGTCTTTGGATGCCAGTTCAAACTGGACTAAGCGGGATTCTGATCGGTATTACACCTGTCGTTTCCCATTTGCTGGGTTCCAAACGTAAGGATCAGATCGGGTATAACGTCATCCAGGCGCTGTATCTTGGAATTGCTGTCAGTCTCGTCGTTATCGGAGCGGGGGCGTTGTTACTTGGCCCTATACTGAACGGAATGCCTCTTGAACCCCGAGTTTCCCAAGTTGCCTTCTATTTTTTGTGCGCACTTGCTTTTGGGATTATCCCACTCTTCGGATATACGGTGCTTCGCAGCTTCATGGATGCACTTGGCCAGACACGGACTACGATGTTTATTACGTTGGTTTCACTGCCCGTTAACATCTTTTTGAATTATCTGCTGATATTCGGTCGCTGGGGCTTTCCACAATTGGGCGGTGTTGGTGCTGGTGTTGCTACAGCATGTACATACTGGCTGATCTTTCTTATTAGTCTCTTTTTTGTCCATCGGGTCGAACCTTTCGCCCAGTATGGCATTTTCCGTCAATGGACCCGTGTATCATTGTCCAAATGGAAAGAGCTACTCAAGATTGGAGTGCCCATCGGATTTGCGACTTTTTTCGAAACGTCCATCTTCGCTGCTGTGACTTTAATGATGAGCCGTTTCGATACCACAACAATTGCTGCCCACCAGGCGGCGCTGAACTTTGCTTCTACGCTCTACATGCTGCCTGTGAGCATATGTATGGCTCTTACGATCCTTGTGGGTTATGAGGCAGGTGCAGGGCGTCTGAGAGATGCCAAACAATACAGTCTGCTCGGAATTGGTGGAGCCATCGGGCTCTCCCTGCTGACAGCCATCGTGTTGATTGTGTTCGGCGAACAGATTGCAGGCGTGTATTCAAACGATCTAGAGGTCATTGCACTTACGCAGCATTTCCTTATCTACGCCATTTTCTTTCAGATCTCGGATGCGATTGCTACACCGACCCAAGGAGCATTGCGTGGCTACAAAGATGTTAATCCTGCACTAATCATTACGTTCATAGCGTATTGGATTATTGGTCTGCCTGTAGGTTACCTAACAGCTACGTATACTTCACTCGGTGCCTTCGGATACTGGATTGGACTCATTGCCGGCCTTGCTGTAGGAGCAACAGCGCTTCTCTGGAGACTCTTCCTGGTACAAAAACAAGCAGCACTCCGCAAGGCGTAGCATAGGAACACTCACTTACTTTGGAAAACAACAAAAAGAGCACAATCCTCGTTAAAGCGGGATTGTGCTCTTTGCGTAAGAATCGAATTATTGGGACAAACGTTGTGCAAGCTCGTAAGTCACCATATCGAAATCTTTTTTTGTGTTAACCACTTTATCAATATCCGTCAGGGTAAGTTCACCCTTGATAATGCCACAACCTTTGTCTGTCTCGCCTGCGATCAGACTGCGAACAGCGAAGTCGCCAAGACGGCTTGCCAGGTTACGGTCGAAAGGTGTTGGCGTACCCCCACGCTGAATGTGACCCAGAACGGTTACACGTGGCTCATACGTTGGGCAACGTTCCATCAGTTCTTTTGCTACATCCTCACCTTTGCCTACGCCTTCTGCAACGATGATAATACTGTGGCGTTTGCCATGTGCAAAGTTAGCTTTCATCCGATCTGCTACTTCGTCCATGTCAAACGGAACTTCTGGGACAAGAATCGTTTCAGCACCCGAAGCAAGTCCGGCATGCAGAGCGATATCTCCACAATGACGACCCATAACTTCAACGATGGAAGAACGTTCGTGTGAAGACATCGTATCACGCAATTTGTTTACTGCATCAACCACTATGCTTACAGCTGTATCAAATCCGATAGTATAGTCGGTGAATGAAACATCGTTATCAATCGTTCCTGGCAGACCCATGGTGTTAATGCCCAGCTTGCTCAGTTTGTTTGCTCCGTTGTAGGAACCATCCCCACCGATAACAACCAGACCGTCAATGCCACGCGCACGCAGAATGTCCGCACCTTTTTGCTGACCTTCAGCGGTATAGAACTCCTTGCAACGTGCCGATTGAAGAACCGTTCCCCCACGTTGGATGATATCCCCTACACTCCGCAAATCCATCGGGAAAATGTCATTATTCAAAAGACCCTGGTATCCACGTTGAACTCCAAATACTTCGAGACCGTGAAACAGTCCGCTGCGAACAACCGCACGAACAGCCGCGTTCATCCCCTGTGAATCACCACCGCTCGTTAATACTGCGATTTTCTTTACTGCTGTCATGATGTTTCTTCCTCCTCTAGTTTCACTTCAGGCTCCGCAATATCACACCTGACTTACATATTTTTCCGTATCCAGCGACTGAAAATGAAGAAAAATATTCTTGTGATTGGACTATTTTTCAGCAGACGTTTGGATACAACGCGAACTTCCTGTTGTTCGCTGACTTTGGGATCAGACAGGTAAATGGCAATCAGTCCTTCGATGATCATCCGGTGAAAGGAGCTTCCCGGAATCTTCTGCACATCACTGCGTGCCATCTCCACAATAAAAGCAATTCGGTCCAGCATTGTCTCCACATTCTCATAATAGTTGCAGAAGTTGAGATCTCCCCCGATGCGGTCCTCATCCTGATCAATTAAATAATCGAGCATAATGTGCAATGCGCATACATGTGGGAAATAGGCCGTGTGGATCGAGGCCGCTTGCTCTTCAGTCAACTGATCGTCACTGGCAGCCAGAAACAGCATGAAAACGCCCAGTGTAGAGCCAGTTGCAGCAGCAAATTCGTTCCAACGAAACTGAGGTGTGCGATGGCGATGCTCCGACCACCATTCGAGCAGTGCCGTTTCTCTCAGTTCCGGCTTGATATGCTTATATACCTGCAGGTCCGTGTATAGGCCTGCCAGATCCTGAATTTGGGGCTTGGCGGACGTATAGCCTGGTAACTGACGGGTCAGTTCCTGACATGTGGTCACCAGATTCCGCAGATATCCACCGTCATCCTGCTCCTCACGGAGGGCATAATAATTGACGGGAATTGCTTCGGGATCTACCGCATCAAGCATGGATTGATGGAGTAGACGAAAGTCATCCGGGTCCATCGACGTGCTGCGGTCGCACAGATTGTCCAAATAATCACTAATAGTTTGATATGAGACGATCAGCGGAATCAGAATGTGCCTGTTGGGCAAATCAGCCAATGCGTAGACGGTTCCGCCTTCACAGTGAAACTGTTTATCCTTCAGACTGGCAAGTGCCTGTGTACGCAACTCCTCATTCGGAATCGCCTCAGCTTGAGCACGCCATCCATTCAGTGCCTTCCGTGTTTCCGGAATGGTGTATTTGTACACCCCTCTCATCAATGCCAGCGGTCCACGCGGATATTGATGACGTTTTCGATTTGATTGGCTCAAAATAAATGTGCCTCCACTTGGTTGAATACGTATTAGAGCGATTTTTAACCATTCCTATTATAATATGATCCCCTTAATTGTACAAATGATCTGCCGCATATTCCGCATAAAAAATCGCATCGGCGTTCAAAGCTTTGTGATATACTATCCATATTTCATCCATCAAAGGAGTCGTTGACATGTCGTCAAGTGAATCACTTTCGTGGAGACGGTTATTTTCTTTTTTTGTGCCACTTGGCATTTCCGCCTCTCTCGTCACCATTTCTCACGTCATTATAAACAGCACATTAGCACGTTCCGCTCATCCCGAGACGGTTATTGCCAGCTATGCCATCGCCGGTAGCTTGTTAACCCTCACGGAACGCCCCTCCACCCTGCTGCGGCAAACCTGTTCCGCACTGGTTCGCGATCGCCTTTCCTTTCAGGCCCTCACGTTTGTGACCAAAATATTTCTTGCCTGTGTGCTTCTCATTGGGTTTCTCATCGTATACTCTCCCGTTGGTACCGGGGTGTTCAAATACTTGTTTGGTGTAAGTCCGGATCTGCTTAACAAAGTCATAGACGTATATGAAATTCTCATGTATGTGAGTATCTTTTCAGTGATCCGCAACATCTATCAGGGGATCATCATTACGAATAACCGCACCAAGTGGTTAACCATCGGGATGGTATTCCGTTTAGCCGGTATGTACGGCCTATCCCTCTATTTCATATACACAGACAGCATTGACAGTGGACGTGTAGGCGCTATCATTTTTGCTGCTGGCATGATGATTGAAGCGCTCGTCAGCTTTCTGGAGGGTAACAGCATCAAGCGCAAGATGCCAGCCAAGCTTGAGGATCATCCCGTCGAGAGCAAGGGAGACGTATTTCGCTTTTATAAGCCGCTGCTGTTATCCAGCTTTGTAGCGCTGTTCATAGGACCGGTTATTAACATCGTACTGGGCAAAACGACCGGGATTGCACTAGCCATTTCGTCCTTTGCCATAGCAAGCAGTCTGATGCAGTTGATGCTAAGCTTCTTTACATACATCCATCAGATCGTGCTGAATTTCTACCTTGTGGACGCCAAACTGGTACGAAAATTCGCACTTGTGACCGGATTTATTCCGTTTGCGATGATGGTGTCGATTGCCTATACCCCCTTGGGACCTTGGGTACTCGAAAATGTCATGAGCGTTCAGGGCGAACTTTTGCAACAAAGTCTGTGGACTCTGCGTGCGTTTGTCTTATTTCCGCTGATCTTCCCTTTTCTGGATTTCAGCAATGGCCTCATTCTGCTTCGCGGTCAGACAAAAACGATGTTTCGTTCGCAAACGGCGAATGCAATCTGCACGGTGATTGTGCTGCTTATACTGGTTAGTATTTTTCCTGCGTGGAACGGTATGATTGGCGCTGTAGCCCAATCCCTTGGCCTGCTCGCCGAACTTATCATTGTCTGGCTTGTCATCCGGCGCACGAAGCAAGAACCTACGATGTCCGTGCCTAGAGCCCATAAATCAACATCCCTGAAAGGGTAATAAAATCATTGAATTGTTATCAGGATTGGAGTCTCTCATCATGAAATTAAGTCACAACGCCCGCCCGGACCAGAACTGGCTGCGGGCTCTCATGTTCACCATCTTTGGTTCCACCGTCCTGGTGGTATCCTACTTCCAGCTTTACTTCAGTCATCTGGGCTTCAGTCGGGCTGAGATTGGATATCTCTACGGAATTGGCCCCCTCATTTCTGTGTTCTCCAATATGTTCTGGAGCATGGCCAGCGACCGCTACCAAACGGTACGCAAAGTGATGATCATTCTGCTTGGTGGTCAATTGATCACAGGAATCATGCTCGCCAATGCGACAACTTTTGGTCAGGTATTTGTACTCGTGACCCTGTTTTACTTTTTCTATTATCCGGTCTATCCACTCTCCGATACGATGGCTATTACAACGGCCAGCAAGTACGGCCGAAATTTCACTTCCATTCGAGTCTTCGGATCGATCGGTTATGCCTTCTTTGCATTAAGTATCGGGTATTTCCTTGGATCTTTTGGTCCAGCATGGACGATCTGGGTTTGCGTTGGTCTTGCTGCCACTACACTATTGATCAGTTTTCAATTGAAGGATCAACCTTCGGGGAGCAGTAGCAAAATGGATCTATCGGGGTTATGGGCTATTTTGAAACGCAGAGATGTGCTCACCTTTTTTGGCTGTGTGTTTTTGCTTGCCATGGGACATCGCATGAACGAAGCATTCCTTACCATCACGCTAAAAGATCTGGGTGCCAGCGAGGGGCTGATCGGCTGGTCTTTGCTGATCTCTTCCGTAAGTGAAATCCCCATATTTCTACTGCTCAGCAAGTATGGAAACCGTTATAAAGAACTGCCGCTAATTGCTTTTGCTGCACTGATGTATACGGTTCGTTTGCTTCTCATGTCCATATCCGATACACCTGCAGCCGTCGTTGCAATTCAGACGATGCACAGTGTAACCTTTGGTATTTTCTACGTTACGGCGGTCCGCTACATCATTCGCCTAGTTCCGGACGGTTACAGAGCTACAGGTATGGCTTTGTTCACCATTGTCTGGTCCAGTGCTTCGGGACTTCTTAGTGGAACGTTGGGCGGACTGCTGCTGGAACATGCAGGCAGACAAACCTTCTATCTCACCGCTATGGCTTTCTCCCTGGCTGCACTGATCGGTTTCGGATTAAAGTTATGGTCCAGCATGACCAATCGTGTCTCCTGAACACACAGGGTTACTTACACCGTATTCAACCGTTATTTACACTGAAAATTTTAGAATCAAAAAAAGCACAGCCTCCCATGGGGGACTGTGCTTAGGTTCTTAATATTCAGCTATAAATTTATAATATATAAGAAGTCCGTTAGCCGGATAAATTCTTACAGTTTGTTTACGTTAGCTGCTTGAGGACCACGGTTTCCATCAGTGATTTCGAATTCTACCGCTTGACCTTCTTCCAATGTTTTGAAGCCATCTCCTTGGATTGCGGAGAAATGTACGAATACGTCCTCGCCGCCTTCAACTGAAATAAAGCCATAGCCTTTTTCTGCGTTAAACCATTTAACTGTACCTTTCAAATGAAAAACCTCCTAAAAATATCGCCATCTATGGCGAATATCCTTATTATACTGTATGGGCTTCCATTTTGCAATTTATCTTTCCATAAATGTCGAAAAAATTTGCTTTGAATCGTAGGGTACGGTATCATTTTACCAAAACCGTTAGTTTGGAGACTACCTATGATAAAAAAACATGAAATATACAAAACAGACAAGTGGAATATGATGACCGTAGAAGTTCAAGGCAAATATCTCGTACTGCGAGAAATTTCGGAAGAATGGGGCGAAGAATGCCATACATTCCTTAGCCGTCCTGCATTAATGCACTGGGCTGAACGCCGTTTTCCAAAAGCAGATTTTGAGAACCGTGAGGATGAATGGCGTCAATTGATGGCTGCCTTCAAAGGGGTCTAACCCATGCAGCTTGACTCAAGCAATGTCGTCATCTTTATTATCCTTGCCTTCTCCCTTGGTATTGTGCTTATTCTGGGACGCAATTCCATCCCGGATCGATTAAGACGGGGAATGGCGCTTATTGCTACCCTGCTCATTTGTTTCGCCTTTTTCCTGATCGTTTATTTTCTGTATAACATGGGAACCTAATCACGGGGACCCAGATATTCAAATATTTCAACGTGCCTAAGGTCATACTATACGAGATTATTCGTATCGTAAGGAGGAAGGCCGTTGAAATACCAGAAATCGCTATCTGTTATCCTGGTACTTAGTCTGATTCCTTCGTCTCTCTCCGCACAGGCAAGCGAGACGAAGGCAGCTTCGTCCATACATTCATCAGATCATCAAAGGAGGATTTCCATGAGTCAATTATTGAAACGTTCCGAGGTGCCGGCTGAACATAGCTGGAAACTGGAAGATTTATTTGCCGATCAGAAAGCCTGGGATCAGGAATATGAAGAAGTATCGTCTTTGACCAAGAAGGCCTCCGAATTCCAAGGCAAATTAAATCAACCTGATGTACTCAAATCTTGCTTCGAATTCGAAGATGAGATCAGCCTCAAAATAGAACGCCTCTTTGTGTACGCACGTATGCATCAAGATGAAGACACAGCGAATCCTACATATCAAAACCTGTCCCAAAAAGCCCAGAAATTAGGCGTACGGGTTGGTGAAGCACTTTCTTTTGTCACACCGGAGATTCTTTCCCTGCCGGATGATCAGTTGGACGCATTTATTGCGAACGAAAAACTTTCTGCTTATACATTTACGCTGGAAGAGATGAAACGCGAAAAAGCCCACGTTCTTAGCCAAGCAGAAGAGGCTTTGCTTGCACAGGTAGGCAACCTTTCACAAGCACCACAGACAATCTTCAGCATGCTGAATAACGCCGATCTCAAGTTTCCAAGAATCAAGGATGAACATGATAACGAAGTTGAACTGACACACGGCAGCTACATTCAGTTCCTAGAGAACCCAAACCGTGAAGTTCGCGAACGTGCCTTCAAAGCGGTATACGAAACCTATGCCAAACAGAAGAACACAATTGCGGCTGCCCTGAATGCAAATGTAACCAAAAATATGTTCTATGCTAATGTTCGGAAGTACCCTTCCGTGATGGAAATGTCCCTATATGGAGATAACATCCCAACGGATGTGTATACCAATCTGGTAGACACCATTCATGAGAGCCTTCCGTTATTGCATCGTTATATGGACCTGCGCAAAAAGTTGCTGGGTGTGGATCAATTGCACATGTACGATCTGTTCGCTCCACTCGTAGACGAATACAAAATGGATATTACCTATGAGGAAGCGAAACAAACGGTTAAAGACGGTCTGAAACCACTCGGCAAGGACTATGCTGACGCATTGCAGACTGGATATGATAACCGCTGGATCGATATATATGAGAATGAAAATAAACGTTCAGGCGCATATGCCTGGGGCGCTTACGGCACTCACCCGTATGTCTTGTTAAATCACAAAGATAACCTGAACAGCATGTTCACACTTGCACATGAAATGGGTCACGCTCTGCATTCACATTACTCGGATACAACACTTCCGTATCGTGATGCACAGTACACCATCTTCCTGGCAGAGGTTGCATCTACAACCAACGAAGCGTTGCTCATGGATTATCTGCTTAACAAATCAACAGATCCAAAGGAAAAATTGTATCTGTTAACCTATTATGCCGACCAATTCCGTACAACGGTATTCCGTCAGACCATGTTTGCTGAATTCGAGAAAATCATTCATGAACGTGCGGAACAAGGTGACGCATTAACACCACAATTGTTATCCGAGATCTATTATGATCTGAACGTTAAATATCACGGAGAAGGCATGGCTGTTGACAAAGAAATTGAAATGGAATGGGCTCGTATTCCCCACTTCTATAACAGCTTCTACGTTTACAAATATGCTACAGGCTTCTCCGCAGCGACAAGCTTTTCCAAGCAAATCCTGGAAGAAGGCCAACCGGCTGTTGACCGTTATCTTGGCTTCCTGAAGAGTGGTGGCAGTGATTACTCCATCAACATTCTGAAAAAAGCAGGTGTGGATATGTCTACACCACAGCCAATTCGTGAAGCTATGAGTGTCTTCAAGGAACTGATTGAACAGATGGAGCAGCTAACCAAATAAGGTTGTCTTTTCATGTGACCTGCATCCCTTGCCCGTTTGGGCAGGGGATTTTATCATCATTGCAAGATGCAACATACCCGAATATGGGTAATGCATATCTAGTTCTCAATTGTTCAACAAGGAGGCAACACCATGAAAATGCAATGGGCACTCATAGCAGGTCTTGTTTTTGCACTGCTTACGGGAATCTTTGCGGTCATTAATGTGGATTCCGTACAAGTCAACCTGTTATTTAACACGGTACAAATCCCGCTGATCTTGCTGATTCTCGGCTGTACCCTGATCGGTGGAATTATTGTAGGGTCATATGGCATCTATCGCCAATACAGACTGCAACGCGAGAACAAACAATTGAAATTGCGTGTATCTGAACTGGAAAGTTCCGCGACAAGCAAATCTACGTTGGATTCTTTTAAATCGATGGATTCGCTTGACTCCAATGAATCCGACAGCCTATTGGAGAATGATTCGATCCAGAGTCAGCGCAAAGGAAACCCTACGGGAACACTGTAACCAATCAGAGACAGCCTGCTGGCGAGTCAGGAATGGTAGTATCACATCCTCTCCCCCAGACAGGCTGTATTTTGTTTCACACCATACCCATGATCCGAGGAGGAAATTACACAATGAGTTTTACAATTGATGAATCTTACGTTCTGTCTTTTCTGAAAAAATTGCTGGATACACCAAGCCCAAGTGGTTACACACATCATATTATCGAGATGATCCGAAAGGAAGCAGCAGCACTGGGCATCGCCTGTGAGCTGAATAACAAGGGCGGTGCGGTGCTCACATTGCCTGGACAGGACTCTTCCAAGACAATCGCTTTAAGCGCCCACGTGGATACGCTAGGGGCCATGGTACGCTCAATTACATCCTACGGCACATTGAAACTTACCTCTGTCGGTGGATTTTCGATGCAAAGTATCGAAAACGAATATTGCAGCATCCATACTCGGGATGGAAAAACATACACAGGCACCATTCTCTCCCTTCATCCGTCTGTCCACGTCTATCCGGATGCACGTACCTTTGAACGGTCCGAGAGCCATATGGAAGTTCGAATCGATGAGGTCGTCTCCTCCAAGGAAGATGTGTTGAAACTCGGGATCTCTGTCGGCGACTTTATCTCCTTCGATGCTCGCGCAGTCATCACGCCGAGTGGTTATATCAAATCACGTCATCTGGACGACAAAGCCAGCGTGGCTGCCCTCTTTGGCATCCTTGAGTCTGCACATCGTGAAGGCTGGAAACCATTACATAACGTTTCACTGCTTATCTCGAACTATGAAGAAGTTGGACATGGCGCATCATATATCCCTGCGGAAATCAGTGAAATGATCGCTGTAGACATGGGAGCTATGGGTGATGACCTGAGCTGTAAAGAAACCGACGTTTCCATATGTGCCAAAGATTCTTCTGGCCCGTATGATTACGATATGACCAGCCGTCTCATTGAACTGGCCAAACAAGATGGAATGGATTACGTCGTCGACATTTATCCCCACTATGGCTCAGATGGCAGTGCAGCATTACGCGGAGGAAACAATATCCGAGCAGCACTGATTGGTCCGGGGGTTCACGCATCTCATTCCATGGAGCGTACACATAAGGATGCTGTCCTGAATACGGCACGATTGCTCGCAGCCTACATTACAACCAAGTAAAACAGAATCATTGATCGACGAAATTATCATGGATAACATCCACATGTTCGTCTAAGCAGAAGGCCCCTTCCAAGCACACAATTCGATGTGCTTGGAAGGGGCCTTTGTTGTCATATCTTTTAATCTGCCTGTTCGACATATGCATGATACTTACGATCCAATATCTCTAACTCTGCCTTATGGTCACGCATTTCATTTCTTAACACATGCATGGTTTTCCGAACCGCACTCAGTCCATCCTTCACCTGACGTTCGGCTTTGCGAATTTTGTCCTGAACCATCCAATCTACGAAGAGGTTATCGAAGAAATAGTCTGCGAATGAAAGCAGACCTCCCAGATGCAGATCCGCATGTACTGCCATTTCTACGTCCTCCAATTCCTTCTGAAAACGTCGTAGACGCTTACCTGCATCCATGATGGCAACCTGAGCGTCATCCATTCTTCCTCGCTTGATATGCGTGGAGATGACTCCACCACCCATCATGTCATATATACCCCAATTACCTGCCGAAGACAAAGCCTTCTCGGCACGTTCAAGAGCATAGAGCAGATATTCTCCCTCCCGGAAAGCTTCATCCAGTTCCTGTAGCTCGCTCGCAAGATGTTCCCGATTCTCAGCCATCTGTTGCAATTCCGCATCCTGGTCCAGCAGACGACCTTCCTTCTTCCCCCACAGCGCGTTGTAATCGCTCTGCCAGTACTGATACTGCCGCCCTCCAACTCCTGCTCCACATGAATTCGTTGCTCCTGTACGTCTTGTAACATGCGACAAGCGGTGTCATATGCAGCCTTGCTCTCCATCAGTTCCAGCTCTTCCTTCTCCAGCCGTTCTGTCTTCTTGCCAATCAGTTGATAGAAAAATGCCGACAATGTCATACTGTTCAGTCGATCGACATCCTTCTGCTCCTTCTGGAGATGCTCCAGACGACGTTTTACCTTTGCTTCCCATTCGCTTTCCTCCGTTTGAAGCTTCTCCAGACGTTTGGTCCATTTCTCGTAAATTCTCCCCTTTTCCTTGAGCGCTGCCAACTGTTGATTAATTTCCTTATACATAAGTGTGGTGTTCTCTCCCTTCTATGGAATTCTTTACTTATACAACGTAATGAACATACAGAACGTTTCACATAAAATCGCAAATTCGCAGACAAAAAATCGCCCTTTCCTCCAATGCGACATAAAGTCACTATGGAAAAAAGGGCGATGTTTAGTTATAAATCAAGACTTGCTCTGTTCAATCTGCTCTGCAAGTTCATTCAGAACGGTCCAGCGTTCCATCAATTCATCCAGATGACGTTCAGCCTCAACCTGCTCCGCCATCAACTCCTGCAGACGGGCAGAATCACTAAATGACTCTTCCATCTCTTTGTTAATCCGGACAAGATTGGCTTCAGCCTTCTCAATATTTTCATCAATCTGGTCGTATTCACGTTGCTCCTTGAAGCTGAATTTCAACTTCGGTTTAGCCGCTGAAACAGCAGACGTCGTTTTATCCAATGACTGCTTCACCTTCGCCGCTCCTGTGTCACTCTCTTGATTAGCTCCAGGCGCATTTTTCAGCAACCACTCTGCATATTCACTGTAGTCGCCGACGTGTACACGTACAGCACCGTTGCCCTCAAAAGACAGCACTTTATCCACAGTACGATCAAGGAAATAGCGATCATGGGATACGACAAAAACAACACCGGGGAAATCATCCAGGTAGTCTTCCAGTACAGCGAGTGTCTTAATGTCCAGATCATTCGTCGGCTCATCCAGCAGCAATACATTCGGCGCAGCCATCAGCACACGCAGCAGATACAGGCGACGCTTCTCTCCACCAGACAGACGCGAGATTGGCGTCCACTGGGATGCCGGGGTAAACAGGAACCGCTCCAGCATCTGGGATGCTGTAATCAGAGAGCCATCGGCTGTTTTCACATTCTCGGCCACTTCCTTGATGTACTCAATCACACGAAGTGATTCATCCATCTCCTGATGTTCCTGTGTGAAGTAGCCCAGATTGACCGTAGGACCAACGTCAACCACACCTGCATCGGGTTCCAGCTTGCCAGATATCATCTGAAGCAACGTGGACTTACCACTACCGTTCGGTCCGACAATCCCTACCCGATCTCCAGGTACGGCAATATAACTCAGATCTTCGATCAGCGTGCGGCCACCGACGGATTTGGAAAGATGCTCGATCTCCAGAATCTTTTTACCCAAACGAGTGGAGCCAACCGATACTTCCAATGAACCCGAGCGCTGGATTCCTTGTTGATCTTTAAGTTGTTCGAAGCGATCAATTCTCGCTTTTTGTTTCGTTGTCCGTGCCTTGGCACCGCGACGAATCCACGCAAGCTCTGTCCGAAGCAAGTTCTTACGCTTCTGTTCCGAAGAAGCTTCCCGTTCTTCGCGCTCCGCCTTCAGTTCCAGGAAACGTGTATAGTTCGCTTCGTATCGGAACAAACGTCCATGATCCAATTCGAGCATGACATTCGCCACACGATCCAGGAAATACCGATCATGCGTAATCATAAGCAGTGCGCCGCGGCGCTTCTGCAAGTACTGCTCGAGCCATACGACCGAATCGTTATCAATATGGTTCGTCGGCTCATCCAGAATGAGCAGTTCACAAGGATGAATCAGTGCAGCAGCAAGTGCTACCCTTTTGCGTTGTCCACCAGACAACGTGCCCATAAGTGCATCGAATTGACGAATACCCAGTTTGGACAAAATGCTCTTCGCTTCACTCTCCATCTGCCAGAGCTGAAGCTGCTCCATTTGCTGATTCAAACGTAATAACCGCTCTTGCAACGCTGGATCGGACGAATTCAGTTCCAATAATTCCATCGTTTCCGTATATTCACGCACGGTTTTCATTTCCATGCTGTCACCTTCGAATACTTGTTGCAGTACCGTATTATCCGGATTGAAGTCCGGATTTTGTGCCAGGAACTGAATACGTACATCATTACCGATCGAGATCTGTCCCGCGTCTGCAGGTTCCATACCGGATATCACACGCAAAAACGTGGATTTACCAGTTCCATTTACCCCAACGACACCAATCTTGTCCTGATCAGCCATGCCAAATGAAGCATCCTTGAACAATATTTTTTCGCCATAACTTTTTGCAATTTGCTCTACCGTCATTATGTTCATTGCTCGTACCCACTTCTCTGTAAATTAAAATTCAATATTACGTACATCCGCGCACTTACTTTAAACTTGTAAAAAAGAACGGCATCCGTCCAGAAACAATGCTGCTGCAAAGGCAATTCGTTTGTTCAGATGTTCCTCATTAAACTCCGGATTTAACATGATATCCATCTTCAGCCGATCCAGAATTCCGATATATGCTTCAGCGAGCAATACAGGCTCAGGTACACTTGCACTTTCCAATACCTCACATACCATACTCATGTATTGATTCATGAATGCCTTCATGAATTTCATCAGATCCGGATCATTATTTGGTGCCATAAAAAAGAGCTTGGTATGATTGCGACGCTCATAATAATACGTAAGGTGTGTCTTGGCTATTGCTCCAAGTTTATCACCTGTGTTCTCATGCGAGTTCAAAGCATATTCCAGGCGGCTGATAAAGCTGTTACAGTCCCGCTTGGATACTGCGATAAATAATTGTTCCTTGCTTTTGAAATATAAATAAATGGTGCCTTTTGCGATGCCGGCTTCGTCTGCAATATCAGACATTTTGGTCTCATAAAAACCTTTCGAGCCAAAAATACCATAGGCCGCATCCAAAATAGCCTCCGATTTGTCTCCCTGTACCGTACTCAAATGTACTCCCCCCTACAACGCCAAAATGTTACCTAAACCAATTGCCACACATCCACCGATCACCGAGCTAAGCACGTTCACCAGGTCGTTACTCATCCATGCCCAGCCACGAGCCCGAACCGTTGGATGCCCGCAATGTTCATGTACCTCAACTTCACGGCCACACACGGTACAACGATACATCATCTGCACCGTTGCGCCAAGATAAGAATCAGCAAAAGCCCCTGCCAATCCACCTACAAGGCCCACAAAAGTCCAACTAAACAGACCAAGCCCTTCTATCCCGGCGATCCAGGAAAACAAGAATGCTCCCGCGCCAATCAGAGCCCCGCCTACGGCTGCAGCCACGGTGCCAAGAAGTGAGACACCTCCTGAAGCACCAGGAGTAAGTACCTTCCACGTGAGAACAGAGCGCGGCGGCTTGCGACTGAGACTCCCAATTTCGGTTGCCCATGTATCCGATGTAACGGTAGCCATTACACCAATGAAAGCATACACCCATGCCGGATGTGGAAATATCCAGTATCCCAGACACAGGAACATGCCCATCCCACCATTAGCCATCACTTGCCCGGCGTCCCGATTTCCTGACTTGGCATAGGATTTCTCCAGCTCCTGCTTCCGATCTTTACGAAACCTGGAGAGCAACGTTGAAGTGATGAAAAACAACAATAACGTGCCAAACCAGAACAGGTTACCCGCTCCGTAATATATCGTTCCCATCATGATGGCCGCCAGGCAGCCAGACAGGGTTAGCGACTTTTTCGCATAGGCAGCACCTGCCACCATAGAAGCGCATACGGCGCCAATAATCCAATCCATAATGTCTCCTGCATGCAGCATATGTACAGCCCGCATGACGTTAATTGTATTTTTGAAATTCAATTATACCACGGTTTGATCTCAATGCCGAAACTCCTTACGCCAGCACACAAAAAACCTGTTTTGGCCTCGTGTAGAAGTGCCAAAACAGGTTATGGATCAAACGTTAAAACAAGATAATTTCCCTTTTCAAGTGACGTCTGTAATTCGGTGTTCCCAGGTTCTGTTTCAGACCCGCTTCGCTCCTCCAATGACCCCATATCGGTAGAGTACTCTGCGACCAAACCAGTTGAACAATCGATCCGTCAGGAATCCCATAAAACCCAGGGAAATCAGTCCGACAAAGATCCAATCTGTTCGGAAAAAGAGTCTGGAATTCCAGATTAAGTAACCCACCCCCTCATTCGAAGCAATCATCTCAGCACCGATTATGGCCATATACGAGGTTCCCATCGCCAGTCGCACACCCGTGAAGATATACGGGGTTGTCGCCGGAACAATCACATGCAGCAGAATCTGCCGTTCATTGGCTCCCATACTGCGGGCCGACCGGATTTTATCTTCTTCGACAGAGAGCACACCTGTCAGTGTATTCAATACAACAATGAAGAAGGTTGCGTACATAATAAGCGCGATCTTGGATTGCTCACCAATTCCGAACCACACCAGAAACAAGGTAATAAAGGCGATCGGCGGGATAAAACGTATAAAGTTAAGGAACGGTTCCGCGAACAGCCGGATGAGATGAACTTTGCCAATAATCAGCCCTACCGGAATAGCAATGATGCTTCCGAGTACCCAGCCCGCCAGTACACGAGTGAAGCTGATTCCGATATACTCCATCAGTGTACCGTCAGCAATCAATTCGCGTGCTCCCAGGATCGTGTGCCACGGACCAGGGATTACGTCAGGCCCATAGATAAGGGCACCAAGCTGCCAGATTAAGATGACCGTTACCCATAGAAGCGGGATAGACACCCATTTTTTCTCCAACCATTTCATCTTGTATATCACCTCAGTTATTCTTCAAAGTGGCCTTGAATTCGGTCATACAGGGTGTTGAACTCAGACGAGGCGATGTTCCTCGGGTAAGGTAAAGTGTTGTGGTAAATATCCGTGATATTCGAAGACGGACCTACAGACATAATGCCTATGCGCTCACCAAGCAATAACGCCTCCTGAATATCGTGTGTGACAAAGATAACGGTTTTATGGGTTTCTTTCCAAATATTCACCAGTTCCTTCTGCATGGTCCGTCTCGTCATCGCGTCCAGCGCACCGAATGGCTCATCCATCAGCAAGATCGCCGAGTCATTCGCAAGTACCCGGGCCAATTGAACACGCTGCTTCATGCCACCCGAGAGTTCTTTTGGAAATTTCCCCTCATGAGCACTCAGTCCCACAAGCTGGATGTAACGATCGGAGATCTCACGCCGTTGCGTCTTAGGCATCTTGGACATTCGAAGTCCGAATTCAACATTCTCCCTCACGGTTAGCCATGGAAAGAGAGAAGAATCCGCCTGCTGGAATACCATTGCCCGATCCCTGCCTGGTCTGTCAATCTCCTTGTTATCCACCTTGAGCTGTCCACCCGACTTGGAGATAAACCCCGCGATCATGTTCAGCAGCGTTGACTTCCCGCACCCACTGGGACCAAGCAGGACAAAGAACTCTCCTCCCTTGATAACCAGATCGACATCCTTAATGATATAATGCACATCCCCATTGGTCGGGGCATGATATGTTTTCCGAAGCTGTTCAATATGAATGGTGTGCTGAGTTGCAGGTAAGGACATAACGGACACCTCCCATTTCAATAAGAATTATTTACTGTATGTCACTTTTTTCGGCAACGCCTGCTGGAGAGAAGTCAGATTGAGTTTGGTGTCGAGATCAAAATCCTGTTCGATGATTCCGGTGTCCACCATATATTGCTTCTGACCTGCCAAACTATCATAAGCAGCCTGCGTAAATCCAACTTCCCATGGATTGATCGGAAGGTCTTTCAACGTGGCATCTTTAGGCTGTTTGGTCTCTTGATACATCATATCGGCAACCTCTTCAGGATGCGCTTGGGCATACGTGGATGCTTCATCCAGCGCCGCAAGAAAATCACTTACCGTTTCAGGGTTTGCCTGGATGAATTCATTACTTGATACCAGTCCCATACCAAGGCGTATAGGGGTCTGAGACATATCCGTCAGCTGATGTACTCCTTCGAGTGCATCGAATTTATCGGTTAACGCGGAACCTATAACCCAAGCGGCATCAAGGTCTCCCTGTTTCAGTGCGATGTAGGCTTCATCAAAAGCCCCCTGACCAATTTGCGTCACATCACTCAGCGCCACCCCCTGATCTTTCAAATATTCATCCCATAGATACGGAATAAATGTGCCTCGAATGAAACTCACTTTCTTGCCCTTCAAATCCGCTCCACTCTGAATATCCTCCCTTGCATACAGCTTCCAGGCGGCTGCCGCTTCATCCGTAGTCTGGCCTGCAGAAGCGATGACTGAATATTCCCCTTTAGCCAGCGCATTTAATACAGGGAAGTCCGCACCGTAAGCAATATCAACCTGTTTGATAAATAGTGCATTTACACCTTCAGCCGGTGAGCCAAACGTAATACTCTCTGCATCAATGCCCCTGTTTTCAAAAAAACCTTTGGCAATGGCTACCCTGAACGTTGGGTTCGTACTTGTATCTGCGATTCGAATTTTTACATTATCGGTATTGTTGCCGGTAGCGTCTTTTGCTCCAGATCCTGCTGCGTTTGAACTGCATCCGGATAATATGAGTGCCGTGGCCAGAAATAATATCAATATGCCGGTTACTATGGATGGTTTTCTCACAATATACACCCCATTCGATCTAGTCATGAATCTTGACGCTTAACCGCCTGACTTGCCTTCATCCGACGTTGCCACACAGGCTGCACCCTCCACAAATGGAAGAGTTGTCTCTACGCTCACGATGGATGCAGAACCTTTGGGTGCTGCTCCCGGGACCCTGTAGGTGGAGACATCAATGGCTTCGATGGCAACTTCCTGCGGTTTCTCCAACTGTGGAACCCACTGATAAGGAACTCGATATGAGCGATAGACCATATTGGTATTCCGCCCATCCGTGTATGGGGAGACATACTCCCAGACCAGCTCATGCTCCACTGTCACTTCAAACAATCTGCCATTGGAACCCTCGGTTATCAGGGTGTTGCCGTTAGGTAAACGCTGGGCGGAACTGATGTATGGGCTATAAAATTTATAAGAATCCGTCGGAACCGAGAAACCTGCTTCTGCCGAGGTATACTGCCAGACAATCTCCAGGGTGACCGGGTTAATCTCCAGTACACGGGAGTGATCCCGAATCGCATGTTTCAATCCAAATGGAGAAGCCGGATTTGGAAGGCCGTAACCTGCCCAGCCGCCATTGTCGAATACGAGCAAGTTCCCTTCACCCGGTAGACCTTGGGGAATGATATGTGCATGATGCTGTCCGATAATTGTGCCGATGTGTTTCGCTTCAGTTGAAGTATAGTCTGGTCCTAGTCTCCACACGATCTTTCCGCTCTGTCTGTCTGTAATGGCAATAATATTGGCCTCTCTGGCATCCCAGATAATATTGTCGGGGTGGAACCGTTCGTCTCCGCCTTCATAGAAGCGGTTGGGTCCGACATAAGAAGCAGAATTAATATGTAACCAGTCACCAACGCCACCACCCAAATGACCGAAAGAACGTGTATTTGGATCACGGAACAGGACATTTCGAGCAGCTTCATCAAAACCTAATTCTTCAAAATGTTCGTTAGGCAGCCACTCCCAGAGTACCTTCCCTTCCCAATCCACTTCGATAATGGCATCATCAAGCAATGGCTTATCTGAAATTTGCGGGTTACTCACATTTTTGTGAGCCAGAATAAGTGTTTTACCACTCTTCGTCTTTGGCGCAAGGCCAGGTGCATAATAACCTACTGGATTCCCCTCACGCTGATAATCATGATGCTGGCGGGCATACCATAGTGGCTCATACCCCGGATCTTCGATGTGTTCGTAGCTATTGTATTTCCATACAATGTTGCCGTCCCAATCCACTTGAACCAGATCGACATTATCCTGAATACCGAACTTCGGATCTCTCCGACCCGTGCTGCCCAGCACGTAGCCGCCAGGTAATATTTTGGCCGGAAAGCCTAACAATCCTTTCCACAGGTGAACCTCCTTGCCATTCATATCGATCAATACTACGCCTTCTTCACCTGCCTGATAGACGGTATAACCGCCCCAAGCCTTATCCGGATTGTATAACGTCGCTCCAGTTGGATATATTGTTGAGTGTCCCATTGATCATCTCTCCCTAAAATGTTTGTGGTATATCAAATGTCGTTACTTTGACCCAACCTCAATAACTGAGATAGTTCCTCTTCCCGGTATTTTCCCGTTGCTTCTGCTCAAGGTCACTTGCGGAGGACCGATCATGTTCTTGTATCCCGTTGCTCTCCGCCAATTCCAGCACCGTGTCCGAGAATCCCTCCAGATTCGCTACTACCCGCTCGTAGAATTGACTTTGCTGCTCCAGCTCCTCCGTTGTAAAACCCTCAAACAGAAGCGTGATACATCGGGCACCGATGTTGCTGTTTCTCGCATACATCTCCCGCCCGCTGGATGTGATGTCCAGTAAAACCGTCCGGCGGTCGTCTTCCTTTCGTCTGCGGATGGTGAGTCCCTTTTTCTCCAACTTATCAGTCAGAGCTGTAATGGCACCCGATGTGAAGTCCAATTGTTCTGCCAGATCTCCAAGCCGCTGTTCTCCCTCACGAATGATTTTGTGCAGGATAAGCATACCCGGCAGGCTGATTCCCTCTACAGAGATGCGATCCCGCTCTTTGACAAATCGTCTGACCATTTTGCGAAATAACCAATCCGTCCGCTCCAACGCTTCCCAGTCTCTATCGCTCATTTCATAACCTCCTTGATCGTTTTGAAGCTTCAATAGCGAACAAAAAAAGGCCCCCGAGGACATTCCTTAGAGGAGTAGTCCCGGGAGCCTTTGGTGGTCCAATCAGCTCAATGCAGTTTTCAGTTCAAATTAGTTCACTGTTCATTTAATGAATATTAAAATAATTGAGATTATCATATAACCAACTAACCCAACCTGTCAAGTGAGAATTAAAATATAGATCTACTTTTACAGTCATTACCCGCCGGTTTGAAATTACTTATCCTGTTTTAAGTTTCACTTCAGGTTTCCCGTTTACACTATTCTCAGATAGAAACATCTACAAATACATCAACGACAAGCTACGATTCAGTTCGTACTCAACTACAGAAATGAGGATTATCCATATGAATATGAAAAGAGTCATTATTATAGGCACAATGATTGTCACCATGTCCTTCGCCGGAACAGCATGGGGCCAATCCGCCATCTCCCCCATACCTAGTGCTAAGTGGTCCATCGTTGACTTGGATACTCGTGAGGGAAGCAATGACGAGCTGCTCAGCGCTCTCAATCAGCCTTCAGAAGCGGATCTGTATCAGGAACTGTACAACGGAAAATCACTGAGGAGGATTACGGAAGAAAACAACGGGAATTTGGATGAAGTGATTGCTATACAAGTAAGACAGCTCAGAGAGCAGTTGGATGAACGGCTCGCAAGTGGAAGTATCAGTTTAGAGCAACATGCTGCACAACAAGCTGAACTGGAAGAGTTGGTCACACAGAGCGCAAATACAGCATACAGTTTGGCGTAAATTAGTAGCGTATCCGTTCGATGAAGATATAAATATATATCCACGATAACACAGCAAAAAGGAGCGTATGCACGCCCCTTTCTTGTACTCTATTCATCTCAAGCAGGTGTGATGTGTAATCCTTATTGCGCTGACCCAATCGTGCAGGCACCCAAGGATTCGCCGTCCCATGCCAGTTCGAGCACATCTCCTGCTTGTGTTGGTCCAACACCTTCCGGAGTCCCTGTAAAAATGACATCGCCCGGCCCCAGGCCGTAATGATGACCTACATAATCCACAATATCCTGTAAACTGAAGATCATGTTACGAATATTACCACGCTGGACTTCCTCACCATTTTTGGTCAATGTAAAGTCTTTCTCCAGTAATGCTGCCGCACCCGGGAATGCCTGAAATACAGTAACCGGAGCGGAATTTCTGAACCCTTTGGCCGCTGTCCACGGGTGGCCTTTTTTCTTAATCACGGTCTGTACGTCACGTAACGTAAAATCAATACCAAACGCATACGCATCCACCAGCTCATCCACCGCCATACCTGGCTTATAACTCCGGCCGATTTGCACGACCAGTTCAGCTTCATAGTGAACTTCACCCTTGGTAGCAGGCAATTGAAGCGTTTCACCATTCAGGGGCACGACTGCATGGGAAGGTTTCATAAAGATCATTGGTTCATCCGGAACGGCGTTACCCAATTCTTCCGCGTGAAGTTTATAATTGCGTCCTACACAGTATACATTGCGAATGTTAGTCAACATGGGTATATAACCACCTTTATTGGATTCAATAGTGCATTTGGGATAATTACGGTCTGAAAAATCGGCTGCTCGTCTCCTGAAATGCCAGCTCCCATACGTCAGGACGGTTCGTACATAACATGAGTTCAGGATCAACCGCCGCCAGTTTCTTCATAATGGTCTTGTCATCCACTGTCCAAGCCATCACCCGAATGCCTGCACTCCGCATCTCGTTCATTAAGGATTTGTCTACATTGGTGTATCCAATCGAAAGGAATGTACAATTCATCTGCCGCAGCGCGGTTAACAGATCACCTGGTCGTGCATCGATAATCAGCCCTGTCTGGATCTCCGGTGCAAGTTTCTTCACTTCGATCAGAGCGGCTGGTTCAAATGAGGTGATCACAACATCATTTTGCATATGTCTTTTTCTCACTTCATGTATAACAGCCGCAGGCAGACCCGGGTACATGTCTCCCTGCGTTTTCAGTTCAATGTTCAAACGTACTCTGCCGCACGAGCGATCTAACAATTCACTTAGCGCCGGAATCCGTTCGCCTTTGTAAGACTTGTTTTTCCATGCTCCGGCATCCAGACGTTGCAGATCAGCCCAATCGGTTTCCCGAACCAAGCCCTTGCCATTCGTCGTACGATCCACTGTAAAATCATGAATAACCACTGGTACCCCATCACGCGACAACTGTACATCCAGCTCCATCCACTGAACTTCAGGCCGCTCCATGGCCATCAGGAATGCAGCCATCGTATTCTCTGGTGCAATAGAAGAAAATCCACGGTGTGCTACACAAAGGTTGTTCATTCGATTCCCTCCTCAAAAAGGTTTTTAATTAGGCGAAGCGACTCCATTCCCATCATATCGAATACCTGGGGAGAGCTTTGTCATCTGTTCCAACAGCAGTTTGTTCGCCTCATCAATCATTGGAATGGCCTGACCTAGCCCGGCCTCATAAGGGATAACTTTCATGCTGCAAGCTGCATCTTGACTACAACGAGCCTGAAATACCGCCGTTTTCCAAGTCTCTTCGGTAGTTGATTTGGAGAAAATGAAATTTCCCGTACTGTATGCAATCCACTTCCCCTTATAGTACTCCAACCCTTGCAACACATGAGGATGACCACCTATGACCAGATCTGCGCCAGCATCTACAAACTCATGAGCCAATCGGGTCTGGTCACTATTCGGAGTACTTACACGTTCCTCTCCCCAATGTGCAAACACAATGACCAGATCTGCCTTCTGACGGGCCTCCTGGATTGCTTTGACTGCTCCTGTAGAATCATAAGCGTCAGCCACACCAGCCCGATTGCCTTCCGCCTTCCAACTCGTTTCCGGTACCACTCGGGAGAAGCCAAGCAGTGCGATCTTCATGCCTTTGCGTTCCAGGTAAGCTGGTGCATAAGCTTCATCTCTGTTCATCCCTGCTCCAGTGTGAGCTATGCCATACTCCTTGAGATAGGTTAACGTATCCACCAAGCCCTCTACGCCCTGATCCAGAATATGATTGTTAGCCAAATTGACAGCATCAAAACCCGCAGAGGCCATTGCCGCCAATGCTTTGGGCGAAGATTTGTATACATATGTTTTGTTAGCCGCACCAGTACCACCCAGGGTTATCGGGGTCTCCAAGTTGCCGATGGTAAGATCATCATCCTTGAATAATCTGCCGAGTTTGGCAAAGGGATAATCATAACCGTTTTTATCCAGCAGTTCAGCAACTTTGCCCGAGAATTGAATATCACCAACAAAGTTAATCGTAACATCCTTCGCTGAATTGGAAGGTTTCGACGTCCCTGATTCCTGATCCACACCTGCATTTCCCTTGGTACCGGACGGTGTCGAATTTGCCACAGGTTTTTTCGTTCCGGATTCTACTTTCTCACTATTGGTATTGCCTGAAGTGTCAGGTGTCGCTACTCCAGATGTCTTATCTGCATCCGCTGTTGTCTCTTCATCCGTAGCTTCGGTCTCTTCTTCCGAAGTCTCATCGGATTCCGATTCTGGAGAGCTTACCTGATCCCCACCTTTGGCATCGTCTCCAATGGAAGGCTGATCCTGATCAACCATTTCTTGCTTCACTGGCAGGTCTGCCTGTTGCTGACGTGTATTAATGACATAAAAAATGCCCACCAGACCAATTGCCATGATCAATACAAGATTAACTGTCCAGATGATTCTATCGCGGGTGCGCTTTCTTTTTTTTCTCTCTACACTTCGATCTGATCTTGGGGGATACATAAGCAACTCCTCTTCTTCACAGCCATACATACCATTATATCAGGCATATTCTGGATTTCCATCATTCCTTGGAACTGTATCGATTGAAAGGGTATGAACTCAGTTAGCTTCCAGATCTTCACATAAAAAAAGCCATCTCTCCAGTAGATAATTCTACGTTTGAGACAGCTCTCTTGCTGTACTTAATCTGCTGCAAGCTCTTGTGTAGCCTGAACAGACATTTCCTTCGCTTGTCTGATGCAATCAGGCAAGCCTACGCCCTCATAACCTGCACCTGCAATGTACACACCCGGTAATTTGCTACCAAGCTCCTCACGGAGGGCGGCAATATGTTGGAGGTGTCCCACCGGATACTGTGGCATGGATTTACGTAGCCTTGTAATCTCGGAGAAGATCGGCACTGCTTCAATACCCATCGTCTCTCTCAGATCCTTGAGAACCAGATTCGTCAGCGCTTCATCCGGAAGCTCTACGTTCTGTTCGTCACCGGAGCGACCAACATAACAGCGGAGCAGTACTTTATCATCCGGGCTGGTATGCAGCCATTTCGTCGATGTCCACGTGCAAGCCGTAATATTGCGACCCTCTTTCCGCGGAACGAGGAAACCCGACCCGTCGAATACATGCTCCACCTCTTTTTTCTCAAAAGCGAGCACTACATTGGCTACAGACACATAGTTAATCGCATCCAGTGCCGCTGTGTCCACGTGAGGCTTCAGCAGCTCCGACGCGACATACGTCGGCACAGTAACCACTACATCATCGGCTTCAAGCATTTCGCCATTATCCAGTTCAACACGGTATCTGGTTGGTGCTGCATCAAGACGTTGCAGTGACTTCACCGCGGTGTTCAGACGTTGATCCACATCCTGCAACTCATGGACGAGTGCATGAACAAGACTCTGGAGTCCCTGACGAAAGTTCAGAAATGCGCTTCGTTTCGTTCCGGTATGCGTCTCAGCCGGTTTGCGGCCAGTCATCATGCCCCGAATCAAGCTGCCGTAATCGCGCTCTACTTCTCCGAACTGCGGGAAAGTAGCCTGTAGGCTCAATCGCCGCATATCACCTGCATAGATTCCCGCGAGCAGTGGTTCCGTCAAGTTCTCCAGCACTTCTGCTCCAAGACGGCGTTCAATCATATAACCGAGCGATTCATCCTCTGTTGTACGACGCGGCGGGATGACAAAATCCATCAACGCCCGCAGTTTGCCTGCCGGAGAGACCAGACCACTTCTCAAGAATGGTCTTAGTTCCGTCGGGATACCGAGAACAAGTCCTGCTGGCATAGGATGAAGCTTGCCACGCTGCATGATATACGTTTTCTTCGACTCCGGATTCTGACTGACCAATTCATGATCAATCTCCAATTCTTTAGCAAGGTCAATCATTGCTGTTTTGCGAGCCAGGAAAGAATCTGGCCCTTTTTCAATCACAAATCCATCCCGGTGCAGTGTCTCAATCATGCCTCCCATGGACGAGCTTTTCTCGACCAAAGTAATCACAGGTTCAACGCCTGCTTCCCGGTAATGCTTGCGGATATAAAATGCCGCGCTGAGGCCGGTAAGGCCACCGCCGACAACAACAACACGGCGTTTCTTATCACCCATTACTCATCCGACCCTTGCTGCCATTGGCTTATAATAACGTCGCTTAAGGTCTCCATGTATAGAGGATCGCTATTGAGAGAATCAATACGCATCAGGCGCATGTCGATCTCTTTGGCAATCGATTTGGCCTCAATATCGAGATCATAGAGCACTTCGAGATGATCCGAGACAAACCCGATTGGTGCCACAAGCACATCCTCTACCTGTTCACGAGAAAGCTCCTGTAACGTATCCAGAATATCCGGTCCAAGCCAAGGCTCAGCTGTTCGTCCGGCACTCTGCCACGTAAATTGCCAATTCGTTATGCCTACACGTGATGCAATCACTTCCGAAGTCTCCAGCAATTGTTGCGGGTATGGATCACCCATCTCCACAATACGTGCCGGCAGACTGTGCGCACTAAACAACACCTTCACATCTCCGCGTTTTGCTCCAGCTTCTTCGAACGCATCCAACTTGTCACTGACACGTGTGGACAACGCCTGAATTAACTTCGGATGCAGATGATAACTCTCAATAAAGGACATATGAACGCCCAGCTCTTCTGCTTTTTCACGCGCACGTTTGATATAACTGCCTACACTCATCGTGGAAAAATGAGGAGCCAGTACAATACCAATCGCTGTCTGAATTCCATCCTTCGCCATCTGCTCCACGCCATCCTCAATAAACGGATAGGCATGCTTCAGTCCTTGATAACAACGGAATTCCACATCAGTGCCACGCTCATCGCGGTTTAATGTCTCTTGAAGGGCCTTGACCTGATTGTCTGTGTTCTCCCGAAGTGGGAAAACACCGCCCACAATAGCTTCATAACGATCCGTCAATTCTTTCAATTGATCTGGTTCAGGCGGACGTCCTCTGCGGATATGTGTGTAATACGCTTCAACACTCTCCATATTTTCTGGTGTGCCATACGACATCACCAGTACACCTACAGTATTAGTCATTGGTTACCGTCACCCCAGTCTTCATTGCTTCGGCAGAATATTCATGAATATACGCCGTTAATTCTCTGAGCTTCTCTAGCGATGCTTCAGGAAATAATCCGTGTCCGAGGTTGAAAATATAACCCGGCTCCTTGATTCCTTCGTCAATAATCACTTTGGCTTGCTCCTTGATCAGTTCCATCGGGGCAGTAAGCAAATATGGGTCCAGGTTACCCTGTACTGCAAACTTGCCACCAAGACGTTGACGCCCTTCCGAAATGGATACTCTCCAGTCCAGTCCAATCACATCGGCTTGCAGATTATGCAGTGCTGGCAACAACTCACCGGATGCAACACCAGGGAAATAAATCTTCGGTACATTCAAATCCGATAATTCGGTAAAGATACGGGTAATCGTAGGCAACACATATGTTCTGAAGTCTCTGGGAGAAAGTGCTCCAACCCAGCTGTCAAACAACTGGAATGCCTTACCGCCATTCGCAATATGCGCACGGACATATGTAATAACCATATCACCAAGCTTCTGCATCAGCTTATGCCACATCTCAGGCTCGCTGTACATCATCGTTTTGGTGCGGATATAACCTTTCGAAGGTCGTCCTTCAATCAGATAACTCGCAATCGTGAATGGTGCGCCCGCAAACGTAATAAGAGGCACATCAAGCTCCTTATCCAGAATTCGAATGGTTTCCAGAATATGTGACAGATCTCCTTCTACGTCGATGGGACGCAGCCGATCCACATCTGCAGCCGAACGAATAGGATTATCAATAACTGGACCAATATTTTTTACAATGTCAAAATCAATGCCCAGAGAGGCAACCGGATTCATAATATCGGAATACAAAATAGCCGCATCTACACCAAGTTTGCGTACCGGCATGAGTGTAACTTCAGCCGCCAGCTCGGGTTGTTTGCAGATCTCTAACAAGGAGTACTTTTCTTTAATTTTGCGATATTCAGGATCGTAACGTCCAGCTTGACGCATGTACCATACCGGGACACGGTCTACCTGTTGTTTGAAACTTGCCCGAATCAGTCGATCATTATAGCTCATGTAAGAAGCCTCCAATAGTTTTTGGACTCATAATTACCATTATGCCCTTTTTAAACAGCCGTAACAACCACATGCAGATGCGTTCTACGTGACAATACTATGACATTCCTTACACCCATCCCTCATATGCCAATTATGTTATAATGAAAGAATGGTGTTTTTTTGAGAATTACAGAAATATCTTTGAAAGGAAGTGAAAGCACTTTGAAAACGTGGAAAGTAAACCTCATTGTGCTTTGGTTCGGACAATTTTTGGTCAATTCGGGCATGACCATGATTACCCCATTTTTGTCTCTTTATCTCGCAAGAGATCTGGGCGTTGTTGGCGAACATGAAATTGGCATATGGGCTGGATTTATTTTTGCAGCCAATTTCCTCACCTCATTTTTGTTCCAACCGCTCTGGGGCAAGTTATCAGACAAGTATGGCCGAAAAGTAATGCTGCTGCGTTCGGGATTCGGGATGGCCATCGTTATTGCCCTTATGGGTCTGGCACAGAATCCTTGGCAGCTTCTCTTATTGCGTTTGCTTAACGGTACAATTTCCGGTTTCAATCCTGCGGCTGTTGCGCTGATATCGGGTACCACTCCGAAAGACCGCATGGGTTTTGCCATGGGAATCAGTCAGTCCGGGCAGGTTGCCGGCACAATCCTGGGTCCCCTTATTGGTGGCTTGTTAGCGGATGCGGTAGGCTTCCGCCCCATTTTCTACATTACAGGTGGACTGATCTTTGTTGCTTCCATGCTCGCCATGTTCCTGGTGAGAGAGAAGTTTGACCGTCAAGAAGCAGCCAAACTACCGGCACAATCCGTATTATCCGGTCTGAAGGAATTGAACAAGTCACCTCAACTGCCCGCACTGTTTGCCGTGACGTTTCTGTTGCAGTTTGCGATGATTAGCCCCATGTCACTCTTGCCGCTGTATGTGCAAAAATTGCATGCTTCGGATGTAAATGTGGCCTTCTGGGCAGGACTTGTCGGTGCAGTTACGGGACTATCCAATATGGCCATGTCTCCGATTCTCGGGAAGCTGAGTGACCGGATTGGTCCTCACAAGGTGCTGACGTTCTCTCTCATAGGAACAGGACTCATGCTTATTCCGCAGGCATTTGTTCAGACCGTGTGGCAGCTCATTCTTGTTCGTTTCATGATGGGTGTGTTCATGGGTGGCTTGCTTCCGAGCGTTAATGCCCTGATCCGTTCCTATACATCCGATAGCATGATCAGCCGTGCATTCAGTTTTAATACGAGTACTCTGGCGCTGGGCAACATGCTTGGAGCGATCATTGGAGGATTTATGGCAGGATTCATCGGGATCGAAGGTCTGTTTATCGTCTCTGGCGGACTGCTGCTGCTTAATATGGTTTGGGTCCGATTCAAATTGTATAACAAACCTGCTTCTATTCGAGAATCCTGATTCCCTATCCATTTCTTAAATAGTCCATCTTAATTTTTCATTTGAAAAAGCCGCTTCCAGCGCCTAATTGGCCTGAGAGCGGCTTTTGTCATTCATGCGCCATTCATCATTTATTTATTAGATTGAATTCTATCGGATAATGTTTCACACCAAATACAAAAGCACTTTGTATCGGTTGCAGAGCCGTTCCAGACACAAGTTGAATGTTTCCCATGTGCTGAAGCAATGTATGAAGAACTACCCTTGCCTCCAATCGAGCGAGTGGTGCACCCAAACAAAAATGAATGCCAAAACCAAAGCCCATATGCCTGTTCGGCTTGCGATCAGAGATGAAATCTTCCGGGTTTTCAAATTGGGCACTGTCCCGATTGGCTGCTCCAACCCAGGAAATCACCTGCTCTCCAGCTTGAATCGTCTGACCATTCAACTCTACAGTTTCCTTGGCGACCCGCCCAATCGCAACAATTGGCGGATAATATCTCAGCGTTTCTTCAATCGCAGAAGTAATCCGTTCAGGATATTCGCGCAACTCCTGTTGTAGCTCGGGTTGTTCAGACAGAATACGAACCGCATTGGTAATCAGGTTGGTTGTTGTTTCATTACCGGCAGCAAGTAAGAGAATACAGAAGCCCACCACTTCATCTGAAGTCAATTGCTGACCATCAATCTCCGCAGCAAGCAGTAATGAGATCAGATCATCCTTTGGCTGCAACCGACGTTCTTCCATAATGCCAGTGAAATAGATATGCAACTCCTGCATATTTCTTTTTTTCTCCTCCAATAACTCCTGGAAGGCCTGCTCACTATCGTCACGTGCGCCTTTCACCAACACATCAGACCAGTCTTTGAACTTTTGACGATCCGCCGCAGGGACTCCGATCAATTCCGCAATGACAATGACGGGCAATGGTGTTGCAAGGTCATCAATAAGTTCCATATGTCCTTCTGACAGGTATGGAGCAATTAACTCATCTGTGATTTCCTGAATACGCGGAGCCAATGCTTCAATTGCCTTGGGTGTAAACGCCTGGTTCACCAGATCACGCAGCTGTTTGTGTTTGGGAGGGTCTGTCGTCAACATGCTCGTATTGGCACGATCACGTGCAGAAGAGAATAGTTTCGGATTTTTCAGAACGTACTTCACATCTTCATAACCAAAAACATCCCAACATTCTCGATGCTCATCATAGCGGACTGGAGTGTTATCACGAAGTTCTGCATACACCTTGAAGGGAGATAACCTCTCTTCCAAAGTCTCCAGTTCCCGAATCGGAATGTAATTTGCATACTTTCTCGGTGCCTGTTTCATCGTTTCTCCTCCAATCAATATTATATATTTATTTACATATGTTGATCACCCCTATTATAAACATAACTCTATTACGAAACCACTCTTCAGACCGTAATTGAGCCCCATTACCTAATATGCGTTACTATTACCCTCTCATTCTGTAACCCACTTCTGATATGAGTCCCAATTCGACATTCTTTTATTAAAATACATCGTTTTATCAGGACAAAAGACTCAATATGTAATATTAACTAACATTAAAAAGACTTATTTTTCTTCAAAACTACTAAAACCAGCTCTCATCTATCTCTATTAGAATGAATATTCTTTCGTAATTCCTCATAAATAACCATTTTACTCTCATTATCTATGAATGTAACCGATTACTCTACCTTTATCTATATTTGTCATATTACTTAACATAAAATACAATCAATTTGAAATGGTATACATATTCTTCTTAACAAACTTAACATCACACTTACTTGAAGGAGAGTGCTATTCATGAGTAAAACATCCAATCTTCGTCCCTGGGCCGTATGGAGTACCGCAGCTTTAACAGCATTGACCATCTCGTTGTCCCCCATTGGAACCTACGCTGCGCACGCAGCTACGGTAGAGGTGAAAGGCACAACAGGTGCTGTTCAGACAGCAACCACTACTCCGGCTCGCAATACTTCCATCCCTGCAATACCAGACTCTTCCAAGCAATCTGCACTCCCTAATGTATTGGTGATCGGAACTGGCGGAACGATTGCCGGTCAATCCGAGGATGCCACCAGCTTCCAGAATTACAAGGCAGGTACGCTTCCCATTGGAGAGATGGTAGACGCCTTACCGGATAAACAGAAGATTGCTGATGTTAGCACACTCCAATTCGGAAACTCAGGTTCAGGTTCCTATAGCATGACCGACCTCTATGACTTGTCACAGACGGTAGACAAAGCTCTGGCAATGTATGACAGTGTTGTCGTTACCACGGGTACAGATACAATGGAAGAAATCGCTTATTTCCTCGATATGACGGTTCAGAGTGACAAACCTGTCGTGATCACAGGCTCCATGCGTCCATGGACCGTCATCGGTTCTGACGCTCAAGCCAATCTGTACAACGCCATCAAACTTGCAGGCAGTGGTCGTACCACTTCATTCGGCACAGTACTCATGTTGAATGACACAATCCAGCTTGCTCGTGGTGTAACCAAGACAAATGATTATCGGACAGATACGTTTGAAACGCCGATGCTCGGTGCTGTAGGATATATTGATGAAGAAAATATTCGAATCTACCGTGCTCCTGCACGTGCCCTGAAACCTGAAGGCACAGCGAAGCCCGTATTTGATCTAAGTAAAATAACAAAGGCAGATCTGGCCAAAGTTGAAATTGCGATCTCATATCAAGAAGCTGGCGGCGGAGCCATTGAAGGATTCGTGAGTAGCGGTGCCAAAGGAATCGTAACTTCCGGTACCGGAGCTGGCGGTATCTCCAGAGCTATGGGACAAGCTCGTACCAAAGCCATTGAAGAAGGTGTCATCTTTGTGACCACCACTCGGACGGGTTCAGGAAGTGTGTATGGCGGTGGCAAAGGTATCATTGCAGGTGACAATTTGAGTCCTCAACAAGCTCGTGTATTATTGATGCTGGGCTTGTCCTTCAGTGATGATTTTGACACCATCAAAAAATGGTTTGAAACGTACGGAACACCTGAAGTATAAGAAAGCACTCATCCTTTATAAATCTGGACAAAAAGAAGAGACGACACTCCCCTGACTAACAAGGTGTGTCGTCTCTTCTTTTTGTTACCTCAACCTTTTCTCACTTCACCCAAGCAAGTACCAGCCCATCGTAGTCCGGTAACATCGTCGTCACCAGACGCGGGTCACTCGCCATCTGTTCATTGAAGCGACGAACAGCCAGCACAGCCGGACCTTGCTTGTCCGGATTTAGTGTACGACCACGCAGGAAACAATTATCGCCTACAATAACAGCACCTGGCCGGGCCAGCTTAATGGCATAGTCAAGATATACCGGATAATTCTCCTTATCTGCATCAATAAAGAAAAAATCGAATGTGCGACCTTCCTGCTCCAATTGCTTCAGGCTGTCTGCCGCCGGGCCAATGCGGTACTCCACCTTTTCACCAAAACCGCCTTCTTCCAGATGACCACGCGCCATTGCCGCATATTCCTCTTTCAGTTCCAGCGAAGTCAGGGTTCCATTCTCACGCAAACCACGCGCAATGCAGATCCCACTGTAACCGCCCAGCACGCCGATTTCGAGCGCAGCTTCTGCTTTGGATGTCTTGGCTAGAAACGTGAGCAAACGTCCATACGCCGCCGCAACCGAAACTTCCGGCATGCCGTTCGAACGGATGGCCTCTTTCACTTTCAGCAAAAGCTCATCCTCTTGAAATAATTGATTTACATATTCATCAGGGGTCAGATTCACCACTAAAATCCTCCTTGGACACTTGGACTGCTTTCCATATGGATGCCAATGTTCTATAATAAATGTTTGTTATCAACACAGGCGGTTGACTGATGCATCACTTCGAAAGAGGCGTGCATACGTTCACCGCATTTCTCATTGTAAGTTTTTTCACGGAAAGCGGCAAGGCCGCACCGTCACTATACAGCAGAGAGAAGGATTTCCCTTCTCCAGCTTGAAATGGAGTTGAAATGAATCACATGGCTCAATTGCAATTGATTGCAACCTCGGCGATGGGACTCGAGGCTGTTGTTGCCCGGGAACTGAAACAACTGGGGTATGAAGATGTTACGATCGACAATGGACGGGTTTTCTTCACAGGAGATTATATTGATATTTGCCGTTGTAATCTGTGGCTGAGAAGTTCGGATCGTGTATTGGTGAAAATGGGTGAATTCCCTGCCACGACTTTCGACGAGTTGTTTGAAGGCACCAAAGCGTTGCCTTGGGAAGAGTGGATTCCAGCCGACGGTGAATTTCCTGTAGAGGGTCGTTCTCAAAAATCCCAGTTAAGCAGTGTGCCTGCATCACAAGGGATCGTGAAGAAAGCAATCGTAGAGAAACTGAAGCTGACTTATGACACAGAGTGGTTCCCAGAGGATGGGTCTCGTTATGTGATTGAGGTCATTCTGCTGAACGATCGCGCCCTGCTTACTTTAGATACGACGGGACCAGGTCTGCATAAACGGGGTTATCGTAAACTCGTTACCGAAGCGCCACTCAAAGAAACACTTGCTGCAGCTCTTATTCAGCTCAGCCGTTGGAATGTATCCCGCCCATTCTATGACCCGTGCTGTGGATCAGGCACAATGCTGATCGAAGCCGCTATGATCGGCTGGAACATTGCACCAGGACTTCGTCGGACCTTTAACTCCGAGGATTGGGCTGTCATTCCTGAAGAATTATGGGAACAGGCGCGCGAAGAAGCATTCGATGCTGTACGTGACGATGTCCCGTTACAAATTTCAGGTAGCGATATTGATCCGGAAGCGATTGAAGTTGCTATGGCAGCGATCAAAAGTGCTGGCTTCGCCAAAGATATTGAAGTCAGCGTCCTGCCCGCTCATCGCGCAAGACCACAGGGTGAATATGGTGTCATCATTACCAATCCCCCATATGGTGAACGTTTGAGTGAAGAAAAAGAAGTTCAGAAGTTGCTCCGCTCATTAGGGCGCAGTTACCTCGACATGCCAACATGGTCCTTTTTTGCAATCACGTCGACCAAAGCTTTCGAGGAGTATTTCGGTCATAAGGCAGACAAACGTCGTAAGTTGTTCAACGGACGAATTGAAACCCAGTACTATCAGTATTTGGGCCCATTGCCCCCACGAAATAAAGCACCACAATCTTCATAATTATTTCGAATCTAAAGTGCTCCTGCCATCCATGGCCGGGGCGCTTTTTTTGTGCGCTTTTCTGGTCATATGAATTCACCGACTTCGGTCTTCGGCTGGACAAGATTCAATTCTCCCTGAGGCATAGTTGAAAACACATGAGGCCACGCTATAATGGATGGAGCCCTATTTTACACTCCGATTACAAAACAACAAAAGCAAGGGGGACATACATATGGTTGTCATTCGGCCTACGCGCAGCTCCATGCCACGCGGGCTTCTAAATCATCCATTAACGTTATATCTTATTTTTCTTGTGCTCATGCTGCTCAAACTCATGTGGCTCCATCACAATCTTCACGCTTATAACATTACGATGGGACTGCTGGATAAAGTCATTGCTATTGGATCTTTACTACTCCTGTCCTTCTGGACCTGGTTGCTGCCACGTAGAGGCATGATCGTGTCTCTCGCGGTGCTTAACCTGCTGCTTACCGCACTAATCTATGCCGATATGGTGTATTATCGCTATTTTCAGGATTTCTTGACCATCCCGGTATTGTTGCAGGCGAGACAAGTTGACGCATTGGGTGACAGTATCGCTACATTGATCTACACAAGTGATCTCTGGTTCTTTGCCGACTGGCTTGTCGTCATTCCGTTCGCAGCTATCGTACTGTTCAGCAGACGTTACCGTTCGAAGCACTCCAGTACGTCTGTTACTGGTTACGGGAGTTATTCGTATAACGATGGCAAGGCACGGTTGCGCCGCCGTCTCACGTCTGGCAGCATTGCCCTTGTGCTGGGAATTGGCCTCGCTGTCGGCCCGATTTATTTCTACAGCAAAACATGGGCCAAAGGCCTGTTCGATAACAACTGGTGGAATGTATCCATGTACAATGTGACCGGACTGCTCGCTTTTCACGGTTATGATCTGTACAACTTTGCCAAAGACCATATCGGCTCCGGGCCGCAGGCTGAACCCGCTGATGTTGAGCAAGCAAAGGCATTCTTCGCTGAAAGGCAAGAAGCTGCCCCGCAGAATGATGCCTTGTTTGGCAAATATAAAGACAGCAATGTGATCATTGTCCAGGGTGAGGCTTTTATGAACTTCATGATTGGCCAGAGCATTGGCGGTCAGGAGATCACACCGTATTTTAACGAACTGATGAAGGAAAGTCAGTATTATAGTCACTTTTACCACCAGACCGGTCAGGGCAGAACGTCAGATGCAGATTTTGGCGCAAACATATCACTGCATCCACTTCCGATTGGATCAGCCTTTGTACGATATGCAGACCATACGTATGATTCCCTACCTTCCATTCTGAAGGATAACGGGTATAGCACCAACGTATTTCACGCTTATGAGAGCGGATTCTGGAATCGGTATACGATGTATCAGAACATGAAGTACGACAAATTTTACAGTAAAAATGATTTTGCACAGGATGATCCGCTTGGCTGGTCCCTGTCTGACGAATCCTTTTTCCGCCAATCCGTTGAGAAAATGAGTAGTGAGGTGACCGAGCCGTTCTATTCCTTCCTCATTACACTTAGCAGTCACCATCCATACGCCCTGCCTAAAGAGAAACAGCAACTGGATGTAGGCGAGTTCCAGGGGACCATGTTTGGTAACTATCTGCAATCCGTTCATTACGTGGATTCGGCGCTCGGCAAGATGGTCGAGGATCTGAAAAATCGGGGATTATGGGAAAATACCATCTTTATGTTCTACGGAGACCACGACAACTCGATTAAGGAACAATCACAATACGAACAGTTCCTGGGACGTTCGCTGAACGAACTGGATATGGCACAGATCATGAACGAGGTCCCCCTGCTCGTGCATTTACCGGACGGAGCAGCTGCCGGAACCATCGACGAACCTTCGGGACAACTGGACATCACGCCTTCCGTATTGCATTTGCTAGGCTTATCCGACCAGTCCTATTATCACATGGGTAACGACGTATATGACGGGTCTGGGCGTACGGTTGTGCTGCGTAATGGCGCATTCTCGGATGGTTCTGTATTCTATATTCCATCGGATGATTATATCTACGAGAATGGCGCTTGTTATGACTTGTCAACACGTGACAAAACAGATATCAATGCTTGCCGTCCAGGTCATGATGAAGCAGCCAAGCGATTACATGTCTCGGACACCGTAATTACCTATGATTTGATTCAGCGCTTTCGAGAGGAAGACAGTTCAACAGCAACATCGCAATGAGCAATATCGTAATGACAAGCTAAACAAATACACGAAATGAATTGAACTGGATTTAAAAAAGGGGAACTCTCATTACATGACATCACAGACTGAACCACTCAATATTGAACAGCAATTGTTCGATGCAGCCGCAAAATTTGTGAAGCAACGTTATCCTCAGGGATGGGGCGGTGCGGGTGCCGTCTATACCGAAGCTGGCTCCCTGCTGATTAGCGTAGCTCCAGAGGTCATCAACGATGCCACGCATCTGTGTATGGAAACAGGAGCTTATCTGGAAGCCCACAAATTGAACGAACGCGTCACCCACTCCCTCTGTATCGCTCGTAATGACGAGCATTCAGAATTCAAGGTCCTTACACCTTGCGGCGTGTGCCAGGAACGATTATTTTACTGGGGTGAAGAAGTTAAAGCTGCCGTATACGATCCTTCTGGTCAGTTGGTTTTCAAAAGACTGGATGAGATCCAACCTTACCATTGGTCCAAAGCATATCGGGATAAAAAGTAATCTCCTTGCGAATTATAGAAAGTGGCTTTATAATTGTAACCATATTGGTTTCAACTAAAAGGATGATGGAGGTTATAATAAAATGAATATTGAGATATGGTCTGATTTTCTGTGCCCTTTCTGTTATATCGGCAAACGCCGCCTGGAGAATGTACTGGAACAGTTTCCACACCGTGATGAAGTGAAGCTGCAATTTAAAAGCTTCGAGCTTGATCCAAACGCTGCATTGAACCCAGGCAAAACCAATTCGGAATATCTGGCTGCCAAATATAATATGAGCGTGGAACAAGCCAAAGGTATGAATGCCCAGATGAATGCCAATGCTCGTACGGCAGGACTGGAATACAATATCGATGCCATGATCCCTACGAACTCCTTCTCAGCTCACCGCTTGACACACTGGGCAGATACACAAGGCAAAGCGCTTGAACTGAGTGAACGGATATTCCAAGCTGTGTTTATTGAAGGTAAACACTCCGGCGACCCTGAAGTGTTGGCTCAGTTAGCAGAAGAAGTCGGCTTGGATCGAGATGCAGCTACGGCAGTGCTGTCCAGTGATCAATTCACCGACAATGTCCGTGCTGACCAAGCAGAAGGTGAGCAACTTGGTATCCGCGGTGTACCTTTCTTTGTATTCGACCGCAAGTTCGCCGTATCGGGCGCTCAGCCTGACGAGGTGTTCCTGGATGCCATTCAAAAAGCATGGGACGAGCGTTCCCCTTTCACCATGGTTGAATCCAACACAACAGAAACAGACGGCAGTGGCATCTGCACAGATGACGGATGCGAAGTCCCGAAAAAAAATTAAGCCAATTCAAAAAAAAAAAAAAAAAAAGCAGCAAGATCAAGGGATACTCCCTGATCCTGCTGCTTTTTTATATACTACACACCACTCTAGCTCATTGTATATATTTGTGTTTGATGAACAGTTACTGTGGAGGGGACGGAATCGATTCTGAAGAAGCGAAGCGTTCGCCTTTGTCTTCAAATTTTATCCTCTGAAAAGAGATATCAAAAAAATTTGGAGACAACAGCGATCAAAAGAACGATTCCGTAACCGGAACCTCCACTAACTTATCATCAAACACTTATATTCAATTAGCGCCACCCACTTAATCCCAGAACAGTTGATCCGGATGTGGACCCGTCCGCTTATCCGAATCCAGTGCATCAATCTGTCTCAACTCATCCGGAGTCAATTCAAAGTCAAAGATGTCCGCATTCTCACGAATACGCTCCGGGTTAACCGACTTCGGAATCGTCACAATCTGATTCTGAATGTCCCAGCGCAGAATAATCTGTGCTGGTGTTTTCCCATATTTCTGGGCCAACGCTTTGAGGGTGGACTCTTGGTTCAGCTTGCCCTTCATAATAGGACTCCATGCCTCCAGCTGAATTCCCTGCGCCCCGCAGAAATCCTGAAGTTCCTGCTGGATCAGACCCGGATGCAGCTCTACCTGATTTACCGCAGGCACCGTTCCGCCCTCATCTATGATATCTTGCAAATGGTGAACTTGAAAATTACTCACACCAATCGCACGGATGCTTCCTTCGCTATATAGACGTTCGAATGCTCTCCACGTCTCCTTATACTGGTCTCTGCCAGGCCAGTGAATTAAATAAAGATCAATCACATTCAATCCAAGTGCCTTCTGACTGGCTTCAAATGCTCTCAACGTTGAATCAAATCCCTGATCCTCATTCCAGAGCTTGGTCGTCACAAACAGTTCGTTACGGGAAACACCACTGCTTGCAATAGCTTGTCCCACTTCTTCCTCATTGCCATAGATGGACGCGGTATCAATACTGCGATATCCAACCTCCAAAGCGGTCTCAACCGCCTGTTGTACTTCCTTACCTTTTGCTTTATATGTTCCAAATCCTAGCCATGGCATCGTTACTCCGTTGTTCAGAATCGTACAATCTGTAATATGTTTTGTCATTCTGTACCTCCCGTATGGAATTTTGCCTGCTCTTGTTCTATTAACCTTCTCACAGAATTTTAAGCGACCATTCGACATACTGTCGGAGTAAACCCATGATCGAGAGTCTTTGCAAAAGATATGAAAAACCCGCAAAGCATTACTGCCCTGCGGGTTCTGATGTGACAGGAACGTTATATATTCCCTTGACCGTGCTGACTCTGGATAGAATTCAATCTTCTCTTCTCCTCGATGAACATTTCCTCTGCCAACTCAACACCTTGCCCTCCGAGCGAAAGCTCTGCTTGTCGCATCGCCTGCTCCGTGTGTGCCAGACGTCGTTCCGCCTGTACAATGGTCTGTGCCGTCGGATGAGACATGGCCTGAGATACAGCATAATGAAGCTTGTTCACCGCATTTTGCGCCTGAGATACGGTGGTATCGGCTTGCAAACTGGAATCATAACGCTTCGGCATGAGTATTCCTCCTTGGGATTATCATGTTCCTGTTACCCCTTTAGGATGGATAACACAAGCCTTCCTTATTCTTCTTTTGTGTTTTTATCGTAACTTTAGTTGATTACGCTACGTTAATTAGATAATCATGCCGAATCAGGAGGAATTCATTTGAAGAAAATATTACTGACACTCTGTATGCTGCCCTTCTTCATTTGGGTACAAGGCTGCGCTCCTGCAACATACGAGATAGAAGGATATACAGAATCATCCATTAATCCAGACATCCCGGTTCCAACCAATGCAAAGCTCATTGAAAACATAGCTTATTCCGATGATCCCAATCTTAAAAAAGGAGCTAAGTATGAACTGAAACATATTGGGGGTGAACAAGGACTCTACCCACCAATGGATTATTTTCAGAAGTTAGCGGATACAGGTTGGGTCGAATTGGAGGAAGAACGACTGGGGCATGTACATTTTCTGAAAAAGGATAATAAGGTCATTGCTATTGAAATTCGAGAAGATACCTTCCAAATTACTGAAATGATAGAGAATGCCGCATTTTGAAGCAGCCACTCACTATTATCCAAACGCAAAAAAGGAGAGGCACATCGCCCCTCCTTTGCGGATGTTTGAACTTTTCGTTCACTCACCTTGTTATATCCTGTTACTTCACGAACTTTGCGACTTTGACGAGCACTTCTTCTTCTGTCGGCGCACTGATGTACCGACCGTTGATAAAGACAAACGCACGTTTCGCGCAAGGACCACAATAGGATTTGCACCCAATCTTGATCTCCGTGTCTGGAGCCATTTTTTGCAACTTGGGTACAATCGATTTCAGTCGGACATGATTACACTTTTCGCATACACGGATATCGTTAGCCATGAGTTCCCCTTCTTCGCGCCCTTAGTGGTCGCCGTGATTACCTTGGGACGGATTCGTAATAACAAATCCCTCTTCCGGGAAGTAGAGGTAGTCAATTTTAACACCGTTCAACAAAGGCTGATCATTCGCGAGAATGACATCAATCTCTTTATCGGTAGATACAACTGTATCATTTTCTTTTGGTGTGTCAATATCCAGGCCGTAGTGAGCATGGTCACCATGTGCATGGGTGATGACAACGCGCAGTTTTTTTCCTTCGTTCTCCGGCTTGTCCAATTCAAGCTTCAATACTTTAGCAGCATTACGCGTAATTTTGCAGTTCATTCTCTTCATCTCCTATATTGTAATTGCAGGTTTCAACAATTTCAGCATTCTTAAACTACAGCATCTATTGTAAAGAAAGTTACCGCTCTTCGCAATAACATTGATGCGAATTCATTGTTAAACCTCTCCATTTAGGCACAAATTAAGAAGGAGCCCCTTCCTGAAGCACAGGATATTTGCGTTCTGCCCGGCTTACAAACCAGTTCATCAGAATCAAAGTGACCCCGATATCATCGATGGGCATAAAGGGCATTACGTCAGGAAGTACCCAGTACAACAGCGCTGGAATAATAAACAACAGCTTTTCTCCCAAAGGAATCTGCGGAGCCCGGAGCAGCCGGGGGAGCCTTTTGAAAACTTGTGTCCATCGTTTGAACGACAGCAGTCTTCTCCACTTCATTTGAATCCCTCCGTATAATTATATATGTCGCCGAAAAGGCACATCCATCATTACCCGTTCGAAATCCATTCAGAACGAATGACGTGACAAGCCATTATAAAAAATAATAAAAACGGAACGTCGCTCATAGCGTCCGTTCCTGTTATACGAATGATCTACTGTTAAGTTTCACACCTTCGTAATTCGGGGTCTTGCCTCATTGCCCATTGGATAACAGTTCAGCCAGCAACATTCCCACTTCTATACAGATATCATCAAACTGTTCTACGGGCAGCGGATTAACACCCAATCCAACTTCTACCGTGAAGCCCGGTCTACCGAAATCTTGAATAAACCAGTCCTTGTATCCGGCATCACTGCCACCGAGCTTCACCGCCTTGTAGCCGGAAGCTTTGGCGAGTCTACGCGACAGCGGGCCACTCTCTCTAGGTTCCAGATCACGGTAGTTCCAATAGATCTCCTGTCCCTGACTATGCAGGGATACAACTGCATCAAATGTATGTTGCCGCGTCCACTGTGCAAGCGCCTGTGCCTCCGGTTCTGTCAATGGCGCTGTCCCCGCATAATCCCTGGGGCCCGGTGAGGTTATACCTCTTCTCGCTGCCTCTTCATCCCAATGGGCTGGAAATTGATCATTCAGATCCACCCCTCTGATATTGGCCTTCCAATGGGTAAAATGTGATCTGTCGGCATTCCAGGCTAACAACTGCTGTGCATGTGGATGTTGATTGACCACACCTTCCTGAACCAGTTCGACCCCGTCCGGATTAACCATCGGCACGGCCCAGAGTGTCGTCTCTTGCATCCAGCGTTCTGTCTGGTATTGATGCCATGTCCTATGCGCACTATACGCCTCGGCATACTCTTCGATAAACTTCATCAAAACTGCTGTTGTCAACCACTCATTCGCATGAACGGAAGCGTTAACATGGATATGTCTCGACCCTTGCCCAATACGCAAATAAGGCAGCGACTTCCCCATGACACTTGTTCCAATGGACCCCGTTTCAATAAACGGGTATTGATTCTCCAGCTTGTCTATATCCCTGATTAATTCTCGATAACCATACTCTCCCTGAATCTTCACAATAGTTTTTCCATTCGAAGCCGGAATATGAATACAGCGACCAACCCAGTCGGTTACATTGGTGATTTCGGGATTGGCCTGGCGCAACACCTCTTCATCCAGACCAAATCTGCCTGCAATCTCCCCTACACTTTCTCCAGGCGGTACAGCGTATCTGCGACCTGTCCCGGGGACAATACGCAGCATCTGACCCGCCACCAAGTATGGCTGGGAAGCTACTTCCGGGTTCAGTGCAGCAAGGAACTCTTTGGTCATATGATGTGCTGACGCAATTCGCGGCAATGTATCTCCCCGCTGAACAATAATCCACTGCAGATCCATGTTGTTCTCCTTTCCACAGGAAAAGACAGGTCTCCTGTCCAGTTCTGACCGATTTCGTGTCTGTAACATATGTATGCAGGTCAGGTTGTCCGTCATGTGACATGAATCATGTTTATCTTCGGTTAATGCATAATGACGACAAAAAATCCCGGAACTTCACAGTTCCGGGATAGTCCACAACCAAATTACATTAATTAAAAGTCTTATTCATGCATATTTTGAATATAACTATGATAATTGCGTTACCTGCCAGACAACAGGGGTCTTGGAAATCTGCTCCCCCAACCATCGACGGGTGATATTCTGGAACATTCTCGGGTCACCCGTGCAGAAAAATTGATGCACCGGAGTCTCATCCCCACTGGCCAGCTTTCGTTTGTCATATAAAATCGTACTGATTTCACGTGCCGTTTCATCTGCTGAACTGATTAACTTCACTTCCTGTCCCATAACTTCCTGAATCGTGTCCATGAGAAAGGGATAATGCGTACAACCCAGAATAAGACAATCGATTGGCTGTTGTTTGATCTCGCCCAATGATTGTTCCACCGTATGTGTCGTGTGCTCGGAACGAAATTCACCTTGTTCCACCAACGGCACCAGCGCCGGACAAGCCTGACTGACCACATCAATATAGGGGGACAACTGCTTGAGTGCCGATGTATAAGCCCCACTACCTATGGTACCCGTGGTACCAATCACACCAATACGTCCTGTACGTGTCGCTGTGATTGCGGCCCGCGCACCCGGATGTATAACACCAATGACCGGCATATTCACCTTGGAACGGATATACTCCAACGCTGCTGCTGTTGCTGTGTTACAGGCGATAACGATAACCTTCGGATCGAATTGGATCAAGAAATCAACGATTTGTTCCGTAAATTGTTTTACTTGTTCGGACGAACGGGGTCCGTACGGTGTCCGGGCAGTATCCCCAAAATAAATGATCTTTTCCCGCGGGAGCTGACGCATCACTTCCTTGGCGACGGTCAATCCCCCCACACCGGAGTCTAATATAGCGATTGCTTGCTGCACGAACACACCGCTTCCTTCTTCATTGAATTGGTTCTCAAAACGATTGTTTCTCAGAGCTTTCTTCCTACCGTATGAACATTCCGGCAAAAAGGTACCTACATCTTACCCGATTTCATCGCAGGGTTCAAATTAAATCCACGCGCTACGTCATCTATGTGTGGACACGCAACAAAGCAGGCTCTCCTCTAATCAGAGGAAAGCCTGCTTATCAAGCTTTGCTTAGTTGTCGTCCTTGGACTCATCCGCAGGAAGCTTCGCTACGATGTCAATTCCGGGTTCATCCACTGTTTTATCGATATCATTATCAACAATGGCTGCCGATATGCGAATTTCTTTCCCTTCAGCGCAATTGCGCCAGGATTGAATATCCTGAATCACGACATCTGCGGTCTCTTTAACTTTGGATACGATCTGCGAACTTTGTTCTCCCACGATACCAGCCAGTTCCTGACCTTTCTCCGATACCTGACGAGCACCTTCTGTAATATCCTGACGAAGTTCACGTCCCGATTTCGGCGCCAGCAATAATGCCGTTACTGAACCAACCACGGAGCCAATAAGAGCTCCCCACAACAAACTTTTGTTAGAATCCTTCACGTCACATCTCTCCCTTTACTATTGTTTAAGTACCGGATCAGAAGCAACGGTCTGTCGCTCAGCCATCCGGGCGAATGCCTACTCTGTTGATGCATTATAAGCAGCACAGGCTTGACTTGACACTCCAGATGTTAAAAATAATCTGAACGCCCTTTTTGAATGGATGCAAATGACTCGGCTAACTCAGTTCTGACGAGCCGGCTCGAGATCAGCCGCGGCATGCTCATCCCCCGGGTCCAAATCAATCACATATCGTCCAGGTGCAATCAATGCCGCCTGATGTTCACAACGCCAGCGACGTCCACCTGAAGAACCCAGCGTCTGTCCATCTTGCAGAACATCCCCCTGATCAAATATGTAATACGCTGCACCCAGTAAGGTCTGAGCCACCGTATCGGGATCAAGACCGACGAAGTGACACTGGACATCAGGTACACCCAGCGCAGATAATCCCACGGTATCCATGACCAACCCGCGCTGTTCCTCTGTACCTCCGGCTTGATACATTCGAACGTTCATGGCTGCATACAGATGTTCCTCACGTTCCTGAGCTTGCGTATATGCTTCCGGTTCAACCAGCTTGTCACTGCCATACCAATACAGCGCATCACAGGTCAAACTTTCCATGATTGCCAGTACAGTCTTCTGAAACAGCTCCAAGCGCTGTTTACGAGGCATAGCAGCCGTGAACATATCATGTATCCGAATGGAGTAACGCGCAGCTTCTACAACTTGTCCCACTTCTGGCCAATGCCATGCTTGTTGCAGAGCACCGCCAAAGCGAGCACGATCTGCGATTTCATTCACAGGAAGCATGCAAGTCTGAGCAGGGATATCCCCTTCCTGGAAGGATACCTTATGGTCCAGATGATAGAAGACAAGCATCTCATGCTTTTGCCCTCCGCTCTCTTGTTTCACATCCAGTCGGACTTGTCCTGTATGACGAATCATCGCTTCCTGCAAACGCAGGCGATCCACCTCTGGACGTTCCCGGAACAAGAGTTCAACCATATACACCGGATGGAATCCGGAAGGTGTTTCATTTGTTTCGTTACTTTCAGTATTTACTTCATTGAATTCTTTTGATTCATTTGTCATGCGATTTCCCTCATTCCTTACGCTGTCCCTCGGCCTGTGCCGTATTGAAAGGACCAAGTTCTTTTTCCACGTAGGCGCTAACCTGAGTAGTAAAATGTTCAAGTATACTCGGCAACTCTACGCTAAGTGGATGGAGCTCAGACCGCTCCCAAGTGAAATAATCCTGCACCAGTGGCTTGCGTAACGTGACAAGCTGACGCAATATCTCATAGGTCGGATTATCAAAAACCTTTTCTTCATAATTAATCTGAATAATATCATCATAACTGCTCGCATCTCTCATGATGAAGCCGTCTATCAGATAACTTCCCACATCGGTAACAATTTCGATCGCCAGGTGAAGACAACGTTCCTGTACCATCCCCAGCATGAGACTGCCATCCCAAGCTTCTGCTGCCCCGCGAAGCCCTTCAGCTACTTCCGGTACAGCAGCAAGCCGGCGGGCAATCTGTTCTCTGTTCACATAATACATTCGTTCACTTCCCGTTCAGTGAGTTATCGGTTCCGTTTCCCTCTTCGCTTAAGCCAGAATATCATCACAGGACAAGCGATTAGAAACACAACAAAAATATATAGAAATTCCATAACGTCTCTTAAATCGCTCATGCAGAGTCCCCTTTATCTCAACGTAGTTTGAATGACAGATCAGATTTCGTAGTCCACTGCAATTGACTGTTCTCTGACTTCGTTCATGTACTTAATAACTTCCTGATGAAGCGGGTGTACCTGATACGCCTGGAGATCCTCCAGTGACGCAAACTCCGCCGTGAGTGAAATGTCGAACGATCTCTCCGAGCGAAGCACATCAATCCCGATTTCAAGTGAAACCAGGACATCAATTTTACCTTCCAGATTGCGAAGCACCTGGGCTGCAGCTTCAATACTTTCTGCTGAGCGATCTTTCATTTTGAACAGGACAATATGTTTTATCATCTGGGCAAGCACCTCATTTAATATAATAGTAGAAATGAATGAATTTTCATGTATCCAAAATATATCATAACGTTCTCTATTACGAAAGGATACTTGGAAACGTTCTCTTGATAAGAAAAACTAATCCGAACCGTTTCCTTTCGATTCGGATTTCTTTTGCGATCCATCCTCCGTCTGTTTCGCCGATTCATCTTGCAGAGTTTGTCCTGTTTCAGCCTGCTGCTTGATGTTGTCTGGAGTTTGCTGTGGTTTGGCCCATTCACGATTCATCAGATCCTCCTGATCTTCCTGTTTCTTCAACACTGCAATGGCCTGTCTGAGCTTTGCAGGCAATGGAAGACCGATTTTGGCATAATTCTCGGTAATCGAAATGAGTTCATTCACCAGATAGAAATAAATAGCTCCGCCTTTGATAAAATCGGTTCCCATGATCAGATCAATTCGATGAGCAAGCAAAACAACGGTCAGCATGAGCCCTTTGCGAGCAATCCCCCAGAATCCAATGTTACTATTCAACCCGGTACCTGTTCTTACCGCCGCTGCCAAACCTGTTATATAATCCACAGCCATCGCGACCGCGAGCAGGCTCAGCAATTGATCCCATCCGCCAAAAGCAAACGTAACAAATGCTCCCGAGATGACAGCAAAGGTATTCACAGATAGATGCACGTTCCTCACCTCTCCCTTACACTTGAGTATCATACAATATATGTAAAAGTAAGAGATTTGACAGGTCACATGTCATGCTGAACATGCGGATTTATCATTTCAGATTTGTGCACATCCTCTTCGCAACAGGGGAACAAAAATCACATGCTTTTGGGGAATTCAGGGAAATAAACCGCATCATATCAACAAAAAACAGATAAAAGTTCTTTAGACCTAATAATAAGTAATTAGAACTATATTATTTTTATTCCTGTTCAATTTCTCCCCTCATTTTTAGTGAAACATTGTAATCTAGGAATATACTAGGATGTGAATTGCGCATGGTCTAGTTCGTAGTTCCCTCTTTATCGTGAATTGACGCATTAACGCATTTGTAACCGGTAATCCCGGCACTTGAAAGTACCCCGTTGTTTATTGTAGTATTTGGTTAAAAAAAATCGGAGGAAATATGCCTAATCAACCAGAACAACATTCCATCCAGGCGTGGTCTCTGATCAACCGTAAATACTTGGGAAAAGGCGTCCGTGTTAAACGATTCCGAAAACCGACACGCTGTCAAATCCGCAATCGTGTTCTTCTTGCCGTGCTGATGGCCAATGATATCAAGTTGTCCCAGCTTGCTGAAGACCTCTCCATCTCTTCACGCAGTGTCAGTGCGTGGGTATATGAAGGACGGATACCCGGCAGTACCAATTTGGACAAGACTTGCCAATTACTCGGCTACCCGCGTCATATTCTCTTCAATGAAGAAGTTGTGCGTAATAGCCCTGTCATATGTCAACCCGAGTCATCTCGCTTCATGAAGCGTACGGTGACCCGTTCTCCGGTTAGTAACCGTATTTTGACAGGCTTGTGTATGGTCCATGATCTGTCGGTGACAGATGTCAGCCACTGGATCGGGGTTCATCCCGGCACTTTCCGCAAATGGCTGCATCAGGGAACACTGCCTTCTGCTGCATTTCAGGAACAAGCGGAGCAATTTTTCCGTATCCCGAAAACTATTTTGTTCGCAGATGTCATCTTGAAAGATCGTCGCAACAACTAATAAGCGAACAGCCAAAAGGCTCTGATCTCCCATAGGGAGGCCAGAGCCTTTTTTAAAATAAAATGCATGCCTTCTCTCTCGGACTTGAAGCACTGTTCTGGCTATTCCATCAGAAATGTCAGATAACCTACCCTTTTTCGCCTTTTGCTCCCAAGGAGAGCCATCACAGCCCGCTACAAGCTAAGTTTATGCATTTCATCGAGACCATTCTCTCTAAAAGGTCATCCTAACCTCGTGTTTAACACTTCATTAATATATCTCAATCCGGTATATCGAGGACGAAGCGTATGCGCTGTGTTGAATGCATGTTCCACCATCTCCGGGGTTACACCGAGTTGCTCAGTAGTCACAGGGCCACCTACTTGTTCCAACCATGCGATGAGCTGAGAAGCCTCCGGCAATTGATCATATATCCCAAACACCGGTTCACCAGATGTCTGTGCAAGTTCTTTATATTTCACCGTAAGCAATGCACAAGCTACGCCAACTTTGGCACCATGCAGAACCGGTCTTTCTCCCGCTTGCATCAGATCCATCTCCAAGATGTGGGATAGATGATGCTCACCTCCGGATGCCGGACGGGAATGGTCAATGATCAGCATGGAGATACCGGAAACAATTAATGCGTCCATTAATACAGCTACTCCCTCTGCTCGCCCCTCCGCAATCGCTTGTACATGATCTATGCAGGTATTCAGCGCTTCTTCTGTCATCCGATAAGCAACTGGACAGAACGGTTCTCCGCCCAGTTCACGGGAAACAATCCAGTCTGCAAGCGAAGTATATTTACCAAGCATATCTCCGAATCCGGCAGCCGTCATCACTTGTGGGGCTTGCTCCAGAATATCCAGATCGGCAAAGATGGCTTCAGGCGGAACAGCCTGAAATGTCTGTTTGATTCCGCTTACAATTAAGGGTGCACCCGCAGAGGTAAACCCATCCACTGAAGCCGCTGTCGGTATGGACAGAAAAGGCTTGTTCATTTTGGAACATACAAATCGCACCAAATCATGGATGGTACCTGAACCCACGGCGATCACAGCCTGACTTTCCATATTCACACCCAACATGACCTGTACAATAGCCGCTTCATCCGCAATGATATCCCCCGTCCGATTCTCCGGCAGAGCGATCTCATCCACATGCATTCCCGCTTCGCGAATACTACTCAGCACATCAGATCCGGCGGCCCGAAACGTATGTTGATCATAAACAATCGTCACCTGATGGTATCCTTGCTCAGACAAATAACCCGGTAACCTCTGAATGGCCCCAGCTTCCAGATGTATCAGCATATCCACCACCCGGTGTTGATGACCGCAAGCACACTGCTGTGCTTCCTTATTCCATGCTGCAATTCGTTCGTTCATATTCATTCGCTCTTACCCTCCCATATGAGATATCATGCATAATTAACGGGTTAAAACCACAAGATAAAAAAGGAAATAAAATGTGATGATTTTCCTGATCACACTTTACTGCCTGTACCCAATATTTGCAAATCCATATCTCACATTTCCAAGTAGGTGAAGCAATGAAATTAACAAAAGAATTAGGAATTTCGCTCGGATTTCTGGCCGGAACCACCTTTGGCAGTGGTATCGCTTTTTTGTTTCGTCTCCAGTCGGTTGAAGTGGTTGCCAGTGTAACGCTATTTGGTATTGCAGGAGCCATTGCCGGGATCATCACGGCAGTCATTCTGCGCCAGCGGCAACATTAGCATTAGCATGCTGGTAGCAAAATGCAGGCTTCACACGAATGATCCACAAAATAAAAAAAGGTTCGTGAATTGCCCTAGAGCAACTCACGAACCTTTTTTGTTAGATGCGGTCGAGAGGACTCGAACCTCCACGGGGGTTAGCCCACACGGACCTGAACCGTGCGCGTCTGCCAATTCCGCCACGACCGCATAATATGTATCTCCTCATCCATCGATGAAAAGCGTTCCGGTGAAACAATTCCTTGTTTTACCGTAATTCAGAGTATACATGCTCCAAAATAAAAATGCAACTTCTTTTTTATTCATTCACGAAAAGGACATATGTCCTTTTTTCTCAACTTCAAACACCCTATCGTAGCATTAAACAACAAATATACTATCCATACGAATGCAAAAATGAAGGAGAGATCCACCTTGAAAACAACCCATCTGTGCTTTATCGGTGCCGGGTTTCATGCATCCACGAATATTTACCCTTCTGTTGTTGAAGCCGGAGCGCAGATCCAGGCCATTGCCACACGCAGTATGGAACGCTCTGAAGCAGCTCTGCTGCGATTTGGCAGCAACGGACAAGCGTATGACAATGCTCAGCTTATGTTGCAGCAGGAAATCTGTGACGGAGTCGTTGTAGTCGCCCAGCCTGTAGATCAGACCGCTCTTGTTCTCGAATGCATTCGGGCTGGCAAGAATGTATACGTGGATAAGCCGCTCGGATGGAACGCAGCGGAAGCCGCCAGTGTAGCAGAAGCTGCCGAGCAGGCTGGCGTCGTTGTCATGGTCGGTTTTATGAAACGTTATGCCCCGGTATACATGAAGCTGAAGGAGCTAATTGATAGTGGTTCGCTAGGTAAGGTACGTTCATTCCAGATGAAATTCGCTGTAGACAGTACCCCATTTTGCAAGGATGAGGAACAGTTCATGAAGCTCGCTGCCATTCATATGGTCGATCTAATGCGTTACTTATTCGGAGAAGCAATACGGGTTACAGGCACAACCGTGAAGGATGGGGAATACATTAATCAAAGCATTTCCCTTGTATTTGAGAATAACGTAGTAGGCAGCGCTTATTTTACCGGCATGAGTGCTTGGTCACGGGAGAGTGAAAGTGTACTCGTCACCTTTGACAACGGATTTGCGTCAGCTGAAGAGATCAACACACTTACTGTTCATCAATCCCGAAGCTCGACCAGCCTCCCCTGGAAATCTCTCGAGGAGCAAGATACTGTTTATACACCTTCCGGATCTCCCATGTCAGGAGCTTATCGTGACCTTTATCTACGCGGGTTTGTTGGTGAAATGGCGCACTTCATCGCGTGTTGCCAGAATCAGACTGTCCCACATTCCAGCGCCAAGGATAATATTGCAACGATGGCTCTATGTGACTCCATTCTATCATCACTGAAGTAGCGTATATACGCTCATCATCATATTTTATACATCCAGAGAAGAGGAACTAATCTCATGTTGGACACAGGTCTACTTATCATTCGTCTCGTGATTGGTTTCATTATGATTGGACATGCATGTAAGAAACTGTTTGGCTGGTTTGGAGGCGAGGGTATATCAGGGACGGCTGAATTCTTCGGAGCGATTGGCCTGAAACCGGCTAGAGCCTTGGCAGTGTGTGCCGGATTTGCTGAACTGATCGGTGGATTCCTGTTTGGAGTCGGTCTATGGATTATCGTTGGTGCCGTTCTGCTCATTCTTCCGATGATTGTAGCCATAGCCAAGGTGCATGCCGATAAAGGTCTATGGAATCTGAACGGAGGATTCGAATATAACCTTGTGATGATCGGATCATTACTTGGTGTTGCTCTCGCAGGAGCCGGTGCATACTCCCTCGATGCCCTGATATAATGTACAAAATTCATCACATGGAGCCTCAATGTTTCGCAAGACGAAACCGGGGCTCTTTTCTTTCTTATAGGCATCAACACATCTGCCTTCGCCTAGGATTAGGGTTTATAATCTGCATAATAAGTGATATGCTTTTTCATGAACTATACGTACTTTATGTAATGCAACCACCCAAATAGATACCATAGAAAATCACCGGAAAGTGGAGGTGTACTTATAATGAAAAAGGACGCAACCAAGCTATGTCCCGCGCCATACGGCTGTTCCGTGGAAGTTACCCTCAGTGTGATCGGAGGCAAATGGAAAGGTGCCATTTTGTATCATTTATTCTCCGGTCCTTTGAGATTTAACGAGCTCCGAAAATTGTTTCCTGACATCACCCAGCGTATGCTCACCCTGCAACTTCGAGAGTTGGAAGGCAGCGGAATTGTCCATCGTGAAATATACCCCCAGATCCCACCTAAAGTGGAGTATTCCCTCACACCATTTGGTGAAACGTTACGGCCGATTATCTTCAGCATGCGAGATTGGGGAGAAACGTATACAAATGAGGTTCTGGCCAGATCATCACAAGAGGTATAAAACACAAAAGAAGCTGGCCCTGGTTTTTAGGGAACAGCTTCTTTGCTTGCTTATTTGATAACCGTTTGGATCGTAACCGTACGGTTACGTCCCTCTTCCTTCGCTTGATACAATGCATTATCCGCCAAGTGAAACAGTTCTGTGGATGTTGTGGAGTGCTTCGGATATTCGGCAATTCCAGCCGAGATGGTGACGGAACGATCTATAGGCAATATGCTTTCTTCGACCGTTATTCGGATACGTTCAGCAATCTCAAAAGCCACGTTAGACTCGGAATTTCTTAACAAGACTACAAATTCCTCTCCACCAAACCTGGCGCAGACATCTTCTGTTCGAACAGACAATTGAATGATATTGGCAATGTGTTTCAATACTTCATCCCCAGCATGATGCCCGAATGTATCATTAATGGACTTGAAGCGGTCAATATCCAGAACAATAATAGAGAACGGCACGTCATCCTGGATCCATTCCTGGATGACTTCTTCGAAGGTTCTACGATTGTTCATGCCTGTTAACACATCTGTTCTGGCATCATAGACAAGCTGGTTAGTCTGTTTCCTAAAGTTCGCCAATGCGCCAACAACCGCCCTTGTGAGAAGGTCTGCCTCTCTATTCCAGTGAGGTTTCATCACAGGCAGATCCACTTGTCCCTTATCGACCTGATTCACCAAATCAGCCAGCATAGCAAAAGGACTGGCCAGCTTGCGTGCAACCCGAACCACAATAAGGGTCAGGATCAGGAAAGGCACTGAGGTGTACAGCAACAACATACGGATATGATGATTCAACTGATCGTACACCGTTTGGGTTGGAGACACGATTACGACGCCCCAATCTGTTGATGGAACTTTGTAATAACCTGCAAGCGAATCCACACCTGCCAGATTTTTGTATTGTTCTTTACCGTGCTTGTTTACTAGCAGCTTTTGCACCACTTCATTTTTACTGACATTTTCACCAATTCGATTGGTGTTTGGGTGAAATAACAAAGTGCCCTTCTTATCCACAATAAAAAAGTAAGAACCATTACTTGTCTTGAGCTGACTGCCAAAAGACAGACTCAATATATTATTTTCCTGCAAAAAGATATTTCCACCGATTGTTCCTTGGTACTCCCCTGCCGAATCAAAGATCGGTTCACTGACAAATACAATTCTGCGTTTGGTTCTGGGTGTCTGGTACGCTTCGGAGATATACGAAGCCCTCAATTTAACCGCTTCTTTTGCTGCATTGGAACTAACATGGTGACCTACACTAGCCTGTGAGTACGGTGAGGTAGACCTGATTACTCCCTCTTTATTTACCAAAGAAACGGAATTGAAGAAATTACTGCTATTGCGAACCAAATCCAATGTGGAATTCAACTCTTTTGTATTGGAGTGATCCATATCCGGGAAATATGTGGCTGCATATTTCAAGCTCTCCTGCATGGAATAAAAAAGCGAATCCAGCGTTTGGCTCATTTGCACAGCGCTTGCATAGTTTAGGGACAGGGTGTTATCAATGAGTGACTGTTTCTGAGATGTATAAGATGAGATGACCATGAGGGTCAATGTCATTAAAACTGAAATAGTGACCAACCCGCCGAGTAAAGCCGTGAGGCTAATCTTCTTGATGTTTTTTATTTTTCTTCGTAATCTAGATCTCTTGATCTGTGCAATCATCGTTTTACTTCCCCCGGATTTTCATGAAAAAGCATATTCCTTCTATCTTATACGAAAGTTGTTAAGATCAAATAAAGAGACTGAGAAATCTTAACAATTACATCGTAAGATTGACGATTTAATGACATTTTACTTTCCCTGGAAGAATCACTGTTCAGAATCGCCCTAATCGACAATGATATATCCTTCTTCTGGCTCTTGTTCAACAAACCCTGCCATCTGACGAACCTGAAATTCGATCGGGTGATGACTACCCATTAAAATGCGATTTTGAACTTCATCCGCTGTTTCTGTAGGTAATGCGAATGCACGTGTATAAGCAAACTGTGCCTGAAGTGTCGTATAGATCGCATTGACAAGTCGATCGTTGCCCGCACGCCCGAACACATTAAGGATGACAGCTCCGTCCGAGTCCAGCTTGTCCTTGACCATGGCAAAAAAATCACTGGATATAAACTGCTCGGGTGTACCCGTTGCCGTAAAGGCATCAATAACAATATAATCATATGTCGCAGCGGGTTCCTGGCCTAATAATTCACGACCATCCCCAATGAGCACAGGACTTCCCTCATATCCAAAAAAGGTCCGGCTCAACTCCACGACCTCTGCGTCAAGCTCAGCCACCTTTACCTGACGATCAGACAAGTAGGTTGGCAATGTGCCAATACCATGTCCCACCACAAATACGTTATCAAACTCAGGATCATTCCGTTCCATTAGATGCACCATCGCTCTCGGATACTCCAACACCATCCGGTTAGGCTCATCCAGATCCATGGCTCCCTGCACAGCTGCGTTGGAGAATTCTAATACACGAAACTGGCCCTTTTCTCCATAAAGCTTTTTGGTATCATATACCGTCAGCTCATGCTGTTCACTTTTATTCCGATACAGAACTCTCACTAACCGTTCTCCCTTCGATCTCTTGCACACATTCGACATATACCTTCATTCTATTACACGGGATGACAACATACCACCCTATACTTTAAAGATCATAGTACAACAAAAAAACCGTTCCGACTCATACGGAAACGGCCTTTTGATGAACCATTCAACACCACTAAGACCCTATGGCCTCATGCAGAGCCTGGACATATGCTACACCCAGATTAGAGAGAGAAGTGCTCTTGTGGCTTATCCACCCTACATTAATGGATTCCTCACATTCCAGCGGTACAGGAATGATCTCGTCTCCATTCAGATCAGCGCTAAGTACACCGGTAGAGATCGTATAACCATTCAGACCAATCAACAGGTTAAACAATGTTGCGCGGTCATTGACCTGTATGCTTTTGGGGTGAGATAACGTACTCAGGATTTCTTCGGAAAAATGAAAGGAATTGTACTCTCCCTGATCAAATGACAAGTACGGATAATCCTGCAGTTGCTCGATTGCAACCGATTCTTGCTTCGCCAGCGGGTTCTTCACACTGATAAAGATATGGGGCTTGGCTATGAACAAACTCGTGAAAACCAACCCCGCATCTTTTAACAATTTGTTAATTACCTTGGCATTGAACTCATTCAGATACAGGATGCCAATTTCACTGCGCAGGCTTTTCACGTCCTGAATAATCTCGTAGGTCTTTGTCTCCCGAAGCGCCAACTCGTATTCATCCTGACCATACTGCTGTACCAGACGAACAAAGGCATTTACTGCAAACGCATAATGCTGCGTCGATACGGAGAAGTGCTGCGGGGATGGCTTGGCGTTCAGATAACGATTCTCCAGCAATTCAGCTTGTTCTACCACCTGACGTGCATAACTCAGAAACTCAACGCCTTCTTTAGACAGAGATATTCCCTTATTGGTACGTTCAAAAATAGTAATTCGCAACTCCTGCTCCAGATCCCGAATGGCATTCGATAGGCTGGGTTGCGAGATAAACAACCTTTTGGCTGCTTCATTCATGGAACCGCGCGTGGCAACTTCGATCACATATTTTAGTTGTTGTAATGTCACTGCACTATTCCTCTTTTCGTATCAATTGAATCTATTATATACCAAAAGAGGATCCGAACTTAAGCCATGCTTGCTGTCGGTCTCACTACAATCTCATTTACATCCACCTCTGCCGGCTGGCTAATGGCGAACAAGATACTTTGCGCAATCGCCGAGGCAGGAATGGATATGCGCCGATACTCTTTCATGAGATCACGTGCTTCTTCATCAGAAATCGTATCCGCGAGTTCCGATTCCGTCACGCCCGGCGATACAAGGGTTACACGGATATCTCCGCCTACCTCCTGTCGCAATCCTTCCGAGATGGCGCGGACCGCGTATTTGGTTGCACAATACACCGCTGCCGTTGGTGACACGGCATAGGCTCCAATAGAGGCAATATTAATAAACTGGCCGAAACCCTGCTTTTTCATGACAGGCAGTCCAGCTGCAATGCCATGCAGAACCCCACGAATGTTAACATCTATCATGCGATTCCACTCATATACTTTTAACGATTCAAGGGGAGATAGCGGCATAACTCCAGCGTTATTTAAAATAACATCGACACGTCCATAGCGAGTTTGAGCGAGGTCAACGATGGTTTGCATCTCTTCCAATCTGGTAACATCCAGCGAATGATACTCCACCGATCCACCTTCCAAACGAATGGAGGAGGCCAATGCCTCCAAACGTTCCATACGTCTAGCTCCAATAACTACATGTGCTCCATGCTGTGCAAGCAATCGAGCTGTTGACTCACCAATTCCACTACTCGCACCGGTAATGACAACAACTTTCCCTTTTACATTGGACATATTAAATCGCTCCTTATTTGATTGTTATTGTACATTTTCTCTATACAAAACCATGCCTGCATGGTACAAAATGCCGTCCCTGAAGTCTCCATCCGCTGTAAATCCCGTGTCATCCACGTACTCTATATGTTTCCCATGAACAACATAGCGACCCTGATATGCACTTTGCCGATCTCCTCTCGCTTCATCATATCTACCGCAAGGAAGAAGTTCGTGTCTGATATATCCATCCTTCGTGACCCACATCCCCACATACGGGTGTTTTGGTTCTTGTTGGTCGCCCATTGAATTGCGCTCCATTGTTTCTCACCCCTCTCTGCTTCAAAAGATTCCGTTGCTTATCTCCATTATGTAGAGGATCAGTCGTTGTACGATAGAAAAATTCCGCAGTATTCTTGCCTATTCCTCCAGCGCGATTTAAAATAATAGTAATAGTGGTTTACAAGGGGGGCTGCAATTCATGCTTATCAAAACAAATGAAACGGATACGGGCATCACGGAGCAGCAGCAACAATTGGCTCAACTTATTGAGCATTTCACCCCAAATGATGGGATACATCCAACAGCAATTCCATCCCTTTCCTTAATCCGTGCCTCCGAGATCTCACACCCCATATATTCCGTTCATCAGCCTGCCCTCTGCATTGTAGCCCAAGGTTCCAAATTAGTTATACTCGGCCGCGAGAGCTACACCTACGACTTGTCACAGTACTTGGTAGCTTCCGTAAACTTGCCTATTTCAGGGCAGGTTGTAAAGGCTACAACCAAACATCCCTATCTATGTGTTCGACTGGATTTTGATTCAGGGCAGATTTTCGATCTGATTCAGGATACGCCTTCTGCACAACCCAAACCTGACCATTCAACACAAAGAGGACTGTTTGTTAGCTCAACCAAACCTTCCCTTCTTGAAGCTGTGATCCGATTGGTTCGGCTGCTGGATACACCTGAAGACATTCCCGTCCTTGCCCCTATGTTTATCCGCGAGATTCTATATCGTATTATTCAGGATGAACATGGACATTCCATCAAGCAGTTTGCGATTCAGGACAGTCATGCACAGCACATCGCCGAGGTGATCGAAGTTATCCAATCCGATTACGCCAAGCCACTTCGGATTGAGCAACTTGCTGCCATGATCAACATGAGTTCTTCCTCATTACATCATCATTTCAAAGCCATTACCGCCATGAGCCCTTTGCAATTCCAGAAACAAATTCGATTGCATGAAGCCCGGCGAATGCTGCTTGCAGGTTCAACCGATGCCGCCGACGCTGCGTTCCAGGTTGGCTATGAAAGTCCGTCTCAATTCAGCCGGGAGTATGCCCGCATGTATGGTCTCCCTCCCAAAAGCGATATCAAACGACTTCGTCATACACTCGATATTAAATACTAGAAACAGCAAAAAGACCCACGTCATCATGACGTGGGTTTTCAGATTTAAATAGGCAGCAGCGCCATCAAGAGAATAGGTTCTGTTTTTCAAAAACAGACATCTGGTCCTCCCCGGTAATAGGACTTTCATCAGGATACATACTTCGTTTCTCCAACTTCTCGTCGATAAAATCAACCACCTGCTGTAGCGAAGCAATCTGTGCTTCAACTTTCTTCCGGTGATTCACCAGCATCTCCCGTTCATCAGGGAAATCGGCGAGATCGGAATCCATGGACATTTGTAAATAAGGCTTCATTTCCTCCAGAGACATTCCTGTTTTTTTCAGGCAAGTGATCAACTTCATCGTATGAATATCCTCCGAGCGATATACCCGATGGCGATTGGCTTTGCGTTCAGCACGGGGAAGCAGCCCAATCTTCTCATAATAACGAATTGTATCTTCCGATAATCCGGCCTGTTCTGACGTTTCTTTAATGGAGAACACTTCATTCTCACTCATCATATGGGCCTCCTCCACATTCATTTCTCTCCATATTACAACTTGGAGCTGACTCCAAGTCAAGCATGAACCGTTCCATCCCAACACCTCTTGACTTGGAGTCGACTCCAAGTTATAGAATGAGCGCAGCATACAGATTCGTTCTGTAATCCCACTCTATCTGGAGGTATATATGAACATACAAAATCAGCTTCGCACCGCTCTCATCACAGGTTCAACGTCAGGAATTGGTCTTGAACTGACACGCAAGTTACTGGCTGAAGGATGGCAGGTAATCGGTCTCAACCGCTCTGCTTTCCCATCAGAGGATACCGATATTCAGAACGCATTACGTTCGGGTCAACTCCGTTGGGTTCAAGCTAACCTGACCAACTACGACAGTCTGAGAACTGCACTAGATCAGATTAAATCCGATACCGATTCGATCGATGCTTTGTTTAACAATGCCGGAGGCAGCGCTGCCGAACTTCATTTCTCTGATCAGGGGCATGAACTACACTTTGAACTTCAGACGATAGTCCCTTACATCATCTACATGGAATTAGTTGAGCTATTACTCAAAGGACAGATGAAAACAGTTATTAATACTTCCACCACCTCGTTCAATATGGTCAGACAATTTGATCTAAACATCCTGGAACGTCCAGCCGAATTCAAAAAGCTGTTTGGTCCTTATGCCACCTCGAAGCTCGGCTTATCCCTATGGACACGCGAGGTTGCCAAGTCTGACAAAGCGGATGGTATACAATTACTAAGCGTAGATCCCGGTGGAAATAATACACTAAGGGGCAACAAAACATCCGGCCTGCCCTTCTATATCAAACCTATCATGAAATGGTTCTTTCCTCATCCAAGCCATGGCGCTTCGCTGCTCTACAATGCGGCCTTATCCCCAACCAGACATGAATCCGGTACATTTCTGGTGAAAAATAAAGCGGCAGCGCTTCGTTTCACAGAGCAAGGCCCTGCCGTTCTCCACCGGGTAAACGAGATTTATGATCAGCGTTTCCGCACAACGCAGTCTGGAAAGACTACAATCACCCCATCTTAATCATGATGGCCCGTAAGCAGTAAACATAACAAAAAAACACGCCAAAGCGGCGTGTTTTTAGGTTTATGGGCTTTATGGTTTTTTTCTTGTTAGATAAAGACACTCAACAATAACACCATGCCAAAGGCGGCAAATCCGAGAATGGTCTCCATGACCGTCCATGTCTTAAGTGTCTGCGGCACAGACAGATTCAAATACTCTTTGACAATCCAGAATCCCGAATCATTCACATGGGACAAAATAATCGAACCTGCTCCCGTTGCGAGCACCAGCAATTCAGGGCTTACACCGGGCATCGTCATGGCGATTGGAGCCACAATGCCCGCCGCTGTTGTCATCGCCACCGTAGCTGAACCTACCGCCGCACGAATCAATCCGGCAATAACAAAGGCCAGCACGAGTGGCGACAGATGCGCACTTTGGGCAAAACCCGCTATCGCGTCACCTACACCGCTGTCTGTCAGGATACGGTTGAATCCGCCGCCTGCACCGATCAGCAAGATGATGGAAGCAACTGGGCCCAGGCAATCATTTGTATATTTCAATATCTGCTGTTTGCTGAAACCACGTGCATATCCAAAAGAATAAAAGGAAAAGAGCAGAGCAAGCAGCAGTGCAATAATCGGACTACCAATGAAATCAACGACCTGACGGAATCCGTTTGTCTCTGGTAGAATCAGATCCACAATCGTAGCGAGTAACATCAGAATCACCGGAAGCAAGATCGTAAAGAGGGTGATGCCGAAACCAGGCAGTTCCCGATCTTTGGTCTCGGTGAACTGTTCCATTAGCTCACTTGAAGTCTCGACTTTGATCCGCTTGGAAATCCATGTTCCATAGAGCGGACCTGCAATCGCTGCGGCTGGAAGGGATACAATCAGAGCCAGGAATATCGTTTTACCAACATCGGCATTGAAGATTCCTACCGCGAGCATCGCCGCCGGATGAGGCGGAATCAGACTGTGTACTACGGCAAGACCAGCGACAAGTGAAAGTCCGATTTTGATCAGCGACGTCCCTGTATGCTTCGCAATAACAAATACCAGCGGGAAGAGTAGCACGATCCCAACCTGGATAAATACCGGAATACCACAGATCAGCGCAACAACCATCATCGCCCAGTGTACGTTCTTCTCCCCGAAGACACGAACGAGTGTCTGGGCTATTCGTTCGGCCCCACCAGACTCGGCCATGAGTTTCCCGAGCATCGTTCCAAGCCCCAAAACAATCGCGATGAATCCGAGAACACTTGCAACACCTTCCTGATAGGATTTCACGATATCCGTGAACGGCATACCCGAGATCAATCCCATAAAGACAGCACCCACGATCAGGGCAACAAACGGGTTCATTTTAAATTTGGCAATCAACAGAATCAATCCAAGAATGGATATCAGTGCGTAGAGCAGCAGACTTGCATCATGACTAAGACCGAATACGGAATACATCCGAATAGCCTCCCCCAAGTTGTTATGTTGTGTCAGCACGCGGTATTACTCTGGCCCAAACGACCTGGACACTGCGCGCTTTCGTATTAAGCTTAAGCTTCGATCTTCTCCACCGTCTCCAGTAGCGCACGTTCCCCGCCAACATTCCCTGGAAACACGATATATGGGATACCACTGAATTTGGCTTCTTCCCCTGTCAACCATACCGGAATGCCCGCTGCCACTTGACCGAGCACCCTTGCTTTGCGTATGGCCAGACCTTTCGTTGCCACATCACTGGATGTAATGCCACCTTTGGCAATAATGAATTTTGGTACAACTTCAAGGGATTGCACAATCTCGACCAACGCGGATGATACATTCTGACTGATCTTGAAATTACCCTCATGTCCTTCGACTGTGATGAGCTTACGGCTGCTATATACAACAACATTGTTGCCCTCCGCAAGCTGCCTGTTCGCTTCACCAATCACACGTTGAATTTCCTCCGTATATCCATCCGGCGTTAATACACGCTCCACATCGATCTCCAGACTTATGATGCCCGGAAACGTAAGCAGTTGTTCCAGTTGACGTGTCGTTTTCTGTACATAGGAACCAACAACAACAATACCTCCATGCTGTTCCTGTCCGCTTGCGATCAGCTGTTCTTTCGGTAGAAATGCCTGATCCGAGATGCCTGCATACGATTTGACAAAGGAGGCCGCCGTCCGAAAAATAAAAGCTTTCCCCTCTTCCTCCGCTTGAAGCAAAGCCAGAGAAAGAACATCCATGTCTGCATAAGAGAGCGCATTCACGATAATCGGTACATTGTCTTCGGCTTTTAGCAAAATCGCTTTGACTACATCGACTCCTTGACGGATTTCCTCCAGTGAAATGGTAAGGCAGCGACTAGCCTTAGTACGGCCTGAAGTCTTCTCCTCTACCCACGATGGCAGATCTCCATGCTCATACCCAAATACTTTATCCTTGGCAAATTCCGTCTCATGAACTGGAATCAACTGTTCGCCCTCAACCATATAATGCGTGTTGCCTACCGTAACCCGTCCTGCCTCGAAAAAGGCCGGAATGATCAGTTGTCCGTCATATGCACGTCCGCTGACACGCGCCACTTCTTCGGCTAGCACATCCGTCTCCAGCGGATAATACCCACGCAGCATGGAGTCACTACGACTCACAAAGGTGAAACTCGTTCCTTCCTCTGCTGCAACCTCTTGCACATTGCGGGCAATCTCCCGATTAATACGTTCCGCTGTATCTGCATCCAGCCCTCGTGTATTGGTCAGAATATAGAATAACGATTCAGAGGATCGAAATGCCTCCTGCAACAGTGGCTTGTCCCACTGCGTCAACACATCAATATCATGAACCGTCTGTACACCAGTTGGGTCATCATCCAGCACGATAATTTTGCGTGCCCTCGCATCCTGCAATTGTTTAATCTGTCCTCGCAATCCTTCAGAAGAGTTGTCCGTCCGAAGAGCTGCGGGGATATCCGATAACATCTGATAGGTCATGTCTCTCCACCTCATATCAATATCTATATCTATTAACATTCTTTTTTCTTTTTTTAATTTTTTATTAGACCCGATTCACTTCTACACCTGCGAGTTTCTCAAAATATTGAACGATTCCGCCATGGTCATCCGCGGCTTTACCATCAATCTTCAGTGCATGGAAGATCTCCAGCAACTGACTGCTGAGCGGTAAAGGCACCCCGATATCATGTGCCGTTTCCATCACATTGGTCATGTCTTTGAGGTTAATATCAATCCGTCCTCCAGCGACAAAGTTACGATCCAGAATGAGTGGAACTTTCGCATCCAGTACCGCACTTCCAGCGAGCCCGCTGCGGATTGCCTGATACATCTTTTCTACATCAATGCCAGCTTTGGCTGCAAATACAAGCGCTTCGGACATGGCCGCAATATTCAGGTTCACGATAATCTGATTCGCCAGCTTGGCGGTAGCACCGGAACCATTATCCCCCACTCGCGTTACATCCTGTCCGACCACTTGCAGAACCTCTTTCACAGATTCAAAAATCATTTCATTGCCACCCACCATGATGGCGAGTGTACCGTCTATTGCTTTGGGTTCTCCTCCACTTACAGGTGCATCCAACATATATAATCCCGATTGGGATACAAGCTGAGCCAACTCTTTGGAAACGACCGGTGAGATGGAGCTCATGTCGATAATGATACTTCCCGTATTGGCTCCTGCCAGCACACCTTGTTCGCCCATTATAACGGTGCGGACATGCTCTGAATTGGGCAGCATTGTGAAGATGACATCACTATGCTCAGCCACCTCTTTTGGAGATGCTGCGCCTCGCGCTCCCGCATCAGCCAATGACATCACAGCCGTTTGATTAATATCGTATACGCTTACATCATATCCCGCCCGGATCAGGTTCAATGACATAGGACGTCCCATAATACCGAGTCCAATAAATCCAATTCGTTTCTTCATCTTGCAATCCCTCCAGCCTAAATTCTTCGCTTTTCACTCTTGTAATCGCTATCATTGCTGTTCACATTCGTTATTGTACACAACATTTTAATTTTTGTATACAATTTTATTATTTATGTATCCGAAATTTAAAATTCGGTTTTTTATCTTGTTGTTTATTGCCTTCATTTTCGCTAAAGTAAAGGTAGAGGTGAAATACAATGCAACCAAGTACGGACAAGTCCCGTCCAGCTTATCAGCAGGCCTATGAAGTTCTGCGGGACATGATTTTGCAAGGCACCCTTTCTCCGGGAACCAAACTTGTGGAAGAGAAGCTGGCGACCGATCTGAATGTCAGCCGGACCCCGATCCGTGAATCCATCCGCCGCTTGGAACAGGAAGGATTAGTCGTAAACAAACGGGTCGTCAAGCTAACCGAGACCGATCTAAGAAATACGTTTGAATTACGGAAGTTACTGGAGGGACATGCGGCTCAATCTGCTGCTGCCTTCTTATCCGCCCAGGAAGTGGCGGCTCTTGAGCATTGCGTGCACGTGGGACATACCGGAAGCAAAGAAGAGATTATGGAAGCCAATAAAGAGTTTCACGAAATCATCATGCGTGCGAGTAATAATGCATTGATGATTGATCTCTTCGACAAAATGCAATCCGTCATTTATCTATTCCGGCAGACGGTTGTGTATTATCAGCGCCCCTTCCTCATTGAAGAGCATCATCAGATCTGTGAAGCGATCAAGGCACATGACGGGCAGACTGCCGAACGACTGATGAAAGAACATCTGCAATCCGATCTGGAATTCTGCCTTCATTTGATTCGATAATCGGATTCATGGATTGTTCAACTTTCTCACCTACGTATAAAGACGTGACCGCATGCGGTCACGTCTTTTTTTGTCGTTTGTCACTCATATTATCCAGGCCCTGATTCATAGGTGTAAACATAACGATACAATGTCGCGTGTGAAATGTTACTGAATCTGGAGGGATCACTCAATGACTAAAGGACAGGAACCAAACGAAAAACCATTTATTATCCCGCAACCCATTCGTAGTGATGGCGCTGGAGGACCTGATCTGGGACCCAGAGATGTTATGAGAGATATACAAAACCCCGATATGCTGGTACCTCCAGCAACAGATAACGGGTTATTGCCCAATCTGAGAATGTCTTTTTCCGATACGCATATGCAATTGAACCATGGGGGTTGGTCACGTGAAATCACCGTACGGGATCTCCCTATTGCCACTACACTGGCTGGTGTGAACATGAGCCTGACACCGGGAGGTGTACGGGAATTGCACTGGCATCAACAATCCGAGTGGGCCTATATGATCTGGGGAACGGCAAGAATCACTTCGGTAGATCAGAACGGACGTAATTTTATTGCGGATGTCGGACCTGGCGATCTCTGGTTTTTCCCCAAAGGTCTCCCCCATTCCATTCAGGGACTGGAGGATGGTTGTGAATTTCTGCTTGTGTTTGATGACGGGTCCTTCTCCGATCTGAATACGTTATCCATATCGGATTGGTTTGCCCACACCCCACCAGAGGTATTGTCTGTCAATTTCGGCGTGCCCGAATCCGCTTTTCAGTCAATGCCGAAGGAACAGGTCTACATTTTCCAAGATACCGTCCCGGGTTCCATCGAGAGCCAGGAAGTTCAGTCGCCATATGGTACCGTTCCTCTCACATTCAAACACCGATTGCTGGCCCAGGAACCACTCATTACCCCCGGCGGAAGCGTCCGGATTGTAGACTCCACCAACTTCCCCATCTCAACTACCGTTGCTGCCGCACTCGTTGAGATCCGGCCTGGCGCCATGCGTGAACTGCACTGGCATCCTAATGCAGATGAATGGCAATACTATCTGACAGGACAAGGAAGAATGACTGTCTTTGGAGGCAATGGCATTGCTCGCACATTTGACTATCGGGCTGGAGATGTCGGATATGTTCCTGTCGCAATGGGACACTATATACAGAATACCGGTACAGACACTTTATGGTTTTTGGAGATATTTCGAAGTGATCGCTTTGAGGATGTCTCGCTGAATCAGTGGATAGCATTAACTCCTCGGGATCTGGTCCGTGACAATCTGAATGCGCCGACTGAGTTGCTCAATGCCTTGCGTAAAGTAAAATGGCCTGTCGTTTAATTTAGTATGTACCTCTATCATTTGTACTGAAATGGGGTAATTGTCAGAGAATCCCACTATATAAGGAGGAATATGAAAGATGAGAGCCGTTACGTTTCAGGGAATCAAGGACATTCAAGTCAAAGAGGTTGAAGATCCCAAACTGCAACAGAAGGATGACATTATCGTTCGTATTACTTCCACAGCTATATGTGGATCCGATTTGCATATTTATCAGGGAGCCTTGCCTGCTGCCAAAGATTACGTTATCGGTCATGAACCGATGGGCATTGTAGAAGAAGTAGGTCCAGAAGTGACACGTGTGAAGAAGGGGGACCGTGTGGTCCTGCCTTTTAACATCGCTTGTGGTGAATGCTTCTATTGCAATCATGACATGGAGAGCCAGTGCGATAATTCCAATGGTAATCCGGATATTCATACAGGTGGATATTTCGGATTCACCGAACGCTACGGAAATCACCCCGGAGGTCAGGCAGAATTATTGCGTGTTCCCTACGGAAACTTCACTCCGTTTGTGATTCCTGAATCCTGTGAACTGGAAGATGAAGCTTTATTATTCCTGTCCGATGTTCTTCCAACCGCATATTGGAGCGTGGAGAATGCCGGAGTTAAACCGGGAGATACGGTCACTGTACTCGGTAGTGGGCCCATTGGGCTGATGACGCAGAAGTTCGCCTGGATGAAAGGTGCCAAACGTGTTATTGCTGTGGATCGCCTGCCCTATCGACTGGAGAAAGCCAAACGTTTAAACGATGCAGAGATCTTTAATTTCGAAGATTACGATGATATGGGTGAGCACATTCGTGAGATTACACAAGGCGGAACCGACGTTGTTATCGATTGTGTAGGTATGGATGGTAAAAAAACCACGCTGGAGGAGATCGGACAGAAGCTGAAACTTCATGGCGGTTCACTGAGTGCGATCGAAATCGGCATGAAAGCAATCCGGAAATTCGGTACACTCCAACTTACGGGTGTATATGGCTCTTCCTACAACATGTTTCCGTTAGGTAATTTGTTTGAACGCAATATCAATCTTAAAATGGGACAAGCTCCTGTTATACATTACATGCCTGAATTGTTCCGCAAAATCACTGCTGGTGAATTTGATCCAACCGAGATCATCTCCCATCGGATTTCACTGGAGAATGCAAGCGATGCATACCGCATTTTCAACGATCATGAAGACGAATGTACCAAAGTTATACTAAAACCCTGAACCGTCGCTTTGATTATAAATATACAAAATAAAACAAGCAGAACTACCTGTTCAAGGTACTCTGCTTGTTTTATTTTATCGACACCTAATCAGACATGAGTCGGTTTAATCGCTTGGATATACACACTTTCTCCTTGGAAGCTGTCGAGCTTCCCGTTTGTTGTCACTTCAAAATTGAAAAACTTTCTGATGATGGACGGTGCACTCAACATACTTGCTTCAAGTTCCCTTCTCTCCCGTTCCGGCAGTGCCGCACGGTTACACCACTCTTCAAACTTAAAGCGCTTCTGGAAGGAAACCATCGTTTCCATTCGGAAGCCGGCATACTCCAGCATATGAATCCATTCCGTCTTGCGCCATGCTCGAACATGACTTGCATCCCGGCACTTCTCCACTTCATTGTAAAACTGGTCATTCTCATCACGTTCAGGTGCCACGTTGTCAATGAATAACAACCTTCCACCGGGCTTCATAACTCGTAATGCCTCATGAACAAACGAAGAAACGTCCGGAAAATGGTGAGCAGCAATTCGACAGGTCACAAGGTCAAAGACATCATCATCGAATGGCAGCTTCTCTGCATCCCCGGCAACAAAATCTACATTACGGTGTCCATTGCCCTGTATAAATTGTTCAGCCACCTGCAGCATTTCCTCCGTTAGATCGAGAGCTGTCACCCGCTGAACAAGTGGAGCCAATGCATTAGCGACATGCCCTCCTCCAGTGGCGATATCCAGCACGTTCATATCCGGAGTGGCTTGAGATGAAGCCACGAGCAACGCGAGATCCTCACCTTTGGCATGCCCCGAGCTCGTCACATATTTACCTGCATTTTTCGCAAACTGCTTCTGCACCTGACTTTTGATTACATCAGACATTCCAATTCCTCCTGCATAAGTTTCATTAGACGAAACATAGTTTCAAAATATAATTATATTTATTTTACCACACATGAATGTAAAAGCTAAATAAGCATTTTACACAAATCCGGAGGCAACTTTTCACTACTTAACAAAAAAGCTGAAATAAAAAACATCCCCCAAGTGAATTTCACCCAGGAGATGTTTCTTATATTTGTTACTTCACAAGCGTTGGTGATTTCTTCCACAATCCCAGAATCAGACCGGAGATCACAGAACCAATCGCAACAGCAAGCAAGAACAACAGTGCGTGGTTCGCCAGTGCTGCAACAAAGATCCCGCCGTGCGGAGCTGGTACATTAATGCTCCACAGTTGTGTCAATCCGCCAGCAACAGCGGAACCCAGAATACAGGAAGTCAATACACGTAATGGATCAGCCGCAGCAAATGGAATTGCACCTTCTGTAATGAAAGAGAATCCAAGTACATAGTTAGTCAGGCCTGATTTGCGTTCTTGCTCTGTAAATTTGGATTTGAAGAATGTTGTTGCAAGTGCAATCGCCAGAGGAGGCACCATACCGCCTGCCATAACCGCTGCCATCCATGCACCGTCTGTGTTACCACTGGATGTGAATACCCCAATAGCGAATGTGTAAGCCGCTTTGTTGAACGGTCCACCCATATCGATGGACATCATACCGCCAAGCAGCAAGCCCAACAATACCGCATTACCTGTACCCAGATTACCCAATGCATCTACAAGCCATGTGTTCAGGGAACCAAAGATTGGATCAAAGACATAGAAACTGATGGCACCTACGATCAGCAAACCAAATACCGGATACAGCAAGATTGGTTTCAAGCCATCAATCGCTTTAGGCAATCCTTTGAACAACTTACGGAGACCAATAACTACATAACCCGCCAGGAAACCGGCAGCCAAACCACCAAGGAAACCGGCGTTTGAGTTAACCGCCATCAATCCACCGACCATACCAGGCATCAGGGCCGGGCGATCACCAATACTCATCGCGATAAATCCGGCAAGTACCGGAATCAGGAAGTGGAACGCACCTGTTCCGCCACCGATCGTTTGAAGCAATTGTACAATCGGATTCTCAGGGCTAGCGAGTTGCTCGAACAAGAAGGAGATTGCTAGCAGGATACCGCCACCTACAACGAATGGTAGCATATGCGAGATACCATTCATCAGATCTTTATAGATTTTGCTACCTACACTAATCTTACCAGTGCTTGCGCCCTCTTCCTTGGCATTTCCGCCTTGGCTGCGATAGATCGGTGCATCACCGTTAACGGCCTTGCGAATCAGCTCTTCGGATTTACGGATTCCATCACTCACCGGTCTTTGCAATACCGGTTTGCCATCGAAACGTGCCATCTCCACATTTTTGTCTGCGGCAACGATAACCCCTTTAGCACGAGCGATCTCATCAGCAGTGAGAACATTCTGCGCTCCTTCAGAGCCGTTTGTCTCTACGCGAATATTAATGCCCATTTCCTGAGCTTTCTTTTTAAGTGCATCTTCAGCCATAAACGTATGCGCTATCCCTGTTGGACAGGCTGTAACCGCAACAACAAAATCTTCCGAATTGGCATTACCAACAATCACACCAGAAGTATTCTGTTGCTGACCAGTAGTAGAAGTGGATCCGGCATTTGCTGCTTTTTCAGCTTTTGCTTTTTCTTTGGCTGCTTCCTTCTCAGCTGCTTCAGCCTGTTTGGCATCAAACAATGCACTAACTTCAGCAGGTGTATCTGTACTCATCAATTGTGAGATGAAATCGCTATCAATCAACAACCTGGAAAGAGCTGCAAGCGTACGCAGATGGGTATTACCTGCGCCTTCTGGAGCCGCAATCATGAAGAACACATGAGCTGGCTGATCATCCAACGCTTCAAAATCAAGCCCTTTTCTACTCTTGGCAAATACAACTGTTGGTTCGTTCACCGCTGTTGTTTTGGCATGTGGCATTGCAATTCCGCCACCGATACCTGTACTGGATTCAGCTTCTCTTTTATAGATCATTTCCTTGAACAGAACAGGATCATTAATTCGTCCGCTCCGGTTCAGGCTTGCAATTAGTTCATCAATAGCCTCATCTTTGGTTGTAGCTTGCAGGTCCATGATCATCGTTTCCTGGATCATCAAGTCTGTTATTCTCATCTTGGTACACTCCCTTAAGTTCAGTCGGCCTGCCTAGGCAGGCCTCACTACATTACAATTACAATGAAAACTTTTATATGATCGTTAGACTAGATCGTCGTAATGGTTACTTGATTGCGCAATTCATCAATCAGTTCTCGTGTTGCCAGATCATCCGAGAACGCAGTTGCGCTTCCAGATGCAACCCCTGTGCGGAAAGCTTCCAGCAAATCTCCGCTCTGTACATAGGTACCTACGAATCCGCCAATCATGGAGTCACCGGCACCAACCGAGTTTTTCACAGTGCCTTTTGGCACATTCGCATGATGAACTTCCGCTTTGGTAATGAATAGTGCACCCTCACCTGCCATGGAGATCAACACATGTTTAGCACCGGCTTCCAGCAACTTACGCCCGTATAACACCAGTTCCTCGCGAGTATTAATCGTTACACCGAACAGTTCAGCCAGTTCATGATGATTAGGCTTCACCAGCAATGGTGCATGTTCAAGAGCTTCCATTAACGCAGGGCCAGTTGTATCAATCACAAATTCGGCACCCGTTTGCTTGCATACTTTAATGAGACGATCATAAAAATCCGTTCCAAGTGAAGGCGGTACACTTCCGGAGAGAATGACAATATCTCCTTTTTCCAACGAAGACAATTTATGAAGCAACTGCTCCGCCTCTTCGGCACTGATTGCAGGTCCAAGACCATTAATCTCTGTCTCTTCTCCATGCTTCAGCTTGATGTTAATGCGAGTATCGTCTGCAATCGTAACAAAATCTGTCCGAATGTTATCTTCTTGCAACTTGTCATTAATGAAACGTCCTGTGAATCCACCAAGGAAACCAATAGCCGTGTTATCTGCTCCAAGTTGATTCAGTATGCGAGAGACATTAATGCCTTTGCCGCCAGGGAGCTTCAAATCCCGATTCATTCGATTCAATCCGCCAAGCTTCAGCTCATCCACTTCCACGATGTAATCAATGGACGGGTTAAGTGTTATCGTATATATCATCGTTATCCCTCAATTATTTTAGTTTTCTGGGCGATTCCAGGCCGCCAATGTTCTGGCATCTGCTCGGTAATCAAATCGGCCTCCTCCAAATCAAACAATTTGGCAAAAGTAATTTCCCCTATTTTGCTGGAATCAGCCAGCACATAAGATTTTCCCGACAATTGATGTGCACGCCTTTTAATCAAGGCTTCCTCCGGATCCGGTGTTGTATACCCCATTTCGGGATCAACTCCGTTGCTTCCAAGAAAACATTTATCAAAACGGAAATTATCCATGTTCTGTAATGCGATACTGCCAATGACTGCTTTTGTATGAATTTTCATCATACCTCCGAGCAAATAACTGCGAATACGCTTGCTTACCAAAGCTTCAACATGTGAAAGTCCATTGGTAACAACCGTTACGTCTTTAGCTTCAATAAAAGGAATCATGGCTAACGTTGTCGTTCCTGCATCCAGATAAATGCATTCGCCATTTTCGATCTCCTGTGCAGCCAAACGGGCAATCGTCGTTTTTTGTTGAATGTTTTTGAACGTTTTTTCTTCCATGCCCGGTTCCAGCGTTTTTTCATTCACCAGTGCGGCACCGCCGTGGATGCGTTTGAGCATCTGACGACTCTCCAGATCGATCAAGTCACGCCTAATCGTTGATTCAGAAGCACCTAACACATCAACAAGCTCTTGCAATTTCACAATTCCCTGTAAATGTAAGCGCTCTATAATTGCAGCATATCGTTCTTCAGTCAGCATCTTCATTCCTCCAACTGCTTCTATAGTATCATAAACTCCTCAAAAAACAACCACTTTCATTCAAAATAATTTAAAAACATTCAAAAGCCCGCATCTTTCGACTTATTTTCTTGTCCAATTGTCCCTTTCTCTCTTCATGTTTTTAAAGTTGGAATGCCGTGCCCTTCAAATCTCCATTAAAAATCCTGCAGCCTCCAGCGCTTGATGCGCGGCGTTGCAGGATTTTGCTTATCATGAAACCTTTATGGCGTTTATGACTCTACAACCATTGCATCCGGTTTGGGTTTAAGCCATTTTCCATCTTCATTAATAAAAGCCCCCTTGAATCGGCCCATCTCCAATTGTTCAATCAGCCTCTCCTCATCCATGACCAGAATCTCAGCGAGTTGCCCCGAGGTGTAATAATGAGCGGGATTGTAATCAAGCAGCACAGGAACAGACGTATCATATAGTTCTTTGATCAGATTCTCAAAGGAATGACGACCCAGGTTCTCCATGTCTCTATAAAACTGCAAATGTTGGGACACCATATTACGGAAAGATTTATTCTCCAGATGCATCCACAACGTATTGCAAGCCTGAACACTCATATGATTTTGTTCCACATCGTAAAATTGAACTTCTTCAATCTTCATGTATTTCTCTTGAAATGCAACGATCTTAATCAAAGGTACATTTCGTTTACGCGACGCTTTCTTCAAATGGGCTCTAAATTGTTCATAGTTCATTTCATTCATCTATTATCCCTGCCTTTAACATGTTCCAACCGACATTTTACAACAAATTAAAGGCAAGTGTAACCTTCTTCATATGAAAAACAAAAAAACGTGCAGCATCAGATGCCACACGTTCACAATATTATAGAGTGCGTTACTCAGCGAGGGCACCACTTTTCGCCCACGTAGCCGTAAATTCCTGTTCTTCATACGCATAAAATTGTTGTAAAATAACCTCTCGATCATCGAGAAACAATTGATCCGCTATGGCAGAGACCAGTTTCGGCACTGCACTCTTCGTTCCCGATATTGCCGATGCCGACAGACCACAGCTGGCAAGTGCAGAGTAGTTGAATACAAACAGTCCGTGCAACGGTCTCTCACCCTGTTCACTCCTGCTTGTCATTGCAAACCCGGAACTCAGGTATGGATGTGCGTCCAGCAACGCATTACGAAGCTCTGGCGGAGCCTGGTAACAGTCCTCCCAGCGTGCGATGTATGGCTCTACAAGCTTCAGTTCAGGACGGAGTGCCGGATCACTAAGCAGACCTGTGCTAATAATTAGAAAATCAAACTCATATGCTCCCTGTGCGGTATGCACAATCGCGCCTTGGTCCGTCGCTTCTACACTCAGCCATGGAGCGTTCAGATGCAGCTCGAAACCAGGCCAGGCTGCCGCACGATTAAACGTATCGTTGGTTGGCGGTTGATTGAATTTGAAGAAATGAGAGATCACTTCATATTTATCAGCAACCGGAAGAGCGTGGTATCGCTCGATCATACCGGATTGTTCCATCTGACGAATGGGATTAACACTAGGCAGTTGTTCCCGCCGTACAAATACATGAGCTTCCGCCACACCGGTGGCAAGCGCATAACTGGCATTATCGAATGCAGAAGCGCCGCCGCCAAGTACAGCAACCTTTTTACCTTTTAATTGATCAAAATCAATCGCTTCCGACGTATGGGCATACCGATCCCGAGGTAATCTATCCGCAATCATGGATGGCACATGCCACTCTCCACCACCTTGTATTCCCGTAGCAAACACTACTTTGCGAGCAAGTATAACATCCATCTGAGATCCAGCCTTGTTCACATGAAGTCGATGTATTCCGTTCTCCATAGGCTCAACCAGCGTCAATTCCACCTCATTAAGCACAGGCAGATTCAATACTTTCCGATACCAGCGTAAATAATTCATCCAGTCCCCACGCGGGATCTTATCTACCTCTTCCCAACCTTCGGGCCCAACCTGTGCTTCCCACCATGAGCGAAAGGTTAACGAGGGGATCCCCAGATCAATGGAGGTCAGATGCTTGGGTGTGCGCAAAGTTACCATACGCGCATAAGTCTCCCAAGGTCCTTCAAGCCCCGATGCATTCTCGTCAATGACAACAATATTGGAGATCCGTTCACGAAGAAGTCCAAATGCCGCCCCTAAACCACTCTGGCCTCCACCCACAATAACGACATCATAGACATGACCATCCGCATGTTCTCTTGGACGTACCCAGTTCGCGCCACCAAATGATAAATAATCCAGATCATTCTTCACACGTTCATTCAAAGCTTCCAGGCTCATGATTCATCAACCCTTTCGAGATACATATATGAACTAGTCTTTCTTTGATTATTTGATGTAAGTTTGTTGTCAGTTATATTGAGGAGAATTGTGCTTTTTCTTTGTATTTCTGAAATATATTAGCGTTATTATATGAGTTATCGGGGATGAATTGAAGTTTGCGGTAGCTTTATTGTCATCAACACTAAAAATATCTAACATGCTTGTTAATTCGCACGAAATACCTAACTGGATTATTAATGCAGTTCCTGCTGAGCGGATCATTTGCAGAAAAAAAAGACAGACCAAGATGTAACCTTGGTCTGTCTTTTTAAAGGAATGCTATTGGCCGGCTTGTTCACGGCGCTGCAATTTTTCGTTGGTTAATTTCTCAGGGGTCACATCATGACCCAGTGGGTCCACAACGGATACTGCCAGCATGGTTGTCAGTACCTGACCTCGAATGGCCTGTAAATATTGTTTTCTAAGCTCCTGCTGCTCGCTTTTTTCTGCTTTTGTCAAACCGACGCTGCTGCGTTGTTTTCGACTTAATTCGTTAATGCGTCCCAAAATAGGAATCATGAAATCCACCTCACTTGTTAGTCCACTTTCCAAAAGATATTTCGAATATCTTCAAACTAACTTATTACAACTTTACGAATTTGTCCATAGGCGCAATCCGTTGAGAGGTGTTTAGGTAATCTCATGCACAGACCACACAATGCCATTTGTAGCACCACTGCCCAGGTTCAATGTAATCGTCAACCCGTTTGCAGCATAGAACAGTCCAATCACATCTCCCGCATTTAATGCGACTTCTACTGCCAAAGTCACTGAACCACTTCCCAGCACTGCCCGCAGTGTGAGTAGCGTAATCGCGACATTTAGGACGGGCAACAAACCACTGACAAGTGTCGTTACCGTAGGGGATGTTCTCTGTACAAGAAAGGCTGGGTTAACGCCTGCACCCAGAGATAGAGCAATCGCTGCAGTCGTTGCATAATTGATCGTGGCCACAATGGAGTATCTTCCGGTTACCGGGACGGTATAGTTTCCTGTGGTTGCATTGAAGTTGGCATTACCGTAATAAGGAGCCGTGGTCGTCCAGTTGGTTAACTGAGTGCTGGTTGCTGTCGAAAGTGTAGCCAGGAAGGCCGAGAACCCTTGTGTTGCAAAGTTGGGCCCGGTTGCTCCTGTGATGCCTGTAACCCCAGTTGCACCTGTAGAACCAGTAGCTCCCGTAATGCCTGCTGTTCCGGTTATTCCTGTAACTCCTGTAGCTCCCGTTATTCCTGTTTCTCCAGTTGCTCCGGTCGCGCCAGTAATACCCGTGGTTCCTGCTGTTCCAGTCGCGCCGGTTGGTCCCGTTACACCTGTCGGGCCGGTTACGCCTGTTACACCCGTCTCTCCTGTAATACCCGTGGTTCCTGTTGCTCCAGTCGTACCTGTTGTACCCGTAACACCAGTTACGCCAGTTGTGCCGGTTATGCCAGTGGCACCAGTCGCGCCGGTTACGCCTGTAACTCCCGTAGTTCCCGTTGCTCCAGTAGCCCCGGTGGGTCCCGTCACACCAGTCGTACCTGTGACCCCTGTTAGACCCGTCTCACCAGTTTGGCCAGTTGTGCCGGTGGCACCTGTAGCACCAGTCGTACCTGTGACTCCGGTTATGCCAGTCGCACCAGTGGATCCGGTTGGTCCTGTCGTGCCGGTAACGCCTGTTGCACCCGTCTCTCCAGTCGAGCCGGTTACGCCAGTAACTCCCGTAGATCCGGTCGCACCAGTTGGTCCTGCCGTGCCGGTTATTCCAGTGGCACCGGTTGGTCCCGTTACACCTGTCGTACCGGTAGCGCCTGTTACACCCGTCTCTCCTATAATGCCCGTGGTTCCTGTTGCTCCAGTAGCCCCGGTGGGCCCCGTCACACCAGTCGTACCGGTAGCGCCTGTTACACCCGTCTCTCCTGTGGCACCAGTTGCTCCCGTCGTTCCAGTAAATCCTGTATTACCTGTAACCCCAGTAATTCCAGTAGCACCAGTCGGCCCGGTTACGCCAGTTATTCCTGTGGAACCCGTACTCCCCGTTGCTCCTGTAACTCCAGTCGTACCTGTGACTCCGGTTATGCCAGTCGCACCAGTGGCTCCAGTTAATCCCGTAACACCAGTTGGACCAGTAATTCCTGTTAGACCTGTGATGCCAGTTGTTCCCGTCACACCAGTAGCTCCCGTAGTACCCGTACTTCCCGTTGCTCCAGTCGTACCTGTTGTACCCGTAACTCCAGTTAAGCCAGTCGCACCGGTTGGTCCTGTGAGCCCTGTTTCTCCAGTTGATCCCGTCACACCAGTCGTACCTGTCACCCCTGTTGGACCTGTAGCTCCAGTAGTTCCGGTTGCACCAGTAATTCCTGTGGCTCCTGTTACACCAGTAACTCCCGTGATACCCGTTGCACCAATCGTACCTGTTGGTCCTGTTTCACCGGTGACCCCGGTTATGCCACTAACTCCGGTTGCACCTGTAACACCAGTTGTTCCCGTCGCACCCGTACTTCCAGTTATACCTGTTAGCCCTGTCTCTCCTGTTGGGCCAGTCAAACCGGTAGATCCCGTTGCACCTGTAGCCCCGGTGGCACCAGTGACTCCTGTTAGCCCAGTTGCACCAGTTGTTCCGGTTGCGCCGGTTACTCCCGCGGCACCTGTACTTCCTGTTTCTCCAGTCGCACCAGTAGGACCTGTAATACCAATTGCACCAGTTGTGCCCGTCGGTCCTGTTTCACCAGTTGGGCCAGTCGAACCTGTAATTCCCGTTTCTCCAGTTGCACCGGTCGGTCCCGTCACACCTGTCGTACCTGTGACCCCTGTTGGACCTGTAGCTCCAGTAATTCCGGTTGCACCAGTAATTCCTGTGGCTCCTGTGCTCCCAGTTAGACCCGTCTCTCCAGTGACGCCTGTTGCTCCGGTAATACCAGTTGAACCAGTAGACCCGGTGAGTCCTGTCGCGCCAGTTATACCAGTAATTCCTGTTGTGCCACTACCTCCAGTTGCACCTGTAACACCAGTTGTTCCCATCGCGCCCGTACTTCCAGTAGTTCCAGTTATACCTGTCAGTCCTATCTCTCCTGTTGGACCAGTCGAACCAGTAGAGCCTGTTACACCTGTGACTCCAGTTACACCAGTTGCTCCGGTTACTCCCGCAATACCAGTTGTTCCCGTTACGCCAGTTAAACCAGTCGTGCCTGTTGGTCCTGTTTCACCAGTTGGGCCAATCGAACCGGTAGGGCCCGTTACACCTGTGTTTCCTGTTAGACCGGTCTCCCCAGTAACACCAGGGGCCCCGGTCGCTCCCGTCAGTCCTGTGAACCCTGTTTCTCCAGTAACACCTGTCGTTCCGGTTACGCCAGTCACTCCCGAGATACCTGTAATTCCGGTTGCTCCTGTCGCCCCAGTCGATCCCGTCGGTCCCGTCGCGCCTGTGAATCCTGTTAGACCCGTTTCCCCAGTGACACCAGTCAGTCCAGTAGCTCCGGTCACGCCTGTGATACCCGTGGTTCCAGTAATTCCAGTTGCACCGTTCAGTCCCGTCACACCAGTCGGACCTGTGACCCCGGTTAACCCCGTCTCTCCTGTAGGGCCAGTCGAACCGGTAGGGCCCGTTACACCTGTGGCCCCAGTTATACCCGTTTCCCCGGTGACACCAGTGACTCCTGTTAGACCCGACTCTCCAGTGACACCAGTTGTTCCGGTTACTCCCGTTACTCCCGTAATACCAGTTGGTCCCGTTACGCCAGTTAAACCAGTCGTGCCTGTTGGTCCTGTTTCACCAGTTGGGCCAATCGAACCGGTAGGGCCCGTTACACCTGTGTTTCCTGTTAGACCGGTCTCCCCAGTAACACCAGGGGCCCCGGTCGCTCCCGTCAGTCCTGTGAACCCTGTTTCTCCAGTAACACCTGTCGTTCCGGTTACGCCAGTCACTCCCGAGATACCTGTAATTCCGGTTGCTCCTGTCGCCCCAGTCGATCCCGTCGGTCCCGTCGCGCCTGTGAATCCTGTTAGACCCGTTTCCCCAGTGACACCAGTCAGTCCAGTAGCTCCGGTCACGCCTATGATACCCGTGGTTCCAGTAATTCCAGTTTCTCCAGTTGCACCGTTCAGTCCCGTCACACCAGTCGGACCTGTGACCCCGGTTAACCCCGTCTCTCCTGTAGGGCCAGTCGAACCGGTAGGGCCCGTTACACCTGTGGCCCCAGTTATACCCGTTTCCCCGGTGACACCAGTGACTCCTGTTAGACCCGACTCTCCAGTGACACCTGTTGTTCCGGTTACTCCCGTGGCACCTGTACTTCCTGTTGCTCCAGTGGCACCTGTTGGGCCCGTTACACCATCTGTACCCGTGGTTCCGGTAATACCAGTTAGTCCAGTTGCACCTGTACCTCCTGTTAAACCCGTCTCTCCAGTGACACCTGTTGCTCCGGTTACTCCCGTTACACCAGTCGTACCTGTGACCCCTGTTGGACCTGTATCTCCAGTAGCTCCGGTTGCTCCAGTAGGACCAGTAACTCCAGTTATTCCTGTTTCACCTGTTGGACCCGTAAATCCGGTGTCACCCGTTGGTCCTGTATTTCCCGTCAGACCTGTTGCTCCGGTCTCTCCAGTGAGGCCTGTTGCTCCGGTCACACCAATTGTACCCGTAACGCCAGTTAAGCCAGTCGAACCGGTTGGCCCTGTTTCGCCGGTGACCCCGGTTATGCCAGTAGCTCCGGTATTACCAGTTGAACCAGTAGCCCCGGTGACACCAGTGACACCAGTGACTCCTGTTAGCCCAGTTGCACCAGTTGTTCCGGTTGCGCCGGTTACTCCCGTGGCACCTGTAATTCCTGTTTCTCCAGTCGCACCAGTAGGACCTGTAATACCAGTTGCACCTGTCCCCCCTGTTAGACCCGTATCTCCAGTGACACCTGTTGCTCCGGTTACTCCTGTAATTCCTGTAGCTCCAGTACCTCCTGTAATACCCGTGGTTCCGGTAATGCCAGTTGTACCTGTAATTCCAGTTTCTCCAGTTGCACCGTTCAGTCCCGTCACACCAGTCGGACCTGTGACCCCGGTTAACCCCGTCTCTCCTGTAGGGCCAGTCGAACCGGTAGGGCCCGTTACACCTGTGGCCCCAGTTATACCCGTTTCCCCGGTGACACCAGTGACTCCTGTTAGACCGGTCTCCCCAGTAACACCAGTGGCCCCGGTCGTTCCCGCAATCCCTGTAGCTCCGGTACCTCCTGTGACACCCGTGGTTCCGGTAATACCAGTTAGTCCAGCCGCACCTGTAATTCCCGTTGCCCCAGTTGCACCGGTCGGTCCCGTCACACCAGTCGTACCTGTGACCCCTGTTGAACCTGTATCTCCAGTAGCTCCGGTTGCTCCAGTAGGACCAGTAACTCCAGTTATTCCTGTTTCACCTGTTGGACCCGTAAATCCGGTGTCACCCGTTGGTCCTGTATTTCCCGTCAGACCTGTAGCTCCAGTCTCTCCAGTGAGGCCTGTTGCTCCGGTCACACCAATTGTACCCGTAACGCCAGTTAAGCCAGTTGTGCCGGTTGGCCCTGTTTCGCCGGTGACCCCGGTTATGCCCGTAGCTCCGGTATTACCAGTTGAACCAGTAACCCCGGTGAGTCCTGTCACTCCAGTTACACCAGCAATTCCTGTTGTGCCACTAACTCCGGTTGCACCTGTAACACCAGTTGTTCCTGTCGCGCCCGTACTTCCAGGAGCTCCAGTTATACCTGTTAGTCCTGTCTCTCCTGTTGGGCCAGTCGAACCGGTTGAGCCCGTTACACCTGTAGTCCCAGTTAGACCCGTTTCTCCGGTGACACCTGTGACTCCTGTTTCTCCAGTCGCACCTGTTGGGCCAGTTACACCAGCTGTACCCGTGGTTCCTGTGATACCAGTCGCACCAGTGGCTCCGGTCACGCCTGTGATACCCGTGTTTCCGGTAATACCAGTTGGTCCAGCCGCACCCGTAGGACCTGTAATACCAGTTGCACCTGTACCTCCTGTTAGACCCGTCTCCCCAGTGACACCAGTCAGTCCGGTAGCTCCGGTAATTCCTGTTGTGCCACTAACTCCGGTTGCACCTGAAATCCCCGTTTCTCCAGTTGCGCCAGTTGATCCCGTCACACCTGTCGTTCCTGTGACCCCTGTTTGACCTGTATCTCCAGTAATTCCTGTGGCTCCTGTTACACCAGTATTGCCGGTTATGCCTGTAACTCCCGTAGTACCAGTCGTACCTGTTATGCCAGTAACGCCGGTTGTACCTGTACTTCCCGTTGCCCCTATCGCTCCAGTAGATCCTGTAGCACCTGTAACTCCGGTGGTACCCGTTGCTCCAGTAGCCCCGGTCGGTCCTGTCACACCTGTCGTGCCGGTGTTCCCAGTTAGACCCGTCTCTCCAGTGGCACCAGTTGCTCCGGTAATGCCAGTTATTCCTGTGGTACCGGTATTTCCCGTTACTCCTGTATCCCCAGTGGGTCCTGACACACCAGTCGTACCTGTGATACCGGTAGTGCCAATAGCACCAGTTGCTCCAGTAATTCCCGTGAGGCCTGTAATTCCAGTAGAACCGGTTACACCCGTGGTACCCGTAACGCCAGTTAATCCGGTCGTACCTGTAACTCCTGTCAGCCCCGCCTCACCAGTACTTCCTGTCGCTCCGGTGAATCCTGTCAAACCAGTCGTGCCGGTCGCACCTGTACTACCCGTAAATCCAGTAATCCCTGAAGCACCAGTATTTCCAGTAACGCCAGTGATGCCTGTCGTGCCTGTTTCGCCGGTTGCTCCCGTCACACCAGTTAATCCAGTTGCCCCCGTAGTACCTGTTGTTCCAGAAGTACCAGTGCTTCCTGTAACTCCAGTCTCACCCGTAATACCTGTTAGACCCGTCTCTCCAGTGACGCCAGTCGCTCCGGTCGCACCAGTAAATCCTGTCGTTCCTGTGTTGCCTGTTTCTCCAGTAGTACCAGTTGCGCCAGTTAAGCCAGTCGTGCCAGTGACACCAGTTGGACCTGTGACTCCTGTTAGCCCCGTCTCACCAGTACTTCCAGTAGATCCGGTTACACCCGTAATTCCAGTAACTCCCGAAGACCCAATCCCCCCAGTGGCACCAGTTGCGCCAATCGCACCTGTTATCCCTGTCGTGCCGGTTATGCCAGCATTTCCAGTTGGACCCGTACTTCCCGTTGCTCCTATTGCCCCAGTAAATCCTGTAGCGCCTGTAACTCCGGTGATACCTGTCTCACCGGTTGGGCCGGTCGCGCCCGTAGTACCTGTCGTTCCCGTTACGCCACTGTTACCTGTGGTTCCAGTAATACCAGTTGCTCCGGACGGGCCTGTGATTCCAATTTCGCCAGTACTTCCCGTTAATCCAGTCGCACCTGTAATACCTATTAGACCCGTCGCTCCGGTTGGTCCAGTCGCTCCAGTCACTCCCGTGAATCCTGTTTCACCAGTAGATCCCGTTAGTCCCATCACACCAATCCCAGTTGGACCAGTTGCTCCAGTGAACCCGGTAGCCCCAGCTAATCCTGCAACTCCAGTTGGACCTGTAAAGCCGGTTATACCGGTATTTCCTGTAGCACCGGTCACGCCTGTAACACCAAATCCGGTAATTCCAGTTGCGCCAGTTGTTCCTGTGACTCCAGTTGATCCAGTGCCAGTCGCACCTGTCACTCCTGTGCTTCCTGTAGATCCAGTTGCTCCCGACTCACCCGTTGGACCGGTCGGACCTGTAAATCCTGTAGTTCCAGTCACACCTGTGGTTCCCGTCAGTCCGGTAGCTGCTGTTGCACCTGTGACTCCAGTTATTCCGGTACTTCCCGTGGTTCCAGTTACTCCGGTCCGTCCTGTTAAAATGGTTGCTCCCCATATGCTGGGATACCCAGGGTCTCCGGTTAACCCCGTAGCACCTGTTGCTCCTGTGAATCCTCTCATTCCTTGATAACCCCGTGGGCCGCGAAGGAAAGGAATCCTGTGACTTTTCTTTTTTTTGCATTTACGTCTGCTTTTCTTACAAGACTTACTCTTCTTCTTTGGGATAGAGTGCTTTTTTGATTTTTTTGCTTTCCGTTTACCTGTACTGATTGAGGAAATTTTGCGTTTCCTTTTGGATATACCGCTCACAAGAGAATCCCCCCTCCTTGTACACCACGTCAAATCCCCGCATTTTACAATAGTACACTCTATGCCCTGGACTAGCTTTGTGCGCCCCTGTTCAATATACCTATAAAACCTTCACAGTTAGTGATCAATCAATTACTTTTCTCCGAAAAATATATTCCCCTCTACTCCCCCTGCAACTCCAACTCCTTAATCGTCAACGCAATTCCTTCTTCAAAAGATGTTGCCACAACCGGGCCAATCCGTTCCTCATACTTCTGTCTACTCAAGATCAGGGGTTCCTCGGTCAGATATAACATTTCTACAATTTCTTTCATAACGGGTACACCTAGTCCAATCACCGACAATCCCACTTTTCCTAATGTCATCACAGGTTTTCTTCTCCCCGCAGCCTTCTGTGCCATACGCACAATCTCATGACCCGAGATGATCCCCGATCCAGGAATGTTCCAGTTCTGTCCATACGTCGTATCTCTGCTTGCCAGCTCCACTACCATGACCGCAGCATCCGGCAAATAAATATACTCTCTCGGTACCTTCATATTCCCGATAAAAAAAGCCATCTTACCTTTTGCTATCGCTTCAAGCGTTGAACCCAGATAGGAAGCTTGATTGGCCGTTGGGCCATAGTAATCTGGCAAACGAACGATCATCACCTGAGCTCTGCTCCATCTTGTGCTGAATAACATCTGTTCATAGGCAAATCGTGTCTTGCCTTTGCGGGTATGTGGCTGCTTCGGATGTTCTTCTGTTACCTCGTTCATTTGTCTTCTGCCATAGGGGTAGATTCCATCTATTACAACCACGTTCAGCCCCAAGTGTTCTGCCGCCGCCATCACGGATTCGCCAAGCGGAATAAGCCTACTCCCCATCTCGTTATACGGGACGTTCGCACAATGAAACATGACATCCGCTTCCTGGGAAGCAACGATAATATCATCCGACCGAAATGCATCTCCCACTGCGATTTGCAGGTGATCTGGCGATCCCAACTTTACCGCAAGTTGCTCCAGTTTTTGACGGGTGCGCCCAAATGCAATCGTAGAAATTCCTCGTTTAATCAATTCCTCCGTAATTGCTGCACCTGTTCCACCTGTGGCTCCAATAACAATAGCTTTTTTCATCGTAGATCGACCTCTTTCATCCATTTAGTTATTGATCGATTACTTACCTGAAAACAATATAAACCAGAATTAGTGATTGATCAATAACTAAAATATAAAAAGGGACTTTACCTCCCTCTCTATCGTTCCTTCAGCTCCGGCATATCCAGTGCATTAGATACATTACACAACATCCCGATTGCCAGAAAAATCATGGTTCTTTTCAGCGGTTCAGCAATTCCTGCAACGGTGAAAGCTTCCAGTACCATACTTCGTACATCACTAATGCCTTTTTGCATCGCCTGACGAATGACTTCTTCCCGGATCGTTTGCGCCTGCATCTGAAGCAATATTTCGCTCTTGTGCGATTCCAGAATCTTATCATAGGCTTCAATGAGATCACTCTCTAACTGATCTGGTGTCGCCGTCTCCACCACAATTCGAAACGAATCAATCACCCGTGTCCATGAGACCTCAATTGCAGTTAATAATAAAGCTTCTTTTGTTTTGAAAAAACGAAATATATACGGCTGTGAGATCTGTGCCCGTTCAGCCACCTGGGCTGTAGTCGCACGATAATAGCCAATTTCCGCGAAGACGTCAATTGCTGCAGAGATAATATCATTTCGCCGGTTAACCGACGCTGCTGCATCCTTTGCCATGATAATCCGCCCTCCAATAGTTAGTGATTAATTGATCAATAGCTTGAAGTATAACGAATACTATCCCTCAATGCAAAGGTATCGTGAACTTGTACAAAGCCAACAAACCCGCAGACGCTGGCTCAAGCCGCTGCAGGTTGTGTAGCTTGTCAATCATAGATTCTATCCACTGGAAACCGAAGAGAACATGGATTGTCTGAAACTGATTCGTACCATGCGGTACAAGAGTGTCTGTTCACTGCTGGAGAAGTTTACGCAATCGGGATTCCGAATCCAGCTTCGGACAACTATTACAATACCCATGTGTATGACTTCCGTTTCCAACCAGATAAGCCAAACAACAATATCGGCGTAGCAGGAACGGAGGTCCCTGCCACCCGGAATGTTCGAAGCACTGCAGCTCATTGGCAAATGTACATGCATTATCGTTTTGCCGATCCAGCCAGAGGCTCTGATCTTCTTGAATCTTTGCAAGCCGTTCATCTGTCTTCCAAATGCTCTGATCATTGATCATACGTGCATACAATTGTTGCACATTATGGGCAACGAGAGACCACATGACCTTATCGCTCGCTCTTGTAGCGACGGCTACCGCTCGCAGGACAGGTTCCAGATGTAGCAGCAATCTTTTCTTGAGCAAGCCACTCTCTGACCTGCGCTGAACAGGATCTTCACCCTTCAGAGAGGTTCTCTCCAGCAGAGTCTCATATCGCATGCCACCTGCACCATTCAATTCAAACCGCACATCATCGTCTGCAACGCTAAGTATAGTATCGTATAGACTGAATGCTGAAATTACGGACATCACGAATACGGAGTAACGTTTGGCAAAAAGTGTACCGACGGCCGCACTTCCTCTTCCGCCCAATTGAAGCCCTTGCTGCATAGCCTGTTCACGCAATATCAAGTTTCGTTTCTCTTCATTCAGCAGATCTTTCACATGGAAAGGATACTTGGAATCATCACAAGTCGCTTGGATCGTCGTCACAAAAAATTGCTGTAACACTTCCGACATCTCTGAATAATCATGTCTTGGATAATGTCTCATCTATTAATCATGTCTTCAACTTCGTTGATAATCTCGCTTCGCCCAATTGCTCCCCAGCCCTTAAACAACCAGAACGAATCTGTCGTATAGACCTGGTCTGCACCAACAGCCGGTACTGCCTTCCAGAGTGAGCTTGCGTTGATGTTGTTTACATACTCATCGGCATTCGGGTCAATCTCCAGAACTACGAAATCAGCATCCACATCTGCAATTTTCTCCATGGACAGGTCCTCACGTTGTTCGGCAGGTGTCACAGTCGTTGGCACAAATCCAAGATCATGATACAAAAGTGTGTTGGTTGGATGTCCTTTTGCCGCGTATATTTGCAAGGTCTTCTCTCTTACACGCAGATAAGCCAACTTTTTTTGATCCAGTTGTTCGATCTTCGCTTTTAGTTGCTTCGCCTGCTGTTCTACCTCGGCTATCTTTTCTTTTGCCAGATCCACTTTGTTGTACATCCCGGCAATAGTCAACAGATCCTGTGTCCAATATGTTGAATCATCTTCATAATCCAGCCATTCGGTACCAAGTACAATCGTTGGAGCGATTTTCTCCAACTGTTCATACGTACTCTCCGCAGTTCGACTCTCAATAACGATGACATCCGGATCAATCTGAAGGATAGCCTCCAGGTTAGGACTGTCTGCCGACCCTACCGTTGGAACACCAGTAAGCTGATCTGCAAGGTAAGGCAAATAATCTCCTTCGTAACGAACTTCAACATTAACGCCTGCTGGTTTCTCACCAATCGTCAACATGTGATCGATGTAAGCAGCAGACAATACCACCATACGCTCTATTTTTTGCGGTACAACCGCTGTTCCTTTAAGATGCTCAATCGTTTGTGTACCACTCTCTTCCACAGGTGTATCCTGTTGCGGAGGCGTTGCTTCTGTTACTTCTGATGCCTTGCTACATGCCGTCAGAACGAGCACAAGCAGAGCCAACAGTATCATCGTTGCTGCTCTCTGTCTTACCATTTGTAGTAAATCCCCTCTACTATTTAATAATAATAATCATTATCACTATAGTAGGGAAAAGCATACAGGCTTACCATGGATTATTCCACTCTCTTCTCTTGCACAATATCACCGTAAGGTAACCCCAAGTTGCTCTGCCACATATCGCATGGCCCACATGCGTCCGGTGGGACCCAGCGTTTTGAAGAAAATATCTCCTGCATTATATACATGGCCTTCTTGAACAGCCTTTAATGCCAACCATGCACTGGATTGCTGCAATTGCCCCAGTTGAGCACGTGCCTCTTCTGTCGGGTCGACCATTACAAACACATGATCCGCGTCGTATAACTGCAAATCGCAAACTTTGCTCTCTACAGCCCACTGTTGTTCCGGAAAATCATGAGGCAAATAAAATCCCAGATCATCATACAATAGGGCCCCTGTCTGGTTGTTCAATCCATACATTCGGTAGAAATGAGAAGTCACCCGGATGAACATGGCACTCTGTTTCCCCCACCTCGATTGAATGCGTCCTCGAAGAACCCAGCTCAGTTCAGCATGTTGTTCTATCCACTGTACAGCCTGTTCGGTGCGACCCATAATGTCCGCCATATACAGAAGCCTCTCGCCAAAATGGTTGGTGTGCTCCAGCATGGTGGTAGGCGCGATACGATTCAGGGAGTCATTTCGCTCCAAACGATCACTTGTAATGATGAGATCCGGTTGGACTCGCCTCAAATCATCATAGTTCTGATTGAAGCTATCTAGGATAAGTCCCTGATGACTGTGTGCCTGAAGCGCAGGTATGGCAACATGACGAGCCACCCTCTGACCATAGGACAAAGCGGATACTGGCCTCAAACCGAGCGTTATCACATAATCGTCCAACCCGTAATACAAGGTGGCAATGCGATTTACTTTATTTTTCATATACAACGTTGGGGCGATACCTTCGTTTTTCTTGAAAACTCTGCTGAAATAGTGCTCGTCCTTATAACCCACTTGCTCCGCAATTTCCTTGATTTTATCTGAAGAAAATAACAGCTGCTTGGCCTTTGCCATACGTAGTTTCAGTATATATTCAATCGGGGTCATATTTAATTGCCGTTTGAATGTTCTTATAAAATGATTCACACTAAGCCCTGCCATGCGGGCCATCTGATCAATCCGAATGTCTTCCATATACTGATGCGTCATATAATCAAGTGCCAAATCCATCCCCGCTACAGGGGGAGTTGCTTCTTTCACGTGCATCATTAACTGAATCAACAACTGATGCAAAAGATGTTTCATACGCGTCTTTTCCAGACTCGTAAACGAGTGTTTTCCACTCATCAGGGTATCCATCATCTCCTGAATATCACGTGTATTGGAAGGAACATTAAGTTTGCCCGTCACAGGGAGATTCAATGCCTCGGTATCCCAAGCATTCTTACGCCGGGTAAGTATAACACAGGAAAATAAAATGATCTGATATCGGACAGGTGCTTCCATATCCGTCTGAAACTCCACATGCATTCCTGGCTTCAACAAAAACCACTCGTCTTGAGATATCGTATGTACAATGTTATCCATAGACAAAGATCCCTTGCCAGCGATGACCCTGCAAATGGCGAACCTTTTCCAGATCCGATGATGAACAGCCCCCGGATTGCTAGAGTAATGGCAGACGTGGACAGCAGAGAAATGTAGTCGCTCCAGTTGTTTGATCCAATCATTTTCCTCCATGCTCACGTTCCCTCCCTGTTCTGATCCGATTCTATGTGAACTGATTACACTCTATTTTTCAGCTCCCAATAGTAAATTCTTTATACTATCCAACTGCAACTCCAGTGAATAGGGATCTTCCATGACGAACTCATCCTCTGTACCATCCAAGGAACCATAGGCGTAGACTTGTCCTTTCTGCACAGCAGGCAGACGTTTCCAAACCTCGCTGTTCAGGATCTCTTTGGCGTCCTCACTACCCGAACCATATAAGAAGATATGATCTCCCATATACTCAGGCAGTACTTCAAGGGAGATCGTCTCGAATCCATCCTTCATTTCGAGTGCTTGCTGAGTTGGAGGCAGTTTCAGCATCTCATAGATCGTGGAACTACCATAGTTCCCGCCTTCTGCACCAAGTACATACAACGCTTTGTACCCTATTTGTATGATGGATACGGTCTCGCCTTCTTTAATTACACCATCAATCTGCTTCTTAGTCTCTTCGATATTCTCTTCATATGTCGTGATCCATTGCTCTGCTTCCTTCTCTTTTCCAAAAACACCAGCAATCCGGCGCAGCTTTTCCAGTGGACCAGAAGTTTTATCGCCTTCCCAATAAGGTAAAAAGACGGTCGTTGCAATTTTTTCGTAATCCTCAATATTTTTATCAATGGAACCGATGATGAGATCCGGCTCAAGTGACACTAACTTCTCCAGATTCATTGGGAACTCTCCTCCCAAATCCTCAATACCCGCTATAACATCAGCAGCAATGCCAGACTTTTCAATCCATCCTTCGTTCAGCATAAATGTTCTTACACCAACCGGTACAATGCCCAGTTTCAGCAGGTACCCCATATATTGATCTGAAGCAACACGCTGCGGATTGGCCGGGATTACCACATCTCCCCTCATTGTAGAGACGGTCCGCGTCTCCGGCTGTGCAGTCGATTTCCCTGCCTCCGTTGCCTGGTTACCCGATTGTGTAGTAGCCGTATTGGTCTCAGTTTGCGTACCACTTGCAGACGGTGCTGAACTGGAACAGGCCGTGAGCAATAACGTGAAACACAACATCATGCTTAGTGCTGTCATTTTGAATTTTCCTTGCATTATTAATTCCCCTCCAACATTCTTTTGATATTGATAATCAATATCATTATATAGATGGGAATGTAACGAATGAAGGGCATTTTCTTGCATTACACTGGGCAAATCTTGCTTGTTGTTCAATACCAATAGGTGTTTCGACTTGTTTAACCGTTGGCTTACTCCTTTTTTGTAGCGAATTGGAGAGAGTCCTTTGATCTTTTTGAAAGTACGACTCAGCGAATGCGCATCCGGATAGCCGATCTGTTCTGCAATCTGTTGCAGCGTAGCACTGGTATGCACCAGAAGATGTGCGGCCCTCTCCATTCGAATCTGTCCAAGATACTGGATGGGACTGATGTTTAACTTTTGTTTGAACAGCCTCGACAAGTGCCCCACACTGCATTCCATTGCTTCTGCCATTACGTCAAGAGCTATGGGCTCATGGAGATGAGTATTCATATATTCAATAGCCTGTGTGACCGTATCCGGTTTATGTGGCTGAATGGATTGTTCGTGTAAGTCTGTCAATAAAAGATATACCCATTGATGAAATAAGGTTTTGGCATGTAACTTTGCAAGCTTAGTAGACTGCTCCCACTCCTGCTTCAATTCCTCCATACACTGATACATGTGTAGCGGACGGGTTGGTACAAATGCATATTGGTCCTGAAACGGACGTTCATGGTCCATCAGATACTGAATTTCCATCCCACAGGGCAAGGCTAGAATGGCTTTGTACAAAATCATATAATACGCCACGCCCGAATCCGTCTCCATGTTTAAATACGCCTGCTTGCCTCCATGAATGATGTGGAATCCCTCCACGATGTATCTGTGTTGATCCATTCGTATCCGTGCACTTCCGTCGGTGATATATAGATAGGTACTTGCTGGTAGTTGATAATTCTTCAACTTCTCCCCAGGATGCAAAGCGTTTTGGCGTACATCCAGTATTTTGACAAAAACATGATTCCACAACCTGATGTGATCATTCAAATTCATATCCGCTGCACTTTCCCTCCCGCCATATTACATCGACATACCTTCTTGCTGCTCTTTATGAAGAGCCTGTAATTTTCGCTCATTATGTACATTTCATTTTATTATAAATTAATTGATAACAATTCTCAATAACATGCACAATCAATATTAACTTATCCATTTGGACAACATATACGGACTGCAATGTATACGTAGCGGGATAATAACGCCAGCATCAGCAACATTTTCTAACCTGTTGCAAAATCATAAAAGGCATGATATATTAATTGAGCCATCAATGATTGACGCATCAAATATTGATACATCAATGATCGAGAGCATCCAAATAATCATTAGGCAATGGCATTGTATACTGCAACATTAATCATTGGTTAACATACGCCGTTGTTCATGATTCAGATTCACCCGGGAGGTCTAGTCATGACACGTATTGTTTCCAAAGAAGAACAAATCATCAATCTGTTGAACGTGTTGGGTAACAAAATCAGTCCCAAGTTCGAACGCTGTACAGGTATCAGTTCCTCTCGCTTTGAAATTCTGCATGAGCTGGATCAGGTAGATGAGATTAACCAATCCATGCTGCAGAAAATCATTAACATTGATAGTGCTGCAATTACACGCCACTTGAAACAGCTTGAGGCGGACCTGATGGTTACAAGACGTAAGAATCCCGATGATAATCGGGTAACTTTTGTTCGTCTGACGGACCACGGTCGGAAGCAGATTGAAGGTTACAAAGCAGAGAAGACCAATTTTATCAACCAGATTTTACAGGATTTCAGTGAAGACGAAGTTCAGTCACTCGCCGATTTCCTGGAACGTATGCAGAACAATTTCTAAACCCATATATAGAGGAGAGATCCATTCATGAGTACAATTCAAAGCAAATTCCAAAAAACCAATGATTTTAACGAAATTACCTACGGTCGCCGTTCTGTTAAGCTTTACGATCCTGAAGTAAAAATCAGCCGTGAAGAAATGACAGAAATTCTGTCAGAAGCTTCCCGTGCACCGTCTTCGATCAATTTGCAGCCTTGGCGTTTTCTGGTTGTAGATACAGCTGAAGGTAAAGAAAAACTTGCTCCACTTGCAAGATTTAATCAAAATCAAGTGTTGACTTCCTCCGCAGTTATTGGCGTATTCATTGACATGAACAACGTTGAATACATGGACGAGATTTTTGGTAAAGCTGTAGAACTTGGTTACATGCCACAAGACATTAAGGATATGCAGCTCAAAACCGTAATGCCTTATTACGAAAAAATGGCTGCTTCCGATCTTCGCGACGTTAACCTGATCGATGCTGGCCTTGCTTCCATGCAATTGATGCTTGCTGCACGTGCTCATGGTTATGACACCAACCCAATTGGTGGTTATGAGAAAGATCAAATCGCAGAAGCGTTCGGCATGGACAAAGAGCGTTATCAACCAGTTATGTTGATCTCGATCGGTAAATCGGCCAAAGAAGGTCATCCTTCCTACCGTCTGCCAGTAGAAACAATCACAACTTGGGCATAATATCAGGGACGGTTTCCCTGTAAGTCACAATTATACTGGTTAATAAGCATATATTTTTAACACATTCCAAACAAACACAATATGGAGGTTATACATTATGATTATCATTCACGCTCATCTGCAAGTTAAACCGGATCAAGAGCAAACATTCCTCGCAGCTGCGAAAGAACTGATTGCTGCTACACGTCAAGAAGAAGGTAACATCAGCTATGACCTGGCAAAAAGCACAGAACGCGAACAACAATACACGATGATCGAACTGTGGAAAGATGAAGCTGCTACAGCATCCCACAACACAAGCGCGCATTTCCAAGCTTTTGTACAACAAGCAGCAGCATTCATGGCCGCTCCAATGAACGTTGAAGTATTTGCTGGAGAACAAGTTAAAGCTTAATAGCTCATTAACTGCCATGCGTATTTAACATGTGAAGAAGCCGCTCTTGGTCATATGACCGAGGGCGGCTTTTTAGTTTCCTTTTGAAAATAAGTTCACTTCAACAAAAAAACACGCCAATTAAGGCGTGTTTTCTTCACTCATTGAAGAGGCATTGAACAAGTGAACATGGACTACACTATCCGAGCCGGAGTGATACTTTGCGGATTGTTAAACACATTTTTCGGGTCATACTTGGCTTTGACTCTCCGCAGTCTGGCATAGTTGGCTCCATAGTACACTGGACCGGAATTTTTGATCCCTTGGTCTGGAACGTTGATATAGGAACCCACAATGTATGGTTGCAATTTCTTGCGAGTATTACGAGCGAGTGCGATATTTTTGGCGGCATGGGATGGTTTGAGCCACGTACTGGTCCATTCCACATAAAACTTCTCTTTACGCCAGAAGAAGGCGGTTGATCTAGGTGATTTGCGACTTACTGCTCCCCCCCAGTTGAGGAAATAGAATCCGCCTGGCCCCTCTTCCAAGTTCTCCAAAAATGATCGCATCGATTTGATGGCTTTGTCGGGGAATGGTTTTCGTCCAAAACCGGACGAGAACTGGTTACTGTACCTTTGAGTTTCGATCGGATCAGGAAGCAATAAGAACTTTACAACTTCCGTGTAAGGTAACAAACGAACAACGGAGCTCGTCGGTTTGCCAACACTCGTAATTGGCTGTAATAAACGGAGAGCTTCTGTTTTAGAGCCTAAGAACAGCCCTTCCATAAGGACGTTGCCACCCTTTTTCGGTCCGATGGACAACTCGCTGCCCAGTCTCGTATCAACTGAGGGAGCCCACCTCTGCCATACTTTAAGTACCTCTTCGAATTGAGACCATGGCCAGGTGATTTTAAATACAGTAGCCTTCGCTGGAGCACGGCGCACTTTGAATTTGTAGCGGGTGTATACTCCGAAGTTACCACCGCCTCCTCCCCGCGAGGCCCAAAAGAGATCCGAATTACGATTTTTATTGGCCCGAATCACTTTTCCTTTGGCGTCCACCATCTCTACCTCAAGCAGGTTATCACTGATAAGACCGATCGTACGCTGGAGAGGCCCAATTCCCCCACCTAACGTAATTCCACCGATCCCTACAGTAGGGCTGTCACCAAAAGGAGCTATGAACCCTTGCTTGGCAAGGGTATTCGCAATTCTTCCCACTCGGTTTCCTGTTCCAACAACAACCGTTCCATTTTTTTTATCAAGTTTGATGGAATTCAGATCACTCACATCAATCACGATACCGCCATTCACTTGGGAAAGATTCACTTCCAGCGCGTGTCTGCCACTCCGCGGACGAATCGGAACATTATTCTCACGAGCCCATCGGATAGCGTTGGATACATCCTTCGTCCGTTGGGCAAAAACAAAAACTTTGGGAAATCTGTCCGTATGCGGGTCCCAGTTCTTACGCGCCGCTTCATATCCTGGATCACCTTTGTAAATAACCCGTCCGGTAAGCTTTGTTGATGATTTCACACATCCCACTCCCTGCTGAATAATTGTCCTACAGCCTCTGCTACATCAAGCACTTTATACTGTATGACGGACATTCGCGGAGGGAATGGGCTGGTGCCCTTAATTTCAAGGTTCGTGTCTCAGAGGAAGCAAAAAGGGATTTTCCTCTCAGGCCACAGAACAGCCTTGAGGAAAATCCCTTTTATCTCGACACTAGTCGCTTCCCGAATCGGAATCAATTCTGATTAACTTGCGCGCTTCCTGTTCTTTTTCACCATACCAGACGAGCACGTCGGCAAACAGATCCATGATGCGAACAAAGTTCTGCTTATCTGCTTCTGAAATCTGATCTGCATACTTGAAAATCTCATCAAAGCAAAGTTCCCTTACAAATTCGGTATACTTCACATATACCTCGCGACCTTTCTCCGAAGGTTTGACGTAAATGTCTTTGCGGTTACCGCTTAAATGAAATTTTTCGAGCAGACCTTTTTCCGTCAGATTCTTCACGTTCTTGGAAAATGTACTGCGGCTTACGCCCAGGCGTGCGGCCATCTCCGACATCTTCTCTTCCTTGTCCTCGGCTTCCAGAATGTATTCCAGCGTCTGAATCTGTGAAGCCGAGAACATCATGTCTGTACCATAGCTTCGCTGCAACTTGTAAGTGTTTGAGTACGCATTACCGTATTTGATAATTTTCTCAATCAGTTCCCGATGGTTGCCCATCCAATCTAATTTCATGCGTAATCCCTTTCATATTCAGATTCTCTCTCTTACTCTACTGAAATCAGATCCGTTTTTCAATCCATGTAATTGCTTCTTCAATAACATCATCACGAGTCGGTTCATTAAAGATCTCATGCATCAGATGAGCATAAATTTTGAGTGTTTTATCCGTTGAAGCGATATCGCCGTAAAAGTCACGGGAATCCTTTTCGCTGACCAGTCCATCATTTGCTCCATGCAGAACAAGTACGGGATCTGTAAACTGCTTGGCGTTCTCCTTGAGCCACATTATGCCATTTCCCAGACTATTAAATAAATCTACAGAGATCTGCTTTTCAACCAGCGGGTCATTCGCGTAAGCGGATACAACTGCGGGATCACTACACACGCCGCTGCCCAGCTCATTTGGAAAATAGGTGCCTGCAGGAAGATCCATCGGCAGTTCTCCGGCAACTTTTGTATTGTACCGAGTGAGCGCTCCGGATAACACGATGCCTTTGACCTTGCCTGGATATTTCGTTCCAAAGGACGAGGTTGCAAAACCGCCCATACTATGCCCGATAACAAACAGCGGAAGATCGCCGCTCTCTTGCAATGCCGCCTCAACAATGACATGAACATCTTCAATAAGATGATCAAATTCTTTATAAAATGTACGCTGTCCCTCGGATCTGGCATGACCCCGATGATCGAAGCGATACACGCTAAACCCGCGCTGATTCAGCTTCTCTGTCAAATAATCGTAGCGCCCTGCATGCTCAGCTAGTCCGTGAACAATGACCACGGCTGCCTTCGCATCACTAACTAAATTCTTACTAGAATATAGCCGAGTACCGTCAAAGGATTCGATTGTTGTTTCAATTATACTCATAATATTTCCCATCCCTCTCGTTACGCTCAAGCACCAAACAATTAAAATTCTTTAGTACATGGCGTTATTCGTGTACTTAAGAATGAAGTCCTTATAATTATATTTCATAAGAACAATATAGTTTCTTATAGAAACAATATTATCACCGTCGGCATCCCTTGTCTATATTTAATTAAAGCGTTTACATAAAGAGCATGTCATACCTTTGGCATCATCCCTGATCTGCTGTATCGAGTTCGATTTACAGCTTCATGCACGCACGCGGACTAAGCTACGCATTCGCTACCTGAACAATCCATAACGAAAAAAAACGCCATAATATATTTCGTAATGACGTCTTTTTCGTTATGGTACCTAGGGGATCGAACCCCTGACCTTATCGCTGTCAGCGGATCGATACTCTTCTGATCGTTAACAGAAATGCGGAGAAAAGCCATCTGTGTCATCAGGCAATAATTTTATGCTCTACCACCCTGTAAACAACGGCTTCGGACCCACATGCGTGGGAAAGAGCGGCAATACTTCCTCTGCCAACTCCTGAATCACCTCAGCAGGAGGCCGACTCGAAAAATGAATGCCTAGTGCAGCATGATTAACGCCGACTGATCGCCATTCCTCCAAAAGCTGAATCAAACCTGCCCGACCTGTACGTAATATGTACCCGCCACGAAGCGGTGTTCGAGGATAATTGACATCTTCCACCAGATCAATCCATTCGTTGGTCATATGCGGCTTAAACATGCCATTAGGTATTTTTTCACGCCAGGCACTAATCTTATGGCCAAGCATCTGAGGACCGGATTCGTTTGCCGTTGCTTCGGGATACGTGAGCCAGCCGTCACTGTTCTTCGCAATCCAATCTAAAGACTGCCTGCTTGAGCCTGTCACAACGAGCGGAATACCACCAGCTGCTGGTTTTGGGAGCAATTCAAGCCCTTTTAATTGACCAAGAGAAGATTCAATTGCACCAGTTCTATCCTGAATAAGCTCACGGAAAAACTCCACCGTCTCCCGGAATCGCACATCACGATGCTCCCCATCTATCCCATAAGCCGGAAACTCCGCAGGTCGGTCGCCAGAAGCAATCCCTAACACAAGTCGTCCGCCCGAAAGTACATCAATGGATGCAGCTGCCTTGGCTAAATCAATCGGATGGCGAAGCGTGAAGATCGCGCTTCCTGTTACTAGGGAGACGTTTTTGGTTCTTGCAGCAAGATAGGCTAGATAGACAAATGGGTCAAATACTTGTCCAGCATCTCCAAAGCCGGGATCAAATAAAGGGACATCTCGCACCCACACGGCTGCAAAATTTCGTTGATCAATGTTTTCCACGAGGTCAGCTTGACCTTTTAGAACATCCATGTGACCTTTATAAAATTTTAGTGGTAAAAACAGCCCTATTGTCAATTGGTCTGGGGCAAACATACGGCGGAAACCAGGGTGTTGATTGAAGTTTTCTACCGTTTGTATTGACGGATTTTCTATTCGTTCCATAACATCTATAGGTTTGTTCATTCCTTCTCCTCCTAAAACAATGGTAATCCAGTGTACTGATATCTTTTCAATTCGACCGGAACTGATATAATTGTAACCATCGATTGACCCCATAAGTAGTGACAACTCTCAACAAAATAACAGGGTCAGTTTTGGCAACGAGGAGGATTAACATGATTGATTTGACATTATTGTTGAACAGAGAGTCTGGAGATCCGTTATACGCTCAGCTTTATAACTATATTAAAAAAGATATTTTGAACGGAAAGTTACCAGCCGATTCTCGACTTCCCTCTATTCGCTCACTATCCAGCCACCTCCACATTAGCCGTAATACAGTGGATATGGCGTATCAACAGTTATTAGCCGAAGGTTATGTCCAGAGCAGACCTAGAAGTGGCTTATACATAATGGATTTGAAGCTGGAAGCATTGCCCTTGTCCCATGTAGTGAGTAAGAATTGGTTGGAAAACAGTATTCAGGATAGCCCAGAGATTCGATACAATTTTCGTTATGGTGACGTAGATGCTGAGCATTTTCCATTTGCCACTTGGCGCAAGTTATCCAATCAGAGCTTGCTCCAGAATCAAATGAAGTTGTTCTCTTATGGCGATCCTCTTGGAGAACCGGGACTTCGATCTGAAATTGCAAATTACCTGCACAGCTCTAGGGGAGTAAATTGTTCACCTGATCAAATTATAATTGGAGCTGGTGTTCAATACCTGCTCGGTGTGTTATCCGGATTACTAGGTGATGTTAGTCATGGTATCGCGATGGAAGACCCTGGATATGACGGTGTTCGGACGGTTTTTCAACATAAAGGTTTGGACGTTCACCCGATTCCGCTGGAAGCAGATGGACTTCATATCCATAAGTTATACGAAAGCAATTCCCGCATCGTCTACATTACACCGTCACATCAGTTCCCCTATGGAATGGTCATGCCGCTCGCCAAGAGAATGCAATTACTGAAATGGGCAACAGAACAGAATGGGATCATTATTGAGGACGATTATGATAGTGAGTTCAGATATGTCGGCAAACCGATACCTTCCCTGCAAAGCCTGGATACTCAACAGCGAACCGTTTACCTGGGAACATTTTCAAAGTGCCTTCTTCCTTCATTACGAATTGCGTATATGGTTTTACCACAGACCATGTTAGAGCTACACCGTAAACAAGACTACCGATTATATGATCAAACGGTCTCTCATTTTCAGCAGAACACCCTAGAGCTGTTTATGAGTAATGGACATTGGGAAGCCCACATTCGCAAGATGAGAAAGGTATATCGACAGAAGCAATTCACACTTATTTCAATGATTCAGAAGATGATGGGTGCTCAAGTTACCATCATTGGTGAGGATGCAGGACTTAATATTTTGTTGCGTGTACATAATGGAATGGATGAACACAAGCTGATTGCTACTGCTGAGAAGGAAGGTGTCCAGGTCTACCCGGTATCCCCCTTTTGGGCGCAACCAGCTCAAGCGGAGCAATCCATGGTTCAGATTGGTTTTGGTGGATTGAGTATTGAGGATATTACAGAAGGTGTATATGCCCTTCACCGGGCTTGGTTTGGGGTCTGAGAACATTCGTGTGACCACGACCACAAAACCAAACCATTTCCACATTGAAAAAACCCGCTGTACACTCGGAAATCCTTGTGTTTAGCGGGTTCTTTACATATGGGAAACCTAGAGTGATCTATATTTCTTATTTTACATTCTAATCATTCATCTCATCAACAGCAGTCTTACCAGCGATTCGCCCAAAAGTAAAGATATCCGTCAAGGCATTACCCCCTAAACGGTTGCCTGCATGTATACCTCCTGCAACTTCTCCAGCCGCATACAGATGTGCAATCGGCTGACCGTTTTCATCCAATACGCGGGTTTGGGTGTCGATCTTAATTCCGCCCATGGTATGGTGAACCGCCGGTTTTCTAGGTGTGGCATAGAATGGAGACTTCTCGACTTTTAAGCTAAACGTATCCTTATGGAACTCCGGATCAAAGCCCGCATCCACATATGAGTTATACTTATCAATCGTATTTCTAAGAACTTCAGGTTCCATATTGATTTTCACTGCCAGTTCTTCTATGGTATCGGCTCTGAACAAGGTACCTGCTTCGACTTGACGGTCTATCTTTTCCTGGCTTGTGTTCGCTGCGGTTTTCTTGATCTCGTCATCCGCAATCAGGTAAAATAAACTTCCCTGCTCGATAGCCGCTTTTGTTAAGACATCTCGTCCCGAGAATTCATTAACAAATCGTTCTCCCTTTTTGTTAACAATGACAAAGTTTTCAGGCGGTACTTGCAGTCCACTGAAGAGTTCGCCAGTTTCCGGATCGGCAACCGGCATCATTTGAGTGAAGCCCATGCCTGTCAGCGCCGCTCCTGCACTCTTACCAAGCGATATTCCATCACCCGTCATTGCATAGGAATTTGTTGTTTTGATATCATCGTCAATATGGCTCCAGTACGTGTTATATTCCTTGAGCATCTGTGTATTTGCCCCAAAACCACCACTGGCAAGAACAACCGCTTTTGCATGAATGGTAATTTTCTGTCCGTTAACTCCGGTTGCGATAACACCTGTTATTTTTCCATCTTCGATGATCAATTGTTTGACCGGGCTATCTGTAATAATTTTTCCTGCATGTTCTTCTACATATTTGCTAAGTGCAATGATAAATGCAGAGCCATAACTTTTGACAGGTTTATGGCCACGACGCCAAAGGGCACCCACTGGAGCAAATACGATACTTTTATCATACTCAACCCCGATATCCTCAAGCCACGTTACACTTTCCAAGGCACGGTCTGTAAGTACTTTGACCAGATCGTATTGTCCATAGATCATGCTCCCATTCAGGTCTGTACGTTTGCCCCCAAAATACGTTTGCATTCTGTGAAGAAGTGGGGAGTCGAATAAATAAGCCTTTTCTGTGCCGAACTTATCCTGATACGCAGTAAACTCTTCTTTGAGTGCATGGAAATCAGCTACATATTCTGGATGGATCAAGCTCTCATCGGTATTTAATAAATTCTCAATCGTCTGTCTTTCCCCTGGATTCTCAGTGAACTGTTGTTGCCATACAGGATCTGCAGCATTGACAGGACCACCTGAGCGGATCGTATTTCCCCCAACAGCAGGATATTTCTCAAGCACAATCGCACTTGCTCCTTGTTGTAAAGCTGTAGCAGCAGCACTGAGTCCTGCGCCACCTCCACCTACAACGACCACATCACAAATATATTCTTCGTCATCTTTCATCTGGCTGCTGGCAGGTTTTGGACGTCTTTTTAGAATATCCGGGTTCACTCCGGCAAGCTTAACCGCTTTGGCTACACCATTGATGACAGCATTACTGGTTTCAGAAGCACCAGAGAGAGCATCTACATTCAGCGTCTGTCCCTCAATGATTTTATTTGGAATTCTTATAAAAACAACATCGGCGATGCCTTCCGTTTCACCCTTCGAATCGATATCGATGCTTTCAATTCTATTTTCACTAAAGGATACCTTCATCGGCAGATTGCCACTGTGACCTATGGCATTGATCTCATACACACCGGGTCTATAGGTAAACTCCTCTTCTTCGTTGAGCTGATTTGAAATTTTGGCAAACCGAAGGAACCGCAGGAAACATGTTTCCAGGAAATCAATCGTTCCTTCATTGTTCAGGTTACCTGATTCGTCAAATGCTTTATGTGCACTTCCAAGCAAAAACTCATACCCTGGCATCACGTTTGCTTCGACACCCGGTGCATCCAGGATTTGACGAAGATGTAGCTGTGCACGCGAGGAACCTTGTGTTCCCTGTGACGCACCAATGATCATCACGGGTTTGCCAGCCAGCGGATGGATTTCAAAGCTCAACCATTCGAGCAGGCTTTTAAGGGATGAAGGGATGGAATGGTTATATTCTGGAGTCGCAATAATGACACCATCACTTGCCATAATTTTTTCATTAAACGATTGTATAATTGCACTGTTTGTTTGGTTATCGGACTGATTAAACATCGGAACATCTGTAATATCCAGGATTTCAATGGCTGCTCTGGATTCAAAATGCTTTTGTATGAATTGAAGCAGCTTGCGATTATACGATTTCTTTGCATTTGTGCCAACGATCGCTATGATTTTCATTATGATTAGCCCCCTACTCTTGCCAGGAAAATTTTTTCGTTTTTTTCTTCAACGTTCGTTTTGATAGCAGTTCCGTAGTGATCTCCGTAAACAAAACAAACTCATTGAAGATTTCGTCAAGCTCCGCTACTTTGTCAGCGTCAATAAGATTGCCACTGTTATCAAATGCAATCTGGGATTTTCCTAAAAGAAACTCGCTGCTAGGCATCATTCTCGCACCAAGCTCAGGTGAGTCCAGGATTTGTCTAAGATGCGCTTGTGCCCTGGAAGAACCAAGTGCACCATGTGAAGCACCCACAATCAGAACAGGCTTGTCTTTCAAGGTTTGAGTGGTATAACTGATCCATTCCAGCGCGCTTTTCAACACGGCAGGGATTGCATGATCATACTCAGGAGTAGCGATAATGACACCTTTCGCTTTAGAGATTTGATCTAATAAGTCTTGTACCTTCACAGGAATATCAACTTCAGCATCCTCTAATTCATCTTTTTCAATAAAAGCAGGCAAATCCTTAATTTCAAACAAGTCAATCTGGGCTTCACTAGCAAAATGCTTTTGCATAAATTGAAGTAGCGTCCGGTTTGTAGATACATCCGAATTCGTGCCCACGATAGCTAAATAATTCATCGTAATCCCCCTTCTGTCATTCGAGATGATGTTCGTAAATGTCAGACTCGTTCTTTCGGCATAACTCTAACATTCAAAGCTCAAATGATCTAATAGTTATTCATTGCAGTTTGATAACTAATTTGTTATAATCACCTCAAATTCAAAGTTTGTTACTTTTTTCACAAAGGGTGAGGGTCATGTCTAAGTTAGAATCTCAAGATATCTTGTGTTACATTGACAGCCTATTGAAATACAGTAACTATAGCAGGGCTGCCCAATCCCTTTACATATCTCAGCCCTACCTCACAAAGGTTGTCAAGAAAATCGAAAGTGAGTTGGGCTGTGAGCTAATCACTCGCCACAAGCTTCCCTATCGATTAACCGAGCAGGGGAAAATATATTATCAATACTTAACTTCACTCGAAAACAGCTACGCCAAGCTTATTAGGGAAATCTCATATGTATCGGATATTGGCAATAAGGTGATACGGATCGGCATTCTTCCGAGCCTCGGTGTGTACTTAACGCCCCTTTTTTTACCAGATTTTCTCGAGCTTCATCCTGCTTATAAAATTAATCTTGTCGAGGATTTACCTGAAAAAAATGAGAAACGTCTCCAAAATAATGAGCTGGACTTCTGGATCGGGCAAAATTCAAGCTGTATCTCCCCTAACTTGAACTCGTTTAACTGGGGCAGGCACAGTTACCAGGCCATTATTCCGCGTTGCTGCGAATTATATCAAGAGAATGTTGCAGTCATCCCGGAGGGCACGATTGAGATCAGCACCATTTTGAATCAAAAGCTTATTCTAACGTCCAAGGGTTCGGCAATCCGAAAACAGATTGATCAATTGCTCAGTGTCTACAAGGTACAGCCTAATATCGTTATGGAGAGCAAAGAAATTTACACGGTACTGAAGCTGGCAAAGCATAATTTAGGTCTGACCTTTGTGCCTGAAAGTATCCATATCAAGGAGTGCCCTTCGGAATACAACATCTATCCAATCCCTATAGAGAAGATGAGTCTGGATTATTTTATAGCCCATCATGGAGAAAAAAAGCTGAATAGCGTGGATCATGACCTCATCCATACTTTTCTCAATCACGGACAACAATGTGCAATATAGGAGGCTATCATGAAACCTTTTACGAGAACGATACCGCTCATGGGAACGAACATATCCCTCTATATCGAGGAAACAGATGCTGAAGAGCTTGCCGATGAAGCCGTGAATATGCTCATCCGTTATGAACAAGTGTTTAGTGCCAACAGTGAGCACTCGCAGCTTGCCATGTTAAAAAAAGAAGCCGCATCACATCCGCTTAGAGTAGACAAGGAACTGTATGATCTTATTAAGATAGGCAAAGAACACAGCCTGAATAAAGATTCATTTTTAAATATTGCGATAGGGCCTTTGATCAAATTGTGGAGAATTGGTTTCGGCGAGGCACATGTGCCGGAGGATACCGAGATTAAAGCGGTGCTGGAGCTCTTGAATCCGGAGCATATACAGTTTGACGATGAGCTGCAAACGGTTCATTTATTTAAAAAAGGCATGGAAATCGACCTTGGAGCGATTGCTAAAGGTTATTTTGCTGATCAAGTTATGGCATTTTTCAAGAAAAATGGAGCTACGTCCGCTATGGTCGATATGGGAGGTAATGTTCTTGTTTATGGAGATTCACCTTCCGGGTCCAGTCACTGGAAAGTTGGAATCCAAAATCCCTTTTTACCTAGAGGAAATGCAGCAGCACTCGTTAGTATACGGGAGCAATCCGTTGTTACATCAGGAATATACGAGAGAGTTTTAGAGAAGGAAGGGAGTCATTACCATCATATATTCAGCAGTAAAACTGGCTATCCTATCGAAAGTAATATTGCTTCGTTAACGATTATTGCGGATCGATCGCTCGACTGCGATATATATACTACAGAATTGTTTGGGTGCGACGCTGTCTCCATTATTCATAAAGTAAATAATATGAAGGATATCGAAGCTGCCGTAATTACGACGGATGGAAATCTGGCCTATACCGATAATCTTAGGGGCAGAATTGAGCCCGTATTAAGGTAAAGTGAACAGCTACTTCTTTAAGCCAGGATCTAACGGCTTTTCCTGCTCACTGATTAAACAGATAATAAAGTGGACGGAACAAGTTCTTCCGCCCAACTTTATTATCTGAGTGAATCAATAGCAACTGCCTTATACTTAACGTGTCTACATCAAACCCAACACATTATAGATCATCACTGCTGCTTCTGCACGGCTAGCATTCTTCTTCGGTGCAAACTCATTGTTACCTACACCGTTTATTATGCCTGCTCCCTGTATTGCCTCTACCGCTTGCTTCGCGTAGTTTGCGATGCTTGCTTCATCCTTGAAGGCTGTAGCTTCACCACTTGTTAACGCTAGTTGCTTCATTTGGACAGCCTTGTATACCATAACCGCCATTTCTTCTCGCGTAATGTTCTCATGAACTCCGAATCGTCCATTTGGTTTCCCGTTCACAATCCCCAGCTTCTGCGCGGTTGCGATATTTCCATGGTACCATTCTCCTTGCTTCACATCACTAAAACTTGTCGTTGCGCTCTCATCCGATAGCTCAAACAACTTCATCAGCATGGTGATGAATTCTGCTCTTGTCACTTGACCATTCGGATTAAACTCGCCGTCGCCTACACCCTTCACAATGCCTCTTGCTCCCAATGCTGAGATTGCATCTTTCGCCCAGTCTTGGGTCACATCCTTAAAGCTCGTTGCAACATACGCTACCGTATACTTGCTCAGATATGTTGGCTTGAACTCTACTTTCCCTGTCGCTGCATTGTATTTACCATTCGTCACGACTCTTAGCACTCCGTTGTCTTTCACATCGTATACGACGACGTTGTTTGGATTTTCGTTAGCCTTTAGTGTGTATGGCAATTCAATCACGAGATCATCTCTGCCATCAAACTCTGTAAGTTTCTTACCATCAATCGTTAGCTCAATATCGTATACGACCTCACCGTTCAGCTGAGCTTGTGCGCCAGCTGGCAGTTGATTAGCTGCGGTTTTCTTAATCGACAATCCTAACGTTTTCCCTGCACTTGTTCCTGTTCCAAGCAATTCGGTTGCCACGGTTACAACTGCAGAGCCTGTGTTGATCTCGATGCGATCTACCGTAGAAGATCCACTTGTTAAGCGCGCATCTACGGCTAGCTCAATCGTTAGCCCGTTCCAGCTTTGATCACCTTCAACTCGTACCTGTAGCTTACCGCCTGTCGTTTGATCAAGCGCACGCTTCATTGTATCCGCACTTAACTTCACTTCAGAAGTACCGCTCTCATTTACAACTGGTTTAATGTTTATTTGGCCGTTGTCCATGACCACTGGCTCACTTCCACCTGTAGCTGGTGGTGCTGTAGGTGCAGGGATGTTACCGTCACCGCTACCATTTCCATTACCACTGCCTGGTGCTTGTGGTGTTCCATCAACCAATGGTGTTACCGTTACCGTAGCGCTAGATGATAAACCACCATCCACTGTAGTTACTGTAATCCTTGCTGTTCCTGGTGCCACCGCTGTTACTTGACCTGTCGCACTTACAGTCGCTACAGCTGTATCGCTAGAGCTCCATGTTACTGCTTTTTTCGTTGCATTAGCTGGTGCAACCGTAGCTGTCAATTGCCCTGATTGACCTTCTACGATGGACAACGTCGTTTTGTCCAAGCTAATTCCGCTAACCGGTACGTTCTTCCCATTGAGTGCATCATACTCACTTTGTGTAATTGGAATTACCGTTCCGTGACGCGGACTAGCCGGTAAGTTGTAGTTAGAAGATAATGTCCAGAAACCTGATGCAAGATTTGTTGTCTCGAATGGAACATAACCTCTTCCACCAAACTCATCTACGAATAAATACCATTTTTCCTCGGTATTCGATTTGAAGATCGTTGGACCCTCGACCCATTTGATGTTACCAACGCCTTGATTAATCTTCTTGAAGGTGGGATCTAAGATCGAGTCACCCACCTCTTGGAAGATCATCTTGCCAAATGGAGCAGAAACTCCGTTGTTTTGCTCATCCTTCGTAAAGCGATACACTTTTCCTTCATGCTCAATCATCGTTGTGTCAATGATGGAATATCCATAATCCAAATATACTTGCGGTTCAGTAAACGTATAGAAATCTCTTGTCTTGCTATACATCATTTTTTGATAAGCATCGCCTGTATGGGATGCGTCATCAAACATTCTTGATGCCCAAAATACGATATATTCACCCGTTGTCTTGTCGTACATAATTTCTGGTGCCCATGTATTACCCGCTTCTTCCGGTGCAACCTCTACCATGCGTTGATCTGTCCAGTTGACTAGATCATTCGATTCCCAAATCATAATGGAACGACTGCCCCATGTCTGTGCTCTACCCCAGTTACCATTGCCGTTAATTTTCAGATCGGTAGCGATCATGTAGAACTTATCACCTTCAGGCGAACGAATAATGAACGGATCACGTACACCCTTCTCCCCTAAGGTAGAGGTCAATACAGGTTTACCATCATTCAATTCTCGCCAGTTCAACGGATCATTGCCGTTACTTAGCGCAAAGTAAACTTGCTCGCCTGTTGCAGTACCTTCTCCAGTGAAATATGTGAAAAAGTATCCCGCATAATTTTCATCAGCAGGCAGTTCCTTCACCTTTGCAATGAATTCCTTCGTAGTGGATGCTGAATTTAATTTAATCGTAGCTGTAAGCTTCACGTCCACATTTCCACTACCGTGTGCCGGACGTTTTACTTCTCCAGTAACTGAAACGACGTTTGGTTGAGCAGAAGCCCAAGTAATTGTTGTTCCGTATAGTCCAGATGCTGGTAGTGCTATGTGACCTCTTACATCATTAATGTTATGAACGACTAGTGTTGCTTTTGCTTCATCTACAGAAGTGACATCGTTTGGCAATGCCTTAACCGTCAACTGAAAAGTTTTGTTAACTGTCTCTGTACCATCTGTAAATACTGCTGTTAACGTTACAACTTGATCACCTTTTGCGTTAGCTGGTCTGGTTACGGCACCTGTAGTTGAGATGACATTCCCCTTATCTGAAGTCCAGCTTATTGTTGTGCCATAAGCACCCGATGTTGGCAATGTGACATTGCTTATAATCGCATCTTTTGATGTATTAGAAGCAAGAAGATCATTAATCGTTAATTTCTCTGTCGCAGCTGATACAAGCATGCCCTCCATCAAAGCAATCTTCTGATCTGCATGAGCCTTAAGTGATGTAATATCTGCCGCAGTCATAGCACCATCATAGATTTGGAAGTCTGCAATCATACCGCCGAAGTATGGATCAGCTGTATAGAATGACTTACCGATGTACCCACTACTACCTAAAGTATTTTTTATTTGTTCTAGTGTCATTCCATTCGTTGAGCCTGATGCAACAGCAACACCATCAATATAAAGCGTTAGTGTACCATCCGTGCCTGAAACAACAGTCGTAACTACTTTCCATTCATTATTCTTTAAGCCTGTGGTAGAAGTTGAAGACTCATTATTCCAAGCATTTGTCGCGATACCAAGACGAGCTAGACCGTTAGCATTATAACGTGGTGTGAAGTACGTATAGTGCGTGTTATTGTCTGGTCTTCCTAATGCATACATCCACTCCGCAGCGTTTTTACCGCTCCAGTTCACAATGGATGAAACGGTCATATCCGTTAATCCATCAAGTACTCCTTGTGGTAGCTCTACATAAGAGTCCGCCCCGCCCCCAGTAAAGCTCAGCACACCAGCATCTTGTGTACGAATCCATTCTGCTTTAGACGGATTCATCCATTTTCCGTTGAAGTTTCCTGTTTGGTCAATAACCGTCGCACCATCGATATCATTCATATCGTAGTGAAGAATGAGCTCTGCCCCGGATGGCTGCTCTACTGGAGGAGTAACGTCTTCATCAGCTAATGTTGCAATCTCTTCAACGGATAATGCACGATTATAAATACGGAAATCATCAAATTTACCATCAAATAAACTATGAGAGCTATTTCTCGATTTACCAATATAATTCATCGTTGTTTCCAGTAACATTCTCGGCTCAACGTTAAATGTCGAGCTACGTTTAACCTCTTGACCATTCACATACAATACTGCATCAAATTCATCCATTGTAATGGCAACATGCTGCCAAGTCTTCGTAGGTAATAGTCCAGCATTTCTCACCGCATATTTATATTCTGATCCGAGTTTCGTGCTGTCATTGCTAAATTTCTCTGTAAAAGGTGTTACGACAGCAAACTCTAGACTACCTGTATCACCTTGTGTGCTCAAGTACATGGTGTTGCGGTTAACCTGTCTGCCTGTGTCGGAAGCAAAATCAAATATTCTCTGATTGGCTTGATTTCTGTCCATTTGAACCCATGTTGAGAACGTAGCCTTCTCAAGATTCAAGGATTGAATCAAGTTATCTGGCAGCTTCACATATCCTGTTGAACCATTAAGCTCTAGTGCACCACCCGTTTTACCGATACGATCCTCTTCATTAATCGTTGCTCCACCTACTAGTGTTGCGTGATGACCATTGCCAGAAATGTCATTCACGGTTGTACCATTCACTGTATTTGCATCAAATGAGTAATGTACAACCGGGTCCGTTGATGGTGCTGGACCTTTCCATGCATACTTTTCTTGCAAAGCATCATACTCTGCACGTGAGATTGGAATTACCGTTCCGTGTCGTGGTCCTGGCGGAAGTGCATATTGATCACTACTTAATACATTGTTCATATATTGCGTGCTACTATCCAGATCTGTTGTATACCGGACATGATATGGCCATGAATCAAGGAACAGATACCATTTGTCTTTATGAATATCTTTAAAAATCGTTTGCCCTTCATTATTTCCATTTTTTCCGATCAAGCCAAGTTTATTATCACGTGTACCCGGAACAGCGTTGTATTGAAGGCCATTTGCAGCAATACCATCCTTGTCATAGTAGAAGTTTGGTGCTTTCTCCACATACACTTTGGTATTCACTTCTGATTTGGTGAATCGGTACAACATATCATTATGATCAATAAACGTTGTATCAATTGTCGGAAGTGACTCATCAATCATGACCTTTGGCTCAGAGAAGTTATAGAAGTCTCTTGTTGTTGCGTAGTACATCACATTGTACTGACCTTCCGGTCTTCCGTTATAATCACCATATGTCTCTGTGTTTTTCATCGATGATGCCCAAAATACGATATACTCTCCAGTTACTGAATCATAGATCGCTTCTGGTGCCCACGTATTTCCTCCAGTCTTAGGAGCAACCTCGATCATACGCTGCTCGCTCCAATGAACGAGATCCTCCGACTCCCAAATCATCATGTAATGACTACCCGTAATTTGAGCTTGGTCAAAATTTGTACTTTCGCCCATTTTCAAATCGGTTGCCAGCATATAGAATTTATCACCTTCTGGTGACCGAATAACGAATGGATCACGAAGTCCTTTTTCACCCATATCGGATTGAAGGATCGACTTACCGTTATTCAACCCTTTCCAGAACAATGGATCTTCAGCTGTAGCGAAGGATATCTCTTCACCGCCCTCATATTCACCTGTAAAGTACGCAAAAAAGTAAGCATCATGCTGTACTGGCGCAATTGCTTGTTTAATCGTAACGTTAAACGTAAGCTCTTTAGAAGCTGCACCATTTGTAATAGTAGCGATTAGCGTAACGGGTATATCCGTAGCTTGACGGCTTACCCAGCCTAATTGTGTAGCGTTACCAGCCGCTTCAGCCGTTCCTTTAACAACCGCCGGCCTGCTGGATGTCCATGTAATGGTGGAGCCTTGTTCACCTACAGTGACAAGACGTAAGTTCCCTTTAACATTGTCCGCGTTGTAGATCTCTAATTGTTCAGCATCCAGATCAACCTTCTGCTGATCATCGAATTGCTTCAAGATCGTAACAGGGAATACAGCAGTTGTAGATACGCCTTGATACGTTAAAGTAGCCGTAAGCTCTGCTTGAACATCACCTGCTTGAACAGCCGGACGTTGTACAGTGCCACTGTTAGAAATGACCGTAGGGTGACTAGAACTCCACGTAATATTCACGCCATTTTTACCGCTTGTCGGTAATGTAACGTTTCTCGTTATCTTATCGGTGCTTTTATCGCCTTCACCTAAGTAACGACTGATGTCAAGTTGATTCGCTGCATCATCAACAGTGAGCTGACGTATTTTTGAGATGTGAGTTGCTCCCTCTTGTTGATATAACTCGACTACTTCTTGCTCCGTCAACGCACGATCATATACTTGGAAATCAGCCACGCTACCTTGAAGGTATGGATCGTTTGAGAAGATGGACTTACCGATAAAGCCAGAGAACGTAGCATCCGGATTAATAATGTCTGACAGCTTTAGTCCCTTCGTATTACCTGAAGCAACCTTAACTCCATCAACGAATAATGTGATCCTGTTGCTAGCTTCAGAGAAGGACACCGTTACATGCTTCCACTGTCCACCGATCAGGTTTGAGTTTGCGCCACCTGTAACTAATGCTTCGTTTGGCCAGCCATTTTTGGAGATACCTGTAGCGATCATATTACCTGATCCACTACCGTGACGTGGTGTTACAAAAAAATATTTGTTCGTTTCCGGCGTTAACACCGTACCCAAACCAAAAATCCAGCGATTCGTACCATCATTCGTCCAGTTCACGATGGAAGATACGGTGATTTCATTCAGACCTTGTAATAGATCCAGTCCATTGGAGCCCTTGGGAATCTCAACATATCCACTGTCCGATGTAGAGCTTCCACCATTAAAGGAAATAAAGCCAACTTCACTATTTGAAATGAATTGTCCATTGTTTGGATTTTTAAATATTCCGTCAAATGTAACTGCCTTGTTGGCAACATCCTTCAGTACGAGTTGACCGTCTACTTCTTCAGTCGTCTTCATGTTGTAATGAAGAATAAGATCATCTTTTAGCGATTTTCCCTTAACGGTAACGGCTGATGTAGCTGTAAACTCTCCATCTTCAGTCTGTACCGTAATTGTGGCTGTACCTTCACTAACAGCTGTAACTTTACCCGTTGAATTGACAATCGCTACACTGGAGTCACTAGATGTCCAGATAACTCTTTTATTTGTTGCATTTGAAGGTGAAATAGTAGCTACTAATATCTCGCTGTCCCCCACTGATAAAATAAATGTAGGTTCATTAAGCAAGACACTCTTAACGGCAATTTGCTCAATAGAGTCATCCTTAGGTAGTAAAGTAACAATAAACTCCTTCTTTGCCTGGCTTCCACCTAAAGAAATGGTTGCAGTTAACGTCACTTGTTGCTCCATTTCTCGTAAGAACACTTCCCCGGTTGGACTAATCGCACTCTCATCACTAGAAGTCCATGAGATCATTGCGCCATTCTTATCTTGAGTAGGCAGTTCAAGAGATTCTGTAACTGCCGATATATCACCTAACGTTAGCTCTATTTTGCCTTGTTGTATTTGCTTTTCATTAAACGATTGTTCATATACTACAGCGATATCTTCATTATTTAGTGCCTCTCCGTAAATTCTTAAATCTTGAAAGCTGCCCGCAAAAGTAGCATCCCCTAAATAATTGGAGCGACCGATGTAAGCATGCAAATCCGTACCAAAACTTGCTGTTGTTTTCTCTTTGGCGATCGTGCCTATGCTTACGCCGTTAATGTAACCTGTAATAGAGCTTTCTGTAATAACCGTTGTATAGTGAACCCATTGACCTTTGTACTGTGACGTAGAAGTGCCTGATACTCCTACCTCAGTCGTCCAAGGCTGGTCAACATTATTGCTATTCGTAAATACTGACTTAAAATCACCACTTGGATTCGATGGATTCAACATCCAGTAATTTGTTGGCAAGTTATTGCCAGCTGCTGGCGTACCGTAGAATAATGCGGAGTAGTTCCCACTCCCCGTGTTATTCTTGATCCATACAGATATCGTTGTATTTTCTTGATTATCAAACAAACCCGTAGGAAGCTGAACGTAGTTCGTACTACTATCGGTCCCTCCAGGTAAAGTAAGACCATCAGCATACGTAATGTTGCCTATAGCCGTTCCATGTTTGCCATTACCGGATGTATCCTGCACATCCTCAAGCAATGGATAATGTGCCAACATCGTTGGTGTTACGGGGTCCGCTGAAGCTTGATTGTTAAATGACAGAACAAGACTCAAACAGTTACTGAAGGTCAAAAGTAAAGCTAACGTTATGATTGAAATCCGCTTTCGCATAGCATTCTTCCCTTCGATTAATTTTCAGAAGCATACAACCCATATCTCTCACCTTTAAAACCAGACCACCTCGCTCAAGGAAATAGAGATACGTTTTTTAAAAAAAAGAATGCGCTTACATTTCTTCTCATATTACGTCTTCAACACTTCCAATTCAATGTAGTATCTTGTTAATAAGGTGGATTTTTTTATTGTAATTCCCGCAAACTTCAACACTATCCCTATGCTTCGAAGTAATCGTTTTCATTCTTAATATACTCTATAGGTAAATTAAAGGATTGAACGCCTGATAAACATAATATATATAGTTGGGCGCTTGTCATATGGACAACGTGTCCGAATACGATGCGGTAAGCCGTGGGCGCACCGGATCGAAAAATAAGGAGGATTTTCATTTATGCCAAAACGATTTAGCAGAATGCTCGTGTTCCTCTGTTGCTTGGTAATGGTGGCGTCGCTAATGCCTACCAGCTATGCCGCCGCCACTGACAACATCGAGAACGCAGAAGCGAATGAAACACCCACCGCCATTTTTGGAACTCCCGAACTCGGGTCAAACGACCCACTCTGGGACCAGACCATGGAGCATCACATCAACAAAAGCACTGTGCCCGCCGATCCCAGACCCCATGCCACGGGCACAGCCAGAATCCTTTGGGACCATGACTACCTGTATTCCAGAGTAGTTGTGAATGACAGTAATCTATATCAGGGAGCTGGCGGAGATCACCAGTACGACAGCCTGGAGTTTTATGTCGGCACCGGAACCGGAGGCTCAAACCAATGGCGCGTCAGCGCGACGGGCGTGTTCTCAGGGCAGGCCGCTCCGGGCAGAGCTGCATGGACCCAGATCACGGAAACAGGATATATCGTGGAGATGAGAATACCCAAAAGAACCTTGACCTTGGAGGAGGGCAAGCTTACCTTTGAGGTTTATATTAATAACTCAACGGAAAAGGGCGGTGACCGCTATGAAGTCGTTTCCAGTTTCGGAGATCCGGACGCGGCTTACACCAGCGCTGCTTCTTTTACAGACAGCCTGCAGCTCTCTTTAGCCAATGAAGTGGACACCAGATTCTCAATCACCGCCACTGCGGGACCGGGCGGCCGAATAACGCCGAACCCACCCGGCGATGTGCTGAGAGTAGATAGGGACTCTAACAAAGAATTTACGTTTACCCCCGATTCCGGCAAAATTGTGGATACCGTAACGGTAGACGGCGAGACCGCGACTCTATCTGCTGGCACTTATACCTTTTCGAATATTGAGGCTGACCATACAATTCACGTAACATTCAAAAACGATCCGGACGCGGGGCTGCTTCCCTTTGTTGTATGGAATGACAACTTCGCCAGTGGCGAGTACACAACGGCTGTCATCATTGACTTAGGCGAGGGGAAGGCAGCGTTAGGCTCCGCTCTTAATCCGGACTTGTTTGCCTTATCGGCTAGGAACACAACCCTGAACGGCGAAGCAGTGACCTTTGAAGGACCACGCAAAATCACAAGGGTATACGCTAATGACGAACCGAAGGTACGCGGCTATGTGGGGCAGGTTAACAATTCACCAGATTATCAGGACGGACTGGCAAGCGGCCGTTACATCGTAGTTGAGTCTGAGTTTTATTCAGCGAGCGGCGGCAAAACAACGCTGGATGGCAGCAGTAACTCGACAAAGCAGGTTTACAACATCGTCCCAAACGGAGAGATCGTAATGACAGAGGGGAGTCCACTTCGCAACGTGGTTTTTGAACAGGAAAAAGTTGTGAATCCGATCCTTGACAAGTTTACAACATTCACGGACAATTCGGTCAATCGCTCGCTCTACCTTCACAAGGATGAAGACGGTAAAGTGATCAAAGGATTGCCGCTGTATGTTTATACTCACGGCATGTCACGCGGCGGTACAAACGCTGCGACAGACCAAAAAGCGGCCATGAAATCCGCCAACGGCTCGGTCGCTCTAATGAAAAAAATGGAGAAAAATCCTGACAAGTACGCCAGCCATGTACTGAATATTTCCTATAATGGCGTATCTGTTCCCTCAACAGAGAATGTTAAGAAGGTCATAGACGCCCTGATTGCCAGCGGCGAAGTAGATCCTAATCGTGTTTACGCAGCAGGCTTCTCCTGGGGCGGCCAGTATACGAACAACTTAGTTAACAGCTACCCTGGCTTCTTCGCTGCCGCCGCACCTATGGCCCCGGTAAGCGGTTCACCGAACGCTAAGGACAATGACGCTCACAACAACCTGGCCTATTGGATGTTTTTAAATGCTCATAATGTTGGAGGCTACCAGACTAACCTCAATAACTTTATCAATAACAATATGCCGAAAATGATCAACGCGAGGGCTTCGCGCTTTGAGAGTAATGAGGTCCTTACGTGGCCCTACAATCAATTTGATCAGCCGAACCTGAGGCCGAATCCGGCCAACACACCTGTTCTGGCTGATTACATAGCGCACGAAGTTGAAGCGGCGGTTCTTTACAACCAGATAACTATGGGGAATTGGAGCATAGCTCCCACGGCGCAGTCCTCTAACTTGCCAGCTTGGAACAATGACTACACAGACGTCTTTGAATGGATATTCGCACAGAGAAAACCGGTCGTGCCCGGTGCTCCGAGTGGCTTCAAGGCGACAGCGGGTGACGGACAGGTCACATTGAGCTGGACCGCCCCTGCTGACGACGGTGGCAGTGCGATATTGGGCTACAAGGTATGGTATGGCAACGTGACGCCGGTCACATTGGATGCGGCGAAGACCAAATATACCTTCAAGGACCTGACAAACGGCCAAGGCTACAGCTTCACCATTATCGCGATGAACGCGAAGGGAGACGGCGCGGAGATCAGTGCGACGACGCCGATGAAGACGTCGACTCCCACTGTGCCTGATTCTGGCGGCAATACGGGCAACACCGGAAATACCGGCAACATCAGTAATGCGGGCAACACCGATAATACGGGCACAGACGCTGGAACGCCGAAGTCGACCTACACAGTGAATACACCGAAGGATAAGCCTGCGGTCACAGACAAAAACGGTAACACCACCCTCCCCGGTGGCGGCGAGATTGCGACCAAAGGCGGGACGAAGATTAAGGTACCCGAAGGCACAACGATAGACTCAAACGGTAAGGTAACCATTCCGGCAGACAAGAGCGCCGAAGTGACACTACCCGGCGGCAACAGCACAGTGACCATTTCGGGAGGATCGACGATAGCGAGCGACGGTACGGTTACAGTAGGCGGCAAAGACGCGCATGTGACCCTGCCCAACGGCAACCGTGTGGATATTCACGGCGGATCGAAGATACGGAGCGGCGGAGCGGTTGTGGTAGGACCGAGCGGCGCAAAAGTTAGCTTAGATAACGGCATGTCGCTGAACATCCGTGAGGGTACGGAGCTGGCGTTTGATGACGCCACCCCACTGGGCTTCCTCGTGCTATCGGGCAATCCTTTCAGGGATGCCAACATGGACGACTGGTTCTACAACGATATAAATTTCGCCTACACATACGATCTTTTCAACGGCACGACGTCCACGACGTTCTCACCCCGCACCGCAATGACGCGTGCAATGTTCGTGCAGGTACTGGCCAATCTTGAGAACGTAAACCTCTCCAGCTACACGAGCTCCCGCTTTAACGACGTGACGGACGGACAATGGTACACCGCGGCAGCCGAGTGGGCAGCCGATAAAGGCGTAGTCAACGGTACAAACGCAGACCTGTTTGACCCCAATTCACCGATGACGCGCGAGCAGATGCTGGTGATACTGTACAACTACATGAAGTACAAGGGCTATGAGCTCCCTGAAAGCCATTCTAAGTCCTTCACGGACGAGAGTGAGATCAGCTCCTGGGCATTGGAGGCCGTTCAGGCACTGCGGGACATCGGCATTGTAGTAGGCAAGCCGGACAACTTTTTTGCTCCCAAAGCCACCGCCACCCGCGCCGAAGTAGCCACGATCTTTGTAAGATTCGTCGAATATCCGGCTAACTGAAAGCGTATACAGATAAATGCAGACCCTTCCGGTTGGACAATATCCAGCCGGAAGGGTCTGCTTGTTTTCAAACTGTACTTTTTTTGACAACTCCACAGTCAGGACTTTAAACCCTCTATTTTTGCATCTAGAATATTCCTCAACAGGCTCGTCACCAAGTCCAAAAATTCTAATTAATTAATGCATGTTCTGATTTATTTCACGCACATAAAAACGCCATCGCAATAATGTGATGGCGTTCTTATGGAGCCTAGGGGATCGAACCCCTGACCTCATCGCTGCCAGTGGAGCGATAGGGTTCTGAGTGTTAAGAGAATCGCGGAGGAAAGCCTTGAGCGACAAGGCTTTATTTTGTTTTTTTATTTCTATGTTCGAGTTTCGTGTAAAGCTCGGAAAAGAGAAAGTGTGACCAGAAATGTGACCAAAACATTATTAAACATTGTTAAATCATATTTTCTTATCATCCTACAAACTCAATTGTTTAGAAAAACTCAATGAATTGCCCCTTATTGGCCTTATGTTTCCACTCTTTAAATATCTTAATTGCATATTCGTAGTTCCAAACTTCATTTTTATCCTCATCAATTGATACAGCGGCATTTAAAATTAAAACAACACAGTATCTAAGCCATTCAACATAAATACTAATATCTTTTTTTCCAGTAAGTGCGCCATGTACTAATCCATTTCTGATTCGATACAATCTGCTGACGAGTAACTTGTATTTCTCTTCCAATTGCTTAATTATGTTTTTTTGATGATTGATATCAGAGTTTAATTTATTTAAGAAATCAATTCTATACTTAATAAAATCATCATCAGTATAATTTTTAAATGCTAATAAATTTTCAATAAACAGACTAGGGTCTACTTTGGAATGGAACTCATTAAAACCGCTAATATTAGCTAATTCAGTTGGAAACTTCATGACACTACCAATACCAAAAAACCTGTTTCTGAAATATGAATAAAGCCCCCATAATTCATTTCTGAATGTTACTTGAGATAGAACACACGCCAAATCATTGAGCATTTTGGTTTTGATATTGCTAGAATTTTGTCCCACCAAATATTCAAGAGCTACCCAATAATTCACAAATTTGACGTGGTTGTCGGACTCATCTTGCCCCCTGTTATACCAATGAATTACTCTTAATAAATTCTCTTTAAATTCAGAATTATTAACCATAAAAAAATTATTTAATTGGCTATTTCTATTAGTTATATCGTTTAATATTCTATCTGTTAATCCTCTAGGGTAATAGTCTACTTCCGTTAACTTGGATTTTCTTCTTTTTCCTTCAGTTGTAATAGATTCTAAATATTGATTTCCATTGCTATGGTCATAAACCAGGTACAAATCACTAATTCTCACATTACTAATTGGGTAATTAAACTTAAGAATTTGTAATACGTCATCGATTTTATTTTTTGCTCGTAATAATCCTTGACTGATACCTGAAGCATTGATTTTGAGCCGAGCATGGCAATCAGTATATTCAATCTCATAATGGTCTTGATCACTCTTCCTCGTTCCAGCACGATAACCCTTTAAAAGTTCTTGATCTTCAGGATTCATAATGTATACTTCATCTGAAAAGATTTCTTCTTTCTCTCTCCAACGCAACAAATCTTCTCTAATTGGATTGTAAAATAGTACATCATCAATTCTAATTGATTTAACATATATCTTTAAACCTGTAATTTTAAAAATAAATGTATAACCTTTACTTTCATTATCAATTGGTAACCAAATAAACTCTCTAAATAACTCCTCAATTTTATCGATGATTCCACTTGATTCATAACTGAATGTTGATTTTGTAAGTTCTTCTTTTATTTTTTCGTAATCAAGTTCTCGAAGTAATATCTCACAAATATAGTCACTTGCAAGTGATTTAATTTTGTTGTAACAGTCATCTAACTTCTCGCTATTGTATATGACATCATCTATTTCGCAAATTATGTCATTTAAAATATGTGAAGTACTCACCTTTTCTATCATTAACTCAACTATTCCCGACAGAGTAGTTTTTGTAGATAGATATTCTCGTGGATTGTTAGACTGTTCGAACTCTGCAAAAATTCTTGTTAATTGCATAATTTCTTCGGATACTTTTTTTCTATAAAAGTAGTTATTATCCAAGTAGCTTTTGATTTCTTCTAAAAAAAATGTCAACCCCCCAAGACGACGTTCCTTTTGATATTTGTGATTTACTAATTCACTTTTTAATTCAAACATCAAACTCCTAAGGTTTACAAGATAATAATTCGAGTATATATCAATTCCATTAGATAAAAGGTGATGACAATACGATTTGAAAAATTTAATCTTGTCATGAATAGGTTCTCTGCTATCTATCATAGACTATCTCCAAACTCATATTATTTAATGTCTAAAACTCAATTACATTTATCGATTTTATTCATGTAAAGGGACATCCCGAGCACATTCTTAAATCAAAACCATCTTCGATTGAAAGAAACAGCCAGATATTTTGTTTGCTTTAAGCCTTTTCATATCAGCACTTGCATGCCAGGAAATGTACGCCACAGCGCTCAGAAAAATGTGATTATAAACAGAGATCAAGTAATTTCCTATAGAATTCTCTCCCTCAAAATATAGCCAACGACAGAACCTTTTTCTACCAAGAAATTTAAGATCACTAAAACCTCCTGCTTTTGTTTCTTTCCTCTTCTTATGTCTTCTATGTGTTTATAAATATGTTTTTTCATTATAGACTCTAGATAAAATACAGTATTTGTATCTAATTCCGAGTTCCATAACACCTCATTTCTATTTAATATTTCTGAAATCCAGACTACTCCTGGGAGTAAGTAGTTGATGCCAATACTATTTAAGAGCTTGGACAGGGCATATAAAGTAGAAGGACTGTGTCCTAACTCTTTGCAAATCTCTTTAAAAAATCTTTTGTCCTCTTCACGAAAGGTTTGCCACTCCGTTGCTGTTTCTTTCCATGGGGCATTTGCGAACAGGTAGCTTTTTATTATATCGCCAGTATACCGATACTGTTCTCCCTTTTTAACGAGGCCAACTACTTTCTCAAAAAAAGCATCCCATACTTTCCAAAAATTATATTTAGTACTAAGAGTATTCTCAGCAATAATAAACTGATCAAAAAGTTCCCCGAAAACCTTTGAGCTATTAAAATTTTCAATAAACGGCTTTAAATACAAGGGTATATACGTTTCAGCAGAGCCTAAAACCAAGTTTGAGAATTTGATTAAAAAATCACGTTTAATACAGTAGTCTACTCTATCCTCTCTTCTATCTGATGCCACTTTAGTTGCAAATTTAGTTATTATATCTATTGCAATTTGCATATGTTCAGGATTATCAGTTCCTAATGGAATTAATTGAAAAGCTTTTATCAAGTAGCCTAAATCCATCTCGTTAATTGCTTCTAGTTCATTTAATGTAATTTTATTTGCTAAAATTCTTTCTATATCATTTTCAAAATCACACTCCAAAATCTCAATTATTTCATTTTCACCCACGCGTCGATATCTATTTTGCTTCTGACTATCTTTACGAAGTTTTTCGCGAATCGAATTATATTTGGGTACTAAAAACAAATACCCAACTAAAATAGAGTGAGCATCTTCAAAACTCAAATCCCACAAATCCTTTAGAATTGCATTAACGGAGAAGTCTGAAAAGTCAGCATACTGACCAATGCTATTCGGGTCAAAAAGTATCATTAACAAAATAAATTTGACAACCTTCTTTTCATTGGGAAATTCATGCATAAGTATAGGCAATACTGAAATTGCAGATTCCACTCCGTCTGAAATCTGGTACTGGTAGCCCTCTCTGAACGAAGAAGTGGCTGCTTCCAATATAATTAATTTACAGAATTCTCTATCTTTATCAGTAAACACATCACGAAAATTCCTAAATAATACAGCAGAAGCCTCTGAAGGAATTGAATGATTCATTAGAAAGAACTCTTCATATTCATAATGCTCTGTTTCAGAGAATAGTTCAAACTTTCCAATAATCTCCCGTACTTCCTTAAGTACAAGTTTAGGATCATCCTCATAACTAGTGTATTGCTTATACTTATCATCATTTTTAATTCTATAATGCGCCCAAAGCTTTAATGAAGTATACTTCATCTTTTCAGAATTTTGTCTTATTGAAGTTTCACTATAATCACGAACCTCTGGTTCCAGTTCAGGATTAAAGCTTATAATAACATCTCCATCCTTTTCCTCTATAGTAGGGCTCATTCTTCTTCTATCCATTCTTGCCAAATAAAGCTTCCAAGTTTTTGTATGCTCATCTTCAACTAATGCTTCAGACAATTCCTTATAGTGTGAATCCAAAACAGCCCAAATTTTATTTTGTCTTTGTTCTGCTTCCTCTTCACTAATCCCTTGAGTACTAAAAAATTGATATTCAAGGGCAATATGTTCGAGACTCTTTGATCTATGCTTGGCATTACAGGTTTCAATACGCTCGTCCTGATAAAGTTTAGAACTATAGTTTAATCCATATCCAATGGAGTAATTAAATTTGGCAGATTGATCAAGAACCATTCTACTTGTGTCATAAAAAAACAATTCTTTAGTCTTAAATAAATCGATTGCAACATTAAATGTTTTTTCTGGGTATGCTAAAACAATACTTACTACAATCGCTGTTATAGAGGCTGATTTAGAATTTTTCAGTAAATATAAAAGCCATTCTTCCAATACTTTAGCTTCTAGGTTTTTAGCCGTCTCTAGAAATACCTTCTCCAAAGCCATGTGCATTGATTCCAGAACATACGGTGCGACCTGAGTTCCTCTGTAGACATTCCATAGCCTATTGCAAATAAACTGTTCATTATTGTTATCTCTTGTGCGGAGTTCGATCATTGTAACTTCGTTTTGTCCAAAATCGGACTGCACAAAACATTCTACTGCCCTATTAGTAAAATTTAAAATAAAATTTATTGTTTGAGTAAATTCTGTTTTCAACAACCAATATATTGGAGTTTGATATGCGCTTGCTGGGAAATAATTATCTAACCGTTTATCAATCCCAAAATCTTCTTCTATACCTGAATCCGAGTGAAATCTATCATCTCTTTCACTCGAACGAAACCAAAATAAATCTCCTAGTTTTAACACATACTCTGGTAATGCTTTGGCAACCTCCATATTCACAAATGTTTTAGTCAGTATCATTTCATTCAGATCATAGTAAGGTGCTCTATAATTTTTCAACTTGTTAGTTAATACTTCATCAAGAATAGTAGCTAACTCTTCTTTGAGCTCTCCAGCGCCATACAAAATTATTTCTATTATTTTATCTTTAAAATCTTCATCACGAGGAATATATACTTTCTTTTTGATTAACCATTGATAGTATTTGAGAGCAATTAGACCTGAAAATCTCGTAGTATCTCCTTGCCTGAATTTTGTATTCCAATCATGTAGAATAGGTAATATAAAACCAACATTTTTTAATCCTATTTCCTTCAAATTATCATATATAAATTGAATCAGGCTACTCCATCCATTCCCTTTGGGTTTAGTAAATATGTACTGAATAGATAAAAAATCGATATTCTTAGAACCCAACTGTGGAAAACTATCGTCCACTTCTTTACAAGAAATTCTCAACAAGAAAGAGACCCTGTGCAACAATTCTTTATCTTTGTCCAGAAATACTCTCTTCAACGAACCAAAAAAATATTGGGAGTGGTCACAAAGTAATACCGAAATCATTACTTCGTCCTTCCAAAACCCGATTACTTGCTCATCATCAATTATTTCTTCAATGAATTCTTTAACAAAAACATTCTCAAGATAAAGCTTCTCTGACATCCAGTTTCTAAAGCTCCTACGAATTGCAAAAGAATCCCCTATTTTTTCAAAAAAGTCAATGTTACTTTCCTTTTTAGAAAACTCAGATTCTATTATTTTTTCTAATGCCCACTCTTCATAAATATCATGAGTAATAAAGTAACCAGCAGTTTCATAACCAAGTACACCCTCATGAACAAAGGCTTCCAAATTGACATCATTTGAACCCAAAGTTACATAAAATTGATTTTCATTAGCTCTCTTGAACGCAATTTGTAAGAAACATTGTTCCCTAGATGGCTTCGCTTTTTTAATTATTTTATTCCATAACAGTTCTTTGAATTTCAAATATCCAATGTTGCTACCTCCAGTATAGAATTTCAAATACTCATTTAAATAAAAAGGATTTGTAATTAACTCCAGCAATTTATAGTCATTTGGAAGATCAAAGTTATAATTTTCCGCTAAGTATCCGAGTTCCTCGTGATTTAATTTACTAACATACATTCTGGAAGGTCTTAATTGGAAATGATCAATGAAATGAATATCAAGATCAACTAGATATCGGCTTCTTGCAGTAAAAACAATCCTCCATCCAGCTTGAAGTATTTCTGAGAGAAATTCTTTAAATGGATTATGATTATTTAAATCCATTAGCTTTTCGGCAGAGTCTATTACAAAGATTTTCTTGCTATCATTGTGATGAACATCAATAAAATCCTTTAAACTGGCATTCCTAAATAAAAGATCAACATTGGCAACTTCAAACTCACTCGCTTTCATTAAATAGAAAGGGACACTATTACCAAAATCTTTGTATAGTTTTTTAACAACCGCTGTTTTCCCAACCCCGCCTTCTCCACTTAAGACTATTATTGAATTTTGCTCCAACTCAGCATTCAAATTTTGCAGAAGCTTGCTTCTATCCAACTCTATAATGTGCTCATTGAAAGTAATTGACGTTTGAATCTCCAACAGTAAAGATTCTGTATGCCTCCTCATATTTGTGATTGTATCCATTATGTTCTTTTGTAGACTGAAGAAGTAACGAGTTATTAAATTATTTTCTATTGTCACAAAAGGGGATTCAAAATAACTTGCTGTTCTCCACTCAACTTGAATATTCTGTTTTTCAGCTTCTTCCTCTACCGCGAGTTTTACCTCAGAATCACTTTGAAGTTTCCCTTGTCCCCATTCTTGGTTAGTAAAAAGGATAATCTTCGTTAAGTCGGGGTAGCTACCTTTGCTTTTTTTCAACATCTCTATTAGATCAACTTTGTGCGCAGATAATGTGGTCTCATAAAATTTTGCCTGCCATCCAATCACTTCGTTTTCATGGATTATAGGATTAGTTTCAATACCGGACTGATTCTTGTAACGAAAAATACCTAAAGGCAACTTAAATTCAACACAAAAGAGTAAGTAACAAAGCCATTCAAAATTACTTTGCGGATTCTCACTAAACTTTGCTTTAAATATATTCCAATCCGGTTTAGTTATCACATTATCGCCTCCATAGTACTCTTTAGTTCAAGTATATTGATTCCAATAATTAACTTTATATCATAAATAGATACACCTAAAACTTATTATTCTACATAGATCAATTATTTTCTATTGCTTGAAAGCGATCTTCTATAGATTTATTACTATAAGCGAATAAGGTTTCATGCATTAGCAATTGATCTATTGCATGGATGAATTTAAGTGAGTCTGTCATAAGAAGAACGGTTATATCATTATTCATATGACTCTCTGAGCCTGATTCCAGAGTACAATGACTCCTGAAAACATGGATAGAACGATTAATTAAGTCCACATCATTATGGGGACCTATTACACCAACCTTCCTACCATGTATTTCGGATTTGAGACTTTGATTAGCATGTATTCTTGAATCAATAGAGTGGATATGCTTAGAACGATTGTACAAATTACAAAACAAGTTAGACAAAACCTCTTTTGTTTGTCCATTATCCCCATACAAATTAAGTATAAACTCAGGCTTCATTTTATTATTGAGCTTAATTAAACCTGATAGTGTTGAAAGAATTGTGAATGACAACAATGGGAATGTTACAGAGCTTGTTGCCACATTGAGTAATTTATAAACACTTGAAAAAGCTTGTTCGTCACTTATTTCCTGATCTATTTTCACTTGAAACTTTTTGTTTGTCCCTATCTGAAATGTAAATTTCGGCTGTAGGGAATATTAGAACGTTAGTTATTCGTTCAAATCCAGAATCATTGATAGTAACAGTAACGATGCTCCGATTAGAATCGCTTACTTGGAATCCGGGTTAACCTGCTCTAATACTACCTCAAATTCATGAACATTACTTATATCTATTATACCAATAGGTACTTTACTTATTATTTTCTAAGATACACCAATAACCAATTAGAAAGGATGGTAACATGTTTACTCAATATGATGACATTATGACGGTTGAAGATGTGATGGAAACTCTCAACATCGGGCTTTCTAAACTTTATGAACTTCTCAAGAGCGGTCAAATAAAATCGTGGAAAATGAAGGGGTATCGTATTCCGAAAGAAGCACTCAAGCTAAGTTAAATTTGAATCGACATTACAACTAATTAGCTCAACCTTGAAATGAAGGTAATTAAAATTTAATAACGCTATAACATCTTTCTAATTGGCAGGAGCCTAAAACTCCTGCCTTTTTGCATTTTAATTTAATCTCTGGGAGGAACTACACATGCAGATGAAAGCTCATAAAGACGAAAAAACAGGAACTTGGTGGTTTATAATTAGTGCAGGAAAAGATGAGAATGGCAAGCGAAGACAAATCAAAAGACGTGGTTTTAAAACCGAAAAAGATACGCTCAAAGAACTAAGACAAATCATGCAGCAAGTAGATGACCAAACATACATCAAAAATAGCGATTTAAAATATGCCGAATTTATTGAGGGTGAATGGTTAAACAGTAAAGAATCCAAGCTCAGAGACGTTACCTTCAAAACTTATAAATCAAATATTCAAAAACATAAATCAGGAGATGGGTAAGATTACTACAGTTATGATTGAGAAGTTTTATACACATCTCCGTAAAGAGACTGGACTTTCGCCCCGATCTATGGACGTATGGGAACTCAATGACGTAGTATAATTTTTAAAAGCTGCCGAAAAGGACAAACTCCATACCGCTTTTCTGCTTGCCTTAACTACACGGACAATCTGAAATACTCGCATAGCGTTTTGGAAAGATGTTGATTTTTCTAAACGTATATTACAAATTCGTCAGACCCTCAGTCGTGACGGTAAAGAATTAATTCAAGGGACTAAAACCAAAACAAGTTCAAGAAAGATTAATTTAGGAGCACGTTTAATTACGGAATTAGAAAAACAGCAACGGATATACAAGAAAGAAAAACTCGCCGCTGGATTCGATTATCAAGACCACGACTTAGTGATTTGTACAAACTCAGGAAAAGCATTAAATCCACGAAATTTACTTCGTAGCTTCTATCGTTTAATCAGAAATGCGGATGTTCCTCCAATTCGCTTTCATGACCTTAGACACACTGTCGCCTCCCTCATGCTCGCTCAGAACATCAACCCTAGAATTGTAAAAGAAATTCTTGGACATTCGGACATAAGACTAACGTTGGATATGTACTCTCATCTTTTACCTGTCATTCATCAACAGACCGCTTCTCAATAGGAGGATATGTTGTTTGGTTCGCAATATTAGTTCGACTTCAATTCATCAAAGTATTACGTAAATCGGGCTATAATATGTACCATCTTAGATTCAACCAATCAAAAAAACATCAAAAATTTCTTCACTGTGACCATTCGTGTGACCAGAACAATAAATCCAAACCATTTTCTCATAGCAAAAACCCGCCAAACACTCGAAAATCCTTGTGTTTAGCGGGTTCTGTAAGTATGGAGCCTAGGGGGATCGAACCCCTGACCTCATCGCTGCCAGCGATGCGCTCTCCCAGCTGAGCTAAGGCCCCAGGATATGAAATAGATAACTTGTCCAACACTGCAACGTTCCACAGGCGACTCCTATATCATATAAAATCCAGCTTTCGCTGTCAATCACTTTCTCAAGATCCAAAGTGATTGGAGAAGAACAACCGATTTCTCTGGTACACACGGACTGGAACTCCAGACTGCTCTTCTCCCTTTACCAACTTCACTAATCCTCCAGATCGTCTTTGGACAACAGGGATTTCAGTTCTTTCATGAACATATTGATATCTTTGAACTGGCGGTATACCGACGCAAAACGGACATACGCCACTTCATCGACCGGAAACAACTGTTCCATCAATAGCTCACCAATCTGGCGACTCTCCACTTCAGCATCGGCTGTATTACGCAGAGATTTCTCCACTTCAGATACCATCATCTCCAGGGTCTCTACGGAGACTGGGCGTTTCTCACAGGCACGAATAAGCCCGCGGAGAATTTTATCCCGGCTGAACTCTTCCCGGCTGCCATCTTTCTTAATGACAATCAGTGGAGTCTCCTCAATCATCTCAAACGTTGTAAATCTTCGGGCACACTGCTCACACTCACGGCGACGACGAATGGATTTTGCTTCGTTGGCCGGACGCGAATCAAGCACTTTGGTACCCATATAACCGCAATAAGGACACTTCAAAACAGATCACTTCCCACGTTTTACTTTTTACCACATATTCCCTGTACTGATTTTGTAATGAAAAACGCATTGCCGACACATAATACTTTTACCAACCCGCGAGGAGGTGAACAGCAATGGCACAAAGCAATGGTAACTCCAACAACTTGGTGGTAACTAAAGCTTCCGCAGCACTCGAGCAAATGAAATATGAAGTTGCTCAAGAACTCGGAATCAGCATCCCACAAGACGGATACCAAGGTAACATGACTTCTTACGAGAACGGTTCGATCGGTGGATACATCACGAAGCGTCTGGTAACAATTGCAGAACAGCAATTGGCAGGTCAATACCAATAATATCTGCATCGTAATACGCTACACAGAGGAGCATGGAGCGGCCGGTGAATAACCGGCCTGCTCTGTGCTTCTACTTATATACTTAGAACGTATTATAGATCTTTACATACTGATTATAATAGTAAATGACTCTTTGTACATAGTGACGCGTCTCACCAAACGGAATATCTTTCACTGTATCGAACGAGCCATCCCATACACCATCTCTAAGCCAACTGTTTACTTTGCCTGGTCCCGCATTATAGGCAGCGATCATAACTGCTTCATTGCCATCGAATTGATCAGACAGATTCCGCAGATACCATGTGCCTAATTGAATATTTCGTTCAGGCTCGTGCTTCAATTCCTCCAGCGAAGTGTCGGGAATTTTGGCTTGTTCCAGTATCCAATTCGCCGTGTCCGGCATCAGTTGCATGAGCCCAATGGCACCTCGTTTGGATTCCTTGCTTGTCTTAAAATTAGTCTCCACCTTGATAATGGAAGCAATCAGAAACGGATCAACCTCATAGCTCTGAGATTGGGCACGGATCTCTTCCTTATAATGTATGGGATAGAACCATGCCATCCAATTTGTATTCAGAAATAACACCAGTACAAAGGACACAAACATCAACAGCAGTACACGTTTCTTACGCAATATTCTCATAACAAACCCTTACGCTGTAGATATGAGTCAATTTGCTGCTCCGTCGCAGGCCATAAGCCGCTGTTATCGATGACAATGTCTGCCAGCTGCTTTTTGCGCTCAATATCCATCTGTACATCCATTCGAGCCTCAGCCTGTGCTGCAGTCATTCCATCCCGACTCATCAAGCGATCTCGTTGCACCGATCTCGGGACATATACAACCATGACTTCCTCGAAACCGTCCTCCAGACCTGATTCATAGAGCAAAGGAATATCAGACACCACAAGTTTATCCGGATGTTGCAATTCGTATGCAGCAGCCCGTTCGCGCATCTCTTTTCGGATCGCCGGATGTGTAATAGCCTCCAGTGCCTTTCGTTCCTCTGGTTGTTGAAAAACAATACTTCCAAGCTTTTTCCGATCCAGTGTTCCATCTTCGTTCAGTATGGCTTGTCCAAACCGCTTAACAGCGGCGGCCAACACGGGATGCCCGGGCATCATAACTTCCCGGGCAATAACGTCTGCATCGATGAGCAACGCTCCCTTACTGGCGAGATAGGCGGAAACACTGCTTTTGCCTGTCGCGATCCCGCCGGTTAAGCCTATATTCATCGTTTCACCTCATAACAACTTCATTATTCCCATAATCATTAACAATAGCGCTGGCAATACAGACAGTCTTCGCATCCAGCGCAGAGCTGAGAATCGTAGGCCAACCTTCATGCCGAGTGACAGAAAAGCCCCACTAAACAGTGCAATAATGAGTGCTGTCCATAGTGTAGGGAATCCCAGAAGTGCCGCTCCCAAACCTGCTCCAAACGCATCCAGAGACAGGGCAATACCCAGCCACATCGCTTCCTGGGCAGATATACTGCCCGAGTTATCCATATCCGCCTTGGAGGGACTGCGAAGGATCTGAATGACAACGCCCAGCTTGCGCAGCTCCAGTGTAAATACCATTCGTTCCAGTGATCCACTTGAAGCCGACTGTTCCAGATCCAGTGCGAGCACCTGATTCCTGCCCTTTGAATCCGACAGTCTCTCTTGTGCTTCTCCCACCCCAGTTACCGTTGCTTCTCTTCCCTCACCCGTTCCAGTGTCTGTTTCCAACTGTTCTTTGCCTTGCTTTCGAATAAGTTGCAACAGTGACCATGCGCCAATACCTATCAATATAACGGCTCCCACAATCGAAGCGATATCCGGTGACACCACATGGGACAACAACACACCTACTTGCATCGACAAGGCAATAACCAATCCCGAACAGATCGAAATAACAGCGATAGATAACAGGGGAATCTTAGTCCTCCGTAACCCATATGTAATCCCGACTCCAAAACCATCTAAACTAAGCGCCAAAGCAAGCGCCAGCAATGAAATAAAATGATGCAGCACCCCGGACTCCTCCTCTGTGCGGTACTCGTGCCAACTGAAGATGCCAGTATGGGTATACGCCCGCTTATTTCTGCCATATCAGTATATGGAGGGAGGAATCCAAGGGTGCTATGATTTCATCATTTCGTTCATTCAGTTCATGTTACAGCAGCTGACAGTTCGGACAAAAATGCGTGCCTCGGCCACCAACCACCGTTTTTTCAATTAACGTACCACAAGTTGTACAAGGTTCTGATTTGCGTCCATAGATTTTCAGTTGATGCTGGAACATCCCCATCTCACCCTGTCCATTCACATAGGACTTGATGGAAGATCCACCCGCATTCACTGCATCTTGCAACGTAGCCACAATCGCTTCATGAAGCACCGTTAACTGAGCTTCGGTCAGTGTCTTGGCGATCGTCTCGGGATGGATACCTGCGCGAAATAGAGCCTCGTCCACATAAATATTCCCGATACCAACCACATATGCCTGATTTAAAAGTACAGCCTTGATTTTGGTTGTACGCTTGCCAACCGCCTCGCGGAATGCAGTTACCGTAAAGGCTGGATCAAGCGGCTCCAGTCCCAGCTTCAGCAAAGGTTTGGACACCAGTTCCTCACCTGCATTGAACAGATGCATCGTACCGAACTGACGCACATCCTTATAACGCAATTCCGTACCATCATTAAAATGGAATATCACATGTGTATGCTTCTCCACATCTTCATGCTGCTCGTACACACCGTACCTTCCTTCCATCCGCAGATGGGAGACAAGCACCAGCCCGTCCAGCAAAATACGCAAAAACTTGCCTCGACGCTCCACCCCAATGACGGTATGTCCCGCGAGTTCCATTGCAAATGCATCTATGTCGTCCGGCCGCTGAATAATCCGCGGCAAGCTAACGGTAACATGATCAATCGTTTTGCCCACAATAAGTTGATTCAATGTTCTTCTGACTGTTTCGACTTCCGGTAATTCCGGCATGATGTTCTCACCTCCCCTATATTATAACGGAAGATGGCGCTCAGCGGGACCCTTTTCTTATATCTCAAACATGGAAAGTCCTTTTGTAAAATACCGGAAAAACCGCGCGGCACTTGATTTATTTCGCTTCGTACCAGTTATCACCAAAGCTGACTTCGGCTTTCAGCGGAACCGACAGTTCCAATGCTTTTTCCATAACAGAAGGGACTAACTCTTTCATCAGTTCCAATTCATCCGCAGGCACTTCGAATACAAGTTCATCGTGCACCTGAAGCAACATACGGCTCTTCAACTTGCGTTCCCGCAGCGCTTCATCCATCTGTACCATGGCCAACTTGATGATATCTGCCGCTGTTCCCTGAATCGGTGTATTCATCGCCGTACGCTCTGCGAAGGAACGCAGATTGAAGTTGCTGGCATTAATCTCTGGCAGATAGCGACGTCGTTCCAACAACGTTTTGACGTAACCATCCTGGCGAGCTTCCTTAACAATGTCATCCATGTATCGGCGGACACCCTGGAATACTTCAAAATACTGATCAATAAACTGCGCAGCCTCTTTACGTGTAATATGCAGGTTCTGTGATAAGCCATAATCACTTATTCCATACACGATACCAAAGTTAACTGCCTTGGCGGAACGACGCATATCCCCATCCACATCCTCAGGCTTCACGCCGAATACATCCGAAGCGGTCTTTGTATGAATATCCATATCATTGACAAATGCTTCCTTCAAGCGCTCATCGTCCGAAATGTGGGCCAATACACGCAGTTCAATCTGGGAATAATCTGCTGCCAAAATGGACCATCCGGGCTCGGAAGGAACAAATACCTTCCGGATTTTGCGACCTTCTTCCATCCGAATCGGAATGTTCTGCAAGTTCGGAAATTGACTGCTAAGTCGTCCCGTTGCAGCAATGGTCTGACGATAATACGTATGCACCTTGCCATCCCGATCGGAAATCTCCTTGAGTAATCCTTCCACATACGTGGATTGCAGCTTGGCAAGCTGACGATATTGCAGAATATGCTTGACCACATCATTATAAGGGGCCAACTTCTCCAATACTTCAGCATCTGTGGAGTAACCCGTTTTTGTTTTCTTCACCACCGGCAAGCCCAGTCTATCAAACAAAATCTCACCCAATTGCTTCGGTGAATTCAGATTAAATTCCGTTCCTGATTGCTTGTAGATCTCTGCCATCAACCTGCTGATCTGTTCTTCAAACTCACTGCCCAAAGCCTGAAGATCAGCTGTATTGGCCTTGATACCCAGTTTCTCCATGTCTGCCAATATACGTGATAACGGCATCTCCAGCTCGTGGAAGAGCGAGTTCATCTCATCGCCCTCCAGTGCCTGTTCCTGAAGTGGAATAATAGCTGCTACTGCAGCGGCTTTGCGGCACAGGAAATCGCCCAGAACCTCCACTTCCGGCACCTTGTACTTGGCCCCTTTGCCCATAACCGCGTCATCCTCCACAAGTGACGGCAGACCATACTTGGTCGTGAGTCCACTAATCGTCTGGTTGGATTCCGTTGGATCAAGCAAATAGGCCGCCAGTTGTACATCAAATGACGCACCAGCAAATTCAATGCCATGCGCATGCAGGGCCAGGTCCACACGATGAAGATCGTACCCGCGCTTTGGCTGCTCTGAATTACCAAGCCATGCCCGCACTGGAGCCGCTGCCTCGGAATGAAGCAATTCGGGAGATAAGAACGTATATGTTCCAGCAGAACCTACAGCTAGTCCAATCAGTTTCGCTTGGTGCGGGTTATCTCCATGTGTCTCCACATGGAGTACATCAATGGAATCCAGTGAACTGAACAGCTCACTGATGTTGTCCTCTGTTGCAATGGAGGATTCAACTTCGGCAGCAGGGACCGCTTCCTGTTCAGAACCGATGCTGCCACTGAACGACAGGCGTTCGAGCAAGGATTTAAATTCCAGCTTAGCTAATGCAGGGCCAGCATGTTCTTCTTTTAATCCCGCGAATTGCATATCCTCCCAAGTCTGCTCCAGCGGAACTTCCCGGTGAATCGTCGCGAGTTGTTTGCTCATCCGGGCATCTTCGGCATGGGCCTCGATCTTTTCTTTCATCTTGCCCTTCAGCTCACTTGTGCCGTTCAGCACATCTTCTACCGATCCGAACTGGTGCAAAAGCTTCAATGCTGTCTTCTCTCCAACCCCGGGAATACCCGGAATGTTATCGGACGCATCGCCCATCAGACCCTTGAGATCAATGATTTGCAGCGGCGTCAGACCATAACGCTCCTTAATCTGAGCAGGATCATACAGTTCAATATCGGTTACCCCTTTACGCGTCAGCCCGATATGTACATGTTCGGAAGCAAGCTGGAGCATATCTTTGTCACCCGATACAACAAGCACCTGTCTGCCCGCTTCATCTGCGTGTTTGGTTAACGTTCCGATGATGTCATCCGCTTCGAATCCAGCCAGCTCAAACTGAGCAATGCCAAGTCCTTTCAGCAGTTCTTTGAGCAAAGGGAATTGCTCTGACAACTCTGGTGGTGTTTTCTCCCGTCCGCCCTTGTATTCCTGGTACCCTTCGTGGCGGAACGTGATTTTGCCTGCATCAAATGCAACCATGACATGTGTAGGTTTATGCTCTTCAAGCAGTCTCAGCAGCATCGTGGTGAAGCCATATACCGCATTGGTATGCAGACCTTTCGAGTTGGTCAGAGGCGGCATTGCAAAAAACGCCCTGTAAATAATGCTATTTCCATCTATGAGAATAAACTTGTCCATTCCAGCACCTCGCGTATTATATGGTCAACCTCTTCAAATTACATCTACTCTCATGATACCATACCCACCTGTCACATCAAAAAGATTAGCCATCTTTTCACATCATATTTACTCGCAAAAAAGAACCTTCTCCGCAGACAGCCTGTGCACAGGCCACCTGAGAGAAAGTCCTTTTCCATTCATATGATTGCATTACTTAATCAGTACTGATTCCCCAATTCCAAATCAATACTCTTTTATTGATTCAGATCCGGACGTTTACCTGTCACCAGGTACACCGTGCTCTCACCAATGTTGGTTGCATGATCGCCAATACGTTCAATGTAACGTCCAACCATCATCAGCAGCATAGCCTGTGAAGCCTGATTAGGATGCTCTGTCATTAACGTGTAGAGATCACTGATCATGTGGCTGTACAGTTGATCGACCTGATCGTCCGTTTGAGCCATTTTATAGGCCAGGTCTGTGTTTTCTTTCAGGAAAGATTCGATGGATTCATCAATCATGGATTTCACGATTTCTGCCATTTGCGGGATATCCACCAGAGGTTTAATCAGCTTCTGTCCATCCATCCGGAGTGTCACCTTCGCCACGTCGAGCGCAAGATCTCCCATACGCTCCAGATCACTGGAGATTTTGAATGCCACGATAATACGTCTAAGATCCTTCGCCACCGGCTGTTGTGTGATGATCAGTTTGGAGCCAAGTTCCATAATTTTGTCTTCAAGGGCATTCAGATTCGCATCATTCTTGATGATGACCTGAGCTTTCTCCGCGTTCATCGTTTGTAAACTCTCAATAGCACCATCCAATGCTGATCCTACATGTTCACCCATTTGTTTGAGCAAGGTACGCAGCTCTTCAAGCTCCTGATCAAATTCTTTTCTGCGAATCATAGATTTCATGTCCTCCTTATCCATCATCTCCGGTTATGCCGGGATCATTCCAACTCAACTCGCTTAACCGAACCTTCCAGATATATAATCCTCGGTCCGGGAATCTTGCGGTGTGGAGAATAACGTCTCCGTATCAGCTGCCTCCACCACTTCACCATTCAGGAAAAATACCGTGCGTCCAGATACCCGTGCCGCCTGGTGCATATTGTGGGTAACCATAACGATCGTGTACTTGTGATGCAATTCCTTCACCAGTTCCTCAATCTTCAATGTGGAGATTGGGTCGAGTGCAGATGTTGCTTCATCCATCAGCAGAACGTCAGGCTGTACAGCCAGCGCCCGTGCAATACAGAGACGCTGTTGTTGTCCGCCCGACAAACTAAGTGCCGACTTTTTCAATACATCCTTCACTTCATCCCATAGGGCAGCATGGACAAGACTTTGTTCTACCAACTGATCCAGTTCAGCCTTTTGGGTTACCCCGTGCAAGCGCGGTCCATAAGCCACGTTATCGTATATGGATTTTGGAAAAGGATTCGGTTGTTGAAACACCATGCCCACTCGTTTGCGCAGTGTCTCCACTTCAATCTCATTACTGTAAATGTCAGAGCCATTCAGCATAACCTGTCCTTCCACACGAACACCCGGAATCATGTCATTCATCCGGTTTAACGTGCGAAGCAATGTCGATTTACCACAACCTGACGGCCCGATGAACGCAGTAACGGTTTTTTCCGGCAGATCCATCGATATATTTTTAAGCGCGTGATGCGTATCATAATATAAATTAAGATTTTCAATGTGAATGAGGTCCTTCATGGATGTTCACTTCTCCTTCGCTGCAGGGACACTAAAACTCCCTTTACGTTGAGACCGATACTGATAATCTTTCATCGCTGCTCGGCCATCTTTAATATCCTACCCTTTCATTGTAAAAACAGTATCACTTTCATGTTAACGGAATGTAAAAAAGACATCCTTAACCTTCATGATCTGCTTGATGGATCAATCTGATTGCTGATGCCTGCCTTATTGACTACTTTATATTACTCACTATTCGAAACCATCTCATCCAGCTTCGTACGAATGTGCTCTGCGACTTCTCCAGCTTTCCCGCCTTCCATGGCGATCTCTTCTGCTATACGAGACAAATCTCTCACTGCACTGTTCAGTTGTCGGAACGTTGCTCCCCCTGCGGTGACATGTACCGAACTGTCGTCAATCTCCGCTCCGCTTGCCTTAACCAGTTCAACAGTCTGAAGGGTCAATCCACCAATATTCTCTAGCAATGAAGACATGTTCCCCGCAACCTCACGGGTCTGTTTTGCGAGCGCTCGAATCTCACCTGCAACAATCTGAAAACCTCGTCCATATTCACCGGCATGAGCTGCTTCGATGGAAGCATTCAGGGCGAGGAGACCACTTTGATCTGCCAGGGAGCGAATGGAATGTGCCATGCCTGAGCCTGTTTTGATCGAATTCAGCATGTGATCCGCATGTTGTCCTTGACTCTCCATATGCTGATGTACCCGGTTATAGGAAGCATCAACGTGTTTCAAACTCTCTTCACCCTGCTTGGACAATGCCATGATCTCACGGGCCTCATGTACAGTCTGATTGGCTGCATTCACCAGCTTGGTGACCGCATTGTTGATTCTGGATATCTCCTGTCTGCTCTCGGTTACAGTACGTATGCGCTCTTCCGTAACAGCCTGTTGTAATCTGCGAGATAGCGACATTACGTCACGCATCGTCAGCACACCAAGCAGTCTGCCTTGGTCCGTAACCAGCAGACAGTCGTAGAAATGTTGTTCATCCCGTCCAAGTGCGATATCAATAATCGTTGAGGCTTCCATATGAATATCTGCAACAACGGGAGACTTATTCACTACTTGTATGACCGGCTTACGGTAGAATAGATCTGCGGCAAAACGGCCATTTAACATCCGATATAACGTCTCTCGCATTAACAATCCGGTAGGTTTCATCTGCTCATCACACAGTACAATACATGGGTGTTCCTGATCCTGATTCATCATCGTGGCAGCTTCTCCACAGGTGGTATGGACTCCGGCGACAGGTACTTGACGGTAATAGTCATGTAAATGGATTACAGGTTCTTCAGCAACAACCGTTACTTCATGATGCTGCTGTTCGGGTGTCGCTATTTCTTCATTATGTAAAACAACATGAGGCTGGTCAGGTTTCACTTCGAGCAACATGGGCATAAATGCGCAATCTCCTTTACGTAATACCTCCGTCTTGAGGTGGGTTATGTAGGTACAAAGTATCACTCAGATAAGTCCATGCTACTCCCTCTACGTAAAGAAAAATCTTCCTTTATGTTAAATGAACGTAAAATAAAACTCCCCGATCATTGTTAACTTGAATGATGGGGAGTTTTTCTTTTGACAACCAATTTATAACCTACACCACGAATGGAATCAATGTGAACCGATTCCGGGTCCAACTCCAGCTTTTTACGTAATGAGCTGACGTGTACGTCCACCGTTCGTTGACCTCCGATATAATCGAAGCCCCACACAGCGTTCATCAGATCATCCCGCGTCAGTACCACACCCGGCTTTTTAGCCAAATATAGAAGTACTTCGAACTCTTTCGGACGAAGGCTGATGGATTGCCCACCCAGTGTCACTTCATATTTCAAAGGATAAATCTCCAGCTCTCCCAGAATAATTCGTGAGCCATCCTTGTCCTCAAGCTGTGGTAAATCTTCACCATTGGAATAACGTCTTAATACCGCATCCACTCGGGCTAATAACTCAGATACACCAAACGGTTTGGTAATATAATCATCGGCACCTGATTTCAGTCCCTGTACAACCTCGGCTTCACCGTTCTTGGCCGTCAGAATGATAACCGGTGTACTGACACCCTGTATTCTTAACTTGTTCAGAATGTCCAGACCATTCATGCCCGGAAGCATCAGATCCAGCAAAATGAGATCAAATTCCTGGGACAAGGCCCGATCATATCCTGCAGATCCGTGATCCTCTGCCGTAACGTCGTAACCTTCCTGTGTCAGGTTATACGTGAGTAATCTTGATAATGTAGGTTCATCTTCAATAACTAGTAAACGCTGTGCCATGATACCCCTTCTCTCTTCATAGGTTGTCTGTTGCCACAACACTTTTTCTATCATAGCACTAATTTGTTAACGCGGTGTAAAACAATACACACTTTTTACATTTTGATAGGGCGTGTCTGAAAATTCTGAAGGAAGCAGATTTTTCCGAATTTTCGTTCCAAGCCAGGAAGTTTTCCGCAGGCGTGCCGGGGCACGTCAAGGGAAAGTGACGCAGCAGGGGGCGAAAAGGCGGTAAAAGATGCACTTCAGCGAATTTTGAGACACGCCCTAACCAGACGCCTACATCTCTTCTTCCTGAATGAATGGAAGGATAACACGGAACGTTGTCCCCATGCCCAGTTCACTCTCTACAGACAATTTGCCATGATGCAGTTCCACCAGATGTTTAACGATGGAAAGTCCAAGGCCTGTGCCCCCTGAATTACGGGATCTGCCTTTATCAACACGATAGAACCGCTCGAAGATTCGCGGCAAATCTTTTTTCGGTATGCCAATTCCTGTATCCGACACCGCAAAGACAACTTCATCATCGTTATCCATCGTCACCTGTAACTTCACTCGTCCACCATCGGGGGTATAGTTGATGCCGTTGGATAACAGATTGATGAAAATCTGCTTCATCTTGTCCTCATCCGCTTCAATGTACAGCTCCTCCGGAACATGCATTTCCAGACGAATCTGCTTTTTCTCCGCCACCTTGGACAAGGTGCCCAGCACCATTTCGAAGAAAGAGTGTACATGAACAGGGGAGCATTGCAGCGGCGCGCGTTTCGATTCAATTTTGGATAACTCCAGAATATCCCCAATTAATCGGTTAAGTCGATCTCCTTCATCATAGATGATTTTCAGGAATGATCGCTCTGTCTCCTTATCCTGTACACCGCCGCTGAGCAACGTTTCGGCAAACCCTTTGACCGCAGCGACTGGTGTCTTGAGCTCGTGAGAAACATTCGCGACAAACTCACTACGCATCGACTCCAGTCTACGGATCGCCGTCACGTCCTGTAAAAGGAACAACATGCCTCGATACCCGCCATCATCTTCGGACATGGGTACCCCATCAATACGAATCAATTTTTCCTCCGGGTTGAACACACTTACTTCTTCATGCATCCGTTCTTTCAGTGCAACACTCTCTTCAATGGTACGTGTTAATTCGTAGTGTCTTTTCAATTCAGTATAAGGCTTACCCGTAACCTTTCCTGCCTGAATACCAAGCATACGCTCCGCTTCCCGATTGACCAGTGCAATGGATTGCCCTGCGTCGATCATGACAATACCTCCGGTCATGTTCGCGAGGACACTCTGTAACAACGCTTCATTGTCACGGATCGTCTTCAGTTGGGACTGCAAGCTGTCTGCCATTCCGTTGATCGCAAGCCCCAGTTGTCCGATCTCATCTCTACGCGTTACATCAACTCTGGCATCGTATTCCAGCTTGGTGATCCGATGAGCAACTTTCGTAATATGCTCAATGGGGGAGGTTAATCCGCGTGCAACCCGATAACTGACAAACGCGACAATTAAGAACAATAGCCCAAGTGCAGCAAACATAATCATCCAACCACGCTGAAGACCCTGATCAACCGCATGCAGACTCATGGAAAGGCGGATGTACCCATCAAATTTGCCGCTAGGTATTTCAATCATGTCACTTTGATCCGAATTCACAGGTAGTGCTACATACAGCATGTCCTGTCCCAATGTCTCACTGTAACGTATGGATTGTCCGTATCCATCTCCGACGGCACCCTTAATCTCCTCACGGTTCAAGTGATTATCCATCGATGCCGGATCACTCTCGGAATCTCCAATGACCATGCCGTCTTTATTGATGAAGGTTACCCGGGAATCCGTCAGACGATCCAGTTCCAGCGCCCGATCTGAATAATACTTTCGTGTGGCTTCCGAGGTAGGATCACTTGCATCATGGAATGGAAAAGTTGCTTTGAGCAAATTAATCTCGCGCACCATGGTTTGCTCCAATGCGGTTATATGCGTAGTCTTAAACACTCTGCCCATCGTATATCCAGCCACAATGACGGATACGCCGATCAGCACCATCATAATGATGGCAAGGCGAATTCGGAACGGTCTCATCTATCTCTTCCTTTATGATCAGATTAATATCTAATGAATTGCTCTACATTGAATCCAGTTCAATTCGGTCCCCACGGGTACCCGGATTGGAAATTACGAGAAACTCCACTTCTTCGTCGCTCCGGTTCATCATCTGATGAGGCTCTCCCGGAGGAATCTCAATCCCTTCATGGGGTTCCAGCACAAACGTGTCTCCATTAAGTTCCATACAGGCTTCACCGCTGAGGATGAAAAAAAACTGACGGCTTACCGAATGAACATGTCGTATTTCAGCCGTTCCTGCGGGCATTCGTTCATGAATAATGCTCAGTGTTTCATTTTGAACGAGATGCCAACCGTCGCACTGTGCACCCCATATATAATGTGCTGCATTCTGTTTGCTCATTTTCATATGACTTGTCCCTCCGAGTATAATTGCTCGATCTATCATATCACAGATTAGGGGACTCCCAATCTTTTCAGTGAGTACTTTGTAATACGCTATCAAATGCAGTCAGACAAGGATAATAATAAAATATCATAGTTGTATCAACAGAGATGCCGACTTTTGTAAACAGGTGCTAACCGTATCTTTGACATACATATTCACCTGATATAAAAAAAGACGCACCGCTCAGCCATGCTGAAAGCGATACGCCTCTCTATATAATCAATCTTATCCTGAATCTAAACGTCCTTAACGTATTATCCGTTCACCACTTCGCCGCCATTCACATGCATCACCTGTCCGCTCACATACGAAGAATCATCTGAAGCTAGATATACATAGGCTGGAGCCAGTTCATCCGGTTGTCCTGGCCGCTTCATTGGCTGCGTTGCGCCGAACTCACTTACTTTTTTCTCATCAAATGTGGATGGAATGAGTGGTGTCCAGATCGGCCCTGGTGCAACGGCATTGACACGAATTCCCTTCTCAATCACATTCATCGATAACGAACGAGTGAACGAAGTGATTGCTCCTTTGGTAGATGAATAGTCAAGCAGGGTTGGGCTTCCGCGATAGGCTGTGATGGAGGTTGTATTAATAATCGTACTGCCCTTCTTCAGATGTGGCAGAGCTGCCTGCGTCACATAGAACATGCCGAAGATATTGGTACGGAATGTACGCTCCAACTGTTCTGGCGTAATATCCTCCAGATTCTGCTGTGGATGCTGTTCTGCTGCGTTATTCACGACAATGTCCAGTTTGCCCAGTTCATCTATTGTCTGCTGAACCGATTTCTTCGCAAAGGCATCATCACCAATATCACCTGCAATCAAGATGCACTTGCGTCCTTCTTGTTCGACCTGACGCTTCGTTTCCTTGGCATCTTCGTGCTCGCTCAGGTATACAATGGCGACATCCGCGCCTTCCTTGGCATACGTAACAGCAACAGCACGTCCAATTCCGCTGTCACCCCCTGTAATAAGGGCCACCTTACCCATCAGTTTACCTGCTGCCTTGTATTCAGGCTTCTCAAATTCCGGTCTGGGATGCATCTCCGATTCAATACCGGGGCGTTGATCCTGATGCTGTGCTGGCATTGTTTTTTGATTTTGTTGTGTGTTGGTTGACATCTAACATTCTCCTCTCAAAATGTGAACATGTTTGGATTACAGAAGACATGGACTCTAACTGTAACCTTCCTTGTCTTTCGTTCTCTGAAAAAGTCTCATTCTGTAGGATGGCATGAACAGTTCAGATTATTCTTCTGCGATGAACAGCAACTTAAGCCTCAGTGTGCCGTCTCTAATCGTTATTTACCACTCTCTTTGGATGTCAAACAACCGATTTGCTTCAATGCCTGTTTTGCAAAAATTCGAAATTTATTCGAAATTAGACTGTTTCATGATACAAAGTGTATTCCTATGCTGCTTGGGCTGATGTACAATGTACAGTATACTGATGTGCTTTAACTCTCATTTTTATTGGTTTAATCATTCTAACCTAACATGGAGACCTGACAATGGAATCGCATATTAATACATATATAACACTCGTAGCTACTTCAGCCGTGCTGAATGTCTTTTTGTGTTTATATACCTATTTCAGAAGATCCGAGATCCCCAGTTCCAAGATATTCATTCTCTACACAGCTGCACTCTCCATATACACTTTTGGTTATGCGATTGAGCTGGCCAGCAACACGCTGGAACAGATGAAGTTTTGGACCACCGTGGAGTATATAGGCATGCCCTTCTCCGCATCTCTTGGCCTCATGTTGATGATAAAGTACACAGGAAAAACGTTATCCAAAAAGGTAACTGCAGCGCTGTTTGTAATCCCTTCCATTACCCTAGGTATGGTTGCAACCAATGACTTTCATCATCTATTTTATAAAAAAGTATGGCTGAGAGAAGGTAGTCCCGTTCCTCTGATGGATATCGCAGTGGGTCAATGGTATGTTGTACACGGTGCATTCACCTTCTCCTGTCTGTTATGTGCCTGCCTCATCCTGATTGGACAATGGAGACATACCAAGAAGATGTATCGTCGTCAACTACTTACTCTCATTACTTCACAGATTATTCCTATGGTCGCAGCTTTTCTGTATTTGCTTGGTTTGACCCCCGGCGGGATGGACCCCGTACCCGTACTCATGTGTATCACATCTGCCATGTATATCTGGGCGATTCTATCCTCACGTCTACTGACCATCGTACCCATCGCCAAAGACAGTATTTTCGAGAGCATGCGTGAAGGTGTTATTGTACTGGATAGTTTCAATCGACTGGTCGATTACAACAGATCTCTGCGTGACATGTTGCCAGAGCTTAATACAACCATGATTGGCCAATCCTTGGATGATATCTGGCTTAAACTTGCTGGAAAGACGTTTCCCGTTGAATACGGAAGAGAAGGATTGCAAACCGATCTGTACTGGCAGTTAAATGGAGAGACCGTCTGTTATCAGGTCAGGACATCTTACGTGTATAACAAGGATGCACAGACTGTGGGCAGTCTAATTATGTTAATCGATATAACGGAACAACGCTTCTTGCAAGAACAGCTGAAACAACTGGCTTATTTCGATGGTCTGACCAAAATCTATAATCGCACTCAATTTTTGCATAGAGGACGGGAGATTTTGAGTGAAGCTCAGCTTAAAACGCAACCTGTATCATTTATTTTATTTGATATTGATCACTTTAAACGCATCAACGATACCTACGGGCATGATGTTGGCGATCAGGCCATCATTCATGTGGTCTCTGTTTGTAATCGATATTTAAGCCCTGAGTTGTTGTTTGCCCGATATGGAGGCGAAGAGTTTGTCATCGCTCTTCCGAATACCTCGCTTCAAGAAGCCGAAGAACTAGCAGAGCAACTGAGAGCTGCCTTGTTGAATGACCCCCTGGATGTTAAGGGAGTACCTATTACGCTGACCTCAAGCTTTGGTATTGCCCAGTACAATGGAGGGTCAGATTCGCTGGAGTCCTTGTTACGCGACGCTGATACTGCCTTGTACGAATCCAAACGTAATGGTCGAAATGCAGTGCGTGCGTATACTGTGAGTACAACCTAGCCAATGTAGACCGTGTCTGATGGAATATGCAAGATGTTATGTAAGGTAGGCTCCTAATAGTTCCAGATCAAATAAACCAAGGACTACTGATTTCATCTTGGTAATAACAAAAAATAGACAGCCAATGAGGCTGTCTATTTTTTGTTTGTTTCAACGAAACACCATCTTACATATCTTCCGGCTTGTCCTAATTACGTCTGCAAACGCTTAACCAACAACTAACAAACATCTTCGTAAGGTGGATTAACCGTCCGCGACGCACTTAGATCACCTGATTATTCACCATCAGGTACACCATGATTAGCAAGAATACAGCCAGAAGTGTACTGAACATACGGATCTTGCTTTGCTCAGGACCCACATCACGTTTGTTTTTCACACCTTCTGCAGCGAGTCGCAGCGGTTTACCCATAATTCCTCCAATAGCCGCAATAGCCAAGAGCAGAACAACAACGACAGCCATCCAGACATGAGAATACTCACCTTTGGTCATCAGGTAACCACCAGTAAGAAGTTGGATTACAAGTCCATACTGCGCAACTTTGTTCAAAGAACGAAGCGATGCAAAGGCTCCCTCTTGTGCTGCAGCATTCAAGGTACGGATTTTACCGACCACGAATGGCAGAATCAAATAGAATCCCATCGCCAGTGCTCCAACAATATGGAGCAGATACATAATCATTGTCAAAATTTTCATCCTCCTCAACATTTTCGGTGTGCTATACATCACATCTCATTATACTGGGGAACTTATCCAAAGAAAAGAAAACCTCCGGTTTTACCGGAGGTTTTCTTTTAGCTTCTGTTCAAAAAGTTTTCAAACTTACAGGTTTACTACAGAAATGACGTTGCGAACCGAATCAGCCGATTTGTCCAATCCTGCTTTTTCTTCCGCTGTCAGGTCAAGTTCGAATATTTTCTCAATGCCATTACCACCCAAAATGGTTGGTACACCGAGGAACAGATCATTATAGCCATATTCACCTTCAAGATAAGCGATCACTGGAATGATACGTTTCTTGTCCTTCAAAATGGCTTCGGTCATCTGAACAAGCGAAGCTGCTGGTGCATAATAGGCACTGCCGTTACCCAGCAAATTCACAATCTCGCCTCCGCCAACACGTGTGCGTTGAACAATGGACTCAATGCGGTCTGCCGGAATCAACGTATCGATCGGAATACCACCTACACTCGAATAACGAACGAGTGGCACCATGTCGTCTCCATGGCCGCCAAGAACGAATCCACGAACATCTTCAACAGATACGTTCAACTCTTGCGCAATGAAGGTACAATAACGTGCTGTATCCAGAACACCTGACTGACCGATAACACGGTTTTTAGGAAAACCAAGGGTCTGATAAGCTGCATAAGTCATCGCATCCACCGGGTTGCTTAGAATAATGACGATGGAATCAGGGCAATATTTTTTCACATTTTCACAAACGGACTTCACGATACCCGCATTCGTATTGACCAGATCGTCGCGGCTCATACCCGGTTTACGGGCGATACCAGCGGTGATGACTACAATCTCAGAACCTGCAGTATCTTCGTAGTTGGAAGTACCGACGATATGACTGTCAAATCCTTGAACAGGACTTGCTTCCATCATATCGAGTGCTTTCCCCTTCGTCGGGTTCTCCAGTTGAGGAATATCAACCAGCACAACATCCCCGAGTTCTTTTTGGGCAAGCATTAATGCGGTCGTAGCACCGGTAAAACCGGCGCCGACTACTGTGATTTTTTTGCGCTGAATAGTCAAGATTCACATCTCCCCTTACAGGTTTTTAATGATTTGATCCGCGAATTCAGAACATTTCACTTCAGTAGCGCCGTCCATCAGACGTGCAAAGTCATACGTTACTGTTTTATTGTTAATGGATGTTTCCATACCTTTGTAGATCAGGTTAGCTGCTTCTTGCCATCCCAAGTGCTCAAGCAACATTACTCCGGACAGAATAACGGAACCAGGGTTCACGACATCTTTGTCCGCGTATTTAGGTGCAGTACCGTGAGTTGCTTCGAAGATAGCATGTCCTGTTACGTAGTTGATGTTCGCTCCAGGAGCGATACCAATTCCGCCAACTTGCGCTGCAAGTGCATCGGACAGATAGTCACCGTTCAGGTTCAATGTTGCGATAACATCAAATTCGCCTGGACGAGTCAATACTTGTTGCAGAGCGATATCGGCAATCGCATCTTTTACGATGATTTTACCAGCATCTTCAGCAGCTTTTTGTGCTGCATTCGCTGCATCTGTACCTTCGTTTTCTTTGATGATGTCGTATTGTGCCCATGTGAATACTTTGTCAGCGAACTCTTCTTCAGCCACTTCATATCCCCAGTTTTTGAAGGCACCTTCTGTGAATTTCATGATATTACCTTTGTGTACCAGTGTAACCGTCTTACGGTTATGGTCAATTGCATACTGCACTGCTGCACGTACCAGACGTTTCGAACCTTCGGAAGAAACTGGTTTGATACCAATACCGGAAGTCTCAGGGAAACGGATTTTGTTAGCACCCATCTCCTGTTGAAGGAACTGGATCACTTTTTTCACTTCTTCAGAACCTTCAGCATACTCGATTCCTGCATAGATATCTTCCGTATTCTCACGGAAAATGACCATGTCTACCAACTCAGGACGTTTAACCGGAGAAGGTACACCGTCGAAATAACGAACAGGACGCAAGCATGTGTACAGGTCAAGCTCTTGACGCAGGGCTACGTTCAGGGAACGAATACCGCCACCGATTGGCGTAGTCAATGGTCCTTTGATCGCTACGATATACTCACGAATGGCTTCCAGTGTATCATTCGGCAACCACTCACCGTATGTATCGAATGCTTTTTGTCCAGCAAACACTTCATACCATGCGATTTTTTTGTTGCCATCATAAGCTTTTTCAACAGCTGCATCCAATACACGTTTGGAAGCTTTCCAGATATCACGGCCTGTACCGTCACCTTCGATAAATGGAATGATTGGATTACTAGGTACTTGAAGTGTACCGTTATCAATTTGGATTTTTTCGCCTTCAGTTGGGTGAGCAAATTTTTCTAATTTCATAGTTAAAATTCCTCCTAAGTTTCGTATATGCAGTATTCATCATACCACTAGTCTTGTTGAGAGAAGGGTCCTGAGAGCTTAAGCCAGTAAAGCCTCTGCTTTCCAACCCTTCACCTCGTCCATATTATTATACTGTTTTTGTGGCTATTAGCGAAGTTCAATAGAAACGTATTTCTGTTCTGTAGGGCCAGTGTACTCCGCACGTGGACGAATGATGCGATTGTCCGCAAGCTGTTCCAAAATATGTGCTGTCCATCCAGACACCCGGCTGATGGCAAAGATCGGAGTGAACAATTCCTGTTCGATCTCCAGTTGGGTGTATACAGAAGCAGAATAGAAGTCTACGTTAGGCTTCAGTCCTTTTTGTCCTGTTACCAGTTCCTCGATCTTCACAGACATATCATACAAACGCGTATCATTGTTCATCTCGCCAAGTTCCTTGGACATCTTCTGTAGATGTTTGGCGCGTGGATCACCGTTTTTGTACACACGATGTCCAAAGCCCATGATCTTTTCACGATTATTCAGTTTTTCCTGAATTGCCGCTTCAAGACGATCAGGCGTACCAATCTCATTCAACATTTTCATAACGGCTTCATTAGCACCGCCATGCAGTGGTCCCTTCAGTGCGCCAATGGCGGAAGTTACACCGGAATAGATATCCGACAGCGTAGCAACCGTTACACGGGCTGCAAATGTCGACGCGTTTAACTCATGATCCGCATGCAGGACAAGGGCTTGATCCAATGCTTTCACTGCGGTCTCGGATGGTTCTTCACCAGTCATCATATATAAAAAGTTCTCTGCGATGGAAGCGCCTTCTTTTGGAGCCACAGGTTCTTTGCCCTGACGGATACGGGCGATGGCTGCCACAATCGTTGGCAACTGTGCTTGCAACTTAACCGCTTTGTTCTCATTCGCTTCCGTTGTCATCTCATCTGCTTGCTCGTCGTACAGTGCAAGTGCAGAGACAGCGGAACGAAGTGCTGCCATGGTACTGACGTTTTTCGGATACAATTGGATTTGTGCAATCAACTCGCTCGGAATCGGCGCGTAATCGCTCAGGCTTTTACGAAGGGATTTCAGTTCATCCGTTGTTGGCAATTTACCAAACCACAACAAATAGGCAACTTCTTCAAAGCTGGCATGTTCAGCCAAATCGTCGATATCGTAACCACGGTATGTGAGCACACCGTCTACAATAGAACTGATCGAAGAGGTTGTCGCAACGATGCCTTCCAGACCTTTGGTAGCTGTCATATTACATCTCTCCTTTAATAAGCGAAATCAGGAACCATTCCAGAGTGTCATATAAGTGCCAAAATGCACCTATTCTCTTTTTGTAAACATTTTCATTTTAAAATTAACAAATATTTCAAACTAAGGTTTTCCTATCTGTCAATCGGTATTTACTTATAACATCATACTGGATTTTGTCGTTTATGTGAACATGATGAGAGTTCATTCGCACATCAAACTTCTTTATCGGTCCGATAAAGCATTTTTGAAAGCCTTTACAAAAACAAGGTTGACATTTAATGTTTTTTAACCAATCCTGTCGTATGAAGAACTTTCTATTGCTATATTCTGTAATACTAAGGCATACTCTAGGCAAAAGAAAGAATCCCCATACATCTTGTTCAAAAATCCGCTTTTGAACAAGATCTGATAACATCCGGGCGTTTCAAAACCTTGTAAATGCTCTATATTAATTAAGATAGCCATCTATTTTTAATACTGCTTCATGGATCATACATAGGTCGGCTTAATTGAACTAAGGAGAGTTGATGCTTGGATAGAATAATAATGAAACGCCTGCTCCGTGGCTTATGGGTTATCATTTCGGCTGTTCTGATCGCCGTTGCCATATACTTGCTGTTCCCGCTTTTGTACCCTTTTGCGATTGCGTGGATTATCGCCTATGCCATGAATCCATTAGTGAAACTGCTTCAGCATAGAGCACGATTCCCGCGCTGGCTGGCTGTGACTCTTTCATTAATCCTTTATTTTGGAGCCATTGCGGTGGTGCTGTCTGCAGCGATTACCCGCATGGTAAAAGAAGTCATTTCACTTACGACAAGTTTTGATCTTCATGTTGATGAGATCAAGGACACTTTTGTGCGCTGGACCCAGAATGACACCATTCAAAGTTTGACTGCGCAGATCAATGAATTTTACAAGGAAAATCCCAACTACCAGGAAACTATCAACAGCAATATTAGTAAAACAACTGAAACGGTGGGTACGGCCGTCACAGATCTGGTCACCGGATTTTTCAACATGATTCTGAGTCTGCTGACTTCCCTTCCGAACATGGGCGCGGTATTAATCGTTGTTCTGTTGTCTACATTCTTCATTAGCAAAAGCTGGACCAGGCACAACATCACCGTATCGGGATGGGTACCCTCTTCCATTCGCAAGCCGATATCCGACATCTGGACTGACCTTAAGAAGGCACTGTTCGGATACGCAAGAGCACAATTGATCATGATCTCGATTACAGCACTATTCGTCATGATTGGACTGCTTATATTGCAAGTCAATTCAGCCTTCACCATCGCTCTGATGATTGGTTTGGTCGATCTGCTTCCTTATCTGGGTGTTGGCCTTATCATGGTGCCTTGGGCAGCGTACCTCTTTATGAATGGGGATCTGTATCTGGGCATTGGGATTAGTATTATCTATCTGATCTTATTGATCGCCCGTCAGATTATTGAACCGAAGGTACTTGCAAGCAGTGTAGGGCTCGACCCACTCGCCACGCTGGTTGGCATGTTTGTGGGTTTGAAGTTGTTCGGTGTTCTGGGCTTGATTATTGGCCCTGTCAGTCTCGTGATTCTCGATGCGTTCAATCGGGCTAACGTATTACGAGACCTCAGAACGTATATCATCAACGGCCGTGTCCGATGAGGCATCATCTTATGAGCGCCCAGGAAAATAGAAAAAGGCTTCGATCAACAGAAATCATCTGCTGAGCGGAGCCTTTTCCATTATGCATGACAACTGGTGTTTCATTTCGGACGACGATAAAACGTAATTTTGCCACTTTTCATTTTTTTCTCCAGCCATCCCAGGAAGAACAGACGGTACACTGGACGTGTTAATGGAAATACCAGTGTAAAGCCGATCAGATCCGTCACAAAACCTGGAATCAAAAGCAAGAAACCACCGACAAAAATAAAAAGACCATCGACCATTTTTCTTCCTGGTACCTTGCCACGCTCCATCTCGGATTTGGCGTCCACAAGTACTTTTCGCCCTTCAAACTGCAACATTGCTATACCAATCAAGGACGTGAGAATCATGAGAAGCAATGTCTTTCCGGCTCCGATCCAGTCACTCATCAGAATAAAACCAAATAATTCAATCACCGGAATGATTAAGAGTAAAGCCCACATCCATTTTCGCATTGACGTATTACCCCTTTCCCGAAAGCCACACCTTTTCAAGCGCGCTGTATAACTCAGAGGCTGCCTTATCCAGCCGAACTGGCTTCCAGTCCCCATTCACCCATACATGCTGGGTAGAACCTGTAACTAGCCGTTCACCGGGGAGTGATTCATCAGTTGACCATACCCGTTCTCCAATCGCCATATGCTCATCAGGTTCTTCAGACATGCGTCTTACGTCATACTCATAATTCAGTCGCAGACCACTAAATGCAGCAATACGGGTGAAAATGATAATCTCATCATCATATCGGGCAGGCTTGTGATACTTCACATCCAGTCCGGTTACGGGAAGCAGTAACCCCTGTTCCTCCATTTTACGATATGTATACCCCATTTGGCGAATCATCTCAGTTCGACCGATTTCAAACCAATTCAAATAGTTCGCATGGTAGACCACGCCCATCTGGTCACTTTCTTGATAGCGTACACGAAGACGTGCCGCATACCAGTTACCATTGCTCTGTTCTCGCACGTGATCGGCCTCCTTCGTTCTATCATTCATACGTGTTACATCGTTGTAAAGTGTCAATAAGATGGAAAAAAAGCAACGGGACAATAAAGCCCCATTGCTTCTTTCCTGTTGCTTCTCCATCCAAGACGCTATTAAGCGTTGTTTGGAATTTGGCTTACTTTAATCAGGTTGGTAGAACCGGAACGACCCAAAGGTACACCTGCTGTGATCACAACCAGGTCTCCTTCTTTAACAAGTCCGGATTTTACGCCGCCTTCAATTGCATTTTCGAACAAAGCATCCGTGGAATCAACCAGTCTTCCTTTGACAGGAGTTACACCCCAAGCCAGAGCCAAACGACGGGAAGTTCTATCTTCCGTTGTCACAGCGATGATTGGAGATTCTGGACGATACTTGGAAATCATGCGTGCAGTATGTCCTGATTCAGTCGAAGTAATGATCGCTTTTGCGTTCAAATCTTGAGCTTGAAGAGCAACCGATTGGCTGATTGCTTCTGTAACTGTTGTTTGTTGAGCAACACGTTGTTTCAGGTACAACTCTTGGTAAGGCAGAGCAGATTCTGCTTTTTCAGCAATACGGGACATGGTCAGAACAGATTCAACTGGGTATTTACCCGCAGCTGTCTCACCGGACAACATGATTGCGTCCGTACCGTCGAAGATCGCATTCGCCACGTCACTTGCTTCCGCACGTGTTGGACGCGGGTTACGCTGCATGGAATCCAGCATTTGTGTAGCTGTGATAACCGGTTTACCTGCAACGTTACATTTTTGGATCATGCGTTTTTGTACCAATGGTACTTCTTCCGCAGGAATCTCAACACCCAGGTCTCCACGAGCAACCATCAGGCCGTCAGACACTTCAAGGATTTCATCGAGGTTATCGACACCTTGTTGGTTTTCGATTTTGGAGATGATTTGGATATGTCCAGCATTGTGTTTTTCAAGCAATTCACGAATCTCAAGTACGTCACTTGCTTTACGTACAAAAGAAGCCGCGATGAAATCGACACCTTGTTCGATACCAAATACGATATCGTTAGCGTCTTTTTCGGTGATACCCGGCAGAGAAATGGCAACGCCCGGAACGTTAACACCTTTTTTGCTTTTGATCGATCCGCCGTTAACGATACGGCATTTGATCTCGGTGCCTTGCACTTCCACCACAGTCAGTCCGATCAGACCGTCGTCGATCAGAATTGTAGATCCCGGTTCAACATCATTCGGAAGATCTGTATACGTAATGGAAAGACGTTCTTTGGTGCCCAGAATTTCTTCTGTTGTCAAAGTGATGTACTCGTCTTGAACCAATTCGATTGGTTCAACTTCGAGTTTACCTGTCCGAATTTCCGGTCCTTTGGTGTCCAGCAGGATCGCTACTGTTTTGTTCAACTCTTCGCATGCTTGGCGAATCGCAATGATCCGTCCGCCGTGCTCATCGAAATCACCGTGGGAGAAGTTCAGACGGGCCACATTCATACCGGCCATAATCAATTTTTTGGTGTTCTCCAGAGATTCACTGGATGGACCAATGGTACATACAATTTTCGTTTTGCGCATTTTGGGTTTCCTCCGATTTTAAAGGTATTACTCTTTATCTATTTTTCTTTTTCCAACTATTAAATTTACTATACTTTTGCTCATTTGTATAGGAAATTCGTCACATTATTCAGCATTTCCCGACAAATTACTCGCAACATCGACTTCTACAAGCTCTTGAGGGGCTTCAATGGATGCTTGAGGTTCAAACGTGACCGATCCAATTTTACGGAATTTCTCATAACGATCTTGCTTCAGCTGATCCCCGCTCCAACCCTTCATCTCGTCGAGATGACGGACCAAAGCTTCACTGATGAAAGCAGCAGACGCTTCATAATCCCGGTGAGCACCGCCGCGTGGCTCAGGGACAATCTCTTCAATGACTTCCATCTCCAACAGGTCTTTGGCTGTTATTTTCATTGCTTCAGCCGCCTGATCTGCCTTGGATGCATCCTTCCAGAGAATCGAAGCAGCGCCGTTCGGAGAGATTGCAGAATAGATCGCATGTTCCAGCATCAACACACGATTACCCACAGCCATAGCGAGGGCACCGCCGCTTCCACCTTCGCCGATGACCACAACAATAACAGGAACCGATAGCTTCGCCATTTCCATCAGGTTGCGAGCAATCGCTTCCGATTGACCTCTCTCTTCTGCAGTATTACCCGGATACGCCCCTTTAGTATCAATAAACGTAATAATAGGACGGCCAAATTTGTTCGCTTGTTTCATCAGACGAAGTCCTTTTCGGAAACCTTCTGGATGAGCGCTGCCGAAAAAGCGGGCGATATTATCCTTCGTGTCTTTCCCCCGCTGTTGTCCGATTACCGTTACTGTCTTTCCATTCAACTTGGCAAGTCCGCCAACAACCGCAAGATCGTCTCCGAACATGCGATCACCATGCAGCTCAATGAAGTCTGTAAAGATCAGCTGGATCAGGTCCAGCGCTGTTGGGCGCTGCTGATGACGCGCCAGATGCATCTTCTGAGCTGCCGTTATGCCAGTGTAGATCTCTTCTTCAAGTCTATGGTAACGTTCTTCCAGGCGGGCAATCTCGTCCGTGAAGTCGATGCCTTTTTCCTGTCCAAACTGTACGAGTTCATCAATCTTTTTGCGCATCTCAACCAGAGGCGCTTCATATGGCAACTCACCCGCCATTTAGACCCCTCCTTTTTCACTATGCATATCCAAAAGCTTGCCAAGAGTGGCCCGAAGTTCTTTCCGGTGCACAACCATGTCCAACTGACCATGCTGCATATTAAATTCAGCCGTCTGGAAATCATCAGGTAACTTCTGACGGATCGTCTGTTCGATAACGATTCTGCCGGCAAAACCAAATACAGCGCCAGGTTCGGCAATATTAATATCGCCCAGACTCGCAAAACTTGCCGAGACTCCACCTGTCGTTGGGTCCGTAATGACCGAAATGTACAGCCCGCCCTGTTCATCCAAACGGGATAAAGCTGCGCTTGTTTTGGCCATTTGCATGAGGCTGAGAATACTCTCCTGCATCCGGGCACCACCTGATGTGGAGAAAATAATCATTGGCAAGCGCTTCTCTGTTGCATGCTCAATGGCACGGGTAATTTTCTCCCCTACAACAGAACCCATGCTGCCTGTGAAGAAATCAAAGCTCATGACAGCCACAACTACAGGCAGGCCCTCAATGGTTCCTTCCCCTGTAATTACCGCTTCCTTAAGGCCCGATTTCAGACGTTGTTGCTCCAATTTGTTGCTATATCCAGGAAAGCCAAGTGGATCAACCGATATCATATCAGCGTCAAACTCAACAAATCCTTGATCATCAAGTACCATAGCAATGCGTTCCATAGCGTTAAGACGCATATGGTAACCGCAGGCAGGACATACTTTCAGATTTTTCTCCAATTCCTTGCTATATTGAATGGTGCCGCATTTGCTGCACTTGTTCATAAGCCCTTCAGGTATTTCACGTTTTGGGCGTTCTAGGACTTCCTGGCCTTCGCCGGGAAGTGCACGCTCGGAAGGTATGGTAGCGTACTTCCGTTTCTTCTGGAATATATCTTTGAACACAACTACACCTCTCCAGCCGTTGATTTGATGGCCGCAACCTGCAGAGCGCTGCTTGTGGCAGCTTCATCCGCGTGCTACGGTAAACCGCTTACGACCCACACGCTGCCATGGGCCTTGTCCAGCATTCACAACAAAAAAATCCGCCGGTACAGGGCAAGGATCAGCGGCTTCTGTCAGCACGATTGATGTTACCTGCAAAACCGAAAGATTGTTGCGCCGATGTTTGAATCTATCTTGGTAGGGTCTCCGGGAGCAACCAGATCGGTCCTTGTCCTAACAAAAAAAGAAGGAAGGACAGCAGCATACAATACATGCAAGTCGATTCCTCTCTCCGCTTACGCGATTAGTCCCTTATGTACCGATGGTACTTCTTCATCTGCCAAGGCACGTCGATGTCGAACGAATCAGGAATGCAGAATGGAATTCAGCACTTCCTGAACCTCTTCCAATTCCCCAGAAGGGACGCGAATCTCAAATTGCTGCTTGGATAAACTGATGGGACGGGTCTGTACCAGAAAACCTTCTTCCGAAAGCTTGGTCTTGATCTTGTCCGCAACCTTTGCTGTCGGCGCAATGTAAATCACCGTCCACATGCCTTGTCCGCCCCCTAAGCTAATGTTCAGAGCCCGTATATTGGACTAATGATAACATACCTCACTTTTTTTCTGCAAGAAAGGGTTCGGGACCTTTGGGGAGAATTCGGGATCATGAGGGACGTTTGTCCCCCACGAATAACTCATATGGTTGACGAAATCTTCTTGTTGATACCCATCGATAAGCAGCATCAAGCCTATCAGGGCAGCCTTGGCCGCCCTTGATGACTTCATACGAGCCATTGGAGTGACAACAGCATATAAGCATGGAAATACAGGGGGTTACAGGTCTGAGGGGTATTTTTTGGCTTTAATATTTTTGTGTGCAATCCGGGCAGATGCGGCAGCCGCCACCCCTGCGACCAGATCATCCAAAAAGACATGAATGGCTGTTGTGTGTTCGTTCAAATCATGAATTACACCTATTTTTTCTTTATCCAGATAACCAAAGCTGGTTAAGCCGATCATACCATACACATGAGTAATGCCGAGGGCCAGAGTCTCGTCCACTCCATACAGGGATTCATCCGCTTCCATAATAGCCTGTAACGGTTGGGGCAAGAGTTTTTTCTCCGCAAGTTCGTCGAGAGCAATACCGGTATACAGCGTATATTGCACCTCTCGTTTCTGTAGAACGGATTTCACGCTGGTTACACAGTCGTCCAAGGTCAGTTCGGGGTGGTACCCTTTTTGCAGACGGTATACAATTGCTGCGATTGCATCAATCCGTACACCCCGCCGGGCCAGCATGGCTTCTACGATTTCATATGACATATCTCGACCTCCCGCATCAATCCCCCGAGGACCGCGAGGTCCTTCGGTGTTCTCAAGTGTATGCAGCAACCTGTTAAAATGTTCATAAAATGTGCGGATGGTTGAGACCAATTACACCATGGACATGTTGCAGGATTGTACATTCAGGCTCCGGCGGCCCTAACAAGTCTGCAATTCGTTTGTTTAAACCCTGTCGTCAGGAAACCGCGCTGAAATAATCACAAAAAACCTGTTCAGCATTGAGCCAAACAGGTTTCATAATATGGATAAGTGCTATCACTTACGGGACAGCCTCTTATTTAATTTTGACCGTGCCTTCACCCAGCATTTTCTCCATCTCGGAGAACAAGGTTGGTGATGGCTTAATCCGGTAGGTATCACTCAGCGCAAGCAACTTCTGCTGCTGCTCATAGAAGAGCACTGTCGCCACAGGTCCGGGATGCTCCTGAAGCAGCTGCTTCAAACGTGCCAGAAGCTCAGGCTTCTCCGCATGCGGGGCAATCTTCACGAACACCCGCTGCTCCACGGCCCGCGGTTCGCGGCTCTGCGCCGGGCTGCCAGCCGCCTCAGCGGCACCGCCAGGCCGGGAAGCCGCCGCCGTGGCTGCGCCCGTACCCGCCGCATCGCTGCGCGTCGCTGCCGAGCCTTGGCTCCCGCTGCTACGCGCACCGGAAGCATCCCCGCCTGCGCTGCTGCGCTGCGCTTCGGCTCCTGCGCCCGCTGGCCGCCGCGGCGAAGCCGCCTGCGCCGGGCGCGAAGAGCTGCCGCTGCCGGGCTTGCCGCGCCGGTCACGGCTGCGCAGCTGCTGCTCCAGTGCCGCCGGTGACAACGGCACCACTTCCTCAGCCAGCAGCTTAAACCCTTCGTCCTGCTGCTGTACTTTGGCACGCACGACGAGCAGTTCACCTTTCCCGACATGTTGCTGGCTACGCCGCCATACCTCGGGAAAGAGAACCACTTCACAGCGTTCGATCTGGTCTTCCAGCTCCATGAACGCCATAGCCTTGCCCTGTTTCGTCGTAATCGACTTCACAGACACAACCATACCCGCGGCGACAGTCATCGTGTCATCAGCCGCCTCGGTCAATTCCATGATCCGGTCAGCCCCACTCGATTCCAGCACATCTTCATAGTCATCCAACGGATGCCCGGAGAGATACAAACCTAACAACTCACGCTCTAACTCCAGTTGCTGCCCTGAGGAATAAGGAGGAATTTCCGGGTATTCAATCTCCCAGTTTGGCGTCTCAACAAAGTCGAACAATTGAATCTGCAGATCCTCACGTTCCTTGCGCCATTTCAACGCCGCCTCAACAGTCTCATCCAGCATCGCCAGCAATTGGGCCCGGTGTCCAGGTAATGTGTCAAAAGCTCCAGCCTGGATCAGCGATTCAATCACACGTTTGTTGCATACACGCAGATCCACACGACGACAAAAATCGAGCAAACTGTCGAACGGTCTCTCCTGCCTTACGATCATAATGCTTTCCATTGCCTGGGTACCGACATTTTTCACAGCGGCCAGACCAAATCGTATTGCACCCGTTAATTTTTCCTCGGCCGGATTATCATTAGACACTGCAACGTTCTTCTCCACAGAGGACAGTTCCCCATGCTCCGCGCGCGAGGAAGACGCCTCTTGTCCCTCGTCATTACCATTTTCCATTGAAGAAGCCGTCACCAATCCCGGTTCCTTCCGGTTGTCGGATGCCTCAGGCATGGATGTCGCTGCCTGCCACTCATATCCGCCACTGTCCTCTTCCGGTTCAGGACCGGGATCATCCGGCAGAGGTGCTTCACCATATTCTGCTTGTCCCGAATGCCCATGAACGTGATCTTCCCTCAAGGAACTCCCGTTACTGTTCGTGGCATGTTCTTCGGCAAGGCTTCCGGCGTCACTCTCTGCATCTGCTCCCGCATTCTGCTGCGATACCTTGCTCTGATCCCCAGTTCCTGCGCTGCCGGACGGCACAAATACAGGTGTAAATAGAATACCGCTCTCATTTACATCCGGCGGAAGCACCTCCATGTCCATACGCCGACATTCCACCACGTACTCTGCCACTTTCCGATGACTACCCATTACGGCTGTTAACATGGATGCCATAAAATGAACCGGATAATGCGCCTTCAGATACGCCGTCTGGAACGCAAGCACACCATATGCCGCGGCATGAGCACGCGGGAAGCCATAGTTGGCAAACTTGACGATCATATCATAGACCAGGTCTGCCTCTTCTTCGCTATATCCTTGTTTCAGACTGCCTTGTACAAAGTGTCCACGCTCCAGATCCAGCACTTCCCGTTTCTTCTTGGAGACCGCTCTGCGGAGCAAATCTGCCTCACCCAGCGAGAAACCCGCCATCCGGGAGGCTATCTGCATGATCTGTTCCTGATACACGATGATCCCGTACGTATCTTTCAGGATAGGCTCCAGATCCACATGGGGGTAATCCACTTCAATCTGTCCATGCTTGCCCTGAATGTATTTGGATATGAACTCCATCGGACCCGGACGGTACAAGGCAAGTACCGAGATTACATCTTCAAAACTACTTGGCTTCATCTCTTTTAGCACACGGCGTACCCCGGCAGATTCCAGTTGGAATATGCCCATCGTGTCCCCTTTCCCAAGCATCTCGTACGTTAACGGATCATCATCGGGAATAAGGCGGAAATCCGGAATTTCTCCATGTTCCCCAATCCAGCGTACACACCGCTCAATGATTGAGAGGGTACGCAAACCAAGAAAGTCCATCTTAAGCAGCCCAATAGACTCCAGGTTTTCCATGGAATACTGGGTTAACGCTGTTCCTTCACTGCCCTCCTGAAGTGGCACCGCATCAGTCAGCGGGTCACGGGAGATGACCACTCCCGCCGCATGTGTTGAAGCATGACGTGGCATACCTTCGACCTTCATCGCCATATCCAGCAGTTCACGCGTTTTGGGTTTGGTTTCATACAGCGCCTTCAGCTCAGGTGTAGCTTCCATGGCTCGCTCGATGTTAATGCCGAGCTGTGCCGGAATCAGCTTTGCAGCCTTGTCCACTTCGCCATAAGGCACATTCAGTGCCCGTCCAACATCACGCACGGCTGCACGGGCAGCCATCGTTCCAAACGTAATAATCTGGGCAACATGGGCTTTGCCATATTTATGCGCGACATAATCAATGACCTCATCCCGCCGCTCATCGCTGAAGTCAATATCTATATCCGGCATGGAGATCCGCTCGGGATTCAGGAATCGTTCGAAGAGCAGATTATATTTCATCGGGTCAACATCGGTAATGTGCAACGTGTACGCTACCAAACTACCTGCCGAGGAGCCCCGGCCCGGTCCAGTAACAATGCCTTGTTTATGCGCATAGGCGATAAAATCCCAAACAATCAGGAAATAATCCGAGAACCCCATGCTGTCGATTACACCGAGTTCATACGCCAGTCGTTGTTCAAGTTCAGCTCGAAGCTCCGCGTCTGTCCAACGTGTGGACTGCGCGTAACGCTCCTCCATTCCTTCTTCGCACAGCTGACGCAGATACGCCGAAGGACTGAGTCCATCGGGAAGCGGTCTATATTCCGGCAAAATCGATTTGCCGAATTCCAGCTTCAACTCACAGGAATCCGCAATGCGGACGGTGTTTGCCAGAGCTTCCGGTACATGCGGAAACAAACGAGCCATCTCTTCTTCACTTTTCAGATAGAGCTGATTCGTTCCAATTCGGAGCCGATTCTCATCATCCACGGTCTTGCCGGTTCCAATACAGATCAGTACGTCCTGAAGCTCCGCGTCCTCTTCCGACAGGTAATGCGCATCATTGGTCACTACAAGTGGAATCTCAAGCTCAGCCGCCAGTTTGATCAACTGCGGATTTACCCTTTTTTGCTCGGAAAGCCCATGATCCTGAAGTTCCAGATAGAAGTCGGCACCAAAGATATGTTTGTAGCGTAACGCCGCACGTCTTGCCTCTTCTTCTCTCCCATGCAGCAGATGCTGTGGTACTTCACCACCCAGACACGCACTTAGACAAATAATGCCCTCGTGATGGGCAGCCAGACTTTCCATATCTACACGGGGTTTGTAATGAAAGCCCTCGAGATGTCCAATCGAGCACAATTTCATCAGATTACGGTAACCCGTCATATTTTTGGCTAACAAAATCAAATGATGAATCGGTTGATCCTTGCGGCTTCCCCGCTCTTTACGGGACCCTGCTGTCATGTATGCCTCGCAACCTATAATCGGCTTGATGCCTCGCTCCATACATGCTTTATAAAAAGGAATTGCACCATACATCACGCCATGGTCGGTCAGCGCAAGTGTCGTCATTCCGAGATCTGCAGCCTTATTCACGAGATCCGGAATACGCGCAGCGCCGTCCAGCAAACTGTATTCGCTGTGAACGTGCAAATGCACAAAAGAACTCATGTTTTTTTCTTCCTTTCGCCGCAGATAGTCGCAGCATCGATCTTCTGATCCCACTGCTACCCTATCTATCTCATATATATGAATTAAATAAATAAAAAATGGAATCCCCATATTAGAATTTGTAACAACCTCTTAAAAGGAGACTTTATTATTCTATTTTATCATAACGTTCGGGGGCACGCCCATACAATAGAAGTACAAGCCGCTCCCCCTGTGACAGACCGAAGACAGGAGGTGTGCTGCTAGGTCTGAAAGGGGTGTTGCCAGTGAGCACATTTTTGTCCAAAGCCATTCTTGATTTCTTTATTGCGTTTGGAATCGTGCTGGGCGGCGCGATGATCGGAGGTATTGGAGCAGTGATCTCTCTTCAGCCTCCAACACAGACGATGCTCGATATTTCTGGAAAAATAAAGATATGGGCACTCGCTGCCGCTGTCGGCGGCACAATAGACCCCATGCGTGTCATCGAGAGCAATTTCCTGGATGGTAACTTGTCTCCGGCGGTCAAACAAATACTGTATCTGATCTCTGCTTTTATGGGCGCACATATGGGAACGGAACTCGTGAAATGGGTGTGCGGCGGAGGCCGGAGCTAATATGAGACAGGAACAGCGTTCATGAGAGTTCCGCCATTTTCTCGTTACCGCCCGCTGATGCGAATGACCGCTGTGTTTGTTCTGGGAATGATCGCTGGATGTGTCGTCTACAACGGTGTATTTCACCTGAGTTACAATGCGTTGTGGCTGAACAATCAGGAGCTGCAGCTTCAGCTGCATCAGAATGAGGAGGATATCAAAACGCTGAAAAAATACAGTAAACGCCAAACCGTTATCAAGGAAATCAAGGTCCGTGCAGAAGAATCGGATAAGGGGCCAGACGAGGCTTCTCTGAAAGTGATGTTACAGAAGCTCGGAGACGAACTTGAGGTACTTCGGGGCAGAGATGTATTCAACATCGATGAGTATAGCAAAATGACGCGAATCATGCTGAATCAGAAAGTGTACTCAGTCAGGGAAAAGGAGTACACCGTTCAGGTCAAAACGATGCTGGTTATGGAAGGGGTACTGCAAGTTTGGGTACAGATTCGCATGCACGTTCCTGCGTAACAGCAAAAAAACTGCCCTTGTCTGCATCTCTGCATGGTACAATAAGGGCAGTAAATGCTTTCCAGAAAAGGAGCTGCGTCTTTGTGTTCATTGATGTACTCAAATATGCTCTAATTGCCATCTTTGCTGTTGCCATGGTTTTTGCAGCGTTGAACAGTATTCGTTCACACAGAAGCTCGGATGCTGCCAGCGCCGGTCTGTACCGTTCGTGGACAAATATCTGGATGGGTGGCATGCTTGTTGTTCTTGCCCTGATCCTGATGTTTGTATTCACGGGTTCCACTTTATCTGTGATTGTGGAAGCGCTATTTCTGATTATGGGTGCGTACAATGTATTTGCGGGAATACGTAATCGCAGTTATTATGCACGGCTTCAACAACGGTCCAATAATGGATCAGGTAAAACCTCTGGACAATCTGCATGATTCGTTGAAGTGTTATTGTTGTGTCTGCAAAAAGAGAGTACTTCCCTTCATTAAGCGAAGCCAGAACCGCGCGACAGCGCAACCCTGCAGAGCTTCTCGATCAGGGAGTACTCTCTTTGTCTATGCCCGAGGCAACGTACCCTGCTAGGCATGGTCAATCGACTGCAATGTCATTACCGCTTTGCATACCACACTGCCTTCACGGGTAACCACAATGTCCATTTTGCACGTTCGACGGCTGGTTTCCAGAATTAACGGTCGAACCAGGATCTGATCCTCAATCTGTACCGGTCGAACAAAATAAGTTGTTACATTATCCACCACATGGTCGTTCCCTGTAACATCCCACGCTGCCCGCCGGCCAGCCTGTGTCATCACATTCAACAGAACACCTTCGGAGATCGTACCCAGATCCGTTGCCATCTGAGGAATGATGAATCCGTGAAATAACAATTCGTTCTGTTCACCGCGCTCCTCGGCAAATCCGTTCCAGATCAGATGATCAAACGTCTCTCCCAGTTGTGGCTGCTTCTGTGCATCCCGCATAGCCTGAAGCACTTCCTTGCGTGTGACGGACGCAATCAGTTTGCGGTTCCGATCCACGATTGGCAGAAAATCGATGCCTTCCCAGGTCATAATCTGGGCAGCAGAAGCAAGAGATGTCTGCAATGAGGCCGTAATCGGGCGGCGTATCACACATTTCTCAATACTTTGATCTTCTTTCAGCTCACTGACATCCTTCAGACTCACAATCCCGATGACCCGGTTCCATTCATCCACGACTGGAAAGCGATGTTCACCCGTCTCTGAAACCAACATATGAAAATCTGCGGCTGAACTGGTCACCTTCAATACCTGCAAGCGAGGTTTCTGACCAATAATATCCTCAACAAGCATAATTTTTTTCTTAATCAGCCGGTCGAAGATCGCACGGTTAATCATTGAAGCTACCGTGAATGTATCATGTCTGGATGAAATAATCGGTAGCCCAAGCTCGTCAGCCATAATTCTTACTTCACGACTTGTCCCAAAACCACCCGTAATCAACACGCCCGCTCCCTGTTCGAGGGCAAGCGAGTGAGCATCTTCACGGTTACCCACAATCAGCAGACTCCCAGCGTCAATATAACGGGCCATTGCCTGTTCCTTCATCGCACCAATCACATACTTGTGCAGCGGTTTGGCGAGACCTTCGTTCCCCCCCAGCACATGGCCTTCCACAATGGTCACAACATCAGCAAAGGTCAACTGTTCCGACATGCCCCGAGGTCTCTTCTCAATCCGTACCGTTCCAATTCGTTCCTTGGTCACGACCAGTCCGAAGTTCTCCGCCTCTTTCACCGCACGATACGCTGTCCCTTCACTTACACCCAGCTCCCGCGCGAGTCCACGTACTGATATTTTGCTGCCAACCTTCAGTTGTTCAATATGTTGAAGTAACTGTTCATGCTTCGTTACGTTCTCTTCTTGTCCGTCCAACTGTACCACCCCCGAAGATGCATCTGTACTATACTGTATCTATTATAACACGGCTTTAGGAAAATAACCCCACCCCTACCCATTCTCGTAGGCAAGTTCGCCGTCTGAATTTAATCATCCGATTAACCGCTAATTCTGTATGTACCAAAAAAGACCGGACCCTTTGTATCAAAGGATTCCGGTCTTCCATGTTGGATCTCATTGTGTACCTTATACAGACTCGCTCCGCTCCTGCTTGTCCAGCAGTTTCATCTCCCACTGCCGCAGCTTCGCCCGGCGAACGGCTTCCAGTGCACGTTTCTTCTCTTCATCAACACCGAGAATAAAATGTAGATGTGCACCAACGATTAATAAGGAGAACAGCACCCATACGATGCCAAAAATATTAACCCAGTCCATTCCTCCAGCAAAGGAAATCCGCGGCAGTGCAATGACCAGCATCGACAACGCAATAAGCAGATAGATCACATGTTTTGCTTTTTTCAACCTCTTCACCATTCACAGCTCCTTCGTTCTTGATCGACTCTATATGTCTAGTCTATGAACGATAAAGAGCTAATATGAAAGGTTCAGGTAAAAAACAAGACAACCTTTTAGTACGTGTTCAAAAAGATCAGTTTTCAGTACCGAGAAGATGGAATGAAGCTAGAAATGGAGTAGCGGAGCGTAGGAGAACTACGTGAGCAACCACAATGTTTCCGAAGGAAACAACCTTCGTAAGCCCCCGCTTATTTCGGCTGAATTTCATATTCGATGCTGATGATGCCGCTAGGCATCCTTCGTAATCAAAAGTGGACTTTTTGAACTACCTTTTTACGCTTCAGCGCCACCGTACAGATGACCCAGGCTATCAGCAATAATTTTATTCACGTCTTCAATGATAACACTGAGGCGACGCTCCGCATCAAACAAGCGACGGATGTTCAGATTCAAGCTCAGTACTTCAAACAGTTTCTCCATTTTCTCCATCTCATCCGGAGCTGGCATATCCCCGCTCATCATACGTTGTTGCAATTCCATTTGTTGATCACGGAAGTTATCCAGCATTGCTTTTGCATCCGGATCAGCTTCAATCAGCTTCATCGCGGAAGTAATCTCTTCCACCTCGCTGCTTTCTCTCAGTGCTTTGGCCAAATCATTGGCTTTGTCATAAATGTTCACTATTATTCCTCCTCAGATTGGTTTGTTCATCCGTGTTAATACACGCTTTTCTCTCCTGTCAAACAAGGGCGATCTGAAACAGGCCATCCATAACCTGCCTCAAAATCAAATGCATTTAATCCATATGGGTCAATCACCAAGGGTTATATGTCCTCATATGATGAAGCACATGCCATGTTCAGATGCCGTTCAACTTCGAGATCAGACATCAAGTTGCCGCCCGGAAGGAGATCCGTGATGTCCACTAAAAAAGTAACGATTCAGGTTACCGGCTCGGGCATCCTGCAGGACGACGTCATCATGCTGGGCGAAGGGGTGCTTAAGGCGCTTAAAATCCCTTCAGGAAGGCCGCTTCAGCTGCAATTTGGCTCTTTCCGCCGCGAAGTCACTGTTATTCCGGTACCAAGGTATGACGGGCTGCGCATCAATCAGACAGTTGCCAGCAAGACCGGTCTCGTTCCGCGTTCGGTCCTGAGGGTATCCTATCGTTCAGCCAGCCGTACGCTTCGCCTTGGACCCTACATCAGTGTACTGGTTAGCCAGGATTATCCCGATCAGCCCGATCGGCCCTTTGGCTCCATCACGATGTTCTGTCAAGAACTGGTGAACGCCTGCCGTAAGCAAGGCGCCTATGTATCCTTTTTCACACCGGAGGATATTGGAGCGGTAACGGGTTATATGAAAGGCTGGGTGTATGATGACGGCTGGAAAAAGACTGTTCTGCCTGTAGCAGACGTCGTCAATAACCGGCTAACGTCCCGCAAGCTTGAGAACAAACCTAGCGTACAGCATTTTATGAAAGAAGTAAAATCGCTCTACGGCACGCAAACCTTCAATGAAAAGTTTCTGGACAAAAACGAAGTGTTTGACGCACTCAAGTCCATTTCAACGCTTAAACGAGTTCTTCCCGAGTCTCATTTGCTCAAGACGTCCGCCATGCTCAAGACGATGTGCAACCGACATCCGGTTGTATTTCTGAAGCCCGTCCGCGGTTCTTTGGGCAAAGGGATCATCCGGGTCTCACGTCAGACGGACGGAAGCTTCCTGACTCTGGCGACTGGCGTCGGGGGTACCCGGAAACAAACGTATACTTCTCTGGATAAACTGTATGCCAGTATGTCTGGGAAAATGAAAACAACGCGTTATCAGATCCAACAAGGGCTGACTCTCATTGACAACAGTGGCAGACCCGTGGATTTCCGTGCGCTCGTGCAAAAGAACCGTACAGGTAAATGGAGTGTAACCTCCATCGTCGCCCGGATAGCGGGTGGGAGTCACTACGTATCCAATCTGGCACGAGGTGGAAGTCTCAGCACCGTCAAGGATGCTGTTGCCAAAACACAGTTGTCTGGATCAGCCAAAGCTTCCGCGTATGCAGGATTACACACCGCAGCACTGGATATCGCAAAAGGGATCGAGAGTGCCATCCCTGCTCATTTTGGTGAACTTGGTATTGATCTGGCTCTAGACACCACTGGGCGCGTATGGCTGCTCGAAGTCAACTCCAAACCATCCAAGAATGATAATACACCACTGAGTGAGAGCAAGATCCGCCCTTCCGTCAAAGCCATGCTTGAATACTCTACGTATCTGGCGGGTTTTTGAAAAGTTATTCCCTATTGAAAACAAATCTGATAGAGGAGAGGTGCAGCGTAATGTTTCCAACATCTCAGACCAAGACACTGGCCATTCTGGTACGTGCAACCGAAGGCTCACCTCCCTTTACGGATGAACTTTTCTGCCGTCGTCTCAGTTTGGGGAGCATGAAATACGCCCTTCAGATTATTGTGATCCCGATATCGAATGATGCAGTCCATCTCCCTCTTCAATGGGGATATGTCTATCATCAAGGGAAGTGGAATTCGGTACCTGTTCCTGCAGTCGATCTCATTATGGATCGTTGTCTTCGCCCTATCTCCAGGTACGTCAGACAACAGCTTAAGGAATGGATACCAACCAACGGCACAGATCAACACCGTTATTGGTCTTCTTCCCTTCCAGGAAAATGGGAGGTACATCGTGTGTTGTCCCGAAATCCTGAATTGAGGTCACAACTTGCTCCCACAACCCGGATAGGATCGCATATTCCTTGGGAAACATGGCTGGACCGTTGGCCCAAAGGACTGTTCTTCAAACCGGTATCCGGGACTCATGGCAAAAATACCTTTCGCCTGTCTCAGGGAGCGACTCCATCAACATGGGTCGTGGAGGGGCGTAACGAGGACAATGAACCCATTTTTCTTACATTCAACCATACCCAGGCTGTATCTTCCTGGCTAGCATTACATCAGGCTGAGCGTAAGATGATCGTGCAGCCATATCTGGAGCTTAGCCATCATGGAAGAGCATTCGACATACGGGCTCTAATGCAAAAGAATGGGCAAGGTCGCTGGACACTTACCGGATGTATGGTACGGGAAGGACCCGAAGGTTCACTCACGTCCAATCTTCACGGTGGGGGTAAAGCATATCCTGCCCACGCATATCTGCTCCAGCGATATGGAACGATCCGCACGGAAACTCTGCTGAAGAGCATCCGGCAGACTGCTACTCTTATCCCCACCCTGCTGGAAAGCCGTTTCGGCAGGTTAGCCGAATTGGGGCTTGATTTCGGAGCAGATGCAGAGGGCCAACTCTGGCTAATTGAAGTCAACTCCAAACCAGGCCGCACCTCATTCGCAGAAGCGGGCGACCGACGCATGCATACCCTGACTTATACTCGGCCGCTTGCCTATGCCCGTTATCTGTTGCAACAACATGTTCTCACGGACGTCTTTCGTCCAATGAAATTGCCGAATACATCCAGCAAAGCTGGCCTGAAACCCATCCCGATTCACGGCGGCTGAGGCCCGCAGCGCCCGCTTGCCATGGAGCCCAAGGATCTTTTCAGGATAGGAGGATAAATCATGAGTTTGACCTTTTGCAATCTGCATTTCACCAAGCAACCGGATAAAGTGGTTTATGTATCCAACGCTTTAATGAAGAGCCTCAACCTGTCCGGCAAAAAAACGGTGCACCTTCGCTTCGGGCGTGACCGGGTACCTGCAACGATCAAACCAATCAAAAAAGCAGGTAAACATCTGTATCTCGCTTCAGGTATCCGTAATATGATGAACGTTCCCAAACGGGGCAGTATTTATCTCCGGAATTTGCAAAATGATGAGGTCCAGTTAGGTCCACTGATCGGCGTACTCTCTGATGGGCCTGCGACGAGCACGAATCCATTCGGTTCCCGTACTGGTTTCATCAAACAGTTACTCCGTGAAGGTAGCCGAAAATCCTATATTTATGCCTTTACTCCCCGGGATATCAATTGGCAGAATGAGACGGTATCCGGTTTTTTTCTGAATGAGAACGGAAGCTTTACCCGCAGAACGGTACCTCTGCCCGATGTCGTCTACAACCGATTGCCGAGCAGACGCTCAGACTTCTCACCAGCCATCAACCAGCTGCGGGAACGATTTGTTCGCCGAAAAATTCCGTTCTTCAACTGGAGCTTCTTCAACAAATCGGATATCTATACGTTGCTGGAGAACGAGCCGGCAGCAGGACGGTATATTCCAGAATCAATTACCAATCCGTCCGTTGAACAGATGAAGGAAATGTTGGAACGCCATCAGTTCGTCTACTATAAGCCTACTGCAGGAAGTCTGGGGAACGGGATCTACCGCCTGACTTATTCGCCGAAACGCGGATATTTCGCACGTTATCGCAAAAAAGGCGGTAATGCACTCCTGCGTTTTGGTTCCTTCAACAGTCTGATGCGCATGCTTCAGGGTAGACATGGCAAACAGCTACGCGGATATGTAGTTCAGCAGGGAATACGTTTAATTGAGATTGATGAATGTCCAATTGATTTCCGTTTTCACATGCACAAAAACGGTAACAATCAATGGGTTGTTGTCGGGATTGGAGCCAAAAAGGCAGGACGTGGCAGCGTCACAACACACATCAAAAATGGCGGCTCCCTAATGACTCCTGAGCAGGCGCTCAGTCGCAACTTCGGCGATCGTGCGGGAGAAGTTCTTCAGCAGGCCAAATCCGTCGCTATTACACTGGCCCAGGCGATTGAAACCCAGCACCAGCATCTGATTGGTGAGATTGGCTTTGATCTGGGCATTGATCAGGAGGAACATGTATGGATGTTCGAAGCGAACGCCAAACCCGGGCGCTCCATTTTCCGTCACCCTTCACTCCGGGTGGAGGGCAAATCGTCGGTGGAGCACATCTTGGAACACTGCCTGTATTTGAGCAAGTTCCGGAAGAAGGAAGAGATTTGATGACCCTCCATGATGATTTCAAACCTGTCATTGCTGTTTTGACCATGCATGATAAACAGCGTATGTTCAGGGGAAATCATCAAAATTTTCAGGATATCTTACAGACAGGCGAGAGCATGGGATACGTGGTGTACATTGTAACTGTACGAGATCTGAACGTGAGTGGTCCCACCGTGAAAGGATATACGTACAACAAGGGGAGTGGAAAGTGGGTTTCACAACCTTTCCCCCTTCCCCATGTTCTGTACAATCGTATTCCCAACCGGGAAGACGAAGGAAAACCTTCCGTTCAGCGTAAAATTGACGAATGCATGCAATCAGGAATCGAACTGTATAACCCATTCTTTTTCAACAAATGGGATCTGTTCGAATGGCTCAAGAAATCCAAATCGACTCAGCAACTGATTCCTTATACTCGGCGGATGCGAAGTGCTTCTTCTCTGGGTGCCGTTCTACGGGCGTATCCCTATCTGTACCTTAAGCCCGAGAGTGGCAAAGCTGGCAAAGGAATCATGATGCTTAAATTCCAGGAAAAAGAACGGCTTCCCTATCGACTCAAAATACAAACCACACGTAGAAGCACGACCTATAAAGCATCTACACTCGCCAAGTTATGGGCACGAATTCGCAAAGAAACCGGACTTACGCCCTATATCATGCAACAAGGCATTGAACTGGCATCCTCTCGTAAACGCCCCTTCGATTTGCGTGTTCTTGTACAAAAGAACACCAAGGGCCAATGGAGCGTAACCGGTGTAGGAGCGAGACTTGCTGGCTCCCGCAGCATTACAACGCATGTGCCGCGCGGCGGGAGCGTAGAAGACCCTGAGAAGCTGCTGACCGATCTTTTTGGCGAAGAAATGTCAACAACCCTGATGAAACGAGTGAAATCCACTTCATTAATGATCGCAAGACAGGTCGAACGGGGATCAGGTTACACGCTCGGAGAAATGTCCATGGATCTGGGCATTGATGATCTGGGGGAACTCTGGTTCTTCGAAGCCAATGCAAAGCCCATGAAGTTTGATGAACCACAGATCAGACGGCGGTCATTGGAACGTATATTTCACTACAGCGCTTATCTTGCCCGTCAGTCTAAACGATGATAGACAGGAATACTGCAAAAAGAAGGTGATTGTTTGTGTCCTCACCTGTTCTGGGCATTATGACGTTGTACTTAAATGAACATCGCGCTCTTGAAGAACGAAGCGTTTATCGCAGAATGATTCTTGAAGGGCGCAAGCGGGGACTCGATATCTATGTATTCACACCAGCCGACGTACACCCCGGCGGCAAACAAATTGAAGCCATGGTTTTTCATGAGGGAAAAGGCTGGTCCAGGGAGTGGCGATCATTCCCGGACCTGATCTTTGATCGCTGCCGGATTCAGCGTAACCGAAGGTTCCAGCAATTGCTTGCTTTTCGTGAGAAATATGGGCATCTGCTCTTTCTGAACAGGCCACTGCGCAATAAATGGACCATCCACCAGACCCTTTTACAAAAAGCCAACTTTCGTGAACACCTGCCGGAAACCGCTCTATTTCAGGATATGTCCGATGTAAACCGGATGCTCAAAGTTTCTTCTCTGGTCTATCTCAAACCCATTAATGGAACAGGCGGACGTGGTATTCTGCGCATTGAACGCAGCAGTAGCGAGGCTAATACAGTGCTTGTTCAGGGGCGGGATCAGAAGCGTCGTATCATCACTCCACGTAAAGTTCATTTATCACGACTTGGCGCATTGCTCCAGCACTGGAACATGAAAGACAAGTATCTTGTACAAAAGGGCATTCAACTTCAGCTTCCGAATGGACGTGTGCATGATTATCGCATGCTCGTTCAGAAGAACGGAGAAGGACAATGGGAGCTTACTGGATGTGCTGGACGCATGGGTGCAGAAAAAAGCGTAACCTCCAATCTGCATGGCGGCGGTCAGGCAATAGCGATGGACCGACTCATGAAGCAATGGATCGAAGATGACGACCTCCGGGCAGAAATTAACACAACTGCAGAGAAATTCGGCATTGATGTTGCTTCATTTCTGGAAGATACGTATGGGGACCTATGTGAGTTGGCACTGGATTTGGCGATTGACAGAAGCGGGCGTATCTACCTGCTTGAAGTTAACCCCAAACCTGCACGTGAAGTATTCGCTCGCATCGGGGAGCGGGATATCTATTATAAAGCCATCACTCAGCCGCTGGAGTATGCCTTATGGGTATATCGCAACAGACCTCCCGGAACGGCCAAAAAGCCAGCCAGTCCCAAGCCCGTTACGCAAAAATCACCCAGAGTAAAAAGAAAAAATAAAGCCAAGTGAGTGAAGAAAAAGCAGGAGTCTATGTTCGCCAAGTGCGAGCATCTGCTCCTGCTTCACTGTTTTTATTTCTGTTCTTTCGACCATTGCAGCGTGTCGTTGTCAATCACAATATACCCTTTTTCCTCACCTTGCACATAAGATAATGCCAATCTCATCAGGTCAGGTTCCAGTTGGCATGTGGTTACACGTGTAACCTGGTCTGTATGATCCGCGGGGAGGCACAACGTCAGAATACCCACTTTACCCGAGAAATCAGTCTTGCCCTGGATGACCGATGTTTCCGACTTGGAACCATACACCTCAGATACCCAGCCGGGCTGCTCCGTCAACGCGAAGGCTCCCTTCCCGATGCCTGCCGTAACCCATTGCATCGTCAGCGTTATGGAAGATGCCTCATAGCTCATATCCGCCGTCATTTCTCCAGCTTCATTCATTCTCAGCGCAATATCCGCTTGCGGATGCAGGTGAAAACGTTGCTCCAGAGTATGCTCTGCTTCTGCCTCCAGCCAATCCACAATTAATAGTATAGGGATCTCCACCCCTGCCAGCATCCACCGACGATGTGTAACTGGATCTGGCAAATGTGTATATCCATCCTGTGAAGCATCAATGAAGTGATAGCTGTCATTGCTCTCCCAACGTAGCGTTGTGGCCTGAGCCTCCGGTTCACCCCATTGCTGTGTGGAGAGATAAGGTGTCTGATCCAGACCATCCACCGTGACGGTATTGTGCGCCCGCGTACTTTTGAAATACCGACGCCATTTCCCTTCTTCATACGTATAACGTCCGGTGTCCGTGAAGAAAAGCTGGTTCTTCCACATCCACTCCACATTCAGCGCATCCGCATGTCCGTGTGCTCCGCCCATGGCAGCCGCATCAAAAAAAAGATATTGATACTTGTCCCTCATGACATAATATCCTGTCTGCGGAAAGGCTCGGCTCGACAACACCGGAGAAGAAGAAGCCTGTAGTCGGAGGCATCGCTCATATTTTTCTACACCCAGCAACCAGAGACACTCCGAGCTATCCGTTCCGCGAGCCATCAAATCATCATCGTCCAGGATCGCGCCAAGCAGGGTCAGTCGTTGTCGCCCATCGCCAACCCAATCCGAATCACCAATACCGGTAGACTGATGATCTGGTCGGATCAGCGCCTCGGTGAATGCAGCCATTTGGCGCAGACAGCGGGCATACCATGCCGAGAAAGGATGTCCTGAAATCTCGCCCAACCGATAAGGTGTGCCAAACATTTCGATGCTGGCATTGTGGTAATGTGTTGTCAGTTCAACCTGTATCCCTTCTTCACCCAACTGATGCAACAAACACAGTTCAAGACGTTCCATCGCCACTTGACGCCAGTATGGACTTCGCGGGTGCTGGTGGTAGAACGTAGCGATCATGAACAAGCCTTGCATATGCATAATGGCATGATTGATTTCCGTGCTGCCGAGATAACGGGTCAAAAACTCGGCGTGCTCGTCCAGACCTTCTCGAAACTCCGCCTGAAAGCCTTCGTCTATCAGTGAACTCGCTTCCATATATTTATATGCCGATATCCAGGACTGCACACGTAGTCCCGTCTCCAGCAGGCGCCACGGACCGGGTTTTTGAAAGAACACAGCCTCGTCGTAAACCAGATTTACAGGTACCGGGTTTTGCTGTCTCCAGCTACGGAAGTGGTCAATAAATGCTGTAACATATAGCGGATTGCCCTTCATCAGATACGCCTTACCCAGATCGAGCATATGCCAGTGTCGATTGATGCCCCATGTGAACTCCAGATCATTGGTCGGGTTGTGAAGCCAGTCCACGGGTGTCCCCATCGGAATCCAGCGATTCAGATCGTTGGTATAAGGAACGATAAATTCATTCAGGATGGCACGATTGGCAATCGTGAGCGAATTTCGGGCTTCTTCCGGAAAATGTTTTTCATAATATTGGGCAGCCCGTTGCAGGTCCGTTGCCGAAAGGTAAAAATCGCTCATTCGGACGCCTCAAGAAAATCCTGACGGAACGGGGTAAACACATCCAGAATGACGGAGTCCTCCAGTGCCTTGACCCCATGCGGGACGTTAAAACCGGCATAAAAGCTGTCCCCTGCTTTTAAGATGCGAGTTTCTTCACCGACCTGTACCTCAAAGCTGCCTTTGACGATATAACTGACCTGCTCGTGCGCATCATGGGAGTGAACTTCTCCAATACCACCTTTAGCAAAGGTAACCTCCACCATCATTAATGTACCGCCCATACCCAAGATCTTGCGGGAACTCGTTTCGTTCACGATATGTGCATCGATAGACGCATGATTAATAATCATTTTGCTTTTCCCCTTTCCTTGTGAATAAGCGACCGAAGTAGTTAAACCACGGCCGCTATGAAAGTTTATTAGTCTTCTGTGGACAATTTACCCTGTAGTTTGGAAGAATCAAACGAAGGATCAGCAGTTATGTTGGTCAGCCCTGCCGCTTTGGTTTTCTCCAGAGCTGCATTGTACCTTGTATCCAGATCCTTGATCACAGCATCGAGATCGCCACCCGTGAATACAAAGATTGAAAAAGCCTCACTCCATTTGGTGCCTTCCAGTGAACTCTCAGTTACCACACTTGGATTTGCCGGGAAAATGGCATCATAACGTTTGGGCAGGAAACCTTCAATGCCCGGAATGCTTGGTTTTTTGTCAGAGCTTAATACAGCAGGAATCAGTGAGATTCCGTATCCTTTTTCGTAATACTCACTCTGAAGATCTGTGCTGTACACATACTCCATAAACTTCCATGCCGCTTCCTTGTTGGCAGAATCTGCATTGATGCCGATGTAGGAGCCCCCGATGACTTGTGAAGCGCCCTTGATCGTTCCATCATTAGTTGGTACAGGAGCGGCTGCCCAATTTTCTTTTGTAGGAAACTGATCTTTATATACACCTGGTTCACCGGAGTGGTTAATGTACATTCCGATTTTGCCTTGAGCAAACTGGGCTCTGAGTGGATCGATGTCCAGACTTTCAACCCCTGGCAGCATGCTGCCATCCTGATTCATCTGACGAAGCGCCATTGCGATATCCTTGTACATCCCAAAATCAAATTGACCAGTCTTGTAGTTGTAACCATCAATACCAACATTATTGCTTGCACCTGCAATCGTATTGGCTGCTCTCCAGAAGCCGCTGCTGCTCTTGAATGGGCTGGCAAAGCCATAGATGCCTTCACTTTTACCAACTTCGGTAATTTTTTTGGCATCCGCAACCATCTCAGCCAACGTTTTTGGCGGACTCTCAATCCCTGCCTTTTTGAAAATATCCTTGTTATACACAAGCCGCCAGACCTGCCCTGTATTGGGGAGGGAATATATCTTTCCATCAATCGTGTTTTTATTTTCAATCAAGCTGTCTTTAAATACGGCCTTCATCTCATCACTCATGTATCCATCGATCGGGGCGAGATACCCCTTCTGATAATACGTCTGAAAATCATTAACTTGCAGCACATCGGGTGCCTGCTTGCTGGCAAAAGCAATATCGACCGCCTGTGGATAGTTGTCCCCCATCACGGTCATCTCCACTTCAATGTTGTCCTTGTTCGTCTGGTTGAACTCATCGATCTTGGATTTCATAAAATCAGCATCATGGCGGTCCGGTGTCCAATATATGATTTTGGTTTTCCCTCCGGCATTCTCCCCGCTGGTCCCCGATTCGCTATTTGCCGAAGTACCACTGTCGGCAGAACAACCTGCCAAACTTAGCGCCAGCAATGCACTTAGCGTAGTCACCATCCACTTTTTAACCATTGATATGCCCCCTTATGCTTGTCTGGACAACCCGTTTGGTTATCCGTTAACGTAATGATAATCGCTACGCTTTCATGGAGGTGAGGGACATTCTGACTTTGCATGGTGGGAAAAATGATGATCCGTATCGGTTTCAATTCTCATACATTTGCCGGAAGCAGGTTGGCGTCATGCCGCAATATTTCTTGAACAAACCGCTGAAATACGGCCTGTCTTCATAACCCAGCCTCTGGCAGATCTCTTGCACCTGTACACCTGCAACCAGCAACTCTTTGGCCTTTTCCATCCTCATCTTAGTAATATATTGAATCGGCGTTATGCCCGTTTCCTTTTTGAAGGCATTGGCAAAGTAACTCGGACTTAAATGCACGGATTGGGCACAGGCATGCAGCGTCAGATTTTCTGCAAGATTCAGACTGATATATTCCTGCGCTTTGCTAATCGCCTGTTTGACATCAGTGAGTCGTTTTTTGTCCATAATCTCGCAACCCATACTGCTAAAATGCTTGATATATCCCCTCCAGCCCTCAAACGTCAAGGAACGCATCGCCTCAAGCACTGTCAGGTCGGCCTCCAAACGCAAGCGTTCCTCTGCTGTAATCTCATCACAAAAGGCACGGTAGATGGCAAAAGCCAGTCCAGACAGCAAACGAATCATCGTGAGTGGCTCGGGAAAACCTTCGGAAACCTGCCATTCTTCGAGAATTTCATCAATGATGCGGTGACAGGTGCTCTCATTACCACATTTCAGGGCATAAAAAAGCTCTTTCTCCTTCTCCAGAGGATATATCGGAGCCACACATGCCTGATTCTCCAGTTCAGCATACTGGAGGATGCAATTTCCTTCACTGTAGAAACGATAGGATATCGCCTGATCTGCATGTGCGTAGGACGTCCAAATTTCCTGTGGTCTGCGGGCAATCGTACCAACACCAATCGAGACTGTTTTTTTGCTGAATCGCTCCACATTTTGGCGGCATTGCTCCAGTAGCTCGGAGACGTCGATCTGGCTTGGTGTGTTCAATATGGCTGCAAGCCGGTATCGGTTTTCCCGTAAAACAACGCCTTTGGTATAACGGTTTATGGTTTCTCCAACAATATTTTGGACCGCAAAAGGAACGATTTCGGCATCCAGATGCATCGTGTAACCATATCGCGTATAACCATCCACCTCGATGACCATGACGAGAAGATTGGATGAATCGAGATCAATATGCAGCTCGTTCCAGCGACTTTCATTCAGGAAGCCCCCGATTTCATGACGCAACAAGCCCAGTAGATAGCTGTGACGCTCATACTGGCTGCTGCTCTCCACCTTCTGCTCCAACTGTTCCAACTGTTTGCACTGTGCCTGTTCTTCCTTAATCACCTGTCTTACCTTCAACACCGCACCGAGTATTTCTTCAGGGGTAAACGGTTTGAGCAAATAATCGGAGGCACCCAGCTTGATGGCCTCCTGTGCATATTGGAAATCCGAATAACCACTGATGAAAATAAATTTAGCTCGCAGTCCGGCATCCAATGCCCGCTTCATTAGCTCCAGCCCGCTCAGCTTGGGCATCCTGATATCACTAATCACGATGTCGGGTTGCTGCTCCAGCAACAAGGACCAACCGCGCTCTCCATTGCTCGCCGTGCCTACAATCCGAACCTGATGATCTTCCCACGGAATAGTTGAAGATATGCCCTTTACAACTGCCTGGATATCATCCATAACACACATCGTCAATTCGCCCATACTGCCCCTCCTCAGGTGATCGGAATCGTGATAACAACCGTTGTTCCCACATCTGTACTGCTATGAAACACAATCGAGGCCACATCCCCGTAGTGCAGGCTTAATCTGCCATGGAGATTGGATAGAGCATAACCTTTGCGTCCCCCGTCAGGAGCCTCCTCAGCATAGATGCTGGCTACATCCATCCCACATCCATTGTCAGCCACCTCCAGCCGTAGTGTGTCACCCTGACGATCAATGCGGATCAGGATAACACCCAAATCTTCTTTGTCATTGAATCCATGCAGGATGGAATTCTCGACCAAGGGCTGAAGCAATATTTTTAAAATATCAACAGCGTAACAAGAGGGGTCCCCCACCTCAATCCGATAAACGAACAGATCCTCGTAACATTTTTGCTGAAGTTGCATGTATTGTTCGACATGTTTGATCTCCTGCTCCACACTGGTGATGTCTTTCCCATCATTAAGGCCCAGACGGAATAACAAGGATAAGGAGACGATCATCTCACTTACATCCTTCTTCTCTCCGCTCTCACTTTTCCAGAACATCGTATTAAGCGTATTGTAGAGGAAATGAGGATCAACCTGCGCCTGAAGCGCCTTGACTTCAAACTGCCGTTTGTCTTGCTCCGTTGTCCGTACTTCTTCAAACAGAATCTGAATCTGGTCCAACATCCGATTGAAACGATGCCCTACAGCGCTAACTTCATCGTCATACTTGCTGCGAAACCGTACATCCAGATCATTGGACTCCACCTCAACCATCAGGCGTCGCAGTTTGTTCAGAGGCTTCAGCAGAGCGGAGGCCAGCAGCCTGGACAACCCGAGTGCGAGCAAAATGCAAAACAACATGATCAGGATGATCAGCCAGCGTATCTTTTGGAGGGGGGACAACAAGTCAGCCTTGGACTGTACACTTACCATGACCCAATCCTCGTTCATCGACAATGCCGAATAGTTAACAAGCATGTCCTCCCCCTGATCGTTCCTGTAGGTAAAATCCCCAGCATCGCCACGGCTAAACTGTTGAGTAAAGTAAGGCTCCATAATGAAATCGTAATTTCGGGACCTGGGCCGAATGACTTCATTTCCGTTTTTGTGCAGCAAAAACAGCTGAATCTGGTTATTCATGAGATCCTGCGACAGGATGTCTCGCATCGCCTCTTCCTTCATATTGACGACCATGTATACATTCGAATAGGTATGATTATCGATCACAATGGGTTTGAGCAACAGAGATAACACATTTCCTTGGGATTGGAATAATTGACTCTGATGTGAACCAAACCACATCGTATTCCAGCCTTGCAGCTTCACGTAGCGTCCGTATTCCCTGTTGAACGAGTTATTGCGATTCGGAAAGTCTTTGGTCGAGAAAAAATCACCGATGGGTGTTGTCAGATATGCGGTATCAATCAGTGGCTCTACGAGCTTCAATTGAGCAAACGACGTTTGCAGCAGCGAGAGATTCTGATAATAATGAGATGTGTTATTTTTTCCCACGTCCTTCATGACTTGGGTGAACGTTTCATTGAGCATAAAAGAAAAAGAGGATACAACAATGTGCCTAAGATGTTCATCCATAACCTGCACTGATTTGTTCAGAATGCTTTGTTTCAGTTCAAGTGCATTCTGCTCAATGCTTCGTGCAGCAAAGAGATACGAGCATATCCCGGTCACACTGATGCACAAGACAACGAGAAAAATGTACAGCAGCTGTATTCTTTTTTTCAGGGACATTTTATAAAAGTTGAATATCATCGGCGCTCGCTCCTTGCACACGGCTTGGCCCGTCCGCTGTGAATTAAAATGAGTATAGCACAGTGGAATTACCCGTAAAACCGTTTCCATGATTGTGCTCACGCCTATCCTTTCACAGCTCCCAAGGTCACCTGCATGAATGATTTGTTGGCAAAAATATAAACGATGAGCAGCGGCAAAATGGACAGACAGGCTCCGGCCATCATCAGTTGGACCTCAGCCGCAGCTCCGATGCCATATCGCAGATTAGCCAGCCCAACGGGCAAAGTCTGCAAGTCCGGATTGCTCATGGTGAACACAAAAGGAAGAATATATTCATTCCAAGAACTCTGGAATACACCCAGACCTGCAACGGCGAGTCCGGGCCGCAGGAGCGGAAGAATAATTCGCCAGTATGTGGTGAAAAAATTACAGCCATCAATCATCGCCGCTTCATCCAGTTCGCGCGGGATGCTCTTGAAGAAACCAATCAGAATAAAGTATGTGGCAGCGTGTGCGCTGATCAGTATAATAATAACGCCCCATAACGTGGTATTCAGTCCCAGCTTGACCATGAGGTCAAATTGCGGACGCAGCACAACTGCGCCTATGGAAATAAACAGAGTAGATGCCATGAGCAGGGTGTATCCCTTTTTACCTTTGAAATTCACTCGATCCACAGCGTAGGCTGACATCGAAGCTACCAGCAGCGTGCCAACTGTTGTACTGATGCTAACAAACAAGCTGTTCATCGTAAAACCCGAAAAATTGGCGGTTTTCCAAGCCTGAGCATAGTTGGAGAACTGCCAAATCTTCGGCCAGATGGTAGCTCCTCCGGTCAATTCCTGGTTTGTTTTGAAGGAACCGAGCAATACAAGTATGATGGGGAACAGTGACAGCAGAGCGATTGCGATCAAAAACAGCCAAAGTACCGTTCGTTTGGTCCAGCGAATGAGTTGGGGAGACCCTGAGGGCGCAAGCACGTTTTGAGTCATCATCGTTTCCTCCTAAATGGGATTAATAGACATCATTGAGCTTTTTGGATATCCGGAAGTAAATGAGCGTCACAGCCCCTACGATGAGAGCCGTTGTGAAACCGACCGCACTGCCATAACCGAGCTGCTGGAGTGATTGGGTGTCAGCCGACACGGGAAACAACAGTTTGAACAAATACAGATACATCACCTCTGTTTTGCCATACGGCCCCCCTTCGGTCAGCACCATAATACTCTCGTAACCTTTCAGCGCCGTGGTAATTGCCAGCATGATGATCATCTGCAAGACAGGACCCAGCAACGGAATCGTTACATTCCGCAGTTTCTGAAACTCACTCGCTCCATCCAGCGATGCCGCCTCATATAGCTCTTCAGGAATGCTCTGAAGACCCGCAATGAACAACAACATATAGTTGCCCACGGCCCCCCAGATGGCGATGATGATGGTTGTTAGCATGGCATGTTCAGCCCCCAGCCAGCTAATGGATTCGGAGATCACATGATACTTAAGCAGCAATTGGTTCAATATTCCGTTATAGGAGTTGAAAATAATAAAAAATACAATCGCCATGACCGAAGCGCTAAAAATAGTGGGAAGATAATAGATCGCTCTAAAGAGGGATCGCCCTCTCCATTTGCGATTCAGAATAATCGCCAAAGTTAACGACAGTGGAATTGTAACGACGAGTTTGCCCAGGGCATACACACCCGTGTTGCCTACAGAATCCCAGAATTGCCCGTCACGCAAAATGCGTCCAAAATTATCAAGCCCGATAAAGACCGGCGTCCCGATGCCTTGATAATCATAGAACATGTAACGCAGCGCCCATAACAGCGGATAGATCCCGAATACAACAGTTAAAAAAAGACTTGGAAAGATGAACATATAGGCATGTATTTTGGATGGTTTCACCAGAATCGGACCCCCTATAGCTTTTGAATGAAGTATAGAGGGATTATGGAGGAAAGCGGGATAGGGAAATCAACTTTCTACAGGGGAGAATGTGACTGCATGACCAAGCAAAAAAACCTGTATTCAACGAATTTCCGTTGAGTCTACAGGTTCATATCATGCGGTTGGTAATCTTAAATCTCAGTATACGTATGCAGCGTAGAGGCTACTCTGCTTCATCATACAGACGCAGTAGTTCTGTAAAATCAGAGATGAGCACATCTGAGCCTGCAAGCTCCTCATCACGTCCGAACCCGGCATAGGCACATCCGATGACCGCCTGACCGTTCATTTTACCAGCTTCCACATCAGAAGAGCGATCCCCTACCATCCATGCGTCCTGAATACGATGTTTCTCAAGCAGGATCTGCACCAGATTAATCTTGGAAGGAGTCTTGTACTGGCCTGCACTGTATACCCCTTCAAAGAAAGGCATAATCTCGTGTGCAAACGCCACACCCTTCACATAGTCCTCCAGCCCGTTACTTGCGACAAAAAGACGCACTCCTTGTTGTTTTAAGGCTTGCAGTGTTTCTTTCACCCCAGGATACAATTGGGAACTTCCTTGATCAAGCCCTTCAATCTCCAGTTGAAGCAACAGTTCGTCTGCCCGGCGATGTGCCGCTTCCGATGCCTCAGGCATAACCACTTTCCATATATCTTCGAGCAACATGCCCAAACTTCCCAGCATCCGTTCCTCGGGTGGAGTTTCTCCTTCAAAGTGCCCTTCGGCACGCAATGTATCAAATAGTTGCTGGTAAGCTGGCAACAACAGGGTCTCTGTTTGGAACAGCGTACCATCCATGTCAAAAATCATCGCTTCCGGTTTGAGCAATACCTTCTCTTTATTCATGTCCAATGTTCCTTTCGGATTGGGATATTGTATATGTAATTGGAATCGTTCCCTTCCCATGATAAACATAACGTTTGAACGTGTAAACCAACGATTGTAAAACATCATCAACCCCAACCTTATACAACATCAACCAAACGTTATATTGTAGTTAAACAAACTATATACAAAAGAAGTTTCTTTACGTATAATACTAAAAAATAGTGCTTTAGACACCTAATCTAAAGACCTATAATTATCACATTTCCAGTTTTTTCGACAACTACATATACCCCATAGAGAGGAATAACAAACATGAAAAAGCGTAAGACCTTTAAGATTTTTTATAAGATTGGATTAGGGTATTTACTCGTACTGGCTGTACTGGCTGGTTGCATCCTGCTGATTCAGAACAGCACAAGTCAGCTCCAACGGGAACTGGATTTTCTGGTCGATCACGATATGCGGGTACATGCTCTCACCTATGAACTCGAAAGAAACATGGTAGATATGGAAACTGGTCAACGCGGTTACATCATCACTGGTCAGGACAATTATCTTGATCCCTACACCCAAGGAAAAGAGCAACTTATTACACTCAGAGATGAACTTGCTGCTTTAATTTCGGACAATCCGGCTCAACTTGCACTTTTGAAAGACATACATACTAATATGGAGAACTGGGTCCAGGTCGCTGGTGAACCTGTGGTCGCCCTTCGCCAAGCCAATAATACGCAAGCCATTCGAGATTTTTTCGCAGATGATCCAGGTAAAAGAGACATGGACCAGATTCGCACTGCTCTCGATACGTTTCGAACCAACGAGCATACGTTAACCGATAACCGTACAGAAGCGCTGAAGCAAAAAAACACACTACTGAACTTGGAACTGTATGGGGCACTTATCGTTGTGGCCATTATCTCGTTCATCACTGCATTGGTCCTGTCACGTGCCATTGTTAGAAACATTCGTACCGTGAAGCAGGCATTAAATGACATCGGTTCTTCCAATGGCGACCTGACACTGAGAATCGCTACGCCAATGAAAGACGAAACTCGTGAACTCGCGGAGGCAGCCAATACAATGCTCACTGGTTTGCAGCAAATGATGCTGGACGTTCAGAGCAATGCCATGATTCTGAGCACAGCTTCGGATCGATTGGATAAAGGGGTTGCCGATAGCCATCTTGCAGGAAAAGAAGTTGCCACTGCCATGGAACGCGTCGCTGAAGGCGCTGATGAACAAGTTGCTCTTACGCAAACCATGGTAGCTGCGATGCAGCAATCCCTCAACGGGCTTAATCGTGTCGCCTCCTCAGCAAGTGACGTGGCAGGCCGTGCGGTTCGTACCGAATCCATTGCTGTGGATGGGCAACAGCGCATTGATAATGCTGTAGGTAAAATGAGTTCCATTGAGCAATCTTTCCTCTCTGTACAGGAAGCCATTAATGAAATTTCGAAGATGTCTGATCAAGTGATCAACATTGCAGATTCAATGTCGGGTATTGCGAGACAAACCAATCTGCTTGCACTTAACGCTGGAATTGAAGCTGCCCGTGCTGGGGAAAATGGACGTGGCTTCGCTGTCGTTGCCGCGGAAATCCGTAATCTTGCAGACCAAAGTGCAACATCAGCGAAAGAGATTACAAGTATATTGGAAACCGTGGTAGCAGGTGTTCAAAGTACGGTGCAGGTGGTTGATGAGAGCACTCTACATGTGAATGAAGGATTGCGTACCATTGAGGATGCAGGTAATGCTTTTTCAACCATTACTCAGCATATTCATAACCTCAGTGGTGAAGTTCTGGAGGTATCTGCTGTTGTCGAGGAGTTAACTTCTGGTAGTGAGGCTGTGATGAGGTCCATCAATGAAGTATCGGCTGTTGTGGAAGATACGGCATCAGCCACGGAAGAAGTATCTGCGATGACCGAGGAACAACTTGCTTCCCTGCAGGAAATGTCTGACACGTCCAAGCAGTTGAATGAAATGTCCGATGCACTTGATCAGCTGGTTAAGCAATTCAAGCTGGCTTGAACTGAATCAACCTACTGATCGAGTATCTAAATAGCTGTATCATGAGCATATATCAAAGGAAAGAAGCATCGCAGACAGACTCACCCGAGCCTCTGCGATGCTTCTTTGTGTTAAGGAGAGTTGAATCAGGAAAAGGTGCACCGGGCACCTCATATGAAAAAAACCTAAGCACTCCTTTTCTTATCTCGATTGTTCCGTGTTCCGTAGCGCTTCAAGTATCAATTGTGCCTGATACCCATCGTTAAAATCATATATCTTAGCTGGTTTACCCTGTATACGGGCAATGACATGTTTAAGCACCGGCAATTCACTGGCGGATTCAAGCACTTCTACTGGAGACAGTGGCTGCCCCACCAGACCCGTCTTCAAATCTTCCCAATTTTCCAGAGCAATCGTGCCTTTTGTACCGTACACCACCATGGATACACGTTCTTCCCCCGCAAATTGAGAGATGCCGTTCAGCTGAATTCGGGTTCCGTCTTCCAGTTCCATTGCAGCCTGTACTTCTAGTTCACAGTCTCCATTCTCAGGATATTGAACCTGAGTGCTCACTACCCGGATGGCACCAAACACCTTTTGAATCATATGAATCCAGTGAATCCCCACTTCAAGAATAAATCCACCCTGTTCCCGGCTCGTAATCCATGCATTCTGTTGCCATGATCGTGGCCACTGCGGGAATTGCAAAATGAGATCTATTTTGCGAATTGCCCCCACTGTACCCTGCTCAATCATCTCTTGCAACTTCAGCACGGAAGGTTCATGCGGCATCGAGAAATGGATGGCATGAACAACGCCCGCCTGCTCTGCTGCATCCAGCATCTTTTGGGCTTCTTCTACACTATTGGCAAGCGGTTTCTCGCAGAACACATGAATTTTGCGCTCCAGCGCTTCCATGACAACCGGATAATGAAATTTCGGCGGAACTGCAATATACAACAGATCAATCTGATGTTCATTCATCAATTGCTTGTAATCCGTATACGTCCTAACTCCCCGATGAGAAGCTGCAAAAGACGCCAAACCGTCCTCATTCGCATCACATACCGCTACAATCTCAATCTTTGTATCCATCTTCGTATTCTCGATTAGATGAACCATATGTAGTCCCATTTTACCCAGCCCAATCAGAGCCATCTTGATGACTGTCATTCCATCCCCTCCCAATTCCTTTCCAGTATAGCAGAAAGCAAATAATTGCGAATGCGATGATGCGTTGATACGAAAAAAAATAAACCTCTAGCTTTCAAGTCGCTATTAGAGGCTGAAATTCATCATTTACAGTCATTATTTTACATTATTTGTAACTTCGTTGCGATTGGGTAATTCGTTGCAGGGATATATAACCAATTATTTTTACTTTATCCAGCAACACTTAAAGCGTTACCAACTTAAGAATCAGGAATTTAGACTCACAAAAACAGGTTGACAAAAAACCACAAAAAAAGATACTCTTCCTAATAACAATCAATATTTCATCTTACAACCATAGACTGTAACTTGCATTCAATAAATGGAATATGCGTATGGTTCTAATAACCTATTTCATGAAGCGAGGTGTCCCGCATGAGAACAGTTGCGGACTATTTGGCAGAAACTCTGCGTAATCTAGGCGTTACTCATGTCTTTGGTATTATTGGTAAATCCATCTGTCCTGCTGTACTGAAAATGGTGGATTACGGATTAGAGTTCATTCCAGGCCGTCATGAATCCAGCTCAGGTTTTGCCGCATCCGGTTATGCATTACAGACAGGTAAACTCGGCGTTGCCTTTGCCACATCCGGCCCAGGCGGAACCAATCTGCTTACTGCAGCAGCCCATGCAAAGGCCAACAATCTGCCTGTACTGTTTATTACGGGTCATCAATCCATTCAGGAACTGGGGCTCCCCCAGTGTCAAGATTCTTCTTCCTATCTGGCTGATCTGGCCGAGATGTTCAGGCCTGCTACGCTATTCAGCAAACTGGTTGAGCGTGGAGATCACTTCGGTACACTGCTGAATCATGCCCTTTCCATTGCACTCGGCCCTAATAAAGGCCCTGTTCACCTCTGTATTCCTTTTGATGTACAGACCGAGTTGTTATCCCAATGCCGGATTGTCATTCCCGAACCGGAACCTCTGTTTAGCGTATCTAACCTGAATCGTATTCTTCCTCTCATTCAACAATCCAACCGCCCTTTAATTATTGCTGGTAAAGGTGTAAGTCGCGCCAGAGCCCATGATGAATTGCTTCAATTGGCCGAATCGTTCAACATTCCCGTCATTACTACTCCTGGTGGAAAAGGAGCGATTGCGTGGGACCACCCCTTGTACCATGGACCTTGTGGTGTTGGAGGTTTCCCGCATGCAGACGACATGTTGAACCAAAGTGACCTTTATATCGTACTCGGTTCACGTCTGAGTGACATGACCCTCTGCAATCTGAAACCTGAACATCATCCGGTACACCTCATTCAATTTGACGCTGATCCTACATTTGTAGGCAAGATTCTGAGCGCTCAAACCTTACATATCACCGGTGATTTGAAGGACAACCTGCAATACTTGCTGGGCACATTAGAAGACCTCCCTACTCCTGTGAGAACCACGGCACCCATGGATTACACTGTCCCTTTACCAGATCTCCCCCAACTGTCTCTGGCTTCTGTGCTAGACGGAATGAGCGATCTGCTTCCGTACGATCATAAGCTGTTTGTCGATGATGGCAGCCATGGATTCCATGCGGTTCAGCGATATAAAGTCAAGAAACCAGGCAGCTTTGTGTTTGACGCGTACTTTGCCTGCATGGGGAACGCCATTGGTATGGCGATAGGTGCAAAGGCCGCTTCACCTGAAGAGACCATTGTATGTATCACCGGGGATGGATGTTTCATGATGCTGGGGACGGAGATCAATACCGCGGTATGCAACAACCTAAATGTCATCTTCATTGTCGTTAACAACAAACAACTGGACATGGCACTCAAAGGAATGGAAAAAACAACAGGCAGAATCGATGGCACATTATATGAAGTTCCTATGGATGCAGCCAAATTCGCCGAATCACTCGGTGCGGTTGCGTTTCGAGCAGAAACCCTTGCTGAATTCTCATCTGCGCTGAACACAGCCCAGACGTTGAATCAGGTAACTGTTATTGAGCTTCTGACCGATCGAGATGAAATTCCACCCACGGCTCACCGCACCGTAACTTTGAATTAGGAGGAGTAGATCATGAGTGAACATGTAGCCCAGGGACTGGACCGTTTTGCTAAACTTTCTGGGGAGTACGGCGCAAGAGCCCTCGCCCCCATCAAAGAGCATTTTCCCGAATTGTCTGAGTTTATTATGGGGACGGCATATGGGGATATTTTTCAGCGCACCACGATTACGGATCAATGGAAGGAAGTTGCTATTATCTCTTCGTTGATCACCCAAGGACAGTATGAACAACTGGGAGTGCATTACACAATGGCTCTGAGCGTGGGAGTGACGGTGGATCAACTCAAGGGGATATTGCTACATCTGGCACCCTGTGTGGGTGCTCCGCGCATTATTAGTGCATTTAATATTTTGCTTGCGACCTTGGATGAAATACAGTAATTCACTTTTCTACATTTTTATACATGATTCGACTTTTTTATTGATCTTTTTACATTCCTACCTTTATAATATGGTTAAATTATCCTTCGAACCAGCTCTCATCTTAGAAGCTTTCAGCAGACGCCCTATGGGGCTGTGTATCCATCAGCAGGATAGCCTTAACTCATTTAAAGGAGAGAGATCAAACATGGGAAATTTCATTCTGAAGACTGACGTTCCAAACAAGGTGTTAAACATTGAACTGGAGGGTTCTTTCTCTCAAGAAGACGGTTTGCGTTCCATCTCGGCCTATCAGGATACGATCGCTCCTCTTAACACCAAGGAGTATGACCTGAACATCGATTGCAAAAAGTTGAATGTTACTGCGCCGGAGATTGTTCCTCTTCTGGAAGGTTGCCTTCAAATGTTCAAAAAAGATGAATATAAAAAAGTCGTGTTGACCCTCGAGAACAACGCGATTCTAAAAATGCAATTGTCCCGACTTGGTCGGTCTGTTGGCCTGGACAATCTCGAAATCATATCTACCGTTACCACTTAATAAACCAGGCGGACAAGCTGTGAATTCACCCTTCCGCTCAAGAGGAGAATGAAGATGGCCGGAATTCGTATTGTAGATATCGATATCTATCATCCTGCAACCAAGGTACACAATGATTTTTATATTGAACATTTTGATGCAAGAGGTGTAGATATTCGTGGATTGTTAAAGGCACTTGGTCGTGATACACGTTATAAAATTGACAACGATAACGAAAATTCACTAAGCATGGCCTTTGAGGCAGCCAGTAACCTACTGGAGAAAACCGGACTCACCGGTGCAGATATTGATCTGATTGCTTATGCAAGCCAAACGCCAGAATACATCTTTCCTACGAATTCCTTGATGATTCATCGCCTGATTAACGGAGCTTCGCACACGATCTGTATTGACAGTAACGCCAACTGTGCAGGCATGACCGCTGCTTTCGAACAGGTTAGCCGGCAGATGCTGGGCAATCCTCGAATTCGCCGGGCATTAATTATCGGCTCGGATTACGTAGCTCCTCACGCCAGTCCCGATGATCCCGTATACTTCGCCAATTTCGGTGATGCAGCAGCGGCGGTTATTGTAGAACGGGATGAACATGCTGTCGGTTTCATTGACTCCATCTATCAGACGGATACCTGTGTGTATGGTAATTCTCTTTTTCCTGCAGAAGGCTTGGCAAAGCTGGGCAAAACGGGTGTAGATGCGGGTGCCTTTCATGTGAAATTCATCCCATTTGATGATTCCATCTGTGTGGATGCTGCTTCAGAGTCCATTCGTACGTTGCTGACTCGCAACGAGATTGGACCAGACGAGATCAGAGCCGCCTGCTTCTCCCAGCTATCCATCAGTAACATTCGGGCTGTATCCGAGAACGTCGGCATTGGTGATGATATTGCCGTCTATATCGGAGATGAGTTCGGATACACCTCAACCAGCAGTCCATTCATCGCATTACATCGAGCGGTTACAACCGGTCAGATTCAGCGTGGTGACAAAGTTCTGTTCTGGACCGTTGGAGCCGGGTGGCAAAATGTTGCCATGGTGGTTGAATATTAGGTATACACTTCAAAAAAATCCAATAAAACCCTCCCCAGTAGTATACCGGGGAGGGTTTTATTTTCTCCTTTTTCTCCCCCTATCATTGAAGATTAAACATCCATAATTGTGAAAATATTCACTTACACATTATTACACAAAAAATATTATTAAAAAGTGAAAAGTAGCAGTTCCAAGATTATTTAATCTTGAGAACTGCTACTTTCAAATTTATTATAAATGTGTTGTTATAAGAATTTAAATACTAGAAGGTTTAATCTACCATTTCTGATTATCTGTAAACGGTCCCTTCGTATCTTGCAGCAACAATTCCATCCACCGTATGATAACTAACCAACACCAAGGTTCCTACATAGCCGTCTGGCGTTTTATAGTCCGTAAGATATTTTGGTACTCCAAAACCTACAGGGTAATAATGCACTACAGAAAAAGTTTTACTTTCAAGCATAGGAGTTACTACGTCTGATACACTTGTACTGGTATTTGGTTGAATATTTGCCGCAGACACGCCTGCACTTGAAATGGAAGTGGTCAGAATAAAGGAACATGCAGTCAAAATAAGAACTTTACTAAGTCTCAAAATGATCATCTCCTAAATAGAGTTTTTAACTACAATTTCATTGTATAATATGTAAGTGGATTTAACAACAATATTTGTAAAATATATAATTATGTGTAATTTTAATTTAAAATTAAAATTAATTATTTAATAATACTATCTTTTCAAAGCAAAAGCAGCCCTATCGGACTGCCAGACTTCTGCTTTTATACCAAACGTTCAGAAAATCTTCTTTGTCTCCCGATCGTCTTTCAGGATCTCTACAGCCTCCCGGAAACGCAAGGAATGTACGATCTCGCGTTCCCTTAAAAACTTCAGACTATCCTGCAGATCCACGTCATCGGTCAGGTCAATCAACCATTGATATGTAGCCCGGGCTTTCTCTTCTGCTGCAATGTCCTCGTACAGATCCGCAATTGGATCACCCTTTGCAGCTATGTAGGCAGCAGTAAAGGGTACACCGGAGGAATTGGTATAAAACAAGGCAGAATCGCGTTGAGCATAGTTCGGCCCAAGTCCCGCTTCTTCCAATTGATCCACCGACGCGTCCTTGGTCAACTTGTAGATCATGGTGGCAATCATCTCCAGATGAGAAAATTCCTCTGTAGCAATATCCGTCAGCAGACCGATAATCTTGTCTGGAATCGTATAACGCTGATTCAGATATCGAAGGGCAGCGGCCAACTCCCCATCGGCACCGCCATATTGTTCCATCAGCAATTTCGCCATACGAGGATCACATTTACTAACCCTTACGGGATATTGCAGTTTTTTCTCATACACCCACATGTAAGACGCCTCCCTCTACGTTATTAAAATACAGCCCTTCTTCTAACCCTCGGGCTTCCTGTCCCTAAAGTCCTGCAAGGAAGCCTGAGGCTGATGTGTCACACTTGCCATGGCCAGGGTGTCTGAGACCATTCCCAAGGATACTTGGAGAAAGCATGCCCAAAGTTCATCAACGGTCCGTACAACTGCTGAAATTCATGGGCTACCCTCATTCGCTCCTGGCTGAACTTGTTGTACTGCTCAATGCTTTGGAAGTCTCCCGGATGGGTGTCCAGGTACAGATTCAGTTCCACTAACACGAAATCCAGCGCCTGAAGTTCTTCAAGCAATTCGTAGTATTTAGCGTCACAGGGTTTCGGCACTTCAGGTTCCATCCACTTCCACCTTCCTTCCCTTCGATCTGGCTGGTGTATAAGGGCTGTATAATGCAGGCCATAAGGTTCCCAATCTCAACGCTTCCGCCGGGCTGTACTGCGGCCAGCCCATGGGCTGAAATGGAATAAATAACTGCGGAGGTACCAGATACGTCCGAATTGCTACTGGCGGACAAGGATCAAACGGCCCCACAAAAGGGGCGTAAGCACGAAGCTGCGGATCTTTCACAAAACAACGCCTCCTTATTACATCGTTGGTGCATATTGAATAACACTGAGTTCTTTCCCGCTTCCCGTCTCTATATCCATATGACGCTGTCCCCGAAGTTAATCCGAAATTCGTTTCAACTATGTGCAGAATTTCTCCAAATTCTTATTTAAAATAAAAAAAAGACCTTCGGTTCGTTCCCCTTTCAGGTAACTTCCAAAGGTCTTATATCCTGGCAGATCTTCGTAATCTGCGTCATTTCATACTTTTTCTCGTCTTATCTTACTCCTGCAACGAGTTCTATTCTGCTGGATTTTCTTCCGAATTCATGTCTTGAGGGACAGATTTCTTGTACACTCGAACCCGGGTAATTCGCAAGCGAGTCGATTCTTCCACTTCAAAAACGTACCCATTCAGCTCCTGCGTTTTCCCCTTAGTTGGATTGCCCCCAAGCTCTTTAAACAACCATCCGCCGATTGTATCCACTTCTTCATCCTCAATGATGGCTCCAGTCCACTTATGAACTTCTTCAATAAGCGAACGACCATCAACGGAAAATGAATCTCCACTCCGTTCCATATGCGGACGCTCATCCTCAAACTCGTCATACAAGTCTCCAACGATCTCTTCCAGAATTTCTTCCGCGGTCAGCAATCCAGCTGTGCCGCCATATTCATCCACAACCAGCGTCATCTGTGAATGTTTCTTCTGCATGAGACGCAGCACATGGCTGATTTCCATCGATTCAGGAACGTTTAAGATTGGACGGACAAGTGAAGCCAGATCATGTTGTTGCTCCGGTTTAGCCAGCAACAGATCGGTGATGTGTATAAATCCAATGATCTCATCCTTGTCTTCTACTGCTACGGGATAACGGGAATGTTTGGTTGCATTAATGATCTCCAGGTTCTCTTCCAAAGACATATGTGTGTACAGACAGTCCATGTCTGTGCGTGGCAGCATCACTTCACGTGCCAACATATCGGAGAAATCAAAGATGTTGTCCATCAGTTTGATCTCATCTTTATCGATGACACCACTTTTGGCACTCTGCTTCATCAGAATACGAAGTTCATCTTCCGAGTGAGCTTCGCCTTCACTGGCAGGTTCGATACCCGCCAGACGCAGCAATGCATTGGCCGATACATTCAGTACCCAGATGAACGGGAAAAAGATTTTGTAGAACAACAGCAAGGGCGCAGATAAAAACAATGCCACTCCGTCTGTTTTTTGAATTGCCAACGATTTAGGTGCAAGCTCACCCAGCACAATATGCAGAAACGTAATGATACAAAAACCGATAATGACCGACACGGTCGAAATAAGCCCTGTATCTCCTACACCAAGTTTAAACATGAGTGGCTCAACGAGCAATTCGGAGATGGCCGGTTCTCCCAGCCACCCGAGTCCAAGCGATGTCAGCGTAATCCCGAACTGAGTTGCCGATAGATAGGAATCCAGTTTACTATTCACCTTCAGTGCATAACCCGCCATACGATTTCCTTCACTCTGCAATTGAGTTAAGCGTGTCTGCCTTACTTTCACAAGCGAAAATTCCGCTGCGACAAATACGCCATTCAAAAATACGAGCAAAAAGACACAGACCAGATTAAATACCAGCTGCCCAAGATGAAATTCGGTATGAATATCCAAGTTGAAACTCCCCTTTTCTATCTATTTCAGGAATACACCTGGAATATCAACGTGTGATTGCCTTTCTCGATTTGAAATCCACACCCTTGTAATACATATCTGCCACCAGCAGGTTTGGTCCGCAACAGGATGCGATATCGCAATGGCAATTGACCGTTTGATTCAACGGATGTTCAGCTGACCATTCATGGAACACATCATCCAGTTTACGATCACGAATGTTGCCAAACGCCGGGATGTCCGCAAAATCCGTCACATATACATTGCCCGTAAACATGTTGACGTTAACGCGATTGCGTCCGTCCGGATCATTACGCACCGTCACATTTGGTTCGCTGTATAGTCGATTGATCAGTTCTCGATCCTGCTCTGCAGCACTGCACGCGAAGAATGGAAGAGTACCAAAGAGCATCCACATATCTTTGTCACGTGCATCAAGCAAACGATGTATCGCTGCTCTCATATGGTCCAGTGATAACACGGGCAACGACGAAGCAAAGTTCGAATTATACATTGGATGCACTTCGTGACGAACACAGCCCATCTCACGAATCAATTGATGAATACCATCCAGCTTGTCGTGTGTACGGAAGTTAATCATGGACTCGGCAGAGATAAACATGCCTGCTTCACTTAATTTGCGGGAATTTTCAATCATTTTCTCATACATCTTCACCGCGACTTCACGTTTCACAGGTCTGCCACTATTTGCAAATCCGACTTGATGGAAATCGTCAGCATTCAGGTAGTTGAATGAGATATGCATAACGTCCAGATACGGCAAAAGTTGCTCATATCGGCTGATATCCAGCGTTAAGTTGGAATTGATCTGGGAACGAATCCCACGTTCCTTGGCATATTTGAGCAGCGGGATAATCATCTCATCCACTGTTTTCTGGCTAAAGCTTGGCTCGCCACCCGTCAGACTAATCGTCTGCAGATGCTCCACTTCATCCAATCGTTTCAGCATCAGCGGTAATGGAAGAGCCGGCGCTTCACGCATCGTAAGCATATCTCCTACGGCACAGTGCTCACACCGCATGTTGCACAGATGTGTCACAGTCATTTCTACACTGGTCAACACATGGCGTCCATATGTACGCAGAGAGCCAATCGGATCCCACGGATCATTCGTTGGAGATAAAGGCATCGGTTGTACCGATCCTGAGTTTAGCATGGTCATTGTTCTTCACCTTATTCCTTTTATTAACCTAAAAAGTTTTATTTACATCATACCTTGTGTTTCTCTTTTTGGAGTTATCTTTTATCATAGCACAATTTTGAATGCTCCGGCATACGTAGACCCTGTCCATTACATGACAAAAAACACTCAGGTAACTCCGGGCCGAATCACGAAACGGCCCCGATATTACGACATGAGCGCTAATCATTTCTAAGCTTGTTCAGCTTTCCAACCGTTCACTTTGAGCCGCTGAAGGTGTATCCTCCACACCCTCTACACCTGTGATCATCACAGACAGTGCTGTAGAGAGGTTAATTTCGTAGGGCGAAGATAAGGTCTGGCCGTCGGCATCCTTGAGCACCCGGATAAGTGGACGTTGAGGAACACGTGGATGAATCGCTGCGACCACCCCAACCTCTCCCGTACTGAGCGTGACCGATAGACCCACGGGGTAGATCGCTACACAATCCCTGAATCTCTCCAGCATTCGTTGTTCATAAAGCGTTCCTGAGCCCGTATACAGCACCTCTACGGCCTGATGTGGCAGCAAGGCTTGCTTGTAGACTCGATTCGTTGTCATGGCATCATACGAATCAGCAAGAGCAATCCACTTGGCATACTCATGAATCTCTTTATCCTTCAGCCCAAAGGGATATCCACTGCCATCAATTCGCTCATGGTGCTGCAATGCACAATGTGCAGATAGAAGCGGTATACCTGGTTCGTCTTTGAGAATACGATGTCCATATGTAGTGTGCTGCTGAATGATTTTAAATTCCTCGTCACTTAATCTGGAAGGCTTATGCAGAATTTCTGGTGAAATCTGTGTCTTGCCAATATCATGCAATAAGGCACCCAGACCAATCTCCATTAATTGCTGGCGTGTGTAACCCGAAGCGACACCAAGAACCAGTGTATACACACATACATTCAGTGAATGATTATACAGGTCAAAATCACTGGAGTTCATGTCCATCAGCATAATCATGGCTTCCTTTTGGCTGCCGATGTCCTCCAGAATGGTATTCATCACACCACTAAGCGCTTTACCGAAATGAGGAATCCGATTCTTCGTTTTCATTCCCGACATGCTCTGAAATTGCTGCTTGATCTCGACCAGTGCTTTCCTTCGGGTCTCTTCCTGCAACATTTCAGGAACGATGATGTCCTCTGTCGCAGCATCTTTAATATACACATAACTGACTCCGAGATCCTTAAGGCGTCCAATCAATCGACTGGTTAGCTCTACATCCTCACTAAGTAATACAAGGCCTTCTTCACTATAAATACGTTTCCCCAGCTTCATGCCAGGCTGCAATAAGTTTATATGTACTAAACGCACAGCCTATCCTCTCCCGCTCCGTAGATGTAATTACCACTAGCCGCCGCTTCAGCAGAAGGCAAGTACTTTAAATTTAGCTTTGATGCCAGCGGGCTCGCAGGCTGTCGTCCAGAGCCCCTGGTCGTTTTATTTCCATTTCCAGCAAATCGCGTATGAATTCCGGAAGATGATAGAGCGTACGGGTTCCATGAGCAAGAGGAGGATACCCCACATTGAACGTAAACATGTCCAGTGTCCCAACAATATACTCACATTGTTCGTCCATAGGCTCTCCATTGATGGATATGGTCTGGACCTTCTCATAGGCTGGCGCATCTGGATTGTATTGAACTTCCATTCCGTCCATACATAACGTGCCTAGAATATGACCACGAAAACCAAATCCCACAATGGGCTTACCTGAAAACTCGTCCAACAAGGACTGCTCAAGTGCTTCACGAATATGACTTCCACTCAAGCATATTGTACAAGCATTTATAGGAGATGGACATAGGGAATGCAACATTCCTTTTGTAATATTACCTTGTGGAAGCTCTCCGAGAAGCTGACCTGCATTCACCAGAGACAGCTGTGCCCCCGTGAAATGACGAACAGCTTGTGCAAGCAAGGTTGCAAACGGGGATTCCCGGTCATAGATGATGGGCAGTACCCGATCCGTTATCACTGCCGTCTGATTGAGTGTCCTTTCGGCTTCCGTACGATTCGTAGCGATTGCCAGCGCGACCTGATCATCCAGTAATATACTCTTGGCAGCCATACAACCGCTACTTACCAGTTGGAGAGGTTCTTCCACACTTGTTCGTTCCAGTACCACTTTCCCAAGCCATTGGCCAAATTTTCCAGCTGCACCTAGCACGGTCTGACCAATGACTAAGGGTTCTTCGAGAACATGATGGGTATGTCCACCGAGAATAACATCAATTCCAGTAATCTGCTCCGCCAGTCTCCGATCTGTCGAAAGCCCCAGATGTGAAAGAATAACTATCACATCCACTTCATCACGTAATGCTTCCACTTGAGCTCTTAGTGAATCCACAGGGTCCAGAACATCCCACCCGAGCAATTCGTAAAACGTGGTAAAAGGGGCCGTTGCCCCCAGCAGACCAACGCGAAATGGACCTTTCTCCACAATCAGAGAAGGTTTCATCCACACTGGCGGAAGGCCAGTATCTTGCTCCACAACATTGCTGCATACCACAGGACACAGAAGTCCAGCGTAGGACTGTGAGAGCTGATCTGGCGTAAAGGTTAGTCCTTCGTTGTTACCGATTGTAATGGCATCGTAGCCCGTCAGGTTAATAACATCAACATTAGCCGTACCCAGTGTTCCCTCTGTTTCAACGGCCATCCGGTCCATATGATCGCCGATATCCAATACAAGGAAGTTGCCACCCTGGTCACGTTCCTCATTGATCATAGCGGCGATGGTGCTCATGGAGCCGAAGTGGCTATGAATGTCGTTGGTGTGCAGAATCGTTAACGTTTGCTTCTCCCTGGTGCTCATCACACCGCCTCCCCTGCTCTTCAATAAACGTTCATTCTTCTAATGGATAAGCATAACATTTTCCGCGTCGTTATGATATATTTATAGGGTTTAGAGATCAAAAAGAGGTGAGTCATATCTATGAAATTGACAATTCAACTATTTGCAGGCATTGCAGAACGTTTAAATACATCCCTTCTGGAGTTTGAGTACATTGGTGACATTCCAACCGCTGCCGATTTAAAAGAAAAACTGAGTCTGGCCTACCCAGACGCAGCTTCTCAGATAAGGACATCCTTTTTGGCAGTTAACCAGCAGTACGCTCCTGCCGATACTATACTTAGCTCAGAAGATGAACTTGCGTTGATCCCTCCCGTCTCTGGAGGCGATGGTACGGATATTTCCGATGAACAGCTTCGCTCTACCGTTCCAGAGCATCGGACTGAAGATGGCTTATTTCTAATTACAGAATCCACTTTGTCCGTGGAAGCAACAACGGAGCTAGTGATTACCCCGAATCACGGGGCAGCTCTTACTTTTGTAGGTACAACTCGTGAAATGACCGGTGAACAGCGCACCGTTCATCTTGAATACGAGGCCTATGTGCCGATGGCTCTTTCTCAGATGGCAGCCATTGGTGTGGAAATCTCGGGGCGCTGGCCTGGTGTGTTATGTGCAATCAGTCACCGAATTGGCAAAGTGGATGTGGCAGAGATTAGTGTAGTCATCGCCGTTTCCTCGCCTCATCGCAACGACTGTTATGATGCAAGCCGTTACGCCATAGAGAGACTCAAACAGACCGTTCCGATCTGGAAAAAGGAAATTTGGGAAGATGGATCTGAATGGAAGGGACATCAATTAGGACCATGGAACCCCATGGAGAACTAAATAATGAGCCTTTACACCTTTTAGATAGAGTGGGTTAATAGTAAATAAGTCGTTGTCAACCCATTTTTTTCTTGTTATTATAATTATATGTGTCGATATTAGTCGAGAAAAGGTGGTTTATACGTGAGAGTGCATGTTACTGATCTTAAACCGGGTGACCTGTTAAAAAATGATGTATACAACAGTTCGGGTCTCCACATGCTGATGAAAGGTTCCACCCTCAGTGAAGATGACCTATCCAAACTGTTGCAACATGGAATCGAGTACGCAGATGTAGAACACACAACATCCGACCTACACTCTGATGCACAAACCTTACCTTCCGATCAATCCCGTCTGTTAACTAACTTGTTTAACGATACGATCAAAGGTACTGAATCTCTATTTCAACAAGCGATGGAGAAGGGTTTTATTGATGAGACACAGGTCGATGAGATTTTGTTTACCCTAACAGAACAGTTGGAAAAACAAAAAGATGTTGTCTCCTTGTTGCTTATGCTGGACGGGGATAGCGATTATACGTACAACCATTCATTGCAAGTCGGAATGCTCGCTTTTTATATCGCCGGCTGGATGGGTTACAACCCCGAGGAATGTCTAACGGTAGCCAAAGCAGGATATCTTCATGATATCGGCAAGTCCAAGATTCCTTCTGAGATTTTACATAAACCTGGTAAATTGACCACGGAAGAATTTGACGAAATGAAGAAACACACATTCTATGGGTACGATATCATTAAAGAATCCACGCAGGATGAAATTCTGGCAATGGTTGCACTTCAACATCATGAGCGCGAGGATGGAAGTGGATATCCTCATGGACTGCGAGGAGACGAGATCCACCCATATGCCCGTATAACTGCTGTAGCAGACGTTTACAGCGCCATGACGACCAATCGGGTGTACCAGACCAAACAGGAACTGATCTCTGTTCTGTGTGAACTGTACAGCCTCAGCTTTGGTCAGTTAAATGCTGAAGCAACGCAGGAACTGATCAAGCACATGCTGCCTAATTTTATCGGTAAAAGGGTTCTGCTCACCACGGGTCAGACGGGACTCATTGTCATGAATAATCCTGCGGATTATTTCCGACCACTCGTTCAGACCTCTACGGCCTTTATCGATTTAGCGAAAGAAAGAGATATTGCTATCGTTGAGATTTATGTACAGTAACTGTTCATTGTACACAGCATGTATACGAAGAACCCCATAGTAACTGAAATAACCAACTCATAGGTTGGCATATGACAAAAGGGAAGCCGTAATTGGCTTCCCTTTTGTCTATTCCGATTCGATCATATTGGATTACACGCAGAATGCTTTTGTGATGATAACCAACAGAATGAACAGTACCAAGATTGCACCAGTGTTTGTGAACATATTGTATCCGCCAACGCCGCCTACTCCGCCTACGTTGCCACCACAGCCATATCCTACTTCGCTCATGTGATTGCCTCCTCTTCATCAGGTATACCCTAACATATGACGTTTCCGTTGGAATGAACCGGGCGAACAGGCAACATTCGATAAATGGTTGTCTGTCTGCATCTACCTGAGTGGTTTAGCCTTTTGCTATTCCCTGTTCTTTGCAGAGATCTATATGTCGGACTCCGAATGAACCTGAATGCCTTTTTCCTTGCGGTACATGATAACAAGTAATCTCCAAAATTCATAACTGCCTTTGTCATTCATAATAAACGGTCGATAATAATCAAATGCTTGCTGCGCCCATGCGGGACAATCCATATTGGAAAGTTGCTCCTGTTGCTTGATCCATTCCCCTTGAATCTCCAGCGTTTTCTGCATGGCTTCAAACATTTTCTTCTGCTCAGTGGTCATCGGCGGAGCCTCCTGTTCCTGAGATGCAGTTCCGTATTCAGCCTGTAGATACGCACCCGGTTCCGTCACACCATCTTCGCTGGCTGTATACCCGTAAGATGGTGCACTTGTTTTGCGAATCTCATAATGTACATGCGGGCCAGTACTCTGACCCGTGCTTCCCTGATTACCGATAAGCCGGCCTCGCTTCACGCGTTGCCCAACAGTTACAGCAATGCGCGAAAGGTGCGCATAACAATGTAAATAGCCTCGATGATCCTGAAGTGCTACTGTAAGCCCGTAACCGCCAAATCCAGAGCCTGTAACTCCCTCGGAAGCAAAACGTACCCTCCCCTCCATAAAGGCATAGACGGGGCCATTCCATGGCTCTGTTACGAGATCAATTCCGCGGTGAAACGTCTGTCCACCATGAATGGGATGAATTCGATAGCCGAATGAACTTGTAATCCGATATCCCTCGAAAGGGTTCACGCTCATACACTCACATCCTTTTCTATCATTAGATGCTTAAATCTATGAAATGGCTTGTGCTATTGGTCTTATTTTATTACAAAAAAACACCGCTCAGAATAGCCTTGGGGAAAACCTTGTGGTCTCTCCAACACATATTCCAAGCGGCGCGCTACACCATTATGAACACTCTATGAGATGTATATATTATTATTTCATTTTAACCACTGCTCACTTCTAATTCAGAGGTCTGTATATGACGCCTAGCTGATCCAATTCCTGTCCTGCTCTTCCATAAAATCCGGCAATATACCAACCAACTGGTGCCTCAAGTTTGATTTGATCCGAGGTCTTTTGTCCGCCTTCAACTTTGTTTCCAAGATTGGTGGACAACTCCACGTAAAAGATACGTTTATCTCCATTACGTGTCCCCTGACCAATTGTAGCCTGAGTTAAGTACTCTCCGTCTGCCAGGTTCAGTGTGGCAATGTTCGATTGGCCGCCATGTGCCAGGTTCGTTCCATCCCCATATAACGTTGAAATGCCGTCTACACGATTACCCGAGTTGAGCACGACGGAGCTGGGTCTGGCATCGGGAATCTGATTCAGATCATTAAACCCAGTTCCTCCGGATCCTCCGATCGTTGAACTTAGTTGGTACTGAGAAGATGTGCTGTACACAAATTCCGCTGTAATCGGATAATGATCAGAGAGTTGCTTTCCATTTGGATCAACAAACGTTTGATTTTCTAAACGATAGCTCTGTGCATTAAGGGACAACGCTTTACTTCCGCGATACAAAATTTTGTCGACAATTTCATAGTTCGGGCCATTTAAATTGCTTGCATCCATAAGGGCGTCTCCATCAGCGGGAATACTCCCACCTCGAATCAAATCGATCCACGGATCGCTTAAACCATTCTCAGACATGAGCAACTCTATATTGTCAGCAGCACGGGTATACCGTGTATTGGTATCCCCGAATACGATAACTGCGTTCCCGTCCGAGTGCTCCTTGATGTAATTGGAGAGTTGTCTGATATTATCTCGTCTGGCCTCAAGCGATTTATCATCGCTACCTGCGTCAGCATGCAAATTGTACACGTCCAATTTCACCTGAGGTGTGATCTCATATGTGGCTGCTGTAAATCCTTTTGGAGTCAATTCATCACTTCCATTGTCAAAAAGACCAGATCGCTTATCCCAGGTAATACGTTTCAAGTCTCGGAATGGATATTTGGACAGACTGTTCAACCCACTACCAAAACCCGCAATTCCGCTTGTTGTCGTCAGATATGGCAGAGTGACCTGAGATATCAGCTCATTATGATAATTAAAATCCTCTTGCACATTAATAATGTCATAGTCATTTAATTTGGGGGATATCTGAACGGTGTACTCCTTGGGGTTGGAACTGGATACCAGATCCGGAAGACCACCTACATTGTAACTAAGTACCTTGAATGAACCCGATATCATTCCACCTTCTGCTGCACTCGCCGTTGATAAAAATAAAGGCCAGCTCGTAAAGGCAACAACAACAGACAATACCAAGGCTGCTCCTTTTTTAACTATACTTCTTCGCATTATATACCTCCTCATATTAGAATCTATTCAAATATATGTAATATTCATTAGTGGAAGAATAACTCTGGTCTATTCATTTGTAAATATACAAATTGAACTAAAGTATATTTTCACTTGCCACTCCGATAACAGAACAACCTTCTGTACGCTGTTATCCCCAGATTTTTTGAATAAAAATACCCCCTAGAGAGACTTTTTAAAAAGTCTGCTCTAGAGGGTATTCAATCACATAAAACGATATCTACCGCTTAACATCAGCAGCTAGCTTCAGCTTTACGGCTTCGAAAGGCGCTGCATTGGATTAACCAATGGAGCCCTCCATCTCGAATTTGATCAATCTATTCATCTCAACGGCGTATTCCATTGGCAATTCCTTCGTGAATGGCTCAATGAAGCCCATGATAATCATCTGTGTTGCTTCTGCATCAGTCAGACCACGGCTCATCAGGTAGAAGAGTTGATCCTCAGACACTTTGGATACTGTAGCTTCATGCTCCAGCATGATGTTATCATTCATGATTTCATTGTAAGGAATTGTATCCGATGTGGACTCATTATCGAGAATGAGTGTATCACACTTGATGTTGGATTTCGCGCCCTCAGCTTGACGTCCAAAGGAAGCCAAACCACGGTACGTTACTTTACCACCATGTTTACTGATGGATTTGGATACAATCGTAGATGTTGTATCCGGAGCCAAGTGAATCATTTTCGCACCTGCATCCTGATGCTGGTTTTTACCAGCTACAGCGATGGAGAGTACGGAACCTTTAGCTCCACGGCCTTTCAGTACAACCGCTGGATATTTCATCGTCAGTTTGGAACCGATGTTACCATCGACCCATTCCATCGTTGCATTTTCTTCTGCAACCGCACGTTTCGTAACGAGGTTGTAGATGTTTGGTGCCCAGTTTTGAATCGTTGTGTAACGAACACGGGCATTTTTCTTACAGATGATCTCAACAACCGCACTGTGCAGTGAGTTCGTGCTGTAGATTGGAGCTGTACATCCCTCTACATAGTGAACGAAGCTGTCTTCGTCCGCAATGATGAGTGTACGCTCGAATTGTCCCATATTCTCGGAGTTAATCCGGAAGTAGGCTTGCAGAGGCACTTCACATTTAACGCCTTTAGGCACGTAGATGAAGCTTCCTCCGGACCATACCGCACTATTCAACGCAGCAAATTTGTTATCTGCTGGTGGAATAACCGTTGCAAAATATTCACGCAGGATTTCCGGATGCTCTCTGAGAGCCGTGTCGGTATCCATGAAGATTACACCTTGGTCTTCCAATTCCTTTTGCATGTTGTGGTATACAACCTCGGATTCATACTGAGCCGATACACCTGCAAGGAACTTTTGCTCTGCTTCAGGGATACCCAATTTATCAAAGGTTTCCTTGATTTCGGAAGGAACTTCCTCCCATGTTTTACCTTGTTTTTCAGAAGCACGTACATAATACTGAATTTCATTGAAATCCAATCCGTCTAGATCTCCGCCCCATTTCGGCATTGGCATCTTTTCGAATTGTTTCAGGGATTTCAAACGGAATTCCAACATCCATTCCGGTTCGTTCTTAATCTTGGAAATTTCGGTAACTACTTCTGCAGTCAGACCTTTACCGGTTTGAAAGATGGATTTGTGCTCATCGCGAAAACCATATTTGTACTCTTCCATTTCTGGTGCTTTTTTAGCCATCTTGCTCTACCTCCCTATCGTTATTGTACTTTGTTCTCTTCGTCAATCCCTTTGCGTAATGCATTCCAGGCCAGAGTGGCACATTTGATGCGTGCAGGGAACTTGTTCACACCGGATAGGGCTTCGAGATCTTCATAATCGTCGAAATCGACTTCTTCACCTTTCATCAGTGAGGAAAAACGGTTAGCGATATCGAGTGCCTGTTCCATCGTTTTGCCTTTGACAGCCTCCGTCATCATCGATGCAGAGGACATGCTGATGGAGCAGCCTTCACCCGTATATTTGGCTTCCTGGACGATTCCGTCTTTCAGCAAAATTTGCAGTGAAATCCGGTCGCCGCACGTTGGATTGTTCAAATTCACCGTGACAGCGTCATTATCAAATGTTCCGCGGTTACGCGGGTTTTTGTAGTGGTCCATTATAACACGTCTGTACAGATCATCAAGTTGCATCGCCAAAATACTCCTTTGTCTGGATTAAGGCGCTGACAAGCCGATCTACATCTTGTTCGTTATTGTATAGATAGAAGCTGGCACGAGCTGTTGAGCTAACTTCAAGCCAGCGCATTAGCGGTTGACAGCAATGGTGTCCGGCACGAATGGCTACGCCACTCGCATCCAGCACAGTTGCCACATCATGCGGATGAACATCCCCCAGATTAAAGGTAACAACACCCACATGCCGCTTGGCTGGGCCATAGATGGTTAACCCATCGATCTCGGCCAGTCGTTCTGTTGCATAAGCTGCCAGCACACTCTCATGATGTGCGATCTCATCCATACCAATCTGCTCCAGAAAATCAATGGCAGCTCCCAATCCTACCGCACCTGCGATAATCGGGGTTCCACCTTCGAACTTCCAGGGAAGCTCTTTCCAGTTGGATTCGTACAGACCCACATCATCAATCATTTCACCGCCGAACTCAATGGGTTCCATGGACTCCAGCAGCGCCTTTTTGCCGTAGAGTGCACCGATTCCGGTTGGTCCGCACATTTTATGACCGGATAATGCATAGAAATCACAGTCCAGATCCTGAACGTCCACCTTCATGTGAGGTGTGCTTTGTGCGCCATCAACAACGATGACAGCACCATTGCGGTGTGCAATTTCAGCAATTTGTTTCACAGGATGGATCAGACCCATAACATTGGATACATAAGCGATCGCTACAATTTTAGTATTGTTCGTAATCGTCTTCTCGACATCAGCCAATTCAATATGACCGTCAGGCTGAAGCGGGATGTATTTCAATGTTGCACCTGTCTCCTTGGCAACCTGCTGCCAAGGAATCAGATTACTATGGTGCTCCATTTGCGTGATAACAATCTCATCGCCTTCTTTGCAATTGGCGCGGGCATATGATGAAGCCACCAGATTCAGAGCTGTCGTTGTCCCGCGGGTAAAGATAATCTCCTGTGTACGGCGGGCATTGATAAACTTGGCTACCTTCTCACGTGCGCCTTCGTAAGCGTCAGTTGCACGGCTTCCAAGGGTATGAACACCGCGGTGTACGTTGGAGTTCTCATACTCATAATAATGTTTGACTGCTTCGATCACAGCATGAGGCTTCTGTGAAGTTGCAGCACTATCTAAATATACGAGCGGGTGTCCGTTAATTTCCTGGTGGAGGATCGGGAACTGCTCGCGAATGGACGGGTTCATTGTCCCAGCTTCTTCTCAATCAGGGACTGCAATTGGGTGCGCAGTGCTTCCAAAGGAATATCCGCCACCACCGGAGCCAGGAAGCCATAGATGATCAGGCGTTCGGCATCCGTACGGTTAATTCCGCGCGACATCAAGTAATGAATCTGCTCGGCATTGACTTGACCAACAGAAGCCGCGTGACCTGCTGTTACATCATCCTCGTCAATCAGAAGGATTGGGTTGGCGTCTCCACGTGCTTTAGGGCTCAGCATCAACACTTTCTCTGTCTGCTGTCCATCAGCTTTGGTAGCGCCTTTCTCAATCTTCGTGATGCCGTTGATGATTGCAGAAGCTTCTTCACGCATAACTGCACGTGTAATCATCTGGCTTGGCGTATTCTTACCGAAGTGACGAGCTTCTGTGGTGTAGTTGATTTTCTGCGAACCGGAACCTACAGCGATGACTTTGGAATCAGAACTAGATCCATTGCCTTTCAGCACGGTCATCGTGTTGCTCGCTGTGTCGCCATTGTTCATCTCGCCTACAATCCACTCGATGGAAGCATCATTCTCCAACACTGCACGACGGAATGAAACATCAGTTACATTCACACTCAGTTGATGAACCGATGCAAAACGTACTTTAGCACCGGATTTTGCGAATACTTCCACAACACCATTATGGAAAACAGGTGCGGACAATTCGCCAGATACATAGTTATCCACATAAGTTACGGAGCTGTTTGCTTCTACAACAACAAGCACGTGAGGTGCAAACGTTGCAGATGCGTCATCCGTAAGCAACACTGCTTGCAGTGGTACTTCGATTTCAACATTTTTCGGAACATACAGGAAGACCCCGCCATTCCAAAGTGCCGCATGCAATGCAGCGAGGGAATGCTCATCCGCTTTAACTGCTGTGTTCAGATATTGTTTTACCAGATCGCCATGTTCGCGAACCGCTGTAGCCAGATCCGTAAAGATAACTCCTTTTGCTGCCAGATCAGCAGACACCTTGGAGTATACCGTACCGGAATTGCGCTGGATAACCAGACTGCCTTCAGCTTGATCCTGAACCAGATCTTTGATAGAAGCAGGTACTTCTGTCAAAGAAGAAATGGCTTCACTTGTTTTATATGTTCCGTACTCGCTGACATTCCAGCGTTCAATTTTTTGTTTTTCCAGTTTAGGAAGCGCAAGCCCGCTCGCAAGCTTTAAAGCTTCAAGCCGCTGTTCGGTCAACCAGCCGGGTTCATTGTTGCTTTCCGACAAGGCGCGAAGCGCTTCAGATTCAACCGGAAGAATTGTTTGTGTAGTCATTAATTAATCCTCCTCCGTTTTGTCTTTACGCTTCTTGGCCTACAGTTTCGTCTGTAATTCCCAGCTCTGCCTTTACCCAGTCATACCCTTCTGCTTCCAGACGGTGAGCCAATTCAGGTCCGCCGGATTTCACGATACGACCTTGCATCATTACGTGAACATAGTCAGGCGTAATGTAGTTCAACAGACGTTGGTAGTGAGTGATGATCAGGAAGCCACGGTCTTCGCTCTTCATAGCGTTCACACCGTCAGCCACGATTTTCAAAGCATCGATGTCCAGACCGGAGTCAATTTCATCAAGTACTACGATTTTCGGATCAAGCAGCATCATTTGCAGAATCTCGTTACGTTTTTTCTCACCACCGGAGAAACCTTCATTCAGGTAACGGTGAGCGAACTCAGGGTTCATGTCGAGTTCTTTCATTTTACCTTCCATTTGACGAATAAACTTGATCAGGGAGATCTCGTTACCTTCGCCACGACGTGCGTTAATTGCACTACGCAAGAAGTCGGAGTTTGTAACACCTGCAATTTCACTTGGGTATTGCATAGCGAGGAAGAGACCTGCACGTGCGCGCTCATCTACAGCCATATCCAATACATCTTCACCATCAAGTGTAATTTTACCGTCTGTTACTTCATATTTAGGGTGACCCATCAAGGCAGAAGCCAGAGTGGATTTACCTGTTCCGTTTGGTCCCATGATTGCGTGGATTTCTCCACCTTTCATTTCCAGGTTGATGCCTTTCAGGATTTCCTTACCTTCGATCGTCGCTTTCAGACCTTCAATGACGAAATTCGTAGCCATGTGTATTGTTTCCCTCCATTGATTAAATTGATGTTTACTGTCGAAAAAGAAAAAGCGCCTATTATATCTGAACAGGGCTTCCCCTGAATTTCTCCTGTACTCGAATCTTCAAAGCAAGAACACTTTAGAATAATTCTAAACTGATTCTCAATGATAATCAAGTCATTTCCTAAGAACCTTTGTCCCTTGCATGAAACCTTATTCTTTCTGATTCTATAGTAAAAGACAAATTGAATCAAATCAGAAAACATCTTAAGCACAAATGCACAGTGAGAAAAATCACAGCAATTCAAGCTTTTAAGTCATCTGCTGTACACTAATCTAAAAAAAGGACTCATCCATATTATGGACAAGTCCCTCCGTTAATAACGTTACCATTTACAATTTGAGCATCTCGTTAATCTTCTGTACCTGTTCGTCAAAATCCGCAACGTCCACCACCGGCGTCATTTCGCGCGGCACCGGACCATTCGGAATAGAAATCCATGAACGGCAACCATTATATTCAGGCAGTACGGGGATTTCCATCGGTTCTTCCAAAAGGTACACTCGTAAAATCAATACATGGAGCGGATCTTTCCGTTTCCATTTCAAACGTTCTTCGGAAAAATCCGCTGTCCACATATGAAAGTCAAGAAGTCGATCCAGCATCTCCTGATCTCGTATCTCCAGATCCTGCGTTACTTCGGCATATGCAGTAATACGGATTGTCGAAGCTTCGGGCACCCATTCGGCCAGTGATTCTTCAACATAGGATTGATCCGAGGACTTAATCAGTTCTTTACGCTGATGTTCATAAGTCGGATACAGATAAAACGCTGGACTTTTCAGCTCAAAATGTCGGGTTTCCTCTACAATGCCGCCTTTGCGCATCACCATAATCTGGCGACCGGTTTCCAGCGCTTTGATTGCAGAAGCCCATTCTTTTAAAGCCGGTATCGTTGGTTCTAACATAAGCGGTCCCCTCCCCCTATCGTTCTTGTCAGCAGTATAGACGCTCAGGGCGTTTCTGACAACATGATCCGGGCTCAGAAAGCTTACGTAAGAGACCATTTGTATTAGGCAAAATCTTGGCTATATTAACCCAGGAAAGAGCGAAGCATCCACATGTGTTTCTCAAGGTCAGCCTTGAAACCTGTCAGCATATCGGATGTTGGTTGATCTTCAGCTGCATCTGCAACTTCGATACCTTCCTGATATTCATTCGAAAGTGTAGCGAAGTCCTCGATCAGGTTTTGCACCATTGTTTTTGCGTCTTCTCCGCCTGCTGCTTCTTGGATAGAGGAAAGCTCCAGATACTCTTTCATTGTAGCCGCTGGGCTACCTTTCAGCGTAAGGATACGCTCTGCAATTTCATCCATTTGTACTGTAACTTCATTGTAGAACTCTTCGAATTTCACATGCAACGTGAAGAAGTTAGGTCCTTTAACGTACCAGTGATAGTTATGGATTTTAACATACAATACGTTCAGGTTAGCTACCTGACGATTAAGTACTTGTTCCACCGATTTTGCTTGATCTGTTTTGTTTTTTGTAGCCATATTAATCCCATCCTTTATTTAAAATTTAGTCTGTCATGCCATGATAAGCAGGTTGTCCCGCAATGCATAACAGAGAGTTAATAATGTGTCACCACATGTAGTGGAGAGGCTTGTTAACGGCGTTTCTCTCAACCGTCCGGCCTATTTGTTTTTACCCTTGAACCGGAAGTTCGAATCAGGATCGACTTGACTTGTCTCAAAAAAAAGTTCAAAAACCGCGTTATTTCCGATATACTGACATATACCAAGCAAAGAAGTGGGTTTTCCTGTTTCTTCATATATATGGAGGTGGCACCTTTGTCCCAATATCGCCCGTTTACCCCCCAGGATGCAATTGAACTGGCCAAAACATTACCGGGTCCATTTGCGGCAGATGCAAATCTGGATTGTCATGAGATCGGCGACGGCAATCTGAATTTGGTATTCCACATCACGGATCAGAACTCCGATAAAAGTATCATTATCAAACAGGCGCTTCCTTATGCGAAAGTGGTTGGAGAATCATGGCCACTCTCTCTGGTACGTGCCCGCATTGAACGTGAGATTCTGCAGGAAGAGTATCGTCTGTGTCCAGGGATGGTACCCGAAGTGTATCATTACGATGATGACCTAGCGTTAACGGTTATGGAAGATCTGAGTGATCATGTGATCATGCGCAAAGGCCTGATTGAAGGTGTTTCCTATCCTCTTTTTGCACAGCATATTGGGGAATTCATGGCAAGAACGCTGTTCTTCACATCAGACTTGGGCATGGATCAGCAATTGAAGAAAGAACAACAGGGCAGATTCATTAATCCGGACCAATGCAAAATAACGGAGGATCTGATCTTTGATGAACCCTACCGGATCGCTGAGAAAAATAATTATGATGCTTCCATTGAGGACGAGGCTGAAGCCCTTCGCACAGATGGAGAGCTTCACCTTGAAGTGGCATTACTACGGGAAAAATTCCTGACACATGGGCAGGCACTGCTTCATGGAGATCTGCATACAGGCAGTATTTTTGTTACACCTGAATCGACCAAAGTCATCGATCCCGAATTTGCATATTACGGCCCCATGGGATTTGATGTTGGTGCAGTCCTTGCTAACCTGCTCTTGAATTACGCATCCCTGCCAGGATGGATTCAGGATGAGACTGCTTTGCGTGAGCGTGAGACGCTTTTGCTGAACATGGTTCGTGATGTATGGACTGAATTCGAATCTCGTTTCCGTGCCCTCTGGGTTAATGACCTCGTTGATCCGATGGCAAAAACACCAGGCTATCAGGATCTGTATGTGCAACAATTGTTTAGAGATTCGATCGGCTTCGCAGGTGCCAAAATGGTTCGTCGTATCGTGGGACTCGCTCACGTGGCGGATATAGATACCATTCCAAATGCGACTGAGCGTGAGCATGCTCAGCGTAAAGCATTGTCCATTGGTAAAGCATTGATCAAGAACAATCGTCGCTTGAATACCATCGGCGAAGTACTGGATATTGTATCCACAGCTGTTACTACTACTAAGGCTTAACATAAGGAACGGAGGAACCACCCATGACAACCCCTGAATATCAGCCTCTGTCCTCTCTCATCTGGAAAAAGGACAAGCTTGAAATGCTTGACCAGCGTCTGTTGCCAGAAACGATCCTCATGTTGAAACTGTATACACCCGAGGAAGTATGGGAATCCATCCACTCCATGAAAGTACGCGGTGCTCCAGCGATTGGTATTGCTGCTGCATTTGGTGTTGTACTGGGAGCCAAATCATATGACGGAACAACCGTTCAAGGTTGGTTGGACCACGTAAAATCCATATGTGCTCATCTGGCTACTTCCCGTCCTACAGCGGTGAACCTGTTCTGGGCACTGGATCGCATGATGCAAAAAGCAAATGAGGTCGTTGAATCCGGCCTGAGCCTGGATGAGGGCAATGATGCTCTTGAAGTAGAAGCTCTGTTGATTCAGAAGGAAGACGAAGAAGTATGCCGCATGATCGGCGAGAATGCACTGCCTTTGTTCGAAGATGGTATGGGTGTACTTACTCACTGTAACGCAGGCGGACTAGCTACTGCGAAATATGGTACAGCAACCGCTCCAATGTATCTCGCACAGGAACGTGGCATTCACCTGAAAGTATTTGCAGACGAAACTCGTCCTGTACTTCAGGGTGCACGCCTGACTGCTTTTGAGCTACAGCAAGCCGGCATAGACGTTACGCTGCTCTGTGATAACATGGCAGGCATGGTGATGTCCAAAGGCTGGATTCAAGCTGTTATCGTCGGAACGGATCGTGTTGCAGCTAACGGTGACGTAGCTAACAAAATCGGAACATACAGCGTGGCCGTGCTTGCCAAGGCTCACAATATTCCGTTCTATGTAGCGAGCCCATTGTCGACTATCGACTTGTCCACTCCATCCGGGGACCTTATTCCGATTGAAGAACGCGCTGCGGAAGAAGTCACTGAAGGATTTGGTAAACGTACAGCACCGCAAGGTGTTAAAGTATACAATCCAGCATTTGACGTAACGCCTAACGAATATGTAACAGCTATTATCACGGAAAAAGGCGTTGTTCGCGCACCTTTCCAAGAAAATCTGGCTGCCTTGTTCGCGAAGGAAGAAGCTTAATTTAATAAGAGTATTCAAGAAGAGTTCGTGTATAGAGCTAGTGGCTACTGATGTGCCCAGCTCTGTATTAGAACGCTAAGACGCTAAAGAAGGGCTTCCCATATGGGGAGCCCTTTTGTTAGTGCTTAGATCATTTTCAACAAAGCCTCTACACCCGTCATGCCAACCGTAATGCCCATGGCCTCGGCTTCTGTTGTCACCGACTCCATAGGTGCATGCAGCAACTGCTCCAGTGTACGCACACCAACCGCCCGAGCCGCAATAATTTTGCGATCCCCGAGCTTCTCATTAAGTAATCCCACGTCGAGTGCTCCGCACATGATATAACCTTTGGATGTATTAATGGTCAACAACGTTGTTTTGGGCAGCTTGACTTCTACCCCAACCAATACATGCTCTCCAACTACAATGGGCTCCATCGTCACCATAATTTCCCGATCCACCTCCTCTTCCACAGGTCACGATAATTGTATGCCTCATTCTGGATTGTCGTGTGGACACCTGCCGTGTTTGAGAAAATGTAGGTACTTACAGTTCAAATATATTGTTGCTAATTCTCTTCGCAGACTTAGATATTAGAAATATGCTTAGTTGGAATATAAAAAGCCACCTCAGAAATGAGGCAGCTCTTCCACTGACTTAACCTATACTTACATAGAATCCATGACTTTATCGATGTCGAAGTCCAGAGTGTTATCGCTGTAGATTACTCGATTAATTAAAAAGTTTCCAAAGATAGAGAGGGAAAGACTAATGTGTGTTTTTTTCTTATCTACTATCCAATAGCATTGGTAGCTTATCTTTCCAGCAGCTAGATCTTTCTCTTCGCCATCATACATAGTGACACGCTTGCCGCTTCGATCAAGAATGTCTCTGTTGTTAATAGATCTGTCATATGTATCAAATAGATCTCGCTTTAAACTGAAATATTCACCTATCAAGTGCATTGTAGTTCCATTAGTATTGTTTGGGTCAAATACATACATTGCACGGACTAATTTGTTTTTGTAGAACAAGTAATACAGATTCGCATTCTTCCTAAATCCTTTTGTTTTATAAACAACGTAGGTAAAATCTTTACTCTTTACTGTTTCCAATATCTTTGATTTTTCTTTCTTTTTAACCTGATTGACTGTCATGCCCCAATTGACATTTTTAAAATCGTACTTAGTAGCTGCTGTTGCAGGTGCGGGTGCATATGTAGTTGTAACGACAAACAATAATAAAGCTAAAAACGATAAAACCAACTTCTTCATACGTAGACCTCGTTTCCTAAATTATGGAATGATTATACCATGCCAAAAGAAGTGGGTCTATGGGATTAGATGTAAGGTAAATATTCATATAATACGTTGAATAACCGATAATGATATTAATCGGGAAGGAGGGAAATATGAACTCGATTTATAAAGTATCTTTTTTTATAACTGTACTTGTACTGATTATGTTGTCGTTTATACTTTTCACAGATATTAGAATTCCACTTGAAGGTACAGGTAGGTTTTATACAAAAGAGACAATGAACTTTGGTATGGTCTTGTGTATTAGTATAACTGGATTATTGGGTGTCCTTTCAGGTTTAGCCGCACTTGAAGAAAAAGTATTGGTACATGCTTCATTTCTTTACAATTTCACGGGCTGGTTGTTTATGATGGCAGTTCATTATTACAGAGTTGCCTACAATAACGATCTATTCGATGGCTTACTTCTTAGCATCTTAAAATGGACTACATTATTTATTATAATACATATAATATTTGCTTCTTTCTTCATAAGAATAGATAAGAAAAGAAGAGAACAAGAAGAAGAGAAGAAGCGTAAAGGAAGTATTGAAAAAGTAGGTAAAAATTACGTTTATACTTTTGGAGATGGAAGCAAAATTACCGTAACACAAGAAGACTTTCAGAAAAAAGATTAATAACGAATACTTGGGGGAACGTCAATGATTGACGCCTCTTTTTTATTCTTTACGTTTTAACCAAAGCTGGAAGAGTACACCCCACTCCATCAATCAACATCTGATTTATATGTTCAGTACATATACACAACTGCAATGCAGTTTATACCCAGGTAGAACGAAATAAAGTGTCACCCAAGGTGAATCAAATTTGGCCTACCTTAAAACATATGCTCATCATTCTTTAGTTTCCTTATCTCCGTTAACTCTCTTCTAATTCCCAGTACACGTCTATGAAGTACACTTCGATCTACTGATTCAGCTACCGACTTTTTGAACTGGACATCCAATTCACTTAATGGCTCCTGAGCTAGTTTCTTTTTATGTATTGGTTTCACTTGAACTGTTGTAGTTTCAGGCTTGATAGGCTTTAATCTTTTCTGCTTCATAATTTGTTCAAATACACTGTCCTCTTGATGCATGATCTTCATTCCTTAATGTGTGATGAGCATATTGTAACACAATAACGAGAAGACGGTTGTTAAACGTCAGAGTACAAACAATTAGAGTGGGCATGAGCCTATTGGAGAACAACATATTAAAGGGAATTTTAGCAAAAGCACAGCCTTTACGGAGTTCGTCATAAATACAGTCACAGTTGATTTCTTTTTGCGTTCTCAACTCCCTTTAAACACTTTTGAAAACTAATGAATGTTGTCTCATACGGGTTCATTATTTACATGTACCAGCACTTTGCGACTCTAGTCCAAAATGTGCTCCGCACATGCCAATACGTGCTCTCCAACAATAATGGACTGCATCGGTCTATAAAATTCCCGATCCACCTCCTCTTCCACAAGACAATCCAGAATGTTGTTTCCTCATTCTGGATTGTCTTGTGGACACCTTCTAAAAGACGTGAATAATAAGGTTTATTTGTGATATTAACCCATTTGTTTCGGCATATTTCTGCGTCTCTAGCACTATGATAATTTCCTTTTTAATGATATAGTGAATTGAAGCGTTTTTTTGAGCTGACATACTTTTTAACGGGGCTGGGATGAATGAAAGAAACCTTATCCAATCAAGAGGACATCGGCTTTTTATTTAATGTCGATATACTTATTAAGAGCCGCTCAAATGCATTGGCACTGCAGTCCCTGTTGGAGTTCATAAACAATGAAGAACAAATTGCGGACTTTCGGATTCAATCCGGCATAGAGCTAGGCAAAATTATTGAAGCGACACTCCAGTCCAAGAAGGACTCTTTCGTCACACTTCACAACGAACGCAAAAAAGCCAACGCAGCACAGAAGGCGTCCACTGCAGCTCAGACACCTGCCTCACCTGCTCCAGTCAAAACACAGAATCAGCAAGAAAAACCGGTTAGCGAGAAAAAGCCTGCCACCCAAACATCCAATGTATCCGATGGAAACTCGTTTGACGCGTGGATTGACACGCTCATTAAAGAGAATAAACTCACCCGTATTGTTGTCAATAACAAAAACGGTAAACATCAGAGCATTCCTTGCCGTATTCTGAATTTTGATCGAGATACCAGTATTGTGAGCATCTACCATGTCGATGAAAAACAGGTGTATACGTTCCGAACCAATGAAATCGATGAGTTTCTGTAACTAACTTCATCGGATTAAAACAAAAAGCAACTTGCGTTAGAATGACGGGACATTCTAACGCAAGTTGCTTTTTTAGTTCAATGGTTCATGCAGGATTGAACCCTCCGAGATTTGTTTGGGTCGATCAGGAGCGATCCTTACCTCGCTTCCATACATCTAATGCCAATAACAACCATCCGGCAATGAAGGCTACCCCACCAATCGGTGTGATGGCGCCCAGAATCTTGATGCCAGAAATACTAAGCACATACAAACTGCCCGAGAACACGATAATTCCGATAAACAACAGACGCGCTGCCCACTTCAGTTTTGTCGATGCTCCAAGTTGACCAGCCGTCAAGCCAATAATGAGCAAGGCCAATGCATGAATCATGTGGTATTGCACACCTGTCTCATATGTAGCTATGGCCGCGGGCCCAATCGTATCCTTGAGCATGTGAGCACCAAACGCACCAATCGCCACCGACAGCATGGTCATTACAGCTCCAAGCATCATCCATCTTCGTTGCATGTAAGTTCTCTCCCTTAATTCAACTAAAATTCACTCCTATTATTGTAGCGAATCCACTCCTCCTTTACCAGTCGTGACGGAGCTTCAAAGATCATATGTCTGTTTATACTTAACAATCCTATCCCTACCCTAAATATCGTAATATATCGTAGAAAACTGGCGTAAATCCTTGATTTTTATCGGTAATTATGGAAAAGTAAACAGGTATGTAATCGTTGTATTTTAAGTGCAAGTTCAAAAAGATTGGTTTTCAGTACCGAGAAGATGGGATGAAGCTAATCATTACTCATCGATTAGGTTAATAACATTCAGTACGATGATTAAGGGAGGCAAGTCAACATTATGGATAATCGCGATTCCTATAATTCAGGTTATAACAACACGGATCAGAATCCTGGCCATGCAGATCCATACAATAACAATGGGTATGAAGCCTACCCGCCAGATCATGAGAGGCAACCAATGGCACCACTGAAACATTCCGGACCTGGGATCGCCAGCTTTGTCATTGGGTTGGTTGCAATCTTGGGTTATATTCTGATATTCTTTATTGCCACCATGGCTGTAAACGAGTCCATCGGAGTTCTAACCCCGTTGCAGACAGAAGAGATAGCCTTGCATCCAGCAGTGGTTCTGGCTTCATTAGCCATTCTGGTCTGCCTGATTCTCAATCTGGCCGGAGGCATCGTCGGAATTATCGGTCTTGTTCTCAAGAATCGAAAGAAAATCTTTGCCATTATCGGAACCATATTAAATGGGATCATGATTCTGTTATTCGTTGGACTTATTTTGGTAGGCATGACGCTGATGTAACGCTTTGCATCAGCGTCATGTTTCCTTATAATTAAAATGAATGGGTTTACACATAAGTATAATCTATATTTTTTGCCAAAATCATTGTTTTCAAAGGAGATTGACATGTCACGAATCAAAATTTTTGCGGACAGCACAAGTGATCTGGCTCCAGAATGGATCCAGCAGCACGATATCGGTATCATCCCCTTATATGTCGTGTTTGGTGAAGAATCACTGAAAGACGGTGCTGAGATTAAGCCTGAACAGCTATATGAACGTGTTAGCCAAGATGGGCGTCTTCCCAAAACGGCTGCACCTTCCCCCGCTGATTTCATAACGGCATTTCAACCTTACATAGATCAAGGGGATGAGATTTTATATATCAGCTTATCTTCTGAACTTTCCTCTACCTATCAAAATGCACGACTAGCGAGTTCCGAGTTCCCTGAAGGTCGAATATCGGTCATTGACTCACAGAATCTCTCATCAGGAATTGCACTGATGGTGATGAAAGCTGTACATGCTGCTGATAAAGGGCAAAACCTGACTCAGATTACACACCTGATTGAGGCGATGAAATCAAATGTACGCACGGAGTTTGTTATCGATACACTGGAGTATCTGCATAAAGGCGGACGCTGTTCGGGCATGCAGAACCTGATTGGAAGCCTGTTGAAGATTCGTCCTGTCATCCGGGTAACAGATGGCAAGATGGCACCTGCCTATAAAGTGCGCGGCAAACGGGAGAAAGCTCTGGAACAAATGCTGAATAATACGCTCAGCCAGAAAGATCAGATCGATCCAGACCTTCTGATTGTTGTTCACACCATGGCTGAAGAGGATGCGCTTGACTTGCAGAAGTCTTTGCAGGAACAAACGGGTGCACGTGTGGAACTGACCACTGCTGGTTGTGTAGTATGCAGTCACTGCGGCCCGAAAACGATTGGAATCATCTATAATACTGTTTTATAGTATTACACGTTACATCGTATCGTATTACCCAATCCTTTCTTCTAAATCTATATGTGGTACATCCAATACTTGGACTGGCATACCGTTATAAACTAAAAAGGGCATTCCGAGCTTAATCGCTCAGGATGCCCTTTAATATTTTTGCTAAACTTTTGAATGACCTACACTTGGTCCATTGCTCATTACGATAATGGATCAATAACTTTTGGTCCGCAGATCATCCAGACTTTTGAATGCATATCCTTGCTTGCGGGCCTCATCAATAATGGAACCCAGAGCTTCCGTGTTATCTTTGGATACCGAATGAAGCAAAATGACAGCGCCCGGATGGAGTTGTTTCAACACCTGTTGATGAGCATATTGTGCACCACGCTGCACATTGGTATCCCAATCTTTATAAGCAACAGACCAGAACACGTTCACATACCCTTGGGCATGACTCTCTGCGAGCGTACGATTGTTAAAAATCCCGCGCGGTGGCCGTAAAAAGGTCGCTTGTTGACCGGTCAGCCGATTGACCTCCGACTTGACCTTCTCAAGTTCCTCTCTAAGCTTTTCATTGGAGATGCGAGTCATGTCCGGATGACTCCATGAATGATTACCGACAATATGACCTTCAGCCGCCATACGTTTGACCAACTCAGGCTGATCTTTCAGATAATGACCTGTCACAAAGAAAGCAGCTGGCACCTTCTTGGTACGCAAAACATCCAGTATGGCAGGTGTGAATCCATTCTCATACCCGTTATCAAACGTGAGATACAACTCCTTCTGTTTTGTATCCCCCAGGAAAATGGCATCGTTATGTTGTAAGATTGATTTAAAGCCTTCCTGATCAATGGAGGGCAGTTGACCGTTTTGACTTTTTTTGAAGCCAAAGTGATACGCTCCGGTAACCGGTGATGCTTCAGTCTGTGCCGGTACCATACTGATGGATAACAGTCCCAGCAGTATATATAGAACCATTCGCTTCATTCTATCCGCTCCTGTTCCTGAAAAATTCGGTTAGTCGTTTGCACACACGAACACCTTCAGGTAATATGCCACAGGAACGGCTAATGTATGTAAATCATTAACGATCGAAACGTTTATTTTCAGGTTGTGACGGAGATTGATGGAATAATTCAAGTAAGGTCTGAGGTTTGCCACTGGAAGCAAGCCATTCCCTCACGGTCTGTATGGCACGGGTCTGTCCATCTCCCCGATCACGCCATGTAAGCAACTCGATAACTTTGATAATCAAGGCCGACATATTGTGATTATCCAGTTCAGACTGCTCTGCCCTCAGCTTGTGATACAAAGCCTCCTGCTCCCAATCCAGTAGAATCTCATCACCGATGGTTGGCTTCAAAAGTGTATACGCTCTGTCACAACCTTTACAACGAACCGTGCTGACCTGTTCATCTATAAATTCCGCTCGGACATCCTGTTGGCAATCCGGGCATTTGAACCCAACTTGTATGTTTTGTATGTTTTTGTTCATGACATTGTTCCTCCTGCTATGTGAGCATTTTGCATCATTCAATTCAAAATACTCCTTGGATATATGCATAATGCTTATGTATGTACTACATCTATACCCGATATTTTGTCGATTCACGCTTATTTTGAAGAAATCTATAAGGTGCTATAATCTTGTAAATATGTTAAAATATTATACATATCATGGTAGGGAAAAGGCGGGATACTCATGTCGAAGGAAGAGCGCAATATAACCTGGCAATCATCCAGCATCAACAGACAAGACCGGGAGAAGCATAATGGGCACCGTAGTCGTGCCATATGGTTTACCGGGTTATCAGGTGCAGGAAAGTCATCCCTTGCATTTGCCCTGGAGCAGTATCTTTATGATCAAGGCGTACGCTGTTATGTTCTGGACGGGGATAATGTACGTCATGGACTGAACCGTGATCTCGGTTTTACAGCAGGGGATCGTCAAGAAAATCTGCGTCGAATTGGTGAAGTATCGAAGTTAATGGTAGATGCCGGGTTGTTTGTACTTTCGGCTTTTATCTCTCCTCATGAACAGGATCGGGAGATGGTCAGACAGTTATTTGAACCAGATGATTTCATTGAAATCTATGTGCGCTGTTCAATCCAAGAATGTGAGCGGCGTGATCCCAAGGGTCTATACAAAAAAGCCCGCAATGGTGACATCCCGCATTTCACAGGCATTTCCGCCCCCTATGATGTACCAAAATCTCCTTCATTCATCATCGATACAGAGCAATGGTCCATTGAGGAAGCCGTGCAAGAGATCGTACAGCATTTGGAGCAGATTGGCGCTCTTCAACTGCCACTCCCTACGAAAACAGCCCTCGTTCATTAATTCTTGCTCATTATACAAACTACTTACATGAAAGGCGCGCCCCTCGTGGCGCGCCTCTTTACGTTATGTCATAACCTACTTATTGTCCCACAACACCCGCTTGCATGTTCAAAAGTTTGCTGAACGTCCCTACCGGATCAGTTGATAACTGCTGGTACCCGCCTTCTTGAATCACCCGACCTTCATCAAGCACAATTACACGATCTGCCGTCCGAATCGTGGACAATCGGTGTGCAATCACGATAATGGTCACATGTCCTTTTAATCGTTCCAGCGCCTCGTGAATATACTGTTCATTCTCACTGTCGAGCGCACTCGTTGCTTCATCCAGTACCAATACAGAAGGATTCCGCAGCATGGCCCGGGCGAGCACCAATCGCTGACGTTCACCCCCGGATAGCCGAATCCCCCGATCACCAATGATCGTATCCAGACCCTGAGGCAACTTCCGTACAAATGCCGCAGAGGAGGAAAATTGCAAAGCCTGCCACATCTGTTCTTCACTTGCATTTGGATCAACCAGACGCAGATTCTCACGAATACTCGTATGAAACAGGAATGGGTCCTGGGAGACATATCCGATGGAACTTCGCCAGCTCAATAATCGTTCTTCTGACAGAGGCTCACCGTCAATCAAAATACGACCAGTTTCAGGCCTTACGAGGCCCATAATCAGATCTATCAGCGTGCTCTTGCCTGCTCCGGATTTCCCCACAATCGCGGTCATGCCCCTTGCTGGAATCGAAGCTTGCACATTTCTCAATGAGTACGTATCACTTCCCTCATAGCGATAGCAGACATCCTCACAGGTGATAGATGCCTTCAGTTCCATAGGTTGAATCCCATCAGTTCCAACGTCTCCTGCCGAAGCAATCTCTTCACTAATCTCACGACTCTTCGCCGTCTGCGCTTGCAGTTCTCTGACTACCCGAAATGCAGGCAGCATGGAGCTAATGTACTCCAGATTGGACTGAATCGCCGTAAATCTTGGCCATAACCGGGAAAAGATAAGGATGATGAGCAGCAGACTTGCTGGAGGTACCGTCATTACACGGAGAGAAAGATAGATGAATGCCGCAATAATGATTGCCGCGGACATCCGGTGAATCAGCTGTGTTCCACTGTTCAATTGGCTAAACTGAATGACATTGCGTTCTATCTGTCTGCACATGCGCTCAAACCAGTTCATGTGTGAGCGCTCAAGCATGTTGCTCTTAATATCCTTAATGCCGTTGAAATGCTCAGTAATGCCGTTATAATAACTTTGCGAGAATTCAGAGGTCTGGTCTCCGATCTGCTTGGCCCGCTTGACGAATTTTCTCAAGACAAAAAATAATAACAATCCACAGACCAGCACAAGTGCCGTCAGCTTGGCGGATAACCAGAAAGCAAGACCGATCTGAATGCCCGTAAAGATCAGCGAGGCTGCCATTTGCAGCATAATGCTCGTTCCTTGGCTCACACGTGCAAGTTCAGTCGTTAATATATGGTTAAAATCGGATTTTCGTTTTTGGAGAAAAAATGACCATTGCGCCATAATAATAGCACCATAGGTTTCCATGCGCAGCGTTCGTACAAATTGCTGCTGGATTCGAGTATTACGGATCGTCTGGAGACGCTGCATCCAGGCCTGTCCGGAGACAATCAACACAAAGGTGAACAATACGAGTAACAATTGGCTATTTTCAGAAAAACGATTCAACACGTCGCCAAGCCAGGGAATGTTTAAGCCTGTGGAGCCCATCTCAAATATGCCAATCAGACTCAGCATCGGAACAAGCATGTAGATACCGATCCCTTCCATGAGACTGATACAGATCATCCCTATCAGATTCCAATATAAAATGGGCCCCGTGACATGATGCAACTTTCGCATGAAATACCTTAATTCCGAGATCATACTTTACCCCTTTCCGTCACCGTATACCTTTTAATTCGCCGCCAGAACCAGAGAAACGGACGTAACGGAAAGTATAGAAAAAACAAAGAACGTGGAAGCGGCAATTGATCCACATCCCATGTACTTGGATATAAACGTTCAATAAAGAAGAACCATTTCTGTTTTGTACTTCGAAGTTTAAACAAATACGATTGATAAGACTTCATATCAGCCGGACTTTCCAGCATGTCGTTCATGAACTTTGCGCCTTCGTTGGCTAATCGCTTGCCTGTACGGTCACTCAAGGACATCAAGGACCTGTACTCTACATCCAGCGGCGTATTCAGCAGCTCCGAAGCCAGATAAAGAGCCTGCGAACCGATCGATAAACGACCCTCCGCTTTCAGACGTCTCTCTACTTTCTTCACATCGAGTGGCATGCTGCGGATCATCTGGTCGATATCCAGTAACCAGCGCAGTCTGAACCAGCCGTGTCGTGCACCATGGGTTACGAGATAAGCCCATAGGTCTTCTTGTTCAAGCATACGGACAGGTGTCTGTGTGTATGAACTGAACCGGCTACGTTTCCACAGCAATTCAAAATCTGTTTCTTTGCCCGAATCTGGATTCAGACGCCAATGAATCTCCACTTGAGTCCTTTTGACCGGATGGGTGTAACAGATATGATGTTCCCGCCATTTCCAGCTGCGCACCGTAGGTGCCCGCTCCCCTTCCTTGGATATATATCCGAGGGTAGCCAGAATGCCTTCAGCTGCTTCCACATCATCAAACGGAATCAGGATATCCAGGTCTTTGGAGGTTCGCATCGATACATCGCCATAGAGATCATGGGCGAGTGCCGGTCCCTTTAGTGTAATATTGCGGATACCGCGTTCACGAAAAGCTCCACACACCTGCTCCATCTCAGCTGTTAGATGTAACATGCGGAACGTATTGACCGTATATTGTTGTCTCAGACTCTCCATAACATCTGCAGGAATGATTGCAGAGTTCAATTCTTTCATTTTCACATAAAGGGCAGAGTATAAGCGGTGATGATAGACAAGCCGCAGAAAGAGTCGCCAATCGGTTCCTTGCAAACCCACCTTGAGTTCTTCAGGGGATAGAGCCGTCAGATCACCTCTAATCATGCTCAAAATCAGCTTAAGCTCCTTCGGAAACCCTGATGAATAGAGTTCACTTTCATGTATCATAGACAATCTCCCCAGATCCCTTCTCCGGACACCGTTTGCCAAACACACCGACAACCGTATATTGGTCCATAGTATCAGCTCCGGTCACGATCAATTTACCGCTTCGCAGCCAGGCATGAGCCATCATATGTCCTTGCTTATTCCGCGCAGTTCCCATATATAACGTACTCTCTATCTTGCGTCGCTCAAGCATCTTCATCCCGGCAATCGCCATTACAAGGCAGCGGCTTTCCCATAAGGTATATTTGCTGGCGAGCGAAATCGCTTTGGAAATATTCCGTATAGTGATGACCTCGCTGCGATCAAGTCCTGTCATGGGTGTTTCTACCATAGGCGTACCCAGCCCTGGCGCGATTTTAACGAATGGCATAGCCTTCTGTATGCGTGCCCAGCCAAGGAGGATATAGGCCTCCCATACCAGTCGACGCATCGGCCGTGGGAGCGAGAAATAAGCCTTTATTTTTCGCAACATCATTCTACACTCCGCGAGTAACGTCGATTAAACCTTCACGGGACAGATGTTCCAGGAATTGCACCACCTGCTCACGACATTCATCTGGCTCAATCTCATACTCCCCAGCAAGTACCTCAACAACTTCGCCCAGCGTGCGTTCTTCTGCGATCAGATCCCAGATTCGCCCACCGGTACTCCCGAGATTATAGTATTTTCCAGAGCTAATGCTCATCATGACTTTCTCACTGCCCATATCACTGACCAGATTGCCTTCCTTCCGGATTACCCGGTCTTCCACATTCATCGGCGTAGTCGCTGTCATTGTCCTGTATGCACTCCTTTACGTATATGATCTGTGATCCGATCCACCATCTCAAATGCTGTAAACTCAGCACCCGTTCTGACCAATCTGCCAATCTCCACACTTGCTGAAAGTCTTGAAGCCGTCTCGAACAACCACTGTGCCAGTCCCTGTCTTGCAACGAGTCCACCACGGAACGTATGCGAGCATAATAGATGCAATCGTTCCAAGCCTGCCACTTCAACCAGTTGAACAGATGTATGGTTTTCCTCCGGTTGTGGAGCAAGTTCGAATATTCCACCTAGAGGTACGGCCATCTCATGAAAATAGTGCTGGACAGGAATCGCATACTTCGTAATCTCTGCGTGAACCGTTGCGTAATCCTGCTCCTTCATGCCGAAGCCGTCCAGACTGGGTTGCCATAACTTCTGTTGCGGGTAACCAGGGGATACGATGGCTCTTCCCCCGGCATCCCAGGTCAGTGCAACAACATCATCGGTGAGAAGTGGATATCCGCGTGATGCCAGTGCGGCCGACAGTGTCGATTTGCCTGCCCCCGAATGTCCGACAAATGCGTAAGCCCAGCCATCAATAACAACTGCACTACCATGCAAAGGAAGAATGCCACGCTGCATCATAATGACCGCCATACAGGTGCCCAGGATGAATAATCTGACCTTTTTCTCATCTGCACCCGGTATCGGAGATACAACAATGCGCTTTCCTTGTTCCATTAGAAACAGACCTGTATCTTCGATTTTGAAAAAAAGACTGCCCTCTCGCGCCACAAAGTTGTCGTTGCCTACATCCCAATCCTCCCACAATGGGGTCAGATCTGAAGACTCGATGTGCACATCCACGACATCAAAATCAGTCTCCGCATCCTTGGGTGCGATCTGTAGTTCAGGCATTCGAATTTGGCTCGACCAGCGCAGACCATACGCCACATAATGCACAGGCAACAATGAACGACGCCTCCTACGTAATAAAATGTAAAAAAAAGCCCTTATATTCATGTTGCTCAATATAAGGGCGGAGGCGAAAAGCTGGATTTGTTGCATTTCCGCCCTTTAAGTATGATGACACTTCATCAAACTTAACAACTTAGGAAGTTGGATCGTACAGATCCGCATCGTGAACCGTGATCCAGTCAATTTGTCTGTAGCCAGTACCGGCCATTGTTTGATTGACTTCCAACACTTCAAGAGCTGGTGCTTGCCATTCCTTTTTTTCCATTTGCATCGTATTCACCTCCTTTACGCACTTCTAAGTATGATGGCATATGGTAAAGCTTTCTAACTAGTTCCGTAGAGATCCGCATCGTGAACCGTAACCCAGTCGATATGTTTGTAACCTGTGCCCGCCATTGTTTGGTTGACTTCCAATATTTCTAGTGCTGGTTCTTGCCATTCCTTTTTTTCCCTTTGCATCGTATTCACCTCCTATCATGAGTCAAATGTAAGAAAAATCCGGGCTCACAGTTCACCGGGCTATATCAGAATTTCCGAATGAACCGATAGACAATCAGACTATGCATCATCAATCGCAGATCTGGATGTGAAGCAAGCTCTGGTCTCGGACTCGGAAAGTTGGCCAAGGCAGATTTGATACGCTCCGTGTTTAATATGCCAGCGACCTTGCTGTCAGAACACAAAGCACGTAACTCGGCAGTAAAAGCATCCCAATTGGGAATGATGCGATGTAACCAATCCGCCGGTTGTACACCCCGTACCCGTTGATTCAGCCTGACCTTGTCAGGCAACTCCGGTGAAGTAGCCCGGCGAATCAATGAACGATCCGTCCCGTGTTTCACATATTGTTCAATCGGAACGGACAGACAGAACCGGATGACTCTGGCATCACTTGTCGGATCACGTTCCCAAGCCCGGTAACGGAGAGAACATTTCGTAGCTACGGCACCATTTTTGTTCGCAATAGCCAGGTTATTAAATTTCTCGGCACGGACTTTGAGAGCATCCGCCTGGGCACCGCCCTGCAGGACAATAATGGATTTGAGTCGTTCCAACACACCTGTTCTTTGCGCAAAATCAGGATGGATCAACTGTACAGATGCCGCCTGACTGGCTCCTTTGGACTGCGCCTTGAACCAATCCGGATATGCCTTTTTCCCGGTGATCTTGGCAATACGGGAGAAGGGCATGCCCGTTCGTTCACTATACTGCTGCATCTCACGGAACCAGCGGTACCAGCGGCCACTTTTCAGTAGACTGGCGTAATAATCCAGAGCCGGCCCCCAGGAGATGGTGAAATTACCACGTGCGCCTGTGAGCAGGATGCCTGCATCTTGCTGGCTCGCTTTTTCATAGAATCCGCGAATCCAGAATGAATTTTCAAAGTATTTATAGGGCATTTCCATAATGTCGAGCCAGGTATCTACTTCACTAAGTGGACTTCTGCCTTCAAAATCAAGGTAGTTCTCTGTGATATTGCCGACATGATTAATGGTTGAACGTATGAAGGGCCGTTCGTCTGCGAGCAACGTTTTCGACGTATAATCTGTGAAATCCGGTACCGGAACATAACTATAGGCCTGCAGCCGTTTACCCTGACTTCTCAGTGTTCCGGAAGCAAAACCAACCACGGCTCCCGAGTCCAGCCCACCACTTAATGCTGCAGCCACCTGCCTGTGCGTTCGCAAGCGTGATCCAACCGCCTGCCCAAATACCTCCCGAAACGCTTCTACATACTCGCCATCGGATTTCAGCCTTAGAGGTTCCACTTCATTCCAGCGATGATATTGCTTCAGCTCCAGTCTCCCATCCCGGAAGACAAGTGTATGTGCAGAAGGCAGCTGGCTTATTCCCCGATATACGGTCGAATTGATATCTGCTGAATCATGCATGTCAGGAATGGCAAGGAATTCGGACAGCCAGGTCTCATCAAGTTCTTTATGTACCCCTTCAAGCCCGAGCAACGGATTCATAAGTGTGCAGAAAGCAAAACGTGAACCATCATGTCGGTAATAAAAAGCTCTCATGCCTGTAATATCTCTTGCTGCATACAGTTTGCGATTCCGCTCATCCCATATCGCGAATACAAAATCCCCCAGCAATCGGACGGCTACATCGTCTCCCCAGCGCTGATAGGCACGCAAGATCAATTCACTATCCGCCAACATAGCCAGTTCAGCTCTGGATATCTGCAATTGATCAGCCAGTTGTTCCCGATTATCCAGGATGGCATCTGCTGTGATGGTCAGACCACTTTCCTCATCATATAAAGGCAACTTCTCGCTAACCGATTCCGGTGTAATCCATTGGGCATGACAGCTGAGGAACGCCTCATTGCCTTTCCACACTCCTGTTGTATCCGCAGGGACATGCCCCAGGCTTGCGTACAGACGCCAGCTGTCTTCCCATAGCGCCTGCTGACCATCGTTGTGTACAATTCCTGCTATGGCGCTCATGACTTGCCTCCCCGTAGAATCTTGCGCTGTGAAGCCCAGGCGCTGATCTGATGACCAAATGGTACCCATGATTTGATACGCTGTATTTTGCTTTGAGCAGAAGCCAGCTGGACTTTCAAGCGTTCTCGCTCACTGTAACCCCGTTCCAGACGATGATCTGCTGCACGTAATGCGGCTTGCAGCTGTCTGATCGTTACCAGTGCAGCTAGCGTCGGGTCTGTCTTTTCCGGTTCTTCGACAATTTGGTCATTAAGATTCCCAAGCGGATCATGAACGACAGAATCTGCCGATTGCATTTGGTATTGCGATTGCCACTGGCAACCGGTCGCTGTCGTCAATTGATGCGTAATTCGATCGATGACCTCTTGATCCGGACTTGCATCATAATGTACACCCGTCCATTGTTCGGCTTCTGCCAGCTGTTCACTGTATCCCATCCGGTGGAACAGATCTGCCCCCATTACACGGCAATACAGTTCAACTTCATGTGGTTCTAATATGTTTTTCCAGTTGTTAACAGAATCCTGATGTGCCTCTTGATGCGAAGAGAGGAAAGGATCACCCACGCCCATACTGTAGAACATGCCAGACTTGGCACTGTCCAGAAACTGTCCATACTGCTCCATTCCCTGTTCATATCGAATTCCCAGAAACGCGCATAGTTTCTCAAGTTCTTCTTGAGGATTGGAAACCAATCGTTCATATTGCAATTCATACGCATTGGAGTGGGGTTTGGCAAAATAATCATTCAAGCGGAGCATCCCAAGTGTGAGATCAACGGATTTCATATTTAATTTGGGGCTCTGCAAACTATGAATCAGGTCGAATCCTTCTCCTGTGTGGCGGTTTACCTTTTTGAATGATGCAGCTACGGCCAGAGGATTACGCTGGAGATGAATACGCTTGGACTGAGGGAACAGACGATCCAGCCATTCCAGCATGTAATAGTATCGTGGAGATTTATCAACGATGAAGTCTGCTCCGCTCCCTTCCAGGAATCCATTGTAGATTTCAAGAGCAAAACTTCTGCACGCCTTTTCGAAGACATCCTCGGATACCATGGCATTGTAGAACTGACGAATAATGGAGCTGCCACCATAAGCACGTGAATCAGCCTTGTTCAAATCGACAAGATTCATCAGAAACCACATTTCCTGGGTGGCAAATATACGACTATGATTTTGCAGCATTACGGTGGATAAGGAACTACCACTGCGGGGAACACATAGTAAGAAAACAAGTCCGTTACCTTGAGTATCGATCAATGGCAGCCTCTCCTCTGTTCATTAGTATAAATATGTAGCTGGGATAGACCAGACTCTACCTTTGTGTTTGGCAAAACGAGTAATATGCACGCTATAGGTCAGCATTTTGCAATATTCCGTCGGAAGTTCACCCGGGAATGAAACAAAACACATGGTTACATTCGACAACTCTCAGATACAATATGTATTTATAGTTTTACTCTATGATACAAAATGTATCATGTCAATCTTTTATTTTCACCTTTTCATAAATTCATACTCTTTCACTGTATTCTGCTGTTTGTCATTTAAGCACTTATTCATGATCAATTATGTTCTGATTGCACAAAAGCGAATAAGCTCCAGACATGTTCTGTGAGGAACAATGCCTGAAGCCATACGTAATCCGTTGAGAAAATTAACATAAAAACTGGTGAACAAGCATCAGGTAAACCTTACATTCGAACTTTTCCCAGGAGCTCCAACGCTCCTATTTCGCTCTTCTTCCTGATCTGCCTGTGTAGCATCCTGCATCCCCTTCTGTACCTTCACGGTTAACAATACGGCAATGCCCGCGACGAAAAAGAAGATGAGGGATAGAATACCCCAACGTGTGGAACCTGTTATTTGCCCAACATAACCAAACACAAATGGACCAAAGATCGAAGAGAATTTGCCTGTAATATTCACAAAACCAAAATACTCTCCTGTTCTGCCTGCCGGCATCAGATTGCTAAACAGGGAACGCGCTGTGGATTGACTCACACCCTGTACGACACCAACCAACCCGGCGAGCACATAAAAGTGGATCGCTTGTGTCATGAAATAACCGAGAATCACAATACATATGTAGACCGATAAGCTAACGATTAATACCTGCTTTGCTCCCCAACGCTGTGCCCATGCTCCCAGTAACAATGTACACGGGAACCCGATGAACTGGGTTAACAGTAGCGCGAGCATCAGGTCGGCTGTGCCTATACCTATACTTGTCCCATAAATTGTAGCCATTAGAATGATGGTATTAATGCCGTCATTAAAAAACCAGAAAGCCACCAACATGCGGATTAACTGGGGAAAACGCCGCATCTGACGAAAGGTTTGCCGCAGTCTGCGTACGCCCACTGCAGCATACCCTGTCCACGTTCCGGGCAGATCCGGTGATGCAGGCCGTCTCGGAGCATGGCGAAAGATCGGTATCGAGAACAGCAACCACCACAACGAGACGGAGATAAAAGCAAGTCTTGTTCCTGCCAGTGTACTGCTCATCCCGAACCAGCCCGGTTGCTGAATCATCAGCAGGTTCACTGCAAGCAACAAGCCTCCTCCAATATAACCATAGGCATAACCTTTGGAGGATATCATGTCCCTTCGTTCCACAGGTACCAGATCCGGCAGCATTGCATCGTAGAAGGTGTTACCACCCGCAAAACCGATTGTAGATATGACCAGCAACGCGGAAGCAAGGAACCAGTCCCCTTCACCGATTGCGCTGAATCCCAATGTGGCAAGGACACCTATAATTGCAAATACACGCAGGAAGTCGCCTTTCCGTCCAGACAAATCAGCCAGCGTGCCTAGCAACGGTGTTAGCAGAGCTACGCACAACATGCCAATGGAGTGTGTATAAGCCAGGTAGGAGGCGGCGGTATCCGTATCCAGTGTTGCGGCAGCCACCGAAGCATAGAATACAGGCAGTACTGCCGCCAGTACAGTTGTTGCATAAGCCGAGTTGGCCCAATCATACATAATCCAAGCCTTGATCGCCTTTTTATTCACATAAATCCTTCCTTTTCATGCATCTATTAAATGATTGATGTCTTTCTCCTATTGTAAAGGAAGGATATCACACTTGTTCACTGTTTCTGTAAAAAATGGTGCACTTCTGTTCTTACGACTCACCTTCCCTCTGAGGTGAACTTGCGTAATTGTATCATTTTATATCCACTCTCATCACATATCGTCCTCGCCCGTGAATATACTTAATTACCGACAGGCCAAACTGTGCCGCGTAATCAATGGGGGGTGCCTACATGTCAAATTCACACCAGCCTTACTCGTTCGTTGTGTCGAAGGAAGATTGGTCGCTTCACCGCAAAGGGTACCAGGACCAACAGCGCCATCAGCAAAAGGTGAAAGATGTCATCAAGCAGAATCTGCCTGATCTGATTACGGAAGAAAACATCATCATGTCTGATGGAAAACAAATCATCAAGGTACCAATCCGCAGTCTGGATGAGTACCGTTTTGTGTATAACTACCAGAAGCAAAAACATGTCGGTCAAGGAGACGGTGACAGTCAGGTCGGAGACGTCATCGGTCGTGATCCCTCTGCTTCGCAGAAACCCGGCAAAGGCGAAAAAGCTGGCGATCAGCCTGGTCATGATATTGTGGAAGCCGAAGTTAGTATTGAGGAATTGGAAGATATGCTCTTCGCTGAGCTGGAATTACCCGATCTGAAGCAGAAAGACAAAGACCTGATTGAGACACATACGGTAGTTTTCAACGATATTCGCAAAAAAGGCATGCAGTCCAATATTGACAAGAAACGTACCATTCTGGAGAATCTGCGTCGCAATGCAACGACCGGTACGCCAGGCATCCATCACATCAGTCCAGATGACCTGCGCTACAAGACATGGGAAGACAAAATCATTCCACAATCCAATGCCGTTATCATTGCCATGATGGATACATCCGGGTCCATGGGTTCGTTTGAGAAATACTGCGCGCGCAGCTTTTTCTTCTGGATGACCCGTTTTCTACGCCGTCAGTATGAGAAAGTTGAGATTGTTTTCCTCGCCCATCATACGGAAGCCAAGGAAGTAACCGAAGAAGAGTTCTTTACCCGTGGCGAGAGCGGAGGCACCATCTGCTCCTCTGTATATATGAAGGCACTGGATATTATTGACAGTCGGTATCCACCTTCAAGCTACAACATCTACCCTTTCCACTTCTCTGACGGGGATAATCTGACCTCGGATAACGAACGGTGTGTGAAGCTGATCGGCGAGTTAATGAAGCGTAGCAATATGTTTGGATACGGCGAAGTGAATCAGTACAACCGCAGCAGCACACTGATGTCGGCTTACCGTCATATCAAGATGGATCAGTTCATGTATTATGTGATCAAAGAAAAAGGCGAAGTGTACAAAGCTTTGCGCAGCTTTTTCCAGAAACGGGAAGGAGGCAGCGTTAGATGACAGATGAGATCCGCGACCTAGAATACGCTATTGCCGAGATTATGGAGATCGCCAATGGTTTTGGCCTGGATTATTACCCCATGCGGTACGAAATCTGCCCATCGGATATTATTTATACATTTGGAGCCTACGGCATGCCGACCAGATTCAGTCACTGGAGCTTTGGCAAAACATTTCATAAGATGAAAATGCAATACGATTTTGGACTCAGCAAAATTTATGAGCTTGTCATCAACTCCAACCCTTGTTATGCCTTCTTGCTGGATGGCAATTCCCTGATTCAGAACAAATTGATCGTAGCCCACGTCCTGGCACACTGCGATTTTTTCAAAAACAATGCCCGCTTCTCCAAATCCAACCGTAATATGGTCGAAAGCATGGCTGCCACGGCGGATCGCATCAGCAATTATGAGATGGAGTACGGAACGGAAGCGGTTGAAGCATTTATCGATGCCGTGATCGCAATTCAGGAACATGTGGACCCACAGCTGATTAAACCCCGCCATTTGGACAAACAACGCTACATGGAGATGAAAATGCGGGAGCAGCGCGGTGAGAAAAAACCACGGCCGGAAGGTCGCTATGATGATCTATGGTCACTTGATGACGTGCAGACGGAAGAAGCTCCCGCTGAAGGTATTCAGGTCCATCATTTTCCGCCTGAACCGGAAAAGGATGTCATGTGGTTTATTCAGGAATTCTCCGAAGTGTTGACCGACTGGCAGCGGGATATCATGAGTATGATGCGTGAAGAGATGTTATATTTCTGGCCACAGATGGAAACCAAAATCATGAACGAAGGCTGGGCATCCTACTGGCATCAACGCATTATCCGTGAGCTCGATCTGAACAGTGAGGATACGATAGAATTTGCCAAACTCAACTCCTCCGTGGTGCAGCCATCCAAACAAAGTCTGAATCCGTATTATTTGGGACTGAAGATTTTCGAGGATATTGAACGGCGCTGGGATAACCCAACCCGGGAAGAAAAGGAACGTTGGGGCCGCAAACCAGGGCAAGGTCGTGTCAAAATGTTCGAGGTGCGTGAATTTGATTCCGATACCTCCTTTATCCGCAATTACATGACCAAGCAATTAACCGAAGATCTGGACCTCTACGTATTTGAGAAAAAAGGTCCGGACTGGAAAATCACCGACAAGTCCTGGGAGAACATACGGGATCAGCTCGTATTTTCACGTGTCAACGGAGGCTCCCCTTATCTGGTTGTGCAAGATGCTGACTATCTGCGGACCGGTGAACTCGTACTAAAACATCAATATGAAGGCATCGAGCTGGATCTGAAATATATGGAACGCACCCTGCCTTATCTGTATCGCCTCTGGGGACGTACCGTACATGTGGAGACACGTGTTGAGGATAAACCGATCTGGTTTACGTATGATGGCAAGAAACACCACCGCAAGTTTATGTAAGGTTCCAACAGCCCTTTTCCTTTTAAAAAAGAGAACCTTCGTATCACGTATGAAGGATGGCGACATACCATAAAAAAACAAAAAAAGCGGCAAGCTCCCGACATACACGGGGACTTGCCGCTTGGCATTTCATAATTAATATTTAAAATTACGTTTCATTGCACCATGCTTAAAGGAAGTGATTACATATCGCTCACCGTTGTCCAACAGCTTGTAAGATACAACGTATCGATCCACGAAACAATAGTACGTGTTGCGGTACTCACGAGACGGCAGCATTTTTCCCATAGTAACAATCTTCTCTTCAACACGGCGAATGAGATTAATTTTGTATTCCATCGTTTCTTTATCTGTAAAATGTTCGCTTTTGATCTGGCGAAGTCGGTTCATTGCCGTGGCGGTCCATTGAACCATCAATTACAGCTCACCACGCTTCACCAGTTCAATCAAGTCATCTGTTGAATACAGCTTGCCTTGTTTAATGTCTTTCTCGGAAGCTTCAATCATTTGCCGTATCTCCGGATCGGAGTCTAGCTCATCCACCGGGTTATAGACTTCATATTCCAGACCGGCAATACGAATGAATTCCTTATGATCCTTCTCATAGGATTCAATGACAGTGCCATCAGGAGCCTTAAGACTAAAATTCATCCTTAGCAACCTCCTTTGATGATATCGCAAAAATTTGGTGAATCGTACTTTTACCTGAATTATAGCATACAACCATGTTGCATCTCAGCCATCAATCTTAGGATTACCAATAATATCAATCATATAAAATACAGCAGGTCCTAACGCCTTCTTTTCTAATCATTCCCCTAAAAAAACTGCTCTAAAAACTTAAACGGCAAGTTCCCTACACGTGATTGGGGACTTGCCGTTTAAGATATAGTTCAGCTAAACTGTAAAATCCTTTAATTGAAATGTTCACTCTGATTATACTGTTGGTGTACCATTATCCTGCAATCGCAGCGGCACAAAAAAATCATGCTCCACTTCACTTGCCGGCAGTGGGCGACTGAAATAATATCCCTGAATCTCGCGGCAATCATTCTGCATCAGAATATCCAGTTGGCCTTTCGTCTCAATGCCTTCGGCAATGACTTCCATCTTGAGATTCTGTGCCATCGATATAATGGTCGCCACAATGGCTTGATCGCTGTGACTCTCTGTAATGTCCGTCACAAACGATCGATCAATCTTGAGCTTGTGAATCGGGAAATGCTTCAGATAACTGAGTGAGCTGTAACCTGTACCGAAATCATCCAGGCTGATCTTGACACCCAGGGCTGTCAGTTCATTAAGAATCGCCGTGGATACGGCTGCATCCATCATCATGCTCTCTGTTATTTCCAGCTCCAGATATCGAGCTTCCAGCCCTGTCTCCAAGAGTGCATTCTTGACCTGTTCTACCAAGTTGGATTGGTGGAACTGCTGGCTGGACAAGTTAACCGATACCGGAATGAGTGGTCCGCCACTGGCATGCCAGAGTTTCATCTGCCTGCATGCTTCCCGCAGCGTCCAATTGCCAATCTCATAGATCATGCCTGTCTCTTCTGCAAGCGGGATAAACACATTGGGTGCGAGCAGACCTTTGAGTGGATGGTTCCAACGTATAAGAGCCTCCACACCAATCATGCGGCTATCCTCGGTACGAATCTGTGGTTGATAGTACAGGACCATCTCATCGCGTTCCAAAGCTTTACGAAGATAACCCTCCAGCTCAATGCGTTCATATAGTTCCGAATCCAGTTGGGCAGTATAGAATTGGAAACCATTTTTGCCGTTTTTCTTCACTTCATACATGGCAGAGTCCGCATGTTTCAGCAAAGCATCCACGCCCACTCCATGATCCGGGTACATCGCAATTCCAATGCTGGCGGTTACGTAAAAGTCATTCTCCTTCAGTCGATAAGGTAACTGAATGGCTTCAACAATCTGTTTTGCAAGTTCTGCCACTCTTACTTCTGTCGCTTGATCCTGGGTCACAACGAGTGTGAACTCGTCACCGCCCATCCGAGCCAGCATGACATTCTCCATAGCCAAGGGATCAGAAGCTTCTATGGCTTTCATGATCCGGTTGCTGACTTCTCTTAGAAATACATCTCCAATGGAATGTCCCAGCGAGTCATTAATCATCTTGAAACGATCTATATCCATCACCATAACGGCAAAAGAATTCCCTTTTTCTGCTGAATCGTTAATCGTACATGCCAGCACATCATCCAACTTGCGCCGATTGGGCAGTCCCGTCAACGGATCATGCAAAGCTTGGTGACGAATCTTCTCCTGAGCCTGTTTCTCCTCCGTAACGTCTTTGATCAAAATGTGACTTCCCACATGTCTGCCATCAATGACAACAGGAACTACAACAATACTAAGGTCCAGAAGTTCACCCTGTACATCTCTCATTTTGGCCATGTAGTGCGCCTGCTCCAGCCCATGATCATCCCAATCGATGGAATCAAATTCACTTATCCACTCTATATCGATTTGCTGAGCGATCTCATCAATGGAACGATCCATGACCTCTTTTTCAGGATATCCGGTGATTGTTGTTACAGCAGCATTAATGCCTTTGACAATACCTTCCTTGTTCACTGAAATAATGGCATCCGAATGGTTATGATACAGGGCCTGATACCATTGCTCATTCTCATGAATCCGTCGATCTTTCTGTGACATTCGCTGATTGATAAATATGCCAAACAACGTCAAGCCCAAAGCAATAAATGTGCCCGATGCGATCAAGTAGGCGAGAATGCCTGGCTCAATCTGCATACCTGAACTTACCATCGAGCCATGTGAATGATGGAAATGTGCGGCTGACATCCCGGTATAATGCATGCCAGAGATTCCAATACCCATAATGAGACCGCTGCCCATCTTGTAAACCCAGGTATGTCTTGATTGATGATAACGGAAAAAAAACATGAGCCACAATGCCGCAAATGAAGCAAGCGCTGCAATCAGAATAGATAACACCACTCTGCCTGGTTCATACGTAACCGGAATTGACATCGCTGCCATGCCCACATAATGCATCGAGCTGATCCCTGCTGTCATCAGTACTCCAGCAATCATGAGCTTACTTATCCTGCCCGATTGTCTACCCGCAATGTTCAAGGCCACCCCCGATGCGACAATAGCAAGTAGAACAGATAAAACAACCTTACCGGTGGAATAGGAGACTTGCGTAGGCAGAACAAAAGCCAGCATACCTACGAAATGCATGGACCAGATTCCCAGCCCCATGGATACTGCACCGCAGGTAAGCCATACATTCCGCGCCATCCCGTTAGCCTGACTTACACGGCCTGCAAGGTCAAGGGCAGCGTATGAAGCTAACGATGCAATAATATAGGATAAAATAACAAGTTCTAAGTTGTACGTGCCATGTAGGTGCTCCACTCACTCTGTCCTTTCAACCGGGAAATGCCTTGTATGTATGCAAAAATGTAAAAAAGAAGCGAGTGCGCTGTCTGGATGACAGGCACTCCCTCCGCATCATTTGACTCGTGACAACAGACTTAGTTGAAGCCGTTGTCATACATTGGAACCCGTTTATTTGAATGTATATAGTCTAAACGTCCCAGCCTTTAAAATCAACACTTATTTCCAGATATACAATGTTGAACAGCTAACATTCTCATATTCTAATTCACAACTAAATATTCTATTTACGAGTCAGTAACAGACTGCCAAAACCGGAAGTATCTTGATAAGAATTACCTGATGCATCACTCCAGATGGAGACACTGCTTCGCTTGCCATCCCCGGCGCCATCATCATTAACTTGAAGATCAAACCCAATCCATCTTTGCCCTTCAGCACGAACGCTGTCTAGTGGGATTGCCACTTCAACTGTATACCCTCCGCTTGTTAATCGGGTAGCTGATTTGAAACTTTCTTTCCGTGCATTTCCACCAAAAGAAGTCTCATTATCAAAATTGACCCGGTACTGGGCGTCATCCTCCTGATAGAATGTTGTCTGATCTTTGCTCGGGTCGATAAAAATTTCAATTGAATCTTGCTCATGTGCATTAGAACTTAATTTGCTTCGCAAAGGATCTTTCACATCTGCCAATACGTACAGGTATTTCTCATCCCATAACAGCTGTGCAGTCGCCGTTGCACCGGATTTTCCGACCACCCAGACATCCGTTTTAACAGATGCAGCCTTTTTCCAGACGTTATCCTTTTTTGCATCAATGACAGGTTTGCCATAAGTGACCTTGGTTTGTTTCAAGACAGAACCGAGCTTCAGTTTGCCCCGGTTGGCTGGTTTGTCAGGCTGTTGATTGGAAATATCATTCCAAACGATGGTCGCTATCTTTCCAGCAGCATGTTCATCCGTAATCCGAAAATCCAGAGACAAGACCTGGCCTTCGGTAAGTAAAGCGGCTGACATAGGCAGTGATGCGTATACAACATACCCGGTTTTTGTCTCCTGTACGTTGTAAGTATTTTTATCTTTGCCTTTACCGCCATCCCGTTTAAATGTATATTGACCATTTGCAGACGGCGGATTTTTCTTCTTGGCAGACAGATCAGCTTCAGAAGTTGCAGCGCCTGTCCCCTTGACTTCTTCCGCGAGGAAAACCTGCACCTGATCCCCTTTGCGACGTGTGGTATCCTTCACTTCCACTCTTAAATTCACCTTTTTGGCATCCCACATCATACGAGCCTCACCCGTAACCGCAGATGTACCATCTGCCAGATGATTAATTTCGAGTCCTTTCACAGCACCCCAAAGTATATCTTCCTGTCCTTTGTGGTTCGGGAAAGAAGGGCTGGCTTTCAATGCTGTCCATTCATTACGATAGATCGGAAGGGTGGTAGGGTCCACCAGTGCCCAAAAAGCCGGTTTTGCTTTTAATTTACGATCAAATAACAATGGTGCATCTTTGCGTCCTTTGACTGGATGATTGTCAAGCCATGTACCATCATCCGCAAGTCCCCATACTGTAACACTGTCCATTACGCCGCGTTTTCCCAGCTCGTCAAACAGGTCGAACAGTTCACGATAACGGTAAGCTTGTTGCAGCATTAATTCATCTGTGACAGGCATCTCCAGTTCAGAGTTACTCGAATAGATCGAAACGTCCAGCTCTGTAACCTGTACATTTACACCAAGAGCGATCACTTTCTCAAAAGCCTCACGAATGAGCTTTACATCCGGTCCGTACATGGATACATGCATCTGGAATCCAACCGCATCAATCGGTGTTCCTTTGGCAAGCAGCTTCTCTACAAGCTTCACCATATCATTCACCTTGTTTCCATTGCCCTCCATTCCATAGTCATTAATCACCAGTACAGCATCGGGGTCAGCCTCACGTGCATAACGGAAAGCCAGCTCAATGTAATCACTGTCATCTCCGTCGCCATCTACATCCCCAATAATATCTCTCCACTTGGAATTACTGGCCTCATTCCGTAAGCCGCCCCCGTCTGAGATGACTTCATTGACGACATCCCATGTATGAACCTTTCCTTTGTACCGGGTCACGATGGTTTGAATATGGGTTTTCATCCGTGCAAGCAACTGTTCCCGCGTGGCAGGTTTCGATGCATCATTCGGATCAGTAAAGAACCAATTCGGCACCTGACTATGCCATAACAGCGTATGACCTCTGATTTCCATGTCATTTGCTTCGGCAAACTTCACCAGGCGATCTGTCTCTGACCAGACAAACTCTCCTTCCTTGGGCTGCATCGCATCCATTTTCATAAAATTGTCCGCTGTAATACTATTAAAGTGTTTCGTCAACAACTGGGAATGCTGGTTTTCCGCGTCTAGTGCAGACTGGTTGATGGCAGCTCCCATTGCGTAATTTTGTCCCACGATATCGACCAGATTCGGAATATCCTTCTCAATTTCAATTTTCTGAGCAGCCGTAATCAGAACATCATCCACGTAAAATGAAATCGTATCTGCCGGCGTCACTTCCTCTGACGTCTTCCATGGTGTCTCCACATACATGCGGAATCCGGTGATGCCACTATTTTCTTCGGGAATCACCACATCGGCCTCGACTTTTTTCCACTGTCCTTTGTTCAAGGTAGCGGAGGCAAAGGTAGCATATTCAAGACTCGAAGCGTCCTTATTGTATTCTTTCTCGAGTGCACCGTTAAGGACCTGACTGTCCGGCCCTTCATCGTACATGGCCCAAAATGAAATATGAACTGTGCTACCCTTCTGTACATGATCCAGCACTTCAACTAAGGGTCCATGGAACGTTTCGGTACGTGAAGAGGTTCTCAGGCTGCGTGTACTGTCATGACCTACTTGCGTTACGATATCAAGCTTTTCACTTGCACGTGGACGCCATTGTCCCAACACACCATCTTCAAAATCAGCCTTGAACAGTACTTCATCATCGCCAGTCTTAACGTCCGCTGCCGAAGCACGTGTCCCTCCTGTTCCCACACTTGGGAACAAACTGAAGATCAATACAGCCGACAAGCACAAGCTCCACCATTTTCTCAAATGCATCCGATCTCCTCCTTGGTTCGTTGTTTGTGAAGAATAACCTTTGCTCTGCCATGTGCCAGCCCTTTACAAGATCGTTATACAGGATGGATAGATGCAAATGGACAGAAAATTGTAAGCACTTTCATTATACGATTGCTAGTAAACTTTGTTTACCCGTTAAACTATAGGACTTATTTTAAAAACTTCACCATAATATAAAACGACAAAAAGCACAGCTTGTTAGCTGTGCTCCATGTCACCGTCATTACATATTTACACTTTTAAAGGTGCTGTCGTCTGACGGATGACCAGATTGGAAGGTTCCGTAACCACAGGAGGAGAATAGGATGGATTCTCGATCATGGCAATCAGATATTCAATGGACTTAATACCAATGGAATAGATATTCTGATTCACCGTGGTCAACCCCGGTTTAAATACCTCAGCATAATACGTGTTATCGAACCCGACAACCGAGATATCTTCTGGTACACTCAGTCCATGCTTTTCAATTTCATGAATCGCACCAAAGGCAGACATGTCTGATGCACAGACAATTCCCGTTGGTTGATCCTGAAGTGCCAGCAATCGCCGGGCAGCCTTGCTTCCTCCGTCGAAGGAATAATCGCAGATCTCCAGATATACCGTAGAATACGGGATGCCGCATTCTCGCAGTCCTTCCCGATATCCTTCCAATCGCAGATTGGCTACAGCAGGTCCAAGTGTCCCTGAGATATAGGCAATTTTGCGGTGCCCAAGCTCATGCAGATGTTTGACACCCATCGAAATCCCGTTCGCGTTATCCGTAGTAATGTAACCGGCACGTTTGCCCAACATGTCCGTATCAACAAACATCGTTGGAATCTCTGCATCCACCAGTTCCTGAATACTCGCGTTTTCTCTGCCTTCCCCGAATACCACAACGCCATCCACATTACGACTGCGGCAATGTTTGATGAACGAGTACGCCGGATCATCGAATCGAGTAGACAACCGGACCAGGTCATATCCACTGTTCTCCAGCGCTGTCTTGATCCCTTCCAGCAACTCCGACACAAAAGGGTTCGTAAACGGAACTGTTAACAGTACTCCCACCGTCCATGAACGGCGTTTGACAAGTCCACGTGCGACCACATTGGGTTGATATTTCAATAATTCGATGGCTATATTGACTTTTTTGCGTGTTTTTTCACTTACATCAGGATAATCGTTTATCACTTTGGAAACGGTTGCAACAGATACTCCCGCTTCCTTGGCTACATCATGGATAGAAGCCATCTGATCACCTCAACCTCTTTCAAATCCCCTGTCTCCGGCTGCATTTTCTATAACATCGGCAGGTTTGTCTACCCATTATAGCTTAAAACAGCCTGAAACGGTATGGAAGGTTCCTAATGCTTTTAAGCTCTATTCCTGCTGTTCCAGATTCTTCAAATCCAGAGACAGTTTCTCCATTGTTGTTGCAAATACAGCGAGTTCAGCCGAGCGTGAAGCTTGGCTACGTGCTCCGCGAGACGTATGATCCGACTCCTGCTGCACACTGCTCAGTTTCTTCATGATCTGCTCCAGATTAGACTGAATTTTACCCTGGGCATCCCGAGAACTAGCTGCAAGCTTGCGCACCTCACTGGCAACTACTTCGAAGCCACGTCCGAACTCTCCTGCATGAGCAGCTTCAATCGCTGCGTTCAGACCGACAAGATGACTCTGATCCGATATCTCGCGAATGAGTTCACCCATTTTTCCGATCTGCTGGATCTCTCCTGTTAATTCGGTAAGCATAACCTGAGCCTGATCCTGAGAAGCCGCTGTTTCTTTGGCTACACTTGATATAGCCATTGCACTTTCATTTAATTCACTAATCATGCCTGTAAGCTCTTGGGTAATCTGCGTAATTGCCTGTAATGTATGTTTTTGGTCATCGGCAAGCTGATGTAACTTTTCTTTTTCTTTCTTCTCATAGGCTTCAAGGACAAGTTGTGAATCCAGGTTAAACATTTTGCTGAGCGCCTGAATGACAAGATGCCAGGAATCAGGGATAACCTGTTGGAATATGCTCGTTGCAATATCCAGGTAGACCATATAGGTACCCAGATAATAATCTTCAGACAGACCAATCCGTGAATGCACAAGTCCAATTGCAATCCGTTGCTCAATATATGCGTCATCCACGATTCCGTCTGTCATTGATAGCCAGTACATCTTCTGTGTTTCTTTTAGACGATCAATGGTAGAGAATCTTGCGATCAGATCTACCAATTCAGGATAATTCCCCACATGATTGTAGAAATGATCTACCACTTCATTAACGACTTTTTTAAAAACAGGCCGATGATCGGCAAGCAGTTTTAGATCCCCTGCGGTTAATCCCATGTAATCAAGTTGCTTCTGTCTTGTTGCGGAAATACTGCTCATATCTGGTTCAGTCAGCTCCTTAATAAACACTAAATTACTTTAAATTGTAAATATATGTATTGATTATAGACTAAAATACCTAAATATACATATACCATTAGAACTAATTCTCTTTAAAATTAACCTTATTTGTCAGCTTTTTAGACTAATATGACCTTCATTTAATTAAAAAGGCCCTGACCCTGCTGTGAAGGAGCCTCACAACAGGCATCAGGAGCCTGATCCGGAATGGTTCGTTGCCGATTAGCGATTAAGCAGACTACCCACATAACGTAACAGTTCATTCGCGCTTGCTGCGGTGTATCCATGTTCCTCAATTAAGCGTTTAATGACTTCATTCATACGTTTCAATTGTGTTGCATCTGGTGTTTTGGTTGAGGTTGTGATCTTGACGATGTCTTTCAGATCGGTGAACAACTTCTTCTCAATCGCTTCACGCAAACGGTCATGGCTGCTGTATTCGAACTTGCGCTCCTTGCGGGAGTAAGCCGAGATTCGGATCAGAATCTCTTCTCTGAACGCTTTCTTTGCATTCTCTGAGATCCCGATCTGTTCCTCAATGGATCGCATCAGACGCTCATCCGGGTCCATCTCTTCATCCGTGAGCGGGTCACGAATCTTGGACCAGTTGCAGAATGCTTCAATGTTATCGAGGTAATTCTCGAATAACGTTCTTGCGGATTCCTCGAATGAGTACACAAATGCTTTCTGTACTTCCTTCTTGGCCAGTTCATCATACTCCTTGCGTGCAAGAGCAATGAAGTTCAGATAACGCTCCCGCTCTTCCTTTGTGATCGAGGCATGTTGGTCCAGACCATCCTTGATCGCCCGCAGAATGTCCAGCGCGTTAATGCACTGAAGATTTTGCTTGATCAAAGCACTGGAGATCCGGTTAATGACATACCGTGGATCAATGCCGGACATCCCTTCATCCAAATACTCATTTTGCATCTCGCGCAGATCGGCTTCTTTGTATCCTTCCACTTCTTCACCATCATACATGCGCATCTTTTTAACGAGATCCATGCCTTGTTTCTTCGTTTCCTTCAAGCGGGTAAGTATCGAAAAAATGGCTGCAGTCCGCAGTGCATGCGGTGCAATATGAACATGCTTCATGTCACTTTGCTGAATGAGCTTGGCATAGATTTTCTCTTCCTCGGACACTTTCAGATTGTATGGAATCGGCATGACAATCATCCGGGATTGCAGTGCCTCATTCTTCTTGTTGGAGATAAAAGACTTATACTCCGATTCATTCGTATGCGCCACAATCATTTCATCCGCACTGATTAGGGCAAAGCGTCCTGCTTTGAAATTACCTTCTTGCGTGAGTGACAAGAGATTCCACAGGAATTTCTCATCACATTTCAACATCTCCTGGAACTCCATCAATCCACGATTCGCCTTGTTCAACTCCCCATCAAAACGATAGGCACGTGGATCGGATTCGGAACCAAACTCCGTAATGGTGGAGAAGTCGATACTCCCCGTCAGATCGGCAATATCCTGTGATTTCGGATCGGATGGACTGAACGTTCCTATTCCCACCCGATTATCTTCGGAAACAATGACCCGTTCCACCGGCACCTTGCTGATATCACCACCATATTCGGTACGGAGCCTCATCTGGCAGGATGGGCAAAGGTTACCCTCAATACGGACTCCAATTTCCTTTTCCACTTCAGGGCGAAGCTCCAGTGGAATCAGATGCAGCGGTTCCTCATGCATCGGGCATCCATCAATGGCATATATGGCACCTTTCTCTGTCCGCGAGAACTGTTCAAGCCCCCGCTTCAGCAGCGTCACCAGCGTTGATTTCCCTCCACTTACGGGACCCATCAGGAGCAAAATCCGCTTCCGTACATCCAGACGACGTGCTGCCGAGTGGAAGTATTCTTCAACCAGCTTTTCAATCGAACGATCCAGTCCAAAGATCTCCTGTTCAAAAAACTTGTACCGCTTATGCCCACCTACTTCTTCCACGCCAAACGATTCAATCATCTCATACACTCTGGCGTGAGCCGTCATTGCCGGAGTCGGGTCCTCTCTCAGCAGTGCAATATAATCTTCAAATGTTCCGTTCCATGTCAAACGGTCACTCTCTGCCCGATGTTCCGCAACGCGTTCAAAAATATTCATGCTTGGTACCTCCCATGGCTCCTTTAGTGTGATTGTCAACCATTCCGAATGGTATGAAGAAATCAATAGAATTGCGGCTCCTGCTTGAATACCAATCTTGCGGTCCTGTGTAGTCCCGCCACCCTCTGTCCAAACGTCTTGTTTTGTTGTGAAAAGTGTATTACATACCTATGCGGCAATTCGGATAAGTTGACCTCTTTTTTTCAATCAACCGCTTCGAATTTTGGCTTTTCCCTGTTCTATCAGACATCTTGTGCCTTCAGAAAAAAAAGAACGAATATGATATAATGAGGGTTCTAAATTCAGGAAACCGGACAACACATGGTCAGAGACAGGCCACTTCAGGAAAGGAGCACGGACGATGGCAGTGAAATACGAAACCGAATTATATTCGCCTGTGAAGGCTTTCTTCGAGCAGCGCGGCTTCGACGTCAAGGCGGAAGTCAGACATTGTGACCTCGTCGGAGTCAGATCGGACCAGGACGAACCACTGATCGTGGAGATGAAAAAAACATTTAACCTCTCCCTGTTGTTACAAGGTATGCAGCGCTTGAAGCTCAGCCCGTTCGTGTATCTGGCCGTCGAGCGCAATCGCAGTAAACGTGGAGCCGTGAACCAACGCTGGAGCGAATTGACCGCACTATGCAGACAACTTGGTCTAGGGCTGCTGACTGTCACATTTTACAAAACCAAAGCTCCCCTGATTGATGTATTGTGTGAGCCCTCCGCCCTGATCCCCCTCACTGGCCACAATCAGGTTACTCGTAAAAGCGGTGTTCGGCGGAAACGATTGCTCAAGGAATTCGACGAACGCAGCGGAGACTACAATACGGGAGGTAGCACACGAAGACAGCTGGTCACAGCATATCGTGAGAAGGCTTTGCGTGTCGCATCCGCTTTACGGACGAACGGAGAAGCCTCTCCGGCCAACCTTGCCAGACAGACAGGCGTAGGTTCTGCCGCAGCGATTCTGCAAAAAAATTATTATGGCTGGTTTGAACGCCTCTCCCGTGGAAAGTATATTCTGACGATTAAGGGAGTACAGGCGTTAACCGAGCATGCACACATGCTTGAGGATAATGATATGATTGAACGAACCATTAATGAACTCAATGTAACGTATTCTGTATCTGGTGAAAATAAGGACGACCTTGCACACATCGCTGAAACAGCGGAGCAGTACTTAAAAAATACAGGCAAGATCTGAACCGGAATCATCTGAAGTAACGGATGTAAAAAAAAATAAGAATGCAAAAAAAACACCTGTAATCTCCACTGGAGACTACAGGTGTTTTGATGTGTTCTATATAGAAGATTGTTATTAGAATTTTACTGCTACTTCGGAAGCCAATTTCAGACCTGCAGTAACGATTTCTTCAGCACGATCAGCAGAAGCGTTATGTCCTTCAACGATAACCACTTCAGGGTTTTGAATGCCCCACAAGCCGAGAACTGTTTTCAGGAAGTTCAGGGACATTTCAGCAGCTGCCATTGGGCCTTCGGAATAAACGCCACCACGTGCGTTAAGCAAAGCTACTTTTTTGTCGCCAGCAAGTCCTACAGGACCTTCAGCAGTGTATTTGAATGTTTTACCAGCTTGGCTCAGGTAAGCAATGTAGTTTACCAATGGAGCTGGAACAGTGAAGTTCCACAGTGGGAATGCAAATACAACTTTGTCAGCTGCCAGGAATTGATCTTGCAATTGTGCTGCAAGTGAAGCTGCTTTTTGCTCGTCAGCTGTCAGTTCAAAACCGTTAGCTGCTTTGTAAGTACCTGTGATAGCAGTGTTACCATAGAATGGGAATTCTGTATTGTAGAGATCCAACTCAGTAACTGTGTCACCTGGGTGGGACTCTTTGTATGCGCTCAAGAATGCATCGTACAATTTAACGCTGACTGCTTGATCTGCAGGACGGTCATTTGCTTTAACAAATAAAATATTAGACATGTTGAATTTTCCCCCGTTAGATAAAATATATGAGTGCTTTTCCTGAACTGGCCACCATTGTAGCTTATATAAAGAAACCAACAACTCATTAATTCATATTATATATAAAAATGTTAGTGGATGCAATAACGTAATCACTTTGGTCATGAACCAATTTTAATTTTTGCTACAAAATCTATTTTTTGATCTGACTTAGCTACGAGCCGTAAATTCGGAAATGGCTTCACTGATCAGGTTCATGCCAAGCAGCAATTCATCCCGGCCCGGATGGCTAAAGTTCAATCGGATGTAACGTTGATCCTGTACACCTGTGGAGCATAGTGATCCAGGAAGAAAGGATACACCTTTGGGCAAAGCCGCTTTAAGCAGAGCGCCACTATCCAATCCTTCCGGCAACTGTACCCACAGATACATTCCGCCCTCAGGGATGTTGTACTGACACCCTTTCCAGCCCGGCCTCTTCAACAGTTCTAGCATCAGTTTGAGTCTTGTCTTATACTCCCGATTCAACATCGATAGGTGATCACTCCAACGAAATGGGGAATGAGCAAGCAATTGATACAACAGCCGCTGATTCATCGGACTGGACTGACCATCTGCAATTCGTTTAACCGAGGCCATTGCCTGAATCAGCGCAGGATGTCCAGCGGCCCATCCGGTTCGAAGAGCGGGCGCTACCGTTTTGCTGAATGAACCAATGTAGAGAACATGTCCACCCTGATCGGCAGTATCCAGTGCAAAGAGTGAAGGATATTTACGATAGAATTCCGTTGGCTCAAGGCCATCGAAATGGAGCTCTCCATAAGAATCATCTTCCACAAGCAGTACACCATAGCGCGAACACAGCTCAAGGACAGCCTCCCGCCGTTCCATACTCCACAAAGCACCGGTCGGATTCGAGAAACTGGGTGCAGCAAAAAGCAGCTTCGGTCTAACCTGCTGCATGTGTTGCTCCAAAAGGTCTGGCAATATGCCGTCCCGATCACCCATTACGGGCACAATCTTGGCTCCTTGCATCTCCAGAACCTCAAGACAGCCTGGGGATGTGGGATGTTCAACCAGTACAGAATCTCCGGGCTCAAGCAATAGACGCATCACCAGATCGATGGCCTGCTGGGTACCAGTGGTCAACAGAATCTGCTCGGGTACCGTTCGTATGCCTTTGCGTGCATTCCAGTCTTTGTTCAACCACTCTCTTAGGGGCGTATAGCCTGCTGGCTCTCCATATTGCAATGCGGAGGGGCCTGAACTAAAGACAGACACCGCTGCTTCTTCCAACAATTTGAAAGGAAACAACTCCTCCGCAGGCAATTCTTCTGCCAGAGAAATGAAATAATCCCTGCCAGACATCTCACGTATATCCCTCAGTGGTGATGACAAAAGCCTGTTGGTACGGGAAGCAAAGAAATATTTCATCGATCCGTTCCCCTTTCGTCCCTATTCCGAAACTGTACTCACAGTCCGCAGCCCTACAACCTATTCCTGCGCGCCATCGAATATGACCGGATGCATACAGAACTGTTGTGATCATGGGAAGAACAGACTTGTTTCGTCAGGATCCCGTCTTCACTTGTCTTGCATGCAAGGCATAACGTTCAATGGCCTGTGCTCTACTGCTTACTTCCAGCTTCACGTATATTTTACGCAGGTAATTATCAATGGAACGTCTGCTAACGTTGATCTCATTCGCTATTTTATCATAGGTTACACCCTGAACAATTCTTTCCATGATAAAAGTTTCAGTTTCTGTTAATTCAATGACACGTGCTTCTGTCGGAGACTCTACAGGTTGCGCCCACTCCGCACTGTTTAACCACGACAATGGAATGGACACATGGCCCTCACGTAACCCAGAGATCAGATGAATCAGCTGGCTAGGGGAAGCCTGTTTGGATAACATACCGCTTGCACCAAGGCTCATCAGATGACGAAACAGCTTCACATTGTCTTCATCCGTCAAAATAATGATGTGACTGTGAGCTGACAGATTCTTCATCTGGGCAATATATTGATCTGCCTGACCCTCCGGAAGACGATAATCCATCAGAATCAGATCAGGCTGGTGAATATTCACCAGTTCGAGCCCTTCTGTTCCGGTCGAAGTCATGCCACGTACCGTCAGATCTTGCTGCTCTTCCAAAATCAATTTTGTACCGAGCATGCTGGTGGGGTGGATATCTATGATGACCACCTGCCATACTTTTTTCATTGTTGTTCCCCCTGTTATGTATTGGACAAATAACTTCTAGCTTCTGTCATGATAATTCCATCGTCTATGCGACAGTCCGAGTATAGAAGAAGCACAGGTCGGATTATGTCGAAAAACAGAAAAATACAGGAGGAAGCCGATAAAAAAGCTCTATTTTCACTGTATTTTGTTATAAAAAGACCATGACGTCCCTCTTCCCATCCCCGGAAAGGTCAAAATATAGTATAAATTTCCTGCATTTCTATCTAAAAAAGTCGAAAAACCTGCCCAAAGTTCCTACTTATTGCATCTATAAGAAATTGTATCCTAGGACTTCCTTCCGATGCAATCTCTTTTTACTCTATTAAGTAAAGAATTTCATTTTTGCGTAATCAATAGGGGCATGATAGAATGAGGACTGGAAATTTTTTTGTACCTATAAATGACCAGGAGTGATGATATGAAACCATCTGCCCCGTCCTCTGACATCCATCACACCCGGAGCGCCAAAGGCAAGGCTGGATCTTCAATCAAGCTGTTTCTGGTAATGTGGATTGTCCTCATTGCACTAGGAGTCGTTGGAACCTACTATTATAGTAACCATCTCCAGCAACAGATGATTAACCAGCTTCAAGCCCATAATCAGCAGCAGATTGCAGCGCTAAAAACCGACTACGAAAATCAGCTAACAACGATATCTAAGGAAGTAGAAGACCTGCAGGGACAGGTTCAATCCTTCAATGAATTGCTGACTTTCACCAAGGATAATGCAAGTGACAAAACGGATAACAGCAACAAACTGTATACCCAGCTGAGCGAAGTCAAAAAACAACTGGAGACACTCCAGAAAAAGATGGACCTGCTCAAATGATTACACCCGTCAAACAGGTTAATCGTTTTTTTATGCTTGCACTCGCTCCTTTTGTTGGATTGATATTATGCCTGCTGCTGTTTCGTCCTCCACTTGAACCCGGAGGTTTGATGCCTACCGAACTGTCAGAGGATACGATTACACCCCGGACCCAAGCAATTAGCCAAGAGCTTGCGGGGGCAAAAGATGCTGCTGTCCAGACTTCTTCTTCTATTAAAAGAACGACACAGCTCTATAATAAAACAACAAGTACGATGTCTACACTTGTGCAGAAGGCTTCCGCCCAAGCGGATCGTCCGGAAACAATCTACAACAAACGGATTTCATCCAAGCTTGGCGTTCCATTTGAACGGGTAGACAGTGACCGGCTAACGATTGAAATGTACAGAGTGAATCCTGGCAGCTATAAGGGCTATGCCATGAAGATCAAGCTAAAAGACCCTACGGCCATGCAGATGGCTCTAGACAGTGAACCTGGGCGTTCTGAGACGACCATGCAGGCTGTGAAGCGTAACGGCGCAATTGCCGGGATTAACGCAGGTGGATTTGCTGACAGTGGCGGCAAACGTTATCCACTTAGCACAACCGTCATGGACGGGAAATACGTGAACGGTTTCCAGGCCAGTTTCAAAGATCTGTTTTTTGTAGGACTTAACGATGCCGGCAAACTGGTTGGAGGCAAGTTCTTCGACAAAAACTCACTGGATCGCCTGCAACCACAATTTGGGGCTACGTTTGTACCCGTGCTGCTACAGAATGGACGTAAAACTCCAATTCCCGACAAATGGAAAGTATCACCCAAACGAGCACCACGTACAGTCATTGGCAATTATAAAGATGATCAGTTATTGATTATTGTAGTTGACGGATATAATGAGGGCGGAAGTTCCGGTGCTACCCTTGAAGAGTTGCAAGGGCGGTTGTACAAGCTTGGGGTGATCGACGCCTATAATCTGGATGGCGGTGGATCATCCTCACTTATTCTTAATAATCGGGTCGTGAATAACCCTTCAGATGGCAGCCTCAGACCGGTGCCCACACACTTTTTATTTTACAAATAATAGGGTGAAGCATTTCTTTTCTACCTATAATGGTTATAATAGAAGAAAATGAGCTTGTGCAGGAGGTGCGAAGGGTATGTCATTTTCACTGACATTCTGGATTATTGCAATCGTATTGACTCTCTTCATTACAGGCATTCTCACTTCATCCTACAACAATGACAAAACAAAAGGCTTGTAAAGGCCAAGCCTCTCTCCGGAGAGGCTTTTTCTATTGCTTCATCCTCGAAATAACAAGAGACAAGGCTTAAAAGAATGATTCGATTCTTCTAAGCCTTGTCTCTTGCTGTATTCGGGATCAATAGCTAACCGCCCGGTCATTCCGCATGGATATAACAGAATCAGACGGAATAGGCCCACTCACCGACCCACCCTCAACTAATGTCACATAAATTCGTTCATGATCAACGGGTTCTCCAGCAATAATCTTGATCAATTGTTCAGCAGCGAGCGATCCCCACTTGCGCTTGGAATAATCAATGCTTGCCAATCTCGGCTGGACGTATTTGCTCAATTCAATATTGTCGAATCCAATGACATCAATCTCCTGACCAACGCCAAGTGTACTGTCTGCCAGACGATCACACAAGCCAATAGCCATCTCATCATTGAGGCAGAATACCGCTGCGGGTCCATCATACACCTGCACAATCTGATCTGCGGCTTGTTCTCCACCACTCTTCTCGAAATCTCCCGTGATCTCAATCCATTCCACATCGGCTTCACGTTCCGCAACCTGTCTTACAGCCTTTAACCGCTGCACAGAGTCAAACGAACCTTCCGGTCCTGTCACCACGTAGATTTTCTTGTGTCCCTGTTCAATAAGATGTTCCATCGCAAGTGTCGCCCCGGCTTTGTTATCCAGCAGAACCTGATTAATGTTGGGATGATCCATCTCACGGTCCAGTACAACGATTTTGTGCCCACGATCGGCATACTGCATTAGTTCCTCACTTGCAAACGTATGATCCAGAATGATCGCACCATCAATCATCCTCTCTGGAAGCATGCGATGGGATTGTTTACCACTGCACACGATCAGGTCATAGCCTTGAGCATTACATACGGCTTTCATGCCACTCAGCAAGTCTCCATACACATCTCCTCTAAAATCGGTCAAGAATACACCTAGAATTTTGGACTCCCTCTTCTTCAGTGTTCTTGCTGCGGCATTTGGAACATAGTTCAGTTCTTTGGCAATGGCCAAAATTTTGGAACTCGTCTCATCGGTCACTTTGTTGCTGCCATTCAGCGCATATGACACAGTAGAGATGGAAACTCCCGCCTGTTTGGCGATATCCTTGATACTGACCACATTCTTCGCTCCCCTGTTATGTTCATCAGGCCTTCCATAACAAAAGGCCTGACACATTACTCTTTCCATTCACCGGATTAAACAAGTCTGAATGATTTCTTCTGAGTATCCCGACTGTTTGCACCCACAAGAAGATGGAACTCGCCTCGATCACTGCGGTGGCTTAAGTCGGAATGGTGATAACGAAGCTGTTCTTCATTTAACGTAAATGTCGCTGTACCACTTTCGCCTGGCGCCAGCGCAAGCTTCACATATCCTTTCAGCTCACGCATAGGACGAACGACTTCACCCGTTACATCACGAACGTACAACTGAACGGTCTCCACGCCTGCACGCTCACCCGTGTTTGTTACACGTACTTGGATGCTCAGGGACTCTTCGGCAGTCATCTCGTTACTTGACACTTCAAGATCACCATAAGAGAACGAAGTGTATGAGAGACCATAACCGAACGGAAGCAAAGGTTCATTCGGGCTGTCAATGTATTTGGAGACATAACGTTCTTCCGTCTTCTCCGGGTTAAGCGGACGACCTGTATTGAAATGATTGTAATAGACCGGAATCTGACCTACGGACTGCGGGAAAGACATCGTCAGACGTGCAGATGGATTCACTACACCTGTCAGAACATCTGCGATCGCCGCTCCGCCTTCACTACCTGGGAACCAGGCTTCAAGAACGGCATCCGATTCATCTATTACACCATGCAAATCCAATGGACGGCCGTTGAAAATAACGCTGGCAATCGGTTTTCCCGCTGCTTTGAGCTGTTTAACCAATTCCAATTGGGCTGCTGGCAGACGAATATCCGTGCGCGAGCCACCTTCTCCACTCATCTCGGAGTCTTCACCAAGAGCAAGGACAATCAGATCTGCTTTGCTTGCCACTTCCAGGGCTTCGGCAATCTGCTCAGCTGTGATCGTATGAACATTACTGCCTTGAGCGAATTGAACTTTCCCACCCGTCAGGCGTTCTTGCAGAGCTGTTCCCAACTTAACTGCATCTTCCTTAACTCCTTCACAGGACCACCAGCCCAGAATATCAGGACTCTGTGCAAAAGGACCAATAAGGGCTACATTAGCATCAGGTTGAAGTGGAAGCACGCTGTCATCATTCTTCAAAAGAACAGCTGATTTCGTTGCCAGTTCATACGATACCTGACGGTGCTCTTTGGAGAATACAATCTCACGTTCACGTTCAGGATCAGCTGCACGAAGTGGATTATCGAACAATCCCAGCTTTTCTTTTAGTTGCAGAATTCGCAGAACGGCTTCATCAATGAGCTTCTCATCCACTTCACCATTCTCAATCAATTCAGGCAAATGATGCACATAACAAGGTGTCATCATCTCCATATCTACTCCTGCGCGAATGGCACGATATGCCGCTTCACGATCATCTTCTGCAGAACCATGCGCAATCATCTCGCGAATGGAAGCCCAATCCGAGATTAATACACCATCAAAGCCCCACTCTTCACGCAAAATGCCGCGCATTAACTTCTCATTGCCACTTGCCGGAATACCGTCAACCGTATTGAACGAAGTCATGACCATTTCCACGCCCGCATCCAACGCTGCTTTGTACGCTGGCAAATAGTACTCACGCAAGTTACGCTCGGACATGTCCACCGTATTGTAATCCCGACCACCCTCAGCCGCTCCATACGCCGCGAAGTGTTTAACACAGGCTGCAAGACGATCTGGCTCATCCTTCAAGCTGTCGCCCTGATATCCACGTACAAACGCAGCCGCGAACAAACTGTTCAGATAAGGATCTTCTCCTGTCGTTTCCATCACACGGCCCCAGCGCGGGTCACGAACCAGATCCACCATAGGTGCAAAGGTAACATGCAAACCGGATACAGCTGATTCACGTGCTGCAATTTCAGCACTTTTCTCAGCCAGTTCTGTGTCCCATGAACAACCGATCGCCAGTGGAATCGGAAAAATGGTTTTGAATCCATGAACTACGTCAGCCATGAACAAAAGCGGAATGCCCAAACGGCTTTTTTTCATATAAGCTTGCTGTACATCAATGATGGCCTGCGCACCGGACAACCCTAGAATGGACCCACTAGCATCCACGGACTGCTCCGTAATTCCCATCTCTTCCATCGGCCCTGTGATCTGACCTTCGACATTTGTTCCTTCATAAAAGTTGGCGGTCAACTGAAGAAGCTGAGCTGTTTTTTCCTCCAACGTCATCTGTTTTACCAGGTCTAACAACTGCTCGTTATTCATCTGATCGTATCCTCCACTATAAGTTGTTGAAATAAAGAACCCGGCTGCGTTCGGGGAGAGACCGCGCACCGGGTTCAAAATTTATTACTGAATGATTACTAGAATTTATCGTTTAGCTCATCCAGATAAGGTTGAACCAGGGACATTTTACTGTTTACCCATTCTTTCCAGTTTGCCTCTAGATCTCCGTTTTTGAGGATCAAGTTGGCATATTCATTCTGGTAGTCGAATGAAGCCTGACTCTTAGCTTTGGAATCGTACAAGTTGACATCCCAATCGTATGGTGCAAGCGATTTGCCTTCTGTACCGAGTTTTGCTTTTTCTTCGAACAATTTCACGGCTCTATCACGGTAATCTTTTTTGATTGCAGGGTTTACAACACTGAAGTCGTCACCGAGCAGGTACAGACCTTCGAAACGTGCTGGATATTTATCTTCCAATACCGTTCCTTCTGGCAACAAGCTAACGAGTTCGTTGTTTTCATCATATTTCCAATCTTTTCCTTCAAAGCCCATGTTGATGAGCAACTGTCCTTCTTTTGTTGCAGAGTAATCGATCAGATCCATGATCCGTTCGAATTTCTCGTCACTAATTTCCGGATTGAAGATCAATGCCGACCAGAAGTTGGCTTGCTCCATGTTACGGTATTTACCGTCATCGCCTACTACGATTGCTGTGTGTACCAGTTCATCACTATCTACACCCAGATTTTTTTTCATATCGGAATCCAGACCTTGTCTGTACGAAGCCAGTCCGCCCAGACTTGTTACAGCAGCTGTACCTGTTACTTTGAAGTTGTTTTGACCTTCATTGTTTTTCCATGTGTAGAACTCAGGATTGAGCAGTCCATCTTTGTAGGCTTTTTGCATCAATTTAAGTCCTGTCAGCGTTTCAGGATCTGCTGGTCCCCAGTGGAATTGGCCATCTTCACCTTTGTAGAACGGAGAGTCAGTCATGGCATGCACACTGTTTGGCATAATCATGTTTGTCATGGCATCTGCCGCATTGTAGGACAGAGGTACAAGTTTGTTACCCACTTTGCCTGGATCTTTTTCTTTCACTAGCGCAGCATATTCATTCAATTCGGTTGTTGTATAAGCATCTTTCAGTTCAAAACCAACTGCTTCAGCCCAGTCTTTACGAAGCGCAATGACACCAATTTGGTTCGTCAGTGGGTCAGCCGGTTTGTTCTCGAAATAGATTGGTCTAGGCAGGACATATGTTCCACCTGTCAATTCTTCCAACTTGTCTCCAAGACCCGTCAAATTGTAAGCTGCTGCCACGTTAGGCCAGCGTTCTTTCCAGTCATCCGGGAATTTGTAGAACAAACCTTGTTCAATGCTGTTAATGGCATCGCCATGTACGTAGTTCCATACCGCTACATCCGGCAAGTCGCCAGAGTTGATCCACAGACGAAGCTTCTCGCCCCATGAATCCCAATCGATATAGTTGTAGTCCCATGTTAAATTAAATTTGTCTGTCCAGAACTTGTGGAAGTCATTATCCAGGTTCCCGTTTTTGATTTCTGTCAGGTTAGCTACAGAGATGGTCAGGTTGTCTTTGTAATTTCCCTCTGCATCTTTTTCGTTACCACCTGAAGCTCCTTGACTGGAACAAGCGGTCACCATCAGCATAACTACACTAAGCGTGATGGCAAAGAGAGCTCTTACTGACAACTTTTTGTTCGTTTTCATGTTTTACCCCCATGTTTTTTAGTAGAATTTTATTGCAAAATCCTATACGTATATCAGGTCTTGATTGCCCCTGTTAATACCCCTTTGGCAAAGTGTTTTTGCAGCATTGGGAAGAAACACATAATTGGTACCATGGTGACAAATACGGCCGCCATCTTCATGCCCATTGAGAAGTTGCTTGCCTGGGCAGCATCCACACTGGATGCATTGGATGCATTCGTCGTAGATGTCACGATAATATTTCGGAGTACATTCTGGAGCGGTAACTGATCCGCTTTTCGAAGGAATATCATCGCATCATACCAACTGTTCCAATAAGCCACACCGTAGAACAACGTGATTGTAGCCATAATTGGTGTAGCAAGCGGAAGAACAACGGAGAACAAAATTCTCCACTCTCCTGCTCCATCCAGTCTCGCCGATTCCATCAGCGATTCAGGCAAGGTGTAGAAGTAGTTCATCATCAGAATCATGTTAAACGCACTGAAGCTTCCCGCCAGGATAACGGACCACAACGTACCTGTAAGATGAAGTGATTTCATGATCAGGTACAGCGGCACGATACCACCATTAAAGATCATGGTGAACAGTACCAGGAAAAATATAAATTTCTTAAACGGAAATTTGTTGCGACTAAGGCCGTATGCCATGCTTGTTGTCAGGAACAAGCTGAGTGGCAAGCCGATGACTAGCAATATAATTGTATTTTTGTACCCTGTCAGAATCGTTCCGTCAGCGAACAATGCCTTGTAGGAATCCAATGTCCATTCTTTAGGGAACATCAAAAATGGATTGTCAGCATATTCTTTTTGTGTTGCAAACGAAATCATGATGACATTCCAGAACGGAATCAGGATCATCAGGGCAAGCACGAGTAATACGGCGAAAATAATGTAATCGAGAAGTGTCATTTTTTCTGTACCAATTCTCGGTTTTTTGTTAGCTTTCTTGCTCATCTCATTTTTCCTCCTCTCTTATCGGAACAAACCGTCTCCGCCAAGCCACTTGGCAAATCTGTCAGCAAGAAGCAGCAAGGCCATATTCACCAGGGAACGGAACAAGCTGACCGCTGTCGAGAATGAGAAATCGGTAGATGACTGGAACGTAATCCGATAGATATATACATCGAGTACTTCCGATACATTTTTGGTAGCGGCATTTGCCAAGTTGAAGATCTGGTCAAACCCGGAAGACATCAATCCACCAACCGACAGAATAAACATGATTGTGATGGTTGGAAGGATGTTCGGTAAAGTAATTTTGAACATCTGTTGCATACGGGAAGCCCCGTCAATCTGTGCTGATTCATACTGATCCTGATCAATACCGGAGATGGCAGCCAGGAATATAATCGCGCCCCATCCACTTGATTTCCAGATATCAGTCAACAGCAACATTGGTACAAAGTTGGATTCAGACCCCAGGAAGTTAATCGTTGGCAATCCGAGTAATCCGAGCGCGCTATTTACCAGTCCGTCATATGCCAGCACATTGATGACTACCCCGGATACGATGATCCAGGACAGGAAGTGCGGGAACGTAAGAACGGTTTGGAATAATTTTTTCCCTCTGCGCATCCGCAATTCATTCAGCAACAGCGCCAGAATGATCGGGAACGGGAACTGAATAATCAGTTTCAGAATATTGATGTACAGCGTACGCCATACTGCGTCGATAAAGGTTGGATCACGGAAAACATATTTGAAGTTCTCGAATCCGCTCCATGGACTTCCCCAGATGCCCAGGTTGGCCTTGTAATCTTTGAATGCCAGAGACAGGCCACCCATCGGCATGTAGGCAAACAGAATTAGCCAGACAAGCCCCGGAATAAGCAGGGTGTATGTCATTCGGTGCTTCCAGATTTCAGTCCAGAGCGAATTGCCCTTCACGTTTCCCTTCAGCTTTTTGCTAGGTCCTTCGGCTGCAGGTTTCACATTGCATCTCCTCACTCTACTATGGTCTTGTCGTTGTACAGAAAATCAAACATCGTTCTCAGGTGGTGCTCCCAAAATTTCCATTCATGAGCCCCCGGCGTCTCCACATACCGAAAATCAAAGGCAGTCCCCTGCATGTATCTCGCATAGTCGCGATTCATCTCTACGAAGGGGTCACTATCGCCACAGCAACTGAGGATATCCGGTAAAGCAACACCCTGTTCCAGCAGCTTGGCCGACAGTGCGTAAATATCCTGATCGGCTTTCACCTGTAAACGTTCTCCAAAAACCGCTTTCATTTCCTTGATCATGGTCGCTGGCATATGGGGATCTTGAAGCCGTGTCTGGATATCCGTTACGCCGGATAGAGACACTACTTTGCGATATCGCTCTGGATAAGTTAGTCCACATTTCAGTGCACCATATCCACCCATGGATAAACCGGCGACGTATGTTTTCTCCGGATCAGGATTCAGATTGAGCAGACGCTTGCATATTTCAGGTAACTCCTGAGTGATGTAGTGGAAGTAATTCAGGCCGTATTCCATATCGGTGTAATAGCTTCGATTCGCTTCCGGCATAATGATCGTACAGCCGTATTGCGCTGCATACATCTCAATTGTGGTTAACCGCTGCCAGGTACTCGCATTATCGCCTGCCCCGTGCAACAGATATAGTGTACCGCCTGAAGTCTCTCCGGAGTCACTGGACACAACATGTATGCTGGTATTCATGCATAAGGTTGGCGATCCAGTTTCGATCGTTATATGCGCCATAAATGTAACCCCTCTCATCATCGCCTGCTGTCTTTACTCATTCGTTTCTCTGGCGTTGGATTGCAGGCTGTTGTAGATTCCCTTGTATTACGATGGGTTATCGAAACGATTTTCTCGAATCGTTTCAAAACATAGCCAACGTTGATTCACATGGACTTCATTACAACACTTTTAATGTGGAAGCGATTTCTTCGAATCGTTTCGAATAAATCATAAGCCCGATGAGTAAATCCTGTCAATAACCTTTTTACAAATTTCGCGTTTTTTTCTCGAAAAAATGCTCTTTTAAGTCTAAATTTGCGTCCAAAGACACTATTATTACGAAAAAATGAAAATTTAGTAAGTGCTATTACAACTTTAATTGACACCAAACCAGGTTTATACTAACATGGGTTCTGATTTTGCATTCGAATTACGGAAACGTTTCACCAACCGATTTTACTCAGGTTTCACCTGATATTAGGGAGGTTAATATGTCTGAGCAACTCAAAGGTTTCATTCATACGATTACGGAGCAACAATTGAACGTTTTTTCCATTCGTATATTACAAAAAGGGCATCTGCTTGCCCATTGGGACCGAGATAAGGATCAGCGCAGGGTCCAACATTCCATCAGTAAATCCTTCACATGTATGGCCGTTGGTCTTGCGCTTGAAGAAGGTCTGTTACATCTGGATGCGACACTTGGTGATTACTTTTCTTATGATCATGTTCCCTCTGCACAGCGCAATCTCCCATCGCCGCAGGAATTGAGACTGCGTGATCTTCTCCGAATGTCTTCGGGTCATGACTCTCCCCCTCTTTGGGCTGATGAACGAGCTTCATTGACTGAAAAGGACTGGGCGAAATATTATATGTCTCTGCCTCTGGACCGGGTACCTGGAGAACAATTTACATATAGCAGTGGGGATACATTTATGATCTCAGCCATGCTACAGGCTGCTACCGGCCAAACCGTGAAAGATTACCTGACTCCACGGTTATTTGATCCACTTGGCATTCATGATGTAGAGTGGGAAACCTCTCCACTCGGCGTAACGCTTGGTTGTGCAGGTCTTTGGATAAGCAATGAGGAACTGAGTCGATTTGGACAGTTACTGCTGCAGGAGGGCTTTTGGGAAGGCAGACAGCTTGTACCTGCAGATTGGATTCGACAGGCTACGTCCCCGCAGATCGAAACGACTGGAGACGGTGATTGGGGAAAAGGTTACGGGTATCAGTTCTGGATGTGTTCTCATGACGCTTACCGCGCCGATGGCGCCTATGGTCAGTTGTGTATCGTAATTCCCTCAAAGGAAGCTGTCATATGTATTAATAGTGAGGAAGAAAATATGCAAGGCATCCTGAATGCCGTATGGAATGAGGTATTACCCCTCTACACCAAGGGATAGTCTATCTTTTTTTTCAATCTGCAATTATGCCATCCAATTGATAATAAAACAAAAAAAACGCCACGGGGTCAATGGACCCCATGACGTTATTTCTTATCCGTGTTGTGGAAGCTGAGTCATTTCATCTAAACATTGTGCGCATATGTAACGCTCTTTGAACTCGTTGACTTCCTCGATGGATCCGCAGAAAATACATTTTGGACGATATCTCTCCAAGATAATATGGTCCCCTTGTACTAAGATCTCTACAGGATCTCCCTCATTCATTTGATACCTTTTACGCAAAGATTTAGGCAATACGATCCTACCTAATTGGTCAACTTTGCGAACTACTCCAGCTGGCTTCATAGCTACGGCACACCTCTCCTATCTTACTCTAAATTTCTAGGTACATTTGTACTATGTTTATAGATTCGCCAAGATTTTGTCGAATCCTGCTGGAAATAAACATTTTTTGTCCTTTTTTTTGAAAAATGTTTTTTTACCGAATTCTAGCCGTCATTTATAACCTAAATTTATCCTTCTAACCCGGGGAAATTGAGCTGGCGCAACGCTTCATATACAATAATTGCTGCCGAATTGGACAGATTTAATGATCTAACGTCACCAGTCATTGGCATTTTCATGCATGTATCGGGATTCGCAGCAATTAATTCAGGTGGCAGGCCTTTAGTCTCTTTACCAAAAACGAGGAAATCTCCATCCTGAAAATTAAAATCACTGTATCGGTTCTTGGCCTTCGTAGTTGCGTAGAAGAAACGACCTTCCGAATATTTTTCCTGAACCTCAGCAAATGAATCGTGGTATTCAATATGAACGGCATGCCAGTAGTCCAGCCCTGCACGTTTCAATGTAGCATCATCTGTTCGAAATCCAAGTGGGCGTACGAGATGCAGATGGGTACCGGTTGCCGCACAAGTACGCGAAATATTGCCTGTGTTCGCCGGAATTTCTGGTTCAACCAGAACGATGTGTAAAGCCATATGTGTTCAATCTCCTTTTCATTTTCATGTTGACGACAACCCACTAATCTTAAAGAAAAGCCCTCCACACGTCAATGTGGAAGGCTCTGGTAAGGCACAGGATTAGACACAAAGGTCCATTACACCGTACCTATACTTAATTATCCATTTGTCTTCTGGAAGTGGCTCATGAAGTCTGTCAGTGCCTTAACACTCTCATAAGGAGCAGCATTATAAATGGAGGCACGGAGACCACCCACACTGCGATGTCCTTTCAGACCTACAAATCCTTCTTCCTCCGAAGCCTTGATGAACTTTTTCTCCAGTTCTTCAGAAGCAAGACGGAAAGTTACATTCATGAGGGAACGATCTTCTTGTTCAACACAACCACGGTAGAAATCACCGGAAGCATCAATTGTGTTATAGAGCAATTCCGCTTTTTTCGTATTTTTTTGCTCAATACCAGCCAGTCCGCCCTGTTCTTCAATCCATTTCAATACTTCATTCACCATATATACCGAGAAGGATGGCGGCGTATTGTACAGGGAGTTGTTATCTACATGTGTGCTGTAACGAAGCATGGTTGGAATCGTTTTAGGCGATTCGCTCACCAGTTCCTCACGAGCAATTACAACCGTAATTCCGGATGGACCCAGGTTCTTCTGTGCACCCGCGTAGATCATGCCAAACTGATTAAGATCAAATGGTTTACAGAAAATATCACTCGACATGTCCGCAATCAGAGGTACTGAACCGGTATCCGGGAACGACTTGAATTGCGTACCTTCAATCGTTTCGTTGGAAGTCAGATGCACATAAGCCGTACGTTCAGGCAAACTCAGATTCGAAACATCCGGCAATTTCATAAACTTCTCTGCTTCCGAAGATGCAGCAACATATGTCTCGCCGATCAACTTCGCCTCAGACAGAGCCTTCTTCGCCCAGCTGCCAGTCATCACGTAACTTGCAGTCTGCCCTGCCCCAAGCAGGTTCATTGGCAACATCGCGAACTGAGTGCTTGCACCGCCCTGCAGAAAGAGAACCTTGTATCCTTTTGGATTGCCTAGAAGCGACAACAACCGCTCCTGAGCTTCATTATGTACAGACTCATACACCGCTCCACGGTGAGACATCTCCATAATCGACATGCCTGTATTACGAAAATCTACAAATTCCGCCTGTGCACGCTCCAGTACCTCAAGTGGTAACGCCGCAGGTCCTGCATTAAAGTTATACGCTCTTTTTGTCACAAAATCCCCCGCCCTTTCCATCCGTAACTCTGACATACAAAGTGAATATTATCGCTATGATATCAGTATTCTCTATCTGCTTCAAGGGCAATATGCACTGAAGTGTTGAATTCAGGTCATCAAATTCCTTTATCACCCTGCAAAGTTAAAGCACTACATTGTTTAATTCAAGGAAAAGCCTCCGAGAGCGTGTCCCGGAGGCTTTAAGTTGGAACAAGAACTGTTCCGACCCCGACCGATTAGCAGTCGAAGTAGAGGCTGTACTCGTGCGGATGAATGCGGATCGCTACTGCTTTCGCTTCATCACGTTTGAGGTTGATGTAGTTTTCAATGAATTCTTTTGTGAATACGCCGCCTTCAGTCAAGAACTCGTTATCAGCTGCCAATGCATCAAGTGCTTCTTCGAGGGAAGCTGGCACACTGCGGATGTTTTCTTTATCTGCATCAGACAGGTCATAGATGTTTTTGTCGAGCGGACCATATCCAAGCTCAGTTGGGTTGATTTTGCGTTTGATTCCATCCAGACCAGCCATCAACATTGCGGAGAATGCCAAGTATGGGTTAGCTGTGGAGTCTGGTGTACGGAACTCGATACGACAACCTTTTGGTGTCACAGCTGCAACCGGAATACGAACTGCTGCGGAACGGTTACCTTTGGAGTAAACCAGGTTTACTGGTGCTTCGTAACCAGGTACAAGACGTTTGAATGAGTTTGTACTAGGGTTAGTCAAAGCGATCAGTGCCGGAGCATGGTACAAGATACCTCCGATGTAGTGCAGAGCCATTTCACTCAGGTTAGCATATCCCGCTTTGTCATAGAACAATGGGGAATCGCCATCAAAGATGGATTGGTGAACGTGCATTCCGCTACCATTATCACCGAACAATGGTTTTGGCATGAATGTTGCTACTTTACCATATTGACGTGCAGTGTTGTGCACGATGTATTTGTATGCAAGCAGATTATCTGCTGTTTTCTTCAGTGTATCAAAACGGAAGTTGATTTCGGCTTGACCCGCTGTCGCCACTTCATGGTGATGACGCTCGATCGACAGGCCTGCTTCTTCCAAAAGGCGACACATTTCGCTACGGATATCTTGTTGTGTATCCACTGGCGCTACTGGAACATATCCACCTTTAGTGCGAACTTTGAAGCCCAGGTTTCCGCCTTCTTCTTTGCGGTTGGTGTTCCATGAAGCTTCTTCGGAATCTACATAGTAAGAAGAGCTGTTCGTGCCGCTCTCATAACGTACATCGTCGAAGATGAAGAACTCGGATTCAGGTGCGAAGAATGCCGCTGTACCTACACCGCTCTCTTGCAAATAAGCTTCTGCTTTAACAGCGATACTACGTGGGTCACGCTCATAACGCTCGCCATCCGGAGTGAAGATATCACACATAACATTCAATGTAGGGTGTGCAGTGAACGGATCGACATAAGTCGCTTCAGGGTCTGGCATCATAACCATATCGGACTCTTCAATTCCGCGGAAACCTTGGATAGAAGAACCGTCAAAAGCTACTCCATTTACGAACGTGTCTGCATCAACAGCCGAAGCTGGCAACGAGATGTGATGTGCACGACCAGCTAAATCTACAAAACGAAAATCTACCCACTCGATGTTGTTCTCTTGAATTGATTTCAATACGTTTTCAACCGACATGTATTCGTCCTCCCAAATATTCCGAACATTAAACAACCCCACTAAGAAAATGTCTAAATTCGAATTTTTTTCTGTCGTCATTATAAATTTTAAAACATGACATCGTCAATACTTATGTAAGGTATTTTTTGAAGGGATGTTAGATATACTCACACTTTATAAATAACATAAATTCATATAACAACTATTTTCATATACATTTAACTGGTTTAATGCGGTAAAGCGACCCCTATTTTAACCTAAATCATGGGAAAAACTTCACATCATAAATGTTTCTTATCACTATTGATTAATAAATACGTTCAAAACTGCAAAATATGCAAAAAACCGAGCATCTATCTGATTCCGTTGCAATGAACGAGATCAGAGGAGATGCCCGGATGATGATCCAGACCTTGATTATAGAAATTTTTATTACACGCCTACACGTGCCGGGAAAAATTCTGCCGGTTGTTTGGCTGTGCTGAATGATTTACCCACGATTGGTGCCAATTTCTCCAGATCCTGCAACAGGTTAGCGAATTGGTCAGGGAACAAGGATTGCACACCATCTCCTGTCATGGAGTTATCCGGATCGGTATGCATTTCAATGATCAGGCCATTGGCACCCGCAGCAACGGAAGCTTTTGTCATCGGTTCCACCAGTTCACGTCGTCCAGTACCATGGCTCGGGTCAGAAATAACCGGCAAATGGCTCAGAGACTGCAGAACAGGGATTGCTGACAGATCCAGCGTATTCCGTGTGTAGGATTCAAACGTACGAATACCACGTTCACACAGCATAACATTTGGGTTACCACCCGCAAGAATGTATTCAGCCGCATTCAACAATTCATCGTATGTCGCACTGAAGCCACGTTTCAACAATACCGGTTTGCCACACTCGCCCAATTTGCGGAGCAGGTCAAAGTTCTGCATGTTACGTGTACCTACTTGCAGAATATCTGCGTACTCGGCGCAAATATCCACATACTCAGGTGTCATGACTTCTGTAATGGTCAGCAGATCATGTTTCTTGCCTGCTTCCGCCATCATGATCAATCCCTCTACGCCCGTTCCCTGGAAGCTGTAAGGACCCGTACGAGGCTTAAATGCTCCCCCACGCAACACTTGCCCACCAGCAGCTTTCACAAGCCCGGCAATCTCATCAATCTGTGCAGCGGATTCAACCGCACATGGTCCGCCCATGACAACAAGTTCTTTTCCGCCGATATCTACACCTTTGATGGAGATCACCGTATCTTCCGGATGGAAGTCGCGGCTTGCCAATTTGTAAGACTTCGAGATTTTAACGACATTCTCGACACCTTTCATTTGGCGAAGATGCTCTTGCATTTTAGGTTCAACTTTACCAATCAAACCAATGATAGTACGATCCTCTCCGCGAGAGATATGCACCTGAAGCCCTTCTTTTTCAATAACTGCAACGATATCCTGAATCTGTTCCTCCGGTGTAGCCTTGCCTGCAATAACGATCATATTAATTCCCATCCTTCCTTGTATGAGAGCACAATCATTTCTTAACGTGCGTCTGATTAAATATAAAAACTCTGTCACGCTTAAACGCTTGTTCGCTTTTAAGCTTTTATCCGTTAAAGTGAATATACCATAGTTATCTGATTGCGTCAAGGTACACATTCCTTATCCATATACAAAAAGAATCCTGCTCTACAGGCTCCGACATTCGGATCTGCATAACAGAATTCTTCTCATTCACATCTCGTTTTTAATTCACATACACTTAGACTTACTTTTACATTTCCTTTGCCCTAAGGTGTACGTGTTTTTTCTCTAACTGGAGGCAACAGTTTGCTCATGTTCACGGTACGTTTGATCTCCCACGTCTCCGGCTTGTCATGTTCATACTGTTCCAGGTAAAGGATGACTTCCTTCGTAATCGGTGTTGGTGTTGATGCACCCGAAGTAACCGCCACCTTATTTACACCTTTCAGCCATTCTTGCTGAATCTCGGAAACATCGGAAACACGGTAGGCCGTAACACCCGCAATCTCCTCCGACACTTGTGCCAGACGGTTAGAGTTATTGCTGCGAGGATCACCCACCACGATAACCAGGTCCGCTTGACCCGCCTGTTCCGCGACAGCTTCCTGACGAACCTGAGTTGCGAGGCAAATCTCATTATGAATCTCTGCGCCCGGAAACTTCTCCAGCAGACGGCTCATAATGTGTTTAATATCCCACTGGCTCATCGTTGTCTGATTTGTAATAAGGATTTTGCCTGGAGATACGTTCAGCTCTTCGATCTCTTCTTCCTTCTCGATCAGGTGAACGAGATCTGGTGCAACACCAACGGCACCTTCTGGTTCAGGGTGATTCTTTTTGCCGATATAGATGATCTGATAACCCTCTGCCGTCTTCTCCCGAATGAGATCATGGGTCTTGGTGACATCAGGGCATGTTGCATCCACTGTTGTCAATCCTTTGTCCCGTGCCAGCTTACGCACTTCAGGAGATACACCATGAGCTGTGAAAATAATCGTGCCACTCTCCACTTGGCTCAAAATATCCATCCGGTTCGGACCATCCAATGTAATAATACCTTCATCTTCAAAGGAATCCGTCACATGTTGGTTATGCACAATCATACCCAATATATAAATAGGTCGTGGTAAATCCAGATTGCGTGCCGCTTGACGCGCGAGCACCATCGCATCCACAACGCCGTAACAATATCCACGCGGCGAAATTCGTAGTACTTCCACTTGGTTGCCACCCGCTTTCTTTCTCGGCAACGTTGCCGATGTAATTGCAGTCCTGTCTATTATACCTTTATTCGATAGGCGGAGCAAAGACAACCGGCAACCAGATAATAAAGGTGGTTCCTTCTCCACGTCTGGTCACAACCTCAACCGATCCATGGTGTTCCTCAATAATCCACTTCGCAATCGAAAGTCCCAGACCTATGCCCGGTGTAGCCCCGCGTGATTCATCTGCCCGATAGAAACGATCAAAGATGAACGGCACTTCGTCCCGATCCATCCCAATACCGGTGTCGCTAATGCGTAATCCCACCTGGCCCTTGTATAATACGGCATCCAGCGTCACAGAGCCTTCAGGTGTGTATTTAAACGCATTTTCGATGAAAATAAACAACATCTGTTGCAGATAGTCCTTGCTACCGTTCACATAAATGCCGTTAAGGATGGAAAAGTCTCCTGGAAGCCAGTCTGCCTGACGATCCAGAAACTGTGCTCTGCGTGCCACTTCCTGTACGAGTATCTGCAGCGGGATCGGATTTAGTTCAATTTTCTGACCCGTATCCGCTCTCGCCAGCGATAACATGTCGCTGATCAGCCTGCTCATACGTTTTCCCTCATCCGCCATATCTTCAATGGCTTCCAGCGACATTTGTTTGACAGTCTCCTCATCCAGATTCGGTCGGTCGGTTCCCTCCTGATCCCACAGCTTCTTCAGGAAGTCTACGTTCCCGCGAATGGTGGTCAGCGGCGTACGCAGTTCATGTGATGCATCGGATACAAAGCGGCGCTGGGCAGCATTCGTCTCCTCCAAACCACGGAATGACAATTCTGTACGTTCAAGCATATTATTCACCGTTTCAATCAGACGCCCGATCTCATCCTTCGGCCCGGCATATTGAATACGTACACTTAAGTCATCTCCAGATTGAATCTGATTGGCGGCATCAATGACAGTCACGAGCGGACGCATCGACTTCCGAGCCAAGACGAGACCTGAGGTAATAGCGAGGGCCATCGCTACAAGCCAGCCAAAAACCAAAATATTAAGCAACGCCTCCAGCAAGCGCTCCTGTGAACTTACATTCGCACCAACCTGAAGAATTCCACGTACTTCATTGGTTCCCTGAAGAGAAAGGGGGAGCTGATTCACCAGAAACGGCGTTCCATCCACATAGATCTTGGATATGCCTCGCTCTTTAAGTATCTCATTGGCTTTTAATACCGGAAACTGAATCTGCAGTTTCTCCATATTACCCGAAATTCTGCCTGAGCGACTCTGATAATCCCAGAGTTGAATGTAAATTTGTGCTTCCTGAAGCTGACTCTCTGTAAAGGGGTCCAGATCCAACGACTGTGAAAGAGGATTAACACCAATCTGTTCCGTAATCCGGGTACTCTTCACCTTCAATTGCTGTTCGACTTCCTGATAGGAGTTAAAATATACAAAGGCATAGATTACAACGCCCCAAAAGATAAGAACAGCCGCCAAAATGCCAGAATACCATGCGGTTAGTCTTAACCGGATGGACATATCAAGAGTCACCTCTCAGGATATAGCCGGCTCCCCGGATGGTCTGGATTAGACGCTTGCCACCGTATTCTTCGGTCTTCTGTCTGAGCATGGCAATGTACACTTCGAGCACGTTAGACTCACCGCTGTAATCATAACCCCAGATTTTATCCATAATCAGATCACGGGACAGTACCCGTCTTGGATTTTGCATGAACAGATTCAACAGTTCGAATTCTTTGGCAGTCAGCTCCAGACGCTGCCCATCTCGCAATACTTCACGTGAGTCATTATCCAAAATGATATCTTCATACATTAAGCGGTTGTCCGGCGTACCCGCACTATCTGACTTGCGGCGCAGCAATGCACGGACACGTGCCAATAATTCTTCCAGCGCAAAAGGTTTTACAAGGTAGTCATCGGCTCCTGTGTCCAGTCCGGTCACCCGGCTCTGTACTTCATCCTTGGCCGTCAGCATCAGCACAGGCACTTTACTGCCTGCTTCTCTCAATCTGCGACATACCTCAAATCCGTCAATCTGTGGCATCATCACATCCAGCACAACGATGTCCGGCTCCTTGTCCATCAGTTTGCTGAGGCCTTCGGCTCCATTGGAAGCCGTCTGTACCTCATATCCCTCAAAAGCCAGCCCCCGGCGGAGCATGGATACAATTTTTTCGTCATCATCCACAATCAAAATAGTTGAGCGCATGGTGGTCTTTCTCCTTTATCCTAACGTTTTATCCCATTGTAACAGGCAGAAGCACAATCTGCATCTTCAAGTAGGCGTCTCCAATCCGTCCTGGTCCATTGTAACTCTGCTTCATCAGGGCAAAAAAAACGGAAGGGCCTTCAAACCCTTCCGTTCTGTCAATCCTTGCCTGATATTTATGGTTGCTGCTGTTGTGTATCTGTTGTTTGTGAAGTATCAAAATCATTTTTGTTGCCGATTTTGATTTTCAGATCCATCTTCTTACCATCACGCACCACGTTCAGTGTAACTTCACTACCGATTTCCTGTTTCTTGATAAAATCAATCAGATCTTGACTTGTCGCGTACGGCGTACCGTTGGCACCTGTGATGATGTCATATGCACGAAGATCTGCTTGGTAAGCCGGTGATTGGAAGATCGTGCTGGCTACAACAGAACCTTCGGTAACGTCTGTTCCCATTTGTTTAGCAACTTCAGGCGTGAGAGCCATCAGAGATGCACCGATAAAGGGTACTGGCTCTTTGGGAACTTCTTTGTTTTCTTTAAGATATTTAACAGCTTCAGAAATGACGCTCGACGGGATTGCAAAACCAATACCCTGTGCATCTGCGCTTACTGCAACGTTCATTCCAATAACTTCCCCATTCAGGTTAAGCAACGGACCACCGGAGTTACCCGGATTAATCGAAGCATCTGTTTGCAGCAAATGGCTGTACTCACGTGTTTTTCCTGTTTCTTCATCTGGAATGCTGATCGTACGTTCTTTGGCACTCAGTACACCTGCTGTAACGGTGTGTTCAAACCCTTCCGGGTTACCAATAGCTACAAGCCATTCACCGACTTGAGTACTGTTGGAATCACCCAGTGGAGCTACAGGGAACGCATCGTCACCACTGTTTTTCTCAATTTTCAATACAGCCAAATCCAGATCAAAGCTGCTTCCCAGCAATTTAGCTTCATAAGGCTTGCTGTTGTTCTCCAGGGTTACCTGGATCACGTCTGCACCCTGAACAACGTGTTGATTCGTCAGGATATATCCTTCTTTGTCAAAAATGAACCCGGAACCAATGCCCATCGGCACAAGCTGATTACTGCTTTGTGGTTGTTGACTTTGGCCTTGATTGCCTTCTGTTCCGCCGCCATTACCAAAGAAGTATTGGTACAACGGATCACTTGTATTTGATCCACCCTGACCCAATCCTGTACGTGAGGACTGCTTCGCGAGTGTTTCGATTTTGACGACAGCCGGACTTGTACTTGTTACAACGGAAGACACATCTTCTTTGCCTGTTGGCAGTAACGACGCTGTGACATTGTTGCCTCCGCCTGTGTTTGTGGATGCTTCCTGTCCTGAACTTTGATTGTCCGTGTTCGTAAGTGCCGTCTCCGGTGTGAACATGTTTGTTCTGTCAGCTGTGTACATGAGAACGGTGATGACCAGCATACCGGCAATAAAGGAAAATAGAAGTGATCTTACGGAAGAACGCGGTTTGCGGTTATTATAGTTCCAGTTGCCTTTGCCGCCATTCCCTTGATCTCCACCGTTACCTGAGCCGTTTCCGCCGCCTGCTGATGATCTTTTCGCTTGTTCGGTTGATTCACTATTATAGTAAGTAGGTACGGGTCTCACCGGATCAGGTTTTGTAATCTCTACATTTCCTTCTTCACGCTGATTATTGCTTCCCATGTGATTTGCTGTATCTTCCTGATTCACGGACTGAAAAGGTCCATAAGAATAATAATAGGAGGATTCGTCCGTTCCGGAAGAATTGCGGTTCTCCGTTTGTTTAGTTTCGTTTTCCTCGTCTTGACGGTTCGATCTATAGTTGCGTTCGTCCATGCCTCTCTACCTCCCAATCTCTTATTCCCAAGAGATATTCTTTAACTGTCCTTATTTTGTACTTTAAACCTTAACCGTACCTTAAAAACAATTAAAAAGGAGATAAAAGCACGTAAGAATAGACTCTTTTCCCCGTCATGACAGCATTTTACCCTTTCGTTTTCACCCAACCCTGACGATGCGCATAGATGGCCAATTGTGTACGATCATCCATCTCACATTTCATCAGCAGGTTGCTCACATGTGTTTTGACGGTTTTGATACTGATATGTAATTCTTCTCCAATGTCTTTGTTGGTCTTTCCCTCTGCAATAAGCAGCAGCACTTCCTTCTCCCGTTCAGTCAGACCCGATTCACTCTCTCTCGCTGTACGTTGTCTGATTCCCCGGGTTAACGCCTGCGACACATCACCTGTCATAACAGGCATACCTCTATAGGCCCCTTGCAGAGCATAGATCAGTTCTTCAGCAGAGACTGTCTTGAGTACATAACTTACCGCACCCGCTTCAATCGCTTGCACAACCAGATCATCCTCCAGGAAACTGGTGAGCATCACAATTTTCATCCCTGGAAATTCAGTCATGATGGCTTTTGTTGCTTCAGCGCCATTCATTACAGGCATCATCAGATCCATTAGAATCAGGTCCGGCATTTCACTCTCATTTAACTTACGTAACTGATCAAGCGCATCCTGCCCGTGGCCCGCTTCTCCCATCACATGAAAAGTAGGTTCCAGCATCAGATATGTTTTCAACCCCATGCGCACCATATCATGGTCATCCACAATCATCACGTTTACTTTACCACTCATTCCGTCTCCCCCTCTGGTTCACTCAGGAACGTTCGGGAATTTCGGGATCAATACCCGCACCGTCGTTCCCGCTCCCGGTTTCGATATAATCTGAACTTGCCCCCCAAGCTTCTCCGCCCGTTCACGCATGGTAGATAACCCGTATGAACCCGGACGCTCCGCTTGCTGCAAAAATCCCTGACCATCATCGCTGATGCTCATGCTGATCTGATGTTCACTCTCCCGTATGGACAGACTAACCACTCCCGCCTCTGCATGCTTCACAACATTGGCAACTGCCTCCTGAATAACAAGAAACAGCTGGTGCTCAATGGCATCCGAGATTCCGCCATCCAGTTCCAGCTCTTTCACACCTTTAAGACCATTCTGCCTGCAATAATCAGGAAACCAACTATCCAGTGCTGCGGTGAGGTCACGCCCTTCCAGCTCCACCGGTCGAAGTTGGGCAATCAATCCTCGCATCTGACGCTGTGCAATATGTGACATCTGGATCAACTGGTCCAGTACTTTACCACCATGTTCCGGATTCATCTCCAGCAGTCGCGGTAAGGACGAAGCCGACATATGCATGGCAAACAGCTGCTGGCTAACCGTGTCATGGAGGTCCCTTGCCATTCGTTTGCGCTCTTCAAGCACAGCCCGCTCCGAGGCTTGCTCCTTCTCAATGACTTCCTGCTCACCGAGGCGCTGAAGCAGTCTCATCTTTTTCTCAATCGAATCCATCATGACATTGAACTCCTGATAGACACGACCAAACGAAGCGTCATCCGCTTCAGGCATGCGCACCGCCAGATTACCCTTGGACACTTTCAACATGTTGAGATCAAGCAGGTCGATCTTGCGTTGGAGTCGTAATGCAGCAATATATCCGGTGATAACGGTGGCCAGCACAACAACGGCAACATAGGTCCATGCCCGCTGACGACCAGCCCCCATCAACACCTCTCCATACAATAGATAGAATCCGCCCAGCGTAATCAGACCAGTTAGCGCAAAATACATCATCAGTTCCCATTTATTGGCCTTGAGAATTGTTCGAATCATGCATTAACCCACCTTATTCACTTTGACGTCTCCGATAAACACACTTACAATAATCCGTACTTTTTTGCTTGCTTCATGGTAATGGGAAGTTTCAGCCTGGGCACTACTCAGGAATCCGCCGCGTTTCTGATTCAACAGTGACATATCTCCAATGAAGGAATTTGTCGTCACCGTCACACCCAGATCCATATCTTCTGGAACAAATACTTTCACATCCCCAATAAATAAAGAAATAACAATCTTCGTCTCCCCATAAGGAATCTGTGCTTTGGTCAAATCAATTACGGTATCTCCGATAAAAGCCGAGATGTTCATTGGTTTTAACGAGAACACTTCCTGCCCCATGTACAGATCCCCGATGAACGCCGATTTGTTAATGGTATTGCCATTGCCATAATCCCCATAACCATTTCCGTAGCCATCATCATAATGTTCTCCATATCCGGTATCGTTAGAGTTATACGATTGATGTTTCTTCTTATATTGATGCCCTTGTGATGATGAATCCGTTGACCCTGTGAAATGAGGGCCATGTGCATCGTTCTTCTGTTCCTGTTTTGGTTTGCCAAATGTTTTCTCGAACTGTTCATCAAACGACGACGGCATCTCCAGATCCTCCGGAGCCAACGGTTTATAAGGTTGCTCAGGTGCTGGAGGTGGCTGCATCTTGTCATGATGTTTCCGATCACGACGACGTGGCCCAATCAGTACAAATAATCCTCCGCCAATCAGCATAACCGGGATCAGATAACGAATGAACTCCCCCATGGAGTAATCAATCCATCCCAGGTTACGGGCAAGAAAGTAACCACCAATCGCCAGTACAATTACTGGTCCAATAAAGGCGTAACCCCCGTTGCGACGAATCTCGGATATTCCTTTGACCCCCCACCAGATTAGAAATAACGGCCAATATGTTCTGAAAATATATCCTACATCAATGTCATATCCCAATTGTCTGAACAAGATCATCGCACCAATAGCAATAAGAGGTATGCCAACCCACCAGCGGTCACGCGTCGATCGTTTCATCGCTCATGTCTCCTTTGTCTGTATTATGTATCCAGTGTAACTCAGACAAGACAATGAGAACAGCGGCGGCAGATGGAATTCATCTCGGTCTCGAGACTGAGATCAGAGGATATTAATGTAAAAAACTTCGCATATGTAAAACACCCCGGAGCTGGTGCTCCAGGGTGCTGAATCATCATTTGATTAATGAATCTTCAATTATTTTTTGTATTTTGATGCTTTGCCTTGACCTTGGCCAGTTTGGCCTGTGTTTTCTACACCGAACTCGGCATTGTATTTTTCATCAGGTGTTTGGAAATTATCTTGTACTTTGTTTTGAGCGGATTGCTTCACTTTTGCTGCTGCATTCTCTTCTCCAAACTCTGCATTGTACTTCTCGTTTGGCGTTTGGTACCCTTGTGATTTTTTAGCCACAACGAATCACCTCTCTCTTCATATTTACGATGCATTGCTGCACCGCGGGGTTCGTCCCCAGTCAGTATTATGTGAAGAGAGCACTTCAGTTATTCATGTTCACGTGTGAAATTAAATGGCCTTGTCCAGCCAGGAGTCCGGTACGGATTTGTACACATCGATCGCATCGGCCAACTCGCTGAGCATCTTTTCTGTGCATTTCCCAGCGCCTTGCCTGATCACCTGTACCTCCACATCCTTTTTGCCCCACTCTTTGTACACTTGCTTGGTTGTGGGGAAATACAGATCGATTTTATTGCCTTTGATCGCTGAACCGGTATCTGCAACAATTCCGTAACCATAGCCCGGAATGTACAGAATGGAACCCATCGGGAACAATTTTGGATCAGCTGCAATCGTGGAAACTGTTTCTTTATCACGACGTACTTTTACACCAGAATACGTAATTCCGTATTGAGGATGTTTTGGTCCTTTTCCTGTAGACTCCACACCTGCCGTATACCCCGTTGCTGTAACCTTTTGTGTACCCAGGATTTGTTCTGAACGCGGAGCAAGCACCGGCATAGACGGATCTGCCACTTGTTTCTCTGGAAGCTCAGGTCTTGGAATGACCATTGGTTGTGGTGACCACAATAAAGCCATATACACCATGGTCGTCAGCTGGGCCTCATCGCTGTATTGATGGCTGACCTGTTCTGGAAATTCCTGATCAGACTTGCTCGAAGTTTCAATAATCGGACTTTCACTGCCGCTGCTCTGACTCTCGACATGCAGTACTGTACTTTCATCTTCAAATGTATAGGCATCCGCCTGATTCAGGTTAATCATCATCCCGGCGAACATCACACAGCCAACCAATAAACCCCGTATATGTTTCTTTTGAATTGAGAATTGCTTTTTCATTGTATAACCTCCCCCTCACTGCAAAGGTTTTCCAAAAAGCAATTAATCTATACTTTTTACTGCAAACACTACGAAAAAACGCCTGAATAACATAGGTCAACCCCATGTCATTCAGGCGTTATGCAGAGTGATCAGCGCAACTTATGCACTGGTTATCTGATAGATCATTTGTTCATTTATACCAAACGTGTTGCGATTTCTTCTTTCAATTGAGCGATTATTTCATCGACCGGTTTCATGCCCAGATCGCCTTCTCCACGCTTACGCACGGATACGGCTTCTGCATTACGCTCATTCTCACCAACAACAAACATATAAGGCATTTTCTCAAGCTGCGCCTCACGGATTTTATATCCAAGTTTCTCGTTCCGCAGATCGGCTTCAGCAGAGATTCCCGCACGTTTCAGTTTCGCTTCCACTTCACGCGCATAATCGTCGAAGTTTCCGGATACCGGGATCACTTTTGCCTGTACGGGAGACAACCACAATGGGAAAGCTCCTGCAAAGTTCTCCAGCAAGAATGCTGTGAAACGTTCCATTGTACTAATTACACCGCGGTGAATAACGACTGGACGATGTTTCTGTCCGTCATCGCCCACATATTCAAGTTCAAAGCGCTCAGGCAACAGGAAGTCCAATTGAACCGTAGACAATGTCTCTTCTTTGCCCAGAGCTGTTTTGATCTGTACATCCAGCTTCGGACCGTAGAACGCCGCTTCACCTTCAGCTTCATAGAATGGAAGGTCAAGTTCTTCCACAACTTCACGCAGCATGCGTTGGGACATCTCCCACATCTCGTCGTTCTGGAAGTATTTCTCGGTATCCTGCGGATCACGATAGGACAGACGGAAACGGTATTCGTTAATACCGAAATCCTTATAGACTGTTTGAATCAACTCGATAACACGAGCGAACTCTTCTTTGATCTGATCCGGCCGTGCAAAAATGTGTGAGTCGTTCAGTGTCATTGCACGTACACGATGCAGACCTGTTAATGCCCCCGACATTTCATAACGGTGCATCATACCAAGCTCTGCAATACGGATTGGCAGATCACGGTAGCTGTGCATGCTGGACTTGTACACCATCATATGGTGAGGACAGTTCATTGGACGGAGAACAAGTTCCTCGTTATCCATTACCATTTTCGGGAACATATCTTCCTGGTAGTGCTCCCAGTGTCCAGATGTTTTGTACAATTCCACGTTACCCAGAACTGGTGTGTATACATGCTGGTATCCCAGGCTTTCTTCCAGATCCACAATATAACGCTCCAGAGTACGGCGCAGCTTCGCACCGTTAGGCAACCAGATTGGCAAGCCTTGACCGACCAGTTGGGAGAATGTGAACATTTCAAGCTCTTTACCCAACTTACGGTGATCCCGTTTTTTAGCTTCTTCGAGGAAGTGCAAATGCTCGTCCAGCTGTGCTTTTTTCACAAAAGCCGTACCATAAATACGTTGAAGCATTTTGTTTTTGCTATCTCCACGCCAGTAAGCACCCGCGACATTCATCAGTTTGAACACTTTGATTTTGCTAGTTGATGGTACGTGAGGGCCACGACACAAGTCGAAGAATTCACCTTGCTCATAAATCGTAATCACGCTGTCCGCTGGCAAATCACGAATCAACTCAAGTTTGTAAGGATCGCCCACTTCTTCGAACGTTTTGATCGCGTCCTCGCGGCTAACTTCCTTACGTACAATTGGCAAGTTCTCATTCACAATACGTTCCATTTCCTTCTCGATCTTTTGCAGATCTTCAGGATTGAGCGCATGTTCGAGGTCCATATCATAGTAGAAACCATCTTCAATGACAGGGCCGATACCGAGGCGTACCTCTTTGTTACCATATAAACGTTTCACTGCTTGAGCCATCAAGTGAGCTGTACTATGACGCATCACTTCAAGTCCTTCTGGTGAATCCAGAGTTACGATCTCCACCAATGCTCCCTCATGAAGTGTTGTGGACAAGTCCACCACGATACCATCCAGCTTGCCGGCTACGGCATTTTTTCGCAATCCGCTGCTAATTGAAGCGGCTACGTCCTCAATGGTGCTGCCATCCGCGTACTCACGTACCGAACCATCCGGTAGTTTAATGTTCACTGCCATTTGTCTCATTCCTCCTGTTAATGTAACCTTTGTGTCCAGATATTTATGGACTGATTATCTATTGCTATTCCAGTCATTTGGCAAAGGAACGCAAAAAACACCCGTCCCGGCAAAGGGACGAGTGATATATACTCGTGGTTCCACCCTAATTCAGCTGATTCATCCTAGTCGGAGACACAGCCCTCATTGGCATGACGATAACGGGCATGACCCGGCAGATCCTTACTCGCGGATAATCCCCAATAAAGGCGATATTCTAACTCCACTTTCAAAATTGCAGCTACAAAGGGGTAAACCATACGTGATATCCGGAGGAAATTTCAGCCTAGGTTCCTCTCTCTGCACCGATCTTGCGTGTGGTTGTTGTCTTTGTCAACGCTTTTGGTTCAATGGTTCACATGAAAAATTCATGGATCAACAGTTATTATAATTGCCGAGATCACTTGCGTCAAGACCTGTCAACAATCCTGAGCGAAGCACTTCGCATTCCGGGCAATGATGACATATTTGCACTTTGTCTTCAAAGATCTGGCATATGGTCGAGATGATTGGCAGATCCGGGGTGCGTGTATGGAGCATGACCTTCTCAGGAGAGATTGAGATGAGTGTACTTACAATCATATCTTCAATATCCATCTCCAGTTCCAGACCCGGCATTTCCACAACAACCTGTTCATCCTTTTGCACGGGTAACAGATTAAGTCCAGCATCCAGGACCTGAAATTCATGCATTCCCTTGTGTACAAGATGAACCAGAGGAACTTTGGCTTCTTGAAAAAACACAAAATATTTTAACAGCCCCATAAACTCTTCATATTGCCGATCCATCCAGAACTCATCGAGCGCATACTCCACTAATTCCTGAAGCTCCTGCTTATATGGCCGTATGCGGAAGTTGATAATGCCTTCAAGGTGAAAAAAGTGAACATCCTCCAAATCCTGCCGTAGTCCACTGGCTAACGTAGTACGGCGGCGCTCCCGAAGTCCGGGCTGATCCAGATCACCATTTAATAGAAGTGGCATGCAGATTCGATTGACCTTCTCCACCTCATGCTCATCCATGACAGAACACGCCTTGGCGATCATATCCTCCACCATGCTCCGTTCTTGTGTCTCCATAATGAAGTCGGCGAGTCCAAGGGAGAGCAGATCACTGATCCGGGGAAGCCATTGCTGGAAGTCTTCGTGATTCTCATTCCCTCTGCACACCCAGGTTGCTCTTCCATCATTATGTTTGAAGGTGAGCCGAAATCCTCTTTTACTTATATGTAAACCTTTGGTTTTTTCCTTGACACAACGATAAAATTGATCCGCTTCCTCTTGCCCCGATACATCGGTCCATACAGCAAACAGTTCCACAAGAATCACTCCTTTCCTTCCTGTTCAAAGTATATGGCAAGGCCGATGGGGATATACGAAGCGGATTGATGGAAAGCGTGTCATGATTTCTCAGTATATTATGAAGAGGTTTGGAGTTAAGACAAAAATGTGTTATTATTTTAATAACAGTATGTTTCACGGAAAAGGAGGGAAGCCAAAATGAGACAACAACCTAGAATACTCCACTACACGATCATTATCATTTTGTGCGTTTTCCAAGCCTTGTGCTTCCCTATTCCGATGCAGTCCGAATCTGCCGTTGGGGTGTCTGTTGACGCAACTTCCAACAAGGAAGTGCTGTCGCAAATACCCGAATCCCAGCAGAAACCTGTTATTCGCAAATACCCACAAGTCATGTCCAAGCTGATTGCGGTTACGCATAATAAGCCTGTCTTTCTTGTCCTCGCATTGTTATTGATGCTGCGAATCCCTACAACGGGTCTGTCCTTTAAACCGTGGTATTGTCTGTTTAAACGCAGATTATTTCTGCTACCTATTAAGTTTACCAGCATGTATGTATCCCTCACCCCTATAGCACCAAAATACGTGAACGCTCTTCACTAGCCGTTACGACGTATTACAGGTTGCTTTTGCATGGAGACACCTCTGTAATGAAAGACGGTGCGCTTGTGCATAACTTATAACCCTTTTAGCACACGTTAGATGAACCAATGTTTATGACAGTACCTGTTTTTGTTGTACCCACACCGACAAATTCAAATCATATGGCTGTGTCAGGAATTTCTGGCTCTGTTTACCCGCATCTTTTGATGTTCCCTTGAGCAGCAGATTAATCATTTTCGGGAAATAAGCCTGTCTTCTATGGCCAGCCCCTAATTATAAGGAGGCAACAATCCATGGATGTACGCGAAACAGACTTGCCGGGAATCGGCAAAAAATTTCAGATTGAAACAAGCAGCGGTGATAAAATTGTCATTATTATTCACGATGACGGTCGCCGGGAAATGTACCACTTCGAGTATGATGATCCTGATCAAAGCATCTCGATGATCACACTTGACGATTACGAAGCACGACAGATTGCTGCTATTGTTGGCGGATTAACTTACAAACCAAAACAGCTTGAAAATATTGAAGTAACGTTTGACGACCTGATTATCGAGTGGTACAAAATCGAACCATCCTTCGGAAGTATCGGTAAATCCATCGGTGAATTGGACGTACGTCAAAACTCTGGGGCAACGGTTATCGCCGTTGTAGAGAAAAATCATAAAAAACATATCAGCCCAGGTCCGGAGGTAGTTATCAGTGCAGAATCCACGGTGGTAGCCGTTGGCGAACGCAATCAGCAGAAACTGTTTAAATCCCTCCTCCTGACTGGAAGGGGGTAAATAGATGGATCATTTGATATTCGAAGTAGGTCTGGCCCTTGTGCTCATTGCTGCAGCCGGCCTTTTATCGGCAAAACTAAGATTTTCGGTCGTTCCATTTTATATTCTGATCGGGATGGCCGTTGGGCCACATGCCATGAAAATCTGGCATCTGGACTTCCGTTTTATTGAGAGTCAGCCTTTTATTGAATTTATGGGTCGGATCGGTATCCTGTTCCTTCTCTTCTACCTTGGACTTGAATTCTCGGTAGGTCGTTTAATTAAATCGGGTCGCTCTATTGCAGTTGGCGGCTCGATCTACATCGGCATTAACTTTACACTGGGATTAATATTCGGTTTTATGTCCGGTTTCCCAGTTGCAGAAGCACTTATTATCGCAGGTATAACTACCATCTCTTCCAGTGCCATTGTGGCCAAGGTACTCGTCGATTTGAAACGAACGGCCAACCCGGAAACAGAGATGATATTGGGTATTATTATGTTCGAAGATGTATTCCTCGCTGTATATATCTCGATCTTGTCCGGACTTGTGCTTAGTGATTCATCCTCCATCGGAGGCGTCATCATGTCTGCACTTATTGCCCTCGGATTCATGCTTATCGTGATTATCCTTGGACGCAAAGCAACACCGCTACTAAACAAATTGCTTAAAATTCGATCGAATGAGCTATTCTCTCTCGTTGTATTTGGAGCCTTGTTCCTGGTAGCTGGTTTCTCTGAAACTATTCATGTTGCCGAAGCGATTGGTGCATTACTGGTTGGTCTGGTGCTTGCTGAAACAGAACACGCGAAACGGATTGAGCACTTGATTCTACCATTCCGTGACTTCTTCGGAGCAATCTTCTTCTTCAGCTTTGGATTGTCCATTGATCCGTTGTCCTTGGGTGGCGATGCCGTATGGTTAGCTCTGATTGCAGTTGTTATTACATTGTTCGGTAACTTCCTGGCGGGTATGCTGGCCGGACGCAGTGCAGGACTATCACCCAAAGCATCGGCGAATATCGGATTAACCATTGTATCACGGGGTGAGTTTTCCATCATCTTGGCGAACATGGGTAAAGCCGGGGGACTGTTGCCAATGATTCAACCATTTGCTGCGCTGTATGTCCTAATTCTGGCCATTCTGGGTCCTTTATTAACCAAAGAGTCCAAACATGTATTCCGTTTATTGGATAAAATATTCAAGTTCAAAGATCCTCGGAAAAAGAAAGAAGAACCGAAGGTTCTGCAGAAAGAAGGATAATCCATATGTCTGTGCAGAACAGACATACTATCGTACTTCGCGGCTCTACGCCGATCTTTCTGTGACTAACCCAGGGGGATGGCTCGAAAGCCGCACTAAGGAGGATGACCTATGAAAGCACCTCTGATATCGGCTAATCCGGTGCCAAACACCGCCAAGACCAGAATCTCGTCAACCCGCCGCTGGTTAAACCTGTTACTTGTGATTGTCGGTGGAATTCTGGCCTCCGTGGGACTTGAATTGTTCTTACACCCCAATAAGATCATTATTGGAGGCATTACAGGCATTTCCTCCCTGTTCGCCCACTGGACCGAAATGAGAATTGGATTATTCCTATTTTTATTCAATGTTCCGTTTATATTTCTGTCTTACAAGATTGTGCAGAAGAAATTTGTACTGGTTACTGTTCTGGGTCTGGTTGTCTTTTCGATCGGTGCCATTGTGCTTCATCCCATGCCGCCACTTGTAGAGCATCCGCTGGCTGCCGCCATGTTTGGCGGATTATGCCTCGGACTCGGAATTGGGCTCGTCGTGCGGTATGGTGGGACACTGGATACGCTGGAAATCGGTGATCCGTCTTCCCGCCCACCTGAACGTGTATTTAGCGGAAAACGGATGCTTATCGAAAAAATAATCATGCTGCTTAACTTGTTGATACTGACAGCCGCTGGTGTTGTCTTTGGCTGGGACCAAGCGATGTATTCCGTAATCGCCTATCTTATTGCTTATGAAATGGTGTACATTGCGTTCAGGGGCTTCTCTTCCAAACGCAAAGTATGCATTTTGACCACACAAAGCTCTCAAGTTGAAAAAGCTGTACGCAAACGGCTTCGCCGTGAACCTGGAATTCTGGAAGCCACTTCTGACTCAACACAACTCGCGATGGCGGAAGGATGGATCAGGCAAATCCCGGGTGCACTTTATTATGAGGTACATGTGCTGGAGATGATCTGGTTGAAGTCCATTGTGCGTCACATTGATCCACATGCGGGTATTGTAACGAATCCGGAAAAATAATAGCTCATGTAAGTTGAACTAAAGATATTTACACTGACACTACGATGACAGAACAACCTTCCAATCGCTGTTATCCCCAGATTTTTTTGATTCCCTTTTCTCAAGGGAAAAATCCGGGGATAAAGGCGAACGCTTCGCTTTTTCAGTTTTTTTCTGTCCTCTTCGTTATCGTGTAATTTTAATTCAACTTACAAAAAACGCTCTCTTCCCCTATGGATGGACAGTATTGTCCACCAAGGTCAGAGAGCGTTTTTTTCTGTTATTATAATTAATTGATATTATAGTTCAACGATAGCTTTGACTACATGTGAATCTGGCAATAACCATTGATCTATTGCAGTAGGTAACTCATCAAATTCCACGCGGTGTGTGATATACCCATCCATGTTTAATTTCTTTTGACGCAAGGTCGACAGGACTTGTTCAAAGTCTTCACGGGTTGCGTTTCGACTACCCAGGATGCTCATCTCCCGCTTGTGAAATTCGGGGTCATGAAAGGTAATATCCGCTTTCACCAGTCCCACGAAAATAAGTTGACCACTATGCGCCACATATTGAATGGCCTCATTCATGGAATTCACGTTACCTGTTGCATCGAAGACAGCTGTAGCATAGTCGCCTCCCGTAATTTCAGCCACTTGTTGTACAGTATGTTCATTGGCCTGTACCAGGTCATCCGCTCCAGCCCAAGTCCGGCTAAGCTCCAGCCTGTCCAGATTACGATCAACGGCAATAACACGTGCTCCCGCCTGTTTGGCAAATGCCATCACACCCAATCCAATGGGGCCAGCTCCAATCACAACCACATGCTCACCAGGCTTGATTCCTGCTCTTCTGACGGCATGGGCTCCAATGCTTAATGGTTCTACCATTGCCGTCTCATCCAGTGTCAAACCTTCTGCTGAGAGCAGATGTGAGACAGGCACGCTGATTTTTTCTCTCATGCCTCCGTCTACGTGCACACCCATGACTTGCATGGACACACAACAATTGGTTTTTCCACTGCGACATGCAATACAGTGACCGCAGTGCAGATACGGAATAATACTTACCTGATCCCCAGGCTGTAATCCTGCCTCGTTCGGACCGATCTCTTCAATAACAGCCGCCAGTTCATGACCCAGAACACGAGGATAGGTAAAGAATGGTTGGTTGCCTTTGTACGCATGCAGATCCGTTCCACAGATCCCAATCCGCCGAATGGCAACCAACGCCTCTCCTTCTGCTCGATCCGGTTGAGGCAGGTCCTGGAGCTTCAATTGATCTATTTCTTCACATACAATGGCTCTCATCGTTGTTCCCCCTTGGGTGCTTCTGCTGACGTGTTGCTTGGCTTCGTATTATATTCGGGTCGTCCGCTTGACCACGTCTCGTTATGCAATGGAGCCAGAATGGGCAGCACTTCATCCAGCAAGCTCTGATCGATCGGTTCCTCTATCCAGGCTGCATTATTGAGGATATTGCGCTGGCTGGCACTGCTCACCAGTGTTGTCGGAATTCGTTCATTCGACGTGGAGAATTGCACGGCCAGCTTGGCAATGTCACTGCCTTGTTCTGCACAGAAGCGGGCAGCCTTCAGGCAGAGCTGTTTCACCCGATCATCTGCCGGATGCCAGGCAGGAGCCCCTCGGGTACTCAACAAGCCCATAGAAAGAGGCGAAGCATTGACGAGGCCAATTTCTTTTTTTTCCAACAAGGGCAATAAAGATAATAATGAGGTATCATTCAATGAATAATGACAATACGAGATGATCGCATCCGCATCGATCTGTGGCAGAACCTCCTCGAACAACGGTAAGGGCAATCCACAAATGCCCGCATGTCGTATAACTCCCTGCTCTTTCAGACGCAGCAACGTTGGAAAAGCTTCTTCGATAATGATCTCTGCTGGCACAAATTCAATATCATGCAGAAACAGAATGTCGATATAGTCTGTATGCAATCGATCCAGGCTCTCTTGCACACTCTCCAGAATCCGCTGACGTGAAAAATCAAACTCGTTTTCCCCATACCGTCCGGCTTTGGTTGATAACATATATGAACTACGCGGCAAGCTGCGGATGGCTTCACCCAACACGGTCTCCGCCTTTGTCAGCCCGTAGTAAGGCGAAACGTCTATGTAATTCATCCCCGCATCTACGGCTGCATGTACAGTGCGAATCCCTTCGTTCCGGTCAATGTCACGAAATACAGAACCGAGTGAGGATGCTCCAAAGCTCAATACAGGTACGTCCAGTTCCGTCTTGCCAAGTATTCTTCTCTTCATCGGTTTACCCCTTCCACCGTGTCTGACTACACAAGTTCCCTTTCATTGTAACAGTTCAATTTCAATATAAAATATCGCCAATTGCGTAACATGTACTGTTTGATGACCTCGAACCGCAGAAAGAAATCAAAAAGCCCGCCGTCTCTCCAAACGGAGTAGTCAGCGGGCTTGGCTTCATAAAAACTTATCTAACAATCAGCATTTATGGGAGTAGTATTGAATTAATTAGAATTAGTTCTGCATTACGAAATCTTCATGCACGGCATTCTCTTCGTCGAACATACGCACGATGTCATATCGGGTGTTACGTTGTGCCGGGATATAACCGGACTCCCGAATCAAACGGAGAATGGATTCAATGTTAACTTTATATGTTGCACCAGCAGCAGATACAACGTTCTCTTCAATCATCGTGCTACCAAAGTCATTACAGCCAAATTCAAGCGACTTCTTACCGATCTCAGGACCCATCGTTACCCAAGAGGATTGAATGTTCTTGATATTATCCAGCACTAGGCGGCTGATGGCTACAGTCTTCAAGTACTCTTCCGGAGTCTGACGCTCCAGCTTCAGGTTGGTATTGTCTGGCTGGAAAGTCCACGGAATGAACGCCAGGAAACCTTCGGAATCATACTTGTTCGCAATACATTCGTCCTGAGCTTCACGTACACGGAGCAAGTGTAATGCACGCTCTTCCATTGATTCACCAAGGCCGATAACCATTGTTGCCGTGGTGTTCATACCGATGCGGTGTGCAGTTTGCATAACGTCCATCCAATCCCGCCATGAACCTTTCAAACGGCTAATCTTCCGACGTGTGCGGTCATCCAGAATTTCAGCGCCGCCACCAGGCAAGGAATCCAGTCCAGCTTCGTGAATGGCACGAACAACCTCTTCCAATGTAAGGCCATCGGATACTTCAACCATTTTCATAATCTCCGCTGGGGAGAAAGAGTGCATCGTGATGTTTGGGAAACGCTCTTTGATGGCTTTCAACAGGTCTGTATAATAGCTGAAAGGCAGGTTTGGATTCGTTCCACCTTGCATCAAAATTTCGGTACCATTCACATCTTCCGTTTCCTGGATCTTCTGGAAAATAACTTCGTCCGGAAGCACATAACCTTCATCCGAACCAGGTCTGCGGTAGAAAGCACAAAAACGACAGTATACATCACACACGTTTGTGTAGTTGACGTTACGCCCAATTACAAATGTTCTGTATGGTTCAGGGTGCATGCGTTTCATAATGACATTAGCAGCTGCCCCGATTTTGTCCACTTCATTGGATTCAAATAACTGAATCGTGTCTTCCAAGTCCAAACGTTCGCCCCGAAGGGCTTTATCTAAGATACGGTCTACCGTACTCATCGTAAAAAAGCCTCCCTCATGAAGAGAAATTATATAACGATCCGTCCCAACTTGTTCAAGAGAAGCAAGTTCTGGTGGCAACATCGTATTTCTGTACTCCACATATCGTAACACAGGTTACATGTGAAAAAAAGCACCTTATGTTCAGGTGCTTTAAAAATAAGTAAAAATTTTTACATATGGAAAAGAATTAGTTCGAACTTAAGTGATACGCATCGGCGTATTCGGGCATCCACTTTTGCTAGGATTCCTGAAGTGCTTGCTCCAAATCTACAATGAGATCTTCGATATCTTCCAGACCTACGGAGAAGCGCAGCAACCCGTCTGTAATGCCACGGTCACGGCGAACCTCAGCTGGCATTGCCGCATGAGACATCATGGCTGGGTAGGACAGAATACTCTCCACAGCTCCCAAGCTTACAGCAACTATGGGTAGCTTCACCCGGTTAAGAACTGCTTTTGCACGATCACCTGAGCCGACGTCAAAAGAAACGACAGCTCCATATCCTGTGGACTGGCGCTCATGTGCCTCACGGCCCGGATGATCCTCCAGTCCAGGATAAAAGACAGCGGTAATATCACTGCGCTCATTAAGCCATGCCGCCAGTTTGGCTGTGCTCCGTTCACTATGAGCCATGCGAGCCCCCAAGGTTTTCATCCCGCGCATCAGAAGCCAGGACTCTTGTGCCCCGAGTACAGTTCCAAGTCCATTTTGCAACTGTTTCAGTTGTACGCCAAGTGATTCCGTGCGAGCAACGGCTAATCCTGCCAGTACATCACTGTGACCTCCGAGAAACTTCGTAGCACTATGTACGACGATGTCCACACCAAGCTCAATTGGACGCTGATAGTACGGTGTCATAAAGGTGTTATCCAGAATCGTGATTAGGTCATGTTCCTTCGACCAGTCAGTTACAGCAGCGATATCCGTAATTCGCAGTGTAGGGTTCGACGGTGTTTCCATATAAACTGCCTTGGTGTTTGGCTTGAGTGCCGCTTTTACTTCATCTATATTGGTCATGTCTACAAAGGTTGTCTCGATCTGCATACGGCTTAATATGGAAGTAAGCAAACGATACGTACCTCCATATACGTCTTCCGTTACAATCATGTGATCCCCTGCGGAGAACATCATGAACACGCTTGATATCGCAGCCATCCCCGAAGAATAGGCAAAGCCTCGTGCACCGCCCTCCAGCAATGTGATGTAATCTTCCAAAGCCTGACGTGTCGGATTACCCGAACGACTGTAATCATGTTGAGGCGGATTGAAGATATCAAAATGATGGAAGGTTGATGCTTGGTAGATCGGTACACTGGAGGCTCCAGTTGTTTTGTCAATTTCATCTCCAAAATGGAGCAATTTGGTATCAAATTTCAACTCGGAATTGGGCTTGTTATTGGACTCACTCATGAGTGCACGCCTCCTTCCACTTCCTGTTGTGCAGCTGTCAGAGCATTGCCGAGATCTGCAATCAAATCATCCGCATGTTCAATGCCTACAGAGAACCGGAGCAGACGGTCATCCACACCTACGGCTTCACGAATTTCAAGCGGAATATCCGCATGCGTTTGTACCGCTGGGTAGGTCATGAGTGATTCCACTCCACCGAGACTTTCGGCAAAAGCGATCAGTTTGATATGACGCAGCAATGGTTCAACATAACGTGCATCCTTCACTTTGAAAGAAAAGATACCTGTGTTACCGGTGGATTGTTTATTCTGTATTTCATACCCCGGATGATCGGATAGACCTGGATGATATACTTCAACCACCGCTGGGTGCTCAAGCAAGTATTTGGCAATAGTAAGTGCATTGTGCTCATGACGCTCCATGCGAAGAGCCAGCGTTTTCATACCTTTCATCAACTGGTAGGAGTCACTTGGAGATAATACCGCTCCAATGGAATTATGCAGGAACGCCATCTCAGCAGATAACGCCTCACCTTTGGTAATAATTAGTCCGGCCAACACATCATTATGACCGCCCAGATATTTGGTAGCGCTATGAATGATGATATCTGCACCCAGTTCAATCGGACGTTGGAAAAATGGAGTCAACAACGTGTTGTCAACAATGGTCAACAGGTTGTAACTTTTCGCCCAGGAAGCAACAGCTTCCACATCGGTGATCATCATCAGTGGATTGGTTGGTGTCTCAATAAATACAGCTTTCGTATTCGGCTGACGAACCTTCTCCAGTGCTGCTAGGTCATTCGTGTCCACATAACTTGCAGTTACGCCGAAACGGGACAGAATACGTTCCAGCAGACGATAGGTTCCACCATACAGATCCAGCGATACAATCAGATGATCCCCTTGACCAAACATGGCAAAAATCGTTTGCAGCGCGGCCATTCCCGAGCTACAGGCAAACCCTGCATCACCGGACTCCAGCGCTGCAGCGGCTTCTTCCAATACTTTACGGGTTGGATTAGTCGTACGAATATAATCAAACCCCGTGCTTTGTCCAAGCTTCGGGTGGCGAAACGCAGTGGATTGATAGATCGGAAAGTTAATGGCGCCTGTTACCGGTTCATTGATGGACCCAATTTGTGCTAAGCGGCTTTCGATTTTCAACTTGTTGTTGTCTTCCATTGCTGCATCCTCCTGTAATCTCGATTAGATTTGCGGGCCAATATCGTAAGGTGTTTCTTGATACACATAGTAATTGAGCCAGTTAGAGAATAATAAGTTGGCATGAGCGCGCCAAGTAGCTGGTGGCACACGGGAAGGGTCATCATTCGGATAATAATGCCTAGGCAATGCGATATCCAACCCTTTGGCTGCATCCCGGTCATACTCCCACTTTAATGAGAACGGGTCATACTCGGCATGTCCTGTGGCAAAAATCTGTTTGCCGTCTTTGGTAGCAACCAGGAAGATCCCCGCTTCCTCGGATTCAGCCAAAATCTCTAAATTCTCATTCTTTTCAATATCTTCGCGTCTCACTTCCGTATGACGGGAATGTGGAACGTTGAATACTTCATCAAATCCACGCAACAACGGAACATGTGGTTTATTGATGGTATGTGGGAAAACGCCAAAACACTTCTCATCAAGTGCAACCTTAGGTACGTCAAAATGATGGTATAAACCTGCCTGGGAAGCCCAACATATGTGGAGGGTTGAAGTCACATTGGTTTTGGTCCATTCGAAGATCTCCTGGATTTCATTCCAATAGTTCACGTCTTCGAAATCCATCTGTTCCACCGGGGCACCCGTAATGATCATTCCATCGAAACGGCGGTGCTCAATCTCATCGAAGGTTTTATAGAACAGATCCAAATACTCCTGAGACGTATTCTTCGACGTATGGGATTTGGGATGTACAAGAACGACATCCACCTGAATAGGCGTGTTTCCCACCAGACGAAGCAATTGTGTTTCGGTCGTTTCCTTTGTGGGCATCAGGTTTAATATAACGATACGGAGTGGACGAATATCCTGCTGATATGCAGAAGTTTCATCCATGACGAAGATATTCTCTCCTTCAAGTACTTCTTTTGCTGGTAGAGTATCGGGTATTTTGATTGGCATAGTAAGTCTAACTCCTCCTTGTGCATAAATAGATGCAGCCACCCCTGGCTTGATGTCTTCACATCAATACAGTTATAGACTGCCTTGAGCTTGTAAAAACATTGAATTGCGCTTTCATCCAACGTTACAAACAACCTCAAGTTCCTTAGCGAAAATCACTGCTGAGAAGTCGGGGCATATGACAAAGACCTTCCTCGGATTTCGAGAAAGGTCATATGTAAAATAGATATGCGCCTCTCTCATCTCTCAGTTACAACAGTGCCACTTGACACTTAGTCGCTGCAAGAATTAGCACCGTGCGGTATACCGCCGGTTGCCGGGTTTCATCGGGCCAGTCCCTCCACCTACTCTTGATAAGATTTCGCTGTATTAGATTGTAATTTAATATGGTTCACCGTCTACTTTATTACATTAATGCCCTCACGTCAAGTTGCAGTTCGATGTCTGCTTCCCAGATCGGAACCGTTCATCATCCGTTGTCATACACTGCCTCAGGGCGCGAAATAGACACATTTTTGCGCTTGAAAGCACCTTGTAGCAGCGGTATACTAAACAAGGTGTTATAAACCCTTATGTGAGAGGTGACATATTAAATGGATGGCGACCCGAGGCCTGACTGGCAGCCGAATTCCGACAAACTGCATAGAGAATTGACATCAGCATGCCGGCAGCGGGACGTGACTTCCGTTTGATTATATAGTGAACGCAGCCCTGATCTCCAGGCTCCGCTGCCGACCGGCTGATTTGTTCTTTTTGCGCCCATTATGATAATATCCGCCAAGTTGGCGGGTGCAGAAGGAGTAGATTAACGATGAAAATCCGGTTGGTAAACAACGGTGTATTTATTCCGGTGGACGACATTCAGCAGGCGCTGACTCCACCAGCGGAAGGATTTTACTGGATTGATGCAGACGTAGACGATTTGGCGGTACTTCAGCCGCTGTTCTTGATGCATGATCTGGCTGTGGAAGACTGTCTTAGTGACGAAGAACAACGTCCAAAGATTGAAATTTATGAGAACCATTATTTTATTGTGATTAATAGCATCCGTTTTGATGATGAAGAGATATTTCTACGTGCGGTCAACCTGTTTCTCGGCAGACATTTCATTATTAGTGTTACGAAGCAAAAGGTCAGCGAATTGCGCACACTGAAACCCATCCTGTGGGAACAGGAAATCAGTACACCGGATCGTCTGCTGTATTTGCTGGTTGACTTGATTGTTGATAATTATTTCACCGTAGGTGACCGAATTGAAGCACGGATCGAGAAGCTTGAGGAAGACATTCTGATGCACACCAAAAAGTCACATCTGAATGAAATTATCGGGCTACGCAGTGAGATTCTGTGGCTGAAAAAAGTCCTTGGACCTCAGAAAGAGGTCATTAACACCTTGAACAAAAAAGATCTGCGTCTCATCGATGATCAACTGCAAAAGTATTTCAGTGACATCTATGAGAATGCTGTAAAAATATCTGAAACCTTTGAGACTTATCGCGACCTGATGGGCAACTTGCGAGAAGCCTACCAATCCAGTATTGCGAACCGGGCGAATGAGATCATGCGTGTATTTACCGCCATTACCACGGTCTTCATGCCGCTGACGGTCATTACCGGTATATACGGTATGAACTTTACGAATATGCCCGAGCTTAACTGGAAATACAGCTATTTTGTTGTGATTGGCCTGATGGTTACACTGGGCCTGAGCATGTTCTTCATTTTCCGCAAGAAAGACTGGGTATGAACTCGTATGAAATTACAAAGACGAAGCGCTCCTCCGGGAGAAACGCCTCGTCTTTTTTCATTTCTGATTATTAACCAACACTCTTCTCTGTCTCCGCGTGCCGACGGAAGCGGATTCGAATCATGCGCAGTCTTTCATAGACCTGCTCCAGACTTCCTCCATCGGGTTTCTCTCCTCCATACACCTTATGTAATACTGGCTTCAGGAACGTATCTCCCAGCTCCTCATACGCACTCCATACTGCCTCTTGTTCGTTCTCTGGCATCACTGCCAGCTCCACATCAAGAAGACAATCAGTGTCATAACCTTCGTGATCCAGTGCCTCTAACAGCTCAACCAACTCGCGACGGGATAATCCGGATCGATGAACAATCTCCTCTAACGTATACCCTTCCTTCATGCCTTCAAGCACCTGCTTGCGCGTGGTGAACTTATCAAGTTCTTGCTTGTACTTCTGCTCTCTCTGCTTGTATAACCAACTCTCATACTCTTCTTCCTTCAGCGCCGTGTATACCCAGTCCAGCGGGAATGTCGTTGAACGTTCCAACCCGTTTGTAATCTCCATCCATTCCGTACCATACTCAGTCGCTTTGCTCTCTCCTACGCCCGGCAGTTGCATCAGTTCATCCAGCGATTGCGGAACAAAGGCACTGATCAAACGCAGCAGACGATTCGTTGCAATAAAATACGGTGCCTTCCGGTCAGAGACAGCTCTCTTCCTGCGCCATGTGCACAGATCCGTATATAATTGTTCATTGCCATATAACTCACTGTAACAATGAAGCCGCTGTCCACCATAACTGCGTGACTTCAGATCATCATTCTCATGAAATAACCCCTGCAACTGCGGCCGGTACCCCTCACTCATCTGTATGGCAAGCTGATGACGGTAAATATGAAGCAGCTCCTCCCAAGAAGTCCCCTCATACCAGATGCTGTCCTCACGCTCTCCTTCCTCATAGCGACTCCATCCCAGCTGCCAACTATCTTCCTCTTCCCCAATCCATAACTGTGCATACTCTGCATTCTGATCTGACATTCTGGATAATCTGTTCATGAAAATGACTTCCATTTTCGTTCCCTCCCTTTGAATATTCAGCTTATACGAGTTAGAGATACTACCTATAGGCAGCACAAAAAAAACACCCCTCCTGCAAAATCCATGCAAGAGAGGTGCTTCCTCATTAACCGTACTATGCTGTTGCCCATATCATACCACAATGGTAAAATTCGTCAATCCCTTTATAATCTACTTATTCAATGCCAATTTGGCAAGCGCCAGCGAACCACACAGCCCTGCATTGTCGCCAAGTCCTGGTGAGACAACATACTGGTCAATCTCGGATTGAAGTGCCAGATGCTGAACGTACCCTGCCAGCAACTCCTGCAGTTTGCTACGAACCATCGGGAACAGGTGCTCCTGCTTCATTACTCCGCCACCCATGACAATTTTCTGCGGAGAGAGAATCAGAACATAATTCATCAGTGCGTGTGCCAGGTAATGTGCTTCGATCTCCCAAGCTTTATGATCTGCCGGCAGTTCATAAGCCGGTTGCTCCCAACGTTTGTTAATGGCCGGTCCTGCTGCAAGGCCTTCGAGGCAGTCACCATGATACGGACAGAAACCCTCGTATGTATCCTCCGGATGTCTCCGCACAATGATATGTCCCATCTCTGGATGTGACAATCCATGGACCATTTTACCGCCAACCACAGCACCTGCACCAATACCTGTACCCACAGTGATATACAGACAGCTCTCAAGACCTTGTGCAGCGCCCCAGGTTGCTTCTCCAAGTGCCGCACCATTCACATCCGTATCAAATGTCATCGGCACATCAAAATGCTCCTTGAGCTTGCCAATCACGTTATACTGTCCCCAATGTGGTTTTGGTGTTGTTGTGATATAGCCATATGTTGGGCTTCCTTCAATCGGATCAATCGGACCGAATGAACCTACACCCAGAGCTTCAATGCCTTTGCCTTCAAAATATGAAATCACTTGAGCCATGGTCTCTTCCGGTGTTGTTGTTGGAAAACTTACGCGTTCCAGAACTTCTCCGTTTTCTGTGCCAATACCACATACAAATTTGGTTCCGCCTGCTTCAATTGCGCCTAAGATCGTCATGTTAGTCACACTCCCAAGTTAGTTTAAAAAGGAATTCGAATTGCTTTACTTGATGACACTATAATTACCCTGCTACTTGTTCTCCAGCTTGGACAATCGTTTCATTAACGTTTGCCTCCAGCTGTCTGACAGCGCAGGAATGGCCAGCAACGCCTGAATACCTTCGACATTTTCTTTCCCCTGATGCATGATTCGATTGGCTTCAAGAACCGTCATTGAGGCAGAATCGGTGCTGATCCGTCGAAATATCGATGAAGGCCCTACCTCACCTTCTTGCAGTACACGAAAATAAAAGCCGGTATATCCACTCTCCTGAAAATAAACAGGCAGCTCCTTATAGTCATACCTCGCACCCAGCTTGAAGCAAGGTTGTCTGGGCTGACTGACCTGCACTGTGGCTTCGCCCAACTCGTACACATCACCAATCCGGACTTCTTCTTCGGCACAGCCTTCAACCGTCAGATTTTCTCCACAAGCTCCCCAATCCAGCTTGCGATCCATCAGTTGTTCCAGCGCCGGATAACGACTGTAATCGTATACACAAACGGCTTTGTCAGGGCCGCCATGATGCACCAGATCCGCCTGCGCGTCCCCTGTCATTCCAGTGAATGACAGGAAAACCGCCTCGGATACAGGATGTTTCACAATGCCGCTCAGCACTTCACGCTTCTGCCCAGGGAGCGGCTGCGGCAGTCCTACATTAATGGCCAGAACAGCTGTATTGCCCTCCCCTGGCTTTCGATCAGATGTGAGTGTCATTTGGCATCATACCTCCCATAATCACTTTCTTTTAACGCACAGAGCCACCAAATACGAGTGTATTACTCAAGAGCCGGCCTGGAGAAGTCAGCATTTTGCCCCCGGCATACATACCCGAGGAAGCACCGCCATCCAGATTCATGGCCTGTTTGGCACCAAGCTTCTGCATAACCGCTGCCCACTCCTTGATTGTTGCTCCGGAAACGGTAGCCAGCATAACAGAACCGTCCGCCATGATCGCAATACCACTTCTGGCTCCGGAAGCATTAAGAATCTTGGCATCCTTGAAACCTTCGCTCGTCGGATTTACAGCTACCTTGCCGTCTTTCACCAGACGGGGTCCTGCTCCCACAGCAGTCACTACATCTTGCCAAGGGATCTCTTTGCCTGCTGCGTTCGTATACTTATAATTCATTTCTACGGTCGAACCAACGGTGAAACGATCCGAAGAAGACTTCTGGTTACCTGTGAAGACCAGTACAGAGCCATTCTTAGGAATCGCTACATTTGTATTGGGCACTTTTTTGGTCACAATACCTTTCTCCATAACAACCGCAGTGCCACCTTTGAACCCGACTGTGGCACCTCGTTCAGGCGTATACAGCATCGTAATGCTTGCGTTCGCTGAAGGTGTTCGATTAATAAAGGTCGCATACCAACTCCGTGATTTACCTTTTGTATCCGTTACTTTACCTGTCAAACTCACCTGAAGTGAATCCATGATCGCCGAGCCGTCTTCCTTAAATCCGATGGATGTTCCGTATCTTCCAATATGTATGACCTTACCATTTGCTATTAACATACCGTATGGATCTGGTGCTCCGTTATATGCTTCAAAAAATGCTCCATTAATGGCTGCTTGTGCACCATAGGCTTTCACGATCGATGGCAATGTTGCCGTCTGGCCAACTTGCTTCTTCGCGAGTCCCACGGTAACCGGTGTTCCCTTTGGAATCGAAACGGTCTGTACGGTAAAATTACGTCCTGCTGCTTTTACTTTCTGTACTTTTGTGCTAATTGCTGCTTTGGCATCCACTGTCTGTGGTGCACTTACTGCTCCCGAAAGAATTACCGGCAAGGCCAGGACGAGGGCCATAGCCCCTGTCCACCACTTTTTTCCTGTTCGTACGTTCTGCTTGTTGCTCACCCTATTGCCACTCCCATCCAAGAGCCAAGGCTCTTCATCTCAAGTTGTTCAAACTTGTCCATCACCATATCCGGATCAAGACGCAATTCACAGATATCCAGCGCACAGGCAACCGGAACAGCACAATGAATCTCTGCCAGTTTGCGGGACAGATGAAGCATGTCCAGATCATTTTCAATCTTGTTACGCACCGAAGGGGTCAGTTTATCCATGTTGCTCAAAATCCCTTCAATGGAGCCGTATTCCTGTACAAGCTTCAACGCTGTTTTCTCACCAATTCCCCGTACTCCGGGATAATTGTCACTGGCATCTCCCATCAGACCCTTCATGTCAATCACTTGACGAGGTGTCAGTTGTTTCTCTGCCATGAGCGTTTCAGGGTTGTACACCATGTAGTTGCCATGGCCTTTTTTCATAATAATGATACTTGTGCGGTCATTGATCAGTTGCAACATGTCGTGGTCACCCGTCAGTACCATAACATTCATATCGGTCTCTTCGGTATAATACTTCGCAAGCGTCCCGATGCAATCGTCGGCTTCGAATCCTTGTGCACCTATATTGGGAATACCCAGGCTATCCATGACTTCACGAATCAGAGCAAACTGGGGAATCAGGTCATCCGGAGCTTCGGCCCGGTTGCCTTTGTAAGCTGCATATTCTTCACCGCGGAACGTCTTACCACCCATATCCCAACAACATACGACATGACTTGGCCCAAAAGTCTGAACCGCATCCCAGAAATAACGGATAAATCCGTAGACTGCGTTGGTAGGCAATCCTGCCTTTGTACGTCTGATATATCCGCTTGCAGATGTCGCATAAAAAGCACGGAACAACACCGCCATACCGTCTACCAGCAACAAAGTAGGTTCATTACGTTGATTCACTTGAATTTGTTCTCTCCTGTCCTGATTCTATAGAAATTAAACTAAAGTATATTTACACTTACCATTCCGATGACAGAACAACCTTCTGATCGCTGTTATCCCCAGATTTTTTTGATTCCCTTTTCCAAAAGGGAAAATCCGGGGATAGCATATGCTTCCGAAGTAGCTTTCTTTCAGAAAGCTTTTAGGCGAACGCTCCGCTTCTTCAGGTTATTTCTGTCCTCTCCATTTTCGTGTAAATGTTTAGTTCAATTTCTATAGCAAATAAAATATCGAACTAATTCTATCATTATAGCATAGTTCCGCCAACCATCGATCAGCCAAAAAAGCCCTGAATTTTTGAACAATTCAAGGCTGATATTCAGCGCGTTTACGCGTTATTCCATTCCTGCTCGTACGTTTCTTCCTTGAATCCAACCGTCACCTTTTCTCCATCCGTAACGATCGGACGTTTGATCAGACGACCATTGGAAGCCAACAAACGGATCTGTTCATCAGTGGACATGCCCGGAAGCTTGTCCTTCAATTGTTGCTCTTTGTATACTTCCCCACTCGTATTAAAGAACTTTTTCACTTCAAGTCCGCTCTTTTGGATGAGTTCTGTTAGTTCAGATTCTGAAGGCGGTGAGTCAAAAATAGGGATTAACTCCAGCTCATGTCCTTGAGCTTCAAGCCATTTTACAGCTTTGCGGCATGTGCCGCATTTGGCATATTGATATATTTTTAAGTTACTCATCGATTTGCCTCCTAGTGTGTGGCTCCGGTCTCGACTTGTCACTTCCCTTGGTTTGCTTCGCAAATCCAAAAGTCGCTCCAAATCGATACCATCGCCATGCAACTTTACTGACTTTTGCGAATGAGATCAAAAACACATTCGCTATATTTTTTTGGGTCAAAATCTTACAGCTTTTATATCCTTAAAAGCTTTTGAGATTTGAATTCTTGAAATAATTAACATGAAACTGCTAAACATCAATACATTAACCATAGAACCATAAAGATTAGCCTACGGCATGCTGTTCGGGTGCATTAAGCATCCCTCACAAGGGTAAGACAAACAGCGTTGAACTCCAAACAGGACAGGCCGTGCAGGAAACTGCGATACGAGGTGCAGATCTAAGGGACTCGTCGCAGCTTCCTACAGTTCTTCTCTGGGAGCTGCCTCATCATTCAAACGCTGCTCCAGCGCGGCCATATCTGCTGGAAAAGGAGCCTGGAACGTTATGCGTTCCTGTAGAATGGGATGTTCGAACGTCAGCTCACAAGCGTGTAATGCCTGGCGTTCGATCCAGCTGTCCCGTTCTTCTCGAACAGCCATGGTCTGCTCATCGATGTCATGCACAGGTAGTGTCTTGTACATTCGATCACCTATCAACGGGCATCCGATAGAAGTCATATGTACCCTGATCTGATGGGTTCTGCCACTTTCCAGCTTGAGGCTTATCGAACTGGCGCTGTCTTCTGCCCAGCATGTTAAGGTTGTGTACAACGTTCTTGCAGCGTAACCATCAGGTGTTACGATTCGGCGGTGTGGCTCTTCAGGATCGCGGTCAATCGGTCCGTCCACCGACCCTTGTTCCGGGACAGGGCTTCCGTGCACAAGTGCAATATATTTCTTATCCACTGTTCCAGCGATCATCTGTTCAGAGACATGCTGATGCACATAAGGGTTCTTGGCTATTGCGAGCACTCCTGAAGTCTCCTGATCAAGTCGATGAATCGGTCTGAACCGGAAGCGTTCACCCTTGGTTTTCCAGTAATGAACAACGCCATTTGCCAAAGTACCCGTGTAATGTCCATGCGTCGGATGAACGATGATGCCCGCATCCTTGTTGACAATAAGCAAGTGCTCATCTTCATACAGAACGGTAAAGGGAATAGGTTCAGGCAAAATATCATCCGATTCCTCTTGCTCCATCCGAACTTCAACGACATCACCTGCAGCTACCTTGACGCTAATATACACGCGCTCTCCATTTAACATGACACCTTGTTCGGTCAGCTTAATTTTGGACAAAAGCTTACGCGACACCAGCAACCGGCGCTGAAGCACGGTCTTCAGCAGCCAGCCATCTTCTTGTTCGGTCACCGTGTAGACAATCGGCGAATAATATTGGCTCATTCTTTGCGGCGGAATACTTTTTTGCTCCGCACATATTCAATATCCGCCACCTGTTGTCTCGCGTTGGCCGTCCGTGCAACCACGAAGAAATAATCAGACAGTCGGTTTAGATACCGTCGTACAGACGGGTTAATGTCCGTATGTTGTCCCAATGTTACCGTGCGACGCTCTGCGCGACGACATACAGTACGGCACACATGAAGAGCAGAAGACAGCTGACTGCCACCAGGAATAATGAATCGTTCCACTTTTGGATTCTCTGCATCATACTGGTCGATCCATTGTTCCAGACGTGTGACCATTTCATCTCTCACCTTATATTTGGTCTCACTAATCTTCACAAAGGCCAGATCCGACCCGCAATCAAACAGTTCCTGCTGAACTTCCAGCAGATGTTCACGCAGATCTTCAAATTCCCCTTGAGCCGAGTCAATAAGGCTGATCGCCTGGCCTACAAAACAGTTCAACTCATCAATCGTACCATAAGCCTCAACTCGGTCATCATCCTTGATGACGCGTCCACCGATGACCGAAGTCTGTCCTTCGTCACCTGTTCGTGTATATATGCCCATCGTTATCCCTCCAATTGGTAATATAATAATGAATACGGGAATGCATTTTTTCAGAAACCCCTCTATCGCTTTACACGTATATAAGAATTGGTGTGCTCTGCAGAGTATACGACAAATCGAAGGAAACCAAAAGTAAAGGAGACGATTATGCAAAACTGGATAACCGATTTCATGGAACAATACGGCTACATAGGCATTGCACTCATTATTGCTCTTGAGAACGTATTCCCCCCGATTCCATCCGAAATCATCTTGCCGTTTGGCGGATTCATGACCACCTATACCAGTCTCACTATTCCAGGAGTTATTATCGCTGCAACTATTGGTTCTGTCCTTGGTGCTGTGATCCTGTACGGCATTGGTCTACTCATTGACGTCGAACGCCTTGAGAAAATTGTGGAACGCTGGGGACATGTTCTGCGCATCAAAAAAGAGGATATTCACCGTGTCGATGCATGGTTTGACAAATATGGCATGTGGACCGTATTATTCTGCCGAATGGTTCCCCTCGTTCGTAGTCTTATCTCCATTCCCGCAGGCATGTCCAATATGAAATTTGGTTTATTCCTTCTCTTTACAACCATTGGTACATTGATCTGGAATGTCATTCTTGTCTGCGTTGGTGCTGCGCTTGGCGCATCATGGGAGAGCATTTTGCACTTTATGGACGTCTATTCCATTGTAGTGTACGTCATTCTGGCCATCATTGTCATCGGATGTATCATCTGGTGGATCAGACGTAGCAAAAAGTAGAAATAAAAAGAATAGCTTAATAAATAAAGCCTCCTCGCCACCAATTCGTGGTTAAGGAGGCTTCTTTATGTCACCCGTTTATGTCATCTCGCTATCGTTCATCTTCATTTCGCATGCCCTGACTCTTAAGATCGATAGCCAGACCAGATACCAGCAAGTACATCTTTTCAGCATGTATCTGCAGCATCCGATTAACCGAAGCCATTCTCGCTGTAAATATTCGTTCTTCCTCGGTAGGATGCAATGTGCCATGCATTTCATTGGTAATCACAAGCAACTTCCCCTGATAAGACAATAACGCATCAAGCAAAAGCTGTGTCTCTGAACGCTGATGATCCAGATCCTCTGTTGCCCTGAAACCGGCAGCCATCCAGGAGGTCAGACTGTCTACAATTACAATTCGCTGATCCGCCAAAAACAGATTGGATTCCCGATTAATCTGGGTGATCACCTCTGTCAGATGCTGACCGTTCCCGGCATGAATGGCACGATAATGAGCGGATGGCAATTCGGGAATAACGGGATCATGATCACCGGTGGATAAATATACACCCTCCCGGCTAATCCCGGCTGCGTACTTGAGGGCAAACCGGGTTTTACCACTACCTATGCCGCCTGTGACCGTAATCAGCAATCCGCTTCCCTCCTTCCATAGCCATTCTGAATTTTCTTTACTCTGTCAGCGCCTTCAGCACTTTTTTGGATTCTTCGACATTGGAAGATGACACTGGAATGGTTGCGAACAAATTGCTCGCAGCATATTCTACATCTTTAAACATTTTCATATCTTCGAGCGGAATGCCGTAAAGATGTGATTCTTGCTTGAGATCTGAACCTCCATCTCCTTCACCCTTCTCTACCAATACTCCACCCTCAAATACACCCCGTTCAAACTTCTTGGGATCAAAAGTATCATCCAGCGGAATATTGGAGCCATTACTTCCGTATTGTTTCATGTCGGACTCAGGCAAAATGAAAATATCATGTCCTCCAGCCGCATATTCTACCATAATTTTCTGAACATCATACATTGCACTGGTAATCACTTCCACCTTGGGTTCCTCACCCAGTTTCTGTTGCAGATTGGCCTGTAACTGTTCTGAGATTACAGATGGATTTCCTTGGTTATCAATGATGAATATGGAAAAACCATCTTTACCTCCACAACCAGCAAGCAGAAAAACGATAGAAATGATTGCAGTAAGCCCCCAAAATCTCTTCATTCCAGTTCCCCCTTTAGTCTCCTATGTCCAATATATCACAATTGTTCCACGCAAAAAAATAACCTGGCTTATCGGGGGATCACCTTGCCTTTACACACAAAAAAGAAGACCTTCTCAGGTCTCCCTTTCTAATTCGATTAATGAAACGTTTCAATCCAGCATAAACGTTATTTTGCTTTAATCGGGTTAGCCTTCATATATTCATTAATCTTTAAATCCAGCAAACTGCTGATTTCAATTACAATATCGGATGTGAATGATTTCTCTTCGAGGAAGATCTGTTCCATCTTGCGACGAAGCATATGAATTTCATCTTCCAAGGAAATGTCATGCAAAGATGCGTTATCGGGTTTCACCGACCATCGGTCGCCATGATCGCCTTCTGCCAGATAGTGCCCACGATTCGTCGGTAAATCATATTCAACACAAAACAAAGCTAACCCCTCCTTGGAAAAATGGTTTCCAAATATATGAAAACTTATTTCAAATTTGAATTATATCACATTATTTTGTAAAAGAAAGTTATTTTTTTCCAATAATAACAATGTCACATTTGTAAAAAGATTCTACTTTAGTATTAACCCTCTTTTTGCAGTTTGTAAACAAAGTTTCCGATTCGTTCCAAAGCTTCATTTAATTGGGTTACAGAAGTGGCATAAGAACAACGCAAGAAGCCTTCACCCTGAGGTCCAAAAACATTGCCCGGAACAGCAGCCACTTTATTCTCCGTTAACAATCGTTCAGCAAACAGGTCGGAACTCATACCCGTCTTTTGAATGCTCGGGAATGCATAGAATGCTCCCTGAGGTTCATGACAATCAAGTCCAATATCTCTGAATCCCTGCACAATTAAACGTCTACGCTGATTATACGATTCTACCATCCGATCCTTCTCACCCAAACCATTCGTCAACGCCTCAAGTGCAGCAACCTGACCCATGGCCGGCGCACACATTACCGTATACTGATGGATTTTGAGCATGGCTGCAATAAGCTCAGGATGACCACACATGTAACCGATCCGCCAACCTGTCATTGCAAAAGCCTTTGAAAATCCGCTTACGAGAATGGTCCGCTCCTTCATGTCAGGGATAGCTGCAAAGCTAACATGTTTTTGCGTATACGTCAATTCAGCGTAAATTTCATCAGCGATCACAATCAGATCATGCTTTTTAATCACTTCAGCAATAGGCAGCCACTCTTCATACGTCATGATGGCTCCAGTGGGATTACTCGGATAACACAGAATAACCACTTTTGACTTCGGCGTGATTCCTGCCTCAAGCGCTTCAGCTGTTAACTTGAACTGATCTTTCGCGTAGGTTTCAACACCAACCGGTATACCGCCACCGATTGAAGCGATTGGTGAATAAGCCACGTACGAAGGTTCAGGAATGAGAATCTCGTCGCCAGGTACGATTAATGCGCGCAAAGCCAGGTCAATCGCTTCACTGCCACCCACGGTAACAATAATCTCATCCTTGGGATCGTATTTGGTATCAAACTGAGTATCCAGATATTCACTGATGGCTTCTCGCAACTTAGGCATACCTGCGTTGGATGTGTAGCTGGTCATACCTCTTTCCAGCGAGTATACACAAGCTTCACGCATATGCCAAGGGGTAACAAAATCAGGTTCACCCACACCCAATGTGATTATATCCTTGTTGTCTCCAACCAGATCAAAGAATTTACGAATTCCGGATGGAGGTATCTGCTGCACGAGGGGTGCCAGATAAGATGTCATTTTCTTGTTGTTCCCGGTTGTCTGTTCATTCACTATCATGACACATCTTCCTTTACGGCGAGATCATGAGACGGTTGTCTTCCTGATGGTCTTCAAAGATAATCCCGTCCTGCTTATATTTTTTAAGAATAAAATTCGTTTTGGTTGAAAGTACAGAGTCTATCGGAGACAGTTTCTCCGACACAAAATTAGCGACTTCACGCAGGTTGCCACCTTCCACTTCAACGAGCAGATCGTATGCACCGGACATGAGATATACGGACTTCACTTGCGGATAGAGATAAATGCGTTCGGCAATCCCTTCAAAACCACGACCACGCTCCGGCGTGATCTGCACTTCAATCAGGGCCGTTACTTTTTCATCATCTATTTTGCTCCAGTTCACGACGGTTGCGTATTTCACGATGACGTGGTCTTGTTCTAGCTGTGCCACGGCGTTCTTGATCTTGTCTTCCGACTCCCCCAGCAGCGTCGACAGCAGTGCGGGAGTCCTTCTCGCGTCTTCCTTCAACAGATCCAGAACTTTTAATTGCAGATCGTTCAAATCTTTCATGGTTTTCCCTCCAGCGTCATCCAGGTTCCTGAAAATGAATTAATACTTATATTACATGAATTTGACGTTGATGCATAGACAAAAGACCGCCTGCCCTGAATTCAGGCAAGCGGTGGTATGGTCCTTTAACGTTAGGTGCTTCAAACCTCTTTTACATAGGTTACATGTAATAAGGGTTACCGTAATTCGGTTGATGCTGAGGCACATTCGGAGCTTGGCTATATGAACTGTTCTGCGTATTCTTTTCCTGAATGAATTGCTGACACTTTTGTTGGGTCTGGTGGGCGGACTGAATTTGCTTGTCCACATCCTGACGAAGTGCCTTGGACGAGACAGAATACATGTTGTTTTGCTGCATCAGATTAAACAGTTCCCCTTGTAATCTTAGGGTATCGTTTGTCAGGTCTGTGAACATTCGACGTGTCATGGGGCAGGAAGCTTCCGTTGTCGCAGTCGTATATTCGCGCGAGGTTCGTCTTAAATCTGCAAGAATCGACTTCAGCAGATCCTGCTCCTGCATAAAAGCGCCATTAGATGATAAAGATTGAGAATACATGCGTTTTCCTCCTATACAGTTAGAGTTGTTTTCAATTACTGACTTGCGCCGGTGCAAGAGACTGATGTTGCTGCAGTGCATTGACAAGCGTGTTCAGATGCTGTTCATGTGAGCGAACATAGTGATTCAGAGCTTGTTGAATTTGTGGATTATGTGTGATGGAAGCTGTGGCTGCACACTGCTTAATCAGCAGTTCTTCATTGGTGATAGAGTCCGCAATGTAGTTCAATTCCTTGGGACTCAGCGCTTGCATAGTATGATTCTGCATGTTTCGATGGCCTCCTCGGCATAAAGTTTATGCGCAATTATTGTTAACCCGGTCACACAAAAGTATACAAATTTAAATTATAAAGGAGATGTTTCTAATGGATCTGGTCTATGGCACACCTTTCTGGCCCTCCACTTTCAATTCAACATTTAATTATTCTGCTCTTCAAGAAGACATCTCTTGTGACTGCCTCATCATTGGTGGGGGCATGGGGGGCGCATTGACATCTAAACTACTTACGGAACAGGGTGTTAACACTGTTGTGATTGATAAACGAGACATTGCCAACGGCAGCAGTTCTGCCAATACAGGTCTTTTACAATATACCAATGACAAGACACTAACCTCATGTATCCACACTTTTGGTGAAGCAACAGGCGTACGTTTTTATGAGCTTTGTCGTGAAGCCATGAAACAACTTGCTCAAATTGCAGACAGCCTGGATACAGACCCTTGGTTTATCCCACGAACAAGTCTTTGTTTTGCAAGCAGTGAAGATGATGTGGCCCTATTGGAGGAAGAATATCAGACCTTGAAGCGTTATGGTTTTGAAGCTGAACTGTGGGATGCCGACAAAATAAGCCAGCATTTCCCCTTCAACAAACCCGCTGCACTGTACACAATGGGAGATGCAGAAGTGAACCCCTATCGTTTTGTTCATGCCTTGTTTGAATCCGCCAATAAGCGTGGCGCTCGAATCTATGGTCAGACGGAGATGATACACTGTGAATACGATGAAGATGGTGTAGTCTGCCACACTGCCAACGGTAAAATCCGTGCCAAGAAAGTCATATTTGCTGCCGGTTACGAGACACAGGACATCAAAAAGGATCGCGGAGCCTATCTGAAAACGACCTACGCGATTGCTACCAAACCGTTGTCTGATCTTAGTGAATGGTTTGAACACAGCATGATTTGGGAGACAGCTCGCCCATATTTGTATATGCGAACAACACCGGACGGAAGAATCATCGCAGGCGGTTTGGATGAAGAAACACCTCGAGAGGATCAACGTGAAATACGTTCAAAACACCGGGGAGATACACTACTGGAAGAGGTCCGTTCCTATTTCCCTTTAGATGATCTTGAAGTCGATTATGCCTGGGGCGCTGTGTTTGGTAATACGAATGATGGCCTCCCCCTGATCGGCACACATCCGGATTATCCGCATTCATATTTTGTAGAAGGGTATGGAGGTAACGGGACGGTATACAGCATGATTGCTGCTTCCTTAATTGTGGATGCTATTACTGGCAAACCAAACCCTGATATGGATCTGTTCTCTCTCACACGTACAAGTAAACCATCTCCTGTATAATCAACAACTGAATCAATACAACTACAAATAGGGTACAGCACACGGAAAGTTCTCTTTTCCCGCCGCTGTACCCTGTTTATATATTGGGAAGCCTGCTAAGCCGAGGGCTCTTGCCCTTCCGTTCGGTTCAATAACTTGCGCATAAAGATCCATCCAAATAGTGGAGAAGCGCCGAGGACAATAATAAGCCAGGTTAACATGCGTAGAGACGGAGCATTTAAGACCGTCACAATAAATATGGTCAACCCACATAGTCTGCCAAGCATCAGGCATAACTCTCTCAAAACGACAAGTTCAACCCTTTTCTCCACATTTTCGCCACTTGTGCCCATCATGTCGAATCCCGCTGATATCATTGGCAATACATATAGTGGCATTGCAACAGCACTCCCAATCCCCATGATTAACAGCGTACCATAGGTCACTTTCCATAGAAGAGGAAGAAGCACAACGAGCAGAATGAGGGCTCCAATGAACATGCCTTTTGATCTATACTGTGGTTTGAACCATTTCCCGGCTGCCCAATAACTTACTAGCGCCACAGCAGAAGTGATGAGTGAGAACTGCCCCAATTTGTACTCCTGTGCGGTAGCCAAATATACAAGCAGTGCAATCAGGAAGGCAAAGACACCTTCACGTGCACCCTGAGCGAATAAACCCAAGCCTAAGGTCCTCCAGGGACTATCCCGCTTGGATAGCTGTATCCAAGGTTCTGACCAGCGGTATGTACCGCTCACCTTTCTTTTTTTCAGAAAAAAACTAAAAACTACCGCTATGACATAAATAACGAGTGATACCGTAAAGATGAGCCGATATCCCGTGTTGTCTGTCATACGAGTAATAATCAGACCGGAGAACCATGGACCTATAATTCCTGTCATCGAACCAAGTAACCCGACCCAGCCATTGAATAAATCCCTGTTTTCCCGATCCGTTATTTCAAAATACACAACATTAAATGCAATCCAGAATAACCCCAGGGAACAACCCAGTAGTATACCCAGAGGCCATATCCAGTCTACAGCTTTGGAACCAGCCCAGAGGACTATCATATAAAATATGCCGGACAGCGCAGTACCTAGTCGTAGTGCACTCATTTTATTGTGTTCCTTGACCCATTTGCCAGCAAGCCAGAATGTCAGTCCAATGGCCAGTTGCTGGCTGAGAGTGAACCACCCCAACATGGCATAATCCGGACGGCTTTTCCACAGAAACACATTCAAAAAGGTTCCCGACAGCGCTCCGGCTAACGCAAACAATCCATTCACGCCCAAAAGCAGAATGGATTGTCGGCCTAAAGTAATCTTCATCTGCTCCTCCTTCATCCACCTGAAGTGAACTATGTACAGGTAGGTCTTAGGGTTAACGTGCCCCAAGCAAGAGGAAAACATGATGAATCTTCAGGATTGCTATGAAATTGGTTAGAATCTCCGAAATGTTTATTCCTGCGTACTCAGGTTCTTGATCAGACGCAGACGATCTTCCTCAGACAGACTGTATTGAACTTGGAAACATCCAGAGCACACATAGGTCAATACTTTAAACGGTGATGCCAATAGTGGCCCTACACCTGAAGCAGCGTTAGCAACTGGTGTGAAGTTATCCTGCGTTGCAGCTTGTGTACCTGCGAGAATCATGAATTCCCGGCAATTCGGGCACTCCGGCACTTCTTCCTGATGATCAAGTTGCTTCTGTACACCTTGTTCATACTGAATGAGATCATTACCTTCATCCGCGTATTTGGTTAACGTTCGCAACTCTGGCAATTTGAGTTCGACTTCATCCCCCCACAGATCAGAAAGATCCGTAGTCTGTTTCTCGTTCGTTACATCGTCTACATCATAGATGTCGTCCTCAGCTTCATCGTTCTCTTCATCATCGATGTTAATATTGAGCGTACGGTATCCTTTTAACTCATTGTGGCAATACGGACACTCTTCTTCAGGACCAAGCTCCTCATCCCATACAATCTCCGTCTGACACCAAGGGCATACTGTTGTTTCCATATTGATCAACCTTTCTCTTTCATATAATCATGTATTCATTACATAGATGACACCGATGGCAAAAAACACGATCGATGCCGCAAACAGAATTCGTATCAATATCTTCATGACCGGTCCCCCTAGATAATGCTCGCGCCAATTACAAACGACAGCGAGACTGAAATAATCATGGATATCAATCCGACAGCTCGGTTATCCGATTCGATCTCCTTATCAATGGAGAACACGGGTGTCAGGAATTCGAACAAAAAGTAGGCAATGAGCAGAAGGATAAACCCTACAAATGACCACGTCATGGCTTCATATACCGAAGATTTCGCTTGTATGCAGAACCGCAATACGTTGCAGATCCCGAAGATCTTACCTCCTGTAGCCATCGCAACGGCCACATTGCCCTTCTTGATCTCCGTCCAGCATTTATACTTCGTCACCAGTTCGAAGCAAGCCAGAAATACAAGCAGCTCCATAATCGCTACCGAGAAAAAACCGAGTACCATCCCCAAGGGATGAGACAGCAATTGGTCAATGCTTTCTATCACGCACCGTTCCCCTCTCCCCATCTGCGACCTTCATGAATAAGGTCGCAGAATATCATTGATTCATGGACCGGCTATTCCAATTCTGCGACGGTCACACCGTTCCCGCCTTCTCCGTAATTGCCCAGCCGGTAGCTTTTAATATGTTTATGCTTACGCAGGTAATCCTGAATACCGGAACGTAAAATTCCTGTACCTTTACCGTGAATAATATAAACTTGGCCCAGGTTGGCAAGGAAAGCTTCATCAATGAACCGGTCTGTCTCCATCAGGGCTTCTTCCAGGTTGGTACCGCGCAGATCCAATTCACTTTTCACATTGTCATCACGTGTGCGCTTCATACCCGTTACCGGCTTTTGCTTTGGTTTGGCTGCGGGAGCCGATTGCTGCAGTTCCAGGTCATCCAGGGATACTTTCATTTTCATAATCCCCAGTTGTACCATAGCGTCTTTGCTGCCCGCCATCTCTACAACATGGCCTTTTTGATTCAAACTGTAGACAAGCACTTCATCACCAGGACCGATAGCACGAGTCTTCGGCGCTGTTGCCGTCTTCTTGACCGTTTTTCTGCGTTTCTCCGGTTCAGCCTCGTCCAGCTGTTTGCGGGCAGCAATGAGTTTGTGCTCCTTCACGGAAGCACCTTCTTCCATAGCCAACAGGCGAAGATCTGCTATAATCTTCTCCGCTTCCGCGCGAGCTTTGTCCACAATGCTGCGTGCATCTTCTTCTGCTTTTTCAATCCGGCGATCCCGCTGCTGTTCCAGCTTCTCCAGTTCGGTCTGATGACGACTGCGTAATTTCTCCATATCCTGGCGCAAGCTCTCTGCCTTCTCACGCTCTTGTTCAGCTGTAAGACGGTTCTCTTCAAGAGAAGCAATCATGTGCTCAATCCGTTGATCCTCTTCCTTCACTTCGCCACGGGCGTAGTCGAGAATGTAACCCGGCAGTCCCAGTCGCTCTGCAATGGCAAATGCATTACTTCGTCCAGGTACACCCACTAGAAGGCGATAGGTTGGACTCAGTGTGTTGATGTCAAATTCCATGCTGGCATTAATGACACCTTTACGCTCATATGCGTATGCTTTCAGTTCACTGTAGTGAGTGGTTGCAACCATGCGACATCCCGTCCGGTGCATATGCTCCAGCATGGAGATCGCCAGTGCGGAACCTTCAGCCGGATCTGTCCCTGCTCCAAGTTCATCGAGCAATACCAAACTTTTTGGCGTCATGTTTTTCAGAATGCGAATGATATTGGTCATATGACTGGAGAAAGTACTCAGATTCTGCTCGATACTCTGCTCGTCCCCAATGTCTGCATAGATCGCATCAAATACACATAACTGACTGCCATCCTCAGCCGGAACAAATAAACCGGACATGGCCATCAGGCTCAGCAATCCAATCGTTTTGAGCGTTACCGTTTTACCACCCGTATTGGGACCTGTCACGATAATGGATGTATAATCATTGCCCAACTCAATGTCAATTGGTACCACGTTTTCAATCGGAATCAGTGGATGACGGCCTTTCTTGAGCTTCAGGAACCCGCGGTCATTCATGCGAGGCAATGTTGCTTTCAGTTCACGAGCCAGACGTGCTTTGGCAAAGATAAAATCAAGTGATCCCAGCAAGTCGACATCATACAACAGCCACTCTCCCTGTTCACTGACAAGTGCCGTCAATTTCTGCAAAATAATTTCTATTTCGCGTTCTTCCCGAATCCGAGTCTCGCGTAATTTGTTGTTCATTGCAACAATGGATTCCGGCTCAATGAACAATGTCGCACCCGAACCGGATTGATCGTGCACAATCCCGCCAAAGTACGAACGATATTCAGCTTTCACCGGGATAACAAAACGGTCTCCTCTGATGGTGATGAGCTGATCCTGAAGCATCTTGGATACGGTAGAGGATCGAATCATGGAATCCAGTTTTTCGCGAATCCGTGCTTCTCCGCCTCGCAGCTCACGACGAATCTGCGCCAACGTAACGCTTGCACTGTCGGCAACCTCTGCATTATCGTCAATACAGATTTTGATGGCATCCTCAAGCGTTTTTTGCTCTGACAGTTGATCACTAATATAGAACAAAGATTCGATGGGCTCATCTTCATGCAAAGTACCAATCTGACGTTTCAATCGCCGCGCCGCAAAAGTTGTATTGGATATTCCCAAAAGTTCGTGAGGGTTAAGTGTACCTCCAATTTCAGCACGTTTGATGGAAGCCGAAATATCTACAATTCCCCCAAATGACGGTGAGCCTTTCAGGCGATCAAATGTGAAGGCTTCATCGGTTTGCTGCAGCAACCGCTTCACTTCTTCAAGTTCACTGCTTGGTTCAAGTTGCTCCGCTTTCTTTTTTCCCATGGTCGTCTGGGCAAAGCTAAGCAATGTATTTAAAATTTTGCGATATTCCAGTGTGTGTAAAATTTTCGTGTCCAAGTGTACAACTCCTTCCAAACTATATCTGTATTATAACGAAAGAAACTTTCTTACGCTATTTAACGAATCCTTCCACACATAACTTCAACCATAGCACCACAAACTACAGGTGTCAGGATTGTGCAACCTCTCCATCCCCTTGGAGTTGCCCTGCTCAGTTCAATCCGAATAAAAGGAGGTAAACACCATGAATTTCCTGGGACATGTCGTGCGATTTATCATCGCTGCAATTGTATTAATGGTGGTTAGCTGGATCGTTCCCGGATTCGCCGTTGGTGGCTTCTGGAGCGCCCTGTTGCTTGCTCTTGTCATTGCCCTGCTCGGCTGGATCGTTGAAGGTATCTTCGGCAAAAGAGTCAACCCGTTTGGTCGCGGTATTGTCGGATTTATCGTTAGCGCACTGGTGATTTGGCTTGGTCAATATGTTGTAGATCATGTTGAAGTCAGCCTGCTCGGTGCCATTCTCGCTGCGCTGGTTATCGGGATTATCGATCTCTTCATCCCGGTATCCACCCCTTTTGATGCCGGACGAAGCTCCAAAAGTTAATCTCCACTTCACCTTAACGTCCCCATGTATTCTCCTAAACCTCTGAAGGCCCTGGGCCGGAAGGGGTTTATTTCATTCAGGCAGTGCACACGCTCTGCCGTACACGTACAATTTTCAAAAAAACGACATACGCAGCGTGTACAGGCATCCACATATTGCGGTATGATGACTGGAGCAATCATTCAAATTTTATCCATATCACGCTTTAAGGAGGCACATGATGAAGAAAGGCATAACATGGCTCGCTGCCTGTATGTTAATTCTGGTCCTCACTGCATGTGGAGGGGCGAAACAGTCCGCAGAATCTGGCAGCAATGGATCCGATGCGGATGCTGGAGTTACAGCCAGTGAAGAATTGGTCATCAAGGCAAGTAACTATGAATTCGATCAACCTGAGTACCATCTTAAAAAAGGCGTTCCCGTTAACATTGTTTATAAAAATGAAAACGGAAATCACGGTATCCTTGTACCTGAGCTGAATCTTCAACTGGATACCAGAAATAGCTCCAAAGTCATAACCCCGGACAAAGTTGGTGAGTTTGAAATGTCCTGTTCTGTCTTCTGTGGTTCAGGACACAGCAGCATGATCTCCAAAATTATCGTTGAAGAATAGTATTCAAGACAAGGAGCCCCCGCAGCGACGGGAGCTCCTTCTTTAGTATAACAAATTGTACCAGAGTACGTTGCCCACGATCCAGTTCTGCTACATTCATTCCGCTAGGTCTGGTCCTGTTCAATCAATTCAATCCATTCGTTATATTCCGTCTGCAATTTCTTATATTCATCATGCAACTGACGATATTCCGTGTTCAGCTGCTCTGCCTTCTCCTGCTCCATTTCACGTTCAACCTGTAACAAACGTAATTGATTGGCCGCTAGTTCGTAACGCTCCCCCATCTCAAGCAGTTCAGTTTCCATGATCTCTTTCTCTTGGGTCGCTTCTGCACGTAACTTGTCCAGCTGCTGTCGTTCTTGTTCCAGTCCCTCCAGCAACTCACTACTTGCCGCACTTTCTCTCTTCCAAACCGTCAGTTCATTCTCAAGTGCAGCCCAGCGTTCCTGCCAGGTTTGTTCCTGAGCCGCCCATTCATCTGCACGGCGTTGCCATACCTGGTCGTTCTGCTCTGCTTGTTCAACACTTGAGCGAAGTTCTTCTTCACGTCTTGTCAACTGCTCCAGACGGGATGCCAACTCGGTCTGTTTGGCTGACAGTTCTTCGTATTTGATCTGCCACTCCAACGCTTCTTCCTCAGTCTGGGCTAGCCGGCTCTCTTGCTCAGAGTAACGCTCGGAAAGTTTAGCTGAAGACTGTCTCGCTTCTTCAAGTGCGCTCACAATCTCCTGTTTCTCCTTGCTCAGTTCATCCAGCTTGGAACTGTAATTCTCTTCACGTTGTAATGCATCACTGTAATCATTACGGATTTGTTTATAGTTATCCTGAAGTCGGTTCAGCTCTTCCCGAACAACATTTAGCTCAACTTCAAGCTGATTACGTTTCTCTTCCAAAAGCTCTGCATCCTTCTGGTATTGCACAGCCTCTTCATGGTTGAAACGAGACTCTTCCTTCACCACGGACAATTCATCATGAAGGGATTGCACACCAGACTCCAACGTTTCATTTTGTTCAGCAACTTCAAGAATCTGATTCTCCAGGTCTCCGATCTCAGCCAATCGCTGCTCAGCAAGGTCCTTCAAGGACTGCTCACGTTCCGTAAGCGTGCCGATCTCATTCTGCAATGTACGCACCGCAGCATGAGCTTGTTCAAGCACTTTTTGCAGTCTGCGCTGTTCCTCTTCCGACTTCACTTCAGCCTCACGAAGCTTTTGGGCTTCCTGTTCAAGCTGTGAATGTTGCTCCTGAAGTTTGCGTAGCTGTGCTGTGAGAGAGGTTTCTCTATCCACAGTTTCATTATACTTCTGCTTCCATTGTTCCTGTGAATCACGGGATTGCTGGGCAGCCTGTTCCGTTTCACGCAGAAGCTCCTGCAACTGGGAACGGTCCTCTTTCAACTGTTCCAGTTGTTGCTCCAGTTCCGTAATTCGGCGAGTCTGAACTTCCTGCTCCTGTTTACGGACCCCATGCTCATGACGTAACGATTCCAATTGACCACGCTCGTGCTGAAGCTGCTGTTCTTGCTCTGCAACCATGTCCTGTGCACTGATGAGCTGGGTCATCACTTCTTCCAATTGCTCTTCGACATCTAATAGTCGAGTCTCCGCCTGTATACGTTGTTCCTCAAGTTGCTGTTTGAGCTTGCCCTGTTCTTCTTGCAATAAGGCCTCTGCCGCCACTTCGGCTTCTTTCGCCTGGGACGCTGCTGCTTCCTTGGCTTGCTGCAATTGTTCCTCGAGGGCTGCTTCTTTCTCCATCCATTCGAGTTCCAACTGCTCGGATAACGCCTTGAACTCCGCATTCAACTGATTTATCTCAGTCAGGCGCTTCTGCTCCGCTTGTTCCTGTAAGGCAGACCGTTCCTGATTCGCCTGATCCGTGAGCTCTTGTGTCTGTTGCAGCGCTTTTTCTTCAGCCTGTTGAAGACGAAGTTCCATCTGTTGCTGAAGTTCGTTATATTGCAGCGCTGCCTCTTCCTGAGCTTTCTTCAGATTGCTCTCTGCCTGCTCCAACTCGGACAAAATGGCCGACTCGGCTTCTTCCTTGGCTGCCTGAACCTGCTGCGCAGCCTTCGCTTCAATCTGTTGACGTTCTGCAACGGCACGGCTTTCGGCTTCTTTTAATTGAGCTGCAGTCTTGTCCTGCAACTCTTTATATTGTGCCGCAGCTTTGGCCTGTGCCTGCTGCAATTCCGCTGCAGAACGGTTCTGAGCTTCTTTGAGCTGGGAAGCTGCCTGTGCCTGTGCATTTTTAAGCTGGTTAGCCGCTTTCTCTTCCATTTCCTTCAGCTGTTTCGTTCCCTTGGCTTCTGCTTCCTTCAGTTGTGCCGTCGCTTGGGCCTGCAATTTCTGCACTCGCTCCGTTGCTTGGGCGCGTTCTTGCTCCAGCAGCTTATTCAACTTGGCTATCTCTGAATTTTTGTCCGATTCGGACTTTTGCAGCGCCTGCTCTGCTTCAATCTTCAGCTGTTTCAAATCAGCAAGAGCCTGGTCACGCCGTTCCAATTCTTGTTGATGTTCATTTTGTATGGCGTTTAACCGATTCAATTCGTTTCTCAGTTCTGTACGTTCTCCAGTGAGCATCTTCAGTTCATTACGGATTTCCTGAGTCTGAAGAGACTGTTCAGCCATATGTACAGCCGCCAGTACCGCAATACGCGGAGTATCCAGACGGGAATTTTGCTTGGAGATTGCGCCCATACGCTCATCTACCAGGTTAGCTACTTGTTTCATATAGTCGGCACTGCTGCCAACCAGTTTATAGGAAGTCCCGTAGATCTCTACGGTGACGCGTGTACGATCAGGTGTAGTCACAGTTGTGCCCTCCTTCAAGTCTGTATGTTGATTCTAAGCTGTAATCACAAAAAAGTCACATCGATCCTCTAATGCTAAGGATTCGATGTGACTTCAAACAATTCCTGCTAATCTTTGTTCAAAAAATCTTCTTTTGTCCTATTTACGCAATTCCGCTCCGAATTGCTCTTCCAGACGAGCCACTACACGGGCATGAACTTCAGTAACTTCCTCATCGGTGAGTGTACGTTCACGATTCCGGTATACCAATGCCATCGCCACGCTCTTCTTGTTTTCACCCAGTTTACTGCCAGTAAACACATCGAATACCTGTACGTTTTGTAACAATTCACCCGCCGATTCACGAATGGCGCGCAGCATATCTCCAGCTTCAACATCCTCATTCACAACAACCGCGATATCACGTTCCATAGCCGGGAAACGCGGAAGTTCACGATAACGAATATCAGCGTCTGCTTCGCTGTAGATCGATTCAAGTGCAATCTCTGCGATGTACACATCATTCAGATCATACTGCTGTTGCAGTTCCGGATGCAATTGACCCAATGTACCGATCAATGTGCCTTCCCCGCCATCCTTACCTTCCAGGTAAACCGATGCGGAACGTCCCGGATGGAATCCTTCAGGGCTGTTTGCTACCAAGCGAATGCGTTGTTCAAGCCCCACATAGGCGAACAGATGCTCAAGAGCACCTTTCAGATCGAAGAAGTCTACTTTCTCCGCTCCGACATTCCACTGCTGGCTTGCACGATTCCCGGTGAGCAGCAAGCCCAGTACCGGAATCTCATGTGGTTGCTTGGTCAACTGATCTTCTTCGGTGAAGAACACATTGCCCACTTCAAATACAGCCAGTGAATCCTGTTTACGGTTCATGTTATACACCGCTGCATCCAGCATTTGCGGCAAAATACTCGTACGAAGCACACTGCGGTCCTCACTCATAGGCATAGCGAGTTTCACGGCTTTACTACCTTGTGTCAATGCCGGGAACAATGTCGCTTTATCCGGGTGTACAAAGGAGTAACTGATCATTTCCTGCCAGCCACTGCCGGAGAGCAATCCACGAATCGTGCGGCGCATTGCTTGAGAGCGTGTATATGCCCCTGGAGTCGTCGGTCCTTCAATCCATGTGGTTGGAATGTTGTCGTATCCGTACAGGCGTGCAATCTCTTCAAACAAGTCTACATCGAGCGTAATATCCCCTCTGCGTGTTGGCACTTCCACATCCAGCAATCCTTGATCTGCATCACCACATGCAAAGTGCAAGCGAGCGAAGATCGTTTTCACCTCAAGCAAAGACAGATCAGTTCCCAGATAACGATTCAGTCTGTCCAGCGACAATTGAATTACACGTTTCTCCGCAGCTTCTGCTCCAGCTTCCACGATTCCCTGGTGCACTTCACCTTCAGCATAACGCTGAATCAGTTCAGCCGCACGATCCAAAGCCGTAATGACCGCACCCGGGTCTACTTCCTTTTCAAAACGCATGCTTGCTTCGGAACGCAGCCCCAGTTGGCGCGACGTTTTCCGAACGGTTCCGCCGTCGAACTTGGCGGACTCCAAGAGCAGATTCACCGTGCCTTCCGATACCTCGGAATTCTCGCCACCCATAACCCCAGCGATGGCTACAGGTTTCACGCCGTCCGTGATGAGCAACATGTGCGGCTCCAGCTTACGCTCCTGGCCATCCAGCGTAACAATCGTTTCGCCTTCTTTAGCCATCCGCACTTCAATATGGCCCTTTTCCAGCTTATCCGCATCGAATGCATGTAGCGGTTGACCGTATTCCAGCATGACATAGTTCGTGATATCAACGATGTTATTGATTGGGCGAACACCTGCCGCCATCAGACGGTTTTGCATCCACAGAGGGGAAGCACCCAGTTTAATGCCAGTTACATAACGAGCTGCATAGTGAATGCATTGCTCCTGTGCCTTGATCTCTACAGAGATATGATTCGCGGCTGCATCACCAATTTCAACCAGTTGGTCTTTGGGAGTTGGCAGCTTCACTTCACGACCCAGAATGGCACCCACTTCATAAGCTGCACCACGCATGCTGAGACAGTCGGAACGGTTCGGTGTCAGGTCCAGTTCAAGCACATGATCGTCAAGACCAAGAACCTGGCTGATTGGCGTGCCAACCTCCGTTTGTTCTGGCAGAACGAGAATACCTTCCTGCTGATCTTTTGGCAGCAATTTATCGTTCATGCCCAGTTCTTTAGCGGAACAGATCATGCCAAGGGAAACAACACCGCGCAGTTTGGCTTTTTTGATATCCAATCCACCAGGGAGCTTCGCTCCGACCAGGGCTACGACTACTTTTTGGCCTGCATCCACATTTTTCGCACCACACACGATCTGCAGATCTTCTTCCTGACCAGCATCAATAACACATACATTCAGTTTGTCTGCATCGGGGTGTTTCTCCTTGCTCTTCACATAACCTACAACAACTTTATTCACGCCCTTGTTGCGGTTCTCCACTACATCAATTTCTACTCCCGCACGGGTGATTTTCTCTGCCAATTCCTGTGGCGTCACACCTTCAAGGGAAATATAATCAGACAGCCAATCTGTCGATACTCTCATGGACGTTCACTTCCTTCATCTATAAATTGGTGTTCCCGGTTCATTCGCTTGCTCTATATACGTTGATCCATTGTTTTGTTAAATTACAGCCGTCCGAATTGCTTCAGGAAGGTCAGATCACTGTTGTAGAAGTGACGGATATCATCGACACCATACTTCAGCATCGCGATACGCTCTACGCCCATACCAAATGCGAAACCACTGTATTTCTCCGGATCATAACCACCCATTTCCAGTACTTTCGGGTGAACCATACCGCCGCCCAAAATTTCAAGCCAGCCTGTTTGCTTACATACGCGACAGCCGCTGCCGCCACATTGTACACACGTTACATCCACTTCCGCACTTGGCTCTGTGAACGGGAAGAAGCTTGGACGCAGACGAATTTCCGTGTGGGAACCGAACATTTCGCGTACGAATTGCAACAGGGTTCCTTTTAGATCGCTCATACGAATGTTTTCGCTAATGACCAAACCTTCAACCTGGTTGAATTGGAAAGAGTGCGTCGCATCGTCGTCATCACGGCGGTATACTTTACCTGGGCAGATGACTTTGACAGGCACTTCGCCCTTCATGCTCTGCATGGTACGTACTTGAACCGGAGATGTATGGGTACGCATCAACAAGTCTTCGGTAACATAGAAAGAATCCTGCATATCGCGCGCCGGGTGATTCTTCGGCAGATTCAATGCTTCAAAGTTGTAATAATCCATTTCGACTTCAGGACCTTCCGCAACGCGGTATCCCATACCGATGAAAATATCTTCGATCTCCTGTACCACTTTGGTCAGTGGATGCAGTCCGCCTTGACGTCCACGACGTCCTGGCAGAGTCACATCAATTTTCTCGGATTGCAGACGCTTCGCTGTCTCTTCCTTCTGGAACTGATCCTGCTTGCTGTCGATGACTTCCTCAATGGCAGCCCGAACATCGTTGGCTACTTGACCAATAACTGGACGTTCCTCCGCACTAAGCGCACCCATACCACGCAAAATTTCAGTCAATGCACCCTTTTTCCCCAAATACTTTACACGCAGATCACCGAGCGTCTGCGGATCATTCACACCAGACAACTGCTCCAGCGCTTCGATCTTCAATGCCTCTAAACGTTCTTTCATGTGTAATTGCCCCCTTTTTGTGGTGTTTTTGCAACAAAAAAAGGCCTTCTCTCCCCTGAAGGGACGAAAAGACCGTGGTACCACCCTTGTTAGACATCCATTGCTGCGTGGCCCTTCTGGCCTGCAACTGGTTCTGTCTCACTTTGTACGGAATAACGACCGTTAACCGTTTGCCCCTACTGTTGCCTCTGTGTCTGCACACAAACAGGTTCAGGGAACCGCTTCGGAGTGAATTTCGGCAGCCTTGTTCTACAGAAACGCTCTCAATCTACGGCGCTTCCTCCCTGTCCAGAGGCACTGCTTACTTATCTCCATCATCACGTTTGCTTAGTTTACCTATATCGATGTAATCATCGATGATCGTTCATAATTATATGCAAAATAAATCGAAATAGCAAGTCGTCCATGTTCTAATTTATGCTTGCACCCTTATCTTTCAATTGTTTAAGCCGCTGCTGGATTTCGCGAATCTCAGCTGCCTCGACTGCTCGCTCATTCGAATGCTCCGGCTGTGTCAGACTGTCTTTTCCAGCAGTGCTCACAGGAGACAGCAACTCCGATAGGCGCATCTCCAATCGTAACCGCTCATCATCGGATTCTCGGGTCTCCAGCGCTACCTCCCGAAATTTGTTGGACTGCCCCCAATCCGTTACGCCTCCTTCAAACAGAGTTGCTGTGCCACCAGCCTCCAGATCGCATAACCGATTCGCGAGTGACTTCGTCAGCATCCGGTCATGGGATACAAGCACCAAAGCACCTGAAGCCTGTTTTAATACATTTTCCATGACTTCCTGGGTATCGATGTCCAGATAGTTCGTTGGTTCGTCCAGCACCAGCAGATTCGCTCCGCCAAAATACAGTCTCAGAAATGCCACTCTGCACTTTTCCCCCATGCTCAAATCCCCAATACGCTTGAACACATCATCCCTGGAAAATAGGAAACATCCCAGAATGGTACGTGCCGCACTTTGTGTCATGGATGGAAGGGTAAGCAAGCTGTCCAGCAGCGTCAGGTTCTCGGGTAGCCCTTCCAGCTCCTGTGAAAAGTAACCGATTCTCAGCTGTGGATGCCGTGTGACCTTGCCTTGCGAAGGTTCCAGCTCACCAATCATCAACTTCAACAGTGTTGTCTTGCCCGTTCCATTAGGGCCTCGTACGGCAAGCCGATCTCCACGTTCCACAGTAATTCGAAGATCACGCAGCAATAGTTTTTCTCCCGTATATGAAAAACTCACCTCTTCCAGCGCAAGCAGCTGGCGTGCAGCCAGTGGATTCATCTGTAATTCCATGTTCAACTTTGCAGCTTCACGAGGTTTATCCACCCGTTCCCGCTCCAAACGTTCCAGCTGTTTTTGTTTCGCATGGTAACGTGAAATATTTTTGTTGGCTTTGGCTTTGTAGAAGCTCTGGGTGATCTTCACCTCCACATCAGTCGCCGAATTATGCGCTTTATGGAACCATTCCTGATAATTTCGAATCGTTTCTTCCAGCGCTTTACGTTCCAACTCCTGCCTGCGGTAGATCGTTTCCTGTTCGCGTAATTCACGCTCTTTGTGGATTTTGTAGTCGGAGTATCCGCCCTTGTATTTGGCCAGGGCATCTGGACTGAACTCAATGACGCCTGTTGCTACCTGATCAATAAACGTACGATCGTGTGATACAAATAACAGCGTACCTTCATATGAGGATAACCACTCTTCAAGCCAGCGCATGCTTCCCTCATCCAGATGATTCGTCGGTTCATCCAGGATCAGGAATTTGGGTTTGCTGACAAGCAGTCCCGCCAAACGAGCCTTTGTTTTTTGTCCACCGCTCAAAGAATGATAGGGTCTGTTCCAATGCTCTGCGGATAATCCAAGGCGAGTCAGTACTTTCTCTACCTCAGTCTCCCACATATAACCATTCAACTGTTCATATTGCTCCATCACTTTAGTATAAACTGCAAGCAGCTCTTCATCAGCTTCAGTGCTAATGCTCAACCGTTGTTCCAGTTCTTCCAAGTTCCGTTTCACTTCATAGATCTGACCGCTCTCACGCCGGACTGCATCCAGTACATTCATCCCGGCCTCAATCTCCGAGCGCTGGCGCATGAACCCCCATTCCTGCTGAGGGATATGACGTTCAATCCGTCCACCACCATGCTCCTCACCCAAAATGATGCGTAACAATGTCGTCTTGCCGCATCCGTTGCGACCCAAAATGGCGAGTCGCTCGCCCTCATTAATCTCCAAATTCAATCCTGTAAACAATTCATTGCCGTTCCATTCTTTTGATACTTCATGTAAGCGTACCAATGTCATCATGAGGCCTCATCCTTCCTGCATCCTTTTTGCTGAACAAAAAAAACCGCTGGCATCAGCCGGCGGTTTGGCAATTCAGGGTTGGATCAAGCATTCAAAGACAGATCTAAGGTAAGCTACGGCATGAACAAAGAAACCCCAAATACAGGGTACACGTAAACCTTCATGGCTTACTTGTTCCATACCTTTTCCCATAGCTGAATTTGGACACACGAATCCCCTCATTGCTCAGCCGCTCTGGCTGACTGCGTTATAAAACCGTCTGCAGTTAACTGGGGTTCAATTCATGTGTTTTACTTCATGGGACGTATGGTTACCTCTCATTCATGTGTAGTATCAATTTCTCCGTTATTGTACCAGATCATTGTTAAAAAGCAAAGGTTACCCTCATATTTCTTTTAGGGCAAAAGAAAAAAGCCCCTGCATCGCAAGGGCTCTGGGTACTGCTTCGTTAAGCGGGTGATGGGAATCGAACCCACGCTATTAGCTTGGAAGGCTAAAGTTCTACCATTGAACTACACCCGCATGATTGATGATTCATAATTAAGTTCCGTTCGGAAGTTAACAGTGATTTTACAAAGAATAATATACCATAATCCTCTGTAGCATGCAAGTCAAATTTACCATTTTTTTCATTAAGCATCCATCTAAAAAAAACAGGAGCACTCACGTGCCCCCGCTGTTCCCTATCCTGTGGGTTTATCCACATCTCTCAAAAACCGCTTTTCAAAATCAGCGGCTTCAATCGGTTTGCTGAAGAAATACCCCTGTGCCTCGTGACAATGCTGATTGCGAAGAAAGACCATCTGATCTTCATTCTCCACACCCTCAGCTGTCACTTTCAGATGTAAATGATGTGCCATTGAAGTGATGGTGGATACGATCGCAGCATTATTGCTGTCCTCCATGACCTCGTTAACGAATGAACGGTCAATCTTGAGCCGGTCAATCGGCAGATCCTTCAGATAATGCAACGAGCTGTATCCCGTTCCAAAATCATCAATACTGATATGCACACCAATCTCTTTGATTTTACGTAACTGCTCGAATGCCCGGTCTTTATCAAATGTCATACTCTCCGTAATCTCCAGTTCAAGCCATACCGGCTCAAGCCCCGTCTCCTTGAGAATGCCATTGATATTGTCCAATAGATGCGAATGCCTGAACTGTCTCATGGACAGATTCACCGAGACACACAGTTTACGATAACCGGCTTCCTGCCACAGCTTATTCTGTGCACATGCTTCACGTAGCACCCATTCGCCAAGCGGTACAATCAACCCACTCTCTTCTGCGAGAGGAATAAATTCTGCCGGAGATACCGAGCCTCGCTGCGGATGCTGCCAGCGCACCAATGCTTCCATGCCGACGATTAGCCCACTTTGCAGATTAACCTGCGGCTGGTAGACCAGGTAGAACTGACCTCGATCCAACGCTTTGCGCAGATCATTCTCAAGCTGCAAACGCTCCTGTGCTTTCATCTGCATCGCATGAGCATAACGGTTCAATTCCATGCCCTGTTCCTTGGCATTATGCAGAGCCGTATCTGCATTCTGAATAATCTCCTGCGGTGACTCGCCATCATGCGGGAAAATAGCCATCCCGATTCCAAGTGTAAGATGATACTCATTACCATCAACCAGGACTGGCTTCTCGAAGAGTTGCAAAATGGATCTTGTTCTCCGCAAAGCTGTATCGGTTGTGCTGAAATCTGTCATCGTCAATGCAAACTCATCTCTTCCCAAGCCGAATACTTCTTCTCCTGGAAGTGACGAATGTTTCAGACGTTGACCTACCTGGCGCAGAACCCGGTTAGCTGCTTGCTGTCCGAGCGAATCATTAATGGTCTTGAACCGATTAATATTCAGGACGAGCACACCGACAAGCTGTTCCTCCACCACGGCATCATCCATCATCATTTTCAACCGCTGCGAAAGGCGACGACGGTTTGGAAGCCCCGTCACATCCTCATGATGGGCAATATAATTCATCTTGGCTTCAGCAACCTGCTGTTGCAGGAACGGCGTATCCACAACGGACGTGTACAACCCTTTTTGGATGAAAAAATATGCCATACAGTTACTCAGCAATCCGAGCAGCAGATTGAGATCGTTCACCCCTGTGGCGGAAACAAAATAACATTCCCCAAAGAAGAAACACAGAATGCCGCATAGAATGGATGGCAAGTCACCATCCTTGGTTTTTTTCCATTGTACAAACAAAATTACGGCAATAATGCCATACAGCAATCCGACCATAAAATGAACCCGGGTGAAAATCCCACCAAGCACTTCACCCTCAAGCATATTCGGCAACATGCTCCATTCCTGAATAGCCAATGTGTATAAAATAACAAAGGTACCCAATGTCCCACTGAACAGTAAGAATTTGCGCGGTAATGCAATTTCCTTCTCATTTATGGTATACACGAGCAGTAAACCTACTGAACATACCATAGATCCCATGGTTGACATCATCAAGGAGAATTCCGACTCCATCATCGCTCCGTTCGGAATCTCTTCTGCAAATGAAACGATATGAACCAGTTCAAACAGACCAATCAATAAAAAGAGTGTTGTCAATAACACCCTCCGAAGGGTCAGCTTCTGTGTCCGAAACAACCAGCTTTGATTATAAATGCCGATACAAGCCGCCGCCGCAGCGAATCCACCCAAGAGTGTCAAAACAGGGTAACCCGATATGATCAGATCAGAGCTTGAAGAACAACGAAACCATTGACTTGCGAGGAAACACAATAAGCCGCATACAGCGACCCAACCTATTTTTCTCTGATCTTGCAGATTAACCTTCATGCCGTGTTTTCCTTCCCGGGATCACCTATCCTGAATTACATTAACCAAACTTTCTAAGCTTGCTTACACAATTCGACAAAAAACATATTTACCAACGTTCAATTCACATGCAGGCACATGCTATCTGGTACATAATAACATTTAATTCTGTATACGTGAACTAAAAAATAGTTACTCCTAGGAATATTTATTCATAAATATGGAGAAAAACAAGGCATTAAGAACTAAAAAAACATGGATCTCCAGGTGGAGTCCATGTTTCCCTAGTTTACAACTGTATTTCAGACTATATTATCATCATTTTGCATAATTCGATTTAGTTCGCTTACGGGTACAAAATCTAGATGAATACGATCATTCCGTCTAGATTTTGCTAATCGGAAGACGCTCTAAGGATGCATGCCAAATGATTACTTGTCGAAATTCACTTCTGGTGTTGTTAGTTTATCATAGAAATCAACAACCTTGTCCTTGTCTTCCGATGAACGAAGCGCCATCGCCGAACGTGGATGCTCGTCCAATGCACCTGTGATCATGTAAGGCAGAATGTAGCCCCATTCTTCTTTTTCTCTAAGAGGTACCATCAGCTGTTCCAGTACACCGAGTACTGGGCGCAGATTGTATTTCGTACCTTTCAGATGAGCTACGAGCAATTCGGTTGGGCAGTTACCTGCCGCACGGCCCATACCATATACAGAAGCATCAAGAAGCTCAACTCCCAGTTCCGCCGCAACCAATGTGTTGGAGAACGCGAGCTGCATATTGTTATGGGTGTGAACTCCAAGACGCTTGTTAGGCAAGTGAGTCTTGAACTTCTCTACCAGGTATTTCACATCATTATGATCCAGGCTACCGTAGGAATCTACAATGTAAACCACATCTACGGAGCTTTCTTTGATCAATTCAAATGCTTCCAGCAACTCATTCTCCATAACATTGGAGAGTGCCATAATATTCAGTGTTGTTTCATATCCACGATCATGGAATGTTTGAACCAGTGCAAGTGCCTTGTCTACATCTTTGCTGTAGCAGGCAACCCGGATCAGATCCAGCATGCTCTCACTGCGAGGCAAGATGTCGTTCTCATCCACACGTCCAACGTCAACCAGTGCAGACAGTTTGGTATTTCCTTTTTGAGGAATAACTTTACGCAAGAAATCATCATTCAGGAAACGCCAAGGTCCTGCTTCCTCCGCACCTTTCAGCAACTTCGGAGAGTTCTTATATCCAATTTCCATATAATCAACGCCAGCTTCATTCAATCCAGCATACAGCTGTTGAACAAAGTCCACGCTAAAGTCCCAATTATTCACCAATCCGCCATCACGGATCGTACAATCTACAATTTTGCAATGATTTGTCTTCATTAATGTCTGCTCCTTTTCTGACCAACTTGTGTATTCCTCTCATGATACTTGAACGTGACAAGAAAAGTAAAGGGATTCCGGACTTATTTACTTCGATAAGATTTCCAGATTCGGTCAATCTCAACCATATCGGAACGATCCGGAACTTTTCCTCCATAACGCACGCTGTTATACGTATCTGGCAGTCTCGCAGACAGCTCATCTTCTTCTTGCTTCACACCATTTTGAATAATGGTCTGGGCAGCCTCCAGCGGAGTGTGCGTCCCCTGTATTCCCACTCCTCGATGAGCAGCCTTGTCAATCCAAGTCCGATAGTAATACCGAACACGCTCAGCATCCTGCACAGGTGGCGTTTCTTTCTTCCGAAACCAAGTCTTTCGAACTTTTTCCGGCGCCTCAAGCGTCTCACTAACATCCATATACTCCGTACGTGGTTCTGCCTTCTTCACACCTGGTTGTAGCATCCCCTTGAATCGATCCATAAGTCTGTTTATCGTTTTTTGTCCGAACCTCAGAAGCAGCCACAGGATCGCTCCTGCTAAAGCACACATCACTACCCATCCGAGAATGTTCCAAAAGATTGAAGGTTCGGAGGGCGGTTCTCTCCATTCCTGCGGTATATTTATCGGCTGATTAGGGGCGTCCATTGGTAGTTGTGGATCCTCGCCGGAAATCGAGCCAAACCATCCCCTGATCCATGCGAGCAAACGGTCGCGTAGTGGCTTCAACCACGCAGCCAAACTTGGGAAAGCACCGATCGCGACGATGACAATAAACATCCACATGAACCGCTGATGATTCGCACGCGCAAAATCGCGCAATACTAATTTTCGCTTGCCATCATTAAGTATTGCCCGGTCCAGTTGTAGCATATATCGTCCAACCAGCCAGAAGGCAAAGCTGATCACTCCCGCAACATAGATCCACATGGTGTAGGCTTGTATCGGCTGCATGAATTCCAACTGGTTCGAAGCAACCGTAAGCACAATCGCACTGATTACCCCCACAATCTGCAAACGCCATAACAAAACAGAATGAAAAGCTGGCTCGAAGGTCAGACCTGCATAAGCCGAGATGACTCCACACAGCATCAATGTGATGATATCCGGCATCGGTAGAATGAGGCTCATCCCAACTACGAGTCCGAAGAAAAGCCCTATGACGAGTGCCGTTACTCCACGAATAAATGTACTTTTCTCGCTAAAAACCGGAATTTTATGTTGAATGAATTGTCCCAACCAACCCACGAAAACAACCAGAATGAATAGTGTGTAAGGTACATGTTCCATTGCGTAGAATGAAGCAAGCGTAAATATCGGGAAAAGGTATATGCCCGCCATCAAGACTGCAAGCATCGCTATAAGTCCCTTGGTCGTCGCTACCTGTCTGTCCCTCATGCACTCACCGCCTTCGTATCACCCTTCACGTCCTCTACCGGGAGAATCGTCACGCGATGTCCTTGTTCGTGCAGACGTGCAATCTCGTGCTCCATAGCGGCAGATACATAGGACGTAATCAGCAGATAGCTGCGGATTTGCTGTGCTTCTTCATTCAGACGTACTTCATCATTCAGGAATTGCTCCATCGGCACCATGCACTTCAACTCGGTCTCAGCCATAGCTTCCAGAACCCTTTCCAGATGGGGTGTACCATAATCCGGCTCAATCCGAAGTGCATCACGACCTCCACCCACATGATAACCATTATGAGCGAAGCCTGCCGGCAACCCTCTACCGATCGCATCCACTACAGCAGTAGCAGCATAACGTAGCGCCCGTTCAATCTTTTCTGGTCGAGTGACTACACTCCACATATCTGCTGACTCCTGAATGTTAACTACAATCCATGATTGTGGATCTGCTGTCCATCCCTGCTTGTAGACTTGTAATTCACCCGTACGTGCGCTCGCTTTCCAGTGGATACGATTCATCGGGTCGCCTGCACCATAAGGGCGAACACCCAGAATCAGAAACGGATCTTCCACGATCCATCGCGATACTTCCACTTCCCCCTGCCACACTTGATATATGGCGGGAAGATCCTCTGCATTCACTAATGAAGGATACACGACCATGGACATATGCAAAGGAATCGGTTTGGTGGAACGCCACACGCCAAAAAGGTCCCCACCTGTCATGCTTGCTGTATTGAGTGGATAGATGCCACGCTGAGTACATGAGAACGGATGCTTGCGCGTGATACGCGTAAACGGTTTCAATGTGAAAATACTCTTATGGTTCTGATAGATTTCGCCTTGGCTAATATCCATTCCTGAACCGGAACGAAATACAAACGACACAGGCATCATCGCTTCAAGTCTGAGCCAGGGAACGGAGACTCGTTTTTCATTCGATATTGTCTCCACCATCTCAAGTTCATCTCCAGCATAACAACGCAGCTTGCTGAATTGTCTGCTGTACTTGAGCTTCCGCAGTGCAGGTCGTCCGAACCATACACCGTGTATGCCAACGACAATGCCTCCTACAAGGACAAGCCATAATAATGCCATAAGACTAACGCCCGCTTGTAGCGAGGTTCTCCGTTGGCACTTCTGTCTGATTCAGAAGTTCCTGGATGATACGCTCTGCCAAGCCTTCTTGTTGTCTGATCCGGTTACGGAATACAAGGCGGTGGGCCAGCACAGGTTCCGCCAGAACTTTAATATCATCCGGCAAAACAAAGTCTCTGCCATGCAGTGCAGCCCAGGCCTGACTTGCCTTGAGTAATGCCTGAGCCCCTCGTGGACTTACGCCAAGCGAGAGCTCGGGATGTTGCCTTGTCGCTTCGGTTAACTGAATGATATATCGTAGCAAATCTTCGTTGATTTGCACTGTTTTATACGTATCCTGGGCCTTCAAAAGTTCTTCACGACTGATCACTGCCGACAAGTCGTCAACAGAGCGACTGGCTACCGTACGTCTCAAAATTTCTACACTCTCTTCACTGCTCGGATAACCCATGCGAATTTTCATCATAAAGCGATCCATCTGCGCTTCAGGTAATGGAAAAGTTCCCTGGTTATCTATGGGGTTCTGGGTAGCAATAACGATAAATGGCCGCTCCAGCTGTCTCGTTGAACCATCGATACTTATCTGGTGCTCTTCCATGCACTCCAGCAAGCTTGATTGCGTACGCGGTGTAGCGCGGTTAATCTCATCCGCTAGCACAAGATTGGCGAACAAGGGGCCGGGTCTGAATTCAAAATCCCCTTCTTTTTGATTAAAGAAATGAATACCTGTCAAGTCAGATGGCAGCAAGTCCGGTGTAAACTGTATGCGCTGGAATGTGCAGTCCAATGAGGAGGCTACCGATTTGGCGAGCATCGTTTTCCCGGTACCCGGTACATCCTCCAGCAACACATGTCCTGATGCTATGATCGCTGTCATCACCAGCTCTATGGTATGCTCTTTGCCCACAATCACTTTTCCCACGTGATCAATCAATTGTTGATTCATTCGTTCCATTCCTTGGATATCCATCGTATCTCATCCTTCCGTTAATGGAGCTTATGTATTCGCATTCATTACTAACTATAACCCTTTTTGGCAACAAAAAACAAAGAAGTCGGCTATTTGCCGACTCCTTTACGCCCCACTCTTCTCAATATACCAAGGGTAACATAATCATAAACCGCGTACCTTCGCCTTTTTTGCTATCTACAGAGATGGTACCTCCGTGGTTCTTAATGATCCGATAACTCACCGAGAGTCCCAGACCCGTTCCGCTCTCCTTCGTCGTGAAGAATGGATCAAACAGACGCACAAGTGTGTTATGGTCCATTCCCTGACCGTTATCGGCGATGGAGATCTGCACAAACTTGTTTTCCGTAGCGGTAGATATTCGAATCAGGCCAGTGTGTTCTTCGCCGACTTCCTCAATGGCATCCATTGCATTTTTCACCATATTCAAAATAACCTGCTTAATCTGTTTGACATCGATGGACACATTCAGCGGGGCATCCCCTTCATCCAACGTGATCTCGCATCCCTTCATCAAACCTTCGCTCTCTGTCAGCAAGACCACCTCTTTGAGCAAAGAGTCGACAGACATCACGGTCTTCTGAGGGGCTGACGGTTTGGAAGAATTCAAGAATTCGTAGATGATGTCGTTCGCCCGATCAATCTCCGTCAGTATGATGCGAGCGTACTCGTCTTTGCCAAGCTGCAGCAGATGGGGCCGAAGCAACTGGATGAACCCGCGGATTGCGGTTAACGGATTACGAATTTCATGAGCAATAGATGCCGAAATGCGCCCCAGCATCGCAAGTTTGTCATTTTGATAAGCGGTCTGTTCAATCTGTTTATAATCAGATACATCCTTGACACTGAACAAGAAGTCTCCGTCCATCTGATCCCCGTACGTCACAGTAACCAGCCAATGCCTTCCGTATTCATCAATCAACTCATGATAGCGCTTACGATGGAAGATGGTTTCCCGATAAATGCGTAAAATTTTCTTTTTCTTGAATCGGCTCATCTGTGGATGATGCAGCATTTGCATCAGGGTGCAGCCGCTCAACAGACTTCTTGGAAGCTCCAACAATTTTGCCATCTGAACGTTAATAAACGTCAATACACCGTGGCTGTCAAACAACATAATACCGCTATCCAGATGTTCCAGTACATTCTCATACTTGTTGTTATCCAGATGTACGGGCGGGAATCCATCCGTTGGTTGAGGCACTGTATCCTGAAATTCACTAATCATGTCAGGTTCCTCCTTTTCACGTAAATGATAAACTTGCCATTCGGACATCATATCATCACAGAAACAGGAAGGGCCGATTTTATTTTTCATTACCGGTGCCCTTTCGTTGGGGGGCTGAGCCGAAAATATGGATGGCATGTCCGGAACTCAAGCTGGTCTATTCCCGGTAACCAACAGTCGATCCGGAAAATCATATACGTTTGTCCCATTCTGACATTCTCCTATTCCCAAACACGAACATTTTTTGCTCCGCCTCTTTTGCAAGTCTGTTTTTATCATAGACAAGTTTATAGAAGAGAGTCAATCGGAGAAAGTGTCGAATGGAAATTATTTTAAAAAAAACCTCGAATTAGTTCCAGATCAATGCACAAAAACGAAGCCGTTTCGCCCAGGAGGCAAATCAGCTTCGTTTTTAATATCTTTATTTTATGATATATCCGAGAACATCTATAGTCCGGTCTTATTATGCTGAATTTTCAGTCTGCGCTGACTCATCACAGCTAATCGACGTTTAAGTTCGCTTTCCCACTTCTCGTCTTTTGTTTCTTTCGCGAGTCTGAGCAGATCCAGAGCCATATCAATCTGGCGCTGTACAATGACCATAGCATCCTCACTCTCACGGTTTACACAGTTTTCGAAAATCGCATCCTCATCTTCTGTTACATAATCTTGAAAATCGATCTCGGACGCACCGTCTCCATGCGCGTATTCTGCGAGAATTTCATATTCATTTTCCACTTTATAATGCACCTCAACCCGATGACACACCGGGCAAAACAGCAGGGGAACATTATGAACCTGGGTGCGGTAATGCTTCAGCGTGCCCTTCGTTCCAACCATACTTGCCCCACAACAGTAACTCATTTTTGTTCACCCTCCTTATTACGTGCCGGGACTTTTATGTTAAAATGCAATCCCGTACACTTCCAGCACTTCCGAAAAGGAATAGTTCCATCAGTGTATCACATTCATGTACAGATTATAAATGCAGAGCACCGGAATATTTACCGGGTTTCCATACCCTATTCGCCTTGAAGGCCATCAATTCCTCTTTCAACAGATAAAAAGAAGACTTTCTCCTAATACATCATTAACACGTTTAGCTGCTTGTTCAAACACTTTTGATTAACTTCGTGATAACTTCCGGCAAAAGGGTGCAAAAAGCCCTCAATCCCTAACGGGATGAGGGCTTGAACAAAAACCGTTCAAGTTAACCTGGCTTACAGGTTAGTGTCGCCTGGTTTCCAGTTCATTGCACACAATCCGCCGGATTGCAGTGCTTGCAGTACGCGAAGTGTTTCTTCAACACTACGGCCTACATCGTTGTGGTTAACCACTTGATATTTCAGTTCGCCTTCTGGATCGATGATGAACAGACCGCGCAATGCTACGCCTTCTTCTTCGATCAGAACACCGTAATCTTTAGCTACTTGCTTCGTGATGTCGGAAGCCAGTGGGAAGTTCAATTGACCCAGGCCATTGCTGTCTACAGGTGTATTGATCCATGCTTTGTGGCTGTGTACGGAGTCTACGCTCACGCCAAGGATTTCAGTATCCAAAGCTTTGAATTGCTCGGAAGCAACGCTCAAAGCTGTAATTTCAGTTGGGCACACAAATGTGAAGTCCAAAGGATAAAAGAAGAATACGAGCCATTTGCCACGATAATCGGACAGTTTAACGGAACCAAAGTCTTGTCCGTCTCCCGATACTGTTTCCATTGCGAAATCCGGTGCTGGTCTACCTACCAAACGTTCTGCCATAACTAAAAATTCCTCCTTTGGGATTATGTAAGCATCCTTGCGGATTGCTCATCATCAAGAAAAACGCGTACGCTTTTCCTGTAATTAAAATGATTTGAACCTTGATAACAAGTACAAGTAAAATGTTATCATCCGGACTTCCCAAAGTCAAGATTATAAACATTATTTTTTTATAATTATTATAAATAAGGATTTTTCGTGGCAAAAAATATAAAGGAACAGCCCTCTGTACATTCCATAATTGGAAACAAAGGGCTGTCGTGTTGTTGGTAATATAATTACGCTTGTTTCTGAATAGCCGCCACGATCAAATCGCCCATTTCGGTCGTGCTGATCGCTGTGCTCTTATCTACAGCAATATCACTCGTACGGTGTCCTGCGTTCAGTACATCAGATACAGCTGCTTCGATAGCGTCCGCGCCTTCTGCATAACCAAAGGTTGTACGGAACATCAGCGCCAAAGAGAGAATGGTTGCAATCGGGTTAGCAAGGCCTTGACCCGCGATATCTGGTGCGGAACCATGTACCGGCTCATAGAGTCCAAAGCTGCCCTCTCCCAGTGATGCAGATGCTAGCATACCGATGGAACCCGTCAGCATCGCTGCTTCATCACTCAGGATATCTCCGAACATATTTTCCGTTACGATGACATCGAAGCTGGCTGGACGACGCAACAATTGCATCGCGCAGTTATCTACCAGCACATGCTCCAGTTCAACATCCGGATAATCCGGTGCTACCCGGTTCACGACTTCACGCCAGAGACGGGAAGTTTCCAATACGTTGGCTTTGTCTACAGAAGCGAGCTTTTTGCGACGTCCTTGCGCAATTTCGAATGCCTGACGAACGATCCGCTCCACTTCTGTTACATTATATGCACATGTATCTACTGCCTCTTCGCCATGTGCACTTTCACGTCTGAACTTCTCACCGAAGTAGATCCCACCTGTCAATTCACGTACCACCATCAGATCTGTACCTTCCAGTACTTCCGGCTTCAGAGTTGAAGCATCCTTCAGGCAATCAAATACGACAGCCGGACGAAGGTTGGAGAACAATCCGAGTGCTTTACGAATACCCAGCAGGCCTGTTTCCGGGCGAAGCTCCTTACTGTTGTTATCCCATTTTGGACCGCCAACCGCTCCAAGCAGGACTGCATCTGCACTTTTACATACGCTCAGTGTTTCTTCAGGAAGAGGTGTTCCCTTCTCATCAATTGCGATTCCGCCAAACAGCGCATGCTCTGTCTCAAAACGATAACCGAATACTTCCTCCGTACGTTTAAGCACTTTCTCAGCCTCAGCTACCACTTCAGGGCCGATTCCATCACCAGCAATAACTGCAATTTTTTTCACGTCTGCCATTGGGTTGTCCACTCCTTATATTTCATTCATTAATTATTCATAAAGTAACGTCTCATATTAACTCTCTCTTTTGTATCATATTCCAAGGTCATTTGACCAAGATATACAATCTATGACTTTAATAGATTTTACCTATAAGCCAATAGAGATTGGCCTTTCCAAGTTGTTCTGACCTCCCGGCTGAGTTAAAATATAGCTGAATTCAAATCAGGTACGCAGGAGGGATAAGCAACATGCAATATTCGTATTTGGGTAAATCAGGCCTCAAGGTCAGCCGAATCTGTCTCGGTACCATGAATTTCGGGCCTGCTACAGATGAAAAAGAAGCTTTCCGCATTATGGACGCAGCACTCGATGCAGGCGTGAACTTTTTTGATACCGCTAACATCTACGGTTGGGGTGAAAATTCCGGCCTTACCGAAGAAATTATCGGACGCTGGTTCAACCAGGGTGGGGGCAGACGTGAAAAAGTAGTTTTGGCCACCAAAGTCTATGGCTCCATGCATGATGATACAGACGGCCCCAACAACGAAGCTGGCCTCTCCGCCTACAAAATCAGACGGCATCTGGAGGGTTCCCTCCGCCGCTTACAGACCGATCATATCGAGCTATACCAGATGCATCATGTAGACCCTGCGATATCATGGGACGAGCTGTGGGGTTCGTTCGAGAATGCCGTTCATCAGGGTAAAATCGGTTATGTAGGATCGAGTAACTTTGCTGCATGGCAGATTGCAATCGCTCAAAGTGAAGCCAAGAATCGTCATTTCCTCGGCCTGGTTTCCGAACAACATAAATATAGTCTCAACTGTCGTTTGCCTGAGTTGGAAGTACTGCCCGCAGCCAAAGAGCTGGGCCTCGGCGTCATTCCATGGAGTCCACTGGATGGTGGGTTACTGGGACGTAACGCTCTGCAGAAGCTGGAAGGAACACGTAGCGGGGGCATCGCTGGACGGATCGAGCAGCAGCAAACTCAGCTTGAAGACTTTGCCGCACTGTGTCGTGATCTCGGTGAACCACAGGATACGGTGGCTTTGGCATGGGTTGCAGCCAATCCGGCAGTGACCGCCCCGATTATCGGACCACGTACGCTGGAGCAATTTGAGACCGCACTCAAATGTCTGGACGTGACTTTGGATGAAGCCGTTCTCAAACGTCTGGATGAGATTTTCCCGGGTCCAGGTGGGCATGCACCTAATGCATACGCGTGGTAATAGCTCGATAGCGTAAGCCAATGCAATAGGTAATCGTAGAAAAGGTTCTGTGTTTTACTGCCATAATTATATAAATACAAGCAAAAGAGTCTGACCCTCCACAGGAGAGTCAGACTCTTTACGTCCCTCACTACACGTAACAAAGCAAGCCGAACGATCTACCAAATCAATTCAGATCGAGATAGATCTTCCTGGCAGCGTACATACGTCCCAGCTTTAAGTTCAGTTCAAAGAAGGTGGTGTGCTTCTTTCATCGGAGCCTACAGGTTAACGTTTACACGGTTCGTATATGTTTTGCGCTTCTCAATCAATTGATTCAGGCCGTCTACATAGGCACGTGCACTTGCACCCAATATATCTGTGCTTACGCCACGTCCTTGTACCGAAACCTGATTCTGAGTCAGCACAACATGCACTTCACCCAATGCATCCTTACCATGCGTTACCGATTTGATGGAGTAGTCAGACAACGTTACGTCTTCCCCACTCACTTGGTCAATCGCATTGTAGATTGCATCTACCGATCCGTTACCCTCTGCTTGCTTCTCAATCGTATCCCCGTCAAGCGTTGCAATGCGGACTTTGGCCGTTGGTACCGATTCGTCTCCGTACGTTACGAAGATGGATTCCAGTTTATACACCTCAGGTGCATCCTGCAATTTCTCTTCAATTACGGCAAGCAGATCTTCGTCAGTAACTTCTTTTTTCTTATCAGCCAGATCTTTGAACTGAGCGAAAGCACGATTCAATGCTTCATCTTCCAGCTCATACCCCAGATCAATCAACCGTTCACGGAAGGCATGACGACCAGAATGTTTACCCAGTACAAGTTTGCTTTCCTTCAGACCGATGGACTCTGGAGTCATAATCTCATACGTTGTTTTTTCCTTCAACATGCCATCCTGGTGAATCCCGGATTCATGTGCGAAGGCATTCGCCCCAACAATGGCTTTGTTTCCAGGCACAACCATCCCTGTCAAACGGCTAACCAAACGACTGGTCCGTGTAATCTCAGACAACTGCAGCGATGTTTTCGCCTGGAAAAATTCCTGACGTGTCTCCAGCGCCATAGCAATTTCCTCGATCGCCGTGTTCCCGGCACGTTCACCAATACCATTGATCGTACCTTCGATCTGATCGGCTCCGTTGAGAATGGCTGCAAGTGTATTGGCCGTCGCCATACCCAGGTCATTATGACAGTGGGCACTCAGCTGTACCTTTTCAATGCCGTGTACATTCTCCTTGAGATGTTTGAAAATGTTTCCGTATTCATATGGGCTCAGGTAACCAACCGTATCCGGAATATTCACGACGGCTGCACCTTCTTCCACAGCCATATTCACCATTTCCACGAGGAAATCATACTCGGTACGACCTGCATCCTCAAGTGAGAATTCAATCTTCGAGAATGTTTTCTTTGCATAACGAATCGCGGAACGAGCTGTATCCAGTACCTGCGCTTTGTCCATGCGCAATTTATGTTGGCGGTGAATAGGTGAAGTTGCCAGGAAAACGTGAATGCACGGATCCTGTGCACCTTTAAGTGCTTCTTTAACCGCATCAATGTCTTGCTCTCTGGAACGGGACAAGCCAATTACAGTCACATTTTTGACCGCATTTGCTACTGCATTGACAGCTGCCAGGTCACCTGGAGATGCCGCCGGGAAACCCGCTTCCATCCGGTCAATGCCAAGCCGCTCGAGCTGATGGGCAATTTCCACCTTTTCACGAGTGTTCAGATTGACTCCCGGGGATTGCTCTCCATCACGCAGCGTTGTGTCAAATACATAGATTTTACGCACGCTTCGCACCTCCTGTACTTGTTATTATATGTTTCTCTGAACCAGCAATAGCGGCTCACGCATAAAGCACGGCCGCTATTCCCAGTTAAAGCTCTAAGTTTACTTGAATACCTTAAAGTGCATGTCTAGAAGTTAATGCTTACTTCTTGATCCAGTGCATCATCTCACGCAATTGTCCGCCAACCACTTCGATTGGGTGTTCAGCTTCGTTACGACGAGTTGCTGTCAAGAATGCACGTCCGGATTGGTTTTCCAGAATGAAGTCGCGTGCGAATTTACCTTGTTGGATATCCGTCAGCACTTCTTTCATTGCTTTCTTGGTATCTTCAGTTACCACGCGAGGTCCAGTTACATAGTCACCGTACTCAGCTGTGTTACTGATGGAATCACGCATGCTTGAAAGTCCGCCTTCATACATCATGTCAACGATCAGCTTCAGTTCGTGCAGACATTCGAAGTATGCCATTTCAGGAGCGTAACCCGCTTCTGTCAATGTTTCGAATCCAGCTTTTACCAATGCACTCACACCACCACACAGAACAGCTTGCTCACCGAACAGATCTGTTTCTGTTTCTTCACGGAAGGAAGTTTCGATAACCCCTGCGCGTGTACAACCGATACCTTTAGCATAAGCCAAACCGATTTCTTTAGCTTTACCCGTTGCATCTTGCTCAATCGCGATCAGGCCTGGTACACCAAAACCTTCCACATAAGTACGACGTACCATGTGACCAGGGGACTTAGGAGCTACCAGCAATACATCGCTGTTTTTTGGAGCAACGATTTGACCGAAATGAACGTTGAAACCGTGTGAGAAGAGCAATGCAGCGCCTTCTTTCAGGTTTGGTTCGATTTCGTTTTTGTATACAGAAGCTTGAGTTTCGTCTGGCAGCAAGATTTGAACTACATCTGCGCGACTTGTTGCTTCAGCCGGGGACAGAACTTCAAATCCGTCATTTTTTGCAGTGTCGAAGGATTTACCTTCACGAAGTCCGATGACTACGTTCAATCCACTATCACGAAGGTTTTGAGCTTGGGCGTGGCCCTGGCTACCATAACCGATTACCGCGATCGTTTTTCCTTTCAATACGTTAAGCTCTGCATCCTGTTCATAATAAGTAGTTACTGGCATGTTTATAAGTCCTCCTTTGTATTGTAAAGAACCCTTCATTAATGAGCGGGTGTCTCAAGGGACCGCCTCGCTTGGAGTGTCAAAAGCATCTCTGGTCTGATCCGATCCGTTCAGACACCCGCCCATTAATGCGGGAATGTAGCTATATTTTCAAGCGTTACATCACTAAAATGTTAAATTACAACTGTTAAGGGACTGACACTCACATAAGATCAACTGTATATGTTAGCTAACCGTCGTCCCTCTTCATTCATTATAGCTTTATACGTTGCCGCGTACCAATGCAGTTATGCCTGTACGGGACAATTCGCGAATGCCATATGGCTTGAGCAATTCAATCATAGCATCAATTTTGTCCGTATCTCCAACTACCTGCACAATCAGGCTGCCTGGACCAACATCTACAACGGATGCGCGGAATGTTTCTACCACACCCAGAATCTCAGGACGCTCGGAAGGCTCTGCTTTCACTTTGATCAGGGCAAGTTCCCGGGCTACCATCGGTTTCAGGCTGAAATCAACCACTTTAATAACATCGATGATTTTGTACAATTGTTTCTCAATCTGCTCCAGCGTTTTATCGTCACCAATGGTGACAATAACCATCCGGGAGAGTCCAGGTTCTTCCGATTGACCTACTGTAATACTCTCAATGTTAAATCCGCGTCGACCGAACAACCCTGATACCCGCTGAAGGACGCCTGGCTGATCGTTAACCAATATTGAAATCGTATGTCTAATCATTCGTCAGCATCCCCCATCAGCATTTGATCAATTGTTGCTCCCTGCGGAACCATTGGATACACATTTTCATCCTTGCGTACTACGAATTCTACAACGACTGGTCCTGGTGTATCCAAAGCTTCCTGCCAAGCACGCGCTGCTTCTTCTTTATTCGTTGCACGCAATCCTTTCACGCCATATGCTTCAGCCAGTTTTACAAAATCCGGACTTCCTGCCAGATCAATGTGGCTGTAACGGTTCTCATAGATGAGTTCCTGCCATTGGCGAACCATTCCGAGTACCTGATTGTTAATGATCACAATTTTTACCGGTATATTGTTAATGGCACAGATTGCGAGTTCTTGGGAACACATCTGCATTCCGCCGTCACCGTTAATGGAGATAACGAGTCTGTCCGGATTGGCCATCTGAGCACCAATGGCAGAAGGGAATCCAAAGCCCATCGTTCCGAGACCACCCGAAGTTACCCATGAACGTGGTTGATTAAACTTGTAATATTGTGCTGCCCACATCTGATGTTGTCCCACATCCGTAGTCACAATCGCTTCACCTTTGGTTGTATCATTCAACATTTCAACAACCCACTGCGGTTTCAGCACTTCGTCTGAATCCGTATAGCTGTAAGGCTTCTCTTGTTTCCACTGTTTGATCTGGTCTCTCCATGCATCTGCACGCTCTGCACGTCCAACTTCTTTGTTGGCTATTTCAAGTACGGTCTTCACATCACCAACGATTGGAATATCGGTTGCAATGTTTTTACCAATCTCAGCCGGATCAATATCGATATGGACGATTTTGGCATGTGGAGCGAATCCGTCCAGCTTACCTGTTACCCGATCATCGAATCGTGCGCCGATATTGATCAGCAGATCCGACTGTTGGATGGCCAGGTTGGATGTGTATGTTCCGTGCATTCCTGGCATCCCTGTCCATAGTTCATGCCCACTTGGGAATGCACCAAGCCCCAGAAGGGTTGTCGTAATCGGAATGCCTGTCTTCTCAACAAACTCGAACAATTCTTCATGTCCTCCCGAGTATACCACACCGCCACCGGCCAGAATCATTGGACGTTCTGCTTCCTGAATGGCCTGAGCCAAACGGTCAACCTGCAGTTTGTTTGGTACTGTCCGTGGATTGTACCCTCTTAATGTAACAGGTTCAGTACTCGGTTCAAACAAGGTTTTGTTGGCTGAGACATCTTTCGGAATGTCGATCAGTACAGGACCTTTACGGCCGGTGTTGGCAATATGGAATGCCTCATGAATGATACTCGACAGATCCTTAACATCTTTTACCAGATAGCTGTGTTTGGTGATCGGCATTGTAATCCCGGTAATATCCGCTTCCTGGAAAGCATCCGAGCCGATCAGGCTGGAATTAACATTTCCCGTAATGACAACCAGCGGCACAGAATCCATATATGCCGTGGCTATTCCAGTAACCAGATTGGTTGCTCCCGGCCCGGAGGTAGCGATACAAACACCAACTTTGCCGCTTGCACGTGCATATCCGTCAGCTGCATGAATTGCACCTTGTTCGTGACGGGTTAAGACGTGTTTGAAATCCTCGAAACCATACATTGCATCGTAAATGTACAACACTGCGCCACCCGGGTAACCAAATACGCAATCCACACCTTCAAGCAACAAGCTTCTCAGCAGAATCTCGGAACCGCTAATGACCTCCGGCTTCATCCATTTTTCACGTAATTCATCTGTCGATCGTACTTCTGGAATTTGAGCTCCCATTAGTCATCCTCCTCTCGGAATTTACACCATTCTGACATTTAAAGTTACAAAAAAAACCTTCCATCCCCTGCAAACAAGTTCATGCTTGCGAGGGACGAAAGGTTATCGCTTCCGTGGTACCACCCAACTTTGCCCGAAATTTCGCAATAACGGACCTTACCAGGTACAACAAAACGAATAGCTCAAACGAACATAGTCGTTTCCCATACCTGTTGTCTGTAACGCAGACATACGATTTTCCCTAATACGCGAAAGGAGTGACATCCAGTGCTTTTCAGGAAAACAGCTCCGAGGTGAGCTCGTATATAAGGGATAATGGTGGTGGTTTCAGCAATTCCAGCCACTCTCTGAGCAAAAGAGCCCTTAAAACTTCGTCCTCTTCATAGCCGATGAAATATTCTCGTTAAATGTTAGGAACATTATATGATTCCTCCAACCGATAAGTCAATACCTGTTTTGCATAAAAATTCAGAGAACCTTCTTTCCTCCCTCTTCAGCCTATAAGGTTGCCCTAATCCCAGCGCTTCATTCAGTCACCTTTTATCTTGCTTCGGGCATAGGATATACGAGCAGCACGACTGGTCCTGAAAGGAGGCTCCGCATGGTGATTCGGCAACGCACATCCAAGCTGGATGATGGCGCCATCATGAAGCTGATTGACACTCAACTTGTTCCTTTATCCCATATGAGCGAAAAGGAAATTAATAAAATCCGCAAAGAAATACCCCTGCGAATGAACAGGGGCATGACCTTTGTTGTCTCGCCGGAGCCAGACAAAGCTGCTGTGGCATTCATCCATTTTCTCATGCATGGGGAATTGCTCTATGTCGATATGATGGCCGTTAGTCCGAAAGAACAACGCAAACGTTACGGGCAAACTTTGTTACTCAAAGCAGAGAGCTTTGCGGTATCTCGGGGTTGTCGAAGATCTAAAGTGATGGTGGATGAGGGCAATACCAAAGGGCTTCAGTTTTATCAAAAAAATGGATACAGCGCGATTCGATACATCATGATAAGCCGCTGCTACGAATTGGAAAAAACATTATAGAATGTCTTAGAAAAATCCTGGTGGGCGTGGACCTGGACCATAAGGGCCGAATCCAGGACCAGGTCCATATCCGCCACCAGGTCCTCCAGGTCCATATCCCGGTCCGTAGCCTGGACCATATCCAGGGCCTGGTTTTGGTCCAGGTCCATATCCGGGACCGAAGCCGGGACCACCTCCATAAGCATAAGGCAGTGTAGCAATAGCGAGCAGATCAAACAATACCAGTGGCAGAATCGCTTTTGTACGTACTTTTTTGCCATTCAAACGCTTGAGTACCAGTTTGTTGCCCGATACTTTCAACAGCTTTCCCGTAACCCGAGTGCCGTCTTTTTTGATTGCAACAATATTTTTGCCTATTAATTTCATCGCTTCATCACGCGTAACTTGTTGTTTCATACTTTCCCCTCCTCCTCGGATCGTTCAAAACAGTGTATTCGTCCATCACTGAATTCGCCTGTTTCTTTGTCCCTACCTGAAAATATGGGTATCTGCACGAGAACCAAGTTAAACGTGAAAAAACGGCTTGGTGATGCTCAAGAAAACAAAAAAAGGCCCGCACAAGGCGGACCCTTTATCAAAACTCTGAATAGCTAAACTGATATGGAAAAGGTTGTTACCTTTTACCCGGATCATATGCTTCACCGAGTGCAGACGGAGCGGAAGAACGTCCAACCGCTGCAACGAGAACGATGATGGTAAGCAGGTAAGGCAACATAAAAATAATTTCCTGGGGAATACTTTGTGACCATTCAAACAACTGTACATAGTTTCGGATCGCTTGTGAGAATCCAAAGAAGACAGCCGCACCAAAGGCACCAATCGGATTCCACTTACCAAAGATCATAGCTGCAATGGCAATATAACCTTGGCCGGAAACCGTATTGTGTGAGAATGTACCCGTAGTCGTCAACGTAATCGCAGCTCCACCAATGGCCGCAAGCGCACCACTGATCATAACGCCAATATAGCGATAACGAAGCACTTTAACACCAACCGTATCAGCCGCACTTGGATGTTCACCTACAGAACGAAGGCGCAGACCAAATGGCGTTTTAAACATGATGTAATACGTCAGGAATACGAACAGAATGGCCAGATATGTCGTTGGATATACGTTCTTGAAGAAGGCTTCTCCAAGCAAAGGAATGTCTTTCAACAATGGCACATCAAACTTGCTGAAGCCTTGAACCAACGGTGAATCACCAGAACCTTCAAACAACAGTTTAACCAAGTACAACGTACTTCCTGCTGCCAAAAAGTTAATGACGATACCACTGATAATCTGGTCTGCCTTAAATGTGATAGACGCAACGGCATGAATCAGAGATACCAGTACGCCCAATACAATCGCGAGCAAAACCCCCATCCAGGCCGATGTCGTTCCGCCCATGCCCGATTCTTGAGCATAATGCGCTCCGATTCCAGCTGCAAAGGCACCAAAGACCATAAAACCTTCAAGTCCAAGGTTGGTTACACCTGATTTTTCCGAAAAAATTCCGCCGAGTGATGCAAAAATCAATGCCGTAGCAAAGACAAGCGTCGTATTGATAATTTGCCCAATTGTCAACAAGTCCATCTACAACACCTTCTCTTTCTTACGCTTCGAATAGAACGGTTTAAGTATCCAGCGCACGATGCCTTGTGCCGCAATGAAGAAGATAATCGAACCGATCACAATCCGAATAATCTCAGGCGGAACATCCGCAGCAAAACTCATACCTGCAGATCCGTACGTGAGGGTACCAAACAACACTGCCCCCAATAACACCCCAAACGGATGATTCAAACCAATCAGGGCAACCGCAATTCCGTCAAAGCCTGTTCCTGGTGAACCCGACATTACGGTTTGGTATTGGAACACACCAAGAACCTGGAATGCACCACCAAGACCGGCAAGCATACCACTGATAAACATCGCTTTTACGATATTCCGGTTAACATGCATACCTGCATATTCAGCCGCATTAGGGTTGTAACCTACCGCGCGGATTTCATAACCTTGTTTTGTTTTCCACATATAGATATAAAAGAGCACAGCCATCACAAGGGCAATTAACGTCCCCATGTGTACACGGGAATTGCCCATCAGCTCAGAGAGCCATGTCAAACTAATCGAAGCCGATTCGCTGATATCCACGGAACGATTCTCGCCCTTCAATAGCAAGAATTGGCGAACGATAAGGTTGGCCAGATACAGACCAATCCAGTTCAACATGATACTACTGATAACTTCATTGACCCCACGTGCCGCCTTCAAATAACCAGCAATCGCGGCCCACAGACCACCAAACAATGCACCGGCAATCAAAGCCAGTGGCGCATGAAGGTAGATCGGCAAACCTGCAAATTTAACACCAACAAATGTTGCAGCGGTCATACCAACGAGAAATTGACCTTCTCCCCCGATATTAAACAACCCTGCACGTGATGCAAATGCAAATGCTAGTCCAGTCATAATTAGTGGTGTCATTTCCCGTACTGCTTCACCAAAGTTGTACATGTCGCCAAATACCTTGGTGAACAATGCACCATAGGCTTCAATTGGATTGTAACCACCAATCAGCATGACAACTCCACCGAGAATAAGACCCATAATAATAGCTACTACAGGTAAAATAAATGAATCTCGGGTAAACCATTTCAATACGTTATTCATGCGCAGTACCTCTCTTTTGGGTGCTGCCCGCCATCATCAAGCCGAGCTCCCTGTCATTGGTTTCTTCCGGCAGCACCTCGCCAACGATCTGGCCTTCATAAATAACAGCAATTCGGTCAGATACATTGATAATCTCATCAAGCTCAAATGAAATCAGCAGAACAGCCTTCCCTTGATCGCGCTGTGCAATCAGTTGCTTTTGCACGAACTCAATAGCCCCTACATCCAAACCACGTGTTGGTTGCGCAGCGATAAGCAGTTCAGGGTTTTTATCTACCTCACGGGCGATAATGGCCTTTTGCTGGTTTCCTCCGGACAAGGACCGAGCTTTGGTCTCGATGCTTGGTGTACGCACGTCAAAAGCCTCAACAAGCCGCTTCGCCTGCTGTTTGATGGCATCGAAGTTAAGGAACCCTTTACGGGTGTATGGTGCTTTATAATACGATTCCAGAACAATATTTTCACTCACTGAAAAATCAAGTACAAGTCCGTGTTTATGTCGATCTTCCGGAATGTGGGCTACACCCGACTCCGAGATATGGCGAGGAGAATGATTGGACAGCTCCTTGCCCTCCAAAAGAATCGAACCGCTCTCTACTTTACGAAGTCCGGTAAGAGCTTCAATCAGTTCACTTTGACCGTTACCATCCACGCCTGCGATTCCGACAATCTCTCCTGCACGTACGTTCAGGTTAAGTTGGTTCAGAACCGAAATACCTTCTTTATTCTTGGCCGTTAATTTACTGACTTCGAGCACATTGGCTCCAGGTGTAGCCGGTTTTTTGTCCACTTTGAATGTGACATTCCGCCCCACCATTTTCTCTGCCAACTCATTCGGATTCGTTTCCGAAGTTTTGACCGAATCAATCACTTTACCCCGACGGATAATCGTTACCGTATCGGAGATTTCCATGATTTCTTTCAGTTTGTGCGTGATCAAAATAATGGACTTTCCTTCAGCAGCAAGCTTCTTCATGATGATTATCAATTCTTTAATCTCTTGAGGAGTCAATACGGCTGTAGGCTCGTCAAAAATCAAAATATCTGCACCACGATACAATGTTTTTACGATCTCAACTCGCTGCTGCATTCCGACTGAGATATCATGAATCTTGGCATGAGGATTCACTTTCAATCCATACTGTTCAGACAGACGCTGAACTTCAGCGGCTGCTTTTTTATAATTAATATTGAGACCCTTCGTTGGTTCAGATCCCAAAATAATGTTCTCTGTTACCGTGAACGGCTGTACAAGCTTAAAGTGCTGATGCACCATACCGATGCCAAGATCGATCGCTCGGTTAGGACTGTCGATGATGACAGGCTTGCCATTCACTTCAATGGAACCTTCATCTGGCTGATAGAGACCAAAAACAATATTCATCAACGTTGACTTACCAGCGCCGTTTTCGCCCAGTAGCGCGTGGATCTCGCCTTTACGAAGCTGAAGGCTGATGGCGTCGTTGGCAACAATGCCTGGGAAACGCTTCGTAATTTGTTTTAACTCAACGACGGGGGTTGCTGCACCCATGTAATCACCCTTATAACTGATATAGTGTGGTTCCGCAAACGTAAAAAAAAACGTCTATCGACGTACTTTCAAAGAAGACAGACCTCGCTTAGCTGAAGTTTTTCTTGCGATAATCGAATGGTGCAACTCAATTAAGAACATATACATTCCATTATCTTAAGAAAAGCTCCTACCGGAGCGTTGGTGCACAGTGTGACCTTGTACAATTGTTATGATGACTTGATCAAATGTTCCTGTTCTTGCAATCATAAGGCCGGTCAAGACCGGCCCCAATGATTATTCTTTTGCAACGAAGATCAAATTACTCTGTAGGAACTTTGATTTCGCCGCTGATGATTTTTTCTTTGTACTCGTCCACTTTTGCAAGTGTATCAGCAGAAACATTTTTCGTGGAAGTATCAGCGACACCTACACCGTTGTCTTTCAAAGTCAGATTCTCAGCTCCGCCTTTGAAGGTACCATCGATGATTTCTTGGTTTACGCGCTTAACAGCTTCGTCAACTTTTTTGATCATGGAAGTCAAAGTGATCTCATCACCAAACTCAAGAGATTGGTCTTTGTCAACACCGATAACCCATACATCTTGACCTTGTTTCTTGCGAGCACTTGCTTCGATAAACACACCGTTACCTGTTGCGCCAGAAGCGTGGAAGATAATATCTACGCCTTCATTGTAAAGTGTTGCTGCTGCTGCTTTACCCAGGTCAGGTTTATCAAATGCACCTGTGTAGTTAGAAATGAATTTAGCGTCAGGGTTAACTGCTTTAACACCTTCTCTGAATCCAACTTCAAACTTTTTGATCAGCGGGCTTTCCATACCGCCAACAAAACCAATTTTGTTCGTTTTTGTTGTCAGACCCGCAACAACACCAACCAGGAAAGAGCCTTCTTCTTCAGCAAAAGTTACGGATTTAACATTAGGGGAATCCACTACGCTGTCAATGATCGCGAGTTTAGCATCCGGGTTTTGGTCAGCAACCGTTTTGATTGCATCAGCCAATTGGAAACCGATACCCCAAGTCAAATCATATCCACCTTTAACGAATTCGTTCAAGTTAGGAATGTATTCTTCATCGGATTTACTTTGCAGGTATTTAACAGCAGTACCTGTTTCTGTTTCAGTCGCTTGCAGAGCTTCCCAAGCGGATTGGTTAAAGGATTTGTCATTAACTCCACCTACGTCAGTAACCATACCGATTTTGAGATCGGATTTTGCTTCAGTGGAAGTGCCACCTGTATCTCCTCCGGCATTTGTTTCTTCTTTCGGTTTGCTACCGCAACCTGCGAGCATAACCGATACCGCCAGCAACATTACCAAAGACAAGCTGAGCATCTTTTTCATTTTCTCTTTTTCCCCCTTAATGATATATCCCTCATTCCAATCCAGCCTACAATTGAACGGTTAACAGATAGCAGGAATGACTTTTATGCAGAATGTATGGTTTCTTCGACATTAAAAGCGTATTCTCACCCTTGAAGCATCCTATCATCTGTCGAAAAACCGAACATTATGACATGGAGAGAAAAATCTAGGACTAGCCTACTAGAGGTGATTATACAATCAACCAGTGTTAAAATCCAGATGTTTCATCACCAAATATCACATATTTTTGTTCTTTTTTTATTGAAAACGCTTAATAATTTAGCGTTTTAACACACTAACGTTACAACGATGTGATGTTATATAACAAAAACATATCGCGAACTTTAGTGATGAGTGGGATTTACCTGTTTTTATTTGTATTATTTCACCGTTCGTATTTTATGTATTCCTATGGATCGTTATTCACCAGTTATCTGGTTTCATTGTTCCCTTCCAGACTACAGCCTATTCGCTCTAATCATTCAGAGATTCATCTTCGAATTTCTTCCAAGCCGTAAAAAAAGCCGCCATATAGGTACGGCGGCTTGTATCATACAATTTAAGCGTTGATTTTGCCTTTAGCTACAGTAGCCAAAGAGTTGAACGCATTGATGTCGTTAACGGCCAGATCAGCCAACATTTTGCGGTTCATGTCTACTCCAGCAAGTTTCAAACCATGGATCAGTTTGTTGTAAGACAAACCATTCATACGTGCTGCAGCATTGATACGAACGATCCACAGTCTGCGGAAGTTACGTTTCGTGTTGCGACGGTCACGGTATGCGTATACCAGGGATTTCATTACTTGCTCGTTAGCTGTTTTAAAAATACGGTGTTTGGAACCGAAATAACCTCTTGCCAGTTTCAAAACCTTTTTATGACGACGACGTACTACAAAACCGCCTTTTACTCTTGCCATATTAAAGAACCTCCCAAATAAATATAAATGTATCCGTGGTATGTGTACGGCCGTAGCCGATCCCCCATACGGAATGTACTAATTAGAATTAGCCTTTCAAGTTAGCCAAGCCTTGTTTCAAACGTCTAACATCCCCGGCAGCCATAACTGGGTTACCGTTCAGAACGCGCTTAGCACGTTTGGATTTGTGGGAAAGCAAGTGGTTTTTGTGAGCTTTGTAACGAAGGACCTTACCGGAACCGGTAATTTTGAAGCGTCCTTTCAAACTGCTGTGTGTTTTCATTTTAGGCATTTTGTGTTTCCTCCTCCAATGTTATCAGGCTTTAGGAGCCAAGATCATGATCATACTGCGGCCTTCCAATTTTGGTTGACGTTCAACAGTACAAAGTTCTGCAACTTCTACCTTAACGCGCTCCAAAATCCGTTGACCAATCGCGGCATGTGCAATTTCACGTCCGCGATAACGAACAGAACATTTCACTTTGTCGCCTTCGTTCAAAAACTTAACTACATTACGAAGCTTCGTTTGATAATCGTGCTCCTCAATATTGGAACGGAACCATACTTCTTTAATATCAACAATTTTCTGGTTCTTACGGGCTTCTTTATCTTTCTTTTGTTGCTCATAGCGGAATTTGCCATAGTCCATAATACGACACACCGGCGGTTTAGCCTGTGGTGCCACATTGACCAGATCCAAATTCAGGTCAATCGCCATTTGCAGTGCTTCGCGAATGGGCGTAATCCCAATTTGTTCTCCTTCAGCTCCGACAAGGCGTACTTCCTTCGCCCGAATCTCATCATTAATCATGTGATCTTTACTAATAATCGTCCACCTCCAGGTCATTTTGAATATCCAGTTAAACAAAAATAAAAGGGATGCCGGTCAAGCTACCGACATCCCTGTAATCAACACAATTCTTCATGAGTATACACTTCATAAATTATTGGGATCGTTGACCAGCCAACATATTTGTTGATCAGGTGAGAAGTCGGACTTCTGCTTGTGATTCCATTGCTATTCGCTTTAAGGCACTTGAATACTATATCACCCATGAAATACATTGTCAACATTCTTCACAACTTTTTTTCGTGAATTACACATTTGTGATATCAGATGTCAACAAAGTATCGCATGCATGTTCCTTACCCTTGTTTGCTTTGCACCTCATCCAACCGTACAACACGTGTATGTTGAGTGTGGCTCCACTGTTTGTTGTTCTGCGTAAAGAAAGCGTAGAACGTAATCGGGTACCAAGACAGCAAGTAGATCGGGAACAAAATCAGATATAGATAAACTTTGGCAAAGGTAACCTTCTCCAGCGCCATGGACAACAGGAACGTCAGAATGTTCAAACCAATAGCCACGAACCCAACCCATAACGGGAAGTATCCATAAATATTAGCAATGTGCGGACCACTGAATATAGCCATGTCTACCCACATCACAGCCGTCATCAGGAACGTAAGCAACACCACATAGACATTGGCTCCGTAGATAGCAAGGTCAAATTTCACCAGGCTTCTTTCCTTAATGGACTGCCATAGCAACGGGAAGAAGTATCTACGCGCAACTGTAAAGTGACCTTGCATCCAGCGCAGACGTTGTCTCGCTGAAGCTTTGAATGTTAATGGCTTCTCATCAAATACTTTGGCGTCATAGTTGAAAACAGGATACACATTACGTTGCACACTGCGCATCGTAAACTCCAGATCCTCAACCAGACTTGTTGCACCCCAACCAATTTCCTTCAACAGGTTGGTCTCAAAGCACATTCCGGTTCCTCCGAGGAAATTCGCCATATTCAAGTTATGACGAGACAACTGCCACAGACGGTTGATGTACCAGTAAGAAACACCGTAAGCTGCAGTAATCCAGGAATCCTCCGGATTTTTCGTATCAATGTATCCTTGGATAACACGCGAACCATTGTTCAAGTCATCATTCATCTCAAGCAAGAAGTTACGGTCAACCAGGTTATCCGCGTCAAACATAACAACTGCGTCATACTGACGCGGTAATTTCCAAAGGTACTTAAGCATCCATTCGATGGCATACCCTTTACCTCTTAAATCGGCATTGGTACGTACACATGCGTTTAATCCATGCTCTCTGACAATTTGAGCCGTTCCATCCGTACAGTTGTCACAGATGACAAACACATCGTACAGATCTTCCGGATAATCAAGTTGTTTCAAGTTCTCCATCAAGGCACCAATGACTTGTTCCTCATTGTGTGCTGCGACGAGTACAGCGAATGATTTTGTCGCCGGATAATGTTTCTTTTTCTTTTTCTTAATCAGACCGAACAGCGAAAACGTGAATTGGTACACGGCTAGCAGTGCCAGAATGACCTGCATCGTGACGAATATAGCGTCCAACATCGTTCTCTGTTACCCCCTTTTTTTCAAAACCCAGTTTACTCAAGCATTTCTCTTCCTGATTCTGCAATTTATTTTTTTTTGATCTGCAGAATATGACCCTGTTCTTTTGTGTACTACGTGATTATATCAGGCAATGTTTCAAAGCTTGGTTGCTATCAGTTGGCTGCTTTATCGATTCTGTATCCTTTTCAGTCATTTGTCAAAACCCCAATTTCACTTTTTGAAGCAGAAATGTGATCTTTAAACGCTGAATAGACACTTCGTGATACCACAACCTCGCATTCATGCCTGTTATATCTTATTTTCAGCCGTTTACTTGATTTTTATTTCTAAAGTCCCTGCTTTTTTCATCAGCATGTTATTCTTCGTCAGAGGCTCTATAACAAATAACGCAAACAGACCTCAAAAAGTTTGAAACAGAACTCACATTTTTTTACCTCATTTCAGCCATGTTGAATCATTGTATCTTTTTTGGCTGACCCAAGTCAAAAAGTTAAGATGGGTATATATCCACTCTTTAACATGAATTTCACGTTCTTTACATGGGTTCTTCTTGAAAAGGACAACATTTAAAAATATGATAAACATATACCTGAAATAACCTCAAGTTCATGAAAAACGGTTATATACTAATCAGGACGAAACCGGATGCAGAAAATCACCGGAAATAATGCCGCCATTATGGGCGGCCTGACTGGCAGGAGGCCAATATGAGCCGTTTATTCTTAAAGTTTCAAGATTATGATCGAAATGTTTTTATGTGGATCAACGGCCGACTTCATAATCGTTTTATGAATTTTTGGCTGTATTATTTCACCCATCTGGGTGGAGCAACTTCATCTATTGCAATATCGTTGTTAATCTGGCTGCTTGCTCCAGCTCCATGGAGCACAACAGGACTCCAGGCATGTATCGCCCTTGCGGTCAGCCACATCCCTGTAGCCATCGCGAAAAAATTGTATCCCCGCATTCGACCTTATCTGGCCTTGCCGGATACAATTACGTTCCGTAATCCCCTGACGGATCACTCGTTTCCTTCAGGGCACACAACTGCCATTTTTTCGGTCACAGTTCCCTTTATGACCACTGATCCGATCTTATTGCTAATATTGTTGCCTGTGGCCCTTATTGTCGGATTCTCTCGAATTTATCTGGGGTTACACTATCCTTCCGATGTTCTGGCGGGTGCCACAATAGGTACTTTAGTCGCACTTGCAACAGTTGCATTCTGGTCTTAAAGCCGATATGTTAGACTCAGAAAAACCTAGCAGGAACAGGTGAAGTAAGCGTGGAGAAAAAAAGAGTATTACTATTATCTGAAGGCTTTGGTACGGGTCATACTCAAGCCGCCTATGCATTGTCCAGCAATTTGCGAAAGCTCTCGCCAGACGTGCAGACAAAAGTGCTTGAACTGGGAAGTTTCTTAAATCCAAAGGTTGCACCTCTGATTATAACAGCATACAAAAAAACGGTTACCAACCAACCCAAACTTTTCGGATACGTATACAGACACCAATATAAAAAATCATTGAACAGGCTGACAACACTGGCGTTGCATAAACTGTTCTATACACACACACGCAGCGTTGTGCGCCAGTTACGTCCCGATGCGATCGTCTGTACACATCCGATTCCAAGTGCTGTCATATCCAGACTGAAGCGTCTGGGTGTACAGGTTCCTCTATGCACAGTCATCACCGACTATGATGCACATGGGACGTGGATTAACCGTGAAGTAGACCTTTATCTGGTTTCTTCAGATGAGGTTAAGTCCAAACTAATGCTACGAGGCGTACCTGCAGACAACATTCGAGTCACGGGCATTCCGGTGCATCCAAATTTCTGGGAGCATCCCGGGCGAGAAGAGATCCGAAGCAGATTTAACCTCAAGAACATGCCCACTGTACTAGTGATGGGCGGCGGTTGGGGAATGCTCAGCGACAAGCTGGTCCATCCGCTGCTGACACGCTGGCATGAAGATATTCAGATCATTTTTTGTCTGGGTCGCAATGATAAAGTACGGATCAGCATGGAACAGAACCCCATGTATCGCAAAGAAAACATTCACATTATGGGATACACCAACGAAGTGGACAAATTAATGGAAGTATCCGACCTTCTGATTACCAAACCTGGGGGAATGACATGCAGTGAAGGCTTGGCCAAAGGAATTCCCATGTTGTTCCACAACCCTATACCTGGTCAGGAAGAAGAAAACGTCCATTATTTTACGGCAAGAGGGTTGGGAGAACCCATAACTTCGCCCGACGTAGTGGTTAAATGGATGAACAAGCTGTTGCATCACTACCCGGATGTTGTACGTAAACGCAAACGTCATCTGGCGGAAATCGCCAAGGTTCATCCAATGCAGAGCGCTCAAAGTATTATCGATCTGCTGGAGGACGTTCGTCCTTCATCCGCAGAAGAGGCCCGTTTATGAATTTATCCAAATAAGGTGCTGCTTCCCGTATTCTTCGTCCAATCATGCCTCTAACCAACGGCTTCAAACAAGCCTGCAACCACATTGGAAAGGTGCCTTCGGATTTGAAGGCACCTTTTCTTTATGAAGGAAAGTACAAACTATTGAATGCCTGCTGACTTCAAGTACTCCTGCCACTGCTTGGTGTATTCTGCCTGAATTTTTTCCAATCCCGCTTGTTTAGCCTTCTCCATAAATGTGTTCAATCCAGCCTCTACGTCTGCCACCAAACCTACATTAAGCGGATAAAGATATTGTTTTTCCACTTGCTCCAATGCAGCCTTCTCAGCTTGGTACGGTGTCCAGTCTTCAGCAAATCCGGTATAAATATCCGGCTTCTTGATTTTGTCGAGATCTTCAAACATGGTCAGGACATCATCAAAGGTTTTGTCATAGAGCATGAATTCCGGATTGCGCCAAGCCCAGCCATTCATGCCCTCACGCGGGAAGCCGTTTGTTTGTGCATCTCCGACCATTTTGTAGTATCCATTATCTACCTCGAAGTTTTTGCCCTCAACGCCGTATTCAGTCAACCAGTTATATCGTTTGTCTGTCACAAGTTTCTCATAAAATGCCAATGCTTTTTCCGGGTTTTTACTGCTACGCGGAATCGCAAAACCATTGTGGATCGGGTGAACCGGTTGTGCAAACCCTTTCGCATTCGGGTACGGGAAATAAGCCAGTTTCCAATCTGGATGAGTAGACTGCACCTTGATGACATCTGCATTAAATTTGTTCGGGTTCTCCCCGGACAGAACAACAGCTGCTTTTCCATTTTGCAGCAATGAGTTGGAAGTATCCTTTACATTCAATACGTTTTTCGGGAAAAAGCCTTTATCCATCCAACGTTTGTATGTTTTCAGGTCTTCCAGGTGTTGCGCCGATCCCCAGTAGGACGTCACAGTTGTTGGTGTGTCATACATAATATCCAGTCCATATGGAAGTTGACCTGCTGTATTAACCAGCTTGGATGTCAATTGACGAATACCATGGGTATGGTTGGCATTGCTATCCGCAATCGGAATCATATTGGGTTCGTTGGCTTTGATGCCCTCCAGATACGCTTCGAGCGTCTCCAAGGATTCCGGTTTCGGAAGATTGTACTTCTCGCGCAAGTCCTCACGGTACGCAATTCCCTCGGTTACATACTCAATCCAAGTGGATGGAACAGTATAGATTTTGTCATTGATTTTGACAGCATTCCACATGTCATCAGGTACATGAGCTTTCAGTGCTGGCGCTGCTGTAGGCAGCATTTCATCCAGTGGCAGGAACGCACCCTTCTTTGCATAGGACTGGTAGAATGTCCAATCCGCTGTGAAGATCAGATCGATCGGCTGTCCGGAAGACAGCAGCAGTTTATATTTTTGATCCCAGTCGGTCCATGAGGTGTAGTTGAATTTCACATTGACGTTCAGATCAGCCTCCGCCAGCTTATTGATCTCAGATTCAATGACAGGCAGATCTTTCGGAGCATCCCCAAGCATGTAAAATTGAAGTGTGACTTTCTCCCCTTTGTTCCCGGATGTTCCTCCCTGCTCGCTTCCTTGCGTCGATCCCCCCGAACCATTATTACATGCGGCAAGTACCCCGGCGAACAGCATCAGGGCAAGTACCAGAGACAGGTGCCGAATTGTTTTGTTACGCATACGCATCCTCCCTTTTTGTGGTGAACCTTTATATGTTAGCGCAGACTCGCCATGCTTCAGACCGGAAATGATGTCAATGGCCTGACACCCACAGCGTGTTCACGTTCTAACCTTTCACTGCACCAATGGTGAGTCCTTTGACAAAATAACGTTGTACAAACGGATACAGAAACAAAATCGGTCCCGTTACAACGATAGCCATTGCCATCTTGGTTGATTCGGTAGGCACATCCTGACTGAGTGTGATCCCTGTGCCAATCGCCATCTGGTCAATGAATGTAATCGTGTTCATCGTGTTGTAGAGATAAAATTGCAGTTGGTACATATCCGGGTTGTTAATGAAGAGGGATGAGGTAAACCAGTCATTCCAGTACCCCAGTGCCAGGAACAGACCTACGGTTGCGATACCAGGCATCGCCAGTTTCAACACAATGCTGAAATAGATGCGGAAGTCATTCGCTCCATCAATTTTGGCGGACTCAATCAATTCATCCGGAACTGCCGAGCGAATGAAGTTTTTCATCAAGATAATGAGGAATGGCGTCATCAACCCCGGGAAAATCAGTACGGTGTACGTATCTGTGAGATTGAAGTAGTTCGCCAGCATAATGTACCAAGGCACAAGTCCCCCACCAAACAGGGTTGTGAAGTAGATAAAAAACGAAAACGTGTTACGGTATTTAAAATCCTTACGCTGGAGCACAAATCCGGCCATTGTGATGAGGAACAGCCCTAGCGTAGTCCCCACCACCGTTGTAAAGACCGTTACCCCATAAGCCTTGAGTACCTGAGTCGGAAATTTGAACACCATTTTGTAACCTTCCAGGGAAAAGTCCGTTGGAAAGAGGTGATAACCATCCCTCACAATGGACTCGTTGCTGCTGAATGAACCGGATAGGATCAGCAGAAACGGTAGCAAGCACATGATTGATAAAATGATGATGAAGCTGTAGGAAATCAGTTGAAACATGAAAGTGAATTCCGAATCTCTGAGACGCGTATTCGTACGCGTGTGAGTATTCATTGGCGTGTTCATGATTGTTCTCCCTCCTGCCCTGCGGGCGTCTAGAACAAGGCGTAGTCCTCATTTACTTTGCGGATAATATAGTTGACGGTCATGATCAAAATGAATCCAAACAAGGACTGATACAGACCAGCAGCCGTTGCCATCCCGATATCAAACGTGACTTTCAGTGAACGATACACATACGTATCAATAATATCTGTAGCATTGTACAGCACCCCGTTGTTACCGATCAGTTGATAGAACAGGTCAAACTGCCCCTTCATAATGCTGCCGAGTGAGAACAACAACAGGATGACAAAGGTTGGCTTCAGCATTGGTACCGTAATGTACCAGATCCGCTGAAATATATTGGCCCCGTCGATACGGGCAGCTTCATAATACTCGTCACTGATACCCGTTATGGCGGCCAGATAGATGACCATGCTGTATCCAAGATTTTTCCATAGATAAAAGATGATGATCAGGAACACCCAGATCCAGGGTGTGTTATAAATGTCGACCGGGCCGGCCTCGAAACGTTTGAGCACCGTGTTCACAAAACCCGACTCGTAGTTAAACATGTTGTAAGCGATTACACTTAATAGTACAAACGAGATGAAATACGGCAAGAACATGACGGATTGCGTAATTTTTTTGAATAACCTGCCCCGGATCTCGCTAAGCATGATCGCACAGAAGATCGCCAGACCGTTTCCTAATATAATGAAGGCGAGATTGTAACCCACGGTATTGGTTGTGAGCTTCAGCAGCATTCCGGATTGCCACAGGAACTTAAAGTTCTCCAGACCGACAAATGGACTGCCAAATAATCCGCCTTCAAAATCATACCGGGTGAACGCATAATAGATGCCGACCATCGGAAAATACGAGTTAATCAGAAAAAAGATCAGCGTGGGCAACAGCATCAGAAACATGATTTTGTTTTTGTTCAATTCTTTGAGCATGGCTCGATCCCTCCCGAATTTCTTGCGGTGCTGCGTGGTGGAGCTCTCTTTTTATTGTAGATGCACTCTTCACTCACGGATACTGAAGCTTCCCTTCAGAAAATGAACGATTCTGCGAAATGAACTATGAACAAAATGAACGAACCATGAAATGAACAGACATCCACACACATCCGTTCACAAATGTTGATATCGTGCATAGGCTACACCTAGTGAACAATCCAGCGAAAGTTGAACTTTATGTAGACAAAACAGGCAAAATGGCCTGTCCAGCATTGATGTAAACGCATACATAATATATAATTCAAATTACTCTTGTTCTTCTGCTCATCCATATATGAAGCCTCACGTATGTATATGAAATTCTATGTTGTTCACCCAAAATAGGAGGTCTGAGGGGGAAGAAGAATGCGTAAACGTTCAGAGGACAGTCAGAAGGTCTTCACACGGATTCTGATCGGCATTATTATCAGTACCGTCGCTACCTTACTTGTGGCTTCTTCTATTTTGTACGTCAACTATAATCGGATCGCTCTTCGCCAGGTGTATCGTACAGATATGAACAGTCTTACTCAAACCAGCCGTGAAGTGGCCAAAATGACCGAGACTGCAAAATCATTGTCATATCAGATTTATCAAGACTACACCATCTCTTCATTACTGCTCTATTCCAAACCGAATATCTATGAAATCACATCCGCGATGGAGCAGCTAGACAACTACCGTATGTCCCTTCCTTTTATTGAATCTATCTATGTATATAACTCCAAAAGCAATGAATTCTTTATCAGTTCCGACGTGCGCAATGGGCAGCAGTCCATCTCGGAGATCGACGATCAGGGGATTAAAAGCATCCTCCAACGCTTCCATGACTATAAACCTTTTGTTCCCATCCCGCGTACATATCAGGTCGGTTCTACCGAAGCGACAGAGGTTAACAGCTACACCTATCTCTGTTATGACACGATTAATGATAACGCAAAGCTAAACTATGCTGTCATCGTTAATATCAAGGATGATTGGCTCAGTCCTAATATGAATGCTGTGGATCAACCAGGCAAAACCTTTATCGTGAATGAGAATGGAGACCTTTTATCTGACTTTGGCGACCGTGCATTGATGAAAAATCTCTCCAGCGAAGCTTTTATGAAGCCAATTATGCAGGATACGGGGCAATCAGCTTACTTTACCGAGAAGGTCGACGGAGAAAAATCTCTCATCACCTATACCGCTCCCGATGATCTGGGTTGGCGTTATGTGAGAATAACACCTTATGATCTGATTACCTCAGATATACGGAGTATGCGCACACATACCGTTCTGTTTTGTGTTGGACTTCTCTTCGCAGGGTTACTGCTCTCTTACCTTGTGTCCCGAAAACTATATCATCCTATTGATAAGGTGCTTGTTCGTTTACGTGTGATGGAAGCAGAGCGACGTGGCAGTCTTCATTTGTTACGGCAGGATTTTCTACGAGGGGCCCTACAGGGCCGCGAAACAGTAACCGGAGGTATGCTGGAAGAACGGATGAAGTTCTATGGTTCCTCCATTGATGTTCGGCATGCATCCAGACTGGTATTGCTGCGTATTGACCATTTTACCGAATTCAGCGAAACGTATCGTGATGAGACCCAGCTTGTAAAATACGCCATGATGAACATCTGCACCGAGACAGCCGATCTCCACTACAATGCGGAAGCTGTGGACATGGGCGGTGATCTGATCACACTCATCTTCAATGAGAAAGCGGAAAGCCATGAACTTGAGCAACCTGCTCATAACCGGATTGAAGAGCTGCTACGTATGATGCAGGCAGCTGTAATGACCCATCTGAAATGCTCCATCTCCTGTACGATCGGCACGGAAGAAGATTCATTGGAAGACAGTATTGCATCCTACACCAGATCAGCCGAAGCCTCACTGCATCGTTTGTTCATGGGACCGGGCTGTCTGATCTATACCTCTGACATTATGGCTTATCACGCCAAGGAGTACGCATTCCCAGCAGGTAAGGAAAGACAACTTGTCGATCATCTAATGACAGGTAAGACGCGAGAAGCCAAACAAGTCTATGCAGATATCGTCGGCGAGACAGCTGCATATCCGTTTACCGTCTTCCAGCTAGCCTTATCCCATCTGACGATGACACTGAACCATGTACGAAATACCCTCAAGAAGAATAATCAACTCACGCTTGATTCAGTCTCGGATGGTCTAATGCTGCCTGTCAAAGACGCGGAAGACATCAGTGAAGTACATGAACACTTCTATCGAATGTTTGATGAGCTTGGTTCCAAAGTTGAGGAGAAACGTACACTGAAGCACGAAGAGTTGATTCGTAAAATCAATGGCATTATTGAACGGGACTATGCGGACCCCAATCTATGTCTAACTTCTATCGCAGACGAGTTGGGCATGTCGCCCATCTATGTAAGCAGGCTCTACAAACAACTCACCCTGAAAGGGCTCACGGACGTGATTAACGAAACCCGCATAGCCAAGGCCCAGCATCTGCTGGTGGAGACGGAGAACTCCGTTGCCGACATTGCCGAGAGAACCGGATTCACCAACAGTTCATACTTCTATCGCATGTTCAAAAAGTTCAACGGGGTTACACCAAACGACTATCGCCGCAAAGAGTTTCATTCAGAGAACTTTTGAATTTATCCCAGACGTGAGTTTATGGAGTAATGCACATCGATTGTTAATGCAAAAAAAAGAGCGACCTTTGAGAATGAATCATTCACCTCATGTGTCGCTCTTCTTTAATGAGTTTAAGTTAGATTTCGATTTATTCCTGTTCCTGATCTTCGCCAGACTCATCCGAAGCTTCACGAACTTTATACTTGTCCAAACGTGTCTGCTGATACTCACGCAAGGCCTCTTCACCCACAATCACTTCAACGCGGTGAATGTTCATACCTTTACCCATGAATTTCTGCTCGTACTCGGTCATCACATGTTCTTCATTCAAACCATCACGATGCAGATTCAAAGAAATATTGGTCATTTGCAGGCCAAAGTCGGCAATGGCGTTGAGTGAGAAATCAAACAGCGTCTCCGAATCGGTTTTGAAATGAATCTGACCTTTGGGATTAAGCAATTCCGTGTATTTCTTCAGGAAGCGCGGATGCGTCAAACGACGACGTGCATGCTTTGCTTTTGGCCAAGGATCACTGAAGTTCAAATAAATGCGCTCCAGTTCTTCCGGTTCAAAAACTTCTTCGATCTGTTCGATATTTGCCAGCGCAAGCTTCAAGTTCGGGGGAGTCTCCACATCAGCCTGACTCCACGCATTACGAGCCTTCTCACTGGCACGACGAACCAGCTCATCATACATATCAATACCGATGAAATTAAATTCCGGATATTTATAACTCATTTGGCTGATAAATTGACCTTTACCCATACCAAATTCCACGAAGATCGGGTGATCATTGCCAAACAGTTCAGACCATTTTCCTTTATGTTGCTTCGGGTCCAGTACAACAAGATCAACTTGTTGCTCCAGATTTTCTCTTATCCCTTTTCTGCCACGTAAACGCATTTTATTCCTCCGTTTGTCCCATACTTGTCTCAGACTTATTTTGCCGAAGAACTGGCAAATTGTAAAGAGCAATGAAAAGGGAATCTTCGGATCTGCCACTTTGGGCAAATCTCAAAGATTCCCTCTTCGATTTATTTGGAATTGGGGTCCAACTACTTTAGTAGTTCATAGTCTACCTTATCTTGGTGTGAAAAATCAAATGTCTTTTCGAAAGCATCGCGAACTTTTTGTCTTGCAGCCGCTTTCACTTTCGGATTTCCATTAAAACGAACACCTGTTAAAGCCAGTGCTTCTTCTGCCGTCAATTCAACAGACACATGATTCAATTCATTGTTTTTAACTTGGGAATTCATTCATATCACCTCACGGTATAGTATGGTCCATGACGTCAACGTTGATTCAAATGCTATGATGAATAATACCCATTAGATGGTGTCTGACGCTGATTTAAATATAACATAAGGTGTAAACTATAGCAAGGAGAAAACCTTGATTTTACGGCCTATTTTTGCGTTTCGATTCCCTTTTTTTTTCGTTTTTTGATACAATGATAAAAGTTCATGAAGACACCTATAATCGCTATGAATCGTCTATGACGGAAATCGCATAGCGCTTCTTCTTTTGTTCACGTATGATTACTGTAATTCGACAGCCAAAGGAGTACTCTGAAGATGAATGCACCTGCATTACAGTCCCCTCTGTTGTGGGGGGATAAACGATTCCATACCTGGAATTATGAGATGCGCGATCAATTTAACAATAAGGTTTTCAAAGTGATGCTGGATGCTGGATTCACCTGTCCCAACCGCGACGGTTCCATTGCCAAAGGTGGTTGCACCTTCTGCAGTGCGCGTGGATCAGGCGATTTTGCTGGCAGCAGACGTGAAGATCTGGTCACTCAGTTCAATACAATTCGAGATAAACAGCACCTCAAGTGGCCTACAGCCCATTATATTGGCTATTTCCAAGCCTATACGAATACGTATGCTCCGGTTGAGGAGCTGCGCGAATATTTTGAAGAAATTCTTGAGCAACCCGGTGTTGTTGGTTTGTCCATCGCCACTCGCCCGGATTGTTTGCCAGATGACGTTGTTGATTATTTGGCTGAACTGAACGAACGCACCTATCTGTGGGTTGAGATGGGCCTTCAAACGATCCATGATTCCACATCAACATTGATTAATCGCGCGCACGACACGAAGTGTTACGAAGAAGCGGTTGAGAAACTGCGAAAACGGAATATACGAGTGTGTACACATATCATTTATGGTCTGCCTCAAGAGACACATGAGATGATGCTGGAGACTGGACGGGCAGTTGCCAATATGGATGTACAGGGAATCAAGATTCACCTGCTGCATCTGATGCGCAAAACACCAATGGTGAAGCAATACGAAGCTGGTCTTTTACGTTTTCTGGATCAGGACGAGTATATCAAGCTGATCGTAGATACACTGGAGATGCTTCCACCTGAAATGATCGTACACCGCCTTACAGGTGATGCACCGCGTGATCTGCTGATTGGACCGATGTGGTCGATGAACAAATGGGAAGTATTGAACTCCATTGATCGTGAGCTGCGAGAGCGGGATTCATGGCAAGGTAAGTATTGGAGGCGAGCATAGATGGGCTTTCTTTCGGTTCTCAGCTGTGCACATCAGTGGATTGCTTCCCGTCTGCAGCCAGGTGATCTGGCCATAGATGCAACGGTGGGTACAGGAGCAGACACACTATTTTTGGCACAACAAGTAGGCAGGCGTGGTCAAGTCATTGGATTCGATATTCAAAGTGAAGCCCTCACGCTGGCACAGGCCCGGATTCGAAAACAAACCGATGAAGCCAAGCTTGGCTCCATCTCCATGCTTCAACTCAGCCATGATCGAATGGCAGAAGCGGTGCCTGAGTCATGGCTTGCTGCGGTTGGTGCAGTTATGTTCAACTTGGGGTACCTGCCTTCAGAAAGTGCAGATTCCTCCATCATCACCGAGACAGACAGCACAATCGCTGCACTCGAAGCCGCACTCGCTTTATTACGTCCTCGCGGCATCATTACGGTTGTGCTCTACCCTGGTCATGACGGAGGGGCACAGGAAGCAGAAGCTGTATTAGACTGGTCCTCTGCCCTTCCGGTGGAACAGGCACAGGTTGTGATGTATCGCCAATTGCAGCGAGAAACTTCTCCTTTTCTGATCGGAATCGAGAAAAAATAATTTCCTTTGTTCACCAAATACAATAAACTAGACACAATTGCAAGGTGAGCCATTACTGGCTTTCTCTTACTGCGATCTGTGTTCTACATCTACATATGCAAACGTATTCACTTGTTTGCTCATGGCGACTGCATGCCCATGACTGATTAAAGCGATCCACCATTTCATATACTAGAGGAGAGATTACTGATGTCTACGCCATACCCATTACAATTCCAACCTGAATTCAAAGAACGTGTGTGGGGCGGTCGTGCGCTGGAGCAATTCGGCCTTACGCCCCCTGAAGGACATATCGGAGAAGGATGGATGATTGCGGATCATCCAAACGGTACAACCAAGGTATTAAATGGATCACTTGCTGGCAAAGGTCTGGATGAAGTTCGTGAACAACTGGGCACCGAATGGCTTGGAACTAAAGGCGTCTCTGAAAAAGGCGGCCGTTTCCCCCTTCTGATTAAGCTGCTTGACTGCAACGATGACCTGTCCGTTCAGGTTCATCCAACTGACGAGTATGAGGCACTTCCTCCTGGCGAGCTTGGCAAAACAGAAATGTGGTATGTACTCGACGCAAAACCGGGCGCACATATCATCTATGGCTTGAACGAAGGCGTTGATCGGGCAACATTAAAAGAAGCATTGGAAAACGGCACGGTGATGGATACCCTTCGTCAGGTACCTGTAGAAGCTGGTGATACGTTCTTTATCCCTGCTGGAACAGTGCATGCGCTCTGTGCAGGTGTGGTTGTCGCTGAGATTCAGCAAAACTCGGATACGACGTACCGGATCTACGATTACAATCGTCCAGGGCTGGATGGCAAACCACGTGAGTTGCATGTTGAAGACTCATTAAATGTCACCGCTTATGAGGGCGCAGGTGCCTCAACGATGAAAACAAATAACGCTACTCCTGGTGAATGGCTCAAGCTTGCGGAATGCCCTTATTTTGTAGTTGAAAAAGGTATTGTGAATAAACGTTGGGAACTCTCCACCAATCCTGACAGCTTCACGATTCTGGTTGTCTGTGAAGGAGAAGGAACTTTGGAGTGGGCACATGCTGAATCAGACAGCATTGAATTGAAAGCTGGACAATGTTATCTCTTGCCAGCCAATCTGGGTTCTTATACATTGAACGGGAATACCACTATTCTTCGCTCTTATCTACCCTAAATTAAGCTTATATGTAACCTGTGAAGGAGGAATTACACGAGATGCAGGAATCTACCTTTGCCTTGGTCGCTAGTGAAGGTACCCGTATTCATGTGTACCGCTGGCTTCCCGATCCGGAATGCAACGTTAAAGGTGTCGTGCAAATTGCACACGGCATGGGCGAGACATCAGCCCGATACGCCGAATTTGCCGACATCCTTACCCAAAATGGCTATGCGGTTTATGCCAATGACCATCGGGGTCATGGCAAAACTGTGGAGAATGCCAAGTTGCTTGGTAATGCTGGTATCGATGCCTTCCGCTGGATGGCGAGTGATATGATCAATCTGGGCGAAGTAGCCGCCAAAGAGAATCCTGGGGTGCCCCTGTTTCTAATGGGACACAGCATGGGCTCATTCTTGGTACAACATCTCATGTACGCTGGTCATGAGCAGTACCATGCCTTTATTTTATCCGGGACAAACGGCAGACGTGGTCTGCTCCGGTTTGGAGAGAAGCTCGCCTTTTTGCAATGCGGCATTCAGGGGGCTACTCATCCCAGCATGCTGCTCAACGCGATTGTGTTTGGTGGATTTAACCGCTCCTTCCGCCCTGCAACGACACCGTTTGATTGGTTGTCCCGGGACTCACAAGAGGTTCAGCGATTCATTGATGACCCCCTGTGCGGAGCCGTCTGTACAGCAGGCTTTTTCCGCGACTTCTTCAAATTGCTGCTTGAAGTCCATCTTCCACAAAATATGGAGCGCATACCCAAACACAAACCCGTATACCTGTTCTCAGGTGAGAAGGACCCTGTCGGACTTCATGGCAAAGGCGTTCTTAATCTGGTCTCGCAGTATAAGAAGCTTCAGCTGGAGAATATTGAGTATCGCCTGTATCCGGATGGACGCCATGAAATGCTGCATGAGATCAACCGAACAGAAGTAGCCCAGCACGTTGTGAGCTGGCTAGAGCGGAATACCCCTGGCTCGAATACACACCCTAGTCCGGTGAGCCCTACCGAGACGGCTGACTCTATATAATAGAGTCGGAGACAACATACCAAGAGCAAAAAGAAACCCCTGAATCGGATGTCAGCTCACGCTGCGCTCCAGTTCAGGGGTTTTCTTGTTAAGCGATATGAATAATAGCCATGATCAAACGTTATGGATTAACCTTCAATTAACAGGGATTCCGGGTCTTCAAGCAGTTCTTTCACGGTCACGAGGAAACGAACAGCCTCACTACCGTCAATAATCCGGTGATCGTAGGACAACGCGATGTACATCATTGGACGGTTCTCCATCCGCTCTGCATCAATCGCCACTGGACGAAGCTGGATCTTATGCATCCCCAGAATACCCACTTGAGGTGTATTCAGAATTGGCGTAGACAACAAGGAACCAAATGTTCCACCATTGGTGATGGTAAACGTTCCACCTTGCAGATCAGATAACGCCAGCGTGTTGGAACGAGCTTTGGATGCCAGGTCCGCAATACTCTTCTCGATCTCGGCAAAGCCCAGACGATCGGCATCACGCACAACCGGTACAACCAGTCCTTCCTTCGCAGATACGGCGATGCCAATATCATAATACTTTTTGAGTACAACATCTTCGCCATCAATCTCTGCGTTGATTGTAGGGAATTTTTTCAGAGCCCCCACAACCGCTTTGGTGAAGAAGGACATGAAGCCCAGGTTGATCTCATGTTTCTCTTTGAACTTGTCCTTACGGCGTTTACGTACATCCATGATGGCAGTCATATCAACTTCATTAAACGTAGTCAACATGGCTGCTGTCTGTTGAGCCTCTACCAGACGTTTCGCAATGGTTGCACGGCGGCGAGACATCCGCTGACGCTCCACTGGTTTGGTATAGGTAGAACTTCCAGCTGCCGGAGCACTTGGTGTTGCTGGAGCTTTACTCGCAGGTGGAGCAGCAGGAGCAGGCGCCTGATTGTTATGGCTCTTCACATCATCCTGGTATACCCGTCCAATCGGATCTTTGCTCTGAACCTGATCCAACTCGATACCACGTTCACGTGCAAGCTTACGGGCAGACGGTGAAGCCGTCTTGGCACTATCGGATGACTCCGGTGCTGCCGCAACAGGTGCTGGTGGTGGTGTTGGAGCTTCAGGTGCAGGAGTAACGGCCTTTTTCTCTTCAGCTGCTGGTTCGGAAGCGGGTGCACCGCTTCCTCCTCCAGAACCAGCTGAGAGTGTACCGATCGTTTCACCGATCTCGACCGTCTCTCCTTCCTGACGAATGATCTTCTCCAGCACGCCACTTTCTTCTGCGCTGATCTCAATATTTACTTTATCCGTTTCCAGTTCAAGAAGCACATCACCCTGATTAACGGTATCCCCTTCTTTAACCATCCATCTGGATACAGTTCCCTCAGTTATTGACTCACCCATTGCAGGTACTTTAATTTCACTCACAGCTGTTACCTCCCCAGTGGAATATTATTCTTCGTCGTTTGTTTCAACGCAGATGTAATAATCTGTTGCTGTTCCATACTATGCACAAGCTGATAACCGCTTGAAGGACTTGCGTGTTCCGGGCGACCTTCGTATCTAACGGTTGTGCCTTCAGGGGCAACTTCACGAAGACGAGGCTCCATGTATGTCCAGGCACCCATGTTTTTGTTTTCTTCCTGTACCCATACCAGTTCTTTTACATTGCTGAAACGTGCGAGTATACGTTTGATCTCTTCTGCCGGGAATGGATATAGCTGTTCTACGCGAATAATGTGAAGCCATGACCAATCTGCTTTATCTTTTTCAAAAGCATCTTCCAGGTCAATGGCAATCTTGCCACTGCACAAAATAATGCGCTCTACGCGATCCGGCTGTGTACCCAGTCCGGCTTGCTCCAGCACAAGCTCAAACTTGCCTTCACTAAATTCGACTGCCGGTGAAGCAACACGTGGATTCCGAATGAGACTTTTCGGTGACATCATCACAAGTGGACGAGCATCTTCCGTTTCAGTCAACGAAGCTTGACGACGCAACAAGTGGAAGTACTGAGATGCACTCGACAAGTTGGCAACCGTCATGTTGTCTTCTGCACAAAGCTGCAGGAAGCGTTCAAGACGAGCACTTGTATGCTCAGGTCCCTGACCCTCATTCGCATGTGGAAGCAACATAACCAGACTGGATTTCTGAGACCATTTGGCGCGACCCGCTGATACAAACTGGTCAAATATAACCTGTGCACAGTTGGCAAAGTCACCGAATTGAGCTTCCCAGATGACCAGTGTATCTGGTGAATATACGTTATATCCGTATTCGAATCCAACAACGGATTCTTCAGACAACGGACTGTTATAGATTGCAAAGGATGCTCTTGCCTGTGGCAAGTGATGTAATGGGCAGAACTTTGCTCCATTCTCCGAATCGTGCAACACCAGATTCCGATGAGCGAATGTAGCGCGCTCGGCATCCTGTCCACTAATCCGAATTGGCTTACCATCTGCCAGAATGGTTGCAAATGCGAGTGTCTCCGCAAGGCTCCAATCCACTTTTTCCCCTTCGTTCAGGGAAGTGCTCCGGCGTTGCAAAATCCGCTGTAACTTCGGATACACGTTGAAGTTCTCAGGCCATTTCAGCAGATCGGCATTAATGCTGCGAAGATTCTCAAGCGGTACCGCAGTCGGAGTAATCGTAACAGCTTCCGGCTCACTGATTTTCCGCTGATAATATTCATGTACTTCATTTTTCTTCATCTGGTCATAAGCTTCTTTTAATTTGTTCGTTACTCCATCGCGAATGCTCGTAATGGATGCATCATCGATAATCGATTCCTCTTTCAACTGATCCTGATACAAGTGGCTTACCGTTGGATGGTTTTTCACCTTGTCATAAACGATAGGTTGAGTTGTTTCGGGATCATCGGTTTCGTTATGGCCGTAGCGACGATAACCGATCAAGTCGATCAGGAAATCTTTTTTGAAGCGATTGCGATACTCGGCTGCCATACGAATGGCTGCAATACAAGCATCTGGATTGTCCGCATTCACGTGTACAATCGGAATCTCGTACCCTTTAGCAAGGTCACTTGCATAGTACGTTGAACGGGAATCACCGCTATCTGTAGTGAAGCCCAGACGATTGTTGACGATAATATGGATGGTTCCGCCATTCTGATATCCTGGCAGAGCTTTGAAGTTAAGCGTCTCTGCAACAATCCCTTCTCCAGGGAATGCTGCATCACCGTGCATCAAAATGGTAGCTGCCTTCGTCACGTCTTGCTTCGGATATCCAGGGTCACGACGGTCATCCTGAGCCGCACGAGCAAACCCTTGTACAACCGGATTAACGTATTCCAGATGGCTCGGGTTATTCGCCAGAGTAAGGCGTGCCTGCACAGTTTCCCCGTCTTTCACAAAACGGTTGGCACCCATATGATATTTGACATCCCCCGTCCAACCGTAGTTGATCCCAGTCGAACCTTCCGATGGAACCAAATCTTTGTTCGGAGCATGATGAAATTCAGAGAAAATTTTGCTGTACGGTTTGCCCAAAACATGAGCCAGTACATTTAACCGTCCACGGTGGGCCATACCCATCAGAATGTGGCTTGATCCGGCTTCTGCCATGATGCGAACAGCTTCATCCAGCATCGGCACAAGCACATCGTTACCTTCGATGGAGAAACGTTTCTGCCCAACAAATGTTTTGTGAAGATAATCTTCAAATTGCTCGACTTGAACCAAACGTTCCAGCAAAGCCTTACGTTCTTTCGGCGTAAGTGGAGCCGGTGATGTCCGAGATTCCGCACGACGATTCAGCCACTCACGCTCTTGAACTTCGTGCACATGACTGAATTCGTAGGCCATGGGTCCAGTGTATATCTGACGCAAACGTTGGATTGCATCCCATCCGGTTGCTGTCTGCCCATCTGCACCTTCCCAGATCAGGGAAGCAGGCAAAGCTTTCAGATCTTCTTCGTTTAATTCAAAATGCTGAGGTTCCAGCAAAGATGTGTCTGTATCTTCACTGATTCCAAGCGGATCTATATCTGCAGCAAGATGACCATAGGTGCGGATGTTCCATACCAGTTTACCCGCTGTAACCGCTTTCTGTAATAGTTGAATGTCTACGCTTCCGGAAGCCGATTGGGCGTTGCCGGAATTCAAGGTTGTGCGTGCATCCCTGCCAGACATCGGCGGTGCACCCCATTGTTCAAATAGTTCACGATAAGCCGGTGTAACCGAACCAGGGTCTTGAGTGAATAATTCATATTGTTCCTGTACGTATCCCATATTGGGGCCATAGTAACTTTCCCAGGGCTTCTTGTTGCCTTCCACGATCGTCATCGACGTTCCCTCCGTCTTGATTTAGTCATAAGTTTTTGACGGAAATCATTGACTAAGCCGTAATTTGCGTTCGTTCAACATTTTAAGCGAAATTTTTCATGAAGTCCAATAATCGTGCTGTTGGTGGTAGTAACGTTAGTCCGACGCTCCCGTCAAGGTTTGTCTGCGTTTTCAAAATCAAAGTAAAACAATGATTGTATATACCGTCGCACAGATGTCGAATACTGTCCTGATCCGTTCGAAGGTTACACTTTCTCCACTTCTTCAAGTGAAGTCCATGTTCTACTATCTATTCTATAAACTTTTACGCTCAGGAGCATTTCCTATTTTTAGTTCAATTGATGCATAAATTAGATGAATCGAATAAATCGATCAATTTGGGTAGAACAACGAACGCTTAATTACAACAAAATAGGCATACGATCTCCCATTTTACCTCCTTAATTGAATTGTGGTCCATTATGTGCAAAAACAAACCGTCAAGTTAAACATTAACCATTTGACGTCACATTCAACAAATAATTGGGGTTTTCTTCAGGAGACCCACAGCAAAAAGCTGGCCCAGACATAAATTATCCGAGCAGCTTCTTTGGATTCAGCAAATTTCACCCCAGCAAATACTTCCTATTTCTTTTCATCCTCTGTAACAGCATCCAGATCTATGGCCATACGGATCATATCCACACAGCGGATACCATCCTCTATAATCTCTTCCTCATAATGCCTCACAAAGAAGTCACGATCAACCCCGATAATGCGAAAACCGCAACGTTGGTATAACTTCAATTGATGAAAGCTGGAGTTGCCTGTCCCTATCTCCAGAATCCGGCAGCCCAATCTACGTGCAGCTTCCATCGCTTCCTTAATCATGTGTTTGCCTACACCTTGTCCCTGCAGTTCTTCCTGTACGGCAATATTAACAATCTCCGCAGTCTCCGGACGAGTCTTCAACAATACGAACTCCCCAACCATCTCACCTTCATACTCGGCAATAAAACAAACACCCCGACTCAGGTACTCATCAACAATTGCTTTTGAAGGATCAGCCATCAATAAAAGTTCGTAGGGTCTCTCTTCTTCCCAGTCCAAAATCCGGAACGACAATTTCATGCCAATCTCCACCTTTTCATCGTACAATATTCATTTACGTTCTGTTTGCAGAAGCCTATGTATGGCAAATCCACAAATATATCATTCTTCATTTCAACAAACTAGTTTACTCAATCTATTAATCACACAATATTACCCACAGACTAGTCATCTCCTATAAAAATAGCAAACTTCATTATATCATAATATTTGGATATAAATATATAGATATGGATGATACATTATGAGGCATTATTTTATATCCTAACCCAAGCTTAAATGCTCATGGATTAATTTCCATTCCCCATCAAGCGTCGCCGCAATGTATCCTTGCAGGGCATGCTGGTATCCCATGATTTTTCCTCCTTCTGACGGTTTAACTTATCGGGTCCCACTCTGTTCAAGTACCGAATCGCTATACACCATAAATGTCTCTTGCAGTGTACGTCCGGATGACTTCTCCCAGATCACGCTGCGCTCAAAAGTACCTTTTTGGAAAAAACGCGGGAAACGTTCAGCAAACCAATCCTGCATAGGCAGCTCAAAAACCCGCTTCATAGGCACCCATAACAGTTCGCCTTCGGGCGGATCTTGCAATAACTGACCCTCAAATGAAGTCGCCAAATAGTTAAATACCATGTACCGCAATCCTTGTTCGGGATCACAGAACTCATCAAGCCCTTTATACGTAATCTCATTGACCGCTAGCCCCGTCTCCTCCAGTACCTCCCGGACGGCACCATCCACGATACTCTCCGGAAAGTCTACCTTCCCCCCAGGAGCAATGTATCCCGGAAATCCTTTGCGGTCCGGCCGATTCATTAACAACACCTGATCATTCATTTTGTCCCATATCATACACATCGTTAATATCTCTATTCTAGTATCCATATTCGTCCTCCTGCTAACGTGCGCTTCTCTGCTGTACACTAACATTTCTGGGAATAACCTGTGTTTTCCTTCTTTATTCCCACTCTGATTCATTGGTATTTTCACCGGTCTCACAGTATAGTCTATGATGATATATATGCATACGAAAGGCGGACGCCCTGTACACCTGTACATCAGAAGCCCGCCTGTTTTGTGATATTCTATGCTGCTCTTTCCTCAAGCCTGGAGTTTCCAGTTCTCAGTTCAATTCCGTAATCAACACCCGGCGTTCCTTCCATTCAGCCCGGCGATAAGCCTGTTGCATACCAAATTTGCGGATACTTGCCTTTGGTACCGATTTATATGGTAAAACGATCGTAAAGTCCTCATCAAACGGGAAAAAAGACAGGCCTACTTTTTCATTGGATAACCACTCTGCCTGAATCGGTTGTCTGGAACAGGCATCAAATGTACAACTGAGCCCTTCTGCAAAAAAATCATAACGCGCAGCAGGTGTTCCAGGTTCCTCCATACAGAGAAACAGACTGAGCTGATCACAGAAAAGCATAATCTCCACATCACTTTGCAGCCTCTGTTTCAGTGCTTCAGCATCACCACCAAGCTGTTTCTCCCAATCCAGCTGACGTTTGTGTTCTTGTTGCAGATAATCTCGGATGTCATCATCATCCTGAGCATTGGCCCCCAGATTTTTCTGAAATAGCTCGGTGTACATCAAGCTACACAATAATCCGGCGTAGAGGTTTTTCTGACGAACTTCTTCAATCCCTTTATGGTAGAATACAAAACGCGGACGCAATGGAAAGTCACGAAACGAATACGGCGATTGACTGTAATCATTCAAGAACGGAGATGAATCCAGTTCAATCCAGCCACGGTCATGTTCCTTGGCCGCTAGAATCAATTCATCCCGATGCGCAGCATCGGCTAGTAATTCATTTTTCCAGTGGGAAGCCATCTCTCCGGCTACTAATCCATGCTCATGCTGTGCAGTCAAAACAAAATCATGCTCTCTCTCATATACGATCATTTGCTGTCACCCTTCCGCATGGTATACGTTGACTTTAACATAAATTGGGTTAAACTTTCCTAGTAAGTTGTTTTTCGCTCCATTTTGACGAAAGGCATTATGAAAGGCACAATGTAAAGGTGTTGTCAGTTTCCTGAAATTTGATACACTAAAGGTTGTGTCCACAATTATATTACATACAGAAAGCGGGATCTCATGAATTTATACTCTCCTTACATCGAGTTTAACCGCAAGGAATGGGCTGAACTTAAAGAACATCAGACCACTCTTCCACTGACGGAAGCCGAATTAGAACAGTTAAAGGGATTGAATGAAGAGGTATCGATTCAAGAAGTCGAAGATATATATTTGCCTCTTACCCACTTTATTGACCTATATGCAAGAGTTTCACGAGAACTGAATCAACTGACGGCCTCCTTTATGAAAAAAGAAGCCCTCCCCACCCCCTACATCATTGGAATCGGGGGTAGTGTTGCCGTGGGCAAAAGTACAGCGGCCCGCTTGCTACAGGCACTGCTCGCCAGAGGTAAGAATAGCCCGAAGGTTGACCTTGTCACAACCGACGGTTTCTTATATCCCAACGCCGTGCTGCAAGAGAAGGGCATCATGAACCGCAAGGGATTCCCGGAAAGTTATGATATCAAATCCCTGATTCAGTTCATGGGTGATGTAAAATCTGGCAAGCCCGAAGTGAAAGCACCCGTCTACTCTCACCTCGCCTACGATGTCATTCAAGGGGAAGAGAAGCAGATCTGTCAGCCGGATATTCTCATTATTGAAGGTATCAATGTACTTCAGATCAAAAAGGAAACGCCTTTGCTGGTTAGTGATTTCTTCGATTTTTCCATCTACATTGATGCGGAAGAAGAGCATATACGACACTGGTACGTTGAGCGTTTCAAGCTACTCCGCAATACAGCGTTCCAGAACACGGATTCCTTTTTCCATCAACGATTCGCCAATATCGATGAAGAAGAAACCGTGCGTACGGCCAACCAGATCTGGCAAGATATCAATGCCAAAAACCTGCATGAAAACATTTTGCCAACCAAAGGGCGTGCCAGACTGATTTTGAAAAAGGAAGCCGACCACTCCATTGGGCAGATTCAATTGCGCAAACTGTAGACAACACTCGTGCAGTACACTTTGATGTTATATCTAATTACCCTTAAAAGGAGAGAAAAACACATTGCAAACCCTGATTATACTCGGCAGTATTATGATGTTCCTGGCTGTTGCTTTGGGTGCTTTTGGCGCACACGCGCTCAAGCGCAAACTATCCGCTGACATGATCAAAATCTATGAAACCGGTGTTCAATATCACCTCATCCACGGACTTGGCATCATCCTGATCGGACTGCTGGCAGACCGTCTTGAATCCTCTTCACTCGTCATGCTTGCCGGATGGCTGATGTTCGCCGGGATCATCCTGTTCTCTGGCAGCCTGTACGCTTTAAGTGTAACGGGTGTTCGCAAATTGGGAGCTATTACCCCACTTGGCGGAGTCGCATTTTTGGCTGGATGGGTTATGATCATAATTGCGGCATTGTAAACATGCCCTGTGAATAAACGAAAAGAGTGTTCTGGCTGATATAATATCGCTGGAGCACTCTTTTACTGTTTAATCTGTCCAAATTCTGCGAATGGTGGACAGCCCTGCATCTGGCAGTTGTCTCTCCAGCACATACACATCCGGGTTAGAAAGTTTGGTCCACTCTTCATAACCAAAGGATGGTTCATACTCACGAATAAGCAGTGATAACAAGTTCCCATGTGTAACCACGGCCCCGTGCTGTTCTGGTCTGCTCCACAACTCTTCCAGTAGTGCCAGCCCCCTTGCAGCCGCGTTTCTCGAAGATTCCCCGCCTTCTTCCACCCAATCCACATCATCGTATGTACGTTTCAGTACATCCATCCAGTTAGGCAGATCAAGAGAACTAAGTACCCTCTCCTGGAGACGTTCATCCGTATGTATATGTTGCAGTGTTGCTATGCCCAGTGGCATAGCCGTCTGAACGGCCCTTTTCCATGGGCTGGAGACAATATACGATATGGAATGATGAGCCAAGATATCTGCAAGTTTTTCAGCCTGCCTGATCCCTTCATCTGTAAGCTCAGCATGGGGTTCCTGCCCTGTGGCCTTGGCGTGACGGATAAGGTAAATGGACTTCATAGCTATCACCTCCTATGGTGTAACCTACATAGAGTTCTTCTCAAGATATTGAAGTGCACTGTACATCTTCTCCTGCTCTTCCTGTCGGCCTGATGAACTGAGGAAAGTGACCTGTTCCCCTGTTCTGTCTCCATGTTGAGCCACCAGTCCAAGCCGTTGCTTCAGATGGTTCACTGTACCTGTACTGCCATCAATAATCTGTATATGATCTGGCAGAACCGTGCGCAGAATGGACGTATAGAATGGATAATGCGTGCAACCAAGCACCACTGTGCCATACCCATGAAGATCGAGATCTGCCAGCTTGAACCGGAAATAATCAGCGATTTTGCCCGGATCAAAATCCAGCTGTTCGCACCATTCCACTAGTTCCGGCAGCGCAATGGAATCCACACTGTGGTGATCATCAACACGCGATACCAGTTCGTTATACTTGGTTTGGCTCAAGGTGAGGGCCGTGGCAAATACAAGCACTCTCTTCCCACTATCACGATTCATCTCCACGGCTGGTTTCACCGCAGGCTCCATGCCAATGATCGGGATATCGTATTTGGCGCGCAGATCCTTCACAGCCAGACTTGTTGCTGTATTACAAGCAATCACGATTGCCTGGACATCCTCCTGAACGATGGCTTCCACACAATCAAAAATATGTCCTCTAACCTCATCCGCCGACTTGGTTCCATACGGTACATGTAAAGTATCCGCATAATACAGAAATTTCTCTTCAGGAAACTGTTGTAATGCCTTATGCAAAACGGTTAAACCACCGATGCCTGAATCAAAAAAAGCAATTTTTTTAGTCAAGGATTTCACCTCTATAATGTATTCTTTCGGGTTCCAAGAACCTCTCAATGCTGCTCATGCTGACTGGAGGTGAGGTTTGTACTTCCGGCTCATCACACACTACAGTGCTTGACGGCTTGCGGGAACCATTCCGGTTACGGATCGTTCTTCTGATCGCTGACTAAGGCGAACGCTATCGCTTCTTCAGAATCGATTCCGCCCCCTCCATTACTTCCGCTAAGTCAGGTACTATAGAGAAGATGAGCCATTATTCTACGCTCATTTTATACTGTCTGAGCCAGTCCTTGCCACTATGCCACGCCTCTACGGGGTTATGTTCTCCAAGCAGTTCAGTACTTGCCTGAGCCATGATCCATTCCTTAAGACCGTTATCCGGACTGGATTCGAGCTGCTGTAACAGGAAAGGCAGTCCTGCCTCACCCGTACTCAAGATGTCGTCGTAAGCCTCCCGGTTGCCAGCAATATAATCATTGGGATCGCTGCTGGTCAGGAGGACAGGGTCGCTAACCATCTGCTGCAGGTTGCTTTCAATTGTTGCTGATACTTCTTGTTCTCCCGTCCGAGTCGAACATGCTGCTACCGTCAATGCTGTGCATACGGATAACAAACCCAGAATCAGTCTTCTGCGATTCACTGTACCACTCCTTTTAACAACGAGTTAACGCAATAGATTCGACTTTCATGCTCAAGCCCTCGGCCAACTACAGAACAAGTTCCCATCGTTCTTCGGTAAGCTCCTGACCTGACAACATCTGCTTGCGGACTTCCTTCACTTCAAAGCCCACAAATTGATATAATCTACGCGCGCCGATCAAAGACTCATTGGTCCACAGGATCACGGATGTGTAGTCTTTTTCTTTTGCAAAAAAAACTGCCTGTTCGATAAGCTTCCTGCCCCATCCTGCACCACGTGCTTCCGGTTCGATCAGAAACCAGCGCAGTTGAGCCGTATTTTCATTCACCTGAGTAAGACCTATGGAGCCGGAAGCTGACTGATTCAACTCAACGATCCACAACATCTCCCTCAAGTGATTACCCGTCAGTCCAAACGAATTCACCGCATTCGTGATAAATTCAGCAAAGCTATGATCATAATTATACTCGTTTCGATAGATTCGGATATGCGCTTCAATGACATACTGCAGATCTTTTTGTACGAAAGTGCGGATCATCAGACATCACAGTCCTTCCTCAAATCCACAGTTGTGATACTGAAATCCACACCGAACTGAATTAATCCGAGTTTACGAGCAACTTGCTGTGAAGCGAAATTATCCCAAGATGTACTGTAGATTGGCATGCGTCCACGCTCCTTGACATAATACTGCCAGCACTTTACCGTCTCCGCTGCATATCCATGTCCTCTATAACCCGGTGCCGTATACAGACTCGCTTCCGCCCCATGATCGGAGAGCCTTGCGGAGCAGCACACTGCCACAGCAGAATCCCCAATAACATAAGCGGCAACAGGGCTTTTTTCATATAAGTGATCTGTTAATTCAGGGAAATGCTCTACCAGCAAATAACGCTGCTCCTGACCAATCAACTGAACCTTCTGATTCCACACGTGAGATAACTCAGGAAAAGCATAGGCGGGTCCCATCCACACACGGTTAACTGGCTCAAAGGTTTCCACCTTGCGAATCAGTTTCGGAATATCCAACGGAAGCTCGCAATCCCTAGCCAACTCATTCATTAGATCCTGCGGTAACTGCTCATGGTAATAGACCAGTGAACCAGCAGAAGTCATGCCGATAAAAATGGCTGGAGCTTGCCCACCACCTGGCTCGTTAATGCTTAATAGACGCTGCTGCTCATTGATTGTATACAACGTGCTCACCTGTATTTTCAACATTTCCATAGACGACAGGTTGGATTCTGGAACCATAACTATGAAGTTAACCTTTGCAATAATCGTTTGCCTTCACTGCCTTTACCAGCTTCCTGCTGCTCCAGAAAATCGGATAATTCACGTAAATCAGCCGGGCGATATCCAGCCCCGCACCCGCAATTATGATAGGTATAACCATGACGATACAACATCATCACTTTGGTCCATTGTTTGGTATCATTTTGCTTGGGTGCCTGGAAATCCTGTCCCATGCTAACCATAGACGTGGCACATTGCGGGCATTTATATTCAAGTTGTGCCACCACCTCAGGGCTTAGGTCATGTCTGGAAACTTGTTTAAATGATTTGCGACAATTGAAACATGCATAGATGTCTTTATATGGTCCTGACATAGCATATCTGCACATCGTCTGCACCCCCCTTAATAATTTCCATTATACGGGATTTCACACGCACATACGAATGGATTTTGCATATTTGCGAAAATTACACCGATCCACTCATTTACCTTGCATGGTTGCTTGTTTCCAAGCCTCACCAAGTTTCGAAATCGTTGCATACCGCTGGGACCGATCGGCGCTGACTGCACGTATCACAACCTGATACAATGCTTCTCCGGCATCCCATCTCTCATAGGAACGATCTTTCTCCCCGCCAAGCAACGCAAAAGCCGTTGCCCCCATGTTGAATACATTGGTAACCGTATCTATGGGTGCGCCTAGCTCAAACTCTTCGGGAGACATAAAGCGGGAAGATCCCCACATACGCCCCATGGTATTGGTAAAAGAGCCCTTCCGATACAAGTCGATATCACAAATTTTCATAAAGTTTCTGTCAAAATCATAGATCAGACTGCCATCATACAAATCAACAGCCACATAACCTCTTCGTTCCACCTCGATATGAAAATCCAGAATCTGCTCCATCGCCTGAATACGTGTCTTCACCGGAAGCTGTCTGAACCGATAATAGGGCGAACGGGGATCTTCATACTTAGCCGGAGGCGGAAATTTCCAGTGATTATGAAGATTCTCCCCCTCCACCCAATCGAATACACAGGCATACCCCTCATCCGTTGCAAAATGATCCGTTAGTCGAATCAACGTGTCATGCGTCAAATCTCCGTAAACGGAAACAGATGATTTCAGATTACGAATGGCTTCCGGGGGACTTCCCGTATGATTCGCATGAATTGTATGTGCTCCCGCATACTTTACAAACAATCTCTTTCCATCCCTTTGCACAATACCGAAGGAGAGATTCCCTGAATCCTGCTGATCGAATACGCGAAAAACCCTACCCAAGGGCTGTAACCAATCGAAAGAATGAGACTCTTTTAAGACAAAGGAAACACCGTCGATCTCATGTTCAACATGATCTGTCATCGGACTCCTCCTGTGCTGATATCTTCATTCCAAGTTGAATGCTCCGTATAAAAGTAATTCATATGCGCCTCATCATATCCCTGACCATAGACTTCCAATGCGTTACGCTCGATGCCATAAACTTCAAATCCATATCGTTCGTATAAACGTCGGGCTGATTCATTGGTTGTCACTACACTCAGATTAATCTGCTTGATACCTTCCAGATGTCTTCCCCGATCCAGCACCTCACGGAGCAAGCGCGAAGCCAGCCCACTTCCCCGATATGGCGGAGCTACATAGACGCCCCAGATCATGCCTTTGTGCCTGAGCTTTAGGCCGTGTTCCCTTTTGAAACCCATCATTCCCGCCAGTGTTCCTTCTGTTGTATATGCCCCCAAAATATAATCATCGGGCTCATTATGTATGCGTTCCTGCACTTCATTCATAGGGATCTGAATGGACAATTCAAACGAAGCCCCGAAGGCTTCAGGATGTGTTTTCAGTGCTTCCAGTCGCAAAGGCCAGTAGATGTCTGCTTCATCCCGCTGAATATTGCGAATGGTATAGGTCTCTTGCTTTCGGCCTTCGTTCATTCTTCGACCACTCCCTGCATTTCATAAGGATAATCGATCTGAAGTTTTACATTCGCTGCCGCTTCCTGTCCTGCAAGCAACCCAACAACATAAATCCCCAGGTCAATGGACGTGGCTACTCCACCAGCCGTGATGACATTTCCATCTTTTACGATCCGCTTCTGAATCACCTCATCGACATACGGCTGAAGCAAATCATATGCATAGGGATGTGTTGTTGCTTTTTTGCCGGATAAAAAACCAGCCGCACCCAGCAGCAGAGAGCCTGTGCACACCGAAACCTTCATGGGCACAGACTCAGCCTGTTTCAGCCAACCTACAAAGGCCTCGTCGTATCGAAGCTTACGCGTTCCCATGCCTCCGGGGATAAACACGAGATCATATTCCGATAGGTCAGGTTTCACTCGATCCACCTTCATCGTTAAACCAGACTCATCCGTAACCTGATCTGTCATGGCACAGGTTTCCCACGTCGTTCCTTTTGTTTGTTCAAAGAAATTCAACCGATTGATTACATCATAAAACCCTGCAAAATCAAGGAAAGTCAGTCCATCAAACAAAACGAATGCAATTTTCATTGGTAACCTCCGCGTTTTAATTTGGAGCATCCTGATTATGTTTCTGATTCCGATCCCGTTCCATCGCTTCCTTCACCCGGTCACGCGCTGGCAGCTTGCTATTGATATGAAAGAGCAGACCCACAATCGCAAGAAGTAAAATAATGACGATAAATTCGAATATGGCTAACCCCTCCCATTCGCAAACTGTACAATTTTGGCTCCTGCCTAATCTCTATTTTAAACCACGGGCGATAATCCGCTCCAGCCACTTCCACGGTAGCAGTGCTTTACCTATGATGAGCACACGCGAACCTTTTCCGAGCGCATATCGAAGTCTTGGTGCACGCATCCGCGCAATTCGGCCAATCAGATCTGCCACTTCCTGTGGATCAGGTGCCGTCTCGCTCGCATGTTTGGAATAACGAAGAACCGCATCCAGCTTATGCTTATATGGGGAGTTCTCGCTCCGGTGAATCTCACCCAAACCTTTATTCCAGATCGGCGTGCGATAAGCACCTGGTTCAACCAATACCACACGAACGCCAAACGAAGACATCTCATGCCGCAGACTTTCGGCGAATCCCTCCACAGCGAATTTGGAGGCAGCATAAGGCGCATACCCTGGAAAACCGGATAACCCGCTAACGCTGGACAAGTTAATAATCAGCCCCTGCTTCTGTTCACGCATCACAGGCAGGACCGCACGTGTCACGGCGATTAATCCAAATAGATTCGTTTCCATCTGGCGCCGCCAATCCTCCATCGATACTTCCTCAATGAACCCGCCAACCGCAAATCCCGCATTGTTCACCAGCATGTCGATTCGGCCATTATTAAGAAGTACGGACCCCACAGCTTTTTGCACCGATTCAGCATCGGTCACGTCCAGTTGCACATATTGCAAACGTTTAGCTACCCCCGCCTGTTCAGCCAGTTTCACCAATTCTTCTCTTCGACTCAGATCACGCATTGTAGCAACAACGCGATACCCCTGCTTGGCAAGGGTGATTGCGGTGAGCATACCAAAACCACTGGAGGTACCTGTAATTAAGGCCACCGGAGCGTTATCTCTCTCCTTTGTCTTACTCACTGAATCAAGACCAGTATTAATTCGTCCTTGCTCGTCCTCTGTTAAGTGTTCATCAGCTGTCACGGTGTGTCCTTCTTTCCTCGGTAAATTACTTACTTCCGTTCCTACCTATACCGCACGGCCCCTGCTGCTTAATCCGCCACTCCGTTATCTTTTCTCTGCACCCTGCGCAGCTTCGTGATTCCCGGTTCGAACGTATACGGAACAAATCTGATCTCAGGTAAGGTGCATTCCAGACGCTCTCCCAGCTTCATCAGCTCACTCCGTACATCCGTCTCGACCTGCTCCAGCACTGCGCTCCCCCCAAGCCGAAGAGATACTTCCATTGTTCCGTCTCCTTGTTGCACCACACGATAATGTTCAATATCTGGTGAAGCCGCAATGACCGAACGAGTGACGAAATCCGGAAAGACCGGTACTGCCTCACCCGTATGTATGTTTGAAAAATAAAGCGTGTCATCACAGCGGCCTTCGATCCGCTCAATGGCGGTAAACGGGGAACCACAGGCACATGGTATAGCCGCCTCGGTCAGAATATCATTCAGCCGATACCGGATAATCGGCTGTGATGTTCTGGAGAAGTCTGTGATAATGGGCACGAACCGCCGGGTGGCGGGATCAATGAATTCTTTTTCAATGTGCACGATATCTTCATTCAAATGCAGTGTGCCATAACGACAGGTCGCACCCAGAAATCCTTCCGTACACTGATAGACTTGATGAACGGTCTGTCCGAAGACCTGCTCCAGCACCTTGCGATCCAGGGGGTCCAGCACCTCGGCAACCGAGATGATTTTATCCGGTACAGCGGTCAGATCGCCTGCCACATAGGCATCCGCCAACAGACGCAGCATGGATGGAGGAGCCACCCACACGGTAGGTTGGTAGGTTTCCAGCCGATTCACCAAGGTCTCCACACGCTCCAGCAGATCAAAATACTGAAACTGCAATTTGCCACGTTGCACCGATTCATACAGATTACTGTTGGCCCGCAGGAAAAACGCAATCTTTGCAGGTTTCCACAGTCCACCAGGCAGCAACTTGGCCAGCACTGTGCCCGTCCACGCATCCTGCTCCCGATCACTCACCAAAAATATCCCCCGGTTCCCTGACGTGCCCGAAGACAGTCCAACCGTCACACCTTGAATGGAAGGTTTGAAATCACGCGTTTCTTCACTTTCACCTGCAAGAGCCAGAGCTTCGTCCTTGGTGATGCCCACCGTGTTCAGTGTATCGAAATGCTGCATCATGATTGATTTATCAATCAAAGGAAATCTTCTCCAGTCGGATGTGTTCAAGCTACCCCACCACTTCCGGTAAAACGGAGAGCGGGCACGGATCTGATGAACATGACGAATAACCCGGCGCTCTTGCCAGCGCTCCAGTTGTTCTCGCGTTTTCCATGTTCGCAGCCCACGTGCAAGCGCATAATGAACCACAATACGAAGGGTATTGCTCATCGTTTCAGCCCTCCCGTACCCCAAGCGTCCAGTACATCTCGACAATGACTCGGCACAATCCGAATGTGAGGAAACTGCTGATGCAGCTGAACCAGTCGGTCAAAGTTAAGGTGGTATTCCTGTCGATTCGACATAATAATACCCGCGAGCGCATGAGGTCTGCGCTGTTCACGAAAAGCCCGACTCGACCACACCGCGTCCGCGCACAGGAAATAGTCGTGTTCTTCCGTACGCAGCAGGAGCCCCATCATGCCTTCCGCATGCCCGGATACATCCACCCCCAGCACACTGCCATCGCCAAAGATATCGTAGACCTCATCAAAAGGGAATCCTTCCCCTATTCTCGTCAACCGCTCAGGCTGACACGTAACAGGCCATGATCTGGCCGTAAAATCCTCGGGCAACAGCCCGGCAAGAAAGCCTGCCTTTACAGCCGCAATCGGACCGAGTGAGCGCACAGCATCATAAGCTCTGGGCAGATAGATGAATTGAGCCTCCGGGAAATCTCGTACACCCGCGATGTGATCGCCGTGAAAATGCGAGAGGATGATATACCGAATATCGGAAGCTTTCAGTCCAAGCCCAGCCAAAAAATGAAGGGCACTATCCTCTTCACGATAAACCACAGGTGTAATATGACGATACAGTGCGTTGGGCAGATGAGCCGTTTCCTTAAAAAAGCGGGAGCTGTATCCCGTATCCAACAGGATCGGTCCATGTATGGGATGAATGATGCAGGCAAATCCTGCCGGGAAAGGTACTGGGCTCAACCGACCACCGCGCAGCGTCAGAAACTCTGGATGTGTACAGTAACCCGCCGCACCCAAATATAGCTTCACCGGAGTTGTTGTCAGCATGACTCAGCCCTCCACCAGTCTGCAAATTGTTGCAATCCCTCTTCAATGGACACCCGAGGGACGTACCCCAATTGCTCCCGTGCATCCGTAATATCCAACGTCTGTGGGATGGATAAGGAGCCGACTGTATACCGTGTTAACGCAGGTTCACCCAACGCAGGAATATAGCCATGAACTCGCTCCAGCAACGCTGCCACACCATAGGCCGTCCGATAAGGAATATTTCGACGACGCAGCGGCATATCCAACATACCAAACAAACTGCTTACCAACTCATTAAACGCCCTTGGATCGCCATTGGAGATATTGTAAGCTCTGCCGAGTGCTGCGGCATCAACATCACGGCATAACAACAAGGCGTCCACCACATTATCCACACAGGTCAGATCGATCAATGCCTGTCCACCACCGATCATGGGCACGCCCGATTTTGCGTTTGCTGCGACAATTCTGGGAAATAACGTCTGATCATACGGACCAAAGATCGCTCGCGGTCGAATCATGATCGACGGAAGTCCCTTCGCATGCTCCTCCATCACAACCTGCTCAGCGAGAAGCTTTGTGGCTGCATAATGATTGGCTGGTTTGGATGGCAACGGATCATTCTCATGTACGTTATATCGCGGGTTGTAGTTAAAATATATACTCGGAGTTGAGACATGTATGAATCGCTGCACCTCATTATGCAGGCAGCCATCAATGAGGTTTTGTGTGCCTTCTACATTACTGCTATAAAAGTCACGATATCGGCCCCATGGCGAGGATAGTGCCGCACAGTGAAACACCACATCCTGCCCCGCACACGCTTCGTTTACTGCTGCCTCATCTCGTATATCTCCACTCAAGAATCGGATTCCTGCCAACTCAAGTTCTGCACCAACCTTTGGCTGTCGGCCCATGCCAGTGACTTCCCATCCCTCTTTTGCAAGTCGTATCGCGAGATGCCTGCCCAGACATCCCGTAGCTCCTGTAACCAATGCTCTATTCATTGTTGTTCACCGTTCCATTCTATGTCATGAGTCAAAGCTTCAGTCAGCGAGCACTTCTGCGATCTTGACAGACGCCAGGCGGCTAGCACCACTGCGAATTGTTCAAATACAGGCTGGATATCCTGCCCTCCATAGACCACATCCCTGGCTCCACGCCACGCAGCTATCCATGCACGGAGTTTCCCTTTGCCAAAGATCTGCTGTACTCCGCTTCCCAGCATGGGGAGCATGAGCATGGCTTTGCTGCCCCGTGCGGGCGTGATCATTCTTCTTTCTTTGACCAACGTCTCCGGTTCAGTTAGTGCACGCACCAAGTCATCTCCGGGGTGAAACAGATGAATCCCACTCGTTGCCCTCGGATTACACTCAATTGCGTATACTTGCCCATCCGGACCTTCTATAAAATCAAACCCAATCTGTCCGCTAAAACCCGTTGCCTGGGCAAATTGTCTCACCCACGCAAGGGCATCTTTATGTTCCACCTGTTCAAAAAAAACACTGGCTCCCACGCTACCTGTACGATAGCGGCTGTCATAAGTGGCATGCGCAACCAGTTGCCCTTCATGCGCTATGCTGTATGTACATAACATCTGACCAGGAATGAATGCCTGTGCAACCCAAGGTGAAATAGAGGATAATTCCCCTTCATCCGGAGGATCGTTACGTAAATGTCGACGTTTCTTTTCGCTTACGTTTCCTTCCTGATCCGTCCCTGCCCCAGCGTCATCGGGCATGAGTGTTGGCATGCGAACTTTGGCTGCGAAGCGGGAATACACCGGTTTCCACACCCAATCTCCTTCTTTTCCTAGAACAGACTGAGCTTCCATCCATTCCTGCCGACTGTGGATCAGGCGTGTATCCGGAACCGAAAGACCGAGTGACCCTGCAAGCTGGATAAAATCATATTTATGATGCAGCTCATGCAGTTGCTCCAGAGTTGAAACCAGGACACGACAATATGCACGCAGTCTGTCTGCCCCTTGAGCAACATAGAAGACTTCTTCACACATCGGAATCAACAGGTCAATCTGCCACTTCTGAACCAACCGTTCCAGCTCCGCCAGATACGCACGTGTGTCATGACGTGGTGATGGGACCACAGCACACTGTTCCACTGCACTGGATGATTTGGTCAGATGCCGTACGGCACTCTCCGCAACATAGACCCGATGGCCTGCCCGATGAAGCATGCGTGCCAGATCGAGCGTTACGGGGGCCCTTCCGCCTGTAAGCAACACACGGAGAGAAGCAGATGTACGATGTCCGGTTTCCCCAGATCTAGTAGTCAAAAATGAGTCCTCCCAATGATAATCCGGCAGCCGTGCCAATCATCAACACCCGATCTCCACGCTGAATACGCTGTTGTTTAATCGCTTCATGCAGACCCATCGGGATCGATGCCGCAATTGTATTGCCGTGATTTCGTGTGATGTCCATAAACCGATCTTCAGCAATGCCAAGCTTCTTGCGAATCAGTCTCATCGCCATCGCACTTCCCTGATGGGGAATGACCAATTGGAAATCCTCCATTCGATTCCCGGTCGCCTGCAACATATCACCAATGAATCCGGGCAGAAGTCTGGAAGCCATGCGGAAGATGGCCTGTCCATCCATATGAAATAGGTAGGGTTCAGGCTGATCTTCCTTGTAATTTGAAGCATGCATCCGTGTACCTCCACCGGCAATCTCCGAGAAGCGAGCACCTCGGCTGTAGGTTTGAAGTGAAGCATGGACGATCTGCGACGATGATCCCTCAGGCGTACGTTCAATAATAACGGCGGCCGCTCCATCTCCGAACAGCGCCGCACTTTCTTTATCAGACCAATTCAATCCGGCGGAGGCAATCTCCGTGGCTACGAGCAGTACTCGCCGGTAACGTCCGGCATCTACCATATAGGAGATCACATCGAGTCCGTTCAGGAAACTCAGGCAGGTTGCATCCATATCAAAAGCAGGTACGCCAGAATCTTGCTGCCCCATGGCCTGCTGGATAAATACCGCCGTACTTGGCAACGGTTGTTCCTTCGTGCCACTGGTACACACCAGACAGTCGATATCACTGAATTGTAATCCTGCATCCGCCAGTGCAACTTCCGCAGCCCGTGCGCCCATGAAAGAGGAGGTTTCTTCACCCGAAGCATAATGGCGTACACCTACACCTGTGGCTTTGCTGACCCAGCCCGCAGGCACGTCCAAGCGGCGATCCAGTTCCTCATCGGTGACTTCCTGTTCAGGCAGGTACTTCCCTGTTCCTGCGATCCTTACTCTTCTAAGTTGCATTTCCCCAACCTCTTTCTGTTCATCTGACTGATTAATATGAAATTTACACTCCACCTCCAATGGCGAAACACCATGAAGTAAACCTTAAAATATATAACAAAAGGGCAGATGCCTCTGCCCTTCCTGTTGTGTTTTCTTTTGTTATGAAGTGTCATTTCTTCTTATTCAAAATCTCGGCAAGAGCGGCATCTAGCGTACCGTATGTGAAAGTGAATCCTTCCCTCTCCAGTCGCTCAGGAATTACCCAACGACTTTTGAGGACAAGCTCTGTTTCGGTCTTAATAAAACGTGCGCCAAGTTCAAGCATCCAGCGAGGAGAAGGCAGGCCGATCCGAACACCCATCTGTTCTCTTAGACGCGCCATTAGCTCGCGATTCGTCACCGGATGCGGAGAGGACGCATTGAACACACCATTCAAGTGTGGATGCTCTTGCAGATAGATTACCATGCGGAAGAGATCCTCGATATGAATCCAGCTAAACTGCTGTGTTCCTGCGCCTTGCGATCCTCCCAGTCCAAAACGAACCAGATTTGTCATGGGCACCATCACGCCACCCTCGCCCAGCACAATCGCAATTCGCAGTGCAATCTGACGCGTAGATGGCAGACTGAATTCAAAGAAAGCCTGTTCCCATGCCTTGGCAACTTCGACCGAGAATCCGGAGCCAATCTCGCCCTCTTTTTCCGTCATGGGACGATCTTCAGCATGTCTGTATATGGTCGCTGTACTCGAATTAATCCATAGTTCGGGAGGATGATTACAAGCCAGGACGGCTTCGCCGAGAATACGCGTAGTACGGGTTCTGGATTCCAGAATGACTTTGCGATTCTCATCCGTATAACGGCAGTTCACCGATTTACCTGCCAGGTTAATCAACATTTCTGCTTCTTCCAGTGCCCCTATAATTCCTGCACGATCCTCCCAGGCAATATGACCGGGCTGACGCGAAATGATCAATACCTCATAACCCAGTTTCTTGAATCTTTGGGCAAAATCCTGTCCGACAAATCCCGTTCCACCAGCTAATACAACCTTCTTCACGGTATCCCCTCATTTCCCATACTGGGTAAAGAACTCGCAAGATATAGATCTGAATGTTTCTATGCGTGCAAAATGCAGATATTAGATTAAACACCGCTGGTGACCCGTTGGTTTGATTTAATTCGCACCCAGGGCTGCGTACAAGCGATCCCGCTCTTTGAGAGCCCATTCGTTTGCAGGGTTTTGTTCCAGCTGATATCGGAGTTCATCATAAAAATCATGGATCATGAATCCTTCCGGCAAGTTCCCAAGCATCGCTGTAAAGTTGTACTCTGGCAGTGTTTTCTTTCCTTCACTGATCTGCTTCAGCCAGTCCATCCACTTCGCAATAGTAAGCACTTCCTCCTGCCATAACTCAGCCTGTAACCCAAGCGCATCCTGAAGTTGCTCGTACGCCAATGGATCAGCGAAGGCGCGGCAGGCCTGAACAGCCAGTTCATACAACTCGGTCACTGCACGGCGTACCGCATGCTCAAGTTCGACCTCCAAGCCTCCCATGTAATCCTGAACCTGAATGCTCTGTCCATCATCGTATAATAGCGGTGCCTGGGCTAACAGGCGTACAATCTCTTCCATCTCGTGCATTGAAACTCGCTTCTGCTCATAGAGAGCAGGTAATTGATATGCTGTAATGATCATTCACTCCTACATCGTTCTTCTATTAATGACCTATATTATAACATGGTTTGGCAATCATCTATCAGGATAACTTGACTATCCACTACAAGTTGTAGTAGTTTATACGTACTACGTAGTGTAGTAATACGATCGTTATGGACGCATAACGATGTTAAGGAGTGTTCACTGTGAACCAGATTCAAAAATTATCCGAAACAGAAATGGAGTTAATGGTTGTTATATGGTCATGCGCCCCACCGGTCACCTCGACAGAACTATTAGACATATTCGCTGAGAAGGGGAAAGCGTGGAAAGCGCAGACCATGTCTACCTTTCTATCACGGTTGGTGGATAAAGGCGCACTTACCGTCACGAGACGTGGACGAACCAATGATTATGTACCTCTTCTACAGCCCGAAGATTACAAACTACAGGAAACGCAGCACGTTATTGATGGACTCTACCAAGGTTCAGTTAAAAATTTGGTTTCGGCCATGTATGATGGCGACAAGCTTTCAGACGATGACATTTCAGAACTGAAAAAATGGCTTTCGGAAAAGTAGGTGCAGATGATGAACATCTTTTTTGAAATTCTGTGCAGCCTGACCGTGGCGGGAAGTATCGTTTCTGTTTGTATTTTGGCACTACGACTTATACCCGTATCTGTTTTTCCGACCAAGTGGCTCTACAGACTCGGTAAACTGGCTATCTTGTTTTATCTGTTCCCGGTATCTCTTGGCCTTTCATGGCTTTTGGATATTGCGTTCCAAACGACATCAACTATACCGGGTACGGAGAATGCAGCTTCGGGCGTACTTGCAGGAACGTTTATCCCGGAACAAACCATTTCGGTAACCACAGCCTGGTTCTTGTTATGCGTATGGGGCATTGGAGTCATTGGTTTTTCTGCATGGCAGGTGTACTGTTATCGAAGATTTTTGAATGAATTATCTCGTACACGTACCCCAGTCCTCTGTCATAGTGAAGCAGCTATACAGCTACCATTAATTAAAGAGGCTTTGGGTCTCAAAGGCAATATCACGCTTGCTCACAGCACGCTAGTACGAAGCCCTATACTGGTTGGCTTGTTTAAACCCACGATATATCTGCCACCCGAAAATACGGTGGAAATGGACATCAGCATGGTAATTCATCATGAGTTGGTACATCTAAAACATAACGATCTGTGGGTCAAAGCTTTGACCTTGGGGGTTAGTGCCCTGCACTGGTTCAATCCCCTGATTCATATGATTCGCCGGGACATTCATACCTGGAGCGAGTTGGCCTGTGATGAAGATGTGGTGAAAGAGATGTCCCACGAAGAACGAAGAAGATATGGTGAGACAATTTTAAATGTGATGGCGGGAACCAAGAAAATGCCTGCTCAATTTTGTTCGTCCCTATCCGGTGAAGGCAAACAATTAAAAAGGAGATTGATGATTATGTTTAATGTAAAAAAACTAAAAAAGAAACATTGGATGTTAAGTATGGGAGCACTCCTGCTTATTACAGGCGTAAGTACGTCCACCGCCGTATGGGCATCAAACCACACAGTTAAAGTAGAGGCCAATGCTACTGAAGCTGTGCCTGTTCCTTCTACGGATGGATCTTCTGAAATCGTAGCTTCTCCCAACAAGGTCGGAATTTCCGAAGCTGTAACTGCTCCTTCCACTTCCGAAACTCCTGAAATCGTGGCTCTCCCTGAGGATGAAGTTTCCGAAGCTATGCCAGTTCCGTCTGCTACTGTACCTTCTACTACTAAACCTTCTGAGGCTAAAGTTGTAGAAGCAGCCACTGTTCCTTTTACGGGTAATTCTCCTGAAATCGTAGCCGTCCCTTCCGAGGCCCAGGTCACCGAAGCTGTACCTGTTCCTTCAGAAAAATAACCTATCGTTAAGGATCAATAGCATCCTTATATGCAAACAGGACGAAGCATAGATCATAGATCTCCGCTTCGTCCTGTTTCCGTTTTTCTGTCATGTGCATCAGATAAATGTTTTAATCGTAGCAAAATATTCACGGATCATGTTGACGGGTTTCAAATATCCCGGTGATGGGGCCGATATGCCGTATTCTGCCGCATAACCGTTCTTGGCAGCGATATACTTGGAGCGAAACATGTGATAGTCACTGGTGACGATCATGATCTCAGGGTGCTCTAACCCGGATTCAAGAATGATTTTTTTGGAAAAGGCCAAATTCTCCTGTGTGCTTGTGGAGCGATCTTCCATAATGACTTGGGAAGGGTTAATCCCCTGTTCAATCAGATAGTTTTTCATGGCGAGCGCTTCAGGAATCGATTCTCCAGGTCCCTGCCCACCTGATACAATGACGGGTGTCTGAGGGTGACTGCGAATATAGTCCAGACTGGCATCCAACCTTTGTTTTAGGGTCAATGACAATTCCGTTCCACGGATGCCTGAACCCAGAATAATGACATAGTCCGCTTCTTCCGGATCATTCGCACCAAGCTGTGTGAATACAAGTGCTTCGATAATAACAAAAGAGACGGCAACCACGCCAAATCCGGTAAGGATAATCCGTTTCAGAATAACATGCTTCTGATAGTCAATTCGTCTTAGAACAATAAAAGCCACCGTGATCATTCCGAATAACATGACTGGGAATCTTTGGCCCCAGAAGATCAGAAATGCCACAAAACATGCCAACAGGACAAGATCAATGATCAGTCCATTTTTTTGTAAGAACTTTTTCTTCAAATCCGTAGACACTCCTTCTTGTACCCACTATTCCGCAAATTACTTATTATTCAAGATGTTATTATCGTTAGTTTCGGCCATTGTTCCTGCCAGCGCTTCTTCTGTACTCTCTGATTATAATAGTCAGCATCCGTGAAGAATGGACTTTTGCGGACTATAAGATGATACAGATCATGCAAACCATGCGGAGCACAGATGTTCACCCGATCCTCTTCATCCAACTGTACGCCTATAGCAGTCACAACTTCTGGCCAATAGCGAAGAGCATCTTCACTAGAATGATAAGGAACTGTGCCATTGCGCAGAGGCATTCTCGCCTGATTTTTGACCGACCACTTCGAACTGCCCGTCTCCTCACGAAGCTGTTGTTCGAGCTGTATGTCTCGCTCCTCACGCAAGTCTTGTGCATCATAATAGACAACATCAATATCGCTGTGAAGTTCACGAAGATCATATCCATGCAGAACATCCCAAATATAATTACGAATATATCCTGCACCTATGTAACATTGAGGCAAATGGAGACTACGAACTCTCCGCAGGTCGTGCATTAATTGCTCGTATTTGATGATCGTCTGAATGAATGGGTCCTCATATAACATATCTGCCTCCTGCGGTTCGCCTCATTGTCCTCTTATAGCTGTTAACCTTCATTCCAATATATCATGTTTACCTGGCTGCAATAAAATGAACAACGCTTGAACATCCTCTGTACAACTTCGAATCTCTGATTAATCACAACCAAATAACCCATAAACAGCTTCGGTTATCCGAATGTTTATGGGCTACAATGATCGAGTTTGAAACGGTTAAAATTTATTTAATCGGTATCCAGATTTGTGGCGATTGATTGGGGCCCGGGTATACTTCCAGCTCCGGCATATATGCGTGCTCATACGGGTTGGATGGAAACCATTCCGAAATAATCCGTTTCCACAGAAGCTGCATACTCTCCGGCATCGGGCCTTCTACCTCAAATACACTCCATTTGGAAGCAGGCATGGTGAAGCTTGATAATCCTTCAGGTACTTCACCATCGTAAGTCGTAGCAATCCAGTATTGCATCTGTTTCTCCTGGATTTCACTCTGATCGACAACGACACCGAGTAAACCTGGAATAACCCCATTGTTCAGTTCAAATAAACGATCCTCTGTACCGCTCGTCCACGCTTCCTGCCACATCTTCCCGATGCCTTGCAGATGTTCTCCATCTGCATATGAGAAAGTTTGCTCTACTCCGACCAACGTAAATTCAGGATGTTCAACAATTTTATATTTCATCGGCTCTGCTCCTTTTAGACTCACTTGAATCACCAGACGATTATACGATTGGACAGCGTTACTATTCTTTCGAGCCTCACTGGGTGCGATCCCATGTTGTCTACGAAATGCTTTGGAGAAAGATTCCGGTGTGTCGTAACCGTATTTAAACGCCAGATCAATGATTTTGTGATCACTTTGAAGCAGCTCATGTGCCGCCAGTGTCAATCGTCTGCGTTTTATGTACTCGGCTACAGTAACATCAGTTAATAAGGCAAAGGTACGTTGAAAATGAAAAGGAGAGATATGAGCCTGCGCTGCAATCTGCTCCATCGTCATATTTTCGAGCAAGTGGTCTTCCATATATTGAATAGCGACCTGTAATGCGTTGATCCAGTTCATGTAATAATCACTCCTTGATGTCTAATATAACGGATAAACCACCCAAAAACCTGTCATATTGTGCTCTCATACGTCCGGTTAATGTGCAAAGACGTTGTTCATATAACGCCCTGCCCAGGCTTTGAACTAACCAGAGGCAAGGGAAGTCACATAATTTGACAATGTTAACGATATAATATAGCCTACAAGTATAATGATCGTTCTATCTTATTTTGAAGGGAGAGTATCACTGATCATGAGCAGCAAAAAGGAAATGCTTTTGAACGTGGCGGAAGAATTGTTCTACCTTCACGGCTTCCATTCCATCGGTTTGAAGCGGATTATCACGGATGCCGGGATTGCCATCATGACGTTATATAATCATTTTGAGTCCAAGGATGATCTCATTGTCCAGGTACTCTTGCGACGCGAACAGCGTTATTTAGAACAACTCCGGCAATATGCAGACAATAAAGCACAACCCATGTTCCTCAATCTGGCTAAAGGACATGCAGCCTGGCTGAAAGAGCACGAATCAAGAGGTTGCTTATTTTTACGCGCCAAAGAAGAATTCGGAGGTCATGCAGATCATATCATCGTGCAGACAGTGAATGCGCACAAAAGACATATGCGAACGTTAATTCAAACATTGGCGCCTGCTGCAAGTGATCGAGATCTATTGCAATTCTCCCTGCTCCTGGAGGGTTCTACTGCATTGGCCGAGACAGAAAATGTAAATGACGTCTGCCGCGAACTGATCCATATGACGCAGACCAGTTTCAAGTAATGCGATTCCGGGTGAGTTAGTAGTTCAACTCACTTTTTTATTTAATAAGAAATATAATGATCGTTCTATCTAAAAGGCGGTGGATTTAATGAAAAAAATTATCTTTCCAGGCATTGCACTTATCGCTGTATGTTATGCATTCGGGCGATTCAGTTATGGACTGTTTATGCCGGAAATTTCGGAAGCCTTACAATTGAATGATGCAGCCTCTGGTGCGATTAACTCAGGAACGTATATTGCCTACTGTCTGTCCCTTCTAACTGCACCATTGTTGATTAATCGCAAGGGACATCATTATGTCATTCAATTGGCAGGAATCAGCGCAGTGCTCGGATTAACCGGCATTGCCCTTGCTCAGAATGCATGGGTTCTTACATTTAGTATATTTTTAGCGGGTTTGAGTACAGGCTGGGCCTCTCCAGCCCTCGGTAACACGGTTAATGCCGAGCTTGCACCCGATCTACAAGCAAGAGGCAACAGCTGGATTAACACCGGAACCAGCTTCGGGATTGTCATATCGGGTCCACTCTACTGGCTGTTCACGGATTACTGGCGTCTAACCTACATCCTGTTTGCTGTAATTGGTGTTGTGGTTCTTTTGTGGAACAGACGTGTTATTCCGGCAACCAAGACACTGCCTTGTACCAAATCTCTCTGGACATGTATGAAACCTACCAGACCAGGGTCTGCTCTGCTCATGGCTTGTCTGTTGACAGGTTTCAGTTCTGCAATCTACTGGACCTTTGCCCGGAACTTCCTCACAGACGAGAAAGGGGCCTCCGATTCGGAAGCCGTGTTGTTCTGGATTGTGATGGGGGTTATGGGGATACTCGGTGGATGCGCTGGTCGCATTATTGAACGGTTCGAGATTGGGTGGTCCTACCGAATAGGCATACTTTTATTGGCTACTTCGCTCGGGGTTATCCTTCTTCCATCCATGACTGCCAGTCTCATCTCTGCGATCATATTTGGCAGCACGTATATTTTCCTGACCAGTGTATTTATCGTTTGGGCAACGAGACTATTCAGTCCAAATGTGTCTATCGGAATCAGCCTTGCCTTTCTCGCGCTGGGTGTGGGGCAATTCCTCGGCTCATCCATGGCAGGTTACACGATTGAAGTGTTTTCCAATACAACGGCATTTCTGGCCTTTGCTGTACTCGGCCTGTTTGGATTATTAATTCGGGTGAAATAAATGACAGAACAACCTTCTGATCGCTGTTATTTTACCCGGCGAACACTTCCGGTCACCCCATGTTGAAGCTGTACGTCAGTAAAAGTAACCGTGGTCCCTTGCCCAATGGGGGATTGGGCCACAATGCCAACTTTGATCTCTTCCGGGCAGTCGAGTCCGAAATAACGAACCAGCTTCCACTTCTCTCCATCTTGAGAATAATGGAAAGCAAAGCTGTTGCCTGCCCGGGCTACACGTAAATAAGGCTTGTTAACGTCTACAGGTGCTGATACACAATCATCCGAGTTACCACGAGTAACAACACTAAGAATAGACGGCTGTTCTTCAAAATACTCAAAGCAGACTTTAGCCCAATTCGTATCGTCCACCCTCACCATCAGGCAGCCGGAGTCATACTGTTCTTTCATGTCCACCTGTACTTGAGTCGTGATGCTGAAATCTCCCTTGACTATCGTATGTAAAAATGGAGCTGAAGCTTTCACCGGCTCACCTCCCGGATCAATGAAAAAGTCACTGATCGGCGAAACGGTTATCGTTACTTTGCCGTCTTCAATGGACCAATCTGTTGGCTCGTTCAGCCATCCCAGGTTGGCAGATAATGTTTGACCTGAACATTGTTCGAATAGATTCGTCATGTGGCACACCCTTTGTCTGTGATTTTGAATTCACTGAGTTCTCTGTTGTATTCGTGAAATAACGGAATTATCCTTTCGGATCAGTAAAAGGAAAAAAGCGACTCACATGAGTCGCTTGTATTCCTTTCATATACATAATCGTATTCGGTATGTCCTATCAATAGCACGCTATACCGGCAATACATCGGATGCACATCTAAAACCGATATGTCCGGTGGATGTATCCGGCGTATTGGGAATCCGTGCTGCCACTCTGTACCGGTTGCAATAGGAACGGTGGCAAAGGTAGGAACCGCCTTTTAACACCTTGCGAACTTCATCGGGAGAAGCAACAATCTCAGTAATTATAGACTTCTCATGATCCGTAACATAGTTGTCAGCGCACCATTCCCATACATTACCTGACATATTGTACAATCCATATCCGTTCGCAGGAAAGGATCGGGATGGGGCTGTACCCGCATAACCATCAGCAGCATTATTTTGAGTTGGAAAGGTACCTTGCCAGATATTGCACTGGTGCTGTCCATCCGGCCGCAGAACGTCGCCCCAGGGATATTTCTTCTGGATTAATCCACCTCGGGCTGCATATTCCCACTCGGCTTCTGAGGGCAGGCGCTTACCCGCCCAGCCACAATACGCATTGGCATCGTTCCAGGAGACATGGATAACGGGATGGTCAGCCCTGTCCTTTACATCAGAGTCAGGTCCTTCGGGATGAGACCAGTCCGCACCTTCAACAACCCACCACCAGGGCGTTTGCTGCACCACAGTACGAACATGAGCAGCCGTTTGCGAAGAAACGAACAGATGAAAAACAAAGGACCAACCGAATCGCTCGGCCTCCGTTCGATAACCTGTCTCCCTTACAAACTGTTCAAACTGCGCATTGGTCACCGTGCATTCATCCAGATAAAAGGAGTCCACCTGGGTTTCCCGGACAGGCCCTTCCCCATCACTTGCAAAAGCTTCCGGATCATTGGTGCCCATAAGGAAACGTCCACCTTCAATCCATATACGGTCCCTGTCGTTTCGCCCGGCGATGTATCCATCATCTCCCGCCAGCGCACTAGGCGATAGACGGTCAACGGAAAGTGGAGATGGAGATGCATGGTCAGACGCTACACTCACCTCACGGGAAGCCGTCAATTCTGGCGTGTCCTCTGATTGAATTTTCACTTTCATCCTGCCGCTTCGGCTTGCAGAACAACAGCAAGAATTTTCCTTTTTGGATATCTGACCATGCATCTGAAGCATCCCCTTCCCTTTGGTTTAAGACTCATGATCCCCATTGTACACGACGGGAAGAATGTCCGGAACGGTTGGTGTTGTCATCCCTTCACCCAGATAATAATCCGTCAACAAGGATTGCATATATCCTTTCACCGCCAGTCCATTGCGGTAGGCGGGGTTATGCGGCAACGTGTAGATGCGGACATCGGATGGTATCGTTGTTGTATACAGACGCAATGCTGTGAAATCATTCGTTTCATAGAGAATTTCCTCTCGCCAATCCCCCAGCAGATCGCCATAGAGCACAGGAGCATTTCTGGAATTCACGCGAACATCATCGGCTGTAAACAGACGTGTTGTTGTGTTCTGCTCCCAATCCCACTTTTCCACAAAGTTCTTATCCAACAACTCGCCGAGTACATCACCATCCCACCAAATTCTGAAATTGGTTGAGGGCTGAACTGAACTAATTACTTCACCGTCCACATTGTAGATATTGCCTGAACTGGACCACATCTCAAGCCCATTGTGCGTTGGATCAATATCCGCCAGTGTTCCCCGTGCGACGTCCTGCGGAATTTCCCCTGTACGAATGATCTCGCCCGTCGCCGCATCGGCATAAAACCAAGGGAATTGATTGACGTTTCCGTTCTCCGCCTGCTGAATCCCGAATTGCTCCAGCCCTGGTCGACCCGGATCAATGTCCGTAATGTGGAAACGATCGCCATGGACTACACCAGGCAGACTGTATAAGGTCTCTCCGTTATCATCCAGCGCCCAGCCTCCGAATGACACCTCATCCTTCCCATCCCCGTCAAGATCCAGTATACGAATCTGGTGGAAAAACTCACCGTCCGCTCCCGCATGTCTCCAACGCTCGGTCAGGGCACCGCCTGTATAGTCATAGGCTGACGTCACATACTGAAAGTTGCGGCTGAGCGCACGATTCTTGAGCGCCGTAATCAGGCTTGGATGTTCACCATCCAGATAAGCAATGCCAAAGTGCCCACTGAGGGGACCATCGGCTGCATAATCATTGGTTATCGCTGTGCGTGCCGCTTCTGTTCCGGTCCATCCATCCACGACAGACACATACTGTGCACGCTCCGTTGTGGCAGGAACGACCTGACCATCTGCAAACGTTACCCCTTCAAAGGTACGCAGCAGCACTTCAGCCTTCCCGTCACTGTCCAGATCAAACACTGTTATATTGTCATTGTCCCGCCAGCCCCCAAGTCCAGCCACTCCAAATTCACTGACAGAAGCAGGCGGCGCATTATATGTATCTATCGTTGTGACACTGTATGGACCCAGATCAATCCGCCACAGGAAACCTTCGGTCAGACTGTAGGCTTCCACATATTTATTGCCTCCGTTCACCGGAATGCGGGTGACCACGTATTCATATTCCCCATCACCGTCCAGATCCCCAGGCCAGCCATGCTGCACAAAATAATCCGACGGATTGGATGTTATATTTTGCAATGGAATACTGAAGTAATTGCGGATCTCGGGATTGGCTGCCAATACAACCTCAGCACTCTCATCCTGTAATCTACCGTCTACATAAGACTTCACGATATACGTATGGCTCTGGGTTACATCTACATTCGTGTCCGTATAATTGGTTCCCTGCGTCAAAGGCTGGTCATTCAGCTTCACCTCTTCTGTACCCGTCCTACGATAGATATCAAATGTAACCTGCTGCGATTCGGTCCCAAGCAGACGCCAGTTCAAATATACCTTGTTCTCTCCCAGATATACGGCAGTAAGACCTCGTCCCAGATTTTCAACCAGACGTGGTGCAGACCCTTCTGCGGCATCTGCCTGAAGTACTCCCCCTCCCGGTGAAACAATGCCTGTCCATCCAATAACTCCACTTAACAGCAATGTGAATAGTACTTTTGTTCCTCTGGCCACAGTCGTTTTGGTTTTCATTTACAATTCCCCTCCATCGATTGGTTAGTATATGCGTACAAAAAAAAGCAAAGCCGGTTATCTCTGTCCCTACGAGCCAATCTAATGAGATGGACTGATCTGGTTCAGCAATAACTGCTTTGCCTCCGGTTGCCCGGTCAACATGATCTATCTACCGCTCCAACGGCTTGGTTCCTCCACGATCATAGAAAAAGGGGCCTTTCGCCCAACTGACAGCCAGATGCATCAGCAGTTCGGTCTTTAATTGCTCCCGAATTACAGCATGCTGCTCCTCATCATACAGGTTCGTCCACTCATGAGGGTCAACCGTGAGGTGATACAATTCACCCTTCGTTTCATGCACTCTGGATGCAGACTCTGCGACAGAACCTTCCAGGTACAGAATGAGCTTCCACTCCGTGGTCCGCCACATATAGGCCGGAGCCGAATGAGGCGCCGTTACCCCCTTTCCATGAAATTCACAGAACGTTCCGCGATGCCGGAGATCGCCCAGCAGATCGACACCAGGCAGCATCGGATTCGCTTGAAGTCCGGCTGCACGTGTCAATGTCGGCACCAGGTCCACCAACTCCGCAGGCCCCTGATCAATCGTTCCGCGCTTCTGCTCCTCAATGTGGGTACCAGACAAGATAAGTGGCACCCTCACGCTGCTGTCATACAGATTATATTTGGTGAAGCGAAACTGTCGTTCCCCCAGCATCTCTCCATGATCCGAGACAAATACAATCAGCGCGTTCTCCAACCTCCCCTGGTTCTCCAACTTCTCCAAAGCGAGTCCAAAGTAATGATCGAGCCAGGAGCAATTCGCCCAGTATCTTAACGTAGTCCTCCTCCGCTCCTCCAAACTTCGCTGGTCCCATACCTTCTTCTTGTCGAGGTATGACCGTCGACTATTCGAATTCAGTTCATCGGAAGCTGCCAGGTGAGTCTGCATTTCATCCTCCCACGGCGGTTGTGGGATATCCGGAATATCTTCCAGCCTGTACAGGTCTTCAAATGCTTGGGGTACATTGAACCCGGCATGTGGCTTCAGGAAAGACAGATAAAAAAATAATGGGCGCTCCGGGTCGATCCCTTCATCCAAAAACTGCAGCGCCTGCTCGGCTACCCACCCATCCCGATGCTGATTCATCGGAATCTGACTCGTAAGCCCTGTATAACCATTGACATTTTCCTCACCGCTACCAAAATGCTTAGTCTCCTCATGGTATGCTTCCAGTGCTTCGGGATGGGAGTCACCCATCATTGTCGCTCCCTGTTCATAATGACCACTTTGACGGGAAAGACCGATCGATCTTACTTCGAACCCTCGCGTGGAAGGCTCATCTACACCATCACTATGGTTCCAATGCGTTTTCCCAAATCCGGCTGTCTGATACCCTGCGCGGTGCATCAACTCCGGCAAAGGTTCGGAGGGCAACTTGTCTTCCTCAAACAATCCGCCATAATTCGTTCGAACCCCAAGCTGTGACGGATAATACCCCATCATCATGGAGCTTCGACTTGGCGCACACATTGGCGATTGGCAGACCGCATCGCGGAAAGTAATTCCCTCGGCTGCAAGTTTATCCAGATTCGGTGTATGAATATGTTCATTGAACGTTCCAATACAGTCCCATCGTTGCTGATCTGTCATGAGAAAAATAATATTTGGCTTGTCCTGTGACACGTCACATCTCACTCTCCTTTGGGCTGAAAACTAAGGCGTGATTTAAACGGAGCGGTTACCCCGATTGTGCCCGGTATGCTTGTGAATGTCTTCCCGGTAACGACTTGGCGTCGTTCCCTCACTTTTTTTGAACAAACGATTGAAGTAACTGGGCTGATAGCCCACCTGCTCCGCAATTTCACTGATCTTGACGTCTGTTGATTCAAGCAGCTCTTTGGCCCGATGGAGCCTTACCTCAGTTAGATAGTCCACAAAATTCTGCCCAAATGCCTGCTTGAATGCCCGGCTTAATGTGTAAGAATGAATCCCGTGAAGATCTGCCAATTCATCCAGCGATAACGCTTCTGCATACTGTTGCTGCGCATGCTCCTTCATCTGATGAACCGCCATCTGTATCTGCTTCTCTTCCTTGCCTGTGAATTCCTCTATACATACGTGCACAATCCGTTCCCTGAACCACAGGAACAATTCATCCAAGTCATGCAGTTGCAGCACCTCTTCATACATCCCTACCCCAAACAGTTCGACTGGATCTTCCCCTAATTGCAAAAGGGTATGTTGTATGCGTGCCAGCAGTTGGAATAAAGCTTGACGAACATGCTTCTCCGGCACTTCAGATCCAGCATACGTGCCAATAAATATGCTGAACTGTTCCAGGGCAGATTCCTGTTCACCACTACGCAATGCCGAGATGATGGCCTGCTCCAGCTCAAGCAGATATACTCCATGTTCATTCACATCCTGCTCTGCCTCCTCATTCATATCAATGATGGTCACATTGGAAGAGAATTGCCTCTTCCTCAACACAGCCCTCGATTCTCTGACCAGCTGTGGAATGTGGGAGGCATCTGATGTGAGTTTACTGATCGAGACTGTCATACGAACGTTCCATTCCGACTGCACGGCTTCCAGCCAATGCTGAGCCATCCGAGTTAATTCTTCTCTGAATTCAGGCGTCTCTGGCTGGACCTCTGGAGGGACAGCGAGCAACAGCGCAATGGACATGTCATGGTAATTAATCGTTTCGGCCCGGTAAGGAAGTTCCACCAACTGCCTGTTCAAAATATCGGTTGCGGCAAAACTGATCCACTCCTGAGATTCACTCTGATTTCGCTCCTTAGCCCCATATAGAAGAACTGCACTCGGACGAATGTGAGCAAACAGGATGATGAACCGCTCATCCCAAAGGACCCAGCCCAGCTGTGCCAGACGTTGCTTCCATTCATGGTCGGATGACAGTAACAGATGACCCAGCGTGAGTTGAATCAGCAAGCTTTCCCGAGCGAGCGGAAGTTGCTCTTCCAACCGTTGCTGCAACGATTCTCTCTCCTCATTAACGCCAATCCAGCGCTGTTCAATATGCTTGATTTCATCCAGTTGTACAGACCCATTCGGGCGGACAGAAGCCACGGTAAATATTCGCAGTAATTTCGTAAACGGTTTATATAGTTGCAGTGAACCGACCCACGACAGGATCAGAGCCAGCAAAAGTCCAGATCCGTTGACGAGAAGAATGATTCGGGGTACAGACACAATTGGAGCTACAATTTCATTGAGGGGAACCGCGGACACATAAGTCCAATCGGCACCCAATCTGCGGAAGGTGCCCGTTTGAACCGAGTAGGTCAGTCCTTCATATTCCATTAGAAATGAAGACAGATTCCCTTCCTGGTTCAACAGATGTTCACGGACAGCATGCTGTAATCCACCAAGCGCCTGGTCTTGTGGAAGCATGGGCTTCCCCTGCTCATCCAGCAGGAATGTCGTCCCGCCATTATACGGAGACAAGGTCTGTAACATGTTACCCAGTTGCTTGTTATCCAGCGTGATCGTTAGTGCCCCCAGTGCATCGTCGCTTCCACCCGGAAGTCGATTCACCATCATCATGGATGTGCCCTCCATGGAGCGTGACCAATATGTGGCCTGGGGCTGGTGAGTCAACCGTTCATACTTCTCGATCTCCCCAGCGTCTTTGATAAAATCATACCGTTCAGAATCCATCTTCACGGCCCGGGGTTCCCCCAGATACAATTGAACTTTGCCGATCAATGTATTGGAATTCTGAATCATCAGCAGCAATCGGTACAGTTCATGCACCTGTTTATACTTGAATACAAAATCGAGCTCTTTCAGACGGTTATCGAAAACCGGATCGAAGGCCCACTGCGAGAAGGTCAATTCAAGCGCATCCAATTGATCGCCAACCCACACGGTACGTTGTTCAAACTGATGCAGATGGGTTTGCTGCAAAATCTTTTCCATTTTGACGGTGACCCAGCCATACAGCAGCACCCCTGTAATGACTCCCGGAATGCAGGCGATAAACAGAATCATCATCAGGCTTCGTCTGAAATAACGCCCTTTGGGTAATGGGTCTGCTGTGCGCTTGAATATCATCTGTATGGACCTCCTTCCCGGGAATACCCTCCTGAATGCAGATTCATCCTTTGACCGAGCCGATTAGTGCTCCTTTGGCAAAATGCTTTTGAATGAATGGATACACCACCAGTACTGGCAATATGGCTACAATAATCGCGGCCATCTTCAACATTTCTGTCGGCGGTGTCTCCACCTGCTGTCCAGGCGCAACCAGATCGATATTGGATGCGTTCAGCAACATGTTTTGCAATAATACTTGGATGGGCCATTTCGCAGAATCATTCAGGTATAACAGTGCCGCGAAGAATTGATTCCAGTAGCCTACAGCGAAAAACAATCCAAAAGCAGCAAGCGCAGGCATCGATAAGGGCAACACAATCGTGTACCAGGTTCGGATGGCACTACAGCCATCAATGGATGCCGCTTCGCTGATCTCTGCGGGCAGGCTGTCGAAGAAATTTTTCATCAGCAACACCGTCCAGCCATTGGCGAGCGCAGGCAGAATTAATGCCCAGATATTATTGATCAGCCCGAGTTCCCGCACCAGCAGATAATTTGGAATGATGCCCGGGCTAAACAAGATGGTTAGTACAATCAGGAACATCAGTATTTTTCTGAAGTGGAATCGCTTCTGGGACAGCGCATATGCCAGAGAGGATGATACTGCCAGGCTGCACACCGTGCCGACGGTTGCCAGAAATGCACTGTTCCCCAGCGAGCGTGCAAAGGCAGGCGTGGATAACAAATACGTATAGGCTTCAACAGACCAGCGTTCCGGGAAGAGTACGATTTTCTTTTGCAAATATTCTCCAGGGTCCGTGAATGAAACGATGAAAACATAATATAGTGGGAAAAACATAACCACAGCCAGTAGTCCAAGCGTAACCACATTTAGGGACTGTCCAATCCGCTCACTCCATTTCATGCGATGCATTCGAAACCTCCTCTCCATTGATTAATGGCTGCCCGGGTATGGATAGGTGCCGGATCGAACTAGTAGACGCCTTCCTGACCCATGCGCTTAACCACACGATTTGCGACAACGACCAGCACTAGACCAATTACGGATTTAAACAGTCCAACCGCTGTACTGTAGCTAAAATCGCCCTGCTCGATCCCTGTGCGGTATACATAGGTGTCGAACACTTCGGCCACTTCAGATACAGCGCCGTTGTACATAAGGAAGATTTGCTCAAACCCCACCTCCATGATGTCTCCAAGTCTTAAAATCAAGAGCACGATGATGACACTGCGGATGGCAGGCAACGTAATATGCCAGATCTGGCGCAATCGTCCCGCTCCATCCATGCGTGCTGCCTCATACAGTTGAGTATCCACACTCGCCATGGCGGCCAGGAACACAATCGTGCCCCAACCAGCTTCCTTCCACATCGCTTGCAAGGTGACCATGATCCAGAAGCTGTCCGGGTTCGTCAATATATCCACGCGGGGCCATCCCCATAAAGCGAATAACTCATTAATCAGTCCCGTTCCTTTGGCGAACAGCAGCAGTGTTAACCCGGCAATGATCACCCAGGAGAGGAAATGCGGCATGTAGATAATCGTTTGAATCAGTCTCTTATACGCCACACTTCGCAGTTCGTTGAGTCCCAGGGAAATCAGGATCGGAAAAGGAAAGAACAAAATCAGATTGAGCAAGCTGATTGCCAGCGTATTTCGGAACAACAAAGCAAAATCCGGATTACCAAAGAGTGCTGTAAAGTGTTGCAAGCCCACCCACTCACTGCCCTGAATCCCCCGAAAGGGCGAGTAATCCTGAAATGCAATGATGATGCCCCACATCGGGATGTATTTGAAAACGAGGAAGAACAATACGCCCGGCAGTGCAAGCAAATATAACGACCGGTCACGCCGAAGTGCGGACAGCAGGTTTAACCCTTTCTTTTTGGATGAAGTCTGCTTCCCCTTAACCGTACTCATTCGTTGCTCATGGGTGCTCATGGTTTGCAGCTCCTTCCCTCAGATCACTGTCCATTTCTTTTCTTGTAGGCTTCAGTCATCTCATCATTCATCGCCTGGAAATTCGGATCATTCCGCAGGGTTTCCACAAAGGCATCCCAAGCTTCAATTGGCTCCCGGCCCAGAATAATCTTTGCTTTCAGATCCTGGATCTTCTTGTTAAGTTCAGGCAGCACCTTTTGCCCGGTCTCGGATTGAAGGCCAGCGGCCAGATCCGCCACGCTCGTTTTGTCTCGCTCTGCCTCCACTTTTTTGAACAGTTCATTGGCCTGTGTCTCTTCATCCGTTTCACCCGTGGTATCCCAAGGCAGGTCGATGACGTTAACGATATGATTGAAATCCGACGCGTTATCCGCCGTCAATTTTTCACTATTTGCTACCTTTTTGCCATCGACCACTTCATAATGCGTACCTTCAATCCCGAACTGCTGAATTTCAAATACTTCCGGATTCATCCAGGTATCAACGAGTTGGAGAATTCGTTTCATCTTCTCTTCCGGCACACTTGCTGGGATCGCCAGAATACCGTTGTATCCCGAACCCTTCGGATTATATCCATTCAGATTGGTCAAAGGATAGAAATCCGTATATTTGAAAGAGGGATCAACCTTCTTCAGGTCATCGGCATAGATTTTGCGCATTGTACCTGTCTTGTCCACGATAATGCCCGCCTGGTTGCGCTTGAACAGTTCTCTGGCCTGCGTCAGCTTGAGCGAAAGCAGATCTTCCGGCATCATGCCGCTGCTATAGGCTTTAGTTAGATATTGAAGGGATTCTTTCACCTCGGGCAACAGCTCCCTGTAGACCAGCTTCCCCTGCGACTCATCCCATTTCCAACTGCTATTGGTTCCGATAAAAGAATTCTCAATGGCACCGAGTACGGGGCCGAGATTACCTCCCCAACCGAGATCATCAGGACTGATATAAGCGGCAAGTGCGGTAGTATCTTTGGTTCCGTTACCATCAGGGTCCTGCTCCACAAAAGCCTCCATCACGTTGAACAACTCATCCGTGGTCTCTGGCACCTGCAAATTCAATCGGTCAAGCCAATCCTTGCGGATGATGAAAAAAGAATCGCCAGTGACCGGGCGAGGCCGCGGGATACCATAATTGTTGCCATCTGCTGCCTTGGTTGTATCCCAAGCAATATCGGGAATGCCTCCGCTGAGGTTCGAATAGTCCTTGATATAAGGGGTGATATCCCAAAAAGCACCTTGTTTGACCATCTTGGTGAAGGTACTTCCAAATGGATCATTAATCATGATGAGATCAGGTATATCCCCGGAAGCCAGGGTCAGATTGAGCTTATCACCGTAGATATTGTTGGAGACCCACTGGATATTCATTTTGGAGTTAGTCGCTTCTTCAATGGCGCGTTTGATTACATTATCATCAGCAGCAGGGACGGCACTTGGCGTGATGGTCATAATGCTGACTTCCAACGGATCGTCGGCATTGCCACTGCCGCCACTTACCTGTCCTTCTTCATTATTTCCGCATGCACTAAGCACCACGGACATGACCATGACAACCGATATGATCCAGGCCAGATTACGGGTGTTGCGTTTCCCCACTTTTTGCATAGGCTTTCCCATCCTCCTTAGTCTCTTAAACCTATAGTCTTAATCGGATTAACGATTAAAAAAGGGGCTTTGACAGGCTCTTGAAGAAGATTCTTCCTGACCGGTCAAAGCTTTCACTCACTATAACGAACACCCGTATTTCCTGCAATTGCACTTTTTTGCACCTGTTAGAAACGGTAGAAATGTGCCCTAAACCCCTTCGATTCAACGATAAGGTCTGATAATACGCTCGTCCCACACTTGTACTTCAATATATCGTTCGGGACCTTGATCACCTTGACGGTTCCATTCTTGAGGCCAACCATAGGCCTGAATAACTTCCAGGATTTCATCTTTGGTGTAGACCTGCTTACGGTAAGGTTTATCATCCAGATAACGCATGGTTGGAAAGAGATCTCCATACGTGAAGCTCACAACTTCGGCAGACAGATCTTCCCACGGAATCATCACTTGATCCGGTTCGGTATACCAGGATGACAGCCATTCACATGCACCGAGGGTCATATAGTGGGGATATGGATTAGTGGGGGTTCCGCCTTTGCCTTTAAACTGCTCGTACGCTTTATGTTCAAGCGCTCTTCGGATGGTCATATAATCCGCTGATCGCTGACTGGCAAAATTCCGGCCTTGATGACGGATTTGTTGGGCAACTGTTTCGGCTTCTTCATTAGACAGGCTGGAGAGATTTCGGAAAGGACCAAGACTTTTTTCAAAATAATGATACGCGTTCAAATCTGTCATACGAATCTCCACCTCCAACAAATCTCTCCGTATCCAGATTCTTTAGTCATAGTGTACATCATGCCAACATTTATGGAAATATCTGTAGCGAAATATTACCCGTAGATAAAGTTACACTTGAGCACTTCAATTGCTCGGGGAATTTACTATTATTAAGGAAATATTAACCAATAAGTGGTAGACTAATAAAAAGTATTTATCTTCAGAGGGCTTAAAGGGAGGTCGTATTATGTTTGGTGTTAACGTGAAAAAAGTAGAAGATCAACTGGTCATCCGCTGGCAGTTCTCCAAAATTGAAATTCCTATCGCACATATCACATCGGTCACCCTGGATGATACGTACGGTGGAAGCGAACCATCCGCCATTCGGATCGGTCCAGTCAATGGCACAAGCGAGAGGATTCTGATCCGCACAGTGAATCAATCGTATATTTTATTCACTTCCAGCGTGACTTTACATACCAATATCCAAGCTATGTTACACCCGTCAAACTAAATGGTTGTTCAACTTCTAATGTTTCAGGGGTGATGGGTTCCATTAACTAATGTGCGCTACCAACAAATGAAGCGTTAGTATTCGCATGAATTCTTACAGCGAATACTAACGCTTCATTGATTCCAATTCAAGTTGGACGTGGGATTCTTATAACCAACTCCACTTCGGTAACTGATCGAGCGTAATGACCTCTTTGCTATGGTACAATTCCTTCAAAAACGTTAGTTCATTATGCGTCCCGTCTCTCAGGAATCCACCTGTCCAGGTACAGAACCAACTCCAGTGTACATCCTGTTCCTTCATCTGCTTAGGGTCAGGGATGGAGCCGTTCTCGGCCAGTGCAATGATTTTACTATCCTTCACAAGCTCTCGCAGGTTGGTGTAACGTGCCGCCAGCGGGCAGTGATCTCCCGCTTCCGGGTATACATCTACACTCACAATATCCACGATATCATCACCCGGATACCATTCCGGTTTTTCCGAGTTCCAGACCCAGATAAGATTGTGCAGCTGATGTTCTTGAACCAATCGATCATACAACAAACAATATAACTGTTTGGCAGGTTCGGGGCCTTTCGCTCCCCACCAGAACCACCCACCTTCTGCTTCATGAAGTGGTCTGAATAATACAGGCACACCAGCATCCTTCAACTCTTGCAAATGTGTAGCAATAACATCGATATCCCGAATCAATAACTGATATGCTTCCGATTCAGGATGCGCCAGCGCTGAACCCAGATCATAGGTGGTAGCATCCGTATAGAACCCTCGCCACCACTCTTTACCCGGTTCATCGATCAGATCCGTCGGTGCGTTCCAGTGCCAGCATAGTGTCACGATCCCGCCTTGTTTGTGCCAGTCTATCGCATCCCGAATCTCTTGGGAGACCGCACCGTGCTCTGTTCTTGATGGCGAATATTCCATGAGATCAAACCCAATCACAGCTGGCTTCCGGCCTGTATTTTCATTAATCCAGTTTAGATTGCTATAATCCTGCTGGCCTGACAACATCCCTTTTTGATAACGCTCTACCAGGAACGCCATCAGTTCTTTTGCTTCGGGAGTCGCTGCTTTATTCACCGGAACTCTGCTGATCTCACGCACTGTCATCTCTACACCTCCAATTGGATTTACCATGTTAACCCACTACACCAGAACGTTCAATGCTCTCAACGAAATAACGTTGTACAAACAGATACAAAATAATTAACGGTGCAATCGCCAGCAAAATGCCTGTATCCACAATCATCGCCACATAATTCGGATCGGCCTTGATGCCCGAGTTCGAACCAAAGCCCATCAGTTGCGGAATCAATTGGTTCGCCTGAGCCGGTAAAGAAGCCACCTTCAGTGAAATCAGTGGACTTTCACTCATGAATAACGCCGAATAAAACGTATCATTGTACTGCCATACAAACGAAAACAGAATGACCGTAATCAGCGGCGAGATTGCATTGGGCAGCATGATTCGAGCAAACGTTTTGAATCCACCTGCGCCGTCAATCAATGCAGCCTCCTCGATTTCCTTTGGCATGCCCTTGAAGAACTGACGGAAAATATAGATGAACAGCCCCGCCTTCAGCCCTCCCGCTGTAGCAGCCGTGATCATGGAAGGCCAATACGTATTCAGCAGATTGATGCCATTTTTTCCAGAGAACAACTGGATGATGCCCAGAAAGTCAAAGCTGCGGAAATGCAGATACATCGGCACCATAAGTGTGCTTGTCGGCACCAGAATCGTCAGAATCACAAGGATGAAGAGTACATTACTACCCGGAAACGAAAACCGGGCAAAGCCATATCCGGCAAGTGCACAGGATATCGCTGTCAGAAGCGTTGTGATGGTAACAAACAATAACGTGTTCGCCAGCAGAGGCAGGTAATCCATCACTTGCGCCGCTAGCCGGATATTATCCAATGTAAAGTGCTGGGGAATCATATAGATCGTTGGATTGTAGATATCCTGTTTATCCTTAAACGCAACTGACACTTTGAGAAATAACGGGTACAAAATAATAAATGAAATGCCGATGACCAGTGCATATCTGAATATGGAATAGAGAAGGTCCGATGTTTTGTTTCGCACCCGATGCATGTGATAATTCTGCTTCGGAACTACCACCATGCGATCTGTCCCTGATGCAGCCATAATCTGAAGCCTCCCTTAATGTTAACCGTCAGTTGTAGTGAACCCGCCGTGACAAGACCCATCCCACTACGATCAATACAAGACCAATCACCAGTGTGTACAGCCAGGACATCGCCGAGCTTAAGCCAAAGTTCTGGGTTTTGAATGCGGTTTGGTAGATGGCCTGTGTGACTGGACTCCCGGCAAATGAATCAATGATCGTGTAGATGACATTTGTCAGAATCAACGGACTGACCATGGGAAATGTAATTTTCCAGAATGATTCATAAGCTGTCGCCCCTTCGATCTTTGCAACCTCATACATCGATCCCGGTACCGATTGCAGTGCAGCGAGGAAGATCAGAATCTGGACGCCAGAGCTGCTAATAATCTCATAGATCCGCATGATGGCTTCTACAATGTAATCCACATAGGCCATCGGCAATCCCACATCCGCCAGCATCCGCACAATGGACACCACATTGAACGAAGCACCGCCATCGGCTGATGCATCCACCGCACTCGCATCCCCCATCAGATTGATTAATCCCGCAGACTCAGCTGCTGCGACTGCACTGGAAGCCAGAATAACCGGCAGGAAAAAGATTGCACGTGCCATTGTTCTGCCTCTGAACTTCTGGTTAAGCAGTGTCGCCGTGAACAAACTGAAGAACAAAATCATCGGCACGTTCAGTACCATCGCTCCAACTGAATCCACCAGAATCCGGTTGAATGTAGCGTCAACCAGAAGCGCATCCTTGAAATTTTTAAATCCAACGAAGTCCAGAACATACCCGCCCGGAGCAACGGATAGATTACTCAGACTGAACCGAATCGATTGCAGGAGTGGTGTGGCAAAGAGGAAGACGAAACCGACCAGCCACGGGGAAATGAATGCAAGTCCAAGCAGCGCTCTCCGTGACTTCAGCGATAATCGAATGGTTCTCATCGGTTCACTCCTCCCACCACATAGTCCGTCCCGCCAACCGTTGTTCCATCCACGGTTACTGCATCCGCATTGTAATTCACAAGGATGGATGTACCTCCAGTATAGGTGATCCGGACAACGCCATCCTGAATGCGTTCATGCTTAAGAATCTGCTCATTCGCCAGATTTCCCAGCACTTCATTGGCCTGCTTATACAAGGCAACGGCATCATCCACCCAATATGCATACTCCGTTGCGTAAGCCGAATCATAATTCGTCAGCTTCAGCCTGGATGATGGTTCATAGGTCCATTGAAAATATGGAGCTGCCCCAAGCTCCAGACTGCGCAGCAACTGTTTGCGGAGATCCTGATCCCCCGACGTGTTCATTGGAGATGCCGCATAGTTCATGTATCCATGAATGACCATCGCATAAAAAGGAACTTCTTCATCGGTAATATTGAACCGACTCGATCCTGCGGGTGCATTCACAACATGTTGTGCACTTCCCCAAGCGTAGCTATTTGCGGCAGATATCATCATGTTCGGATAGGACTTTGCCAACTTGCCAAGTTGCTCCTTCACAATGTTCTTCGCCGTCTCCCGATGAATCACCCGACTATCCCGATAATCGGAAGTCAGGACCTGCCCAAGATCACGAAGGGATAATCCGCCGAGGTCCAGTTGATTGTACTTGTCGGCAAACTCATTCACCACATAAGGAAGCTTGGCCGCTGAGAGCAAATAATAGCTGTCCTTACTCTGATCCATGCGATTAAGGGCAGGATTGTATGGATACAGTTCCGCTGTCTCCTTTGTGACAAACCGCGCTGCATCCGAGGAAGGAGCAAAGCGCATATCATCGTGATACATGTGCTGGAAAGCCACATCCGGGAACAAAGCTCCACCCGACTGCTCCAGCTTGGTGGACAACGCCTGCAATTCGGAACGACTGCCCACTTCACTGTCCAACTTCACCTGGGTTGGCGTATGATGACTGATGCCACCTCCAAACCATCCCTGATACCGCATTTGTACGCGGTTCACACCATCCTGCTGTAGCTTTGCTGCCATTTCTGTAGCCTGTTCGTACGTCGTCATGGCTAAGGTGGTCCGATAAGGCACACTCAGGAACGAAGCCTTTTTGTCCACTGCACCAAGCACATCCACATAGAACGGCAACTCCGTCTGTTCTGCGAGCGGCTTCAGTACATCCTGCTCGATCAACTGCTGCTGATACAGGCGGGCCATGCCCGAGTAACTGGCATCTTCTCCATGAAGGAAATGATAGCGGACCTGAATATCTCCACGGAAAGGCTCCTCGCTAAGCAGCTGAATCTCCTGCATTTTCTGCGAGGTATACATCTCCAGCTCATCCTCTCCGCGCAGGGAGAAGGTCGCGTGTACATGGTTGTAGCTATTCTGTCTGCCTCCAATATCCGCGGAGATACTGGCAATGCCATCCCCTTTTTCAATGACTGCAAACCAGGCATTCTCCCCGTTCTTCAGACCAAACACAGGCATATACGCGGATTCACTAACCTGAGGACGACTGAGTGAATTATCATTTGGGTCTGTGCCATAGACGCGCTGTACATACTGCTCTTCTTGGGTTTTCCCGTTGTTCAGATGGATCAGGCTGCCGGAACCATCAGGCACGAGCATATAGCCCTCACCCTTTGTATCCGCAGCACCAAAATAAGCGAGCAAATCAATATTCCGAATGCGGTATTGCCCACTTTCCTCTATCTGGCTCAGAGGCACGGTCACAACAAGTGCTCCCTGCTCCAGTCGGTATTCCACTGAAATGACAAAGCTGGGCTTATCGGATACGCCCCCACCTTCAACCCCGTTCTCCTGATTGTCAAAAGCCAAATCGTCCGCGGTATAACCCGCCGTCTCAAAGGCACCCAACATCTTGTTCAGTACTAGCTGCTTCGAAATCTGTCCATCCAGCCGTTCCAGAATATCCGGATTGCTCTTGGTTGGATAATAACGGGCAGACGTGTATCTAGCGACAGTAGCATCCAGCTTGGAAAGAACCTTCTCCTCCAGACGCTGTTTGCTGATCAACTTCGGTAGTGCATCAATACCAAGTGATGTATCACCAAGTGTATAGTTAACCCGAATCCCTTGATCGATCTGACCCACTGTGAATTGTTTGTTGCTGATACTGGAACTGAAATTCGGAAAGTTCTCCAGTGTGCCCATCGCATCCCGGAAAGACACATTCAGCTGGGAGGACAGCACTTCTTTTTCATATGCAGAAGCAAGACCATCCTCAGCCCGTTCTTTCGGATTGCTATACCAAATCTCTCCACTTTTCCCGTCACGTACTGCAATTTCCGTTGTCTCCTCGTTATAGTACAGGGCGAGTCTCTGATCTTCAGCGACCAGTTGCATACCAGGCACACCCTGCGAAGAGTCACTAAGGAACTGCAACGGGTCCTCCATGACGGACATGGCTGTGGTTGTCGTATCCAGATAAGCCGCGGCTTCTACGGCAGGAATCCCCCTGTTGTTTATATACAGCAGCCCGGCTGCAATCATGATTACAGCTGCACCACCAGCCAGCACCGTATATAATCGTTGCCTTTTGTTCACGGATGCCGCCTCCTTTAGGTCCGAAAAATCAACTCGCGGTAAATGTTATAACCGAATTCGTACAGCTGTTGCAGCATGCTGAAGACCAGTGCGCCAAGGAATACAATAATGCCCATCACAATGAGTGTCAGCACCATCGTAATGATCGTTTTAATCACCGTGTACTGGTGTACCGTCATCATGCCAATGAACAGAAGCAACACAAACCAGAAAAACGCGATGCTATTGAACAGATAATAAAAAGCAGTCTCCTCCTGCACCATGAACCGGCTGATCACGATCATTGGGGCATAGATCAGAATAACCGGAATGAGCGAGTAACCTGTCGCCAGAACGATTTCCCTGAACTTGCCTTCCCCTTCCATCAAGGTCGTTACCGCCCAGTTGGCCGTGCACCATAGAAAGAAAGGTACCGCAACCGTGGCGATCTCGATGATGCTGTGAATCGTGCGAGGGTCGATGTAATTGACGAGGAATCCTGCGTACTGCTTTTGCAAAATCATCATGACAATAGTAAGCGCCAGTGCTGCATAAGCAACAAGAAGCCGTCCCCGGTTATCCGACTTGAGGTCCCAGAATGCATCAATGGGATGAAAAATGAGATGCAGCGGAAACTTAATGAAATCCTGCTTCACGATCAACCTGCCTCCTCCGTCTCCATTTAACCGCTACCCGGGTCAGGATCAGAATGACAATCAGCGCGATTGCAGCGGTCAGGAATGTACCAAAATGTTCCTTCATCATCTCCCGCCGATGCCTCTTGAACGCGACAGAATAACTCTTGCGGTCCATTCCAAGTTCGAAGTAACCTAGCGCTTCCTCGTTTTTCTTCTCCATTAATAAGGACTTGCCGATACCGATATAAGCGATGTCATAGTTAGCATTCAGCTTAAGCACTTCTCTCCATATATTCACGGCCTCCGTGTCCTCGCCCCGATAGTGGAGTACCACCGCTTCATTCACACGGGCACCAAAACGGGTTGGCGCATAAACGACAAGGTTGTTCTTGCCCCGATCCAGAACCAAGTGATGCTCACCCGATTGTTCAATCGCGACAGGTGTTTTGAGCGTGCCCACCTGATTTCCTTTGCCACCATATATGTAGAGCAGATGACCTTCATCGTCGTACGTGAACACCCGGTTCTGTGTCGCATCCAGTACACTGTACATGCCGTTGCCCAGCACTTTTACATCAATTAGTTTGGAGGGACCCGGATTGTTGCGGAACCGGATATCGCCTTTGACATCGTAATAACCAAACCGTTTCAGTACATCTTCGCCAGACGGGTTGAGGCGTTTGATCGGTTCATTCGAGCCGGGATCAATATTCGTTGCATACACAAATCCTTTGTGGTCGATATCCGCATTGGAGAACTCCGTTGGAACAAACAGGACCATCTGTGCGCGTTGGGCTTTGGTGGACAACATACGCCAGATATATTCGCCGTAGTCCCGCTCCACTTTGTTCGTACCGACGTATCCGATAAATTTCCCACTCTCGTCAAACTGCATAATCCCTTCGTAGACCCCCTGCGCCACAACGTACACTCGGCCTACATGGTCAACCGTCAGCTTCAAAGGCTGGAACTGGAATTGAGTCGACAGGATATCTGATTCTGGCTTCGTAATGGTTTGAATCAGCGTCCCCTCTCCATCCAGGACAACCACACGACTGTTTCCCGTATCGGCGACATATATGCGTTCTTCTTCATCCACAAACAATCCGCCTGGAAGATTAAAGGTCTCCTTGCTGCCATCCATCATGAATTCATCAATGACGCGCAGCAGCTTAAAGTCGGGGTCCAATACGACAATTCTGCTGTTGCCGCTATCCAAAATGTAGATCAACCCGGAGGGTGAAACGTTCACATCACCGGGGTCTTTGAACTCACTAATGCCGAGGTCACGGCCTGATATAGTACGCTCGGGCAGATAGGCATCTGGTGAAGGAACAGCCTCTTTCCAGTAGTTGTAGTTATAACTCTCATACGGCGCCGGGGAGGCCGCCGCAGGCACGGCATTCACCAGCAGCAGAGATACTGCCGCCAGGAGAACAAGCCATCTTTTCACTGTGCGTGCCATATCGTTCCCCCTTAATCCTTCATGCCCGAACTCGCCATCGTCTCAATGATTCGGCTCTGAGAGAAAATAAATAGCGTGATCGGCACACTCATCAAAATCAGTGCTACCGCAGCACCCGCTCCTGCCCGGGATATTCCGCCCTGAATAATCTGCCCTGCTGCATAATGCAGGGTCTTGAGCTGCTCGCTGTAGATGTACCCATTGCCATCACTGCCCCATAACATCTGGAACAGCAGAATGATCAATGTAAGCCAGGCTGGTTTCACATTGGGCATGACAATGGACCAGAAGATCCGGTATTCACTGGCACCATCAATCTTGGCTGCTTCCAGCAGTGCATCCGGGATCTGCTCCATGAACTGTTTCATTAGATACAACCCGAGTGAATAGGCAAATGCCGGAATAATGACGGCCCAGTACGTGTCGATCCATCCGAGCCATGACATGATCATATAGTTCGGAATGGCCGTTACCGCAGGTGTGAACATCAGTGACAGTACGACCACTTGGAACATGAATACTTTGCCCGGAAACTTGTGTTTGGCAAGCGGGTAGGCAGCTGCCGAAGCTAGCAGTACATGGCCTACGATACCGATGCCTGTAATAAATACCGTGTTGAATATATAACGTGAGAACGGCACCCATGAGTCACTCAGCAGATTCAGCAGATCCGTAAAGTTGCTGAATGTAGGATTTTTGACAAACAGCGTTGGTGGAAAGGTAAAAATCTCATCCAATGGTTTGAACGCATTGTTGATTGCATAAATCAGCGGCAGCACCATGAAGGCACCAAATACGAGCAGAAGGGCAAACAGGGAGAGGCTTCCCGATAGCGAGCGATTCACCCGCTTTTTGCCTGTCGCAATTGCAGCCATAGCTATTCTCCCACCCTTCGAAGCAGTTTCTGTACCAGCAAGTTGGTGCCCACCATAATCATGAACAGTACGGTGGCAATTGCTGATGCATATCCCATCTCAAACCGCGTAGTACCAAAGTCGATCAAATGGGTTACCACAGTCTCTGCTGCATAGTTCACGCTTGGGAACCCGGCCAGTGCGATCGACACATCGGCCACGGCAAACGAGGTTGTCAGCTGAATGACTGCGCCGAACATGAGCTGTGGGCGCATCGAAGGCAGGGTAATGTACCATAGTTCCTGCCAGCGATTTTTGATCCCATCCACCGCTCCCGCTTCGTACAATGTCCGGTCCACCGTCTGCAAACCAGCGATAAACGCCAGAAATCCAGTTCCGAGACTCAGCCACAGCTGCACGAGAATGAGGATCGGCATAATGTAGGCTTCTGTCTTCAGCCATTGGATCGGCTCCAGCAGAAAGCCCCATTTGATCAACAACCCATTCGCAATGCCATAACGATCTCCCGAGAAGATCATCAGCCAGATAAAATACACATTGCCCGAGATGGAGGGCGCGTAGAAGATCAGCGTCATGAACGCTCTCCATTTCGGTGTTAACTCATTAATGATCCACGCGAAGACAAAACAGGCAATATAACTGATCGGTCCGGTGATAATGGCAAACAGCAGCGTATTCTTGATCGCAATCAGGAATACATCATCCTCCAGAAACAGGCGAGTGTAGTTCTGCCAGCCAATAAAACGTGGAAATTCCAGCATGTTAAAGTAGGTGAAGCTGAGTATGATCGAGATGACAACCGGAATCACGGTAAACATGAGGAACAGGAGCATATAAGGTGCAAGCAGAACATAGGAATGTTTGCTGGCCTTCATTTCCTGGAGCTTCCAGCTCCACCACGATTTCATGCCCATCCTTGACGCTTTCTCAGGAGGACTGTTTTGTCCGTCTCGGAGTGATATTTGTGGCACGATTAACCCTCCCTCTGCTTACGGAAGACCAAATTCATTACGTTTGACGCGAATCTCGTCCTGAATATATTGGGTATAATCCATGATGGATTCCCTGGCTTCCACTTGGCCAACAACGGTTTTGTAAAATGCATTGAACAGATGGCGGCCTGTAAAATAACCACCGGGTACTTCAGGAATGCCCTTCACCGTTTCGAATTGAGCCTTGAGATTGGCGTAATCCTCCGCAGGCCACGGCAGGGAATCCAGCGCCTTGATGTTGGCCGTTGGATAACGGGCAGCGGCACCCATCAGTCCTTCCATCTCTCGTCCGAATTCAGCCTGAATCGGTGTACTGGTCCACCACTTCATGAACTCCCACGCCGCGTCCTGATCCTTGGCACCCTCCAGCATCATGACTGCGCTGCCTCCACCCGGTACGTCCCGATTCAAGGTTCCATCCGCCTGAACGGTTCCCGGGACAGGAACGAATCCCCATAGTCCCCGAATCTCCGGTGCAAATACGGACAACTGGTTGTACATGGTGTAATCCGTTAGTCCAATAGGCATCTGTCCTGTCCGGAAACGGTTGGCAAAATCATATTCCCGCTCCAGCTTGTAATCGGTATAGAACTCCGTCCACTGCTTGAACGTCTCGATCCCGATTCGGGAATCCAGATCCGACTCCTTGTCATCATTTCGATAGAAGGCGCCGCCGTTCTGAAGCAACATCGTGGCATACTGCGAGTTCGGCGGGATATTAACACCCTGCATATTCGCCTGAGTCACAATCGGCATGCCGAATTCCATATGGTTTTTGCTCAGAATCGCGAGCAGAGCTTCGACATCCTCCCAGTTCTGAGGCACTTCAAGTCCGAGTTCTTCGAGCACGTCTTTACGATAAAACAGCATGTTAAAGGTTTGCGTTTCCGGCAGGGCATATACGCCTGAATCATAGGCATACGGCACGATCGCACTTTCCCTGAACTCCTGTTCTACAGTGCTATAATCACTGAATTGCGTCAGATCTACAGCCGAGTTCCGCATCGCAAAGTTCACCGGCAGATCGTTGCCAATCTGCATCGCTACGTCCGGTCCTTCACCAGACAAAGTCGCTGGCAACAAGGTTCCCATATTCACCAGCTTCAGATTCACGTTAATGCCACTGTCTGGTGTGAAGGTCTTGTCAATCATCGCTTTCATCGTATTCGCCTGGTCACGTCCGCTACCTATCCAGACCGTTACCGTACGCTGATCTTCCGATGTGGCTACATTGCCGATCTGGTTATAATCAATGAAGAACGAATGATAGAATATCTTCGCTTCATGACCCAGCTTGGCAAGTGGCCCCATACCTGTTCCGGGAATATCTTGGTCAATCGAAGTGACGTACAGTGCGTCAATCTCAAGAGGCTGCTCTCGTGCCTGTTGCACCCATGTGCCGAGACCACCTGTGTTGGTTTTGTATGCCGCAAGCCGTCTTGGAATGGTATCTGGCTTGTCAATCATCTCGTCCAGTTGCAACGCCATCGTCTTGATCAGCGCTTCCTGATCGCTGGACTGTCCTGACAGAAGACGAAGCTGTGCAGCCACGTCTTTGAGTCGTTTACTTTCCCCGCTGAACACTTCCAGCAGGTTCGGAATCTGTTTCTCCACCCGATAATCCCGGAATTCATCAGGCTTCGTGCCTGTAATCATCAGAATACGTCGGTACATGGAGTTCAAGTTGTACAGACTGTCCTCCACATTGCGGATAAGGGGTGCAAAGTCACCGAGGCTGTTTTCCAGCCGTAGCACATGTTTCCCTTTGTCCAATTGAAACTTGTATGCTTCCTTGCCTCCCATGACGTCAATGCGATAGTCGCTTTGGTAACGGAAAGGTGCTTTCGCCATCTCTGCAAAGGGAACTTCACCGTCAATGGTCAGTTTGCGTGTAGAATAGATACCTTTGACGAAATTCTGCTGTGCGGTAAATCCGATATGATAGAGTCCGCTCTCGGGCACATCCACTTCCCATTCAATCCATTGCCCTGGCAAACGCCAGTTAAACCCGCCAATCGTATTGATGCGTACCTGGGAAGCGCTATAAGGAGATACAGCAGAACTTGACCTTTCGCTCGTCGGGTATAACGTAGGTGAAGATTTGGCAATCGCGGCTTCTCCTTCAATGCGAATAAGTACATCCTTCGGCTGCCCGGAGGGATCCGACTGTTGTGCCCCCGCAGTCTCCGCGTAAGGAACGGCTGTCTTCTCATTGAAAAGACGAATGGACCGAATCACCATGGGTTCACGCGATGATTTTAGCGTTAGCTTGTGTTCCCCTTTTTCCAAATAAAACTTGAATGGAGCCTGTTCGTACCCGTCGGAGTCCTGAAACGTTTCTTCCATCCAGCGTGGTTGCTCCACTTGTCTCGGTCGTAGGTCATTGCCTTGATTGTCCTGCTCCACGACATCTTTCTCATTGGCCCACACCCGGTCAAACTGCAAATAGGCAGCTTCCGCAAAAGGAAGTTCACCATCAATGTATAATGCACGCTCAATGGCCGAACTCTTGCCTTCAACGGGATAATAGATGGCGGACAGGTTATACAGCCCAGTCTCCGGCACATTAATGGTCCAATCGACTTGTCCGGTCTCTCCGGTATGGAGAGATACTCCGTCCATACCCTCATAATTAGTCAGTTTGTGGACGTCTTCACCTTCGGCTCTTATGTAATCTCCTGCTTCAATGGTGATGTCCACATTCGGCTGTGTAGCCTGATCCGTTCCGGATCGATACTGTTCGTATCCCTTCTTCTGGCGGGTCTGCTGCAAGATTGCATCCACTTCAATGGCAGGCAGACTGCCAGGTGGAATGTCTGCACTCTTCACATCAGCGCCGGAAGTTACATATAGAATGATGCAGGCTGCCGCCACGATGATTACTGTGGACAATATCCATGTCTTACGTTGTAGAATTCCAGCCATCCTACGAGTCCTCCTCATCAAGGCTGATGCCAGCAATGCCGATTTGGTGGTTCAGGAAAAGGGGCTCCGTCCAACTTTGCCGACACGAGCCCCTGCCTGAATCGTTTGCTGGTGATAAGTGCGATTATTGTTTGCCGAGTTTATCAATGGCCGCTTGTGCCTGTGCTTTGTATTTCTCGGCTGTCGCTGTTACGGAAGCATTGTTTTTGATGATATCGTTCACAAAATCCCCGAAAGGGTATCCTGTGTAGGCATCATCCAGCAAGATACGGCCCGTTCCGGCGATGTGCTCGCGAATGATGGCGATATCCTTCTCGTCGGTATAACGACTCTCCAGATAATCTTGACCTGGATACTCTTCAATCTGCGGGATGTCGAAGGTCTCTTCATAGATTTGGTAGACGATCTTTGGATCCTCCACACCTTTTGGAATGAACTTCGCTGATGCCGCGTTGTTTGCATACGTTACCTCTTTGCTACCCTGTGGCCCGTTCGGAATCGGCACAACACCAACAGCAAAGGTGAGATCGCCCAACTGCCATTCGGCAGCGGTGAACAGAGCTACATCTCCATCTTTGAACGTATTGCTTTCCTCCCAATTGGTTTTGTCGCCAGTTTTGACCTTCACGACATTTTCCACGTTATACAGGCGTTTGACGAATTCGGCGGCTTCAATCGTTTTCGGATCGGACAATCCTTCTTTGCTATTGGTATCATCCACGATTGTTCCACCATTGGCTGCGGTAAAATGACGAACGACATCAAGCGCCCAGCCAGAAAATCCGTATACGTCAGTTTTGCCGTCGTTATTGGTATCTTTGGTTGCCTGTTTGGCAAGTTCCATGAATTTATCCCAATCCCATTTACCTTGGTTATAAAGTTCTTGAGGATCAGGCAAAGATAATTTTTTGAACAAGTCACGGTTATAGTGAAGTCCCAGACCAATGCTGGTTGGCGATTCGAAGGCGTATTCGTTGCCCGCAATGGCAGGAAATTTTGCAATCAGGTTAGCCTCTTGGTTGATGTTATTCTCAGGTGTAGTGAATTCGGAGATGGGCAACAGTTGCCCTTTGAGGATGGCGGGTAGTGCGGATTTGTACTCCATCTGAACGATGTCGGCGAACGGTTCGCCAGCCAGTGCAGACGTTGTGAATTTGTTCATGTATTCTTCAAAAGGTACGTTAACAAACTCCAGTTTTACGTTGTATTTCTTCTCGACCTCTGCAATTTTATCGAGTCTGGCCTTATCGGAGGCCGTCTCTCCCGCTGGTTTCAAGTCCCACCAGGCCGCAACCTTAATGACACGCCCACCCAGATCAGGCACATTAACCACAGCTTCTTCCGCTCCGCCCTCTTTCTCTGTCTCAGCGACTTCGGTGCTGTTACCTGAGTTTGTTGTTCCCTCTGCTTCGGTCCCCGTCTGCGCTGTCCCCCCACCACTGCAAGCGGATACAAAAAGCATCACGGCCAATAACATCAGAGGCAGAACATTCCATCTTCTCATCATGATTTTAACAACCTCCCCGAATGTGTATACCAATCATGGTTCACCCTAAATCATTAACCCCATTCATCAACCAATCGAAAATAAACAACCACCACCATTTGTTATTTTCTTGTTTGTTTTTGACAAACAAAATTTAACACAGCAAAATGTAAGCGTCAACATTTTTGTTGTTAACATTTTCTAATTATTCTGATAAAATGCTGGTTAAGCTGTAATATGCCTGTGTTAAAGCTTATTCAACATCCTGGACTCTAAGTACACACTTATTAAAACCACGATTGCAACTTTGTTTATTTTGTTATTTTTATAAAATAACAAAATACTAATTCAGCAGACAAAATTCGTCATTCTATCTGAAAATATGCTTACCGTCACGTTGAACGTTCATCCTAAAATACTGTGCATCACTAACATTTTGAATTCTCTGTCCGTTATTAGATTAAGAGAAATACATCATGTTATACTAGGAACAGTTGGATATCGCTCCGAATAAGGAATACGGCAGAACTACGAGTGTAAGGATGGTATGATGAAGACAAAGGTAACAATTCAGGAGATTGCACATTTTACGGGTTTGTCGAAATTCGCGGTATCACGAGCTTTGTCTGGAAAATCGGGCGTTAGCGATCAAACGAGGGATGTCATTCTTAAGGCCGCTGGCAAACTTGGATATTTCAAAGATAACAGCATGTTGTCTGGTGAACTGTATAACAACCATGAACTTCAGGAACCAAAGAACACACGTTCAAGCGGAACGATCTTGATTTTGTTCCCCAATGTTCGGTACCAAAATCAAGACTCCGTATACTGGGGACCCGTCTTTAACGGGATCTCTTCCAAGCTGAACCAAAAAGGGATTAATATTCTGACCTTAACGGAACCCTCAGCAGACCAGCTATTCACCCTGCTCAACCCGGATGCCATTCGTGGAATCATTACCGTTGGCTCTATTTCGACCCCGATTCTTCTTGAAATCAAACGTCTTAGTATTCCAGTTGTGATGGTGGATCATCTGGACCCTGTTTTTCACAGTGACAGCATATTCACCGATAACTTTGCATCCATGCGGGAGATCATGCTCTATCTGCTCCGCAAGGGTTTCAAAACATTCCAGTTCGTTGGCAATATCGGGGATGCTCATAGCTTCTATGAACGCTGGATTGCATACACCTCTGTGCTTATGGGCCATGGGATGGAAATACATCAGATTCCCGAGCTGAGTAATCAGGCATTGGATGAGTTCCGCCAGACGTTCACTTCGGTGATCAGTGAGGATAACCTGCCTGAAGTGTTTGTATGTGCGAATGATTTCTATGGGCTATACACCATAGAAGCCCTTGAGAGTATGGGTATTCGTGTACCCGATCAGTGTTTTGTCACGGGATTTGATAATCTATACGACAACATCCCATTATTGGCTACAGTTAATGTGAACAAGGAGTTGCTCGGTGCGCGTGCAGTGGATCAGATGTTATGGCGCATTGCGAATCCAGAGAGCAACGTCGAGAAAAAGTTGATTCTTGCCGATGTCGTTATTCGTGAACAGTTCGGCAGGCATAGTGGATAAAAGCATATATGGATAAAGCTTATGTCCACACAGAACAGCACGCCAAACTCCCCTTTAACCGTATTCGTGCGGCTATAGGGGTGTTTGCTTTGTTGTATGTTGTGTAATGTTTATTGTTTATTACATCAGGCCGTCACATCATCCCGTTCTACGTATCTGTACGAACATCATCCCACTCCTGATCCAGATAACAGATCAGCCAGTTCAATGCACGGTGACGTTCATAAGCCACTCCACCATTCAGGTCAGCGGGAGGTGTTTTGTCATTCACCCGACTATCCACGCACACCCAGTTATAACGGTAGATCAGATCTGCTTCATCCAGAATCTCGCTCTTGCTGCGCAGAGATGCATCGGAGAAAAAGTCGGTAAAACTATCCTTCTGTTGCAAATAACCGACATCCTTCCCTACGTTACACAACTCCTTTGGTGCACCCAGTTCCTTCACATAACCAAGCGCCCACAACATCACGTGGTACGCTTCATATCCCCAAGAGAAGGTGATGATCTCCTGCTGCTCTGCTCCGTGCTGGTCGATAAACCTCTTCTCTATAGGTGAGAAAAAGGATTCAGCCTCATACTTGTTGATCACTTCCTGAACCAGTGCTGCGGTATCATCCGCACTTTCGCCGGCTCCCAGACACTCACCTTTAAGCGCGGCAAGACATAGGGCAACCGCACGGCGCGCGACTTCCTCTTTACTCCGAATCGTGGTGTGTTCGTCTCCGGCCCTTGCAGGCAAGTTCGCATTATACGGAATGCCTTGTTCAGTCAACCGTTGCTCTGAACGCGCTTTACGTTGAATGCCAGACTCCGACTGGGGGCTGTTACCGTCAAGGAAACTGGTGTGCGCTGTCACCGTGTAATCCTCTACCTCAGATTCTCCATTCACATCCAGCAATAGCTGGCCTTGTGCATCCAGCAGGGATCCACCTCCCCAGAAGATGACGGCATCCAGCGCATCAGCCAACCGCAATAACTCGCCGAAGAATTCTTCCGATATGTCCTCTTCCGTCTCAATACCAACCACCATGTTCAATGTGGAACACTTGATCAATACCTTTTCCTGGAGCGAAGCATTGCGCCCTTTAATCTGACTCAAAAATCCAAGCATCCCCTGAATCATTGTCGTAAATTCCTCAGGATGTGTCTGGCTGGTCATGATATTAAAGCCTTTGGTTTTTTTACTGAGCCATTTTTTCTGAATCACTTGAATATGGGTCTTTTCTTCCCGGCGTTCAATCGTACCCTCAGGATAAATGGATTGAATCACTTCAAACAGCTGATCCAGGTCAAACTGAGAGCTATATATCGCACAATTTCTCATGAAGTTCACCCTCTCTATATATAGTTCAACTAATGAATATTTACACTGGCACTCCGATGGCAGAATAACTTTCCGATCGCTGTTATCCCCAGATTTTTTTATTCCTTTTTTTGGAAAGGGGAAATCCGGTGATAGCGGATGCTTCCGATGTAACTTTCTTTTAGAAAGCTTTTAGGCGAACGCTCCGCTTCTTCAAGTTATTTCTACCCTCTCCGTTATCGTGTAAATGTTCAGTTGAACATATATGACTAATCCTTGTACGGATCGAATTCATTACCTCCGGCCATGGCGACACCAACGGGACGCAGCACATGGTTGATCTTCAACGTATTCGCATGTGCGTTCAGTACGTCTTGCAGTTTCTTATACACAAACGGACTTTCGTCTGTGCCCGCTCCCCGCAGTTCGACACCATAGGCACGAATCGCCTCATGCATCTGTGCTTCGCTAATCTCGCCACCCATGCGTGTGCGCAGCTTGTAATTCATTTTGCCAGCCGCCTGGGTTCGGCTCATCGTGCGCCCTGCCCCATGTACGGTGCTGCGGAATGACTCGGTGTTCTCCTCGCTGTGGATCCCTTCCACAATTACCGAGATATCACCCATACTGCCTCCGACAAAACCGAGTTGCCCGGGTGCAAGTGGCGTTGCACCTTTGCGGACCACAACTACCTCTTCACCCATGTGTTGTTCCTTCCAGGCAAAGTTGTGATGGTTATGTACGGCGTATTCAGCACTTGCCCCCAGAATACCGAGCACCTGTTCAATAACATAGTCGCGTCCTGCATAGGCGTATCGGCCCGCCAAAGTCATTCCATCCCAATACATATCACCCATTTCGCTGTTCAGGTCAAACAACGTAGGCGGTTGATCCATCGATTCGCCAGGAGCTTTGCCACTGAACTGACGTCCTGCAGCAAGGTTAAGGAATCCACTCGCCACTTTATGACCGAACCCGCGGCTGCCAAAATGATTCGCGATCCACACCTTTCCCGTTGCCTCTTCTACAAAAATATCCACGAAATGATTGCCACTGCCTACGGTTCCGAGTTGGTTGCGTGCAAGTGTCTTCAGCTTATGTTGTAATCCCGGTTCAATGGTATCAAACAGCTTCCAGCTCGCGTCGTCGAACAGCTCATGATCCACGGGTGTTGGATTGTTACGACCCACGCCGAAAGAAATGGTCGAATTGATGTCATCCATGATCGTTACAATCTGATCCCGAATATCTTCCCACATCAGATTTGTACGCACAGCCTTGTTGCCACAGGCAATATCATATCCGACACCTGACGGACTGATCATATTCCGATAAGCGACAACACCACCGATGGGTTGCGAGTAACCTTTGTGATGGTCGGCCATCAGAGCCACACCCAATACATCTCCATATTGCGAGCAAGTCACCGCCTGACTTACGGCGTTCTCCAGCGGCTCCCCCCAGACTTTAATGTTATCTACGATACGCATAATTGTGTTAACCTCCTATGTACTTTTTGAAAATACATCTTTTATTTCTAAACTGTTGTTCTCATTAGTTTAACAAAGATCAACGTGGCTCGAAACGTCGTCTTCCTTTAGATCACCAATTGTTTACGCATAAAAAAAGAGAGCTCAGCTCCCTTTTCTCACGGTTGGTTCCTATTTACTTCTTGCTAATCTTAAACTTGAACGCCCAAGTCGCTGTGTTACCAGAATACCGACCTCTGTTCTCGGTCACCACCACGGAAAGTGTCTTGTTGGTTGATTTGGAGAACGAAGATAGTTTGACGTTGGTGCTTTTATCCCCGTAATCGGGAATTTTGTCCTGTTCTTCGGCGATGGCCTCCAGTTTCAACGTACCTGTGGATTTCAGGTTTAAGGTAACTGATGAACCCTCTTCCAGTTCTTTGCCGTTCACACTTGCTCCGATGGCCCACTCATTACCGACAGAGTTATTCTCGACAAGCTCTGCGCTCACCAGCGTCACGGTTACCTTAACCGTTTTGGCGGCAGCATAGGAGGTTGGGGAACATACGGTGAATACCAGGCTTAGAATCATGAAAACATTAGCCCATTTTTTGAGCACGAGAGTGCCTCCCTCTTATTCGTTTCTTTTGTTAAGACTATGCCTTATTCGCCGTGTTCCTTAAGTAATCCTTCCACTTGTGTAAGAAATTTTCACTTGAACTGTCTGTTATAGATGCTTCCGGTAACCCTGAACCTTCTCATCCTTGAAACCCAACTTCTCATAAAATATATGTGCTTCCTTACGCTGATCGCCAGACACCAGAATCATGTAACCACAACCCAGATCTTTTGCAATCCGCTCAATCTGGAGCATTAACCTCTGCCCAATGCCCTGTCTGCGTACCTGATCCGATACAATCACATTCTCCACAACCATGAACGGTTTGCATGGCCCCACCAGATCCATACACTCAACCCCCATAACGGACCCAACCAATTTGCCATTGTAAAATGCCCCAAGCACATGATAATGACCATTCTGCTGTATGTAATGAAACATCTTTTTCATCTGCTGCTCATTGGTAGGCATTCCCATCAACTCATTGTATAGCTGGCTTAGTGCCGGTAAATCTTCAAGTTCGATTCCTTTAATGGTAACCATGATAACCCTCCTGATTTTGTCCTATTTCGCATGCTTTGTCTTAAGTGAGGACCTTTTTAAAATAATAATGACTGTGTCCAGTCGGTGCATTCTCGATCATTGTAATCAATTGGTAGCCATGTTTCTTGTAAAATTCCGGTGCTTGGTATGAGAATGTATTCAACATAATAAAATCACAGGATTTCTCGCGCGCAATGCGCTCCACCTCAAGCAGCAATTGGGATCCGTATCCCCGATGCCGCTGATCGGAGTCCACCCAAAGGATATCAAGCTCTACCCAATTCCAGCAAAGTGTACTGAGCACTCCTGCGACAATTTCGCCAGCCTCATTTTTGATGTTAAAATTCAATTCTTCGTACCGATGCCTTAATTCCTCGCTCACATGGGTCGCATTGTATGCGACTAATTGCTGGCGAACATACTCTGAATCTTCTAAAGTACTTGGATTGATATTTATTTCGGACATCCTCTTCTCCCCCTATCGTCATTACTCACAGCCTCATTCATTTCTTGCATATTTTAACATAAATTTATCCCTTACAAAATAAAAACAACGCACCTTCATAGCGGAAGGCACGTTGATGTAACTTGCATTAGTTCACATATGCTGTTTTAAAATACGCTACTCTATTTCTCTCAGATCCACGTACACGTGACCTACACCAACTCTGCCCAGAGGGTCCGTAACCTTCACCTCAATCCGAATAGGTTCACTACTCGTCCCCAGTGCAGTAACGTATAGTTTCTGTCCATCCATTCTGACATCTGCCAATTGTGGATCAGGAGAGTCAGCCAGTAGTGTGAGAGTTGACCTAGTGTCATCTTCATCCTCAAACATAAAGGACAGGTCGATCTCAATCTCATCTCCATGAACATAAGCGATATTACCCGCAGGTGCCTCCACCAGTACAGGGGGAGCATCATCAAAATCATACATGTACACACGTTGCAGCAACGTGTGATGCAGCGTGAAGTCCGGTTCTTCTCTCAGGGGGATGGAGTTGTTACTCACATCCAAGTATTGCAGATCAGACAGTCCAGCAATTCCAGCTGGCAGATGAACAAGTTCATTACTGTATATATCTAGATTTTGCAAGGAATCTAGTCCCCTCACATCTAATAAAGGAAGTCGATTATTCGCGAGATTCAGATACTCCAGCTGGTCCAGTCCTGTCACATTAATTTGCGTCAGTTCGTTACCGGATAAATCAAGCCAATTCAAACGATCGAATCCAGAGGCATCCGCTTTGCTTATGGCGTTGCCGGACAGATCAATTTCGGTTACATTCAATCCTTTGAATATCTCGACTCCTGTCAGATCGGAAATGCCCGCATTTCTCGCATACAATCCTCCATTGGTCTGAATGAGTGCTTCCACCAATTCATCTTTGGTCAGTGGATCATTCACATCCTTTTGCAACCAATAAGCAATAGCTCCAGCCAAATGTGGATCAGGAAATTGGCGACTTATCGTATTGGCCTGTACCTTAACCTCGAGTTGTGCCGTAACACTTGCGCCCTGGACATCAACTGCTTTGATCGTCAGCGTTGTTTCTCCAGCAGCCTGTGGAACAAGTCGAATCACTTTTTCTACCACAGTGGAGGAAACAATGGTTTCATCTCCGGCTATGACACTGAATTGTAATTCATCACCATCTGGATCACTAAAATACGTCGAGACGTTTAAGTCCAATGCAGCATGATCTAGTATAAGTTCCTGATCAGGCAAACCGCCACTAATAACCAGTGGCGCCCTGTTCCCCGTACCTGGATTGGACGGAGTGGAAGGATTCGTCGGAGTAGTTGGCGCAGATCCACCTCCACCACCGGTGCTTCCATTTCCATTCCCTGGTGCCGCCCCGGAATTACCGTTTGCGTTTCCTGTACCGTTCCCTGCGTTATTGCCTCCTGAAGTTGTACCCTGTACCTCGGTTACCTTTCCTGGCTCATCAGGTTTGGATTCCGAATTGGCGCCCTCTTGACTCGCAGCTTCATCAAGAGCTTGAATGACTTCAGTTGCACGTAATGCGATCACGGCCATTTCCTGTCTGGAAGTAGAACGCTTCGGCGCAAAGTTTACATTGTCCCCTTTCAAAATTCCCAACTCAACAGCTTGTTGTACACTTGGCAAAGCCCAGGCACTAATTTCGGAAGTATCCTTAAATGACAACTCTTTGGTCAAATTTAATGTTTCATCATATCCTTTAGCCTTCAGAGCCCGAATAATCGTTGTTGCCAGCTCTTCCCTTGTTACCAGACCAGCAGGACGAAACGTACCATCCGGATAACCATTCATAATTCCAGCCAATTGAAGTGCACGAATATAGGAACCATTCTCAGCGTTACGATTCAGATCCCTGAATAACTGATCTGGAAGTTGGACGGACGACAGCACGTTCAATTCCAATAGTTGAGCCAACGTGTATGCAAGGTCCCCTCTTGTTAACGTTGCGCTCGGGTTGAAATTTCCTGCTTTGTCCGCCAGAATCATCTGTTGTTCGGCAGCCCTTTCAATGGCTTGCTTGGCCCACGGTGCTGCCTGCTGCAAGTCACGAATGTTTACTGCATCGGACGCTGCATGCACTGTCCCGGGAACAGAAATGACGGCTAAAGACAGAAGGGCTGCAAGATAAGGCGAGACCTTACGGATCTTATTTTTCGTATGAACTTTTCGTTTGGATATTCGTGTTGACATCTTTTAACGCTACCTCCCACATGAACATAAACCCTGGTGTCAGCAAAGACTCCTCGGAGTTATTTAATTATCTTCATTGTAGGAGAGACCTTGGCTTGAAAACAGTCTACAAAAGAGTAGACACTGTTTCACAAAATTATAATAATCCCCGCTGCTCCGCGATTTGAACAGCATGAGCACGACTACTCGCACCCAGCTTTGCAAACACTCGGCGAATGTGTGTATTAACAGTTCCGGGTGAGATGCCAAACTCGGCAGCAATCTGTTTGCTGGTCAGGCCCTCAGCGATGTGACCGAATATTTTTTGCTCCATCGGGCTGAGTCCCACTTCCTTTGTATCCAGCTTGGCCTCTCCTGCAGATGAGGGGCCTCTCAATCGTTTGTCTCTTGCAAAAGCAGATAACAACTGCTTCACATAAGCCATTTTCACACCATCATCGTGTATCGCCTTTGTACGACGCAGATAGAAATAGTCCTTCAGCAACTGTTTCATCTGTTCACCTTCAACAACAAATGAACGGATATACCCTTCGGGTCCTCCCAGTACCAGAGCACGGGATAACGCCACAACACTGGCATCTGTGAATCCCTGCTTTTGCAGCATGATTGACTCTAACAGAGCACACTCTACCTGTTCAGCAAGCAAGTCCCGTTCTTCAGCCTGTTTACGGAGTCGTCTCAGTTCCTCTCGTGCATAATCATACTGCTCAAGGATGATCATCGCACGTATGCGAACCATGGAAAGGAAAATCTGATCACAGCTGATCTCAGCAGCCACATCTCCTTCGTTTGCAGGCTTAGCCAGAATGGTGTGGGCGGATTCCACCGGACTCATTTCAATTAAAATTCGGTATTGATGTGCTTCCAGTGCTTGCTGCCAGTACTCCATATCCTTCACAGATAATAATCCTGAGACCTGCTGAAGCAGTTTCAAGCCTTCTTCAGGTCGACCCAGTGTAAGTTCAAGTCTGGCTTTGAGTACATAAGCTGGAACAAGCAACGCAGCCACCTTGATCTGCAAAGCCACTTCAAGCGCTCGGTCCGCATATCTGACCGCTTCTGCAATTTGATTTTGCTCCATTAAAATCTCACCATATCCAACACCATAGTAGGACGTTACATAGGCATGTTCAGCATACCAACGTTCCGTAATCGCTCCGAAGCAAGCTTCCCCACGCCTCAAGTAGCCATTAACGCCATGGAAGCTGCGCAGGCGCATGCTCTCTCTCCGATCATAGTCCATATACTGAAAGGCAATATCATCAGGATAGCCCTGATCGATGTAGGACACCAAATAATGAGCCAACCCATCTAAATCTCTATTCAAATAGGCCATGTATGCTCGCATCACACATATAACTTGCAACAAATACCCGATGATCTCAGGTTCCAGCTGCCCTTGAAGATGCACCCGGATCACTTGTTCCAGTTCATCAAGCTGCTTTACCATCTGTCCATAAGGCATTTCACGTGCAGCAAGGAACAAGTAAGACATATATAATTTGGGACGTGATTTCACGATCTCCAGTGGCAAAACATCAAAGTATCGCCGGAGCGTCCACCACTCTCCCATAATAAAATGGGCAAACAACTCTTCCAGCAGTCTCGCTGCATCCTGCATGTGCTGACCGAGAATATAATGATCCAACGCTTCTGCCGGGTATCCCTGTTGTTCATACCAAAGTGCAGCAAGAGCATGTAATTCATTTACTTGTTCAGTACCACAACGATCCAGCTCACGCTTTAGAAATGCAGAGAACAAATGATGATAACGATACCAGTGCGCTTCCCGATCAAGTGGAACAAGAAAAAGATGTTCCTTCTCCAATTGCCTTAACAATTGTGGAGCTTCTTGCATATCGCTTAATACTTGACATAAACTGCTGTTCATTCTTCTCGTGATCGCTGTCCGGAGCAGAAATTGCTGCATTTCCGGTGACTGACGCTGGAATACCTCTTCAAGCAGGTAATCCGAAATCGTCCTCTCGCCAGTTGGTCCATGATCTTCACGTGAGAGAGGTGACGATACCGAATTCATAGGGCTGACCAACGCGTTGCCACCCCATGCGTGAGATAAAGCGAGCAGCTTCAATCCGGCAGCCCAACCCTCCGTCTGCTGTACCCAACCACGCGCATCTCCCCTGGCAATATCCAATTGGATAATCTCTTGGCAAAATTCAATGCCCTCTTCTGGCGTAAATGCCAGTTCCTGAAGCGTAAATTGCTTCAATTCACCTCTCAGACGCAGCTTTTCAAGCTTGAAGGGAGGATATGTACGACTAGACAGGACTAGATGAATGGATAGGGGAAGATTTTCAATAAAGTATTGCATCTGTTCATGAATCTCCGGCTGGGTTACTGCATGATAGTCATCCAGAATGAGCAGCGTATGTTGATTATTCTTGGCAACGCGGTTCAACAATAATATCAATGCTGACCTGGGGTCTATCGGGTACCGTTGCAAAAAATGTGGCAGTACCTCACCGCAGAGTTCCTTAATCACTCGATCCAGTGCATGAATAATGTAGAGCCAAAACTGAAGCGGGTCCTGATCTTTATCATCCAGGCAAAAACAGGCTGCTTGAACAGCTTCACTTCTCACCCAGCTGCCTAACAGTGTTGATTTCCCTGAACCTGCCGGGGCAGTCAACAAAGTGACTTTGGATTGGAACAATTCTTTGCGTTGCAAACTTAGCCGTGGACGGTCCATTGTATCTGCTGGCAAGGGTGGCAGTTCCAGTTTGGTTGTTAAAATCATAAATTGAAGCCAGTCCCCGTGGAGACCAGCGGTATGTTCCTGTTGCATGAGATCCTCCCGAATCAGCACCATGGTGCACTTTTTTCCGATTCATTATATGTACATTCAGTTACTCTAAGTATACAAGGAACCTCGGTTATGCCCCATATATTTTTGAACAGAAACAAACGACAAATAAACCCTGCACGTTGAATACAGGGTTTATTTGGGTTGTAAAGCCATGATCCAATCGACACTTTCTATCTTCCTATGTGTAGCAACTTATAGTTTACTACAATATAATTTAATCCCGATAACAGCGTAACGCCTGCCGCAAGCCACAATAGAATCACATCAACCCGCACCTCAGTCAGCAAACTAAACGGAACATTGTTCAACAAAATGGCAATGATCGCTGCCACCTGAAGCACCATTTTGATTTTTCCATATCGATCCGCTGCAAGAGCAATGCCCTGCTCTGTGGCTACCATTCGTAAAGCTGTAATGACAATTTCACGTCCTATAATGATTACAGCAATCCATGAACTGATCATATTCTCCTGAACCATCATGACCAGCGCTACTGCAATCAACAGTTTATCCGCCAGTGGATCAAGCAACTTCCCCAGATTCGTGATCTGATTATATTTTCTCGCCACATATCCATCTAATTTATCCGTACCTGCCGCTACTACAAATATAATTAGTGCAATCATCACGCTTTGCTGATTGAGAAAACAGATCATAAACAATGGAATCAACGCGATTCTAGCCAATGTGATTTTATTTGCCAGATTCATTAGATATCTCCACTCCCCTCATCCATGTTGGCTAACTGACCTTTTTTCCATTTACGTATCCGGGTCCGAAAGGATTTAAAAGGGGCTACCGAATTAATCTGGATCCACTTCACCATAGCCCATCCGGGCTTGGTACCCGTCCACTGTCTCATCCCTTGTACAAATAATTCATCTTCACTCAGTGAGTTAATCCAATTCTGCCACTGTTGCTCTGTCTCCCGAAACAAAGAGCGCAGCTCCTCCAGCGTATAATCTGAATACTTTTCGTAAAATGATTCATTTAACGGCCCCAATTGGTTCCATTTATATCCTGGTGCAGGCATATGACATTCATGTCCCAACTGCTCTTCTCTTTCCCAATCCATCACTAGGTTCATCCATCCTAACTGGTAGGCGATCATCTGGGCAGGCGTCTTATCTACACCTTCAACCCACTTATCTTTGTCGCTGTTATGGATGTCATTGAATTCACCCTCAAACAATTCATAGGTGCGTCGAATCGTCTCACTTAATTCTTTCTTCGAGGCATATGGAACTCCAGGCACGTTACTCCACTCCCCTCGTTTCACCGTTATACATGAATCAGAAGCATGGACTCTATCATCATTTCGACTTAATTCTATAAAGCTTCCTTAATCACCCGTTTATAGTACCACACAGACAACAGACCAAAAATCGAATATAACAATGTATAGACTATCATGACAATGACCGTAGGTGTCGCCAGCTCCGTACCAAAGAAGAACCAACCTGATTTCACGGCAAAGTAACTATGACTCAATCCCACGATGAGTGGAATACCGAAGTTAAACAACTGCTTGATCTGAATGCCACGCAACAGATTGCCTTGCGTAAATCCGAGTTTTCGCAGAATGGTATAATTACCCTTCTCCTCTTCGCTCTCGTTCATTTGTTTAAAGTACAGGATACATCCCGATGTAATCAAGAACGTCAAACCAAGGAAACCAACAATGAACATAATTAGTCCCATATTGTTACGTTGGTTATTTCTGAATTCAATCTGGGAGAAGCTCGGTGCTTCCAACTGCAGCTCCTTATATACGGCATATGCATCTTCAGCCTGCTCCTCGTTCAGAATACGTACACCATAGTAATCAGCCCACTCGGATTTTTGCAGCTTGGGATTGAGATCCTGCCGCAGCTGCTGGTATACCGTCTCATCTACCACCGCTACAGGCGTGCCCCCAGTATAATACGTGGGAAGAACTCCAAGTTTGGTTGTTCCGATCAGTTGTTGTGCCAGCGTATGTTTCAACCCGCTCAAGACGATTGGACCTTTCTCCTGAATGGAAATTAACTGCTGAAGGGCATTTCCATATCCCATGAAGACCACTTCACCCGCTTGCAAATCAATGTTATCTACCATGTTGTCACTCAACACACTACTGAACAGGTACTGTTCCGTCATGGACTCATCCATCACTTCGTGAGCATCAATTTCAATATAAATAGGCTCTCTGTGCTTCTCTTCATATGGTATCTGTTTGTGTTTCAACTCGGCTACAAAGCGATCTTTCACATTTACCTGAGCAAAAGAGAAATCCTCTGGCAAGCTTTCCTTCGCCTGAGCCTCTGCCGAATAATACGAAATGTAACTGAGTGACAGCATGCCAATAGCAAGTGCCGATACGGTTGTAATAATCGTGAGCAGCAATGCATTAGATTTCATGCGGAACATGATTGAAGATAACGATAACACCTCATGAATGGATAGGTAGCCGTTTTTGCTTTTGCGAATCAGATTAAAAATAAAACTTACCGAACCCTTATAGAACAGGTATGTCCCCAGTATGACCGAGAAGAGAATCAGGATCATCGTATACATCAACTGCTGCATATCCATTGCCTCACCACTGAACAGCCGTGCAGACATGAAGTATCCATACACAATCAGAGCAATACCCAAGACGCCAACAATCATCTGTCCGACAGACATCTTCTGCACCTGCTGCTCCGTAGTGGCCGACACCCGAAAGAGCGAGAGAATACTCTGTCTCTTGATAAAAGTGTAGTTCATCAGCATGATGAGTAGATATATCATCGTAAAGACAATCACCGTTTGCATCAGTGCCATCGGAGAGAAATACAATTTCGTAATCGCGTCCACACCGAGAATTTTGAACAATATCATCAATACCAGCTTGGACGCAAGAAACCCAATTAACACACCAATGGCCATGGAGCCAAAATAAAGGATACTGTTCTCCGCACTCAAAATACCAAAAATTCTGCCTTTCGTCAGTCCGATCAATTGAAATAATCCAATTTCTTTGCTACGCCGCTTGATAAAGATCGTATTGGCATAGAGCAAAAAGATGCCGACAATGACGATTAACAGTACCGAAGATGCGCCTATAGCCGCCGCACCTTTCGTTGAAGCTGCTACCTCATCCATGGAAGGATCATACTGTAACGTTACAAAGGAAAAATACAAGGCCACACTGAACACAAGCGCAAATACATAGAGATAATAATTCTTTAGATTTTTCCTGAGATTGCGGAAGATAATATAATTCAAGCTCATTGCTGCACACCACCCAATACGCCCTGGGTTTTGATAATATCGTTGAAAAACGATTGCCGTGACTCGTCTCCTTTATTCAACTGGGTGTAGATCTGACCGTCTCGTATAAAAATCACTCGGCTGCAATAACTTGCGGCAACCGGATCATGGGTAACCATAATAATAGTCGCCTTTCGTGCGCTGTTCATATCACTTAACTTGCCGAGCAGATCCGAAGTGGACTTGGAATCCAGCGCTCCTGTCGGCTCATCCGCAAAAATGATACTCGGCTCGTGGACAAATGCTCGTGCTGCCGAAGTCCGCTGCTTCTGCCCCCCTGAAATCTCAGATGGATACTTGTCTTTCAATTCGTAGATTCCCAGTTCACGCGCGATCTGTTCAAACTTCCGGTGTGCCTCCTGCTTTGGAATGCTCGTAATCGAGAGCGGTAATAATACATTTTCCTTCACCGTAAGGGTATCCAGCAGATTGTATTCCTGAAAAATAAAGCCCAGATGATGTTTGCGGAACTCAGCCAGCTGTTTCTCCTTCATTCCGGTGAATTCCTTGCCCTCAATATCAATCGTGCCCTGACTCACCCGATCAATGGAGGAAAGTACATTAAGCAGCGTCGTTTTACCCGAACCCGAAGGCCCCATAATACCAACAAACTCTCCCTTACTTACCCCAAGATCAATCCCCTTCAGCACTTCCTGTTTATTCAGTTTATTCCCATAGACTTTATGAATTTTTTTGGCTTCCAGTATCCACATATCCCACTCACTCCTCTTAGATCTTCTGCAAAATGCTCATGTCTATATCATAGGCGGAATGTGCAGTGTTATCGTGTGATTCACCGAACAAAACCAAAAAGCATGTGACATTGTTGTCACACGCCTGCAAGATGCACCATGTCGTTTTTTCGCGGAAAAGTAAGTGTGACGGTTGTGCCCTCACCAAGTGAAGACTCTACATGAATGCTCATATGTAGCGTCTGGACCACCTGACGAACCAAATATAGTCCCATCCCGGTAGCCGCCCCATCCATTCTGCCTCGGGTGGACGTAAATCCTTTATCAAATATACGCGGCAGATCTTGAGTCTCAATCCCTCGCCCGTGATCCTGAATCATGAGTATGATGTGTCCATCCTGTTCCCGACTTTCAATGAGGATATCCGATGAATCACTATATTTCACCGCATTGCTCAACAACTGCCGGAGGATGAATCCTAACCATTTGCTGTCTGTGAGCACGCGCGATACCATTAAAGACATATCAAAGCCAATGCCTTTGGAAATACACCACGATTTCAGTGCTCGTATCTCGCTATTCAATACCGGTTCAAGTTCCGTCTCTTCGATGAACAGATCATTATGCATGAACGGAATACGCTTCTGATGAAGCTGCTGATCCAGCAACTGATGAATTCGTAACCATTCATATGTCATTTGGCTCTGTAGCTTGTCATCTGGCAAGCGCTCGATCATCAGTTGCAACGCAGTCAGTGGGGTCTTCACCTCATGAATCCAGGACAACATCTCGTCCTTCTCCTGTTCCAAAGCGATAAAATGATGTGACGACTCCTTACGATACCGTTGTGTCTGGGAACTGACGGCCTCATGTACAATCTGCTCATATGGACTTTCGGCGATGTCGAGTTCTCCCAGATCATAGGTATGATCCCAGGTGTTCAATTTTTTATAGAAACGGGTCTCTTTCAGGTATCTCGCCCAGATAAAAACAAGGCATACCACTACATTCAGTCCTACGATATACACCACAGATTGGAATGGAATGGACGAGTCCAGGTAGGCCACCAATAAAATAATAAGTTGCATGCTTACTAGTAGCCATAACCAACTAGCCCTTTCTCGTATGTACTTTACGATCATGATTCTGCCTCTTCCGTTGCCATGTACCCCTGACCTACTTTGGTTTCAATGTACCGCTCCAAGCCGATGGGTTCAAGTTTCTTCCGTAACCGGTTAACGTTAACCGTCAGCGTATTGTCACTCACGAAATGCTCATGATCCCACAAGCTCCGGATGAGTTCCTCACGGGTAACAATCTGATTTTTGTGCTCGACCAGCACTTTAAGAATGAACATCTCATTTTTGGTTAACAGAACAGATTCATCCCCGCAGGTCAGTGTATTTTTCACATATTCAATAGCAGCACCACGCCAGGTTCGGAGTTCAGTATGCTCTGTGTTATAGTTGTACACCCTCCGCAATGTCGCTTGGACTTTGGCAATCAATACATCGAAGTGAAAAGGCTTCTGGATAAAATCGTCTGCACCCAAATGCATGGACATAACCATATCCGCAGGATGATCGCGTGAGGACAAAAAGATAATCGGCACATTGGAGTGCGAACGAATTATCCGGCACCAATGAAACCCGTCATATTGGGGTAACTGAATATCAATAATGACCAGTTGCGGCTGAATTACGCTGTACTCCTGCAATACCTTTCCAAAATCCTGCACACCATACACGTCATACGACCATTGGGACAATCGTTCCTTGATTTCACTGAATAACGACTCGTCGTCTTCAATGAGCATAATTTTAAACAAGAGACTTCACCACGTTTCTGATCTTCTAAGGTTGAATAAGGTAATTAGACTCCGTTGTTGCAGGATCACCTTTACCGTTACGAATCGTTCTTCCGATCGCTGATTCCAGTGTACAGGAAGTTGGGCTTATATCAAAAGGTATCCATACTTCGTAAAGATAACAAGCCGAAATACGTATATCCTATTAGCTCTCAATAGTGTGTATTACATGGCTTGCATCACTCTGTGCGTCCATCCGCTCGATCAACTGCATCGCTACGTCTCGTGGCGATCTTAATTGGCCTGCTTCATATACTTGATTGAACATACCTGCAAGGGCGAACTCCTCTGCACTTTTGCCTCGTGCAACAGCCTGCAATTCCGTATCAACCATCCCCGGATCAAAAGCAATAATCTCAACAGGGTTCTGTTGACCCGTCTGTTCCAAAGATACGCATTGGGTGAACATGTTCATCCCTGCCTTCGATGTACAGTACACTGCCATTGAAGGCGCGGGATAACTTCCCGAACCCGATGAGAGATTGACAATTTTACGTCTGGCGGACAGGTGATTTGTTTGTTGAATAAAAGAGGAACTTAATATCATTGGGGCTGCGAGGCTGATGTTGAGACTTTGACTTATCTCTGCCGCACTGCACTGATGGATAGGTTTTAGAGGCTCCAGCATCGCTGCATTATTAATGAGTCCAATGAATCCAGCTTCCTGAGAAGGTATTTGGTCCAATATGCGTGTAATCAAATCATCGATCCCATTCAGGTCGGCAAGATCATACTGAACATGGTGGTAACGCCCGCTCCATTCCTCGCCTGATTCCAACAGATCCGAACCCCCGCGTGAAATACCGTAAAGGTAATCCCCCTTAGCCAATAATAACTCTGCAAGTTGTAAACCGATCCCTTTGGAGGTGCCTGTAATGATAAAGTGTCTTTTTCCTGTTTCAGTTCCCATTCCGATACCACTCCTCCTCTATTTTCAATGCATGTTTATTTCACTATTCTTACGAGTTTTTCTTTCTCCACAACGTGGCCCAGAGAAAAGGTACACCAAAACACGGTTCATGCTGCTCCATCGCCTTCATTGCACGGAACTCCACACATTCAAAGCCATCTTCCAGCATGTAGCGAAGCTTCTCCTCCGTGAACGCAAGACCACCGCGCATCGACTTCTCTTGATACACCTGCCAATCAGTCATGATGATCTCTGGCCCACCAATATCGCCAAAACCAGGAGCAAAACAAGTCATTCCAAAGTATCCTCCAGGCCGGAGTGCATTGTGGACCATCTCTATGTAGGGAATACGCTGATGTGGCAACAGATGGTGCAGACAACCCGAGTCGTAGACAAGATCATATTCTTGCTCTGGTGCCAATTCGAACACAGATCGACATTCAAAATGCACGGCCAGTTTCTCTTCTGCCGCCCTCTCTTTTGCCCAGGCAATAGCTGTCTCCGAAAGATCATAAGCATCCACCTGATATCCTTGGCGGGTTAAATACAACGCATTTCTGCCCGGGCCACACCCCAGTTCCAGTGCCTTGCCGCCGCTCAGCACACCTTCGTTCACATGCGCTACCAGATTCTCATCCGGTTTGTTTGGAAAAAAGGGGATTGGTCTGTTCCGATCCTCATAGAAAGGTTCCCAAAATTGCTTGGCAGATCTGAAGTCCGCATCGAGCATATCATATAGATCCTGTACACTTTTAATCGTCTTTTCCACAACCACATTCCTCCTTCAATGCTCCATCCAAACCTTCATTTCCGACTATTCATTCCTCGTCATTTTCATTAAATCAGCCACACTCTATTATAACATTTTTACCCAGTAGTTCTCTATTTTTCTTGTGTTATCTACTCCAAAATAGAAGCTTTTTTCCATCAAAAAAACGACCGACATGAATGTCGATCGCTTGCAATGGTTGGGGTTTTGTGTTGTAACTTACTTTGCCCGTTCCAAGACTGCAAAGTAATTTCCTTCATTATCAGCAAAGTTGAAGACACGCCCCGTTGGCATCTCGACAATTTCTCCAACCGTTACATGTTTACCAGCCAAGTCGGCATATAACTGATCCAGATTTTCGGTGAAGAACATTAACGAAGGTGTGCCCAGATTTACACCTGCCGACATCCGCTCCACAAACTCCTTGTCATGAAGAATAATGCTCGTCTGCGAATTTGGGGTAGGCGCAATCTCAATCCATCTCATACCCTCGTCAAGGTTTACTTCATCCACAATATGGAACCCCGCAACTTCCGTCCAAAATGCCAGTGATTCATCTTGATTGTTGACATACAACATAACCTGGCCGACTTTGCTAAACATGGATCAATCACTCCTCTGATCATCATCTAATCTCTCAACATCCTGCTTATCATTCCTCAAATTCCAATAGAGTATAACATGCGGGACAGCTTTTTTATCATCTTTGTTTGCAAGTACTAAGTAAACATTAGACTTATTGCGTGGCTTTTAACTTCTTCGTAAGATAAAGTACAACATCGTCGTCCATAATCGTTTCTTCACCCGGCTGAATGTAATGATCATGTTTGTGTACACCGTGACCGTCTGGTATGTACCCGCGATGGGCATATAGAACTTGCGCTTTGCCATAATCGGAAAACCCACCTACACCAATACCTGCTACATCCGTTCGTTCCAGAATAACTTCCTCTGCTCGGTCCATCAACCGTGAACCAATACCTTGGCGCTGGAACTTCATCAGCACATTAAAATCGTTAATTTCGGGAATGGCTTGTTCCCTAAAAGACGGGTAGCCGGAATACCACAATACATTCACGTATCCCGCAAATTCTCCATTCAACTCGGCTACCAACGTTACGCGTTCCCCATTCCGTTGTTCAGCCAAGTAATGAAGATACTGCTCAGCAAATCTCCCCCAACCCTGCTCCTGAAACGCCTTTGATATGATTACAGGATCGCTCTCATTTAATAGTCTGATATGTACACTCATTGATAATTTCTCCTCAACAAGATATTTTTTCTAACTATATTCCCAGTCTATCCCGAAGCGATGTGATGTGAGCAACATGGTGTTTGCCATGCCAAGCATACATGCCCAGATTATAATCCAGTCTTGTCGTTTCTTCCGATGAGGGATGATAAAATTGTTTGGCATAATCTGCATCTGTCAGCGCGTTTAACAGAAACACCCAACGACGATGGAGGGCATCCAGAATCTGAAGCGAGAATTCAACATCCAGGTCTCTTGAATCACTCAATTCAGCCCAGCGCTCTTCATAATAAGGCCGAATCGTTGGTGTATCCTCTGTCAGGGCCAACTTGAAACGAATCATACTGTTCATATGGCTGTCTGCCATGTGGTGAATGACCTGTTTGAGCATCCATCCACCTTCTCGATACGGTAGACTTAATTGCTCTTCACTCAATCCCTTTACCGCTTCTCGTGCACGTTCAGGCAACTCAGCAACGTCCTGAATCCACTTCTCCCGTTGTGCCAAAGTAACTTCACCCGTGTGTAGAAATGGTCCTATCGGAAATCTTTCATCCATCCATTATTCCTCCTTGTTTGTATGATTTAAAATAACTTTAAACAGGATCTACAGGGTATATTCCATAAGCCAACAGTCTCGCATCTGTCCTTCATGCTGCTCATGTTTCTCCAACAGCTTAATCTTCTGGAAACCACATTTCTCATAACAGGATATCGCTCGCAAGTTCCAGGATTGAGGGTCCATAACCACTTTATGAGCTTGTTTTTCATTAATCAAATAAGCAAGCATGGATTGCATCAACTGTGTACCAATGCCTTTATTCCAGTAGTCTACCTCACCAATAAACTGATCCGTTCCATAGATGATCTCATCCGTGTCTCCATAACCATACTCCGTTCGCTCTTCTTCCTCAAGCTCATAGAACTGAATGTATCCAATCGGATGTCCTCCGTACTCAACGATACAGCGGGTAGCATCATCTTTCTGATTGTAAAAATGTTCTCTCACTTGCTCCAAATCATGCGGCCTATCACGCCCTTCATAGTATTGAAGAACTTCCGGGTCTGACAGCCACTTCACCAGATGTTGTTCATCTTCTGTGTCCAAGAAACGTACGGTGATTTCATTCGATTCATATACATTCATCATTCTGATTACTCCTTATTGATCTCCAGATTCTCACCCGTAACCCAACTCAGATCCTTCCCTAACAAATGCTCGTTGTGAACATAATACACCATGGGATTTTCAAGCGGCTGAGTCGTTCCATCCATAGATCTGAGCGTTAACCGCAACTTGTAGCTTCCTATCTCATCAGGTATCGCAAATCCTATCAGGTTATCAGCTGATTTCATGGTTTTCCCCTGCGCCTTCAGATACTTTTCCAGAATGACTTGATCAAGATAGGAGCTGCCAACAGACGAAGGCATGTACCACGCATCATCTTGTTCTTCAGCGAATGTCACCCCTTCCCATCCAGGGACAACGGGATACACCATATGTTGATCCTTGTCTTCTCTTTTTCGCGTTATCTCTAACTCTACCTCAACTACATCCGTATCAATCTGCCTGATTGTGCCTGCCATCACAACATCCTGGGCACTCACACTTGGAATAACATAGCTGTATATGAGCAGAGTCACCAAGAGGATTATCGTTATTCCCGTAATCCAAAATATTGTACTTTTACGCATCTGTCTGATCCTCCCGTCTGGTTAGTCATACTTCTGAAGCAGCTCCTTCTCTGTTAAGGATTGAGTTAACCTATCCAACTCAGGTGATGCCGTCCAATCACTGGATGTATTCAATCCATGCTTGATGGTATGTATCGCGCTATGTGCAGACATGTATATATTATGGTGGACTCCCGGCTGGAAAACGATGTGCTCTCCTTCACGCATCACTCGGATGGAAAGCATATGATTATCTCCATAACTGGCATAAGCAATCCATCCGGTTTGCACCACATAAAACTCTGTTATATTGACATGTACATGACTGTTTTGCCAAGCTCCCTGGGATGAAGCAACGGTTCTGCAATAATAACTGCCATCTTCTGATATCATTTTATATTTCTGTTCCCCGTTCGCCATCTGCTCGAAGCTGGTTTTGACACCCGTTTCACCATATTTCTGTTCTGAAAATTCTGTGTTCAATCGACTACACCTCCTGACAAAAATTCCCTTTATTTAAACATTCGACATAGGTACTTCGATTCTCCTGTTTGGATATGCGATATATCTTTACTAAAATATGAAACGCTTCTCTCCCAGCTTCCGTATTAAGGTCGAAGCCGTATGTATCCCATATAATAAACCATCTAATCTGGAGGTTGAGCGCATGTCATTTTTTAAGAAAATGTTAGCCAGTGTAGGTGTTGGAGCAGCCAAAGTAAATACGGAATTGCATACACCAGAGGTCACGCCTGGAGGAATCATCTCGGGGGTTGTGTACATTGAAGGTGGAGATGTGGAACAGAACGTAGATCGAATCTATCTTTCAATCAAAACCCATTACATACGGGAGCACGATGATCGTAAAGTAAAAGAAACAGCCGTTATAGCCAAATATCTGCTCACCGAAGGTTTTACATTACAGCCTGGAGCCAAATTGGAGAAAGACTTTTCATTTGACCTCCCAGAAAACCTGCCAATTACACTGCATCGTGCAGAGGTATGGGTAGAGACAGGCCTCGATATCTCAAGCGCCGTGGACCCCTCAGATCGGGACAGACTACATGTTGTTCCTAGCAAAGACATGAATATCGTGCTCGATGCAATTGATATCCTTGGCTTCAAGCTGCGTGAAGTAACCAATGACTACGCACCAAAGCTGGGTGGCAATCTGCCATTTGTACAGGAATTTGAATTTGTACCAACAAACAAGTTCCGTGGGCATCTGGATGAGTTGGAAGTGCTGTTCTATCCCATGGGCGATTCGCTGGAGCTGTTATTACAGATCGACCGCCGCGCTCGTGGACTCAGTGGAATATTCTCCGAAGCCATGGGTACGGATGAGAGCTTTGTCCGCCTGCATTTGTATGAAAGACATCTGGCGCGAGGGGCGCATTCTGTCGCTCAAGGACTGGAAGAGATCATATCCAAACATATCTAATCTATAGTCTGTGAAAAAATAAAACCGTCCTCTATCAGACAAATCTGATAAAGGACGGTTTTTCCTTTTTTTAATAAGGGAATCAAAAAAATTGGGGGATAACAGCGATTGGAAGGTTGTTCTGTACTCGAAGTGTCCGTGTAATTATCAATTAGTAAACTATATATTAATACACTTCGGTACTTTTCAGACTCAACGTTTCACATACAAGTTGGGCAAAGGCATCGAAGCTGTCACAGGATCGCAGGCTTTCCAACTGCTCCTCCTGCCGGATCAATTCTACAAACAGATCATAGATCCCCATTGCCTGTTCGTAATCCTCTTTGCAGATAGATAACATAAATACAGCATGTACTTCATTCTCTTCATCCCACGGTATCGGCTTCTCGAGCAGACATACCGATACGGTTGTACGGGTTGAACTCAGCTCCATGGGGTGCGGAATCGCCATACCTCTTCCAAGCGCCGTTGAAGCCATCTTTTCCCGCTCCTGCACAGCGGGCCAGAACTGCTCCGTCACGATTCCCTTCTCCAACAGTGCTCCACTCATTTCAGCCATAAGTGTCATTTTGTCAGGCTGATCCGACCGAAACATGAACAACGCTGGATCAAAGTAACGCAGCAGCGTCATTTCCTCCTGCTCATCACTGGTTCGCACCAGATGAGTGATCGTTGCCATGTCGCGTTCCGATGGAATCGCAGCAATGACAGCCGACGGTTTGCCTTTGGACTCCCGTAAACGGATCGTGGAAATGACCAAATCTTCAGGCACACTCCCCATCTCCTCGTACTCTCTTAGCGAAACTACACGAGATACCTCCAGCTCGGCAAATAAAGAGCGTAATCTGGATTCAAGAATACGAGCTGTGCCGTATCCTGACCCACAGACGAGTAATACGGATTTCCGTTTGCGATGAGGAATCTGGTATTTACGTTCCAATGCTGCACCAATATGAAGAGCAAGGTAACCAATCTCACTGTCATTGATTTCATGAGGTACGTATGTCTGTAGCTGTTTCACTGCACTTATCGTAATCTCATAGGCGAGTGGATAATATTTACGTATATGTCCCAGCAGTGGATTCCGCATATTCATGCCATGTTCCAATCTAGTAATCATGGGCTTCAGATGGGCATAGAGATCATTCGGCAACCGTTCATCATCCCGCAGATCATAGGTGTACCGATCATAGATATGTCCCAGCATCTGCTGTACAGCAAGATATAACGGGTCACTTCGAAGTCCATTCCAATCGGTAGCGGTCATTTTTTTGCTAACAATGTGCAGCAGCAGATAATCTCGCTCTCCGACTGGACAATGAATGGAATATAACGACTCCAAGTCCTGAATAATCTGCTGTGCAAGTTGCTGATCCTGAACATTGGCCTCCACTTTCTCGAATTGCTTCAGTTCATATCCCTGCTTAATACGTAGTACCATAACAGCCAGATGCGTAATCAAATCTTTCAGTGCCACATCTGCAATACGAACATCCTGTTGGCCTACATGGTGAATAACGATCTCTCGGATGTGCGCAGGTTCGATTGGATACAGCAAACGTTCCTGTGCAGCAGTCATTCCCTCCGGTCCCAATTCTTCATCTCGCGCATCGGCGTACTCGGCAAGACAATAACGGAACCTTTGCTCGTCTCCGACGACCTTCACACCATGTCCTGGCTTGATCTGAAGCCGAAGCTGGTAGTTCTCCAGAATCTGACGAATGATTTTCAGATCATTGTTCATTGTTGCACGGCTTATAAACAGCTGATCAGCGAGGTCTTCCATCTTGATATGACCCGGTTCACCAAGCAGCTTGAACAATTCATAACGGATACGCTCATCAGGCGATCCAGGTACTGGCGCACCTTTTTGCCCATCATCCTTCCGTTCCTCCAACAGCTCATTATACCGCTTCGCATCATGCACACGAATGGAATAACCCCGCCCACGCTTGGATTCCAGGCTCCCGCCATGCCCCGCAAGGATATGATCCAACTTTTTCAGATCATCCCGAATGGTACGCACCGTAACTTCCAGCTTGTCTGCAAGTGCTTGGCTCGTCCAAGCCTGTTCCTGTCCTTCAGCATGAATGAGGTGGAACAGCTTTTTCAACCGTTTAGTTGGAAAAATCATACCGATATCCGACCTCCCTTCTGATCAGGATTGTGTATAACTAAAGCTCACTTTATATCGATACAAGTACAGTCATCAATTTACAATGAGCAAGTTCTGGCAAACGCACGACCTCTTCTCCATCGGTTAACTTCTGCTGAGGCTCTAGTGGTTGTTCACCAAGAGATACACGCTCTGCATGTACAGGCTGATTAAAGTGTATGTTCACGTTAGCAGACTGTGACAAATACGGATTGAAGACACGTACAATGTAACCCTCACTCTGTTCTGCTTTCTTGAAGCTGCTTAACACCACGTTGGAATCGTCGCTGAACGACATCAGGCTGTAGTCTGTATCAAGAACACGTTCCTCATCGCGGAAAGCAAAGATCAGTCGACCGTTCAAAAAGTCGCATAGCTGATAACTGCTGATTGGTGTCAAATATTCACGCGCAGCATGGGCTACATTCGCTTCGTCGAATCCGGAAGCCTGGATATGCAGGCCAAAGGTAACGGAGTGCTCGCCGAGCAATTGCGCGTCAGGTGTTGCTACAATTTTCTCACCGGAGGCCCGGCCAGGACGATACAACAGGTTTTCCTTACCCATGAAACCGAATGTGCGGAACAAGGTCAGGGCAATGGTATCCATTTGCTCGCCAATAATCTCATACTCACGTACACCTTCCGTCATCACAGCCATACCATGCGAACCGTTGTTCAACCCGGCATAACTCTGCATCGCTTCAATGGTGATCGGTTTCTCCTGCCATTGTTCGCGCTCCCATACGTCCACTTCTGGCAATGAAGTTGGACGAGCTATGATACCGAAAGGCTGATCTGCAATGGATAGGGCGGAAGCAATTCCTGTATCAAATAGGACACGTAGACGGTGGCTGAACACCTCATTCTGCACCTGAACGTGGAAGCGGATCAGCTCCTCTCCTTTGCGAAGGGATATCTCCACCTGCATTGGCAGTGCACCCGATGTGATGCCTGCGGCCCGCTCTTCCAGATCGTAGGGAACATCCAGCGTGAAACGCAGGGACAGTGTCTGGGATACTGACGTTTGGGTAGTAGTCGCACTCATCTGGCTGCCTGCCGAAGAAACAATTAGATCCCGCTCGGGTGGAGAATAGTTGTAGGAATCTCCGTCATCCCCATTATCTTCGAAGACCATCTGATCCGCATACACTCGGCCTGATCGCTTGTCTGTAATTTGCAAGGTGCCGTTCGCTTGCAGCGCAATGGTGAAATGTTCATTTTCAATCGTGTCCCCGTTACGCCGCTCCATGACGGGTGCAGCACCCTGACTGAAATCAAAGATAATCTGGGTGTAGCCCATCGCCGGAACCTCTTGCAGTTCCACCAGCAATTTCGCGCGATATACCCGTTCCGGCAGATGCACTTTGCGACTTGGATTGAGATCGATGTGCTGTCCAAGCACATAATCGGTCTGGTCTACTTTTTCCAAAATGGTATAGGCTAGCTCGCGTCCCTTCGTATCCCGAATCACAAAGGATTCTTCCGGAATATAAGCTTCGATCTCGGTAACCCCGCCTCGCACATACGGTAGCGTGTTGAACAGGGTGAACGCAAATGTCTCCTCCTGCTGTATCGTTGAAGCAATCATCCGCATATGCAGGTCAAGCAGATTCAGTGCGATATCATAGGCCTGTTTGTAACGGAACGCAACGTCCTGATTCGTTGTATCGCTGTTACAGCCACCGATGCTGTCATGTGCCGCATTCTCAAACAACAGCTTCCAGATGTCCTCAACAATGCGATGCGGGTAATCATGCCCGAGAGAATGGCTAATGGCAAGCACAGGTTCGAGCGTATTGGCAATCAGATTCTCAATCTGGTTATTCTGTTGCTTGAGATCCGCACGGGTGGAAAAAATGGATTTGTGAATGCGCATGTGCTTGGCTTCCATTAATTCACCCCGAAGTACAGGCAGATCCTGACTATCCGCTTCGATCTCCGCCAGAAAACGTTCCGGTTCATTCATCACATATTCGCGTTTTGTATCCAGCGCATTAAAACGTTTAATCAACTCCGGCAGGTTCAACCGGACAGGTGCCTGATCAAACCCATTGGGGAAATAGATATGCTTGGTCGAGGCTTTCCGTTCAAGCGCACCAATCTGTTTCTCCAGATAAGGGATCAGGTCTTCTTCATTTTCCGGAATGTTACCGCCGTAGTAATACCCGAACGGCATCTGCACAGCAAATACACGACTACCGTCCGATCCTTCCCACGTAAACTCGGTATGTGGATTCGTATTATCTGATACGCCTCTCCAGAACAGGAAACGTTCGATGCCGAACTCCCGATAGATCTGCGGCATCTGTGCCGATTGTCCAAACGCATCCGGGACATAACCAACCTTCATCGCATGTCCGTACTTTTGTGCCGTTTTCATACCATAATACAGGTTTCGGACCATGGATTCACTGGAAATCACCAATTGATCCGTCTGTGTATACCAAGGTCCAGTCATCAGTCGTTTGGCTGTAACCAGTTGGCGGATACGTTCCTCATCTTCTGGACACCAGCGGATGTAATCATCCAGCAGCGAGCCCTGTGCATCCAGCAGGTAATAATGAAATCCTTCGATATTCTCCAGTGCGTTCAATACTTCCTTGACGTGTTTGGCAAGATACACTTTGGAACGGGAGGTCGTAAAATACCATTCCCGGTCCCAATGCGTATGTGGAATTACATGTACTTTGGTACGATTGCTCTCACTCATATCTCTCTATCCCTCCAGATGCTTTTTTAAAGGTTGTTCAAAAAAGTCCGCTTTTGATTACGAGGGATGCCTGTTGGCATCATCAGCATCGAATATGGAATTCAGCCGAAATAAGTGGATGCTTACGAAGTATGTTTCCTTCGGAAACATTGTAGTTGCTCACGTAGCTTCCCCTACGCTCCGCTACTCCATTTCTACCTTCATCCCATCTTCTCGATACTGAAAAACGATCTTTTTGAACATGTACTTTTAGTCAAAAACGAGTTCGATTTCTTCCCCGTTTTTCTTCACTGAAGCTTCCTGAGTCTTGGCAGGCTGTTTCTCTTCTTCATCACGGAAGTTCACCAGCATGGTGCCTCCCGCAACAATCAGTGCGCCGACGATGCCTCCGGCAAGGTACGCGATTGGGGTACCTACCGATACAGCTCCATATAACCCACCGATCGGTGGCATGATGATATGTGCTCCCAGCAATGCGGTCAGAGCAGCGCCCGTTGCACAGGCAAACATGTTGACCAGAATCATCTTGGCAGGGTTACGCAGTGTGAACGGGATAGCACCTTCCGTGATGCCGATCACGCCCATAATCACTGCACCTTTTCCCGCTTCCTGATAGGTTTTGGAAAAACGTTTCTTCATCAGCAATGTCGCCAATCCATAACCAAGCGGCGGAATGCAGATGGCAATATTGATAAAAATATTCGGCAGATAGACACCGGACAGGAACAGGGCGTTACCTGCCATCCATGCCGCTTTGTTGACGGGTCCGCCGAGATCGAATCCAATCATCGCACCCAGAATAATGGCAAGCACAACGGTATTGGTTCCGCTCTGGCTCATGTTTTGAACCCAGGCAATGAGATACTCATTCAGTGCGCCCAGCGGGCCACCCAGAATGACCGCCATTAGAAATCCGGTTAAACCGACGGTAATCAGCGGTAAAATGATTAACGGTACCGAGCCAGCGGCCGGACCTGTAATCTTGACTTTGTTTTTAACCCACAAGGTGATATATCCGGCAAAGAAGCCTGAGATCAATGCGCCGAGGAAACCGGCGTTGGTCTGCTGTGCCAGCACTCCGCCGATCAGACCTGCGGCCAGCGCAGGTTTGTCGGCAATGGAGTACGCGATGTAACCGGACAGGACAATCGTCAATAGTCCGATGCCGCTCCATCCTACATTTTGTACGAGGTATAAAATATGCAAGAATCCGCTTCCATCTTTGTACGGATCAAGATCAGTAATGCCCATTGATAGTGCGATAATTTTACAGATGGCAACGACCAGGGAACCCGCGATAATGACCGGCAGCAGATAGGAGATACCTGTCATTAGATGTGTTTTTGCTTCACCAAACCATTTTCTCATCGTACTCTCTCCTCATGTGGAAGGTGGGGTTAAGCTTGTGCGTTCACAGCCTCGACGGCTTTGGTTAATACCGCTTCTGCCTGACTTACGGCATGACCGATTTTGACACGTACGACTTTTTTATCGCCAAACCGATCCATGTCCTTCACCGTTTGATCCGCTGCAATCAGGACAAAATTCGCTGCAGCAATATCTTCTTCCGTCAGCTTATTGACTTGCCCCATGGCTCCCTGCTGTTCCACTTTGATCTCATATCCCAGTTGCTGAGCTGCTTTCTCCAATGCTTTGGCCGCCATCGGAGTATGAGCGAGACCTGCAATACATGACGTTACACCTACGATTTTCATTATGACACCAGTCCTTCCGTATATTGATGAAGCAACGTATATACATCTTCCGGCTGCACCGCTTCTGCGATGGCCTCTTTGAATGAATCTTCCAGCAATAAGGTGGCAAGTGAAGAGATGATTTGCAGATGGGATACATCTACATGACCTTTAGGCACAAGGATGGCAAAAATATATTTTACCGGCTTGCCGTCATGAGATTCCCAATCTATGGGCTCCCGTAATCGAATGACCATCACTGCCGGACGTGTTACAACTTCACTCTGGGTATGGGGAATCGCAAAGTGATCCTGAAGTCCGGTGGAGTAGACATGTTCGCGTTCCCACAGATCAGCCGCAAGTTGTGCACGGTTTGTAGTGATGCTGTAACGCTCTGCCTCCGCAGATATAAAATCAAATACGTCCTCTTTGCTATGCAATGTCTGATCGAGATAAATCTGATTGGTTGTAATCATGATCTCTGTCTCTCCTCCTCTCTCTATCCAAAACGATAAGCGCTTACAAGATCATTGTAACGGATTCTGCCTGGACCTTGGATCTAGAAAATTTCCCCTTCGAAGCGGAAAAACATTAGCCATAGTAAAAACCCTGAGTCTAATAGACTCAGGGCAGTTGTAAATGAGTTTCAATGGTGCGCTGCAAAGGCAGCTTAAGTAAGTACAGAACCTGGACTCTAAGCGGATAAAACATCAGGAACGCTGTGTCCAGCGCTGCATTCCTGATCGAAGCCCGTAATATGCTGCGGCGAGCAAAACGAATCCGGCAACAGCCATGATCATGGATGTTATATCCCACCGAACCATAGTTCCAAAAGCAACCTTGGATTGCAATGGGGTACCAGAAGAAGCGGTGTTCATCAGATCAGGTACGTAATTCATAGTCATAATCATGCCTTGAACGACATTCCAAACTGCAAAACCGATGATGAATAACAGGGTAACCAGAACGGATTCCGTCGCTAATCGTTTGTTCATGCTTGTCATTTTGCCTCCTCAAATAATGTTGTGAAGGATTTCTTTATACAAGATCTCTTCCCATTCAATTAGACAAGATGTGCTGCATCTCCTGTTTTAAACGTTCTTTATTTTCGTCCACATATTGATACAGCAGGTCAAAGCTTTCTTCGTTATCCGATTGCATGCTCAAATTCGCGGCTTCCAGTTCAATCTGCTGTAATACCTCATGAATCTGTTCCCCGTGTGTTTGCAGGCTTGTCGTGATGTCATCTTCGGACAGTCCATTCACATTATCTCGTAATTGCCCGTGCGTTACGCCGCTTTCGGACAACATCTGCTCTATTTTCTTCAGGATCACGACATCTGCGTCATTGCCAGTCCTCGCCATCGCTGCTATTGTCTCACCCAGATACTGTCCGCTGGCATTCTCAAGGAAACCGGTCATCCCGTTCATGGACAGCTCGGTATCCAGATCAATGATTAGAATGATATCTCGCAATACTTGCGGAAGTTCCGACCCACTCTCTCGAATCGTCGCAAATTCAGCCCGATAAAGGTCCATGGCAATACTCCCCACCACTTCTTCACCTGACATCTCTTCAAGCTGATCAAGTGGTAACAACTCCTGCAATTCTTCTTGTAACTTGTTCATCTTTCTCTGCCTCCTGTATCTCTCTGGCTATATATACGCCGACACGTTATTACATCATAGCAGAATACGCTATACAAGTTGAACTTATGGAAGTTTGTATAGTTTATCCTTTTAACAAATTTACAGGGAATATCGTCAAGTTAACGTGCACTTGACCTCTGGAAAATGTTCCGCTGTTATGATCTTGGCATCACGAGTCTTGGGAGGGGTAATGATGCGCCTAGCCTTGTTCACAGACACCTATCTTCCGGAAACCAATGGTGTTGCTGGCACGCTCCACCGCTTGAGTAACCATCTGAACCGCAGAAGAATTGAACATCTGCTGTTTACTCCGAACTCCGTCATTGAAGGAAGCCATGAGACTCAAGTCCGATCGGTTGCCAACATCCCTTTTTTTCTGTATCCCGAATGCCGCATTGCTCTACCCAACAGAGCAGACACGCACAAGCAGCTACAGACCTTTCAACCCGATCTGCTGCATATCGCCACGCCTTTTAATATGGGGCTGCTTGGTCTGAGGTATGCGCTCAAACATCATCTTCCGCATGTTGTCTCCTACCATACCCACTTCGATCGTTATCTCGAATATTACCGGTTGAAAAGTATGATTCCTCTCTATTGGAAGTATATCCAGTGGTTCCACCGTGCCTCTGATGCAACCCTAACTCCATCACAGGAAACGTTAAACACCCTTCAAGTCCAAGGCATTCAGCGTCTGAAGCTATGGTCTCGCGGGATTGATTGCAACCTGTACTCCCCTGATAAACGCAGCCCGGATATCCGTGAACGATACCACATCACCGCTCCCCTTATTCTACTCTACGTTGGACGCATTGCCCCGGAAAAAGATATCTCTACGCTCACGACTACGATGCAACAGTTGCCCCAGGAAATGCAGTCCCGTGTACACTGGGTTATCGTTGGTGACGGCCCATCTCTTCCCAAAATGCGTCTGCACTCCCCACCAAATGTCACCTTTACAGGCTATATGCATGGAGAAGAACTTGCTGTTATGTATGCTTCGGCGGACCTGTTTGTGTTTCCTTCCTCTACGGAGACATTTGGCAATGTGGTGCTGGAAGCGATGGCTTCAGGGCTTCCTGTGGTGGCGGCCAATGCCGGAGGTGTAAAGGATCTGGTGTCCCACCACCGTAATGGTGTATTGTTCGAGCCAGGCCAGGCTGATGCACTAATTCGGGAGATATGTCTCTGGGGAAATCACGTGAACCAATTGCGAATGATGGGATTGGAAGGCAGAAAGCTGGCTGAGCAGCGGTCGTGGGAGCATATTTTTGATACACTGATCGGGGATTATGAGGAAGCGATAGAACATCGGAACAGACAAACGAAAGATCGAATTATTACAGCGTAGTCTGATGAAATCATCTTCTTTCAACAACCCATAACTACCGCCTATGCCCTATGCAGAGTTAAACCGGCTCGCTCGTTCAGGCTGCCATAGCAGGTGCACGTTGCTAGGGTCAGCCTGAAACATGTTTCCATACGTTTCATAACAAAACCTCCTTCTTGGAATGGGTTAAGCTATTTACACGGTATGTAGAAACATAGAAGCCGAAGTTATTGAAATTATTTAGAGTATTTTGAATGATTGTATATATAGATAAAGACACGATCTCATTGAACTGGATCATGCCTTTTATTGCAAACAATCTATTGATTGAATTTACTGTACGGGACTTTGATATCTACAAACCCTTTAGCGTAGGGTGCAACCTCATACGGATGGAATCGGATGACGATCCCTTTGTCATATAAAAAGAATTGAGATGTCTGATCAAGCTGAAAATCATAAATATTTTCTTCAAAAATAGAGACTCCTGCATTATACATGGCTAATAGACTGTTGGAGATTGATTTCTCTACCTTCTCCATCTGAGTATCGTCTTTAACATACTCGCTTAGCTTCAGTTCTTTCCCCGTTCTTAAATCATAGTTATATGATTTTGTCGCATCCATTCCATGTGCTCCGCCAGTGTACACATGATCTTCATATACCACAGATAACTTTTCTTTGGCATTGTATTTTACACTGGCCATGGTAATGTAGAAATAATTTTTGTTTGATTTCTTTTCTTCTTTGTCCAGGCGAGCTGCTTTCACTGCGTGGAGTTTAAATGTCTTGTTCAGCTTATCCGTCACAGATTTATTTCCACCTGTTAGATGTATGTATGGCTGTCCTTTGTAATATTGGACCTTCGTTTTCACTGTAATCTTGCTGCCTGCCTCTACATGACTACTCGGAAGAATTATAGCAATCAGTACAGTGATCAACAGGTAATTTATCCATCTCCATTTTTTTCTTTCAGTTCTATATTTCAACATTATCGATAACCCCCTTTGGCTCAAATGATTTCGTTTCCTGCATTCTGTTCCATATTACCTGTGGAGTGCCCTTTAGGTCTGTTCCGCTCTGAACGTTTCCAATCCAGATGTCCTCTGCTCCCGGATGTTGTAAATAGTGCCTGAGCGTTGCTTTGATCAGAATAGACGAATGTAAGTCCAACATCTCATCCAGTGGTATCCAGAATAACTCGCCTTCATCCGAGGGCACAAAATGTCGATGCTTGGTCTCTCCGAAATATACAAACTGCTGCCAAATCTCACCACCGTTAACTTCCAACAGAATATATCGAAGCCGAAAGTGTTCGACATCCTCTTGCTTGAACCCGGTCTCTTCTTCAATCTCCCGATAGCTGGCGCTCATGGGTACGTTCAGTTCCCCTTGTTCCAGATGTCCGCCAATGCCACCCCAGAATTCAAAATCAAATAGTCTGCTGCCCGCCTTCTTCATCATCAGCATGTCTGAGCCATTGCTCAAAAACGCTGTAGCCATCTGTCTAATCTCCATATGTATGTTCCTCGCTTTCCAGACTGTGATTATAGTAATCTACTTGTCTATATAACTGCCTTCTACAGCAATTCCTTTAGCTCACTTAGATGTTTAATCGTATGTAAAGGACCCGACGTAATGCGATCCTGCCACGGCTGGTTGACCTTCATCCAGATGGTGCTCATGCCTACGCTTGCCGCTCCTTCAATATCGTTTACGGGATGATCGCCAATGTAAATGCATTGCTCTGAGCTTAGGCCGAAATGATCAAGCGCAAGCTGAAATATACGTGGATCGGGCTTTTTGACTCCTGCCTCTTCTGAAACAATAATATGGTCGTAATCCTCCCGGATACCGAGTTGATCGATTTTTCCATACTGAATATCGGTCTGCCCATTGGTGATTAACCCGGTTTGATATTTCCCCCGGAGATGCTGAACCACTTCTCGCGCCTGTTCCATCAGAACTGAACTTCGCACATACTCTCTGCCATAGAACTCCATCAGTTCTGCATGTGGTGGATGTTCTGCCCAAGGCAGTTCATGCAACAACTCGTTGAACAGAAAGGGTTTGTCCTTATAACCATCTTCATCGAGCTCAATGATTCTTTTGAGAATATCCTCCGTGGACTCAAGATGGGCAAAATAGGTTTTAATCAAACTCCGAGCGAAGCCGTCAAAGGTCATCGTTCTGTTCAGAATTGTATTATCCAAATCAAAAATAACCGCTTTAATATGATCCATCTTCCTTCTCCCCCAATTCCAGTACATGCGTTATCTTCTCCATACTCGTCACTTCTCTAAATCCCAAGTCGCGATAAAAAGATCCAGCAACCGGTTGATCCGTGTACAGAACCAGTCGAGCGTAATGATTTTCCGCTTTTTGAATAACCGCATCCATCAGCCTGCGCCCAACCCCATGTCTTCGAAATTCTCTCATCACATAAAGCCTGCGAATTCTTCCGGTATCCGTCATTTCAGAATAAGGATCTCTGTTAAGACCGCAGATCCCAACCACCTTATCGTGCATTCTGCATTCAAAAAGCGCTTCATCTTCTTGCTCGAATGTATTTATTCCTGTCTCATATTCATGGATTAATCGCTCGATATGTCTGAACCCCTCACTGGAGCTCTCGGCCAACATCGCCATTAAATCGTCATGATTCCATACCGATATCTCCTGTATCTGCATGGTGTAACCGCCTCCATCATTTTAAATCAATGGTACACATGCAAACCCAACCATACATTGAATGATGGCCGGGTTTATCTTGTAAAGCTCATTCTCATTTTTTCTTTTTGTGATAGTGATAACCCGTGCACAGACCCTTTTGTTTGGATTTGGCTGAACAGTTATGTCCACCGTTCTTATCCAGTCTGCCTGGATGAGCATAAGCGGAAGAGGATACGCCAACAAGTACGACAAGAGACAGGATTACGATAACAACCTTTTTCATAAGTCACCCTTCGATCAGCACCCTATACTTTAGGGCTTAATACGTGCTATCTCATTCTACATTAAAATCCACAATTTGGATATCCTTCATCTTTTTATCCAATCCATTCTCATAAAATCTTAAACTGCTTCAATGCATGGGTGACTCCATCTTCACTTGCCCGCAGGGTGACATAATCGGCGCTTTGTTTAATTCGTTCTCCGCCATTTCCCATCGCAATTCCGATTCCCGCATAATCTAGCAGATCCACATCATTCTCCCCATCGCCAAAGGCCATTGTATCCTCTCTAGATATCTTCAGGTAGTCGAGAACTTTCTGTGCGGCTATGGATTTGCTGACTTCGCTTGCTTCCAGCACATTTACTACATACGGATGGAATCTCACGAATCGTAAAGAAGGAAATCTGACTTGGAATTTCTCCATCTCCGCTTCATCCGCATATAAACAAATGCAATATACGTCCTGTTCCAACGTACTGATTTTCTGCGGCGAATCCATGAGTCCAAGCGTATCTCTTAAGGCGTCAGTAACACGACCATCTCCAGTACACAACCCGTTTGTCTCAAATGACTCTGTAAAATATGAAATACTGTGCCCGTGCAACTCGGCAAACTCACTAAATGCTCTAACCATCTGTGCTGAAAGTACAGACTTATGTATCACTTCATCACCTGCTTTGATCAATGCCCCATTAGCCGAAATGATCGTATCGATTCCGAGATTTCTGAATTCTTCGCATAAATTATAAGGCCTGCCTGTGACGAGTACGACTTGAACGCCTTTACGAATCAATTCCCGGATCGACTCAGCTGTACTCGGTGATAAACTCCGATCTACTTCGCTCAGCAATGTACCGTCCACATCAAAAAACACAGCTTTCATCAAATAGTTCTTCCTCCTCTAATCTTGGTCACTCATGGGTACAAAATGCTTCAGATCTGACTTCGTCTTGCCTTTCTTCTGAGCTTCTTCCGAAATGCGGTGACTAAATTGGATGACATCATTATGAGCAAAATAGATGTATTCTACATCAGGCTCATCTTTGAATTTGACTATGGCAAGGAATGGCGGCAGCTTGATTGACCATACGCCTTCTACAGATTCAATTTCCTCGGGAGAATACTTCTTCTCAATTAAATATTCGGTCACTCGATGAGCGTAGATCATCTTATTCACTTTTACATATACAAAGGGCGTAACAACTAAGATCGCTAGAATGATCAAGATCGTCAGAGATATGTTTTTTTTCCTTTTACTCACGTTGCCCCTCCTTAGTAATAAAAAGTCTTCAAGTAAAAAGAGCAAGTACAGAATAACCTGATGTGGTCTTCCTGCACTTGCTCTTGCAATTAACGGGTCTGAACATCTTGGGTACGTCCCATGTACCATGATTGAAATGATTTCGCCGTATCCAGGGAAATGTCATGTGCCCGATGATGCAGTACTGGTTTGGCACGGTTTACCGTATGAATGGAAGCCACACCGAACCAACGCTGTAACACATTACGGGTGATCTGCACTTCGATGACTTTCTCACGTTTGGAGATGAAGAGGGTTGACGTGAGCGCACCGGTTCGAAGTTGAATGAAATTCTGATGCAGAATGTATCGGGTATGGAAAAAGTCCATCACTCTGCATGTTGCAATCCACACGAGCAGAATCGCGGAAATCATCCACCAGGCATGTTTCTGCCCAAACACCAATGGTTTGAAATACCACAATAAACCCGTAATTATGATCCACCCCCAGCTTGGTTTGAGCAGGCGCAGCCATAGTGATATTCGTGGAAGTTTTTCCATCTCCTGCGTAACCCGATAGGATGGCAGGATCTCCTCAATTAGGGTATAGGCTTGCTTCACAGGCAAGAAAGGATAGAGCGAGTTCACCTCCTGCTCGGATTCCCCCAGACTACCAGCAGTGGTCAGTTCTACTTCCGCTAATCCAAGCAGCCTTTTCATCGGTGACTGTGTGATTTTCACGGCCTGAACGCGTTCTTTCAGGATAGAAAATGACGTTTGCTCCATCATGCCCTTCGAGATATAGATCCGCTTGGCATCCGAGGTGATCTGGAAATTGCCATACTTTACGAAGGTTCTAACTATGCCCAGAGCAATAGATATGATCAATAAAATCAAAATCATCAACCCGGCAATCCACCAAGAATCGAGCCAGGTTAACAACAAACTTTCCGTTACTTCTTCATCAGGGAAGAAGTCCTTCACCCAGGAATAGAGCGTAGCCAGGACCGGAATCAATACGAGAAAACTAAGCGAGGTAAAGGATGCTTTGAATATGTCCTTGCGGGTGGAATGATAATGAACAACCCGTTCCTGTTTCTCTTTTGCAGGCAGAGACATGGCTTCATCCGTTATAAAAGGTTCGGATTGCGCCTCTCTCTCTTCCATAGCCTGAACCGCATCCAACGTATCACGTTCCTCTGTTGCTCCTACTGTTTCTGCATCTTCTGCCAGATAACCCGCTACAATCTTCTCCAACTGCTCCGCTTCGGAAAGTGAAACAACGTGTAACTGAAAGGTAGCGTCTTCTCCCTTAATCCCGGTCTCGAATCGGATCGATGTCACGCTGAACAACCGATGAAACAACGTCGTGTGTCGATTCACGTTCTGGACTTTGGTATACGGTATCGTTCTTCGAGTACGGTTGAACACACCACTATAGATGTGAAAGGCCTTATCGTCTGCTGTATAACGAGAAGTGAACCACTTCCAGATGATCGACACGATGCCGATGAAAATCCCTACATAAAAGGCGATCCTTCCATAGAAGAGCCATTGGGACTCTGAGCCCTGACGGAAAACAAACAAAAACAGGATGATCGCGAACGAATTCTTCACCAGTTTCCACAGGCTCCACAGTATGGTTAATGGATGATGTCGCTTCATATCGATCATTCATCCACCTCATTAATACGTGCATAGGACGCAATCTGATGACGGAGTGCAAGCGCGACTTCCTCTGGTAATGCCGGGATTTCATGCGATGAACCCATCGTGCCAACCGATACGGAATAGAGTCCATATTTTCGCATCAAAGGTCCCTGATTTGTTGTAACCGATTGCACTTTCGCCATGGGGATGATCTGATGTACCTTGGTTAGCGCCCCACGCTTCAGTTGCAGGAACTCCTCATTCACATCATAGTACCAATGCTTGTATAACCATGCAGGCTGGATGAAAATATCCCACACTGCATAGAGCACCGATATAGCCGTAACGCCCCACAACAACCACCCAATCCACGTCTTCCATCCATAGATGGAGTCGAGTATTAGGAGTACGGCAAGAATTAGAAAGCCTATCACATTCCATAGGATGGCGCTAATTCTCCACAGGTTTACCGCTTGAGGGGACAGCCGTTGCTCGGGTGTATTCCACTGGATTGACATATGTTCACTCCTTTTGTCCTCGGGTACATAAAAACACACATGATACACTGTACGAACAATCGTTCACGATCGATGCAAAAAGATAAAGAGATGACCCCTATACAATACAGGTCGTCATCTCTTTTGTTCATTCATTTTACTTTAGTGCATGTTCAAAAAGACTGGTTTTCAGTACCGAGAAGATGGGATGAAGCTAGAAATGGAGTAGCGGAGCGTAGGGAAAACTACGTGAGCAACGGACATTTCGGCTGAATTCCATATTCGATGCTGATGATGCCATTAGGCATCCTTCGTAATCAAAAGCGGGCTCTTTGAACAACCTCTATAAAATCCTGTACTTCACACAGCCAAACCATATGATCTGTTCCTTCGCCCCAGTAGTTCTTCGCCACGACATAGGGTTCACCGAATTTACGTTGCCACTTCTTCTGTGCGATCTGGTAACCGCTATCCAGGCAGAATTGCTGAATCCCCAGCCGTTGCAGTTCAGTAACCAGTGCGAGAATGAGCGCCGAACCAACCCCCTGTCTTTGTACCTCGGGCAACACATACAGGCTACCCAGTTCTCCGATACTGTTCAGCCGGCCCTCTGTACATTCTCGAATCTCCTTACCACACGGTCCATATGAGATTGTGCCTACAATAACATCCCCCATTTTGGCGACAAGGAAAAATACACTTGATTCTATGTTGTCCTTTGCTTGCAATGCCATGTGAATCATCGCTTTTTTATGGGCTATTTCATCCTGAATATCAACCAGTAGCGAGCCTATTCCCTCCTGTTCGAATGCTGCCGGGATCGTTGTCTCGAATACCCGATACGCTCCCTCTGCATCCGATCGTGTCATAGGTTCAATGGTAATTTTGTCATCCACAGGTTCTTCTCCGTTCCATATACCTTCTTAATCTGTACGTCTCTGAATCAGTCTTCTTAGTTGATTCGCATCTTCAAGAGGAATGCTATATCCAGTATGCGTGTCTTCCTCGTTTACTAACAAGCCTTGCATCTTGGGATCCATTCCCAATGAAAAATCATACCGTGTAACCGAACCATCTGCATTATTAATACTCATCTTGTACTGCGTACCATAATCAATAATACCCGGCATACGCTCTGCCTTATGTATGGCCTCCATCATGATTCGAATCTCGTCAGGTCGATCAAACTCAACATCTTGGCATGGTTCCGAGGCAAGGTTGGGATTACACGTTAAAGTGATCAGTACAGGAAGCCCTTCTTCCGCGTTCGATTCATTCGGTTTACTGCAACCTGCAATGAACGTGGCAATGACAAATACGAGCAACACTCCTACATATTTCACCATACTGCGTGCCTCCCTGACTTAGTATTAATAAACTAGTAATGAGTAGAGAAGTAATAAATATAGTATATAATGACTCAACTGCACTAACTATCTATATTCATATCAAGTTACGTAACTCCGGGCCCCATGAAGACAACAGAGAGATCAGTCGCTCTACGTTCTCTTCCACAAATACCTGAACTCTCTCACCCGTAATGAACTCAGGAGTAATTCCCGGTTCTTCCCCATTCAGAAAAGAAAACGTGTGGTCCCGCCAGCGTACAATCTCATCAGCAGTTAAACGATCCGTCATGTCATAACCCGGTGAACTGTTGAGCACCTGCCATACCTCTTCGCTCCAACTTGAACCTTGATAGAGATTGAAATCGATCTGGTCCGTCTCCTGGTAATATAAACGCGCTAGTTCATCCTTCGATCTGCTACTTCCTGTATGTTGATCTACCTTGTTGACCCGTTCCACGAATTCAGGATGTACACTCCGGAACCAGTAATAGTCTGTCAGCACATGCATAAAGTATCCTCGCACAAACCACTTCCATCCTTCATCGGTAAGTTGGTGCATATAGAATGAGTATAGATCCTTCAGTTCACCAACGTAATCTCCATCATCTTTCGGGTTAAAATGGGTGTATTCCTTATCATCTCTGGTTGTACCTTCGCGCATATGTATGGAATCCGGGGCGATATTCCCCAGATAGAATGAACCTCGATCAGCCTGCATTTGCAGCGAGTCTGCAATTCGATTAGCGATATTGAGATGAACCATAGGTAACGGCATAGAGTTAATCTCCTTTTATCGGGAAGTATTCTACTATACTTAGAAAAAGAAACGATATAACTTACTGGTGCAACGTACAGATCTCGCGAATAGTGAGACTTCGCTAGGTTCCACCTTTTTTCACCGTAGATGCGTGACTAACCCTGTATTCTCTCCACTTGCATGCGGTCAAACAGCTGCTCCAGATCCGTATGGTACTCCGGGTGCTCCTTCACAAGCAGACTAATGTATTCCGATCCACATTCATAGAATACCAGACGATTAAACGGAGCAGTATCTCCAAAATGATTGCTTTCCTGCCCAAATTTTGCCCGAATCAGATTCTCAATATAACGCGCGTAACCCTCGTTCCACTCCAACCAGCTCCAGTACTCGGCTTGCTCTTCATTTAATGAAGTGAACAACGCCTTTCTAGCTGTTTGTACTAGTGTCAGGTCTTTACTCTTCAAAGCAGACAACAATGAGTTAATCCGCTCCACAACGATTTCATCTTCATACGGAAATTCATAATCCAGTTCCCATGTCACACGCTTCAATTGCGTCATTTTATGTTTAATCTGAAGACGGTTCACGATCCGCTCATCATATTTCTCATATACATAACAATGAACATATTCGTGGAACAGATAGACTTTCTGCTCCAGATCTTTGAACGCTGCATCCGTTACGATCGCACACATTCGTTCGTCCATATGAGGCACTGGCATGGCTGCAAGGCACTCATCAGGAATATATAAATCGTCCGGTACCGTCTTCACCCACTCGTATTGTTGCGTCTTGGACGAATAATCATAGATATACAATAAAGCTTCATAGGCTACAACCACTGGATAATGTTCTGCAAATAAAGGATGTATGCTAACCAAGTCCTTCTGAAGCTCGTTTAACTTGTTAATTTGTTCTAAAAAAGCATCCATGTCATTAACCCTCTCTTTACTGGATTGATGCGTTAATCATACTAGATTAGGAAAGATAAAACACTGAGAGAAAAATGATAATTCTGTTCGAATGTGATCTGGTGAACGTTAGAACCGCTCTCCGCGTTTCTCATACAGGTAGATGTCCAGTGCCTGAATCCCACGCCGGGCAAGCTTAATAAACAGGATCAGTGCATACACGCCCAGTCCGTATAACAGTACATTAATCAACATTAGAAATATCGTAATCATAATTATTATTCCTCCTAATAGACCCTTTTAAATATTCACTCCCTATTCTAGCATATTTTTCCTTAGTTAATTTTTTGGGTAGATGTAAGGGGCATTTAGGTGCTTATAAGTTGAAAATAAAAAAATCTTCCACACCCATTTGTGAAAGGTGCAAGATTTATAATCAGGTATACAGCTAGTGAGTTCTAATATATCCTGCCTTCTTCAACACATATTCCGTAAACGGATTGATCTCAGGGATCGGCTGATTCAGATCAAAATATCGGAGTTCCAGCCCTTCATCATCCATAATGGTTGGGCTGCCCTTGATACCTGAAGCTTCATAAACAGCCATGACGTTGTAAACTTCATCACCATGTGGATACTGATAGTACATGTCCTCACCTGAAAAAATGCTAATGAGTTTGAACGATTCCGCTCTCAGTCCGGCCTCTTCATACAATTCCCGCGCAGCTGTTTCCTCCAAAGACTCCCCGGGTTCCATGGATCCCCCAAGTGTCCCCCAATCCAAGCTATCTGTACGTTTTTGTAGCAACAGGTGACCTTCCTCGTTGAAAACGAGTACACATGAGCCCGCCATAATTAGAGGACGCGGGCCCACCAGTTTTCTTAGCTCCATGATATATCCCATCCATGCCTCTCCCCCATCTTCAAAGTGCATACGTGAAACGTACCCTTATGATTTGGTCAAGATTCCCTGATCCACGGATTTCTGAATAAGCTGCTGCGCATACTCCCACAATGTTTCGGAACCGTTTGCAATCTCACGGTTTCTGTTTAACACCTGTTCACTTGTAATGTTATATTTCTGCCACGTATCTCCCTCATTCTGATGATTGTGGATAAGAGGCTGCAGCCGATCGAGAGATGAGGCAAATTGTGCTTCAGGCGTCTGTTTTGCTTCAAACTCTAACCATAACTGGAGTAGTTCTTCAGCCTGTTCCTTAGGCAACATACCAAACAGCCGATGAGCCGCTTGGAGTTCACGATCATATTTATCCGTGTGTCCCACCGTATCATAAGCGAATGTATCTCCGGCATCAATCTCGACCAGATCATGAACGAGAAGCATCTTAATGACTTTGAGGATATCCACATCCTTGTTGGCATGACTCTGCAAAACCAAGGCCATCATCGCCAGATGCCAAGAATGCTCCGCATCATTTTCAAGTCTCTCACCATGCATAATTCTCGTCTTTCGTTCAATCGTTTTGAGTTTATCAATCTCAATGAGAAATTGAATCTGATCCTGTAATGATTCGCTCACAGCACATCCTCCTTCAGATCCCATACCTATCTACGTGAATAGATCATACCAGTAAACTCTATAGTTAAAATCCAGTGACATGACAACACCCTGTGCCAAACGAATTGAGCCCGCATTGTCCGGTGAACAATCCCAATACGGATGTATACCTACACGACCGCATTCCTCTACAAAAGCTTTTGCCACCATCGCACCATAATTTCTTCTTCTGTAGACTTCAACCGTTTCAATATCAACCGCATGTGTCTGATCTGCAATAAATGCCGACAGGCAAACACTAGCGATATCATCGTTATGTAGTGCAATATAGCCAAAGCCATGTTGTAAAAAATCATCTATTGTCGTCCAAAAGTGAGAGATTTTATCTTTCAGGAATGGAGAATTGTTATATCTTTTCTCTCCTAATAGTACTTCATCTATCCTGAGAATTCTGACTTCCTCGTCCTGAGAAGCACATATGTCGAGAGGTACTTGCTGACCTATCGGATCTAGATTCAATTTGAATACATGCTGAATGTCACTGGAGATCTCTCTTTTCCCGGAGATGTGCTGAAGAATATCTTCCCAGGACTCGTCCACCACACCAATTTCAACAGCATGCATATGTAAGTTCAATAACTCAGGTTCAATACGTTCCCGCATGTACTCTTTCAATTCATTCAGAAAGGGCTCACTTCGAGAGTTGCCAATCAACTGAAAACCAGATTGTCCATGTATCCAAATTAGTGCTGCAGTGATATTCTCTTCATCATCGACATAGATCCGTCCCGGATTCAAGCCAGACGCCACCGCCTTGACTTCAATATTCTGACACGAGTCCGTGAGATGTTTTACTTTGTGGAATTCATGTTTATTAATCTCGGTAATCATAGGTTCATTCCTCCTGAATTCAAAACAAAGCCCTAAAACGTGTGTAACCTCTATTAAATCTTATATTCATAGATTCTCGTCTCTTCATCATCAAGCAGATATCCTTTACCAATATAGGCCCAGTTATTTTTCTCATAATAATCGGTCAGATCAGTACACAAATATAGCTTGGCATACCCTTTTGCTTTCACCTCATTTAATGCATGGGTCTGAAGTTGTCCACCTAGGTTTCGGCCCCGATATTCTGGATCAACATGAAGACATGCAAACCAGGGAAAGAGATCCTGTCTGCTATTCAGATCGCTTCGTAATAATGCGTAACCACCGATAATTCGGTCTCCATCCAACATCACATAAAATCTTGGTACATCACTCTCTGTATCCACAGAACGCTCTATACAATCTCGATAGAAATGGAGGCTTGATTCCGAGCCCCATTGTTTCCAGAAATACTGTACCGCCTCTTGCAGCGCGTCCGGCTTCTGCCGAATATCAAAAATTTGCAACATGTTAATCTCCCTTCACGCTTTTTGCTTTCGTATATGATCAGGTGTCCAATTCAATATTCAGTTCACGCACAAAAACAGCTGTCCCCTTCATTCTGACATCCATTTCCTCACCATCCCGAAATACACTCACTTGAACCTTTCCATCTCTACCAATCTCATGCCCTTGCTCTATCACAAACTGTACCTCATCAATCTCCGGTTTCACATAGGTTAAATAATAAGCACCCATTACCCCGGAGGCTGTTCCAGTCACTGGATCTTCCGTCGTACCTGAGAACGGTGAAGAGAAATGTCTCGCATGCATCATCGCATCGGAATCACGGGTTTCGAAACAAAAGGGATGCAGGGAAGCTTTGGGATTCTCAATTAAAATTCCTGGGAACAGGGAAGAATCCGGTTTCATTTTCATAAAAGAGTTCAATTCACGAATCGGGATTAATAACGTCCAAGTTCCCGTACTCCCATAAACGATTGGCGTAGAAAGGTCGACATCATCCAGAGTTAGGTTTATGGCGTTTACCAGCTTCTCGATATCCCCCTGGAATGGTATAAACTGCGGCTGATCCTGTTTCATTTCCATGTAAATGGTGTCGGTATTGCGCTCAAATCGTATGGGTAATATACCTACATTGGTTTCAATCGTGATTAACTCTTTGTCACCCAACATACCGCGCGTCTTCAAACCATACAATGATGCCATTGTGGCATGACCACACAGATTAATCTCATGGCCCGGTGTAAAATAACGTAATCTGACGTCAGCTACTTCAGAATTCAACACAAATACCGTCTCATTAAAACCAACCTTGTAAGCGATCTGCTGCATCTCCGTCTCACTAAAATGATCCGCATCAAAAACCACTCCTGCCGGGTTACCTTGACCGGGAACTGTAGAGAAAGCATCATAATGATAGGCCGTAATATTACTCATCAGCAGACCCACTCTCTCTGAAATCTACGAAACTCACATTTCCATATAACTCTACGCTATCACCATCAACTACAACCCCGCCACCATCTTGGCACGCATAAACCGCCGAACGATTAACACGTGTATACTCTCTTAATGAATTCAGAGTGTCTTCCGAACCGTCCCAATGCGGTGCAAATTCTAAATTAACGAGACCCAGTGCTTTCATATCTTTGAGATCTATATTGTTTTCATCAGCATCTTCCCCATACCCTGCTATCTCTATCGTAGGTGTAGTCAGAATACTGCCTGCACTGACCCCAATCAGAATGCCGCCACTCTTCACATAGGAACGCAGCAAACCAACCATATTTCTCTTCTGTAATAAACTTAGAAAATAAAACGTATTCCCTCCGGATAGATGAATCGCATCACATTCAAAAATAGAGCCAAATGTTCTCTCCTCATACTCCAGATCAAGATCGAAATATTGAATGTTATCTATTCCTATTTGATTATAGTAACGTCTAGTGTGTTCAAAATACTTCCGCTCCGGGTCGGAGCACGAAGGGATATATCCGATGGAAGGCTGTTCACTGTTGAATAAGCTTCGTATTCTCTGATCCAATTTATCGTTTGATTCGAAAATTAAATCACTTAACAGAACCAACGTAGTCATATTATTTCCTCCCGTACCTATTAGACTAGCTTAAACTCTCTATCTAAAATCGAGAAAAAATACTGGTCTGTCCACTGATTGTTCCACCATAGTTCTTCCTGGAAGATGGCCTCCCGTGTCATTCCTACATGCTGCATCAGTGCGACTGAGCGAACGTTTTGTGAATTACACCTGCCGATGACCTTATGAGCTTGTAACTCTTGAAACGCAAATTGTAACAAAAGACGTGTAGCCTCGCTCCCATATCCGTTGCCTGCGTATTCTGAAAGCACACCGTACCCAAGTTCCCAGCTTTTTCGGTAATCCACATAACTCCACATTTGAACAATCCCAATTGGTGTATCTTCCGGATCATTCAAGCGGCGTATAACAAAATCATAGGCATACGGTTTCTCATCTGCGACAGCAAAATGGCTGCGATATTTCTCACGGACCTTTTCCTCATCCGTTTCAACAGTTTCCTCAAAGCTCCATATGTTTGTGTCACATTCAAGTTGACATATGAAGTCGAGGTCCTGCTCTGTGACTGTTGTTATTTTGACCTTCTCTCCCACAAATTCCATGTGGATTCATCTCCTTTTGATTAGGATCATTCCTTTTCCCCATAGCCCTTTAACAATATCAACCTGATAGTTTGACTTAATCACTTTCCCCTCAGTGACCGCTGACCACAACCTCTTACTATCTTCATGAACCATACTAGAGTCCTTATAAAATAACTTAACCGTGTTAATGGCATATCTTTTATTTAACGAGTTCTCTTTATGATTATATCTTCCTTGGGGGATACCTCTGACATAACCATCCTCACATAGACCCAAAAAAGCAGTTCTTGGACAGCCTTTCTGTTGTCCCCAACTCCCCTCACCGAACAACTCTCCAGTCGCAAAATTCCATGCCTCAACTGGATCAACAAATTTCTTGGTCTCTACGTAATGGACTGCATTAATACTGGCTTGAGCATATTTTTTTTGAGACATGCCAACATCCCCTTTATAAAAAGATCATTGCTTCGGAATCTCCCATTCTGTATTAAGCAAACCTCTACCAATATTCCATTTGGCGAGCAAAGCTCTCTGTCTGTTTTCCAGATCAAGGTAGGGTGCTGCAACACAGGATAGCGTGTCGAACATATGGATAAAATGAGGCCCTTCCTTGAAACGTCGAAGCCCGCCATATTCTTCATCATCTGCTGCCCATACAATCTTTTTAATCCCCGACATTAATATGGTGCATGAACACATGGGACAAGGCTCACAGGTAGTATAAAGCGTCAAGTCTTTCTTCTTCGAGAATTTCTTCTTCTCTACATCCAGCAAATGTTTTCCTGCCCGACGAATGGCATCCACCTCAGCATGTGCGGTCGGGTCGCAATCCGAGAAGACTCGGTTCCGGCCTTTACTCACGACAATCCCATCCACATCCACGATTATCGCACCAATCGGATACGTTCCTTCAGTAAATGATTGTTCTGCTTCTTCCAGAGCCAAAGTTAGATACTCATAATCCGATAACTTCATTGAAAATCCCCCTAAGTGCAGTTATAGTCGCTTATAAAGCAGATCCTTGTCTAATGTGTAGTAAAAGAGATTGTCGGGATCTCCTTTAAAAGTTCTTGATCGTGTACTGCCCTGCTTCACCAAGAAAATCACTTTTGGTTAACCCTTCTTCTCCGAGTACCATCCTGTAGTTCGATATCGTACCATCATGGGAAATGATAAACGTATTGCCGCTCTGTTGCCTGCACCATTCAAGAAGCTGCTCAGCTAATATCTTGAATCGACGTGCATCCATCTGATTAATACTCTCTTCCCAACAATCCAATCCTAACTCAACCATTTTTAAGTCAGTATACTGATGGCTGAGTTCTTCCTTGGAGTAGGTCTGATCGCAGACGAAAGGTACAAACTCTGGATTCTGAGGAAACATTCTTGGGCCAACCAGCGGGCTTAAGAACACAAGATTTTTGTTAGGGATCAGAAGTTGTGCTGTTTCAATAGTACGTTTTGTTGGACTGACCAAAATGACGTCTTCAGGTGCAAAAACCATTTGTTTTCGCAACGCTATGACCTGACTTTTTCCCAATTCAGTGAGACCAGGATGCAGGCAATTTAATTGGTTTGGGTAATCCATCAAATGTTCGCCATGACCATGACGAATAAATGTAATGTCCATAAGACCTCTATTCCTCTATTTCTGAATGAAGTGTTTGATGCTTTTTGCATCAAGGAGAGTAGTCAGTTCCTTTCTCAAAAACACAGGATAGACTTCCATTCGCTCCAGTTCGTCCAAGGAAAACCATCGGAAGATTAACTTACCGTTATCCTCTAGACCTTTGAATTCTATTTCACTATAAAGCTTATGGGCTTCCGGCAATGTGATGACATAATAAAAACCAACTTCATGATACTTCAGGCCATCATATTCAAAGAAATCTTCACTAACATATGCGAGCCTTTGCGCTTCTACATGAACACCCAGTTCCTCCATCATCTCTCGCACAATAGCCGCTTCTGTTGTCTCGTTTAATTTCACCCGACCTCCGGGCAGATTCCAGAAATCATCCTGTTCAGTCGTATGTAAAAGAACTCTTCCCGCATCCATCACAATACCTGCCACACGGAAGTTGAATTTGTTGTTATTTTGTTCATACGATATATTATTGTTATCTGCAGTGGTCATCTCGCTGACCATCCATCAGCAAATCCGTCCATGAATCCCATGATGAATGAGGGAATGATGAGTACGAGCAATAAAATTAAACTGGCTATGCCCCATCTAAGAATTACTTTCCGTTTGCTTCGAACACCTATAATAATTAAGATTGCGGTTGTTGCAATTAAGGTTACTCCATAAAATGTCATAAAACTGACCTCCGGTATGTATTCGTATTTCATTAAGGTTACTACAGAATCTTTTCTAGCTTGTGCCTACAAGCCTCGCGGTCATAATCCGAATTATCCAGCCATACCTTATCCATTTGAAGTAACCCATAGATTTCGGACTCTAGCTTCTTTCTTTCCTGCAAAACCTGTACCGTACCCTTAACACCCTGATAACCCTGTGCCTGCCCCAAACCCTGGTTCGTATAATAATTTATGAATCCCTCTGACCATTCTTTTGGTCTTTCACTAACTGCCTTATCAAAGGTATAGGATATATCTTTCTGGTCGATATAGATGAGAAGTGGATTCAAAGCATGAATGATACGCCCCAGTTCCAATACATACTGCACGTTCTGCTCTTTGGATTGATTGCATTTTACAAGACCCATGGTTAGTGGATTCTGGATAAAACAACACTCAAATATCGTGATGCAGTCATCATTTGTGCTTAACACGTTTTGGGCGAAATCTTGCCACTTCTCGGTGATCAGCTTAACATTTTGCTCAAAAGGAATTTCGTAAATATCTCGGCTGAATATATCCTGTAAGACATGGTCGGGAATATCTATTCCCCATTGCTCTTTCATCTTACGGTATGGAATCAGGAAACCTTGATCATGGACCGTCGCATTGCTTTTCAGAATCTCTCTGTATTCTTCATGTGTTTTCAATAAAACCTCGAAGTCTCCAGCATAATAAAAAGATACGCCCTCGTAATCAGCAGGGTGATCCAGGTTTCCTTCTTGAAATAGTTGTACCTCCTTGCCTTGTCCCTTTAAAATTTCGGAAACCATCTCGGCAACCGTTGACTTGCCTGAACCCGGTAAACCTTCAATCAGTATTAATCGCCTTGCCATCATTACATCACCCTTTATTTTGTGTGAAGATATGGATCTTCCATGTGTCAGACACTATGTTATTAATCAATATCTGCAATAACCCATTGCGCGTTATCGCCATCTTCTTTCTTTTTCCAAAACACCATCGTATTGTTATACTCTTCGTTGTTCTTTTTTAACTCATTAACCGTCACCACTGCCTGAAAGAGCTTCCTTTGCTCCTGTATAGTTATGTCGCTCATGGGAGTAACCTTGAGAACTTTGTATCTTCCCATACCTGATATAGGAGATTTTGGATCAAAAAGATTCATATATCGCTTTTCATCCTCTTCGTATAAATAACGCATACGTGCATTCATAAGTTTGACGATTTCCAATTTGTCCCCTGTATAGTTTGTTTCATCGAGATACTCTGGTGGGATGTCTTCATTCTCTTGGGATGTCGATATTTCTTCATCCTGTTGTGTCACTTTTGCTGTGACACTTTGAACCGAGGAATCTATTGATCGCTGTGCATCTTCAGTGTTTCCCTTGTTCTGACAGGCCGCTAGAAGTAGAAATAATAATGAAACTACGGTTAACTTTTTCATAGTCAGCCCTCCATTCAATCATGGATAATACTCCCCTGGTAAAGACCTTAAATGCCTATAATTTAAAATAGAGACTTCCTATGTATGTAAAATTTTATCTCAAGGTACATCATAACCCATAATGTGGAATTTGCGAATAAACGAAGTTAACCATCTCTGTTTCTATCGTATTTCACGCAAAAAACCACACTTCTCTGCACGAGTTACATCATGCAAAGCGCGTGGTTATCAGTAGAACTTTCACTCAACTTTTGTAACTGTCCACAATCAATCTAGCTATCTATTAAATAGCATATTCATCATGCCAACCGCTTCAATCTGGATCTCTTTTTCTTCATGATCCGAGAAAAGGTAACTATATGTTGAAAAGATTCCCATATGCCGTATATGTCCACCTTTAACATGAAGATTCCTTCCCTCACCATCGATTCTCTGCACAAACATCCTGCCTTCAATCACATTATACGAAGAATGGATGTTATGTTCACTTGCGAGCCATGCGACAAAATCTTCTTCGTTTGGATTGGTCATTATTAAAATAACGAACAGAACAACAAGCACAACAATTCCCGCTCTTAGTCCCGCGCCCCTCTTGCTAACATGCTGCGTGTTCTCACGCTCCATCCCGTTCACCCCGTTTCTTGAACAGAAATCTCTACGTTCTTTGCCAAAACCCAACCACTCAATCCATACGAGGATGAGATCACCATGTACTTGTATTTCTCCTCAATCAGCCGGATTTGCAATTCGTCATAGGAATCATAACTGACAGGCCAACCGTAGCCCTTTCCCGACTCTAACAACTCTCGATTATGAGGGACAAAATGCTCTATGTCCCAATCATCGAGATCCAAAATAATACTGCCATGCAGCGGTGTATCAAACGTATGGGCCATTACACCAGAGAATAAAACATCCATATTTTTCGGCACATCATGACTCGAACGAGTACACATCCTTATCCTTTCGTTCTCTAAATCGACTTCGTAGCTTAATATGATGTTGTCATGCAAACTTGGCATAGTCCCCCGCCTTCCAGTATGTCTGTTAGCTCGTTTATTCCATGCCTATGAATTACCTCATCCCGTATGTTCATATATTAAACACCATAATATTGTTTATAGTCTGAGACCCATTCCATTTTGGAAAAATCAACTAAGTCATACGGCTCGCACTGTTTAAGGTAAAGCAACTCCTTTTGCGCCTGTTCCCCGTCCATATTTTCCAGGTAAAACAAGGTTTCCTCATACCCTGCACCACATAATAACTGCACATCAATATAACTGCCCGTATCCTGATTCTTTCGTTTGGCTTGCCAGATCAGCGTGGTGTCCTCCACATTTCCAATACAGAATAACATGATGCACAACAGTCTCAGAACCTCGTTATCCTCTGACTTCCGGTTCTCAATCTCTTGCTGAAGCAGCTGTCGGATGGCCTCCCGGTGTACCTCATCAGGTTCCAATTTGTACAACTGCAACAGTTTTTCCTCGTTCATACGTGTACTCCCTACCTACTTGAGAATGTTATTTAACTCTTCCGCTTTTTTCCTGCTATCTATTCTAGCATAAAAATAAAAAGCGATGACGTGCAGCACGATAGATAATAACCACATGCCGGGGAACCAGGGAGCGATGAATTGGAACATGTCTACCGAGAATAACCATACCATCGCCATACCTCCTGCAATATTGAATGTGGAAGAAATGACGATATTCCATATCGGTTTTAACGTAAAATAGTTCCACAGTATGTTATACATCATTCCAAACAACAAAGCTGCAATAAAAGCAATACCCGCTATGTTCCATAAATAGGACATCTGAATGGGCAGATCACCAAAGAATATTGTAGCCAAGAGCGTGATCCATAGCGTCATTATAGTGAATACTTGAAAAAAAGAATTTCTAAGTTGAGTAATCATGATAATTTCCCCCTAAAGTTTTTAATATAAAATCGGCTGACGAAGTAACTGGAGCTATCGCTCAGGTCTACCTTAATTCGAGCTTGGTCTGTTGCAGAGAATGCGGTGATGTACCGCGTATTGATGATCGTTTGATTATTGATTTTTACAAAATGAAGGTCATCCAGATCCTCTTCTACAAATTTCAGACGTTTATGAAGCAAATACCTCTCGCCTGAGATCACCCGGACACAGCACATCCGATCCTCTGATTCAAAGGCAACCACCGAGCTCAACTGGATCTGTATATTGCGATTATTCTTGGCATGGATGACCGTTAATTGAGTTTCCGATTCACAGATTGCCTTCTGAATACGGTCCCACTTCGACTTCTCCGCAGGATGGGTTATGACCTTGGCTAACCTTTTTTCAACTGTCGTGTCCTCTTCAAAAATGACTTTCATGTGTTTGCCCCTCCTCTCACAACTCATATTACAAGCATAGTTACGGCAATCCCACTGTACTGCGTTTTGTTGCATGATTTTGCAAGTTTGTTGCATCGGTACTGCATAGATACTAAAAAGAACCACTCCATGGGAGCAGTTCTTCTATGTACTCATCCAAAGCATTCAAGGCATGAGCTATTCTTTTTTATCAAAGTGCTGCCTTAACCTACTCAACCTCCAGATACATCTCCTGATTTTGCAGGATCATCTCATTCATATGTGTAATAGCAGCTTGCGCTACGGTCTGATAGGTCGCATATAATGCCTCAGTTCTCTGAAACAAGATCGGGTCCTTCTCCAGATCCATTGGCAACACCTCACGCCAATCTTCACCCACTTTATTTTTGTCCGTAATGAGCCTTTCAATCTGATCCAATACAGTCACCATCTCATCTATACGAAAAAAACGCATCCCATTTTTTATTCCATTCCAGCTCTTGATCTCGATGATGTTATATGCCGAAAACCAATAAAATTCTGCCATACTCTTCGTGTGATTGTGATAGGAATAGAACAGAAATAAGGCTTGTTGCCCTTCATGTAACTTTCGGTATATCTCTGTTTTGGCCGCCATATCTCTGCCCCGTACAGAAACAAGCATCGGTTTAATACACAACCAGCTAAGCTGCTTTGAATGTACATTTTCTGCTCGCACTCTAGCCTTCATAACATTCTCCTCTCTATTCAGCGCTTCAAGGATTCTCTGGTGCTTCCACTGCCGGGTCATTCTCTCCGCCCATTCTGCGTCTGGATGTCTCCATCTTCCCTGTCGAAGGCACATGTTCAGACGCTTTAGCTAATCCAAATTTGGGCATGTTGGCGTATATGGTTTCGAAGGAACCCGACTGAGCCTTGTATGTTTCATGATAGATCCCTACAGTTCCATCTGAACCGATGGAGCGGTTGAATCTTTTCCAAGCTTCCAAGTGTAGTCCGCCCCGTGCGTATTTCTCCAATTCATCGTAAGAGCGCCAGTATTGGAGTAGCGTCACCCCACGCCAGCTAATAAAATACTCTGTACTCAGAAATCCAGTCTCCGGATTCATATACAGTTCTTTAATCATCGGGCCCATGGACTTTAAGACAGGCAGCCATTTGTGTATAGCCCACAAACGATTGATCCTCATTCCGATAATAAAAACAACAAATTCTCCCTCGATCTGAGCTGAGTATCTTCCCTTATATATATTCGGCACGTCACCCCTCCTTCTCGTCAAAAACAATCGATTTCATCGGATCTGGACGCCCCTTCCTATCTGCTCATAGGCATTCAGGGGAAACTCAAAACTCCACCGTTTGTGATATTCCTCCAGTCCCATTTCCTTCAATTTGCTTAATTCTCTGTAAAATAGCTTAGTCAACTTGACCAAGGTTAACTCCTCGGACATAAGTAAACGGCCCTCTGTAACGGCTTCCGTGCTAAAGTTATTACTCATCTCATACACCATGAATTGGACGATTACCTGCGAACGTTTCTTGATCCAGAAGCGATATTCTCCAGGTTCGGTCTGCATAGTCATGGTTACCTCCGTGGCTCCTTTGTGCAATGCAACGAATTGACGTGCTATCTCATCCACCGCATCCGACAAAAAAGAAACAGGAATCTCAATCTGTTCTCCCTGATCAGGTTGAACCAGGATATCCAGCCATCCGTGAGGTTCAAGCGTCATAACGATGTCCATGTCCTTCCTCCTCTATGTGATTCTATGATGCAAGATTAACTGGAGATCATGTCTTTCAGTATATAAAGCTTCTAATTTAAAATTAGGTGAGTTGTGGAGCAGTAGACGTGCTTTCAATTTGTGTTCAAGTTCCTTATGATCGTGTTTGTTTCTCTGCCATTAGAATCCTTACAATGCTGGTCGCATTGTTAAATTTCATTTTGTTATTCTTCTGTTGGTAGTCCCACCCTTGTTTTATAGCATATTGAATAAGGTTGGATATCAGTTTGGGTTCATAGACAAATATATCCCATGTATCTTCCCAAGCAACATCGAACTCTACAAATGTAGATTTAAGCGCATTCGAATAAACCCGAATGACGATATCGTAAGCTTGCTCATCCACAACGTAAAGGAAAAGTGTATCATTCACTACAATTTTGCGTACTTGTTTCCTGTATACCTTCAGGTAAATCCCTCCCTTGCTTACACAGTGCTGCGTAAATCTTCATACACATTCCATTTTGTATACAATTGTTTTAGCGCTAACGCCGTTTTATGTATGAACTCTTCCATAGCTTCCATGGATAAAATATTTAAATCACCCAAAGGTTCGTTGTCAGGGTTAGCTAAAAACTCAAGTTTCTCTCCTCTATACTGGTACACCTCAGATTCCAGCAATCCCCCTAAATCAAATGCTCTTCCCACATTCAGCTCATTTAACCATTCATGGGCCCCGTTCCAATTCCGTAGAATCATAAACTCCAGTTTAGTGACATCCTGTGTATACACGCTTCTTCCATTGGGATGAACTTCATATGTAGGATAAATATCGAATGTCCACACACGGTCTGTATAGATGTGGGCGATGAAACCGCACAGATATTGCATGAATTTGGGATCACTATAAGCCAACTTCTTGTTGCACTCAAAAAAGGCTTCAAGCTCTTCGTCTGTTGCGAATCTTCCTGCCTCTGGCATGAGGTGGGTTTTTGCCTTTTCGGTACGAAGATTGGTTCTAACATGGATGGAATCTGGAGCAAGGCTTCCCAATAATAATTCAGGGGATGGATCTGATATCACTTCCGATGCAATTGCAAAATGAACCATCGGCCAAGGCAATGTAAAAACTCCCTTCTATAAGAATGCTACACTTAATGCTCTATGACCTACTAAGCTAAGTGCTCACTCTCTTGTATATGTATCAATTCAATATCCTCACAATAAAATCCTAATGTTCCGTTCTCATAGTCCTCAACGTAATACTATTATATTAACGCTGTCACTTGCGTAGTAATTTAGACTCTCCTTGCTTCAAGTCTACAAATATAGACTTCTGCACCTTGTTAATTGTGGAAATATCAATCTCATCCACACTTTTAAAAACAAGCTGTAACGACTCCTTTTGTTCATCTTCAAATAAAAGAGTTACCTGATCATCACAGAGTTTTCCTTCCAACTCCGCAATAACGTCAAATAAAAACATTACAAATACTACTTCATTTCCATCCGGATACGTATAGTGCATCCTCTCGCCCGTGTAGATGGAGGCCAATTCATAAGAACTCACCTCAAGCCCTGTTTCCTCTTTCACTTCTCTAATCATGGTTTCTTCGATTCGTTCACCTGGCTCCATACCACCACCGGGTAACCCCCAATCTCCATAATCTGATCTCTTTTGCAGCAGAACCCTCCCCATATGATCTCGAATAATAGCTCCACCCGTAACTACAATACGACTAGTCATTACTCTTGCTCCTCTCTGTTGAGTTGCTCCTCAACAGCTTACGATTTTAATCAGGAACCTTTTCTATCGATTTATATACCAAAATGCACAATACATTTCCCATTTACCTCAGCATACTTTGCCATATTTGCAAGCTTGTTTAATTCGTTGATTAATTCAACTTTGTTGTACACGAGTTTCTCGTAGTAGCCCTTCCGTTCTTCTCCATCAACACAGTAACTCCCTGTTAGAACAATCGGATCAGTCGCATGGTTAAACAGATCAATCCAGGCCCGAATGAGTTGATGAAACTTCAACAAAACATCCTGTTCTTCAATAACGGTTATTCCATAGTTGTTCAGCCCACCACATCTCATGCAGGTAGATGGATTCCATGTATCCAACCAACAAAGGGAATCATAGATGTACGCAATGAATTCGTCTTCCAAGGTCGCATGATTCTCTGTGGTTAATCCACTTCCATGTATTCTCCCTTGTGAATCCCATGAGTAGGAGGTATGAATATTTCCGTCTACTTGCGATTTGTTTTCGATAACAAAATGATGCACTGGCATTCCTACGTACTCCCCCCCCCTTACGCGTCACTCCCATAGACTCCTCTTAATTCATCATAACCCATGTATTGGTAAATGGAAATTGAAAAAGGTCCTATCTACCTCCCATATCAGGAGAAGCAAAATAGGACCGTGATAAAATCTTCCTTACATTCAAAAAATCCTTCGTTTACTCAGAAACTCTGCTCCTTCTTCACGATACATCTCTATAAATTCATTGGTCACATGATCATGCCTCAGTATTCCCATATAATCTGTTCCAGGTTTCTTTGGTCTATAATCTGAATCCACCGTGTAGATATTGAAGTGCACCGCATCTTCGTCCTCTGATACATCTGTTTTATCAAAAAGTGAAATCATCTCATCTTTACCAAGAAACCTAAATGGAGAATCCTGACGCTCTATAATATAAAATGGATATGTGAGGTTTTCTATCTGAATGAATTTCTGGTATGCCTTAAGCTCATCAGGTATGAGATGCATGTACTGTCTAGCTACATCTTCTGCCTGAAATACACCTGAAATCCACTTCAAACTCCCCTTGGTTGCTACGATAATGAACAGAGCAATCACCTTCTAATTCAAATATTATTTCTCTCTTTCACGCACAAAAGTCTGGGACAAAATCCGGTGGCTGCCAGCGATGTTGTCAATCTCAATGTTATACTCAGACTCGGTATATTCAATCTGATGTTGCTCATAATATCTTTTCCAGAACGAAACTGCCACTGCATTGTTAGCAAGCTGTTCCACTTGGAATGTACCCTCAAATTGAGCAAAAACCAAGTCAACCGCTTGTGCTGCCAGTCCCTGTCCGCGATACTTTTTGACCAGGAACAGCTCCTGCACGGTATAATCCACGTCTTCCGGCACATATGGAGGTGAGCACACCAGTACGAATCCAATAACCTTCCCTTCATACTGAATCAAAAACGGATGTAATTCATCACGTTCCAGATATAGATAGGTGTTCGTTGGGTCATATTTCCCCTGTTCAAGTAGATCCTCGCCAGAAAATTCAGACAGATCATATAAGTACAAGTTGTACAGGTTGAGAAACAATTCCTTTTGCTCTGCCAAAATACTCGTAATTTGTACATTCATCTTCATTGCACATCTCCCTTAGTTAATGAGTTGGTTAGTGATCCATACATGACTTTACCGATCTCCACAGCGAGCTTGCTGTGCCCTGTTCTCAATATATCGTTTCAACCCGAGCAGATATAGGCAAAGTTTGGTTTAAACCATAGAGTAACCTTATCTTTCACAGTGGACATGAACATTTGTACAAAAAAAGACTCTCTACAGAGTCCGATTATTGGTCTTATCTTTATTTTTCACCAAGTATCCACTGGCAAGCGCTGCAGGAGCGATAAAAGGTAAGAACGTCAACCAATCCATGAAAAGAAGTATAGGAACGAAAATAAATATTACACTGATATACATCATGACTGGAGATTTTTTCTTCAACCCCTGAACACCGAAAACAACTCCTGCCAATGAGATCAATAGGACAAAAGCAACGTTAAGCCCGTTCATAACCATCACCTCCACTGGCATTTAGCCAACACTTATTGAATCAGATAATCAACCACAGGATATGAGATCACATTGCGATCTCTATACGTTGAAATCACCGCTTCGTGATGTGTGCTAAGAATTCCATTTTGCAACATCACCGGCCGGAAACCTCGCTCCATCGCTCCGTTGTAGGTGAATAGAACACATTCCTCTGCGGCAAACCCGGAAATAATCACCAATTCAATTCCATGACTCTTCAAAACCTGCTCCAGGTTCGTCTGCCAGAAAGCATTGGAAGCTTCTTTGGTAACGGTGATATCCTTCTCATTCACATCTACCTCGGGAATAATACGATATTCTTCCGGTGGTGCCTCCTCCATGCCCTCCACATCCTGCACGTGAACGACCGTATGATCATTCGAGCGAAGCACATTAGCCACATGGTTAATATACTCACAAGCATGGTCTATCGAAGTCTGATCCATCTTTTTCCGCACAATACTCTCCTGCATATCAACAATCAGCAAACCTACTTTCATCCAATCTCTCCTCAGAAATAAATTTTACGCCCATGGTTGAGTAACTTCCCTTGTTAAACTGAGAACTTAATCCTTAAATAATTCATTCAGCATCCGGTCGCGGTTCTCCAGAAAGCTGCGGGTAATCTGATAATGATTGGTCTCCTCATAGGCTACCTCTTGAATATGGCTATCGTCAAAACTTAAAATCTCTGCCCCCGGATATCCCAGCAAAATGGGTGAGTGCGTCGCAATAATGAATTGTGAAGTGCCCGAAAGATCATGAAGGATACGCAATAAGGAGAGCTGCCTTGCGGGAGATAAAGCGGCTTCGGGCTCATCGAGCAGATAGATGCCTTTGGAACTGAAGCGATTGACGAACAGACTGAGAAAAGACTCCCCATGTGATTGTTCATGTAATGAACGCCCGCCATAGTATTGAAGCGACGCCGGCATCTCATCGACATGTGATGCGAATTGATAGAACGATTCAGAGCGCATGAAGAAACCATTCGTTATTTTGGGCAACCATGCCAGCCTGAGATAATTCCCGAGCGAGGACTCCGAAGCATGTGTCTCATAGGTATTATTCCTGCCGCCCCCTGCGGTATTGAATCCACATTGATGAGCGATGCCTTCCAGCAGTGTAGATTTCCCTGAACCATTTTCACCTACAAAAAAAGTAATGTTATTCGTGAGCTCCAAACGTTCCAAGGACCGTATCGCGGGGATGTCAAAAGGATATTGGTCCCGATTCTCAATCTTGGCCGACATGAGTTCCACACTTCGAAGATACATAATCATCCTCCCACATTTATTTTATATAAGTTTAACTAAAGCATATTTTAAATCGAACTTCGCACTTATCTTCAATTTAACATTCAGTTTTAATCTTGATTGGTCCAGCCACGGACGAATGATATCCTTGCGGGTTATGATCTCCATCGTAACCTATATCGGGGTAGATATGAAACCGTTTCAACCAAAAAAGAGCAAGCCATAGGCTTACTCTATCTTCAGAGTTAATAGACAAATCTGCGCTGTGCCCAATAGCTGAATACAAAGATGGACACCTCGGTCAACAGCTTGGCTGCGAGCAGTGGGATAATCAGTTTTTCATTGTAAAAATACAATAAACCATAGTTTAATAACAGCACCAGCAAGACAAGTGAGAAATATTTGGGCAAAGACTGCCGAACCTTCGAGGTTCGTCCAGCGGAAAATACATACTTCCGATTAATCGTATAGTTGAAGATGGAGCTGCATAGTCTTGCTGCGACAACCGACAGAAACAGATTGTGTGTGAAATACTGAATAACAAATAATAGTCCAAAATCAATTAAAGCAGACAACACTGAAGATGTGCTGAACATCAGGATTGGCATATAGATCCGGAATGAATCAACCAGCGGGCGGAAATGGGAGGACTCATTGTGATCCAAATACACCGTATCAATAAACTCCTCCGTAATCTCATACCCTTCCTTATGTGCCGTTAACAGCATGTTCATCTCGTATTCAAACCGATCCCCTGGAATCTGGTTCAACCAGTCCAGCATGGCGTAGGGAAAACCACGTAGACCGGTCTGCGTGTCATATACTTTGGTACCTGTCGTGAGTGAAAAGACCGCCCGTGTAACTGTGTTGCCAAAACGGCTGCGTGCTGGAATTTTACCGCTGAAGCGACGGCTCCCGAGTACAATTCCCGGTGTCGTCTGTGCGAGCAGCACTTCGAAGATACGCTTAATATCATGTGGCAAATGCTGTCCGTCACTATCTGCGCATACCACACCGCCCTGAGGTCCGTACTCCTTAATATACTGAAATCCTGTCTTCAACGCCCTGCCCTTACCCAGATTGACGGGATGTGTCAGGACCGTACAGCCATAGGCTTCTGCCGTTTCAAAAATTCCACGGTAACCAGGGCCGCTGCCATCATCCACAATCACAATGGGTCCAAGCTTAAATGTCTGTAACTGCAGAACAAGATTTAGTAAACGCACATCGGGTTCATATGATGGAATTAATATCGTCATGATCCTTGTCCCTCCGTCAGATATAAAATGTCACTTACGCCACGTTCCTGGTTGCGTCCCAGCGGGTTATTTACGACTCTGCCCATAAAATACATCGTGGATGAACCGCCGCCGTCCAGATTGTAGGCTTCGGTTGCTCCGAGGCCTTTCATGACGTCAGCCAGTTCTGCCAAGGTCATGCCACGGCTATCGTCCTGCCGTCCGTCCACCACCACGAAGACATAATGATTCGGAGCAATCATGCCGATCGCAGTTCTTGGATTCGCATCCTGGATGGAGCGGTTGCCAAAGTTGTTATCGATTTTCACACTGCTAAAATCACTGACGATCTCGCCATCTTGAATCAGAATCGGTCCAAAGGATAACGTATTGGTTGCCCCTTCGGCCAGCAGTTCCGAGGAAGTAATCTCGTTCTCGTTGTAGGTTTTCATCGTTCCATCATTGAACAGGGCAAGTGCATCCCGCGTAGGGCTGTCCCGATACAGTGTTCCATTTCGAATAATGACACCATCATCACGGAATCCATAGTAATCACCGTTAATGGCAAAAATCGCATTGTTGGCTGCGGCAATTTCTGACGTGTTTTCGGTAATGTTCGTTCCAAAGCTGTTGTCCGCCAGCGCGGTTCGCAGGCTGCTTGCATCTGTTAGCTGAACATCAGCGACATAATACGTAATCTGATCCGAGCCAGAACCCGTCTGTACCTTTTCAATATTTACTTTCATATCATCACTCGAATAATTCCAATCATCTGACGTTGCATTCACCTCAGTCACTGTGGTTGAAGTGTTGGTGGAATCATTCGCGTTGTTCGTTGTTGCCGTTGCCGTGTTCTCATCCGCCACAACCACCTGCACATGCCGGATCAGGTAACGGTCAGCCAAACTGTACAGGATTCCACCAACCGCAAGCACGATGACAAGTGTGATGATGAGCCATCTGCGCTTTATTGGAGAGATGGGCCTTTTATGTGGGTCTTTCCGGGTTGGTTTCTCATAGATCTTCATCATGTGAATCTCACCTCTTCATCTAAGTTCTTAAGGCCATATTAGGCCGGGTAGCTTAAATGAATCTGAAACCACATCAATTGAACTAAAGAATATTCACACAGACACTACGATGATAGAACAACCTTCCAATCGCTGTTATTGTGTAAATGAATAGTTCAATAAAAAAAGGTGATCCGTTTTCCCATTGAGGAAATCAGATCACCTTGATTTCAGTCTATATAACCCTAAATGTCACTGTTATCGTGTACATATCTCGTTTAACATTCATATCACATATCTTCAACAGGTCTTCCTGTTATGCGTCTGCAAAAAGGGCATCGTATGCGGGACAAGGCCGCTTCTCCAGAAATTCTGTTAACGCCGGTGGCTGCTGCGCATAGATATCCTTCAACGACGTTCCAGTATAGAGGTTGCCAATCACAACAGGATGGCATAACTCACAGATGAGGATATCCCCATTACCGTGCAAGTGCAGCTGTTTCGTGCCATCCACACAATTAGAAAAATACACACCGGGTTGTTCGCACAAATTCAACTGTTCAGCGAACCGATCCATACAGGTGAAATAGAGCGTTGTATCTGGCTTTTTATGTTTAATTAATTCCGTAACAGATCGAACAAGGGACTCTTTGGATACAATCTGGCTCCAATCGGTATGCGGCATTTTAATACTGTTCTGGATCTCATGGATGCGCACACCCAGATCATACACCTTATCGCTAATGGCCTGCATGTTCGCTTGGTTACCTTCAAACAGTAACGTTTCCAATACCGTTTCCAGACCAGCTTCCGTACACAAACGGATATTCTGCTCCAGTCTCTCATACATGCGAGGATGCACACGGTAGTACGCAGCATAGGCCTCCGCATCCGTATAATTGAACGAGATATGAATGTTGGACAAGCCTGCATCACGAAATGCGAGAATCCGTTCTTCTGTCAGCAGACTGGCATTACTGTTCAACTGCGTATCAATGCCATGTGCCGCACAATACTTCACGATCTTCAGGCAATCCTGGTATTTCAGAGTGACTTCACCCCCAGACAATCTCACTCGCTTGAGACGAGGAAGCTCACTAATAATACGGATGACTTCCTGACTATCGATGCACGCTCCATCATCCCGATTGTAGGCGCAGCAGTAGTCGCATTTATAATTGCAATTCGATGTCACTCCCACTTCAAGCCCTTCTAGCTCATATACGCCGGGGGTTTCCAGTTCGAGTGATTTATATTTGTTTTTGGCTATCAATTCGTTGTACCTCCTGGTTCCTTCATTTAATCCACATTTGGATAACTTGAAGATTATAGCGGAAGGCATCAGGTTCACGATATGACATTATGTACGTTGATTGCTGAAAACAAAAATAAAACCCATTTCCTCAACGATCAGGAATGGGCCAAAGCTAGGCATATAATTATTGAATTAGACAATATAAAATACGATACCTTGACCTTTTGATGCAGCAATTCAAGCTCTTTCTTACTTCTGCTTTTATTGTGTACCACTGATAAATTCAGGATTATAGGAAAATCCATGGCTCGCCAGCATGATAAATGACACACGACTTTTCAATAACACGTTCTTTATTTAATACGAGTATAGAAGTCTTCTTTTACGATAGCATACATCTTCAGATCCTGAAGCTCATTTTTCACCCTCATGTACTTCCTCAGCACACCTTCGAATTGCATGTCTGCCTTCTCCATGACCTTGGCGGAACCTGTGTTTTTCACCAAACATCTGGCCTGGATTCGCTCTAGCCCCACTTCGTCAAAACCAAATTGAATGATTCGTTTCACTACCTCGGTCATGTAGCCTCGATTCCAATATTGATCAGACAACACATATCCCAGCTCGACTCTCCTGTTATCGCTATCACACCCTAGATAGTTACAACTACCAATCAGCCTCTTGGTTTGTTTATCTTCAATCCCCCACGGGCCAATTAGATCGGTCTCATACCGACTCATGACAAAATCTAAAAAAGCTTTGGTGTCTTCTTTGCTCTGATGCGCGTCCCAGGTGGTGAACTCCGATACAGCAGGTACAACGCAGTAACTGTACATATCCTCCAGATCATCAGAGGTAAGAGGTCGGAGTAACGTCCGTTCGGTTTCCAACACCGGAAATGGTTCGAAGAAACTTTCAATTCTTTTCATAGATTTATCCTCCCTCAGATTGTTAGGAAAAAGAAACACACAGTAGCTCGCTTCATATTGCCTGACTCATCTGTTCTAAAATTAAGGCCACAACCTGAGTGTATTCCACTGCCCATCTTGCATCGAATATCGGACTCGTACATGCTTGCGCTCCGAATCTCCCTGCCAAAATTCCACCTCTTGTGCATTCACGGCATATAAACGCCAATTAGGTGTAACGACACCGGGATCACGACTTATCTTTACTTTCTGAGCTTCGATGGAACGATCCAGTACTTCCTCGCTATCCAAAACCTCACTCTGATGTCCTGTCATGGCAACTGCTCTCGCTCCAGCTGAACGTTTGCGGAAATCATTAGCGCCCGCTTCATCTCCACAATCTTCGGCAATTCCCCTTATCCGAATCTGTCTTCCAAGGGAAGGCCAGTAGAAGGTGAGAGCCACATGAGGGTTCTCCTTCAACTGCTGCCCTTTTCGGCTCTCCGAACTGGAGGCAAAATAAAACGTTTCGTCGATTACGTTTTTCAAAATCAACACCCGTGCATCAGGGTGACCGTCGTGATCCACGGTCGAGATCGTCATGGCATGAGGTTCTTTCACTTCGTTCTCAACCGCCACTCTCAACCAATCCAAGAATAGCTTCCCTGGCCGCTCCGGCAACTGCCCCATATCCCACGTAGGAAATGGTCCAGATAAAGATTTTAAACGTTGCAGCAGTTCAATTGGTTTATCGCTCATGTCATCGCCTCCGTCTTCTATTTAACTATCCGTTTATTTTTATCCTTTACTCTCCGCTTCCCATGTAAGCAGATCATTGTCTTCTTCAAAATAAATACCCAAGAGCATCCGTGGTTCACCCATTTCGTTAGACATATCAAACAACTAATCTAGATGACTTAACACATTTGCGCTGCTAAATTTCCAACCATGACTTCCCTTTTCAACGGTATGTACACTGGTGTTGTCCATGGGATAAAAGCTGGACTTATTGCTCCACTCCCTATTTTCAAGCAGATAATACAGAATATTAATCACTCCGCCGTGAGTAATTAACAGAACATTGGACTTGACTGTTTGTTCCTCTATATCTCTAAGAAGATTCTCGAAAGATATGCTTATCCGGTTATAAAAATCCCTTGGACTTTCTCCTCCCGGAAAAGGTGAATCCATTTCAAGGGTGTTGAAATAAACTCCTGGGTAATGTTCTTCAGCATCCTTATGGAGCATGCCTGCTAAATCTCCGTTATTCATCTCCCGCCATTCTTTCATTAAGCTAGCCTGCATATTTAGTTTCTTCTCAATTTCTCGTGATGTCTGTACTGCACGAGGAAGATCACTGCTAATGATCGTCTGTATGTTGTACTCCTCAGCATGATGATGTAGATGCTCTCCCAGTCTCTTGGATTGATTGATCCCCTGTTCCGTAAGTCCACGCTCACTCCATCCGCCTCGATACCCTTCCTCGTCCATTCCATGCCTTACCAGATAAATTTTCAAGATCTCTCCTCCTTTTCACATTGAACAGGTTAACTTTACATCTATAACTACTTTCGTATTTATCAAATAAACCCGACCTCAGATAGCTTCTATCCAAGATCGGGCATTTCCTGCTTACCACTTATCTTACAAATGTGTTATGAACTCGCTCGGATTTGATAAAATAAGGGATCCAGATGGCACAAGTAAGTACCGACTTACCAATATCTCTTAACGAGTTTCCATCCTCAAGTTCTCTCGCCATCGGAATCTGAAGCAACAATAGATAATCAATGATACTAACGGCTAGACTGACACTATAAAATATGATCATAAGACGAGGAAAGATCGATTTTCTACTATACAAAGTAATGATAGTATATATGCTAAACACTAAAAACAGTGCGTTATATACCGTTTCAAAAATAACGACCGGTCCCCATAGCGGGTGATAATATTCAGATTGCTTCGAAGTTAGCAACTCCCAAGTCTCTGTTGTAAGCATGGGCAAACAATACATAACCAATTGGAGCGCCAGGAAAATCAATGTAAGAAATAATCCAATCTGGACGAGAATCAGCCAACCACCTAAGCCCGATACGCCTAGTGGACGGTAGTCTGTCTTTTGCTCTTGAATATGTGGTTCCACTTCGTAACACTTCCTTAACTAGTTTTGTTTTTCTGAGATGAGTTTTTCTCGTAATTGCAAATTGAATCTACGGGTTATTCTTTCTCCTTACTTCACATGCGTTGTATGTATTTTCATACTCTCCTTATAGCAATCTCTCCGCCCTCCTATTATATAGAATTTTACACAACTTCCTTATTGTACTACGAGCGTCAAGGCACAGGTTACCAAACATCATACTCATCCACTGTAAAAGCCAAAGAAAGACCTTCGCTATACTTCCGCCATGTTCAGTAAAGTACACGTACGTCATAATCCTCTTATACAGATGCAGATGGTGACTCTGCATTTGATTACAAAGGAGGATATGGATATGACCAATCCCAAAGTAAAGCTTTTGCCTTTTGCCGATATTTCAAATTATGTCGAAGGCTTCGATATCGTTTCCACCCAGTGGGGCGGTGATGGCCTTGTCTATGTGCTGCTGATGAATCAGATTCCCGAAAGAGAGCGAGGTATGTTCGTCCAAAGTAAATTGAAGCAAAGCTATACGTACAAAGTGCTCATTGTTACAGATCAAACTATCGAGGAAGTAGTCATCTGGGGGCAGACGTTCAATTATCATTACGTACAATCATTACATGATCATCTGCTGCTCGTCGGAGCACGGTGTGCGAATTACGGAAATGAACAATTTGATTTGAACGCCAAAGTGTGTGATTTAGACGGAAATACAATTCGCGAGTTTCTGTTGGGAGACGGTATCCAAAGTGTACAGGTCACAGAGAAGGGAACAATCTGGACCAGTTACTTTGATGAAGGGGTATTTGGTAACTACGGATGGGCCGATCCAATTGGATCAAACGGTCTGTTGGCCTGGGATGAGCACGGTAATAAAGTGTACGAAAACAGCGCAGCTGACATTGCGGATTGTTACGCACTCAATGTGGTGAATGAGAAGCAGGTCTGGTTCTACTTCTATACCGATTTTGAAATCGGTTGTATCTCAGGTGGCACCAGTGAACCCAACGTTACATTGATGAATCCAAACATCTCCGGTTCCTCTGGCTTCAGTACGGATGGTTATCATTTCTTGTTCGATGCCGGGTACGGTAAACATGGTACGTTTGTCCTTAAGAAAATGGAGAAGCCCGGAAGATTGAGCAAGGGGCAGAAGATTGGTTTATTAAATGTAGATGGTCAGCCCTTCAAGCAGGCACGGCAGGATTTTCGCCAACATCGTCTGCTACTCAGTGAAGGTAACTTGTTGTATCGGGTAACGATGGAGGAGATTACTTCAGCTTCTGGTTTGGATTAGTGGAACAACATGAAGAGGGTTATTGCTTAAAAGACATTCCCTCTTCTTCCAAAGCGCTTCTTAGTTTGGGCATAGCAGACGGTCCGATTCCGTGCAGCTTCAGGATTTCTTTCTCCGTGTACTCCGCAAGTTGCAGTAGTGTTGTGATGCCTTCATTCTCCAAGGCACGTCTGGCGGGAGCAGACAGCAAGGCTAGAAATCCCTCTGTCGGTTTACGTTCAGCTTCGCACGTCGGACAGGTTGGGCAATCACTTTTTTTATAATACAAATGTCCTTGTTCGCATGTTCTGAGTGTTCCTTTATCGTTTGCCATGTGGGTATCCTCTCCTGAATTAAGTATTCAACCAGTTCTTAATATCTGAAATCATATTTTCATATTGTTTTAAAGCCTCTAAAGTCCAAATGACTTGTGATGTACCTACTAACTGTTCCTCTATATCCGTACATTCAATCCACAGTGACCGTTTAAGACTATACTCGAGCCAGTCCAACTTTCCAGCAAAACCAATATCCAGAACCACTTCCCAATTGGCTGTTAGACTCCCCACTCGCTTCTTATATCCACTTATAAAAGCCAAGAACTTTTCCTCGTTTATACTTCCAGAGCTATCTACTGACCAATACACAGCTGTTTCTACCAGATCATGCATCGGATTAATATAACCTGCCGATTCCCAATCTATAATAATAGGTATGTCTTGTCTCCACATCACATTCTTAGGCTCCAGATCTCTGTGACTAATAACATTATTGGATGCTAACATTAAAGATGAATTCTTAGCTTTCATGCTCCACTCATACAGCTTATCCATATTGGAATCCAAAATCTCAATCCATTCCGAATTCTCATTTCTTCCTTTGTTCAGATAAAACATCCAATCTATTTTTTTAGAATTAGTCGCCTGTGAACTATCCAGCTCTAGTTGTCTAAAATCCGTTTTATGGATATCTGCAAGGATCGTTCCCATCAGAGAACTGTTATTGATAGTAACTTCATCTTGTTCCAAACGTTGACCCTCAATCCAATCAAATATTAGATAGAATTGATTATCAATGTTATGCATAGAAGAACCCTTTAACCTTTTTGCAGGTTGAGCATGGATATGTTCGGCTGCCACGCTTGCGATTTTTTCTGAATCCATATAATTTTGCACAGCAGCAGGTCTTATCATGATCTGGGGATTCAATGCCTTAACTGCATAATTAGCTTGTGTCGTTTCAATGGCGTACATTCGATGAAGAAGTCCACCTGAAATCGGTTTGGGCGAACTGATCAATTCACCAAGCTGTAACTCATTACACAGTTTCTCAAAATTTAAATTATATTGAGTATCGTTCATATGTTATCCCCTTTCATTTTGGCTATTTGTCTGAATCAAAGATTACATTCCGTACTCGGCAAAAACGGCTGCATATTTCTTTTCTAATATCGTCCAGCGCTTTTCGGCTCCGTATTTGGCGTGCAGTTGCTGTAAATAATGCTTGGCTTCTTCCGTATTGCCGGCTTTTAGCAGGAAGCGGAAGGTTACTTCGCTTAAATATAGCGCTGTCTTGTCCATATAATAATGGACTATATCTTTGGCCCCTGTTAGCGAGTGTAAGAATGACATACCCTCTTCCAAATGTGACACCAGTTCTTTCGATAAAGCGTCTGGATCGATATCAGGCGTTAAGGTATAGTGGGCCGGAGCGGAAGGGGCTATTTCTCTGATTCGGCAGGTAAAATGAGATGTGAACTCCAATATGTCTCCATTCAATCCAACGGAATGCAACTCCGCAAGTTCGGTGGAATGAACACCACAATTAACATAAAACTGGACTTGACGACTGGTGTTATACTTTGCTCTTTGAATGTTGAACTTGTATGCGAGATTTCCATCCGCTTTGTAGAAATTCAGATTTTTCTTCGAATAGCCGTGTTTGGCAAATACGGGTTTGACTTCTGTACTGATGATCTTCTTAAAAAGTTCCTGCATTGATATCACTCCCAAGGCAAAGTTTATTTAATTCGTTGTTACCCTTTTTTGTTCAGAATCATGCTTGTTCCATTTTATAAAAATACTATTTAGCTTCATCTCGCAGTACATAAGCCAGTTTGTACATTTCTGCAATGTCCTGCCTGTTCTGTTCCTGAAATCTTCGGATCGCTTCGGCGATCTCTACCACTTCAACTGCAACCACCTGCTCGTCATCTTCCGGATTCAGCGGATCACCGACAAGTTCAACATCTCCATATCCGATGATTCGTACGAAATGGGGATGCGGAATATGCGGACGATACGGTTCCAAAGCACTGGATGTGCAATAGAATTGACCAAAGATCTGATAGGACCGCATTTTTGCCCCAAGCTCCTCCATCAGTTCGCGCTTCAGTCCATCCATGTAATACTCACCTGCTTCAAGCGTGCCCCCAGGCAGCTCCCAGTCTCCATTATCCAGTTGGAAGACAACACATTGATCCCCGACAAACGGAATGATGCTAATATTGCTCACCAGATTTTCATCCACGATATCGTTTAATCTGAACTCCGCCTCAATAATTCCCCAATGAATTGACGTACTCAGCGCCGGAAATAATTCCGCACTTAAGCTACTCATCCGCATCCGATCCTCTCTATCTAATTCCACTATTCTTCCAATTATAGTCGAAAACGAAGAAAGAAGGCCACCTTCCCACCGGGAATATGTGACCCTCTTCTTACACTCTCTGCCCTTAAGCCTTGGATCAGTATTCTCTCCAGACTCTCAGACCATGCTACTTCTAATGCTGCACCAGTTTCCCATTTTCCAAAAAAAGAACCCGGCTACAGAGCGGCAAGATCCGCTCATCATGCGTAACCATCACTGCACTCTTGCCCTGCTCTTTCACGAGCCGTGCAATCATGCCGACAATATCCAGCCCACGTTCCGCATCCAGACTGGCTGTTGGTTCATCCGCGAGCAGGACAGCCGGATCGTTCATCAACGCCCGTGCAATGGCGACCCGCTGGCGTTCCCCGCCAGACAGCTTCTCCGCATACGCCTTCCGTCGATGAGTCAAGCCTACCGTATCCAGCAGCTCATCCACTCGCTTCTCCGCCTTGTTTTTATCCGTTCCGGCGAGCTTTGCGACCACCATCAGTTGTTCTTCTACTTTCAGATACGGAATGAGGTTGGCACTTTGAAATATAAAACCAAGCTGCTGAAGCCGTACATCGGATATATTTTGTTTGCTTTTGCCCATAATAGAAGCTCCATCCAGTAGAACCTGTCCTTCCGTTGGTTCGAGAAGTGCTCCAGCAATGGACAGGAATGTACTTTTGCCCGAGCCGGAAGGCCCCATCACAGCCACAAGTTCCCCTTCAGCAACCTCAAGATCCAGCTTGTCCAGAATCGTGCGTTTGCTGCCGCCATCTTCAAAGGTCTGTGTAATTCCCTGTAATACCAATCGGTTTCTCATGCTGCTGTCCTCCCAATCGCATCAAGTGCATCAATTTTGGTAACCTTCCACACCGAGAATAACGAACCCGCCACAGACATGAGTATGAATAACACACAGGTCAGAGCAAGGGTGGACAAGCCTAATTGAAACGGCATCGATGCAGGAAGAATGGACTCGAACAGTCGAACCAATAGTACGCTAATCACCAGACTGCCAACCGACAGAACCAAAACTTGTAACGAAACACTACCCGCCAGATAAGCATTCCGCGTTCCGATGGCTTTTAATATCCCGAACTGACTCGTTTTCTGAATCGTGATGACATAGAAGAATACCGCAAGCACAAACGCCGAGATGACATATAGAAAAGCGATCATCATGAGCAACGATCCCTGCTCTTCCTTATATCCAGGAATGGCCGATACGGCATCCGACTTTGTTATGACTTCCGTATTAGGCATTGCAGCACTCAGTCCGTCTACCTGCTCGCCCCCATCCTTGATAGCAATGGCATTGTAAATCGGAGCATTGGCATTGGTGTCGGCTGAACCTTGCGAAGTTCGTGAACTTCCCTGGAGTGCGAGCCATTCCTGTTCATTCAGGAATACCACCGGGGAGTGACTGAAGGACTCATTTTGTACAAATCCACCAACGGTCCATTCCGTTCCTGTAGCTTGATCGACCAGAACGGTGCCAATCTTGACGCCAGATTCAGACAACTTATGGTCCACCACAACCTGCCCATTTGTCTGATCTGTAATCGGAGTTCCTTCGGTAACGGTTGGAGCAAGCCAACCTTCCGGATTAACCATGAACAGCGTGACATCGATCTTTTTTGTGTCGCCCGTTGGACTGACAGTTGTCATTTTCACACCCAGTGGCTCAGCGTTCTCTTGCCCCACTACGGAGCGAGCTTGATTAAGCTGATCCTGATCCACTTGTGACCGGGTAAACCGATGATTCGAATCCTGTTCCAGCACAAAATGGGTTGCTGCCATATTTTTGACCGAAGCTGCGTTATCATACGCCAGCCCCTGTGCAAGACCTGTAACAAACAGTACCAGAAATGAAACAAGCACCATGATTGTAGCAATTAAGGCATACCGCCCTTTGGCATACCTCATTTCCCGAATAGCCAAGTACATGTTCTGTGACCTCCCTCTTGATAACCCAAGTATAGGAGGCGAAAATGAACGGCAAATGAATAACAGATTACATCTGCGGAAGTGTCACGGTGAAAACCGTGCCCTCCGGTGAACTGGAAACCTCGATTGTACCGTCATGAATTCGAATTATTTTCTGCACAATGGCAAGTCCAAGCCCGGTTCGTCCGGAAGAACGTTCCCGCGCACGGTCCACCCGATAGAATCGATCGAACAGGAAAGGCAGATGCTCCGCAGCAATCCCGTCTCCTGTATCCCGAATCTGAATCACACACTGGTTATCCATCTGCTCGGCATGAATCTCGATGCTTCTTCCCTGTGGCAGATGATTCACTGCATTTCCCAGCAGATTCATCCACACCTGCATGAGCAACACTTCATTGCCGACCAGCTGGATGGATTCGGGCACCGAAATCCGAAGCAGCAGTTCTTTTTCTTCGAGTTGCCATTGCAGCACCTGAACCGTTTGCCGGAATTGATCTCGCAAAGAGAACTTTACTTTGGATAGATCTTCGTTGCCTTGTTCAAGGGAGGACAGGAGAAGCAGTTGTTTACTGAGCAAGGAGAGATGACGACTCTCTTCCTCAATGATCGATGCATAGTGCTCCCGCTCCTGTTCAGGCAGATCCCGGTCCGCCACCAATTGGGCAAAACCCTGAATCGAGGTCAGCGGTGATTGAATCTCATGCGATACATTCGATACAAACTGCTGCCGTGCCTGATCGACCCTCTCCAATTCACGACTCATGGTCATGAAATGCTGGGCCAGCTGTCCAATTTCATCCCGCCTTGCGGTAGGTAATTTCAGATTATATTTTCCTTGCGCAATGCGCTTGGTCGCCTCGGACAGACGTTCAATGGGATTGACCAGATAGCGGGTACTGATCAGAAAGATCAGGATACTAATACCTATCGTAAATGCTCCAATCAGCGCAAAAAAGATACGCAGCTCACCGAATTGCAGGATTACATCTGGACGCATAAAGAGAGCATAATTCGCATTGTCCAGCTGTAGATGAACACCCACGGTATTGCTTAATTGATTATCGAAGAATCCGGTAATGAACGGTTTGCTTGGAAACTGGGCGACGCCATGGTATACCTCACCATTCAACACCAGTTCTACAGCTTGCTTGTTCAGATCTTTCTCTCGAAATTCGCGGCCGTAGAATTGGTCGTTGCCTTTTCCATCCGTCACATAGATTTCGTATCCGAGTGCGGCGGCATTGTTCAAATACTGCTCCATCGTGCCGGGTTGCTGCTCCACAAATTGCTTCATATGCGTCGCGATACCCACCAGCTTCTCATCATTGAAATCCTTGAGCTTTGTATGATAGTAGATGTTGGACAAAAGAAAACCGAGCATGCCGCTGACCATAATCACCCCAATTGTAATGAGGAATACCCGGACGTACAAGGTCCTCAAGGTGCTTTCACCTCCATCTTGTAACCAATACCCCGCACAGTCTGAATGACGAAATCGTCCGTATACTCGGCAAAACGATCACGCAGCCGCTTAATGTGCACATCAACGGTACGGTCATCTCCTTCGTAGTCTGCTCCCCAAACGAGCCGAATGAGCTCATCCCGCGAGAACAAACGGCCCGGAAACTGGGCAAGCTGTGAAAGTAATTCAAATTCTTTCATCGGCAAAAAGAGAATGGATTGCCCATCGGTAACCTCCACATTGTTACGGTCAATGACAATCCGGTTCATACGGATGATATCGCTGGATGTGCGATGGTACCGACGAAATAACGCTTTTACCCGGTAGACCAGTTCTTCCGGTTCAAACGGTTTGGTCACATATTCATCTGTTCCTTTCAGATAACCGTCTCTCTTATCGGATAGCTGATCGCGTGCCGTCAGTAGCATAATGGGAATGTCGTAGTGCTGTCGAATGTAATCACATAACTCCAGTCCGTCCATGCCTGGCATCATCACATCTAAGATTGCCAGATCGATAGGTGTTTCTTGCATCAGTTTGACCGCTTCCAGTCCGTCCTGCGCTTCATGAACCCGATACCCTTCCTTGGTCATGACATGCCGCAGGAGTGCTCGAATATTGGCATCATCGTCTGCCAGCAGCAGATGTTTCATATCGTTGTCCGCCCTTCTATGTAACGAGTACATCTCACTTTGATCCTGCACAGATGGTAGCATAAAAGCAACTTCATTCGCCAGCCACATTCCCGGAAACACCGCGGCCATGTTTATATTTCCATGAATCTGGTTGACACTATTATGAGGCCCAACTATAATAAAACCATAACATATGAACAAACGCTCATATATTCATTTGTTAGTGAGTAACCATCGCTAAGGATCAATTATATCCACACTAGAAACCATATTACATAACGGAGCAAGGCTCCAAAGGAGAGGATTTTATATGTCCGGACATCATCACGATCAGAACCATGGGCACGATCATGGACACAACCACGCTCATACTACCAATAATAAGAAAGTGCTGTTGTTTTCCTTCATTATTATTACCATCTATATGATCGTTGAAGCCGTTGGTGGGTTCATCACCAACAGTCTCGCGCTCATCTCGGATGCAGGCCATATGTTGTCCGACTCCATTGCACTCGGGATCGCTTTACTGGCATTCACCTTTGGTGAAAAAGCGGTGAATACTGGAAAAACGTACGGATACAGACGCTTTGAGATTTTGGCTGCTACGTTAAACGGAATTACGTTAATCGCCATTGCACTCTATATTTTCTACGAAGCGATTGGTCGTTTTATCAACCCGCCAGAAGTGGCAACCGTAGGCATGTTAATCATCAGCGTCATTGGATTGCTCATCAATATTCTGGTGGCCTGGATCATGATGCGTGGTAGCGATACGGAAAATAATCTGAATATGCGTGGTGCTTATCTCCATGTCATCAGTGACATGTTGGGATCGGTTGGGGCCATTGCGGCGGCACTGCTCATGATGTTCTTTGGCTGGGGTTGGGCCGATCCACTGGCGAGTGTGATTGTCGCAGCACTGGTATTGCGAAGTGGTTTCTTTGTCACCAAATCATCCCTGCATATCTTGATGGAAGGTACTCCGGCCAATGTGGATGTGAATGACCTGGTGCAGACTATTAAACAAGTCGATGGTGTCAAAGGCGTACACGATGTGCACGTCTGGTCTATCACCAGTAACCTGAACGCACTGACCGCTCATATCGTGGTAGATGGAACGATGGATGTTTATGCATCCGAGATCCTAGTTCAGAAGATTGAACATATGCTGGAGCATAAAGAAATAAAACATGTGACGCTCCAAGTAGAGTCCGAAAAACATCTGCATGACACCTCGGTATTATGTACGGTCAAAGGCGACGCACCAGATGCTCACGCACATCATCACCATTGAGAAGGGTAACAAATATTAGTTGCTTCTAAATGAAAACAGGGCAGATTCCCCGGTGAAGGGAACGCCCTGTTTTTATTTTCCTAAGTTCAGCTTTTGGTATGAGTAGAAAATAGAATAGCCTTTACCTAACCGTAGCGGGCTCTGGACTACTTGTATCTGGAGAGTAACTTCTCTTTCTTTTGATCGAATTCATATTCTGATATGATATTTTTTTCTTTTAAGTCACCTAGCTGAAGCAGTTGTTCATGAACATTTACAGGGGTCTTTTTTCTCTTGCTTGATATGATCAAAGCAAGGATTGAGAAAAGCAGACCATACAGTCCACCCAGAAGTCCCAAAACTGCCGCTACCTCCGCACCATCTTGCGAACCATCTAAAAAAACGACCATTAACAAAAAATTGAGTACGAACCCAATAAGACTGACGATCGATAATGCTTTCAATGAATGTTCCTCCTAAAGGTTATGTATGTCTATATTCAAAATTAGAAAAGGTCGGTCAGAAGGCTAAACATTAACCTCGTCCCAGTTAATTATGACGTATCCAAGCTGAGACAGCAGGATAACAATATAACTGATGTTGATTCCCAAACTGGTCTTAACTTTCTTGATCTGATCCAAGAAATCTTCTTTGTTCATTTTTCCGCGTTCCAGCTTGGACTTCATCTTTTGTTTTTCTTTCCACAACATGTAGAACTCAAGTATAGCAAATACTCCCCATGCCAATGGATATACCAGTAATACTGCATTAGCAACTGACAACAGCATAAGGGAACCTTCATCCAAGCCTTTCTCCATTCCTAGTTTGAAGCTTACATTCACACTCAAGGTGAGAATGACTAATCCAAAACCTATAAAACTTAAATACGGTGTGAATCTGGAGCTGCGCAATACTTCCCCTCCTTTCGGATATTAGAACCCTAGCACAAATGCCAGGGCTCTTCGATTCAAGCTCAAATTCTCTTTAAGAAACTTTGACCTTATAAACCGCATTACCAATCTAAAAGTCACAGTATTAAGTTGCTTTCGAACTGTCCATCTATTTCTTCTGTGCCTGTAACAGTTGATCATTAACAAATGCTTTCAAGAAGAAGAGTTCATTCCCATTAGGCTCCCGCAGCTGTTCCTTTTCAAAAGATGTTATTGCCTGCTCCAAGGAAGTAGATGTCACCGCTCTACTACTAGTAGTAAGTTCTCTCCAGAATACATCCATCTCTTCCCGATCACAGATGGATTCATGACCCAACAAGAAATGCTCCGCATCATACATTTGGATATCTTGTATCATGGGGTTTAGCAAGGATTGCTTAAAATGAAACATTTTATCCGTTGTTGTTCCATAAGGACTATCTCCGAGAAAAATAGTTTTCTCATCAGGAATATAAACAATTGTTGAATCATCCGTGTGCGGACTTTGAATCCTCTCCAACATACAGAGCTTGTTCCCCAGATCAATCTGGAGGGAATCTTTAAAGACGATACCGGGCTTATCTAGTAGAAATGATTCTCTCATCGGGATTTCCGCCTGTATAATTTCCATACAATGTCTGCTGATTATATCGGCATCTACATACTCACGAAGTGACTGATCATCGAAGGAATAAGATCTCCAGTCGTTCAAGCGCTTATTGGTTAAACAATTAACGATGATCGTCGCACCGAATTCATTCATTCCCAAAAAATGATCCCAATGCGCATGCGTAATAACCACATACTGAACGGGCGGCACATCTAAGCATCGAATCTCCTCAATAAAGTCTCTGGCATGTTGAACCGAATTTCCACCATCGATCACCAGACTATGTTTTTCCCCACACACCAAGCCTAGTACCGGTCTATCTCTATCATTTTCGTTGGACATATAATAAATGGAATCGTTTAATTTGTTTAACATGGCAATTTATCTCCTCTATATGAGTATTTTCATATCATAGGCAGAGAAAAACCGCATGCTTATTCTAGCTAATACATGGATTTTTCTCCGTTTATGGATTTACCAATGGAATCACCTCTTTCAATCTGTAATCAATATTTCAACGCTATGTTATGTAATGGCAACCGTTATACTCTTTAACAGCATCAACAACGTTACGGGCGCCCAGATTCTTCGTTCCCATACACTTCTCGTAATCAGATTCAAAATCGTCCCAAGTACTAAATACGCGACGATAAACCAGATCGCTGTCTCTGCAAAAACAGACCACTGAGGCCAAAGCAATCCTGCTTTACTCAGAACAATGATACCCGTGAATGCTAAAATTGCAATCTGAAATATGCAAGCAAACCGCATGGAAACGGGTTTTTCCCGGGAAACTTCCCACCCATAGCATACTCGCCCCACGGCACACCTACCGCTAAAGCAACTTGAAAGAGAATCACGATTAGGATCAGGAAGGTAAATGCTATTGCTGACGTTAATACGATCATGACCACACTCCTAAATCATAGGTGATTATAATGGTTTATCATAAGTATCCGGGCTTGATCATAATTCAATGGTTCAGTAAAAGGTACTTCCAAGAAGTATTCCAGCTGCCATTGCTGGGTTTTCTGAGCCTGTTTACTTGTTGGCTTGTCCCAAGGCGGATATACACGTATGGCGCGCTTGCCACCTTTGCCTTGATCCGATAGGATATCTCGCTGTAACAATACATGCTTTGGAAATACAAATTGACCAAAATGGCTACCTGAGCGCGTACTAATGACATACACATCTGCTGGATCTGAAACGTCATATGGCTGTGTCGAACCATCCTCACTACGCTGCCACAGCGTAACAAATTGTCCAATCTTGGTTGGTGTGGTTTTGGCGACGCGAAATCGAATTTTCAGAGCATTTAACGTAAATACATATGCCCCATATTCAGCATTTTGTGCTTCTTCATGTGGTTGGAAGCAATCAAAGCCACACTTGTCATAGATAAGTTCTTTACTGGCAAGTAAGTCGCCATGAAGTACATCGGAGGTCGTCCAAGCATTCGGACGATTCAAACTACTTTTGTTATCCAACTTGTGATATCTCTCCTGTCTTGTATAGTCTGATCTAAGGCATTTACAATAGCTGTAAAAGCTTTGCTAGTTCAAAATTCACGACATAATCGCTTCCATTCCTGCCATGCCTTCAAGTATTCAGGCAGATCATCAGGATGATGTTTATTACTCAGCCCAATTCGACAATATAGATGGACCAGAGCTTCCTCAATCAATCTGGATTTATCCATTTCTACTTGCTCTAAAAGTTCGAACGTAGCAAATAATGTTTCGGTGTTGATATCATCCGGCGAGGAGCTAAAAGCATACAAGAAATCATAAAGGATAGGTCCAACCATTGGAGATGGGTCAATAACGCCGATGAGTTCATTCTGATCATATACAAAATTATGAACCCCCGTATCGCCATGCAAAAGAAACTTCTCTTCTTCCTCATGAAAGAGACGATCGACTTTGGATTGAACCAGATTATAATCATCTGTCGTTAAAATACTTCCGATATTTATCTTTGCTTCATGAATACTAACCTGATTGAATTCTTTCCATGTCCTCTGCGGGAACTCTATTCTGCCCCATGATTTCGTATCTGTAGAACGCACATATGTATTGAATAACTCTTTCACCAGACGAGTTAACCAGTCTCTCTTCTGTCCCCGGTTGAAATGGGTCGTGCCTTCCATATACGTATAAATAAAATAAGTGTTAGCCGGATCAGTCAACAAAACTTCAGGCAATAACGAAGAATTTTTATACGTATCCAAAAACTGCTGGGCGATGTGAATCTGTTCGGATTCATCTGATTTTAGAATATAGTGCTTATTCAGACTCGTACTCAACCGATAAACACGTCCAGCTGTGGTACCTGACAAACTTTGAATTTCAGATATTTCTTCATTGATATGATGCATCTTGAATAAGTTATTGACCTCATTTATCATTGGATTAATTAACATATGGTTCTCCTCATATAACTAGGATCTTGATTCATTTGGTTAACATAAGGTGGTTTAGATTCCAATTGCACAGTGGCTTATCTTTCAAAATGGGCTCGTTCTTCTTGATTGGAACTAAAAATTATTTTCTGAATTCTCTTCCATCAATGATCCATTGTACGGCATCCCAAATATCCTCTGCGATATAATCAGGTTCAGTCTCCGTCCATTTGTCTCTGAATTTGGTTAATGAAGATTCCCCCCAGCCTGTTCTCACCATGATCTTGGTCGCTCCTACGGCATGGGCAGCAAGCATGTCTGTATCTCCTACATCTCCAATAACGATGCATTTGGACAAATCCAGACCGTGTTCCTCTGATGCCTGTAACAACATTCCGGGTTGTGGCTTTCTGCAACTGCATTCTTGCTCATGCGGACATATATAGGAGTGATCGAATCCGTACTCGCGAAATTGCTCTTCAAAATCCTGAACACTTGCTTCTCCACGTGAGATTCGATATTGATTCGTAAAAGCCAGCACCATAATTCCTTCTCGTTTCAAACGCATAATTGCTTCTTGAGCATTGGGGTATAATCTGAAATCTCTTGGATGAATAAAATGACCTGTACCACCGATTGTTCCATCTCTGTCTATAAAAACAGCTTGTACGTTTCCCTGTGGGTTCATCAAGGTCCGTTCCCTTCTTAGTAAAATTTAAAGTCGTTCATCTATACTTTTTCGTCAATAATATGCTTGCTACCATCTTGCTGCTTATGGTGTTGTTGCTTTTTAATTTCAGTTTTCAGATAGTGCACTTCTTTGATTAGTAGATCCAGCTTCTTCGATGTTTTGGATGAATCTATCGCATAACGTACAATTGCAGCAAAGATAAGAACCACAATTAAACTTATAATTGAGATCACTAAAGCCCAGATAAATTCCAAAATGGTGTCCAACTCCTTGCTGTCAAAATAATAAGTCATAAAACTCTTCTGAAAACCAAAACCATATAATCCCCAGGATAACCATAATGGTGCCTATTACTTTTAATATTATTTCGATATGTTTAGGGATATCACTATTAGGTGGGTTATCTTCAAACTCGTAATTCGGTTTTATTTTTCGATATCTCATCAGGACAAATATTTTGTATAGAAAATCAGGAAAGAAGTAACATGCAATACCCACGACAAATACGGGAGTAGATAAATAACCAAACGTATGGTGGTCCATTCCATCTCTATTCCCTCCATATTCATCCTCTTGGCCTCTCTCATTCTACCTCTACGAGAATATCAGCACAGTGAACAATCAGCTCAGGCATATTCTCTCCATCAAATAGAACATGAAGTTCATATCCATTATCAATCCGATACAGCTCTTGATACAGCCAGTAACTGCCTACAATCTCACCCTCTTGCTTGATGATTTCGGGTGCAACCAGCGTAAGTTTATTTATATTGGTGAAGCCCCCACGGGTGTCAAAACGAATGACCACCTCATCACCCGTCAGCAGTTCTGTCACTGTACAATCATGAAATTGAACCCGATTATGTATTTCATCGGGAATATCCTGCGCTAGAATGGCTTCCCTGTATTCATTCGATACACGCTCCATCTCTCTCCTATTTTCTGCACTCTGTTTCTTCAACTGAAGCATAACTTCTCTCGTGCAATAACCCAACGTAAATACACGGATATCCGCAATTTGCTCATATATTTCCTTTGGTAATCGTTCTTTCTGGTGTTTGTAATCCCATTCCTGCATCTCTTTAAATGCAATTCTATGCTGTAGCTCGTCAAAAGGAGGCCTCACATCATAATCCGCGATTAATTTCTCGATCCGCTCTCTTTCTTCAGCAGGCATCTGATATACTTTTTTATCTTCTTCCGATATTTCATTCCCACTAAGAAACTTTTCGGCAGATACAAAAACATGGCCATTTTGCTCCAGCAAAAAACGAGGATCTATATTGTACATCTCACGCTGAAGCTCTATATAATCTTTTTCTTTTCTTTTATAACGTCGCAGGAAAAGTGCTTCGTCCAATTCGTAAGCTCCTCTATGTACCCTCATCCCAAAATGAAGCCCTGTCCGCTGACACAGCTCATACCATTCTTTCGTTCGATATCTCATATGCATCTCTCCTGCTAATTTTTAGAAATCTAAATCTACTTTGCTATTAAAGCATAGACCTGATCTCGTTAGAAATTGCTCTATTGTTTGCATCGCTACTCCTCAAAATCCTCAGCCTCAACGATTCCTTATATTCACAAACGCACTGTTCTACCCCAAGGTTTGAAAAAATTTGTGTTTTATCTCTTTGTCGTTACGCGCCGCCCATTCATGCACAGCTTCCACGCCTGCGGATTCCTGACCTCGTTGAAAATAAAAACATAGATCCATCGGCACTAACCGTTTACCGTAGAGTTTGATGCCAATCCGTCTGTAATTCATATAAATACACTCAATCTGAGATGCATCATATCTCTGGTTTTTCGTAGAAATCACATGATCGCTTTCCAGCGTAATACTGGGTTTAGTGAAAAATAAACGCCAGATCAGGAAAACGATATAACCGAGAATAAAGGTCAATATAACGATCAGCGAGTACTTCCAAATACCATTTTTACCGTAAATACCATCCCTGAAAAGTATAGCTTCAATGATCAACATACATAGTAGGCTCAACCATGCTCTTGGATAAATCGTCTTGTATGTGATGAGTTCCACCTCCTAATTATTCTAACCATTAATCCGAAGCCACTCGGAAGGGCCTTTTCTGACAAAATGCTTTTCAACAAAATCCAAAATATCATCAATTCCGGGCAATGCCGCATTTTCTTTAGCTTCGTCAAACGTCATCCATTGGTACTCGATATGTTCATGATTTAACCGGACAACCTGACGTTCATCCACGTATCCTACGAATACGGGAGCGGTATAGATATAATCCTCCATGGGTGAATAATATTGTTCGAATTGATTGGCAGAATACAACCGGACTTCCGTAATACCTGTTTCCTCATGAACTTCTCTAAGTGCAGCTTCCCATGCCTTCTCGCCCTTTTCTATCCCGCCGCCAACATAACACCACTCGTTATGCAACATACGACCAGCCCGCTTCAGCATCAGTACACGGTATTGATCGAGGCTTTTCTTCAACAGAACTACAGCCACGCCTTCACAACGAATAGGGACTACCTGTTTCACGTGCTCTGTACCATTCAATTTCTCGCCCCCTTCTCTTCAGAATCGAAGTCCTCCAAAACTTTAAACTTATCTCCGTGGATTTTATCAAGATGCTCTTCTCCCCAATAACATAGATGATCCAGGGCAGGCTTGAGTCCCCAGCCGTAGTCCGTCAACTCATATTCCACTTTGGGAGGAACCTCCGAATATACCTTGCGCTGTACAATCTCGTCCTTTTCCAGACCTCTGAGCTGTGTTGTCAGCATCTTCTGCGTAATGTCCGGTATCAATCTTCGAAGCTCCGACGTGCGTTTCCGTCCGGTCATCAAATGATAAATAATCAAAGGTTTCCACTTCCCGCCCATCACTTCCAAGGCCGCTTCCACGCCAACTTTATATTTCTTTGTAGCGTTTGTGTCTTCATGTTCCGTCATTTTGAACCCCTCCATAATCAGGCTGTATCCCAAGTGAAAATATAATCTTTTTACTGCTCTTTTTTCTATTATTTGAGCCTATTTCGAGGCATCCATTTAGGGTACTTTAATGTTCCTATAGCACTTCATTCTTCCTATAGAACATCAAAGTGCGTACTTCCAGATGTTTTCATACCTGTTTATAATAGCATCAGCCACTGATTTATGGCTACAAGACTGCAATCCAGAAAGGTAGTGAAAGATAAGATGAACGTACTCGTTGTAGTATCCCACCCAAGAAAAGACTCCTTGACCTTTCAGGTAGCTCAACGTTTTGCACAGGGTCTTACCGATGCCGGTCACGGTTATGAGATATTGGATTTGCATGGGATTGGCTTCGACCCAATTCTCCGAGAGATGGATGAACCAGACTATACCCAAGAAAATCAGGTGTTCTCACCTGAAGTTGAAACCGAGATGAAGCGATTGAAGAAACACGATGCTGTGGCTTTTGTGTTTCCTCTCTGGTGGTGGCATCTGCCAGCCATGCTGAAAGGTTATGTGGATCGTGTCATGAACAACGGATTTGCCTATGGCGCGAACAAACTTCCTCATCAGCAGATATTGTGGATCTCTCTTTCGGGTGTGACGGAAGAACAGATGCATAAGCGCAACTATGGTCAATCGATCGCCAATTTGCTCAATGTGGGTATTGCCGATTACTGCGGCGTGTCCCAATCGAGGGTTGAGTTTTTATATGAAACGTTGGAATCCAAGCCTGAGCATTATGAGGCATTGCTGAACCATGCACATCACTTGGGCCTGAACTATGCCAACGATATTCCGACGCTGTAAAGATATTAATAGCGCTGCATGGTTATAACGTCCCAACTCCGCTTGAACACGGCAAAAAAGGTCGCTCCGAAGAGCGACCCTGTTTGTTTAGATGCATTATTTTACTGTCGAGAGAAGAAACTTCTCCAACATACTGGTATCGGTGATGCTATGGTTGCAAGCTGTGTTATCCATGCATACGTACTGGGCTACAGAAGAAATATTGTCTGGCGTATGACTCTTGGTCTTCACGTTGAAGAATCCAAGCTCCTGATGACGATGACAGAACATACAGTACCCTTTTTTGTTCGTGGGTGTAATCCGGCCCTCAATACCGAGGAATCTGCCTTCGTACGGGTACACGATGAACAAACGACTTGTCGCGATGTCAGTCCATCTCAGATAGGTTGTGTGTGCGTAATCGATGGATTCGAGATCCGGCACTTTAAGCTTCTTGGCCTTTGGAAACAACTTCTGAATCTGCTTCGCTGATACTTGCGGATATGGAATCAGATATGATTCGAGCTGGTTCAGATACGTCTGCAATTCATGTGTCGTCTCATACGTGGATAACTGCTCCAACAGTTGCTTCTGCTCCGGAGTGAGTTCATCGAAGTTGCTCACCGCATTTGTGCCGACCGTATAACGGACGGTTTCCAATACTTTGGGATCCACAACCGAGCGTAGCGTTTTGAGCAGGAAATCAGCTTGTTTTTGAATATAATTAAATTGATGATTCTGAATAAATGGTGTTTGCATGGCGTTCAGCCCCTTATTTTTATTGGAAGAACAAATAAGGTGCAAAGCCTGCGGGATGTAACATTATGTTGATATTGATTTCAGGGCAACAATCTCATTTTTGTCGCGCCCTACACAAAGTCCGCCCCTATTCAGGCTTTGCGTAAGGCTTTCTAGCGAACGAGCAATCCGGCATCATCCATATTGCCACGTCATAACCCCCAATACGATAGATATATCGAAATTATAGCAGGGCAGCATAGTGTAGGCAACGGGCTTCGTTCCAATTTCCTCTGTTCAAGAAATATGATTGATTCTCAGGCTTTCTTCCCATTTTCCACGAAATGATCTACTGCTGACTGCTCAATGGCCAGTCCTTCCGTGTAACGCTCCATGAACAAGGCAAATCCATTCACATCCGCGCTATTTGGAGAAACCTCTTGTCCTTCTGCATCAATAAACACCTTAGTGGTAAGGTAATCCGCCAAACTCTCGTGCTGTTGCTTATTAACCATGTAGGAAGCCAAAATAGCCATTCCCCATGCGCCACCTTCACCAGCGGTAGACATGACCGACACGGGAATATTCAGTGCGGATGCGCATATTTTTTGAGCGACTAGTGGGGTTTTGAACAATCCCCCATGCGCCCAAATGTGCTCAATCGTTACGTGCTCCTTCTGTGTGAGAATATCCAGCCCGAGCCTTAGTGCAGCAAATGCAGCAAACAGATGGACTCTCATAAAGTTTGCCAGATTGAAGCGGCTCTCTGGAGAACGCACAAACAACGGACGACCTTTTGCAATTCCTGTAATATTCTCGCCTGAATAGTAGCCATAGCTCAGTAAGCCACCGCCATCAGCGTCAGCTTTCAGCGCTTCATTGAACAACACACTGAATAACTGGTTCATATCGGGCTTCTGTCCCATCGCCTCATAAAACTCACGGAACAAGTCGACCCAGGCATTAATATCGCTGGAGCAGTTATTCGCAAGAACCATAGCCACAGGATTGCCATCAGGTGTAGTCACGATGTCAATCTCAGGGTATACCCTAGATAGGTTTTTATCTAATACAATCATTGCAAAAATCGATGTACCTACGGAAATGTTACCCGTACGTTTTTGGACACTATTCGTAGCGACCATGCCTGTTCCAGCATCACCTTCCGGAGGGCACAGTGGAATATTGGATTCCAAGTTACCTGATGGATCTAACAGTCGGGTACCAGCTTCACTAAGATATCCGGCATGTTCACCGGCAGTATACACTGTAGGTAAAATATCTTTAAGATTCCACGCGTAGCCTTTGTCGGCAATTATATCGTCAAACTTATTCAACATTTCTTCATGATATCCCAGTGTGGATTCATCAATTGGGAACATACCTGAGGCATCCCCTATACCCATAGCTTTACTGCCAGTTAACAGCCGATGTATGTAACCCGATAGTGTCGTAATATAATTGATGTTAGCTACGTGCTCTTCTCCGTTCAAAATCGCTTGATACAAATGTGCGATGCTCCAACGCTCTGGAATTTTAAACTGGAATTTCTCGGTTAGCTCTGATGCAGCCTTACCCGTTGTGGCATTGCGCCATGTACGAAACGGAACCAATAACTCCCCTGTTTGATCAAGTGCAATGTAACCCTGCATCATAGCAGAACATCCGATTGAGCCAATTTTTTGTATCGTTACACCATAATTTTTTTCAATCTCTTGCTTTAATTGATGATAGGTTTGTTGCAACCCATGAATCATTTCATCCATAGGGTAAGTCCAGTAACCGCCAATCAATTGATTTTTCCACTCATAACTGCTGGAACAGATGGTATTAAAATGGTGATCAATAAGTACAGCTTTGATTCGTGTGGATCCAAATTCAATGCCTAGCGAAGTTTCTCCCCTGACTATTGTTTGTTTCAAGTTTTGATCCATCATCGTATTCATCCTCTCTGAATTTGAAATAGCTCAATTCGGGAATAGGTGATTTGAATAGCCCAAATCAAGGTGTAAATTTCATGAAGAAAGAGCAGGATTGAAGGTGTAACAGACAATTACAAAGTTAATACCGCCTGCACTTCACCACATGCCAACATTTCACCTGTTTGAATAAAACCAAGAGAATCATAAATTTTCTTCGCAACGACATTTTCAGGTTTGTAGGTGAGTTCTACAACTTTGGCTTTTCCACGTGGGAAAGTCCTCGCATACTCAATTGCTTTTACTACCATTTCTTTACCATATCCCTTACCTTGATATCGCTGGTCAATCATCATCTTGAAGATGCCATAACTGCTATAATCAAAATTGCCATCCCCGTCATCATAGTACATCGAAATAAAACCTACCATATTGTCTTCCTTATAGACTGCAAAAGTAATAATAATCTGCCCCTCATCTGAGGCAACGTACGCTTCAGCAAGTGCATGTTGGTTCGAGGATATGAATCTTTGTTGGTCTGGAGTAACTTTAAGTTCAATACATTCGATAAAATTATCCCAAGTTACTCTTCTAAATTCCATTTTGAATTCCCTCCCGCACTTATCATCATTACTATTTTCTTCTCTATCTCACTGCACTCGTAAAACTCGCTTTAAAAATAAGATCATGCACATTGGTGTAAGAATCATAGTACTCAAGTGCCTGTTTTCTTTCTTCGTAAAACGACTTCAACCTCTCTTTGTCTCCAGTATCGACATAAGCGATTAACTCTCGACTTGCTTTTTTGTATGCTTCTACACTTCGTCTCGCAGATCCAAAATCAAAGGAATTATAGTCTAGCACGGGAGTAAAGTTCTCCGGTCGGATTCCCGCATTTGATTCAGCTTCCGCTATGAACTCGTGTAATTTCGAGAAATCTACCGGCTCTTCCAGCAGCACATTGCCCAAAATGTGAACCACTTCCTGATCCATCTTGTTGAATCGCGTTATAAAGACATGATTAAACACATGCATCTCCATCAAATTTCTGGTGTACAGAAAATAGCTATTAACCAAATGCAGCGTTGAGTTTTTATACTCTACCGAGAATCTCGCACCTCGAAGAATATTAGCCGGGATATATACTCGGCCGTCTATCATTTTTGCTTCGACTCCTGCCTGTGTTTTGAGTTCCTTTTCATTAAAAATCACGCTGATTTTCTTAGGTGCACTTGAAACGGTATGAGCCATGGAGCAGCTTAATAACGTTACAGCAAGTGTCAACATCATCATCTTTTTCACTATGTACAACTCCTCGTCAGGAATAATCAGGATATATTTGCATTTCACTTTTCTTATCGTACCATTTTATTGAAATAAAGGTAATACACTACATATGTGCAACGTTCTTTTTCCATACAACAAAAAAAAGCCACCTCCCTGGCCTTCCCCAGTTCAGTGACTCCTTTTTCACAACCCTATCCTAACCCCTACATTCAACTACTCCTTAACAGCACCAACTACGATCCCCGTTACAAAATAACGTTGCAGGAATGGATACACAAGCAGGATCGGCAGCGCGCTGATAAAGATCTGCGAAGCACGAATCGTCCGTTGGGACAGGTTCTTCACCGCTTCCGGATCAAGCTTCGACATGTCAGCCTGTACGATGATCGTCTGCATGAAAGTCGCAAGTGGCAGCTTTTCCGCATCACGGATGTAGATGATCCCGTCGAAATAAGCATTCCAATGCCCAACCATCATGAAGAGTGAAACCGTTGCAATAACGGGTACGGAGACAGGCAGATAGATTTTGATAAACGTCTGCAAGTGACCTGCACCATCAATAAATGCAGCTTCCTCCAGATCCTTCGGAACGGTACGGAAGAAATTGAGCAATAGAATGATGTTAAACACCGCGACCAATCCTGGCAAAATCAATGCCAGCAATGTGTTCATCAGTCCCAGCTTCAGAATCAGGATGTACCCCGGAATGAGGCCACCGCTGAACAGCATCGTGATGACAAAATACCACAGATAGATGTTACGTGCACGGAACACCCGTGTCTCTTTGGAGAGCGCATAGGCTGCAAGCGTATTAACGATTAACGCAAGCCCTGTACCCAGTACCGTCCGCTCCACGGATACCCATAAGGAGGAGAGGAAGTTGGTATTGGCAAATGTTTTCGCATACGCCTCCAGTGTAAATCCAATCGGCCAGAAGGTTACGAGACCAGCATTTGCAGGTGCAGATGCGCTAAGAGATACCATGAGCAAGTGATACAAAGGCAGCAAACAGAGCAGGGAAAGCAGGGTCAGGAACACATTGTTGAATATGCTGAATATGCGGTAAGGCATCGTTTTATGATACATTTGTTCGTCCTCCTTTCTAGAAAATTCGGTATCCGGCGAATCGGTAAGCCAGTCGGTACGAGATCACAATCAAGATCAGGCTGATGACCGATTTGAACAGATTCACAGCGGTAGCGAAACTGAACTGCCCACTAAGCAGACCTTCTCTATACACAAACGTATCGATAATATCGCCTTGTTGATAAATTAACGGACTATATAAGTTAAAGATCTGGTCAAAGTTGGCGTTAAGCACGTTCCCCAGTGCCAAGGTTGCAATGACGATCCCAATCGGAATAAGAGCCGGGATGGTAATATACATCGTTTGCTTCCAGCGTCCTGCGCCGTCCACCTCAGCTGCCTCATACAGTGCCGGGTTAATGCCGGACAATGCCGCGAGGAAGATGATCGTGTTGAATCCAAACTCTTTCCAGACATCACTCGCGATAATCGTGAACCGGAACCAGCTGCCATCCCCCAGGAAGAAGATCGGCTTGATGCCGAATACCGAGACCAGGAACTGATTGACGATACCCGTCTGGGCCAGAATGTCGATCAGGATACCGGATAACGTTACCCAAGACAGAAAGTGTGGTAGATACACGAGCGTCTGAATCGTTCTTTTCAGCGCCATCTTCCGTACCTCGTTGAGCAATAAGGCAAAGATAAACGGAATGATCAGATTCATGACGATCTTCGTACAGGCAAAAAATAGCGTGTTCCACGTAATTTGCAGGAAATAATCATTTTCCCACATGTACCTGAAGTGTTTCAGTCCTACCCATTCGGAATTGAAAAATCCCAGTGCAGGTTTATAATCCTGAAATGCCATCAAAATCCCGGACATCGGAATGTATGAAAATATAAAGACCATAATGGCCGCCGGCAACACCATGAAGTGCAGAATCCATGGCTGTTTATAGCGTTTTTTTCTCTTTTTTTCCAGCTTGTTCCCAACGTTTGCCTGCGGGACCCGCTTACCCTCCAATTTAGCCTCCATAGCACTGCTCCTGTTCCCAAAAAAAGTTTTTGTGTGTGATGGGGTTCTCTGATATAAATAGTATCAAGCCATACTGAGGTCTGCTATATAACATTGTTAGGCTTGATAGTGTTTTGTTAGGGCCATCCTAGGAAGAAGTTGTTTACACACGAATTTGAAGGAGACTTTTCATGTATATATGGAAGCGCTTAATGCCTTTTCAAAATAAAACCAGATCCCGATTCAGTCTATTTGCCAAAATAAACCTATTAATTGTGGTCTTGTTCATCCCCATTCTTATCATGTACACCTACTCGAATAACGTCACCTATGATGTCGTCAGCAAAGAACTGCAGATCTCCAACACGAAGCAGCTCACGTTTCTATCCAGTCAGATCGACTCCCGCATCAATCAGATGATGGATTTCAGCCTGATTCTCTCCCGAGACCCGAACGTCAGAGCATTCAACGGCCTCAACATGTGGGATGATCGATATGACCGGATGCAGACCCGTTATGTAATTCAGGAGAAGATGACGCTTCAGACGAGCGTTACCGATATATGGCCTACCCGATATGCGGTGTATTCACAGCAGAATGAGGATGTCATCGCCAACTACAACCGAACTACAGGATATGATGAGGCTTATTTGAAAAAAAATATGAGCGGACAATGGACCTATGGGGACCAAAGTGCGGAATCACAGGATGAGATGAAATCCTTCTATTGGTTCTTTACGGACTCCCTTGCCCAACCAGGAATGCTCACTGGAAGCAATCTGGTGATTGAAGCCAGCTTCAGCTATGAGAATATTCAGAATATGCTGGATACGTATAAAGCAGGCGGACAAGGTGATCCTTTCTTATATCACAAAGGAAATTCACCCATTCTGAATCGCAGCGCGGACAAGCAGTTATCCGCAGCACTTACTCAGTATCTGGATACACACTCGCCAGAGGATACCACACAGGACGTGGTCGAACTGAACGGAAAGAAATATCTGGTTAGCTCCGTGAAGTCTACCTATCTGGATTGGCATCTGGTTGACGTCATCCCGCTGTATCAGATTCTGAAACCCATCTCGCTGAGTCAGAATCTGTTCTACACCTGTATGATTTTATTGCTGGTGGTAGGCATCTCTGCTTCAATCCTGCTGTACCGGAATGTCCAGTATCCGATTAAACAGCTGATCAAAGGCTTACGCCGCGTCGAGCAAGGGGATTATTCTGTCAGACTGCATAGCAAAAACCAAAATGAGTTCTCATTCCTGTTCCGCCGATTCAACGATATGTCCCATCAGATTCAGGATCTGATCGAGAATGTATTCCATGAGAAAATTAGAGCCAGGGAAGCTACGCTTAAGCAATTACAAGCGCAGATCAATCCGCATTTCCTATATAATTGTCTAGGTTATATCATCAACATGGCCCAGATGAAGGACGAGCAAGCCGTGGTCTCCATGGCGCATAATCTTAGTGCCTACTACCGCTATACCACCCGTATGGAAAAAGAGACATCTTCGCTTCAGGAAGAGATCAAGCTGCTGATCAACTATCTGGATATCCAGAAGCTGCGCAATGGTCGAATTGAGTATCACATCGATATCCCTGAGGATATGCTCTCCCAGTCGGTGCCACGATTAATGCTTCAACCGATGGTTGAGAATTCCGTGATTCACGGTGTGGCGAAGTCCTATTCATCCGGGGAAATCCGAATTACCGGGGAGCGCTTGAATGGTTTTGGCAGAATATACATCGACGACGATGGTCCTGGCTTGAGCTCGGAACAATACGAAGCACTCAACTTGAAGATGCAGGAACCTTTACAAGAAGAAATGGGCTGCGGCCTTTGGAATACGCATCAACGAATCACGCACCTGTTCGGTAGTCATTCCTACCTCCTATTCGGCCCATCCCCACTTGGCGGATTCCGAACCGAAATCATCTGGGAGATACCAAAAGATGACACAGATTCCGATAAAGGAAATACCGATACGAATTGATACGATACGAACGATAAGTTGATATTTGATTTTGAACGAACTATTTACAAGAACATTTATATAAGGCCTTGTTTAAAATAAATGATTAGAATTTACGTGAACTCAAGCGAAGGATTGAAGGGATTCTGTAGAAACGAAGTGTTCGCCTTTCAAGCACCATTTTTACCTTATAATCATCTAATTCAGAAAATGGGGCTTGAACAGCGATCGAAAGAACCCTTCAAATCCGTAGCGATTTTGTTCACTTCACGTATCCTTTGATTTTAATTATTGGCCTTATATACCAACCACCAAGGGAGACATTATAATGCACATGATGATCGTAGACGATGAAGCACATTGGGTCGATAACCTGTCCATGACCAAGCCATGGCACACACTGGGGATCGAACATGTGCATAAAGCATACTCAGCACACGAAGCACTACAAATGATCGATACCCACCCCATCGATATCGTGATCTCAGACATTCAGATGCCTGAAATGACAGGTATTGAACTGATCGAACGCATCCGCATCCGGGACAAAAAAATTAAATGCATCCTGTTATCCGGGTATTCCGAATTTGATTACGCCAAAAAAGCCATCCAGTTCGAGGCTGTAGACTATCTGTTGAAGCCGCCCACAGACGATGAATTAATGGGTGCTGTTCAGAAGGCCATCGATCAATTGAACAACGAATGGGAACTTGTCAGTTCACTGACACGAACACAGTTTACGTTGCGAGAGAATCTCCCCCATTTGCGAGGACGACTGCTTCTAGGGGCGTTGCAGGGACAACGAATCGCCGCTGCGGAATGGGATCGGAAGCTCGCCAATTACAATCTCCCCTTTCATACCGGGGATGCTGCTTTAATGCTGGTACGGCTGGAAGAAGAATTCGGACACTATGACAGCAATGATCAGACCCTGATCGAATATGCGATCATCAATATGGCGGAAGAGATTATGGGTGAGTTTATGGAAGTGTGGGGCGTGAAGGAGGAGCACGGATATCTGGTGTTTCTACTGCAAATGAAAGAACGGAAAGGCGATATTGGCAAAGAAACCATCCTGGAGAAGTTATCGATTCAGCTTCAATCCAAAGTAAAACAGTTTCTGAAAGGCTCCCTCTCCATTGTCATCACCGAGTGGTTCACCTTTCCGGACCAGATTTACGATCGCTTCCGTCAGGCTTCCGCCTATTTTCGGCAGATCGTCGGCGACGAACGCGAATTTGTCATGCGTGTCAGCGATGTCGAGACACCTGCGGCGCAAGGTCCCTTGGATGTACTGTACACCCCGCCCACCTTCATTAGTCTGCTAGAGAGCGGACAGTGGGATGCAGCGGAAGAGAAAATCCTCGCGGTCTGCGCGGAGCTGGATGAGAAATGGTCGGAATCATGGGAGCATTGCATGGAGGCTGGTTTTCTCATTACGGCTTCGTTCACCAACATTGCTCACCGGAACAAGCTGACTCTGACTACTTTAATGGGAAATGATGTCGAGGATTTGCAAAGTGGGGAAGTTTTCGCTACCATCAGCAAACTTCGGAAATGGTCGCTCAGCGTGCTGGGCAAACTCAAGGAAGGCACGTCCAACGAGATCAAGGACATCCGTTCAGAGTATGTGAAGAAGATTCAGGATTTTACAGATAAGAACCTGCATCTGGATGTGTCTTTGCGTGTGCTTGCTGACCATGTCAATCTGCACCCCACCCACCTGTCCAAGATCTATAAAATCGAAACGGGCGAAGGCATTAGTGACTATATCTCTCGCCTGCGTATGGATCGGGCCTGCCACAAGCTGGTCACGACCACCAAAAAAGTGTATGAAATCAGCATGGAGATTGGTTATATGGACCCGGCCTATTTTATCAAAGTGTTCAAGCGCCAATTTGGCGTTACACCGCAAGAGTACCGAGACCAGCACAAATAACATCTTAGAGGTTGTTCAAAAAATCCGCTTTTGATTACGAAGGATGCCTAACGGCATCATCAGCATCGAATATGGAATTCAGCCGAAATGTCCGTTGCTCACGTAGTTTGCCTACGCTCCGCTACTCCATTTCTAGCTTTATCCCATCTTCTCGGTACTGAAAACCGAATTTTTTGAACTTCATTTGAACATTCATTTGAACATTCACTAATAGAGTCCTATCAAAACTAAAAAACTCATATAGATGCACTCCCGCACAAATTGGTACAGTTACACTGTAAAGATCATACACCGTAGGGGGATTGAACAATGATCAAAATCAAAAAAACATGGTGGTCACTGCTCATGGTTATCGCACTCATCACGATCACTGCGTGCGGCAGTGGCGAGACAGGCAGTGACAATGGTAATAATACGCCGGGAACTGTCGGCTCAGCTGAAGCAGAAGCTGCTTTTGCTAAAGGAAAATATGACCCACCCATCGAGTTCAGTTCGGTATTGATGCCGAAGAAATACGTGCAAGGAGATACCAAAGAAAATAACGTGCACGATCGCTGGATGCTCGAAACGCTGGGTATGAAACATAAAGATACTTGGTATCCGGCCAATGACGATCAATACAGACAAAAGCTGCAACTGGCAATCGCCTCTGGCGAGAAACTGCCTGATTTCGTTACCGTACCCACCAATGCAGTACTGACGAATCAGCTGATCGACTCCGGTCAATTCATCGCCATCGATGAGTTGTTCGACAAGTACGCGAGTCAGACCCTGAAAGATCACGCAGCAGCACATCCTGAACTGTGGTATCCGTTCACCAAGGACGGCAAGAAATACAACATGCCGATCATGGAGTACACGGATAACGACGATACACTGCTCTGGCTCCGCGAGGACTGGATGGAGAAGCTGAACCTGGAAGCTCCGAAAACCATCGCAGACCTTGAGAACATCATGGACAAATTCAAAAACGAAAACCCGGACGGTCTGTCTCCAGACAAAGTATTCCCGCTGGCGATCTCGCTGAAAAATAACACCAACACCTGGATGGGTCAGCTCGACTGGTTGTTCGGTGCATACGGCACAATCGAGGAGCAATGGAACAAAGACGCAAACGGCAACCTCGAATACGGCTCCGTTAACCCGGGTGCCAAACAAGCCCTTGCCAAGCTGGCTGAATGGATGGATAAAGGTTATATCCACGCTGACTCCGCTCTGTGGGACGAAGGCAAATCCGCTGAAAGCTGGACAGCTGGCAAAGCGGGCATTCTGCCTGGCGCAAACTGGGTACCGGACTGGCCTGCACCTGACCTGCTGAAGAACGTACCTGGCTCTAAGTATAAAGCTTACCCTGTTCCTGCTGGCCCAGATGGCAAGATCGGTACGAAGTGGCAGAACTCTGGTGTCAACGCAAGTATCATGATCAACAAGGATGCTAAGCATCCAGAAGCCATCTTCCTGTATTACAACTACTTGCTTGATAACCTTGCGAACCCGAAAGCGGGCAGTGAGTATGAATACGGCTTCGCCAAAGGTTACGACTGGGATATCATTGACGGACAACCGACCAGTGACAAAGAGAAGATCAAAGACTTCTCCAACGAATTCCCTTTCCTGACCGGTCCAGCACGTATCCCGGATCTGTACATGAAAACACTCGTGAAGCTGGCCAACGGCGAGAAGCCTGAAACACCGTACGAGAAACAAATGGCTGAATTCCGTAAACCGGAAAACTGGTATGCAGGTAAAGTCGTTATGTCCCAGATCGACGTCCGTAAACAAAACTATTTCACTGGCGCAGCAACACCAACCATGGTATCCAAATGGAACCTGCTCCGTCAGTCCGAGATGGAAACCTTCAACAAAATCATCTACGGCAATCTGCCAATTGATGCCTTTGACCAATTCGTCGCCAACTGGAAATCCAATGGCGGAGATCAGATCACGCAAGAAGTGAACGATTGGTTTAAGTCGGTAAGTGCGAAGTAAGAATTGAAGAAGTAACACGGGTCAAAATAAAAGAATAAATAAACAAGCCGAAGCGTGCATTGCCATCGCTTCGGCTTGTTTTTCTATATCTATTTAACCCAGCACTTTAAAATACAGGAACTTCAACAGAATCTGTGCCCATAACTCTTTTTCCATCTTTCTCTTCTGATCCGACCTCAATACCAATTTTTAATGACTCAGAGGGGGACATTCCCTTTTGATCTGGACTTAAGTCGATCACAATCGTTCCAGTACCTCCGCCGTTTGCTATGTAATTTCGTTCTCTCCCAATTTCAATCATCGTGCGCCATGAAGAGTCATCGGAAGAATTCATCCAGGTTGAAACATACTCAGCGGGCTTTAACTTCGATTGATTTTCAGGATAACTGCTGGTGATGCTGGAGACACTCCATTGATCAGGGATATAAAATGCAACACCACCCCAGTCAGCAGGGTCAATCTCTACATGTGCTACTATCTTGATATGATCAATATGCTCCTTCTCACCCTCAACGAATATCGACCCTTCTGTCATAGTCTTTAAATTCGTTGATTTGGCATCCAGATCAAAGCTTTTGACGTGAATAATATTGCAGTTAACCACTGGCTCATTGGCTTCATTTTTATTGGTATTTAAAAAAAGCAGAATAAACACAATCAAAATAAACATAAAAAGCAGGATTAAGTATTTAGATCTTTTTTTCATAATAACCATACCTCGCTTCTACCCTTGTTTCTTTAAGCTTAACACATACTCAAAGCCCTCCTTTCCTTAATTTAGAATTTGGAAAAGTAGAGCATTAAAACTGGAGCGGAAGCGCAAGATTCACGCTTCCGTTCCAGTTTTTAAGTTAAGATCTAGGCAGCTTCCCCTGACTTATGGGTTCGCATTAGTGGATCAAGCCTCTGTATCGGTCTCCTCTGGTGTCGACTGACCCAGCAAGGATACTGTGAGCTGAATGCCATCTCGTAGCCCCTGCATATACAACCGCTCATTTTCTATGCCTTTGCTGACAATATAACGATTCTCCCACTCGATATATTCAGGTGTCTGTTTGACATCCTTACCTGCAAACAAAACTCCAAACGCTTCGTCTGTTCCCCCACGTACTCGACTCAGTTCAGGATCTTGCTCGATCCGAGAAGACACCTCATCCAGCCTTGCCTGAATCGCTCGTTGCAACCACCGTGGAAAATCCATTGCTTCTCCTCCCCTACGCATTATGTACCTCGCTCATCATCGTACCCCTCGACTATGCTTCGCCCTCATTTCACTAACTCGTGCCACCAGTTCGTCCACCCTTCGGCTCTGTTCCTGAACCTCAGGGTTCTCCCACAACGGAATCGCTTGCTTCAAGGATGCCTCACCAAGCTGATTAAGCTTGCGCCGTTCATCTTCCAATAAGTCAAGCAACCGGCTCATACATCCACCTCTCTGATGGGTCTAAACTGCTTCATGTCTTGGTAAGACTAGACTTGAGCAGTCATTTTAATGCGATTATCGGTTTATTTTATTTTAATTCGATATACGCATTAAAACAACCATTATTTCTCATACAATTTGGTTGAAATGAGGGGTGTACATAATGAAGCATAGACAAGAACCACCTGGCAACAAAAATATTATCGGTTCCCGAGTCGTAGCTATCCGTAAAAGTAAAGGAATCAAACAAAGAGAATTCCTCGCCAGATTGCAAACACTGGGGTTGGATATCAGTCAGACCAGTCTTTCACGTTTGGAGGGTCAGTATCGTCTTGTTCAGGATTATGAAGTAGTAATGATTGCGAGAGCTTTGGAGGTTTCTGTGGGGTATTTGCTTGGGGAAGAATAATTGATTATCTAAATTACTGTATATAAACCTTAATTCCCCTGTGAACGAATGCATTTGATTATACACACGAAAGCATCCACTCTTTTACCATCTTTCCGATTGTTATATGCATTAAAAAAGCCTGCCTAAAACTCGACAGGCAACTTAATACTGATTGTCTTATTCCCAGGCCATTGCTTTTGGGACGGATATATACGAAGATTTCTCAATGATATGAGGCATTCTCTAGAAGCTCTCTATTTTCCTCAAGAAAGTAAATTGTTGAACTGACTAAAGAAAAGTTTAAATACTACCTTTCAATTGTTGAATGAGTCTATTAGTTGATTTCCACTTTGTACTAATCATTTGAGAACAAAGAGCTAAATCTACCAAAGCATTTAAATATCTATTTAGCTTCTCTTTTTGATAACATATCTTCTATACAAAAATCATCATTTATTTTTATCACAAACAAAATCAATAATCTTAGGAAGATCATATAGTTATACTCGTGCGTTTTATCATTCTCAGTACTTTTAGGTTGAGTATGGCTATATCTATTCCTTAAATCCAATCCGTTGTTAAACTGTGACTTATTAAGCGTATAATTTACATACTCTTGCTCAGGTTTTGATAACAACGAACTTTCAAAAACAACTACATTCTTTGTTTCAAGTTTATCCAAAGCATTTCTCATTTTTAGTGAAGCTCGCCAATAGTTAACTACCTCATTAATATATAAATCTTTCATTACCAAAACCACAGACTCATCTTCAAAAACAATGAATCCTTCTTCATTATTCTTGAGATAGTTCTTTTCAATCAACCATTCAATTTTGCTATGAGAGTATTCTGGATAATCAGCTAACTTGAGAGGTTGATTGCATAGTAATTCAAAGTAGTTATTGTAGCTACTCTGATTTTTTTTACTATAGCCAAGTCCACTTTGATCAGAAAAAAAGAGAAAAGATGCGTAGTCAAACTCCTCGCCTTTACCATAAGCATACTTTTTATTTACTAGTGAAGGAATATTGCTATATATAAGATGTTCAGAGCGTATTTCAAGTAAATCGAAATCAACTATACCTTCTTCAACGTATAAAATAAATTGTTTTAGAACAGACTCTACCGCTGGCATTATATTAGTGCACTTCTCGAGTAATGTAGAGTGAGTTGATGGCATATTAATATCAAAATTTGATACTAAGAACTCATTCGGCAAGTATTCTTTAAAAAACCATTCAATTACTAACTCAATACGCACTCCTAGGCTAGACAGTTCATTATAATATCCGTTTATTTGTAATAAAGATAATGAATCCTTTTGATTAAATACCATTCCTGTCAAATAAGCATTTCGAGAACGAGAATAAAGAATTTTTTCCATTACCCCCATTTGATTAGGTTTGTTTACAAAGTTACATCTCATTTGATAATCAACAAATTCGAATAAATATATAAAGTTATTTAATAGTGTTCCATAATCGGTATTGTTTTCAAACCATTTTGTACTGTACATAGTCTTTATTGAAAGCCCATCTATATTAGAAATAACAACTTCTTCCTGATTTTTAGAAAAACCTACGGTAGTTTCGACTAGCATCCCCGAGTCTTCAGGAAAAAGTCTTTCTTCTTCTTTTTCTACTCTTTTTTTCGCGGTTAATATAGTTCTCGATGAGAGCAGAAGTTTGTCTTTATTACTTTGTACATTCACAATAAGCCGCAAATAATTCAAATTAGGACTTTCTCTATTAATGTAATTAAGAATGATTCTTTCTTTATCCAAAAATGTTAGCTCTTTTGGGAAATTCAACTTTTCTTTATCTGTTGTATGTTGCATTTCATATTCATCTAACAGTAGTTCTGCTACTGAATGATCACTCAACATATATTCCTTAATAACATTACCAAAGTGTTGAACTAACGTTTTGTGCCTTAATAGTTGATATAGCCAAATATTATTTTCGGTTAAAAATTGATTAAAGCTTAAATCAGTAATTCTTTCGTATACTTTGAATTTTTCAAAAAGTGCCCAAAAATCCTCTCTGTATTCTATTTCCAATTCATTATAAAAATCTGCTAGGTTTTCACTGTTAATGGAATGAAAAAAACGTCCAATCTTTTTGAAATAAATATTAACTTGCTTCTCATAGTTTTCTATCTCATTCGAAGTCCAAGTAAGGAGGTATAGCTTATGCTTAAAATATTGTTTTATATTATATATTTCAATCAGATCATTAATATTTAGTTCTTCTTTTTCTGCTCTACCCTCTATTAGATAATTTTCGATTTCTTTTAAGACAAACCCACTTGCCAAGTCATTTCTTGAATAGAATTTAATCTCTCTCATAATCTAGCCCCTTAAATTCTATTATTTCGAATATTTTTATAATTATAACTTTGAATATCTTTTTCTAATATAAAACTATAATAATTTAAAGTGTAATTCTCGCAAGTCATTGGCTAAATCATCGTAAATAAATCTAAACAAAGTAGCGTAAATGAATACAAATAAAATAACTATCAACAATATAGAAAATATTGTTGAAAATGTAGTTAAATCATTAGTATATTTATTTAATATATTTGTATAGGTAGCAGAAATAATAGGCAAAAGAACAGGCAATAGGATAACTTTATGATAATGTTCCTTTCTCACGATTCGGCTTATGCTGGCTGTCCGGCGAATACAGGACCACCCGCAGCGTGAATACTATTTCATACGAAGACCCAGGTTTGTTGTATTAGATCAATTGATCTTCTTCCCACTGGTAATTAGTTCTTGTTTTGAAATATTGTTTATTATTGTTTTTTCTAATCTCCCATCCTTTTTCAGGACAGTAAATGTAATGGATTGAGTATACAAGTTATCTAAGATATCGTAGTATTCTAATATGACTTGCTGATTGTTACTCAAAAATGATTGACTATGCATATAGCTAATGGTTATTATCATTATTCCATCTTTTTCTAAAGACTTAGTTTCTTCATGGAATGGTGTCAAGAATTCAGCTTGAAAACTTTTCATACCTATAACTTTTAAGGATATTATTGGTCCTAGACCAATATTTTTAATGTTTAATATTATATCATCTTGATAAGTGTGCTCTTCTAATCGATGGTCATCAAACATAACAGCTAAGTAGCTAATTGCCCCCTTAGAATCCCCAGAAAATTCATTTATGTAAGCCCTAACGCTCAATCTTCGCTCTTCTTCTATCTTAATTTTCTCATTATTAAGTTGATACCTTGTTAGGTCATTTGCTTCCTTTTGGGTCATTAATTGTCCTCTAACACCTTTCATACTCATGTAAATACTAAAATAGGTTACTAATCCGCCAATAATGGTGCCATAGAATCCGATCCAATCATTTGATATAGTAATATCCACCACGTTTATAGACACAATCAATCCAACGATAAAAGGAGATAAAAGAATAACAATCCAGATCTTTCGAAGAAGCTTATCTTGTTTCTCGTCCATTAATCTCATCCTCAATTTTTAAATGTGTTGTGTCGTTTTGTTTGGTTTAGGGGTTTCGTATAACGTTATTGTATTCACGAACCCTGCACTAGCTTAAGGGGCGAGCCAGCCCCGGTCTGACGGACTTGGCCAGTGCAGGGTTGTCTGCTGATTCCGCTTCCTCGAAAAGTCTTTGGCAGACTAAGGGCCGCCAGGCCCACAGCGTGAATCCTATGTTATGAGAGGTTGTCGACTTCACCTAATATACTTGTTATAATTCACTAAAAAAATACTAGGAGAATAGCCATGCATACTAAAGATTTAAATTTAGATCAACTATTAGAACACGCCTTTGCCTTGAGAAATCAAGCCGGGATTAAATATACTAGTTTTGAAAACTTAATAAAAGCATCTGAGATTTTCAATGAGGCCTTAAAGAGATATGATCAGATTTATAATACCTACAAAGACATACCAATACACAATGATCTCATAAAAATAAATAGGGAACATATTCGTTACGAAAAATATAATTGCTTATTTATCTATTATCACAGAATTCACAAATATGAGAAATCATTAGCTAATTTTCAATTAGCAAACAACCACATTAATAATACGCTTCATTATATTAATTTGCTTGAGCCATCAATTAAAGATAATATAAGAGAAGATTTTTTATATGATAAGAATCGTTGGACATATTATTCCCTCCAATTAAGCTCTCAATATTATTTTGTGATGGGGGACTTTGAGAAGTGCAAAAATAATCTTACTGCTTCATTAGATAATTACAAAAAATCTATCAATGAACAGCTAGTGTTACTAGAGACAGTGAAAATATATTTGCCATATTTAGAACCACATTATGAGAGGTTAGTTCTTGCAAATTATGAAATGGTTATCTCGAATTATGCGATTGTAAAATCAATTTCTTTAGGGTCAATTGACAAATCGTCAAAACTTTATGGAACAATACTAATTGAAACGGTTACTGAATTGTGGAATGCTTATGTTCATACGATTAATTCAATATACATATTTCCTGAAATCGAGCAAAATATTGTTGTTGCAGAAAACCAACTTACAAAAATTAATAATTTATTGTCAAAAAACAAGAATTTATGGCCTCAATTCATTGCTAAAATGAAGCAAGATGATGCATTTATTGAGAACCTTAAATCTATTGATATGAAAAATTATAAAAGAGCTCTTAATAATGGAGGGCATATTCAAATGAAAAAATACATAATCAGTGGTATATTTACTTTGATTTCTATATCAATCATTTTTGCATTGCTGGCTACTGTAAGCAACTTACTAACGCCTCTTCAGTTCTTTTTGATGTCTGGGGTTGGGATTGTACTAATTGTGATCACCTCTGCAATCCAATTAAAGATAAGTGGCCAAATCAAAGAAGAAAATTTCATGAAATTAATACAAATATCCTTGGATAAATACTTTAAAGATCTCAAATCAATAATAAAGTATTTTAAAAAGTAGCATTTGATAATTTCCCATAACGTTCTTGTATTCATGAACCCCGTCAGGGGTTGTCTGCTGAAATCCCTCTTCGATATCCTTCCCGCAGACCTAGGCTCCATCAGGAGCCGCTGCTTGAATATTATGTTATGAGATGTCAAATTACTCTTCATTGCTTTCACTTTCAAATTTCTTTTCTTGATTTTGCTTAAACGTTCTTCCGTTAACATCTATCCACTCTACAGGGCCTGCTGCTTGACGGCCTAATACTACAGCAGTCGCTGCACTGATACTGGAGAAAATCGCATTCTCATTAAATATATAAAATTCCCCGCCATCAATCAGAACTCCAGTTTCTATCAATTTGTTTCTCTGCTTGATCCATCCCTCGGAAATTGAACTTGACGTCTGTTTACAGCTTTGAGATCCAGATAGAACTACATAGCCTTTTTCAGTTTCTATCAATTTAGCAGAAGCTCTTTTGCTTTTTAGCGTGTATATGATGTCACTACTAACCGGAGGTAATGAAATTACATTATCATTTGATTGTTTAAGGGTAGAAGGAACCAAGAACATAAAATTAACTACTGGAAAAATCAACTTCATCTGCTCTAAAAAGTATTCCATATCTGAAATATCAGCTTCAGGGAGAGTTGTTAACTCAGGCTGTACAGCATTATCAATTTCGGCTGTTTTCGCATCCTTAGATAAAGAAATAATTCGAGATTCTAAATACTTGATATGAGATTTAGTAAGCATTTCATCCTTGCTTATAAAGGCTACAATTTCGATAAAATCCTTATCTGAATCCGCTAAGTGTTGCTTTAATCTCTTTTTAAGATTCTCTGCTTCACCTATGTATATGCGTTCATTATAGTTGTCGTTGTTAGGTAAAGATTTTAGAATGTAGACTCCTGGTCTATTAAATTCGGGTCGCTCTATGATTTTAGGCAAAGAAGAACGCTGTGAATATAAAGCCTTACCTGACCAATTACCGATTTCAATTGTTCTAGGCCCTGTTTCTGACCCATCCACAAGAAATATAGTTAGTTTTTTTCCCACTCTTGGTTTCCCCTTTAATTTAATTTCTCATAACGTCTCACGCATTCACGAACCCGAGAGGCTTAAGTTGCCGCGGCTATCAAACGAAGTGATCGCCGGCCGGGTCGAAGACTTAGCCTCGCAGGGGTTGTCCGCTGAATCCGCTTCTCCGAAATGCCTCTGGCGGACAGAGGGAGCGGCAGCGACCGACGCGTTGAATGCGGTGTTATAAGATATCGGCATCTTCGTTGTAATATCCCCGTTTTAACTTATATCACTTTTGAATCATCGTGTTGTCTAGAAAACCATCTTATAACCTGATCAGAAAGAATTTTCAAACAGTTTGAGAACTCTTTCATTTTGCTCTTGGGACACTCATACCCCTTATTTTTATAATTTGTCTTTGCATGAGCAATCATATTTCTTGTATCTGAAACTGCGTTTGATAATTCTAGAAGTGCACGCTTCCTTTCTTCTCTCGTACTCTCAAGATTAATTTCGCTAAGATTCTTTAAATATTTTGGAGCAAATTCTTTTAACTCTAGAACATCACAACATACTTCGATTGTTATTCTAATTGCTTCTTTATCTTTCTTAAAATTTCCCAACTCATCAAACAGCTTCTCTAATTCGAGAACATATCCCGCATCCGGACTCAACGTTTTAGGGCTGTACAATTTTGTCATGACTGAATCTAGTAATTCTCGCCGCACGACTGTCTGGGAAACATACTCTATTACTTTTGTATACATAAGAACTAAAATCTCGGGGTCCTCTATACTGGCGCACGAGTTATAAATTTGGTACAGTTCCTTATTCCCTCTCCCTGCTACTAAAGGTCGAAGTCTAGCCTTCTCCTCGCCTTCTTGTAGTTCATACTCCAATTCAAAATATACAGGTCTCGGGGAATAAAATAATTTTATATTTAATGAAGAACTAAGTTCAAACATATATGCTTGGGATAACTCATCAATAAGTTCTTCAGTAATTTGTCTTTCTGAAGTAATTTCAATGAAGAGATCTTCATAAAGCACCGGTGGGAAGTATTTGTCGTAATTGTTCATTACGGTAACAACGATTGCAAAATTTGTTTGCTCTTTAACTAAATCAAAAAGAAGAGTTTGATTATCAACAGTAAGAGATGTATTAAATACCCCCTCCACTGTTTCTTCAAGGGCAATAATTTTTTCTCTATTTAACGAGTCCACTCTAATTAATAGTCTCCTCGGGCTGATATAGATGTAATCATCAACAATTTTTGATTCTTTTACTTCCTCTATTATTGTAAGAACTTCACCTAAAGTTCTCTCTGCATAATCCTCGCAATGAGGCAAACCAAAATTCATCTTTGATTCCAAATCAATAATAATATCTTCTTCATAATCCTCGGGATTATCCAAATCATAAAATTCAAATTCAATTTGATTCTTCTCAAAAAATGATAATAACTCATAAGTTTGTGTTTTTAATTCATCATCAATAAAACGTAACATCTGATCCTCCTATGTCCTCATTTCTTTATGCCGATTTCTTATAAAGTTGTTGTATTCACGAACCCGAGAGGCTTAAGGCCCATAAGGCCCGGGTGGCTCCGCCACTTTGCCTCGCAGGATTGTCTGCTGAATCCTCTTCCCCGGAAATACATCTGCAGACCAAGTGCTGAATGGGCCGCAGCGCGAATACTTTGTTATAAGATTCCGACGACTCCCTCGAGTTACTAAAGAAAATGCCCCACCAATAACTAACATGGTTAGGACATTTAGTAACATGTAGCATTAACTTACGGGTATCTCTTCCTTGGTTTCCTTTGTTTTCGCTTTCGTACTCTTGGAATCGTCTTGAATCTTACTTTGTGTATTATTTGAAGAATTATATCTCTCTATTAAGGGGTTAAGAATACAGTTGGAATATTCTTCCATTATTTTGTTAAGATTATCTTTTATTTTATCTATTTCTTTCAATTTGACCTCAACTGTCTTCCAATCAAACTTATTACTAACAGTTCTATAATTCCAATTAGTCTCCTCATAATTTGAACAAAAGTAAAAGAATCTAATGTTGACCTTAGAAGTCATGACTAATATCGAGCAATTATACCATTGGAGATTCTCATATTTAGGTTTCATTGTAATCTTTATGACCTTATGCGGATAATCATATGTAGTAGTATAACCCAAAATAACGTTTCTGGTTTTCTTGACTATTTTTTTAGGCCTGTTGTGTCCTAAGCTGATTGCCACTGAGCTAAGAGTAGAAAAATCCTCAACTTCTTCTTCATATGTTTCGGTCGCTATGGTCGGTTTAGCAAAGTAATCGTGTTTGTTGTCGTTCAACCACTTACCAATTAAGTTAATTTTGGGCACTATTGGCTCCGACAGTTTTCTGTTTTCAAGATTTTTATGTGACTCAATAGTAAAATCAAACAGAGAATTAAGAGTAGTTGAAAAGGTATAGCTTTCAATATACCCCTTAATCTCTTCTAGAATATTTAGCATATCAGACTCTGAACAATATATGGCAGCTTCTTGCATTACAAATTGTTCAAGTGATGGTAGCGTTTTATCTTTGTTTTCTTGGATTTCTAAATTCTGTTTTGTAAGGAGTTTTGAAAGAAATTCTGTTATCTCATCAGTAAGTGTTGCAAATTTCTCCGTGAAATTGGCCTGAGTAACAAAAAAGGGAGTTTGAACAGAATTACTTTCAAATTCATCTGAAATGTAATCTATAATGTCTTTATATCTAATGTCGTTTGATTTGTAATTAACAACAGCATTTACAAAACTTTGAGTAAAGTGGCTAACATCATCTTGATATGAATACTGTTCGCTCTGTGAAGAAAACATAAAGTAACATTTCTTATAAGAATTCCCCGTCTCATTTAAGTATTTTTCGAATGAATTGTCACCACCTTTAACATATGTAATTCCAGCCTGACAAGCGTCTACGACTTTCACAATCAACTCTGGACTCAAACTTCTAAAAAGATTGTCTAGTTCACTGTTTTCAAGCGATGTTTGTTTTCGTTTCTTCTTATCAAAATCTGAAAGTATGTAATAAAATTCATTATTAAAAAATTCACCATGCCCGGTGTAATAGAAAAACAGTTCATCTATCTGTTTGTCTCGATATCTTGATACAAATGTAGACAATTGATTTTTAATCTCAATACTATTTGTTTTGGTATCTAAAATATAAATTTCATCAAACTTATTAATTCCTGATAATAATTTATTAATATATTCGACGTCAGTTTGACATCCTGGCAAATTATTTTGAATATCCAAATATTCACTAACACCTATAATTATGGCGATATTCATTTGGAATCCCCCCTATATATTTTACTTAAATTAGTATATCATTGTCGTATTTTGTTTGTATATATTTTTCGACGGTTTCTTATAACGTTCCCGTATTCACGACCCGACGCATGTCGGGTGTCCGGCAAATGCCAGACCAAGGGCGTAAGCCCGCAGCGTGAATATTATGTTATATGCTGCCTGTGACCTTCCAATTCATCTTAATATTATTTTATTATTTCCTTCTTCAATTTTATGCTTTCTTTCTATCTTTTCACAATAGTTTTTTAGTTTTTAATTTCATTTTTTAGAGATATTATCTTTTAAAATTCTCTTTTTATTCTCCTTTTTATTCGTCTGAACTGAAGGGAATTAGTGCTTCCTTTTTCAACTCTTGATCTCCTCATTCAATTGTCTTGTTATCTTTGAATTCTCTTTGATTTTCGAACCCTACATAAAAAAACGCCGATAAGTAATTCGGCGCTTCTTCATTTCAATATTTCCTAGAATTTATCAGTATTTCAGGTTTCATACAACGTTCCTGTATTGACGATCCGACCCGACGTATGCTGGACCAAGGACGAATGCCTGTAGCGTGAATATTATGTTATATGCTGCCTGTGATCTTCCAGATACTTTTAATCTTATTAACTTATTTGTTTAATTATAATTATTCATATGTCTTTTTCAAACTCGAACTGTGCGTCTAATTGCTTTTCTATTTGGGTTCTTTCTTTAATCTTTTACTTCATTACGTATATCTTTAATCTTCATTGACTCTTAAAATTTTCGAATAAGTTATGTATCACTTTAAACTAAATAAAAAAGCGCCCGAAGGGCGCTCATCTATTCCAGTTATTTTATGTATTTTTGAAATTCCATTAATATCAATCTTTCTTTTTACCAAAATGTCTAAGTTGACCATTAGCAGAAATATGGAGATTATGCTTCGGAATCGAAGATGGCAAAGTTCTTGTTATTACTCGTACTCTTTCCCCTACCATTTCTGAATAGTCTTCTTTAAGCAGTTCTAGAAGTCTTTCAAATCCTTTTTGCAAATGTTGGGCTAATTTAAAACTTTTCATGGCATCTTCTTTACTTATAAATTGGCTATAATTAACCTCAATTTTTTCTGACGGCCATTTAAATCCCGGATACGACTTAAGTTGTTTCTTTCTGTAATCTCCCCATTCAATCATCTTAGCATCTGTGAAATGATGTTCATAATTCCTGCGTTTATACAAATCATTCATTATTTCAAGATCTTTTTGATGATGCTCTACATAATTCATGTTAAATTCTTTTGATTTTTTTGACATTACTTTTCTTATACGAGCGTAAGAGGCTGAATTTTTTGATTTGTCTGCAAACAAATTCAACAAATAATTTTGCGGAGAATACAATTTATCTTCTATTTCTTTATATTTTCTATAATCTATATTTTTATTATTTTTCAAAAACCTAGACCATTCCTCTAAATACCTTTTATGTCTGTCTAAATGTCTGATAGATAGTTCCAATACAAGACTGGTATACATGATTAAATCTTCTTTACTGTTAAATATAAACAACTTAGGATCTTCACTCATTTGTTTCTCCTTTTCTGAACAAGTTGAACTTGTATTTCACATTTTTGTGATACTAGTTTCTATACTCTTAACATTCTGACTAACATACTCCACATAAAATAAGATTTGCTCTGTCTCTTTATTTTATCATTGACTTGTATTACATTCAATCCTAGTATTATCTGGGTACTCATCTTTTAATTGAATGATATTATTTTATGTATTTTTAGTATAATGAAAACTTCAACAAATAATTTTCCTCCAGGTTGCATATAACTTCTAGTTTATGTACTTCATGAATGCCACACATCCTGTCCTTTAGCTGAACTACGTATATAATAACCCATATTGTTACATTTGCGAAGAAAAATTCGATGAAAAAAAGGAAGGAGGAGCCTAGCACTCAATCTCCCAAATCTATCCGATCCAGTGGGCTTTGAATACGCTGGATGTTTTTCGTACTAACATGCGTATATCGCTGAGTTGTACGTGCACTCGTATGACCAAGTAACTCCTGAATGTAGTGCAGGTCTGTCCCATTTTCCAGCAAATGAGTGGCGAAGGAGTGTCTCAGCGCATGAATACTTACCTTTTTCAAAATTCCTGCCGCGTTGTCTAGCTTCTTCAAAAACCTTCTGTACGCTCCGCTCAGTAAGATGTCGATCAGAAGATTGGCCCGGAAACAGCCAACGATTGGGTCTGTATTCATCTATGTATTTCTGCACCATATCCCAGGCAAGGCTTGAAAGAAGCGTTCTCCGATCCTTTTGACCCTTTCCCTGTCGCATAATGAGTGTCTGCCTTTCAATATCCAGATCGGTGCAACGCAGACGCACAACTTCACCTACACGAAGCCCGGAAGAATAGGTCAGAAACAATATGGCCTTATGTTTAGGGTTGGTTACGGATTTGAGTAATTGTGCAACTTCCTTTTCGGACATCACTTGTGGAAGCTTGGTCTGCTTCTTGGGACGAATAAACTGGATATCCGTAGGATGATGGAGCACATGTTTGCAATAGAAGCGGAGCGCGCTAATGGTCTGATTCACGCTTGAATGGGAAATTCCTCGTTCCAGCAAACCTAAACAATACATCTGAACATTGGAAGTAGTGACATCCTTATTTTTAAGGCTAAGGCTGCTTAGAAAACGCTCGACCTGATTACAATACGCTTTGATCGTTTTACGACTATATCCTCGTAACTTTAGTGCCTTCTTTAACGGTTCTTTGTTCCACTGGTTGTTTCCCCTATTAGCTTTCCATTGCTGCAGTTCTTCATTGACAACCCACAACTCCGGGGTAATCTGAACTTCATCTGGATCAAACTGGCTCGTAAACTCCTGGATGGCCGCAATAGTGTAGGGTATGATCCACATTTTCTGTTTGGGTTCCCACTTTCTGCCCGTAATCTGGCGAATGCGCTGAATATATGCAGGGTTATAGGGACAACGAATATGCAATGAATGAGTAGAACCTTTAGTTATGGTGATCTTCTTTTCCGTTGTAGTATCATCGTTCATAGAAAACTCTCCTTTGTTTAAGTCTATGTCTTTCTCCGCAATTTTGAGAAATAAAAAGGAAGGCTATCCTCATCCCAAAAAGGGAATAAGATGACCTTCCATTGCTTTCGGAACATATATGATCTTTAAAAGTAAAGATGGGCACAGCCAGTGCAATAAAAAACTGCCACTCCATGTAGCTTCAACAAAGCATACCTACTGTCAATTTGTCCTCATGGATAACAGTAGACGATTGAACCCGCAGGTATTTCGTCTGGGGATATACTTTTACCCAAACATATACCGATATTTTTTTTACCCGCAATAGAATGATTAATTTGAGTAGAAACAACTCCAAACATTTGCTCTTCCCCATCCGTTTTTTTGATGATAATCTGCTCACCGATCATCTCTTTGATTGTTGACGGAAGTAGCTCATCCAACTCTTCATTGGCCCCCATAACGATGGTTCCGAATTCCGGTGTATCGAAGACTAACCCCACGCCAAACAGCATTTTAGTTTCCATTCTGTGGCCACCTTATCTCTGATCTATAAATAGCTCGCCTTTGACATCTCTTACCCTGAGATCGGCATTACGAAGTCTAACCATGGCATCTCTCAATAAAGCATACCGTTCAGTAGAATTGAGGTCAGGAGCAAATCTCGCTGCCCGGATACTTGCCTGAGCCTCATCAAGAGCATAGTTTCTTTTGATGACTTCAGGAGGAAGATCATAAAGTGGGAACGCTCTACCTGCAATAGAAGCCTCATAATGTCCAACGATCTCGTGAGCTAATGTAGCATTCATTGAGATTCGAGTATTTGCACTCAAAGTCCCTACTCCTGGGGCTGCTGCTGGTAAGACATCCGTATTGATGACCAAGCGGTTATACATCATGCCTGTATTCCATGTATCATAATAACCTAGTTGTGCGATTAAGATATTTTCTTCGGGGAAATCAAGCTTGTTCAAATAACTCTTTATCTCAAGCTTTTGGTTATCCGTCAGCGGAAGCTCATTGCGTTGTCCGTCACTGAGAATCTGTCTAAAATCTACCGCGCCATCGTATTTGACAGGGGTATCGATATGCAGCTTAGGTTTGAAAACAGAGCCGACGCCTAATACCATACCACCTGTACCAAGCATACTTGCCCAATGTTCACTTGACCAAGCATTTGTAGGCAAAACGGCTTCTCTAATCGTTCCATGGACTCCAAATGTCAACCAGTTCAGTGTGTCTTGAGGCGACTCAAAAGCTTTGTCAGCTCGATCAACATACCCGTTTACGAGTCCACTCGGAATACCAAATGTCCAGTAATCCAGAAATCCGCCTACACTATCATATCTCTTCTGATATCGGTCATCTGCCGATTGTATAAATGCTTGTCCTAGCTCTTTTAAACTATCTACAGACTTCTCAACTGCATTACGATCGTCTACACCTTCCTGTGGGCCACAAGCATTCGGTGGTGGTGGTAAACAGTTCATGTCTACTTGCCCTTCCAACCCGTGATCAGCTTGGAGAAATCTTTCTCCATGGTTATGTAACACAGTTGATATTGAACTCATGAGTGTGACAACTTCAGTCATAACAAGCTGTGACTTCTTGAAATCATAGTAGAACCTTTCTCTAGTACTCCCATCCCAGTTCGCTTCAATATCAGTCATGCTTCGCAGAAGACTTTCATTCATGTGTTGAAGAGTAGTATAAGCTGTAGAGAACTGTTTACTAATTGTAAAAAGTTGCTCTGGCGTAACCATAATTCTCGTCATAGAATACCTCACACCTACTATAATAAATGTAAGAATCCTTAAGTAAAAAATAAATTTTTACATTTTAGTATATAAAAAATAAGTATAATATGATAATATGTTAAAACTGGCCAGTAATTAGAAAATAATGGAGGATTATTGTGAAAATTAACTTGAAATTCGTACTAAGTCTATTGCTAGTTTGTTTTACTACATTTTTCATTAGCTCAAATGTTTTCGCTCAAATGGAACCATACAAGTGGAAAAGTTCATTTATTAAATCAGGAAAATTAACTGTTAAAATTAGTACTGAATATGCTACCGGTGGAGATTATACTTCTACAGACCTAACGGAAGGTATTAACAGATGGAAGAACACAAGTGCAAATTTAAACTTATCAACAGCTTCGTTTGCTTCATCTAATATTGATATTAGGGCCGTTAATGCACAAACATGGAATAATAATGGCTGGGGATCAAACACATATGCGTGGACACAACCATATGATGGTACATTTGCTTGTGCTACTAACTTAATAACAAATAATTGCACTTCTTCTAACAGTATTGATTACGCTGCCATTTATATTAATATAGCCAAAGATACTGGAGGATTGTTATCATCTACAAAACAAGATCGAAGAAGAGGAGTTATAGCTCATGAACTTGGTCATGCCTTTACTATTCGCCATAACAGTTTAATAGGAGTAAGTTCAATTATGAAAACAAGTATGTGGAATGACAATAATTTTTCCTTAACACCTACGTCAACAGATATTAATGATATTAACAGTGTATATAAATAGGAGTGGAAAAAATGAGAAAAATTCTGATTTCAATTGTTTGTATTTCGTTTAGTGTTGGCTTAGGTTATGTTTACTCTTCATCAATACATAACCACGATGTTGATAATCATTTTGCAACTATTCAGAGCGACTCTATTGCTGAAGAATTATCAATTCCTGAGTTGATTGTTAAAGGTGTTGTTATTGAAGAGATGCCTGAGATACGCCGAGAGTCCGGTATTTCTAATCCCAAAGTCGATACTTCATATTTAGTTTCTCCTGTGAAAGTTAAGATTGAAGAGGTGATTTCTGGAGATTTAGTTGGGAATGAAATAACCTACTTACAGAGAACAGAAAGTACCGATAAAATAAAAACGGATGATGAAGTTGTTTTAATGTTAAACGGTACATCCGATGGCTTCTATTGGTCCTATAACTTTAATGACGGAGTATGGCAAGTGGATAACAACGGTATTGTTAGTTCTAATACAAATTCTAAAACGCTTAAAGAGCTTAAAGATACAAATGCGACAGAGTTTGTTGAAGAGATCAAAGAAGAGTTAAAATAAAAGATCAGTTTTAGAATTTTATCCCCCACAAGCACTAGGTATATCTGAAAAATAGTTATACTTAGTGCAATATAAGGATGTGGATTATTTGAAAAACAAGAAATTAGTACTTAGCATCGTCACGATTTTTATTTTATTACTATTGGGTTTCCTAAGATGGGATAACTTTGATTCCAGCGGAGACATTAATTATAAGTATGATCGATGGGCTAGTCAAAAATGGGTAGAGTTCTATCCTCCGCTAGCTGCTTCTCCCAACAGCATGGAGTTTCCACTAATGTATATGGATGAAATCCATCAGAGTGATATAAATAAGTATCTAGAAAAACAAGCTCTCACCGGAGAGTTAGTGAACAAGTGGATTGAACGAACAAAGTTAACGGATGGATATATAGGTCTATTATTATTGAATATTCTGGTGGTCATTTACAGTTCTATTAAATTATTTATTTTGAGAGACAAAAAATAGGATGATCTTGATCCCCCTTCAATATGCCGCGGTACACTTTGCCAAAGGGCATACTAACACAAAGGCAGCAGTCCCACATAAGGAACTGCTGCCTTTACTTTTTATAATTTTCTCCACTTATAATATCAACGATGTATAGAAGTCATCCGCGAGCCATTGTAATGTTTGAAATATCTATATTCAGCGTTTGACACTCTAAACGTACAAATTCCATCCCACAATAAAAGCAGCCAAGATAAAAGCCGAGATGCCAGATATGATGTACATCACCTTTTGCTTTTTGCTGTAACTACTCTTCCGCAGTTTGTAAATAAGCAAGCCAAGATACGCCACTGCTAGAACTACATAAAGTAGGTTAAACATTAAATTAATCCGTAACGAAGAATAAGCAGGATAATTCGGAAACCTCAACTTCGTCTGTAGGATGAAAAGATTAAGAAAGAGTGCCACACCTGCAAAATTAATGGCAAGATGATATTTATTAAAATTGGTAGTAGGATTTCCTCGTTTATGTAGTTTGGTAAGAAACATCCGGATTACATAGCCGATCAAAGCAATTATAGTGAAAATGGCGGCAAGCAAAGCAGGAATAAAAGATATTTTAATCAAGTTCACCTTTAAATTAGATATAGGCAAGTAATCAATGTAAGGAGTAAAGGAAATTTTATCAACAACACCATTATGCTCGACAACATGATAAGAACTACTTAATTCAGCTTTTGTGAATTTCCTTATATCAAGGGCCGTAAATAAATTAGTAAATCTAGATGCTGCCCGTCGTGCGGATTGAAAATATCCTCCCCCCTCCGCAGTAACTCTATTAGAATTGACGTTATCACCGAAAATTTCTTTAATAAGTCCATAACCATAAATTTCTTCAAAAGACTGGCTTGTCATGACGACCATCCCAAATTTAGATTCCGGATCAAAGACAACTTTGCTGGAGAATGCTTTCAAATTCCCCTCGTGCATCAGTGTAGGCACCCAGTATTCCATCTCAACGAACCCATGCGCAAATCGCGGAGTAGAAGTCCCGTCATAATATAGACTTGTTGACAACATTTCGTTCAACGTATCCCTGTTCTTAAATAATACATTGCTATCATCTACTGGCATCAACGCAGCAAGGAATTTCCCTAAATCTTCTGCTGTCCCAATCGCTGCCCCGGCAGGATAAAAGGTTACGTATCCTCTGTTCTGAGGGATCAGTTTTAAATCTTTTGTATACCCTTCAATCTCATTCCTTCTTTGTACTAGGTCTGGATGATCTTGCCCCGTTGGATGAATCGAGGTGTCGTTCATATGAAGCGGTTCGAAAATATGTTGATTGACATATTCATAAAAAGGTTGGCCACTTATCTCTTCCACGATGTAACCGGCTAGACCAACACCGTAGTTCGAATAACCCACTATGCTATTCGGTTTGTATATTTGTTTCGGCTCATTTTTACGCAGCGTTTCTCCTAATTCTAACGTTTCATCCTCAGAGTAATAAAACACCTCGGCCGCTGTTTGATCTTCCCAACCCGCATTGTGATGCATCAGGTTCAAAAGGGTTATTGGATCATCGTATTTCAGCTTTTTGAAAAATCCCTCTGGCAGATATTCCTGGATATCCGTCTCCAAATCAAGCTTTCCTTGTTCGACAAGCTGCATCACACTCGTATACACCAACAGTTTAGAGATGGAAGCCCATTCAAACACAGTAGAGGTATCCGCCTTCCGCTGATTCTCAATATCTGCGTAACCATATGCTTTATTCACAATGGTTTCACCATCTTTGATAGCCACAACCGAAACGGCAGCGGTGTACTTCTCATACGAGGCAACATAAGCATCAATCGTTTCCTCTAACTTGGATAAAGGAATTCTGGATGGTGTAGTCTCCACCTGTTTCTCTTCAGCGTGGGCAGGTACCGCTATTGCCATAATGATAAATATGAATGACAGAACACAAGCGATTACTTTGTTTACCGTGTGATGTCCACGATTCATCTGCATTAGCTTCTCTCCTTTTATATGAAATGTTAATTTCATCTTTTGTTTTCACGTATGCGTTTTCAAAAAAGTCCACATGACTCTAAATTATTCTCAAATGCAATTACACTCTATTCAAGAGAGAGGCCGAAGAATTTCACCTTTCCAATTCACGATGCTTATTTCTTTATCTTTCAAGAGGCACCAATCAATAATTTCACCTATCCATTTTGGCGTGATGATCTCATCGCTCCATTTCGGTGTTAATACTCTTCTGTATCCTATATATTCTAACGTCCAGCCTTCGAATTCTTCTCCGATGATGACTATATATGGGAGCTTGTTCTTAATACTATGTTGTCCCACTTCATAAGTGACGATTAACTTCTTATCTTCAGAAACAATATGTAATTTGATTATTCCTTCATCGTCAATACCCGGTTCAACATACCAATAAAATAATCGATTGGATCGAACGATTTTACGTTTATATTTTTTTCTTACGCCCATAACTCACCTCACATATTTTGCTTAACACCGTATGAAGTATTTCAACAGTTTGCCAATCCACAACATTAACACTTTGTTATCCGATGTTGAAGGCCCTTAAGATTCATTAATTCTATTACTTTGTTATTCTTTCTTTATTGCCTAATATGACTTCATGAATTTCATCATATAATTGTAAATCTATAAATTCTTCATGAATCCATAGTCCTTCCTCAACATCTCCTCCCCCCATACCTCCACTAATCCCATCACCAGGAAAGAGTTTTTCGTAAAATAGTCCTTGGCCTTCTCCCTCATTACAGTCCCATGCAATGGTATCTAAATCTTTTAATAGAGTATGTAATGTCTCCTCACTGCAATTTACTAGTTTCATAGGGCAAGACAAGTAGATTTGTCCTCCATCATCACCTTCCATAATTACATATGCATCTGGAGTATCCTGAGCTTTCTTAAAACTGTCTATAAATTGATTGCTCGGTAGTCCATTTGCTTCATTAAGCATATGTCGAACAGGGCTATGGTGCTCTGGAATTACAGCCATCTGATTGTTATCATCTTTTTTTCTTTCCATAAGAATACACCTCGTTGTTAGATATATTTTCTTAAAGTCATCTCAAATTAGTTATTTACTTCATTCATTCCTATGACTTGTTCAAATGCTATATTAAATTCGTTAACATTAATGTTTAAATTGATTATTCCTTCTTTATCCAGCCCTTTAGTATCTAATTTATAAGTACCTGTCAGTTCTTCCGAGCTATTACCATCAATTTTCATATTTATGTCCAATTTAATATCCCTATCAATTAATCGCTCCTGAATATCCTTACTCAAGATCGGTTCAACTGTTTTTAACATTATTGATTTATTGGTTCTATTTCGAAGAGTGAAATTGTATGTTACGACTGTAATACCTGCATCTTCTTCGCTCTCTCCCAGTCCAAATGAACTTGAGTTTATTATCAACCCGTCCTCAACAATTTTATCTGTCTTCACACTGTATGAAATACATCCACTTAGGGCGAGTATTGTTAAAAGAAATAGTAAAATCATTAAACGCTTTTGATTCTTCAATTCAGGAACTCCTTTAATTTTTCTCTTCATTTTTTAGATCTATATTTGCAAGTTCAAGTGCAATCGCTAATCTAATCCGTGCATATTTCCTAAGTCCTTTTAAATAGGTATTGTCTAGTTGTTTGCTTTCAATTATAGGTTTAATATCGTGGTCGTAGCGATCGATTTCTACTTTTGCAATTGTATCGTTATTAATCAGCAACGAAAAAATATCTTCCCCTTGTTCAGGTATCCAGAACAAAATATAGGCAGTTTTCATTTGTGGAAAAAACCTCTTAATAACTGAAAGCAAACCTGATCTTATTTCATCATTAAATAATGACTCATGCGATCCTACTAATTCTCTTCTTATATCTTCTTCAGTTTTAGTGCCCTTTAATTTTATTAATTTCATAATGCCTCACAAGTTATCATTATTTTATTTTTTTGACTTGTTAATTTCCTTTAACACTTATTAAATACCAACGGGAATGATTCGACAGATTGAGAAGTGCAAAGTTGTCCGTTAACCCCACTGATATAGATCTAAGATAAATACTTCATTACCTAGCGAAAAATAAATCTGTTCCCAATCAAACTCATCTTTCCATTCAACCTCTGTTACCAGTCTATAAGCTTTAACATTTGACCCTTCAAAGAATTCTTCCAACAGTTTAATCAGTTTATTACTCACGTTATTTGACTCTTTATTTAGTTCTGCAGGCGTTTCTCCATCAGTGTCCGGATATTTAACACTTACGCCAAAATTTTGTAAGTGAAATAAAGAGAAAAACCATCTTGCGGTAATATTAAATATCTCATCCTTCCAATCATCTAATTCGCTTAGTCCTACATATTTAATATCTTTGTGATCTTTTAAATTACCATTAGTATTATGAAGTTCTATTGCTCGTTCTATTGGCGAATCAATTTTTATAAACTGATATTCGTGCCCATAACATCCTCCGAAGTGAGTAATTAAATTACTTACCCCTTCTAAATATCCATTGATTTTATTGAATAGTTCATGATTCATACAGTCACATCCAATATCTTAGTAAATTGATTTTATCTGTTTCACAATTAAATTCCTTATTTACTCCTTAAACTCTTGATATCTTCTACTATAGTTTTTGAAATATGTTTGGATGAATCCTGCGGATACAACCATACTGTTACGATAAGAGTTAAACATATCGTTAATCCTAGAATAACTAGCCCAACAACTCTAAATCTGGTGTATCTAAGCAAATAATAAACTAAACTGGATGAGATCAGAATAATCATACCATTCACCAAAAAGGTCATGGGCAAGCTTATAATCCTGCCTAATCCGGTGTTAGGATATTTTAGTAAAAGTAAAACCTCTAATACTACAAATGGAACTGACAGTAGAACAATATAAAAAAAATGACTTTTGAATTTCCGCTTCACCACAGAACTCTCCTACTCCAACTCTTTTAATACAATTGCACATAACCTTTGGTGTTTACGAGCCCGAGAACCCTAACTGACCAGTAATTATTATTCTTGCTTCCATTGATGTGATTCGTGTAGTTTACCAGTTTCATAAAAATACTTTAGTACTTCAAGCATGGGTATTAATTCTATACAAATGTTATCGCAATAATTTCCTAACTGACCACCGATAACTAGAGAAATTTCACTATTTCCCCGATTATCGTTCATAAGCGTATATATATGTTCATCAATTGTAATAGACACTACAAAATAGTCCGGTCCGCCTCCAACTAATGCTGAACCTGTGTCAGATACCTCAAAAAAAACTAATGTAAATTTATCTCCATCGAGTTTTCTCAAAAAACGTAAACTGTCTGCCCATGTAGGGTTCATAATGATCTCTTCAATAAATGTGGTCCCATTCCGTTCATCAATGCTAATAGAATTTATCACTTTTTCTTTTTATCCTCCTTCTTTCATCACACATATCCATCTTCAGGTTCACCAACATCAAAACCCAACACTTTTGTCGCTTCCAACTTAAATGTTTCTATCCAAGATATCCATACATCGCTATTCATCTGTGCATAAAATGATAACCCACTAGGCTCAACGGATGCTTCAATGAAAACATCATCCTCTTCAGTTCCAAACCAATATGGAATTCCACTTTTATAACCAATCCACCCTGGCATCCGCTCATATACTTTAGAAACTTTAGCCCATACCTCATCAGGCAGGTCATACCTTATATTTAGGTTGCAATTATGAGAGTTTATGTTGTTCATTTACATTCTCTCCTTCTACCTTAGACGTATCTCAAAATTCATCCTCTATTTTATGTAAAGTACTACAACTCTTCCACCACTTGCTCAACATTGTATCTCTTCGTCCTTATACACTTTTTTCGTTATCATTTTTGTATATTTTAATCTCGTGATTTCAATCAGGTCATTTGACTGCATCATATTCAGAATAGGACTATCTTTGAATAAAACTTTGCTATTACCTCGTCCCAATCCTTTGACTATAATGATATTTTTATTCTTCTTCACATCTACAATTTGTCCGATCGTTATGAACTGCTCTTGTTTCTTGAGATCAAGATAAATTACAAGGCCCAGTATACAAAATATAATAAAGCTACATGTTGATAATGCAGTTGTCCATGCAGGAGGATGATATACAAAGTATCTGGTAGCTAATTGAATTCCAATTATAAAAACAAATAAAACGATGAGTAGGAATTGCTTTTTTAATTTCCCTTTAGCTTTTTCGTTCATAGCTTCTCCCTCTAAGTAGATTTCACCATAGCCGTTATTTCAAAATTCACTTACGTAACTCTAGTAACTTCAAGTCAATAATAAAGTTTTGTTGTTTCAGAATATCCAACCCGAGAAGACCTTTATGATCTTTAGGCAATATGCCTACATCGATCTCTATATTCTCAATATAGTTTGTGCCTATTACAATCCTATCCATGATTTTTGTGTAGAAAGGAATACTCCCTCCAATCCCGTATGCTTCAAAAATCGAATCCCCTGTTTCATAAGTCACGCCGATTTCCTCTAAAATATCAGGACTAATGATCGTATGTGAAGATCCAGTGTCTATAATAACATCGTCTATTATCAGCGTTCTTCCTCTAAATGTAACGGTAAGTGACGTTGTAATTAGCTGTCCATCATAGTTAATTTTCATTCGTATTACGTCTCACTCTCATTAATGGATCTTTACGGAGATGAATCACAAAGTCTTGATTCGACGTATGATATACAACGTTACCAGGCTCTACTCGAAAAAACTCTTTATTCGCATCTTGTTCTGATACGGTACGAATTGGTGCAACTTCATCTACAATTTTTTTGTTATCTTCCTCATGATAATGAATGATAGAAACCAGAACAAATTGGTCTGGGAACAGTTCTCTAACCTCTTGCCATTTCATGTGTTATACCTCCTGTTATTCGTATTGGTTCAACTTTCTATCATTTTAACATATCCCCCTGACTCGTATCGTATATCGTTCCTGCATTATTAACACTCGGCCTATTCCAATGTGTCCTCATTCAAGTATGTAAAATGTACAAAGAAACCGTCTCCTTTGGTATATGGTTGCACGCGCTTCAACCTACTACGGGACGGTTTATTTTTCTCATGAAAACCTGCCTCTCCAACCAAAACGCCTGCATAATCTGTTCACCTCAAAGGGTTTCCGGCATGAATGTTGTTCTAGTAAGCAAGGATCAATTATTTTCTAATACACCTCATCGATAATGTAATCGTTCCGCATAAATACCTCCTGAATTGAACATTTCAATATGATTATGTAAACTAGTAATAATTCAATCTTTATAGTGCATTTATTCCTTTTTATGAAAGAAAGTAGAGGTGTCCCTTTTGAGAAAACCTTTCTTCCTGTTTGTAATCTTAATTATCTCATCTCTCTTGCTTGGAGCATGTGCCTCCAAAGAGGAAAAGATGATTGTATCCTCCGCCGAGAAGTTCGCTGCAAATTATGTTCTCGAAAAATACGGTGTAACCGTTCGTTTTACGGAGTATAAATTCTCTCCTCCCGATCTATCCAATTCGTTAGGCCTCCATGGCTACATTGAAGGCGATAAGAAAAAGAAGGTATTTGTTTTCGTTAACTACGATCCTTTAAGTATTGAGACACTATCGCTTCCTGAAGGTATATCCAAGAAACCAAATTCCAAATAGAGAGTTGAAGTTATTTTTAAAACGATCAATCTATATAAACAATTTGAATCTATAGGGAATATATGGATTGTATCTTTCGTCAATTACTTCTGTCAACGTTCTCCGCAACAATAAAATGAAGAAACAAATGCGATCTACATAATAGAATGATTGTGTTCTGAAATTAAGATAAACCTCTGTTTAAGGAAGTTATCCACTAATTTGATGAATTCTGAATATAAAGAAATAGAGGGAGTCACATCAGAACTCCCTCTCATCCCAACAACGCCTGTTCAATCTGATCCACAATGCCATTGATGCCTGTTGGCCCATAACAACCGATCCATGTCGCGGCATCTACGGAGTGTATTTGCTGTCGCTCATCTGTATCAAGCATCCCCCAGACACGTTGCTCGGTCGCGGATATGCCCTCCTGCATGATCTCATTGCTAAGCAAAAAGTAGTGGCTCGCCTGCACAGCCGGTAGTCTGTCAACGGAGATATGATAGGCCGTGTCGGTGGTATCTGCTACAAATAACGGGACAGGCAAACCCAGATCACGGTACAGCACAGCACCTGTACGATGCGAAGCAGAATGTACGCGAACCAGAGAATCCAGTGGACGAATCAGTGCCACGCTTTTACCTGCCAGTACTGGAGCAAGTTCTTCAGAAAGCAATGTGGTTCTTCGGTGATAATCCGCAAGTATTCGCTTTGCCTCTGCTCGTTTACCAGTTAATTCACCGAACAGGCTAAGAATGGTCTGCCAGCTCTCATTGCGCTTAAACATAAGAACTGGAGCCATCCGGCTTAACCGTTCATGATGCTGATCATGCACCTCGGTACAGATAATCAGATCCGGTGCAAGTCGTTCTACCGCAAGCAGATCAGGGTACTCATACGTTCCGAGTAATTCGGTACCCTGAAGTCCTGCCCTGATATATTGCGGGAAATGGAACGTTCCACTTCCCAATCCCACACTTCCCGCTGGAGACAATCCAAGTGCAAGCAAATGATCTGCATATTGCACATCAAGTACGGCAATTCGCTGTGGAGAACGGGTGACAGGATATTCACCTCGCATATGGCATATCACTGGACCTTGGTCCGACTCGTACGAAGAAGCCATGCGATTCCGCAGTAAGGATTGAGCATAATTTGCATCTGTTTCCTTAGCGGCATCAAGCCGATAACGCAGCGGAGGGACGCCATAATATTTCTTAAATGCCCTACTGAAATAATACATGTCGCGGTAGCCCATCTTTTCAGCAATTTCTCCAATGGACGCATCTGTATGATGCAGCATCCGTGATGCATTTTCCATCCGTAGCTGGATGACGTACTCCATCGGTCCAAGCTGCTTCTCTTGTTTGAATCGTCGCTGTAACTGCCTTACGCTGCATCCGGCAAGGGCTGCCAGCTCCTTAAGCTCCAGATTCTGGCGATAATGCGATGATATATATGACACGACTACATCCACCAAGTCGGACTCTGCTCCGCCTTGACCACGTTCATACTCCATGATCAGTTCATAGATCATCCCCTGAAGCAACGCATGGGCATGAAACCGTTCCAGTCCTTCGCCACGACGCCATTTGGCAACGATTTTTTCCGCATTCTGGATCCATTCTGCCTGAGTCACAGGGTTCTGAATAAACGAATTTTGCAGCGGATGTTTGCGATACGAGGGCATGGCATGGGAGGCTCCTTCCATGGAAGAAGCCTCGTACATGATTACGATATAATAAAGTTCTTCTGATCTGGCCGTCAGCGTAAAGGATGCTCCCTTCACCACATGACAGGCAAAAGAAGCTCCAATGTGGCAACCCTCGCCATCCATTGCAAGCTCCCCTTCCCCTCCATATGCCAGCAGCAGCACATTTGAAGTTAAATCCGTTTCGTGTAAAACGCTGCCTGTCTGCAAAGTACCGCTATACCCGTCAAGCATCTTGATCGTTGTATCACACCATAGACTTGTCTGTTCTTGCAGCGGCATTTCTCTCATCTCCTGACAATCGCAAAGGTAAAATTCTTGCTGTTGTCATTTTAGTTGAGATTCTTTCTCATTGTCAATTTTCGGACATTTGAGACAATATTCACCTGACATCTGGTAATAGAAACAGCAGGTAATTCGCTCGCTTTTGGCAACATGCACATTGTCCTTACAATCGGTGAAGCGGGTTAACGGATTCTTCCTCTCACCAAACACTTCCCCGGATGCCACCTGCGTCAGATAGGAAAAGTCCTCTCGAATGATCTTACTTTCCTGCTCTGTCTCGGCTTCATCAGGAGCGAATAGTCGGCCAATCCGTACCATAATATTCTCCCAGAGAATGCTCATCGAAAGAGGTGCAATCGCAGCAAGTGTCTTTAACAGAGGTGTAAGCTGTACCGCAAACATCTCCTCGAGCACCTTTTCCCGCCATACTCCCCTGTCTCCCGTTAGTCCTTCAGCCTGAAGTGCATTCACCGCTAGAAAAGGAAATCGTGTGCCGCCCTCATGATCTGAGAGTGCCGGATGATAGAGAAAGCTGTTCTCCAGCTGAAAGGTTACATGCTGATGATGAAACGTCATCGCGGTCACGAGCGGAGTCGTCCATAGATAGCCAAGCCGCTTGGCTAACATGGAGGCTGCGACTTTCATGTCAGGCGCATCGATATAGTTCTGAAACCAGCGGATATACTCTCGACACGCCTCTTCGTCATGCAACTCACTCAAAGCAATGGTACGGACACTATGTTCAGGCGGCTCACCAAGCAAAATCGAATGATCCTCTACCGTCTCTTTCCATGCGTCTGTCGAGAGATATCGGTTCATATTAGTTCGATCCGAGCAGGGCTTCCGATGCCTGATCTACAATCAGATTAATCGCAAGAGGTCCGTAGTATGCAATCCACAGTGTTGAGTTTACGTCATACGTGTGGTTATTTTTCACAGCATCAAGAGACTTCCATACCGGATTGTTCACCATCGCCTCAGCTTCTGCGGCAAACAGCTCATCCGACAACACAAAATAACGATCTGCCCCGATCTCAGGCACTTTTTCCATCGAGATTTCTACGGAACCATCTTCATTAATCTCCTGTACCACAGCAGGCATCTTCAGCCCCAAGTCATTGTACATAATACCGCCAATGCGGTGCTCAATACCGTGAACACGAATTCCTTCTTTTCGTGGACGAATGATCGCCACCGTTTCATCGCCCAGCTTCTCTGACAATTTTGTCTTCAGCCCGGCAATTTTGTCTTCATACGCTGTACGTACTTTCTCTGCCTCGTCCTGCTTGTCTGTAATCTGAGCTACTGTAGCTAACGTCTCCCGCCAATCTTCGTAGAAATCGAGTACGAGGGTAGGTGCAATTTTGCTTACACTTTCATACTGTTTCTCTTGAAAGTCGGTCATGATGATCAGATCCGGGTCAAGTGCAACAATGGCTTCCAGGTTAGGCTCGTCCCGTGTACCCAGAACTTCTACGCCATTCGGTTGGTCTCCTAAATATTCTGGAAAATCGGTATTCCCTCCTGCAATAACACTGCCTGCCGGCTTCTCGCCAACGGCTAACATTTGATCCAGAAACTTAACATCGAGAATTGCAATTTTCTGTGGTTTTTCGTTTAGAGTGATGTCACCCTTCATACCCTTGATCGTTACAGGAAAAGCTCCATCTGTCTGTGTTTCTGCATTCGCAGGTGTCTCGCCTGGCGTTGCAGCAGATTGTTTTCCGCTATCTGTACCTGTTGCGGCACCGCAAGCCGTCAGGACAAGAATAAGGGCCAACATCAAGCCCATGAATAATCGTGATTTGTGAGCAGTATATGCCTTGCTCCCAGCAGCCTGCCCCTTTGTTCCTTGATTCATGATGAATCCCCCTTATGGTAAATACTGATAATGATTTTCATTATCGAAACATAAAGAGAGTATATACGATCTCCGCATCGCGTTACCATGTACTTTTGCGACATTTGAGCCGGACTAATGCGACATGGTGAGCCATTTATCCGCTCTTTAATTTCTCAGCGATATACGCTTGCAGTCGGTAAATGTCTGAAAGAAGCTCTTCTTCCTCTGGCGTATTGCCATACTCCCCTAACCAGCGCGGTGTACGGATATGCCACTCATCTGTCAGGTATTTCTTATCATCACAATACTCTAAAATATGTCCCAGGAAATATTCCAGTGAGCCGAAGGACTGCTTTCCTTGATCGTTAATGATGGATTGAGTTTTTTCGATGATCACCTGCAACATATCTTGGATATGGTCTTCAGGCTTCTTAGCTTTAGTTTCCATCCGTGACTTCCCCCTATCTCTATACACAAAAATGAATTAGTATATGATTTAAATGATTCTCCTATTGCTAAACGTAGAATTCTGTTCTGATTAAATACAATAAATCGATGCCCAATGAGTATTGAGACATCGATTCATATCATCTAATTATGAGGTGAATCATGAGTATGCGACCAAACATGAAGTTTAGCATTATTGTTAGCGCAGTTATTATTGTCGTTGTTCCTATTATCATTGGATTTTATATGTTGAACAAGGTTGTCGATCCTGACGAGATTATGGTTGCGAGAACTGAAGTTTCTCCTGAGCTTATTACTATAAAAGGTGGATTTGCAGACAGTATTAGCAGATATCACGACTACTACCTCTCACATCATAACAATTCATTATTCATTCAGATTAAAGGCAGTAAACTTCCTATCGGTGGTAGTAAAGACTTCACAATTTCATTTTCTAATCCTTATGGGAATGTTGATGAAATCTACTTATTAGGTCCTGGCAACTCTAAGAAAAAGATTTGGCCGAATCCCTAACTTTCATTGGAATGGATATCATATTATCTGACGCAATCAGCTTCAGTCTCTTCTGCTTAGCTTCTTAAATGCCAAGTATTCCTGATCAGACTTCATACAACTTAATATTTTTTCCGCGCATGCAGCTGAGCTAAGCTCTTCCGTATTTACTTCCAGATCATATTCATCATAGGAGTAGATGTAATCAAACTGGGAATGGGCAAGTCCAATCTCGCGATCTCCCCTGCTCTGCTCTCTTCTGGTGAGTTCTTCTTTTGAGCACTGCACGCCTACAAACATTATCGGATAATCCGATAGTAAATCATAAAAATCGTTAAACCACTTGTCATTGCTGATGACCGTATCCACGATGACATTCAAACCCATTTCCGAAAACAGTTTAATGGTTGCACAGTACATCGAATTGATCGGGTCGAACAGGATATCTGCCATCACATGGTGTTCCACTTCTCTTGTTGGTTTCATATCTGGATATGTATTGTCGATAAACTGATCATAATTATGCAAAAATTGATCTACAGACAGATGATGAAACGGAATATCTTCCTGATTTTTCATTTCCATCGCGATGCTGGTCTTCCCCGAACTTGACGTTCCGTTCAAAAATATAATGAGTCCTCGTTCCATATCTATCACCCTTATCATTAAAATTGGAAAACACTGTTCTGCCGAATTACCATTCTCTCCATTCTTCCGTAATATCTTCATCCTCCTGAATGTCTAAACCAGCCAGCCTAGCCGCCTTGTCTATAAAATTAGCCAATTCTTCACGTTCCATCGTCTCAATAAAGTAACCATTGGCCTCATTCATTTCATTAAACATAAGCACAACTTCTTCTACAGCCTTCATCATGCGCTCACAATCTTTCGTTTCTTGTAATGCTATTAATTGGTGCAAATATGTATCCAGGGCTTGATCAGACTTGAGTAATCTCTCTTCTGTGAAGAGCTCATCTCCGCCTTCAATCATTCTTTCATTCCATAACTTCGTTGGTTTTTGATGAAACAAGTTTTGTAACGTCATTGGAGTCACCCCTCTAAAATTCAATTATATCTATACTTTACCTGTAACCAAAATTATGAACAAGCGTTCACGCCTATTCACTTTCACCCCATTCGCTCCATAGCCTTGTCACGTTCTCTAATTCCATCTCGTCAAATTGTAATCGATAAATGTCCGGTTTCTTGGTTTGATTCATAAAATCCAATCCGTAACTCGAATCAAAGTAATTCATCATCAACGTCATTACATGTCCGTGTGTGCCGATCGCCACTTTTTTACCCTTGTATTCTTCTAAAATCTGTTTCAACACGCCCACTGCTCTATTCTGGCAAACCGTGTTCGACTCGCCTCCTGGCAATGCATAATCCGGGTCATCAAACATCTTCTTCGAAGCAGGCTCGAACTCTTCATCCGCAATCATATTATCTGAAAAATGCCTTTCCCGCAGATCCTCCATGATCTGAATATCTAATCCTAACGCTGCTGCCATACCCTCTAAGGTTAGAATAGCCCTGGCATAAGGACTTGAGACAATGGAATGTATTCCTTCATTCGTTAATATTTCCGTTATTCGTTCTGCATTCATCTTGCCCTCCAGAGTAAGCCCCCTCGTTCTTTCCGTTCCTTCCGTATACGGTGACTCCGCATGCCTAACCATATAAACGATGGTCTTCATAGGACCCTCCTTGAATTTCTTCTATCAAATTTATGGTCACGCTTTAGGTCTTTCAACATATTTTGTCTTTCCGTTCCAAAAATCAATTTCATGGTGCCACCATATTTTAGATTCTGAATTAATTCAGGATTGATATTCTGTCAGACATTTAATTTACAATAATTTTCGGATATGTGTATAGTAGAAATGAAGCAAGATGCTTTCAAAAGAAGTTAAATCTAACGAAGAGGATGAGATCATGTCTTTTTTCAAAAGGAAGGTTGTACTAATCTCTTTATTTGTATTGGCTATCTCTGCTGTTGCAATCGCTTACGCAAGTGGTCAATCGAAACCGGACGTGCCCATTCATAAAGTCGTCAACCTTTCAGCCAACTCTTTAACATTTCATGAAATAGATAAGCTGGATGCGTTTGCTGAACTGATCGTTATTGGTTATGCAACAGAAGATTTCAGAGATCGAGAGCATGTTATTACTGCATTTGATGATGGGACCATGCAATCCTTTCACACCAATACAAACATTAAGATTGAAAAGGTATTGAAGAAACCCGAAGATTTCCCTTCGGATCAGAACGAATTGACGATCATTGAACCCGTTAGTCTCGAAGGAGACGTCAAATATACAGTTGATGACTATGTAGAACTGCAGAAGGGTGATAAAAGTGTGCTTTTCTTGATGAAAAACTCCTTTGGTGATTATGGATTAATCAATGATAACCTAGGCAAATTCAGCCTTGAAGGGATAACTCAATATAGTGTGCCTCAATCCTCCACTACACAAGCGTTATCAGAATACGAAACTTTCCGGGACTCTGTCACGAAGAAGTACCATTTGAATTAAGGTTTTCATCAAAAAACGGTGACCTTTGCGGACATAGCTGCCCCCTTCAATCTATTTCACTTTTTTATCAAGACTAACGTCAAATGATGAAGTTATCGATTTTTGCCTAAAATCATTGGGTATCACTTTAATCTCCACGTTTAGATGTATAGACTCAGGAAGATTCATTTCAGTTATATTCTCATAACCGGTGAAGTAATAATGCTTTTCGTCCAGTTCTATCAAACCTCCACCTGTTGAGCCAGAAGTTGAAATCAAATGTCCGTCACGATAAAGCTTACAAGCAATATTATATTCCTCCAAACTGAACCCTTTCACTTCATATCCAACCTTGATTTGATTTTCGGTGTAATCAGCATTTCGTAAACTAATCGCACCACCATCGACCATTTGGGTCTGAATTGCAATATTTGCTTCGGGCATCTCCGGTTTCTTTAATAGATAGCCTACTTTTAGGTACCATATAGCTCCTAATACAACTACAGCAAGTACAATCATAGCAATGATAAACTTCTTTTCTTTTTTATCCATAATCCATACTCCTTACATCGGAACACTCTTAAATTTCTTTCCAAACCTGTGTTTCAAATAATACATTACCCCTGTGCAATCACATCTGAAAACTTCTGTTTTAGATATGTCCAACACTCTAGTTGCTAGTAAGGAAATTAATAACTACAATGGGGTTTTAAATCAATTTAAATCTTGGATACACGGAGTAGGACAGTTAGGTTATTAACTAAAGATGGTAGGGATGTTATGTGAAAAGAAAACTAATTATTTCACTTTTTTCAGTCATTATAATTCTAGTAGGGATTTATTGGTATGCTGACAGGGAACTAATCGCTCTCAAAACGGGTTCGACATTGCCATTACAATGGGATACTCCATATAATAACGATGAAGAACCAATTCAGCTTACAGAACAGAATCAAGATTTAAAGAATCCAAATATACATCTTACAGAGCTCTACTACCTACCAACTTCAAAAAAACTACAATTTGGGTTATGGTACAGTAAAAGAGACTATCAACCGAATCAATCAAAAAAAATTCCAGATCGAATTTTCCAAGTTACGATCCTAGATGAAAATGGTAATTTGTTTGAAGAAGATACCGTTGTTAAAACAGAAGGCCTGTTTGATGAGTTTCAGCGTAGATCAATTTCTATAGATTTGGATAATCAAGACTCTATAGAAATAACGATTTCCTTAATTGGACAAGACGGAACCACTATAACCCCAATCGAATCAACAAGCATTAACGTACCGTTAGATAAAATAAAACAGCGATAAGCTTAACAATTTACAACACCCTTTGGTGCAGATAGAATCTCCTTATTGCAACATTACAATTTCTTTGAAAAATCATCTACAAGAAGCCGTGTGGTTAAGTCCCCGGCTTCTTTGCTTTTCTCTAACCCAACAAGTACGAATGGCCTAATGCATGAATATTACAGTATAACTTGTATCTAGCTTCTCTCAGCTACCTAGAATATTTTATTGATTCTTCCACAATTATTAGAGATTATGATTAATTAAATTTTAGGTTTTTCTGTATTATCCTAGAAATACATTGTTAATTCTGTCTCGATCATAATCTAAAATCCAATCATTAAATTCTTTATAAATACCCCTCAGCTCTTCCTTTGATGCTGAAATAACATCGCAACCTCTATCATCATAGATGTGAAATATCGTTTTCTTACTTATATTAATGAAATACACCCTATGATAAATCTTTGGCTTAATTCCAACATCATGATTACATATAGCTTTGATTAACTGATTATATTTCAAGTCCTCAACTCTACATTTAGTCCAGTACCTATACATGTTGTTTCTTGGGTCTGGGATGTCATCCGTTTCACAATCCAAACCTGGAAATATCTCAAGTCTCAAGGCTCTAATCGGCCCTTTCTTCTTGATATATTTTCTGTACAGGTTCAATTTCTTCACTTTGTGTTTAGCCTTATCTGCAAAATAAGCTTGAGTTATTAATAGGACTTCATCTTCTTGATCATGAAGAGCCTTAAATAATTCAATTGATCGCTGATAAACTTGTTCCATGTAATGCTCCGTATTCGTTCCAAACATCAGTGGATTGCCAAGTTCGAATCGTATTGCAGCATCCCAATTATAAAAAAGAGGCGGTTCTAAGGTCAGGTTTGGAAAATGCTCTGCCAGGTATGTCTTCAGATCCATTCTGTGGCCTCCGTGTCTTCTATGGTTTTACAGCACCTTAATATGAGAGCTTTGCTGTTGTAAAAAAAAGAGCCCCGACCTCATAGTCGTGGCGCTTTCTCTTGCTGCATGGCACCAATTAGCCATGTAGCTTATCTCAAGCCGCTGCATCTACATGGCAGCGGCTTCTTCTCCCAGCGGCAGCGTGTAATACTGCGCCTGCTGCCCTTCATGCTGCTGGTACACAACGACCAGCAGCGTCCGGCCTTTCGCGGCAAGCGGGCTGGCGCCAGCTAGCACACGCTCAAGCCGGAACGGAAGCACATCTAATACGGTGTGCTTCTGCAGTTCCTTTTCGCCGAGACCAAGGTCGGCGAAAGCACGGGCACCCATGACCGTCTGTGCGGTCATGGCCGAGGTCATCGGCAACGCACGCGAAGCGTTGCCGTCCACCATGTCCGCCGCTCCATCCGCGGCGGACCCTGTTGCGTCGCCCGAAGTGAGCGACGCTGCACCCCCGGCTTCGCTGCCGATCACACCCGCCGCATCTGCGGCAGCGTCTTCCTCGGCAGCAGCCGGACTTGCCACAGCGGCACTCGGACCCGTGCCGCTGCTTTCCAACCAAGCCGTGCCTGCGGCACCGGCAACACGTGGCAGGCGAACGTCTTCCGGACGTTCGGCCAACGTTTTCATATAACCCGCCCACTGGTCTTTCTGGAGCGGATCTTCCCACCAGATTTTGCGTGGTTTGTATTTGTGGCCGAGGAAATAGTCCAGCTTCATCAAGCCGAGCACGATATCCATATGCGGCGTGTTCCGTGATTCCAGGAAGCTGTGCAGACGAGTAAACAGATCCTCCAGTTGGTGACCAATCTTCTGCCAACCCTGACCCTCCCAGTAATCCCCAAACGCCTGGAAGAAATCAAACGGCGAGTTGAACTCCTGCTCCATCAGGTACTTCAGCGTATGATCCATTCGGTGTGCGTTCCAGTATTTCTCCAGCACATCCTCCAGACGCTTCAGGCGCACGATGTCGCTGAACGGCAGGACATCACTGCCCAGAATCTCATACGGCGCGTGATCCATATACGTATAGTTGTACTTTTCCGCATCCAGACGCAGACCTGTACCACGCAGCATTTTGAGGAATCCCAGCTGAAGCTCTTCCGGCCCCAGTGCAAACACATCGTTAAACGTTTTGCGGAACGTATTGTAATCTTCCTCAGGCAGTCCGGCGATGAGATCCAGATGCTGATCGATTTTGCCGCTAGCTTTGACCTTGTTGACCGTACGGCTCAGCTTGGTAAAGTTCTGGCGGCGTTTCACCAGTTCATTTGTCGGATCGTTCGTAGACTGAACCCCGATCTCGAACCGGAATGTGCCTGGCGGCGCATTCTCTGCCAGATAGTCCAGCACTTCCGGACGCATGATATCCGCCGTAATTTCAAACTGAAACACCGTCCCCTGATGATTCTCGATCAGGAATTTGAACATTTCGAGCGCATAATCCCGCTTGATGTTGAACGTCCGATCCACAAACTTGATCAGCTTTGCACCCTTCTCGATCAGGTACAGAATGTCCGACTTTGTCCGCTCAATATCGTAATACCGCACACCCACTTCAATACTGGACAGACAGAACTGACAACTGAACGGACAGCCCCGACTGGTCTCAAAATAAACAACCCGTTTCCCAAGCTCCGGGATATCCTCTTCAAATCGATGCGGTGAAGGCAGATCGTTCAGATCCGCTTTTGGCCGTCCTGGCATGAGAATGACTTCTTCCCCTTTGCGATACGCCAGTCCATACACGAAGTGGAACTTCTTGCTTCCTTCCAGTTCCATCAACAGCTGATGCAGTGTCTCTTCCCCTTCACCCATAACGATGAAATCAACATTGGGAATCCGGTTCATCCAATATTCCGTGTCGTAGGACACTTCCGGTCCGCCCAGCAGAATTTTCACGTTCGGCATAACCTTTTTCAGGTTATCAATGACCTTGATCGTCTCTTCAATGTTCCAGATGTAACACGAGAAACCAATCACGTCCGCACCGCGCTGGTACAGATCAGACACAATATTCATCACCGGGTCCTTGATCGTATACTCCGCCAGGTCAATATCAAAATCCTTCTCACTGTATGCCTTCAGACACCGCAAGGCCAAGGAGGTATGGATGTACTTTGCATTTAATGTAGAAAGAATAACCTTCATGGTTCACAACCTTTGCCTGGACACCCAGACCATATTTTTTTGGTAAAAAGAAAGCTGCACAGCCATCCTGCCCCGGATGCTGTTCATCTAAACCTCTTTTGAACTAGCCATTCCATGTCTCATGGACATATCTAACTTTTGTCTTTCAAAGAGTGGACACTCTTTTCAAAAAGACATATACACCTCACCAAACAAAAACCACAACATACAGTACAAAACCCGCACCTCGAACCTACATGTTGTATACGATACGGTCGGCCATTCCTAACGCCAATGTCCACCCTTTGAAAGACAATTCGCCACCATTTGTCCACTCTACAGAGACGCGACAACCAACTTAAAAGATTAGAAAGTGAAAATTAACAATTCATACTCAATTCACTCTTACTCTTACTCATTTCATACTCACTCATACTCGTAAAACGCATCGTCATCCGTATCCACTTCTTCACCCGATTGCTTTTGGAAAAACTCCAGGAACGGCAGTCCGTACTTGCGGTACTTGACCTCGCCGACCCCTTTGATATCCAGCATGTCACGTTCTGTCTGTGGACATACCACACTCATCTCACGCAGGGTCGCGTCATTGAAGATAATGTACGATGGTACATGCTCTTTCGCCGCCAGATCACGACGGATCAGACGAAGTTGTTCAAATACCGTCTCATTAACCGCAGATGGCATTGCATCGCGTCCACGACGTCCGCCATAGTTCGTACCCGAAGCCGTTGCCGCTGTCTTGCGGACGACACGTTGCATCACTTCACGCTGGCCTTTGAGCACTTCCACCGCTAGTGGTTGCAAACGTACAACCGGATACTGTCCCTCGGACAACATCAGATATCCTTCGGATACCATCACGTTGATGATCTCCGATATCTCGCGCTCTGTCCGATTACCCATCACGCCGTAAGTTGGTAGAGAGTTGAAGCCGTAATCAAGCACTTTTTTGGCACGGGAGCCTTTGAGCACCGAAGCGACCAGCGATACACCATACCGTTCACGCATGCGGTGAATGCAGCTGAATATTTTCTGCGCATCAATCGTCATGTCTACCAGCTCGCGGTCGTCCGTACAGGAACTGCAAATACCGCAAGGCGTATCGTCATGCACCTCACCGAAATAATCCAGCTGCGCACTGCGCAGACAACGCGTTGTGTAACAGTAATCCACCATCTGTTGCAGCTTCCGGTAATCGTTCTGTTTGCGGTCGCCGTCCATCGGATTCTGCTCAATCAGGAACTTCTGGGTGATAATGTCCTGTGCCCCGAATAACAGAATACACTGGCTTGGCTCTCCATCCCGGCCTGCACGTCCGGCTTCCTGCACGTATGCCTCCATATTTTTCGGCATGCTGTTATGAATAACGTAACGTACGTTCGACTTATCAATCCCCATCCCGAACGCATTGGTCGCCACCATCACTCGGATATCATCGTACAAAAAAGCTTCCTGGCTCTGGGACCGTTCATCGTCCGTCATCCCGGCATGGTAGCGTCCTGCGGGCAATCCCGCCTGCAACAAACGCTGATGCAGATCGTCCACGTCCTTACGAGTCGCGGCGTACACAATGCCCGGCTCGCTAGCATGCTCACGCGCATAATTCAGGACAAAGTCCTTCTTGCTCTCGCCGCGCAGCACGCTAAACGCCAGATTATCCCGCCCAAGTCCGGTCACATACGTCTGCGGGTCCTGCAAACGCAGCAACCGCAGAATATCGCCCATGACCTCGGGCGTCGCTGTAGCCGTAAAGGCCGCAACTACCGGCCGCTCCGGCAAACTGTCCACAAACGGCGCTACCGCCAGGTAGCTTGTCCGAAAATCATGCCCCCACTGCGATACACAGTGGGCCTCATCCACGGCAACGCAAGAGATCGGCAAATGGCCCATCTCCTCGCGGAACCAATCCAGCTCCAGTCGCTCAGGCGCGACATAGAGCAACTTCAGCTCACCGCGCTGCGCCGCGCGGATGCGATCATTCACTTCTTTGCCGCTAAGTGTACTATTAATATACGCGGCAGCAATTCCGGCGGTCGTCAACGCATCGACCTGGTCCTTCATCAATGAGATCAACGGGGAGACAACAAGTGTCAGACCCGAATATAACAGGGCGGGGATCTGATAACAGATCGACTTACCGCCCCCGGTTGGCATAATACCCAACGTATCTTCACGTTCGAGCAGGCTGGCTACAATCTTTTTCTGTCCCTCACGGAAGTCGGGGTAGCCATAATATTTTTGCAGGAGACCCTGCGCTTCTTCTAATGTAGGTGTTTGCACACTCATGTAAAGACTCCTTACTTATCACCGGTGTTTCTCCACCAGCTTGGTCCGATCCGATTCTGACATCCGAAAGCAGCTCATATGCCGCATCCTTGACAACAAAATGGCGTTCTCATGACTTGTCCGTCAAGCAAACGCCGCTCCCTTTAGTTTAACGGCCCAGCCCCGAATGAGCAACCGCGTTTTACTGTAAAACGTTTGAAGCTTCTTCATCAAAATAAAAACAACCGTCCTGCCATAGGTAGGCAAAACGATTGCATTAAACTTTTATTCACAAATCACACTCATATCATGCTAGTGTACCCGTACCCATTCATCTGGTGAACCTACCACACCTTATAACTTCACTTTAATCTTTTAACGACTCTACCTCAGACTCCGGCAAGCCACTGGCCTTTGCAATAACAGAAACTTCGATCCCTAATGAGAGCATGTTTTTCTCAATTTCTATAGCCTTCTTTTGTTCGCCTTTTGCTATGCCCTTTTCCGTAGCCCACTCAATCATGGAAGCTTCATCATGCAAATACTTCTGCCGCTCTTCATACAGCCGACGTACCTCCCGATCCTGACTCAAGAACTCCAGCGTATCCATTACTTTCTTAACCCCAGATTCATTCATGTTGTATCACCGCCTCTTGCATTCATACGATAATACAATCCTTTCCTCTGCATCAGTTGTTCATGCGTTCCATCCTCGGCAATTCGGCCATGTTCCATCACAAGGATGCGAGAGCACTGGCGAGCAACCTCCATGCGATGTGTGACAAGCAATCCTATGCTGCCTTTCATAAAGTTCAGCAAGTGATTCATTACGTTCTGTTCTGTCTGAATATCCAGTGATGACGTTGGTTCATCCAGAATATACAGATCAGATGACCTCGTAAAGAGTCTGGCAAGCGACAGTCGCTGTTGTTGGCCTCCAGATAGATTGGCCCCTTTCTCATGTAACATTGCCGCGTATTGTCCTTCCTGTGCCTCTATATATTCATGCAAACCTGCCTGCTCTGCCGCAAGCTTCACTCTGTCCAATGTAACGTCTGAACTCAGACGAATATTATCTTCAATCGTTCCTGTGAAAAAAGTTGGTGTCTGCGGCATATACGTCAGTCTGGACTGGTCATCCATCTCTACATACTCTGCAACATGTTTATCACCCAGCAATACGCTTCCGTTTGTTGGCTCGATAAGCCCTGCACACACTTGGCACAGTGTAGATTTGCCAGCACCGCTGGCGCCAACTACCGCAACCAGTTCACCAGGAACCAGATTAAGCGTAATCTGATTTAAAATCTTCCGACCACTGTTTTCATCGGTTACCGTAACCTGTTGAAGACGTAGCATAGCAATTTCGTTCTCTTTATGTGCCCCTTTTTGTGTACTCCCTTGATCTTGGTTACAAATTCCCTGTGCAAGCTCCTCGTGCTTAGTATTGGATGTGTCTGTCTTCTTGTTCTCCGCCAATTTCAACCATGCAGAGATACGTCCAAATGCACCCACGCTGGCTTGCATCTGACTCCACTGGCTGGACAAGCCGAGTACTGGCCACACCACCAGTTCAAACAGCAGACTACTTGCAACAACCATGCCCGGAGACAAAGTTCCCCTAGCCGCTGACAACGCAATAAGGAACAACGCTGCCAATTGAGCCAGACCAAACACCGCCATCGCCACGTTATCCGACATGCTCAGGGTCATCTGCAACTTAGCCTGAACACGATTCAGTGATTGCTGTTGTGTCCGAAAACGAGCGAGAAACCACGGTGAAGCATTATACATCTGAATCACCGGTATCCCTTCAACATACTGTTGGATCTGTTCTTGGGATTCGCCTTCCCTGGATTCGACCTCATCGGACAGATGTACAATTCGCTGATCATACAACCTCGCCGTAAACCAGATTGCCCCTGCACTTGCCAAGGCAATAACCGCAACCCATGCATCTGCTCTGTACAAGTAACCCAGCGATAGAGCAATGATGAATACAACCGTAACACCCTCTGCAATAGCCTCCACAACTTCTGCACCATGCTTGGTGTCTTCTTTGAGGCGAAGCATCACATCCCCGGACTTCTGTCTGCGCACCCAGGAATAGGGCATCCGGTTTAACAGTTTCAACAGATCCATGGACATATCCCGTTGCATCGATTCCTTGAGCCATACCAGCACATAACGATGCATCGCGAGTAATACAATAAACCCTGCCAGAATGGCGATAAAGATCATCGCCGTAGCGTTTAACTGCTCCTGTCCCCCATCATGAATAGCATCCACGAAGAATCCCTGTACAAAGGCAAGTCCCCAATCAAAGACCGCATCTACTGCGATAAAAATGAGCAAGATCGCTACAGCTAATCCATAAGGCTTCATCCAGCGAAAAATAATGGGCCATACCGTTGCCAATGATACAGCTTGCTTTGGGTCATCTGGAACATCACTTTCGTTCATCTGATGATGAGCTTCTATTTCAGACTTTTCATTTTCATTATTTTCATTTATTTCATATGCTCCACTTTTCTCATGACTGCTTTTCATTTCAACGTCATCGACATATGCTGCATCTTCGATCTTGTTACTCATGCTGTTCCTCCACTTCCGTATCCTGCTCCGCAATATAACTTCGATATCCGTTTGGCCGATCCAGCAATTCACGATGAGTTCCCGTATCTACGACGCGTCCCTTCTGAATATAGATGACCTGATCTGCCCGTTCTATCAGCGATAATCGGTGTGTAACTGCAATAACCGTTGTGCCTTTGTCAGCAGTGATTCGGGCAAAGAGATCATTCAATCGTTGCTCATGCCACGGGTCTTGAGATGACGTCGGTTCATCCAACAATAGAATATCCGGGTTCCTCAGCATCGCTCTGGCTAGACTAATACGCTGAAGCTCACCACCCGACATCGTCCCGCCTTGTGGCTGAAGCTCTGTCCCATAGCCGAGCGATTGACGCATAATCGCGTCATGTGCAAGCGTCATGTGGGCGGCAACCTTTAATTGATCGGCAGATATCCCCTCTTGTCCAAAAACAATATTCTCTTCCACTGTACCTGTGAAAATAAAGGCTTGTTGTGGAACATAAACCTGATTGACATGTGCTGTCTGAACTTCGTTCACACCATTCAGTGGATTCTTCTGATTCATGACCTGAATCGAACCAGTAACAGGTGTATCATCTAATCCGGCTATTAATTTCAATAACGTGGTTTTCCCGCATCCACTTGGCCCTGTGATTACAGTAAGCTTTCCTTGCTTGGCCTCAAAAGAAATATCTGTTAACACTTCTTCTTGCTCCGCATACCTATAAGACACATGCTGCACGTTGATACCAGCCGGTTTAGATTGTTTTTCAAGCTGCACTAAATACGTATCGGACCGTACATTTGTATTTGTACTGGTATTAGCAACCGTGTTCTTTCTCTCCAAATCCAGCACTTCAAAGATTCTGGACGCATGAGAAGCCGAGCCAATAAAATCATTCCACAGCCCAGATAACGATTCAATCGGACGTGTTAATTGACTGCTTGCTACCAAAAAAGCTGCCAGTCCGCCTACATCCATATGTCCATTCAGGACCTGCATGCCGCCTAGATAGAGAATCAGAATCATGCCACCATACGTCGAGACCCGTCCGGCTGCTTCCGAAAGTCGTTGTAACACAGATACGGACATCGTATGTCTGAACACTTGATCCATTCGATCTTTGAAATGATGGTGTACATAACCCGCGAGTCCGTAACTTCGGATCTCAACTGGGGCTTGGATGATTTCAGTCAGTATCTCATCTCTTGACGCTGCGCTGGCATTTAACTGATCATGCCGTATTTGTAGACGTTTACCAAGTCCTACCGTTACAAGAGGATAGATCAATGTGAATGCAATGATAGCCAACGACAGCGGCAAGTTCACCCAGCTGAAGTAAGCAAAGGCAAGAATCAGCTGAATGATATTTTTCGCGAGTTCAATGCCATGTTGGTTGATCCCCTTCTGTGCTTCCTTGGCTGAAGTCCAGACCCTAGAGGTTAGGTCACCCGTATGATAATGTGCCAGATCACGTGTCTCTGTGTTGCTAAAGGATGAGAGCAGTAGAGACTGCACAGACAATAATGTCTTTTGCTGGAATAACGTCTCGACCCTCGTCATGAATGCGGTTACAATCAATCGTAATACGACAATGCTAACGCCTATGATCAACCCTGAGTAGAGTAACGAAAACTGTGCTTCAGTCGCGCCTTTGACCAGTCTTCGGATCGATTCCAAATAACCTACCTCAATCAGGGAGACCAAACATGCGGCGAAAAGTAACAGAATGATGAACATACGGTACTTGCCCGTTAGTGTCCATAATCGAGTTAACATGCCTAACGTAGTATAAGTTCTTTTGTCAGCAAACATGGATGGTTTCTCCAATCTTGTCATTAAATTATGTACTTAGTTATGATATCATCGGTGATAAGGAAAAAATGAACATTTATTGCTGTAAGTACTATTAGAAGTAGGGAGATTGATATGCAACACGATCTGCTAGACACACTGGATAAGCTATTCGACTACATAGAAGATCATATTCAAGACAAATTAACGCTGGATCATCTGGCATCTGTGACTCATATATCCAAATTCCACCTGCATCGCATGTTCAAACATGTAAGCGGACAATTGCCTGGAGAATACATTCGTTCACGCAAATTGGCACGCAGCCTGGAGCAATTGGTAAATTTGAACTGGAAGATTATCGATATCAGTGGACATTACGCTTTTGAACATGAACAATCCTACATACGTGCTTTCAAACAAGCCTTCGGCATTACACCCCTGCAGTATCGCAAACAGGGAGCTGGAGACCTTGAATTCACAGCCCGCATGACTTCGTCCATGATCACGATGCTTCCGTACGGATATATTTTCACACCAACTTATGTACGAAAACCGGCCATGAAACTCATTGGACAACGATCCCATATTCGGTATGCAGATAATGAAGAGCACTATGAAGCCAATTCAGCAGGCAACGACTTTTTTGAAAAACACTTTCATTCGATTCCTAACGTCCTGCAACCCAACGTATATATTGGATTTACCAATGAAATTAACGAGGATTACAGTACGTATCAGCCGTCTGTAGAAGTCACCAGTCTGGATCATATCCCTGAAGAACTGGACGGAATTGAGGTCCCGGCCAACCAGTATGCCGTATTCAAATTTGTCTGTGATTTCCATCCAAGTCTGATCAATATTGATCATCTGGACAGTGTCTGGACATTTATTGATGAATATTGGCAGAGCCATTCAGGGTATGAGAAGAGTGATCCATACTATTTTGAAAGAATTGATGGCAGTCTGGCTCAGGACCACTACGGAGAAATGGACATTTATATTCCTGCAAAGCAAATTTCACTGTAGGTGGAGGTTCGATGCTTATGACTCAAAATACTCAAGCGAATGCAAGTTCTTCCCATAAAGATTCTCGCAAACCTTGGATACGTAGACACCCGTTTTTCGCCGCATTTACATTATTGATTCTTGTACTGTTTGTTGCCATATTCCTATATTTCTGGCTCCGTCCATACTTCTCCACATTTGACCGTTCCGAGCTGGGGGAACTGAGTTATTCCATGCAATCACGGAATGGTGACTATACTGCCGAGATTTATGGTGTGCCCTATGGTGGTGCCGCAGGCGGGATTACGATCTGGGTCGATGTTAAGAAGACAAATGCCCCCGAGAACGCCACGGTAAAAACGATCTATCGTGCCGAGCACCCCGGAAATAACCATCTCGAATGGGAAAGTGAAAACACACTCCGGATTGTAAACTGGAATGAGTACACGGATGAGACCATTACCCTCAATATCGATAACGAAATATATGATGGATGGGGCTGGGCGTGCAAAAGCATACGAATGAAAGACCAGTCTGTGCGATGCCCGGCACCCGAAAAGTAAAATAACTTAACAGCTAATGTGACGGCCCTATATACTCGAAGTCTCATCTTGATGCGTAGTCCTCACTGCACCGCATGTCAAAGTTCCAACGCTCTGTAAGCCTTGTGAAATTTTCTCCACATGCCAATCTTCATTAGATCTTGGTAGGAGATACACGTAGCACGAGAAGCATTAAAAGCCCCACTCACCGACTCTTTCGGTTAAGCGGGGCTACTCTTGTTCTACATTTTATCGTTTATTTACTTATACTTCATTGGTGGTTTGATATGCTTCTTCACTAACAACTTCGTAGCTATGGAACTTTAAATATATAGCAGCACATAACTTATCTATTATATCTATTCTACCTCTTAACCCTCTTCTGCTTCTGCTTCTGCTTCTGCTTCTGCTTCTGCTTCTGCTTCTGCTTCTGCTTCTGCTTCTGCTTCTGCTTCTGCTTCTGCTTCTGCTTCTGCTTCTGCTTCTGCTTCTGCTTCTGCTTCTGCTTCTGCTTCTGCTTCTGCTTCTGCTTCTGCTTCTGCTTCTGCTCGCAATTGTGCCTTACACTCTATTTCCGCTCAACCCTTATTTTCACACTGATCCGTCCTATCGCATCCTACCAGCAACGAAATAGTTTTTGTTGTTATTTCACTTCTACTCCAATCTATTTTCTCTATATCTACTCCACACTTCAAACTCTTCTGTCCTCATCTGTCCCAATATGTCTCCCTACTTACGAGGTGATACTTCACCACGTTCTTCCCGCTCCTTCATCTCCTTGCGTACCACCACTTCGAGCTTCTGCCGATTGGCAAGCAATCCGGGATCGTTGGGCAAGTACTCACGGGCTTTGGTGTTATGCATGAGTGCCTGCTCCCAGTTGCCCAGATGAGCATAACAAAGGGATAAACGGGCATGTGGCAGCCATGTACGGCAAGCCATAGGCACCGGGCGCAGACCCGGATCGCGGCTGCTCACGTCCACCGCCTGCATATACCAGTAGATCGCCGAGACGGGTTCCTGGCGCTCATGGAAACAGGCCGCAATGGCGCAGCAGAAATCGGCATGTGGCAGATCATACTGGAACGACTGCAGCAATGCGCCAAGCTTACGGCCCGGCTCACCCAGTCGTTCATAACATTCCGCTAACCGCGCGCAGGCAATCAGGCGATCCTCGCGGTAACCGCTTGGCTGCTCCAGCAGCTTCGCGTACCCGCGTGCCGCCGCCGCATAACGCTGGCGGTCATAACATTCGCCTGCATAATAAAACAGCAGGCGATCTTGGGCTACGCCCTCTTCGGCGATCCATTTGCGCAGAATGCGCACGTTTCGCGCCGAATGATGTCCCGCTTCGCGGCGATGCGTGACGGCAATGTCTGCCGTAATGACTTCGCCTCGCGGGAAGCTGAGCTGCTCGTGCAGCCGGCCATGCCAGCGGCACCCGGCATCCCGCTTGACCAGGCGAAGGCGTCGGTCCGTCACAAGTGGACTCCCCTCCGCTCCCTCGGCCAGCGTGTAGTTCAAGATCACAGCTTCCGTCTTCCCCCCGGACGGAAGCTGCTGCTTCAACACCTCCAGCTTCGCCCGTTCCGCGGGCAGCAGCACATCATCCGCATCCAGCCACAGGATATACTCCTGAGTGGCCTTGGCGAATGACTCATTCCGCGCTGCGGCAAAGTCATCCTTCCATTCATACGTATAGACCTGGTCGGTATACTGCGCAGCGATATCCATCGTGCGATCCGATGAACCGGTATCCACAATGACGATCTCGTCCGCAATGCCAGCAACCGAATCCAGACAGCGCGCAAGCGTGCGTTCCTCGTTCTTCACAATCATGCACAGACTGATGGTGATCACGTTTTGAGCCCCTTCCTGTCGTACGCGTATTGCGAAATTTCATAACGGATTTGTTCTTTCGTTGGTTAAATACTTCGAACAAAGTACTATCGTAAGTTGAACTAAAAGAGATTTACACTGGACACTCCGATGACAAAAACTTTGCGATCGTTGTTATCCCCATTTTTTTAATTCCTTTTATAAAGGGTAATCCGGGGATAAAGGCGAATCATATGCTTCCGATGCAGCTTTCATTCAGAACACTTTTAGCTCCGCTTCTTGATATTCTTTCTGTCTTCTCCGTTTCGTGTAAATGTTTAGTCCAATTTATTTTGGTATTTGGTATTGGTCACGGAATTCATTTCATTTTCACTGTGGCTAACGAACTGAGGTGACGCTATTTGGTGTATTTCAGCCACTAAGAAAATGTAACGAATCTGAGACCCGCTATTATCGCATTATAGGCATCCATTCGTCGTTTATCGCAGCTTTCAGATGAAATAGCGCCGCTGAGATTCGTTACATTTCTCATCTCTCCAAAATCATCAAAATAAGGTGTGTGAGATTCGTTAGAACATAGAATAGCTCTGTCGTCACACTAAACAACACGGCTACCCTTCCCCACTCTCCTGTCGGCGAAGCCGTTTCACCTGCTCCACTGCACTGTCCAGTGCCTTCTTGCGCTGCTTCATTACACGGAGGTGCTGATGTTCCACCTCGGCAAAATGGACATGATCCAGCTCCATCCACTCCAACAGTTGATCCAAAGTCGGTGACATATGCAGTTGTGTACTCCGACGTTTGCGGGCCACGCAACATAGATATTTATGATGAACTTCAAGTTTCAAGACTTCAAAATACGGCATCAGGGTCATGGCCAGGCTTCCCGCATAGAAGGTCTGCTTGTGGTCATAGAACGGGTGATACCCATACGGCACAGTCACAACCAACGTCCCATCTTCTTGCAACAGCCGATAAATCTGGATCAACAACGTCTCCGGATGGGCAAAATGCTCCAACACTTCTCCAAGCAGCACCGAGTCAAAGGTAGTCCTGACTTTCCATTGCGTAATGTCCAGCATCCGAAAATCCACATTGTTCCTGACGGGCCTGGACTCTTTAGCAAGCTCTTCCTGTGCATATCGGATGCTCTCTTCTTCCAGATCAATACCGGTCACACGAAATCCTTCACGTGCCAGCAAAATCGACGTAATGCCCTGACTGCACCCGACATCCAGGATGCGTTTGCCTGTTGCCTCACGGCACATCCAGTGGATACGCGTTCTCGTCGCTTCATGAGAATCTTCAGAATTAATCTCGCCGTAATAGCGTTCGCTTACACGATCATGATTTGCCATGGGCATCTCCCGGATCCTCGTCGGGATCGATCGCAGCTTCACGGCGAGTTAAGGCGCCCTCGACTGCCACCTTGACTTCCTCTTTTTGCCCGGACCCTTCTACTCGTTCCTGTTGCTCGTAAACTCTCTTCGCCTCATGACGTACAGGCTGACCCAGTACCACAATATTTCCCCCGTGGCATCCGGCCGTTGCATTGCGTGTATCGAAAATTAGCTTTGCATGATCCACCATCTCCTGATAATCGAATCCAGAATGATCCGTGGTGATGATCACCAGATCAGCTCCTGTCCACAATTCTGGCACTGCTGGACTAGAATGCAGCACTGTACCATCATCCTTACGGAAGACAGGCACCATTGGATCGGTGAAAACCACATCTGCGCCCGCTGCGCTCAGTAGCCGAAAAACGTCCAGCGCTGGTGATTCACGCAAGTCGTCAATGTCTTTTTTGTAAGCCATACCCGCCAGTACAACACGTGCTCCTCGCACAGATACACCATTCTGCTCCAGCAGCTCCGCGGCACGCTTCACCACTCTCTCTGGCATTTGCCGATTGGTTGCATCCGCCAGCTGAATGAACTGCAGTTCGGATCCCTGACGGTTTGCAGCCCAGGACAGATAGATCGGATCGATTGGGATACAGTGCCCGCCGATGCCGGGGCCTGGATAGAATGGCATATAACCAAATGGCTTGGTTGCCGCCGCATTCAGTACTTCCCAGATGTTTACCCCCATCTGTTCACAGGCCGGGGTCAGCTCATTCACAAGTGCAATGTTGACACTGCGAAATGTATTTTCGAACAGCTTTGCTGTCTCCGCTACCGTTGTTGAACTAACCGGAACAACTTCGTTGAGGAACGAGCCGTAGAACTGTTTACCATAATTCAGACAAGCGGGTGTGGAGCCGCCAATGATTTTCGGGGTATTTTTCACACCATAATGTACACTGCCCGGATCTACCCGCTCTGGAGAATAACAGACGTAGAACTGTTCTCCAGCACGCCAGCCGTTTGCCGCTTCAATCGGTTGTTTCACGCGTTCCTCCGTTGTGCCCGGATAGGTCGTGCTTTCCAATATAACCAGGCTGCCTTCCTGCAAATACGGAGTCATGCCATCCACCGCCGCCGAGATATATGAGATATCCGGTTGATGCTCGGCAGTCAGAGGGGTGGGCACACAGATTACAATCACATTGGCCTGTGCCACCGCAGCATAATCGGTGCTTGCCGTGAATAATCCAGCCTGCATAAGCGACTGCACAACATCATCTTCTATACCTATGACATACGAATTCCCGGCGTTCAGCTTGGCTACCTTCGAAGTATCGATATCAATCCCGTGGACTTGATAACCGGCCTGTGCCATCTCTACGGCCATGGGTAAACCAACATAACCGAGACCGATGACAACAGCCTTCAGGGAGCGGTCATTAATATGTTGTATTAGGGTACGTTGCTGTAACTCTTCATTTCCTTCGTGCTGGTTGTGCTGATGATTTTCTTCCATTCCTTCCACCTCCAAACGCTCCACCTCCTCTCGGTGGGTGTGTCTGAAAACTCCGAACGAGTTTTGAGACACACCCTAATCGATATAACCGCCTGCACGCAAAAACCGGGCAATCGCTGGTTTGTTCATCATGGCACTGTCCGAGCGATACTCGGAGAAGTTCACACGAGGCAGACTGCTGTACTGATCGGTCAGTCCCTTGTCCTTGTGCTCCGGCAGGATGACGTAATACTGTGCATCGTATTGGTACGTACGCGGCGCTTCAAAGGGCGAGATTAACACTTCATGTAATTTCTCGCCTGGACGTATGCCCGTCACCTTATAATCGAAGGATGGACGACCTGCCTGTTCCAACATGACGGAGGCCAGATCCGTCATCTTGCAAGCTTTCATTTTCATCACAAACGTCTCCCCGCCCACCGCCGCCTCCGCCGCCTTAAGCAGTAAATGTATGGCTTCGGTACGCGTCAGGAAAAAGCGGGTCATGCCTTTGTCCGTAATGGTTGGGCTCTTGCCTTCATTAATCTGACGACGGAACAAGGGAACGACACTACCGCTGGTTCCAAGCACATTGCCGCCGCGGATGCAGACAAACCGGGTGCTTTCACTCAGCCAGTTGGCACGGATCATCATTTTTTCACCCAAAGCCTTTGTCATGCCATATACGTTAATCGGATCTACCGCCTTATCGGTGGACACATCGATGACTTTGGCAACCTGCATGCGTATCGCAGCCCGAATAATATTCTGGGTACCGATCACATTGGTCTTGAACGCTTCATCCGGCTGGTCCTCGCAGACCGGAACATGCTTCAGCGCAGCCAGATGGAAGAGCACATCCACACCTCTGCATGCATCTTCCACTGCCCGATAATCGCGGATATCCCCAATGATGAATCGCAGACGCGGATCATGGTTGAACTCTCGCTGCATCGCAATCTGGGCGTATTCATTACGTGACAGAAGGCGAATCTCAGCCGGGTCCTGCTCCAGCAGTACCTCAGTCAGCTTTTGACCCCAGGAGCCTGTTCCTCCGGTGATCAGAATCGTTTGTCCTTGAATCATGGATGAGTCCCTCCCTGATCAGATCATGAATTCGCGTAGTACCTGTGCCATCTCATCCCGGCTTAACCGGTCTTTGGGCGGTACCTTTTTGGTTGAAGTATTGCTCGAATGCACGATGTTGACATAATTGCGCGGAGCAAGCAGCTCGTGCGGCAGTTCAATGACATTGCCATGTGTACCTCTGCCCGGGAGCTTGACCCGGTATCCTGCTGCGTATTCGGTTGTCTTATATAAGTAGACATAGAACTGTGGAGAACGGTGAAACGCTGGGGCCATCTCGTTATTCACACTGTCCCACAGATATCCGTTCTGGTTAATCAGTGCCATCGTCTGCGGCTGTGGTTGAATATCGTAGAGCTGTTGAACAAAGGTTTTATGGTATAAATCATCCGAATCCAGACGGGCAATATAGAGTTGCTCCGAACCATTGGCAAACGCCAAAATGGCACGTACACTCTCCATATTGGTTCCAAAACGAATATTGGAAGGAAGCGGCTCCTGACCCGCCAGAATCTCCTGCATTAATTCCCCGGATTCCTTGGACAACTTCACCACTGTGAGGAAATCCTGATTCGTCTGCGCCTTCAGGCAATGCAATGTGAACGTGCGGAAGATGCTCATCCGACGCTCCAGCCATTCCCGCGTTAATCGCTGCGGGTCCATCCCATAATTGTTGAAGTTAATCTCAATCACAACTTTCCTGGACATAACATTCCTCCTCATGAACGCTGCAAGTTCCGTTTGTCGGATACAGACTGTTTTCATAGTTTTGATGCCGTCTTCCTACGAAGACCATCCTCTATCTATCTGATCGCTTACAAGCCACATCTCGCTTGTGAATCCAGCACTCTATATCGTATGAAACGTTGATAGAAGCGGTACCGACAGATGTACTAACTTTCATATAAATAGATTGATATTCAACCAAGAATGGCGCCCTTTGGGTCGAACGTACATATCGTTACGGTAGTCGCAACATAGAATAGAACAGTTCAATTTTCAAAGGAGGCAACCCATCATATGAATTCGATCTATCTTGAAATGGAAGGTGTGCTTGATCAGCTCGAAGCGGCACTTCTGGAACACCGACCGCTGTCTCTTGTAAGAGTCGGTGATGGCGAGAATATCGTCATGTCTCAAGAAACCGTATGGCCCACGGAACAGGTCCTTCAGGAGCGTTGGGCCAAGAAAGCCAACTTAGGGCAAAAGGGACTTCGTCTTCCCAACCCGAAACTACGGGATGAAGTCGCCGCTTCCTTGCAACGTGCCGATATCGTGGGCATTCTTCCTCGTGGTGACAGCACCATTAATGCTCCCGATTATCTCAAAAGACCCCTGACCGACATGGTATTTGCACACTTTGGCATCTCTCCTCCGATGACTTGTCACGCCTGTGTCAATCGGGAACTGGCGCAGAATCCGCGTTTCTGGCAGATGCTTGCAGGCAAGCGTGTGTTGCTCGTTACTCGTGAGATTGAGGCTCTGCGTGTCATGCTCGAACGTGAGCCGTATAATCTAAACATTGTGACTGCCCTGCCCTTCGACAGCTATGATCAAATGGATGAAACGCTGCATTGGATTCAGAATAATCAACATTCCTTCGATGTCGCTCTCTTCTCCTGTGGCGTCAACGCGGTTATCCTTGCGGAGCGAACAGCTGCACTCGCAGGCAAAGTTGCCATCGACTTTGGCAAAGCCAACAACATCATTCTGAAAGGCCGTGCCAACTGATCCACACGGGCACTTCCTTCAGATGAGTGAGCTACATTGAAATGTACAGATGCTTGTACGGCAAGAAACCCCCGACTTCTTGAGCTGGGGGTTTCTTGCTGAGCGCTAGTCGAAACCTATCGCTGCATTGTCTTGCGTTTCTGGGGTATGAAGCGAACTCTGCCGTCAACAGAAGTGATGACGAAGCACTCTGCCTGTTATATTTCGCCTTTCACTACTAACCGGTGGCTGCAATACCGTATAACATCTCCGGCCCGGTTCTTACTGCTGTGGACACGCCCGAGATGAACGAAGTATACACACTTTCCAATGCTGGTGGTGCAGACAGATCCTGAGCAGTGAACGAATGAAATTCGGCACCGCCATTCTGTCCAATCGTACCTTCAGCACGGTAGATCACATAGAAAGGATCATATAGGAATCCCCGTACCAGCTCTACAACAAAGGTATCTCCCAGTTCTCCCGTAACACCTACTGTCCCGTTCAAAGTAATAATGGGGTTCACCACACCTTGGGTCTGAAGACCAATTGCGCCGAATGCTTCCGGGGATGGACTTAGAGATAAACCGGGCTGTCCTACGGTTGCCGAGTTCATCGAAGTTCTCATATCGAGAAACACGCCCATGAGTAACACCTCCAATGCTATGGGATAACATATCCTATGAATCTCACAACTCTTCGGATTGGATGTATAGCAGATTCCATGAACCTATTTTTATTTGTCGACTGTTAGTGGTATATTGAACTGCATAACGAAATGAACGGATCGTATGCACACAAGCGGTACAGGCTGTTCAGAAGGAGATTATTATTCATGAATAAACGCAAACGTCCAACAGGCAAAACATCGGCCTCGGCCAAGGGAAAAACATACGCAGGTTCATCTACAGCACGTTCCGGCAAGTCCAACTTCTCATCTGCCAAAACATCAGGTGCTTCCGCATCACGCAATACGGAGGAGAATAAGAAGCCATTAGCCGCGAAATCATCGGGTGCACCCAAGAAAGCTGGAGGTAACAAACCCAAAAATGCCAGCGCATCCAAACGACCAGGCAATTCCTACTATCGCAAGCAGGAACCACCACGCCAGTACAAAGTAACCGAACCGGACGAACTGTTGAACTTCCTGTTGCAGCATCTGAAATCAGGACGGAACGCGGTGAAGTCCATTCTGGGTCGTGGACAGGTATCCGTGGATCAGAAGGTCGTAACCAAGTTTAATGAGGCGCTGACGCCAGGTCAGATTGTATATATTAGAAAAGAAGGTGCAGTCGCTGCTCCGTCCTTGACGGGTATTAACATTTTGCATGAAGACGATGATATCATTGTGATCCGTAAGGAAGCCGGACTGTTGTCCATTGCCGCTGACAAGACGGATGACCTGACGGCTTATCGCCAACTGACAGAGCATGTACGCCGCACGAATCCGCTCAACCGGATCTTTGTTGTACATCGTCTGGATCGGGATACGTCAGGTGTCATGATGTTTGCCAAAAGTGAAGAGGTACAGCAGAAGCTGCAAAACAACTGGAAAGAAAATGTGCAGGACCGCGTCTACGTTGCCCTTGTTGAAGGTTCAGTAGCCAAAGAAGAAGGCACCATCTCTTCCTGGTTGAAGGAAACCAAAACGCTGAAAATGTATTCCAGCTCTCGTCCGAATGATGGACAACATGCCATCACACATTACAAACGTCTGAAGTCGAACCGTGAGTTCTCCTTGCTGGAAGTGCGTCTGGAGACAGGGCGTAAAAATCAGATTCGTGTGCATATGGAAGATCTCGGACATCCGATTGCCGGTGACAGAAAATACGGCGCACGCACAAGAGACCTTGGCCGTCTCGGACTTCATGCACGTATACTCTCGTTTATCCATCCCACAACGGATGAGTTAATGTCATTCGAAACGGATATTCCAAAGCCATTCCTTTATCCGTTCCGTGCAGAAACTCCACCTGCGAAATAACTGCACCTCTAATGTGTGCATATATAGAAAATTCACTAATTGATTGATCATGCCTGAAAGGAGGAACGGACACTGAAAAACCTGTTAATCACCGGTTACCGGGCACATGAATTGCAGATTTTTGGACAGAAGCATGAAGGTATTCCTTTTATCAAAAAAGCCATCTCCTCCCGCCTCACTCCCCTTGTCGAAGAAGGTCTGGAATGGGTGCTGACGCCCGGACAATACGGTGTGGATCTGTGGGCCTGCGAAGTAGTGATTGATCTGAAGAAGACGTATCCACATCTGAAACTGTCGATCATCACTGCCTTTCAGAACCCGGAGGAGCAATGGAAAGAAGACAAGCAGGAGTATTACCGTTCCATCCTCTCGGGTGTGGACTATTACGGTGCGATTAGCAATCAACCTTATATCGGGCCGTGGCAGTTCACTGCACGGGATGACCTGTTGCTGCGCAAAAGCGACGGTCTTCTGCTCGTCTATGACGAAGATGCCGGAGAAGGCAGTCCCCGTTTTGTGAAGGAAAAAGCCGTGAAGAAACAGCAGAACGAGGACTATACAATCATCAGTGTCACTTCAGAGGATATCCAATCTGTAGCTGAGGATGAGCGCATAAATGATATTGCAGATTTCGACGATTCTTCATTCTGAAAAAATGTAGATCATCTGAAGTCCATTCATGCATAGCTGTCATCAGAGGGGAATCGTATTTTGAATGACCTACATATGTTTTTTTTCGTGGCAGGTTGGGTATAAGTAGTATTATAACTGCGATGATATGTCGTATGGGATAAGGGGAACTGCAACCATGACAATTACGCCAGAGCAGCGCATTCAACTGCATGGATTTAACAACCTGACCAAGTCGCTCAGCTTTAATATGTACGATATCTGTTATACCAAAACCAAAGATGAACGTGAAGCTTACATTGAATATATTGATGAACAGTATAACGCCGCCCGGCTGAGTAAAATTCTAAACAACGTCTCCGATATCATCGGAGCCCACGTTCTTAATGTTGCCCAGCAGGATTACGTGCCTCAAGGTGCGAGTGTGACGATGCTGGTCTCCGAAGGTCCAATCGTGGAGATCCCCGAAGAATCACTCGATGAATCTCCCGGCCCTCTGCCCGATAACGTTGTCATGCAGCTGGATAAAAGCCATATCACTGTGCACACCTACCCTGAATTTCATCCTAGTGAAGGTATCAGTACCTTCCGTGCGGACATTGATGTCTCCACCTGCGGTGAGATCTCACCGCTTAAGGCACTGAATTATCTGATCCACTCATTTGATACGGACATTATGACGATGGATTACAGGGTGCGTGGTTTTACGCGGGATACGAGCGGACGCAAGCTGTTCATTGACCATGAGATCGGCTCTATTCAGAATTATATTCCCGACGAGATCAAAAGCAGCTTTGACATGATTGACGTGAACGTCTATCAGGAGAATATTTTTCACACCAAGTGTAAACTGAGGGAATTTGATCTCGACAATTATCTGTTTGGGTACACCAAAGATAAGCTCAGCAAGAAGGAACAACAGGAGATTACAGAGTGGCTGAAGCTGGAGATGGACGAGATCTATTACGGCAAAAATATTAATCGTCCCTCTTAAAGAGGTTGTTCAACGCTGATCCATAAGGGCAAAGTCTAAGACAAGATTTCATGAAGGCAGGGTTCTTCTTATCGGGGAACCTCCGACATGTGCTTGTCTTTTTCTTTGTTATGTTGACAGTGTGCAACTTTATTTCTTATTATAGAAGTAACTGTATCAATCTACAGTGAAGGAGACTGAGCCCGTGATCGAAACGAATACGACAAGACGTAACGAATCACTGTTACAAGCACTGACTGCACAGCACAATGCCATTACCAATAACATTGCCAATGCAGACACGCCCAACTACAAAAAGAAAACGGTAGAGTTTCAGGAAGAGCTGAGACGGATCGTTGAGAATGGCAAAACAGATCAGCTCGCCATGAAGCGGACTCATAACAAACACTTCCCTGTCAGTGATCCCAATTCTTCCATCGTACAGTACCGAATTGTCGAGAACAACGAAACTACGATGAACAATAACAACAATAACGTTGACATTGACAAGGAAATGGCGAATCTTTCGGAGAATCAGCTCATGTATAACTACATGGTTGATCGGGTCAGTGGACATTACAAAAAAATGAAGAATTTATTGAATGATTTGAAATAATGAATGTACAAGCAGCCGTTTCGGGCTGCTTTTTTTTGTTGTTTTTCACCTGAATGTAGCTTGTTTGGTGCCATTTTTCGGTATCCTCTCTTGTTCGTAGTATAATGGGGAGAAACGATTGATTTCATATCGAATAAAAGAGGTGCAACATGTCTCCACGTCATTTAAATGGTTTTCAAGGTTCCAAAGTCAGATTAGCGGCCCCATGCCCGGAAGATTGCATGCGTCTCTCCCGCTTCACAGACGATTATGAATATTTGCGCAACATGGATACCGATATCGCGATCCCGTTAACGCCGGATGAGACAGGGTCCTCCTCTGTCCGCCGAGACAACGGATTTGAATTTGCATTACGTACACTGGAGGGGAACCGATTCATTGGATTCACAGCCCTATACCGGATTGAATGGAACAATCGGTCGGCTCGTCTGGCCATTGGCATCGGTGAAGAAAATGATCGGGGTAAAGGTTACGGAAGCGACGCTCTGGCTCTGATTCTTCGGTATGGCTTCCACGAATTGAACCTGAACCGGATTGCGCTGGAAGTCATTGAATACAATGAAGCCGCAAGACGTGCGTACCTAAAAGCCGGATTCCGGGAAGAGGGTCGCCAGCGTTCAGCAGTTTTGCGGGATGGCATGCATTATGACCTGATCTCGATGAGTATCCTTGCGGAAGAATGGTCAGCGCAGTCTCAGCTTCCATTGTCATTCCAGTCTACTCATACTCCTCAATCTGGGGATATGGACGCGGGTGGTTTTTCACAACGTAATGTGAACGAACAAGCTGCGCTGTCCCTGTCGGAATTAAGTTCTGTTCCAAAAGGGGAATCTGAAATTTCACCTCGCATTGGCGTAGGTGCGGTCATCCTGAATGAACGGGGCGAAGTGCTTCTCGCCTGGCGGAATCGCCAGCCCGAGCAGCACACCTGGAGTATTCCCGGCGGGAAAGTCGATCCCTACGAATCACTGGAAACTGCCGTCATCCGCGAAATCAAGGAGGAAGTGAATCTGGATATCGCCATTGACAGTCTGCTCTGTACGGCGGAGACGATCCAGCCACAACAGAAGGAACATTGGATATCCGTGCTCTATTCCACCAAGGTGATTGGCGGTCATGCTCGTAATCTGGAAGAAGGCGGAGCCATTGGTGAGATCGGCTGGTTCCCATTGAATGATCTGCCCTCTCCACTCGCCTGCTTTGCCATACCTGGGCTGGAAGCTGTGAAGAAGTTATATAATGAATCCCTGTAAATTCTAATATTCCATCAGATGGAGGTATTCCTTATGAAACATGCAGAACAGATTAATCAACTATTTCAGGCTGCACAGTCTGGAGATTTGGCCAACCTGCAATTATTGTTCAATTCTCACCCGGAACTCACCAATACTGAAAATCAGGATGGGTTAACTCCGCTGGGATATGCCTCTCATTATGGACAAGCAGAGGTAGTTCGTCTTCTTCTGGAGCATGGAGCGGATGTTAACGCCCTTTCTCATTCCAAGATTTCCTTTATTCCGTCCAATACTGCACTGCATGCCGCACTTGCGGGAGAACGCTCGCCAGAAGTTATCCAACTTTTACTCGAACATGGGGCATCCACGAGTATTCTGGACAGCGATGGACAATATGCGTTGCACTCCGCAGCATTTCATACAGATCAGATCGAACTTATCGAGATGTTACTTCAGCATGGAGCTGATCCAAACGGGCTGAACTCAGCGGGCCAGACCGCACTGGAGATTTCACTTGAACGTGGTAACACGTCTACAGCTTCATGTCTGCGAGCAGCCGCAGGACAGCAGCAATAATGATCAGCTAGAGTGAAAACATGAATAACCGCCAGAACTCTTTTTGGAGTACAAAGAGAAGGTCTGACGGTTATTTGTTGTTCGATTACATACCTCTATCGAGAGGCTATATAAGTTGAGCTAAAGAATATTTACACTTCCCACTCCGATGACAGAACAACCTTCCGATCGCTGTTATCCCCAGATTTTTTTAATTCACTTTTACAAAGGTGAAAATCTGGCGATAAAGGCGAACGCTCCGCTTCTTCAGGTTATTTCAGTCCTCTACGTTCTCGTGTAAATATAGTTCAACTTATATAGAAATCGCGAAACATCATATTTTTTCCAGGGAGTAAGAACCGTTTGGTGCCTTACGCTGTCTAATACTCAACATATCCATGAAAGGAGGAGCCATGTGACCCCTATTCAGCTCACCATCGCCGCACAAAAAGGGGATGCCGAGGCTTTTGCAGCCTTAATGGAATTACATCAGAGCCAACTGTACCGTATCGCCTATGCCTACCTGCATAACGAAGGTGATGCGCTGGAAGCGATTCAGGAATCAACCTTCAGGGCATTCCATAAACTCAAAAAATTAAAAGAGCCCTCCTACTTTGGCACTTGGCTCATCCGCATTCTGCTCAACTACTGTGCGGACGAACGCAAACGCAAAAGTCGGTTCAGTCCCGTCACCGAGATTCATGAATCCAGCAGTTGGGATCGTCCTGCGGACCCCGATCTTGCTGCGGCCGTATCCACCCTTGATCGGGATTGCAAACAGATTATTATCCTGAGTTATTTCGAAGGTTTCTCCTTAACTGAAGTCGCCGATATTCTCGAAATCCCGACCGGAACCGTAAAATCCCGATTACATCGGGCACTCGGACAGCTCCGTGATCAACTTGAAACGAAAGGAGATGCATCCTCATGACGGATGAACAAAAATCATTCGAGACATTGGAAGAACGTCTGAATGCTCGCAAGACGGAGTACGAAACCATGCCTGTGCCCGATGCCGCCGCATATCAGGCTGTGCAGTCCGGAATCCGCCAGGCTGCCCGTAAGCGCAAGTCCCGGCTGCGTTGGTATATGAGCTCCATCTCAGCAGCTGCCCTCATCCTGCTATTTACGGGATGTATCCGTGTCTCTCCCGCTTTTGCGTCCTTCGTGGAGCAATTGCCTGGCATGGAAGGCATTGTGAGCATGATTCGCCAGGACAAAGGATTAATGATGGCGATCGATAAGTCCCTCTTACAGAAAGTCGGGGTAACCGACGAGCATGATGGTACTTCATTGACCGTTGAAGGCATTATCACAGACGAGTCACGTATGGTTATTTTTTACACAATGAAAGGTATGAAAGATCCCGAGAAATTCAACTATGACATTGATTTGCTAGATGAAAACGGTAAAGACCTTCCTGTTGCATTTAGTTACGCTTATCCAACGCCTTCTCCAGACGAGAATGTGTATGAGAATATGATAGACGTGATCTACACAGATGGAGCCTCTCCGCCCGAAGAGCTGAGCGTTGTATTTAAGCCAAGAGATACAGCAAGTGCTGAAAAGTGGAAAGTGACGTTCCCGGTAGACAAGAATCTTACCAAAGGAATGAAAAAAGTTATTCCTGTTAATCAGACGTTAACGGTGGATGGGCAGCGTATTGATGTGAAACAGGCTACTCTGTATCCAACCCGTCTTGTACTTGATGTGAATTTTGATCCTAAAAATACCAAGAAGGTATTTGGCCTCAATGATCTTCAACTGGTCGACGAGCAAGGTCGCGCGTGGAGAACAGACACCTCAACAGGTGGGGATGAACGTTCCATTTATTTCGAAAGCATGTACTTCTCCATACCGAAAAAGCTGACCTTACAGGGATCTGGCTTCTCGGGATTGGACAAAAAGGATCTGAATCTTTCACTTGATCTGAAGTCACGTCAGATTACAGGTGGTCCTCCTGGATTGAAGATGGTTGGCAGCAAGGTTGAAGGCAACGATTTAATTATTGACTTCTCTGTTGCTGGCAGTATGCAAGGTGGGTTCGTTCTCTCTTTCGAAAATGTTAAAGACAGTGAAGGGAAGTCATATGAGATTCCTGGAACCAGTTGGAGTAGTGGGGAAGGGACGGATGATAGTCATACGATTGTTTCTTCTACTATCGAAAATGGAGCCAAGTTAAAAGGTGAATTGAAGATGAACATATCCACCTATCCGATGAAAATCAAGTCACCATTCTCATTGGAGATTCCTGTGAATCCTTAATCTGAACACAACGTGCTTTCAATAATCGGATTAATCTATATAATGGAAATATTCATGAAGATGAGCAATATTCACAAGAAAGGGTGTTTCCACAATGAATCAACGTTCGATCCGTTACCCGCAGCCACTCGCTCCGGGAAATACCATCGGTGTGGCAGCCCCCTCCAGCGGTGTAGGTGAATCCCTGCACCATTATCTTGAGGAGAGCAAACGCAATATGGAGCGCCTGGGTTTTGGCGTGATGGAAAGCCCCTCTCTACGTCATAACACCAAATGCGTGAGTGCCTCCAAAGAGGAACGCGCCGAAGAGATGAATGAATTTTTTCGCAATCCTAATATTCAGGCCATTATCCCTCCATGGGGTGGAGAGTTTCTTATGGATATCCTGCCCCTGCTGGATTGGGAAGCTTTGAAAACCTTGCCGCCCAAATGGGTCATGGGATACTCGGATATCAGTACGTTCCTGTTCGCCTATACCCTGATCACCGGAACAGCATCAGCACATGGCACCAACTATGTTGATCTAAGATCAAACGCCCTCGATCCCGTGACTGCGCGCTGGATTGATGTGTTACAGACCAAATACGGCGGACAGATCACACAATCGTCTTCCACACATTATCAATCGGCATGGAAACCGGAATCTCCTGGATTTAACCTGGATACACCTTCGCGCTGGAAACAGCTCGGTCACTCGGAAGATACAGACACAGATGTGGTGTTCTCCGGTCGACTGATCGGCGGCTGCATGGATACGATCTCCAGTCTGATTGGCACGCCGTATGCACCTGTTGCATCCTATCTGGAGCAATACTGTGCAGTCGAAGGTACCATCTGGTATCTGGAAAGCTGTGAGATGAATGCGGGGGATATCTACCGTCATCTGTGGCAGATGAAACAGGCTGGCTGGTTTGCAGGTGTAAAAGGCTTCATGTTCGGCCGACCTGCGGGTTATTCCGATACAGCCGATTTCAATTTTACCGATGCCCTATCCTCTGCACTTGGGGATCTGGATGTCCCTGTACTGTACGATGTGGATCTCGGCCATGTTCCGCCCCAACTCACCTTTGTGAATGGAGCATTAGGCAAAGTCGCTTATGAAAATGGACGCGGGAGCCTTGAGATGGCGTTTGTGTAATCACCTTTTATAGGCAGATGCATACCTTGAAGTAAGAACTTATTTTGAGGGAAGGGTTGTGCATCATGTCTGAATCCACATCCACGCCATCCACGCGTGTCGTGTACCAAGCCAATCAACCGATGCTTCAATCCGTGCAAAGTGTGCGGAATATGCTTCATCATACAGCTCGGCAGCATATAGGCAAGAAGGTACAAGTCCAGAATATCGATGGGCAAGTGTGGGAAGGTGTCATCATCAGTGCAGACCGGGGAATTTTGTATCTCCAGGTTACCCCGATGCATGGATATCCTGAACCGCGTGCCTTGTTTGGACCAACGATTTTGCCGCTTGTGCTGTATGAATTGTTGGTTATCACACTGTTGATGTAGTGGCATTGTACTTCTATATCCGAACCTGTTCCAAGAAGCTTCGCTCCTGAGATCTTCAAGTCTTGGGAACGAGGCTTTTTTATCGTCTTGGCGATGGTGCGGTATGATTCCTTGCGAGCGTGTGAAATATGATACAATGGTGTCGCACCACCCCATATCTCATATGAAACGGAGCTTGATCCGGTTGGAATACATACGTCATGATTCATCACCCGTATCACAAGCCGAGACGGGTATGATTGGCAGCAACCCTACTGAACAATCCCGCGTGATTGCAATCTGTCTGCTCGCAGGCAAAATCATGCTGCAAAGCGGTGGTGAAACCTACCGTGTCGAAGATACGATGAAACGTATGGCGGCTGCGCTTGGGTTACCCCATTCGCATAGTTACGTTGTTCCGACAGGTATCTTCTTCTCTGTTGATGCAACCGAACCTGCCAAGCTGATTCGCATCTCCGAGCGTACGACGGATCTGGACAAGGTGTCCGAGGTTAATGCGGTCTCCCGCCGCATCGGACAAGGTGAGCTATCTACTCAGGAAGCCCATGATCTGTTGGTACAGATCGAAGGCAAGCCTTCCTCCTATTCAACGGCTGTTCAGCTTACGGCCGCAGCGTTATCCAGTGGTTGTTTTACCATTATGTTTGGCGGAGGTTGGAGCGACTTTCTTCCGGCGCTGATCTGTGGTGGTATAGGTTATGCAGCCGTTATTGCCTTTCACCGATTGGTACGGGTCAAATTCTTTGCCGAGCTTACGGCATCCTTTGTTATTGGCTTACTTGCTTTTCTCCTGATCTACATGGGAGTGGGTCATGAACGGGACAAAATCATCATTGGTTCGGTTATGCCGCTGGTTCCGGGGCTGCTGATTACCAATGCTGTACGCGACCTGATGGCCGGGCATCTCGTATCCGGATTATCCAAGGGAGCCGAGGCATTTCTGACCGCCTTCGCCATAGGTACCGGCATTGCAGTTGTATTTTCACTTTTTATGTAAGACGGAGGAATGCAGGATATGCTCCATTTTATTGAACAAGCCTTGACCAGTTTTGTCGCTTCAGCCGCGTTTGGGATCATCTTCAACGCACCACGGCGCATGCTGCTCCACGGTGGATTTGTCGGCATGATCGGCTGGATCATCTATATCGTGCTTGAATATGCAGCGGATGCGGTGCCTGCTACACTTGCAGCGACCATAGCCGTAGGTGTCATCAGCCAGATATTCTCTCGCATGTTTCGCGCACCCGTCATCATCTTCAGCGTCGCAGGCATCATTCCTCTCGTTCCTGGTGGACTGGCGTATAATGCGATGCGAAGTTTTGTGCAAAATGACTACAGTGCCGCTATGGAGATGGCCGCCAAGGCACTCATGTTATCCGGCGCTATTGCCGTAGGCCTTGTGCTCTCTGAGGTATTAAACCAGATGATACGCCGAATTCCCGCCTCACTTCGGGCAAAATCATCATCGAAATGATTATTCTTTTCACATATTCAGCACACGTAAGGCCCGTTAGCATACAGGATAAAATCTTGTATACCTACGGGCCTTACATATCGCTTTTTATAGAGCATTATAGAGCAGCAGATCAATCAATATTCTATTTACTTCACAAACGTATTTTTCACACGAACCGACTTTAGGAAATACGGGATAAAGATACAACATGTCAGAAGCGATCGGATTGTTAAATTAAATGCTGATGTTGGATCGAGCACATGCTGCTCCCTCGGAATCTCAATTCGTGCGATCATGATCCATGTCATGACTCCAATGAATACATTTGCAATGTACAGAATAATCATCATGCGTGGAAACTGTTTCTTTTTCTTATACAGCAGTACGAGATTCACGATAACGAGCATTAGTAACATGACGCTGCTTATGACCCCGAACCAAAGGAGCGGTCGTATCCCTTCAGTATAAAGTTCCGGATCAACACCACGAACACCCTCCCATCTTACCGGATCCATAATAACATTTACCTGAGACATATCCGCGATCAGAAGCACCAATGAGACCCACAGGCCAATCTGAATTAAAATAAGCCATCCGCCTAATCCGGAGATGCCAGGCCGTTCCGGTCTGATACCACTTTTAGGCTGCAGCGAGCTTGTATCCAGTTCCGAGTTCCTATATTTATAGTTCATTTTAGCCTCCTTTTACGATAAATAAGACACATATTATACATTAGAAGCTATACTCTGTGTTATCCAAGAGAAGGAAAGAATCGTATGAACTATGGTCTCTCTCTCTTGCATTCTATTGGGTAGCACGTCTCATCACTGTTGCGAACAACTCCGCTGCAACACCACTTCCTGACCTCATATAATGATCTTCATCCGTATGATCAAATCCCATCCAGACCGCCGCAGTCCAGCTGCTCGTATAGCCCACAAACCACAGATCCCGATTGGCCTCTCTTCCTACACCAGGTAATGCAGCCTGTGTTGTTCCCGTTTTCCCTGCTACCTTGTGCTGACCTAACTGTGCACGGCTTCCTGTTCCCTGACTGACTACATTTTGCAGCATTCTGGTCATGGCATTCGCCGTACTGGAGGAGATTACCTGCTTATTTTCCGACTTATGAGCAAATATTGTCCGTCCACGGGAATCTGTAATCTCGCGTATCAGATGGGCTGTATTCAACTTGCCATTATTCGCAAACACCGTATAGGCCTGCGCCATCTTCATTGGCGACACCCCCTGATGCACACCGCCCAGAGCAATCGAGAGATTCCTATCCTCTTTCCCCAGTTCAATACCGAGTCGTGCCGCAAATTGATGTGCATCGTTCAGTCCTGTCTCATGAAGCAGCCATACGGCTGGGGCATTGATGGACTTTTGCAGGGCTTGGGACATCGGTATTGAACCGCTGTAACGCCCACCCAGATTGGAAGGTTGATAGTTGCCATATTGCATGCGTTTATCCGGTAGTATACTCTCTGGCTTGAACTTCCCCGACTCCAACGCAGGGCCATATGCAATAATTGGTTTAAAAGAAGAACCTGGCTGCCTTGCATCCATAATCGCCCGGTTAATGCCCCCTTTTAAAGGATTACGTCCACCCATCATTGCTTTCACTTCACCGTTATGCTGGTCAATAATAACCATACTTGCCTGTACCAGCTCGTCTTGGCGATCATCAGGGAATCGGGTAGCGTCTGCAAATGTTTCTTCCATCGCCAGTTGTGCCTGTTCGTCTAGCCCAGTTTGAATCCCAACCTGCCGATCGAATCTCTGCTTCTCTTTTACCTGTGAGCCGAGAAGCCTCCTGAATCACAGCATCCACGGCAGACACATATGCGGGCTTGCTCAAGCCCAGTGAAGTTGTTGCATTCAATACGGTTTCAGGCGGCGTGAAATGGACGTCACGGGCTTGGAGCATCTGCTTTCGTGTAATTAGTCCCTGTTCATGCATTAGTCCAAGGATAACGGCACGTCTTTGTTTGGAAAATTCAGGACGATCTACTGGATTGTATATGGATGGACCTTTGGGGATTCCGGCTAATGTAGCAATCTGCCATAGTTCCAACTGGTGCATATCCTTAATTCCGAAATACCGCCAGGCTGCCGCTTTTACACCATACTGCTGGCGTCCCATGTAGATCTGATTCAGATACATTTCCAGAATTTTATCCTTGCTATACTTCTTCTCCAGGGCCATCGCAATCGATATCTCATTCACCTTTCGACTCAACGTTTTATCCCCGTTCAAGTATAGATTTCTTGCCAATTGCTGCGTGATGGAGCTTCCTCCCTGACTCAGATCCATATGTATGATGTCTTGCACGATGGCTCTCCCGAGTCCTATGAAATCCAGTCCATCATGGTTGTAGAACCGTCGATCTTCTGTAACCAGAAAAGCCATTTTCAATAAATCTGGCATGGCGTTCAGGTCAGCATATTCGGAATACCCTTTGGTCTGCGTATGTAACCTCGAAATTTCGGTCCCCTCTGCATTCGTAATAATGGTTGAGGAGGCCACCTGCATGGCCTCTGGACGATTACGAAGCACTCCTTCGCCATAAGTAATCAGATAGAGATAGAAGACGGTCAACATCAAAACGACAACCACTGCTCCATCAAATACGTAATACATCCATCGCTTGCCCCTGTGCTTCAACATTCAGGCTCCTTGTGTACCTGTTCCATTGAAACTCCGCGTTCCTGTCCATTCCGTTGTGTAATCTCCAGAGCATGTTGAAGCAGCAATGTCTGTTCATACGCCAACTTGACCCAATGCTGAACTTCCATCTCGTCCTGACACCGCCCTTGGATAATCTCATCCAGAGAAGATTGAATACCGTAGAGAGTAAGTTTTATCGGTAGGTCAACCTGTGTAGAAATAGTTTGAGTGTTCTCCTTGTCTTCTTCATTATGTTGCTGAAGGCCGGGTTGCTCATGCTGAATAGACGCTCCCTCTACCTCTCTTCTCTCATGTTTCGGTTCTGATCTGCTCAGCCCTTCCTCATGCAGGAGAAACGTAATTACATTCAGATTGGCAGCAATTTGTCGTAGTTCACCCCCACTTAGAACATCAATTCTTCCAGGATTGTGGCCCAATGCAAGTTCGGCTGTTCCGCATGCAAGTTGACTGAGATCTTCCGCAATCTTCTGGGATCGAATCCAAAAAAAGATCGCAAATACGGCTCCACCAATGAAGATGAAAAACGGCTTTGTTCCGATATGGTTGATTCCCCAGTTCATCATACGCGTTATCCATGCTGTATCAGGAAGGACGTGGTGATGCGCAAATCGTAGCACGTGATAAACGACAAAAAGGAGCGCTGCGCTCAGTAACGCGCTTGCTCCTCCAATGTATATGTATCTTAGTCTTACAGTACTGAATCGGGTCTTCATATTTGGTATCCTCCTCTATACAACAATAAGGTAATAGAGGTAGCATACCGAATATTTCTTAATGAGGAAGTAGTTAACTTCTTACCAAATTCTTAATTATTACTGCTCTTCGTAATTACTTGGCGGAGCAGCAGTTACAGGGAATCGGGTAACAAAATCCGTTCTGCCATTTTCACTGTAGGCAACGATACTTCCTCGATGTAATTCAATCATCGATTTGGCAATCGCCAGGCCGAGACCCGTACCTCCCGTTTCACGGGAACGCGATTTATCCACACGATAGAATCGATCAAACAGATGTGGCAGATCTTGTGCCGGAATCGGTTCACCATAATTACTGATGCGGACTACAGCCTCTTCACCTTCAAGGGCCAGCCCAATCTCCATTAGTTTACCCTGCGAACCATACCGAATGGCATTGCTGAACAGATTCTCATACGCCCTTACAAGCTCCCCCGGAGCAGCTTTTATCCATAGTGGCTCTTGCCCGCCGATGATTTTGTAGGTCATGCCAGCATCCTCCAGCATGGGAGCAAACTCTTCAGCCAGCTGCATCAGAAACGAATTCAGGTTCAACGCTTGCAAAGACAACGGAAGACTCCCGCCACTCACACGCGTATATTCGAATAAGTCATCAATCAGCTTGCGAAGGGTCAGGGATTTCTCATAGGCGATGCTAACGTAATAGCGCATCTCAATCTCATCCTGGTAGCGATCCTTCTCAATGTACTCCAGAAATCCCAGAATAGAAGTGAGCGGTGTTCTCAGATCATGTGATATCCCCGTAATCAGGTCGTTTTTGGCAGCAACTGCACTACGCTCTTCCTGAAGAGATAACTGCAATTGTTCAGCCATCTGATTAATGCTTGCAGCAACCACTCCGAATTCATCCGAGGTCTTCACTTCGATGCGATGGGATAACTCTCCTTTGGCAACCTCCTGAATTCCTGCCGTAATTTCATCCAGAACCCGCATCACCTTACGAGAAAACAGGAAAAAAAACAGCACAAAACTGAGCACGCCTACCACAATCATCAAAGGCACTGAACCAATATTATTCACCAACCACCTGATCCCCTGAGCCGGAATGGAATAATCCGGATACGTCTGAGCTTCCAGGATGGTCTGCCCCACCTGACTGCCCCCGTACAAAATAACTGCAGTTAATATTCCGCTCAGTAGAAATGCATAGATAAATTTCCATCGGACTGTATTAATCAGCTTTGAATTCATAGTAGGAACTCCCTGCCTGTGTTCATGTCACATGACATCCTGTGGATGTACAAGTTTATTGCGGTTTGATCATCTTATAACCAACACCCCATACGGTCTGAATGAACTTGGGATGTTTGCTATCGAGTTCAATCTTCTCACGAATCTTGCGAATATGCACCATGACGGTATTGTTCGACTCCATGAATTCTTCTTTCCAGACCTGACGATAGATCTGTTCCATACTAAGTACTGAACCTTGGTGACGAGCCAGTAGTTCAAGAACAGCAAATTCACGCGGAGTCAGACGAACCGGCTGCTCATCCACCCATACTTCATGTGTATCGGTATTAATGACCAGATCATCAATAACCCACTCGTGCTCTTTGTTCTCCCGACCTTCATTGAAGGTATGATACCTGCGCAGCTGGGATTTGGCCCGTGCCACAAGTTCAAGCGGGTTAAACGGCTTGGTCACATAATCATCAGCACCGATGCTTAGCCCTGTAATTTTATCCATATCCATACTTTTGGCGGACAGCATAATAATCGGCATTTTCTGCTCTTCCCGAATTTTCATACAAGCTTCGATTCCGTCCATATTTGGCATCATGACATCCAGAATAATGAGATCGATCGACTCTTTTTTCAATTGTTCCAACGCTTCAAGCCCATCATTCGCGGTGAGAATCCGATAACCCTCGTTGCCAAAATAAATTTCCATCAGTTTAATAATCTCCTGCTCATCATCCACAAGCAGAATAGTTGCTGGCTCTGCCACGGCATTATTCCTTTCCCTTCCATAATTCATGATCTGTTCAAAGTATACCACCGCGGGATGAAACTGCGAAAATCATCGTGATCTTCACGGACACGCTCGATCTTGGCCATCATCTCAAGCGTATCTTCAGGCTTCACCTGCTGAATCCACACCACAGAAGACACCAGCGCCATAGCCGTATACAGTGAATACAATCTCCAGAATAACTCATCCGGTTCATTGCCATCGCAATAGCCCTGAATTTGACCTATGGAATATGGAATACTGATCTCCGAAGCAAACAAACCCAGCTTCAAAAATTCATGAATGGGATCCCCTTGATCATAACGATTAAAATCAATCACTCCTGCGAGTTTATCCTGCTTAACGACAAGATTGCTCGGGTGAAAGTCATCATGCTGAAATCCATCTGGACGATTTTTCATCCAACCGAGATGGTCTGCAATAAACGTTAGAATGGCCTGATCCTCTTTCATCACGATCGGGCACTGTTTATAGCGCTCCACGTAACGTTGATGCTTGGTGCTCTTGCGTATGTACCATGATTCGATCTGTTCCTCCATCGGCAACTGGTGAATCAGCTGTAGCTGCGCTCCTGCTTCCAAACCAACCGCCCACTGCTGCTGTTCATTCAGCTTGGGCAATCTCTCGGAAGCATCTTCGCCTTCAATGTAGCTAAAAATCATATAACCATGCTTCTCATCCAATCTACCTGTGCCCAACGTTGCTGGACACAGTACGCCTAATTGTTGCATGCTTTGCAAACATTGATATTCCCTTTGTTTCATCCATTCCTCAGCAACATCATATACTCTCACTAGCACATGGCCTTGGCCAGGGACAAACATTTTGAATTTAGCATCCGCTGAATACCCCTTCATAACAGGTTCAATCCGTGTAGCCTGATCAAGTTCAGGAATCTGTTTTAACCTGTCAATCAACGTATTGTCCATCGATGCATTCCATGTATTATGTCGTTGCATACCAGAATCCTCCGTTATTTCACGTATAACGTGTAGTATCGTCGGTCTATTCCCACTTTAACCCATGATGTTTCCTATAACATGCTTATATGTATTCTATCTATTTCTATTTAAAAAGTACTGATTCGGGTTCTTTGCCCGTCAGGGTCAGCATCGTATACAATTGTCCTCTGTGATGATATACATGCCCCATAATCTCAAGTAACCACTCCAGCCGACTATAGGAAGCTCCCCAGTACGAATCCGTCACATGTAATAACTCTTCCGTGTTAAACTGCCTGTACCGTTGGTATAGATACATCTGGTTATCAATCAAAGCCTGCTTGATCTCACCGAGCGAATGCACCTGATTCTCTGCATAGAATTGAGCCATCTCTTCCTCCGATGCACCTTCGGAAATATAAACATCCGCTCGGCAGATCACAGACAGATGAGCTAGTAACTCTCCAACAGGCCGTTTACCTTCAATTGGAGTCAAAGCCAAGTCTTCTTCCGACAACTGATCACATATATCAATCAACGATGTTACGGCCACGTCAATATGTTTGAACGCAGATTGAATCAACAGATACACTTCCTTTTTATCCCATTATACAGAACATATGATCGGTTATCAACCAAGATATCCCTCCCTAATATATACCCCAAATCTATATAAATTGAACAAAACATTTACACAAAACGTAGAGGACAGAAAGGACCTGAAGAAGCGGAGCTACAAGCTTTCTGCAGGAAAGCTACTTCGAAAGCATACACTTCGCCTACAAGCTTTCTGCAAGAAAGCTACATCGGAAGCATACGCTATCCCCGGATTTCCCCTTTATAAAAGGAATCAAAAAAATCTGGGGATAACAGCGATCGGAAGGTTGTTCTGTCATCGGAGTGTGCAGTGTAAATATTATTTAGTTCAATTTATATAACAATTTACGAACAAAAAAAGTCCTTCCTCCTTCATAAAGACGGGATTCAGGACATTTTGTTGCCTATTTGTTTTCAAATCTTTGTTCAACTTGAGTATAACGAACAATACGTATGCTCGAATCGTCCAGCCTCCAAGTCAGACTTGCGAATGAAAAATTGCAGTTCCCCGCAATCCCACCATTGGAAACCAATAGCATCATGGGTATCTATCTTCAACAGCAGCAGCGTATCGGATAGTTCCTGCCATGTCTGATCCTCATCACCGCCGTAATGCTTGGTCAGCTTCTTCTCACACTCCTGCTCATTATAATCGTACTCTTCTCCCAATGCGATCTGTAACAAGGCCCGATGCTCGGCATCCGGATGCTGCCCGTCAGGATATCCAAACATTCCACCCCAATTCAGCGTACTTGGATGATTCCAGCTCGACTCGAATTCAAGGTATCGGTCATACAGACTCACTTCCGCTTCGGCCTCATCGGTCTCAAGCTGAGGCGGCGAGAGCTCATTCAGCGCGTTGGCGTCTATATAAGCATATGTAGGAAACTCCAGATTAGGCAGTACAGTCACCGAATGCGCAACAAACGGGGCTCCATCCAGCGCGGTATCACCTTCAAGCTCTCGCCTTATCAGGTTATGAGAACTCGGTTCAAAAATCACACGATGTTCAATGGGACAAGCAGATTCATCCGTGCCGACGAAAAAGTATAACATTCCACGTTCAGGCAAAGTTCCGCGCCCATCATTCGGCGTATACGGCGACAAATCCACCAGGTTCAACTGGGCCAGGAAAGTCATCGGGACTCCTTCTTGTGTTACGGGCCATTCCATGCGACTCGGCAAATCCGGATGTCCACCCACACGTGAGTTTCCTGTTCTGCGATATTCGTCCATTGTGGATACATCAAGGCGAATTCCCCAGCGGCTTGAAGATAACAACAGATCGGCAGCGACTCCCAAACCATATTCCTCAAGTGTTTTACGGGCTTTTCTGGTCAGACGTTCACATTGTTCTGGCTTAATCATATAGATCCTCCCCTTTTGACAATACACCTATGCTGAGACATATTCAGGTTCACACCTGTATATTCTTCCGCCCGGACGTCTTTCCCTGCTTCTAGCAAAAAAAGAGACTGACATCCTCTGTCAGTCTACTTCCTTATCCTATATTCCATTTAACGATTTGGATCAGAAGACTTTTCCTGATAAGCGCGCATATGCTCCTCACCATCCAGGAATTCATGGGCCTGATGGGCTGCCATCACACCATGATAGCTAATATCCAGACCGAGATCTTCCTCTTCTTCTGTCGAACGTACAGGCACAATTTTGCCAATCAACTTTAACCCGATCCAGGTCATGGCGAATCCCCAGATGACCAGGGCTGTAAGGCCAAGTGCCTGAACACCCAGCAACCTCCAGCCGCCGCCCATAAATAATCCACCATCCGTGGCAAACAGACCCACAGCAATCGTGCCCCACATCCCTGATGCAGCATGCACCGGGAAAGCACCAACTGGATCATCAATCTGCCGACGGTCCAGCCAGTTGGTTGCAGCCATCATCAATAAACCGGATACTGCCCCAATGAATATCGCTGCTACATCACCAACAAAAGCACAGCCTGCCGTAATACCGACCAGTCCCGCAAGCGAACCGTTAATGACCGAAGGTGCATCTGAACGATTGAAGCGGAATAACGTATACAACAGCGTAACCGCCCCACCCGAAGCCGCAGATAACATCGTGACAATCGCAATGTGACCAATTCTTACATCCGTCGCGCTGAGTGTACTACCCGCATTGAAGCCAAACCAGCCGAACCATAACAGAAATGCACCTACAGATGCCAATGGCAGATTGCTCGGGAGTGCAATGGCACTTACGCCAAGTGGCGTGTACTTCCCTTTACGCGGACCAATGATAATCGCAGCCGCCAGTGCCGAGAATCCGCCGAGCGCATGGATGACAGCCGAACCGGCAAAGTCCTGCATCCCCAGCTGACTAAGCCAGCCGCCGCCCCATGCCCAGTGTCCACCAATTGGATAGATGATCGCCGTCATCAATATGATATACAGAAGATAAGCACGGAAGTTGATCCGCTCGGCTACCGCTCCTGAAACGATGGAAATAACGGCAATGGTAAAGGCCGCCTGGAACAACCAGAATGTCTCCAGAGATACCGGCACGTCCAGGTGAGACAAATCCCCACTCAGGAAAAATCCCGTTACTCCCGCAAAACCGCCTACGTCCGAACCATACATCAGTCCAAAACCGATCGCATAGAACAGCAACGTTCCAATCGTAATGTCAGCAAATACCTTCATAATAATGTTCACACTATTTTTATAACGCACAAAGCCAGCCTCGAGCAGGGCGAATCCACCCTCCATCAATAAAATCATCGCTGCACTCAGTACGACCCAGACCGTATCGATCCCGGTGCTTAACGTCTCCAAAGTCATGCTTGTACATCCTCCGTTTCACTAAGCTGTCTGAGCTCACGGATTGTATCGGGCGCAAGCTCAATCTCGTCCCGCTCAATGCTGTCCGGATGCTTAATTCGTTCTGCGATCTGATCCAATTCACGTATGCGTCTGCGAATCTGTTCCATCTTGCGAAAACGTTCCTTCACCTGAACCATATATTCCACCGCCTGATGATGGGATGCGGGGCGTCCCGCAAACCATTTGCGTACGGGCGACAACGATTGATAAGCGACCTCTTCTGCTCGACGCTTTTGTTCGAACTGTTCGATCTTCTGCTTGAGCGTTTGGATCTCACTTTCTTTTTTGACCTTCAGCCGTTCGATAAGGTACAATAAATCGGACGATGATATTTGCAATGCTGTATGGTGATACACCTCGTCGATTACTAACATATCATGTCAGGACTCCTTACATATCAAGTTACTTGTACCGATTATAGTTTGCCGGGGTCTGCCCGTCAATCTTTTTTTGGACTTGGGATGGATTTAAATGAACCGTTCATGGAGAACGGCTTTTTTTATTTGGCACAGATTACATCTAACAAAGGCTAATCTTGCCTAGGTTCGCATTCACTCTTTCCATTCTCAATGCTTATAGAATAAGCATCCACATTTGGGGTAATGAACATACACAGACTACTCGCATCATAGAACCTATATATAAGGAGAGGATTGCACAATGTTTACTCGTAATGACAATATACGCAACCAAATCTGGGAAGCAGTCTCTGGACTCGAAGAAGAACAATTGAACCAAAAACCTTCACCCCAACAATGGAGTATTATGCAAGTACTACGACATCTGAATCTGATGGAAGATGTCATTGGAAAACAAGCCCGCCTAGCCCTCGAGAAGGAACAGACGGTGTCTGTGGACAAAAAACCATATGAATTATCGTTGGACCGCAGCCGCTCCGTCGAGGCACCACCCCATCTTCAGCCTCCAGCAGCGCCTGAAGCACTTGCAGACGTACGCAATGATCTGGACGAATCTCACCAAGCGTTAAACAACTTTGCATTGGATCATGATCCTGACCTGCTGCGCAGCAAGTCCTTTCCTCATCCTGTATTTGGTGAGATGGATCTTACCCAATGGATTGACTTTACAAGTTATCATGAGGAACGTCATCTGGGACAGATCCAAGAGATTAAACAGCAGCTTGACGTATAAACACAACCTCCTTTTTCACATAGCGAAGAATAGAGTCGAACGACAAAAAAACCTCCAATCCTATTAATTTAGATTGGAGGTTTTCAGTGTTCTTATGTTACGAATAAGAACGACACTTATATTTTTTTGCCCAAAATCGCCAGATCTCTATTCACACCATCCAACACGGCCACTTCGGGATAATAACCCCATTGTTCAAAACCATGCTTGCGCAATAACCCCAGACTCGGTTCGTTATGCCCGAAGACAAATCCCAGAATGGTCTTAATTCCAAGTGTAGGACATGCTGCAAATACCGTTTCGAGCAAACGTCCTCCAGCCCCAAATCCGCGGCATTGCTGATCCACGTATACACTGACTTCCACCGTTCCATTATACGCAGGACGTCCATAGAACGAGCTGAGACTTGCCCAAGCTACCACCTGTCCTGCCTGTTTCATCACCCACAGTGGACGATGTTCCGGTGTATGTTCCTCGAACCAAGGCAAACGTTGCTCCACCGTCACTGGCTCCAAATCCGCTGTTGCCATACGGCCCTCAATAGTAGAATTATAAATCTCCACAATCCTCGGCAAGTCCTCCAGGCGCGCATGTTCAATCTGCACATCTTCCAGTTTCATCGCTACTCCTCCATCATTCCAGATCGTTCTATTATCATAGAGGATATTATAACGGAGAAGAGAAGTTTTCGTCACCTCTAACATTCTGACAGAGAATTACTCCATCATTACTCTGGAAGTCCCTGTATTGTGTTCCCACGAGTGAACTGCTGGCTCTGGTCTGCCCAGCGAATGTTGATTGAGCGAGATGTGAACAGATCCGGGCCGTCCGATACCTGAAAATGCAGATGAGCTTCACTGGAGTTACCCGAATTACCAAGCTCACCTATAGGGTCTCCCTGCTTGAGCTTATCTCCTTTTTTGACCGAAACACTGCCTTCCTTGATGTGTCCTGTGATGCTGTATTCACCATTTCCATGATCGATAACCACATAGTTACCCGCCGGCTCTTCCGGATTCATGACACCCGGTACATTGTCCGGAATATCATTCTTGATTTCGACGACGGTTCCGTCCGCAGCAGCATAAAGCGGTTCACCAAAAGCATAATAGCTTTCGTTTGACGTTGCATCACCTTGATAACTGGATTGTTCTTTGGTCCGAACGATATCTAGCGCATACCGCTGCGTTTCGTGCTCATAATGATAGTTTGACAAGGCATCATTGCCTCCCCAAAATACGTACCATTCCCCCTTCATCGGCAATTGAAATTCCGTTTTGGTGAATTTGGCATCCGTGTCCTCATGAGCTTGCAGTGGTTGGATCGAGAGACCTTCAATTTGATTTTCTTCGGAAAAATAGGCTCGAATCCCTTTGGTCCCAGTCTGATCCTTCCAGGCCACCTCAGATATTTGATTCATTTTGGCGTCTACCACTTGCTCCCATGATTCAACACCCTCCAGAAAAGGATCAGCGGTCGTTTTGAACTGTTCAAGTGTTAACGTCCCCTTTAATTCCGGAGAGAACTGATTATAGATTGCATCCTTTGAACCGTTCATCAACGTATCTATGAAATTGTCCGGTGTAACCACCGCGCTCACCTCTGAACTTGAGTTCTGCTCCTGATTGGAGTTCTCGCTCGCTTCATTATTGGACGCCTGTTCGGCTGACTGCTGCTCCGCCTGGTCGGAAGTAATGGAGTTACTGTTGCCGCAAGCAGACAGTATTACGCAAGCTCCAAGGGTAATCGCAAGCACCTTCCAGCCCTTTTTATTCTGTAATTTTGAATGTGTATTTTGTTCTGATTTCAGATGACCTTCTCTGTTCATTCTCAACATCCCTTCAGTTAGGACGTGTCTCAAAACTCGCTGAAGTGCATCTTTTACCGCCTTTTCGCCCCCTGCTGCGTCAATTTCCCTTGACGTGCCCCGGCACGCCTGCGGAAAACTTCCTTGCTTGGAACGAAAATTCGGCAAAATCTGCTTCCTTCGGAGTTTTTAGACACGCCCTAATCGTTATACTTTCCAGTTAAGTGTACAGAATGAGTCTTATCCTTCGTCTAACCCCATCTTACATGTAGTTAAACTTGCAACGCCTTTTGAGGCTGTATAATTAAGATTCCGTTAAGATAGCTCATACGCTATACAGCCTTCTTGGATGGTATGATTAGCAATACGCACAACGGAAGGATCAGGAGGTCATTTTTAAACTATGGATAACGTCTCATTACTGCTTGTGGATGATGAACAGGCTATTCTGCATATGCTCAAAACCGTTCTGCTCAAAGAGCAGTTTCTCGATATTGATACCGTTACAACAGGCGAAGCTGCCATTGAGGCATGCAACAACAAGACGTATCATTGCATCGTGCTCGACATCATGCTTCCTGGCAAAAGCGGACTGGAAATCTGTCCTTTTCTACGACAGGTCACTGATGCGCCCATCCTGTTTCTGACGGCCAAAACAACCGATTATGACAAATTAACCGGATTCGCCGTTGGTGGCGACGATTATGTTGCCAAACCCTTTAATCCTCTGGAAGTCGTTGCTCGAATTAAATCATTACTGAAGCGTTATTTACCTTCTAAAACCGCAGCAATCTCGGATCACGTCCCATCTAACGTAAATACGTCATCTCTCAGCACATCGGAAGGCGTGTACGACTTTGGACGGTTTCAAGTGCTGGAGTGGGCTGGTGAACTTCGGGTTGAAGGTGAGTCCGTATCCTGTCCGGCACTTGTGTTTCAACTGTTACTCTTTTTCTGCAAACATCCCAATCGAATCTTCACCAAATCAGATCTATATGAACGTGTCTGGGGCTCTGAAGCCATTAGTGATGACAATACCGTGATGGTTCATATTCACCGCATTCGGGAGCGCATTGAAGCCGATCCTTCCAATCCGGTGTTTCTCGTGAACGTCCGGGGTCTGGGGTACAAACTGATTCAGCCTGAACATGTGTCACGCCCATGAGTATTCGTCGCAGGTTAATGACCCGGTTTATCGGGATGCTTGCCGGTGCAGTCGTTCTTATCATCCTGCTTGGGTCTGTAGCCACCTACTGGGTTGTGCAAAAGATAAATGAAGTGAATCTGGTGGATGATTTTGCTGTTAATGGTCTGGACCAATTGATTAATACAGCCGAGATTCTGCCAGATAATACGATCCGATATGACCCCGAATTGCTGAAACAAGTGGATAAAAATCAAGGCTGGCTCCAGGTTCTCGATGAACAAGGTTACGCCATTGATGAATATCACACACCTGCTGATGTTCCTACTCACTATAAACCGGGGGAATTGATTGCATACTGGGAAAGCCAGAAGCCGTTTCCTTATCAGATTGTCATGCTGATCCGGGAGAAAAACGGGAAGGACTTCACCTTGTTATATGGCGAGAGTAACCCGGCCAAGTCCTTAATGAATAACATTCGTTCAGATCTTGCTTTCACCAACGGGAAGCTTGATCTTCAGCCCGACCAACAGGAGGCGCTTCGTGCCGCTAATGCTTATCTTCAAGTATTGGACGCGTCAGGAAGCGAACTCTCCTCCTTTAACAAACCGGCCATGGGCGTACCAAGCGAATACACCATTCAGGAACTGGTTCTGCAAATTCGCTATCCGAGTCGATCAGGTATGTCTGTTGCCACGTGGTACGACGAACAGAATGAAACTACCTGGCTGATTAGCATACCTAGCGATCCATTGGCGACCGGAAACCAAAACCCCTACAATTTTATTCTGGAACCGGCATTGGTTGTATTGATCGTGTCCATCATCATTCTGCTCATTTTGCTTGCCTTCTGGTATGCCAACCGATTCGGTTCACCCATGCTGCATATGCTCCAATGGTTACAGCGTCTGGAACGAGGACATTACGAGGAACCTACCGGAGCCTTTGGGGTGCCTCGCAGTCAGCGTCGTAACGGAAAGTGGAAGCGAAAATACAACGTGTATGCTGAAGTGCTTCGCTCCATGCAGGCCCTGTCTCACACATTGAAGCAAGATGAAGAACTTCGGAAACAGACGGATTCTTTGCGGGAGGAGTGGATTGCTGGCATAACACATGATCTGAAGACCCCCCTCTCCTCCATTCAGGGATATGCTCATATGCTTGAGGCAGATAAGTATAGCTGGACCGCGGAAGAAGTCAGGGAATTCGCAGGTATAATGCTCGATAAGTCCATGTATATGGACAGACTTGTCAACGACCTTGCCATGACCTATCGATTACGCAGTGGAGGATATCAACCTGTGGTGGAAGAGACTGACGTAAATACGTTGCTCCGTGATCTGATCCAACGCGCTGAACGGAATCCGGCATATGGGGAAGGTCGCATCGTATTCCAACCTTCTGAAGTGCCTGTGTATGGACTTGTCCATATTCCGTCGTTTGAACGAATTGTGGATAATCTGACCGCCAATGCCCTTCTTCATAATCCGCCCGAGTCCATCCTGGTTGTCAGTGTGCATTCTGGTAAGCAGGCAGATGAATTCAGCATTCAGTTTGCCGATAATGGACGAGGCATGGACCCCGAGACGGTATGGAAGTTATTTGAACGATACTATCGCGGTACAGATACAGGTACATCGGACGTTGGATCAGGGCTGGGCATGGCGGTAACCAAAGGTTTGATCGAAGCCATGAATGGTCGTATTGAGGTACAGTCCACCCCTGGTGAAGGAACGATCATTCGCTTAATATGGGATGGGCCGTCCGAAACCAATTAAAATGTTCCGCTTGACCTTTCCATTTTCAGTCTATATAATCGACACTCAATAACACCTGTTCCAATATATTGATATTGAATGCAACACATTTCAGGATAACTTTAATGAGTTGATCTAACATATTTGGCGATGACCAGAGACATGATTTCGTTTGCGTGCTGCCCAGAGAGAGAGGGGATTGGTGAAACCTTCTTCAGCGAACGGACCGGAATTACCCCTCTGCAGCCGTGACCTCGAACCTCAGCATTTCGGACCTCCTCCGGGTGTTCGGCTTGTTGCCAGTAGAGTTCACCGCCTGATCCCCGATAACGGATTCCAATGAGGGTTATGATGTTTCCTGTTCCGGCGGCTGGCCGAGAGCAGGGTGCACCATAACCAAATTAGGGTGGAACCACGAGCCAAGCGCACTCGTCCCTTTTCCGGGACGGGTGTTTTTTGCGCTTTCATTTTAAGAAATGGAGAGTGGTTCACATGAGCAAACAAGAAAACAGTAACTCAGCAAGCAACAAATCAGGTAACGAAATAAACAATCAAGCAAATGATCTTCAACCATCCAGTCATTCCATTGAGGTCCGTCTGCAAGGTGGCGCGGTACGTTCTTACGAAGCAGGTATCACTGTAGGTGCGGTTGCCTCATCTATCAGCACAAGCCTGGGAAAACAGGCTATTGGCGGTATTGTAGATGGTCAAAATGTCGATCTCGATTGGGTGCTCAAGCAAGATTGCGAACTTGTTATCGTTACTTTGGACAGTGCGGAAGGTCTGTATCGTTATCGTCACAGCGCAGCACATGTGCTCGCACAGGCGCTCAAACGCATCTACGGTGCAGAACAAGTGAAACTGGGTATCGGCCCAGTCATTGAAGATGGATTCTATTACGATGTTGATCTGGAGCATGCCTTGTCCATTAGCGATCTGGCTGCCATCGAGCGGGAAATGAACAAAATCATTCAGGAGAATCATAAGATCAGTCGCCGGGTCGTTAACCGGGAGGAAGCCCTCCGTATCTTCGGAGAAATCCAGGACCCCTACAAGCTTGAACTCATTCAGGATCTGCCAGAGGATGCCGAACTTTCGATCTATGATCAAGGTGAGTTCTTCGATCTGTGTCGTGGTCCCCATCTCCCATCCACTGGTCGAATCAAAGCGTTCAAGTTATTAAATGTCGCTGGTGCGTACTGGCGGGGTAACTCGGATAATAAGATGCTGCAACGCATTTACGGCACTGCTTTCCCGAACAACGCCCAACTGGATGAACATCTGCACATGCTCGAAGAAGCAAAGAAACGGGATCATCGTAAACTTGGCAAAGAGCTTGAACTGTTCATGTTCTCCGAAGAAGCGCCCGGCATGCCCTTCTATCTGCCCAAAGGTATGACTGTTCGCACTGAACTGGAGCAGTTCTCCCGTGAGTTGCAATTGCAGGAAGGGTATCAGGAAGTTCGGACTCCTCTCATGATGAACAATCGTCTGTGGGAGCAATCCGGTCACTGGGAGCATTACAAGGACAACATGTATTTCTCTGAAGTAGACGATGCCACTTTTGCACTGAAACCGATGAACTGTCCTGGGCACATGCTGATCTTCAAAAACACACTTCATTCCTACCGCGAATTGCCCATTCGCATGATGGAATTTGGTCAGGTTCACCGTCATGAATTCTCAGGTGCCCTGAACGGCATGATGCGTGTGCGGACATTCTGCCAGGATGATGCTCATCTCTACGTCATGCCAGAGCAAATCGAGGACGAGATTAATCAGGCGATCTCACTGATCGGACGTATGTACGATATCTTTGGATTCGAATATAAGATTGAATTGTCCACTCGCCCGGAAGATTCCATGGGATCGGAAGAGCTGTGGGATCAAGCCGAAAGAGCATTGCAAAATGTACTAGATCGTCGGGGCGTGGAGTATCGCATTAACGAAGGGGACGGTGCCTTTTATGGACCGAAAATTGACTTTCATATCCTCGATGCGCTGAAGCGCAGCTGGCAGTGCGGAACAATCCAGCTTGATTTTCAAATGCCGGAGAAGTTCGATCTCACTTACATTGGCGAGGATAGCCTGAAACACCGTCCGGTCGTGATCCACCGTGCCATCTATGGTTCGATCGATCGTTTCATCGGCATCCTGACTGAGCACTATGCAGGAGCGTTCCCACTCTGGCTTGCACCTGTACAAGTGAAGCTCCTACCTGTGTCAGATCATTATGCTGACTATGCGCTGCAAGTACAGAGCCAACTCCGGGCTGCGGGCATTCGGGTAGAAACAGATCTGCGTAGCGAGAAGCTCGGGTACAAAATCCGTGAAGCCCAGATGGAAAAAGTGCCTTATTCGCTCGTGCTTGGTGAGAATGAGAAAAATGCCTCATCCGCCTCTGTCCGTGCATACGGTCAGGGAGATCAAGGCATCCAACGTATTGAAGCTGTTATTGAAATGATACAACAAGCTGTGAAGGCAAAAGTCTGAACCACATCCGCATCACAACTTCTCGTCAGCCTTTATCCCCACCTGTTCTTCGCTCCATGTCCAGAAACGCTCAGCTGAAGCATCATCAACGGCATGTTTCTTCAGCTGCTGCTCTTTCTGTTGATAGAAGTAACGCCCGGTGATGCCGACGACTTCAGGACTTGTGGCCAGATAAACAGCCGTTCGCGCCCCTTCTTCAGGGGACAGAAAAAATGGAAGTTTACCTGCAAAAGCCATAATACGTGTGCCAAATCCGGTATTGCGATCTACGCCAATACTCGTTCCCACCGCACCAGGGTGTAGACAATTCACCGTCACAGACGTACCTGACAGTTTGCGAGCCAGCGCACGAGTGAACAGCACGTTAGCCAATTTGGATTGAGCATAGCTTTTGATCGGATTATAACCTTTGTGCAGATGTGGATCTTCGAAGTGAATTTTGCCGGCCTTGTATGCACCTGACGAAACGTTCACAACCCGTCCCTGCTTTGCGGCTTTCAGAGGCTCTATCAAAAGTAAGGTCAGCAGGAAATGCCCCAGATGGTTAATACCGATACTTTGTTCGAACCCGTCTGAGGTTTCCTTCCGCTTGACCATCACTACCCCCGCATTATTAACCAGAACGTCAAGGCGATCATGACGCTCGTGGAATGCGCGGGCAAACTGGCGTATACTTTCGAGTGAACCCAGGTCACACAGCATCAATTCAATCGCAGAAGAACCGGACTGACGCACAGCTTCCTTAAGAGCCTCCTGTCCGCGCTTCTCACTGCGGCATGCCATGATTACGTGATATCCTTGTCTTGCAAGTTCAATGGTGGTTGCCAACCCCATACCTGAGTTAGCTCCTGTTACAATTGCTGTCTGATTGGACATGAGGTACTTCCCTTCTGAACCTGAGGTTCCGAAATTAGAGGCGCAACGACGGACAATATGAGATAATGATAGGATCACATCTCGGTTTCCATGGGAGGACAAGTATGCTGACCAAAGAAGATTTTAAAAAAGTTAAAAAACAAGCCAAACTTGAAATCGCACTACTCGAACAGGAATATCAGGAAATCTTGCAGAACGTTGATTCTACGCTGTATGAAAAATACGGTATTTTGGACAAAGAAGAAACACGTGAGCTCACCCGAAAACGCAAAAACCGAAGATATGCTTCACTGGTCATCGAACTATGCGCCATTACTGAACAAATGTTACATCAACTGTACAAAGACGTATATCAGAAAAAGTTTAATTCGACCCAGCTGATGAAAACTCCTGCCTACCGTGCACGCTCCAATATGGAGATTATTCAGGCCGAACTGAGTAAAGAGTTCATTGCTCTGGAATCCGAAAAAGAACACTTCGCTGAAGCCCTTAGCCTGGTGTTTCAGACGAGGAACAAACTTGTTCATGATAACTTCTCGTTTGTCACCATCGTTAAGGATGGCAGTAATGAAGAAGAAACGTTCGAAGCGCTGCTCCATACGGTAAAAAAATATAGAAAACACTTAAAATATAATCGCCCTGAATAACAACAATCATTGCTAAAAAAGAAAAGGAGGTGTACCGGACTACGGTCCGGATAACCATGAGCCATCCAACAACTTCGATTACTGTGCTAAATCTTCAGATTCCCACACCTTCCGGGAACAGCCCCATATTCCCCGTCATGCTTCGTGATGTAGATGGCGTTACCTTGGTGGATACAGGCATGATTGGACAATTTGCCGAACTCCAATCTGCATTGGAACAAGAGGGCGTACAGCTCTCGGACGTCAAACGTGTGATTATTACCCATCAGGACATCGATCATATCGGTAATCTGGGCGCTCTGCTTGATGCTATTCCCGATCTGGAAATCTGGGCACATGCCGATGAGATTCCATATCTAACCGGTGAGAAGCCCTTGATCAAATTCACGCCCGAACGTCGTGCTCTGCTGCCCGCGCCCGTTTTGGCACTGGCAGACCAACTGCTCTTGCAGCTGCCTGAAGTGAACATTAGTAAAACTCTGGCGGACGGAGACTTGTTACCCCTTCAAGGTGGTACACAGATCATTCATACACCGGGACATACGCCAGGTCATATCTGCCTGTATTTCGGAGAGCAACAGTTCCTGCTCGCTGCCGATGAACTTCGTGTGGTCGATGATGAACTGGTTGGCCCTGCACCACAAGCGACACCGGACATGCCTGAAGCGCTGCGAAGCCTGAAGAAACTGACCAACCTTAAGCTCAATAAGGTTCTCTGTTATCACGGTGGAGAGTACACGAATGATCCGACTCAGCGCATTGCCACACTTGCGGAGAGCGCAGAGTAAGTAAAGAACGCGGACTTGTGAGTGCTTTTGAATGACACAAGCATCCTATTAACGCTGTTGCTCTTCGTGCGGCATTGTGCGTTGTAGCTCATTCAAGATTAGGATGACACATACATTACAATCAAGGAGCTGTCCCAATGTCATGAACTTGACAGGGACAGCTCCTTTAATTAATTAACCACTCACTTCTACTACTCTACTGCACTGGTGTTGACCGTACGGTAGCACCTATTGCGCACACTATTCATACAGAAATGCACGCAGTATCTTATATTGCACCACGGCATGTGCACAGTATCTTTCCCCTGCCCGTTTGGCAAATCAATTCACCGGAAAATCCGTAACGTAAGTGTCTACTTATTGACTCAGGTCCGCCTCTAATGAATTGGGCACAGTCTAAACGCTATAGTTGTTTTGTAACGAATCTCAGACACCCTATACGCAGTATTTTGAGTATCAAGTTTTTCTAACGAACTCCAGACACCTTATTTACTCATTTCGTTGGTTTTTCAGCAGGTTTCAAGTGAATGTTGTCGATTTAGCGCGGCTGAGGTTCGTTAAATTCTACGACCGCCACCAAACCTCTATTTAAGGTGCGTCATGTTCGTTAGAAAAATTTTATTTAGATCGATTCAGATTCAGGGCACTTCAGTCAGGGCTTTGGTTCAAGATAAGCGGCAACCGTTCGTTTTAAACTCACTCCATTCGCTACCTTACGGCGAGACCAATTCGGTGCGACGCTGTCCTGCAACACTGACTTTATCTCCATTGACCCCGACTCAGCTCTCCGGAGTTAGTACAATCAGCTTGTCATCTCCATCACGTGGCGATCCTCGTCCATCCCGATTGTTCGTAAGCACGTACAACTTGCCGTCCTCGCCAGCACTCACATTACGAATTCGACCCCACTCATCTTCGAAGATGGGTTCCACCTTCTCCACCTGTGTGCCATCTTCCGAAAGAGTGACCTTCAGCAGCTGCTCTCCACGCAGATTCGCAGCAATCAGCGAGCCGGCCCAAGGTCCTTCTTCTACAAAAGCTACACCAGACGGCGCCCATGTATCGTTCCCACTATGTACAAGCGGAGCCTGATATGCGCCATTGTCATCGTCGTCTCCTTCTACCTCGGGCCAGCCATAATTCTCCCCGGCCACAATCCGGTTGATCTCATCATGATTACGCTGACCATGCTCCGTGGAATAGAGGTAACCGTTTTCCGGATTCCATGCCAGTCCCTGTGCGTTGCGGTGTCCCATACTGTATACAGGTGAATTCGGCCATGGGTTGTCTGCCGGGATCGATCCGTCGAGACCTATCCGCAATATTTTACCTCCAAGGCTATCTTCGTTCTGTGACAGTTCCGGTTCATAACGCTCACCTGTCGTGATATAGAGCAACTTGTCCGAGCCAATTTTGATTCGCCCACCATTATGATTTGTTCCGCCTGGAATGTTACCAAGCAACTCTTGATCTATGACGGCTTTGCCATCATTCACCTTGAGGCGTAACACCCGATTCGCAATATCGTCGCCTTCTAGGTAGGAGTGGTACGCATACAGATAACCGTTATCCTCGAAGTCCGGATCAGCTGCAAGACCCAACAGACCTCCCTCACCTTCTTCATTAAACGGGGCTGAGAATTCAATCAGTGGTTCAGGGGCTAGTTTTCCATCCTCAATGACCCGAATCGCACCAGGGCGTTCCGTTACAAACATCCGACCATCAGGCACACTCACAATCTCCCATGGTGCATTCAATCCTTCAACCAGAACAGATGCCTGATACGGAATAACCGTCTCTCCCTGCGCTCCACTCTCATTTCCACTTGCACCGGTATTACCTCCATTGGCTGTCTGTCCCTGACCAGTTCCCTGCCCCTGAGACGTTTGCCCTCCCCCTCCCGTTGAGGGTTCACCTGAAGAACATGACGCTGTTAACAGTGCCACACTTAATAATGAAGCATACAGCGGAACGGTTACTCGATTATTCATGATTACATCTCCCTTCGTATATCGTTCTTTTGTATAAAATAAATAAGTTTAAGCTTCAACGTATTGTTAATGTATTGTTCGCTATAGTTGTGGTGTTATTATTCATCTGTAAAGCGGTTTCGCCCTGTATTACCCTTCATATCAGCCGCTTAAACCGAGAATTCAAAGGATTCCGAGGATATGAAATCACTGCGGTTTGGAATTCCATCATAATCTTTTATAATAGAAGAATAGTATGAATGGAAAGGTGGACAACTACACTTATGAATCAAAACCCTTTATCTCGTCTTGAAGCCGATCTGTCCGGGCAAGGATTGGACGCCATGCTGATCACAGATCCGAAACATATCTACTATTTAACTGGATTTGCGAGCAATCCGCATGAACGCTTCCTAGGTCTGGTTCTCGCACGTGGCGAAGAGCCCCTGTTGATTGTACCTGCGCTCGATGCTGAAGCTGCCGCAGCTGCTTCCTCGGTATCCAACATTGCCACGCACACGGATACGGATAATCCGTACGCTTTGTTTGATCGTTATCAGGGGCGCTTCGGCCGAGTAGGTCTCGAGAAAGAATACGTGACGGTCGCACGTTATGAACAACTGACCGCCGCTCTCGGTGCTGCCAGCTTTGAAGATGTTGGCCCCCTGCTTCGCACATTACGTGTGAAAAAAACACCTGATGAGGTAGCCCGCATTCGCCACGCCATTCATCTGATCGAAGAAACATTGCGTCAAGGCCTCTCTCATGTTCGCACAGGTGTAACCGAGATTGAACTTGTCGCCGAGATGGAGTATCAGATGAAAAAGCTGGGTGCCGATGGTCCTTCCTTTGATACCATGGTGCTCACGGGACCCAAAACAGGTCTGCCACACGGTACACCGGGTGAACGGAAACTGCAACATGGTGACCTGTTGATGTTTGACATGGGTGTGTATGCTGGGGGATATGCCTCGGATATCACACGGACATTCGCCTTTGGTGACATCTCCCCTGAACTCAAAACCATCTATAACACTGTGCTCGCAGCGAACGAGGCTGCTATCCAAATCGTGAAACCAGGCATCACCTGCGCCGAAGTGGATCGTGCAGCACGCCAGGTCACGGAAGAAGCAGGATATGGCGAGCGTTTTATGCATAGAGTAGGCCATGGATTGGGTATCGACGTACATGAGTATCCTTCTCTCCATGGAGAGAATATGGACATTCTGAATGAAGGTACCGTATTCACGATTGAACCGGGCATCTATACCGCAGCAGGCGGCGTCCGTATCGAAGATGATGTAATTGTGACCGAGACGGGTGTGGAAGTTCTGACGACATATCCAAAAGAACTGCAAATCCTTACCGACTAATCCAATTGGATCTATGTCAAAAACAGCCCATATACATCAATGCTCAGCCGATATTATGCATCATGAACTAAACTGCACAAAACTGTGCTGAACTGTATCTTCAATAATATAAAGTACACACGCGAACGCAAAAATCCCGCAAATCCATGAATATCATGGGTTGCGGGATTTTAATTAATACAAAGCATATCCTAAATTACTCCGTCTGCATTCTACGTAATCTTATTCCTGCTCACTCATTTACCATTAGTCAAACTCATGCGTGATGTCCTGCCAAGACTCCAGCTGTGGCAGCTGTTGCTTCCCCCAGTAATCCAGAAACCATTGAATAATCCCAGTCGTATCTGTTGTTCTGCAGCTGTAATGTCGGAAACCGCCCTCGCCTTCCTGCAAACGAATCTCCGCCACCATTTGCCCCGGTTCCTCAAGCGCAGCAGCCTGCATATACATACTTCCCTCCACCAGCTCGGAAGGTACAAGTACTACGAATTCCTGCAATTCCAGATTGGAGATCAACTCCACCAATAACGAGGCATTAATGCTATCATTCTCGTAGGTTGTGCCATTGCTTTCCAGTGTATAACGCAGTGTAGAGTACATGTGCGATTCCCCTTTGTATGAAAATCATCTTTCCTAATGATACACGCTTATAACGACAGGTCGTTTATATTATAACTTTTTCATAAAAATGTAAAAAGGATTTTTCTTGTTTCGGGTCTTTTCTATGAAAAAAAACCTTGCAGAGTCCGAATTACAATTGACTGCGCAGAGGTTTTTTTTAAGTGATACTCTTTGAATACTGTCTAAGCTTCATCCTTAAACTTAAAGCTACGTGCCGCATACAGAAACGGCGTTCCAACCGCAGTTAATACAAATTTGATAATATACGTCGTCAGGAAGATTTCCAGCCAAACATCCCAAGGATAGATGAATGCAAACGCGATCGTGCAGAACACCAATGTATCCACAAATGAACTGATGATCGAACTACCGTTGGTGCGAATCCACAACTGATTGCGCCCTGGGGCCACCTTGCGTAACCATGAGTACAATCGAACATCCAGGAACTGACTGATAAAGTACGCTGTCAGACTTCCGAGTGCCAAACGTGGCAGCAGACCGAACAACTTCGCCATGGATTCCTGTGCAAAGTCCGTTGGTGCGGGGTCAAAAAACAACACCATCTGCATCAGAACCGTCGTCATGATGAGCGTGAAGAATCCAAACCATACGGCTTTGCGTGCCTCACCTGGTCCATATTTCTCATTAAGAAGGTCACTGGTCAGGTACATGCTGACATACATCGTGTTACCAAGCGTCAGCACGATTCCCATGATATCTATCGTTTTGGTCACCTGAATGTTGGCTATAACCGTAGCCACACCAATCCAGGCATAGAGACCTTTTTTACCGAACAAGCGGTAACACAACAGGAAAAATCCATAAGTTACGAGAACAAAAACTGCTCCCCACCCTAAGTTAAACATAAATACATACACTGCCTTCCTAGTTTTGATTACGCGGGATGGTTACGAACCGCGGTTTGGCTCAGGGCCAAAACATGAATACTCTATCACATTTCTCGTCCCATGAACAGAACTAAATAACTCCAAGTGTGCCTGAGTGAATACGATCCCTGCTATATTCCTCCCATGTCCTCTCGACCATACGACTGTTTTTGTATCTCCTTGCCTTGCACCATGTATCGAAAAAGAAGACTGCTTCACACACCGTGTAAAGTATAATTTGATTGCCACAAAAAACCGCCCTCCGGATTCCTCCGAAGGACGGCTTTTCTCACTTGGCTTGTAGACGGCTCTAGCTATCTTAATGTGAGCTTCTATCTAATCCATTCTGTATTAAGCCTGAGCCGCAGAATCCAGCTCACGACTCTGATCGTTAAACGTGTCCCGATCGTTTTCCTTCAAAATTCTGCTCGTTACGAGTCCTGATGTCATCGACCCGTTCACGTTAAGCGCTGTACGACCCATGTCGATCAGCGGCTCCACGGAAATGAGTAGTCCAACCAGAGCCACAGGCAGATTCATGGTGGACAATACGATCAGGGAAGCGAAGGTTGCCCCGCCGCCAACGCCAGCCACACCAAACGAACTGATCATGACTACGAGGATCAAAGTCACAATGAAGTCCCAGCTCAGCGGGTCGATGCCGACCGTCGGAGCAATCATTACCGCCAGCATGGCCGGATAGATCCCGGCGCAGCCGTTTTGCCCAATCGTAGCCCCAAAGCTTGCAGACAGGTTCGCAATGCCGTCCGATACACCGAGTTTCTTCGTCTGTGTCTCCACATTCAGCGGGATCGCCGCTGCACTTGAACGGGACGTAAAGGCAAATACCAGTGTTGGCAACACCTTCTTCAAATACGTAACCGGGTTGAAGCCGGACAGAGAGATAATGATCAGATGAATAATAAACATGATCGCCAGCGCGATATAAGACGCAATCACGAATTTGATGAGCTTTAATATCTCTTCCGCATTGGTTGTCGCCGTCACCTTTGTAATCAGTGCTAGAATCCCGTAAGGCGTAAGCCTCAGCACCAGTGTAACAATTCGCATAACCACCGCATACACCGCATTAACCATACCGCGGAACGTCTCCGCCTGCTGAGGTTTTTTGCGATCCAGTCCAAGTACGGCTACACCGATAAACGCGGAGAAGATAACCACCGCCAGTGTGGATGTACGACGTTCTCCTGTCATATCTGCAAATGGATTCGAAGGAATGAATTCCAGCACTTGCTGCGGGATGGTCTGATCCTTCACATCAACAAGCCGTTCCTCCACCTTCTGAATCTGCGCATTCTCCCGGTCTCCTCCTTGAATCTCAATGGAAGTCAGGTTGAAGCCCAGACTGGTCACAATGCTGACCCCTGCGGCAATCGCTGTCGTGATCAACAGAATGGCAATAATGGAAACACTCATCTTGCCGAGATTTTGTTTGCCCTTCAGATTCATAATGGCCGAGATGATGGACACCATGATCAATGGGATCACGACCATTTGCAACAAACGAACATATCCTGAACCGACCAGATTGAACCAATCGACTGATTTCGTAACTACATCAGAACCTGATGTGTACACCAATTGGAGAATAACCCCGTAAACAACCCCCAGTCCCAGACCCGCAAATACGCGTTTCGTAAAGGAGATATGCTTTTTCTGCATCCAGTAGAGGATGCCAAGTAAGGCAAGCATAACCACTACATTCAATATGACTAGAAAAGTATCCATTTCTTTAAATCCTCCTCAGGCATGTGTGTAACCGGAACATATCCGGTTTTCTCTTCTATCTTTTGTACTTCCAACAAAGACATTTTACAATATACCATATAACAAACTATTCTGGTAGGTATTAATTGATATTATGTAATATGCATGTAACAGATTCATGTATTTCTGAAAAAAATACACCAAATCGTGAAAATTGTTCTATTCAACCTCCGGTTAATTTTGTAATATAGGTATATCCGCTTATTCCCAAGTTTTCTCAACGTATAATTTAGGTCTTTCTTCATTGGTAGATAGGTCTTAGGATTACGGAAAAGCGACAATGTTAATGAACTTGACGTGAAAGGATGATCATATGTTTCGTAATCGCACCGTTGCCGGTAAAATCAGAGGCACTTTGTTCCTCGTTCTGCTGGTTGCTTCCCTGTTGTTCAGTATTAGTTTTTACGCCGTTTCGATGAATATTATTCAAAGCTACGTGCTGCCGCAGTTTGACAAAGTCCTAAACACGTCCATTCAGGATATATACAAGAATACTTCAGCATCCAAAATCCTACAGGTACAGAGTGGCGGAGCCGGTTCTGAAGGTGCTGCCATGACCGTGGAATCGTATCTGGCAGATAAAGCAAAAGAACATAATCTGGATGCTGCTTACGTTGTTGCTATTCAAGATGGCACCGCCAAAGTGGTTGTTGCCAACTCTTCCTCAGGCATGAAAGCGCAGGATGAGATCAGTGTAGAACCCGCAATGAATGCAGCTATTGAGAACAAAGAAATGGTAATCAGTGAGGTCTACTCCGATTCCTTTGGTGTACATAAAGCAGCCTTTATCCCCATTGCAGGAAGTAACATGATTATGGCTGTGAGCATGGATGCCCAGTTCATTCAAGACAAGATTACCCAGATTTTCTGGTTATGTCTTGGGATTACAGCATTAGTGTTTGTGCTCGGGTGGCTTATCTCCACTAGTATGATCAAAAGAGTGACCAAACCGATCATCAAGCTTGTCCAACATAGTAAACAAATTTCCCAAGGCGACCTGACCGCTGAGCTAGAGATCAAAGGTAAAGATGAAATTGCCCAGCTTGCCGCAAGCTTCCAGACGATGACGCATAACCTGAAAGAAATGATTAGCCGTGCCTTGTCTACATCCAATGAAGTTGTGTCAGGTTCCAATGACCTGCTTCAGCGAGTTGAATCGATGTCTGGTATGGTTCGAAACTCCAGCCGCTCCGCAGAAGATGCAGAAAAAGGAAGCATCAGCATTGCCTCAAGCGCATCCGAGAACGCGAGAGCTATGGAAGAAATTACGCAAGGTATCATGCATATTGCTTCTTCTTCCGCTGAAGTATCTGACCAGATTGGTGAAGCAGCCAACGAGGCAGTTAACGGTAACCGACTGGCTCAGAATGCCATTGAGCAGATGGAGCGTGTAGGCCAGACAGCAAGCGAATCGTTGCGTTATGTCGAAACTATGAATGAACGTTCGGTAGCTATCGGCACCATTGTTGCTTCCATTTTTGAAATCACCAAACAGATTAACATGCTGTCACTCAACGCCTCCATTGAAGCAGCACGTGCCGGAGAACATGGCCGCGGATTCGCTGTTGTTGCTGGAGAAGTTCGCAAACTTGCCGAGCAATCCAAGACAGCCACCGAAGAAATTTCGGATTATCTGGGTACCATTCGTGAAGACGCTGAACGTTCCGTTGACGCCATGAACCGTGTAACCCAGGAGATTGGTTCAGGTACAACTGTTGTTCAACAAGCAGGCTCAGCCTTCCAGCAGCTGAATGAATTGATCCAGAACGTGAATCTGACCATTCAGACCGTCTCTGCTTCTACACAACAAGTATCTGCTGGTGCTGAAGAAGTGAGTGCGTCCGTTGAAGAAACGGCACAGATTACGACCAAATCCCGTGAAAGTATGCTACAGATTGCTTCAACAGCAGATCTTCAGCTCAGCGAGATGGATTCACATTCGAATACAGTTCGTCATCTGCATGAACAAGCTGTAGAGCTGCAATCCGCTATGAAGAATTTCAAAATAAACTAACAGGTTAACCATTAACCTATCATCACCTGTTTTAAACCTCATTTAATCATAGGATATACAATACCCCCATGCCGCTAACATTCCGTTTCTAGAGAACGGTTTGTCGGGCATGGGGGTATTGTTGTTTCACTTGGGTGCCTGAACACCCATAATCTCGTACACACGTTTCATATCCAATGCCAAACGCAACGATTCGGCTACCCGATCGAACTCCATCTCCTTACGTTCATGCGCACTATATGTCTCCTGAAGTGGAGCCAGTCCCTTTCCTTCACGCAAGGCATTCAGCCACGAACGTCGGAATTGATCACTTTCAAACAAACCATGCAGGTAGGTTCCCCACACGCTGCCATCTACTGAGCCCCAGCCTTCTTGGAAAGGTTGGCCACCTGGATGGGATATTTCAAATAGTGCGGTTACACGTTCAGGCTCGTGGCACTCTGTAACACCCATATGGATCTCATATCCATTAACAGGTAATGCAGCATCTGCTACATCTCGCTCACCATACAGACGAATCGGGTGATTAGGCTGCACCCGTCCGGAAGCTCTGACGGTCTGCTTTTCCTGAAGAAACGTTGTTGATAGCGGGAGCCAGCCAAGCCCTTTCGCTTCCTGAATCTGATTCGCCTCCACAGCAAAGGGGTCCTTCAGATGACGTCCCAGCATCTGGTACCCGCCACATATTCCTACGAGCTGAACATGCTCACGCTCGGTCTGGCTGGCAATCGCCTGCTCCAGCCCAGACTCACGCAGATATGCCAGGTCACCTATGGTATCCTTCGTACCCGGTAGAAGAATAGCATCAGGACTTCCCAATTCCTCTGGCGAGGTCACGTAACGCACATTCACATCCGGTTCACGGGAAAGTGCGTCAAAGTCTGTAAAGTTGGAAATTCGCGGATATCGGATCACCGCCAGATCCAGCTCGGTTTTACCGGATTTCCCATGACGCATGGAGTCCAGCACCACTGAATCCTCTGCTTCAATCTGAATATCTCTTATGTAAGGCAATACCCCTAATACTGGAATGCCTGTCCGTTCTTCGAGCCAGTCGAGTCCCGGCTGCAACAGGGACAGATCACCGCGGAACTTGTTGATAATGAACCCTTTGACTCGCGCCACCTCATGGGGTTCCAGCAGCTCCAGCGTACCTACAATGGAAGCAAACACTCCGCCCCGATCAATATCGGAGATCAGAATCACCGGCGCATCGGCCCAGCCTGCCAGATTCATGTTGACGATATCCCGGTCCTTCAGATTGATCTCGGCCGGACTGCCCGCTCCTTCCATCAGCACAATATCATAGGTATCCCGTAGCCGATTCAACGCATCCATCACCGTCTGCTTTGCTTCAGGCAGGAACTTCTGCCGATAATCTGATGCACTCATCTGGGCAAAAGGTACACCATGTACCACGATCTGCGAATGCATGTCCCGCACCGGCTTGATCAGGATTGGATTCATATCGGTTGTCGCCTCAATACCGCAGGCCTCGGCCTGTGCTCCCTGAGCCCGACCAATCTCCTTGCCATCTTCCGTCACATAGGAATTCAGTGCCATGTTCTGTGATTTAAACGGGGCTGGCTTGAAGCCATCCTGCTTAAAAATCCGGCACAATGCCGTTGTGATAACACTTTTGCCTACATCGGAAGCCGTTCCTTGCAGCATCAGTATCGCCGCTGGTTGTGATGGCCTATCTTCCACGCTCTCTCCCCCTGTCTCCGTGTTATATCCAGATCACCTTGCTCCCAACCTCATGCGTAACACTTTCTATACTGCTTCTTACTTCAAAAGTTACAGCCAGAACAGTCCTTGAAGCACGCTCAGCACGGTCAACAAAGCCGCCTCCAGCAGCTCATTCATGGCACCATACGTATCCCCGGTTAAACCGCCGAGCCGTTCACTGATCCGGGCAGCCACGAATCGGCCGATATAATAACACGCCACAGGCAGTATAATAACTGCCGTCACCGGGTATAGCCACCATGGCAGTGTTCCCAGCCCACTCACCATCGCATCCGCAATCCCCATATCCGGTTTGAAAAGCCACACCGCGGCAAACGTAAGTGCCCCTGCGACCAAGGTTAGGCCTACAGCTGAACTGCTTGCACGCTGGACCTCCTTCCGCTCACCCAGACCTTTAAACAATACGGCAAGTCCATCATCTTCGCGCGCATTCGGCCAGGCCGACATCGCATACACCATGAACCAGCGGCTCCAGATCATGGGCAGGATTAGTAGCGCACCGTACATCCAGTGGCCCCGGGCAATAAAATCGGCGATCAGCGCAGCCTTCATCATCAGAAGCAACACGCAGGCGATCACGCCCATTGCCCCGACACGACTGTCCTTCATAATCTCCAGCATCCGCTCACGGGTACGATAACTGAGCAAACCATCCGCCGTATCCATCCATCCGTCAAGATGGAGTCCTCCGGTGAGCCATACCCATAACGTCAAGGTCAGGACGGCTGCCGGGAAGGCGGGAAGCACTGCACCGCTTAAGGCTCCCATGAGCCAGACGCACAGGCCGATTGCAGCACCGACCAGCGGATAAAAGACTACACTTTCCCGCAGCAACGGCGGGACAAAATCGATTTGCATTTTGACAGGGAAACGGGACAAAAATTGAAAAGCGGCTGCCGCCGCATGTTTACGCTGAGGAGCAGGCGTGCCATCCTTCATAAGCGGTACTCCTTGCTTTTTAGTTCAATCGCAATGCCTACGGTCACCAGAAACACTTCACCGCATATCGCCGCAATGCGCTGATTCAGTACACCGGCCAAATCCCGATATTTCCTGCCAAGGGCATATTCCGGTACGATCCCGTCCCCTACTTCATTCGTAACCAGAACAAGTAAACCGGGATAGGTGCGAATCGCTTCAACTAGCGCGTCCAAATGTCCCTGTAACACCTGCTTCTCGTCATGCTCATGCGCTAACAGAACATTTGTCAGCCACAGCGTCAGGCAATCCACCAGAATGGTGGGTGCAGAAGTCCCTGTATGCCCTTCACCCATGCGGCTTATCAAAGCAGGCAGATGTATCGGCTCTTCCGTTGTATGCCACAGATACCCCGATGCCTCGCGCTGATGCTGATGCATGGCGATACGCTCACGCATTTCATCATCGTAGGCCTGAGCTGTCGCCACATACCAGGCCTCCGAGGAACGCTGCATGCAGAGACGCTCGGCAAAGGAGCTTTTGCCACTGCGTGCGCCGCCTGTCACCAGTACGCTCATCGGGAACTCTCTCCTTGCAGGGATGAATCAACCGACGCAGCAGAGTCCGAAGCATGGCTTGCCCCGTCCGAGACACCCGCGCTTGCAAAGGTTGCCATCTCGTTCAGAATGAGACATGCTGCGTCAATCAGATGAAGACTAAGCACACCGCCTGTGCCTTCACCCAGACGCATGTCCAGATCCAGCATCGATTTCAGGTCCAGTTCACGCAGCAGCGCTCCATGCCCATTTTCATGTGAAGTATGAGAAGCGATCATATAAGCCGTACTCAGAGGTGCAAGTTGTCTTGCAACCAGCGCTGCCGCGGTAGAGATGAACCCGTCTACAACGACCGGACACCGATGAGCAGCTGCTGCGAGGATAACCCCCGTGAGTCCAGCAATCTCCAGTCCACCCACCTTGCACAGAACATCCAGTGCATCATCCGGGTTCGGTGCGTTTACACTAAGCGCCTGGCTGACTACAGCAGCCTTGCGCTGCAAGCCTGCATCATCAATCCCTGTACCTCTCCCCACAGCGGCAGCTGGTGCAACTCCGGTTAACGCGCTCATTACCGCAGCACTTGCAGTTGTGTTGCCAATTCCCATCTCCCCGGTGACAAACAGCTGTGTTCCCTTCGCCACCTCTGCCGATACAACTTCGGCTCCTGCAAGGATAGCCCGAACTGCCTCATCCCGGGTCATCGCTGCCCCTCGGGCCATGTTGGCCGTGCCTTTGCGAATTTTGCGGGAGAGCAGGTCCGGATGTTCAAGATCGGCATTCACCCCGATATCCACACAGATCACATCAGCTCCGGCGTGACGTGCAAGCACATTCACGGCTGCGCCCCCAGCGAGGAAATTCAGGACCATCTGCGGAGTCACTTCAGCAGGAAAGGCACTGATGCCTTCTTCCACTACGCCGTGATCTGCGGCCATGACAATGACCGCTCTGTGTTCAAAACGCGGGCGTGCATTGCCCGTCATGCCTGCCAAACGGATCACCAGCTCTTCCAATTTGCCCAGACTCCCCGGCGGCTTTGTCAACGAATCCACATGTCCAGAGGTTTCTGCCGCGACTTCCTGATCAGGAGCAGTAATCTTACTTATTAAATGCTCCAACACCTGTTCATTATTCATACAACCAGCACTTCCTTCATCAAAATATGGGTTGCCCCGCTTCATTTAATCGATGTCCCGCCGCAGCAGCAGTTGAGGTATGGCATGGTCGGGATGGGAGACAATCGCGGGTTTGACGCGAAATATATCCTGGATATTCTCATCGTTGATCAACGTATGAGGCGTGCCCTTTCCAACCGCCATGCCCTCACGGAGCGCCAGAATGTGATCGCAAAATAACGCGGCCAGATTCAAATCATGCAGCACAGCCACAATTGTAATGTTATTTCTCTGTCGCCATGCCGATAACAATTCCATAAATTGCAATTGATATTTAATATCCAGAAACGTGGTCGGCTCGTCCAGCAGAAGTAACCTCGGCTCCTGAGCCATAACTTTGGCTAGTGCGACCCGCTGCCGTTGTCCCCCGCTGAGTGCATCCAGCGGTCTGTCCGCCAGCTCTGTCAATCCCAGATCTTCAAGCACTCTGTCCACCACAAGTGCCCCATCACCCGTTTCCCGCCCCAGCCAGTTCTGGTACGGATATCGCCCCATCTCCACCACGTCCCGTACGGGATAGGAGATAGGTGGCAAACCGTCCTGCTGCAATACAGCAATCATGCGTGACAAGTCCTTACGGCTGTATGAGCTGATATCCCGACCATCGATATGGATCTGACCTTCGCTTAACTGTTCCGTTCCAGCAATAAGCTGGATCAGAGTGGACTTGCCGCTGCCGTTTGGTCCGACAACTCCCCACCAGTCACCTTCGCCAACATGCCAGTCTACATTACGCAATGCCTGATGATTGCCATATGACTTCCCTGCTCCCTTAATGGAGATAAGTGAAGTCGAGTTGGAACTGGTACTGGAATTCATGGCATCATCCCCTTCTGCAACTTTTTGTTCCGGTGCAGCAGGTAAGCAAAGAATGGCGCACCAACAAAGGCGGTGACAACACCGAGCGGAATTTCAGTTGGCGCCAGCAACGACCTTGCTATGGTATCTGCCCACACCATGAAGATCGCTCCACCAATGGCTGACAAAGGTACCAGCAGTCGGTAATCCGGTCCCACCACCAGCCGCAACATATGCGGGATCACCAATCCAACGAATCCGATGACACCTGATACCGAGACAGCGCCTGCAGTCAGCAGTGTGCCAACTGCCAGCACGGACAGCTTGAGCCTGTCCACTCCGATCCCGATATGTGCCGCTTGACGTTCTCCCAGTGCAAGCACATTCAACGAGCGTGCGCGGCTCCAGAGAAAGACCAGCCCTAACAGAAAATACGGGAAAAGGATGGCCGTATACGACCACCCACGCAGAGCCAGACTTCCCATCGTCCAGTATATAATTTCATTAATCGTCTGTTTCGACATGGTCGACAGGAAGGAAACAACTGCGCCCAGGAAACTTTGCATGACCACACCAGCCAGAATGAGGCTGTGTGTAGGTATTTTACGCCCTTCACGAGCCAGTGCCATAACAAACCATAACGTGATTACACCCGTCAAAAACGCCACCAGTGGCAACGTCCAGATTCCGATCAGTGCATACTGCAATCCGAAGAAAATCAGAAAGGCTGCACCCACCGAAGCACCGGATGATACGCCCAGGGTGAACGGGTCTGCCAGCGGGTTCCGAAGAACCCCCTGGAATCCCGCACCAGCAATCGCCAACGATGCGCCAACGAGCACGGCAAGCAGTACACGTGGGAATCTGACTTTCCAGATAATCTGTTCGGCTGCCTTATTCCAATCCGGTGTAATCCAATCGCCCACCCAGGGAATTTTGTGAATCAGGATACCTGCAATATCCCGGATCGGCAAAGCTACTGAACCAATGCCCGTGCAGATGAGCACGGTGAGCACCAGCAGCACCATGCCCGTCGTTCCGAACAGGATCAGCTTTTTACTCATTGGAATAAGTCAGGGTAGATCGCTTTGGCTACTTCTTTCAACCCTTGAGTTACCCGTGGACCCGGACGGCTCAGCAGGTTGGCATCCAGGCCAATAACCGCGTCATTTTTCACAGCCGTAATTTGATCCCAGCCACTGCGCGCCTTGATGATCTGATCCAGTGTTTTGGAGTTTTCATCAATTACATCATTAGCATACAAAATCACATCCGGGTTGGAGGCAATCACGTTCTCTTCATTGATTTCATACCAACCCTCTTTGTCCGAAGCAATATTGCTGCCACCGGCTACAGTGATGAGTTCATCCATAAATTCGCCTTTACCCACAGTCCAGCCTGGGGAGAATTCAACGTATACTTTTTTCTTATCTTCCGGTTTAACTGCCTTCACTGCTTCCGTTACATCCGTAACGTCCTGTTTCATCTGAGTGATGATTTCTTGTGCTTTTTCCTGATGATCGGTAATTTTACCGAAGGTTTCGATATTATTCATCACATCGTCAATGGATTTAGGATCCGTTTTGAAAATGGTAATGCCCAGTTCACGCAGTTTCTTCACCGCATCTTCGCTCATGGAGATACCTGTGAAGACAATGTCGGCTTCAGCTGCAATAATGGACTCTTCATTGGGCTTGGTGATACCGCCCATTTTAGCTTTGGTTGTTGCCGCTTCCGGATAATCGTCATAGTCGGATACACCAACGATTTGATCGTCCAATCCAAGGGCAAACAGGGATTCCGTCTCAGCCGGAGACACGGATACGATTTTGGCTGGTGCCTTTTCAAAGGTGAACGATTCACCCGTTGCATCCGTAACGGTAAGTGGATATTGTGTTTTGAGGTCCGTCTGCGCCTGGCCTTGGGATTGCTCCTGTGCCGGTTGCTGTGAAGTACCTGTGCCCTCGTTTGTTGTTGCATTGCCACATCCGGCCAAAGCCAGTGCGAGTGCCGCTGCACTTAGCAGGGACGCTACGCTTTTCCAATTTTTGAAATTCATTCTGTTATTCTCCCCTTCTCTATTTGCGCTATTTTCTTGCATCGTGCTCGAACTCTTATTCCCCATGTCTTGGTGTTCCTGTGTAAGGTTTGAACTGCAACATTTACACGCTAACGGAGAGTGCAGAACCAATCTGAAGAAACGAAGTGTTCGCCTTTATCACCGGATTTTCCATTTCAAAAAGGGAATTAAAAAATCTGGGGATAACAGCGATCGGAAGATGGTACTGCAATCGGAGTGACCTCGTGTAAAATTGGTCTGGGTTCATCTTACATGAACAATAAAAAATCCCCAATCCTTGGACAAGGATCAGGGATGACGTCTCGCATATGGCGATCTGTACATGTTCAACCAAGGGTTGTCCATGCGCATAGAATAGCCCGAAACGCTGTCCTTTCCTCGAAGGAACACCGGTTTGTACGTCCAGGGCAGGTAATCTGACTTACAGGAATCATCCTGTTTTACAGTGGCGGGACCGTGCCGGATTTGCACCGGCTTCCCCATTTCACCCTTGTGTGTTTCATGACTCGTACTAATTTGCCATGAAAAGACAGCCTTCACACGCGGGACCCTTGGTCGCTGATATGGTAAACCATTGCCGTGTAATTTCTGCATACTACATACTCGTTCAGGCTTCACACCTGCAGCGTGTATGTATCCATGCTGAAGTCACACTTCTGTTGTGATTATAGGGTATATTGTACATCCTTACAACCCGATTGGCGGAAAAGTCACTCTGCTGCCAAACCATTGATTCCCCTGTTGTTCAAGCTGAACCTGAATCGCCTGTCCCGGGACAACATGTGTATCCCAGAACCCAAGCCCTGCAATCAGACGGGACAAGGCATACCGGATGACACCACCATGCGTAACCACAACCATGGTTGGCACTTGCCCCTCATCAACGTGCATCGAAGGACGATCCTCCAACAACATCTCTTGGAGGAAGGAATCCAACCGTCCGGTAAACTCCTGCCACGATTCCCCTCCGGGCGGAGTGACCTCCTGCGGCGCATCAATCCAGCTTCGGTACACAGAATTATCCTTAAGCTGATCATACGTCAGCCCTTCCCACTGTCCAAAATCATTCTCACGCAGACGCGAGTCAAACTTCACCTGTGCGTTGGCATCAGGAAGGATCTGTTCCAGCGTCTGTCGGCAGCGAAGCAGATCACTGCAATATACCTCGTTCCACGAAACACCGCTCAATTGTTCATGAAGCGGAGCCAGTTCTTCTTTGGCATTTGGCAGCAGACCGATGTCGGTATGCCCCAAGTATCTTTTTTCCACATTCCACAGCGTTGTCCCGTGACGGACCCACAGAATGTTTCGTTTCAGCGGGCAAGGTTGATCCATATGTACTTCATTGCCTGCATTCCCTTCATTTACGGCCATAACAGCGTCCCTCCTGCCAGCCACACGCCCAGCGTTATGAACATGCACAGTACCACAAAAGCACCTGCCGACCAGAACATCAGGCGTGATGTTCGCACAATATCCTCGGCTTCCATCGGCCGTGTGGCTTCACCCATGTAGGCACGAAATGAAGCAACTCCATGATACACGTTATGTCCGCCAAGCCGGATGCCCAGTGCTCCAGCCACCGCCGATTCGGGAAACCCGCTATTCGGACTTGGGTGCAGTCTTGCATCCCGTGCGACCATGCGTGCTGCTCCTTTCGCGTCCATCTTCATAACCCAGGCACCCAGGATTAAAAGAATCGCGGTCAGCCGGGCAGGGATCCAGTTCGCCACATCATCCAGACGGGCCGAGGCCCAGCCAAGATGCAGATACTTGTCATTTTTATATCCGACCATGGAATCCAACGTGTTGACGGCGCGATAAGCCATGGCTAGTGGAGCGCCTCCAATAAGTGCATAGAATAACGGTGATACAATGGCATCAACGATATTTTCAGCAACCGTCTCTACCGTTCCCCGCACAACCTCCGGTTCGTCGAGATGTGCCGTATCACGTCCAACAATCATGCCCAGTGAACGTCTGGCCGCCGGCCAATCCTGCTGCTTCAGATGACGATACACTTCCATACCTGCATCCTTCAGCCCTTTTGAAGCAATGGTCGTTGCAATGAGCACCACTTCAGCTGCCGCTGCAATGACAGGATGAATCAGCCCAAGCACATATACGAGTCCCCAGGTGATGGCAAAAGAACCCCCTGCAATCACAATTGGGAACAACAGCCCCGCTCTCTTCAGCCCCAATTCTGTGCGCACACGCGAGCGAATGACACGCTCCAATGCCGAGATGCCTTTTCCCATGCCAATCACCGGGTGGGGAATCCAGCGCGGATCTCCGATACATCGGTCCAACAGGTACGCCAGTATAATAATCCAGGCTCCCGCCATGCCTGTCCAGAATGACCAGGTCCATAGATGCTCCAGCTCAAAAGTCATTTGTGCCTGATCCTCTCTTTCCATAACAGTCCGGCCTGAAGGCTCTCCGTCACCGTGTCGTATACCAATCTGCCGATTGCCGCCCCTGCCGTAGTTGCTGTCCCGGCATAATTGATCATCGGATGAGGTTCCTCCACTGCCTGACGTACCGCCAACACAATGGCATCGGTTGTGGTACCGGTGGCGGGCAACCCGTTCTCCGAATCCAGAACACCCGCATCCGCCAGCGCGGCCGTTTTGGCTTCAACCGCCGTCTGTACCGCATTCACCATCGCCCCGGTGGTCATGCGTCCATTCAACCAGAGCATGATGTTAATTGTACCCGGGACATAGGGGTGACTCGTTAGATTCCGTGCTGAAGGAGCAGAGCGCTCCCTGCCGGAAGACATCTTCTTATTTCCCGCCGTATCAAATACCGTTCTCTCCGACCCCGCACGTGCTGCATTCGATACACCCGCAGTGGTGCAGCACAGAAGACCAAATTCATCACTTGTATATTCCTGAATGGAGGTATGCTCCAGCCTTACGGCCGTCAATAATCCGGCACATTGATCCCGCGGCTCATGCCATTCGTTCAGCGCTTGTTCGATATCACGCGGCGGATCATCACAGCGGTAATGCCTGTCCACATAGATGTTAAAAATGCGATCCAGTTCAAGCATCCCGCCACCATATACCGCACTTGATAGCGCTTGGACAGCCATTGGGCTCTGTGCTTTGATATGTCGTTCATGTGCAGATATGATCAGTCCCGGCCAGGAAGAGGCCGCATATTTATTCTCACCTGTTTCTCCATTCGTAAAGTAGTTATAAAACGGGAGTGTCACGACCGCTTCCCTCCCTGTGCCTGTTCCGAATCTTTTGTCTGCTCCTGCTGACTTGATTCATGAATGGAGGTCTGATCGACATTCGGATATCCCTTGGTTTCCAGCACGCCGCCCAGCACTTCGAGTAATGTAGCATTGGCATCTGCATCCTTGACCGCGAAACGTACATGCCCTTTGTCAAGCCCCGGATACATGGCACAGCTGCGAATCAGAATGCCTCTTCGGCCCAACGCCTCCTGCATTGATGCCGCTGTCCAAGGGGCCGGCACACGTGCCAAAATAAAGTTCGCCTCTCCCGGTGTCACCGTAAACCCGTACGCCTGCAGTCCTGCGATGAGATGCCCCCGTTCCCGCGTGATCAGTGATATGGTTTCCTGTTCGTACCGTTCTCCGCTGCGCAGACAGGCTTCCCCTGCCATGAGCGCCAGACCGTTGACACTCCAGGTCACCTGTTTCTTCGTCATCGCCTGAATGTATTCTGCACGGCCCAGAGCATATCCAAGACGCAAGCCCGGAATGGCATAAAACTTTGTCATCGAGCGAATGATGATCACATTTGGATAGTCATTCAGATGTGCTGCCAGGGACTGGCGCCGGGCTACCGGAATAAAATCCATAAAGGCCTCGTCAATGACAAGTACGGTTCCCGTTACTTCCGCTTTGCGGGCAAGTCTTTGTAATACTTCAAGCGGATATTGTACACCGTTTGGATTGTTGGGTTGGCCGAGGAAGAGCAGGTCTACCTTTTCCATGAGCTGCTCAATGTCCCCGGGTTCCGCTCGCCACGCCAGTTCTTCTCTGCCCTCCGTATGCACAACTTCGGCACCGAATTGTCGTGCCAACGCCCGGTACTCCGAGAATCCCGGTTCCACAGTACCCACCTTGCGCGGGGCAAGCCCCAGCAGAATGAGCGCCATACTCTCGGCTGCACCGTTGCCCACGGAAATCTGCTCCTGCATCACACCAAGACGCTCGCTCAGTAGTGCTTTGAATCCCCGATGCGCCGGATCGGGATACCGAATCACCGACTGCAATCCTTGCTGTATAGCCTCCAGCACTCCTCTGGGTGGACCGAGCGGATTAATGTTGGCACTGAAGTCCAGAAAATCAGCGGCTTCCCTCCCAAATCGTGACGCAGCCGTCTCCACGTCCCCGCCATGTCCGAACACTTCGATATAACCGGTCATTCTTCCGTCATCCTTTCTGTATGTCCTTTTTATTATGGATGGCACGGGAGGTGTGGGTCAATCCTGTTTTCTTTGTGTCCCAACCATAATTCGTTTACAATAGAAGAGGAATTTCGGTTCCTTTTGATATACAAGGTTCACTACATAAGGGACTAGCAATCCCTCACATACATTAATGGAGGAATGACCATGCTGTTTGTAGACAACCAGGGCATTACAGATCCTTCTGTAAACCTCGCCATTGAGGAGTACATTCTGAAGCATCTGCCGATGGAGGATGACAGCTATCTGCTGTTTTACATCAACCGTCCGTCGATCATCATCGGAAAACATCAAAATACGATTGAAGAAATTAATATCGAGTACGTTCAGGATAACGGTGTGCAGGTGGTTCGTCGTCTTTCGGGAGGCGGAGCGGTATATCACGATCTGGGCAACCTGAATTTCAGTTTTATTACAGCGGATGACGGTCAATCCTTCCACAATTTCCGCAAGTTCACCCAGCCTGTGGTTGAAGCTTTGCACGAGCTTGGTGTAAATGCCGAGTTGACCGGGCGTAATGATCTGCAAGTAGGCGAAAAGAAAATTTCGGGCAATGCCCAGTTTTCCACACGTGGGCGCATGTTCAGTCATGGCACATTGATGTTTGATCTGAATCTGGAGCATGTTCAGGCTTCCCTGAACGTCAATCCCGAGAAGTTCAAATCCAAGAGCACCAAGTCCGTGCGCAGCCGGGTCGCCAACATACGGGATCTGATTGACACCAACCTGACGATTGAGCAGTTCCGCGATGAGCTGTTACGTCACATTTTCCGGATGGAGCCTAAGGACGTTCCACAGTACACGCTCACTGACAAAGACTGGGACAAAATCAAAGAAATCTCCGCTGAGCGTTATAACAACTGGGACTGGAACTATGGCTTGTCTCCGGAAAGCAATGTGAAGCACACTCGCAAATTCCCTGTAGGCATCATCGATCTGCGCATGAACATCAAGGATGGACGCATCGAAGATATCAAAATCTTTGGCGACTTCTTCGGTGTAGGCGATGTGGCGGATATCGAAAATATGCTACGCGGCAAGAGGTATGAGGAAACCGAGGTGCGTACTGCACTTGAAGGCCTGGATGTAAAACATTACTTCGGCAACCTTGAGCTGGAAGACTTTATCGGCCTTGTTTTTCTAGAAGAATAAAATTTAGATGTAAGTATAGTTTTAGAACGAAGTCTAAGATTACACGTTAACGGAGAAGACAGAATTTATCGGGAGAAGCGAAGCGTTCGCTTAAAGCTTTCTGAAAGAAAGCTACATCGGAAGCATAAGCTATCAACGGATTTCCCCTTGGGGAATGGAATCAAAAATCCGGGGATAACAGCGATCGAAAGATGAATCTGTATTCGGAGTGGCCTCGTGTAAAACTTATTTTTCGTTCGTTAATATAGATACAGATAAAAAAGGAGAGAAACACAGATGACCTACAAATTAATCGCAATTGACATTGATGACACACTGATCAACGACAACAAGGAAGTAACCCCTGCTACACAGACTGCACTGGAACAAGCAGTTGCCCATGGTGTAACTGTAACGCTGGCGACTGGACGTGCTTATGCTTCCGCACAAGCGCTTGCTCGTCAAACCGGACTTAACGTGCCGATCATCACGTATCAAGGCGCATTGGTGAAAAACCTGCTGGACGAAAAAGTCCTCTATGAGCGTTATGTTCCACAGGAAGCTTCCCGCAAATTGTATGATTACTGCCTGGAGAACAATCTCCACCTTCAAACATACATTGACGACAAGCTGTATGCCCGTGAGGAAAACGACAAGCTGCGTGATTATGCCAAATTAAACGGTACCCAATATTATATCGAATCTGATTTCATCAAAGTGATCGAACAAAAAACTCCGAAGCTGCTTATTATCGATGAGCCAGACTACTTGGATAAGGTTGCCGTTGACCTGCGTGAATTGCTCGGACCTCAAGTCCATATCACAAAGTCCAAACCTTACTTCCTGGAGATCATGCACAACGAAGGAACTAAAGGCCACGCCCTGACCTTCCTGGCTGACCATTTCGGTCACCAGCTCAGCGAGTGTATTGCCATCGGCGACTCCTGGAACGACCATGAGATGCTCGAAGTTGCTGGTCTTGGTGTAGCGATGGGAAATGCCATCCCTGCGCTGAAAGAGCTGGCGGACTACATTACGGCAAGTAATAACGAAGACGGTGTAAAAGAGGTTATCGAGAAGTTTGTGCTGAACGCAGAGTAAATAAGATCAACGAACAGCCCAATCGGCGAATTTCGCCGTGCAGGGCTGTTTTTTTGATTTTAAAAATCTGTTCATTATCCAGTATCTTACTTGGTCACGGCATGCTGGAAAGACTCCAGCAGTTTTTTGATTTGCCCATCAAATTCCAGTTGAAATGACGGAATGATCTCATCTATTCTTTGCTGGAACAGCTCCGGATCTTGGACACCAAGCTCTGCTCTTAACTCCATTTCTTCTTTGGAACCATTGTCGTTCAGGATCATGTTCAGGATTTCACCTTTAAAGTATTCACTTGGAGGAAGGATTAGAGCATTCATCAGGAACTGGGTAAAAAAGAGATGTTTATTATTTTCCTGACTCGCCTTTTTCATCGCCTGCTTAGTAAACAAGTTTATATACTTCTGAGCAAACGCAACCCCTCTCATTCGGGAAGGCCCAACATGTTCGACCCCTTTCCAACGCAGATCAGCCACCGAACTAAGCCACCAGGCCGGTTCAATAGCCTGCTGCATACGAAGCAACACTTGGCGCTCAAACTGCGGCTCAGGATGCATTCGCTGCTCATCCAAACATTTCGCTATGGTCTCGGCTTCAATTGCAGCGACCGTCATGCCTTGACCATGGATCGGATCGAAGCTGCAAAATGCATCGCCAAGGACAAGTAATCCGGAGGGCCAATTCTCCATCAGTTCAAAATGTTGACGAACAGACTCGGAAATACGGTATCCCCTCGGCCCTTGAAAAGGCTCCAGCTGGTCTGCCAACGCTACGATTTCATCCGAAGCAAACAGATGTTTGATTTGCTCTTGGAACTCATCCGGATGGGTTGACGGATATTCATCTCCTCCTGCGTTGAACAGTAACAGTCCAGCGATATCATTTTCAATGCGCCACAACATGCCTGCACGAATTCCTTGCACAGGATCGGACTCTGTTATCACCGTTCCCCAATCATTTTGAATAGAGGATGGTATCTTATAATAGCGGGTGCTGTAACCAAGAGACACCTTCAGCACTTCCGGCTCAGGCACGGACAACCCTATCTGTTCAAGCCATCTGATCAATTTGGAAGAACGCCCCGCGGCATCAATAACCATATCTGCTGCAAGCATTTCTTTCCCATTATCCCGACCTCTTTCTTTGATATACACGCCTGTAATCGAACGCTGATCTTCTGATGCCATTAACCCGGTAACTTCCGTACTCGTTAAGAAGCTTATATGATCTATGTTCTGGACTCGCTGACGCAATACCCATTCCAGCAGAGCTCTGCTGCTCGATGCAATTTTGAATGAAGAAGCAGCATTCGCTTTATTAACTAATGTACCGTAGCGATTGGCAATCATAAACTTCTCTTCATGTGAAGGAATGGCACCAAGCGCGACCAATTCATCATTGTATCCGGGAAAGTAATGTTCCAGAATGAGTCCGCCGCGCGGTAATACACGATGTGGATGAAAGGATTGAGGCACACCCTGCCGATTCGCCGGCTCAGAAGGCAATTCATCTCGCTCAATGATACATACCTCATCATAATAATCAGATAACATCCTTGCAGTGATTAATCCTGCAATACCTGCCCCAATTACCACAGCTTTTTTCATGTCGGACATCGCCACTTCATCCTCTCTAATCCATCATATTTTATCTACACTTGTAGCCCTATCAAAAAATTACTTATAATACCAATATACACTTGGAATCTCGCATCAAGTAAGAATCAATATCAGGATACTATATAGCTAAACTACAATAAGGAAATGATGTAGATGAAAATGATTGATAAAAAGGTGGATTTGAGAGTTACCCGAACTCATAAATTGTTAACGATGGCGCTTCTCGATCTGTTATGTGAGAAAGGTCAGCTATTCAGCAACATCACAATTAATGAAATATGTGACAAAGCTATGGTTCACCGAACAACGTTTTACAAACATTTCAAGGATAAATTTGCTCTACTGTCCTCCACCCTAACTTGGGTCCTTCGGGGTTATTTACACATGAATGTAGAAGAGCGGCTACAACAGCCTTTGCAAAGCGTATCTAAAATTCTGTTTGGAAATGTACTGGAGACCATAGTGCAGAACCAACAGAAGGATGAGGGGTTTAACAACTTTTTCATACATTATATCGGAGAGATATTCAGACGAGATTTTCTGGAATTGAAGAGAAGAGGTAAACAATTTTCACTTCCCATAGAACTTGTTGCCGAGTTTCACTCGGGGGTGATTCGTTTACTTGTGATGTGGTGGATACAACATTTCGAAGAAAATGTTACGGCAGAACAGATGGATGAATATTACTACCTACTGGTTAACGAGAATATCATGTCGGAGTAACAAACAGCTCAACCTAAAATCAATGGCTGATTTTGAGATTGAGCTGCATACCTTCAAACTTTACCTATTTTAAAACAGATTCGGAAGCCTGCACTGTCATCCTCGCACGACTTCTTTTCTTCAACCAGCCGCTCACCTTCTCATTCATCGCCAGCAGACCTGAAACGACCAGCACTACACCGATCCATGTAACCCAGCTGACATGCTCACCGTAGACAACAGCACCAAGCCCTACGGCAATGGGTGGTGAAATGTATAACCATGTTGCTGGAAACAATGGGTTGGTACGCGACATAATCCAATAGAACAGACTATGCCCCACCATGGAGCCGATGACAGTCAGATAGATCACCGACGACACAGCAGGCACCCAGTCCAGAGCAGACATACTCCACGATTCCGTTCCGACCGAGAGCAGGGATAACAGCAGTCCCCCATACATCATCTGCACCGCATTGATCGCTACAGGACTAGCCTCCTTGAACTGATGAATAACCTTTTTGGAGTACAATGCACCTGCTGAATAACAGACTTCCCCTACCAGTACCGCGATACAACCCCACATAAACAGGGAACCTGCACCAAGCGATACACCTGGCAACACAACCAGTACCACACCGGTGAACCCGATCAGGCAGCCTGTAATCATACGGGCAGATGTTTTTTGCCGTAACAGCGCCGTCTGCATCAACATAATCATCAAAGGCCCTGTCGCCGACAGAATGGCACCCACACCCGAGCTCACATGCTGTTCGGCCCAATATAATGTGGCAAAGGTGCCGAAGGTCAGCCCCGCTCCCGTCAACAGCATCTCCTTGCGGAACAGGAGCGACCAGCTCACTTTGCCCTTCATCCTCATCCATGCAAACATCAGCGCTCCCGCGATTACAAATCGTAATCCGGCTGACAGAAAAGGCGGCATGCCTGCCTCTACTCCAATTTTAATAGCCAGAAATGTTGTACCGAAAATAAGACACATGACCGTAAATGCAATCCCCACCATGATAACCACTCCTTTATCTGTTCTCCATCATATCTCATGGTCTACAGAACAGAATGAACAAAACAGAACAGTTTTCTCCCATTAGCTGTTACAATAGAGTTCAAAAGGAGTGTGAGCCGGGTGGGCAGAACCATGATGATGACAGATAACAGCCTGAAATTATATGAGCAAGTCATCCATTATCTCGTTGTACGTATAGAAGCGGGAGAGTGGGCCGAACATGAAAAACTGCCATCTGTACGAAGCCTGTCCGAGCTACTCGGCGTACATCGTCTGACCGTATTCAAAGCCTATCAGGAGTTAAAGGAACGTGGGAATGTTTATGTGAAGGATAAGTCTGGCTATTATGTCAGCCCAGCGACTCCATTCTCAGTAACGGATCAGGCGGATGATCCCGCCGTGTCTGCCTGGCTGCATTGGGATTCACTTGCACGGGTACAGTCCCTTGAAGCAGAATACCAATTTTCCAAATCGTTAATCGATCCCTCTTTGCTGCCCAACCGTTATTGGGGTGAACTAATGCGTGATCTGCTGGATCAATATCCTCGTTTGCTCGGAACGTATTCCACAATTCAGGGTGATCTGGAATTGCGAAGTGCGCTGGCAAGCCATCTGACGAAAAAAGAACGCTTTTACCTCTCTGCAGACGAAGTGCTCATTACTTCGGGGGCGCAGCAAGCGATTGATGTCATCTCGCGGACGCTGGTCAAGCCCGGGGATCGGGTGTTGATGGAACGGCCTACGTATGGACCAGCAATGGAGATTTTCCGCAAGCAGGGTGCTCGTCTGATCTTTACGGATATTCACTCGGATGGTTATGATCTGGAGCAGATTGAGCATCTGATGAAATCGGAGAAACCACGCTTATTCTACACGACGCCAACTTTTCATAATCCAACCGGCGTTAATGTTCCAGTAGAACAGCGTAAGCAGTTACCCGAACTTGCAGAACAGTATGGTTGTTTTTTGCTCGAAGACGACAGCACCTATGATATCTATTTTAAGGAGAAACCTCCTGCACCCATTTTCACCTACGACACCACAGGACACACCCTGTACATCCGCAGTTACAGCAAGTATGTTGCACCCGGGCTACGAATTGCAGCCATCATATGCCGTCAGCGTTTCATGCCGGGACTACAGGCTGTAAAATCACTGACAGATAACGGAACGCCCCTTCTGAACCAGAAGCTTTTTCTCCGTTATTTTCAGTCAGAACGTATGCATCAGCACCTGTCCAAGCTGCGGACCGCCATCCAGCTACGGATGGAAGTGATGGAACAATCTCTGCTGGAAACGGACTGGACGTGGACCCGGCCGGAGGGCGGACTCAACTTTTGGGTGGAGCTTCCTGAGGGTGTGGATACAGGGAGACTGCTTCACCGATGCATGGAACAATCCGTTGCCTTTGTACCCGGAACCGTATTTGATTCTTCGGATCATTCAGCCAGTCGCAAGCTGCGCCTGTCCTTCTCTTATGCACATGAGCAGCAGATTCGGGAAGGGATGAGCAGGCTCATTACGCTTGCGAAAGAAATGTAAGGTTTGGATTCCTTGGAACTGACGTCACTCCGAAGAATTTCAAGTGCAATTTGCCACTCGTATCGCTGCATCAAAAAAAGTCGCCTTATGGCGACTTTACTTTTGGTGTTCTATATTCTCTACCTGCACCCGCTCTGTGCTTAAAGGTCTTTTCTTGCAAACAAGCGAATGGTAATGAGATAGGACACCAAAAACAAACCTATAATGCCTACGGAAACCAATGCCATTGTCGTTGTGGTAATCATACCGTTCTCGTTGGCCATACTCATGAGGTACGCAACGGGTTGCGCCAATATAATCATGCAGACCATGAATATCGCATTGATGATACCAGCACCTTTTTTGCTAAGTCCGTAGAAAAGAGGCATGTATAGGGAAACTAATACAAGCACCATGCCTACGGCAATGACAATATCCCTAAGTGAATAATTCGGCTTGTTCAGTTCAGGATAATTCAGGTTCACAAGCTGATGAATCCCAAACGACGCGAGCACCCCGAATAACGTATAGACTATGGCTGAGAGGTACTTGGCTTTCACAATCTGTTTGCGGCTAACGGGGAGTGTAACCAGGAAATTGTGATTATGGTTCTTGATATCAATCATGGTTGCCAGCATGACCGAACCAAAGGCTGTGTAGATGCCTACAAAATACATTGACATTTCACTCTTAGGTATAAAGGCGAGACTAAATACCACCAGGTATAACCCAATCGTCCACAGTGAACTTTTTAGTACAATGAAATCTTTACGAAGCAAGTTAAGCATATTTGCGTCCTCCCTTCGCCGTAAAATAAATGAGGTCTTCTAACGTAGGTCTTTGTAAAAGAGCTAACCTCCCAAATAACTGTTCGGCCTCTACCTTATGATCCGACAATGCTTCAAAACCAACGGCTGTCTCGCGTATTCCGATGAAATGTTTCCGAATGTCGGAATCAAGCAGACTCATATCCCCTTTTACAATCGTATACCTTTCCAGCACATCATCTTTTGCCTCGTTAAACACCAGTTTCCCTTGATGAATAAACGTAATGTAGTCTGCAATACGTTCCAGATCCGTCGTAATATGCGTTGAGAAAATAATAGACCTTGTTTCGTCCTGTATCATATCTGCAAGCAGATCAAGCAGTTCCCGCCTAAACACAGGATCAAGCCCGGATGTCGGTTCATCCATAATCAGCAGATCCGCTTCATGCGACAAAGCCACAGCGAGAGAATACTTAATCTTCATGCCTTTGGACAGATCCTGAATTTTCTTTTTGGGAGACAGTTCGAACTGATCCAAGTAGTCATTGAACGCTTTATTATCCCATTTGGTGTAAAAAGGAGCGATCATTTGTGTCATCTCCCGGATCGTTAGATGCTCATAATAAAAGCATTCATCGGACACAATGCCAAGGCGTTGCTTGATATCAACTTCCTGATTTGGCATCTCACTGCCCAATGTCTTGAGGCTCCCCTTATCGGGCTGGATCAGACCCGTGATCATTTTGATCAAAGTACTCTTTCCCGCCCCATTCGGACCAATAAGTCCCGTGATATACCCTTTTTTCACATCCAGAGATACATTATCTACTTTAAATAAGGGATACGTTTTGGTTACATTACGTAATTCGATAGCGTTCATTATGCTTATTCCTCCTCAACCAACAATGTAAGATGATGGATTACATCCTGTGAACTCATGCCCAGTTCTCTGCTCTCTCGAATCACTTCGAGCATCTTCTCTTCCAATTGTTTCATCCGCCGCTCTCGAATAAAGTCCTGATTGGCTCCGGATACAAAGCTCCCTTTGCCTACAACTGAATCGATCAGTTTCTCCTTCTCCAGCTCTTCATAGACACGTTTAGTTGTAATAACACTGACTTGCAGATCCTTGGCGAGTTGCCGAATGGAGGGAAGACTATCTCCAGCAACCAATTCTCCGCTCAAGATGCTCTGTCTGATCTGAGTTAGAATCTGCATGTAGATCGGATCGCTCGAAGCATTCGATATTAAAATGTTAATCTTTCCTCACCTCATTGATGTTACGTAGTTTTCAGTAGGTATAGTGTATATATATAATATATACACTATACCTACCGATGGTCAATCTTTATTTCACATTATTCTCATTCTGATTCGATCCATAGACACGGGCTAGCTAATCTGGACGACAAAAAGAGGACGTCAGTTTCCTGTTCGTCCTCTTGATTAATCAAGCCCGAAAGGTCATATGACCTCCCAGGCTAATGTTATGTGCTGGATATGACCTTATCCACCAATCCATATTCGACTGCTTCAGCAGCGGTCAGGAAATAGTCTCGATCCGAGTCCTTCTCAATCCGCTCAATTGACTGTCCTGTATGGTCGGCTAACAGCTTGTTAAGGCGCTGACGATGCTGAATGATGCGGTTAGCATGAATCAGCATATCCGACGCCTGCCCTCGCGTACCGCCATGTGGCTGATGGATCATGATCTCACTGTTCGGCAACGCCATACGCTTGCCCTTTGTTCCACCGACCAGCAAAATCGTGCCAAAGCTTGCCGCCATACCTGTACAGATCGTAGAGATATCCGGCTTCACAAATTGCATCGTATCATAGATCGAGAACCCCGCAGTCACCGACCCACCAGGGCTGTTGATGTACATCTGGATGTCCTTCTCCGGGTCTTCTGCAGTCAAAAACAATAACTGGGCCACGATGGCATTTGCCATCTGATCCTCAATCTCTCCGGACACCATAATGATCCTGTCTTTGAGCAAACGGGAATAAATATCATAACTCCGCTCTCCGCGAGCAGTCTGTTCCACCACATAGGGTACTACATTCATGTGTGTCGCCTCCTCGGTTTAGGCAACCATGTTGATCGTGTACCCACCTCCATACGACATCGAGTTCATACCAGAAGTGGAGTGCCCGTACATCATTGGCTGCATGGATGGAGACGGCAAAGCCTGCTGCAAAATAGTACCCGCCACAGCCATCGGATCATCAGTCCGATTCAGGCACAGATCAATGATTCGAGCTGTATCTCCATTACGAAATGCCAACAGATAGTTGCGCAGTTCCTCCCGATTGTTTTCCACTGCGCCTGCTTCATACTGCAATTCAGCGTCCGATTGTTCCAACCTGTGCCTCACTTCAGCTATGGCAGAGCGGGCACGACTTAACGCCGCTTTCACAGCGCCTTCTGTCGTATCCAGCATTTCCGCAGTCTCTGCCGCCTTATAACCCATTAATTCACGTAATACATATATCACTCGCTGCCACGGTGGTAGCTTATCTACAAGAAGTTGAACAGCAGACTCCAACTCCTCGAATCGTCTTTCCTCCTCCATCTCGTGCAGAAGCGGCTTCAAGCTATCCAGTTTATATGCTAATCTCTCACGCTGACGTAAGATATCAATCCAGCTGTTGCGTGCAATACGGATCAGATAAGCTTCCCAGTTTATATCTTTATTCATCTCGGAAGTTCCAACACCATTCGACGATAATACTTTGAGACAGGTCTCCTGAACCAGATCCTCCGTGTCTGGAACTGATTTCGTCAGAGATAAACAATACGCATACAACGAACCCATCAGATCGGGTAGTACGGTATGGACGTTCTGGTTCAATTGATTTTTTCTGTCGTTGCCATTAGATTCAATATCGAATTTATCTTGTTTACCATCATCATGTGGTCTGTTGATTCTGCAATCCACGGACTTCACAAAGGCCATCTTGGGGGCCCCCCTTTGCTGGTTCCTGATTGATTTTGACTTACACTATGTAAACGAAGAACCCCTTTGAAAGGATACGCTCTTCTGAATTTATTTTTGTAACGCTCATTAAGTTGAGTTACGCATTTGTTTCCAGCTTTAATGTTCCAAGCGGCACCTTCATCCCGGTAAGGGCAATCGTAATACCTTGATCCAGATTATAATTCTGCCGTACATCAACGTCATGAGACATATGTGTAAAATAAGTATGACCTGGCTTCAGTTCCCGCAGCAGCTCCTGCGCCTCGCGCATATCGTACACGGAACGTGTGGAGAATTCCGCAAGTTCATGCACAAAGCTTGTTCCCAGCACCAGCAGATCCAGTCCGTGCAATGGCTCTTTCTCGGCGTCCTTCAGGTCAATGGCATCTGAACAGTACGCCCAGCTATACCCACCCTGATCCAATCGATAGGCGTAAGAATACCCGTTATGTCCATGGCACACTTTCCAAGAATGTACCTTCCAGCAGCCTAGTTCAATATCATCATCCGTTTCAAGAAAGTCCATATGACGACCCAACCAGGGAAACTGTCCCTGAATGGTAGCAATCACTTCGCGTGGTGCATACAAACGCCCCTTTACACCCAACCAGCGGCATGCATCCGCCCATTCCGGCAATCCTCCAATATGGTCAAAATGCGCATGAGTGATGAGCAGCGTATGCACCATACGCAATCCCTGATCCTCCATCTGTGATCTCCAGTCCGGTCCGCAGTCAATCATGAACTGTTCACACGTACCGTTCCCACCACCGTCAATCAGAACAGAAGAACGTTTGCGTTTATTTTCTCCCGTAAGCCTCGCCTCTGTACATACTTCGCAATCACAATACACACGTGGAACGCCCATCGCATCGCCAGTGCCCAGAAATGTTAGCTGATTCAATCCGCATTCCCCCTGAATTAATGATATGTAAATTGTAATCGTCCACCTCTGTTTTTGCAAAAAAAAGACCATCCCGCTGCAGTTAGCCACTGCAATTCGGGACAGTCTGTGGTCTGACCGTTCACCGTCAGACTTTAATTCCATGCTTCGCTCCATTCGGGAGCGTACGCTTCGTCAGCATGTGGTGCAACCTTATAAGCGGGTCATCCGCATGAAGATCAGGCCTTACCTTTTAAACAGGCCACGACCGATTATTTCGAGTCACACCCACATAGCACTGGAACTATACCAGTGCCCGCAGCTTCAACGTCAGTTCCTGACCCGCAGGTACATCCTTCGAATCCGTAATGACCCAGTTCGATGCAAGCCGCTTCGCCAGTACCTCTGCCTGCTCCGGTTTCAACTGTAATCCGGTAACGATTCCTTCACCCACTGTGAAGTCTCTCTCTGGCTGTACCTTAAAGGCCTTTTCCAACCAGATTCCGAGTCCACCACGCGTGTTAAAGGTAATCCGGTAGCCGTCTTTCACTGCTGCCTCCAGATTTTCACCATGCTCGTCCGCATATGAGAAAAATTCATTATATCGGTATTCCTCTTCAGACACGGCGTCAAAAGCGGAAACGTCTTTGGCTTGAATGGCTTTTAATATTTCTTCCTCAGGCATCCCCTTACCGCGGGCCTGCTCCAGTCGAATCGCTGTACTTTGGGATAATTTGATCTCTACACTCATCCAACTCACACCTTCCTGCTAGTACTATGTAACAATCATGATTCAGTATACCTCTATTATAACCTTTTGGCAGTAAAAAACCTCCATCTCTACTTCCATTGAAATGAAGGTTTTGTATCCACATGCTCGGTTACCTATTCGATTACATCAGCAATACTCATAATCCAGCGAGCACCTGATACCACACGCCGCGTTTGGAGTACAACGTACTGCGTACCTCGTCCCATCCACCCAGATAGTTGATATCAAATAGTCCTTCTGGCGTTGGGAATGTCGACTCCGTCTGTGCAAATACATCCGGATCTACTGAACGAAAACCATGCTTGGCAAAAATACGCTGCGCTTCTGGTGTACGCAGATAGGCGACAAAGGCTTCTGCCAGTTCGCGATTTCCATGTTTATCGGCATATTTATTCACCACAACTGCCGGGTTCTCAATCAGGATCGTATTTTTTGGAATGACGATGTCATAATCTACACCTTTGGCGATCCGGGCAAGCAATTCATTTTCATACGTGACGATGACATCACCCACACCATATTCAAATGCCGCCATCGAAGAACGCCCACTCTTGTCCAATGATTCAACGTTACGATGTACCTGTTCGAGAAAAGCCTTGGCTGCGGCAGGATCTTTCTTCCCCTCTTGCTCCTCCGACAGTTTCAATCCGGCACCATAAATGGCATTAATGTCCCATTGTGCTCCTCCGGATGTCTTTGGATTGGGGTACAGTACCTTCACTCCTGGCTTGGTTAAGTCCTGAAAATCACGAATACCGAGCGGGTTGCCCGCTCTTGTGCCCAGAACAACAATTGAACGGGTGATCATGCCCTCATTAGGGGTCTGTTTCCAATCAGAGCTAACCAGATCGGCTTTGACCAACTTCTCGATATCACTCTCCATCGCGAGCAAGGCCACATCAGCCTCGAATCCACCAACGATGGCTCTTGCCTGTGTGCCAGAAGCTTCATAGGACTCTTGAAAGTTAATTGTCTGTCCGGTTTTTGCCTTCCACTCCTCTTGGAACTTGGGCAGCAATTCGCCTACAGCATCTTTCGCTACACTATAAGCACCAATCACCAGCGTATTGGATGAATCGTTACCAGAGGGCTCGTTTTGTTCGCTTGACTCCTCCTGCTTGCTGCATCCAGCGGTCATGCAGACGAGCAGAAGCATGAGGGCAACATATAAGAGTATGGCTTTCTTCTTCCTCGTCTGCATGGGCAGCCCCTTTCTTCCACTTGATCTAAATCATCACCGGCATCGGATCTTCCTTCAGTCGGTTCTCAACCACCCAACTGTTGGAGTCATTGAACAGGTACGCACGGTGTACAAGGACTCGAATTTGTTGACCGATCTCCAATGTCGTTTTCTCCAGGGAACGATATGTGATTAACTTATGACCCTGTACGTCCACCTCTACCATCCATTCACTACCGCGGAAATGAAGATGTTTGACTGTACCTTTTTCCGTTGCAGACAACATGGTGAACTCGTTCTTCAAGCCGATCTCAATATACTCCGGTCGAATCAACGCTTTGGTATGTTCACCCTCGACGGCATGTTCGAATCCTTTCAACTGGGAGGCATCCTCCACAACCGTAGACTCCCCGATAAATGTAGCCACAAACGGTGTCTGCGGGTTTTTGTAGATATCCCAAGGTGTGCCCTTCTGTTCCAGACGACCCTGACTGATAATCATAATCTCGTCCGCCACTTCAATCGCTTCATCCTGGTCATGCGTTACAAATATCGAAGTGATTCCTACCCGCTCGATTAGCTCCCGCAACCATGAACGCAGTTCCTGACGGATCTTGGCATCAATGGCCGCGAACGGTTCGTCCAGCAATAACAGCTGTGGCTCAGGGGCGAGTGCTCTGGCAAAAGCAACACGTTGACGCTGCCCACCAGATAACTGATGTGGATAGCGCTGTTCGAAACCTTTTAACCCGGTCAGTTCAACAAGTTCCATCACCCGATCACGGATCTGGGCTTTTGGCGTCTTCTTGACCTTGAGTCCAAAAGCAATATTCTCAAATACCGTCATATGTTTGAACAAGGCATAGTTCTGGAATACAAATCCGATGCCCCGCTCCTGTGGAGGCAGATGGTTCACGACTTTTCCGTGAAAGCGAATCTCTCCGGAACCCGGATTCTCCAGACCCGCAAGCATCCGCAGAATGGACGTTTTCCCACCTCCGCTGGGTCCAAGCAGACCGATCAGATGGCCTTTGGCAATATCGAATGAGACATCTTTTACCGCATGAAAATCACCGAAATGTTTGTTCAGATCACGGACTTCTACATGCATATCAATGCACTTCCTTTCGCTTCTTGGCCCATTCCATCATGAGCAGCAGCCCGACGGAGAAGGTGACCAGCACCAATGCCACACCATTTGCGGCAGCTACATTAAAATTCTCAACATCCTGGTACACCAGGGTTGTTGCGGTCTGGGTTTTATTCATAATATTACCGGATACCACCAGCACTGCACCGAATTCCCCAAGCGAGCGCGCAACCGTCAAGACTAGACCATACACTACCGCCCAGCGGATCGAAGGCCATGTTACACTCCAGAACGTTCTCCAGCCGTAGGCGCCAAGTGTAGATGCAGCCTCCTCTTGCTGAGAACCGAGTTCCTGGAGGACAGGCATAACCTCTCTGACCATCAGTGGAAAGGTAACAAATAACGTTGCGATCACCATACCTGGGAAGGCATAGACCACATTGAATCCAATCCCTTCAAAAAAAGCGCCCATAATGCTGTTAGGTCCCAACATCAACACAATCATCAAGCCGCCAATGACAGGAGATACGGCATAAGGCAGGTCTACAATGCTGTTCAGCAGCCCTTTTATCCGTTCACTCAGCCAGCCGGCACGAACCAGATACAGAGCCATCATGATGCCAAACAATGTATTTAACAGGGTGACCACCAGGACAACCAGTCCGGTCATCATCAAAGCGTGTAACGCCTCAGGGCGCATCAGCCCTTTCAGGAATCCACCTGCCCCGTCTTCAAATGCGCCAATAAAAATGCGGCCAAGCGGGATGATCAACAGTACAATAAATACCGCAAACGTCAGTCCGATTAACAGTCGTCTCATCGTCTTCTCCCCCGCATCTGCACCAGATTGATCAGCCAGAGGATCAGGAAGGAGAGCGTCAGGAGCAACACGGATACAGCAGCGGCTCCCGTTGGATTATCACTTTCAATCTCCCCGTAGATAAATACGGAAGCGGTCAGTGTTCTTCCCGGAATGTTACCAGCCACCAGCACAACAGCCCCGAATTCAGCCAGTCCTCTCGAGAAAGCCAGCATCCCCCCACTGATCATGCCAGGTGCCATGGACGGCAGAATAACCTGCATGAACGTGCGAGCCTTGGATGCCCCCATCGTATACGAGGCTTCTTCCTCCGAAGGATCAATTTCTTCCAGCAAAGGCTGCACTGCACGGATAACAAACGGAAACGTGACAAAGGTCATCGCGATAACAATGGCGGGCTGGTGAAATACAATCTCAAATCCCATGGATTCTGCCAGTTTCCCGATGGCACTGACCGGACCCAAAAGCAACATAATCATCAAGCCGCCCACCGCTGTTGGCAGTGCAAACGGGAGATCAACCAGACTATTGAGAAACGATCGGCCCACAAAGCGATACCTTGTCAACACCCAGGCGATCATCGTGCCCAAAACCACATTAATCAGCGTGGCAATCACGGCCAGCCGAATAGTCAGCAGTACGGCTTTCCACGCGATGGGGTCCATAATGCTCTGAACAAAGTTGCTCCATCCTTCGGAGAAGGAATTGACGTACACACCGATGATTGGAAGTACAATAAGTACGATAAAATATAACAATACGGTACTGCGAAATCCCCAAGTCCATCCCTTATGACGAAGAACGGTATTCATTGCTGCGTTCCCTCCCAGCCTCCGGCTTTAACTCCGGTCGGCAGTCTTCCTGACTTCAATGCGACATTTTTCCTAAGTTGGATGATATTACTTTAATATTATTCCCATTAGTCTACTTGGTTTTGCTTTTCTGATACTTTACCAGTTTGCAGTGCTAATCGTCAATGCTTTTATTGAATATAATTGGGCCACATATGAGATTAATTAATAAAATCACTTCAGGTTATTTCTGTACTCTCCGTTATGATGCGATTTACTTTTTTCACCTTACATATGTGGTTTGTTTGGTATGTAGTGGTTAAGGTACAATCGAGGGTAAGAACAGAGATGATAAGGAGTGATCTAACATGTTATATACGAAGAATATATCCACTTCCACACGAGATGAAATGAAGGATATCACATGGGACGTAAAGCAGGTTGTCCAGAGTAGTGGCGTCCAGAATGGGACGGTGCTCATTTACTGTCCACATACGACGGCGGGTATCGCCATCAACGAAAATGCAGACCCGGATGTGAAACACGATGTATTGTTGCGCCTGGACGAAGTGTACCCTTGGGAGCATCCCGAGTATCGACATGCCGAAGGTAATACAGCTTCTCACCTCAAATCGATCACAACGGGGCCATCACAGACGGTGATTATTCATGAAGGCAGATTGCTGCTTGGCCGATGGCAAGGCATTTACTTTTGTGAATTCGATGGACCACGTGAGCGGGAGTATTTTCTCAAAATCATGGAAGGTTAGATTCGGCGCAACAGACCTGCCACCTACTCATTCATTTTTGCAAACACAAACAGGCGGTCCACCCTCATTTCGGGTCGGAGCCGCCTGACTTGGTCTGCTGCGCATATTAACTTTCGCGAGATAACGTTATAAAGAATTAAAGTTATGACAAATCACCGCCCTGAAGTGTAGGGGTGCAACAATAGCGCCATTATTGGACGCCAGGCTGCTGACCCAGATTGCGGCACAGCACTTTGACATGAGACAGCGCAGACGATTCAATCTCCACAAACGTTAAACGGTCCTGAATGTAATAAGAAATGAATCCGTGCATAGCCAAAAATAGCGTACGCGGTACCCTTTGAATATCCTCTTCCGTACAGTTCTCTTCATTCATATACTGCCTTATAATCGATGCAAACAATTCGAAGCAACGTCCCTGTTCGGTACGACAATAAGACAATAGTTCTTCGTCCCTGATCATAAACATGATTTCGTATTGATAGGGGTTCTCCAGACCAAAGCGAATAAACTCCATCATAATGTGCTCTACCTTGCTCACATCATCACGAACCGGCCTGACCATGGCTTGCAGCAGTAAATGCCCCAGATGATTAAAATCTTCAACCACGATGGCATAGAACAGCTCTGCCTTTTCCTTAAAGTGATAATACAGCGACCCATGACTATAGCCCAGATGCTGGCCGATGCTTCGCATCGAAATGGCGCGGTATCCTTTGGTAATAAAAAGGTGCCTCGCCGCCTCCAGTATCCGCTCCCTCGACAACTCCTGTTCGACTGCTCTTCTAGCCATATATTTTATTCCCCTTCAATAAAATAAAGCCGCTGTCCCTCCGTGATCCGGGATTGCCCTTGCGTCAAATCCGTGATCCAGGCTATAAAAGCCTCGGTTTCACTATCCGGCGGAAGACAAGTCAACGTAACCTTATCGGTGAATCCAGTTTCACCTGTACGGACTTCCCGGCTTCTTAACTCATTTTCCACTTTACCCAGCCACGTATAATCGAGTTCAACAAACACTTCACGATGCAGCACGTTGGTAATGGCTTCTCCGGCTTCAATGGCTGCTACAGCTCCATCCGTATAAGCACGAATTAACCCGCCAGCTCCAAGCATAATTCCCCCGAAGTATCGCGTAACCACAATTGCCACATTTGTTAATTTCTGATTTTTGATTACTTCAAGAATAGGTTTCCCTGCTGTTCCGCTAGGTTCCCCGTCATCGGATTGCTTCTGGATCTCGTCCCGCTCCCCAATCATGTATGCAGAGCAGTTATGAGTTGCATTCCAATGTTTTTTCTTGATCTCATCGATGAAGGCAACAGCCTCTTCCTCTGTCGTGACCGGCATAATATGACCGATAAATCGCGACTTCTTGATTACAATTTCCAGATTGCCCGGTCCTCGAACCGTGCGATAACGTTCAATCATCCTAAATCCAACTTTCTGATCTTTTCCTGAGTCCATTTTACAAGAAAGCAGTTCACCGCGCGAACGCGGACGAACTGCCCTGGTTATCTATATCCGGGAACCCTGCCTTTTACACGAACAATGATTCCCGGTTAGATTTACATTACCTTATTCAACTATATGAGCAGACCGATGAATTATTCGGAAAGTCTCGCTTCAAGCGCTGCTTTCTCTTCTTCAAAGCCTGGTTTGCCCAGCAATGCGAACATATTTTTCTTGTAAGCTTCCACGCCTGGTTGGTCAAATGGATTGACGCCCAGCAGGTAGCCACTGATACCGCATGCTTTTTCAAAGAAGTATACCAGATATCCGAAAGAATATGGAGTCATATCTGGAATGTTCACAATCAGGTTTGGTACTTGACCATCCGTATGTGCAAGCAGTGTTCCCTGGAACGCTTTTTTGTTAACAAAGTCCATGGTTTTGCCTTCAAGGAAATTCAAACCATCGAGATCGTCCGGATCGGATTTGATCGAGATATGCTCTGCAACTTCAGTAACCTGGATAACAGTTTCGAAAATATTCCGGCTACCTTCCTGAATGAATTGACCCATGGAGTGCAAGTCTGTAGAGAAATCAACAGATGCAGGATAGATCCCTTTGTAGTCTTTACCTTCACTCTCTCCAAACAGTTGTTTCCACCACTCGGATACGAAGTGCAGGGATGGCTCATAGTTTACAAGGATCTCAGTTCCTTTGCCTTTGCGATACAATGCGTTACGAACTGCAGCATATTGATATGCTTCATTCTCAGCTACGTTCGGGTTGCTGTATTCTTTGGATGCATCAGCTGCACCTTGCATCATTTCTTCGATGCTGATACCCGCTGCTGCGATTGGCAGCAAACCTACAGCTGTCAGAACGGAGTAACGTCCACCTACATCATCAGGGATAATGAAAGATTCGTATCCTTCTGCATTTGCCAGCTCTTTCAGTGCACCACGTGCTTTGTCTGTTGTAGCATAGATGCGTTTGCGAGCTTCTTCTTTACCATATTTCTCTTCCAGTGCTGCACGGAAGATACGGAAAGCAATTGCCGGCTCTGTTGTTGTACCGGATTTGGAGATGACGTTAACGGAGAAATCTTTACCTTCAACCAGATCCAGCAAATGAGTTACATATGTGGAACTGATATTGTTTCCTGCAAAATAGATTTCAGGCGTTTTGCGTTTGTCTTTTGGCAGATTGTTATAGAAAGAGTGAGTCAGCATTTCGATCGCTGCACGTGCACCCAGGTATGATCCACCGATACCGATAACGATCAGTACTTCGGAGTCGCTTTGGATTTTGGCAGCCGCTTTTTGAATGCGAGCGAACTCTTCTTTGTCATAAGCCGTTGGCAGGTCAATCCAGCCCAGATAATCGGAGCCTGTTCCTGTTCCGTTGTGAAGCTGCTCATGAGCCAGACGAATCGGTTCAGCGAAATAGTCCACTTCGTGCTGATTTACAAATTGCAATGCCGTGCTATAGTCAAATGTCACTTTTTTTGCCATGATCTCAAAAACCTCCTGATTTCGGTTATAGTGCGTGTTCAAACTTTGTAATCAAAAGCGGACTTTTTGAACAACCTCTTATATTATGTCCGTATTCCATTCTAAACAACTTGCCTTAAGGATACTTCAAATCCACGGGGCTGACAAGCTTGCAGCTCGAACTTTGTCGTTAGAATTCAAGAAGCAAAAAGGGTAAACCGAATCCGCGGGTTGCGGTTCTGCTTACCCTTCTTATGTTATTCCGCCGGGTACGAGCAGACGTAGTCAGTAACGCTGCGTATCTCCAGTTTAAATTTGGATTCGGCAGGCACGTGGAACGTAGCTTGACCTTGAATCTCTTGCCACTCTTCTTCTCCGGGAAGCAATACTTTCAGATCTCCGGACAGAATCTCCATAATTTCACGGGAATCCGTACCGAACTCATAACTGCCTGGAAGCATGATGCCCAGAGTCACTTTGCTGCCATCCCCCAAAATAACCGTTCTGCTGGTTACCTGACCATCATAATAAATGTTGGCCTCTTTCACTACACTGACTTGATCGAATTGTGACATGCGTACCCGCTCCCCTGAAGTTAATGAAAACAAAAGGCAAAACAGATCAGGGCGATAACGAATCACCGCCCATCTCTGCGGAAATAACTTACTGCCATGGATCAGGACAACATGACGCCCTCCCAACCATAGCAGCGCTTATGAAGCTATTACAGCAATGCTTTTACGCGGCTAACCACGTTATCCACTGTAAAGCCATACTCTTGGATAACACGGTCGCCAGGCGCGGAAGCACCAAATGTGCTGATTCCGAGAATGTCACCTTGATCTCCAACATATTTCTCCCAGCCCATTGGATAAGCCATTTCAATCGCAAGACGAGCTTTAACATCCGGAAGAAGAACAGACTCTTTGTAAGCTTTATCTTGTTTCTCGAACAGATCCCAACTTGGCATGCTGATTACGCGAACTTGGATGCCTTGTTCTGCAAGTGCTGCTTGAGCTTTAACAGCCAATTGCACTTCAGAACCTGTAGCGATAATTTGTGCTACCGCTTTGCCATCTTTTGCATCAGAGACAACATAAGCACCACGTTTCACGTTCTCACGTGAACCTTCAACGGTACCTTCCAGGATCGGCAGGTTTTGACGAGTGAGTACGAGTGCAACCGGGTTGCTCTTGTTCTCAAGCGCGTAAGCCCAAGCAGCCGAAGTTTCATTACCATCAGCCGGACGAATAACCGTCAGGTTAGGAATGATACGCAGGGATGCCAGTTGCTCGATCGGTTCGTGCGTAGGACCATCTTCACCAACAGCGATACTGTCATGAGTCAGAACATACGTTACAGGCAATCCCATCAGGGCAGCCAGACGAACAGCCGGACGCAGGTAATCGGTAAATACGAAGAACGTACCTCCGAATACTTTCACACCACTGTGCAGTGCCATACCGTTCATTGCTCCAGCCATACCGAATTCACGGATACCGAAGTAGATGTTACGGCCGGAGTAATCTTCAGGTGTGAAGTTCTCCAGGTTGTTCAAGTGAGTCATTGTGGAGCTTTCCAAGTCAGCAGACCCGCCTGTCAGTTGTGGCACGTTGTGCGCCAGACCGTTCAGAGCGTTACCGGATGCTACACGAGTGGAAAGAGCTTTGTCTGTTGCTGCATATTTAGGAAGATCACGGTCCCAACCTTCTGGAAGGTCGCCGTTAATCGCTGTTTCGAATTGAGCAGCCAGCTCAGGGAAGGCTTTTTTGTACTCGGCAAATTTCTCGTCCCAAGCTTTGTTAGCAGAGATACCACGATCTTTCACTTGTGCAAAGTGATCGCGAACTTCAGCTGGTACGTGGAAGTTTTCTTCGTAAACCCATTTGTAATACTCTTTAGTCAATTTGGCTTCGTCTGCACCCAGTGGAGATCCGTGAGTACCGCCGTGGCCGCCTTTACCTTGTTTGTTCGGGCTACCATAACCGATAACCGTTTTAACTTCGATCAGTGTAGGACGCAGTGTATCTGCTTGACCTTCCTGAATTGCTTTTTCGATTGCAGGCAGATCGTTACCATCTTCAACGCGCAGCACTTGCCAGCCATAAGCTTCAAAACGCTTCGCGATGCTTTCGGAAGAAGACAGATCCAATTTACCATCCAACGTGATGTCATTGGAGTCGAACAACATGATCAGTTTGCCCAGGTGCAAACGTCCAGCCAGGGAAGCTGATTCATGAGATACGCCTTCCATCAAGTCACCATCACCACAGATTGCGTAAGTGTAGTGGTCAACTACGTTGAATTTGTCTTTATTGTATGTTGCGCCCAGTTGAGCTTCAGCCATCGCCATACCTACAGCCATTGCAATACCTTGACCCAGTGGGCCGGTTGTTGCATCAACACCTGCAGTATGTCCGAATTCCGGGTGACCCGGAGTTTTGCTTCCCCATTGACGGAACTGTTTCAGTTCTTCCATTGGAAGATCATATCCGCTCAGGTGCAGCAAGCTGTACAACAACATGGAGCCATGTCCTGCAGACAGGACAAAACGGTCCCGGTTAACCCAAGTTGGGTGGTCCGGGTTATGAGTCATCGTTTTTGCAAAAAGTTGGTACCCCATTGGAGCGGAGCCCATAGGCATACCCGGATGTCCGGAATTTGCCTTCTCAATTGCATCAATCGCCAAAGTACGTACGGTAGTAATCGACAGGTTGTCGATTGTAGTGTTCTCGTCCTTTTGAATCGCTTCGTTCTTGTCAGTCATGGTTTGTCCTCCTCATGTCTTTAGATAAGTCGGGTGCGCAAGCGAATCCCTCTCATCATACAAGCAAACCGAATTTCACAATAAGTGAATCCGCTTGAGTGTTTCATTTTGACTTATTCACTTTTGTATTGTATCACTTGGCGTGAAGCTTTTCCATAACCTTCTTTTAGAAGTTCGTGAAAAATCGGTGGTTTGTGATGAATAATCCTTGGCCTATCAAGCAAAAATCGTACTGTACAAGGTACTAAATTCCAAAAGCAGACTTAAGGAGCCTCGCAAATCCATCGCATGAAGTATAACCTTTTACCTGAAAACCATGCATTTTTTAGATATTCATCCTCAATTCACATATAATGTTCCTTAATATGGATTACGAAATTCGGGCTGTAGTTTACTTCTCAAATGTACATGCGTCAATCATAGGAGGTCTCGATCATGCCAGATCCTGCTGCTCACCCATCCCCATCCGTAAAACATTCATTACCCTGGATATCCGGTATTTTAACGGGAATTCTCTCGGGAGTTGTCCTGGGATTTTTCCTCAAAATGATTCAGGCCAACACTGGTGAACAAGTATATACTCTGCTGCTGAATATTGATTTTGTGCCTGGTCTTCCGGCAACCTTACCCGAATTCATTGAATTTGCTTTGCATCTCATCGTGTCCGTTGTCATCGGTATCTTCTATCTGTGGTGGGTAAGGCATTCAGGCTGCCCTATGAACAAAGGAATTTTACTTGGTGCAGTCTCGTCCCTGCTCTATATCCCACTCTCTCAATTGTCATCACGTGTGCCAGACCTGTACGATGTGTCCGCCATCATCTACTGGATTGTAGGACATCTGCTATTCGGTATTGTGCTTGGCTTGTGCGGAAAGTATGTGTATACAAAAAAAGCGACTCCCGCTTCGTAAACGAATTGGGGTCGCTTTTTTGTTAGTCTATTACGTGGTTCCGAATCAACCTTGCACAGTATTAAAGCGTGAGCTTAAAATACAACGGTTTTATTTTCATGAACAAGAACACGGTCTTCGACATGCCATTTCACTGCACGTGCGAGCACAACACGCTCAATGGTACGTCCAATACGCTTCAGCTCGGTTACATCGTCCCCGTGGCTTACACGCTGCACATCCTGTTCAATAATCGGACCGCCATCCAGTTCTTCCGTAACATAGTGCGCTGTCGCACCAATGATTTTAACACCACGGTTGTACGCCTGCGCATACGGTTTACCACCAACAAAGGCTGGCAGGAACGAATGGTGAATATTAATGATTCGATTGCGGTAATGCTCAATGAACATCGGAGAGATAATCTGCATGTAACGAGCCAGAATGATCACATCCACATCGTTGCCGATGACGTCCAGTTGGCGCTGTTCCGCTTCTTTTTTCGTATCTGCTGTAACTGGGATATGATGATATGGAATGCCAAATGATTCTACATAATCCTTCATGTCCAGATGGTTGCTGACCACAAGCGCAATATCTGCATCCAGGTCGCCTGCCTGCCATTGCCACAACAATTCAACCAGACAGTGATCTTCTTTGGATACAAAGATAGCCAGTTTCTTCTTGCGGCTAACCGCAGATAACGTCCATTCCATCTGGAAACGGCTTGCTACTTCTGCAAAATCGGCTTCCAGTTTCGGCAAATTGACCAACAATTGCGGAAGATCAAACTCAATTCGCATAAAGAACATGCCGCCAGCAGGGTCCATTGTATATTGGTCCGACTGAACAATGTTTGCACCATGCTGGTGCAGGAAGTGAGAAACGGCAGCTACAATTCCTGGACCATCCGGACAGGAAATAAGCATGCGCGCACGATCAGCGCGGTTTTTAGAATCAGGGCGTACTTGTTTAGCGTGGATCTCCATCGGGTTATTCTTCCTCCTTCAATTAAGCCATGACCTGCGGGGTTAACCCGCAAGCCATGCAATCAAGCGATGATTCAGTTGTTCTTCATTCAAATGCGGGAACAAAGCAGCTTCAGTCACCATGTCATAGAGGCGTTCCAGCGGTTCGCGCGGATCTGCCTTTTTGGCTTTGGCATCATTTTTGAGCAACGTCCACACATCCAGAATATACGAACGAGACTCAATCTCTTTACCTTTGAAAAAGTGTTGCAACTGTTCTACTTCTGTCAGGAAATCCTGGCCGAATCGACCGGCAACATCCCCACGAAGCAGCGCAATCTCCACCTCATACATTGGACGCTGTGTCTTGGCCTCTTTACCAATCCAAGGTGTCTCCAGAATAAATGGACGTCCTTGAAGCTTCTCATGGTTGACGATGCGGTTAATCGCCTCAAACCCGATCCAGCCAGAACCAATTGGTGTATGACGGTCCTTATGCGCACCCACAGCATTCTTACTATCATTAATATGCATTACGGCAATGCGGTCAAGTCCTACCGTACGATCGAATTGTTCCAGTACACCGTCAAAATCATTAACGATATCATATCCGGCATCATGAATGTGGCATGTATCCATACACACAGTCAGGCGCTCGTTATACGTTACTTTCTCAATGATCTGGGCGATCTCTTCGAAACTGCGCCCCATCTCCGTACCTTTGCCAGCCATGGTCTCCAGAGCGATGTTCACATCCGTCTCTTTCACACCCTCCAGCACTTCATTCAACCCTTCTGCGATCCGTCCGATCCCATAGTGGGCATCTTTGTCTGTAAATGCGCCGGGATGTAATACGATGTTTTTCACACCAATGGCATGTGTCCGACGAATCTCTTCCTGAAGGAAATCTACAGCAAGTCTAAACGTGTTATCTTTGTATGAGCCAAGATTAACAATGTACGGTGCATGGACAACGATATCTTCCATTCCACCCTCTTGCATGGCTACCTTGCCTTCTTCAATATACATGGACTCAATTGGCTTGCGACGTGTATTCTGTGGTGCACCCGTATATATCATAAACGAACTGGAACCGTACGAGGACGCTTCCTTCGTTGCACTCAATAATCCCTTGTCCGAAAAGGACACGTGGGAGCCGATTTTCAGCATTATTGATCCCCCTTAATCTGAATTATCCCTTATTCTAACGCGATTATCGAAATAAATCTAGAAATGCGCTATAATTCGGGATAGAGGCTATTTTTTACAGCTAATATGTGGAACATGGTGGGCGGAATCCGTCTTTCCGTGAAAATCAATGAACCGAGGTGATTCCGCAATGATTTTCGACTCCTACGCGATGATACTGACCAGCTATTCCCCCAGCAATTGGTTTATGAATACGATCGCATTCTGGACTTTTTTATTGCTTGGGAGCATGTGTATCGGTGGATTTTTTATGATGCGCAAGTTTTTGAAAGTGCTACCAAAAGCAGACGGAAAGTCCAAACTGGATTGGCAGAATTATTGGGTTGAAGCCAGCCGTCATTTATGGACAGATGAAGCCAAAGCTTTTTTGGATCAACTAGTGGAGCCTGTGCCCGGGCCATTTCGTGACATCGCCAAACATTCCATTGCAGCAGAGATCGGTAAGATTGCAGTTGAAGACAATGCCACGGAAGTATCGAGAGATCATTGCATCAAAGGATACATTATTGCCACACCGAAGCGGGATAATAAGTTTTTGGTAAAATTTTTGGAGAAAAACAAAATCGATTATTCCCCTTATCAACATTTGATTAAATAAAATAAAAGATGAGTTAAGTGGCATATAGATTTGGTTAATTAGATACAGATATGCTCCGTCAGGTAAGTTGTTCCCAACAGGCATTGCTTACCGTACGGGGCTGTTTGTCGATCCAACGGTATGTATCAGCGCAGTGAACTTACAGAGAGGATGTTTGATATGAAAATTGCCATTTGTGGAGGTACCGGATTTGTAGGAGGAGCACTTGTAGATTACTGGCTGCAAGCCGGGCACCATGTGAAAGTTATTACACGAAAACTGCCTGACTTGCATAATCCAAGTAAAAATCTTACATATATATCGTGGGAACAAGTCGAAGAACAACCTCACTTGCTGGAAGGTATGGACGCTCTCGTTAACCTTGCCGGAGAAACGCTGAATCAACGATGGACAACCAAGGCGAAGCTGGAGATTGTTGAATCCAGAGTCACGACCGTAGCGCGGGTAGCCCGATTGGTGGAATCCCTGGAACAAAAGCCGGAAGTCGTCGTTCAGGCTTCTGCCATGGCCATCTATGGAACCTCTCCTAACGAAACCTTTGACGAAAGCAGTCCGCAAAAATCAATGAATTTCCCGTCCCGGGTCTCGGAACAATGGGAAGTTGCTGCAGATGCAATCAAAAATGTAAGACTCGTCAAAATCCGGGTAAGTCTGGTTCTTGGACATAAAAGAGGTGCTTTTCCATTGATGAAACTTCCTTATATGCTGGGTGTTGGTGGCAAGATCGGCAGTGGCAAGCAATGGACTAGCTGGATTCACATTATGGATATCGTAAGACTCATTGATTTTAGCATTCAAAATAAACAAGTGTCAGGTCCGGTCAATGCTTCCTCACCGAACCCTGTCACCAATGATGAATTCGGTCGTACAGTCGGTAAAGTGTACCATCGCCCTCACTGGTTCCCCGTACCCAGCTTCCTGATTAAAACCTTGGTCGGCGAACTATCTGTTGTCGTGCTTCAAGGGCAGAGAGTCATTCCGCAAAAAGCTCTCGACCACGGATTCCAGTTCACCTTCCCAACCTTAACCCAGGCACTGGAAGATCTGAAACACCGTGGCTTATCTGACTGATTGAACTATGCCTTATCCAACCGACCGATAAGTGTAGACTGATTCCGCAAGTGTAAATGTGTCTCCATCCGCCAATGGATACTCCTTATACGGAGCAAGAATATTGCCCTGAAGAATGGTTCCATTGACGGAACCCAGATCCTTAATCACATAGCCCGATTTGTTCCGGCTCAATTCCACATGAGCACGGGACACGCCGGTCGCTGTGTCCACCCACTGAACCATGTCTGCTGATCTTCCGATGACAAAAGATGCTCCCTGCACATCCATCCGTTCATGTTGGTCACTGCTTCCCGATCTTCTTTCAAGATAATAAGACGCCATCACCTCGCCTGCCCCTGTAGCATTACCTCCACTCAGATTCTGCAAATTCACGGTTGCCTCCGCAACTGCATCCTGACGAATTAGCTCTGAGGTTGAAGCTACCGTTTCCACATGGCGCTGAACGAACGGTGGTTCGGAGTGTTCAGGTATCATATGCAAATTTTGAAAACGGGAATGCTCGCTACCACCTTCTGAGGCGGATGCAACCATTTGGTTTATGCGTTCCGCTGGCCTTTCAGCTGTATTCCAGCGCCAACTCTCCTGAAATTGCTCCTCTTCATCTTCCATTTGCTTGCCTTTGTTCTTACCTAAATTGAATGAAAAAGACCGCTTATTCTCTGAGTCATTATGAGGGCTTCCCTTGCGCTTCCACGTCCATCCTGCTACACCAAGCAAGCCAAGGCTGAGTACCATGCTCAGGATCATCTGTGTCTGTCCCGGTTGCTCCATGTAAATAAATCTCCATACCAATGCCATGGCAACCATGCAGCCCAATATGATATAGGTTACTTTGGAAGATCCAGGCTTCTCCTCCACTTCCATATCAACACGCTCTAGCGAATCATACGAGTTACTTCCTCTCTTATCCATACCGTTTGAACTCTCTAATGGAAATTGCTCAGGTGAGCGCCTGCCTGGGAAGGTTCGAGATCTCACCGGAATGTCTTCAACCTCGAATTCACTTGTTTTCTGCGGCAGTCGGAAATTTAGTTGCGGCCCCACAGGAGTATTTTGAACGGGAGCACCGGGTTGATATGGCCGAGAAGTACCAGCGGCTAGCCTGCTATCTCGCTCAGAAATCGACGAATGAGGATCACCTCTTGAATCATTGGGTGTGTCCAAAGTTCTGGACGAGAGAAATGCTGCGCCTCCTCCATTCTCTTGCTCGTCAGCGTATAACTCCAGCAAAAGCTCGCGCAACTGTCTGATATCCCAGCGTTCGTTGTCACATAACTGCAGAACACGCTGAATGCCTTCTCCCTGCAGTTCCTGTACATGTGCCATCAGCCTGATCACCAGCTCACGGAATTGCTGAGGCGTTGGATCAACTTCAACCGTATCCATGATTGGTACATATACCATCCCAAGCTCACCCTGTTCGAATGAACCGTTGATGAACAAGTACTCTTCCTGGATCAATAATTTACGAGGCTCCAGCATATATTGCCGGCATTCCGTGAAGGCATCAGCTAGTTGGAACAACAAACCATACAGAACACGCAATTTGATTTTGCTTGACTTTAACATCTGGGATAACATCTTGTACCCTGATATGTCGTACTGCAAAGTTACATTTCGATCGACTTCCCGTATATGAACAGGAAGAAGTCGCGGAATCTGATTGGAGGACAACATCCCCATCTGTACCCGGCTTAATTCCTCCATTCGTAACCCTTCTGCTTTTTCCAAAACCATGAACGCTCCGCCGTTACGAATAAAATCTCTCGTTAATCCATACATGCCAATCCTCTCTTTCCATTGCTATATAGGATCAACTAAAGAAAGTTACACTGAGTACTTCGATGACGGAACAACCTTCCGATCGCTGTTATCCCCAGATTTCTTGATTCCCTTGGTAAAGGGGAAAATCCGGGGATAATGGCGAAGCATATGCTTCCGATGCAGCTTTCTTTCAGAAAGCTTTTAGCTCCGCTTCTTCAGGTTTTTTCCGTCCTCTCCGTTCTCGTGTAAAAAGTTTAGTTGATATAAGTTGAGTTACAATACACCACACTCTTCCACTCCAATCGCAGTGCTATCTTCGATCACTGTTATCCTAACGTTTTCCAGACTCCTGATATCAAGGGAAAAGTCCTGAGACAAGCACCGTGATAAATCCAGGTAACACCGCCAGCATAAACGGAAACTTCAATGTCTTCTCTTTGTTTACCAGCTTGAGCGAACCGAGCATGAAAAAACCTGCAAGACTACCTGCCATGCCTCGAATTCGTTTCGCTGAATCTTTACGGAATAGAAGTATTACTAGACCAATTGCGCCCGCGTACAAAACGGAGTAAATAATGACATGAATGCCAAAAGTAAGTCCCGTCCATGCACCAATTCCACCAAACAATTTCACATCTCCTGCCCCTACGGCTCCAATCGCATACATCAGAAACAAAATGCCAAAACCTGCTGCAAATCCAGCGGCTGAAAACAAGAAACCATCCCAACCTCCCCATATGATATGGGCCAATACGCCAGCAACAGTCACGGGTAAAGTCAATCGATTTGGAATTTTCATTGAACGAATATCTGTAATAAAAGCTGCAATGACGTATATGCCACAGGCAAAGTAAAACCACTCCACCTCCATCATCCCCTTCCTTATTTTCTGGAGGCCACATTAAACGTAGTCTCCGTCTTGGCACCGTCCCCTGTCTCGACAACAAAACTCCATGTTCCTTCTGTTGTCCGAGTACCAACAAACCAGTTCCATTCAATAATTCCATTCTCATCTGCGGTAGCCCAGCCGATGTGCTTCGCAGAACTTTCACCTGACTTGTAAAATATCGTTAAGTTGGCTGTCGCTCCTGGTTCTACCTTCACCTTGATCGTTGCATTGTTGCCTATGTATGCCGGGTCAGGCTTCGACAGCACCGATGCTGAACCCGCATTATCTCCGTCACCTGCGCTGCCATCTGATCCTTCTCCGGTATCTCCAATCCATACCCGTTCTGCCGCAGCAGCCTGAATCCGTAGCGGTTTACTGAGAAAGGGGACTTTTACCGGCAATTCATAACTCAGTTCAATTCGGAAATATGGATTTGTTTTGTTTTTAAGATCAGGGATGGAGATACCATTCACATGCACACGTTCCATATCCAGTAGAGTTGGTTCAATGAATGGTTGAAGCAGGGGTTTTACCATGGGATCAAGTACGGTTTCCAAGACGGATGTCTTGATCTCCTGTAGTGGCTGTTCACCACTGGCCGCAGCTGAACGTACCCAATCACTTAATGGCTCGGGTAGAGAAGATGCATAACCTTCTGCCCATTCCGTCAGAGATAACTCTGGTATCTTCCAACCCCCTCCAGAACCTTCTTCTCCGGCAGAATCAGAAGGTGTGAATGCAAGGGAAACGGGATATATTTTCGTTGATAACTGCTTCACCGTTTCACCCGCTGTGCTTTGTAACGCTGTGGAGATTAGAGTCATTTGCACTATGAAGATGAGAAACATGATAAAGAACAAGAAGACAGGTAACACTAGTGAGGCTTCCAGAACCATGCTACCCTGTTCCTTTTTCGGAGAACATATCTGCTTTTTGAGAGACTTCAAACGCTGCAATCTGATTATTCTTGTTAAACGAATCTGAAATTGTGCGCTATCTTTTTCGTAATGTTGCTGCTTGTCCATAATCCCTCCACCGAAACGATCCTAATTATTCAATAGGAATAATCCGCCTTCCGCTCAATGAAAAATCGCCCATCTTCAACCTGGTCCGCACTACCCATAACTGCACCTATGCTTCTAACCACCCCTGGTAAAAACCACAGCTTGATGCTACTACGCATGTTACCCGAAGCATACGTCTGTTTCTCATCTGGATTCACACCGGTATTCAATCGAATTAGCGCCAGCATTCTGGACATTTTGCGTTCATTGTTACTATGCATCAATAGGAACAATCGGAGATGGTCCCTGTACGACAGTTTGACTTTGATATACTTGGACAATTCCACACTGCCCTCTTTTGCTAGTTTCACCATATCCGCGATGGCGTTTGTAATCCCGTATAAGATTGCCGCCGATAATACCAAAAGTGGATTCCCCAGCTTGCTGTGCTCAATTAACCCTTCTGCCGTCCGAATAGCCAGCCGCATCCCAAATATCTCCGCATATGCCGCAGCGATGTTACCCGAAGGATTGTGAAACCCGTAAACGATATACTCCAGTTCCTGATTCTCCAGTTTGAAGACATCACCAGCATCTCCACCACCTTCAATCCAGGTAAATAACTGACCAAAATCCATGGAATTAAAATAGGCTAAAGCATATTCATTCTGAAATAATTCGTCGCCAAGACTGTCCAGCAGACCGGACATCCCACCAAACAAACTGTCCATTCCCTTCATGGCATCGCCACCCGAGTCATAGGGATCACCAGCAATCTCTGCCTTTTTGGCTTCCTCACGACTAGCCTCGTTAAAAGAAATATTAGTGTTGTAATATTCCTCCAACTGTTTGAAAGCGTCCATGGACCCCGAACTTCCATTCTGAATCTGCGACAAGATTCGTTTGACTTCCTTCAATTTCCCTTTGGATTCTTTGTCATTCGCTTTGCGCTGGGCATCCGACCCACGACCACTCTCCAGCTGCTGTTTACTCTGTTGGATGAGATTGGCAGGACCGCTACGTACATAGGTGTCCATATATCGTTCCGTAACCTGACTTGCCTGTCTGACCGCCGGTTTAATCGGAACACCGCTTATGGCCGTGACACTGCGAAGCTGTGTATTCAATTCCATGTTGTCTCTTCTGACGTTAGAGAAGTCCGAATTCTGGGAAACAACCCGTACCTTCAACTGATCAAATAGGCTATCTGCCCTCACAAGCTCCGAGGCGAGGGAACGTGTGCTTTTAGCTTCACTGCCTGATCCAGCAGATGCAGGACTCGTCCCAGGTAGATTCGAGTTGCCGACGTTGTCATAGCTCGCATTCTGCGAACGGTTCTCCCCCTCCGCGATCACACGTTTCATTTCCTCATTGATCTTGCGCGCTTCTTCGATTTTGGACTGTGCTTCTTCCAGCTTCGTTTGATGGGCCTGTAACGCGGGTTGTATGATCATGCTGATGCCTGTCACCACATTACCAACACCAGTCCGATAACGAGCCAGTTCCAATATGTATTGTTGCTCTCTGAACGGCAGTCCCTCATCTGCCTGTTTCTTGTTCAGATAATCTGCATAACGTGCTGCTGCCTCGGCAGCTGTCTCTGGTGTTTCTTCCAACATTTCTTCATAGATGGCTTGTGAAGGCGGGTCCATGATCAACTTTGGAAGATTCTTCAGTTTCTCCGCGGATTCCGTCTGATTGGCAATGGCTTCATCCAGTAATTCTTCACGTTTGTCATATAACTTCTGTAATTTTTTCAACAAGTCTACCGTGTGTGCAGCTTCCTTCATCTCGTCTGATATCGGTTTGAACCGATTGATCACTTCAAGGGTAAAATCAACCGGAGCCCGATACTTCATATCCTCCTGAATCTGGCGATTAAATATATCGTATCTGCCCAGTTCGCGCTCCATACTCAGCGTAGTTGTATCCCACTGGATATCCATAATGGGGAATCCATCTTTTACGGATGAAGGCTTCACGCTATCGTTCAGCACTTTAGCCATAATCGCATCCCCGCTGCTGTCGCCATACCCAAATAAACCATACTCCCGGAGTGATGTATCATAGGCTGACATGACGGATCTCATTGCAGCATGTGTCATTCGTTCGGTCTGCACCTTGAATGCCGCTATTCGAGCGTAATCAATAAATATAGCGACAAACATATAAACTCCGGCCAATATTAATATTAAAAAAAGGGTTACGGCTCCCGACTCACCGTCTTTTTTTCTAAACAGCTCCGCCCTCCTCCTTTTCTCACTTTTTGCTTTTGCCAAAATGCTGCACAACCTGTCCAGCTTCTGCCGCTGTACTGGTCGCCGCACCGCCTTTTCCTTTAAACTTGGCTGCGTAATACCGGATTAAATCTACCGTTCGAATGAATTCAACCGGTTCAACAACTGCGGACGATCCTTGAGTGAGGACACGGTTACCTGAATCGAACAAAAAAGAAGGAAGAGGCAAAGAAATTACTTGTTCCAGCTTGGTTGTTACTTTCCGCTGAATCAGAGAATTCTGATACTCAATTGTTCCTTTCATAGCTGAGGGCATATGCTGCACCGCTTGTGCTAATTTCTGTTCCGAGAGACTTCCACCTTCACCAGCAGGTATAGAGACGCTAACCTGATTATCCGCTCCCGCCCAGCCAAACAGTGCTCCAAGCATACGATCGTCCGTCAGTCTCCAGTACAGATTGTCATGTTCTCCAACAACATATTCACCTGTCATCGCCTGCTTGTGGCTGTTGTCCCAGCTATAGGCTGCACGTTCGGAAGCTGCATAAGCATGCTGATTCAAGAATGTCTTTTGATACATGTACATGGTGAAGAAGAGTAATAACACAAGAATAAACAGCACGACAGGGAAGATCAGGGAGGCTTCAACGGTGAAGCTCCCTTCTTCCTTTTTGAACTTGTTATTCGAAGAATTCATTACTTTTATTACTCACATTAGTTAACAGTCTTTCTACCAATTTTTTAATTTGGTCTTTAAAAATCAAAGCAATAATGATAATAACCCCGATAATCAGAATCAGCTCCAACGTGCCGAGTCCGTCCTCTTCTTTCCAAAATGCGCTTACCTTGTTTTTTAACACTTCCATCATCCCAATTCCTCCTACATATTCATCATCATAAAAGCAGGTGCCCCGATCATGACCACAATCGTAAAAAAGATCAGTACCATCGGAAACACCAGTTTGGAAGAAGCCTGTTCTCCCTTCGCCCGACTGACAGCCTTGCGTTTCTCCCACAACACATGTGACAGATCCCGCAGCGCCAATACAAAGTCACCTCCCCCACGCCGGAAATTCAGCAGCACCGTTGTCGTAAAAATCGTCACTTCCTGTACACCGCAGCGGCGGCTGAACTGTTCAAATGATTGTTGAAACGAATAACCGTTATTCCAATCCCCCACTGTCTTTCTGAGTTCGTTGTACAGCGGATGATCCCGTTCCCCCTGGCTTGTGACACAGTGAACGATAGCACGTTGCACGGTCTCCCCTGCGCCAACCAGCAGTACAATTCGGTTCAGCAGCTCAGGCAGTTCCATAAGAATATCCTGGTCTCTTCGCTGCACTTTCGTATTGAGGTCTTTGTAGAGCGCAAAAGGCAATGCTGCACCGAGCGCAAGCCCACCTACCATACCTCCGATGCCCATATCTCCAACGAGTGATAACAGGCAGCCCACCAGCAGCATGAGCCACGTGTAGGTCAACATTTCAGCGCAATACAGCATCGTTTTCTCTCCACTGTGCTGTATGCCATACATTTTCTGAATGGCATGTTGCATTCGAAACATGAGCACTGGCAATCTGCGTCCAATCTCAAACTTGTCCAATATAAACAGGAAGGGGCCATGCAATTTTTTCAGTCGTAATCCTTCCATATCCAGCTTGCGCAGATGCCGGTAGGTCTGTCCCCGAGTTCGATCCAGCACCAGCCATCCCGCTCCGAGCATCCCTGCGACTATAACGGGAAGCAGCATCTTTTCAGCTCCTTATACTTTGATATCCATAATGCGATTAATCCACAGATAACAGCAGGCGAGTACTGCCAATGCACCACTAGAGATGAGGTACCCCATCCCGCTATATAACGGCTCCATAAAGTCCTTGGCGGTCAGATTGAGGAATATCAGAAAAATAAATGGAGCGGCAAACATCACCTTTGATTCGAATTTTTTCTGCGATACCGCGACCATAATATCCTGCTGAATGTCCAGCTTCTCACCAATCACCGCAGAGGTACGACGCACAACCTCAACCAGATCCCCGCCAGTTCGTTTGCACGTAATGAACACATCTGCAAAGTTCGTAATATCCTCAATCTGAGCCCGATCCGAAAAATCCTGTAGTGCCTCTTCGATTGGTTGTCCATACTCCATCCGTGTCCGCAATATCGTGAACTCACGAATCAGATCGGTATCCGCTTCCGGGTTCAACATCCGCAGATCCTCTACGGATTCCTTGAATCCATTTTCCACCGATTTTCCTGCGGCCAGTGCCGAAGATAACGCATATAATGCTTGCTTAAAATGTAAACTGAGTGTCATTCTTTTTCGTTCCAACAGCACTTTAGTCCAATGTTTTGGTACCCATATGCAACCCGCAGCCAGGATCGCTCCAGCCAACCAGTGATGGTAGAACAGAATTCCGATGCCAAAAAACAGCAGACCACTAATCAGCATACAGACCATTCGTTGTCTCCGGGAAAGCGTATATACGGTGTAATCCGTCAACATCTGTCTGGCTTCACCCAACAGTAATCACCTTCCAATGGCTTTAATTCACGTTGTTATCTGACAAATCTTTTTCAACACTATATTGTTCTATGTATCCATCCAGCCATTCCCCGAGCCCAGCCATCTGAATTTTATCCACCTGATTCAACTTTCCAACCTGTACTAACCCACCAATAATTTTGCCTTCACGCTCTTCTTGTTCATGGAAACGAAACAGTGGATTCAGCATAACCTCACCGTCCTGCATGCCAATTACTTCACTAATCTCTGTCACCCGCCGTGAGCGGTCTCGTAGCCGGGACAGATGTACAAAAATATCGATTGCTGAACTAATCTGCTGCCTTACAACCGCAATAGGAATATCTGCACCGCTGAGCACCATCGTTTCGAGTCTGCTGATCATGTCCGAGATGGTATTCGCATGCCCTGTAGACAATGATCCATCGTGGCCAGTGTTCATGGCCTGTAACATATCCAGCGCTTCTGCGCCCCTGACTTCCCCAATCACAATCCGGTTTGGACGCATCCGTAAGGAAGACTTGATCAGATCCCGAATAGATATCTGCCCCTTGCCTTCGGTATTGGCATTCCGCGTCTCCAGTGATACCAGATTCGGTACCGTAACAATCTGTAGTTCAGCCGAATCCTCAATCGTTATAATTCGCTCATCGGCAGGGATAAACTGCGATAAGGCGTTTAGAAAGGTCGTTTTTCCCGACCCGGTCCCGCCTCCAATGAAGATGTTGTATTTGCTCCGTACCAATTGCTGCAATAATTCTGCCGCTTCTTCATGCAGGGCTCCCTTTTCAATCAGATCAGACATCTTCATCGGTTCACTGGGGAATTTACGAATCGTCATCGTGGGGCCTTTCAAGGCAATAGGAGGCAACACGATATTGACCCGCGAACCATCCTTTAAACGGGCATCTACGATTGGAGAAGACTCATTCACAATCCGGTTTACCCCGGACACGATCATCTGGATAATATCCTCGAGCCGTTCCCTAGACTCAAATTCGAGGGTGATCTGGCTGACTTCACCTTCCTGCTCCACAAAAATCTCCTTGTGACTATTGATCATAATTTCCGTAATATCCGGATGATCCACAAGTGGCTGCAAAATATCTAATCCACGAAAGGAATCAAACAATCGCTGTACCAGCGTATGACGCTCTCCTGAGGTCAGATCATCCAGCTTCGGGTCAGTGAGAACTTTGCGTTCTATCCCCTGCCACAGTTCATCATCTCCTGCGGAAGAGGTTAAATCGAGGCCAGCCCTGACTTCCCTGCGCATCATCTGAAACTGTTCTTCACGATCCAGTATTCGATTGGATGAATCCGTCATAGTGCCCACCGATCCTGCTTCTGAATTCGTCCTGTCTGCTTCAATTCTTCTTCGCCATCTTGTACCAGCATGGCACATAATCTCTTCACTTCACGTTGGAAGATCGGAGAACTAAGCATGACTTCCTCCTGACTGAGTTGCTTCCAAGAAGGGATATAGGGCAACACTGCATCCAGATGCAGATCAGGGCGTGGGAGTGCATTAACGACATTGTCCCGATATTTGTTAACCACAAAGCGTGAACGCTCCAGCATACCCTCGTATAAATCTGGTTTCGTACGCTCAGCATGCTGTAACCATTGTCCCCATCGATGCATGGCAGATATATCATCCTCGACCAACCAGACAAATGCATCTGCTGCATCCAGAACCCCTTCACTGCGCCCATCCCAACCGGAATCCCCATCCAGAATCAACACGTCATATTGTCCGCAATCCGTTAAATAACGAAGCAGATTCGACGTATCCTCACGAGTCATTTGCAACAGTTCTTTCCGATTCGATAATGGCCAGAACACATCGGATTTCAGCGCTTCATGTCGGACCACATATCCATCTACGCCCTTCGATTGTATCTGTAACTGCTTACCGGATTCCTTCCTGCCCACCTTCAGATCGTATAACAGGCGGGACAATCCCGTCTCCGCATCTGGGTGACGCTGCCCACTTCTAATTAGTCCCTTTTCCAGAAACGGGAACGTGCTGTCCAGCGTCTCCAGATTCAGATAGAGAACAGCATAACCTGCAAGTCCCAATTGCTTCGCCATATGCAGGGCCACTGCCGTTTTGCCACTTCCACCTGAAGCGGATACTACACCGATGGAGAGAGTCTCTTGCCCCGGATGGTGAACCTTCTTACGGCGTGGCTGCCGGCAAGCATGCATCACAGCATCCAGCAAAGCAGGCAAGGGCTGATATTTCATCAGCCGCTTGGCCTCATCCACTTCGTCCATCCCTTCACTAAGCATCAACCAAGGTACACCCGATGCTTCTCCCCCGTTATTCAGCCAGTTATTCAAAAACTCCGGTTCCGCAATAACCAGATCCGGCAATTCCCGACCCTCTTGCTCATTCATGTGATCCCTGAACGAATCTTCTTGGGAGAATGCCGTGAAACGCACATGAAGACCAGCCGATTTTCCCTGTACGTAATCAAGCCAGGCGCTAATGTAATCTCTATCCTTTGAAACCAGAACAACCTTCAGTACAATCAATTTTTCCTTCCCTCCCTGTCAAAAAGCACAAAAAAAGCACCGTCCAATAACCGCATGAATATGCAGTATATGGACGGTGCTTCCGTCACGTGCTATGAATGTATGGATAATATAGCATACAATTTCTGGGGGAGCAAGGGATTTATTCTAACCCTTTTTCCTTAAGAGTTGTAGGGTGAATCGAACTCAATAATGTTACGGTCCGGATCAAGTATAAAAATCTGTGCGAATCCAGCCACACTGTCAGGTCTCGCTTCATACTCAATTCCCTGCTGCTCCAGCCAGGCTATAGTCCCTGAATAACTGGTGACCCAGATCGCAAAGTGACCGTCTGTAGTATCAATACCAGCTTCGCGTAACGTGTGACCCTCCGGGTGCTGTAACAGATGAAGCTGCTGGCTACCGATGGCATACCATGTACCTGTGGAGCGGAAAGGCGGACGTTCAATCTCCTGCATGCCCAGTAACCCCGAATAGAATTTCTTCGCGATTTCCAGATCACGTACAGCCAGACTAACATGGTGGATGTGTGCATATTCAATCATCTTTTATCTCCCCTCTCTACTTCAATATGACTATACTATAACACCTTGAATCCTGACCATAATCTCCGTTAAACAGAAAAACACCCCTGATTCTAATCCGGTAAACCTCTCGGCTCACACAGATCTAGTTCAGAGGTGCCTGTTTTATTTAGCGCTATCCAATGCTTCTTGTGGAATCTTGATCTCTTCCACTTGATCCTGGTTGGAGAACGTACTGGTCATCTTCATATCCATCGTCATTTTCTGTCCATTCTGTTCCATCTCCATGACCATGGTTACGTCCGTACTTGCAGGCAAATAGGTTTCTTTGTTGATCATGTATTTCATCTTCATGCTGGTGATATTCATCTGATCAAGCATGGCTTGCATCTGGGCATCCGATCCGTTTTGCTCCATCACGGCTTTGGCCAGTTCCTTCACGTTATCACCGGATACGTCAGCGTTAATCACATAATTGTCGCCTTCTTCGGTCACTTCAGTATCTTCTTCGATCTTTTTGAATTGCTCCAATTCACCTTCCGGATTCATGCTTGCTTTCATCTGCTCAACCAGTTCCTTGGTTTGAGCTTCAGGAATCGCAACCCATTGATCCCCAACTTGAGAGTAGATTTTATCCGATGTGATATACTGCTTCACGTTCTGAGCTTCCTGTCCCGACATTTCCATTTTCATCTCTTGATAGATCATCATTGGATCTTTGATAATATCCATCTTGAGCGATGTTTTAACCTGTTGATCCTGGGACTGTTCACCAGCATCCAGTTTCAGATTCTGATCAATGTTTGCTTCAGTTGTGAAGCTTTTCATTTCTTTGGTTGCTGCATTGGTTTTGGTAATCAATTCGTCCAAGGTAGGGATCTTTGTTTCCTGCTCTGCAGGTGTATTACCCTCGTTAGATGTTTCGTTGTTAGTCGCTGGCGGCGTTGCCGTATTATCTGTATCGTTACCGCATGCTGCTAAGCTCACTGCTAATAATGCCCCGATAAATAATGTAGTCCACTTCTTCAAGTTGTTGTCCTCCCAAAATAGATATGATCTGTAGTCATTACCCAATTATTTCCGTTATTAATCATAAAAATCGATCTTTGATCTCTGGGGTAGGCAACATGCACGCTTCATCCTTGCCAAACCAGCGATAACGGTTGCGAGCAACCCAGTTATAGACTGCATTACGAATAAATTTCGGCACAATAATGAACACATATAACAACGGATAAGGAAACTTCAGACCCTTAGCCAATCGCAGTGCGGCGGTTGAACGTGTATAGTATTTTCCATTTTCAATCAGCACAAAGGTATCCATACTGTCTGTCGACAAATTGCCCTTCGCCAGCAGTTCCTTGGCTACATCCGATTGAAGCGATGCAAAATGATATTTTCCTTCCGGGTCATTCTTGATAATCCATTTGGTTAAGCCCTGGCAGAAGTGACAGACACCATCCACCAGTACGATCGGATGTCCCTGATGCACATCTGTTTGATTTGCTGTCATATTGGCTGCCTCCTATTGTTGCGGTTAGAGTAACTTACCCAATCTGGGCCATCTTGTTCACTAATTCTAAATTTATTTCTAGAGGTAGTTCAAAAAGACTGAACACCGCTCTTTTTGAACACGCATAATGGGAAATATAAAGAAAAAGAGCGCAGGCATTGTGCCCACGCTCGTATCTGTCCGACAATTACTCCGTAACTGCCTTTTCCATCCATTGGTCATCGATCATCTGTTGATGCAGGTCACTTGCCCACTGGTCCATACATTTGCAAATGAAATCTTTGCGACATACTGGACAAGGCGTTTTCTGCAGACGGCTGATATTGGTCATCTTCCATTCCGGGGAACGGGTGTAGAATACACGGCATTTTGTACCGTCTACCAAATTCATTTTGAATTCATACAATCCGTCTTCCTTGTTACCATAAGCTAATTCTAAATCTGCAATACGCGGTCTATAAGACATGGATATCACCTGTTTAATTCAAATTTGGTTCATGCAATGACACTACTCAGTACTAAGTTATATTAAAGAAAATTCAGATCAATGTCAACTCGCGCATGTCTACCCGCCAAACAGAATATCCAGAATAGTCCCTACCTGTCCCTGTTTTTTCCCTTTCAAGACATCCGGATCAAATACTTCAACATACCCGCAGGAAGCACAAGCCACGAACAGGTAGTGGTTATGCTGTATATCAAACATCTTGCTCAGGCCTGCTCCTGACATGGAAACTTCCTTAATGTTACAATCCGTGCCTCTGCATTTTGTACACACAAATCGCCGCTCGATCATCTCTTCAATACTCATCTTCGTTCCCCCTTTATGGAATGTGTAGCATGAAGTGAGAGTGCAATTATGTAAAATAGTACGCGATCTGGCATCTAATCTCCTGCATCATATCCTTATATGAAGATCAACACAAAACCCTGCCGATTGCCAGCAGGGCTTTGTAGTCGAACATCAGGTATCTGGAATACCCTGCTCTATATGTTCCCTTTACTTACCAGGAGTCAAATCTTAAACTACGTTTAATACAACATCAATGTTGCCGCGTGTTGCTTTGGAATATGGACAGAAATCATGCGCCTTGCGGGCCAGTTCCTCTGCTTGACTGTGATCTACACCAGGCATGCTAACGTCCAGACGAACAGACAGCTGGAAACCGTCATCCGCAGGGTCTTTACCAATGGATACGTTACTTGTAACGACCACATCCTCCAATTTCACACCTGCTTTGCGTGCTACATTGGCAAGGGCACTTTCATAACATGCTCCATATCCAGCGGCAAAAAGCTGCTCAGGGTTAGTACCTTCACCACCGGAGCCACCAAGCTCTTTTGGCATTTTCAGATCATGCTTAAGCACGCCATCCGAAGAAGTCACCGAACCTGTACGTCCACCTTTAACTGTCGCTACTGCTGTATATAAAGCTTCCATTAAGAATCTCTCCCTTATCCATATAGTTTTTACTGCCTTCCTTTCAATTTAAACTTCTGGCTCATTTTGAAACGCAATTTTGTATCTTTATCAGCTTTTACAACTTTATTATTTTCATGCATTTCAATGCCATGGCTGTATTTTCCCTAAGGTTGGGTAATATACGAAGGGGCATCTTCAAGCTACAACCGAAATTTTGTGCTGATACATAAAAGTTGCACTAGACAAAAATAATTGAAGGAGTACAATGTAACAATAAACATAAAAACTTAGATATATCAAGAGCGGGTTGTCCCGCATCAATATCTCCAAATCAATAATTCAAAGTCAGGTGATTATCGTATGAGTAAAAAAAATCCGTTCAACGCTCCTTCAAGAGAATCATTATCTACTGCGGGCATGGCCCCTTCCCTTGGAGAAGCACATAGTTCCATGAAAGTTCCGCAGAATGCTGCATGGTGGAAGAAATTCCTCGCCTTTGTAGGCCCAGGATACCTCGTTGCCGTAGGTTACATGGACCCCGGGAACTGGGCAACAGATATCGCAGGCGGCTCGCAGTTCGGGTATACCTTGTTATCCGTTATCCTGTTATCGAACCTGATGGCCGTTGTCCTTCAGTCGCTGGCTGGCAAGCTCGGCATCGTCACTGGACGGGATCTGGCTCAAGCCTGTCGTGAACGATTCAGCATGCCTGTTGTCATGATGTTATGGATACTGTGTGAGCTTGCCATTGCAGCCACCGATCTGGCTGAAGTCATTGGTTCTGCCATCGCGTTAAAGCTGTTATTTAACATCCCCATGTTATACGGCGTTATTATCACCGCAGTCGATGTACTCCTGATTCTTGTACTGCAAAACAAAGGTTTCCGCGCTCTGGAAACTCTCGTCATTGTGCTGATGGCAACCATAGCCCTCTGCTTCGGCATTGACCTGTTTCTGGCGAAACCGGATATGGGCGGTGTTCTCCATGGTTTTGTACCAAATGTTGAGATTCTGCAAAATCCGGCTATGCTCTATATCGCCATTGGTATTATCGGAGCAACCGTGATGCCGCATAATCTGTACCTGCATTCTTCCATTGTGCAGACCCGTCAGATCGAACAGACACCACAGGGCAAAAAAGAAGCCATTCGGTACTCGACCATGGATTCTACGATCGCGTTGACACTGGCCCTGTTCATCAATGCGGCTATCCTGATTGTATCTGCTGCTGTATTCCACAGTGCTGGTATGACGCAGGTTGCCGAGATCGCAGATGCCTATCATCTGCTGACACCTCTATTAGGTACTACGGTTGCAAGTATCCTGTTCGGTGTGGCGCTGTTAGCATCAGGTCAGAACTCTACCCTTACAGGTACACTCGCTGGGCAGATCGTTATGGAAGGTTTTCTGAACATTCGAATTCCGGCTTGGCTGCGCAGACTGGTCACACGTCTGATCGCCATCATCCCGGCGGTAATTGTGACAGCCATTGCAGGAGAACATGGCACAGAAGAACTGCTCATTCTGAGCCAGGTCGTGCTGTCGCTTCAATTGCCCTTTGCTGTAATTCCCCTGGTGATGTTCACAAGTGATAAAAAAAGCATGGGTGCATTCGCCAACAAATTGTGGCTCAAAATCATCTCATGGGTCATTGCCGCGATTATCGTTGTACTGAATGTATATCTGATCATTCAGACGATCCGTTTGTTCTAATCTCGTTCAAATCGACTCGTTACTAAAAAGGCTGATCAACTCCGGTATTTTATACCCAAGTTGATCAGCCTTTATTGTTGCAATATAGCAAGGTGTTTCCTTTTATAGTAAAACTCAAACTCCAATAAACAACCATCTGAATCTAATCCTGATTTGGCATCAGTAACGGCAAGAGTTGATCCAATGAATCAACAGTCCAATCCGCACGTTGGTCATCCGATAATTCTGGCTGGAATCTTCCGTAACCCTGCATAATTCGAATCGTCCGCATGCCCAGATTCTGAGCAGGTATAATGTCGTTATCGATCCGATCGCCGATCATGACAGCTTCCTCCGGTTCACAACCGGCCTGTTTCAAGGCCACAGCGTATAACTCAGGGTCTGGCTTGGACACTCCTTCTTCAGCCGAACATGCCAGAACATCAACATACTTCCGCAAGCCGTAGCTCTCCAGTCTCTCTTCCGTTCCTGGACTCTGATTGGCAATAATGCCAATGCGATAATGCCGTGACAACTGCTGAAGAACGGAATCCGCTGAAGGAAAAGGACGTTCAAGATCTTTTTGAAACTTCAGCTTGTCCTGAATCTGTTTCTGGTGTCCCTCGTCTTCAACGAATGTGCGAATCGCCACTCTCATCGGCCATTGCTCATATTTTCGGTAACAGTTGGCAAACAGTTCGCGTACCGCATCAATTTTCACTGGATACCCTAAAGCACAAGCTTCACGGACGAACTGTCCGATAATATCATCAACCGGCTCCCATTCATCCACCAGCGTATCTCCAACATCAAAAAACAACCATTTTAATCCACCTACATCCGGCACGCCAATTCCTCCTTGTAACCATAAAAAAGAAGACTCACCATCATGCATGAGTCTCCTCAAACTTCCGTTTATCGATACATTCAATTATAACAGGCACCTTACACCTGAGCAATCACAAGCTATGGCATTAACCATTGAGGAGAAAGCCAACTTCCCCATTGAGCGAATATACAATCCGGTCTGCGCCCATGCCCCGATAGATGCCCTTTGGATGGCTTTGCTCCGTAATGACGCACAGGGATTTCGATGTCCATGAACGGCAGATCTGTAAATAACGACAGGTCAGATTCAGGCTGTTTTCGAAAATAAACACGTTGCCTACGCTGCCCTGCGGCAAAAACCATTTTTGAGCTGCAGCCGTGTTCATGCGAATGACATGTTCTACTCCGATTCTACGGAGTCTGCGCTCTTCCCCTGCACTGTTGGTTAGAACGGCAAACGGCATTTTTTTGTACATCAGTAATTTGATAAATTTGCGTCCTGCTTCATTTGGAGCAGTCACTAAGATCATCTCAGTATCCATCATTCGTTCCTCCCTTGGCGTGAAAAGACAACAAAAAAGAAGCGTGGGGGACCAAGGCCTCCCGAACGCTTCTTAAAGAATCCATGGCGAAAACGCCATGAACCAGCGTACGGCTTGTTGCCTCTCCCTTTAACGCTTACGAGGTTAGCTGACGGATTCGGGCGCGAGAGTCGCCCTATTTCCGGCTGTCACCGGAAAATTCACCCCATGAATGCCTACTGTCCTGGACAGCGCATTCCGTTGGTTCCCCCGTTTTCCACTCATGAATGAATGGAAACTCAGCGATTAAAACATCGTTCGTATATCTTAAGATAAGATCGAGCGATATTATCGTTTGTTTCGTTTTTCATATACAATTTAGTTTAAATTGAAATTACGTTATGAATCATACACCCGTGCCATGACGGTGTAAAGTCCTCACAGATCACCGAATCGGCAGATTTTTGCCAATACTCATCCATAATAACGCTTACAATAAGGTTATACTCTATCCATCTCTTCAAGGCTATCTAATTCTCACTCTGACGAAAATCCCTTCGCAATTCATTCACGTATTCCGCACAACTTGCCTGTTTTGATTCTTTTAACACCATATTAGTTTTGCAATATTTAATTGTAACCAATATAATAGAAGATATAAGAGTAAATAAATGGAGGCGATTTAGATGACAGTCTACGATTACAAAGTGAATACCCTTCGCGGTCAAGAAGTTGAAATGTCCGACTACCGTGACAAAGTGCTCCTGATCGTGAATACGGCAAGCTCATGCGGCCTTACCCCTCAATTCAAAGGTCTTCAAGAACTGCAAGACAAGTTTCAAGATGCTCCATTTGAAGTTCTTGGTTTCCCAAGTAACCAGTTTGCACAGGAAAAAGGATCTTCCGACGATATTGCCGAGTTCTGTCAGATGAATTATGGCGTGAGCTTCCCCATGTTTGAGAAAATTGATGTGAACGGATCAAGCGCTCACCCTCTTTTCCAACACCTTAGTACAGAAGCTCCTGGCCTGCTCGGCTCCAAAGCAATCAAATGGAATTTCACCAAATTCCTTGTGGATCAGAACGGACAGGTCATTAAACGTTATGCTCCCAAAACAACACCGGACAAGATTGAAGAAGATATCAAGAACTTGCTGCAAAAATAATACACAGGCCACCCGTAGCCGGAAGGTAGAGCAGTATTGCCCCGGTAATGGATGGCTTTTTTTCTCAACTTTGATGTTATACTGTTCGAAAAAGACAAAAAAGAAGCTTTCCAATAACGGAAAGCTTCTTTTTAATCGTTCATATGATGCGGTCGAGAGGACTCGAACCTCCACGGGCATACGCCCACTACCCCCTCAAGATAGCGTGTCTGCCATTCCACCACGACCGCATGTCGTAAATAATCGGCAACAGAATTGATTATACCGGGTTCAGAACTAAAAGTAAAGTATTTTTTAATACTTCTTTTTCAGCTAGGCATTTTCATCAAAAATCGCATAATCTCGTCATCTTTACCCATGAACTGCATATTATTAGATTTGATCCCCTCTTTTTCGGTATGAGTCGATCTTATTGATTCATTTATATATAGTCCTTCCTTATATATGGTCCTCCCTGCACTTCGCCATATAAATAACACGGTGAGTTATATAAAATAACAAAAATATTGAATTACAAATTTAATCCATTAAATTTCACGGATACTATTGACAAAAAGCGGACATTTATGGGATGATAACTACCATATAATTCGGATTTTTAAACATAAAGCAAACAAAAGGAATATAAATGTCACTTTAAGTGACATTTAACGAACACAGGAGGCGAATGATTGTGAACCGTGGGAATAAGCTGCTCGATTATGTCAAACTGCTTGATTCCTCTATTCAGGTTGGAGGGTTCACCCATTCCTTCGGCATGGATATCCATATCAGGGAGGGTACCATTCGTAATGCTGAAGATCTCGAATCATTCATGCGTTGTCAGTTGCATCCCAGCATCGTCCGTCTTGAAGGTATGGCCATCAAAGGCATCTATACCGCAGCAGATCACAAGGATACATGGCGGATAGCTCTGATCGACAAGCTCGTCCATGTTCAGCGAACCCCTGGAGATCTCAGAGAACAAGCTGCCGCCATGGGTAAACGATTGATCAGACTTGCACGCGCTCTGCACCCCTGGATTGAATTCAGCCAGCTCGAACAGATCTTTGCCAAATACGATTCGGTTGGCTGCCTCTCCACTGTTCACGCCTGGATTAACCACCACCTCGACATCCCGGTCGAGGAGGCGGTCCTTGGTTACCTGCATTCAGCCATGAATGCCTGCATAACCGAAGCCTCCAAAGTCATTCCCCTGAACAACGATACAACCAAGGATCTGATGGTCCGCCTGGCCACAGATCTGGAGAATGAATGGAAGACCGTCAGCGCCTCGGCTGCGGATGGACTGGCACAGCCAACCTCGATGTCCATGAAATCGTTTTTCCCCAGTTTCCATATGCTCGGAGCTGGACTTCATGCCTACAGGGCCTAATCCTCTTCCTCCTCATATCTACTCCCCTTCATTCAGACAAACTAAAAACACGCGGCAACCTCCTTGCCGACGTGTTTTTTGTCATTTTATTTGTTTTATTTACGTATTTACGCCATTTATCATCACAAAATACACTTTTTTCCGTCTTTTTTAATTGTTAGATGACGAATTTGCGTATATAATGAAACATACAGCTCGCATTTCTATATATTCTACATGAAGAAAGGGCGGCTGAATACTACATTCTAACCAGGGGTGAACCCTTTTGAACAAGAAGAAACCAGTTACTCCGTTCGGCTGGGCCATCAAACGACGGCTAACCGAACTTCAAGTGGACCAGAAGACCTTTTGTGAACAGCATGGCATCCCACCCTATCGTTTATCCAATCTTATTCACGGCACACGCAAAGCAACCCGATTCAGGCACCTGGTCGCTGATATTTTGGATATTCCAGATGAACTGAGATAAGATTTCTGCCAAAGGAGGGTCTCATCCATGAGACATGTTACATCCGATCTGGAGAGGCTGTCGTTCCAGTCCATACGTCACCAGCTCATCATCGTTGATGACAATTGGATTATCCAAAGTTGTAACCGTGCCTGGCAACAGGGACTCGGTCAATGCTCACCAAACCCGGATATACACGGTAGTCATAGACATTACCTGAATCTGACGGAAGCCTGGGCAAAACGAGGCAAGAACGCTAACATGGCACTTGTCGCACAGAATTTGAAAGAACGCGGAATACCCTTTAATCGAAATCATACATATGACATCTGCGTGTATACTGTATACAACGAAAAGAGGTGGTTTCGTGTAGAACTCACCCCTCTATCTTATGCAAATTCAATTCTGGATACCGATCTCGCTTTGATTGCACACATGGATATTACCGAACAGAGAAAGACAGAACACCAATTGAAGAAGGCATTGTCTGAAGTGCGCACATTGCGCGGACTGCTGCCTATTTGCGCCGTCTGCAAACAAATCAAGGACGAAGAGGAACACTGGAACTCCGTTGAGAGTTATCTGGAGAAGCATACCCACGCCGAATTCACCCATGACATCTGTCCGGAATGCATCCGGCGGTTATATCCGAAATACTCGAATATCCTGGACAAGCGTTCCTGAAACCTTTCTCCTCTCGCCGACTAACTATAACTATACGGAGAGATGATGTTCAAACTGCGACATATCCAGTTCTTGCGGTGTCCCATGCAGGGTTATGGTTCCTTTGTCCATGATATAGATGTAATCTGCGGCACTTCGTACAAAATCAATACTCTGCTCTACCAGCAGAACCGAGAGGTTCCCCTTTGCCTTGAGCTGCAAAATAACCTGCCGAATGTCCTCCACGATAGAAGGCTGAATGCCTTCTGTCGGCTCATCAAGGAGCAACAACCCCGGACGCGAAGCCAATGCCCGGGCAAATGCCAACTGTTGCTGCTGTCCACCACTCAGATCCCCCCCCTGCCGTCCATACATCGTAGCAAGCACTGGAAACATCGCCAGTACATCCTCTGGGAACGTTTTTACTCCCGGCGCACTTGTCTCCAGACCGAGCAATAAATTTTCTTTCACCGTAAGCTGCGGGAAAATTTCCCGCCCCTGCGGTACATAACCAATCCCTGCCCTTGCCCTCTTGGCTGTGTCCAAGGTGGATAACTCCTGATTTTGCCACTGAATACTGCCCTTGCGTGTTTTGAGCAGCCCCATTAATGTTTTCATCAACGTTGTTTTCCCTACACCGTTACGGCCCATCAGACACACCACCTGTCCAGGCTGTACATCCAGGTTCACACCACGAAGCACATTGCTTTCCCCGTAGCCGGATTCAATTCGTTGCAGCGACAGCATGGTCATCCCTCCTTTTGCCCAGATACACTTCTGCCACTTTCGGGTCTGCCTGTACCTCCGTCATCGTACCTTCCTTCAGCAGTTTCCCTTCATGCATCACCGTTACCTTAGCTGCGAACTCTCGCACAAACTCCATATCATGCTCCACCACCACAACCGAGCGTTCACGCGCAATCTCTTGCAGAAGTCGCCCGGTCTTGTGTGTTTCTTCATCCGTCATGCCTGCGGCTGGTTCGTCCAGCAACAACACTCGCGGCTCCTGCAGAAGCAGCATGCCAATCTCCAGCCACTGCTTCTCCCCATGTGACAACGCTCCTGCACGAGCATCAACGCGGTCTTGCAGACCAATCTGGTGGGTAACAACCTCCATGGCAGCACTCATTTTCCCATATCTCCGAATACCGATGGCTTGCAAAGGAGAACGGCGAGTCTCCGCCGCCAGTGTCAGATTCTCCTGCACCGTCAGACCCGCAAAGATGGATGGTGCCTGGAATTTGCGTCCCACACCTTTGCGAACAATCTGGTGCTCCTTCAGTCGTGTTAATTCCGTGCCATCCGCCATCTTCACCGAGCCGGACATGGGTTTTGTTTTGCCGCATATCACATCCAGCATCGTTGTTTTCCCAGCACCATTGGGTCCGATCAGAAAATGCAGGTCATGTTCATGCAGCTTCAGATTCATGCCTTTGACAGCAACGAACCCACCAAAGGCCACCGTAATATCCTCGGCTACCAACACCGCTGATTCCTCAGTAGACTTTAGGTTTTTCCCGAGTGACTTGGACATGCGCACTCTCTCCTCTCCGCTTCAGCAAGCGAACGACATGACGATATACACCTACAATACCGTTTGGCATGAACAAAACTACCGTTACAAAGAGCCCACCAATGACAAACAGCCACCCTTCGGGATAAGCCTCACTTATGCCTGTTTTGGCTGCATTCAGCACCACCGCTCCGATGATCGCTCCAATAAGCGTACCACGACCACCCAATGCAACCCACAGGACCATCTCAATGGAGGGTACAATCCCCATCATTGATGGCGAGATAATACCCACCTGCAGAACAAACAACATGCCCGCGATGCCTGCAAGCGCACCGGAAAAAGCAAAAGCCAGCGTTTTATATCCTGCCGGATCATATCCAAGGAATCGCACTCGATTCTCTCCATCCCGCGCAGCTTCGAGCACTTGACCGAACCGACTGTTCACCATTCGACGACAGAGCATATAAGCGATCACCAGAACAGCAAGCGTTATATAGTAGAGAGCAATCGTCGTTCCAGCGGAATGAAGTGTAAAACCAAAGATCGAATTATATCCGGTAATGCCATTTGTTCCACCCGTCCATTCCTGTTTACCAACAAAGAGTGTTACCGTAATAAGAACCAAGGCTTGAGTCAGGATGGTAAAATAAACACCGGTGATTCGGTTACGGAACGTAAACCACCCCAGGGCAAAGGCAAGCAATGCCGGAAGGGCTATCCCCAATAACAGCGCCACCGGGAAAGAGCGAAATGGTTCCCAGAACCATGGCAGACCACTGAGACCACTCCATCCCATGAAGTCAGGAAGCGTTGCTCCACTGGCCTGAAGCTTCAGATACATCGCCATCGCGTATCCACCTAGCCCAAAGAACACACCATGCCCAAGACTCAACACACCCCCATAACCCCAGATCAGATCGAGACCAATGGCCAGGATTGCCAGCGCCAAAAACTTGGCTAACAGACTTAGACGAAACTCCGTGGAGATCAGTGGAGCAAGACACATCATGATGAGTACAACCGCCCAGATAATCCTCATTTTCAGACTGCCAGTCTTGAGTAAAGCGGACATGAACTAACCCCCTTTTTCACGTTAATCGAGACTTCGTGTACGCATCGCGACCAAACCGCGTGGTTTCCATTGCAGAAAAGCAACGATACATACAAACACGAGCACCTTGCCAATGGAAGCCGATGTATAGGTTTCGAATAGCGTGTTGAACATACCAATCCCCAATGCACCACACACGGTTCCGACCAATTTTCCCACACCACCCAGGACAACGACCATGAAGGCATCCACAATATAATACGTACCAAGTGAAGGACCAATCGGACCAATGAGCGTTAATGCACAGCCAGCAATTCCGGCAATGCCCGAACCAATCGCAAAGGTCATGCCATCCACTCGCCGGGTCGAAATCCCAAGACACCCCGCCATGCTCCGATTTTGCATAACAGCCCTCATTCGTCTTCCGGAAGACGTTCGATAGATATAGAGATACATGCACAACAGCACAACCGCAACCAGTGCGATAATAAAAATTCGTTTATACGGAAATACAATACCATCCGAGATCGCCCATCCCCCATTGAGCCAAGCCGGACTGGATACTCCCACATTTGGCGCTCCGAATATCGTACGGGCCAGTTGTTGCAGCATCATGCCTACACCCCATGTCGCAAGCAGACTGTCCAGCGGCCTGCCATATAGATGCCGGATCAGCACCACTTCAAGCAACCAGCCAATCAGAGCAGCTACAATGAACGCAATCGGTAGAGCCACAACAAAGTAGGCACCAAACCACGCCGCTGGAGCATAGGACATGAACAGATTTTGTGTTACATACGTTGCATATGCACCAATCATGATCAGTTCACCGTGAGCCATATTGATGACATTCATCAGCCCAAACGTTACTGCAAGCCCCAATGCAATCAACAACAGAATTGAACTGATACTCAGACCGTTGAACATCTGCAGGATAAACATATCCATCGCTATCCCCTCCTCCATACCGTGACTCTCGACATTTAACAACTTAAATTAGCGGCAGCAACACTTCTCACATCACAGTAACGCTTTACCGCGATACGGTGAGAGGATGTGTTGACACACCCTCGTTTATGTTTCGGCTGCATTGAATCGAGTTACCTGTTTTATTGCGAGGTTTCTATGTTATTTAGCGCTGAGGGAAGCTCCCCATTCATACGTTTTCAGATAAGGGTCCGGCTTGACAGGCTCACCAGAATTCCACAATTCCTTGAACTGCCCATCTTCCTGCACCTCACCGATCCGTACGGTTTTGTAGATATGCTGATTCTCTCCATCCACGGTTACCTTACCTTCCGGAGCATCAAACTCCAGACCCTTGGCAGCTGCCTTCACCTTCTCCACGTCGGTTGATCCTGCTTTTTCCACCGCCGCCTTCCAGAGATAAACCGCCACATATCCCGCTTCAATCGGATCAGCTGTCACTCGATCAGCGCCGTATTTTTCTTTATATTTGGCAACAAATGTTGTATTCTCAGGCGTATCTGTTGTCTGATAATAATTCCACGAAGCCAGATGTCCCTTCAATACGTCTGCGCCAATACCACGGATTTCTTCCTCCGCCACACTTACCGAGAGGGTCGTCATCTGATCCGAGGAGATTCCGGCATCCTTCAATTGTTTGAAGAAGGCCACATTACTATCACCGTTCAGCGTATTGTATACAATATCCGGCTTCGCAGCTTTGATTTTGCTTATGATGGTACTGTAATCGGTATGGCCCAGCGGTGTGTATTCTTCACCCACCACTTCGCCGCCCTCTGCTACGAGTTGTGCCTTAATGACCTGATTGGCCGTTTTCGGGAATACATAATCTGAACCGAGCAGATAAAACGTCTTGCCCCTGTTCTCCAGTAACCAGGTTACGGATGGAACGATCTGCTGATTTGTTGTTGCTCCTGTATAAAAAATATTTGGCGACGATTCCAATCCCTCATATTGCACCGGGTAAAACAATAAACCTTTATTCTGTTCAAACACCGGGAGCATAGCCTTCCGACTTGCAGAGGTCCATCCACCAAATACAGCAGCGACCTTATCCTGTTGCAGTAACTTTCCAGCCTTCTCCGCAAAAGTAGGCCAATCCGAAGCGCCATCCTCAATTACAGGCTCGATCTGTTTACCCAAAACTCCGCCCGCGGCGTTAATCTCTTCAATGGCAAGCATCTCCGCATCTTTAACAGATACCTCACTGATCGCCATCGTTCCGCTGAGAGAGTGAAGAATGCCAACTTTAATCGTATCACCGGATGCAGCCGGCTCTCCTGTACCACCTGAACCCGAGGCTTCAGGCGGCGCAGCGCCCTCCACACATCCTGTCATCACAATGACCGCACCGAGCAAAATACTCCATAACTTGACCGACCTCTTCTTCAATAGCCTACACTCCCTTTTTTTAGTCTATTGACGAACATTAAGGTCATTTGCGTCCGAAATGTTCGTTGATCCAAATTATGGAGGGTCACACTCTTCATGTCAATATAGCTTACATAATTTTATTTCATGCCTACTCGTTTCATGCATACTGCTAAAATGCCTTGAAGCTTATTGACAAAGGATTCACCCTGTGTGAGTATATTTAACATATAACATGATCCATGAACATATCAGACATTATAAGCGAAAGGTCGGATTGCCTTGCACTGGACTGAGCAGGAAAAGGAAAAACTCCTGATTACCGTGGCCGCTAACCTCTCCCGTGAACGAAGAGCACGCGGACTCAAGTTGAATGTTCCCGAAGCCATCGCCTTGTTGACCTCCGAACTGATGGAACGAGCACGGGATGGAATGAGTGTTGCCGAATTAATGAGATACGGAGGCACCATCCTGACACGTGAAGACTGTATGGATGGTGTTCCCGATATGATTCCTGAAGTACAGGTAGAAGCCACATTTCCTGACGGTACAAAACTGGTTACCGTACATGAACCTATACGCTGAGAAAGGCAGGAGAAACCATGATTCCTGGTGAATACCGTTTGAAGCCAGATGACGACATCATCTGTCATCCGGATCGTTTAACCCTACGACTCCTTGTCCTTAACCGCGGCGACCGCCCCGTCCAAGTCGGCTCTCACGTTCACTTCTATGAAGTTAATGCAGCACTGGACTTTGATCGCACGTCAGCTTTTGGACATCGCCTGCACATTCCGGCAGGCACCGCAGTTCGCTTCGAACCCGGTGAAGAGAAACCGGTTGAACTCACGACCTTTGGTGGCAAACGCCAGATTCACGGGTTCAACGGACTAACCGAAGGCTCTGCGGATCAAGCTCCTGATCCACAGAAACTGGAGGCATTCCTGAAGACGTTCTCTCCTCCCATACAAGATGGAGGTGAACCTTCATGAAACGAATGAGCCGTGAACAATACGCGTCGATGTTTGGACCCACAACCGGTGATGCCGTAAGACTTGCGGATACCGAACTATGGGCAGAGATTGAACATGATTATGCCGTATACGGAGATGAGAGCAAGTTCGGAGGTGGTAAAGTTATCCGCGACGGAATGGGCCAGTCCACCACTGCTCTGCGAAGCGACGGCACTCCTGATACTGTTATCACCAACGCTATCATTATCGATCATTGGGGCATTGTAAAAGCCGATATCGGCATTCGAGATGGTCACATCTGCGCCATTGGCAAATCCGGTAACCCGGATACAATGGATGGTGTTCATCCCGCACTGGTCATCGGTGCTTCCACCGAAATCATCGCCGGTGAAGGCATGATTGTAACCGCTGGCGGCATAGATACCCATATTCATTTCATCTGCCCACAGCAGATTCAGACTGCATTATCCTCCGGGGTCACGACCATGATCGGCGGCGGAACAGGACCCGCAACAGGAACCAAAGCCACCACCTGCACACCAGGAGCCTGGCACATCCACCGGATGTTAGAATCGGCAGAGGCTTTTCCCATGAACATCGGTTACCTCGGCAAAGGCAACAGTTCCAGTACCGCACCTTTAATCGAACAGATTGAAGCGGGTGTAATCGGCCTGAAGCTGCATGAGGATTGGGGCACCACCCCTAGTGCTATCGATGCCTGCCTGACTGCTGCCGGGGAACATGATGTTCAAGTGGCTATCCATACCGATACACTGAATGAAACCGGATTTCTCGAAAACACGCTGGCTGCGATCAACGGCCGGACGATTCACACGTACCACACGGAAGGCGCTGGTGGCGGACACGCACCGGATATTATCCGGGCCGCTGGGGAGTCCTACGTTATCCCCTCATCAACCAACCCAACACGACCGTACACACGCAACACTGTAGAAGAGCATCTCGATATGTTGATGGTGTGTCATCACCTGGACCCTTCCATCCCGGAAGATGTAGCTTTTGCCGATTCGCGGATTCGTCCCGAAACCATCGCAGCCGAAGACATTTTGCATGATCTTGGCGTGTTCAGCATCATCAGCTCCGATTCACAGGCCATGGGCCGAGTGGGCGAAGTCATTATCCGTACCTGGCAGACAGCCGACAAAATGAAAAAACAGCGCGGCAAACTTGAACTCAACCCGGATTCACCCTCCGATAACGATCGGATCAAGCGATATGTCGCCAAGTACACCATCAATCCAGCTATTGCACACGGAATCGGTCATCTCGTCGGTTCGGTGGAAGTTGGAAAGTTGGCCGATCTAATTGTATGGAAACCAGCCTACTTCGGAGTTAAACCCGAGATTGTCATCAAAGGTGGCATGATTACATTCGCCCAGATGGGTGATCCCAATGCATCCATCCCGACACCTCAGCCGGTATTTGGCAGACCCATGTTCGGAGCCTATGGTAGCGCCATCTCCAGCGGATCAATCACCTTTGTCTCCCAAGCCGCAGCAGATGCGGGGATCAAAGAGTCTTTGGGCCTGAAGAAACGGGTTGAACCCGTCAAAGGCTGTCGCTCAGTCAGCAAAAAAGACATGATTCATAACGACGTCACCCCTGTCATTGAAGTCGATCCCGAAACCTATAAAGTACGCGCCGACGGCGAACTTCTCACCTGTGAACCCGCAGACGAGTTGCCTATGGCACAGCGGTACTTTATGTTTTGATAGGAATACGGATTAGCTGATAAGGGGGCACTCATGATGAACAGTGGCACGAAGCTACTCCGTTATGTTCAGCTGCTGGATTCGGCCCTGCCCATCGGTGGTTTCTCCCATTCCTTCGGTCTGGAAGCTTACACGCATGATGGCACTGTGCGGAATACCGCGCAGCTTGAACAGTTTATTCGCAACCAGCTTCATTCCAGTCTTGTACGACTAGATGGTCTTGCCATCAAAGGCGTCTATCAGGCGATAAAACAGCAAGATGCCGCTCTACTTGCCCTGTATGACAAACGTGTCCACGCCCAGCGCTCCCCTCGGGAACTCAGGGAAAGCGGCCACAAAATGGGAAAACGACTGCTCAAACTGGCCCGTTCACTCTATCCATGGATGGACTTTTCCCTAATTGATGAGGCTATCCGGGAACATGGCGCGTATTGCGGCATCACGACCATTCACGGTTATATTAACTATCAATTGGAGATTGAATTGGATGAAGCCGTTACCGGGCATCTGTATACCTCAGTGAACGCTTATGTGAACAGCGCACTTCGCCTGCTGCCCATCGGACAAACCGAAGCGCAGATGTTGATTCAGAAACTGCTTGATGATATCGAATCGGAATGGGCTCTCATTCGGGAAAATGACCCGGAAGATATGCACAGCTTCGGAATCGCCCAGGAAATCTACGCCATGCGGCATGAGACCTTACCCGCGCGGCTGTTTATGTCTTAACTACAACATTTATCTAACCTAGGAGGAATTGTTATGTGTGGAGGAGCTAATCATACGCATCATCCGGAGTGGGAACGTAAGACATTTGATCGGAGTCGTCCGATGCGAATTGGAATTGGTGGACCGGTAGGTTCAGGTAAAACAGCCCTTGTGGAGAAGCTGTCCAAGGCACTGCGTACACGTTATAGCCTTGCTGTCATCACCAATGACATTTATACCAAGGAAGATGCCGAAATCTTGCTGCGTCAGAATGCACTGGCACCAGAGCGCATTATCGGCGTAGAGACAGGTGGATGCCCGCACACGGCTATTCGTGAGGATGCCTCCATGAATTTCGAAGCGGTTGACGAGTTGATTGAACGCTTCCCGGATCTGCAATTGATCTTCATCGAGAGTGGCGGCGACAATCTCTCTGCTGCATTCAGTCCGGAACTGGCTGATGTGTTCATCTACATTATCGACGTTGCTCAAGGAGAAAAACTTCCTCGCAAAGGCGGTCCCGGCATCACACGTTCAGATCTGCTGTTAATCAACAAAACCGACCTCGCCCCTTACGTTGGAGCAAGCCTGGAAGTTATGAAAAATGATACCGAGCGGGTACGCGAAGGCCGCCCTTATGTCATGTCTAATCTAATGAGCGGTGAAGGTGTATCCGAGATTGTCCACTGGCTCGAACATCAATATATGGATGACGATGCTTCCGCTGCACATCTGCATTCACATAGCCATGAACATGGCACTCACTCGCATTAATTCATCTTCTGTCCCCACGGGAACAGAGATAAATGGGAATGAAAGTGCAGGTGCGCCCGTCACACGCCGCAGCGAGCTTCGGGCCACCTTTGCCTTTCAAGGCGACCGGACTGTCATGACTGATCGTTATTACAGCGCACCGCTCCGGTTTAGCCGATCCTTTCGACCTCCCGGAGGCGGAACCGAATTATGTGTGTACACGTCAGACGTCTCGCCCGGAGTTCTTAACGGGGATCATTATCATTCCGAGTGGGAATTAGGGGAAGGCACCCATGTCATGCTGAGCAGCACGTCAGCTACCAGGCTTCATCCTACACCTTCCATTCCCTCATCCGTTAATCATCACTTTCGGTTGGGAAAAGGGGCCACGCTGGAATACTTCCCTGAATGTGTCATTCCCTTCAAGGGAAGTTCTTCTTCGCTCACTGTAACCTTTGAGCTGGAAGAACAGGCAATCCTGGCCTATGCAGATATCTGGTCTGCCGGACGGATTCATCGGGGAGAAGCGTTCCAATTTGAGCGTTACCGTAGCTTGACGGAGATATGGCAAGGTGAACAACTGGCTGTCTGGGATCGATTCGGACTCGAACCGGATACCGATGATCCCAAACACTCCGCGTCTCTCCTTCACTATACCCATACCGCTGCGTTGTGGATGATCGCACCTGGACTGGGTACTGCGGAGTTGGAGCAAGTCAGATCCGCGCTGCCACCAGATGGACGAATGCTCGCAGGTGCAAGTTTGCTGGCAACCGGAGGCATCGGCGTTCGACTCCTCGGCATGGCAGCCTGGGAGCTTCAGGAGCAATGTCTTCAGATCTGGAACACACTCCGCCCCCATCTGCTGGGCAAAGAAACTCTTGTCTTTCGTAAATAAGGGCATGAAGCATGCATGGTTAACACCAAAAAACCTCTGAACTGTCTCCGAGTGTGTTCGGATTAGTCCAGAGGTTTTTGTACATTCAGTCTATGGATGCTGCTCATATCACTTACGCTTCGTTTTCCTCAGAATCGTTCTCTGATTTGTTCTCAGGTTTGTAGCGATAGTCGCCTGGATCCTTACTTTCTTTCGATTTGCGGTAACGGGTGAACTCAATATATTCGCTGATAAAAGACTGTTCCACAGTCGATAATTCACTTTCTTGGCAATTCAATTGCCGCAAAACGTCAAAAAAATAATCCTCCCGTTTTTCCCGAACCATCGCTTCCTTCGATGGACGTCCAATCATGAGCCAGTCGAGGCTCACATCAAAAAACGAAGCAATCTCAATTAATTTATTCGTACTCGGAATAGACTTGCCACGTTTCCAATCACCCAGATTGCCTGTGCTAATCTTCAGCTGTTGGCAGAAAGCCTTCTTGGTCATCCCTCGTTCGGCAATCAGGTGTTCAATTCGCTCATAGATCGACTGCATACAAGAACCGCCTTCCAACCGTAATAATCAACTCATCTGCTTGAATTATACCACATTATTCCTGAATGCTCAGCCTTTATATGCCTGGAACAGGATGAGGTATATCGTATAACACAAAGATAGACTCCCATGAATGATCATAGAAGTCTATCTTATATTGTTGCTGTGATGCGGTCGAGAGGACTCGAACCTCCACGGGTATACACCCACTACCCCCTCAAGATAGCGTGTCTGCCATTCCACCACGACCGCATATTCAATTGTAAAAATGGTGAGCCATGAAGGGCTCGAACCTTCGACACCCTGATTAAAAGTCAGGTGCTCTACCAACTGAGCTAATGGCTCTTGCTGTAAACTTCACCGGATGTGCCACGCTTCATTCTTGTCTATAAGAGCAATGACTTTGAGGATTACTCATCGAAAATGTAGATCTCATGAGGTGGTGAAGATATGACCCGTAGGGGATTCGAACCCCTGTTACCTCCGTGAAAGGGAGGTGTCTTAACCCCTTGACCAACGGGCCCTAATAACAAGTTGTCTTTCTTGGCGACAAGAATGAGTATACCACAGGACAATTTGAACTTGCAATACTTTTTTTAAAATTTATTTTTCAAGCCTTTTTGCCCATTGCATACTGTTCTTCTGAGCCCCGTTATTAGCCATCTCCCCATTCATGCCAGTGTCATCTCCGTGCAGGAACAATGTAAATCATCCATTAAAACACTTATAAAAACTTACGTTCACTTATAATATTGCAAATCACATTAAAAATACTTATAATTAAAGTATCAGTATAAGTACGGTCATCCATACACTCGGAGGTGACATGTTTGTTTCAAGAAGAACGAATGCAGCTCATTGTTGAACATCTACGCAAACACAATCGCATCTCAGCCGATGATATTGTCGCCTTGTTTGATGTATCACGGGATACTGCACGCAGGGATCTGATTAAGCTCGAGGAACAGGATGCCATTATCCGAACCCGTGGCGGCGCGATTCTCCCCCCTCCTCCGCAAGAATTCAGATCCTACAAAGACCGTTTACTCGATGTATCTGAGGAAAAGAGGGCTATCGGCAAACTCGCTGCGGCCATTGTAAGGGAAGGCGAGATCATTATTCTGGACTCTTCCACGACTGTACAGGCCTGTGCCGAGAACTTAAACGGCAAATCCTGTACCGTCATTACTAATTCGATTCATTCCGCTGATCTTCTCTCCAATCACACTGCTGTCCAGATTCGTTTGCTCGGAGGCAAAGTAGATAAGGAACAACGTTATGTCTACGGTACCTCTGTTATCGAGACCCTCTCCCACTATTATGTAGATAAAGCCTTTATCGGAATTGGCGGTATCACCATGGATGGCTTCAGTGCTTCCGAAGAGGAAGGGAAAATTAAACACCAAATGATGAAAGCTGCCAAGAAAGTTGTTGTTCTTGCAGATCAATCCAAGTTTGATAGACGTTATGGTTATCGTTTTGCCGACTGGTCATTGGTGGATGTATTGATTACGGATCAATGGCCAACCAAAGAATGGCTTGTTTTTCTAGCCGAACAACAGGTTGAGATTCTCATTCCTGAACCAACAGATGATAAGGAGTTGTAAATATATGAAATTATTTGCCACAGATTTAGATGGAACTTTGTTGAACATAGATAGCCAGATTAGCCCGGAGAATGCCGCAGCCATCCAAAAGGCCCAGCAATCCGGTATGAAAGTTACCATTGCAACAGGACGTGTTTATTCCGATGTTGTGACCATCAGCCGCGAAGGCGGAATCAAAACCCCAATTATCGGCTCCAACGGAGCGACAATTCATGACGCAGACGGTGAACGTTTATTCCATCTTCCACTCGAGCGTGACACAGCAGCTTCCGTCATGCAGTGGCTGGAAGATCATGATGTCTATTATGAGGCTTCAACACAACAAGGCATCTATGCCCCGCGTAGCAGTCATGAGACCTTGCTCGCCGAGATGGAACGTGTTCTTGGTTCAAACCCTGGTGAGGACATTGCACGCATGATTCGCTCCATCAAGAAACACTATGACAAAAAAGACTACCACCGCGTAAACAGCCATCTCGAAATTCCGGCAGAAGCCTACATCTATAATATTATGGCCTTCTCCATGAATCCGGACAAAGTAAAGACAGGACGAGAATACTTCGCTTCCCGATCCGATGTCGCCATGGTTGTATCCTTTGAGCATAACTTCGAAATGCAGCACCCGGACGTATCAAAAGGTAATGCCCTCACCAAACTGGCGGCTCACCTGAACATCTCCATGGAGGATACAGTAGCGATCGGCGATAACTTCAACGATGTCTCCATGTTAAAAATGGCAGGACTCGGCATCGCCATGGGTAATGGCGAACCCGAAATCCAGGCATTAGCCAAAGCCATAACGCTGACCAATGTGGAGCACGGTGTTGCCCATGCCATCGAGTGCCTGCTTCAAGGTAAACCGGTGTCCCGTCCGGAAACGATTGTCTGAGAGGGTCAGTAAATGAACCCATACTGAATTAAGCACTGAACCTGCATGATCACCTGTTGATCCATGCAGGCTCTCTTCATTTTAACTCCGCAGATCGAACGTGAGGCACATCCTGTAACAAAATAATTAGTTGCTCTCCCCGGTATGAACCGGGCAGTTGCAACGTGAATTCAAGCACGGTCTCTTCCACGGAGTCTGTGCTTGTTTGCTGTTCAGTCTTAAATCCGATGACTGAGATCTTCTCCTGTCCCAGCAGTGCCAAAACAGTCTTCAGGGCCTCTCCCTCATTTTGCAGATGGATGGTTAACGTCTCTGTTCGGGCGGATACCAGCCAGCGTGTGGGTCTATGCAGTAACATCTGTGCCACGACAATAAGCAGTGTCACGCCCGCACCCGTCCAATACAGACCTGAACCCACAGCAAGTCCCATGCCTGCCGTAGCCCATATGCCAGCCGCTGTGGTCAATCCCCTGACCGTGTGACGCTGTGTGAAGATCATGCCGGCTCCAATGAACCCCACACCACTAACGACTTGTGCAGCGATCCTTGAAGGGTCCAGGGACAGATTGTCCCAGCCAGCCTGATCCTGGAATCCGTATTTCGATACAATCATCATCAGGGCAGCACCAACGGCGACCACAAAATGAGTACGGATTCCCGCTTCTTTCATTCGATTCTTGCGCTCATATCCGATTAGCACACCACATATTCCAGCTATGAGTACACGCATCAAATATTCCACTTCCATGCACATCACCTCTTTCATTATGTATATGCTTACATGAGTCTATCTTTACTATTACCCAATCTTTCCCTGACTAATAAAAAGCCTCCACTCAGGTCAATTCTCTGCCCGGAAATTTTCCCCTTGTCTCTTGCCCAATCCGAAATAATGTCTGAAATTATATATCAGCGGATGCCATTCCTCCGGATTAATCTTGTTCGGTCCAGATATTAGTCTTGTGTGCGCGTGTACCTTCAACGCTTTCACTTCAACAATCGCCATGAACGGTGTATGTTCGGGAATACGTATGTGTTGTACAGCCGCTTCAATCTGGAGCGGACATTCAACTATTTTATCTGGTGCCACCTGAACCGAGCATTCAGATGTTAGTCCAGCTACAGTGAATTTATCATGACAATATTCATAGCCCATCTTCATTTTCTCCTCAGGAACCGGTGTGACTCCCGTATAACGACCCAATGCCTCAACCTGTCTCCACATAGAAGCATCCGGCAAATTAATCACACACTCCGGATGTCGACTCAGATTTTCATAGGCTTTGCCCTGTATACCTAGACCGAGAACCAGACAATCCCCCAGTGCCCAAGACGAGGATAATGGTGACAAGTTGGTTGACTCATCCTCATTTAATGTGCTTAGCAGCACTACAGGCGTACCATAATATAAAATACTGGGATTAACCGTCTCATGTTGAATCACTGCTGGACTCGCGGACAACTGCTCTGTAGCAAAGTCCTGTTTCGTTATCTTTTTCATCCTGTACCTCTCCTGTTCCCATTCCAATGCTTTATAAGCTCAATCTGACCCATATGGGACGATACAACTCGATTGTAATACAGTAATAGTTCAGGTATGATCGAAGTATGAATGTATATCCGAATATTACTGTTATTGCGTCGTTAATCGCTGATTCAAGCCGCGCTATTTTTCTGTCATCCTTACTGGATGGCCGTGCGTTGCCCGCAGGAGAGCTTGCTCATATGGCAAGTGTCACTCCCCAGACGGCAAGCAGCCATCTAGCTAAACTCGTAGAGGGAGGATTACTCGAAGTTGAACAACAAGGACGCCATCGATACTACCGTCTTGCAAACAAAGAAATTGCTAATCTGATTGAAAGCATGGCCAGTATTGCCCCGCCTGTACAGATCCGCTCTCTCAAACAATCCGATCAGCTTCAACAACTGAGTCATGCACGGACCTGTTATGGTCATCTGGCCGGGAAATTGGGAATCTCGCTCTGTGAAGCCTTAGTACAGAAGGGGTATCTTTCAGACCCCGAAGAGGCACACAGCAAGGATTATCAAGTTACAGAGAAAGGAATACAGTGGTTCACTACGTTCGGAATTGAACTTCAGATGAAGCCGGGATCACGCCGGGCCATCGCTCGCAAATGTCTGGATTGGAGCGAACGCCGTCATCATATCTCAGGTATGCTTGGGGAACAACTCAGACATCAGTTAGCGGAACTGGACTGGATTCGTCAAAAAACAGGAAGTCGTTCTGTCGAAGTAACGGAAGCAGGCAAGAAAGGTTTATACGAGGTGTTGAGCATTACACTTTAGGCTGAAGCGTATACGAGGGATAACCAAAGATCAGTAAACGCAAAAAATCCCCTTCACACTGACCGTTAACCGGTCTAATGTGAAGAGGATTTTTTGTCAATCGGAACAGAGAGAGAGCGGTACTCTCTCTTCGTTCGAGACTGCGAAGTATTGCTAACGAAGCTTATGCTCCGACGAACCTTTAGGGTTCTCATCCCTTTGCAGAGAAGTTTAATTCAGAACGGAGAGAGAGGGATTCGAACCCTCGCACCGCTTACGCAGTCTAACCCCTTAGCAGAGGGTCCCCTTATAGCCACTTGGGTATCTCTCCAAGAAATGGCTCCCCGAACAGGGCTCGAACCTGTGACAACTCGATTAACAGTCGAGTGCTCTACCAACTGAGCTATCAGGGAAAATTAACTTGAATAAGATTAATCTATCATGATTAATAATCCAAGTCAACAGACCTGTCAAGATTTCCTAATTGTATTGCTTTCTTCCTCTCAGAAGGAAGAGGTCATCGCCAGTTGGGTAGTATTTTGGATCATGTCCCTGTCTGCTCGTGGAAGGCAAACACTTACTTTGAATACGTCTCCGTCCACTTGTATTCCCATAGAACCTTCATGCAATTCAACAATGCTTCTGGCGATGGACAAGCCTAGACCTGAACCCTCCGTTGAACGGGAACGGTCCCCACGCTTAAAACGTTCAAAAATCTCATCCGATGAGAACTCCATCTCGTATGCGGATACATTTTTGATCGTAAATTCCAATTGATTTCCTTGTTCGATCAGTTCAATGTAGACTCTGGATTGGGGCAGACCATATTTCAAAACGTTTCCCAACATATTCTCCATAACACGCCACATCCGACTGCCGTCCACCATTGCGTATACAGGCTCAGTCTCCTCTCGAATCCTTATCTGTAACTCTGCCTGCTCGAACGAATCACTATATTCTGCTACAGCCTGTCGAAGTAACTCCCCCATGTCTATCTGTTTTAAATGAAGTTCCACATCTCCGCTCGCCATTTTCGCTGCTTCAAATAAGTCCTCCACCAACAAACACAGACGCTGCGTTTTCCGCTCCAGAACTTGAATGTATCCAGCCTTCTCCTCCTCTGTGCCCTCATCGCGCTTAAGCAGATCGATATAACTAACCAAAGAGGTTACAGGTGTTTTCAGATCATGAGAAACGTTAGCGATCAACTCGGATTTCATACGCTGGCTCGTAACCTGTTCTTTCATTGCATTCTGGAGCCCTTGTCTCATTCCGCTCATCTGTGTCACCAATGGTTGCATTATGTCTGTTACATGCTCTGGGAACTGCACATTGAACCGGCCTTCTCCCATTTCCTTAGCCGCTTGCGTAAGTTGCTGCGCCACATGAATCAGTTGAAACATACTATATACCAAGAAAACACTAATCAGAACTGTCAAAAACACAAATGGAGTGACCATTGAAGACTTAATGGACGCGAGAGAAATAACCGCTAATTGCATAAGACATTGCACCATACATAATAAGATTAAACGCTGAATTCTTTTTTTGTCAGTCGGCTCGCCTTGCTCCAAAATCTTTTTCACCAAACTGTACCATTTCCATACCCATATCTCGTTTCGTATTGGCCTATGGCTGGACATATTCCCGATATACCGGACAGCCCCCCTTACATGCACACCAACAAACCACACTCCGAGACCAGCGATGAACATGCCTATAAAATAAACAAAAATATCATTTATCCATCGACGAGTGAAAAAGTAAGGAGTTATCCCATAATCTGAAGTCACCCCGTTTAGTACTTTTAACAGTAGAAAGGACCCTATACATAAGGTAATAAAATGTGCATCCAAGGAAAGTTTTTCACTCCACCAGATTGTCACCTTCCGATATTTGCTATTCTCAGGCAAAGGAATACGATTTGCAGTCACAAGTAACGCCGTACCAATGACTAAGAGCAGGATCAAAGGTATAACACCAGATACATTCCAATCTTTATAAATGAATCGCATCTCATACCTCAATGAAGCAAGCTTCATAAACACCAGTGTAAAACAAATCATCGCTACTATCCGAACTCCGTAAGCCAGCATATTATTCTTCCAGTTTGTAACCAATACCCCACACCACCTTTATATATTTGGGTTCTCTGGGATTAAATTCAATCTTCTCACGGATTCTGCGGATGTGAACAGCGACTGTATTTTCCGGTTGAAAGGCAGGCTCTTTCCATACACGTTCATAGATTTCATCAATAGCAAAGATCCGGCCCTTATTCTCCATAAAAAGCCTAAGTATGTGAAATTCGGTTGGCGTCAGCCTAACATCTTCTCCTTCCAAGGTCATTGTTTTCTTCTGTTTGTTATATACCAGGCCACGAACCTGAATCTCCTGTTCTGCATCTTCGGAACTTTGATGTATCTGCGCACCCAGGCCGGTGAAACGTCGTAACTGGGACTTTACCCTTGCCATAAGTTCCAATGGATTAAATGGCTTGGCTATGTAATCATCCGCACCGATGTTCAAACCTACGATTTTATCATAATCCTCTGTTCTGGCAGACAACATTATAATTGGCACATTAGAGGTTTCACGAATTTCCAGTGTCGTCTGCAGTCCATCCAATCCAGGCATCATAATATCCATAATAATGAGCTGAACAGAATGAGCCTGGAGCTTTTGCAATGCCTCTTCCCCATTCGACGCCTTGTAGACCCCGATTCCTTCACTACGCAAAAAAATTTCGATCGCATTGCTGATATCGGGATCATCATCAACAACCAATACACTGTGGGCCTTCAAAGGGTCACTCCTCCTTTTCATTTAAACTGGATTATGTGGACTGATGAACAGTTTACATCAGATAAATGACAGGAAATCCAACAAAAGATTTACAAATTTCTTAAGATCCATCCGCTCTATACTCCAAAACAAAATTACTATATGTCGTGAAGCCCCAGTTTTCCCGCGCAACGACCACAACGGTAACGCTTCGGATCTATTTTCCGCTTGCGCAAATATTCCGTACCACAGCTCTTACACACCAGCTTATAACGATATGGCAGCGGCTTTCTGCCTTTGCCATCAGGAAGTGATTGGCAGTAACGCGAGCCGCCCACCTTCTGCAATAAAGCCTTGAATTCCGGGTCGCGATGCTGATAGCCGCGCCCACGAATATGCAGATGATAGTGACACAACTCATGTTTGATGATTTTCTCAACCTCATCTCGCCCGTAGGCTTCGAGTTGATGCGGATTGATCTCAATCCGGTGACTTTTGAGCATATAACGCCCACCCGTCGTGGTCAGGCGACTATTAAACAAAGCCTCATGGGTGAACGGCACTCCGAAATGATCCAGTGATACCTGTTCAATCCATTGTTGCAATTCCTCATTTTCCATCGATATCCTCTCCTTGCACCCCCTCGGAGCATTTGTTTTTCCGGTATAATACTTGAATTTTAACCGTTTCGTAGGCTACACTGTCAAGTAGAATGTATGAGGGGAGATTATTACTCGTTATGCCTACAATGCGCTATGTCATCCTGCAGCAGGAACAACAATTGCAGTTCGTGGAAATGCCGGCAGATTACGCCTATCAACTCAGTGCGCTCAACCTGCGCCTGCACAAGGAAATTGATAAACTCACTGCAGCAGATGTCCCTGTCCTGCCTTGGGCGATCGCCGAATGTGACAGCCTCGATCTCCTAAACGAAAATCTTACTATCATCGGTGGCCTTGATTATATCAATGCGCTTGAAGAATCTTTTGCAGTATTACGTGAAAGCCATTATCCCTTGATTTCTCTGCTTACCGAAATCCGGGCTCTTCAGGCCCAATTGGAACAATGGTATGAAGAAGAGATGGAAGCTCTCTAATTCACCGCAGTTATCATTTTATAATGATGAGAACAAAAAGCACATTTCCCTGAATTGGGATTTGTGCTTTTTTTTGAGTGAACAAGATTGATTTGCCGGAGGCCTCCACTTATCCCGCACAGTCCAGGCTATTGCCACATATGCTAACGTACAGATGAATTATGCAAGAGGAGGAGATACCCTTGCCTCAATGGCTTTGCAATCAACTGATGCGTGCATTTCACAAAAAGGACAGCCGGCAAATCAAGTTGCTGAACGAATGCTGGTTCTTTTATCGTAACAAACCAGCAAATGGCACACCACGCAGCGCGGAGAACGAACTTTAAGAGGTAGTTCATAAAAGTCTGCAACGGATTACGAAGGATGGTCTTTTGAACACGCACTTTAAGAAAATGCACATATTGCCCACCGTACTTACTTGAGGAATTAGAACGGATAACGGGACTATTACTGTCGACAACAAACAGCCTTCCTAGTCAGGGAAGGCTGTTCTCCAATCCTACTATTTAAGAAGACTGCTGCGCAGAAGCAGGCTTCTTCATCGTAAGGCCGACACGGCCTTTTTTGGTATCCACATTCATAACCCAGACCGTTACATTATCACCTACAGATACAACATCCATCGGGTGTTTAACATATCCGTTGCTGAGCTGTGAGATATGGACAAGCCCATCACTCTTGATCCCAATATCAACAAAGGCACCAAAATCAATAACGTTCCGAACCGTACCTTGCAGCTCCATGCCTTCCACCAGATCCTCAATTTTCAATACATCTGTACGGAAGATTGGCAACGGCATTTCTTCACGCGGGTCACGCCCCGGACGCTGCAAGCTGTCCAGAATGTCACGCAATGTAGGCACACCTACGTCCAGTTTCACAGCCAATTGTTCTGGCTGTTGCTCTGACAGTAATACCGACAGTTCCTTGCTGCCTAGCTTGTCCAGTGCAACCTGAAGCTCCTTGAACAGCTGATCCACTACCTTGTAAGACTCAGGGTGAATCGGTGTACGGTCCAGCGGGTTCTCGCCCTCACCAATACGCATGAAGCCTACGCACTGCTCATAAGTCTTCGCACCCAGACGTGGCACCTTCTGAAGCTGACGCCGGTTCGTAAACCGGCCATTTTCTTCGCGGTACTTCACGATGTTTTTGGCAATCGTAGCGTTAACTCCGGCAACATATGACAGCAACGAAGGTGATGCCGTATTCACGTCCACACCCACATGGTTAACTGCGGATTCCACGACAGCCTTCAGGCTTTCTTCGAGAATCTTCTGGGAGACGTCATGCTGATATTGACCCACGCCAATGGCTTTTGGATCAATCTTAACCAACTCCGCCAGCGGGTCTTGTACACGACGTGCAATGGAAGCTGCACTGCGCTCCGCAACATCCAGATCCGGGAACTCTTCCTGGGCCAGTTTGGATGCAGAATATACACTCGCGCCTGCTTCGTTAACAATCAGATATACGAGACTTTCATCACCGTTCTCCTGAATAATCTCGGCAACAAACTGCTCCGTTTCACGCGATCCCGTACCGTTACCGATAACGATCAGTCCAATATCATATTGCTTGATCATCCGGTGGAATACTTCCGCAGCTTCACGTTTCTTGTTGTGTGGTGGCGTTGGGTAGGTCACAGCCACTTCCAGCAACTTGCCCGTATCATCTACTACAGCCAGTTTACAACCTGTACGGTAGGCCGGATCGACCCCCAACACACGTTTGCCATGAATCGGCGGTTGAAGTAACAGGTTACGCAGATTGGCCGAGAATACTGAAATGGCCTGATTTTCACCTTTTTCCGTGAGCTCTCCACGAACTTCACGCTCGATGGAAGGCGCAATCAGCCGCTTGTATGCATCTTCAATCACATCACGCAGGATATCCTGCACGGCAGAAGCACCACGAATGATCTGTCCTTCCATATGGCGATGAGCCGGTTCTGCCTGTACGTCCAAGCCGACTTTCAGAATACTCTCACGTTCACCGCGATTAATTGCGAGAATACGGTGTGGAGGCATCTTTTTGGCTAATTCGCGGTAATCATAATAATTCTCGTACACGGACTCCTCTTGAGCATCCTTCGCTTCCGAAGTCAGCATCCCGTGATCCAAGGTGTACCGACGAATCCAGGCACGAATGGCAGCATCGTCTGCGATATTCTCCGCGAGAATGTCTTTGGCTCCCTGAAGCGCCGACTCCGCATCTTCTACACCCAGTTCAGCATTGATATATTTCGCAGCTTCCTGGAGTGCATCTCCTTGTTTCGGTTGACCCCAGATCCATACCGCAAGGGGTTCAAGACCTTTTTCTTTTGCCACGCTGGCACGCGTTTTCCGCTTCTGACGGTAAGGTCGATACAAATCTTCCACTTCCTGCAACTTCACAGCCTGCGTAATGGATTGCTTAAGTTCTCCGGTCAGTTTGCCCTGTTCCTCTATAATACGGATGACTTCCAATTTGCGATCCTCAAGATTGCGCAGATAAACAATGCGTTCTTCAATCGATCGCAGCTGGTTCTCATCCAGCTCTCCAGTCATTTCCTTACGGTAGCGGGCGATAAATGGAATCGTATTGCCTTCGTCCAGAAGCTCCGACGTTGTGCGGACCTGCTTCAAGGACAGTGACAGTTCCTTGGCTACCTGTTTGATGATTCGTTCATGGCGTTCTGCCTTTATTGTTTCTTCATTGGGTTCCAGAACCGTTTCCTGTTCAGACAAAATAAATCCCTCTTTCCTTCCTGAATCGTTCGTTACAATCATTTCAGGGCAGCTTTGCTGCTGTAATTACAGTATAGTTAAACCATTTGTTTCTTCCACTCTACCCTATATTATCACAGAATCACGTCCAGATTTCCATCAATCCGCAAGCATACAAGTTCTGACAGAATGATGTCATCCTCCAGCCTTCCCCATTACGTCAAAAAAAGACCGAAAAACGTCATCACGACGCTCCTCGGTCCTCCCTTTTTTTAAAACTTTAAATAAAATAGGCAATCTAATAAGTGAAACTGCTCATTTACACAATAACGGAGAGGACAGAAAAAACCTGAAAAAGCGAAGCTACAAGCTTTCTGCAGAAAGCTACTTCGAAAGCATACACTCACCTAAAAGCTTTCTGAAAGAAAGCTACATCGGAAGCATACGCTATCTCCGGATTTTCCCTTTGAGAAAAGGGAATCAAAAAATTCGGGGATAACAGCGATTGGAAGGTTGTTCTGTCATCGTAGTATCCGTGTAAATAAAATGCAGTTCACTTATCTAGACGCGCTCGAACCGGAACATCTCGCTCAGATAGTCTCCTGATGTGCTGCCTACCGAAATACCGCCATACATCAAGGCATCGCCGGTAAAGGTCTCCGATCCGCCTTTCAGACGATAATCCGCATTAGGATCTAATCCTTTCAGCTTCAAGCGTTGAAGTGGCGCATTAGGCTCAGAGAGCACGCGGAAGTAGAATACAACTGCTTCGCTTCCGTCTGGTGCAATAAACATCCACGCTGTCTCATTGCCTTCAAACGGACTGAGCAAGCGACGGAATGTTCCATATTGAACCGTTCCACGAATCTCTTTGTACAGCTCAACCTGGGCTTTCACGATGTCGTTCTCTTCCTCCGTGAATTTCGTCAGGTCTAGCTCGTACCCGAAGTTGCCCGACATCGCAACATGTCCCCGAATCTCAAGCGAAGTGATCCGGTTGACCTGATGATTCGGTACCGCTGAGATATGCGACCCCATCGAACTTACCGGGTATACAAGACTCGTACCGTATTGAATCCGCAGACGAGATATCGCATCCGTGTTATCACTTGTCCACGTCTGTGGCATGTAATACAGCATACCTGGATCGAAGCGGCCACCACCACCTGAACAGCTCTCGAACAGAATGTTCGGGAACGCCGAAGTGATTCGTTCCATCACGTCATACAACCCCAGCATGTAACGATGCGCGGTCTCACGCTGTCTGTCTGCCGGAAGCAATGCGGAACCCACTTCCGTCATATTCCGGTTCATGTCCCATTTCACATAAGTGATTGGGGCAGAACCAAGTACGTCTGTTAACATGCGTACAATCTCATCACGTACATCCTGACGAGAGAAATCGAGTACCAGTTGTTGACGTCCTTCTGTCCGGCGACGATCAGGCACATGCAGACACCAGTCCGGGTGCGCTCGGTACAGCTCGCTGTCTGGCGAGATCATCTCAGGCTCAAACCACAATCCGAACTGCATATCCAGACCTGTTACGCGGTTAGCCAGATCATCCAGTCCCTGTGGCAATTTGTTCTTATCTACAATCCAGTCACCCAGCGAGGAGTTGTCACTGTCCCGGTGTCCAAACCAGCCATCATCCAAGACAAACAGCTCAATACCCAGCTTCTGTCCAGCACGAGCGATCTGTTCAATCTTGTCTGCATTAAATCCAAAGTAGGTTGCTTCCCAGTTATTGACCAGAACCGGACGTTCCGCATTACGGAACTTACCACGCGCAAGACGCTCCCGATACAGTTCATGGTACGACTGAGACATACCATCCAGACCTGCATCCGAATATACCATAACCGTCTCAGGTGTCTGGAACGCTTCCTGTGGATCCAGCTTCCAGCTGAACTCGAACGGGTTGATCCCGAGCGATACACGGGTGGTGTGGAACTGATCCACTTCAGCCTGTGCAGTGAAGCTACCGCTATAGACGAGACTGAATCCGTAGACTTCACCCTGATCTTCATCCGTGCCTGGTGTCATCAGCGCAATAAATGGATTCTGCTGGTGACTACTTGAACCACGACGGCTCTCAATTCCTTGCAGGCCTGAAGCAAGCGGTCTGCGAACGATATCACGTTCCCGTGTCCAAGCTCCTGACAATTGCAACAATTCATAATCTGCATGCGGGAAATCAACAGAAGAACTGAGCGCACGCACCACATTCACTGAGGTAGCGCTCTCATTAACGATACGCATGGAGCGTGTAATCGCATTAAATGCCGTAAAGGCTGTATAGGAAAGCTCGATTTTGATGCCAGCAACGCGGTCTTCCAACTCAATAACCAGCGTCTCTGCTTCTTCATCGGATTCAACATACGTTGCTGGCAATCCAGTAAGCGCTGTCTTTCCTTTGACCAATCGATGGCCTGTATACGTAAACTCCGAAACCGTCGAGCCATTCTCAAGTTCCAGTTGGATAGCCGGATTACGGAAATCACTTGTGCCATACACGGGTAGTTCCACTGCCAATGTATCAAATGAAATCGTACGGTCCTCTGGTACCGGGTTCGGACTGAAAGATGCTCGTTCTGTACGAACATGCAACCAGCTCAGATCGGTGTCGCGTAATTTTTTGCCATAGTACAAATGCACCAAATATCCTGAAGGCAGTACCTGAAATACGTAACTGGCCTCACGGGTCTGTAAATGAAATTGAAGTTTCTCCTGATTGATGTAAATACTCATATGTCTCCTCCACCTCTATATATAGGTCTTTCGGGTAAACGGTTTCTCAGGTTTCATTATAGCGAAAAGATCGCCAATGTTCTACGCTTTCATCAAGCTTTAATCAAAAGAGCGCATAACAGCCCGAAGGATGTCATACGCTCTTTTGGTTACAGTCTGAATTCAGTGTGTTCCCTTACAGGAACATCCATTGCCAACGGACGGCAGGGCAGCGTACAAGACGCTGGTTGCTGCCTTAAAAATCGATTAAACCAAGGCTGATCTGTAAGGCTTCGTTGACCAATTTCATGGTCTCCTCGTCCAGATGGGTAATCTTGTCAGTCAGCCTCTGTTTATCAATCGTCCGTATTTGTTCGAGCAAAATAACCGAGTCCCGGTCAAAGCCGTGTGCCGCCGCATCAATTTCAACATGCGTTGGCAGCTTTGCCTTCTGGATTTGGGCGGTGATAGCCGCCACAATACAAGTTGGACTAAACCGGTTGCCGATATCATTCTGGATCACCAGAACCGGCCTGACTCCACCTTGCTCGGAACCGACAACGGGAGAAAGATCCGCAAAAAAAACGTCACCACGTTTTACGATCAATGTCTACACCCCGCTAACTAAGCGGTCCAGAGTGCTGTCCGCATCTTCCTCCGCATGAAAGGCTTCGGATGCCATGGTCAGATTAATTTTTGCCATCTCCATGTACCCTCGCTGCATCGTTTCACGGATGTAACGTTTCTTACGCTCCGTTAAATACAGCTTCATAGCCTGCCTAATCAATTCACTGCGGTTGGAATTCTCCAGCGCTACGATGCCATCCACTTCCTGCAAAAGATAATCAGGTAAACTGATCATGATCCGCTTGGTGTTCTGCAAGTTGGCCACCTTTCTTCCACCCCCACAAACCTTTCGCCATTGTGAACCAGTATTACGTTTTTCCAGAACTTTTATACAAAGGAATATATATGCCCCGAGTATATCAAGTATGCTGTACTCCATTATAAACACGGGGAACAATATTCGTACAGACCAAACATCTCAATTCAGGAATTAAATCCTTACTGTCGTACATAATTCGAGATGCTCCGACAGTTTTCCTTCTGTTCTGAAAAAAAGTTTATTGGTAATGACGTCCAGTTTACCTGTCAGGATGTCAAAAGTGGATTAATTTTGGCGACTACTGCTTCCCCACGGGTATATACCCGTGGAATGCGGTGCGCCATCATGCAGATCACTTCATAAGCAATCGTACCGAGCTGGATTGCCACCTCGTCTGCGGTTATTACGCCACCAGACTGATGACCGATGAGGACAACCTCTTCGCCGACTTGAATTTCTTCCGCCTCTTCCGCGAAAGATTGTAACGACACCATACACTGATCCATGCAGATTGTACCGACGACAGGGACGCGGCGGCCGCGTACAAGCACTTGTGCTTTACCTGTCAGCATTCTGGAGAATCCGTCTGCATATCCGAGCGGCAGTGTCGCTATTCGTTCGTACCCTTGCGTAAAATAACGGGTTCCGTAACTGATCCCCCAATGGGGTGGCAGTGTTTTGACCAGAACCGCTTTTGTCTTCAGCGTCAATACCGGGGACAGCTTCACCACCTGATGATTCACCTCAGCCGAAGGATACAGTCCGTATAGGCTTATTCCCACACGTACCATGTCATAGGACAATTCCGGTGTATCAATGGTAGCGGCGCTGTTCGCCGTATGTATAATCGGGATGGAACATCCCTGATTCCTGAGCGCATGAACTACGCTTTGGAACCGTCTATACTGCTCCAGTGTATAGGTTTTGTCTTCTTCATCTGCTCTGGCAAAATGGGTAAACATGCCTTCGAGCATCACCTGATTGAGCGAAGCTACTTCCTGAATGAAAGCCAATGCCTCATCGCCAGGCAACAGACCTAATCGGCCCATGCCGCTGTCGATTTTAATATGAACCTTCAGTTGGTTAGCGAATGTGCTCGCATCCAGATGTCGGATGGCGTCGAGCACTTCCCTGCTGAACAGTGTGACGGTCACATCATGTTGCCATGCAACAGCGATTCCTTCAGACGGCGTATAACCCAATACCAGGATTGGAATCGTAATCCCATGTTGTCGCAGTTCCAGAGCTTCGTCAAGAAAAGCCACACTTAAGTAATCCACACCCACTCGTTCCAGTTCTCTAGCCGTCTCCACCGCTCCGTGTCCATAGGCATTGGCCTTCACACAGGCGAGGAATTTCATGCCCTGAGGCAATGCCTCGCGGAAAGCTTCTACGTTAGTACACAAATGATCCAAATTGATGTCCGCTTGGGTCGGCCGATATTGTCCTTGCACGTTAAGTCACCTTCTCTAATCATCTTAATCCGGCTCACGTCAGACTCCATCGTAATGCTCCAGCATGTGACTGTCAAATGAACCGAAGTTTCGCATTCAAAAACAGATGTAAGGCGCGCCGTTTGAAGAACAAATGCGAACACAGAAGAAGACCGATAAGCGAGATTAGCAGGGCAAAATTCCACTTTCCACCCAAGCAAAATTTGCTTATATCGATTATTTACCCGGTTCCCTCTGCGTAGAAGCGCATTTTGCATTATTGGGTATATCGAGTAAGAAAACCGGCGCCAGATGAATACTGTCTTACATCAAAGCAAAGCACCGGAGAACGGGTCTCCGATGCTTCTTAGCATTCCTTATGTTTATGCTACTATTCGTTCATTTGTTCAAAAATCATTTGCCTGACTCTTCTTGCATCGATGTTGCAATGCGTACCATTTCGTTATCAGGCAGGTCGGCACTGGTGATCCGATATTCTATGCCATCTGTCGTCCATGTCAGTGTCTGCAGTGCATCTCCGCTGACCATCCCCAGTGTGAATCCCAGATCCAGTACACGGGATGGGGCAAGCGACACAGCACGATCCTGTGGTCTGGCTTCGAATATCGTGTAATTGTATGTTCCTTCATAACGAAGCATAACGGAATAGTCTCCTGCTTCCTCCAAAATCTGATCATCCTTAAGCTGCACACCTTCTGGCGCATAGGTCGGCTGAATTACGCCGAAGCTGTCTGCCCCTTTCGGTTCTGCGAGTGTTGGCTCTTCGCCCTCCTGACCTGTTGCAGCACCTTCTGTACCTTGCTGCTCTGTGTCCCCACCTACACCTGTCTGTCCATCAGTGACAGCTCCGTCAGGTTCCGGCGCAGTCTGAGGATTGGCAGGTTCTTTACCGCTCTCATTACCGGTTTGCTCCGCAGGAGTCACACCGGAATCCGTTCCTGTTTGGCCGCCTTCTTTTGTAGCAGCAGTCATGTTACGTTGCATGTCAAAGGCATCTTTCTCAAATTCAGTCCCGAATTTGAAGGAATCAAATTTCACATCGACCACAACATTGGCATTGGAGTCGGATACCTCCACCTGTTTAGGTGCATAATCACTTTTGTTCAGCCAGATTTTCTGTCTGACAAGTGCATGTGTATTATAATTGGCAGCTACATCAAATACATAGCTCTCCTTCTCGTCCGCAAACTGGCGGGTTGTATCCCCCGTAATGCTCCGAATCAATGTTTCATAGAGATATACCTGTCCCTGATTATCTGGCCAATTGCTCTGGAATCGGAAGCTTTTGTTCTGGCTCGGTGTCAAAACAAACACGCCTTCATCGTTACGCAGTACAATCTGTGTTACATCCTTTTTGGCATTCGTTAACGCAATACGATAATAGGAAGGCTTCTGATGCCATACCTCGACCTTGTACTGCTGCGGCGTATCTCCGGTATGCAGCGTCATCACGCCTGCCCCCTGGTAACTTTCCATCTCTCCTACGACTTCGTTCAGATCTTTGACCACAGCTGCCGCATCCTTCTTCCCGCAGGCGGCAAGTAAGGCCGATAAGACCAATACCATGGCAAGCATCCATGATATTCGGCGCATGACATCATCCCCTTTAGCACATGTTTTCACTTCAGGATTGTGCTTGCAGCAGAACCCCTACTTGATTAGTACATGTTATGAGGGACTTGTTCGATATATGCGGACTAGTTTGACAAGCAATCGGGGAAGTCCGTTAATACGGCATTGCTACGCAAAATCAGTCTCGGGGAGGATGTTAACTTTATCCAGAAAAGGCATAGTGAATTGTAGGAGATTATTCTTTTTATTGGATATTAGGAGGAAAAGGTATGACGAAAACAAAGCTTCGCACATCACTGGAAGGACTGGATGAATTCATCGACGAGCAGCTTCAATTATGGAATGGTGTCGGCACAGCGGTGGCTGTGGTTCATAAGGATGAAGTCGTCTGGCAAAAAGGCTACGGTTATCGTGACCTGGAGTCCAAACTTGAAGTTACCCCTAATACGTTGTTTGCCATCGGTTCAAGTACCAAAGCCTTTACCTCAGCAACCGCTGCTCTGCTTGTGGATCAGGGGATACTCGACTGGGATACCCCTGTAAAGTCGTATATGAAAGACTTCAAGATGTTTGATCCGATCGCAACAGAACGTATAACTATTCGCGACATGCTGTGTCATCGTTCCGGTCTTCCAAGGCATGAGTTGGTATGGTACAACTCCCCACGTACAAGAGAAGAACTTGTTCGAACATTACAGTATCTGGAGCCGAATCAAGATTTCCGAAACAAATGGCAGTATCAGAACCTGATGTACATGACGGCAGGTTATCTGGTTGGACAATTGAAAGAAAATTCGTGGGAAGAGGTTGTTCAAAAGTCTCTATTTGACCCACTAGGTATGAACTCAAGCCTATTCTCTGTCGATGAGATGCAGCTTCAGACTGACTATGCCTGTCCTTATATAGAGAAAGATGGTCAGAATATTAGAACTCCTTTTCGAGCCATTGATGCCATAGGACCTGCTGGTTCCATTAACAGCAATCTAGTCGATATGATTGCATGGCTTCAATTCCAGTTGCATCAAGGTCAATGGGAAGGAACGTCATTGATATCTAAGGAACAGATGAAGATTATGCATAGTCCTCAGATGCCCAGTGATTCGCCGTTCATAAGCCAAGAACTGCCTGTGAGTACATATGGTCTGGGTTGGATGATTGAGCCTTATCGTGGACATGCCATGATTCATCATGGTGGGGCTATTGATGGCTTTGCATCACAAGTTGCCTTTTTGCCAGAGGAGCAAATTGGAATCGTGGTTCTGAGCAATACCAACGGAAGTATAATTCCGTATACGGTTGCTTTTCATATCATGGATCGACTGCTTGGACTTGAGCCCGTCAATTGGAGTTCCAAATTGAGCAAATTAATGGGGAAAGAATCAGCAGAAACGGAGGCTAATCCGGAAAATCCTCTGGAAGTACCTATTCAGCCAGACACTGCCGTTGAGGAAAAAGTTGAAGAACCTCATGTCGATCGTCCTCTCACCACTTATGCGGGTATTTACACGCATCCTGGTTATGGCGAGATGTCTATTAAGGAAACATCGGACGGGTTACAAGCAACCTTTAACGCCATCGAAATGCCTATGGAATACACCGGAAAAGATACGTTTTCCGTCGAATTTGTGTTATTCGGTCTGAAGATCACGTATACGTTTACCCTCAATGAATCTTCAGAAGTTGCTCAATCCATCTCCATTCCTTTGTTGCTTGAACCGGGTACAAAGCCTATTGAATTCATCAGGGTTTCGTAAATGATCTGAACTGGTGAACGCCCGATTCATTCCCGTTGTGGTAGTCGTTCCTACCTACCACAACGGAATATACACCGGATAACTCGTATTCTCTTCAGCGGCCCCAGGGTTTCTCTTCACCCACAATCTGCGCAGATCAGGCAGACCATACCCCGCAAGACGATAATCTCTTAACGAATCATAATGGGCGTGTTCTTCCTTGAAGCTGTATGTGGGCAGAAGCAACGCCTCCTGAATCAGTCGATCTTCTAGCCGAATCAATCTATTCAAACGCTCCGCGGATTCCTTAATCATGACACGCGTCCATATTCCTCCGAATGTTACTTCGGAAGGCAGAGGAACAGAATCAACATCTGGCGTGTGCAGATGCATCTTGATTTCACTTTTCAGGCAACTTTTCCGACAACAAAATAAAAATCCTAGGGAGCCCAGCTGGCTCTCTTTTCCGTGTCCATTATCAACGTTTAGAAGTAAATTATCTTTAACATTTTGTATATTATAGTTTACATTTAGTCAAATATCATGTACATTAGGTTCATGGAGGTGAGCAAGTGGAAGAATTACACAATCACGTTCGGGAGTTACGAGCCAGAGACCGGCTATCCCAAGCAGAACTGGCCAAACTCATTGGTGCATCCCGTCAAACCATTGCCCTGATTGAGCGTGGAGATTACTCTCCGTCGGTCGTTCTGGCACTAAAAATAGCACATGTATTTCGTGAACCTGTCGAAAAAATCTTTGAACTGAAAGGTGGAGATTAAAATGAAAAATTCATCACCCTCGTCCATTAAGAAGCGGTTGCGTCTTCCCTTGTATGCAGCAGGTGGCGCTGTAGTTGGTTTTCTCGGAGCTAGCGGAGTAAGTAAACTCCCTTCTGACTTGAACTGGACGCTGTCCGTGTATTATGACTATGATCTTTTATTCGCAATCCTGGCGGCTCTTGTGGTAGTTATGACGGTGTGGAACATCTTCAGTCTCTCCCGCACGCCATCTGTCCCTCCCATGGAAGATGAAGCTTATGGAGACTCCGATTCACTCATATCTCCCGCAGAGCGCTCCCTCGGAAAAGCGATGATTCTCAGCGGATTCAGTGTTATTCTTACGTTTACCTGGGCAGCACTTGCCTTGTCCTTGTATGCATCCAATCGAACCATGCCGAATTCTCCAGAACTGTTTAACCTCTTGAATCTCGTTGCTTCATGTATCTCCATTATCATCGTTGTGGTCGTGCAAACTCTGACTGTGAAGCGATACAACCGTTATTATCCTGAACGCACTCTGGATCTGAACTCGCGCAATATGAAGAAGGATCATTTTGAGAAGCTGGATGAAGGCGAGAAATGGCTTGTGTATCGCGCAGCCTATCGTTCTTTTCAGATGATGAATGTACTTCTTGGTGTCGGAATGGTCTCTATGGTTCTATATTCGATGCTCTTTACCTTTGCCCCATTCCCAATTGTAATGCTCTCTGTGATCTGGATTGCCAACATCGGAATCTATTATCGTGAAACCTATCGTGCGAGTAATCAGTAATACATGGGTAGGTAACTATTTTGTAAATATTTTCATAAAGGAGTGTTTGCATGCATTTATCCAAACGAAAGACCCGTTTCAGGTTCACCTCCCTAACAGGAGCTTTTATGGCTGCGGTTCTGTCTCTCAGTCTGTGGGTACCCGCAGTTCAGGCGGAGACCGCGACTCCAGTAGCTGCTGAACAAGGAAAGACGAAAGCGCTGACAACTGAATCGGCTACAGCTTTTCTGGATTCATTCTTCGATTCACCTGAGGCAAAACCTCATTATGTGGGAGCCTCCGTTGTTGTTGTGAAGGATGGCAAAGTTCTGGCGGAAAAAGGATATGGCTTCTCCGATGTGGAGAGTAAAACAGCGATCGATCCGAAAAATACGGCCTTCCGTGTAGCCTCTGTCTCCAAAACGTTCACGTCAGCTGCTGTAATGCAGCTGGTGGAGCAAGGCAAGGTTGATCTGCAAGCTGATTTTCAGACCTATGTGAAAGGGCTCGAATTTGATAATCCTTTTGACAAACCTGTAACTGTGGAGAACCTGCTCACACACACGACCGGATTCGAGATCCGTGATCCGCAGCAGGAAGACATCCATACTGATTTTGATAAGTACATAGCGATGGAGGATTACGCACAGCAACACATGCCTCCTGTCGTTCGAGAGCCTGGTAGCGCCTACATGTACGATAACTTCTCGTTTTTGCTGCTTGGCATGATTGTCGAGAATGTAAGCGGTGAACCCTTTGAATCCTACATGCAACAACATATCTTCAAACCGCTAGGAATGGATAACAGCAGTTTCATGCTGGACAAAAAGTTCCAAAAGCAGCTGGCTACAGGCTATGATGCGGCACACAATGCGCTTGATCTGTACACCATCTCTCCAACACCAATGCCTCAAGGTGGCATGTTGTCTACCGCTGAGGACATCGGGAAGTTCATGATTGCGTTCCTGAATGATGGCGTGAAAGACAACAAGCGGATTTTCAAGGAATCCACGGTGAAAAGCATGGAACAGTACCGTTCTTCCATTCATCCACTGTTACCAAACACCACATATGGATTCGAAGCTGCATTTCAGCTTCCCGGAGCAGGAAGTAGTCCAAGTATCATTACAAAAGGAGGCGACCTGACCGGATTCAGCTCTTATCTCTTCCTTATTCCCGAGCAAAATACAGGCGTTTTCCTGACGTATAATCAAAATGGAGCACTTCGTAATCTGTTCTACCCTGCATTCATTCAGAACTTCTTCCCGCAGTATGCAGAGCCTGTACAGTTTAAGGAATACACGCCGCAATCCGCAGCTGAGCTGCAACGCTTCACCGGATTGTACGCGGATCTACGAATTAGCACGATCGTCAGCTCTTTGAAAAATGCTGGTACAGAGCCTGGACAACTGAGCATTTCGGACGTTTTTCTGGGTCAACGCAACCTGATTCAAGTGGAAGATAATCTCTTCAAAGATGAATTGACCGGTCAATTCACAGCATTCAAGAAAAATGCTGATGGAACCATCTATATGAAAGAACCTTACCTCAACCCTATGGGTTATGAGAAAAAAGGACAAAAGCCTATGGGCTTCCGGGATGTTCGTGAGAACAGTCCTTATGCTGAAGCAATCTATGCCATACAATCTCTTGGATATTATGAGAATGATGCTAACAAGTCTTTCCAACCGAAATCAGCTGTGACACGAGCTGAATTTATTGAGAACACGCTTAAACTGAGTGGATTGAAGCCTAGCAAAACAACGCCTCCTGCAGGCACCGACTGGGCAGACCATGCAGCAGCCGGATATATTCAACTTGGATATGAAATGGGTATGTTCACTGGCAAGGATGAACAGCAGTTTAAGCCGGATCAAGTAATTATCCGACAGGAAGCCATGGTCATGATGTGGAGAATTCTGCAACTGCAATATCCTAGTGAACTGTTCACGGATGTCAAACTTGCGGGACACACGGACCCATGGGCTGTACCAGCCGTTCAGATGATGGCGAAGCTTGGTATCCATGGACCTGAGGTAAAAGTGCTGGAAGATGGATCCATTGATTTACTTTCCCGCAAACCTCTGATTCGTCAGGAAGAGGCTGCGATTATGTATGCGTTGCTTACCCAACCAACAGATCAAATCGTCGCTGAATTGATGGCTGCTAGGCAGCCGCAAGCAGAACCTGCTGAAGAAGCCGAAGCTGCAGAGGAGACATCTGAAACTGCACCGGTTCCAGTACCAGCGCCGGTCCCTTCTGCGACTTCAGCACAATAAAAATAAAGCATCTTCATACCGATTAGATTTATGATGCTCATAATGCAAGAAAAACAGGCTTGTTCAGAAGGGTACGATCCTTCTTGAACAAGCCTGTTTCGTTACTTTTCATAACTTATTATAGCGATCTGTTACTGAGTGATATCCGTCTCTATTCGATCAACGAAGATACATGGTGGTTCCCGTTGCGCTGATCAAACTTGGCTGAAGCGGTCTGAGCATGCTCCGCAAAGTAATCGGCCAGCTTGAGCAGGTCGCCTGGATCACCTTCATACGGGAAGGACGCCGGCAGACGCAATCGGTATTCTGGAGATTCTTCCGCCCAGCGGCGAAGCAACGATGCTGCTCTGGCGTAAAACAACATTTTGGCGTAAGGATCTTCATGATCCGCAGCAAACACCAGTGTTTCCTCCAGCACATCAATGCCTTTTGCCGGATTTGTACGTGTGAGATAATCCATCTGCTCCGCAAAACTCTGCACAAAATCGTTCTGTCCTTTAATCAGGCGATATCCCTTGGTCTGATGTTTATCTGCTTCCGCAGTCCGTCCCAACCGATATAGCGGCATCAAAATTTCAGACAAAGTCAGATGCGGAATCTCTGCACAGCTCATACGCCCTTTCAGGATAGGCTGTGCCGCCTCCAACACCTTCTCATCGTCTCCTTTTAACAAGAAATATCGCATAATCTCATCCTGCTCACAGGCTTCGCAGTCACTCATAAAGTCACGATCCATCGTTCTGAATCGATCATAACTGCGTCCCGCTTCCTCCAGCTCCCCAAAATCCATAAAGATCCGGAACCGATAATACCAGTAGGAGCGTTCGCTGTAACCGTAGGACTTGAAACGCCGTCCGAAATCCTCCAACAGCTCCAATATCTTCTCGCGTGATATTTCCGGGAAGTCGGGCATCTTGCCCAATATCCATTTGTACGACCACATTAACGTTTCTTCATCATATTCTTCGGGTTGTTGGTCGAACTTGCCCAGCTGCCAGGAAAAAGCAATCAGTGCTTTCATCGGATAACCGCAAAATGTTGCTGTCTCCACAATCTCCGATCTTGCTTCATATGCCTCTTCCTCCATGCCGTTCACATCGGCAACTCTTGCCGCTTCCTCCAGCATACCGAGCTTCGCCGGACCATTGGGCAAACCATAGGCCTCGTCCATCAGTTCTTCAAAATCCATCTCTGTCTTCATCAGGCATCCCCCTTACGATCTGTATTTGCACGCAAACCCCAATCAATAAAACGAACAATGCCCTGATTTAACACTTCAAGCTCCTGTTTGCTCATGGCATAATGCCCCATCATCAGTGCATTGACGTATAACATTTCGATGGCAATCGGCGTCATCTGATCATCCGGTGATGTCAGTACCCGCTGAATGATCGGATTACTCACGTTCAGATACAAGGTTGAGTACCCTGCTGAACTCATGCCAGAAGACAATGACCCCAGAACAGACGAGAACAATTCCGTGCTCTCCTCGCTTGCTTTTTCCAGCGCACGAAGCGTTGAGGATTCCTGAGACAGCGTGAACAACACCGGCAGATCCGATGGCTTAAAACCTTTCACCTCAGCCCGACAACGGAAGCGCTGTAAGGCAAAATCTGCCAGTCGCAATGCATCATAATATTGATTACGTTCAGCAGGAGGTACGTCGGTAAAACTCATCGAAACCTGGTCCGGTTGTAGACGCTCCGTCTGTACATTATGCACAGCCATCGGCAATGTCTCCATCAACTCGCCGTCATAGATGTAACCACCGTTAATCACCAACATCGATTGTGCGGATGCTACATGGTGAATCTGACGGTACTCATCGACAGAAGACGTGAAATACAACTTCTCTCCTTCATCGATTAGCTCACCCAGTTCACGGTGACCCCTCGTGCTCTCAAATGGCAGCCAGCGATGAATCATGGCATAGAATGCCTGATCCTGTACAGCCAGTGCCTTCATGGACAAGGCATGCAGGCGAATCAGTTTCTGTAGCCGTTCCGTCTGGCTCTCAGCCATATCGGCCAGCCCCTTGCGAAGTGCGTCTCCGAGTTCGGAGCGAACTTCCTCCAGCTTTTCATTTTCATAAAAATGTTCCCGTGATGCCGTCGGTTGAAGCTCATCTGTCCAGATCAGGCATTTCACGAAGAAAGCCCATTCTGGCAAAATGTTCTCAGCCTTCTCCGAAATCAGCATTCGCTTCAGGTAAACCCGGTGAGAACGCTTGGCATTCAGATTAACCGCGTGTGGCAGTACAAAAGCAATACCCCCGGTACGGCCTGAAGCTGTCGTCAACGGAATGAATTCTTGGAACTGCTCCCCAAGCAGACGTTCACCAAATGCCAATACCTCTGATCTGCGTGAACGTGCGAGTGCAGGGTCAATCAGCCAGATCGGTGTCTCGCTATTCACTACATGTTGGGCTCCGTCATGATCCAGCATGACCCGATACGGCAATAACGCTCCGTAATAGAACAGAGCTTCTTTCACATACTCTGGTTCAAAGTAGTGCGCTGCGTCCGGTGTACAACGCAGATATACTTTGGTCCCCGGGGACAACTGTGTATCCAACTGTCGAATCGTATAGGTGCCATCCGGCTTGCCCCGCCACTCCATCGAAGGGCCGCCCTTCGCGGATTGCGTCAGCATGACAATTTCGTGACTCACCATGAAACAGGATAATAACCCGATCCCGAAACGCCCGATAAACGAAGTCTCTCCATCCAGCAGCGCTTGCTGTCCCCTCTTCGAGGATTGTCCGATCATCGCCAGGAACTCATGGATGTCAGCTTCAGTCAAGCCGATGCCGTTGTCCTCCACCATCATGGTCAATTGCTCACCTGTTCCCGTCAGTTCAACACGCACTTCACCCTGATACCCTGGCTCCGCCTCCGTTCGTGCGGTAATCGCATCCGTCGCATTCTGCATCAGTTCTCGCAAGAACACTTTCGGACTGCTATATAGATGGTTGGATAAAATCTGGATCATCCCGCTCAGGTTCACTTGAAAACGATATTCATTGGATGCTGTCATGACTCACTCACCTTCCTCTAAGTCCAAACACAATATGTACCCATACGATGTAATCATATGGATGTGTTAGACGAATTCATTATGTAATCGTTAAAAACAGACGTTCCCGTGACAGGCACGCCTAAACATCACGTCAAGCCGCCCCTGGATAACCAAGACCGGCGTTATATGAATATTAAAGGCATTCATGAGACGTAAGGCCTTATCTTTCATTACCACGTTATGAATAGCAATGAAACGGATGTTCTACCCTAAAATAAGGATACATGTTACAAGACAGAGTGAAAACAAACCTGAGACCCGATTTCAGGCAGACTTCAGGGTAATTGTGCATCCTCCATTCGGGACTATTGAAGGAGGAAAATATCTTTTTTGTCGTCCATTTGAACGATATCAGCCTACCACACGTATAATCTCCAAACTCAGATCGGACGGTGAATATACATGATCGAAGTACGTAACATATCCAAGCAATTCAAGGTGCATCAAGCACTGCATGATGTCAGTTTCACAGTTAAACAAGGCAGTGTCACCGGGTTGATTGGACCCAACGGTTCGGGCAAAACCACACTGATCCGTATCATGAATGGTGTTTTGGGCGCTTCCGGTGGACAGGTAACCATTAACGGATTGGACGCCGCTCGTGAGGCGGAGAAAGTACTGGCCATGTGTGGCACCCTTACCGAACAAAGTGGATTATATGAAAATATGAGTGGGCGTGACAATCTGACTTTCTTCGCAGATGTTTTTGGCCTGAAGCATGCCAAGAAACGAATCGACGAGCTTGTAACGCTGTTCGAGTTGCAGGATTATCAGCATCGAAAAGTCGGCACCTATAGCACAGGCATGAAGAAACGCCTGGGGCTTGCACGAGTACTGCTTCACCGTCCTTCCATCCTGTTTCTGGATGAGCCCACCAATGGCCTGGATCCGGATGGAATTCAGATGGTACTGCGTATCATCCGTCAATTAAATCAGGAAGAAAAAATGACGATTCTGGTCTCATCCCACGTGCTGTCCCAGCTGTCCGCCGTCTGTGATCGTTATATTTTCCTGGAAAAGGGCCGTATCGTGGAGGATGGCACGGAACAGGAGATTGTTAGCCGGTACCTGTCCACGCCGAAGCTCGAAGTAGAAGCCGACATGCCGAATGGATGGCACACAGCAACCAACTACACACCTGAAATCATCTCCGCACATAAAGCGACGTTTCAGCTTACATCACGTGAAGATATTCCGTTACTGCTAAGGCAATTAACGGAGCATGGTCAAGTCTATCAGGCCCGCATCACGGGCAGTGATCTGGAAAGTATCTATTTTGCCATAAGGGAGGCACACCACCATGAATAACCGCCAAGCCATACGTGCACTGGTACGTAAAGATATCCGGTCCGTCACAGCCAGCGTTCAGCTCTGGTTGCCCATGTTGATCGTTCCACTGATTATCGGAATCATTATGCCCTCTGCTCTCCTGTGGGCGGCCTCCAGAATGGAACTTCGTTCTCTGGGCAACATCAGCTTTCTACTCGAATCATTGGATGCGTTAACCCATAGTGGACAGATTCCTCAGCTTGCTTCCATGCCTACAGATAATCATCGTATTGTCTATTACTTGGCCATGTATATGTTCGCTCCCTTGTTTCTCATCATTCCGGTGATGGCCTCCAGTATTCTTACGGCCAATAGTTTCGCTGGTGAGAAGGAACGCAAGACGCTGGAAGGATTGTTGTTCACACCGATCAGTATGAACACTCTTTTTAAAGGCAAAGTGCTAGCTGCCCTGATCCCTTCCATTCTATTATCCTGGGTTACTTTCCTGATCTATGGAATCATTGCCAATATTCTGATGTACCCCATGTTTGGAACGTTGATGTTTCCCAATCTGAACTGGATAATACTTGTCGTGTGGGTTGTTCCCGCTTGTAGTCTTATGGTCATTTTATTGAACGTTCTGATCTCGGCCAAGGTCCGTGGGTTCCAGGAAGCCTATCAGCTCGGCGGATTAATTGTCCTTCCCCTCATCGCCTTAGTCGCTGGTCAAGCCAGTGGCATGCTGCTGATTGGTCCTTGGATGTTACTCATAATTGGAGCAGTGCTCCTGCTCATAAGTGTGGTTCTTCTTCGTCTGGTCACGTCGTGGAATAGCCGTCAGCAACTGGCGGAAAGTCAGATCTGAATGATGTGGAGTGTAGCGACGAAATTCAACAAACTACACTGTCGCTCCGCTATGCAGATTGAGAAATAAATAAACGCAGGTTATGATGTGGAGATATATGCTATGGGATGATTTTAGAGAGGAATGGAACAACTGTATGGAACCCAAACTACTTCAAAAATTAAAATATGCTTCTCAATTAACGGCACAGGAGAAACATATTGTGGACTATATCCTGAGCAACCCCGAAGTTGTATTTGATTCTACAGCCCATGAACTGGCTCAGCAGACTTATACAAGCTCTTCCACCATTGTTCGCTTATGCAAAAAGCTGGGTACCAAGGGGTACCCAGACTTTCAGCTCAAGCTTGCTCTTGAATATCAACAGATGCCTTCCGCGTTGCAGACGCAGGATCATCCATTTGCAGAACAAGGCAACGTGCTGGCTGCCATCGACTCGGTTCCTTACCTGTACCAGCAGGCGCTGGAGGATACCCGCCGGATGTTAAACGCTCCTGTTTTGCTACGAATCTCGAACTGGGTCAAAGAATCCGGACGCATTGATGTCTATGGCAGTGATATGAATTATTATCTGGCTCAACAGGCTTGTGCCAAGTGGAATGAACTCGGTATATCTGCGATTGCTCACAATAGTCCAAACATGCATTATCTAAACACGATGAATCCCAATAGCCTGACGCTCTCTTTTGTTATATCGCACACAGGTGAGAACCAATCCATGATTGAAGCCGCCAAAGTGCTGAGCAACAAACAGATGAAAGTCATCGCAATCACGGGCAGCAACCATTCAACCCTGTCCAGACATTGTGATGAAACGTTACTGACTTACGGATACAATGAACAATTAAGGCTATCCAAAATGTCTTCGATGGTCTCGGTACTCTACATTTTCGACATGTTGTACATGGGAAGCATTAGCGACACGTATTAACGTCTAAAGCTGATCTGCTGCAAATACAATTCCGGCATCTTTACGTGCACTCATAAGTATACTCATCACAGACTGGCTGTGTTCGAGTAGTTCGTAACACCGTTTGTGATCCCCATTTGCATGGATGTCCCTGAACGCTTCCCACTCATAGTACAGCCAATTGGATTGGCTCTGGGCATTATACTCCTCAGCAGGCTCATTCCCGATCTGAAGCTTGATCTCCCGGCAACCGTTTGCTCCTCCCGCAACCTGAACATAACCTTTCTCGCCCTGAATGAGCACAAAGTTCATGCTGTTTGTGTCTTTGGCACCTACACATTCCGCAATAAACTCCGGATATTGGAGAACCACAACACCTGACGTATCAATACCGTTTGCATGCTGGTTCGCGGTATACGATACGGTATTCGGACTGCCAAACAGATTCATGACCAGATGCAGATTATAAATATTGATATCCATCAGCGCTCCACCAGAGAATTGTGGATTAAATACATTTGGTGTTTGCCCTGCAAGCAGATCATTGTATTTGCGCGAGTATTGACTGTAGTTACACTGGATGAGTTTGATCGGACCAAGCTTCGGTAGTTGCTCCTGTATAACTTTAATATTGGGCAGATGAATGTTGGAGATGGCTTCAAACAACAACAGATTCTTTTCTTTTGCAAGTGCAATCAGCGTTTCTGCTTCCTGAAGCGTGGACGTGAACGGTTTTTCGCAGACGACATGTTTGCCATGTTGAAGTGCCTGATAGGCCTGTTCATAGTGCACGCTGTTTGGTGAAGCAATATATACGAGATCTACATTTGTATCTGAAAATAGGGATTCCAGGTCCGTATAGATGGTACCGACCCCATACTTACCCGCAAGCTCCTGTGCTGTCTCTCTCTTCCGGGAGTACATCGCTGTACACGTAATATCTTCCAGTTCATTGATCGCAGATAAAATGGCATCCACAATGGACCCTGTACCAATCGTTGCTATATTCATCATATCGTTTCGCTCCTGTCGTTGGTTGTTTGTCAGTTGGCTCTCTTCGCTGCTTCGATTCCGTCATGTAAAATATCCAATACATATAAAACCTCTTCATCCTTGACCGGTTTATCACCGTTATGTCGAATGGCTTGAAGCAGTTGATCATATAAAATGCCATAGTCCGTCGCTTCCGAAGGAACTTTCTCCGTATGTGATGTTCCCTCATCGTCCACATAACTAATCGTACCCCATTTATCCTCCGGTTCAGCTTCAATGGATACCCTCGTTCGCCCATCTCCATTTTTCGTTTGATGCCCACTGCTATATTTAACAAAGCTCCCTCGATCCCCGTGTACAATGAATTTTGGATGTTCGATCTTCACGAGCAGACTGCACTTAATCGTAGCCTTCATTCGTCCATATCGAAAATCAATATCGATGTAATCATCGGATTCACCCGGCGCGATCAAACTCCGAACATCATAATCCATTCGGTCAGCTACGCCATATATGGAGATTAACTGATCGATCGTATGCACGGCCAAGCCATGCAGCAATCCAAATCCACTTCTCGCGTACTGTGGGTGAAAATAATCATAGTGGGACTGGATTTCAACAATATTCCCCAGTTTGCCGCTCTCAATCACTTTTTTCAATGTCAGAAAGTCACCATCAAATCTGCGATTTTGATTCGCCATAGCGATGAGATTTTTACGATTGGCTAGTTCAAAAATATCTTTGGCTGCCGCAGAAGTGGAGGCAAAAGGTTTCTCCACCAGCACATGTTTTCCGTGTTCCAAGGCCAGCTTGGCGTACTCAACATGGCTATCCACATGGGTGGCAACAACAATTAACTCAATCTCATCTTCCTGCAATATGTCTTCGATATTCGTCGTAAAAGTAATCTCGGGATAAAGTAATTCACGCTCTGTATCGCCAACCCGATCTTCCTCGCGACGGTATATCGTCTTCACCTTGATATTTGCTTTTTTGTCCAGATAAGGCAAATGATAATTCACTACTGCATTCCCAAATCCGATGATCGCCATATTCAATACCATGATCGCTCACTCCTCTGCTCTGGTTGAGAATTATGTTATCACGATCAAGTCAGGCGGAGAATGCTTTGGGACGGGATTGGCAGCATCATGCGCAATTCGATTTCAGGTTGGATTGTGTATGAAATTCAATTTCATTCTCTTCTTTTTTCATGTTTGAGAGCTAACATATCTTCCATAGTTTACCGATATAACATAAGGAATTAACGACATACATATAGAAAAACGAAGGGGACGATGAACGAATGAAAACAGGGTATACATACTTACAACGCACCATCTGTGCATTGCTGTTATTTACACTCATTGCAGCAGTGACATTGGGAGGTGGAACCGCAGCCGAGGCAGCTTCACTTAGCCAATCCACAGTGTATTATGAGTCCGACGGAGTTTTGTACAAAGTTTCCGCGGATGGCAGCAGTACAACAGAAGTATTAATTGATTTCCAAGGTGTAGACTTGCTCGCGGCAGGCTCTTATCTCTACTACACGCAGACTGCTTCTTCCACAACCTTGCTTCGGGTTCCAAATGACGGATCCAGCGATGCGGCAGAGCCATTTGCTACAGATGTACTCAGCTATTATACAGATAACGGATTCATCTATTATCTGGATGCTACAGGTACCATTTATCGCGCGAATGGCAATAGTGACGCTTCAGCTGTCACCAAGATTGCTGACAAGGCTGATACCGACTTCCCATTCCTCCTGGTAACCAAAGGGCGTGCCTACTATAATGCGTTGGTTAATGGAAACACGTGGATCGTGTCCAAAACGTCCAACGGTTCTGGAGCTGTGCAGCGGATTGCCGCAGGCGCAGTGGAAGGTCGTTATTTTACGAATCAAGCCAAAAACGAACTGCAACTGATGGTAAATACAGACCCGTACGAGGAGTTTTACTCCACCAATGCTGTTGTCATGTATAAGGTGAATTACAACACTGGCAAAGCAACTGCGGTTAATCCCAAAGCCAAACTGGATGTGAATGCTGTATATTCCGGTGGTTGGGGAAACAATCTTTACGTGTATAACAAAGGAATCGTTCTCGACAGCAATAAGGATTACAATTATGCCAAAGGCAAAGCGTTTGCGTTAACAACTTCAGCTAAAACACTTCAGCTTCATAACAAAAGCGTTCGTGAAGTAAGTGCCTTAGGTACAGACAAGGTTGTCCTTATTGATGCAGACAAAAAAGCTTATGCCAAAACGGTCTCGGGCAACAAAGTGACCAAGTCTGCCAACCTGAACCTGACAAATGTAACGTATGTGGCGAATCAATTGACCAATGGTACATCTACGGCAGCATACATCTCGGGCAACAACGGACTCTATTCGGTTAATACAGCCCTCAAGGTAACCAAACTTACCGGGGACGAATGGGATGCATTCCATATCAGAGATGATGTTGCGGGCCTCTTCTACATCAATGCCAAAGATCAATATCGCTTGTATCACGTGCAAACGGGTGGAACAGGGAAAAAAGTAATGAGTGACGTTTTCCTCGACAATATTCTATTGGTGACACCGTACTAACATATCCTGTTGATTCAGGCGTATAGCCCATTCAACGGACTTGTCCATAACAAAAAGGATTACCATGCAGCCATAACGGCTCTTGGTAGTCCTTTTTTGGTTGTCGAAAACTATTTTTCAAAAACATCTTCCATATGAGAATGATAATTGTTATCATTAAGAAAATAAGACAAAAGGATGGTCCGTATGACTGAACAGTTTCCCTTCATTGCTGAAAACTCATCTCTACCGCTCCTCTCCTCCATGTGCCGTGTGCGTCGTGGGGAGAATTTCCGTCTGCAAGGCAAGACGGTGTCACGGCCCATGCTCTGTCTTATTTTGCAAGGAGACGGTGTTCTGGTCCTGAATGATACAGTCTATACGGCACAAGCGGGCAACTTGTTTGTCCTGAAGCCAGGAACAACCATTGAGGCCGCTGCACGCTCGAATGTGACCGAATTTGTATTGCTAAGCATGGATACAGTTCAATTGCAGCAAGTGCAAGGTGAATGGAAAATGACCTCTTCACCCGCCTTCCCGCTGGATTGGCAGACAGGCAGATTGCTGGTTCGTCACGAGCAGCAGGCTGTATCACGTATAGAACAACTGTATGAAACCTATCGCGGTCTTCAACCGGACCACTTTATCAGCATACATAGCCAGCTGCATGAACTGCTGCAGTTTCTCTCGGAGAACCGGCTGGAAGCCAATCATGAGAAAGTGGACCCTGCCTTGGAGCGCAGCATTATGTATATGCGACGCTTCATGAGTGAAGGAATCAGCATGGATCAGCTTGCCAAGATTGCTGGCCTCACACCCAGCTCCTACTCTCGCAGTTTCAAGAAAGCTAAGGGCATGTCACCGACCGATTATCTGAATCGTTTACGTATAGACGAAGCCAAAAAACAGCTGACCGCGGAAACATGTGTCCTCAAAGACGTCGCGGTATCTGTCGGGTATGGCAATGAGTATTATTTTAGCCGCAAATTCAAACAAACCTTGGGGATTGCCCCAAGCGTATATATGAAAAGAGATCAACTTCGCATAGCTACGGCATCTATTATGGGATTTCATGAGAACTTGGCCTCGCTTGGACTGCGTCCGGTAGCTGTGCTGGAAGGTGAAGGTGTGTTTGACCGAGAAACGGATGAATATGAACAAGAACGCCGATTAACCAGACAATTCGATCAACTTCGGCAGGCGAAGCCAGACTTGATCATTGGTGATTTTTACCATAAGCCCTATTACGATCGCCTGAAAAATATTGCACCCACCATCATCTTGGAGTCCACTGATGACTGGAAAGAGAACCATATTCGCATAGCCGAACTAGTCGGACGTGAGAAACAAGCGTTGCTGAATTTCAAAGAACTTGAGTTTCGCAAGCTTGAAGCAAGCCTGAACCTGCAACCCTATTTCAGACAAAAACGGTTGGCTCTGATGGAGGTTACGAATCAGTTCATTCGCTTACAAGGGACTGGCGAGCATCCATTAAATCACTTGTTGTATGCTGAATTGGGACTTCAGCCTGCTCAGCTTGTATCTCCCGAAAGTTCCAGAAATGAGTATGTTGCGGATAGTATCCCCGTGCTGGATACGGATTACCTGTTGATCCATCGTGCTTCGCTTCAGCCTGCCAGTGAAAAGGTATTCCGACGCATGAAACAAACGGCATCATGGAATCGATCCCCTGCTGTATTGTATGGTAACGTTCACGATATATCGAACTGGCAACGGTTATGCTGGACCCCGGGTGGCCGGTTGCAGATTCTGAACGAACTGGAACAGATTACTCAGCAGTCTGTAGTCTTTCCTCAGGCAGGTCTGATCGGACATTAGATGTGAACATAGGTCGATACGATGGGCAAGATTATCTTTTACATCGTGTTCCTTCATTAATAATTCAGTAAGATATCGCACAGGCCAAAGGGCCCTCTCCTATAACGGGAAGGGCCCTTTGCATGTAATTATGAATGTTCCTTGATCTCTTCCTTCGGAACAAGCTTGTATATCTCTTCATTTTCCATGGTATCAATCAACCGATCCAACCATTTGTAATATGCTTCCGCTTGCAAAACTTTGTGTTTGTCTTCCATCAGAATGTGGATAAGTTCAGCGTCTGCCTGCTCATCCAGACCTTCGACTAACCGATTCAGTTCTTCAATTGATTTGCGTAGAATCTGAAGGTTACTCTCCACGGCTTTTCTCCATTTAATCGCAAAATAATCCGTAAACGTCTGATGCCAGTCGTATTCCACTTCATATAGGTCTTTTCTGGAGCCCTTGCTCCACACTTTATTTACCATTTTCAAATCCAGCAGTGTTCGTACACCTGTACTCATACTCGTTTTGCTCATTTCCATTTCCCGTCCCATATCGTCAAGGGTCATTGGTTTGTCTGCAAAAAATAGCAATCCATATAAGTGTCCCGTAGACAGCGTAACCCCGTAAAGATCCATATTACGTCCAATGGCTTCAATGACGCGCTTACGAATCTTCAGCACGGTTGCCTGCTGTTCCTCTTGTAAATGGTCCAAGCCCATGCTTGCAACCTCCATTCTGAACATTCCACAGTCTTTGGCGAAATAATTGCAACACTTTAAAAGTCCTGCTTACATGGGAAAGCACTCGGCCGGACATCATATATGCCAGAGGGCTTTCATTCACCCAATGTATGAAAATGGGAACTTTACCAGGCTACAATTGCCTATGACTATCTTTTAACCAAAAAATTCAGCTTCAATTCAGCTCATTTTCTATTGTAGGAAAAGCGATATCAAATGTAAAGGAACCTTATTAGGCAGAATAAGGAGAATGATGGAGCATATGCGAGGAAAACTTTGTACAGTTTTTACTGTACAAACATTATGTACTGTTTATTCGGTTGATATACTGGTTAAGTATTGTTAGACTTAAAAACGTTACCCAGAAAGACGGGAAGCGAAGCAACAACTACCGGATTTCGTGGCTGGGCGCATAAGTGTATGGGCTTATGGATGCTGAAAGCCGTTCGAAGTGCACAACACATCAGAAGGGGTGAAAACATGACCATACTTGAAGTGAAAAACGTAAGTAAATTGTTTGGCCCCCAAACCGAGCAAGGTCTGCAATTACTGGAGCAAGGTTGGGGTAAAGAAAAGTTGGCCAAAGAAAAACAGATAACGGTTGGCGTCAACCGGGTCAACATGGACATTAAAGAAGGCGAGATTTTCGTTATTATGGGTCTGTCCGGGAGTGGTAAATCCACACTGGTTCGGATGTTCAATCGTCTGATTGAACCAACATCCGGAGAAATTCTGGTCCATGGTAAGGATCTACGCAAGATGAACAAAGAACAATTGCGCGAAGTGCGCCGGAAAACGATCAGCATGGTCTTCCAGAAGTTTGCGTTGTTCCCGCACCGTACCGTTCTTGATAATGTGGAGTATGGATTGGAAATACAAAAAGTAGATAAGGAAGTACGCCGGGAGAAAGCAAAAACCTCACTTGAGCTGGTTGGCCTGAAGGGCTGGGAAGACAAAATGCCGGATGAACTTAGTGGCGGGATGCAGCAACGTGTCGGCTTGGCGCGTGCACTTGCCAATGACCCGGAAGTATTGCTAATGGATGAAGCCTTCAGTGCACTTGATCCATTAATTCGTCGTGATATGCAAGATGAGTTGATCGAGCTTCAGGATAAAATGAAAAAGACGATTATTTTCATTACCCATGACTTGGACGAAGCGCTGCGCATCGGCGATCGTATTGCCCTCATGAAAGACGGCGCAGTTGTGCAGATCGGTACACCGGAAGAAATCATGATTCAACCGGCCAACTCATATGTGGCCCGCTTCGTCGAAGACGTGGATCTGTCCAAGGTCCTTACAGCATCTCACGTAATGCGTCGCCCTGAAACAATTACGCTTGATCGTGGTCCTCGTGTTGCCCTCGAATTAATGCGCGAACGTGGTATTTCCAACCTGTTTGTCATTGACCGTTCGATCAAACTGCTTGGTGTTATTACAGCTGAAGATGCAACCCGTGCCATGCGCGAAAACAAATTATTGAAAGATATTCTGATCACGGACGGGCCGACGGTGTCGCCTGAGACCCTGATTCATGAATTGTTCGAGATCGTAAGTTCTGCCCATGTGCCGCTCGCTGTTGTTGGTGAGAATGGCCGTCTGCAAGGTGTTATCGTCCGCGGTGCCCTGCTGGGTGCACTTAGCGGTGAAGTTGCAGTAAAGGAGGAACTTGTGAATGATTCCCAAAATACCACTCGCATCGTGGATTGAATCCATCGTTGACTGGATGAGCTCCTCGCTCTCCGGATTGTTTAATGTAATCTCTATTGTTATTCAGGCAGTGGTTGGATTCTTCTCCGGGCTGTTTATGCTGCCCCATCCACTCCTGTTCATTGCCATATTGGGTGTTCTTGCGTTCCTCGTAGGTCGACTCCCTCTGACACTATTCACGGTTATCGGGTTCTTGCTCGTCGATAACTTGGGATACTGGTCCCAATCGATGGACACACTTGGTCTGGTTATCACTTCAGGATTGGTTTCGATCCTGCTTGGTGTACCTGTCGGAATCTGGCTCGCATACAGTAAAACTGCGGCACGTATCATTACACCGCTGCTTGACTTCATGCAGACGATGCCTGCATTTGTCTACTTGCTGCCTGCGGTTACATTCTTTAGCCTCGGTGTCGTTCCAGGTGTTATCGCGTCCGTTATATTTGCGATCCCGCCAACGATTCGTCTGACTCACCTGGGTATCAGACAGGTATCTGGCGAATTGGTTGAAGCAGCTGATGCATTCGGCTCAACTTCCATGCAAAAGTTGTTCAAAGTACAACTTCCACTCGCTTTGCCTACCGTGATGTCCGGTATTAACCAGACCATCATGCTATCACTGTCCATGGTTGTTATTGCATCCATGATCGGTGCACAAGGTATTGGTGCGGAAGTCTATCGTGCTGTAACACAGCTTCAAATTGGTAAAGGTTTCGAAGCCGGTCTGGCCGTTGTTGTACTCGCGATTGTACTGGACCGTTTTACACAAAATGTATTTATGCCAGGTCGCAAAAAGACCTCACGCATTACAGCCAAGCAAAAAGCATGGATCACTGCTGCGGCAACATTCCTTGTGCTTGTAGCTGGTTTCTCACAATACTTCGTTGGTGGCACAACTTCGGCTGGTGGCAACAATTCAGCAGCCAATGCTGTAGGTCAAGAAGTGAACTATCAGATTATTGGTATCGATCCAGGGGCTGGTATCATGAAGTCTGCTGCAAAAGCGATCGAAGACTATAAATTAACTGACTGGACTCTGATTGAAGGCTCTGGTGCAGCCATGACTGCCACACTGGACAAAGCGATCAAAAATGAAGATCCAATCATTATTACAGGTTGGACTCCGCACTGGATGTTCAACAAATATGATCTAAAATATTTGGAAGATCCAGAAAAATCTTTCGGTGATGCTGAAGAAATTCATACCATCGCCCGTAAAGGTCTGAAAGAAGATCACCCTGTTGCGTTTGAATTCCTGTCCCGTTTCCAATGGACATCGGATGAAATGGGTGAAATGATGACTGCTATCCAGGATGGCACATCCGCAGAAGAAGCAGCTAAAGCTTATGCGGAGAAACATGCCGATCAGATTGCTGAGTGGACCAAAGGTCTGACTCCAGTGAACGGTGATGCATTCAAACTAAGCTATGTGGCTTGGGATTCCGAAATCGCAAGTACAAACTTGCTGAAATATGTGATGGAAAACGAATTGGGTTATAAAGTTAACGCTCTGCAAGTCGAAGCCGGACCAATGTGGACGGGTGTTGCCTCAGGCGACGTAGATGCCTCTCCAGCAGCTTGGCTGCCATTGACACACGCAGACTACTGGGAACGTTACAAAGACCAGGTGGACGATCTGGGTGCCAATATGACAGGTGTACGTACAGGCCTCGTGGTTCCTAAGTACATGACTGAAGTAAATTCGATTGCAGATTTGGAGACAGGTGCCGCTTCTTCCACTCCATCGGCAAGTGCCAATGTGGGCGAAGAGGTTAATCACCAAATCGTTGGTATTGATCCGGGTGCCGGAATTATGAAATCCACAGCAAGTGCCATTGAGAAATACGGTTTGTCTGACTGGAAACTGCTTGAAGGTTCAGGAGCTGCAATGACAGCTACGCTGGATAAAGCTGTTAAGAATAAGGAACCGGTTATCGTTACTGGTTGGACACCGCATTGGATGTTCAACGCATACGACCTGAAATACCTGGAGGACCCGGAAGGGGTCTATGGTGAAGCTGAACAGATTCATACTATTGCCCGTAAAGGGTTAAAGGAAGACAAACCTGTCGCTTATGAATTCCTGGATCGCTTCTCGTGGACAGCTGAAGATATGGGTGAAATTATGGTAGCTATTCAAAATGGAGAAGATGCTCAACAAGCTGCTGCAGCTTATGCAGAGAAGCATAGTGACCAAGTAGCTGAGTGGACTAAAGGTCTGACCCCGGTGAATGGTGAACCCATCAAACTAAGTTATGTGGCGTGGGACTCCGAAATTGCAAGTACCAACTTGCTGGAGTATGTTCTGAAGGAAAAACTCGGTTACAATGTGACTTCCCTTCAAGTTGAAATCGGTCCAATGTGGACCGGCATCGCCAACGGTGATGTAGATGCTACACCAGCCGCATGGTTACCACTTACTTCAGCAGATTATTATAACAAGTACAAGGATCAGATCGATGATCTGGGTCCGAATATGGACGGTGCCAAAACGGGCCTAGTTGTACCAGCCTATATGGACATCAACTCTATTGAAGATTTAAAAGATAATTAAACCAGATTGAGATGATTAAACCTGAATTTGGTAAAAAGACCACCGAAATTTTTCGGTGGTCTTTTTGAGTGTAACTTTTACTTGGGAATGTCTTCAAACCTAATCAAAGCCTGAATGTACCTGAAGTGCCGTTAAAGTGGATTATCTCCCTTTTAATGAAAAGCTTCGCTCTGGATAGGATCAAGAGTCAGCTACTCACCCACGGTTGGAGCAGAGCAAGTACAAGCGCTAACGAATCGGAGACGTCTTATTCAAGGATATAAAGGGATTCCAGAAATCTAAAGAACCTGAGACACGTTATATCAGAATAAAACAGTCGTTTGCAGTGTTTTTGTTAGGGATTCCAGTAAATAACGTGTCTAATGTTCCTTACTTTGTAAAAAGAAGAGCTGAAGGCGAAATAAGGCGTCCTGAGTTCCTTGGAAAATTTCTCCCTTTCCCCAGGGTATAAAGGCTTGGGCTTCAAGACATTTTAAAATGCTAATCTCCACACCCGAACTAACCTCGAAAATCTCAAGCATAAAGCTAAACGTACTAATCGTTACCTTCTACATTAAAGGCTGTAAAATTGAATTATGTACTCACGCTCTGCAATTTTTTTTCTCTTTTCCTACACTTCACCAATCAGCAACAATAGTACCCCAATGGTAATCATGACAACACCGAGAATACCATATACCACTCTTGCACCCTGCCGTCCAATGGTTTTCACAAAAATCCCTGCTCTAAAACTCTTCATAAACCAGTCCCAATTGTTGATACCACCGAGCAAACTAAAAATTCCTGCCGCTATGGCAAATAGTGCGATTAAAACGGGTTGATCTTGCATTTCGTCAACACTCCTTCAATATAATCCTGTCTACTATACCTTCACTTGGTGTAAATTAACAGGCATTAATTAGTAAAAAAACAGCTTGTAGATGGAAGTCTACAAGCTGTTTTCATTAGAGTAAAGGAGTTTAGTGTTTCAGGTTAAAACTGGTTTTGGCTTCCTTTTCATAGGAAGATTGAATAGTCTTTATTACTTCGACTGAAATTCATTTGCTGACATCAACAGGGTCACCACTTCAGCACGTGTTGCTTCGGCGAGGGGGTTAAACATATTTTTTCCTGTTCCCTTCACCAATCCTGCATCATATGCAGCAGCGATATATGGAGCAGCCCACGCCGGTACTTTATCTGCGTCCGCGAAACTCAGTACCGGATTCGACTGTACCGGGAGACCGAGTGCTCTGACAAACATAACTGTCATCTCTACCCGTGATACTTTGCCTGATGAACGGAACGTATCATCCGTATACCCACTGATGATGCCTTGATCGACTGCTTGAGCAATAAAGGATTGTGCCCATGCAGGTATTCCCGCAGCATCCTTAAACGTCAATGCTTTGTTGCCGGCTGGAAGTTCAAATGCTCTGCCCAACATCACAATGAATTCGGCGCGTGTGGCTGGTGCATTTGGACGGAAATTACCATCCTGATACCCGTTCACAATTCCCCGGGAAATGGCTTGCTCAATGGCAGCAGCTGCCCAGTGATTTCCGATGTCCTTCAGGTCTACGACCGGAGTGGTTGGATTAGTACCTCCTCCATTACCAGGAACGGTTGGCGTAGTTGGGTTCGTAGGATTGGTTGGTGTAGTCGGTGTGGTTGGGGTTACAGGCGTAGTAGGTGTTGTAGAACCTCCACCACTGTTACCACTGCCCGGATTACTTCCATTATTGCCGCCACCATTACCAGGATTGCTTCCATTACCGTCCCCCGGAAGTGGCGCTCCCTTCAGATCCGTACTACGTCCTTCCGTCTTTTGATCAACTGTACCTACACGGTCCAGATGTTCATGGAAGATTTCATAATCGACCAGATTTAATTCGTAGAATCGATTATCATCTTTCGCCATTCTCATAGCACGATAGAAGTCTCCACCGTTAGCCATGAATGAATTGGTAGCGACGATATAATACCCATTCGGATCGATATCCGTGTACGTACCATCTGCATTCTTAATCTGAACTTTGACTACACGTTGACCAACTTGGGTTACGGTGTTGGTTGTTGCATCAATTTTCTCGCCTGGTTTCGTGGAATCGTAGTAGAACCGCATGCCTGCCACTTGCGGGAAGCGCCCTTCTCCCGTTTCCACACCACTAACGCCATTTTCCAGCGCGGCTGTGATTTCTTTACCTGTCATTTTCAAAGCAGACAGATTATTACCGAATGGCATCACAGACAGGAGATTGCCCAGCGTAATATCCCCTGTCTGGAATGAAGCTCGAATGCCACCGCCGTTCTGGATCGCCACGTATCCTTTGACGTCATTTTCCTGCACAATGGATTTCACTTTCTCCAGCATACCGTCTGTCATCAGGTTTCCTAAATTGGTTTCCTGTTTCCGCACAGTGCCACGTTCTCCATCCAGGAAGACATTCGTTTTACCAATAACTTTTTTCTTGAATTGTTCCAGCTGAGGCGCATATTCTTTCAGCTTGTTTGCGGCTTCCACATCATCAGCATAGACGAATTGGCCGTTTGCATCTTTGGCATCCAGACTCAGCAATTTGCCGTTCCACTTTTTCAATACGCCTGCTTCATCAAACGTAACATCCAATTGACCAAGAGAAACATCATATTCCCCAGTCTGCACAACCAAAGTTGGGTCCGCATGGGTATCCACCAAAACTGGTGCGTTCAGAATGGTGTGTGAATGACCACCAACCACAATGTCGATTCCTTCTACGGCTTCAGCCAATTTGAGATCCTCTGAGTAGCCCAGGTGAGTCAAAGCAATGATTTTATTGATGCCTTCATTTTGCAGCATCTCTACAGTTGCCTGTGCACTTGCTTTGTAATCCACAAACTTCAAGTCATCCCCTGGTGAGGAAAGAGATACCGTGTCCGGTGTCGTCAGTCCGAAAATACCGACTCGCTCACCATTCACCTCCGTAATAATCGCCGGATAGATTTCGGCTTTCTCACCCGGATCACCGATGCTATTGTTGTACAAACCACTCAAACTCGCATCCTTTGAATAATCAATATTAGCACTTACAAACGGGAACTCTGCTTTTTCAATAAATGATTTCAGTACGCTTGGACCTTTATCAAACTCATGGTTACCAAAAGTCATGGCATCATATCCAATCATGTTCATGAACTCCAGGTCAGCCAAACCATTAAATAGATTGAAGTACAATGTACCAGAGAATACATCCCCTGCATCCAGCACCAGGGTATTATCATTGCGTGTTTCCTTAATTGCCGTTACTCGGCGCGGGATGTTATCCAGATGCGCATGCGTATCATTCGTGTGCAGTACGCGCAGGTTGAAGTCCCCTTCTTCCACTGAATCTCCAATACTTAATTGTGCGAGTAGTGGATCATGGTCGCTCACCCGTCCATCCGCTGTCTCAAAATCGGCATTCACATGTACCACTTCGATAGCTGCTGTCTCAGTTAGATTTTTACTCACCAAAATGTGATCCAGTGTCTGAGAGTTTCCATCATAGATGTAGGAGTAACGCTGATTTTCTGGTAGTTCGTTTACCAGGTTGTCCAGTTCATTACCTTCAACAATGTTCAATGTATTTGAGAATTGGAAGTCATTGAAATCACCAAGAACAGCGACATTCACCTCAGGGTCTTTGTTCAGTAACTCTTTCACAAACCCATTCACCAATGCAGCTTGCTTCGCACGTTGAACTTCACTGCTTCGAGTCGCAGGTTGTATGCTTCCAAAAGGTTTCAGGTCTCCACCTTTGGAATTGAAGTGATTGGCAATCACCACTACACGTTCACCATTGAATTCGAATTCAGCGGCGAGTGGTTTGCGGGAGCTCGCGAACGCCTCATCCCCTGGTGCAATACGACCCGGATTATTGGAGAGACTGCCGTCAGCTTTGACTGTGATCGCTGTCGTAGCATTTCCTTTTCCGATACCAGTAGCCAACGATACACGGTTCGGTTGATACAGAAATCCTACACGAATATTGGCACCAGGTGCCCCGCCATCCTTGTTATTTTCCGGAGAAATCTCACTATATCGATATGTTGGTCCGTTGTTCGTTTTGATTGCATCAATTAGCGTCTGAAAACTCTCATTGGCCGCTGTTGAGCCCGTGTCGGCATCGCCATCGTTATCCTGAACTTCCATGATACCAATGATGTCTGGCGTGTTCAGATTATCCACGATGATTTTACCGATTTTATTGGCTCGTGTTGCATCTTTTTTGCTGAAGTTCTCCACATTAAACGTAGCAATGGTCAGTTTATCTGCCGCTTGTTCAATGGAAGTAGTCGCTTGTTTCGTTTCTCCAGGGATAACTGCTGGCAAATTCCCTTCAGGACTCACCTTAAAATTGCCGCTAGAGTATGTCATTACTCCGATTACATTCCCATCCAACTTATCGCCTGTTTTAACTGCTTTGGAAGGTTTCTTGCTGATAAATAGACGCTGCGGATTGAGATCACTCTCTTTCATACCTTTCTTGTTATCGGTCAGAATAACACCACCATGAGGTGTGCGAAGTGGATTGTTCTCACCATTATCCACAACAACGGCCAGACCCGGTTGACTGGAGTAAGGACCTATAATTTCAGGCTTTTCCAGTTCAACACGCATGCCTTCCAGACTTTCATAGAAGTCTATAGCATCCGTCTCGGGATTAAATTCTGCAAAAGAGTCCGAGTCAATGACTGTAGGAATGATTCGTCCATTGACACCCAACTTCACAGGTGCAGGTAGATCGACTTTATCTAACACTTTTAAAATGGTACTCGCCGTAATTTGCGTGGTGGCTAATTCGTTAACCGCCCCATATTCCGTAACTTTGCCAGATACCTTCACCTGGTTGCCAACGATAACTCCATGACTCGGTTTATATACCTGAATGGCTTCGGAGGTGCGTTCATCCGCATCGACTTTATCCGGAAGCTCTTGCATGTAAAAACTGCTTGTACTGACGGAGGTAACTATACCTTCGATATCCTTAACATCGTAGCCGTTAAAAACAGAGGTATGTCCTGCGCCCTGAATATCATGGATACGCACGTTTTCTTTATCAGGAAGTATTTTATACGTAAAGGTGTAAACTGCACTTGATTGTCCATTAAAAATGGCAACAGCTTTGATTACAATGTCTTGATCAATCACTATTGGACTACTGTACACGGTGGAAGAAGAAGTAGGCTCTGTATTATCCGTTGTGTAATGTACAATTGCATCCTTGGCTGGAGAGGTTAATGTGACTTCATTGTTCCGGGGAATCCCGCCAGATGGAACACTTGCCATCACAGACAGGCTATTTTCTACAACATCTGCGGCTGTTCTAGGCAAAATCTCTAATCCGTAATTACTGTTGAAGGTCAGAACACCCTGCACATATTCGTAGGTTTTGCCAACAGTTAGCGCGGTAGGAGAGTTTTTGGCATAAATCGTCATCTCAGCACCATGACTATCCGTAGCGTAAAACGTCGAACTACTGCCCCGTGTTACCTGAATATCTCTTACTTCGACAAACATTCCCTCATACTTTTCGCCCGGACCTTTGTTACTTTGGTCTGCTGGTCTGACAAAGTCTGTGGACACCATATTTTTGGGTCCGGGGAGTGTTACATTTTGCTCAGTTACCTTCATGTATCCTTCGGTAAAACCTGACTTATCCTTCTCGATCTGGACGAGTCCGCTGTAGTGGGTAATTGGACCATACACTTCAATGCGATCCCCCACATCAACTTGATTCTTCGCTCGGACTACAATGCCAGCTTCTTCGTCTTGAATATAATAATTCGTGAATTCTCCGGAGAGTTCACTGTACGTTACGACACCTGAAACGGCTACATTTGTATTTGGTGCAAGGACTCTCGCATCAGCAATGGTTATGATTCCAGTCCCGTCTGCTTCCTGCGCTTCTGCATTATCCGTCTCAGCTGGTTCTTCACTTTCAGTTCCATCAAGAACACCATCTTCGTTGCTCGGCGACTCTGTCCCCTCCAGGTCTGACGATTCTTCAGTTGGGACAGTATTCGGTATGGAAGTCTCCTGATCACTTGTGTGCGGCTCTTCCGTTACTACACTTTTCTCATCAGCATATGCGGTGCTACTTAATCCACCTATTGGTGCCGCACCTGTAACGACAAGAACGAAAACCAGAAACCCTTGTGCCCAACGTTTCACTTGCTTGTTGTTCATTCGTCCTACCCCCATGTTTTCAACTTGGCAATCATTTGTTCAGCCAGCTTGTACATTAGTTCAAATATAAGATAACTGAATAACAGAATTGTGTAAACAATATTTCTTCGTTATGAAATAAAATAGAACACATACATTACAAAAAGAAATCATTTTCTATTATCTAAAGCTAATTAGGACTAATTTCAGATCAAAATCATGTCTTTTTGATCTTTTTGAGTCACATTTATGTGCACATTAAACCATATACGTCACATAAACTAACATAAAAGATATGAATCGTTTATTATTTCGACATTTAATAACAGCATCTATCTATCCCTTTTTAAGAAAAATCAGACTTAAGTCTTATAGAATTTCAAGACAAAGGCATAACAATACGACGATCAGGATTGATCGCCGCATCTTTATTTTGAGTTTAGCCTACAATTACTTCTTCACCGTGCTGTTATATTGCGCAATCTTGTCTGTAATTTGTTTAGCTGCTGCATCCAATGCTTCCTGTGGTGTACCTTGTCCATTCAAGACCGTTTCAATCGCTCCTTCGACAAGTTGTCTGGCTTCCGGGAATACACCCATTAATGCCCCGGATGTTGCTGTCGAATCTGCGGAAGCGTGCAATTGGTCGACTGCTGTCTGGAATTGCGGGTACTTCGCCATATTATCCTTTAATACTTGCTCATTGTAGGCTGCTGTCGTAATAGGGAAGTATCCTGTCGCAACACTCCAGTTCGCTTGTACCTCTGGTGTAGCCAAGTACTTGATGAATTCCCATGCCGCTTGTTGTTGTGCTTCCGATTTGTTATTCATGATGTACAAGCTTGCTCCACCAACTACAACGCCGCCTTCTTTGGCATCCGCTGGACGAGGCAGGAAGCCTGTTCCCAGTTCAAACTTGCCACCTGAACCTTCTACGATTTTACGCAGGCCAGCCGTGGAATCCAGGGTCATACCGATTTGCTGAGCGGTAAATGCTGCCGTTGTATCGTCTGTGCTACGCCCCAGATTGGAGAGGGTTTTCTCGTCAATCATCTTTTTCCACCACGTTAATGTCTTCACTCCAGCTTCGGAGTTCAGCAGAGACTCTGTAGCTGCTTCAGTTCTTCCGTTTCCATTGTTTACATAATCTGCATTCTGGTTTGCAAAGAACTGTTCCATAAACCAGCCATAGATCGCCATGGATGCACCTGGCTTACCGTCTTTCGCCAGTGCTTTTGCCGCTTGCTCAAACTCTTCATACGTCTTTGGCGGGTTCTCCGGGTCCAGACCTGCTGCTTTGAACATATCCTTGTTGTAGTACAGGATCGGGTTGGATGTGTTAAACGGCATCGCGTTCAACTTGCCATCGATGGTGTAGTATCGGATGATGTTTGGCTCCAGTTGGGACAGGTCAAACTTGTCCTTGTCGATGAACTGTTGTACTGGCGTAATCATGCCCGAATCGATCATGAACTTGCTGCCAATCTCGTAAACCTGGATAATGTCAGGACCGCTGTCTGAGCCCATGGATGCTTTGAGTTTATTCAGACTCTCATCATACTTCCCTTGATAGATGGGCTTCACTTGAATGTCCGGATGGCTAGCGTTAAAGTCGGAAGCGAGTTGGTTAATGGCTTTCTCCCCAGCGCCAGACATGGAATGCCACCACGTCAATTGTGTTGTTTCGACTGCGGCTGCTTCTGCTTGAGCTCCACTTGCCGGGCTGCTTGTTTCAGCTTTTGTTCCGCAAGCGGAGATGACCAACATGAGTGCAGCCAGCATTAATGCGAATGTTCCTCTTTTTTTCAAACGAAATCGCTCTCCTTTTATATGGCTCGCGTACAATAAAATCTTGGGGATGACGCGGTGTGGCCGTTACGGTTACGAATCGTTCTTTTGATCGCTGTTATCCCCGGATTTCTTTTCATCCCCTTTCAAAGGGGGAAATCCGGGGATAAAGGCGAACGCTTTGCTTCTGCAGAATCGATTTCGTCCCCTCCACTACTACCGTCGTTCATTTCAACATCTTATTTGAAGCACGAGCCTCATTTTATTCGCTCCTGGTATCCAGACCTTAAGACCTGATACATGGTTTATTCAAAACCTCTAAATCAAAATCTTTAGATCAAAATCTTTAGATCAAAATCTTTAGATCAAAATCTTTAGATCAAAATCTTTAGATCAAAACCTTCAGAGCTTCCATTTCACTTAAACACTTGTAAAACTTTCTCTTCTTACCCCTTCAGCGCGCCTGCGGCCATTCCGCGGACAAGCTGTTTCAACCCGAAAATCAATAACAGTAAGGATGGTAGAATGACCATGGCTGTTCCGGCAAATACCAGATTCCACGCTGTGGATTCCTGGAACTCCAGCATTGAGATCCCGATCTGTGCGGTTCTCATTTCCGGTGTATTTGTCACCAGCAGCGGCCAGAGATACGAATTGTACATGCTTAAGAATGAATAGATTGCCAGTGTTCCAAGTGCCGGACGGGACAATGGCAAGACGTGCGATATAAAATAGCGAATATGACCACAACCGTCGATCCTAGCTGCCTCGAATAGTTCCTTGGGTAGCTGCATGAAGAACTGTCTCAGCAGGAATGTACCAAATGCCGTTGCCAGAAACGGCACTGTAAGCCCTTGATAACTATCCAGCCAGCCCCAGCTACGAACCGTGAGGTAGTTGGGGATCATCGTTACTTCCCATGGAATCATCATCGTTGCGACAAACATGCTGAAGATGACGTTTTTGCCTTTGAACTGCATTTTTGCAAAAGCATAGGCTGCCATACTCGCTGTAATCAATTGACCAAGCGTTGTCAGTCCTGCGACAAGAAAGGTATTGCCGATAAATCGACCGATCGGAACAATATCAAATACTTCGCTAAAGTTGGACAGATCGATTGAATTTGGAATGATATGCGGCGGATAAGCGCTCGCATCTTCCGGCGTCATGACGGCCATGAAAAAGGTGTACATCACCGGATACAACACAAGTGCTGCACAGATCGTCAGTAATACATACAACAGCGTTTTGGTCCATGTCGCACTCATTGGTAATGCACTTTCCTTTCTACCCATTTGAACTGGATCAGGGTCAGCAGCATAATCACCACAAATAGGATCAGTGCCTGTGCACTACCTGTACCAAAGCGGAAATTAACGAAGGCTTCCTGATAGATGGAATATACAAAAACATTTGTACTGTCCATCGGACCACCCCGGGTTAGAATGTTGATCTGACCGAACGATTGAAAAGCACCAATGATCGATACGACCGTAACAAAGAATAACGTTGGTGACAGTAGCGGCATCGAAATTTTGCGAAACGTCAGCAAGGGTCCTGCACCGTCAATCTTGGCGCTCTCGTAGATCTCATCCGGGATGCCTGCCAAACCACTGGATAGAATAATGTAGTTGAATCCAAGATTCATCCAGATTGTCATGATGGAGATCGAGATCAATGCCCAATCCGGGCTGGTAAGCCAAGGAACTGGTTCGATGCCTACTTTGCCAAGCAGATAATTCAGCATGCCCAGGGTCGGATGGAACAGAAACTTCCAGATGACCGCGGACGAACCCACGGATAACACCACGGGCAGAGAGAATACAAATTGGAACACACGCATTCCCTTGAACCGGTTGTGAGTCAGTGCAGCCAGAATCAGAGCAGCCAGCATACCCGTAGGCACTGTAAACAGGACAAATAGTACTGTCACTTTCATCCCTTGCATAAACAGTCCTGATTGGAACACCGCCTTGAAGTTATCCAGTCCTACATAAGCCGCAATCTGCCCCGTCGGATCTGTGGAATGCAGACTGAGATACACGGACTTAAACATCGGGTAAAACAGAAACACTGCAAACAAAAGCAGCGATGGTGCCAGGAAACCATAGGCCAGCAGATTCTCCCGCATTCGCTGCACACGCAGCGAGGCTGTCCGGCGCTCACTCGTACCGGATACGCGCCGTTTGGCGGCGGGCAAGCTGATCCGGTTATCAAGCTCACTCATCGGATTTTCTTCCCCCTTGTTTCACGCATTCAGTGTGTGTGAAATGTTACATCAACTTCAGCACCACGTTATCTAGTGTAAGAGTCGAATGTCACAGCAAAATTCATTCTGAATCAACGTAACGTTAATCATGGACAAGGGACTTTACGCAAATGTGTATCTATTCGAAAGCGGTATCCAGACCGGATTTCAAAACAAAAAAACCGCAAGAACTCCCCTTTTTGGAGATATCCCTGCGGTTCGATGTGTAAATGGAATATGAACGTTTGCCTATTAATAAACGCGACTCATTTTACAATAATCAGTAAATCTTCCAAACAAGGTGAAGCGATTAACCGTTCGAGTTAACGATTAAGATGATAAGGTACCGTGGTGACAATCACATCTTTGTAATTGATCAGATAGGCCCGGATCATGAAGCTGGTCTGGTTGTGCAGTACATTTTGCCACCAGTGCTTGGTGATGAATTGTGGAATCAATACGGTGATGTGATCGGTCTCGGCCGTTTTCCACTCTACGGTATCAATGAATTTCTTCAGCGGCCCCATAATGCTACGGTATCTCGATTTGATCACGACCAGACGAACGCCTGGATTCCACTCTTCCCACTTCTGCTCCATCTTGCGTATCGCCTCATCATCGAAGCCAATGTACAGCGCGACCACGTGATCCGACATCGTCTGGGCGTAACTGATCGTATTCATAACGACCCGGGTAATGCCCGCAACAGGAATGACTATCGTATTGCCTTTTTTGGCTGGCTTATCAACCTGAATATCAATCCGCAGCTCATCGGCAATGTTGCAATAGTGACGGTGAATACGCATGAACACATAAACAACGAGTGGTAAAAAGATAAAGATGACCCATGTCTGTGTGAACTTGGTGAAAATAAAGATCAGGGTAATCGATAATGTAGTCAGCATACCGACGGTATTGACCAGCAATTTCATCTGCCAGCCAGACGGTTTGACTTTGATCCAGCGAATCATCATGCCAAGCTGTGACAGGGTAAATGGAATGAACACCCCTACCGCATAGAGCGGAATCAGGCTTTCCGTATTGCCTTTGAACCCGACCACCAGCAGCGCAGACATCACACTGAGGAAAATGATCCCGTTCGAGAAACCAAGGCGGTCTCCTCTGACCATAAATGCATGCGGCATGTATTTATCCTTTGCCATCATGAAGGATAATAGTGGAAAAGCCGAATACGCTGTGTTGGCTGCCAGGAACAGGATCAGTGCCGTTACACCCTGGATAATAAAATACATCGTGCCCCTGCCAAACGTTGCTTCAGCAATCTGGGAAATGACCGTTGCTTTGGGATCAGGCTTCACTCCGTATCCATAAGCCAGTAAGGTGATACCGATGAACATGGCTCCCAATATACAACCCATGAGCAGTAATGTACCCGCGGCATTTTTCTCGGCAGGCTGCTTGAAGTTCGGGATCGCGTTACTTACCGCTTCCACACCGGTCAAGGCCGAACATCCGGAGCTGAATGCTTTTAATAACAGAAACATACTCACATGGGATAGACTTGTTCCGAATTCAGGTGCAGCTGCTTCCATTCCCCCGGCAAGAAATTTGATTCCGCCCGAGATAATCAGAACCGCAATCGAAAAGATAAACAGATAGATGGGGATCGCCAGCACAGATGCTGACTCCGTCACTCCCCGCAAATTCATAATCGTTAGAAAAACAATCATAATCAGAGCAATCACAACACTGTAGTCATGCAGCATAGGAAAAGCCGACGTAATCGCATCCGTCCCTGCGGACGAACTTACCGCAACGGTCAAAATATAATCGACCAGCAGAGATCCTCCGGCAATCAGACTGGATGTTGTACCTAGATTATCCTTGGCTACGATATAAGCGCCGCCCCCTGTTGGATAAGCAAATATCGTCTGGCGATAAGAAAAAATTAAAATGACGAGTAATCCCAGCACGGCGATGGAAATCGGAACGGAGTACCACAGGGCGGCGAATCCGGCCGCAACGAGCACCAGCAAAATCTGTTCCGTACCGTAGGCAACGGAGGATAGGGCATCCGAGGACAGGATGGCGAGTGCCTTCCATTTCCCCAATTTTTCTCCATCCAGTTCAGCCGATTTCATTGGCTTGCCTATTAAGATTCTCTTCATTTTGCCAAGCATGATCATAACTTCCTTCCGTCTCTCATCTGTGAAGCATTGTTATTATGCAAAATCGCAGAGCCGTTGACAATACGTCATTTCACCCGAATTTCGCCAGCGCGTGATAATGCATTCTACGATTCAATAATCGATAACAAAGCCATTCTTGTTTAGTATTTTGAACTATTTTGAACCAAAACGACGTTTGTTAGCCGAAAAACAGAAAATGGCCTTTGGTTCAGTGAACCAAAGACCACTTCCTTGATCTATGCGTTGACTATATTAACTGCCCAGAATGCCGGGACGAGGGGTAACACCAAACGCTTGCGCCAGTGTGGTCAGCTGCTCATCCGTAATTCTCTGCCGGATCTCGTGACCGGCAACCAGCATAAACACCTGGGCTGCCTTCTCAATCGTCTCAATCAGACCAAAAGCTTCATCAATCGTTGTACCTGTTCCAAAGATGCCATGTTGCGGCCAGATGACCGCGTGATATTCTTTCATTTTCTCAGCCGTTTCGCGGCCAATCTCGTTCGATCCAGGAATCATCCATGGAATAATACCGATCCCATCCGGGAATACAACCACACACTCCGTGCACATCTGCCAGAGGGTCTTGGTGAATTTTGCTTCATCCAATTCGTGTATAAACGTCATCGCCAATACATGAGTGGCATGGTTGTGCATGACAACCCGGTGGTTGGGGTCCAATTTCAGACGTTCGATATGGCTCATGAAATGTGTAGGCAACTCACTTGTTGGATTCGCGCCCGACTTCAATCCCCAGAGCACTTCCAACTCCTGTCCATCTTGCGATACACGCAGCACCCCCAGATTACTCTCGGGATCAGCGAGTACATTTTTGAAATATTTGCCCGATGCGGTCACGATAACATACTTGCCTGCCAGCTCCTGCACCGAAAATGCCGGTTTGATCTTGCGAATCACATGATTGATATCAATATATTGGGCAACTTCCTCTTCCTCCAGCAGATAGCTGACATTACCACCATTACGCTCATCCCAGCCATTTTTCCACATATGTTGTGTAATCTCAGCCATCTCACGGACAAATGGAATATGGAAACCTGCAACCTGTGTTGTGTCATTCGTAAGGGTCACGTTCATGATCAATCTCTCCTTATATTGAAAATCATATGGCTTGCCACGTACATAGTAAGTTCTTTATTTCACATTCATTATACCTTTGTTTATCTTTGATAGTCAATAAAAAACACAGAAATACACTTTTATTTATTTTTGTTTAGTTTTGTTTATTTGAAAATAAAACAAAAAAATACCCCACCGGCGTCCGGCGGGGTCAGTCACACATCTATTTAACACGAGAAGGGGTTTACAAGAGTTATCATACCTCCGCTACCTTAATAGAAGCTGAAAGCGAAATAAAAAAAGCATGAAAACATATATCCCCTCTGGACAGAAATTTGAGTGCCTTCTTTTCCGTCAGTACATATATCTCTCTGTCCAAACGCTTTCGTCAATTCTAACATATGCTATTCTAGCTTTTCTCAGGAAAAGACATTCATAAAAAAGGAGATGAACCTATGGCAGTCCTTTCTACAGGCCCGATCGAGAACAATCTCTCCGGTGGCAGCAGGCCTACACAACAAGTCACCATCAAAATGGTCAACACCGATTCCATCAATACGTCCAATGTACTCATTCAAGGTTATTTCCTGAATGGAACGAGGACCTTATATGTGCTTCAATCCGTTAATCTGACCCCCGGGCAAGTCTTCTCTCAAACCTACTTTGCCAACCTGGATGGATACGAATATGTATTCACAACGGGTGGAGGCGCAGCTGCATCAACTGAAATTTCAGTGTGGGGAAAAGACAGTAACGGGCAAATCGTCACCGCACATCGCATTGTTTCGAATGAACTAGTTCTATAAAAGGAGGGAAACAAAGATGGCCACAATCTCATCCGGACCCATTGAGAACAATCTGGTATCCGGATCAAGACTCACCCAATCGGTTACTGTCAAAATAGATAACGAAGATCCAATCAACGCCTCAAATGTTCTTATCGAAGGATATGCGCTGAACGGAACGCGGACCTTTATGTACTAGAATCTATCTCGCTTGCGCCCAATGAAGTCTTCACCAAGAGTTATTTTGCAAACTTGGATGGCTTCGAATTTATTTTCACTACCAGTGGCTTGGCGGAGAGCTTAACCGACGTTTCCATGTGGGGCAAAAATGCCACAGGACAATTGGTCGCTGCCCATCGACTAGTGACTTCTGAGTTGCTGGGTGCTGAAGGTGGCACTCCCGACTTCGAGTGGGGACAGACAATTTACTGGGCGGATTCCAGTGCTCCTGGACCGGGTACCGGATCACCCTTTGATCCATTTAATTCTCTGCAGGCTGCTATCGACGCAGCCACGAACAGCCCTCTTGCGGTTACTTTTGGCATGAGAGCCCGGTTGATTATTCTAATTGCCGGCAATTCATCCTTCAATGAAGACATTGTTATTCCTCCCGCAAGACATGTGCAAATTTTGGGACTTGGCCCCTGGCAACTCGGAAATTCGGATCTGGCCAACTTCGCTTCTTCCATTCCCCGCAATGTCACGATCCAGACAAGCCAGGCTGCAGAAGATGTCTATCTGGTTCAGGGACCTGCATTTGATGCTCGTCCTGTTACGGTTATAGGAACGTTTAATGACGGCACGTCCGTCAGTACGCATACCAACTACACGGACGGCGCCATTATAAGCGGTGACGTCACTTTTCAGAACGTGGCTGTGGGTGACCCGTTCACGACCATTGAATTTCAACTGCTCAATGCCAGAGTCGTAGGAAATATTGTACAATCGGGTCATATGGGTAATCTGAATACGTACCTGTATCACAGTCGCATCAACACCATGGTTCATAACGGTTTGAATATTCAACGGATGGTAGATAGTACTTCAGACAGTACCATTAATGTAAGAGGATACTCCCACATTACCAATTCCACGATTAATGGCAATGTGACCGTTACACTCGCCTTAAGTGACGTCCCTCCAACAGGCATATTCAGTAGTCAGTTTGCTACGATCACCTGGACAGGACCTTTAACGCTGGATGCCGCCTCCAACTATTATTTTGTTAACAGCGGATCTATACTTGTGGGAACCAAAACCGTATTATTCAGTATCGCCTAACATGTAATCCCTGTCCTTCACTGGTCGGGGGTTTCTTATTTTCGCAGCACATACGATGGATGCATCTTTCCTGTCGGTTCATAACGTTCATCACCTGTATACTCAAATCCCAGCTTGATCAAGATGTGACGTGACACTTCATTATCCGGATGATGCCCGGCAAACAGTGCCTTCACATTCATTGTGTCAAAGGCATAACCAATTACCGCCCGTGCCGCTTCCTGCGCATACCCTTTGCCCCAGTGATCCCGGGTTAGATGAAATCCCAATTCATACATATCCTCTTCTGAAGAATACGGACGCAGGCCACAGCAACCGACAAACACCTCCGACTCTTTCTCAAAAAGGGGCCAATATTGCACTCCCGCTTCCTTCTGCCTTTGAATCTCCTGTGTTAATCGCGCTTCTACTTCATCCTCACTCAGAAATCCCTTGCTGCTAATCCATTTTGCAACCTCGTGATCGCCCCACAATGCAAACGCCAGCGCACGATCTCCTTCGTTCCAAGTCGCACATTCCAACCGTTCTGTTTCAAATAAGATTGTTCTATTCATCATCCACTAACCTCCTGTATGCCAACACCAATCTGCGTGCCGCCTATACCTTAAATTAATCGAATGACCGTCAGGATAAACAACATTTATAATCTGTATACGTTCATACCTTCTAATTACACTTATAATTGCTTAGCCAATTCCTCAAATTGATTGATGTGAGGCTTGATCTCTTTCTCTACACTTTTTATGAAGGAACTAAATTGCTTAGGATTATACTCATCTCCAACACCAACACTTTTATATACTTTTCCCTTTTGGTATGTAAACAAGAAAAAATAGTTATTCTTTAATCCATTCAAAATATTTCCGATATCTCCCCAAATTTCGAGTCTCAATTTCGAATCTTTGTAAAGAAACGAATATGGCGGATCATATTCTCCATTTCGTACATCATAGCCTGCAATCCACTGATCTTTTGCAAATGTCCCTGTTTGGATTCGCGATTCCAGCATATATCCAGTCAAAGCTATTTCGTTAACATGAAGTTTACCTTTACCATCTTTCTTGTCATTCTTCCAGTTCCCATCATACTTGGACTCTGTAATTCTGTCCTCACTGCGTGTTATAACTTTATATACACCATGTCCCGAACGTTTCCCCTGTGCCCAGCTTCCTTTGTAGGTTTTGGTTTTCCCCCAGGTCATGGTTCCATTCCCGTGAGGTTTTCCATCTTTGGTCTCTCCATAATATGTAGCCCCATTGCCATACTCCAGAGTAGCCAACTCAGTCGCAGCCTGAGCAACATGTGGTAACAGAATTACAGACAACCCTAAGGTTATCCCCAAAATACAGATGAACATCTTTCTAAACATCAAATCTCCCTTTCTCTCGCTGTATAAGAAATTCATTCTTATAACAACCTATTAATAAATCAAATAATAAGACTCTAGTATAATATCACTTTCAATCCAGAAGGTTCCACATAAAAAAAGAAGACCCCCGTCGACAAGATGTCCGACAGAGGCCATTCCAATCCAGTCCACATCAATTACAAATCTGCTGTGGCAAATTGAATTGTTCCGGAAGCTGCGCCTCCAAGGTTAGCTAACAAGGCAAACACCAGAACTCCACCTGCAGAAATGGTAAGACTGCTGTTTACAGGAACAACGTAAGTGACTACTGGTGCATTAACACGTGTAATCACGAGAGATACCGGAAAAGGTCCAAAGTTGTTCACTGTAGCGCTGGCATTGGTGCCTCCAGCCAAGTTTTCGTAGTAAGACTTACCTACACCTGCTGGAAGATTGTAAAACTGTTGCGGTAAAAGGATGGCCATCGAAATCACCTCCTTTTGCTGTGATACGGTATTCTATGCTTGAAATCTATTAAAGCAACGGTGAATTACCAGCGTCATAATGTCCAATTTTGATAGACTCCATAGATTGATAGACGAATGTACGCAAAAAAGCCCCACCGGACCATCCGGTGAAGCCAACTAAGCTTACTTTAGTATTACAGATTTAATTACGCATACAGCATGAAAAAGTTTAGTTCATGGCCCTGCTGCTTGAGATAGTTATACAGCTGCGAACGGTGATGGAATACATGCGTTACCGTTTCAATCTGCCATTGAACCTGCAAGTGACCATGTTCCATATAAAAAGCTTTTGTTGAACGATTCAAAAAGTCGTCTTCGCTCAATCCTTTGATATACGCTTTGTAGGATTCGAAATTGCTCCATAATGTTGCTTCAAGCTTCTCGATATCCTCAATCCCCGACAGGCTATTCTCTACCAGCCCAACCTCAGCTTCACCTTTTTCCTGCATAATGGCAAGATCGGATGCGGTAATCTGGATAAAATGATGCACAAGCTCCACCAATGAACGCATATTCTCCTGTGGACGATACGACCAATCCTCCGAACGGATCAAGCGAATTAACGAAGCCCCCGTCCGTACGCCTGTTTCCAATTCATTTAACAAGTGATCCCGAATCTGCAATGTTCCATTCATATATGATGTCTCCCTTATCTTTTATTCTCACGACTTCAGTATAACCGAAGGTGCTGCAGATCTATTGTACAAATCGGACAACATCCTGCCATGCTCCCTGGCTGCCGTCAACGGAGTCTCTCCATAAAACTTGCGAAATTGCCGAATTAGATGGGCTTGGTCAAAAAATCCATGATTCTGGGCAAGCATTGCCCAGTCTGCCGTGTTCCCCTGATGAATATCGCTCAGCACACGATGAAAACGAACCACCTCACTGAATCGCTTGGGGCTGATTCCTACCCATTCCGAGAACTTGCGATGCAGCTGCCGTTCACTGATCACTTCACGCATCGCCAGCTCCTGGACACTCATACGTCCCCCATCTATAAAGATGCGGTGCAGCACGTTTTTCATCAAATTGTTCTCAGATGTGCTTGCCTGCACGGGAAACGGACTCAAGTACGCATTCATAACCTCTACTCGCTCTGCAAAACTATTCGTTTCGGCCATCCGTTCCTGAAGCGCGTTCAGCTTCTCCGGCCAACATTCCTGAAGTGCAATTCGCTTATCCGTAAACCACTCCAGAGGCATGCCATGGAAGACATGCGCTCCACCCGGGAAAAACCGGACACCAAAGGTGTAGTCTCCAGCAGGGGAACCATCATCGGATGGCTCAGGTACAGCGAACGGCTGTGTATAATTGCCACAGTAAGCATAGGAGTGCTCTGAACAGACTGGGTCGTATGTAATCAGCATGTCCGTGCAACCATCCGGCAATACCCGGGCAGGTACAGTCGTCATCGATCGCTCTGGACATTCTCTCTTAGCAACATCCGCATATGTGTTCGGAAGAGATCCTGATTCCCAATAACAGGCCACGTAAGCCATCAGACCGGCAACAGGTATTTTCTCAACATAATAACTGTTAGGGTACGTTCCATTCATCTGAATAGGTTTAAACAACGGGTGCAAACTGTGATCCACAATTCCATCCTCCGGTCACTAGAGTTGGTTACACATTATGTATTTATCTATCATACCATCAACCGAGGAAATGAAGAAAAAAAGTGCCCTACCGGAGGACAATCCGATAGGGCCAGTCACACATCTATTTAACACGAGAAGGGGTTTACAAGACTTATCTTACCTTCCCAACCTTAATGGAAACTGAAATTGGGATGAAAAAAACATCAATTTTTCTTATAGTGCATGTCCGAAAAGAACGTTTTTGAACAACCTCTTAAAGTGTCTTGATCAGTATGGACGCAATTAACACGGATGCTGTTGTGACCGTTGTGAATCCACCTACCAGCATCGGCGTTAAAATCTCATCGAGGATGGCTTTGCGTTCATTTTCATCACGTCCAACTGAACGGCTTACTTCCTCACAGATAATGTAGTCCCCCGGAAAACCGAATAGTGCAGTCAGTGCCACAGGCAGACCTTTAAGCGGGTCCCATTTGAACAGCTTGGAGCCAACAAATCCACCGATCAGCACCCCGATTACACCGATTGCGATAATGAACAACACTGGAATAATGGAACTAACCACCGCATCAAAAGTGATCGACTCCATACTTGTCATAACGACTACGATCAGACCTATCATGGCAATTCCCGATGTACTTGCTTTATCCAGAATACGAGATGGGAACAGTCCGATCAGATGTCCCAGAACCCCGAGCAACAGAGCCCAGATACTGTAGCTAAGTCCGGTTACATTGCCTAGATAAATGGAGAGACTACCCATAATGAACAAGAGCAACAGCAGGATAGGTGCGGTCTGGAATCGCTGTGGAAGGAATGTTTTGGCATTCTCTTCTTTAATGTTCACATGTCCTTCCCCTGCAACCTTGTTCTCAAAAGCACCCTGCTTCTGCAGTTTCAGCGCATATCTGCGCAACATATTGGTTGCAATCGGCATCCCCACGAGGGAATGAATACCCAGAATAACAGCCGGAATTGTAATCAGATGACCCAGGTTCATCTCTTGCAGCTTCGTTGTTGTGATCAGATAAGAGATAATGCCACCGACAACCGGACTTGATCCTGCAACAGCCGTAGGATAACCATAGAACGGTGATACGATTAACAGGATAAGACCTGTCGCCGTGAGTGATGCGAACAATGAGATCAGTATTGCTTTATATTGGGAACGTATTAATTTCAGCGGTATTAATGTTCCCATGTGTACAATCAGCGGAGCCACCATGAGAGCCCCGAACGCCGTCAGAGCAGAGCTGGATACCACTCCTTTAGGAAATAACCCCGCCCAGTTCAGCAGCAAATATCCGATCAGAATAACAAGCAAGGAAGGAATTCGCGCTTTGGACCAGATCGAAACCAGTTCCCCTATAGCTAAAATAACTAGTAATACTGTGGCGATATATATCGGTTGACTAAACATGGTGACTTCTCCCCATTCTCTATGTTGTCAGTGCAGTTCAGTTCACGTAGAACCATCTTTCTTATTTCAAGCGTTCACCTGATAAATAGACCTGTTCGATATTCTCTGTGTTTTCGAGCAGCCCAATATCCGTCAATGGATTCACATTCAGTACCAGCAGATCAGCAGCTTTGCCAGGCTCAATCGTACCGATCTCCGCTTCCATCTGCATCGCTCTCGCCGCATCTCTTGTTGCGGCTACGATCGCTTCCATCGGCGTAAATCCAACATCTTCAACAAGCAATCGAAGTTCGAGTGCATTCCCGCCATGCTCAACAGGTGCACACGTGCAGAAGTCTGTCCCTACTGCAATGGTTACGCCTGCCTCACGCGCGATAATCATGTTCTCAATATGCTCCTGATATACACTTTTGGCTTTGCGGATGCCAAATTCGGGAACACCGTATTTATGCCCTTCTTTGATGATCCGATGTACAATGGCCAGCGTTGGAACCAGAACCGCCTTTTGATCCAGCATCATGCCAATGCCTTCTTCATCAATGTAGATCCCGTGTTCAATGGTGCGTACGCCCGCTTCCAACGCATTTTTGATCCCCTGTGCACCTTGCGCATGTGCAGCCACATAAGACTGTACCGCTTCCGCTTCATATACGATCGCCTTCAGCTCATCCATGCGGAATTGCGACCAGCGAGGGTCATCTTTCTCCGAAAGTACCCCGCCTGTGGAACACACTTTAATGAAATCCGCCCCTTCACGGAACTGCGTGCGTGTTGCCTTAATGACTTCCGGAACCCCGTCACACACGGTGAAGATATTCAGTTCCGTTGGAATCATATGGATATCTGCATGCCCACCCGTCTGAGAGAGCATATGACGGGAAGTTTTAACCCGCGGCCCCTTCACCACACCTTCCTTGATCAGATCACGAATGTATACAGCAACATGGCTACCGACATCCCTGACGGTTGTAAATCCTGCGTTGATCAGCTTCGGCAGATCCTGAAGTGCTCTCCCCATCTGGAGTTCATTGGCTTCCAGCGCCACCGCAGCCATATTTAGATTTTTGGCCCCGTGTACATGGACATGGGCATCGATTAATCCTGGCATCACCGTTTTGCCTGATACATCAACAAGCTCGGCATGTTCCGGAATTGGAACGGTTGCTTTCGCACCCGCAGCTATGAATTTCCCGTTCTCAACCAGGACCACACTATCGGAAACAGGCTCTCCACCTTGTCCATCAATCAACAATGCACCTACAAAAGCAGTAATTTGACTCATCTGTACTCCACCTCATTTTCAGACTTGGTTGCAAGTTCAACTATTTACAGCTCTACTGTTGTACTACGATGAAATTGTATCGTGTTAAAGTTAATGACATTATATAAGTTGCAAATGTATAATGTCATTGTTGATAACAACAGCATTTTGATATTAATTATGGTGATATACACAATATAAAATATAAATCACACAGCATAGTGAAGATCATGTTATATATGTAAGCATTTTGCCATGTGAACACAAAAGGAGTACGTTTGCTATGATTCATGAAGCGGTTCGCTCATTTATGGTTCAAGTCTTTGGGTCTGTTCCGTACGGAATCTGGATCAAGGATGAATATGATTTCCAGTGGAATAACTGGCTGCGTGAAGGAGAGTTACCTGAATATATAGATCAAGAACAGATTGAGTCATCCTGGAAGATTCTCAGGTATACGTTTGTTTTTTTGTCTAACATCAACATTCGTGTGGTTATCGATACCCAGAAGCAACTTACCCTGCTACAGAGTGAACGTCTGGAGTCTTTGATTCGGGAAGGACTGCTGAAGCAACAGATTGAGAAGGAACGTGCACACAATGATCGATGGTTGACCGGACTGCGGGAGCTGACCTGTTCCCTAGAGCTGAACGATTTGTTACTCAAAATCATGGAAAATGCGCTCCATGTCATCCCCTCCCTTTCCTGCGGACTGTTCATGATGGTTGATCCGGACTCTGGCAAGATGATTCCTAGAGCCAAAGTTGGTTTTCAGGATAGCGTGTATCAATATCAGGGCGAGCTGGATGAGGGCATTACGGGAAAAGTATACGAGGAAGGCATTGGCCGAATGTATAGCACACCGGATGATGCCTTTAAAGATATGGGCAATGTTAGTCAGGAGAATGCGAATATCATTGTAAGTTCACTGCCTGACGGTATTATGGCAAAAGGACTTATCGCCGTTCCCGTGACAATGAACACCCACAAAATCGGGGTAATGTTGGTATACCAATTTGAACAAAACAGACGATTTGCCCCACATGATCTGAATGTGATGCAGGGATTTGCAGATCAGGCAGCCATTGCCATCTCTAACGCCACCATGTATTCAGAACTGCTGGAAACGAACCGATATCTCGTTAGCCGCAATGAAATTCATAATCAATTCACGGCACTTTCCATTGAACATGTGAGCCTCGGACATATCATTGAGACGGTTGGGTCGATGCTGAAACTTCCCACCTATTATGTGGACATGGCGAGAAATGACTGGTACCCGCTCATCCCGGAAAGTGTCTTGCTAAGTGAGCTCGATATCTATACCGCTCTGGACAGTCAGTTTAACCCCATCACCTTATCCAGTGGAACGGATCATAGCGATTATTACCTCTATCCCATTGTGAACGGATCTCTGGTGCTTGGCTGTTTTGCCATCCAATTAGATCATCCGTTAGGTCAGTTGGATCATGTGATTTTGGAACAAGGCGGAGCTATTGTGATGCTGGAGATGGTGAATACCTACTCAATCACCGAGATGTCCTATCGGAAAAACCATGATTTCTTCAGCGATCTCGTGCAATATAGAGAACCACAGCAGTTGGAGGCACGACTTTCCAGCTTTCGGTTGCCAGCCCATCAGTCCTTGTTCGTCGCTCAATTGCAGCTCTATGGGGAACATCCCGATATGAAAACAACTGAAAATTGGGTGCGCAAGTTGATTGGATTTATCGAAAAGGAGCTGGGCACCCGCGAACATCTATTGTTCAGTGCACATCACAAAATTACGATTCTGGCTGCTGCATCCGAGCCCAAGGTCAGACACTGGATCATCAGCAGGCTGGAAACGGCTGTGGAGAAATGGACCACCTCTAAGACTCCTGCCCTATCCATTGGTATCGGTGGACTTTATCAAGGGCTTGAGTATGTGTGCAAAAGCAATGACGAGGCTACACGCTCATTGTCCTTTTTGCTGAAACAAAACAAAGCGGGCCTGATGCTCTACGAAGAAATCGGGATCAATCGGCTGTTTCTGAACCAGGAACCTTCCGATATCGAGAACTACATTCACGAAATTCTGTCCCCTCTTCAACAGCAAAAATCAGGAGAGCTTGAACTCACACTCAAAACCTACATTGCCGCGAATCGATCTGTGCAAACCACAGCCGAACGTCTGCATATTCATACCAATACGTTGTACCTGCGCCTGCGCAAAATAGAGGAGATTCTAGGTGTTGATCTGAACGATTCCGAGGGTTGGATGAAGGTGTATCTGGCATGTCATTTAAGTGAAGTGTACTCTGTTGCTCCTACCGCGAGTGGAGCACTAAAATTGTAACTCCATCAATTCAGTCCGTGCAGTTTGCGAAAACGCTCCGGACTCATGCCTGTATGCCTTTTGAACATCGCACAGAAATAACTGGCGTTCTCGTAACCCACCCGATCAGCCACTTCATATATTCGAAGCTCTCTCTCACTGAACATGAGTTGTTTGCTTCGATTGATCCGTTCCTGGTTCACGTAAAATACAGGTCTGGTATGGAGTGCCCTCTGAAACAGCCTACACAAATATTGGGGAGATACCACAGCCACATCGGCCAGTTCCTTCAGCGAAAGCGAACGATCCAGATGCTCTGCGATATAACGCAGCACAGGCTTCAAGCGCTCCAGTTCATCATTATAATTGGCGGATGCGATGAGCAGTGGCTTCAGATCCAACAGCAGGGCATATAATTGTTTGGAACACTCCACATCGTAATCTGCGTAATCCGTATCACCGTCATTCTCTCCTCTAACCAGAAGTTGCTCTAGGCCATGCAGCAGTGTGGCTGTCCTGAGTCTGCATACACGTGAACCGGTTATCCCCGCATAAGATAATAACTGGCTGGCTTCTCTCCCCTGAAACGAGACCCACGCCAGCTCCCAGCGGTCACTGATGGGCATATATCGATGCGGAACATCGGGATACAGAAAGAAAACGTCACCCGGCCCGACGATATACTCGTCTTCTTGTATAATCAGCCTCCCCTGACCATGAATAATCTGGTGGATCTGATAATCCGGGAATCCCTCTGGACGCTCAGTTTCATATTGGTGTTCCCAGTAACCAACCGTGGTCATATAGATCGGCAGGCGAGCAGCTTCTTCTGTTTTACCAAAAAAAATCCGGGTATCCATCCAGTACACCACTTTCTCCATCGTTAGTTTCATATTGTGATATATATGGGCAATATTCTTTATTCTCTAAGTCATCATTCAATTCTATAATGACAATATTATAACATTTCAGAAGGAGTTGCTGTTATGCGAAAGAAACTGGTACACACCCCTCCGGCCAATGGATACCCGGAATGGAACAACAATCCCGAGACTTTTCAAGTAGGCCGTCTACCCGCACATGCGTCTATGGTAGCGTTTCCATCTATAACAGAAGCATTGTCCAATGATTCCAGCGCATCGCCATGGTACGAATCACTGAATGGTCAATGGAAGTTTGCCTTTGCGGAGACACCGGAGCAACGGATTACATCCTTTTATGAGAACAACTATGATGCCAGTGACTGGGACGAGATCGCCGTTCCTTCCAACTGGCAGCTGCAAGGTTACGATTATCCCCACTATACAAATATGACGTATCCGTGGGTCGAGCGTGAGCCTGAATTGAAGCCACCATTTGCACCAACAACTTATAATCCGGTGGGTTCGTACATCCGCACGTTTACTGTTCCTGCAGACTGGAAAGACCGGCCTGTCCTGCTTCATTTTGAGGGCGTTGAATCTGCCTTTTATGTATGGGTCAACGGGGAACTCGTCGGTTATAGTGAAGACACGTTCACGCCCGCAGAATTCGATATCACTTCGTATCTAACGGAAGGTGAGAACAATCTCGCTGTGGAGGTATATCGCTGGTGTGATGCGAGCTGGCTGGAGAATCAGGATTTCTGGCGGTTAAGCGGCATCTTCCGTGGTGTATACCTGCATTCACCTTCACCAGTTCAGATCGCCGATTTCTTTGTTCGTACTGAACTGGATGACGCGTATCAGGATGCGGAGCTACTGCTGGATTTGAAATTATTTAATCATAATGCCGCGCAGACCCCTGCCGGATTGTCCGTTCAGGCGCAGCTCTATGATGCACAGCAGCAAACTGTACTGGAGCAACCACTTACTGTGGAGGTTACTTTCCAGGGTGAGGATGAACTTTCATTCCAGTTGTCAGCAGAGGTTATGAAGCCTCTTCTTTGGAGCGCCGAGACCCCTCATCTATATACACTTGTGCTGTCCATTCAGGACGAATCAGGCGAAACACTGGAGGCTGTTCGCAGCCGGATCGGATTCCGCAAGTTTGAACTGAAGGACGGCCTGATGCAGATCAATGGCAAACGCATTGTATTCAAAGGCGTCAATCGTCATGAATTTTCCCCGGATAAGGGTCGAGCCATTGGGCGGGAAGACATGATCCGTGACATCGAGTTGATGAAGTCCTATAACGTTAACGCGGTGCGTACATCCCATTATCCGAATCAGTCACTCTGGTACGAACTGTGTGATGAATATGGCCTCTATGTCATTGACGAAACGAATCTGGAAACTCACGGCACCTGGGAATATGGGCAAAAGGAAATGAATGAAAACAATATTCCCGCGAGCAAGCCGGAATGGCGTAATAACGTAATAGATCGCTGTAACTCGATGTTCCAGCGGGACAAAAACCATGCGTCCGTGATTATCTGGTCTCTGGGTAATGAATCCTTCGGCGGCGATAACTTCATCGCCATGTACGATTATCTGAAACAAGTCGATCCAACCCGTCTCGTTCATTATGAAGGCACCTTCCATTATCGCCCTTCTGATTCTGCAAGCGATATTGAATCGACAATGTATATCAGCCCACAAGATGTGGAGCAATACGCGCGCATGAAGGGTCCGAAGAAACCTTATATTATCTGCGAATACAGCCATGCCATGGGTAACTCCTGTGGAGGTCTGCATCTGTATTGGGAGTTGTTCGATAAATATGATGTGTTGCAGGGTGCATTCATCTGGGACTGGGTCGATCAGTCCATTCGTACCACTACGGCAGACGGTGTAGAATATTTTGCTTATGGCGGCGATTTCGGTGAATCCCCTCATGATGGCAATTTCTGCGGGAACGGACTGATTCTGGCGGATAAGACGGTTACACCGAAGCTGGAAGAAGTGAAGAAATGTTATCAGAACGTTCGTATGGAGGCTATTGATATAAAAGACGGCCTGCTGCGCATCCGAAACCAGTTCCTGTTCACGAATCTGAGCGAATATTCGCTCGTATGGACAGTAACTCACGATGGTGTATCCGTAGAGAACGGCACGTTGGATATCGCGGTACCTCCTGGCGAATCGGCTGAAGTCCGTATCCCGTACACGCCATCATCCGATTTGTTCCAGGAAGCGGTGCTGACTGTATCTCTGGTTACAAAAGTGGCAACCAAATGGGCAAGAGTAGGTCACGAAATTGCTTGGGATCAGTTCGTGGTATCTCCGAGATTGCGTCCACTCCAACCGATGCGTCAAGGACTAGACAATGCGCCACAGGTACAGGATCTGCAAGATGAATTGAAAGTATCTACAGGCCAAGCCACGTTGAGCTTCAATCCAGCCACTGGCGCGTTAACATCCTATCAGATCAACAATCAGGAGCAATTGCTCGCACCTGTCCGGCCGAATTACTGGAGAGCCATGACAGACAACGATATGGGGAACCGCCTGAATGAGCGTTCTGCGTTCTGGAGAGATGCTCACGCTACTAGCAGATTAATTCGTTTCGAGCACCATGCAGACGAACAAGGCATTCTCGTGACGACCGATTATACGTGGGATCAACATCCGGGATGTACGCTGTCCATTACGTACCGAATCGATCCGGATGGCGTGCTCGAAATCAGCCAAACTCTTATTCCAGGCGAGGGCTTACCCGATCTACCGGAATTTGGTATGCTGCTTCAACTGAATAACCGCTTGGATACAATCTCTTGGTACGGCAGAGGCCCACATGACAATTATGCAGACCGTCTAACCAGTGCACGTCTCGGTTATTACACAGGTGCGGTTCGAGATCAATTTGTTCCATATCTGAAACCACAAGAGTGTGGTAACAAAACGGATGTACGTTTTGCAGAAATTACGTCAGCGGATGGTCAGCTTGGCCTTCATGTTGAAGCCACCATACCATTTGAAATTAATGCGTTGCCGTGGACACCGGAGGAACTGGAAGCAAACGACCATGTGTACAAATTACCTCAGAGCACACAAACCGTTGCCCGCATCAATTACAAACAAATGGGTGTTGGCGGAGATGACAGCTGGGGCGCACGTACCCACGCTGAATACACCTTGCCAGCCAACCGCGCGTATCACTTCACCTTTACGGTAAGACCTGTATAACATCAAGCAAGCACTGCTGGCAGCATGCCGGCAGTGTTTTTTTGTTGGGGCAGTGAATAGTGGGAGTTTGAACTTTGTCATGGGAACATTATAATGAATGAGATGCAAGAAAAGATCTTTACCAGCTATTACTCTATTACGAGGTGAGAATTTGCAATATCTGTTTACCACTCTCTTCATTATTGGCTTTATTACTTTTTTGGTATTTGTTGTTCTGATGCTCTTATCTATTCGCAAAGGTAATAGGTTGCCGATCAAATATATTTTTCTAACGACGGCTTGTTTTGCGATTGCTTCAATAGGATTGTATGGCATGCTGACTTTATCTTCGAACCCTACTCAGTCTGAAATTGATCAGGCGTTGGAACACGAATCAAGTGACGCTACAACAGAAAAAAATCCGGCAACTTCACCCCAGATTAAACTTTCTGGCCTCCACATGACTACCGATGAATTTAAAAACAAGTTTAATGGCGCCGTGGGCAAATACCGGCTGAATGGTTTGAGTATTACCCGTTTGAATATGAAAGAGTCTTCTGAGCAGGGCACTGGCACTTTCGAGTATGTATTCAATGACGAGTTGCGTTTGGTTGGTGCAGTGAATGCAGATGAGAGCATACAGGAAGTCAGGTTGTACGGAACTGGTGATACGCGTAAACCAACAGGTGGAATTTTTATGACTGCTATCGCCACACTCATTCTCACAACCAATAGTGAGTACACGTATAACGATGCACAAGATGTCATCCAGGATATCGGTCTATTGGATCGTGATGTGAATCAGTCTGATTTTGATGGAGCGACGGTTCGAAATGGATTTGAATATCGCTTCAGCGTACAGGATCATGAGCACTCGACTTTTGAGATAACTGTTGCGAAATAAGATGCGATTGTGCAAAAAGGCCGCTCCATGAAGGAACGGCCTGACGTGGGATATGTACTTTTTTTGGATAATTCAGTAGTCACAGTCTCTGATCTAACATTTTCCTATTTTATGGATTAGTAAGCCAAAAAATTAAAGTGATCACTATACAAAAAAGCGATACAGGGTACAGTATCCATTTACTGATCTTATCTTTGTAAGTGACAATCCAACAAACAATGCATATCCAGGCGATTAATAGTTGCCATAAGTCCAATGATGAACACCTCCCGCATGCGAGAGTTACTCAAAAGTTACAATCTCGCTCTGATTGTTCCAACTCATTTTAAAGGTAATTGGATCTTTCGTATTCTCCGCCTCAGTAACCGTTCCCGACATACTGAACGGTACCCCTTGTTCTTCAAGCGCTTTCCCCTGTTGGTCTATATTATTGCCGGTAAGGTCAAACACAAAATCTTTTATACGCTTTTCATCACCTATATAAGTAATACTATAGATCCCTGTTGACCTCTGAAGAGACACATCCCAGTTATCGCTTTTTCCGTGTAGCCTATCATCAGCACCACAAGCTGAGACAATAGATAAAAGTACTATAACACAAAGAATAATTGGCAGTTTGAATAATTTCATCAAATCCCTCCTTTTAGGAATATACCCAAAAATGTGAGTTATGATATTTTCTACTCATCCCGAGCATCTGCCTAATATAATGCGTCTTACCTTTGTATCACATGATTAACGATTTTCTGAGCATCGTATTTAACCCATCCCAAAAGTGCTGAACCCCGTGATGTTTGCCAAGGTAGCCCTACAAAGTACAGTCCAGCAACCGGTGATACGCCTCTCTCGTGTATAATTACACCTTGGTCATCCAAAGCAGTATTGATATCGATCCAACCATCATTTCGCTTAAACCCAGTCGCCCAAATAATATTGTCTACTGTTGTCTCACTACCATCCTCATATAGGATGCGATCATCTATTGCATTAATAGCACGTGGGCGCATGTTAACTTTTCCCTGGGTCATCAACTCTTTTAACTCATAGCCATATACGTACTCAGGCTGATTTCGCAACCATTTTCCAACCATACGATCTGCACTTGCACGTAATATTCCGAGCTTTTCAAAATACCAGAATATACTTCGTTTCATGATATGCAAAGGCCTAAAGGTTATATTTCGAGCTATGGATATGTATACGGTTTGTTGTTCATCTGATGTTAACTCTACAGCGATTTGGGCACCTGAATTCCCTCCGCCTACAACTACTGTTGTTCCAGGGATCAATTGAGAGATATTTTTATATTCTGATGAGTGAAGCTGAATCACATTCTCGGATAATGATTTCGCAAAATGAGGAACATTCTTGTTCTGGAAAGGTCCCGTCGCAACGATAATATTGCGCGCTTCAATCATTCCATCATTGGTTTCAGCATAGTACACCTCATCTTGCTTCGAGAGACGGGAGATTTCACAGTTTAACTTTATTGGAAGCTCCATTTGTTTAGCATAGTTTTCAAAATAATCTGCAATTTCATCTTTGCTTGGCAGGCTATTTTTATTACCACTAAGAGGCATTCCGGGTAATCCATCATACATGCGCGGGGTGAAAAGACGCAAGGAATCGTACCGTTTACGCCAAGATTGCCCAACAGTTGAGGCAACGTCAACAATTAAAAAGGTTAACCCCGAACTCTGAAGATAGTAACCTGCTGCCAAACCTGCTTGCCCAGCTCCGATAACCAATACATCGTACATATGTATCATCCCCAATATCGTTTTATGTATTAATATATGAGTACTTATTCATATGTTAATTTTACTTAACAACTGTCTGTTTAGCAATAGAAGAAAACATCCCTACTTTTTTAAAAAAAACAACATTAAAAAGACTCCCTGACGGGAGCCTTTACTCATTTCAGCGTAGGTTGCATGTAAAGTAACTATGATCCTAAGTATGCTATGTTCTTTTGTTCGTTAGTTAGTTATTACCTGGTGTATCGATCAATGTCATCGATCGCAGACTGGTGCTCTCTTCTATGGTAATCTTCATGCTGACGAACGTCGTTCTTTAATTTCGCTAAGAACCCCCACCCCATAAAGGCAAGTAACAGCACCGTAATCAGCGCATAAGCGAAGCTATATAGATTCATAAAAAAGTTGATAAATATTGCAGCGAGCATCAAGCCCAGTATCCACAATGTCCACTTTGTACCCTTTCTCAAATCATTTCCTCCTCAAATAGTTCCTAATAAACCTTCTATGTATCACTGTACATACGAAATCATAGAAACAAGGCTTCAATCTCATGGCTTCAAATCTACATTTAGAGCGAATTCCCAAATCATTTATAAGCATCAGTTCCCAAAGAAACATCTAATGCGCCAGACATCCCTTGCGCAGAAGAGGTACTCACATAATACGAGCCCGTCGACAATGCTTTGTCACTATAATATGTATGCTCTTTTCCATCTGCCGGAACACTGCCAGACGTTATCCGGGTTCCACTAGTAGATCCTTCATTGATCGTGAACGTGAAGTGTTTCGAACCCGTGTTTTTAAAACTCACTTTCACATAACTAAATCCTGCTGGAATATCAAACCGATGCGTATTTGTAGTACCTGCGAAATCCTCATTATTGATTACTGTTAATGGAGTTGATGGAGTACTTCTAGGTTCATTTGCTACTCTCCCTTCAGAAGTGGAAGTGAAATTATAAATTAAGATGATAACAGCAGCAGACACCAAACCTGCCACTATCATTTTTCTAATAAGTTTAATGATATATGACCTCCATATCTCTTGATACTAACTTTGATTATAAAATACTCAATAACACAAAAACCACTCCTTAATAATTACTAAGAAGTGGTTTTTGTATTATTTATAATTTGTATCAGTGACTGCTTCACAAATTCTTGTCACATCGTAACGAGAATTCACTATGCCAGGCACATGATGCTTTAAAGGTTTTTACACCTTTATTACATCATGCCGCCCATTCCACCCATACCGCCCATGTCAGGCATTCCGCCACCAGCACCTGCTGGTTCTGGTTTGTCAGCGATAACCGCTTCAGTAGTCAGGAACATTGCTGCTACGGAAGCCGCGTTTTGCAATGCATAACGAGTTACTTTCGCAGGGTCAACGATACCCGCTTCGATCATGTTAACCCACTCGCCAGTTGCAGCGTTGAAGCCGATGCCTGTTTGTTCTTTTTTCAGACGTTCCACGATTACGGAACCTTCTTCGCCAGCGTTAGCTGCGATTGTGCGGATTGGTGCTTCCAGAGCACGCAGGACGATGTTTACGCCTGTTTGCTCGTCACCGGACAGAGCTACAGCCGCAACCGCGCTATATACGTTCATGAGCGCTGTACCACCACCGGATACGATACCTTCTTCAACCGCTGCGCGAGTTGCGTTCAGGGCATCTTCGATGCGAAGTTTGCGTTCTTTCAATTCTGTTTCAGTAGCCGCACCAACTTTGATTACTGCTACACCGCCGGACAATTTAGCCAGACGCTCTTGCAGTTTCTCTTTGTCGAACTCGGAAGTTGTTTCTTCCAATTGTGTACGGATTTGGCTAACACGTGCATCGATATCGGATTTGTTACCAGCACCGTCAACGATGATTGTGTTTTCTTTTGTTACGCGGATTTGACGAGCTGTACCCAGTTGTTCCACAACAGCGGATTTCAGGTCCAGACCCAGTTCTTCCGTGATCAATTGGCCACCAGTGAGGGCAGCGATGTCTTGCAGCATTGCTTTACGACGGTCACCGAATCCTGGAGCTTTAACAGCTACAGCATTGAATGTACCACGCAATTTGTTCACAACCAGCATAGCCAGTGCTTCGCCTTCGATATCTTCAGCGATCAATACCAGCGGTTTGCCTTGTTGAACGATTTTCTCAAGCAATGGCAAGATATCTTGCGTGCTGGAAATTTTTTTGTCTGTGATCAGGATGTACGGATTGTCCAAAACAGCTTCCATTTTGTCCGTATCAGTGATCATGTAAGGAGAGATGTATCCACGGTCAAATTGCATACCTTCAACCACTTCAAGCTCTGTAGCGAATCCTTTGGATTCTTCTACTGTGATTACGCCATCTTTACCTACTTTTTCCATAGCTTCAGCGATCAATTCGCCTACTTCTTCGTCAGCTGCAGAGATTGCTGCAACTTGTGCGATGGATTGTTTGGAATCGATTGGTTTGGAGATGGATTGCAATTCAGCAACCGCAGCTTTAACCGCTTTGTCGATCCCTTTACGGATACCGATTGGGCTAGCGCCTGCAGTTACGTTTTTCAGACCTTCTGTGATCAGCGCTTGCGCGAGTACAGTTGCTGTTGTAGTACCGTCACCGGCAACATCGTTGGTTTTTGTTGCTACTTCTTTAACCAGTTGTGCACCCATGTTCTCGAATGCATCTTCCAGTTCGATTTCTTTAGCAATGGTTACACCATCGTTAGTGATGAGCGGGCTTCCGAATTTTTTCTCCAGAACCACGTTGCGGCCTTTAGGACCGAGTGTTACTTTTACTGCATTAGCCAATGCGTCCACACCACGAAGCATGGAGCGACGAGCGTCTTCACTGAATTTAATGTCTTTAGCCATGTTAAGAAAACCTCCCTAGTTTTTGTTGGAAAATGGTCGTGCTATATGGTTCGGTTATCCGATTAAATTTGAATTAGTCGAGAATCGCGTGAATATCGCTCTCTTTCATAATCAAATATTCTTTACCTTCGAATTTGATTTCTGTACCGGCATATTTGGAGAAAATAACGCGATCTCCTTCTTTCACTTCCAGAGCTACACGTACGCCGTCTTTCAATACTCCAGCACCAACTGCAATGATTCTACCCTCTTGCGGTTTTTCTTTGGCGGAGTCCGGGAGTACGATCCCGAAAGAAGTTGTTTGTTCTTGCTCCAGTGGTTCTACCAATACGCGTTCACCTAAAGGTCTGATCATGAAAAATAGCCTCCTTTTGAAATTATATAACGTTACATTGTAGGTTGTAGCCATATGTATTAGCACTCGACAGTGTTCAGTGCTAACAACCAACTTTATGATACTCAACTTGAAGCATGATTTCAAGTCCTTTTGACGAATTCCTGCGAGAATTTACGTTGAATTTACACAAACATAGCCAAATTACACCCGCTGTGCCTGGTTCTATGTTGCAATTCACTAATCTTATTCTACGAAATTGTTTGACCCTTCTGCAACGTTAACAGACAGTCCCTTCCCCATTGTATCCATTGTTGAACATAATATGCCTGCTTGTCCTGTCGTGTTGTCGGCAGTCTACAGAAATAGCCCGGATAAGAACATACCGTCTTTTCCGGGCAAATTACAGCTTATCCTCATTCAGCCCGCATGTTTCTTATCCTCGGCACGAACGTAGCGGGATTCGATCTCTTCATCGGCTGCAAGCTGCTTGCGATATACGATTGCGGATAATAACACACTGATCTCATATAACAGCAGTAAGGGAATCATCACCAGCAGATCGGAAATAAAGTCTGGTGGTGTAATAACCACTGCAATGAAGATCAGAACAAAATAAGAGACTCTGCGCATTTTTCGAAGACGAATTGGATTCAGAATCCGCAGTCCTGTCAGAAACATAATAAGTAAAGGAAGTTCAAATAACAGGGACACAGGCAGCACAATGCCAAACAGGAAGCTGAAATACTGTTTCATCCCGTAGGTCTCCACAAGTCCCATCTTCTCCGTAATCGCTGTTGTGAAGGCGAGTGCCATCGGAAAAATAACATAATACGAGAAAGCCATACCTGTCAGAAATAAAAGAAACACATAGGGCACATACTTCAGCGTTGCTTTACGCTCGCGCGGCTTTAGCCCTGGACTAACAAACTTCCAGATCTGATACACCGTAAACGGCAGCGTAATAATAAGTGAAAACAAACCGGCAATCTTCATGTAGATGCCAATCCCGTCCCAGAACGAGAAGGCATGTAATACAAAACCTTTTGCCGACTCTGCCTTGGTCAGATATTGGTATACCGGGTCCGCCACAAAAAATCCTGCAATCAGTCCCAGCACAAATATACTTAATACGTAGATCAGCCGCTTCCGCAGCTCACTCAGATGTTCCGTAATCGACATTTCTTCCATTTGCTGCGTCATGCCTGCCCCCCATTATTGCCAGCTTAAAATACAAAACCCTTCCGGCAGGAAGGGATTTCTCTTTCATTGCCGTCAAGATTATTCCGGCAGGCGTTTATCAGCAGGCTTGTCTGCAGGTGTGCTCTCAGCCGCCAGCGGTTTCGCCTTCTCCTGCTCTTTGCGATTGGACGAGTCATCCTCAGAGATAATCTCGCGAGCGCCCTCTTTGAATTCACGGAAGGTACGCCCAACTGCACGTCCCAGTTCCGGAAGTTTGTTGGGTCCAAACAACAACAATGCAATCACGGCCAGCAAAATAAAACCCGTAGGTCCAATGGAACTTAACATTGATATTCCTCCTCGTCTCAAGCTTCGAAGATGCGCATACTCGGCCAGATGTTCATAGATGTCTCTGCTGCGTTCTTAATTTAAGCCCATCATACCATAGATGTAACCACTTACATAACCCGCAAAATTCACAAATAAGAGATGTCACTAGAACAATCTAACAACGGTCATGGCTAATCGGATATCTTGCCCCAGAGTCCATGCTCGATTATTGCTTGAACTGACCCGTAACCATCAGCAGCGCTTCCGGAAGCTGATCCATAATGGCCGCCAGATGTTCGTGCACACCCTTTGGTGTACCTGGCAGATTAACAATCAGCGTACGTCCACGAATGCCACATACCCCACGGAACAGCATTGCAGAACGGTTTTTGCTCATTACACTATACCGCATGGCCTCTGCCATCCCGGGAACTTCCCGCTCAATTACGCGCCGGGTCGCTTCCGGAGTAATATCACGAATGGCCAGCTCCGTGCCACCGGTAGTCAGCACCAGATCGGCGTGAAAATAATCCGTCATCTCAATCAAAGCCGCAATAATCTCATCGGGTTCATCCGGAACGATACGGTACTCCACGATTTGACCACCCAGCTCTTCTTCCACCAGCTCCCGAATGACTTGTGCACTCGTATCCTCACGTTCCCCGCGGGCTCCTTTGTCACTGGCTGTCAGGATTGCTGTTCTCCACACCATAAAGATCACCCTTCTCCTCTATGAAAATAAATATTGCCTATCGGCTGTAATCACCGTTTTTGCCACCACTCTTGGAATTCAGCATGGTTGGACCGATAATCATATCTTTTTGCATGGCCTTGCACATGTCATAGACCGTCAGTGCTGCAGCTGAGGCAGCCGTGAGTGCCTCCATCTCAACACCCGTTTTGCCTTCGGTTTTGACAGTAACTTCAATGTGTAATTCATCCACTCCATTATCATGAAAACGAATATCCACACCCGTCAGTGCCAGCGGATGGCACATCGGAATCCAGTCCGACGTTTTTTTCGCGCCTTGAATCCCGGCAATCTGAGCCACAGCCAGAACATCACCTTTGCCGATTCGGCCCTCCCGAATCGCTTCCAGTGTATCTGGATTCATCGTCACTTTGGTTACAGCCACAGCCGTACGTACGGTAATTTCCTTACCTGAGATATCAACCATCCGGGCCCGCCCCTGTTCATTAAAATGGGTCAGTTTACCACCGGAAGCCTGGCCGTTGTTCACTTCTGAACTCAATCACATCACAACCCTTTATTCGATATGTAATATACCTTCGGTTGTTATCAACAGATCAATCCGCAGATCGAGCAGGTCCATCGGGATCTCCTCCTGTAGCTGACCCGGCAATACCATCGCAGCCATCAACGGTTTCTTGCCCGTCATCACACATGTTGCTGCAAGCGTCTCGGCAAAACGATCATAATAACCGCCACCATAACCAATACGCCCGCCATGGAGATCATAACCAAGCCCCGGTACCAATACGAGATCGATATCCGGCCAATCATCAGGCGTCAGGACTTCACAGGAATCCTTAGGTTCGGGTATCCCCCATATGCCTGGCTCCAGATCTTGTTCTCCGGTCACTCGCCGTAGCTCCATTCGGGGTGGATTCGCCAATACTTTTGGTGCAAACATCACATCTCCATGTTTCCAGCCCTCTTGAAACAGAAAAGCTGTGGATGCTTCGCTTCCATAGGACAAATAACTGAATATAACGAGTGGTCTGTTCACGACCTTACTCTTGGCCTGTCTAAGGCGCTCCAGCTCCCGCTTCACTCCAGCGTTAATCTTAGTCATTGCCTGCTGACGCATGCTTGCATCCATCAGATCACGGCTCTGTCTCAGTCTGGATCGAAGCTGACTTTTCAGTTCCGCATGATCCTGCATATCCTTGAATAACCTCCTGTTGATAGGGAAGGTAGAAAAAAGCTCTCATTAAAAATGATTTATATGTTATGACCAGTTGTCATCTTGTTGAAATGGTTAAAATGATTCATTTTCTGCAAAATCCTCATGTAATAACATGCCTTCTTTCAGTTTATCATTGATTGATCAAAAAGACTACATGCCCCATGCGTTCCCAATCGGTGCAATTGCTCTGTATTTCATGTAAACTGGGATATAGTTGTCATATCAAGAACTGGACCTATGGAGGAACTTAATTTTATGCTGCTGCAAGTATCCGGAATTATCAAACGTTTTGGTGTCGATCCAATCCTGGACGGCGTGAACTTACAAATATTAGAACGCGAGCGCATTGGCCTCGTTGGTGTAAACGGTGCAGGGAAATCCACTTTGCTCAAAATTGTAGCCGGTGAAATGTCCTATGACGGAGGACAGATTTTCAAGTCCAAAGAAACAACGCTCGGTTACCTCGCTCAAAACAGCGGGCTGCAATCCGACCGTAACATCTGGGAAGAAATGATGAACGTCTTCGCTCACCTGACACAGGCTGAAGCAGATTTGCGTCAGATGGAACGTGATATTGCCGACCCTGCCCAGATGGAAGACGAGAAAAAGTATGCTGACCTGCTGGAACGTTATGCGAAACGCTCCGATTGGTTCAAGGACCATGGCGGTTATGAAATGGAAACCCACATTCGCAGCGTACTGCACGGGATGGGATTCGGCGAATTTTCGCCAGACACCCCCATTGCTACTCTGAGCGGCGGGCAGAAGACACGCCTTGCGCTTGCTCGTATTTTGCTTCAGGCACCCGATCTGCTCATGCTGGACGAGCCTACCAACTATCTCGATATCGCCACTCTTACATGGTTGGAAGATTATCTGAGAGGTTATTCAGGCGCGCTGCTCGTGGTATCCCATGACCGGTACTTCCTTGATCGACTCGTAACAACCATCGTTGAGATCGAACGTCACCGCTCCAAAAAATATACGGGCAATTACAGCCGTTATATGGAACTCAAAGCTGCCGAATATGAAACTCAGATGAAGCAATATGAGAAACAACAGGGTGAAATCTCCAAGATGGAAGATTTTGTTCAGAAAAATATTGTACGCGCTTCGACAACCAAACGGGCGCAGAGCCGGCGCAAAGCCCTCGACAAAATGGAGCGGCTTGATAAACCGATGGGAGATTTGAAAAAAGCCCATTTTTCCTTCGAAACCGCCGTTATGTCCGGCAAGGAAGTGCTTCGAGTGGATCAGCTGTCTGTCGCTTATGACGAGGCCTCTCCATTGTTCCGCAATGTATCCTTCGATCTGCGGCGTGGGGAAACGGTTGCTCTGATTGGTCCAAACGGTATTGGTAAATCCACCATGCTGAAGTGTCTTACGGGAAGTTTACGTCCGGTAACCGGGGAGATCCAATGGGGAACAAAAGTGCAGATTGGCTATTATGATCAGGAACAGACTGGGCTCAATCCGTCCAACACGGTTCTGGAAGAACTGTGGAGTGCCTATCCCGGGATGGAAGAAGCACGCATTCGGACCGTACTGGGGAACTTTTTGTTCAGCGGTGACGATGTGCTCAAGAAAATATCCTCCCTCAGCGGCGGTGAGAAAGCACGTGTCTCTCTCTCCAAGCTGATGCTGAAGGAAGCCAATATGCTCATTCTGGATGAGCCTACGAACCATCTCGACCTGTTTGCCAAAGAAGTGCTGGAAGCGGCATTAATGGATTACGAAGGCACCCTGCTGTTCATCTCACATGACCGGTATTTCCTCAATAAAATGGCTGAACGCATTGTTGAACTTCATCCAGGCGGCACAGAACAATATCTCGGTAATTACGATGATTATGTGGAGAAAAAACAGGAGCTTGAGGACATCGCACGTGAAGCTGCTGAGGCACGTCAAGCTTCGTCCAAGAACTCGTCCAAATCTGATCTGAACACAGCCACAACCGAAAAATCCGGAGCGGCTTCATTCGAAGCGGAAAAACAGGCGAAGCGTGAAGAGCGTAACCGGCAACGCAAGCAGGAAGCTTTGGAACAACAGATTGCGGAGCTGGAAACAAAGATTACCGAACTTGAGGCACAGATGGCTCTGCCTGAAATCTATCAGGATTATATGAAGCTGCAAGAACTCCAGCAACAATCGGAGGAACACAAAGCAGAACTCACCAAGGCATACGAGGACTGGGAAGAACTAGCTATGGAATAGTACGAATAGTACAGACTCAGACCATGGCTTAATCGCGTCCATCCAAGTTTAGTTGTACCACCAGCTGATTCCTTATTGGGATCAGCTTTTTGTTTGTTACGGATGAGTATTGAAGGTATGCACCTTATGTTCTATATGTTCCTTGAGATTGAACTCTAACCTACGGAGGCTAGGGAAGCTGTTTTGACTTTTGTCAAATTTACTCGAATGAAGAGAAATATTTTTAGCCCCCTGTCCCTCTCACTTATCCACAATAAAGCAAGATAGCAAGCACATTAATAAGCTTAATTATACAGCGGTAGAATAGCCTTTTACACACAAAAACCATATTTATCCACCAAATTATCCACATTATCCACAACTTTGTGGATAGTAAGGAGTCATTCTATCCCCTAAACCCTTTTCGTTTCGAAAACTATACTGGTTTGGTTTTGCAGTAGTTACCCACAAATTATACTGGATATGTGGATAACTATAGTAACACCTTGACAAATGCATCCTTCCACTCCTCAATGTTCCTCCATAATAAGACAAAAGCAGACCTTTGTCGTTCAAGGCCTGCCCGTCATTTATTTACTATATGCCATGTTTATTTACATCGAATTGCAATTGCTACTATTGCCGCTGTAGATGCGATCTGGCAAAAGATGTTTTACGCATGTGCTTCTTGTTCATGATGTTCGGAAGACTCGGCCTTCAGCCCAGCAGCATTACAAGCCGCTACATAAGCCAAACCGGCAGCCATGACGATATCATTATGTGTTGCTGTTCCCCGGAACTCACGTCCTGCACGCTCCACGGTAACTACAGCTTCTGCACTTGCACCCTCTCCACCACTCAAGGCATGCATCTCCATATCTACAAATGCAATATCATCGGAAATGCTCTGACCAATCGCACGGATGGTTGCATCCACGGGTCCACCGCCAACAGCGGAGTAAGATTGTTCTCCAGCGCTTGTGCGAATGCGAACGGCGGCCATTCGATCCGTCATACTGCCCGCCGTCACCTGCAATTCAACCAGTTCATAGTCCTGTGCAGGAATATTCATGGTCTGGCTAACCATCTGTAATAACTGGTCGTCACTGACCACTTTTTGCTGGTCTGCGGTTTCTTTGAATACCTCATACAATTGCTCCATCTGTTGCTCATCCGGCTCAAAACCGTATTTGCGAACCCGATCCTTCAGGGCGTGACGACCGGAGTGTTTCCCCAAAATAATCATGCTGCGTGGGATACCCAGCGCTTCCGGATCCATAATCTCATAGGTGCTCCGATTCTTCAGCAGACCATCCTGATGGATGCCGGATTCATGCTGGAACGCATTACGTCCCACCACTGGCTTGTTGTACGCAATCGGGAAGTGCATCGCACGGCTAATCTGACGTGAAGTCTCATACAGCTGATTCAGCTTAATGTTAGTCGTTGCACCAATTGCGTCTCCCCGAGTCTCCAGCGCCATAATCAGCTCTTCCAGTGCACAGTTCCCCGTCCGTTCTCCGATACCATTGATGGTCACTTCAATCTGGGTAGCCCCATTGGCAATCGCAGCCAAACTATTGGCTACGGCTAGGCCCAGATCATTGTGACAGTGAGCACTATAGCGAACCTGATCGCCGCCTCTTGCACCCTCACGCACCCGGCGGAACATCTCCCCATACTCATGTGGCAGGGCATAACCGACCGTATCCGGCAGATTAATAATGCTCGCTCCAGCTTCAATGGCGACTTCAACCATTTCAATCAAATCGTCCATCTTGGTACGGGCAGCGTCCATCGCTGTGAACTCTACGATGTCCGTGAACTGGCGTGCATAAGATACCATCTCACGAGCAGTAGCCACCACTTCACTGCGTGGACGGCGCAGTTGATGCTCAATATGAATATCCGAAGAAGAGATAAACAGGTGAATTCGGCGACGTGCTGCATCCGCTGTTGCTTGAACTGCTGCATCGATATCACCTTTGACCGCACGCGCGAATCCACAGATCTCCACGTTCTGCAACTGTCTCGAAATCGCCTGAACCGCCGCGAACTCACCTGGACTGGAGATCGGGAATCCAGGCTCAATGACGTCGATACCCAGAGAAGCCAGTTGGTGTGCCAGTTCAATCTTTTGCTCGGGTTGCAGACTTGCCCCTGGTGCCTGCTCTCCATCACGCAGCGTTGTATCAAAAATCTCAATCATGCGTTTGTTATTAGTTGTTGTCATATCCATCAACCTCCATCAAATTTTATAATCCTTTTTGTTACGATCCACGAGGATAGAACATCAGTTGTTCTCCATCACTGTTGTTATATATTTTGTTTGTAACGCGTATGTCGTTTGTTGCTTAGTCCTTGGTCTTGGTCTCCATAATGCCTGCTGGATATCTAATGGCTATACCTGATGTACGATGTCCATTAGTCGTTGCTGATCCTGCTTGCTTGTGACAGGGTGTACGTCGACTTACACCCTGTCTTTCTCACTTTTCAATCTCCATATGGTTCTTCCCATACCCACCCTGCTGCCGGCAGCAAACACAAATAACCCGCCATCTCATATAAGAGACGGCGGGTTATTATCCCCTCCGCGGTACCACTCTCGCTTGATGGGCCAGGCTTGCGCCGGACTCCATCCACCTCGTCGTCTCCGAAATCCGCTGGATGTGCGTGCACGCACGACACCACTGGAATTCGGAGAAACACCCTATAACGGGGGTTAACCGTTGCTGTGTAAACACATGTTATTGTCCATCAGGACAACTGGGCGATTGATATCATCCCCACGCTTCCACAGCTCCGTTCCCGGGCGAGATTCGAATGATTCCAGCCACTGCGTCGCACCACCCCGCAGCTCTCTGAGCGCTTTATCGTTCTACTGCTCCCGTTCATCACATTTATAATATGACCTAACTTCATTCATTCTTATTTTGAAAATCAAAAAAGCCTGCCACCTCATGCAATAATGCAAGAGACGACAGGCTGTTCACCTTCGCGGTACCACTCTTGTTGACTTCCTTCCTGTTCATTCAAGACAACCCCTGAATGCTTTCGCATATCCGGATCACTTGAAGCAGCCTGAAAGCCCCCTCAGTTATCGTCAGTTGATCCTTGTAATAACGGTCCTACCGACAACGGCCCATTCACGGAGGCAACCCGTAACCATGTACTTTGGGCCATAATCGGCCTTCGGATTCTCCCAGGGAGTCACCGTGTTCCATCGTTCCGCTTCCAGGTGAGTTTCAGGTTTCCTTCGACTGCGTTGCACCATACCGCAGCTCTCTAAGACCGGGAATGACCTTACTATTCCTGTTCATCGCGTTTATCAGTTCAGGAATCTGAATTCCTGTTTAAATTTGTAACTAAATATACATTCTTTACATCCCTGCTGTCAACTCTTAATCTCAAACTGCCTGTTTATATAAACTATAAGTGCGTGTTCAAAAAGATCGGTTTTCAGTATCGAGAAGATGGGATGAAGCTAGAAATGGAGTAGCGGAGCGTAGTCAAAACTACGTGAGCAACGGACATTTCGGCTGAATCCCATATTCGATGCTGATGATGCCGCTAGGCATCATTCGTAATCAAAAGCGGGCTTTTTGAACAACCTCTATAAGGACTGAACGGACCATTCCTCCAGAGAAAGTCCCGGATCTGCCTTCGCATCAAATTCAGCAATTTCTCCCCGCTGCCATTTCAGATACGCAGCCGCTCCAATCATGGCCGCATTATCTGTACAATACTCCATTGGCGGGATTAACAGTTCAAGCCCTTCCTTCGTGCATCGCTCCTGTAATGCCGAGCGTAACCCCCGGTTAGCTGCAACACCACCGCATAATAACAGTTGACGTGAACCATATTCACGAACTGCTCTAACTGCTTTCTCCACCAGCACTTCTACGACAGATTCCTGGAAACCACGTGCAACCGCAGACGGCTCCAAGGTTTCTCCGCGCATTTTGGCTTGGTTGAGCACATTCAGTACAGCAGACTTCAGACCACTGAGACTGAAATCGTACGAACCTGCTTCCAGCCATACCCGGGGCAATGGCACTACATCCTCCGCTTCAGACGCCATCCGGTCCACATGCGGTCCACCCGGATAAGGACAACCCAATGCACGTGCTACTTTGTCATACGCTTCACCTACGGCATCATCACGTGTACGACCAATCAGTTTGAACTTGCCCTCGGATTCCATATGCACGAGTTCTGTATGTCCACCGGATACGACCAGTGCCATCGCTGGATATTGCAGTTCATGAGTAAGTCGGTTGGCATAGATATGCCCTGCAATATGATGTGTACCAATGAGCGGTTTGCCCAGTGCCATCGCCAGCGTTTTGGCCGCAACGATCCCTACCAGCAATGCCCCAACGAGTCCCGGGCCTTGCGTCACGGCGATTGCACTTAGATCACGTGGACGAATGCCGGACTGCTCGATCGCCTGTTCCAGCATCAACGTTATGACTTCAACGTGTTTGCGTGAAGCCACTTCAGGTACCACTCCACCAAATGCCTTATGGGTCTCGATCTGGCTTGAGATCAGATTGGATAGCACTTCTCTCCCATCCTTAACTACAGCTACCGATGTTTCATCACAGCTTGTCTCCACCGCCAAAATGTAGGATGGTGCAGAATTTATTTTTTCATTGAGTTCGTTCATGAATCCAGTACGCTTCCTTCCTCTTCGCCGCTCCGGCCTGCAGACGGCAAGTTCGCCCACATAATCATCGCATCTTCCCCATTATCGGAGTAATACCCTTTACGAAGACCCGCCGATTCAAACCCTTTTTTCTGATACAAACGCTGGGCAATGCTATTCGAGACTCTGACCTCCAGCGTCATTCGTTCCATCCCGAGATAAGCCGCTGTGCTCATTAATTCATCCAGTAACTTTTCACCAAGCTTGCGTCCACGGTACGCACCTCTGACTGCAATATTGGTAATATGGGCTTCATCCATGATCGTCCACATACCTGCATAGCCAATGGCCTTGCCTTCCAATTCCATCACCATATATTTAGCAAAATGATTGTGTGTCAATTCATTTTGAAATGCTTCTTCCGTCCAGGGCAGGGTAAAGGCCTCATGTTCAATCTCCATCACATCGGGAATATCCGCGAGTGTCATGAACCTGAACTGAAGCGTTGCTTCCTGCTTATTATTCGCCACATTGTCCATCTGCTTCCCCTCCCCCTTCAGCCTTTGCGCAGCAGATTGGCTTCCGCTTCAGACAGCTGGGTGTAGTTCGGCACCAGCGCATGCACGTCATCACGCTGACCTGCAAGCAGCGCGGCCGCGCCAAGGCGCCCAACCCAGCGGCCTTCCAGCTCATAAGGTACGAGCTGGAGCGCCGTTCCTGCGGGGCAGCGAAGCTCCGCCGCTGCCGCAGCATGAGGGCCCGTCTCGCCGACGATCCAGACGGCTACGGGCCGCTCTTCCGGCGCCGCCTCCGCCATGCGGGCGGCGAGGGCTTCCAGCCATCCGTCCATCTTGCGGATGGCATCAGGCGCCAGACGCCGGGGCGCATCGCTCCCGGCGGAGGCAAACAGCGCGGTGCACGCTTGACCGCGCCGTGCATCCACAAGCGGAACGATCCAGTGGACAGGGGCAGCACCTGTGCTGCCCTGGTCCGCGGATGGCGTTCCGCCAGCCCCTGCTGCGGCATCCTCTCCCGCAGCTTCCGCCTTGGCGGCAAGGCCACTGTGCCAGCCGCCCCAGGCGATGGCCAGAAGGCTGGACACCCCGGCTACGGGGATGTCCCACGCCCAGGCCAGTGTCTTCGCCGCGGTCACCGCAATGCGGATGCCCGTGTACGAGCCTGGGCCAACGCCAACGGCAATGCCGTCCAGTTGCCCAGGCTGTGTGTTGCTGGCGGCCAGCAGCTGCTCCATCACCGGTACGACGTGTACCGAATGGTTGCGCTCAGCCCGTTCATTGCGTTCTTCCAGAAGCGCATGATCTTCCATCATCGCAGCTGCCATCACTGCGGTGGATGTATCCAACGCCAAAAACCGCTGACGCGGCTCTTTTTGTAAATCTTCCATCATCATTTGACCCCATTCTGTCTGAACTGTCGGCACATGGCTGCATAAGTCTCGCCGTACCCATCCAGTGTAATCGTTCGATCCTCCAGGCCCGTTGTTTCAATCTGCACATGCAAATGCTCTTGCGGCAGCAATTCGGGAATGATACTCGACCACTCCACCAGACTGACTCCGGCTCCATAGAAATATTCATCAAGTCCAAGCTCATCCGCTTCTTCCAGCGATATGCGATATACATCCATGTGATATAAAGGCAGACGCCCTTCGTACTCCTTGATTAGTGTGAATGTGGGACTGCTTACCACATCACGTACACCCAAATGCCAGGCAAATTTCTGTGAAAATGCCGTTTTTCCCGCGCCCAGATCACCATCCAAAGCAATCACCATGCCGGTGTTTGCCTGTCTGGCGAGTGCGGAAGCAAGTGCTTCTGTATCTGCAATGCCATGGGATTGATACACCCACTGCTCGTGCGTCTGATTCAATATTCGCCCCACCTTTGGCGGTCCAGCCGCCTGAGTTCACTTTGAACCTTATTATATCGGTCCCTTTCTTCCCCCGCAACATCCAAGGAGGCAAGCGGAAATATAACATGCATTAAGACGTGTCTCAAAACTCGCTTCCTTCGAAGTTTCAGACTCCTATTAGGAAAAACAAAAAAACCGGCACCTCTCGGTACCGGCCGTGTTATGCATATATTTCAGCTTTTATTCATTCTCGAATCCCTCAATAACTATATGCTACTTGTATTTACTCCTCCAAGCGATCCACACGAACCGTCTGGGTATTTCCCGGTCTGCTGCCAACCTGAACGGTTGCCATGCCATTGGCTTCATCCACATTCTCGATCCAGACTGGATCTCCCTCCAATGTAACGGCAATGGTATCCTTCGAATCATAGATCGCTTTGGCGCGTTTTGCATCCATCATCTTATTCATACTCCCCTTCCGGATCATCATGTGACTCTCGAACCATGCTATCTGTTGTACTTTCACCAATAAAACCGTTATCTTCCGTAACTTGTCCCCCGCCTAACCCTTCATTCACCATCCGGTCAATGTCGAGCATGAACGACTCCCGATCAAGGGGCAATTCTTCCGAAGTGACCGCTTCCCAGTTTACAGCTGTAGCAGGTGTATAGAATTCTTCAGCACTTTCGGCTTTGGCAAGAGGATACGGAGAAAATGTATGCTTGTGTGCTTCTTCCTCATCACGTCTGTTCTTCAATATTGCACCTCCCGGCATATGTGCTGCGAGAATAACTACTTTACTTATCTCATGCTCATCTTCCTGTTGGAATCCCAAGCATGTTTCTGTTATCATCCCCGAGTCTCGCCGAACCATACGAATTCGTTCATCTACAAGACGATTATCCCTTGCACCAGATGCCCATACTATTAAATATAAATCCGTGTTCAAAAAGACCGGTTTTCAGTACAGAGAAGATGGAATTTTTGAACAACCTCTAAAAGGTACCTCAATGAAAGGAGCCGATCTATGCATACCGTTTGGAAAGGCGCAATCAGTTTTGGCCTTGTGCATGTCCCTGTCAAAATGTTCTCGGCTACCGAAGACAAAGACATCTCCATGCGCTATATCCATAAAGTCTGCGGCAGCCCGCTCGCTTATGTTCGTCAATGTCCATCCTGTGAAGTGGACGTCAAGTGGGAAGAGATTACCAAAGGCTATGAATATGAAAAAGGAAAGTTTGTACTCTTCGAGAAAGATGAATTGGAAGCGTTAAATGATTCCACCAGCAAAACCATTACCATACTGGATTTTGTCGACTTGACTGAGATTGACCCGATCTATTTTCAGAAAACATATTACCTATCGCCCGATCAGGCTGGGGGAAATGCCTACCAACTGTTGATGAACGCGATGCGGGATACCGGCAAAATTGGCATCGCCAAAATCTCCATTCGCTCGAAGAGCAGTCTGGCTGCCATACGCGTGCTGGAAGATTGCCTCTCCATGGAGACAATTTTCTATCCGGACGAGATTCGTCCTGTCTCCCAGGTGCCCAACTTGCCGGAAGTGCAGAACGTGAATGAAAAGGAACTTACGATGGCAAAGTTGCTGATTGATCAATTGTCCACGCCTTTTGAACCCGGTAAATACACCGATGACTATCGCAGCAAACTGCTGGATCTAATCCAGCACAAAGTCGCAGGCGAAGAAATCAAGATTGCTCCAGCCAAACCTGAAGCTAATGTGATGGATTTGATGGCTGCCTTGCAGGCAAGTATCGAGGCCGTGAAGCCCATTCCGGCTGACCCTGGGACAACAACGGCCAAGCCTAAGAAACGTGCACCGCGAAAAACGTCTGCTCAAGCGGTTGCCGGAGGAGAATCCGATACACCTGCTGCACCAGCCAAAAGAAAAAAGGCGACACCCAAACCAAAAGTTTGATTGTCGCCTAGGAAAGAACGATTCCATTATATGCGTGTGTAATGCGTTCAACTCAAGTCCGGCTTTACAGTCGGATTTTTTTGTTTTACAGAACTATTGAAGCAGTTCTTGTCAATAAAACTATAGTTATAATTGCAAAATACGATTGACGAAAGCTGATTTATATTTTATATTAACTTATGAAAAGTAACTTATTTATAAATATACAGTCACCCTGTAATTCTACTTCAACAGTATGCAATTAAATAATCTGTTTTCAACGCATATACACAATCAAACGAGAACCTATATTATCTATTATCAGGAGGAAACCATTATGAATACTACGTATCAAATCCCTGCCACAACCCATCTGGGTGAAGTGAGTCTCCGAATTATGAACCTAGACCGTTCAATTAAGTTCTATACCGATGTGGTTGGATTAAAATTACTGGAGCGTAGTGGCAAAGTGGCCACGTTGACAGCCGACGGAAAACAGTCCCTGCTGCGATTGGAAGAGCTCACGGATGGAATTACCCTGCCGGAACGCTCACACGCTGGCTTGTATCATTTCGCCATCCTGCTGCCTGACCGCAAGTCCCTGGGTCTTGCTCTTCGTAATCTGGCTGCATCCGGTATCGATATCGGCCAAGGCGATCACTTGGTCAGCGAAGCCTTCTATATCTCCGATCCCGATCAGAACGGGATTGAGATCTATGCCGACCGTGCACGTGATACCTGGAAACGGGATAGTGACAATAACTACGTGATGGCAAGTGATCCTGTTGATGTGGAAAGCCTGTTTGCCATCTCGGAGAATGAACCTTGGCAGGGTCTGCCTGCTGGCACCGTTATTGGTCACGTACATTTCCATGTCCGCAGCCTGGAAGAAGCCCGCAACTTCTACACCGGCATACTCGGTTTTGATATCGTGGGTAACTTCGCCAACATGTCAGCACTATTTGTATCCGCAGGCGGCTATCATCATCATCTGGGACTGAATATCTGGGCGGGAGTGAACGCACCTGTCAATCCAGATAACGCTACAGGAATTGACTACTTCACCATTGTGTACACCACAAAGGAACAATTGGATCAGGCACTTGAACAATTGCGTCAATCCGGTGCAGTCGTTACACAAGTGGAAGGTACCTGGTTTACGGTAGACCCACAAAATATTCGTATACGTCTGACAACTACGAACTGATTTTGTTTAGGCGTTACCATATGTTTGCTTAACCTCATTTTTATTAAGCCCGGGTAACTGATTTCTCTACATTACAGAGAGATCAGTTACCGGGCTTTTTGAGTTGGCTTTTATAAAACTGGCACAATTGGTGCATTCTAACCAATACATAGACAAGATATGTTAAGGAGATACCTCATGATCGAAAAGGGACGTTTGACTGTTAGACAGCTCGCTTCACTCATGTTCCTGTGCACAATTGGGGAGCAGATTCTGGTCTTCCCTTCCATGATCACATCCTACGCTCATCAGGATGCCTGGTTATCAGCCTTATTGGGAGTCGCAGGGGGCTTGGGAATACTCTTCATTATGCTAGTTGCCTACAAACTGCATCCCCGGTTGAATCTGATTCAAAATGCTCTTCGAACACTGGGACCCTGGATCGGGACCTTGTTTGGTTCTTTTTATCTCTTTTATTTCCTGATCAGTACCTCAACGTTCATTAGGGAGATTGGCGATTTTATGTCTACTCAGATCTTGCCGGAATCTCCATTACTGATTCTGCATTTGGTATTTATGTGTGCGCTTGTCTGGGGGCTTCTGTCGGGTCTGGAGAGCATTGGTAAAACTGCTGAGGTCTTTCTTCCTCTGATCGTGTTGTTTCTGCTTATTCTGACGGTGTGTCTAATCCCCCATGTACGTTTGGCCAACATCCAACCTGTGCTGGCACAAGGATTTCTCGATCCATTCAAAGGTTTTGTTGCAGTACTCACATATCCCTACTGTGAGCTATGCATCTTCATGATGCTTTTTCCCTACACTAAAAATGAGCCCCATCTGGAGAAGGACATCCTGTTAGCTGGGATGATTGGCGGATTGTTACTCACACTGACGCTAAGTATGTGTCTGCTCGTCATGGGACCATGGATGACCCAGCATCACTGGTTCGCTTCATTCAACCTTTCACAGAAGATCAATATCGGAAACTTTATGCAACGCATCGAAGCCTTCATAGCATCGGTCTGGATTATAGCTGTTTTCTTCAAAGCCGCTCTGTTCTTCTACGGTTTTGTCCTGGGCGTCGCTCATCTGTTTCGCTTGTCCAGTCACCGTTCTCTGATCCTGCCGGGTGCCATGCTTATTCTCGCCATGTCTATTCTAATCTCTCCGAACGAGAACTTTTATCTCAAGGTCGTTATTCCCTATTGGATTGATTGGGATCTGACCTGTGGCATAGCACTTCCGTTACTGCTCATTTTGGTGCATCATATGAAGTCCCGCTTTCAAAAAATATAACTAAATTCCGAATTAACCTGCGCCGACTGGTTAGTGCGAGAGAGGAGTTCCCCATGTTCAAACCGTTGATTCCGTTCGAACCCATATCCAGAGATACTTTGCCCACAGGGCCACAATGGATTGCCCAGATCAAGTGGGATGGAGTCCGCATGCTTGCCTATGAGGACGGGCAGGAGCTGCGCCTGGTGAATCGCAGATTACATGATCGAACCGCACAGTATCCCGAGCTGGTAACACCACGCAATCTATGTTCAGGCTCCTCCTATATCTTGGATGGAGAAGTTATTGCACTGGACCCGGACACCGGAAAACCTTCGTTTTATCACGTTCTTCGGCGGGATCGGATGAGCAGACCCGAAGGTATCACCCAAGCCATACATCAGATTCCGGTCACCTATATGGTATTTGATATCCTGTTCTATGAGGGGGAATGGGTGACGAATCAGCCTTTGGCAGATCGACAGCGCCTGTTGCACGAGGTCCTTAACACCGCTCCCCATGTTCAGGAGGTCACCAATACGCTTGATGCCGCTTCCCTGCTTACGGTCATGAGACAACATCAGATGGAAGGCATTGTCTGCAAGGATCTCACCAGCAATTATGGCATACAGGGCAAGGACCAGCGCTGGCAGAAGGTCAAAATCATGCATGACGTATATGCCATGATCGGGGGAGTCACGTACCGGAGCGGTATTGTGAATGCCGTCGCGATCGGTGTATATGATGGGCCAAACTTTGTCTATATTGGTCATGTCGGGACTGGCAAGCTGAACTCCAATACGTGGCGGGAACTCACACATCAAGTCGAGCCTCTGATCAGGCAGGACAGACCATTCCATAATGTACCCGAGCGCAGTGCAGAGACCACCTGGGTGGAACCGCGAATAGGAGTCAAAGTGCAATATATGGAGCTGACTCATCATCACACTCTGCGCCATCCCAGTATTCAGACCTTCGCGGATGTAACCCGTGAGGATTGTCTGGCGAACCAGCTTCTTCAATGAGTCAGTCCAAGATTGATTACACGTATAGGAGGTGTACCATATGGCCCCCAAGATCCAGGGAACCATCATAATAGAAGGCACTGAGCTGACGGTCACCAACCCGGACAAGCTCTTATGGCCGGAAGCGGGTGTTACCAAAGCCATCTATCTGCAAAAGCTGGCCGCTCTGGCTCCTTATCTGCTCACGTATACGAGCAATCGACTTCTCACGACGATAAGATATCCCCACGGCGCTGGAGGAACATTTTTCTATCAAAAGAATGCCCCTGAGCCTGTACCAGATTATGTGCGCACTGAAGTTCACGACGGCATCCGCTATGTGGTCATGAATGGACTTCCCGAATTATTATGGCTTGGTAATCTGGCTGCTCTTGAATTTCATCCTTCTCTGCATACTGTGGGAAGCCATCTGCCCAGTGAATGGATGATTGATCTGGACCCCTCTCAGGAACATGAACCCCGGATCATGCAAGCTGCACTCATCGTTGGCGAAACCCTGACTTCCCTTGGTCTGAGGTCCATTCCCAAAACTTCGGGCGCAACAGGAGTTCAGATCATCGTTCCCATTGTGCAAGGGGTAACCTTTGATGAATTGAGAGAGGTTGGTTATTTTGTAGGCAAATATGTCACTCAAAAGCACCCGGATCTGTTCACACTGGAACGACTCAAAAAGGACCGTGGAGACCGCATTTATTTTGACTATCTCCAGCATTATGGAGGCAAGACCCTTGCTGCTCCCTATACACCACGTGCCAAATCCGGCGCCACTGTCTCCACACCCCTTACCTGGGATGAGGTTAGAAGCAACGTCTCCATCCAGGATTACCATCTGATGAACATTATTGAACGCTTGAACCAAACCGGTGATTTAATCGCAGCTGTTGAACCCCAACCGGTAGAGCTCATTCTCAAACATTTGAAGAAAAAATAGCCGACTCCCTCATCACAAGGGTGTCGGCTATTATCATTCATGTATATATCAATCGCTAATGGATACCTTTTTTCTTGAAACGTCCGCCCTTCACGTCATGAATGTTACCAATAGCCACAAAGGCTTGCGGGTCCCAATCTTCAACGATGGTCTTCAGCTTCGCTTCTTCTAAACGGGTAATCACGACAAAAATGATCTTTTTCTCGTCCCCGCTGAATCCACCCTCTCCATCCAGGAAAGTTACACCACGACCAAGACGGTCTGTCAGGGCTGAACCGATATCACGATATTTCTCACTAATGATCCATACCGATTTGGACTGGTCAAGTCCTTCATTCACAATATCAATCATCTTCATCGCAATATAATATGCAATCATGGAATACAGGGCATTCGGCCAGCCGAATACAAATCCTGCACCTGCGAAAATAAACACGTTAATGAACAATACGATCTGTCCTACAGACAAAGGTGACTTCTCACTAAGCAAGATCGCCACAATCTCCGTACCATCCAGTGAACCGCCAGACCGAATAACAAGTCCAACACCCACACCCAGGATCAATCCGCCAAATACAGCTCCGAGCAAAGGCTCCCCTGGTGTTAATGCAGGAACGTGGTGTAATAATGATGTCCCGATGGACATGACCACGATCCCCAGCAGCGTGGATAACGCAAATGTTTTACCAATCTGCTTGTAACCAAGAATCAGGAAAGGCAAGTTAAGCAAGGTCAGGAATACTCCGAGTGGCAGATTTGTAAGTTCTGACACCATAATTGAAATCCCCGTAATCCCACCATCAATAACACCATTCGGTACGAGAAACACTTCAAGCGATACAGCCATTAGTGCAGCACCGATCAGAATCATCACAATACGTTGCAGCAGCTTTAATGTAAACACCGAGCTTTTGACCCCGCGGTCAGCTTGCTTGGCTGTTAGTTCTTTCACCGTTACATTGGACATGGTATCCCCCCCGTTAAATCAGTGTGTGAATCCATTTTATAAATCATTTAAATACTCAGGGTGAATCTACATATGGAGAACAGCAAACTGCGTTCTATATGTACCCTGGCTATACAGCGCAAGCATCTAAAGGCGATATAAAATGGATTCAAAATGTTATTCATCCCGGTTTGCACTTTCAAAAGAGAGCAAAAGGGAGCCTGTTTTCCCGCAGACTCCCCTCCTTCGCCAAGACATGATTTATATATCTATTATATCATAAAAGATCAAATTTGCGCAAAATACTTAGCAAAAAGAAGATAAATTCACAAAAAGTGAACTTATCTTCAGAAATCTGCCCTAAATCGGCTAAAGAAGCGGAGAAAGCATCCGAGAAAGCATTTCTGCGCCTTTTTGCCGTCGTGAACGCTTCTGAAACACCTCCCCATCGATCTGACTGCATTCCCCGAGATCACGTTCAAAGTCAGTGATCAAACGACGAATCGGAGAGGACTCGAACAGGACAGCCGTTAACTCAAAATTGCAAAAAAAACTGCGCATATCCATATTGGCCGTGCCTACCGTTGCAAGCAACTCATCCACAATCATCACTTTGGCATGTACAAAACCTTTGCGATATTGGAAGAACTCAACACCTGCTCGCAGAAGTTCCTCTACATATGAAAGGGATGCCAAATGAACAAGCTTTGAATCGGATTGATATGGAATGATAATTTTCACATCAACGCCACTGACAGCAGCTGTTTTGAGTGCCTCATACAGGGCAGGATCAGGGATAAAATAAGGTGTGGTAATGTAAATCCGGTCACAGGCTACCGAAATGGCCCCAAAACACATTTCCTGAATGGCATCCCAGTCCTGATCCGGCCCACTGGCCAGAATCTGAATTCGCTCTTCCCCGCTACAGATATGAGGTGGAAACAATTCCACAAGCTGGGGTTCGGTAATTCGCTCACCAGAAGCTAATTTCCAGTCGTTCAGGAACGTACTTTGCAGGAAGTACACGGCATCTCCCTCGATCTGCACATGTGTATCCCGCCAGAAACCCACCTCTGGATATTGTCCAAGATAATCATCACCTACATTAATGCCACCCACGAAACCAACCTGTCCATCCACAACGACTATTTTTCGGTGATTGCGGTAGTTGACTCTTCGGTCAATCGTTGCAATCAGTGGCGGTAGAAAATAATGAAACTCCACACCTGCATCTTGCAGTTTGCGGATAAAACTCCAGCTCATCTTGTGACTGCCGAGACCGTCACAAATAAACCGAACCTTCACGCCCTCCTGTGCCTTGCGAATCATGACATCCTGAAACTTCGTACTGATCACATCATCACGGAAAATGTAAAATTCCACATGCAGATGGTGCTTTGCTTTTTCCATTTCCCTCAGCATTGCGGCAAACGCCTCTTCACCATTTGTGAGCACTGTACTGTGGTTACAACCTGTAATCGGGCTCTCCGACAGATGGGATAACAGGTTAAACAATCGATGCTGGTGGCTGAAACGATCGCCAGGCATCTGTTCGACATCTCCAATGATGTGGGCTTGTTCCCAGATCGTTTCCTTCATTTCACGGAAGATGCGCGATCCACCCTTGCGGAGTTTTTTTCGTTTGTTATAATCCTGCGCCACGAAATAGTACACTACAAAACCGATCAAAGGCACGCAGAACAAAATAAACAGCCAAGCCACGGCTTTAGCCGGATTACGAAATTCCAGCAAAAGAATTGTGGCTGCCTGGAAAATAAATACGAGTAATATAATGACCAGCCAGAACATTCGGCTTCCTCCTCAAGTGGCAAGCTTCATGACCTTGCCTTTCTCTCACCTACACATCTTTGACGATTATGTATACAGCTAATCATAGATACCCAATGTACCCCCTATTCGTAACGTTTGCTTAGATAAAACTTTACATAAGCAGACGGAATACTTGATTCTGGAAATTCAAATTTCTACTTTGTTCATTGTATATTCTGACTGTGTTACCTTCTACATATCAGTTTAATGATGGAGCAGATTCGCATTGTGACGCTAATCTGCTCATTCCACCTTCCAGACTCTTCCTCATTTCTTTGTCTGGAGGTGGTCTTCTTACGTAAAATTAGATATAATAATCGTTAAAAACTTATTACCTAAAGGAGAAGAGCAGTGAATGGAAAGTGAGAGGTATGCGTTAAATTTAGTAATGGTTGCTTTTTTGATAGGACTTTCGGCGTTTTTTGTCGCAGTGGAATTCGCTCTGGTACGGGTTCGTCCGAGCCGGATCGATCAAATGATTGCAGAAGGAAACAAGCGTGCGCTGGCTGTTAAACAAGCCGTTGCCAATCTGGACGGATATTTGTCTGCCTGCCAGCTTGGAATCACGATCACATCTCTGGGACTGGGCTGGCTGGGTGAACCAACGGTAGAGAAGATTCTCCACCCTGTGTTCGAAAGCTTGCAAATTCCTGAGGCGGTTTCTTCATTCTTATCATTTGTTATCGCGTTTGCTTCCATCACGTATCTGCATGTTGTGGTTGGTGAACTCGCTCCAAAAACGATTGCAATCCGGAAAGCCGAGACTGTTGCACTGCTGACGTCTACACCTATCATCTGGTTTAACCGAATTATGTATCCTTTTATCTGGCTGTTAAACGGCTCAGCGAACCAACTGGTGAAACTGTTCGGAATCAAACCCGCTTCTGAACATGAAGATGCACACTCCGAAGAAGAGTTGCAGATCATCATTAATGAAAGCTTTGAAAGTGGTAAAATCAACCAAGCCGAATTCGGTTATGTAAGCCGGATCTTTGCTTTTGATGAGATGTTAGCCAAAGAAATCATGGTACCCCGGACCGATATGGTCTGCCTTTATGTGAATAGAACAAACGAGGAAAACCTGGAGATCATTCGTGAAGAACAATATACACGTTTTCCAGTAGTGAATGAGAGTAAAGACGATATCATCGGTATCATTAATACGAAACAATTCTTCCTGGAACTTTACGGAAACGATGAACCTGTTGATCTATCCTCCCTGATTCAGCCTGTATCGGCTGTTCACGAAACAACTCCTGTGAAGGACTTGCTCAAGAAAATGCAGAAGGATGGCGTACATATCGCCGTACTTGTCGACGAATATGGAGGAACTTCCGGAATTGTAACCATCGAGGATGTGCTTGAGCAGATTGTTGGTGAGATTCGCGACGAGTTCGACGCAGACGAAGTGGAAGATATTCAAGTCATCAATGAGAACTATGTCATTATGGATGGCAAGGTTTCCTTATCTAAGGTGAACGACATGTTTATGTCCAGCCTGGATGCAGATGAGTGGGACACCATTGGTGGATGGCTCTACAGCCATCGTCCCGAGATGAACGAACAGGAAGAATATGAGTTCGAGAATCTAATCTTTGTTTTGCTGGAAAAAGACAAGAATCGGTTCTACAAAGTGGCCGTTGTTCCCAAGGAACCACTGACCATGTCTGATTATACCGATGAAGACGAGAAAGAGTCCAATTGGTCTAAATAAAGCAAATTTATAAATAAGAAGAGGAGCACTTACCTATATTGGTAAGTGCTCCTCTTCTTATTATATCTCGCCCTATCCGTCAATTCTCCAAGTTATCATTCAACCCAAGAATGGAACTCCCGTTTTTAGTTTGATTTTAATACCCACTTCGCAATATCATCGATAATGGCTTTGGAGACATTAGATGGCTCAGCGTACTCTTGACCGATCGAAAGTCCATCATAGCTGGATAAAAGATGATTTACCTTTGGATAGCTATTGTACATTACATTGGAATGACCTTGAAGAGACGATTTCCAGGTTTGGAATTGATTCATAGACACTTGCACATCGTTTTCGCCTTGTATAACAAGCATAGGTGTATTTTGTGTTTTAGCCAGTTCCGCAGGCACATAATCTCTTTGCTCAAACCACCAATAAGCAGGTTGAAGTGGAAACGCCTCAGGAAGATGATCTACAGAATATTTTGGATCTTTGACCATCGCAGCTACATTTTTATAAAAATCAGCTTGTCCTTGAATGACATCCGTGTCTAAACCAAGCTGCTTCATCCGCTCTACCAATTCGTCCTGCTGCTCGGTAAGCACATCTGCAAAGCTACTACTTGGTGCAGCAAGTAGTATACTTCCTGCAATATCATGTTGTTTATCCTCAGCAATGATTAACGGCATTGCAAACCCGCCTTGACTATGTCCAGCTACAAAAATCGCTGTAGAATCAATATATGCATTCTTTTTAAGCAATTCCACTGCATCGTTTACCTGATCTACGCTCTCTTGTTTTAATGTGAATTTAGGCTGTGAAGCCACCTTATAGGTATGCTCATACGTAACCTTATCGTATCTTAATACAGCAACTCCTTGTGAAGCCAAACCTACCGCAAGATCGCGAAACGGCTTTGCACCACCAATGGCAGCATCTTGATTGCTAGGCCCAGATCCGTGTACCAGAATGACAACCGGGAAAGGTCCCTCTCCCTTGGGCAAAGTTAATGTCCCTGGCAAAGCTAAATCACCCTGACCAACCGTAATGTCTTGTTCTGTATAGGTAGATGGGTCGTCGTAGCTTGGTTTTTGATACACATCTGGCGTAGCGGCGGCAATATGCAAATCATCCACAAGTCCGTTATGATTCATTCTGACCGTAATATTTAAACGAGTTAGCTCTGTTTTGAACGTATAGGTAACATTGCGATGCACTGTATTATTTTCTACATGCTTAGCTATGGCTTCACTTGTAATTTTGCCATTTTGTCCTTCTAAAGCTCCCCACAACTGACTCAACAACGTGGGTGACAACACTCCACTCACAGAGGTATGAACATACTTGGCAGCCTCCTTGCCATCGCCCTCACTAATAAGGGAAATGAATATATCCTCAGGTGCTGCCTTCAGCGTCTCGGAAAGAAATGCCCCATCCATATAGGTAGTTCCTTTCGTTAACTGAACAGGATTGTCTAAGGATATGGCTTGCCCATTCACCATCGCCTGTTTCTCTCCTACCTTAACTACAATCGTAAGCTCACTTTTTCGTATTGTGATTTCTCCTGTCTTTTGTTGCCAAGATACCTCTGCCCCATTTTTTTCTGCAATCTCACGAATAGGAACAAGATTTTCACTACCAGCGGATTTTTCAGCAGCTTCTGAGATGGATGTTACCGGAAGGATGAGACCTACGAAAGTAAGAGAAAGTAATAGCTTTTTCCAATTGTTCATTGTAATTAACTCCTCCTAATAATTAATTTCATCTATTATATGCATAGAATTATGAGCCTTTATTGGCTCAGGACTATACTTATAACAACAATAGCAATGATGAATAACAACAGGACCCAAGATAGTGGACGAGCGAAGTTAATTGTCCAGCCTATTCCATAACGCTTTTCTATGGTTAAAGAAGGATCATTGGCATTGAAGTAAATAAATCCAAACTTCCAATAATCATCGTCATTCACTGGCTGCTCCTTAGATCGTTCGTGATCCTCTTGTTGATTACGAATTTTCCCACCGCCTTGTCTGCCTGTGAGAGACAGCCATACAACACCTAACACAATCACCACAGGAGTGATGAAGCTAATAGCTGTTAACAAGACCAGATTAGGGACGAACATATTGATCTGAATGAAGGCAAATAAAATAGTAAGAAGTAAGCCTGTTACAAGCGTAAATAGGGACCATTTACGGCGGAATTGAATATTTTCAGCAGCAAATTGGCCCGGATTAGACGTAGTAAGCTGTTGTTTGCTTGATTTAATACTCCAGTTAACCAACATCATAATTGCAATGATTCCTAGCTGTACAAGATTTATAGCCAGTACCGAGAAGTAGGTTTTAGGCACACTGGAAGTGACATGGCCCTGAAGATCATATTTTATTGGAATGACGTTAGGGAGTGCCTTATAATTCAGGATCGAAATGATCGCAATGGCTACAATAATAGCAATGTGAATGAGAAACCAATAGTTGGAATAGGTGAGTTTATTTTGGCGGAAGGTGGTATCGATTTTCACTCTTTGAGGTGCTTCTACAGTTGTAAGTGTTCCTTTTATCTTTTTCATCTTGAAATGAAATAAGATGTGTAGTGCTACCCAGTACACAATAAATATCATTGTGCTAACACCGGTAATCATTGCGGTAGAATCTTCATTAGCAGATCGGAGTAAATACAGACAGACAAGTATAATCATCCCGTTTCCGATCAGACTTACGGTAGCAAACGTACTCCTTAGCTTACGTAAGATGGGTGTGTAGTAATTATATTGACTTACCGCAACCCCAAAGCTAATGGTTTCCCTTGTCACATATGGTGCAAAGGATAGAAGTAAGGCTAATGGAGCAAAGATTAAAATGATAGGTAATATACTAAATAGTTGCATACATAACACACTCCCTTGATTCGTTATTCTCTGTTGTGACCCATCTTCACATCGTCATACATTTGGTCTAACACCGCAGATAGTTCCTCTTTGGTCATTCCACGACAGATCGCTTCGGCAATAATCGGTCTTAATTCTCTTTGCTGCTTTTTCAAAAAATCATCTGTTAAACCAGGCATTCCATCAGGGTTCACTACAACTCCCTTTTGTCTATGAACCAGAATGTATCCATCTTGCTTGAGTAGTGTATATGCCTTGTTGACGGTGTGAAGGTTAACACCGATATCTGCGGCCAAATTCCGAACCGAAGGTAACGCCTCACCTAGCTGTAACTCACCACTAGCAATACCTTCAATAATTTGATAAACAAGTTGCGAATAGATGGGAAGTTCGGATTGCATATCCAGTTGAATAATCAAGGGTTCACCTTCTTTTGTTATCTGTTATATATCAAGTATAACAGGTATAACATGAGTGAGCAATATGTATGATAAAAAAGCCGCATATTAATGGCGAGGGCAAACTTACCTGACCCTTCACCATTGATATGCGGCTTATCCTGATGAACTTATCGATGTGATTCAAGAACAAACACTAGTCGAGCACACGACAGCGTTGTATTTCAAATTCCATTTAAGTTTCAGTCTTATCTTCGACAATCCGATAATGGATTTTGCGAACTATAATTTTCAGAATCATATATAGGGGAATCACGATGATCATACCCAAGATATTTCCCAGGTCAGCCCCCACGAGCAAAAGGATAACAGTAGTCAGTGGGTGAATATCGAGCTGTTTGCCATAGACATAAGGTGAGATTAGGTTATCCTGAATTTGCTGTGCGATTACAATGATGACCAGTGACCAGATCGCCATCGAAGGTGATTCGATAAACGCGACAATGACAACCGGGATAGCTGCCAGCAAAGCACCCACATAAGGGATGAAGTTCAGAATAATCGATACAACAGTCAGCAGCAAAGCGTAAGGCAAACCTAAGATGAGAAAACCGATGTACATCAGAATCCCCAAGGCTACATTAACAATAACCCGGCCAACAATATAGTTGCTTAGCGCTTCATCGATCTCATGGACGGTTTCTTCCCCATCCTTCCGATAATGCCTTGGCAACAATAAGGTTAGATTCGTTCCAAACTTGCTGCCTTCCTTAAGCATGTAATACAACATGATCGGGAACGTTGCCAGAATAATAACCAGATTGGATACCACGGAGAATAACCCGGAGACATAATTGGTTACCTGAGTGATCCCTTGGCTCAGAACATCGGATAATCGTGAGAATAGATTGGAATCATCAGGCAGGTATCTGGATACAACATTGCTCTTTTCAAGTGCATTCAACTGATCGCTGAGTGAAGTAACCAACGCTGGAGCATTCTCCACGAAATTCATCAATTGTTCACGCAGGGAAGGCCATACAAGCACACTAAAACCTGCAAGTATTAATGCAATTACGACATAAATAATTAGAACTGACAATGCACGTTTGATCTTATGCCTTTCCATATAATCGACAAGCGGGCGCAGCAGATAATAGAAGAAACCAGCAATCAGCAGCGGAATGATGATGATGTGAATCAGTGAGGTCAGGGGGCTGAAAATAAAGTTCACTTTTTCCCCCAGATACACGATGAGCAGCAGCAGAATAATCGCTGTGCATATGCGGTAGAACTTGTTATTTATCAAGAAACGTGATCCCTCCATGCGCTGCGTTGCCAAAGTGACTGCGGCGTTCATATGTATATCTAGTCATTTACTTATGATACTAAGTACCCTTAAATGACAGTCATGCCACAGGCGATGCTGAATATACACTTATTTTCTTTCCAAAACAAACATTGGAGCAAAAAAAAGAAGCAGGCGTTAGCCTGCCACATCTCTTTTGCTGAATACAACCCAGGAAATCACCATGAAAATAACGTAATACACCGCCAGAACTGCAATGGAGAAACCCAGTGTCATTCCCGCACTTGGACCACCCATTAGCGCAAAATCCGCCCCGGAGGTCATGTATTTGCTAAGATCCATGTTGTTGAACAGAACATACTTGGCCCACTCATAACGGACCGGATTGAATATGAGTGAGAAGATACTCTGTGAGAACATAATGAACAGGGATAATCCAATCGCAAGTGCACCTGAACGAAATACGGAGGACACCATAAAGGCAATCGCAAGCGTAATGAACAGATCAACGTACAAATATCCCCATAACGTCAGAGCATTCGTAGCCGGACTACTGCTTCCTCCCGGAGCATCATGCGAGAAAAGGATATAAGACGTTAGCATGGCCATCGCGATGATCAGCAATGTACTGACAATACTGAAGCCAATGACGGTCAGATATTTGGAAGCGAGAACTTTGCTTCGTGACCATGGACGGATCAGCAATAGCTTAATGGTGCCCCACGTAAATTCGCCCGCAACCGATTCCGCTGCAATCACGACACAGAAGATCGTGTTCAGGAAAAATGTAATCTGGATGGTCGTTACAGCCGCTTCCCAGTACAACACTTCATTGGACCCCATGCCTTCTCGCAGTAACACTGGCATTAATAGCGAGATCAGCGCCAGAATCGATAACATGATCCAGGTACGGGGACGACGGAAAATTTTCATATTCTCATTTAATATCAGATTACCAAAACTACCCAATGCCTCCACCCCCAGTGACTTGCAAGAATTGTTCTTCCAGGGTGTGAGTCACGTTACGAATACCGTATACCTGAAACCCTTCGCTAACCAGCTTGGCATTGATATCCGGAATCTGCTCACGAGACACCCGCATCACCAGGACATTGCCCTGTACGATAGCACCCTGAATCAGATCCGCAGCGCGGTCAGCATCATTCAGCTCAAAAGCAACTTCGATTAATGCATCCGAACCGGCTTCAGCCCGAAGGTTTCTTACATCAATCAACTTGCCATTCTGGATGATGGCTACCGTATCACACATCAGCTCCATCTCTGACAGCAGATGACTGGATACAAAGACCGTAATGCCTTCCTCTTGGGTGAGCTGACGCAAATAATCTCTCAGTTCCCGTATACCCTGTGGGTCCAGACCATTGGTCGGCTCATCCAGTACAAGCAGCTTCGGTTTATGTAATATCGCTTGCGCGACCCCCAGACGCTGGCGCATGCCCAGTGAATAGGTTTTGACCTTATCGTGAATACGAGCTGTGAGCCCCACACGCTCAATTGTTTCCGCAATACGTTCCTTCGTAACTCCCGGCGACATGCGGGCAAAGTGAACGAGATTCTGGTACCCGGTCAGAAACTTGTACATTTCCGGATTTTCCACAATAGCTCCTACCTGGGCTACCGCCTTCTCAAATTCATTCTTCACACTGTGTCCCGAGATGAAAATGTCACCTTTACTGATGGACATCAGTCCAACCATCATCCGAATCGTCGTTGTTTTTCCCGCGCCATTAGGTCCTAAAAAACCAAAAACCTGCCCCGGAGAAATATCCAGAGTCAGGTCGCTGACCAATGATCGGGAGGATATGATCTTGCTGACGCCCTGAATCCGGACGACCGGCTCCTGCTGCATTCAATCCCCTCCTTCATGGACGAGCACATCATTCATGCCCGTTTCTCATATGAACATAGTGTATCATAATCTTTAGTATATTGTCCCGCAAACTGGGATTTCCCCTGACGTTTCGCTTCAACTACACACGCTTCACAGCATCCAAGCGGCATTTCACTCCGGTAGAATCCGGTGCGAAATACGTGATTGCCTCCATTGCCCTCTTCCTTCATTTCGACAGAGCTTCTAGTGACCGACACAATCATCCCACAACTGACACAGTAAAAGCGGCCCGTTTCGATCAATGATATTCCTTCCCCTCACAAGGAGCTTAGAAGTCCTTGTTATTTGTCGTTAGACGCTGAAAATTGATACATTTTGTATCTATCTCGTAATTTACTTGACACCGGGACTAATGTCAAGGCTTTACAGCCATAAAAACAAGCAAAACACAAAAAAAGCTCCATAAATGCGACAAAAGTCTCGCATTTATGGAGCCTCATGTTAGGTAAATGATACAAATCGGTTCAATGTATGGGTTAATATTATTTCCTGATCAGTCACTATTATCGACCTGCGAGGTATCCTCATTTTTCTGATTTGGATAATACCAGAGTAAGGTCCACTCATCGCCATCCTCTACCAGATAACAGGTTTGCACAATATCGAATTGGCCAAAGGTACCTGAGTACTTCTGGGTGACCCGAATTCTGTAGGCTTCAGAAAATGGCTTAACGCCATCGATCACGGTTACATCGAACTCGCGCTCCGGCTTTTCCATCTCCAGCTCAAACGTTTCCACGCCAAAGTGCTGCATAAATATATGTGCTCTGTTCTGTACGTAAGCACTCTTGGGAAACCGCTCTTTCATCAGGGGATGAAAGAGTTCCCACGAACTGCCGAAGTCACCTGTCTGCTCATATTTGTAAAACTCTTCGGCAACAGCAGCAGCTTCATCCGTTGTATCTGCCTGAAACAAATACGGAATGGTTCTGGCAATCAACCACAGCAATAATACAATGATCGTGATGAAGCCGATCTTTTTGAGCAAAGCATTCCGGTTCCTTCTTCGCAGCATGTCCAGTCCTCCTTGTCCTACTCCATACTTATGATGGATGACAGACAAGTAGAAGTTGAACGATACATCTAATTTCCTGGGAAATCACTCACTGTGAATGGAAGTACGCTTTCCCTTTCTGATCCTTCGGATCATGGACTGAAGTCCTGCATATATGGCAATCCCACAGCAGCCGCCGAGCAAGTCTACTCCAACATCACGTATCGAGCTTGTCCGGTCCGGGCTGAACTGCTGAATATACTCATCAATGGAGGCTATAACAAACACCACAGCCAGAGCAGAAACGATACTGGTCACAAGGGATGTTCTTCTGTACCGCAGCCCGCCGTACACAAGCACGGCAAGCACAGCGTATACAAATAAGTGCGCACTCTTGCGAAAGATGAACTCTGCAAAATCATACGGCCGCTGCTTCAGCGAATACTCATACTCCCCGTAAGTGAATTGCACATCGGGAAGCGTAAAACCGATGTGCAATTTTTGAGACCATTTATGAAGCCAAGGCTGAATGTCTTGCTGTTGAGAGGATTGCGTGGACATGGACCAGATGACCAGAATCCAGATCACAATCAACAGCAGAGCAATGAGAAATCCGTACGTTCTTCGTACATGCTTTTGTCTCGTGCGCCCGGAGCCCTCCTCCATCATTTTGATCTTCACCACTTTCATATCTCTCTCGTTATTCTATTGATCCAACATACATGCCTCTGCCATTTGTACCAACATATACCTGACCATAGATTTGACGGTCTGCCGCCATAATTTGCGGTTCATTGCCCAGCCCGATTCCATTACCTAAAGGACCTATATTGTTCCAGGTTACCCCCATATCATCGGAACGGAAGAATCCATTCACATTATTTACGGTGCCATATACATAAACGGCTGGGACAAATTTGCCTGGCTGAGCTTTACCAAAGGCAAATAATTTGGAATTCTGTACACCTTGGATCTTGGAAAATGTATTTCCCGAGTTCGTTGATGCATATAATCCATCGGTTCCCAGACTCACCCATACATTATTCGCCACGCCAGGTGCAGCCTCGACTTTAATGAAGCTTGTATTGATATCCGTATTAATAGGAAGGCGAACTGTATTCGCTTTGGACCAGTTGGCACCTGCATCCGTAGACCGATACAGATAACCAGCAGCATACATATAAAATTTATATCCATTGATGCGATCCGCAGCCAGTGGATGATTATAGGCAAAAACCATATTCCCCCCGATGGCCTGAAAAGGGGCACCATTCATATTTTGCCATGTTGCGCCACGATTCGTGCTTCTGACCGGATTACCGGTCTGGGGGTAATAAACAATTACATTTGGATTAATGGCTGAATAGGCCACCCGCCCCAGTGTAGAACCTGCCGGAACGTTTACTGGAGTTACGGTAACTCCGTTATTGGAAGAGACAAATAAACGTGTGGTCGTACCATACCAGTCACTGCTTCCCAGAAATATCATGTAATTCGGATTTGCCTCATGATAGTCAATACTCACAATTTCTCGCATACCTGCGAGCGGGATTTTATTAAGAGGAACATCGGTTACATTTTCATGTCTAAATCCGACCTGATCCGTTAAACCACTAAAGAATGAAACACCCTGTGGTGGTGTGGATGCCGTGAGTGCGACGACTTCTTCATGACCATCGGTAATGGCTTCCCAAGTACTCGCAGTACTGCCAGTCAATCCAGTGGTACCATTGATATTTTCCGTCTTGTACACGCCAAACCAGTCTGTAGCGTATACGGTGCCCGGATTATGTGGGTCAAACTTGATACTGGATGTCGCTGAGAAAAACATGTTGGGTGTCCACCAGGACGGTTTGGATACCAGCGTTTTGCTCACTGTTGTCCAACTCTGTCCGCCATTAACGGAACGATACAGTGGCAGATTATCTCCGCCTGTTCGAACGGCTGCCAAGATATGATTATCGTTTTGGGGATCAATCGTGATTCCATAATAAGATGAGTAACTGGAGCTGGGTGTTATATTCGTCCACTGCACACCATTGAACTTGTAGACGCCCTGATTATCCGTGGTCACATACAACGTCCCGTTCTTCGCCACAGTCATACGTGCAGGATATTCGGGACTTCTCCCGGTAAGTTGCCAAGTGGTCTGCCCATTGCTTCTTGGTGCTTTGCTGTACACACCAATGCCGCGAACCCCCGCATACACAACTTGACCTTGCTTCGTCACGGGATTCAATCCATAAGCTACACTCCGAATTCCCTCACCGGACAGTCCGCTAGGTACATCCCATACCTTGCTCCATGTGGCTGCACCATCACTGGAAGTGTACAATCCATCATATCGTGTACCCACATGCAGGTAATTGGAGTTCGTGGGATTAACCGCGATGCTCTCTCCCATGGCTCGATGGATATTTCCATTTGATTCATTCCGAAGATTAAGTCCGGTTCGAATCCAGGTCTCTCCCCGATCCGTGGATTTCAGAATATCGCTCGGCCCCACGTTACCGTACTTCCCAGCAGCGATATACACGACATTGGGGTTTTGCTGATCCAGCGCAATTCCATCCACGCCGTACAGATTGCTGTCCTCATCTCCAAAATGATCCAGTAGTGGAACCCAATCTCCTGAAGTTACATCCAGTCGGTAAGCTCCTCCAACGTCAGTTCGAGCGTAAACCAGATCAGGCTCAGTCGGATGAATGACCACCCCCGTAACGTACCCACCACCACCAATAGGTATATTATTCCACTCATAGTTTTGAGCTGATTGAACATAATTTGTACTTGCCGGTATCATGAGCATATACATTAGTAGTACAATCAGGGACAATTTCATTAGCCTGGAGATACGCATCTGGTTCACCGCCCTATCCGATCATTTTGAATGTTCTTCAATCATCTGATGTATCCTGTCTCGTTCCGACTGTTCCACGATATAGTAATACACTCCGTCTATTTTCTTGCCCGTGCCTTTAATCTCAACGGATTCAATATGATCCAGTACCGAACGATAATTGGAGAACATCTGCTTCATCTCATCAAAGGTAACGTCGGTTCTGACGTGAGCACTGACTTCGTCCAGCAACGTCTCCAATTGCAACACGTTAGATACCTGGACCGTATTCTTCAGCACTTGTTTGATGATCTCCCGCTGACGGTCATTCCGCCCGAGATCTCCCTTCGGATCATCATAACGCATCCGCGAAAATCCCAAAGCAGCTTCACCATCCAGATGAATATTCCCTTGCTCGAACCGGTAACCCTCATAGTCAAATGCAAACGGGTTATTCACATTCACTCCACCCACCATGTCGATGACTTGTGCAAAGCCCTCCATATTCACTTTCATGTAGTAATGTATGGGAACGTCAAGCAATTGTTCCACCGTTTGCACAGACATGTTAACGCCCCCAAAAGCATAGGCATGGTTGATCTTATCCTCCGTGCCGTGACCAACAATATTCGTTCTGGTATCTCGGGGGATGTTAAACATAAGTGCGGATTGTTTCGCAGGATTAACACTTAATACAATCATGGTGTCGGAGCGCCCCCGATCATTGGAACGTTCATCCACACCCAGAATCAAAGCATTAAAAGGTTCTTCATTCTCCATGTCCACAGGGAAATCTCCCCCACCCCGCTGATCGACAATAGATACCTGCTTGATGGGTTCCCGGGGTTCATACATTTGATCCGCCGCTGATTTAACATGCAGATACAGGTACACAGAATATCCAATCATAACAACTGCAACAAGGGAGATGGCACCTAATGTTATTTTGATCCCGCGTCTCATGTTATGGCCTCCGTTAGATGACTGCCGTTTTTCTACCATCAATATTGGTTAGACCTGGACGACCGACGGAGTAGTATTGGAAGGACGTATCTTTAATCTGATCTTCTCCGTAGATGTTTCTTCCATCAATCAGAATGGGTTGATTCATATGCGCTGCCAAATCAGTCAGATTAACCTCCATGAACTCTTTCCATTCCGTCAGAACACAGAGTGCATCAGCACCTTCCGCCGCTTTCATGGCACGCTCTTCCCACGTAATGGATGGGGAATCCACCTCTTTGCGGAAGTTCTCGGTAGCGATGGGGTCATATGCCCGAATCACCGCTCCCTGCTCAAGCAAACGTTGAATAATCTCAATCGCCGGAGCATCACGAACGTCATCGGTATCCGGTTTGAAAGCGAGCCCCCAGATGGCAATCTCCTTCCCTTCGAGTGAGCCTAGTGCGTCTTCCAGTTTACGAATGACGTTGAAGCGTTGATCTTTGTTCACTTCCACCACGGACTTCAGCAGTTTGAAGTCATAATCCACATTACCTGCAATTTGAATCAGAGCTTGTGTATCCTTAGGGAAACAGGAACCTCCGTAACCAATGCCTGCCTTGAGAAAGGAGGCACCGATTCGTCTGTCATAGCCCATGCCTTCGGCAACGCGACTGACATCTGCTCCTACTTTTTCACAGATGTTAGAGATTTCGTTGATAAATGAGATCTTGGTTGCCAAGAAAGCGTTGGATGCATATTTAATCATTTCGGCCGAGCGAATATCCGTAACAATAATCTGATCGGTTAATGGCTGATGCAGCTCTTTCAACGTGGCGACTGCCCGCTCACTATGTGTCCCAATGACTATCCGGTCAGGATAGAGCGTATCCTGGACAGCGGTACCTTCTCGCAGGAACTCCGGTACCGATGCCATGTCGAATGGATGATTCGTCAAACTGCTGATCCATTCCTGAATACGATCGTTGGTTCCGACAGGAACAGTGCTTTTAGTCATTATTATTTTATAATTATCCATATAAGAACCTATTTCTCGCGCAACAAGCTCAATAAAGCTCAGGTTCGCTTCGCCATTAGGCAGGGATGGCGTTCCCACCGCGATAATGATGATATCCGAACGACTAATGGCATCCTGAATGTTGGTGGTGAATGACAGCCTTCCTGCTTTCATATTGGCATTCATGATATCCTTCAGACCCGGTTCATAGATCGGAACATGACCGTCCATTAACATATTCACTTTTTCCACATTGTTGTCGACACAGATCACGTTATTTCCCAGTTCCGAAAAACATACGCCCGATACCAAACCCACATACCCTGTGCCAATCACCGTAATATTCATTCCATAATCTCCCCCATGTTCTAATGTGTTGGTTACGCGTGCTTCACATATGTCTGAACAATGTCCTGCCATTCGGTAGACACTCTAACGATATCTTCCTCAATCAACTGGCTGCCGATCTGTACTTCAATGATCTCCAGTTCCGTAACGGCTCTGACGGAATGAAGCATACTCCGGTCAATGATCACCGTATCTCCTTGCCCGATCATTCGGCTCTTCCCATCCAGAATCAATTCCCCTGTTCCCGATACAACCGTCCATACCTCATTGCGAAGCAAATGGTATTGATAACTCAGGTTTTTCCCGGCACTGATGCAGATTCGTTTGGTGAGAACCTCGCCGCCAGCTTCGTTTTTTGTGTAATCCAGAACCCGGTAGCAACCCCACCTACGCTCCTCATACATGGGGCGTTGATCCTCGTTCTTCAAGATTTCCTTGATCCGTGGGCTGGCTTCTTTGTCACTGACCAGAATGCCATCCGGACTCACGGCGACCACCACATCCGACAATCCCAATATGGCAACCGGAATGTTCAATTCATTGACCAGGTGTGTATTCAAGGAATCTCCCGTAATCCACCCTTTTCCTACAACCGAGCTTCCCATCTCTTCCGTGAGTGTGTTCCACGTGCCTAGATCTTTCCAGAAGCCGTTATACGGAATAGCGATAATCTGATTTGCCTTCTCGACAACCTGGTAATCAAAACTGATCTTGTTCAATCTTCCGTATTGCTTCAGCATTTCGTCATACTGGATCGGCAGTTCCATCTCAATGAGCAGATTAATCAAATAACCAAGCTTAAAAGCAAAAACCCCGCAATTCCATAATGCGGCCTGCTCAATCATGAGGACCGCATCGGATTCGCAGGGTTTCTCCTGGAACTTCGCTACATTCACGTATTCATTGTTATTTTCACTGGAAGATAGGGATTGCGGAATGATGTATCCGTACTTCTCTGACGGGTACGTCGGCACAACTCCCATCAAGGCCAGATCAGCACCAGACTTATCAAGCATCTCCGGTAAGGTTGCCAGCACTTCGAAGAATTCTTTTTCAACAAAGGGATCTACAGGCAACACTGCAATCGTCTCATTCAGACTCACACTCTCTACGGAATACAGATAGGAGGCTGCCAGCGCGATGGCAGGAAACGTATCTCTGCGCTCAGGCTCCACAACCAGTCTCACATCGTCTCCCAGCTGAGAAGTCAGAATCTCCACCTGTGGCAAACTGGTCGCGATAAGCGCCTCTGATGCAAGTCCGGCATGATTCAGCTGTCGCCATACCCGCTGTACCATGGATTCCGGATTTCCCTCTGGGCCATGAAGAACTTTAAGAAATTGCTTGGATCTGGAATCGTTGGATAACGGCCAGAGACGCTTGCCAGAACCACCGGATAACAGAATACTTCTCATAGGGCTGCACCATCCGACAACACAACCGTACTTGCTCCCTTGCCGGTCTCGGTTGGCTTGTTATATGTGCTGGTCTGATTGGACTCCAGTCTGCCTGCCGGATTGTTCTTGGTCCAAGCTGCATAATAATTCGAGTTCTTGCCGTATGAATTATCCAGCAGGATGTTCGGTTGATCCAGGAGACAGGCCAGAATATGTCCATGCAGACGGGATGTCGTGATGGTTTGGTATTGATTGAATTCCTTAATGGCCGTATGTACCATCCGATCAGAGTATTTGTACCACAACCAGCGGGCGAAAGAGCTGCCTTTCCCTGACTTTAACCGGGATGTAATCATGCGAATGATCTTCCGGTCTACCCGGTTGTACAATGTCTCCCAGTCTTTAAACGTGGCCTTAGGTCCACTGACGGATTCGTAATGCACCTGATTCTGAGTTTTCTCAATGTCTTTACGGAAGAAATACAACATCTCTGCGGTAGGCTTGCTCTTGGACTTAAGAGGCCACAATTGATGCGCCATATCCGGGGATAGATACACATTGGTTTGTTGAAATTCTTTACTGGCTATCTCATAAGATAAGGTGTCCCGGACAAAAAAGTGCACATCCTTATGACGATTGAATACTTGGGCTGTCTTTTTCAATTCAATATCACTTTTATAAAACATCGTCTGAGGCAAAATGACAATCCGGTGATTCGGATGCTGGGCAATCATTCGTTCTCTCAATTTCTGATGGGCAGGGTACAGATCACCAAAGTTACCTCCCCCGTGCAACACAATCGTGATACCTTCTGGTACCTTGAGAGACAATGGGCAATCCAGAATGCTGTATCTGGCACGTACATGAATATCATTGTCCCGGAAGAAAGCCTCAGTACCTTTCATAATCAACAAGTCGCCACCGTTGCTATGCACCGGGTAATCCAAATAATAGATTTCGGTACGCGGTGGAATGACCTTCAAAATTTGACGTAAATGTCCCTTCAACTCTTCCATTGGATGAATATTGTTAGTGCCCAGCATCTCCATCTCCTCCTTGGGTGACTCTTCTTCTTTTTTTGTTTAACCGTTCATAGAGAAACGGTATATCTTCCTTGTCATAGAACATGGCGGCAAACTTCACCTTAAATACAATCTTCATCGCAGCCACAGTAACCACCATTCGTACAATGGACCCGATCAATAAGGCAATCGCAATTCCGTTGAGCCCCCACAGCGGGGTGAATACAAAAAACAAAGCCACCGTAACCGAGAGTGCAATGAGCTGTCTGATCATCACAAGTCCAGGCCGACCAAGTGCATTAAATGCAGATGCCAGAATCCAGGAGCCACCACCAATGATGCATTCCACAGCCAAAATATAAAATGCAACGCTCGCTTCCAAAAATTCGGAGCCAAACAGAAGACCCATCAGGTAGTTCCCCACAAACATGGTGGGTATTACTATGATCATCATGACCATGAGCGAGATACGGAAGGCTCTGCCAACTGTTCGAATAATCTGCTCTTGGGGCAATCCGGTCACTTTTGGAAAAACAACATTGCTAATCGCCGTCTGAACGGCATTGTAGATTCGGGATAACGCAAATACGACGGAATACAGTCCAAAATCACGCGGGGTGAGCAAAGCCAAAATAATGATTTTATCAAACTGTGTATACAACGTTCCTAACAATTCAACACCATACACCCTGCTGCCATAACCAAAAAGCTTCTTGGCCGAACTCTGGTCCACCCGATCCTTGAACCATCTCAGTCTCAATTCATTACGGTTGGCATAGATAGCCCACGCCACCACTGAGAAGCTGGTTACAAAATAGATCGCAGCCGCGAGCTGAATGCTCAGCATGCCCAGGCCCCATAACACAAAAAGCCCGCCTACATTAAACAGGGGGATCATTAACCGGATACCATTATATACAGCGAATTTCTCCCGACTCTGCGAGAGCGCTGATATGAGATTGATGACGATAAGTACAGGAACGGTAGCAATCGTATACCATCTGGATATCTGCACGACCTCCGTCGGAAAGCTGGAGAGCCAGAAAGGTAATCCAAACCAGGCCACAATACCAATGATGATGCACACCGGAACTTGAAAAAGAAAACTTAACCGAACATACTGTGCACTCTTCTCGGTTGCGCTCTGTTTGATGTTATAAATGATAGAAGTGGGTAGTCCAAATCCGACCAATCCGGTTAAGAGCGCAGGCCAGAACAGGATGGCCGAGAACGCACCCTTTCCCTCTACCCCGAACATGCGTGACGTCAAAATGGAAGACAACATCGTCAGTGTCATGACCAGCAGATTGGTTCCACTTGTCTGAAATATGGCACTCATTAAGCCGTTTCCTCTGAATACTTTGCGAAGTGCAACTTGCGCCATAGCGATCCTCATCCCTTACTGTTTTGACGAAGCGACCCAACAATCATGCCGTTTCGGTAACATACTTTGGCGAGCTGACGTGTGAACCGATCTGCATTATAAATGTAGATCAGTGAGGTTGTGATCCCCTGTGCAAGCTTGATGCCATGTTTGGCCGTACGCACAACACCACGATCCTGATCCCGAATAGCATCACTCACACCCTGCCAATAGATTCGGCGCAGAAACCAGTTCTTTGTCGTTCGCTCTTTGGCTACTTTATGTTGTACCGCGCCATACGGCGTGTAATATACCTTGAACTTTGTCCGTATTCTTGCAATCAACTCACTCTCTTCACTGGAGAGAAGATTATTCCCCACTCTTCCAAGGTCCTCACGGAAGGGAGCCAGTTGATCAAAGACAGATAAACGAAAAGCCACATTTGCACCAAATGGAATATAAGGACTTTTCATTTCAGTGACTTCATCTGCAAAATCCAGAATGGTGAACAGCGACCTGTTCTCCGGTGGAATCCACATCGGCTCAGGTACTTCCCAGATCGGATCAATCTTGCCACCGACACAACCGATATTTTCATTCATCTCAAACACGCTAACGATCTGGCGAATCCAATCCCTGCAAGCAAAAGCATCATCGTCAAGAAACAGGATATACTCGCCGCGCGCCTCGTGAATGGCCCGGTTACGGGCTACAGACAAGCCTTGCTTTTCTTCCAACACATACCGGATCGAATGGTTCTCATGCTGCAAGATGGTTTGAAGCACGACTTCCCGTGTATTGTCTTTTGAATTGTTATCAATGAGTATAATCTCATAGTCGCTGCTTGCGTAATTCTGTTGTATTGCACTTCGTATGGCCTCTACCGCATCATGTGCACGGTTATACGTACAGATCGCGACGGTTACCTTCATCATTTCATCCCCATATTTTTCAATTAGGTCCACTCGTTCATCTGCACTAACTGGAGTACAGGGTAAGTGTCCTTTGGGCAATCACTGGCCAATCCAGCCGCTCCAACGCTTTGACAAAACCACTGCCTTCCTGAAACTCCGATTGTTTTAACCGGATCATATTCATTGCCTTGAGCAATCCATCCGGATCCGAAGGTTCGTAGAGTACCGCACAATCTTCAGGCAGGTATTCCTCCAACAAGCCAATCCGTGGTGCCACCACCGGTTTACAGAAGGTCAATGCCAGAATTGCACTGCCAGAAGTTGCAATTTGCTTGTATGGAAGAATGATAGAATCAACTGCATCAAAATAGTCCGAATATTCATCATCTTCGATGAAATGAAAATGGGTATGAATATGTCCACTCTTGAGAAATTCATCTCCAAGGTCATAGTCCTTCACCTTTTTACCGGCAATCAACAGATGGGCTTGTTCGGAATCCAGATCCTTGAATGCCTCCAGCAAATCATCCACGCCCTTGTAAGGCGACACCTGACCGAAGAAAGCATACACATAACTATCCTCCGGGATGCCAAACCGGGAACGGATATTCACTCCTTTTCCCTGATACACTCCCTTGTAATGTCCATGCGGTATAACCTCGATCCGGCTGGAATCAATCCCAAACGTCGAACAGATCTCCGAAATCAAGGGTTTACCCATGACAATCAGCTTGGAGCAATTTTGGACCAGTATTTTTCTCATCCAATAATCAAACCGCGTCTTGCCGCTGTTGTGTGGCCAGATGTTATGCACCGTCCAGAACAATTTGGCCCCTCGCAAGCGTGCAAAACAAATCATCAATACATATAGAATGGACTTGATCACTGTTGTCAGCACGGATGAACCTCTGTAATAGAAGCTGGGCCAATGAAAATGCAGCACATCATTTTTTTTCAGTTTGATTAGATCTCTTTTGGTAAACTGTTTCACTTCCCATCCCTTGTTCTCAATGGAATCGGATAACAGCTCATTGAATTTATTGTTCTCAATCATCTTAGGCAGCATATACACCGTCGGATTTTCCATCCAGGCACCTCTTACTTTAGTTTCATTCGCACAGGTTCCTCTGTATACGTTCCAACTGCACGTCTTGCATGAAATCTCATTAGAAATCCTTGCATCATAATTTTGGTATTACGCTTGAGCAGCACCCAATCTTTCCACCAAGGATACAGCGACAGTGCTTTTTTCAAATAAACGTTATTGCGAAGTGTATTTCTCGACCATTCGAGCATTCGATAATGGTGTAACTGACGGCGCTTCTGTTCCTTGGACATGTCATTGTAGTATTTCAAAATAATCTTGCGTTGGCCCTTGTACTTGGCCGTTGTAGAGGTTGAAATTCGTGGACCACTATGGATGTTGATATCCACCAGCGGTTCTTTCACATTCACGGCGATGTAGCCTCGTTTCAATATACGCAGATAAAAGTCATAATCCTGAGCGGATGTCAGATTTTCATCAAATCGAACTTCACGGGCCAGTGAGGTAAGTACCATGATTTTGGACGTTTCCCCAATCCAGTTGAATGTAAGCAGGTCCTCATACCGAATAACATCGCGAGGTTCCACCGACAATTTCCGTTTGACCACCTGATGCTGCTCATTCGTGTATGCGAGATACTTGCTGCAAAAGGTGAATGATTCCTTTGTTCGTTCCAGCACTTCCGCCTGGGTTTTTATTTTGTCAGGCAGCCATTCATCATCATCATCCAGAAAGGCAATGTACTTGCCATTGGCTTGGGATATCCCCACATTCCGTGCATGGTTGGCTCCTTTGGGATATGGAACCCGGATGTACCGAATCCGTGAATCTTCCCGGGTCCACGCCTGACAGATCTCTGGCGTCTGATCTTCTGAACCATCATCCACAATGAAAATCTCCAGATACGGATGTGTTTGCTCACGTACACTTCTCAACGCATTTTTCAATAACTCGGCCCGGTTATGGGTCGTAATGATGCAAGATACCAAGGGGTTCATTTCATCACCTTTTCCTGTTCACTAGGATACCTTCACTTGAAGTGCATCATATATTCCTGATAATCTGCCCACGAGAAGATTCATATCGAACTTATCCGATATAATCGCTCTGTTATGTGAACCCATTCTTGCTCTAACCTCTTCATCCATGATGAGATATTCCAGCGCTGATGTCAGCCCGTGCACATCTCCCGGCTCGATTAACAGCCCATTATGACCGGATGTAATCACTTCGGGGATGCCTCCGACGGTGGTCGATATAATGGGCAAGCCACAATTCATTGCTTCAAGTATGGCCATAGGTAATCCCTCATGATAAGAAGGCAGGACCAGTAGATCCGCTTCCAGCATCAGCTTTTCCTTTTGCTCTCCGTTAATCCAGCCGAGTACATTGACACGATCCTCTATTCCATACTGCTGCACGATTGCTTTGACTTCTTCGACTTCGCCATCCCCTGCCAGATTAAAGGTAGCTGTAACGCCCAGCGCCTTCAATTGCTGAATGGACTGAAGCAGATCGTAGACTCCTTTTCGCTCACCCAGTCTGCCCATGAAGAGAGCGCTAACGGCTGCCTGTTGTTCTTTGGCAAATGGTTCTTTAACAAAGACCCCGTTATAAAGAACCTCAATGGCTGTCTCCGGCACAATCGTAGCAAAGTATTCTTTCCACGTCTGGGACAAGACAATCAACTTGTCTGCCTGATTCAGAATGTAGTGACAATACTTGCGCTGCAGAGCAAATTGATTGTAGAAATCATCAAAGCTGGCCGCATGAATATGCAGAATGACTGACTTTCGAAACAACTTTCGTGCGGTTAGCAGAAATAGAGACTTCCGATAAAAGCTCCCGTTGTTTGCCATATGAATATGCACGATATCCGGCTTAAACGTGTACAGCTTCATCCAGAATTGAATGAATCCCCGTATAAAAATAAGCAGTCGTGAGAACACGCTGCCCGTGATATACGTTTCGACCCGCTGCATGGCGTACATTTCCGAGATGGAGGAATCCTCAATGTTTTTGATGACACTCACAATTCCACCCATATCCTTCAAGGATGATCCAACAACCAATACTTTTGGTTTCATGATAGACTCCTTTTTTTCATGGTTAATCTTCATACCTCTTACAGACTATTCACGTAATTTTTAATGGATGAGATCAGATCAGACTGTTTTCTTACATAGGGCTGGAACGTCAGCTCCTCTATGCAAGGAACCAACTTTTGCAACTCAGCCTGACTCTCCGCGACGGCCACATAGCCGTTATCCTGAAAAACCTTGGAGATCTCAAGCTGATGGTCATCCACATGCTCTCCCCATTCTTTCCGGCGTGGAATGACAATAACCGGCTTGCCACGTTCTAGACAATTTGTAATGGAGCCAACACCCGCATGAGAAATAATGCATCTGCTGCGCTCCACATATTCATTCATCTCTTCCTGCGTGAGGAAAGGAATTACAGTGAAATTTCGCGGCTGATACTCGGTATATCCGGATTGGGCAACAACCTCTTCTTCAATTATTCCGGCCTCAATCGCCTCATCAATAAGCTCAAACATCCGATTGAAGGGAAAGCGCTGCGTTCCAACGATAGCAAATATCAAAATAAAGCCCCCCTGTATTTCGCATTGGGATAGCTATCCTGCAACGTTTCCCATTGGATGAAGAACTCATCCGAGATTTTGTACATCAATCTCCCGGTTGCGCTGGAGGAATAGATTTTGGCATAACTTTCGATATAAATCAGCTTGGCACCGAAGATTTTACCGATGAGGCAAAAAGGATAAGTAGCTCCTGCCCCTGTTGTAATGATTACCTTTGGACGCTCACGCAGATATAAAAAGAACGATTTGATAATGTTAGCCACAAAGATTAGCAAGAACATCGCATTTTTACGCTCTTGCTGCATTAAGAAGTATACTTTGCCCTGTGCCGAATCGACTTTTCTGCTTTTATTTTTCTCGGTAATCAGGAAATAATCATGTTCTTCAACCGCAGGAATAATTTTGGTTAATTCATCAAAATGGCCGCCTGTAGAACTGATCAAACAGACCTTCATGTTCTAATCTCCTTTGAAAAGGATACGTCCTTGGCTCGCTGTATCTGTATATCCACTTCTGCTTCAGCCCCTGACTTGGAATGGACTCCATTTCCCGTAGCATATAACGCGTTCAGGAAGATACAGAATGGAGCAATCAGATGAACCGTGGACAGGGTATTGTCAAAAAAGGAATAGGTCAGGAAACCGATAATCATACCGGCAAAATACAACCGGATCATGCCGCCCAATCGGAAGTAAACAGCCCGAAACACCAGCAGCAGCGATAGAAACAACAGGATGGCTCCAACTAACCCGCCATCGTAATAAAAACGAATGTATTCATTATGCGGAACGACGAATCCAGAAAAAATACTTCCATCATTCGCTACGAGAGTTGAGCCGAGTCCACGTCCAAATATCGGATACTCATTTGCTTTGCCAATAAAATAATTCCAGGCTACATCCCTTCCCGACAGGCCTTTGCTCTCTGACCTCATCTCATAATTGTCCCACTGCGCAATCACCATATAGGCCACAGCGACAACAAACAGAATGAGAGGAATAATGGCACTGACTCTGCCTTTGATGAAGGCTTTCAGTTGATCAAAAAGATAGACCAGAATAATCGGAATAAGCGCAATAAGTGGCCCCCTTGTTCCCGTCTGGACCAGAATGACCAGATGTGTCAAGGTAAGCATGTAATACAGAACTACCTGATGGCCTTGCTTGATCTGAATCAGACAGACACAGATCGAGATAAAACACAACATGGCCAGATGCGCGGCGATGTTAGCTCCCTGTAACCGGGTTACTCCCGACATCTCCAGGTTAGTAATGGACAATATGCCGGCGAGTTGCAGAATATAACCACCAGCAAGACTGAACAGCGGCAACCATGCGAGTACACGTATAATTCGTTGACTGATCTCTCTTGAAAAGTGGGGCATCAGCAACAAAAAAGGAACAATGACTCCCAGAAAGGCCTTGAATGGATCGAGCGGACTAACCTTACTGGGCAGATCAGATAGAAAATAACTCTCCACAAATAAAAAACCAATCGCCAGTGCAGGATATATCAACTCTTTGCGAATACCAAAGCGTAGAAAAAGAGAAACGACAAAACCCAGAATCGCCAGCTTGTAGAAGGACAACGAATCCAGTCCTGCCAAATGAATACTAAATATTTTATCAATGGACAATGAAAAACTTACAATGAGAATCATAAAAATCCAGCTGGGCTGTTTAATATAAACGCCCAGCAGAATCACAGCTATGAGTGCAACAACCGAGACTAGCGGAAGATAGATTGCTGCGAAGACAATTACCAGCGAAAAAAGAATGATATTAAACAACTTCATATTTAATGCAGCAAGTATACCGGTCTTTTGCATATCTGCTATGCCACCTCAAAGCCAGAATCGTGTTTCAAAACGCATCCTTCGAACCTACCAGCACCTTGAACGTTCTGAAGATAATTTTGATATCCACCATCATGCTGCGCTCACGGGCATACGTCAGATCCAGCTCTACCATTTCCTCAAAACCAACACTATTTCGACCGCTGACTTGCCATAATCCCGTACATCCCGGAATCATCTGAAGGCGTTGTCTGTCATAGGAAGTGTAGTTCTTCACTTCTCTGGGCAGAGCCGGTCTGGGCCCAACGAGACTCATCTCTCCTCTGAACACGTTCCACAACTGAGGCAGCTCATCCAGACTGGTTTTCCGAATGAACTTGCCAATCCGGGTAATGCGGGGATCATTTTTCATTTTGAACATATTCCCGTTCACTTCATTCTGATCAATCAGCTGTTCCAGCAGATCTTCTGCATTCGCAACCATGGACCTGAATTTGTACATATGAAACTCTTTTCCATTCTGTCCTACCCGTACCTGACGAAAAAAAACAGACCCCTGCGGGGCCTCTATTTTGATGAGTATTCCGATGACCGCAAACAAGGGGCACAAAATGATCAAACCTATGAAAGAACCCAGCAAATCGAGCATTCTTTTCATAAATAGATACACTTTATCCGCATTTTGTCCTGACATCGTTGATGCATTGTACCCCAGACTTGGGTCCATAACAATCTCCGCTTCCTTCGATTGGGGAGATGGACTCATTCAAACTCCCCCCCGGCTGCATGTTCTACCGACTCTTTTTCCAGAATCTGTTGCAGAGCTTGCAGCATTGGAATTCTAAGTTCCTGTTTTTGCAGAGCGAAATCGATGGTTGTCAAAATGAATCCCAGTTTCTCGCCCACGTCATAACGTACTCCCTCGAAATCGTAAGCATACACTCCTTGTGTCTCATTTAAGCGCTGAATCGCATCTGTTAATTGAATCTCTCCCCCTTGACCAATCTCTTGTTGCTCCAGATGTTCGAAAATCTCTGGACTCAGTACGTATCTCCCCATAATCGCCAGGTTGGAAGGCGCTGTGCCTTGGGCAGGTTTCTCTACGAACCTGAGAACCTCTGTCAAACGGCCATCCGATTGAAGCGGGTCTACAATGCCGTATCTGTCTGTTTGTTCAGCAAGTACGGTTTGTACGCCAACAATGGAATGTTGAACCTGATCATATTGATCAATCAACTGTTTGGTGCATGGAACTTCCGATACGACGATGTCATCTCCGAGCAACACGGCAAAAGGTTCGTCACCGATAAAGTTACGTGCACACCAGACAGCATGACCAAGTCCTTTGGCCTCTTTTTGTCTTATGTAGTGGATATCCACGTTAGAAGATTTGCGGACCTCTTCAAGCAAGCCCAGTTTCCCTTTTTCCAGCAAGTTGTGCTCCAGTTCAAAAGCGTTGTCGAAATGATCTTCAATTGCCCGTTTCCCTTTACCGGTTACGATGATGATGTCTTCAATTCCAGAGGCAATGGCTTCCTCAACGATATACTGTATAGTTGGTTTGTCCACAATAGGGAGCATTTCTTTGGGCATCGCTTTTGTGGCTGGCAAAAATCGTGTACCTAGTCCAGCTGCAGGAATAATTGCTTTTCTCACTTTTTTCATAAATACCACCCTATCCTCTTTTTTTTTAGTTTGATAAAAGTTGAACCAGGGCATCTAACCCGTCCTCACGTCATACCTTCGACGATTAACGTCTAAGGTTCATTGAACCCACAGCATGACCGAGTGCCTACAGTGATAAAGGTGCAGTAGACATTACCTGTTTACTTGGGAGCATTGGATGGAAGGTTTACTTCTCTCCGTAGCCCACCGGAACTGCAACGTTTTTGATATTGTTCAGGATTGCGCCCAGGATTCGTGCATTCACATGCTCCAGAGCAGCCTTGGTCTTCTTCACTAATTCCTTCTTGACCTTGCCCGAGTTCACGACCAGTAGCACGCCATCACACAGCGAACTCACAATGAGTGCATCCGTTACTGCGAGCACCGGCGGTGTATCAAACATGATGACATCATATTGATCCTCTAACTTCTCAATCAGCCTTTTCATCCGGTTGGAACCGATCATCTCGGAAGGGTTCGGCGGAATTGGGCCAGAAGTGAATAATTGGAGATTGTCGATGTAGCTCTCTCTAAGCACTTCTTCTACACTGTACTGATTAGACAGCACACTACTCAGACCGATATGATTCGGTACGGAAAACACCTGGTGCAAGGAAGGATTACGCAGATCCGCATCGATCAGCAGAACTTTTTTGCCTTCCTGGGCATAGGTTACCGCCAGGTTGCTAATGGTTGTGGTCTTGCCTTCGCCGGATTCAGCGGAAGCCACCATGATTTTTTTGATATGACTGTCGATTGAGGAGAACTGGATGTTCGTCCGTAATTTACGGTATCCCTCCGAGATTTGAGATTTGGAGTTAAAATAGGTCACCAGACTGTTATTTTCATTGGTTTGCCGCGACATATTTGCCATCCCCCACTTTCTGTTGAGATACGTAATTTTTCGTATTTTTCAGATCATCTTTTTTCATTTTGGATATCACGGTAAGCACAGGCAGGCCCAGCTCTTTTTCAAGTTCAGTTTCGGATTTGAATGTGTCATCCAGATAATCCAGCAGGAATACGAGTGCAATCGCGAGCACAAGACCTGCGAACAGACTGACAATGATGCTTAATGTGGTTTTCATATTAATTGGAGATGCGTTACTATCCACTTTTGCTTCACTGAGGATAGCCACATTATCGATTTTCATGATTAGGGGGATTTGAGATTGGAACACGTTGGAGATGGCATTGACCGTTTTTGCGGCTTTTTCGTAGGTAGTCCCTTGTACAGTTATGCTCATCACTTGGGATTCGCTGGCTGTAGAGACGGAGGTGCTATTCATGAGCTGTGCAGAGGTTAAGCCCAGGTCCGGATACGTGGTAGCGACTTTATCCATAATGGCGGAAGATTTAATAATTTCTCTGTATGAGTTAATGAGTTTGATATTGGTTTGAATCATGCTGAAGTCCATCATCGCCTGGCCTTGAACGTTAGAGGTCTGGTTCACGATAAGCTTGGAACTTGCCTCATAGATCGGTTGGGTGAAGAAAATACTTTTGACCCCTGCACCCACACCCGCTACCAGAGCAATTGCAACAATCAACCAAAGTTTCTTTTGTAAGAGTCGAAAATATCCTTTCAGTTCCACTTTCATTCCTCCTATACGTTGTGATCTATCCTATGTAACTACCAGATGGACAGTAGCCATTTGCGAGGTTTCCAGCGTTCTGTGACCAGACACGAATTCGATAGAATGTGCGACGCATTCTCTGCCAGCCGCTTAACGGCTTCAGCTCCAAATCGACGCTCGATGGCCCGCTCTCCTTCACTTATGGCAAATGTCCTTTTGCACGTATCATGTGCATCTGATGAAATGAAATGAAACCCGTTTTCTTTGCAAAAATGAAAACACCACTGCCGAACTTTCCGTCCGAAAAGCCCAGTGAAAGATTGAGCTGTGAGCTGACATAGTCCGCCTTGACTCAAGTAATCAGCCAACAACTTTGGCTTCTTCAAAATGACACGATTGCGTTCCGGATGAGCAATAATAGGGGTAATTCCCGCTATTCGTAATTCATGCAGTATCCTGGGGAACTGTGAGGGAATACGACCAAAGGGTAGTTCCAGCAACATGTAACGACTTCCGGCGAGTGTGCAGCACTTTCCTGCATATAAGTCTCCAATCAGGTTGTCATGCACCCTGATCTCCTGTCCGGGACGGATCTCCAGGCGAATGTTGCGTTTGCGAAGTTCTGCATGAAGCAGGTTCACGGCCTGATTGACCACCATCGGTTCATTGTTGTATTGCCCGTTCAGGTGATGCGGAGTAGCAATAATGGAGGTAATACCTGAGGCTGCCGCCTTCTCAGCCATCGCAACGGACTGCTCCATTCGAACAGGACCATCATCCAGGCCGGATAATATGTGGCAGTGCATTTCAACCATATCCAAACTTCCTGAAATAGTATGAGCCCCCTCGCCCCTTTATTCATTGCGCAAATGCTTTTGGTGTTAAAGAACTAATGCATAACGCTATGAAATATAGTAAAATGGCGTTAAGTACATGTTTTGTTCAGAAAATGTTAAGAATCGACTTGGAATTATATGGTGAAATCAATGTAATGATAGGGTTCCTGCAGAGCCTTTTGTTCTGTTGCCTTTTCATACTGAAAACGGGAAACCGCGGGAAACTGAACTTCAGTAAGCATTGTGTTTAACTGTCCAGTTATATATAGTTTCTGTTCGTGCTGAATATGCAAGTTTGAATGATACATTGTGAGCTCTCCGAAGGGCTGTTTCCATTGCAACCTTGCGTGAAGTCGTACACATACATGTTGATCTTCAACATCCAAACCAATGAGCATTTCTGATGATACCGGCAATTTCAGGTCGCTCAGGAAGGTGATTGCTTGAGTGTCCATTCCGAGTAACAGAACAGGGCGTCTTTTGCGGTCTACCATTTTCCCATGAAACTCCTGAATGTACATATGGACATTTAATTTCATATCAGCCCATTCCTGAATTATTGAATACATGGTTTCATTCCTTTAGAATGGATTAGCCTACATGGACTGCCTCTACTTCCTTCTCACAGGTATATGGTCCAGGCAACCAGGAGATACTTAAAATATTCCAAATGATACATTTTGTAACTCCATACGTCCAATTTACGATACAATACGTATCATGTCAAGCGGTATTTGGACATGGTTCTTTTGATTTACGACAATTTGAGATGTCCTTAGACAGACCTATTTACAAATGGAAATGGGTTAAAGGAAACACATGAGGAGTTACTCTTTTGCAGGAAAGCTGCCCTGATCAAACACTTGGCTCAGGATTGTTTCAATATATATTTGATGTCGTTCAGGGGGAAATAGCTTATGAGCTACGGAAATCGCATTGCGGAATTACGGGAACAGCGGGGACTTACTCAAGAAGAACTTGCGAGCTCCATTCATATTACCAGAGCTGCTCTCTCCCACTACGAGAAGAACCGACGTAAACCGGATTTCGAAGTGTTAACGAGACTTGCTGACATCTTTGATGTGTCTATTGATTATCTTATAGGACGTACAAAGCAAAGTGATGTCGTGATGGATGAAGACGTACGTGAATTCGTGGATACCTTGGAGTTATCGGACAAAGAAGTGTTAGAACGCTTCGATCTGATGATTGATGGGAAGTCCTTAACCGAAGAAGAGGCACGTCGTTTTATTGCGTTTGTCCGAATGGAACGCAGTATGGACTAAACCCGAAAAGAGGACCCAGTTCCCGAGAGATAACCTCTCTGGCTTCTGGGCTTTTTTTGTGTCTTAATTCCCTTTCATTCCATGCTTGTCTATTGTGTCAAGGACGCTTGTTGTTGACGGAGGATACGAAATGGTTCCAACGCTCCGGGTCGATTCCGCATTGCAGTAACACCTTCATGATGTCCATCTGGGTTGCTTCGACTTGTTTACCTGTCGGCCTACGATCGTCCCTGTTTGGATGCTTCATATTCATTCCGCTAACCTCTCTTATCTTTATACTTTCCCTGCCCTCCAAAACTAGCCTTATTATACTTGAGAAAGTTCCTCGATGTTGTCGTCTCATGGCGATAACGTTTTTTGATGGGGTTCTAATTTTGTCGAAAGCAAAATAGGAGCAATATGGTGCCGGAATGGCAACCATATTGCTCCTATTATTCTTAATACAACCTGTTCATGCACTTACACCTTTGAACAAGGAAGTTATTAACCTCCAGCACGTGCAAGTTCACGCATATTCGCTTCAAACGCTGCAAGCAGCGCTGCTTCTCCAGTCAAACCTGTTGCCTGAATCCGTTCGATCTGTTCTGTCATACGTTTGAAGTCCTTCGGAATAACCCGAACGAACTGATTCAGCGCATCTTGCCAGTTATCCAGAACGCGCTGACCGACAGCACTTCCTGTGTTGGCAACATGACGTTGAATCATGCCTCGCAGATCTGCACTTTCGGCCACATCTTCGATACGCTCCAAAAGAACCATTTCCAGATTACAACGTTTCAGGAATGTGCCTTCTGGATCATACACATAGGCAATACCTCCGGACATCCCTGCTGCAAAGTTACGACCTGTATCGCCCAATACAACGACACGTCCACCTGTCATATACTCACAACCATGGTCGCCTACACCTTCAACGACGACTTTGGCGCCCGAGTTACGTACAGCAAATCGCTCACCCGCAATACCACGGATGTACGCTTCACCGCTTGTTGCTCCGTAGAGAGCCGTGTTACCGATAATGATGTTATCTTCCGCCTCAAACGTTGCTTTCGGAGAAGGCATCACGATCAGTTTACCTCCGGACAGTCCTTTACCTACATAGTCATTGGAATCCCCTTCAACGGTCAAGGTCATACCTTTAGGTACAAAGGCCCCAAAGCTTTGTCCGGCAGAGCCGACAAATTTGAATTTAACCGTATCTTCAGGCAATCCTGCGAGTCCATATTTGCGTGTGATCTCACTACCCAAAATGGTACCTACTGCACGGTTAACGTTTGTAATTGGAAGCACCGCTTCAACCGGTTGACCGGATTCAATAGCAGACTGTGCCAGTGGCAGCAATTGTTGCATATCCAGCGTTTCTTCCAATTGGTGATTCTGATGCTGTGTGCGATAACGTGCAGAGCCTTCCGGCATTTCAGGCACATGCAGCAATACAGACAGATCCACACCTTTTTTCTTCCAGTGATCTACGGCTTCTACCGTTTCGAGGCAATCTGTACGTCCGACCATCTCCTGAATCGTACGGAAACCAAGATCAGCCATGATCTCACGCACATCTTCAGCAACAAATCGCATGAAGTTAACCACATGAGCTGGATCACCCATATAATTTTTACGCAATTCCGGATTCTGTGTCGCTACACCAACCGGACAGGTATCCATCTGACAGACACGCATCATGATACAGCCAAGTGCAACGAGCGGTGCTGTAGAGAAACCATACTCTTCTGCTCCAAGCAAGGCTGCAATCGCTAGGTCACGGCCGTTAAGCATTTTGCCATCTGTTTCGAGGACAACACGGTCACGCAGATTGTTCAGCATCAACGTTTGATGTGTCTCTGCAAGACCTAGTTCCCAAGGCATACCTGCGTGGCGAATCGAACCTTGCGGTGATGCACCTGTACCACCGTCATAACCGCTGACGAGGATAATATCGGCACGGCCTTTGGCTACACCAGCTGCGATGGTACCCACGCCCACTTCCGATACCAGCTTCACGTTAATCTCAGCACGCGGATTGGCATTTTTCAAGTCATAGATCAACTCTGCCAGATCTTCGATCGAGTAGATATCGTGATGCGGTGGTGGCGAGATCAGACCTACACCCGGTGTTGAACCACGGACTTCAGCAACCCAAGGATACACTTTACGTCCTGGCAGCTGTCCGCCTTCACCCGGTTTAGCTCCCTGAGCCATTTTAATCTGAATCTCATCGGCATTAACCAAATAGTTGGATGTAACACCAAAACGTCCGGATGCTACCTGTTTAATCGCACTGCGACGGGAATCCCCGTTGCTATCTTTAATGAAGCGAGCCGGATCTTCTCCACCTTCACCAGTATTGGATTTACCTCCAACACGGTTCATAGCGATGGCAAGATCTTCATGCGCCTCTTTACTGATCGAACCAAAGGACATTGCGCCCGTTTTGAAACGACGCATGATATCTTCTACGGATTCAACTTCTTCGAGTGAAATGGAAGCTCCCACCGGTTTCAGCTTCAGCATGGAGCGAATGGTCAACAGTTGATCATTCTCACCTTGTACAAGTTTGGAATATTTTTTATACAGCTTGTAATCCCCAGTGCGTACTGCATGTTGCAGGGTATGAATGGTTTGCGGATTGAACAGATGCTCTTCTCCGTCGTTACGCCATTGATAATCCCCACCGGAATCCAATACTTTATCGTTACCGTCTTTTTCCGTAAAGGCACGGTTATGATGTGTCAGCGCTTCGGCTGCCACTTCTTCCAACCCAATTCCACCGATACGGGAAGGTGTCCAGGTAAAGTAACGGTCAACGAAGTCTGATTTCAGACCTACCGCTTCGAAGATTTGAGCTCCACGATACGATTGAATCGTAGAAATCCCCATTTTGGACAACACTTTAGTAACACCTTTGGTAGCTGCTTTAATGTAGTTTTTCACTGCTTTCTCATGCGAGATGCCACGCAGCAACCCTTGCTGAATCATGTCATCCAGCGTTTCAAAGGCCAGATAAGGGTTCACCGCACTTACACCGTAACCCAGCAGCAACGCGTAGTGGTGAATATCACGCGGTTCTGCCGATTCGAGCATAATGCTGACTTTGGTTCTGGTTCCCTGGCGAATCAGATGGTGATGCAGACCTGCTACAGCAAGCAATGCAGGAATGGCAGCATTCTCTGCATCCACACCACGGTCAGACAGGATCAGAATGTTATGACCTTTGTCGATGACACGGTCTGCAGCTTCGAAGAGCAAATCCATCGCTTTGCGAAGTCCTTCTGCTCCTTCCGCAGCGGTGAAGAAGATTGGAATCGTCATGGAGCGGAAGCCTGGGCGACGCACATGGCGAATCTTCGCAAAGTCTTCATTGGACAATACCGGTGTATCCAGACGGATCTGGCGACAGCTCTCCGGTTCCGGATTCAGCAAGTTACGCTCAGGACCAATGGTTGTTGCCGTAGACGTTACAATCTCTTCACGGATTGCATCGATTGGCGGGTTGGTTACCTGGGCGAACATCTGTTTAAAGTAGTTGTACAGACGCTGCGGACGATCCGACAGCACAGCCAGCGGTGCATCATAACCCATCGAACCTGTAGCTTCCATACCTGTTGTTGCCATGGGCTCCAGGATTTTACGCAGTTCTTCAAATGTATAACCATAAGCGAGCTGAAGCTGGGTCACGTTATCATGTTTTGGATCAGGAAGTTCCGGTGCTTCCGGCAACTCGCTCAGATCCATCAAATGCTCATCAAGCCAATCCTGATACGGATTCTCGGCTGCAATAATTGCTTTTACTTCCTCATCCGCGATGATGCGGCCTTCTTGTGTATCCACAAGCAACATCCGACCTGGACGCAGACGATCTTTGTACAGGATCTCTTCCGGCGCGATATCCAGTACCCCAACTTCGGAGGAAAGGATAATACGGTCATCTTTGGTTACATAATAACGAGCTGGACGCAAACCGTTACGGTCAAGTGTTGCACCAATTTGCAAACCATCTGTGAAGGCCATTGCTGCTGGCCCATCCCAAGGCTCCATCATCGTGCTGTGATATTCATAAAATGCTTTTTTGGCAGGGTCCATGCCCTCATCTGTGCTCCAAGGTTCAGGAACCATCATCATGGCCACGTGTGGCAGAGAACGGCCGCTCAGATACAGGAACTCCAGTGTGTTATCAAACATGGCTGTATCCGAACCGTCCGGATTGATGACCGGTTTCACTTTCGCGATGTCGTTACCAAACAACTCGCTCTCGAACAAGGATTGTCTAGCATGCATCCAGTTCACGTTACCACGCATCGTGTTGATCTCACCGTTGTGGATCATGAAGCGATACGGGTGAGCACGTTCCCAGCTTGGGAAGGTGTTTGTACTGAAACGGGAATGCACAAGTCCAATGGCCGATTCCACGAGTTCTTCCTGCAGATCCAGATAGAACCCGCCAACTTGTTCAGTTGTCAGCATGCCTTTATATACAATTTTCCGACAAGACATGCTCGGAAGGTAGAACGAACCACCTTCTGCTTCATCTGCCGAATAACGAATAGCCAGCTCAGCGCGTCTGCGAATAACATACAGCTTACGCTCGAATCCAAGCTCATCCTTCACATCTGCGGATCTTCCAATAAACACCTGACGTACATAAGGTTTCGCTGCAAGTGCAGAACGGCCAAGCATTTCATCAAAAGTAGGAACATCCCGGAAACCCAGGAACGTCTGACCTTCTTCTTCAATAATCTTCTTAAGGCTCTCTTCATGTGCACTGCGAATGGCAGGGTCCTGGGAAAGGAACAACATCCCTACGCCATAGAATCCCTGTTCAGGCAATGCAAAACCAAGGCCTTTCGCTTCCTCTGCAAAAAAGCGATGTGGAATCTGAATCAGGATACCTGCTCCGTCACCGGAATTCGGCTCACTTCCCTGTCCTCCACGGTGCTCCATGTTACTGAGCATGGTCAGTGCCTGACTAACGATATCGTGTGAAGGTACTCCTTTGATGTTGGCAACAAAACCCATTCCGCATGCGTCTTTTTCGAACTGCGGGTCATACAGACCCTGTTTTGGAGGTAATCCGATGTGTCTCATGGAACGCAACCTTTCTATAATGAAGTATTTCGGAAAGATCAAGAACATAGGCAACAGGCAACAATGAAACGGGAGGAGCTGGCCTTTCGCTTGCGATAGAGCCTGCTAGATAGAAGAGGTGACAGCATGAGACTGTCAAAAATAATGCCTGCTATTGGGCAGTAGCCATTGAATGAGATGAGCTGATCCGGACGATCCGGCAAACAGCCTGTATAAATCAACACGCAGCCGCTGGCACGGCTACTGAAATGGAGCGACGTTTTTTTGATATAGTTCTATTATTTTAACACCGACCTAACATCAGCGCAATTTAAACTTTTTAATACCTCTGATAAGAAATGTTTTGCAGTACAGCTTTACAGTAGTGACGTTTAAATTCATCTCTTTTTCGAATAATTATACACTTTTTAAGCCAGAGTACAACTGAATTAAATTGCTGACAGAAGAAAATCGTTCCATGTGCAGCCTAGGTTTATCCATAATTCCACCAAATTTTCACTGCTTAAGCCAGCGAAACTTTACTTCTCTATGCATTTGTATACAAAATAGCCTGCAACCCCTTTTTGGGGTCACAGGCTATTTGCACTATTTGACTACTATATTGCATAATTTCACTACAAGAAAATAAAGTTTTTTTTCAAAAATATGACCCTGCTGAAGATCAGGTTCGACTTATGCCGTCACAACTTGACCAGAATCAGCCTGTTCGACTTCTTTTTTCGGACGTCTGCCATTCCAGAGGAAGTAAGCAAGCGTCAGCAGAATGGATACACCTGCATAGATGCTAAGAATACCTGCCTGATGCCACATCACATCCAGATTACCACTCGATACCACGGCTTTGAAGCCCATAATGCTGTGTGTCATTGGCAACCAAGGGCTAAATGCCTGAAGCCATGATGGAATCAGTTCTACAGGGAAGGTCCCTGCACTAGCCGCAAGCTGGAAGACCAGAAGCAGAATGACAACATAACGTCCAGGCAGATCCAGCCAGGTTACAAGTGCCTGAACAATCAACATGAAGGTCAGCCCCGTAATAATGGTAAACAGGTAGAACAGCCCTACGCTGTGCGTCTCCAGTCCAAGACCATATAACATGAAACTTGCCACGATAACCGATTGGAAAATACTCACGGACCCAAATACCAGTGTCCGGCTGACAAAACGATTCCAGCCTGTTGCACCAGGTACGGACGTTTCCCGCATTTTCAATACAATCGTGGAAATCAACGATCCCACAAACAGACCGATCGACAGGAAGAACGGTGTCAATCCTGTACCATAATTGCTCACGTTCTCTGCTGTGTTCTCCGAAGAGTTCACAGGTTCAGCGAACATGTTCACTACATCATCCGTTTTCTTAACTTCGGATGTTTTCTGTGCGGCATCATTCAGCTTGGTTTCCAGTTCACTTGAGCCATCTTTTAGCTCAGTAAGGCCGTCAGCCAGTTTGCCCGCGCCATCACCCAATTGCTTGGAACCATCGGTTAGTGAACTAACGCCACCACTGAGTTTACCTACACCCGTTTGCAAAGCTGTAGTCCCTGAGCCCAGCTGCTTGGCACCATCTGCAAGCAATGTACCGCCACTTGCAGCATCACCCAGTTTGCCGCTGAACTGCTTCAGACCATCGGAGAGCTTAACGCCTCCTTGACTGAGCTGCCCTGCACCAGCCAGCAATTGCTTCTGACCATCCACCAGTTGGTTCGCACCAGCCAGAAGTTGCTCCTGGCCTCCATGAAGCTCGGCTGCACCCGCAGCCAGTTGCTGGTTACCCTGATGCAGCTGATCTGCACCTTGTGCCAGCTTCTGCTCGCTCTCATGCAATTGTGCACTGCCGTCAGCAACAGCCTCACTTGCCGCAAGCAGCTTCTGTACATCCGCATTTTCAGCCAGTTCGGGGTTTGATGCAGCAAGCTGTTTCAATCCGGCGGCTACGCCCTGTGCACCATCAGCAACCTTGGAACTGCCATCTACAGCCGATTGCAGGCCTGTTGCCAGTGTACCGCTGCCCTGAACAGCACTTTGCAGACCATCCGACAGCTTCGCACTGCCCTGTTCTGATGATTTCAGACCAGCCTGCAACTTACTTGTGCCATCCAGTGAAGACTGGAGTCCAGTTTCCAACTTGGCGCTACCATCCTTCAACTGATCTGCTCCGCTCTGAAGCTGGCTCGATGCGGCTGCCTGAAGCTGTTGCAGACCGGATACAAGATTTGATGTTCCACTTTCAAGCTTGGTTGCCCCTGTGTGTAGCGCGTTAACACCATCACTTAATGGAGAAAGTCCTTCCTGAAGTTCAAGCGTTCCTGATGCAAGCTTCGCCAGGTTATCCTTGAGCTTAACAGCACCATCATCCAGTTTGCCTGCGCCGGTATTCAGTTCACCCGCCCCATCGCCTGCCTCAGCCAAGCCATCCGATACTTCGGAGAACTTGTCGAGCAATGTTTCTGCATAGGATTCCGTTACTTTGGCTGAGACTTTTGCTTTCAGGTCCTTAATAGCGGTCTTACCGATCTGAGCACCGACAAAACTGTAATTGCCATTCGGTTCATAGATCAGATCAGCCGGCTCCGGCTTGTCATCGAGCAATGTTGTTGCTTGGGATGAGAAGTTCTCCGGAATCGTAATTTGCATATAATATTTGTCATTACTCATGCCTTCTTTAGCTTGACTCGCACTGACAAAATCCCATTTAAAATCGGCATTTTTCTTCAACTCATCCACCAGATCACTACCTACATGGAGGGATTTGCCCTCCAGCTCAGCGCCTTTGTCCAGATTAACAACGGCAACCGGCATCTCATCCACATGACCATACGGGTCCCAATAGGCTGCCAGATAGATGCCACTATACAGGATCGGTATAAACATAATTGCAATAACAGGGATCAACACCTTCGGGTTTCTCACGGCCGATCCCACATCCTTGAAAAACACGGATAAAGATTTCATGTCATTTTCTCCCCTTAATCTCTCTGCTCCATGAGCAGGAATAACCATAATGAAATACAATGTCGCATTCCAGAAAACATACTGAAACACGAAGTGACCACTTTCCTCAAACGGTCAATTTAGGACAAAAAAACAACCTGTCTTCCGACAAGCCTCCCTGCTTGATACGCGTGAAAATCCTTATATTATAGTAGATTAAATTCGGATTACGTTACAGCAGCAATTCCTTCCATTAAGAAAAGGCGAAAGTAAGTCTTAATTTCCTCTTTGCTCAGCGGTTGATGTTGTTTGCTCCAGTCTGAGGTGAGTGCAATATACAGGCGAATCATCATAAATGCGACGACTTGCGGATCACAATCTCGAATCTCTCCATTGTCTTTTGCTTTCTCAAGCTCCTTAGCCAGAAAGTCGGAGATTACTTTCTCCACCTTGTCCAATCCTTCCTTGGCCTGCAGCGTTCCAAAGTCCTTCAGCTCCTGAGATAACTTAACGAGCAGATCGTGATCACGACGAAACTCTAACAAGGCATCCAGTACCCGAAACAGATTATCGAAAAATGCACTTTCCTGATGCACTTCACGATGCGCGATGTTCTTCATTTCCTGAATCACTTCTACCAGGATCTGATCAAACAATTGTTCCTTATTGGTGAAAAACGTATAGATCGTTCCTTTGCCAACGTTCGCAATCTTGGCGACCTGATCCATCGTCGTTGCTTTGTATCCAAACATGGCAAACGACTGGGCTGCCGCATGAATAACCTGCTGTCTCCTGTCAATCGGAGCCATCGTATCCCTCCTTTAATCACATTCATTGTTCAATCGCTCTACATAAATGACCAAAAATACAATTCAGTCATTCGGTCAAAAACTACAATACCACCTTAGAAATCAGATTGCAACCCTAACATTTAAAAAATTGTGTTAATATTTTTTAACCTAAATGCAGTGGAAACTCCTTCTGTCGTCGTCTATAGTGTAAGATGACTCAGATAATACGTATATATAATGAAGTTTAAGTTGTCTCATTGTAAGATATATGGTGTAAATATTCATAGAAGAAACATGATTTTGTGTTTCAATGTATATTCATGTAGTAACGCATTCCATAGCTAGAATAAACAATGAATATCTTCATTTTGAATTAAAACTTATGAATAAAGGTGAACTCATGCGAAAACCAAGAGTGCTCTTATTATCGGAAGGTTTCGGTACCGGTCACACTCAGGCCGCTCATGCGCTGGCACATGGCATCAAAAAAGTCAGTCCACATGTTCACAGTCGTGTCATTGAACTAGGCAAATTTTTGAACCCAACGGTAGCTCCACTAATTTTCTCTGCATATCGAAAGACACTATCGGTTCAACCCAAACTGGTCAGCCTGTTGTACCGCACACAGTACAACAAATCACTAAATGGTTTTACCAAGCTGGCGTTGCACCGAATTTTCTATACACAGACGGCACAGGTCGTATCTCAACTGAAACCGGATGCGGTGATCTGTACCCATCCTTTTCCGAATGCTGTGATCTCCCGGCTCAAACGCCAGGGTCTGAATATCCCGCTCTATACGGTCGTGACGGATTATGACGTGCACGGAACATGGATTAATCCGGAAGTGAACAAATATCTGGTCTCTACCCCTCAGGTCAAAGCATTGCTTGAGATCCGGGGTGTCGATCCCTCCCATATTCAGATCACGGGAATCCCTGTGCATCCAGACTTCTGGGAAGCAGGAGATAAGGTGAAGCTACGGGAAGAGATGGGGCTTCAGAACATGCCTACAGCGCTACTTATGGGTGGCGGATGGGGACTTTCGTTTGATGAGGATCATATGAAAGCTCTCACGTCCTGGGCAGATCGTGTTCAATTGGTCTTCTGTCTAGGAAGCAATGAAAAAATGATTGCAAAAATGAAGGAAATGCCTTGCTTCCAGCACCCGAATATTCGTATTCTGGGATATACACGGGAAGTAAGCAAACTGATGGATGTATCCGATGTGCTGATTACGAAGCCAGGTGGCATGACATGCACTGAAGCGCTGGCCAAGGGTCTACCGATGTTGTTCATTCCTCCGATTGCAGGTCAAGAGGAAGAGAACTGTGAATACTTTGTACAAGCCGGATACGGCCAGGTTATTCACTCTGCCGACGTGATTACCAATCGTTTCAGACAACTAGTGGAGCAGGCATCTACTCAAACTGAAAGCCCGCTGAACGTAGCGCATCATTCAGGTAACCCTTCGGTCTATGATCCGAAGTGCTGTGCTCAAGCTGTTCATGACTTATTGTTTCCGACGACAGCCGAAGTCACAACAACCTCCTTGGAGCGTTTCACAGCCGGAATTACTGCCACGTCCTTGTCAGGTACCAGAATACCATTCTGACGCCTCTACGGACCTATAGAACAGCTCTCACGAGGTGTTATTGGGGACAAGACAATTGCTCACGATATACAAAGAAGGTTCCCTTCCGAATTTTTGGAAGGGAACCTTCTTTTATTTTCACTAATTCCACCGTATGATTTGGCAGAAAAAAGGGTAATTTAGAGTATAACGATATTTTTAAATAACGAAATAAAACTACGATTCAGGCTTTTTCAAGGGCCGTGTGAAGCACACACAGTTAACTACCCTGCCTGTTTGCAGAATTTACGGGTCGATTACTTGTAAAAAGTATGATGACCGATCGTTTTTACTTTTTTCTGCGAGCGGGCAACTGTCAGATCGTCAGCAAGCGTCAATGATAAGAAATAATACGTATCATCGGCAACTTCCTTCTTCCCGTTCAACGCAGCATTCACTGCTTTGATGCTGTCCTCGTTGGGAACCACACGTTTCATACGTCCGTTCGCTACAGGACTAAACTGGGATTTCTGATGGATGACCTTGTAAATGGTATCGGGAAAATTGGCTGACCGCAGCCGGTTTAAGACAACATTGGCAACTGCCACTTTGCCTTCGTACGGTTCACCTTCCGCTTCTGCCATGACGATTTTTTGCAGCAGATGCAGTTCTTTATCGGACACACTGTATGACCAGGTTGCAAGTTTCGAGTCTTCCTGGTTCAGAAGTTTGGTCCGTGTAAAGTATAGTTTTTGGGGGGGAGTTGTTACAGCAGCGACTTCTTTGGCGCGTTTCACTTTAGCCAATTTCAGTGCAGCTTCTTTTTTGGCTTTGGCCGCAGCTATCGCTCTAGCTTTGTTCTTGGCCTTGGCTTCTTGCAATTCCTGCTCTTCTTGAGCAGTCGTCAGCCAGTTCTTCGCTGGCAGAGATTCAGTCCACGCTACGGTTTGGGCAGACAGATTAGAGGACAGACTTGTCCCATCTTCCATCATGCGCCTCTCTTCTTGCGTAGATGTTTGGTTATTTTGCCCAGAAGCCGCAAGTTCGGTCATCTGTTTACTATCACTAGCTTCATTCCACTTCCCCGTCGCCTGAACGACATTTACCCCCACTATACATACAAGCAGCACTGATAACATCGGTGCTACCCAACGATTTTTGCTTATAATGTTCATTCGAAGATTCCTCCTGTCGAAACAATTCCCTTAACTAAGTAACCCAAAAAAAAGAATTTGAATAACGATGGCTAATATTACATAGGGATAAACGTTATGTCAATGTGATTTTATGGCATAAAAATGATTATCAGGAAAAAGTGAACGTATCCACGACCTCATACATTGGCGATTGTCCCAGCCTTGTCACATAAAGTACAATGTCCTCCACCATCCATGAATTAACACCTGTGGAATGTTTCGGAAGCACTCCAGATACCCCTTTATTTTCATTACCTGGAAGCTGTCCCAGATATTTTCTGGCAATGGTAATGTGGGGAGCATAAGGTCTTAATTCAGCTTCATACCCAAGGGGCGAAGTCGCCTGCACGATTTGTTTTTGCAATGAAAATAAGTGCTCTATCTCTCCGCTAACACCTTTCCAAAGCACCTTAGGTGCTTCTTCAAGTCCAAATGTGCCCCAGTCGGAAAGCTGAAGTTCAAACGGCTGTAATCCGCTTGTTGCTGAGCGCAATGCTTTTCGCAGGTGCCCGATGTCACTAACTAACGTATCCCCCAGAAATTGCAAGGTAATATGATAATCTCTATGATCTGTCCATTTACGAAAATCTAGCTTGTTCTGTACAAGCCTCGAATCCATCTGAAGAGACTGCTGAACAGCAACAGGAAGACGAATTGCTACAAACAATCTTTCCCGTCGGGATGAATGATCCTGATGTGATTGGTTATTCATTGCATACACCTCTCTAAAGTTCGCTCTATTATTTCATAACTATACATATCGTTTCAAGTTGGGTAAGTATAGAGTGACACAAATATAACCATTTGCAAATAAGGCTAGATTCCTGCATTTCCCACCTTAATGCACATCCAACACCAAATCTGATACACTTTAATCATCAAACTCATCAAACTATTTATCTCAGGAGGACCACACATTATGGGTAAAATTGTATGTTTTCCATCTCTATCCGAAGAACAGCAACAACGCATTCAGAATGCTGCACCAGAATACACCCTGAAATTCGGAAAAGCCAAGGAATTGGACCCCGCTGAGTTGAAAGAAGCTGAGATTATTCTCGGCTGGTCCCCACTCGTCACAGAACATGCATTGAAACAGGACGGCCTGTTGAAGTGGGTTCAGGTCTGGTCTGCTGGTGTAGACAATCTCCCCTTCGCAGATTTGCAACAAAAGAACGTTCAGGTCACCAGTGCAAATGGAGTTCACGCGATTCCAATCACCGAAATTATTCTGGGCATGATGTTATCCCACAGTCGCTGGCTGAGACAAGCTATGCTGCATCAACAGCAGGCCGAATGGAAAGCTCCTGCCAAACCACTGCCGGAACTGCATGGCAAAACAGCGGTCATCGTTGGTGTAGGTGAGATTGGCACGGAAACAGCCCGTATTCTCAAAGCCCTCGGCATGCGTACGATCGGAGTTCGCCGCTCAGGTAAGGATGTCCCCAATGTGGACCAAATGTACGACATGACCGGTTTACATGAAGCCTTGAGCCAGGGCGATTATGTAATTAACATTCTACCGTTAACCGATGAAACCAAACATATATATGATCAAACTGCATTTGAGCAGTTCCGATCCGGTGCCTGCTTCGTCAATGTGGGCCGTGGCCCCAGTGTGAAAACGGAAGCGTTGCTGAATGCACTCCAAAACGGCAAAGTTGCCTTCGCCGCACTGGACGTGTTCGAAGAAGAACCTCTTCCGGCAGACCACCCGCTATGGGGCATGGATAACGTGTTAATTACGCCTCATATCGCCGGAAGTACAGAGCAATACGCGGATCGAGCAGTCGATATTTTCATCAAAAATCTGGAAGCTTACGTCGCTGGCGATACCCTGCCGTTGAACCTTGTGGATTATAGTCATAAATATTAACACAAACACCCGTTCCCATGCAATATTGTGCAAATCAACATCACGATATCAATGGAACTAAAGAATACTTACACTTGCAACTTCGATGACAGAACAACCTTCCGATCACTGTTATTCCCAGTTTTTTTCAATTCACTTTTATAAGGTGAAAATCTGTGAATAAAGGCGAAGAGTATGCTTCCGATGCAGCTTTCTTACAGAAAGCTTTTAGCTCCACTTCTTCAGGTTATTTCTGTCCTCTACGTTCTTGTGTAAACGGTTAGTTCAATGGATATTGCAAGCAATAAAAAAATCTACCTCTGGAAATTTCCCTAGAGGTAGATTTTTTTTGTTTTTTACGCTTACATACACAGCCAAATATGACGTATAAACGTGCCTTTGTGTACTGTTCGGTACTCTTTTACAGTCCATCCCGCTTCCAACAAGTGCTCTTCTACCCACTCTGTGGAAACAATCACTGCCCGTTTTGCCAATCTGCGCAAACTCTCCAGCATGGCTCGTTGCTCAGCATCCGGAAGTACAGAGCAGAGGTTATAGGGCATGTCCAGAATTGCTGCATCATACAAATCTTGCAGTTCATTCATATCCCCCAGTGTGATTCGATCCGAATCATATCCATAATGCGGCAGATTGATACGTGCACCTCGGACAGCCAGCGGATTGAGTTCGTTACCTTTTGCATCAATTCCCATGGATAAAGCCTCAATCACAACCGTTCCCATACCGCAGCACGGATCAAGCAACCGATGGTTTTCCACTCTCGGAACGGCAATATTCACCAGTGCTCTGGCAAGCGTGATGCCAAATCCAGTTGAGTAATTTTGCGGCTTCTGCCGATGAATCTGCCATGATCGATCCGCTTCTGTCCACTGGCCCAAGATCCATTTTTCTCCTGTTCGGATTAGGCCGAAAGTCACCTTAGGTTGTTTCATCTGTGCCTTGCCTTTAATACACATACCAACTTCTTTTTCCAGTTGACGAGACTGTGCATAATCAGGGGCTTGATCCCCTTCTTTCAGACAAACTACCTTAAATGTCTCTTCTGGCAACAGATGAATATCTCTGGCAAAAGGAAGCAGATCAGTCACGCTGCCCCCTTCGCCGATCACGTCCAGTCTGCCATGGATAAAAGGACTGCGTCCAGGTGGAATACATCGGTCAGACCACACATACGATCCCGTATCCATATGGATCTCCGAACTCGGCTCAAGCAGCGTATTCAGCTCCAGCATGCATAATTCTTGCTCGTTCTCGTGGCAAGCAAAGGTATAGAGGTGTTTCCCAGAAGTAGCGTAAATACCAAGTGTTTCATCAGGCAAAATCCCCCTCTCCTTCCTTCATTAATCATGTTTCTTCTATATAAATAGTAAGCTCATTGAAGACATATCAAATACGACTCATACGTTTGCTTTCAGGTAGTCATTGTATACAATGTTAGGCCCCTAGACAACTATCCATTTCCTTGCACGTATCTATTTGGAAAGAAAAAAATAAGGTGTTCCCATTGTTGAGGAACGCCTTACTTTATTTTGAGATTATAACATTGGAAATCTAATCGTTCTTGCCAGTATACGTTATAGGCCAACAGCTCATATATCATACTGATTTCTCACCATTAGCCGCCTGCGTGATTCCAGCTTCTTCTATTATAAGAAGAAGGTTATATTTTTAATTTTTCAATGGATGTAAGCAAATCTTCCGATAATTCTTTCAGACTTTGAATGTTGCCGCTAATCGTTTCCATAGAACTTACTTGCTCTTCCGCCGATGCAGAAACTTCTTCCACACTCGCTGCCGATTGTTCCGAAACAGCGGAAATCTGCTGACTGAAATCGTTCATTCGTCCGCTTGCTTCCTGCATGCCTGCGAGACCATCTGTCATAGTGCCGATGACACCAACCATGCCTTCCACCGATTCATTAATTGTACGGAAGAGTTGACCTGAAGTAAGCACATGTTCCTGACCCAGTTCGGTCTCCTGAACGTTCGTACGTAATTCCGCAACCACCCCTTGTGACTCCTGCTGAATATCCTCGGTAATCGCCGTGATCTCTTCAACCGAAGTCTGCACAGCCTCAGATAACTTCCTCACTTCTGATGCCACTACGGCGAATCCGCGTCCACTCTCTCCCGCACGCGCTGCCTCAATGGAGGCATTTAATGCCAGCAGATTGGTTTGGCGTGCAATGTCATGAATGACCTGAACCAGCTTGGAAATATCTTCATTTTTACGATTCAATCGTTCCATCTTGTTCATGGAAGCAGAGACCGAACCGGAAATCTGTTGCATCTGCTGCACGGATTGTTCCATCACCTTGCGACCATTCAACCCCTGCTCCAGTACAAGATCCGACATGACGCGCAACTGGCTGCCTTGTTCCGTATGATTCTGAATGTGATCATTCAAAGCTTCAACCGTACGGGCTGATTCCACGGCTGTCTCTGCCTGGCTCTCTGCGGCCTTGGCTGACTCTTCCATTGTCACAGCAATCTGGCGACTACCAATCTTAACCTCTTCTGAGGATATTGCCAGTTCCCCACTTTGTAGATTAACAGCTTCCGCAATTCGTCTGACGCTCAGAACCATGGAAGTCAGGTTACCTTTCATGTCATTCACCGCTTTGGCCAGAACACCAACTTCATCCTCATGTTTGGTATGTATGTCCTGAACATTCAATTGTCCTTCTGCAATCAGTTTCACCGCACTAATGACACGTAGCAGTGGTTTCACGACCTGTGAACGAATAATCGGAATGCTGATCGCTGTAATGGCAATCATGACCAGAACACCGATAATGATGATTAATCTACCATCCTGTACCGATCTGATCGTTTGGGCCGCCGCAAGATTGGACTGTTCCTGATTGTATTCCACGAGATAATCAAGATCGACTTGCATGGTGTCGAAGGAATCAGCACCTTTATCAGCTACTTCCTTCGCCAGCTGTGTCTGACCCTCATCACTCAGCTTGATCGATTGCGTATTAATCTTGAGATACGCTTCCCATTTGTTCTTGAACGCATTCCAGTGTTCGAGCTCTTCCGCAGACTTCTCCTGCTGATCATAGATTTTAATCGCCTGCGTCGTTTCACGAATATACTTGGTACGCTCTTCTGACAAAAATGCCTTGTCTGTTTCATCCGCGTCAAAGTGACGATAACTTAGTGACAGAACATGTTCTGTGGTATAATTTAACCGGTTAATTTGCTGAATTGATGGCATCCAATTGTTCGTAATTTCATTAGTGTTGGTTTCAATTGAATTCATCCGGGTGACAATCGTGACACTCAAAATAATTAAACAGAGGATTAACAAGTAGAACGCGATGCTGATACGCAGACCGATACTCTTGATCTTGAATCTGCTGAACATATGATTTCCCCCTTGACCTCTTCGGTCATCCCGAATTCAGGTGCTTATGTCATTGTTTTCCCCTTCTTTTGACCTCTTGTCAAAAGAACTTCTCTATATTATATCGATAGGAAAATAGACGTAAAGTATTATAACATTATTTTGTCATTTAGATGCTTGGTTTTGTAAAAGATTGTTGAATCTTGACAAAGTCCAAACCGAAGAGCTGCAGCATACGGTAAAGTCCCGATCTGCAGCTCTTCGGTTTGTTCGGATTTCAACGGCTAACATCATAAAATGATCAGCCTAGTTCAGTATTGCCGTCTTATGCTCAGCCAGCAATCGATATGAATCCAACCTGCGCTTATAATCTGGTCCTGCCGTAACCAGAAGCAACCTCTCCGTATCCAGCCTGCGACTCACCTGTTGCAATCGCGCCCATACCTGCTCAGCTGTACCTGCATAATGCCGCACCGATTCATTTTGATCACTAACGGCTTCATCATTCGTGTTAGAGACCGCGATACCACTTGAATTCGACTCGGTTGAACGTTCTTTTCCATCCAGCTTGCGCCTCTCCGCCATGTCACGACTCCAGTCTAAAGCATCCGTCTCTGACTTGGCACACAATACGCTGACTGCCACCATTACCTCAGGCTCCTTCATCGTTGCACTAGGAATAAATCCTTCTCGGTATCGCCTTACAGCCTCTGTACCATCGGCATCACTCATGAATTGACCAAAGACATATCCCATGCCAAACCGTGCCGCAAATTCTGCACTCTTCACGTTAGTTCCCAACATCCAGAGTGATAACGGAAGCTTGGGAATCGGACGAGCTGTCACGGGATGATCCTCGTACAGGTAGCGGTCTTCTAGTAGTTCTGTGAGTGCTGCGAGTGATTCAGGCAGCTTGGACACATGCTGCAAGTAATTGCCACTGAGTGCCATCGTGGCATGAGGTCCACCGCCAGGAGCACGTCCGAGCCCAAGCTCAATGCGCCCTGGATAGAGCGCAGCCAGCAGGCGGAACGACTCCGCAACCTTGAGTGGGCTATAGTGTGGCAACAAGACCGCACCAGAGCCAAGTTGGATCGTTGTTGTCCTTGCTCCGATGTGCGATAACAGTACTTCGGGAGAGGCCGATGCCAGTTCAGCCATATCATGATGCTCTGACGTCCAGTATCGGGCGTATCCCCAAGCCTCGGCATGTTGCGCAAGTGTCACCGATTGTTGAAGCGCCTGTTCCGCTGTGGCATCGTTCAACCTTGGAACAAGGTCAAGTACGCCCAGACTGAACGTCTCACTCATTCGCTTAGCCACGCGTCTCATCTCCCTTTATATCGGTTAATTTTAATCCAAATCGTAGATCGAACCCACCTTCAGACCGTAGAGTTCATTATATATTTTCTCGGCAAATGCATCCGTCATTCCTGCGATATAATCGATCACCATGTGTTCCCAGGTCCAGATCGGCTGGGCTTTGGCTTGATCCTTCTCATACCGCTGCAGCCAGTCGGATGGAATAATGGATTTGGACGTTTCGGGATCGAGGAATGCATCCCATAATCGCTTAATCATCCACTCACTGCGCTTCTGTAGCCGCTGCACACGCAGGTCACGAATCATGGTGACCCAGGCAAAACTCTTGAGCACACTCACCGTACGCAGCATATCGAGGTCTTCAGCCCCTTCACGGACAAAGGTTACCTTCTTCCAGTCACCGTCGTCAATAACGCCCAGGCTGCCTACAAAAAAGCTCACCCAGTAGGCTTTCACCTCACGGCGGGTACGCGAGTAATCATGCTCACAGAACGGCATCTTCTCATTCCAGATGCGCAGGAACGAAGCGAGGACCTCTTCTACCTTTTGCCCAATCGCTTCTCGGGTCCATCCGTTCCAGAACAAATCCTCCAGCGTTGTAATCTTATCCACAATCAGTCGATTCACATGCGGATCTTGCAGGAAATGCTCATGTACTTCAATTTTTCCTGCTTTGATGCCATCCTCCAGGTCATGCGAGGAGTACGCAATATCGTCGCAAAGGTCCATCAACTGTGCTTCCAGCGTCTTCTTGCCTGCCGGCACGTTCCAGCGATCACGGATCTCCCGAATATATTGCCACTCATGATGATACATGCCTTTTTTGCTCTCTGTCCCAGGGTACGGATATTTGTTGATTCCTAGTAACACCGCATCAGACAGATTCAGTCCGTCGATATCTTCACGTTTCTCCAAGTGCATAATGAGACGGAAGTTGTGCGCATTGCCTTCAAAATGCTCGTATTTCCGTTTTAGCTCGGCACGGACTTCAGACTCCACCTTGGGAACTTTGGCGCTGCGGCTTTTTTTCATGATTTTCTTAGCCTCGGTGTTAATGAGGTCATCCAGAATGCCATCCAATACTTCTTCACCTTTATGTCCAAACGGTGGGTGACCGAAGTCATGTGCGATTGCAGCGCACTCCACCACTTCTGAATCAATAATAAGGCCGGGGTTGTCCGCGCGGTCCCAGTCCACCTCAGGAAAACGGCGAATCAAACTTCGGGCAGCCTCTCGGGCAATCTGTGCCACCTCCAGGGAATGGGTCAAGCGAGTACGATAATAATCACCCGTTCCTGCGCCAAACACCTGCGATTTGCCCTGTAACCGACGGAAGGTCGGTGAATGAATGAGTCTCGAATAGTCCCGTTCATACGCTGCACGAGATCCATCCAATTTGGTTAATTCAGGATATTGTCTATGTTCTCTCAGATCGTTCCATTGCATGGGGATCACTCCTAGCCGACTGTCTCTATTTTGAGTGATTATACACAACATCTGTGGTTTCGAAAAGTAAAACCTGTCTGCGATTGTCATCTCTTCTTACATCAACTTGTAATGAACAGTCATCTTCTCTTATTATACCCTGCCAGACTATCATCCGTGCATCTAAATGACAATGATTCATATTGAACTCATTATTCACATATGCTCGCTCCCATAGCAGAACAACCATAAGTACTCACTGTGCCACCAGGTAGCCGTTCCGGTTACGGATCGTTCTTATGATCGCTGTTATTCCCAAATTTCTTTGATTCCCTTTTAAAAGGGAGAAATTCGGGAATAAAGGCGAACGCTTCGCTTCTTCAGAATCGATTCCGTCCCCTTCACTACTTTTTGCTGTCCTGAAAATACATTAATGGTATTCACTAGTTATCTCGCTAAAATCAAGTGAACATCAAGTTCAACTTAGAATAATATCATCCATTACTACAATGGTAGTCTGCCTCACCCGCGCCCTCCCCGTTGTGAGTAAAAAGACAAAAAACCGACAGGACGGAGATGCCCTGTCGGATGAATATGGTGGATGCAGCGTTGCGATTTAGCTTCTAATACTTAATGTTCACGTAGTCTACTCTTGAAGATGCGTGAATTTTTGCATCGAGGATATTATCGCACGCTTGTACGAAGGATTTTTACACCATAACCTTACAGATATCGTTGGTGAACTCTACTGGATCTTGAATTGGCAATCCCTCGATCAGCAAAGCCTGGTGGTACAGGAGGCTAGTGTAGAGGTTCAGCTTTTCCTGATCCTGCGCGAAAGCGTCTTTCAACGATTTGAAGACATCGTGATTTACGTTGATTTCCAGCACTTTGTCGGCTTGTACGTTTTCGCTGTTCGGCATAGCTTTCAGGATTTTCTCCATTTCAATCGTCAGCTCACCTTCGGTGGACAAACATACCGGGTGGCTTCTGAGACGTTTGGAAGCTTTAACCGCTTTGACTTTACCCGCCAATTGAGCTTGCATCGCTTCAAACAACTCTTTGTTGTCGTTGTCCTGAGCGTCCGTTTCTTCTTTGTCCGCGCTATCTTCGATACCCAGATCACCACTGGAGATGGATTTGAATTCTTTCTCCTTGTAGTTCGTGATCATCTTGATTGCAAACTCGTCGATGTCATCAGTAAAGTACAATACTTCGTACCCTTTCTCAAGAACACCCTCGATCTGTGGCAGCTTCTCAATACGGCTAATGGACTCACCAGATGCATAGTAGATGTACTTCTGATCTTCCGGCATTCTGGAGACGTACTCGTCCAGACTCACGAGTTTGCTCTCTTTGGAAGACGTGAACAACAGCAGATCCTGCAATGTATCCTTATTCACACCATAGTCGCTGTATACACCATATTTCAATTGACGACCAAACGCTTGGTAGAACTTCTCGTAGTTCTCACGCTCGTCCTTCAACAGGCTTTGCAGTTGGCTCTTGATTTTGTTCTTAATGTTCTTCGCGATCAGGCTAAGCTGACGGTCATGTTGCAACATCTCACGGGAAATGTTCAGGGACAGATCTTCCGAATCCACCATACCTTTGACAAATCCAAAGTAATCTGGCAACAGATCCCCGCATTTATCCATGATCAATACACCGTTGGAGTAGAGTTCAAGGCCTTTTTCATACTCTTTGGTATAGTAGTCAAACGGCGTGTTCTCCGGGATAAACAGGATTGCATTATATACCACAGCGCCATCTGCGCTGATATGCAGGTGTTTGAGCGGTTTGTCAAAACCGTAGCGTTTTTCCATATAGAAGTTATTGTAGTCTTCTTCGGTCAGTTCGCTTTTATTTTTACGCCAGATCGGCACCATGCTGTTCACGGTTTGTTCTTCTTGGTATTCCTCGAATTCGTTCTCCGTGCCCTCTTTCGGACGTTGACTCGTTACATCCATCTTGATCGGGTAGCGAATGAAGTCGGAGTATTTCTTGATGATGGATCTCAGGCGGTACTCTTCCAAAAATTCGTCATACGAATCTTCTTCGGTATTTTCTTTGATCGTCAGGACGATCTCTGTACCTACGGAATCTTTCTCAGCTGGTGTGATTGTGTAACCATCCGCGCCTTCGGACTCCCATTTCCAAGCCTCGTCGCTGCCCAGCGTTTTACTTGTTACGGTCAGCTTGTCCGCCACCATAAAAGCCGAGTAGAAACCAACCCCGAATTGTCCGATGATGTTGTGGCCATCTTTAGCTTCATTTTCTTTCTTGAACGCCAAGGAACCACTCTTCGCGATAACTCCCAGATTGTTCTCCAGCTCTTCCTGCGTCATCCCGATTCCGGTATCCGTCAGTGTGAGCGTGCGGTTTTCTTTGTCAATCGTGAGCTTGATGAAGTAGTCCTCTTTGTTGAAAACGAGCGAATCGTCGGTAAGTGCTCTGTAATAAATTTTATCAATGGCGTCACTGGAGTTGGAGATCAATTCTCTCAAAAAGATTTCTCTTTGGGTGTAAATGGAGTTGATCATCATATCCAGCAAACGTTTGGATTCTGCCTGGAATTCTTTTTTAGCCATGAATGGTTGGACTCCTTTCAAATTGGATATCGAATGATTTGATTGAAAATAGAAAGTAAATCCTTGAGTTTTTCATACAAAACTTACGGGTGCCAGAAAATCATTCGAAGCTTAAACGCTTGATCATCAGATCCAATAGATTGGCTAATCTTCAAAATGCATGAATACATGACGTTCTGCAATGTAGCCGTTCCGGTTACGAATCGTTTTTCGGATCGCTGTTATCCCCGTATTTCTTTGATTCCCTTTTTTAAAAGGGAGAAATCCGGTGATAAAGGCGAACGCTTTGCTTCCTCCAAATCGATTTCGTCCCCTGCACTACTTTTGCATCTGATCAGCGACTGATTTTTAGGATAGAGAATATCAATGAAGTGATATCTCCTAGACATGGGATGCAGCTTCAAGTCTGTTGCGCACCTTGGCTTCGCATGTTCTACTCAGGTTCAATATCTATTTTCAAAAACAGAATCATTCCATATGTAGGCGTATACTAAAAACATCATTTGTTAGCACTCTAATGATCGGAGTGCTAAACCCTTCCTTTTATATAACATATGGGAAAATTGGGTGTCAATACGCAGGCGGTTATTTTAACAAAAAGATCGAATAACCCTTCAACTTTTGCACATCACCAATCATTTTACCGTAATCCCGCGGGTAAAACAAAAGCCGCCTCGAACCCAAGTTCGAACCGGCATGGTCAAAGATTGTGATGTGTCTGTTGCTGTAGTAGATAGCGTTAAAACATATCCATCTAATGTACCTTGGAGTATCCTCAGCATTACTGTGTTGAGACTGACGTATATTGTATGGGTATTTTGGTATTTTGGTATTTTGGTATCTTGGTATTGTGGTTGCTTAAACGTTTTGAGCAGCATGACAGTCACGCGCTAACGAATCTCAGAGGCGTTAAATGGCCATTTTAGGATGACTTCACAATTTAACGAATCGTAGACACACTATTTCTTGCCTTTAGCCAACTATACGAGCCTTTCCACAGGTTTTTCGCAAAATTGCGTGTTTGAGGTTCGTTAGACTGGGAAATTGGCTGAAAATCGTAAAATAAGGTTCCCCAGGTTCGTTAGAGTTGAAGCAGACGTTGGGGTTACAGCTACAAATAGGATTGCGATAAAAATTAGCGCTTACGGTTTGTGTTAATGTTAGCTTTGGCACACATGCAGCGTTACAGAAAAAGTTAGGCTTGCAGAGTTAGGGTTTCAATCAAAGTCGCAGTTTGAGCTTGGGTTACAAGTTATGGTTACGGTTACGGTTACGGTTACGGTTACGGTTACGGTTACGGTTACGGTTACGGTTACGGTTAGGGTTAGGGTTAGAGTTTGAGTTTGAGTTTGAGTTTGAGTTTGAGAATTCTACTTTTTCGCCATTTTCGGATCAAGGGTGTCACGCAGACCATCGCCCATTAGGTTGAAGCCGAGAACGGTCAACATAATGGAAACGCCGGGGAAGATCAGTGTCCACGGTGCTTTTTGTATAAACTGACGGGAGTCTGACAGCATTTTACCCCATTCGGGATCGGGTGGTTGCGCACCCATGCCTAGAAATCCGAGTGCAGCTGCCTCGATGATCGCTGTCCCAATTCCGAGTGTACCTTGCACGATCAGCGGAGTAAGGCTATTGGGCAAGATGTGGCGAAACAAGATTCGCCCGTTGCCTGCTCCAAGCGTTCGTGCCGACGTTATGAATTCCTCCTGTCTCAAGCTGAGTACCCGTGAACGCACCAATCTTCCGTAGGTCGGGATATTCACGATGGCGATGGCGAGCAGTGCATTTTGCAACGACGGGCCCAGTATCGCCACAATGGCGATGGCCAGTAATATCCCCGGAAAGGCGAGCAAGATATCAAATAGACGCGAGATAAGCATGTCCGCCCATTTTCCATAAAAACCGGCAATCAGCCCCAGCAGCGTACCCGCGATAATGGAACCAATGACGGAGAAAAAGCCCACCCACAAGGAAATACGCGCCCCATGCAGCACTCTGGAAAACACGTCACGCCCCAGATCATCGGTACCAAACCAATGTTCTGCCGAAGGGGCCTGAAGCCGATCCACCAGAACCTGTTCCTTGTAATCGTAAGGTGCGATATATGGCGCGAGGAAGGCCAACAGGATAAAAAATACGATAATAATTAGACCTGCAAGCGCAAGCCGATTTTTCCGAAACGTTCTCCACGCTTCCCGCCATGGACCGGATGTGCTCGCCGACGCAGCGTCAATAGATGGTCCGGTATTGGTCGATAATTTGGCCATGCGGCGTCTCCTTTCTTGAACATGAATATAGCAAAAGATCAACGAATTCTATTACACTCAAGCACTACGATTGCAGTACCATCTTCCGATCGCTGTTATCCCCAGATTTTATTGATCCACCTTATTAAGGGAGTCCCTATTTATAACTAATCCGCGGATCAAACACGGCGTAGAGTAAGTCCACAATTAGATTGATCACCACGAAAAAGAACGCCACGATCAGAATCCCACTCTGGATCACCGGATAGTCCCGCGAACTAATTGCTTCATATATATAACGTCCCACGCCCGGCCAAGCGAAGATCGTTTCGGTCAACACCGCACCCCCAAGCAACGATCCGGTCTGGATGCCGATAACCGTAAGCACGGGAATAAACGCATTTTTGAGTGCATGTCCATATACGACAAAAAACGGACCCAGTCCCTTCGCCTTTGCTGTACGAATGTAATCGGAACTCATCACTTCCAGCATGCTGGAACGGGTCATCCGGGCAATAACAGCCATCGGAATCGTTCCCAATGCAACACTTGGCAGAATCAAATGTTTGGTTACGGTCCACAACTGATTCCATTGTCCAGCAATCATCGTATCCAGCACATACAAGCCCGTAATGGCTTCCACCGGATCACGTGCATTCATTCGTCCAATGGACGGCAACCACTGTAACTTGTTCGCAAACAACCATTGTTCCATCAGACCGAGCCAGAAGATCGGCATCGATACACCCACCAAAGCAATGACCATACAGCAATAATCAAACCAGGAGTTGTGCTTCCATGCACTGACAATCCCGGCATTCACCCCAATAATGACAGCAAACAACATACTCGCCATCGTTAATTCAAGGGTTGCTGTCAGATAAGGCACAATTTCCTGGGCAATAGGCACCTTGGTGCGGATGGATGTTCCAAGGTCACCTTTGAGCAAATCGCCCAAGTAGGCGAAATATTGCTGGAACCAGGGTTTATCCAGACCGAGCTGGTCACGAAGGGCCTGCTTGGATTGTTCGGTTGCCTTTTGCCCAAGTATGGTCTCGGCCGGGTCACCCGGGATGGCGTGGATGATGGAAAAGACAATCAGGGTCATGCCCAGCAGTACGGGCAGCAACACAAGCACACGTTTGACAATATAGCTATTCAATCCTGTTCACCTGCCTTCGACATATCGTGCAAAAATAAAAAGCGCCGGCAGAAACGCATGCTTTGGATAGTTACGTCCGGATGTGGGTTCTGCCAAGCATTTCGTCTAACCAGCACTTTGTAAGAAAGAATTAAAACGTAATCACTCCGAACTGTAGTGCCATCTTCAGATCACAGTTATCCTGAAATGGATAAGTTCAACTTACAGCTTACTCAAAATAAGCACCGGCATAGGATTCTGTGCCCAGTGGAGAAGGAACGAAACCTTTCAGGTTCGATTTACCCGCCAGAATTGGCGTGGTGTGCACGAGTGGAATCCACGGTGCGTCTTCCTTGATAATTGCCTGCGCTTGTTTGTAAAGCTCCGCACGTTTCTCCTGATCTGTTTCTTTCTGCGCATCCGTCAGCAACACATGCAACTCTTCGTTTACATAATAACTGCGGTTGTTGCTTGGAATGGCATCTTTATCCAGCAGTGTATACAGGAAGTTATCTGGGTCACCATTGTCACCTGTCCATCCGAGCATGTAAATGTCGTCCTTCTCCCCGGCCTTTGTATCTTCGAGATACGTTGCCCACTCCGGTGATTCGATGGTGACGGTCACTCCGATTTTCTCAAAATCAGCTTGGATCGCTTCCGCTACCTTCTTGCCATCAGGCATATACGGGCGGGATACCGGCATCGCATAGAAGGTTATCGGATCAGGCAACCCGTCAGGGAAGCCTGCTTCGGCAAGTAGAGCTTTTGCTTTTTCCAGATCATATGGGTAATCCTCAATGGTATCGTTGTATCCCCACAGCGTTGGCGGCATTGGGTTCACGGCAGGTTCAGCTTGTCCAGCAAAGAACGCATCAATAAGAGCCTGCTTGTTCACCGCATGATTGAGGGCTTGTCTGACTTTGACATTATCAAATGGTTTCTTCTTGAAGTTAAAGCCGATATAGGCCACGTTGAACGGTGGACGCTCAATCTTTTGCAGCTCACTATTTCCCTCAAGGATGGACAGATCGTCCGGGTTTAGGTCTTCCATCACATCAATCTCGTTGTTTTGCAGCGCATTGAAGCGAGCGGTGTTATCCGGAATGGATCGCACGATTACTTTGTTTAGCTTCGGCAGTCCTTCTTTCCAATAATCCGCGTTTTTCTCCAGGGTGATGGAGTCGTTACGCTTCCACTCTTTGAATACAAATGGGCCCGTGCCCACAGGCTCGCTCTTGAAGTTTTCTTTTTTCTCCTGAATCGCGGTTGGACTGGCAATGCCAAATGGCGTCATCGCAATATTTTGCAGGAAAGGCGCTTGTGGCTGGTTCAATGTAAACTCCACCGTAGTTTCATCCGTCGCCTTCACTTCCTTGATCACACGTCCGTCCTCTGGACCAAACATGGAATCGTAATAATCGAAGGAATCTCCCTCGAATTTATATTCACTCGCCGGATCACCCCAGCGGTTGAAGTTGAACACAACAGCCTCTGCGTTGAAGTCAGTTCCATCATGGAATTTCACACCGGACTTCAGCTTAAACACATACTTGAGCCCATCCGCCGAAATCTCCCAGCTCTCTGCTAGTCCAGGAACGACTTCTGTTCCGCCTTCCTTGTAGTCCAGCAATGAATCAAACACCTGATGCCCAATCTTCAGCGACTCCCCATCTGTTACAATCGCCGGGTCGAGTGCTACGGAATCCCCACCACGCCCCATAATCATCGTATCCTGCGCTACCGTTTCGGTTGGAGGATCGTTTCCTTCCGCCGGAGCAGGCGTAGACTCTCCACTCTCGTTACTGGAGCAACCGGACAACACCAATACGGTACTTAAGGCCATCGTTAGAACACCTGACATCCATTTTTTTCTCATTCGCATACGTACAACACCCTTCCCTGTCTCATAATGTGTGTGATGCTGGCATGAAAGATCTCCAATATTGGCAATCGGTTTGGTGCTATGTATCATATAAAAGGCTTTAAATGCCTGTGATACCTGAATTAATGTTCTGGGAAAAGTAAGGCATGTATATGAAATGTAAAAACAGCATGGGATACAGGTGAACAATGGATATAAGTAAAAGTCAGATCGTCATGCACATGGATTAAGGATATGGATGATTACTTTTATATAAAAAGAAAACGTACAACGAACGAAGTATCGTATGAAATGAATCTATGCAATTGAATAAGATTGTTGCGATTTATTTGAACTAAGGTCAATTAGCAACAGCAAATGGTTACGGACCGGTACGAGCAAGTTTAAGTCAGTGTATTGAAAATAGAAATAGGCATATGGATACTACGCTGCTGGCTGCGCTATAAAGTCTGTTCCTTGGGCGTGTCGTCTTGAACATGGAGTGTGGAGACCGGATTAGGTATCGTTATCGTTCGTTTGCAATACGGATGAAAGAAACTCAACATAGGCTAGGTTGTTTAGATGTGTAAGTTGTTTATTAGAGTGGTTTTCTCTTGCAGATTGGATGTGTGAAACGTATGAGCGAGTCATCTTGAGATGTTGGATTGTACAACAGGGAGACATTACAATAACTTCATATGTTATGGTTTTGTCATGATGAGGAGGATTGTGTAAATAAACTGTGGTGAAAAACAATTTCGTGTAACTTACTTTACATCACATTAATCAATTAGACAAGAGATTTACAGACATAAGTCTTCAACTTTATTATATGCGTTAATATCACTTACACAAAACACAAAAAAGGAACACAGTTCGACAAAAAGCATCCCGTGTCCCTTCTCTTCTCAATCCACATTCAGATAAAATCAATATTTTAATTTGCTAAGAATCAGCTCACTTTTTAAACAAACCTCTGCGATGCATCACGGTAATAAAACGGTAAAAATCATAACTCGCCCCATTATCGATGCTGAACAATGGATTTTTAGTGTCATATGCTAGTGCTGCATCCACAGCTGCCTTTGCCCATACTGGAACTTCCATTTGCTGACGCGCCTGCAGTTTGTCGACCTGGGATTTGAGCGCATCAAACGCTGCTTTCTCTTCGGCTGTCATCGGTTCGCCCCCTTTCGGTGGTTCGGTTGGTGGATTCGGATGACTTGGATTCGTTGGATTGGATGGCTCCGGTGGTTTCGGAGTGGCTGCTGCGTATCTTGCTCTGAGCTGTGCCGCTGTTCCCTCGAATTCATTCATATCCACGTTTCCACTAATGCCATTCACCTTGCCTGAATCCGTATACTGCCAGAACGTCCAACGCTTCCATGCCGGCTGGTCTTCCGGTACACGGGTGTTGCTGTAACGTGCGATCCACAGATCGTATGAGCTGAGTGATGTGTCAAAATTCCCGGCAAATGAATTCCCTGTGTATATGATCGGTTTCACACCTATCAGACGTTGTAATTCGGTTAAAAAAGCTTTGGCAACTGTATTCATCTGTGCTTTGCTCAGGTTGCCAGGGTTGTTCTCGTAGTCCATGACGGGTGGCAGTTGTAACGCTTTGGCGCCTCCCACTTTGTTAAGTGTATTGGCGTAATGTGCCGCTTCTGCCTTGGCACCATCGGTGGATGTCGCACGGAAGAAGTGATACGTTCCGACCAGCATGCCCGCAGCAAGTGCACCGGTTACATTTTTCTGATAATTGGGATCGGTATATGTCTGTCCCTCGGTTGCCTTGATGAATACAAATGTCATGCCACTTGCCTTCACTTTCGCCCAGTCAATATTGCCCTGGTATCGGGAGACGTCAATGCCCTGTGTATTGCCCGAACTTCTCGTTTGCATGTTTCTCACACCCTTTATGCGGCAAATTGCCGTTTGTATATAGTTAATGCGGTTAGATTAGGGGTTGCTTGTGTGCGTGTCCCTGATGTGTTGGAAATGAACTGAGCCTTGTTCACACGGACACTCCGATGACAGAATAACCTTCCAATCGCTGTTATCCCCGGATTTTTTTTAATTCTCTTTATAAAGGGGAAAATCCGGGGGATAAAGGCGACCGCTTCGCTTTTTCAGGTTTTTTCTGTCCTCTCCGTTATTGTGTGAAAATGTTAAGTTCAATCTGTATAGCGGCCTTATATAGCTTTGCTTATTTATAGATTAATTCTGTTTAATCCGACATTCATAGTGATCAACAAACGTTCAATATAACTATATACTCGCAATATTAAACGCTACTTAACGTTATCTTCTGTTGTCGGTGATTCTGTGTCATCCGTATCAGCCTGTGAAAAAGAATCGTTGGCACTCGGGGAGAAGTTACCGGGGAATTCCCCGGTTCCCCCTTTGCCCTTGAGCACTTCAATAGCTTGCCGAATCACTGGCGGAATTGGAGCGCCCAACTTACCCCCGTTTTCGATAATGGACAACAACTCATTTGCGATATAAAAAAAGGCGACCGCATCCCTGAACAAATGTCCGTCTCCCAGAACACCGTCCACCAGATGAGCCACCGATACCATTGCAAATATAAATACCTTTCGTGCGATGCCGAACATGCCAATGTTGCTTTCAAGCTTGCCGCTCATGCCCGCTGCTGCGATACCAGTTAGGTAGTCGAGGATGACGAATACGAGCAATACGCCGAGTACCCCTGACCAACCTCCGAAGAAGTAGGTTACTGAACTACTCATGAGTGCAATTCCCCATTTCCATAGGGTATCCCATCGTTCCATGGTTTCACCTCACTTTACTAAATTATATAATGTTTAGAATAACAAATCACTTCCCAACATGATGTTTCTCATATTGTACATCCGTCTTATTTAATAGAAATTATCCTCGTAGAATGCCCCCCCCAAGCCCGTTAGCAACTTCTCATTGTACAACTTTTAAATTTAAAGTGTGTTTAAGTTACCCGCTTTTTCACCATATACCATAACAATAATACTCGTAACTAACATAAAATTAGTATGATCACAATGAGTTTCGGAATAAACAGTATCTTCCACCTCTCTCTGTTGATCCCCTTTGATTATACAAGGTGTAAGAGTTACAGCATGCCCACTGTAATCCTCTGTATATATCTCTGTTTTATGTTATCATCCTTTTGTCATTCCCCTACACGGATAAAATGTTCCCATAGAAACTATAGTTACAGTTGGATGTTCCCGTGCCCGCAACAATTAACCCTATCCTGATTTGCATTGTAGTATTAACATTGAAATTTTCAGGCTTGTTGTTAGTAAAATGGTAGTAAGTAAGGCTAGTTGTCATTTTTTGAGAACGAGAAACCCCTGCAACCAAATCCAACTGCGCGGAGTGCAACTTAGTTGAACTTAATTCAGCATTGCCACTATAAGCAGTAGCGGTAAAAGGCCACATAACCCCGTTTCCGTCCATCAAAACCAAGGCGACTCGCTTATTGTTGTCTGTATTGGTAGCGTAAAAAGCATCCGAACTGGCCTGTATTGATATAACTTTTGTCCCTGCCGGGATTGTCGCCACCACTGGACCGTATGCGCCCACAGGTCCGGCAGGCAATGTTAAACCTCCCGGCGATAAGGATGTTGGTAAATATTGATAATGGCCTTGTTCAATCCCATTTATTTTCGAAACGAGCGTCGGCCATGCATCAGATGTGGATGCACTTCCACCCTTGGCGTTAATGGCACCCACGATACCATTTTTAGCATCAACGCCAGATTGAAAAAGGTCAGGCGACCATGGCAACCATGTTCCGTTCTCCTTGGTTCTTTGAAAAAAAGAAGGTACTCCGTTATTTAACTTCGTTGCTCTTTGTAATACATATCCAATGTCATTCGTATGACATTGGACTTCTATATACCACCAAGTTCCTGCAATCTCACTTTGTGGAGCATTAACTAATCCATGTCCGTTGTATTGTCCGTTTGTAACTAAGTTATTTAAGTCGCCTTCGAAAACAAAATTTTTTCCGTTATCTTGCGTTAGCTTGTGTTTTTGTATTGCATCGAATTCTTGTCTAGATGGAACTTTTACCCAAGCTCCCCAGTAACCATTATAGTAATTCCTTTTATAAACTTTAAGATTATCTGGTTCGAACGTTGTTAACGTTTGTACTACACCTGCATGCCTTCCAATATCTAAGTAAAACGCGTCCGAAACCGGACAGTTAAGCAAAGTTTGAACTGTGACATTTGCAGGGCAGTAGAAGCGTCCTTCTTCAATGTAATTATTTAAATTAGCGGACGCGGGTATGATAACAGATTTTTTAATAAATCCGTTATCTGAATATGTCACCAATGAATTATAATCATCTACGTCAAGCTCACGTTCAAACGGCTGCCATGAAGCATTGCTATCCCTTTTATTACGCTTGTACTGCTTATTATTGGCACGATTCGCCGTATCGCTACCCGAATACATCTCTGTGAATGTCTGATACCCCCCAGTACCAACTCGTACTGTCTCCACATAGCCAAATGCTTCGGTTGCTCCTACAGTTGTCCTCCATACCCCTCCTTGTCCACCAGTGCCACCACCTACATAGAAAACGGAATATCCCTCTGGATAAGCTGTGATAGCTGTATCAGGAGCTGCAAAGTTGTTGGCTAATTTAATGACATTTTGCTTACTACTTGCCAGTTCGTGGGCATCTCTAACCTCCTTCTCCGTCGCCACACCTGCATCAATCTTTTCAAAAATCCCGTTAATACTCTCTCGGGTCACATTCTCGTTCCCCAAGGGAAGAGGCAATTTTAGTCGATCTGTTTCTTTTGGCATTACGCCCACACCTCCAGTTCATTCCACGTCAAGGACGCGGCATCCAGTTCATCCCATGTTTTCTGCTTCTTATCCAGATCGTCCCAGATCAGATAACGATACTCATATTCCACGGCCATGTGGGCCGGTTTCAATTCTTCAATCGCACGTTTGAGATCATCGATATTGGGCGGGGTGCCCATCGTATCCACAAAGCTCACCGTAAAACTCCACACTTCCGGCTGAAATGTTACATCCACTTTTCCCCCGGCATATGCCTCTGCCACATTCACAACTTGTCTCCCCGAAAACTTTCCGGCACCACGCAGCTTCGATTCCACTACGGCACGCCGCTGTTCCACGGGTTTGAGACGATCTGTCTCAATGCCAAGCTCCTGCTCCCAGAAGTCCAGCCCCCACGTCGCCGTGCGGACAAAAAACTGCTCCAACGTCTCATCCAACGCCTGATACAGCAGATCCATTTCTGTGCCTTTGGCCTGCATATCGGCTTGCATTACACGAGAAGTCTCATAATACCTGGGCAAATACGAGAACAGCTCACGCCCTTTCTCACTCGTCAGTCCAACATCTACAATAGAAGGAGCACTCATGCCCTGTCCCCTCCCTTCCTTGCACATCAACATGGAGCGTCTCGCTTACCAGATCCAATCCGGATCGGCGTACTTCTCCCAATCTTCCTTGGTCTCCGCACTCCAAAACTACTTCCTCGTCCACCATCTGCCCAACACTACTCATGCACATCCACCGTCCCCAGAACCGCCACCTGACTCGCGGTTATCTCAATATTCTGGTCGCTCACAGCGTTCACGGTAAGCTCCGAATAGTCGATAATCGGCGGAATATCCAGCAGAATCGCGGCAATGCGGGTGTAACGCACAAGTGGATCTGCAAAAGCCAACTGTTTCAGATACGCGGTCACCCCGCGTTCGATCAATGCCCGCACATCAGCGAGTGTCGCATCACTTGCCAGCGTCAGCTTCACCTGAATGTTCATCGGCACTTCCTCGGCTGGCATCACGGACACCACTGGCCCCGCCGGCGCAACACCTTCACCCTGTCCATCCTGCGTTGGGTCAACGTACTTCTGCACGGCCGCTACCAAATCGGTACCCGCAGCACGCTTGTCCGTGTCCAGCAGATACAATCCCACCGTGCCTGGCCCCTGCCATAACGGAATGACACGCGTTGCACCAACACCTGGCACTTCACTGGCCCACTGCACATATTGCGACTTGTTGCCGCTGGTTCCTTGGTTGCGGACTTTGGCATAAAAACGTTCCAACAGCGCCGTATCGGCCTCAATATCTGCACCGCCTTTAATCACCTCAACGTTCGTGACAGAGGTAACGCCACTTACAGGTGTAGACAGCACAGTTACCGTGCCCGCAGGCACATTACTCTCTTTTCCGGCAACAAGCGCTCGCACGCCTACCACCCCGGAGCCCTCTGCATCCAGTTCCAAACGTCCCACCGTTTCATATTCGAGCGAAGCTTCAGCAGATACTTCATCCGCAAGCGTAGCCACGACCGTTCCCGCAGGCACCACTTTACCCGGCGCACCCGCGAACCTCACCGCACCTTGTGCCGCCACCGCAGCCCGCCGAGTAATGCCGTGCTCTCCCGCCCGCAGATCCAGCTCTTCCGAACGAAAATTCGGATCACTGCTCGCAGCCGTACTTGCAAACCCGCGCCGCAGTAATTCCTGTGCCCACAAAGCCGCTTCAGACAGCATAAATGCAACCGGGGCCTCCGCATCCCACAGAAACGATCCTTCCGACTTATCCAGATCCGCGGGCAGACGATCCAGCATGCGCTGCATAATCTGTTCCTCCGTCTGGTCCTCCAAATAACGCGGAATCTCAGCCATCCCGTCAGATCACCTCACTTTCCAGAATAAACATCTCTTCCTGTACACTCGCCACCCGGCACGAGAACATGCACTGCTCCCGATTCCAATCAAACGTGAACTGGTCCACCGAATCCGTGCGTGGATCAGCCAGCAACGTCTCCGTCACCATCCGGGTAATCTCACTTTCCATCACACCCCGGCTGTCACCCTGCCCCACCAGATCCTCCAGCTCCGAACCATAGTTTCGAGAATAGATCACATGTCTGTAACGTGGCGTTTTGACGGCCTTGATGCACCATTGCACCCAGGCTTCATGTGCATCCGCCGAGGCTACTTTGCCACTTGGGGTCAGCACAAAATCTCCTGCATCGTAATCGAATCGCCAGCTCCGTCCAAAGCGCACCTCTTCCGAAGCCGCCCCCGACAGGTCCTCCTCATCTCCCCAAATCACACCCGTTTCCGGGAACAAACTAGGCATTCGCACTCACCACCTTACATAGCACTACAATATCGTTACCGCCATTCACCCGCATCGCCAGCACACGATCTCCCGCTTTTAATCCCTTACCAAGAGACCACACCGCTTCTTCCACTTCCTCTTCTTGCAAAAGAAACCGTCCCGTGCCCGTTGTTCCGCCGTTTGCCACGTCAGATATACCGGAAATCGCGCCAGCAGCCTCGCGCTCCGGTAGTCCAAGCGTGCCCGGCAATTCGGCCACGAGATAATCCTGCACTTCGTGCTTGAAATCATCCAGCTTCACACCGGACGAGGTCATCGTACCCAGTACTGCTCCCAGCCCGCTCACGGCCTGACGGGAATGTGTACTCATCGCACCCCGCATGACGTCGGCAAAATGCCCATACGGATCATCTTTATTCAAGGTAATACCTCCTTTTCACCAGATCAGCCGTCCCAAGATCCAACGTCATTGTTCCAGGCCCGGCAGACAGATCACGGCTGACCGACATGACGATAAGCTTCAGTCCTTTCAACAACACAGCGTCCCCGGCGCGGATCGTATTCACATCCGGTGCGGATATCGTAAAGGTCTCCTGAATACCCGTCAGATGACTTTTCGCCAGTTTCTTGGCGGCGGTTGTGGATTTCACCTGATCGTCCTCGACCAGCTTTTGCAATGTGCCCAATTCTTCCACACCATTCTGCTCAATCGCGAGCACTTTGGAAGGAACTTCTTTGCCACTCGGTGACTCCGACGCTGCCATGACTTTAACTTTGGTAACTGCCCCCTCGAGCGTACGCATCTGGGTCAGATCAATTAACCGGTCCAGCTCATACACCTTCGCATTACTTCCGACCTGGAAGAGCTGCAACCCGCCGGGTGTCATCCTTGGATGGTACATTTCCCCGCCGGACTTCGCCGTTTCTTTCAGATCGGCAAACATCATCGAAAAGATCGTCTGTGACCGATACACGGCTTTGCCCAGCTTTGTCTTGGTTTCCGGTAATGTAGCGTATGGAATCTTCCACTCTTTAGCGTAGGTTTTAAGTCGTTGCGTAGCCGTCTGATCTTTGGGAAGTAGGAACTCGTCCTCCGATTTTTCCAGATAAATCATCCGGTCGTACACCGTGAGAGACAGCCGCTTGGTGCCGCTGTTCGAGCTTTCCACCTCCCAGATGACCGCAGGATGCAACAAGTGGACCATGGATTTTTCGCCAAAAGGAACCCCGCTAATCCGTACCGCCATACCCGGTGATATTGCAGGCAGACTGGAAGACGCAGACACCGCCAGCCGGATGTTGGCCTGATAAGCAATCTGGTCGAGCGAGTCCTTCAGTGTAATCGTCTCCACCAGCTTGGTGATGTCATATTTGTCGTCGACAATGACCTTGTAGGTCATGGCATCACCAGCTTTTGTCCGGGCTTGATCCGGTTTGGATCACTCCCGATGATCTTTGCGTTAAGCTTGTAGATCTCGTTCCATTTGGAACTGCTGCCCAGCTCCAGCTTTGCTATTTTGGACAGGGAGTCACCAGATTTGACAGTGTAGGTCTTGCTGGTTTTTTTCAAATCGGTACGAGAACCTGACTTGCTCCCCGATGCCGCAGAGCCCACCTTTTCCACCTTGGAATCCCGCCATGTGCGTAGGGTCAGGTCGAAATAAATATCCCCTGTCTCCCCCCCACGAAAGCTCGAATTAAGCGAAACAATAAAAACAGGCACGTTCACGCCCGTCTCTGAAATGATGAAACGCAGCGGCTTTTTGGAGATCAGAAAGGTGTTCAGCACATTCATCGCCACACGTGGATCTAGAAAAGATTTTTCATCCATGCAATAGGACGGATCAAATCTTTTGGGAAAAAAAGAAGAGAAGGTGATCTCCTTCACCTTCTCCCCTTGTGCAAAATCAAACTCGCCATGCTCCAACATATTGACCGTTTCATATCCCTTAGACCTGGAAATATTAACTTCTTCAGGGTTCACTGGGAATTGAAATGGAGTGTTGCCGTCCTTCAACGTAAATGACATTTTGTTAGGACCAACTTTATCTTCAAGTACTGACATATCTGCGGCCTCCTTTCTGCTTAGGCCATAATTGTTTTGCGATTTTGCATCGCACGGCGGAACTCGTTAGAGATCCGTTGCCCCACCTGGTGAGAAACTGCGTCATAATCAATCGCATTTTCGCGCACGGTCACCTGCACCGCACCTGGTGGAATATTGATCGCAATCTGATTGGTAGTTTCGGTTTTGAAATCCTTCAAGTAACCGGACAGACTGCTCATCTGGTCTTCAGATATCTGTACCGTCATCGTGGACGATTTCCCATTCGTCTGCGCACCGTTACCAAGCGCCATCGCTTGGCTCTGCATCATGCTTGTTCCCATGAATCCAGCAGATGTAGGCTGACCGACTTTGCTGTTCATATAAGCCGTTGGGCCTGTCATGGTCAGTGCCGGTGGCATATAGGCAGGTGCCATCTGCGGGCCTGTTGCAACTGGAGACGGTGCAGCCACCGTTGCTGCCGAGACAGTCTTTTCTTCTTTTTTAGAACCAAATCCAAAGAAGCCGGATATGCCATCGGTGATTTTTTTTGTTTTCTCAGAGACATAATCGGCTGCACCCGACAAAGCATCCCCTACACCCTCGGTAGCACTAGACATAAAGTTTCCAATATCCTTCGCTTTGTCTCCAATCCAGCCCCCTGCTGCACTTCCGGCCCAACCACCTACTGCACCACCAACCCATGTTCCGATGCCAGGCAAAAGAACGCTACCTATGGCGCTACCAATCGCAGTACCTGCTGTGCCGCCAATCATGGAACCCACAGCTCGGCCACGCTCTTCCGGGGGCGCTGTCGCTACATTCGCTACATCAGCAAGCATGCTGATAGGTCCAAGCAACCTTTTGGCTCCTTTGGCAAAGCCACTACTTAAATTATCCATCAATCCATTACCAGCCAGCATGTCGGTTAAAGATCCCAATCCACCATCCGCAAATCCTAATCTACCGCTTCCTCGTATTCTTCTACCGCCTCCCCTATTACGGTTGCGATCGGCCGGAGGAGTCGGAGTATCAGGTACAGGATTGGGTACTGGTGATGGGCCCCGGTTCGAACGATTACTAGACCTTCTACCACTTCGGTAATCTCGTCTTCCACGATCTGATCCACCACCATCCGCATTCGGTGAACGAACTCTACGGTTTTTGCCCATCTTTCCACCTGTGCAACAGCAGCATTTGGATGCTGGACTTCTGGTTGGATCTGATGCAGGATTATCTTCTTTTTTCTTTTTGAAACGATCAATAATATCTCCAATATTGTTGAACGCATCCATAATGCTATTAGCTACTTCTAGTGCCTTTTCCCACCACTTTTTAGGTTCTTCTTCCTTCGTATTGTTAGTAATGTTTTTGTTATTTTGAATCACGACAGCCATAGTTGGACCCGAGGCCCCTCCTTTGCCCATCGCCACTTCGATCTTCTGCCGAACTTCAAGGGATACTGTTCCCGAAGCCGTAACCATCTGGTCCCTGAATCTATTCAGTTTAACCCATGCGCGATCCAGTGCCGGACTCAGCTTATCAATCAACCCAATCGTCGGTGTGATTCGCAGCCTGCTGATTCGCACAGCCATACTATAAATATGCTCCAACCTACGTCCGGTCGTTCTCAGTTCACTGTTCACCTTGATCAGACTCTGATAACGAACTCTGCCCAGACGTTCGGTTGAGCGTTGGATCTGATCCAGATAACGAAGGGTTGTCCGCATTTCCGCATTAGATTTAGATAGACCTACAATCATTTCTGTCATTTTTTCACCTCCTACCCTATATCGTTATCGATTCATTTGCGAGGTTATCGCTGACATCTCCTCTTCCGAGAACGCAATCAACAGCGAGCGTTCCCCGCGTGGCAAAGACCAGAACTCTCCGGGCCGGAGATGATGACGCACCCACATGTGATATAGGAACGTGGTCATCCCGCCGGAGTGAATCAGTTTTTTAGGTCTTCAATCTCCACACCAAAGCCGGACAGCTCCAGCACTTTATCACCTACGGCATCCAATTCACCCGCGAGCAGCATGCGGCGAACCGCCTGTTCGCCACCAGACAGCTTCATGCGGCCTGTAATACGGGTATCCCCCCAGCCGGACAATTCCAGGCTGCGGACTTTTAATTTCACCGTTGCTTCAGAAATGAGGAGCGCGTTAAACGTTTCGGTATCCACCTTTTCCTCGGTGCGCCCTTTGGTCGTTTTTCGAATCGTACAGCGTTCGCGAATGTGATCCACTTTGGAAGACGTCAATCCACGCAAGGTCAACAGCAGATCCAGACGCTGAATGCGTACATTCTCCTCTGGCAAACGTTCTGCTGCTTCAAACAACTGATCCAAAATCTGTTCTTCGGACATATTTTCATTCATACTCATCGGGCGTTATCTCCTTCTTATTTCACTAATGGGTTTATTTATGCCAGCTTCCAAGCCTGTAGAGACAACAAAGAGACCGAGATCATCTCGGCCCGCATTGGTGTCCATATGATATGAAGTAACTATGCAATCACGCTTGAGCACACTAGCTCAATCACGTGCCTATCTCAACCTTTAGTTCGCCACAATTGGATTCAGCAATTCAAATCCTTCAAACGTAAAGCCCGTTTCCTCCGGTACTTCCTCACCCGCTGTCCAGTTGGCAAGCTGGATTTTGTCCACCATGCAACCTCTAAGCAATACACTCTCATGTCCATACGATTCAGGGTCGTTTAGCTTGGAAATAATCTCGAATTTGGTGAAGCCGCGCTGGATCATATCCGAAGTGACTTTGTAGCCGGTCATCGTGCCTGTTCCTTTTTTTGCGCCGTTTTTGTGCACTTTCCAGTCGTTACCGACCAGGTTCAACTCACGCTTTTCAATCTCCACACTCGCTTCCAACTTGTTAATGTTCGTCTGCCACACACCATCGATATGTAACTGACCATGGGTACCGAGAATTACTCTTGACGCATCCAACATATATTTTCCTCCTTGGGTTGGTTGAACTAATAAATATTACACGGTATAACTCCGCATTCAGAACAATCTTCCGATCGCTGTTATCGTGTAAACCATCAGTTCAACATATAGTAATTATTCTAGAAACCTTATTGCACGTAAAATGTACCAAACAACTGCTCCATTACATCGGTCAGCTTCACATTCCATTGCAGGAATACCTGATCTGCTTCCGGTTTGAGAACTGGTGCCGTGCCATAATACGCCGGGTCAAGAATGACATCATAACCGTCAGCTTCAATCACATTACTCTGTGCGAGCAACGCCAAATAGGCCTTCATGGCACTAATCAGTGCCTGACGACCCTCTTCGGTATTGTTCACTTTACCGATATACGTATCTTCCGCGGAACGTTGCAGATCCGTGTTAATGGCGTCCAACACACGAATGGAACGGATTTTTTTCCACGCATTATTCTGTCCAGCGGCCGGAGTTACAAGTGTGTTTACACCGCGAAGTGCTTTCACCTGACGTCCATCATGGAAGAAAATAAATACGCCATTCTGTACTGCCTGCTCTTGTTCTGCACGCGTCCAGCGACGTGTCACATCATCGAACGGAGTAGCTGCATAGGTTGTCGATTGGTTCAGACGTTGTCCGGCGATCAGACCTGCAACATAGGCGGATGTTTCCGCCGAGCTGTAGAATGCATTTCCAAGGCGCACGCCTGTACCGACATTAATCACACCTTCATGGTTGAGCGCAAGCGAACGTGCTGCTGCTTTTTGTGCAGCTGTAGCAGAGGTATCGTCCGCTGCGGAACCGCCAAATACAGCCACCACCGGTTTACCTTCACTACGTACACGTTTCACCCATGCCGCAAAACTCGCAAGCAGAGGTGCATCAGCCGCCTGATCCAAAGCCAAGACGTCGAATTGCTCCCCTTCCAACGCACCCTGTACAGCAATGTATTCTGCATTGGTCAGGTCATCGTTGCCACTTACGCCGCCCTTGAATGCCGCACCTGCAACGGTAGCAACCACGCCAGTACCATCGCCAATCGCCTGAGCCTTTACCCAGACATTTTGTTCATCCGCGTTAATCTCTTTTGCCAGAGAAGCTGCTGTAATATCCGCTGTCAGGAGCGCATACAACATCCGGTTCCCTTCAAAAAGACGCACTTCATGCTTCGTATTATCAATCACACCTGGCTGGATGGTGACGTAGAACCCATTTGCACGATCCCCCGGATACTTCGCATCCAGTTGCAGCACATTGGCATCACTGCTGTCCTTCAAGGTAAGCGTAGCTGCTTTGGCCGCTGCACTTGCTACCCGATAAGCGAGCAACTTCTTCGGCCCACCCAACAGGGCAAGCTTCAAGGACGTATAAGCTGTACCGTTATCCAGCACATTCGCCGCATAAATACGTTCAATCGCCGCTTCGCTCCCTACTTCAACAAAAGTCCCTACCGGTCCCCAGTTTGCCTTGATCGGCACAACGACCGTTCCCCGTGTACCTGCCTGAATGGCTGAGGATGCTGCCGCCTGAAAATTCATATATAAGCCCGGAAGGACCGGACGATTCGTTTGCTCCCAAGTTCCACCTGCCATTATCCCTTCACCTTCGCTTTCATAAATTGGTTAATTCGTTCCTGCGTTTCTTCAATGGAAAACGTCTCTTGCGCCGCTTCGTACAGCGCACCGTACAGCACCTCTGCCTTAAAGGCAAAGAGGGCTTCTGCATGATTCATCAGTTCTGCCCGTGTATACCGCGGGGCTGTCTGTTTGCTTTTTTTCACTGAGCTTGCCATTGCCATCTCACCTCATTTTTTGGACTACTAATTTCGTGAATCGTTGATCTTTAAGCGTAACCTATGAATTTTTGATCCTATGAACCTATGAATTTGAAGCTATAATATTGAAGCTAAACCAATCTACTCAAAGCTATAATCTGGAACCACCTTTAATAGAAGGTTCCTCTCGACTAAACGTTTACTCCATGCCTTTGCTATGGTGAATCTCACGAATCAAAGGTACATTCGTACCCGGACGACGAATCCGCTGTTGCAACGTCAGGCGAATCTGACCATTCAGATACGCATCGGTCTGCAGATCTGCCGTGATCTCATCCACCGTCACATACCGTGTGTTACCTTCGTGCTCTTCGCCACCCGTTTCAGTGATGGCAAGACGAGATTGCACTGCAAGTTGCTCCACCAACCGAGTAACGGTCTGGCGTGTTAGCACCGAATGATCGGTTAGCACATGCCCAATCCACTGTTGTCGGACCTCCAATGCCGAAGTGCCCGCCACAGACGTGCTGCATCCGGCCAATCGCCATAACACAGACGGCATCTCATATCCTCCAGGCCAGATATCCCCATATACCGACCAGCCCGAACCAAGTTCCGACTGTGTCCAGCCTTGAAGCGCAGCTAACCACGCGTCGCCTGTTTCAGCGAGGACAGCTCCCGAGTCTTCTGGAACATACACTCCGAACCGCAGACTACGTGTAAGCATTCCAGACCCTGCATCCACCCGGTCACTATCTGAAGAACCCAGATAGATACAAGTGAAGGACTCACCTGCTTCATCCACCAGCCTTACTTGATGCAACCCTTCGATTAGATCAGCTGACCAAGCTTCTACCTTTTCAGCGCCACCATCTTCCGGACGAGCGTATGGTGAGATTTTAATAATCCTTCGATATCCCGCCCAAGCAGACTTCGGCACCTCTTCGGCAAACGCAACCACTGCACAAGGCCCGGCCAACACTTCGCCTGACGCAGGTACATCCAGCACACGACCGTTCCACTCTGGAACAAGTACCGCGAGCTTCTGTTTTAGCGTTCTTTTAATGAGCGTACTCATTTTACTGGTGCTCATGGCAGTGCTAATTTCATTTCTCATAGACACATTCATTTCGCCCCCTTTGGCTGCAAGTTTGAGATCTGCCCACACCGTGCAGCGACAATGCAGCAGCAGTAGACTCCCCCTTTTAACTCAGAGTCGTATTCCGACCGAACCAGTACCGGGACTACATTCACCGCATCAAAAAGACCGGCCACCTGGCCGGTCTGTACATTAGCGTATGTGCTTTCGGTGTGTCCCTTGTTATTGATCCGATAATACAATCTTACACCTTTTCATTCCTAGCGCAGATGGTGTTCCGTACGACTTCGGTGCGATTAAGGGAGTCATTCGGGTGGAAAAAAGACGATTCTGGAATCATCATTTTAACGAAAAAATAATCAATAAATTGATAAATTTATCCAAATATATTAATATTTCATTATCAAATTTATTGTGGCTTACGTAAAAGAAGGAGAAATACCTATGAGTAAAACATTCAAGATCACTTCACTTGTCATCTTAGCATGTATACTCGGGATATCCTGCTGGGCTTACTTCGGACTGCTTGGTAATCCGCTCAAGAAAAATGATGCTGAACAACAGGTAACCACTTACCTGATTGAACAGAAAGGTTACTCACCCGAACAGCTTATCGAAGTACAAGGTACTTACTCCTCAAAAAGTTCTGAAGCACCTTACGGTGCCTCAGTAACATTCGCGGATGAACTCGAAGCGAAGTACCAATATATCATTTTTAACAACGGCGAGATTAAGCAGTACAGTCATACCAGTGATGATCCCAAACATGAGGAGCCCATGGTAAGATAACAGTTTAGTTCAGCGTAACTTGCGGGTTCAACGTAATCTCAAATGCACGGCCCCAGATGAAATCAGGATTCCCATATTCCAGCAGCGCACTACCATACGTCGCATAAGACAATTCGTCATCACAGATCTGCTTAATCGCCACATTGCCTGCCTGGAAGGCTGTTTTATTCGCAAGCGCCGTGGTATAAGTCTGCATCAAATCACGGAGCAATGTTTGCAAATGAGCATAGTCTTCCTCTGAGTTGAACAGCAACATATTTTGGTCCGAAAGGGTAGCCACGTTGGTATACAACGCATGGGCTCGGGAATACGTGCGGATGTCCGCAATCGCTACCGCTTTGTAGTAGTAATCCTTCAGAAAACGCTTAAACAACAACGAGCCATGCGCATTCATAGCATCTCGCAACTTATGCTCATGCTTCTCTGTTGTGATCAATGCGTACCTCGACTGCCCCATACCTACAGCAATACCGATCTTGTTACCTGGTGTATTCCATGCACTGTATCCCAGAACACGTCCGGTATATGGACTGTTTAGCAACGCTTCAGCAACATCAACATTGGCTGGTCCTTTACCCACAAAATCAATCAATACCGAAGGCAGACCTTGCTCACTATTCAGCGTCAACTGCTCCAACGCAGCCTGCACCTGATCCAGAGCCGTAATGGCGATAATCTCAATGTCGATGCCCGTGTTCTCCCCGGAATTACCTGGGTGACCCTTCGTCATACGATCCAGTTCGGAGGTCATGTCAAACGGGACAACTTGATCGGCTGCTACAGCCACTAGCTGTTCATTTTCCAAGCCAGCACCCACATCCGTCACCACCTCCTGTTCAGGATATGCCGAATCCGCTACAAGCACACCACCTACAATATCCACATGACGAACCACATTCTCGTGTACATCCATGTATTCATACGTGTTAATGATGGTATTGCCGTGAGGACCAAAATATTTCACTGCGTAACGTGTCCTCGCCCCACCTCGGAACAACTGGTTAGCCATGCGAGCAACCAAAGCGTGCCCCAGACCATCCGCATCCGGCAAGATGATAGCACGATCTGGATTTTGTCCATTGGTTCCACCCAGCCATTCATTGATTCGCGCTTCTACATATTTGATTTCATTGATCTGAACACCCTGCGTGTTGGCATCGTCGACGCCAACCGCAAGGAAATCGATATAACCTGTGCGAGCCAGCTGATCCAGAATGTACAGATTTGTTTTGAATTTATGCTGTCTTGTGTTGTAATACTGTTCTTTATCAAAATAGGTCGTTGTCCCATATTCCACCCCATCGGGGGACAGGTTATATCCTTGAATAATATCCTCAAACTCGGTGTGCGTCTGACGTGGCTGCTGCATCAACGCACGGGACTCATTATACGCATCGAGCGCCAAGCCATCTGCAAACGAGGTCGTAGCCAAACGCATGATGGTGTCCATTACAAATACGGGTTTGCGTGGGTATTTCTGCTTGATCACACGAATCACATCCAGCAAACGAGTGGTTTCCTCATCGTACTCAGGATAGGCGCCTCCTCCATCTTCGCGGAGCTGACGACTACCAATCAGACCGCCATAGGCGAGCATATCGGATGAGATAATGAATCCGTCGACCTTGGCAGCATGTTTCAGAATAAAGTCGTGAATCTTGGACGGTTTGCCATACACCGGCGTGGAGGTGCCGAGCAGCGTTGTGCCATCTACGGTTTTCTCCGAGTCCAGACGATTTTTAATATCACTCAGGTTCGGTGTAACGATATGGATACCGGCTGCTTTCCCTTGCACAATCACATCATCCAGATTCGCTGGACGATCATCCAGTGGAACATACAATACTGTTTTCATATCACGTAGCCTCCTGTTATCTATATAAGTTGAACTACAGAATATTTACACTTGCCACTTCGATGACAGAACAACCTTCCGATCGCTGTTATCCCCAGATTTTCTTGATCCACTTATATAAAGGTAGAAATCCGTGGATAAAGGCGTAGTGTATGCTTCCGAAGTAGCTTTCTTGTAGAAAGCTTTTAGCTCCGCTTCTTCAGGTTATTTCTGTCCTCTTCGTTCTCGTGTAAATCGTTAGTTCAACTTATATATCTAGTCTTTAATACCCGATCAGGGCAAGGATGCAATCACCGAATTAAAAACCGGCCCCCTGGCCGGTCTATACTTTAGCGTATGAGCTGTCGGTGTGTCTTCCTTGCTGCTGATCCGATAATACCATCTTACCGCCTTTTCCCACTCGCGCTGATGGTAAACGGGATGAATTACGCCTGAATGTAGTCGTGTCCGGGGCGGACAATTGTCGATTTCTCGAGAGAAACTCCTATTGATAGTCCAACCAAACCCATCCTGATGATGTTTATATGACATAAGTAGCTTTCAAATCCTACGAACAATAAAGGATGGATATGACCATGAAAAAGAGATATTTCTTCTATCTTTGGATTGCTGTCACCAGTTATATGGCGGGTCCCGCTATGTATGCGTTGGCGATGTACATCTTATATCAGGAAACAGATGTTGTAACAACATCTCTCATTGGATGGACCGCGGCAACATTCTTATCCGTTGGTATCCTGTTTATCCTGATCACAGTCATCATGCTACGAGTGTTCAACATCTATTATTTCTGGCTGCAAACCCTGCTCTTCGAGTTGTTTTTCCTTATCCTCGTCTATATGACCACTGTTCTTCTTGGGGCTGGCAACAGGGGACTGCCCAAACTGTCCTTTTTATTTACGCCAGAAGGCATCTCCTTATGGATGTTCTGGGGGAGTATTGCACTTATGAGTTCCTGGGGAATATGGGCAGCGCGTCAGCCCGTACGAAAATCACCATACATGCTGGTGTCCAGAGTCATGCTGATCCTTTTTATCCTTGAAATTTGGCCCCGTTAAAAAGGTACAGGATGCCTACCCTACAATTCGGTAGACCAGAATAATGCCTAGAAGGGGTGTCCGTCATGTCGGACACCCCTTCTGAAATGTATGTTTTATCTCACGCGATGATATAACGAAAATTCTCCCATGTTTCCGGTACGGGCTCCCCGTTCTTGGCATGATGATAGAAACTGAACGGAAATTTGAATACATGGCCTCCGTACCAGTCACGAGAGCGTCTATCGGTGAGCCAATATTCCAGTTCATGAGGGAGCGCCACTGATCGTTCAGCCCGCTCCAGTGGCAGCAGGTCTACGGGTGATTGCAATGTCGGCATCTCCTGTTCAATATTCACATCTCGGCTTAAGCGTAGTGCCTTCACCATGGTAAGGAAAGGCGGAATGCCTTTGTGGAATAATGCCGGATAACCCAATTCATATAATATGTTAAGCGCATGTCCGTAGGTGAGCATATGACCAATTAGATCATGATGTGCTTCCGCGTGATATATGGTCTGGAACGCACCAAGCTCATCCAGAATCAGGCGTGACAACTGTGTTGGATCTTCGATCTCAGGGAAACCATCGCTCTTTTCCGGTTTGAGACTGCGAATTTCTTTGACGGTCGTATTCATCCAGGATCTTCCTGGGATAGTTCGATCGAATGAATCGATCAGTTCAACCAGCCGACCAATATCCTCGGCAGTACCCCATCCATCCAGTTCGCGAATGGCCTTCAGACTGATTGCCCCGTAGATGGCCTGGTGTCCAACCCAGTGCAGCTCTCCAATCGTTCGATACAATGCGTCCGTAATACGCGCTTCGGCATCTTCCCTGGGCATCATTTCACCAATCGGAGAGGTCTGACCAGGGCTGATTCCATGCTGGCGAAGCATGGCTTTTGCTTCGGCCGTAACACTGCCGGCGGCAAGGGCAGTGAGACGATTTTCCCGTAACCAAAAATATGCCGCAATCGCACCCGCCCCATAATGGGCGTGCCACAGATCTCCTGTACGTTCCCGACTGGAAACGATAATCGCTAGTCCATCTTCCAACAAACGTCGATCCAAGCTTGCCACCACCCTTCATCATATGTAAACCCATCAGAAAAACTATATAAGTTGAACTAAGATCTGTCCTCTCCGTTATCGTGTAAATTTAGTTCAACTTATATATCCTAATTAATAAATAAAGCGTTTACTTCTATAACATGATGGAACTGCTCCACATATGCCCGTTTTGCCCCGGAATGCAAAGTTTAGCCAATTCGAAGCTTGCCCACGCCACGGATGGATACTTCCAACGGATAGATCTCTGCTTTCTGCGTAGAGAAAAACCATGTCCGATCCTTCTTCACCACAATAAATAAACCATGTACATCTCCTACAGGAGCAAAGGTATCACTAACCTCACCCCAGCGCGTGAGTCCAATCCGCTGAAGCTCATTCACCGTAGACAAAACATCCTCCGTCACCAGGCCAACCTCACACACCTGTAATATATCTTGAGTCGAGAAGTCATGGTCACTCTCGTTCTGCATACGATGATGAGCAATCAGCTCAATAATATTGCCTGCTGGATCTTCGAAATAGAGAGAATGTGAGTTCCAGTTAGTAGAGTACGTCTCATCCCGATCTCCTTCTCTGCTTAAAACAACACGTGATGCAGCCCACTGCTTCGCTTCCTTGAACCGATTCGTCGGAATCGACCAGGCAACATGATAAAAGGGCTCATGATCTGTTTCACACGGTTTAAAAATCATCTTTGTACTTCCAACCTGCAGGTTGAAGGCCTGATCTGTCGCATTGGACACCTCCATTCCCAACGTATCACGATAAAAATGCTTGAGGTCCTCCAACCGTGTTGTATATAACTGTAATTCTTCAATCATCATACGGTCTTCTCCTGCATCTCCTCCCACTGACTCCACGGCACCATGCCAAGTTCAGGCTTCGCTTCATCCGGGAGCATGGCGATGAATTCAAGCAAATGACCATCCGGATCGTTAAAATATACTGATACCGCAGGCATCCAGCCGAAGACGTACAGTTCACCGATATCATCATTCAGGAAGTTCTGTGTCTTGATTCCTTTGTTCTCCAAGTGAGCCACCGCATGTTTCATATCCTCCAGAGATACATGAAAAGCAAAGTGCTGACGCTGCACCTCGGAGGGTTCCTTTTGCCACAATCCCAGCATGGCATTGCCTTTTCCACCAATCCAGTAGAAGGAGTTCCCACGTTCTTTCTGCCCGTAGGCATGAGGTAAATCCAGGACCGTTTCATAGAAATGATGGGATCTCTCCAGATCCGTCACGTTCAAATGTGTTTCAAATATGCCTTTAATCATAATGCTCAACCTCTTTTCCTTTTCCGATTTTTCATCTTCCTTGGTTCTCAACTCATGGTAGAATTCCGCGCATTCGTTAACGTCTGGGCCAGATTTAAAAACGATCCAATGACCCGCTGCACCCGGTCCTCTATATCTTGACTCCCTTCGTACTCCTCGTATCCGTCAAATGTCGCTTCGAATCGTCTGCGCTGCGCACCCCCAATGGATATCCACTCCTGGGCATTGATGCCATGCAGATTGCGAACAATCGCTTGCAGTTGTAAAAGCGAACTTACCCCCACCGCTCCGCCAGAGGAGCTGATGGACAGGACGGTCTTGCCGCTGAAATGAGCCTGACTCAGGTGATCCAGTGCATTTTTGAGCACACCGCTAATACTGCCGTGATACTCTGGTGTAGACAGGATGATCGCATCAGCCGCGAGCATGCGTGTGTTCAGGTCTGCCAGATGTTCATGATCCGCTTGTTTTTCATCTGGTGCGTAGAATGGGAGTGGCGTCTGATACAGATCAAACAGGCTGGCCTGATGTCCCTGACCTCGAATAATCTCCACAGCATACTCTCCCAGACGTGTACTGGTTGCATTGTTCCGATTGCTTCCTGCCAAAATAACAATATTCATTCATGTCACTCTCCTTGGTTTTTTAATAATTCAAACTTTCATGTTTCAACCGATCTGTTATTTCTACTCTTATCTTACCTTTCTTTTGCATCCAAATCGTCAGCAGATAGACTTAACTTGAAATACCAAAAAACTCAACCTTTAGGTTGAGTTTATACGACTTAAGTATGAACATATGTCGGAATTGGTCAGACGACCCAGCCATTTCTTACGGCATGAAGAGCCGCTTGTGTCCGATCCGCCAGCCCCAGTTTGTCGAGCAGATGACTGACATGGGTTTTGACCGTTTTTTCGGTGATGACCAATTGGACTGCAATTTCCTTGTTGCTCAATCCTTGAGCAATCAGCCCCAAAACCTCTTGTTCACGGCGAGTGAGCATATCCAGACCACCTAGGGATGCTTCGTTTGATTTTCCAACCTGCTTTGGCTCCTGATGTTGACTGTCTGCTGTCTGATCTGTCGCTACATGCTGTGGTTGCTGTTCATTTATAGACCAATCGGATGAAGCCATCACATGCATCAATTGACCTGCTGCGGCGGGATGCAATTCTACCTGACCTGCATGCACATTGCGAATGGCCACAGCCAGATCCTCCGGTTCAATATCCTTGAGTAGATATCCTTTCACCCCTGCACGCACAGCAGGAACGACATGATCCTGATCCGAAAACGATGTGAGCACAATAATTCGCGTTTCTGGCATTAATGCACGCAATCGTCTTGCTGTTTCAATTCCGTCCATGACCGGCATATGCAGATCCATTAATACCACGTCAGGTTTTAACGCTTCCGCCTGCGCCAGTGCTTCCTGCCCGTTCGATGCTTCACCAACAACCTCCATGTCTTGCTGTGTGGTCAAAAAAACGTGCAACCCCCGTCTCACCATCGCATGATCATCTGCGAGCAAAATCGTAATCGGCATCTCTTCTTCCCCCTGACTTTATACAGATTCGAACGGAAGTGGAATGACTGCCGTTACTGTTGTCCCCTTGCGGGAAGAACTCACTATTTCTAAACTGCCCCCGAGCGATTGAGCCCGTTCCTTCATAATGGACAGGCCAAGGGAGCTTCCAGACGACGCTTTTGGCCTGTTCGCACCACCTTTTCCCTGATCTGTGACGGTGAATACCACTTCATGATCACTTAACTTGAGGGTGACCTCAGCAGAAGGAACATCCGCGTGTTTCCGTACATTATTCAGCGCTTCCTGTCCGATTCTCCACAATGCTTCTTCTATATTACGCGGTAAAGACCTCATTCCCGTCCGATTCATCACCACTTGAAGCCCCTGGCTGGTGCCGTATTCCTGTAGCGCATGGAGCAGCCCTGCTTCCAGTCCCGCGGGGCGGAGCTGCATAATCAATGCGCGCATTTCCTTGAGAGCCTCCTGAGACAAAGCCCGAATATCCTTCATCGCTTCCGCTGCCGGGTGCAACTGCTCGGAGCCGGATAACATACTTTCCGCGCCTTTAGCCGTTAACGATAGTGAAAATAAAATCTGATTAACCGAATCATGCAGATCGCGAGCCAACCGGTTTCTCTCTTCCATTCGTGCAAGTTCGCGGCGATTCTCCGCCAGCTTCAGACTCTCCCATGAGGCCGCAATATGTTCGGCCAATGCCTCCAGCACCTCACGGTCCGCCTGCGCAGGACCTGATGTTCCTATTCCGATCACCAGAATTCCTGTTTCCCCTGGCGTATGGTACGGAAGGGGGGCAGCAATTCCCGAGGCAATGGAATTCATAGTCTGGTCAGGCTCGCACAGGGTAAATATCTCAGCGATCTCTATTGCAGACAGAGATGTTACACGATGACAATTTATTATATGGTTAATGTGGCTCGTCACTTCTGAAGATAACGGAGTACTTGATAACGTTCGAACCGTATCATTTGCATAGGCTGCCTGCACAACGAACATTCCGTTTTTCTGCTGAATAGTTGTAGCAAAAGGCCAATCATAATGCTGCCCAAGCAGCTGTACAACTTTTAAAGAAAAAGCATCCGAATTGCTGCATTCGTTCACTGCAAGACCCAAAGCCGTGCTGAACTCCCCCAACTTGGCATACAGATCAGCTCGTCGCTGCTCCGCACGATACAATCTCATCCGCTCTACCGCACTACCAATCTGGTACGCCACGCCCTGTAACAGCGCCAGTTCACTGTCACTGAAATGTTCCTTGGCTGGCGCAGCCACGTTGAGCAGGCCGAGCATCTTCTCACCTGACCTTAACGGGACGGTTGCATGGTGGGTAATATTATGGGTATCTCCCCATTGGAATTCTAGGGCATTCTCCAGCCGTTTACAGTTAATGATGTTGACCGCATGATTGAGTTGACCATCCTTAAAGCGGTTCACACACCAGCAGGTACCCGTTCGCATGGGCTCTTTATCTTCACGCAGTAATGCCGGGGGCAGATTGTAATCCGAAACACAGGTGTATTCTCCACGTTCATTAATCAGAAACATCCAACCTGCCGTTAATCCGGTCAACTCCAGTAATTTGCCGACAACGGTATCCAGCATTAAGTTCAGATCATTGGACGTATTGAGCGTTTCCGCGATTGTCTTCAACGTGATCATTTCCTGCATTCCGACTTCTTCCGACATGGCAGACTTCTCTCCTTTGGCTGATGCCAACTGTGGTTTGTTCAACTATTGTAACCAATCCACCCTGGATATTAAAGGATCAACTTCTTCAATCGCTCACTCAGCCCAGCTTCTGTCGCTCTTTGCGGGACACAGACAAAGGCTCCATATTAATCAGACCTCGATCTGACAGAGCCAGCGCCATTTTGTAGAAAGCACGTGTACGAATCTTCGTATACGTATCCTTGCTGACAGGTGGATCAAACACATGGTTATACACTTTATAGTCAAACACATCATCGTCTTTCAGATATCGTTCACAGACGAGTACACGTTCCTTTTCACTCAGCCGGGAAACAACAAAATCAATCGTATCGCAATATGCCTGACGCGCGCGCTGCACGTCCACATTGTAGATTGCCGTTCTCGCCGTGGAATCCCCCGTCACATTGGTTGCACCGTGGAAACGCTCGGCGTAACTTGCCGTCACCATAACCTCTCGTTCTTCAAATGCAATGGTTTTATAGATTCGGTATTTTTCCAGCGCAGCTTCAACAGCTGTTTGCGTTTTGCGTCGGTCCAATTCGGGCAGCATCAATTCCATATTTATCTTCCTCCTTTAATATTTTTTATTCCATTCATATCTCTCACTCTATCGTTCACGTCATGTTGTTTTGCCATCATTCTTTGCACGATGGAAAAACGCTCTTATTCATAGAGTTGTCCAGTTTCCTAAATAAATAACGACATGTCTTCAATTTCCCGCTGTTGCCTTTTGGAATTACTCCAAATCGGTATAATCCGGGGAATTACCTTCTTCAAAGAGTCATTTCTAACATTCAACCTGTGTCACTGTTACATTTTGTTCGTATAGTGTTCGTATTTCTATTTGAGGATACCACTTTCTGGAGATCGGAGTAAACCTTCATTTTGGTTCGTTTTGACGATAAAATAAAACCTTCGCTCTCATTTCCTATGCCTTTTGGCATAATTGTTTCATATCTCTTTACCTAATGGTATATATACGTTATAGTACTGTTTAATTAATGAACTTCCGTATAAGTCATTTGACTTTTATAAGTTAAGATTAGGATTAGATATGCACGTTAACGGAGAGGACAGAAAGAACCTGAAGAAGCGAAGCGTTCGCCTTTATCACCGAAATTCCACCTATGAAGATATACATTCAGGAAATTCGGGGATAACAGCGATCGGAAGGTTGTTCTGTCATCGGAGTGATCTGTGCAGCACGAGCTCTCTTAATTTATAATTCAAGCACTTGTACGAATCGAAGGAGTTGGCATAATTGTGGAGCACGCTTTTGGTCCTTATATGAAACAACTGCGCGAGCAACAGGGATACAGCATCAATCAGCTCGCCGAAGCAGCCGGAATAAGCAATTCACAAATTTCACGTATTGAGAATGGGGTCCGGGGTGTGCCAAAACCAGCGACGATCCGCAAGATTTCAGATGCACTCTCGGTGCCCTATACAGAGATGATGAAGCAGGCTGGTTATATTGAACCAGGGAGTGCTGCTGAACTTCAGGACGTACCGGAATGGGCTACATACAAAGACCGTCGTGATTTCAAAAAGATGCTGGAGGACGATGATGATCTGATGTTTGACGGCATTCCACTCGATGAAGAGGACAAGAAACGAATCAAGGATGTACTGACAGGTCTGTTCTGGGAAGCCAAACAGATGAACAAACGCAAAAAGACAGACGAATCGGACAATCGCCCATGAGGCATGACCCACTGAATTTAATGAGGCAGCAGGTGAGATCATATGGATGACATCGTAACAAAGCTGATTCGAAAACACCGGACCAACTGCCCGTTCAGCATTGCCCGCGCGGTTGGAATACAGATTCGTTTCACCAATTTGGGGAAGTCCACCAAGGGACTGTACTTTCGCAAGCTCCGGCGCAGGTTTATCGTCATACACAATGATTTGCCGCCGGAATGGCAACGGTTCGTGTGCGCACATGAGCTTGGACACGACCGACTTCATAAAGGGATTAATCGATTCTTTCTGGAGGAACATTCCTATTTTGCTCCAGGCAAGCTGGAAAGACAGGCTAACCGTTTTGCCATTCAATTGCTGACCTCCGGAGTGATGCCTGAACCGGATGAATCTTTGGAGAAATTTTGTTTGCGTACCGGACTGCCGCGTGAAGCGCAGCATTTTTTTTACACTCTTTAAGAACATACGTTCTTTCCGAAGATTATATTTTCCAACAGCCGATTTACATGTCACTTTCAGGTTACTTATTTTTACGTAATTCGCGAGATTTCCTAATAATAGTCTGTTAAAATACTATTTGAGCTGTGTAAACGCTCAAGTAGATTATTATTATGGGAGGTTTCGGATTCATATGAAAATCTGGAAGAATTACGTTTCACTTCTGCTAACGGTCTGTTTGCTGTTTGGCAGTGTAGGTATTGCCGCAGCTGCAACGGATACCACTCCGGGCACAGGTAAACACATTACCATTCTACATACGAATGATACGCATGCCCGTGCAGTTGAATCTTCACCTGCTATGGGTTTTGCCAAAGTAGCTGGAATCGCTGACAAATATCGTAGCGAAAACCCGAACACACTCTTGCTAGATGCTGGAGATGCTGTACATGGTACAACATTTGCCACTCTTGTGAATGGTGAGAGCATCGTGAAGGTCATGAATGAAATGGGATACCAGGCCATCGTACCGGGTAACCACGAATTCAACTATGGTTCGGATCGCCTGATCGAACTGGCAGACATGATGAACTTCCCCATGCTGAGTGCCAACGTGAAGAAAAAAGACGGAACACGTCTCTTCGATCCTTACCTCATTAAAGAGGTGGATGGCGTGAAGATTGGTATCATCGCTTTGACTACACCGGAAACGTTGTATAAAACGAATCCTAAAAACGTAGAAGGTCTTGATATTACAGATCCATCTGCGGAAGCCAAAGTTCTGGTAAACGAAATCCGCAGCAAAGTAGATGTTGTTGTGGTATTGGGACACCTTGGACAAGATGCATCCAGCACGGATACTAGCTTTAAAGTTGTTAAAGAAGTTCCTGGCATCGATGTATTCATCGATGGTCACAGCCACACTGTACTGCAAGATGGCCTTGTATCCGATAACGGAACATTGATTGCAAGTGCAGGAGAATACACTAACTACGTAGGTGTCATCGATCTGTGGGTAGATGGTGGTAAAGTAACGAAGAAACAAGCAACATTAATTGATGAAACTGAAGCAAAAGACATCAAACCAAATGAGAAAGTCGCGACTCTCGTAAACTCCATTCAAAAAGAACAAGAACCTATCTTGAAAGAAGAAGTAGCCAATACAGCTATTCTGCTGGATGGTAAACGTGAACAGGTACGTGCAGGAGAAACTAACCTGGGTGACTTGCTTGCAGATGCCATTCGTGATGTCAGCAAAGCCGATATTGCACTGACTAACGGTGGTGGTATCCGTGCTTCCATCGAAAAAGGGATCGTAACCAAAGGTGATATCATCACAGTGCTTCCTTTTGGTAATCAAGTGGTAACTCTTGAAGTGAAAGGGTCCGATATTCTGGCAGCCCTTGAAGTCGGTGTAGCTTCCTATCCGGAACCAAGCGGTGGATTCCCGCAAGTATCTGGTATCAAGTTCAAAATAGACACTTCCGCTGCTGAAGGTAGCCGTGTACATTCCGTAACCGTGGGCGATAAAGCCCTTGATCCGGAAGCAACATATACACTGGCAACCAATGATTTCACAGCTGTTGGTGGTGACGAATACACCATGTTTGCCAAATATGCTACAACAGGTATGTACGGCGCGTTGGATGAAGCGTTGATTAACTACATGCAAAAGCTTGGCGCTGTAGACATCAAAACAGATGGTCGGATCAGTGAAGCGGTAAAACCTGCAGTAGAGCCGGAAACTCCGGCAACAGAAACACCAGCTCCAACCAAGCCAAAACCAGAAACACCAAAACCGGAAAAACCATCTAAACCAACACCAAGCAAACCAGCTCCAGCTAAACTTCACGTTGTGAAATCCGGAGATTCCCTGTACTCCATCTCCAAACAATACGGCACAACTTGGCAGGCATTGCAAAAGCTGAACAATATCAAAAATCCCCACTGGATTTATCCAGGTCAACAATTGAAATTGCCTGCAGCTTCTTAAGCTCAGCAAAGCAAAGTGCATATAGGCATGATCGCTTATAGTGCATCAGAATAACGAATCTGTTCTTGTCATAACCAAAAGGGTGTCCCCCAAGCCAGATTACTGGTTAAGGGGACACCCTTTTGTATCTCAGTTCTTAAACATCAATTCACATCAGATACTTGAACATTTCCTGTGGACATATCCTGCTGATCCTGACAATCATCTGAGGCAAAAATAAATCCCAGCCAGGCCTTTACGGACTAACTTCATCATGTGCCTTCCACACCGAACTATATAAAAGCTCTCCGGAATTACCGTGTTCATGCGGTTATTGTACATTTAATTTCGACATCTCTGTCTTCTCAACATTGCATACATGCACATAAATCCGCCTGAGTATGACCATCTTCAAACCCTTAATTATAAAATTATGTGTATACTAAATACATATGTCCAAATATAGTTATTTCGTATGATATCACTCATAAAATCCTACCAAAATGCATGCCTATAGCCCTCTTTTTCATGCTCACATTGGAATTTCAGCAATCAAAATCAGCTACCGCATTATATTCGGTACTATTATATGAACTCATATAATTAGCGAATCCCCTTGATCTATATAAGTTGAACTAAAGATATGTTCACACGTACACTCCGATGACAGAATAACCTTCCAATCGCTGTTATCCCCAGATTTTTTTGATTCCCTTTTCTCAAGGGAAAAATCCGGTGATAAAGGCGAACGCTTCGCTTTTTCAGGTTTTTTCTGTCCTCTCCGTCTCTGTGTAAATGATTAGTTCAACTTATTTAGGAAGTGAGCTGTTCCTTCACATAAAGCACAGCTTCCTGTGCAGTCAACCCGATTCGTTTCGATTCACCTGTTGCTGCAAGTGCGTGTGATCCCAGTTCGACCTGTCCTTCTGCTGCTCCTCGGCCAATGACGATCTGCACAGGCAATCCGATCAGCTCAGCATCCTTGAATTTCACACCCGGACGTTCATCCCGATCATCGACCAGTACCGTGTAACCGCCATCGATCAATTGTTGCTCCAGTTCAAGGGTAAGCTGGCGTTGCTGCTCATCCTTCCAACTTACTGTAATCAGATGCACATCATAAGGCGCAACAGCGACCGGCCAACGAATGCCCTCATCTCCTGCATACTGCTCAGCTATAGCGGCCATCAGGCGGGATACGCCAATGCCGTAACATCCCATGACTGGCGCACACTGGCGACCATTACGATCCAGGAATGAAGCGCCCATAGCATCACTATATTTCGTCCCCAATTTGAAAATATGGCCAACCTCGATGCCTTTGGTAAACACAAGTGGTGATCCACATGTTGGACAAGCATCCCCTTCCGCAGCAAAGCGGATTCGTTCTACTCGCTCCAATGCAAAATCAATGCCTGGGCGTACGCCGGAAACATGCTCATCCACTTCATTGGCTCCTGTAATTGCACTCTTCATCACTGCCACGTCAGCGTCCACTACCATCGGCAGATTTAGTCCAATCGGACCCAGGAATCCTACCTTCAGATTTGGATGTGCGGCAATGGCTGCATCGTCTGCAAGGATCAGTTCCTCTACCCCCAACACCTGCTTTAATGCGATGTCATTCAATTCATGATCCCCACGCACAAGCGCAGCGACGAGCTGACCATCCGCCACATAAAGCAACGTTTTGATCATATGTTCAGCACTTTTGCCTACAAAGGCGCTTAACTCTGCGATCGTACGAACGCCAGGTGTCGAGATGCGTACTACACTTTCCGCTCCTAGATGCTCATCCGTTTGAAGCGCGGAGTCTGCACTCGCAGAATCAGCTGGAACTTCCAAGCTTCCTTCTTTTTTCTCAATATCTCCAGAAGTCTGATAATCCGCTTTCTCCAGATTCGCAGCATATCCACAATGTTTGCAGGTTACAATTGTGTCCTCACCCACATCAGCAAGAGCCATGAACTCGTGCGTTTCCCCTTGACCGCCAATCGTTCCTGCGTCAGCCTCAACACGGATATATTCCAAACCACAACGCTCCAGAATGCGACTGTACGCTGTGTTCATCGCCTGATAAGTCCGATCAAGCTCTTCCCAGTCCGAAGCAAAAGAGTACGCATCCTTCATGATGAACTCACGTCCACGCAGCAATCCAAATCGAGGACGGCGCTCATCCCGGAACTTGGTTCCGATCTGGTACAGGGTGAATGGCAGCTTGCGATACGAACTCACCTCGTCCCGCGCTAGAGCGGTTACGACTTCCTCATGTGTTGGTCCAAGAGCAAATTCCCGTGCATGACGATCCTTCAGACGCATTAATTCAGGACCGTACTGTGTGTACCTTCCGGATTCTTCCCACAACTCCGCAGGCTGCATAATCGGCAGTAACACTTCCTGACATCCCGCACGATCCATCTCTTCACGAACGATCCGTTCAACATTTAACAATATACGCCGTCCAAGGGGCAGGTAACTGTAAATTCCCGCAGCAAGTTGGCGAATCATACCGGAACGCAGTAACCAGCGATGTCCTGCTGCATCTGCCTCCGCTGGCGCTTCACGTAATGTTGGGACAAGCATTTCACTTTGACGCATCATAACACACTCCTAATCTTCCTTTTTGTTATTAAATACGGCGCATAAACAGCAAAAAGACACATCCGTCAAGGGACGAATGTGTCGTGGTACCACCCTTATTTAACTGCAAATTAATCCCTTCGCAACCTATGCGATCTGTAACATGCAGTCCTACGGGGCATAACGGGCCCTGCCGGCGGAGGTTGCAACCCTGTATGGGCATTCTCTTCCGCAGCTCGCGAGGTAGGAATTTATGAAGCAGCTACAGGAACCTTGCACCACACTGTTCCCTCTCTGTTGAAGCTGGCTTGCACAATCATGTCCTCGTTATAACGCTGTTATCATTTTTGACCACATTAGTTCATTTACAAGTAATTGTCAACCAATTAGTCGAATACAACTCCAGAATAATACTCTACTACATCACGAATGAGCATAAACGCATCCCCATTTGTAAGATTGTTCTTGTCAGCAATGCCAGCAAGCGTGTCGGCACTTATAAAGTTTTGCATTTGTAATTGAGCAAGTGCCTGTCCAGGTGAAGTTTCCGTTTCTGAAGATCCCATTGCAAGAGATAACATATACGCAGCCTGATCCAACGTTAAAGGTAGGGTTACGGCATTCTCCATATTTGCTAGAGCTTGGTCGGCACTGCTTGTGTAGGCTTCTGGAAACATCGCTTGCATTCTTTTCAATTTACTTAAAAATCGTTCTGGATTCATTCCTTTATCCAGTTCCCAACCATCGTTATTATAATTGCCTGAAGTCATATACATACTCGCTGCAGCCAGCAATCCCTTGTAATCCTTATGCTCCATATAATCAGGCTGCTCGAAACGATGTACTTTCAGATCCATCCCCTGATTCTCCAGCATCTTACGTAGTTCAGATGCTCGCTCTTCGGAAGTTGAGAGTTCGCGGAAGGACTCCTTATGGATATATGCCAGCTTGACCGCCGCTCCTGCTGCTTCTCCCTCTGCCATTCCCATTGGGACAACTCTTGCACTACCGTGTGGGATTGTATCAAAACTTGCTGCACGTCCAACGACGAGCAAACCATCAACCTTTAGCGGTACAAGCGAGCGAAAAGGTACACCATATTGAATCGGACTCAACATAATCGTGCCCGGATTTCCAACACTCGTGCTCTGAATATCAATATCGTATGAGCCGTATCCAATGGCATCCCAATGATCACGATTTTCCATGACATCAGCTAATGTTAATCGGTACTCGCCATAGATATGACGTGATTCCCTCACGTAAAGTTCGTTCGCTGTTCCAGCATATTGTAGTCCTGCAAATTCATCATAATTTTTCTTCAGAAAATCAACAATTAGTGGGGCTTCTTTACGCCCGATTTCCAGACCTTTTTTCACAGATATCGGATCTAACGGATCTACCCCAAAGATTTGCATTGTATTAATCAAGATTGTATCATCATTTTGTCTTCCGATATTCAGACTGCGAATCTTAATATGTTGTGGATTGGAGGATTCATATTTTCTAGCATCACCGTACCCCCAAGCACTCATCTTATCAACCCCGGTTCCCTCTCTTTCCCTAAACTTTTGCCATACCTCATCAGTAACACCGCTTAACTTGAATACAAGCGTAGAGACCATTTTGGATTTACCATCTCCAATATCTTGTCTACCTATGGAGTATGGAACTCCTGCAGCTGCTGCAATATCCGCATCTTGCGTTGCATCAATGATGGAGCGGGTTGAGATCTGAACAGTTGTTCCATCTTCTTTAGTTATGCTCATACCCGTTATTGTCGTGTGATCTCCCTTAGATTGTTCAGTAAGGGGAACTAATTCCTTAGCATTCATCAACAGGTCAATATTAGGTTCAGAACGAACCATCCGATAGAAAATGTTAGCCGCTGTATTGGTATCAAATGAACTACCCTCGATCTGGTCAAACCATTCCTGGAAAATGCCTTTGTTCAAAAAGTCAGGCTGCCGCAAACTACTCAATAACTGCGGTTGTTCAGGGGAATAATTTAGATCCAGCGTATTAAGGCCTCCCTCTGTCAACAATCCTCCCAACATGTTGCGATCTCTTGCTTCCACCAGCAATACACGCATCCCATTACGAGCAGCCGATAAGGCAGCAGTAATACCTTCCGGATCCGTTCCAGCTACAATAACGTTATAGGAATCTTTCAGGTTTAGTGTAGATTGCACGTCCTCCAAAGGCTGCCATACATAATTATTATTAAATTTATAATTCTTGTTCCAAATATAGAATGCACCATATGCAGCGCTCATTAAAACAATAAACACACTAGCTATAATTGCTGTTATTTTCAATTTTCTACTAATCAAAGAAACAAACCTCCATATGTACTTGAAATTCAATAATACTAACTCGTGAAGTAGTTTTCCTACATGAGTATGCTATAAATAATAAAAAACTCCCCAACACTTCAAACGGTGTTAGGAAGTTCTGATAATAAGACGTAAAATTCTACTTTTATGTTGCCATAAATACAAACAAAACATAGGAAAGTCCCTAACTTTCCTCATTATAACGACCACTTTTGGCGAAGTAAAGACTTACCAAAACCGGAAATGCATTAGAAAGATCATTAAACACTCAGACTGTCCGTTCATCCTGACTACAATGAATTCTCTGGCGATGGCTGACATGGCAGCACGTTCCCTGTAATATAGAGAAATAGAAATCTATCACAGGTATTAATCGATAAAGGAGCTTGTCCTATGCCATATATCATATATGATCTTGAATTCACGGTAAGCCGCAATACTCGCTATTCTTCTGAAATTATTGATATCGGTGCCGTTAAAGTTACGGAAAGTGCAGATGGATTGGTCGTAACGGATACGTTCCATACGTATGTTCGTCCTTCCAATAAGTCTGTTCTGTCCACTGACACGATTCAGTTTACAGGTATCACCCAGAAAGATATTGATGCAGCCCCCCTTTTCCCGGCAGCATTAAACCAATTCATTGCTTGGATGGGAAGTAATCCCTATTACATGTGTTCCTGGGGACCCGATGACCGCAGCAAACTGATCTCTCATTGTCGCACCCATCAACTTGATGTGGCCTGGATCACCAATCATAACGATCTCCAGCAACAATGGTCCCGCACCGTTCGTAAAGAGGGAAAGTTCCGTCAACTCGGACTCGCTCAGGCTCTTGAAATCTGCGGAATTGAATTTGATGGTACCCAGCATCGTGCCTTGGATGATGCCATTAATACAGCCAAGGTGTTTATGCATCAATTTGACCGTTTCACGCTGGAAAGCAACTGTGCAGCCGATGATGAAGGCATTACATCCAAGGTTGTCTATTCCAGCTCCACAGAAGATGAAGAGAAAGAATCACCTTTTGGCAATCTGGCAAGCCTTTTCAAAACCAAAGAGTAACCGTCCACAGCACAGTACTTAATCGTGTTTTGCCTTAGGATTAGGTGGTATTCTAATCTCAACTTTTATTGTACATTTGTTGCCAATATTTTAGGCGTTCTTTCATCTTGATGCGGCAGATCTCCGGTTCGAGAATTTCCGCATCAGGTCCATATTTAGATATCCATACAAGAAATTCGTCAACATCACTTAATATGGCTTCAAATAACAGGCTACCTTCCGGTTCAATAGTTAGGATGGGTCGTATAAAAAATTGCTCCTGCATCACACGCGCCACAGCATGGGGGGCAAATCGAATTCTGAACGCAGTCCACTCCGTACTTCCCTCGTATGCCCAAGGAATGCGGAAGTGCGATTGCATCAGATAATCCTCTTTGCGAAACGTGCGTGGCAATATCCGTATCCTTTGCAGCCGGCTCACCTGAAATATTCGAAGTTTCTCCGACAGGTGACAATACCCTAACAGCTCAAATCTGTATTCACGAGGGATAAGACAGTAAGGATCTATACGTACGATCCCTTTTTTACCTTGAGACAGATACTCCCCTTCAATGGTGTTCTGTGAAATGCCAGCCTGAAGCAGGGTAATCAGGGATTGATTCTGCGAATCGTTGTTTTCATTTTGCCATGCGGGCAATCCCGCTTTGAACAATCCACTAATTTGCTCCGACCATTCCACTCGTTCTGTTTTGTTTTTCTGACTCGCAGCAACCACTTTCTCATAAGCGCTCTCAAAAGCAGGTTTCAGCAAAGGACGAATATTTTCCATAACTTCAGCAAGATGCATGAAAGCTTGGGCTTCTTCATCAGACCAATTTAGCGGATACATGGCAAACTGGCTGATAAACATGTACCCTTGTCCGTGTCCCATATTGGCGATCGGGATATGCATTGCACTGAGGGCCTCCATGTCGCGGTATATCGTCCTTTCCGTCGTCTCGCATCGCTGGGCGAGCTCACGTGCCAGTATGCCCGGCTTGGCCTGCACCAGCGTTATAATGCGCATTAATCGGATTAGTCGGTCTGTCATTTTGCCGGACCCTCCACGATGTTGTTTCAATAAATTTGATACAACTCCATCCATTGTTTAATATGATATTGATACATACATTCGACCTTCTCCTAAACTTCACCTTCAAATATGTAGACTCTCTCTATACCGTTACCATCTGAAATCAACCCTATTCCCCTAATATCTTTTTTTCACGATCATGATATCCTGTTGTAAACGTTATCTCATAGTGATAACGCAACTTTTCAACGATCTCGGCTTCCGCGTAATAGTCCAGATCTTGCTTCCGCGCAGCTTCAATTAACAATGCATCAGCATGACGACGTAACATATTACTTCCCTCTTGAACCCGGCCTCTTTCGTAAGCGCGCAGGGCTTGTTTGATCAGGGGCACGGTTTCACTTAATTTGATCGTCTTCTCCACCTTGGGATCTTCCGGCTGTCGCAACATGCCCAGATGACTGGTGTACTGAATATACAACTGTTCTCTTCGTAACAATACACGTTGACTTTGCTTCAACTTCCTTGTGCTCCAGTAGGCTGAACATACGGCAGCTTTTCCTGATACACGGGGTCCCATGACGAATTCAAGCAAAATTTGTTTACTTTCTCCCTTGTACATATCCCCAAGTCTCAATAACCAGCCAATATCCGTTTCCTTGGAACGACATCCATAAATGCCTTTTAGCTGTACTCCATATTCCGGTTTGAGCAAAAGTTCCAAATCTCTTGATACAATTTTGGGTGCTATTTTCCTAAGTCTTTTGGCAGGGGCACCGTTACGCCACTCTACCATCATATATACGGGGTCGGCTCCCCCTGTCGGTATGGCCTCTTTATTCCACGAATAAGATACTTCAAAGACTGAGTTCACTGGTAGTCTCTCCCCCGATTTATATGTATTATCTTCTAAGTTATCAGGGTGAATGGACACTATATTGTCACGGAACACATGTTCTCATTAAATTTTTCCAATATATTAGTTTTATATCCCTAAATCCGTCTCAATACGACAATAAACGACGAAAAAGCCTGGCACTAGGCCAAGCTTATCAATCACTTATCTATGACAAGTCCCAAATTAAACAGTAGGATGATCAATTCCCATTTTGTGTAAATATTGTACACCATCTGCTTCGTTTACCGGTGCATAGGTGACACTGTCAATGACCAGCTTACGCCCTACTGGCTCTCCATTCACAGTGATCATGATTGTTTTGGTTGATGTGTTCTGATCTGTTGTGTACATATGTTTCTACTCCTTCATGTTCACGATCTTATATTCAATCGGATATATTGGTATCGTTCATTAAATTGCGCATTTGTGAATAGCATGCACCCGGAACTGAAGTAAAAGATCTGTAAAACGGTCCGGTGTGCTTGCCTATCGTTCTATTACCCCGCAGATTTGTAAGCTAAACAGCCCTGTTCCTAAATAATTTTATATATTTCGGGTAATAAAACGATATCATCTTGAACCCATCGTCCCGGTTTTGACGTATAATGTAAGAGCCGTATTTCAACAATAGACGACGAATTCGGCGATTGATCTATCTAACCGAAGAAAGAGGTGTTAACGATGCCAAAATCCATTCAGGGTTATTTCATTCGGGTGTTATTCACCACATGCATTCTATTTACCGTTTCGATCGCTTCGACAGTAAGTGCAGCCAGCGCCAATATTTTTACGGATATATACAGCGGATGGGAGCGAGTCTCCGAATTGCCCGGAGAAGTGAACGCTCTGCAGGAAAGTTATAAGCAAACGATGGAGCAATTAAATCAAACGTCTGCTCAGTTGGGACAAGCCCAAGCCAATGTCGAAGCATTTAAGACCCAGAACGAACAACTGCTGGCTCAGAACCAGAAACTCACTGAAATGGTAAGTAAATTACAGGACGACCAGAATGCCAAAGCAGCTACTACCAAACGAATTCAGACGACGATCATCACTGTCGTTTCTCTCATATTGGGTTACTTTGTTCTGATTCGTGTGATGCGCTGGGGAATGCGTCGCCGTTCCGGCCGAGTATAAAAGAACAGGAGCAACTGCATGAACATACACTTGAACAATGCTGAAGCAGGCGGAGCTGGGCAAGTCGTCACATTTTCACTCATTAAAGATGACCGCCTTCATATTTTGCATCCGCAGCAAATTGTGGCCTTCCGCGGTCCAAGTGGGAGTCGCAATGATAAATTCATGAATATCACGGGCATATATCGCAAAAAAAAGCTGATTAAATCCGAAATCACCGGACCTTGCCAATTTGTGGCTGCCCTGCCTCCCGGATTCACGATGAAGGAAGTGGAGCTCACGGAGGACAGTGATCTGCTCTATGACTTCCGACACCTGTTCTTCTACTCTGATGGTGTAACCATGCATACCAAAATTCAGAAAATCAAAAACATGCTGATCACCCGTGATGCCGTGAAAATGAAATTTTCCGGCAAAGGCAAAATCGGATTGCTCACTCAAGGTCAGGTCTGCCAACAGGAACTTCACCCAACAGCGCCACTCTATGTGGATGCTGGTAGCATTATTGCCTATCCTGAAAATGCACATCTTGAACTCACCGTATATGGTAACAACCTTGCCAGTCAGCATATGAATTATCATTGGAAGATGACAGGACATGGATCTGTGCTCTTTCAGGCTGGTCGTGAGAATCACCGCTTGGAACAGGATCTCAACGATGAGGGACTGTTCAAACGAATTCTGAAAGAAGTGATCCCTTTCGGCAATGTATTGATCAAATAAGCTGTTAGTTGGTGGAGCCGACTGATTAGCTGCCACTATGCTCCAGTGGGGTGGTCACCACGCGGTTTCATGTTATAATGGTTCTGACAATTGAAGAAGAAAATCCATGCCTGTGGCATGGGAGAGGTTCGCGAACTCCCTCTATAAGACTTGACCATGTGATGGTCAGTATAAGTCTTGCGTACACTTTGTTTAACGGAATGTACGTAAAAAACTAAGGACACTTACTCATGCCTGCTTGTTTTGAAGCAGTTATCGAGAAGGTGTGTTTTTTGATGGATGCCAGTTCATGAACTTCTCTGTTCTTCCGACACTCTATGCCTATGTGCATGGTTTGATCTCAAGAAGATAGAGAGGTTTTTTTATGTTGAACGAAGAAAAAGCAGTCGTTGTATTCAGCGGCGGTCAGGATAGTACCACGTGTCTGTTCTGGGCCAAACAACAGTTTGCCGAAGTCGAGGTTGTTACGTTTGATTATGGTCAACGCCACAAGCTGGAGATTGAATGTGCAGCCGAGATCGCTCGTGATCTGGGCGTACAGCAAACGGTACTCGATATGAGTCTATTAAATCAGCTTGCCCCCAATGCACTCACTCGCACGGATGTCGAGATTACGCATGAAGAAGGCGAACTGCCAAGTACATTTGTAGATGGACGGAATCTGCTGTTCCTCAGTTTTGCGGCCATTATGGCAAAGCAAAAAGGAGCACGTCACCTGGTTACAGGTGTATGTGAGACGGATTTCAGCGGATACCCGGATTGCCGGGATTCATTTGTGAAATCGATGAATGTGACGCTTAACCTGTCGATGGACTATCCATTTGTCATTCATACCCCGCTCATGTGGCTGGACAAAGCCCAAACGTGGAAGATGGCCGATGATCTCGGTGCTTTTGATTATGTACGCGAGCGTACCCTGACCTGTTATAACGGCGTGATCGGCGATGGATGCGGAGATTGCCCCGCTTGCAAACTGCGCAAAGCCGGATTGGATCGTTATGTACAGCAACGTACTGCTGCTGAATCGGCGGGAGTGGATGTACGATGAGAGAACCGGGAACTTTCCGTATTGTAGAGCATCTGCAACGGATCGGAGAAGATATTCTCCCCACCCAGCTGCGCTACCACCGCAAACGTGTGCTTGTAAGCAAAGAATTCACCTTTGACGCAGCACATCACCTGCATTGTTATGAAGGCAAGTGCAAGAACCTGCACGGTCATACGTATAAAGTTATTTTTGGTATCAGCGGTTATCCGGGTGAAACCGGGCTGACGGTTGATTTTGGACATATCAAAGATATATGGAAAACTCAGATTGAGGGATATCTGGATCATCAGTACCTCAACGAGACACTTCCTTTAATGAATACAACGGCTGAAAATATGGTCGTTTGGCTGTTCGAACAGATGGAACATGCGCTCCAGACGGAGCCCTATGCCGGGCTGACCGATGGTGGGCGGACAGAGTTTGTCCGACTCTTCGAGACACCCACCAGTTACGCGGAAGCGAGACGGGAGTGGATGATCGATGAGTAGTGTGACACAACAGGTGAATGAGACGGGATCTCGCAAAGAGGCTCGTATTCCGGTGATGGAGATTTTTGGTCCAACGGTTCAAGGCGAAGGCATGGTCATCGGGCAAAAAACGATGTTTGTTCGCACCGCGGGCTGCGATTATCGCTGCTCCTGGTGCGACTCGGCCTTTACCTGGGACGGCAGTGGCAAGGACCAGATACGAATGATTACGCCGGAGGATGTATGGGAAGAATTGCGCCGCGTTGGCGGCACACGTTTCTCCCATGTGACCATCTCCGGCGGTAATCCCGCCCTGCTCGCTTCGTTGGGCGGATTGGTTGCCCTGCTGCGGGAGAACGACATCCGCACCGCGGTGGAGACGCAGGGCTCCCGCTGGCAGCCTTGGCTGGCGGACATTGACGAAGTCACCGTCTCGCCCAAGCCACCAAGCTCCGGCATGGACACCGATTGGGCCGTGCTGGATGATCTGATCGAACGGTTGGCCGCTGGCCCGGTAGAACGAAGTCATAGTCTGAAGATCGTGATCTTCGATGAGACAGACCTAGACTATGCCCGACGTGTGCATGCGCGGTATCCGGGCACGGATTTATTTTTACAAACCGGGAACCCGGATGTGACTTCCGCCGATACGCCAGATCTGGCGTCCTCGCTGCTTGCTCGTTATGAGTGGCTGATTGACCAAGTCAGTGCCTCCGATGACCTGAATGATGTTCGTGTGCTTCCACAGCTGCATACGTTGGTATGGGGCAACAAACGCGGCGTGTGATGGGCAGTATGGGTGGAATGGGCGGCATGATGTAAGGATGAGGACGATATGTCATCAGACAAAAAAGAGAATTATACAGGCAAAATTGCCTATTCATATATACCGCGAGGCTTTGGGCTTTGGCGGAAACAAGGAGCGTTTAATAACTGATGAGACAACCTGATGAAATGCAAGATGTGACGTTGCTGGGCAACCAGAACGTTAAATATACGTTTGAATATGATCCAGGAATCTTGGAGAACTTTGATAACAAACATCCGTACCGCGATTATTTTGTGAAATTCAACTGCCCGGAGTTCACCAGCCTGTGCCCGATTACGGGCCAGCCGGACTTTGCAACGATCTATATCAGCTACATTCCGGATGTTAAAATGGTCGAGAGTAAATCGCTCAAGCTGTACCTGTTCAGCTTCCGCAACCATGGTGATTTCCACGAGGATTGTGTGAATATCATCATGAACGACCTGATCAAGCTGATGGACCCCCGCTACATCGAAGTATGGGGCAAATTCACACCGCGCGGCGGCATCTCCATTGACCCGTATACTAACTATGGTAAGCCGGGAACGAAATACGAACAGATGGCTGACCACCGCATGATGAACCATGATATGTACCCGGAGACGATTGATAATCGCTAAACTGTCGGGTTCATCCATTCTGTATAAAATAGAATCATAGAATGCCAAAAACCGAACTCTGCTAAATAAGTTGAACTAAAGATTATTTACACTGACACTACGATGACAGAACAACCTTCCAATCGCTGTTATCCCCAGATTTTTTTCCATTCCCTTTTCTAAAGGGGAAAATCCGGGGATAAAGGCGAACGCTTCGCTTTTTCAGGTTTTTTCTGTCCTCTCCGTTATCGTGTAAATGTTTAATTCAGCTTATATAGCTTAAGAAGTTCGGTTTTTTAGTATACACCTTTTATGAAACTCAGTGTCTCGTTGCAGTGGGATCGCAGTGCATTCAAGTAGATTGATCTTCCTTTAGTTCTTTGACTTTTTTAATGTAATGTCTCAACATCAGCACACCAATCGATTGAAAAATGATAAATATGACGATAGCCACAGACAAAGATGCTGGGGCAACATATATAGCCTGAAACGTTATTACAGCCATATACAAAATAGTCATCACCAACTCACGTTTGGCGGATTCATAAGGTGATAAGGATTTCATATCCATCCCTCCTCTATCCTTCTTACACATAAATATGGGTCTTCTTACAGTATATGCTAAAGTAATACGTTTATTTTAAATGTAATGTTAGAAACAAACACCTCAGAAATAAAGTTGAATTCATCAACGTTTTCCCTTGTTCCCCTTGTCGGTCCTATCAATCTATCCTATTATGTAACAATATGCTTACACGCATAGAATACAACATCAGGCGCTGATCCCTCGTGACCGCGACCAAAGGAGAATTGTACATGTCTACACAAACCTCATTAACCAAGGACGCCACAGCGCGTTCGAAAATCCCACCCGGATTGGATGCCCAAAGCACCGTTTACCGGATACTTATTGCAATAAGTCTGGTTCATCTGTTCAATGATTCGATCCAGTCGGTCATTCCCGCCATTTTTCCAATTCTAAAAGACTCTATGCATCTCACGTATACTCAAATCGGATGGATCTCATTTGCTATTAACTTTACCGCATCCATTATGCAGCCTGTCGTAGGCTGGTTTGCAGATAAAAAACCGACGCCATCCATTCTACCTATAGGCATGGGTTTTACATTTACCGGCATGTTGCTGTTGGCTTTCGCCGACAGTTATATGGCTGTCCTGATTTCCGTTATCTTTGTCGGTCTAGGTTCCGCCGCTTTCCATCCGGAAGGTTCACGGGTATCCCATATGGCTGCTGGTCAACGCCGTGGACTGGCACAGTCCATCTTCCAAGTTGGTGGTAACGCCGGGCAGTCCCTTGCCCCATTGCTTACACGCTGGATCTTTATCCCGTTTGGACTGTTCGGTGCCATTGGATTTACAGGCATTGCTGCCATGGGGATTGCAGTTCAGATCTACATCGCCCGTTGGTATGGACGCATGCTGCAATCGGGAGGATATCTGCGTAGACAGGCTGCTGCCCGTCGTGCACCCAATCCTGCTTTACGCAAAAAGATTACTGCCGCCATTACGCTATTGATCTTGCTCGTCTTTGTTCGTTCCTGGTACATCGCTTCCATTGGCAGCTTCTATGCGTTTAATCTGAAAGATACTTTTGGATTGTCCACAGAGGACGCGCAGATCTATATCTTCTTGTTCCTGGCTGCCGGAGCACTTGGTACATTCTTCGGAGGCCCACTGGCGGATCGATTCGGCAAACGTAACCTGATCTTCCTGTCCATGGCTGGAGCTGCTCCACTGGCTCTGTTGCTGCCCTATGCGAATCTGTTCTGGACAGGCGTACTGCTAACCATTATTGGTTTTATCATGTTATCCAGCTTCTCGGTTACGGTTGTATACGCGCAAATGCTGATTCCAGGCAAAATCGGAACGGTCTCGGGCCTGATCACAGGTCTGGCATTTGGTATGGGAGGTCTGGGCGCACTCGTGCTGGGGAACTGGATTGACGTCTTCGGCGTATCACCGGTAATGCAGATGTGCAGCTTCCTGCCACTGCTCGGGATTTTCACATTCCTGCTTCCATCCGATAAATTACTCAATATCTGGGCGAAAGAAAATGGTAGTGAGGAATAAAGAATACATCAACAGGTGTCCACTTTTTATTCTATATTAGATCCATTCCTTACGTGGCAGCATCGCCCTTATAAGACGTTATCTTGCGCTAACGAACCTGACAGCACTTATTTAAACGAATCCTGCCGGTTTCCCAATCTAAAGAATCTGAGCAACGCTATTCCCGAGAAAAAGGCCGAAAACCTTGGAATGTGCGTGTGAAATGCAGAAATAACGTGTCTGAGATTCTTTAGAAATCGGGATTAGTGAAATATCGCCCAGTAGCGTCTGCTGAGTTCGTTAGATTTCACTTTAGTCACCTACATTTGCAGTCTAAATAAAATGTTTGAACCATAACAAAAGGGTTCTTGCCAACTCTGTATTCACAGACTGGCAGGAACCCTTTTTTATATTTGTTGTTCTCGATTTAGCTTCAACCGTTTATTCCACGTCACACATGACAACGTTGCTACCTTGAGCTGTAATTAGTTCCTTCACATCTTCAAATTCAAGGAATACCGTTGCCGTATTTTCCATGGGATGAATTCCAATTTTCTGACCAACTAAATCCTTGTCAAAAACTACGGTCACGTTTTTCTGAATATTATTGAGAACCCCCATAGGGTTGACGTGCCCTTTTTCCAATCCGAGTAACTCCAACAAATCCTTTTCACTGGCAAAACTTAATTTGCGGCTAGGTATCTTTTCACTTAAACTTCTCAAATCAACTGACTTCGTTCCAGCAATCGTCACCAGATAATAGTTGCGCTTCTTGTCATCACGCAGAAACAGATTTTTAACGATACGTTCTGTATGCGGAATCTGATAAGAAAATATTTCCTCCATCGTGTATACTGCGGGATGTTCAATACTTTCGTAAACGATATTATTGCGATCTAAAAGATCATAGAAACCCTGTTTGTTTAACATATCAAATTCATCTCTTTCAATATAAATATTCTTCTATAATATGACTTCTTCTGTAATATTACTTCAAACGCTGAAGGATCAGCCGTTTTTTGTACAGCATTTTGCCTGCTTCGGCTACATCACGGATCGTATTTTTGTTGCTCACTGAACCAAACAACATGCCGGCAATCGGCACGAGTTGGAACAGTTTCTTCCAACCAAAGGATTCACTGTAGGAGTTAAAAACTTCCCGCCACCCCTGCATCTGCGATACCACTTCAATAGGCTTGTCCGGATCATCGTAAGCTGCCAGTTCTTCAATGATCGCTTTCTTGCCTACAATATCGGCGGAAGAGAACTGCAGACATTTAACAATAAAAATACGCTCCAGCGGTTCATCGGGATCATAGCCGTAACATAGTGCCATCTCCTGCAGTACCTTCAGAGAAAGCCCCATCACCATCGGAATATCTGCTGCAATGGTTACAATGCCACCAAACCCTGTAGCTGCTCCTTGAGCCGCGGCAAACTTCGTTCGACTCTCGGTAATGTTATCAGCCACCTGATCCAGCACTTTAAGTGGCAGATTCTCTACACTATGAATCTTGGTTGTCCCCTCAGCTTCAGCATCCTGTTCCAGACGATAGGTTGTGTCCGACATGGAATAACCGGATTTCTCGGCTTCCTCTTGCAACAGCTTGGCTACTTTTTTCTTCTGTACGAGGAACTTGCCCCCATTCTGTACATACTGACCGACGTCATTCAGGGAATCTCCGATCTTCTGTTTTAACGCTTTCGGCATCACTTTATCCAACATCGCAAAGGGCAACCGCCCGATTTTATCCCATATAAACAAGTCCTTCTGTTGTTTTTCCCATTTCAAAATCTGTTCAAGTTCGTGGTCCAATGTTTCGCGTGAATCCATATGTGATCCTCCTAATAGGTTGTGTATCGTAATCTGTATCTTTCTCATACGCAGAAATCATCGTTGTGGTTGCTTTGTTTTATATCCAAGACATCTACATTCAGACCGTTCTAACTTATCGTTCACATACAGAAGAGCCCTTAATCAGCATCACTCGCTAACTAAGGGCTCTCGTATTCAAGGTTTCACTACATCTTATTTTGCTTCTGCTACTGCTTTGCCATCTGGAGCCGGAACACCGAAATCAGGTGTGCCATCTTCACGCCAATGAATCACTTGAGCACGGGCGTGACGGTTCGGATCATACAAGGGATCACCCTCGATATCTTTGTAATTACGCGCGTGATAGATCAGAATATCGGTCTTACCATCCGGTGACACCGTAAAACTGTTATGGCCCGGGCCGTATTGGCCGTTCGCTTCACAAGTCTGGAATACCGGCTTGGGTGATTTCACCCAGCTGGCCGGATCAAGCAAGTTGGCATTTTCATCTGCGGTGAGCAGGCCCATACAATAATTGTAATCGGTCGCGCTCGCCGAGTACCCAATGAATAACCGTCCATTACGATGCATCACCGCTGCACCTTCATTAACTTTAAAACCGATGATTTCCCAGTCATACTCCGGTGTAGAAATCATGACCTGTTCGCCGCGTAGCGTCCACGGGTTTTCCATTTCGGAAATGTACAGGTTCGAGTTGCCCACAATATCGGGATCTTTCTGCGCCCACACCAGATAGCGGATTCCCTTATGTTCAAAGGTCGTTGCATCCAGCGCGAATGATTCCCACCGGGTGTAAATCTGCCCTTTTTCTACCCACTCTCCTTCGAGTGGATTCGCGGAATCGTTCTCCAGAACATACATACGGTGATCGAACAGTCCATCGTTGGTCTCACTCGTGTGAGCCGCAGCATAATGTATGTACCATTTGCCATCGATAAAATGAATCTCCGGTGCCCAGATGTTGGCACTCATTGGCCCTGTGTCACGCTTGGTCCAAGCCGTTACCGGCTCAGCATTTCTCAACTCTTCCAACGTCTCTGCTCGCCGGATCTCAATCCGGTCAAAGGCTGGTACGGAAGCGGAGAAGTAATAGTAACCGTCTGTATGACGGTACACCCACGGATCAGCGCGCTGCTCCAGAATGGGATTAGTAAAAGTAATGGAATCAGTCATGGGAATGCTCCCCTTTCAAATGTTGTTTGGCTCGAAGTTGGGGAATGTAACCCAATTGCGAAAAAGCGAAAACCCTTTTGGGGTGGCGCACAGCGGACGTTCGGGGGTGGTAGGGCCTTGGTGCTCTCTTGTCCTCCGATTTCTCTTTCCACCGCTCTTGGCGGTTGAAATCGGATGCCAAACTCGCTCCTGCGGCTCCTTCCTCCCCCTCACTGCTTGTGCACCTTCGGAGCGGCAGCTCGCTCTCACCGCGCTCGCTGGGTTACAACCTCACTTCGAGCCATTGTGTGGCTCGGTCTTATGGGGTCGACCGCTTTGCTTGGTCACAACTCTCCCCATGTAATGCAGGGCTGGCCGCAGAGCTATTGGCCAGCTTTGTCATGCACAGCGGACGTTCGGGGGTGGCAGGGCCTTGGTGCTCTCTTGTCCTCCGATTTCTTTTTTCACCGCTCCTGGCGGTTGAAATCGGATGCCAAACTCACTCCTGCGGCTCCTTCCTCCCCCTCACTGCTTGTGCACCCTCGGAGCGGCAGCTCGCTCTCACCGCGCTCGCTGGGCGTCCCCTTACTCCTCCGCTGCGCTAATCTGCTTGCCCCAGACCGCGATGCCGCGGTCATTGAGACCTGTCACCACCAGCGCGGGCTGGCTTCGCTCCCAGTCCCAGGACGGGAGCAGCTTCAACTCTTCCGTGGAAGCTCCGCCCCATGGGCTTTCTTTCCACTTCAGTGTCAGTGTTTGTTTGTCATCAAAGGTCCAGGTCCCTGAACCTTTTTCACTTTTAATTTTACCGTTGCTTGTTAGGGTATAAGGCACGGCTTGAATCTGCCCGTCTACGGACGGATCAAGCGCCATGCCTTCCCACTCCCCGGCAATCATGGATTTCGGAATGTCCTGTGCTGTCTCACCGGCGTAACGTTCAGGTGAAACCACGGGCCAGCCGTCCTTGGTCCATAACATTTTACGTACATGCAGATATGGCCAGTTTTTATCCGTCTCACCCCGTGCATGATGCACGATGTAATAATCGTCTCCGTCCTTCAACACGGAGTTATGTCCAGGCGCAACCCAGCCCTCGCCTTCTGTGAAACGATAACCGCCGAGAATTTTGGTGCCGATCTCATATTGCGGCAGATGCTCCGTATCTAGCATGTTATTGCCGTTTATGTCCGTGTACGGTCCTGTGATTGAATCAGCACGCGCAACCCGCACGTTATAATCTTCAAATAAGGAGTCATATGAGACAAACAGATAATACTTTTTGAACTCCGGGTTATACACAATGTATGGACCTTCCACTGCGCCCTCTTCAGTTGCACGATCCCGAGCAGCAATGCGAGTACCGTAACCCTCGTCCTTGAATTTCCCGGTGTCGGGATCAAGTGGCGCAATGTAGATGCCGTCAAAGAATGAACCATATACCATCCACGAATTGCCCTCGGCATCCACGATGGGATTGGCATCAATGGCATTTAATTTGTCCTGTTCATTCGCAGAAGTTTTCACAACCAGTCCTTCATCTGTCCAAGGACCTTCGGGAGATGAGGATGTCTGAAGACCAATAGCCGACTGGGTACTGCCAAAAGAAGAAGCCGAATAATACATCCGATAGGTGTCACCAGCCTGAATCACATCCGGTGCCCACAGATTGACTGCACCTGTCCAATCCAGCGCTTCTTGCGGAATACCGGGCAGAGCCTGACCAACCCATGTCCAGTTAATCAGATCATCCGATTTTCGTGCCATGACGCCGGGTTTCGCTTCTCCTGCTACACGAACGTCTGTGGAATAGACGTAGTATCCCTGATCGGTTTTGATAATGGCCGGATCATGCGCATTGTTCACCGTCCAACGGGATTCATCATCCAGTATGGATGTGTCATACAGCTGAGTATCTTGAGGAGCTTCAGGAAAGACCGGACGGGACACCGTTTCTCCTGCTCCTTCTCCGGAACAACCAGTAGCTCCAACAATCAACAATAACAACAAGGAAGCAACCACTCCTTTTCCTGAATTCGACCACCGTCGGAATTTCTTCCGCTGGTTCATCCCTTGACTCCCGAAATGGCAACTGATTCAATAATCTGTTTCTGGAAGATCAGGAAGATGATTAATACAGGTAACAGAGCCACAATCGACGCCGCCATAATAAGTGGGTAATCGGTTTGAATTGCATACGTGGCATTAAAGTTTGCTATAACGAGCTGTAACGTCTGCTTCTCCGGTGAATTCAGATAAATAATCGGTGCCAGATAATCGTTCCAGATACCCATGAACCAGAGAATCAGCTGTGCAGCAATCGCCGGTTTGATGAGCGGAAACGTAATACTGGAGTACAACCGGAAGTAGGAACTTCCATCGATTTTGGCCGCCTCAATAATTGCATCTGGCACACTAAGCAGGTATTGGCGCAGGAAGAAGATCATAATTACGTTACCGAACAGTCCTGGAACGATCAGTGGCAACAGCGTATCCACCCAGCCCAGCTTTGCAAACATGATGAATTGTGGGATCATGACTGTTGGATAAGGAATCATCATGGATGCCAGCAACGCGAGAAACAGTTTGTTTTTGTGCGGGAATCTTAATTTGGCAAAGGCAAAGGCAGCGATACTGGACGTAAACGTACCCACCACCGTTACACTCACCGCAACGATGAGGCTGTTTTTGATCCCGCTGAGCAGCGGGCCTGCTTCCCAGATTTCTTTATACTTTCCAAATTGGAATACTTCAGGTATCCATACAGGCGGAAGCGCGAACACATCCTGCTTCTCCTTCAATGACGTGGACAACATCCAGATCAGTGGTGCAATCATCGCAATCGCCCCAATCGCAAGTACGATAAAGATGATAGAGTTTGTTAATTTCCTCTTTTGACTGTAAGACATCTCCGGTTCACTCCTTTCCTTGACAATCAATCCCCATCATAGGCTGATTTTTCGTTCATTTTGAATTGCACCAGGGTAATGACAAAAATGAAAATACCCAGAATCATGGCCATCGCTGAGGCATAACCCATCTGCAAGTTACTGAAGGCTTTCTGCCAGATGTAGAAAACGATCGATGCCGAAGAATATTCAGGACCACCCGTAGGTGTCATAATGTTCATCTCGGTGAAGATCTGGGAACCGCCAATGATATTTGTAACAATGAGGAAAAAGGTAACCGGCTTCACCATAGGCCAGGTGATATTGCGGAAGATTTGGAACCCGTTCGCTCCATCCAGCTCAGCCGCTTCGTAGTATGTACGTGATACACTTTGCAGTGCCGCCAAGTACAATAACATCGTGTATCCAAGACCCTTCCACACCGTCATAATAATCAGAGCCGGTTTGACCGTGTCTTTGTTCGCGAGCCAGTTAGGCCCTTTGATCCCAAACAGGTCAAGGAACTGGTTCACCAGACCATAATCTCCGTTGTACGCCCAGTTCCACATAATGGACACCGCAGCGAGGGAAGAAATGACCGGAATGTAATAGATTACTCGGAATGTCGTTGTGCCGGGAATTTTACGATTCAGACCCATGGCCAGCAATAATGCGAGCAACAAACCAATCGGGATACCGAGCATCAGGAAAAATGTATTAAACATCGCTTTGTAGAAGAGGTCATCCGTGAGCAAATCCTTGAAGTTGGCCAAACCGATAAAGTTCATCTGTCCCAGCCCGTCCCAATCCGTAAAGGAACCATAAAGGGAGTAGAGGAACGGGAACATGACAAAGATCAGCAATCCAAGAATCGGAGGTAAAATAAACAGATATCCGTACAGCATCTCTTTGCGATACAAACTCGATTTCGTAATCACGGCGTTCACCCCTGTTTCTAGTATCAGCATGTGGCATTCTTCGATTGAGCCTTGCCGATCAACGAATGCCACATGCCCGTATGGAATCCAATAAGTTCCAATACGAATGATGCCAGCAGCATGATTGCAGGCTGCCGGCATCACCCTTTCCTATCTACTATTTCTGAGATTTCTTTTCTTGTTCAACCGCTTTGTCGAGCAGTTTTTGCATTTTCGGCTGTTGCTGCTTCACATAGTCTGCGGCTGTAATCTTGCCATCCAATACCGGCTGGATGTCCGTGAAGAACAGGTCATACCATTCCGCATTGTACGTGTAGTTACCTGGCAGTGCCCGGCCGTAATCCTCAACGATATCAATGAATTCCTGTTTGTTGGTTGGTTTCGTGGATGTATCTTTAGCCCACTCGTCTGCCATATCAAGCAAGTTTGGAATCTGTACCTTGGCATCTACCAGTTGCTGCATGCCTTCCTTCGAAGCCGTAAGGTAGTTCACCAATGCAGCAGCTTCTTCCGGATGTTTTGTCTTCGCCGATACTCCGATTCCCAGAGATCCGATCCACGTTGCCGATTTGCCAGTTGATCCCGCAGGGAATGGCAGCAAATCATAATCGAAAGGTAATTTCTCAAATGTACTCATATCCCATGGGCCTACAGGGAAGAAAGCCATTTCACCTTTCATCCAGCGTTGATACGTATCCAATGTTTGCGCTTCCTCAATGGAAGGTGTAATTTTGTATACGTTCTGCATATCCGCGAAGAATTGCAAGGCTTCAGCGAATTTCGGATCATCAATCGTTACCTTTGTTTTGGTCTCATCCAACCAATCCCCACCGTTGCTCCATACAAAGGATTGCAGGGCCCACTGTACGTTGAATCCAGTACCGTATACATCCGGTTTACCGTCCCCATTGGTATCCTTGGTCGCTTGCTGGTTCACCTTGATGAACTCTTCCCATGTGTATGGTTTATCCTTGTCAGGGAGTGGGATGCCCTCTTTTTCAAACAACGTTTTGTTGTAGCCCAGTGCAAATGGCCCCAGATCCTTCGGCATACCGTAGATATCGCCCTGTCCTGCCATTTTTCCATCATAACGATACAGGTCCACGCCGTATTTCCAGATATTATCGAGATCCACATCCGGATTGTTTTCAATATACGAAGTGAGGTTCATCAGCACATTGCTGTTCACATACGCTTTCACGTCGCCCGGATTGATATAAAATACGTCAGGCAAGCTGTTGCCTGTAATTGCCGCTCTCAGCTTGGTTGCATATTGATCCGCAGCCGTTACGATAATTTTGACTTTCACACCCGGATGATCTTCTTCGAATTTCTTGACCACCGCTTGATATGCTTTCTGCTCGTCTGTACCGCCGCGGAACATAAACGTTAACTCCTTGTCCCCACTTGCACCGCTGCTTCCTCCGCAACCTGCGAGTACCAGCGCACTTACCAGCATAAGAAGCATAAATGTGACCCAACTCTTTTTCTTTACCATCTGAACCCCTCCTGATCTGGACTTGTAACCGTATTCAATTGGATGAAATAAGATTTCTGTTGTTAAATTTATCAAATCCAGATCACTTTAGTCAACACTTTTATAAAACATTTTATATTTATATAAAATAAATCAGTATTTCGGCCAGCCACTCGAGTCCCAAAGCAAGTCATTAATCAGCAATTTCGGATTGCCATTATCCTCTGCATCATAGGCATGTCTTGCGATGACATTGCCGTTGTACACGTCCTGACCACCTGGACCTTTCCATTTCACATTGCCTGTATCCAATATCGTTCCGCCACCATTCAGCATATTAACTCCGTTTTTGTCCACATAAGGGCCTGTAATACTGGTCGAACGTCCATAGACCATTTTGTAAGTACTGTTCACCCCTTGGCAGCAAGAATCGATGGAAGCAAACAGGTAATAATAACCGCCACGATATACAATACTTGGTCCTTCAATAGCACCTCCGTTATTCGGGCGCGCAGCAATGGAAGTTATACTTCCCGTCGGTTTCATCGTATTTTTGTCCAGCTTGACAATCTTCAGACCGCTCCAGAAAGATCCAAAGGCCAGCCATGGATTGCCTGAAGCATCAATGACCAGATTTGGATCAATGGCATTATAATTATTGGCGGTCGTGGTTTGAAGCACCAATCCTTCGTCCTTCCATTGCCCTGCTCCAATGCTGTTCGCAGAAGCAAGACCAATCGCAGACCGATTGGAGCCAAAGGTGGAGATCGAATAATAGAGCCATACTTTTCCGTTATACTGCTCTACGTCCGGTGCCCATACATCCAATCCGCTTTGTCCCGGAACGGCAGAAGCCCACCAGGATGGCTTACTTAAGAAGATTTGTGGAACACGATACCAAGACGATCCATTATCGGATTTCAATACTTGAATGCCCGGGCCGGTTGAAAAGGTATACCAGGAACTGCCCTCTTTGATAATCGACGGATCATGAACAGCGGTATCTCCGGTCAGATTCCAGAACGCCGCCAAAGCTTTTGACTGACCTGCCAGCAGTAATACCATCACAAGTAATGCTGGTAGCGCCAACCGTTTCCACTTAAACCTCTTCACATTGCTTAACTTTTCCAAACCAAACTCCACCTTTCCTGTTCAAATGGTTAATTAGGTTCATGAAGTATTGAATCAATTTAGGTATAATAGGATTATAAAAGCGGTTACATTACATTTCAATGGTATATTTCAAATATATGTGAACTGATTAACACTTATTTTAACCGGAATAGTGGACAAAATATAGATTATATTTTCGTATTTGCGCTATATACAAGGGTTTTGGCTTCTATTTCTCCACCCTTCCCTTCCATGAGGGAATGATTTATAATTATCTGAAATAAAACATATAAATGTGCAAATGTCTGTGTCGAAGACTTTGTTCAGAACGGGGAAAGGAAATCCACCTATGATTTATATTAAAGATCTGATGTCGGGTGTGAATATCTTCAAAGCGCTCAGTTCGGAAATCCGGATTCAGATCATCGAGCTGCTGGCCAAGAACCAAAGCCTTAATCTCAATGATCTCGCAACCAAGCTGGGACTGAGCAATGGTGCCATCACAATGCATATCAAGAAGCTTGAAGAGAGCGGATTGATCGAGATCAACACCGCCGTTGGCAAACATGGAATTCAGAAGATATGTTATCTCAATGAGGAAAAATTGATGGTTGATCTGCGTTCACAGGAGATTAACAATCGTTATGAGGTGGAAATTCAGGTCGGTCATTACAGCGATTATCAGGCTGCACCTACATGTGGTCTCGCTACCCGGGACAGCATTGTTGGAGAGTTCGATGATCCGCGGTACTTTGCTGATCCACTGCGAATTGATGCGGAGATGATCTGGCTGGCTGAAGGTTATCTCGAGTATCGGATTCCCAACTATCTCAAACCTAATCAGTCCTTTAGCGAAATTCAGCTGTCGATGGAACTGGGTTCGGAGGCACCTGGCTTTTGTGACAATTACCCTTCGGATATTTACTTCTATGTCAACGGTATTGAGATTGGCTGCTGGACAAGTCCGGGAGATTTTGGCAATACACGCGGTACCTTCAACCCGGAATGGTGGCCTCCCCACTTGAACCAGTACGGCATGCTGAAGCTGATCCGGATTACACAGGAAGGCAGCTATATCGATGGATGCCGCATCTCGGACGTAACGCTGGACCAGATTGGGCTGGATTACAAAAGCGATATTCATTTCCGCATTGCGGTTACGGACGAACCTTTGAACAAACGGGGCTTAACGATCTTTGGTAAAAACTTTGGTAACTATGGACAGAATCTGCTCGCTCGGGTTCTCTATAACGTGCAAGAGGAATAGTGCCCACGCTGGCTATTCACTCGATATTAATTAAGTTCGACCGATCTGCTAACGTAACTGTTCAACACAACAACAATCATGTGTCTTAGAAAGGGTGCTATCCAGCACTCTTTTTTTGTTTCCTCTCACCGAAGAACTTGTCCAATCATGTTGGAACAAAGCATACTGAATGATATGACTTCTATAGCCCCTCTGTAATCCTCCATGTTGTTTACCCTGGCGTGATATAATAATGGCCTGTGATGACAAAATGGAATAACGGGCGGGGATACCTTTTGAAATTGGAGCGATTAATCTCAATCATATACAAATTGCTGAACCACGAAGTATTGTCTGCTTCCACCTTGGCGGAAGAGTTTCAGGTGTCCCCAAGAACGATCTATCGGGATATTGATGTAATCTGTGCCGCCGGCTTCCCGGTTGTCTCCCATCAGGGACTCAAAGGCGGCTACGGCATGATGGACGGATACAAGATGGATAAAAGTTTGCTCGGTTCTTATGATGTGGATTCCCTGATAACTGTCCTGAGCAGTCTATCTACAGTATTCGAAGATGCACGTGCACAAGGCACGATTGAACGTCTGCAAACGATTGGACCTGAGCATCAAACCTCAAGTCTATCGGTGGATCTGGAGACTCGCCGAACAGAACCTGATGCCCTTCCTCATCTGCGTAAATGTATTACGGATCATCAGGTTGTCCGTTTTGACTACATCAACACGAAAAATGAACATACACCCCGCCATTTGGAACCGGTAAGACTTCATTTTAAATATCGTAATTGGTATGTATATGGATTTTGCCAGACACGGCAGGATTATCGCGAGTTCCGACTGTCCCGGATGATGAACGTGCAACTGACATCGGAACACTTCCAACCCCATCTTGTTCTTCCCAAAGAGACGGTTGTCTCAGATCCGTCATGGCAAGGTCAGGTAAGTGATGTGGTATTTCGGGTGAACCCGGAAGCGCTCGCGGAAGCCATGGATCATTTTCAACAGGCAGATAAGCAATTTCACGAGGATGGAAGTATGATGATGCGTATCCCAGTTCATCAACCGTTACAAGCCAAGTGGTTATGGTCGTTTCTACTTAGTTTGGGTAGTGGCGCTGAGGTGCTTGAACCGATTGAATTAAGAGACATTCTGAAAGAACAACTTCGAAACGCACTTAAGCTCTATGAAGAAGTATGACACGCTGTTGTCATACTTCTTTTTTTATAATCATCTCAGTAAGTTCATCCAATCCATCGCCAAATTAAAGGAGACGATCATCAATGAATCATCCGGAACAAATGTATAACTACCACACATGGGCCAACAAAACCATCCTGGGCAGAATCAAGGAACTGCCCCCTTCTGTCCTGAGTCAGGAAGTGAACAGTTCATATCCAACCCTTGCTCACGCACTCAGCCATATCTATACAGTGGATAAAATGTGGTATCTGGTGTTAACGGGCACCGGGATGCCCGAGGCACTGCAAGCATGCATACCACTCAATAGTGAAATTCACGGTTCTGTGGATGAGTACATCCAATGTTTTACCGACCTGTCGGCACAATACAGTGATTGGTTACGAGGCCAAGCTGATCTGGAGCAAACCATTCTGCTCAATAATCCATTTGCCGGCGTTCGCGAAACCAGCTTATCGGATATAGTAATCCATGTGGTTAACCACGGAACCTATCATCGAGGCAATGTTTCTACCATGCTGCGTCAATTGGGGCATGCCTCCACCATGAATGATTATTCACTCTTTTGGTATCAAGAACCGGCTCAAGTATAGTTGACAATCGGATGGAAAATGTACATTGTATACCCGTGACGTCGAGGGATGAATTGAGAAATTGGTTGCAGACGCATGGAAAAGTTGAGAAATCTTGCTGGGTAATGATAAGCATAAAACCCGTGCCAAATACCCTGCTGTATTTGGACGTGGTTGAGGAGTCGCTGTGCTTTGGATGGATCGATGGAGTCAAAAAGAAAATATCCGAGACTCAATTAGCACAGAGATTATCTCCTAGGAGTAAACGTAGCTCATGGACTGAATTGAACAAGGAACGTGTCCGTCGTCTTGAGAAGTTAGGCTTCATGCATGACGAAGGTAGAAAGGTTCTTCCTGTTATGGAGCCGAGTGCTTTCATTATTGATGGTGTGATCGAACAAAGGCTGAAAGAAGATCATCAGGTTTATGCAAATTTCATGGCCTTTCCCACCCTGTATCAAAACGTTCGGATCGATACGATCCAAAGTGTTAAGAATCAGCCAGCATTATTCCAGAGCAAATTGGATAAGTTCATAACCAACACCAAAGAGAATAAAATGTACGGTCAGTGGCATGACAACGGACGGCTATTGGACTATTAAAAGGCAAGAAAATACGAAAGCAGGACCTCCTCGTAGGATGGTCCTGCTTTTTTTTAATTTATACGTTGACGAATCTGGCCCAGACTTTCTGTTCACCTCTCCCCGCTCACACATCATATTCATTCGGGTGTTAATTATTCTGCCTGTATGTTTTGGGAGACTTGCCAAAGGCTTTCTTAAACTGGCGGGTGAAATAATTACTGTCGTTAAACCCGCATTCATACGAAATTTCCGTAATGGACAGGTTCCCGTTTTTCAACAAATGACATGCCTTCTCCAGACGCAACTTTTGCAGATAAGAGATCGGGGTCATCTGATAATAGGATCGAAAAATCCGGTTCAGATGCCTTATTGAGATATTCGACTTCCCCGCAATGTCCTCCAGCGACAATGGCTCCAGATAATGATCTTCAATATATGAAATGGCATTTGCCAGATGCATCAGATTATTACCTTCGATCCCTTTCTCCTGCGTATCATATTGCCTCGACAAATAAACAACCATCTCCGTAAGACGTGAGATCAACATCGTCTGATACCCTTGCTGTTTACTCTGATACTCCTCAATCATGAACGATATCAGCGATTCTACATACTCCAGACTGGAAATGGATAACGCCAATTTACTCGGAAAGGAGTGAATATTACGATAAAACGGTTCCAAAACAAACAGCGCCTGGAAGCCGTTAGATTTTCTCAGATCAGGCCCAGCCGAAGCAAGCATTTCGGGACTGAACATAATGTTACAGATTCTAAAATCATGAGGGTCTTTATATGCGTGATGGGTGTCCCCATTAATCACAAATGCATTCCCTTTTTTAATAAAAAATTCCTCGGTGTTCACCACATGGGTTGCATGACCACTCAGAACAATGACAAGTTCCGTAAAGTCCACATGATTATGAAGCTCCATGTCTTGGTCGTGTCCACCATACTGAATGAAAAATGGAAACTGTTGATCCGAAGTAAACCATCTCAAATATGCATTACTCAAAAGCATTCCCCTCCGCAACCATGTTGGGTTGAATGTCTATATCATGCTATTCGAGGACCGAAAAATCAAGGTTGGGAATGATTAAAGACGATATAATTCCCCTAGTAGCAAGGATACATTTCATACGTTCACGTTCAGACTCATACTAAACTCTCGAAATGAATAGGAGCATAAATGATGAAATATACCAATCCGGTGATTCCCGGGTTTTATCCAGATCCGAGTATCTGCCGTGTAGATGAAGACTATTATCTGGTAACCAGTACCTTTGAATATTTCCCTGGTGTGCCTATCTTCCACAGCAAAGACCTTGTGAACTGGCGACAGATCGGCCATGTCCTCACAACAACTGAGCAACTCCCTTTAGCGAACGCAGGCAGCTCTGGCGGTATTTTTGCCCCAACACTCCGGTACCATGATGGCTGGTTCTACATGACAACAACCAATGTCAGCGGCGGCGGAAATTTTTATGTACGTAGTGCCCTGCCCGAGGGACCATGGTCTGCTCCGATTTTTGTTGATCAGGGCGGCATTGATCCCTCTTTTCTCTTCGATGAAGATGGACATGTGTATTTTCAAACGGCCTGTAACGGCGATGAAGGCGAGGGCATCTATCAATGCGAGATAGACATCACGACCGGAACGAGACTGACGGATAGCCGACTAATCTGGACTGGAACCGGAGGAGCAGCCCCCGAAGCTCCCCACATGTATAAAATAAACGACCTCTACTATCTGATGATCGCCGAAGGTGGAACCGAGTATGGTCATATGGAAACCATTGCTCGGAGCACAGAGCCATACGGACCATTTGATCCGTGTCCTCATAATCCGATTCTGTCCAATCGGAGTATGAAATCCAGCATCCACGCGACCGGTCATGCAGACCTTGTCCAGATCCAGGATGGAAGCTGGTGGGCTGTATCTCTTGGCATTCGTCCAGCTGGTTACCCCATGCGGCACCATCTGGGACGTGAAACGTTCCTGGCACCTGTCACTTGGACGGACACCGGTTGGCCGGTGATCGGTGTGGACGGACATATTGAGCAGGAGATGACTGGGCCTTTGTTGGCTGAGCACCCTTGGTCGCCTCAGGCTATTCGGGATGATTTTGACGAACCATCATTAGGCATGAACTGGATCTTCTTACGTAACCCGGCGCCGGGTAGTTGGACGCTCACTGAAAATCCCGGGCAGCTCATCCTTCGTGGTCATTCGGTTTCACTCGATAATGGACAAAATCCTGCCTTTGTCGGGCGTCGATTGAGCCATTTCTTATGCAATATGGCCACCGAACTGTGTTATGAGCCAATTGCCAGCGGTGAGGAAGCTGGATTAACCTTATTTATGAATGATAAATATCATTACGATTTGGCTGTAACACAGGTCGATGGGCAGAAGAAAATCGTATTGCGGCGAACTGTCGGCTCTCTGCGAACCGAACAGGTGCTTAACTGTGACAAGGGGCCGGTTGTATTACAAATCAAGGCTGACCGTAATCACTTCACGTTCCTCTACCAGCAAGGTTCATCCGATGCCATCGAAGTGGGTTCAGGAGAAACACATCTGTTATCTACCGAAGTGGCAAGTGGTTTCACAGGTGTGATGATCGCCATGTACGCTTATGCTCCATCGGGGGAGTGTACGCCTGCAAGTTACAATTGGTTTGACTATGAACCTCTGGAAGAATAATCGTTTAACTCCTATATTCAGTAATAGAAAATATAATATATGATCAGCTAGAATTATCCCCTTAAAGTAGTCACTCTTCGAAAAGCCTTGTGCGGTAGCATAAGGAAATGAGTGAACTTTGAGGGGATTTTGCTATAGCTATATCTTTCTTACGGATTGCACTGGAATTTATAAAAGAACCATTGCTTTATTAGAGAAGTTCTCCTAGTATTTTTAGAAGGAACACCCCAGCCGCTCCTATCACGGCAATACCTTCACTGCCCATATGAGAGCGCTATCGCTGCAGCACGAAAGAAAAACGGGAGGTTGCAGATATGAAATGGAATCACTTCAAGTCCAAGCTTCTGTTTAAGTACACACTATCCTATATCTCCATTTTCCTTATCCCTCTTGTTATTTTAACTATCATTATTTATCACAACGCTGTGGACACGCTCCGTTCAGAGATTGAGCAGACCAATGTCAATCAGCTCACTCAAGCCAAAACGGTCATTGATGATCGCATGAAGGAACTACAAGACATCGCTTTTCGCATCGCCTACGATGAGCAGTTAACGCGGTATTGGACCCACCATCCGTACTATAGCCGGGAATCAATCAGCGCATTGGTCAAATACAAAGCCACCAGTTCCATTATCGATGAGCTATTCCTGTTCTTCCGCGGAGATGATAACATCTATTCTTCTCAAGGTTCTGAGAACCTGGATGTATTCACTGGCCGCTACAAATTTACTACGTGGAACAAAACAGACATGATCCGGGATCTGAATAACGTACAGTCCCCCACGATACGTCCAGCGGAGCAAGTCGTCCAAGGAACCAGAATACCCAATTCCATGCTGGCCTACCTTGTACCGATTGCACCTAACAATACGCCCGCCCATGGAACCGTCATGTACTTGATTCACGAGTCCAATCTGACGGGCTTAATTGATTCCATCCTCAGCGACTATCACGGGATGACTTATATTTTCGATAATTACGGGCAAGTACTGGCAGCCAATTACAAGGGAGAAATCATATCCGAACAGGAAGTCAACGCTCTGTTTGCTCTTGAACCCGGGACGCACAGCATCTCCTTAAATCAAGAACCACATTCGGTTGTATCCGTTAAATCGGATGCGGGTTGGACTTATGTGACCGCTATGCCCAGCAACCAATTTTTTAGCCGAATCGTTCATATTCGCACCTTTGTTGTTCTCGTTTTCTCCTTCATGGTGGTGATGGGCACGTTCCTCGCCATTATGTTGGCCCGAAGACAGTACCATCCGATTTCAGACTTAATGGAGTTCATTCGGTTGAAGAATGATCCTGATCCATCCTCAACCACCAACGAGCTGGAATGGATTAAGAAAACACTGCATGATTATAGTCAGCGCGTAGATCTTCAGGAGCCCTATGCTCGCAATCATATTTTGCTCATGTTGCTGAAGCACGGTCACACCGGAGATTTCCCCTCTGAGTTTACGGATAAGCTTGGCATACGCTTTAACCGATCCCATTATTTTGTCATGATCATGGGCTGGGAAATGCATGCTTTTCCTATCGGTGATAACCCCGAGCAACCTACTGTCATGCAGCTGATGAACGATGTGGAGTTGCCGGATTTGTCTGCATATGCTTACGGCGTAGAGCTGCCACAGGCAGACCAATTGGCCCTTATCGTGGGATTCGATGCCGAAATTGGGCATGAAGGTAGCCTGAATACCCGTATGGGGCCTATTGTTGAGAAACTGCAATGGATGGTGACAGAACACACCGGAGTCGCGCCCGCAATCGGGATAGGCAATCGGTACACTTATCCGAAGCAGCTGAATCAGTCCTACATTGAGGCCTCGACCGCTCTGGAAGCATCGATGCTGCATGGACAGGGCAGCAGTACATACTTTAACAACCTTTCTGGTTCCGGTGTACAGGATTCTTCCTTCTGGGTCCCTAAGGATGTGTTATTAAAGCTGGTTCAGAGCTTAAAACAAGGCAGCTATGATGTGGCGGTTCAGATGGTATCAACTGCGTTGAATACCCTGAAATCCGAAATGCCGTCTGTACCGTTGCTGCGTTGCATCTGCTTTGATATTCTGAATACAATGCTCAAAACCGCTTCGGAGCTTGGAATCCATCATGTGGTTGATCAACTTCCAAGGATCACTTCCTATGACTCGTTGGAGGATTTGGAGAAAAAACTGACAGGCCTTGCCGCCGAAATCTGCGCCCATGTCGAGGCGAAGAGTGAGACGGAAGAAAGCTCTCTTATGGATGAAATCGTGGCTTATATCGATGCCAATTTCTCTGATTATGATCTCAGTTTAGGTACGATTTCATCGAAATTCACGATCTCTTCATCCTATTTCAGTCGTTCTTTTAAAGAAAAGATCGGCATGAACTTTACCCAATATATCTGGCAGAAACGGATGGATGAGGTCATCCGACTACTGCTGCATACTACCGATCCGTTAAAAGATATCATCACGCGTGTCGGTTACCTGGATACACCAAACTTCATCCGCAAATTCAAGAAAGAGACGGGTTATACCCCAGGACAATACCGTAAAATGCACCGTCCTAACGGCTCCGCCGATTCCCCGGATGATGATGACGAGGAATGTATTGGATAAATGGAGATGGAGATATCGTCTCTGTGATGGTTACATCTCAGAACAGTAAACAATGTATATGAGAGCGAATAACCGTGCCTGATTCATTAGACCAAAACAACGCAAACAAAGGGCCGTCCTATACGTCATGCTCATGACGTATAGGATGGCCCCTTCGTATGTTTTTAGTCTGTAGACATAATCTGATTCGTCGCGACCAGCGAACTTATCCGATTTTCCCAGCCGAAAGATCCTTCAGCCCTTGATGCACCGCACCCAGCAAACGGTGAGTCGGATCACAGCCGTACTCCCAGAACATGATCCCGGCCAGACCTCGATCCTTTACGTAATTACATTTGCATTGGATCGATTCTTCATCATCATAAGATATAAGGCTGGACCCATTAAACAAAAACGGTGCACAGGCTTCTTCATCCCAATAACGGGTGTACCCATCCTTGTTAATGTACTTCGCTTCCAGCTCGGCAAATGATGGTCCATATCCGCCTGTACTACCGGCCATTTGATGAAGCCCGTGGTTTCGGTCAGGAACCTCATTCCAGATCCGTGAATAGAAGGCGGAACCGATCACAATCTTCTCCTTCGGAACGCCTGCGCGAACAAACAGGTTCACGGAAGCATCCGTACTGATTCGAAACAGATCTCCTGTTGGCGTGTACAGATTCGTATGATGTCCGGTCAGAACCTGAAAACCGCCGCGCATATCATAGGTCATCAACTGCACGTAGTCCAGATATTGCTGCACCTCAGCCATCTCTGTACCATCTACATAGTATTGATCAGCCCCTGCCGCAATGGTGAGCAGATAATGACGGCCATCCTCTTCTCCCTTGACACTCAGTGCCTCCCGGATTGTCTTGAGAAGTAAGGTGAAATTCCGTTTATCATCAGGGCTGGATGCGATACCAGCTTCACCGTAACAAGGATATTCCCAGTCCAGATCGATCCCGTCAAAAGGATATTCCTCCAGCACCCGGACCGCCGATGCAGCCATGCTGTCCCTCCCCGCCTGGGTTGAGGCGGCTTCGGAAAAACCGCCTGCGCTCCATCCGCCTACAGACAGCAGCACTGTAAGATTCGGATGTTCCCGCTTGATGTGCTGGATCACATGGCCGTTTTTTAAATGCTCGGTGGTGATTGCATCATTTTTGACATGTCCGAAGGCTATGTTCAGATGTGTTAACTTTGACATATCCTCATGTGCCATATCGGGGAGAACTGAATCCACAGCATAACCCGCAGCAATATATTTGGTCACTCTCTTCACTCCGATCCGTTCGATGATTGATATATCGCAGCAGCAATCTGCAAGGCTTCCTTCCCGGTACCAATCTTGTACCCGGAAGCCATATAACGGATTTTGTGCTGAGTATCCAGCACAAACAGATGTGGATAACCTGCTTCATGAGCCGCAGGCTTCGAATTGAAGCCGGACAAGGAAGCATAACTGGAATCTCGTACAAAAACCGTGCGTACAGGCAGTTTTGGATAACCAACAGGGTCAAAAGAAGCGTTCCATTCCATATCTCCAATCATGAGTACGATTGGTATACCCAGCTTATCCAGCGGCTCTGCCAGCTCGCACAGTTCACGAATCAAATGTTTGGTCGGTTCCCGCTCCGGTTCAATCCAGGCAGCAATAGCACCCTCCGATCCCAGAAGTTCCTCCAGTTCTACCTCTGAACCATCCAGACGGGTCAGTATACTTCCTGGTGCCAGTTTACCCAGTACAGGTATATCAACCTCGGTCTCGCGATAAGCCAATACAACCTCAGTGGTATCTCCGGCGTTCACGGTAAAGTAAACGAATCGTACTTTTGCCGTTCCATCGTTCAGCCTAACGCCTGTCGTTAAGCGATAAGCTCCTGCCTCAACCTCATATGGCTCGCTATAGACATCCGTACTGCCATAAGGATAAATCAACGTCTTGTAGACGCCATCTTCCAGACGGGCAAACGTAAAGTTCTCGAAATAAGATGCTTCAGGTGTATCCAGCGGAACTTTTATATCCCTGTGAAGTTGGAGCATCCCCCAGCTTGTGCTCTCCTGAGTTAGAGGTGAGGTGAGACTAAACACTGCATCCTCCCAGCCTCTATCACTTAGATACTGTGGTTTCTGTGCGCTCGGATGTAATCGGGCCGGAATACCCAAACTGCGACATACAGCCACAAACAAAATATCCAGCGACTGAGAGTCTCCCTTCATTAGACTAAACGTCCCTATCGGATTCCCTTTACCTTTTAGATTAGGAAGATCTTCATAGTATTCGTATTCCTGTTCCAGCATTGGGGCAAGCGTCGCAGGATTTTCCCTGAACGTCACTACCTCCTCTGCCGAAAAGGCATTCTGGAATACACCTCGATAAGGGACCAGCATCTCATAGGAGATCCGCGGACACAGGATGTATCTCACAAACGTATCTTCCGCCCATGATCCTTGCTGCGGGAGTGCACCAATCAGATGATCGTCCAGCGTCTGGCGAAAAGTATCAATTAAATCTTTTTCATTCATCGACTCCAGCAAAAGGAGCGGCCACTCACCGTATGAATTGGAACGTTCCTCTAGGAAAGCTGCAATTTCACGACTGTTCCCCCTTGCTTTGTCGAGAATAGCCCATACACGTACCGAGGGCAGTCCAACCCCTTTAGCCAGCGAGACCGCTTCCTCCTCACACAGGAATGTGTCCTCATACTCGCTCCGTGTCTGCGCTCCTTCCTCCAGACGACGATTATGAATCTCAATCTTCTCTTCCGGTAATGCAACCACGACCTCTCCCTCCCTTTCCGGAGGAGGAAGCATATCGAAATCAACGACCCCTGCCGGCTGCTCTGACGAGTCCAATACAAGCTCTACATGGTCGCTTCCCTGAGCCTTGAATAGGACCTCACTCCACTTGCCGCCGCTGATCGCACGAATCAGCAGGTCGCCACAGCCTGTCTTTAAGGTCGCTCCCCCTTTTGCATCCGTCCTCACTTCGGCAATCGGATAGAATTCAGCCGTATTGTACAGCTCAAAACGAACACTCGCTCCGGGTACGGGCTCTCCCTGCTCATTTTTCACCTTCACATAGATGTTGCGTGTGGGCGCATAGTTCTCAAGCAAATTAATTTCCGTAAATCCCTTTTCGGAGAGCGTAATATCCTCTGGTCCGGGATAGTCGGCATAGATCCTCGTATTAATCAGCATGGCCCTGCGGGCTGGCGGGCTGAACCACCCTTGGTTCAGACGGGCTTCAGGCTCGCATGCCCCGATGTAATACCATTGACCATCTGCCCAGGCTTCTACCCAAGCATGGTTACTGTCACAGTGAGCCCAGCGCGGTGTATAGACCTGACGGGCAGGTATGCCGATGCTGCGAAGAGCGGCCACCGCCAGCGTGGATTCTTCGCCGCATCGACCACGAGCATTCCTGATCATCGTCAGCGGTGATATCGTGCGCAGATCGCTGCCAATATAGGTCGCTTTCTCATGACACCAGTAATTGGTTTCCAAAATGGCATCAGCCATGGATAACTCCGCTGTCCGCTCGGCTAATTCGTCATATATCAAGCCGCGAAAATCTTCAATATTTTCTGTATTTATCCGATAGGGTAACACAAAGTGAAGGAACAGATGATCAGGAACACGTTCTCCCCAAGGCACACGTTTGCGGGTGTCCAAAGCCTGGCGCACATGGCTCAAGAACAAGTCCCCGTTATAATCAGCCATGTCGTTTACCGGCATATAGGCATAGACATACTTCAACGCCCATGCCTCTTCTTGCGTTAGCTCCTGCTGAAAAACATGAAACAATTCCGATTTGCGGGCCTCTGCAAAACGTACCTTTTCCTGGAACTTCTGCTCAATTATCTCCAATGACTGTGCATCAAGGGAAAATACCAAGGTTTGGCTGGTCATTGCGTTCTCACTCCTTCCACAGCTTTCCGTCTTCCCGAATACAGATCAAGGCCGTTCCGTCCGAAGACGGCGCAGTAATCTGGAAAAGGCTACGAGTCGTTTCAATTACAGGCTCACAGCTCCACGATTCCTCACCCATAAGCAACTTCATATCTTGGGTAAATTCACCATGCTTTTCATAATAATTACGTTCACGGTAATAAAGCTTGCGAAACTCCCATTTGATTCGTTCGTCTTCAGGCAACTCAAATGACTGATCCGTTCCGTCATCCGAGAATACAACATAACCCCACAACTCTGGATAATGCATGTTGATGATGCCCATAGGTGACCACACCCAGTTGTCCTCCGGATAAGGTTTACCCGTATCTGGATTCAGCACCTTGCGGTACTCACCGTCCTGCACCTCTGTCTGCCACTCCACACGCGAGAAGTTGACACGCCAGAATTCACCCGGCGCAGGTGGACGGTTTCCTTCGGCGCATTCCTTTAGACTGGTCCAGGGAATCGCGACTTCCACGCTCCATTTCCGGTTCTCTGCACCAGGTCTGTTCAGTTCCCCATCGATATATACGGCCGTCTTGAGACCGCTGATATCCCAACCGTTAACCGGAGGCCCACCATCCCGATACGGCTTCACTAATAACAGGTCCCATACCGTATTGAGCGCATTGATCTCGAACTCATAATATTGATGGGAATCCCCGTCAGGATCGATAAAAATCTCAAAGTCATTGTCATAGAAAATAACGGAATCACGCTCGGTCAACGTAGCCCATATCTGATCTTCAATCAGCTCGGCAGCAAAATAGAAATAGTCGTCATCCCACAGCATTTTGACCCGTGTCTGTTTCCCGGGCTTCGGACGAAGATCCCCTTCGATATCAACGAAATCATCTGTCCAAGGGGCCGCATCCCAAAATGGCTTATCCACACGCCCATCTAACACCAGCGGTTCCTGCGCACGCTTGCATATATAATGTTTGGGAGCATACTCAATCCTGGGTTCTGGCACTCCACTCCTGTTCATGTCGCTCTCTCCAATTCGTAAGGGAGGGCATGCATCTACCAGCACACGCCCTCCCCGTAATGGTTAGTTATGGGTGACAACGGCTCCAGAGCCGCCGTACATTTCCAGCTGCTCATCGAATTCGAGCTTAAGAACGGTCACCTGTTCATGCGTGTCCTCCGGGGTCATCTTGATCCACGTTGTCCCCGGGATATTGAACCAAGGCACGCCCCCATGAATCTCATGATTAAGCTCTTTGCCCGAATGCAGCACGGTAATCTTCTTGATCGGATTGCAGAGACCTTTGATGCACACATTCTCTTTTGGATCGTCATACACGAATAGGTACAGCGTCTTTCGATCCTCGGATACGGTGCTTCCCCCCAGATAATAGCGAGGCATAATGCCTTCACCCGTACCAAAGACGGCCTCTTCATGGGTTCGGATCCAAGCTCCCAGTCCAAGCAGAATATCCTCCTGCCTCTGATCGATGGTGCCATCTTCATGCGGACCGATATCCAGTAACATATTACCGCCCATCGAAATGCAGTCACAGAACATTCGAATGATCTGATTTAACGATTTGTATTTATGATCTGTTGGCACATAACCCCATGATGTGTTGATCGTGGTGCAGAATTCCCAGGGTCCCTCCGGTCTTGTAATCGGAATGCCTTGCTCAGGCGTTTTGTAATCCCCATAACCTTGAAGGCGGGAGTTGATGATGATATCCGGGTTAAAAGATTGCAGATAATGCTTGAACTCCGGCAGATTCCACTGTTGGGCGCTCCGTTCCCAGTCCCCATCAAACCATAGCAGATCCACCTTTCCGTAATTTGTTAAAATCTCTCCCAGTTGATGGTTATTAAATTGCAGGAACTTCTGCCACTTTGCCTGATCCTGAACACCGTCCACAGGACTTGAATGCCGGTTGACACTACTGAGATCCTCCGGTACTTTTCCACCTTCATACACGCAAGGATAATCCGGGTGTGACCAATCAATCAGCGAGTAATACATCCCCAGATGAATGCCCTTTTCCCGGATCGCTTGCGCATATTCCTTCACAATGTCACGATTCGCTGGTGTCTGTTTGACAACATTGAGATCGCTATATTGCGTATCCCATAGAGCAACGCCATCATGATGCTTCGTTGTCAATACGGCATACCGGGCACCAGACTTCTCAATCAGGTCCGCCCACTTCTCCGCATTGAATTCCGATGCCGTAAAACCATCCAACTGTTTCATATATTCTTCATAGGATATCCTGCCATTATAGAAGGACCAGGATTCCGCAACCCCGTCCACCGCATAGATGCCATAGTGGATGAATATACCCAGTTTGGCTTCTTCAAACCATTTCTGCATAACGGTTCACACCTCCCCCGAGAATTCTTATATGCAAAAAATTTAATGCAGCTAACATTATTGAAGCTAACTACTGTCTTTCTGCATGGGATGTACCTCGATAGGCTTTATTGCCCGGAATTCCAGCGGTCATATGCCCCCTGATACAGTTCGATGATACGGTCACTGCCCATTTTCTTCATCTGTGCAATGTACTTATCCCAGTTCTCAAGTGGTTCCTGGCCGGTCACAAACTTCGCTTCCATCTGTTTAACGTACGTATCCAGGTCAGACAATAGAGCGGTTGCTTCGCTTTGCTCTTCATTCGTCAAATAAACGTTAGGAAATGGTGCTTTTCCGATAGGTACCAACTTCTCTTGATTTTGCTGGTCAATCCACTCATCAAATTCGGTGCGAAGACCCTTCGCTACATCCGGATCATTAATACCCGGTGTCAAGATACCGAAGTTCGGCGTGATTTTACCCCGGTATTCCTCACGATCACCGCCACCAGGAACGGGAAGCCACTCTTTCACGTGATTTTCCTTGTCTTTGAATTTCCACAGCACACCTTCCGGACCTTGATTAAACAGTGTCGCACCGTCATAGCTGTATAAGTAATCGATCCATCGCATCGTCGCCTCGGGTGACGGGTTGCTGCTGGTAATAGCAAAGGTACCGCGAGCCGACATGCCCGGATGCTTGCCGTATACCGGAGAGTCTGCCACCTCACTCTTCACGGGTGTCATCAGCGGATGATCCGTGCCAGGTTCACCGCCGAGTGTGAAGTATGGATGGTAATCGTTGAACAGTGCAAGTTTGTTGCTTTCACCTTTAGCTTTTTTCTGATCGCCTGTTTGAGAAAAGGTCTCGTGATCCAGCAAGTCTTCCTTCCACAAGCGGTTCATGAATGTAAGATAACCTTTGTAACCTTCTTCTTGATAAGGATAGTGAACCTTACCGTCCTTATCGGAATAGATGCCTTCGTTGTACATTCCCCAGAAGCCGAAGAAAAACATGCGAAGATCATCCAGTTTTACAGAAGTAAGCGGAATTTCATCTTGCTGGCCATTGCCATTAGGATCTTCTTCTTTTACACGCTTGAGATACGTATACAATTCTTCCGTAGTCTTGGGCTCTTCTACGTTAAGTGCCTTCAAGAATTCCCCGTTGTACCACATTGGGCCTCTATACCACACGGCCGCTTTATCAATGAATGGGAGTGCATACATATGCCCATCAGGTGTTGTAAATGATTTACGGACATCCGGGTTCTCATCGAGAATCTTTTTGATATTTGGGGCGTAACCTTCGTCAATGTATTTTTCCAACGGGATCAGGATGCCCTGGCTGCCATAAGTCACCTGTTCGGCTGGCTTGAGGTCCGCAGCATAGAACATATCCGGCAAGTCTCCACTCGCGAAAACCAGATTTTTCTTCGTTTCAAAGCTGTCGATTGGTGAGAGCTGGTATTCCAGCTTGATGCCCGACAGTTTCTCCATTTCTTGCAGCACAGGCATCGTGCTCCAGTCGGCTACGCCCGCATCCTGGGACATGACCTTTAACGTTAGCGTTTTGTCTACAATGGGGAAACCTTCTTTTTTGACCCCCTCTACTTTGGAGGTCGTGCTTCCGTCTTCATTGGTTGAACCACAAGCTGCAAGCAATGTTGCGAATAAGGTGAGACAGAGTGTAATGGATGAAGCCTTGCGAAGCTTTTTCATAACAACAACTCCCCTTGTTTAATGTGGTATATGGATTAAGATCATCCCTTAACGGAACCGATCATAACACCCTGTACAAAGTAACGCTGGAGGAATGGATACACCGCAATGACTGGTAGGGTGGCAACAATGATGACAGCATATTTGACCAGTGCAGCGATCTCCGCTTTGGTATTCATCGCCGTTGCTGAAGACGTATCGATAGCGCCTCCCCCCTGTGCCGCCATTTCCTGAAGCACCAGAATCTGGCGCAGAAAGAGCTGTAGCGGGTACTTGGAGGAATCATTCAGATAGATCATGGCACTAAAATAGCTGTTCCAGTGTCCGACTCCATAGAAGAGCGCCATCACTGCAATGATTGGCATCGAAAGCGGGAGCACAATCTTGATGAACAACCGGGTGTTGGTACACCCATCAATATGCGCCGCTTCCTGTAACTCCTTGGGGATGGTCGATTGGAAGAACGTCCGGCATACGATAATATTCCAGATGGATGCAGCTCCAGGCAGAATAAGTGCCCACATGCTGTTCACCATACCAAGATCCTTAACCAGCAGGTAACTTGGGACAAGCCCTCCGCCGAAGAACATCGTTACCATAAACATCGCCATGAAGAATCCACGTCCCACAAAGTCCGAGCGGCTGAGCGCATAGGCTGCGGGTAGTGTAACAATCAGGTTAACGTTGGTACCTACAACGGTATAGATGATCGTATTTTTGTACCCAATCCAGATGTTGGTGTTCTCAAACACCCGGGCGTAACCTTCAAACGTAATCCCTTTTGGCAGTAGCCACATCTCACCGGAGGCTACATATTTGGGATCACTGATTGAAGCACTGATGATGTATAACAGCGGATACAGCACAATGACGAGCGCTACCGTCAGATAGATGTAATTACACAATAAGAACAATTTATCACTTCTGCTTTCTTTCACAGCGGATGACATGTGTATTCCCTCCTTTTACCACAGGCTGTTTTCACTGGTGCGGCGTGCAATCTGATTCACGGTAATAAGCAGAATCGCATTCACTACGGAGTTGAACAATCCCACCGCCGTAGAGAAACTGTACTGCGCATCGACCAGACCGGACCGATAGACAAATGTTGAGATGACATCGGACGAGCCCATGTTCAGCGGATTTTGCAGCAGCAGGATTTTCTCGAATCCGACGCCCAGAATACTGCCCATATTCAGAATTAACAAGATGGTGATCGTAGGGATGATCGCTGGAATGTTAATATGCAAAATCCGTTTAAACCGGCTCGCACCATCCACCACAGCCGCTTCATGCAGTTGCGGGTCCACACCCGATAGAGCGGCAAGGTATATAATGGTGCCCCAGCCTGCACTTTGCCAGACTCCTGACAGTACATACACTGTTTTGAACCACGCAGGGTCCGTCAGGAATTGAGGTGACTGAAATCCAAGGGCCTGTACCAAATTGACAATCATGCCTGACGAGGGTGATAAAAAGGTAATGATCATCCCCGACATCACAACAACCGAAATGAAATGCGGTGCATACGTGACGGTCTGCACAGTACGCTTGAAGAAGGAATCCTTCACTTCATTGAACGCTAACGCCAGAATAATCGGCAGTGGAAAACCTATAGCCAGCTCATACAAGCTGATGCTAAGGGTATTCCATAGTAAATCCCAAAAATAATACGAATTGAAGAAACGGATAAAATGATCGAATCCGACCCATGGGCTTCCTGTGACACCAAGCGTTGGGATGAAATTTTTAAATGCAATTTGTATGCCGTACATCGGACCATAATGGAATATCAGAAAGTATAGAAAGGCTGGTGCAATAAACAGATACAACTCCCAGTTCCGAATCGTCCTTCTCCATAATTTATTTTTCTTACTGCTCGGATTCGTGTATACCGATAAGTTTTGCGACAAGGCGGACTTCCCATCTGGTTGCATCAGTTGTTTCCTCCTTTTTTGGTAACGCTTACATACCGAGTTTATGGTTCATTTCCTAATCCGTAAATATGCCATTTCAATCTTCACTTCTAAAATCACGGAATATACTGTTACAACAGGGGTTTGCACTTTTGTTGCCAGCTTGTCATTGTCATTTCGGGGTTTTAAAACATGTAGAATTTGACCTATTTCCCTCCTGTAGTTGTCATTGAGAGTTTCATCACATGAACCTGAAAGATGTCAGATCCGAACTTAGGTTAGAAAACAGACCTTAAAGTCAAAACCCACATATACGCATGGGACACGGTATTGATGTCTACAGCCATCATACTGAATTCTAAGGTTTGCAGGTTTCAAGGTTTTACCGATGTGATACATTGTAATATTATCTATCATATATCTCTCGCACACTACAAGCCTGTAATGGCTTGCCTTTATTCTATATTTCTCCTCCCTCTTTCGTATATATGTTGTTTTTATCTTTGCCTACAGGATGCATAAACGCTTGTAAACACTGGAAATACGGAGCCGTATATGTAGTTTTTGCACAAGGTGTGGAATCTGAAAACAGTAGATATTTCGGTAAAAGACCATTAAAAAAAGCCGATTCAGTAACACGAATTGGCTTTATAATCTAAGGAGCTATCCATTTAATTCATAAAAAATGACATAATCAATTACACTACATGTAATATAAATGATCATATGAAAACCTGTGTACAGTTTCAACTCAAATAAAAAACCACTCTCCATACATGTATGGAGAGTGGTTTTGATGATACACATCCGTTTTAACCATGTTCAGTTTGTAGGGTTTGCAGTGAATTTACTTACCAGAAGGTTGAGCTTCTGCCGTGTACCCTGTTGGGATATCCGTTTCTGCAGTCACATTGGTGATAACCATCGGATACATCATGTCTGGATCAGGTTGAATAATGGAATAGAGCACGATGGCGCGTCCATCCTTCTCCAATTTCACATCATCAATCTTCAATCCATAACCAGGGTGCGGCATTTCAGCACTGAGTTTAACTTTGGTTGTTTTGTCATCAACCTTCGTTGTTGTTACTTCAGGTACAATCGCTTGTTGGCCTTCACCTGGATTGGTTGGAGCTGGCTCTGTCGAGCCACCATTGCCGTGTTTATCCACAAATTCAAGTGCATTGAAGATCATGCTTGCAGCCTCCATACGGGTAAGCGACTGATCTGGACGGAAATTCCCGTCCTTATCCAGTTCAATGATGTTCATGTTCAGCAGGTTCTGGACTGCAGATATGGCGTCCTTACCGATTTTATTTTCGTCCTTAACAAGATTATACTTCATGATGACCGGATAATTCCCGGTTGTGTTAATCCCTTCATTCAGCAAAATGACAAACAGTTCACGCGTCATCTTGCCCTGCGGGTTCACTTCAACCGGAATGGACAGTCCATTCTGAGTAGCGGCCTGCACCGCATCGGCATACCACGTATCCGGACTGATTTTATTCTGAGCGGATGCTTCCGCAAATTCATTTTTCAGACCAAATGCATTCACAATCAGTTGAACACCCTGTGGCTCGGACAATGCAAGATCTGGACGGAACAGATCCGCTGTTACTCCGTTAACAATGCCTTTTGATTTCAATGAATCCACAACCGACTTCTGACCTTCATCCTTCACATCTGTGAAAGCAAATACCGATGCACCTCCTGCTGTCAAAGAAACGCAGAGCGCAAGTGTTGCAGCCAATCCTTTTTTATGTTTCATTTCCTGGCACCTCCATATGATTAGTAAAGCCTATTTTCAACCTCTTCATTCCTACAGACGGGGTATCCGTTGAAAATGTTTCAGTAATTTCGACATCTGGTGAATACAACACGAGAACACTGCATAGAACCCTTCTCCAACGCCGATAATCTAAATCACCTGCTTTTTGCTAAGTGGCTTCGTTGACATCCCATCGGATTAGCGCAAAAATAAGAATAGAGAAATCTATCGGATGACGGATAAACAACGAACTGGATCGCATACAGTAAGAGGGCACGACGCGCTAATAACAGGTGTCGGCCCTTTTCTTGACTCCACCTGCTGAACTGACTTCACCTATAACAAAAGGAGAACAACGCTTATGTCCAAGAAAGGATTACTTCGCGGTTATGTTGTGTCGAACTGGCCTGTTTATCTGGTTGCTGTTCTTCTGATTATTGCCTCCAATGTCGGGCAAGCATCCCTGCCCCGCATACTCGGCAGCTTCACGGATCAGTTGATGCAGAACTCTCTTCAGGTGCAGACGGTCGTAAGGTACAGCCTGTCCCTTCTGGCTATTGCCATCGGGTATAATCTGCTGTTCGGTACTGGGCAATTCATGATTATGAAGCTCGGTCGACGCTTCGAATTCATGACGCGTGAGCGTATATTCAGTAAGTTTTCCGAACTTAGCGAACATTATTTCTCCAAACAGGGGAACGGAAAACTGCTCAGTTATGTCATGAATGACGTGACTTCCGTACGTGAAGCGATATCCAATGGTGTGACACTCATGACCAACGCCACCTTCCTGCTGTTGTCCTGCATTGTCATGATGCTGCTTAGCGGGATTCCGTTGACGCTCATTCTAATCAGTGTTGTCCCTTTGCTGGCGATTCCATTTCTGGTCGTGTTTTTTGGTCCGCGGATTCGCAAGCGCTCTCGCGACGTGCAGGAAGCTCTTGCAACCATGACGGAATCGGCAGAAGAACAGTTGGGTGGCATTCGCGTAACCAAGACGTTTGCCATCGAAGACAGTGCTCGTGCACGCTTTGGAACCACCGTCGATGAGATCAAGAGCAAACAGCTTCGACTCGTTCGTCTGTCTTCGTTGTTTCAAGCCTTGCTCCCGCTGCTGGGAGCCATCTCATTGGTCGTTTCTCTGCTTGTTGGAGGTATTATGACCATGCAGAATTCCATTACACTCGGGAGTTTTGTCGCCTTAACCTTATATCTGCGCATGATTATGGGACCGCTTCAACAGATCGGCAATGTTATTAATACCGTTCAGCGCTCAGGCGCATCATTGGAGCGGGTGAATGACCTACTCAGCGAAGTAGCAGATGTACGTGAACTTCCTGAAGCCACAGCGCTCCAAACCGTACAAGATATCACCATGGAGAATCTAACCTTCTCCTATCCTGGCAGTTCATCTCCTGCTCTCCAAAACATTCAACTCAATATCCGTGCCGGGCGAACGGTCGGTATTGTAGGCAAGACCGGCTCAGGTAAAAGTACCCTCGTTAAGCTATTGCTGCGTACATATGAACCACCTGAAGGAACGATTCGCATCAATGGTACCGATATTCGGCAGTTGTCGCTGGAAAGTCTAAGATCACGCATCGCCTATGTCCCTCAGGATGGATTCCTGTTTAGTACCACCATCCGAGATAACATCGCATTTAGCGACCGGGAAGTATCGCTGGATACAGTGGAACATAGTGCACGGCAAGCCATGATCTATGATAATATTGTCCGTTTTCCTGATCGCTTTGATACACTGCTTGGCGAACGTGGACTCACCTTGTCTGGTGGACAGCGTCAGCGAACCAGTCTTGCAAGAGGACTGATCAAACAAGCACAGTTACTTATTCTGGATGACAGCATGAGCGCGGTTGATGCTGTCACCGAGAGTGGTATTCTGCGTAGCCTGCGTGAGATCGGCAAGGGCAAGACTACATTAATCATCTCTCATCGCATCAGCGCGGTCCGTCATGCGGACGATATTATCGTTCTGGATGAAGGGCGAGTCGCTGAACAGGGAACACATGCGCAGTTGATGGCTGCCAAGGGGTTATATGCGGCCACCTACCGTTTGCAGGAGGAGGGATTACATCATGTCTAACACTAACGCTGAACTTCACCCAGATGCAGAGGCCGATCAGAGTAAACGAACTTCGTTTAAGGCGATGATGGCATACGCCAAACCGCATAAATGGGCTTTTGCCGGTATCTTCTTCTGCTCACTGCTTGGCATATCGGCAGATCTGCTGCAACCCTATCTGGTGAAGATCGCCATCGATGATCATCTGGCCGTGGGCCAGACCAGTGTGGGCTTTCTCGTTCAGCTCGCAGCCATCTTTCTTGGGCTGGCTGTCATCAGTTTTATTTTTACCTATATCCAGAATAATCTGTTGCAGCATGTGGGTCAGAACATTGTATCCCGGATCAGAAAGGACCTGTTCAAGCATATCTCCAAGATGTCCATGTCCTTCTTTGACCGTTTTCATATCGGCAGTCTGGTCACAAACGTATCCAGTGATACGGAGACCATCAGCAGCTTTTTCACTCAAGTACTGCTCAGTCTGATTCGGGATGGTATGATGCTGGTGCTCATTATCGTCTTTATGTTCCAACTTGATCCTGTGCTGGCGACATACTCCCTGATCGTTCTGCCTGTCATTGCGGTGGTTGCGGTATTATTCCGTAGTCGATTGCGAAAAGCTTATCAAAATGCCCGTACGCGTCTTTCCCGTCTGATCGCATTTACGGCGGAGAACCTGTCCGGTATGTTTCTGATTCAGGCTTTTCACCAAGAGGAAGAACAGAAGAAACGTTTCTCGGAACAGAACGCACTTCACCTGAAAGCCAACATTGCTCAAGCCCGCTCCAATGTTATCTTCAACCGAACGTTTGATATCCTTGGCAATGCGGCACTGGTCATGATGGTCTGGCTTGGAGGTCGCGCCGTACTGGGTGAGTCCCTGCAAGTCGGGGTATTATATGCGTTTATCAGCTATATTCGTCAGTTCTTTCAACCGATTAACCAGATTACGATGCAATGGAATACATTCCAGTCCACGACCGTATCAATGGATCGCATCTGGAACATTCTGAATACACGGCCTGAAGTTGCCGATCCCAAACCCGTGATGGCCTCCTCGCTGGAACCACAAAATGTGATGGGCCAGATTGATTTTAACGATGTGTCGTTTGGTTATCGGGCAGACCGGCCCTTGATCCAACAGATGAACCTGCACCTCTATCCGGGTGAAATGGTAGGTATTGTAGGCACAACAGGCGCTGGAAAAAGCACCCTGATCTCCCTGCTCAATCGCTTCTATGATGTAGACAAGGGCAGTATCGAGATTGATGGTACTGATATTCGGCATCTACCGCAGGCTAAGCTTCATCGGATCGTGGGTCTGATTCAACAGGAACCTTTCCTGTTCTCCGGTTCCATTATTGATAATGTGAGGATGTTTCGTGAGGATATTACGCGAGAGCAGGCGATTGAGGCCTGCCGGTTTGTCGGAGCACATGCGATGATTTCACGTTTGCCTCACGGATATGATACACATCTATCCGAACGCGGAAGCGGACTATCCGCTGGGGAGCGGCAGTTGATTTCATTTGCCCGAATCGTGGTGTTCCAGCCCCGAGTACTCATCCTGGATGAGGCAACCGCCAATCTGGACTCACACACGGAACAGCTTGTTCAGCAGGCGTTGGAATCGGTATCCCAGGGACGCACCACCATTGTCATTGCTCATCGCCTGTCCACAGTGATGCATGCCGATCGAATTCTGGTGATGGAGAATGGGGAGATTGTGGAGGAAGGACCGCACCAGGAACTAATCGCAGCCAACGGTGTATATGCAGACTTGTACACCCATGCGCGTGATGCAGGTAAAAATTCAGCTATATCAGGGTAATGAACCTGAGTTATAGTAAATACAGAACGTTGAACATGCCGCTCTGCTTATGCAGGCGGCACGTTTGGCATATCGATCAGCATTGTTAATTAGGAGGAACATCCATGCAACAACCCGAAACACCCAAGCGTGACCATCAGCAGATTCGTTACCAACGTAGCACAGCTCTATGGAAGGGAAGTTTATGCTTCCTTTTCCTTCTCTTGTGCGTGAGCTTATTATGGATCATCGTGGACGGACAAGCCGAAAGACTGGAGACCATATACTATTCCATTGCAGCCGTGCTGGGTATGTGGTTGATCGGACCGCTGTTCTTCATGTTTGTGTCACGACTAACCAAAACCCCTGCCGTGTTGTTATCCTGGGATGATGATGCGATAAGCACGGGCAAACGTAAGATTGCTTGGAGCCAGATTCGCAAAGTCGAACTCGCCTCACCTGCCCGCAGCAAGTGGCTCCTGTCCGCTTCTCCCATGTTTGTCCTGTACTTAAAGGACGGCACACGGTCTCATATTCAGACAGATCATCTGCTGAGCAAAAAAGAGCTGAACCAGGCTGTGACTTTGCTTCAGGAGACTTTGCAGGAACAGAAATAGGATCGTTGAGTACCGGGATGGATGAGGACAAGCTCCCCGCACATCACTGTGATTTCTCTACACCTATGGACAGGCTGACTTTGTAATTGCCGTAGGGCAGTAATGCTTCAAGCAGTTGGCCAAGCTGCTCTGTGGTGCCAGTCTGCACTCTCATCAGATAACAGCCTTCTCCACTGACGCGATGGACTTCAACGATGTCCTCACGTTCAGCAATGAATGTACGAAAGGCGGCATGTCTGTCGCCGGAGTTCAAGAAAACTGTAACAAAGGCCTGTAGACCAAGGCCAAGGCGTTCCGGGTTCCATTTTACCGTATACCCTTCAATCACACCCAGATCTTGCAGCTTGCGCACTCTTGCACCAACGGCCTGTCCCGTGAGATGAACCTCTTCACCGATCTCTTTGTGAGAACGTTTGGCATCCTGAATCAGAATCTGCAAAATACGTATATCCGTGTCATCTATCATTTCATTCATCTTGCTTCAGCAATCCTTTCACGGTGAAATTAGCGTGGCCTAATTCCATTCATCATGTTATGTACGCCGTTAAACGGGTTGTATACCATATAGGGTAATACTATTAAACAACTCGAAGGAGTGCAAATATAATGAAAATTCAATTGATTCGCAATGCTACACTGTGGCTGGAATACGGAGGGCTGAACATTCTCGTTGATCCGATGCTGATGGACGCCGAAGTCATGCCTGCATTCCCGAACACACCGAATGAGCTACGTAATCCAAGAGTGAGTTTGCCCGAAACCGAAACGGATTATCTGAATCCGGATCTGTTGATTGTTACACACACCCATGTGGACCACTGGGATGAAGCCGCGGCAAAACAACTTGGCAAAGACATTCCCCTGATCTGCCAGCCTGGGGACGAGAATGTATTTCTGGGTGCCGGATTCACGAATGTAACAGCTGTAGATGAAAAACATGAGCATCACTCTGTCCGATTCGCCCGCACATCCGGGCATCATGGCACAGGTGAAATCGGTGAACGTATGGGCAACGTGTCCGGTTTCGTACTTGAAGCAGATGGAGAACCTGTCACCTATATTGCGGGGGATACAATCTGGTGTGAAGAACCTGCTGAGGCCATCCGCCAATATACGCCTGAAGTCATTGTCGTGAATGCCGGAGGTGCACGCTTCGTGGAGGGTGATCCCATTACGATGGACGGACCTGACGTTATCGCCGTGAAGCGCCATGCGCCATCTGCTCATGTCATCGCTGTGCACATGGATGCGATTAACCATTGTGTGATGTCTCGTACGGATCTTGCGACTTATCTGGCATCCGAGCAGATGGATGGTCAGGTGCTCATCCCACGTGACGGTGAAAGTTTTGAATTTTAAATTGAAGCGGAAGCTACGCTGAAGCAAAGCGGAAGAGAAATAACCTTTTTACACAGGTGGGTGGATTGTAACGAACTCAGCACACGTTATTAGTCTGTTTTCAGCTAATCTGATATCCTAACGAATCCTAGACATGTTATTTCCGCTCTGGGCATGCTTTTACCGAGATTTATCCATCATTTTGCCAGAATAACGTGTCTCCGATTCGTTAAATTTTTACTATAATGATAGTCGGCACAATTAGGTGTCCCAGGTTCGTTAGCGCGTATCCGTATGGCAGGACCATGTAATTCATTTCAACACACCCCATTACCTAACTCATATGCTATCTTGTCTGCCACATCATCACTCATGTCCCCCATGCCTTCCCTTTCCCTATAAAATACAACGAAAAAAAGCTGGATGCGATGAACTCGCACCCAGCTTTTTTGATTGAAGGAACACGCTGATCCGCTGTCCGCTGGCTTCCTTCTCGGGCATCATCCCCGCCATTGCGCTCCAACGTGTCCCATCCCTTTATGCTAATCCATTACTGCACTTTCAAACGGATCACGTTCCATGATGCTTTTGCCAAGCTCGCCGTAATCAGGGTATCAGATACAACTGCACCCCCGCGATTATGAGGAGCAACGCGGTTTGGTTGTGCTGCCGTATTCGATGCTTTGAGATCATCACTTTCCAGCACGATATGCTCGATCACGGTACACTTCCCGAAGCTGCGCAGGTCCACTTCGAGCGGAAGGGATTCTTCCAGATGACGGTTGACTGCAAATACAGTCACTTCACCCTGCTCTTCGTTATGAACCGCAATAGCTTCCAGATAAGGGACATCCGTGATTTGTTTTGTATCGTATTTTGGAGACTGGATCAATGGCACCAATGCTGTTCCACGTCCGAAGAGAGATGTATGCATGAATGGATAGAAGATTGTCTGTCTCCATGAACCACCACCGGTATCTGTCATGATCGGCGCAATCACGTTAACGAGTTGTGCCAGACAAGCCATTTTAACCCGATCCGCATGTTTGAGCATACTGATCAACATACATCCAACAAGCAGTGCATCCTCATGATTGTAGATATCCTCCAGCTGTGGCGGAGCAATCTGCCAAGGGTCCATCTTCGAATCATTTTCATTGGAGTGATACCATACATTCCACTCATCAAAGGACAGATACATCGTCTTTTTGCTGCGTTTCTTCGCTTTGATATAATCACAAGTCGCCTTCACGGTATCGATAAAACGATCCATTTCAAGCGAGCGTGCCAGGAACGTTGGTGTATCTTGCTCTTGATTGCCGTAGTATTGATGCAAGGACAGATACTCCACGTGATCATACGTATGATCCAGCACCGTTGCTTCCCATTCCGGGAACGATGGCATATTCAGATTCGAACTTCCGCAGGCTACCAGCTCAATCGTCGGGTCCGTCCACTTCATGACTTTTGCCGCTTCAACTGCTAACCGTCCATACTCATCTGCCGTTTTGTGACCAATCTGCCAAGGACCATCCATCTCGTTGCCCAGACACCATGTTTTGATCGCATGTGGCTGCTTGTATCCATGCTTGATGCGAAGATCACTATAGTACGAACCTTCCGGATGGTTGCTGTACTCTACAATGTTGCGAGCTGCATCCGTACCCCGTGTTCCCAGATTGACCGCCATCATCACTTCAGAATTAGCCTGTTTTGCCCAGTCCACGAATTCGTTGAAGCCAAATTCATTGGTCTCAATCGTTCTCCAGGCCAGTTCCAGTCTACGTTTGCGTTCTGACACAGGTCCAACCGAATCTTCCCAATTGTAACCGGATACAAAATTGCCTCCAGGATAACGTACAATCGGTACATTCAACTCTTTGACCATCTCCAGCACATCCGTGCGGAAACCCTGTTCATTCGCTGATGGATGCCCCGGCTCGTAAATCCCGCCATAGACTGCACGTCCCAGATGCTCAATAAATGATCCGTACAATCGCTTATCCACTACACCAATAGTAAAATCTTTATCTACCGTCATTTTTGCTTTTTCCATAATGAATTTCAACTCCCTAAGATTAATATAAAAATTAATTGATATTCTATGGATCAACGTTCATATTTATATTAAAATCGATTATAGCCTTAATTTCAACCTGAATTTTGCAAAATGTTATTCTTTTTACTGAATTTATGTTTAACTTAATTCTATACAGATAAAATGGAGGAACAACTGTGATCAGAGCAAATACCGATGCCGAATGGCTACCCCTATATGAAGCACTTGCCAGTGAAGTCCGTCTACAGATCATCCGCCTTGTTGCAGAGACTCCGATGAATGTGAAAGACCTTGCTGCTTCACTGGGTCTGAGTAGTGCCATCGTGACCATGCATGTCCGCAAACTTCAGGATGTGGGCATTATTCAGTCCAAAATGATACGCAAAGACGGCGGCACACATAAAATGAACAGCCTTGCTGTAGACTGGATTGGCATCTCCATGCCCCAAGAAAGCGGGACAGCCCGCAAGCTCCATGAGGTTTCCGTCCCTGTGGGACACTACACCCACTTCGACGTTTATCCGACATGTGGTCTGGCTACGTCCAATCATGTTATCGGTCAGTATGATGACCCTCGTTATTTTCTTGACCCCGAGCGGATGCATGCCCATATTCTATGGTTTGGCCGTGGATTTGTGGAGTACAAAATTCCAAACTATATCTTATCCGGACAGCAGATCAATGCGATTGAATTGTCCCTCGAGATCGGGTCAGAAGCACCTTCGGTGAATCCGAATTGGCCCTCGGATATTACATTCATGCTGAATGGCATCCGATTAGGGGAATGGACAAGCCCTGGAGATTCAGGCAACGGACGTGGCATGTTCACCCCGGAATGGTGGAGTGACAGTGTCAATCAGTACGGCATGCTCAAGGTACTGCGAATTACCAATGAGGGTACGTTTATTGATGGACAACATCTATCCGACATTACACTCGCAGATATCCCGGTCGAACGCAACCAATGGACTCTTCGTCTTTCGGTGGAGGAAGATGCTCAGCATGTAGGCGGTCTTACCTTATATGGTGAGGGATTCGGCAACTACAATCAGGATATCCTGTTCCGGCTGTACTATCACGATTGAGTTCTTCAAAATAATAAATAACACCAAAACACCTCCCACTCGCCTGTCAAAGGCAGAATGGGAGGTGTTTTGTATGCATATGAACATGCGTGGATTATTTAAGAAGGTTCTTGTTTCAACCTACAGCGCACTGCCACCAAACAGGAAGCGATACTCCCAGTGTTTGCCGGAGATATCACTAGTTGTTACACCACCGCCAGCGTTGGAATACGTATGTAATACCTTGCCGTTGCCCAGGTAAATCCCTGTGTGCGTAATGGTTGCGCTAGATTTATTCACGCCCGAATACGATGATGCAGAGCTGCCTTTATACGACATGAAATACATCAGATCACCGCGTTTCAGGTTTTTCCAGTTCGTCTGAACTGTACCCTTGGCTTTTACATAGTCTCCCTGTTTGCGGGAATCCGCTGGAAGCTTGATGCCCAGTGCATCAATGAAGGCCTGGCGTACAAAGCTGGAACAGTCAAAAGTAGCTGTGCTGTTACGACTGGCTCCGAACTCATAAGGTGTTCCCAAATATTTCATTCCCGCTGCAATCACTTTTTCTACAGACGCATTGCCGGTCACCGATGTACCACTATTCGAACCCGATCCGCTTGTGCCGCCACTAATCGCTTGTGTGTATTTGGATGAAGAAGATATGTAGCCTGTCCGGTTAGCAGAATCCTTAATCTTATACCAATCCGAACCGGATTGCTGAAGCACCGTTACCGTTTCCCCTTTAGCGACCAAGCGAACAATCTTCGCAGAAGAAGAAGGTGTTGTGCGTAGGTTTACGCCCCAAATTACTTTTACTTGTGAATTGTTAACAGCAGCTGCCGATACCTGTGCCGTTAGTGCTCCTGTCGTCAGACTTCCCATCAGCATCGTTGCTGTGACACTTGCCGTAATAATCGTTTTTTTCCAGTTCATGATGTCGAGTTCCCCCTGATGTTACAGAATTTTAACCTGGCTTGGTTCTCCCGGGCTTGCCCCATTGTAAACGGGCTATCCATAACGTTCATCAGTCAAAAGTCCTGTATTGATATAGGCGAACTTGAGCACTAAGTATCAGGGTGTGTCCATAATCTGCTGGAAAAATTCACTGCTGATCCCTTCTTTTTGAAAGGTTAAATTATTGTAACTTTTGATATGCTTCATTTTACCGCGATAAAAGAGTTAGGTCGTTTCTCATTCAGGGTATATGCCATATGACCTAGATTTTAATGTTTAAAATCGCAAATTTGGTAAACATTACTATGATTCATTTGCCGATTACCGTTCACCGAATTCACATTTTTGCCTCCAGACTCAATACGGATCGATTTATCAGCAGTGTCCGTTTGATTATTTTGTATTTCATTTTTGCACTCCATAAAAAAAAGAAAAGCCAGGGATTTCTCCCCGGCTTAACCTGTATGATGAGTAACATCACTCTACAATCGGTCGATCAACTCATTTAAGGTTCAATTCCCCATACCTTGGCGCCATCCTGATAAGCTGTCACTTTTGTCCAGGCACTGAAGGCCGATTGGGTGGAATCAAAGGAATAATCATTCGTTTGATCAAAATTCGTCCAGTTGTTTTTCGAGAAACGTCCCTGGATGATTCCGGTTTCGGCACCCGCGGCCAAACTGCCAGCACCCGATTTGAATCCAATCTCCAGATACGTATCTGCCGTGCCCTTCGCCGGATCTATCGAAACAAAATGCCCTTCCACGTTACCACTGCCAATTTGCGCATAATCACACCAGAAACTCAGATCAGCGGCACTATCCTTGGTGAAATAATACCGGACCTTCACTTTGCTCAAGTCCACAGCAGTTGTACCTGTATTCTTCACATTAAATTGTGGAGTAATCGCATTGACCGAAGCCCCTGAACTACCATTACGGTATTGTACTTCAAGTGTTCCCGTTGTAACTGGAGGTGCCAATGGGGTCAACACCAATACATTTGAATTCGTCTGACCACTTGTATTAATGGCTACGACTCTATAATTATAAGCTGTACCATTCACCGCTGTAGCGTCGGTATACGTCAGTGCGGTCAAACCTGTTGCCAGATCAGCATATGCCCCGGTGCCTACCGAACGTTGTACCTTATAACTCGTAGCTCCAGTTGATGCGGTCCATGTCAGTACCGCCTGGGCATCGCCAGCCGTTCCAGTGAGGTTGAATACGCCTGGCACAACGGTACCTGCGAGTGGTGTTGCAGATGCCTGTGTCGACGGTGCAGACTCACCTACGGCATTCACCGCAGTGATGACATAATAATACGTTGTGCCGTTGGTCAAGCCTGTATCCGTGAATGTCGATCCTGTGACCCCTGTCGCTACAGACGTATAAGGACCACCATTCACTTCTGCACGTTTCACGGTATACGAGGCTGCACCAGCGGCTGCGTTCCAATTCAGAACCACTTGCTCACTTCCTCCAGTTGCTGTTACGCCAGCAGGAGCAGCGGGTACTTCCACTTCCGGACTATCCGAATCTCCGAGGAGACGATCATACTCGCCGTACGCTGTAGCCATATCCACCTGTGACCAGAACCGGTGATACGTAAAGGTAGGTGCACCATTTTCCCACTGTTTCGTGGTTGTGTTATATGACGTTTTGTACAGATTATCAAGGTATGCCCATGCCGGATCTTGCTTGATGGCCGGACGCAAGTCGGAGTATCCAATGTATACGCCATTGCCACCTTTTGCCGGATCTGAAGGTACACCTGCTGTACCTGGAATCGTATTGCCTTGACCAAAGGTTCCAGACCAGTTCGCCGGGATGTAGATCTCTTTGGCAAAGAAGCGGAAGTAGTCTTTACGTTCTTCTTCCGTAACAATACCCACACCATCATTGTAATCCCAAGCTGTATCCAACAGAGCCTCAGCCAGATCCTTGGCTTCTTGGCCTTCCGCACTAAGTGTGCCGTTCTCTGCCTGAGTTCCCGCTGCGAAGAAGGTCAGAGCTTTAACATAACTTCCCAGAACCCCTGTATCCTGCACTGGATCTTTGGTCGTTACACGGAAGTTCGGATTTTCCGTAAACGAACTGAATCCATTCCATTTGTCCGGTTGACCCTGCCATTCCTGACCACCCGGAATCCAGAACTCTCCCGGAGCCGGCGTTGTTGCTACCTGAACATTAGTTCCACCCAAAATGCGCTGTCCAGCCGCATTCAGATAATAGCCTTGCGCATCCGTCACCGGACGCTCACCTACAAATACATAATCCTTACTCCAGTCGATCCACTTCGTGATTACCTTCTTGGCCATCTGGAAGTTCTCAGAGGTCAAATCCCCGCTCTCCGCAAGAATATAGTACATCTCGGCTACACGCTCCAGCGGCCATGCCTGGAATCCAAACCAGGTGTTGGAATCCGGATCACGATATACAGGTGCCTCCTGATAAGCCATGTCATAGAATGTACTTACGCCTGCCGGATAGGCTTTGTATGAACCATCCAGACTGTTCGTTGCTCCCCCGCCGATAGCTCCTTCATGGGATTGTAGCCAAGTGTAGAATTCCAACTGACGTTTCAGCGTCGCATTCCAATCCGCCTTCGCTGTTGCTGATTTCGGTATCAAGCCGCCAGCCGGGTCAGACAAGGCATACGCTGCAACCGGGTTTTGATAAGCCTGATGGGTATGGCTCGCTCCAATGCGCCAAGCCCAATCCCCACCTTGACCCAAGCCACCTCCCCAAGACGTATACCAAGCCATGAGATACATGTTGGAATCCTTGCCTGTACCCGGAGTTGGTGTACCGCTCTTTGCACTTCCAATTTTCTGGAAGTATTTATCATACATGCCATAGCGCAGATAGTCCCCCATCTTCTTCGCTTTATCCAGATATTCCGGATTGTTGTATCCCATCTCCTTCGCCCAATACAGCACCTGTACAGCACGCGCATCGGCATCCGTGGCGTTAGTGTAACGCCATTGCGCTGACGGTACCTGAGTTTCCTTTGTGAACAAGCTCATGAAGCCTTCGTTTGCCTTACCAAAAGATTTATCATCCTGAGATGGATGCGGAATGGCTTCCCACACAGACTCCTGCTCCCCACGCTGGAACGTGTTCACATAAGTAGCCGTATGTGATGGATTCAACAGGTTGCCATATCCATACCAGTCATCCACATCGACCAGCCAGTGCATGAGATAGGTCTGATTGTTACCATAGGTCGCCTTAAGTTCAGCATCAATCGGGTCTTTACCCGCTGCATATTGACCATTAAGTTGCGATGGATATTGATCAGGGAAAGGTTTTTCCGCTGCATACGTAGCAGGGCTGTTCGGGTTGTATGAGCTCATCGTAGGCTGCTCTTCCTTGCCGTCACCTTCGTTGACCGGAATAATGTATTTTTCCATACTGTCCCAAGCTGCTTCCAGTTGGGACCAATCTCCCGTGTAGTGACCATACATGGTTTCCAACCACAGCCAGTAACTGTATGCCTCGGACGTCGTCATATGACCATAATCCGGTGCCTCACTGAGCAGGGTCTCAATGGAATGATACGGTAGACCCTCTGGAGAAAAATATCCGTTCGCCGGATCTTTCAACTGATCATACAATTGCAAAAAACGGGCTTCATTAATGCTGTCTGCCTGAATCTCGATGGCCTGATCTGCGGCATGTGCTGTTTGCGGCCCTGCCCAGAGTCCGGTGTATCCGGTCAACATGACGGTTCCCGCCAGCATGGCTGTTAAACTTTTTTTCGCAGCTGATTTCAACATTAATATATACCTCCCTGGAATAGTGGAAATTGAATATAAACGCTGTTGGTCTGCCCATGCTGCTCTTCGACTTATGATCTTGAGCCAGTTACGGCTCCAAGCCCCATACTTTGCTGTTTCCCTGATACCCCGTCACCTTGTTCCATGCGGCAAAAGCCGTCTTGGAAGCATCATAGGAATAATCATTACTTAGATCGAAATTGCTCCAGTTATTTTTGGAAAAGCGTGCTTGAATCACGCCGGTCTCTGCTCCAGCGGCCAAACTGCCTGCTCCGGACTTGAAGCTAATCTCCAGATACGTATCTGCGGTACCCTTCGCCGGATTCACTGCGACAAATGTACCTTCAACATTGGCCGTGCCCATCTCGGCATAATCACACCAGAAGGTCATTTGATCCGCACCATCCTTGGTGAAATAATATCGGATCTTCACGGTACTGAGATCAATCGCCTGTGTTCCGGTATTCTTCACGTTGAACTGCGGAGTCACCGCATTACTTGAATTCCCGGACCCTCCGCTGCGGTACTGCACTTCGAGTGTACCGGTCGTCACCGGAGGTGCAGAAGGCGTCAATGCCAGGACATTGGACAGTGTCTGTCCGTTCGCATTCACGGCTGCAATCCGGTAATTGTACGTGGTACCATTCAGTGCTGTTGTATCGGTGTAAGTCAGCACAGACAATCCGGTTGCCACATCTGCATATGTCCCGCCTGCCACCGAACGTTGTACCTTATAGCTAGTAGCGCCCGAGGCTGCTGTCCAAGTCAGGACGGACTGCGCATCACCAGCTGTCCCACTTAAAGTCAGTGCTCCCGGCACCGTCGAAGCTGCTTGCGGGGTAGCCGACACCTGCACAGAACCCGATGATTCCCCTGCTGAATTCACAGCAGTCACTACATAATAATAAGCCTTCCCGTTGGTCAATCCCGTGTTTGTGTAGGTCAATCCATTAACCCCTGTCGCAACAGTTGTATATGGTCCTCCACTCACCTCGGAACGCTTCACCGTATACGATTCGGCCCCGGATACAGCGGCCCAAGTCAGGTTAACCTGACTGCTTCCCGCTACAGCCTGCACGCCAGCAGGTGCGCCTGGAACCGTGACTGGTGTAACACCAGGCTCCTGTCCATACACCTTCACCCCTGCATCATAGACTGGAAGGTATACGCTCGTCACAGGAGTGCCTGTGGTCAGCGTCTGGAACGAATGATCATTGCTGGCATTCCATGCACCCTGTGGGCCTGTAATGCGGAACTGTACTTCTTTACGATAATTTCCTTCCCCACCTGGATAGATCTTGGTATTACCGAAGTTCGCCGTAATGGCATAGATATGCTGAGCTGCATTCACCACAACTGGTTGAGATACCGTCGCCCCTTCCGTATAGGAGGTTGTCACTTGCACGTCCGATACCGTACGTCCGGCAGCATACACTTCACTCAAATCCAGGAAATACTTAAAAGACAGTTGATTTCCCATTCGGGCAGGCCAAGCGGAACGATTATTAAGCTGTGCTCTGATTTCCGTATAATTGGCACCTGATGATTTGATGGCAACCTCCACAAAGAACTCATCTCCCTTCACCTCAGGTGCAGGGAAGTTCGCCAGGGGCTGATGATTCTGACCAAACAGCAAATTCATCTTTGCCAGTGCGCCAGTAAAACCAGCATTGTAATCGGTTGCGACCTCATTACTCACATAATCCCCGATATCATCGGTATATCCATCCGATGCATCCGGACCACCGACCATGGCACCATACAGAATGTGGCGATGGTTAGCCGGGATATCTTCGTTATTCAGCCATGAACCGTGAGCAGTCCGATGATGCGGATGTTGAGGTGCATTTTGCCCATATCCGACCACATAGCTGCTCTGACGCGGATTATCGCCCAGAATATAATTCATCTGTGAGACAGCAAAATCCTGATATCTCGACTTTTTCACAGGATCACTGACCCAGTCGGAGTATACAAAAGAAATAAAGGATGCATTCGCTGCATATCGGAGCGATCCCCACTGATCCAGCCACGCCAGACCTCCTGGCGTATACTTGACTCGTGTCCCATTGACTCCAACCGTCCAATAATCCAGATTGCGCTCAGTCGACTGAATAAATCTTGTCGCCTCCGGCATGTTCAAACTGGACGTAATTCGGGCAAGCAGGATCTGGGCACCATAATGTTTACTGTCCCAACCTTGTGTCCAAGTATAGGGCCAATTGGCTGAGCCTCCGCTAGAAGACCACCGGTCCGTAGCTGCAATGGCTTTGGACAAGTAAGCGCTATCATTAGTAGCTAAATAAAGCCATGCGCCACCCCATGCCAGCTCGTCTTCGTATCCTGTCCACGAATTATAAAACGCTGCAGCATCAGTGATACAATCGGTGTATTCCCCCCGATAGGTATCTGCGAAGTTGTACAGCTCTTTCGCATGTTGGAGCAATCTGGCCGAATATGCCGGATCATCATCTGCAAATACAATCGATGACGCTGCCAGCGCTGCAGCCGTTTCTGCCGCCAGATCACTGCCCGGGCATGAAGCATCTATCTTGAACGAAGGACGGTTCATCTGCATGACTTCTGCAGGACCCCACCAGGCATGGTCGGTATTGCCTGCCCCCACTTGTCCCCATAATTCATTTGGTTTCGTATGCGCTTTCATAAAATAGTCGGTCGCCCATCGGATATTATCCTTGATCTCCTCCAGTTGTCCGGCTTGTTCATATCCGTCGCTGTATTCCACGACAGACCAGGCGAGCATCGTTGCGGAAGCAGCCATCGGAAAACCAAATTTCACGTGATCTCCGGCATCATACCATCCTCCGGTCAGATCAACGCCTACATCAGCGCCATCCTGCATGCCTGAATTACCACGCCATTCGACCCGGTTACTCGCTGGCAACGGACCCGAACGCTGTGCCTCATAGAAGTAAATGGCCTTTTGCAGTGCTTCAGCATAGTTCTGATTTCTAGCGGCCGCATCCGCCTTACGAATTCCTGTGCCCATCGATAAACTCCCTGCCAGTAGTCCTGCCGATAACGCGATCATAGCGACTCGTCTCCACCAGCTCCCCTTCATGTTCAACTATTCATCTCCTCTTCATCAATATTCCGTATGCATTACTCTGGACTGCAAGTTTATATCGCTCCTCCCCACGGTGTATTTCAGTGTAAGTTCCACCATTAATTACCATTATAGCCGTTTGTTTCACCAACTATATAAGCGTTGGTGACTTCTGAAATAACATTGTTGTGACCTGCTCTGCGTCATGTGACAAAAAAAGCTGTTTCTCTAACGCATATGCGCGTTAGAGAAACAGCTTCTCGCCCTTGTTATCATCAACAGTACAAATCGAATGGCATTCTGACCATCTCGTCTGTATGTTTCTGTACACATTAGGTATCAGAACATCTCATTGGTTACACTTTGAACTTGTTAATCTGCTCCTGCAGTTCTTCGGCCATTTTGGATAATGAACCTGCGGATGATGCAATCTCTTCCATGGAAGCCAACTGCTGCTGAGTTGCGGCAGATACATTATGAACCCCGCCCGCTGCCTCTCCGGCGATGTTGGAGATTTGACTTACATATCCTACAACCTCAGTTGTACTCGCCGACATTTCCTCTGAACCTGCAGATACTTCCTGGATTTCACCCGCTACTTTGTTGACCGCATCCGAGATCTGCTCGAACGCTTGTCCTGCCGCAGTAACCATCTCGATTCCTGCTTCTGTCTCACTGCTGTTCACTTTTACTGCCTGAACAGCATGATCCGTATCTTTCTGAATCAATTGAACGAGATCCGTAATTCTTTGCGCAGATGTAGAAGATTCTTCAGCGAGCTTCCGCACTTCTCCCGCAACTACGGCGAAACCACGTCCATGCTCTCCTGCTCGTGCGGCTTCAATGGCTGCATTCAGTGCAAGCAGATTGGTCTGCCGGGCAATGTTGTTGATTACCTCGGTAATGGTTCCAATCTCTGCTGAACGTTCCCCCAGCCCTGTAACCAATTCAGTAAGCGAAGCAATGGAATTTCGAACAGAACCCATCTGTTCAACCGCTTGCTGAATAATCATATTTCCTTCGGAAGATTGATTCGCCGCATCTACAGCAGATACGGATACACTCTGAGCAAGCTCGGCAATCTGCTCTGATCCGAGAGCCATCTCATTCATCGCCTGTGAAGAGCGCTTCACAATATCAACTTGATCAGACGTGCCTACGGCCAGTTCCTCAACCGTTTCGGAAATCTGTTCCGAGGCTTGAGTATTTTGCTCTGCACTTGCAAGAAGCTCTTCCGATGAAGCGGCCACCTGTTCGGAAGTCATCGATACCGATTCAATCATGGAGCGCAAATTGCCACTCATGGTATTGAAGGAAGCCGCGAGCGTTCCCAATTCGTCTTTGTTCTTGAGCACAATCGTCTCACCCGTCAGATCACCATTGGCAATAGCCATAGCCGCTTCATTCATCTTTTTGATTGGACGTGAAATGATGCTTGCAATGAAGAATGCAATGAACACGGCGATCAGGAATGCAAAAATCGTCACTGCCAAAATCACATTAAATGTATTCTCAGCCAACTCGACAGAATCATTCGTTGCCGCGTCTGATCCTTTATTCCCAGATTCAATCAGCTTCGCAATCGTGTCGTTAGCTGTATACCACAATGGATAGGCTTCAGTGTGCAGTCTACTTGCTTCTTCATAGTTATTTGCAATGCCGAATTCTATGAATGCAGGCATTTTCTCCACATAAGCATCATAATTCGTACTGAAATCATTGTAGAGCTTCATCGCTTCATCATTGCTCTCAATGTATGTAAGCAACTGTTTACGCTCATCCTCAATCTTCGTGAGGAGCAACTTTAACGCTTCATTCACCTTGACATTTTCTTCTTCGTCTTGTTCAACGATAATCGCCAGCGCCAACCGCTCTACATCCGAAACATCACCATTCATCATACCTAGTAGGCTTACACTTGGCATCCAGGTCTGGTCCACATCATTGGCTTTACCAGACATATTATGGATCTGTATTAACGCATAGACGCTTACAAAAACCAACATAGCTACAACTATCAGAAAACCAGTCAGTAACTTGCCTCGAATCGTTAACTTGAATATCCCCAACTTATTCCCCCGTGTGTCTTCCATGTGTCCCACTCCTCAAAATAATACATATTTATAATATATCGTCACCGATCGTCATGAATTGTAGATGTTAGAATTCAATTTCTATAAATTTCATGTAACTTCGAACATAACACAAAAGAAGTCTCCCATCTTTGGCAGAACCAGAGATAAGAGACTTCTTTAATGGATCGAAACTACCACGACGTCGCTACATATTACATCCAGACGCTATCGAAAAACACGTCGGTGTATGTTAATGAAGAAGTCGGGAATCGACTTGGTATAATTGCGGGTTGTAATCAGAACCACACTAAGCAGACTTCCGAGAATGAATCCTCCCAGAATATCTCCTGGATAATGCACGCCAACATATACACGCGACACCCCTGTCAACACAGCGAGTAACAACATCCATGACCCGAAGCGACGTCCAATAAAGAATGAAGCAGCCGCTAGAGCAAATACAAAGGAAGCATGTTTACTTGGAAAAGAAGGATCAGGTACATGGGCAACCAGCTGATACACAGTCCCTTCCACAAAAGGTCTTGGATGACCGACCGCTGGTGATATCCCCCATTTGGCCAGAACTAGCGCTACAATGGAAGCCACACAGGCATAAAAAACAATTCGCTGTTTCGATGGATCGCCGAGAAACCATACGATAACGAGCAGTGCAATCATGACCCAAACCGCATACTCGGATGATGTGATCATAAACCAGTCCAGAAACGGTATTTGGTCTGCAAACTGATTAATCCAATTAAATAATGATTGATTCATAACTGGCTTTTAATACCCCCATTACACAAAACAAGATTATTTTTTACATATTAAATATGCACTAACTATTTGTCAAACAATCCTCACATTGACCGAAGTTACGAAATCAAAGAGGACTTTTTGCTTTCTTTTTGTTAAACTAGTTTGGGTTACATATCAGTTCAATCATAGAAAGGTGAAGATTATGCTTAAAAAATGGTTATGGGGTACAGCCCTGACCCTGGCACTTGCGATTACAGGTGTCGTTGTATATTACGGATATTCGATTGTTCATTTTGCCAATAGCATCTCCACGGCTTCCGGGACTTCATCCAACTCGTCCTCTTCCGGCACAGACAACGATTCAGACAGACCAACGACAACGATTCCTAGATGGGAGGGCCAGGAACGGGTGAACATTCTGCTCCTTGGCGGAGACTCAAGAGGCGACGATGCAGGACGCTCAGACTCGGTCATGGTCGCTTCCATTGATCCGGTCACCAAGAAAGCCCATCTATTCTCCGTACTGCGAGATACCTATGTAGCCATTCCGGGGCATGGCAAAAGCAGACTTAATGCAGCCTTTTCCTACGGGGGTGCGGAGCTGACCAAACAAACCGTAAGTGATCTGCTCGGTATTCCCATTCAGCATTATGTCTACACAGACTTTACAGGTTTCATGGCACTCGTTGATGCGGTAGGCGGTATTGAGATTGATGTGGAGAAAGACATGTATTACACCAGTAAAGCAGATAAACATATGTACGACATTGACTTAAAAAAAGGATTGCAGCATATGGACGGCAAAACCGCCCTGCAATATGTTCGGTTCCGGCATGATGCCACCTCGGATTTTACCCGTACCGAACGGCAGCGGATCTTCATGACCGAGCTGGCCAAGAAAATGCAGAGTACCACTTCGCTTTTCAAAATCCCGGATATCCTAGAAGCCATCGCTCCCTATATTGAGACAGACCTTAGCCCAACCCAGATGTTAAAACTCGCATCACTTGGCTTCGATATCCATGTGAACGAAATCGATCAGCAGCAGATTCCACCAAACAAGCTGCTCACCAATGAACTGGTCGGCTCAGCTCAGGTGCTGGGTGTTGATGTAACCAAACTTCAGTCCTACATTCAGAAACTGTTTGAAGAAGGTGCCGCGTCCTCAGAGACTCCATCATCAGAGGAACAGAACTAAAACAAGCATGAAATATATCAATAGAAAAGACGGCCAAAGCCGTCTTTTTTAGTACCTATTTTCTCCATTTAATGCAGTCTTAATGTTTAACAGGTACCCTTATATGATGAACTCCGGTTCCTGTAGGGAGGATTACAATGTGAAAAAACCGCGAATAACGGAATGGACCGAACTGCGGGGCATTGCCTTTCTGGCAATCGTCATGCAGCATAGTATCGCTGAGTATATCTATCGCGCTGATATTGAACAACCGGATTCCATTATGCTGACCATGATTTATCATCTGACCCGATTTGGTACGCCAACGTTTGTATTTTTATCGGGTGTAATGTTGTTTTACCATCACCGTAACACCAAACCGGACTATCCTCGCTTCATTCGAAAGCGATTTGGCGATATCTATATGCCGTTTGTCGTATGGACACTGATCTACTGGCTTTCTGTCCGTATCTTCACCCCCACGTTCTGGCTTGCAGACATACCAGACTTTCGCAGTCTTGTTCGTGAACTATTTGTCCCGCAGACAGGATATCATCTCTGGTTTGTCATTATGGTGTTTCAGTTTTATATTCTGTTTCCCTTGTTCCTGGCGGGAGCAAAAGCTATTCAGCGTCGTATGCAGAACGCTTCACGTTTCACGCCCATGCAAGTCATTATCGGGTTAATTCTCATTGCAGCAGCACTATATGCCCTGCTTATGAAATGGTCCTACTATAATATGGGGGACTGGACAGAATCACTTTCTGAGCCATGGTCAACGTTGCTGCAATATCGCTCCTATTCATGGGTGATGTACTGGTTCTACTTTTTACTGGGTGCCGTATGTGCTTGGTCAGTGGATAGCTGGAGGAGTTGGACCACGAAGATTCTGCCTTGGACGATCTGTCTGTTTATAGGGATGTACATTTGGCTTGGATACGATGTGCTACGTGGGTCCGGGGATGTTGTAAATTTGAATATCTCTACTTATTTGAAACCAACTACATTCCTCATCATTATGGCTCAGATGCTCATGTTGTATGGTTTCCTCGTACTGATGCGGGGCAAAGAAACACGGTTTCAGCGCCTGTTATCCTGGATTGGCCGCTATTCATTTGGTGGATATCTGGTTCATGCACTGGTGATCTACGCGATCGCTTACGTCACTAGACCGCTTCAACTCAGTGGATGGCATCTGCCTGTAACGTTGCTATCGTTCCTTGTAACAGTTGGTATTGCTCTTGCAATCAGTTGGGCGCTGTCCAAGCTTCCTGGCTCACGTTTCACCGTAGGGTTAATGCGCAAACCACGTGCAATCTCCCCTCCATCAGCTGCTGTGGACAAAAGAAATTCACCTGAGCGAACTCCATCACCCGGCCACGCTCGCAGTCCGGGAACGAGTGAGCCGTATTAAAATAAAGAGGAGCGTCCCCTTATGGAGACGCTCTTCTTTATTTCACTTCGCTCGAAGTTGATCGTCCAGGAACAGGTTCCTGGGGACCCGGGGCTGGATGCACGTTGCCCTTCTGATTCACAAATCTCTTCAGATCACCCGTTAATTGTTCCTTCAGCTTATCCACCAGCTGCGCTTCGCTAATGCCTTTTGCCTGAGCAATCTCAGCCAGGGATTTCCCTCCCTGAAGCTGCTCGTGCAGTTGAGCGGGTGTGACTCCAATAAAACGGGCGATTTCACCCTTATCTACCATGGAACGTTTGCCATGGTGGGCAAATTCACGGCGCAAATCACGAAGCGGTGTATTAATGACCTTTTTCAACTTGGTATCCATGTCCGCCTTCGTGGCTGCAGCTTGTTCCTTGGTGAGACAACCTTCTTCTACAGCTTGATCCAGACGCTGTGCAAGTGTAGGCTTCAACTTCTGCAATAACTGCTCCTCACTAAGTCCCTTACGCTCTTTCGCAATCTGGGACAACGTCTTGCCAAGTTCCATCTGTTCTTTCAGATCCCGAAGTCCAATTCCAAGCAAGTCTGCCGTTTCACCAATCATGAACAGACCGTGTCCTGCCTGCATGCATGGCTTCGCTGGTTTGCCCGAGGAAGAAGTTTTTGACGCATCGTCATGTTGCTCAGCACGAACGGTTGGATCAGCAAATGCCACATGTCCTGTTGCTGCTGTTATAACTACGGCTGCCAATCCGGCTGCCATCCATGTTTTCCATTTCAAATTCATTTTTCTGCCGCCTTTCCGATGTCGAAATCCTGTGCCTTCCTAGTTTGAGCCTAAAATCCACTTTTTTATGCCATAAAATACAAAAAGTCATCATTTTTCTCACAATTGATCACAAAAAATCCTATTTTTTTCAGTTTATTTCCGCTATACTAAGTGTAACTTCATGATCTATATCAGTTGAACAGTCCTTAGTCACCTTATCGCAGGAAGGACGATATGTAATAATGCGGAAAGATTGGTTAGATCCGTTTAGATCCGATCTGGAGGTCGTGTTTGCTTCAGCGGAGCAACTCGTACGGGAATATCCCGAACCCTTGTCAGGACATGCATTAGAGCAGCTTCGTTCGGTTAATCCGCTGTTACGAGATTCGGGACACAGCTACATCGGGTACATCACTCCACTTTGGATGCAACACTCAGATAAACTACCCCCAGAGAAAGCACACCAATTAAGTACAGCCTGTCTCATCCATATGTTATATTTTCTGAATCAGGACGACGTGATGGATGAACAACCGGAGAATGCCACATTGAAGTTATCCCTGGGTAATCTATATTACATGGATGCACTTCAACTTTACTCGGTATTATTCAATCCTTCCTCCACGTTCTGGGTCTATTTCAGACAATATGTAGTGGATTGGGCCGTGAGTGTTACGGGTGAACATTCCATTGATTATTTCCAACAGAATCCCTTATTGATTGCGCAAAAGGCTGCCCCTCTCCTCATTGGAGCTACTGGTGCACTGCTTCTGCTGAATCAATCCGACCGGATCATCCCGGTGTGTTCTGCCATCAACATCACACTCATGACACTCCAGATGACCGATGACTTCACAGACACGCAACAAGATGCTGTGCATGGAAACTACAACAGCTACCTCTCCCACATATCCGCAGCACTGAATCACAACTATCCAGTTCAACCTCTAAGCGAACGTATACATGACAATGTATACAATACACAACTCATGAACTCTTACGTAGACATTGCCTATCACTATAATCGTACACTAACATCGTCTAACTTAGGAATATCGCATCTTGAAGCGTTTGATTCTTATTTATGCAGCACTTTAGTACAAGCTGTTCAGGACATTACACAACAGAAGAAACAGCTTCTCCAAGGCGGGTTTCATCACTGGATTAGCGAGCAACAGTTGGGATTCTGAGCATAAGGACTAAGCTGATTCAGTTTAATTTTAAATATGAAGGGAATGTTGACGATGATGGTATCAGAGAAAACGTTGCATGAGGATATTATTGAAAAGGCTTGGACTGACGAGCACTTCAGACAACAATTGCACTCCAATCCGAAGCAGGCGCTTCGTGAAGCGTTTGGCATCGTAATTCCGGAGCACATTCAGGTACGTACTGTTGAGGAGCAGCAGAATGACTATGTACTTGTCATACCTCCCAATCCTTCCAAAGTAAATTATGATGTGAATTGCGGACCTTGGAGAAGTTAATTCGGGTGAGCTAATCTTGTAGTGTAAGAAATTAGGGGTAGGAACAAAAAAAGCCGCTGTATCCTTCTGTGAGTTCGTCAATCGACGAACTCGGCAAAAGATACAACCGCTTCTGTTCCTACCCCTTTAGTGCTTGTAAAGCTGATCTGTCCTTGCATCGCTTCAACAATTCGGAATGTCACCATCATGCCGAGGCCTGTGCCTTTGATTTTATTGGAGAAATAAGGCTCGCCCAACCGGGAGAGTGCTTCCTCGTCCATTCCTTCTCCGTTATCCCTGACATGCACCTTAATCATTCCGTCCTGCTTGTACGCCCAGATATCAATCTGGCCTTGTCCCTGCAGAGCTTCAATACTGTTCTTAATAATATTGATAAAAGCCTGTTTAAACTTCGAGGAATTGCCTCGAATATATAGATCTGGCGGAATGTCGGTGGTGATTTTACCACCTTCCAGATTAGCCATCGGTACAAGAATGCCTTCAATATGATTGAATTCATCCGAGATATTGAGCGAGATAATATGGTCAAACTCAGGTTTGGCAAAGGTAAGAAAATCCGTTATGATGCCCGAAGCCCGATCAAGTTCTTCCAGTGCAATTCGCACATACCCCTTGTTTTTATTGTCTTCCTGTTCCGTCATAAGTTGCAGGAACCCTCTTGTCACCTGAAGTGGATTACGTACTTCATGGGCAACGGAAGCAGCCAGTTCGCTAATAATCTCCATCTTTTCAGATCGCTGTAACTCATTGTTGAACAGCTCCAGTTCCTTGGAATACTCTAGAACTTTGGTATGTTTTTCGGCAAAACGACTTCCGAGAATGGCAATCAACGAGATCACAAATGCAACCATGGACCATTTCCACCATAACAGATGATACGTTCCACTCCGCTGATAATACCACAACAGTTCAGCCACACTGATCAAGGCAAATGTACCAAATCCCGTTGCAAGCAACATAGCTTCCCGATTTCGTTGCAGCGCTTTGGCGATGGTACCAACCAACAGGATTGTCAGCAGAATGACCAGCACAATGCCAACCACACGCTGTACAAGCAGATTGTAGAGGATCTCCCATTGCCCACCTGAAGTAACATAGATAAATAGAGAGAACACCGCGATAACTGAATATATGAATAGTATTTTTCGCAGTTTGGTGAAGATTCCATGCAGTCCTGGCCCGATAATCTGTTCAAAAAAATAACATAGCGCTGGCATCCCCAGCAGCATCGCCAGATCAAAGACTACGGAATACAGGTCACCATATACCTGATAGAACGTATACAAAAATTGCGAGTACGTGATGATCATCGTGCCGATGGAACCCATCACGATGCATAGCGAGATCCATAATCCCTTATGGAATTTGCCAAGGAAGAACGTACAACTCAGCATCGTAATCGCTGTGAAAACAAAAGTCGCGCCCAAAATTACATCAATAAGTCCGTTATGAATATATTTCTCCTGTAACGCGGCATAAGGTCCAACCTGAACAGTACCTTGTATCCCCAGACGGCCTTTTTCATTTTGCGACCATACATAGAGCGTGTCACCTGAATTTTCGCTGGATAAGGGCAGTAACACAGCATTATTATCATAATTGTAATGGTAGTTCTCGTAGACCTTGCGGTCTTCCAGATAAACAACAATATGATTGCCTTTAATGTTCTCAAATCGAATGGCTGAACTTTCCTCACTCAACTCAGGGATGGTCAGGCGCGTCCATAAGGAATTCGATCGATCCGTATTGCTATACTCTAACTTATCGCTGCCCTGCTTTTCCCATATCTCGTCTGCTCCCTTAACCTCACTGATGAACCCTTGATCGTCAACGTTCCCCCATTTTACTTCCCATCCTGTAATGGATACAGGTTGCTGAACCGCTCCTGTAGTTGCAAAGACTATCCCATGTGGCATGCCTAGAATAATCAATACACTCATCCATAAGATGACGATAGCTTTGGGCACATTTTTCATTCACAGCACCTCAAAGTTCTAATTTTACCTATCTTAGATTCTCTCATTTATCATTCGCCACCGTTTGTCACGTCACCTTCTTGAGATAAAATGAAATTTCACATTTAAGTCGATTTATAGTCTTATTTCCATTTTATTGTTAAAGTTATTCGATTAATCACGCAAGTCTTCGAACTGGTTCACTATCATTTCCCGTTCTTTCTGTTCAACTTGACTGCGAAATTCAAGCCACTGCTCTGTCTCCTCATCATCATAGATGGTCCATATGTCGGAAAAAAGGAAATCCCGTAACTGGACAACTTGCCCGGACCATATACCGCCTACCCAAAACAAACCATCCGGACGACGGATGACGGTACGGGAGAACCCGGGTGTGGACGCCTTTTGCCCAATACGGATGCGTGTGATCATATTCCCCAGTGTATACCAGTCCACATGAATCCCTCCCTTACATATTCAAGCTTCATCATAACATAGGCAAAACAGGAAAAGCTGTAAAAACGGTGGCTGAGATTCAATCCTTTGCTCCGGGTGTAATGGTTTCTCAAAGCAAACAAACACGCTAAGGAGATGATTACAATGAATGAGCCCCATCGTACGGTTGAGGTGGAACATAAGGATGTTCAGCATAAATCGGATTCAAGTATGGTCGCTTCCACATTTATTAAATATGCCGCATATATCATTATCTTTTTCGGATTCTTATACTTCTTGGTTAAATATGTATTCCCGAAATTCTAAGGCATTCATATCGTAGTGAACACCCGGAGATAATAACCTGTGCAAGATTACAACACTAGCGCTTTGGGTAACTACGGGGTAAGAAGCATTTGGACAACCGATAATGAAAGGAAGTGTTACTCATGTCTGACAAACCAATTAGTAACGAAGAGAGCGACCGCTATTATGACCGTTATCAGAGGTCCCGCGATATTCCACCAGAGACGGAAGTCCCGGAAGGCGATATGGATACCTTTGATGAAGTTTCCGGCAGACGGATTGTAACGGAAGATTCGGATCTGGCACCCGTAGCCGCAACCGCTGCGGATGAGCCGGAATTGGATTCACGTTTGGCTGAGACACCGCTGGAATCTGTACCGGATGCAGATCTTCTGCAACCGAACAGTCCGGTTGATCCTGCTGCACCCGATCCAGATGCGCTGCATGGTACCGATCTGCTTAATGGTGCTGGTGCGGATGCCAAACCAGAGAACCACATTCCACCACGCCATTAACGGCTGTTATGACATCCTGAATGAGGAGGTGCATACACGATGAAGGAAGATCGCCAAAAGCATGTGCATGAACCGGATAATCTCGTGACCGAACGAGATATTGACCCGGATTTCGGACTATTCACTGAGGACTCCTTCCCCGAAGCGCTTGAGGATGAGGATCAACGTGATGCCGTGGAGCATGCCATTCCCAAAGAGAAGGCTTCTCGCAAGCCCTCTTCGGATGACTAACTTATATAGATCCGTAGTAGACTTAAAAAAGATGACGTCTGTAATTTCACAGCGTCATCTTTTTTGTTACCTGTAAGTTCACTTTCTCTTTGCAATTCGGCTTCACCGCTTAGCGGAAACCTTACTTGCCACGGGCAGTTTGTGATCCAACCCCGACCACTTCGCCACAATCGCAGTGATGATCAATGCCACTCCATTAATAATAAATATCCAGCGTATCGGCAGCCAGCCCCCAAGTACACCACCAATGATCGGTCCCGCCATCGTCCCGATCTGGGCAGCGGATTGATTCAGACTAAAAGCCCTGCCCCGGAAACTCGATGCGGTAGCCTGCACAATCATGGCGTTAATTGCCGGAAATACAGCCGCAAAGAATAAACCATACACAAATCGTAAAATGCCGAATGCGATATAACCTGTTGTAAAGAACTGCAGAAGATTCCCTACAGCCCCACCAACCAGTCCAATGATCAGCACTTTACCGTATCCAATCCTTGAACCAATCTTGCCCCACCGCGGCGCCATAATAACGGTTGCTACCCCCACCGCTGAGAAAATAATACCCGAGCTGAGTGAGGCACGATCCGGCTGAACGCCCATCTCCATCACATAGACCGTCAATAGTGGCTCCAGAATCATGACGGAGAATGTACATATACCCATCATGCCAAGCACCGTCATAAACAAACGATTCGCTCTTGCTTCACGAATGTCATCCATGACGTGGGAACGAGCTTTGTTCCGGTTGAAGTTCTCTTCTTTTACCCAGAAGGTTGCGATGATTGCTGAGACTAACACAACAATAGCCGAAAACAAAAATGCATTCCGGTTCCCATAATAGTGACTCACCACGCCACCAATTAACGGTCCGATAATACCACCAGTGGCTCCTGCAGTGGACATAATACCAAGTGCATAACCAGTCTTCTCTTCAGGTGTATTCGTGCCTACCAGGGCAATCGCTGCTGGAACAAACCCTGCAAGCAGACCCTGAAACAATCGAACAACAATCAGCGAGTATGGGTCCTGCACGAAATAATTGATTAAATACAAGACGGCAAGGCTGTATCCCGACCGGATCAGCATGGGCTTGCGTCCGTATTTGTCAGCCAGTGATCCCCAGAACGGAGACACGAGTGCACTCGCAAGAAACGTAATGCCAAATGCCAGTCCTGACCATAACTCCAGGTGATCACGAACCCCCAAGTCAGCACTTAGAAACAGGGGCAGAAATGGAATCGAGATCGAATACGCGGTGCTGCAAAAAAATACACCAATCCACAATATGACCAGATTGCGCTTCCACGAGAAGTTCATATACCCGCACGCCCTTTCCGTTACTGACGCCGGGACTGCCGTGTATTGGAGCGGACGGAACAGACCCGTACGTCCCCGATGCGGAAGCATTTTCCTTATTTTACACCCATCATTCCATGAAGGCCATCCCTTGTTCACCATAAACACATGTATTACATTGCCATCCTGTCCACAAAAACGGTATGATAGTTGGGTAAATATCCAAATATGATTTTGGAGCAAATATATAATGCAGAGATGCAAGGAGGAACGTTTTCATGTCTTTACGGTGGAAAAAAACAACCGCAGTATCGCTCGTTCTTGCGATGCTGCTTATCGTCATTAGTGGTTGCGGACGCCCTGCGACCAGTGCCGAGAAAGCGCCGGTTCCGGCCGCACCTGAAGGTCCAAACCCGGTGGCTACTATTGAGATGCAGGATGGTCAAAAGATCGTTATTGAGCTCTATCCCGAGATCGCGCCCAACACAGTGTATAATTTCATCTCCCTGGCGAATAAAGGGTTCTATGACGGCCTGATCTTTCACCGGGTCATTCCCGGCTTCATGATTCAGGGTGGAGATCCCAATGGCAACGGTTCAGGCGGCCCAGGTTATACGATCAAAGGGGAATTTACATCCAACGGCCACAAGAATCACCTAAATCATACTCGGGGAATCATTTCGATGGCACGTAAATCGGATAATCTTGATTCAGCAGGCTCCCAGTTCTTCATCATGTTAGCTGACGCGGATTACCTGGATAACTCATACGCTACCTTCGGTAAGGTAACAGAAGGTATGGAAGTTGTTGATGGTATTGCTGCTCAGGAAATAGGTGAAGGTGACAAACCGGTTTCCGATCAAGTTATGAAAAAAGTTACGGTAGACACACATGGTCTGGAATATCCAGAGCCGGTAAAAATGCCTTAATAAACTTCCTTGCCAAACGGATGATAATCCATGGTTATGACTTGTTAATGAACATCTAAACAAACAAAAGCTCTGTCCTATGCGAATGTCGCAAGGCAGAGCTTATTTATTGATTTTAATGATAGCGGTTACATATATGACTTTATAAAAAATGACCTCTTCCGGCATCATCCTCAATACATCCATCCCATCAAACGTAACCAGCCGATAATCGCAATCCATAACGGGCAGCTAAAGGCAACGCCCCATGCAAGCCCTTTCAGTAAACCACGGTTTACTTCCACGAACAACGACTCCTTTCTCCAGGGAATAGTCGCAGTATCGGTAATAGTATATGATTTTATACCCGTTTTCATTCGTCACGCAACCCTCGTTTTCCTGCTTTTGTTCCGCAGATTCATGGAATGCTTTACGGGAACCTGATATACTATGACTACTGTACGATAAATGGAACCTGATTCATGTTTGGAAAGGAGATTTTCCTATGGCAAAATCCAAAAAACGCACTCCTGCTCCCAAAACAGCAGTAGCACAGGATAAACCCACAACACTGAAAGATCTACTGAGCAGTGATGTGCTGGAGAAGCTGAAAGCTCAGGCGGATGAAGCCAAGGCTGCCGAAGCGGCTCTTAAAGAGCAGGAGCGTCAGCAGGCAGAAGAAGCTCGACAAGCGGAGCAGAAGCGCCGGGATAACGATTTCGAATATTTGCTCAATAACAGTGCAATGGACTGGAAGAAACATAAGTAAGTATCGGACATGACTTGAATGAGTTTCCCACCATTCATACGCCAAAATAAGTTCACAGCAGACAGATGATGAAGTTGATCTGTTCCAGAACAGGGCCGCGTTGCGGTCCTGTTCTTTTTGATATATACACATATGATTCACGCGTCTTGAGCCGGGTATGTTAGAAGTAGAGCGTACAACGATAATCTAACTCCTGGAGGGATCAGAGATGACAGAACAACGTTTGGAAGGCAAAGTCGCGATTGTAACCGGAGGTGGATCGGGTATTGGTCAGGCTACTGCTATTCGATTCGCCGAGCATGGGGCCAAAGTGTACATGCTGGATCGCACACCCGAAAATGCGGAGGAAACCAAGCAGACGATTGAAAAGGCTGGTGGAGAAGCGTATGTGATCGAATGTGATATCTCCAAACCGGATAATGTGCAGAAGGCGATCAATCAGGCTGCGGCTGAAGCGGGTAAACTGGATATCATATTTGCGAATGCCGGCATTAACGGAACGATGGCCCCGATTGAAACGATGGAAATGGAGGACTGGGACCAAACGATGGAGATCAATATGCGCGGAACCTTCGCAACCGTCAAATATGCTATTCCTCATCTGAAAGAACATGGCGGCAGCATCATTATCACCAGTTCCATCAATGGTAACCGGGTCTTCTCAGGAATCGGTTTCTCTGCATACGCTTCCAGCAAAGCGGGACAAACTGCGTTTACCAAAATGGCTGCACTGGAGCTGGCTCGTTATAAGATCCGTGTAAATGCCGTTTGCCCAGGAGCCATCGATACCAACATTGATGATAACACCTACCCGTCCGATGATCTGAAAGAAGTACAGATTCCTGTTGAATTCCCTGAGGGTCACGAACATCCGCTCAAGGGCGAACCTGGAACATCGAAGCAAGTGGCAAACCTCGTTCTGTTCCTCGCTTCCGATGAAGCCTCTCATGTTACAGGTACACGAATCTATGTGGATGGTGCGGAATCTCTGCTCCGTGGATAAAAATATAAAGATAAGTTGGCCCTATTCAGGTACAACGCCCGAATATCCCGCAAGCGATCTGATCCGGTCAGATTACTGCGGGATGTTTCATTTATAAAGAGTTGATAATACGGTGCAGACGCAACTACAAGGATTATCCCTATACCGCGGAGCTTTTACCTTTTTTCACACGATGTTTCAACCGATCTGGAATGGCAAAGAGCAAAATGTACATCAGCGAGAACAAAACTAGCGCAAGTATCTCTTCCCCAAGGATGTACATGGGATACGGACCTAACATATCAAGCACCGAGGGTGTACTCGGTTTGTGTCTCAAAAACATATAATTCGCGTCAAGCATGACATCTACAACGTATACGATTAATGCTGCCACATTCACAAATATCATCGAACCTGCTACAGATCTCCAGCTAGGTCGCAGCTGTTCCACCCAGGTCATGTAGAGTAAGGCCAGAATGATACAGGCATGAGCAACGAAAAATTGAATGAATCGAAAATGTGCATAACCATAACCCAAATTAGGAGTCAGGATCGCCATAAGGGCTCCAGCAATGCCTGCAAACAGCAGTGCAGAATGTAACAGTCGACTGCGTGTCAGTAGTAACAACGCCGATAATAGCAGAGACAGACTGCATAGTTCGAGTGGCAGTGACGTCTGCAGGCTCCATATCCCTCCGTACACATACCAGAGTTGCAGCACGATTTCGCAGGCAAACATGATACAGGCCAGAACAATCCGCAGTATGCGGCGTGCCCTCTCTGACCATGATCGAAGATGGTGTCGAAGCAAAAACAGCAGTACAATCAATGCTGTAATTACGCTAATCGAAACGATATGTGAAGTGGAGAACAGAATAAACGGCTCTGCGTCATAAGGGTCCAGCCATGGTGGATACGCCATGCATCTCTTCTCTCCTTTACAAGGATCTCACCAACATTATCTCTCTTTAATGTTAACTTTTTCATTTTGCCATTGAATGAAAGTACTGTCCAGTTGGAATTCTAAATAAGCATTGTAATTTAAATATCTTTATGTTAAGATAAATCCAGAAACAAAACACACAAAAAGTTAGTAACTTTCTTAACCGAAATAACAATAAATATAGCACTCAACAAACGTTCAACTAAACATTTACACTATCCCATTTCATCTAGGAGGAATTATTATGCAAATCAAAGGACTTCACCACGTATCAGCTCTAACCGCACATGCCGATCAGAACTATCGTTTCTACACCAACATCATGGGTCTGCGCCTCATTAAAAAAACGGTCAACCAGGACGACGTGTCCGTCTACCATCTCTTCTATGGCGATGAGAAAGGCAATCCGGGTACCGAACTTACCTTCTTCGAGATTCCGATGGCCGGACAGACTCGTGAAGGGGTGAACAGCATATCTGGAACGTCACTGCGTGTTCCAAGTGATGCGGCACTTACTTACTGGCAGCAGCGTTTTGACGAATTCGAAGTTCCACATGGAGAGATTGTTGAACGGGGTGGTCGTGCCACGCTTTCGTTCACAGACTTTGAAGGACAACGTCTGATTCTGGTCTCGGATGAAAATAATACAGGTGTCGCTGGTGGTAAACCATGGGATCAGAGCCCTGTGCCTGCCGAGTATGGCATTGTAGGCCTTGGCCCTATCCATCTTACGGTAAAAGATGCTTCCCTTACCTCTCCGGTTCTTACCGAACTGCTCGGTTTCAGAGCTAAAGGAAGTTACCCTGCCTTTACTCCAGGTCAACCTGATGTACTCGTTTTTGAATCCGGCGAAGGTGGCAGCGGCTCCGAGGTGCATGTTGAGGAACGGAATGACCTTGCCCAAGAGCGTCCTGGACGTGGCAGCGTACACCATGTTGCGTTCCGTGTGGATAACGAGGAAGAACTCAAACAATGGGTGGAACGGGTTCGTAACTTCCAATTCCCTAACTCCGGTTTTGTAGATCGCTTCTACTTCCGCTCCCTCTATTTCCGTGAAGCAAACGGTATTCTGTTCGAACTTGCAACCGATGGTCCGGGATTTGATACAGATGAAGAATTGGAGCATCTGGGAGAATCGCTTGCCTTGCCTCCATTCCTTGAAGGTCGCCGCGCCGAGATTGAAGCGAATCTGAAACCACTGGATACCATAATCCGCTAATATTCGTAACAAAAAGAAAATAAAAACGATGTTCACCAGGCAACTCTGAATACCGGATACGGTTCAGGAATCGCCTAGTGAATCATCGTTTTTTTATGTTTATGCTTGCCTTGCCCCTTCTGTAAGGTCGCAAACTTGCAGATTGTGTTTTACTTCGTCAGATACGATGTTGTGAGCGGTACAAACAGAGCCGAACCCGGATCTTCAGATACAATCTCTACATAGACAGCGTCTGTACCTTTAACATCCACATCTAGACTCATCATACCGCTTTCTGGAGTGATATTGAACTTTTTGAGTGTCGCGAGATCCTGATCATAGATATGAATCTCCTGATTTCCTTTCAGCGCGGCAAGTTCCAAGTGCAGAGAAGAATACTTTTTACCCGTATTAATCTGGATATCATCCCCCTGTTTCGTAGGATCATTATGCAGATAAACATCCTTGTAATCCTTGCCTTTATATGTGGTATCCTTAGGATCTTTGGTGTGCCAAGCGGTAGATCCCAGTACGGATGTTCCAAGTGCACTCAGCGTTACTTTTCCGTTGGTTACGGGCGCAGATCCATTCGTTCCGCCAATCAGGACGGATGAAGTTGCACTGTCATAAGTGATCTCTGTCCCAAGCAAAGATCCCACAGCACGCACAGGCAAATAAGTCGTTCCGTTGTAAGTGATAGGCAACACTGTTTTACCATTGGCATCTTTGGCTGTCACCGTGGCACCATCCATTTTTAGCGTAATCTTGCTGTTTAGATAGGCTTTAATCTGCTCCAACCCTGTTGCTGCGAGTGCACCTGTTCCGATCCCAAGCGTTAGTGTGCCTACCATCAAACCCAGTACAACTTTTTTCTTCATCAAAATCCCTCCTGAATGTTAAAATGATTTGTCCTTTATACATTTAAACGACTAAAGTGATAATGTCAATTGTTTACTGCATTTTTAGTACACATTTCCTATTTCCGGGCAGCACAAAACGAGGCTGTATGTCCCCATTTTTTTCAGCCTCGCCCAGTTTCCCACTGTCCGTATACGCAGAAAGGAAATATTCTTGTCAGATGTTCACTTAATTCCACACTTGAGAACTTTCAATTCCCGACGCACTACGATATAAACAGGATGGTATCAATCAAAAGATTCATAATATTCTTCTTCATACACTTCCATGCTGTACTTCAAATCTACGGCCTTCCACTCGCCATCTTGATACTCATAAGTGAATGTCAGATCACCCGCATATAAAGCCGCACCGTAAGATCCTGCTGCTGATACAACAAGCTGGCCATCCTCTACACTGTAATAGGTAACTCCACCGAATCCCAACTCTTCGTTATATACGCCGCCACTCGTATCTTCCTCGATCCGTAAAGGTTCTGCTTGAACGCCATCAACGGCGACATCAACATCCACACGGTCTGATCTAACCGTAACTTTCGACTTCACATGTTGTTTCGCAATCTCATCCAGAGATTGCATCTTCATCTCTTCCAGCGTTACTGGATTAATGATACGTGCTTGTCCCAAATAAATCCCTGTTCCATGACCTTCCGTGTACAGAACAATAATTTCTTTCTGGCCGTCTCCATTCATATCCAGCTCGTGCACTTCGGGTTTGTAAGACCCGCCTTCTCCCTGCCAATCACTAAATTCTCGCGTTTTGCCGTCCACTTCCAAAATCATTCCGTTATATATATATCCTGAACCCTCAACTTTCATAGGGTATAATCTGACGTTCTCATTCTCTGGAGCTACCGAAACGTATTCCTCTTTCACGGGAATCGATTCCTGTGTTGTCTTCGCTGTGTCATGCAGTTTATCTATATTGGAAGCCTCGCCCACTGCGGTCTGGCTGGATTGATCATCTATGTTAAGCTGTTTTTGCGATTCATTCATGGTTCTGGCAGCCGAAGTTGTACTAATCGTAGCTACCGCCAAAATAATCATCAGCAGGATACCTGTCCAAGTTTTCAATATACTGGGCTCCTTTATCTGTTGTGATAATCCTATTATATCTTCATTTATCGCCTGCAAGTTGCGAATTTGTTAATCTTTCATAAAATAATCTTTACAAATTTTCGTTTTCACGAAAGAACGTTCGGCTTTAACCAGAATAAGCAAATTCTCATGCCAAAACTGTTCTCCAAAAACAAAAAAAAATCCGAACACAGCTTAAGGCTGCATCCGGAATGCTTTGGTTTTGTCCAATAACCGATCGGTTAATTGTCTCAGTTCTTCAGCCGAGGATGAAATCTCCTCCATGATGGCTGTCTCTTCGTGTGCGGCATCCATAATTCGTCTCGCCTCATCCGAGAACGATCCGGCTTTCCCCTGGATCTTCTTCACATGACCGTGCGTTTGCTCCACGCGACCGGTCTGTTCTGCAATTTTGGAGCCGATATCATGCGCACCCTTCATAAATACTTCCACTGTTCCTGTCAGTTCATGCAACGTCTGATCCACAGAGACGGTCCGCTCCGATTCATTAACCACGAGACCATGCTGCTCATGAGACAGTTGGGCTGTCTCCCTGATCCGCTCTTGCACACGACTAATCAGCTCATTAATACGGTGTACCGATTCCTTACTTTCGTCTGCCAGCTTGCGGATCTGCTGCGCCACGACTGCAAAACCAGAACCTTCTTCGCCAGCTCGTGCAGCCTCAATGGAAGCATTCAGGGCAAGTAACCCTGTTTCCTCTGCGATGTTTTTGACAGACTGGGTAATTACCTCAATATCGGAGGCTTCCTTCTCCAGCAACAGCATAATGTCGCGGGAACGATTGTGTGACTCGGCCAGCTCGTCCATCCCTTTCATCAACGATGAGAAAGTCTGTTTTGTATGATCCACCGATCGTTCCATCTGACCGGACATCTCTGTCATGTCCATGGACTGGCTATGCATACGCTGGAAATCGTTCAGCATCTCATCCGCAGTGATCAGAGATTGATGGGAAGTCACCTTCTGCTCTTCTACGCCTACAGCAATATGATCCACCGCATCCGACATCATCTCGATCTGTTCGGCGGCTTGGGTAATCGCTTCACTCAGAGACTGTGCGTTCTGTGAAGTCGTTCTTGTACTGTCTGCAATATCATTTACAATGCTTCGAAGGTTAGAAACCATTGCGCGAAAAGCATCATATAATACGGTAAGTTCATCCTGCGTGCGTCGCTGCGGAATTTCGGTTGTCAGATCCCCCGCTGAAACCTGCTGTGCAGCCCGGGACAGGTGAACGATTGGACGAGTCAGCCAGCGTGAGGCAAACCATCCCAGAATCCCGTTCCAGCATACTCCCATGATCAGGATAATCGATATGTATACCCAATTCGGAATATCTAACGTAACCCAGTCTTTGACAAAAAATATAAAAAAGCCGCTAGTTCCGTAGGTAATAATCGAAATCAGTACCAGACCTGCGACAGTCTTTGCTCCTAAAGTCCATTTCATGTGCACACCCCGTAGTCCTTTTTTCCTATTTTACCAATCAAGTACCAAATTTCATGTGATATACATCACTGAAAACGTTCTATTTCCCCCATACTTGCCGTTCATGCATGACTTCTCTACCATAAAGCGCATAATGTATAAGACAAGCTTGGCTACCCCTCCCCTTCTTGGAAATTGAATAATATTCCATTTAATATCCCTAATTTTATTTATTATCGGCACAAGAGGCCAAATGATTTAGATTGGCATCCATTTTGCTTAAATGATATACTGAGTGCGCTTCAGCAACGCTGGAGCCGAACTATTTTTATTGATGCCACTGGAGGCGAACGAGATGTCTACTATGTCCACACGGACGGAGAAAGATTTTATCGGTGAAAAAGAAATCCCGGCTTATGCTTATTATGGAATTCAGACGGTACGGGCCGTGGAAAACTTCCCGATTACCGGCGTTCCGGTACACCGGGAGCTGATCACGGCTCTGGCTGCGGTGAAGAAGGCAGCAGCGATTACCAACATGGAGTTGAAAATGCTGCCAAGCAAGATTGGCGATGTGATCGTCATGGCGGCTGAAGAAATGATGAAAGGCCATCATCTGGATCATTTTATTGTAGACTCCATTCAGGGCGGTGCAGGCACCTCCATGAATATGAATATGAACGAAATTTTGGCCAACCGCGGGCTGGAACTGCTAACCAAAAGCAAGGGAGACTACTTCCATTGCAATCCCAATAATCATGTGAACATGTCCCAGTCCACCAATGACGTGGTACCTACAGCACTGCGCATTGCGGCGTACCGACTGTCGGAGACGTTACTCGCTACCATGAAAAGACTACAGGATGCGTTCCGTAAAAAAGAAGTTGAATTCAACGATGTGGTCAAGGTTGGCCGTACCCATCTTCAGGATGCCGTGCCTATTCGCCTTGGACAAGAATTCGGAGCTTATGCCCGTGTAATCGGACGGGATATTGAGCGTCTTGAATTCGCCAATCGCCGCTTGCTTACCATTAACATGGGTGCAACTGCGGTAGGTACAGGGCTCAATGCCAAACCCGAATATATCGTCAAGGTTACAGAGCACCTGTCTGATGTTACCGGACTTCCACTACAAACAGCTGAGGATCTCGTGGATGCAACGCAGAACACAGATGCCTATCTGGAACTTTCAGCGGCGCTGAAGGTATGTGCGGTTAGCCTTTCTAAAATCTGTAATGATATTCGCATGATGGCTTCAGGTCCACGTGCAGGATTCAATGAATTGCGCCTGCCACCGCGTCAGCCAGGTTCCTCCATTATGCCGGGCAAAGTCAACCCTGTTATGGCAGAAGTCATTAACCAGGTATCCTTCCAGGTGATGGGGAACGACCATACGATCTGTATGGCGTGTGAAGCCGGTCAATTCGAGCTGAATGTCATGGGCCCAGTTATTGCGTTCAACTTGCTGCAATCGCTGAAAATTATGAATAACGGCATCGATGTTTTCACGCGTTATGCAGTTGAAGAGATGGAAGCTAACCGTGAGCGCTGCGAATTAATCATGAAGCAAAGTTTCAGTGTGGTTACGGCGTTGAACCCGCACTTAGGTTATAATGTGGCAGCTTCCATCGTGAAGGAAGCACTCAAGACTGGACTTTCCTTGCAAGAGATTATTCTCGAACGCGGATTGCTGACACCGGAAGAACTGGAAGAGATTCTTCATCCGGAACAGATGACTACACCAGGGATTGCCGGAGAACACTTCCTGCGTAATATGGAACGTTTGTAGGTAATCAGGACAACTGATGCAGCAACCCAAACACAAATAATTAACAAGAACCCCCGCAGACCGTTCATCCGGTTTGCGGGGGTTCTTGTATTCAGAGATGATAAGACGCCAGCTATTCCATTAAGCCCACCGTTTACGCTCAAGGGAAGGCAGAATCTGAAGTTCCTCCCTGTACTTGGCAACCGTTCTACGGGAGATGACAATTCCCTCCTCGGCGAGCAGTGTAGCCAAATGACTATCCGAGTATGGACGCTGAGTCTGTTCCATGCGAATGATTTCTTTTAATCTACGTTTCACCGCTGATGCTGATGTTTTATCTCCAGACGTTGTACGGATTCCCGAGGCAAAAAAAGCCCTGAGTTCATATACACCATGTGGGGTGTCAATGTATTTACCGTTCACCGCACGACTTACCGTTGATTCATGTATGCCAATCTTCTCTGCAATAACAGCCAGATTAAGTGGTTTTAGCGCGGATGGGCCTTTGACCAAAAAGTGCTTTTGCTCTTCCATCACTGCCGCCAGCACACGCACTAAAGTCCTGCGCCGCAAGTGTACACTCCGAATGATAGCCCTCGCCTCTGCCACGCGGGTAGACCAGATTGTGTCCGGAGCCTCTTCCCTGATCCAGCGGAAGCACGCTTCATTCATCGATACACGAGGGTTACCTGCTGCATGCAGACTATAATGGACCTCACCGTTACGCAACCCAACAATGGCATCCGGAATAATGTAATGTGGCCGTTCTGTACATCCGATGGATCGACAGGGCTTGGGATCGAGACGTGTAATATAGTCATAGGCAGTCTGAGCTTCCTGCGAAGTCATGCCTAATCGACTCCCTGTTCTACCTGGGTGAAAAGGAACCAGTGCTTCCAATCCGGCTTCCACCATACGTTCAGCGTACTGAACAGCCAATGGATCGCGTCTAATCTGGAGCAACAGACATTCTTGCAGATTCCGCGCCCCTACACCAGCAGGATCCAGCGATTGGAGAAGCTCCAGTCCCGCTGCAATCTTGCTCATCGGAAGCTCAAGTGTTGCTTGCACCTCTGCCAGTTCAACCGTCAGATAACCATCATCATTAACGCACCCTGCCAAATATACCGCCATATTTTCCAATTCGTCTGGAATTGTCATCACTCGAATTTGCGCAATCAGCAATTGTTCCAGAGTAGGTTCGGCGCCTTTAGCCTGAAGCAGCGGATCATAGGAATCATACCTGCGCTGATCCATTCGCCGCGGAATCCGGGCGAGGGGCGCAGCTTGTTCTTCCAGTTCAAGTACTGGATTTTCCTCCGCTGCATCCAGCAAGTAACGTGTCAGATCCTGGCCAGACATGGTTAGCAAATGAAAGGATTGTTTCATCTCCGGCGTGATGGACAGCCGAATACGTTGTTCCTGTACCAACTGAACACCTAACATCCGTTTCCCTCCTTATGCGTTGCAGGGATAATAGCATACTATTCAAGTGAATGTAAGAAGTTTTTAGTCGGATCATGGGTTTCTGTCTAGTATTTCTCCGATACCAGCTTCGCTTGTGTAAACAACAGCAGATAGTCTCTTCCACCTGCCTTGGAATCCGTGCCTGACATGTTAAATCCACCAAATGGATGTGTGCCTACCAGTGCTCCGGTACATTTCCGGTTGAAATACAGATTACCCGCAAAGTATTCGCGTCTTGCCTGTTCCAGATGTTCACGATTACGTGAGATCACCGCGCCGGTCAGACCATAGTCTGTATTATTGGCGATATCCAAAGCATCCTGGAATGATTCTGCTTTGATGAACGCAAGCACAGGTCCAAAAATCTCATCCTGAGCAATCCGGGCTTTCGGGTCCACATCGGCAATTATGGTAGGTTCAATGAAATAACCTTCAACGTTCCCTGTACCGCCACCGTGCACAAGACGCCCCTCACCCTTGCCGATTTCAATATATTCCGTGATCTTTGCATATGCCTTGTCATCGATAACTGGCCCAACCTGACTGCCAACTTCAAGTGGACTGCCCATCGTCAGTTTCTGTGTCCGTTCAATCACTTTTTGCAATACTTCATCATATACATCCTTATGAATAATGGCACGGGAACACGCCGAACATTTCTGTCCTGAGAAACCAAATGCCGAAGCGGTAATGGACTCTGCCGCGAGTTCCAGATCACTGTCACTGTCTACTACGATGGAATCCTTGCCGCCCATCTCTGCAATGACCCGTTTGATCCACTTCTGACCTGGAGCTGTTCGTGCTGCACGTTCATTAATTCGCAGTCCTACATCTCTGGAACCGGTGAAACTGATAAACCGGGTGAGCGCATGATCCACGAGATAATCACCCACTTCACTGCCTGGTCCTGGTAAAAAGTTCACGACGCCATCCGGCAGGCCAACTTCTGCGAGCAGCTCCATAAACTTCGCGGCAATCACCGGAGTTGTGCTGGCGGGCTTTAACACCACCGTGTTGCCGGAGACCAGTGCAGCAGAGGTCATACCTGCCATAATCGCCAGCGGGAAGTTCCAAGGTGGAATGACAACACCCACGCCCAGCGGAATATAACTCAGTTCATTATCTTCTCCTGCAATCCGCACGAGGGGCTGCGGTTCACTCAGTCGCTGCATATCCCGTGCATAAAATTCCATAAAATCAATGGCTTCCGCGGTATCCGCATCCGCTTCAGGCCAAGTCTTGCCGGCTTCATAGACCATCCATGCGGAGAATTCATGCTTGCGACGGCGCATAATGGCAGCTGCTTTGTATAGATAACGAGCCCGTTCATTCGCGTCAGTATGTTTCCATGTGTGGAATGTCTCCGCCGCTGTCTGAATGGCCTTTTCGGCCAATTCTCGATCTGCCTGATGGATCGTTCCGACAACTTGATTCTTGGCTGCGGGGTTCACGGAAGTCAACGTGCGGCTACTTGTTATTTTTTGCCCACCAATAATAATCGGATATTCCTGCCCAAGTTCAGCTTCTACCTGACGAAGTGCGTCTTCAAATGCTTCCTGGTTCGCCTGGACTGCAAAAGGTGTGAATGGTTCGTTAACAAAAGGGATATTCATCAATGATTCCTCCTTCAGGATGTGGGATTCGCTGGCTGCTCGCCTGAATTGTTTTGCATGTTACTCATCACCAAATATATGTAGCAAAATCCATGCCAACTCCGGTTGAGATTGAAATATTTTTCGCTGAAAAATAAAAAACATTGAATCTTGCTGGTTCTGGCACGCTTCTTGCTTCTAATTAGGGATAAAAAGCATGATTTAACCGAGTGGGATCGAATGATGCACAATGCTGAAGGAGGAAACAAAAATGAGTGTGGGAACGGAAATATATCGTAAAACCTTATTAACCGTGGCAGGCAACAAAGCTGTAGAGAACCTGTCCATTAGATATGGTAAGAAGCTGGCAGGCAAGTTTATTGCAGGAAACACCTTGGAAGAAGCTCTCAAAGAGATCCACATACTCAATAATAAAGGCATTATGGCTACGCTCGATCATCTTGGCGAAGGCATCACCCGACTGAGCGAAGCGGCATTGTACAGGGATGAGTATGTACGCCTGGTAGAAGGCATTGCACGTGAAGGGGCAGACTCCAACGTCTCGCTGAAACCGACACAAATGGGCCTCGCACTTGACCCGGAAGAGGGTTACCAAAATATCCGTACTGTTGCCGCACAAGCCAAATTACATGATCTATTTGTTCGAATTGATATGGAGGATAGTCCATTTACTCAAGCGACGCTGGATATTGTCCGAAGACTGCACTTGGAAGGACTGCATAATACAGGCACAGTATTGCAAGCCTACCTGCATCGCACCGAAGAAGATACACGTGATATGATTCGGGAAGGCATTCGGCTTCGGCTGGTTAAAGGTGCTTACAAAGAACCCGGATCAGTCGCCTATCAGAATACTTCTGAAGTCATTCATCAATTCAAAACGATGATTCGTAATCACCTCGATCAGGGTGTATACACTGCGGTTGCCTCGCATGATGATCACATCATTAACTGGACGAAACAATACGCCAAGGATCGGGGAATCTCGCCGGATGCCTTTGAATTTCAGATGTTATATGGTCTGCGTATGAGCGAACAGGAACGTCTCGCCAAAGAAGGCTATCGCATTCGCTGTTACGTACCTTATGGCACCATGTGGTATCCGTACTATACCCGCCGTTTGGCCGAAAAACCGGCTAATCTCTGGATGGTCGTTAAGAATATGTTCCGATAATTATTCGCCAGCTGGATCAATATATATGAAAAAAGACAAAAGAAAACCATGTTGCCTCTTTCTTTATGGGCACATGGTTTTTTCTGTACGAACACTTTACCAGAGCATCCAACTTTCCTTTTCTCCGGTTCTTCTCTTAATGTCTAAAAAATTAGCATCCCCAATTTTAAATGTCTATTTTTTTGGACACATCCATTTATTAATCAAAATTATAAGCTCGAAAGTTTAACTGCTTAACTGTTGAATAAGAATAGAAGCATTAGCATTGGTCTGTGTTCCACCTGCTAGTGTTTGCAGACCAACAGCTGATGCGCTGGAATGATTCCGTAATGTCAGCACATCACCGGGAGCAGCCGTAATAATGACCATGCCTGGATTCGGTTGAGTGCCAGCTCCTGAACCATAGACACTGCCACCTACAGGGGCTCCGTTTTGATAAAGGGTGAATTGGTTTGCCTGCACACCTGCAACGTTAAAAAACACCGCATAGTCCCCGGCATTTCCAATAATAATCGCAGCGGTATTGGGCGTGTGAGCAATATTGGTAAGATTTTGGTTACTGTCGAAGATTACATCCGCTTCAATAGCTACAGTTTGAGCTGAAGTATTAAAAATATAGGCGTACGAGGACAACCCTTGCCCTGCTGTACCGGTTGCTCCAGTTACACCTGTCGTTCCGGTGGCCCCGGTGCTTCCCGTGGCTCCTGTTACTCCAGTAGCTCCGGTACTTCCCGTTGCTCCCGTAACCCCGGTGACACCTGTTACTCCAGTAGCTCCGGTGCTTCCCGTTGCTCCCGTAACGCCAGTGGCTCCTGTTACTCCAGTAGCTCCGGTGCTTCCCGTTGCTCCCGTAACGCCAGTGGCTCCTGTTACTCCAGTAGCTCCGGTGCTTCCCGTTGCTCCCGTAACGCCAGTGGCTCCTGTTACTCCGGTAGCCCCGGTGCTTCCCGTTGCTCCCGTAATGCCCGTGGCGCCTGTCACTCCGGTAGCCCCGGTGCTTCCCGTTGCTCCCGTAATGCCCGTCGCTCCTGTTACTCCAGTGGCTCCGGTGCTTCCCGTTGCTCCCGTAATGCCCGTGGCGCCTGTCACTCCGGTAGCCCCGGTGCTTCCCGTTGCTCCCGTAATGCCCGTGGCGCCTGTCACTCCGGTAGCCCCGGTGCTTCCCGTTGCTCCCGTAATGCCCGTGGCGCCTGTCACTCCGGTAGCCCCGGTGCTTCCCGTTGCTCCCGTAATGCCCGTGGCGCCTGTCACTCCGGTAGCCCCGGTGCTTCCCGTTGCTCCCGTAATGCCCGTGGCGCCTGTCACTCCGGTAGCCCCGGTGCTTCCCGTTGCTCCCGTAATGCCCGTGGCGCCTGTTACTCCGGTAGCCCCGGTGCTTCCCGTTACTCCCGTAATACCCGTGGCGCCTGTTACTCCGGTAGCCCCGGTGCTTCCCGTTGCTCCCGTAATGCCCGTCGCTCCTGTTACTCCAGTGGCTCCTGTTACTCCAGTAGCTCCGGTGCTTCCCGTTGCTCCCGTAACGCCAGTGGCTCCTGTTACTCCGGTAGCCCCGGTGCTTCCCGTTGCTCCCGTAATGCCCGTGGCGCCTGTTACTCCGGTGGCCCCAGTGCTTCCCGTTGCTCCCGTAATGCCCGTCGCTCCTGTTACTCCGGTAGCCCCGGTACTTCCCGTTGCTCCTGTTACTCCAGTGGCTCCGGTGCTTCCCGTTGCTCCAGAAATGCCCGTCGCTCCTGTTACTCCGGTAGCCCCGGTACTTCCCGTTGCTCCCGTAATGCCCGTCGCTCCTGTTACTCCAGTGGCTCCGGTGCTTCCCGTTGCTCCAGAAATGCCCGTCGCTCCTGTTACTCCGGTAGCCCCGGTGCTTCCCGTTGCTCCAGAAATGCCCGTCGCTCCTGTTACTCCAGTAGCTCCGGTGCTTCCCGTTGCTCCCGTAACGCCAGTGGCTCCTGTTACTCCGGTAGCCCCGGTGCTTCCCGTTGCTCCCGTAATGCCTGTGGCTCCTGTCACTCCAGTAGCTCCAGTCCTTCCTGTTACTCCCGTAACGCCCGTACTACCAGTGACCCCGGTGCCTCCTGTTACTCCTGTAACGCCCGTGGCCCCTGTGGCTCCAGTTACACCCGTTGTGCTCAGCGTTTCTCCCAATAACTCTTGGGATACCAATCGGTGAGCCGCGACTAATTCGCCTGCGGCACCTTTGCCCCATACGGATATTTGTGCTTCTGGAGCAGCCGTGTCTGAAGTTGAAAATACAAACTCAAAAGCATCAAAATTCCCATTATAAACTTTGGTTATGACCTGATTAGGTGATACATTGAGCAGTTCTTCTACATATAATGTTCTGACTCCATTAAGGTAATAGCCCCGAAGAAGCACGGTGAACATTTCTGTCGCATTCCGGTTATCGATTTTGACCGTAACGGATTGAGTTGGTCGAATCCCCGTTATTCCTGAAATTTTATTCTCAATGGGCCCAGTTGATAGAATGGCCATTTCATCACCCTCCTTTGGTTCTTCTTCATGCGGATGGCCTTCATATAGCATTATTCAGAAGTTTCATAATGGTGTGGACAATTCATGTTCTATACGAATAATCACTTCAACTGCCCGTGTAACATATTGAGAAATAACAGTTCTATCAGATAACCTGAATGTCATTTATAATAACTCAACCCTCACTTTAAATTACTGAAGGGCCCATACAAATTAGCATTAATTCCTTAAAATAATAGTAAAAGGAAATAAAAGAAATGGGAATTCAATATTGATCTCTTCTGTGCCGTCAACATGTATGCTTCATGTCAAAAAATATATACACACCTCATTTGGAAAGTTATAATATGGGTAACCATCATTCTCCAGTCATTTCATATGTAGATCACTTATAAGTAACTCGTGTAAAAGAAGTCGTTTCCAAAAGTTATGCCCTAACTGAGGTGATATCGATGAAACATTTACTTCCAGAATTAATGTCTTTATTGCGTACGGATATGGATACTCTGGATACAGACCTCCCCACACTTACCATTCCGTCATCAACATCGTTGGTAGATGCCTTCTGCTTATTCAACACATCTTCTTATTTATTCATTCAGGATGATGGCCCTCTATTGGGATATATCGCCGTATCCGATGTTTTGCATGCCATGATGCATGCGCATCGCCTAATAGAAGCTTATTTTGAGACCACACTGGAGACAGCCGGTTCAGCTCTGACATTAATTAATGAAGATGCCAAGGTGGCCTACTGGACAACTGGCGCGGAGCATGTTTTTTCGATCAGCAAAAAAGACATAATTGGACAACCCGCAGCGGACTTTTTCCCTCCAGATCGGCTACAGTCTCTCAAGACGTTGTATACCGGCGAAACGGTCTATCGCAAACAGCATCAGCCACGGCCCGACCTCTTCGCCCTGATTAATGCTCGTCCTGTCCAACTGGATGGACATATTGTGGGTGCAGTTGCTGCCGAAGTGGATATAACAACCGAAATCCGATTACATCAGGAACTATTACATATGACCTCCAAAGTCCAGCACCTGGAGAAAGCCGTTGCTCGGCTACGTCCCGAATTAGATCCATTTGCCAGAATCAAGGGCAGCAGCCCGGTCATCAAGCAGTGCATGGAGACCATTCGCAAGATCAGTACCACCTCAGCAACCGTACTTATTCTAGGGGAGAGCGGCACAGGCAAGGAGTTATTCGCCAAAGCCATTCATGATCTCCGTGAATTGCAGACTGCACCGTTCATCGCTATTAACTGCGGGGCAATCCCTGCTTCCTTGTTTGAAAGTGAGTTATTCGGCTACGAAAAAGGTGCCTTCTCCGGAGCGGATCCCAAAGGCAAAAAGGGCAAGATCGAGCTTGCCGAAGGGGGTACTCTTTTTCTGGATGAGATCGGTGAGATGCCATTGGAATTGCAAGTGAAACTGCTTCGGGTGTTGCAGGAGAAGAGTTACTTTCCTGTGGGGGGAACGCGTATGAAACAGGCCAACTGCCGGATTATCGCAGCAACCAACCAGAATCTAATGAGTATGATTGCCCGTAATCAATTCCGAGAAGATCTCTACTATCGGCTGAATGTCATTAACCTTGTCATCCCTCCTCTGCGTATGCGCAAGGAAGATATATATGAATTAACCCAGACGTTCCTTCAAGAATTCTCATTGCTCTATAACCGTCATATTGAGTTGGTTCCACCTGAAGTGTTCAAGTTGCTGTTCCAATATGATTGGCCAGGCAATGTGCGTGAATTACGAAATGTGATCGAACGCCTGACCATTCTGACGACAGATGGTGAGGTGAAGCAGGAATATCTGCCCGATACCCTCACTTCCCTCACCATGCAAGAACAGTCCGAAATTCAACTCACATCCGGAATCCATTCACATGAGAGCAACGAATATCAGCAACGTCAGGATTCGGCGGGAGCAGGAGCAGAACAAGAACCTCGAACGGTTGCAAAGGTGGACGAACTAGATCCCTCGGATGATTCCGAACTTGTCTCCGGTGTTACCTACCAGCAAAAATTGGACACCTATGAGGCGCAACTTCTAATTCAATATCTGAAAGCAACAGGTGGTAACAAACGAACACTCGCCAAGCAACTTGGCATCTCCAGGGCAACGCTCTATAATCGCATGAAGAGGCTTGGTCTATGACCAGCCTCTTCTTGTCGTTATTATCGGTATATGAATGAAACTAACCCTACAAAATCCGCGCCAAGCGAGTCAGCGCTGTTCTGAGATGGCGATAAAATGTCGCCCGACTCATGGAACACGTCTGGGCTGCGGCAGTTGGATTGCCAGCATGCGTCCAGTAGGCCGCGTATAACAGCATCTGATCCTGTGGAGATAGGCCATGTACTCTGCCTTCCAGCAGATCCATGACATACAGCTGTAACTGGATTCCATCCTTTACTCCTCTAACCCTGCCAGCATATTCATGCAATTCTCCCGGGGAACGAAGATCCCCCAACATCTTGCGAACATCCTGTTCAGTCCAGATTACACCATTCACTTCCGTTGTTTCCGGCTGTATACGTTCCTCTGTTGATTCCGGATCAAGTAGAGACATGACCCACTCTCCGAATTGCCCGCTACGCAAATCCAAATCAAGTATGTCCGCCCGGTCTTCGAATCTGTCACAGACGCGGGTGCGGGTTCTTCGCATCTGAAATCCAATGCTCTGCAAAAATAGTTTCAGGTGAGGATTCGTTGCAACGAGTATCGCTCGCGCACCATCACCAAGCAGAGACAGTCGATCCAGTGCCATGTATCCCACCAGTTCTTCTCGTGTATAACCAGGCACGTCATCTCTTGCCGCAGCCAACAAAGCAAAGTGAGTATCACTCTGATCCGGGTCATTTTCAAGTTCCTGTGGTGTGAAGCATTCATACATCTCATTTGGAAAATATTTTAGCAACAACTCACTACTATCCTTATGTACAAGGATGGTAATGAACATGGCAATTGTCTCCCCGAGCTTATCACGCATTAATACGATCCCTTCGGGATAACGGTGCGCCAGTTCATCCAGGAAAGGGCCATAGGGTACGGTTTGCCATGGTTCCACACTGTACTCGCACCATTGCTGTAACAGGCTGTGCAGAACGGGTAGATCCTCGCTTCTCATTGTTTCTAGAGGTGAGAACAAGGAATCACGGGACACATCCGCGTACTTGCGGTATTGAAGCATGGATTCCTGACAGAGCAACAGCATCTTTCGGGCGATCTGGCGGCGCTCATGTGGCCCCGCCTGTTCATGCAGCGGTTTCAGTAACTTCGCGATTTTGATACGCATCGCCTGCAACCGATGTGGCTCCCTTTGGCGAAAATCTCGTAGTAGATGTACTCTGGCCATATCATGCAGGGCAAGACCATCCGGGCCGGAACGGATAAACGACATCTGTCTCAGCATGTGGTACTCTTCTTTTGTCACGGTCATATCCAGTACTGATGATAATAATTCCTGATTGGCTGTCTCAAGCAGTGTTAGTACCTCCACCACAGGATGCAGACGGGGTGTCGTAAGTTCCAATAATAATCGAGCACTGATCATATGCGACAGTTCAGCCCATTCGGACTGCGGAAGATTCCTCCTCTGATCCGCAGCTTCTACAGCAAGGGCCAGCCCCAGCGGATGCCCATCGGTCATTCTCGTAATGGTACCTGCCATCCCCTGATTCAGAAAGCCTGCCACCGTGATGTATTCCGTAATCTCATCAATTGTGAAATGTTGAAGCCGCATCTGTATAAACCTCTGATGTAATCGGGGATGTGTCCGCCAGGTGGACGCCAGTTCCGGGCGTGATGCAAGAATGACAAGTATCCCTCTTAACGGAAGTTTAGATACGAAGGCTTCCATGAACCAGCTTTCTAACAGAGCAAGCTCTTCATAATTATCCACGGCCAGAACCAATCTCTTCTCGATCGATGTGTCTCTCAGCAGACTCAATGGTCGCGGGTATCCTTCACTATCCATTGTTTCCAGCCCCAACGTCGAGGATAAATAATCCATAAAAACGGAAGGTGTTGCGCCGCATGATCGGCCGTCCATCCAGATTGCCGTCGCACCTCGATCCCGAGAGACAGATAACATCTCTGAAAGCAACGAAGATTTACCAATGCCTCCCATGCCCGTAATTGAAAATATGGTTAATGGGGCTTCCGGATGATTGAACCACCGCTCCAGTGTCGTCAGTTCCTTGGTTCGACCAATGAAACGTTTGCCATCCTCAACATATTTGTCGCATTGAGCCTCACTACTGTTTCCCATATATGTCCTCCGTACTAGATACTGGTACTTTTAATATACTTTATTTTCTCACAAAATTGAGACTATATTGAGACGCGCAATTGCATGTGAAGTGATAGAATCTTGTTAAAAGCCAATTTAATGGAAATATTCAAAACAGCGGACATGGAAACGTATAACAAGGTATACATAAACGCCTCCGCATTATTTCTTATCATAATGGATCATTCCGCCGATCAAACTGCAATCAACATGTTACATGAGCATTTACTGATCTCGAATTCATGCTTCCCTTTCATACCCTACTACCAGCCCGATATTCCAGGAAAGGCGGATTTGTGTGAGAATAAACCTCGATATCTGTAATCTGAGCGGACAACTTGGAATCAATCCCAAACGACTTAATGAATGGCTGCACCAAAGTGGCATTTCAATGGAGGACAATGAAGCAGAACAGGAAGGACGTCCCGACAGGTCGTCACCCCCGTATCGGCTGGCTGCTCCCTCTTCATTATCACTGGCACCTTCCTCCGGTCAAACGAAGCTTTATCGTGGCCGACGCTCCACTTCCACTCTGCAACGCCTGCCTGCTTCATTACGACATACCCGGCGGATTAGTAAAAACTGCTAGACTGTGCTCAAGGTAGTGTAAGATCGATGCACAGTCTGTCTTGCATCCCTTTCACCTCATCAAGAGGATTGCCACTGTCCATTCTCAATCATCGCGTGCGCCAGTAGCGCCATCTCCAGACAGATTCTTCTCCCTTGATCCATGTAACCTGGACCCATCAGTTCTTCCAGCTTCTCCAGTCTGTTGTACAACGTTTGCCGATGAATAAATAACTGGGCGGCCGCATCCCGTTTGGAACCAAAGTTCTGCAGGTAAGCATCTAACGTCTCTACCAATCGCAGGTGATGCGTTTGGTCATGTTCAATCAACATACCCAGGTGATCCTGGACAAAGGGTTGCAGGAAGGATTGGGGTAACGCCTTTAACATTTGATATATACCCATACGTTCGTAAAAGTGAACATGTTCCATCGAATCTACTGATCTCGAAACTTCGATCACCTGATAGGCCTCCTGAAGGCTCTCCGGCAGGCTGGTCAAACGGCTGCGTAACTTGCCAAATCCCACATGAATCATAACCTGTTTCAAATTACGATTGGCAAACCGCTTCACGTCCTGGGCAATCCCTTCCAGCAATCGCAGCAGTTGATGACGTGCAGTAGCCGATACCACTTCCTTCGCACAGCACAGATATACCTGGTTGTTCTTCAGCATAATCAGGCTAGGCAGATTGTTCTTCTTGAGCAGGGAACGCAGCAGGACAAGAACATCCTGATTATTCGCTTCCATTCGCTCCCGGCCTGTACCCTTCAATCGATGCTCAATCTCGATGACCCCTCCTGCAAACCAGTACTGTCCCTTCACCAGCAAACGAAGCCCCATTCGAGTCTGAGCCTGTTCCTCCTGATGGATGTTGCCATTCATCAGATCCTGGATCAGTTCATTCTGATTGCGGACCATCTTCTCTTCAAGAAACTGGGAACGAAGTGTGAGCGCTGCCGCCGCCTTTGCCGTATAATCGAGCAACAGCTTGAGATATTCCACTGGAGCTGCTGGATGCACAATCATGCCTACAGCCGAAAATACCTGGCCAAAACAGACGACCGGATGACACAGCAGAGCCTTCTCTTCGTCCATGTGGAACCATAATTCGGTATCTGAATCATTCAAATCCAGATGTTCTACCTCCTGCTCATACCAGGTATAGATGGCCTGTTCCATCTCCGGAACAAGTTCGGGCACAAAACTGCCCGGCTCCATGGACGAAATGTACACCACCGGTTTGGCGGCGTACTCATGTAGCAGGTTCAGCACAGCAGACATATCCGTACTCTGTAATGTTCGTTGCTGAAGCTGACGGGAGTATGCTTCGAGACTTTTCAGCAGTTGATGTTGATGATTAATGAGCAGAGAGTGAATATCCTGTGTAATCTCGACAAAACGGACCGGTTGCTCAAATACGATCAGCGGAAACTGGTGTCTGTCCGCCAGTTCAATCAGTTCTTCCGGGATTCCGTATATGCTGGTACCAAACTCCACACATAGCCCCGCTGCCTCACTGCCAATGAGCTGAAGCAGATACTCTTCGCGCCCTTCTTCCGATTGAAGCCACAGTCCAGTGGATAAAATAAGATCATGGGGGCTTACGAATGGAGATACATTTGTAATCTCCAATACATGAACCCAGCCAACCTGACGGTTCACTCCATCCTTCCCTGCCGCTAGTCGTGCTCGGCCAAATACCGGACGTGCAAGGATATCTTTGATCGTAAACACACGGTCATTTTGCAATGGCGATCCCTCTTCGTGTTATTTTTTCTTACATTATAATCCATGGACAAATGTCCTGAACAGTCTTTTTCGACAATATGTTGAGTTCAATTCCTAAAGATTAGACATCAAGTAAGGTGCAAAACGATTATCCAAGTCATAAACTTGTAGTATAAGCTAACAACCAATAAATGGACGAGGTGCATGGTGATGAGAATCGGAATTCCCAAAGAAATCAAGAATAATGAGAATCGTGTAGCAATGACTCCGGCCGGGGCTGCTGATTTCATCAGAGCCGGTCACCAGGTACTGATTGAACAAGGCGCGGGGATCGGCAGTGGATTCACGGATCATGAATATCAAACTGCGGGCGCCGAGATTCGGATTGATGCCAAGTCCGTGTGGACCGAAGCCGATATGATCATCAAGGTGAAAGAACCGCTTGCCAGTGAATATGGATATTTTCGTCCGGGACTGATTCTGTTCACCTACCTGCACCTCGCAGCGGAACCAGAGCTTGCCAAAGCCCTTATTAAAAGTCGGGTAACGGCTATTGCATATGAAACGTTGGAGGTCAACAGTGCTCTCCCCCTGCTCACCCCTATGAGTGAAGTTGCAGGCCGCATGGCCTCCCAAATCGGAGCACAGCTACTGGAGAAAACGGAAGGTGGCAAGGGCATTCTGTTGTCAGGTGTACCGGGCGTTAGTCGGGGGAAAGTGGTCATTATTGGTGGTGGAACGGTGGGAACAAATGCAGCCAAAATTGCTATTGGTCTTGGCGCTGATGTGACCATCCTTGACCTGAATCTGAATCGTCTGCGCCAGTTGGATGATATCTTTGGCAATCAGATCCACACGCTGGTATCCAGCCCGTCCAACATTGCAACAGCTGTTGCAGCGGCAGATCTGTTGATCTGTGCGGTGCTGATTCCGGGCGCCAAGGCGCCAACGCTTGTCAGCGAGCAAGTGGTTAAGACGATGGCACCGGGTTCGGTCATTGTGGATGTGGCGATTGATCAAGGCGGGATCGTTGAGACCATTGATCATATCACAACCCATGATGAACCGACCTATGTGAAACATGGCGTCGTGCATTACGCGGTGGCGAACATGCCCGGCGCCGTTCCGCGTACGTCCACGGTGGCGCTGACCAACGCCACCATGCCTTATGCGCTGCAGCTGGCCAACCACGGTGCAGCCGCCGCGATTCGCGGCAGTTCGTCCATTCGCAGCGCGGTCAACGTGCTGAATGGACACATCACGTATGAGGCGGTTGCCCGGGATCTCGGGCATGCCTATGTTCCTGCGGGTCAGGCGCTGGAGAATACCGCCGCTGTCCAGTAATCTTGATACGATCGTTCCACCCGGCGCCTTTTCGCCAGGCCAGTGGAACGCAATAGAAGCGCAAGTCGGGCAGATGTTGTTCCCGGCTTGCGCTTCTTGTTTTTTTTCACATATAGGATAGCTCGTTTAGTTAGTATAAGGCCTTTTGGTTCCTCTGGTTTTGGTGCTTCAGACTGCTCGCTCACTGCAAACTTCGCGGAAGTTGCAATCCCGGCAGGACCGGTGGGAAGGCATCGCTGTGAAGTAGGTGACGTCCTTGGGACGGTTATAATACTCATCCTCCACACAGGATCGCATCTCCTCAATGTAACGACCCACGTTCTCCTCCACCTTCCGGATATCCTCTTCTGTGGCTGAAAATTCTCGGTGTTTCCCGGTTAACAAGTACTCCACTCGCAGCTCAATCTGCTCCAGGGGAACCCGGTAGTGTTCTCTCACATAGGATGCGTACAGCATTAGCTGATCCGAAAAGTCATCTTCCTTGCCCGTCTTCCAGTCCACAATGACAATATTGCCGTTACTGCGCCGATACAATAAATCCATCTTCACATACACGCGTGTATCGTGCAGCATCATGGTGTCCCATTTCTCGATCTCCAGAATGTCCGTACTTGCTCGGGACAAGTCCTCCCACGTAAGCGTCTGGTACAGGTTACCGACACAGGCCGAAGCCCGTTCCTTAATCGTGGCGATCCGGTCATTCAACGTATCATCCCCGTAATAGATCTCGGACAACATCGTGCGATTCTTGGGGTTCAGCCGCCACTGATCCGCGTCCATCGATTCCACATACGCCTGATTCAGCAGCTTGCGTATGGTCTGTTCCAGGAAGTGTTCACGCGGTTTATCTTTGCCCTCTTCCCTGCTGCGTACCGCCGACTCACACATGCGATGCGCTAGGTCCCCGAAGACAAGATACAGATTGCTGAGCTGTTTCAAACGGTACAGACGAACCTGCATCTCATCAGCAGAGTCTGTCTTCCAGCCGTTATGGGCACCGTAATAATGATAATAATATTTGCGCAGGCACTCATCGAACATACTCGCCCGCGACTGCGAATAAGACCATTGCGGGTATTGTGCCATAAGATATTCTGCCTTTCTGTATGCCGGATCTGCATGAGATCCCTTAATGCTCACAGTATAAAGCCCGGGCAACATTGCCGCAAGCGCGCTTCCGTTATTTTCTTCTGACGCAACCGTTTCCGATTCGATCCGTATCGTTTATATAGTAACATCACCAAAAGATGAAATTGCGGAGCAGAACGCATAATATACTCTATAGAGGGCACGAATTCGGGACCTGGATGCTAGTACAGGTCTAGCCTGGAGCCAGTGCGGGGCCAGTGCGGGGCCAGTGCGGGGCCAGTGCGGGGCCAGTGCGGGCCCGGCGCTAACGAATCTCACACACCTTATCACATGGATCATGAGGTTTTACGGAATCTAACGAACCCCAGACAAGCTAATTAGTCGTATTTCGGTTGTAGAACGTGTTTATTGCAAGCAAATGAGTCAATAGCGTGTCTCTGATTCGTTACATTTTCAGATCTGGCGATTTACGTGAAATAAGACTTACTCGGTTCGTTAGAAAAAGATTATATGAAAAAAAATTGTACAGGCATATCCTAAAAGGAGGCACCACCCATGAATCGACCGGATTGGTTCCAGGCGGAAGAAGCATTACAACAGATCCAAGTCATCGGAAGCGACCGGAATGAGCTCGTAAACATCATAGGCGATGTAGAAGGATTAAATTGCATTGGCACAGGTACAGACGCGGCTGTATTTACGTATGACGGCTTGCCACAGTATGCCTTCAAGATGTACTCGGATCATGCCTTGGACAAACTCGAAAATGAAAAACAGGTATACGAGCAGCTCAAAGGCCTGTCATACTTCCCTACCTATTACGGCAGCGGCCGGAATGTGCTTGTGATCAGTTTTGAACCCGGGGATACACTCCTGGAATGTTTGGAAAAAGGAATCCCCGTCCCCGAGCAGGTCATGCTCGATGTGGACGCAGCGCGAGAAGCCGTTCGCAGCCGCGGGTTGAACCCTCGCGACATTCATCTGAAAAATGTAATACTTCAGGATGGACGTGGGAAAGTGATTGACGTATCCGAGTATATTCAGGACGGCAATGACAATCGCTGGGAGCATCTTGTCTGGGCTTATCACAACATCTATCCACGGATCAAAGGAACGCCCATATCTCCACGCATGCTGCAAACGATCAAATGGGGATACAATCAATTCGATCATGCCAACGTCAAAATGGACGACCTCGCCAAGAAAGCCAATCGTCTGTTCTCCAGATTTATGAAATAAGCACGTTGTACACATAGATGATTGTCTTGATATTATTAAATCAAAACCACCCGGATGAACGCCTTGAGCTGGCCTTTATCCGGGTTATTCTTTGTATATGTGCGTATGCGCATGATTATGGTTACGATAATCACTGCTGTGTGCTCTACTTCTATTTCTGCTTCTGCTTCTGCTTCTGCTTCTGCTTCTGCTTCTGCTTCTGCTTCTGCTTCTGCTTCTGCTTCTGCTTCTGCTTCTGCTTCTGCTTCTGCTTCTGCTCACAATTGTGATTGCGAGTTGCATATGGCTACAACCATCTTTATAGACATTTTATTCGAGACTACTGCTAAACTGGTCGTGCTCAACCTTCTTTTCTCTCCCGTCCCTGCGAGGGGGTCATGCCCTTGTACTGTTTGTATAACTTCGTAAAATAGTTGGCGTTGTCGCAGCCGACTCTGGCGGCGATCTCCGTAATGGTCAGACTACTGCCTTGCAACAGTTGCTCTGCCTCACTCATCCTGCACCCGTTTACGTATTCCACAAAGGTGCGTCCGGTCAGCTTTTTAAACATTTTGCAGAAGTGATACGCATTTAATCCCACATGACTTGCCGCTTCCGTAACAGACATCTTACCTGTGGGGTCCGCTTCAATCTGTGCAATTAACTGTTTGAAACGTTCGCGGTTTGGAAAATACGATCCGACCGATTTCTCAGGTAGCTGCTGCGGCATAAAGGTTCGCGCAAGCAGGGTGAACAAGGCATGCAGTTTGGACTTCACCACGAGCTGATAAGCCGGGGGCTGTAACGCCATTTCCTCCACAGCTTCATTCAGCAAAGAATAATAGCCTGTGCAGGTTGTGTTTTCCTCTGCCGGTTTGACCGGAAATCTCACTCTTCCTTCCAAGTACGGCGCGACATATTGCTCATGCACAGGATCATGAGTGAAATCATGGAACAGTGCACGGTTGACCACAACGGAATCATAATGCACATCCCCCTCATCCAGAGCATATCCAACATGCAATGTACCTCCAGGAATGATGATGACCTCACCTGCTCCAACCACATAAGGTTTGCTATCAATATGAAACAGCGCACTTCCCTTGCGCATGATAATCAGTTCGAAATGTTCATGCCAATGCAAATACAGAATGCATTCTTCAGCTTTCATATCTGAACACCGATTTTGGAACAGCTGAAATGGATGTGATTTATGGTCAATTCGGGTATTTTCGTGAAGCGCTTTCAGATCCAGCACGACTTCTTCCCCCTCTACACAAGATCCGACTATTATTACACAAGATTGTTTAGAGCCATCCCTTTAATCCACGGCTATAATGAGTGTGTCACGAAGTACTATAAGCCAATATTGGAGTGAAATACAACCATGAATAAATCATTACGCATCGGTACCCTTGTAGGCGGGCAGGACGCCGTCCGCGTTATCCCGCAGATCATGCAACACGGCTTTGAATCATTTAACCTGACCTTTTGGCAAACGACAGGCGATCTGGATCTGGCTGAGACAGCCAAACGTGTCCGTGAAATCGTGGACGAACAGGGCATTGTTATTTCAGCGGTGAGTGTGTTCGGTAACCCGCTAACTGGAGCCGGAGACAACGCCGATACACGGGCAAGCTGGGAGCGAGTAATCGATCACGCACAGCTCTTTGGTGCAGATATCGTCTCTGGATTCACCGGACGTCTGACCGATCAACCCATTAATGAGTCCATCCCCCGGTTCAAGGAAGTATTTGGTGAACTGGCACGCCGGGCAGCAGACCGGGGTGTACGCATTGCTTTTGAAAACTGTGATATGGGTGGAACCTGGCAGACGGGAGACTGGAACATTGCCCATAACCCGACGGCCTGGGAGATGATGTTTGACGCTGTTCCGGATGAAAATGTAGGCCTGGAATGGGAGCCTTGCCATCAAATGTCCAGCCTGATCGATCCTATTCCACAGCTGCGCAAATGGGCTCATAAAGTCTTCCACGTACATGGCAAAGATGCCACGATTGCCTGGGATATTGTTAAGGAATACGGCGTGCATGGCCCACGTGAATTCGTATGGCACCGCACTCCGGGCTTCGGGGATAACAACTGGGCAGACATCATCACCATTCTGCGCCAGAACGGTTATCAGGGCACGATTGATATTGAAGGCTGGCATGATCCCGTCTACAAAGACGAACTCGAAATGACCGGACAGGTGCATGCATTGCGATATTTGAAACAATGCCGCGGCGGCGATTTTGTGCCCAATCCGGTATAGAAAACCAACCTCAACTTAAACCTAACTTACTGCTGGCCTGAGGTTGGATAACATCCTTAATTTATCTATTCCTCATTTCCCGAAATCAATGCGAGCTGTATAACACAATCCATACGAAGGAGATGAGAACATGACTCATCCTTATCGGGTAATTATCGCTGGCTGCGGTGCTATGGCAAACACGTGGGCGGACTATGCCTTGCAAAGGCCGGATACAGAAATCGTCGGACTGGTCGATCTGTATGAACAGACAGCCATTACTTTTGCTACAAGACATGGCCTCACCTGCCCTACGTTCACCGATATCCATGAAGGCATTCAAGCGACTGGCGCGAATATCGTATTCGATGTCACGATTCCGGCGAGTCATTACAGCATTGCCATGACAGCGCTGAAGGAAGGATGTCATGTATTTGGCGAGAAACCACTAGCAGAGTCCTTCTCCGAATGCACAGACATTGTGCAAACCGCTCGCAGCACAGGACACATTCAAGCCGTGATGCAAAATCGTCGTTTCGATCCGCGTATCCGCGCCTACCAGCACCTCATTTCCGGCGGGGCTATAGGGCAGGTAGGTTACGCAGGAGCCGACTTCTTCCTCGGGCCACACTTCGGCGGATTCCGTGATCTGATGGATAGTCCACTACTGCTCGATATGGCGATACATACGTTTGATCAGGCACGGTATATTCTCGGAGCCAACCCGGTATCGGTGTACTGCCATGAGTTCAATCCTCCAGGTTCCTGGTATCAGGGCAATGCGATGGCGTTATGTATATTTGAGATGTCTGACGGGTCCGTATTCAACTATCGCGGATCCTGGTGCGCAGAAGGTGTACCCACATCATGGGAAGCAAGCTGGCGTGTAATCGGTGAAAAGGGAACCGCCATCTGGGATGGTCATGATGACATCTATGCTGAGGTGCTTACTGCGCAAAGCCTGGATACTGACGGCAAACCATCCTTTTTCCAGTCAAGTGAGCGAATTGAAGCGGAACTGCCTGTCATGGACAAAACAGGTCATCACGGCTGTCTCGAAGACATGTTCGCCGCACTGGAATCCGGACGATTACCTGAGACCGATTGCAGCGATAACCAGTTCAGCATGGCCATGGTCCTCGCATCCTTGGAAAGCGCACGCACAGGCCAGAAAGTGTTCATCGCCGATCTACTGAAAAACACATAACGCAGCGCCTGTGTAATTCAATGAAACAAGAAAGCCCAACTGCATTGTTCAGCAGTTTGGGCTTTCTTGTTTTTTACCTACTCTCCTATTCTAAAAATGATATCGTTCAAAAACAGTCGCGCTCGATAGTGAAAATAGTGCAGGGAACGAAATCGATTCTGAAGAAGCAAAGCGTTCGCCTTTATCACCGGATTTCGACTTTACAAAAGTCGATCAGGAAATCCGGGGATAACAGCGATCGAAAGAACGATTCGTAACCGGAACGGCTGCTTCGCGAGCAGTGAGCATTTTTTTTGAATTACATCACTTATAGAATTCCTCTTTTCATTGCCTTATACACCAGTTGCGAGAACAGGCTGTTGGACCAGGCGAACCATGGTCTGGTGAACGTGTTGGGATCATCGGCGTGGAAGCCCTCATGCATATATCCGGTACCCGCATCCGTACTTTCCAGCAATTCAATCATCGCCAGTATTTCCTCGTCATTGTTTGCGGTTAAGCCCTGCATGGATAACGCCATGTGCCAGATGTATCCCGGCGGGGTGTGCGGGCTACCGATCCCTTTGGCTGCCTTCCCTTCATAGTAGAACGGATTCTCCCTACTCAAAATGAATCGACGTGTGTTTTGATACACCTTGTCTTCAATCGAAGCATACTCCATATACGGTATGGACATCAGTCCAGGTGTGCCCGCATCATCCATCAGACAAAAGTTACCGTAACCGTCCGTCTCATAGGCATAGATCTGCCCATACTCTGGATGACGATAAGTACCGTACAGGGAAATACCGTGTCGTATTTCTTCTTCCAAACGAGCCATTCGGCTTACCAGTTGTTCATCCCGGAACACCCACTTCGCGATCTCCCCCATCTGGCGCAAGGTTACCGCAGCGAACATGTTCGCCGGAATATTATAATGGAAATCACATGCATCATCACTCGGACGAAATCCGGACCAGATCATCCCCGTGTAATTCACAGGCATACCCAATCCTTCATTACGCAGCGTATCATGGGCAGGACAATTGCGCCGCATGAACCGGTATGGTGATTGCTCTGTGTGATGCTGTTCTGTCTCCCATAGTTGTACGATATTCTCCATCACTTTCTTGAAGCGCTCATCAAATATATCCGTAAGTTCCGTCTCCCGCCAATATGTATAAGCTAGCTTCATGGAGAAACAAAGAGAATCCAGCTCAAACTTCCGTTCCCACACCCAAGGTGACATCTCCGTCTCATCATTGGCATCCCAATGCCAACCATTAGCCGTTTCATTGAACGCATTGGCATAGATGTCCATATCAGCGTAGAACGTATGGCGTTTGATCAGCCCCCCGATAATACGCTGCAACTTCTCGTCATCCTTTGCAAGCGGAACATAATGCATGACCTGCTCTACGGAATCCCTTAACCACATCGCCGGAATATCCCCTGTAATCACAAAGGTTGTCCCATCCTCCAGTAGCTTCGTGGTCGTTTCCAGTGTATTGGGAAAACAATTGCGAAACTGAGCCAGCAATCTCGGTCGATGTTGCAAACGCTCGTCCGCCTCAGTCAGAATATCCTGCACAGCTTGCGGTAATTCTAGATGCGGCATAGGGATTCTCGGTAATCTGAACTGTTCCATGGATGTTGTCTCCTTATAACTCTATTGTTATTTTTGTTATGATAAATTATAATAACATTATTATTTGTAAGTGTACTGTGTCAGAAGATGATCGTCAAATGAAGGAGTAATGATATGTCACGCAAAGTATCCATTCAGACGCTGGCTGACCAGCTCGGATTATCCAAATATGCCGTCTCCCGCGCACTCAGTGGCAAGACGGGTGTCAGTGAAGCGACACGCGCACGGGTACTCGAACTCGCTCGGGCTTTAGGATATCGCCAAAATACACCTGGTGCTAGCAATAGTCCTGCTACTGCAAACCATGCAGATCCGTCCGATCCACCGTTTGCTCTCATATGCATGAATCAGCTCAACCGCGGTGAACCCCACTACTGGCAACGTGTTCTGTCTGGCATGATCTCCGCCTGTAATGAGCGTGGTTGGCATCATGCCATTGTATCTCCCTCACTCGGAGTGACGGACGAGAACACCTCTCCTGAAAAAGCTATTGCTCCTCACTTGGACTGGGAACGTTGTGCCGGGATTATTGTCATGGGGGCTTTCCCTCATACGGTTCTGCAACGACTCTCTCAGACGGGTCGGCCTATTATTCTGGTGGATCATCAGGAACCCCTGCTGAATTGTGATACAATCAGCCATGATAATCTGGAAGCTGGCATCACTGTGGCTAGATATCTAATGTCTATGAATTGCCGACGGATTGGCCTCATCACAGATGATGGTCGTGCTGCCAGCTTTGCGCAGCGGAAGATAGGGATTGAGTTGGCCCTGAACCATTTCCATGTGGACACCAGTCATACGACCAGCTTCAGAGAATGGAATATTCCGTATGAGAACGGGGAATGGGTTAACCAGCTGGCTACCACAATTCAAAACATGCCAGATGACAAACGTCCCGATGCCTGGATTGGTGTTAATGATGATATTGCTTTGCAGTGGATGCACAAATTACAGGAGATGGGCATCTCCACACCTAAAGATTGCCTTGTCATCGGTATCGACAATGTACACTCTGCCGTTACGTCTTCCCCACCTCTGACCACAGTTAATCTGTGTAAAGAAGAACTCGGACAGCGTGCCGTTGAAGCTTTACAACGCCGGATCGAACGCCCGGGGACACCGAAAGAAACGGTTATGTTATCAACTACGTTGATTCCAAGGGAATCGGCCTAATTCGGAAAGGGTAACCGCTCTTTTGAAGATAGATTCGTTAGGTACATGCTGTCCCCGTGAGTCTGGTGAATACGAAAGAGGCCCCGCATACCATTATGCAGGGCCTTTTTCGTATATTAGGCTTATATCCTTATATTCCTGTACATTCACACTTAAATCTACTGATTCATCCACCCATCCTTATATCATCCATTCTAAGCTTCATTTACTTCATGTCTAAAGAATTGTACTACTGGTTATTTCAGCCAAGGCAGGCTACTGTACGATGGAAGATCCACTTCCCAATTCACATCGCGATACTCTCTATTGACTACGGTTCTTTTCAAAGTGAATTTTGTACCCTTTTCTTCGTTAAACCCCCGAATTTTTAATTGCAGATCATCTTCAACGTATTCACCGTTATTATTAGGTTGATCCGGATAACCGTTCACTTCAACAGGATACTCTTTTCCATCCGAATCTACTGCAACCCAGCGATCACCCATGAAAGCATTTCGGAACGTCCCACTCCCCTTCAGAACTAGTGAATACCCTTCCTTTACATCAATCTTCGGAGGATCATACGATTCCATCAGTGGCTCGTACTCAAAATCATAGAATAATATTTTATCTCCAAGCTGTTCAAATTGTGCAAAAGTATAAAAATTCGTGTCCTTACGCCTCTTATTCAGATCAACTTCCACTGATTTCTCTTCTTTCACCGGCAGGGTGTAACCATCCAGAACAAAGCGAATGTTCTTCGCATCTACCGTTACCAACGCAGGGTCCCATGTCTCTGACAACTTCAACGGCCCACCGTTCCTTAAGTCACTCTGATCTTGGAGCTGGAACTTGGCTTGACGGGCATCTGGTCTTATTCCATTGAAAATTCGATATTCATTTGTTTCAGGAATCTCAAGATGGTAGATGATACTCATATAGCTCGCCCAATTCTCATCAACTTTGGCACGAAGTTCATCATCCAGACTCACATTCAGGTCAAGCCGGGTTCCGTTTGGCGTGCGTACAAGCTGTGTCATATCAAGCTTTAGTCCTTCTGGCGTCGTATATGTGTTATCCATAGAATTTTCAACAGCCAATGATTTGGCTTTGGTCATATCGATCTTAAATTTGAAGCTCCAATCCACCGTAACATCTCTATCTTCGTAGGATTTCTTCTCGTAATCATAATATCTGCCCACATTTAAATTACGCAGTTCACCCCGCACGACCACTTGATCCGGAATTTCATCATGAAACTGGAATAACAATCGTTCAGTTAGAGGGCCCTTTGTTCTTGCATCTCTTGCAAGAGTGGCAACCTGTCGCCCCTCTTCATCCGTAACATGAATTCTCCCCAACTCAGGCAGAAACCGTGATACCCCTAATCCATCAGGTGTTGTTTGTTGCATGGTCATTACCATATGAGATCGGTCTACAAGCACGTCTTCAATTTTAAGCGTGTAGCCCTGGTCATTGATATTGATATCCGGATTAACCACAAGTCCAAAAGGTTTAAGACGTTTATAATCATCCGCAAAATAGGAATATTTCAACGCTTCAGGCACAGGTATGTTAGGCAATGGCAGACGATCCACAGCATTTTCCGCGGGTTGTGCTGGCTCTGCTGTTCGTTCGAAAGCAAACCAGGCCCCTCCGGCAAAGATCACAACTGCCGCTGCAGCGATAGCCGTCCGGCGCATCCAATGCGCTCTCTTGGATTTTTTCACGAATGGATGCTCATCTTCTCCATTTTCCATGGACACCCCATCCAGCTTCTGCATGACCTTCAGCGTAAAATCCGCATCCGGCTCCTCACGGTACAGGTGCTCCTCCCACAACCGATCTTCATCCCTTGAAATAGGCTTCATACGTAGCTAAACCTCCTTTGCGTTCCATTTGCTTCCTCAGCGTTTTTTTTCCGCGATAAAGGGCGTTTCGTACTTTGGTTGAACTCATGCCTGTAATGTCTGCAATCTCTTCATAGCTCAACTCGTTTGTGTACTTCAGTAATAACACCAGGCGATACGATTCAGGTAACTGTTCGAGCTGTCGGTATATTTCACGCTGCATCTCTTTGTGTAGCACACGCTTTTCAGGTGTTTCATTACTGACAGGTTCGATCCCTTGATCGACCGGAGACATCACAGGTTTCTTTTCCCGTATAAAATCCCGCATCCGATTCACCGCAATGGTGTACACCCACGACGAGAAACTGCTTCCCTCCCGCCGCGACGGGAGATAACGATAGATGCGAATGAACGTATCCTGAGCGAGATCCTGTGCATCCGGATGACTCGCGCCCATTCCGCGCATGATGCCGTAGACTTTATTTTTATATCGATCCACAAGCACGGAGAATAACTGCTTATCCCCTGCAACAATGCGCTGAATAAGCTCCTCCTCCGGTATCTGTTGAGTCATGTAATCCCCCTTCTCTACAGCTTCCATGCATGGTTCTGTACTATATAGACGGAAGCCGTTCCCGAAACCTCTCACTTTATCCAAAAAAAAGAATTCGCCCTTATCGGCAAAGCCGACTGGGTGAACTCTGCTTACTTGCCTCTTAATCTTCCCTGTTCTTCTCCGTGACAAAATCAGCAAGCTGTGAATAGATCGCCACAATCTCATCCATCGACATGCGCACGAGTCCACTGGACGACGGAGCGACGAACTCCTGAATTTCATTGACGACCGGGTCGTCCTGGAATCCCCATTGCACTTTGGCGCGCTTGCTGTACTGGGTGTATACGCCTTTCCCGACAAAACAGGCGATGTCCGGTCGGTATTTCTCCAGCTTTTGCCGTAAAACCTGTCGTCCTTCTGCGTACTCCTCCTTCGTAATATCCTCCATACCTTTGGTGGGACGGGCCACAATATTCGTGAATCCATATCCCAGCTTCAGCAACTCTCCATCCTCTTGTGCATCATATAAACGCGGGGTTAATCCCGACCGTTCAAGGATGCGCCAGAACCGGTTTCCTTTGTAAGCATAATGATGACCCGTCTCTCCAGACGTAATGCTCGGATTGAAACCAATAAACAATATCGATAAACCAACATCCAGATGATCTGGAATCATGATGCAACCCCTCCTGATCTTTTTTAGCCAATTCACACATTCGGTTGTGTATAAAATGATATAATGAGCAAAGCATTTTCGAAATCGGATTGAAATTTTCATGAAAAAGGAAGCTGAACTAATGATTGCAGACATCATGCTTGAAGTCGTCCTGCCCGTCTTTCTCCTGATCGCCGTCGGGTCCTGGATGCAAAAGGTGTTCAAGCTGGACTTGTACACACTCGCCAAAATCAATTTCTATTGTATTACCCCCGCAGCCGTCTTTATGAGCATGTACCACTCGGATATGTCGGGCGAACTGCTTGGGACCGTGACACTCTTTTACGCGATATATGTATTGATTCTCTATATTGTAGGTTCTGTATTTGCGCGTTCACTTAAGATGAATAAAGGCATGAAGGCTGCCTTCAACAACAGCATTATGCTGGATAACGCAGGCAACTATGGACTGCCTATCAATGCACTGGTATTCCGAGGCGATCCACTCGCCTCTTCCATTCAGGCGCTGGTCATGTCTTTACAGGCATTACTGACATTCACCTATGGCGTGTTGTCCATTCAGGGCGCGAAGCTCAAAGGTAATTACCGTGCGGTGATTATTGGTTTTCTTAAAATGCCTGTTCCGTATGCGCTCTTGCTGGGAATTCTGCTTCACATGTGGAAAGTTCCCTTGCCTACCTTCCTGTCCATGCCGCTGACCTATGCGCAGCAAAGTATGGTTGCCGTGGCGCTTCTGACACTCGGGGCACAGATTGTAAAATATCCAATTCAACTGTATCGCCTTGATGTGTATATTAGCACATTTTTGCGTCTTCTGATTGGCCCGGCTATCGGGATTTCAATTGTGCTTCTGCTTGGGTTGGAAGGTATCGCTGCACAGGCACTCATTATCGCTTCGGGTATGCCAACCGGTGTCAACGCATCCATCCTGGCGGAAGAATACGATAACGAACCCGATTTTGCAGCCCAGACGGTGCTAATCTCAACGCTCTTGAACATCATTACGATTACGGCGCTGATCTCTTATGCCAAAACGTTCTGAAATTTTAGAATGGAATAAATATCCTTAGCATTCATAGAACGGTCTGTCTTCACATTGTGGAGATGGGCCTTTTTTCATCCATTACATTAAGCAAATGCCACAGCACCCTTTTTAGAATAGATAAATAGTCCCTTTATTCCCTGAAATAAGTATACGCTCGAAATTTATTATGCTAAGATTTAGGAGTTTCCAAAATTTGAATCTACATTTAGAAAGGAAGTCAGCATGAAAAAGCTAGTTATCATCATGTTCCTCTTGTCATCTCTCATCGCAGGCTCTACAGCTGCCAGTGCCAAAGGTTCCACCTTCAAGGATGTCACCCAAAACAAACACTCTTGGGCTATCGAATCCATTGAATTTATGAGTAAGAAGGGAATAATCAAAGGTTACCAAAATGGCACATTTAAACCCGATAATAGTGTGACCAAAGCAGAATTCATCACGATGTTTTCACAGTTATTTAATAAATACATAACGAACGATGACATGCCAACTCGAAAGTTTAAAGATGTTCCTGCTAGTCACTGGGCTTACAGTTCCACATCCAAAGCACTCTCACAGTTTACATATTCAACATATGCCATTAAGAAGGGAAACAACTACTTCTATCCTGATAACAAGCTCACTCGTATCGGAGTAGTAAACCTGCTACCTGTCTTATACGATGAGATTGATGACAGTCAGGAAGTCTACGACATTCTACACACGATGAAGGATATCCCCAAACGCGAGTATAGTGATGAACATTTGAAAGATGGACGCTTTAACTATGAAGTTGATGGGACCAATAAGGTCTACCCGTTACTTTTTGAAGGACTGGAACTTAGTGATGATCACTCAGCTTTGGTTGGTAGCAGTCTCGCAGCCTTACAAAAGAAAGGTATAATGACAGCAAATGAAGGCCTGTTTAATCCCAGAAAAACAATAACAAGAGCAGAAGCAGCAACTATTCTTCACAGGTTATATCTCGATTTACAAGCAGATGGTACACTTAAAAAATATTCAAGCAAATAGAACTTAAAAACACTCTGTATCCAGTCTACAACATGGGATACAGAGTGTTTTATTTTAACGAGTGTGTACTATGATTCAAACGTCGTTCGTTCCGGGAACTTTCCGCCTTCCCTGAATAAACATCGTACCAGTCGCTGCGCGGCTCGGTTAAAGAAAAAACTCGGGCTTACCCCATCCACCTGGACAGGTTCCAGTTCCCTCACACTTTCCTTGATCTTATTCATCTCAATGAGCCCCATCTTACGCTCATTCGGTCCGAATCGATAAATAACCTTCTCATCGTCCTCCGTCTGTTTCACCAGCAGAATTACGGATGCCATACAGGTTACCCCCTATCGTTACGTTATGAGATTGCATCAATCACTTGCCTACTTTAATTATTACCCAGATTCTAGGGGAAGGATATAGGACTTAAGTTAGTTATAGCTAAATTAAATATCCTGATATAAAGATTCTCCGAAATGAGTCGTTGGGCTTACTAACACCCTGCTCACGCTATCCTTATGGATAGTCACTGTCATGAAAGTGCGTACTGCACAAGTCGTTTTTCTCCGTTTATACTAACCTTATCTTGAATTCCAAAGGAGAGAAACTTATGACTACAGCTCAAATATATAGCCACGGTGTGACCTGGGAAGAAGCATTTAGCGTTGCTCAGGGATACAGCATTAACGGTACGATCTACATTGCAGGACAATTTTCGCATAATATGCAGGGGACGTTTATTGGTGTCGATGATATTGAAGCACAAGTCCGCCAGACACTAGATAACTTGGATCGCGTGCTCGCAGGATTTAACGTGACCAAGTCGAACATTGCTGAACTGGAGATTTTTTTGGTTCACCCGCAGGAGCATCTTGAGCCATGTGTTGCCGTGTATAAAGAGTACATTGGTACGCATCGTCCAGCTGTTACGATGGTTGGGACATCCGGACTCGCCTTCCCTCATCAACTGATTGAGATTCGCGCCGTTGCTCATACCGACTAACTGATCCAGGTCATCTTAAAAGTTACAGCACCACGCACACAAGCATGATAAGGAACTTGCTTTAACGAAGTTCATACGCCACATAAAAAAGCAGGTTGGGATTAGGTCCCAACCTGCTTTTTTATAATCTCTTAATCTTATTCTTTCACCTTCACTGTCAGCGTATTACCAGATGAAGTGAGGGATGCCCCAAGCCCTTCTACCAAAACTCTGAGGGGAATGTACGTCGTTCCCTTAATTTCTTTGGGTGCTGCCTGTAGGGTGACTTCTTTCCCGTTAACCTTCACCTTTTTACTGCCCAAGGTAAAGATTAGCTTGTACTTGTCTTTGGTAATGGTAATGGTTTGAGTCTTACTGTCCCAAGACGTTTTGGCTTTCATTGCTTTGGCCATCTCACGCAGGGGTACGAGATTTGTGTTATTCATTACAATAGGAGATTCAGTGAAAATAACCTTGGAACCATTCACCTTCACCTGAACAGCAGACTTGATATATTCTGGTTTAGGAGTGGCTTTCTTTTGGGTTGCAGTTGAAGACTTGTTACTTTTCTTGGTACTTCCTGAACTGGATGAACTTGAAGAGGAAGATTTGGAACTCGAAGAAGAACCTCCGTTGTGATAATGATATTCCCCTTGTTTCAGCCCCCATTTTGCACAGTTGGTTCGACAGGTATGTCCCCCATTTGCATCTGTTCTTCCCGGATGGGCAGACGCAACAGTAGCAAAAATCATAAAAATGGCAAGCAAACTGCTTATTACTTTGATACGCATACGGATAACCTCCAGCAATTAGTTTAGCCAGAGTATCATACCATAATTACCCATACAATATAGGTGAATAACAAAATTTATTTTCATATAACAGTTTACAAACGCGGGTCTACTCGCTCTGACTCCAGAGATAACGTTGCCAGCACGCATTCATGAATTCGTTCCACTGGCTCTCTGCGTATAAAGCGCTCAATCCCCTCCATGCCCAATGCACTCTCCATTAAGGCGTGACGTTCTTTTTTGGACGTTTTGCGTTTACGAAGTCGGGACAGATTCTCGGGTGCCAGGTAATCCATACCATAGATGATGTGCAAATATGCACGTCCTCGTACTTTTATCGCAGGCTGGATGATTTTGTTGCTATTCCAGGCGCGGAATGTTTCGGGTTTGATCACAATTCCCTCATGTCCTTCCGCCGTAATCTCATCCCACCAACGAATGACATCCGCTTCATCTGCCTCACTTGCGATCACGCGATATTCCGTCTCCATCATCAAGTTTGATATCCGGGCAAACTCACGGTTTTGTTCCATGTGCCATTCATGCGTTTGCTCCCAAAATGCTCCTGAGCTATGTGCCAGTGTGTGGAACGGCGCAATCCGAATATCTCCGATATCATCCACATCCCAGCAGTATTTCTGGAATACATCGCGAAATGTCTCCGCATTAGCGAGTTTACTTACCGTCTCCTGCAACCACTCCTCTACATTACGACCTGCCGCTTCAGCTTCGCGCAGTTTGTCCAGCACCGTAGAGCGATCCATCATGGAGGCTTCGGCCACGTGTGCATATTGTGAAGCAATCAGCTCACGCGCCTTCAGATTCCAAGGTACAATCTCCGCATCGAGCAGTACGAACTCCGTCTGATGACGATCAAAATAACCATCTGCGGTCAAGTCCCCATGTAATCTGGAGAGCACATCCTGCTCTGTCGAAGGGTCAAAAAAGGATCGGCCCGTCCGGGTCACAATGTTCCCCAGCATCGGTCGGCCCACTCGCTGCCCCGCAGCTTGCTCATCGCGGAAAAGAAGCAAGATGGCCCGGCTGCCCATGTGTTTCTTCTCGGCAACCATATGGGTAACGCCCTGTGAGCGATAATACTGGAACGCATCCTGTGGATGCTCCAGATACCCCTCTACAGAACAGACACCCGGGGGCGGACTCATCGTAGGCGGGATGTAGAGCAGTTCTTCCAGCGGCACAGTATAATGGGAAAACGTATCAATCGCCGTCTTCGCCACCTCACCGTGCACAGACACGTCGAGTTTGGATGCTGTCTGAACCGTGAAACCCTCCTTGAACTTACGTATGTTTGGCGGAGCAAAGCGCCGCTGTTCCCAGCGCTTTAATGGACTATCCGGATCTCCAGCATAATCCTGCTTCGCCGGAACACTGACTGCCTCACGTTCTGGCATTCGCCAAGCAGTGAGCATGCCACCAAAAACGACACCTTGATCAATGTTAACCGTATCATTCACAATCGTAGGATATGGACGGGGATCATGTCCCCAGACGATGCATTCACCCGAATTGTGATCCACATACCAATCCTTGCGCACTGGCCGACCCTGCTCATCCGTACCTTCCACATCGCCATACCGGCAGTAATCCTGAATACGTTTGGACTGTTTTCCGATAAAATGATCTCGTATCCCTGCGTGTGCCACAACCACCTGTCTTACCCCATTTCGGGAAAAGACCAGATGAGATGGTGCATCAAGCAGAAAGGTCCTAAGCTCTGCACGTACTCGCTTTGCTGTCTCTTGGCCGTGCTCCTGCTCAAACTGTAGCAGTTCCATCTCCACCCGTTCGTCACCATGACTCAGCGTAACGTCTCGACCATCCAGATAACGTGCGATCTTCCAGCCGTGATTACTGTCAATCATGTAGGCGAGCTCGGCGGTACAATGACGTTGCCAGAACAACAGACATTGTAACGATTCTGGCCCACGGCTCGTTACGTCACCAACGGAGACCAATTTGCGTCCTTCAGGGTGACGGTACAGGCCACTTCCGTCCTTGTCCACATATCCGAGGCGCACGATTAATTCCATCATTTCATCATAACAACCGTGAATATCTCCGATGATATCAATACCTGTACCCATGTCAGTCACCAGCGGATTGCATGTGCGGACAAACGTAATCTCATCTGGCCGCTTCAGCACATAACTGGCATCAAAGCCATCCTCACGGATCGAGCGTAATGTGCGCTTGAACTGCTGCACCTGTTGTTTCACCCGTTGACGGCCACGCGGATACTCCCGCTGGGCATCACGTTCCAGTAGTTCTTTTTCCGGAATATCCAACACGACAGCAATCACAGGCACATGAGTCTTTCTCGCCACCTGAATTAGGCGCTGGCGATCCTCGGGATACAGATGTGTCGCATCCACCCAGGTCAGCTTGTTCAGGCGGCAGCGGGTTGCCAGCATCGCCTCCATCGCTTCAAATGCTTTTGCCGATACTTGCTGATACTCCGCATAGATCACATCCGCTTCACTGCGGGGACGGTGTTTCCAATCCACATACTCATCATCTCCAACCAGCATGCGGAATTGATCGGATGAGACGGCTTCCGTGCGGCGAATGACGCTTTCTGCAACAAGACGATCCAATAACGTACTTTTGCCACTGTTGGACGGGCCGACAAGAACGACAATGCCTGCGTTGGGTAGATGAATCTCACGCTGTCTTTCCTCCGTCCCACTTTCCCTATCCTGCTGCCCTCTGCCTACATCCGAGATTTCATTCGGTCTTACTATTCTCCTCATGATTGGCTCTCCTTTCTCCGCTCAAAAATGACCAGTTGGGTAGGTTGTCCATAGCTCTCTACATGCTCACCGATACCCTTAATTTCATAGCCATACTTCCCGTGCTGCGTCCATTCCTCACACCGGGAAGCCAGCTCCGCACGAGTCCACTCAAAGCGATGATCATGGTGACGGAAACTTTCCTCCTCCATTGCATACACTTCGTTATATTCCTTGTTTGGTGTAGTGACCAGCAGCACTTCTGGCTGATAATCATTCATGATCGTATCCATAATTCCGTTCAGACGATATTCCTCGATATGCTCAACCACTTCGCACAGAATCATAACGTCCTGGTTTTGCATCTGCTCGTCAAAATAAAACAGTGAACCGATGATCGGCTCCGGCATAGCCACCACTCCTGAACGTCCCTCCAGCTTAGCAAAGCGCTCCATGGCCCGGAGCCGCGACTGACCGGAAGGTTCAACGGCCAGAATTGCCTCCACTCCAGGAATGTAGGATAAGCGAGCGGACAGCTTGCCTTCACCCGCTCCCATATCCACAATGCGCCGTTTGACTGGCAACGCTGCAACCACATCCGTAATCGCACGATAACGCAACTCGTTTAACCGCACAGGAGGTTCAGATTGCCCGCCATCTCCTCCAGCTGTACCTGTATCTACATCAGCAATCTTTGCATCACCATCTTCTATCTCTGTATCTGCATCTGTACCTTCACCTGGACCTCTAGAATCTGCATTCAGTTGCTTCTCATCGCTATCGGACTCGGACCCCAGGTACTCTTGTTCTCCTTCTTCCTGATGCCCTGCTTTATTCTCCTGAATAATCGCTTCCGAGGTGTGGCCTATTCCTCTCTCCTGTCCAAAGGACACAGTCAAAGCACCCTCTTGACGCTCATACTGCCGAATCAGTTCGGTAAAACGTAGCGTACGCTTCACTATGAGTTCTTTCAGTGGATGAGCATCCAGCCACCCTTCACCATAACGTTTGATTTTATCGATCTCATCTTCACTGATGAAATAATGTTTGTAATTATCCAGCACTGGAATCAGTAGAAAAAGCTGACGCAGTGCATGTTGTACCGTGTTACGTCCACGCAGGATGATATGGCGAACCGTGCTTTTATTTTTCAGATCAAATGAATACGATAGTTCTCCACGTTCCACCGAAACTGCGTATCCTAATGGCGAGAATAGTTCCTCAACAACCCGATCCGGCAGGTCGGAAGCCACTGGGCCAAAGGTCAGTTCCAACTCGAAAGCATGACCTACCCATTGCACATAGTCTTCCTTGGGCTTACCATTTAGGGCCGTCCCTAGACCCCCACGTATGTAAGAGCAGAACAAGCTGCTGGTCACAAACTCACGATCATTGATATATTGCGTTATGTCATACCCGTCCGGTGTACCTCTGACCAGATCCACAGGATCAGGCTCGGCATGAATCAGCACTTCTGTTTCGGTCTCTGTAGCCGTGGTGTACACCATTCTTACACGCACACCTTTGTCTACGCGGTCATATATATTCAGCGGATTCTTCGCTAACAGATGGGATACAACCCCCGCGTCAGCACCGCTTGCTTTCAAGATCAGATGCATCAGTTCTCCTCCTTATATATGAAAAATGTTGTCACGCACTAGATAGTGTCTTCAAACCTGCTGAAAGCCAAGGCGTACTTAAACGTCCCGGAGCCAGAGCAGCACAAGTGCATGAATGGAGCGCTAACGAATCGCCGGCGTCTTATTTCATGATGAGAAGCACCCTCGGAAACCTAACAAACCCCAGTCACGCTATATGGAGATAAACCGCCTTTTTCTATCCTTTTATCCGACTTTTTCGGGCAATAACGTGTCCCATGTTTCTTACATTTTAACAAGGCATCCTGGAGGGCACTTAAGACATCCTGTGTTCCTTAGAACATACTCTCCCTAGCAATTGCAATTCGTCACAATCAGCCAGCCGACCTGGACTTTAAAACGTTCGGGATGCGGACATTCATCATCGAATCGCTCGCCTGGGTGAGAAGAAACGCCCTAATTGTTCCCCCATACCTCTTGCAATGCAAAACGGAAAATCCGGTCCAATTCTTCAAATTGAATAATCTGCTCATTCTCCATCTGGCCAGCCAGTCGTTCAAAATGCTCGATCTTCTCCGCCAAAAAAGCTTGTATTGCTGGCAACTGCGGCTCCAGATCCAGTTCCTCGCCCGCCTTTTTCCGGCGCAGCAATTCATGAATCTCCGTATACAGCGATGTATTCGCTGGTACAAGTTCTTGCACCAGCTCTTCAAATGCCATCGGTGGCATTGCATCATAACGTTCGATCCAGCCACAAGCCAGTAAGGGGCGAAGAACATAGAAATACTTTTTGATCCTCACCTGGTCCCCTTGTAAATAATCGCGGAAGTTCCCCTTTGCCATATTCAGATAATGATACATGCAGGACTTGGGCGAGAAGGTCAAAGGCGACAGTGCACGGATATGCTGTGCCACACTATACTGTTCATCATACTGAATGGGGGATTGCAGCCACTCCAGCAGTGGTGGATTTGATTTGCGAAACAGCTTCAACGCTTTGCGCAGATCCCAACCATTGATATCGAGCTGGTCACTAATTGGACGTTCGATCACATCCCTTTTATCCTCAATCGACAAGTACCATTCCAGTGGTCTTACATACAAAAAACGCACATCATAATCACTGTCCTGGGAAGGAAATCCCCACGCTCGACTGCCCGATTCACAGGCATAGATGATTCGTACCTGCTCCTCCTGTTCAATCTGCTTCAGCTGTTGTCTAATCGTATCTCTCATTTCTTCATGAATGTAGGTCATGGTCAGCCACCTCCAAATTCCCTCAATTAAATCTCTATCTCTCTCACCCGGTTCGCGAGTGTATCATATCCTGCCACAGTCTCGGCAATATACGTCAATACCGTTTCACTCCAACCGTAGATGTAAAAGGTTTTGCCATCCCGTGGCGGTACCATTGCCTGCTGATAAGGTGCTATATCCACAATAAATGCCTTCAACTCCGGATTCATCATCCGGCGATATCGCTCAAGCTCGGCATATAACGGGCTGCCTTCATTCTGCTGTTCATCGGTGATCATAATGATCTGATCCACTTTTTCTCCGATATCCCGAAGTTCCCGCACTGGTCGACCCGTGTCTGTTCCACCTTGTGCGCGAATACGGTGAGCTTGGGAAAGAATGCTCTCATCCATCTTGGGACGAGCATCCTCAACCATATGGTCGAATAACCAGAACAGCGCGTTACCTCGTGTTTGTTTATAAAGCGCCAGTGCCAGCACCGAACCAATCCGTAAATAATCCCCTTGCATGGAACCGGAACGATCCAAGAAAATGGCGGTTCTTCCCGGCAGTGTTGGCAGGTTGCCAATGGATAGCTCCACCGCTTGTCGCAAAGCATCCCGCAGCTCTTCCCTCGCAATCATTTCATATGCACTGGCAAATCGGAAAGGCAATATGCGCGATTTACGCAGGGCTTCTGCATCCGTTAGACGACGTGTAACATAATCGATATTTTTCGATTTTTCAAAAACTCCCGCACGATCCATTGCATTCAGATGGCGCAGCAACGCAAAAATCGGCATCTGTGACATTAACGCCTCCCACACCGTACGTGTCGGTTGCATGATCGAGGTGACCACCGAATACGGCAGTTTACCTTTCTCGATCAGATGCATCCGACTTGCCGGGTTTGGGGTAGCTTTCAGCTTTTCCAGCGCCTGCAACTGCGGAAGTTGCGTAAGATCCACCTCATGCCCGCGCAAATAACGGAATAAGGCTTGCTGCTTCAGATCTATCGGCTTGGGATGTGCTGTAGCGATCATATCGCCAAGATTATATCCACGCCCGCGTCCGTTGTATTTGATCGCCCAGTATTCGCTGATCCCGTTCAAAAAGAGACTCACCTGACGCTTCACCGCTCGGCCGCCCTGCCCCCGACCCAATCCTCTCAGAATCGTCAGAAAATCGGCCAAGTCAGCCGGTGTCTGTACCACCTTGGAGAATACCTTCGCAAACTGATCCGGGTCCACTTTTGACAGCAGTGCTAGCCCGTATAGAGGCTGTAACCGCATCAAACCTTCATTACGAGCATAGACCAGCGCCCGCGCCATAAACCCCGCATCGACCTCAGCCATCTCCTGATGACTGACCATCGCATCGTCCATCAGTTGCTGTGTATCTGCATAAAACGTATTGTTCAATGTATTGGTCATCAACATCTGTATATATTGTTCCTCCACCAATCGCTCATAGGCTCCATAACCCCCATGATTACGTGTCGTTGGCTGAGGCTGATTAAATAATTGTTTCGCTCTGCTCATCACTCATGACCTCCCGGTGTGAGTCTATTTACTGATATTCCATAATAAAATGTTCCGAGGAAAAAGGTGGGAAGGTATAATACCCGCTCTACCGCTGAGCTACACCGCCATGTACGGCGGCGATTGGATTCGAACCAACGACCTGGTCGATTAACAGTCGAAGTAACCCTCCCTGGCGCCTCGGAACCTTGATCCGCAGAGTTTGTTGCTGCCCCGCTTCACAACCTTATTATGCCTCACACATCTGCACGCGAACATGGCGAAAGTATGGCGACGAATCATTTTCTGAAATGGAGTCAACCTTCATAAGTTTAAAATGAAACCTTCCGCTCATCCTGCTACAATGAAGGGATAACAAGGAGTGAATGTTCATGGCAAGAGAGAGTTTTGACAAAGAAATTCAGTTCTTACGCATGTTATCCCTAACAAGCGGTGCGTATAACCGTAAACAGTATGCCGAGCGGCTTGGCATATCCGTACATACCTTTGATAAAACCAATCGCAGATTAAAAGAAATCATGCAGACCGTCGCCGGCCAACGCTCAGGTGCCGAAGCAAGCCGGGAAATGGCAGATCTCGTCCGCTTCCAATACGGGGAGTCGGCAGAGCCAATGCTGCTCTTTCTCTTCCGTGCCAAGTCGATGAAAGAGACTGAAGTTCAGCGACTTTCTGTTCTTTTGCATACCTTACAACATAAAGCCTTAACCGCAATGGAACTGCTGGACGCCTGCTGTGCTGATCTGCCGGAAGATCTGGCGTTACCTGACGAGAAAACCATTCGCTCCGACCTGAAGTATTTGGAAGAGGTTGGGGTTATTCGAAAAGAGCCGGGCGGCAGACCGTATCGATATGCTTTACAACAGGACGTCCTTACCGAATTAACGGTGGAGGAACAGCTGGAGTTGTATGATTTTGTGGATATGATGGCGAATACCCAAGTTCCTTCCGTACAGGGGTACTTATTGCGGGACAGTCTGAAGAAAGCCATTACGGCAAGTTTTCCGCAAGAAGAAGCGACCGAACCCTATATCTATAAGTATCACTATTATTCTCGTATCCTGGACGAAGCTCATCTCTACACGCTGCTTGGTGCGATTCGTCAGCGCAAACGTGTGCAGTTCCTATACTATTCACCGAAAAAACCATCCAGCTACAGTTCACAGAATACGAATCCACGTTTTGAACGGGAAGCAGATGGTCGATCCAACCGGATCGTGCCCCTTGAAGTGATCTATGACCATCAGTATGGTCGTTGGTATGTCATTGGATATCAGGGCCGCCGTGGCTTTGTGAAATTCCGCATGGAAGGCATAACCCAACTGGAGGAACAGGATACAGTCGAAGAGGAATACATGCTCGAGTTGAAGCAGCAATGGACTGACATCAGTCGGTACAGTTGGCTTGTAGATACGGGGAATACCGTGACGGTTCAAGCGCGATTTTTCCACCCGGAGCGTGGTCAGCGCAACTTCATTCTGGATCGAGTTCGTCTGCAAGGTCAATGGGGCAAGATCATACCCGAAACGGACCATACCTTTCTCTACGAAATCCAGGTCAACGGTACCACCGAGATCAAACCGTGGTTACGGAGTTTTGGCTCAAGCTGCGAAATCATCGCACCGCAGAGACTACGCCAGGAGATGATCAAGGAATGGAAGGAGATTGCGGAGTATTATGAACCTGTTCGAGAAGATGTTCAATTACCAGATGATGACCCGACTGAATGAAACCGGACTGTTCACCTGGACCTCACAGGAACGGGCCTGGCTTCGTATGATGCTGAATCACCCTACTGCGAGAGAAGCGCTGAGCCCTGTAACATTAGATAAAATGTACAATATGTTGAATAGTGAGCAGGACCTGAACCTTCAAGATTACCTGACTGAAAAAGCCAAAAGCGAAGAAAACAATGTCTCTCACCCACTACTTCGACAGTTACGGCTAATCATTTTGCATCATCAGGGATTTCGCATGACGGGTCGCGTCCGCAATGGACGCACAAGCCAGGATGAATTCGGCTTCCCGTATAAACTGGAGTATTCCATGGTCAAAAAAGAATGGTACGTGCTCTGGTATGCGCCTCGCTTCGACAAACTCATGTCAACCAAGCTGCACAGCATCGTTACCGTGGAAGCCCAACCGGTTGAACTGGATACCGCTTCGGGTTACACTGCCCGAATTGCTGCGATAACGGAGAAGCGTAAAACGACCATCACCATCGAGGTTCTGCCTGAGTTCAATCAGGAGTTATCCCGAATCCTCTATGCCTTCTCCTGCTTCGAGAAACAGGTGGAGTACCTGGAAGCCGAGCAGACATATCGGATTGAGCTGACCATTCCACGTAATGAGATGGATTATGTCTTATCCAAAATGCGTTTTCTCGGCAAACGGATTCGAATCGCTGACCACACGATGCTGCGGGAACGGATGTCCGAGACAGCTGCCAAGGCATTGGCCCGTTATGCAGAGACAGATCCTGATATGCATCCCAAACACTCCAATGAAGTTCAGCACCGCCAACGTGAGGAGGATTCTCTTGCGAAAGCCGATGGTCAATGATTTTGTAAGAGTGGGTTAACCATAACTATTGCTCAAAAGCCAAATCCATATCCATATCCATATCCATATCCATATCCATATCCATATCCATATCCATATCCATATCCATATCCATATACGAAAAAAAAGGTCTGGATGATCTCATCCAAACCTTTTTGCTATACATGCGCCTAAACTAGGTTCCACCACTGCTGGCAGCCGAGTTCCTTCTTTTGTTAATCGCGTGCACGCCCATGACCACTGCAATTAATTCATACGTGTCCAGTTGTTCCGACTGATTATCTAATACAAATGCCCCTGAACTAAACCAGCCGCTGGTACGACGGAAACTGGCCACGATGCGGCCACCACTGCCACTTATATCATATTCCTGCGAAAATGCTGGGGCAGACACATCATACGTACCGCGTGATCCTGCGTCATATTCATACTTTTTGCTAAAGAAACTGAACCTGGCCCGCAACACACCCAGAAGTCTCCCATCTGCTGCAGTGATATCCCAACGATTCGTTAACATGCGAAATTTGCCGCTACAGACTAATCCCGAGTTATCCGATACATCGAGCGAAGAACCAAAGACACTTTTCAAATCCAGATGACCTGCCTGTTCCTGGTTCGGATTCATAATCTCGGTGTAACCTGCGTTAAAAAAGTTATCCCTGAAGTATAGTTCCATAACGTTTCCTCCTTTCGCTTACATATCCTTTTGTTCTCTTTAACCTAATCTCGCATCGAGCACACAATATATCTATATATACGTATAATTAATGGTAGTGGATTCAAAAAGTGGATTATTACTGGATGTAAAAAAACGAGCAACCCTGGTTGCTCGCATCACGTTCAAGTTATCCTGTTATCAGACTTCGACTTTTTTGTTGTTCAGGTAAATGGTAGCCCACACCAAGATGACCGCCACAATGACTTCAAAAACAATGCTTCCCCACATGCCGTCCGACCATAATACGCCATTGGCTGTGATCGAGATCCCTGTACTTTCTTCCGTGTACCGGAACATTTCATTTGGACTAAAACGTCCTGTCGTAATGATATTTTCCAACCAGCCAAGCAGATTAACGAGGACAAAGAATGCAACGATTCCAATCCATGGCCCCGTTCTCCAACGGAAGCTGCCTGCAATCGAGATCGAAAGGAAGATAATGACGGTCATGAATACCATAACCCATGCGCTAAACAGCAACAAACTAATATAATCCGAAACATGCAGACCCGAAAGATCAATATTGGTAGCCATGTTCATTCGTAGCTTCATTGAGATATAGATGTAGGCATGAGTCGCGAATATAATGACTAACCCCAACCCGCAAAGGGCTCCAAAGATCAAGGGAGACAACACATGTGACAGGCCCGTTACGGGTAAAAGGCGGCGATTATATGATCGGATATTGGACGTGTATGTTTTGATCATTTTCACATAAATAGCCACACCTACTCCAACATAACCCATAATGCCAAGCACAATCCCTGTAACCTCAGACACGAAAAGGGAAAGCCCCACTTGAGCGATAATCAAAATAACTAGCCCCGCCAACAGTGTATTCCAGTTCCTTCTAAAGTCATACTTCAATAATGTCATCATTCCGCATAGACCTCCTTGAACATCTCATCCACACTTTTCCCATATTTCAGACGGAGCGTTTCCACTTCTTCTCGCATCACCAACTCACCCTCGCGAATAAAGACAACTTCATCAAAAATCCGTTCGATATCATTCACAAGATGCGTGGAGATGATCAGACTACTCTCTTCATCATAGAATTTGACGATCGCATCCAGAATCTTGCCTCGCGCAACCGGATCTACTCCGCCAATCGGTTCATCCAGCAAATACAGACGAGCCTTACGAGAAAGTGCCAGTGTTAGTTGTAGTCGTTCATTCATACCTTTCGAGAGATGCCGTACCCGGTCACTCTCGACAAGGTTCATGAAGTCCAGCATCTCCCGCGCCTTCTCCTCATCAAAATCAGCATAGAAATCGCGATAATACGCAATCGCATCCCGCACTCTCATCCACTTTTCGGTTAATGGACGATCCGGCATAAATGAAACCAACGCCTTCGTCTCCAGCCCAACAGGCTTACCTGTAACTTGAATCGTTCCGCTACTCGGATGCAACAAACCTGCAACCAGCTTCATGAGCGTACTTTTTCCACTACCGTTGCTACCCAGCAGACCTACGATTCGTCCTGGAGCAATATCCAATGTAATATTACTGAGCGCTTTCTTATTGCCATATGTCTTATTGATCTGGTTCAGTTCAAGGATGTTACTCATGCGTTGTTCCTCCCTTTCCTTCCGCAACGGCATCGGCTACGATGGATAAGATATCCTGCTCTTCGATCCCCAGTTCCTGCATTCCGGTCAGAAAGCGTTCCAGCAATTCACCGGCCATCTCTTTTTTGATCGTCATAATCTTCCGCTCCTCACTGGTCACATATCTGCCCAAGCCCCGTTTGGTTTCGACCACTTCTTCCCGCTCAAGCTCCTGAAATGTCCGTTGTACTGTATTTGGATTGATCTGTAGTTCAGCCGCCAGTTCACGAACCGAAGGAATTTTGTCACCTGCCTGAAGTGTCCCGGTTACAATCTGTCTCTTGATGTACTGCATGATCTGCAGATAGATTGGTAAATTGTTATCAAATTCTATAGTCACAAAGCTCTCGCTCCCCTCTGTACTTGTGTATTAGTTACATAGTACACTAGTGAAATAGTGTTGTAAAGCCCATTTGTTAAAATATATATTCGCTCAATTGAAGGGCAAGCTTCTGCTATCGATATCCATACAAAAAAAGAGCAGATCGTGAAGATCTGCTCTGTATAACTTTATTAATCGTATTGTTATCTATTTCACACGATATCTAAAGGTACCTTGCCTGTAGGCGCAGGGAATGCCTCATTCAACCGTGTCAGTTCCTCTGGTGTCAAAACGATGTTCACTGCTGCTGCATTGTCTGCCACATGATTCAGCTGTACCGCCTTGGGAATCGCCAGTATGTCTCCGTCTCTGATCACCCAGGCTAATGCGATCTGCGAAGTCGTAACTCCTCGACTCTGTGCAATCTCCTGAATGACCGGATGCTCCAACAATTCACTGCGAAGTCTGCCACCCTGTGCCAGTGGACAATACGCCATTACAGGAACGCTACGTTCCCGCATCCAGGGAAGCAGATCATGTTCAATACCACGTGAAGCTGCATGGTAGAGCACCTGATTCACCATGCACTGAGACCCCTCCGGCAGACTCCATAACTCCTGCATATCCCTTGTATCCAGATTCGATACACCCCAGCGAAGGATTTTACCGGATTGCTTCAATTGTTCCAATGCCTCAACCGTCTCTTCGAGTGGTACTCCTCCGCGCCAGTGAAGCAGATACAGATCCAGGCGATCTGTTCCTAAACGCTTAAGACTACGTTCACAGGCCGTAATCATCTGCTTGCGATCCGCATGATGGGGATATACTTTGGATACGAGAAAAACTTCATCACGATGGCCCGAGATGGCCTTTCCCGTAACAACCTCTGCCCCACCTTCTGCATACATCTCCGCCGTATCAATCACGGTCATTCCCTGTTCAATACCGGAACGCAGTGCACGCACTTCTTCTTGCTGACTGGATTGCTTCTCTCCCATGTTCCATGTGCCTTGTCCTATCGCAGGCAGGGCAGTTCCATCCGGAAGTAGAATCGTGCGTGTTTGATTACCATGCATCATCTATATTCCTCCATTCTGAAGACTTATGGACATTCTGACCTCTCTAACGACGATTATACGAATCATAAATCATGTTATCACTCACATGTCTCCAGTGGCTCATCATCATGATATACAATTGATCCAGTGGCACTGTGAGGCTACATTGGGCAACGCTGATGGTCGCATCGACCATATTGCTGTTGACCGTCATCAATTTGCGTTTCATCCCGTTCTGGCGATCCAGAAAGGCTTTCTCGTCCCGCAATTTGACCCCGATCATTTTCTGTCCCATCAATTCATACATAAAAATATTCTCAACGTCTTTCCAGGCCACTGCTCCTCCTGCGGTATAAGAAGATGCATCCACAAACCCCTCCTCATCGATTACAAAAGAAGGTTCCTTCTTAATCATCTTTACCAGACTGTAACAGAAACATAGCCCGAAAAACAAAATGGATAGAAGTCCAATCACATCCGAAAGGATGGAATCATTCGTAACTGAAGAACGATCAAAAATTAAAAAAAATCCGGCTGCCACAAAAAGTGCTGCCCCTGCCGTGAGCCACGCCATTCGTTTCCGGTTTGGATATTCCACATGCTGCTCATAGGATGTGCTCAACGTGACGTTCCTCCTCCATTGTGACTGAATCATACGAGTTCTATATAAACGAATGGCTATGAACCAATTACCTGAATGTAGAACAGGAATTGCATTGTACATTAAACCAAATTAACCAATGTTAAACATTGAATTAAGACCATTTTTCGTCATTTCTGCGCTTATTCAACATTAGGATTCGTCATCCTTCGAGGAAATCCTTTTAACACACCTATATGAATTGAACAAAGAATGTTTGCACTGACCACTCCGATGACAGAACAACCTTCCGATCGCTGTTATAAAAGTCTCCCCTCCCATCCTTAGTCATATTGTCCTGTCCCTTGCTTTCCGTTAATATAAATGGAAAGGTTAGGAAATTAACCAATTCTAATTCATGGTGGGAGGACAAACAATGATGAGTCAGCGCGGCATAACATCGGAAGATCTTTATCAAATTACATGGGTTAATGATCCAACTCCGTCCCCTAATGGCGGACAACTTGTATATGTAAGCCGGAAAACGAATGAAGCACGTGACGGTTATTGTTCTCACCTGAGACTGCTGCATCTGGGAAGTCAAAAGGACAGGCCCTTTACCTCTGGTGAGAAGGATCTTTCCCCTGCCTGGTCGCCCGATGGGTCTCAGCTTGCCTTTTTAAGAGAGGTTGATGGGAAATCCCAAGTGTGGATCATCGCAACAGATGGCGGAGAAGCACGGCAAATCAGTCACCTGAAACATGGTGTCAGTTCCCTGCTCTGGTCACCGGATGGTCATACTTTGCTTGTGAAATCATCCGTGGATATGAGCGGAGATGAAGAATCAGAACATACAGATCCTGTAGACGATAAACCCAAACTGCTGCAAGAACATGTTGTAGACCGGATTCGCATGAAATCAGATGCCAGTGGATTATGGAACGGTCGACGTTCCCACCTCTTCGCTCTCGCACCGATCGATGCGGAAGCAATTCCTGTAACTACAGGTCATTATGACGTTGGAGATTACGCTTGGTCCCCGGACGGAACATCCATCGCTTGGATCGCACAGATGCCCCAAGAAGGCGAGAACCATAACGATTACACCCTAACCAATCACATTTACCTTGCCAAGGCAGACGGATCAGATGTGCAGCAGATAACTCCGGAAGGATATACGTTCAGCCGACTGACTTTCGCACCGGATGGAAAATCCTTGGCACTGCTCGCCAGTGACCGTTCCTATGGAAATGCCACACTTGTGAAGTTGTACACCCTTCCTATATCAGGTGGTGAACCTGTATGTCTGAGCACGGATTGGGACGTGCAACTCAATCACAGCATTGTTGGCGACATGCGATCACATCTGACAACCACGGGGCCTGTATTCAGTCGGGATGGTTCATCCATCCTCTGTCTAGCGACCATCCATGGTAGTGTACGCATCACCAAATTCGCACGAGACGGCAGCAGTGCCGACTATATATGTCCTGACGAACGGGAGATTTATCAATTTGCCGAGTTGGAAAACGGGCAGATCGTTGCCGCTGTTGCCGATACACAAAATCCTGGCGATCTCTATATGTATGAACAACCGGAAGATCCCGGGGTAGAACCGATTCAGCTCACCCGCAGCAACCCACAGCTTGAGGATGAGATCCATCTCAGTACACCTGAGACCTTCTGGTTTAATTCCTCAGATGGCCTGCGGCTGCAAGGATGGATCATGAAACCTCATGGCATGGTCGACGGGGTCAAAATCCCGACCATTCTGGAGATTCATGGCGGCCCGCACATGATGTATGGTTTTACATTTATGCACGAGTTCCAGATTCTCGCCGCACAAGGCTACGCTGTTGTATACATTAATCCACGCGGTGGCCTCGGATACGGGCAGCAATTTGTAGACGCCTGTCGAGGAGATTACGGTGGTGGCGATTATCGCGATCTCATGGAGAGCGTGGATTATGCCCTGTCTCAATATGAGTTTATTGATGAATCCAGATTGGGCGTAACTGGAGGCAGTTATGGTGGCTTCATGACCAACTGGATTGTTGGACATACGGATCGCTTCAAGGCCGCTGTTACCCAGCGTTCCATCTCTAACTGGCTATCGTTCTACGGCGTAAGTGACATTGGATATTTCTTCACGGAAGACCAGATTGGCGGTAACGCGTGGGATGACACGGAAAAACTATGGAAACATTCCCCGCTCGCTTATGTTGGCAACGTGAGTACTCCGCTGCTCATTTTGCATGGCGAACAGGATCTGCGGTGTCCAATTGAACAGGCCGAGCAATTGTTCATTGCATTGAAACGCCGTAAACAGACCACTCGTCTAGTTCGTTTCCCAAGTGCCAACCACGAGTTATCTCGTGGGGGTCATCCTCACTTGAGGGTACGCCGTCTGGAGCATATTGCCGGATGGTTTAACGAGTACCTGTAACGGACTAATATTTAGACTATTATTTCAGAGTATAGAACCCGATAGGGATTCAACCTTAAAAGCCGTCCAATGAAATCTGTTATGATTTCAACGGACGGCTTTGGCTGTTCACCTTTATAGAAGGAAAGATTACTCTTCGCCCCACACTACGGTGATTTCATTCAGATCCTTGTTGGTTGCAGACACAGAACCCGTGATGGTCACGGCATATTTACCATCTTCACGACCCACGATGCTGAAGCTGTCTGCCTGGATATCCTGAGTGTTCTGGCTCAAGTTTTTGGTCTGGTAGTAGTCTTTGTAGGATTCTCCAACGGTTAGCAACGTTTCTTTGGTTGTGTACGTGAGAACAACTTTTTTATCACCATCCATTATGTTCTCAATGAGACTTGTTGCCTTCGCATCCTTAGGCAATGGGAAATCTGCTGGCAGATACTTGGACTTCACGCCTGCCGCCTGTGTGTTTGTACCTGTTGAGGGCGATGTCGATCCGCTGTTGCCTGTAGATGTTGACCCACCAGAAGAGCTTGAAGAGCCAATGCTTACTTTATTGTTTTGGGAATCATACTTCACTTCGGTTTTTAACGCATCAGCAATCGAACGAACGGGGAGATATGTACTGCCTTGATATGTAATTGGCGCAAGCTTTTTGCCTTGGTCACCTGTCGGTGTAAATTTCTGTCCGTTCACTTCGATGGCGAGCCCATGGTTCAGATAAGCTTTGATTGTCTCCAGTTGTGTACCTGCATATACACCTGCCGATCCGGTTAACACCATGCCAAACACACCCGCAGCAATCAACCACTTTTTGCTTTTCATCCCTAAACGCCTCCTGAGTTCAAATGTCAGCCTTATGCATCATACGATTCAAGACGATCGCTTGATTTATGCAAAAGGCTCATGTAGTTATGCTCATCATGTATGGGTACGAGCTTATTCGGATAACAGCCCGTTGTTCCACCAAATGTTAGCAATATAATAGCATCTGACAAGAGGTTGTAAACGATAAATGGACAAAACAGGACCAAGGACGTACAAAAATAGTCTTTGTCGTATGCACGCTGTTCTCTGGCTCCTTAAGTTGTTCTTATATGAATAAAGTCCTGAATCCCGGACCATACATATGAAGCTAATCATACACGCACAACAGTTGCGAAATTAACCAATGTATTAGATAATTATTTGTCGATTTGTGGTCGAAGGAACGGAACTCAAGGGGGATTAAATACGATGAATAACAGTACATTTGACCAGCCTATTAACCGGATCTCTACCGGATCTGAGAAATGGGATGCGCTTGAGGATATCTTCGGTGCTGCTGATGCGCTTCCGATGTGGGTGGCCGATATGGACTTTGCTGCTCCACCATCCGTCATTCAAGCCCTGCAAACACGGATGGAACACGGGATTTTTGGTTATACAGTGCGGACTGAAGCGTATCATGCAGCTGTTGCAGGCTGGATGGAACGGCGCCACAACTGGAAAATTAACGATGACTGGATTGTATTCACTCCAGGTATCGTGCCCGCACTCAGCATTGCTGTACAACGATTCACGGGGCCGGGAGATGCAGTGGTCATCCAAACCCCGGTGTATGCTCCCTTCTATGAAGTAGTACGTGGTCAGGGCCGTGAACTGATCACCAATCCTTTGGTAGAGAATAATGGTCATTACACGATGGATCTGGAACAACTGGAATCCAGCTTGCAGACGGGTCGGGTCAAAATGTTGATTCTGTGCAGTCCTCATAACCCGGTTGGACGGGTATGGACTCGTGAGGAGCTTGAAGGGCTTACGTCACTGTGTCTGCAATACAACGTACTGATGGTTTCAGATGAAATCCATGCCGATCTTGTTCATCAGCGTGGAACTCATACACCACTGACCCTGATCTCGGACGCCGTCTCTGATCTAAGTATCATCTGTACGGCTCCAAGCAAAACGTTCAACATTCCTGGCCTCTGCACATCCAACATCATCATCCCCAATGCCAAGTTGCGAGAATCGTTCGCGCAGGGTGTAAAAACGATGGGACTTGCTAATATCAGCACACTGGGGGCTGTTGCAACCGAAGCTGCTTACAATGATGCCGAGGAATGGCTGGATGAGTGCCTTGCCTATATCCGTGGAAATATGGAGTATGTACAGCAATATGTTGCGGAACATATGCCTCAGATTAAAATGCATCTGCCCGAAGCGACCTATCTGTTATGGATGGATTTCCGGGAGCTGAATATTCCACATGCACAACTATGCAATATGCTTCTTCATGAAGCAGGGCTTGCTTTCAATGACGGGAGCTTCTTTGGAACAGAGGGTACAGGGTTCATGCGTATTAATGTAGCCTGTCCACGTTCCACGGTTGAAGAGGCGATGCGCAGATTATCTGTGTTGTTAAACAATGTGTCGGGCAAATAAGCTGTCAGTTAGATCTATGTACGTTGCGAACATAACGTGTACTGTTCGTTAAATGGTGAATATTTGTCAAAATAAAAAAAGGGTGCCCCGTAGTCAAGTCCATGACTCACATTCATGGTCAATGACTGAACAAGGGGCTCCCCTTTTGTATTTGATCATTTTGTTTATTCGAACATATTTAAAATTACAGTGACATCGATATCGGCATCGGTGTAATTCTGTCGCACAACCTGTTCAGCAAATCCCGATCATGGCTTATGATCAGTAATCCCAGATCACGCTGGCGAGCCACTTCCATCACGGTATGCCAGATCTGTGCCTGAGTGATCGCATCCAGCATCGTTGTCATCTCATCTGCGATCACGTAACGTGTCGCTGTCCCAAGTGCTCGCGCCACACAGAAACGCTGCAGTTCTCCACCGGATAATTCACTCGGTCTACGGTCCAACCAGGTCTGCTGAATACCCAATGCTTCGAGCAACTGTTCATCCTGCACAGACGCCTCCTGCAACACGCGGCGCATTCGCCAGCGTGGATTCACAGCTTTCTCCGGATGCTGGAATACCAGCTGAACCGGACATACTCCTGTACGCGGGAGTGGTTTCCCATCCAGAAGTACTTGTCCTGCCACAGGTTCGGCATATCCTGCAAGGATGCGTCCAAGGCTTGTTTTTCCACAGCCACTTGGTCCCCACAAGCCCACGACTTCGCCTTGTTTCACCTGCATATTCATCTGCTGGAACACCCACGATTTCGTATCGTAACGGTAACTCACGTCCCGTGCTTCAAGTGACATGGAAACACCTCACTTCTCCGCCCCGTACCTTACGAAGATCTGGACGTTCTCCGATACATACAGCGGTTGCTGCATTACATCGGGGAGCAAATGAACAGCCTGTGGTGATCTCTTGACCTGCCAACGGTTGGGAGCCTGGGAGTGGCTGAAATCCATTCTGCGGCAACGCATTCCAGAGCGCTTTTGTATATGGATGACGCAGACGTTCTCCATTCCCTTTAAAATCATCCACCTGCGCCGCCTCTACATTGGTACCCGCATAAAATACAGCGATGCGATCCGCTGCCGTCAGGGCTGTCGTGACATCATGGGTGATCCATAGAATGCCTACGCCTTCATTCGCAAGCTCGCGAAATTGCTTCATCGTCTCGGCCAGCACTTCGGGATGAATGCCTGGTGTCGGCTCATCTGCAATGATCAGCTTGGGCTGACCTGAGGTCGCTGTCGCCATCAACACCCGCCTTGCCATACCTCCAGACAACTCAAACGGGTATTTCCCGGCTGTTCCTTGAGGAAGATGATAACGATCCGTCAGCTCCTGCTCTGTCTTTTTCATATGGGATCGAGCTATGAAGCGGCTCTTCCGTCCCAAATCCAGGGTTACCGGCTTAACTTGTCTTCCCACCTTCATCAGCGGGTCCAAATAACTGACGGATTGTGGAATCAACACCAGTTCGTCTCCACGCAGATGAAGCTGCCGCTCTGGGGTTAAAGGCTCGCTATTATAGCTAATACGCCCCTCCAACCTGGCATTGGTAGGTAGAATACCCATAATGGCCTGCGCCAGCACACTTTTGCCCGATCCACTTGCGCCTACAACAGCCACAATCTCGCCCTCGTTTATGGAAAGATCCAGATTCTGAATGACGTAAGTCTGTTCGTGCCCAAACCAGCCGCGAGCGCGCCGAAATGACACCGACACTCCCTCAATATCAAGAAGAGCCATATTACCTCACCTCCCTTGAACTACCTGTACCCGTCAATGTCTTCAGACTGTTGCCCAATACATCAAACGCACGAACAACCAGCAACAATGCCAGTCCCGGGAAAAAGGCGAGCCACCACATGCCAGCAGATAAATATCTCATCGATTCGGACAAAATAATTCCGATTGCCGGTTGTTGCGGGGACAACCCCAGCCCCAGAAACGTAATGGCCGCCTCATGCAGAATCGCATGGGGAAAGATTAGCAATACGCCCACGAACAGTTGTGGAACCAGATGTGGCAGCATATGCTGCACCGCAATCTGTAAACGTGTTTGACCCAACTTGTGTGAAATCTGAATATATTCTGCGGATTTCAGTTGAATCATCTCCGCTCGTACAATCCGGGCCAGATTCGGCCAGTGAGTCAGCGCAATCGCTGCCGCGACTCCTGCCAAACCTCCACCAAATACAAAGGCCAGCATAACCAGTGATACCAGATGAGGTACACTCAGGAACAGGTCGATAATCCATGAGATCACCCGATCAGCAGTCTTGCTTGAAGCGGCTGCCAAACCCAATAACATTGCGATCATTCCACCACCACATGCAGCAAGTAATCCCACTTGAATGCTGGTTGCCAATCCTTTTAACGTGCGCATGAACATATCTCTTCCGAGCCAATCTGTGCCAAATGGATGCGCCCAGGTTGGAGCCAAATTCCGATCCATTAGTGAAGACAGCGTAGAACCAGCCGGAAGCAGCCTGCCCGTCAACCACACAACGGCAATCCAGATCACCGCGAGGCTTCCCCAGATCACCGCTCTTTGGCGAGGGTTGCGGAAATTTTGGTCTCTGGCACCCGCATAACCTTTTCTCGTTTGGCGTGTTGTTCCTGTTCCTGTTCCAGTCTCAGCTTGTAGTAACCCCGGATTAATGCTGTACCTTACCTCTTGAGTCGCAGTTTTCACTTTCTGTACTTCGGTTGTTTCTGCCGTCTGCTCGGAGGAGCGTTCTACCGTCTGCTTCATGACATCAGCTCCTCCTTCATCCGTGGATCGATCATACGATACAGAATGTCTGCAACCATATTACCTGTAAAAACAAAAATTGCACTGCACATCACAAGCCCAAGCAGCAGTGGAACATCTCCACGCAACCCAGCCTGAACCGTTGCCTGACCAAGGCCGGGGTATGAAAATACCTGTTCTGCAAGTACGGCCCCACCAAATAGTTCACTGAACGAAGCAAATTGTAGTGTTATGGCTGGCAAAACAACATGTCTGAACCCGTGTCGACGGAACAGCTGAAATCCACGCTCACCCCGCGCTCTCGCAAACAGAATATAATCTGACTCGAGCACATCCGTGAGCTTCTGCCGGGTATGCAAAGCAATAGAAGCTACCCCAGTCAAACTGAGGGTCAACGCTGGCAGAATCATATGAATAGCCCGATCTCCCCATGTGACCTGATCAGCCGACATGCCTGCGGGTACTCCAAGGCCAACTGGAAGCCATCCGAGCCACACCCCAAATACCATCAGCAGCAACAGCGCAATCCAGAATAATGGCGTGGAAGCCAGCGTATAACAATACCAGCAGATCAGGCGATCCAGCTTCGAATCCCGTCTCATGGCGGCAACTACCCCAAGAGCGAACCCGAAGATGCCGGATAATAGCCAGGCTACAGCCATAAGCGCGACAGAATTCATGAATCGTTCCTGGATAATATCCGCTACAGGTTGTCTGTAGATCATCGAAGTTCCCAGATCTCCCTGAATCAGCGTTTGTCCCCAAGTCAGCAATCGTTCCATGGGAGATTCATTCAATCCCCAACGTTCTTCGATTAAACTGCGCTGTTCGGCGCTTACCCTGATCATGTCTCCACCAATGTAGGCTTCGATCGGATCAACAGGAGAGAATTGCATTAATATAAAAGACAACACACTGACTCCAACCAATAGAGATACAAGTCGCAACATTTTAAAACCAACAAATCTCGCCCATCCATTCCTGCCTGTCATCCAATCTCTCCCCAATTCAGGCTAAAGCTACCGGTACGTTTCCTACTTTGTACTGTTATCCCAGGACCATTCCTCCAGATTGGTTGTCACCGGCCAGCCGTGACCATGGGGGTGGATCTGCTGCTCGCCAATGTTCAGTCCATTCGTAACCAGATACAGATGATCTATATTTACGAGCCATGCCCATGGCGCATCACCCTGATAACTGAAACCTGTTGTTCCATCCCATTCCGCTTTCTGCCAGAATGGTAATGCCTCTTCTTCACTGGTGGCCTGAAGGGCTTTGTCCATCCAAGAATCCACGACAGGATTACTGTACAGCCCCAGATTGTAATACCCTTCTCCCTTGTGGGTACTGCTATAGAGGTTATACGTCTCCAGTGGATCATGACTGCCCCAACCAAATAATACAGCGTTGGAGTAAGCCATCTTTTTCGTCTCTTCACGGCTTTTGCCTTCAACATTGATTTTGATTCCCGCCTGGGCTACCATATCCGCAGCAGCCAGTGCCAGAGATTGTCTTGTTAAATCACCTGCAAAATAAAGCAGATTGAACTCGGCCTTAACGCCGTTTTTCTCGACGATACCATCACCATCCGCATCCACCCAGCCACCAGACGCCAGAATGCGCTTCGCTTCTTCGAGATTGGCATCTGTAAATACAGCTTCTGCATTGCTCCAAGGCAGTTCATCACTGACGGAATAAGCTGGACGACCGTACCCTTCCAGTACACCCTCAACCAAAGCCTTACGATCAATCACAACATTCACCGCTTGGCGAATCGCCAGATCAGATGTCACATCATTTCCTGCGGGAAGACCATCGCCCGACTTGGCACCAGCAGGTTGCATGGGGAACATGATGCCACGATTATCTACGGTTTTCACGGCCTCCAAAGTCATGCCATTCACCTGTTGTTTGCTAAACGCTGCCGGGATAGCAGCGATATCCACCGTACCTGCCTGTGCAGCGGCGTAGGCTGCATCTTCATCCAGATAGAGGAAGGTGAGTTTGTGGAATGCAGACTTGTTACCGTAATATTCTTCATTGGCTTCCACGATGGCCTGTTGTCCTTTGTCCCACTGAACCAGCTTGTACGGTCCTGAACCGACCGGATGTTCCGCATAATCGGCACCATAGGCGTGTTCAGGTACAATGCCAAGTGTCGTCAGCAGACTGATGAATGTCGACTGCGGCGACTTCAGTGTAAATACAACCGTTTGATCGTCGGGTGCCTGCACATCAGCCATATTGGTCAAATCAATCACGGACCCACTCTTGGCAGCTGTTTCAAATGTAAATTTCACATCCTCAGCCGTTAGAGGCTCCCCATCCGAAAACTTCACATCGTCCCGAAGCGTAATCGTCCAGGTCAGCCCATCTTCACTAACTGAATATGCGGTAGCCAGATCGTTAACCAGCTGTAACTTTGCATCCCTCTTCAGCAAGGTACTTTGGAAAAGTGGCGAACCATACTGCCCCCATCCAGTTGTCGGATCAAACCCGCCTTCCGGCTCGGTGCCAACGGCCAGCACCAATTCGTCTTTGGTTGAGGTTGTTCCTGACTGTCCATTCTCTGCTGATGAAGCTGTTGGCGCTGTGCTCTGTGCACAACCAGATAAACCAATGGAACATACAAGCAAAATGCCTAATCCTGTTCTACCTTTTCGTTTTCCCCATCTCCATGAAAATCTGCCCATTCTGGTCGTTCCCCCTCTAAATATGTGCTGCACTCACTTTTTTCGTGTTACTTTTTAGAGAAATTGTAGCACAAAATACAAATCATATGTCAACAAAGTTAACTTCGTAATCCATATTTTTTCATATTTCAGAATTAATAAATAAAAAATTGTATAACCGAGTATTTGTAGCGCTCTATAAAGTCAGGTATTATAACAAACAAAAAAAAAACAGACAGTTGGCATCTAACCAATAGTCTGTTTTTTTAGATTTGCTATATTTTCATAGAAATTACACCCGTATTTGTCTTACTCCGCAGAGCGATGATGATGACTGTGACCATGCTGCCCCGCACTGTAATTATCATCCAGACTTTGATCCGGGTTGCCATCCTGACGACTCTGAGCATGAGCCAGTTTGTTGAGTTCATCTACATAAGTCACAGACAGCTCCGCATACAAAACACCTTTTTGTACCTGGATCTGTTGATGCAGATGACGCAATCGTCCCAGGTTACCCCGTACGGCAATTACCTCCAGGCACTGGTCATGGTTCAGGTGCACGTGCATATTGGAAATGATGTCATGATGCGCCTCGTGCTGCAGCTCCATCAAACGAATGGGAAGATCACTGATATGGTGATCATAGACCATCACAATGGTGCCTGCCACATCCTGGTCGGATTGTAATGCAGAAGGTTGCAGTAATGTTTTGCGAACAAGATCACGGAAAGCCTCGGATCGGTTTTTGTATCCCTGTTCCTCAATATACTGGTCAAACTGCTCAATCAGAGGTGTAGGAAACGCCACCCCGAACCGGGTCAAATCTTCTTTATCTGCCATACTTCTCCTCCTGCGCCCTCATTTGCTTCGAGTGTACCACAGACTTGTCTGCTCATCGACTATACTGTTGCATGAATCGTACTGCCGAATGTATCGCCTGTTGTCCAGCGTCACTCTCAAGATTAAATTGATAATCATGTCCCAGCTTCTCTGATGAGTTTGAGAAAAACAAGGTTTCCACCTCAACATCAAGGCGCTTCAATACTTGTGCCAGCTCAATCGATTGACTGGTCAACGGGTCATCATTGCCTGAGGTAATAAATGCAGGCGGGTACTCTGCTGTGGCTTGAAGCACGGTCGACATTTCATGCAGACGTGGATAGTCTTCGAATGTTTTGACTCCCGTATATGACCAGAGAAATGTCCGTATGAGTGGAAAACCTGTATTGGCTACTGTGCTTAGATTGTATGGACCACAGAATAGAAGAACCCCACGCAAGTCTTCTGGCTGGGCGGCTGGTGTTACATTCATCAGTTTGGCGAGGGAAGGATTGGTCACCACTGCCGCAGTCTGACTTGCAATCTGGGCACCTGCCGAATTGCCTGCGAGAAATATGATTTCCGGGTCACCGTGATACGCACTGACATGGTTCTTCACGTAAGTCAAAGCCTGATTCGTCTGGACCACGGGAATGGGATATTTCGTATCCGGTGCGAGCGCATAATTCATACTGACCACAACGTAACCCTGCTTGGCTAATTGAACGGCATAATCTGCGATATCCTTTTTGTCCCCCAAGACCCATCCACCACCATGAACCCACAACACAACAGGCAAAGGTTCCGATGTTACGGAAGGATAATAGATATCCAGTGTACTGTCATTACGCCCTTCGTCTGCATAGGGCACATCCACAACACGAGTTATCCCATCCGAGAGCATAGTATCCTTGCTATTTGTGTCTGGATTAGTAGTTTCAATTAATGATTTTAATAAAAATACCGTTATTTTGGGTGTCCATTGTGTACCAATCCCAATAAAACCTATGATCAAAATTAGTACAACGCTGGGAATCCAGTAACGTTTACGTTTAAAACCTTTTGCCCCCGTACGTTTCGTTTCCAACTTGGTCTGCAATAGTTCCACCTCGTTCCATCATCTCATCGAAGCGTCTTTACATCTAAAGTTGTGTACGTTGCGGAGAGGACCGGGTTTCCTCTTATTTGGGTCTCTTGGCGATTTCCTGTCTGACTTTCACATACGTAGTGGATACGTTTTGCTCCAGTGTATGAATACTTTGTTTTGTTCCTGCCCACTTCTCTGCTGCAGACGCCAATGTGTTCAATGAGCTGAGTACACGTGACGTTTGGCTTTGTTTTGTACTCTGTTTGAACTGTTGTAGAGCGTTGGAATATCGTTCTTTTGCCAGACTCGCCTGTTTTTTAGCCGGTTGAATCTGTTTCTTCGCGGAGTCAGCCCCTGCTAGCATAGCTCGTAAACGTTTTATTTCAGCGCTCTTCCGTTTACGTGCTTCAGCAAGTTCCTTTTTCTTGATCCGGATGTCTTCTCTGGCAAGCTTCACAACGGGTCTCAACGTCTCTGCCTGTGTGCGGATCGCTGCACTCCATTCCTTATTTTTGATGGCTTTGGCTGCATCCAACTGTCTATTGACTGAACTATAGAGGGCGAATAGCGGTTCATATCGGGCTTGTGTTTGCTTTACCTTTTCAGCTAGAGCTGCGACCTTCGCATCATCGGTTTGTCTTATTTCTACACGTAATCGCTCCAATTCCGCGGTATTGGCGACATGAAGTGTCTTTATTTTTTGTTCCCAAACCTGCTCTTGTGTCTTCCAGTTCCCCACTTTATCGTACGCTTGCTTCAACGTTAACTTGGTTTGTGCGTCGGCTTTGTTCAAAACGGAATCCCAGGCTTTCTGCGCTGTTACGCCAAGATCTATGCCCGCTGCCTCGGCTGTTGAAGCAAAATAAATCGTGCCTGCGCTGAACAGAATCACAAGCCCTATAAGCAGGCGTGATCTGAAAATAAGATGAGCCAACGATGACAATTGACCACGCAGGACGTTACTTTGTTCCATCATGTGACTATGGCTACCTGCTATTGGAGAAGGGATTAGAAAGTCACTCGTCTCCATTAAAACTATATCTTCTGTAGCTATATCTTCGATGTGCTGTCGCCCCTTTTTTTCTTCCAATAGGCCGTCATGTTCTATGAAGTCATATCCTCCTGCTCCTAATAATAGGAAAGAAGGACAACATACTGTTCCCTCCTGATCAGTTAACGTTCCCTTCCATACTTCTGTTTGCATGCATTCCTACACCCTTTCTTCAAAATAGTTGGAAGATATTAAGCCGTCTGACCCTCTGTTCTATCCAATTTGAGAAGCTCCACCTCCATTTCCTCGCAGAAGAATAGCCAACGAAATCAGCGAACGACAAAAAAGCACCCGCAAGTCAGGCATTTGCCTGCTCTTACGGGTGCTTCCCTCATAAGCCGTTCCATATGAGATTCGATTGAACGAGTCGCTCGAACCTTTCCTTTTTCTAATATATTCCATTCGCTGTATCTGGTCAAGTCGTGTCTATATAAATTGAACTAAAGAATATTTACACTGCACACTCCGATGACAGAACAACCTTCCGATCGCTGTTATCCCCAGATTTTTTTGATTCCTTATATAAAGGGTAAATCCGGGGATAAAGGCGAACGCTCCGCTTCTTCAGGTTCTTTCTGTCCTCTACGTTTTGTGTAAATGTTTAGTTCAATTTTTATAGTTTTCCTGGTCTAATATCAACCCTTCAATCAACAGGAGAACCCTTCCCGCTTATAGTTAACAACTGATACAGCTCAGCTTATTGATTGACCAAAATAGCTTTCATTTCCTCGGTCAGATCCTCTTCTTTTAACATCATATAGATGTTCTCGCCACGAGTTACATTCAACTTGATCTGATAAATGGTATCTTTCTCTGTTAGATAACCAGACCGTTGACGTTTGAGCAAATCACTAATGATTTCTTTGTTTTTAGTCGCTATCTGTTTGTTACCACTTAGATTTCCATCGATATATTCTGGCTGCGGAGTAGTCCACTGAAGCGAACCCGGACTGTTAATCTCCTGCTTCGCAAACTGAGCGGAGACAATCTCATCTGCCTGGACAAGCAACTGGTCGTATAACTTGTTCTCCTTCAGCCAAGCCAATACCCGATCATAGCTAGGTTTAATCTCAAAATTCCACATCTCCCTCGGTTGAAATAGATCTTTCGAAGTAGAGTCCTGATTCATCTCCGCGTAAGCAAACGACTGCCACGGGGAGCGCTGTTCTTCATAGGTCTGATCCAAAATGTCCTGTTTCAACAATGCTTTGAACTCACGGACTTGCTCCGGATTGCTAATATAAACCTTCCGGTATGAACTTATGGCAGAGCGAATGCCGAAACTTAACGCATCTTCATCCAACTTATACGTTTCAAAGGCGACTCTTTTGTAATCCTGGGACTGTTTCAGAGCCATTAATTCCTGATGGAATTCGGCTTCTGGAATGTAGTATTTACGTTTCATCACTTTGCCGTTATCCAGCTTGTAGTTAATTAATATAGACTCATCATTACGCATACCTGTATTAATCGGATCATCCAATAAAGGAAGATCGGAATCCACGATTTTTTGATGAAGAGCGATAACTGCCCCCATGTATTCCGGATCATTAGAATAGAGGTGAGCATCGTCCTTTTTCTGAGTGACACCGTTACTGTAGGTATAACTCTCCCCACCAAGCTTGATGCTGTTCACCTTGCTCATTTCAGGCACTCGAGCGGCGTATCCATTCCAGTCGGCAATAGGTACGTAAAGTATCAGACCAGCGATGATACCATATAGAATCAGCTTGGGTAGCAGCCTGCTGCTCCAGATCAGCCATGTTTTGCGAATAATCATCTCCGCAACGATATAACCTACAATTCCGCCGAGGATATATCCGAATATTCCCCATCCAGCTGATCCTCTTGGAGCAATCATTGTAAAGTAACCTCCGCCAATCAGAACCAATGTAAACATCAATCCGAAGCGGAATATAGGTTTTATAAGCTTAAACGTAACTGCTTGAGTAGCAGATTCAACCTGTCTCTTCGCATAAAGTACATAGGTTAGAGGAATAAACAGGATTGCAAATATAGCATAGATAATTAACTCCTGACGGATTACAGGGAGGATACTGATCGAACCCACACGCAGGACGAGTGAGAGTTTCTCCGCATTAAAGCCCACTTCTTCAAAAGCATATCCGAGCAAATAATGCTGGAGATGAAGTGACATAATGAACCACACGACAACAGGTAACAAGACGAGCGCGTACACGGTGAGTCCCTGCAATACAGATTGACCAATACATATGCCCACCGCCACAGTTAGCATGAACATAAACAGCGAGTAGATACTCATGCTCAAGCCCCACATCCAGATTGTACTGCCATCGAACAGAAACGCAGGTTGATCCAGTACCGCCCATACCAAGCCGGTAATCGCAGTTGTAATCCAGATTGGAATCAGGATCATGGCATATCCGGTCAACAGATTAATCGTTAATAGATGTTTACGACGTAACGGCAAACTATGGAACAGATCCGAAGGTGCACCAGACTGAATATACCGAAAAAGAAAAATACCAGCCGCTACGGGCAGTGTGATAGCGAACAAAATCTGCACTTCACCATTGGCCTGAAACAAACTTGTAATCTGCTGTGGCACGTCCCTGTACTCGGTAGCGATATATAACGGAAGTGAGAACAACAATGTGATGAGAAATAAAACGCCTATCCATCCATGCTGTCTGAAATTTTGGATCAGGATGCCCCGGTTACAGAACAATCGGTTGAATATCATACCCTGCGTCCTCCATTTCATAGATAAAGATTTCTTCGAGCGTCAAAGGCAGTACATCCAGCAGATACGGATCATGTACACGGAATTGATCCGTTACCTGTTGTCGGTTGCCTTTGACAATGTACAGGGATACACTTCCCCGCTTCTCTTCATGCAAGATATCAATCTGCTCATCCATGGCCTGTGCATGGTCCGGGTGGCGGAAAGCAACCTGGATTTTATGCGTATCGGCCTTCAGATCATCGAGATCCTTCTCTACAATAATTCGGCCTTTGTGCATAATCGCCACATGGTCACACAGATCTTCGATCTCACGCAAGTTGTGCGACGAGATGACAATGGTTACTTGACGCTCAGCTGCTTCCTGGAACAGCAGGTTTTTGATCTGCTGGCGCATGACCGGGTCGAGGCCATCAATAGGCTCATCCATCAGCAGCACTTCAGGCATACAGCTAAGTCCCAGCCATACGGCTGCCTGACGGCGCATGCCTTTGGACATGCGATGCAGCTTGCGTTTTACATCCAGTTTGAACACGGTCGCCAGTTGCTTGAACCGTTCCTCATTCCAGCGCGGATATACCGAACGATAAAATGCAGCCATCTGAGTTATTGAAGATTGCGGAAAAAAGTACGGCGAATCGGCCATAAAAATTGTGCGGCCTTTGAGATCCATATTTTCATAAATCTCATTATCTTCGATACGAACAGTCCCGCTGTCCTGACGGTAAATGCCAGCCATCATTTTGAGCAGCGAAGTCTTGCCTGCCCCGTTGGAACCGAGCAAACCATAGATCGACCCCTTATGTATGTGCATCGTTACGCCATCCACTGCCTTTTCCTGTTCAAATGCTTTGACGACTTGATTCAGCTCAATCATGAGGCTCCTCCTTCTCTATACGGGCCATCGCTTCCTCAAACAAAAGCGTCATATCCGCCTTGGTCAAACCGGAATACGAAGCTTCTGCAATCAACTTCACCAGAGACTCTCTGATCTCATCTCTCATGGCTTCATTCGGATGTTCCACTGACGATGATACGAAGCTCCCTTTTCCCTGCAAAGAATAAATGTAACCTTCACGTTCAAGCTCACGATACGCTTTCTGAATCGTATTTGGATTCACGGTCAGCTGCGTCGATAATGCACGAACGGAAGGAAGCTGCTCGTCGGGCTTTAGAATACCGTATACGATCATTTCTTTGACTTTGTCCACTAGTTGCTCGTAGATCGCCTTACGGCTGCGTACATCTAATTCGAACATCCCGCACCTCCTTTCTGTACATGTGTGAAATAACCTATGGGTTTAAATGACTGTATCTGAGGTGTATGTGCAAATATCTAGGCGTAAAAAGGCGTTACCTAAGCTGTACAGCTGTAGAGCCGTACATATTCAACTCCTAGGTGTATTAACTGTACTACTATTATTAATACAGTTAAATCGAATTGTCAACCGTTGACTTTGACTTCTTGTGTTTTTGGGAGTACGTTAATAAAGAGAGGTTATATGGTTTATTTGACATATATATTTTTGGGAAGCAGGTTCATTCTGGCTTACGACGGGGCTCGATCAGGGTGGCGTTCACATGAAGTGAAGCAAAACGGCTATCTGAAGCGATGTGGCTATATGTGGCTACTCGAAGTGATACGGCTACCCAAAATCTTTGCCTGACCTCTTTTGACAGAATTACATGCAAAGGTTGTTCAGGTCTTTCCCCTTCCGTTATGATGGAGATGAAATATTGTTCAATAATCACTGTATCTTTGTTACTTTTTTGTGCGCGTTTAACCTGATTGATTGTTAGGTCTGTTATGCGTTAGTTGTGTTGTGTTGTGTTGTGTTGTGTTGTGTTGTCTCGCGTTATAGATCTATTGTCTGCACAAACGGTAGGCCGTACAGTAGGCAGCTAAATTAGAGTTAGCGAGACTGTGTATTTGCTTTAAATTCGGGTTTGCACAAATGAGCTACTATATAGGGATCGGGTGTAGACCCGGCCAGTTATTCATTTGGTTTGTGGTACATAATCCGATGGGATATATGATTTGCGTTGAATGGGTCGGGGCAGACTTCAGCCTTTTCAATCGTTTATCTGTTCATTTGGAGTGCCAACTCGTGCTGTCCGCACTGAGCATACATATTGTAGATATGTCTTTCAAAGGGTGGACACGGACATAAGAAATCACCATGGAATTGATATTCTACATATAGATTATTTGAGAATTTAAGTCCTAAAAAATCTATATGTAGTGTTTCATTTCCATGGATGGATATAGTATCTTTTTAGAAAAAGTGTCCACTCTTTGAAAGACAAAATGAAGATAAATGTCCTTTTATAGTGGACAAATATATGCCCGAATTCCATTTTTATAAGCTGAACTATACATTTACACGAAAATATAGAAGTAAGTAGAACCCTAAGAAGTGTAACTAAAAGCTTGCTGTAAGAAAGATACTATGGAGGGCATATGTTACACTTCTAATACCTCATAAGGAGAATCCGAGATGAATGAACATAGACAGGATAAAGATCAGAATAATAAACCAAACGCATCATTCGAAAATAGTGGACACCACGGGGATTTAACCGGGGCAATAAACACTTCAGATATAAGTCCGGTCCAAGCAAATTCATCACAACGTGTATTAATTGTAACCGCGGTTGATGCGGAGAAAGATGCGGTCCTCCGCGGTTTGGGAGATACAGCCGCGGAACGATTTGACGTCATCGCTGCGGGCGTTGGCCCAGCCTCGGCCGCTGCGGGAACAGCCGCTACATTGGCATATGCCGTAGCAGCTGCGAGCACAAGGGCGTTGGCGCAGGGTTCCACTGCGCCAAGCCCATCCGATGTGGCACAGGCATCTGCCACATCTTCAAGGCCGGGGCCCCTTGCCGGGACCGGATCTTCACCAGCCTACATGCTGGTGATCAGTGCCGGCATCGGCGGTGGGTTCCCCGGCCGGGCAGACGTCGGCTCCCTCGTGGTAGCCGACGCTATGGTTGCTGCCGATCTGGGCTCGCAGACGCCAGACGGCTTCCTTAGTGTGGACGAGCTCGGATTCGGCTCGTCCATTGTGGCGGCGGACGCGGAGCTTGCCGCTCGCCTGCGCCATGAGCTGCAGCGGGATGGGCTCGCTGTCAGCGGAGGCACTGCGGTCACCGTGTCTACGGCGACCGGAACAGCGGAGACGGCTGCGGAGCTATTGCGCCGCGTGCCGGATGCCGCCGCCGAAGGTATGGAAGGCTTCGGCGTGGCAACAGCTGCCCAGCAGTTCGGCGTGCCAGCACTCGAACTGCGGGCCATATCTAACGCGGTCGGTCCACGCGACCGCGACGCTTGGCGCATCAAGGACGCCCTCGATGCGCTTCAGGCTGCAAGTTCCATTTTACGGGAGGTTATTACATCATGAAAATTGCATTTTCCCCTTGTCCAAATGATACATTTATCTTTCACGCGTGGGTGCACGGTTTGATCCCGGGCGCACCTGAGCTGGATGTCCGTTATGCTGATATTGATATTACCAATGGTCTGGCAGCAAATCCGGATGGCCCCGACACACCTGAAGTGATGAAAATATCTTATGCAGCACTGCCATACGTGTTATCTGACTATGCTCTGCTTCCTGCTGGAGGCGCACTTGGTAGAGGATGTGGTCCGTTGGTTCTGACCGCAAATGGCACGACCGATCCAGCATATCTGTCTGGACGACGGGTTGCTGTGCCAAGTGAACGCTCGACAGCATATCTCTTATTCCGTCTGTGGGCAGCGCAAAATGTTCCGGGTGGTGTAGGCGAGATTGTTGTCATGCCATTCGACCAGATCATGCCTGCTGTACGGGACGGCAAGATCGATGCCGGACTTGTCATCCATGAAGCACGCTTCACGTACCAAAACTATGACCTCAAACTAATGACAGATCTCGGGAACTGGTGGGAAAGCGACACAGGCCTTCCGATCCCGCTTGGAGCGATCATCGCACGTCGCAACATGGATGTTCATGCCCTCGCCGGATGGGCACGCGCCTCCGTTGAATATGCATGGGCGCACCCGGATGAGTCGAGAGCATACGTTATGGAACATGCCCAAGAAATGGACCCTGACGTAGCTGCACAGCATATCGGACTGTATGTTAACGAATTCAGCGCCAATCTGGGCGATGATGGCTACGGTGCGATTACTGCACTACTTGGACGTGCCATGAAAGAAGGACTCGTTCCCGAGTTCGACCTTGATCTGTTGCGAATCTAACATTTAACTATTTTTCAACTATATCTTTACGCTCTAAATATAACGAACCCTACGCACCTTATTCAGCCGAATATCATGCCACGAGAATTCTAACGAATCTCAGACACCGTATTCGGCTAAATCTCGTTCAAATTGCCGATAAACTCTCACACTCAAGCACAATAACGATCCTACGATTCGTTAGAAATTGGTAAGTGCGAATTTTCGGCTAATAGCGTGTACTCGATTCGTTAGAGTCCTGCATAGGGTACATTCCGGGATAAAAACTTTTTAACTAGCCAGGGTGATGGTGGTGTCCCAGGGTCTTGTTTTTATAAGGGCTTTGGTAGCATCAAGATACTTGCTGCAAACTAGTGACCTCACTAACCATGTTGGACTACACTACACATGGCATACGAAATAGAAAGAGCTGTCCCCTAACGTCAGACTTATGACGATGGGACAGCTCTTTTTTTCACTCTATGTTCAACTTCATATCTATCACTCTACTCAACCCAAGATTGAAGCAGAAAGAAACCCATGCAACTCCACGCTCTCCACGTCATCCTAAAACCTACTATAACCCATCCCAACCCACTGCTCTCCCTCTCACAACGGCGGTCTACGAATCCAACCCTCGCCTACGTTCTGCTGCAAACGCAGCCGAACAATCGCAATCATCCCCTACGAATCAGCTACAACCGTGCGAATCATGATTCGCAGAGCATCCAGCATCATGGGAAAAGGCAGCGACGGGACGGAAGGCTGCAACACCGCCATCTCTGTGGAGGCGGGAAAGTGTACAAATCCGGCACGGATCGGGAGTTGCCCTACTCGAATGTGATCTAGCACCCGGTACATTGTGTTGTTGCAGATATATGTACCTGCTGTATTGGACACGGTAGCGGGGATACCTGCTGCGGACATGTCATCCACCATCGCACGTATGGGCAACGTGGAGAACAAACCGTCCGGGCTGCCATCTACAATTGGCTCGTCCACAGGACGCTGTCCTTGGTTATCCGCGTAGGAACCAGGCGGAATGTCTTTGACATTCACGGCGATCCGCTCCGGTGTGATGGATGTTCTGCCCTTGGCCAGCCCACAGGCAATGACAACATCTGGCCGATAGGCTTCCATCTCTGCGATCAGCAGGTCTGCACATTCATCAAAGTGCACGGGCAACAGTACTGTTTTTAGCTCAGCACCCTCGATCACTTCGTTTGCAAGAGCATCCATTAATGCCCCCGTCGGATTCACCGCATCCCCGCCAAAAGGTTCAAACCCGGATATCAGAATCTTCACCATCACACGTCAGCTCCTGTCTGTTTACTCCGATTTGTAACGTAATCCCCACTGGCCCCGAATCGTGTCCATCAGCTTCATGATTTCCAAGGATTCGTCCAGTTTAATGGTGTTACTCTCCGTCCGACCTTCGAGGATACAACGTCCCGCTTCTTCCGCCTCAAAAGCATAACCTATGCATGTTCGATCATCCGTGAACTTCTCCGGCTCATCCTGACCATTCACATGCAGATAGGCTTCTTTGCCCGCCAGGAATAAAGGGAGACGAATCTTGCCTTCCGTACCATATATGACCGCTTCATTGCTAAGGTTCAGACGAATGGCAGCACTCAGTGATGCAGAACGTCCCTCGGAATAGGACAACAATACGGAAAACTGCTCGTCCACACCCGTCTCACCGATATTGGCCGTACTCCATACATGCTGGGGCTGTTCACCAAAGATCATCGATGCAAAGGAGATCGGGTACACCCCTGCATCCAACAATGCGCCTCCACCCAGATCCGGATTAAGCAACCTACCTTCCGGCTCCCAGCCGACACGGAATCCAAAGTCTGCCTGGAGCAAACGTACTTCACCAATTCGTCCTTCTGCAATCCATGCTCTGGCTTGAGCGATCGGTGGCAAAAAGCGTGTCCACATCCCTTCCATCAGGAAAAGGTTACGCTCCCGTGCCGTCTCCACCAGTTGCTCCAACTGACGCGCATTCATCGTAAACGGCTTTTCACAGAGCACCGCCTTGCCCGCCTCCAGACAAGCCAGTACATTCTCCTTATGCACAGGATGAGGTGTTGCCACATAGATAATATCTACCTCAGGGTCTTGCAGCATCTCTTCATAAGAACCGTAAGCGCGTGCAAAACCATATTCAGCTGCAAACTTCTCCGCACTTCCCGTTGTCCGTGAACCTACCGCTGCTTTCTCTGCGTTCCCGGCATGCTCCAAATCCTTTGCAAACTGGGATGCAATCCATCCTGTGCCCATAATGCCCCAGCGTACTTTGTCCCGTCCCACTACTTCTGTCATATTAAAGCCTCCCTACTGCAATTTGAGTTGAAAAGGTTCATGATTCAGATCAGGCCAACATGTTATCCCCTTTATTTTACCAAAAAGAAACGCTTACGTCAGAAAACGATTTCGATTATGTGCTTTCAATAGACTTCAAGCTCATCAGGGCCTCGAACATATCTGGGTACATTTCAATTCTCCAGTAGATTTGCTAAGATTATCAGCAGACTAGGGCCATGAAGTCTTGTCCCTAAGCATACTTGTAACTAGCGACAATCTGGTTAAAATATCGATCACATCTGATAACGGGATCATATACCCTGTGCTATTCATAAAACTTCTGACTATACTGCAAACGCGCTTTTGACAAGACAGTCAGTAATCATAACATCATGCAAAACGCATCAATAGACGTTTAAAATAGACCTTCATGTCCGAGAAAATATGGTACGTTCCAGATTCAATCATTACCTAAACTGTTCAAAAGAGAGGAGGACGCATAACACCATGACTACCATCCCAGGTACCGCCCACAGCGGCAAGAATCCACACCTGTTGCATCAGCAGACAAGTCCCAATTCAGAAAAGGAATCCTCCACCCGAGCAGACCTGGATGCATTCCTGAATGATACCCTGATCGAACTTCGTCAGGCAGAACATATTATAACCCGTGGGAAATGGCGCTGGTCCACAACTGAGCTAGCTCATCATACTTTCATATACATGCACAAATTCACAGGCCAACTGATCATGAATGGGATCAAATCTCACGTGGTTCGCAAATCAGCTTGTCTGTCCCTACCAAGAACTGCAATTGAACTGTTTAGTGATGAAGACCATGATATTGAACTGTATATCATTCACTTTGATATGTATCGGGCTACGGAGAAAACAAAAGCCAGACGAATCTACGAACGTGAGCTCAGTTCACCTGTTACAGGCTGGATTCAGGGCCCATTTTACGGTATACAGCGCATTGCCGCACAGCTTACACAACTGACCAACGAAGGTTTGGAAACAGGCCTGAAGGCACAGCTCTTCCTGACGGAACTGTTACATATACTCTGGCCTCAAGAAGACCAGACTGACGTAGTGGCTGGGCAGGATGAACCCGAACAGTGGCTCAGGTCCACCCTGCAATACATGCGCGAAAACTATATGCACGAGATCAAGCTGGAAAAGTTGGCTGAACTGGCTGACATGCACCCGTCGTATTATTCGCAGCTATTCAAGAGCCGCATGCAGAAAAATCCGATTGAATACATCACTCATCTGCGTATGAACCGGGCCAAGGAATTGCTGCTCACTTCCGATCTGCGTATCCGTGATGTGGCTCGTGAAGTGGGTTACCGTGACGAATTTTATTTCAGCCGACGTTTCCGAAACCATGCCGGTTATGCGCCAACTTCCTATGCGAAGCAGGTCCACCGAAATATCGTGTCGCTCTCCTATCCATACACGGACCACCTGATGACACTTGGTATCACGCCATGCGCAGCTCAGATCCAAGGCCATCTTCCTCATATGCCCAAATCGCTGACGCTGCCCTTCCACGCCTATGAACCTTGGGAACAAGGACGTCAGGCTTTCCTGGATGTGAATCCTGAATTGATTCTGACCAAGGACAATGCAGCTGCCAAAGCGATGGAGCATATTGGCGATGTCGCCCCCATCATCACGATTCCCTGGAACCAGACAGACGTCTTTGGTCATCTGCATCAGATTGCATCCATTGTGGATCGTACCCAAGCAGCCACAGATTGGCTGGATCGACATGAACGCAAGACAGAACGTGCACGCAAAAAAATCAAGGAATTCGTCGGGGACATCACCGTTGCCGTTGGCACGTTAACGCCTAAAGGTCCACGGATGTACAGCCATCGGAACTTTGGACATGTCTTTTATCGAACCTTGCAATTGGCCGCTCCTCAGCGCATTCAGACCGAACTGGCTGGCAAATCTCCCGGCGTTGGATTCAACTGGCTGCCCTTCACACCAGGAGAATGGGACGGACTGGAGGCAGATGTGCTGATACTGGCGATTAATTCTATGCATGAAAAGGCAACACTGTTGAAAGAGATAGCTTCGAATCCACTGTGGAACAGCCATCCTGCGGTAAAAAACGGACGTGTACATCTCATCGACTGGAACTCATGGGTCGTATATGCTCCATATTCCATCAACATCCAGCTCGATGAAGCGCTCTCTATGTTGACGAACAAACCTTCACTTTTGTAATCTAAAAAATGTCCATCTCCAAAATCTTAATTTATGCCATGTACGGGCCTGAATTAAGATTCTATAATGATCACTAATTGATAATGATAATCAATAACAATGAAATACGTTGTTGGTACCAAAGGAGTGACCCGTATTCAACATCCGGGACTGCCACATCGTCCGTCTAATTCAAGAAAATCTGCAGTGACCGTTGGGCTGACGTTTTTGTCTGCCATAGCCATACTGCTGCTAAGTATGTTTGTCGCAATCTCCTTAGGTGCCAAAGGACTAACTCTGGAAACCGTATGGGCTGCCATATTTCAGTACAACCCAGCTTTGACACCACATCAGATTATTCATGAGCTGCGGCTGCCTCGTGTCCTTGCCGCGGTTATTATCGGCGCTGCCTTTGCCGTTGCAGGAGCTTTAATGCAAGGCATTACGCGTAATCCGCTGGCAGACACGGGCATTCTGGGCATCAATGCAGGAGCCACTTTTGTCGTGGCACTGAGCTTTGCCTTTTGGCCCGGACTGCCGTACGGCTGGATTATGTTTTTATCATTCCTGGGGGCTGTTCTCGGCACACTGCTTATCTTCCTGCTTGGAATGGTAGCACCTGGTGGCCTGAATTCCATCAGACTGACCGTTGCCGGAGCCGTTATTGCAGCCATGTTAACCTCGCTCAGCACAGGCGTTGCCATTTATTTTGACCTGAGTCAGGATCTGGCCTTCTGGTATGCGGGAGGTTTTGGCGGAATAGAATGGCGGCACCTCAAGCTGATTCTTCCCGTGCTGCTCGCCACACTAGTACTGATTATGCCACTCGCCCGGCGTGTATCACTTATGTCACTCGGTGAAGAAGTGGCGATTAATCTCGGGATTAATCTGCGCTGGACGAGGTTTCTCGCCCTCGCAGCGGTTGTTGTGCTGGCTGGTGTGTCCGTGTCGGCAGTAGGCTCGATTGGATTTGTCGGACTTGTCATCCCTCATATCTCACGCAAACTGGTGGGTGTGGATTATCGACTCATCATTCCGATGTCTTCTCTGCTTGGAGCGATATTACTGGTGCTCGCCGATCTGGGCTCACGCATCGTGAACCCGCCCGAGGAACTCGCGGTAGGCATTATGGTCGCTTTTGTCGGTGTACCGTTCTTCCTCTATCTGGCCCGTAAAGAAAGGAGGGCCTTGTAGCGATGAATTTTAATACACCTTCACGAGGTAAACGTTCGATAGTCGTCAGTATCACGCTGCTCTGCATCGCCATTGCAGTTATTGTGATCAGCCTGAACACGGGAACCATTCGTCTCTCCCCAGCGGCTGTGTTACAGACTTTGCTGGGTAATGGCAGTTCGGATGATCAGATTGTACTGTTTGATTACCGACTGCCTCGCATCCTGGTAACTGTACTGGCCGGAGCAGGACTTGGTATTGCCGGAGCAGCCTTGCAAGGGATCACCCGCAATCCACTGGCGGACCCGGGGATTCTGGGATTACATGCGGGGGCAGCATTTGGACTAATGGTGTTTGTTAGTCTTTCCTTTACGATGGATGGTTCTGTGGCCTTGCTGATTCCATTGTTTGCTTTTGCAGGCAGTGTTGCCGCCGCCCTAATCATCATGCTGTTGTCTTACGATCGCCATAACGGCGTATCACCCATTAAGCTGATTCTGGTGGGAATCGCGGTAGCGGCCGGGTTCCATGCGTTGACACTCTACCTATCCCTGCGTCTGGATGAAGACACCTATTCCTTTGCCGCTCGCTGGCTGGCAGGAAGCGTCTGGGGCCGGGATTGGATTCATGTGCAAGCTTTGCTTCCTTGGGTGGTGCTATGTATTTCTTATATATGGAGTCGATCCAAAACACTCGATGCCTTCAATCTTGGAGATGCTGCCGCAACCAGTATCGGGACGCCTGTTCGATCCCAGCGTGTTATTTTGCTGCTCTGTGCCGTGGCTTTGTCTGCCGTCAGTGTATCCATGGCTGGTGGGATCGGCTTTATCGGTCTGGCAGCGCCACATCTGGCGCGCAGGCTTGTCGGTCCGATGCATCGGCATCTGATCCCTGCTGCCGGGCTTATCGGTATGGTTATTCTGGTGAGCGCCGATACAATCGGGCGAACGATCTTTCAGCCTAATGCCATTCCGGCAGGTGTGGTGGTTGCTGCGATTGGTGCACCTTACTTTTTGTACCTGTTAGTACGAAGCAAGTGATCTTTTTTTCAAAAAACAATAAAGACATCCAAGAGATGTTCAAGGAGAATGTGATTACCCATGTTAAAGAAAAATCTTATGCTTGTCATGAGTATCTGTCTGGTGCTTGTGCTCGCAGCCTGTGGAACGGCTAACAATTCATCATCTGCTTCTGGCGGTTCGTCCACGGATACTTCAAGCAACAATCAGGACAACAGTGCAAGTTCAGGAGAGCCACGTATTGCCTCCATGTCGATCCATCTGACCAATGATCTGCTGTCTCTCGGCATTACTCCGGTTGGTTCCGTCATCGGTGGCGAAGCCAAAGGTTTCCTGTCCCATGTTGCTGATCAACTTCAAAATACAACGCCACTTGGTCCGGTTAAAGACCCGGATATGGAAGCTTTGCTTGCCCTGAAACCCGATGTGATCTATCTGGACGAAGAATTTTCCGGTGGTGATATTGCCAAATTCGAAAAAATTGCTCCGGTGCATGTCTTCAATCTGGATGACGGTACATGGCGCGACCATCTGAAAGACATTGGCAAACTTGTGAATCGCGAGAAGGAAGCCGAGCAATACATTCAGGACTACGCAACCGAAACGGAAGAAGTGAAGTCCCTCATTAACGACACCATTGGTGATGGGACTGTGATGGCGATCCGTGTGACTGCCAAAGAGTTACGTGTATTCAGTACACGCCGTCCCATGGGTCCCATTTTGTATGAGGATCTCGGTCTGACTCCTGCCAAAGGGATCACAGATATCGATTCGACTAAACCGTATCAAGTCGTCTCCCGTGAAATATTGCCGGACTATGATGCAGATGCAATCTTTGTGGTTGTGAATTCGGATGATGAAGCCCAGACCATGTTCAAGGAGCTGCAAAACAATCCGATCTGGCAAGGCCTGAAAGCAGTCAAAGCTGGTCATGTCTACCCGATTGGGGCACAACCTTGGCTCGATTACTCATCGATCGGTAATAAAATGGCCATGGATGAAGCCAAAGAAATGTTCTCCAAAAAATAAAGTGTCCGATACATCTGATACCCATCATCTATAAAACAACAAAAAACCTCACTTTGAAATCGGAACAGCGTTTGTATGAATCATACGTACGCTCTATTCCCTTCAAAGCTGAGGTTTTTTTGCTTTGGATCTCCCAGCAAGCTGCAGTCCATCCTCTTCCACCAAATGCGCTCACAATGTACAGACAACGATCTCAACATCCGTATCGGCAAAAGTTTTCTGGATAATCGGACTGACCTTCTCCCATTTCAGCCTGTCCAACCCGCATCCTATTCTGGGCATAGCCAGCTTAGTAATGCCATCCTTCACACATACGTCCCGCATGGATTCTACCGCGTTCGTCAACGATTGATACGTCGGCTTATTGGAGAACTTTGCCTTGGTGACCAGATTCATCGTCCGTCCTACCGGATAACATCGTCCAATCTCAAGCGGCTCTTGTTTGGCCTGCTCTTGAAGATTTTCCAAACCAAATCGCTCCCGGAACTGTACCGCAATGCCCTTACCCATCCTTGCATCGGCTGATATGCAGTGCGCAAGCGTGTACTCAACCCCCAGTTCAAATAAATCATGTTCTCTCTCATGAAACTGCATGGCATTCATCTCCTTTATCACGCGCTCTCATTCAATCTATATCCCTTATTTTTTTATTAGGCCTCTGCCAAAAAACGTTGAAATGCCTTTAATGTTCGCTGACCTGAGGATCGATCATATACAGCAAATACAATTCGTTCAAAGGAGTCCTTAAATCCCTCTCCCACTAACACATCATGAAAATACTTCGCCACCACTGCCGGTTCATTACGAAATACGCCGCAACCATAAGCACCCAGAACAATCGTACGGTGACCGTTGGAAACAGCCACATCCAGAATATAACGAATACGTTCCTTCATCACGGACTCAATCTGTAGATCATCCGCTTCTCCACGCTCTTTCACCACACCCGCATTCACCGCTGGCGCAGTAATGAAGGATGATACATAATATTTGTCCAGCAATCGGTCTTCGTCATCACGGATCACCGGAACATCCGGTGAATAGATCATATAATTCGAATAGAGACCCGATCGCTGTTTGCGATTGTACTCGTACATTTCATCCATTTGGGCGATGCACGGGTATAGTCCTGTCGCTCGGGCCAGACTCTCTTCCTGTGCCTGACTTCCACCAAGGAAACCGCCGCCAGGATTTTTCGCCGATGCAAAGTTCAGACAGACCACATCTTCTCTTCCTTCATCTACCGTCAAACGTGAAGCCGCTCGAAGTGTAGTCTCGCCAGTAACCTCAATGCGAACTGACACAGATTCAGCTTCAGTTGATGAGGCTACCGAATGAGTTTCTGCGCGAGCTTCTGTACGGAGCTTTCCCCTGAGTCCGGAAAGCTCCGAAGGACGATATAATACCGAATTTCGAATGGCATGCTGCACATCGATACCTATCTCAACCTGGCGATCATACCCATTTACGTATTGCCCTTCATCCAAAATAGCCAGCGTCTGCTGTGCGATACTGGCCCGCATGGTACGTGGATTGGAGCCGGTAATACCAGTTGATCTATCGAGTGTACTGTTGTTGTAACGTCCCCTGCTGTTCTTGTTATTGCTGCTATTGTTCTTATCCTGTTGTTGATCACTCATCTGAATCACTTCCTATATCTTCTCTTAGACGGGTCAGAATCTCACCCAGCCAGTTGGTTCCCCGCCATGTTCTTCGATTACGAATACGCAGGTCTTCCTCCGCCAGCCCTACACCCCAGATGCGATCATCCGGACTTGCTTCTACAAGGGTCGTTCCACGAGTGGCACGCAGCACGGTTAGCAGTTCTTCGTTTTGTGTAAATTTGGCCAAATTACCCTCGTAGACAATGCGCTGGCACTCAGCTTCCCATAAAGTCCGGTCGAAGCCTGCGACCTGTCTGCCCAGCTTTTTTTGTACTGAAGCAGAGCTTGCCTTCAGAATCTTGTCTGCGATGGTCTGATCGCCAAACAGCAGCGCTTTCTGGTGCATCATGTATTGCTCCGCACTCGTGTAGTGAACCCCGTTCACGGTAAAATCCGCCGGGTGCCACTGTGAGAACGGAGATGCAGTCCGCCAAAAAAACGTAAACTTTTCCATCCATATCCCCTCCTTACTTGCTCCTCATGTATGAAGCGATCCCGCCTTGGCTTGAATCACTTCGTCCGAGTTCATTGATTCTTACCGTTTCGTTTCTACGGTGTCTGCCTCTCTGGATTCAATCTGTATAAACGTGAGGGTCGATGACCGGCACTGCTCGCATACTCTCCTGTCTCAATAACCCAATCGGCGATTTTACGCCGGAAAGCGGCAGCTAGCAGTTTTTTGCCACTGATGATCTCATGTACTTTCTGAAGTGCAGTCAGCGTAAACGTCTCCGGCATCAGATTAAATGCAATATCCGTGTACTCGATCTTGGATCGTAGACGCTCAAGTGCATAATGAATGATTTTGGCATGATCAAATGCAATCCCCTGAACCTCACCCAACGTCAAACGATGGCTCCGTACTTTCCCTTCTATGGTTTCTTTCGTTTCAACAATTGCCGATAACTCTTCTGTTCCATTGGTCAAAATCAACTGCAATCTGCGTTCTGTCACACGTCCACGCTCATGGATATGGCGCTTCTCTTCCAGAAGCCGCTGCTCCACCCGAAACCAATTGGCCTCACTGGCATCATCGCCAGCCTTAAGCTCCAGCTCGCTGCTATCGACCAGCGCCATATAGGAACAGCTGATGACCCGTGTACGCGGATCTCGCTCCACATCTCCCCAGGTGTACAGTTGCTCCAGATAAATATCATCCAGCCCTGTCTCCGTCAACAATTCCCGCCGAGCAGCATCTTCCAATGATTCCTGCATGGAGACGAATCCGCCCGGTAACGCCCACTGTCCCAGATAGGGATGGCCGCCTCGCCGGATCAGCAGTAACTGGAGTTCGGGTTCCGCAAGCTTGCGATAATTCTCCTGAGCTTCACTGCGAATCGTAAAGATCAACATGTCCACGGTGACGGAAGGACGTTCGTAATCACCAGCATTATACGTTTCCAGAAACTGTTGTTCACTGATATGTACCTGATCCTGATGCTCCCGGTAATCGGGAGTTTTTCCTCCAGAGGAACCTTCGTAAGTCATAATATACAAACTCCATTCTGTTATTAACATTATGTTATTAACAATTAGATAATATCAATTTATCACATCATTTTATCTCAGGTCAATATTTCCAGTCTAAAATAAATGATCTGTATTCACTTGACGATATGTCAAATCGAACTTAAGATTTAGTTAGTCGACTAACTAAATGTATGTGTTCAAAAAGTGTGGTTTTCAATACCGAGAAGATGGAATGAAGGTAGAAATGGAGTAGATGATATGAACCCAGTCCAAAATGATCGGTTAATGGGACAGCTATCCGAACTCGTGAAACTGAAACGCTACAAGGTTCATGAGAAACTTGTGAATCACCCCGAGTTATACCCGGGGCAGCCCCCTTTGCTGTTCCAGCTTGAACGGGAAGATGGCCAATCCCAGAAAAACCTGGCCGAACAACTTCAGCGCAGTCCCGCAACGGTAACCGTCATGCTTAAGCGCATGGAATCATCCGGTTATGTGAGACGCGAAGCAGACCCGAAGGATCTGCGCAGTCTGCGAGTATACCTGACGGATCTGGGGCGCTCTGCGCTACAAGAATTGAGAGAAGTGATTCAGGAGTTGGAACAGCAGGCCCAGAAAGATTTTACACCGGAAGAATCTGAGATCATGTCTGCACTTGCACAGCGTATGCTCCAAAACCTGCGTGAAGCTTGAGGTAGTAAAGACTTGCGACATGGTTTAAAAGAAAATACTAGAATCAACTGCATAACTCACTAAAACGGATTTTTGTAATATACCTAGCCTTGATTGAAGCAGCTAACGGTATTATGAAATTGATTCACTTATGCTATGAAGATTGAGGTGATTTCCTATTGTGGACGTTAAAACGATTCTTGACCCCGTATAAGTCGGCAGCAATCGTTGCCCCGCTGCTCATGGTACTTGAGGTAACCATGGACCTGCTCCAGCCCAAGCTGATGTCCAGCATCGTGGATGATGGTGTACTTGCAGGGAATCTGCCCCATATCGTGACTACAGGTCTGATCATGCTACTTGTTGCGTTAATCGGCTGGGTTGGCGGCGCAGGCTGTACACTCTATTCAAGCAAAGCTGCCGTTGGATACGGCACCGATCTTCGCCAGGAACTGTTTGACCATATTCAAACCTTCTCCTTCCGCAATCTGGATACATTTCAGGAAGGATCTCTGATCACCCGTCTGACCAGTGACATTACCCAGATGCAGACCTTTGTACAGATGCTGCTACGGATGTTTATCCGTTCACCAATGCTGATCATTGGTAGTATCATCATGGCGTTTACGATCAGTGTGAAGCTGGCACTCATTCTTATTGCGACTGTGCCAGTACTGTTTATTATTTTATTTATCCTGATAAAAGCATCCTATCCGCTGTTCGCCAGTGTGCAGAGCAAGCTTGATCAGGTCAACGCTGTGCTTCAGGAAAATCTTGCCGGCATTCGTGTCGTCAAGGCGTTTGCACGTGCACGTCTGGAGAAAAAACGGTTCAAGCAATCCAACGAAGATTACACTACAACCGCCGTCAAAGCCTGGCGTATTGTAACGCTGAATGCACCCGTGCTCAGCTTGATGCTGAACGCTACCATTGTAGCCGTGCTGTGGTTTGGAGGTTTCCAGGTAGTGGGAGGCGATATTGCTGCCGGAGATCTGATTGCTTTTATCAACTATGTCACGGTTGTACTCTCGTCCCTCACGTCCATCGGCATGATGATGATGAGTTTCTCCCGCGCCAAGGTATCTGCTGCCCGGATCAACGAGGTGTTACATACACAGCCGGATATTCAATCGGGAACCGACAACTCCGGGAATGTACAGTCACTCCCGTCTACTCGTGATCAGTCTCTATACCAACCGTCTTCTCTTTCCTCGCGCACAGGCGGTCAAGTGGAATTCAGAGACGTATCTTTCCGTTATGACGGAGACCATGCACTCACCGGCATTAACCTGAAGGCTCGCCCGGGTGAGAAAGTGGCCCTGATCGGTTCAACAGGTTCAGGCAAAACCTCGCTGGTGCAGCTGATTCCCCGTCTGTATGATGCTTCACAGGGTGAAGTGCTCGTGAACGGAGTGAACGTTCGCCACTGGGATCTTCAGGATCTTCGCAGCCGTGTATCTATTGTGCTACAGGAATCCATCCTGTTCAGCGGCAGCATCCGGGATAACATTTGCTTCGGCCGGCCCGGTGCAACGAATGCTGAATTGCGTGCTGCGGCACAAGCTGCGGCAGCAGATGATTTTATTATGAAACTGAAGGACGGGTATGACACGGAGCTGGGTCAGCGCGGGGTCAATCTGTCCGGTGGACAGAAACAGCGTATATCCATTGCACGCGCCCTACTCATGCGACCGGAAGTGCTGATTCTGGATGATAGCACCAGTGCTGTAGACCTGCGTACGGAAGCGAGCATTCAGAAGGCTTTGCAATCTTTGATGAAAGACAGCACGACCTTTTTAATTGCACAGCGGATCTCCTCCGTGAAGGATGCAGACTGTATATATGTCATTGATGAAGGACAGATCGTTGCCAGAGGCACACATGATGACCTTATGGCTCATTCATCACACTACCAGGCGATCTATTATTCGCAGCAACGGAAGGAGGATGTTCAATTTGGCTAAACCTGCATCTTCCTCCATTCAACAAACCGTCGTGCCTCCTATCGGAAGACCCGGACCAGGGGGCAGAGGACCCGTTCCCAAAGTCAGAGCCAAAAATGCTCGCCACGCCCTAATTCGGGTATGGTCGTATATGGGACGTCATCGCAAAGGAGTCATTGCTGCATTGGTTCTAACCGCTCTCGGCACACTGCTCAATCTGGCAGGGCCTTATCTTCTCGGCCGTGCCGTTAACGAACATATCGTTCCCAAAGTAACAGCGGGTTTGCTGAAGGAATGTCTTCTATTGCTGAGTGTTTATGTCCTTGGCTCACTCCTGATGTGGGCTCAATCCTATGTCATGATTGGTGTGTCCCAACTGACCGTCAAAGATCTGCGACATGCGTTGTTCTCCCGACTGCAAGAGCTACCTATCCATTTTTTTGATAAAAATCAAAGCGGGGATCTCATGAGCCGGGCGACCAATGATATCGATAACGTATCTACAACGCTGAACCAAAGCGTAACCCAATTGATGTCCAGTGCCATCCTGCTCGTTGGTTCCTTGTCGATCATGTTTGCACTTGATGTACGGCTTACCCTGCTCAGTCTGGTGACTGTACCCTTGATTACCATCGCCACTCGCCTGATCGCGTCAAGAACACGCAAACACTTCACAGCCCAGCAGAAATTGCTTGGTGAGCTTAATGGGTATGCTCAGGAAACGATTGCTGGACAAAAAGTCGTAGCTGCCTATAACCGACAAGATCAGGCACATCAACATTTTCAGAACCTAAACGAGAAACTGCGCACATCCAGCACACAGGCCCAGACTGTTTCAGGTTTGGTTGGGCCTACGATGAACGTGATGAACAATATCGGGTTTGCCATACTGGCTTCTGTAGGTGGATGGATGGCTTATCATGATCTGACGTCCATCGGACTAATCGTCAGCTTTCTCGCTTACTCCCGCCAGATTGAGCGGCCTCTCAACGATCTGGCCAATCAGTACAATCTGATTCAGGCTGCAATCGCAGGTGCTGAACGTGTGTTCCACATTATGGATACGCCTGGCGAATACGTGGAGGAACAGAAGAAACAACTGGACCAGATTCAAGGTAAAGTGATATTTGAAGACGTCTCTTTCGGATATAGTGCGGATCGAGACATTCTTAAGAAGGTCAGTTTTACTGCAAAACCTGGTGAGATGATTGCACTTGTTGGACCCACCGGCGCAGGCAAAACGACCATTATCAACCTGTTGCCCCGTTTCTACGAGATTACAGGCGGACGGATTACCATTGATGGATGTGACATCTCGGAACTGGAGAAGGATCAACTCCGTCGACAACTCGGCATTGTACTTCAGGATGCCTACCTGTTCTCGGGTACCATTCGCGACAATCTCGCATATGGCAAGCCGGACGCAACCAATGAACAGATCAGGCAAGCGGCTGAGCTGGCGAATGCACATTCGTTCATCCGCAAACTGCCACAGGGCTACGATACCCCCATCATCTCTGGGGGAAGCAACCTGAGTCAGGGACAACGACAACTGCTGACCATTGCCCGGGCAATTCTGGCTGATCCAGCCATTCTTATTCTGGATGAAGCAACAAGTAGCATTGATACACGTACAGAGATGAAGATCCAGGAAGCGATGCGCACTTTAATGAAAGACCGTACCAGCTTTGTTATCGCCCACAGACTGAGCACGATTCGTGAAGCCGATCAGATTCTCGTCATTGATGATGGACAGATCGCTGAACGGGGCAGCCATGACGAGTTGATGCAGCAACAAGGATTCTACTATCAGTTACATCGGGGACAGCTCAATAAGTCGAACTGAAGCATGTCTGCAAAGCTACTGCATGCCGAAGCGAACCTTAGCGCGTACGGAGCAAGCGAATGCGCTGTATCCTGAATGTGCGAGGACATGTCCTTCGTGTGCGAACAAGTGATCAATACGCCACAAAAGCGGATATTCTCCATTCCACATGAAAAACTCCACTTCGCACCAAGCGGGATTGGAGGAATCTCCCCGCTTGGTGCGGGACGGAGGAATCCTTCCGCTTGGTGCAGGCCGGAGGAGTCTTCTCGCTCGCTGTTGGAGCAGAGTATGCGCGAGCTCTAACGAATCTGAGGCGTCTTATTCAAGCTTTTGAAGCTCTCTCAGAAATCTAAGGAACCTGAGCCACGTTATATCCAAATAAACAGCCATTTTCAGCGCTTTTTCATGGGATGTTGGGAAATAACGTGCCTGAAGTTTCTTACAAATTAAAGTAAGGACCTGAAGGCCAAATAAGACGTCCTATGTTCCTTAGAAAATGGACTACCCATTCGCCAGGTTCAACCGGCTCGAACTTCAGACTTTTATACGCTGACCTCCATCATCATATCGCTTACTTGAATTTGCAGACACACTCTTATATAGCTAAAATGATCTGAACCGATGTGGACTCCACACATTAGTTAATCGAAATACTAAACGCCGCATGGGGTTCTTCAGGACCCATGCGGCGTTTTTTTGATTTTATTTAATAACTATTTAATTGCTATCTCTGGGTAAATTATATGATTTACGTCTCCATTGGCAGATGAAGCGTGAAGGTCGAACCAACCCCCATTTCGCTATGGACGGTAATTTTACCATTGTGATCCTGAACGATTTTCTGGCAGAGCGCAAGTCCAAGTCCCGTACCTTCTTCTTTGGTTGTATAAAATGGATTAAAGATTGTGGATAGCGAATTTTCCGGAATGCCGCTTCCTGTATCTGTAATTGAAATGAGCACTGCGTCTCCGTCCTGCAACAAATCCATATGGACCTCACCAGGGTCTGTCATTGCTTCAAAAGCGTTACGAATCAGATTGATCAATACCTGCACAATTTTATCTCGATCCATGATGATTACAACTGGCTCATTAGTCATTTCAAGCGTAATTTGATGCCCTCGGGATGCCGCATCTGACTCGGTCAAAGACATCACTCGTTCAAGGCAGTGACCCAAATGTTCAGGCTTCATGTGATTGGCATGTGGTTTGGAAAACTGCAAAAATTCAGCCGTCAAATCGGTTACTCTCGTCACCTCACCCATGATCACTTCATACCATGGCGCGATATTAAACGCTTGTCCACGTGACAGTTGCAGGAATCCCCGAATTGCGGTAAGCGGGTTCCGAATTTCGTGAGCCATACCTGCGGCCAGTTCACCTACAGCCCTTAGTCTTTCGGAACGAAATACTTCTTCTTCATTTTTCAGCCATTTGCTGCGCTGTTGTTGAAGCAGCCTATCCTCGGCTACTGTCATAAAGTGCTGCAACGAATCCGACATTTCCGGGTACAGGGAGATGCTGTAGCTTACCTGGAGTCCTTGAAGCTGAACGGATAACAGTGACGACATTCGTTCTTCCACATCCTGTATCTCCGGCAAAACGACTGCAAATCGGTCTCCTGCATACCGGGATATGCCATAGGCCTCGGTGAAATGATTGCTGATCATCTGACCTGTACCTGTGATTACCGTACACCAAGGATCTTCTGAATCTTTTTTAAAGCCGCTAAAGTTATTGACGTTCAAAAGGACAAGCAAAAAAGACCGTTGCTCTTCTACTGTCTTATGTAACACCTCCATGTAACCTTCGTAATTCAACAGTCCGGTAAGCGGATCATGCAGGGTCAGGAACCGATTTTTTTCCCGAAGCCTGCGCTTCTCGACCTCACTGTTGATTAAGGTATGATACAGAAAAATGATAACAACCGAGGTTAACAGGTCAAATAACGAAACCAGCAAAGCATATGTATCTACAGGCACATACGAAAGCCGAATCAACGTATATTGCAGCATAAGCAGCAACGAAATCGGCAAGGTCTGCGCCAACCTTGGTTTGTCCTGGATCATTGAAATAATGAGCATATAATACAGCATGTTGCACCAGTTCAGTTCACTGAAATAGTGGAATATCCCGAGAAAAATCCACTGAAATTTTCGCAGCACAGGATATCGTCTCTCCCCATAAATACTTGCTACCAATAATGTCGCCGAAAGTGACATTATTGCCATATTAGGGGTAAGCCTGAGAACATAAGAGGACAGAATGACAAGCAGACAACCTAGCGGGAATATCACCATTTTCATCGTGTAACTAAGCAAACAGCCTCGCCCCCTTTGACATAAAACTCACATCAAACAACTTATGTACATGTATTATATCGATTATGATTAGCTGATGTTGTCGATTAGTGGAGGCTCGTCAAATTCGCACGAATGTATAAATTATGAAGGCAATAGGACATATGATGTAATTGTAATCAACAAAAGTGAAACAATTCCTCTTCGCATAGATCATTATTGTGGTACAATAAATTAATGGATTAATTTAGGATAAATACTTGGTTATGGAGGATATCACATGACAACACAACGAAAACCACTAGGCTTCGGAACGCTATCTCTGCTTGTACTATTGATGGGTCTCGCCTTTAACTTCCAATGGGGCAAAACAAATTTTATGATCAGTCATTATCTTTTTAACTTAATAAACATACCTATTTATAGCAACGGAACTCAAGGATTTCACATTCCTTTTGTAGTAGCAGCCCTCTTCTGGATTCCAGCCTTCTTGATCGCCAAAAAAAATCGTTCACATTATGGCACAAGTGTATCTTATAACGTCGCCGGATTTATGTTGCTCTTGTGCATGATGGGGCCATTTATCCCCGTTATCGATTGGATGGTCAATGGTTAAACAATTAAAGCCAGCTCTCTATATCCCGAGGGCTGGCTTCTTTGCTGCTTTTCCATATAAGATGAACAAATTGTTTACACGATAACGTAGAGGACAGAAATAACCTGAAGAAGCGGAGCTAAAAGCTTTCTGAAAGAAAGCTACATCGGAAGCATACACCTCGCCTTTATCCCCGGATTTTCACTTCTTTAGAAGGGAATCAAAAAATCTGGGGATAACAGCGATCAGAAGGTTGTTCTGTCATCGGAGTGACTGGTGTAACCTCTTGAGGCTCATCTTATTTCTTCGCCATATACTTACGGATATCAAAAGCCACCGCAGCAACAATGATCAATCCTTTGATAATCAACTGCCAGTATGGACTTACACCGATAAACGTCAGACCATAGTTAATGACCCCGAAGATCAATACCCCTGCCATAACTCCAGGCACTGTTCCAATACCACCCGCCGTTGATACGCCGCCTACCACACATGCGGCGATTGCATCCAGCTCATACATGTTACCGTAATTGTTCGTAGCCCCACCTGTCCGAGCCGCTTCAAGTACACCACCCAGACCATACAATGCACCCGCAATGGCATACAGGGCAACCAGGTTACGTGCCACATGAATTCCGGATACATGCGCTGCCTGAATGTTGCCACCGATGGCGTACATGTTTTTACCGAGACGTGTTTTGTTAAAGATCACCCAGCAGATTAATGCAACCGCAATAGCAATCAGTACGATATATGGGATGGAATAACCCCCGCCCAGATCAATGTAGCCAGAGCCAATGACGGTGAAGTCTGGTCTCAATCCTCCGATCGGCTGCGATTGGTTGGGTTCCGTATCAAAATAAATGGAATTCAGTCCATACACGGCTACCATCGTACCCAACGTTGCGATAAAAGGAGGCACATGTAATTTGGCGACAATGAGTCCATTTACCAATCCCACGAATAGACCCGCGGTAATCCCGACAAGGATCGGCAGACCCACCCATAAGTGGGGCAGATCGGGGAAGAAGCGGTTGGCATACTCGTCAATTTGCAGCATCGATGCCGATACAACCGCCGTCAGACCAACCACCCGTCCAGCGGACAGATCGACCCCGCCTGTGACAAGGATAAAGGCTGCACCGAGCGCAATAATGGCCCGTGTGGAGGACTGCTGCAAGATGTCCCGCAGTGTGGAGAAGGCCAGAAAATTCGGATCGGCAATCGCAATACCAATAATGAGCAGGATCAGTACGATAAAAATGGCGCGCTGTGTTACATATTGTTTCACTTGATTGATCATCTGTGTGTTCATCTGTTTCCCTCCTGACTAAGCCATCCGCTGTTGTGCGGCCAGCCTCATAATATCCTGCTCGGTTGCCTCGGCTCCGTCCACGATTCCGGTGAGACGCCCTTCGCTCATCACCATAATGCGATCCGACATACCCAACAGTTCGGGCATCTCCGAGCTAATCATGATAATACTTTTGCCCTGACGAGCCAGTTCCGTAATAATGGTGTAAATCTCAAACTTGGCCCCTACATCGATTCCACGTGTCGGTTCATCCAGCAGCAGAATCTCCGGGTCGGTCAGCAACCAGCGGGCCAGCAGAACCTTCTGTTGATTACCGCCAGACAGGTTTCGAATCAGCGTGTTAACTGAAGGCGTTTTGGTTCTGAACTTCTGCGTCTGTTCCCGTGCCTCTTCCCGACCCTTCTTCTCGTCCAGCAAACCCACGCGATTTCGGTAGCGCCCCAGACTGGCAATGATCGTGTTCTCATACACCGACAACACCGGGAATATCCCTGTAACCCTTCGTTCTTCCGTGAGCAACGCAATGTTATGACGCTTCGCTGCTGCGGGGGAGTTAATCTTCACCTTGCGCCCATGAATCGAAATGGTACCTGAAGCGAGTCTACGCAGTCCAAACAAGGACTCAATCAGTTCTGTCCGCTGTGCTCCAACCAAGCCGCCAATGCCGAGCACTTCACCTTTTCGCAGCTCAAAGGATACATCACAAAACGATTTGGACTGACTTGATGTCAGACCCTCGGCTTTTAATATCACTTCACCGGGTACGTTCGTCCGTTCCGGGAAACGTTCGTCCAGATCACGGCCAACCATACGCGTAATAATCAGATCTGTCGTTAGATCAGCAGCATCCCATGTCCCGACAACAAAGCCATCGCGCATGATCGTCACTTCATCCGAGATCGTCAGGATCTCCTCCATCTTGTGTGAAATATAGATAATAGATACGCCGCGACTGCGCAGTTCATTAATAATGGCAAAGAGTTGATCCACTTCCTTGCCTGTCAGGGAAGAAGTTGGCTCATCCATGACGATGACTTTGGATTGAAAAGAGACCGCCTTGGCAATTTCCATGGATTGAATCTTGGAGACAGACAGTGTTCCCGCCTGAGCCTTCGGATCAATATCCAGGTTCAAGTCCTTGAACAGGGCCAGCGTATCGGTATACATCCGTTTCTCGTCCACCAGTATTCCCCTCATCGGAAAACGACCCAGCCAGATATTCTCCATCACCGGACGATGCGGGACCGGATTCAGCTCCTGATGAATCATGGATATGCCTTGCTGAAGTGCAGCTTTGGAATTCGGAATATCCACATCCTTTCCTTCGATGCGTATCGTTCCTTCATCTGGACGATACATGCCGAACAGACATTTCATAAGTGTGGATTTCCCCGCTCCATTCTCTCCCATCAAAGCGTGAACCGTCCCCGGCTTCACTTTCAATGTGACCTGACTTAGTGCCTGCACACCCGGAAATGCTTTGGAAACTCCATTCATCTCCAGCAGGTAAGGTGACTCCATCTTGGTTCCTCCCTTCCATATGACCGGCAAAAAAGGGACGCTACCCGAATGTCGGACGTCCCTGTCTCGTGCTGTTATTGGGCGTCGGCGATGTTGTCTTTTGTAATCTTTTTGTATGCAATCCAGACGTATTTACCATCTGTAATGTCGTATTTGGTATTTTCCTTTGTTGGTGTCTCACCTTTGGCAAGTACGGAAGCCAGTGCCACCGTGGCTGCACCCTGATTCTTGGCATCATTAAGCACCGTACCTAGCATTGTGCCATCCTGTAGAGCCTGAATGGCTGGAGCTGTCGCATCCACACCTACCACCGGCATGGATTTGCCATCCTTGAAGTATCCGGCTGCTTTCAATGCCTCAATGGCTCCCAAGGCCATGTCATCATTGTTTGCGAGAACGGCTTCAATCTTGTCACCATGGGAAGCCAGGAACGCCTGCATTTTCTCCTGACCTTTTACCCGATCCCACATCGCCGTGTCTTCCGCCAGCACTTCCACTTCGATTCCGGCATCCTGGATCGCCTGAACCGAATATTTGGTCCGAAGCTCTGCATCCTGGTGACCCGGTTCCCCTTTAAGCATGACGTATTGCAGTTTGCCATCCCCGTTTTTGTCCGCTTCCGGATGTGCTTTCCAGTAATCTACAATTAACTGTCCAGAGATCGTACCGGACTCCTCCGCTTTTGCTCCTACGTAGTACACTTTATCCCATTTGTTCATGTCTTCCGCCACCGGCTCACGGTTGAGGAATACCACCGGAATGTTCGCTGCCTTGGCTTTGTCAATGATGACCCCTGCCGCCGTCCGGTCCACCGGATTCACGGCCATTGCATTATATTTCTTGGATACAAACAGATCCACTTTCTCATTCTGGGTTGGCTGTGCATTCTGGCTATCTACGATATCCAGGGTCGCAATACCTTCCGCTGCTGCGGTCATCGCATTACGTACACCCGTCATGAATGTATCATCAAATTTGTAGATGGCAACACCAATCTTGGGCGTTTCCGTACCGGCTGCTGTCTGGCCTCCTGTATCTGTTCCCGTACTTCCACCTGCGCTGTCTCCGCCGCTGCTACACCCCGCCGCCACAACCATACATGCCGTAATCAACAGTGTCATCCATGTTTTCTTCATATCCTTCATATCCTAATGACCTCCCCCAAGTTCATTCGGCTTCACCGATGTCTTTATTATGAAAGGGTTTACATTAAATTCGAATACAATATCTTCACCTGTTCTATCGAAATCTTCCTCAAGTTAACAAACACCTTAATTTCTTCATTCAGCATTCGTTCCGGCATTCGTTCCAGCATTGGTTCATTGTACAAAAGGAAACAGCAGCTTCTGGTTATCCATCCAGAACATATTGTCGGTGCTAACCAGCTTCGTCTCAAGTAGGACTCTCGCCTGTACCTGTTGATTATTAAGCCGCGCAACGGCTTGATTCAATCCCAGATAACCTGCACTGTATCCATTCTGAACGATGAGATGATCAAAGACCCCTTCTTGCAATTGCTCCAGTTGCTGTTGTTCACTGCCGAATCCAACAATCCTCACCTTGTCCGCAGATTTGCGTCGATTCAGTTCATCGGCTGCTCCCAGAGAAGCAGGTTCCTGAAGAGTAATGAAGCCATCCACCTCCTGCTGGTCCAGCAATTGCTTCGCAGTCTGCCAACATCCATCTCGTGTATTACATATCGATTTGGGTTCCACTTGAATATCAGGATACTGTAACAAGGCTTCCATAACTCCCTGCTCTCTCTGAATAAGACCAGAATTAAGAGGATCGGGGCCCAATAAAGCCACATGCCCTTTCCCTTCCAGAAGCTCCGCCATAGCCTGGCCGGCCTGTCTTCCCGCCTCAACATTATCCATGGAGATGACGCTGGTGATTCCTTTCACGGGAAATTCATCGTTAAGCACAATGACCGGAATGATGGCTCCATCGGAATTTGTTGTCTGTGCCTCCTGAATGATGTCACTAAGGGCCTTCTTACTTAGGGGATCAACCAATAGAGCTGAAGCCCCCTGCTTCAGAGCCGATGCGGCGGCCTCCACTTGAGCCTGCTCTCGCGCACTGCGAGACAACGTTTGGCTATTGATATTTGCCTGTTTGACCTGCATCTGACTTCCAGCAGAGTCCAGAATGGCAGGTGTGTACACATCACCATCGGAAGGGTATGCTTCCACGGTAATCAGTTCGGCTCCGTTCTCTTTGGCAGCCGCTTCGGCACCAAGCCGGATGGCTTCCGCAAGTTCCCCTGTCCCAGCTGGCGTAATTAGCGCGATACGTGGCGGTACTGCCGTAGCATTGGGACTCGATAAGCCACAGGCGCTGCATATGAGCAGACAGCAGCTTGCAGCTGTCTGGGTTACTAACCGACATTTCCGGATTCCAGGGAAGCTCGCAGCAACCTTTTTCCAAAACGTACGAATGTATGACCCTACAACTCTTTGGCTGTGGATATCGCTCCTATTCTCCTTATTGTCTGGCATCAGGCTCGCCCTCCTTCTGCTGCGATTGAATGGGAATCTGAACCCAGACCGTGGTGCCTTCTTCCAACTCACTTGCAAATTCAAGTCCGAACCCCTCCCCATAATAAAGCCGAATTCGGTCATGGACGTTGCGTACCGCTACGCCGGAGCCTGCACCGCTTTTGACCACAGGACGACCACTTAATAAACCCGACATCTGTTCTTCCGTCATGCCGACCCCATTATCTGTAATGCGAAACACCAGCTTGTTGTCCTCACGATAAACATCGACCTCAATACTTCCTTCGTCCATGTGGTACTCGATGCCATGAACAATGGCGTTTTCAATCAGGGGTTGAAGCACCAGCTTTAATGTAAGGCATTCCAGGAGCGTCTCATCTGCATGGATGGTAAAGTTGAATTTGCGCTTAAACCTCATCTGTTGGATCGTCAAATAATGCTGCGCATGCTCCAGCTCTTCCCTGATCGTGATAATCGTTTTACCTTGACTGAGACTGATGCGGAACAGGCGCGAAAGAGACGTGATCATCGTGATCACTTCCTCATTACGGCTCATGCCTACCATGCGAACCACGGAATTCAGCGTATTGTACAAAAAATGCGGATTGATCTGGGCCTGCAAGGCTTCCAGCTCCAGACGTCGCTTCTGTTCCTGTTCATGGATGATCTCATCCATCAAGGTTCGGATTTTATTGACCATCAGGTTAAAGCGACGGGATAGTCGTTCCACCTCCAGCGGCCCTTCAATAGGCAACTCCACGTTGAAATCCCCGCGCTCCACGGCCTTCATCTTGCGCTCCATTCGCCGGATTGGGCGAGTAAGACTGGAGGATAAGAACAGCGAGACCAGAATGACCAGTACCAGTACAACGACCAATACACGAATGAGATATCCGTTCACTTCCTGGCGAGTGGTCATAATCTCATCCAGATAAGCAACACCGACGATTTTCCACCCGATATTGGCAACGGACTTCACGGTATTCAGCCTTTTCTGTCCATCTGCTTCATCTTCGTAACTGCCGGAAGCCACCAAAGCCTGTTCGATATTCTCGCTTTTGAGTCCCATATACATCAATTGCTGCTGCGGATGGTACACGATATTGCCCGCACTCTCATCGATGATATACACGTATCCTCGTTGCCCCAGACTGACCCGACGGCTCAGTTCATCCATCTGTTTGAAATTGATATCGACCAGCAAAATAACCTGCCGATCCTGACCATTTTGCCGTATCGTTATGCCTTTGCTCATGGAAACGACCCATTTATATGGGCCTGTGTACATGTTCTGAATATGAGGTAACGAGAAACTCAGGTGATCCGGCACACGAAGCGCAGACTGAAACCACCCTTGCTGTGTCACATGGGCGCTGGTTTTTAATTCGGCTGTAGGTCGGTTCTTGAGCAATTTCCCCGTGGAATCAAGCAGAGTAATCGAGATGATATCTTCACGACTGCTGAGCAGTGTGTCAAGCTGTTTGTCCACCAGTTCCCCTTCCCATGTCCCGTCACGCAGCATATGTTCCTCAATGGCACGGTACAGATGCGACATACTGCGGACGTAATCCTCCAGATTATAACTAACCTGATCCACAATCTGTCTCGTCGTGAGTTCCGCACTTCGCTCGGCAGCCTGCGTGAACTTGTCATGCAGAAGCATCGCCATGATGGTCAGCACCAAGACGATGAAGACGGAAAAGGACCACGTAATAATAAACCGGATACTGCTGACTCTGGACGAACGCAGACGAGAGCGTAATTGAGGTCCCATGGACTTCACCCATCTGGACAACAACTTCATCGGATCGAACCTTCACTAGCTGTCTGTGAAGCCTGTTTACGATATTCTTTGGGCGAGACACCAATATGTTTTTTGAAACAAAAACTGAAGTAATTGGGTTCAGCAAAGCCAACCTGCTCCGCAATCTCAAACGACTTCAGCTCTGTCGAGCGAAGCAGTTCACGCGCTGCCTCCATTCGGATCTGCATCAGGTACTGCAGGAAGGTAAGTTGCACTTCTTTTTTGAAAATGCCGCAAAAATAACCGGAGCTGATATGCAAATGCCCGCACACCTTTTGAATGGACAGGTCCGGGTCGGCATAATGCACTTTGGTGAAGACTAACGCCTGCTCGACAATATCTTTGTATACATGCTGGCGACCGCTGGCAATGCGATGTTGCACGAGTAGACAGACCTCCTGTACCTTCTTCTGTGCCTCAGTAAGTCCCGGCAGTCGGAACAAATCCGCATACAACTGGAACCCTGCACCAAAGATGTCTTCCATCGCTTCTCCTGATGCCTGTGCTGCCTTCCATACTGTTGTTAATACTTCAATTAAATAGAGCTGAATATCACTTCGCCCGTGTTCCACTGTAATTTCCCGGAAAATGATCGCAAGTGCTTCCTCCAGCTCCGCTTGTGTACCTGCCTTCAAGCAACGTGTCAGCGTCTGCTGCTTCAACTCGTCGAATCGCAGCTTGCCCGCCGTCTGTCGCTCTACGTCCGCAATGTATATGATTGAATCCGTCCCGGGCACAAGCCGATAATCCAATGCCAGTAGGGCATCTTCATAGGCATGATTCACATCCGCGAGTGTATCCACCATCTGACCCGATCCTACCGTAGCCGGGATACGTAAATAGTGGTTGATGCTGCGCATCACATTTTCCAAAGCCTTCTGTTGCCGCTTCGCACCATCTGTAACGCCCGTACGATCCACATAGAGCAGAACAATCGTCTCCTGATGCATAAAGGCATGACCAGCCCCATGCTCCGCCCAAACTTCTGCCGCAATGTTAAGTGCAGCAAAGCGTTTCAGTTCAGTATCCTCAGATTGACGTAAGGAACCTCCGGGAACGAATATCTCAGATTGATCCGCTACCTCGGATGTTGTTTTGTTATGTCGCTGTGGGGGCTCGCTGAATACTCCCTCAGACTTCTCCTTCTGCACATCTCCATCCATATGCAGTGTCAATACGGACACACCATAACGTTCTCCTGTCAGATCCAATCCGCATTGTTTGGCTTTACTATGAATATATGTCGAGGATTTCTGCCGATGGAGCAAGGTCGCCATCAGATCTGCCTGTAATAAAGGCACACTGGTATGATAGTGCTCCCGCAGCTGCTGTACATCTTCACGCTCAGCCACTTCAGCAGCCATCTGGGCGCGCAATCTTGTGAGCAGTTCGGTGAGATGCCCTGCCGAGAACGGCTTCAGCAGATATTCATCCACACTTAACGAGATGGCTTGCCTTGCATAATCAAATTCATCATATCCAGTCAAAATGACCACCTTCACGAGTGGATTACGCTTCCTCAATCTTTGCGCGAGTTCCAGACCATTCATGAATGGCATGCTGATATCGGTCACCACAATATCCGGCTCCACCCGCTCCGCCATCTCCAATGCTTCCCGCCCATTCTCAGCCAAACCGACAATCCGCAGATCGAGCGCTTCCCAATCGACCTCTACAACAAGTCCTTCACGCACATCTTCTTCATCATCCACCAGCAGTACCCGGTACATGTTTGGATTCCTCCCTTTTGATGCCGGCCTTATGCCCTATCAACGAATATATATGTAGCATTGTGATCCATTTGATTTCTTTCTGTCACCGAATTGAAGCAAAATGCACAGGACCATGTTGATCTGTTCCAAGGTTGCCATCATAATATACAATATTATCAGGAATATGTAATCGCTTTCTTTGTTAGAGGTAAGGCAACCCTGTTGGGCAGTGCCTAAGTGAAATGTGAAGGATCGTATATGAATGCTAAAGGTAGGTTAAAGTAATACAAACACGGAAAATTTCGAAGTACTTCTAAATAAGAGGTGTTCTGATTGTGATTATAATTCAGACTTCATTCTTGTTCTTTACGATGATTCGTACTTAATGCTTTAAAATAAATCATTGTTGTATCTGGGTTGGTGTGTCCCATTATCTCGGCCAAACGGTGCAGTGGCGTATGCTCAGCCATGGCGTAACCAAAACGATGACGCAGGTCGTGTGAACTCAGTCCTTCCAGCCCTGCTGTTATCATTACTTTTTTAATCAGGTGGCGCAGTGCTCTCTCCGTTAAACGATCATTTGTCTTCTCTGAAGGAAAAAGATACGCACGATCGGGAGCAAGATCAGATAAGTACTGATTCAACATGACAACACACTGCATATTCAAAGGGATCTTACGTTGCACGTTGCGTTTATCGGCGCTCACTGTCAGGTGACCGCTTCGTCTACCAAGTTCGATATTATGAGGCTTGAGGTTGCATACCTCCATCGTTCGCAAACCTGTGTGAAACATAAGGGTCAGGATGGTCTGATCACGAAGTGAATTACCATACTCCACTGCCGCGAGGAATGCCTGCTCTTCTTCCAATGTCATTCGGCGTGGACTTACTTTGTCTTCCGGAATGAATTTTAATGGTTTGGAAGGGTCATGACCGAGCCTGGATTCCAAGACTGCCCATTTGAAAAAACGCTTCAGCGTAATCAATCTCCGGTTAATGGTGGCTGGTTTCAATAACATAACTTTGTGAGCATCTTCACGATAACTGACTAAAGTGGATGTATCTACGTCTTCGATTCGCGGTGAAAACTCTTCGCTGAGCATCGTGCTTTCCTTGTACCATTCGATAAAGTGCTTCAGATCACTTGCATATTCCTTCACGGTTTTGGGATGCAATTCTCCCTCATTAGCAAGCATATGTATGAATTCCTCTACTGTCGGTTCCCGCTGCACCGAAACCCCTGATGACTGATTCATTAGAAAATACCTCCAAATCTTGACTTATATTAGCGGACATGGTATTATCATATTAATCGATACATTAGCGGACATCAAGTTCGTGGTTTAAATGCACCAGGTGAGTGTCAATTTTAAATTATACTCGTCATAATGATCGGCTAAAAACTTATTTTTTGGAGGAATCACATGCAAACAGGTACAGTGAAATGGTTCAACGCGGATAAAGGATTCGGCTTTATCGAAACTGAAGAAGGAACAGACGTATTCGTTCATTTCAGTGCAATTCAAGGTGAAGGTTACAAATCTTTGGACGAAGGTCAACGCGTTCAATTTGAAGTAACTCAAGGTAACCGTGGACCACAAGCTGAGAACGTTACTAAACTTTAATTATATGAAAGCTGCCTTATTAATAAGGCAGCTTTTTATTTACTCATATGTGTCACAGCAAAGTTTCCACATCCCAAGAATGAAAGCGAGGTATTCCCCATGGATAAAGAACAATTGATCACAGAAGTAGCCAAGGCTGGCGGTTTCTCCAAGAAGAATGCTGAAAAAGCTGTAACCGTTGTACTGGATTCGATTCTCGAAGCTCTCAAAGAAGGTAAAGAAGTTCAAGTGGTTGGATTTGGGAAATTCGAAGTACAGAAGCGTGAGGCAAGAACAGGAAAAAGTCGGAGAACAGGCAAGGAAATTCAACTACCTGCAGGTAAAGTTCCTGTATTCACAGCAGGCTTAAGCATGAAAGAAGCTTTAAATTAAACCACGTAACAAACGTAACAACCCATTGAAAAGAGGTTTTTATTCAAACACACAATGATAATATGGATTTAAATGTCGTGTTTACTACCGTTGATGATATCATTAACTTTTACTCAGGCAAACAGACAAACTCGGATCATGCAGAAGCTCATACTCATTTAAAACCCCCATCAGTACAGTCTGATTGCAACCTACGACCACCCACCCGCTAAATTAACATTTCATCTTGGACAACAAGAGGCCCTGATCCGCTCAAAACGGTCCAGGGCCTGATTTGCTTGGAAGCCGGCTCTGTCAGGAACCAGCTTTTTTTGTCTTTTATGCACAATGCACAACCATCCTATTTGCTGTTCAGAAGTTCGCGCAAGATCTGTAGATCATATGTAGAAACAAGACGTTCCAAATGCGTATCCAGCCATTCCTCGTCCTGATCCCACCACTTCAATTCCAGTAGCAGTGCAATCGTCTCTTCATTAAAACGCTTTTTAACAGTCTTGGCTGGATTACCACCAACAATCGTATAGGGTTCAATGTCCTTAACAACGGTTGAATTGGAGGCAACGATTGCCCCGTCTCCAATCGTGATACCAGGCATGATCGTTACATTTTGTCCAAGCCATACATCGTTCCCCAGTACCGTGTCACCCTTATATGGAAGTTGTTCCAGTGTAGGTGTCACACGCTCCCATCCTCCACCAAAAATGTTGAACGGATACGTCGTCATGCCCTCCATCCGATGATTCGCGCCATTCATAATGAATGTCACACCTTCCGCAATTGCACAGAAATTGCCGATGACCAGGCGATCACCAATAAAGTCATAATGATGCTGTATCCGGTCATAGAACTGCTCTGGCGGATTTGTATTATCGCTATAATACGTATAATCACCGATGTCCACGTTGGAACGCGGCGGCAGGTTTTGAATGTAACATACCGTACGGATATTCTCATTCGGGAAAAGTTTTGTTTTATCAGGGGCCATATAAAGTCCCTCCTTTTCCCTATTGTAACAGATATCAAATCTTAAACGGACTAAGTGAGGTCTGCAACTCTGTGGACACATCAGACAAAATAGCCGCAGATGCCTTGATCTGCTCTACCGACTTGAGCTGTTCATGGACAGAACCCGCTGCCTGTTGTGAATTGGTACTAGCCGTCTGCGCATGGCGAGCGATCTCATGCACAGAAGCCACAATCTGCTCCACGCCTGCGGACATCTCTTCACTTGTCGCAGCCATGTCCTCAATCTCTGTAGCCATACGCATGTTTGTATCCCGGATCAGGCTGAAGTTTTGCTCCGTTTCCCGGGTCAATCGCAGTCCTTTCTGTACTTCGTCCTTCACTCTCGACATGGCCGATAGCGATTGCTGCATATCTTGTTCCATGGCTTCGACCAGTTCTTCAATACGATCTGAAGAGTGTCCGGCTTGTTCAGCCAGTTTACGAACCTCGGTAGATACGACGGCAAATCCTCTGCCCTGCTCCCCTGCTCTTGCTGCTTCAATGGATGCATTGAGGGCAAGCAGATTCGTTTGATTTGCAATCTCATGAATGGCGGAAACCATCTGGCTAATCTGTGCCGACTTCCCTTCCAGCATACGAATGACTTCATCTGTTGTGGTAACGGAAGATTCAATGGTAGACATCTGCTGAACGGTAAGTTGCACCGCTTCACCTCCGGTTTCTGCCTGTTTGCGTGAATACAAAGCAGAGTCCGAGATGCTGGAGGCCTTGTCCGCCATACGTTGTACGGCTATCGCCACTTCTTCCATGGCCTGCAGATTTTCTTCCGTACTAATTGTCTGACTCTCGGCTCCTTGTGCGACTTGTTCAACGGAGGATGCAATCTGCGCCGATTCTTTGGACGTTTGGTCTGCAATCTTCAGTAGCAGCCCGGTCGAATGCTCTGCTTTCTCCGCAGCTTGAAGTCCGCCTTGAATGATGACCTGGAGATTACTTCTCATCTCATTGTATCCCGTGCCCAGCATACCAATCTCGTCTTGGACGTTGTCCACAACTGGCTGTGTGAAATCGCCCGTCCCCGCACGTTTAATCGCTACGGATACCCGTTCGATTCTTACTCTCACCCTGCGAACGTACAGCAGGATCAGGGTAATTGCGACCAACATCGCAAGCAGGAATACGATCAGGAATGTCTTGAGGAATGAAGAGATAATCACATCAATTAACGATTGAGAAGCGCCAACATAGAAAATTCCGATAATCTCTCCGGATGCGTTCTTGATTGGTTCATAGGCCGTCTGATATTTCTGGCCTACAACCACGGCTTCACCGAAGTATTTTTCCCCTTGCTGCAAAACGGTCTGGGCGACCTCGTCCGATACCTTCGTGCCGACAGCGCGCTCCCCGTCCACCATAACATTCGTAGCAACACGTTCGTCACCTCGGAAGATCGTCACCGTGTCCCCGGATGCTTCTCCAATCTCATCCACCAGTTCAAAGTTGCCATCCAGCGCGGTATCTCCCTTGAATAATTGTCCGTCCTTAATGGCCCAATCTCCTGGATGCTTATATGTAATGATATGATTCGCCATCTCCAAATCACGCTTCGCTTTCTCTGTAGCAAATGTCGTAATCCCCTGTCTCATCTCCATGATTACACTTACCGCCACGGCTGAGGAGAAGACGATAAATATACTGATAACGATCAAACTAATTTTGGTACCGATGCTCATGCTTCGCATGTGTGTGAGCCACCCTTTTCCCTATGTAATTGTGGGGATATTCAAGCCAATTTCGATTCTGTTTCGAATATCACTATAGTCTTATCGGTAGGAGTGTTCACAATATTTATAATGTTTCAGTGACTTTTATCACAAAAATAGCCTGCTGAAATCTAATCTTTTACGTATTCTCCGTAAATGTGTAAGAATACCCTGAGGAATGGAACTTAGTAGAGTGGAAAAATGCAGAAAAACGCTCAAAGTTCAGATAACAATATGTACTAGAATATTAATGCAATCAAATAAAGAGTCACATCTTCTCCTGTTGTACGGAAGAAAATGTGACTCATTTTTAAGATCAAAGACTACAACAATATTCTTTACAATAATGATTCATTATTTGGATGTAAGGCTTACTTGTGCAGCGGTTTGATCCCAGTCCACGGTAAGTCCCAGTCCTTCTGAGATGAAGCGTACAGGCACGAGTGTGCGACTGTTTTGAATGATCGCTGGTGCATCGATTTCGAGTGTCTCTCCATTTACGGTTACGGCGCTGCTCCCGATCTTGAGTACAAGGGTCTGATCATTCAGAACAGCTGTTACCGTCTTCGCCGTTTTGTCCCAAGTCACTTCTGCACCCATTGCTTCGAGGATTGCGTTCACAGGCACCATCACTCGGCCACTTTGCTGCAGCGGGTCCTGATCCGGGAATGTGATCGATTTACCATCGAGTGTTACGGTAATGGTTTTGTCAGTTGTTCCGGATGAGGTGTTCGAACCTGTCTCTTCCGAAGTCTCAGGCAAAGGCGTTACTTCACGTCCAAGTTGCTCTTGCAGATTCGCAAGACGGTTCAGTGCAAATGTCGTCAGTGACCCGGCTGCCATGGAGCCCATACCTCCGCCCCCACCGCCAAAGTTACCACCAGGGCGTGTCTGAGTATTTCCTGTATTCGTTGTTGGATCTGTTACACCATTTCCAGTTGCAGCACCCGGCTGAGTTGGAGATGTTGTTCCATCTGGAGGTGTCATTCCTTCGAAACCTTCCGGCGGCGTCATACCTTCCATGCCTTCAGGTCGTGTCATTCCCTCAAATCCTTCTGGTGGTGTACCGCCCATACCACCTGCCGCGTCTGCATTTGCAGAATAAGCGATGTTGGATTCAAACTGTTCTGTCGTATAAAACTTCGTTGGATCTGCTTCCACATAAGGACGAATCTCATCGGCAAGGCCAGTAATACGATCCTGAATGCCTTCCATATAGTCTGTCAGTTCATTGACGTAGCTTAAATATTTTTCCTTATACTCCGGCACAGCAAGCAGGTTATTAATCATCGGTACATTTTCCATGTTAATGCCCAGTACGGGCTCGTCCACAGATACGTTTGTTGCGTTGGTGTTGGTCGTGGTTGATCCGGTTGTTGTGCCACGTCCACCTCCACCCGAGTACCCGTTGAAGGACATGTTAAAGTCCCAAGGAACAACGGTGAACTTGCCAGCGGCATCACTGTAGAGCATGTAGTTGTGTCCTTTGTCGCCGTTATAACTGTCATAGTTGCCAAAAACCATGTTGCCTGCAATATATTGAAGCGCTGAATCTACGTCCAGTACACTTTCAATATCGCCTTTTTCACCTTCTGGCATCTCGTTCAACGTTTGGATGAAGGTTTTGAGTTTGGCTTTATCCTTATCTGTACCCAAGTCTTTGGTGATTGTACTGTAGTCACTGCCCTCTTCATATTGAAGATAACTCTTCTCATCCGTATCATAGAGCACGCCTTCTTCGTAATCCTCACCGTAGTTGCGCTCCAGATAGCTATCATCTACTGCTTCAACGCCAGTATAGAAACCCACCAGCTCGCCGTTAACATACAAATTAACATAGTTCGTCATTGGTACATCCATGCCAATGCTGCGCAGTGCTTCATAGTGAAGAACTTCACGCATGTACGACGGATCGGCGTAGTTATTGTTTAGTACCATTTTATCCAGTCCAAGCAGGGTTTGTGTTTTGTCGTATTTATCAAACTTCAGTCTGAAGCTGTAACGGTCCGAATCTTCCATTGAGGCTACAGCTTTCAGGGTCAGATTGCCCTTGGTGGAGAAACCGACGTTGTCCAGCTTGTTGCCATCCACTTCCACACTAACATTCTTATAATCCTTATCGAGCGGACTTTCGAGCATGCTCTTCCAGTCTGCATCATCAATCGTTACATTCACATCAATGACGTTATCCGTCTGGAACAACGATTCATAAGCTTGCGTCACGCCTGCACTCGTGGTTGTCGCTGTACTTTCTGCAGCATATGCTGCATTCGGACTTCCGATCAGCCCAAAAGATGACGTTACCATGGTCACGGATAATGCCGTTACTGCAGCTTTTCGTAATAAAATATTCAAATAATGAATCCTCCTTCTTGGTTTCTGTTAAGCAACTGTGGCTTATGTAAACATGTTAGGAGATGAACCTTTAATGAATCTTAAACGCGATAAACCACAAAAATAAATAGTATGTATCACTATGAAATTTTCATGGATATACAAGAAACATAATGAAAAAAAGCGCAATTATAACCTTGGAACCGGTTCATAAGTCCTATTTTGTTGCAAATATCTAACATTAATATGCCTATATAACGATATATCTGAAGAGTAGAACTTACCTGGAGTTCATATACGTGAATAGCAAAACTCATTACGAAAAGCTTTTAGAAACAAAAGAGAATTTGATCAGATAGGTTATTTAGGGACGATTTCACAGTTTTTAAGTCAACAATTACATAGCGTGTACAACCCCCAGGATAAGTCCTTCGTCACAATCGTAGAAGGAGTGAACCATCTTGTTTAATAAGCTTCGCTGGAGTACCATGCCTTTCTTCATCAAAAATTTGGTGATTTCATTCGGCAGCATCATGTTGATCGGTGTAATCCTGATTACTGCCGCGTATCAATTGCAAAAAAATATCTTGGTTGAACAGTTGCACGACCAGGCTACCGTCATCACCCAGAAATGGTACGATGATCTCGACACTGCCAAGGTGGCAGAAGCGGCTAAGGAAAAAAGCTACTCCGGTCCTGTACAGCTGGAAATGAAAGCTTATCTCGATTCCATCCATGAATTCTATCCAAACATCGCGCAAGCGTACATTTTTGGTTCGGAACTTGAGCAAGGAAACGGAACGTCCATCATCGCGATTCCAACGAACCTGTTGGAACCATTCGAGGAAGGTAACCTGCCCGCAGGTGCCATGTACCCGTTGCCTCAGAATAACGTCGTAGTGCTGGAACAGATGAAAAAGGACGGAAAGCCTGCCTTCAGTGATTTCTACACGGATGAGTACGGAACCTGGACCACTCTGATCTATCCGATTAATAACGCAGATGGCTCCATGTACGCTGCTCTTTACTTCGATGTAGATGCAAGTGCCGTTCCAAAAGGTCTGAACAAACTGCTTACGTACGGTTTGATGTTCCTGGTCGGTTTCCTGATCCTGTTCATGGTGTTGCAATTTATTTTGCTGAAAAGAACGTTGCTTCCGATCCGCAATCTGATGAAAGGTATCGAAGAAGTCAGCACGGGTAATCTGGACGTAACCATCGATACCGGGCGAGATGATCTGGGTATCATCAACGAGAAGTTTAATGCGATGATCCATCGCTTCAATACAACCATCTATAAAGTACAGAATGCTTCACATCACCTCTCGGAATCTTCCAAACAACTACTGGGCATTTCCGAGAAAAATAATGTGAACATTCAATCCATCAGCACCAATATTCGAGAAATATCTACTGGACTGGTATCACAAGACAAAGCCACTGTGGAGAACGCACGCGCCATGACAGAGATGTCAACGGTAGTGCAGACGATCGCCAGCAGCTCAGCCGATGTGGCAGATGAAGCACTCAGCATGGAGCAGCGCTCCAGCACAGGTAATGTGGTGATGCAACAAGTCATTGAGCAGATGCGCCTGATCTCGGGTGCGGTGCAAAATACGTCAAACTCGATTCAGTCTTTGGAGAATAACTCGAACCAGATTAGCAACATTGTTAACGTGATTACGGAGATTGCTGGACAAACCAACTTGCTTGCACTTAACGCTTCAATCGAGGCAGCCCGCGCGGGTGAAGAAGGAAGAGGTTTTGCCGTGGTTGCAGGCGAGGTGCGTAACCTGGCAGAACAATCGCAGGAATCAGCGAAGCAAATTCGACAGTTAATTGAAGAAATTCAGCGGGATATCATGCAGTCTTCCGAGGCGATGCAGTTGGGTTCCAAGGAAGTCACCAAAGGCTTGGAAGTTACCCAAGAGACTGGCGTATTTTTCGAAAATATTCTGACTGCTACGAATAAAGTTGCAAACCAGATTCAGGATATCTCCAGTTCTACTGAAGAAATCTCGGCAAGCACACAGGAAATGTCTGCCACGGCCGATGAACTGTCTGCCAATGTCAGTAAGGCAGCAAGCAGCAGTAAACAAATTGAGCAGTCAATTGATGAGCAGGAAGCCTCCATGGCAGCCATTGTGAGTGCCTCCGATGAGCTCTCGGTTGTATCCGAGCAACTGCAAGAACTGATCTCATTCTTTAAAGTACGCGCAGAATAGAATTAATAGGATACAGATAACAAGAATACGACACAGTAAAAAACCAAGGCTCATGAGTGACTACACTCAAAACCTTGGTTTTTTGTTGTTACCAGGGTAGGTGGGTAGGTTCTAGTTCTATACTTCCCGGTATCATTTAACAGACAGTATTTCTTCTGCATTTATAATGATCTTTTTCTTCTCATTGTAGCCGGATTGTTCGGATCGAAAACCAGCATTTAGTACAACATTGCCCTCACCATTCGATAGTTGTTGAACCTGTTCTGGTGTGAGAGTTATTTCAACTTCTTCCGAATACCAGTTATCTTTCGTTAATTTAGTTGCCAATTCTTCACTGGTGCCCGACCTAGGCGGGAGAATCGTCTTTTCATCCATTTCAAGATCGATATCAAAAAGCTGTTTCGAATGGAAAATCTCGTGGTTGGCATCTTGTCCTCTATACCTTATTCCCGGTTGAAAAATGAAGTCTTGATCACCAGATTGTTGGACGATTAATCGGAATTCATAATCACCCAATAGTCTGGTTGCCGTCATCGTCTGTCCCTCTCTTTGAATCCGGTCTGCTGTATCGTTGCTATCCAATGAGGCGTCGGAACAACCCATTAGGACAAGACACATCATCAGGAGGTAGGAGAAATATTTCAAGGTAGACCTCCTCTCATTCTTATTTAGAATTTGTCTCTTAGATTTTGGACGCAGGGCAAGAGTTGAAAGTTTCATTCTCTATAAATTCAATTTATTTTTATTTATGGAAATAATGATATATTTTAAAACTTTACTATGATATAGTTACTCTACATTTAGCAAATAAAACCAGAAAAGAGGATATCATGAAAAAGACATTTTTGCTTAGTTTAGCTATGTTCCTACTACTTCTCCCTTTTTCCTCAACAACATTTGCTTTTCAAGAAAGACTTACCGTTTCTGACACCATGCACACTGCAGGGCGGTTAGTCTCAAACAACAATACATATATAATGGGACTAAATGGCTTTGGAGTTCTTGAGTTAAGAAATGTGCGCAATAAAACTCTGTTATGGAATACCAACGTCAAAGATCTAAGAATAAACATGCTAATAATAGATCAGTATAACGGAAGACTGAAATTGACGGACTATAGCAATACTCCCTACTGGACATCCGACAATCAGGCGTGGGCCAATGCGTGGTATGGCCCGGGAAATGTACCTGAAAATCTTGTGGGCGACTTGCTAATCATGCAAAATGATGGAAATCTAGTTTTGTATAATACAAAGAATATAGCTAAAGGATGGTATCCTGTCTGGGCTACTAACACAGGTGGAGGAATACACGATTAATCCATCCTATTTGATATTTGAGCCGTGAACATTAAAGATAACAAGATATCTAACATATCTGCTATGTCCACAAAGGCATGTGTGATGACCAATAATATGGTTATCACACATGCCTTTTATTTTCAACAATTTATTTTGAGAAATAATCCCCTGCCCTCTTGATCCGCTGTCCGTCCCCCATCCATACCATGACAAAGATCACATCCACCTTCCCTGTTCAAGTGCTACAGTTATCAACGACCAACTGACCGTAATAGTAAATCGGTCAATAAAGGATTTACCTTACTATTATCCTTTCAATCTACAAGGAGGTGTATATGCGATGAAAACGATAGATCGAAGGCAACAGGTGATGGACTCTGCCGAGAAATCATTTGCCTTGTTTGGCTATAAGGCCACAACGATGGAGCAGGTTGCGAGACTTGCCAATGTGGGCAAGGGAACGATCTATACTTTTTTCGAAAATAAAGAAGAACTGTTCAGCGAGATTCTGCGCTCGATCATTGCGGATATGAGACAGATTACAGAGCAGACGGTGAAGGAAGAAAACTCCTTTCTGGATAACGTGCATATGAGTATGGATTCTTTGTTGGAGTACCGGGAGGAACATGAGCTGTTGATCAAGCTCTTTCAGGAGGTTAACGATTTCGGTACACCGCAGGCCAAGGAAGGTTTGCAAAAAGTGGAGACAGCCATTCTCGAATACCTGGAGCGTCAGGTGAGCCGTGCCATGGAGTTAGAGCAGATTCGCAGAGATGATCCCAAGCTGGTTTCTTTTGTCCTGCTGAAGTTGTATGTCACCTTAACCTCGGATTGGAACAAAGCGCATCCTACGTTGCACAAGGATCAGATCAAGGATTTTGTGGGCCTCTTTCTGAAGAATGGCTTATCCCCCACATAGAGAAAGGCATGCCACTAGATTCAACACATAATAGAGATAGAACAAACGGATTAGCGTAAGGATAGGGAGAGAACATGATGAAATCATTCCACGTATTTGGGCAGGATCTGAAGTCCGCCTTCAAGAAACCAAAAGTATTTATTCCAATTCTCGTTGTACTGTTCATTCCGGTGCTGTATAGTGGCCTGTTCCTGAACGCATTCTGGGACCCCTATGGCAAAATGAATGAGTTACCTGTCGCCGTAGTCAACACGGATCAGGGCGCAGTCTACAATGACAAATCACTGGAGGTCGGTCAGAATCTGGTCGATGAATTGAAAAAAAGTGATGATTTCGACTGGCAATTCGTGACTCGTGAACAAGCAGAACAAGGTATGCAAGCCAACACGTATTATATGACGATTTTGATTCCGGAGGACTTTTCCGCTAAAGCAACAACCCTGATGGATGAGCATCCCGAGCCGGCCGACCTGATCTACAAACCCAATGAAGGGTACAACTTCCTCGCGGGTCAGATTGGCGGCACAGCGGTCAAACAGATTCGCTCCAAAGTCGCTGCCAAAGTCACAGAATCGTATACCGAAACGTTATTGGATCAGGTCGAAAAAATCTCTGGCGGTTTGGCAGATGCCGGGGATGGCGCAGGTCAGATTCATGATGGTGTGATCACGCTGGATGAGGGTGCTGCTACATTAAAGGAGAACCTGTCTAAACTGGCGGATGGCACCGACAAACTCCGAACGGGCGTAGTTTCGTTAAAAGAAGGTACGTCCACTCTCGCCCAAGGCACAGGTGATCTTCATACTGGCGCAAGCGCCCTGTCCAGTGGGCTGTCCCAATTGGCAGCAGCAGGCACGAAGCTAAGTGATGGAGCAACCCAGGCTAAAACAGGCGGCAAACAGCTACAGGCTGGCCTTCAATCCGCTCAGGAAGGCGCAGCCAAGCTGGATGCAGGACTGGCGGCTTCCGAGGAAGGCAGTGCAAAACTGACTGCTGGGCTGCAAAGTTCTGTTGAGGGCAGTGGAAAAGTTAGCGAGGGTGCTAAGGCCGTTGCACAAGGTCTTGCTCAATTGGCCGAAGCGAGTCCCGAGCTTGCCGCAAGTCCTGCTGTGCAGCAACTCCTGGCAGCCAGTCAGGTGGTAGCCGTTGGCAGCGAGCAGATCTATCAAGGCGGACAGCAGTTGGTCGCAGGCAGCCAAAACCTGTATGCTGCACAGCAACAACTGCATCAAGGCAGCAGCCAGTTGGTGCAGGGCGAACAACAACTGGTACAAGGTGCTACGCAGTTGTCCACCGGACAAGAAAAGCTTGCAACGGGGCTGAAACAGTTCAATTCCAAATTATCCGAAGCAGCCGCTGGCGGAGCCAAACTTGTGGATGGTTCAGGTCAATTGAATGCTGGTGCAGGTAAATTGGTTGCGGGTGTAAGCCAGCTTACAGACGGAATCTCAACCCTTGCAGATGGCTCACATAAGCTCGATGACGGCGCCGGTCAGTTAAAAGAAGGTACGCTTAAGCTAACGGACGGCTCTGGCGAACTTGCCACCAAGCTGAATGAAGCGGCTGAGCAGACGGGGAGTGTGAAGAAGACCGATGAGCTGGTAACCATGTATGCAGAGCCTGTTCAGGTCGATGAGCATAAATATAATGAGGTACCTAACTATGGTACAGGATTCTCGCCATACTTCCTGTCACTCGGGCTGTTTGTCGGGGCATTGATTGCGACATTGGTTGTGCCAACACGCGGCAGCACGGTTAGCGATGCAAGTGGCTGGAATCGTTTTGTGAGTAAAACGCTAGCTTTCACACTCATGAGTGCAGTGCAGTCCCTGCTTGCTTCATGGCTGGTCTTATACGGCTTGGGTCTGGATGTTCAGAGCGTTCCGTTGTTCCTCTTGTTCAGCTTTGTTACCAGTCTAAGCTTCATGTACATCATTCAGGCACTGGTGACTTGGCTGGAGAATCCGGGTCGTTTCCTTGCAATTCTGATGCTGATCTTCCAGCTCACCACCAGCGCTGGCACCTTCCCGCTCGAACTGATTCCCAATTGGCTGAAAGTATTCAACCCATGGCTGCCTATGACCTATTCGGTAACAGGTTATAAAGCAGTTATCTCAAGTGGACAGTTCGGTGTGGCTTGGGATCAGATTGGTATTCTGTGCATATTCGCCGTGATTGGGCTTGGAGGATCCTTAACGTATTTCATGAGGCATCGCACCATGGAGAACGCAACCGTCAGCAGTGAAGCCGCACTTCACCTGTAAAAAGTAAAATAAAAAGCAAAGGCATGTACCTAAGCCCCACCCTCTTCTAGATAACAAGAGGTGTGAGCTAAGGTACGCCTTCGCTTTTTTTAGTTTTAGCTACAATCTAAGTTTGCTAACTTCATATTTCTAGTATGTAGAGTAAATTTCAGAACTTGAGATAGCGAAACTAAACAGTAGTACGAGCAAAATAAGTAATACATACATCGCTGTACCGATGATTCCACAAACAAGTCCAGCAATGGCTAATCCTCTGCCTTGCTCCATGCGAACTCTGATCTCTTTGAAGGCTAAAGATGCAAATATAATCGCGACGATGCCGATTACAATACCCACGTAAGGAATCGTGACGGACAGAATCCCCAAAACTAGTGATACAATCGACTTACTATTGGTCTTTGGTACTACATAAGGCGGTGGTGGCAATGTGTCATTATAATAACGATCCACATCATTTTCGCGATGTTCCAAGGTAAATCCTCCCTGTTATTTAAGTATGTTCATTATAATCGATTAATAGGAAAAGCAATGCCCATATTATGTTAATTACAATTTACTTTTAGATTTATTTTATCCCCATCATCCCGGTCACATATCTAGATCTATAAGCCTATAGATTGTACTTCAAGGATTTGAATTTAAGAACCATTTATCCGTGTGATGATATAAATCAAGAATACCTCTAACATATAGATATTATTATAGTTGTAATACTTTTCTGAATATCTTTGGGGGATCACTACGATGAAAATCGATAAAGTCATAAATATACTTATGATTTTGATGCTTGTACTTATTGCTTTTTATCAAAATAATGTAGCTGTTTTATGTTTTAGCATCGTTTTGTTTGGAATCATGAGTTATACAACATTTAGAATTCGAACCCATTGGAATGTAGCAACTTATATTTTGTTGACCCTTGTACTGATTTTCTGGAACATATACCTTTGGACATAAGCTATTATTTTCAAAAAAAAGAACGCAATCCCTTATTACTCATAGGATTGCGTTCTATCGACATTTCTTAGATTTGAAGTTTCTTCTATCCTTCCACTTCCACCCGCTGCAAAAACGTCCGGGTACGTGCGAGCCTCGGATTGCCGAAGATCTGTTCTGGCGGCCCCGCCTCTGCGATCTCCCCGTTATCCATGAAGAATACACGATCTGCAACGTCACGGGCGAAGCCCATCTCATGCGTAACAATCATCATCGTCATGTTTTCCTGTGCCAGCTGTTTGATTACGCGTAGCACTTCCCCGGTCAGCTCCGGATCGAGTGCCGACGTCGGCTCATCGAACAGGAGAATGTCCGGCTGCATCATCAGTGCGCGAGCGATGGCAACACGCTGTTTCTGTCCACCGGACAGATTGGCTGGATAGACATCAGCCTTGTCCGACAGCCCTACTTTGCCGAGTAATTCCAGGCTACGGTATCGAATGACGTTTGAGCTTTCTTTTTTCAAAGTCTTCGGTGCAAGTTCCAGATTATCTTGTACAGTCAGGTGCGGGAACAAGTTGAAATGCTGGAACACCATACCCATACGATCCGTCATCTTGCGAATATCTGCGGCACCCGCGTAACGGCCATTATCAACCAACGTCTGATCCTGAATGCGAATCGTTCCACCCGAAATATCCTCCAGATGAATCAGGCTGCGCAGCATCGTACTTTTCCCCGAACCCGAAGGCCCGATGACGGCAATTACTTCGCCTGGTTCCACGTTGAAAGATACCTGTTTCAGCACATCAAGTGTGCCGAATGATTTTCTCAATTGATTTACTTCTATTATATGTGTCATGTGCAGACAGTCCTTTGATTGATCAGATTTAATTTATTCAAATGAAAACCGCTTCTCCAGTGCCTTGAACAGCACCGTGAGTACGAGTGTCATGAGCAGATACATAACCGCTGCCACGAAGAAAGGGATCAGCTGCAAGTCGCGATTTACCGCCGCTTGTGCATAATACAACAGCTCTGGTACAGCAACAGCATAGAGCAGTGCCGTATCCTTGATGAGCGTAATGGACTCATTGGCCGTTGCGGGCAATACTACACGAATCATCTGAGGGATGATAACTTTGGTCATTGTCTGCCACTTCGTTAATCCCAGAACTTTCGCCGCTTCATGTTGCCCTTTATCAATGGAAAGCAGTCCGCCCCTGAAGATTTCCGCAAAGTAAGCCGCATAGTTCAGGATGAACGCAATCCCTGCCGCAACAAAACGATCAAACACCAGATACTCTCCAATCACCGGAAGCAATGGTAAACCGAAGCAGAAGAATAGAATTTGGAGCAGTAGCGGTGTTCCTCGCATCACATATACATACGTATGGGCAATCCATGCCAGTGGTTTAATTTGGCTTCTCATCGCAAGCGTGACCGCAAATCCAAGCGGTACGGATAACACGATCGCCAGCAAGAACATGAAAATGGTGGTCTGCGCACCCTCTAACATCGGTTTTAAAATGGTCGATAGATAATCCCAACTCATTGTTTTGTCTCCTCTAATCTGTTAACCCCGCATTCCTCTGGGGCATAAATCGCTCCAGCATGGAATACGGGGTCTGTTTTGTTTCTAACTATATATCAGGTGTATAACCTGCCTATTTCAGAACCTTATCTTCACCCAACCATTGAGTGGAGATTTTAGCCGCTGTTCCGTCTGCATTCAACTCATCCAGCGCTTTTTGCAGCTGATTCAGAAGCTCTTCATTGCCTTTTTTGATACCAATGCCATATTGTTCCGGTGCAAGAGATTCATCCATCAGTTTGAATGTTCCCTCTTCTTTGGACATGTAGTATCTCGCTACCACTTCATCAATGATGACCGCATCCAGACGTTTTGTCTTCAGATCCGTCAGTGCAAGCACGTTATCCTTAAATTCAGAAGCTTTGACTTTATCCTTCAGCGGACTTGCTGCCAATGCATCTGCCGCGGAGGACAGCGCCTGCAATCCCACATTTTTACCATCAAGTTCATCCAGCTTTGTGATTGGCGAGTCTGCCAAGGTAATAGCTACCTGACTGTTTTCCAGATACGGCTTCGTGAAGAGTACTTTCTCTTTACGCTCATCCGTAATGGTGTACCCGTTCCAGATCATGTCGATACGGCCACTGTTCAGCTCTGACTCTTTGGAAGACCAGTCGATTGGCTGGAATGTGATTTCTTTACCCATTTTCTCCGCTGCAGCTCTTGCGTAATCAATATCAAAACCAACAATTTCATTCTGCTCGTCGCGGAAGCCCATTGGAGCAAACTTGTCATCAATTCCTACAACAATCGTGTTATCGTCTTTGCTTGCGGAACTGGAACAACCCGCCACAATCAATACACATATACTAATGAATAATAGTAGAATCGCTTTTTTTCTCATCTCTCGAACCCCTCCATGTCTATAACCAAAACCCAAACGCTTTAGTTCGTTACCACGTTATCAGAGATTTATAATAACATAGCATGGGAGAAGAGTCGAGTCTCTTGCCTATTTCCTTCTATTTCTTACAGTTTAATTGTCAACAATCTGTGAAAAAGCCTCTTTCACTGGTGCCGGTTCCACCAGCTTCTCACATATTGAAAATCCCAATTTAGTTCCTGTAGCTCCTTCAACTCCGTACCCACTCATTGATTAGCAACATTCCTCTCTTGCTTCTCGTCTGGAATATATTAGGGAGGTGGGTAAAATAAAATTCTTCAATACTATGAAAACATTTACTTCGCTGGTACTCTTTACAACTTCACTGATATTATCCGGCTGTAATCCTACTCCAAGTAATAGTACAAAGGAAATCAAAATGGGATCAAAACAGATTCAGCAACCGGAGCCCCACTTACCTCAGAAACTGCCTACGCCAACTATTCAGAGCGAAAGCGGCATCTCTATTCCTGCTATACAGGGCAGTTATTGCTGGGGAGGCACCTGCGCTGATTACGCTAGCCTAAATTTTGAAGGCAACAGTCCAGTCCAAGTTCTTGTCGGTGAGGATTTGTCCATAGACATGGGTATAGATATCCTCCCTGATGAGATAAGTATTTCTGAATATGTGGACAACCGCAATCAATCCATTACTTCTACGGATGGGACCTTCCAACTTCCCAAGGAACCAGGGACACATTATTACGGAGCATTTGTCCGCTGGTCTTCACCTCAAGATTCACAGATCAGCCTGGGAGATACTTCTTTTACGTTTGTGGTTCGTGTCGTTGAGTAAAAATAGAACCAAACAAGGGCCCCTCCAATACTGGAGAGGGCCCCGTTTACTCTTTATATTTCTTATTCGTTTTTCTTAATTTTCATATTCCGTTTATATTTCGTTGTTGTACATCCTGCCTCCAACTATTGCCGCACTTTCTCGCGATCTTTCCCTTTATCCGATTCCCCCGCGTTTTTGTTGGCAGCATCGCGATCCTGCTGCATCTCTTCAACGGTTTTCACTTTGAGTCTTGCCGCTCCTTCATATTCCTTTGTTGGAATCAGGTCGCCAGCAGCAAGTCTCTCTTCTGCGGCAGCAATCGCATCTTCGTACTGCGGCAACCACTGGGCCTGTGCAACCAGCATCTCGTCGACCATCTGCCAGATCTCTTTTGGATTACATACGGCACCCACGAGCGGGTCCATCATGAACGCCTGACGAAGTAATTTATCATCTCCGTTGACCGCTGCTTCAACCGCAAGACGTTGCACGGAAATACTCACATTACATACCGCAGCCGGGCCAAGGGGCAGATCGCCTACATGTGGCATAGAGATGCCGTTGCGATCCACATATCCCGGTGCCTCAATAATCGCATCGTCCGGAAGGTTCGAGATTACTCCATTATTAACGGTATTGAAATGTCCACGATAGACACGTCCCGTCTCCAGCCCTTCAATAATGTACGAACCGTGCTCCTCGCCCCGTTTTTCCGGAATGAATTGCATCGGTTCATCCTTCATCCAGTTAGGAAAATCAGTTTCAAACCAGTTGCGCCCCTCGGTACATACCCGCAGATACCCACCTGTCTCTCCGTTAATCCAATTGCCCAGATCGATCCATTCGTTAATCTCTTCAGGACGTTTGCGGTACCACGGCACATATTCACTCAGATGACCATTTGATTCCGTGCTGTAATACCCGAAGCGGCGCAGCATATCGATCCGCACTTTCTCAGTGCGGCTGTACTCGGGATGTTTCTCGAAGGCTTCGAGCAGATCACCTGTAAGGTCTTTACCTTCATGAGATGCCTGGATATACCAGGTCTGATGGTTGATGCCGGCACAGACAATATCCACTTCACTCTTTTTCAAGCCAAAAGCTTCCGCAATCTGATGATGACCATGCTGTACGCCATGACACAGTCCGATCGTCCGCACACCGCCATACTTATTGCAGGCCCATGTGAGCATCGCCATCGGATTGGAATAGTTCAAGAGCAGCACGTCAGGTGCGCTATGTTCACGAATATCTTTACAGATATCCAACATCTCAGTGATTCCGCGTTGTCCATACATAATGCCACCTGCACACAACGTGTCGCCGACACATTGGTCTACCCCATATTTCAGTGGAATATCCACATCGGTTGCAAATGCTTCCAGTCCCCCTACACGAATCGTACACAGTACATACTTCGCACCTTTCAACGCTTCTTTCCGATCCGTTGTCGGCTGAATCTGAATATTCAATCCATTCTCACGGATATCCCGCTGACACAGCTCAGTCACCATGTCCAGATTGTGCTGGCTAATGTCGCAGAACGCAATCTCGATGTTGTTAAACTCCGGTACCGTGAGCAAATCCCTTAACAATCCCCGTGTAAATCCGATACTTCCTGCCCCGATAAACGCCACTTTAAACGACATGCCTATGTCCTCCCCTAAATCCGAATCTTTCGCTTCGGTTAATGACTCTCTTCATGAAATCATTGTACCAACCACAAATAGGGAAGCGTTATCAAAATCATGACCTGTTCAAGATCTTGTTGTCAAAAATCCTAACTTTTATGCGTTAGATCCAATAATCCATTTGTATTCAAAATAACTGCAATCGGCTCATTCATCCGGCGGGTACTGACTGACATGTCGTTCCATAGAGGAGCGAAATTCAACCGGTGTACGACCTGTATATTTTTTGAACAACATATGAAAATACTGACGACTGCCTACCCCGACATAGTCGGAAATCTCTGAAATCGGGATATTGGTCTGCTGAAGCAGCATCTTGGCCTTCTCCATTCGAAGCATCGTCAGGTAGTCGGTAGGTGTGCGCTGCGTGTGCTGACGAAAAATGCGATGTAAATAGCCTGGATGCAGATTGACGGCTGCCGCGATATCCTTCATCTGAATGTTGCGATCCATATTGTGATGCATGAATTCAATGGTTCGTTTGACATACAACTCCGCCTGATCTGTCGCACTACGACTCATTTCTCCGCGCAGACGCGCAATACGAACCAGCAACTGGATGAACAATGTACGCACCAGCATGCCCTGTTCCGGGGACGTTAGATTCCGGGCTTCGCGGTGATGCAACCTTTCCTCTGGCGGAATGATCTTCATCGGCACGGTTGATCTTCCTTGATCCAGCAGACCGCGTTGATCGAGTTCCAACACCAGACTTTTCATAATGTGGTACACCTCTTCCGGATCAGGCAATACCAGATATGGCGAAGCATTAGTGAGTAAAGCTTGGACTTCTTCCTCTTCCAGCGCAAGCTGGCGGATGGATAGCTGTCCGGGAGACGAGGTGGAGAAACCAAACTCCACATTGAGCATCCGGCAAGGGACACCATCTTCCACCAGCAAACGGTGCGGGACACCTGCGTCGAGCATAATGAACTGCCCTTTTTTCAAAACGGCCTGCTCCGAACTCCCATCCGGCATCTGCACATCCACCCGGCACATTCCCGAAATAATATACATGATCTCTGTGGAATCATGATGGTGATAAGACATACGATAGTTGTCCCACTGTTTGTAATAGTACGCGTAGAAACGCGGCCCGCAGTCCTCAGTTCGCAATGCATCCTGATACAGGCTTCCTGTCCAGTGCTTCGTGATGCTCATATCCATACCTCCATTCCTGCAACGATCGATCCTCACTTTTCTCCATTGTAACAATTCTGTCGGGTGGATATAAACTGTCTTCGTTAAAAGCCTCATTGTATTATTTAATTTGATAAATACTACCGAGCATTTAGACTCCAACGATGTAAAAGAATGACGTAACATGGGTGGCTGGGAACTCGCCAAGGTCTGTTTCGCAGATCCAAATGTAAAAAAGCTCTGAAACCTCCATGTGACGAGACACATGGGAATTCCAGAGCTTCCAAGCTTCGATGCCAACGCTTAAAACTAACGACGCTGCGTCACGGTTACAGCCTGATCATGAACACATGTGATGTTGCTATTGCTAGCTATCGCTCATCCGGCCTGCTTACTTTCCGCCCTTACCTGGCGTGTAGAACTTAGGCAGCGTTACTTTGGACCAGTCTATATCCGATGCCATGTAGAAGGACGGATAGGAAGGCTGGTTGTATCCACTGTTCTGTCCGGCAATGCCCACACGATACATCGCATCATGCATCAGCGTGTACAGCTTGCGGTCTGTCTTCTCGGTACTCAGATAGATACGAATCGCTGAACTGTCGGTGGTTCTCACCAACATCTCTTCCCGCCAATCCCCGAAGATATCAGCCACGAGAGAAGGTGTACCTTTGGTGTGATTGTTGGTCAATGTGCCTGTTGCCGTCAGCAACGTGCCACGATTCCAGTCTTTGATGGTTGGTGTAACATCAATCGCACCATCAACGATCTGTGTCGTCATATCACCAGCCCAGCGGATATTCATATTTGTGCCTGGCGCCTGATCACTGACTTTCTCACCCGTAGCTGTCCATAATCCTACAGCCCATGTCTCCAGCCCACGGCGAGTCGGATCCACATCACCCACCATGCCGCGTCCGGTATCTTTCCCCGTGTACCCGCCATAGATCACTTCTCCGGTCTTCGCATCTCGCAGGGAATAGCCGTATGGCGCCCACGGACCACCCTCGTGAACCATGAAAATCTCAAGTCCCGGACGATCCGGATCGATATCTGCCACATGAAGTGCGTCGCCATGACCCAGACGGGCAATGGTTCCCGGTGCAGCACTCTCGGCAGGCATCAGGTCTGTTGAGCTGTATAGCACGCTGCCGTCATGATCAATCGTAGCGGAGCCATAGATAATCTCCTGTTTGCCGTCTCCATCCACATCCGCCACACTGAAATAGTGAGCTCCCTGAGTTGTGATGGAGCCATACTGCGGATCTGTACCATCCACGCCGTGCGGTCCGTCATTGAATGGGTTCTTCATCGGTGTCCAACCGCTGTCCACTTTCCATTCCTTTTTTAGTTTCTTGCCATCCCAATTGTAGGCAACCATCGTTGAACGTGTATAATATCCGCGTGCAAAGATTGCAGATGGTTTCTTACCATCCAGATATGCCACGCCTGCCAGGAAACGGTCCACCCGATTCCCCGGTTCAATCCGTGCCATGGCATAATCGCCCCACATCAGACCATCATCATGACGCTCGGGTTCATATGGAATGGTCTCCAGCTCTTTGCCCGATTTGCCTTCAAATACCGTAACATACTCCGGTCCATCCACGATAAAACCTTCGAACTTGCGCAGCTCATTTCGATTACTGCGTTCTACCGCATATACATCAATGAAGTAGTCGGCCAAGCTCTCGGCATCCTGCTGAGATAATGGGTAATTATATTTTTTCTCGATTCCAAAAGCCTCTTCCAATGTCGCAGGCCAGTTCCCCTTCACAACCTCATCGTGTTTATGCCAGTTTTTGAACATATCCACCACGTGATCGTAGTACCCATCCGCACTCAAGCGATAATCATCTTCGTTCGAGTACCCTGCCTTGCGATCCTGCTTCGGAAGCGTGATGTACTTCTCGGATGTTACTTTTCCTTTTTTGTTATATTTGATAATCTTCGTGCCCGGAGCGGTCTTAAACATCATCTCAGCCTTGCCATCCCCGTCAAAATCGTAAACGAGCATCTGTGTATAATGAGCACCTGCACGGATATTGACCCCAAGATCGATCCGGTACAACAACTGACCGTCCAGGGTGTAAGCGTCGATATAGGTTTTACCCGTGTATCCTTTTTGCGATACGTCCTTGGCGTTGGAAGGGTCCCATTTGACGAAAAACTCATACTGGCCATCCCCGTCCACATCCCCCACGCTCATGTCATTGGCGGAATACGTATAAGCTTCTCCGGCAGGCGTCACGCCATCGGCGGGTTTTTGCAGTGGAGTATCCACATAGCCGTTCGCCCAAGGTTTGACGGATGCACTGCGTTTGCTCTCCTTGCCCTTCTTGTTCACCGCTGCCACTTCATAACGGGAAGACGATTTACCCGCGGCATCTACATAGTTGGTGCTGTCGGTGACAGTAGCAATCTTTTTGCCATCACGATAGACGTTAAAGTCCGTACCTGTCAGCCCTTTGTCGTTATACCCTGTGGCCTCGTCACCAAGCAATCTCCAACTGAGAAAAACACCTTCAGAGGTCGAAGCAGCCACCAGACCCCGATCCAGATATTCCAGTTGAATCTCTTTCACGTGACTGCCCCCTTTATGTGATTGCAGGCTGGCCTCCGTCGCCCCATTACCGTTGGAAGCTTCCGCTCCCGTAACGCCAGCTGTTCCTCCAATGAGCAAAGCTACGCTGAGTGCCGAAGAGAGCACCTTGGCTGCAAGTGGCATACGATCCTTCTTGCGACCGGATTGCCGACCTGACACCGATCCTTTATGTACCGGCGCTGTTGTTTCTGAGTTCATCCACCTTCACGCTCCTTGAGACAGAATGGGTAACGCATATACACGTCGATGATGATTAGACGTTCGATAATCCATACAGGCCTTCTTCAACGAAAGATCCCAATCCATAATGATTACGCTTACAAAATTAAAAAAGAGAAATCAGCTTGCCCGACTACCGGAGTGCGGTCCCCCTTTCATTCTCTTTCCAATCCGAGCGAGGTGATCCCGCCCATCGGGTTCTATTATAGACATCCTGTCTGCCAGACCCTAGGCAAATATCCGTCCAAAACGATCAATAATCAGTGTTTTTAGGAGTCATTTGGGAAAATTAACCCGATGACGCTTCAGTCGGAAGGATGATCTAAGCTCACCGCCAAGTTTTTTCTAACGAATCTCACACACCCTATTGGGGCGTTAAACTCCATCAACGAATCCTAACGAATCTCAGCAACCTTATTTGGACCAAATCGGGTCTAAACGGGGCAAAATCCACCCAAATTAACTGAGTAGCGTGTCTACGATTCGTTAGAATTTTCAAATGCATCAATTCAACTAAATAACGTGCCCTCTGTTCGTTAGAAAAGAAATAGGGCTGCCCCCTCCCCCTGATCATTTTCATGACCAGAGGACAGCCCAGCTTAATACATCCGCTCTCACATCCTAATACGGATCTCCAAGCGATTCTAAATACAGTTTCATGTGAGAACTTCAATCTAGAATGACTCTTGAATGCATAGCAAAAAACCGCAATCCTCTAACACACTGAGGATCGCGGTTAAGACAGTTACAATTAAAGTTTAAGGCTCAATACCCCATACCAGGTTTCCACCTTGGTGGAGTGTTACCTTGTTCCAATCCTGGTAGGATGTTTTCGTTGGATCGAAGGAATAGTCATTCGTCTCGTCAAAGTTGGACCAGTCTGTTTTGTACATGCGAAGCTGGATGTCTCCAGTCTGTCCACCAGCCTGAATGCTGCCAGCGCCAGATGTGAAGCTCAGCTCCACATACGAGTCTGTGAAGGTCCGCTGGATATTGGCTCCGCCAACTTGAGCGTAATCAATGGCAGAATCCATCGCAGCTGAGCCTTCTTTGGAGAAGTAATACCGGATCTTCAGATCACTCAGATTCACAGCAGTACTACCCAGATTTTTGATGTTGAAATACGGTTTGATCTGGCTATCTTGAGCATTGGTATCTCCAGCACGATATTGCACGACAAGATCACTCGTTGGTACAACGACACTTTGAGGTGTCGCGGAAGCTACAGCGGAATTGGCACTTTGCCCTGCTGCATTCACTGCACTTACCACATAATGATACGTTGTGCCGTTCGTGAGGGCAGTGTTCGTGTAGGACGTACCACTCACATTCGCCGCGATCGTTGTGAACGGACCTGTTGCACTCAGCGCGCGTTTCACATCATAACTTGTTGCACCTGTAGAAGCGGTCCACGTCAGGCTCACCTGTGCATTGCCTGCAGTTGCTGTGAGAGCAGTCGGTGCAGCTGGCGCCGTTACACCTGCAACAGGTGTAGCTGTTGCTGTTGCAGAGTTAACACTTTCACCTACTGCATTTGTTGCCGTTACCACATAATAATAGGTTGTACCATTGATCAGACCGGTGTTGCTGTAAGATGTTCCACTTACATTAGCTGCAACTGTTGTGAATGGACCTGATGCACTCAGTGCCCGCTTCACACTATAACTTGTAGCCCCTGTAGAAGCAGTCCACGTCAAGGAGACTTGAGCGTTACCGGCAGAAGCTGTCAATGCTGCTGGTGCTGCCGGAGCTGTTGTTCCGCCCGGAGGGTTGCCTCCACCGTTACTTGCAGGCAGTACAGGGAATGCGTTTTTCACCAGTGCCACGAATTGATCATGGAACCAGTGACCCGATACCGGAGCATTAGGCAATGCACCTGTTAATACACCATCCCGAGTCGTGAAGGTTGGATCACACATCCGGTCAAAACCTTTGCCTTCGTTATTCGGAATTTCGGAGCTGGAGCCATCGGATTCACCCGGAGGTTTCACCCATACATAAGCATCCAGATGCGCTGGTCCTGGTGCAGCCTTAGGTGCTTCACCAATACCTGCGCCACTGGCATTACACCAGTTCCCCCGATGCTCCCGGCGATCTACACGTCCGGAATTCACATAATCGTTGATGTTGCTGCCCGTAGCAGATGCTGGACGGTCTACCCCGCCCCACCCATTCCGGCTAGTATCAATCAGGAAACCTGTGCTGCTTGGCCAGCCAGCTTGTACGAAATCGGCATACAGCGCAGCAGTGAAATCGGTTTCGTCAAAATACGGATTCCACTCATAAAACTTGGCAGATTTAATCGGTTGTCCACCGATATTGAGATCGGGGTTAGACAGGTTCGGCTCCCCCAGCGGTGTAGTGTTCGCTGTATTTGTAATGAAGCCATCTGCACTGCTCAGACCTGCGGCTGTTCCTTGCACAACACTTGTATACAGCGCGACTGCTGCAGAACGGTTGTTATCCCATCCAAGCCAGCCGGAGTGGCCGATATCCAGATAGTTGTACACATTTGGAATGGCGTGCAGCTTGTCCAATGCATACTTCACACCCGCCTCATAGATACCTGTTGAGCTGGCTTGACCACAAGCTGGTGTACTCAGGTTGGTCACAAGGTTAGGCAGACTGTCCGGTTCAATGACAGCAATAATGCGAATATCCTGATACTTCGGATCTGCGAAGATATCTGCGAGCACATCAATATAATCCGTTTTATAGGTCTGCAGTGCCGCCTGTGTTAGTGGAAGCTCACCATTTGATGCAAGTGCATGACAATCCCGTCCGGGCAGATTGTAAATAACAAATGAAGCGGTGATCGGTGTACCCGGTTTCTTTTGAGCGAGAACGGCATCAAGATGTTGCTCTACACTTTTGCGACCAGCGTTGTCCGTACCGCCATAGATTGCAGCAATCCGGTCAACCCATACTGCGGTTGGATACGATTTGACGGTCTCCATCTTGGCCTTCAACGACGCATCGTTGGTTAGTGCAATGGACGTATCCACGAGAGCTGAATAGTCCTGATTCAGATAGGCGGTTGCCCCTACAAATGGATTATCCACATGTGCTTCAGCCGCCTGAGTCAAGCCTGGAGACAATCCAGGGAAAATCCCCGCAGCGAGCAGCGTTGCTGCCAACATTTGCTTTACACCTTTGCGCAGGATCTTCTTACCTCTCGATTTGGTTTTCAATTTAGTCTTCATAGTTCCACCTTTCCTTTAGTTAGATTGGGTTGTACTCATGTCTGATCCTCTGTGTCATTATGATGCTTAGCACGAAGAGAACGTTCGGATGAGTTGGTTGTATCACCTCCAAAAGAAATGGTTGTATGACTGGAATCTTGAGCAAACAAATGGTGTGTGAGGGCGAATCATGTGAATGAGTATAATATGGTGGGTGTGGTTGAACGTGTGTTGGACATGAAGAAGTGTGAACAATGACTTACGGGATGTCTGAATCCTAAATCGGGTAAGCGCTTTCTTTAAACAGTTAAAAAAAAGGTCTTCGCCTATCCATCTACAAACATGATGTTCGGTGTCACCTCCTTATATTCTGATTATACGTCATGTAAATATTACTGTAAATTGAATTATATAAATTTTATTATATTTTTTTCCATAATTCAGGCAGGATTCTGGACATCCCTTGCTCCAAAAGACACACGAGGTCCATCCTGGCAATCTGCCACAATGAACCTCGTGTTTTACAATGCCGAATGAACCCTCTCGTCTAGCTAGTCACTACATATAATGTCTCGTTCTTATATTCCTACGTTTAGGGCAAAACGACAATGTCTCCCGGTTTCAAGCCACTAACTACTTCTGTCTTGTCCCCCGATTCCATTCCAGCCTGGATCGTCAGCGGCTCTGTCTGTCCATTGCCCTTGTCTAACAGTACGTAAGGCTCGGTCTGATCCCGCATGATCGCGAGGCTGGACACTACCGTCACTTTATCCTTCCGCATTGTCTCGATATCGCCTTCCAGACTCACGCCTCCATACATTCTGGCGTCCGGCTTCAGATCAATGACCACGTCAAACTGTGAAGCCTGCTTGAGGTCCGTATCGGTACTCTTGCGGGCGAATTTGGACACCTTACTTACCTTCCCGGTGAATTGCAGGTCTTTCTGCGCTGTCATTCGCACCTTAACTGGCATGCCCACCTTGAGCCTGAACATTTCTTCCTCACCAACAATCGTCATGAATTTCAGTTTGCTGATGTTTGTAATGGACCCGATCAGCTGTCCTTCCGTCACCGCACGTGTCTTGCTATCCTCTTCATTCATCTGAAATATACCGGAAGCGGAAGCATACACAACAGACTTACTTATAACTGCCTGCTTTTTCTGTATCTCCTTCTCCTTGAGGACCAACGCTTTTTGATTCAATTCATTCGTCAGGCGTTTACCTTCCCGATCTGCAAATGCCTTCTTGCGCTCCTCTTCCGTCACGCCAAGCGTCTCACTCATATTCGCTTGATCCAGGCTAACCTGATTCATCTTATTTTCCAGCTGGGCTTTCTCCAGATCACTCTGCAACTGTTCTACTTCCGTTTGTAACGTGGAAGTATCGAGGGTAAACAGGATATCGCCTTTGCTCACCTGCTCACCACTTTTCACGTGCCACTGCTTGATGTTGGAAGCATACGGAGCGAAGATTTCCGTCTGATCGGTGTATACGGATTTCCCTTTCACCTGTATCGATTGCGTCATCGTTTCCTGTGTCACATCAAAGGTAATCGGGGGCGGAATCTCTATAGGCGCCTCCGGTTTTGGCTTGTACTTTTCATACAGCCAGTACCCTGCACCTGCCAAAAGTACAACGGTGATGATAATTTTAATCCATTTCTTCATGTGCCCAATTTCCCTTTCGCTGATAAAATTACATTGATTTGATCACAGTTAATGCATTGGTCCGTGATGCGCTGATTGCCGGATATATACCCGATACAATGCCAACCAGAACAGCAAAAACGATGCCAAGTGGCAGAGCCGACTGCTGAATAACGACGGTCATCGGACCATTCATCTGATCTGCCATCTGACTCGCCAGCAGACTGTTCACCCCGCCGAGGGCAGCAAAGGCAATCCCCACACCAGCCACGCCACCCATTAATCCAAGCATCGCTGCTTCCGTAATAAACATCTGACGGATCTGCCACAGATTTGCGCCCAGCACCTTCATCACACCAATCTGTTTACGACGCTGATGCGTGGACATAATCATCGCTACAATAATGGATAATGAGGCCAGCAGCATGATAAAACCACCGATCCCCAATGCCGCTTTTTGGTACATCGCCAATTGACCTGCCATCGCTTCCTCTTGGAACAGATTACTCTGTGTGTTTAACGTCAGCTTTTTAATCTGTTCTTCCACCTGGGATACATAACGTTTGTCCTCAACCTTCACCAAGGCAGAGTTAAGATGCTTGGCCGCACTGCTGTCGGCCTGCTGTAATCCAAGCTCATCCTGCAATGCACGAGCTGTATCGAGCGGCAGATATACTTTTTTATCGTTTTGAGCGCTCATCTCATCCATGTTGGAAGGCTTCGTCAACTCTCCAGACACACGTATAGAACCACTCATTTTGGTTTTGCTCGCATTCGTATAATCTTCATACCGGAACTGAACCAGCTGCTGAACCAGCTGATCCTGCTTGGCGGACATTTCCGTAAACTGTTCCAAAAGCTCGTTGTTATATGGATCAGCATTCAACTGCTCAAATAACTTCTGAGTTACTTTGGGGTCCACGAGTCCAAATGCAGCCCCATAACTGGTTACCGCCATACGACCATCCTCTGCCCCACGCCCCTCAGCATACTTGTATCCAAACCCACCGAGGGTCTCCAGCTGGGTACCAATGACCTCAACATACGTGCTGCGACCATCCGGAAGCACCATTTCCAGCGAATCCAGCTTTAACATGGGAGCCACGGCAACAACATGGGGTAGTCTTTGGATAATCTGAATCTTTTCCAACGTCAATGCTCCCCGTTCAAACTTCGATGTCTGACCATTCCCCTTGCCGTTGCCGGTACGAATGCCCTCATTAGGCGTAATCGTAATTTCATCCATCTTGTAATTGTCGTTCAATGTTTTCTCGCTATAGGTCTGTACGGACTGCCCCACGCTAAGTGCAATGATCATGGCGGCAGAGCCGATGGACAACCCCATCATGCACAGCAGTGTGACCATTTTTCTGCGAATGATCTGTCCCCAGGCCATACGTGCTACATCCCGTATTCTCACATTTCCTCTCCTTTTGCCTCAAACTTCCCTTACAGCCTCTTCGACCAGTATTCCATGTTGCAGTGTAAGCACAACTTGCATCTGCTCCGCGACCTCTGCTTCATGTGTCACAATGACAAAGGTTGTATTCATATCCCGGTTAAGCTGCTGCAAAATCGTAATAATCTCTTCCTCCGTCTCGGTATCCAGATTCCCGGTAGGCTCATCTGCAAAGATCACCGAGGGTTCGGTAATGAGCGAACGTGCAATACTGACACGTTGTTGTTGGCCGCCCGACAACTGAGACGGGAACAAGCTTGCCTTTTCACCCAGTCCAACCTGTTCCAACAGCTTCAATGCTTTTGCTTTGCGTTTTGAAGGGCTTATCCCCATAAACACCAAGGGTAATTCTACATTTTCCCGGATCGTAAGATTGGACAGCAGTTCATAGGATTGAAAAATAAACCCGATATGACTGCGCCTGAACTCAGCCAGGCGATTTTCACTGAAACGTACAATATCTTGTCCCGCAATTAGAATCTTGCCCTGATCCGGTTTCATCAGCCCCGCCATCAGATTCAGCAGTGTGGATTTACCCGAACCAGAACTGCCCAGCAGGGCTACCATCTTGCCTTCCCCAATCGTCAGGTTGATATCCTGAAGCACCGGCACGGTTCCCTGGCCATTGCGGAACGAGTGGGATAATTGTTCAACTTGAAGCATTACTGCATTTCTTCCTTTCTACTTGCTAAATATGTACAGAGGTTGTTCAAAAAGTCCCATCTTCTCGGTACTGAAAACCAGTTTTTTTGAACTTGTATGTATAGATTCGCGTCACACATTCCCTTATCATTATAGGGTGGAGATGTATCCGGGCTGGCCGAAGTTGTATCCAACTTGTAACATGTCATAACAAAAAGACCTTGTCCGCAGAGCAGCTATCGCTCCATCAGACCAAGGTCTTATATTCGTATACCTTCCGCAGTTTACCAGGCTCTGAAACTAAAGCGGTACATTTCACTTTTATCCACTGAGCTGCTTACAGCAAATAATTCATCGTCATTCCATTTCAGACTGATGAAGTTATCAATATTGCGATAGATCACCGTATCCGACGAAATCTTGCTGTCATTCAGGTAGGCAACATGCAACTCATTCTTCTGATTCTGACTGTCCATCGGGAAAAAGTAAGCTATTCGGGATTCATCTGCATCCAGATCGAAGCTCCAGATTGAACCTTGTAATAACAGATCATACTGCTCCTCCGCTGCGTGATATCGATACAGCCCCTGTACCTTATTCATCGTTCCCTGGATGAGCATGTCACCATTTTTCAGCAACTTGTACTGTTGAATGTCTTCCATTGCAGCATACGCCTTCACTTCATGCTCATCCTCAAGCGATACACGATAGATAGCATACTTGTCTTTCAGCATCACCAGTATATAAAACTGATGGTGATCCTCACTGACCTGCAACACATCCATAACGATAAACGTATCACTCGAACCTTTCCCTTGTTTTGGTCCTGTGAACATGCTCATCAGCTCTTCATACGTGTAGATGACATGACTCGTCCCCTGGCTCAGATCAACTTGTTTAAATAACAGATCATCCTGACCGATGTAGGATTCGTTCCCTACAAACACTCGATAATACGAGTTGTCATACGGAAGCTTGCGACGTTCCCCGCTCTGTATCATATACTCATACGTTGTCTTCTGCGTCTGACCTGCCCGATACTGGGAGTAAATGATTTTCTTGTGATCCGGGCTGATCGTTACGCCGTAATCCGTATTAGCCGCAATGTTCTTCACTTCCTTATCATCCAGATGCAGGAGAGACAGCTTGAGCCCTGAATAGGAAAATTCCGGTTGATTAAATATAATCGTATTCCGGTCTAACACTTCAAAATCAAAGATCGCAAAATCATTTGGAATCTTGGTAGCCGACTCGATCTGAATCGTACTGCTCGGTGGTGGTGCCAGACGGCTGTTGAACTGCTCACTTGGCAAAATCACCGTTCTTGGTTTGAGATTTCCAAGACTGAACAGGCTCCCAATCCCAAAAATCCCGCTGACAAATGCGATCAACAACCCTGACAGCATCAATCTGTCACGGTTTTTACGCCAAAATCCAGGATGTCTCATGCGTTCATTTCCCCCGGAAGACTGATATTCACTTGTGTCCCTTCCCGCATGATGCTCTTCATCTCCACTGTTCCTCCATGACGCTCAACGATGTTCTTCACAATAGACAACCCCAGCCCGGCACTGCCCTTCTCGGCCCTGTTAATTCCTTTATCCTGGTAAAAGGGTTCAAATACATGTTGGAGCGCTTCAGCACCGATCCCTTCCCCCTGATCACGGATTACAATGGCGATAGAATCACCTAACCGGAAGGATTGCACTTCGATAATGGAGTTCACATCACTGTACTTGACCGAATTATCCAGGATGTTGAGGAAGACCTCCTTCAACTTATCCCGATCTCCCTGTAAATACTGATGTTCCTCCAGCTCATAGTGAATGCCTATATTGTACTTGCTCGCCTTAATCGACATGTCCTCACAAGCTTCACGAATAATATCGGATATATCGATACGTTCGAACCGGTATGCCTGAATGACCGCAGAGGAGACCGAGACCTCCAGAATATCCGCAACCATCGTGTTGAGACGCTGGCTTTCCTTGATGATATAATTCATACCCTTGTCAAAAAAGTCCTGGTCGGTAAATCCGTTATCCCGCAAAATCTGGGCGTATCCCAGAATCGTCGTTAAGGGTGTCTTCAATTCATGCGTCACATTGTCAAAAAAGACTTTGCTTCTCGCCTGTACTTGCTTCACTTCGTCCCGCTCTCGCTCAATCACATCAATCTGCTCCCGCACCCGATCAATCATGACGGTGAAGCTTGAAGCCAATTCACCGATTTCATCCTTGGTTGTAATCTGAATGTCCGCATTCAGACTTCCTTGGGCCACTTCCGCAGAACGTTTCGTGAGTACACGGATGGGTTGTGTAATTTTCCGGGAAATAAAGATGGATGCGATAAATACAAATACGAAAATAACCGCTGCAAAAAACTTGATCGTATTTTGAAAACGAAGGTTGCGTTTGAACAATTCCGTATAATCCTTCTTCATCTGTACGATTCCAATCAATTGTTGATCCATCTGGAGCGGGAAGGACAGACTGGCTGTGACCCGACCCTTGTCCACAACTGTGGTGTAAGCAATCCGAGAATGTACGGCTTCCTCCACATCAGGATGGTCAGACCGCTTAGCAACGTTAACCTCGCTGCCAACAGATTCGTATGGCGAAGCATCGGGGCGATATACTATAATCTCCCCACCAACGGCTGATCCAATCTGCTCCGCGAGCTCGCGACTGCCTGCTTCGAGCGAGTCTCTGCTCATACGTTTGTTATGTATCAGGAAGTACTGATTCAGCGCGATGTCCAGATTTCTTTTGGATTGCACCATATCCTCATGCACTTCCCGGTACATATTCTCTTGAGCTACCTTATTGGACAGAATCAGCAGGACGGAGAATCCGATAAATACAATGACCGAGAATAACACCACCATTTTGAACTGGATCGTCCACTTCATGTCTGTACCTGAATATTCAGCTTGTACCCCACACCGAATACCGTTTCAATCATCGAAATGCCTTGCACACCACTATCCAATTTCTTGCGAATCCGTTGCACGTGAATATCCACCGTTCGAGTGTCCCCTGCAAAATCAAATCCCCATACCTTATCCAGCAGTTCAGAACGTGTATGCACCTTACGATGATGGGTTACGAGAAATAACAACAGGTCATATTCCTTATTCGTGAGTCCGGCTCGTTCCCCGTCTTTCCACACTTCCCGTTCATCCTTGCGGATCTCAATATGTTTGCCTAGCCTTACCACCTCATAGGACTGATTCTCCAGTGTCTCGCTGATCAGATCAATCCGGCGAAAAATCGCCCGAATGCGCGCAACCACCTCACGGATATCAAAAGGCTTCGTGATATAATCATCCGCCCCAAGTTCCATGCCAAGTACCTTGTCCAGCATGTCCGACTTCGCAGTGATCATGATGACAGGTATCTTGGAGTTCACAGATAGTTGCCTGCACACATCAAAACCGCTCATATCTGGCAGCATCAGATCCAGCAGGATCAGATCCGGCTTCGAATCCCGAAGCAGATCCAGCCCCTCTTTTCCCGTAGCTGCTTCCTTGATCTCAAATCCTTCCTTACGTAACGAATAGGACAAAATATCGCGAATGGACTCCTCGTCCTCAATAATTAAAATCTCTTTTTGTCTCATGATACTTTCGTAATCTCCCTGCTCTATGAATTTCCTTCATCTGCCTTTATTTTGTATCCCAAGCCGTATGCTTGAATAGAGGGAAGCACGAAATGTTACAACTCCGATACAACTCTGAACCTTTTGGAAACAACCTCCCGATATACTTGGATCATAAGAGACTCATACCAGACCGGACCCAAGCCTGATCTGTATCAAGGGGGATTCACATCATATGAACAGCACACAAATTAATGATGCTTATGTCAACTATAAATCAGAAATCACAAGGTATCTATCCCATATCGTCAAACAACCGCAAGATGCAGAAGATCTGGCACAGGATTGTTTCATTCGACTAATGAACGTTACCGTGGATATTCCTGAAGATCGCATTCTCTATTATCTCAAACGCATTGCCCGTAACCTGGCGATGGACAGCTTCCGCAGGCGGACCCGTACACTCAGACGAGACAGCCGTCTGGAGGTACCTACCCATCACGTCGATACATCCCACCTTGAAATTAGCGAAGGTGTTCATGATCTTGTCTCCCATATTAACAACACCGAACATCGTAAAATATTAGAACTTCGCCTCATCCATGGATACTCGATTAAGGAAACGGCAGAGCTGGTGAATCGCAGTGAAGGCATGATTAAATCCTCTGTCTTCCATGCCGTCAATCGAATTCGGGCCAAAGTCATCTCATAAGAGATGGCTTTTTATTTGCGTAAAATCAATATACACGCAGAAATGAATGGATTATGACGGGACCGAAATACCTATGGATATGTCAAAAGACCCAATTTTACAAATATCGAGTTAATTTTTACAAATTGTTATGACTATGTGAGATTTTCATGTGGTAGAATATGGACGAACTCATGAATCAACTAATATTTGGGAGGGATTTGGTTGGGTAAATTAACAGGTATGCGAGGAGTATTTTTAAAATCACTCCTGGCATTGTCCATGGCTTTGCCGCTTCAGGTCGGATTATGGAACGGAGATGCATCGGTTCATGCGGAAGGACCGACAGACCCGGCACCGTTCATCCAGGCAAAGGTTGTGAACCAAAATGCAGGTAAAAAAGTATTGTTCGACAACTCTCACGGCCAAACGGCTGGAGCTGCAGACTGGGTCATTGATGGAGGTTTCTCCGACTTCGGGAATGCACTAGCGAATGATGGTTACTATGTCAAAGAACTTCGCAAGACAACTCCATTTACCTATGATGATCTGAAAGAGTATAACGTATTCGTTATTGCAGAGCCTCAAATTCCTTTCAAAACATCCGAACAAGCAGCACTGAAACAATATGTTGAAACGGGCGGCAGCATTTTCTTTGTTGGAGATCACTATAATGCAGACCGTAACAAAAACCGCTGGGATGGCTCTGAAGTCATCAACGGCTACCGTCGGGGAGCTTTTGAAGATCCGGCCAAAGGTATGAGCACCGATGAGCGTAACTCGGATGCCATGCAAAATGTAACTAGCACGGACTGGTTGTCCGATAACTTCGGCGTACGTTTCCGCTATAACGCACTTGGCGATATCAACGCCAATATCGTTGTACCGGCAGATCAAGCCTTTGGCATCACAGAAGGAGTATCGGCTGTAGCCATGCACGCCGGTTCAACCCTTGCAATCACCGATCCGGAAAAGGCAAAAGGTATTGTGTACCTGCCAAAAACCAACGCAAAATGGAATAACGCGGTGGACCAAGGTGTCTACAACGGCGGCGGGATTGAAGAAGGTCCTTACGTGGCTGTATCCAAGCTGGGCGCAGGTAAGGCTGCTTTCATCGGTGACTCCTCTCCAGTAGAAGATGCATCACCAAAATACTTGCGTGAAGAGACAGGCACACGCAAAACAACATATGACGGTTTTAAAGAAGCCAATGATGCCGTGTTGCTCGTGAACACCGTAAACTGGCTTGCTACACAAGAGAACTACACAAGCCTAACTGAAGTGAACGGACTTGAACTGGACACAGCTACAGCGCTGCTGCCATTCGAAGAACCGGCTGCTTCCACAGAACCACAAGCTGAACCTTGGTCTGCACCTGCTGCCGGATACAAGTGGTATGATCGTTCCACGTTTAAGGCTGGTTCTTACGGTGGACCTGCATCCAGCGCAAACGCTGCTTACAGCTTCGTGAAACAGGATACCCTTCCCAATGCAGAAGACTTCCAAATTCGTGTAGTTGTGGAGAACATGGCTCCAAACACAACCGTATCCGGTTATAGTGCCGGTATCTATCTGACTGGCGGAACCCAGGTAGCCATGATCCAAAATGAAAGTGGTACTTGGCCGACTTCGTACGGCTATAGCTCCACATTCAGTGTAACCTCGGACAGCCAAGGTCGCGGGATCAAAGATCTGAACGTCCGTATTAAACCGGGTACAACTGGCGCTGCCAGCTTGCGTCTGCGTCTGAATGGCAGCAACCTGATCACCAATGCCGTGACTGTTGGCAACGTGCCAGCAGAACAGCTTCCGGAAGAAGAAGGACCGATTCCAGCAGCTATCACAGTTGCTGAAGCACGTACCAAAGCCGTTGGCACTACCGTAACTATCGAAGGTGTTGTGACGACAGAGCCGGGTGCATTTGGTGGACAAGCCTTCTATCTTCAAGATGAAACTGCTGGAATCTACGTATTCCAGCATACTAGCGGCTTCCATGCAGGTGATAAAGTGAAAGTAACGGCAGCAACAACCATCTATAACAGCGAGTTCGAGCTTACCGATATCGTTGCGATTGAGAAAACAGGTACGGCTTCCGTACCTGCTCCAATCGAGGTTACTGCAATTACAGATGCGAACCAAGGTCAACTGGTTCAATTGAAAAATGTAACGATTGAGAATATTATCAGTGCTACACCAGTTGGATCTTTTGAATTCGACGCGGTAGCAGCAGATGGAACAAGCACACATATCCGTGTAGACACCCGTACAGGTGTGACGGAGACTTCCTTCCCTTATGCTGCTGGTGACAAAATCGATATCACAGGCGTTTCGGCTATTTTCAAAGACGTATATCAATTGAAACCTAGAAGCTTGAATGATTTTGTACCTGCGGAAAATCAAGGTGGAGGGGAAACACCTTCCACTCCAGCTGAAGGGGCACCGGGTAAACCGGTGCTTTCTTCTGATAATGGATATACCACAGGCCTGTTCGAAGGCTCGTATAACGTAAGCATGAACCTCTGGTGGGGCGAAAACGGTTCTGAGTACAAACTGTATGAGAATGGCGTTCTGATCGATACGCAGAAGTTGACTGCGGCTTCACCATCGGCTCAGTCCTCCAAAACAGCTATTACAGGCAAAGCCAACGGCACGTATACCTACGTAGCTGAGCTGACCAATGACAAAGGCACAACACGCAGTGACGTGCTGACGGTACAAGTAACCAATGCCGCTCCAGGCAAAGCTACGTTGTCCCAAAACAACTGGGATGGTGACGGCAACTACAACGTATCCATGAACCTCTGGTGGGGTACAAACGCAACCGAATACCGTCTCTATGAGAATGATGTATTGATTGATACACAAGCGTTGAACGCAGCAACACCAGCTTCCCAAAGTGCTACAACTGAATTGTCCGGTCGCGCTAACGGAACGTACACGTACCGTGCTGAGCTAATCAACGCTGCAGGCGTAACCAGCACCGAGACAATTACGGTTCAAGTGACTAAAGCATTGCCTTTGGCTAGCTAAGTCTCAGTAAAGAAGCCTAACGTTTAACCAAGCAACTAAAAAAAACCGAAACCAACATTGCCTGATTCACAGGGCAACCTGGTTTCGGTTTTTTAGTTGAAAGCACATATGTCGGTAAACGGGGGAAGTAGTCACGTTTTTTTTGACAATCGTACATGTAGAACCTCTGCCCAGAAAGTAGACACTTGCAGCACTAATGATAGTTATGCCGCTTCAGCCTTTCCAGATTTTTGCACTTCCTAGGCGCTAACGAACCTGACAGATCTTATTCGGCCATTTTGGACAAATTTTAAAATCTGACGAACCTCAGCGTCGCTATTTAACTACATTTCATTTGCCAAAAGGTTAATTCGGGCAAAACGCAACAAATAGCGCCACTACGATTCGTTAGAATTCCAGTGATGCCTTGTGAGGCAAAATAGGGACTCTCAGGTTCGTTAGCCCAGCTCACGCAAGGCTATGCTACATTGTTTAAATTCTTTATCGCCGATGCAGAACGGGTTCATTTCAAACGTTCAGGCTCATATCCATTTCTAACAAATAGAATGCTGTTCCATACAGCACAATAAGCCGCCACGGCGATGAAACTAATGACAAAAATCAAGTTCATCTGTGTAAACGTATAACTGCTGCCCGTGAAAATAATCAGGATTGCACTGAGCCCAATATTTTCTCTGTTATGTTTTTTAAACTTCTGAAAGATCATTCTGTACAGCAATATCAATACCATAAATACAATCCATATATATTGAAATAATTCCATAGGTCACCTTCCTTTTGAAAACTCACTTCTTAATATGGATATCTAAGAGGAGTATTGATTAATATCCTTAATTCCCTTTATATAGAAACCTATTAATCTTACATGTATTTGGAAAATAATTCAATCATTGTGATGCATATTCTTTGAACACTCTTATTCCTTAACGGTTAGCAGAGCAACAAGAACGCACCGTTGTTTATTTGCAGACACAAAAAAAGACTATCCCCTGCCAATATTCTGGCACCGAATAGCCCTCTTCTTACGCTATCAACTTATCTTAATTTATCATCTAATATATTCGTAGCGCCACATTAACTCTACACCAGCTTCTTACGAATATACCCCGAGATCAAGTCGATAATCGTGATCATCACGATAATACCCAGCAGAATTATACCTACTCGCGGCCAGTTCCGGGTGCTCAATGCAAAGATCAGTGGTGTACCAATTCCCCCTGCTCCAATTACACCCAGTATGGTCGCGGAACGTACATTAATCTCGAAACGATACAGCGTATAGTTCAGGAAGCCAGGCATAACCTGCGGCAGGATGGCAAACCACAACTGCTGCATGCGATTGGCTCCAGAGGCAAGCAGCGCCTCAGATGGGCCATAGTCGATATTTTCAACTTCATCCGCATATAATTTACCCAACATGCCGATGGAGTGTAACCCAAGGGCGAGAACCCCTGCAAACGATCCGGGACCTACTGCCTTAATGAACAACAAGGCCATGATAATCTCAGGGAACGTGCGAATAAAGCTGAGTACCATTTTGCCTGCACCCGAGATGGAACGATGCCCACTCATGTTACGGGCAGACCAGAAGGCAAATGGAATACAGAGCACAGCTGAGATCACGGTACCCAATACAGAGATTGCCAGCGTATCCAACAATCCTCGCAGCAAGTCTTCTCCTTCAGGCAAATATACAAAATCCCAATCCGGTGAGAAAATTCCGGCTACAATGGCTTTCATAATCTGAGCGGCAGTTTCCTTGAAACCAGTAAACGGTACACCGGCAAGCGCCCAGGCATACATAAGGATTAACAGTAACACAATGACCCAGCGTAGCGGGTTTTTCCGTGGTTTAGGCCGGATGCGGCTTGTTTCATTTTTCATCATAGCAATTTCTCCCGCAGCTTAGTACTTACATAATCAATGACCAGAACAATGACAAGGGTAAACAGAATGATTACGCTGGTCTTGTCATACTCCAGGAATCCAAGTGTGGCCTCGTAATAGAGTCCGATTCCTCCGGCTCCCACCAGTCCCAGAATGGCAGCAGCACGTATATTAATTTCGAAGGCATACAGCACATAGGATGTGAACTGGGCAGCCAGTTGCGGCACCACGCCATATACAATGAGCTGAATCCGGTTCATACCAACAGCCGTCATCGCTTCCAGCGGCCCCTGATCAATGGTTTCCAGCGTCTCATACGTCAGCTTCGCAATCAGACCTATCGAGAACACAGCCAGTGCCAAGATTCCGGGGATTGGCCCCAAACCAAACACAGCAACGAACAAAGCAGCAAGCAGCAGATCCGGCACGGTCCGAATCAGGTTCAGCAGAAAGCGCGCCGGATAGTAGATCCAGCGACTTGGCATCAGATTACCGGCACAGATAATCGAGACCGGAATCGCAATAATCGCACCAATGGTTGTCCCAATCAGGGCCATTCGGATCGTTTCCAGCATGCCTTGCACGATATTATCAAAGTAACTCCAACGGGGTGGGAACATTTCCTTTAGCAGATCCAACATGTTGGGAAAACCTTCAAACAACTCCGTAAAGCTGGCATCCGTCTGTTTGGCACTGGCCCATAGAAGGAGCAGAATGATCACTAAAGTGAGCAAATGTTTCGTACGCCCAGGTGGTTTTGGGCGATTCACAACCTGAGCCGGGCTGGAACCAGGTTCCTTCCCCACTCCGCCTGAATTCTGAAGTGGAACGTTGGACTGCCCCTTCATACCACAACTTCTCCCTGCTCATGCACAGCCTGCTTGTCCAACAATTCGTCAGCTAGAATCGGTCTGCCGTATATTTCTGCAAAGCGCTCATCCGTTGCCTCTTCCACCGGACCGTCGAATACGACCTCGCCTGCTCGCAATCCGACAATACGGGTCGCATACTCTCTCGCCAGATCAATAAAGTGAAGGTTGACGATGGTCGTAATCCCAAGGTCTTGATTAATGCGTTTCAGGTCATCCATGACCTGCTTTGTTGTAAGCGGGTCAAGTGAAGCAACCGGTTCGTCGGCCAGAATGATTTTTGCTTCCTGTGCCAGTACACGGGCAATAGCCACACGCTGTTGTTGTCCACCAGACAACTGATCTGCACGGGAATAAGCTTTCTCCGAGATATTCACACGATCCAGCGCAGTGAATGCCAGTTCAATATCCTCTTTTGGAAAACGACCCAGAATGGTACGCATGGTGGAATGATATCCAACCCGCCCAGCGAGTACGTTACGTAGTACACTGGATCGTTTCACCAGATTGAAACTCTGGAAGATCATACCGATGTCACGTCTGATCATGCGTAGCCGTTTGCCTTGTGCCTTCGTGATGGAACTTCCGTTAATCAGAATCTCGCCTTCACTAATGTCGTGCAGTCGGTTAATGGAGCGTAAGAGCGTTGATTTACCCGCACCGGACAGACCCACTACAGCTATGAATTCACCCTGCTCAAATTTCAGATTAATATTATCCAGGCCCTTGGTGCCGTTAGCGTAAGTTTTGGTAACGTTATGAAGCTCAATCATGACAATATCCTTCTTTCATTCATAATGATCAACCATACATGAGTCCTTGCTATAATGGCACAAGCCAGCGCAGCGTAGATCACGCTGAACTGGCCTGTCCATTGCTACGATTAAGCTGTTCCCATCCAAGAAAGCTACTACAAAGTGAACAGATCCCGAACTACTTTTGGATCAGAATTATTCACCTTTCACTTTTTCGCCATACTGGCGAACGATCTCAAACTTGCTATCATCGGACTCTACATAACCTTCATGCGTATAGATTTCTTTGATGATCTGGTGACCTTCAGTATCTTTACCGATATCGATGAAGGCTTGTTTGATCTTCGCAGTCCAATCTGCATTCATGTCTGTACGAACGGCAATGGTATCGTTAGGAATAGGCTCAGTGAACGCCAGTACACGTGTATCTTCAAATACAGTCGGATAGTCTTTAGCTACCGTGTTGCGGGCATCTTGGAAAATAGCTGCTGCATCAACGTCACCGTTCAATACAGCGATAACACCTTGGTCATGACCTTTCAACGTTACAGGTGTTACATCTTTTAATGGATCAATCCCTCTGTCCAGCAACAGACCTGCTGGCCATACATAACCTGCGGAAGACGTTACGTTTTGGTAAGCGACTTTTTTACCTTTAAGGTCCTCGATGGATTGAATCGGAGAATCTTTTTTTACAATGAACATGGATTTATAGGAATCCGCCAGTTGCTCTGTAGGAGCTCCAGTCTCATCATTAACACCATAACGTTGTGCTTGCAAAATAACCTGCGCAGCGCCTTTTTCTTTAGCCAGTACATAAGCTGTCGGAGGCAAGAAACCTACGTCTACTTTGTTGGAAGCCATTGCTTCAATAATTGTGTTGTAGTCGGTGGATACGCTGACTTTTACCGGAATGCCCAGTTTGTCACCAAGCAGCTTCTCCAGCGGTTTCGCTTTGGCTTCAAGCGTATCTGCGTTCTGGGAAGGAACAAATTGAACCGTCAATTCAGTTGGCACATAACCTTCGACAGCTTTCTCTGTCTCTGCCGTAGACGTACCGGATGCATTCGAACTCGAATTATCCCCGTTAGCCGAACCTGTTGTACTACTGCTAGACCCACAAGCACTCAGAAACAGAACCAAAATCAACAATGGTAAAAATAAAGCAGACTTCTTCAAACGAACACCCTCCAAAGAGTTTCTATTTTTCAGTACTTATCTACTATAGTTGCCAAATATTAGCGCGATGTGAAACGGAATTTGGAGTTTTGTAAAGTTTCCTGTCAGGCTGTCAGCGGGACTTGTATCTGTTAGAATAGGCTCATTATGGTTGAAGATATAGGAAGAACATCGGAGATAACGGCATATACTTCGGTTCTTCAGCCTATTCTGTCTTCTCCGTTTTATGGTAATTCCATATATCTGAACTTATATATTAGAGGAGATTGTAAAATGACATCCACAAACCATACGGCAAGCTTCGACATTCTGTTCACCAGTGATCTGCACGGGGCCATCCGTCCCATTCATTACAATACCAATGCATACCGCCCAGCCGGACTTGCCCTGCTGGCTTCCCTGATTCGTAAGGAACGTGAACGTTCACCTGAATTGATGCTGGTGGATAACGGGGACCTGCTGCAAGGATCACCCTTGGCCTCCTATGCAGCTTCACAGGCTTCCAAAAACGAAGTACATCCATTCATAACAGTACTGAATGAACTCGGTTATGATGCTGCGGTGATGGGCAATCACGAGTTTAACTATGGTCAGAATCTGTTGCGCGGAGCAGTTGAAGCTTCCAATTTCCCCTGGCTGTCTGCCAATATTGTAAAAGATGAGCAACCAGACGTACCTGCCTTCGGTCCTCCGTATCTAATCAAAACATTGTCTACGGGTGTCAAAATTGCCCTGTTGGGCGCAACTACGCACTACATCCCAAACTGGGAGCATCCGAAAAATATTGAGGGGTTACAATTCCTTGATGCCTTGGAGACGATTCGTGCATGGGTCAGCTATATCCATGAGCATGAACAACCAGATGTAATGGTTGTCAGTTATCACGGCGGATTTGAGAGTGATCTGGAGACAGGCGAGCCCACCGAACGGTTAACTGGAGAAAATCAAGGCTATGCCATCTGCCGGGACATCGAAGGCATCGATGTGTTGCTTACCGGACATCAGCATCGCCAGCTTACCGCTAATATTCATGGTGTAACCGTCATTCAACCGGGATTCAGTGGAAATGGTGCGGGGCATGTATCCGTTCAGTTGGAACAATCATCGGGCGGCAAGTGGCAGATTACAGATAAGAAGGCTCGGTTGTTACTTCTGGATGAACATCATGAGGTTGAACCTGATGCAAGCGTCATGAAACTGACGGAAGAGCTGGAAACTGAGGCACAAGCATGGCTTGATCAACCCATTGGCGAGGTGGCTGGGGATTTATCCATCACCAATGCTACGGCTCTGCGACTCAAGGCACATCCATTCATTGCTTTTGTGCATCAAGTGCAGATGGAAGCGACTGGAGCGCAGCTCTCCAATACCGCCATGCTGAGTGAAGAAGCTCGCGGTTTCGGGAGTCACATCACCGTTCGGGACGTGTTATCCAACTTCATCTATCCTAATACTCTGACGGTGCTGGAGCTGAGTGGTCAGGATATCCGGGAGGCACTGGAACAAACGGCTCGTTACTTTGAAGTGAATGCTTCTGGAGAGGTGGCAGTCAATCCGGCTTATATAGAACCCAAACCCCAACATTATAATTACGATATGTGGGCTGGCCTAGAGTACGAACTGGATATCTCCCAACCTGTCGGCAATCGAGTTGTGAAGTTGGAACGTGAAGGCAAACCCATGGATATGGATGGCACATACTCTGTGGTGATGAACAGCTACCGCGCTGCTGGCGGCGGGGATTATGCGATGTATCCAGGTAAAAAGGTACTGCACGAAGGTGCCACTGATATGGCCGCACTGGTGGAGGATTACATCCGCAGACACCAACCATTAACGGTGGAACAGGCGAATAACTGGAAAGTTATTGGAAGTTAGATGAGAAAGAGCAGGTCCTGTGATCAGGATCTGCTCTTTTGTTTTCAACCTATTGCTTACTTGTTCTTATTTGAATTATCCTGTCCTGTCCCGTTATCAGACATATTGAAGGATTAACTGATATATTGCTATTGAAAATCCTAAGATACTCGCTTTCATTTTAGATGGATGATTTCTTTCGCTACGAATCAAATAAAAGAAAACCAAAATAAACCCTGCGGGGATCCATAGCTCAAAGACACCATTTGTTGTACTTTGAGAATAAATTGGAGTAATGAACGTACTAATCAAAAAGTAAAAGAAAACCGTAAAACGTCTTGTTTCTAATTGCTTGCTCCACCTTACTAGAATGAAAATAATAATGAGTGCGATAATCGTAATGTGTAAAGGGGGAAAAAGAAGAGCAGCATTCCCAAATTTGAATTCCATTCCGCATTGCCCTCCTCTCTTTTAATGCATCACATGACTGACTACAGGCATACGTGTAAAAATTCATTCTCATGCTTCAAAACCGCTGGCAACCTTCCAAAAACGGACCTGTTCCAATATATCCTTATTTTAACATACAATCACAGTTCCATTTCCCACGTTTATTCAATAAAATATGCAAAAAGAGCAGAAGTGAGGAGCATCGTGCCCTCATCCCTGCTCTTTTTACATACCTACAAGTTTTTTTCTAATACATATCACTTATTATCCAAAATGACTATTGCGCTTTCTTACGCAACTGACTGTAATACAGCTCGCTGTAGAAACCGCCTTGTTCCAGCAATGCATCATGCGAGCCTTGCTCCAGTAGCTGCCCATCCTTCAGCACCAGAATTCGGTCGGCCTGACGGATCGTGTTCAGCCTATGGGCAATGACAAAGCTGGTACGGCCTTGCATCAGACGTTGTAACCCTTCCTGGATTTTAATCTCCGTGACGGTATCAATACTGCTCGTCGCTTCGTCCAGTACGAGTATGGATGGATCTGCCAAGATTGCCCGGGCAATGGCGAGTAATTGCTTCTGCCCCTGACTAATGCCGCTCCCGTCGGCCTGGAGCACTTTGTCGTACCCGTCCTTCATTCGCACAATGAAGGAATGGGCATTCGCCAGCCGGGAGGCTGCTTCCACCTCTTCATCCGTTGCGTCCAGACGGCCAAATCTTATATTTTCCCGGATCGTACCCTGAAACAGGAATGAATCTTGTAGTACAAATGCCATATGTGACCGCAGATTTTCACGCCGAATGGTGGTCATATCGCGTCCATCTACCGTTAATGTGCCACCTGTCGGATCATAGAAACGGGATAACAGCTGAATCAATGTTGTTTTCCCCGCTCCGGTCGGGCCCACAAGGGCAATCATCTCCCCCGGTTTGGCTTCAAAGCTGATATCATGCAAAATGTTACGTCCTTCATCGTATCCAAAGGATACTTTGTCGAAACGAACGGCTCCCTCTACCTTGTCCAAAGATACCGCTGCCCCTTCATCCTTCGCTTCCTCATCTTCGTCCAGCACCTCGAATACGCGCTCAGCCCCCGCAATTGCGGACAATAACGTATTCCACTGGTTTGCCAGATCATTGAGCGGACGAGTGAATTGGCGAGCATATTCCACAAAGATTATAATTACCCCGACCGTAACCGAACCCTGAATCGCCAGAATACCACCGATGCCCGCCACAATCGCAAAGCTCAGGTTGTTCAATCCATTCATCAGTTTCGGGATAAAACCAGAGATCGTCTGTGCCCAGAAACCGGAAATCCGGATGCGGGTATTTCGTTCCTCAAAACCGCGAATCACCCGCTCCTCTTGCGAGAAAGCCTTAATGATCCGCTGCCCGGATAACGTCTCTTCGATGTAACCGTTAAGTTCACCCAGATTACGTTGCCGCTCCTTGAAGAGCGGTCCCGTTCTGCGCGTAATCCAACGCATGCCGATGGCCATCAGAGGCACAACGATAAAGGTAAGCAGGGTCAGTAGCGGACTGAGCCAGAGCATAACCCCAAACGTTCCGAGCAGCGTTAATACACTTGAAAAAATCTGGATCGCCGAGCTGTTCAACGTACCGCTGACATTCTCGATATCATTGGTCACCCGGCTCATAATCTCCCCCTGCTGGCGTTTACCGAAGAATGGAATCGGTAATTTGTGCAGATGGGAGAACAGATCATACCGCATGCGGAACACAGTTTCCTGTGCAATTTCGATCATCCATATATTTTGTAACCAGGATGTAAGAGAGAACAAGACATACACTGCGGTTAATCCAATCAGAAACCGAGTCCAGCTTGCCCCGGCTTCCCCCGCGATGAAATCATCTACGGCCACCCCTACCATGTAAGGGCCAAGCAAAGCGAGTGCGGAACTGGCAAACACCATCAACAGTACCATGGACAGCTTAACCTTGCGACGTGCCAGATAGGTCCAGATACGACCTAGCGTACCTGACCAGTTCTTCGCCCGTGCCTTGGGTTTGCGACCACCACCTGATCGTAACGTCTCTGGATCAATCGGCGGTGGCGGCTGACGGAAAGGCTCAATGAATGCTTTGAACATGCTGTGCACCCTCCCCGTATTGTGATTCATGGATTCGACGATACAGCTCTGACGATTCCATCAGGTCTTCATGTTTCCCTTGCCCAATGAGTTGTCCATCATCAAGGAGCAGAATCAGGTCCGCCGAAGTGGTTGAACTGATCTTCTGGGTGATGATAAACGTGGTACACGACAATTCCTCCAGCGCATCGAGCAGTCTGCCTTCTGTAGCTACATCCAGCGCACTTGTGCTATCGTCCAGAATCAGGATTCTTGGTCTACGTACCAGTGCTCGTGCAATGGAAAGTCGCTGCTTCTGTCCACCGGAGAGATTCACTCCCCGTTGACCCAGCAATGTATCATAACCGTTTGGTAAATTCTCAATCGTTTCATGGATCTGCGCGCGCTTTGCGGCTTCCACGATCTCCTCCAAGGTAGCATCTTCCTGGCCCCAGGCAATATTCTCCCGGATGGAACCGGTAAACAGGACAACCTCCTGAGGCACATAACCAATCGCACCACGCAGCATGGACAGATCCAGCTCTGATGCATCGGCACCATCAATCCGTACCTTTCCTTGATCCTCTGTATATAACCGCGGAATGAGCTGTACCAGCGAGGATTTGCCTGATCCAGTTGCTCCCATAATGGCAATACGCTCCCCCGCTTGTGCCGTGAATGTGATGTTATCCAGTACTGTAATTTCACTATTGGGATAACTGAAGCCTACACTGCTGAATTCGACCGCTCCCTGCACAGCACGCTGTTTCTTTGCTGGGTATACAGATTGCGGAAAATGCGAAGATTTCATAGATCCAGCAGATGGTGCAGACGTTGATAACGACTTCGTCTGTTCAGTCTCCGACGTGTCCTCCGTATTAAACACTTCATTCAGTCGTTGCGCCGAAGCGCTTGCTCTGGAGAAGGTTACCAGAATCCATGACAACGCAGACATGGCACCAATTGTGCGAAGCAGGTAGTTAATGACGGCGACCACTTCACCCACGGTTGCATTACCGGAGGCAATGTCGACTCGTCCAAACCATAACACGGCGATGATACAAACGTTCATCATCAGCAGCATGAACGGCATCGTGGTCTCCGTCAGGCGCAGCGCGGAGATTGTGCCTTTCATCAGCTTGCCGCTGAATCCGGCAAAGCGTTCGATCTCATGGCCCATCCGTACGAAGACACGGATCAGCCGAATGCCTGTCAGATTCTCCTGGATGACTCCATTGACGGCATCCAGTCTGCGCTGCACATTGCGGAACAGCAGCGCTGCCTTTTTGATCATCCACACTACAACAATGAGCAGTACAGGCACCATGACAACCAGCAGCAGACCCAACCTCGGGTTCACGATCACTGCCATAATCATGCTACCAATCACCACCAGGGGCACACGTGTCATGAAGCGCAGACTCATGAAGACGGTGTCCTGAACCTGGGTCACGTCCCCCGTTAATCGGGTAATCAGGGACGATGTCGCGAACCGGTTAAAGACCGCATAAGAGAACGTTTGCACTTTCTCATACAACTTCTCCCGCAGATCGTATCCGAACCCCAGACTTGCATGGGATGCAAAGAACGAACTCGCAATTCCGGCAGCAAAAGCCACAACAGCACTGCCAACCAGCACACCGCCCCACAACCAGACGACAGAAAGGTCTCCCTGCTGAATCCCGTTATCAATGATCTTGGAGATCAGATAAGGCTGAGCCAGCTCCACCGCAAGCTCAATTAACATCATGACCAGGGCTGCAATCGCGGCAACTCGGTACTTCTTCAAGTAGTACAACAGCTTGATCATAAGCATTCCTCCGGCTCGGAGCACCCTAAACCGATAACACGTTCCAGCTCAGAGCCTCCATTAGACATGTTGTTTTCTCCACAGCGTCCAATATGTAATCATTTCTATGTACACATATGGTTATTATAGCGTATTTTACAATGCCGCTTCTATTCTTATTACCCTACTTTTCCCAATACAATAAACTTCTCTTCATTTTGGCAGTAAAAAAAGGAAGGTCTCCCTTCCCCACGCTAGTTAAGTGCTTATAGCTGACGTAGTTTTTCACTTAGATGCTCCCGACGTTTCACCACATATTCGCGAATTCTTTCCGGTTCACCTGCAAATACATCCATGGGCCATTTCATGTAAGGATCTTTGTTGACATCTTCACGAATCTCATTGTGTAACCGATTCACCAATGGCATAATTCGCTTCTCTGTAAAAGCATTCATCAGATGCTGACGCATCAGCTTCTTATATTGTTGACGGAAACTGCGAAATGCCAGCAATCGTCCGGTAAGTCTGTTATACCCCTGAATACGAACAAGATTGGGGTCAACTCGTGTTCCATAACAGTTCCTCCCCCAAGTACCCTCATAATCCCAAGGCAGGATGCCGTATTTTCCACTTTTGATTTTCTCATACCATGTGTAATTCTGATGAAATCCATCGAAGTTCCCTGTAAGCACAGCTCCACTTAACCAGCGTAAATAATTGTCTGTATCCACCCTCGACTGTAAAAAACGAAACAATTCCAGCCTGGACTTTGTGTTCAACTGCTGAATAAAGTTACGTAGCCTTGTGCGATCCACATCTTTGCCACGAATTAAGCTGTACCCTGACAATAGATCGGTACTTTGTGAAGAGGAATCCGAATTCATCGTAAAACCAGCATGATCATTCACCGCATAGAAGATACTGCGCACAGGGATTTTCCTTTGGCGAAAAAAGAAGGATTTCACTCCTTCGATCCTCAGGTATACACCCAGAAGCTGCCCGTTCAGATAGAGTACGCAGTGTTGTGTAGACGGTGCGGGTACACGAATCGACTCAAAAAAACGAAAAGAAAGTGCATTACGCAACAACGAAGGATCATCATACTCCGCATTAAAATGATACGTCCGGCTGGATGTACGAATCTCAAATGATTTTTTGGGATAACCGCGTGTATGTCCTCCACGGTATCGAAGCCGGATCGGAAACGGCTTGCCGTCCATCTGCATCGTGCTGTTCACAAACGTCTCTGACCATATATTGGACGTTAACTGTTGATATTCGGTTGGAGACAAGCTGATATGGTAGACAGGTAGAGCCATTTCCATCCGCCTTTCGAGTACCTGTAAGATTCGCCCGTAGGCTCTTACATCATCCTATGCAGATGCACAGAAAGTCGTACGGGCGAATGCACAGTGCTGATACTTGTCACATCAAAACTCACTTGTCATAATGCGGAATAACAGGGTTATTAATCTATAAATTTACATCATTTTCATAGATTATAGCTGAAATGGTATAAATATAGTTAACTGGCTAGTCCCTCCAAGAGGCATGTCACATATGCTTAAACTACAGACAGACACGAATGACGAATGGAAGGGATCATAATCACATCCACCATTTTTGTCCATCTGAACTTATATCATGGAAGGGGTCAAACACAATGTCTATGAATGGTCAAGGAATGAGAGGTTTGTTGGGAAGAGAGATTAAGATTAACCGGGGAGGACCTGATTCAGTACAAGGTACACTTACGGACGTACGCTGGGACTACATGGCGATGAACTGCAAAGAAGGAATTGTCTACGTTAATGAATCACATGTAAAAAGCATAACAGATACAGGCCGTTCCGGTGGTAACCGAAATGCAGCCATGGGGAATCCTATTCCTTCCAACACGTTTTTGGGCGTTATGCAAGCACTCCGCTTCCGCCGTGTTCAGATTAACCGGGGAGGACCTGAAAAAGTGGAAGGCATCCTGGCCGATGCCAACCAGAACCAATTGATCATGACTTTGAAAAATCAGGAGATTGTTCGTATTCCGATGCAACATGTGAAATCTGTATCCCTCGTACGTGGTGGTGGGAACAACAACAACAACAACAACAATAACAGTAGTAATACAAGTCAAGGGAACCAAGCAGCCCAAGGTAATCAGGCGGCTCAAGGCAACCAGTCTCGTGGCAACCGTTCTCAAGGGAACCAAGCAGCTCAAGGGAACCAATCCCAGGGTAATAAGTCCGGCGGCAACAAGTCACGGAGCAACCAAGGCAATCGTTCTCAGGGGCAACGAGTTCAAGGCAACCAATCCCAAGGAAATAAATCTGGTGGTAACAAGTCGCGAGGCAATCAAGGCAACCAGTCCCGTGGCAACAAATCCGGCGGTAAAAAGAAGTAACTGAAATAAACTGACAACTTAAGTTATCTACCAGCTTAAAGGGGGGAATTATCATGTTGATCTTCGTCGCATTAATCTTGATTGGTGTGCCTTTTTACTGGATCGTTGCACCAGGAAGGCCCACTCCATCCCATGAACATCTGCTTCAGGCTTCGTCAGGACTTCTCCCCCTGGGAGGTGAATCACAGTAAATGCCTGACTACCAGTTGTGGTTAACCTTCGGGGTCTTTATCATCACTGTCATTTTCCTGATGTGGCGTCCTGGCGGATTGAATGAATCTATACCCACCTCGCTTGGCGCCCTTCTTCTTATTTTAACTGGAGTGAGCAGCTATGCTCACATTGTTGGAATCTTCGGGATCGTATCTGGTGCAGCCGTAACAATTCTCTCTACCATTGTCATGTCGATTATTCTAGATAGCATCGGTTTCTTTCGCTGGATCGCTTTGAATATGATTGAGAAAGCACGAGGTTCCGGCTTTCGATTGTTCTGGCTAATTCTATTACTTTGTTTTCTCATGACCATCTTCTTCAACAATGATGGCAGTATTCTGATCACAACTCCGATTATTATTCGAATCTGTTCTATACTTCGTCTGAAAATGCATCAACAGTTGCCCTACCTGATCTCCGGTGCCCTCATCGCTACGGCTTCCAGTGCGCCAATTGGACTTAGTAATCTGGCTAATCTGATTGCTTTGCAAATGGTTGGCTTAAATCTCAATACTTATACTCAGATGATGTTTGTGCCATCCATGCTTGCGATTATGGTGATGACCGTATTGCTGTTCTATTATTTTCGCAGAAGTATTCCCAAAGTTATTCATCATTTCCCTATATCCCTGCAGTCTTCATCAGGTTCAGGATATCATCCGCTACAGACAACTGAATCCGAGAATAAAGTAGACTGGTGGCTGTTCCGTGTCTGTATAGGCATCGTTGTATTTATCCGTGCAGGATATTTTCTAGCTGAGCAAGTCGGTATACGCATGGAGGTAGTTGCAATCACTGGTGTTATTCTCATGCTCGCTGTGCGTTGGTATCGCACCCGGACTGGACTCAAAGATGTGATAACACAAACGCCCTGGCACATTCTACTCTTTGCCTTCAGCATTTATGTTATTGTGGATAGTCTTCACCGCGCAGGCATGACCGCTTGGATCATTCAGTGGATGAAACCTATAATAGAAGGAGGAAATGCCAGCATCATTGCTGTGTCGGGGTTAATGCTCACTCTGCTTTCCAATCTATTCAACAATTTGCCCTCCGTCATGATTGGGACCTTTGCTGTTACAGATCTTCCACTAAGTGAATCTCAACTGCATCTTGCATATCTTGCGAACATTCTGGGAAGTGATATCGGAGCCTTGCTGACGCCTATTGGCACCTTGGCAACGTTAATTTGGATGTATATATTAAAGACCCATCATATTCGAATCTCCTGGAAACAGTATATGAAAGTTACCTTTATTGTGATACCAATAAGTCTAATTGTTAGCCTAATTTCACTATATATTTGGACATCTATTCTCTATTGAGAGGAGGAATACTGTGGAACTTCTTACGCATTGGCTGGGTAAATCCGTCGAATTGGAGCTGTCTGGCTGTAAACTACCGATCCAGGGTGAGATCATTGATGTAGGCCAGGATCTGATTGTAGTCTACGGAAACCAGCGATTTGTTTATATTCCACTTCATCATGTTCAAACCATGCATGTCCACTCAGCAGATGATACAAGTATGATTGTGCCAACACCTGACCCCGAGATGGATCACACCAACATCTCTTACCGCAAAATGCTGATGAACGCCCGTGGACGTTTCAGTGAAATATCCATCGGAGGGAAAACACTGCATGGTTATATTACAAATATTATGAATGACTACTTTATGTTCTACTCTCCGTTATATCATTCTATCTATGTTTCCATTAATCATCTGAAGTATATTATTCCTTCACCTACTAACAGCACACCCTACTCCCTTAGTAAACAACATTTCCCTATGCAACCTTCGTCCATGTCACTCTCCCGTACACTCGATCAGCAACTTCATAAAATGATAGGTGAACTTGTTGTACTCAACCTCGGTTGCAAGCCTTACCGAGCAGGGTTATTGAAAAATGCAGACAACCACTTGCTTGCATTGGTAGAAGCAGATGGGACTTCTTTAATTATGCATACCGATCATATCCAAACCATTCATCTTCCTTGAATATCAGAAGATGAAGAAGAAGGTTCATCTGCCTATGGCTGATGAACCTTTTTTTCAACTTTACATCCTACCATCTTCTACGTCCACGGTCACCCCGGTAGTCATCATTCAACTCGCCCAGGCGATCGTACGTCTCCTTATATATCCGAATCACGGCCTGAACTTTGATAAAATCAGCATCTTCCGGTCCAAGTCCCTCCATAAACATTCTCTGAATGATCTGTTGAAAGAATTGTACTCTGGCCTCAATCTGTTCTTGCTCAAGCTGTACTATGTCTTCGAAACTGTGGTTCCCTATGTAATCCATTAATTCATCATCATGTGTGGAATAATCTGCGTTTCTCCGATCTGCTACCCATTCATCCGGCTCATTGGACTGAAGGTTAACACTGGTGCGTAATTGGGATAAGATGATTTTCTCTTTGGCCAACATGACATGAAAATCTTTGTTACGGAGCAGCTCCGATACAATCAGACTGCACATTTCACGGTTTTGGATCAGTATGCCGTCAAATGGATGCAGCGTCCACTCCCCGTTTGCATAATACAGGTTAAAGTTAAAGAACTCACTGCCATATTTGTATTGAATATTAATCTTGGTCTCATCAATAATCTCAAATGAAAAGTCCAGCATGTTCAGCAAGCTCCTTCGCACAACCCCAGATTTTAGCTATATTCTATCAAATAAATGAAACAAAGAGACGCACTCAGCGTCCCTCGCAGAAAATAAAACCATGTAGTGATGCCCATGCCATATGCAGCGAGTCTTACCCTAATCCAGGAAAGATCCTAATGCACTGGAATCCGGTTTGTTTTTCTCCGGAATGGCAGCAGCCTTCGGCCCTTCCAGACCCAGTCGATCGCTCATTTTGGCGTTAAGTGTTGTCATCTTGTTGGTGTAGTCATTACAGCTCTCGATGATCCGGCGATTCGACTGCTCGGACAGATCCAGCGCAGACATCAGATCACCCATCGCCTGATTGACTGCTTCAAGGGACATAGCCGGTTTAGACAACAGTTCATTCGTTTTCTCTGTTGTTGTCTTCAACAATCTGGCGTTCTCCTTGAATTGATCTTCGATTGTCTTATTCGTAGCTTCCACAGCAGAAATGACCTTCTCCTGATCATTAAGAGCCATGGCAATCATGGCCGAAACGGTGATCAGATTTGCTGTTTTATCAATGGCATTATTAACGGAATCAATCAGCTTGTCATTGTTATCATTAATGATGTCGGTAGCTGCGATTGCCTGATTGTACAGCATGATCATCTCTGTCATAGATTGGGTACGTGTTACCACTTTGCGCAACCCACGCTCCAGATGTGCTTTGCGATTCTCGTTCTCAGGCTTGGCGATCTCGGTTTCGAACAACGCTTTCAATTGATTACCAAAAGAAATTTTGGTCTGCAGATTGTAGATCTCCTGAATGGAAGAACGTTTCAATTGGCGCATATTCACGATGCTTTCTTCCAGGTTGTCCTTGCCGTCCCGCAAACCGTTAATGATGGCGTCAATGTTCGTACGAACAGATTGATAACGGTATACATAGTTTTTCAACGGGCTTTTACGTAACAACTTCCCGACAAAACTCACATTTTTACTCTGTTGCAAACTCTCACATTCATCACGGAGCTTCAGGATCATGTTGGATACCTCTGCCCGATTCCCGGACATTAGTTCATTGACTGGACGATCAAGCAGCTTGAGAGTCTGTCCTGCTCTCTCTTGTGTTTTCACGCCCAACTTGCCGATATCATCCATTAAGGTATCCAGGTGAGCCGGATCACTTTGGGACACTTTCTGAATAAGCTGCGTTGCTTCCTGGTTAATCCGTTGCTCATCTTCCTGCTTCAACTGAGCCCATTCCGTTGCCATGCCAATCCCTCCTATAATTCAGAGCTGTTATACCGTTGATGTATTAGTTCCGCTTTGTTCTGAAGCTCCATTAAGTCTTTATGTTCAATCGTTGATACAATATCCGATATCTTGGAATCCACGTCTCGAAGACCATTCAGCAGCATACGCCGATTATTACGTTTGGCTTCTCCACTTAAACGCAGAAATGGATTAATAAAACCGTTCAGGTCTTTCAAAATCAGTCTGCGCACCGTATGATTGATATCCCCATTGTTTAGCTCCTGAAGGGAAGGAATCACACGCTGCAGACGGGCAAACAAAGCCAGTGATTTCTCCACGATCTCATTATCCAGCTCGTTCTTCTGACCTTCGGAGATGATCATGTCCTCCAGAACTTCCAGGTATTCAATCACCGGATCAAATACAGGATCTGGTTCAGTCCGGGAAGGCTTCGCTTGTTCTGAGCCCGAATGTTGTGCGGGAGTGGAGCTCGGTTGGGGCTGTACCAGAGAAGCTTCTCTTGCCCCTGTTGGCACTGCGCTCGGCGCTTGTCCACCATTCAAGCGGGATGGTTCATTTCCGATATCTGTAATGGGTACAGGGGCTGATGACGAACCCTCGACCTGTGTACGTGACGTGGAACGTGAAGGAATTAGTCCCCCGACCACAGTTGCCAGTGCCGGAATTGCCCACGTGATGACATCCGGTAGAAAGGGACTCGAGATCGCCGCGAGACCATAACCGACCAATGCGCCTATACCTATCTTCGTTTTCCGTAACATTACTTGTCCTCCTGCCTTAACAACACTTATCCGTATTGTAAAAAAACCATCCAGAAGGTGTCAATGTTGAGGAAAATTCTCAGCTAGACGTGGTGTACTCCGCTTACCTTCTGAACGTCGATTATAAATGGCTGTTCGATATGACTTCCCAGTATGCCAAACTTCGGATGAAGTGGTCCAATATCATGGCCAAGTGCAGACTTGACCGCCAGATACGGGAAGTTCACGCCGGACAGACAAGACATGTGCAACCCACCCGACATACGCGGATTGATCTCCAGCAGCTTCGGTGTATCCTTGCGATATTTCATCTGTATATTAAAATTATAAGGAATCCGATATACTTCTGCCACATTGCGGGCAATCGCCAGCAATTCCTCGTTTTCTTCAAGCAAACGCAAACGTCCTCTTTCTTTTCTACGCGGTATGGCCGTTATAAGTTTCCCATTGCGATCCGAAAGACAATCAATGCTGTATTCATATCCTTCCAGTACCTCCATCACCATGACATTTTGAAAGGACGGAGCAGAAGAGAACGCACGCAGGGCATCTTCATATGAAATCGAGTTAAGCGCGTATCCGAACAACTCCTGCAACGGATCACGTTCATTATTAATCACCCGGAATCCCATGCCGCCCTCACCATTACATGGTTTGAAGCATACATCATGTCCACGTGCACGCAGCGCCTCATAGGCTTGCTGGAATTGCGCAGCATTACTGACCGTGAAATAATCCGGAATCTCCATAATGCCCTTCTCACGCACCGATTCATAGAAGCGGTCTTTCTCCATCAATTGTTCCAGCAATTCCGTGTCCGAGCATACGATAACCCGTGTACCGATCTCTTCGAACAGGGAGATATGTCTGCTGATGTCCAGCATGTTCCAGCGTGGAATAAACACATCAATCTGATGACGACGGCAAAAGTCGAGGCAAAAGTCTACATATTCCCGGCCCGTTACACGCGGTTCAACTTCCGCAACATCACAGCCCTGTAATGCCATGTGTCCCGGATCAGGATGAGTACCGTAGATCTCAAATTCCATGCCGTCCTCATTGTCCCGAATCGCATTCATATAATGGTACGTTACAGAGAACCAACGGTTGAAGTAAATCTTCATTTTTTTCATTTATACGGTCTCCCTTATCTCGGCATGGTCTATCTGGGTCTGTTGATCGTTATGGATACGGTGAACGTAATCGAGAATCTCATCTGCTGCAAAAGCACCGAATTGTTCCGTAAATTGATATGGCACCAGTTCAGGTGCACGCTGTCTCTCCACATGTAACTCTCCGTGAGACGGAGCAATGGCGTAGTGCGCAAAGTCCAGCAAACAACGATCCAGCAAGGAATCACCCGAAGCAATCACAGGCACATCGCCAATGCGTTGCCTAATATGCTCCACTGCAGCTCGTTTGTTCACGGCCGAAGGCACCAGATAGAGCTTCCGACCCTGAATCGAACTCTCCCATCCCAGCGTCTCTAACACCCGAATCTTCTCCGCAATACGCTCCATTGGGAGCTTGTCACGTTCGATCAGCAATGCAAAGAACAGCTCATCACACAATCGCTGATTAATTACCCACTCCGGGCTCAGCACATCGTCAAATAAATCCAGGATCTCTTCGGGAGTAGCTGCCCGCTGACGAAGCAATGAACGGATGTGCAGATTCCATTCATCATCCACCTGACCGTCAACAATGATGTTGCCACCATTACTTGTCACCGCATATTTCGGAATACATTCGCTCTGAAAAATGTGAATGCGCCGATACTGTTCCACGGTACGTGTAGTCACAGGCATAAATACAATGTCTTGTGGCAAAGACTGCAACCGCTCCAGTGCATATGCTGACATAAAAGCGGACAACTTGCCGTTAATCCACTCTGCGGGAACAAGTCCCGGTGTATCTTCGGGAATACGGAGCGCACGACGAGAGTACACCAGCGTCTGGTCCAGATCACTTGCGTAGATCATCATTCTCCTCCACCTCCCAGGGATTGAATAATGCCGCAACAGGAATAGGTTAATCCCGGATATACCTCAACCGGTACATTTCTGTCTCTGGCGAGCATCGTGATATGTTGCAAATCCGGATTATCCAATCGATCCACAAGAATCTTCCAAGGGACACGGCGCAGTAACACCCGGGTTGTTTCTCCGATTCCAGGTTTGATCAGATTAATGTTCGTAATGCCAAAGGATTGCTGGATGGACTCGATATCCTGCCAGCCTTTCCATGTGATTTCCGAAGTATCGGTAGCATTGTCGTCCGAGCGAACCTCCACTTGGTCCATCATCTGCTGAAAATGCTGAGCGATGGTATCTACATACTGGGTCGACACATCCGCAGAGGACCATTCACGATACCATTTGGCCCCGTGAAAATCTGCCGGCCCAATCAGATCATCGCGAAGTACTGTACGGCTAACCAGTCCAGAGACAGTGGAATTCAGACAAGCGCTAGGAATTAGATAATCTTCCCTTGTCCCAAAGGTGCCTGAGCATTGCCCCGGATCGGCCAACACGGCAAGATCATCATCGAGACTTATGCCATAAGTCCGTTCCATTTGGTCACAGGACTCTTTCAGCACTTTGCGAATAGCCCCTTTGCCTGTCCAACCGTCTACAAATTGAATGTCAGTTTCCAGACCATGCTGCTGTAAAATATATAAAATTGCATTCTCGTCCATACCCTTGCCACGAATAATTGAAATGCTATAATGCGGAATCGTTACCTTGTATTTCAATTCAATATAACGCTTGATCAGGATGCCCACAGGTGTTCCGGCTCGAGCCAGAGATACCAGCACCAGATTCAGTCCCCTGCGCTCTACAATCTTCTCAGCCACAATAGCGGTATGACGCGCGATTCTTGCAGCGGATTGTTCCAGCGTCTGATGGAACAGCTCGATGTATTCTGCTGTGGGCTGATATTCCACGGGCAGCATCTCCGAATAATGAACCCCGGATTGAATCGCCTGCTCCCGTTCACCCGTTCCCTTTTCCAGATCCACATGGCTGATATCCTTCAGTAGGAAAACAACGTCGGATGCAGCATAGCTGCCCATCGGCTCGGGAGACGGAATCTCACGTTGTCTGATTAGCTCCAGTGTAGTTAAGTTCATTGCTCGTTGTCCCCTGTCTTCTCTGGCAAGCCGCAATATACGATATGAATGTGTCCGCATCCCAACTGCCCCAGTACCTTCAACATCGGTTCCATTCGTTCTTCGGACATCTGTCTCTCCAGCAGCACAAAAATCTCGTCATATTGTCCTGGAGCGATGTTATAGATAAAGTTACGAACGGATGCGTCTTCCGGTGAGGCATATCCAGCACCACTACGAACAGCATATTCTGGAGCCGGATGTGTATGGATTGGACTGCGGGTAGTGGATTGATACAACACGCCTTCTCCCATCTCGGCAGCAACACGCATTGGAATGTACATGAACTCCCCTGTTCCCATCACCAACGTCCGTTCTCCCTTACGCTGCGACCGAAGTCGTTCTGCAATCCGGCTAATCTCCTGACGTAGTACGCCATTATGACGGGATTGCATACCAAACCTGCCCGTATGCTGGACGTAGCTCGCTGTGCTACGTTTACCTTCACCATCCTCGGAAGTAGCGTGCAGCTGATGGAAGGCATCTGCAACGGTAGAGGTCTGAATCGTCACGGCAGGATGGGATAGCTGCTCATCCTGGGGTGTTGGTTCCAACTGGGGAGTACCCACCACTTCAATGCGGCCCTTCAACAGGCTTAACGGTGTAATGGTAATTCCCAATTCAGCTTCCAGTTCGGCAAACCGAAGTTCGTCCGCTTCCGTACGCCAGTCCAACAGTGAAGCAATCACATATTGCTTCCGGGGATATCTGGCCTGAATATCCCTAATGATATTCAACGTGGTTTTGCCCGTCGTAATCTCGTCGTCCACCAGAACAATCGGGCCTTCTCCTGCAAAGGCTTCATGATCCAGCGCATAACAACGATGAGCCATCGCGTGGGAATGTTCTTCTTCAAATTGAATATCTGGATGCATCGCTGGAACATATTCGCGAGTGGTGTGAATATAGGAAGCTTGATCAGCAAACATCTCGTACATGCTGTGTCCCAACGCTGTAGCTGTCTCGGCAAAACCAACAAAACGAATCGTTTCCGGCAAACTCAAGCTTTCTTGCAACAGCATGTTGTACGCTTGCCGGGCTTGTTGGGGGTCAATCAGCCCCTCGACCATTTCCCGTTTCCACTCGGTGATCTGAACTTTCGTCTCTTCCGTCTTTTCAGTCAGGTGCTCATATAACAGAACAGCCAATGCCGCGCCGCTCAGAAGCGAGGTATACGGGTTAACCGGGATGTGCTTGCCCAGCAGTCTGCTTACAAACAGAAATGAACGTTTCTTATTGATTCGTGCAGCCATGGAAAATAGAGATTCTAGTGGAAGTTGCAGCGGGTTATGTGTAACCTGAACGTTCAGACTGAATTGATCAAGAATTGGGAACGTAGTTGTGTTGTTGCTCATGCTTGGGCAAGAGCCCGACAAAATGCTGCTGTTCATGTAACACCCCATATATTTGTGATCGGATTAGAATTCGATTCGCCCAGCTCAAGTGTGGTTTAATCTCATTCATTTTGTTATAGTAATTACTTTTGAACACACCCAGGCTACCATCATTACGGGCGATGATGTCTTGTGCATCGGAATATTCCTCATGTGTAACAACGTACATCGCTTGTACAGGCTTAATATGAGAAGGATGAATGATCGTTTTGCCTACAATTCCATTTTCCTTGTCCATCATGACTTCACGCATCAATCCATCCATTGTGTTCGTAATATATTTCATTCTCAGATGCAGCCCTGATTTGCCCAGGGTTTCTTCGAATGGAGTCTGTCGTAATTGAGGTTTGAACACACGCTCCCGCTGACTGAAATATTCCCAGACAGGACCTGAGATCACATACGGCTTGTCCATCCGTCCAAACAGATTGATAATATCCGAGATGCAGTCACGGATCGTGGCGATATCGTATATGGTCAATTCCGGGCTTCGGCGTAGTCCAAACAAGCTGGAGAAATCGGTCGCACCTATGCGTACATTGAGCACATATTCAACATTTTCATCGAGGATGTTTCGAAGGCCCAGTAAGGTCTCCCAACGTGTCTCCCGATATATAATTGAAACCGTTTCCAATATAGGCATTCCATAGAGAACGGGATAATGCTCCGGTTTCCGTTGATTATACTTGCGGATCTGGTCAAAATAGGCTCTTCCATTGCCCACACAAAACTTGGGCAAAGCCACGCCTGTCAGCATGGACACCAATTCTCCCAACGTATCAATGAGACGTTCCAACTGTTGTGGTGAACGTACACGAGCAAACAGAAGAGGCATTTGATCCTGACTCAGCATGCCTGTCTCCATATAAGTCATCAGTTGAGTTAGATGCTGTACCAGACACTGCTCGGCAAACTCTACTTGGTCGTCACCCACAGCGTCCTCCAGATCAATAATAATGGTCGTCAGACCTTCATGTTTACCATTCATAATGTCGTCCGCGATATGTGTGCGCGTCGCGGGCATATATAAAGCAGCCCCAACAGCATATGCCAGTAGATCTTTGGAAGTCCGGTGATTGAACGAGACGGGTGAAGAGAAAAATAAAGTATCTTCTTCTTCCAGACTCAAAAAGTTAAAATATTTCAGGGGTGTCTCCTCCTCGCACCTTTGGCAATAGCCAATCTGCAATAGTTGATTCCAGCTGTCGGGGCATAAAAACCAATCCCTCCTAATCTGGAGGGATTGATGGTCTATTATCGAGGATAACGTTGGTCAACAGTATCCTTGCAATGGTGCTGACCGATACAGCGTTTATATATTGAATAAATACAAATGATTACTTTCTTCCCGCAACCCACTGCATTCCCCAATCATGAGCCTCGTCCAACGCCTGATGCCCATTATAGAACTGCACGATTCGTTCAATACTGAATGTCTCATTGTTCACATTACGTAACATCGCGATGCCACACATGCCAAGCGGGCTCCCATATTCATTCATTCGGACAATGATATCCGGGCCGTCCTTCTGCTGGATGGTTACCACACCGTCTACTTGAGACCAGTTGGCCACACCACCATAAATATAGGTGAATACCAAGATGCGCTCAATTTCCGAGATACGGGCACCATTAATCCGCAGATTCTCTCCCGTCTTAACCGATCCCGTCCGGTCATCCCCATCCAGTGCAATATAAGGGAAACGATTCAGTGAACCAAACGTTTGTCCCAAGGCCTGAATTACATCTCGTGTACCATCCTTCATCTCAAACAGGCAGCCCAAGTCCAGATCCACACTCTTGCTGCGACCAAATAACCCTTTGCTACCCTGTTGATTCCAGTTCAGGTTAATCAGGATTTCACCAAGTCCCCCCGCATTTTTCTTGAGGTTAATGGTGTCACCCTTCTTCTTCAATTCAATTTTGCTGAAATTGATCGAATTCACAGGAGCAGGCGTCGGCTCTGGTGCCGGGGGTGGCGGAGTCGGTACAGCTGTCGGGGGAACGGTTGAAGTCGTTGGTGCAGGGTCTGATCCACCATCCACATCCACACCAAAGTTAGCGCAGAGTGCATTCAAACCACCTGCAAAACCCGATCCTATCGCATTGAACTTCCATTCTCCGTTATGACGATACAATTCACCGATGACAATCGCGGTCTCCACTGTAAAACCGCTTCCCAGATCATATCTCATTACTTCCTGACCTGTAGCTGCATTGGCAAACCGTAGAAAACCATGCTGAACCTGTCCAAAATGATGGCGTCGTGCTTCACCGTCATGAATCGTCAGGCTGAAGGCGATTTTCTCAATTCGGGCAGGGATTTTGCCAAGATCAATAGCGAATTGTTTCTTCTCGCCACCAACCTGTCCACCATCCATATACGTGATAAACGCGGTAGAGGGCTGGTTATAAAAGATAAAATCCTCATCTCCAGCCACTTTATTGTCTGAACCCAGAAGGAATGCTGATGTGTCCAGCTCCACACCCGAGGCTGCCTCCCAACCAATGCCTACCGTTAGACGGGACAAACCCGAATTGGTTTTGGTCAGATCACTCTTCTGGCCTTTCACGACAGAAATCGCCATAGCAGACTCACCTTTCTATGCCAAGTTATTGTGCATCCAGTCCGTAATTTTTGCATAAAGCAGATAGTCCACCTGTGAAGCCGCTGCCTACCGCCTGGAATTTCCAGTCCGCACCTGCACGATAGAACTCACAGAACACCACAGCTGTTTCGGTAGAGTAGTCTTCTCCAAGGTCGAACCGAAGCACTTCCCGATCACTTGCAGCATCCACAACACGGACAAAAGCATTGGAGACTTGTCCAAAATTCTGCCCTCGTCCATCTCCATCGTAGATGGTTACAGTAATACCGATCCGGTGAATGTGCGCAGGGATTTTGCTGAAGTCAACAACAACTTGCTCATCATCGCCGTCACCCTCACCCGTACGATTATCACCGGTATGTGTCACTGAACCCGCACCGCCGCTTGGATTGTTGTAAAAAACAAAGTCATCCGTACCTTTGGCTTTTCCATCTTCGTACAACAAAAAAGCCGAAGCGTCCAGGTCAAAATCGACTCCACCACTATATTTGTTTGTGTCCCAACCTAAACCAACTACCACACGGGTAAGGCCCGGATTCGTTTTAGTCAGGTCGATACGTTGTCCTTTGGCAAGACTGATCGTCATTTGTTTTTCCACCTTTCCAAGATATGTGATTAAATGAAAAGGAGAACCGTCCAGGAGACGGTTCTTCCCATCCTGTAAGTCGTTCTGTACGTCCTATTGCAAACCGTAATCGCGTGTCAATCCAACCAATCCATCCTGGTAACCACTACCGATGGCGCTGAACTTCCACTCGCCGCTATGACGATACAATTCACCAACAACTACACCCGTTTCAATGGAGAAGTCTTCTCCCAGGTCGAAACGAATCAGTTCTTCGCTGTTTGCTTCGTTGACGATTCGCACATAAGCACGGGAGACTTGTCCGAAGTTCTGGCTACGTTCTGTAGCTTCGTAGATCGTAATAGAGAATGCAATTTTCTCTACATTTGCGGGTACGTTAGGCAGGTCGATATTGATCTGCTCATCATCACCATCGCCATCTCCTGTACGGTTGTCACCGGTGTGAACAACAGAACCATTTTCATTTTGTGGATTGTTGAAGAAGATGAAGTTTTTCTCGCCTTCTACTTTACCGTTTGCATTGGCACAGAATACCGACACATCCAAGTCAAAGTCTTTTCCGCCATCATACTTATTGGTATCCCATCCCAAGCCTACTGTGATTTTTGTCAAACCTGGGTTCGTTTTAGTCAGATCGATTTTTTGACCTTTAGAGAGATTAATTGCCATCGTATGATCATCCTCGCTTATTTAAGTGTATTGTAGTTATCGTGACATATGAATATCAGGATTATTGTCGATTTAGGTTAAATCTTGTACTTAGGAGTACCTGCGAGCGAGTTCGTTGATATGTACCGCATGGGAACCCTCTCCAATTGCCGAGAATTTCCATTCGCCTCCATGACGATACAATTCACCACAGATCAACGCTGTTGAACCTGTGTAGTTATCGGATAGATTGAACTTCACGAGCTCACTGGAATTTTTACCATCCAGAATACGAATATAAGCTTTCTCAATCATGCCAAAATCTTGCTTGCGATTGACACAATCGTAGATATTAACAACGATTAATACTTTATGAACATCAGCAGGAATACGGGACAGATCCATTTTGATCTGTTCGTCGTCACCGTCTCCCTGTCCTGTTAAATTGTCACCTGAGTGGATAACCGAACCACATGCGCTTTGCTTGTTGTGGAAGCAAACCAGGTTGGAGTCCTTAACCAACTTGCCTTCTTCATTCAACATGATCGCCGATGCATCACAATCGATATCCGCTTGTTTCTTTCTTCCGAAGAACCCTTTGGCAGTTACCGGGTCCCAACCGAGACCAGCAATCACCTGCGTAAGTCCTGCATTGCCTTTGGTTAAATCAATCTTCTGTCCTTTGACCAAATTAATGCTTGCCACTGATTTTCACCTCCCTTCACATGTAAAATATCTACTCTACTTAGAGATTGAATTCACCCGGGTTCAGTCCAAGTACATTGCAGATCTCGGCAACAACTCTTTTCTCCTGATCATCAAAGTTGCCGTCCGCTGAACCTATTGCACTGCATACACCCACAATAACACGTCCTACATCTGGCTTACCTTTGAATTTCCCAATGGCCTTCAGTGCTTCCTGCTTCCCGATCTCTGGAGAGAACTCAAAGTTCGCGACATAATGATTGAAACGTGTAATCACTTCAGCCATATCAAATACTTTCAATTCCTGACTCAGGTTGATATAACCGGCCATCTTGTTCTTTTCCGCTTCGTCAATGGAACCATCTGCAAAAGCAACCAGTGCACAGCCTGCAACTACGGCGTCCATAAAATCTTTATTTTTAAACTTTTTGACTTGCTCTTCAAGTCCTTGTTTTGTTGAATTCAACCAGCTTTTAAATGAACTCATACTCAACCTCCAATAGTTTCATACATGGTGTTCTTCACACTTTTTCATGGTTTTCAGTAAATTTTCATTCCTACATCATGATTGAATATAAGTTAAATTATTCCTTAACTATACTCTGAAATACGGCAATATTCTACATAAAAAAACAATTAATACCTTATGATACGCATCGTTCTGGATATAGTTTCAAGCAAGATGCGAGAACTTTCTATTCACTTCATTTTTCAGTCAAATATTCCCCTATTTGAAGCCCAAACATAAAAAGGCTCTGATCAGGGGATCAGAGCGCTTATTTCTACCAACACCAAAATTATAAATCTTAAGAATGATTTGAATCCATGAATTCACTCTGCTTTTTCAAAATCAGCCTGTTGTTGTTCATAGATTTCATAGAAGTCGTCCCAGACTAGTACATTATCCTTTTCCTTGCTCCACCAGTCTTTGTACCATGCTTCAATCTCCGGGCCACCGCCCTGTTCCCACTTCTGCTGTGCTTCGGCAGAAGCCTGTTCCACCGTATATTTGCTTCCGCCAATGATGGAACGGGTAAAGATATCGTTAATGGCTGTCGTGACATTGGTCAGCTTCACCTGGAGTTCCTTCGGCAACTGCGGCATATGTTCCGAATGGGTAACGCCCTCTCCCACTGGAAGATCCGTCATGTATACCTCACGCGCTTCCTTGAAGAGTCGAAGTCCTTCCTTCTGGGACGGAATCTCTTCGCTGAACAGCATTTCTGTGTACCCGCATTTGCCTTCCTCCAGACGGCTGTACAACATGGCGTAATCGCCTGCCCAGCTGATCTCCTGCTTGTATTTCTCCTGATCCGAGATGCGCGGACAGCCTTGATCATTCAACGTATAATGCGTGTTTTCAAATCCATTTTTGAAGGTCCGGCCTGACTCTGTTTTGGTAAGAAAATCGATATATTGCATAACTGCTTCCGGATTTTTGGCTCGTGCATTCACAGCTGCAGTCATCTGAACCGGGTTATTCCACACCATCGTGTGCTGTCCTACGGACGTGGTTGGCAGAGCGATGACCTTTAATTTGGCTTCAGGAACATTCTGCATCAGTGTATCCAGTTCCTTCGCTGCAAACCCGGTATAATCCGAAGTCATGGCCGCGTACATACCGATTTTGCCATTCAGGAAATCCTGCTTCGCCTTGGCCCCGTCTTTGTCGGTCAATAAGTCCTTATCCACCACGCCTGCTTCATACAATGCACGTTTGAATGCCGTGGCTTCTTTCATGTTGTTGGGACCGACTACCATCTCTCCGTCCTCGACATTCACCCAGTTGGCGTTGTACATATAGCGGAACAGACCCGCTGTATCGCCGAACTGGAATCCACCGATGCCGTATGTATCCTTAGCTCCGTTTCCATCGGGATCATTCTCCGTGAAGGCCTCGGCTACCGCCAGCATCTCTTCCTCATTAGTCGGTACCTCTAGATTCAACTTTTCCAGCCAGTCTTCCCGAATGAAAAAGCTCGTTAGTGGAAAGACCTCGTTCATACGTCCCACTTCATAGAGCTTACCATCGCTTTTGATGCCAGCCTTCTTGAGCTGGGGATATTTCTCCATCAAGGCTTTGTATTCCACACTCGAGTTCTCGATCAACTCATCCAGCGGCATCAGCTGTTTCTGATTAAATAGTGTGTTACGGATGGGCGTACCGAATTCAAAAATGATATCCGGTGCACTGCCAGAAGCGAATAATACGTTAAGTTTGGACTGGGATTCCCAGCGGGGAACTGCTGTATATTTTACATTTGCCGGGCCATTCTCGTTAATCCACTTGGACCACATATTATCTTCGATTGTACCCATGCCGCTTGGGACCGCGCCCCGATCATAGATCGTTGACGTGATGTTCCCCCTGTTGCCTTCCCCTTCCGCCTGTTCGCTACCGTTACCTCCTGTACATCCCGCCAGCAAACCACCGATCAAGCCCAGAACGAGACCCGACTTCATCCATGCCTTCATCGTTAACGCCATAGATAAGACCCTCTTTCTCTCCTGTATTATGAACCCATGCGGGTTAACCCACAGCCTGCTTTAACCTTTAATTGATCCAAGCATGACCCCTTTAACGAAGTACTTCTGCAAGAACGGATACACTGCCAAAATGGGTATGACCATCACAATGACAGCTGCTGCCCGGATGCCTTCCGGGGTCAGATTCGATATCATCGTTGGATCGGTAAAATCCTGTACATTCAGATTGGACATAATCATATTTTGGACAAGCACGGTCATGTTGTATTTGGATGTATCATTGATATAAATCATCACACTCATGAACGAATTCCAGTAACCCACGCCGTAAAAGAGAGCAATAGTCGCCAGCAAAGGTTTGGATAATGGCAACACGATTCGGAACAAAAGCCCCAGTTCACCACAACCATCGATGCGCGCAGCCTCGTCCACTTCTCCCGGCAGATTTTCAAAATAAGATCGCATAATCAGCATGTTGTACGTGCTCACCAGACCCGGTAGCCAAAGCGCGCCGTAACTGTTCACAAGACCGAGATTTTGCACGACCAAATAAGTCGGGATGAGTCCACCGTTAAAAATCATTGTGAACACCATCGCCATCGTAAAGAAGCGCCGGTGATAAAAATGTCTACGTGACAGCGGATATGCCGCCATAATCGTCACCGCCATGCTGAGCCCTGTACCGATCAATGTGATCTCCACACTGTTCCAGAATGCATTCAGAATCGGCGTTCCCGTAATTAGGCTGTGATAGGAGAACCAGGTGAAATCGACGGGCCATAACCCCACTTGACCTGAAACAACCGCTCTCGCATCACTAAATGACAAGGCAACAATGTTCAGTAAGGGCAGGATACAGCTGACGGCAACCAATGACAACAATACATAATTGATTAGATAAAAGACTTTTTCTCCTTTGGTTTTTCTCATGCTGTTCTCCCTCCCTACCACAAACCTTCGTTAAATCGCCGCGCGATATAATTTGCACTAAAAATGAGGATAAATGCAACCAGGGATTCGAACAATCCCATCGCCGTTGTCAGGCTGAACTGTGCTCCCTGAAGACCGGTGCGGTAGATATAGGTACTGATTACATCCGCTATCTCATTGACATTGGAATTCTGAAGCATATACACCTGGTCGAATCCGACCTCCATCACCCGCCCCATCGACAGAATAAGCAGGAGAATAATGGTGGAGCGTATACCCGGAAGGGTGACATGCCAGATCTGGCGCATTTTGCTGGCCCCATCCATCTGTGCAGCCTCGTATTGACTCGGATCAATGGTCGTTAGTGCCGCGAGAAAAATGATGGCATTGAAGCCCATGTCCTTCCAGATCCCTGAGCCAACAAACACCGCAACCCACGAACCCTTGTTGTACATGAACGGATAAGGTGCTCCCGTCCAGGCCTCGACCCAGCGGTTGACGATCCCATTTTCCAAAGAGAAAACCGTCATAATCATCATCGCAATGATGACCCAGGAAAAGAAGTGTGGCATATAGACCACCGTCTGCACCGTTCGCTTAAAGGCCATGTTTCGCACTTCATTCAGCATAATGGCCAGAATGATCGGAATGGGAAACCCGATAATGATGCTTAACAGACTGAGGAACAAGGTGTTGCGAATAATCTCCACCGTGCGCGGATCACTGAACAGCGTCTGAAAATGCTGAAAGCCCACCCATGGACTGTTCCACAGCCCATCATAGAAGTTGTAATCCTTGAAGGCCATGACCAGCCCTCCGATGGGTGCATAACGAAAGGTAAGGTAGAACATAATCACCGGAACAAACATCAAGATTAACGGTATATTCATCTTGAATCGTCGAAGCCGCTGCTGCCGAAGCCGCTGCTTCATTTCACTGTCCGGCGGTTGTAATCCAGACGGCGGACCTGCGGTCAGTTCCCCCTTCACATCCATCACTCCTCTCTGCTGTTGATGTACTATAGTTGTATTTTAGATAAAAATGTAAGCGTAAACATTTGTTATTTAACGATCCTTTTATAATTTTCTACGCAAAAATAACCCCACATGGTGGGGTTGAACTTGGAAACGAACAGATATTAAGAGGAGGTTTCTCTTTAATTGTGACCTTGCAGCAGTTCAAGGGGGATTGCTACCGGGCACTTTACTTAGCTACTTGCTTGCGATATTCGCGGGGCGATACTCCCGTCATCTGTTTGAATACGGTTGTAAAATAACTGGAGTTATCGAACCCGGTCAGTTCCGCGATATCTGCCATACTCTGCCGAGTGCTGTGCAGCAGCAGCTTCGCCTTATCAATTCGTCGCTTGCTGACATATTGGCTGAAGCCTTGTCCTGTCTCTTTTTTGAACAAATGGCTCAAGTAGTTGGGTGTCACATGAACATGGGCAGCCACGGCCTGCAACGTGCATGTGCTGGAATAGTTCATTTCAATATACTGTATAACTCGTGTAACGACATGATCCTGCTGTTCCTGAGTTAGCCGCATCAGCATATCCACCCACTCTTCACTCTTGCAACGGGCCCAAACGATGACTTCAGGAATGGTATGAATCCAAAGTAGTGGATCTGGGGCAGTGGAGTCCATCCCACCGGATTCCTGAGGCTGAAGCTGTTGTACCAGCAAGTCTGTCATGACCTTCATAAGCATATGAATCTCCGCTTTGCCTTCCGACAAGCTCATCCCGGACACTTCTTCCAGCAATATCTCGATCCGATTCATTATCACTCCGAATTGATGATGGAGCACCAGTGAAGTCAGTTCCTCTCGCAGTCTCTCGGTACGGTCCACCTGGCTGTATTGTTCCCTGATCCGAATGTCGGACTGTTTTCGGCGATATCGTTCATGTGCCTTTTGTAACACCTGACATGCTTCATCGAGCGAGAACGGCTTTAACAAAAATTCAATTGCCCCATAGCGGATGGCACGCTGTGCATATTCGAACTCACGATAACCTGTCAAAATGATAATCATAATGTCCAGTCCACTCTCGTGTATGCGTTCGGCCAAATCTAGACCATCCATCACAGGCATGTTGATGTCCGTAATGATCAGATCAGGTGTGCAGCTGTGTACAGCCTGTATCGCTTCTTCTCCATCGGCCGCTTCCCCAACGACCTCCCACCCGAGGGGGTTATTGCGAACCAGATGAATCAGACCCTGACGAAATAACGCTTCATCATCCACTACGAGCATACGTCCATTCAACAGAACCTACTCCTCTCAGTCACCTGAATTTCCCGGCATGAGTCCTCACCGATCTGATAAGGCAAACGAAGACGTACTAGCGTACCCTCTCCCACAGTCGACTCGATCTGTACACCGTATTGTTCACCGTGAATCAACTCAATTCTTCGAAGTACACTCCGCATGCCAATGTGCTGACGTTCCTCATCTGCATGTGCCACTGGCGTCATAATGCGTTCAATGACCGATGCATGCATGCCGCAGCCGTTATCTGAAATTTCAATGATGAGCATATCCGGTTCTCCCTCATGCCCGTTTTGCCGCGAGCCACGAATCTCCAGATGGCGGTTGTTCCTTTTGTCCGAGAAGGCATGAACAAAAACATTCTCCACGATGGGCTGAAGCAACAGTCGGATCACCTGACAGCGAAGCAATTCAGCAGAAACGGCAATTTCAATCGACAAGGCTTCCTGATACCGGGCCTGCTGAATCTGCAGGTAGTGATCTATTTGCTTCATCTCATCCTGCACGGTCGTCAGTTGCTGCACGGGTTCCAGCGTATACTGCAGCATCTCAGACAAGGCAGTGACCAGGCGAGCCGATTTCTCATCACCAAGCATATAGAACTTCCAGAAAAACATGCTCAGCGTGTTATACAGAAAATGGGGATTCAGCTGGGCCTGGATAGCTTTGAGTTCAGCTTCTTTTTCACTGAGTTCCCGCTCGTACACTTCATGTATAAGCGTATCAATCCGGGAAGCCATTGCATTGAATCGTTCACCGATGAAACCGAGCTCATCCCGTGTCTCGATCCGTACCCGTGTATCGAACTGTCCATCACGCACTCTTTTCATCGCGTTGACTAGACTCGCAAGTGGACGCAACAGTCTGCCGCTAATTACGGTAATGATGAACCAGGAGCATAATATGCTGGCTACCGCAGAGAACACGGCAACTTTTACAATGATCTTTCCCTTGTTCTGAATCTGAGCGAGTGAGACCTTGCTGACCAGGGTGAAGCCCGCTTTGTCTGACGTTTGCTTCGTATACAATTGGGTTGTTCCCTGCTCGTCCCTGATCTCAGTCGCCCCTAGGTTTAGCTCGGTAAGTGGTGGTGGATCCGCATCCTGATTATGAAATGCATAAAGAAGCTCACCATCTGCGTCAAACAAGTAGACAGCAACTTCCTCATTCAGTCGCAGATCTTTGAGATACGATTCGAACAACGAGGTGTTAAACAGAATTAGCATGACGCCATAGGTCTCCAGATCAACAGACCGCATTAATCGTCCCGCCAGAATCCAATTGGATTGTTCCTCCTGCAAGAAGGCATCTGGCCCCAAACGATTCCAACCATATTCGCCGCCCGTACCTTCCAGTCTATGAACCATCTCTGCCAGATAGGAAGGATCCATCTGTTGAAATGAGCCAGCAAAGGCGCCGAGATTAAATATGTTATCCTTCAGGTCATATATGCGGAGCCCCATGATCTCCGGTGCATCCAGCCTTACCTGATACAACTGATCATCCAGTTCATCTTCCAGCTTCATCTGATCATAGGACGAGATGCCAGAGGTCTGTGCTTTGATGGCATTTTTTACGGAGGGATTCAGTGTGATATAATCGGTGACTTTATACATGTCGTGTACCCTGGAATCCAGACGTGCAAGAATCTGCTCTGCGGTAAGACTATACTGGCGACTGACCTCTTCATTGAACAGGTCGATATGGATGCGATAGGTGATCAACCCTGTGATTCCGGAGATTAAGACCGTTGCGGTAGATAAAAACAAGATTAGCTTCGTTTTAAATTTAAAGCGTTTACAAAATTTCATCCACCACATCTTTCACACACCTCACCTATACTCCGTACATGTCTTACTCCTAAAAACATATCATACACCTATTGGAAAAAACCAGAAAAACCCTGACCCCGCTTTAAGCGATAGTCAGAGTTTGAAGGCATGTGATCCAGACATGTTACCAGGATGATCCAGATTAACTCTGGATCACGGCATTTTTATTCCCCGTAAATCTCTTTGATCCGTTCTTCCTCATTCGTAGACAACAGAACATTAAGCAACCCCATCGCATTATTGGCATCGGTTCTCGTCGTCTTGTACATCTCGGCAAACGCCGTTTCATCCTGCTCCGGGTCCATTGCAGCAAGCTTGCCCCATGACGTGCGGGCTTTGTCGTATAGCGTACTCAACGTGATATCACGCGGATGTTGTGCAACAGGTGCCATGGATTCAAATTTCGCTGTGACTCTGAAGAAATCCATCGAATCCTGGAACGATGTACTGCTATAATCCTTATTTTTCATCGCATCTTCGGTAATCAGCAGGCCTTCACGGGCGATAAACAGTGTTTTCACCATGGCACGCTCCAGATTGGTTGCTTCTTCCCAAGTTATATAAGATTCGTCAGGTGCTTGTACGGTTGTAAAAAAAGGAAAGGCATCATCAATCAACCGCTGCGAATCGGAGTGAATTGGCACCCCTGCATTCATGTCCACAACGGCATCGCTGTAGTTGGCTACATTAATGTTTTTGGAACCCGCCTCACTGACCCGACGCACTGGATGATCCGTAAGCGGGATACGGATATAACCGAGCTTATCGGCATATTGCTGCTTCAACTCTTCCAGTGTGGAGTCCTTTCCAATCTTGCCGTCGTCAGCTGAAGAAGATTCTTCTGTAGTTGAACCTGTCTCCTCACTCCCATTCGAACCGGTTGCTGCGGTTTCTGTTACGGCAGCATTCGAGCTGCTTGTTTCTGATGAAGCAACTTCTGTACCGGAAGCAGACTCCGGCGATGACGTCTCTTTCGCTCCGCCACCACAAGCTGTCAGAATCGCTGCCAAACTGAACATAACTGTGAACGTCTTTATCGTATAATTCCATTTCATCGTATAATCTTCCCCTATCGTATGTATATTCCTGAGAACCATTAACCTCTGCTTCAAGACTTGAACACCCACTTACAAAAATATCCTTTCATATAACATGCTTGATTCACACAATTGGACATGGTCTACATTCTATCATAAGTTAAAAATCGGTTGTATACGACGATATACCTGTGTCTAAAGCCTTTTACTACTTGCACATTACCTCTCGGACCAACGCAAAAACACTGCCGCCCGTATGGACAACAGTGTTCGTGAAGCGTAATTATTTGATACCTTTAGCCTTCTCCATATGCTCTGACCGAATCTGAGGATCGGTGGAATTGACCGATGATAACAGAGCGTAGATCGCCTGAATATCCTTCTCTTGAAAAACGGTTTCGGGAACTTCAGTCTCAAGTCGTTCCGTCTTACGCTGAATCGTCTCTACCAATTCATGATCGTAGATGATCAGTTCATCCGAATTTACATATCTCACAGCCGGATCAACACTGATGCGGCAACGGTTCGTGAAGGTCACCATGGAGACGAGACGCACTCTTTTGTAGTCTCCGAGGTGTGCATGGATGGCTTCCACATGTGCACGATGCTGCATGAGTGGATTGTACATTTTGACCCGGCTGCTGCTGACCGACCAATTGGCCTCTCTTCGGCCGCCGCGGATCTCACCTGTCGTCAGATTCCGGGTTTCGATCACAAAGATTGCCCGAGGGCCGATTACGACATGATCAATCTGCGAATAACCGGAGCGTGACTTCGGATTGGTAACGAGCAGGTCGTTCAGCACTTTATATTGACTTGGAAGACCTATCAGCTGATCTGCTGTACTAGGCTCCTCCGGCTGGCGTGTCCAATCCCCTTCCGCCTTTTTCTTGCGCTTACTACGGACCATACGCGGGGGAATGGTTGTCGTTGATGGTAACGCTGAAGCGGAGGCTGTAATCTGGTTCGCAAGCTCTGGTTGTGTCTTGAACAGAGACAGGATTTTCTTGAACATGGGCAAGCTCCGTTCTATTATAGTGTGGGTTACGGGTGACCATTACAGGAGGAATAACATCCTTTGACACATTCATTATGTAAACTTCTATTACTTATGTCGGATAAAGCGGGGTAAAAATAAAGGGAAAACGATCAAAATCTCTCCAATACGCAAAGTACATATGAACTTTTAACCAATTCCGTGACTTTAGACGCATAAACAAGCCGCAAAATTGAAAAAAAACAGCGCAACCCTTTCCTGAATAGAAAAAGAATACGCTGCTGTTCTCTTGATGTTAAGCCTGAAGATAATAGGTGTAGAGCACCTGAGTACCCTTCTCTTCCAGACCATTATTCGCTATTTCCTGATACAGAGATTCGGCCAGAGCCAACCCAGGCGTTTTCATGCCCATCGCTTTTGCAGACTCCAGTGCAATTCCCATGTCTTTGATAAAATGTTTCACATAGAATCCAGGCTCATAATCGCCTGCGATCATGCGCGGACCGAGATTGCTGAGCGACCAGCTTCCGGCTGCGCCGGTAGCAATGCTCTTCAGCACGGTCTCCGCGTCCAGACCAGAGGTCTTGGCATAGGCAAGTGCTTCACATACACCCATCATGCCAGAGGCAATGGCAATCTGGTTGCACATTTTGGTATGCTGCCCGGCTCCCGCCTTGCCTTGCAGCACAATGTTGGTGCCCATCTGCTCAAACAGCGGACGCACGGCTTCAAAGGCCTCCGAACTACCTCCAACCATAATGGACAGCTTCGCGTTCTGCGCTCCGATATCACCGCCCGATACAGGCGCGTCCAGTGCATGCAGTCCTTTGGCTTCCGCAGCTTCAAAGATTCGTGCAGCCAGTAACGGACTCGAGGTCGTCATATCAATCAGATATGAACCCGGTTTGGCATTGGCTACGAGACCATCCTCACCGAGATAAATCTCCTCTACATCTTTCGGATACCCCACCATTGTGATGATGACATCACACGTGGCAGCCAGTTTGCCTGGTGTGTCATGCCATACGGCACCTTCCTTCACCAATGCTTCTGCTTTGGCAGCAGTTCGCGTGTACACATGCAGCGGATATCCCGCTTGCTGGATGTGCCCAGCCATGCTTTTACCCATCACGCCTGTACCAATAAAGCCAACTTTTGTCTCTCCAGGTGCCTTCGTTGTATTTGTCATCGCAGGTTTCCTCCCTATTTCTCTATGCTTCGCTCAGTGCTTGTCTTCGACATTGCTATATCTGTATGTTAAAGCTTTCTGCGTAGTCCGTCCATATCGCTTGCAGCTTTCTGTGAAAAAATCTGAAAAAGGAATCAACTTCCTGTATGCTGTACAACCTAACGGAAACTTCCTTCATTGGAAAGGAGGATTTCCATGAGTCGTGAAAAAGGTCAAATTACCATTTGGTTGTCCTTTTCCATCATTTTATTAAGTGCCGGATTGGTCTGCCATGTCTTGTCCATCCCAGCAATTCTCGAAGCTGCCGGCAGAGATGGATGGTTGTCTGTTGTAGCAGCCGCTCCCTTGTTCATGTTGTTTCTATGTATGATGTATATCATCATTCGGCGTGTACGTGGACAGCGGCTAACAGATTGGATTACGCGAGAATTCGGTGCAGTCCCTTCCTGGATCTTCCGAATCTCCGCTTCCATTCTGCTGTTCACGCTTGGCACACATACGTTGTATGAGACAACTAACTGGACCGTGTCCACATATCTTCAATTCACGCCACCTTACGTTCTGGCTGGTGGCGGAGCACTGGTTGCCGCGTGGGCAGCGGCTAAAGGCATACGCTCCATTGCGATGACTTCCAGTCTGCTGCTGCCCTTTGTCATTTTGCTTGGTTATTTTGTAATGTCCGCCAATATGAAATATAAAGACTACAGTCTATTGTTCCCGATTATGGAGAACGGCATGGGTCCCGTGTGGCGGGGCATGATCTACTCTCTTGCCGGGCTTATGGAAATCTGGATTCTTATGTTGTTCCAACATGAAGTCAAAGGCAAAATTCGTTGGTGGTATGTTCTGATCCTCGGCGTGTTTATGCTCAGTATGGCGATCGGACCAACGATCGGAGCTATCGTGGAATTCGGTCCTGAAGAAGCAGCCAAACAACGAAACAGTCCCTATGAGCAATGGAAGCTTGTGAATATCGGAAAGCTGCTGCAACACGTTGATTTTTTGTCCATCTATCAGTGGCTAAGTGGTTCCTTCGCAAGGGTCGCCATATCCATGTATCTCATCGTGGATCTGCTGAATTTCCGCAGACCGAAGAAACGATATATCGCAATTCTCATCATTACCGTCATCATGAGCTTTATGGCGATGCAATGGTGGCGCATTGATTACGTGGATTATTACGTGGATCATATTCAGTTTCCGGTCATGCTGGCCTATGTCTCAGTCGTTACCGTGATATTAACCATTGCTGCATTAATCCACAAAAAGGACAAGGAGGCTCCCAAACGTGCCGATCTCAACCCAACCCAAGAATAATCGTGAAGTTGAACCGTTCCGAATGAACGAGCACAACTTGAATACCTTTTTTGCCGGATCTGATGATGTCATCATCAATAGTCATATGTTCGGAGAACCTCCGATGCAACTCCTTATGACCTATTGCAGCGGTATGGTAGATAGTGAAGCAATCTACGATATTATTCTCCCGGAACTCAAACGAACATATGAAAACACACACTTTATTCGTACATCCGACATTGAAAAGTGCATCAGCCTGGATTGGACCCGAATGGATCTGCAAGATCCGGCATTTGGAACTGAACTGATGTCTCTCCGTGTTTTTGAAGGCCATATGTTGATCTGTATTCCTTCCCTGCAAACCATGTGGAGTATTGATATATCTAACCTCCCTACTCGGACACCGGAGGAATCCACCACCGAAGTTTCGATCCGCGGGGCAAGAGATGGGTTCATTGAACCACTCGCCGTCAATGTTGCCTTGATACGCACCCGTCTGCGTACGAACCAACTGGCCTGCAATATCGAACTGATCGGTACACGTTCTGCAACCAAGGTGGCATTGATGTATATCAAAAATATCGCCAATCCGGAGCTGATCGAAGACGTTCAGGATCGGTTGCGTAAGATTGAGACCGAACGCATCTTGACCGCCAATGAACTGGAAGAATTGCTGTCGCCTTCGAAGATTACTTTGTTTCCCGTTACCCATTATACGGGCAGGCCTGACTTTGCTGCAGAATGTCTCCTGAATGGACGTTTTATCCTCATTGTAGACGGCAATCCCAGCGCCATTATTGGGCCAGTCAACCTGTTTCTTTTGCTCAAATCACCGGAAGATGCCAGCTTTCCCTTCTTAGCTGTCAACGTAGGGCGGATGCTGCGCTTTCTTGGTCTGATGATCACCGTGTTCCTGCCCGGATTCTATATTGCGCTGACCTCATTTCATATGGATCAGATCCCCTTTCCTCTAGTCGCAACGATCTCGGTTGGACGCATGGGACTTCCGATGGAATCGGGGGTGGAGATGTTTCTCATTATGCTGCTAATGGAGCTGTTTCGAGAGGCGGGGGTACGTTTACCAAGTGCCATCGGCCAGACACTAACTGTCGTTGGAGGTCTGATCATCGGGGATTCCGCCATTCGAGCCGGCATGGTCTCTCCCCTCATGATTGTCATCATCGCAGTTACCGTCGTAGCTGGAGCAACCATTGTGAATCAGGTCATGACCAGCTCTGTGCTGATCCTGCGGTTCCTTTGTTTTGTCCTGGGGGCATCCCTCGGCATCTATGGGTTCATCCTGTCGTTGATTCTGTTCCTCATCTACCTGACCGATCTCAAATCATTTGGCATTCCGTATCTCACGCCGTTAACACCGCTTCATTTCAAACAAGCAATAGCTTCATTATTCAAACTGCCAAAGGGGTTAGGTAAACGAAGACCCGTCTATCTTGAGACTCAAGAACCGCGTAAGAAAGGAAACGGACGATGAAGCACTTGTTACAGCGATGTTTGCTGGGTCTGTTAAGCCTATCGATGTGCGTGATGACAAGTGGATGCTGGAGTGCCTTTGAGATTCAACAGGTGGACTACGCCAAAGCCTTTGGGATTGATTATAAGGACGGCATGTATCACCTGTATGTACAAACGCTGGATTTTGCCAGTGTCGCCAAAAGTGAAAGTTCAACCAAAAGTGCAGATACACCGCCTGTATGGGTCGGACATGCCGAAGGGAAAACCATGAGTCTGGCGCTGAACGAACTGTTCCGTACGGCTCAATTACACATGGCTTGGGGGCATGTGACAGCCATCGTTATGGCTGAAGGGGTGCTCACCAGCAAACACATCAAAGAAGTGTTCGACATGCTGGGACGATTTCCAGAATCCCGTTATACAACCTGGGTATATGGAACACGCGAGCCTCTGGAGAAAATCCTAAGTGCAACGTCCATCTATAATATGTCGCCACTGGACAGCATTCTTCACAATCCGCTCCCCACGTACATGGAAGAATCGTTGTATCCGCCCGTGCTCAGCTTTAAGCTCATTGCAACCCATAATGATCCCGCTACCACGACGTATCTGCCGAGTCTTGCATTGAACGATACCCAGTGGGCTGAGAATGAGAAGAAACATGATTTGTTTCTGGTGGAAGGGGCCTTTTTTGAGAAGACTGGCTTTGACTTTGAATACTTTCCACGCAGTCAGCTTCCCGGTTATCACTGGCTAATCAAAGACATGCGGCGTGCCCCCCTACTTGTCCAGAAGGATGGAACGATCTACGGGGCACTCAGTGTAGGATTACCAAAGATCAAAATTAAACCTGTCATTCAGGGTGAAGACGTTACGTTCAACATTGACGCCCACTACCTCACTGCCCTGTACGAATACCTGGTGCCCACTTCTTATGAAGAGATGATCCAGATCAGTGAAGTGAAGTTGCGGGAGCAGATCATGCAGACCTATCGTCACGGCCTTGAGCGTGGTGTGGATATTTACGGTCTTCAGGAGAAGCTGTATCGCAAAAATCCGAAACTCTGGCGTAAGTTATCGAACAATGGCAGCAAGATGATGCTTACCGAAGACTCGATTCAAGATCTGAAAATCCACCTCACCATCCCATATACAGGGAAATATAAACGGAAAGTGTAACAAGAACGCGAAACACCCCTTGTCCGGTATGCAGCCAGATAAGGGGTTTTAAGTTTAAGATGTCGTTCATTTGCAATTCGGATCATGCGGATCTATGACTGCGAAGTTTCCATTCCATCAGCCAGCCTGCTTCCTAATCCTCACTATCGAGAGATGAGTAGATGACGTGACCTTCGTCGTTCAATCCTTTTATGTCCCATATCATCTCGTGAATCGGCTGCTGGATTACCGCATACCACAACCTGCCGCTGGATTGATTGGAAGACGATTTCACGATTTCCGCTTCCAACCGTGAAGATGCCAGATTTGGTTCGTAGCGAATATGCACCTGGGTAATGTCAGCATCGTGGAGATACCCGTATATAATATAGATCATTTTGCCTTTAGACTCCTCGTATCCTGATATATGAGAAGAAAGCGGCTCGGCCGGATTATCTTGCAGCCACCGCCTATTCTGGCAAGTTCGGAGAACCACATCTTTTGCTGGATCAAAGCAGGAGTCAGGTTATTCGTAGTGAAATCTTGATATAAAACCAATTGTGTTCGCGGTTCAATAGTTGTAATTAGCTTCACCTGTTCGGAATCAATACCATTTTGGCTGAGCACTGAATCGATGTCCTGAGGACCACAAGAGCGGATCAAAAACAGAGCGACCAATACAAAGAACAACACGTACGCTACCCGTTTACGGTTGCTTGTCTTGGGCATAGATTAACCTCTCCTTAAAATTGAATCTTTATAAACAATTAATTATCGTAGAAATGGTATGTCAGATAGTGCTGCCTCGAAGTAATCTACCAGCATCCATGCAACGATCCATAACAATGGCAACTGCATGATCCAGTAAGGAAAGATGTATCTTTTCTCATGATAAGAAACCCATCCCGAAACCAAAGCCGCAATAACAGAGAGTGGGTATGACATCAGTATATTGCCTTCCAAACGACTTGCCACCTGATACTCAGATGGAGTGGGTGCAGCGAGCGACATTCCCATGGCAAATGCGATCAACGGCCAGATCAGTAATGTCAGACCATATATTAGGGTGAAAATCATGATGTACAAGTAACTTCTTTCTTTACTTCTTGTTATATCTTTGCTTAACAATCGAACTCTCTCCCATGCGTTCATTTTATTTAAAAAAACGGCCAATGGCCGCCTACTCTCAACTAACTTTTACTTCTTATAATAATGCATCACCCGCAACCGAGTAGTCAGGATCAAGGTCTGAGGAATGAGCACAAAAACAATATACATAAGTACAATTAACCATAGATGTGCGGCAAAATTCTCCGCACCAAACGATGGTTTCGGACGCTCAATCCAATACCACCAACACGGGATGGCAATAAACCATGTCAATCCTGTCGAAACGAACATGTCTTTTACATCGCTCCATAGAAAGCAGAACAGCGCGACGAACAAAATAGGACCTATCCAAGAATCCAATATCGGTCCCCAGCTCTGGAAGACAAAGATAATGGCAGGATACAGAAGATTAATGGTCCAGCGCCATATGTTATTAGTGTAAAGATTCATAATGCTTGTCACCTCATTACATAATGTTGCAATTGTAACTTCACTTATTGGGGTCATTTGCTACATTACTATCACTTTGTTTATCCGTAGCCAAGAGTATGTACGCTCCATTTTTATGGGAAAGAAATGAAAAGATGAAGCATGATATTGGATATTATTGCTCATACTACCTTCAGGAAATTATTGAAGGAGTGACAGCATGAGGTTAAAAAGTATCATCGCCGTTGGAGCCGTGTTAACCTGCTCAACTCTGTTATGGGGCTGTGGCAATGGCACTGCGAATACTGCTTCCCAGCAACAGAATGACACCGTTCGATCGGAGAGTTGGAGCGATCCCAAACGACTGGAAGCTTCCCATCTTGAAGCGCTTGAGCGTATGGAGAAGGATCACATCCACCGAATGGTTTCGCTTAGCGCAAGTACAGATGGAGACAAAGTGATGACCACACTTGAACGGTCGAGCCAAAAGTTGGAGGAAATGAGACCACTCGCCGAAATGCTCCAACATGATGGACATCCGGCATTATTACAGCGAATTCAAGACATGTCCGGTGATATCCAAGGTTCCAAATCCGTCATTGCTGAGATGAAAAAATTGCCTCAGGACGGTAAAATTAAGATCCAGTCCGAGAATTCTGATTCCTTGCATCACATCAGCAGCTTCCGCGATTACCACCAGTATATCCAGGGACAAGTGCAATCTTTAGACGGTAAGTCTACACAAATGTCCCACTAACCCTAAAGATAGTTCAGAGAATCGTTACAGTCGGAATACGAAAATCCGATGGTTAACGGTTCTTTTTATTAACTTCATATTATTATCCCTCTTCTCTACAGCTTCATTCCACCCACAACGATACCCAGATGAACATGCTAAACAGCAAGACTGGTGCAAGTGCGCCTGTGGCTAATATGATCCAAAGTGTCGCGGGTTTGATCTTTTGGCAATATGCATCGACTTTGCGCATCCGATCTTTGCGCCACTTGGCGAACCTGAGCTGTCTGACCATCCGACTCAGAACTATTTGCCGCTGCTCACCCTCTTCGAATTCATCGATCGCACGCCGCAACTCCTCATATAATTGAGCCTCTTCCTGCCCAGCCACTGTAGGTGTAATCATCTGATCCTTCCTCCCATGAGAACATTATTGAGATATAGCCACTACTTAAATAACACATTACAGACCTTCAAGGTTTGAAGTTTTTTCAAAAAAATGAACAACCCAAAAAGCCCGGGCATAGCCCGGACTTCGTTGAATCATGCTAGAACTATTTATCTGAGTGCTTTTTAGCCTGCGTTAGCGATCAAAGCATTCAGACATACTGCGCCTTGTGCACGCACATTAACAACGATAATCGGCGTTTCCAGCATGTCGTGCATCCATGACATATACTCTTCTACTTTTTCGTTCGGAAGGATCGTCAGAATAACCCCTGCGAATCCACCACCATGAATCCGACAAGCACCATCACCAAGGTTTTGCAGATAATTCTCGGTCAGTGCCAGCGCGATGCCAATCTCCTGTTCCTTCACAGCACCACTCTGATATACATTCTGCAGCCACTTCCATGACGAGTTACCAGACGCCGTAATCAGTTTCAAGAAATCAGCAAAACGTCCATCACGCAACGCCTGAACCTGACCATCGACACGATTGTTTTCCTCCAGGAAATGAAGCGCACGCAGCACGGCACGATCCCCAGCAGCTTCACGAACCTTCTTGAGGTTGGCGTAGATTGCGTCAGCTGTAATTTCCCGAACATACTCACTGCCCAGTGCCTGAGCAACCGCTCTCATCTCATATGGCACAGCAGCGTAATCTTCCGTCAGATCGGCGTGGTTGCCACCTGTATTCACAATGACCAATGAGTAGCCGTTTTGTTGGAAATCCCATTGAACAGGCTCGATAACCGGCTGTGCAGGATTTTCAAAATCAATAGCAATGAGTCCGCCGTACGCACAAGCCATCTGATCCAGCAGACCGGAAGGTTTATTCCAATAATGATTCTCCGCATACTGACCGATTTTGGCCAAGGTGACAACATCCAGTGCTCCATCGTTATAGAAGTGATTCAAAATCGTACAGATCAGCATCTCAAATGACGCCGAGGAACTCACCCCTGATGCCGAGAACACGTTACTTGAGAGATACGCCTGGAAACCGCCTACCTTATATCCGAACTCTCCAAATCCCGCAGCCATACCGCGAATCAATGCTGTTGTGCCATCGTCTTCGGTATTTGGCGTGAGATCCGTGAGATCAATTACATATTTCTTGTCATAACCTTCTGAATAAAAGGTAATAACCGAATCCGCAGTTGGTGCTGCCACTGCAATCGTATCCAGCGTAATGCTGCCCGCCAGCACTTTACCATGGTTATGATCCGTGTGATTGCCGCCAATCTCGCTGCGTCCTGACGCGCTGAACAACTTGCTTCCTTCTTGTGCGCCAAAGTACTTTTCGAACGTTACGTTCAGCTTTGTGTAACGTGCAGTCTGTTCCACTACTTGTGATTGTCCATACATTTGGGCAAGCAGCGCTTGTCCCTCCGTGGATTGGATCAGATTCAATGGTTGTGTCGTCATTAATAATCCTCCTATGGATATGCAGCTTTTTATTTTTTGGCTGTTGATGAACGTGGTTGTCGCGTCTGTTTCATACCTTATTCCTCTCCCATTATCTCAGCTTCGTAGCGGAAAAGGTAGGGTAGAATTGAAAGTTTGTAAGCGTTTTGTGAAGTTATTTAATGTAAAAATAGGATTGAAAACCATTTTGTAATAACTTAAATTTGGTTTATGTGAAAACACATTATTTTCCAACCTCGAAGTTGCTATGCTTTACATCTTATTGGTGAAGGGAACGATGAAAATCAAGTCGAACTATTCCAAGTTATTTGGCGCATTTTCGCTTACATTTTTGGGTGATGGACTTACACTGGCTGCGGTTCCTTGGCTCATATCAACCCTTACAAGTGATACGCTGTATGCTTCTGTCACCATGACGGCACTTCGTTTACCCTGGCTACTATTCAGTCTTCCTGTAGGTGTCCTCATCGACCGTTACTCACGCAAACATATGTTGATTGGCGCAGGCTTTACGCGAATGATCCTTCTGCTAGTCCTGACGTTATGTATCTGGGGAGGATGGGTGAGCATTCCGATTCTGGCACTGTTCATGTTTGGGATTGGCCTGAGCCGAGTTGTATTCGACAGTACAGTGCAGACGGTGATCCCACAACTGGTAGATGAGAGTAAGTTGGAGAAAGCAAATGGGCAGTTCACCGCCGGACAGTTAATCACAAGTGATATTCTGGGCGTTGCTCTGGGAGGGTTTATCATAACCCTGCATATTGTTTTTCCTTTTGCCATAGACGCTGTAACGGCTGTTATTGCTCTGCTTTTTTTAATCAGTTTGAGGGGAAACTTCTACCCCGGGAATACGGAAACAAGCAAGAAGGAAGCTCGCCCGATGAAGAATTGGAAACGTGAGATGTGGTCCGGTATTCAATATGTCTATCATGATCGTTTTCTCCGCGGATTAGCCATTCTGTCTGTCACCGTTACGCTGATGTATTCGATCATTCTGGCTACTCAGATCTTCTTTGTACGAGATGTGCTTCAGTTGGATGCTTTTGCATTTGGTATCCTCATCTCCATTGCAACAATCGGCAGCATTGTGGGGAGCCAAGCTGTTGCTTATATGCGTAAGAGATGGAGTACAAAACAATTGATTATCTCCTCCATTCTGTGCATGGGAATCATCTACGGTGTGGTGGGTCTAACTAAAAATGCGTATATGGTAGGTAGTCTGTACTTCTGTGCTGCATTTTTCATTATTGTCTACAATGTTACCCGTTCCTCCATCCTGCAACGTTCCGTTCCTAATGAGATGCTTGGCCGGGTCGGAAGTGTGTTTCGCTTTCTGTCCTTTGGGATTAGTGCCGTTGGTACGCTTCTCGGTGGGCTATTGGTGCGGGTTAGTGAATCGACATTTGATCGCGTATTCTCGTTGCAACTCCCTTATCTCTTGTTAAGCCTGATCTACATCCTGTCTGCTCTGATATTCGCAATGAAGATGCAGAATCATTCAGAGAGCCAGCAGCGTAACATCAACGCTTGACTGTTACGTTAGGTCATACTTGATAATGATCTCAAGCTTACATGAAGGAGAGATTAAGGATGAAGATTACCGCGTTACGTTCAGATCAAATCTATGAGGAAATCATTCAGGCTGCACCCGATGAGAAATTGGAGTTATACCGTGAACGAATGATGAGTCCATTCATGAACAAATGGAACATTCAACAGATCCCGTTTCGCTCTCAAGAGCCTCACGGCTTCGATGTGATCATGATGAATAACTTTATGAATATCGCTCCAGCAGATATCACACCTGAGATTAACGAATCGTTAGCAGCGATTTCGTCTGAAACATTTTGGCAACAGTGTCATGAAGCCGTTTGTACGAGTCTATCCACCTTTACAGAGCACGGGATTGAGCTATTGGTCTCCGAATATCTATATACGATTTTATTAGGCGACAAGAATAGTCCTTCACTCACCGTGAACGAAGGTATCAGCGGAGATGGTGGAATCCCGGGTTATATTATTGCGAACCTGATCCCCAATAGGTATACTCTACCTCGTATGCAATCGGTGTTGGCCCATGAGTGCAATCATAATGTGAGATATCAATATATCCAGTGGAATCCACAGATTACGCTTGGCGAGATGGTTGTTAGTGAGGGATTGGCCGAGAGCTTTGCGACATCCCTGTATGGAGAAGAGTTGTTAGGCCCCTGGGTAGCTAAAACGGATATGGAGACTTTGAATAAAGTAATTAAACCAAAGATAAAAGATCAGCTGTATGTCACCGGTTTTGACCAAATTAATCCGTATCTATACGGCGATGAACTTGCAAGATTGCAAAACTTCACGCCCGTAGGTATGCCCTACGCGGCTGGTTATGCCTGCGGTTATCACTTAATCCAATATTATCTGAACAAAACAGGTACACCGATCACCGAAGCAACCATCACTCCGGCAAGTGTCATCCTTGCTGAAACAAAGGACTTTTGGAATGAAGACACCCTATTTCACCGTTAAAGATATCATTCAGATCACAGGCATCACCAAACGCGCATTACATTATTACGATAAAACAGATCTCCTAAAACCGAGCAAAGTCGAGGACAACGGCTATCGGTATTACGATCAAGAGGCACTCGGGAATCTGCAAATGATTCTGTTGTTCAAAGAAATGAATTTCTCATTAAAAGACATTGCGGCCATGATGCAACTCTCCAAAGAAGAACAGAAAGATATCCTAAGAAAGCACCGCAGCACACTCGTTCAACGCAAACAAAAGCTCGAAACCATCATCGACCAGTTGGACGAGTATGTGGATGGAACGGATCTCTCTCATCTTAATCTGTTTGACGATTCTCCCATTCTGTCCATTCAAGAGCAATATGAATCCGAGGCGAAGTTCATCTACGGAGATACCGTGAAATATCAGGAATTCGAAGCCAATGTGAGCGAGCTGTCTGTGGAAGAACAAGAAAAAGCCTACCAGCAGTTCTCGGTCAACATGGAGCAGGTATTTCGGGAGTTGGCGAAGCATCAGGATCTATCTCCTGCTTCTGGTGAGGTGCAGGCGCTATTGCGTGAATGGAAGAGTTGTCTGGAGCAATTTATGAGTTGTGATGCTGAGATTTTGAGATGTATTGCGGAAGCCTATACGACGGATCGTCGCTATGCGGGTTATTTTGATCAGTTTGGCGATGAGGTTTTTTTGAGGTTTTTGTATGAAGCGATTATGATTTTTATACAATCGGCATCGAACAGATAAGCTTTCGGGTGAAAAGAAGTACCCATACTTCGCCACAAACGTGTCTCAATTCGTGGTTTAACCTCACAGAGCGCCCGCAAGCCTTCCGGCTGTGTGATATACAGATAGTCTCCCGCGAGCATCCGCACCTCGGCCCCACGCTCCGCCGCCCGCTTTAAGTGCGGGGCCAGTAGTTTCACCCCGGACTGCATGATAAAGGACGTCATAATATAAATCCCGGACGCATGGTGCATCCGGGTAATCAGTTCATCGACCAGGTTATCTGTAATGAGTTTAACGTTAAGCTTCGTCGACATCAATCAGGTACACCCGTTCCTGGAATGCACCGCGCGCTTCCGCTTTGTCTGCCTGAAGCTTATCCAGCTGCGCTGCATTCGCCCCGTGTACCTCCGCCAGCGCTCGGATCACCTCCAGCATGTCTGCCAACTCTTCCAACGCTTCCTGATCGCTTGATGCATTTAAGTACTCATCCGATTCTTCTTGTAGCTTCGTTCTTAATTCTTGCTTATACTCCTCCGAGTCTAGAATGCGGGTCCGGCATTCCTTACCGCTGGATGTGATAATATCCGGAATCTTGTCCCGCACCAATTTGTTATATGTAGGCATGTGGTATAACATCCTTTCTGCTCTTGAAGTCTCCCAGCCCCGATCCAAAATCTCCCTTGTTGCGATTATACAAGTTGCTATGTGGAGGGATGGGTTGAGTTAATAGAAAATAATTAACAAACACACCAACGGGCACGACGTCAACAATGCCGCTGTCAAACTGATCTGTCCTGCGACTCGTCCTCCAGTAAACTCTTGCCTTGAAAAGAACATCCAGATCGAGAGGTACGTAGCGCCTAGTGGGAATGAGATTATCCCGCTAAACGTACTCGGTTCCATATACCCAATCATCATGCTTTTACCGATTAGGATTAAAGTAACCAATTCCAATATAGATAATATGAAAAACGCGATAGCAATTACTCTTTTCAAAATGTACACCTACTTTCCAGATGCAAAGCAAAGAGCATCCTTTGTAATCTCTGCATCACATATCCTTTATTTGGATGATGTCATCTTGTAAGCGTAACATAGATTAATCAAACATTTAACCCAAATGATCAATTAAAAAAACATCTTACTCTGATGAATCATCCTCCAATCGAGTGGCTAACTCGTCCAATATCTCTTCTGTTCGTTGAAGAAGCTTTTCAATGTTGTCCAGTTCTATTGGCTGGTCATGTGGGTAATCCGCTAGGGATGACATATGTTGCATCGTACCGATGAACAAGGCAATATCCAATCCGGGTTCAGTGTCCGTATGCACTAAAGGCAAGATTACGTTCATGGTGAGTTCCTTGGGTGGATGAACTGAATGATACTTATGGATATAAAGCGCCTTGATCATGGAGGCTAGAGCCCAATCGCAGAGAATCAGGCAGGCTTTGAACTGATTGTGATTATGCATAATTGCAGCAAGTTTGATGTGATACTGGGAAAGTCGTTGATATTCAAATTCATCATTCTGCCGATTCGTGTAGGAGTAAGCGTGATTCAAGGTAATCAACTCCTCAATATTTTAGTTTAGAATCCACACTACATTTGAACACTCTGCATAATTTTTTAAAACTTTTGGGCAAGATACAAACAAATATTACTACATAGTAGTTTTAAATACAAATTACTTATTATCTATCGGTTAATTAACGATGATTCTTTCTCTACACTTCTAATTAAAGAGAGGTGTTCATATGTCCGAACTTTTAGAATTAGTGGGCGCGAGAATAAGAGATCTAAGAAAATCTAGAGATCTGTCTCAAGAAGCATTAGCTGAAAATGCGGGGTTTAATCCAAGTTACATTGGTTTTATTGAACGAGCAGAACGAAATATATCTTTAAAAAATCTTGAAAAGATTGCTGCCGCTTTAGATGTCGGTGTATATGAACTGTTTACATACGTTAAGGAGCGTGAAGATCTCTCGCAGGATGATTCCAATATTACTAAGATCATTTCTCTATTAAGAACCCATGAACCTAAGCACATTTTAATGGTGCTTAATATAATTACTGAGATCTTCGATACTTATGATAAAAACTAAAATAACGAGGAGCACGCCGATCGTACACGACCGGAATGTTACCTCGTTATTTTCATTATTCCTTCATCTTTTATTCACGTAATTACGTACTATATTTACTTTATTATGTAATTTAGACATTGAACATTTGTTCGTCTTACGATAAAATCAATATACATTCTACGTTATTACGTACGTAAAACAGGGGGATGCCTATGAACTTCAGTTATAGTTTTCCAGCGATTCGCGGGATTCAAGCTGGAAGAGATTTTTATACAGTAATGTGCCCATTGAAATTAATACCTCGGATATTCCTTTTTGATGAGGAGGAAATTCCGGCCGACCACCGTGCACAACGTTTAATGAATAAATCAAGAATTCCGGATATTACGAACTATATTCTTGAGAATCCTAAAGATTATATTTTCTCTTCGTTAACTGCATCAGTAAACGGCGAGCTAATTTTCCAGCCACAATCAGAAGAGTTTAAAGATCTTGGTTATTTGAATATTTCTTTAGATGCTCAATTTCTCATTAATGACGGTCAACATAGACGTGCAGCTATTGAAGAAGCTCTCAAAATTTCGCCTGAACTTGGTGACGAAACAATATCAGTAGTATTCTTTCATGACCTTGGACTTCTGCGCTCTCAGCAAATGTTTTCGGATTTGAATCGTCATGCAGTGAATACCACATCTTCAATCGGAATTCTATACGATCACCGTGATCAACTATCTTTGATCACTAAAAGTTTAATTAATGAAATTCCTTTATTGGAGCGATATACGGATCGTGAGAAAGTGTCGTTGTCCAAAAACTCTCCTAAATTGTTTGCTCTGAATCACATTTTCAATACGATCTGTAAACTGTTAGGTAAGCGCAAAGGTGAGTTAATCTCAGAACCGGAGAAAAAATTTGTTTCTGAGTTCTGGGCTCTACTTTGTGTTTCTATATTGGAATGGCAAGATGTACTCAATAAGCGAACCTCGCCAAGAGATCTTCGTATTGGTTCGGTTGTAGCGCATGGTGTATTTCTCGAAGCTATTGGTATAGTTGGGCACTATCTTTATCGTTATCATGCAGATCAATGGGAATTGTACGTAAAAGAACTATCCAAAATCGACTGGAGCCGCGATAATAAAGCGGATTGGTTAGGTCGTGCTTATGGACAAACCGGACGTATTAACAAGACAAATGAGACCATTCAATTGACTGCAAATCTCATAAAATTTAAATTAGGGCTCCCCTTAACAGAAGCCGAGCAGAAAATTGAAAATAAAATAAAAGAAGGTACATCTACTGATGTTTAATATATTTAATACTGGAAGCAAGTTCGTTGAAGCCAAAGAACTAGTCAAAGAAGTCTATTTAGCAGATGAGAAGCCTTGGGTCGTAGGTTTCAGTGGGGGAAAAGACTCAACGGCAGTTGTACAACTAGTCTTTCAAGCCTTATCTGAGCTAGAACCTTCTCTTCTGAAGAAAAAAGTGTACGTCATTTCATCAGATACTCAAGTAGAAACTCCTTTAATTATAGACAAAATCACGCGAACTCTTGGACGCATACAAAATAAAGCACTCGCTGTAGGTTTGCCTATTGAAACACACAAGGTACGTCCAAAAGTTGAGCAAACCTTTTGGGCCTCTATTATTGGAAAAGGTTATCCTACTCCTCGTCAAAAGTTCAGATGGTGTACGGATCGTTTGAAAATCGAGCCTGCTAACCGCTTCATTCTTGATAAAGTAGATCAGTTTGGTGAAGTGGTTATGTTACTAGGAGTTCGAGATTCCGAAAGTTCTACAAGAGCAGGAGTAATGCAGTCTCATACTATAGAAGGTTCAAATTTAATGCGTCACTCTACACTTCGAAACGCATTTGTTTTTGCTCCGATTCGCTCCTACACTCTTGATGATGTATGGGAATTTTTATTGCAGTATGAGTCACCATGGGGCGATGATAATAATGAACTGCTTCAGCTCTATCAAGATTCAAGTAGTGAATGCCCTCTCGTGGTAGACAAAGAGATAAAAGAAAGTGCAGGTTCTTGTGGAAACAGTCGTTTTGGGTGTTGGACATGTACAGTTGTTAATGAAGATAAGGCGTTAAGCGGATTTATTAATAACGGTGTAGATTGGTTACGTCCATTATATGATTTTAGAAATTTCCTTGTTCAAATACGTGAAGACCGTACGAAAAGACAAAAACATCGTATGAATGGCGAAGTCTATCTGACAACAAATTTAGGCGGAATAGATCCTGATGATTTGAGTCATCCGAGAATCTACAAATCTGAAATGAAGCATTATATTGAAGAAAATAAAATTAACCTTGCTTCTGTGGAGGAATTGGATATTTTAATCGTTGATGATGAGAATCCAGATGCTCTTCCTAAACGTTTTGGCGTCGGTCCTTTCACAATGAAAGCTCGGGAAGAAATTCTTCGAAAATTATTACAAACTCAAGAAGAAATTCGCCAAATGCATGACCCTAACGTTGAATTAATCACATTTGAAGAGCTTAAGGCGATTCGGAAATATTGGCATGACGACCTACAGTGGGAAGATCGACTTCCTCTGATCGTCGAAGAAGAAACAGGTATAGTTTACGATTGGCATCAAAATGATCGTCCTGTATTCAAAGAAGACCAAGTTACCGATCTTGAATCTCTTTGTCAAGAAGAAGGAGTCAACCTTAACCTTCTTAAAGAATTAATATCTGTTGAGAAAGAATACTCCGGTGTAAAAGTAAGAAGAGGACTATTCCAGGCATTTGATAAAACACTCAGACAAGATTTCTTACATTTATAAAGGTGGATAAATAATCAATGCACATTCAAAAACTGGCTCTCCGAAATATAGGTGCTTACTATGGAGAGCTCAATAAATTTGATTTCCGTACAAAGACTAACCGTAACGTAATACTACTTGGTGGGAAAAATGGTGCTGGTAAAACGACAATACTAGAATCTTTAAGAATCGTTTTATTTGGCTCTATGGCATATGGTTTTGTTACTGAGAATGAACCCTATTATCGTAAAATTAGAACATTACTGAATCGTAAAGCAATTAATGAGAATGTGACTGACGCATTTCAGATTACTCTTGATTACAGTTCCACTGAGGATTTCGAATTACATGAATATTCATTAGTAAGAAGCTGGCGAATAAAAAATGATCGTATTCGTGAGAGTTTTGCAGTTAAACGTGATAATCAATTCTTATCTGCTCAACAAACTTCTGATTTCCAAAGTCGATTACGTGAAGAAATGCCTCCAAAATTATTTGAACTTTGCCTTTTTGATGGTGAGGATATTTCGCGTATTGTTTCTGAAGAAAAAATTCCAGAGTACTTGAAAGAGTCAGGTAAGATTCTATTTAATCTGGATCTATTCGTAAATTTGGAAAAGGATTTGAACACATACCGAATACAATATGCTCAGCAAAATGCCAGTGCAGCAGAAGAAGTTGCTCAGTATGAAAAACTCGAGATGGAGATTGATCAACTCAAAGCAACAATCGACGAAAAACAACAGCTTACAGTGCTGCATGAAGAAGAGATAAACAATCTGAATGATGCTATTAAACAAGATAAAAAGGATTTCGAAATTCACGGTGGCTTACTTCAGGAAAAAAGACAAGAAATTGTTTCTAGAATAAACGTTATTGAGAACAAACGCAAAACGAATTCAGAACATGTACGGCATTTCGTCTCATCTCTTCTTCCCTTCTTTATAGCGAGGAAACAACTCAGACAAGTATATCATCAGCTAAATGGAGAAAAACAATTTGAGTCATACGATTATGTTGCAAACTCACTAGTAGAAGAAAAGCTAGCTTCTCTTCTTAATAATGTACTTGGGCCAAGCAAAGAGGTTGATGAACGTGAAGTAACATCTGTATTTGAAGGTCTACTGAATTTAATAAAACCCGATCAAACCAAATTAATTCATCGTGCATCGTTTGAGCAGCGTAGCGAGATTCATAATTTGAATAAACAAATTCAAGCACTTAATGTAACCGAATATGTTAGCCGTTTTGATGAAAATGCTATCTTGTTAAAAGAATCTCAAGAATTAAGGACTCAATTAGAAACGAATGATCAAGCCAGCGAATTCAAAGAACTTCTGGAACGAATTGAACAGAAAACAAAACAAGCTGAGCAACACAATATGATGATGGAACAAATTGAATTTGAAATTCAAGCCCTGTCTGAAAGCTTGCATGCTAAAATACTGCAAAAAGAAAAAGTAGAAGACAAGATTCGAGAATATCATAAATCTGAAAAGTCATATGAAATGACTGAGAAATTACTAAAAGTTAGTCAACGTTTTAGAGAACGCCAATGGCGTAAAAAACTTGATGACGTTGCTAATGAAACTGTGCGTATGATTGACGTACTCTTCCGTAAGAAAGATTTCATAAAACGAATTCATATTGATCACACGACTTTCGAATTAAAGCTATATAACTTGATGAACCAAGAAATTTCAAAAGAACGTCTTTCTGCTGGTGAAAAAGAAATGCTGATGTTAACAGTAATACTAGCTATGTTTAAAGTGTCAGGTTGGAAACTGCCGTTTGTATTCGACACCCTCATGGGAAGACTTGACCAGGACCACAAAAAGTCTCTTATTCAACATTTTATACCGCGTTGTGGAGAACAAGTCCTTATGTTCACAACAGATTCTGAAATCACTTCAGAACAGTTTCATGTGATTGAAGAAATTACGGCTCGTTGTTACACGCTAGAATATGATGCCTCTCAAGAGAGTGCAGTAATTGTGAAAAACCGCTACTTTGATATCGTTAGAGAGGCGGGACAAAATTCATGAATTTTACATTAAAAACATCCAAATATGCTAAAGAGACACTAACACAACTTCATGCCTCAACCGGTATTACTCCCAACATTTTGATCCGGTATGCAGTTGCTCTATCTCTGAGAAATAATGATTCAAGTAATCCAATTGTACCTATTACAAAGGATTTTACAGATGGGCTTGTATTGAATCGGAGCACAGTTACAGGAGAGTTTGATTACGCCTTTCGTGCAATGGTTACACAAGCCGCTGGTTGCGAATTAACAGATGAAGAATTCTTTCCTTCTTATTTTAACGCTCATCTGGAACGCGGCATACGCGCTTTGGCTTCAGAGTATAAAAGCGCAGGAAATTACGAAAAATTCATTCGTAATTTGTTAATCTAACGAAAGTAGTGATCCCAATGTTATATCTGGATAATAGCGCCACAACTAAGATCCATCCTGAGGTTTTGGAAGCAATGCTTCCCTATCTTCAAGAGGAATATGGTAATCCATCCAGTAAGTTTTATTCTCTGGCAGAGAACGCTAAAAAAGCTGTAGCTAAATCTCGCCAACAAGTCGCTCAACTATTAGGATGTGATCCAGACGAGGTTGTATTTACAAGTGGAGCTACCGAGAGCAATAATATGATTATTAAAGGCGTTGCTGACTACTACGGTCATAGACAGAACGCATCCAATTATTTGTTGACTTCTGCTGCCGAGCATCCATCTGTTCTCGAAACAGTTCAATTCTTGGGTGATCGTGGTTTCAGTACGAAATTCCTTGGTGTCGATTCTTTTGCAAGAGTAACTATTGAAAATGTCACAGAAGCAGTTACCCAGATCCAACCTCTGCTCACTTCATTTATGTGGGGAAATAATGAGATTGGCTCACTGAATCCTATTGGTGAACTTTCCAAATTATACGCAGCCAACGGGTTATTCTTTCATACTGATGCAACTCAAATTATCGGAAAAGTACCCGTTGATTTGCGGAAACACAAAGGAATTCGTTTCCTTTCGATGTCAGCACATAAAATAGGCGGCCCCAAAGGCATCGGAGCCGCCATCATACGGAAACAATCGAAAGAGATTTTCACTCGCCTAACCCCCCTCCTTCACGGAGGAGGACAGGAAAACAATTATCGAAGTGGAACTCTCGCTGTACACAATATTGTTGGATTGGGCAAAGCTGCTGAGCTTGCATCACAGAAGCTAGAGGAAAATGTTCAGCGTCTAACTCAGTTGGAAAATTATCTTGTCGATATTCTTAAGACAAATTTAGGTAACAAGATTACTTTCAATAGCGACACACAAGATAAAATTCCAGGATTAATTAGCCTTCAATTTATCGGTGTAAATAATGAGCTACTGCTAAAAAAATTATCCAGCTTCATTGCACTTTCATCTGGTTCAGCATGTAGTTCAAGTAAACCAAGTCATGTTCTAAGCGCGGCGAGGAAATCGTTAGAGGAGGTTAGACAGACCATTAGAATCACGTTAAGCGCTGATGTAAGTGAATCTGATTTGGATTTGTTTAGAGAGATTAACTAATAAAAACAAAATAAGTGGGATTTAATTCTAACCCAAATTTCGAAAACAGACGTTGACAAATCAGCTATAGGACTTTACATTACTGAGTTTCTTGCTAAAAACAACGTGCACCAAATTGGTGGAAGAAAAAGCACTTGTATTCCTTGACATGTCTGATTTAATCAATTCATTTTTTGAAATTCAGGTTTAATTAAATAGGGACCAACCTAAAAGAAGGTCCCTACAATAAATTCAAAATCTGTTATTTAATTTTGAATATTTCATTATAAGCTAGCGAAGCAAGCGATAACGATCTATCTCTTATATCTTTTACATTCCAATCAGTTCTTCCATCGTAATCATTAACAAACTCATTAACAACTTTAAAATTGGAAAGTTTATAAATGTTCACCTTATCAAAGTAAGCTTTTGTTCCACATCTTGTATTAAGCTCTTGGGAAAGTGGTAATAGATTACCTATAGAGTAGGCTTCTTCAACCTTTTTAGATTGATGCAGTATGTGCTCAATACTAATGTTAGTTATATCCAACTCATTACTCTTTCTGTAGTATCTTTCCATTTTCTTAAAGAAATATTGAATAACTTTTTTTTCTTTAGTATAGGAATCTGAAAAACGCAACTTATTTACAAATTGTTGTTGAAATTCGTCATAGGTTGGTTTTTTTTCATAAAGATCATTGATTAATTCTTTTATCACCTTATTACTTTCCTGTTTATTCTTTACTTTCCTAAAATCTCTAGCAAATCTAGAATATTTACTTTCTAAACCTGAAGCACTCGACGAACAAATTGTTGAAAAAACAAAGTGAAACTCCTCAATTGCTCTAAAAGCCCTTTTAATAGAATCTAATGAGACCCTCCCATCTTTCTTTCCTTCTAACAAAGATAAAAGTAAAGGTCGAGGGGAAATCACCCTCATAACACTTAAAGCTTGCAAAGATTGATAAATTTCTAAATCCTGTTGTTGTTTCCAATCATCTGTAGTTGGTGAGGTTATTAATTTATATTGTTCTGATTCATCCACTAACTGGTCTAAAAATAACTTCATATTTTTTTTATTATCTTTTGAGACATGTTTAGTGAAGGACTGATAGATTTTAGCTTCAGTTGTATGTTCATACTTTGAAATCCAGAAATGCCTCATAAAAATTTTAATATCAATTTGATTCTCTCTTTCTTGTAAATTCTTCAAGAGAGTTTTCCACTGATTCTTTGCATAATCTATTGGATGTTGATCCTTAAGTACTTTAAATATTTGATTTTTAATCAAATCAGCCATTGAAAGATCAAGGCCTTTTGCATTTAATGTTTCAAAAATATTATAAGCCTCATCTTCATTCGGCTCTGTTATATAAATGGTTTTAAAAGCAAGTACTTGGTCTCTAATTGCCGTAACACATCTAATATGATTTTCTTTTGTTTTGTCATTTCCACAATTAGTATAATGATTCATTTCTTCAATTAAATCTTGCTGTTTTAATTTTTTTTTGAAAAAATTATATGCAAATGCTAAGTTTTTTTCCTCAGCTTTTTTCGGAATTAAATCTTCTTTTTTTTCATACTGAATAGCTTGTTTAATAAAATCAGAAGAAGCTTTATTCTCAAGTCTAAAATATGAATCGTCATCAGGAGTTTTTCCCTCAATAAAATTATAGCAACCATTCGCTTTTTTTTCTTCATCTAAATCTTTATATGTTTGAACAAGTGCGCTAAATAAAATTGTAATTGAAGTCAATCTTTGTTGCCCATCTACAACCTGTAGATTGGAAGAACTCTGATCACCGACCATAACTAAAGAGCCGACAAAGTAATTTCTTGTAACAAATCTATCATCTAAATATTGAATATTTGTTAATATATCTTTCCATAGTTCAGTAAGCTCATCAATCGTCCATGAATATTCTCTTTGAAACCTTGGTATAATATATTTTTTATCAGATGTGAATATTTCTTTTATCGTTTTTTGTTCTGAATGAAAGTCCATTTATAACCCTCCGCCAAATTTTATGCTTTATGTCAAATACAAAACAAGGAATTAATTGAATTTATTAAGGCTTAACCTATACAATCAGTGCTTGACAAATTGTATCCAACGAAATTTAGTTGTCTGAGCATCTACACAACCTAATTTCCACAATAAACAGTGCAGCATAAGTGTTTTATTAAGTCAAGCACTGATTACTGTTTATAGCCTTTATTAATACAACATTTTTAACTAACCGTGACAAACGAATCTGTAATTAATTTAACTCCCAAAATGCCTTATCCCTCATCAAAATCGGCTGTCTTGAACCAGCCTTCACAATACTAAAGTGCTTCTGTAACAACTTGATCCGATTCATAATGTTTTCTTCCTCAGACTTACTCTGTGTGCTAAATACCATTCGAATCTCCTTCGCAGACATTTCAGAGACGTTATGCACAATCCAGGTCAGAATATAATTCGCATAATCATTATCCGATGTTGAGAAGTGGCTTAAGAACTGTGTTGATAAAATCGTTCCTACCCCAAATTCACGTCCTTCTTTCAGGATTTTCTTAATGGAAGTGAAATCTTTGCTGAGGAAATTATCTGCCTCATCAACTAAGATCATACGTGTAATTTCGCGATAGGCTCCATCAATTGCGCTGTGTCCAAACATTTGCATCTGACTGTAGAAGACATCCAACGTAATGGAAACTACCAGGTTCTGAATGCTCTCACTGTAGCCAGACAAGTTAATTACGGTGATCCCATCAATCATATCGAAAAGAGAGATCGTTTGAGACGAGTCAGTTTCAAACACTTCGTTTTCATATAACTCTTTAAGTACTGCATAGAGAGAATCAACTTTTGTATTTTCTTTACCAACGTATAGTTCATATACATCACTCATCGTAGGAGCAGGTAAATCCCAGGTTGAAGAATCTCCCTTTATAATTCCCTTTTTAGAATAAGCTTCCATCATCAAGTCCTTCAAAGTATTCGCTTGAACTTGCCCAAGACTGAAAGACCGTACAATCGTATCTGTTAGTGAGTTACTTGTGTGAAGGGGCAACAAGGGTTTAAATGCTTCCGCCTTATACAAAGACAACGGATTGAATGGTAAATGATATAAATTATAGACCTTCGCATTTGTTTTTTCTGTAAAATCAGGTTTAATATAATCACCTTTATAATCGAAGATCAATATGCCTATTGGTGTTTGATTAACATTATCGTAGCTGTTACGACTCAACTGAGTAATTAATGATTTTGTAAATTGTGTTTTCCCGGTTCCCATCGTTCCAATGATTCCTGTATTGGTGTGCATAATCTGATCAGTTGAAGTAGGGAACCATTTCACCTCTTCATTGGAAGATGCATGATGTCCAAATAGAACTTCTAATGGTTTCACGGGTTCTTTAGAGACTACAGAACTGTGAGAATCTTCAGCAGATTCTAATTCAACTGGTGTGTCATCAGCTATGTTCGTGGTAGCTGCTACTTCATCTAGTCCTGCATCATATTGTTCACGAGTTTCAGTAACAAGCAAGACTTGGTCTTCAATCTGAGTCCTCTCATCTTGTTTGGAAGAATCATATAAATTACTGAGCAATTGCTCAGGAGACAAGTCCCCCTTACTGCTCTGGATATACTCCTTCATCTCCTCGACACTCTTGAGTATGAATTCATATCCACTCTTCTCAGGGTAATCAAAGATCATAACATTGTCGTTCATTTTAATATCTGTAAACACGACATCTTTTTTAAAGGAAATCACAGCACCTTGACCAATGTGTTGATCCAACGTATTTACAATCTTGTATTTATCATTAAGAAGACGCTCGCGAACATCATGTTCTGTAATCCGATTCCACGTTTGTTCAGGCCAAACTGAATAGAGCTTCATTTTTTCCGCACTTGCAATCGCTAATTGCATGAAGAAATTTCGATAAAGTACCGATTGGAAACTCTTCTCGTCACCTGTTAAGAACTCCATTAATAACTGTTTCGTTTCCTTGACTTGGTTCATAGCTTTCTCTTGCACTTTGGCACCATTATGGCCTATTTTGACCTCGATTGGGTAAAAGTGAACCAATACTTCTTCTTCGTGCGGCTCAATTCCGATCAATAACAAGTCATCGCTATAAGATCCGAATCTTCCCAGTTTTCTTGCAGAAAATAAACCTTCCGATTGTCGAAGACCCGTTCCACCCGAAATTCTAAGGATTTCTTCCATTGAAATGGGAATCCATATAATGTTGCTATGTGCATACACAGCAAGAGATAATTTTACCGCAGAAAGAATACTAATCTTTTCTTTGGGAAAATAGTTTTTCTGTGCCAACAGACGAAGCAACCAATTCCCGTTAATGGCATTAAAAAAATTAATGATTGGAGGTAACATCTGGTCCTCAACATAAATTGTCTGCTGACCCAGAAATTCTTTGATCAGACGCTGGTATTGTTTAGAACGTCTGGTGACTGTAATTGCATCAAAACCACTGGATGTTGTGAATTGGTCACTGTAGTGAATAACCAGCAAATCTTTTTGAGCGTCACTATTCTTAAAGAAACTTAGATCCACTTTAGGCTCTATGAAGGTAACCCAATGAGCAGAGTCGTACACCTGATCTAGCTGTTGTTTGTGATCTGCCGAGATCGCTGTAACAATATTAATATCCTCTTGGTAATTATCCAGAGTTCGTGCTACTCTCAATAAGGAATTCAATTTAGGTACCATTTTCAATAGCGGTACGTCTTGTGTCGGATAATATCTGGTTCCAAATCCCGTTTTATAATCTTCGTTGATGAAAACGGAAGGAATACCTGATACCAGTCCAAATAACGATACTCCTGTAATCATTTCAGAAGCATTACTTGTAGCAATCTGCTCAATTTTATTCATTTGATAAAATGTAACATGACTGTATTCATAACTCGTTGTATCCACATTTTTAGAGTAGAATCTCACCTTGTCTCTAAAAACATTTAACAATTCTTCCGGATGATATCCTTCCAGCTCCAATTTAAGATTGAAATGTTTAGCGATCTCTTCAGCATCTGAATAATATGACATCTCCTCGAATGCATTATTGATTCCTTTTTCAGCATAAATGTGAATTTCAATCGGCAGGAGTTTCCCTTTTTCCAAGTTATCTTTTAGTTGCTTCTTGTAATATTCAAAAAGACCTTGCAGAATTTCTTGACAGTCTCCCATATTAATCGTGTTGATTTTAAGTGGCGCTCGACGATCCAATTCAAAAAGATATCCAAAGTGGCCCGTAAATTCTTCGATTTTTTCTTGCACCAATTTATTCACAAATATCTTGGAAGATTCAAATCTTGGCAAGCTTTGATCCATGTAAGAAGCCCACTCATACGAATCCATCATCTCAATTGCTTTGTACAGTTTGGAATTGAAATTGACGTAAGGCAATAAATTAGTTGGTCTCATTGAATGCAATAATTCATCACTGATCGGCTCGTCACCCACCAATTGATTTAACTGTAGTTGGTAAGCCAAATGAAGAGGGTGCAACGGCGTGAACAACCATTCTGGATTCACATGTTCTTTCCGAATCGTTCCAATCAAAGCAAGATCCCTTTGAGTCTGGTTAAGCGACTGGCCATTTTGTAACTGCTCAAGCTCCTGTATATATGCTTCAATATAGTTACTGGCTAATGCAGTATAATCCTCATCAAAATATGCTAAGCTAGGGAGCAAATCATTCGTTCTGAAATATCGGAGAAGATCACAATATGCTTCTTTTAAAGGTTCCGAAACCGAAATAGACTCTGGAACAATTTTGCCTAAGTTATCTTCATAAAAATACAGATGATTGGTCTCTAAAAGCTTACGTTCTCGCTCTAAATTACGTTTAAACTCCCCTTGAGCAAAAGTCTCCCTTGTTCCTTGAACAATTTTCATCTTTTCATTCTCAATTCGGAATTTGAAATGTTCCTCCTTCTCGCGTTTCAACTTCCAGACACTGAACCCTCCAATAGGAACAGGACGTTCAACTAAATCTTGTACAGCAAATGGAATACTTGTATGAGGAAGCTGGATGTTAAAATAAATCATTTCTTCATCACTATTATTTTCATCATTGCGAGAAACAACTAACTCTTGGTCTTCCGTGACGTCAAAGGTACTTTGAGATTCGGTCAAATTAACCTTAATGATCTCAGCAGCATCCTTATTGAAGAACCAATGCTCTGCATCCGAGTTAATCAATAGGGATGACCCTTTTGATTTAGATTTTGATAAGTTGATTGCATAAGATGTTTGGATCGTTTGGAGAAGCTTAGGTTGTGTCTCAACAACCGTAATTTTAAATTCATATGCTGGAGATACCTCTGTCTTGTATTTCACACCGTAAAATGTAGTCTGTCCGATTTCATGTTTCAGGTGTAAACGGATCTTTTTACCTGCTTGTTCTCCTTGTATCGCATGTTTGATTTTATTTTCAGTGATATACTGATTTTTAATAAAATCATTAAATGTAAACTCTAAAGTAATATTCTCTATTGGATCAGGATTGAATACGATAATGTTTCTTTTACGTTGTCTACTCTTCGTCTCGCCATCGGCTCTCTCCCAATACTCTAACCCTTCCAAAGTCAATTTCTTACTAGCCTCTACATATTCCAGGCCTTTTCCTTCTAATTTCTTCTGATTCGATCTTCGTACTGAACCAAAATCAACATCTTGCCACGTTTCAGCTTCTGTCAATACCTTAATTCCCTGATCATCAAAATGGCGCTCCAGGCTGATCTCAGCAGAACCATACTGGTGAGCTATCTCGACTGCACCATATAACAAATGATTTTCCTTCAGTCTTTCTTTTATTTCCTTAGGTGTTCTAGGCGTGTTAAAAAGTTCAGCATCATAAAAAAGTCCGAAATTTTTATATTCATCCATTTCCAGTTTTTCATTGTTCAGTACAGTAAGTATATTTTCATAATCGAATAAAGCAACTTTCTCATGAAGCCCCTGCTGTGCTTTCATGGACTCTATCGAAAAGTTAAGAATTTGCTTCTCTTCTGATGATAGATTAGATTGCTTCATCATTTCTTGTAGATCTTTTTCAATAGAATTGATATGGAAAGGCATACCTTCTTTTGCAAACGAGGTCATTCCCTGAACCAAACTATCTAAGTTCGAATTATGAATTAAGAGCATAGCAAGATTTTCGAATCGCTCTTCTTGTGTGCCAACTTTATTTCGTAATGTTGTCAGAAAGTCCGGGGTAGTTTCCTCCATATTGGATGCGATCAACACCTTAGTTTGATCATAATCTAAAGTGTGAGATTCATAATCTCCATCCTCTGTTGACATGGAGAACGAGCTAACTCGATGTATACTCTTAATTTCATTTACTAGATTCACTACTTGTTCTTCACGCTCAAATTGAATATGATATTTTTCCCCCGGTTGAATGTTCACTCCACTCAAAAATCGATCTATAAGGTGAGCAAGATAACTATAAAAATGCTTTGACATAAATAGCATCCCCACTATCGCTTTTTTTCTCTAACAGATTTAACTTTTCAAAGTATTCAATGATTGCAACCTCTGTATCTCGGTCATAAATCATGCCTCTTACTTCAAATTCCTCAAATAGTTTTTTCATCCTTATTTTTGGTTCGTCTTTAATGATAACTTTCGTAAGGAATAACAAATAATCCGTATCTAAAATCAACATTTTCCCAGATCTCCCCCTAGATTTAAGGAATGTTTTCTGACAAAAATGTACAAACCACGTTCTGTATCCATTATATGATTTTGATCTATATGAGTTATTAAACTGATGATCTATCATGTGGAAAAGTAGTGTCAATTTATTCAACAACGGAATTTCATATTGTTCAGGATGCATATTCATTTGAGACCATTTCACATCTGAAATTCCTGCACGATATTGTTCAATTACTGTATCTACGATCTCTTCTAATTCAAGATTTTTCTCATATGAATGGTTGCGAATCAATTCCGCAATCTCATCATAGGAAAGATAACGTCCTACTTCCTCCATTGACACATTAAGCATTTTCAGAAAATTCACATGAGTGAACATCCGATTAATGGATCTCTCGATGTTCTTCCATCCATATTCATAACTGATTCTCGTCTTTGACAACCGTTCTTCCTCTTCAAATGTAAAGTAGACAGGCGTTATGCCCTGCTCATATTTAGCAAAAAGAGTTTCGTTTTTTCGTGATATTTGAGTCATATAAAAAAAGTAATAATACGATAATAATTTTTCTAATTGTTGTGTAAATAAGTCCTGTTTCGTTGAAAGCCATTCAAAATCAGAAGCAAATAATGACGATATTTCAGGCAACAACACATCGTATTTTTTGGATTGGCCCTGTGAATCTTGTAATTCTGGTAAAGCATTAAAAATTAAAGAACTCATCAGATCTTCTGTATGACGTTCTGTTTTGTTAATTTCCCACGGTTCTTTCCCATTCCATAAAACCATGTAAAGAAATTCGGCCAATTTTTTATTTTCGTTTTCTACAGTGTTGATATAGTAAAGCGTTTGAGGGTGGAATAAAAAAAGCTGGTTATTCTCATCAATGAACAATGTTTTAATCATCTGTTTAAATTCGCTCTTTTGATTTACATGTTTAAACTCAATAGAATCAAGCACCTGTTCAACTAACTGATCTGGATTAGCCTCTGAAGATATTTTCTTTTGCCCCACCAGACGTAAAAATTCACCTATAACTTCTCTAAAGTTAAACTGAGTGTCTTTAAACTTCGTATTGTAAGGTAAGAGTTCGACAGACATCTTAGGGTTATGTCTAATAGAGGAATCAAATTTAAACTTGTCTTTGATCTCCTGCAGATCTATCTTATATTCCATTTTCTCACATCTCCGTAAATGAGTATTGGTCAAATTGATCATCGTAATTCAGACGATATCGTTGTGACTTTCCAAATTTCTTACTTTCGAAGATCAATTCATTTTGGTCATTACCTTTACTACTTAATTGATCAATGAATTCAACAAACTTAATAAATTGGAATTTGTCTTTTTTGTTGGGGCGATACCCATTCTTAATCTGAATTAGTAAAGAATATAGTGAAAAATCAATATCTATTTCAACAGGCTCTCCGCCTTTGGGTTTGAAAGCAATCGTTAACATAGGGATAAATTTTGTTAATATGCTTTCTTCTCGCGGTTCAACACGTTCCAGGGCAGGTTCTATATCTAATTTTTGTAGCGCATAATAATGAGTTTGAGGCTGTCCAATCTGAACATAAATAAGTCCACCATGTCCCTCACCATTCCACTTATAAATGGCATCACGAACATCTTCCCTGTAGAGCTTGGATAACTTGCTCCACGCTTTCCTATTCCAATGGTACAGATAATTCATGTATTGGTCGTATACCTGATCTTCAAATGAATTATGGGGTTCTTGAGGAATTAAGTAGTATAAATAAATAAATAATTTTACCATTTCATTTCTAAAGGACATGTCCTTCTTGTCCTCACTCTTCCATGGAGAATGAGAAAGCAGAGATTTCGCAAAATGTGGTATACGATTCACATCAATATATTGACTAAATAGATCTGCGCCATCTTTGCTGGATTTAAAATCTATTAGATGTTGATCCAGTAACTCTGTACGATACTTAGTAGGATTAATTTGATTTATAGCCTGATGAATAGAAGATGCATCTTCACGATTAAATAATTGGAAAGGTAACAGACATGCTATATAGGTTTGAAAACCCTGAATCTGGATTAATTCCATCATCCTTTTATGATCAAGATTATCGAGTGAAGAAGGAACAAGTATATTGTAAACAAAATCCAGTAACGCTCGGGTAGAAATAATCAGTTTTTCTTTGACCATTGCCTGGATTAATAAGTCGATAATTTTTTCTTGAATATCTTCATATTGTAGTAATTCATAATTCTGAATAATCGGATTTTGTAATGCGACGTCAGGATTTTCGTTCTTTTCTCTAAGGTAAGCCTCGTAAAATGGATTTTGTTCCGTTTTCCGAGTGATTTTCTCCAAGATCCCTTTAATGTAGCTTGAACTTGATCCACTCTCCGTCAATTCATACATATGATAATCACTGAAGTTAACATATTTGAAAACATGATCATCTTTGAAAGCCTCTTCTGTGATCACGGATTCCATAATTTTTTTTGCATAAATATATTCCTTAAGTCTAGTGAACTTCTTACCTTCCTCAGCATCAATAAAGTTATTTAAAGCACCAAGGTTGATCGCTAAAATGATACTTTTCTTCTGCTCTCTATCAATCTCTTCATCAGAAAAAGGCTCAAGAACTTTAGCCAAAGTTTCAACAGAAGTTTTTCGTGGAGAAAAACTTTCAGTAGCATCATTATGTAAATAGAAACGGTCAGGATCAGCCAAAAAGTCATATTTGCTTTTTAGATAGGATAAGATATGTGATTTTCCATCACCAACTCCGCCACACACCAAAATCAATTGTGCCCGATTCGATTGATTGGCATCTTTGATATACGTCTCAAGCTCTTCCTCTACTGGCCTCTGAACATGCATATATTTTTTAAATTCACTGAACCCCTCAAGATTTTCAACAGCTTCCTTAGAAGACTGCTTACAGCGCTTAAGAACATCAATGAAATGAGTATTTGTAGACATGCCCCATCCTCCAAAACACATTTTTATAAATCTTCGCAAAAAAAGACATAGTTCTCCTATAGGAACCATGTCTGTCATCATACGCTGTTTACTGTGTAATAGACCATGCTTTGGTCCCGCATACATAAAGTTAAAAAAGAAATAATTAAATACATGCAATAATGCGAAGCACTAATCTACAATAAATGACCTTTTATAGGATAAATATACCACACTTATGGTTCTTAAGGTACAAAATTAAGATTTATAGGTATTATTTCCAAGCGACTTACGCATGTTTTAATATGATTAGAACAAAAAGCCTGCTTAACATATCAGATTTCTTTATAGTGCTCTATCAAACAATACATTTATTCGCCACCGCCACCATCTTCGCAGGCATCTCTTCCCGCAGTCGCCATACAAAGCTCATTGGTTTGTTCCCCTCATGACTCACATAATCGGCTTCACCCAGAAACACAAATGGTGACGTGTAGTTATGCTCCTCCTTATATTCCCGCACGAACAGCACAATCCGGTTGCCCGTCTCCCCGTAATGGATATAGTGCTGTGCAGTAGCCGTATGCTCTGATACCCTGCTCTAAGTATGCCAGTGGAATAGACGCTCGTTGATCGCATAATCCTCATACAGCGTAGATCGTGAGAAATCTTTGTCCGATTTGTTCAGTGTAATGAAGAAAATATCCGTCTGTTCATCTGCAAAATACTTCACGCCTTCGCGGAAGGCGGGTGATTGCTCAGCATTCCAATAACCGAAGGCGGCGAGCACTTGGTCCATGGAGTACATACAGTGGATATCCAGTGGACAAGTGTACGGGAACGAATTACTTTTATCCACAAATCGCAGATGAGCCCGATTATATTGGAAAATATCCACAAGCTCTGCTCGGAATGCTTCACAAGACAACACACGCTGCACACCCTCTTCGATGCTGCTCAACCCTAATCTTTCAGGCGCGGCCCGGTGGAAGGTGTAATAGAACATAATCAACATGCGCTGTTCATCAGCGTTGGTCGGTTCTTTCCCTTTTTCAATAAAGTCGATCAGGAACGTCAGCCAGCTTCGGGAGTTGATCGTCAGCACAGATGGCAGTCTGCGGATGTACTCATCTTGCTCACTCTCGATTGGCTCTGTCAGTCCTGCTTCGGCCAACATGCCCCGGAAATACCTTTTCCCCGTACGTCCACCATACAATTCATACAATGTCATCCCGTGATGCTCTACAAAATGAGCCAAAGTTAGCGGCAGTCCGGTGTCTTGCTGGAACGTTTGCAGCTTCTGGATCAGCGCTCTACGATTACGACTCATCTGCTTGAGGTTGCGCATAATGTATTCCTTCGCTTGCTTTTCCAATTGAATGAACGTGCCGCGTGGTAAGTTCGAGAAGCCGTTCTCGACGTAGTACGAGATGGAATGTTTGGTAGCGCCGATCAGGGCGCGGAATTTATCCTGGAACCTGTATTCCTGATGCGCTTGTCCGATGAAGTCGAGCACGGTCAGGCACTCTTTGCCCTCCGCCATCCGTAGTCCACGTCCCAACTGTTGCAGGAATACGGTCAGACTTTCGGTAGGACGCAGGAATAGAATGGTGTTCACCTCAGGGATATCCACGCCCTCATTGTACAGATCCACGACAAAGATCATGCGCAGTTCCCCGTTCACCAGTTGTCCTTTCGTAGAATGACGTTCCTGTTCGCTCGACCCGCCATGCAGGGCTATGGATGGAATGCCGATTTCGTTAAATATTTTGGCCATATACATCGCATGATCCACCCCTACGCAGAACCCAAGCCCCTTCACATCGTCCAGATCGGTTACGTATTTGTTCAGACTTTGGATGATCTGGTTGGCACGGATTTTGTTATGAGTGTAGAGCTTCTCAAGTTCATTCAGATCGTAGCCTTTGCGCGACCACTTTACCTGGGATAGATCGACAGTATCGGTGACGCCAAAATATTGAAAAGGACTCAGCAGCTTCCGGTCAATGGCATCGGTTAGACGGATCTCGGCGGCAATCGTATGATCGAAGTAGGCGGTAATGTCTTTGCCATCCATCCGTTCCGGTGTTGCAGTGAGTCCGAGTAGAATCTGCGGTTCGTAATGGGACAACAGCTTCTGGTATGAAGGTGCTGCGGCATGGTGGAATTCATCCACAATGATGTAATTGTAATAGTCTGGGCTGGTGATCTCCGTCAGCTTCATGGAGTTAAGGCTCTGAATACTAACAAACAAGTGGTCCAACGCCTCTGCTCGGTGATTCCCGACATGCAGCTCCCCAAAGTTCATATCCTTCAGGATATACCGGAAAGTATCCCTGCTTTGCTTCAAGATTTCTTCCCGATGGGCGACAAAAAGCAACTTTGCTCCCGCATGGCTTGTCCGGAATCGCTTGTAGTCGAAGGCAGAAATGACTGTTTTGCCAACGCCTGTGGCGGCGACGATCAGATTGCGGGTTCGTCCATACAGCGTACGCTCGGCGTCCAGCTGTTCCAGCACTTCTTTTTGATAATCATAAGGCTGGATGTCGAGGTGAAAGTGGTTAGACTGATCTTTTTTGCGATTCAGAGCCGCCTTCAACTGTGCCTCATGGCCTTCATCCTCAGCCATATACCGGGTAAATTCACGGTCATTCCAGTAACTCTCGAAGGTCGCTTCAATCTTGCGTAGCACGTCGAGTGAATCCTTCTCCGTCACCTTGAGCTTCCACTCCATACCACTGGTCAGCGCCGGGTTGGACAGATTGGAAGAGCCGACATAGGCAGTAGTGAATCCAGTATCACGGTGAAAAATGTACGTTTTGGCGTGCAGTCGGGTCACTTTGGTATCATAGGAAATCTGGATTTCCGTGTTAGGCAGTTTGCTAAGTTCAGTAATGGCCTTGAGGTCGGTTGCTTCCATATAAGTCGTCGTGATGATCCGCAGCTTGCCTCCGCCAGTCGTAAATTGCTGAAGCTGTTCCAGAAGCAGACGAAGTCCGCTGAATTTGATAAATGACACCAGCCAATCGATCCGATCGGCGGTCACGATCTCCTTTTGCAACTCCAATAACATACTCGGCTCGGACTTGGCACCTGTGAACAAAGAGCTTTGGGAGATCGGCGTATCTGGACGAACGATTTTGGTATCCCGGACCGCACGAATGCTGTTCAACTTGGAATACACATGGGTCAACACTTCCCCCTGCTCATCCAGTTGCAATTCGTTGTACTCTTCTTCCCCAAGCGTGCCTTTCAGCGTAGCAATAATCTCATTACACGTTCGGATCTGCGCCAACACTGCTGTCTTATCTTCCGTCTGTTCCCGTACAATCTTGAGCGCTCGCCGGGTCACCGCCGCCAAATACGTGGACAGCAGCTTGCGCGCTTCCTCTGCATCCAACTTCTCGGTCCCAATGTTATACACATCCGGGTCCAGCGCCGAAATCTCCTGTCTGGTGATGGTGTTGATAAGCTGTTCATATATGCCTTGTTTCATGAATGTACCTCGCGAGAGTTAGGATGGTTGTGGATATGTATGTGATATCATTAAATGCTTGGTATTGGTTATATGGTCTCTACTTTATTATCGTCCAGCATGGAAAAAAATTCATTAGTTGTTTGTATATAAAAAAAGAGCACTCTCTATTGCCTATGAACGGCAGGAGTACTCACTTTGGTGCAACGCATATCTAGCATCAATTGACTCTTCTTCATCATTCGTACCTTGGATTCAAAGCCTCTCTCCAAACGTCATCATCAACAAAATTTACATTATTCTCTTGAAAATAATTTCGGGTCTCTTGCTCCAGATCATTCAATATTTGGGGCCATTCCTTTTCGTTTGTTTCCTTGGATTCAAAGTCCCCAACAATGTTCAGCCATCGCTGATTTAACTGCTGATACTCCTCAATTCTAGCCTTAAGTTCAGCTGTTACAGGATAACTGGCTATATCCAGCCTCACGAATGTCATTCCCATACGGTGAAGGGTAAGTGGCATTATGTCGTCTGGACCTAAGCCATCTGTGAATAATGCTGCAGGTTTGACCAACCAATTGGCTTCTTGACTGAAACTTAGATTCATCAAATTATACTTATTGATTATCTGTATCATATCTGTAAAGTTATAATAAAGCTGGCTAGCCTGCTCTCCATCCTCAACCATCTCGTTTGTTATTTTGTCATTCTCCAGTATTCGGTTAAATAAACTATCATTATTGATAATCGCACTCTTCAGATCAACAAGATCTTGGCGGACATTCATCGTTAGATACTGTTCATACATTCTTTTCTCTTTATAAAAGCTATAGGTTAGAATAAGTAAGATCACAAAGGCAATACAACATCCGATCATTAAAAGTCGTTTCTTTAGTATCATGGCAAGCTGTTCTCCTAATTTTTTTTATAGTAAGAAGCACCTCTACGCTTGTGTGTAGAAGTGCATTTAAGTAGTATCCTTTTTAAATTTTAATGCACTAGAGTAATCCTCCACCCTCGTATTTACACAACCTTTTCGCTACACCACTTTGGGTTATACGGCCTTTGACTTAATTTCAAGATATCGTCAGCTGTGTAATACCACTCAGCATCATCAAACCATAAGTAATCTTCCATGTTATGTTGAAAATACTCTACTACAAACCTATAAATAAATTCATATTCATGATTAATATTTACAATATCCACTGCCCAAAAGTAATCTGTTGAATGGGTGAGCCACGTAAAACTATCATATGAATCTTCGACAACTTTATTCACGTTAAAAGTGAAGTATTTAATCGTTTCTTCATCATCAGTATTTGAAAGGGTCTCCTCATTTACTTCAGATAGTGTGCCTTCTGCAGATTGAAAGTTGTTATCTGGATCAAGATCAACTGTTAAATGAAAACAATACATATTCGCTCTCTGTGCTGCATGCTTAAAGTTCTCAAGAGTCTGCTCCGGAGAATAATTTGTGATTTTTTTTAGAATGATTACTGAACTCATTTACTGACAACCTCCTTCAATTCCTCTAATGAGCTAATTAATTTTATATTCTGATCTTTTAATTTTTCAACTAAATCAGACTGAGTTTTATTTTTCACAGTTACATCTTCAATGTAATAAATAACTTCTCGATTGTCATAGTTAAAATAATTTTTATTTGATGGATTGATCAACTTATCCAGTTGCTTTTCATCTAAGGCACTTAAAGACTTCTTGATTTCAATAATATGCGATTCTGTCAGAATATCGATATCGCCTGCTTTTAATTTATTTTGCAATTTCAACTCTATACCTGTACCTTCTAATCTACCAGTCTCTCTTATTGTCTCTGCCACTCGCCCCTCTAAAATATCACCAGGTTTTGAGCTTCTTAAATTTTTTTCGATAATTGCATCTATATCCTTAGGACCTTGATTAGTCCAAGATATTTCATTCCCGTATAAATTTGTGTATGTGGTTTTAGTGCCTTCCGTTCTTAGTCTTCCATCATGGTTCAGACTATTTCCCTCACTCTTCTCCTTTTTACCTTCCACAACTCCACCCGATTCATGGTGATCCTTCGAGTGCAAGGCTTTGCCAAAGAGAAAATAGGAGAAAGCCTGGCCTAACATGGCACCTTTATAATAACCCGACTTATCCTCATCGAGCTGCTTCTTCTGCTCTTCTACAAATTGCTCTATGTCAGACCTTGCCGTTCCCGTGCCCCAGGCCGCATCCCATGCGAATCCAATGCCACGTCCAACGTCAACTACCTTACCCATAGTCATGGCATAGGCCAGATTGGTTATTGTACTAAACGGATTATAAATGAACGCTTCTGCCATCTCACCAAGTCCTGTAACGGTGTCACCAATTGCTTTATCGACCAGTCCGGTGCCGAAGCTTGGCTTGAGTTCTTCTGGAATGTACAGTGCAACCTCGCCGGAGCCGTCCGTTGTTCTAAAGTTCTTTGCGATAAACGTAAACTCTTTTTGGATTTCGTCCAACAGCCCGAGTGTAGTTGGGAACACTTCTTTCACCTGCATAAAATCCCAGAAGAAACGCTCTCCTGTCACACCCGACCAATCGGATTGCAACATATAGATGGATTTCTCTAGTTCCCAGACCATTCGCTCCAGTTCCTGTTTCTTCTGCTGGACCAATCTAGCTTTCTCGTCTAACACATCGGGATGTACCTGAATACGTTGCATCCTATCTTCACCGCCAACCTGACCATAGTTTATGTACCTAAATTTTAACAAGTGAGAAGGAGGATTGGAATCAAACGGAAGAATCATTTCCTCAGAGGTTATCCGGTAGTTGGGCAACATCCTTGGGTAACCATTTTTGCACATTAATGCATGAATAAATACCGTTATGTCGACGGGAGTCTTGTACAAAAAGAAAGACTTCTATCACAGATAGAAGTCGCACAAGATAACGATACAGTAGGATTAAATCTTCTTTAAGACACTACAAATTGTACAACAATTGGAGTTCCATCATTTAATGCATCTCCACCTGGAATTGTAATTGTAGTCGTCGTAGCCGAGGACGTATCTGCTGTTTGCATAAGGCCATTAATATAAAGATTGTAGTAGTTGTAGGTGCCTGGAAATGCGGTTGCAGCTACACCAGCGTCATTTGTAAAAGCAGTCGCAGCAATGGCAAACGTTGCCCCAGTGCCGGTCCCATCACCAATGGTTGCAACAAATCTTAAACTGTTCTGAAATGGTGTCACAAGTGGCATGTTTCTCACCTCCTACCTAACATAGTATATGTGGTAGGTTTGGGAGTAGTGAAGGCAAAGGAACCAGCAGCTACAACCATTTTTAACCATTTATGATATTGGCTGTTATTATAATTATCTCGATAGTGATAGGTGTCCCTGCAAAGATCACACCGCTTTGTGACGAAAAAAACAACCTCTCCGCACTTACACTGTATGAGTTTCCTGGTTGGACGATCCCGTTTATATAAAGATTGTTGAAACTAGTAAGTCCAACCCCGGCAAATTCGGTTATGCTGCCGCCATCGTCATTTGTGAATTCTGTGGCAGGAATTATAACTGAGGCCGACAAATCCAGATCGGTGTCAGGAAAATAGAAGTAGCGGTTTGCCGTAGGAATGATTTCAATTCCGGGTATGGTGCCCGGCGGGCCTTGCTCACCTGGGGGGCCCGTTGGTCCTTGGACTCCGGGAGTTCCCGGTTGACCCGGCTCACCTTGAGGGCCTGCAGGACCCTGCGCTCCCGGAACTCCCGGTTGACCCGTTTCACCTTGAGGACCAGCCGGGCCTTGCCCTCCCGGAACTCCCGGTTGCCCCGGCTCACCTTGAGGACCTGCGGGACCCTGCGCTCCCGGAACTCCCGATTGACCCGGTTCACCCTGAGGACCTGCGGGGCCTTGTGCTCCGGGAAACCCCACTTGACCCGTCTCACCCTGAGGACCAGCGGGACCCTGCGCTCCGGGAATTCCCGGTTGACCCGGCCCGCCGTGAGGGCCTGCGGGGCCTTGCGCTCCGGGAAGCCCCGGTTGACCCGGCCCGCCGTGAGGGCCTGCGGGGCCTTGCGCTCCGGGAAGCCCCGGTTGACCCGGCCCGCCGTGAGGGCCTGCGGGACCCTGCGCTCCGGGAACCCCTTGTTGACCCGGCCCGCCGTGAGGGCCTGCGGGACCTTGGGCACCTGCCACACCTTGCGTTCCAGGGAGACTCACAGTCTCCAATTCATGTTGTCTCAACGGAGCGAGCAGGGGGCCGGGCTCACAACATACCGGGTTGCTGCCGCCCCCTCTCGGTAATGCAATGACTTTTTTGTCACGGGCCATTTTCTGTGATCTTAATGGACGCTTCAGTGAGCAGCGCTTTCTCCGATAAGATCTACGGATAATATGGCATTTCTTTCGCTTTCCCAAGTGTTTATTTCTGCATTTCGACGTAGAACGACTGGGCCTTAATTTGTTGAGGGTGGCTGTCCTCTTGTTCAAATACTTCAAAATGGTCATCTCCTTAGGCCAAGGCACACAGTATATATGCCCTATACTATGTCCTTAGCACATTCGGAGAGTGTGCGAATAACTATGGGGGAAGCCCAATAAAAAAGACAAGAGTCCTGCTATAGTTGTCCTTTGTCTTGCCAGCACGGCTTCATTGTCTCCCCAGTAGGACCTCACAGATCACATTTTATGTTTTACTCAGCCGATCCATCGGGATCAAACTTCTTTTTAGTAGACTCTTACCTCTTTTTAAAATGTTGAACGATCTCTTCCGGCTCCTGCGTCTCCAATGTGATCTGGCCTTTCTCGAACAGGATCATGTACGGATATGATTTCAGACCGAAAATCTTCTCATAATTAAACTTATTTTCATCACGGACATTATAAAAGGTTACGTTAGTTATTGGGCCTTCTGCCCTCAAATTCTCGTTATTCACTTCATTTAATTGCGTCTGTAAATCAACAATAAATGGTCGCTCCGAAGGTCGGTCGGTGAATACAATGAGTGATGCATCATTTCTTTGATTTTGCGTTAGATGTTCAATGGCTTTCTCTCTATTGTTCTGACCACACCCTGTCACTAAAAGCATCAAAATACATAACACCCAAAGCCTCTTCATTTATATCACCACCCAAAATATGATATAATTGGTTATTAACTATTAATTTCACTTCATTAAAAAATCTATTCGCTGAAAGGAAGATGCACTTTGAACAAAAGGAATATCATCATCGCTATCATTATTGCTCTTATAATATTGATACTTCAACTTGTGCTTTATTTTTCTGTAACTAATAAAGAAGAATCCGCACTTCCCGATTCAAACATCCCATTTCAAACCAAAACAGTAGATGAGCTTACCATCACAATGCATAATGCAACCTATAAAGATCATGAAATGCAGTTGAATTATGAGATTCAGGGCGATGGACAGTCTGAGAATGATTTGACATATGCGTTGTATAATAAAGAGTCCAATGCTTTGTACAGATAAAATCTCGATTTTCACCTTTCAAATAGAAACAAAAACCTGCATAACCAGCCTCTGCTTTTCAGGTTTTTAGGGTTTTGGCATTCATTAAGAATTTGCATGTGGATACATCTCATTTACAACTTAGGCATCCAAAAGGGGTTCTCTTCCTTCTCACACCCGGTTAACACGTAAAAAATATGTCCCTGCTCACTCTTCATTGTCCCGATCCCTTTGCAGGTGTCAGTCTTCATTCCCTGTTTGGAGCCGTAGGCATCCCTTGAGTTATCGTAAGTCGATTGAATAGTTGTACCATCATAGATCAATTCCTGGATAATGGGCCCGCCTTCAATGGTATACATCGTTACACGAACCTGATCCTGATGTTTTTTCTCCACATTCTTCATAAATGTGTTCCACTTAGCTTCGTTCCGTATGCCTCCATGAAGCACAACCACATCCCCGCTTTGCTCCGCTTGCTCTGGATTATGGGGCTCAATAATTTCTGGAGAAGCTTGCGTAATTCCGGTACCATCCGTTGTTGGATCATTTGCCTGACAGGCAGTTAACAACATTAAAGCTAAAGATAGGATAAGCATATTTTTTCTCATTCCATCACCTCATCTATGAAACGGTTCAATACTATCCTTTGTTGCATGATTATGCTTAATTTGTAATTTATCTGTAACTCCCTCGTTGTCCCGAACGTACTCTCACACCTACATACAAGAACAAGAAAAACCCTTCACGCAAGCGATTCAGATTCACGTTCCCATGAACCGATGCCTGCTTGAAGGGGTTTTATATTTTCATCACACTTATTTATCGAATCGGAACCAACCGAAGTCAAACTGACTGCCTGGCAGGAAAATAAAGCTTACTTTCTGCACACCTTTCACCTGTTCAAGCTCAAACACCCGCTCCTCATATCCACTCGACTGTGTGAACTCAACCAGCTGGTTGCTCTGTCCGTCCGCACCTGCGAAGCGAATATGAATCGTATTCTTATCAATCGGTGAATGGCCGTAGATCACGAGCTTCGACGTGCCTTTTGCCGTAAAGTCCATGTTTTCAAACTCCAGCGACACGTTGTTCCCGATGCCTTCAACACGCTCAGCTTCAATTTTAAAAGTATCTCCATAGAGATGATCACAGGATGCAGCCGCATTCTGCTCAAAGGCCCGACTCTGACGTTCGAAGGAGAAACCTTTAATATGAATCTTCTGTTTCAGTACAAAACAGATCGACGTGATCCCGCTAAGGCGTTTGGACAATTGGTATGTCTCTTCCTGGTACACATTCCAAATGGACTCTTTGTCATACACCACATCTGCGATCATCGTACTTCCTTCTTCATCCGGCATACCTTCCCAGATCTGAATGAAGTAGTCCTCAGTGGACAGCGTGAAAATAGGAATCGTTATGGTATCGGAGCCGTACGGTCCGAAGTCAATATTACGGAAGCCTACGTGCGTCTCTCCGTCACGACTTGTCGCTACCCCACGTTCGTTGCCGTTACCAACCTCACCTTTGGTGTAATCGTACAGTCCGCCCGTGATGAAGCCGTATGGATCTTTGTAGGCTGTACCGAGACCGTCCGCCTTAAACTCCAGCTGGGAGATGAGTTTCGTTTTATCCGTACCGTTGGTACTGGTTGCACGAAGTCTGAACTCCCCGTCACCTATAGCCGATACCTTTACCGCATGTTGGTGCTCAACATTATCGCCCGCTTCCGCTTGAACAGCTTCCACTTTGGCAATGTTGGACTCGATCCCCGCATCGTTCACAACGGCCCACTCGATATCACGGTAGGAGGTGTTCTCCGGATACAGCTTGGCGGTTACAACCAGCTCCGGGTTGGACGGATCGAGCAACTGTCCTGCACTACTGATGATCTCAATTTTCCGCAAAGGGATCTCCTGAGCATTCCCCGTCAGCACCGGACGTTCTTCATTGTTCATGAAGACAGGTTGCACTTGCTTTTCACCCTCAAGTTCCCCATCCACACCTAGAGATTCAAATTCAGCCGTAGCTCCATCCAACCCTTCGGAAGAAACTTCAATCCGTACTGTTCCAGATTCATTTGTCGCTCCGATGATCGCCATCAGTTTGCCGCTGAACAGTCTTCTGCTCAATCCTTTGTATGGATCATAGTCCGTGCTATCCCCGTTATCCAGACCCAGCAATCGTCCTGCACCAGTCACTTGAACTTGCACGCGGTTGTTCGCATTGTGCACCGGATTACCCGCTTCATCTTCCACATCAATTTCTACAAAAATGAGGTCTGTACCATTCGCTTGCAGCTGCTCCCGATCCGCTTGCAGACGGATTTTCTTCGCATCCGTATAGGATCTTTGCACGTCAGTTGCAATGATCTGGCCGTTCTCGTCGTAAGCGATCGCTTTTAGCTCGCCCTCTTCATAAGGCACTTTCCACCAGCCAGACAGCTGTGTTCCATTCGCATGATCGATATCGTACGTGCCAACGGTTTTACCGTTGAGTTGCAGCTCAATCTTCGGCGCGTTGCTGCACACGCGTACATCAATAATCTGACCCGGGCTGAAATCCCAATACGGGAACAGGTGAACCATCGGGCTTTTCTTATAATCCGTCCATGCCGCTTGGTAAATATAATAGGAGTCTTTCGGGAACGTTGCTGTATCCAGCTGTCCAAAATACGAATTCTTCGTATGATACGGTGTCGGCTCTCCAATATAATCGAATCCAGTCCACAGGAACTGACCCAGTGAATACGGCGTATCCCGCTCTGCCAAAATGCAGTATTCTGCCGACTTCGCGCCCCAGCTCGTCGTACTGTTACCCAAAGCCGAGCACTGCTCGTCATCATCTGCCAGAATCGGCTGTTCGAACGGGAAGTGATAAATGCCACGACTCTGCACCACGGAAGACGTCTCACTACCATAGATGATCCAGTCCGGATGCTCTTCATGATGTTTGTCGTAATATTTTTCCGCGTAGTTGTAGCCTGCCAGCTTCACGATGTCCGCGCATTTTTGTGCATTTTCCCAAGGCATGTAGTTCGAACCAATTGTCACGCCTGCATTGCCTTTCGGATCAAATTCCAACACATAATCCATCAGCATCCGAGTAACTTCCTGTCCACGCTCATCCGCATGGGTATCGTAAATTTCGTTCCCGATACTCCACATGATCAGGCTGGCATGGTTACGGTCGCGCTTCACCCAACTCTTCACATCCGTATGCACCCACTCTGGGAAAAATCTCGCATAGTCGTATGGCGTTTTGGCACGTTCCCACATATCAAAGGCTTCAGACACAACCAGCATACCCATCTCATCTGCAAGTTCCATGAACTCTTTGGCAGGCATATTATGCGCGGTACGGATGGCGTTAACGCCCATTTCTTTGAGCAAAACGAATCTTCTACGCAATGCCGTCAGGTTAAAAGCAGCTCCCAGTGCCCCGAGATCATGGTGTTCACACACGCCGTTCAGCTTCATCTTGACTCCGTTCAGGTGGAATCCTTCATTGGCATCCAGCTTGATATCCCGGAATCCAATGCGCTGTGATACCGACTCAACTGTCCGATGTTCCTGATCATCCGAGATCAATCGCAGCTCTGTCACCAGTTCATACAGATGCGGTGCATCCGGGCTCCACAAGTTTGGACTCTCCACAATGATCTGTTGGCTATCTGCCGATACCACCACATTCTCACCCACCGAAGCCGTAACATTCGCTTGGCTGGATGCCACCATCTGACCTTCATACAAGATCGTATGCACCAGTTCTGCCTGCTGATTCTGTTCCAGGTTCAGCTCCGTATCCACTTCCACCTGCCAGCCATCCGCCTGCTGCTTGATAGATACATACGTTCCATCCGTAACAATATGGTTGCGGTCTCTCGTCTTCAGCCACACATGGCGATAGATTCCGGCACCGGAATACCATCTGCTGTTCGGGCTCTGATGCACCACTTTGACCACAATCTCATTGTCGCCTTCCACCAGTGCATTCGTGATCTCATGTTCAAAAGCAGAATATCCATACTTCCACTCTCCAACCAGCTGCTCGTTAACATACACAGAAGAGTCCATGTATACGCCATCAAAACAAAGCAAAAGTTGCTGCTCATCCTTCGTGTAATGGAACGTCTTGCGGTACCATCCAATGCTGTCCTCATACAGTTCAAGCGTATTATATATCAGCCAATCATGGGGAAGCTCCACAGGTTCATACACCAGACCCGCAGGTTCCGTAACATCCAGCTTACTTTTCGCAAATTGCCATCCATCATTAAAAAGCCTCTTCTGATTCATGGTAGATTCTCACTTTCTTGAAGTAAATTATGATTGCGGTTACAACAGTATATCTCGCTTTTTCCGAAAACCTTTTCGGTAATACACAAGTATGACTATAACACATAACCCGATTATACCATCAGTCTCTTTTCTATACCTCCATTTCATAAGATTTTTTAGCCATAATGATGAACGTTTTATTCCCTCCAAGCATTGTAACTTTCGATGACAACAAACCAAAAAGGCAACCCATCAACCGGGTCACCTTCTTTGTCCTATAAAGGCCAATATATCTTCTTTAGGGGCATTAATGATTTAGCCTCTGAATCAAATGCATCATAATGCTGATTAATCAGCTCTACCAGAAGATCTGCATCTACCAAAGAAACTGGAATGTTAGAACGTTCTGCTTCATACTTAGCCTCTCTGGTGAATCCCCCAGTTGAAACATAAACCCCTTGATCACCGGGTCTTAACCCTCCGATAAAACTTCGAATTTCATTGGATCCCATCGCGTTTTTCCTATGTTTAACTTCCACCATAATTCTAGGCTGTTGCAGCCCCAAACCATCTGGTGATGCAATAATATCTCTACCGCGATCAGGTCCTTTTACAGATATTCTTGTTTTGTACCCCATGCCTCTTAAGATACCAGCTACGAGACTCTGCATTTCTTCCCAATCTAAATGATTGAATTTGTCCTTTATAAATTCATGTGCTCTCTCAATTACATCTTCCTTGATTGTATCTAGTTCTGCCTGTTCTTTCTCAGTTTCTTCCGGTTGTGATTCAAAAGACTCAGCACTTTTGGATTTCAAAAAATGGATCAGTTCCTTCACTGTTTCATTTTGCAATGCAAAAAGAGTCATTATCGAACCTAGAGAATTACGAGTGTTCGCTGTTAAAACATCCCTATTAACTAGCCCGTTCCACAACACCTTTCTATGGTGATTTTTGTCCGAAATAACCCCTTCACCAAATTCATAGTCTGAAGTAATTTCCCCAATTAGATACTCGCGTGTTTGAGGATTATATGTAACAACCAAATCTCCTACTTTCATTTCATTAGCAAATCTGATTAACTGACCCGCTGTTATATTTACTTTGCCATCCTTATAGTCGGGATACTCGTCACGAAGTCGCTTCTTCACATCATCGATATGTCTCACTTGTGCCAATGAACCTACTTCATTCCAACCAATGGCTATCATCTGTGTTTCTTTGAACTCTTCAAAGAGATATGCATTCTCTCCGGCTCTAATAAACCAATTATTTTTACTCATAAGTTCCTCCATAACTTGCTTATTTCTAACTTAATTAGAAGTTTCGGCATGGAAATGACATTCCCTGCATGAAGACTGTATATAGTTCAGTAATTTATTACACTTCGAACTGCAAGATTATTGTTAAGCAAATCTAAAAGATGACTTGAATTATCTCAAGTCACCTCTTCTTTAAATATGTTTTATGCACCTTTAACCTCTATCCCTTGTAAAAAGGGTTCCACCCTATGCCTTTGCCCGATGGCATCGCGCCAGGCACCCCATCCGCTTCAAGCAGCGGACGGACAACTAACTTCACGGACCACTCCTTGCTCTCGAATATCGCATGAGCGAGCGCGGCCCGGTCGGATTCGGGAAGCTGTACATGTTGCAGCGCTTCCTTCCAAGCCTGCTCCGTGATCTCCCATAACTTCGTTTCGGGAATGTGGTACACTTCGCTCAGTGCCTCCATGATCGCAGCCAGATTCACCTGCGTCCCCAAAGAATGCACATAGAAAATCAACTTCTGGATCGTCTCGTTATACAGGCTGTTCGAGTAGCCTGGACGAATATGATAGGCAGGGTCTGCAATGCCATGTTTGTCCAGATAAGGCTGATGCAAACGCACCGAATCATGATCGCGGAACAAGAGACCTTTTACCTCATTATCCTTCAACACCAGACAGCAGTTCTGACCATGAATCTCAGGTACAACGCCCACCTTGAACAGACGCATCACGATATCATAAAACATCGTAGCTACGTTAGTATAAAAGTTGAGAACATCCGCGCTGCTCAGATCATCACCCAGAATTTCCGTTAATAGATGATGCCCTTCCAGATTCACACCCAGTGCAGCCATTGGAATGACTTTGTAGGCTTCATTAAGCAATTCAGCGGGATACACACGAATCTGTGCAGCCAGATGGCGTGGATGATCATCGAACAGTCCCATGGATTCTGGCATGAAGCCCCACCAGTTCTGCTCTTCGCACATATACACCTTATCCTTCAGCGTCTCGTCACAAGCAACGGCCTGTCTTAACATCCGTTCTCCCGCAAGACCATTCAGCAGTTTGACTACCGGAAGATAACGAGCAGCCCCCAGTGACAACACACTAACCGGTAGCTTGAGCATTAGGGTGGATTCGGTTGACGGAGCCATCGAGCGCAGAGAGGATGTGGCCTGTACGTCGCCCACTTCTATGTCCAATACGACAATGCTACCCGCTTCGATCTCTCCCGTGAAGCGAGGCAGAATCACATGTTCCAATTGCCACGGGTGAACAGGCATTGGCAGATATTCGTAGAGCGTGATCCCTTTTCGGGCAAACTCATCTTCCACCAACCCGCGCTGAACATCGTCTAACACATCCAAAATGGACAGCCCATCTTTACAACCTTGCTGCACGGCATCCAGCCGTATAGCCACCCAGCGCAGCGAAATCCCCTTCCCGAATTCCGCTGCATACCGTGTTACATCTTCTGCGTTGAATCCCACTTTGGCTTTGGACGATGGGTGGAATGGACGATCCCGCAATGCAGCAACACGCTCACCTTTGATAAACCACTCATAAGCAGACACCGGAACGTTGGCGGACAGATACTGGACTTGTTCCCAGCCCAGAGCATACTGCTCGACAGCAATATCCAGACTAGTCAGGAATTCCGCCACTCCGGGCTGCCTATAGTCTTCATCTGACAAAGCCCTCTGTAACACCGCACGTCCAACCTCTGCCTCAGAATCAAGGAGAACCCAGCTTCCATCTGGTTTCTCCTCATAGATTGGTGAACCCTGAACCCATTGAGTCCCCTGTCTTACTCCTATTTCAACCAAACACAGCACACCTTGATTGTGTAATCTATAGCGAGAAGCTACATTATGGTTGTGCTCTTCGCTGTCATATTCCTTATACAATCGACGGAACGGTGCAGGTGCCGTAGCAAAATCAATGAACGGGTGATCCTCCAGTGGGAGTAATTGCTCCGACAAAAATGAATTCATCAGATCCGCCATAATCCGGCGTTCAGCGGCTTGCAGACTGGAACGCTTCATCAGTGTTGACATGATTATTGTCCTCCGTTAGATAATGGAATGCCGGGTGCGGATGCCCCAGAAAATCATGATGCGAGATGGTCCAGCAATAAGCCCCAGACTTTTCAAACAAAACAATATCTCCCACGCGCAGCAGTGCTACCTCCGCATCAGAATGCATGCGATCCTTGGGTGTGCATAGCTCACCTACGATATGGACTCGACGACCTCTTACCTCTGGCCGGGCAAATGAATGCTTCCAACGGTCCGTCTCCATAATTTGAAACGGATGGTTATGCCCCCATGAAGCAGGCAGACGATTGTGGTGCGTACCTCCCCTTAACACGGCAAAATACTGACCATGAGAAGTTTTGATATCCGTAACCTCTGCTGCGTAATATCCGTGGTCTGCCACCAGTAGTCGACCCGATTCAAAATACAGCTGACCTCCACATGAGGCAAGGCGTTGTCTGGCTTCACTTTGCTCCAGCAGGGAAGTGAACAATGGCCAGTCGAATCCGGGGCTGCCGTCGTAAGTCACGCCGAACCCGCCTCCTGCATTCACCACTTCCACAGGAAGATCATACTGCTGCTGCCACTGCTCCACCATTTGCAAATACAGCTCGATCATCTCGGCATGTAGCCTGGCGTCCATATTGTTGGACAAGGAATGAAAATGGAATCCGCTTAACCGAACTACACCCGCGCCTTCCACACGAATAAGTTCAATCGCTTCTTCCACTGCCTCCTCATCGATACCAAAAGGACTCGGCCCGCCGCCCATGACAATCTTCGTCCGGGGTAATGTACTGCTTCGCAGATTGATTCGAAGAAGAATGCGCACTTCCTGCGCTTGCTCCTGTTGTTGTTTGTGTTTCGGCTCATGTCCCGGTTTCTGCTCCCACTCTTGCTTCTGCCTGCTCCCCTGCACGTGCTCCTGACCCTGCTCCTGCTCCATCGCTCTCTCTTTCGCAATCGCAATGATGCGCCGAAGTTCCAACAGACTCTCCACATGGATGTAACTCACGTCATTCTCAATCGCTAGCCTCAGTTCGCTCTCCTTTTTACCCGGACCTCCAAACAGAATCGGAACCTCGCGGCTTACCGCTCTAACCTTTAGTAACTCTCCAATCGAAGCCACCTCAAAACCCTTCACCAATGGAAGCAACGCCTCAATGATTCGCGGATCAGGATTCGCCTTAATGGCGTAGAACAATTGTGTGTTCCCAGGCATGCTGCCCAACATCTGACGTACTTGCTCCTGAATGCCAGCCAGATCGTATACATACGCACATACCGGTTCTTCCATCCCTCGTTGCAGTTCATCTATTGCATGCCATACACTAGATTTCATATCTGCCCACCCGCATTCCTGTAGTCATTCCGTTTTTGAGCATATGCCCGAAAGGCCGTATTTCGATCATCACCCAGCACGTATATATGTACTCCCCGCTCAGCCCAGAGCGACATGTCTTCCACGCCTCTCGTGACCGTAGCATAAGGTACTTCGCACTGCTTCGCGGTAGCATGCAATTCATCCAGTGCACTTCTCACTTCCGGGTGCTCTGTCTGCCATGGTACGCCGAGGGATTGCGACAGATCCGCAGCCCCTTCCAATACAAAGCTCACCTGAGGGTGAGACAGAATATGTGCACTTTGCCGCACGCCCTCCACACTTTCGATCATGGGTACAACCATCACCTGTTCGTTCGCTTCCCCAATGTATCCAGTGAGCGGATATTTCCCGAATACACCGGGACGACCGCTATTCAAGCTACGTGTACCAACCGGATGATAGTAGGCGTGACGAACCGCTTCCTCCACCTGCTCCAGTTGCTCGACATGTGGAATGACGATGCCTTGTGCACCACAGTCCAGCACTTTAAGAATCTCTGCTCGCTCCACCTTCGAGATACGTACCAACGGGGTTAGGCCGACCAGTTCCGCCGCCCTGATCAACTCTTCCACCGATTCCATCGATGTTGCGGCATGTTCCAGATCAATAATGACAAAATCATATTCCGCATGTCCGATTATCTCAATGATGACCGGGTGTGGGATCGATACAAAAAGGCCATAAACCGGCTGTTTACGTGCAATTTTTTCCTTCAGCGTGTTAATCCTCATTCGACGATTCCCTTTAATTCGGGTGTCCTCTGTGATTCAAGTACATCCTTTGATATCTTAAGTGGATTGCTCGCCTTGCGGAAATATAACTCTCCATCCCCATACAGACGGCGCTTTGTCATCTCTTCGATCATTGCATCTTCGGCAAAAAGGTCAAATGCAGCGAATCGATCCGTGTACTCCGGGTGCTCTCGCTGATAATCCACAATTACACCTGCGCACAGCTGCCAGAACGCTTCCTCCGACAGACCAAACTTCTCCAAAGCCAGCGCAATATCCGTCATGCAGATAAAAAAGAACGCATCATACGTATAGTCCCGGACTTCCGACACATCTCCCGCATAGATGAAGGAATACCGATTGAACTTGCGATGAGTTTCCGGCTCGGGATTCAGCTTCGGTGCCCGTTCCGGGTGCAACAGTTGATCTGGTACATAGCGAACGCCATCATGCAGATCCTTGATAATGATTCGTTTCGGCAGATCATCTTCCAGTACCAAAATGATATTCTGAGCATGAGATTCCAGCGCAATCCCGTGTGCATAAAGCAAATGTATAATCGGCAGTGTAACTGTGCGAACAAGGGCCGCGCTCCACTTTTCCACACCATGTCGTTCTACAGCATCCTGGATAAACGGAACACCATCTGGCTGCACCAACATCAACGCATTGAGCGGCCATGCCGTCTCGCCTTCCTTAAGATGAACCGATACATTCTCCCGCCAGATGGCACCGAGTGTACCGTAGGCACGTCCATACTGGGTTGCAGGCAACTGCTCATAACGGAACGACAATCCCATGATTTCTTTTAAAATGCCAAACTGCGCCTGCTGCAACAGCTCATCTTCACGAACAAGTTCATCCAACCAATCGCTGATCAGCGGTGCGTTCTGGGTCGTATGTTGTGCCAGAATACGTGTGCTCGACGTGTTGGTGATGCTGAGGGCCAGCTTGATGTATGGGGCTTCCGGGTTCACCCGGTTTGACAGTGAACGGATCGACTGCTGTGCACGATAGGGCGAAGACGATGGACCGAGATATACGATGTCCCCATCCATCCGTTGACGGGTATATACCGACTCCAACTGATGCTCCCACTGCCACGGATGAACCGGAATGAATACATATCGATCACCAATGTCAGAACCTATTCCTATGCCAACCTTGCCGTCTTCCCTACCCGAGCTACGGACTGTTTCGCCTTTTTCACGAACTCCCCCATGAAGCTTCGCTTGGATTGTCTCTCCAACGCTCTCACCAACCTCGGCACTGCTCCCAAGCTGATCTACACTCGCCACATATGCGTTGACGTTCTCACCCGTGTCCGTAAAACCTTGTTGTTGCAGGATTTGTTGAAATCGCTGTACGTCCTCTACGGTCAGATGTTGTCCCACCAGTTCTTCCGAGCTATAACCCGCGGATACAGCGGTCTGAGCAAATTCTTTTTTCACAGCAACCCAGACTAATGAAACCTTCGAGTTAAATTCAGGGCCATAGGCCAGATTGTCTTTCAAAGAAAATCCCAGCCTCGACTTATAACTCGGATGGTACAGATGACCGTCAGTCATGTGACTTTCGAGCGCATCATAATGCCGATCTTCATTTGGAATGTTCAAGGGCAATATAGCTTGGCACTGGCTGTCCTTTGCCATCGTTTCGAGTAGTTCCTGGATAAAAGCGGTCACATTTGCACCCTTCAACGCGTTCAGCACAATTTCCTCCAAAAACAGATCCAAATCGGTGCAGCGGACGCCTTCCCTTTGAATCGAACCCTTCTTCACCTTGACCCGGCCAAATGAAAACTTTCGCTCCGCTTCACACGTGTACGTCACAGAATCGCCGGAAGATGTAAGTCCCTCGGTTCGCCATTCGCTCCCACTTACATGACTGTCCAGAATGCCTTCGAACCACATTGCCTCCAACGTCTGCCGCATAATCCGTTCCTGTACACCCACGTAGACTGCTTCTGTCCTGCTGCCTGCCTCAGCCCTGTATCCCACGACTCCCACGTACTTCACTCCCTATTCGTTTCATTACATTGCTCACCGGCACGTAGGCCGGGGTCTGGCTGATCCCTCTTAGACAACTCACCAAATTTTGTTTGGCCAAGAATGCATCCGTCGTCAGCAGATGTCGCACATAATCATTGCCCGTTCGTTCCAGCTCCTCCACAAGTACCTCACGTACCTGTTTCCAGAAATGCTCCTCCGGGACGTTCACATCTCGCGCCATCGCATGAATCAGAGACCCCAGATGATTGACGATAAAATAGTACGATGTCCGCGCCCAGGCTTTCTCTCGCGAATAAAATAATAAATCGGACGTAGCACGATCCTGCTCACTTATAAGTTCCTCATCCACACTGACCCCTTCCAGATCGCGGACGATAAAATCTACAGGCAACCCATCCTTTAAGGTCACAAGGGTATTCTGCAAATGGGCTTCAAAATGAATACCTTTCTCTCCCGCAGCCCGTACAATCGGCAGCAGCGAACATTTCAGATAACGATCCAACCAACGCTCGGCAATGTCACGTCCACCACCCAGCATGGTCATCAGTCTCGACCGCATCCCAGGAAGCGGTGCTTCAACCAGACTGGATAAGACATACGTATTCTCAACATCAAACTCAATGGGCCGATAAGCTATCGTAAACAGACTGGTTAACTCTTCATCTTCAAAAGCACAAGTCGCTACGCCTGTCTCATACGCAATATGTGTGTTCGGTTCAGTACCGAAGCAGTCATGCTGCCTGACATACTTGGAGGCATCTAGTGTTCTGCGCATCTGCTCAGCACTGTTGGTGCGAATCATGTTCGTGATCTGCATATTCAGTGACAGCTTGATATTGCAGTTCCATTCGGGAACATAAACCGTACGGACTGAAGAGGTTGGGTAGACGGTTGGCCCCGCACTACCGAGTAGTATTAATTTTTCATCTCGAAAATAGGACTGTACCTCGGACAACCGTGATATGTATGCGTATTGCCATGGATGGACAGGCAGCAGCCCATACATTTCACTCTTTTCTTTTAAAATAGGCTCCACATGGCTCCACAGTAAGTCTTGCAAATCCATTGCCGCCTCGTCATCGACCCATTCCTGCATGTAGACATCCTGCCTCACGGCGATATAACAGAGTTGAAATGATGTCCGTAACTCCGGACTGTAGTTCTGAACATCTTGCTCGCTGAAGCCTTTGGAATTCTTCGGGAAAGGGTGAAACGGATGACCATACAACAAAGACTGTTCCGATGTGCAATAGTCGTGGATGTCGAGACCGGCTGCTTGTTCGATATACAACGTGAGGTTACCGACACTGTTATCTACCTTTTGTGCAAAATCTCTGGCATACGCCAGCTCTACACGATTCATATTCTCACCCCATGGATGTACATTCTCCAGCTCAAGTGAACGCTTCATTTCCATCACACTTTTCATCATTCCATGTTGATCCGAACTCGCTCCCTGTTCCCCATTCCCGCTTAGCTCAGATGTGATCCAGCGAACCAGGTCGCGATAATGAACGGTTTCCCCGCCAGATTCCATGCTGAGGTATTCATGCTCCCCCATGGCAGAGTAATAAGACAAGCGTCCTGTCACCTTCACCCTACTAGCTTGAAAAGTAACAGTGTACGACACCGTGTTCGGATTGATCCGAATATCGCTTTCCTTCTCTAGCGCAAGCTCACGGATGTAACAGTTCAACAGCAGTTTGCACGAATGTTCATGGGCCTGCTGCTCAGCCTCAGACCGGAGCTTGTTTTCCATCTCGAACAATGATGCCAACCTTCTTTCGGGTTATAAGTAAGACCAGGGGAAGTGTAAGCAGTATGGCGCAGCCAAGTCCGATACAGATCTCTTTGAGTGCTCCCCATTTTGCCATCTCCATGGACGTTCCTGCCCCGGCAAGCCATTGCCAACGCATATCGTAATACAGGGTCATACCCATCACCGCAAACGAAGAAGCCAGACGCTCAATCGTGGTTGATAACACCGAGCCTTCGTGCATGTCTTCGTCCGGTAATGCTTGCAGGCCAATCGCAGAGATACTCATGCCTGACAGACCAACGCCAATTCCGCGGCACGCCATGAGAATCCCGATGATCCAGATTGACGCTCCCAGGGGCAGAACTGCAAACGACAAGATCGATATCGAAACCAGCAACGTCCCCCATGCGATAAAATGTATGGACCGACCGCGATCCAGCAAGCTGCCGCCAATCCACATGAACAGACTTGTACAGATCGATAAGGGAATGAACAGTGCACCGGACAGGGCCGGTGACAGGTGGAAGACGTCCTGGAACAATAGTGGCAATGCAAAGATCACGCCAAACATGACACAATCCTGAATGGTCGAGATCAGCACGGTCAGCGGAAAGACGGCATTACGCCGCAGCAACTGGTACCGGATCAGCGGTTCCTTCCGACCGTTCTCGGTCTGGACAAAACGAATGAGCAAAACCACACCGAGCGCAATCAGCATCCACGGTACCCATACTGCCACGACAGGACTTGCGTACAACTGTACCCCCAGACTAAGGGCACCTACCGCGCAGATCAGCAGCATGACACTGGTTGGATGCCATTTTTTCCTACGAGCAGGGATATAGGTCTGAATGACTCGACCGCACCCGATCAACGAGAATATAGCCAGTGGCACGTTAAGCCAGAACAACATTTCAAGCCGTCCATACTGAATGATGAAACCACCCAGCGTTGGACCGGCAGCCGGAGCGAGCATAAGCAGCAAGCCCCACGCTCCGGTAATTCGCCCTCGTACCTCCGGTCCGTATACATCAAACAACAGCACAAGTGATAACGGAATCATCAGCCCCGCGGCAACGCCATGCATGAAACGAACCAGCAAGAGTACTTCAATAGAGTGATAAAACAACGCACCTGCTACCGAGAACAGTCCATAGATACTGATGCCCAGCATATACGTCTGCTTACGCCCCAGTCGGTCCACAATCAGGGAAGCCAGCGGCATCGTTAACGTCATAGCCAGCATGTACAAGGCGATGATCCATCCTCCTGCTGTGGTAGAGATCTGATAAAATTGCACAAAATAAGGCAGCAGCAGGTTAAATGCACTGTTGGTCAGTACCAGCGAAAAGGCACCGATCAGAATCGCGAGTAATACTGCATGCCTTTTCATCAGGGATAGCTTCAACATGCAGCCGTTGCTAAGGCAATCGCTTCAGCTAACGATTTCTCAAAGATCGCAAGGATTGCACTCGATTCTTGCTCCGTAATATTCAGCGGCGGCAGAAAACGAACAACCGCTGAATGACGCCCGCCCAGTTCTACAATTAATCCATTCTTGAAACATTCACGCTGAATAGACTCAGCCAGCATACCATTAGGCAGATAATGTCCCAGACGATCCTTCCGTCCTGTTGGATCCACCACTTCAACGCCGATCATCAGTCCTCTGCCTCGCACGTCACCAATCTCTGCATACCGCTCTTTCATTGCATTCAGTTGATTCATGAACTGCTCACTGCGCAGATGTACGTTGTGTAAAACATCATGTTCCCGAATATAACGAAGTGTAGCAAGTCCCGCTGCCATGGCCAGCTGATTGCCACGGAACGTGCCTGTATGTGCACCAGGCTGCCATTTGTCCAGCTCTTCTTTGTAGATGACAACAGACATGGGCAGACTTCCGCCAACTGCTTTGGAGCAGACAATTACATCAGGTACAATCCCGGCATGTTCAAACGAAAACATTCGCCCTGTCCGTCCAATGCCTGTCTGCACTTCGTCGATAATAAGCGGAATGCTTCGCTCTGCTGTGATTCGGCGCAGCTCCCTCAACCATTCAATGTCTGCCGGAATCGCCCCGCCTTCGCCCTGCACCGTCTCCACAATGACCCCGCACGGTGCGGCAATACCGCTCTCGCAATCATCGAGCAGGTTCTCGATATACTGTGCGCTTAACCGGGCCGTCATGCCTTCCCCAACACCAAATGGGCAGCGGTATTCATAAGGAAATGGCAGGAAATGAACATCGGGCAGCAGGCTTTGCAGATGTTGTTTCTTGCTCAGGTTGCCACTCATCGACATCGTCGCTTGGGTTGAACCGTGATAACCTCCCTGAAAGGCAAGAATGGACTTGCCACCTGTGGCACTTTTGACCAGCTTAATGGCTGCTTCTACGGCATCCGCTCCGGTTGGACCACAGAACTGGATTTTGGCTTTATCTCGCATCTCTGCCGGAAGAATGGAGAATAGTTCTTGCATATATGAAAGCTTCAGCGGTGTTGCCAGATCCAGTGTATGAAGCGGAATCTGCTGATCCAGGACATCGCGAATGGCGTTGACCACCGTGTCATGGTTATGCCCCAGCGCCAATGTTCCTGCCCCAGCCAGGCAGTCGTAGAATACGCGGCCTTCCGTATCGATAATCTTCACCCCATGGGCCTTGTTAATGACAAGCGGGAAATGTCTCGGGTACGATCTTGCATTGGATTCCTTCTCATTTTGCATCTTCAGATATTCCGTCTGCATCTCTACTGACATAGCCCTCTAACGCTCCTTATAATCGATTCAGGCTGAACCTGCTGCCTGTGATTCTTGTTCTACATTTTGCATATGACCTGGTATTGGTTCAAAATCATGGTGAGGTCCGAATTAAATGATGGTATCCGTTATCTGTCATCCGTCATATATTGTCATCTATGCGTTGTTATAAGCTATATATCTTATATTCAAGTTGCTCCTGACACAGGTATTCCAGGTATAACCGAACCACATCACGAGTTGTTCCACCATGGGGAAAGACGTGGTGTGTCAGATCTGGCAAGGCGTTCACTTCCAGGATGCCTCCCTGATCTCTGGAGATGGGGGTGCGGATATCACGACAACGAACATCGACTCCTGCTACATCGATCTGAAGAGTCTTTGCCGCCTGAATGATCATCCGGGCATTTTCGGGATGAATGATTTCGGTACAATCCTTGTAGAATTCACTGATTTTTCCGGCGGCAGAATTGCGGAGATTGTATAACTCGATTTCTTTTCCCGCGGCAGGAACTTCATCCAGTGTTGTCCCTTGTGCATGTAATACCTCCAGCAGTCGTTCCGTTTCTGCATTAACCTGGGGAAACGCTTCATACTCCCCAATGTGCGTCATCTCGATTCGTTCCTGATTCAACTGCTCAATTAACGCCCGAACGGTTGAAGTTCCGTCTCCCTCGACATAGACAGGCCGATACTGGTTCACAGCCGCCACTTCTCCGTTGATGATCAGCACTCTGTAATCAATCCCGGTCACATATTGCTGTAACATAATGCTGCTGCCGTGGACACTCGCAAGCTGAATGGCTGTCTCCAGTTCTTCTTCAGTACGCACATCCAGCGTCACGCCCATACTGCTGCTCGCATCCAGTGGTTTCACTACAATAGAGCCGTATCTATTTAGAAAAGCTACTGCTTCGCTTCCCATCTCTGGAATCACGATAAATGACGGTACAGGCATGCCCTGTTCATGCAACAACATATTACATGCCTGCTTGTTCTTCGCGAGCAGTCCAGCGATTAACGGCAGACGATGAGATCTGGTTTTGTTAATGATGATCTCTTTGTCCCCTACAGACAGCTTCAGAAAATCTTCGCATCCCTCAAGAAGTGGCTCACAGGTGATGCCCATTTCTCTCGCTTTGCTTATAATGAGTCGGTTTTGCAGATTATGAATCCCTTTCGGAAACACTGAAAATCCTCCCCGATTGAATGAAGGTACTCGCTCCTATATAAGTTAAATAGAGTTTTCACACGAAATCACTGCGCGGTCAGAACCATCTTCCGATCGCTGTTATCCCCGGATTTTTTTGAACCCCTTTACAAAGGGGAAATCCGGTGATAAAGGCGCACGCTACGCTTCTTCAGATCTGTTCTGCCCCCTCCGTTAACGTGTGAAATTTGAATTAAACTTATATAGCTCATACTTCATCAATTTTTTTGTAATCACATATTGATAATGATTATCAATATCATATAAAATCTATTTTATGGCAATTCGAGCTGTATTGTCAATAATAAACTTTTAAGGAAAAATAAGATTGAAATTAGTGTGGGTTTGAGTCGATGCAGGTATGCTTTTATCGAATAATAGGCACAACAAACCGGGCAAGCCTGGGACATGGTTTTACCAATGGCTTGCCTAATTTGTCATCTGCATGATCATACAATGGAGTCGATGTGGAGTTTTGATTAACTATTGAACGAATCAAAAACGGACTTTTTGATCCTCAAGCCAGTTGTGTATAACGCTGTTCTCCATTCAGCTTCCTCCCTCTTCCATGTGGGATGCAAGTTGGTGTGCCGAACAGTGGATCGACCGCAATCTCACATTCCATCTGGAAAACCTTACGGACCATCTCCTGTGTGACGATATCCTCCGGTTTACCTTCCGCGTAGATGGACTTGTTGTGAACAGCCACAATGTGATGCGCATAACGACATGCCAGATTCAGATCATGAAGTACCATAACAATCGTGCGTCCTTCCCGTTCGTTCAACTCAAACAACAGATCGAGGATATCAATCTGATGTGTCATATCCAGATAGGTAGTAGGTTCATCCAATAGTAGCGTTTCAGTACCCTGCGCAAGTGTCATCGCAATCCAGGCACGCTGACGCTGTCCACCAGACAATGCATCCACAGGTCGATCCGCGAGTTCTGTCAGATGTGTGGACTCCAGTGCCAGCTTGACCATACGCTCATCCTCTCGTGACCATTGCTTCAGCCATGTTTGATGTGGATAACGTCCTTGCTTAACCAGTTGGTTCACCGTCAAGCCTTCCGGAGCGGTCGGGCCCTGTGGCAGGATGGACATGCGTCTTGAAATTTCCTTGGTCGGCAGCTTTGCAATCTCTTCGCCATCCAGCAGCACCGAACCGGAGCTGGATTTCAGCAACCGAGCCATCGTACGCAACAGTGTAGATTTACCACATCCGTTGCTGCCAATCAGGACGGTAATCTGTCCCTTGGGAATGATCAGGTTCAAATTTTCAATAATGGGATCTGCTCCATAGGAGATCGTAAGCTCCTTGGCTTCCAGAATACTCACAGCTCTCTCCTCCTCAAAACTGATTTCTATTCTTGAACAATAGATACAGGAAAAATGGTGCGCCTACGCTTGCGGTGAATACCCCTGCGGGTACATCCAGCGGTAGAAAGGCAGTGCGGGCAATCAGATCTGCCGCAAATACAAGCAGAGCACCAACCAGTCCAGACACAATCAACATACTGCCAAACATCCGGCCGACCAGTTTCCGGGCAATATGTGGAGCGATCAGACCAACAAAACCAATGGTTCCGGCAACCGCAACGGCGATTCCCGCCAGCAGTACACTGCATAATAACAACGCTGCACGATGCCGCTGTACAGTTACACCCAGCCCTGTGGCCAGATCATCCCCGAACTCCTGTGCATTCAGGCTGCGGGCGAACCAGATCGCCAGCGGTACAACAATTACGATAACCGGTAAAATCGTTCGGACATCGGTCCACGATGCTCCGTATATACTTCCTGTCAGCCAGATATAGGCTTGACCTGCCGTGTAGAATGGACTCAGGATCAGCATAAAGGTCGTTCCAGCTCCGGTAATGGCTGACACTCCAATCCCGATCAGCACCAGACGGATCGGACTGACTCCCTTTTTCCAGGCAAGCACATAGATGATCAAAGCCGTCACAATTGCGCCAGCGATGGCGAACAATGGCAACAACTTGATACTTACCGCTCCACCTAACAGCGTAACAAAACCTACAGCTGCAACGGCCGCGCCGCCGGTGATGCCGATGACATCCGGTGAGGCCAGCGGATTACGGATAATGCCTTGCAGAAGTGCGCCTGACATACCGAGGGCTGCTCCTACGAGCAGAGATAATAACACCCGTGGCAGTCTTAAGGTCAGCACGACGAAGTCATGCTCTCCTGCATTCAGACCAAATATCGTTCGAAGCACATCCAGCGGAGAAATAAAGTCACTGCCCACACTGGTACCGACAACCCCTGCCACGAGAAAAAGGAGGATACATATTCCGATGACAACCAATGATTTTCGTTCCATTTGCACTGAAACGGTGTCTTTTTTGTTGCGGAAAGTCAACAGCTTCCTCATATCTTCGTCACCCCCTTACGGGCAATGTACACGAAGAAGGGTCCGCCAATCAGTGCAGTCATGACACCGAGTGGAACTTCCTGCGGCATGATCACCAACCTTGCAACAACATCCGCGGACAGCAGCAGAATCGCTCCCCCTACAATAGAGTAAGGAACGAGCCAGCGGTAATCATTTCCTACCAGTGCACGCATGATATGCGGGACAACCAGACCAACCAAACCGATCGAACCAGCTACGGCAACAGAACCACCCGCGAGCAATACGGTAACAATACCCATGAGCACCTTGACTAGAAGTACATTCTGTCCCATGCCTTTGGCGATATCATCACCCGTCAAGAGCAGATTGATGGCTCTGCCCATGAACAAAGAGACAATAGCTGCGGCTGTCATGTAAGGGAGAACAGGATATAACATTTCCAATGTCCGACCACTTACTGAACCGGCAAGCCAAAACAGTACATCCTGCAATCCGGTTCCATCGAGCACCAAAATGGCCTGTGTGAACGAGGCAAATAACGCGGAGATTGCCGTACCTGCCAGTACAATTTTGATCGGTGTCAGGCCATCACGACCGAGGGAACCTAGCCCATATACAATTGCCGCGGCTACAGCAGCCCCTGCAAAACCAAACCACATCATGGTGGTGAGCGAAGACACGGACAATACAACAATGGCAATAACAATAAAAAAGATCGCACCAGAATTGATCCCGAACACACTCGGTGATGCCAGCGGGTTACGTGTCAATGCCTGCATCAGCCCACCCGCCACGGCCAAACTTGCTCCTACAACAGCAGCAATAACTGTACGTGGTAACCGTTCCGTCAGCAGAACCACATGTTCCACAGAACTCTCGTCATAGAATTGCAGTGCTTCCCATGCCATCTGAAACGTGATATGCGTACGTCCCAGAATCATACTGGCTAGGCAAGCAAGTAGAAGTAATATGAATAAACCAACCAGTCCATAGATCTTGGCGCTTGCCTTTGTAAAAAGGGGAAACATACTCTCACTCTTTCATCTGTAAAATGATAAAAGACCTGCCTGCCCATACACTTCGTTAACGAATGTTCTGGTGCATGGCAGGTCCTGCTCCTGTTAGTTAGTTCAGGTTGAACTGCTTATATAGATCGTCCAGCATCATGTTGGCCGATGTGTATCCACCTGCCATGTTCCAGGCCACTTCATCGACCTGAACCAGTTGGTTGTTCTTGACTGCATCAAGGTTTTTCCACAGTGGACTGCTGGTCCAATCATCATAATTTTTCTGAATGGCATCTGTTTCTGTGCCTGAATTGAAGTTGAAGATCATGTCTGCATTCATATCTGGAATGTTTTCTTTGGAAGTCAATTCAACTCCCCATGTGTCTGCGTCATGTCCGGCAGGTCTGGTGAACCCAAGTTCATTCAGAATTTTACCTGCATATCCCATGTAGAAAATACGAACCTGATCGGCTCTAAAGTTCGTGATGGTTGCTTCAATTGGCAGACGATCCCCCATTTTTTCTTTAAAATCAGCTACACGGCCATCCCAATCAGACAACAATTTATCCGATTGCTCAACCCTATTCATCGCTTCTCCAACAGTTTTCACCGTTTCTTTCCAGTCAAACAGCGTCTCCGTCACTACCGTTGGTGCGATCTGCGACAGTTGCTCATAGATCTCTTCATGTCTGATCTTCGTAGCAATAATCAAGTCGGGTTTCAACTTGTTGATCTCTTCCAGATTGGGCTGCGATTCCTGTCCTACTTGTGGAACTCCGTCCAGATCTGCTCTCAGATATTCATAGACTGGCTGCTGAACCCAGGATTCCACCACGCCTGTCGGTTTAACGCCAAGTGCAACAACGACATCATTCGCACCCTGGAACAGTGTCACGATCTTTTGCGGGGTTCCCTTGATTGTGGTTTCGCCCATGGCATGTTTGATCACTCTGGACTGGTCTTCAGTCGCACTTGCAGTTGTATCACTTTCATTATTGCTCTCATTGCTGCTTGCAGCTTGGCTGGACGTATTTGTTGTCTCGGCACTTCCACCCGAAGCACAACCAGCAAGTAGTGAAATCATCAGAATAAGTGCTGCATAAATGTATAGCTTTTTCTTTACTTTATACATGAAATCCGTCTCCCCTTTTTTATCTAAATGATATTGAATCTCATTATCAATTGTATTGTAATGGAGATGAAATCATTATACAAGCATTTTATTTGGAAAAACTTCTCACTCCCTGTCGAACTCTGTAACTTCACAAAACAACATTAAATAAAGATATATTAACTAAACCAATACAATATATATCGATACAATACGCCTCCACACAAACCATATATGTAAATTTTTTCTCTGTAACTTAACATGTACATTTCTCTTCTAACTTCTAGCTTCATCTAATACATGTCCTTTTTGCTGGTGAATCATTATTCATTTATATGCGTTTGACTGATGAATTTACTGTAAAACAATTCCTGTAATTTCTTGTCGCACTATGTTAGATTATCCATTGGAATAAAATCACATCTATAGATAGGGGAAATTAACACGTGAAGAAATCATGGGTACTATCAATCATTATGAGTTTTGTTTTGCTCGGCGGGGTGTTCGCACCTGTAGGGTCCTATGCCGCTGCTGCGGATGACTCAGCCACTACATATTCGGAAGACGAATACTATGAAGAAATTGACACGTCAGAACAAGAACCGATCCCTACAGTCGAAGAAGAAGATTTCCTCAACTACCTTGATCAGTTGGATATGGCATCGGTATATGAGGAGAGAGCCTTCAATGCTTTGGGAGGTGGATTTTACATTACATCATCCAATCGCAAGTCCGTTTTCCTGAAACTGACCAATACAGCGATTCCTAACTACACCAAATATGTATCCAAGCTGAAGATGATCAAACCGCAAGATGCGGAATTGCAAAAAATTCATGCCAACTTGATCAAAGGTAGCTATACACAGCTGGAAGGATTTCAACTCGCTAAAAAATCTGTCTCCAAAACAACGGTAAACAGCGCTGTCCTGAAACAAGCCAATGCCAAAATTGCTGCCGGCAAGAAAAATATCGAGAAATTTCACAAAGAATTCTCTGCATACGCCAATAAACTTGGATTTGATTTATAAAAAACAGTAATTGCAGATATGCGTCCTACATTTCGAATAAAACAATTTGAAATTTAAGGAAAAAAAGTGTTTTCTTTTGCTGAGTTAGTTCGTATAATAGCACTATAATCAAAAGGCTATGCTGCCGAAAGGTACAACCTCGTGAACAATTGAGGTTGTGCCTTTTTTGCGTTTAATGGCCGCTTTTATCTGAATTTCATCATCTGACGAGGAGTGATTTACATGATTCTTGAAGCCGTTTATCATCGCCCCAAACTCAATTGGTCTTATGCTTATGACCGCTCGACCATGCACCTGCGACTTCGGTCCAAACGTGGGGATCTGGATGCGGTGATTGCCATTACGGGAGACAAATATGCTTGGGATCGGACCATCACACACATCCCTATGCACATCTTTGCCCGGGATGAAATGTTCGATTATTGGGAAGCTGAGACTTCACCTCCCTATCGCCGATTACGGTATGGTTTCCAACTGATTCAGGGAGAGGAATCGGTCTGGATGACGGAGCGTGGATTCGAGCAGGCGCTGCCTGACCATCCACTCGAATTCTTTGATTTTCCATTTATGAATCCAGTCGACATTTTTGAACCGCCTGCCTGGGTTAAGGACGCTGTGTTTTATCAAATTTTCCCTGAACGTTATGCCAATGGTGATCCATCCCTCAGTCCCAAAAATGCGGAACCCTGGGGAGGAGAACCTACACCGGTGAACTTCTTCGGCGGCGATCTCCAAGGTGTGCTGGATCATCTGGATCATATAAGTCAGCTCGGCATCAATGCCATCTACTTTTGTCCGCTGTTCGAGGCCACGACGAACCACAAATACAATACAGGTGATTACATGAAGGTTGATCCTCACTTTGGTACCAATGAACAGTTCAAGGCCTTCGTGGATGCCTGTCATCAGCGCGGCATACGTGTCGTTCTGGATGCGGTGTTCAACCATTCCGGCAGAGAGTTCCCTCCTTTTGTCGATGTCATGAAGAATGGAGCCTCTTCCCCCTACGCAGACTGGTTCTATATCAAAGACTGGCCGCCACGTGTGGAGGATGGCATACCGACTTATGACACTTTTGCCTTTGAACCGCTTATGCCGAAGCTGAATACGGAACACCCTGAAGTGAAGGCATACCTATTAGAGGTAGGACGTTACTGGATTGAGGAGATGGACATTGACGGATGGCGGCTCGATGTGGCGAATGAGGTGGATCATCAGTTCTGGCGCGAATTCCGTCAGACGGTAAAAGCCATTAAGCCTGACGCCTATCTGCTCGGCGAGATCTGGCATGATTCGCTCATGTGGCTTCAGGGAGACCAGTTCGATGCCGTGATGAATTATCCGTTTACCAACTCGGTATTGGACTATACGGTGCACGGTAAGCTCGACGGACTCGCATTTGCCAATGAGATCGGAAAACTGCTCGCAGCCTATTCACAGCCCGTCACCGAAGCGTCCTTCAATCTGCTCGGAAGTCATGATACACCCAGACTGCTGACCTTGTGTGATGGAGACGAGCGCAAGATGAAACTTGCCGTTACGTTGCTGCTTACGTATCCAGGTGTTCCATGTATCTATTATGGAGACGAAGTCGGTCTTGATGGGGGATATGATCCGGGTTGCCGCAAGTGTATGGAATGGGATGAGACCAAACAGAATCGCGATCTTCTGGAATTCTTCACCCATACGATTTCCCTTCGCAAACAGCACCCTGCCCTGCGCAGCACGGAACTGAAGATTGTATATGCAAAAGCCGGAGACCCTTGTCTTGCCATCGAACGATTGGATTCGCATACGGGTGAGCGTATGCTGCTTGTTCTTAATGCTGGTGATGAACCATGCACCCTTGAACTCCCTTTGGGAGATCGTAACGTCTGGCGAAACCTGTTCACATCCAACACCGTGGAGGCTCGGCAAAATAAACTGACCCTTGATCTGGAAGCATACGGATTCTCCCTGATGCAACTTGAGGTGAAACAACCAGCGGAGGCCTGAGATAAATACAGCTAACAAGGGAAAATAACTTCAAAGAGGCTGTCCCCTAGGTGATATGCTACCCATACAGTAACAGGTTTTTATTATTTTACCTGTCTACTTTATGGGTAGCACATTAGACCAAGGACAGCCTCTTCTGTATCTTATACGTCATATTCTAACGAACCCAGCACACCTTATTCGCTTCATTATACGCGGTCTAAATGCCTAACGAATCAGAGAGACGTTATTTCGTTTAATGAGTCGATTTTCGCAAGCAGAAGCCGTGTTTTCGACGGAATAACGTTGCTGAGATTCGTTAGGTTTTACTTTTCTTGATTATCCCCTCAATAAGATGTTTGAGGTTCGTTAGCGATAGCGATTCAAGCAAGGTGAAACTCTTCGAGGTAGCACCTTTTCTGTTCCCTTTTGTGTTTCCAGATAGGTTAAGGTTCACTACTCTACTCTACCGCCTGATAGTCATTCGGGGTACCGACCTATTTCCCAGCCGAGGCGAAGGTTGTCGAAGTCATCGGTTTTCGTATTTTCTTCATTCTTGAACTTACGAGCGCTCCCTGTGTAATTACGATTTTCTGTGGAATCTTGTACGAAGGCAGCTTGTCCTGACAATATTCCCAGATGGATCGCCGCAGATCGGTGAGAGTACATTCTGTAGCCAGCCGGATAGTCACCTTCACCCTCTGACCAGTGATACCACTCTGTTCTCCCGAAACTACGGCCGCTTCAATACATTCCATCTCTTCCAGAACACCCTCAACCTCGGCAGGATACACTTTCCGTCCGCCTACGTTAATGATCTCGGAACGGCGGCCCAGAATACGAATGTAACCCTGCTCCAGCACAGCCTCATCGCCAGTTCGCAGCCACCCATCCTCTGTAAAGGGTGATGGTGCATTCAAATATCCGATCATCGCGGTTGCCGTATGAATCTGCAATTCTCCTTCCACCACCCGATACTTGACCTCTTCATCTTGAATGGAGAACAGCAGAGAACCTGGCTCTTTGGAGCGGGTTGGCAGAATACCAAGTTCAGACATGCCATAGGCTTGTATCGTCCTGATCTGTGGAAATTTCCTGTTCCAGGCTGCCAGTACGGATTCAGGCATCACTTCCGATCCGTATGATACAACCTCAAGACTGGACAGGTCATACCCTTCATCATTTCTGCCCAGCAGCAACAGATTCATGAATGTTGGAGAGACCGGAAGAGCCTGTACACGAAACTTCTCAATCGTTCGGCACACTTCTTCGGGAGATCGATCCGCAATGATACAGAGACAGCCCCCACTGGACAGAGATTGCAGCATAGTATTCACACCGCCGATATGATCAAACATCATAAATGGAATCGTTCGCAAAGGCCGAACCTGCCGCCGAAAACGATGTAACAGCCGATCTGCACGATGCACAGTCGCTTTACTCACTCCGGTTGATCCGGATGAAAAGAGTACAAGTCCGCCTACTCCCTCCTGTGCCAGCGAGGATAACAACACGGGAACCTCTCCAGAAGATTCACACGTTTGCCGAATGCACAACTTGCCTTCTTCAACGCCCAAACGCCATTTCACCTGTGCCAGCTGGATATATTCCTCTCGTTTGGCTTCAACCAGGTTCCGATCCATGGGGAGCACGATACACCCTTGTCCGAGCAAAGCAATCAATGCTGCCGCTGCATAGGGGGAATAATCTTCCTCCAGCGTTACAAGTTGCCCAGCCAGCCCTTCTGCTGTATTCCACTTACTCATGATGCCAACCTGTTCCAGCAGCCACCGATAGCTGTACTCCTGATCCTTCCAGATCAGCGCAGGACGCTGTCCCTGCTCCGCGAATCGTTCAAGCAAGAATTGGATTACCACTGTGCATCCTCCTCACGGGCAGGCGCCCATTGCTGTGCGAGATAATCGACTAGTGAACCTACGGTCTGATAAGGGCTTTCCGGCATGGAAGCAGCAGCCATCTCCGCCAGAGCGGCGCCCATTCCTGTTCCCCATCGATCTTCAATTCCCTGCTCTACCACTGCAAGCAATGACACGAGTTCCAGCGAATCCAGTTGCCCACTTCGTCCGTACAGTGGAGCGTTACCACCCTCACAAAGTGGAATCGTTGTATTATGGTACGCGTTTAACTCCCGACAACTATCCAATACGATACGGAGCAAATCCTCCCTGTGTTCTTGTCCAATCATCAACACGGCCTGACGTGGGAAGCAATCTGCCTGAGGTATGGACTGTCGAAGTGACTCATAACATTGCCATTCATCGGTGACCAACATTTTAATGACACCTGTTAGCTGCACTCTCCAGTGCTCACGCTGCTTCATCCGGCTGACCTGCAGCATATTGTATGCCTTCTCCCACCGTGCAATGATGTCGCTGAATTCTCTCGCATATTGATCAAGTGGAGAACCGAGCCATAAGGCAGATTCCTGAAGAAGATCTCGAAGAAAATATCGGCTCCATCGCATATCAAACAGCAGACCTGATATCAGCATTTCATTGGCAGGATCCCCTTCATTCGCCTCATGCAGTGCATGTAACAGTTGCAGCGATACCGCATGTCCAAAATGATAATTACGTTCTCCTTGCGTAATCGTCCGGCCTGTCAGAAATTCTTCAATCTGCGTTGTTAACGCCTGGGTCAACATGTCGCGGTAACCGACAGAATCCAGCTTTACAGTCGCCCGAATGTCCATGGTGCCATACGTTCGGAGTTCTTCTTTGCGTTTGGCCTGCGCAAGCTCAGGTATGCTTTGGTTCCCTTTCCAGAAATCATGAAAGGCTTCTTGAGCAACCTTCCCCTTATACTTGGAGGGCACGGGATCGTAGACATGAACATGCTCATCTTCCAAACCATATACAGCAATCCAATGGTCTACCAGATGTAGTCGGGAGCCCTGCTTCACATGTTTGCGAATGTACTCGGGATTCTGATAATCCTCACAGTAAGGCAGGTGATAACTGGTTCCTGTAGCCAAAAAAAGCCCACCTTCGCCAATATACTGCCGGATCTGCGTCTTGCCTTCCTCGAAGCTGTCCAGCTGTCGCTGACCATACATCTCCCAGATCGGCTCTACATAATCCAGTTTGTTAAAATAAGGCTTCACCAGTCCGTTATCCCCGCACGAAGGAAGGCTGTACAACCGACTTGCCGCCAGCAGTGCAAGACTTGTGATGGATCCTTGTCGATGGAGCACTTCATGAATCAGAGGAAAATTGCAGGGATAATAATAAGGAATGTCCAGCACTGGAGCGAATGAAGGAATGATCATTTTGGGCCTCCTGTTCCCGTTTTGGCTGACGTACTGCCCCAGGATTGGATTAGGTAATGCACAGACATATCATCTGTCGCTCGAAATACCCGATTGGCAATAGGTTTGCCATCCACATCGGTCTCGAAACGGCGGAAACCACGTGTAAACCGGAAGGAGAACCCACTATCACGCGGGACTCGGTAACTACCTTCATATCGACCTTTACCAGAACGGACAAGCTTCATACCCATCCCACCATATATCGTTTCCTCCGAGTCTTCGTCGGGAGCTACCTCTGCACGAATGCAGACCTCTACGTGAGTTGACAATTCAGGAACGACGGTATAGATGCGTGTAGCAGACAGTTCCCCCACAGTCAGCGTGATGGATGCACTTCCAATACCGACAGGAACCAACTCTCCACTCGCATGAACCTGAAGCACATTCGGGTCACTCGAAGTATAATTCCCATGCAGCAGACTCTGAACCAACCCACTCTCGTAGTGCATTTGTGCATTGATACACACGGTCATTCCACCCTCTAGTCCGATGACATCCCTTCCAAGCAGTTCGAGCGAGGAGGGCTTACCCACGTGGCCGAACATGTACAGTAACGGGAGGTGAACGCGTGCTCCCCAGTCACCTTCCTGATGGCAGGTACCCTGCTGTTCCAGAAATGCCAATTCCTCACACGATCCTACTCCGCGTTCAAGTAATTGATGAGCTACCCTTCTGACCTGAGAAGGCAGAAACAATCCTTCCATATCTCCAATATCCATCCACATTCGAACGTCGGGTACCTCTTCTGGCAAGCGATACATGTTTTCTTCCAACAGTCCGCTCTTCGATGTTTCGTCCAGCTGCACATCCACATAGAATGGCGACATCATGATCAGTTTTCCGAAAACATCCGGATTTCGCATCCCCATGTGCAATGTACAAAGCGCCGCGGCAGATGAACCTAACAGCCCGGTATTCTGATTGTCCGGCAACGTCCGGTAACGATGATCAATGAGCGGTTTGAGTTCATGAATGATGAAATGCTCATAGGCAATGCCTGAGCAACCCACACTCACGGCCTCTCTCTCAGGTGCAATGAAGTGGTAGAATTCGTTGTGCGTGACTGGGCGGACATGCGTAATTGCGACAATAATCAGTAATTCAATCTGCCCGGAGGAAATAAGACCGTCTGCTGTCTGGTCCATATTCCATGTTTCATTGCCTGGCCCGGATGGACCAAAAGCCCGCTGCCCCGCATGAACGTACAGAACCGGATAATGCCGAGCTGTCTGCTCATGGTAACCGGGCGGGAGGTACACATAAATGTTGCGGATATTGCCCAGCCGCGACGCCTGAATGCCTTCCAAACATTCGATGACAGAATGGGTACTCAACGATCATCAACCGCCTCTCTTCTCCTAATTCGACTGCATAATACAAATAACCCCGCCTCAGAAGAGACGGGGTTGTCCCAGAACACACGTAAGTGTTCCGGGATACATAGCCCTTATATTGTGAATCTGCGAATAGTTTAAATCCCCGGACGTGCTTTTGTAAACATAAAAATAGAAAATAAATGCTCCCAAAAAAGTTATTGACATAAGATCCAATATTTCTTACGATAACGTTGTGATCATAACTCGAGGGCCATGCTTTTAAACCTGAGCGGTTTAGGACAACCCCGGTAACTCCCGAAGGAGATGCCGGGGTTTTTGGCGTGTCAAAAGGAGGGAAGTCTTCAATCCACTGCGTAACACTTCGCTGTATTGAAAGCGCTATTATTCAAGAGCCGGGTTGGTTGTTTATCTAAACTACTACATTCACGAGAAGGGTGGATTACTATGTTTCAAATGGCCAAACGTGTACTCCTCAGCACAACACTGACACTCAGTTTACTTGCAGGGGGCGCACTTCCCTATCTGCCTGCTTCAGCGATCTATGCCGATGCGGATACCGCGGTTACCAACAAGCAGAACTTTAGTACAGACGTCATCTATCAGATCTTTACGGACCGCTTCCTGGACGGCAATCCTTCCAACAATCCTACCGGAGCTGCCTACGATGCCACTTGTAGTAATCTGAAGTTGTATTGCGGAGGCGACTGGCAGGGTTTGATCAACAAAATCAACGATAACTATTTTAGCGATCTGGGCGTTACGGCATTGTGGATCTCCCAACCGGTCGAAAATATCTTTGCCACGATCAACTACGGCGGCGTAATCAACACAGCGTATCATGGCTACTGGGCACGTGATTTCAAGAAGACCAATCCTTATTTCGGAACGATGGCTGATTTTCAAAATCTGATTACAACCGCTCATGCCAAAGGTATCAAGATCGTAATTGACTTTGCACCGAACCACACATCTCCTGCCATGGAGACCGATACCTCCTTTGCAGAGAATGGCAAGTTATACGATAACGGGAATCTTGTTGGCGGATACACGAATGATACGAATGGTTACTTCCATCACAACGGCGGCTCCGATTTTTCCTCCCTGGAGAATGGTATCTACAAAAACCTCTATGACCTCGCTGACCTGAATCACAATAACAGTACCATTGATCAATATTTTAAAGATGCAATCAAGCTATGGCTCGATATGGGCGTGGATGGTATTCGTGTTGATGCGGTGAAACATATGCCTCTCGGCTGGCAAAAGAGCTGGATGTCCTCCATCTATGCACATAAACCTGTATTCACTTTCGGTGAATGGTTCCTGGGATCTGCTGCATCTGATGCGGATAACACGGAATTTGCCAACGAATCCGGGATGAGCCTGCTTGATTTCCGCTTTAACTCTGCCGTACGTGACGTCTTCCGGGATAACACATCCAACATGTATGCTCTGGATTCGATGATTACAGGCACAGCGGCAGATTACAATCAGGTGAATGACCAAGTCACGTTCATCGACAACCATGATATGGATCGGTTCAAAACAAGTGCCGTGAACAACCGTCGTCTGGAACAAGCGCTGGCCTTCACGCTGACTTCCCGCGGCGTACCTGCCATCTATTATGGTACCGAGCAGTATCTGACGGGTAACGGAGACCCTGATAATCGGGCCAAAATGCCTTCCTTCTCCAAAACAACCACTGCTTTCAACGTGATCAGCAAGCTCGCACCTCTGCGCAAATCCAATCCGGCGATTGCCTATGGCTCCACTCAGCAACGCTGGATCAATAATGATGTGTACGTCTATGAGCGCAAATTTGGCAAAAGTGTAGCTATTGTTGCGGTGAACCGTAATCTCTCCACACCAGCAAGCATTTCGAATCTAAGCACTTCACTGCCAACAGGCAACTACACCGATGTACTGGGCGGTGCACTGAACGGTAATAACATCACTTCCACCAATGGCAACGTCTCTTCCTTCACACTGGCAGCCGGAGCAACAGCGGTATGGCAATATACAACGAGCGAAACTACACCAACGATCGGGCATGTAGGTCCGGTGATGGGCAAACCGGGTAATGTCGTTACCATTAGTGGACGTGGATTTGGCTCCAACAAAGGTACCGTATACTTCGGTACAACAGCCGTTACCGGTGCTGCGATCACATCCTGGGAAGATACGCAGATCAAAGTAACGATCCCAGCGGTAGCCGCAGGCAATTATGCTGTGAAAGTAGCTGCGAACGGCGTTAACAGCAATGCGTATAACAACTTTACCATTCTTACGGGTGATCAGGTCACTGTACGATTTGTCATTAATAATGCGTCCACCACACTGGGTCAGAACATCTATCTGACAGGTAACGTGGCAGAACTGGGCAATTGGAGTACGGGCACAACAGCTATCGGCCCTGCTTTCAATCAGGTCATCCACGCCTACCCAACTTGGTACTATGATGTGAGCGTGCCAGCCGGGAAACAACTGGAGTTCAAATTCTTCAAGAAAAATGGTGCAACCATTACGTGGGAAGGTGGTTCCAACCACACGTTCACCACACCAACCAGCGGTACTGCGACTGTAAATGTAAACTGGCAATAGAATATTCTGTCCACAAGCTAACCCGGAGTTACGCTAACGCTGCGTATGCTCCGGGTTTTGCTATTGGATTATGCTATACAAATTGAACAAATGACTCTACACTTGACCACTACACGGTCAGATCCATCTCCCATCGCTGTTACCCCCAGTTGTTTTAATTCCCTTCTATACAGGGAAAATCTGGAGATAGCGTAAGCTTCCAATGTAGCTTTCTTTTAGAAATCTTTTAGGCGAACGCTTCGCTTTTCCGGATTGCATCTGACTGCTCCGTTATCGTGTAAATGTTTATAGTTCAACTAATATAGATTGGATCTATATCTCACATTTCTACTGATAGGTTCGGATCGACTTCAATGTTGTAGTCGCCAGAATACCTGTCGCCAGCAGTAATATGCCCACGCCTTGCAGCACAGAAGCTGCCCCCCACTGATCTGCCAATACGGAGACAACCATCAATCCCAGAATGGGCGCTGTACTGGTGATTGTTCCAACTACGCCATAGACTCTTCCTTGCAGCTCGTCTGGAACGGCTGTCCTCAGCATAATCTGGGTGAGCATCGTACAGCACGCGAACATCGCACCTCCACCCACGATGAACGGCAACGCCATAATTGGTGAGGATACATTCGCCAAAAAAATATAAATCGGCCCCAACACAATCAGACCGATAAACACCCATCTCCCTCTTCGCTTCAATCGTTTCCCCGAAGCAATCAGCAGCGCAGAGCCAATCATGTATCCCAGCGGAATACAGGTCTCAATTAATCCAAACTGTACCGGATTTGCCTCCCACACCTTGACCGCCATCACTTGAACCAGCATCATGGCTGACATGAAAAACAAAATCAGCACCGGATTGATCAATACAATGGATCGGATCAAAGGATTCCGATAGATGTAGCCAAACGAACTGCGCCACTCCTGAGCAAACGTGGTCTGCTGACTAACGGATCGCTGTACCTCAGGAAAGCGGCCTGCCATCAGCACACAGACTGCGGACAACAGAAAGGTTGCCCCCGTAATTAATATGGCAACAAATCCGCCAAAGGCAGCAACAGCCACTCCCGCAGCGGCTAGTCCACTGATCCGGGCAAGATTATCAACCATATGAATGGTTCCAGTTGCTTGTTGAATATGCTCCCTGCCTACCATACTTGCTACAGAGGCGTGGAATGCAGGTGCCTGAAAAAGACTTGAAAACATGGAGAGTGAGAGCAACAGCAGCACCACTGGGAACGGCGCATGCCAACCGAACAAGCTAATCGCAATCAGTACAGCCATTACGCCCCGAAATACATCCGAGACTAGCATCAGCTTCCTGCGATCCAATCGGTCTGCAACCGTACCCGCCACCGATCCAAACAGAAAGCTGACGGCCATATTGCAGATCTGTACGGCCGCCATGCTCTTTGCACTCCCTGTGGTCTGTAACACCCACAAGCTGATCGCAATCCCATTGAAGCAATCCCCGAAGACCGAGATGCCGTAGCCGTACAGAATCCTTCGAAAGGTAACATTACGCCAAAGTGTTGGTGGAGCTTTAGTATTATGCAATGCAGCTTGTCCATCTTGGTATCCGATAATCTCGGGCTCACTGGACGGGTTCATGCCCATACATCACGTTCCTCCCTAATCATGATTCGAGCCCCTACAGAACCAGGCACTTCCGCAGCAGTGCCAGTCGACAAAGACATGACAATACGGAAGTGCCTGAGTTAAGTGAGTGTTACGCTATCGAGACGACTAATCATGCCGTCGTTAGCTTAGCTGATGATATTGATATTGTCTCTAGACCTATAATGTTTCTTGCTGAGTCTGCGTTTACCCTTTCGAAGCTCCTGCCGTCAGCCCTTGAACAAGGAATCGTTGCAGGAAAACGAACAGCAGTGTAATTGGAATGGCAATCAGAACTGCCCCCGCAGCAAACATTGTAAAGTTACTGTCCTGATACCGGTTGACCAGATCCCACATACCTACTGCAAGTGTCCAGTTCTCCTTCGTCCGCAGCACCAGCCGGGCGAAGATAAAGTCCATCCACGCACCGGTGAAACTGGTCAGCGCTACATAGGTCAGCATTGGCTTGGATAAGGGCAAGATGATGCTGGTGAATACCCGCAGGTGACTCGCACCATCCATGCGCGCCGCTTCGTCCAGACTGCGAGGGATGGTGTCAAAGAAACCTTTGACGATAAATCCGCCCAGTACCGCCCCTGATGAATAGACCAGGATAAGCGCAGCATGAGTGTCGAGCAATTTAATTTGCAGCAAAATGATATAGATTGCAATCATGCTCATAAAGCTTGGGAACATGCCCAAAATTAGCATGGTGGAGAGAATCGTTTTACGTCCACGGAAGCGGAAGCGGGACAAGGCATACATCCCAAGTGTCACCATCAGCGTAGAGAAGATCATCGTGAAAAAGGCAATTTTCAGCGTGTTCATATACCATCTGCCGTACATAAAGGACGGGTTATTGAACAGCTCCCCGTAATGGGTCAACGTGAAAGCTTCCGGCCATAACCGTTCACTAAACAATGCCGCACCGGGTCTCAGGGAAGAGAGAAAGATCCAGAGTACCGGGTAGATGGAGACAACGGCGATGATCAGCAATAGCACATAACTCAGGGCCAAACGCAGCGGATTATTACGTGTTTTCATTGAATCATGTCCTCCTCCTTGAATGATTTGGAGCGGCGGAAGTTCCAGATGGAGAATGAAGCGATAATAAGGAAGATAATGATCCCTACCGCTGAAGCCATGTTGAACTTGTTATTGTCGAGTGTAAGCTTGTAGAGCCAGGTCACCAGCAGGTCCGTTGCCCCTGCGTACTGGTAGTCTCCCCGCAGCGGATTTCCGTTCGTCAGCAAGAAGATGACATTGAAGTTGTTGAAGTTTCCGGCGAACTGCATGATGAGTACCGGAGTTGTGGCAAAAAGAATGAACGGCATCGTAATGATCCTGAATTTCTGAAACGCAGATGCTCCGTCCACTTCGGCAGCCTCGTAGAGATCACGAGGGATGGCCGTCAATACACCAAGAATCAGCACCATACTGACCGGAATACCAATCCACATGTTGACAACAATGACGGTGACTTTGGCCCAGAACGGATCTGTCAGCCAGGGTAATCCCTCCAGCCCAAATGCCCTCATGTACGTATTTATTGGACCAAACTGACCGTTGAACAGATTACGCATGAGCAGCAAGGAGATGATCTGCGGGATGGCATAAGGCAGAATGAAGATGGTCCGCCATAACTTCTTGAAGCGTATGCCCCGCTGTTCTATCAACAGTGCCACAAGCACGCCACCAAAATAGGTGGTGACTGTAGCCAGAATGGCCCAGATGACCGTCCAAGTGAGCACGCCGTAAAATGTCTGGCTCCAGGATTTCAGCTGGATCAGATCACTGAACGTCTTGAAACCTACCCAGTCCACGAGTTTGGCTGGCGGAATATGATCTGGAGCCGAATAGTTGGTAAACGCGATCGTGATCGTAAACAGGATTGGCATAACGGTGAAGAAAAGAATGCCCAGTGCCGGAATGGACAGAAACAGATACGGAAAGTTTTTGTCCATCATGTTCCGAAGCGAAGCCGCTGCGCCCAGGGTCTGCTTGCCTTCTTCCCTCGCAAGTCCCGTGACGTACGCATCCCGGATATTCAGAATGTAGATTAGAATAAACACAAAAAACACCAGCAATACGATAATGCCATCAAGCAGCAAAAAGATGGAATGGTCTCCCCTTTGAAGTACGGTGGACCCATTCACTTTGACAAAACGCTGTGTATTTTCCCCCAGTGTCCATATGCCCCACACGGCCTGTGACAGGCGAGGAAGCAGGTACGCAAGCCCTGCTCCCTCCAGTAACAGTAGACAAATTCCCTTAATCCACTGTCGATTGTACAGCTGTCCAAGACCTTGCAGTATGATGGAACATATGGCCGCTGTCATCCGGTGCTGTCTTTCCCTGTTCGGTCCAACAGGCACCGGGACATGCTGCTGTTGCATTCGCTCTCTCCTCCCCGCCTATTGCTAACCTGTATACATTGAACAAAAGTGTACTTACACTGACCACTCCGATGACAGAACAAGCTTCCGATCGCTGTTATCCCCAGATTTTTTTTGCTCCCTTTTCAAAAAGAGAAAATCCGGTGATAAAGGCGAGCGTTTCACTTCTTCAGCTTCCTTCTGCCCTCTCCGTTTTTGTGTAAATATGAAGTTCAATTTATACAGTTCTTATGCATATCTTTGCACTCGTCGTTCGTCCTTATTGGACGGTTGCAAGGCTTTCCTGGATCTGTTTCACAGCGTTATCCAGTGACGCCTTCACGTCCTTATCGGTATCCCAGATATCCGTAATGGCCGACGTGATAGGTCCCCATACACTGTCCATGGCAGGAAGCGAAGGCATTGGTGTAGAGTTGTTGAACTGTTCAAGAAAGGCCTTATTGATCGGGTCCTCCTGCAACTTCGGATCAGCAGCTACGTTTTTGTTCGCAGGAAGTGTACCGTTCAGGTCAAAGTTCTCCATCTGGGCCTCTTCATTGGAAAGGAACGCTGCCAAGAGCTTCGACGCATTCGGGTATTGTGTAAATGCATTCACATAATAGGCTTTAACACCTGAGAAGGAGGTCATCGGTTTGCCATCGATTGCCGGAAGCGGAGCAACGCCAAAATCAATACCTGCATTGCGATAATCGGCAATGGTCCACGGACCATTAATGTCCATAGCGAGTTTTCCGCTGGAGAATAATCCTTTTTTGATATCATAGTTCACGTCACCCATCTTGAGCGGCAGCACCTCCGACTTCAGCGTCTGCAAGAACTGTCCACCCTTCTGGGCTCCTTCATTATTCAGACCGAGATCCGCGCTATCCATCCCGTTATCCCCAAAAATATAACCGCCCTGTGACGCCAAGAAAGCATAGTTATAGTAAAATTGCTGCAATTCCCACATCAGCGCATACTGATTGGACTTCACATTATTGAACGTCTTGGCGAAACTGATAATCTCATCAAAGTTTTTCGGAGCTTCTGGATAGAGTGCCTTGTTATAGAAAAGGGCGTAGGTCTCCACGCTGTACGGATAGCCGTACAGGATATCCTTGAACGTCACTGCCTTCAGCGCGTTGTCGCTGGTGTTCTCTACAGTGTCTGCTTCGAATATGTCATTGGGCAGAATAAGTCCCGCCTCTGAAGCGCTACCAATCTTATCATGCGGGAAAACAACCACATCTGCCGCCAGACCCGCTGGGCCATCCGTCGTCAGCTTGGTTACCTGATCGGTTGGAGGTAATTCCTCCATTTTGACCGTTACCCCATATTTTTCTTCGAATTTTTTGACCCTTTGCTCAATAAAGCTACTTTGATTTTTATCCTCCCAGATCACCAGGGTTGCCCCTTCTTCCGGTTGAAGGTTCTCGGATGTCAGCTCTACAACTTCCTCCGGATTCTCACCTGCCGTAGTTGGAGATGGACTTCCGCCTCCAGCCCCGCACGCAGCCAGTGTAAAAGCCATCATGACGGACAATGTTGCCCCTTGCCATTTTCTCATGTAAAATGTCCCCTTCCCTCTGCTTGGTCCAACAAAGTTCGCGCTTTTCACCCTTTTGTCTGCGTATGTTATCAGGTTTGCATCCCATATCCCCTTTTGTACAAACGTTTGCTCAAATGGGAGACAAGATGACCTCTCCGTTCAATATGTAGGGGTAAACAAGTCAAGAAGTATGTAAATCCACCGATGTAAGCGCTACAATAACAATCACATCATACAATAATGTACTTTCTTTGCACAAACGTTTGCACAAGCCATATTTGCTCAATTTTAACCATTTCCTCTCTCCTACCTACAGTAATTTCCTGTTTCCTTGTTCTGACTCTTTCTTCCTTAAATTTACTTCACGTGCATCCCTTACTCGGCAGTTAGCAATTGATTTCTCGTATCCTTTGGATTACCATAGGAGAATATTTATACGATTGTTCAGAAGGGATTTTTTCACATGATTACGATCAAGGATATTGCCAAATTGGCGGGTGTTTCCCCTTCTACAGTGTCACGGGTGATTTCCAACCATCCTAGAATCAGCACCAAAACGTCTCTCAAAGTGAAGCAAATTATGAAAGAATTGAACTACCATCCCAACATCATCGCGAAGAGCCTGGTTTCCAAAACAACACACACCCTTGGCATTATGCTCCCGCGTCCTGCAGAAGAGTTGTTTCAAAATTACTTTTTCGGGGAACTGCTCCGAGGTATTATTACACATGCCACCCGAATGAATTACGAATTGCTGCTAACAACCGAAACATCATCAGACAATGAACTGCATGCGATATCCCGCCTTGTGCATGGCCGTAGAGTTGATGGTATTTTGCTGCTTGGGTCCAAACGAGATGATCCCATCATTTCATTTTTGGAAGCGGAAAAGTTTCCTTTTGTGTTAATCGGTCGCAGCGAAGCTCATCCAAATGCCCCCATGGTGGATAACGATAATGTGCAGACCGCTTATGATGCGACTCATCATCTGATCGCCCAAGGGCATACTCGAATTGGATTTGTCAGCGGGCCACCGGACATTACGTTATCGCATGATCGCATGTTAGGTTATCAAAAAGCGCTTGCCCAAGCCGGGTTGGATGCGGATAGTGATTGGATTGTGGAAGGCGAATTTCTGCAGGAAAGTGGATTCAGAGCGATGTCACTGTTCATGTCCTTGCCGGACAGACCCACCGCAATTGTTGTCATTGATGACAACGTGGCCTTTGGGGTATTGAGAGCTCTTGCCGAGCTTCATTATCTGGTGCCTGAAGATATCAGTGTGGTCAGTTTTAACAATATTGCATTATCGGAACTGGCTTCTCCACCCCTAAGCTCTATCGACATCGGGACTTATCAGCTTGGTTATACAGCCGTTCAGGTATTGTTAAAAATTCTTAGTGGGGAACCACAGCTTCATAATCCGGTCATTATCCCCCATCGTCTGATCGTGCGTGAATCCTCACTTTTTTCCAAACCAAAGCCACCCTCAGATTGATTCATTTCGGGTATCCGTGTAGTAATGCAAACGTTTGTCCTATACGGAATATGATGCTGATATCCACCGTTCGTAGGTGCATAGGTGCAAAAAAAGAAGCCGCATATACTTATGCGGCTTCCTTAATTCACACAATATTTCCGTACGCCATGCTGGACTGCACATGAGTGGATTAGTAAGAGCTCCAGCCAGCATCTGCTGTAACGACAGTTCCGTTCACGAAGCTGGACTCGTCAGATCCGAGGAACAGGGCCACTTTGGCGATCTCTTCGCTCGTCCCGATGCGTGGGTTGATTGCCATGCCCAGCTGTTGCCGACCTGCACCGTATGGGCTAATACCAGCCATAGATGCGCTGATGTTGGTTGCTACGGCTCCTGGAGCGATCGCATTACAGCGAATGCCTTGCTCAGCATACATGTACCCTGTATTTTTGGTGAATCCTACGACCGCATGTTTTGAAGCTGTATAGGCTGCTCCCGCACGTCCGCCGTGCAATCCACCTGCTGAAGCAATGTTCACGATGACACCTTTTTGTTTTTCCAGGAAGATTGGCAATACTTTACGCGTTGTCCGCATCACACTGGTTGTGTTCACAGCAAACAATCTCTCCCACTTCTCATCCGTTACATCTGCTGCCGGCTCCATGCCATCCATAATTCCCGCATTGTTAACCAGAATATCTACTGTACCGTATGTGCTCACCGTCGTATCGATCAGATTTTGCACATCTTCTTCTTTGGCTACATTGGCCAGAACGACAATCGCTTCTCCGCCCTGTGCCTTAATATCATTAACTACCGCTTGTGCGGATTCTTCGTTAATATCCGATACGACGACTTTCGCGCCTTCTTGAGCATACAACGTGGCAATTGCTTTCCCCATACCTGAACCAGCACCTGTAACAACTGCAACTTTATCTTGAAGTTTCATTCCATGTATCCTCCTTTGTGTATTCGTTTACAATAAGTTAACAAACAAATGTTCATTAACTCTTATCCTTAGTATAATAAGTCATAGCGTTTCACTTCAATCAGTAAAAGCTTGTCCAGTTGTACGTTAAACAACACTACTAAGCCTGAATGTACTTTAACTAATAAAGTGAACTCGCGAGGAGGAAAATAGATGTCTGAAACTCTGAATTCGATGGACCGAAGAATTAAAAAATCAAAAGCTGCACTGAAGGATGCACTCATCCATTTGATGCAAAAACATCCCTTTAAAGAAATATCGATTACGGATATTGTGCAGCGAGCTGACCTGAATCGGGGAACTTTCTACAGGCATTATCAGTACAAAGAAGACCTGTTCAACGAAATCATCGATGATGTGATTCAGGATCTGGTAACTTCTTTCCGCAAACCTTATCAGGATGAGGAAGAGTTTGAAGTCAATCTGATGCCCTCTTCGGCGATCACTATATTTGAGCATGTGCACCAACACGCACAATTCTACACACTGGTTGTGAAATCCGAGGCTTCCTCCAACTTCCAGCGCATGATCTGTGATGTCCTTCGGGATCTCGCTTTACAGGATCTGAACCATATCTTCCCTCCGCACATCAACCATGAAATATTGGCAAGCTACCAATCTCATGCGATATTTGGCATGATCATGGAGTGGATCAGACAAGATTTCAAGCACACCCCCGCTTACATGGCCGAGGAGTTGTTCAAAATCATCCATTACAAACCGGATAATGTCGTGTTAAAAAACTGAGATTTTTTGAATCGCCTTAATTCCCTAAAGTAGGATGATTAAGAGGATTTTCAAGAAAGCTTTACCACTAAAATTATGTAAATGTATTCCTGTAATTTCTGGTAATGATATGTTAGGTTATCCAATGGAATATAAACAAAAGGAGGATGACATTACATTTGAAGAAGTCGTGGATTATATCATTGATTACCAGTTTTGTTTTGCTTGGTGGGGTGCTTCTCTCTCCAGCCACTTCTGCCAATGCAGCTAAAGAAGCAACCTCTACATATTCAGATTTAGATCAGAGTTATGCAGAATTTAAAGAGTACACTAATCAGTTATTTGCTCTCGAAACTTATGAGGCCAAAGCCTTCACAGCTTTGGAAAGCATCGATACCCAAGTAACTTCAACAAATCGCAAGTCCATGTATCTTAAACTTACGAATACGGTGATCCCCAATTATACGAAATTGGTATCCAAGGCAAAACAAATCAAGCCTGCCAACCCGCAAATCAAGAAAATCCACGCCACATTTGTTAAGGCAAGTTACACTCAGCTCGAAGGGTACCTGTTGTACCAAAAGGCAGTATCCAAGAACAAAGTGAATTACACGTTACTAAAACAGGGTAACGCCAAAGTAAACACCGCTAGTGTTCTAATGGATCAATGCGAACAACAGTTATACGCTTATGCAAGAAGCTTGGGGTATGACAGTTAGTACCTATCTTCATAGAAACCCAAAAAGCGACCGTTCCTCATGTTTAATGAGGAACGGTCGCTTTTTCTAATTATAGAAATAAAGATAACAATATAAAGCGTATTTATCTCTCTCTCTTCTGATTACAGCCCCAGCTTCTGCCCTTTCTCCAACCGCTGAATCTGTTGCTCTCCGGTATCCGCGAGTTCACGGAACTGGTTAATCGTCTCACGCATTCTTGGCAGAGCTTCCTGCTTATAAAGACTGATTGAATCGAGTGCTGACAACACATCGGTGAACGCCTGTTTCATCGTATCCACGGAGATGCTGGCTTCATATGCCTGCTTTTGGATGGCAATTCCCTGATCCTTGAGCATCTTGGATGTTCCGGCGATCAGATCGTTGGTTGTCTGGTTCAACAATTCAATTTTCTGCAATACAATCTTCTGATTATACAAAGCACTTGCTACAGTAACGGCAATTTTCAATGCCGAGATCGTTACATTCTTCGCACGGTCTACCCCTCGAATCAGTTCCTTGTTGTTGCGAATTACCACTTCAATCGCCATGATGCCCTGCTGATTCACGACCAGCATTTGTTGCAGATCCATGACCCGCTGACGGAGCGGGAACAACACTTCTTCCGTAATAAACCGGACTTTTTCAGGATCTTCATTCCGAACCTTGGCAGCTTCGATCTGCGCATCGATGGACTCATCCATAAGCACGCCAAGCTGAATCTCCTTTTGCAGTCGTTTGGTGAGTTCCCGCAGGTTCTGCTGTTCAATCTCCAGCGTTGTATTATCGTTACGCAGGGTAGATCTGCCTTTATCCAAAGAGGTTACGATGTCAGCGATGACTGCGTCAGCCTTCTGGTATTTCAGGAAATAGGCGCGAAGCGGATTGAACAATTTCCCGAGGAAACCGGTCTTGGCAAAGTCGACCACGCTCGGGTCGAGATCCTTCAGTTGCATATGCAGCTCGGTCAAACCTTTGGCAACCTGACCGCCCTCGTCTCCCGTCTTGGACAGATGTCCAACGGAGACTTGAAGCAAGGCGTTTTTCTCGGAAGAGGATCTCATCGTGTTCATGCCAAAGCCGTCTATGGATTGCAAAATCTCTTTGCGCTTCTCCAGGGATTCGAGGTCCAGTGTCATAATCATCTCTACGTTGGCATTTGCCACTTGTTGAAGCTCCGCGACCTCGGCGGGCACGGGTTTCACCTCTTCCTCAATGACCTTCTGAATTTCCTTCTGGCTCGGTATTTCCATTGAAAATGACATCTACAGTTCCCCCTTTAAATACGTGCTGTAAAATGATTGATATTCCACGCGAGTGACTCCGATTGCAGTACCATCCTCCGATCGCTGTTATCCCCAGATTTCTTCATTTTCCTCATTAATCGGTTGAAATCTGGTGATAGCGTATGCTTCCGAAGCAGCTTTCTTTCAGAAAGCTTTTAGGCGACCGCTACGCTTCTTCAGATCGGTTCTGCACTCTACGTCTTCGTGTTATAAATTTACATCTGTACGTTAAACAGGTTACCAATCTTGTACACGACATCGTCGGTATCGGCATTGATGCTTGCAGCCTCGTTAATGCTGGAGATGCTCTCCAAAGCCTTGATGTCCGCGTTGTATCCAATCGTATAGATTGGCACTTTGTACGTTTCGACCAGATCACGAATATCCTTCAGGGTATGACCTTCGTTGGTCTCGCCATCACTCAGGACAAAGATCAGCGGCTTCACGTTTGGATCAGCAGCCATATAATCTTCCAGCATCTTCATCGCCACCACGATCCCGTCAAAGGTCGCCGTACCGCCGCCAGCTTGCAGACTGTCAACTGTTCCGACAAACATGGACTGCTGGTTCGTATCATACTTGGCAATCGGCAGATTCACGGTTACCCCGCTAGAGTAAGAAACTAGGCCAATACTATTCTCAGTGCCCAGGTACTTCTGACCTTTGCGCAAAGACTCCTTCAGTCGGTTAAGTGGTTCGCCATCCATGCTTCCGGATACGTCTGTCACGAACACAGCAGCAATGGGTTTACTGCCGTTCTTCTTCTCTTTCCATACTTTCTGTGCAGACAGCAACGTGCCGCCATCCACGGTAGCCAGTTCGGATTTGTAATCCTGCAAACCGTTGAAACCGAACTCCTCCGCCGATTGTTGGTACTTCGCCTGGGTTACAAATTCCGCAAACTTTTGGATGATCTCCTGTTTGTTCTGTGGCAATTGTCCCAATGCATACAGCGGGCTATCATGTCTCACACCAAATGGTGTAAAGACGTATCCACTCTTCAAATCAGCGGTATTCACATACGTCTGATATTCGAGTACAAAGGCATCCAGTCTGCCGGACTTGGCAGCCTCCCGCATCTGAATCGTTGTCGAGGCCGTAAACGGTACATTCGTCTGGAATTTTTCGAACCCTTCAATAGCCTTCTCGCCAAGCGGGTTGGCGCTGTCATACGTATTCAGTGCGGTCACCAGGAAATTCAGTCCTGTGGAGCTTGCAAATGGATCGGTATATCCCATCGCGAGTTCATTGTTCGCAATCGCTTCGGTTACGGTTTTCACATTCACGGAGCCGTACGTATCAACTAGTGCATCATATTTGGCTTTGGAGATGACAATACCCGGAACATTTCCGACCAGTCGCTCGGATACCATCTCTGTCTTCACCCCACTGGCCGCAACCATCTCGCCCCACAGTTCATTGGAAGGTGTGAAGGCATCCGGCATATACTTACCAGACTTGATATAATCGGCAGCCGTTCCAGAGGCAATGTTGCGGATTTTGACCGATACTTGTTTCCCACCAACGGTAATATTTGCTTTGTTGAACTCCTCGCCCACTTCGGTTAACCAGCCGTCTACTCCGCTGCCCGACTTCTCCGTGGAAGAGAAGATTTCGACGTAATCATTTGTTGTATTCTCTACGGCAATTGCAAATTTGGAGATATCCGGCAGTGATTCTGCCACATCGACCGGGTCGAGATCAATCTGCCCTTTGACCGGTTCCGCCGTCGCTGGCGCAATGTCCGCGTACAGTTTTCCCAGTTCCTTACCTGCATTCTCTGTGCTCACCTGTGTGGTTGACTTGCCAAAGTTCGACGTCAGTGTAATTCCTGCATAGACCAGACCAAATACGAGCACCAGCATTACAATCGATATGAAAAAAAACTTTCCCTTCTTGGCCATACGAGCAACCCCTCACTGTCTGTATAATTTGGTGTGCTTGATTAACTGATCAATCTCCTGCATACAAGGCATCTGTTCAATATCTCCGGCTTCAAAGCTGTCGAGGCGTGAAATCTCCAATAACAACTGATCGAGCTTGAGCAGAATTTCCTCATTGGTGTGGAGTGAATTTTTCACATAAGACAGATAATCGTTGTATACCTTGGTTTTCTCCTGAAAAAGCTTCTGGGGAAGTGTTGAGGATTTGGATTTCATCATGTTGGCATAATCAGCTTCATCGAATACATTCAACCGGTTCAGCACACTGCGAATATTCAGGTATAACAACTTCTCCACTTCCAGTGTGACCGAAGCAAATTTCTTGTAGCTCAATTCCCCCGGATCAAACCGTTGATGAAGCACATTCAGGAGGGTTTCTTTTTTCTTTTTCATTCGACTAAGTTGGGACAGCCCCAGCGTAATATCTTCTTCGAGGACTTTGATGCGTCTATAAAAAGATAGTGCCTCCACATAATCTTCATGCGTTTCAATATGCTTCACGGGCAGGACTACCGGTTGTCTGAACAGCAAGTTGTAACTTCCATATAAGAGTGCCATTGCACTGGCGAACAGAAGGGTAACGGATAGCGCAGTTGTGAAAGCCCCTCCCCCGAAATTCAGCCCGATAAAGCCGGGTGAGAATGCGAGAACATTCACAGCCACAATACCGGAGATCAACCCCAGCAATTTTATGTACTTGATCATGTTCAATCATCCGACCTCCTTTCATGTTATATATTGGTGCTTCATGTCGTAATTTTCCTGTTCAACTTATTCTTATTGTACATGATGTTAACGCTCTCAGGTGGATATGATTGGATATTTGAATACTCATAATATACGTGGTTTGGGCTTATCCCATTTCATATTTTCAGGGACAACGTGGAACTTGGCAGGAAATTTTGTGGTCAATCCATAAAAAGTGAGTTTTACGAGACAGCAGATTGTGGAGAAGAAATGTTATCAGGTAATACGTGGAAAATAGCTATGCGTGTCATTTTTTATATAAGACTTGTCTGAAAAAAGAGCAAAGAAAAAAGGACGAATCGGAGATCATCCGCTTTCGTCCCTTTTACGTTGGTCCATTATTTTTCGTGTTCTTATTAAAATTTTGATGCCGTGTTCTACATCTAACGAACTGAGGTGAGGTTATTTGGTGCATTTCAGCTCATCTGAAAATGTAATGAACCTGAGACCCGTTATATTCGCGTATTAGGTGTAAAAACGTTGTTTCTCGCCTATTTCGAATGAAATAGCGTCGCTGAGATTCGTTACATTTCCCACTTCATCAATATTGCCCATAAAAGACGTGTGCGGTTCGTTAGAAATTAGAAAGTCGATTTCTTATCAAACCCTCTCCTCCAGTGGACAGGCCACCGCCTTTTCACACCATGCCTCTTATTACGAAAAAATGGACTCCGGTTTGCTTCGCGTGGTGCGTACCTCTACAACTTTCCCGGCACAACCATTGTCGCCCTTCGCCTGGAACACCACTGTAACGTTATCTTTGCCTGATGTAACCGCCTCAGGAATATCATAGGTCACATAGAACACTTCGCCGATTTTATTCATATGAATTCGCTGCTCACCAATGAGTGTTCCATCCACGGTAATGGTGAATTGTCTGTCATATAACGTACCTTCCCGTCCAAACGTGGAATGATCTCCGCCCCAATAGGCCACACATAGATAATTGGTTGCCTCACGATCCACTGCCAGTTGATAACTGAAGTAAGCCCCACTGACGCCAAAAGCCTCTCGCCACATATGCAACTTCTTACGGCCATCTGTGGTTGAACCGTTGTGGTGCTCCCCACGGCAGTTGCTATCCAGTTGATGTCCAATCTCATCCTGCTGACCGTCAGCCTGAACCCTGTCGATCGTAATATCGTTCAATTCTTTCTCCAGCGCATCACCTTCATCGTTAAACGGCCAATACACGGTATAAAATTCGTGATGCACATCATAGAACGGAATCAGCTTCACAGCTTCGCCTGTGGAAGTAACATCTTTGCTAAGTTCAAATGTTAACGTGTCTGCATCCACAACCTTGATCCAATCTTGTACATCCTCCTGCTCCGTCCAGATCACAGGTACAGGTGCAGTCTTGGGATTCAGCGCTGTTTCGTCCACAATCGTGTCCTCTGGAAGACCCTCGCTTCCCAGTGCACCGGCGAGTACAATTGGGCCGTACAGGAATGCCACTTTGTGGGCATCATCCCGTGAGGTATACTGGCGAAGCGACATCGGCAGTGTGATTGTGATGACATCGCCCGCTGTCCATGTGCGGTCGATGGAAAGATAGCCGGGTTCCATCCGTGTATACGGATGTTCCGTATCCCCATTGACGGTTGCCGTCATTGGCTGTTGCAGCCATGAGGGCACGCGTAATCTTAGATGAGCCGAGGCGTTGCCTCCGGTGATCGTCAGGGTCACCTTTTCCGAATAAGGAAAGTCGGTTTCAAGCTTCAGGGATATTCCCTGAGACGTCCAATCCAGCTGGGAAGCGATATACAGGTTGACGTACAGGTCCTGTTCATCCTCAAAATAGATCGCCTCGGCATATTTGCCCGGGTTCTCCATACCTGATCCTGTGCAGCACCACCAGGCGGTGTCGTGAGTCCCATAGATTTTGTAGTGGCCTTGCAGCGTTGATGCAAAATACGTTTTGTTCCCCGTATCCGGGTCCTGCGTGCCAAGGATGTGATTATAGATGGCGTTTTCATAATAGTCCATATAAGAGCTATCGTGATTCCAGGCGAAGAGTTGCTTCGTTAGATGTAACATGTTGTGAGTACAACAGCTCTCTCCTGTTTTGATGCCAAGACTCTCCATGCCCTTTGCTTCGTAATGCTCCGAAATACTCGTCGCTCCAAATACGTAAGAACGATGATGAACCGTAGTGTCCCAGAAAAATTCTGCCGCCGTTCGATAACTCTCATGAGTATGGTCCTGGTTGTAGATTTCGGCTGCACCGATCACTTTGGGAATCTGAGTATTGGCGTGTTTGCCTTGAAGATCGTCCTGCTTGTACTCCAAGGGTCTCAGGATCAATTGATGGGTGAACTTGTTAGCGATCTCAAGATATAAGGCTTTGCCGGTAATCCCATACAAGTGTGCAAATACTTCATTCATACCCCCGTGTTCACTTTGAAGCATCGTCTGCATCTGTTCTTCTGTCATCGGGAGCAAACCTTCTACTGCCCAATCTGCAAAGCGAGTAACGACATCAAGTGCCTGTCCGTTGCCAGTGAGTTTATATGCATCAATCAGGCCGCGATAGATTTTGTGCACACTGTACCAGGGAACCCAGTATTCACCGATATTGAATCCACCGATATTCTCTGCTCGAAAAGCCATGTGGAAAGGTTCTTCGGACAAACCACCGATATACCCGCTCCCAGTGGTCTGCTGGATTCTCGCCAGTTCGGTGACCGCATAATCCAGTCTTTCTTTTAACGTGATATTCCCGGTTGCCTGATACGTCACAGCCAAGGCAGACAGATAATGTCCAAGGGAATGTCCGCTGATGGTACGTGCCTCCCAACCCGCGTAGCGCTCTTTTCGGGCAGGTAAACCATGAGCTTCGAAGCATGGAGCCAGGAATCGATCAATATCCAGCGATAACAGGTAACGCTCCCCCACCTCTTGTGATGTTTGGAACACGCCATTTAACAGATCTACATGCTCCGGTCCCAGAAATCCTTTTTTCGTATCAATCATTACACTCACTCCTTCTCGGGATGTAATAGATATCCATTCATCTTTGAGGGGTAAAATCCGTTTTATTAGCTACAAGACTAATACTCATCAATCTACTTTAGAGCTTGAATATCCCCATATTATCAAATAATATATAATTACATCAGACTCATAATCCAAGAAAAGGTGGATAAATCCGTCCTATGCAAAAGCCACTGGAACATTACCTGTGCGGCAAATTCATATCCGACGGCAACTGGAGCCACATGAGACGCAGCATGCCTGTGCATGAGATCATTTTGATGCTGGAAGGTGAGATGTACATCGCGGAAGAAGAGGAACAATATGTAGTTCGTGCCAACGATCTGTTATTTCTGCGCGCTGGTCGCACCCACTATGGTTACCAGATCAGCGATGCTCCCGTGAGCTTCTACTGGGTGCACTATGATGCCATGTCGGCAGAATTCAACCAGTTTAGGACACATGCCACCATTCAGGTGCCTTCCATGGCCAATCAGTTATTCAAGCAATTGCTGCATGTGTCATCCTTCTCACCCGAGGAAGCCAACGCTGCTTTGTTATTGTTGTTCAGAGAACTGGAGCGGAATATAGAGGCGGATTATCGCCCACACAATGCAATTGTGGACCATATCTGCAAGTGGGTTGATATTCATCTGCATACAAACATCACGGTGAGTCAGATTGCAGAAAATTTTAATTTTAACAAAGACTATATCTCCAAAATGGTGAAACGTGAGAAAGGTACTGGACTCAAAACCTATATCCTCACAGAACGAATTCGCCGGGCAAAACAGTTGCTGCTCAATACCAATGCCAGTGTAAAAGAAATTGCCGGACAGTGTGGCTTCTCCGACTACAAGCTGTTCCTGCGCATGTTCAAGCAATACGAAGGCAATACGCCAACCGAATATCGCAATCATCTGTATTCCACACAGCTCAATCGCTGATATGCTTTGATCTATAGAAATGACTGAGTTACCTATAGAAAATTTGAATGAATCGGATTGAATCCGTTATGGTAAAATGCAAGAAAACTATATTCCATACTTAACCCATAAGAGAAGGGGAATTATAAGATGACAACGGCTGCCGTTACGATTCATCCTGCCACAGAAGCAGACCATCCAGAGATTGTAGATATCCTTGTTGCAAGTTATGCCGAGTATCGGGAGACTTTTGAGCAAAATGAACGATGGGAGGCCTACCTCAAAGATATTAGAGAGTCTGTGGTTAATCCGTACCTGACACAATTATGGATCGCGAAGATTGATGATCAGATCGTTGGTACAGTCCAATTATTCGAAACAGCACGCAAGGCTTATCCAGACTTTGAATTGCCAATCGATTATCCGTTTATTCGACTGCTGGGTGTTGATCCAAAATGGAGAGGTCACGGGATTGCCAGAGTATTGCTCCAGCAATGCGTAGATTCTGCCAAAGAAATGGGCAAAAATACGGTGTACTTATATACGGGCGGTCAGATGGTCAATGCCATCCGTTTATATGAGCGTTTCGGATTTACAGAGGATAAGGAATTCAGCTCCGAGAGTAGCGGGGGCAAGGCGATCTGCTACCGTTATGATTCCTAGTGGAGGGTAACAGCAACACGGGATCAGGGAGCGAAGAATGAAACGTAAAACAGACCGATCATCTTATGACGGTCTATTTTACATTTATAAATGATCAATCAACATTTGAAATGATACATCGCTATTGATTTTTTAGCCGCCAATCTCCACCAAAATCTTCGCATGGCTCTTGTCGCTCATCAACAGTTCAAGCCCTTCCTGCACGATATCGCCCAGTTTGATTTTCTTGGTGATGACCTGTTTCACATCGAGCGACCCTTCAGCAATTAATGAAATCACTTCAGGGAAAATGTGGCGATATGCCAGCGTTGCCGTTAGATTCGCTTCTTTGACCAGAAGATCGAAGAAGTTCACTTGAAGCGGATTTGGTATCGCAGCGATGACAACAACTTCTCCGCCTTTTTTAACAACCGCAATGGCGCTATCCATCGTTGGTTGCACACCCGCTGCTTCATAAGCTACATCAATGCCGCCTGATTGTTGCAAGATTACCTCTGTTGCATTAACTTTGGCACTGTTCACCGGAATTGCTCCCAGCTTGGCTGCCAGGTCCAGACGTTCCTCAAATACATCAACTGCATAGATTTCAGAAGCTCCTGCAGCTTTGGCAGACAGAATGGTCAATAATCCAATTGGGCCAGCTCCGTATACGGCTACTTTATTCCCCACTTTCAACTTGCTGTGACGAACCGCGTGAAAGGCTACGGCTGTAGGCTCTACGAGCGCACCTTCTTCGAAAGATACGTTATCCGGTATGGGATGAACCATGTATGCTTCAACAACAACATACTCCGCAAAACCACCATCACCATTCAGTCCAACGAAGCCAAATTGAGTACACTGGTTGTAACGCCCCTGGATACAGTACTCACATTTTCCGCAATGGTACAACGGCTCTACCACAACTCGATCCCCTACACTGATACCGCTTACATTACTTCCCAATTCACTCACGGTTCCTGCAAATTCATGACCCAATGTGAGCGGCGCTTTCTGTCCTGAGAGCGGATGATTCTCGCCTTCTTGAATTCCTACACCATGATGATAGGCATGCAAGTCACTGCCGCAGATCCCCGCATATTCCACTTTGATTTTGACCTGACCCGCTTGAGCAACCGGAACCTCCCGTTCTTCTACACGAACGTCTTTATGGCCGTACCATACTGCTGCTTTCATGAAGCTCATCCCCTTTGATTAGCTAATAAAATGTAGAATCGTAATGCTTGTCTATATATTATATCGCTGTTCATGTATTATTCATATTTATAGATACTAATGTTAACATTAGTTATATTAATGCTAAACGGAGATGAAATCATGAATCTGGAACAGCTCGAATATGTCGTTGAAATTGCGAAAACGAAATCATTCTCCGCCGCCTCGGAGCATCTGCATGTCACTCAATCGGCGATCAGCCAATCGGTTCATCGTCTGGAAAAAGAATTGGGTATCATCCTGTTCGAACGCTCACGGCAGGGAACTCACCCCACTCCCGAAGGCAAACAATTCATTGCCAAGGCACTGGACATTTTACAGCGGATTGATGAATTGAAATCCCTGAACGCCGAAGCCTCCTCTCTTAGCGGAGAGCTTCATGTGGCTACTTTTCCAAGTGTCATGCCCTATCTTGTCCAGTCTGCTGCGGATATGAAGCGTGAGCACCCGCAACTTAACATCTCCATTGAAGAGAAAGGGTCCATGGAAATTATCGAGGATATTCGCAATAACAAAACCCATTTGGGGTTTATCGCGATCTATGCCAAACAATTGCGGGAATTCGATGGACTTCACTTCAGTCCCATGTACTCGGGCAAGCTGGTCGTCGGTACGCATCACCTGTCTGAACTTGCCAAGCACAGCCGCGTTACACCGGATCAATTAAAAGAACACAAGCTGGCACTCTATCGAGATGGTTTCATCGAAGATTTCATCAAGGAATTCACCTATGATCATGGACCTCTGTCCATTCTGTTTAAAACAAATAATTCAGAAGCCATCAACATGGTCTTAAGAAATGATATTGCCGCCACGATTGGTCACGACTTTTCCTTTCACCAAAATCCCTTATGGAAAGAAGGTCTGGTGAAGATGGTAGAGATCGCTGGAATCGATCAACCGAAAATGCAGATTGGCTTCGTGCAGACGGAGTCCAAAGAGTCCGCCGTAGCTGCAGAACGATTCGCCCAACGCTTCAGACAGGCGATAGAGCTGGATCAATTAAAAATTTAAATCTAAAAAAGTGCTCCACCCTTTGAAGGAAGTTTGGGATGAACACCAACTTCTCCAAGAGCGGAACACTTTTCTGACTATCTCTTGCGTTACTATTACTACATCTAACTCAAATTACACTTTCACTTTTCGTACGGCTTCACTCATCTCGGTGGTCTGCTGTTCCAGCATTGTAGAAGTCTGCGCCACCCTGTTGAACATGGCCGACTGTTCACGCATCAATCGATAGATTTCATCCGAATGATCCGACACCCCGGCTGAAATCTGGGAGATCGTATTGACCGAGGCTGCGGCCTCTTCCGATCCTGCCGAGATTTCCTCTGCCGCAGCGGAGACTTCCTGAATCCGGCTGGTCACCAGTTGGAACGCATCAACCACATGGGCGAAAGCTTGCTCCGCTTCTGTGGCAATCGTAACCCCTTGTCCAATCTCCTGTGCGGTAACCCCCATCTGTGAGCCGATCTGCTGTGATTCTTGTTGAATACGAAGCAGCAAGTCGGAGATCCGTTCCATGGATGTGCTTGAGGCCTCAGCAAGCTTTCGAACTTCATCCGCCACAACCGCAAAACCTTTGCCGTGTTCTCCTGCATGTGCTGCCTCAATGGATGCATTAAGCGCAAGCAGCTTCGTCTGACTCGCAAAATCACGAACCGTGTGCAGGGCACCCCCGATTTCCTGGGAGTAGTTGTTCAGCACCTGAACCATCGCTACAACTTCACTTGAGACATTTGAGATGCTCTCCATCTGTGTTTTCATCATTGTCATGCTCTGTTTACCGGACTCCGCCGTGGAAAGCGCACTTGTTGCCGCATCCGATACAACCATCGAGGATTCGGAAATATCCGTTATGCCTTTTGCGATCTCTTCCATCGCGTGCGCGCTATCGCTTGCACCCTGCTTCTGCGTACGTGCACCCTGCCTAATCTGTTCGACAGATTGATCAACCGTCTTGCCCATCTCAAGCATCTCTTCGGTACTGCGATTAAATTCCTTCGTTGATTCTGATAAAATATCTGTGGTTACTGCTACGCCTTCAACCATGTTACTCACAATCTTATTCAAGTTCCCGGACATATGTATCATCGCTTGATATGTTGTTCCAATCTCATCTTGGCTGCGCAAACGATACGACGTCAAAATTTGATTCGCTTCTGCAAGCTCACCCTGTGCCATTTTTTCCACACTCGCCTTCAGCGGTTGAAGTGGTCGCAGTCCTCTTACGATAAACCAGGTGACAACAGCAATACCTATAAGTGTAATCAGTAGCAATAAGGCATAGAAGGGAATACTCGATTTCATTATATCTGACTCAATGCTTCCGATCACCGATACCGCCGTATCGATCCCAATTACACCTGTTACAGCGCCGTTACTATCCAGCATGGGAGCGTATGAGGAAATATAGTCGCCATACTCCTCATTGTTAATGATCGAAGAACTGGCTGTTTGCCCCTGTAACAGCTTCTGCACAGCCTCCTGAGGGACATCCGTTACTTCATTAATCGGCGAGGCTTTATCTGCATCCTTCATGCCATCCACCATAATAAGTGGCGTACCTTTGTCATCTATTTTGACGAAATACACATACATTGCACCAATGCTTACGCGAAAGTCATCCAGTTCATCACGAATCTTCAAGAATTCGTCATTCTCCTTGGGGTCCTTGGCAAACTCGGCATAAGATGCTGTATCCAGCTGATTCACATAACTCTGAGCAATCTGGATGTTGTAACTCGAAATGGCCTCCTGCGCAGCTAGTTTCATATTGGCCACCTGTAACAGCATGCTACCAACGGCTATAATCGTAATGACCAGTGTAACTACTGCAACAATGCGCACAACCAAACGTTTTCTAAAAAAACCAATCATCCGCTCCTCTTCCTCTCCCGTGAACCCAAGCCTTTTTGACTAGGCGCTACCCAAAAAACGCATGCTTGAAGCACTATGTATGGGAAAATAGTAAACGAATATGTCGAATTAGGCAAGAAAATATTGGGTTAACATAAAAACGCTATCATGGCCGTGATAGCTTTGTTCATTGGAGCTACATTTAGGATAAACTTCGAAGAATTCTTTTCGGTTCCTTGCAGTGAAAATTGATAGAAAAAAACACCCCGACGTAAGCGCCGAGATGTTGAGGTGTTCTACATTTGAATGTCACAAATATTAAACTGTTCGTCCATTCGTCTTCCTGAATCGAATCAGGGACCAGATAATCAGCAACGCGAGTACGGCAAGACAGATGCTAATGCTGAACCGATTACCTTTATCAAACACAAACATCACCGCAATCACACTGAGACATAATACCACGACTCCGGTTATGTAAGGGAATCCCCAAACTTTGAAGGTCGGTTGAACCGGATATCTCTTTCGCAGTTTCAACTGTGATGAGGCAATACAGATCCACACAAGGATTACGACAAACCCCGGAACTGCGAGCAATACACGGAACAGTTGATCCTGCGCGAACAGGCCAAGCATGGAACCTCCGAGCAATACAGCCGCGCACACCAGCAAGGTATTTACCGGGCTACCGCTGCGATTTGTCTTTGACAATGCCTTCGGAGCTTCCCCGCCCACTGCCATGGAGTGCATCATCCGGGATGCACCATAGATCCCAGAATTCGCAGCAGACAGAACCGCCGTCACCAAAATAAAGTTCATAATGTGTGCCGCTCCCGGCAGTCCCGTGGAGGCGAGTACCTGTACAAACGGACTGCTCTCCGGCCCGATTTCATTCCAGGGGATGAGTCCACAGATGATGAGAATCGGCAAGGTGAAGAACAGAATAATTCTGAGCATGAAATTGCCCACAATCTTAGGCATAACCTTTTCTGCATTTTCCGTCTCGGTCAGGGTCAGACCAATCAGCTCCGATCCCCCATAAGAGAACATGACCACAAGCAGTGCCGAGAAGATCGATGACCATCCGTTCGGGAAGAAGCCGCCTGCTTGCGTGTAATTTTGCAGATAAGGGGTGTTATCACTTGGGATAATGCCGAAGATCAATCCTGCACCCAGGAAGATAAAAATAATGATCATGGCAATTTTGATCCCGGCCAGCCAAAACTCAAATTCCCCGAACACACCTACACTTAACAGATTAACCAGTATAATGAACGCCGCACATGCCAGACTCAGCATCCACAGCGGTACTTCACTGAACCAATACTGCAAAAAGCTCCCGGCGGCAATCACCTCAATGACACACACCGATAACCATAGAAAGCAGTACATCCATCCCATAACAAAGGATACTCTGCTACCAAATGCCTCCTGCACGAAGTCTTTCATATTTTTGTTCTTGTACACCGTAGCCATCTCCGCCATCGCGGCCATAACAACCAGCAGCAATAATCCGGCAAAAATGTACGTGACAATAACGCCAGGACCCGCGAGCCCAATCGTCTCTGCACTGCCTTTGAAAATTCCTGTTCCAATGACACCACCCATAGCCATAAAACTGATGTGTCTTGGTTTAAGCTTCTTCTGTAGTGTTCCTTCTGTCTGAGCCAATTCAAGTCCTCCTGATGTAAAAAACGTCTGTAATGTCTTGTTTCATAGACATAATGTCCAGTATACCCTATTGTCCATCAATCAGCCCAGAAGTTCCTTATGGCCAATTCATCCCAAACATATATAGACATAACCTATGTTTTATACCCCACAATCGCATGAAGCAATCTGTGTACAATCCAGGTTAGCAAACTGTACATTGCCCCATAGATAAACCAAGCCCCTATGTTACTACCCATTGTTGAAAGATCACTCGCGATATACAACAAAGGCAGCATAAAAGAAATAATCAGCGCTACCCAGAGTCTAAACCATTTGGCAAAAAAACTGCATACTCCAAGCACCACAGCAATGATGGGACATAACACCAAGACAGCAAACATCGGATTCATATGATCAAACCACCAGTATATCATGGACAACTCCCTCCTCTTCGTCACAAGACCACGTTGCTTTTAATGCTGTATTATTGAGTTTATTCTACTCGTTTTCCAACTCTTAAAATGTACGATATGTTGCAAAATAAAAAAACCAGCCTCCTGTAAAAAAACAGAATTCTGGTTTCTCATGTAGATCACTTTTAGATTGTTTTGGTCATAAACGTGCTGTTCGGGTCCAATGTATAATCCGCGAATGGTTCGCAATATTCAAATCCGAAGTCTTCGTACAACTTCCGTGCCGGGATAAACGAATCCATTGAACCCGTCTCCAGACTGATTCGCTTATAACCACGTTCTACTGCAACGTCCATAATATGAGCCAAAATTTTTCTCGCTACGCCTTTTCTCAGATGAGCCGAAGCGGTACGCATCGACTTCAACTCTGCATGCTCTGGATCAAGTTCTTTGATAGCCCCGCAGCCGAGCAAGTCGTCCCCTTCCCAAGCACACCAGAAAGTGATTTCGGGCTTCTTGAGTCCATCCAGATTCAACGCATGAATACTCTCTGGAGGCGAATCTGCTGCCATCCCTTGCAGGTGCTCTGCAATTAAAGCCTCAACTTGGACTCCACTCAAATCATCCACTTTGATCTCCATAACGTACCACTCCCACCGACATTTTATTGGTTTTATCACTGAATGTATATCAATCATTTCATCTTACTACCGTGTTAGGTTTTATGACAAGAGGTTACTTTTATCCACTAAAATACGCTATTGTGATTCACCTGTAATTTCCAGTATGATGAGGCTATCAGATGCCAAAGGGGCGAGGTCTATTGCGAAATATACATAGAGTTAAACGTGGAACTAAGGTGAAGCAAGCTTAACTTAATTTAAAGGAGACCCCTATGACACTAACAACGGACAACCTGTTTTATAGCAAACGATTAAAGATGACGCCACCACGTCCTGAAGACGTGCAGACGATGCTGCAATGGAACGAAGACCCGGAGTACCTTCGGAATGTGGATACTGATCTTGCCATTCCCTATTCAGAGAAACAGTTGGAAGATGAGGGCGAAACGAAGAACAAGGAAGTTTACTTCAGACTGCGCACGCATGAAGAGGATACGCTGATTGGTTTTGTCGTCATTCATAGCATTGAATGGAACAACCGCTGCGGACAGCTTGCCATTGGCATCGGACTTGCCAAACATCGCAACAAGGGATATGGCACGGAAGCGTTGAATCTTATTTTACGATATGCGTTTCATGAGATGAATCTGGACCGGGTTGGCCTTGATGTCATCGCCTACAATGCCAAAGCAATCCGTTCCTATGAGAAGGTTGGTTTTCAGTTGGAAGGTCGGGCACGCTCAGCTGTATTTCGTGATGGTAAGCGTTACGACCGTTTAATGATGGGAATCCTAAGACCAGAATGGGAAACACACAATCAGATCCATACGGAGGGTGAACAAGTATGACCAAGAATGCAGAAGTTACTGCGTTTATTGAACAGATTCAGATCCCCTGGCAAGTACAAGTCGCTGAACAATTGCGCCAGTTGGTGCATGATACCATCCCTGACATACAAGAACGCGTACAATACAAGAAACCTCATTTTTTGAAAAACGGAAAGTATGCTGCGGTTATCTCGCCATCCAAACAAGCCATGTCTTTCACCATCTTCAATGCAACTGGACTTGATCTCCCCGATGGAATATTCGAAGGCCCGGAAGAGCGTAAAACGATCAAGCTCAAGGAAAAGGATGCGCCGGACTATGAATGGTTGGCTGGTTTGTTAAAGCAGGCATCTGCGGAATTGTAGACGGGTGTAGTGAAGAGGTACATACGCCGCAGTAGTAACTTAGGTGGTAATGTGCGGAACGTATGGTGTAGGCCGTAATGTGCGGGTGGTATGTATGGGGTGGTATGTATGAGGTGAGTTTAGGTTTGGGTTTGGGCCAAGCGCTAACGAATCGGACACACCTTATGTTGCATTAAAACAACCATATGAAATTCTAACGAATCTCAGCAGTCTTATTATAGAAAAAACCTCTGATTTGCTTCATATAACCTTGCCAATAGAAGCAATAACGTGGCTACGATTCGTTAGAATTCTACAGTGCTGCAAGTTCACCCAATAAGACGCACTAGGTTCGTTAGATTGTGTGAGTACGACAAGCTGCTTCTGCACGTAGAAAAAACAACCCATTCTCACTCTGGCGGCTAAATAAATAACATAACCGGCTAACTGTAGCAAAGATATCTCCCATCCATCCTGCGCAGGGCAAGCAAGGGGCATCCCATGAAGTTCCAAGAACTTCGGGATGCCCCTTTGTTATAGTCTGTCTACTACTGTCATTCCAACCTTAACAGCGGTGTAATATTATTAATAAGATGACTGCTTATAATTGCTTATAATGTTTTATACTAGCTTCCACTATCAAGATTGCTGGTATGATACGGCGGTCATCTGACACGGCTCACATATGAACATGTAATACATGCCCTCACCATGTTTCTCAACCTCGCCCCAATCCAGTTGTGCGACGGCCTTCATTCTCGTGGAACAGCTCGGACATGTTGGATACTCCGCATCCTGAACCCATCCCGGATGTCCGCCGACCTGAGATAGCGATGGCTCCATCGCCCATTCACTGGCATGGAATGCATGACGCGATGCATTCGCAATCCGAAACTGCTGGCCAACATCCGGTGCAAGTTTACCATAGTCGTCCAGGTCAATCTCGTCCATTCCCATAGGCATAACATTATGTGAGCTCCATAACGGTTCCCCTGCTCCCTCCACCTCCATGTAAACCACACCGTAACTGCTGCATATCACGCAGGTCTGGATTTGAAGTTGCTGAGTATGCCAAGAAACGTCCTTCAGAGCTGGATGCTTAACATCCAGACTAATTAAGGTGGTTAAAGCACTACCACACCATGGACAGCAATTGGCACTATGGGTCAGCAACGAGAATAAATCTCCGAATGATTCCACGTTAGTTCCTTCATTATCTTTTACTTTATAGAGTGAATAACTTGGGGTGATGAATAATTCCCTGCGCTGCTCGTCTTTCGTGAGCTCCCAACCAGCTTCAGTGGTGTAATGCTCTGGTACAACGTACAACTCGCTCGCCCACGATGGCGGAGACTGTCTCCACTGCCGGAACTGCTGCACAACAACATCATCACCGATATAGGCCAGCATGAGCAATATGTGGTTCCGATTCTCATCATCGGTGTTCACCTGCTGCAAGAGACGACCACGAACCTCACCCGAGGCACTTTTATACAAAATGGCAGGATAATAGATCTTCTGTTCCAGCAGCTCAGGAATTTCGGCAGTCAACGATATATCATGGTAGCAGACCAGATATACCAGAATGTCTTTGCCCGTATCTTCATCACCTGTACGAATCCGTTGCATCGCGTAATCCTTCATCTGATCTTGTTGCTCTACAGACAAAGATAGATATACCTGTTCCTCAGATTGTTCATAGGGTGTATAACGAATTAGTGGATCGTGAACCTGAGGTTTGTGCATGATTTTCAAAATTTCGATAGGGTCTGTGATACCTGCATACAAGTTCACGTCACGTCGATTCGCTTCAATGTATCTCTGGCGCTCCGCGCGTTCCATCTCCTGCTTGCAAGGCATGCAATAACCACCCGTTTTCGCCGCTGTTGCTGGTAAAATGGTATTTGCACACCCTTCTCGTATACACGGAATTCGTTCTGTCATGCCCCAACCTCCTTCAACTATTGGCAATGGAAAACACGCCACAATGTGACGTGCTTGTTCCTTACTCCATATTTAAATGCCTGCCGATCTTATATTAGAAAACACACATCAGTGATGTCCCAACTGGTCCTTGGTGAATTCATAAAAGGCGAGTGCATCTTCACTGCTGGCAAAGCCTGCCTGAGCTATCTTTTCACTGCCGCCACCTTTGCCTTGGTAGGCTCCAAGATTGCCTTTAAAGAAAGGTCCACAGGCCCATTCGGGCGGCTGTCCGTTCTGTGCCAGAACAACTTTGGCCTCCGAGATGCTTGCGAACAGTACAAGCCCCTCATGGTCTGCCGTAAGCTTGGTTGCCAGGCTCTGCATATCCTTGAGCGATTTGTCTTCAAAGACCTGAGCAATCACCAGCCCTTGCCGAGCGGCCAGAAGTTCCTCCGCATAATAGGCATCATTGGTTGTTTTCACTGCATTCAATTCGGTTTGCAGCTGCTTTTGCTCCAGCTCCATTTTCTCAATGCGCTCCAACAATTCGTCCTTACTGGTCTTTAATTTTATCATGATACTATTGAGCACGTTTTGTGTGGATGTGAATTCATTCAGCGCTCTTGTTCCACACTTGAAATAAATGCGGGTGCCGCCCTTCACTTTTTCGGTTTTCAACAGTTTGATGATCCCAATCTCACCTGTCGCCGACACATGCGTTCCGCCGCAGGCGTTATACTCCACACCCTCGATCTCGACGATGCGAATGTCTTCCGTTACCGTAGGCTGCTTCACCAGTGGCAATTGTGCCGCCTCTTCTGCTGTAACCCAGGACGTGTTGATGCGAGCGTTACGATAGATCTGACGATTCACTTCTTGTTCAATGGCGGTTAATTGATTCGCTCCCAGTTCAGCCGCAGCCACATCAATCGTGTCATACTCCGTACCGAGATGGAAACTGAGGGTCATCGCTTCAGTCAACTTCAGCGTGATTGCCGATAACAAATGCTGACCCGTATGCTGCTGCATATGATCGAATCTGCGCTCCCAGTCAATCTCACAATGTACCTCAGTCTTTTCAGGGGCGCGTTCCAGCTTATGCCATACGTCACCATCTTCAATGTTCACATCCAGAACTGCGATGCCACCAATTTGTCCCAGATCACAAGGCTGTCCGCCCCCATGCGGGTAAAAAGCAGTCTCCGCCAGCGTGACATATACACCATCTTCCTTCTCCACTTTGCCTGTAATTGTTGTATGCCACTCTCTTGTATAAGCAGAGTCATAATAGATTTTTTGCGTCATTGAATCATCCCGATCCCTTCTCGTTCAAATGAGTTTTCATAATCTCAAGATTACACTATCTGGAACCTTCAAGCCAATTTATGGCATAGAGTATCCTCTTTTCATATCCAAAAGACTACTCTGTGAGCGAAAATAGCTATTAATCGAGAAAGGAACGTTTGCAAGAAGATGCTTCTAGTAAAGGCTTATCGTTCTATGATGTTTTTAAGATAAACATTCAAACTGTCTTGTTCGACTTTAATAAAAAAAAGCAGAGTGAATAATCACTCTACTTTCTGAAAACCATTTTAACAAACAACTTTTCATTAAATCTTGTAGCTAATAGATCGCTATCGGTCCATAAGGACCATCGATAATTTCAATTTTCGTCTCGAAAATATCTGTTAAAATTTCGGGGTCCATCACTTCATCTACGGTTCCAAAAGCGGCGATTTGACCATCTTTCATGGCACATATTCGATCCGAATATTTGGCGGCAAAATTGATATCATGCATAACCGTCAGAATGGTTCTTCCAAATTCATTAGCGGCATATCTCAAATGCTCCATCATCCGAACAGAACGCGCAACATCCAGATTGTTCAAAGGCTCGTCCAAAAGTACATATTCCGTCTCCTGACACAAAACCATGGCGACATAAGCTCTTTGCCTCTGACCACCAGAAAGCTCATCTAAATATCTATTTTCCAGATCAGTTAAGTCTAGAAAATCAATATATTTAGAGATTATAGCTTCATCCTCATCCGTTAATCTTCCCTTAGAATAAGGAAACCGTCCGAATCCGGCAAGTTGTCTAACGGTAAGCCTTGTGACAAAATGATTTTCTTGTCGTAAAACCGTTACAATTTTGGCCAAGTCTTTTGACTTGGTCGTGGAAACATCCATATTGGCAACCTTGATCTGACCTTCGTCCAAATCCAAAAGTCTTCCGATCATCAGAAGTGTCGTCGACTTCCCCGCACCATTGGGTCCAATCAATGAAGTAAGACCGGCTTTGGGTATATGAATATTCAAAGGGCCTATCTCTACCTCGGCTGCATAGGACTTTTTGACATTATTGATCTGTATCATAAAGAACCCTTCCTTAAAATCACAATTAAAAATGTTAGTCCGCCAACCAATTCTATAATGATGGAAACAACACCTTGGGCATTGAAAACATGATTCATAATAAAGTATGCACCGGTTAAGATCACAAACCCTATCGCAAGAGCCATTGGGAAAACATATCTGTGATCATAGGTTTGCGCGGCCTGATAACTCAAAATCGCAACTAAAAATCCATAGAATGTAAGTGGTCCAACCAAAGCCGTCGAAATGGCCATCAAAATGGAAACCAGAACCAGCGTATAAATCACACTACTTTGATGTTTAGTTCCCAAGGAAGTTGAGACATCCTTACCCAGCGATAACACATTTAACCTCTTTGCATTAGCAAGCAACAGGATCGCTGCAATGATGACGATAGGAATCGCAATCGGGAAATAGGCAGAATCCGCATTATTCACGGAAGCAAACATTCTTGCCTGCAAAATATCAAATTCGGACGGTGCAAGAAGTCTTCTCATAAACGAAGATACGGATCTCAGCCCGGTCCCAATGATAATACCGACCAGAAGTAAAAGTTGTAAATTGCCGTATTTTCCGGAAAGTAGCCATCCATAAAGAATCAAACACATGATGACCATTGCAGCAACTTGATATAAGAAGGAATCAACACCGCTAAAATTCACAAATACCGTAGCACCAAGGAAAAATATAGTACTCGTATGAATGGTTGAATAAATAGCATCAAAACCTAAAAGGGACGGAGTTATAATTCTGTTATTCGTAATCGATTGAAAAGCAACCGTGGATAAACTTTGGCAAATTGCAGCGATAAGCATTGAAACCAGAGCGACTACCCTTCTTGTAACAACTGGTATAAAAGAAGGCGAGGACACCGGGACGGGATTGTTATAAACCAGTAGTCCAACCGATGCAAAAACGCCCAGAACAATCAATGTTATCAGCAAAATCCAATAACGCTTTTCTTCTTTCTTGGTACGGAAGGCTCTAGCTGATCTTTTTTTAGGACGACGGCTAGAATCGATTTCGATATTTAGTGGATTTCTACTTGCTAAGTCGCTCATCTTACCCTCCTTGTTGACCGCCTTTGTCTTAACAAAATGACAATAAATACGACGGCTCCCACTGTTCCAAGGATCATCGAGACAGGTATTTCAAAAGGCATGATAATGACACGAGACAGGATATCACACACAATGATGCTGCCCATCCCTAATAAGCACACCCATGGCAAATTGCTCCTGAGATCGTCACCCCTAAACATGGAAACGATATTGGGGACAATTAACCCTAGAAAAGGCAAGTTCCCAATGACAGCTGCAACGATTCCAACGGCCAGTGAAATAAGCGCAGTACCCAAAAGAATGATCCTGTCATAATTTACGCCAAGACTGGTAGCGACATCTTCCCCTAGTCCGGCTAAAGTCAATCGATCAGCAAAAACAAAAATAAGAATAGTCACCAATACAATGAGCCATAAATATTCGTACCTGCCAATTTGCACAGATGAAAAGGAGCCTGCAAACCAGCTTTCGATATTTTGAGTCATTTGGAATACAAGCCCAACGAAAGTTGAAAATGCAGAAATGACTGCTCCAAGCATCATCCCAATAATGGGGACAACCAAAGATGAACGAAGTTTAACTTTCTTTAGAAACATAAAAAAAATCATCGTTCCTATAAAAGAAAAAATGATTGCACCAGTCATTCTTAGTGTTAAGCTCGGTGCAGGAAAGACCAGATAAATAAACATGATCCCCAGACCTGACCATTCCATTGTTCCTGTTGTCGTAGGTTCCACCAAGCGATTCTGTGTAATAAGCTGCATGACCAGTCCTGCCATTGCCATGGCGGCACCGGTAAGCATTAATGCAACAGTTCGTGGGACACGAGTAATGAAGAACATCTCCATTCCATCAACTTGTCCTCGTATGTCATAGACTCCAATAAGCAGTGATGTAATGCCTAAAATAATAGTGGCTATAATCGCAATGATAAAAGGTATAGTCCATAGCTTTTTCGGATGATGACGCTGGGGTTGAGAATTCTCAACCCCAGCTAATTTTGGTATTAAATTTTTCTGCACTGCAGCATACTCCTTTTTACTGTTTAGCTAAAGCTTTCGTAAGGTTGTTAATCAACTCCAAGAAAGTTTCGATGGATTCATTGGTATACGTGTCGTTTGGAGCATAAACGATTTGTTTTTGAGTAATAGCAGTGGTGTTTTTCAGAGCGGGTGAATTATCAATAACGTCCTGAGCCGGAACGGCACCTTCTTCAGCAGATACAGCTGCATCCCGATCCAGTACGAAAATCCAGTCCGGATTACTTTGCGCGATCGCTTCAACAGAAATATCATCACCTTGATGATCAGAAGAAGATTTGTCCACTTCTAGTGCCGGAACCCAGCCGAAAATGTCATACAATGGTCCCCACACACGTCCAGTAAGAGGAGCTGAGAAACCGATGTTTCCACCAGAAACGACAACACTCATAATTTTATCTTCACCGTTATAAGCGGCCTTAGCTTCTTCAATAGCTTTATCAAAATCAGCAATCAGTTGGGCAGCTTCTTCTTGCTTCTCGAAAACTTTTCCCAAATTGGTTGTTGCATCTTTAAGGCCATTAACAAAGTTATCTCCAGGTGATGCTGTTTCTTCAAGCTCAATATTAAGGTCAATCACTGCTGCATTAGGCACTAATTTTTTGATGTCTTCATAGAAGCCAGCAAATCGTTGACCAACAATGACAAGGTCAGGCTGTATCGAAGCCAATAGTTCAAGATTTGGTTCGCGATGATTTCCAATATTTTGTACCGATTCATCCGCCACATATGGTGAATCCGCAGGCATTACATCCTTCGGCGCTGCTGCCAATTTGACGCCCCAAGTGGACAGAGTCTCAAATGTTCTGTTATCCAGAGCAACAACCTTCGTTGGATTTACAGGCACAGTTACCGTTCCATGAGCATCCGTAATTTCAACTGTTGTGGCTGTAGCTGTAGTAGCAGCATCGGAAGTTGTAGCCTCTGTATTCGCAGTATCCGTCGTAGCAGGTTCATTACTTGAACAAGCTGCCAACACCAACGTTAAAGCTGCAACCATGATAAACATTAATTTTGAAGAAATAGACTTTCTCATGTAATTTATATCCCCCTAGATTTAGAAAATTTGGATTCCCACGCAGCGTACTGCGTTGGATAAACTCAGTATCATATACCTCCTCCGACGTAAATTTAAAGAATAAACTTAACCCCTTTTCACTGTAATGCTGAGCAACAAAACAACAAATGATAGTGATTATCAATATCAATAGATTATATTATAACAAGTTAGAAAGCATTTTCAACAACCTAATTGTTTTAATTCATGGCGAAATTATGAACCAAACATTCCATTTTATGCATTTATATGCATAAAAATCGACATTTCAATACAAAAAAAGAAGCATCACTGTGTGATACTTCTTTTGCGGTAAGAACACTTTATACATTTATATTTCTCATCGAAATGTGTTAATTTTTCACCAACATTCTTATTTCATCGACTCAGATAATTCTGTGAAAATAACACCCAGCGCATACGCACCAGCATCCGGGTAGCCCAGACTACGATCGCCGACAGTACCCGCGCGGCCCATACGTGCCACGATGTCTTCCGTTTTCTTCGCACCTTCAACGGCTGCTGCTGCTCCTTTGGCAAATGCGGTTTTGAAGTCGTCTCCAGACTCTGCGCTTTGTGTCCAGGAATCAGCACACGGAACGAGTGCATCGATCAAGGTTTTGTCGCCTACAACGGCACCACGTCCGAAGGAGCGTTCTCCTGTGGATTGAATCCCCTGCACAGCTGCATGGATCATGTCAGCAAATTCAGCAACGTTCAACTGCTGTTTATCCCCTACTGCTTTGCCAGCCGCACGGAATGCCGAACCCCAGATCGGGCCGGATGCGCCTCCACAATATTCCATGATGACCAAGGAACACGCATCGAGGAATGAACCGATATCTTTTTTATCTTCGTTAATGATATGATTCCATTCGCGTTTCAACTGGCGGAAGCCTTTTGCCACACTCATACCGAAATCGCCATCACCGGCATGGGAATCCAGTTCACAGAACGGTACTTCGTTCTTGATGATGATCTCACCCATTTTATCGATCAGATAGACGACATTGTCCAGTGAAAATTGATTGCCCTTGATGACCGCAGCTGATGCATCTGTCTCCACTTCGTAAGATACGGGAGCGTCTTCACCCACAACAGCTTCCAGCGCTTCGGAATACGCCACTTGTGCTACCGGAGGGCCGGATACTTTAAATGCAGGGGTATCACTTTCCTTGAACAACAATGACTTCAATTCTTCATCCAGTTTCAGAATCGTAACCGATGCACCCGCCATATCAATACTTGTCATGTAGTTGCCCACAAACGTAGTAGCGACCTTCAGACCTGCATGTCCTGCAAGCTCACGTTGAACGGAATTGTTGAGCAAATACAGCTCTTGCAAAGGTGTTGCTCCAAAACCATTCACGAGTACTGCAATCTCCGCAGAAGCATCCTTATCCAGCTTCATATCTGCGAGCAATGCTTCGACCATACGTCCTGCCAATTCATCAGCCGAAACAATTTTCTCCCGGCGAATTCCTGGCTCGCCATGAATCCCTACGCCGAATTCCATCTCATCTTCAGCAATTTCGAATGTAGGCGTGCCTTTGGCTGGTACGGTACAGGATGTGAATCCAAAACCAATACTGCGCACGTTCTGAGCTGCTTTCTCAGCAACGGATTTCACATCTGCCAAACTACGGCCTTCTTCCGCTGCTGCTCCGGCAATCTTGTGAACCAGTACAGTTCCGGCAACACCGCGACGTCCAACGGTATACAAACTGTCTTGTACAGCAATGTCATCCTCAACACGCACATACTGTACGTCGATGCCATCCTCTTCTGCCAGATGCGCCGCATTCTTGAAGTTCATCATGTCGCCGCTGTAGTTCTTGATGATCAAAAGTGTACCCTTGTTGCTGGCTGTTGCCTTGATCGCTTGATATACCTGGATTTGGGAAGGAGATGCGAATACATCTCCACATACCGCTGCATCCAGCATCCCTTTACCGACATAACCAGCGTGAGCCGGTTCATGTCCGCTGCCGCCGCCACTGATCAGACTGACTTTATCAGCCTGAATCTCTCTGCGTTTGATGACTTTATATTTTTTTAGAAATTCCAGCTCCGGGTGTGCAAGGGCAATACCGTTGCACATTTCCATAACAACATGTTCGGCCTGGTTAATAATTTTCTTCATTATTTTACCTCCCGGCGAGCTGCTTTGTACTCACGACCCATTCGGTCAGCCGCTGCAATGGCAGCAGCCACTTCAGGAACGGTGATTGGGAACGGCATGGCGTGAATGGATTCTTCCGGAATACAAGCGATCTCGGCAACTTTCAACAACTCTTCCTGACTAATCGTGTCTACACCGATATCCGCCAAGCTGATCGGCAGTCCCACTTCGAGACAGAAGTCCATGACTTCATGCAGCTCTTCGGTTGGTGCATTTTCAAGGACGAGCTGTGCGATTGTACCGAAGGATACTTTTTCACCGTGGAAGAAGTGATGTGTGCCCTCGAGAACAGTCAAACCGTTGTGAATTGCATGTGCTGCGGCCAGTCCGCCACTTTCGAATCCAAGACCAGACAACAGAATGTTGGTCTCAACGATGTTTTCCAGCGCTTGTGTCACAACGTTGCTGTCACTCGCTACTTTCGCTTTTGCACCATCAGTCAGCAGCATTTCATAACACAATTTTGCCAGTGCAAGTGCCGCATTGGTACCTACAGCAGAAGGTGTATATCCTTCGCGGGAACCCATTGGCAGACTTGCGTTTACACGGGAATAGGATTTCGCTGTTGCTCTTGCTTCGAAGTATGTAGAGAGCGCATCTCCCATACCGGATACGAGGAAACGTGTTGGTGCATTGGCAATGACGGTTGTATCCACGAGAACCACACTTGGGCTTTGTTTGAAGTAAGCATAGTCATCGAAAGAACCATCCGGTGTGTACAATACAGCCGAGTGACTTGTCGGTGCGTCTGTTGCCGCAATCGTTGGGCAGATGATCAGTGCTTCGCCTTCAGCTACACATTTGGCCGCATCAATGGCTTTACCGCCACCAAGACCGATGGTAGAGTCACATCCTTTTTCCTTCGCGATCGCTTGCAGACGAGCAACTTCCTCACGGGAACATTCCCCTTTAAAACCGCTTTCAACAAATGTAATATTAAATTTCTCCGCTGTTGCATCAAGCTTTGCTTTGACACGCTGTACATCATCCGGATGTGCAATCAGCAAGGCAGATTCTCCGAAGGATTTAACAAAGTACCCCAGGTTCAACAATTCGTCTTCGCCTTGTACATATTTGGTTGGGCTGATAAATGCTTTTCTCATAATAATATATGCCTCCTAAGGATATGAAATAGTGTAGTGATTACATCAAATTTTAATTTCTTACAATTGACCTTAATATAACGCATGAGCAGCAGGTTTACAGTGGACTTTGATAACAAATTATTATAATTTACAATCGTAATTTTTTGCTTTTTGGCGCAATCATGGTATCTTATTGTCATGAGATGGTTGAATTTTGACCTCCCATTATACATTACCCGTCATCATTACTTCTTAATATGTACAACTTGCTAACTTTTAACGGCCTAAATTATGAATCAGGTTAGCCTATGGAGGTTGCACCAATGATTAAAGAATATCTGCATATCAATAAAATTCTGGACCTTAATAAATGGAAGCGCCTACAAGATTCTCTTGCAACAGTAACCAAACTGGCGATCCTCACCGTTGATTATAAAGGCATTCCCGTAACCAGTCACAGTAGCTGTCAAGCTTTCTGCCAGAATGTCCGTAAAGACCCGGAGCTTCTCCCCTACTGCCAAAAATGTGATTCACGCGGTGGTCTGGAAGCGGTTCGGTTGAATGAGCCCTACGTCTATCTATGCCATTTCAATATTATTGATATCGCGATTCCGATCACGATTGATGGCAAATATATCGGCGCGGTCATGGCAGGACAAGTGAAACTTGCCGATCCGGAAAAGGGTAGCGACTTGGAGCAAATTGTCACGTCCAAAAACGTACCCATGCATACAGCCAAGCTGGAGGAATTAAAGGATGATTACGCCCAGCTACCTGTGATGACCTATGAAGAGATTGTGAAAATCTCCAACATGTTATCCCTGCTCTGCAACTACATTGTGGAAGAAGCGCTCAACAAAAATTTGTTAGTTGAAATGTTCGAGAAAGCTTCAGGCAATCAGGAGTCTCTGAACCTCTCCACCATTCTGCCGGGTTACTCCATTCGTAATATCGAGTCGATCAAAAAAGAAATGACCAATGCGATAGCCGATGCTTATCTCAAAAATAGCCCAAGTGACACGGAAAGCTCCAGTCCGGTGCTCCAGCCTGCTTTTGAATACATTCACAGTCACAAGAGTGAACAAGTTTCACTCAAACAAATGGCCGATCTATGCCACCTGAGTCCGAGTTATTTCAGCAGGCTGTTTGCCAAGGAAACGGGTGAAAACTTCACCACCTACCTGGCAAAACTCAAGATTAAGTGGGCCAAGCAATTGCTGGAGGTCACCGACATGCCTGTCTCACAGATCAGTGATGAGCTGGGATTCAATGAATCGGGATATTTTATCAAAATATTCAAAAAGTTCGAGGAGATTACGCCTGCTCTCTATCGCAAATACCTCCAGGAGAAAATGTAGGTTCACTGATACTTTTTTCGTATCAAAGATGAGGTTAAAAGATATTTCACCTATTAATCTGCCATTGTTACAATGGAGTCCAGATGAATTAGGGAGGCGACATGAATGGAATATCGCAAATTAGGAAACAGTGGATTAACCGTCAGTGAGATTTCACTCGGCAACTGGATTACGCATGGAGCGCAAGTCGAGGATAGAATAGCAGAAGCTTGTGTACAAGCCGCATTGGATGCAGGTATTACCACATTTGATACCGCAGACGTGTACTCCAATACCAAGGCAGAATCCGTACTGGGACAGGCTCTTAAGGATGTAAGAAGAGAAAGTATTGAACTGTGCACCAAAGTCTGTCACCCAACCGGCACAGGTCATAATGACCGCGGACTTTCACGTAAACACATCATAGAAGCCTGCAATGGTTCATTACGGCGGTTACAGACGGATTATATCGATGTCTATTACGCTCACCGTTATGACTACAATACTCCGCTGGAAGAGACGTTTCTGGCATTCTCCGATCTGGTGCGTCAGGGCAAAGTTCATTACATTGGCGTAAGTGAATGGAACGCGGATCAGATTGCACGAGCAGCCGCTTTGGCGAAGGAACTTCATATCCCCTTCATTGCAAGTCAGCCCCAATATTCGATGTTGTGGCGTGTGATTGAGCAAGAAGTCGTACCTGCAAGCGATCAAGCAGGACTTGGACAGATTACATGGTCTCCTCTGGCTCAGGGTATACTATCAGGCAAATATGCGCCTAACGCAGCATTGCCTACCGGATCACGTGCAGCTGCTGAGGCAGGAGCACCCTTTTTCAATAAACTGGCTGGTCAGTGGTTACGTGAAGATGTTCTTACCGCTGTGCAACAGCTTGTTCCACTCGCTAAAGAGATTGGTCTAACTCTTCCTCAACTCGCTGTGGCGTGGGTTCTACAACATTCGTATGTGAGTTCCGTGATTATCGGTGCATCCCGACCGGAGCAGGTATTGGAAAATGTAAAAGCCTCCGGTGTGAGACTGGACTCTGAGATCATGACTCGTATTAATGAAATATTGAATCCATGGATTGAGCGTGATCCAGCCAAAACGGGTTAAACACATTCATCAACAAAGTTCATAAAACGGGATACCACTTCCTGATTCATATCCGTCCGCCATGCCGTGTACAACGGTACGGAGGGCGGATTTTCTTCTAATGGAAGAAAGACTACACCTTTACGCTGGAACACATCCACCGATGACGGAACAATAGAAACGCCCATGCCCGCCGCAACGAGATTCACAATCGTATACATTTGGATCGCTTCCTGTGTAATTCGAGGGTCTACGCCATGCTCCCTGCAATAATCCAGAACGAGACGATGGAACGGAGAACCCAGATGCCTTGGGAATAAAATAAAATCTTCATCCGCCATTTCTCGAATTGAAACTTGAGTCTGAGAAGCCATCGGGTGATGATCTGGCAATACGGCTATCAACGTTTCCATCTGACAGGGACGGAACGAGACATGACGAGTCTCTTCCTGATATCGCAAAAATCCAATATGGATCTGTCCGTCTTCCAGAGCCTGCAATTGTTGGGACGAAGTCATCTCACGCAGCGTCAATTCAATCTGCGGATACGCAGCGCGAAATTTCCTAAGGACATCCACCATAATGCTCCCCGAAGCCGAATCCACAAAGGCCACGGTTATATGCCCGATGATGCCCTGATCTGCCTTTTGTGTAAGCTGAATAGATCGATCAAGTTGGGCCAAGATGAGTCTGGCCTGTTCCAGAAATACGGCACCTGCTGGTGTGAGACGAACCATTTTTCTCGTACGTTCCAACAGCTTCACGCCAAGCTCCTCCTCTAAATTCTGAATCTGCTGGCTCAGCGGTGGTTGCGTCATATTTAATTTTTCCGCTGCACGGTGGAAATGAAGCTCCTCCGCCACAGTGATAAAGTATCTTAACTTTCGAATATCCATACGTCTGTTGCGCTTCCTTCCGTCTACCCTATTAATTCATCTGTTCCTGAATCCAGATTGCCGACTCGGCCAGCATCGTCATTAAATCATTAAAGTCCACAGCAACCTCCCTAAGAGGCAGTTCTCCTGCATCGTGGATCAACATCCAAACCTTGCCGGAGCTTTGATCCAGTATAGCCATACTGCCTTCACCAAATCCACCTATCGGGAAAGGCTGGAGGTCAGCTAGCAGCTCATATTCTTTCTCATATTCACGATATGCCTCCAGAAACTCGGGATAAGCCCAGTCCAGTTCTTTCACCGAATACAAGGCAGGATCGCCGAAGTTACATGCACCGAATTCGAGCAATAGCGCACGATACGCTGCGGGCAGTTTTACATTATGCTTTTGCTCAAAATTCTCAATGCTCTGTTGCGTATCAGGAGTGCACCCTTCTCCCATTGTCGTATCATAAGCTTTCACCAAAAGATCACGAATCGGTTCCAATTCTATCGACATCACTTGAACTCCCCCTTTTAGGTACCTTTCCCCACTGATCAGCCGTTGTGAATTCAATAGTTTTACTTGAAGCGCAACACCTTACAAAAAAAAAGAGTCGAACATTAAAATTAACTTTTTATCTCACCTGTTTACGCAACTCTTGGTCCAACCATTCCAGTGCCGCACGCAGCTTATCCTGGGGAACTTGCTCATAACGATCACCCGTAGACAATTCAAAGGCACAGCTGTTCCCACTTGTCTTGTTCAGATATGAAGTCATTCCTATGCCATACTGCTGAGCCATTTGCACAAGAATGGGTTCAACTTCGGCAGCAGCGAGCTCAAAGTGTACATGGAACATATTCGATACCGGTACCTCGGGTAAGGTTTGTATCCCGTGACACGCATTCAATAGGGAGGCGAGTTCTTGAGCCTGCTCGTAATACAGCTCCATTTTGCCAATCCGTTCATTGAAATAATACTGGGAACTCAGAATATACGGATACAGGCCGATCAGATCTCCGCCGTGCCGACGTTTCCATACTTTTGATTCTTGCATCACATCCGGATCACCCGCCAATATAGCCCCCGCAATACCTCCAATGCCTTTATAAAAGGAAACATACACCGTATCAAACAGACTGCAAATCTCCGCAGGCGTTTTCTGATAATAGGGAGTGATCTCAAACAGACGTGCCCCGTCCAGATGCAGCTTAATCCCTCGTTCACGGCAATAGGCCGAGATCGCTTCCAACTCTTCATACGCCGGCAATTGCCCACCAATCTCACGTTGCGGAAGTTCCAACAGCAGACAGGCAATGTCCTGATCAAGCGCTTGTACATCTTGCAAACGAATCAACCGATCCTTGTCCGCAAGCAAAATCGACTCAATCTGATGCAACTCTTTCAGTCCGTCTTCCTCATGGATTTCCAGATGACACAGAGGGTGGTAAGCTACTCGTTTTACACCTTTGCGGTCACACCAGATCCGTAATGCAATCTGCTGCACCATCGTTCCACTTGGGAAAAACACCGCTGATTCCTTGCCGAGAACGTCAGCCATCTGTTGCTGAAATTCTTCAATGATCGGGCCGTTGCCGTAGTGGTCACTGAACAACTCCCCATCAATCTGGTCCAGTACGTTCTGAAGCACCTTCACTTGGCGACTGCCGTGACCGCCCACAATAAAATCTACCTGATTAAAGGCATCAGCCAATGTTAACGTAGTATCCTCCAAAGTCATTCACTCCTTTATAGTGTGTGTTCAAAACCCAACTTTTGAACAACCTCTTATAATTCTGGTTCTGTAATGATCTGTACCAAAGCGCTTAGCGCACTAGATATATGTTCACCACGGGGATACACAAATCCTACTTCCAACCGGCAATAAGGATCGGGCAAAGATAACACTGTAATCTCACCTCTTGATTCTGCTTTGGTAACCGAAGAACGTGGCAGTAATGATACGCCGAGCCCGGCAGATACCCCATTCAGAATCGTGTCCAGTGTTCCATATTCCATGATGTTAAGCGTGTGGATACCCTGATCTTTCAAAAAAGATTCCGCCTGATCGCGATGAGTGCATCCGATCTCAAAAAACAACATTGGCCTGGACAATAACGTGTACATCTCATGTACTCCAGGTTCAGCGATCAACACCAATTCCTCGTCATACATCTTCATATAGTTCAGCTCAGGATGATCAATCGGGCCATATATTAAGGCACCATGCAATTCATGTTGAATGACCTTCTGGTTCAGTTTATGGGTCCCACCAGTGACAAGCGAATGCTGTACCTCCGGGTAGCATGAAGTATATTCAGCCAAGAGTGGCGTCAAAAAAGTGGAAGCTGCTGTCTCTATGGCACCCAGACGAAGTATGCCGGACGGTGGGTTACCTACTTGTGTGGCCTGCTCTGCTTCATATAATAATTCCAATATTCTATCCGCATACCCAAGCAGGTTCTCTCCTGCTGGTGTAAGCGACATCCCCCGATTGGAACGATGAAATAGAGGTACTTGCAGTTGGGTCTCCAACTGTTTAATCCGTGTTGTTACATTGGACTGCACATAATTGAGTGCGAGTGCAGCTTTACTGATACTACCTTCGCGGGCAACCGCCTGAAATATTTTCAAATCACCTGCATCCATACCCTGATCACCTGCTCGTCGTTATATCGGCATTCTGCATCATCCGATTCATGCAAAGTACTTATCTATTATTTTCAATGATACTGACAATCATTTTTGTTCATTTTACGTGAATCTGCCCCGTCTGTACAATGAGGCTCAGTAGTGAAATCTGGCTACACAGACAGGAGGAATATTGAACATGAAAGCTATTGTCCATTCGGCCCAGAGCGGCCTTGCAGGTCTTCAATATACAGAGTCAATCTCTCGGGCACCAGAAGCCGGGGAAGTGCAGATTCAATTAAAATCCGCTGGTATCAACCATCGGGATCTATTCATCATGGCAGGACGCGGTCCTCAGGACATCCCACTCGTTCCCGGTTCCGATGGAGCAGGTATTGTCGTAGCGATTGGCGAAAGCGTAAGTGGGTTCGCGATAGGAGATGAAGTCATTATCCATCCTACACTCGGTTGGGAACATGTATCTGAAGTGCCGACCGTACCCGATATTGTTGGTGGCCCTACGGATGGAACACTGGCTCAATATATAACGTTGCCTGCTGCAAATGCCCTGCCTAAGCCAGCCCACCTATCCTGGGAGGAAGCAGGTGTGCTTCCCCTTTCAGCGCTGACGGCCTATCGCGCCTTGTTTACTCGCGGCGTATTAAAGCAAGGTGAACATGTCCTCATTCCCGGTATTGGCGGTGGTGTAGCGACTTATGCCCTGCTCATGGCAGTAGCGGCTGGTGCCAAGGTGACTGTCACCTCCAGAAGTGAAGCCAAAAGAAATGAGGCACTGCGCTTGGGTGCTACCTATGCACTGAATAGTCATGCTGATTGGAATTTGCAGAACGATCTGGAACCTGTGGACATCATCTTGGATAGCATCGGACAAGCCATGTTCCCCAAATATTTTGATATAATCAGACCAGGTGGACGTATCGTGATGTATGGTGCAAGCTCGGGGGATGATCTGACCCTACCCATTCGCTCTATCTTCTTCCCGCAGATCAGTCTGATCGGCACCTCTATGGGTAGCCGTGAGGAGTTTATCCAAATGCTGCAATTCGTAGAGCAACATGACATACATCCTGTAATTGATAGCGTATATCCATTGCAAGACGTAGCAAAAGCGTTCGAACGCATGGAAAAAGGCGAGCAGTTTGGCAATCTTGGTATCCTTATGGAGTGACATCTATTTTGAGATGGGCCTTCATGAATTGGTGAAAATTGATTTACGATAATGGGGGGGAATCCATCTGACCCGTCTCGCTAAACGTATACTGATTGTTCTTATTGCTATTATCATTGTGGCCCAAATTCCTATGTTAAAAGAAACCTTAGCCCGAGGAGATACTACGTTATATGTGAAGATAAAGTATCCCGAACATTCCTTTCAATTCCAAGACTTCATCTACGAGTCTCATTTCGGGAACTATATCATTTCATATACTGATCAAGACGAACAGCTCATTAGTCTGATGCTTGAGCCCAAATTTTTACCGGTGATCATTATATATGATCCATTGAATCAGCCCATGAAAGACTAGTTGGTTCACACTATGAATCATTCAGGAGGTATCGATATGGACAATCGATTACATTTGGTCGAATTGGTTCGCAAACTGATGGATGCCGAAGGAACGGAAGCCGAGTTGGATGACATGTTGACGGAGCTACAGCAGCAGGTTCCACATGCGGAGATTAGTAATCTGATTTTCTGGGATAATCGAGACCTGACGCCTGAACAGATTGTGGAAGAAGCGCTGGCTGCCCGTCCTATTCTCCTTCCACCCCAATCTTAATATTCTTCAGGAGGTGAACGGTAGGATATGTCTGACATGTCTGATTTAAATCATAATAACAACAATGAACACCCTGATTTTAACGAAATCAGCGGTGAAGAAAAACTACAGGCACTTCGTGATCTGATCGAACTAACCGATAATCGCCTTACTCAGCAAGTTCTGGAGGGAAATGCCTACATATTAGTCAGAGGAGCTGCCTTTGCTATTCTTGTTGCACATCAACAAGTTAATGGTGCAGTATCCGCGCTAGAATCGCTTCAATCCGATCCTGATTTTGGCTCTTCTGCAATGCGGGTACTGCATTCGAAACAAGGAAGTAATAATCAATAAACCAAGTTTGCCCTCCCCAATTTCCATAATTTCGTTATAATGGTAAGCAAGACACCATGTTATTGGAGGAGAATTATGGAAACGGAAGCTTTACGCAACGTGGAACAACTAGCTTTGAAGAAACACAAGATTTACAAACAAAGCTTAATTAGGTACCTTGCACGCTCCATGCTGGCCAGTATGTTTATCGGATTCGGCGTCATCGTGGCGTTTAAGACAGGTAACTTCTTTTATATGGAGCAGTCCCCGTTTACCTATCCGATGGCGGCAATTACGTTTGGCGCGGCCATCATTTTGATCGCCTATGGCGGGGGTGACCTGTTCACGGGCAATACGTTCTATTACACGTATGCGGCGCTGCGCAAGAAACTGCGCTGGTTCGAAGTGATCAAACTGTGGATTGCGAGTTATAGCGGTAACCTGATGGGCGCAGCTGTGTTTGCCCTGTTAATCTACCTGACGGGATTGTTCGACTCGTCCCAGGTGAACGGTTTTCTGTTAAGCGTGGTGGAGCATAAGATGGAAGTTCCGACCATGCAGCTCTTTTTCCGGGGAATTCTGTGTAACTGGCTTGTATGTATGGCGTTCTTTGTGCCGATGTTCATGAAGGAGAATGGAGCCAAAATGTTTGCCATGATGCTCTTTGTATTCTGCTTCTTCATCTCGGGATACGAGCACAGCATCGCCAATATGTGTACGTTCGCGATTGCACTTGTGCTGAACCATCCGGGGACGATCTCATTTGAAGGTGTGCTTCACAACCTGGTTCCCGTGACCTTGGGTAATCTGGTAGGTGGTGTGCTGCTGATGGGCTTTATGTATTATGCGGTGAACAAACCATTTCTGGATGAAGAGACACATTAATCTCTGGCAAAAAAAGATCTCCTTCCAGCCTGGTCCGTCGACCGTGGCTAATCGGTAAGATCAACCCAAAACACCCCGGCAACCTTCCCATCTCAGGGAGAAGGTCGCCGGGGTGTTTCTCTATGGGCAGGCTCACGGATAAGCTGCCTGCCCTCCACACGCATAGCCATGTGTCACACAACCACATGGCTCCATGCGGTGGGTCCGCAAGCAGGCCGCAATAAGGTACCCCTGCGTTGCCCGCTTGCCAACCCCATCCGTGGCTTAGAAGTACTCCCGCCACGGAGTATATTCAATATCGTTGTCGCCGCGCGTGACCACGATCATATTCTCGATTTTGCCCGTGTCCTTATTGGTACGGTAGATCATCGTACGTGTCTCGCCTTCTTCCGGCACAGAGAACAGGAATTTGTCCGCAACGAAGGAAGAACCAAGTCCAGTGGCATGTTCTGTAAAGGCAGAGCCCGTCTTGCTTGTGAGCAGCAGACCAATCCCGTAGGCTGTAGCCGTTTGTGCTGCTTTGCCAAAGAGATGCTCGCCTTGACTGGTCGTGTGCGTTTGCTCCGAATACCTATACTTTTCCGTATCCTTGCTATAGTCCACCACATTGCCCTGTTTATCCAGACTGATGGTGGTCGTTTCGCCCTTGTCGCTTTTCACCTGATACGTACCTACGATGGAATCCTCGGTAATTTTCACCGTCTTGCCCGTATTGGGGTCAGTCTGATAGATTACATCTTCATACTGAAGCCGAATGATGTTCATGCTGGCCTGAATCTGCTGCGCCAGTTCTTCGTCACCCATCTCTTTGGCTTTCTTCAGCATTTCCTCATAGTTCTGGTATTTCTCGGCATCCTTCTCATCCCATTCATCCATGTTCTTTGGTGGACCTGGCGTTTTGTCCAGATCATCACCTTTATTTTTGCCCATGGTTGATAGCGCCCGCGCTGCGGTCAGCGCCGTCATGATTGCCTGGCTCACCGCCTCTTCATCTGTCGTGCGGAAACGCTCGGCAATTTTCTTAAGCTCCGACTGAATGGACAGAACCAGTTCCAGAACAGATTTCATCGTGCCTTGAGCCGTTGAATAATCGTTATAAAAACGCTCCCGCTCCATGCCATCCCAGTTGCTCCGCATGACACTCATCTTGCCGTCCAATGTGGACATGAAGCCTGATAATTGCTGATGTGCCTGAGCGAACTGCCCACTGACCGTCTCCAGTTGTTCCGGTGTCACCTTGATCTGTGTCATCCTACACACTCCTCATCCTGGTCATTTATAACTCATGGTCTATCCATTACAACGATCTATCGGCCTGTTCCTGTTTGATCTCTAGATGCAACAGCGGAAACGGATTACCGGAACTATCCAATTCAGACCGCCCCATCTGTACAAATCCCATCTTTTCATAGAATCGGGCTGCCCCAGTATTCTGCTCATTAACATCCACCTTGAGGTGACGGCCTTTGATTTTGAAGGTATGGTTTATTAACAGACGTCCCAGACCCTGTCCGTGTTGGCTCGGATCTACAAACAGCATCTCTATAAAGTTATCATCCACACCAATAAAACCCACGGGTTGTTGCTTCGTATTGAGCACTTCCCAAACCTCGACTTGCCTTTGTTGCAACACATCACTCACCACTTTTTTGTAGAACTGAATGTGATGCTCTTCCAAAAACGTATGTGTTGCCCGAACAGCACTCTCCCAGATCTCGACCAACTTGTCATGATCCTGTTCCCGATATGCAGCGACTAACATGTCCAACGTATGCTCCTTCTCTATTAAAAGTAAAAGGTTATGTAAAAGCCCGATCCTGGGATCGGACTTGTTTAATACATCAAATTTGAAATAACTCTACGTTTATTTTACCATGTCCATCTTTCAATCTGTACCCATAATTTCCAATCTTGAGTCAACGTTCTACCTCCGTTTTTGGCTTCCAACGGATGGTTGCTGCCGATTGGGAAGGCAGTATATATCGAAACGAATCTCCGCTCATGACTACCTCAAAGGAAACTTCTGCCTCACCCGTGTTAGCCGCAACCAGCACCATCGTTCCATCCGGATTGCGGAAGGTTACGTTCTCGATCTTGCCCTGTTCTTGCGTAGAAGCAACTCTCACAGCTCCCGGACGTACATAACGGCTGATGTGGCCTAACGCATAATACTCGACATTTCTAGTGATTTCATTATTCTCCGGGTCAATCGTCACAACCCCGCGGCAGTTCTCGCAGCCACCGTTCGTGGGTCCACTTTGCGGATCAAGTGCGATGTTCCAAAGCAGCACATTCTTCGCCCAGTTGCGAGGTGCACCAATAATGAGATTGGACATCTGCCAGCTCAGATTCTCGCCAAAATCAGGACTCCACTCCCCACCACTACATTCGGTAAAATAGATATTTTTGTCTGGGAAGCGCTCATGCACTTCCGACATGGCAGATGGATCACCTGCATAACAGTGGAAAGCAGATCCATCGATATATGCAGCAGCCTGCTCATCACCAAGCACCTTGCCGGTATATTCAACCGCCTGATCCCAGTTATGATCATACGCAATGATTCGTGTATCCAGTCCCGCATCCTGTAGCGCCGGGCCGAGATAATCCTGAATGAACATCACTTGTTCTTCAGCTCCCATACTCATACTCGGATATTTGTCCGAGGTGAACTCCGGTTCATTTTGCAACGTTATCCCGTAGATGGGAATGCCCTTTGCCTGATAAGCTTTGATATATTTCACGAAATATCTCGCGTACGCTTCATACACCTGAGGATCATTGTAATCCAAATACCAACCGTTAGTGGTCTTCTTCTCCCCATACTTCATCCAGGCCGGGGCCGTCCACGGTGTGCCCAGTACTTTAAGATCCGGTTTCAAACCAGCTACACGCTCCAGCATACTCACAACTTCCTGGTCCTTATCGATCGAAAAGTATTCCATGTCATAGTCCGTGCCAGACTCGATATCGTCATAGGTATAACTCGAAGCTACACCTGATTCATCTACCGAATAATCGGAGGCACCAATCGTATGACGCACCATATCCATGTTCAAGCCTTCCGTCGTAAATAACTCCTTTAGCAGTTGTTCTTGCTGCTCATCTGGAAGCTGGTTAATCAGATGTGCCGACGAACCCGTCATCGCTGCTCCAAACCCATCCATGGTCTGATATGTCTTGTCCGGGTCAATCTGTATGGTGAACGCCGACGAAGACGTGTCTGACTCCTGCGTTGAAGAAACTAAAGAACTTGGGTCTGCATCATGGTGATCTGTAATTGGAATGGGATTCTGTGGTGTAAGCAGATTTTGCTGATCTCCCGTGGTTAGCCAGACTTCGGCCGCTGTCTGTTTGTCCGCAACCGGTGGCGGAGCGGGTTGTTCACTTCGGTTGAAGATAAGCCAGATTCCTATACCAACACAACAAACAGCTGCGATCAACAGGATCATCCATCGTTTGGGATGCTCTCGCCAGCGTATGTTCATCACGTTTCACTCTCCTTCCATTGTGGAAAAAGCCGCGGCCACTAGGCCACGACTCATTTTCCTAATCTATATAAATTAGAACAAACCGCATTTGACGCAAATAACTTCACAGGGAGAACAACGTTTCGATCTCCCAGATTACACTTTTATTTACCGGACTTGCTTCCGATATTCACACTGCCTGTTAGACGGATATCATCCGATGCACTGCCAACATACACTTGGACTTTACCCTCAGGCATTACCCATTCATGGGATGTTTCATCCCAGTAGGACAATGCGCTGCGATCCAGTTGAATGTTGACCCGTTGCTGCTTGCCTGCCTTCAGATCAACCTTCGCCCAGCCAGCAAGCTGTTTCTCTGGCGTTTCAACTTTGGTTGGCAGATTGCCAACATAGACCTGTACCACTTCTGCACCGGAAACTTTACCGGTGTTACGTAAGTTCAGGGATACTTCTACGGTTGCTTTGTCGCCTTTGCCTGTGTTTTTCACATGCAGATTACGATAATTAAAATCGGTATACGACAGTCCGTGTCCAAAGGCAAACGCCGGTGTCATGCCTTCTTTGTCATATCCTTTATACCCTACAAAGATACCTTCGGAGTAGTTGCCCACCCCATTCACACCCGGGAATTGTTCCGCAGTGGATACCGGAGTTTGGGAATCATCTGATGGGAACGTCACCGGCAACTTACCGGATGGATTCACATCACCAAACAGCACACGTGCCACTGCATTACCTTGTTCCTGACCTGCATACCAAGCCTGAACGATGGATGGCACTTCTTTTTGCCAGGAGTCCATTTCAACAGCACGACCACTCATTTGCACCACGATCGTTTTTGGATTGGCTGCCGCTACCTTGCGGATCAGCTGCTCCTGGTTATTCGGCAGCTCCAGGTCGGAACGGTCGACGTAACCTTCACTGTCATACGTACGAGTTACCACGACGGCAACATCGGATTTTTTCGCCAGATCAACTGCTTTTTGCATTTTAATATCCAAAGCGTCTTCTGGAGCTTCCCAGCCAAAACGAACCTGTGCACCCATATCATGATTGGTCTGTACCGGGAAATCCGTACGATACTCAATTCGAATATTGTGGGACTCGCCTTCTTTGAATGTGATTTCTTTCTTCGTTGTACTCAATGTTTCACCTTGATTGTCTACGAGTAACTTATCATCCACATACAGTTTCGCAGAACCGAGACTGGTCAGGGACAGTTTATATTCACCCGTTTGAGGCGCCGTAATTGCTCCTGTCCAACGAGCGGACATTTTGGCATTGAACTTCGTTGGTGTCACTGGAAGCTTGGAAGATTGTGCGTTAAAACCTTCATAGTTGTAGAATCCAAGATTCATGTTGACCTGATTATCTGTACGTACCAGAGAAGGGTTTCCCTCCATATCTTTATTCGTCCAGTATTCAGCACGCAGACCGTATTCCGCACGATCTGTACCATAGTCTCTTTCACTTTCCTGAGCATCCCCAGGTGATAAAAGAGTAGAAGGTACAGCGGATGGTCCATTAAATGCATCTCCTGCAGAGATAGGATCGGTTCCGGCAGCATATTTTACATCCACACCGTTACCAGCACGGTTACGAATGCCTTGCAGCGGACTCACAGTATACGTCGGATTAACCAGACTGCTACCTCCACCAGCAGCCGATGCGTTATCTGCATCCGGTCCGATGACTGCGATGGATTTTACATTTTTCTTGGAAATTGGCAGCACATTATCGTTGTTTTGCAAAAGAACCATGCTCTCTTCCGCAATTTCACGTGCTTGTTTACCGTCTTTCTTGGCATTGATTTGTGTATTCGTTACAGGGTTATCGAACAGCCCTTTATCGAACATTTGAAGCAAAATGCGTCTAACCTTCTCATCAATGGTTTGCTCGCTGACTTCGCCATTGTTCACGGCTTCCAGCAATTTGTCTCCCCATTTGCCATACGGCTCTCCAGGTGTCTCCAGATCCAGACCCGCATTGGCGGATTTGGCTGTGCTGAAGTTTGCACCGTAGTCACTCATAACAAACCCTTCGAAGCCAAACTGATCCCGAAGGACATCGGTCAGCATCTCCTTGTTCTCACAAGCATATGTACCGTTCACCTGGTTAAATGAACACATTGCCGAACCGAGATCCGCTTTTTCAACCATCGCCTGGAACGGACGTGCATAGACTTCCTGAATCGCACGTTCGCTGGCTGTTGCATTGGTCGTGAAACGTTCCGTCTCCTGGTTGTTCAGGATATAGTGTTTTGCTGTAGCGATAACCGGATTACTTTGAATCCCGTTCACATACGCTGCACCCATGCCCGAAGCCAATAGCGGATCTTCCCCGAGAGATTCGAAGTTCCGGGAACCCCATGGTGTACGTGCAATATCCAGCCCAGGGCCGAGCACTACATTATGTGTTGTATCATGTGCTTCCTGACCGATCAGATCGCCATATTTCTTGGCCAGATTGGTGTCCCAGGAAGCGGCAAGCGCGATGGGTGCAGGCAATGCCGTGGACTTTTTGTCCTGCACATCCGGGTTAGCCACACGTACTCCTGCGGGTCCATCTGCCATCTGTAATGCCGGAATGCCGAGGCGCTCCAATCCATCATTATAGAAACCATAATAGTTATTGACTTTACCGGTTACGAATCCAACTTTCTCCTCCAGCGTCATCTCCTTGAGCAGCAGCTCGGTGCGTTCTTCCGCTGATAGAGATGTGTTCATCCAAGGCCGATTGGCCCCAGAATCCGCCTCCGCGGCGAAGGCGTGCAGCGGCATAGCCGCAACCGCCACGATGATTAATAACATAAACCATCGTTTGAGGAAAATCAGATTGAGTCTTCTGTTCATGTTGTAAGTTCTCCTTCTCTCTTGATCATTTTTCTTGTGCACATATTGAATACATGTATACAAGGGAATGCAAACTGGCTTGATCCCAGTCTTTCAAGCATTCAGGTCGTCCTGCACATGGCTTCTGAAACTGCAGCCTGCAAGCAAGTCAGCAGATTTCGCTTCCTAACGATAGCCGACATGATTCCGAATTACATCCCCTTAAATTTGGTAAATGATCGATTGGAACAAGCCTAGTTCTTTGGAATCACCATATTAATAATTCAGATAACAAAACAAGAAAACGAATTATTTACATTTCCGTAACTACTTTCGAACAAATTCTTTACTTTTAAAAACAGTCGGTTCGACCCACTCCCGATCAACCAATTAATGCAATTAATTATCAGATTAAGGAATATACCGACACGCTCTGGGTCCTAAGTCTATTTGAAAACGGAACCAATCCGGTCCATTGAAATATCAAAAAATATAAAAGCAACTGAGGTCCCTTTTAGACAGGTTCTTCAGCTGCCTTTATGTTGGAATTGCTCCATATTGTCCACTTTCCATCCATGATTCTTGTTCTACACTCGTTATATTGAGATTTGAAGTTACATTAAAAATCGGAGTAACAAATAAAAAAACCGCCCCACAGGGCGGTTCAATTCTAGTTCGTTCACTTCTAATTCTGTAACTGTGCAAGAATCTGCGGGTCCTTGATCTTTTTATCTTCGGCGAGCAACATCACCTTGGACAGAATCTCAGCTGTTCTCGGATCTTCATCCAGGAATGGCAGGAAGATTCGACCCCGATGCTGACTGTGCACCGGAACAATATGAAGTGCACCTGTGGCTTGTTTAAACACATTACCACTCCCCAGATGAACAGCATACTCACCCAATTCACCATCAATTCGTGCGTAATTCCCGTCCAGACGTACATTGTCGATCTTCAGCAGACGTAACGACTCGTTCACAATGACGTGACGCATCTCGATTGTTGTCAGGCTGGCTTCCGGATCTACGCCTCCCACATGTGCAACGCTGACCACCAGATCGATATCACGCATAACTTCCGAGAAGAACGTCAGCGGCACATCTTGCAGCGCTACAGGTTTGTAGCTCTTGCGATCGTAGAACTGCACCGTCTCCAAGGTAGGTGCTTCGGTATCTGCTGGTGAGAACCAATCTGCCATGGCATAGAGATTCGCGATCAGATTATGCTCATAGCTTACCTTCTGCAGACCTTCCTCATAACTGACAGTCCATTGGCGTCCTTTAAGCAGAGCTACTGCTTTTTTCGGTTGAATCTGATACCCGGCGTATCGGCGAGACACCGTACCATTAGCCAATTCGTCCTCGTTAGGAAGATATAGCTCACGGAATACCTGCTTGAACGGCTGACGCTCCTGACGGGTGAACAGATCCCGCTGGAATTCACTCCAGCTTCCGCTCTGATACAGATGAAGCGGATGAGCAATCAACAGTTGATCCTGTTCCGCTAGTGCATGGACCGTACCCTCCGGTCCTGGTGCAACCAAACCATTGGATGATACATCGAACCTTCCCGTCTTGTCACCTGACTGGAATACAAGTGTTCTTACCAGCGGTTGTATAACCGGATTTTGCATCAGTCTGGCAATTTCCTCACGTGTAAAGGATGTTCCAGCAGTCATCGAACGTTCCAGCTCCTGTCGTGCCCGGCGATACTGATCCACCAGATCCGATTTCAGCTCTTTCAGTTCAGCGATATATCCATCTTTTTTGAACCGGGCAGGTACAGATTTGAGTGTCTTGCCTTTGCTAACGATAACCATCTCGGGTTGGCCTTCCTCATCAATGACCAATTGTGCTGTCGTGTCAGCATCCAATGCATGAGGTTCAAAGAAAGTTTTCATCTCATCCAACTTACGTGCTTCCATGTCCCACATCAGCCGCGTAACATCGGCATAACCTGCATTACGAGCAAGATTGCCCAGTGCAATCTGTGATGCCACACCTTCACTGGCACGGCGTTGTGCACCGAATTGTTTGCTCTGCATCAGGAACTTCTGAATGAAGTCGTATCGCTCACGCAGATCCTGTTCGCGATTTACGGCGAATGGAATCAAACTGTAGGTTAACAAATGATCCTTGTTTCGCTTGTCTGACACGGAATCACGCATATCGTCCAATCGAAGCTTGCCCAGTGCAGCATCTGCGAACAATTGGGATCTGCGGTGGTTAGCTCCCCCGGAAATGTACTTGGCGCAATCGTATAACAGATTGAACCGTTCCTCCCCGACAGCAGCATAGGCTTCTTCAAACCAAGCGATATCAAACGCACCTTCATTAAAGTCCTGTGGTGAGATTGGAGAATAGTGGGCCACGATGGTTTCTTTCTCCGCAGTAAAGCGTTCATTAATATGAGCATGGAAGTACCAAGCTGCACTGCGTAGACCTTCCCATCCCAGATGTTTTGCAACAATCTCCATCCACTGCGGGGCGTACATGGCTGCTTCCAGCAATTTTTTCTCATTCACCGGATACTTCTGGAGCAATTCTCCAAGACGCTTCTCATCTTCTCCATCTCGTGGATGACAATTCTGAATTAGATAGCTAAACGTCTCTTTACGTGTTGTGTTGTCCCCATAACTGTAGATATATCCACGGACAAATGTATCCTGATCCATCGCCGAGACCAGATGTACCCAGTGTTCCATGCCTTCAATTCGTTCCAGTTTCATGGCAAGTGTACTTACTTCTGTAGAGAGTTCTCCCCGGGTCAGCTCGATCTCCAGAATCCGATTAACGACCGTATCCCGTAAATGAATCAGCTTGGGATCACTTGCGATCACTTCTGTACGAGTGGATGTTAAGTCCCGAATAAACAACTGACGATTCCCACCGACCAGCACCTGTCGATATATCTCTTGATCATCTATCAGGTTCAACTGGTATGCACGCAGGAAATCTTCAAGTGACAGTAAAGACAGCGGTTGACTACTCTCTACAAGACTGGTGAACTGGTACGCTGTCTGGAAGAAACGTTTGAAGCTGTTATCGTCGTGGAATTTGCCACGAACTACATAATTCCAAGGTCCAGTCAGAATATGAAGCATGCCTGACTCTTTTTCGAGTCGATCAGCAGGCATACTCGCGATGATGGAGGCCCAGGTTTTCTCAGCTATCTCAAACGTATCGATCGGATCGCTATCCAGAAATGCCGCCGATATCAGTGCCACTACCTGATCCTTATATGTTAACGAATCCAGCATCTGCTGCAGCTTTTCGATGTCATCCAGAGGATAGATCTGTTCAGCAAACGACTTGCGCCAGCCTTCCAATAACGGAATCTTCTGCAATTCGTCATAGTCATACTGCTCACGGAAATAACTGTAATGGTCGCTCAAATTGCCATTGAACTCCCGGAGCTGTATAGCCATGTATAGCTGCATCAATTCCACACTGCTGAACCCGGCATGTTGAATATAGTTCTCCCATACGTCATGAAGCGGGAACTGTTCCATCTGCTTCATTTCATTCCGCTCTCCATATGGAACCTTGGAGCGAAGACTCGCTCCGACTAACAATGTGTCTTTATAGCCAGCGTAGTATTCCACTTGATACTCATAATCCCTGTGTTCATGCACTAATTCACTAAGTCCCTCCAGAAATGGTCTGGTCTTATCCAGAGAGAGTGTAAAGATATCCTTCGGATTATGGCCCTTGAGATCACGCTTCTCATCCAGCAATGGCTCACGTCGCTTCGGATCAAATAAACCAAATCCATTAGAGGCTGTGTAACGACTCCCCTGATCGGTCAGCTTATCAAGCAGTTTCTGTTCCTTGGCAGTGGGTGTCTCAATCAGCTGCGCCAATGGCTGCAATTGCTCCTGCTGATCTATCCGCTCTGGATCTGCTGCAATCTCGGTCAATAATTCTAGCGCACCCAAGCGCTGCAGTTCACTCTTGGCCTGCAAAAGTCGCTTCAGCGAGACCGCCAATTGGTCCACGGGTTGCAGTAACAATACATGAATGACCTTCTGACGAAGTGAGCCTGTTTTGAGCTTCATCAACGCCTCCATCTGTTTCATCTCATCAACCGTCAACGTGAGCAGCTTCGCTTTGGCGAGTGCACTCTCCCGATTACTGATGCTTTTATCAGACAAACTCTCAAACACAAACTGTCTTTGCACCTCATTATCGGGATGCTGAACAAACTGGGACAACAGTTCTCCGCGCAGTTCCGGGCTTAAACGGTCCTTGATTGCGATGACCTCCCCGATCCATTCCGGGTCCATATCATAAGCGGCCAAATATAACATTTTCTTGACTACATCATCCGTATCAATCCGGTAGTGAACATACTCAAGTACACCCGATGGTCCACCTGACCCGCCTTTTGGAATGGCAGCCAGCATCTGTTTGAACCGATCAAAGTCCTGACGCCGCAAGGCCTTTTCTCCAAGAGCAGGCAATGGCCACACGTAGACGCTACGCTGATTCTCTCCATTCTCGAAACTCCAGTTGTACATATACATCGCATCATAGTTGGTCACAATCCAGTGCATCAACTCGGTATCCTGCGCCTCCAGATAACGACGTGCAATGTCCAAACGAAGCTCCCTATTCTGGCTGTTAGCCAGTACGTATTGGGCAACAATCTTCTGATATAACTGACCTTGATCCATAATCTCTATTATCTTGCTCTTTAATTCATTCTCTTCAATGACCGCTGTCGCCCACAGACTGATAAAGAGTTTGTTGGCGTTCGCTTCCTGCTGCCAGGCCTCGCGTACTTCTGGTTGCACAAGCGCCTGATAGGCCTGTTCAATCAACTGTGCGGCAACACGCTGGTTGGCTGCTTCTATGCCTATCCCCGTCCATACGGCAAGCGCTCTTACTACGGAACTGAAACGAATCAGGTTGTTGTCGATAATGATTTTTAATATGTAAATATAGGCTTCCAGTGTCCCTTCATCCATCCGCTCCACAATGCTTTGGCGCAGCCCTTCCTGCAACCTTGCTGCAATGAGCAGCTCACCCACCATCTGATAGGCATCCGCCTGATCGCTCATGAATATACCTTTGATCATTTCATGGGTTAACAACGCCGTCTGATTGTCACCATAGATAATATCGTGCAGTGCCTGCTTCATATCTCCGCCCTGATGATCCAGTTCATAAGCGATACAATCCGCCAGAACCCAACGGATCTCATGCAGATAATCCAGCTTGTACTCACGAAGTGACACATATTCTTCCAGGGAGAAATTTTTCATTTCCATACGGAACAATCCCATCAGTTTACGGATGACTTGTTCTACATGCTGCTCCGGATCGGATGTGCGGAAAGGGCGGCGTTCATAGTTGTTACTGTATGGGAAACGAGTCGCACGCTCTGCGATATAACGGAATTGTGCAACCAATGACTCGCTCGCCAGATGCTGGAGCACATCCAATAGTGGCTCGAATAATGGTTTCTGCGTTTCTGCAGCCAGCCTTCCAAGCAACTTATCAGTGTTCAGAAACATCTTTTCGTCTCCACGCAAATAGGTAGACCCGGCGATCTCCACAACATAGTTTGCCAACTCGAGCTGTACCCCTGTTAACGACTTGGCTCTTTCTTGCAATCCATCCATATACACCTGTACTTGCTCTTCCTGATTCATCCTGTTCTCCTCCTTCATCGCTCTCTACCACAGACGTCCGGCAAGCATTGTAAAACGAATAAACACCACGTTATCTCCGTCTTTTACAACAAGTGACTCATCCAGCTCCTGCAATTCTTCATCGTTGAGAAATACTTTATACAACCCATCCTCATAGGCGGTTATAGCTGTCTCCATCGCAACATTCAGATCAGGAACACCCTCATTGTATACTGCGCCAAACCCGACTTTCCCCACCGCTCCTTGCGCCTCAATATCATCCGGCATCAGGTAGGCGAGCAATTCAGCCTGTTGTTTCTTGTCCTGAAGCGCTTTTACTTGTAGAGCCACCATGTTCTCAATGAGCTGCCTTAACGTATGAGTTGTTTCCGGAAGTTCGGCAGCTTGCTTGGCAAGTACCGGCTTGCGCTTACCCAGACTTTTTACCGTTATCCATATGTTCACCGTGTTCCCTCCCTATGTCCTGCTCTATTTGAAGAAGCTTCCATAAGCCCCGATATCTATACCACGATGCGGAATATCCTAAACTCGAAATGACTATCTGTCTCTAAATAAAACATAAAATACGTACATATGTACCCCTAATGAACATCATAACTAAAATTCAATCCATATTCATGAGCCAATCCTCATGTTTACGTGGAACCACGGAACTATGGCCTACTTGCGTACATATACGCAAAAAAAGCCGCACAGTCTCATATAAATATGAGCTGCGCAGCCGCTTAGCTACCATTAGAGCAGCTTATGACACCTGGAAATCTGTAATCTGAAACCTGTATGAATCATCTGACCAATCGCAACGGTCGAATGTTTACCGCTGCTGTCTTGAACCCAGGCATCCGGCAGAACGGATCTAGCTCTGGTCTGGTGGCCCGATTCACATTCTGAATGCCGCCCCAATGCATCGGCACGAACAAGGTATCCTCCCGAATGGAATCCTTGATGCGCGAACGAACCGTGAAGCTTCCGTACGTCGATTGAATCTCTACCCACTCTCCATCGTGAATGCGATAACGGGCAGCGGTTGCCGGGTGAAGTTCAACAAAGTTCTCCAATTCACGAGCTGCCAGTGCCGGACTTCGATGTGTCTGCACCCCTGTAAGATAATGAGGCAGCACACGCCCATTGGTGAGAATTAAGGGGAACTCCGAAGATATATCATTCCAGCCCGGGCTGGATTCAAATGTAAATGCCGCTTTGCCGTCCGGGTGAGCGAATCGTTCACCGAACAGCAGTCCTTCTCCCTGATCCTCCAGGGCAGAACACGGCCAGTATACCCCTTTCTCGTTACGCAAACGCTCATAGGTAATGCCATAGTAATCAGCCACTCCGCCACGACTCGCCACTCGAAGCTCATTAAAGATATCCTCAGCAGTGTCATATTCAAAATAAAAAGCTTTACCCAATTGTGCGGCAATCCGGCATAATATATCCCAATCATCAAGCGTTTCTCCCGGCGCAGGCCGCCCCTGTTCACGGAGCAGAACACGCCCCTCCAGATTGGTCAATGTACCTTCATTCTCCATATAAGATGTAACCGGCAGAACCAGATCAGCCATGCGTGCTGTCTCGGACAGAAACATGTCTGCCACGATCAGAAAGTCCAGCTTGCGCAGACCTTCTTCCACCAAACGCACATTGGGATTGGATACGACCGGGTTGGAGCCCATTACAAGCAACGCCCGAATCTCCTGATCATGGACCTTCTCCATCATCTCGTAGGCGGATACCCCTTTGCCTGGCAGACTTGCAGGGTCCACACCCCAGACGGATGCCACATAGGCACGATCGGCTTCATTTTCAATGGATCGATAGCCCGGCAGCTGGTCAGCCTTCTGCCCATGCTCCCGTCCGCCCTGCCCATTGCCTTGACCTGTGATGGCACCATATCCGCAACCTTCTCTACCAATTTTGCCAGTCGCGAGCACCAGGTTCAGAAAGTGCCTCACTGCCATATGCCCATCCGTCTGCTGCTCCACACCACGTGCTGTCATGATCATGCCTGTCTCTGCCTCACCATAGGCCATCGCTGCCTGACGAATCAGCGCTAGATCAACCCCGCACGCTTGTGCCGCCTGTTCGAGTTGCAGATCAGCCAACCCTTGTATCAATTGCTCGTAACCATGCGTTCGTTCGCCTATAAAATGAGGGTCCACCAATCCGGCATCCATAATCACCTTCAACATGCTATCCGCCAGCAGAGCATCCCTGCCAGGTTTCACCTGCAAATGAAGGTCGGCAATGGCTGCGGTTGCCGTCTTGCGTGGATCAATAACAATAATGAAGGCTCCGTTCTCCTTCGCTTGATTGAAGTATGGCAGGAGGGTAGGTTGGCATTCCGCAATATTGGTACCTGCGAGTACTATGCAACCTGCCTTGGGAATATCGGACAGACGGAACGTCAATCCACGATCCATCCCGAACACTTTACTGCCAGCTGAAGCCGCAGCTGACATACAGAAACGTCCATTATAGTCAATATATTTCGTCCCCAATGCAACTCTGGCGAACTTACCGAGCAGGTAGGCTGTTTCATTTGTCAAAGATCCGCCTCCGTAGACTCCGACCGTATCTGCTCCGTATGAATCTTTCAAGTCCTGAAACCGCTCTGCGATGGTCTGAATGGCCTCCTCCCAGGAACAGGGTTCAAACTCGCCATTGCGACGAATGAGCGGATGCATTAATCGTTGACCACTGAGCGCATGTTGATGAGCATTCATGCCCTTCACACACAACCTGCCCTGCGAGGCTTCATTCGGAACACCCTGAACCGCATACTCACCACGACGCTGGCCTGCAACAGGTGCAGCCAGTTCTTCAACAGTCATCTTGCACTGCACACTGCAATACGGACACTGGGTTTCCTTTACATGGAGCTTGGAGGCTGTTGGTTCTGAACTCACGGATAATCCCATCTTTCCATCCCCGCCTTTCATCTATATATCAGCTTGAAGTGTAGCTGCCAGTTCCTTCTGTAACTGGTCATCCAGCAGCGTTTCCCGAATCGACATGAATCCCAATCGTTCCGTCCATGCCCATAACGGCTCATCATACCAAGCGGTTTGGCGATACCATTGAAGACAGGCTGATGCGAGTGTGGCCGCTTGCACCTCTGTTTCAGCCACCCCGAGCAAGTCACCTTGTTTGACCGGATGCTCTGCATGACCGCCTGCATAGATCTCCCACCCAGCTGGTGAAGCCAGCAAGCCGATATCCTGCACCAGTGCGCTCACCAATGATCCCGGCCCTGGTGCGACTCCTACATTCACGGGCGACGGCATTGCTGCGCCGATCCAATTCGTACGAAGCTGTGCTGCCAAGCTACCCGCATCCCTCGCATAGGATGACATCGGGATCTGATCATCCCAGCGTACCTGAATCTCTGAGTGACCTTCCATCTCTCGAACAACCATCGTTCCACCGGATACCTGTAAGTAATAATGAATTACGGGGCGACATACCGAGCAACCATGTTCCGAACCCCAACCCAGCTTCTGCAAGATCAAAGATATGTCTGGTAGCCCTATCTTCATAACAACGATGTCAGCCAGTATTTCCTTCAGTTCTGCATGCCCAAGATCCGTACAACTGCATACAGGCATTGGAGCAAGTTTATCCGGTATGGCTACCACGCCAGTGCCCCCGTTATTTTTCAGGTTATGCGTATGTTTCAATAGAGCAGCCACCATCGGGCGACAGCCACCGCATGAACCAGAAGCCTTGGTCTGCTCCTTCACCTGATCTGCCGTTTCCAGACCCTGTTCTTGAATGGCCTTCATAATAGCAGCCTTGGTCACATTGTTGCAGGCACATACGGTCTCCTGAGCCGGTAATGCCGCAGCAGCCTTCTCAGCCGGGTCCGGAGCCCCTTCACGCGGAGCCAATTCCGACACATCCGCACCTCGTTGCACCATTCCAAGCAATGCTGTTCCTTCGGTTGTATCTCCAAATAAAATGGCGCCGCGCACTTTGCCAGCCTGCATCAGTACTTTTTTATATGTGCCTTGAATGCCATCCAGATGTTGAATGGCAGTCTGCATGCCTTCCCCACTGATCTCGCCGGCCGAGAAAACATCAACCCCCGATACCTTCAACTGTGAGTAGGGAATAGATCCTTTGTATTCAGGCGTTTCCTGTCCACAGAGCGTACGTGCGAGCACCTTCCCCTGTTCGTATAAGGGGGCCACCAGACCATAACTGATTCCCCGATGTTCGGCACATTCCCCAACTGCGTATATATCCGGTACACTGGTGCGCATGTAGTCATCTACCATAATTGCCCGATTGGTGGCGATCCCGCTTCGTCTGGCCAGATCCACATTTGGCCGAATTCCTACAGCGACAATGACAACCTGAGCTTCAAGCTTGGAACCATCTGTGAAGAGCAGCCCCTGCGCCTGCGATCGTCCGGTGATTTTTTGCGTATTTCTGGCCAAAAGAAAGGACATACCCTGCCCTTCAAGTTCCTCTTGAAGCATCGTGGCAGCCTTCTGATCCAACTGCCGGTTCATAATGTAAGGTGCGTTATGGACCACCACAGCTTCCATGCCCAGATGCAGCAACCCCCGTGCAGCCTCCAGTCCAAGCAATCCACCACCAATGACCGCGGCCTTGCGATATGTTTTGGAATAATCAGACATGCGCGTACAATCATCAATTGTTCGGAAGGACATGACCCTCTCTTTATCAATTCCCGGAATCGGTGGGATAAACGGTGATGACCCTGTTGCCAGAATCAGGACATCGTAGGTTTCTTTTAGTCCGGATTCCGTCTCTATATATTTTCCACGGGTATCAATGCGGTGTACCGTTTCACCTGTACATAGCCGTATATGATGCTCGGCATACCAAGTCCAATCATTGATAATGATATCCTGTAACGAATGCTCACCCTGCAACACTTTCGATAACATGATCCGATTGTAGTTGGGACGGGGTTCATTGCCGTAGATGACAATCTCATACGTATCAGGCTCCAGTGCGATAATCTCTTCGACACACTTCACTCCAGCCATGCCATTCCCGATAATCACCAGTTTGTTTCTACTCATGGGCTGCCCCCCTTTCTCTCTCACCTGAAAATAAACAGAAAAATCCCTTCTCCATGATTCGGAAAAGGGCACCGTTGCCTCCGGAATCCACACGCCTTTGTGTGGATTCATATTAGATTCAGATTAAGGGAATCTCAATCTAATGTCAACTAAATTAACATAATAAATGCGAATAACGATTAAAAAACCAATTATTTAAAATCACATGTAATTTTTGTTGACATATATATTTTCTCTTGATTATAATTTGAATCAAAATCACAGTGCTGTGATCAACTCAGATGCGGGAACACAATGACGTGTACCGCCTGTCGGCAACGGGGCCGCAAATCGTTCAGATCTGGACGAATTGCGGCCTTTTTCTGCCTTAACAAGCACATAGACAAATCACGAAGATCTCAATTGGATGAGGAGCGATGATGGATGATGGAGAGCAAGAGTTTTTGGAAAAGCGGGCATAAGCCCACCCTTTTCGGAGCGTTTATGTATTTTGACATCAGTTTTATGATATGGGGAATGCTGGGTCCACTCGCAGTTGTCATTGCATTGGACTATCCGATGACTCCACTGGAAAAGGCCAATCTGGTCGCATTGCCTATTCTTGGCGGCTCCATCCTGCGGCTTGTGCTAGGCTTCATGTCTGATTATATCGGTCCGAAACTAACCGCACAGATCGGTATGCTCGTCACCCTGGTTCCCTTATTACTCGGCTGGTTATGGGTTGACTCTTTAAGCCAACTGTACGTGGTGGCACTCTTGCTTGGTGTCGCAGGCGCCTCATTTGCTGCTGCACTACCTCTGGCAGGCCAATGGTATGGCAAGGAGCATCAGGGTCTGGCCATGGGTATTGCCGGGGCGGGTAACAGTGGAACCGTACTCGCGACGTTGTTTGCCAATCGCTTGGCTACGCATTTTGGTAGCTGGGAAGTTGTGTTCGGACTTGCTATTATACCGATCGTTATTGTATTCATCCTCTTTTCTATCTTTGCCAAGAATAGCCCTAACCGGCCTGAACCCAAGAAATTGTCCCAATATGGAAGTCTGCTTAAACAAAAAGATGCTTGGGTATTTTGTGCCTTCTATTGTGTGACCTTTGGTGGTTTCGTTGGATTATGTAACTATCTCACCATCTTCTTCAACACCCAGTATGGGCTCTCTCCTGTTCGTGCCGCAGACATTACCACCTTCTGTGTAATCGCAGGCAGTTTCTTCCGGCCTGTAGGGGGTTATCTGGCGGACAAAATTGGCGGAACACGTATGCTGACTTTCCTGTATACAGGAGCCTGCATCATGTTGATCGGGGTATCCTTCATGCCACCGCTTCCTGTAGTAGTAGTCATGTTGTTCCTCGGTATGATGTGTCTGGGAGCCGGAAATGGCTCCGTGTTCCAACTGGTTCCCCAACGTTTCGGCAATGAAATTGGCCTGATGACAGGTATTGTAGGTGCCGCTGGCGGATTGGGCGGGTATGCACTGCCACTGATTCTCGGTCAACTGTACAGCAGCTATCAATCTTATACACCAGGTTTTGTCATTCTTAGCCTGATTGCAGCAGCTTCCCTGTTCCTGGTTCTCTTCATGCAATCCCGCTGGCGTGTGAGCTGGTTGAATCGGGGCAGCAAAGGCATGGCGGAATCGACATCCCTCTCTTCCTGAGGCGTACAACCACTTGGCCGCTAACCAAGGTACAGTGTTTACGAGTGATCCATAAGTAACCAAAAGAACAGCGTTGCCCCATCAGGCAGCGCTGTTTCTTTGGTTACGGCTTTCTTTCTGCTTAAAGCTGGTTTTTCTTTTTGGCTTAAGATGAATACTTTTGAAGAACAATAACCGCATTATGACCGCCAAAACCAAAGGAATTAGACATCCCAATCCGCAGCTCTGCTTTTCTTGCCTCGTTTGGTACATAATCCAGATCACATTCGGAATCCCTCTGCTCCTGATTGATGGTTGGAGGAATGATGCCATACCGCAGACTTTGAATAAGTGAGATCGCCTCCGCACCACCTGCTGCACCAAGCATATGTCCCGTCATGGACTTATTCGCTGTGACTGGAATATCATAGGCACCTGTCCCGAAAAGTTGCTTAATCGCTCTTGTCTCAGACAGATCACCTGCCTCCGTACTGGTGGCATGAGCGTTAATCACATCAATGTCTTCAGGTCCAATCTGAGCCTCTTTCAGTGATGCTTTCATAGCCAGATATGCACCCCGTCCTTCCGGGTGGGTAGCTACCATATGATACGCATCTGAACTGGCACCATATCCAATCACTTCAGCAAGAATATTCGCCCCTCTTCCCAGTGCATGAGACAGTGATTCCACAACCAGAATTCCAGCGCCCTCCGCCATGACAAAACCGTCTCTCCCTGCATCAAATGGACGACTGGCTGCTTGGAACGCTTCATTTCGTGTAGACAACGCTGTCGCATTACCGAAGCTTGCCAGTGACACTTCCGTTACAGCCGCTTCTGTTCCTCCAGCAATAATGACATCAGCTCCGCCATGACGAATTAACCGAAAAGCCTCTCCAATGGCGGTATTGCCAATGGAACAAGCCGTTACTGGCGACAATGTCGGCCCCCAGCAGCCAAACCTCATACTGACCGTAGCCGCAGCCATATTGGATATCATCATAGGTACCAGTGTTGGGCTGACGCGCGCAGGTCCCCGATCTGACAGGACCTTGCCTTGTTCCATCAATGTCTGGATGCCGCCTATGCCTGAACCAATATATACACCTACCCGTTCACGGTCCAATTCATCCATCACAAGACCTGATTGTGATACAGCCTGATCCGCAGCAGCAACAGCGAATTGAACGAATCGGTCCATGCGTCTTGCTTCCTTGCGTCCAAAACGCTCTTCACCATCAAAATCACGGACCACGCCAGCGATTCTGGTTTTGTACGAAGCTGTATCAAAATGCTCTATAGGTGATACACCTGATCTACCCTCAATTAATCCATTCCAGAATGTATGTACATCATTTCCCAAAGGAGAGATGACTCCCATACCTGTAATCACGACTCGTTCCATGTCCATCCTCCTTCAGCGCTGTTGTCTACCTTACTCTTACGCTCTGCCACTAATAGTGCACTTTTGAATATCCTATTACAAGTTGTCAATTATAATAGTATAATGACTACCATGATAACGAGGATTGAAGGTGATGGATTGAACTATGATGTCAGGTTACAGGCATTGTCCACTTTTCTGAAAACACAGCGTTCCAAAATTTCTCCCGAATCGGTCGGTTTACCCACCGGAAGTCGGCGCAGAACGCCTGGGCTGAGGAGAGAAGAGGTTTCCCAACTGGCAGGAGTGAGTACAACATGGTATACCTGGCTTGAACAAGGTCGGGATATTCAGGTATCCCATTCCGTGTTGGATAACATTGCTTCAGCACTGAGGCTTACTGCAGATGAACGAAAATATCTGTTTTCGCTCGCCATGGAGCATCACTCGGAGCTGCCTATGCTGGAAGAAGAACCGGTTCAACTTCACCCTTCCTTGCAGAAAATTTTGCAAGAACTTCATCACTGTCCTACCGTGATCTCGGACCGGCGTTGTTACATTGTCGGCTGGAATGATGCAGCCCGCCATGTTTTTATGGATTTTGAACAGATTGCCCCCGAACAGCGGAATATGATCAGTCTGTTATTTGATCGAAAGGAGTTTCGCAGGCTCGCGGTGAACTGGGAGGATTTTGTTAGCGGATTTCTGGCGATTTTTCGTGCTTACTATGGCCAGTATGTTGATGATGAATGGTATAATTTATTTCTGGATGACATGATGAACAGACATCCCGATTTTCATACCCTTTGGAAACAAAGCAGCGTCAGCAGTGCCCCGGACGTATTAATCGAATTCAGGCATTCCAAAGCAGGCAAAATGTTGTTTGATCTGACTTCGTTGCAGGTTCAGGGCAGTTCCGATCTGCGTTGCAGTGTCTACACCCCTGCGCCAGAAAGCGCTACCGAGCGCAAATTGATGCGCCTGATCGAGCGTGAAGCTGATCCACACCTTGGCAAGCATTAAATCGGAGTCTCTCACCTTCTTGAAGTCATGTTAGAGTCTTGACTTCCTCATGTTGCATGTTTTAAATATCAGGTATATTAAGTAATTCATGGATCTTAGTCCTTCTACAAGAAGGGGGTTCAGAAAGGAATATCATGACGAAAGTGCTTATCATAGAGGACGACAACATGTTAGGCGATACATTATCCTTGTATTTGCAAGGTGAAGGGTATGATGTTATCCGTGTCGATAACGCAAGAGATGGTCTTCTACAGCTTCAAGCGCGGCCTGATATCCTGCTTCTTGACTTGATGCTCCCTGATTCGGGTAATAAGAATCCTTGTTCTCTCATGCGCCAACATACGGCAATCCCCATTATCGTCATCTCTTCGTTAACCGAGGTTTCTGAGCGGATTCGATCATTAACAGATGGGGCTGATGACTATGTATGTAAGCCTTTCAGCATGCAGGAGCTGAAGGCACGTATTGAGGCTGTATTGCGCCGCTACTCTATATTGAACAGCTCTGTTGCCACTGAACAGGAAACCGGTATATCTCTCGATCTGGCGCGAAGAACCGTTCTGTTGAATAACCAACGCGTGGAGATGACGTTTTCCGAATTTGAGATCATGAAGCTGTTTATCCTCAATCCTGGCAAGGTCTACAGTCGGTATGCCCTGATTGAAGCCATTCGTGGTATTGATGCCTACATTAATGATCGCACCATCGATGTGCACATTACCAAGCTTCGTAAAAAAATTGAGGACAATCCAAAAAACCCCCAATACATTCAAACCATCTGGGGGGTCGGATATAAGTTCACACCTTAAAACAACACAGCTTTATTCAGCTCACCATGGCAGAGACCCGGTAATTTTATCAATTTCCTGTTGCACCTTCTCCAATACCGAACGCAGTTCCTCTTCTTTAAATAACGGATGGGACAAGAGCGATTCCAGTTGGAGAACCGCACACATCAGGTCCACTGCATGCAGATTCGCAGCTACGCCTCGAAGAGAATGAACACTACGAATTGCATCAGCAATCTGCTGTTGCTGAAGCTGAATCGACAGTTTTTGCTGAAACAAGCCATACTCCATTCTGAACTTCGTGAGCGCATATTGCAGAATATGCGGCTTGCCGTCCATCTGTCTGATCGCCTTATCTGCATCAATTCCATTGATCTCCCTTATGCCTTTTAGATCAATCCATATTTCCAAAATGTCTGCGATCTGTTGTTCATGTATGGGCTTAGTCAGAATGGCATTCATGCCTGCTTCAAGATATAATTCATGGTCCCTTTTTAAACTATTCGCTGTAAGCGCGATAATAGGTGTACGATCATATTTCCTCATCTTGCGAATATGTCGAGCTGCATCAATTCCGTTCATACCTGGCATATAGAGATCCATCAGAATCAGTTCCCATGTTTGTTCGTCCAATTTCTTCAAAACCTCTGTGCCACTGTTTGCCAGCGTCACCTTGAATCCGGTATGTTCCAGCATGGCCCGAATGACCAGTTGATTGATTTCATGATCTTCAGCGATCAGAATGTGCCCTTTGGATTTAAGCAAATAAGATTCATCGCCTTCTATCATCCGCTTTTTCTCCAATGGCCCTTCACCCTGAAGTGCAAGTAACACTTCGAACAATCCCAGACGTGTAATCGGTTTGATCATCATGAGATCCGGGCGAAAGGATCTCTCCTCACTCCACAGGGCATTTTCACTAAAAGCATGGGTATAACCCACCATTTGAAATTTGGTTTGATTCAATCGCTTCATGAAACTGTCCCATGACGATCCGTTGACGGTCTCCTCTGCATCCATATCCATCATCATCAACATGGAACTTGCCCCATCTACATGATGGACATACCAATCACTTTCCATCATATGGTTCAACGAAGGATACAGCTTCGGCTTCATCCCGAATGAATAGAGTAACTGCTTCAGACTTTCGCCCATTCGTTCATCTTCTTCAACGATAACCACATCATCGGCACAATAGAGAAGAGGGTATGTTTGCAGGAAGGAACTTTCTTCTTCCGAATCTGCAAGTTCAAATATCAAGTCGAATGAAAACAGACTGTACTCTCCCAGCACGCTATCCACCCGCAAGCTTCCTCCCAAAGAGGTGACCAGAAGGTAACAGATGACCAGCCCAAGACCAGAGCCACCATATGTTCGATACGTCGAGGGTTCCGCTTGTGTAAACGGGACAAAAAGCCGTTCCAATTGTTCAGGTGACATTCCGATTCCCGTGTCCTCTACCTCAAAACGGACATGAACTCGCTCCGCCTCCAATGAAAGAACCTCTGCCTGCAACGTTACATATCCATGCTCCGTAAATTTAATCGCATTACTGAGCAGATTCAATAACACCTGTTCAAGTCGGAACGGATCACCAATCACCTTTAATGGCAGATCGGGATCGGTTGTAAAGATCACTTCGATATCTTTGTGCCCGATGGCCACACCGATCTGATCTGCCACACGTTTGATCACATCCTCTGGTGAAAAAGAGACCTTCTCCAAAATCAGCTTGCCTGCCTCAATTTTCGAAAAATCAAGAATATCATTTACGAGGGCAAGCAAGGTTTGGGAGGACGCATTGATTTTACTCAAATAATCCTTTTGTTGTGGAGATAGATCTGTCCGTTGAAGCAACAACGAAAAGTTGATAATACCGCTCAGTGGGGTACGAATCTCGTGGCTCATGAATGCGAGAAACTCACTCTTCGCCTGGCTTGCTTTGTCGGCCTTAACACGTCTATAGTGATCCGAAATGTCATGAATGACTGCCTTAATTTTCTCACTCGAGTTTAGTACTTTAACAGGGTATAGGTGAACCCGAACATGCTGCTCATGACCTTCTCCAACAATGAAACTCAGTTCCGTATCCTGTGTTATATTGTGATGTAAGGCTTTTTGGAAAACGAACAACCAGTTCTCCAGCTGCTCAATGAACAACAAATCTTCAAACTGACGCCCAATCACTTCCTGCCTGCCGAGACCGAGAACATCCAGAAATTTCTGATTAACCGACACAATACTTCTGTTGTTATCCAATCCGACAAACCAGTCTGCCGACACTCGCTCAAGTGTTCGATATCGCTCTTCACTTTCTTGAATCCTTCGCTTAACCGCTCTGTGTTCCGTAATATCAAGACCATATCCCACGACATATTTCACCACACCCTCTTCTCGCAGAGGGCGAACGTTCACCAGCGAATAGTAACCTTCATGCTCAATTTCGTAAAAAAAAGATTCCCCTTCCCATGCCCGGTTAAACTGCTTTCGCAGAAATTCTACCTTTTCCTGAGGTAAAATATCCAATGTGCCCAGTTTGTAATCTTGCTTCAGACTACTCATATCCAAGCCCAGTCGGGAGAGCATCTCTCCTTCAAGCACAAGATACTCGAACTTTCCGTTCTGTTTTCGGATTTTAAAAGTAAAACCCGGCTGCATACGAAGCATCTCCAGCATTTCCTGATCCCTCTGAATGACCAATCTCCTATATCGATGATTTTGGTTCAGATAATACAGGAATAATATAACGGATAGCAGACAGATACATTGAAAAAGAAGAATCTGCCCCATCATTAGCAGAGAAGAAGAATATATCTGTAGTACAAAAAACTCATACACAGTTATCAGCAGCAACGCTCCGGACAACCACTTCTGCATAAATCCCCTGATATACTTAAAGATCAGGCATATGGCTACAACAAATAACAACTCTGTCAACGCATATTGCCAGTTCTCCAACAAGGGATTAAGCCCCATATTAATCCGAAAAATCCATATGAATGCAAAAGTAACGAATGCAGAGCCACTTCCACCAAAATAAGCAGCGAGCAGATACACACTAGCCCGGAAATTCAACAATGTACCATCCTCAAGCACAATAGAGAAATAATAGAGCGCCGTGCCCAACATGCTTAGCGTAATACCAATAATGATCCGAGTCGTGATGGATGTTGAACGGGTAGCATTTGTATGGTTCAAATAGTGATGAATTAGGAAAACAAAGATCAAAATTAGCGTGAAATTTAATACAAGATCGCGTAGCAAATGGTCACCGTCCACATTACGACTTCAGGATTTCATGCATTCAATGAATGTTGTCAGATTCACGGTCGCAGTTCCTCAGTACACAAATCATAGTATGCCGTGCTCCCTTATTCAATTGACGATATTGACCATTTTTTTGAAAATAATTACTACTTTCAGCTAACATCCCCTTATCACCAAACAACGTTTTTTTTCATGAAAATTCATCATTAAATATGCTGATATAAAAAAGAGAATCATCCAAATGAACCGATGTAATCGTAACCTGGGCTTCCCACACTTCCTGATCAGCCTTCATCAGTTTGGCAACGCCCGACCATGTCTGATTTCCTCTCCAGTGGGTATCCATTAGCAATCGGGCAGGCTGACCTATGGTGCTCTCCCGTGAGAATCCTGTTTTGGTTACATAAACGGAATTCACATCCAGAATCACACCCTCCTCATCTGTAATCATGACCGCATCCGTTAGCAGTAAGAAGGCTTTGAGTTCCAGTTGCATGGTTGTCCACTCCCTCTAATGAAACATGATGTGATGCTGTCCCTGTAATACTCTCTTCTACGATCCCGTTTAATACTTAAACTGTCTAATCAAGCGCTGCAGCTCTTCAGCCAGGCTAGACAAGCCACGAGCCGAGGAAGAAATCTGCTCCATCGCTGCCAGTTGCTCTTCTGAGGAAGCGGCCACTTCTTCGGAAGTTGCGGCGTTGCCTGACGCAATACCTGCCAACTCATTGGATACAGCAGATACTTCCTGCACACCTGCTGTGATCTCTTGTGACGTGGCAGCAATCTCTTCAATCTGAGGTGTCGTTTCCCGCATGCTATCCAGAATACGTTCAAACTTTCGAATCGCTTCTGTAGAGATGTCCATGCCCTCTCCAACCTCTGAAGTCACCTTCTCCATCATGCGAACGGAAGCAGCCATATCTTCCTGAACCGCCGTAGTCAGCACGGTGATTTCATTGACGGACTGCCCGGATTGCTCTGCCAACTTGCGAACCTCTGCTGCTACAACGGCGAATCCATTGCCATGTGTACCTGCACGAGCAGCTTCAATGGATGCGTTCAGCGCGAGCAGGTTTGTCTGTTTGGCTATATTTCCGATTAACTCCGTAATCGCTGAAATTTGGTGTGATCGTTCATATAACGCCTGAATCAATTGGTTTGTCTGTTCTACCGTCTCTTGAATCGATTGCATCTGACTCACCGTCTGCTTGACGGTGTTGCCGCCTTCTTCTGCTTGTACGGTTGTATGTTTCGCCAAATCAGCGACATGTATGGAACGTTCGGCGATTCTTGTAATCCCAATCGTAATTTCATTCATGGCCTGATGGTTATGTTCAATACCCTGGGTCTGTTTCTCCGCACCACTCGCAATTTCCTGGATGGCTCGCGCTACCTGCTCACTGGCTGCACTGGTTGATTCCGCACTCTGAGTCATTTCATCCGATGAGATGACTACCTGACTGGCGCTGTTCTCCACATTTTGAATCAGCACACGCAGATTGTGCTGCATTTTGCCAAAGGCATCACTCAGTTCACCAATCTCATCATGGCTTGTACTTGTTATGGTCTGGGTTAGATCCCCTTCGCTCACCTGAATCGCCTGATCCTTCAACTGACGAATCGGTTTAACAATCGATCGCATCACCAGCCAGATGATCAAAATTCCGATGACAAGACAGGAAACGATCACCATAATTGTTCGATTCAGAATAGGCGCAGCGGCATCCTCCACTTCAGAAGAAAACATGGTGCCTGCGACCTTCCATCCCGTTGATTCATTCGTGGCGTAATACATGACCTTATCAACCTGATCAAAGGTATAGTTGAAGTTACCGGATTCATTCGTATACACTTGTGTCCAAAAATCTTCTGTTGCATCTGTTCCAGGTTCCATCGTCGGATGATAGATATACTTTTCGCTGGCATCCAGCAGAATCAGATGTCCCTTTTCTCCTACTTTAATTCCGCTAACCAATTGACTAATGTCCGCCAGATTGAGATCCAATTGGACCACACCAGATTGGTCTTCCAGTGCCTTCGCAATCGTAATGGTAATCTCTTTTGTCTCGGCAGAAACATAAGGGTCTGTAACAATGACTTGCTGTGGAGTACCCATCGCTTCTGTGTACCATGGTCTTGTTCGCGGATCGTAATCCTCAGGCATCTCCGCATCAGAGGACATCAGATACACACCTGCCTCTGTGCCTACACCTATGGTGATGATATCTTTGTTCTGTGCGGCATACCCCTTCAATTCGTTCACAACCCGAACCTCGGCATCTTCTTGACGCAATTGCTCCGCGAGTGTACTCGCATAATATTCAATGTGGTTCCGCTTGGCATTGACTGAAAGATCTATCGTTGCACTGGCAAGGTTCACATTTTCCATCGCACTATGTAAAATTTGTTTCTCCACTTCATCTTTTGCACTGTTATACGATAAAACTCCAATACTTAACGAAGGAATGGCCAGAAAAGCAATAAAGGACACCACCAGCTTGGTCTTAAAGTTCTTATGCATCTTGTTGAACCAGGTCGATTTGCTATTTTTTCGGGACAAATTTCTCTACCTCTTCCAGATTAATTTTAGTTTTACTTGATCTACTTATAAGTTGAACTAGAAATTATTCACACTTGCCACTCCGATGACAGAACAACCTGCCAATCGCTGAATGATTCATACAACTTATATAGCTCTTGTGAAGCTCTCATAGATTGTAAACCATCTTTTTAAAAAACTAGGTCTCACTTCTTGTGAAAAACACTCTTTACACTAAAAAACTCGAACAAATCTCTTAATTTATAATCCAAAAGAACTATTTTCAAACAAATTATACGAAAAAACTATTAAATAAAGTGTTCCGGGGATATGACCAAATTGTTAACTTTCTAAATACTTGTTAATAAGCACGCGAACGACAAAAAAAAGATCCAAGCGTTATCGCTCAGATCTAAAGGTTATTTACATTGGACCAACGTATTCTCTATTTAAATGCCGGGATCGCGATATCTGCATATTTCTCTTCGAAGAAGGCTTTGACCTCTGGACCCGCCATGCGTTTAGCCAGCTTCTGGATCGCTTCGGAGTCCTTATTATCCTCACGGGCAACCATGGTGATTGCAAAATGGGAATCATCCTTCTCGGTTAACAGTGCATCCTTCTTCGGTGTAAGACCGAGTGGACTGGCATATGCCGGTGTCATGGCTACCAGATCAGCATCATCCATCATGCGAGCCAGCATCAACAAGTCCACTTCCTCAAACTTGAAGTTCTTTGTATTCTCGGTGATGTCTGCCTGTGTGGCGTTAAAACCTACGCCCTCTTTCAGCTTAATCAATCCGTTCTGCTCCAGCATCACAAGAGAGCGACCAATGTTGGAAGGATCGTTTGCAATTGCAATCGTTGCACCTTCTGGCAATTCCTCAATCGTTTTGTACTTTTTGGAGTAGCCGCCATAGATGGCATTATAGATAGGCTGTACAGCCACCAGATTGGCATTGTTCGCTTCATTATACTGGGTCATGTAAGGTACGTGTTGGAAGAAGTTTGCATCCACTTCCTTGTTCGCCAGTGCCGTATTTGGCTGTACGTTATCTGACAGCACAACAACTTCCAGATTGACTCCATCTTCCTTCAATAGCGGTTTAACAATATCCAGTACATCTGTCATCGGTGGAATCAACGTGGCTACTTTCAGCGTAACTTCTTGTGCAGCTTGTGTATCTTCTTTTGTTCCTTCAGCCGCAGGTGTTTCTTCTTTTTTGCCACAAGCAGCTACAACAAGCATTACTGCAAGCAACATAAGCATCATTTTTGCTTTCATTTCATGTCTACCCCTCATCGTATAATCTGTATTGGTTATTCTTAATAATACACGGTCCAACCGTTCAGGATCTGCGATCCAGCCAGTGGGACAGTCTGCTGCCTGTGAATTGGATCATCTGTACCAGGATAATCATAATGATGATCGTAAATACCATAATCTCCGTTTCGAAGCGCTGATAACCGTAGCGAATGGCAAAGTCGCCAACCCCGCCGCCACCTACAATACCCATCACCGTCGAGTAGGAGATGAAGCTAATCGTAGCTGTCGTGAGTCCCAGTACAAGACCAGATCGTGCCTCCACGTACAAGAATTTCACCACAAGTTGCATCGTCGATGCCCCCATGGAAGCAGCAGCTTCAACCACTCCCCTCGGTACATCCAGCAACGCTTGTTCCACCAGTCTGGCGTAGTAGGCAATCGCAATAACCGAGAGTGGCACGGTTGCCGCCAGTGTACCTATGGACGTTCCCACAACAATCCGTGTGAATGGAATCATGAATACAACCAGCAGTAAGAATGGAAACGAACGAACGATGTTGACGACACTACCGAGTACAAAGGACAGCGTTTGATTCTGATACCGTTGTCCTCTCCGGAATAAGTACAGCAGAGTACCCAAAGGTAACCCGATCAGAACAGCTGCCGCAATGGAGATGCCCACCATGACAAAAGTCTCTCCAATCGCCTGCCATATCTCATGCTGATATTTCAGCACAGACTCAGGTAACCTCATGACTTGTCCTCCTGTTCTGCCTGACGGAACAGAGACGAACCTGTCATCCCGTATTCGTCACCCGCAAGCAAGGAGGTCAGCAGATCAGGCTGCGGAGCAGGGATACTGCTCACTTCCGCTTTAGACAACGTACGAACGAGTCGCCCATCCTTCATGACGGATATCCTGTGACATAGTCGGCGAGCCACTTCCATCTCATGCGTTACTACAACAATGGTCACGCCCAGCGTTTCATTGATATGTCGCAGCACATCCAGGATACCGTTCGTGGTCTGTGGATCAAGCGAAGAGGTCGGTTCATCACAGAGCAGCACATTCGGACGACTGGCCAGCGCTCGTGCAATCGCCACACGCTGCTTCTGTCCTCCGCTAAGCTGAGCAGGATATTGACCCGCCTTGTCTTCCAGTCCAACAAACCGCAGCACCTCAAGTCCACGTTCAACTCGCTGCGCACGGGGCATACCCGCAAGCTCCAATGGCATGCAGACATTGCCACTCACCGTTCGGTTACTGACAAGATTGAAGTGTTGAAAGATCATGCCAATGGATCTTCGTGCCTGACGCAGACTCTGTTCATTCATCTGGGTCAGGTGCTGCCCATTCACAACAACCTCACCATCATCCGGCTTTTCCAACCCGTTGAGCATCCGCAGAAGCGTGGATTTGCCTGCACCACTCGATCCGATGATGCCATGTATTTCTCCTTGTCCCACTTCGAGGGACACCGAGCTTAATGCTTCGAATCCCTGATCTGCACGGGAACCGCGCTCGTTATAACGTTTGCTTACACCATATAATGAGATCATGGAGAGTCCTCCCGTGAATGATCATGCATGGTTCTTCAAGAACACATGAAGAAAGCCCGCACAGCCGATAACCGGAGCGCGAGCAAGCCTGTTCATTTATAATAAATCAACATCCCTTACGAGACAAGCTTTTAAGGTGAGATTGCCTCCTGAAGGCGGCTGGCTTCATATACACGAAAACGTCCGTTGGACGAACCCACATACACTTCATTTCCGATCCGGTTGATCATTCCATTCTTCGCATCCCGGTCGCGATGCTCCGGGTTTCCCATCACAACGTCATGTACACGACCTAACAGTGCTCCATTCTTTTTGTTCATCACGAGCAAATTCTCGTCCATGGGCAACAGTAACTGATCATCAATGACCAGATAACTTCCCTGATTCGTCGGATGCCTTAGTGTTGCAATCGTATCTTTGGCATTCCAACGCGTCTCCCCCGTTTTATAATCCAAAGCCGCTGGATAACCGTTCTTAATCACATACAACTGATCCTCTTCCACCAGTCCTCGTTCAATCTTGCCCTTGATCGTCCAGCGTGTTTTGCCTGTCTTGGCATCATACAGGGTAGTTGTAAAATCTTCATATTCTCCGTAATGATCGCCGTTTTTGTTCTCACGGATCAACAACATGCCATCATTCAGCTCCTCAAATCTCTGTCCTACCCGAGCAGGGAATTGGGCAAGCTTTTTCCCCGTGTTCAGATCAAGCAGAAGCCACTGATTATCTAGTGATAGCCATCTTTCAGCTTTCGTGGTTGCAAAGGGATCAAGACGTTCAATTCCACCAGTATATGGATCATTCCAAAATTGTTCTATGGTGGATCGTTTGCCCTTTAAGCTCCATACGGTTCGGCCCGATTGCGGATCGGCTGCAACCAGCTTATTCTTTTCCCAATACAACACATAGGGGTCATCTGCACTCTTGTTCAATAATTCATAACCTGTGGCCAGTTTTCGCGTCCACAATGTTTTTCCGTTTGCACTGTCCAGAACCGTTAACCAACTGTTGCTTGAGCTCTCAACAACCGGGCTATCCACAACCACAACGTTCTTAGCAGCGGTGATGCCATTCAATCTGAATTTTTGCTTGGGGGCATACTCCCATACGACATCACCGTTTTTCAACTGGAGGTGGCGTATGCGATCTACATATTCTTTCTTCTTAGGGTCATAATCAGTGTAGATGGTAACCTGTTGGCGTCCCGCATCCACCTCTACCTGCTGTCTTCCATATCCCGCGTTAATCTCCCATAATTTCTTGCCGGAATGTCGGTCAAGTGCGTATGCTGAACTCTCATAATGAAACCCACTAAACCCACCGTCATCCCCTTTCATCAGGAGAACATCATCTGTAGCTGCTTGCAAAAAGGTATAGTTGATATCACCCTGATTGGTCCATACCGATTTCCAGGGTATTGTAGACGGCAGCGTTGTACCATAGATTTTTGTCGTAAACCCATATTCATCCGCCCGACTGATGTTCCAATCAGAAACGACAGCATTTCGATCCTTCTGTGGTAGGTTCCAGCGAGTTCTGATCAGCTTGCCATTCTTATTAAATGTCACCAAGACCTGGCCGTCTGCTCGCTCATATCGCCAGGTCTGTCCAATACTCATCGGGTAACCAGTGTCTTTAAGATTGCTGGAGTGTTCTTTCCAATCCGGCTCGCCTAACCACTCAGCCACTTGTTTGGAGGTGGTTGCCTTGTTCAGCTTAATATCTGCCAGATGGCGTATAACCGAAGTTGGCACCGATGCATCCTGTTGGAACCAACCATCCGCCACATTCATCCGCTGTTCTATAGCCTGTGCCTTGATCCAGAAGAGTCCTGGTCGATACGTGAAGGATTCTTTATCCCAGACTCGTGGGGCAATGGAGACCCCATACCAGCCTTTCCACTTTGCAACAATAACAGCCTTATCTGTTAGCGCTTTCTCACTAGACCAAGTTGTAGAACTATCTGGAGCCAGATATAGCTTGCTGCCTGATTGGAGTGTGAAGCTTTGGGGAGCTGTTTCCGTCATGCTTCTGCTCTCCTTCAGTGCATACCAACTTGGCAGCCAAAAGTTTCCATGATCGGTTGACTTAAGCTGTACCCACTCGCCTCGAACCGAGACCAACGTATACTTTTCGTTTTTTGTTGTATAGTATTCAATCCCCATCTGGTCAGCAGCCACACTGCCGTCCCTCTTGTTTTTGAACAGAGGGATGTCATTGATGAGCGTAACGGGTTCTCCTTGTTTGTAGGCCAACTGTGTTGATGAGGCTTGAGAACTTGCACCCAAGGCTTGTGGCGTTGTAGCCAAAGCTTGTCCTCCAAGCACAACCATCTTGGAATCCAGCAGCATCCAGCCCGTCAACAGCACAGCTGATAATCCAGTCATGGTAATCCATTTGTACCCTGTTCTCTGCCAGTCAGGACCCGTCTTCACTCTCGTTCATCCCCATCCATTAGAAGTTATTTCCATATAGACGCTGCATACAGGAAAAAGTTACCGGTTACCTCAATATATTTCACTCTATCTCCCCGTATTACCTTACATCCACCATCGTAGCATGATAAGGAAAGGTGACCCCAATGTAATAAGCAGCTGTTAAGGTGAGCATATAATAAAATACAAACCACAGATCAGCTCGCGAATAGCCAATCTGAATGTAATACGTTCGGCTCGCGCCATCCGTGAATCCCTTCGCTTCCATCGCTACCGCCATTCGCTGTGCACGGCGAATGCTCTGTGCCAGTAGCGGAATAGCGTAACGCTTCAGCGTACCATACACGTTCCAACGAGATCCGCGCTGCCTTGTTCCCCGAATACGAATAGCGTAACGGAGCGTCTGGAATTCATCCAGCAAAATCGGGATCATGCGCATCGCGGCCAGAAAACTATAAGCATATTTTGCAGGTAGCTTCCACTGCTGCATCAGGGAATAAAACAGCCGTACTGGCTTGGTCGTAAGACCAAAGAGTAACCCAGCCGCCGCCATGCTCAGCGAGCGAAAACCCAAGTGTAGACCGCGATAGAAGCTCTCTTCGGTTATGTGAATCAGTCCCCACGTATACCATGTGGTCTCTCCCTTACCAAACATCATCATACCTGTAGATGTGGAGATAAACACCAGAATGAATGGGGACGCGTACAGGATCAATCTATACCATGGGTGACCTGTCCAGCACAGTAATAACATCATCGCCACAGCAACATTGGCCATTACATTCAGATTGTGGATAAGGATAACGATAACAAACATCATCGTCAGAATGATCATCTTTAATCCCGGATTAACGGTATGAAGCCAGGTTTCACGGTGAGGAAACGACAGTTGCATCAGATAACCTCCCCTCATCCACCGACCAGATTCGGGTGCAATATCTTTTTACAATTTCACGATCATGGGTAACCATAACAATGGCTGTTCCCTCTCTCCGCAATTGCTCCAGTTGGGCTAACATGGCAAACGTATTGCGGGCATCCTGCCCAAAAGTAGGTTCATCCAACAGCAGTATTCGCTGCTCTCTCACCAGTGCAGAGGCAACGCTCAAGCGTCGTTTCTGCCCCATCGATAATTGGTAGGGATGACGCTCGGACAGGTCGATTAATCCAAATTGATTAAGCATCTGATTCGTCCTGGCAAGTCTTTCTTCCGTTGTAAGCCTGCCCCCCAGCAATGAGAATTCCACTTCTTCCGCGACGGTGTTAGTCACAAATTGAAACTCCGGGTTCTGAAATACAAACGCGATTTGATCTGCAAGCTGCTCCGTTTTGCCAGAAGGCTGGCCTTCAACCTCATAATGACCTGTTGTTTTTAGGATATTCATCAGAGATAACAACAATGAACTCTTTCCAGCTCCATTAGCTCCGACAATACCAATCCAGTCTCCATGCCATACTTTGGCCTGCTCGACCTGAATGAAGGGTGTTTTCCCACGCCATCCGGTGAACTGCTTCAAGTCCAGTGCAGGCTGATAGGTGGGTGATCCAGGTGATAAGGATGAGACGTGAGATATGGGGGATATACCCGGTGTATCGGATAAGCCAGACGGTTGCTGTGCTTCCAAGTTTGAGATGCCGTGATCCACACACACTTGAAGCTCTCCAGAATTACTTCCCTCTTCCTCCTTAGCTGCCTGCTCGTGCTCATCCCACACACCCGGATACCAGATTCCATAAGCCTTCAGCTTGCCCCGTTCATGTGTAAATACCTGCTGTGCTGGCCCATCCGCCACGATCTTTCCTTCAGGTGATAACACAATAATTCGGTCGACCATATCCACAATCTCATTAATTTTGTGTTCAACAATGATGATTGTTTTATCACTTGCAATCCGTTTAACGGTATCCCACACTTGAGAAGTACCCTCATCATCCAGCAGTGCAGTGGGTTCATCCAAAAACAATACCTCCGGGTCCATGGCAAGCATCGAAGCAATCGCAAGACGCTGCTTCATCCCCTGAGACATGGACTGGATTAATACACGATTCTTTTCAAAGGATAACCCCACCTGATCCAGATAATATTCAATCATACCCGCCATCTCTTCACGCGAAATATTTCGGTTTTCCAGCACAAATGCGATCTCTTCATCCGTAAAGGACATACAGAACTGGGTATCCGGATCTTGAAAGACCACTCCTGCTTTGGCGGGAACCTGAATATCATCACATTTCATCGGAATCTCAACCGAACGTGGTATCAGACCGCTCAGAATTTGCAATAACGTCGATTTACCGGAGCCACTTGGGCCAAGCAACAACACTTTCTCTCCTTGACGCACAGAAAGAGACAAGCCTTGAAATACCAAGGCTTTCTCTCCCGGGAACTTGCATCTTAGATTTGTGACACTTACCGCTTGCGAATTCCCTTCCCCGTTCATCTAATCCAGAGCCTCATAATCCTGTTTCGATACCGGTCTGAGCGAACGCGTTACACCGGTCAGTTCCAATGCTTTGGCGAGATAATAAGCGAACACTCCAGCAATCAAAATGCTTCCAATGAAGCGGAATCCGATAAATAACGTGTAGTTCCAGGCCGAGAGTGAATCAATATACCCGTACTGATAATCCAGCAAAAGCGAAGCCGCTGCAGCTCCTATGGCTGCAAGACAAGTGACAAACAGATTGGTTTTGCGATACAAAAATGCGGCGAAGAATATCTCGGCTCCCAATCCTTGCAACAGACCGTATACAAGTGTGGACATGCCCCATTCACTGCCCAGAAAAGCACTTACCGTTGAAGCCGCAACTTCGGCAAGAATCGCCACGCCTGGTTTACGAATGATAACAAAAGCAAACGTGCCCGCCATAAACCACATGCCGTAGATCATCTGCTCCGCATGAACGCCGAACGGTTTCATCAAGTCATATGTAGGTCCCCATATCTTGTAAATCACCCCAAACACTACTGCGATTACGATGGTTACCAGAATATCCGTTAGTTTCAATCGCTTGTTGCCTGCTTTTGTTGCCATGTTCTCTACGTCCTTCCTCTGTTCCCTGTGGGGGTTATCATAATAAACGAAAAAGCCTCCCCGGTTCCGGGCAGGCCTTACGCGCAGTATACAATCCTCACAATGATGTAATGGATGGATGTCGAAAATACGGAATATCAGCCAGCACCCCTTCGTCATGGCAGATACACCACCACAGTTCAAAGAGGTCTGTTGTTCATCCACGTTCATTCCCACAATTCACCCTTACATATCGCAAATCCATGTTCTCTACGCTGGCATTACCCAGATCAGATGTACGGTCAGCGGCACAAGGCCACTCTCTCAGCCCAACTTCATTGAGCTCCCGGTTCACTTATTTCATTGCTTCTAATGTACATCAGATGGGTATTTGTGGCAATGGTCTCTACAAAAATCAAAAGTTGGCATAGGAAAAGGCATCCCCCTGGATGCCTTTTGGACATACTTCACGATGTGAAATAGCTACCTTATCCATACACGCCTTCAATCCGTATTCCAAGGTATCCCTGTTCTTAATATTGCGTGTTCCCAGACTGGCTCGTTTTCCCTGAAGCAAACCCCTTGAACAACGTTGGTACTTTGGAATAACGGGTATTCGTAATTTTCCCTTGTGATGTGCTGCTGTCTGTACGCAAAATCGAATCTTTCACATTGGAAATATTGGAGTTATCCAGCGTCATGTTAACTGCGAAGGATGTTCCACCATTTTGGCGAACCAGTTTGCCAATATCATCTGCACGGAAATTTTTGATGTTAATTGTTCCAGCCGCATTCATCTGGAACACTTTATCATAGGCCTTGTACGCTGCCCCGCCGGTAATGTTGACCGTTCCGGCAGACTTCAATGTCAGTGCATCCTCGCCCACGTCCTGCCAGACCACATTTGATATATTACAGTTGCCATAACAGTGAACACCATCAGCAGCTGGTGATCCAATGTTTACGTTTTTGAGCGTGGCCCCTGCCTCCAGACGGAAGACTGGCTTCTGATTTTCTGCTTGAGAACCGTCACCCAGTGTGGAAGGATTGGCTACAAATGTTTTGCCTTGACCGTCATAGGTCGTGCCCTTTGGAACAACAATCGTTGAATTAACAACTGTAGGTGCAGCAGCAACCGGAGCTACACCAAATATGGAAGCAACCAAACCAGCCGACAGCAACAACGTCAATATTTTTTTCATAACTTTATTCCTCCCTTATTCTCTCGTTTTTTGGTAGTGTACAAGCCTGAGCTTGTCCTGGAAGTTCGTCAGAGGTGCACCTCTGTCCGACCCACAACCTAATCCTACCAAATAAGGAAGGTAACTAGAATAATCATTAGATCAGATATATCATGACATCCTGCAATCCCTGTCATATCGGCATTTTTTGCATGCCAGGTCTCTCAAGCAATATGCTGAAATCAACCTCTGGTATGCTCATTTGTAACGTATGTACCCCTCACTTGAATTCCCGATAACAAAGAAAGACCACTACATTTGTCTCCAAATGTGTGATCTTGAATGGCTTCCGGCTTGCTGATATAAGATATCAGGCTCCAAATCTCTGACGATAACCGCACTTTCGACACAACTCTTCTACAGCTTCCCGTTTGGAGAAGCCATATACCAGATTGTTCGCTCGCTCACCCTCAATAATCTCCGAGAATGACTTCTCGTGCACATTACCCAGATTAATTACACCCTCGCCATCAAGACAGCATGGAACCACCGTTCCATCCACAAGTACAGCTGCCTGACCGCGAAGTGCATGGCAAAAACCTTTGCCGTCATCTTCAGGTGCATCCAGACTTGGCCACTGGAACTCATGGTCCTGATTCAGGTATACATTCGGGGCAATTTTTACCCCGCTGCCTGGAACCACTTTTTCCTCAATGCGGAAGTCCAGATTGAACTCACGTTCCAGTACTTCAAGGGTCTCCCGATTTCGATTCATCTGAGCATTTGTGAAGTTATCCTGCGTCAGATTCCACAGCCGGAATGAGATGATGACATTGTGCTTAACGGCCTCGTGTACAAAGGACAAAATATGACGCAGGTAACCGTCACGGTCTGTTGAACCTTCATGCCCATCGAAGCTGTGCAGGGAGAAATTCATCTGCCGCAGCGCTGGTTTGCCAAGCAATTTATGCTGAGTCTTGGGTAACAGTGTACCATTCGTTGTAATGTTCACCTTGAGTCCCTTCTCATGTGCGGAATCGAGCAACAGATCTATTTTGGGATGCAACAAGGGTTCGCCTTTGACATGTAGATAAATATGATTGGTGTGTGGTTTAACTTGTTCCAGTATATTGTTGAAGACTTCAGGGTCAATGAATCCTTTGGCACGTTGCGTCTGCGGACAGAAGCTGCAAGCCAGATTGCAGATACTCGTGATCTCAATATATACTTTTTTGAACGTTTTCAACTCGGGTCCCCATTCTGCCTAGGAGGGAGAACAATCCCACCTGCATTTTGTGATCCGGCCTATACGGGCCACCACTATTATATCGGGTTAGGGAGCCCAGGTAAATTGTTCAGTTGTTCGGGTCTGAATCCACGCTCATCTCAAGAAATCCATCATGCTGCCTCTTTACAGTTCATGTTCAAGTGATATATGCTGAACACACAACTGCATATCTTGAACATTGCACTAGGGGAGCCTTGCGGCTGAGACGAATATGACTATTCGGACCCTTTGAACCTGATCTGGATCATACCAGCGGAGGGAAGTGGAGCGGCGGCCTTTTAGTAAGCGGAATTTTTTCATGTATGTGAAGATAAATTGCGGATTTAACTTACAGACCCACTCATTTCTCCGGAAATGGGTGGGTCTTTTTTGTTTCTTTTGCAGAGTACAGGATGCCGTTGTTATTCCAGCAGTCTGGCATTAAGGGGGTGAGGAACAGATGAACAACCATGTAACCATTGAGAACGTTAGCTTCGCTTTTCCTAAAAAAAAGGATTCCCCCGTGCTCGCCAATGTGTCGCTTCAGGTCCAACAAGGAGAATTTGTCTCGCTCATTGGCTCCAGCGGATCAGGTAAAAGCACGCTCTTCAAGCTGCTCGCAGGCCTGCATGAGCCAACCGTTGGCACCATCGATATAGCTGATGTACCGCAAGGACAACGGCTCGGACGAGTCGCCTATATGCCGCAGAAAGATCTGCTGTTATCCTGGCGAACCGTCATGGAGAACTGCATGCTGCCTGCCGAATTGGCACCAGGCCGACAGGACAAGGACAAACTACGAGCCGATATCATGGCAGGATTGGCAAGATTCGGCTTGTTCGGTTACGAGCAGGCCTATCCGGATGAGTTATCCGGCGGCATGCGGCAGCGGGTGGCACTGCTCCGTACCTTGCTTACAGGCGGGCAGCTCATGTTGCTGGATGAACCCTTCGGTGCACTCGACGCTTTAACCAAACGAGAAATGCATCGCTGGTTGCTGGAGCTGTGGGAAGGCTTTGGCCAAACCGTGCTGTTCATTACACATGACATTGAAGAAGCCCTGCTGTTAAGTGACCGTATCATTCTGTTAACTCCAGGGGGACAAGGTCAGCAGTTACGGGGTATGACGGTTCCTTTACCACGCCCAAGGCATTCGGACCTGATCTACGAACCGGCTCTCGTGCAGATGAGGAAACAACTGGAGGAACAATTACATGCAAAATGATAGAGCTGAGGTTAGCGTTTGGACGTGGTGTTCAAAGTGGCTCTCGAGGTCGTTTTCCCAATATGGTTTGTTTATTCTGCTCATGCTCTCTTTACTGGCGATCTGGGAAACGATTGTGCTTATGGGATGGGTGCCCTCCTTCATCATTCCTGCACCAACGGCCATCGTAAACTCACTAATTGAGCATCGTCGTCTGCTGCTGACCATACATCTGCCTGCTACCTTTATGGAGGTTCTTGTTGGTTTTGGCTTGTCCATAGTGACTGGAATTACGCTGGCAACAGGCATGCATATGAACCGATCGATTGAAAAGGCCTTGTATCCCTTCATCGTGATCAGTCAGACCATCCCGCTGATTGCTCTGTCCCCGGTATTCATCCTGTGGTTTGGTTACACGTTGTGGAGCAAAGTCGCGGTCGTGTTCTTAATCGCATTCTTCCCCATTGTGGTCAGTACCTACGATGGACTCCGCCAAGGCGATCCAGAGCAGCGTGAACTGCTGCTTACCATGGGCGCCAGCAAGTGGGATATTTTTCGCAAACTCCAGGTTCCACTGGCACTTCCCTCTTTTTTCTCGGGGTTAAAGATGTCTGTGGTGTACTGTGTAGTTGGGGCAACGATTGGCGAATGGCTCGGTGGCAGCAAAGGTCTCGGATACTTCAGCCGTCGCATGTCCAGCAACATGAACACGGATGCGATGTTTGCAGCTATTGTGCTGTTATCCCTGCTGGGTATCGTTTTGTTTGTACTAATTGCCTGGATAGAGAAACGGTTTAGCATACGGCGTCATGGAGAGAAAAAATAGCTGGATAAAAATTAGAGAGAAATTAGATGTAAACAAAACGATGAAATGAGGAACTTCATTTATGAATAACAAAGGTATATACTCCCTGCTTCCCATCATGCTCATTAGCCTTTTGCTGATCGTTAGCGGATGCAGCACCACGAATACCAGCAAAAACACGCCAACAACAGACTCTGCAACCCATGCACAACAAACAGACAAGTCTGCAACCGAACCAGCATCAGACGCTAAAGATAAACTGTCCATCATGCTCGACTGGTACCCGAATGCAGTACATTCCTTCATCTACGTTGCTCAAGAAAAAGGATACTTTGCAGATCAAGGTCTCGATGTCGAAATTCAGATGCCTGCGGATACCAATGATTCACTCAAACTTGTTGCTGCCGGGAAAATTGATCTGGCTCTAAGCTACCAGCCCCAAATTTTGCTCGCTCGTGGTGAGAACATTCCTGTACGTTCCATTGCTGCTGTTGTTCGCCACCCGCTTGTGCATCTGTTGACCGAAGCGAATGGCAACGTGAGTTCACCCAAAGACCTTGAAGGAAAGACTGTTGGTTATTCCTCCATTCCTCTGTACGAAGCGATGGTACGCACGATGATCAGCAAGGATGGCGGCAATCCCGACAACATGAATCTGGTCGACGTTGGGTTCGATCTGATTCCTTCGCTGGCTTCCGGACAGGCGGATGCAATTATGGGTGGTTTTATTAACCATGAGCAATTGATTTTGGAGAAAGAAGGACATGCCATAAAATCGATTAACCCTGTCGAGTATGGTGTGCCTGATTATTATGAATTGGTCCTGACTGCGAGTGAAGCTGGCATTGAAGCAAAAAAAGACCAACTTACCCGGTTCGTCAAAGCGATCCAGGAAGGACAGAAATATGTGACTGAGCATCCAGAAGAAGCCTTGAGTATTCTCCTCGCTCATGAGAATGAAACATCACCGCTTGACCCGGAGATCGAAACCAAAAGTCTGGCAATTCTGCTGCCACTCATGAATGAAGAAGGCCAACCGTTTGGTCGGCAGGAGATGGAATCATGGGAAAATGTACGTGCATGGCTCGTTGAAAAGGATTTGATTCCTGAATCGGTGAAAGCCGAGGATGCTTTTATTAATCTGCAAGGAGAGTAAGTAAAGGAGAGCAACGTGAATGAAGGAAAAGTGATTGAACACAAAGGGAATGAAAGCTATGGGATTAAAAGTAAAGTTAGCAAAAACGTGAGGATCGGATGCATGAAGGTTTGTGAAATGGAATTGGCCTGAAGCAAGCATCGGAGGATCAGAATTTATAAAGCCTAAGTGGCTTGATGTGCAATTGGGCAGCTTGATATGAGTTTTGGTGGCTTGATATGCGTTTGGGTGGCTTGTTGATATGTATTTGGTAATCTAAGTTAGCGCCTATCTTCAAGCCTACTGGGAGCTGAATCGCGCCCTAATATGCCCAGAGTAGAACATGGAGCGAGCGCTAACGAATCTGAGACGTCCTATTCAGGAATTTGGAGCGGTTGCAGAAATCTAAAGAACCTGAAACATGTTATATCAGAATAAATAGCTGTTTGCAGCGTTTTGGTCAGGAGATTCTGGGAAATAACGTGTCTGATGTTCCTTACATTTTAAAAGGAGGACCTGACAGCCAAATAAGACGTCCTGTGTTCTTTAGTAACATCGTCTGACCAGTCGTGCCCCAATGAGTTGGGTATCGACCAGCCTGGACTTCAAGACACTGGTTGGACACTAACGTCCATCACCGCATCGCTTGCCTGGGTTTGGAGACATACGCGGGGTTCACTTTCTGTATTTTGTATTCTTGCGTTTTTTACTGTTTCGTAATTGTACTGTTGCCTATCTGCGAATTTACATTTTATTTTGATCCACCTTTTAGCTATCAATCCAGGCTAGATATCTATCAGAATGATTCAATTTGTCTATATCCAGTTCCAAAAATCCATTTTTAGTGAGTTATGAAATTGATTTAGATTTTACGTTTCTGCTTTTCCCGCATTAATGCATCTGGCTGTTGTTAGACTCTGCGCCCCAACTCAACAAGGAGACTCATATCCTATTATTCTGCTGAGTGACCCTTCATACCGGTCTTCTACCGATGGGGTCACTTCAAAACAAGGAGGAAATTATATGTCTTATTTGGAACGTGTTCGTACGCAAAATCCGCTCGTCCATAACATTACCAACCTTGTCGTTGCTCCCTTTACAGCCAATGGCCTGCTCGCACTTGGTGCGTCCCCCTTTATGGCTTACGCGCATGAAGAGGTCGCTGATGTCGCCAAGATGTCAGGTGCCGTGGTACTCAACATTGGTACTCTCGATGACAAAGTCGTTCAGGCGATCCGTCTGGCAGGCCAATCGGCTAATGCGCATCACGTGCCTGTGGTGCTTGATCCCGTCGGCGCAGGCGCAACCACTTATCGCACGGAAACCGTGCAGATGCTCGTTCGTGAACTTCGTCTCACGGTACTGCGCGGCAATGTGGCAGAGGTCGCTGATGTCATCGGCGAGAGTTGGAGTATTAAAGGTGTGGACGCAGGATCAGGTGAGGGCGACCGAATCGGCATTGCGGAGCGGGCAGCGCATAAACTTGGCTGTGTCGTGGTCATTACCGGAAAAGAAGATATCATTACTGATGGACAATCCACATTCCTCACGAGTAATGGTCATGCCCTGCTCACTCAGGTCACAGGTGCTGGCTGTCTGCTCAGTTCGGTGATTGGTGCTTTTACAGCCATAGCGGAATCGCAAGCCGATCTTCTAGGCAGTGTTGTTGAAGCGCTCGCGTTTTATGGTGTAGCGGCTGAACTGGCGGCAGAGCGGACAGCTCATCAGGGGCCGGGCAGCTTCCAGATTGAATTGTTGAATCAACTGGCACAAGCAACACCAGACCTCTTGGCAGAACGCGCACAGATCCGTCAGGTCCGTGGAGGTGCAGTATGAGCATTGTACAAGCGCTAACCATTGCAGGCTCTGATAACGGGGGCGGTGCAGGAATTCAGGCCGATCTGAAAACGTTCCAGGAGCTTGGCGTATACGGCATGACCGTTATCACGGCTATTGCTGCCCAAAATACAACAGGTGTGCAGGGCGTTTTTCCCATCCCTTACGATGGCATTGCCCAGCAATTGGACTCGACCGGCGAAGACTTTCAGCCAACCGCGGTGAAGACTGGCATGCTCTATAATGCCGAGATTATTCGATTAGTCGCTGAGAAGTGGCAGCAATACCATTGGTCTAATCTGGTCATCGACCCCGTAATGGTCGCCAAAGGCGGTGCGCCCCTGCTCCAGCAGGAAGCGGTACAGGCGCTGGTTACGGAGCTGTTGCCCCATGCCCTGATCACAACACCTAATATTCCGGAAGCGGAACTACTTACCGGGATGTCCATCACGAATCTGAGTCAGCGGGAAGAAGCCGCAAAACGGATTGTACAGATGGGCTCGACGTATGCTTTGGTCAAAGGTGGTCATGATGAAGGAAGTGGCATGATCGTGGATGTGCTCTACGATGGGCAGTCTTTTCATTATCTGGAGAATGTTCGTGTGGTAACACGTCATACACACGGAACAGGCTGTACATACTCTGCTGCCATCACCGCAGAGTTAGCCAAGGGTTCACCTGTTCTGGCTGCCGTTACGACCGCGCGAGCATTCATTCAAGCAGCCATCGAAGATGAACTGGGGATTGGGTCCGGACATGGGCCAACAAATCATTTTGCGTATCAGCGCAGACAGCGGGGTGAGCAGTGATGCGCCCTTGGGATGCAGAAGCGGTACAACGCGCCATGCAGGTGTATTTGGTGATGGGCAGCGTCAATACAACGCAAGACCCGGTGGAAGTGCTGCGCCAGGCCATTGCTGGCGGCATTACGCTGTTCCAGTTCCGTGAAAAGGGAACTGGCGCCCTTGTCGACGAAGCTCGCATCACACTTGCGATGCGGCTTCGCGAGGTGTGCAGCCAGCACGGGGTCCCGTTCATCGTGAACGATGATGTGGAGCTGGCTGTAGCGGTGGAGGCCGACGGCGTGCATGTCGGCCAGGAAGATGCGGACGCGGCGCTGGTACGCGCCCGCATTGGAGATGGGCGGATGCTTGGCGTATCCGCCCACTCCGTGGATGAGGCGCGCCGTGCTGTGCAGGCGGGCGCCGACTACCTTGGCGTCGGGCCCATGTACCCGACGCGCTCCAAAGCGGATGCCCACGCTGTGCTGGGCCCCGCAGGGGTGGCGGAACTGCGCGCCGCAGGCATCGCAGTTCCGATTGTGGGTATCGGCGGCATTACGCCCGATACCACGGCCGCCGTGATGGCGGCTGGAGCCGACGGCGTAGCCGTCATCTCCGCCATCGCGGGCGCGGCCGACGTGCGCGCAGCGGCTGCGCAGTTCGCTGCGGCAGTGCGCGGGATGCAGGCGTAGCCCTGCTCTCCCTGCACTGCCAGCCCGTGGGCTGCACCGAATATATGGTGCAGCCCACAACTGCTCACGCTCCTCTCCATAACAGAGGAGCCTCAAAACACCCCCGCGGCGCGGCAGTCTATGTCTTCGACTTAGAAGCGCATCCGCTCACCTACAATGACTAAATGATACAATAATTTCGTCACACCTATTCACATCTAGTATTCACATCCAGTCACATCCAGTCACCAAACCATGATCAAGATGCAGCTTCCATGCTCGCATCTTGTTTTTTTCATTTTCAACTGTTGACTCTCACGTAACGTGACACTGTACAATCGGTGTTGTAAGGAGGTTTCACTCATGGCCATGAAGGTAAAAGAAGTTGCCGAACTTGCCTCGATCAGTGTGCGCACACTGCATCACTATGATGAGATCGGACTATTAACCCCAGACGAAGTAACTGCTGCCGGGTATCGATTATATTCAGATGCCAACCTGGAACGGTTGCAGCAGATTTTGTTTTTCAAGGAACTCGACTTCTCTCTGAAGGAGATCAAAAACATTATCACCAACCCCTCCTTCGATCCAGAAGAAGCACTAAATATGCACCGACTTATTTTGCTGGAGAAGCGCCAACGCTTGGACCAGATGATTGCTACTATTGATAGAACAGTTCTACACGTGAGAGGAGAAATTAAAATGACAGCCAAAGAACAATTCGAAGGATTTGATTTTAGCCAGAATCCGTATGAACAGGAAGCGCGTGAACGGTGGGGAGACCAAGCCGTAGATCAGGCAAATCAGAAGCTCCACAGTAAATCAACCACGGATCAGAAAGCTCTATCCGATCAAATGAACGAAATCTACAAACATCTGGCTTCACTTCGTCACACAGAACCAGCATCTGCGGAGGCACAGGCAGGCATCAAAGAGTGGTACACTTGGCTAAACCAAATGGGAAGCTACTCACCTGAGGCCTTTAGAGGACTTGGTCAGATGTACGTAGACGATGAACGCTTCACTCGTAATATTGATCAGTTTGGCGATGGATTGGCAGTATTCATGAAAGATGCCATGGCTGTATTCGCTGACCAAAACAAATAATATAGCCCTGTCTTCAACTTCATACAGTATTATTCAACTCTCATTGCCGTAAGATATGCGCTTTAAACGATAATCTGGAACTTAGAGCTCTGTCCTCTAGTGGTAAAAGTAATCTCTCATCATCAGCTTTATCGCTGTAAATGACCATTCGGATATTTGAACCTACCTCCTGGGGTGACCCTATCTTTCTTGTAATTAACCTTATGAACATGCTGGATATTTACTAGGGTTATGTGGTAAGTAATTTAATTCGATCCGAATTGTTGCAAAAGTTATGAGCAATATCCACCCCTACCTGGTGGATACACAAAAGGGACGTACACCCTCAGGCGTATCGTCCCTTTTATGTATGCAAGTAACTCAGCCGCAATGTGAACAAGCCTAACTGCTGCTCACTCTGAGTACTTTATAAATATCTTTTAAAGTAAATACTCTTTACTACGTTTTTCTTCTGCTCCCAGTCCTTCGATATAATCGTTTCACCAGATGCTTAGGATGATGAGCATTAAGTTCTCCTGTCAAACGTTCTTCATATTGCTGCCAGCGTCCACCGTCTATCCGATTAAGCTCTTGGTGCGTGATCCGATGAAGATGCATCCGTGGCTAGACTGGTTCTCGCCATCCGGCCAGGAATCTGCCATGCAGATACAATTGCAAGCACAATAAATAACAAATCAATCGGTTGACTGAAATAGTCCTGGAAGGTTTCCACAAACGCACTGATCATCTCGCTATCAAACACAAGTTCCATCACGCCTACATCACCAAACAGTTCGGAAGTAAAATAAGCCACCGTCAGATATTTCCCTAGCAAAATGCCAACAAGCGCAAACAGTACGGCAATAATCTTATGTACTGTCGCAATTTGTTTATTGGAGAACAACACAACTGCGTAACCCGTGAGCGCTCCAATCAAAATCGCAATTAATCCCACCTCATACTCGGTCATTGCAGCAATAGCTGCCCATACGATGCCTCCCAGAATGGCTGCAATTAAGCCACCAATGATCGGCATACCGATTTTAACTCCTTGTTTCTCTTCCACGTTGTCTTTCCCTCCTGAGTCATGCATATGCTTCTTTTCCAGAATTCACCTTTCCTATGAAACCACAAAAAGACCTATTATTCAACATTTTTCTACTTTTGGTGACCATGTATTTATATAATAGAAAAGATATATTAAGCATCCATTTCCTTATACGCTCGAATATATCCTTTTAGTTTTGTCCACAAACCTCTCATAATCATTCCCTTGGCACATAAAAAAACACCCCTCCAACAGCATAATAGCCGTAGAAGGGATGTTGTCCATATCTGTATCATAGATATAACCAATGTAACCGAGAAAACTACATTGAAAAGCTCTCTCTATCTTACCTTTGCACTTCCTTGGAAGGCTGAATGACAGCTGCAATCTGTGCCAAAATGGCATCCACCGATGCCGGATCATGCACATCATACTCATCAATGTTCAGACGCAGCACAGGGCAAGCTGTAAACTGATCAATCCACACGGAATAGCGCTCGTGCATATGCTCCCAGTACGAACGATCCGTTTGAATTTCCATCTCGCGTCCGCGCTCCGTAATACGGCTCAAAATCGACGGCAGACTGCCTTCCAGATAGATCAGCACGTCTGGATGTGGGAAATACGGTGTCATTACCATCGCTTCAAATAAACTGCTGTATGTCTCAAAATCTGTAGCAGACATGGTTCCTTGATCCGCATGCATCTGTGCAAAAATGCCCGTATCTTCATAGATGGAACGATCTTGTACGAATCCTCCGCCCAGTTCAAAAATCTTCTTCTGTTCCTTGAAGCGCTCTGCCAGGAAATAAATCTGCAGATGGAAGCTCCAACGCTCGAAGTCATGATAGAACTTCTCCAAATAAGGATTGTGATCTACTTGCTCCAGAGAAGTCTTGAAATTCAAACGCTGTGCAAGCGCAGCCGTTAACGTGGATTTACCCACTCCAACCGTACCTGCTACTGTAATTAATGCATTCGTTGGAATGCCATAGTTATTCATATGATATACTCCTTTACCTGATTAACAATTTGCCTGAAGTGTTCAGGATGTTCCACAAAGTCGAGTTGCTCTGCATTGACCTTAATGATTACTGGCGGATTTGTGCTATTTGCCAGATAATCCATGCCTGTTTTGTAATCGGCGATCAGTTGTTCCATATATGCCGGGTCCATATCCTGCTCAAATGAGCGTCCACGCTTGTTAATGCGGTACATCAACGTATCCAGTTCAGCTTCAATATAGAGCACCAGATTGGGCTTTGGCAGATCATCTGTTAACAGATGATAGATTTGACGATATTTATCCCGTTTCGTTCCCTTTAAGGTACGATCGGCAAAAATCATGTTTTTATAGATATGATAGTCTGAAATGACTGGGGTATTCTGCTCTACATAATGAGCGCCCGTGTCTTCCAGTTGTTTAAACCGATTACACAGAAAAAACATTTCCAATTGGAAACTCCACTCGTCGATATCCTGATAAAAGGAAGCCAGAAATGGATTCTCTTCTACGATTTCTTTAACTAACGGAAGATTCAATTCATGGGAAAGCATCGTTGCCAGCGTTGTTTTCCCCGCTCCGATCGGACCTTCCACGGCAATAAACGGGGCTGATTTCATCGTGTTCACTGTTCCTCCTCGTACTTATGCGTGTTTCCGTTTTCTATATAGACCTCACCTATTGTATCACAGCTTTAAGGATTGGAACGCCAGTATTTTATGTATATAACAAGTCAAATCTGAACTAAGGATTACATTAAATGAATTACATTAAAATAAAAAAGACACACTCGATATCATCAAGTGTGTCTTTAGATTGCTTGGCGGCGTCCTACTCTCCCAGGACCCTGCGGTCCAAGTACCATCGGCGCTAGAGGGCTTAACGGTCGTGTTCGGGATGGGTACGTGTGGAACCCCTCCGCCATCGCCACCAAACGCGTAGCTTACATTTCAGAGTGTTGTTCTCTGAAAACTAGATTCGAAACGAAACATGCGAATTATCACTTGCTATTGGATAAGCCCTCGACCGATTAGTACTGGTCAGCTCCATGCATTGCTGCACTTCCACCCCCAGCCTATCTACCTCGTCGTCTTCAAGGGGTCTTACATACTGGGAAATCTCATCTTGAGGGGGGCTTCACGCTTAGATGCTTTCAGCGTTTATCCCGTCCGTACATAGCTACCCAGCGGTGCTCCTGGCGGAACAACTGGTACACCAGCGGTACGTCCATCCCGGTCCTCTCGTACTAAGGACAGCTCCTCTCAAATTTCCTACGCCCACGACAGATAGGGACCGAACTGTCTCACGACGTTCTGAACCCAGCTCGCGTACCGCTTTAATGGGCGAACAGCCCAACCCTTGGGACCTACTTCAGCCCCAGGATGCGATGAGCCGACATCGAGGTGCCAAACCTCCCCGTCGATGTGGACTCTTGGGGGAGATAAGCCTGTTATCCCCAGGGTAGCTTTTATCCGTTGAGCGATGGCCCTTCCATGCGGTACCACCGGATCACTAAGCCCGACTTTCGTCCCTGCTCGACTTGTAGGTCTCGCAGTCAAGCTCCCTTATGCCTTTGCACTCTTCGAATGATTTCCAACCATTCTGAGGGAACCTTTGGGCGCCTCCGTTACTCTTTAGGAGGCGACCGCCCCAGTCAAACTGCCCACCTGACACTGTCCCCGCACCGGATTACGGTACCAGGTTAGAACCTAGATACGATCAGGGTGGTATCCCAACGTTGCCTCCACGCAAGCTGGCGCTCACGTTTCAAAGGCTCCCACCTATCCTGTACAGATCGTACCCAAATTCAATATCAAGCTGCAGTAAAGCTCCATGGGGTCTTTCCGTCTTGTCGCGGGTAACCTGCATCTTCACAGGTATTAAAATTTCACCGGATCTCTCGTTGAGACAGCGCCCAAGTCGTTACGCCATTCGTGCGGGTCAGAATTTACCTGACAAGGAATTTCGCTACCTTAGGACCGTTATAGTTACGGCCGCCGTTTACTGGGGCTTCGGTTCACAGCTTCGGATTGCTCCTAACCACTCCCCTTAACCTTCCAGCACCGGGCAGGCGTCAGCCCGTATACTTCGCCTTACGGCTTCGCACAGACCTGTGTTTTTGCTAAACAGTCGCTTGGGCCTTTTCACTGCGGCCCCCTCGTGCTATTCACACTACCGGGGCACCCCTTCTCCCGAAGTTACGGGGTCATTTTGCCGAGTTCCTTAACGAGAGTTCTTCCGCGCGCCTTAGAATACTCTTCTCGCCTACCTGTGTCGGTTTGCGGTACGGGCACCTTCACCTGGCTAGAGGCTTTTCTTGGCAGTGTGAGATCATGACCTTCGCTACTATAATTTTCGCTCCCCATCACAGCTCAGCCTTACAATGTGCGGATTTGCCTACACATCAGCCTTACTGCTTAGACGGACATCCATCAGTCCGCGTCACTACCCTACTGCGTCCCCCCATTGCTCATAACGGCTTACGGTGGTACAGGAATTTCGACCTGTTGTCCTTCGACTACGCCTTTCGGCCTCGCCTTAGGTCCCGACTTACCCTGAGCGGACGAGCCTTCCTCAGGAACCCTTAGGCTTTCGGCGGATCAGATTCTCACTGATCTTTTCGTTACTCATACCGGCATTCTCACTTGTATAATGTCCAGCGCTCCTTACGGTACACCTTCAACCCTTATACAACGCTCCCCTACCCCTGATGCAAAGCATCAAGCCATAGCTTCGGTGGTGTGTTTAGCCCCGTTACATTTTCGGCGCAGAGTCACTCGACCAGTGAGCTATTACGCACTCTTTCAATGGTGGCTGCTTCTAAGCCAACATCCTGGTTGTCTGTGCAACTCCACATCCTTTCCCACTTAACACACACTTGGGGACCTTAGCTGATGGTCTGGGCTGTTTCCCTTTTGACAATGGATCTTAGCACTCACTGTCTGACTCCCGGAAGTAAGTCTATGGCATTCGGAGTTTGACTGAGCTTGGTAACCCTTGCGGGCCCCGCACCCAATCAGTGCTCTACCTCCACGACTCTGTTTTCCGAGGCTAGCCCTAAAGCTATTTCGGGGAGAACCAGCTATCTCCGAGTTCGATTGGAATTTCTCCGCTACCCCCACCTCATCCCCGCATTTTTCAACATGCGTGGGTTCGGGCCTCCAGTGCGTGTTACCGCACCTTCACCCTGGACAGGGGTAGATCACCCGGTTTCGGGTCTACGTCCACGTACTATGTCGCCCTATTCAGACTCGCTTTCGCTGCGGCTCCGGCTCTTCACCTTAACCTTGCACGGGAACGTAACTCGCCGGTTCATTCTACAAAAGGCACGCCATCACCCCTAAAACGGGCTCTGACTTTTTGTAAGCACACGGTTTCAGGTTCTATTTCACTCCCCTTCCGGGGTGCTTTTCACCTTTCCCTCACGGTACTGCTTCACTATCGGTCGCTAGGAAGTATTTAGCCTTGGCAGATGGTCCTGCCGGATTCATACGGGGTTTCACGTGCCCCGCACTACTCGGGATCCGTCTCGGAGGGAACCAACTTTCAACTACAGGGCTTTTACCTTCTTTGGCGGGCCTTTCCAGACCTCTTCGCTTAACCGGTTCCTTTGTAACTCCATGTGAGACGTCCCACAACCCCAAAGAGCAAGCTCTCTGGTTTGGGCTTCTCCGCGTTCGCTCGCCGCTACTGACGGAATCACTATTGTTTTCTCTTCCTCAGGGTACTTAGATGTTTCAGTTCCCCTGGTATGCCTCTGCACAACCTATGTATTCAGTTGTGAGTAACTGGAAATTACCCCAGCTGGGTTTCCCCATTCGGACACCCCCGGATCAAAGCTTGCTTACAGCTCCCCGAGGCAGTTTCGTTGTTCGCCACGTCCTTCATCGGCTCCTAGCGCCTAGGCATCCTCCGTGTGCTCTTAGTAGCTTAACCATTGCGCTCGTGTTCGAGCTGTCGCTCCGCTTGGTTTGGACTACGTCCAAATCCAAAAGTCGCTCCATTTCGATCACTCGCTCCAGCAATCTACCGTTTTTATTGAAACTTGTTTAACACAAGTTCAGCTAAAAAGGAATGTTCTAATTCGCGTTTGTTTCGTTTCGATATCTAGTTTTCAAAGAACAAGCTCCATGCAAAAGCAAGCTGTTTGAGAGTTTGAGCTCTCAAAACTGAGCAACGAGTGAGTAACTAGCCGACCTGGCTAGATTTTGTATTTGAATGTTTCCGTTGCAGGAAACGATTCTCCATAGAAAGGAGGTGATCCAGCCGCACCTTCCGATACGGCTACCTTGTTACGACTTCACCCCAATCATCTATCCCACCTTCGGCGGCTGGCTCCTTGCGGTTACCCCACCGACTTCGGGTGTTATAAACTCTCGTGGTGTGACGGGCGGTGTGTACAAGACCCGGGAACGTATTCACCGCGGCATGCTGATCCGCGATTACTAGCAATTCCGACTTCATGCAGGCGAGTTGCAGCCTGCAATCCGAACTGAGACCGGCTTTGTTGGGATTGGCTCCATCTCGCGATTTCGCAGCCCGTTGTACCGGCCATTGTAGTACGTGTGTAGCCCAGGTCATAAGGGGCATGATGATTTGACGTCATCCCCACCTTCCTCCGGTTTGTCACCGGCAGTCTATCTAGAGTGCCCACCCGAAGTGCTGGCAACTAAATATAAGGGTTGCGCTCGTTGCGGGACTTAACCCAACATCTCACGACACGAGCTGACGACAACCATGCACCACCTGTCTCCTCTGTCCCGAAGGAAAGATACATCTCTGCATCGATCAGAGGGATGTCAAGACCTGGTAAGGTTCTTCGCGTTGCTTCGAATTAAACCACATACTCCACTGCTTGTGCGGGTCCCCGTCAATTCCTTTGAGTTTCAGTCTTGCGACCGTACTCCCCAGGCGGAGTGCTTAATGTGTTAACTTCGGCACCAAGGGTATCGAAACCCCTAACACCTAGCACTCATCGTTTACGGCGTGGACTACCAGGGTATCTAATCCTGTTTGCTCCCCACGCTTTCGCGCCTCAGCGTCAGTTACAGCCCAGAGAGTCGCCTTCGCCACTGGTGTTCCTCCACATATCTACGCATTTCACCGCTACACGTGGAATTCCACTCTCCTCTTCTGCACTCAAGTCACCCAGTTTCCAGTGCGATCCGGGGTTGAGCCCCGGGATTAAACACCAGACTTAAATGACCGCCTGCGCGCGCTTTACGCCCAATAATTCCGGACAACGCTTGCCCCCTACGTATTACCGCGGCTGCTGGCACGTAGTTAGCCGGGGCTTTCTTCTCAGGTACCGTCACCTTGAGAGCAGTTACTCTCCCAAGCGTTCTTCCCTGGCAACAGAGCTTTACGATCCGAAAACCTTCATCACTCACGCGGCATTGCTCCGTCAGGCTTTCGCCCATTGCGGAAGATTCCCTACTGCTGCCTCCCGTAGGAGTCTGGGCCGTGTCTCAGTCCCAGTGTGGCCGATCACCCTCTCAGGTCGGCTACGCATCGTCGCCTTGGTGAGCCGTTACCTCACCAACTAGCTAATGCGCCGCAGGCCCATCCCCAAGTGACAGATTGCTCCGTCTTTCCAGTTCTCTTCAGGCGAAGAAAACAACTATTCGGTATTAGCTACCGTTTCCGGTAGTTGTCCCAAACTTGAGGGCAGGTTGCCTACGTGTTACTCACCCGTCCGCCGCTAACCATCAGAGAAGCAAGCTTCTCTTCAAGTCCGCTCGACTTGCATGTATTAGGCATGCCGCCAGCGTTCGTCCTGAGCCAGGATCAAACTCTCCAATAAAGTATTGAAAAGAGCGATAAGCTCATTTTGAATCTGACGAGATTAAAAATCTCATTTGTGCTCCAGTTGATTCAGGCCAAGGCTTGTTTCAAACTTTCGCGTTCATTCTGCAAGCAGAATGTTTACTCACTCGTTGTTCAGTTTTCAAAGATCAAACTTGTTTCGTTACCGAATGCCGTTCTCTTCAGCAACTCTTATATAATATCATATCCGAACCAACTTTGCAAGCTCTTTTTTTAAGTTTCTTTCGAAGCTTATTTCATTCGCTTGCCGCACCAGTGTTTCACCGTGTTTTCTTGGCCGGATTAATAATATATCACGTATAAATATTAATTACAATACTTAATTTAATAAATTTCATTTACTACAAATCAACTACCTTTACTGTGTTGCTCTCCTATATCCCAGAGTAAAGTTTATTATAGCTTAAATGACATTCTTTCCATTCATACATCGCAATACATGTCTAATTGATTTTAAACGTATTAGCCTACATCTCCTCTCATATATTTTAGCTTCATTAAATACGCTCAATTTAGGTTGTCCTTTTATCAAGGTCATGAAAGATTACTCTGGGCACTGTAAGTTACCACGAGTATAAGTAGAGGTATTATAGAAGAAAACAAAAAAAGTGATGCACGCATATAACTATACGTGAACCACTTCCTTGTGTGTTATTACATTATATATAGAAGGAAACTCTTAATGTTGTGCCTGTGCTGATGCTGGAGGCGTCATCGTCATTTGTCCATTACCTGCTTTTTGCATGCCAACTCGCAGCAACGTAATTCCCCACGTAATAATCGAGATCAACAGAAGATGAACCATGTATCCCCCCACTGCTTCTCCACTATAGATCAAACGCATAAATCCCTGTACCCCATTGGAAGCGGGCAGAAAGTTTCCGATATAACGGTAGAATGGCGCCAGCATCTCGGCTGGAATGATATTTCCTGCTGTCATCAACTGGAGTGGAACCATCGCTACATTAAATAGAGGGCCTGCATTGCCAAACAGGGCAAAACTCATCTGTGTAAAACAGATACACGCCAGACTCACCAGCACATGATACAGATACAAAGCGCCGAAGGAACTCGCAACATCCGTGAACTGAAGAGCAACTGTATCCACTATTAGAGGAACGATCACTGCTACACACAATAACAGCATTTGCCGTCCCCAGAAGATTTCCCATTTGGAATGGGTACGCTTCATCATATTTGACGTAATATTAAACTGAATGTTCATAGTCATCGCAGCAATGTAGGTGATAAAACCCAGAATCATGGGCAGCATCGATGTAGCAAAATCACTCACACTATTCGTTTTATAAATTTCAGCCTTTACAGGCCCTTCATTCATCTTTGCCATCGCTTGTCCAATAGCTGCACTCAGTTCATCGCTGTTTATACTATCGTTACTTAGTGTCACTTGAACCTTGGATTCCAGAATCCCTTGACCCATTTGTGCAGTCATTCCGGTCGCAGCATGTTCCACAATGGATTTGGCTACATCGGCATTTCCCTGATTGATATAAAAGGACAAGCTCGCCTCTGTGCCTCCTGAAATCTGGTCAGTGAATCCTTCCGGAATAACAATAACCATCGCATAGTTACCTGCATTCATCTGTTGCTCAGCTTCCTCGGAAGATCCCAGAACATTGACATGGAAAGGCGCGAGCGTTTCAATCTGCTTCTGCACCTCTGTTCCCTGTGTCCCGTCTTCGTTCACAAGAGCAACTTGAAGTTGATCCACTCTCTCCGTGGCTTGATGATAACCCGTCATCCAGATCACAACAAATAACAGCGGAACAATCAAAGCAAAAACCAACCCTATTTTTGTCTGTGGCACTTTAAGAAAATCTTTGAAGCTTCTCATTCGTTCACGACTCCCGTTAGTTAAAATTAAAATAATTGCACTACATATATATGCACATGCACATATTTGGTCAAAAAAATTTATTTCATCTTTTCATAGATACGATTCATCACATTCATGAATGCTTCAAGCTCTTCACGGGAACATTCGGCGAGTGCCTCTTGCTCTTGCTGTTTTGCCTTTGGTGTCAGAACCTTATTCATTTCCAGTCCTTCCGCCGTCAAACAAAGCAAAACCGCTCTGCGGTCCTGTGGATCTTCCTCTCTTGTCACCAGACCTTTCCGAATCAACTTGTCTATAATTTTGCCTACCGTTGTCTGGTCCCGCACTGTTAATTCAGCCAGTTTTTTCTGTGATATATGACTTCCAGCCTTGCTCAATTCATTCAAGACTGCAAATTGTTCCGGAGTAATATCCTGTTCACTCAGATTTCTGGTTGTTGTTTTTTTGTATGCCAGATACGTCCGTGACAAAATCAGTCCAAGTGGATTTTCATCCATATTAACAGGCATGCTGTTGCTCCTTTCTCTATATAGTAGCACTACCATCTAATTTGCGTAAGCTCTATATTATTACCATATTTACATTACTGTCAATTTAATTTTTTATCTTTTCAAGCAAAAAGAGACCCACCCGTTAGTCAGGCAGCTCTCTCCTCTGGCATCGTCAAGCCATACTTACTCGGGCTTGCCACTTGAAGTTTCGGTATCGTCCTTCTTCTTTGTGCCTTTACTTTTATAAGGCTTAGGTGCACTTTTCGCCCGGTTAGCAGCGGCTTGCCAACGGTTCCAGCCTTTTTTACCCGTACCACGGCCGGTGCCGCCTTTTCCTTTTGCATTGCTCATGTTATCACTCCAATAATCCTGTATATGCTTAAAAATGACCGTCCTCGGTAACTTATTATGCAACCCAGCCCATCTAATTCACTTCCAGCATTTCTTATTATACCAAAAATCCACGTCTTTACGTCCATTTCCATAAATCATTGTATTGTTATTCTGTTATGAAAGCGGTATAGTGGACATAATTGAAAGAGGAAGCTGCGTCTTCTTCGGGATTGTTACTGGTAAGCAGGCGATACCCAAACCAAGGCTGTCTATTAAGCCTTAGTTTGGGTTTTTTGTTTTTATTACGACCAATTGAGGTGAAACACATATATGATCATCCGTCAGATTTTTAACAACAATGTCATCCGGGCTGAGAACCAGGTTGGTCACGAATTTGTTGTCATTGGCAACGGTCTTGGCTTCAAAAAGAAAAATGGACAGCCTGTGGATGAGGATAAAATCGAAAAAACCTTTGTGCTGAAATCGGATAAAATACCACAAAAATTAATCGATCTGATTGGGGAAACATCGGTTGAATATTTGAGGTTAGCGGACGAAATTGTAGGCCATGCCAAAAAGGAAATGGGCGATATTTTTAGTGATAATATCTATATATCATTGATCGATCATATTCAATTTGCCATTACCCGGTACCGTAAATCTGTCGGGCTAAAGAATTCCCTTTTGTGGCAGATCAAGAAATTTTACAAGAAGGAATTTGGGATTGGCATGAACGCGGTGGAGCTGATCCAGGAACAATTCGGCATCCAAATGGATGAACATGAGGCCAGCTTTATTGCGATGCATTTTGTAAACGCTCGTCAAGATGCTCAAGGCATGAAACAAACCGTTGAAATCACTGAAGTTATTGATGATATCTTCAACATTGTGACCAACCATTACCACATCGCCCTGGATGAAAATTCGTTTAATTATTCCCGGTTTATTACCCATCTTCAATATTTTGTGCAGAGAATGTTGAGTAATGAACAGGAGCAATTTGCTTCAGGAGACAACTTTCTGTATGAGCAGGTGAAGGACAAATATAGCAACGCTTTTGAGTGCACACAGCAGATCAATCAGTACCTTGAAGGCAAGTTTGAAAGTGCCATGTCCATTGATGAAAAGGTGTATTTGACGATCCATATTCAACGTGTCACTTCTCGTAACGAGCTACTCGATACAGAATAAAAAAAGCTTGCAAACGATTTCGGCGTCATATATAGTAGGTCTCACAACTTAACGACAAGGATTGTTACTGCTCAAGCAGGCGATACCTAAATGATTGGCAACAGGTCATCTTTCCGATGATCATAGCCATTCGTTTAGGTATTTTTTTGTTTTCAGGCAATCTTAACAACAAAGGAGAATGAACATGGATCATAAAAAAATGGGGGATGACATCGTTCGTCTCGTCGGCGGAGAAGCCAATATCAATGGTCTTGTCCACTGTGCGACCCGGCTGAGATTCGACCTGAAAGATTCAAAAAAAGCCGAACGCGAAACGCTGGAAAAGCATGACGGCATTATTACCGTTGTCGAAAGCGGCGGCCAGTTCCAGGTTGTCATCGGTAGTAACGTGGCTCATGTATATGCAGAGATTATGAAAAACCGGGATTTTGGAGGAGATTCCTCCTCATCGACTGAGTCCACAGGGGAAAAAACCTCGCTATTATCCAAAGTTTTTGAAATTATATCCGGAAGTTTCTCACCGTTAATCCCGGCTATGGCAGGATCAGGTATGTTAAAAGCTTTGCTGACTGTCCTGACCATGCTCGGATGGATGTCGGATACAAGTGACACATACTTGATTTTATCTGCTGCCGGCAACGCTGTATTTTATTTCTTGCCCATCTTCCTTGGCATCACACTGGGTATGAAGCTGAAAGCCAATCCTTATGTAGCTGGCGTAATTGGTGCCGCTCTGATGGAACCGAGCTTCACCGGGCTGATGGATAAGGGCTCAGATGTATCGTTCCTGGGTATACCGGTTGTGATGATGAATTATTCAGCCAGCGTATTCCCAATCTTCATATCGATTAGTATCTACGCTGTTCTCGATAAGTTACTCAAGAAAATCATTTTAAAAGACCTGCAATTGTTCCTTGTACCGATGATTGCTTTGATGATTATGGTTCCTCTGTCCGCAATGGCCTTTGGACCATTTGGCACCACGGTAGGTGACTGGATCTCCTCCGGCGTAACTTGGCTCATTGGTGTCAGCGGTATATTATCAGGGGTTGTACTGGGTGGATTCATGACCTTCATGGTTGTATTCGGACTCCACTGGGGCTTTACTCCAATCACGATTCAGAATATCGGGGTTGGCGGCGATCCGATTGAAGCCATGGCTGCTGCAGCTGTATTTGCACAAATCGGTGTAGCCTTCGGTATTTTCCTGAAAGCCAAAAAGAATAAAACCCTGCGAACCCTTGCTGGCTCGACCAGCCTTACCGGTTTGCTTGCAGGAGTAACTGAACCAATCGTATATGGTCTGATCTTGCGTTATAAACGTGTAATTCCTATCGTGGTTATCGCAGGTGCGATCGGCGGTGCCATCAATGGTCACTTTGGTGTTAAAATGACTGCTTATGTGTTCCACAATATATTTGCCATTCCTGTCTATACACCAACGGTTGTCTACGTGATTGCGATTGCCTGCTCCTTTGCGGTAGCCGCGGTATTAACGGTGATGTTTGGTTACGAAAGCAAAAGCAAAGATACAGTTTCCGAGACAAACGAATCTGTCTCCACATCGGCTGAAAGTACACCAGCAGAACTTCCTGTCGTACTTGAGACTAAAACAACAGAAATCAAGAAAGAACAAATTTATAGCCCACTTACAGGTAAAGCCGTAGCATTGAGTACCATTAACGACCCCGCCTTTTCGACTGGTGCTATGGGCAAAGGTTTGGCGATTGTCCCTGAGATTGGCGAAGTTGTCGCTCCGGTAGACGGTGTTGTCACTTCCCTCTTCCCGACTGGACATGCCATTGGATTAACAACCAACGCAGGAACGGAAATTCTGATTCATATTGGCATCAACACAGTAGCGCTGAAGGGAAAACACTTCTCTCCAGTTGTTCAGGAAGGTGATATCGTCAGACAGGGCGATCTGTTGATCCAGTTTGACATCGATAAGATCAAGGAAGCCGGATACGAAACCGTAACACCTGTCATTGTGACTCTAACGCAGCAAGAAGTGGATGTGTTCGAAACAACTCAGGCACAGGTACAGAAAAATGATGTCCTGCTGACTCTCGTTGTCTGACACAACTTATATTATACGAATTCAACTTAGGAGGAACTAACCATGAAACATACTCAACTGAAACCATTTCCTAAAGATTTTTTCTGGGGAGGTTCAACCTCTGCCTATCAGATTGAGGGAGCCTGGAATGAAGATGGCAAAGGCCCTTCTGTCATCGACATGGGCAACCATGTGGAAGGTGTAACCGACTTCAAGGTAACCAGTGATCACTATCATATGTACAAAGAAGATGTGGCGTTGCTCGCCGAAATGGGCTTTAAAGCCTACCGCTTCTCCATCGCATGGACACGCATCTATCCGCAAGGAGCAGGTGAAGTGAATCCGAAGGGCCTCGCCTTTTACGATTCCCTCATTAATGAGTTAATTAAATACGGTATTGAACCCATTGTGACGATGTATCACTTTGATCTTCCTTATGCGCTTGAAGAAAAAGGCGGCTGGTCCAACCGTGCAACGATTGATGCTTTTGAACAATATGCCAAGACCCTTTATGAGAACTACGGAGATCGGGTTAAATATTGGCTGACCATCAACGAACAAAATATGCTGATCCTGCATCCTGGCTCTCTGGGTACACTGGATACAACACTTGTTGATCCGCAAAAAACACTGTATCAGCAAAATCACCACATGCTGGTTGCTCAAGCTAAAGCCATGGTCCTGTGTCATGAAATGCTGCCTGAAGCCAAGATTGGCCCAGCTCCTAATATCGGTGTAATTTACCCGGCTAGCTCCAAACCAGAAGACACACTCGCGGCTGATAACTATGCTGCCATTCGTAACTGGCTCTATCTCGATATGGCGGTATATGGACGTTATAATCATATTGCCTGGAGTTATCTCGAAGAGAAAGGATATACGCCCATCATTGAAGATGGAGATATGGACATCCTGGCGCAAGGAAACCCTGACTTTATTGCGTTTAACTACTATACTTCCCAGACGGTTGGTGAAAGTCTGAACGATGGTAATGACTTCTCCCATACAGGAGACCAGCATGAAATCGTAGGTGAACCGGGCGCATATAGAGGATCTGTGAATCCCAATCTGCAAAAAACGGAGTTTGGCTGGGAAATTGATCCCGTGGGCTTCCGCTCTACCCTGCGCCAAATCTACTCTCGTTATCATCTGCCATTGATTGTAACGGAAAACGGTCTGGGTGCTTTTGATAAACTAGAGGAAGGCGACGTCGTTAACGATCCATATCGTATTGAATTCTTCAATAAACATATCGAACAGATTCAACTGGCGATTACAGACGGCGTGGATGTGTTTGGCTTCTGCCCTTGGTCTGCGATCGATCTGGTTAGCACACATCAAGGGTCGAGCAAACGTTATGGATTCATCTATGTGGATCGTGAGGAATTTGATATCAAGGAATTGAGACGTATCCGCAAACAGAGTTTCCACTGGTATCAAAAACTGATTGAAACGAATGGAGAAATTCGTTAATACACGTACTATTAAAAAATTCGACTGCACATGAAACATGTGTAGTCGAATTTTTTGGTGTTGATGCATTGATGTGGAAGCTTTCTTTTCCAATTATAAAATTACATTTCAGCCTTCGGTTGCTTAACCGCTTTGGCCCCTCTAAGTACCCGTAAGGATAACAGGAAACAGATCGCCAAAACCGCTGCTGCCGAAACATAAGGATAGTTAATATTCACATCGAACAGTGCTCCAGCTACGATCGGACCTGCGATATTCCCCAAGCTGGTATACGCCGAGTTCAGTCCGGCCACAAAACCTTGTTGTTCTTGTGCCAGTTTGGACATCTGTGTACTGATCGCCGGACGTAAGATATCCATTCCCAAGAAGACGATAAACGTTACGACAAGAATCATCCAGTACGTACTTACAAACAAGGTCAACAGTACAAATACGGCTACAAATAACAGACAGACTGAAATGACCATCTTTTCACCAAATCGATTGAGCAACCAACCGATCAGGGATACTTGCACAACCGCACCTGCGATGGAACCAAATGTAATGATGAATGCAATGTCTTTGGTCGTGAAACCAAACTTGTGATCCACAAATAATGAAAATACCGTCTCATAGTTCGCCAGACCAAATGCCATAACAAACACAATAATCAAGCTGAAAAAGTACGGTTCCCGGTATGAATTGAGCAATTGGGACACCATACCCGGAGCTTTGACCTTCGTTAAACCAGGGATAGGTTTACTTTGTTCTCCTGTGCTTCGCGTGGATTCCGGCAAAATAATCAATGTAATGATGGATGCCAGCAAACCGGCAACCCCAGCGGCGTAGAACGGAATTCGAATGCCAAAGTCCGCAATGTACCCACCAATTCCCGGGCCGATAATAAATCCAGTTGTAATCGCTGCATTAATCAATCCCATACCTTTGCCGCGTTCTTCCTCTGTTGTAATATCTGCGGTGTAAGCCATAACTGCCGGGAAGATCATCGCCGCACCAATACCACCAAGCATCCGGGCTGCAAAGAGCAGCACTGGTGCATTGACCGCACCAAACATAAACTCGGATACGGCAAAAATCAGCATACCGCCAACGATAATTTTTTTACGTCCCCACGTATCCGACCATCGACCCGCAAGCGGGGAGAACAGAAACTGAGTGAAGGAAAATGCCGCTACCAGCAATCCAACCGTGAATCCGGTGATATGCAGTAGATCCATATACGCAGGCATGATCGGCACAACCAGACCAATACCTGTAAAAACGAGAAAAATATTAAACATTAACAGCAGCAATGCGCCCCTGTTCCGTGTCAGTAATGCCATGATTCCATCCTCCGTAGTTGTCAAAATGTTGCTTAAGCTTTATCTTTTGCAATCCCGTGCAAGAATACACTAGCGGCCTGACGATATAGAGCGAGAGCCTGATCAGGCTCCATCCCCCGTGACATCTGACTAAGACCAATAATGGTACTTTCCAATATGAGCGCGAGATTATCTACATTGTCTGCTTTGAACTCACCGCTCTCAATGCCTTGCTCTATCATTTGTTTATTAAATTGAATATGCCGCTCAAACATTAAGGATATCCGTTCCTCAATATCATTTTCTTTCTTTTCCCCTGTGAAGAACTCATCAGCCGCCTTTGTCAGCGGGTGATTCATGTCATCCATGACGAGTTGTTCAGCCAGTCCGTATATCTTTTCCGTGGAGGTGCGGTACAGATGTTCTTTAGCCGCCCAACTCGCTTCCCACTCCCGATCCCACTCATCGATTAGATAGAGGAACAGACCTTCTTTACTTTTAAAATGGTAATATATATTGCCTTTGCTGCTGCCCGTCGCAGCTACAATATCCTCAATAGACGTTGCTTTATAACCTTTTTGTACAAAAAGGGCTTTAGAAGCATCCGCAAGTTTCTTCTTGGTCTGCTCGGTTTGAAGTTGCTTTTTATTCATATTCATTCCATTTCACTCCGTCCCATGCATACTGAACATTCGTTCTGTATTTTAACAGATGCACCCAATATAAGCAATGAAAAAGGTACGACTGACAAAAAAAGAACCTTCCTATTAATCTAGGAAGGCTCTAGTTATTTTCATTTTATCACTCTGAAGGAAAAGCACTTAGATCCATATAGGAGACTTCCCACAGATGATCATCCAGATCCTGAAAACTCCATCCATACATGAATCCGTGATCCTGCGGTTCGTTGGATGGCTTCGCTCCTGCATCAAGGGCAGCTTGTACAATCACATCTACCTGCTCACGGCTATCTACAGACAGGGCAACAATGACTTCGGTTGTATCGGCGGCATTGGAGATTTTTTTCGAAATGAAGGATTGGAAACGTTCCTCCACCAGAAGCATGGCATAAATATTTTCCCCGATGATCATACAAGTAGCAGACTCGTCCGTAAAATTGGCGTCAAACTCAAACCCCACCTTAGTAAAAAACTCAACGGATTTCTTCAAATCTTGAACAGGTAAATTGACAAAGATCTGCTTAGCACGAATAGCCACCATTGATCACCTCGAACTCATAGAATACATTCCACCTCAAAATAACACCTCGCGTATACGCTGTCAATTGAATATAATGGAGACATTCCAACTTGTGAGGTGACACGGATGTTGCTCCGTATTGTTCGAAGTAATTAGTCGTCGGGCTGGGTCAAAACGCGTACCAGCTATCAAGGGACACGTCTGTCCATTTGATCCTATTCGACCATTTATATTAGAACGATTTGGCACAACTCACTTGTCCTATTCAAACAAACTCACATTGGAGGAATATGAGAATGAAAAACAAAATAGATTACGCTAACTTTTATGAACGCGTAGGCCGGACGAATGGCTGGAACTTCAGCTCCATGAACGTTGTCTCGGAGAACATCGGATGGAACTTCTATGAGGAAGTTGTTCGCCATACGCGATCGTCCGATCTGTTGCTGGATATTGGAACAGGTGGTGGAGAAGCCATTCTGTCCATTGCGGAAGAAGCTTTATTGCTAGTAGGAATTGATCTCGCTCAAGGAATGATTGAGACCGCACAGCATAATCTTCAGGCTATGGGCGGTCATTCCAATGTACGCTTTTTTCATATGGACGCAGAAAAACTGGATTTTCCAGATTGCTTCTTTAATGTGGTATCTTCCAGACACTCTGGGTTCTCTGCTTCAGAAGTATTTAGGGTTCTTGCTCAGGGTGGGATATTTCTAACCCAGCAGGTTAGCGAACATGATAAATCCAACATTTCAAAAGCTTTTGGCCGTGGACAGAGCCTTGGCATTCAACCTGGCACATTGATGGAACGATACAAGCATGAACTTCAAATAGCAGGTTTCCATGACATTCAGGTCCGTGAATATAATGTGGTGGAGCATTACGCTACACCCGAAGATTTGATGTTTCTCCTAACCCATGCACCCATCATTCCTGATTTCGGGAAGGTAGACACTGACTTTGAGCGATTCCAGCAGTTTGTGAATGAACATCACGACGAGAAGGGCATTCGTACCAACTCGGCACGCTTCATGATCACTGCAAGGAAATAAATGATCCCATATTGAATAAAATGAAACAAAAAAGACCCGGTCACATGTGAGAACTATAACATGGTGACCGGGTCTTTTTATTATGCTTGCGAGGCTATATATTAAATCGGAGTTACTGCGTAATCTTCAACTTTTCCAAAAAAGGCTTTAATTTATCCACGACATAGTGGCTTCCACCTCGGCCGTTCACCTCTTCAATTACAGCTGATAACAGGAAGGTCGGAGAATCGGTATCAAACACTACGAAAAATCCGTTTTCCTGCCCCTTCTCTCCCTTCTTCGCTTTCAGTTCCGCTGTTCCCGTCTTGCCCGCGAGTCCACCAGGTATTGAATTCAAGGTATGGGCGGTGCCTCCCTGACGGGAAACAACTTCTCCCAAAGCATCCTTAACCGTATTTGCGGCTTCCGGAGTAATAATTACCTCAGGGTCAGTGCTTTCTTTTCCCTCGATCAGAACAGGTTTCACCAGCTTCCCTTCATTAATAAAAGGTGTAAATGACGATGCCAGATGAATCGGGGACATTAACATCTCCCCTTGCCCGTAGGACGTATCAGCGAGTAACACCTCAGACGACAGATCCAGATGTGCTTCGTTGGCATATTGGCTTGGCTTCAGATACAGTTCATCCAGTCCAAAGTTATCGCCAAAACCAAACTTCTGGATCCCATCAATAAACTTGGCGCTGCCCATCTCGATCGCTTCCATCGCAAAGTAAATATTGTCCGAATACACCAGAGCATCGACCATGTTAACCGGGGATAAACTCTTCACACGCTTAACATAATAACCGCCCCAGCTATCGTCTTTACGCCATTGCAAGCCAGAGATATCATGGGTTTTGTCCGCTCTGGTCACCTTCTCCATCAGCCCCGCTGCGGCTGTAATCGCTTTGAAGGTTGATCCTGGTGCGTATCGGGTAGTGACTCTGTTGATAAAAGGAAGCTTCTCATTCGCCGAATAAGCATCCCACTCTGCCTGAGTAAGTCCTGTAACCATCTTGTTCGGGTTATAGGAAGGCGCACTGACTAACGCCAGCAGGTTGCCGTCCGTCGGATTCATTAGAACCATTGCACCGGCGTCTCCACCGCTGGATAAAGTCTGATACAATTTCTTTTGCTGTTTGGAACTAATCGTCAACTGAACATTCTGTCCATCTACAGCATCCTTGCTAATAAGCTCAGAACGGGAGTTACCGGATTCATCGGTGATTTCGATCAGACCACCACGTTCACCACGCAGCTGCTTCTCCATGGACTGCTCCAAACCCGCTTTACCGATCCAATCCTCTGCGCGATAATACCCTTCCGTATCCTTATCCAGATCTTCCTTGGTGGCTTTGCGCACGTAACCAATCAGGTGCGCAGCCGCCTCGCCGAGTGGATAATAGCGGATTTCCTTGCTTTGCATCGTAACCCCGCTTAAAGATTCTGGCACGTCAAACTCCTCCGTTGAACCAATCGGGACAAAATACTCCGGCTTCACCCATGTCTGCGCAAGCGCCTTGTGAATGGCATCTTCCGAAACCTGATAATGGCTCGCGATTCGAGCAATCATCTGGTCCGGGTTATCCCCAAGTTTCTCAGGTACAATGCCCCATTCATTCATCGTGCCCTTGGTAGCGAGCGGCAAACCATCACGATCCACAATGTCTCCACGATCCGGAAACAGTGTCCTCACTCGTACCTTACTGCCCTTAACCATGTCATTCAGGATCAGTGAAGGCTGCCAGTTAATTTGCCAGTTTTTGCCCCCGTCCTCAAGCTCCTGCCGGACCAGTTTTAATGTATGCGTCTCACTGACTTCACCCAAAAAAGTTGTCAGTTGCAGGTTGTAATCCACCTCATAGGTATCCGGGTTTTGTTTCTCTGCATCGGTCTTACTGCCATCGGAAGCCGTTTCGGCAACCTCCACAGGTTTAACCTCCGCCTTGACGGTGGATACTTCCATACCCGAATAGATCGCATTGTATTTCTCAACAAATTGTTCCTTGTTCATGCCCGACTCTTGCAGCGAAGCAGGTGTCATCAAGGTGTACAACTGGTCAAATTCTTTTTTTTGCAGATGCTCTATGTATTGATTCACGGTAGTCTGGGGCTTGGCCTCTGCTTCTTTGTTATTCTGCATGTATAGATACATTCCGATTCCACCTGCAAACAAGATGGGCAGCAGTCCGTACATTAATTTACGTTTGGATTTCATGGTTACATCACCTCTAATATACACTATAGATTTCCAGCGCCATTTAAACAATGAAACAAATCTGACGAATTTATCATTAAAAATAGCCGAAAGCTCACATAATATGTTTAAATAAGGATAGTGAGATTACATACTAAAGCTTTTTTGCTATGCAAAAGGCTGAAAAGGAGCCCGATGATGGAAATCAGCTATTTTTTACTCCCCAAAGCCGAAGTGGCCTATATCAAGTCTACCGCTTCCATGAAAGATGCTATTGAGCAATTGGAATCGCACCACTACACCGCCATTCCCGTGATTGACCAGGATGGAAAATATGTTGCTACCCTGTCCGAAGGCGATTTGTTATGGAAAATGCGAAATACACCCGGATTGACTTTTGATACGATGGATCAGGTTCAAGTCCATGAGATTAACAATCGGGTATATAATGAATGTGTATTCATTGAGGCTGAAATGGAGGATATGCTGACACTTGCAGCAGACCAAAATTTTGTGCCCGTGGTGGATGTCGATCGTGTCTTCCTCGGTATTATCCGTCGTAAGGATATTATTGAATACTATACGCGTAACATTTCGGATTAGATGAAGTGGAACATCCTGTAATAAGTAATAAACGAATATTCAACTCGAAAGGGTACTCCTGTGGTCATGTTTGGCCAAACCGGGGTACCCTTTTTGTTTCATGGTATGGTCGGAATCACTCTAGGTACGCTTGGCGCGCTCTTTCTTATAATAGTTCAACACGTCCCTTGGGCTTCCCTGGAATGCCCGCTCTTTGCCGAACTCATACGCCTGATGCAAATACGAATACGCCTCGTCATGCTGTACAAGTCTCATGCAGATCATGCCGAGATCGATCAACGGACTCGTATTTCTATCCGAACTCCGCGTACTTAACGATATCTCAGCCCACGGCTTCGCCAGTTCATACTGCTTCAGATCGATATGTGCATTCGCATGACAGGACGCGATCCAGCTTGCAATCTCCCATTCCATCTTCGGCTCGGGCAACATACCCCATGCTTGATCATAATAGATAAGTGCTTGTTCATGTTGCTGCGTCTCATCCAGCACATTACCTGCTTCTACCGTTTCTACAATTTGTCGCTCCAGTTCGGCATGTTCCGGTGTCAGATCTTTCATTGCACCGTCTCCTCCTCCAGAACGAAATACCACTCCAGAAAAGCATTGAAATCAGCCCACTGCGGCTCACTCTCACCATTAAGAAACCGTTCAATCGATTCGCCCAGTTCCACCAGCACCACTTCTCCCGTCTGACGGTTGTAGAAAAATCCACCTTCACCTTCAAAACTGTCCAGTGGAATATACGCCTCGGGAAGTCCCAGTGTAAGCTGTGCTACATTCATGTCTTCCATATATACGGTGTTCTCCATAAACCAGCAGATCTGATACAACTCCTGATGCCTGCTGTAAAAAGTCGGTCCATCCTCTGCATGTAAATAAAATTGTGCGAAATCCGACTGAAGATCAATCTCCAGCTTTTGCAATGCTTCTTCATATGCTGCTGGAACATCTTCATGCCACCAGCCTTGCTCCTGGCAATGATCAATCACTTTATTCGATAACATCGTAGCCCTCCTATTTCAATTTGACGGGTATCCAGACTTGGGGAGGTGCACCATGACCTCTGTACACTTCAAGTTCTGGAATACCTGTATGCTGATATGAAGTGGAAGGAAACCACTCTGTCATAATATGGTGCCACAACCGTTGTATCGCCTCCGGCTCTAATTCATCCGCTTCAAATACAACCCAATGGGACGCGGGAAGTTCGATGGACACCAAACCTTCAGGCACTTCACCTGAGTGAGAGGTAGCAATCCAATACTCCATTTGATTGTCCTTCATCTCTCTCTGATCTACACAGATGCCTACCAAACCGGGAATGGCTCCGTTGTTGAACCCGTTTAAACGTTCCTCAATTCCATCTGCCAAAGCATCCTGCCACATCTTAGGAATCTCTCTTAAATTATCACCATCCACACAAGAGAACGTTCGTTTGATGCCTACAAAGGTAAGAGACTGTTGTTCGATCACATGTTCATTCACATTCATTAGATGGACTCCTCTCGAGAGCGATATGGGGCACGGTTCTCCATGACCCATTCATGAAAACATTGTTCCATACATAATATATACCTCCGATATGTCCTACAGATACTGTATCAAAAGAGTAAGTAGATTGGAAATAGTGCCAGTACTCCTGTTCATATGAAAGTAGCAGGAACAGAAGTAGACATGCGATTCATGACTTAAAAGAATACTTACCTACCATTCGTTCCTGCTCGATGTTTTGGGAGATAGACATACTGGGTTCTTCCTGTCCTTCATTTCCTTATTCTGGTGCAACTTTCTCCCTACTCGTTCGTCTAAATACTGACCAACAACTAAGGAGATGACTATGCGAATAACTTGCAGCCCCGGTTTCCCAGGAAGCATGATTGGATCGATTTATCTTCAGCCATCGAAGTATTACAGCGCACCATCCATGAACAGCAAGATCACAGATTATGTTGACCCCGAACTCATTACCATTCCCTATGTAGAAGATCCGGAATTCGGATTACACTTTGACAACATGAAGGTTATGAACGGAACTTATAAAGATGAAATGCATGTGAGCTATGATGTGGAGTTTACGATTGATGTGGACAAAAAAGGTTATATTACGCAATTTGAGCATACGTTCCAGCTGGAACGTTATCTGGATCTGGTTCGCACACAGTCCTATAAAGTGATCAAGACAAACTGGCGCGGACAAACATTTCAAGTGATGACGTACAGTTACCTGGAGGAAGTCATTCATCCGAAAAATGTTCTTTTTAAATGTAACCTCGCAGAAGACGTATTTGTGGTAGCTGAACTTGTCTCCAATCGATCAGATGAAAGTGCAACTGAGCATGGTATCAGGGATCTGCATTTCCGTGCATTAATCTCGGCACGAGATGATCTGTACCCATTAGATTATATGTGTGAGCCTGATTTCGACCTGAGTCTCGACTAAAAAGTAGATACATATGTAGAAAGAGCATAAGCTGTCCTGAATCAGCGGGGTGGCCTGTGCTCTTTTTTTAACAAATGAACCACCAACTCCCTAATTTAAACATCCTCCTTCACACGCTCGGCCTTATGCTACTCATGCCTGGCTCTAAGCAAAACCAGCTGTAATGTCGATGAATATACCATAATGCTGAACATGCATATGTTCTTCGTACGTTCAGATATGAAAGGGGTTGGAAACATGGTTTACCGGAAAAATAAAATACATTCACTGTTCACTCTGCCCTTGGCAGGTTTGCTGTTTATGATATGGGGTGCTCAAGCGGCATATGCGGAACAGGTCGACAGTTTGTTACCTGAGCGAAGTCAGCAGGAGATTGTCCAAAAGTGGAATCAGTGGATGAATGGCAATGATACATCTCCCCTGTATACAGAGACACCTTCGACAAGTGCTCCCTACTCTGCTGGTGTGGTAAGTGACGCCTATCTGGAACAAGGGCTGAACGCAGCCAACTTTTATCGTTTTATCACGGGGCTACAGGGCGATCTTGTCCTTGATCCTACCTTGAATCGTCAAGCCCAACATGGGGCTGTTGTGGTCTCCACGGGTGGATACCTGTCCCATTATCCAGAGCAGCCAGGAGATATGCCAAAGGATTTCTTTGACACCGGTTCAAAGTCTGCCAGCAGCTCCAATCTGTACGTTACCAGCAGTGCCAAGAATAACGTCCTGACAAAAAGCATACAGGCCTACATGAATGATTCAGACGCCTCCAATATTGATCGACTCGGTCATCGGCGCTGGATTTTGAGTCCACAACTGCAACGAATCGGATTTGGACTCGCCACTCGTAGTGAAGCAGGCAAGACATATGATCAGTACTATAGTGCCATGCAGGTATTTGATAAAAGCAGAACTGGGGGAACTTCGTTCAACTACAGCCTGTTCCCGAATCAGGGTGCATTTCCAATCGAAGCCTTTGGCAGTACACAGGCCTGGTCTGTTCAACTGAATACAGATGTATTCGCGAAACCATCACTATCTGAGGTACAGGTCGAGATGACTCGGACTTCCGATCAACGTACGTGGACCTTTAATGCCAACAATCAGAACAGTGGCTTTCCAACCGGTTATTACAACGTGGACCCTGCAGATAAACAATGGTTTAATCAAGCCTATTTCAATGTAGAGACAGGTGGATATGGATATGGCTACGCCATCATCTTCCGTCCGGACGATGTGCAATTGTTAAAGAACGGCGATACGTTCGACATTCGAATTACAGGTCTGCAAAAGAAAAATGGTACAGCAGCGGAGATCTCATACTCCACACGTTTCTTCCATGTGGACGGTGTTCAAGATACAACACTTACCCGTATAACGCCAGGACAACCAAACCTGAAAGTCCGAGCAGGAGAACAGATTGATCTACCTTCGATCATTGCCGTGAATGATAACGGAACATCCTATGTTCCCCAGTCTAACGTTTCCTTCACTACGACGTCAGATCGCATTGCCATCAAGGATGGAAAAATCATTGGACTGCAGGCTGGTAAAGCCGAAATTCGGATTCGTTTTGAAGGGAAAGAAGTGGTTGTCTCTGTTACGGTAACGGGAATTCCCCAATTAACTGATATCCGCACACATTGGGCGAAAGATGCCATTCAATGGGCCGTTCAACAGGAGATGGTCAGTGGATACGAGGATGGAACGTTCAAACCCAACAATCGGGTGAGTGAGGCCGAATTCCTCTCTATGGTATTCAAGCTGTATGCGAATTCCCATGTGATTCAGAGTATCGATGCTGCGGAGGGACAAGCTGTCAAAGGAAACATCTGGAGTGATCGTTATTATACCTATGCTTCCGCGTTGAATCTGAATCTGGATGCCAGCAAACAGAATCCAAAGCTGCGCAATCATGCCTTGAACCGAACAGAAGTAGCCGTAATCGTGGCGGGGCTTGGCGGTAAAAATTATACCCAGGATGAAGATGCCATCCGGTATCTGCTGAACATGGGATACTCTTCAGGCAAAACCGCTGCTACGGTGCAAGGTTATGCAGGAAATGAATCCTTGACCCGGGCAGAAGCCGTTGTTTTTCTCCAGAACCTGAAGGAAAAAGGCTTCGAACTATGGAGCAGACCGAAGAATGCCACTGAAGCTACCGAGAATGAAAAGAACGGCGGACTACCGGATCAGACCATGAAAGCTGTATATTCTGCAGATCACACGCTGGTCCTTCAAGGTACGTTCCCGGCGTATGCCAACCAGACGATGCCGATCAAAATCCATGGTCCTTCGCCTGCTGTAGAGCACATCCAGACGCAACAGGTTACAACAGATGCCTATGGCAATTTCAAACTAACGCTAAGTAACCTTGATGCAAAGGAACTTAACCTCTATGTGGACGTGCGCGAAGATTATTCCTACTGGATCAGTGTAGAGGCGGGGCGAACTGCGATAAGTGATTATACCGAGTAACATGTAAAAACCAGCTTAGGAATTCAACATTGAATTCCCAGCTGGTTTGTTTGTTATGAGGACTGATTTTGATATGAGACATGACATACGTTCAATGTTCAGTGTATTGGTGGATATAACTTTTTACGTGTAGAAATTAAATCGGATGACCGAATTGCTCTGCCTTTTCTGTCATTATCCTCGCTAACCTCGCTCTTAGTCCGCTCATCCACTCCGGCTCATGTGACCACTGCTCTGTAACAGATCGAAGCATACGCACATAACCGTACAAATTGGCAAAACGACGACAAGCGGGGAACATACTCTCCAGATCATAACGTTCTGCCACCTTGGACCAATACCCGTTCAGGAACAATTGATTCTTCTGCTCCCATTGTTCAGGCTCGATCTCCTCACGTAGACTATCCAGACTCTGTTCCACGTCCATTGCGTACCAGTGATACATCGAGTCATCAAAATCAATGGCATAACAAGACTGGCTACCTTCGTCATAGAAGACATTGTCCAGTTCAAAATCGTAGTGGATGAGACCGAAATTTTGCTGGGTCATCGGCCAAGTCGCAAAATACGTTCGAAGAAACTCCACCTCATTCAAAGCAGCCGTTTCACCAGGAAAACCCTTCAGGATCTCCTGCATCCAATCCAAAACATCCGTATAGTTCCAGCGTTTCTCCTTCTGCTCAGGCATGAATGCGCGCGATAGATGATGCAGCTCGCCCAATGCCTGACCATAGCTGTACAGGATGGTGTTATTCAAATCAATACTTCCTAACTGCGATCCGGGTACTCGCTTGAATACGGAAGCATAGTACGTTCCCCATGGGGTGTGAGCCTCTACAAGTTCTGTCCCTGAATGAGAAGGTACAGCCTCCATGGCTCCATACTGATTCGTTCGAAGATAACGGAGGAAATCCAATTCCGCGCGAAGGTTGATTTGATTTTTTTCCTCAACCGGGGCAAATCGAAGCAATCTCACTTCCCCCTGATCTCTGAACGGATACACGGCATTGGAGGATATGCGATAATACTGAAACATGTCCAGCGACTCGGGATCATAACTCCAATTCTTTAGAATCATCTCGGCAAGGTCTTTATTTTGGAATAAATATTTTAATTTTAACATGGACATTTCTCCTTTTTGATCGTTTTATGTGCATTGCTTGTAACCACCGAATGCCTATTTTTGCGCGCAAAAAGCCGCAGGCTATGCCTGCGGCTTTTAAAAATTCTGAGTGTATGAGAAATTTGCACAAGCAAATAAACCTCGCATACGCCAGAAAAATTGAGCAGTTATATCCCTATAGATCGGCAGATCTCAGATCGACTGGGAAGCTGGATGTGTCCACACTGTATCTGAATGATCTGCCGGAATTATTCAGTTTATGCTTACCTTCATTGTAGTAATAGAACATACCATCTTAGACCGTCGTTTCATGACGCTCACTCCCTTCAAAAAACCAGTTGTTACCATAATAGCCGATAAGCCAAATGTAAGCAATTACAAAATGACGATAATCCCATCATTTTTTACTGGACAACCATCACCTTTTCCACCGTCTCGGTGTTGTCCTTATACCACACCATCACGATGTTTTCTTTTTGGAGATCAGACACTTGAATGGACGAATTCGCACGTGGGCTGGAATTGCCCGAACCCGGCGTCCCCATGCCTTCAGTGATAACAACATCATCACCTATATTCAACTTCATTTCCATTCCGGTATCCTTCCACTCCATGCTTGGGGATGAGTTGTCCTGCACCTCAAGTAACGCCAGCGTAACTGTGTTTCCATTCACGGAGATGACTCTACCAGTAATGTTGGCATTCATCATCCCCTGCGTCATGCCAGGACTGCCTGATCGATCATTCATGCCCGCGGTGCCTCTTCCACCTCTCGGTGTTCCTCCATTCATTCCCAGGCCACCACCATTCGGCATACCGCCACCGTTCATGCCTTGCGCAGAACTGGTCTTGGTAATATTCTGAGCGGTTATCACATCGCAAGCCGTTAGCATAACCCAACATCCCAGCAGTAGGAGTAGCGTAACCGATGTAAAATATTTATTTTTTCGCATATGATCACCTTTTTCTCAGGGAATATCTCTCCAAGGTACCTTTACGATGGAATATGAAGTCATACGTATCTTTGAAACCCATATAGGACAGCACAACCAACAACGGATATACAGGGTAGATGTATCTGGACTTAATCTCCCACAGAATATAAAATCCGATGAATCCGAGAATGACCAGGATTAAGGAGACTTCATCATACCGTTTACGACGAATTCCACCAACCAACCGGATGGAAATAAAACAGTACATCAAGAAATTCATCACATATACAATCCAGAGCAAACCTGTCCGATAAACCGAATCCCCTTGTAACAGTTCTGTTATCGCATTGGTGTAACTGTAGGAGCTTGCGATTCCGCCTCCCCTTCCTCTTCCGGCACCCATGGAACTTTCATTGCCGATTCCGTAGCGGTCCATCTGGTACGTTCCTTCGGTCCAGGTCCATATAATCTTTTTGTAATACATCTGCACCAAGTCACTTGCACTTGCTTCAGACAGCTTGTTGCCGATCTCTTGTTTGAACAATGCTGCGCTCTCAGCCTTATTGTAGTTGGCCTGCCTCTGATAGATCTGATAACTCTCCATATTGTCCCAGAAGCCAAAACGCTCCAGATTAATGCCCATATTCAGCCACATATAGACCGGTGCAGCATTCTCTCCGACAGATTCGCTCACAACACCGGAGGATTGAAGAACCGCATTCTGAGTCCAGGTTGGTACATTAAACAACATAGCCAGCACACCGATGGAAATGACAACTTTCTTCATTCCGATGCTCCACATATTCAGCAGGATAGTTATGATGGCAGCGATTAGCACGATCACGCCAATGCTTCGGAAGTAATTGCCCATTGCGAGAAAAACGGCGGCAATGACGATTGTTTTCCAAGACTTTTCACGTACAAAACGAATAACAAAGTATATACAAGATGTCAGAAATGCTGTGGCAATCACATCGTTATAGATCAGGTTGTTCAGGAACAAGGACGGTAGGTACGTGGCTGCAAAGATCAACACACCGTAATCACGCTCCGTAGATCTGTCATTCACTTGTTTGTAGATAAGATAAATCATGAACGTTGTTAACGTTGAAAACAAAATATTAAATAGTTTGATGACCAGATAGTTGTCCGGGAACAGGTACAGCAATGTCTTCAGGTACAACACGATCGAGTAGTTAAACGGGAACATCTGCAGATAACCACCCGGTTCAAACGACGAGTAGTCTTGGTCATACAGCATGTTCATGGCGAGTGAGAGAACGGTCTGTGAATCATCGGTGGGTACTCTCGGAAATACAAAAATGATGATGATCTGAATGGCCAAAGAACTTAGCAGCACAATCGGAATGACAACCTTCGGACTGTATTTGTTCAGCTTCAGACATAGAGCATATAACCCGACACCTGAACCAAGAAGCAAAAGAATGACCGGGAGAAAAATACTCCACTGCTGCATGCCCAAAATGGGATTGTCCCCATACAAGGCGTAGTTGTACTGTGCCCGAACCAACAAGGACGAAGCAATAAACACCACAACAAACACGAGCAAAATGAGATAAAACGACTTATGCAGCACCTTAGACATGCAAAAACTCCTTTTCGATTACAGGATTCCGTGAGTATTATAATGGCTCTGGCTGAAAAATCGCTGAATTCGAATAAACAATTGCATTCATAAAACTAACGAATTATACCTTTAATGTCGATAAAATACATCGAATACATAATAATATTTTTTTACTAGAAGGAGATTAGAACATGTTTATTCAAAAAAGGTACATCCGCTCGTTACTCTCTCTTCCTCTGGCAGGTCTATTGTTTATGCTGCTCGGAACTCAGCAGATCGCTGCGGCCCCTGTCGACAGTCTGCTGCCTGAGCGAAGTGAACAAGAAATCAGCCAGAAATGGACACAATGGATGAGTGGCAAGAACCAAACTGCAACGTTCACTCAGAAACCCTCGACCAAAGCACCTTACGTCGCTGGTGTAGTAAGTAACACCACATTAGAGCAGGCTCTAGGTGCAGCCAACTTCTATCGGTATCTCTCCGGTTTGGATGGAGATCTCGTTCTGGATCCTGCGCTTAATCGTCAAGCCCAGCATGGAGCAGTCGTTGTTTCTACCGGAGAATTGACTCATTTCCCAGTCCGTCCTGCAGATATGCCAAAAGACTTTTTTGATCTGGGAGCCAAATCGGCTTCAAGCTCCAACCTGTACGCTTCCTATGGTGCTCAAGGAAACCTTGCAGTCCAAAGTGTTGAAGCTTATATGGATGATTCGGATGCAAGCAACATTGCTGCACTCGGCCATCGCCGCTGGATTTTGAGTCCTCAACTGAAAAAGGTCGGATTCGGAATTGCATCCCGGGACAACAAAAACTATGCGAGCCACTTCAGCACCATGCAAGTTATGGATACGAGCCGTTCAGGAAAACTCAATTACAATTACAACTTGTATCCGAATAAAGGGGCATTCCCGATTGAAGCATTCAATGTGTCACAAGCCTGGTCTGCACAGTTGAATCCGGACGTCTTCGCGAAGCCTTCCAATTCGGAGGTACAGGTGGAGATCGTGCGTTCATCGGATCAGAAAACTTGGGTACTGGGAGCAAAAACCCCGGTTAGCAGTGATCCTGCAAAGGCCTATTTCAATGTAAATTCCGATGGTTATGGGTATAACTATGCTGTTATTTTCCGCCCAGATAATTTGAAATCCTTGAAGGCAGGCGACACGTTCAACGTTCGCATTACCGGTTTGAAAAAGAAAGACGGGTCCAAAGCAGAAATTTCATATCAGACACGTTTCTTCTCGGTTAGCAATCCTTCACAAGAGCCTGTAACCGATCCACAGAATCCTGGGACAGAACCACAAGACCCTGGAACAGAGCCCCAGGACCCGGATACGGGGAACGAGGATTACCTGGATAACCATCTAATGCATTTCGAATATACAGCGGATCGTACGCTGAAAGTACGGGGAACACTCACGGCTTATGCAGGCAAAACATTCTCATTCCAGATCCACGGTCCTTCACCTGACGAAAAACATATTCGCACCGAAACAGTGAAGCTGGACGCTAACGGTCGATTCAGTCTGACTGTCCCTAATCTGGGTGTTTCCGACCTGACCATCTACTTGCAAGTGGACCCAAGCTTTATGTATCTGATTCCTACAGCAAGTAATTCAGACGTTACGTATTACTTTGAATAGAAGGGAAGCAAGAGCATAGGAATAAACTAAAGTAAAATGAAGTACGACCAGAGTAAAACCTAGAATCTAAAAACAAAAACAGTCGGAATGCATAGGCATCCGACTGTTTTTTTATAGTTTATGATATGAGCTTTTGTGATAGGAGCTTTAATTACTTCGGTGCTCCCTTTTTGCGTTTCTTTTCCAAGGCGATCTCCACATTTTCTTTCACACGATACTCCACAATCCGGCGGATCAGATCCTCCGGCAATGGCTGGTCGAGCGGAAACTGGACAGATCCCTTTCCCCCTTTATATTTGGAGAGTTCCTCCTGGAAAGCTTGAATTCCCCTGGGAGCAGGGTAAAACCCAATATGATGCTGGTAAGCGGCAAAATGAACCAAATTCCCATGCTGTGCATACGTAGGCATCTGGTAACTGATCTTCTCTTCGGCGTTCGGAGCCGCTTCACGAATAATCTGTCTTAACGCCTGTAATCTCACCTGTACATCGGGTGCAAACTCTGAGATATATTCATCTACCAGCACCGAATAATGGTTACTCTCAGCCATCTTGGACTCCTTCCACCACGGATACATCAATGGATCCGTGGTACGGGCATATTTGCTTATATTGTACTTCAAATGGACAAGCGGAACAGCTAATTTCCTGCAACTTGGAATGTTAAATTTGATTTTTAAGTGAACTAAGCCTTATAATACGTTTAAACAATTAAACATTATAACGGAGTGAGCCATGAACGAGTCGATAGGTAACCAAAAAGTTATTGATATTTTCGAAAATCTAAGTCCTTATCTTCAAGGTTTGGGAGATCCCGTTCGCCAGCGAATCATATCGCTGCTCATTGATCAAGAGAGCATGAACGTATCGCAGATTGCAGAGCATGTCCCCATGTCACGCCCTACGGTCTCTCATCACTTGAAAATATTGCGTCAATCCGGGCTGTTATCGGTTCAGAAAAAAGGTACGGAGATGTATTACAAGCTGGAGTTCAACGATGCGATCGAATTAATCAAACAGCTCGTTCATCTCGTGGAAGTGGAATGTCAGAGCTAGCGCATACCGCGCTGGTGTAATGCATTCCTTTTCTTCACCTCTATATGTTCAATAGTTTAAACATATAAGTACATAAACATATCAACGGAGGTTTATCGAATGAATAGAAAAAGAGTTCTTATTGCTGGAGGCTATGGTGCTGTAGGTGCACAGCTTGCCCGCATTTTGCATGACAGGCATCCTGATCTGGAATTGGTACTGGGAGGCCGTTCTGCAGGTAAAGCAGCACCTTTTCCATCCAATCGTGTCCAAACGGTTGTTGTTGATACCAATGCAGACGATCCACTGATTCACGCAGGAGAGAATATATCGTTAATCATTAATGCAGTGAACGATCTGGATGATCGGCTACTGGTATCGGCAGTGCGGAGAAAAATTCCACTTATCGATGTAACACGCTGGACTGAGGTGTTCAATCAAGCGATCCGTACAGTAGAGCAGGAAGAGCTTCATGCTCCGGTAGTGCTGTCCTCTGGATGGATGGCAGGAACGGCGTCACTCTTTGCCATGATACTTTCTAACTCTCTGCAACATGTCGAAGTAAACATTCATGCCCTATGGTCGCTGCGGGATAAGGCCGGCCCTGATTCGGCAGCCTTCATGGACCGGATGAGTATTCCTTTTCAGGTCACCGAATCCAACACGAACCGACTCGTCTACCCCATGACAGATCCGATTAAGGTTCATTTCCCGAACGGGTATACGACCCCATGTTACAGACTGGACACACCCGATCACGTCACTTTGCCTCATACCAGCCATATTGATTCAACCAGCTTCCGCATTGCATTCGATAGTAAAGTATCTACCTATGCACTCACGGGACTGGTTAAAACTGGAGTATGGAAGATGATCAGCGGTGAACGTTTCAAGCCATTCCGGCGAAAGTTGCTCTATAATCCAGGAACTGGGAGTGCACATCATCTGGTCATTCAATTGAAAGGATTGGATGCGAAAGGTAACCAGGTTGAACGAACGATGACGGTCTCTGACCCACTTGGTCAGACCCACATGACTGCACTCGGCGCTGCGGTGCAAGCCGAGAAAATACTGATGATGCCAACGGATGAGCCTATGGCTCCAGGCGTCTATTATCCTGAGCATCTGTTTGATGATCGAATGGACATGGATGCGGTTACTCATTTTTTCACACAATACGGCGTTCAAGTAACCCACTCCTGATCCAGACATAACAAAAAATCCGCGAAGCCGCTCACTGCAAACAGTGGGACCATCGCGGATTTTACGAATTATAATGGAGGGATCTATCGTATCAAGTACAAACTTGGGTCTGGAATTATAGTGTCATAGCCCGACCATTTCGCATCAGGTAATCTTCTTTTGTTTTGTAATCCGGCATGATGCTACCGATCCGCCGCCAGAAAGAGCGATCGTGATTCATGTGGTGAATATGGCACAGTTCATGAATGATGACATAATCCATCACTTCCAGTGGCGCCATCGCCAGACGATAATTGAACGTAAGTTTTTTGTCCCAGCTACAACTGCCCCACTTGGTGGGAGAATCTACGATCTCTACTGACTTCGGCTTCACCTTCAACTCCTGCTGATAGCGACCGATGCGCTCCCCAATCATACGTTTACACTCGGCAAAATAAAACTTCTTCAAATTCGCTCGCAGCTCTTCTTCTGTCAGACCCTCTACAGGGATTAAGTCATGCAGTGCATGCTCTTTGCCAAAAAGCAGAAACTTCCCCTTGCCCTCATCTTCGTATTCCTTGGCTTGAGGACCTTCGAGCGCCCGCTGCATCAGTGCGGATTTCTTCAAAATTACATCCCCGTGCTGCTCTACAAGTTGCCGGATCATGTCTTCACTGGTACCATTGGGTGCTTTGATTGTTACCATATAAGGCAAGTCCATCGTGATGGACACTTTTTTGCGTTTGCCGTATTGGATATGACAGTTAATGCTGTGATTATTTAATTCTATAGTTAACATAACGCGCTCCGCTTCTGAAGTTATTCATTCAACCAAATCAAATTGTATACCATCTCCGACCATAATGCATACTGTTCGGCAATATTTATGTTTGCATTGTATTTTTATACATTATTATGTATTATTATTTAATCATAAAATCGGAGGTTGGATATGACGCATACCATAGATTCAGAACATAAAACCATTGAAGAACTATCGCTTAACCACTGGCAACCCTTGTCCACCTTATTATATGACGGCTGGGTACTGCGTTTTGCCAAAGGATATACCAAACGTGCCAACTCCGTTCAACCTATCTACGACTCCACTCTGGATGTGCATAAAAAGATTGAGGAATGTGAGCGCATCTATGCCTCCAATCAGTTAAGTACCATATTCAAAATCACACCGTTTATTCAGCCGGATCATCTCGACCAACTTTTGCAAGACAAAGGGTATGGCGTTGTCGATCTGACCCGTATCCAGACTCGGAGTCTGGAAGAGATCAAAGAGCCTGTGCACCAATCTGTACAGATCGACGAACAGTTGACCACAACATGGCTGGATCATTTTTGCAGGTTAAATCAGGTGGATGATCTGCAAAGGGAAACGACGGAATTAATGTTGGAGAATATCCGGACAAAGGTAGGTTTCATCTCGCTGTTGATCGATGGGCAAGTCGTCGCTTGTGGGTTTGGTGTCATCGAACGTGGCTACATTGGATTATATGACATCATAACAGACGCTAACTTTCGGAATCAGGGACTTGCTGAACAGATGATCCTGCATCTATTGCATTGGGCAAAAAAACAAGGTGCTACGTCCAGTTACCTGCAAGTCGTTGCGAATAATGTACCTGCCTTGAAGCTTTACGCCAAGCTGGGTTATTCAGAGATTTATAGCTATTGGTACAGAGTCAAAGAATAGAGTGTTTTCAAATCAAACTTAGCTTGTGGATTCTTTCATCATATTCAGTCTGACAAACTAATTAATTCAAAACAACATCTTGAAATTAAAAACTGCCCTCCTTCTATAAAGGAAAGGCAGTTTTTAATTTACTTCGTGATTGTCCAAAACTCTTCACACCGTTCAGCAGTACTCCGTACTCTTTTCTACAAAGGCAGCTTCACCAGCACCTCATATTTCACGCCGGCTTGTATGTTCTTGATGATGTCGCCTTCAATCCGTTGGCCGTCGACATGCACCTCAATTGTCTGGACAGATGCATCCTTCTTCATGTTTACTTGCAGCTCAGCCCCGCGGAACAACCTCGTAACCGATGCCTCGTTCCAATCTTCTGGCAACTGCGGACGAACTTGAAGCCCTTGCATGTGACCTTGCAGACCAAACAGTCCGTCGATCAGACAACGATACACCCAAGGCACCGTGCCGGTGTTGAACAGATGACTGGAGCGCCCGGCTGTACGTGGGAATTGACGATAGGCTCCGCGATAATAATTCGGGATAAATACGGGTAGCTGACCCCGCTGGAGAATATCCTCGCCATCAGGACCCGGAATCATTTTACGCAGCAAACGATACGCCTTCTCCTTCTCGCCCACCAGGTACAACGCGTAAATATAGAAAGCCGCCGCGTGATTGTACACTGCACCATTCTCTGCACTTCCCGGATGTTTCTGCGTAACTCGACCTACATCTTCCCGCATAGCTGTGAAAGACGGCGCGAGCTTCTCGACACCATATGGCGTCTCCAATTGCTCCTCTACAGCACGGATTAACTTCTCCTGTTTCTCCTGATCCGCAGCACCGCTCATAAGTGCCCAGCTCTGAGGATTGATATAGATGCGTCCTTCCACGTCTTTGCTCACACCGAACACAACGTTATCATCCGTAATTCCGCGGGCATACCAGTCCCCATCCCACAGATACTCATTTGCTACCGCATTGGTCTGATTGGCTTCCTGACGGAATTCCGCTGCAACCTCGCCATGCCCTGCCTGTTCACCAATATCTGCCCACACATTAAATGCATATGCCGTCGCAATGGTCAGCCAGCCGGATACGCCTTTGCCTTTGTATCCCACCATGTTCATCGGATCACACCAGTCACCCTGATTGATATAGTTCAACCCACGCGCATCCCGCTCATGGATCAACCAGCGCATCGCAAGATTCATATGTTCCAATACCGAAACCTTCTGTTCACTGTCTGTAAAAGGAACCTGTTCCTCCAAAATGCTATAGTCATTCGTTTCATCCAAATAAGTCTTCATACAGACTGGGAGCCAGATACAATGATCGGTATGAGGAACCTGGTTAATATATTTCAGTTCTGCGTCCGGGTGCAAAATAATGCCGTCTGGCATCGCGCCGCTTATATGCTGTTGAGACAAAGCAGTCAAGAACGCAGCCCGCGCAATCTGTGGCTGAATGTAACTCATGCCCATGTTGTCCTGCAAATAATTCCGCGTCTGCGGATCGGTTGTCAGACGATTGGTTTTGCCATGATAGTACATCTGGCGAGGTAACCAGTGATTTACAACATTATCTAGCCAGCTGTCCGGTGTCTCAATCTGGATGTTCCCTTGCCCTTCCGCAATATAACCAGCATACTCCTGCTCGGCTGCGGTGAACCCATCCTGTCCTTCTTTATTCTGCTTCACAAAATAATGCTGACGAATGCCCTCAATCTCTGTCTCATCATGAGCCGGACCAAAGATGAATCGATACGCCTGCTCCGCTCCTGCTTCCAATTCGACTCTGTATTGCAATACAGCCACCGGTGTCTCATAGCGTGCATCTCCACCAGCTAGTGTCTCCGACTGAAGGGCGGAAGGATTATGAAGTCCGCCTTCGCCTTCAAAGCTCTCATGATTCACTTCCCACGCGGTCGGCTGGTGATCTGCAAGCAGATAGGTTTTGTCGCTGTAGTTTTTGATTTTGCTATAATCCTGATATTTCTGATACGGCGTAACCGCCGAGCAGACAATGCCCTGCAAATCTTCCACATATGAACCGGATTGGTTCATCCAGGACATATAGCCAACCGTAAAATACGGGTAGATACTAAGCTTGCGTTTTCTCGTAGACAGATTAGTTACCTTCACACGCCATAGCTCCATGACATCTTCCTTCGGCAGGCGCAGGGACATCTCGATGCAAATGTCGTCCTGAATCACTTTCCAGTGAATATCGTGTTTACCCGCAGCGAACGTATAGCTATCCGCCTGCTTGCGAACCGGTTCATACGGGGCGGAAAAGATTTCGCCACTTACTTCATCTTTAATATAGACAAACCGTCCCGGATGGTGGGCATAGTATGGCTGCTCCGGTTGCATAAACGTCTTCGCTTCCAGGTTGGGCGCGTACGAGTATTTCGCAGGTTCGGGCTGCATGAATTGGGCCACCGCGTACCCCCGGCAATTCACATGAATCATCATCTTTTCATTCCAAAGGAATCCGGATGCCTTCGGTAAGCTTGTCGGGCTTGTCAGTTCAACATATTGATTATCTTCCGTTGCTTTAATCATCACTGAACCTCACTTTCAGATTATGGAGTTAAAAGACAGAAAACGTTTTAGGTAACTTGTATACAACTTTGTCCATTATAACACGGGAACGCTTACAAAGAACTGAAAACTAAAAAAGAGCTGAGAAACTCAGCTCCGATTACGTTCCAATTGTTTCTCGATGCCCAACCTGTCGATCTGTATCCAATACTCTGCAATTTGTTCGTTTTCCACTCGGTATACTGCACTGGCAATTTCAATCACGGGGATATTGGTTGGACTATATCCGTCCACTTCGCCAACATGGATACCCGTTTGTCTCCAGCGCACATAAACTTTATCACCTTGCGTCAGCAACTCTAGAATTTCGAGTGAAAATTCCCCGTATGCTTTAATCATCTCTCGCACATGATCCGCATAATCGGAAGGTGTTCGGGTGACCGTGACCTCATCTTCAGATATCACTTGATGAGCCAGTACTTGTTCCGCCATCAAGCTGCTTGCATAATCAGGATTCCGGCCTGATCGGACTTCTTCAAAAAAGGTTCTGACAATCTGTTCTGCTGTCATCTGAGCCCCTCCAGTCTATTCAATTGTTCCGCTTATATATATAAATATGTAGTAACTCTTGTATTTTAACATGGAACACACGCTACGGAGTTACAACTGTTCTATTGTTCTACAGGACTTAAAACCTACCCTCTCACCTTGACAATGCGTCAATATGACCATAAAATAGCAAAGGATATTAGGAAATTAATAGGAGGTTTGTCCGTTAAGAGGTTCGATTATGGGTTTTAACCAAGTTTGATAATCTTTCGGTGTGTAGAACGTAGCCATTAGAGCAACTGAGAAAAACAAGAAAGCGGTGTATCATGAAACGTCTATTTTTCGTTATGTTTGCGCTCACCCTGTTACTGGCTGGATGCCAGAGTAATGAGCAGGAAAGCAGTCCGTCCGAGAATAATCCTACAGAAGTAGTAGAAGGTTCTACCATTTTAAGTTTGAAGCAGAAATACGGCTCCGAATCGGAACAAGCGATCATGCCGATGTACAACGTAGCTCAGGATGAAGAATTTATGTTCAAGTTCAAAGCCGATTTACGTAAAAGTAACCTGCGAGCTAGTGACATTATTAGTGTACATACCGATATTAAAGCACTTAAAGCAAGCGATGTATATGCCATCCCAGAGACAAACGACAATAGTGTTTCCATTAAGCCTCTTGGATGGGGCGTTTTAAGTTCAGATTCCATAATGAACAAGGATCAAAGTTCTTGGGGCGGTGCCCCCATTTATTACATTCGTCTGAATTATGATCCAGATGCGGAAAACCTAACACTACTCGATCAGCCCATCATTATTCCGTTTACAGTGAAATCGGAGTTACCCGTACCTAACCTAAGATACGAAATTGACAAAGATAGACGGTTCAAGTTGGTCTGGGACAAGGTTGAAGGTGCCACAAAATATAAAATTTATAAACGTTCTGACCTAACCAACTTCGATACAAATGTCCCTCTAACTGGCGCAGAGGACGCTTTCAGTAATAGTCTGCCTTTAGATATTGCGGTAACAACAGAGACGTCTTTCAATGATTTTATGAAAGACGGAAAAGGCGGACTAGGCACTTATAATGAAATGATAACTACCACTCAGAACCATGGTATACGAGGAGAATATTACGTCACTGCAATCGGTGGAGGCAAAGAATCCAATTTTAGCAGAGGTGTCCCTACAGCTCCGCTTGCTTCCCAGTTACCAACATCTTTGAAAGAACAATTGTATATGGAGAAATTAAAGAATATAGATGTACTTCCTCAGAAAGCAACAGTTGAGTACAATGACGGCTCTCTAGCCCGTGAAACCATTGTCTATGATACCAAAAGCGTAGAGATTTCAGAGTTCAATGAAACGAATATTCCTTTTCATATTAAAGGAACAGCTCTGAAAAGTTACGTACGCGTAGAGAATGTAACTCAAGCAGATTTGGACAAACTTTCTCAGCAAACCGTAGCCGATTCCAGCAACGGACTGGTGGAACCGAAGAATGACACACCTTACGTCCCTGCACCTGACGTGCCAACGATCATCAACAATCATGATGCACCTGAGTCTGCAACGGAAACAGAAGAAGCACCGGCTTCGGAAACTTCAACTCCAGAGTCTACAACCGATACTGGAACGTCAGAAGATGCAACTGATCCTCTATCTACTGAGGCTTCCGATGAGACTTCTGATAATTCTTCAGATATAGCTTCTGAAGAAACTTCCAATGAAACACCGGCTCCAGCTCCTGAAGCTGAAGAAGACAATCTGGTAGATGAACAGAAGTCCAATACACAGCAAAATGTAGAACAAGGTAATCAGGAAACTGTGCCTCAGCCTGCTACAGGCGATGCAATGATCAATGCAGATACCGCATTGGAAGAAGTTTTAGCCAAAAATATGATTGCGGCACAAGATAAAATTTCGTTAAAAGCTTTCCCCGAAGCTCAAAATTTCACGACACTCTCAGATGTTGTTCTGAAAGTGATGTACCAGAATCCATTGATTCTTGGTGTGGAAGGTTTTGAATACAACTATGGTACGCTTACCCTTTCGATTCATTATAATGAATCCGCTAGTGGTATCCAGAAGAAGCAAGATGAGATTATTGCCAAAGCGAACGAAGTCGTGGCTTCTATTATCAAAGACGGCATGAACGAAGACGAGAAACGAAAAGCCATCTACGATTATCTGAACGATAACGCGAAGTATGATGATGCAGCGCTGGAAAATGCGGAGCTGAACAACTTCAAAAATGTCGATCCGCAGTTCAATGACTCGTTTACCACATACGGTATTCTGGTCAAAGGTGTTGGGGTATGTGCCAGCTATGCTTCCGTTTACAAATTGCTCTCCGATCTCTCGGGATTGGAAAGCATCGTTGTAACAGGCGCTTCCAGCGGCGTTCCACATGCATGGAACAAGGTCAAAATCGGGAACGAATGGTTCCATGTCGATGCCACCAACAACCTGACGAACTCCGGCATCCCGTATTTCCTGTACAATGCCAATGATGAGACTGCTGCCAGTCAGAAAACGATAGCGGATCAAGATTACTGGCTTGATTCCGAGCTCGCGATGTTTAATGGCGATAGCGATGCCAATGATTATTATGTACAGAATGGTCTCGAAGTCGCGTCCATTAATGAGTACAAAACCAAGGCTGAGAGTGAACTTAAAAAAGGAGAGAACCGGGTCATTCTCCGTTTCGCCTCACCTGTTGACTCTGATGAGCTGATGACAGCTGCCGGCGAAGCCCTCGCTGCAGTGGATGAAGCGCTTCTGAACACAGCACAATTAGCCACGCTAGGCAGTTATGCCATTCTGGACCCGAAACCAGAACAGAAGTAACTTAGTTACACAGCAATCCCCTTTGCTTATTCAACAAGCAAAGGGGATTTTTTGTCTATTATTAGATGACTTCAAGCCATTGATTTAACCTGTTGTAATCTGGTAATAAAAGAAGAAATAAATGCTTTCTCTTTCATGAGATTCTCTTGTAATCTCTCACTTACTTTATTTAGTGTACTTGCATCACGCGTTATATTGTACTTCAGAACTATATTTCTCAATTTAAAGTAGTCCTGTTTCAGAATAGTGCTTAATTCCATAAAAGTTGCATCTGGCTCAATGATTAATTTCTCCATTAAATAAGATAAACGTAACTCCATTAGTAGCTTATGTTCATACAAAAGATGAAAGACTCGTGAATCCAATGCTTCTCCAACTATGGCTGCCTGCTCAATGTCGGTAAAGATGCGTTGGATGGCTTGCATTCCAAAATCGTATTTCTGATCTCTCACTAAGTCATATGTCTCGCTTGAGTTAAGATAGTTTTCCATCGCCGTTATAATCTGCTCCACATGAATTGCATAATTGATATTCTGAATTGGCTTGAGGAATCTCACTTCTGTCCAAAAACTGTACTCATTAGACATGGTCCAGTAGCCTTTCTCAAGTTCATCCAGACTACATACGGTTTGTATGAATTTACCATCATCTAGATTATCAGCAATGTATATCAAATTTTGATCCAGGTCATACCCGTACACCAATAATTCATGCATGAGATGTTCTTTTTGATAATAGTCTGTACACGCAATGTAGTATCTATCTGCATAAATATATAGATAATACCCCATATCTATCGCTTCCGTAATCACTTGCTTAAGTGATGTTCCCCATTTGCTAATTACAATTTCTTGTGGCAGGTTGTAAAAGGAAATTCCCGGACAGGTACTTAGCAGAAACTGATGGGAATCAAACGAAAAAATTCCCCATCCATGTGCATACCTGATTTGTATAAAGTTATTGAAAATCCATGGCCATAAATCTTCGTGCATAACGGATGTTAATGTCCCATATGATGTGTACGTGCTTATGACAGGGTCACCTAGTTTAAGTACATTCTTGGCCATTACAGAATTCCTCCTTCGATTCCTAGGCATAGTGTATTGATCTGAACAGATTCATTGTATAAGCAACGCACTCTCAGAGCTGGGAGCGAAGATCATGTTCTTGAATATATTACCATGTACCTTTTCCGTTTTATATAAGAACGCTTTCATATATAAAAATATTTTATTTCTCTCATCTTAACGACAAAAAAGAGGATACCGCCCCCAATATGGAGACCGTATCCTCTTGATCGGATTACCTAAGACTATTTACGGACTAACCGTACCGCCATTTGCATTCAGTGTCTCACCGCTCACATAGCTGGATTCCTGGCTTGCCAGGAACACAAATGCCGGAGCCATCTCGGCAGGTTGTCCTGCTCGACCAAGCGGTGTATTGGAGCCGAAATCAGCGAGCTTCTCGACTGGCTGTCCACCCACGACCTGAAGCGGAGTCCATACCGGGCCCGGTGCAACAACGTTGACACGTATCCCTTTGCTACCCACCTGTTGTGCCAGCGCTTTGCTGAACGTGTTAATGGATGCCTTCGTTGTTGCATAATCCAGCAGGATTGGCGAAGGTTTGTACGCCTGAATCGATGATGTGTTGATAATGGAGCTGCCCGGCTTCATGTGTTTTACAGCTGCTTTGCAGAGCCAGAACATGGAATAGACATTTGTTTTGAACGTTGCATCGAACTGCTCGGTGGTCAGATCCGCAATCTGCTCTACAAACTGCTGTTTACCTGCCACGTTAGCAAGGATATCAATCCCGCCAAGCTCTTTTACCGCAGATTCAATGAGTTCTTCACAGTATTTCTCATCCTTCAGGTCACCTGGCAGCGTAATTGCTTTGCGACCGACTTCCTCAATCAGCTTCACAACTTCCTGCGCATCTGCTTCCTCTTCCGGCAGATAAGCCAGAACGACATCTGCACCTTCACGGGCAAACGCAATCGCTGCCGCCCGGCCAATTCCGCTGTCGGCCCCGGTCACAACTGCTTTGCGTCCTGTTAAACGTCCGCTGCCTTTATAACTTTTCTCACCCGCATCGGGAACAGGTGTCATCTCACGCTGAAGCCCCGGCTCATCCTGTTGCTGTTTCCACTCCGGTGTAGCCTTCGGATATTGTGTCGTTGGATCTTGCATGGTGTGCTGGTCCTGATTAGCCATGTTCAATTTCCTCCTTGGTTATTTACACGATACCCATCGTATAAACGTATTTTTTATTTGTTGTGAATTTAATTTGCGTAAAAGTTGCACTCTTTCCTTTGTAACCGAGATGAGTGGAATTTAAACTAAGTTCGTCCGAATTCCCTGACAGTCGTCTAACATTGAATCTCCCCTAACTGGAGATTGTATAATAGAACATGAGGTGATCTCGTTGAACCCAAATATAGAACCCTATTCCATTGGTGAAGCAGCCAAACTGATCGGCTCCACGGTGAAAACGATCCGTTATTACGATGAGATTGAACTGTTACAGCCCTCCAATCATACGGAAGGCGGGCATCGACTTTATACAACGCAAGACCTATGGCAACTCGAACTCATTACAACACTTCGTTATCTGAATTTCAGCATACCGGATATTCGAAAGCTCATGTCCGGTGAACTGGCGGTAGCACAGGCACTGGATCTGCAGATTGAAGCCTTGGAAACTCAGATCGGCACGATGAATTCCATGCTATCCGTTTTGCAGCAAGCGAGGCAGCATGAAGAAGAAACGTCACTACATACCGAACAGTCTCTCACCTATATCTCCAGTCTGGTAGAGTCACTAACGGCCAATGCGAGTAGTCGAAAACAATTCGTTGCTGCCAAGGTGAATGAATCTCATCTGCTGGACAGTATTCCGCAGGATTGGAGAGTGTCGTTTCTGCACTTTTTCGATAAATACATGATGAAAGATACCAAACTGACGGCTCAGCAAACACTGGCCTGGAAGGAAATTCAGGAACTGATCAATGATCCGGCCTATTGGGCCGATCTGGCTCGGCTGGAGGTTCCGTTCTTCATTATGGCGAATCAGCCACAAGTCGAAGCGGACGTCTGGGTGAAAAAAATGGAGGCTATTCGCATTCGCACTACCGAAGCTCTGGACAAACGTTGGGCAATCGATAGCCCTGCTGTGCAAAGCATGGTGTGGGACTTTGTGTTGATGTATGCAAGTGTCGAGCATGCTGAAACACCTGAAGTATTTTTTAGTAAACAGGCCCGATATATGCTGGACTCCGTGACCGATCGTATTTTGCGTTTTAACAAGCTGTGCAAGGTGATGAATCCCGAATGGAGCCAGATTGTAGATGGCATTAACCTGTTACAGGAGGGCATGCGGTTACGTTTAAAACAAATGGAAGAAGACTGAACTCCAGTCTCCTTCCATTTATACGTTTAGCCTTTTTTCAACGAATAGAATTCATGTTCTCCCACTTCCTTGTCCATATGGAGCGATTGCCCTTTCAAGTAGTGGTTGAAGAAATCAATCGTTGTATCGTTAACCAACTGTTGTGTCCCCCGCGCATCTACACCCTGTGTCCATTCGAGCATTGGAGAGATCAGGTAGAGGTCGGAGAAACTCAGATGTTTGGTGTTGGTCAGCTCCATCCAGAAGTTACCTCCTGCGGTTACCGGCTCATAGCGCTCGTACACTTCCTCGTAATATTTCTCGGCTTCCGGACGGGTCGTGCCCATTGCAGCAATTTCCTCGTCACTCATCACACTTGTGCCTGCAACGGTTGAGTCTGCACTCATCATCAGGAACGGCTTGCCCACGCCTTCCGCAGGGATACGTTTCTCGCCAAACAATACACCGTCCATATTCATGCCTGCTTTCACACGTGGATCATCCATTAACATCTGTACTGTCGTTGCTCCGCCAAATGAATGCCCAAACATGCCGATATTGTCCAGATCCATACGTCCGGTAAAGCGTCCGCTCGGATCTCCCGTACCCAACTTCTCTACCTCATCCAGTACAAACTGTGCATCCTTCACCCATGTCTCATTCAACTTGTCCATGTAACTGAATTGCAGCTGTTCAAAGCCTTCTTTTCCTTCCGATTCAAACTGCGCCACACGTCCATCCGGGAATACGGACACCAAACTGCTATACGTGTGATTAATGCCCACAACAATGTAACCTTGACTGACCAGTTGCTCGACTTGGAACGTATTCTGATTTTCATACCCATGCAGACCATGAGAGAAGAGAACAACCGGATACTTGGCTTCGGCCTCAGACAACTGAGCTTCCTGTATCGCATGTGTTTTGACCTGACTCAGACTGGAAAATAAAAGCTTTGGCAGTTTCAGCACTTCATTGAAGGCTGTCGCATAGATATCCGGCTTATTAACATAAGGAGCTGTTGCGCCCTCTGCGTCTGAATTCGTTGGGTACCAGATCTGTACCATCAGCTCCCGTTTCTCTCCGGCGTTACCCGTCAGAAGTTCGTCCCGACTGCTATCTGTCCAGTCGTAGGATACCGTTCCGATTCCATAAGGACCTGCTGGCTTGGCAAACGAAAACACCGGGAACAGCAGTGGCAAGCCAATGCTCACAACAGCGTATAGCAACACCAGGAAAGACGTTGCGATGATTCGAACACGTCCGAATTTCCCCGCCACAGGTGATTTCGAAGCAGATGCCCCGGAACCTTTGCTGTTCAGCGAGGTTTCACCTGACTGTTGCTGGCGTCTTGCCTTTGTAAATAACACAACCAGTGGAACCAACGTGAGCAGATACGCCGGCATCATCGGCCAACGTAGTCCTTCGACCACACCATGGATGATCAGCAGCACACCCGATATGACGAATCCACCCCATACCATTTTCCGAAAATGTTGACTCTGTCTCCCGATCCCGATTACCCCCACTAATATAAGCAGGTTGAAAATAAGATAAATCCATTCCACTGTCCTCATATGCTTAAAGCCTCCCTTTCTACCTCCAATCTTAAAACCTCCAGTTACAGGAGATTCAAGTATGAATTTTGCGGATAAAAAAATGCACTCCTTGAATGACGCTGAATCACCCGCAGGTTCTCCATTGTATTCAAGGAATGCACGTATGAAATTACGATATAAGTTGATTTTTGAATATTAGACTAGCGATCTTCGCCGCCATCTATCCGTTGTCTTTTGCCAATGCCAAATGCGAAATATCCAGCCACCACGATTGCCATGAACGTAGCTCCAACAACCAGAGGCAAGCGCGTATCGGGGTTAAAAGCCATACCGATAATGACGAGGATCAGATACACAATAATGATGTAATTGCTGATCGGGAACCATTTGGACTTGAAGTTATGATCCGCCATCTCGTTGCCCCAACGCTTTCTGAATCGGAACTGGCTGAACGCCAGCGCGAACCATGGAACCATACCCGGAAGAACACTTGCGCTGTAGATGTACAGGAACAGCTTGGAGTCCGGCATCAGGTAGTTCAGCACAACCCCAATCAGCAGCAAGGAGATTGTAATGACGATACTGTTGCGGGGAACCCCGCCTTTGGACAGCTTTTTGAAAAAGGCAGGTGCCTGCCCATTCTCAGCCAGAGTGTACAGCATCCGTCCCGCACTGTAAATCCCGCTGTTACATCCCGACATGGCCGCCGTGAGTACCACAAAGTTAATGATTCCCGCTGCAGCAACAATACCAACTTTGGCAAAGGTGAGCACAAACGGGCTTCCCGTCTCGCCCACTTCGTTCCAAGGGTACAGGGTTACGATAACAAATATGGCACCAACGTAGAAAATAAGAATACGCCATACGATATTTTTGATCGCTTTACGCAAGGTGTATTTCGGATTCTCCGCTTCGCCTGCTGTAATACCGACCATTTCAACGCCCTGATACGCAGCCGTTACGATACATAGCGCGAAGAGAAAACCTTTGATGCCTCCAGGGAAGAATCCGCCATGGCTGAACAGATTCGACAGCCCGATTGGCTGTCCTCCGTTCCCCCAGCCGAAGAAGATGAGCCCGGTTCCGATCACGATCATCGCCACAATGGCAGTCACTTTGATCATCGCAAACCAGAATTCAAATTCCCCATAGAACTTCACAGCCGCCAGATTTGCCGCCGCAATGATGAGCACCCCAGCAAGTGCAGGCAGCCACTGCGGAATATCCGGGAACCAATACCCGACATAGATACCAATCGCCGTAACTTCCGCCATACCCACCGTAACCCACAGGAACCAGTAGCTCCAGGCGGTCAGAAATCCGGCAAGCGGACTAATATATTTGTGAGCAAATGTAGCAAACGAACCGGTTACCGGCTCCTGAATCAACATTTCACCCATAATACGCATGACAAAAAAGATAACGATACCGGCCAGTAAATAGGCCAGCAGCACGGATGGTCCTGCCCATTTGATCGTACTTGCCGATCCCATGAACAAACCAACGCCGATTGTACCTCCGAGTGCAATCAGCTCTACATGGCGGGGCTTTAGCCCTCTAGATAGTTGCTTTGATTCCAAACGATTCTCCCCTTTTCTTGTGTACAGCTTCCTGATGTAATCTTTAATTTTCACATTCACATTAACGCAATGCAGAATTACTTCACCAAATTGTACGAGATGTGCCGCAGAAATACAACAAGGAATGTGAGGAAACGGATTCACTACACATATAAGTATAGGATAACCGCTTAATGAATATGGCAGACAGTTCAATAAACAATTCACTGCAGCGTTGTGTAAACAAAGTGACAGAGACTTTCTAATACATGACTCGACAGGGAGGTTGCTGGAACCCCCAAAGGACAACTCACGTATTGTATATGTGGGTTGCAATACCGTAAGTGACTTGTTCGCTATTGACCTGCTTGTATAAAATTGAAAAATGGGAGAATTTATATGCCTGACTTTTTACTAGTCTTATTTTTGTTTAACCTGTCTCTCTTTCTGCTTCACGAAATGGATGCCATCAGGCGGTCCGAGTGGAAATTGTTTATGGTGTTAAAAGATATGGAAGATGATAAAGCCTATAGGTATTTCACTTGGATTCACCTGCCAATGTATACCATCATCCTCTCTCTGCTTTTTAGCTCGTATCAGACCATTACATTCTGGGTTCTGGATATCTTTTTCATCATACATACCGTATTACACTTCTTTTTCGAAAAACATCCTCGAAATGAATTTAAAAACGGGTTCTCCAGATCATTGATCTACCCTATGGGAATAATCGCTTTAGTTCATTTGATATTCCTAATCATCTAATCTGTTTACACCGACGGAATGAAGGAAGCTGGAAGGGAATTGTAGAATAACAGTGAATATGGAGGTGTGCCTATGCAGCAGCATCATGCAGAACGAGTTGAATTATTTGTTTCCAATACCCAGATCATCAAGAAGTCGTTCAAATGGCAACATGCGATGATGCAACGTCTGGCTGCCCTGCTCTATGCAGCGGAGAATAAAACAGCGGATGGGGAAGCTATTCGTCAAAGCCATGAGTTGATTAAGCAAAACACAAAACTTTTCTCTGCATTCAGAGGTAATTCGGCCATTAGCATTGCTGCCATGCTCTCCCTTACAACGGATGAAGAGACGAGACTGGCAGACACCTTACATGTCTATGACTTGATGAAAGAGATCAAATTCCGCAACTCCGATTATCTGGTTATTGCCGCCTATCAGATCGCTACTCAGACATCACCTGACCAGTTTCAACCTACGGTGGAGCGGGCCAAATTATTTTATGACGGCATGAAAGCAGAGCATCGTTTCCTCACTGGACAGGACGACTACATTTTCGCTGCCATGTTAGCCCTTTCCGATCTCGAGGTGGATACTGGTGTGGCACGTATGGAACAACTCTACGGGGAATTAAAACCAGAGTTCTCTTCCAGAAACAGTGTGCAGGCGTTAACACAGGTCCTGGTTCTTGGAGATGATCCCCCGGATGCAGGTGCTCGTGTGATTGCTTTAAATGAAGCTTTTCGCAAAAGGGGTCTCCGAATGGATAAAACGTATACGTTACCATCTCTCGGGATACTTTCTCTACTGCCTTCGGACAGAGAGTCATTAGTGGATGAAGTCGCAGAAACAAATGACTGGTTACGGACTCAAAAAGGCTTCGGTGCCTGGTCAATCGACAAACAGGAGTTGCTCCTGTTCTCGTCTGCTCTGGTAGCCATACAACATGTAGAGGATCTGCGCAACGGTGTTCTAACCACAACCATCTCAACCAGCATCACAAACATTATTATCGCCCAGCAGGCCGCCATGGCCGCAGCTGCGGCAGCATCGGCTGCTGCTGCTTCTTCATCATCATCCAACTAATAAGTGCCCCTGTTACCTTCAATATAAGATGAAAAAGACCCTCACGAGTTCAAGTTGACTCGGAAGGGTCTTAAAACATTTAAACCTACACCTAAAATAATATTCATCATTCACTAGGATATAATTCCCGTATCCCGGAATTCTTCCACGAAACTATCCAGCCAATCCGAACCATAGTCCAGCGCACCCGTATCACTCTCGATAAAAGCAACATCTAGTCCCATCACCCAGAATCGGCGAGCAACAATAAAGAGATCAACCGCCTGCTCATCTTCGGCAGAGAAGCTTCTGACTGAACGATATCCTGCCATTAGCGCATCCCATAATGCTGCCTTTCGCTCATCAGACTGTCTTTTTCGAACTTTCACTTGAGCTAAATCATAGGCACGCCAGCCTTTGGCTGCCCACTCGAAGTCATAATGGATGAACTGATGTTCATGTTGAAACACATTGTTATTCCCGTGCATATCGCCGTGGCACAGACCAAAGTCCAAGTCTTGTCTGGAAGTGGCAACGATACGTTCTTTTAATGTTGTGGCAAACGTATGGAGAAATGCTGCTGCTTCATTGTTCTCACCGATATATTGGATAATTCGCTCAAGGGGTTCGTCAATAAGTAACTTCAGATCCAGCTCATATCGTGGCAGCTCCATGTTCACCTGATCCATAGCCTCATGCAATTCAGCCGCAGATTGACCAAAGGCGTAACAAGACTCCTCATCCTCCAGGTTGTTCTCCGTACCCTCAATATACCGAAACATTACAGCAACCCGCTTGCCTTCCGCAGCCTCCATCACCGTATATCCCGTATGATCTTTCTTCTCGATGTATTCTCCAATGTCTGTATGTTCCGCAGAACCTAGAACGTTCTTGAGTTGAGACAATAATGAAAGCTCATACTGAACATCTGCCTCCGTGATTTCAGTGCGGTAGATACGGAGAATGTACATGCCACTGGACGTGCGAACCCGGTAGGTATCATTCAATCCTCTAAGCCAAAATAAACATTCTTCCCATGTTCCAATGTCATATTGATTACTCAATGCAGACTCCAGGTACCTGGGGTTAAGCACTGAACGTAAAGCAGTCGGTTGAATGGACATATGGTTGCTCCTTCGGTTTAATATGATTATTTCTCATCTGATGAACGATGTAATCCTTTCACCTATCAACCTATAACATAGTATATTTTTCGTTTATTTTCCAGAATATATATTTTGATAAACAAATACTCTTTAGACTCGTATAGCTCCATCTCTCTCATCAGCAGGTTAGATAGGGCTATTTGCATTGACTCGCTTTCCAGGTTTCAGCAGGTTATTACACTCTGGGTCGGTGCCAGCACTCGACAATGCAGCACATTCACGAAAGGCAAAATGTTTGCACCCCCTACATTTCTGAACATCCAGATGCAATAATGCATAATTGATGGCTTCACCCGTGTGCTCAAACATATGATCCGAACCAATCCGTTCAATCAAACCTGTTTTTTTCAGCATCTCCAACGGTTGCGCCTGAATGCCTGAAAGTAAAACCCTGCCCCCGGATCTCTCCATATGTTTGACAACACGGGCCAGATTGGATTCACCTGTTGTATCCATAAAAGGCACCTTGCCCATGCGCAACAGCAGAGTGCCTGGTCGCCGATGAATCGAATCCATGACCGACTTCTCGAACATATCCGCTGCGCCGAAAAAAAGTGGCCCTTCAATTGTATACAGGCTTATTTGCGGACAGTCATGTCCTTCCCGAACCATGTGCGCCATGACTTTCTCATGTTTATGCTCGGGATCGGGCAGTACTTTGGCAACCTTTAACACCTCACTCATCCGTTTAACAAATAAAAGAACAGCCAGAATCAACCCAACCTCTACAGCCGTTGTTAAACTTGTAAATACGGTCAGCAAAAAGGTAATCAGCAGAACGAGTGAATCGCTCGTTTTGGTTTTCATGACATGCATGAAGGATTTTCGTTCACTCATATTCCAGGCCACCAGCATGAGAACGGGAGCCATACTGGCAAGAGGAATGTGGGATGCATATGGCGCAAAGAGAACAAGTACCAGCAAAACCACTACACCGTGAATCACACCAGACCATGGCGATACTGCGCCAGATTTGATATTTGTTGCTGTACGTGCAATCGCTCCTGTTGCAGGAATACCACCAAATAACGGCGTCACCATATTAGCAATCCCCTGCCCAATCAACTCTCGATTGCTGTTATGCCGACTTCCGGTCATGCCATCAGCAACAACTGCGGATAGCAACGATTCAATTCCACCCAGCATGGCGATGACAAAAGCGGGTTGCAGCAAGTTCACGATACGCTCCCAAGTGATCTCAGGCACATGAAACTGAGGCAAAGAGCTGGGTATGGCGCCAAAGGACGAACCAATTGTAGCCACCTGCCCTTCAAAAAAGAAAGCCGCGACTACCGTCGAAAGAACCAGCCCCACCAGTGATGCGGGCACCTTTGGTGCAAACTTGGGTACAAGCAGAAGAACAGCCAGACAGATTCCAGCTGTAAGCACACTGTATATATTAATCGTCGAGATATGCATCCCGATTTCTTTCATATTGGACCAGAAATCCTCGTGTTTCTCGATGCCTCGAAGTCCCAGAAAGTTCGTAATTTGTCCGCTAAAAATAATGACGGCGATCCCTGCCGTAAAACCGATAGTCACCGGCCTTGGAATAAACTTGATTAATGCCCCAAGCTTGAATACGCCCATAAGTACAAGCATCAAACCGGCCATCATTCCGGCGATCAGCAGATTCTCATATCCATACTGCATCACAATGGCAAAGAGGATTGGAATGAATGCCCCCGTTGGCCCGCCAATCTGGAACTTGGACCCACCCAGCAAGGAAATGAGAATCCCTGCGATTACTGTGGTATACAATCCATACTCCGGTTTGACCCCGGAAGCGATGGCAAAGGCCATACCGAGTGGAATCGCAATGATACCTACAATCAGTCCTGATAACAGATCCTTGCGAAAAGCGGCAACATTGTACCCTGCATATCTCCCCATCCATTTCATGTACAAAAACCTTCTTTTCTTTATATATTTGAATATTTGAATATATTCAAAAGACTACTCCCCTGCATACGTCCTGTCAATCGGATTACGCACAATCCCAGCAGGAACTTAACACAAAAAAACAAGAACCTCCGGTGATTACACCCAGTTGCTCTTGTTTATTGTGTCAGGACTCTTTTCGAATATCTTCCAGCATGGAAATGGCATCAACCAGATGATTGTCAAAAATCTGTTTGGTGACTGCCAGCAGGTCCTTAATCAGCGGATCACGCAGCGAATAGGTGACGGTTGTCCCTTCTTTGATTCCATGGACAACGTTTTTGCTGCGCAATACAGCCAGTTGCTGTGAAACGGCAGAGCCTTCCGATCCCAGAATGCTTTGCAGTTCATTCACGTTCTTGGCTCCTTCACTCAGCAGCTCCAGAATCTGAATCCGCATCGGGTGTGCCAACGCTTTGAAAAAATCCGCTTTAAACTGTTGTATGCTCTGATTCATACGCTATGCCCCTTCAATCGAACTTTTGAAGATGCAAATATCATAACATAGATGTTATCCTAAGCCATTATAAGAACAGACGGTTGTTATCTATTAATAGGTTTGTTAAACGAACAACACACTACAATTTAACCCCAAATCCCAACTGTCCATATTCATTCCGATAACCCGCGACCCATAACTTCCCATTGGATACCCAATACATATTTTTATAACTTGTTTCGATTAGTGATACGTTTTTATAGGAATTTCTCGCTTCCTCAGTACTTGCAAAATTAACTGTACCTGCACCATATCCCATAAATAACATTTCATTTTGAACAGTGACTACCAATGCTCCCTCATCCCCAGCGGAAATAGCCTTGTATGCAAGATCGACTCGAGGATACGTCATCTCTACACCATTCAATCGAATTGGTCCTCTGTTAATCATCAGAGGCTTGTACAACTTCTGGGTAACATTGAAACCCAACCGACGTGAAGTGTTATCACCCCAAGCCCATAGATTCCCCTTTTTATCCAGTGCTATCAAATAGGGCCCGTTATCTCCAGCCGATGAGATTTTTTTGATATTTTTGAATCCTTGCATTGGTGTAGCTGTAGTTTCTTTGTCCTTCATATTGGTGTTCCAATACCACACTGTACCATCCTTCTTAACGGCGTAAGCACGATCAAGATCGCCAATGGTTACGTCCACAACATCTCGAATATTGATTTTTCGATGATGATTCTTCAAGAGTTTCATACCTGTGCCACCGGCTCCTCCAAGCTGATAGACATTCCCCGAATTCGTTAACAATACGACACCCTTCCCGTAAACACTTAAATCCTTTATCGTCTCAGGGATCAGCGTGATTTTTTGGGGTGTTCCCGTCATTGTTTTGATTCCTAAATAGTTCAAGTCTCCCCAGCCATAAAGTTCGCCTTGCTTGGTTAGATACAGTGAAAAACGTTCTCCTGCCCCTACTTTCACTACATTAGAGAGCTTATTAATTTTTGTTACAGGCAGTACTGGATGAACACTATCCTTAATTTCGTTATGTAAATTATCTCCCCAACCATATATCGTTCCATCTGCAGTCAAGACAATGACATGTGTATTGCTTGCTGCTACGGATACAGGTTTAACGATTTGTTTAATCTGTTTTGCTGTAGTTACTGTCGGTGCTGCTGTACCTACACCATATTGTGTATAATCTATTTCATTCTTAACCGGTGGAGTGTACCCGTCTTTAAACTTGTCAAATGGACCAACTTTAATGTAATCCGGATCTTCATATAAGTGACTCGTGTCAAGATTAGGCATAGCTAGAGGATATCCCGGTGATACAGTTGACTCTTTCCCTCTCTCATTATAAAAAGAGATTGAAATATAATCATTCTTTACTTTAGAGGGGTCAATGCTCAAAGTGGTTACACTAAAATAACCATTTTTATTCGTCATTACTTGTGCCTCATACAAGCTAACATGTTCACTTTTACCACTTGCATTAACGTCAAGTGTACTAATCTGCAATCTCACGTTCTCATATGCTGAGTCTGTTGCCACTCCTTCAATGAAAATAGTGCCGTCCTCGTTAGGTTCATACCTCAAATCCACAATAGGCCCCTCATCCGCATACACGGTTTGATGCTGGCTATTGACGATGGAAGGTAGTAGAAACATTAGAACTAAAGTCCACCTCACAAGTTTTCTGAAAATCAAAACATCTCCTTCTTTCTATATGAATATCATTCTTAATATATAGCAGAAAGGGAGTTATCGGAATCGGAAAATATATATCCATCATAGAAAAAGCTCAACCATCCGCTTGTAACTGCATGGTTGAGCTTTCTCTATATGATCTGTAGCATAGTCGCCACAACTGCCGAATCGTCAATTCACTCTATTCAGCCTCTAGTCATTTCAGATGTGGATGAATCTACTAGATGGAACCATATTCAAACCAGTCAAAGTCCGCTACTTGATCGGAAGAAGTACCGTTGCTGCTGCTAAACATTCCGATACAACAGCCAACAAAGCCGCCGGCTACTTCGGTGCTCAAGCTACTTGTATCTACCTGTTCCGCCACCAGATGATACTGACTTCCATCCGTGCTGTAATAGAAGTTGAGTTGCTGACCTGTCGCAGCCAGTTTGATATACACTCGCGATACATCACCCTCCAGCGCGATTTGCGCAATGTGGCTATCCTGACCATCTATAACGGTCACCACACGCAGCACCTGCTGATTCTCGGCCAGAGCACGCTCAATCCGTACGTGATACTGATCGTTCTGAATGACGACAAGACCAGCCGTTTCGTTGGCATTCCCGGGCACAAATTCCATCGCTGTAGCTGCGACATAATCCATATGCCTTTGACGCAGACAAACAAAGCTGGAATTTTCTTTTTCCTTCAATGTTTGCGGTTTCAGCTTCAGCCGCAAGTATCCTTTTCGTTCGGTTAATGAATAGAGATCCTCCTGAGGATTGCGCAGGAACATCCATTGCAAGCCCAGTTTATCACTGTCAAAATGGTCAAAACGCAGTTGCGGCTCTACCGGAACAGGCTTCAAATCCAACGTGCCCTGCTCCTCCAGGATTCCGCGGCCCTCATTGACAACAGGCCATCCGTCCTCCCAAACAACAGAAGCAAGGAACGTCTCCCGCCCCAGGTTGCTATAGCTCCCCCCATATGGACGCGAAGCAAGCATGACCATGAACCATTGACCATTCGCAGCCTGCACCAAGTCGGCATGTCCTACATTAACAACAGGGTAACGTTTACCCAAATGGCGATGTGTAATGATTGGATTATTCGGATTCCCGACGTATCCTTCGGTCAAACTTTTGCTACGAGCAATGGTCACGGCATGGTTTGGCCCTGTGCCTCCCTCTGCAATCAATAAATAGTAATACTCATCGATCTTATACAGATGCGGGCCTTCCGGCCAGATGACATCCACCATCGCCCCGCGCCACAGAACGTAACTGTCTCCCACCAGCTTCATACTGCCCAGATCCAACTCCCGCAGCCACACTTCCCAGTTCCCATTGTAACGAACTCCCTGGGAGCAAGGACGTGTACCAAGGTAATACGCTTTGCCGTCATCAAAGAAAATCGTAGGGTCTATGCCTTCTGCGCCTTCAATAAAATATGGGTCAGACCATGGCCCAGCCGGGTCGGTAGCGGTTACAACAAAATTGCCGCCATGTGATACATTGGTTGTAATCATATAGAAGGTGCCTTCATGATACCGAAGCGTTGGAGCGAATATCCCCTGTGAATGGCCTGCTCCCTGAAGATTTAATTGCGAAGGGCGGTCCAGCACATTTCCAATCTGTTTCCAATTCACTAGATCACGGCTCTGAAAGATCGGAACGCCAGGAAAATAGGCAAAAGTTGATGTCACCAGATAAAAATCTTCACCCACCCGGCATACGGATGGATCTGGATAAAACCCGGGCATGATCGGATTGTTAAACGTGCATTGTTCGCTTTGATTTGCATTTTTCATTCTTTTACCCCTCCAATGGTTAGTCCAGTCACAAAGTATTTTTGCAAGAACGGATACAGTAAAACGATCGGCATTGCTGTCACAACCGTGATTGCTGCCCGAATGGATACAGGCGTCACCATGTTGGTTACATTTTTGAATGAATCCACGTTGACGGTCCCCCCCTGTGAGGTCGCAGAGGATAACAATTTCATCAGCTCATACTGCAAGGTGGTCAAATTCCGATTTCCCGCCGTGTACAACATGGAGTCAAACCAGGAGTTCCACTGACCTACAGCAATAAACAGTGCAACCGTAGCCAGAACCGGCTTGGATAGGGGAAGCACGATACGCATGAAAATCCGAAAATCTCCGGCTCCATCCATCTTCGCGGATTCAATCAATCCCTCCGACAGTCCCTGAATGTAGGTACGAATGACGATCATGTTGAACACCCCGATCAACCCGGGAATAATGTATACCCAGAAGCTGTTCAGCAGCCCCACTTGTTTGATCAGCATGTATCCCGGAATTAAGCCGCCGCTGAAATACATCGTCATGACAAACAGCGTCGTGACCAATTTGTTAAACATATACTCCTTGCGGCTCAGTACATAGGCCAGCATGGCTGTACAGAACAGCTGTACAACCGTTCCCACCACGGTTCTGGCGACCGAAACAAATGCGGCTTGTGTCAGATTCGGGTTTTGGAATACGGAGACGTAATTTTGCAGCGTCCATTCCCTCGGCCAGAGATAGATCCCTCCACGGATCGTATCCAGCCCGTTATTGAAAGATACGGAAATGGTGTTTAAAAAAGGATATAACGTAACAACCATGACAAGCAACATAAATATGCCATTGGTGATGGAAAAAATAGAGTCTCCCAAGCTTCGTTTTCTGCTAAATCTCTTCACAGCTCTGCCCCCTTATCATATCAATCGCTCTTCACCAAGAGACTTGGCAATCCCGTTGGCGATAAATATGAGCACCAGACTGACCACACTTTTGAAAATGCCTGCTGCGGTGGCAAGTGAGTAGTTACCGAGATTAATCCCGTATTTCAAAACAAAAATGTCGATTGTCTCGGATACATCCTGCACAAGTCCGTTCCCCAGCAAGTATTGAATCTCAAAACCTGCGTTCAGTACGTTACCAACGTTGATGATAAGCAGGATAATGATGGTTGGTTTGATGCTTGGAAGCGTGACATTGAACATTTTGCGAAAGCGGCCGGCTCCGTCGATGGAAGCTGCCTCGTACAAGCTCGGATTAATCGACGCCATGGCCGCCAGATAAATAATCGTGCCCCAGCCAATTTCCTTCCACATGCTGGACAGACCCACAATCCCCCAGAAGTATTTGGGTTCAGCAAAAAAATTGATCGGTGCATCAATCAGGCCCAATTTCGTCAGCAGTACATTCACAATTCCTGTTTCCGTTGACAATACATTTGCAACGATACCTGTTACGATGATCCACGACAGGAAATGTGGAAGGTAGGAAACTGTCTGTACCACACGTTTGAACAATACCATTCGCAGTTCATTTAATAACAGCGCCAGACCAATCGAGCCGACAAATCCCAGAAACAGACTGATCAGGCTCATCGCCAGCGTATTGCGAATGACACGTAAAAATGTAGGGTCCGTGAATAACGTTCGAAAATGATCCAGCCCCACCCAATCCTGCTCCATAAAACCAATGCCCGGTCTATAATTCTGAAACGCCATCAACCAGCCCCATAATGGTCCATACGCAAAAATAGCGATAAACGCAATAAACGGAAATGACATCCACATCAATTGTCGCTGACTTTTCATTCTGGACAGGTTGTACCCGATCCAGCTTGTTCCCGCTGGGATATGGCTGGTTTTTAACGAAGGCTGCAACTCCTTTTTGGCCATGTTTTTTCTCTCCTTGCTTACGAGTTTATCTATATCACCCAGTCTGGGTGAATCGATTCCATTCCTATCCAATCTCCCAATCTAGCGTGTAAGAAAGGCTACGGGGTTCCCCATAGCCATTCTGTGTGACAGGACTTTACCCCCACAGTTCCATACGTCTGCGGACTTCTTCCGTCAGCGCATCTTCATACGCTTTAATATCTGCACTCTCCTTGAGTGTGGCTTGATACTCTTCCCAGGCTTTATCAAATTCGGATGGTGAAGTCATAATCACTTTTGGCAGCCATTTGCGTTTTACATCGTCCATCTTCTGTCTGGCGATGGTCTCCGGTTTATTTGGTTCGAAATTATAGGTATAGATTGGGAACCACGGTTCATTTTCCTCCGCAGGCTCAAGGAAGTCGGTAAATTTCGTGAATCCGTAGGCCTTCAGCACTTTTTTGTCAATGTCATTCAATGTGGCAAGGTACTCCTCCGGCTGCTCCTTAGGGTCAAGTGCATTCTTCCCGTCAGCGGTCATGCCCTCATGATGCGGGAAATAGACCAACGGGCTTCCCGTGTTTGCCAGCACCCAGTCCGGATCTTTGGAATTCGCACGTTGCTCCTCATTTCTGGAGAACACGCCTTTGTCATCGACTTGATAATCCACGCCTTCCTGTCCCCAGGTTCTCAATACCTCCATCTCAGGGTCCAACAAATCATTAATATATTGAAGTGCTCCCTCGATATCCTCGCAGCTCTTTGTAATGGCCAAGCCGCCATTCACGTTAAGGATTGGATTGTTCTGATAGCGCCCTTTAACATCCTCGGAGAGTGTAATGGACAACGGTACATAGGTTTTGTCATACAATTTTTGCTTCACGAGTGATGCCTCGGCGTCAAGGAACTGCCATCCTTGATCCACCATACCCAGCACACGTCCGGTAGAAATTTTGGATATATATTGATCATAGTTTGCTGTAAAGGTTTCGTTATCAACCAGGCCTTGATGATATACCTCATTGATCTTCTTGAAATATGCTTTCGCTTCAGGAATGGTATTGTAGTTTTTAGCCGTCAGCGTTTCTTTATCAACGATGGCTGCGCCTTCGTTCGGATAACCAGCCATGAAGAGCGGAGGGTTCTCCAGTGCGAAATAACGCCAGTCATAGGAGATAATTTCAAATCCAATTGTTGGCTGACCATCAACGGTCGGGTGAGCTGCTTTATACCGTTCAATCAAGTCAAAGTATTGGTCAAGCGTTTTGATTGTCGGATAATTATCCCACTCCAGTACGGCCTTCTGAATCCAGAACGCTTCTCCATCATGGGATACTTTCATCGACTTTTCTTGTATATTGCCGAATTGAGGAATGAAGTAGATATGTCCATCCGTCGTATTTTTCATCTTCTTCCAGTCTTCGCCCAGGTAATTTTTGATGTTTGGATATTTATCGATGTAATCCTCAAGTGGTACTAACGCCCCTGCTGCTACCAGTTGCTGAGTACCATCACTCCCATCGATAAAATCGGGATATTCGCCGCCTGCAATGAGTACACCAATCCGCTCTTTGGCTGTTTGGCCCGTAAGCCAGTCCATCGTTACTCTGACGCCTGTTTTCTCCTCAATAGCCTTTAACACCCGATTATCGTCAGGCGCAATTTTTCCCGGTACGGCAAAAAATGCGGAAAATTGTTTCAATTCCCTTCCATCTGCTGTCTTTTCCCCTTTCGAGGATGATCCCGGTGTACATCCAGCGAGTGCGATGACCAGTATTAAAGCTAACAGAGCACTATACTTGATTCTTTTTCTAACATCCTTTTTCATCATGACCCCTCCATCGATTATATTGACAGAAGCTTTTTGGAAAGCGCTTTCCAAAGGCTGACTTAAAATTATCATGCTTCCATGCCCCTCTCAACGGGATAAACTATAGATGGAATCCCACTAATTCCAGCATCTGCGAAAAAAAATATCCCGCCGCTCCGTCAAGGAGTGCAGGATGTTAATCAAGAGAGTACGCAGCATGGGCACTTTTACGATATTGTGCAGGAGTCTCCCCCATGAGTTTCTCGAACCGGCTAATAAAGTAATCGGAATCCCGATATCCCACCATTGTTGCGATTTCGTATACTCTTTGATCTGTTCTGCGCAACAGCCGGGCGGCTTCCTCAATACGCAATTGATTCAAATAATCACTGAAGCTGATCGAGAAATGCTTTTTGAAAATCTGACCCAGATATGCACTATTCATGTAAAACTGCTCCCCGAGCAATTTCAGGCTGATATTTTCTCTGTAATGCTCGTGAATGAAGGCCTCAATTTTGGCTAATACGCCCATCGCATTTGACTTTTGCTGCTCCTTCAGTTTCTCTGCGCACATGAGCGAGAATTCGCATAAATGTTCAATGTTTTCCTCCATGGATAACATCGCGTAGTTCACCTTCAGGAAAGTCGATTCCATCAGCCCGGAATCTGGAGTAACCGTATCGTTATTCACGAGATCCAGCAAAGTGTATGCCAAATAATGCAAGTGGATGCGAACAATACCAGGCTCGATTCGCTCATCCAGAAAAAATTGAAAAATCCCCGTTGCATGACTATATAGCTCATCCGTCTGCTGTTCCTCAATACACTTGACTAGCCCATCAAACAATTGTTTTTCGAACTGTCCCGGCCGATTAACAAATAAGGTCGTATCCATAAGTTCGAAGTAATAAATGGGCCTGCAAGTGGTGAAGAAACGTAAGCTTTTCATTATGCCGCAAGATTGATAAGACTCGTACAGCGCCTCCAACTCATGTACTTCCTTCCCGACATAACAAGCAATAGCCGCCTCTTGACCATGGCTCAGATCGGCATGTAATCGGGTCAAATATTGCTCCAAGGTCACTGCCTCACGGTTCACCATCAGGTCCATAACAATAAGCAGAACCGCATTTTTATCACCTGTGAACGGCTTCAAAATTTGTCCCGGCAAAGGCTTGCCCACCCATGCCTCAACCCGAGCGCACCAATCCGTTCCCTGTTCTGGACCGGCTTCCGCCTCAATCAGGATGCAACGCAGTATGCCGGCATCTTGATAGTGGGGCTGCAGACTCGTAACAGCATCCTCCTCAGCCACCCCAAGCAAGATTGACTGCATATGCTGAGCCATAATAATCCGATCTTTTTTTTGCTGATATCTCTTCTCTTCCGTCCGCGCATTAAATGCGACCCTGAACTCCTCAAGCACCTGAACCAGTTCGGTCTTCACAATAGGCTTAAGAATGTAGTCATCCACCTGGTATTTAATCGCCTGCTTGGCATATCCAAACTCATAGAATCCACTTAGAAGAATCAGCTTGATGTCACCGTTATATTGCTCGTACAAGGTTTTGGCAAGCTGTAATCCGTCCATTTCCGGCATCTTAATGTCGGAAATCACCAGATCGGGCTGCATAGCGCGTACACACTCCAATGCCTGCATGCCATTGGAAGCCTGACCGCAAATCTGAAATCCGTAAGACTCCCAATCAATTAACAATAGAAGTCCTTGGCGAATAAATGGCTCATCGTCCACAATCAGCACGTTGATCATATCCTCGCTCCTTATTCTTGAGATGCCTGCATAAGAGGAATTTGAATGCTAACCGTTGTTCCCTTCCCCTTTTCACTGAATATGTGCACCTGAACAAAATCATCAAAATACATCCGCAGCCGAATATATGCATTCATCATACCAATGCTGCTAAGCTCGCTCATCCGATCCATACTCGGGTCTTGCATCATTTTGCGGAGCGAGGCCAGCTTGTCCTGATCCATACCGACTCCGGTATCTCGAATGGAAATGTACAGTTCATTACTTCGAATTTCGAATAATACCTCCACGACCCCATCATTCGACGTCCCCTCAATGCCATGGATACAAGCATTCTCCACAAAGGTGAGAACGGTTAGCTTGGGTATCATCATGGCAGCAATGGATTCGTCTGTGATCCGGATTGCAAATTGCAGCTTTTCGCCAAAGCGATACTGCTGGATACTCAGATAACTCTCCACGAAATTGATTTCCTCTGCGATTGTAATCAGATCATCGCCCCAATTGATCGTCTGACGTAACAGCAGTGCCAGTTTATGAATGACATCGGAGGTTTCAAGCTCGTCCTTGATCAAACTCCTCATACGGATCGTTTCAAGTGTGTTGAACATGAAATGGGGATTCACCTGACTCTGAAGGGCTTTCAGCTCCGCCTGCTTTTTGGAGAGCTCAAGGGCTTGCCGCTCCACCTGGCCCTTAAACACAATCTCAATCAGGTTCTTGATCTTGATGACCATCATGTTATAACTATGGGTCAGGCTGCCGATCTCGTCCTTGCCCACAGGTCCCGATATCACCTCAAATTTCTCATGCTTCACTTGATCCAGGTGTTTTGCTATCCGATCAACTCTGATGACCAGTGATCTGGATATCAACCAGATCAGCAGTGTCGGAACCAACAGATTAAGAATAATTAGTAAAGTCAAATTAAGCTTCGAATTAACAATCTCCGACAGAACGTCCAATTTCTCCGTGCTGACGACAATCTGCCAATCCTCGGATACGACGGGAATCGATTGCATGGATTGAACAGGGTCAATTGGACTGTTTGCAATCAGATTAAATGGCTTGCGCATCTGATTCATTTTTGAATCGTTTGAGAAAATGACCCTGCCATCCGAAACGACATACACCTTCCCATTTGCTCCCTCATTTTTAAGCGATTTGTTGATGAAAGCGTAGTCCAGATCAACCTTTAACACCTTTTCAACCTGTTGCTCCCCAAAGTAATCCAGCTTGCGAATAATGCTTACTTTGCGTCCTCCCTGACTTTGCGACATCTCCGCCTGCTGTTTGTCAAAATACGAATAGATCATGATATGGTCGCTTGTGTTCATCAGCGCTTGATACCAATCACTTTTCTTCACCTCATCATCCAGCTTAATGAAGTTTCCTCCATTGACAAAGGTATCATTGCCAACATAAAACGTAATTTGATTCACCTGCTGGTAGCTGTAGTAGTACCTGACCAGATTGTTGTTGCTAAGCATATCATAGTAGGCAGAATAATAGTCTTCCTGATCGCGATACTTGAACTCCATGAACCGGTTCAGCGTTCCATCGGTATAGAGAAAATTGGACACATACAAGCTATTGTCTATACTGTTCCGCAGGTTGAACTTGATCCTTTGCTGCATTTCATTAAATCGGCTATGCTCCTTCTCTTCAATGTTACCTTTGATGCTTTGGTAAAACACGGTATTTGTGACCAGGACAGGGACCAGCACACAAAAGATGAACAATATGTACAACTTGGTTTTGAGACTCCAATCATCCAGAAACTGAATACGCTTACAGTATGTCTTTCGGCTCATGTCTTATCGTTGTCTCCTCTAACAATTACATAGCATCAACGTTATTACTCAAAGTCATCATGGATGAACTGATTCCCCTGTTGAGAAGCATTATTGTTCCCATGCATATCACCATGGCACAGCCCCTCCAGATATTTAAGGTTGAGCAATGAACGTACCCCTTCATCATATCCACCTATAACATAGTATATTTTAAATTTATTTTCCAGAATATATATTTAATGAAGTGAAATACATCATCGGAACTCATGAAGGTTTATTTCCTGACAATATGAAGCTCGACAAACTGCTTACCGACTAGGGCATTGACCATAATACCTATGTTTATCCCAAAAAATCCTATAATCCACTTGTAAATTATATTATTCCGGGTATAATACTCGGTATATAGAAATGTGAAGCCGACTGGAGTGAATAACGCCATGAGTTCTTGGACACAAGCTTGGGTTAACGATTATTTGGATTTATATAATTATGCCCGTACCATAGGAGACTCGGAATGGGCTGAAGATATTCTTGAAAAGCTTCAAGAGCAGAAGGATGAATTGCTACAGAAAGAACGAAAGGTTGTTATGCTGCGTGAATTGCTCGCCAACTATGACCGGATTAACAACCAGCTATTGGAAATATTTAATAAACTGCGGGTCGCTTCCGAAGGTTCTCAGACCGATTCCCTACAGGAGCAATGGTTCAAATTAAAGCTTATGCGTATCGATGTGTCGAGGAAGATTCTTCAATATAAATAAAGAAAAAAGCCGGTCTGCAGTTCGTCTGCTTAACCCGCCTTGATTAAGGCTTACTACGCTTTTGATGTGATGCGTACAGTCAACTGTTCCGCGCATTATGTAAAGCCCGCCAGCTTTACATTAAATAAATCATCAATAATTACATCGATGCTTTCTTCATGTTGCTCATCATGCCCATCATTGTAGTCATCATTTCGTCGCATTCTTGCATACAGGACATCATTTTATTCATGTCCATGCCTTCCATCATGCTTTTGTCTTCCATGCATTCCATCATCATCTTCATGGATTTCATCTTGCACATCATTTCTTCCATACACATGTTCATCATCATGTTCATCATCATCATATTTTCCATCACCCATACCTCCTATTAAAATGTAGTAGACTTCCTTTTTTTAGCATAAACGATAGCCTACGTAAAAGCAATCTTTTTCCTCTTGCATTTCCATAAAATTTCTTGTATAATACGCATTTAACTTATAAATCCAGTCGGGAATACAGACTTTAATAGATACTGAATACAACAAAAGCTCAAGCATTGGCTGATTGCCGTAGCTTGAGCTTTTTTCGTTATGAAATAGAACCCATATCTGCTCCTTACACCGATTTTGTTAAACCAATTTTGGTGATCACCGTATCGTACGGGTCCAATTCCACGGTCTGTTTTCCATGCTCTGTATTGATCGTCGTGGACTGAACCTGATCGCTATTATTGATCACAACCAATATGTTGCTCTCAGGGTAGTACGCGCACTCGGTATACAAGTTATCCGTGATGTACTTTGTTTCATCGAATTCATTGCCCGCAAATCGAATCAAATTCAGAAGTAGTCTTGTATTTTCCCAGCTGAATTCGAAGGAAGGTAAATAGATCCCTTTCCCTTTTCCAAAAGCATGTGTGGACAGTGTGATCCGACCATCCGTTTCACTCACTACAGCTGCTGAGCCATCAGTAAGATAAATGTTATTTTTCGGAAGTATGCTGGCCCCCTCAGGCACCAAACCATACTCATCACTAACCTCATACGACCATTTTCCATGAACAACTCTGGCGCCTGTATCCTCATCCACCCCAAGCACATGAGCCATTCTAAAATAGCTGTCGTACCCGTCCATTGCCGAAGGCTGGTTAATGCCAATAAAGGTACCACCCTCATACACCCATTGGGTCAATAAGTCCACAGACTTGTGGTCACTCCAATGCTCTCCACCGCTCCATGCTGAACCTGCAGAGCCGGCATTGATGACAACATCTACATCCTTCAATGCGCCCTGACAAATATCATCAAAATCAATAAACTGCACGTCAACAGGCAACCCGGCTAAAGCCTCATTCACATGAATCAGATCATGCATATGTGTTTCATGAAAATGACCGGACAAGGTCCACGATCTTAACTTGCCCCAGCTATGCAGGACGGCTACCTTTGTTTTGATCTGATACGGTTTTCCCTCTTGATGCAGCTCTTTCATTTCCCTGAATTCATGGGCAATCTTCTCGATATAATCCACAAAGTCCGGGTAAGGCTCAACCAGATGCAAATATCCACCCAGTCCAATCCGGTCAATCGACTCACGCAGCAGCGCACGCCGGATATTAATCCAATATTTCTTCGCATCCAGGGTAGGATCTCCGCCCTCCTTGAAGGTAGGAAGCCCACCTAAGCCAACTGGGAACAAGTAGGGATGCAGGCGAATCTCATGGGTATCAGCCTTAACGCCTGAGCACATTCTTGCCTCATAACCGGAGAACACACATTTGATCATGCCGTCGAATCCAAATTCCTCAAAGCGATCATTGTACGGCTCCATGCCCACCCAGCTGTCATCATAGAAGACATACGCCAGCTTGTTATGTTTGTGGACAATATCAATCAACTTTTTACCGAATTCAATGACAAAATCATTGATAAATGCCATCCAATCCAGCTTTCGCTGATCCGCAGGCATATGAGTGACCCGATATTTACCGCCATTTACAAAGTCCTCGGCTGAGAGTGAATACCCATATTTTTGAGCAAACAGATCCAGTGCTCTCGAACTTACGGTAAAATCGTATGAACCCCAATCCGAGAACAAATGGCGGTTCCGCTCATCACTGCCCCAGATCCAGGCGAAGTTATAAAATAGGGACGTAAAACGTACAACCGTTGTTTCCGGGTGTTCTTGGCACCACTTTTCCATCCAATCCAGCAGATACGTTTGGGTGTCTGTATAGATCGGGTCAATCTGCATCAGGTGCTCTTTGTCCCAATTATTCGTCGTGTGATTGTACATGGAAATCTCTTCCCATATCCGATAAACCATGAAACTCACCGTGTATTTATGCCAAGGAGCAACGCCAGTAATGACAACATTGCCAGATTCCCTTTCATAATTCCACTGTCCTCTAGGAACTTCTTCCCCAGTCGTTCGATCATAAACCTGCCAATATTTAAACGCTTCTTTGGAATCATTCACCCTGAATTGTTCAGCGAAGAAGTCCTCCATCAGATAGATGGATACATAATCTTGCACAGCGACCTTCGGATTGGTAATGAGAAAACATTGCTGCAGTTTATCCAGATTACGGGATGCCCACTCATTATGATCCCGAATAATGCAAATGGTTGAATAGATGCCGTATCCGGCATTAATAATCTCATCGGACAACTTTGTACCGTCACTGTCTCGAATTACATCGGCACCCCAGCGATCGGCAAGTTCCAGCGTCAGTGCCTCATAACCGGATTCTCCCGGTAGTGTAAAGGAGCCTTTGGTTGGTTTGGACAATGTGGTTCCCTCCCTATCTCAACATATCGGACAGAAAAGCGAGTGCCAGGCCCTGACCCCAGCCCTGAATCCAGTCTTTTGGAATATTGCGATAACCATCCCGATCCTTCATGACCGCCGTACCACCAGATACACCAAGCACGCGCCCATCTTCACTAATGTTGCTCAGGATGCCTTCCAATGCTTTTTGCACATATTTCGTATGCAGTGGATTGCCATTATTGATCATGGCTGCTGCAATACCCGCGGAAGCGGACACCTCTTCGTACGAATCTTCGTCATCCAGAACCGTACGCCACAAGCCATTCTCGGTCTGCACCAGCTTGAGAGCCGCCAACTGATCGCGAAGTGCACACTCTACATCCATACATTGCGGATACAGGTACCAGTCGTTGAGCTGAGGTTTTACTTGAGACATCGTATAGGCTCCCCAAGCGTTTGCTCTTCCCCAGTAAAATCCGGACATGTGGTCCTTATTGATATTGTTATAACCGTGATACCACAGACTGCTGCTCGGATCTTGGAGGTATTTGATATGCCAGTAATACTGATTCAGCGCATCCTGAATCATGGCTTCGTCTTTTAATTTGCTACCTACGCGGAGCAGGAAAAATGCCGCCATAAACAAGGTGTCCGCCCAAGCCTGTTCGGGGAAATCATTGGAAACGGATACCGTATGCTGAAGCACATTGTCTCCAAAGCGAAGCGCATGGTTCTGGAGATAATCGACTTTGCTGAGGACAATATCCCAATATTTCTGATCCCCGGTTTCTTCATATAAAGTGATGAGCACATGGCCCATGGCACATGTATTTACCGTCCAACTTGGCAGACCCAGCTCGATATATTCGTCCGCCCATTTCACCAGCCTGTCCAGAATCTCTTGGTTGCCTGTCGTTTGATAGGCTCTGGATACACCATAATAAGCCACTCCACCGGGCCAATCCCATGTCAGATCCATATCCAGTGTTTTCTTGGTAACGTTCTCGATTACGTGTAGAATCTGATCTCTGTCATATTTCACTTGAAGCATTGTTATTCCCCTCTCCCTGCGCACACGCCCCCAAGTGCGCCCTGAGAGGTGTCCGTCCATTTTTGTAAACGCTTTACTTATTCCATTGTACGCAGTAAAATAGTCTCAATCTAAGCATATTCATAACAAAACTGCGCAATTTCAATCATTTATACATAGGAGTCCTCGAACATGCCCAAACCGAAGAAACCGGTCATTGAATATCGTCACTATAGCCTGCCCATTGATTTCCCTGTCCTGTTACTCAGTGGAGACCGCTGGAGAATATCCGATATCAAGAGTGAGCATCTTCATTTCCATAACCACATGGAGATTGGCATCTGTTATTCAGATGGAGGAATCATTGAGATTAAGGGAGAATCTGTGCCTTTTCGGGCAGGCGACATCACGTTCATTCCCCGATACCTTCCGCACACCACGTACAGTTCACCTAATAACGCCAGCCTGTGGGCTTATATCTTTTTTTCACCGGAAGAACTCTTCCGTCATTCGCTCAAAACAGCCCAAAGTCACATTGAACCCAATCTATGGGCTATTCAGGGAACCAATTGCATTCTGAATAAGGAACAGCATCCCAAAATTCATACGCTCGCAACATCAATCGTAGAAGAAATGAAGCAGCAGTCCCCCTACTATCGGGAGAGCGCGTACGGCTTGTTGATGTCTCTATATATCGAACTGCTTCGAATTCATGCGAGCAGCGAGCGCTTGTCATCTCAGGATCAGGAACGGGAACGAGACCTCCAAGGTGACTTGGTCATCTCACCCGTGCTGGAGTTTATCACCAAAAATTATATGATGCCCGTGACCATCGATTATCTCGCTGATCTTTGTCATCTGAGTACAACGCATTTTCGCCGCAAGTTCCATGAAATTATGGGAACCACGCCGCTTGATTTTCTGAACAGTACCCGGATTGAAGAAGCCTGCAAGCGATTGAAAAGCACGGAGGCCTCCATTCTGTCTATCTCTGAGCAGGTCGGCTTCCGATCCATCTCCAGCTTTAACCGCTGCTTCGCCAAACTGATGGGCGAATCACCCAAAGCCTGGCGCAAAGGCGCTCATACAGAAGCACAGTCTGCAAAAGCCTCAATATTGGAATTCACGGGGTGGGTATGAATTCACGTACAGCATATTGAAATAACCCTGCATAAAAAAGGTACCAAAAAGCCCGAAAGTCATGGTGACTTTCGGGCTTTTCCATCACAATGAACAAACAATAAACAGAAAAAAATGTCGAAATTTGATTGCGCCCCCCAGAGATATTCGCTACAATGCCGATAGAATACAAGAGATTTTGTCCGTAGCTACCAAAGGATTGAACAATCTCTAAAGGAGCAGCATTTCGTGTTATTAAAAATTTCAGGCGTTGTCCTGACTGTTGTACTCGCTATTACCGTACTGCTGCTGTCAACGATCAGAGAACCACAATCTGCTGCGCTTCATGCCCGTCAAGGTGTTCTGGACCTCTCGGCCTGGAATCCTGAACAAGACGAGCGGATCAAGCTGGACGGGGAGTGGGAATTTTACTGGGAGCGATTGCTTCCTGACGAATCTGCCACATCGAATCAGGCTGGACCAACGAAAGCACCCGACACCTATGCAACCGTTCCCGGCTCCTGGAATCGACTTAAAGTGAATGGAGAACGACTGCCTACCCACGGCTTCGCCACGTATCGACTAGTGCTGCGTAATGCACCTGTTGAAGGAACGCTGGCGATCAAAAAAATGAACATCCGTTTTGCTAGCGAAATCTACATCAATGGCAACAAGCTGCTGGAAGACGGGCATGCCGTGGCAAAATCCGCAGGTTACCGACCAGGCAACTCCCCCCAGATTGGCTTTTTCCCCTATCATGGCGGTGACATTGAGATTTTGATCCGGGTGGCTAATTACGATTACACGGACTCTGGCATTCCGGGTCCACTCTTTTTCGGCGAACAAGCAGCCATGCTGAAAAAACATCAATTCAACACAGCTATCGAATTTGGCACGCTTGCTGTACTGGGTACCATTTCTATCATATTCCTCATCAGTTACCTGGGGTCTGCACTCTACCGAAACAGGGACGATTCCCTGCTGCTGATTGGTCTAATCTGTCTGCTGTATGCACTCTATAACGGCATGATCAGCGAACGTGTATTATCCATGGCGGGCACGGAAATTTCCTTTAGCACACTCTATAAATTAAAAGATTTCTGCTCTGTGGCATGTCTGGGTCTGTTAACCTTTTACTTCTACCGATTCAAAACAGGCATCCTGTCCGGTTTGCTCACGGCGGTGATCCTGATCATCTTCGGAGCATATTTATGCATGGTCACGCTCCTGCCTATTTCCATCTATGGGCTTGCTGCACCTTACGTCGTCGTTATGTATACGTTGCTGTTAATCTGGTTGCTGTATCAATGTGCAAAACAGTTCCTAACCAGTGAGAAGGGCGAACGGCTGTCTACTTTTCTGTGGTACGCAGCTCTCTTAAGCATCATGCTGTATTGTCTGGACATTAATCTCTTCTCGATCTCGCTCAAGGAAAACATGAATATCGGGCAGGCTTCCATTGTCCTGTTCAGCATCCTGATGCTGTTTCTAGCGGTGCTTCGATTCTTCGAGGCCTATCGTACGGTCCGTACACTCAAAGATCAGTTGCTCTTGCTGGACAAGGTGAAGGACGACTTCCTGTCCAATACTTCGCATGAGCTCAAAACACCGCTGAACGCGATTGTTAACATCAGTGAAAGCCTGCTTAAAGGCGCAGAAGGTCCCCTTACCGATGAGCAAGCGCACAATCTGGCGATCGTGACGGGAAGTGGCAGACGATTAACTTATCTGGTCGATGAATTGCTGGATTATTCGAAAATGAAACATGGCGACATCCCGCTCCACCGTTCTTCGACCGATCTGTACTCGTTTGTCGAATCGGTCATGCGTATGCACTCCTTCCTGCTTGGCGCGAAAAAGGTGGAGCTTATCAACCGCATCCCGTCGCATTTCCCGCCGATCTATGCAGACGGCAATCGACTGATTCAGATTTTGCATAATCTAATCGGCAATGCTGTTAAGTTTACGGAACGTGGCACGGTAAGCATCAAAGCTGCGGTTGTGCAAGGCAAAGCGGAGATACGCATTATCGATACCGGCCGTGGTATCGGTACGGACAAGCTGGAACATATCTTCCTACCGTTCGAGCAGGAAGCAGATACGGGGCCAGTCGTTGCTGGAGGCACCGGTCTAGGACTGAGCATTACGCGCAAGCTGGTCGAGCTGCACGGCGGAACCATTCATGCGGAATCGGCACCCGGCATGGGTGCCACGTTCATCCTGACCTTTCCGCTGGCAGAGAATAAAGGAGAGAAACGTTCCAACGTCATGCCACTTACCATCGCTCCTACAGGTCCTGATAATCGGCTACTCCGGTTCGAAGAACCAACGATTGTACAAGGGAATAAAGACGAATGGATCATCGTTGTGGATGACGACTCAGCTAATTTGCAGACAATAGTGAATCTCTTGAAGCTGGAAGGATACAGTTACGCGGTCACTTCACGCTCACCTTCGGTACTGGAACTGCTCGACCAGCTTCCCGCCGTGCATCTCGTCATTGCTGATATCATGATGCCCGACATGTCGGGTTACGAATTACTGGAACGGATCAGGGAGCGCTTCTCTCCTTCCGAGTTGCCTGTCCTCATGCTGACGGCGAGTAATAAAGCCAATCAATTGAAGTTGGCCTTGGAGAAAGGTGCCAATGATTTTGTATCCAAGCCGTTCGAATCGGAGGAACTGCTGGCACGGATCGGCGGTTTGACTCGGATGAAAACATCCGTGCAAGCTGCGCGAGATGCGGAAATATCTTTTTTGCGGTCACAGATGAACCCGCACTTTCTGTATAACGCCCTGAACGCCATTGCCGAATTGTGTGTGGATGCGCCGAATCGGGCAGAACAATTGATTTTGCAATTATCGAGTTACTTACGGCGGAGTGTGCACTTTAAACATCTGGACTCAAAGACAAGCCTGATGAACGAACTGGAGATGATCGAGGCCTATGTAGCGATTGAACAAGCTCGCTTTGGCCCAAGGTTGGAGGTCATCATCGACGTGGATGCGGACGTGAACCGGAACATGGACATTCCACCACTCACATTACAGCCCCTGATTGAAAACGCGATTCGTCACGGCCTGATGTCCAGCATTCACGGGGGCCGCGTCATGTTGTCTATACGTAATCTGAATGATACGGAAACACGGTTCACCATCGAGGACAACGGAATTGGTATAACCAGGGAACGGATGGATGAAATTCGGCAATCTACCGATGGCAGTAACGGCGTGGGACTATGGAATATCTCCAGCCGGTTGAACCTGCTGTATGGCAGACACCTTCAGATGGAAAGTCTGGACGGCGAGGGAACGCGGATTACCTTTGATCTTCCAAATCAACGTCTAAGCACAGATGGGAACGGGGGTTATAAAACATGAAGATGAAAGTCATCATCGTGGACGATGAGGATTTGTCGCTGAAGCGACTGAATCGTATTTTGACAGAAAGTGGTGAAGTCGAGGTATCTCGTGCGTTTCATGACCCGGAGGAAGCCTGTGAATATGCGGCAGAGAATAGCTTCGATGCGGCATTTCTGGACATTACGATGCCTCGCATCTCAGGTATGCAACTCATTGGTGAATTGCGTAAACATCATCCTTCACTTCCAATCGTGCTGGTGACTGGATATGAGGAATATGCGGTGCAGGCCTTCGACAAAGAGGTGATCGATTACGTCATCAAGCCGGTCACGGCTGAGCGACTGAACCGCAGCATCAAACGGTTGCAGGAAAAGCTTAACAAGTCCGTGACAACACCTGAACCAGCGGTGCCTGGACCCAAACTGAACGTTCGTCTGTTCGGTGAATTCACCGTGTTCGGCGGAGCCGGAGCAGACAGTCCCATCAAGCTTAGAACGCCCAAGACGGAAGAATTGCTGGCATTCTTGCTGTATACCAAATCAACCACCCGCGATGCTTTGGCTGATACGTTGTGGAAGGACCTCAGTCCGCAGAAGGCCTGGACGAACATCAATTCCACACTGTACTACGTGCGGCGTGCCATCGGCGATAACAGTGACGTGCCGATCATTCTCAAGGACAGAAACGGTATCCGTATCGACCGGGAAGCGATTAACTGTGATCTGTACGAGTTCGAGACTTTGTTCCGGCAGATGCGTCAGGCCTCGGCACATCGCCCCGAGCTCTTCGAGCGGATGGATACGTTGTATACGGGTGAACTTCTGAAAGGAAGGCATTATGAGTGGGCTTTTGCGTGGTCCAGACAGCTGGAACTGGATTTCATCATGACGATGGAAACTGCGGCCCACTATCACGCGAAGGCAGGCGAGCCGTTACGGGCGCTGTATTATTTTGAACGTATCCTCCAGATTGATTCGATTCGGGAAGATATTCATCGCGAGATCATCCTGTTGTACCTATCGCTTGGACGAAGAACCGAAGCGCAGCGCCAGTATCTGGTGCTGGAGGAATTGCTCAAAGAGGAGCTTGGCTCCAGTCCGGCAGCGGATATCAAACAACTTCTGCGGCAGTCATGAAACAGCAAAAAAGCCCATGCCTTGGCGATAATGCCTTAGGATGGGCTTTTTGCAATAGATGGACGTTCATTCGTACTTGTCCGATGATTTTACTTCATCATGGTCTACGATCAATCCTCATTTATAAGTTTTTCGGTATTGAGCGTAAATCCTTCAATCACAACATCTTCGTCCACTTCAATCATGATGCAACGTCTGCCTTGATAGTTCACCTGTTTCACATATCTCAGGTCTTGCGGGCTAACCGAAATCGTAGCAACCTTGGTCTCAATCTTAATGGACTTGGACGTAAACTTCGGCATAACACTGGTCGCTTTCATCTCATAATTCTTGTTGTCAACGATCGTTTCGAAGGCACGTTCTACTTTCTCTGTTGTCAGATCCTCTATACCGCTTGCGGTCAGTACACGTTCCAGATCTTTATAATCCAGCTTCGGAGGCTCTTCCTCATGGGACTCTTCGTTAATCTCGATGACTCGGTTGATCTCCTCGTATACATGTGCAATGGTGGCTGAATCGAGCTGTTCACCGGCCACTTCCTTGACGATATCTTCGAAGATCGCCCGTTCTTCCAGTGCGGTTACGGATCTTTCTCCATTCAATACATTTTCAACAAAATGCGGATCCGGGAAATTCGATTTCCCTGTACAATACAGTACACGATTCACATCGGAGTAGTTGTCCGTCACGCTAGGGTACAGGAACCCTTGCTCTGGCGTGCTTAATTTGATAATCGGATCGACAATAATGTTGTATTTGAATTCTCTCTCCACGTAATCAAACAGGAGTGTCTTCCGCTGTTTCTCCGTAGAGTTCACGCTGCACAGAATGAACGGATGGGCGAACACCTCGTTCTTCTCACTCTCTTCCGTGGCTTCGTTTCTAGCCTTGGTCGGCAGATAATACTGTCCACGCACGAACGTAGCTACCATGTCCCGCTCAAACTTCGTATCCACCAACATTCGATCCACGAGCAGCAGCATCAGATCCTGCCATTCATCCGGATCACCTGTTACCAGCGCCTGGTGAAGCAGTACCTGTGCCGGGTCCTCCGCCGCTTCCTGGAACTTTAGTTCAAATAACTTCTGATCCAAATCACCTGTCAGCAATTTTTTGAAATTGCCCATGTACAGCTCCTGTTTCTCTCTATCCACCAGTTCGAACGGGTGACGCTCCCAGTGATAGACCTCATTGGTTTCCTTCGTAATATACACGTTGAGAATATCGTAAATATTCAGTAGATCGTGATCGAGTTTAAACTGCTTGCGTATATGCGCGACTTCTTTTTTATTCATGATTCGTTAGACAACTCCCATAATAAATAATTTTATCTGCGTGCAGCTCTGTATCCTAAAAATCAGTGCTCCCTTGGAAGTTTTCATCTGAGCAGTAGGTCACAACTGGGTGCAGCTATGGAGTAGCTGGATCAAGCCGTTCTTGCTCTCCATTTCTGTACTCTCAGTCAAAAATTATATCATATAATGATGACGACTAATGAGAATCAATCTATGTTATTTCCCTCTTTATCACGATCCATTTTTTGAATACGATTTCACTGAACATAGTAACATAACCTTTAGTCTGGTAGACTAACTAAGATTACATACCAATGGAGGAAATATTGTGAAGAAATCAATACTCGTTTTATCCATTCTTGTTTTGTCCTCTCTCATAAGTGCGTGCAACGTGACAAAAACAGAGGAAACTAAACAAGTCAGTACAGCAGTATCACAGATTGAAAATACAGATGTGGTAACAGATGAAGCATCTACAACTGGTTCCGTCGAACAGACGGAGCAAGCAGCAATAGATTGGCAGACATCAGTGAACGAACTAGCTAAAAGCGATCAATCACCTACAGAAAAAGCCGAAGCAACAGAAAAGCTTGCTCGGGAATACAATCCTACTACTGAGGAACTCGAAGAATTTAAGTATCATGTCCTTCAAGAATTTATGAGTTTCAATTATCTAAAAGACGGCTCAAATGCTGAATATATGTTAAGCAATCTGTTTCAATCGATTGCACTAGAACATCACGATGTTCACGTCGTCAGAGACTTCGCTCTTGCTTTTTATCACAACACAAAAAATGTATTTACTGGTGTAGAAGAGATGGATAGCGATCGTGTGAAAGCTTACGAAGAACAATTGTATAAAGACCTCAACGATGGAAAATAGCTCGCCGTATGAGAGACACGATGAGATCTAAAAAGAAAACAAAAAGACGCAACAGGAATGACTCCCGTGCGCCTTTTTTCGTTGTTTAACGATTCTTAAATAATTAACTACTGCTCGGCAATATATCCGTATTCAACAGGGGTGCTCTGCTGGAAGAAACTTTCCTTGTTTCCCGCAGAAACAGTAATCCCATAAACAAGGACACTCCGCCAATAATAATCAGCAATGCCCCCAACTCCTGACTGTAGGCTGTCAGCGCCCCGTCCCTAAACGCCATTCCACGAATCAGACGGTTAAGCCAGTTCATGGGTAATGCCCATGCGAACATTTGGAACGGTTCTGGGAACGCCAGCGGCGTTAATTGAATTCCCGTAGCCAGAAAGGAGGGATACAATACAAAACTGGTTCGTAGGCTTACTTTCGACATATCTTTGGCAGTGTATCCAATCAGCATACCCATGAGTGACAAAGCAACAGCATAAACAACTAACGGAATGATAAAAAGATAAGCCTCTGCTTCAAACCGCATTCCCCCCACCTGCTTTAATAATCCATAGGATAGAAGCAGTGAAAGTGAACTCAACACAGCGTAAGGTACACTCCGAACCCATAGTTGAAAAGGTGACTTTCCGTTTGCAAACAGTTTCCCTTCCTGACGAAGCCGGGGTACAATTGAGCCCGCTGCACTTGTTGTAATCATCAATACTACGATATTCACAAATCCAAGTACCATAAAACCAACATAACTGGAGGTTGGATTAAACAGCATCCGCTGCTGAAGGGATAACGGGGACACGATCCCTTTAGCTGTCTCGGCATCCATCCCTTTTTGGATCAAACGTGTCATGGAAAGGGTCATATTTTCCGTCTGGATGATCTCCTGAATTGCAGTACGAATACCGGTCAGCCCCGAGGGCATCGTGTTATCCATCAAGATACCGATATTCGTCGATTTCCCTTGTTGTTGACGCAGTCCCAATTGATTGGGAAGCATAATGACCGCTACAGCCTGCTCGTTAGCAAGTAAAGTTTCTGGACTCATTCGGCTCGCATATACACTCTTGACGCTCATGTATTGTGACGCATTTATTTTGGAGATCAACTGCCGTGAATATTCGCTATGATCCTCATCAATGACCACAACTGGTGATTTACTGAGTTGATTCTGCGAGAACATTAAGCCGAAAAATAAGGCTGCAATCATTGGCCCAATAAAAATTAGCCGTATATACTTACTGCCTACGACGTACTTCCACTCGTCAATCAGTGATTTCATCAAGTTTCACCTCTGCCGTCATCCCCGGAAGCAAATCGGTATTCGAATCCATCGATATTCGGACCAGAAACATGCTCAAATCGGCTTGCCCTTTTTCCCGCGACATACGCAAGTTCGCAAACTGAGGAGCAGTTGAGATGGAAGTAACGCTCCCCTTCACCTGCGTTGGCTGATCCAAATAAGGGAAATGAACATCAATGCTTTGATTCACTGCAAGCTGTTGAATTTCACTTTCCTGTATGTAAAGGTCGGTGTAATACGTATTCTTTTGCACAACTGCTAGCGGGACTCCTGCTTGGACTTGATCCCCCTGCTTTACAGCAACTCGGTCAACCAACCCGTCATACGGTGCGAGTACATCCACATCTCCCTCCCCTGCTGATTTCACTTTGAGAAGAACCTCTCCCTCTTTCACAAAGTCCCCCGTAGATGCACCAACCTCTGCAATCGTCCCGGGACTATTCTGATAAAATAAAGTCGTTTGTTCTGCCTCAAGTATGCCTTGTTTCCGGCTCTCGGCCTGACTTACAGCATCCTTCCCTTTAACCGCAAGAAGTGAACCTCCAATAATAAACACCATCGCAATTCCGATATACAAACCTGCTTTTATCTTCATTCTTATATCTCTCCCATTCCCAATCCTCGTGTATATAAGTTGAACTAAAAATATTTACACTGGACACTCCGATGACAGAACAACCTTCCGATCGCTGTTATCCCCAGATTTTTTGATTCCTTTTATAAAGGGTAAATCCAGTGATAAAGGCGAACGCTCCGCTTCTTCAGGTTCTTTCTGTCCTCTCCGTTTCGTGTAAATGTATAGTTCAATTTATATAGTTAAATTTGCTGTGCACTTTTACTTTTCATCATCATTTTGGTGACCGCGTTCTCGGCTGCTTCCATGATCACTTCTCCCAAAGTCGGATGAGGATGAATCGTCATGGCCAGATCTTCCACGGTTGCCCCCATCTCAATTGCGAGTGCGAGCTCCGATATCAGTGTAGATGCCTCCACGCCGACGATTTGCGCGCCAATGACAATTCCTGATGTCGGGTCAGCCACTATTTTCACAAAACCTTCGGTTTCCCTTAACGCCAACGCTCTTCCGTTGATTCCGAAAGAAGATTTCCCAATAACCACCGGAATGGCCTGTGCTTTGGCTTCCGTCTCATTTACCCCAACACTGGATAGCTCCGGATCAGAAAACACGACAAGCGGAATCACCTTGTAATCCACTTTGGAGGTAAGACCCGCAATGGCTTCTGCGGCTACTTTGGCTTCATAGGATGCCTTGTGGGCAAGTGCCGGACCGGCTGTAATATCTCCAATGGCATAAATGTGCGGGATAACCGTTCTGCACTGTTCATCCGTGTCAACCAGTCCCTTGTTTGTTACGGGCAAACCTATGCGTTCCAGTCCTAACTGGCCGTCTGTATTGGGTTTCCTGCCGATCGTAACCAGTACATATTCTGCTGTAACTTGTTGCTGCTCCTGTTTTTTTGAATAATGCAGTGTAACGGAATCCGCTTTGTGCTCCACCTTTTCAGCAATCGCTCCGGTTACGATCTGGATGCCATCCGCCTTCAATTGTTTGACTACAGGGGCTACAAGTTCCCCCTCGAATCCAGGCAATACTTGGGCCCCTCCCTCCAGAATCGTTACCTTTGTTCCAAATTTGGCATACATCTGTCCAAGCTCCACCCCAATATAACCTCCGCCGATCACAATCAGACTACTCGGAACCTCCTGTAGAGATAATGCTTCAGTGGAAGATAAGATACGACCTCCAAGTGGAAATGCTGGCAGCTCAATTGGACGAGACCCCGTTGCCAGTATGAGATTTTTAAAAGAAATGCTTTGCTCCTGTCCAGTTTGCCGGATCATCGCTGTGTGCTCATCCAACAGACTAGCCTCTCCTTCCAGAATGTTTACACCCACAGTCTTTAACAAATAGTGGACGCCACCTGCCTGTTTATTCACAACCCCCTGTTTAAAATCCTGAGCAGTCTTAAATGTAGCCGCCGCGTCAGCTTGATTGAACCGTCTGAACCAATCATAGCGATGCGATTCCGCAATTAAGGCTTTGGATGGTATGCAACCCACATGTGTACAGACCCCACCAAGCTGTTTACGTTCAACAATCGCCGTCTTCATCCCCAACTGCGAAGAACGAAGCGCCGCCACATATCCCCCTGGACCTGATCCAATAACTAACGTATCCACAGATTCAAGCTTGCTCATAGTCTGATACCTCCCGATTTGAAGTCGATTTAAAATATGATGACCGTAATATATTATAACCATCATATTTTAAGGCCGTCAACAATCGTATTGGCCCTTTTGAAAATGAACAGATATCCAGTCCCCAAATTGACAGGCTTTATTATGATGACTATAATATTTTAGAAAAGCAGAACGATGAAGCTATGGAGTGAGTGATCATGCCCTATCCCAAAGGACATAAAATAAAAGTACGAGGTAAGATTGTTGAGAGTGCGGCTCGAGCTTTTCGCACCAATGGTATCCAGGAGGTGAGTGTCCCGTTTATTATGAAGGGAGCTGGATTAACTCACGGAGGGTTCTATTCACACTTTGACAACAAGGAACAATTGGTTGCCGAAGCCTGTGAATATGCCATTAGTGATACCATTACACTTCTACAGAACGTGGCTGATCAGGAAGAGCAGAATTCCAAAATTAATAAAGTAATCGATTATTATTTGAGTCCGTATCACCGCGACCAAACGGAAATGAGCTGTATTTTCCCCGCCCTTTCCAGCGAAATATCCCGTTCGTCCGAAGAGGTTCGGCAGGTATTTACCCATGAATTGGAGCGGATGATCACTTTTATCTCCAATCTGGCTGAGATCGATGTGTCCAGAGGTCGTGCACTGTTCAGTACAATGGTTGGCTCGCTTGTACTTGCACGCTCTGTTAGTGATCCTGAGCTTAGCGACAGCTTTCTCTCAGCGGGCAGGCAGCAAGCCAAAGAAATGGTTAAAAGGAACGATATGTAGCCTTGATGTTGCTATATGCTGATTATCTACCTATCAACAAAAAACACGCCTATAAATGGCGTGTTTTCTCTTAACTGTTTACAACTTAATAAATTCCATACTAGCCACCGTAACGCTCTTATCGCATATAATGTACGAGGTCATTAACATTCCCAAACTTTTATAAAAACGAATTATTGTTCATCTATTAGCTCCAAGAAAAATATGGTATACTCACAGAGCAATGGAAAGGCTTATATGGGCGGTCGGCTAATCTCCCGGAAGGGAGGTGATGCCTTGTGACAGTATTTGAAGCAATTATGCTAATGCTTACCTTCGGTTTGCTGATTGTAGCGCTGCTGTCCAATAAACACAAGTAGACCGCCCACCCTTGCAAAGGTTGCGGTCTACTTGATCGTGTATCCTCTTGTTAAGCCCACCGCCCTTAAAAGCGGCTATTGCGTCAGAGAGTCGTGTTACCGCACGGCTCTCTTTGCATTATAAGCTGTTTCTGTCCTCATTATAACATGGAGATTGTGGATTTCAATCCCACGATAACCATATGTTCCATATGTTAAAACTGACGATACGGCGAAAATTTCAGCATCTTACATATTTACGCTTGAAGCCCGTCCGCCCTTTATCCACTGCCTTTTGGATATTCTCAGAGACATTCAGCATCTTGCTCTTGGGCTTGTCCTTGTTCACTTCGACAGGTCCCACAGCCTTGGCCGTTTCCACTGCCTGATCATGCAACGGTTGATAGGATGTTGCAACGGTATACAGGAAGTTGTTCATCGAATATTTTGTTCGTTCCGGAGATTGGTGAATCGTCTTTTTCACCTTTTCCAGCATCTCCATCAGTTTATTCTCCGAAAACTCAGCATCCTTTCGACTACCGAGCAACCAACAGTAACAGCTCCATCCTGCTGACATTTTCAGTTCATCTCCGCTCGCGATCCACTTATCCGAAACTGCTTGAGCAACATCCGTCTCTGCCAACGTGACGGCAACGATGAAGTCAGAGATCATGTAAAAATAAGCAGCATCGATCCAACGGTCAAAATCTGCTTCCGTCATCGCTTGAGGATCGGCTATCACGCCTGCAAAGTACATCGCATCATAATTCCCCGTCGCATATAGTTGCTCCGCCAAAGGTTGATCCTTTTTGATCCGCTTTGCCATTGGTTTCATCGCCCCGGTTGCCACGCCAAATAGCGGTTCATGCGCACCATTGGAGATATAGATTTTTTTCGTTCGTTCTTTGCCCAGCGCTTCAAGCTCCTGCATTACTTCATCTAGATTCATTTGGCAACACTCCCAATCGTATAAATTATATATCTGATCAAATCAAACAAACACTTATGTTTAACGAAAAACCGGATAGGTAAATCGCTCATTATCCGATTCAAACCATTCTGCCACCTGAATAATCGTTCTGGTAAGATTGTTACCTTGCGCATGATGAACTACCACTGGAGTATTTTTCCTGAAAGAACAGAATACTATTCAAATTTCCCTGTGGCTCTGACAACCTGTTCGAGCATTATCACCGATCATAACATCTATACCATTGTTTCGCACAGATCCCTGAAAAGATAGATATAATTTCTTCGCAGACAGACATTTTTCCTTTCTTATACTTCTATCGGCAACTTCTGATACCTGCCGCGAGCCGGATTGGAAGAGCTAATTCCCCCAGTACAAGCGGAGCAACATATGTCCATGTCCAAGCAACGTTAAGCTATGGCAGGATACGTCGCTCATCGTTTATGTTCAGTTTAGTATTGTTAACAAAACCGAGATGAGGAAGGATGCGTGAGCATGAGCAACAATCAAGTGTTAGGCTTTGCCCCTGCCCTGGGCTGGAATTCGTGGAATACCTTTACGTGGGATATTAACGAACAATTAATTCGGGATGTCGCTGATGTGTTTGTATCGGAAGGTTATCTGGCCGCTGGCTACGAGTATATTGTCATTGATGATTGCTGGAGCCTGAAGGAACGTGATGCGAGCGGCAATCTGGTGGCTGACCCGGAGAAATTCCCCAGCGGAATGAAAGCGCTCTCTGACTATATCCATAGCAAAGGACTCAAGTTCGGCATGTATTCATGTGTGGGTACGCATACATGTGCCGGGTATCCAGGCAGCTTTGAGCATGAATTCCAGGATGCTGCCCTTTTTGCCGAATGGGGCGTTGATTATTTGAAGTATGATTACTGCTTCAAGCCGCGCCATATCTCAGGAGAGCTGCTGTACAAACGGATGAGCCTTGCACTCAAAAACTGCGGACGTGAAATCCTGTTCTCCGCCTGCAACTGGGGAGCCGACGACGTATACGATTGGATTCGGGAATCGGGCGCTCATATGTACCGCTCCACCGGCGATATCCGCGACAATTGGGATTCAGTGAAGGAACTTGCCTTGTCTCAATTGGGCAAACAAAGCTACACCGGCTCCTTCTGTCATAACGACATGGATATGCTAATCGTTGGTATGTACGGTGGAAGCAACAATGATTATATTGGCAGCATCGGCGGATGCAACGACATCGAATATAAAACCCACTTCTCTCTCTGGTCCATGATGGGTTCCCCATTAATGATCGGATGTGACGTGCGCAAGGCTAACCAGATCACAAAAGATATTCTCCTGAATCCTGACCTGATCGCTATCAATCAGGATGTAGAAGCGCGCGGAGCTTACCGCATTAAACCAGAACCGCAATGGTTTCACACAGACGATGTATTTATGCTGGTGAAGGTACTCACAGATGGTGATCTAGCTATTGGTTTCTTCAACCTGAGTGACAGCCAGCGGGAATTGTCTTTGCAATTTTGGGATATGGGTCTGCCTTACGCTGCCGGTTATGCGCTGTCCCTGTATGACTGCTGGGAACATCAAGAGCTTGGCGTATTCCGAGAACGCTTCGCTCCCGTTGTCGCAGCACATGATTGCCTCGTCGTCCGGGCCAAACTGGTGAAATAGATGGCTCAACATCGCCTGTGCACCTCCTGTCAGGTTCCGCTCTCTTCAGACGATGTGGGCATCTACCTCAAATTGATCTCGCGCTCTGCCCAGCAATTTCTGTGCATTGATTGTATAGGAGTGAAGCTGAACTGTGGACGTGAGCCTATTGAGAAGCTGATCCGTTATTTCCGAGAGTCCGGGAACTGCGCCCTGTTCCGTTAACGTTATGCTTTGGTCCCGTGCAGCATCATGTACGATGTTGGCGTGTGTGAAGTTACTTTCTTGAATACTTTGGAAAAATATAACGGATCATTGTAGCCGACAGAATAGGCTACCGATTGAATCGGTAGACCCGACGTCTTCAGCAGTTCACAGGCGCGCCCGATTCGGCAGGATGTAATATACTCCAAAACAGACTTGCCGGTTGTTGCCTTAAACAGACGAAACAAATAACTGCGCTCCAGATTAACTGCCTTTACGATCTCGGTGACGGTCAATGTTGGCTTCCAGTAGTTCTGCTCGATGTACTTTCTCGCCAGCCAGACATAATCCTTGGCGTCCACCTGCGGCTCTTTCGGATAATGCTCCATATAGTAGGAGAGCAGCAGACGCAAACGTGCATCCGCCCGCAGTAATTCATAAGATGATGCACCTGCGTTCCAGGCAAGGTGAAAAAAAGGCTGCAGTGTCTCCGGCGAGACCGCCACCACGGGGTGTACCTCTGAGAGCTGTGTCAGCCCCAGCAACCGCCCGGCATCCTCACCGCTAAACTCCACCCAGACGTACTCCCATGGATCTTGAGGGTCTGGATAATAGTAAATCTCTTTTTGCGGAAATATGATAAAGCTTTCCCCCGTAACGAGCCGAAAAACGCGGCCGCCCGTCTCCAGCGTCCCTTGGCCGCGGATAATATAGTGCAGCGCATAAACGTCACGTACACCTGGCCCCCATTGGTGAGGGTTGGCCGGCTTGTGACCACCGCTGATAAAATACAAATTACTGGCTCTACTGCTCTCATGCCAAATCGGATTCAACCTTGATTCCCCCTTTCTACAGCTACCCTGTTCTCGCGTTCGGTTTATCTTAATATCGTTAATCAGATGTTCGGTAACGCTTACACGCTAAATCCAGAGAGGAGATTGTTGTTATGCTTAGAATGGTTACGGTAGAATACGGACAAGTGCAAGGACTGCCCGCGGCGGACCCGCGGATTACCAGCTTCAAGGGCATTCCTTTTGCCGCACCTCCTGTAGGTGAGAACCGCTGGCGCGCTCCGCAGCCGCAGTCGAACTGGGAAGGTGTACTGCGAGCTTTTGATTTTGCCCCCATCTCCATGCAAGCCCCAACAGTCATCGATGATAACAATATCTATACCCGCGAATGGGCCGTTGATCCCGACCTGCCCATGGACGAGGATTGTCTGTATCTGAATGTCTGGACACCCGCCAAGCGTACGGACGAGAAGTTGCCTGTTTTTGTCTGGTATTTTGGCGGGGGCCTGCAAGTCGGCCATACGGCCGAAATGGAATTTGATGGCGAGCGAATCGCTCGTAGAGGTATTGTCGTTGTGACGATTAATTATCGGCTGAATGCCTTTGGCTTCCTGTGCCATCCTGAGATTAGTGCCGAATCCCCCCATGCACCCGCCAACTTTGGTCATCTCGATCAGCAAGCAGGTACCCAGTGGGTCAAAAGCAACATTGCCGCCTTTGGCGGTGATCCAGACCAGATCACCATCGGCGGACAATCGGCAGGCGGAGGAAGTGTACTCAGCCAGATGACCTCTCCGCAAAATAAAGGCTTGTTCCAGCGAGCCGTCATCATGAGCGGTATAGCTACCGAGTTGTACCCGAAGGTCCGCGTGCCTTCTGTCCGTTCCACACTAAGGGATGCAGAGCAAGCAGGGGTTGAATTTTTCGGCTTCCTTGGCGTATCTTCCCTGGCTGAGGCGAGACAACTGGATGCTGAATATCTCCGTGACAAAGCACTCGAATACAAAAGCTTCTGGGGAACCGTCATCGATGAACAATTCTGTGCAGGCGATCCGTTTACTCGTTTTGTTCAGCAGGAGCGCGAGGCGATCCCCGTAATGGTGGGGCATACATCTTCCGAATTTTGGACCCGTCCCGCCGCAGCCAATCTGGAAGAACTGAAGCAGATGGCTGTGGAACTGTTTGGCGAGGATGCTCCTGCCTTTTTACAGCTATGTGAGGCTGATACCGGCCAAATCGAACATGCTTTGCAACAAGCATCGGTCCGCATGATCCAACATGCCATTCTGCTCGCCATCCGCGCGAACAGCGGTCATCCGTCTGAAACGCCTCTCTACTATTATAACTTCGACGCCGAGATTCCGGGCTGGGACCAGCCAGGCACTTTTCACTCCGTTGATCTGTGGTTTTTCTTCGAAACACTCGCCAAATGCTGGCGGCCTTTCACAGGCAAGCATTATGATCTGGCCCGCCAGATGTGCAATTATTTATCCAACTTTATTGCTACAGGTGACCCAAACGGCTCGGACTCCACCGGAAAGCTAATGCCTTATTGGACTCCTTGTACTACGGAACAGCCGTATCTCATGGAATTTGGCGATCAGGCTCAATTACAGCAGGCTGAGCCAGGACCAATGCTCGCGTTTCTAATTAATCAATATTTCAAGAAACAAAATGCACCTGTTGTTTAAAACATGAGGTTTGCCCTCTCACGATATATGTAAGAGCCATGCTGTCGCATGGCTCTTTTTGTATAGTGTGAATGGTAGAGCGATGTTCATTCGCCCATGCCTATTAGCAAGCTTCTCCACTACAGCAGTCTAAGGTAACAAAATCAGACAGCCAGAGAAATCCCACGGAAGACAATCAGCATCATTTCAAGAGATTCGTTATATATGAGTCTGTGTTGGTTTATTGATGATGACAGGTAGCGTAATCTGTAGTGAAAAGATATCCTTTTCCTGCGACACCGTCAACGTCCCGTTATGCTGCTGAATCATTTTCTGACAACTAACGAGCCCAATTTCGTTGCTATCATTCTTTTTGCCACCATGTTTAATCTTATTCTCCACCGCAAGAATGACCCATTGTTGCTTCAAAGAAATCTGGATATGAACGGGATGCCCTGGATCTGCGTATTTTCGAATATTAGAAAATATGTTATCCATTACGCGACGCATGGCGACTAGATTGATTTCCAGCAAAAACTCCTCATGATATGCATCTGTCTGAACCTGCACATCTATATCGTCCAAAACCACTAATTGCTCATCTATGAGTTGATCGATAAGTGCTCTGCCCTCATACATTTCAAATTCTACTTCCTCTTCTTCAGCGGCCGAGGATACCGTGAAATATTCGAATAGTTTGTCTGACAGCACTTTGATCTGATAGGCCTTCTCCCGGCTATTATGAATATACTGCAACAGATCCTCATGTGTCTTATATTTGTTGAGCTCTATGATATCCATATATCCTAATAGAATCGTGAGTGGCGTTCGCAAATCATGGGAAATCGCCGTGATCAATTCACGGTTGGCCATCCTGACCCTCTCCTCGCTGTCCAGCCGCTCCACAAATGATTTCCGCATCTCATCAATACTCTGGGCCAGAGATGACAGTTCATCCTTTCCCGATATCGTAATCGAATAATCCAAATTTCCACCTTCGAGTATTTTGATCTCTTGTTCAAGCACCCCAATATAAGATGTTTTCTTATTAATCATCAGTAGAAAGGAAACAAGGAACACAATGGCCGCTATAAAAACACCAATAATCAGAATGAGGTTGTAATATTGATACTCATAAAAGCTAACCAAGTATATCTGGGCATCCTGATCCGCAAAATGGATGGTGGTGATGGGTATCTTTGATGGCACGAATTGAGTTAACAACTCTTCATTAATGGCAGGATCAATCTCCGTGTTGGAGGAAAATATCAATTTGTCTTTTGCAAAAATATACAGATTTAAGTAGCGCTCATGTCTTATCCAAGCAGACAATTGCTCATGATCACGGGTTGACACGTTCTGGTTATCCACAAATGCTTCAAATCGATCAAGCGCATCTTGCTGCCTGTTCTCTACAAAAGTGGATTTGCTTAAATAACTATCCAATACAGTCTCGCCAACAACTTGTAAAATAACGAGTGCACTTATGGAAATAACCAAAGAAATGACAACCGCCAGAACCAGTTTAATCTTCAGCTTTTTTCCGATTAATAATCTATTCAATTTTGTACCCCTTCCCCCAAACGGTCTTCACATATTTAGGGTTCTGCGGGTCATCCTCTAGTTTGCCTCTCAAATTACGAATATGAACCATCACCGTGTTATTACATGTATAAAAGTAGGGTTGCCCCCAAACACTCTCATATATATTTTCTGCCGAGAATACCTTTCGTCGCTTCTTAGCCAACAGCAGCAAGATCTGGTATTCAATTTCAGTCAGAGCAATCTCCTTCTCCCCAACAAACACGGCTTTTGAATCCTGATGGACGGTAAGATCCTTAACGATAATTTGGTCCTTTTCTTCGGTCTTCTCTTTGCCCCGATATACATAATACCTCCGCAGTAAAGCCTTCACCCGCGAAACGAGTTCTGTATAGGAAAAGGGTTTGGACAAAAAGTCATCACTGCCTGAGGAAAAGGCCAATTGTTTGTCAGAATCCTGCGTTTTCGCCGTGAGAAACAGGATCGGTGCGCTTGTTTTTTCACGAATCTCCAGACACGCCTTCAGCCCCGATTTATTGGGCATCATCATATCCAAAATAATAAGATCCGTCTCTTCGTTCACTTTATCAATCGCATCTTGACCATCTATCGCTTCAATCACTTCATAATTCTCACTCTCTAACAAAATCCTTACAATTTCACGAATTTCACTGTTATCATCAGCAATTAGAATTTTCTTGCTCATCTGATCCCTCCGTCTAATTTCAGTATAATATGCGCTATTAGCGACTACCAGCAAATACAATCGACTTAAGAATTCTTCAGAAGTTATGTAGGTATCTCTTAATAATTTCGTCTTATACTGTAAATATGTAGAAGTTATTAGACAAAGGGGTCGTCAGGTATGCCACAACCTTCGAAAAAAGTAATGATTAACATATTGTTGGGTCTGTTCATCATGTTGTCCATTGGTCTACTGGTGTATTATTCTCCTGCCCTTATTAAAATCATGTCTTCCATGGACAACTTCAGAGCGTATATTCATTCAACAGGCCATTGGGGTCCGGTCATGTTTATTTTATTCCAGATTCTTCAGATCGTGGTTGCACCCATTCCAGGAGAAGTGGTACAGATTGCAGGCGGTTATATCTATGGGGTTACACTTGGGTCCTTGTATACTACAATAGGCTTGATTATAGGCTCAGCGATCGCCTTTTATTTCACTCGTTTTATCGGTCGCGCCTATATTTCACGGCTAATGCAAAAGAAAAATAATAAGTGGATGTCGTTAATTCATGATGAGAAGAAGTTCTCCGCTTTTTTATTCATCTTTTTCGTAATTCCCGGCTTGCCCAAAGACATGCTTGTATTTGTCGCCGCACTTACATCGATTAGTTCGTTTAGGTTCTTCACGATCCTTATCGTTGGTCGTCTGCCATGGATCATCGCATCTACCGTTGTAGGGTCCACGATTCATATGCAACAATACACAATCGCCATTATTATTTCTGTTATCGCTGTAATCGGGTTTGTACTCGGTTATATCTATAGGGAGAAATTGGTGGGATTGTTCTCCCGGTCAGACAGTACCAAAGCCAAACCCAAGGCAATACCCAGTTATAGTACGAATAGGGCGTCTCGTAAAATAAAAAGAGATACAACATGAACAAAGCCAATCTATTGATATGAAAACCGGAGGTAAATCATCTTATGCAAATACTTAAAACCAATCGATTAATCCTGAGAAATTTCACCGTAACGGACGCAGCCGGACTATTGGAATACACGGCAAATCCCAGAGTAAATTGTTTTATGGATCAACGAATTTCAACATTGGAAGACGCTGCGGCAGAGGTCGCAAAAAGAAGCAGTGACGATTCCCACATCGCGGTTTGCCTGAAAGACAGTAACGAGTTGATCGGTGAGCTGTTTGGTATGAGGGAAGATCGGGATTCCGATACAGGTAAGGATTCGAATTCAGATACGTATAGTATTGGTTGGAATTTTAATGGAAGATTTGAAGGAAAAGGATACGCCAGTGAGAGCGCCAATGCTTTCATCGAAAATCTCTTTATGGAACAGGGAATCAGACGACTGTACGCCTATGTCGAGGATGATAACTTCCGTTCTCAGAAACTGTGTGAGAAGCTGGGCATGCGCCGGGAAGGGCTTTTTTTGGAGTTCATTTCATTTGTCAAAAATGAGGACGGCACACCGAAATACGAGAATACGTATCAATATGCTTTGTTGAAAAAGGAATGGCTGGCAAAGCGTGAATCGCTGTAATAAAGAAAGACATGCTTGCCTCATCATTAGTTTAAAAAAGTTATAGAAATGAGAACGTACCATACGTACGTTCCACAACAAATACGGCGGCTTCTCCCTGGATAGATTCCAGAGGGAAAGTCGCCGTTTTATTATCGTGCAGAACACTATTGATCAAGCAATGTGTTTATAAGGTCACAATACATGCAGCTTGAATCCTAGACGGTGCTGCCCCAATATTGCTTTGCAATCTTCTGCCCTTGATCAATCTTCGCCCATTGCTGAGCTTCGCTTAATTCGTTACCACCATCGCAGGATGCAAATCCGCATTGGTGAGACAACAGCAGCCGATCCTTATCGATGATTTTGGAAGCTTCGTCCAGCAAACGGACAACACGTGCTTCATCATCGAGTGTACTCGTTTTGGATGACAACAGACCCAGTACAATTTCCGTTTCAGGTCTGTCCTTGAACACTTCCAGAGCTTCAATTGAACCCGCACGATCATCATCCCACTCCAGGAAGAAACGGTCATACTTCAATTGCTTCAGGAACAGATTCGCAATTTTGGCATACGATCCACCACCCATGTTGCGGGAATCATAATTGCCGCGGCAGTTATGTGTCCACATTTTCAAGCCAAGGCTATGACCAAAGTCAATCACGGTATTATTAATATCAATGAATTCGGTAGCAAGACCCTTTACTTCATCTTGATTAATATTTTCCCCTGTAAAAGGAGAGTTCGGGTTGTCGTCTGCAAACAGTTCCCACAAGCAATCATCGAATTGTAGAATTTTACCGCCCACTGCAGCGAATTCCTCCACGAATTCCTTATACGCGATCACAAGACCCTCTTTGAGTTCCTGTATGTTTTGATATACAGCATCCGTTCCACCAATGTTATCCGACCAGGAAAGCTCACCGAAAATATGGGAAGGAGACGGTACGCAAAGTTTGGTTTGTTGCTCGCCAGCCGTGTCTTGCAGTTGTTGGAACAGTTGAATGAAATGATGGTTCTTTCCACTCAATTTATCAGTGATGCGCAGTCCAATATCTTTGCGTGTTTCATATTTCGAAGTTCCGTCCACATCTCTGAAAAAATAGCCGTGATCCGCGATGTAACGCTTCACTCCGCCAAATCCCCATACAAAGTCCAGATGCCACATCGATTTGGAAAATTCGCCATCGGTAACCACGGACAAGTTATGTTCGATTTCCTTTGCGACAACTTGTTTGATTGCCTCTGTCTCACACTTCTCATATCCTTCGTAGTTTTCATAGAACGGATATTGGATATCATCATTATGTTCAATTTGTGTTTTATATTTCAGCAGCTCATCTGGCCGCAATAAACTTCCTACGATCTGGAACTTATCAGTCATGTAAAAAACCCCCTCGTTGTATACAATGATCATATCACGCTGAGAGCAGTTAGAAGGGATACTTAAAAACCATAACTGGTTATAGTTAAAAGCTATATCCACTTGTTAGGCAGATTTCAGTGAAACCGTCACCGACACAGTGTACCTCTATCCGTGAATGTTATTCAATTTCACACCGTACGACGACGCAGTTCATAAAAATATTGCACCGCTGGATGCTTTAATTTGACCTGCTCCGACATGTTTAGAATTCGCTTTTTGCCAACTCGTCTGTCCATTAAAGCCAAAATATTAAATAAGATATCCTTGCTCTCCAAATTATCCTCTATAGAAGTTGATAGATACGTCGTAGCTGCAACAGTAAAATTCGATTTACTAAGTGCGGTCTGAGCCAACAAAAGCTCTTTGGCATGTACGGAGATTTTTCTACTTCTTGCCATGACTTGAAGACGATCCTCGGGAATGGGTCCTTTGGAATCTTTTCGGATAGCTTCAATCTCTTCATCGCTCACAGGAATCATGATCTCCGGATCGCTCTTGATCTCCTGCTCTGACTGATACCATCGGATTGGGGTTGTAGTATCACTCATGTTGAGTACATTCTTTTTATCTACAGTAATATAACAATTGCCTGATTTATCAGGTGAATAGCTATAGCTGGTGGCACGGTACTCCACACTTCCAACTAACGCAGGACTAAGAAAACTCTCCAGTTGTTGCTTCAATTTGCTCCAGGACATAGATCCTCCTATTATCAAAAGCCTACCGCATGAATTGCGGCGATCATTTCATATATTTTTCAATCCGTCTCCAGTATCAACATTCATCTAAATTATAACATAGCAAACCAAATTGATGATGGAAGAAACCCAGTTATTGGTTTTAAAATTCCCTATGTGATAAAATTGCAGAAAATTATCTACTTACTATTAAATCGTCATAGCCCTACCATTGGAACATACGGTGTTATTCACAAAGGAGAGGAAGAGTGTAATGGCTACGAAGAAAGCAACCTTACCTGCTCATATGGAAAAACTCGTTAAAGATAATGATATCGCTACCGTAAAAGAGGTTTTCGAGCAATGCGAATGGGATGCCCGTGGGGGCTACAGCAAAGGTACGGCCCTCAGCTTTCGGCATATATCGGATGAAGTGGTCCGCTGGCTGGTAGAACAAGGGGCAGATATTAATGCACGCGACAAATATCAACGCACGCCTTTACATGCCCATGCCTCACACTGGTCAGGAAATGTACCCCTGTTCCTTGAATTAGGTGCGGATCTGGATGCTGTGGATTACCAAAATGAAACACCGTTACATGCAGCGGTAAATGGGTATAGAACCAAAGTGGTTCAAGAGTTGGTAAACCAAGGCGCTACTATTAACGTAGAAAATAAACAGGGAAATACCCCATTAGCTAAGGGGTTAGTCAATTGCAGGAATAGCGATATAGTCAATCTGGCAGAGATTGCCGCAATTCTGCTGGATGCCGGAGCATCGGTCACCCCGGAAATGAAAGAGTCGGTGAAGCGGATCGGTAAGGATTTTGAATTCGTCCGTGAGAAGTTCAATAAGGACAAGGTCGATGAAGTTTCAGACGCGCTGATCAAACTGTACCAGTTATTTGATGTTGAGCCGGTAGCGAATCGGATCATGCACGATGGGACTACCCCCATTCAGGTAAAGGCAACCACTTGGACCAAACAGCACCAAGTGCTGTGGGAATATCTCATTCCGGCCCAGGGCCACGCTCCAACGGTGCAGGGAGAGGTCATCCGCATCACAGGACGTGTGTCCCATGAAGTATTGGATAATGGCGGTGGAAACTGGGATGCGGAGTATCGCAAGATGCTGGATGCACTGATTCGTCACCTGGGCTCTGGTGCACCACTCGCCCCCGCACTTCTCCAAGAGGCAGCAGACTTGGTCAGCAGGCTTCGCGATGGATACGATTTTGATGCGCCTGCCAGATTATCCGAGTTGGCGGTATTATGGGTGCTTGCCAATCCTCAACCGGTCGCTATGGAGAAGGCTGCGTATACGCGTTAAACAGCAAAGCAAAAAAAAGAAGCGGAAGAGTTACCGCTTCTTTTTTTTGCTATTAATCTACCTGAATCATACTCCGTATCCATGATTAGGTCTTACTCTACTCCACCTGTTCATTACTTTTAAACTCATCGAGCAATTCGCGTACTTTAGAAGTGGTTTTGGCGTTCATCAAGCTGTTTCTCAGCTCACTAGCACCCCGGAAGCCACGAACATAGATTTTGAAAAAACGGGCCAGCGGGCTGAACGAACGCGGTTCAAGCTCGGAATATTGATCATGGAGATCCAAATGCAGCCGTAGCAAATCAAGCAATTCCGTGCTACTGTGTTCCTTCGGCTCCTTCTCAAAAGCAAACGGATTCTGGAAGATACCGCGTCCAATCATAATGCCATCCACACCATATTGCTCCACGAGTCTCAGGCCTGTCTCACGGTCAGGAATATCCCCATTAATCGTCAACAGTGTATTAGGAGCTATCTCATCACGCAGTTTCTTAATCTCCGGAATCAGTTCCCAGTGTGCATCCACCTTGCTCATTTCCTCTCTCGTACGCAGGTGAATAGACAGATTCACGATGTCTTGCTGCAAAATATGAGTTAACCAGTCCCGCCATTCATCGACCTCAGTAAATCCGAGACGCGTTTTCACACTGACCGGCAGTCCCCCGGCTTTCGCCGCCTGAATAATCTCCGCCGCAAGGGCTGGCCGGCAGATCAAGCCGCTTCCTTTTCCATTCTCCGCAACATTCGCTACAGGACAGCCCATATTAATATCAATACCTTTAAAGCCTTCCTTTTCCATACCAATGCTCATCTCGCGGAAAAACTCCGGCTTATCTCCCCAGATATGAGCCACAATCGGCTGTTCATCCGCTGTAAACGTCAACCGTCCACGCACACTATGGTGCCCCTCCGGGTGACAATAACTCTCTGTGTTCGCAAACTCCGTAAAAAACACATCCGGTCTCCCCGCTTCACCTACGACATGCCGAAACACAACATCCGTCACATCTTCCATCGGTGCCAGTATAAAAAATGGTCGTGGCAATTCACGCCAAAAGTTTTCCTTTGTCATCTCAAAAGCTCCTCTATACATTCCAGGACAGTTTTTGTCCTCATTAATAGTTAAAATAGTAAAACTCGTAACTCATGCATCTGCTTGCCTATCATTTACATGATCATTCGCAGTTTCGTTACGATTCACATTATGGTGTCCTAGCTTCTTCTTCACTTATACCATGCAAATGTAACTTTGTTCAAACAGCAGTATCTGTTATTACTTCCATTAGATCTTCAGATTAATGAAAGTGGGCGATTTCGAAATTGCCCTTTCCCGATTTTATCACGTCTTTATTAGATTTTCAGCCCGATTGCTCTTGCCGAACTGGAAAAGCTCCTCTAAAATGAAGCTCGACAGGCTTTTAACCTGCAAATCGAGATTTTAAGGAGGCCTGAATTATATATGGAAATTTCACTGGATATGATCAAAGACAAAGTCGAATGCTTACAGGCTTATGACTTCCGTGAACTGGAACGAGCGATTGAAGACCGTATCGGAATGAACAAAGCATTAATGCTGCGCGTGAAGCAAGTTCAACATCAAGTAACGTTTGACCCTTTTCGCAACAAGATGTTATATAGTGCAATCGTACATTTTGCCGTAGATTAATGGACCAAGATTTTCAATAGTGAAAAACAAGTTCACTGACGCAATTTCATTTAAGCATATCCTATAAAGCATGCAAAAAATAAGACGCGAATTCGCTCGCGTCTCTTTCCATATCAAACTCCACTTTCTCTTATTAAAACTCCTGCTTAACCAACAACAACTCATAAGCAGAATTTCACCTGTAATCATACTTTACATAGTTAAATACGGGATCGTACCACTATACAAACAGTCACTTTTGAGAATTAAGGGGGTAATACCATGCAAGAATTAATATTTATGAAGAATTATAAAAACAATGAAGTACTGCGCAAGAGTTTTTTCGAGCTTGCTGTCAACACGTTTGAGATCAATTTTGAAGATTGGTATCAACAAGGATACTGGGGCGAGCGTTACATCCCTTATTCATATGTCGATGGAGACCTGGTTATTGCCAACGTTTCCGTTAACATCCTTGAGCTCATCATTCACGGTGAGAAGAAAAAAGCGATTCAAATCGGCACGGTGATGACACATCCTGATTATCGGGGAAAAGGACTCTCCACACGTTTAATGAATAAAGTTTTAGAGGAATACGAGAACAAGTACGATTACATGTACCTTTTTGCCAATGAATCGGTGCTTGATTTTTATCCCAAGTTTGGATTTAATCCTGTGGAAGAACATCTTTTTTCAATGAATTATACGGCAAAAAAATCACCCGAGCCTGCGAACATCCGAAAACTAAATGTTACTAACGCGGATGATATACGTCTTATTGAAAAATTGGCATCGGAAAGATTACCTGTTTCTCAGCACTTCGCAACCTATCATGCTCAAGGAATACTCATGTTTTATTGCCTGAATGTCTTTAGTGATGATATTTATTACTTGGAAAACGAAAACGTCATTGTTATTTATCAGAAAGAAGACAATCATATTGAGCTCTTCGACGTTGTTAGCTTAAACGAATTGAATATGAAAGATATCTTGGATAAGATTGCAGATAAAGATACGGAGAAAGTAACCTTCCATTTCACGCCAGATGCAACAGTTGATATCGTTCTAAAAAGTTCGATCACCAATGAAGGTTTATTTGTAAGAACCCATGGTGAACATCTCTACCCTGTGCAAGTTAAACATCCGATTACTTCGATCGCTTAATGATTTATTTAATGATGCCTACCACCAGCCATACTTAAAAAAGATCAAAAAGGAGCAGGATTTCCCTGCTCCTTTGCTATGTGAAACTTCTTTCTCTCATCAAACGTAAATTCACAAGGTATAATGAAATCAGATGACCGTTCAGCATGATCTTATGACCATCATAATGAAGGAGGGGACATTCGTGGCGTTTATTCCGCTAAACTGCCCCAATTGCAACGGAAGAATTGAATACAAGAAGGATGAGGTTTTAAAGTGTCCCTATTGTGAAACAGAGCTTTTATTGAAGCAAAATCATGTCTATTACGTAGACCAGACCATTAATCATTACCACGGAACGCCCCCTAAAGCACCGCTGAAGCAGACTGCCTCCGTAAAGGTAATGCTGATACTGATGTTAGTCCTAGCTGGCGCCATCGGTACTTATTTTTATTATAGCAACAGCTCCACCTATCCAAAAACAGAAGCCAATCTGCCTGTACGAAAGATGCCTGAAAGCGAGGTTCTGCTCTCATTTTTGCGAGATATCTTTGATAAAGGGGCCGCCTTGCCAACAGAGGAGGAATTGGCTCGTATTCGCTATTTAACTGTAGAGCATTCGGAGAATGATCAGTGGAAGTTTACATATAGCCTCTCCGATCCCTTCAGCGATGAACAGGCCGAGAAGATCACTTATATTACTCAGGACAAGAAACTGAATAGCCAGCGGATTGATCAGCGAGATTTTGAAGCTTTTAAGGCACTGACGGCATTGGATCTGAAGAATACCTATGAAATATCCCAGACGGACCAAACCACTCTGGCCCATATGCCCGGATTAAAAAGTTATGCTGGCGCTTTTAACGAATCCTTCAGTACATTTTCGAGCTACTTTGGCGACAAGTCTAAAATTACGGAACTTTCCACTCAGCTTCGCAGCAATCAGGAGTTGGCCCTACTACTGGAATTCCCCAATCTGAACTCTTTATCCATTACCTATGTGGATGAGTCTGTAACAGATTTTCACTTGTTAAACCAATTGCCAATCAAGTCCCTGTCGCTCACCTTTGTCGATGAACTCGGATGGTTGTCGTCCATGACCGGGTTATCATCCTTGTCTATACAGTACAGTGAAACCACAGACCTGCAGCCGCTATATGCCTTGACCCAGCTTCAGGAGCTTCAGTTGTCCTATTTAACGAACGTAAAGTCCATCGACTTTGTGCAAAATATGCCTGCTCTACAAACGTTAGATATCGAAAATGTAAACTTCTCCAGTCTGGAGCGCTTGGCTGGTAAAAACTCCATTACTACGCTGCGCCTGGCTTCTCTAAGTCAGCTTGGTTCGGTAAAAGCCATAAACAGTCTGCCCTCTCTGCGGAAATTAACGTTGTCTGGCTACTACGAGAATGCAGAAGCGCTGACACTGCCTAAAGTAGAGCGAGTGGAAATACCAACCTCCTTTCTCTCGGGCCTGAAGGCGCCCGCTGCAACCAGCCTGACGCTCCGTGGCGGAAGTGGCGAGTTGAACTTGGCTGCGCTGGGTAAATTCCCGAAACTGGAGCAACTCTCGCTCTGGGAGATCAGTGAAATAACCCGTCTTGCCGCCTTGGACGGCTTGTCCAGCCTAGAGACCCTAAACATTTACGACTCATCACTATATAAGGAGAGCGATGCTTTATTTCGTTTAAATCAGGTGAAATCTCTGATGTGCTCCGAGTGCAGGCTGAACTTTGAACAAAAGGCGGCCGCGGAGAACAGCGTGCTTGAACATTTAACCTTAGAGCAGCCGTATTTCAGCATAAACAACACCTCTGTTACTGAAGTTGACCAAATGATGCCTTACTTTGCCAAACTGTCCGCCCTGCGTTCCTTCACTATGCAAGACAGCAATTTGGCTTCTCTCGAATTCATGAGTAACTGGCAGGCCATAGAAGAGCTCCATCTCGAGAACAATGCTATTTCCAATATCGAGACCCTAAGCCAACTGCCAGATCTGCAAAAGGTATATCTATCCGGTAATTCCGTACAAAACAAATCCGTGCTTGGTACGGGTGTGCACGTATATTAATTACCGCTTGGGATGATGGGGAGGTTTAGACTACTTTAGTTAATGGACGGTGTTGAAACAAAGACAAAAAGGGGCTCCCCTTATGCAGTTCTTCCTGCATGGGGGAACCCTTTTGGTGCTTTAAATCAAGTCCGAAGCCTTCAATATTCTTTGGACGATAGCTGCAACCTCAGCACGGGTGATGTTGGCATCCAGAGATCAGTCTCCCCATATAAAGGGATCTTGACGAAACAAACAAGCGGCTGCCTGATCGGCAACCGCTTTATCGGACATGCTTATTAAATGTCGTAGTTATTCGAAGGACTGTGATCGATAACGGATTGCACGACTCGTTTAACCACGGATTTCGCGGCATCCTGGGTGGACATTCCGCCGATCTCGTCCGCGTTAACTTCTATAAATCCTTTACCCCCGATGATCTCTCGAGCTGTCTCAAGTTCGCCCGCACTGATAGAATCATGGGATACCAGTGAGATCAGGCCGGCGTCGTTCAACACCTTTGCCATCTCCGCCGTACCGCGGAGCGTTTCTCCACTGACGCTCTCAAGCAGCATCGTATGGTAACCGGATGACATTAGTCGCTTCTCCACTTCCTTGGCAAGAGCTACCGTATCCAAGCCAGCAAACCAGAGCGTGAGCGGAGATTGTCCTTTCTGCTGGGCGCGAACCTCTCTCGTGATCCCCGTATCCAGCGTGGCAAATCGGCTTTCTCCCTTCAGAGCTTGATCGATGACTCCGCAAGCAGACGTCATGTTAGTGACACGATCAATGAGGATAAAACCTCCAATGCTCTTATTGTGCTCAAAGGAATCGAAGACGATCTGATCCGACAGCGTGAATTCACACTTGGCCAATTCGTTCTTAACAATTTGATCGGCCGGAACGGTATGGCCCGTGTTAATGTCAATTTTATGGGTAATCGCCGTTACAGTGCCCGGAAGAGTCTTCGTTCCGACCTTTACCCAATAATGCTTGCCTGGAGTCAGGACGGAATCGTCCATCCACAGGATCGTAGAAGCGAAGCTGTCAGCTTCTTGGACTTGATTGTCCGTCGTAAGCACGCAGCCCCGCGAGACATCCACTTCGCGGTCCAGTTGTATCGTAACCGGTTGGCCAGCATAAGCCGAATCCTGAGCTTGGTCCGTCACCAAAATCCGCTTAACCTTGGCTTTCTCCCGACTTGGCAGAGTCATGAGTTCGTCTCCAACCGCAATCTTTCCAGCCTCGATCTGGCCCTGGAACCCACGGAACGTATGGTCCGGTCTGCTTACACGCTGAACCGGCATCATGAAAGGCTTCGTATCATCGGTAGTATGAACATCTATACTTTCCAAATACGGCAATAAAGCTAACCCCTCGTACCAGGGTGCATTCGGCGATTGGGTTGTAATGTTGTCCCCTTCCGTAGCGGACACGGGAATGACCTGGATGCTCTTGATTTGGAATTCAGCCGTCGTTTGGATGAACTCTTCCTTAATCGCCTCGAACGTCCTCTGATCGAAGCCAACCAGATCCATCTTGTTCACAGCCAATACGAGATGCTTGATCCCCATCAGGGCGCAGATCCGGGCATGGCGTTTGGTCTGGGTAATGATGCCTTTGGTAGCGTCCACCAGAATGATGGCTAGATCGGCAAAGGAAGCGCCTACAGCCATGTTGCGCGTATACTCTTCGTGTCCCGGTGTGTCCGCCACGATGAAGGAACGATGAGACGTCGTAAAATAACGATATGCCACATCAATGGTAATCCCTTGTTCGCGTTCGGCCAGCAAACCATCGAGGAGCAGCGAGTAGTCGATTTTGCCGCCTCGGCTTCCCAATCGACTATCGAGCTCAAGCGCGCGTTCTTGATCGGCAAACAGCAGCTTGGCCTCATAGAGCATATGTCCGATCAGCGTGGACTTGCCATCATCCACACTTCCGCAGGTAATGAATTTAAGTAGACTCTTCATGTTAGAAATAGCCCTCCCGTTTGCGTCGTTCCATGCTTCCCGCCGCTTCTTGATCAATAACTCGACTGGTCCGTTCGGAAGATAACGCACCCAATGTCTCCTCAATGATCTCATCCAGCGTAACGGCATCGGACTCGACTCCGCCCGTGAGTGGGTAACAACCCAACGTGCGGAAGCGAATCTTCTTCATCTCTACCTTCTCGCCAGGCTCAAGCTTTATCCGCTCGTCATCCACCATGATGATATGCCCGTCACGATTAACGATCGGTCTTACGTCCGCGGAGTAAAGCGGAACGATATCGATGCTCTCCCGACGAATGTATTGCCAGATATCCTTCTCAGTCCAGTTGGACAGCGGAAAGACTCGAATGCTCTCTCCCTTGTTGATTCGCGTGTTGAACAGCTTCCACATCTCCGGACGTTGGTTCTTCGGATCCCACGAGTGATTCTTGTTCCGGAACGAGAAAATCCGCTCCTTCGCACGCGACTTCTCCTCATCACGTCTTCCGCCACCGAACGCAACCGTGAATCCGTATTTATCCAATCCCTGCTTCAGGGCTGTGGTTTTCATAATGTCGGTATATGCGGAACCATGGTCGAAGGGATTGATTCCTTGCTGAATAGCCTCTTCATTAGAGTGCACGATCATCTCGATACCAAATTCCTTCGCCTTTCGGTCGCGGAACTCAATCATTTCCTTGAATTTCCAGGTTGTATCGATATGCATGAATGGGAACGGCGGCTTCTCGGGGTAGAAAGCCTTTAGGGCCAAGTGCAGCATGACCGAGCTGTCCTTGCCGATGGAATACAACATGACCGGTTTCTCGCACTCCGCTGCTACTTCTCTGATAATGTATATCGCTTCAGCCTCAAGTTGATCCAGATGTGTTAATTCTTGCATGGCAAGGCGGCCTCCTTTTTAATCCTCACTAAAACCATCGTATTTATAAACTTATCCTATCAGATTCCATCTTTATTGCAAAGTGGAAAAAAGTAAAATTTATGATGTCTATGTATTGGATCGACAATATTCAGCATTGAGTAGGGGTTCCCTCCTATAATAAAATCGCCTGAACGAATGATTTGTGCTGAGCTACAAGTGGAATCGGTTGGTTAACGATCTCTATTACAATCATGATTGAGGGCCATGGAATTTGAAAAAGCTGCCGCCTGTAAAGTACAGACAGCAGCTTCAATGAGTTGCCCAGATCCGGGACAGAATCACCGCTGCTTCAGCGCGGGTCAATAATTCAGTTGGTGCGATTTTGCCACCTTTTCCGTTGATGTTTCCGCTTCGAATCCAGCACCACCTGTTTGAGTTACCTTGCCTTGGCTATTCTGGAATGTTTCCTGATACACAATTTGTGAATTAGATGCCGATAGGCTATCAAGCCGCCCGGAAGAAGCAGAGCCGCTGCGAGTAACTCGGAAACGACCTGCTTAAATGATTTCCTCATTCGAAGCATTCCCCCCACACCAAATTTTTTATGGAAGAGAATTCTTACTCCAAATTAAAGGGGAATCTTAGTTTTTTACAGCACTTTACCAAGTCTGATGCTAGTATGGACATGCTCTTCATCCCGCTGATCAGGCCGCGCAGATAAATTCAAGAATCGATTTAGTATAGATTAAAAGGCAAACTGACAAAAAAAGACGCTGGGTAAATTTCTTCCCAGCGTCTTTCATTTCTTTATCATCTGTTAGTCTTCTTCAGTTTAGAGCCTTAAGCATATTTGCGGTAATTCTGCTTCGAGTACTCTGTTATATAAACCAAGGATATTTGCATCAGACGATAATCTCTTAGATATCAATTGTTCTTAGTATCTGTAATTATCCCTCACCAACATCGCTACACTCTCCACATGCACCGTATGCGGGAACATGTCCACCGGCGTTACCTCAACCGTCCGATAGCCACCATCCTCTAGCACACGCAGATCACGTGCCAAGGTGCTTGGATTACAGCTCACATACACCACTCGCTCCGGCTTCATCTCCAGGATCGTTTCCAGCAAACGTGGATCACAGCCCTTCCGCGGCGGATCAACAACGATGACATCAGCTTCGATGCCTTGTTCTTTCCAGCGTGGAATAACGTCCTCGGATGCACCCACTTCAAACTTCACGTTCTTCATCTCGTTCAACAGCGCATTGCTACGCGCGTCTTCGATCGCTTCAGGCACGATCTCCACCCCGTAAACCTGATCCGCATGTTGCGCGAGGAAAAGAGAGATCGTTCCGATGCCGCAATAGGCATCAATTACAGTTTCTTTGCCGCTCAGTCCTGCGTACTCTACCGTTTTGCCATACAACACTTCCGTCTGCACCGGATTTACCTGATAGAACGAACGCGCCGAAATGGCAAACTGCACATCACCGATATAATCATAGATTACATCACGGCCCCACAGGACGCGGGTCTCATCGCCAAAGATGACGTTGGTCTGTTTTTTGTTCACGTTCTGGCAGATACTCGCCACATGCGGAATCGCTTCACGGATACTGCCAATCCATTCGTCTTTGTACGGAATGTCTCGACCATTCGTAACCAGAACGAGCATCATCTCGCCTGTACGGAACGCCTTCTTCACGACCACATGACGCAGCAATCCGCGACCTGTCTCTTCGTTATATGCGCTGATTCCAAAATGACTGCCGATCTCCTTAACCTTCGCGACCACTTCGTCATTGTGCTCATGCTGAATGAGGCAGCTCTCCATATCGATGATCCGGTGACTTCCTTTAGCGTAAAACCCACCTACTAGACCACCCTCCGCAGCTCCAATTGGCACCTGTGCTTTATTCCGATAGCGCCATGGCTCGTCCATGCCCATCGTAGGCAGTACACGAATGCCCTGCTCCGCATCTTCTTCGCTCATGACACCTTCAAGGCGAAGACGAATACGATTGCTGCCGATCATTTGCACTTCAGATGTAGCCGGTCCAGTTGTCTGATTCGCATCACCAACTGTGGCGTCATCCTGCACACGCTGTTCGGCTCCCTCTTTATCATCCTGCTCGTTGGATGCCAACGTCTCTGCATCCTCCACCATCACGTTCAACTTGCCAATCCGCTGCAAATTATCGACCACCAACTGGCGTTTCCACGCAAGCTGTCCAGCATAACTCATATGCTGGATCTGACAGCCGCCGCACTGATCATAGATCGGGCAAGGCGCAGACACTCGATCCGGGCTTGCTTTCACGATCTCCAGCAGTTTGGCATAGCCATACTGCTTCTTGGTTTTCATCACGCGCACACGCACGGTTTCACCTGGAAGCGCACCCTGCACAAAGAGCGTGTATCCATTCGCACGACCTACACCCTCACCGTCATGGTTCATGCCAATGATGTCGATGACGGTCTCTTCATTTTTGCTAACGGGCAGTCCTTCGATTGATGCAGATTCACGCGCTCTCCCCTTTGGACGAACGGCAGAAAGAGATGCGCCTTGTGGCCGCACCTCTTTTCCCTGCTGACGTGTAGATGGACGAGATGATTGACTTGGCTGACGGGACGCTGAAGCGTTCCCTTGCCCCTGAGAGGCAGCCGAATTCCGGCGGTTTTTTCCACGACCGCTGCGGTTCGTATTAGACAACGTACATTCACTTCTTTCTTCTTATATAGTACCCTTGCCTATGCAGGCGAGGGAGAAATCTCTATTGCATTTTGTTCCCGATTCTAACGAATCTGGCACACCTTATTCACATCAAAAATAACGTTCCGAATTTCTAATGAACTTCAGAAACGTTATATCATACTCGGATGGTGTTTTCCGACCTTTTTCGGTCATTTTCTCCAAAATAGCGACGCTGAGATTCGTTAGTTCACAGCTTCGGCGATTTCGCCACATTAAGGCTTTCTGAGTTCGTTAGCCGCCAGCCGGCACTCGACCAAACTGTTACATTCAGCACGGTGTACCACATCGCAGTACCATCGAACAAGAATAGCGCTTTTAACCTTCAATGTTCACTGTTCACCTGTTCGCTGTTCACGTTCACTCAATTACCACAATGTGCCCTGTATCAGCTCAACGCATGGTGACCACATGAGATTATACGTGATCCCACCGTACACAGCAACTGGAAAATCCACTTCCATCTCGCTTTACCGCATAGCTGAATCCAACTCTCCTCATCACTTGTGCGGTGCTGTGCAACGACTACTATGGCATCACTGCTTTCCAAGCGACCACATTCTCCGCCAAGTGCCAAGTTTAACGATACAGCATCAAGTGATGACGCAAATTCGTAAACGTAGCTGGCAGTGTGCCGCCTAACTCTCCATCAAGGTTCAGTTGGACATATCCCGGGGACGTAACTTCCATATGACTCGTCTGGAAATGAACCACTTTCTTGTCGTTCAGATGTTCCCCACGCAGCGCAAGCGTTACGAGGCGGATCATATCAGCCAAATTACATTTCCTCACGCAAATGACATCGAACAGACCATCATCAATGGTTGCGCCTGGAGCCAACTTCTCGAAACCTCCGACCGAATTGGTATTGGCGATGAGGAATAACATGAATTCATCATGAATCTCTTCCTGACCGTCGGCGCGAATAATCAGCTCCTGAGGAGACAGGCTCGCCATTTTCTCAATACCCTTCATATAATAGGCCAGTTGCCCAATCATCGTTTTCAGACGACTCGGTACTTCATAGGTCAGTTCAGTCAATGAGCCGCCACCGGCGATGTTGATAAAATATTTATCATTCGCTTTGCCCAGATCGAGCGGGCGAAGCTGCTGGTTAATGACCAGATCCACGTAATCTTCCCACTGTCTCGGAATGCCGAGTGCACGTGCAAAATCATTCGTTGTTCCCAAAGGAAACACACCCAGCGGAGGACGGTTCTCCCGCTCGGCCATACCGTTAATCACTTCGTACAACGTGCCATCGCCACCAGCAGCAATAATCATGTCATATCCGCGCTCAATCGCAAGTTCAGCTTCTCGGGTTGCGTCACCTTCACCCGTTGTTGCGTGACATGAAGCTTCAATACCACCTTGATCCAAACGCTGCAAAATATCAGCCAGACGTTTCTTCATTTCTTCCCGGCCTGAGGTCGGATTATATATTAAGCGAGCTTTTTTCATCTCATACGCCACCTATTCCACATTATCCATGAGTCTAAACGACCTCATATTCTTACGTTGCATCAGTCCACAAAAGGGCATATTTTTTACACAATAATGACTTTGCGTTCATTCTGCTCTAATCTTTCGTCTTACCTATATCTATGCATCAGGAATTCCGTCTCATTCCAAAGCCTTTAACTCCTATCATATCATCAAATGTAAAGATGTCCTAGCCTGTAATCCATAAGTATATTTTTTCATATAGATACCTACTAATCCATCCATTACCCAATAAACCTCACGCACCGATCCTGAATCTTCCCCACTACCTTTTATGTAAAATAGTCTCATTAATCAACCATTCTGCCCGCTTGGGCAGGAATTAGTCTTCGATTTCGATGATCTACATATGATTATGACATAGATATGCTACAAATTTACAAATCTTAAGATAAAAAGATAAATAACATGAACCTTTTTCCAATATAGTTTTAGTGAACCCTCGACTTAGCACCACATCATTCCCTTGAAGGAGAAGTGTAAATGAAAAAAATCGTGTTAATGCTCCTGGTCTCACTTATGGCATGTATTCCTTGGGTCACCGTTGTTGAAGCAGCAGAAATTAATCATGATCAGGTTGTCGGATTCCAGGAAGTCACACCAGTCACCGTAATGCAACAAGCAGCCAAGCGTTTTCAGCCATTTCTAAAAATCTATCATGGTTGTGTGCCTTTCCCCGCAGTGGATCAACAGGGCAATACCAGTGCTGGCTTGAATACATCCGGGTCATCAAATGGAAACTGTAGCTCAAGTACAGGGCAGATTTACTCCCGTTCCGCCTGGCACAATGGGGTATGGGCTATCATGTATTCGTGGTATTTCCCCAAAGACTCCCCTTCCTCTGGACTCGGCCATCGTCATGATTGGGAAGGAATCGTCGTGTGGGTCGATAATCCGGCAGCTGTCAATTCCAAAATCCTCTCTATCGCATATTCCGGTCACGGCCAGTTCACCAACGTCACGCCGAGCAATACCAATACACAAGGTAACCATCCGTTGATTTCCTATAATAGTACCTGGCCGCTGAACCATGAGCTTGGCGTTACCAGCGCTGTTGGCGGAACTCAGCCTTTGATCGGATGGGACGATCTGACTTCTGCGGCAAGAAATGCGCTCAATACGACAAACTTTGGTAGCGCCAACGTGCCTTTCAACGATAACAATTTCACCAACAATTTAAACAAAGCCTGGTTCAGATAAGATAAAAAAGAAAATCCCCTTCAAGTGAACAACTCACTTGAGGGGGATTTCGTTATGAAGTTATCGTAGTATCCCAGATACCTGTATCACTTCTTCAGCCAACCTCAAAATCCGATTTTTCGTCCTGCACGTAGCTGTTTGTACCAGAAATACACCGTGCAACCCACACAATAACCCAGCAGAGCCGCGCTTGCAGCGGCGAGAAGCATAACGGAGAATACATAACCTGCGGCTACCCAGCCAAGCGAGAACGAGATGAGTGCCAGAGTCAGGAAGAGCACCGCCAGAATATTGTTGAATCGCTGCAGCTCAACCGCCTGCGTCTCTGTCCCTTTACCAGTCAACACAACTTTCCCAATCTGCACAAACAGATTAAGCTTGCCACCAGAAGCCAGCCCAACTACCTGAATGATCCACAGCAAGCCCAGAACTACCAGCGGATTGAACACAAACGAGAGTAAAACAAACAATACAATACCGACCTGATTCGCTTTCACATAACGCATGGGCACTTCTCGCATTTGTATATCTCCTTATCCCCATTTTATTAGTTGGTTTTATTGTAGTCGGTATGGGGTCAATGAGCAAGAGTTCACTTCATTATAGGATAGTAAAATCTCTTTTCAGCACGTCCCAATGGGGAGTCGGGATGCCTGTTGTCTTTTTCCAATCGGTAAATGCATTATTTAACGCCTCAATCTCTCCAAAAGAACCCGCGACCAGCTTATGAACCGGAAGCATGCTATAGATCTTCAACAGGAGGTACAACATCCGTTGATGCTTGCGAATCATTTTAGCCTGAATCTCCGGTATAATCGTTATGCCCATAGCCTCAAGTACGCTAAAGCCTTCATCCATCGCCCCAATCATATGTTGGATTTGCTTTCTGTTCCCGTCCAACTTGATCAATTCATGCTTCTCATTAAAGCTCACCGCATTAAGCATCAGAATGGGGATGATATGGCTTTTCAGCCAGGCATCAATATCGCTCAGAACATTTAACTTGTATTTCACATGTTGGAAAGCTTGATCCAGTAAAGGTTTAAAGCCTATCTCTCCGTCCAGACTGCCGATCACCATTTGTCCGTTGCCTCCACCGACCGATAACATGCGGTCCTTTTCCCGCTTCCCTGCACTCACATGGAATCCAAACGCGACCTGTTTTGCTACCCTGCTGTTTACCTCCAAAAAGTTTTGCATGCTTCGCGCATCTGCGTTGTTTCCCACAATCACAATATTGTTGCTCTGATTCTCTGCCAGAATAGGTAACACTGAAGAAAAATCGTTGTATTTCATGACAACAAAAACCAGATCATATAGGTCATCCACCTCCAACGCTCTGGCTACCCGAACCGGATCAACTGTCGTTTTGAATTGGAAAACATGCCGGATAACGATTCCATCCTTCTCCAGCTCCTCTGCCCGCTTCCCTCTAGCCAGAATAGTGACATCATTGCCACCGCGCACCAGAACTTGCGCCAGTTGACTGCCCAAAACACCTGCACCATACACTAATATCTTCATTGGCTATCCCTCTATTTCATATTTTATCAATATTCGTTGCTTTATGAACATTTGTTGATAAAATAAGAGTAACAAAGCACCTACTGTGCTTCAATCGTTAAAATATCCGCTTTTGTTGAATAATCAACGAATGATTCCTTATTGTTGATAATCATTAGAAATTAGAGAAATAGCAGAAATATTAAGGAGGGGCCATGGACAGACGAGTACTCAAGACACGAAAGGCAATAATTGAAGCTTTTGTAGGGTTGTTGACGGAAGAGGAATTTGAGCAAATTACGATAAACGATATTGCTGATCGGGCTAATGTAAACCGAGGAACCATCTATTTGCATTACGCAGACAAGTTCGACCTGTTGGATCAATGCATTGAGACCTATTTGCAGCGGTTGTTGGATGCCTGTATGTTCGAAAGCCCTACTACAACACCCGTTACGGCCAAGGATGCGCTGCTCCGAACCTTCAGTTATCTGGAACAGCATGCCTCTACCTATACCACACTTCTAACTAAAAAAGGTATTCCCGCGTTCCGTAGTAAGTTGATGACATTGTTGGTCCAGGGAGTGGAGGAACAGATGGATGCCTGTGGCATCCAGGAAGGTATGAAAAAAGAGATCACCATACAGTTTCTTGCTTCCGCTGCTGTGGGCCTCCTGGAGTGGTGGATTATGAATTCCATGCCTTATCCGGCCGAGGAGATCGTTGACCAACTAATAAGTTTACTGGAGCTACATCTGCAATTGCACGCACCCATTAATAGATAAATTAATCCTCGCTCAAGTGATCTACAACAAACAAAAACCACGTCCTTCGACGTGGTTTGATTGTTTATGAAGCTATGGAGTTCAAATCAATTGATGCGACATTACTGCGAGCGATGTGATTACACACCTATGCCAAAGCAATCACTTCAAGAAGAAGCTTTAACTTCATTACATCTCTCTAGCAAAATCTGGATCTGACGCTCCAGCCACTGTCCAAGCAATGGATGTGGTAATAGTGTCTCACCGCTGTACACATAGTTCAGTTCCCGCAGCCGATCCGGAATAACGTTCCTCGTAAAATAACCGGCACTCAAAAACAGCGGCGCCACAATGACTCGGTTCCCCCGCTCTTCGCTCCAGTACTTCACTTTGTCGTACACACTCTCCGGATTCAGCAATGCATAATCTGTATGGGCTACACCACTAACTTCCTGCACACGCTCTGTAAGGGAAGAAATTCCAGCTTCCCAACGCTCGCGAAAACCATCATGAATACTACCATGGCCCACCAGCAGAATCGTTTCCTTCTCTGGTTGCTGCGACAACAATCGGACTTTGTCCCACACCATCACGGCAATATCCGGATCGTTATCCACTGGATAACCGAAGTGAACCCGAGCCTTCACATCGAACGGTTCCAGATCCGTTTCGCGATCAGGTGTTTCCTTTGCACCAATGGCATATTCAATTTCATCCACATGTGTACTCCCGGACGAAACAAATAGAGGTACGACCAGAATATCGGTTACGCCTTGTGCTTCCAGTCGGTCGATACCGTCCTGGATCAGGCGTCCTTCCACAAGTTCAAGAAAACCGGCTTCAACCGGTAATGGAACAGGCAGATTCAACCGGGAGATCGCGTCATCGACGGATTCCACCCAGGTCTGCTCCTGTGAACCGTGACTGATGATGAGTACACCCGGCTTCTTCATGTTAGCGTCCCAGGCGTTCCAGCGTCATTTTATAACCATCATTACCGTAATTCAGGCAGCGTTTGACACGTGAAATCGTGGCAGTACTCGCACCAGTCTCAGCTTCAATCTGGTTATACGTATTGCCTTTGCCCAACATACGAGCCACTTCCAGCCGCTGGGACATGGATTGGATCTCGTTAACTGTGCAGAGGTCATCAAAGAAAACATAACACTCTTCAATATCTTTTAGCGTTAAAATAGCCTCGAATAGTTGTTCAATGCTTTTATCATTTAGCTTTTTCAGCTGCATTTCATCATCATCCCCTAGCGGTTACTGTGTACCTACATTGTACTCACCCTGAGTTGGTATTTCAAGCGTTACCGATTTCACGCACTACAGAATAAAAATACATGTTACCGCTTACAAAAGGTACTATTGTCCTCCCCTCACGCACATCGGGCGAAATTACCGCGCTTTTTCCCAGTTTTCACCTGTATATATCCGATTACTTATGTAGGATTTCAATCCTCCTAAATGTGACAATTTTGTGTCTAAACTGCATTTTACTCTTCGTGAACCTGCCATCTTACATGCGCCCAAATCCGCAAATATCCCGTTTTCCGGGATACCCGCCTACGCCGTCTCTCCGCGAATGACATACAGTATAACAAAAGGGAGTTCCACAAGGGTCTATGATGTACATCTGTCATGCAACTCATGGAACGCAATTCCGAAATCCAACATAGAAGGAACGTGATCGTTCATGCCACAGCATTATTATCACCGCCAGCCAGCACCAGGGCAGCGTCCGTCTTCTCATGCTCATCGGCAGGCGCATACTTCTGCCTATATGCCGCCCGGTGTGGTTCCGCGGTCTTTGAATGAAACCCAGATCCAACCGATGTACCCTGGCGTAGAACCACACTACCCGGGGTTTGGTGAAGTCGAAGCATCTGCAATCGTACCGTATGGGCAAGGTGCTCCAGGCGGGAATTTTTATGGAGGTGCAGCTCAGGTTGTTCCCCCAGCTCCGGTAACGGCGCCTGCTACTGGCAGTTCCGGCTTTTCATTAGCCAACATCGGTGAGTTAAAAGGAATGATCGACCGCTTCGGCGGTATTGATGGAATCATGAGTGGAATAGGCAAAATGCAAAAGGTCGTTGGTGGGATCCAGCAGATGGCTCCGATGATGAAACTCGTTATGGGCATTCTGCCTTTTGGAAAAGGAAAATCGAATAACAGCGCGGCCGATGCAGACTATGAAGAATATAAGCCGTCCCGCAAACGCAAAAGTAAACGTCGGAACAAAGCAACGAATGTTCCACGTCGCCGTAATACGACTCCAATCCGCCGCAAATCCAATTCCACGAAGCGCCGTCCCAAAAGTCGCAAAGGTTAAAAAAAATTCAGGCACCCCCTTACAGAAGGCGGGTGCCTTAACACCGTTCATCCGTATATAAATAATTTTCAGGAACTTACGTTCTTATTTCTGTAATTTGAGGTATACTGGATAGTAACTAAAGGAGGCGGACCATGGAACTTATCAAAGACAAATACACTCCCGCATTAATCGATCGGACCGGCGAAAAGTTGCGTCAATTCTACCCGAAGCTGGATACACAGCAATTTCATGAATTGGTTTTCGCTAAAGGCTGGGAACAGTTGGAATTCAAAGCGCGCATTCGCAGAATCACACTGGCTTTGACCCAGGTACTGCCGGACAATTATGAGGAAGCATTACATATTATCGAACAAGCTGCCCCTACGATGAGAGGCGTTGAATATCTGTTTGTACCGGATTTTATCGAAGTGAACGGACTTGACCCAGAAGATTACGAGTTATCCATGAAGTATCTGACCCTCTTCACACCTTATTCCAGCTCGGAGTTCGCGGTACGCCCGTTTATTGAACATTATCCAATCCAAACGATGAAACATATGATGGCGTGGGCAGAGAGCAACAACGAGCATATCCGCAGACTTGCCAGTGAGGGCAGCCGGCCACGTTTGCCATGGGGTGCGAAACTCCAGAACTTTATCACTGATCCAACACCTGTACTTCCGATTCTGCATGCATTAAAACAGGACGAGTCCCTCTATGTTCGCAAAAGTGTCGCCAATCATCTGAATGACATCTCCAAGGACCACCCTGAACTGGTTATGGATCTGGCCACGACCTGGTACGGACAACATGTACACACAGACTGGATTGTTCGGCATGCCAGCAGGTCATTACTGAAGAAAGGACATAGCAAAGCACTAAGTCTTTTTGGTTATAACGAGCAGGATTCGATTCACATTGAGCAGCTTCAGCTTGTCCAGGATACGATTAGCATTGGTGAGGATCTTCATTTTTCGTTTGATGTCGTTAATGAGAGCGGCGAGTCACAGATGCTGCGAATTGAATATGAGATGGGTTATATGAAGGCCAACGGCAAACAGGCCCCCAAACGATTCAAATGCTCCGATAAAATGTACCCGACAGGCAGAACCAAGGTAGCCACTAAACAATCTTTCAAAGTCATCACAACGAGAAAATATTATGCCGGTCTGCATACGCTTACCATTCTTGTGAATGGTAAAGAGGCAGCAACGACTTCTTTTGTTCTTGAAATGGAGTAAAAGGAAGTCATCATAAGTTATACACAGCTTATTGCAGCGGAATAGTTATTCACATGTGGATACATTTTTTTTCAAAACTTCTAATAGAAGAATCAGAAAGGCCACCTGGCAAACATCATCTCCCGACAGTAATTTCTGCCTGAGACCCTTGTCCAGTGGCCCTTTTCATATGTAACAAACGTTGCTTCAGCTATGCAATCTTCTTCTGATGATCTGCTCGAAAGAGCGTGCGCTTATCACCGAAAGATGGAACTGCATACGGAGCAGTAAGGCGTAACATTTTCTACTTAAACCATCCCCGCTTCACAAACCAGGCGACCATGCTTCCACCAAGCACAAACATTAACAGCAGCACCGCACCATACCCAAACTTCCATTGAAGCTCAGGCATATAGGCAAAGTTCATGCCATATATACCCGCGATCAGTGTGAGCGGCATAAATACAGTCGTGATCACCGTGAGTGTCTTCATGATCTGATTCATCCGGTTGGAGTTCAGGGAAATATAACTGTCGCGCAGGTCAGCGGTCATCTCCCGATCGGCTTCAATCATGTCCGTCAGCTTCAATAAATGGTCATAGATATCGGTAAAATAAGCCGTATGTTCACCTGTTCGCTGCACATGCTGGGAGTTCACCACCCGATAGAGCAGATCCCGCATCGGTACTACGGTTCTTCTAAGCTTCAGCAATCGAGTCCGCAGATCAAACACCTGGTTCATCAAGTCTTCAACCGACTCTTGTCCACCCCGGTTCTCCAGTTCGGCCAGTTCATCCTCAATCGCAAATAGAGACGGAAAATAATGATCGACCAGCTTGTCCATCACCGTATAGGCTGCTGCCACCGGACCTCGCGCCCAAATGGTACGTTCATGTGCATGGTGCAACAAGCGTTCCCAAGCTTCATCTACTTCCTCCAAAACTCCATGATGAAAAGACACTAGGAAGTTTGATCCGAGAAACAAGTCAACCTCCTCGGCTTCCAGTGTGGACGGGTTCAGTGCATGCAGTACAAGAAACTGCAGATTATCATAATAATCGAGCTTGGGCCGTTGCAATACATGCAGACAGTCCTCTATGGCTAATGGATGAAAATGAAAATATGTATCCAGCAAACGGCTTTCCTCTTCCGTTGGCTGGTTAAAATCCGCCCATACCCAGGCGTAATCGTTCAAATCCAGCTGTGTAAGTGGTACGTTAACGGAGACTTGATGTTCTCGTGTAATGGCGAGTGTACGAATCATAAATTAGACCACGTCCTTGTCCTGTATCTTTAAGTCATTGTACAACTTTAACCATAGGTACGTCTCCCACGTGTCCAAAATATCCACAGACGCATTCAAACTCGACAACAAAAAAAGCCAACCCTGTTGGCTTCTCTCATTTCCCTATCCACAGTTCCCTGTATCCACAGGAATATCTTCTTTTGGTTTATCATTCCACGGATGGCTATCCACATATCCAGCCTGTCCACACGTTCATGCACAGGCGTCTCTTGATTTTGGTTGTATATTTATCCACATATCCCGATATTCACACAGTTATGAACAGATTGTCTGGTAACTCCGAATTCGTTCGGGATAACTTCTCTTTTTAGAAAATAATCCAGTACAATAATCCTGCCAGTGCCCCAGTAATCGGAATCGTAATGAACCACGTAATAATAATACGTCCAGCAAGTCCCCATTTCACCGCAGAGAAACGTTTCGCGGAGCCAACACCCAGAATAGCTGATGTGATCGCGTGCGTTGTACTCACTGGAAGGTGAAGCAACGTTGCTGTGAAAATAACGGATGCAGCTGACAGATCCGCGGCAAAACCGTTAATCGGTTCAATTTTAAAAATTTTGGTACCCATCGTTTTGATGATTTTCCAACCACCAATGGATGTACCCAGAGCCATCGCAGTTGCTGCTGAGATTTTAACCCACAGCGGAACATCCAGATTATCCTGCACACCTGCTGCAACCAAAGCAAACGTAATAATACCCATCGCTTTCTGTGCATCATTCGTACCATGCGTGAATGCTTGCAGTGCTGCCGTGAAAATCTGTACCGTACGGAAACCTTTGTTCACGTTATGCGGACTGCGTTTGGCGAAAATATATTTGAGAATCGTCATGACCACATAACCGATGGCAAATGCGATCAGAGGTGATAATAGCAAACCTCCGACGATATCAATGAATCCGCTCCATTTCACCTTATCAGATCCTGCGCCAACGAGCACGGCACCTGCAAGGGCTCCAATAAGTGCATGTGATGAGGAAGACGGAATACCAAACCACCATGTAACCAGGTTCCAGATAATCGCTGATATCAAGGTGACTATGACGACCTCTATCCCGTTATCCAGCGTGGTGGGGTCGGTCACACTCCCCCCAATCGTCTTCGCAACGCCTGTGAACATCATCGCACCGACAAAGTTCATCACCGCTGCCATAAGAATAGCTCGACGCGGCGTCAGTGCTCGGGTTGAGACCGAAGTTGCAATGGCATTGGCCGTGTCGTGAAAACCGTTGATGAAGTCAAACGCCAGTGCAAGGAAGACGACTATACCCAATACCCAAATCGTTGTTTCCATTATTCTCTGGCTCCTTAAGAATTACGCATAATGATGGATTCAAGCACGTTCGCTACGTCTTCACAAGCATCCGTTGTTGTCTCAAGACGTTCGTAAATTTCCTTACGCTTGATCAGTTCAATCGGATCAGACACGGTAGCGAAGAGATGTTTGATACACATGCGCAGCACTTCGTCGCCTTGGTTTTCCAGATCATTCAAACGAATGGTATACTCACGGATCGCGAGCAATTTTTTCTGGGACAGCAGATGGATCGCCTTCTGAATTTCGTAAGCCGATTGGCGCAAAATTTCAGCAAACTGTATGACGAACTCATCATCTGGATCTGTCAGTTGGTACATATAGAAACGGGAAGCCGTTGCTTCGAGTCCGTCCAATACGTCATCAAGTGTTGTTGTCAGCTCCATAATATCATCGCGTTCGATCGGTGTGATAAATGTTTTGTTGAGTTCTGTAATGATCGTATGCACGTAATCATCACATTTCGACTCGTACTTCTTCATTTCATTAGCAAAAAGAGTCACATCCTGAAGGTTGGAAACATGCTGGGAGAAATAATCTGCCGCTTGAACAACCGTATCTGCCATATTCTCCAGTGTCTCAAAAAATATATCCTTCTTCTTCTTAAGCTTCATAGCTCTATCCCCTTTACGAGAAAAATTGCCGACAACCGATGAAACATGAAATGACAACCTTTGATATCTTATCATATTTGTTTCATGGTTTGTACAAAAGGTGTGATCCTTTTTTATATTCTTATCACATTAATCTGAAATGAATCTTAATTATTTGGAATAATGGTAAATTCAAGTCAAGATTTTACACTGCGTTTACAATTCGACATCAAAATTCAAAATCGACACGATTCTACTTTTCACGCTAAGGACAAATATAATGCCTTTTCGACGGCAAAATGAATACATGTTTCATTGTTTTCTTTCATTACATCCTTTTATTGCTGAACAGCCAGCTTCACGTGACTGGAAAATTCAGGTTGATTGGGAACGATGCTGATAAAGGTTTTACCAGGCACAAGAGCAACTTCACTGCCACCCTGAACAAACCGTATAATATCCCCCTGCTTCTTCACCCACTGCCCACGAATCATCTTGCCCTTTTGAAACAGCATGGCTTCCCCGCCCTGTTCCAAATTAACGGACAACCGACCTACACTATCAAGCACCTTATGATCTGCACCTGCCACAATGATGTTCGCTGCACCAAGTTGAGTCCCATTATCCAGATCCTGATCTGCCTTGCCATTCACCATTCTCATATATCGTCCGCTAACTTCATCATAATCATACGTCACCCGGTAACTATCCAATAAATAATGGATATCGAATTGCTTCACTGCCTCTCCTGCGGATGTCGCGCCTTCTTCGTTATAGTTGTATACCGGCGACTTGAAATCATGGCTATAACCCTTGATATCTGACCCTTCTCTCAGCTTGTCCGCTGAAGTATACAGATTATGTGGGGCTTTACGATCCGAGGAACGCCAGAAGTAAGGTCCACCATTCGAGATTTCATCCATATGCTGTTTCTGCTGCCTTTGCAAAATGGAATACGCCTCCGGACTGCCTCCGGCGTGAACAAGTACCCCATCATAACTCTCGCCGAGCTCAATTAGATATGGACGTATACTGCGAACGGGTCCAACCGTCTCCGCACCGCCTTCACTCTGGAAGATGGCTATGAAACGGGTAATGCCTCCCTCAGCGAGAACTTCAAGAATGATATCGGCTGAACTTAGACCCGATTGGGGCCGAGCTGCTGGTGCATTATTAATCATTACGGCGAGTGGTCGACGCGTAATTGCTTCATCTACAGGCAGACCTGTCAGAGGTGCTGTATAGAGAGACGTGTTGGACTCCTCCACGTTCTGTTCTTCTTGTACAGGTGCAGGTGTCGGTTCTGGCTGAACTGGCATCTGCGCTACCTCCTGGTTTTGGCAGGCAACAAGACTCAATGAGAGAATAAATAGGGATGCAGCCGATGCTGCTTTGTTCCATTTAAAAAGCTTCAATATAGGACCTCCTGAACGATATGGCCTGGTTCTAAGTTGTGATATATGTCTCATGTAGGCAACCATTTCACGTATTTCTTTCCATTTAATCACACCCCATCCGATTTGTCTGCGCCTAGAAGGCCTTGATACAGCTTGAAATTCACATTTGAAACAGCGATTTGCGAGAAAAATATGTCCTAAATGTGAACTTCTCAAACCTTACTTAAAATTTGAACTAGATTGTGATTTTAATCACAAACAAAACAACTTTTGAACTATACAATAAAGACATCAAAGGTGATCACTTAGAAAAAACAAAAACAACACACACTAAATTCCATGAAGGAGTGGTTCATATGTTCAGCACAAACCAATGGCTTAGAGAAAACAAAGTAGCAATGTGGATTTTGACAGTACTTCGGGTGTATATCGGTTATGATTGGATGACTCACGGATGGAGCAAATTGACTGGCGGATTCGAAGCTGGCGGTTTCCTTGCAGGGGCATTGGAAAAAACAACGGGTGATCATCCAGCAGTTCAAGCATGGTGGGGAACGTTCCTTGAGAAATTCGCAGTACCAAACGCAGGACTGTTCGACTTCGTTATCCCATTGGGTGAATTCCTTGTAGGTTTGGGTCTCATCCTCGGTTGCTTCACTACACTAGCAGCACTGATGGCTATGGTCATGAACTTCGCGTTCCTCTTCTCGGGAACAGTAAGCACGAATGCTCAACTGGTTGTAATGGAAATCTTCCTTGTCGTTGCTGGTGCAAATGCAGGTAAAATCGGTCTGGATCACTGGGTACTGCCTTACCTTCGCGGATTGTTCACTCGTAACAACAAAGGCAATCAGCCTAAAGACACACCAACGATTAGCCCTACTCAAAAAACAGCTTAAGCAATCATTCATAGAATTCTCGGCCCTGCTTCCAATCCCCCTGGAGAGCAGGGTTTTTTACTTTTCAAAATCAGCCCGAATGCCTGACTGACTTGCCCATCCACAGAAAATCGTATTATGATGAAATAAAGTTGAACTTCAAAGGAGTACACGATATGCCGACCCAGCGACGTCTCGAGACCGATGCGGACTTCCAGGAAGCCATGAATATGAAGTATAAGGTTCGAGTTTTTAAAGATAATCACCAGATTGACTCCGGTGGCATCATTATCCGTTTTGACAGCAACACCGTAGTGGTACAATCCAGTGTCAGTGAGCTCGCTTATCATTCGCGTACAGACTGTGAATTGTTCGAAATCCGCAAATAAAGATCTATTGCATGAATAGGTCCTCGTATTGAAAAAAGGTTACTGTAGCCCTTCAAGGGTGTACAGTAACCTTCTTTTGTTTATATATTGTAATTGTATGCATTAATACACGTTATGTTATCCGTACGAAACTGGCTTCAAGCACCATAATCAGGCTGTTGTCTGTTCCAAGTTACACGCCGTCTCCAAACTGCCAGCAGTTCAAACTGAGCGTTCCATAAGGGTAAGACTGGAATATACGCTTCGCTGATCGGGACATATCCGCTGTACCCATGGCGTAGAACAAAGGTGCAATGTGTTCTGTACCATACGACGGAACCGCCGTACGTGCATGAGGGGCTTTTTTCTCATATTGAAACAGTTCTCTTGTGTTCCACTGCTGCAAGCGCTCCCCGATCCAGTTATCAAACTCCACCGCCCACTCTTGCGGTTCATCCGTATTGCCCAGCAATCGCAAATTGTGTACCGTTCCACCGCTGCCAATGATTAACACATCATCATGACGCAGCTGTTCCAGCATTCGGCCAATATCATACTGTTCCTGCGGCGTACGCAGCGAGTCTACAGATACAGCAATCACAGGGATGTTAGCCTCGGGATACATATGGAGCAACGGTACCCATACGCCATGATCCAGCCCTCGGCCTCGAATCGGCTGATGTGCCAGATTGCTGCGGGTGAACAAAGCACATATCTCGTTTGCTAAATCTGGCTGCCCAGATGCAGGGTATTCCATCGTATACATCGTAGAAGGAAATCCGTAAAAATCATGCAAGGTCTGATGTGTATCATCCATCGTCACGGACGGTTCAGGACAATCCCAATGCGCCGTAAATACGACAATGGCTTTCGGAGCCGGCAGCCTGTCTCCAAGCTGGTTCAAGAAGTGAGTGTAGTCATTGCTCTCCACCGCCAGAGCGGGAGAACCATGCGCAATGAAAAGTGCGGGTAATGTCATTGCTGCCAACCTCCAGACACGGATAGAATGCTTACTCCTCTATTTTACCCTTAAGAAGGCGCTTTTCCAAGCTGACATCCCCAAACAGTTGTGATCTACCACTTATATCATCCAGTGCTGCCAATCCTGCTCAATCTTCTGACGTTCCCCAAGCCACTCTCTGGTACGCGTAATTAGCTGTTCCCGCTCTTTACCTGAAGAGAAGGTGTGATCGCCCTGGAAGATGATCTCCTTGTCACAGCGGCCCTCTTGGCGCATCCAGAATACCTTTTGATACAGGAATGCGTAGTCTACAGGAATAATCTCGTCTGACGTGCCATGCACGACGAGTACATCTCCGCTAAACTTAACTGCTTCCTGGAATGGCTGTTGTTCAGCAAGAGACTCAAAGAACGTCGGTGTGAATTTGTATCCCAGATAATCAGCCGCACCCACCTTCACGCCTTCATCGTATACTTCCCGTCCCGTAATCTTCACGATATCATTAAATGGATAACCCACGGAGGACCACATCACCAGGTTCTTAACACGTTTGTCGCGCACAGCAGTTAGCAATGCAACGGCACCACCCAGACTATGACCAATTAGCGTAACACGCGTAGGATCTACATCACTGCAATTCACCGCGTAATCCAGCACCGAACGGGTCTGCAGCACCATGGACTCCAGTCCCTCCGCTCCGTACTCCCCGCTGCTCTCTCCGCAACCGATATAATCGAAACGCAGGACTAGATAACCGTCTTCAGCCAGCTCCCGTGCAGTCTTTACAAACAAACGATCCACGCCGATCCGGCTACCAACGAAGCCGTGGCAGATGACCGCCAGAGGGACTCGCTGCTGACTCTTCTCCTCCTTTATATCTTTCACAACCGGATAATGAATCGTGGCTGTTAATTCTTCCTGTCCATGACGGATACTGATCTGACGTTCCATACCGATTTCCCCTTTCCAAGCTTAGCCTGTTAACTTCCATTTATTAAATATATATAATCCGATAAGTTTAGTGTGTATTAAGATGTTATTCATATATTATCATCCCGTAACCTTCAAGTCAACGTAAGTAAGGACCCTTTCTACGTCGACTACCAATCTACATTTTATCGGATAATAAGCACAAAAAAATGAGCCACGCTGATGACAGCTGGCCCGGATATCATTTGGAATTCAAATCAAGTGTTACAGGATCGTTATTCGTAGCTTCTACGGAACATCTCGTGGGTCTCCACCCGTCCATTCCACTCATGCTCATGACCCGAATCACTATTGTCCCAGAAACTTCTTCCCTTCAAATTGCCATCTGTCAGTTCTTCTGCATACTCCGTATCCTCCAGGTTCTCTTCAAAGGATACAACCTCGTCCACGACTCCACGGGAGTTGCTGTTCAGTAGCAGCTTCCGCGTCAATTCTGTTTGTTTATCCATAACAAGCACACTCCAATCTTGGATTTCTGTTGGAAATGCTACTATTGTGATGGAATCGGCTGCTCTTTATGCATACTTCACACAATCGTTAGATCTGTGAGGCGTGAGGGTATTTTTTCACATGAACAGGGGAAAATAAACGAACAAACATAGGCAGCATCTGCCTCGGAATCCTTCTGCCGAAAGGAATGAATTCATGGAACATCTACTGGAATGGATTCAACATCACGGTAAACTGGTGCTGTTATGCACCTGTGTTATACTGGCCTGTGTATGGATATGGGTCCACCATGAGCAGCTTTTTTATAAGGAATGACTTTGCGAAACGAGAGCCCTTCCCGTATACTAAAATACCGTCAGGGTCTTCAGTCAATTGGAAGATCAGAACGTGTGTAGACAGGGGGAGCAATCATTGGGAATTTCCTATAAGAAGCTTAAAGAAATACAGAATCGGCAAATAACTGAGATGAGTCGAATGACACCTGAACATGTGAAACTGTATGACGAGATCAGCACAATTGCGCGTCATGCGCCAGCGGACGAGAGAACACAGGAAGAGTGGATACTCTCCGCAGGAAAAGCGATCGTACAGGCTCAGCGGGATAACAAACCCGCTCGTGAGTTATACGGACCTGATCTGGAACAAGACATCCATGCACAGCTCAGGATTACAAATACAGCACCGGAGAAGACGGCTGCCGTTGAGGTGGGTAAATCAAGCCCAACCCGTGGTAATAGTTCAACAGCTTCATCGAAAAAGAATGCCAACGCTGTAGAACCACAGCCAGCTGAGAATCCAGAGCCTGTGAAACGGACACCAAAGTGGTATGCCATGATCGCTTGGGCGGCTTTGTCTTTTGTCATGTTGATTCAAGGATGTGTGGGATTGTTCGTGGGTTGGACTGGCGGAGATACGGAGCCGTTCCAACACATCAGTCTGTTCTCTCTGATCGTTGCAGCAGTTGGCGGTATCGCATTGGTCGAGATGCTTCGCCGCCTTGCTGAGCGACCGGACGATGAAGGAGCAGACAAGAACACCGTACCTAAGGTTAACCTTAAGGGGATCATCATCTACATCGTCATCGTGGTACTTGTGCTGTTTGTGGGGTATCCACTGCGTGATAAACTTCCGGTATTTGCACTGGCTCCGTGGGTGAGTGCAGTGATCGGAGTTGTGGGACTTGCAACGGTAAGGCCTTTATTTGGACAAAAGAAAACAGCATAACACGTATATAAGCGATTAAGGGACTTCACGAACTCGTGAGGTCTTTTTCCATTTGGAGCTGGTTCCGATGTTTGATTCCTTTGCCCGGTGTCTCTCCAAACTCCCGCTTGAACATCCGGATGAAATAGTTCACTTCCATCCCCACGGTCTCTGCCGCCTCTCGCACACTTGCTCGTGGATGTTTGTCCAGCCATTCCGAAGCCTTCTGCAAACGTAATCGTTGCATATATTGATGTCCTGTCACGCCATAATGATGATGAAATAATCGATTGAGATGCTGAACCGAATAGCCCACTGCGTCAGCAACATGCTTCAATAACAGGTCATCCTGGTAGTGCGTATGCATCAATGCTACTGCTCGGACGAGTGCATCCTTGCTCGGATCGGACTCCCGATTAGAGTGTTTTACAGTGCCATCCTGTGCCCTAGATGATCCAATACCTCCGATGCCGACATCAGATGGAATTTTCGATTGTGCTAGATCCAAAATGAGCTGGTAGATGAGGATTGATGTGTCCCACATCTCCGTTACTCCTTGATCCAGCGCGTGCCAGAGATTGGTCATGCGTGACCAGATGACTTCAAAACCGGAGATATGGCACGGTTCGTTCTGAAGCAAACCCGTGGATTGTAGTACTGATCCAGCCGATGCACCGCCAATACCGATATAACCAAGTTCACCTTTGGATTTGGAATGAGGCACATACTCATGCGCAATCCCGGGTTCCACGATGAATAACTGCCCTGCTCCCATCGTCCACGTCCCTTTTCCCGGAATCCAGAACTGCCCTTCACCACCCCGTGACAAAAACAACTGATACACCGGAAATCCATCCGGTCTATGCAGAACTTTCTCTTCCTGCGTGCCCACACAATACAGGTACAACGGCAACCGGGAATCCGGCAGGCCTGTCAAACGAAATGCAAGCATTCCATCATTCCTTTCGGCTCATAGGCTTTTACATAAGGTGAACTAAAGAAATTTACACTGGCCACTCCGTTTCGTGTAAATGTTAGTTCAATCTATATAGCCAACTTCCCTTTATTATCCAATAATTGGTTCAAATGCAACATTGGTCTAAGGAACCGTTCTGGCGACAAATTTTTTATCAAGTGAATTGCCGCGAGGATATTAAGCGGTGTCTACGCGGGAATATTAAAAACTCCCTTTCCGGTTGGAAAGGGAGTTAATGGCTTTAAATTTCTAAAAATTAATTACCCAGTATGCGTTTCAACCGCATTTGTCTATCTGGATTCATGAACCTGGCGTAGAGGGGTCTGCAGCAGATGATTGAGTGCCATTGCCAGAAGGAGCTGGCAAAATATCAAATGTGCTTTCTGCACTGACAGATGTATATTTCGTCGATTCACTCACCACTGAGACTACCAAAACTCTGTATTTACCCGTTCCAAAATCTACATTATCTGAATCCTTGGCCGAATTTCCAATATCCACTATTGCTGTCCCTGAAGAAGTACCACCTGGATCAACAAATGTTAAAGCTCTGCCAGCAGTTCCTGAACCGTTTCCTTCTTTAACAATATACACATCGTAACGAGCAATACCTGCTTCATTAGTTGGCTTATTGAAACTTACATTGATTGAATTACCAGTTACTGTTGCAGTTACCGCTTGCACTGGTGTTACTGTCTGTTTCTTCGCATTAATCGTGAATGTAGATGAAGCCAAACTTGATTCACGATTATTGTCGTTTGATTCAGATAAAATATACACCGTGTATGATTTGCCTGCTTCAATTTTTTGACCATTGATATCAGACAGTACACCCGGAAGTGTGGCATTTCCACCAGATGTTTCCACAGATTTTATTGTAGTGGAATTGTTTTCTTTCGCTATATTCTTCGCTACATTGAGCCCAAATGCGCTTCCTGTCGGAGCAACCATAACAACATAACGTCCAATGCCTGCTTTGGAAGCTGGTTCCGTATATCTCAAAGTAACATCCGTTACATCACCAGCTGCTTGATCTTCGTTCTTAAAATCAATTTTAGTAATGGTAACTGCTCCTACTGCACTAGTTACTGACAATTTAACATCTGCATAAGCTGTTGACAGCACATTAGATGAATTACCTGTATTACTTACCGCAAGTACAAATATGCGATAGTTCTCATCATTGCGAATAGTTGTACTATCTGTTGCCTTCGTATCGTCTAAAGTCACCGTGTAATCTCCGCTTCCTCCAGCTTTGTTTACCACCTTAAAGTTGGAGTTCCGATTAGCTTCCGCCAAATCAAATCCACTCAAGTTGGAAGTTTTGACTACAAATACACGGTAATGGTACACGTTCGTCTCATTCGACGATCGATTAAATGTCACACGCAAATCACGTCCATCTCCGTTATCCGCGATGTCCTTCGCAGTCACACTGGTCGGAGCGGTAACAGCCGTGTTCGCAGTCAGTGTGATCTGAGAAGAATATGAAGACAACGCATTTTGACTTGAGTTTCCGCTATTGCTTACTGACATAACGAATACACGATAGGAAACGTTATTGGAAATAAGGGAACCGCTTGTATCATATGCATTCGGAAGCGTAACGGACAGGTTACCACCCGTTTTGTTCACCTGCGTATAGTAGTTCGACGCATTAGCTGCACTTAGTGTGAAGTTGCCCGCATTACCGGAGCGAACAACGTATACTCGATATCCAGAGATTCTGGATTCATCCGCGGCCTTGTTGAAAGACACCCGTAGATCACGCCCATCACCGTTGTCACCAATATCCGCAACAGCCAGGTTGCTAATGACTCCCGCGTTACCGGTCGTTGTCAGTCTCAGAGCTGTAGAGGAAGCTGACAGCGCATTGGTGTATCCATTTTGCTGATTGCCCACCGCCATCACAAAGATGCGATAATCTTGCAGATTCGTTACGTTATAACCACTTGTGTCCTTCATGGATGAAGGTAAAGTCGTTGTAATGTTGTTGCCTGTTTTATTCACCGTATAGTACAGACTGGAGGACAGGTTACTCGCCGTTGTCAGATTAAAGCTGCTGGCAACCGAGTTGCGCACCACAAAGACGCGATAATTCGCCACCTTGGACTCATCTGATGAACGGTTGAAACTCACCTGAATGTCACGACCATCTCCATAATCCGAGTTATCCTTCACCTGCGTAATTACTGGAGACGTTGCTGTGTTCACGGACAACGTAAGTGAAGATGATGCTGCGGACAGCTTGCTGTCTGTTGTTGTATTAGTGCTTACCGACAAGATGTAGATCACATACGCTGTGCCACTTTTAATCATTTCGCCAGACGTATCCCGTGTCGAAGAAGTCAGCTGGCTTTTCACTGCGGTACTGTTTCCTTTGTATATGATCGTGGAGTTGGCACTTGACACTTTGTTCGCTGCAGCCAGATTGAACGCTGAAGAGTCCTTCGCTTTAACGACAAAAGCACGATAATACGTAATGTTCGATGTTGTGCTCGGCTGCGTGAAGTTAATCTCCAGATCGCGGCCATCGCCATAGTCACTAATATCTGCAGCACGCAGACTTGTAACCGCCTGTACTGTGGATTTCACATTATTGAGCTTCAATGCTTGGGAAGACCAGTTCAGTGCATTTTTATAATTATTGGTGCTGTTACCAACAGTCAGTACATACAGGCGATACGTTTCATTGCTGTTAAGCAGATCCCCGTTTACGTCACGTGTCTGTGCATTAAGTGTCAGTTTCGGGTTGCTGCCATTTGGTGTAACAGATGTATAGTTCGCAGAAGGTACGGCAGTGGCTGAGGACTCCGTAAAGCTATTCACATCGCGAGTTTTCACCAGCATAATCCGGTAAGCAGATACCGCCTTCTCTGAAGTTGGACGTGTGAAGCTCACGGTCAAGTCACGACCATCTCCGTTACTTCCGGATACCGAACCATAGATGTTCCATGCAGCATATTGTGTCTCATCTACTGGAGGTGTTGCTGTTGTCTTGATATCTACACGCTGATTACGTGAGTTCCAAAATACTTTCTCTCCAAAAGCTTCACTGACAAAACGAATCGGAACCATCGTATTGCCCTTAATCGTGTTTGCAGGTACATCCAGCGATATCGCTTCCCCGTTGATGTATGCCGTTTTGGAACCAAGTGTCAATTTAACTTCCTGATCGTCGCGCGTTGCAACAATCGTTTTGGTTCTGTTCGTGTACTGTACCTTCGCATCCAATCCTTCAAAAATCGACCGAAGCGGAACCAGTACGCGTCCACCTTTCATGACAGGTGCCTGAGCAGATGATAACTCTGCATCATTAATATATATACTGATCCTCGCAGCTGCATCCATAACCGATGTTGGAAGTGCGGACATCAGCATGGCCGATACAGCCAGCGCTGACATTACCTTCTTCACTTGTTTTCCTCCCGCTTTCCTCATATCCCATATCCCCATTCTCACATTTAGTTAACATCGAAATAGATTCGCTGTTCTTTTCATGAATTCCTGTATTTTCCTATGCACAACTAAGACGTTCCGATCAGCTCAAAAGTTTCCAGTTGTACAAAAAATATTTTCGCAGAAATCTTCCTCTATCTTCCACCCTCCAAAAGTTAAAAATAACAGAAGAATTTGTCACCATTCCGCAACCACATCCTGCCCCAATTGCGTTAATGTATAGTGACTAGTGAACAACGCCTATCATTTTCTTAACTACGGGAGGTTCATATCTATGACATCATCGTTCCAATCTGCCACACGTAAAGGCATGCGCACCTTCATTACAGCTACCACCATCCTCATGCTGCTCCAAACGGCTGTCGCTCCATTATCCGGAGTCGCTGCTGCCGCATCTTCCAGTACAGATACCAAAGTCACGACTGCCAGTTCAACAACGATATATAAAACATTTCAGTCCATGCTCTACAAAAAGAACGGCTTGCCTGCCGCGGATATTTATCTCGAATCTCATATCGATCAAGTTACAACTCATCATGCAACCCTAATGGTCTTACAGCTGGAGAATGCCCGCAACAAGGCGTTAACAGCCATGACGGACCGCCTGCTCGTTCCTAACGTTCAGGACAAAATGATCAAAGCCTACAAGTGGAATGATAGCTTCACCCAACTGATGAGCCGCACCAACGATGCCAGTCTGCGTGCACTGCTCCAGCAAGCACGGGATAGCGGTTATCGCCTGGTTATGCTGGAAGGTTCCCTCTATCCGATCATGAATTATATGGCTTTTCAGAAATATATCTCGTACGTGAAACCAGACATCAAACAATACATTAATATCATGGCGGTCGAAACCAGCAACCTTGCCGCCGATGATGGTGCACTGGTCATTGGCTATCAGGAGATACTCAATCGCGCTTTGAATCAGGAACGATTCCTGAACGAATATCCGAAGTCTAATCGGTTACAACAGGTGAAGAAGCTAATGAATAACTATACCTTGTATACGTTTTATGGCCTGAATAATACACCTTTATTTGACTATGAAACGAACAAAATGACAGCCAATGCCCAGAAAGGTTACAAAGCTGTCTTACAACGTAACTCATCCGAAGACAGTGCCTTCCTGAGGAAACTCGAAAAGTTCATGGACATCGTAACCGAAGCCAAATTCGAGAAAACAGCTGCTGTCGAGAAATGGCTTGAGCAGAATGTGCCGGTCAGCGACTATGCGAATTATTGAGTTAATCCGTTCCCCAGAGTTAATATCCGGGCCAAAATTCAGGCTAAACTTAAACATCTCACCATACCAAAAACCGCCACAGGATTCGCTCCTGTGGCGGTTTCTTCTTGCTTCTATATTCAAAACTGACTTAACCCGTCAGCTTCCTGCTCTATTGAATCGGTTTGACCATATGATTGTACTCATGTTCTGTGATGACAATCACATCGTCTTTGACATATCCCTGCCGTTCGTACAGCATTAGCGCACGGCCGTTGTCTCGTTCTACAATCAGGGATACCTGCGAGTGACCCAGATCTCTGCCCTGCTGCTCAAAAGCAGCCATCAGTGCCCGGCCGATGCCCTGCCCCTGATAAGCTTCACTTACCGAAAGAGTATCCAGATAATACTCCCCCGGACGGGTCTCTTTGACCAATGCATACTTCTCATCCCGGCTTCGTTCAGGTCGATCCAGAATCGGCTGGTCCAGACGATCTGCTTCTCCGCCATCATAGGCTACCAGAATCCCCGCAATCAGCCCATCCTGCTCCATCACTGTCACATGACGATAGCTAATCCGGTTGTTTTCCTGTACATAGAACTCCTGCAAAACCTGCATCGCCTTCTCATGATCCGCCTCACCCGCTAGCGAGTAAGCTATATCCCCTATCGCCTGATACAGTAACGGAATGACCTGATCTGCATCTTCTATGCGCGCAGGTCTGATCAGAGGAGATGTTTCTTGGTGGTCTGATTGCACACTGGAATGATTCATCAGATTAACATGTTGAACAGATTTAGATTTTTGTTCAGCTCGGTATAGGCGATACCTTTGCGGTTCATGCGTTCAATGAGCGGGTGGTAATCTTCCTTGTACATCAGCTCGATGCCCACCAAGGCAGGGCCATTTTCCTTATCATGCTTTTTCGTATATTCAAACCGGGTGATATCATCATTTTTCCCTAGAACTTCCTCCAGGAATTCACGTAAAGCTCCTGCACGCTGCGGGAAATTAACCATGAAATAATACTTCAGACCTTCATATATGAGGGAACGTTCCTTGATCTCCTGCATCCGGTCGATATCGTTGTTACCGCCACTAATTACGCAGACCACCGTCTTGCCCACGATTTGCTCACGATACTGCTCCAGCGCCGCAACAGCCAAGGAACCGGCAGGCTCGACAACAATCGCATTTTCATTATATAACTCCAGAATAGTTGTGCAGGCTTTGCCTTCTGGCACTTTCACAATGTCATCAAGTATACTATTGCAGATATCAAAGGTGAGATCACCAACCCGTTTCACCGCTGCGCCATCCACAAATTTATCAATATCGTCCAACGTCACAACCTGTTTGCGGAACATCGCCTCACTCATGGAAGCTGCCCCAAGTGGCTCAACTCCAATGATGCGTGTCTCCGGACTCACGGTCTTCATGTAAGTTCCCACGCCGGCTGCCAACCCTCCGCCACCAATCGTCACGAATACATAGTCGGCATTCTCATCGAGACTTTCCATGATTTCCATCGCTACCGTACCATTACCTGCAATAATCTTCGGTTGATCAAAAGGATGGATAAACGTCATGCCCTGTTCGTCACATGCACGCATTGCTTCTGCATAAGCGTCATCATACGTATCCCCGATCAGCACCACTTCAACGTTGTTTCCACCAAAGCGACGCACCTGCTTCACCTTCTGGTTCGGTGTTGTACTCGGCATGAAGATTTTGCCGTTAATTCCAAGGGCATTACAGCTAAAAGCAACACCCTGAGCATGGTTGCCCGCACTTGCACAGACAATACCCTTCTCCATCTCGGCTGGTGTCAGACTGCGAATCATATTATAGGCGCCCCGAATTTTGAACGAACGTACCACTTGAAGGTCTTCCCTTTTCAGATACACATTACAGTTATATTTGGCCGACAATACAGCATCCCGCTGTAACGGCGTTCTTACAATGACCTCACGCAGCACATGATGTGCGCGTACGATATCTTCCATGCCAACACTGGCACGACCGGGACTTGTGGTTCCCGTTGGTTCTTGTTCAACTGGTTTCATGTTGTCTCCACACTCCGCTTTTATGGTCTAGCAATGTCGCGCACTGCTTTTCTTTGTATTGTATCACTTTTGATCTGTTCTTGCGCCTGAGCTCACTTCATTTATCATTCGTACAATTTCACCAATAATGACCTGAGGGTCTGTATACATAACCATATGTCCCGATTGATCGGCCCCAATCCATCTCGCATTGGACAGCTGGCTCACCGTCTGACGATGCGCCGTAATGAGGGCAGGTCTTATTTTCCCCTCTCCCTTGCCCGGTTTCGTACCCGAGATCACGCTAACTTCCAGATCACCCAGAGCCGGAGGATGTTCCAGCAGCGCTGCCATGTCATCCAGAAATGTTTTGCCTTCTGCAAGCATCGTGCTGGCTGCCCGTACAGTGAAATCCTCCTTGAGGTGATCCGCTGCCACATCGTCAGGCTGAACACTTCCAGCTTTGCTGCCAAGCATCTTATATAAGCCAGTCCGCGCCATGATTGGAATAATGAAACCATTGATGGCAAAGCTCTTTTTAGTAAGCTTGGAAAAATACATTTCGCAATGCTCGTCTGATGGATCTACCAGAATAATGCCACGTAATCGAGATAGATGTGCAGCTGCCGCAGCCCGTACAATCGGACCACCCCAGCTATGTCCAACCAGAATGAATGGGCCCGGGCCCAGAGCTGTCAGCAGTTCTCCAAGATCCCCTGCAATGCGTTCAAGGTTGCGGGGAGCCGAGTCGACATCACTTCGTCCCGCCCCTGCCCTGTCATACACAACTGCACGTGCATGCTCAGCAATGGCTGGTGCAACCAGTCCCCAGTTTGATCTGGAGACGCCCATACCGGACTCAAATACAACCGTCAGCTCTCCTGTTCCCCTGGACATATAATGTAGTTTGCGACCATCGCGGGTCTGAACAAACGTACTTGAACCAAATGTATGTGAGCTAGGGTTAGGATTCATATTCCCCTCCTGATTACTTGCATAGTATCTATCACCGAATCTAATTGAAAATGATTATCAATTACTTCATTATAGAATAATCCATGCTTTACGACAACCATGTTGCTTCATCAAGTTAAAACAGTCCTATCGCTTTCTTCCACGTTGCATGGATCACCCCGCATCCCACAATTCCATTCCCCTCCTTTTCCTTTATGCAAAAAGAAAACCCGATCCATGATCGGATCGGGTAACTGTACCAGCCAATATGCGGCTGGCTATCACATACACATTCTTGTTGCTTCGTGCGCAGTTCCTGCACGGATTGCACAATCGTTTAATCCAAGGATGGACAAATTTCGGTTTAAAGGTACCGACCCTTATCCTCGAATACCATGGTCCTTTTTGTTCAGCTGCTCCAGAAGTTCATTCATCGCTTCTTCCGTCATGGCCCCACCGCTAAACGCAACAAGTGCACGCAGCGGCATATATTTCATCATCGCATCCATCATATCTGCGTGATCACCAGCATCATCACCGCCAAACCCGCTGGCCTCCTGAAATTGTTGCAAAGCCTGGTCCAGCAGCTTTTTATGGGCCGGATCACGCTGGATATCACCCAATGTACTATTACGAGTATAGGTTGGAAGGAATGTCGCTGTAGACTCTAAATTCACACGTGTCTGCAAATGAATGTCCCGTGAGGAGCTGCCTACCTGAATCTCGAACTCTCCGGTCTCCACATGCCAGTCTTTCATATCCAAGTTGTAATAGGCGAATGAACGCTTGTTTAGTGTGAAGCTCACCACTTTGGACTCTCCAGGCTCCAGAGCCACTTTGGCAAAAGCTTTCAATTCTCTCACCGGACGAATAACTGTGCTCTCTACATCGCTGACATACAGCTGTACAATCTCCTTGCCCGCTCTGTCACCGGTATTGGTGACCCTTACTTGCACATTCACCTCATCCTGATCGGTCAATTCTGTGCGATCTAACTTCAGGTCAGCATATTCAAATGTCGTATAACTCAGTCCATAGCCAAACGGGAACAGTGGCTCCAGCTCTTTTTTGTCATAATAGCGGTAACCAACAAAGATGCCTTCACGGTAATCAACTCGATCCCCTTCGCCCGGAAAATTCAAGAAGGATGGATTATGGCTGAGCTTGGCAGGGAATGTCTCCGCCAGTTTACCAGATGGATTTACCTCTCCGTACAACAGATCAGCTATCGCTCCGCCAACAGCCTGTCCACCAAGATAAGCTTCAAGCACCGCTTGCACCTGCGGCAGCCAAGGCATCTCCACTGGAGATCCGTTGCTCAGCACCACGACGACACGTGATTGGACTTTTGCAATCTCTTCGATCAGACGAATATGATTGTCAGGCAGACGCAAATGGGCACGATCATACCCTTCGGATTCATAACGATCGGGCAATCCAACGAACACTACGGCGGTATCCGCCGACTGCGCTGCCTGAACAGCTTCATTCATTAACGTTTCATCCACATCATCCACTTCAATCCGATAACCTGGGGCATACGAGAAGGTTACACCTTCGCCAGCCACCTGTTTCATCTCTTCCACAATATCATCCACTTTGGTCGGATTAATATGGGAACTGCCGCCGCCCTGGAAGCGAGGTTTGCGCGCAAATGCCCCGATTATCGCCACATCGCCTTCACGCCCAAGCGGCAGGATACTCTCTTCATTTTTCAGCAAAACCATACTCTCGGCTGCCACCTTACGCGCAAGTTGGTGATGCTCATCCTTGTTATATGTAGCCCCATCTTGCTTTTGATCAACAGCATTAAAGATCAGCGTAAGCAGACGCTCCACCGCCCGATCCAGCTTGTCCAGCGGCAGTTGTCCGCTTTCTACGGCATCAATCACTTTACGCTCACCGATTCCACCACTTGTTGGCATCTCCAGTTCTAGTCCTGCTGCAAGGGCGTCTGCACGTTCATTGACCGCACCCCAGTCTGACACCACAAGACCTTCGTGTCCCCATTCGTCTTTCAGGATATCCGTAAGCAACCATTCATTCTCACCTGCATACGTACCGTTAACCTTGTTGTATGAACACATCACCGTCCACGGCTGTCCATCCTTCACCGCACCTTCGAAACTTGCCAGATAAATTTCGCGCAGCGTCCGTTCATCCACCACCGCATCAATTGACATGCGCCGTTCTTCCTGATTATTAACTGCAAAGTGTTTGAGAGACGTACCCACACCTCGGCTCTGCACACCCTGAATATGACCGGTAGCCATCTGCGTAGATAACAACGGATCTTCGGAAAAGTATTCAAAATTACGTCCACCCAATGGGGAACGTTTAATATTTACACCCGGTCCAAGCAGTACCGCTACATCCTCGGCCTGACATTCCTCACCCAAAGCCACCCCAACCTGACGCGCCAGCTCCTTGTCCCATGAACTAGCCAATCCTGCCGCAGAAGGGAAACAGGTTGCGGGCACGCTCGACGTCAGACCCAGGTGATCTGCGCTTCCATCCTGCTTGCGCAGCCCGTGAGGTCCGTCCGTCACCATGATGGATGGAATGCCAAGACGCTCCACCCCTTTCAGATGCCAAAAGTCCAGTCCCGAGCACATACCCGCTTTTTCTTCCAGTGTCATCTGCTGTACCAGTTCCTTGATGTTACGTTCCACATTAACCCCTCCAGTTCATGATGTTGATACATAGCTATATCACTAAGCATACAAGGTTATCTACCACACATTCAAATGTTTACCCGGTTAGTAACGGTTACATAACACCAGTCCATCATTTCTTCTTCTTCCTAACGATGATCAAAATAAAAAGAAAAAACAGCCCGATCTTCACGATCAGGCTGTCTCTATACGTTTCATAACCGTCTATCCACCCAATTTACGCCTGTGTCTTAAACCAAGCTGCCGCGGCTTCTGCTTCGGTACGAGTCAACTGATGACCCTGACGCTCCCAATGTGTGTTTACATCGGCACCTGCACCGCTGAGTAGCGAAGCAAGTTCCTCCGTTTCACGTCTTGGTACAATCGGGTCGTTATCGCCCGCACCAATGAACACAGGCAGACCTTTCAGATCCGGCAAATCCAGTCCGCGCAGCGGTACCATCGGATGATGCAGAATTGCACCTTTGAATACATCCGCTTGATGGAAGATCAGGCTCGCCGCAATGTTGGCACCGTTAGAGTAACCCAGTGCATACACGTTGGACCGATCAAAACCGTATTCCACCGCAGCTGCATCTACAAAAGATCCCAGCTCCGCCGTACGAGCAACCAGATCTTCTTCATCAAAAATACCTTCGGCCAGGCGGCGGAAGAAACGGGGCATCCCGTTCTCCGATACATTCCCCCGCACCCCAAGAATGCCAGCTCCTGGTGCGATCATCTCCGCCAGACCGACCAGATCATTCTCGGTTCCGCCTGTGCCGTGAAGCAACAGAATTGTTGGAGCATCCGGCTGAGCACCTGCTTTATAGATATGTTTCATTGTATTGGTTATGGTCATGATTTGGACTCTCCTTTCCATTCACGTACTTCGATTCGTGGCAACAATTGTTCAATCTGCTCACGCTGTGGCTCATACCATTCAGGCAACATCAGTTTCTCGCCCATGCTCTCTGCTGGTTCATCCCGTGCAAATCCCGGAGGATCCGTAGCCAATTCGAACAGTATGCCTCCCGGCTCCCGGAAATACACAGCGTTGAAGTATTGACGGTCAATGACTGGCGTTGGATGATATCCGGATTGTTCAAGATCCTGCTGAATTTGTTCATGCTCTACGTAATCTTTGGCACGCCATGCAATATGGTGAACCGTTCCCGCTCCGCCAATCCCGCGTTGGATACCTGTAGACTGAATGTCGATGATCTGGCCAATATCGCCGCTTGCCTGAAGACGAAGGAGTCCGTCCTCTTCGCCAACCTGCTCCAGACCCAGTTTGCTCACCAATACGTCCATGGTTTTCTCAGGAACATGACTGAACAATACGGCACCGCCGAATCCTTTGATGGCATGCTCTGGTGTTACACCGTTGAAAGACCATTTGCTTGGCTGACCACCTTCGCGCTCAACCAGTTCAAGCAGCAGACCACCTTTGTCGAAGAAACGAATGTACTGCTCACCGAATCTCGTTTTATTTTCATATGGAATATTGAAGGAAGCAAGACGTTCTTTCCAGAAAGGCAGGCTGCCCACAGGAACCGCATATACGGTAACTCCAGTCTGACCTGAACCAATGACACCTCTTCTTGAATTCTGCTGTGGGAAAAAGGTGATAATTGTGCCCGGTGCACCCTGCTCGTTTCCGTAATACAAGTGATAAACGTCTGGTGCATCAAAGTTAATGGTTTTTTTCACCAGTCTGAGTGCCAACACACCTGCGTAAAAATCAACGTTTTTCTGTGCATCGTCAACAAAAGCTGTAATATGATGAATTCCTGAAGTTCTGAACATAATCTTCACTCCCTTGGTTTATTTACACAGACACTACGATGACAGAATAACCTTCCAATCGCTGTTATCCCCAGATTTTTTTGATTTCTTTTCCTAAGGGAAAATCCGGGGATAAAGGCGAACGCTTCGCTTTTTCAGGTTTTTTCTGTCCTCTTCGTTACGTGTAAGTTATTAGTTCGACTTATTTTGCTTCTTTTATTTATTGGTTTCTGTTAATTATCTTTAAGTTAAGATTCTTTAATTATATTAATTCATTGGACTACATTATGCAAGCTTTTATTTTAAAATTAAGATTTAATACAAAAAGCAGGCCCCGATCACTCCGGGAACCTGCTTAGCGTTATAACGATTGATTAGGTTGTTTCGTATTCCTGTATCACTTTTGTATTACTGCTTATTAAACCAGTTTCATTCTTTTTGGTGGATTCACCAAATCTTTATGCTCGTATTCATCCTTGATGTCTCCGACAATCTCTTCAAGGATATCCTCCATCGTAACCATACCTACCGTAGCACCTGCCTCATTTTTCACGGTGGCAATGTGTACACGGCTTTGCTGCATCTGGATCAGTACATCCTTGATTGGAGAACGCTCGGAGAAACTCGGCGTATTGTGAACAAAAGTCTCCATATTGAAGTCTCTGCCCGCAGCTACACTCGTCAACATTTCTTTTGTGTTAATGAAGCCCACAAAATGAGCCTGATCCCCATTCGCAATAACAGGGTATCTCGTGTATTCGTGTCGATTCAGCGTTTCAATGATCTGATCAATCGGCATTTCCTTATTCAGAGTAACAATTTTATCTCGTGGAATCATGATCTCCTGAAGCAGACGCTCATCAAAAGCAAAAATGTTTTTGAGATAGTCCAGCTCCGTCTGGTTGATCTCGCCACTCTCGTAGCTCTGTGCCATAATCAGCTTCAGCTCTTCTTCGGAGTGGACGGTATCATGCCCGGCAGGTTTTACACCAAATATGCCAAGTAACAGACGAGCAGCTCCATTCAGCGCGTAGATGAATGGATTCATGATTTTACCGAACCAGTATAGTGGTGGTGCCAGCAACAGCGTCATTCTCTCTGCAAACTGAATCGCCAGTGTTTTCGGTGCCAATTCACCGATAACCACGTGCAGGAACGTAATGATCGCCAGAGCAATACCATAGGAAAGCACGGTAGACAATGCCGCTGGTATTTCCATTCGCTCAAAGAGCGGATGCAGCATTTTCTCAACAGTAGGTTCACCCAAGGCTCCCAATACCAGCGCCGTGATGGTAATCCCCAATTGACATGCCGACAGATAATAATCCAGGTTGTGCGCCACTTTTTTGGCCAGTACTGCCTTTTTGTTGCCTTCCGAGATCAATTGATCGATTCGGGACATCCGTACTTTAAGAATTGCAAATTCGGCTCCAACAAAAAAGGCTGTCAGACCTATAAATACGGCTACTAAAAATAAATTCAAGGCTATTATTCCGTCCAATGATTTCCCTCAGGTTGAGGGATTCACCTCCAAGTAAAATTTATATTAAGGTTGCACGAGTGACGTTCCGGTGACGGCTCGTTCTTCCGATCGCCATTGCCTCCAAATTTCCCTGATTGTTGTTTTCAAAGGTTTAAAATTGGTTTGCAAACGCGAACGCTGCGCTTCTTCAGAATCGATTCCGTCCCCTACACTGCTCCGTTATCGCAAAAACATTTAAAATTTTCAAAAGATTTTCGGGCAAGATCACGCCAGATCGCTAGTAGCTTCCTCAACCTGAGCGCCGTTTACCCGCTCCAGAAGAACTTGTTTGATGTGATAGTTTTCGGTATCAACAACGGTCCACACATAATCGCCGTGTTCTACCGTATCGCCTTTTTCCACACCTACACCCTTCTGGTACTGGATCCATCCGGCCACAGTATCCATCTCTTCATTACCTTCAAAGATAAGTCCGAACTGTCGCTCCACTTCATCCAAAAGTACCCGGCCATTAATGAGATATTGATTCTCTCCGGTCTCCTGAATATCCGCCACCTCATCGGCATCGAATTCATCGCGAATCTCACCGACCAGCTCCTCCAGAATATCCTCCATCGTAATGATACCCGAGGTACCGCCGTATTCATCCACGACCACGGCCATGTGTACACGTTCCTGCTGCATTTTAATCATCGCATCCTGTATACTTGTAACTTCAGAAACAAATGGGATCTCACGAACGAACTCGCTTAGTTGATACGATCTTGCGGCTACCATGTCAGGCAAAATCTTTTTCACATTCACAACACCGATAATGCGGTCCTTGTCCCCATCCTCGATGACAGGGTAACGTGAATAGTTATGTTCATCCAATATAGGAATAATATCGTCATAGGTCATATCCTGATCTAATGTCACCAGTTCCGTACGTGGCACCATGATGTCTTTGGCATCACGTTCGTCGAACACAAATACATTTTCCAGATATGAAAGCTTGGTCTTGTTGTTCTCGTCACCTTCATAACTCTGGTTCATGATGATTTTGATCTCGTCCTCCGAGTAGGCTTGATCATGTTTGGCAGGCTTTACACCGAATCCTCGCAGAAGAACACGTGAGGTTCCATTAAGCGCCCAGATGAACGGATACATGATTTTACCAAACCAGTATAGCGATGGGGCAAGCATTAATGTCAGTTTTTCTGAAAATTGAATCGCCAGCGTTTTCGGTGCCATCTCACCAACAACCACGTGCAAAAACGTGACGAGGATAAAGGCAATCGCATAGGAAGCAATTGATGAGATCGAAGCAGGTACGTCTAAATAATTGAATACCGGGTATAACAATCTCTCAACCGTCGGTTTTCCGAGCGCTCCCAGTCCTAGAGCAGTGACCGTAATACCGAGCTGACAGGCTGACAGATAATAATCCAGGTCCGAGACAACTTTTTTGGCCAGTACAGCCTTTTTATTGCCTTCGGCAACCAGTTGATCTACTCTTGATGTACGAATTTTGACTACAGCGAACTCCGATGCTACGAAAAATGCAGTCAATGCAATCAAGATAATAAGTAAAGCGATATTCAATATGGTAATTATGTCCAATGATTTCCCCGGTTCTCAGGGATTCACCTCCAGAGATAGTTACAGCGTGATCCGTTAACTACGTTAACCATTCATCCGCTGTTTGTCGTTCATCATGGCTTATGCCTTATATGAAATCGAATAATGATCATATTTGTATATGTCGTACGTGTTTGACCTTGTAAAACCAAAACAGGAATTCAAGATGAAGTCAATGACATGCAGAAACTTCTTCATTCAAATCGGGTTACCCCTCATGCTGTCAATTGTTCCTCGCTTAACTCCACCTAGATTCGCCATTTGGACAATTTACAATATCGCCTACCCAATAGATATCCACCTCCCCTCGTACTCATTCCTGTTTCCGAAAAGTATACCATGTTTCCCGCTCAACCATCCAGTTGCACGTTATGGTTTGCCACAAGCTTACAGTATAATGTTCACAAATTAGTCTCTATGTATGTTACGTACTTTATATAATATGATTGATATTATCTCATAATGTGATATTGTTCACATGATTAGTATAGTCCAATTTATAAAAATACTACCCTGTACTTTAGGGTATTAAACAACGTGCCTAAACACCCAGATTATATCCTGTTTCGCATCTTCCCCATGTCTTTCCCGTATGGACAAGTCCGGCCGTTTGCACAAGATACATCTATATACGTAGCAAAGAGCCCGCAAGATGCAAATACCTTTCCGGTATACATCTTTACGAGCTCTTATATTCATTCTATACGAGTGCTTTGGCAGCAATATCCGTCCGCTGATGTTTACCATCAAAATGGATACGCTCCGCCTGTTCATAGGCTTTGTTTCTAGCTTCGGCAATATCCGCACCAAGGCCAACTACGCCCAGAATCCTTCCACCATTGGTGACCCACTCACCTGCTTCACTACGCGCTGTACCTGCGTGGAATACCACGGCATCTTGCACTTGATCCAGTCCTTCAATGACTACACCTTTGGCATAAGGACCCGGATAACCTCCTGAAGCAAGCACCACACATACTGCGGCTTCATCACTCCATTCAATCTCAATATCAGCCAGCTTGCCATGAACAGTTGCCCAGAAGATATCGAACAAGTCACTCTTCAGGCGTGGCAATACGACCTGTGTTTCCGGATCACCAAAACGTGCGTTGAACTCAATCGTTTTGGGTTTACCATCTGGTGAAATCATCAGTCCGGCAAACAATACACCCTGGAATGGACGTCCCTCGGACACCATCGCTTTGGCAGTTGGTTTAATGATCGTCTCCACGGCTTCCTCAATTATTGAAGCAGGGATATGTGGCAAAGGTGAGTATGTACCCATACCGCCTGTGTTTGGTCCTTGGTCGTTGTCGAATACAGGTTTGTGATCCTGTGCTGCCGCCATCGGACGAACCGTCTCTCCATCGACAAAGGCCAGAATGGACATTTCCTGCCCTGCGAGGAATTCCTCGATAATGACTTTGGCTCCCGCTTCACCAAACACTTTGTCCACCATGATGCTACGCAGAGCCTGATCAGCCTCATCACGCGAATAAGCTACCGTCACACCTTTGCCCGCTGCCAGTCCATCTGCCTTGATGACAACTGGTATTGCTTGCTCATTCAGGTATGCTTGAGCCTGTTCGTAGTTGTCGAATTTTTCATAGGCTGCGGTTGGAATGTTATATTTGTGCAGGAGGTCTTTCATGAACGTTTTACTTCCTTCGATCTCTGCTGCATTACGACGGGGTCCGAATACCGGAATACCTGTCGAATCAAATGCATCCACAATCCCATCTGCAAGCGGATCATCCGGACCAATAACTACCAAGCCCACTTTAAGCTCTACAGCAAGAGCCGTTAGTTTATCGAATTCATTTACCGCAATGGCATGACACTCAGCGAGCTGAGCAATACCTGCATTTCCCGGTGCACAGTGAATCTTGTCTACCTTTGGACTCTTTGCCAGTGCCCAGATGATTGCATGCTCCCGGCCACCGCCGCCTACTACCAGAATATCCATTCGTTCTGTTCCCCCTCCGTGCATAACTGGATTTGTTACGCTAGTACGTGTTGAAAAACCTAAAAAAGAGGGGGTGTACCATAAGTCATAAGCATGACTGGCGACACCCCTTATTTAAACCTTTTTCGCTCTAGTGTTTGAAGTGACGAACGCCTGTGAAGACCATCGCAATTCCGTATTCATTGGCTACTTTGATGGATTCTTCATCTTTGATCGAACCACCCGGTTGAATCACTGCTGTAATTCCGGCTTTTGCAGCCAGTTCCAGCGTATCACCCATTGGGAAGAACGCATCAGATGCCAGAATAGCACCTTTTGCTTGCTCGCCCGCTTGCTCTATCGCAATTTTGGCTGCACCCACACGATTCATTTGTCCAGCGCCCACACCTACCGTCATGTCATTCGCAGCAAGTACAATCGCGTTGGATTTCACGTGTTTAACTACTTTCCAGCCAAACAACAGCTGTTTCAGTTCTTCTTCCGATGGCGCACGATCGGTTACAACATTCAACTCGCTCGCTTCGATGGAGTGTACATCGGACTGTTGCACGATCATACCACCGTCGATGGACGTTACCACGAATTGGCTCTCCCGTTTACGAGCAGCATTCAGTTCACCCGTTTTGAGCAAACGAATGTTTTTCTTCTTCGTCAGGATATCGAGTGCCTCTTGTGTAAAGTCAGGGGCAAGTACGATTTCCAGGAAAATCTCACTCAATTTGCCTGCTGTATCGCTATCGATAATGCGGTTTGCTGCCACAATGCCACCAAAGATAGACGTTGGATCTGCAGCATATGCCTTGCTGTAAGCTTCATAGATACTTGCGCCAATACCTACGCCGCATGGGTTCATATGTTTAACCGCAACAACCGCCGGTTCTTCAAATTCTTTGACAATCTGCAATGCTGCGTTCGCATCGTTGATGTTATTGTAAGACAACTCTTTGCCATGCAATTGCTCGGCTGTTGTCAACGTATCTTGAGCAGCCAGCGGTTTGCGATAGAATGCCGCCTGCTGGTGTGGATTTTCGCCATAACGCAAATCCTGGAGTTTTTCGTAAGTAACCGTCAGACGCTCTGGCAACGGATCACCGTTCAGGTTGGAGAGATAGTCAGAAATAACTGCATCGTAAGCCGCTGTATGGCGGAACACTTTTGCCGCAAGCCGTTTGCGTGTTTCGAGGGTGGTATCGCCATTACTGCGAACTTCTTCAAGCACCTTGCCATAATCTGCTGTGTCAACAACAACACTAACAAAAGCATGATTTTTGGCTGCCGAACGAAGCATCGTTGGACCACCGATATCGATGTTCTCGATTGCGTCTTCGTACGTCACATCCGGTTTGGCGATAGTATCTTGGAAGGGGTAGAGGTTTACGACAACGAGGTCGATATAATCCAGTCCGTTCTCTTCCATCTGGCGCTTATGCTCTTCGCTGTCACGAACAGCCAACAACCCACCATGCACTGCCGGATGCAATGTTTTGACACGTCCGTCCATGATTTCCGGGAATCCGGTCACATCCGAAATTCCGATGACAGGTACGCCTTCCTTCGACAACAGGCTGCTTGTACCTCCTGTCGAAATAATCTCCACACCCATTTGCGACAGCTCGCGGCAAAAGTCCACGATGCCTGTTTTATCCCATACGCTGACCAGCGCTCTTTTGATACTCACAATATGCTCCTCCTTTAATGTCCCATGGCTTCGCGTTTCCTGACGAAACACAGCCGATTTATTTCCCGAGAAATATCACAAAATGCGTACCAATATTCGACTTCTGTTATATAAGTGGAACTAAGATGTTTACACGGGACACTCCGATGACAGAACAACCTTCTAATCGCTGTTATCCCCAGATTTTTTGATTCCCTTTTCTTAAAGGGAAAATCCGGTGATAAAGGCGAACGCTTCGCTTTTTCAGGTTTTTTCTGTCCTCTCCGTTAATGTGTAAAAAAATTTCAACTTATATCAAACCGGTTTATTAACAGTAACATGACGTCCGTCTAGTTGAACCAGACCTTGCGCGAACCAGGAAACCACTTCAGGGTATAACTGCTGTTCAGCTGCATGGATGGAACGGCTGATTGACTCAGGCGTATCCTCCGGCAAAATGGGAACCGGATGCTGGGCAATAATCGGTCCGGTATCCATGCCTCCGTCCACAAAATGCACAGTCACGCCCGTCACTTTCACACCATACTCAAGTGCCTGTCCAATCGCATCCTTGCCTGCAAATGCCGGTAGCAAGGACGGATGAATGTTAATCAACCGCCCTGCGTAACGATCCACCACAACAGAAGTCAGCAATCTCATATAACCCGCAAGAACAACCAAGTCGATTTTTTTGGATTCAAGCACTTCCACGATCTCTGCCTCATAGGCTTCACGGGAAGCATAATTTTTCGGAGTAAACAGATGACAATCCACGCCTGCATCCTGTGCCCGCTGCACAACACGTGCAGAAGGTTTATCACACACGAGCAGTTCTACGGATGCATTCAGCCCACCGTTCCGTACTGCATCGACCAATGACTGAAAGTTAGTCCCTTCACCCGAGGCAAATACAGCTATGCGGTAGTTCGCCATTAAACATCCGCTCCCGTGAAGGTTACTCGCGCATCTCCTTCAGTAACACGGCCAATGATGTACGCTTCTTCACCAGATGCTTTCAGTTGTTGCAGCGCTTCCGTTGCATCTGCTTCATTAACCACCAGTACAAGCCCAACACCCATGTTAAATGTGGTGAACATGTCACGGTTCGAGACAGCACCCTTTTCCTGTAACAGGTTGAAGATCGGCAGGATCGGCCAAGAGCCGTAGTCAATATCCACATTCACGTTGCTCGGCAACATACGTGGGATATTCTCAATGAAGCCACCACCTGTAATGTGTGCCATGCCTTTTACTTTCACCTTTTCCAGCAGGGACAACAGAGGTTTAACATAGATCTTTGTAGGTTCCAGCAGGGAATCACCCAACTTACCGCCCAGTTCCGCTACTTCATCATGCAGATCAAGTCCCGCATCTTCCAACAAAAGTCTGCGTACCAGCGAGAATCCGTTACTATGCACACCGCTGGAGGCCAGTCCAATCACTGTGTCACCAGGGGCAATCGTTGTACCGTTGATGATCTTCGCTTTGTCTACGATACCCACCGTGAATCCGGCAATATCATATTCGCCTTCACTGTACATGCCCGGCATTTCCGCCGTCTCGCCACCGATCAGCGCACAACCAGATTGATGACAGCCTTCAGCAATTCCCGCAACAATAGCTTCAATCTTCTCAGGAATGACTTTGTCACATGCCAGATAGTCAAGGAAGAAGAGTGGTTCTGCACCCTGTACCACAATGTCGTTCACACACATCGCTACCGCGTCGATTCCGATAGTATCATGACGGTCCATGGCAAATGCAATTTTCAGCTTGGTGCCTACGCCGTCTGTACCGGATACAAGCACCGGCTCATCGTATTTATCTTTGTTCAAACCGAACAGGGCACCGAATCCACCCAGATCTGTCATCACTTCCGGACGGAAGGTACGCTTCACGTGTTTTTTCATCCGTTCAACCGCTTCATTACCTGCCGCGATATCAACGCCGGCCTTTTTATATGCTTCAGACAAGTGGAATCATCTCCTTTTTTTTCGCCCCACCTAAATCCTCCCGCCCGGGAGGACCCCATAGGACCTTGGCAGGCCCTCTGGACACCCGCCAAAAAAGCGGTGCAGAGGTGGCTGGTGTGATCTTGCTATGGTTGGTTCGTGCGTGATCTCGCGGGATTGTTCGCCGATTCCGTTGGCTGCAAGCCATCGGTCAGCGAACCCCGCTCAGCTACGCTGCGGGCAAGCCCGCTGGGCAGCTGCTTCGCTCGGCTGCCTGGCCCCTATTGCTCCGCAAGGCGGGGCTTAAGGGCTCGGGCTTTGCCCGGGGGCAGCTGCTTCGCTCGGCTGTCTGGCCCCTGTTGCTCCGCAAAGCGGGGCTTAAGGGCTCCGGCTTTGCCCGGGACAGCTGCTTCGTCTGGCTGCCCTGGCCCCTGTTGCTCCGCAAGGCGGGGCTTAAGGGCTCGGGCTAAGCCCGGGGGCAGCTGCTTCGCCTGGCTGCCTGGCCCCTGTTGCTCCGCAAGGCTGGGCTTAAGGGCTAACAGCTACAGCCGAATTTTTCCTCGCCGCCAAAGTCGAGGCGGGTTGGGTAATCATGATCAAAACATGCGAGACATAGTCCGCCTTTAGGGTCATCCTGATTATCTCCCTGAATCGATGCAATCAGTCCATCGGGACTGAGGAACTCCAGGGAGTCCGCATTAATTTCACGGCAGATTTCTTCCACCGACAACTGTGAAGCAATTAATTCACGGCTGTCAGGCGTATCAATACCGTAGAAACACGGGTTTTTGAAAGGTGGTGATGTAATACGCACATGAACCTCGGTAGCTCCTGCATCACGCAGCATGTTCACGATCCGGCGGGAGGTTGTTCCCCGTACGATGGAGTCGTCAATCATGACCACACGTTTGCCTTCCACAACGCGACGCACAGCGCTCAGCTTCATCTTCACACCCTGCTCCCGCAATTCCTGGCTTGGCTGGATAAACGTACGTCCGGTGTATTTGTTCTTGATCATACCCATCTCATACGGAATACCTGTCTGTTCAGCGTATCCAATTGCTGCCGAGATGCTGGAATCTGGTACCCCCGTAACCAAGTCCGCATCCACAAACGACTCAATGGCCATCCGGCTTCCCATCCGTTTACGGGCCGCATGCTGGTTCGTACCATTCATATCACTATCCGGACGAGCAAAATAAATATATTCCATCGCGCATAATGCCTTGCGGTGTTTGTGATGATCAAAGCGATCCTCGTGCAGACCATCTGCATCCAACACAAGTAGTTCACCCGGTTCAATGTCACGGATTAACTCTGCGCCAATTGTTTCCAGTGCACACGTCTCAGATGCAAACAGATACGCATCTCCCAGCTTACCCATCGTCAGCGGACGAAGTCCGTGCGGATCGGAAGCCACGAGCAGCTTGTCGTTGGTCATGATCAGAAATGCATAACCACCCACAATGCGCTGGAACGCCTCTTTTGCAGCTTCCACAAGCCCTTTGGAGGATCGTGCAATCAGATGCGCAATGACCTCAGTATCACTCGTTGTTTGGAAAATGGAACCGCTCTGCTCCAGCTCGCGCCGGATCGTTGGTGCATTCACAATGTTCCCGTTGGTCGCTACCGCCAAATCGCCATCACGGTATTTAAATACCAATGGCTGTGCGTTTGTCAGTTTACTGTCACCACTCGTTGAATAACGGACATGTCCAATGGAAATATCCCCCGTCAACGTCTGCATCAGGTCTTTGGTGAACACTTCTTTCACCAGACCCATGCCGCGATGATAGTTAAACTGGCTGCCATCACTCACACACATGCCTGCACTTTCTTCGCCCCGATGTTGCAGCGCATGCAGTCCATAATAGGAGAGCGAAGCCGCGTCAGGGTGTCTGAACACCCCAAACACGCCGCATTCTTCCTTCAATTTGTCGAGTCCTTCCTTGCCGGACCCTTCATTATAATAATCGCCTGTCCACAACGGTCCTGTCGTCAGTTCATGAGACATGGAATCGCATCCTCCCAGACCTGAGCCAAACCTCCTACAGGTTCGCTCACGGCTGATGTTCCGTTCAATTCAATCGTCAGGTTACTTCCTTCTACACGTCCAATCACAGCTACAGGTACACCGCGCTCACGTACAAATGCTTCAAGTTTACCCGCTTGCTCTGGCGTAGCCGACAACAAGATACGGGATTGGCTCTCACTGAACAGGGCGTGATCTGCACGCAGTGCAGTCTCCACATTCACCTGTGCTCCTACGTTACCGCTGATACAAGACTCTGCAAGTGCAACAGCCAAGCCGCCTTCAGACAAGTCATGTGCAGAGCGAACAAGACCGGATTGGATTGCTTCCAGCACCGTGCTGAGCAACGCTTTTTCCGTTTGCAAGTTCAGTTCTGGAGGACGACCTTCCGTCTGACCATGAACTGCGTATTGCAGCTCGCTACCACCCAGTTCAGCTTTTGTTTCACCGAGGAGGATGATAACATCACCTTCGGACTTGAATGCTTGTGTCGTGATATGATCCGTATCATGAACGAGACCTACCATACCGACAACTGGCGTTGGATAGATAGAGCCTTTGGCGTTTTCGTTATACAGACTTACGTTACCACCGATAACCGGCGTATCCAGCACACGGCAAGCTTCCGCCATACCGTCTACCGCTTTCTCCATTTGCCAGAAAATATCCGGCTTCTCCGGGTTACCGAAGTTCAAGTTGTCCGTAATTGCCAGCGGCTCTGCACCGGAACATACAATGTTACGCGCTGCTTCACTTACGGCAATCCGTCCACCAACTTCAGGATCAAGGTACACATAACGTCCATTACAGTCCGTTGTCATCGCGAGACCTTTGCGTGTTCCACGAATCGTAACTACGGCAGCATCCGAACCTGGGCGAACGGCAGTGCTTGTACGCACCATATAGTCGTATTGATCATAAATCCATTTTTTACTTGCTACTGTTGGTGAAGCCAGCACTTGTTTCAATGCTCCGCCGAGATCCGACACTTCGTCGTAACGAAGCGTGTCGATGGAAGCACTTTGCTCGTAGTATGCAGGTACCGAAGAAGGTTTGTCATACACTGGACATTCGTCAACCAAAGCCGTTACCGGCATATCTCCGACCACTTCGCCGTGGTGGATCAATTTCAGACGACCGTCATCCGTTACTTTACCGACTTTGGCACAGATAACGCCCCAACGTTCAAAGATTTCCATCGCCTGCGCCTCATCCTTCGGCTCAACGACGAACAACATCCGTTCTTGGGACTCGGACAACATCATTTCGTAAGGCGTCATGCCTTCTTCACGCTGTGGTACCTGATCCAGATACAATTCCAGACCGTTACCCGCTTTACTTGCCATCTCTGCACTCGAACATGTCAGACCCGCAGCACCCATATCCTGAATACCGAGCACGATGCCCGTGTCGATCAATTCCAGACAGGATTCCATTACCAGTTTCTCCATAAATGGATCACCAACCTGAACCGCTGTCCGTTGGGACTCGGATTCTTCCGTCAGTTCAACCGATGCAAAGGTTGCTCCATGAATACCATCCCGGCCTGTTGGCGGGCCCACATAGTAAACCGGGTTACCTACACCTTTAGCTACACCGCGCTGGATCTTGTCATGATCAATCAGACCTACACACATCGCGTTAACCAGCGGATTACCTTCATAGCTCTCATCAAACATCACTTCGCCACCAACGGTAGGAATCCCGATACAGTTACCGTATCCAGCAATACCCGCTACCACATGTTCGAACAAATATTTAACGCGATCGCTCTCCAGCTTACCGAAACGCAGGGAGTTCAGTATTGCTACCGGTCTTGCACCCATGGAGAAAATATCACGGATAATGCCGCCCACACCTGTTGCCGCACCTTGATAAGGCTCAACCGCGGAAGGATGGTTATGGCTTTCAATTTTGAATACAACGGCCTGATTATCACCGATATCCACGATACCGGCACCTTCACCAGGTCCCATCAGGACACGTGGTCCAGTGGTTGGGAAACGGCGCAGCAATGGCTTGGAGTTTTTATAAGCACAGTGCTCGGACCACATTACACTGAACACACCTATTTCCGTGTAGTTTGGCTTGCGCCCCATGAACTCACAGATCAGCGCATACTCGCTGTCAGATACGCCCATTTGTGCGTAAAGTTTATGTTCTGCGACCTGTTCTGCTGTCGGTTCCTTAGCGGATAGCTGCTGCGTCATGCCGATCCCTCCATGCTTTCAAAATAGATGTAAACATACGTTTGCCGTCTTCCGAACCTAGCAGTGAGTCCACTGCACGCTCTGGATGTGGCATCATGCCGACCACGTTTCCACCCTCGTTACAGACTCCCGCGATATCACCCAGGGAACCGTTCGGGTTGTTGCCATAAGTAAATACGATCTGGTTGTTCGCTTGCAGACTCGCCAGCGTCTCCTCGTCGCAATAATAGTTGCCTTCACCGTGAGCAATCGGGATGATAATCTCTTCGCCGGGTGCATAGTCACGTGTAAATGGTGTATCTGCGTTCGCCACTTTCAATACCGTATCGTGACAACGGAATTTCAGGGAAGTGTTACGGATCAATGCACCTGGAAGCAATCCCGCTTCAGTCAGGATCTGGAATCCGTTGCAAATACCCAAAATATATTTACCTTGTTCAGCAGCTTTCGCTACCTCGTTCATTACCGGTGCAAAGCGGGAAATCGCTCCGCAACGCAAGTAGTCACCATAAGAGAAACCACCCGGAACTAAAATACAATCATAAGCCGAAAGATCTGTAGCCGTGTGCCATACATAATCAACCTCTTGTCCAATCGCATCTTCCACTGCCTTGTAACAGTCGATGTCGCAGTTGGAGCCAGGGAACACAAGAACTGCAAATTTCATGAGATTAACCCTCCAATTCGTAGCGGTAATCTTCAACAACGGTGTTGGCCAGCAGCTTTTCACACATGACTTTCAGTCGTTTCTCCGCTTCCGCACGATCTGTTGTATCCAGGTTCAGTTCCATGACTTTACCGATCCGTACACTTTCCACTTCGTTGAATCCCATTGAATGCAGGGCTCCTTGAACAGCTACGCCTTGCGGGTCGAGTACGCTTTGCTTAATAGTGACATATACGGTTGCTTTGATCATGATCCTTATGTTCCTCCTCAGTAATGAACGGGATAAATGCTTTACGCTGTTAAAAGGTGGGGCATTGGTGCTTGCTCCGGGGCGGATTGTTCTTTCCGGTCGCTTGTTGTCCCCAGGTTTTTTGATTGTTTTGGCCCGCTCTGCGGTCAAAACCCGGGGACAAAGGCGAACGCTATCGCTCCTTTAAGAACAATTCCGCCCCTCCGCTAGTCCATGCGACGTTTTTTAAAGGCCTAAACCTTTTACGTTGCACGGTGTGTAATGGTCTAGACTGACCATTCCTTCAAAACAGTGAATGGTGAATGGTCTTTAAGTTACTTTAATAATTAGTAAATTTAATTCTCTTAATTTTTCAGGCTTCCCCTACCTGTGGGAAGCCACCGCTCTTAATTGCCTCACCCACCAGTTTGTCACTGGCGGAGGGAAAGATTTGAGCTAGAGAAACGAAGTGCTCGCCTTTGCAACCGGAATGTTTCCTTTTGAAAAAAGGATTCCAATCAAAACAATCCGGGGGCAACAGCGATCGAAAGCCAAACTTTCCCGCAGCTCACTCAAACGTTAAACTTTATTATTTCGTTAAACGGTTATAAATATCGACGTATCTTGCGGTTGTTGCCTCAACTACCTCATGTGGGAGTGGATCGGGTTTACTGTTCTTGTTCCAATCGGTTCCGGCGAGATAGGTGCGCACTGGCTCTTTATCCATGCTGTCGATCTCGATGTCGAGTTCATAATTCTCTTTGGCCCAGAAGCGCGAAGCATCTGGGGTGAAGATTTCGTCAATCAGGATGACCTTGCCATCCACGATACCGAACTCGAATTTGCAGTCTGCCAGAATGATGCCACGCTGATCACAGTAATCACGGGCGAATTCGTACAGGCGCAAGCTTTTTTCCTGAAGCTCAACTGCAAGTGCGTCTCCCACCAGTTCTTTCATGCGATCCATCGGGATGTCTTCATCGTGACCAACATCGTTTTTGGCTGCCGGGGTGAAAATGGGAACTTCGAGCTTGGCGTTTTTGCGAAGTCCATCAGGCAGTTTAATGCCATTCACTTCACCGCTTGTCTCATATTGTCTCCATCCACCACCCGTGATGTATCCACGCACGACACATTCAATATCAATGCGTTCTGCTTTGCGGGTTACCATGATGCGGTCTTTGAGCAATTCAGGGTCTGTGATGAGATCACCCAGTTGATTCACATCGGTATGAACGACGTGATTCTCCATCATGTCACCTGTCAGTTCAAACCAGAAGCTGCTGAGTTTATTCAGTACGTTTCCTTTCTCGGGAACTGCCGGATCCAGCACGTAATCAAATGCAGAGATTCGGTCAGTTACCACGATTAGAAAATGTTCACCCAGGTCGTACAATTCACGTACTTTTCCTTTATATAACAGAGGTGCTTTAACGAGATCTGCCGCAGTGGACAGTGCCATGGGCTCACCTTCTTTCAGGAGATGTAAAGTATACGTCCAATTCCCCTCTTCACGCGGGGCCACTACGAATGCAGAACAACCTTCCGATCGCTGTTATCCCCAGATTTTTCTGATCCCCTTTCTCAAGGGGAAAATCCGGTGATAAAGGCGAGCGCTTTGCTTCTTCAGGTTTTTTCTGCCTTCTCCGTTCCAGCGTGAACACATAATCAACCTATACTTTTAGGGAGTAGAATAATTCAAAACCTTAATATATTAGTCGTTCAAGCCGAGCTTTTTGAAGATCGTGTCTACGTGCTTCAGGTGCCATGACGGGTTGAATGCATCTGCGATTTCCTCTTCGTTCAGTACTTCCGTGATTTCCGGTGTGGATTTCACGATATCCTGGAACTGACGTTGCTCTTCCCATGCTTGCATCGCACGTGGTTGAACGGTATCGTACGCTTGCTCGCGGCTGAAGCCTTTGTCGATCAGCTTTGTCATGATACGACCGGAGAATGGTACCCCGTAGGTGCGCTCCATGTTGCGTTTCATGTTCTCAGGGAATACCGTCAGGTTCTTCACGATGTTGCCAAAACGGTTCAGCATGTAGTTCAGCAGCATCGTTGCATCTGGCAGAATGATACGTTCTACGGAAGAATGTGAGATGTCACGTTCATGCCAAAGTGTTACGTTCTCGTATGCGGATACCATATGTCCTCGAATGACGCGGGACAGGCCGGAGATGTTTTCACTACCGATCGGGTTACGCTTGTGCGGCATCGCGGAAGATCCTTTTTGACCTTTAGCAAAAGCTTCTTCCACTTCACGGAATTCACTCTTCTGCAGTGCACGTACCTCTGTAGCAAACTTGTCCAGAGACGTTGCGATCAACGCCAGTGTAGCCATATATTCCGCGTGACGATCACGTTGTAATGTTTGAGTTGAGATTGGCGCTGGCTTCGTGCCCAGCTTCTCGCAGACAAACTCTTCAACAAACGGATCAATGTTGGCGTATGTTCCTACTGCGCCTGAGATTTTGCCGTATTGTACATTGTCTGCTGCATGACGGAAACGCTCCAGGTTCCGTTTCATCTCTTCATGCCACAACGCCATTTTCAGACCAAATGTTGTTGGCTCCGCATGCACGCCGTGCGTACGTCCCATCATTGGTGTGTGCTGATAAGCCAGTGCTTTTTCGCGAAGAATTTCAATGAAATTCACGATATCTTTTTCCAGAATCTCATTCGCTTGACGCAGTACATATCCCAGAGCCGTATCCACGACATCTGTAGAAGTCAGTCCGTAGTGCACCCATTTCCGCTCCGCACCCAGACTTTCAGATACCGTACGTGTAAATGCGATAACGTCATGACGTGTTTCCTGTTCAATTTCATAGATGCGGTCGATGTCAAAAGATGCATTCTGACGAAGCAATGCTGCTTCTTCCTTAGGGATTACACCCAGTTCGGCCCACGCCTCACATGCACAAATTTCAACTTCCAGCCACGATTGGAATTTGTTTTCTTCGGTCCAGATGGCTCTCATTTCAGGTCTGCTATAACGTTCAATCATGAATTTGTATTCCTCCAGAGATTAGTTTGTTCAATCCATTGCAATCCTTCTTCAACATCCTGACAAAGCAGATTCACATGCCCCATCTTACGTCCTGTTTTTGCCTCGGTTTTACCATATATATGAAGCTTGGGAATCACACCGAGCTCTATCGCTTCTGCATCAGGTTGCCCTGTTCTAGCGATAATACCTTCCAGATGCTCTCCAAGCACATTGACCATAACAACCGGACTCAATAACGAAGTGTCCCCAAGTGGTAATCCGCAGATCGCACGGATATGTTGTTCGAACTGAGAAGTCGCACAAGCTTCCATCGTATAGTGACCAGAATTATGTGGTCTTGGTGCCAGTTCGTTGACGTACAGTCTTCCATCCGCCGCTACAAACAGTTCCACAGCCAGCAACCCAACAGCCTTCATCGATTCTGCCACCGCTGCTGCCAGCTTTTGCGCTTCAATCTGGATGTCTGCGGCAACTCTAGCCGGTACAATTGAAGCATGCAAAATGTTATTTACATGAATGTTCTCCGCTGGCGGGAACGTTTTAATCTCCCCATTTGTACTACGCGCTACAACAACCGATATCTCGCATTCAAACTTGATGAATTGTTCCAGCACCAGTTCCGCACCTGTAGCTGCAAGTTCTTCGTACGCAGCCACAGCCTCATTCGCTTCCCGAATTACACGCTGGCCTTTGCCATCGTAACCTCCAGTCACCGTCTTCAGTACACACGGCACTCCAAGTTCGCTTACAGCAGCAAGCATCGTATCCACACTTGTGATTTCACGATAAGGCGCGACTCTTACTCCAGCAGCTTCGATCGCACGTTTTTCACGCAACCGATGTTGTGTGGTGTACAGTAACGCACTTCCTTGTGGAACGTAAGACTCACGCTCGAGCAGCCCAGCGACTTCTGCATCTACATTTTCAAACTCATACGTAATGACATCGCATTGCCGAGCCAGTTCAAGTGCAGCTTTGGCATCGTCATAACCAGCTTCAATCTGACAAGCAACTTGACCACAAGGTGCATCCGCAGCGGGATCAAGAGTAACGAATCGATACCCCATTGCCGTTCCTGCGAGCGTCATCATACGTCCGAGCTGTCCGCCTCCAAGAATGCCGATGGTTGTTTTCCCGGGCAGCAGGACTTTTTTCAGTTCTCCTGCTATACCGGATTGGTTCCCTGTACTACTCATAGTTCTTCACTGCTTTCGAGTACTTCTTGTTTGATGCGCTCTCGGCGAGCTTCAGAGCGACGTTGGACATCCGGGTCAAAAGCACCGATCATTTGAGCTGCCAGCAATCCTGCATTGGTTGCCCCTGCCTTGCCAATCGCCACAGTTGCGACGGGAATACCACCAGGCATCTGAACAATGGACAACAAGGAATCGAGACCGTTCAATGCTTTGGACTGAACTGGAACGCCAATGACCGGAAGCACCGTTTTGGAAGCAACCATACCGGGCAGATGTGCTGCCCCGCCTGCGCCTGCAATGATCACCTTGAATCCCCGATCAATTGCTTGCTCTGCGTATTCAAACATCAAATCCGGTGTACGATGGGCGGAGACCACCTTTTTCTCATACCCAATCTCCAGTTCATCCAGAACCTCGCACGCATGTTTCATCGTTTCCCAATCCGACTTACTGCCCATGATTACAGCGACTTGCAGTGACATGAATACATCCAACTCCCGTCTGAGCTTTTTTGATTACACTTGGTAATAAGGAATTCATTTTACGTGTGAAATGAAAAAATCCGCTACCCGCGAAAACATCACATTTTCTCCGGACACCGGACTCCAAGAAATACGTATCCCTCATTTGGGCATGCCAAAAGGGGGCTTGCTGTCCGCATCTGGTTGCATGCGACTCTCAGCCGTATCTCCTCGTAGTCCGGAAATTTACGGTTCCCGGGTAGATACTTCCGGGCCCTATTCCCGGCGTTATACGAGCAAATATCTATCAAACTATTTTCGTTCATTTTGGTAATCTCTTATTACATATTTCGTTCCTACTCGACCTTATTCTTACCTGATCGACACATCTAACATTCTAACAATCCCCTACAGCTAATGTCAACTTAAAGACGAACATTTAACATATTGACAAATATAATGTTCGGGAATTGCTTCATTAAATTCGGTTAGCCATCCATTTCATCCCATAAAAGAAAGCCGGCTCCTCTTCAATCTCTCGAAGACAACCGGCTTCCTGCTTTTCAGTGCGTACACACTTCATCCATTATTTTACGATCAGTACTGGAACCTGAGCATGCTGCACCACATTGTGACTAACACTACCCAGGACAAATTCCCGAATACCACCCAGTCCGCGGCTACCAATAATAATGATATCTGAATCATTTTCTTTGGCAAAATCAAGCAGCACTTCCGCTGCCGCTCCTTGAATCAGATCCACATTGGCCGTTACACCAGCAGCCTGAATTCGCTCTTTTGCTTCATCTGTCGTCTGTACCGCCAGATTGTAGTAGTCATTATTAAGTGAAGGTGGCAGTGGAGCCAACCCCTCACCGATGAATACACGCGGGAAATCAAAAGCATGAATGACATCCAGTACTGCATTTGGGGACACTTTAGCTAGCTCAATCGCACGATCAAGTGCTTTATTTGAAGCTTTGGAACCATCATAAGCCACTAATATTTTGGAAAATAACATGTGAATCCCATCCCTTCCTTTATATGTAGAGCACGCGAAGCAAGCTTCGGTCTGACATGTAATAAACTAACAGAACCATATAACTCCTTAAACGTTCCGCAGCCACAATGAACCATTTATACGAATGAATTTACATATCAGACAAATTAACGATACACCTTCACTTCAGCGTAAGTCCAGTTCGATATCTCCAATCCTACAATTAAAAACATAGAAGGAATGGTTACGCATGTGTTCCATCTGTTCATTGAATAAAGTAACCATAGATTACCGCATTCAGGAACAACAACAATGGAATGCCAATGGTGAAGCTGGGATGTTTAGTCTTATGCCTTTTCCTATACATCGCGATCCAGACTCCCAAAGCACCGCCTATAAATGCTAATAAGAATAACGTCCGTTCGGGTGTACGATCACGCCTTTGCTGTGCACGCCTCTTATCATCCGACATCACCAGATAACCAACTACATTAATAAATAAAAACCACAATATAAGTCCGGTTTGCATATAATTCTAGCGATCCCCCTGTCCTGGGACATCTCCCTGCCTCCATTATAATCCTCATTAGAGACATGTTCAACGCACCGGATAGGGAACCGCAATTTTGTGTAATAACGCTAACCTCGCTCTAACCTAGGACTCCTGCTTTGGAATACCGTTCAGGCTTGGTGCTCTTTTGGCTGCTTTGTCCGGGCGCACAGCGATACTCTCTTCCCGAATACTGTCTTTGTTTTGCTGATTATGGATTTTCTCTGGTTTGTTGTGCGGCATGTAGGTATCACCTCCTTGGCTTACGTTGCCTGAAAACGGAGGATCTTATACGACTGCACATAGATGAGTAGAGAAAAGTTATAATCAGTCCCTGTGGAGTAAATGAGTACATCATTCGCATGGCGCGTACCGCACGAGGTACTACCTCGACTACCCTCAAGCGTGTTACTCTCCCTTTTTCTCCATAGCCGCCTTCAGCAGTTCACCCAGATTGGAACCGATGGACTCCTGCTTCGCATACTGTTTCACCAGCTTTTGCTGATCGCGTTTGTTCACATGCTGTTTGTCCTTATCCAACGTTTCTGTAATACCACAAGGTAGACATTGTACATATAACCCCGCCTTGCCTTCTTTGATTTCCATCTTTTTGTGGCACTGCGCACAACGACGATTGGACAATCTTTTCTCTGCTGAACGACGATATCCACAGTCCTCGGTAGGACATACAAGAAACTTGCCGCGCTTACCTTTCTTCTCCAACAACCGTGCGTTACAGTCCGGGCAATGGCTATTAGACACATTATGCGGCTTGTACTCTGCTTTGCTGCCTTTTACCGTAGACACCAGCTCTTTCGCCATGGATCGGATACTATCCAGAAACGGCCCCGGTTTCCCTTGCCCACGAGCGATGCGTTCCAGTTCAGCTTCCCAGCGAGCAGTCAGATCCGGTGTACGAAGCTGCGGAGCAGCCAGTTCAATCAACTGTTTTCCTTTGCCAGTCGGGTGCATGCTGTTGCCTTGACGATCTATTGTATCGGAACTGACCAGCTTCTCGATAATATCCGCCCGCGTAGCCGGAGTCCCGAGTCCATGCTTTTCCATCTGGGAAAGCAAAGCAGCTTCGGTATACCGTTTGGGCGGCATCGTCCGTCCACTTTTAATATGGCAACGCTGAACCGTCACGGACTGCCCTTGCGGCACATCTGGCAGAAGCGCACGCTCATGGTCTGTTGCATCATCAGCACGGTCATCGTCATCATCGCTGTAATCACCGCCGTATACTTCACGCCATCCACTTTCTTTCGCTGTTGTTCCTTTGACATGGAAGGAGTCATTCCCCACTTGAACCGTGATCGCAACCGAATCGTACTTCGCTGCCGGATAGAACAGGCTGATAAAACGACGTACGATCAGATCGTACAATTTGCGTTCCTCCGGATTCAGTTGATTCAGAAGCACTGTTTGCTCCGTTGGGATAATCGCATGGTGATCCGTAACTTTACTGTCATCCACAATACGTTTGGTGATATTCAGATTTTTGCGCAGCAAAGGACGTGCCAAAGACGCATAAGGTCCAATGGCTACACTGTCCAAACGTTCTTTCAATGTAGCTGTCATGTCCGAAGTCAGATACCGACTGTCTGTACGTGGGTACGTCACGAGTTTGTGTTGTTCATACAGACGTTGCAGGACATTTGATGTTTGCTTTGCAGAGAAACCATATTTTCGGTTGGCATCCCGTTGCAGTTCCGTCAAGTCATATGCCAGGGGATGTGGCTCTACTTTCTCGCTTTTCTTCACTTGGGCAACCGTACCCTTGCGCCCATCTACCCGTTTCTTCAATTCTTGCGTTTCTTGAGGGTCGAAAATTCGTGAATCTCCCCCAGCTGCCCGCCACACAGCCTGAAAACCACCCAAATCTGCCGTTAACGTCTCATACTCCTGCGAGCGGAAACCATTAATTTCATTTTCTCTATCCATAATCATGCCCAAGGTCGGCGTTTGGACCCGTCCAGCAGACAACTGCGCATTAAAACGAACGGTTAGTGCACGGGTCACGTTAAGTCCAATCATCCAGTCGGCTTCCGCACGGCAACGTGCAGATTCATAAAGACGGTCGAACTGACTGCCTGGTTTCAGCGAAGCAAATCCGTCTTTGATCGCCTTATCTGTCTGGGATGAAATCCACAGGCGTTTAAAAGGTTTTTTCCACCCCGCCATCTGCATGATCCAACGGGCCAGCAATTCTCCCTCACGAGCCGCATCCGTCGCAATGACCAACTCACCCACATCCTGACGTTTCATCAGCTGCTGTACTGCTTTATATTGATGGTTGGTCTCTTTAAGTACCTTCAGTTTCGTACGCTCTGGCAGAATGGGCAGGTCCTCCAGATTCCATGTTGCATACTTTTTATCGTAATCCTCGGGTTCAGCTAATCCAACCAGATGTCCAAGTGCCCAGGTAACGATATATTTCGGGCCTTCCATATAACTTTTATGTTTATCACGCGCACCCATAACTCTGGCTATTTCGCGTGCCACAGACGGTTTTTCTGCCAGTACCAATGTCTTCACTTCATATCTCTTCCTCTCTGTAATACCTTATGTCTCTTCTATTCCTATCTTTTCATTATATCATTTCACACTAAAGGTATGCTCTGTCATCTCTACTTCCTAATCTACTCGCATCCTGTAACCTCATGTTTAATCAACACATCGATTACGTGTTATATTTCCTAACATTAAAATTTGTAATAGTTTTTCTGAGTACATGTAAACAGAAGCATGAATAAGTATTAACACTGTAAAGTATTGATGTATACGTTTTTTTGGATAAATATAAACCTTGTAATATTACCTGACATGACTATACAATGTGTCAAAAGCATAGAAACAGAATCGCTGCTACACACATCAATGAGACACAGGAAGGGAGCGTGGATGCATGACTTATCATGGATCTGTATTGAAAAAAAGTGGGGCTTTGTTACTGGCGGGAGCTGTTGTTGCCACAACATGGGGAGGAACGTTACCTTCGGCATCAGCTGCAACGGCAACGCCTACGAGTAAAACAACAGTAGCAGCTGTATCCAAAGGAAAAGCGCCAGCTACTCCGGCAGCATTTGTTCAGGCCATGGAAGAAGCAGCTACACTTGCAGGTGTTCCTTTTACCATGGACAAGCTCTCCGGCAAAACCGTACAACGTAAAGATGCTGCGGTCGCCTTGCAACAATGGCTCAAGCTGGATTCGACAACCGAATCATTCAAGGATGTCCCGGATGAAGCCACTTTCGCAGGTGCTGTTGGTGCATTGAACACTGCGGGATTGATGAAAGGTTATACGGAATCACTCTTCCTTCCAAACGCTGTACTTACCGAGAATGACCTCTCCATACTGAAAGACCGCATTTATAACTACATAAAACCGTTTGTCCTGGAAGAAGCAACCATCATGGATCTCCAGGCCGCAATGACGCAAGGAAAACTGACATCAAAAGAGCTAGTTCAGAAATATCTGGACCGCATTGAAAAATACGATGATCAAGGTGTAAGCATCAACGCCGTATTAACCCTGAACCCGGATGCGCTCCAAATTGCGGAGCAATTGGATGAAGAACGTGCAGCTCAAGGTGCTCGCGGGCCTCTGCATGGCGTTCCGATTCTGGTGAAAGACAATTTCGATACCAATGACATGCCGACAACCGCAGGCTGTATCTGTCTGAAAGATTCGGTCCCTGCTCACGATGCTGAACAAGTGAAGAAACTCAAAGCAGCTGGCGCCATTATTTTGGGCAAAACAAACCTGCATGAATTCGCATTTGGCATCACAACATCCAGCTCATTGGGCGGACAAACATTGAACCCATACGCCTTGGACCATTATCCAGGTGGCTCAAGCGGTGGAACAGGTGCAGCCATTGCATCTAACTTTGCCGCAGCCGGTATGGGTACAGACACTGGCGGTTCGATCCGAATCCCGTCCAGCTTCAACAGCCTCGTGGGTATCCGTCCAACCATCGGACTGTCAAGCCGTGAAGGTATTATCCCATTGGCTTTGACACAGGATGTTGGTGGACCTATGGCCCGTACCGTTAGTGACGCTGCAATCATGCTCGATGCTACAGCCGGCTATGATAAAAAAGATGTCGCTACAGCTTACGCGGTTGGAAAAATCCCTTCCAGCTACACAGACTTCTTGGATGTAAACGGACTGAAAGGTGCACGCATCGGTGTGGCTGCAGAACTCATCCCAAGTACCAAAGCTGAAGAAAAAGCCGTTGCTGACGTGATCAACACAGCTGTGGAAGAACTGAAGACACTGGGCGCTACTGCAGTTCCCATTTCCATACCGAACTTAACTGAGATCAATAAGTACCCAAGCCTTAGTGGATATGAATTCAAGTTCCAGTTGAATGACTATCTGGAGTCATTGGGTGCAGATGCTCCATATCACAGTCTGTCCGAGATCATCGCTTCCGGAGAGTTTGATAAGTCCCAAGAACAATCCATGAAGACTCGGGATGCACGCCAAACCCTGGAGACTACCGAATATAAGGACATCGTCCTGAAACGTACCCAAGTTACACGTGAGTCCTTGCTGAAAGTTATGGCAGATAATAACTTGGATGCCATCATCTATCCTACATCCACACAAGCCGCTGGTGTTATTGGCGAAGGACAAAACTCCGGTGGTAACAACCGTCTGAGTCCATTCTCCGGCTTCCCGGCAATCACTGTACCTGCCGGTTTCACAACAGAAGGTCTGCCAGTAGGTATGGAGTTCCTGGGTCGTGCTTTTGATGAAGGTACCTTGATCAAGCTCGCTTACAGCTACGAACAAGGAACTCATCACCGCCAAGCGCCTAAGCTTACGCCGTAAAATATTTACGGGATTAAGCAATTCCGGTTAACACAAAAAATAGATGCAATCATATCACTTTTTTTGAAACCAGTTAACCCACTAAAGAGACCACCTTCTTCATGACTGCATGAAGTTTGGGTGGTCTCTTTTATGTTCTCTATTTATTTTTGTGTTGCATACCGTCGGATGTTACTCCTGAACGTTGTCCGGCACGCCCCATTTCAGCACCAGACCTGCGTACGTCAGACCACCGCCAAAGCCAAATAGAGCTACGCTCTGTCCTTCTTTCAATTTCCCTTCATCCACTGCAAGCTGTAGCGCAAGCGGAATGGAAGCAGCAGATGTGTTCCCACGATACTCGACACTGGTTAAAGTACGTTCCAAAGGAACCGGACCACGTTCGCAAACAGCTTCAATCATTCTCATGTTGGCACTATGCGGGACAAACCAGTCAATCTGGTCAGGGCTTAATTCAGCTTTCGTTATAAGTTTACCCAATTGCTCTGGAATCGTCCGTACAGCCCACTTATAAATCTCTCGCCCATTCTGAACTAAACAACCTTCGCCCTGTAAAGGCACACCATTCATCTCCGAAGACAGACCACTCTTATAGAGATGTACACCGCCTTCTCCATGTGTACCTGATATGGCTGCCATAAAGTCACCTTCAGCACCCGATGATCTCTCCACCAAGAAGGCCCCCGCTCCATCACCAAACAGTACACAAGTCGTGCGGTCTGTGTAATCCGTAATTTTGGATAATGTCTCTGCTCCAATAACCAGTACTTTGCGGTACATTCCACTAGTCACCAAACTGTCGGCTAGCTGTAGTCCGTAGGTAAAACCAGCGCATGCCGCATTTAAATCAAGTACACCCGTGTGTGGAATCTTAAGATTAGCCTGTACTCTGGATGCGGTACTTGGGAAAGCATATTCAGGTGTACTTGTAGCCACCAAGATCATATCCACATCTTCTACACTTACATCATAACGACGTATCATATCTTCTACAGCCTTCGTAGCGAGGTCAGATACAAATTGATCTTCAGCTGCAATTCGCCGTTCTCTCATACCAGTACGCTGTACAATCCATTCGTCACTTGTCTCGACCAATTTCTCCAGATCAGCATTCGTTAATATTCGATCCGGTACATACGTCCCCATTGCCGTGATGGTTGCCTTTGATTGATGATTCATACCGGTAGTCACCTCACTTGTTTTTTACTATTATAGCACTAAGTCTTAGTACTTGGTACTAATTTTATAAAATATTTATGATGATTCTTTCGTCAGTTGTTTATATTAAATGATCTATTTATTCTATTACCCAGAGTAATACAAACGATGGCATGCATCTTTGATGAAGAATTGTGGATATTCCCTGACTAACATGAAGAATGCCTTAATTATATGCGTTTTCTATAGACAGCTCATTTTAACAGGAGGAAAATAAACAGATTGCCATACATTACTAAAGAATAGAGATGATCTATACCCATGAAAAAAGAATTAAATATCCTTGCCATTTCCGGAAGTCTGCGCAATCAGTCCTCCAATACGTTACTAATGCACGCCATGATTAAGCTGGCTCACACTAACCTTAAGTTTGAAGTATATGATGGATTAAATGATCTACCGCATTTTAACCCCGACATCGATGTCGAAGAGGGTCCAGTGTCCGTACAGAACTTGAGAGCCCAACTTAAGCATTCGGACGGTGTCCTTATCTGCACGCCAGAGTATGGAAATGGCGTTCCTGGGGTCTTAAAAAACGCACTAGATTGGGTTGTATCTTCTGGAGAATGGCTCAATAAACCCACCATTGTCATTGCTGCTTCCCCAAGCCCTATGGGAGGTGACAAAGCCCATGCTTCCTTATTGCTTACACTAAACATGATTAATGCACAAGTCTTACAAGAGGGCTGCTTAACTATTCCTCATATTACATTGAAAATGAACAAACAAGGAGTCATTATTGATTCGGAAACCCAGCATGCATTGCAGAACTCCCTTACAATCCTTGGAGAGGCTTGCAAACAAATGAAAGTATAGACAGATGCCGATTAATTAAATGGACGATAGAGAAATGATTCTTTTAAAGTTATTTAACATTTTCATAAATATTGAAATAAAAAACAGCCCTGGTAAATAACCAAGGCTGTTAAGGTTTATATAAGCATTTAGGATTAAAATAAAAAAGACACACTCGATATATCATCAAGTGTGTCTTCCTATCGCTTGGCGGCGTCCTACTCTCCCAGGACCCTGCGGTCCAAGTACCATCGGCGCTAGAGGGCTTAACGGTCGTGTTCGGGATGGGTACGTGTGGAACCCCTCCGCCATCGCCACCAAACGCATAGCTTAGCTTACATTTCAGAGTTTTGTTCTCTGAAAACTAGATTCGAAACGAAACACGCGAATGACAACTTGCTATTGGATAAGCCCTCGACCGATTAGTACTGGTCAGCTCCATGCATTGCTGCACTTCCACCCCCAGCCTATCTACCTCGTCGTCTTCAAGGGGTCTTACATACTGGGAAATCTCATCTTGAGGGGGGCTTCACGCTTAGATGCTTTCAGCGTTTATCCCGTCCGTACATAGCTACCCAGCGGTGCTCCTGGCGGAACAACTGGTACACCAGCGGTACGTCCATCCCGGTCCTCTCGTACTAAGGACAGCTCCTCTCAAATTTCCTACGCCCACGACAGATAGGGACCGAACTGTCTCACGACGTTCTGAACCCAGCTCGCGTACCGCTTTAATGGGCGAACAGCCCAACCCTTGGGACCTACTTCAGCCCCAGGATGCGATGAGCCGACATCGAGGTGCCAAACCTCCCCGTCGATGTGGACTCTTGGGGGAGATAAGCCTGTTATCCCCAGGGTAGCTTTTATCCGTTGAGCGATGGCCCTTCCATGCGGTACCACCGGATCACTAAGCCCGACTTTCGTCCCTGCTCGACTTGTAGGTCTCGCAGTCAAGCTCCCTTATGCCTTTGCACTCTTCGAATGATTTCCAACCATTCTGAGGGAACCTTTGGGCGCCTCCGTTACTCTTTAGGAGGCGACCGCCCCAGTCAAACTGCCCACCTGACACTGTCCCCGCACCGGATTACGGTACCAGGTTAGAACCTAGATACGATCAGGGTGGTATCCCAACGTTGCCTCCACGCAAGCTGGCGCTCACGTTTCAAAGGCTCCCACCTATCCTGTACAGATCGTACCCAAATTCAATATCAAGCTGCAGTAAAGCTCCATGGGGTCTTTCCGTCTTGTCGCGGGTAACCTGCATCTTCACAGGTATTAAAATTTCACCGGATCTCTCGTTGAGACAGCGCCCAAGTCGTTACGCCATTCGTGCGGGTCAGAATTTACCTGACAAGGAATTTCGCTACCTTAGGACCGTTATAGTTACGGCCGCCGTTTACTGGGGCTTCGGTTCACAGCTTCGGATTGCTCCTAACCACTCCCCTTAACCTTCCAGCACCGGGCAGGCGTCAGCCCGTATACTTCGCCTTACGGCTTCGCACAGACCTGTGTTTTTGCTAAACAGTCGCTTGGGCCTTTTCACTGCGGCCCCCTCGTGCTATTCACACTACCGGGGCACCCCTTCTCCCGAAGTTACGGGGTCATTTTGCCGAGTTCCTTAACGAGAGTTCTTCCGCGCGCCTTAGAATACTCTTCTCGCCTACCTGTGTCGGTTTGCGGTACGGGCACCTTCACCTGGCTAGAGGCTTTTCTTGGCAGTGTGAGATCATGACCTTCGCTACTATAATTTTCGCTCCCCATCACAGCTCAGCCTTACAATGTGCGGATTTGCCTACACATCAGCCTTACTGCTTAGACGGACATCCATCAGTCCGCGTCACTACCCTACTGCGTCCCCCCATTGCTCATAACGGCTTACGGTGGTACAGGAATTTCGACCTGTTGTCCTTCGACTACGCCTTTCGGCCTCGCCTTAGGTCCCGACTTACCCTGAGCGGACGAGCCTTCCTCAGGAACCCTTAGGCTTTCGGCGGATCAGATTCTCACTGATCTTTTCGTTACTCATACCGGCATTCTCACTTGTATAATGTCCAGCGCTCCTTACGGTACACCTTCAACCCTTATACAACGCTCCCCTACCCCTGATGCAAAGCATCAAGCCATAGCTTCGGTGGTGTGTTTAGCCCCGTTACATTTTCGGCGCAGAGTCACTCGACCAGTGAGCTATTACGCACTCTTTCAATGGTGGCTGCTTCTAAGCCAACATCCTGGTTGTCTGTGCAACTCCACATCCTTTCCCACTTAACACACACTTGGGGACCTTAGCTGATGGTCTGGGCTGTTTCCCTTTTGACAATGGATCTTAGCACTCACTGTCTGACTCCCGGAAGTAAGTCTATGGCATTCGGAGTTTGACTGAGCTTGGTAACCCTTGCGGGCCCCGCACCCAATCAGTGCTCTACCTCCACGACTCTGTTTTCCGAGGCTAGCCCTAAAGCTATTTCGGGGAGAACCAGCTATCTCCGAGTTCGATTGGAATTTCTCCGCTACCCCCACCTCATCCCCGCATTTTTCAACATGCGTGGGTTCGGGCCTCCAGTGCGTGTTACCGCACCTTCACCCTGGACAGGGGTAGATCACCCGGTTTCGGGTCTACGTCCACGTACTATGTCGCCCTATTCAGACTCGCTTTCGCTGCGGCTCCGGCTCTTCACCTTAACCTTGCACGGGAACGTAACTCGCCGGTTCATTCTACAAAAGGCACGCCATCACCCCTAAAACGGGCTCTGACTTTTTGTAAGCACACGGTTTCAGGTTCTATTTCACTCCCCTTCCGGGGTGCTTTTCACCTTTCCCTCACGGTACTGCTTCACTATCGGTCGCTAGGAAGTATTTAGCCTTGGCAGATGGTCCTGCCGGATTCATACGGGGTTTCACGTGCCCCGCACTACTCGGGATCCGTCTCGGAGGGAACCAACTTTCAACTACAGGGCTTTTACCTTCTTTGGCGGGCCTTTCCAGACCTCTTCGCTTAACCGGTTCCTTTGTAACTCCATGTGAGACGTCCCACAACCCCAAAGAGCAAGCTCTCTGGTTTGGGCTTCTCCGCGTTCGCTCGCCGCTACTGACGGAATCACTATTGTTTTCTCTTCCTCAGGGTACTTAGATGTTTCAGTTCCCCTGGTATGCCTCTACACAACCTATGTATTCAGTTGTGAGTAACTGGAAATTACCCCAGCTGGGTTTCCCCATTCGGACACCCCCGGATCAAAGCTTGCTTACAGCTCCCCGAGGCAGTTTCGTTGTTCGCCACGTCCTTCATCGGCTCCTAGCGCCTAGGCATCCTCCGTGTGCTCTTAGTAGCTTAACCATTTTGTTCCGGTTTCGGTCGCTCGCTTCCCTTGGTTTGCTTGCGCAAAGCCAAAAGTCGCTCTCACCCGATACCCTCACAAAAGCAATTTAACTACCTTTATAAACACTTCACTTGTTTACACAAGTTCAGCTAAAAAGGAATGTTCTAATTCGCGTTTGTTTCGTTTCGATATCTAGTTTTCAAAGAACAAGCTCCATGCAAAAGCAAGCTGTTTGAGAGTTTGAGCTCTCAAAACCGAACAACGAGTGAGTGTTTTGCAGCTAAGCTGCGTATTTGAATGTTTCCGTTGCAGGAAACGATTCTCCATAGAAAGGAGGTGATCCAGCCGCACCTTCCGATACGGCTACCTTGTTACGACTTCACCCCAATCATCTATCCCACCTTCGGCGGCTGGCTCCTTGCGGTTACCCCACCGACTTCGGGTGTTATAAACTCTCGTGGTGTGACGGGCGGTGTGTACAAGACCCGGGAACGTATTCACCGCGGCATGCTGATCCGCGATTACTAGCAATTCCGACTTCATGCAGGCGAGTTGCAGCCTGCAATCCGAACTGAGACCGGCTTTGTTGGGATTGGCTCCATCTCGCGATTTCGCAGCCCGTTGTACCGGCCATTGTAGTACGTGTGTAGCCCAGGTCATAAGGGGCATGATGATTTGACGTCATCCCCACCTTCCTCCGGTTTGTCACCGGCAGTCTATCTAGAGTGCCCACCCGAAGTGCTGGCAACTAAATATAAGGGTTGCGCTCGTTGCGGGACTTAACCCAACATCTCACGACACGAGCTGACGACAACCATGCACCACCTGTCTCCTCTGTCCCGAAGGAAAGATACATCTCTGCATCGATCAGAGGGATGTCAAGACCTGGTAAGGTTCTTCGCGTTGCTTCGAATTAAACCACATACTCCACTGCTTGTGCGGGTCCCCGTCAATTCCTTTGAGTTTCAGTCTTGCGACCGTACTCCCCAGGCGGAGTGCTTAATGTGTTAACTTCGGCACCAAGGGTATCGAAACCCCTAACACCTAGCACTCATCGTTTACGGCGTGGACTACCAGGGTATCTAATCCTGTTTGCTCCCCACGCTTTCGCGCCTCAGCGTCAGTTACAGCCCAGAGAGTCGCCTTCGCCACTGGTGTTCCTCCACATATCTACGCATTTCACCGCTACACGTGGAATTCCACTCTCCTCTTCTGCACTCAAGTCACCCAGTTTCCAGTGCGATCCGGGGTTGAGCCCCGGGATTAAACACCAGACTTAAATGACCGCCTGCGCGCGCTTTACGCCCAATAATTCCGGACAACGCTTGCCCCCTACGTATTACCGCGGCTGCTGGCACGTAGTTAGCCGGGGCTTTCTTCTCAGGTACCGTCACCTTGAGAGCAGTTACTCTCCCAAGCGTTCTTCCCTGGCAACAGAGCTTTACGATCCGAAAACCTTCATCACTCACGCGGCATTGCTCCGTCAGGCTTTCGCCCATTGCGGAAGATTCCCTACTGCTGCCTCCCGTAGGAGTCTGGGCCGTGTCTCAGTCCCAGTGTGGCCGATCACCCTCTCAGGTCGGCTACGCATCGTCGCCTTGGTGAGCCGTTACCTCACCAACTAGCTAATGCGCCGCAGGCCCATCCCCAAGTGACAGATTGCTCCGTCTTTCCAGTTCTCTTCAGGCGAAGAAAACAATTATTCGGTATTAGCTACCGTTTCCGGTAGTTGTCCCAAACTTGAGGGCAGGTTGCCTACGTGTTACTCACCCGTCCGCCGCTAAGTATCAAGGAAGCAAGCTTCCTATCAACTCCGCTCGACTTGCATGTATTAGGCATGCCGCCAGCGTTCGTCCTGAGCCAGGATCAAACTCTCCAATAAAGTATTGAAAAGAGCGATAAGCTCATTTTGAATCTGACGAGATTAAAAATCTCATTTGTGCTCCAGTTGATCCAAGCCAAGCTTGTCTCGAACTTTCGCGTTCATTCTGCAAGCAGAATGTTTGCTCACTCGTTGTTCAGTTTTCAAAGATCAAACTTATTTTGTTACCGAATGTTGTTCTCTTCAGCAACTCTTATATAATATCATGTCCGAACCAACTTTGCAAGCTCTTTTTTCAAGTTTCTTTCGAAGCTTACTTCATTTGCTTGCCGCACCGTGTATCTCGTGTTTTTTTGGCCGGAAATAGAATATACCATGTACAGTTATGGAACGCAAGTCTTTTTTCGATAAACATTATATTCTTATGAAATGAGTACCCTGTAGACCTTTTAACAAGTATCTCCTTATAACCAGCTAAATGATACATCTGCGCACTAACTTTAATGATCGGAGTAATTAACTCAAATACGCAAAAAGGTTTTTCATATGATCCCAAATCCAATTATAGAGAAACTCATGTTGTATAGAGTACATACTCATCACGTTATAGAACTTATTAACCGATGATTTCATTGGATAAACAACCAACAGATCATAGAACATTATACTCATTCCTTCTATATAGAAGGAAAACATTTTTGAAATTCATTTTGCTCAAGAAAAGAATACAAAAAAAAGCGAAAGCTCCGGGTTTAAATCCTCTGGCTTCCGCTTCTTTCATATATAAGGTAAACAACTTATCTCCGTATTCTTCATTAAACCTAATGAACCCTTACTCCCCGCCAATAAATACGTATCGGCAGACTACAATGAGCGCCAAGATCCACATAAGCCAGTGAATTTTCACTTTACGCTCTGTAACCAAGTTACTGAACACCGCCAGAATCACATAAGATACGATACCTGCGGAGATCCCGTTTGCGATTCCACCTGTGAAAGGCATCAATACAATGGTAAGGAAAGCAGGGAAAGCTTGCAGGAAATCATCCCACTCAATGCTACGTACTTGACTCATCATAAGCACACCCACGATGATCAATGCCGGAGCCGTCGCAGCGGATGGAACAACAAGCGCAAGCGGTGCGATAAACAGGGCCAAAATGAACAACAAACCTGTCGTTACCGAAGTCAGTCCTGTACGTCCACCCGCCTCAACACCTGAAGCACTTTCAACGTATGCTGTAATGGTACTTGTACCCAGTGCAGCACCTGCGCTGACACCAACTGCATCGACGAGCATTGCTTTACCGATCGTTTTCTCGCCTTTTTTCTTATCTTTCATAATACCCATACGTGTTGCAGTACCTACCATCGTACCAAACGTGTCGAACAATTCAACGAAGGTAAAGATGAAGATGATCTCGAACAATCCGAGACTGATAGCACCTTTCAAATCCAGCTGTCCAACCGCCAGATCACTGAAGTTAGGCAACCAGCTTGCGCCTGAAAGACCACTCAGATTCGTAACGCCCATCGGAATACCAATCAGCGTTGTTGCTACGATCCCGATCAGCAGAGCGCCTTTGACGCGCATAACCATCAGAATAGCAATAAGGAGCAAACCAATCAGGGCCAGCAACGCATCGTGATGTGTTACAAAGTTGCCCAATGACAAGTTAAAACTGCTACCTGGAATCGGCTGACTCAGGTCTGCGTCTGGTGCAACATTAACTGTTACAGCCACGAGATTAGCAAGTTTAAAACCAATAATGGTAATAAAGAGACCGATACCCACCGTAATGGCCATTTTGATCGACTGCGGAACTGCAACAAGCAGCATTTGACGAATCTTCGTCACGGTCAAAATAATGAACACGATACCGGAAAGGAATACCGCTCCGAGAGCTGCTTGCCAAGTAATCGCTCCATTCGAACTTAGAACGACAGTCATGAAGTACGCATTCAGCCCCATACCTGGTGCAAGTGCGATCGGAATATTCACGAACAATCCCATAATAATAGTCATTAATCCGGCGCCGACGGCTGTTGCAAAGAATACTGCATTATCCGACATCCCCGCACCGGCTTGTCCCAAGAACAACGTATTTACAAAAAGAATGTAAGCCATTGTCATAAACGTAGTGAGACCCGCAACAATCTCCGTTCTAACGTTTGTTCCGTTTTCTTTTAATTTAAAGAAACGATCCATAATTACTAACTCCCCCTTAGAGATGTTGAAGCCATATTGAAAAACGACAAATGACCCTGATGAAGATTCTTCACCCAGGGTTCAGCTGACAAGGAGTGGCATGATGCCTTTACTAAGAACAAAAAAAATTCTAATGTGCGTGATGTCCCCGCAATCATGTAGAATTCATGTGCTTAGCCTTCTCCTCTTCGTAGCCAGATCATTAGGGTGATCTCGTAGAGACTCCCGGGCCAATCCCCAGGATTATACGAATAAGTATGCGCTATTTGTTTGTTTCCCATCACTATTTTAGGAGGGCAGTATGTTTTTGTCAATGAGAAAAACGAATATTAATATCACCCTTGTATAATATCGTTCGTATTATTTAACAGATTGAACCAGTTCAGCGGTTTACAACCCAATTGAATACGCTTTTTTCGTTGAAATCTCAATGGAATATGTCCATTCTTTCATGGCGAAAGTTCCGCAGGATAACATAAAAAAGCTAACCTGATCCAAGGGCGAGAAGCGCTCTAATCAGGTTAGCTTATGTTTCTGATGCGTTTTAGCAATCAGGTGAATGATGATCTAGGAATAACGATATCTCGTATTCCGAAGGCTTATACTCATTAGGTATATGGAGCAATTTGCGACATGTTCCGGAGCTATTTTTTACCGGATCAGTCTTATGTTATTTATATCTCTGTCTGCGGAGCATCTTGTACCTCTTGTTGTTCCTGATTTGCGTTCGTTGTTGAGTCAGAGGATAAATCCTGATTTCTGGTCTGATCGGAAGAAGCATCCGCTGCCTCTAAATTCACAAATGGAAAGTCCCCCGAACCGGAAGCCAGGTCTTGCATACCTGAACCGCATCCTGCCAGCATCACCATCAGAAACGCACTTCCAATGCCCATCTTCCATTTGGTCATATAGTCGGTTTTACGCATACATTCAATTCTCCTTTCAGTAGCCATATAGCTCTTAGTATGTACTTATTGTACAGGCCCGACCTGAAAGGATCATGAAGTGAACTTTAAAATGGGATGAAATCTAAATTCCAATTGAACTATAAGATAGAGGCTAATTATTTGGATCAAATGAAGAGATACTGACTACCACTACAAACTTAACTATCATTATAAAATTACCGATATAAAACAAGAAAATTACGTATTATGGGGGTTATGAGATGTATTTCGGAAAAAAGTTAATTATGGGAGTGTTGTCTTTTCTATTGATAGCAGGATGTCTGGCGGGCGCTATCGTAGCAAAGGAATCTAAAGCAAAGGAGGTTTTTATTGATGTAACAAGCGATTCAACCCAATCCCGGGTCAAGGTATATCGGTGAACGTTGGATTCTCAACACTAGCAATCCTCCTGAAAAAGGGGACATCCGATCAGCGACTATCGTTTTGAGCTATGATGATATTTTTACAACGGATGAAGATGAAGTAATACGGTTTGACGAAACACTAGGAAAATACATATGGAGAGACGATACCTTTATCATTCCTAACGACTATTTTGAATCCAAGGATTACACGATCCAAAATCCAGAACCCGCAGATTTTGACCCTAATGACGGTAAACAAGAAATTATTATTTCCATTTCATCCAAAAATGGTAAATCGATTAATTCTTCCTCCGGCGAAGCATTTATATCGTTTTATCTAAAAACTAAAGAGGACAGTTTGAATAAACAAACGTCTATTGAAGTTTTACCCGCTATGACTCTCTTGGTAAATCATACTGTAGAATCGATTCAGAGTTATAACACAACACCAGCAAATATCTTCGTTTCTATGCCGAAAAGAATTTTCGTTGTTGCGGGGACAATGCGACCTGACTTTCTACCATTCATTTTCGGTTTAAATGATAGCAACGAACTGAATGCACTTGCATACTTTAAAAATGGGGATGCTGTCTATGTAACGGATATGGTCACATGGCATTCAACAAACACAGAAGTATTACAGCTCCATGGAAACGGCAACATTCAAGCTGTAGGCTTAGGAACCGCCTCAATAAAGGTCACATTCGGTTCTATAACTGGTGAGAAGAAGATTACAGTTGTAACACCTGCCACTGCCGCCATATTGAATGCAGAGCCCGAGCCATATGCTACCGTAGTTAGATCAGATTCCAAGCCAATAGAAGTTAAAGTTATTATAAATGGCAAACTAATTTCAGATTCAGGCCGCATCGTTAGTGGGTCCGTATACATTCCTTTACGTGCTATCAGTGAATCCTTCGGTGTTGTCGTAGGCTATGATTCCTCCAAGAAGTTACCAGTGCTCTATGGCAGTCCCCTGACACAGTCTAGGAATATCTCGGGAACTTCATATGTTAAAGCAAAGGATCTCCCGTCTCTTCTTGGCGCAAACATTAAATGGAGCAATCCAACTAAGAAATTGTATATAGAGTATCCTTCCAAACCTTAATACTCAACAAAATAGCTTGAGCACAAAAATACTCTTCTCTATTTGCTGAAATTCACAGATAGAGAAGAGTATTTTAATTATACATTTAAATTTATATTACGTTCTACTCCCACTCAATCGTTGCTGGTGGTTTGGAAGTTACGTCATACACGATACGGTTTACGTTATCCACCTCGTTAACGATCCGCACGGAGATTTTCTCCAATACGTCCCAAGGGATACGTGCCCAGTCATCTGTTATACCATCGATGGACGTTTTAAATTTTTCCTAAAAAAATGCATTTTACGTTTCATAGCTCATCAACACGGTCATTCTTGTTTAAATTGTCCATCCTTAGCAGATTAATTTTCTCCACGAAACGTGTATACTAATATTAGGATAGGAGGAGAAATATGAGAATTAACAATAATCTGCCAGCATTAAACGCCAAAAATAGAATTAATAATAATAGTAACGCCAAAAAAACTTCTTTTGAAAGACTTTCGTCAGGTCTACGCATTAATCGCGCTGCGGATGACGCTGCCGGTCTAGCTATTAGCGAAAGTATGCGTGCTCAGATTAGGGCTTTAGAGCAAGGATCCAGAAATATCCAAGATGGAATTTCATTAATTCAAACTGCGGAAGGTGCTCTCAATAGCATAACAAGTGGACTTCAAAGAATCAGAGAACTACTTGTTCAAAGGGAAAATGATACATACACCTATAGTGATAAAGAAACAATTAATCAAGAAATTACACACAACCTCCGAAATATAGAGGATATAACAATCAACACACAATTTAATGGAATCTACCTTTTGAATGGTTCACTTACTAATGCTGCTGTCCATACAGGTACTGACACAATTCCGCTAAGCATTAATGACATGCATCTGGACCTATATTATAGGGAGAATTTTAACGATCAAAATAGGTTTTCACAATGGCATCCTGCGCAAGGTGCCTGGACAGTCCAGAACGGATTATTGACACAGTCCACTGAAGGCGTTGGTGACAAAACGATTCTCACGGAAGTAATTCAAGGTAATGATATGACCATTACGGTCAATGGAAAATTCATGACGACACATCCAGATGGAAATATTGGCATAATTATTAAAGGAAACGACTTTAACAACCAAGTTTTTGGTTGGTATAGCCAGTACGGTGGATTATATATTGGAGAACGCGTAAATGGATCATATCGATTAATTACCTCCATAGTAGTTGATCCTGCGCAATTAGATCAGAACTATGAACTTACCGGAACTGTTGTAGGCAATTATTATACATTTTCTGTTACGGGTGTAGGAAAGATCGAAGGCTATTCCGCCAATACATCCATGCTTGAAGGCTACACCGGATTGTTCACCGCATTTTCGGAAGCAAGTTTTGATGATTATGAAGTCATTCCTCATATCACATTAACAGATATCGAAACGGCTTTAGATAAAGTCACAGGGGAGCGTGCAAAATTAGGCGCCTATCAAAATCGACTAGAGTACGCCTATAACAACACATCCAACTATTCTGAGAACCTTACAGCATCCGAGTCACGAATCAGGGACACTGACATATCCAAAGAAATGATAAAGATCTCTACACTGAGTATTCTAACCGATGCCTCTCAAGCCATACTTGCTCAAGCAAACAGTCAACCCCAACGAATACTGGAGTTACTTCGGAACTAGGGTTGATTAATTCATCTAACCAATACAAAAAGCTCATTCTTGATAGCAATTTATCAAGAATGAGCCTTTTATTTAATAATTCAAGGGTTCCAACCATATCAGGGCTTCTAAGCAATGAAGTCCACTAATATTTCACAACTTACTCCCACTCAATCGTTGCAGGTGGTTTGGAAGTTACGTCATAGACGATACGGTTTACGTTATCAACTTCGTTAACGATCCGTACGGAGATTTTCTCCAGCACATCCCAAGGGATACGTGCCCAGTCCGCAGTCATACCGTCGATGGATGTTACAGCACGGATACCTACTGTGTAGGAATACGTACGCGCATCACCCATAACGCCAACACTCTTCATGTTCGGCAGGGCTGTGAAGTACTGCCAGATTTCGCGGTCAAGACCGGCCTTGCCAATCTCTTCACGCAGGATGTAGTCTGAATCACGAACAATTTTAAGTTTCTCTTCAGTAACCTCACCTAGAACACGGATTGCAAGACCCGGACCAGGGAACGGCTGACGGTGTACAATTTCGTCCGGCAAGCCACACTCGGTACCTACTTTACGTACTTCATCCTTGAACAGCGTGCTCAGTGGCTCGATCAGTTTGAAGTTCATGTCCTCAGGCAGACCGCCCACGTTGTGGTGAGATTTGATGGTCTGTGCAGTCGCTGTGCCACTTTCCACGATGTCTGTGTACAGTGTACCTTGCGCGAGGAATGCAAAATCATCGAACTGCTTGGACTCTTCGTCAAATACGTAAATAAACTCGTTACCGATGATTTTACGTTTTTGTTCTGGATCATCCACGCCAGCCAGTTTGGACATGAAGCGCTCTTGTGCATCAATTTTGACAACTTTCATGTCGAATTTGCCGACAAACGTCTCCATTACACTTTCTGCTTCGCCTTTGCGCAGCAGACCGTGGTCGATAAACATACATGTCAGTTGATCACCAATGGCTTTGTGAAGCAATGCAGCTACAACGGAAGAATCTACACCGCCGCTAAGCGCACACAGTACTTTACTGTCGCCCACTTTTTCACGAATGTCTTTGATGGTGTCATCGATGAATGTCTCCATCGTCCAGTTGCCTTCGCAACCACAGATTTCGAACAGGAAGTTACGAATCATATCGTTACCGCGAACAGAGTGACGTACCTCAGGATGGAACTGAACAGCATACAATTTGCGCTCATCGTCACTCATGGCAGCGATTGGCGCACTTTCTGTGCCTGCATCCAGTTTGAAACCTGGAGGAAGTGTAACCACGTGGTCACCGTGACTCATCCATACCGTATGTTCGCCTTCAATGCCTTTTGCCAGTGTAGATCCAGCAGCAAACTCAAGGTCTGCTTTACCGTACTCTCGCTTCTCGGAACGTTCTACTTTACCTTCGAGCTGTTGCGCCATAAGCTGCATTCCGTAGCAGATACCGAAGATTGGCAAGCCCAGGTCATAAACACCTGGGTCCACGTGTGGAGCATTCTCAGCGTATACGCTGGACGGCCCACCTGAAAATACGATTCCTTTTGGTGCCATTTCTGCGATCTTTTCCGCCGGTGTGTTATACGGCAAAAGCTCGCTGTATACGCCAAGATCCCGGATTCTTCTGGCGATTAACTGGTTGTATTGGCCCCCAAAGTCAAGGACAACCACAATCTCATTCTGCTTATTCATAACCGTGCCTCCCTCAATTCATTGAAACTAATTATACGCAACGACAAAACATACCGTCAAGGAAAGGCGAAACTCCTTTTTTCGACATATCAAAACAGGATTACCAAATGCCTCTAAATATGAAATTTCGAATAGAAAAGCTTGGCAGCAAGATGCTGGTTCAAGTGTATGATCGTGGAAAGACGCCTCGTTCGCAGCGCAGCGCGAAAGGCGTCTTATGTATGGCATGAAGCGATGAACTAAACGCTGCGTTTAAAAACAGTGCGCCAGCCAATGGCGATCTTCATCTGCCCACATGTGGCCAAGCTCTATTGGAAAGCGATAGCGATTGTATGGCAGCTGCTTCGCATCTTTGGTGTAACGTTGTAACATCCTGGTGTTACAACACCTGCAACCGCCGGGCCAAACGAAGTGCCCGGCGCAGGAAGTCCAGACTGTCCGCGCGCAGCGGACGGTCTGGCCCGTACAGCAGCCGTTCCCAGTCGGCTGCAAACCGCGCGATGTCCGCCCCGTCCGCGCCTGCGGCCAAAGCCGGTGACGCTGCATATTCACGTAGCGTCATACCCGGCGGCCGCGGGCCGTACCGGCGCGCGAGCGCGGCCCAGACCGGAGCGGCGGCACGCAGCAGCCGCTCGCGGTCCGGAAAGCTGCTGCGTGGCCACGCCAGCAGCAGCCTGATCCGCAGCGCGGGGCGTAGCCGCCGCATGCGGACCAGAGCAGCGGCGCCCAGCAGGGCCGCTGCCACAAGCCATGGCTCCGCGGCAATGGCCCGTGCGCGGGCGAGCAGCCATGCGCCCGCGTAACCCACTCCGCCGCTCGTATACGGCGGAGTCTCCGCAACAGGCTGCGGACCGGCGAGTGCTGCAACACCTTCGCCCGCGCCTTGCGCCATGGTGAAGCCTGGCGTGGCCTCAAACGGCATCCAGCCTGCACCCGGAAAATATACCTCTACCCAGGAATGTGCATCTCCCTGTGAAATCACATACTGACTGGGCACATCCGGGTCAGCAACTCCGGGGCCAAAACCTTTAACCCAGCGTGCGGGGATGCCTTCTGCACGCAGCAACACAATCATGGCTGTGGAGAAATGATTGCAATATCCCTTCCGTGTGACGAATAAAAAATCGTCCACAAAATCTGTTCCTCGCGGTGGCATACGGGTATCCAACGTATACTCAGCATGAGCAGCCAGATAAGTCTTTACAGCTTGCACAGCGTCATACCGGGTCTCACTGCCTTGAATGATTTCCTTGGCAAGCGTCTGCACTCGACCAGGGAGTGATGAAGGCAATTGCAGATAGTCCCTCCGAATGGCTGCCGGATCTTTCCCTTTATTCGTTTCCTCAAGCAGACGTAACTGTTCAGGTGTTGCGACAGGAACCATGACGTCTGCCGAATAATTTTTAACGATCTTATCGTCCCCTGAACTCGCGAGCCACAATGTTGCCGAATCGCGATTAGACAGCAATGAAAACATGTTTTCCTGATTATCCTTGTTCTTATCCTGGAACGATACGTTAACCGGTATGCCCCCGGTAAAGAGAGGATTTGGTCCTTTCCACTCTCGCTGCATCGTGACGGTTTGGCGAACGCGACTCCAATAGGTTGGATTCTCCCAACCATCAGCACGCAGCATTCCGGATGGACTTGCCGTTTCGAAGCTTTGACCCGGATCACTCCAAGTACTACCGTTATAATATGAACGGGTCTCCCCTCGCCAATACGTCACTTTCGGACTTTTCGCTATAAAAAAGATTGAGTTCCCCTGCACCAACGGTGCTCCCATAGGCGCGTCCGCTGTGCTATATCCCGTGACTGCCGTTGCAGCAGGGATACTACTGTGCTGTGTATAACCTGCCCAGCGAGCTATGCGTTCACCCATCTGTTCCAGAGATATGCGCTCCGGTTGAGGAATGGAAGCAAACTGGCCAGGTAACGCTGAGAGAAGCACCATACCTGCAGAAGCAACGATAGTTACGGCACTCCAGCGGCCATAGGGGCTGCCGCGATAACTCGGAGTAGTGACTCCTCCATTGAGACGTAGTAGCTGAAGCAGAGCCTGAATAAGAAAAGTCCATAGGACAGACCGTATTACGGAAGCATACACATCCAGCCCCGCAAAGGATTCAAGCAAAAGCAAATAGAGCAGTGTTGCAGTGCCAAACAGCATAACGCTTCGACGTAACAATACAAGGGATTGCACAGAAGCCATGAGCATGCTCCAGCCGCACATCATGAACAAACCTCTCGTTTCTGTACTAATCGAATGAAATCGCCAGTTATTTATAAAAGTGTCCATATCCGCTGAAAATATTCCCGGATAAGCAGCTGCCCAACGGACAGGATCACTTCCTCCGTACATCAGACATAAAGCAGCGAGTGCAATGAATAAGCGGATCAGTACTCCGGTGATCCATCCTGTACGAATTAACCCCGCGAGCAACAATGCTCCCGTTAATCCCGCCATTACGGACAAGAACCGTTCACTGCCCTGCTGATCTGATGATGTAACAGGATATATCCACTCCAGAGACAGTATAAGTAAAATGGCCGAAATAAAAATTTTGTACAGGACAGGTACGCTAACATATCCCTCATCCTTTATGTCCGTCACAGAATTCTGGTTCACAGTTTTATATACAGAATAGGCCGATTCTATTCTCGTACGGTCCGTTGACTCTAAGTCGGCCACAGTGGAATTGGGTTGCTGGTTACCATTACGCTCCCACATCCGTTACCTCCACCTTTCCCAATGAAGATAACGCAACGTCTGTAACCGTGTGGATCGGCACCCCGCTGTGACGAAGCCGCTCCAAACTTAAGCTGTCATATCCCAATCCATTCATCAATCTATCCGTTGATCCTAATTGGTCCTGGTTTGCTTCAGTCAATTGCACCTCTACACGATAACCCGACCCGATTGCAGTTATGATCCATTCGGCCAGAACCTGATCCATCTTACCTGTGAGAACCACAATTCGCGACCCGCTCGTTAGTCCATCCAGCATCTCCGTTCGAAGCGAAACAGAGCCTGATTGTGCTTTGGATATTCGTGCCCCCGCTAACTTGTCCAGTCCATGATTCTCATCATCTGCATGGAACGGCCCATGTTGCCATTGATCTTGTGCATCATAGTTCTTATCGCCGTCTTCCATCCACAGATGATAAGGAATGTCATCCCGTTCAGCGGTATGAATCCAGCGGGCAGCTGCACGAACCACTCGTTCAAAAGCAGGTGCATCCATGTTCTCCCGTTGTTTTACGTCATAACCCGACGCGCCTTCATACACAAGGATGCCGAGCGAAGCCAGATCCGTGGTATCAGGCAGAAAGGTCTGAAGTTGTCCCGTTTTGGCTGTACTTTTCCAATGAACTCGTCCCAGTGGGTCACCCTGCTGATATTCACGGAACTCAGGGCTACGGTTACCCTGGCTATTTCTTCGCTCTGACAGAGTCCCTTCGATCATCGCTGCGAATTCTACCGAATCACCCTTCCCCCAAGCTGTTGCTTGAGGAACAACAATCAAGGGGGTACCTCCCGCGGTCTCTGCGGAGAGGGTATTCCAGCCAAACATATCACCCCAGTACAATCTGCCCGTATCCCATCTGTAGACTCCTCTGCGTAACCCGGAACATTCATATTGATAGGAAAATTGTCGCCGTGTTCCCGGGAAAATCAATTTGCGATGAACACCTGCAGGTGTGTTCTCACACAGAACGATCCATAACAATGGAATACGGCAATTGAATTCAAGTTCGACTAGAACCCGTACCTGCTCGCCTGCCTCAATCCGGTTCGTGTGTATTTTCCGACGGATGTGAATACGCCGTGGTCCGAACCAATGGAGAAGCAGACCTCCTGTGAACATCAAGAAAGCTATAACGGATAGAAACAACGCCGCTTTGCCCCCATGCCACTGATACAAGGAAGCAAAAGCCACCACCAAGACAGCACTCACAATCCGTTGTCCCAGCGCAGTCATTGCCTCCGTCCCCTTCCCTGTGATGCCATCTGTACAGGTACCGGGACCGATGACAATGCTTCTTCAATGACTTGTACTTGCCCCCAAACCTCGGCTCTGTTCTGGGCCTTCAATTGAATACGGTGGGAAAGGACAGGCACAGCTACCTCTTTCACATCATCCGGAATGACATAACTGCGTCCTTGAAGATAGGCAAATGACTGCGCCGCAGCCATCCAGGCCAGTGTTCCACGCGGACTGATGCCCAATCTGACCGCCGGAAGGCTACGAGAGGCTACAGCAACGGCCACCAGATACTGTTTGACGACCGGATCAACATGTACCTGTTTGACTTCACGCTGCATGGCTACGACTTCTTCAGCAAGCAGGACAGGGCGAAGTTCATCAAGCGCTTCTCTACCTTGCATGCGGGTTAACAATTCCAATTCCTGTTCCGGATCGGGATACCCAAGTCCAATTCTCATGATAAATCGATCCAGTTGCGCTTCAGGCAGACGGTACGTACCCTCGAACTGTAACGGATTCTGTGTCGCCAGCAGAAAGAACGGGCGTGGCAAAGCATAGGTTGTGCCATCAACCGTAATACGTCGTTCCTCCATTGCCTCCAGCAGGGCAGACTGAGTGCGTGGTGAAGCGCGATTTATTTCATCAGCCAGGACAACATTGGACATGACGGGTCCGGGCCGAAACTTGAATTCAGCTGTATGTGGATAATAGATTGAAGTGCCCGTAACATCTGCCGGCATGACATCAGACGTGAATTGAATCCGGCCCATGGAGCAGTCCAGTGCAGAAGCAACGGCACGAACCAGCATCGTTTTCCCGGTACCCGGCACATCTTCCAGAAGTACATGACCTCCACTGAGCATTGCAGTGAGGACATAACGAATCTCTGTTTTTTTGCCAATAATTACACTCTCAACACGTTTCATGACCCTGTTTAACAATTCAACAGCATGTTCATGTTCCATTCGGATATAAGACATTTCTCTGATCTCCTTCCGTTCATCAGCATTCCTGAACCATAGTAATCTATGATTCAGTGTTGCCCGGAAGTAGAGAGAATAGTCCTGCAAGAATGACTTTCTTCAGATCATTTTATACTTAAATATGTTGTTCATTGCCGAAATGGATCTGGAAGTGCCCGCCTTCACCGTCCACTCTGCTTCATTACTGGTTAAGGAATTCACCCTCAACCCCATCTGCTCCAGTAACTCACGTAACGGAACCCAGATGGTTCCGCCCTGACTCTGTACTGCCCCTGTTTCAATTGCCCCTGTTGTTGTCAGTGTTCCACTCACACTGTCTGCATGAATCGTTCTTTCCTTCCATACTGCTATGGCCGTCCTTGTTTCAGAGTCCCAGCGAGTGCTGCCCCCGAATTTTTTCATGAAAGTACGCAATGGCACCATGATTCGCTGACCCTCCATGCGGAACTCACCCGGTTGCAAGGTAGCCGCAGCCAAACCCACCTCTACCTTCAGCTTCTTGCTTGCAAGCCACAAAGTCGCATTCGCTTCTACATGCTCTGCGATCCAGGCCTTTCCCGGCGCCTTGCGGGCCTTATACTTACTATCTGGATGTACACGGAATTGAACTGGTTGATCCGTACTCTTTATGGTGTCAAAACGATATCCATGATCACGATAATATTTGATAATACCCGGAAGTGCTTTTACCGTTTCAGCATGTGCACCACCGTCATGCATCAGGACAATGACCGAACGTGCTCCCGCAGGTACTTTGGTCGAATTGCTGAGGATCTCTTTGGCCGGAACACCTTTACGCTTGGAATCTCCACTATCGACGTTCCAGTCCATGACGGTGTATCCACCCAGTTGGAGCAAATCAAAATAACTCTGGTCAAAATGCCCGTAGGTACCACCTGGTGCTCGCACCAGATTCGGACGGAAGCCGGTGATACGCTCCAGCACTTCCTCTGTCTGCTTGATCTGTTTCCAGAACACTTTGAAATCACTGTACAGCTGTTCGTATTGATGATTAAACGTATGATTTCCCAAAGCATGTCCATCCTCCACAAGCGTCCGGATTAACTCGGGATAACGCTCTGCCTGCTCACCCAGGACAAAAAATGTAGCCAAAACCTTCTCCTTACGCAAAATATCCAATACTTCACGGGTATGGTTACCCGGTCCATCGTCAAAACTCAGATAAACTACCTTGTCTTGAGTATTCTTATCTTCCGGGATTGGATCACCTGAGCCGGAAGCAGAAGATGCATAAGCCGTGCCTGCATATACAGCAAATGCACATAACAATATCGCAATACGCATGAGAATGACAGACCACTGTCCAGCTAAAAACATATGTATGGTTGTTGCAGAGTTTCCCCCATTTTCCTTGATTCTCAATTCCGGTCTCTGTACCATTTACGAATCGACCTCCACCGTCTCTAGTAATTTGCTGATAGACTTCAGCAGATTTGTTAGAATTATATGGAGGCTACATTGAAAAAAGACGTGATTTTGTTTAATATTTTTTCACAATTTGCTATCTAGCCTGATTGATTCTTCGCTTCAGATTAGGTAGCATAATGGACAGGCAGAACACATTAAAACACCTTGGAGAGTATTCATGCTCCCACCCCGTATTCAGGAGAGTGAAATCTATTGGAATTGCTTGAGAAGATCCAACATCTGTTTGGGTCCTACGGATACAGCGTATTGTTTTTTGGCTTGTTGCTTGAATTCATCGCACTTCCCTTTCCTGGTGAAACAACGATGGCTTACGCAGGGTTTCTCTCCTACAAGGGGCATCTGGACTTCGGAATCCTCACCATACTGGCTTTTCTGGGAACAACGATTGGCATGACCATCACTTATTTTATTGGAGCCAAAGCAGGACTGCCCTTTATAACACGATACGGAAAATGGTTTCTGCTGAAGCAGGACAAGCTCGATAAAACGCAAAAGTGGTTTGCCAAGTATGGTAATGCCTTAATCTTCATTGGTTATTTCATTCCGGGAGTAAGACATTTCACTGGATATTTCGCAGGCATAGCCGCTGTTCCCTTTCGTAAATTCGCTCTCTACGCCTATTCAGGCGCACTGTTCTGGGTTGTACTGTTTCTGGGCATTGGCAAAATATTTGGCCCTCAGTGGAACGCCGTATTCCATCTGGCTCATCAATATGCAGCATATATCGTGGGAGGAATTGGCCTATTGCTTATCGTAGCCGTGCTCTATCGTTACCGCAAAGCATGGACAGCAAGATCCACCGTATCCAAGCCAGCCCCTGTTCGACAAAGACAAAAGTAAATTCGGACAAAAGTCCATCTATAATAAACAGGCAAGGAGTTGCGAATAATCGCAGCTCCTTTTTTTTGTGATAATCCGAATTCATCCAGGTCATACTAACTTGAAAATATAGGGTGTATAGGGAGGTGAAGGCATGAGTGAATCGTCGCTGGAACGCCAAGATCAGAGGCAAATCTCTCCGGATCTAAGCGAAAATATGGAATACTGCAAGCAAGTGATGGGGAACAGCAACGACTTGATGATGCGCCCTCTCCAGTGTTTACATAAATGGCCTGCAGTCATGTTGTACATTGATGGATTAGTGGATGTGCAGATTCTGAATCATTCCATCCTGGAATCCCTGTTAAAGACACATGAACTTCCGGAATTCTCTGCAGATGATGAGCATCTGAGCTACCTCCAGAATGACATTCTGGCTGCGAGCAATGTAACATTTGTGGATGACATGGAAGATGTGCTTAATGCTCTCCTGTCCGGCTCGGCCATCCTGCTGCTCGAAGGCTGTGAACGAGGATTGAAAATTGCCGCAGCTGGGTGGGAAGACCGCGCTGTTGGTGAACCCATCTCACAGACCGTTGTTCGGGGTCCTATGGAGGGATTTAATGAAAATTTGCGTACAAATACATCCTTGATTCGCAAACGGATTCGTGACCCTCATCTCTGGATCGAAGAAAAGGAGATTGGTCGTATCACCAAAACAAGGGTTGCGGTCTTATATCTGAAGCATACCGTTGATCCAGAAGTGGTAGAGGAACTAAGGCGCAGGCTCGATGAGATCGATATTGACGGGATTCTGGAGAGCGGGTACATCGAGGAACTTGTACAAGACGAAACCAGAACGTTATTCCCCACGGTTTACAATAGCGAACGTCCAGATACGGTTTGTGCTGCTTTGCTTGAGGGCAGAGTAGCCATCATCGTGGACGGTACCCCTTTTGTGCTGCTGGTTCCCGCCTTGTTCGTGCATTTCTTCCAATCGCCGGAGGATTACTATCAACGGGCCGATATCAGCACATTGATTCGCTTGATTCGTTATCTGTCCTTTTTTATCGCTTTACTAGCTCCATCCTTCTATATTGCCATTACCACCTTTCACCAGGAAATGTTGCCCACCAATATGCTCATTAGTCTGGCAGCTCAACGTGAAGGCGTTCCTTTTCCCGCATTCATTGAAGCCATACTGATGGAACTGACCTATGAAATTTTGCGAGAAGCAGGTATACGTATTCCGAAAACGGTCGGTCAGGCCGTTTCCATTGTCGGAACACTGGTGATTGGCCAAGCCGCCGTAGATGCAGGAGTTGTCTCCGCCGCAATGGTTATTATCGTTTCCATAACGGCCATATCCAGTTATGTCATTCCAGAGAATGGATTGTCTATCTCTGTCCGAATTTTGCGATTTGTATTGATGATACTCGCGGCAGCTTTTGGTTTCTACGGTATTCTAATTGTTCTGCTCATTACCGTTACACACCTGTGCAGCTTGCGTTCTTTTGGCGTACCGTATATGTCCCCCTTTGCACCTCTAATTCAGAAAGATCTGAAAGATACGCTGTTTCGTGTACCCTGGTCCCATATGAAAACACGGCCATTCTCTACGGGTACCCCAAACAAAATCCGACAAGCCAGCAAAAAAATGAAGCGTTAATTCGGTAAGGAGAACAACGTATGAACAAGTGCTTCCGATTAATTGTATGCATTGTATGCCTGCTCCCTCTCCTTACCGGATGCTGGGATCGCCAGGAATTGAATGAACTTGGCATTATGCTGGGTCTTGGTGTAGACAAGGATGGCGATTTGATTAAAGTGAGTGCTCAGGTCGTCGTGCCGAATGAAGTATCCTCCAAATCAGGGGGAGGCAATGGTACTCCTGTCACGCTGTACGAAGCGTCCGCGTCCACGCTGTTTGAAGCAATTCAAAAGCTGACCGAGACAAGTCCACGCCGCATATTCATGGCACATATCCGTGTACTGGTGTTCGGAGAAGAATATGCACGCAAAGAGGGCATCTACGATGTTATGGAAGCGTTAATGCGAGAACCTACTGTCCGTCCCGATTATTACGTCTTGGTTGCACGAAATACAACGGCTTCCAAAGTACTGAACGTGCTTACCCCACTTGAGAATATCCCTGCGGAGAAGATGTTTAATTCTCTGGACGTATCTGCCAAAACCTGGTCTCCCACTACTACGGTAACTGGTGATCAGTTAATGGAATACATGCTAACTCCCGGAATCCAGCCTGTCATCACCGGAGTAGAGGTTGTTGGCAGTTCAGCGATAAGCGGAAGCAAAGATAATATTGCGACAATCAAATCTCCGGCCAATCTGAATTCTACGGGATTAAGCATCTTCAAAAAGGACAAACTGATCGGCTGGTTAACGGAAGATGAATCGAAAGGATACAACTACATCCGCGACAATGTGGTGTCTACCATCAGTCACATGCCTTGCCGAAAGGGCGGAAATGTGACGTTCAAAGCTCTCCGTACCAAGACCCAACGAAAAGCCAAGGTCATTAACGACCAGCCTGTGATCCACATCAAACTCAAAAATGTGTCTTCCATTGGTGCAGTAGAGTGCGGAATCAGAATTGGTTCGATGAAAACGCTCAAAGAGTTGGAAAAGGACAGTGAGGAGCGACTGATAGAACTGATGGAAAAATCCGTGAATTCAGTGCGGCGAAAGTTCCATATTGACATTTTTGGATTCGGTCAGGAAGTGTATCATGCCGATCCTAAATTTTTCAAAAAGATTGAAAAGGATTGGGATCAATATTTTGAGAATCTGGATGTTAAGTATGAAGCCAATGTACAGATCAAACGTGTGGGTACACTGGATGATTCATTCAAGGAGGATTTGAAGGAGTGAGACCGGATGTTGATTACAATTACTGTCATAGTCATAGGAGGCCTCGTAGGCTTGGTTGATCTTCCAGGTCTCATCCGTCGTAAGGAATGGAGGGAAACAGTTGTGTACAGCGGAATGCTCGTCATAGCCACAGGGTTCAGTGTAATTGCAGCCAACCTGTGGGATTTCCCCAGTCCGCTCTATATCATCATGTGGATCTATGAACCTGTTAATCAATTCTTGGCACATCTGACAGGAACTTAGAAAAAGGAGAGGACCATTATGCTGGAACAGGGGCGCCTTGGAACAAGACAATTGACCACTCTCATCTTTATGATGGTGGTCGGGGATATGATGCTGATCTACCCCTCGGTCATCACGTCCTATGCCAAACAAGACTCCTGGATTTGTGCTTTTATAGGCGTTCCTCTGGGGATGGCACTGATGGCCATGATCCTGAAGCTATGTAGTATGCATCCAGAAAAAAATCTGGTGCAGATGGCACGAAGCATTCTAGGGTTCTGGCCAGGTACTTTCTTTTCCTGCTTCTACCTGTTCTTTTTCATTATTGGTGCTTCCACGCATACGAGAGAAGTCGGCGATTTCATGACCACTCAAATCTTCCCGTACACTCCCATTCGCATCATCATTCTGATGTTCGTCATCGTGATCGCCTGGGGAGTGTTTCACGGATTAGAGACGATTGCGCGAAGTAGTGAACTACTGATGCCCGTCGTTATTGTGTTTATTGTCGTCCTTGCAGTCTGCCTGCTTCCTCAGATTGATACTAGAAATTTGAAGCCAGTAAGTGATACGGGTGTTGTCTCTATCTCGCAAGGCATTCTGGTAAGCATTATATATCCGATCGGTGAAGTCGTTCCCATCATGATGATACTGCCCTATGTTGCCAAGCAGGCTCATCGAACACGGGACGTAATTATTGCAGCTGGTTTAGGCAGCTTGGTATTGGCAACGCTCGTTACCATATCGCTGCTGGTCTTGGGTGCCTTTCTTACGCAACATAACATATATGCTTCTTTTGTTTTGTCCCAGAAAATCAGTATTGGGAGCTTTTTTGAACGTATTGAAGCCATTATGGCTTCTTCCTGGCTGATCTCTACGTACTTCAAAGCGATGATATACTTATACGCGTTTATTGTTGGTTGTGCGGAACTGTTCAAGCTTAAGCAGTATCAGATACTGGTACTCCCTGCGTCCATACTTGTGTTCGGATTAGCCAATCTGATCTCACCAAGCATTACTTTTATCGTGATCACCATTGTTCCATATTGGGTAGACTGGGATACCACACTGGGGATCATTCTGCCAGGCTGTCTTCTGCTGATACAATTGCTCAAGTCTTACAGAAAATCATCGGTTACTCCAAACAATTCCTCACAGGAATGAGTACTATTTTTTGGGGGAAGGAGCATGGTATGGATGGAGAAATGGAGCTTCATCCATGAATATCATCCATGCTGAATATAGAGAAGGAGAATGGTGTCTATGTTAATTAAGGAGAAAATCACCATTAGGCAATTTGCAGTCCTTACCTTTCTCGTCATGATTGGGGACATGATTCTACTCTATCCCTCCGTGGTTACTGCTTCGGGTCAACAGGATGCATGGATCTGTTCTCTTATCGGTCAACCGATCGGCATACTTATCATGTGGGTGCTATACAAACTTCATCAGACACACCCTGATCTTTCCCTTATTGAAATCTGCCAAAAAATACTTGGCCGGTGGGCAGGGTCTGTTTTGTCAGCTGCATATCTATTTTATTTCGCCATAGGCGCTGTCATATGTATCCGTGAAGTCGGTGACTTCATGACCACACAGATCTACCTTCAGACCCCCATCCGGGTCATTCTAATTATCCTTATGTGCGCTCTGGTCTGGGGGCTTATGCATGGCTTGCATACAATAGGAGCAAGCAGTGAAATGCTGACTCCAATCGTTGTTGCATTTATGATTCTATTATTTCTGGGGCTGATGCCCAAAGTAGACAGTTCAAATCTACAACCTTACTTGAACACCCCTTGGCTTCATCTGATGCAGTCTATCATTAGAGGGGCTTTCACTTCCTTTGGTGAACTAATCGTGATCACCATGGTTCTTCCTTATGTGATGTCCGGGCCTCACATCAAACGGGACATGTTACTCGCTACTTTATGTGGAGGGCTGTTGCTAACCACACTGTTGGTCATTTCACTGATGATATTTGGCCCCTTTCTGACCCAGCATGACATCTACATCTCCTATACCCTGTCCCAGAAAATTAATATCGGCAACTTTTTCGAGCGAATTGAGGCGTTCATGGCGACCGCTTGGTTAATTGCTACCTATTTTAAAAGCCTGCTGTATATGTTCTCCTTTGTCGTTGGAACAGCTCAGCTATTTCGATTAAAGACATATAAACCTCTCATCCTGCCATCAGCCATGTTATTATTCGCTTTAGCTGTACTGATTTCTCCCAATGTCATTTTCTACACCAATACGATTATGCCCGCTTGGGTGGATTGGGATATCACGGTAAGCTTTATTATTCCGCTATTCCTACTGCTCGTGCATCGGCTTCGTTCTGGCAAGAGCAAGAATAATTCAACCAATCATAAGCGCTTGCCAACCTAAAAAGGCTGTGTTCACGGAAATTCCGCGAAGCACAGCCTTTAATGATGAAACGGTTAGGATGTATTTATTCACACATGTCTAAATCATTTATTACAATGTCTTCAAAGCCTCAAGCGCAGCCTCGATATGTCCTTTGACCCGAACTTTGGACCAGTCCTTGATCAATTTCCCCTCTTCATCAATTAGAAAAGTGGAGCGAACCATACCCATGTACTCCTTGCCATACATTTTCTTCAGCTGCCATACACCGTATTGCTCGGCTACAACGTGCTCTTCATCCGATAACAAGGTGAACGGCAGTCCGTATTTGGCGATAAACTTGTCATGTCGTTTCATCGGATCGGTGCTGATTCCGAGAATGACCGTGTTCAGCCCTTCAAATTCAGCATGTCGATCCCGAAAATCACAAGCTTGTTGCGTACAGGACGAAGTCATATCCTTGGGGTAAAAATAAAGCAATACCCGCTGTCCGCGGTAAGCCGAAAGCTTTACCGATTCTCCCGTACTGGACGGAAGTTCAAAATCCGGTGCCAATTCGCCTACATTTAACGTCATGTCAGTTCCTCCCTAATCTCCCCCATGAATTGTTATAGGGCGTTATTATGAACCTGCTCCGCGATACCGCTTCACGCCATAATTCCACAGTAGCAAGCCCATGGAGCCAAACACCAATCCCATCACAGGTGTAAGCAGCGCCATGCGATGCATCTCGGACCTTTCCAGGAACAGTGCTGCCGGATAGATCCCCACAAAGGCAAACGGAATGATCCAGGTTAGCAGCACCTGAATGGCACGGTTATAGATCGTTACCGGGTAACGCCCATACCCTTGAATGTTATACATCAATGGCAAAATACCTGTCGGCGCGTCCGAATAAAAGGATAGTGAAGTCAAGGTGGTATAAATGCCGGCATAGATCATGACTGAGCTGAGTGCCAAAATAATCAATGCAGGGATATGCCACCATTCCAGCATCAAGCCCATCTCTGCTCCGCTGAAGATCATGATAATCAAGCCGATAAACGAGCCCACGAGTGCAGGCGGGTCTACATTTTCAAGCAAGATCTGGAACAGGTTATGTGCAGGGCGTGTCAGGATCCGATCCATCTCACCTTTGACGATGTACCGCTCACTGAATCCCCACAGATTGATAAAACAACTGAAGATGCCATAGGGCACCATAAAATATCCATAAACAAAGAGTACTTCACTCTCACTCCAGCCGCCCAGGTTATCCGTATGACGGAAGACCACAAAGATAAAGATCAGGTTGGTTGCCTGGAACAGCAGATCAGATAGGATCTCCACCCAGAAATCAGCACGGTACGTGAGTCGTGTTTTCATGTAATTTTTCAAATATTCCCAGATCAGACCCATATAGTACATATCTGTTATCCCCCTTGCACGAACAGACGCTTGCGCGCCTTACGCCAGATCAATACCATCGGAAGCAGCAGTACGGCAAACCAGAACACCTGAATACCGAGTACACTCCAGATGGCGGTACCTTCCACTCTTCCAGTGAACACGGAACCGGGCAGATACGTAATGGCCTGAAAAGGCAATACTTTCATCACCGCGGACATCCAGCCTGGATACAGGCTGATCGGGATGATTAGACCGGAGAACAAATCAACCACGACGCGTTTCATACGCATCATGCCTTCATTGTTTTCTACAAAAAATGCCGCCAGTCCGGTTATCACATTAATCTGGGAATTAATGAGGAAACTGAAGAACAGCATGACGAGAAAGCCAATCCACGCGGATGGCGCCGTAGGCAATTCAACCGGGAACAGCAGAATGGCAATGAGCATCCCCGGAATCATGAGGAGCAAGAAGCGGAAGATACCTTCGCCCAGACCCTGCATCATTTTGACCATAACGTAATTGATCGGCCTGATGAATTGAATTGCAATGGAGCCATCCCGTATATCTGCGGCAATCTCCCGGTCCAGGTTGTTAAAGTAAAAGGCACGTGCCATCCAGGATACAGCGATGTAAGTGGTCATCTGCGCTGCCGTGAAGCCGCCGAGTTCACCACTGCTACCGTAAATGGCTTGCCAGGTAAAGTAATACACGCCGATATTCAGCGTATATATCAAAATGCCGGAGTAATAATTCACCCGGTATGCCAGCATCGTTAGAAAACGGATGCGCATAAAATCAATAAATGCACTATTCATCTCAGGATACACCCACCGCTTCTTTCCCTGCTCCCACAATCTCGGGACGCTCGGCGGAACCGGATTGGTAAATACTGCGCACAATCTCATCCGTGTTGATCTCAATAATCTGAATATCGGTAATATCGGCTTGTCCAACGACACGTCCGAGTACATCCGAAACATTCAGTTCCAGCGGAATCCATACGGATGCGGACAATTCATTCTCAACCGTCCAACGTACAGGCAACGCAGCAGTCCATTCCTGCATCTGACTGATGTTGTGAGCTGAACCAAACTTGAAGCGGATCTCGCGCTCCTTACCCCACTGGGACTTGAGATGATCCAGACCTCCATCATAAATGATGTTGCCTGCATCAAGCATGATAACCCGGGAACACAGGGCTTCAATGTCCTGCAAATCGTGGGTGGTGAGCAGAATGGTCGTTCCATGCTCCTTGTTCATGTCTTTCAGGAAATCCCGAATTTCCGACTTTACCACAATATCCAAACCAATAGTTGGCTCGTCCAGGAAAACAATACTCGGATTATGCAACAAGGCTGCCACTAACTCGCAGCGCATACGCTGACCAAGACTGAGCTTCCGTACAGGACGACTTAACAGGTCCTGAAGCTGCAATCGCTCAACCAGTTCATCCAGCCGTTTACGGAAATCGACCTCTCCTACACGATATACTTTGCGCAATAAATGGAAGGATTCGATAACGCCAATATCCCACCACAATTGACTGCGCTGACCAAAAACAACACCAATATTCTGTACAAACTTCTCACGTTCCTGATACGGAACATATCCACCAACCGATATTTGCCCTGAAGTAGGCACCAAAATGCCGGTCAACATCTTGATCGTTGTTGATTTACCGGCACCGTTCTCCCCAATATATCCGCATATTTCGCCCTGCGGAATCTGAAATGAAATATCATTTACAGCCAATACCTCTTGGTATTGACGTGCAAACAGGTCTTGGAATGCGCCCTTCAGCCCACCTCGGCTTTTCTGGACGCTAAACGACTTGCGCAAATCTTTGACATCAATCGCCAGCATGATTATACCTCACTTGGATTTTGTTGAAATTGCTTGTAGCCCAAAAAGAAATTATAATGGTATCAGTCAAAATTCAGCAAGCTTTAAAATAGTCTGGAGCCGCGTCCTGCCCTTATGTTGGGAAAAGACGTGTACGGAAAGCTTCGACTAGATCTTACTTGAATACTCGAACTCGTTTTTTTATTTCATCTCAAATACAAAGGAGAGCTAGCATGACCAGAAAGACGAAGAGAACCATATGGATTTCTCTTGCCGCCTTCGTGTTAATTATCGGAGGAGCAGCGGCATATTATTTCGGTTCTATTCTCAATCAGTTGGACGGTTTGGCAAAAGACGGCGACGAATCACCATTCGCAGGTATCGAGAATGTGGAGAAAGTAAATACTCCTGACCCTCCAAAATGGGAAGGCACAGAAACGGTAAATATTCTCGTTATGGGTGTCGATGCGCGCGGATTGAAAAAAGGTGAAGTTCCCCGCTCCGACAGCATGATGGTTGTATCGCTCGACCCACTTACCAAAAAAATCAATCTGTTCTCCATTCTGCGCGACACTTACGTCAATATTGACGGATATGGCAAGGAACGGATCAACACTGCCATCACCCATGGTCCTAATGCAGCGATGCAAGCTGCCGGCGACCTGCTCGGCATTCCTGTACAATATTATGTGTATACGGATTTCCAGGGATTCATCAAATTGGTGGATGCCGTTGGCGGTGTTGATTTTGATGTGGAGAAAGACATGCACTATACAAGTAAAGCAGACAATAACGAATACGATATTGATCTCAAAAAAGGGTATCAGCATCTGGATGGCGAAACAGCCCTCATGTACGTTCGTTTCCGCCATGATGCGATGTCGGATTTCGCTCGTTCCGAGCGTCAGCGTGAGTTGCTGAAAGCTGTGACGGCAAAAATGCAGTCAACAACAACCATTGCCAAGCTGCCTTCCATTCTGGAACAGGTTAATCCTTATGTGGATACGAATCTGACACTCTCCGATATGTGGAAACTGGGTGGCCTCGGTTACCAGAGCAGCATGAATGGCAGTGAGCAGATCCCGCCAATGAACCTGCTGAAAGAAGAACGTACAGCAGGCGGTGCGCAAGTATTGACGGTTACCAATGAAGAGAAATTGAAGCAGCATATTCAGGATATTATTCACCCGCCTGCTACAACGGATGATAGTACAACCAGCACCGAAGATAAAACAGCCAGTGGTGACGATCAAAAGTCAGAGCAACCGGCTCAGTAATCTAAACATGCAGAGGGCAGCCATTACGCTGCCCTCTCGTTGTGCCCGGCTATACTATTATGAGAAAATCATCATATCTTTCTGTAGCTTGTACCTTTATCATATTTTGCATTACGAAAGGAAGTTATCTTATGAATACATCACGTTCCCGTTCCGAACTTCTATACGCAGAAGCACTTGAACATATTGTAGGAGGTGTTAACAGCCCATCACGCTCGTTCAAAGCCGTTGGTGGCGGTGCACCTGTATTTATGAAAAAAGCCCAAGGCGCCCACTTCTGGGATGTCGATGACAACCGTTATATTGATTATCTGGCCGCTTACGGTCCGATTGTTACAGGACATGCTCACCCTCATATTACGCAGGCAATTACGGAAGCTGCAGCAAATGGCGTGCTGTACGGTACCCCAACAGAGCTTGAGATCAAGCTCGCCAAAATGCTGAAAGAAGCCATTCCTTCCATGGATAAAGTGCGTTTTGTAAACTCCGGTACAGAGGCGGTTATGACCACGATTCGCGTAGCCCGTGCCTACACCAAACGCAACAAGATCGTAAAATTCGCCGGATGTTACCACGGTCACTCGGATCTGGTGCTTGTGGCTGCGGGTTCTGGGCCGTCCACGCTCGGAATTCCTGACAGTGCGGGAGTTCCAGCCAGTATTGCACAAGAAGTCATTACTGTGCCCTACAATGATCTGGAAGCCCTGAAGGAAGCTTTGGAGCGCTGGGGTGATGATGTTGCCGCAGTCATGGTTGAACCGATCGTTGGGAACTTCGGTATGGTTATGCCGGAGCCTGGCTTCCTGGAAGGTCTCTGTGCCATGACACGCGCCAACGGCTCACTGGTTATCTATGACGAGGTTATTACGGCTTTCCGTTTCCATTACGGTTCTACACAGACGTATGCCGGACTCGATAATCATGCGGAGATTGAACCCGATCTGACGGCTCTTGGTAAAATTATTGGTGGCGGCCTGCCAATCGGTGCTTACGGCGGACGCAAACATGTTATGGAGCAGGTTGCTCCACTCGGCCCTGCTTATCAAGCAGGAACGATGGCTGGTAACCCTGCATCCATCTCGGCTGGTATCGCATGTCTGGAGGTCCTGCAAGGCGCAGGTGTATACGAAGAGATGGAACGCCTTGCTATCGACCTGACAGCAGGTCTGCAAGCTTCTGCTGACCGTCATGGGATTGCACTGACAATCAACCGGATTCGTGGTGCATTCTCCACCCATTTCTGTGACCATCCGGTTACGAACTACGATCATGCTCAAGACACGGATGGAGAGCTGTTCGCTTCCTTCTTCCGTCACATGCTGAACCGTGGCATTAACTTGGCTCCATCCAAATATGAGGCTTGGTTCCTAACCACGGCTCATACAGACGAGGATGTTCAGGCTACATTGGAAGCCGCAGAAGCTTCCTTCAAGGCGATGGCTCAGGAATAAAACGGATTATTTCCATCTACAATATAGCGTACAAGCTGTATGGTCGGTGGAAAACAATTCATGGAAAAGGCGTCCAACAAGTGATCAACTTGTGTGGACGCCTTTTGTTATATACGGACAACACTCCGATTCTTCACGTTATTTCTGCCTGATCTGAAGTTTCAAAATTTCCTCCCGGATCACCTGCATCCCTTCTTCGATTCTCTGCTTCGGCACATTGGAGATGTTCAATCGCAGCATTTGATCCTCATGCACCTGATATGTTCCCTCCGGATAATACCGTTCTGTTGTATCAACGATGACACCACGCTTTTGAAGCCGGGACAGCAGAACACGAAGTGGGATATCACCCGCTAAAGGCAATACGGTATGCTCCCCTCCTGTTCGAGGAGCGTCCATAAACGGAGCAAATTCTGGATATGTGTCCAGTTGCTCATGTACTGTGTTCATCCGGGCAGCATAGCGGTTACGAATCACTTTCCTGTGATGAGCAAACATTCCGCTGTGGACATAGATCTCCAGCGCAGCTTGAGACAGGACGGAAGTGTCGATATCGAGCATTTTTTTGTATGCACCAAACGATTCAATTAGAGGTGAGGGCAGAACAGCTACACCAATGCGCAAGCCTGGAAACAAAATTTTGGAGTAACTCTTCAGATAAATGACCCGGCCTTCCGTATCATATGACCATAGCGGGTCTTGTTTCGTATTGTCCTCCAGATCAGCCAGATAATCGTCCTCCACCAGATAGACATCGTACCGCTGTGCAAGCCGGATCAGTTTCTTTTTCTCAGCAACAGTCAAAGATGTGCCAATCGGATTGTGAAAGCGCGGCATGACATAGAAAAACTTGATATCTTCCTCAGCGAACTGACGTTCAAGCGATGCCCAGTCCAGCCCATCCAGGGCACGTCTCACACCGGCAATCGGCACATTTAATCCACTCAGTAGCGAGGGCATATTATGATAGGTCGGTAGTTCAAGCAGTACTTTTCTCTTTCCATTGGGAAAAGGCATCAATGCAAGTACAGCCAGTGCCTGTTGCACACCTGACGTGATAAAGAACTGCTCTGTTCTCGCAAACACCTGATAATCCGAAAACTGCTTCTGCAACAGCAGAATTAGCGAAGGTAATCCCTGATCCGTGCCATACATAAATAACTCTGCCTGCTTCTTCTCCATCGCCTGATCCACACAGTGACGAAAGTCTGCATAAGGGAACACCCTTGGATCGGGAGCAGCTGAAGCAAAGTCCAACGCTCCCTGCCAGTCCATGTCCTGAGCACCTGTCCCGTTCTGTACAGCATAATAACCGGATTGAGGTATGGCGTACACCAAATGCCGCTGTTCCAGCCACTCATATGCTCGAATCGCTGTACTTACACTGCATTGATATTGTTCTGCTATAACTCGAACTGCTGGCAGTCGAATGCCCTTATCCGCCCACTGGCGACGATCCTGCTGCTGCATCTGTTCCTGAATCCATTGCTTTAACGCTTCGGCAATCACTTCGTATTTTCTCAATGCACCCATCCCTCTCCAACAACTGTACCGATACAGTTCAACCTTTTATCTATTGTAGCACGATGCACCCGGCAGTATATTGAATAAGGCCAGGACGTGCCTCGAACCTGACATAATTCAGGATAATGAAAGATAAAGCACTATGACTACTGTATTGGAGGAGCATTTATGAACACAACACACACTCGGGGATACGCTTATATCGCAGCTGTATTGTACGCAGCTATTATCGGTCTATCTTTTTTATTTGTTAAAATGACCGTCACTGTTGCACATCCAATTGATGTGCTTGCCCACCGATTCGCTCTGTCGCTGATCGTTGTCAGCATTCCTGTCATTTTTGGCTGGATCAAAATCCGACTGAGCCTTCGTGATCTGTGGCGCATCATTCCACTAGGGCTTTTATCTCCCGTCTTATTTTTTGCCTTTCAAGCCTTTGGACTTGTCTCTTCCAACTCATCGGAAGCCGGAATTATTCAGGCTATGGCCCCTGTATTCACACTCGTTCTCGCTTCAGTTTTCCTGAAGGAACGTACATCCACGATGCAGAAGCTGTTCCTGCTACTGTCTGTCGCTGGAGTGGTCTTTATTTTCATGATGCAAGGAAGCGGCGTATCTATGAGTAACCTGAAGGGCATTGCATTATTGCTGCTATCCACGGTCTGTTTTGCAGGTTATGGTGTGCTTGCAAGACCATTAACCCAGAAGTATAAACCAATGGAATTAACCTGGGTCACACTGATGGTTGGCTGTATTGTATTTAACGCCGCTTCCCTGATCCGGCATGCGTCCAGCGGTTCCATGATGGACTACATTAAACCGCTTGGAGATACATCCTATCTGGGTGCACTTGCTTATCTGGCAATTCTCTCCACCATGATCTCTACCCTGCTCGCGAGCTATGCCCTTACTCATCTGGAGGCTTCGCAAATGAGTGTATTCAGCAATCTGTCCACGCTCATCTCCATCGTAGGAGGTGCATGGATATTGCATGAACCAGTGGGTAGCTATCACTATATTGGTGCATTGTTGATTATCGCCGGTGTGCTTGGCACCAATATGAGCGGTCGCAAACACAGGCCGGTCACCGGGATCAAGTAAGATTTCCCATATTGAGGCAGCACGGAAGTTGGTTCGCCGGTTCAACGAGTTATTCGCTCCCATCCTCCCCAAACCCCGCATTTTGACTGGAGAGCGGCTCGGGAAACGATGCTAAAGGTAAAAGAGAAGCAATGGGTATTCGTTATTTCGACTGACAGTATGAAGCACTCCAATCCCGTTAACACTGCTGAGGACAGTCTATTGGGAAAAGGGGACCCCTCAGCATGAAACGAACACAACCTTCTTTTTTACAAGCTATGATGTTGATCATGTTGTCCGTTGGCTTGATCAGCCATGTTCTGATTATTCCTGCCCTTTTGGCTGCGGCCAAAAGGGATTCTTGGATTTCCGTCCTGCTATCAGCCGGACCATTTCTAATATTTGCGCTAATGCTCGCCTATGTCTCTCGTTTCCTCCAGCATCAAACCCTGCATGAGTGGTTAACATCCCGTCTCGGCAAGCCTATTGGCATGTTATTTCGAGTTGGGAACAGTCTCTTTTTTCTGAGCGCAATCTATTTCACCCTGCACGAAACCACGACTTGGGCCAAAACAAATTACCTGACAGAAACGCCAATTCTGGTAACCAGTATTGCCCTCATGTCTCTCTGTGCCTATGGGGCATATAAAGGCATCCGCTCACTGGCATTTACGGCAGGATTGATCCTTCCACTGGTGGTACTGCTGGGCTTCTATGTTGCCATTGTGAACACTCAATACAAGGATTACAGTCGTCTCCTGCCTGTGTTAGAACATGGCTGGCATCCGGTGTTGAATGGCATGATTTACAGTCTTGCAGGCATGTTTGAACTGCTGTTCATCTGGTATATCCAGCCTCATCTCACCAATCGTATACGTGTATGGCAGTATCTGATGCTCGCACTCATTCTTGTGGGACTGACTGTCGGCCCACTCATCGGGGCGATTGTAGAATTCGATCCTTTTGAGGCTGCGAAAATGCGATATCCCGCCTTTGAAGAATGGCGAATTGCCTCCTTGGGCAAATACATCGCTCAAACCGACTTCTTTTCCATCTACCAATGGCTCGCAGGCTCGTTCACCCGAATTAGTCTCGCCATGTATATTGTAGTAGAAATATGGAATATTAAGAGCTCTACCAGAAGGCTTATCAGTTGTATCTCGTTAGGTGTCTTCTTTATTCTAACCATGTTGTATCCTCTGGATGATATGACCTTCGAAAAGCTTCTGGTCGAATACATATTTCCGTTCAATCTCGTATATCTGAGCGGACTTGCGATTATCGCGACGACGGTTGCATTTATCCATTCACGCCACCAGAGGAGGAAACATCATGGAGCATCAAGCGATTGACACCACGTCCCATGAAACACTGCTTGCCTCTTTGAAAGAGCAGTTCAATCCATGTGCGGATGTTGTTATTCAGACCTTTCCTGTCAAAGATGAATCCGATCAGCCAGTCATTTTGCTCTATTGCGAAGGACTGGTCGACGGCAAACAAATCAACCAATTTATTATTCCCCGTCTGGAACAACACTCCCTGATCATTGAAGAATCATATCCCAAGGAATTGGGATTAACCTTAAATCCGATTGAGGATCTCACTGATTCCAAGAAACTTAATCTGTTGATTTTTAGTGGACAACTACTGATCATTTTCGGCAATGGCGTTCAGTCCTGCAGTCTGGATATCGCTGATATCCCGGGACGCAGTCCAGAAGAATCAGCTATTGAAACATCAGTTAAAGGCCCGCGCGATGGATTCACCGAAGAACTCAATACCAACGTGGCCCTTATACGCAAACGAATGAAAACCTCTTCGATGTGTTATGAGAAATATGTCAAAGGCGGTCGTACCCAGACATCCATCGGGCTTCTATATGTAAAAGATATTATCAATCCAGACATTCTGAAAGAAGCTCGGCACAATCTGGATCAGATTGAGATTGATGGCATTCTGGGTACATCGATCATGGAAAGAGCTGTCATGGGAGGAATTAGAAGTATCTTTCCGCTCACAGATAATACCGAACGTCCTGATTTTGTCGTTGATTCCTTGTTAAATGGACGTTTTGCCGTTCTCATCGATGGTTCTCCTGTAGCGGTCATCGCCCCAACTACACTTTTCAATCAGTTGAAGTCTCCGGAGGACGAAAGTACACCCTTTTTCATCGTTACCTTCGAACGGATTTTGCGTATTTCCGGTCTGCTGATTGCCTGTTTCTTCCCAGCCTTCTACATCGGCCTGACCAGTTTTAATGTGGAACAGATTCCGTTACCTCTCTTGGCTACGATTGCCGGTACTCGGATGGGCCTGCCCATGCCGGTGACGCTGGAAGCATTTCTAATGATTTTTATGTTTGAGCTATTTAACGAAGCCGGTCGCAGGTTACCACGTGCATTGGGCCAGACCGTCAGTGTGGTCGGTGGACTTATCATCGGGGATGCAGCCATTCGTGCCGGGATTACGTCTCCCACCATCATAGTCACGGTAGCGATCTCGGTCATCTCCAGCTATATACTCGTGAACACCGTGCTGAGCGGGGCTACTGCACACATTCGTATCGGAATGCTCATTATGTCTTCGATCCTTGGATTATTTGGATTTATGATCGGACTGTTCGCTCTTTTGGTGCACCTCGTATCGTTGGAGTGTTATGGCGTATCCTATCTGTCACCCGTATCTCCCTACATTCCCGGAGACTTCACTCAGGCCGTATCCATGCCACCTTCTATGAAAAGAACCAAACGTCCAGCAGCACTTCATACCCAGGATTCCACCCGCCGGAGGAAACGTCCGTGAAAAGATGGGTATCCATAAGTGGGCTTCTTATAAGCTGTTTGATCCTGCTAACGGGGTGCTGGGATTCCAAAGAGGTGCAAAGTATTAACTTCATCACGGCAATAGGAATAGACTATGTGGACAACCAGTATATTACGTATGCCCAACTGATTGACTTCTCCAGTATTGCAAAACAGGAAACACCAACTTCCCGGGAGACAAGGGATATCTGGATTGGACGGGGCGAAGGTACAACACTGAGCATGGCTATTAACGACTTGTATGAAACGTCACAGCAGCAAACGCTCTGGACTCATGTTAAAGCCATTGTTTTATCGAAAAATGCTCTCGACGGGAAGCTGGAGGATATATTTAACACGTTGCTACATTCAGGTCAACTGAGATATACACCTTGGATTTACGCGACAGAACATAACATTCCGGACGTGCTCTCCCCTTCTGCGCTGCTGAACCAATCCGCCCAGACCATTGAGTTATTTGAGCCCATGAGGCTATACAAACAGCATTCCGGTTACGAACCTATCCGGCTCCATCAGCTTCTTGATGGACTACGGGAGCCCGCTTCTGTCGTTCTTTTACCCTCGGTGTCAACGAGGAACGAGACTTGGTTCAACGGGGATAAAACTCCCCCCCTTGTTAGAATGGATGGATTTTATGTTATTTCCAAAGGCACAAGTCAGGGTAGAGTTGCAGGAGCAGACGCAGACGGTACACGATACGTAAATTATGAGCGCGTACATCAGTACCCACTATACGTATATGGGAATGATCGAAAGACTCCTGATTTAACCCTGATGCTTCGTGATCCCAAGACTAGAATCAAGGCAAGGAAACAAGGAGATGGCGTCACATTTGATCTGGTTACCTCGGTCAAAAGTTCCATCACCGAAGACCATGGAGCCCCACGCACGCCTCATGCCATGGAACAAGAAGCCGAAAAACAGATCGAATCCCAAATCCGAGATACGTTCGAAAAAACCAAGTCACACAAGATTGATTCATACGGTCTTGTGGAACACTTATATCGCCACAACCTTCCCTTATGGAAACAGGAAGTATACAATCGGGCGGATCCACTCCAACGTTTTAAGCTTGGAAAAGTGGAGGTTCACGTGGATATCCTTAATGCGAGCACGTATAAATACAGCGAATAAATGAAGAAAAAGAAGCCCCGTGCCTGCATTGGATGCAAGGTTTACGGGGCTTCTTACCATCTCCAACTATGCTGTCGATTGGGGAAGTTATCCTAATGGATACGCCATGACACTCATCAAAGCCAATTCAGGCTGGGTCGTGTCCAAACGACTGTACTGGACGATAACGGGGATATTGCTCGAAACCGTAATCGCATAAGGCACGCCCGGCGGAATAGACTGCTCCCCAGATCGTAGCGATGCAGTGCGAATATGCTTCGTCCTTCTTGCTGGCACTTCGGCGGCAATACCTTCGAGTGGATCTCTGTCTTCAAAGTAAATCGTGAGATGCAGTTCAGCATCCGTGGCACTGGTGTTCAGTACACAGATACTCTCATGACTCTCCAATGTGCCCCGGCTCTCCGGGGGAATGTAACCATCCGGAATGACCCAGTAGGTGTGACCTGTAGCTACTGAAACATTCTTACTTGCAGATGTGCCTGATTCTGTCTGGTCAGGTGTCATTGAAATACATCCTCCTTTTTTTTGCGAGTGCAATATTAAGTTAAAAATCTGCGGGCTCGCGGGGCAGACGCTTCGGCGGGCGGATCGGGCTGTGGGCCGCTGTTGGCTCGGGATTTCTTCGGCTCATTCGCGGGGGCAACGCTTAAAACCCGTGGGCTCGCTGGGCGGCCGCTTTGGCGGGCGGATCGGGCCGTGGGCCGCTGTTGGCTCGGGATTTCTATTCAATTCCCCCTCAGCAGGGGAAATCCCGCTCCAAAGGCGGACGCTTCGCTCCCTCTACCCGATTCCGCCCTTCTTCGCTGCTACGCTCGCCTGTTTTTTTAAAGATTATTGCCTTCGCTCTTTCGCTGGGCAACTTTGCTGGCTCGTTACTTCGTTTAACTCGCTTCGCTTAAATACAGACGCACAGGACTTAAAATCCTGCGGGAACTTATCCCCTAGAACAATAGAATTAGATCCTCTACTGATACTGATACTGATTACCGCAGATACATCTGCAACGGTTGCAATTGCAACTCGCGGATGGCTTCTGCCACCTGCTGGGCAAGGCGGCGGGCACCGCGTTCCTGAAAATGCGTGTTATCCTCCACGCCTGAGGGGAAGTTCACATACTCGCCTGGCAGCACCCACATAAAGTCGTCCTTAGTGCCTTCAACGCCCGCCTGCTCGAACAGAAGACGGCTGCGCTCAGCCAGATCAATCAGCGGAACATCTTCCTCTTCGGCCAACTCACGCACTGCGATGATATAATCGCCGTGGGTATCGGTCAATGTGCCATCATCCGCAAAATAGCGACGATGCACCGGAGTGATGAGCACCGGACGAGCCTTGGCTTCGCATGCAGCGTCGATATACTTTTTCAAATATTCCTTATATGTTGTGAATGGGTCCGTACCACGTTCAGGGTCCGGCTTCTCATCGTTATGTCCAAATTGAATAAACAGAAAATCTTCGGGCTTGATTCGCTCCAGAATGGCGCTTAATCTGCCTTCATTAATAAAACTGCGGGAACTGCGGCCTGACTGGGCGTGATTATCTACTGCCACATCATGTTTGAACTGTGCTGGCAATAACTGGCCCCAGCCGCAATACGGATATCCACTTTCCGGCTGATCCGTTACGGTTGAATCCCCGGCAAGAAATACGGTCATGGTCTGATTCGCAAGAGTAATCTCCAAAGTATTAATTCTCGGTGCAGGACCGGAGAATGACAGACGAAGTCTGCCGCCGCTAACAACAACCGAGAATCTAACCTCTGCGTATTGTCCGGGAAGTGTGCGAATGGTTGGCAGTACAAGCCTGCCTTCACCAGCTTTCACGCGGGTCACTGTCTCAGCCAATTCATCCCCTGCAACAAGTAATACTTGGTAGGTTCCGTCGGGAACATCCACGATGAACGATGCTTTGAGCGGAATACAGAAGCCTGAACGCAATCGGGCAGACATGGTTGTCTGCCCCGAATTATTATGATGTTGTTTCGTGGGATCCGGCACATCGTCATCACGAATGCGTTGTTTCTCATACACCAGAGATCCTGCCTCGAATCCGTATCCTCCGCGTTCCTCATATGCGGTTGTTGCAGTTACTTTCAGATAATCCCCTGTCTCATCTACTCTTCCCAAGTCCGGTCCAAAGTTAAACTTCCAGCTGGTCACGGAAACTGCCTGGCCCTCTGCCGCTGCCTCCATGGCAACGGCCTGACTACCCTGAGCTTTATTCAAAAGCGATAACCTCCTTGGTTAACTTTCGTAAACGTTCATTCGGGCGAAGATACGAAGATACAGTAATCTGGCTTATCCTTTCAATCCGCTGGTGCTCATCCCTTGAACAATTTGTTTTTGGAAGATGAAGAACACAGCTACAACCGGAACCAGACTGACGATGGACATGGCGAACATTGCGCCCCAGTTGGAAGCAGATTCGCTATCGAGGAACATTTTCAGCGCCATCGACACGGTGTATTTATCAGGCGAGTTCAGGTACAATACCGGACCGAGCAGATCCTCCCATCTCCAGTAGAAGGAGAAGATGGCTGCAGTCGCCAGAGAAGACTTGATCAGCGGCATAATAATCTGGATATACAGTCTGAACTTATTACATCCATCGATGGTTGCAGCCTCATCCAGCTCCTTCGGAATCGTTCGAATGAACTGTACCATCAGGAAGATGAAGAATGGCATTCCGAAGAATGTAGGGACAACGATTGGCAAGATAGTGTTCAGCCAGCCGAGCTTCGTGAAAATGATGTACTGAGGAACCAATACCACGTCATGTGGCAGCATCAGTGTTAACATCATCAAGGAGAACCAGAACGTGCGTCCCTTGAAATTCAGTCTGGCAAAACCAAAAGCGATCAGCGATGATGATATTACGGCACCGATCGTGGAAATAACCACGATTACAAGTGAGTTGGTGATGTAATCCATAAACGGTCTTCCAGCTGTGCCTTTCCAGCCATCCACATAGTTGCTCCAGATCCACTCCGCAGGAAACAGGGTATCCGCTGTGACGAAAATCGTACGGCTTTCCTTGAATGAACTGAATAGCATCCATAGGACGGGATAGAGCATCAGGAGGGCAAGAGCTGCAACGAACAGGTGATAAATGGGCCATTTCACATTTCTCCAAACCATCGTTACTTCCCTCCTTCAGATTCGTAGAACACCCAGTACTTGGATGTCAGGAATACAGCTACCGTGAGTATACCGATCATGATGAGCATGATCCAGGCCATGGCCGAAGCATAACCCATGTTGTTAAACATAAATGCCTGACGGAACAGATACAGAGAGTACAACATCGTACCATCCATTGGACCGCCCTCTCCTTTGGAGATAATGTAGGCAGGTACAAACGTCATGAATGCTCCAATCGTCTGCATAATCATATTGAACAGGACGATTGGGCTAAGCAGTGGCAAGGTGATGCTGAAAAATTTCCGTATAGGATTCGCGCCATCCACACCTGCTGCCTCGTACATCTCAGTAGGGATATTTTTGAGACCAGCCAGGAAGATCAGCATGGACGAACCGAACTGCCACACAGACAGTGAGATAAGCATAACGAGGGACGCATTCGGGTCACCAAACCAGCTGATAGGCCCGATCCCAATTGCCGTTAGAGCACTGTTGATAACACCTTCATTACTGAAGAGGTTACGCCACATGATGGATACAGCCACGCTACCACCGATAATGGATGGCAGGTAATACAGCGTCCGGTACGTTCCAATCATACGAGAGCCAGTGTTTAGGACCATCGCTACGAAGAGGGCAAAGATCAACCTTAACGGTACCCCAATGAATACATACAGAAACGTCACTTTGACCGAGTTCCAATATTTCGGGTCATCAAAAAACATTTTGGTGTAGTTATCAAGCCCAATCCACCGCGGAGAAGTGAACAAGTTATAACTCGTGAACGACATATATAAGGACACAAACATGGGGATGAGTGTGAAGCCCAGGAATCCAATAATAAACGGGCTTATGAACGCATATCCAGTTAAGTTTCTACGTAACGACGAATACTGCCTCAATGGAACGAACCTCCTTCATGGATCAGCTTGCTCCCTCATCCTGGCTTCGGTCATCTGGACGGGGAAAGGCCCTCGCATTCGCGAGTAGCCCCATTCCCGACCATCCCTGAGGTGGGACGAGCAAGCCATCATTCAACTGTTATTTATTGTTCGCAAGTACAGATTCGGCGTTCTTGCGGAATGTTTCTGCTGCTTGTTCAGGTGTAATTTTGCCAAAGTTCAACTCTTCAACCACATCTGCCAGAGCAGAGATTACTTCAGGTGAACCAACCGGTGGCGGAGAACTCATTGGTGAAGCCTTAGGCTCCATGGCTGCTACGAATTCAAAGACCTGTTTTGTTGCGTCACTCAGTTCAGGTGCGATAGCTTCTTTGATTGCTCCTGAAATTGGCACACCGCGCTCACCTTTGATCAGTTTGTTGGCTTCCACGTCATTCACCCAGAAATCAATGAATTTAGCCGCTTCTTCCTTCACTTTGGAGTTGGACGTTACACCCCAATACATACTTGGTTGCATATATAGTCCTTTTTCCATATCCGGTCCTGGCATTGGAGCGATTTCGAGTGGACGGTTCGCTACCTGTTGCAAGGCTACGAACTGGTTGGACCATTGCCATACGCCGATTCCTTTTTCCTTCACGAGGTCTGATTCCTCAATAATGCCTTTGGTTTGGTTGGCTACATCCGGCGTAGGTGCTGCACCTTGCTCGATCATGCGGCGCATAAGTCCGAAGAACTCCACAAACAATTGGTCATCATCATAACCAAGGCCAGTTCCTTCTGCATTGTAAAGCGAATGTCCTTTGGTACGCAGGAAGTAATGGAAGAAGATATCAGGAGCTACCCCTCCATCCAAATACAGGCCTTTCTCTGCGGCTTGTTTACCCAGTGCTTCGTATGATTCCCATGTCATATTTTCAGGCATAGCTTCCGCTCCCGCTTTTTGAAGCAAAGCAGGGTCATATTGGAAGCCCAGAACGTTAACACCGGCAGGTACCCCATATTGTTTGCCGTTAATTACACCTGTGCTAATAACGTTCTCGGACACATCGTCCACTTTGATCTGATTGCCCAGATATGGAGCAAGATCCTCAAGCTGACCATTCTGTGCATATTGGCTGATGTAGGAAATATCCATCTGAACGATGTCAGGCAACTGATTTGCAGCTGCTTGTGGCGCGAGCTTTTTCCAGTAGTCATCAAATGAAGCATATTCCACGTCGATTTTGACATTCGGGTTTTTCGTTTTGTACAGGTCGATGACCTTCTGTGTATATTCATGCCTTGCATCCGAGCCCCACCAAGCGATCCGCAGGGTAACTGAGTCATCTCCAGATGCTCCTTCAGTTCCTCCACCTGAGCTACATGCCGCTGTAAACACGAGCAAAGCAGCCATCATCAGGAATATTGCCTTTTTCACCATGTCAATCTCCCCTTTTATGTTGATATGGTTGTGTGAACGAGTTATCCCTTCGTTACTGATAACGCTTTCACAAACTTGTTAATGTCATTTTCGCAAATGTACGACCAGAGTTGAATACACAAAACCGTCTTGTTGGTTCAAAAAACAGAGGAGGACAACAGCCTCCTCTCGGCGCTGTTCGTCCTCCCCAGACATGAATCACATGATTGGTAGTCCACTGTTATATGCCGATCCTACGGAATTCCGTAGGTGTCATACCGGTCCACTTTTTGAACACCTGACTGAAATATTGCGAATTCCCGCCGAATCCGAACAATTCAGCAAGCTCGAATACTTTCACATCCCCGCCTCTGCGAATATGGTCACATGCGCGTTCAATGCGCAGGCGATTCACGTAGTTGGAGAAATTCTCGCCTGTGACTTTTTTGAAAATCTTGCCCAGGTAATCCGGATTCATATACAACATCTGATGCGCGACCCCATTGAGAGAGAGATCCGCCTCTCCATAATGACGATCCACGATATCCATCATCTTCTCCACGGCAGAAGACTGACGACTGATATGGTTTTTGTAATAACCGGAAGTTAATCGGGCTGCACTGCTTGCAATAAAAGACTTCAAACCAGATAACGTATCGATATGCGGCAGTTCTGCCATACGCTGGGTGAATTCCGTTGCCTCCTCAGGTGGACAGACATGAACCATCGCCGAGTACAGCTGCACTACGTAAGAGCGAGTCACTTCAATTTCCAGTTGCTGACGCGATAATAGATCAAACAGACGATCCACCTCTACCGCTGTTTCCTCGGTATTACCTGATTTGATCAACTGACACAGTTGCTCCGCATCCTGTTCTACATGCACCCCGTCGCATTCTCCGGCCAGAACTAGATCATTCTTCGTGATCAGCTTGCCTTCACCGATAAAGAAGCGATGGTTCAGATACTGCAATGCCTCACGAAACAACCGCCGGGACTGAATCATTCGATCTGCTTCACTCAGCGCAGCGGTCACTTCCAATTTATATAGTCTGGTAAATGCAGTCCGAACCTCTTCAATACTTTCTTTCAGTCCGGCCGGGTCAACTGAATCCGCAAGCAGGATAAGGAGTTTGCCTTCAATGGTTGTGCTTAACAGGACATGTGGGAGCAGGTCACTGGCAATGTTTTTGATCGCAAATAAGTGACTGTAATCATGTTCATCCACAATTCGGAACAGCAGTAACCGAACCGCGTTCTGTTCAAGCTCCAGATCAAACAGCTCCTGATAATACTCCAGATCAACCGGCCCATAGGTGCGGTTGGTCATGAACTCCAGCAGAAATTGCTCCTTCACATGCGGAAGGACACGCTGCAATCGCTGTTTCATCTCACCGGCAACATGTTCCTTCACCTGAGCATCTTGATGTTCCTGCAACAGTTCAGTTAACGCATCATGGATCTGATTCTCGTTGCAGGGTTTGAGCAAATAATGCTTCACACCATATTGCATCGCTCTGCGAGCATATTCGAACTCCTTGTAGCCGGATAACATAATGAAACGTACTCCCGGGTATGCTTCGGATGCCTTCTCTATGAGACCGAGACCATCCAGACCTGGCATGGAAATATCCGTAATAATAATATCGGGTCTCGACTGCCCGATTTTGTCCAATGCTTCGATCCCGTTCCTCGCCGTACCCACTAATTCCGTACCTGCCGCGGCCCAATCGACCACTTGAGAAATCCCTTCCAGAATGACACGTTCATCATCTACGAGCATCACTTTGTACATCGTCATCGTCCTCTCTGATCCAAGGTATGCTGATCGATACTACAGTTCCTGATCCGGGCTTGCTGCTCATCACCATTCCACCTTCATCGCCGAAGGTCAGTCTGATTCGTTCCTGGATGTTAGATAACCCAATGCCCTGCCCTCTTGTCTGAATACGTCCTTCGTGTAATTGTTCCAGGAATTCCGGTGTCATCCCCGGACCGTCGTCCTCAACTTCAATAATCACCTTATCTCCATCTGCTCTCGCCCGAATACGGATCCGGCAAGGGTCAATGCTTGGTTCGAGTGCATAATGTATGGCGTTCTCTACCAGCGGTTGCAGTGTTAACTTGGGAATTCGTGCTGAACCCACCTCAGGCGCAATCTCCATATCAAAATCCAGTCTCTCTTCAAAACGCGTGCGCTGAATTGTAACGTAGCTGCGGACAATGTCCAGCTCTCTTTCCAGCGTGATCCACTTCTCCGTCATATTCACAGAGCTGCGCAGCAGGAATCCAAGCGCCTCAACCATTTCCGAGATCTGACGTTGTTTCTGTACTTTGGCCATCCAGTTAATGGATTCAAGCGTGTTGTATAGGAAATGAGGATTAATCTGTGCTTGAAGCGCTTTCAGCTCAGTCTCACGAATCACCAGTTGCTTCGCATAATTCTCATCAATTAATTCACGAATCCGCTGAAGCATCATCTTGAATGTGCGATGCAGCAGCCCAACCTCATTCTGTGGAGACATCGGAACGTTACCTAAGGCAGCCTCCTCCAGTTTATCCAGATCACCTTTTTCGATATTACGCATCTTTTTGATCAGCTGTGCAATCGGATGGGTAATACTGCGGGAGAACTTTGCTCCAATTATGAGTGCCGCCAGAAAAATCATGATAAAAATAACCGTGACCAACTGTTTAACAAACTGAATTTTTTTAAACATCTGGTCAAAAGGTGTGGTGTACAGGTACGTCCAGTCTGTGTAGGAAGAATTGGCACGGGCTACAAAGTGTCTCCCCTGCTCAAACATGGCAATTCCATAGGGTTGGGTACGCTTCAGTTCCGATTCAATCTCAGCTTCACTTACCGAAGATTCGGTTGGATAGATTACTTCTTTTCCATCCGAAATCAATAACTGTGAGTCCTCTGCGGGTTCCTGCATCTGATCCTGTACGATTCGGTCCAGACGCACTCGGATAATTAGAGTCCCGAGCTTATCCAGTGTAAATGCGCCCCCAGTAAAAGATTTCACCTGTCGTACAGATAAAAGCCTGGCTTGTTTATCCCCGCTTGTGTGCCAGACATTGGAGCCTGTATATTGATCCCCCAGCGATACCAATTCCCTTTGCTTCGACTCCGAAATCCCTTCCCGGTTCCCTGCAGCCATGACGTTATTATCATTATCGATAAATAGCATGGAATAGACGTATTTCTCAGAACCCGCATAAGCAACCAATCGGTTGGTAATTTTCTTGCGCAGACCATTTCTCTCATATCCCGTCTCGGCCTTTTCAAGTTGAAGCAAATATTGTTGAAGCGGCTCGTCTGACATCACCTTGAAGGAGAGATTGGAAACTTCACGTAGTTGATTCTCAATGCCTACTGAAGACATATTGAGGACCTGCGAGGATTTCTCATAGATCTGACGGTCATAGATACTGAACACATATCGGAGTACGGATGCATAAAACGTAAAGCTGATTAACATCAAGAGTCCGATGAGAAGAATCGTTTTGTGATGAATCGGCAGTGTTGTGAAAGCGTTCTTAATTTTGTTCATCCTAAGCGCTCCTTTGGCTTGCGAGGGGTGCCTGTCATGCTATAGGTTAGTGGTTTTATTGTAAGTTATTTTCATATTTACACATCCATTGGTCATCTGACAAGATATATTTATGCAACATTTTAGGTCATTAGAGAAGGTATACATCTGTGTCAGCAACTCAAAAAGAACACAAAACAGCCAGAATACCTTGAACAGATCAAGGTATTCTGGCTGTTGAATAACATCATGTTAAAGTATGAAATACAATTTACGGATTAACAAAAACAGTTTTCAGCTTCGCTACATATTGCACATCAAAGCCAAGACCTTCAGCCACCATGGCAAGGGGTACATATGTTTTGGATTCTTTGCCTACCTTATTCAGGAATGCAGGTGTATCCACAGTAACCGATGCTCCATTTACCTTCACAGCATTGGCACCAATCTTCACAGCAACTTTCCGGTCTCCATATGTAATGGTTGCGGTTGAAGTTTTGTTATCCCACACTGTAGTAGCACCGACCGCATTCACGATGTCTTGAATCGCCACAAAGTTTTTGCCGTTACGGATAATCGGTTTGTACGGTGTATTTAATGTTTTGCCACTCACAATAATGTTCATTGGTTCACCTGTGGCAGGTACAGTCAGCTTGGTGTAGTCGCCCCAGATTGTTTTGGCAAATACTTCGGCAATGGCCGCATATCCAAATTGGTTCGGGTGGAAATCACGATCTTTGATCATATGTGTCATCGTGCCTTCACCACCAACAAACTCCTTGGCCACGTGTGCGACTTTGACATCGGTACCCTGAGCAGTGAATTGTGCTGCAATGCCATCAATGGTCTGTGTGAAACCTTGGGATGCCTCCATCAGTTTGGCATAGAGTGCCTTGCCTGCTACTTCTGGCATCGGTTGATACTGGTCGGCGATGACAATTGTAGCTGTCGGATTAATTTCATGGATATCATTAATCGTTGCACTAACATTGGCTGTATATGTTGCGAGTAATTCTTTTACCTTCGCTTGCAGTTCCTGATCACTCAGTTTGTCTGCTGTACCGAGAAGCTCAGATACATCATTACCCCCAATGGTAATTGCAATCAGATTGGCCTGTGCTACACTCTCACGGATTGCAGCAGTATTGGCTCCGATCTGTCCCGCTCTTGGATCAGGAAGACTTGGTTGAATGGCTTCAGAAGTCAGCGTTTTACCATCCTTAATTGCAGTAGTGAAGTTTTTCAGGCCACTGGTTTTCAATCCGGCAATCCCGTAGTTGTCCACCTGTGTACGTCCATGCAGCAAACCCTGCTCCTGCAGACGTTCTACATAACCATAGGGCAATTCTTTTGTGTTGGGCTCATAACCTACCGTTATGGAATCTCCCAATGTCACGATGCGGAACTCCTTCGTTACGGCTACTGCATCTTTCTTCGCAGTCAGCGAAGTCTCGTTTGTACCCGCTGGCAATACACCGGTTTTGGTGTCAGCCGCGTGTGCAGGCAATGCAGATGATGTAAAGAGCAGCATTCCTGCCAACATGCTTACCGTTAAACCGGCAGCTGTATTTTCCCATATACGTTTACGCTTCATTCAGGTAACACTCCTTCTCGCGAATCTATAATTACACTAATATATAGTACATCGGTCATTCCAATGATATAAGTCGTGTTACTCTATTCTATCATTTCAAAGTAGGCGTTGTCCTCTCTACTGAGAGCACACATGAAATAACAGACTCCCTAAAGGGGAGCCTGTTATTGGTTAAGCTCAGCTATGACGTTCAGTGATTAGTTAAGATTGCGGCTTATTCGAGTCTTCAGCAATCGAATGACCTTTGTCGCTCTCCGGTTTGTTCCCGGTAGCTCGCTCCAGATACCGATCATAACGATCGTCCACTTCACGTGCCATCTTCCGGTACTTTAACGTTTCCTCGACAATTGGATCACGTTCTGTCTGGATTCGCACTTCATATTTGGGAGGAATCAGCTGGCGTTCACGCTGATCGGTGTCGCCGGACTCTTCCATGTCCCCTTCCGTCAGCATATCACTGAGCCGTCGTTCCAGTTCTTTGGATTCATCCATTGTTTTCGCTCCTTTAATTAAAGTCATACTTGCGTTAACCATACTATTGTACTTTCACTTCGTGTACAGAACCATCTTCCGATCGCTGTTATCCCCAGATTTCTTTGATTCCCTTTTCCAAGGGAGAAATCCGGTGATAAAGGCGAGCAGATGAGTTGAATAAACTCACTCCAGACCGGTTGCTTTCGCTTCCTTCAGCACATCCGTCAGTGCATCATGGATTTTGCCATTGCTGGCAACGACATGGTTTACAGACAGTTGGTAAGGCGTTCCGATGGTATCCGTCACCTTGCCGCCTGATTCTTCAACCAACAGCGCACCTGCGGCTATATCCCACGGTTTCAGGCCAACTTCGGTGTAGGCGCTGAGACGTCCTGCGGCAACATACGCCAGATGAAGGGCGGCAGATCCGCCTGCACGCAAGTTACGAACTTGCGGAGCAAGCGCCTGCACAGCGGCCATATTCAGTGGCAACGCAAAGGTTGTGTCTGCCGGGAATCCAACCGCAATCAGGCTCTGAGCCAGTTCCTGTTCACCAGATACAAGCATCCGGTTTCCGTGAACATATGCTCCTTTCCCTTTTTCCGCAACAAACATCTCATCACGGGAAGGGTCGTAGATCACGCCGACAATGACTTCACCATCGTGAGCCAATGCGATGGACACCGAATAAAACGGGAATCCGTGTACAAAGTTCGTCGTTCCATCCACAGGATCAACAATCCACAGGAACTCTTCTTCCTCAGCCTCTTTCAGTGCTTTTGCCGAAGCTTCCGGTCCCGGTTCTACGCCTTCTTCACCCAGAATGGCATGGTGGGGAAAATGCGTGAGAATCAGGCGGCGGATCATCTGCTCCGCTCCTTTATCCACTTCGGTCACCAGATCTTGGGGTGAATATTTGGTGCCAAGTTCAGCTACCGTCCCAAGACGGCTTTTGATCCATTCGCCAGCTTTGGAAGCTGCATTAATGGCAACGGCAGTATAGCTTTTGCTTGTCACGACATAAGGTGTCTTTTCCTTCTCATTCAAAGCGTTCACTCTACTTTCTATATCAATCTACGAAAAGTTGAAATACTTGTTAAAAGTATACGCCCCACAGGTCATAAAGTTTCTCGTTGCCCAGGCCCCTTTTGGCACTACGGATGAATGATGACGGTAGACTCGTCCACCCACTCCACACCCTCTTCGTGATAGAATGCCAGCTTCTGCATCAGTTGCACAAGAGCCTCATCCTTGCGTTTGGCCTCAATCATCACGTCAAGTCTTGGGGTGTCTGCTGCGATATGACGCAAGAAATCGAGCACAGGCTCTACCTCTACACCATCAGCATGACCTCGCAGATCCTTCTCGCTCTTCGGACTGGAGACATGGATTTTGGGTGGCAATGGCTGATCAGCCGGTGAATCTGCCTGGGCAAGCGGTGACTGCCAGGTCTTTAGAATATCAGGCCACAGATCCCATGCCTGTTCTCCTTCGTTGTTCACCCAATGGTGATGGATATCAAGTACCATGGGCAATCCCAAGCGCTGGCACACGGCAAGTGTCTCAGGCGCATTGAACGTTTTGTCATCATTTTCGAGTGTGAGCCGCTCCTGAATGTCCCGATCCAGCTTCAAAAAGTTTTCTTCAAAACGAAGCGCCGCCGAAGGCTTGTCCCCGTATGCACCACCAATATGTATATTGTTCTTGGCAGTGGCATTCAATCCCATGGCATCCAGCATCCGAACATGATGACGAAGGTCGCGAATCGAGTTGTGCAGAACTTGCTCGCGGGGGGTACTAAGTACGGTAAAATGATCCGGATGAAAGGACACACGCATATGATTTTCCTTCACAAAATCACCAATGGCCGCAAAGTCCTGCTTTAGCGCCGGGAACGGGTCCCAATCATTCAGGTCCTCGTGTGTTGCCAGTGGAATCAATTTGGAAGAGAAGCGATATACATGAATATGGCTACCCTTGTTGTGCCTGAGCAAACGTAATGTATTGTGCAGGTTCTCGGCTGCAATCCGTTCGAGCTTGCGGATCGCGGCTTCCCTGTCATCGATTTTGTTAAAACTCGACATGGTCATGGTCCGGGAAGGCGAGGCGTTCTCTATAAGCACGGACATTGCCACGTAACCAAAGCGTACGAGCATGAATCTCTTCCTCTCTATTAGGGCGGAGAACCCGCACGGCATATTCAGCCGTCAGGATGTACCGTCACTGTATATAACCAAGTTTTACCCTAAAAGAGTGACCATAATCGTATTCTGGCAAATCCGTCCTTCCGACCCGCACTTACAGTCAACAACTACTCCTGTGCTTGCTCCCCAAAGAACATCTCATCCGCAAGGGCAGTCTGGATGCGTGATTCTTCCTCAGTCAATTTGCGGATGAGTTGCATCTCCACCTCGGTTACCTCTTGCCCCTGGAAGTTGATCTCTGCAATGGAAACCACGATCTTGACGATGGCTACAGCCACGTTATCCGGTGTGTATGCAATCACTTTCTGGCCGGTAGGAAATACCCGGAAGCCCTGTTTGACCATTTTGCCGCGTCCGTATTCAAGAAGTTCGAACAGCTCCTGCTCATTCTTGAACTTGCATACGGAATTGAATTCAGTCTGAAATCCCATGCATATCCCTCCTGATCTTGTGGTCGCAGGCTACGCCTGTACGCCGTTCTCGTAATTCAGTGCCTGCTTGCGGTTGTAACGCTCCAGTGCCAGTTCAATCATGCGATCCAGCAGTTCGGCATACGATACACCTGTCTCACGCCAAAGAAGTGGATACATGCTGTATGGTGTGAAACCAGGCATGGTGTTGACTTCATTAATAAGCAAGGCGCCGTCATTTTTCCGAATGAAGAAGTCCGCACGTGAAATACCGTTACCTTCAATCGCACGGAACGCCTGCAAAGCTGCCTCGCGAATGCGATCTGCGGCCTCTGGGTCCAGTGGAGCTGGAATCAGCATCTGTGATTGACCATCAATATACTTGGCTGCATAGTCATAATACTCACCGGAGGATACGATCTCACCTGGAACGGAAGCCATGGGCTCGTCGTTGCCAAGGACGCTGACCTCAACTTCGCGGGCTTCAACGAACTCCTCAATGACAACCTTCGTATCATACCGAAGTGCAAACTCGACAGCTGTCTTCAGCTCATCGCGGTTACGTGCTTTGGAGATTCCCACGCTAGAGCCCAGATTCGCCGGTTTGATAAAACAAGGATACCCCAGCTGATCTTCGACCTGTACGATCATTTCGTGCTCTGTCTGCTTCCATTGTGTCGCGTTAAAATACGTAAAGGCACATTGGTCAATGCCAGCCTGTGCAAACAGCTTTTTCATGACCACTTTGTCCATGCCGCCAGCCGAAGCCAGTACACCTGCACCTACATATGGCATATCCGCCATCTCAAACATGCCCTGAATGGTGCCATCCTCTCCAAACGTACCATGCAGCAGAGGGAACATCACGTCCAGCGCTTCTGCTCCGCCATACAAACGGCCAAACAGGGCGTTCAGTGCATCCTGCGTTCCGCCTGCCGATTGCTCCAGCTTCAAGTCTTCAATCTGCGCGAACGGCGCATGCATGACAGGTCCTTTTTTCCACGTCCCCTGCTTGGAGATATAAAAAGGAACCAGTTCATACTTTTCATAATCAAATGCGTTTGTTACAGCAAACGCCGTTTGCAGCGACACCTCATGCTCGCCCGATTTTCCGCCGTACACGACGCCTACTTTTAATTTATCCATACTCATGTGTACCCTCCGATTATCTGTGCCTGATGCTGTCATGCTTGCATGCTCAGCACCCTTGTTATTCTGCTTGCATTATCTGGTCTTATTTTACACGGAACTGGATGTCTGCGTCACCGCATCCCGAAAATCTTTCGTCATCAAAACTCATCTGCAATATGAAAAAGCCGGTATACCGTCCGCTCCGTCCAAGCGTAAGAATCCCGGTAATCCCAAAAGCGGTGACGGCTGCTAACCGTATGTGCGTTAACAAGCGGCATACCGCCCGCATCAAACGCGGTCACAACGGTGCTGTGCTGAAATCGTCCATCTCCGTCCCAATCGTAGAGAATAACATCGCCGAGCATCAGCTGCTCAGGACGCTCCACTTCTGTCGCGGTCAGACCCCAGCTGCTGCCTGACAAATAACGCTCCAGACTGTTGGAAACTGCCCAACTGTAACTCCACATTTCGGAGCCGTTCACATACCCTTTATACCACCAGCCGGCTTCTCTTCTACCAGTATAGTGGATGGGTGCGCCCCCTGCAAAGAGACATTGGGACACGTAATTGGTGCAATCCACATCAAATTCCTCAAATGCCGGATTCCCCGCATTCCACCACCGATCTGCATAGGCGACCGCCAAATCTCTGCGATATGATTGTTGCCGTGAGCTTCTTCCTTGACCCAACACTTCCCGATTCAGAAGCGGCCGATTCATCGCCTGTACAAAATCAGCTTGTTGAAACGGACGTCCTTCCCCAGCAGGGCGACGCTCCGGCACTTCTCGCTCGACCCGTCCAATGACCCATCCACCACTCTGCCGCAGAAAGGTTAACCGCTCCCGCTCAATCCGGTCCTCCCGGTGGGTGATACCGCTCTTCTCGTAGAACAGTCTGCTGTACAATTGTACATCCACCACCGCTTCTTCCTGGCCATCCATAAGCGTGCGCACAAGCTTGGCGCTGGTCTCGCTGCGAAGAGGCACGGCGCGCCGCTTACGATACCATTCGTCCAGCCTTGCCATACGCTCTCCCCGTTCCACCACGAAGTCAGGATCGGTAACGATCCGTTCGCTGGTCTGTGGACGGTAGTCGATCTCACAGCGATTGTACTGGTTCACGTAAGTATATAAGGCACTCTTCCATTCCCGTTCCAAGCCTATGTCCCCCTTTGGCATGAGTTCTGTCCGGAATATTTCATTGCGTATATAAACTCCTACTATTCATATGAAAGGGTCTTCGGTTGTATGTACACGGCTCAGGAGGGAGATTCGAAATTCGGCAAATACAGGTACACAAGATATCTTGTTCCTGCTCGCTTCACGAAAACGCCTTCATCCGTTCAAAAGCTTGCTTGATCAGGCAAAAAGACCTTTACGTACGGAGGTGAAAACGGTATACTTAAAACTAAAGTTATGATTATGAAATTACGTTTCATCTGATGAAACTAACGAACAAGAACACGGAACGATGAAGGCCTGTTCTTCACCTAAATGAACGTTTTCTTCATCTCACCGACACATCCCAAGGAGGTACATGTATGTCAGCAAAGAATCATTTCTCCGCCGCTCGCAGTCTTGAGGTTGGAGGCAAGTCTTACCGCTACTACAGTCTCGATGCTCTTCAGGAAAACGGCCACGGCGATCTTTCCAGGCTTCCTTTCTCCATTAAAGTGTTGCTTGAAGCAGCAATTCGTCAATTCGACGGACGTGCTATCACCGAAGAACATGTAAAACAACTGACCGGCTGGGCAGATGGCCGTGACAATAACAAGGAAATTCCATTCATCCCTGCACGTATCGTTCTGCAGGATTTCACCGGTGTACCGGTTGTCGTTGACCTCGCTGCAATGCGTGATACTGTGAAAAAAGCAGGCGGCGATCCAAAACAGATCAACCCGCTCGTACCGGTCGATCTCGTTATCGACCACTCCGTTATGGTTGATGCTTTTGGTACCAACGATGCACTTGATTACAATATCAAAGTTGAGTTTGAGCGTAATGAAGAGCGTTACCGCTTCTTGCGTTGGGCGCAAACGGCATTCAACAACTTCCGTGCAGTTCCACCATCCACAGGGATCGTTCACCAGGTTAACCTGGAGTATCTGGCTTCCGTGGCAGCAACAAAAACCGTGGACGGCGAAACCGTTGTATTCCCGGATTCCCTCGTAGGTACAGACTCCCACACCACCATGATCAACGGACTTGGTGTTGTTGGGTGGGGTGTTGGTGGTATTGAGGCTGAAGCAGGTATGCTGGGCCAACCGCTTTATTTTGTAACACCGGACGTTATCGGTTTCAAACTGACAGGCAGCCTGAGCGAAGGCGCAACAGCAACGGATCTGGCACTGACCGTTACCCAATTGCTTCGTAAAAAAGGCGTTGTTGGTAAATTCGTAGAGTTCTACGGACCAGGTCTTGCCAACATCGGTCTGGCTGACCGCGCAACAGTAGCCAACATGGCACCAGAGTATGGCGCAACGATCGGTTTCTTCCCTGTTGATAGTGAAACATTGAACTATCTGCGCAACACTGGCCGTCCTGACGAGCAAGTAGAATTGGTTGAAGCTTATTACAAAGCTCAAGGCATGTTCCGTACTTCCAGCACCGTTGACCCTGAATTCACAGATGTGATTGAACTGGATCTCGGCTCTGTTGTACCAAGTCTTGCAGGACCAAAACGTCCACAAGATCGCATCGAGCTGACACAAATGAAAGAAAGCTTCAACAGCATCATTCGCACACCTGTAGATAAAGGCGGCTACGGTCTGAGCGATGAGAAAATCGAACAATCTGTACCTGTGAAGCATCCGGACGGTTCCAACAGTGAACTGAAAGCAGGCGCTGTTGTGATCGCGGCGATCACAAGTTGTACGAACACTTCGAATCCAAGTGTTATGGTTGGAGCGGGACTGCTGGCGAAAAAAGCAGTTGAACGCGGCCTGACCAAACCAGGATATGTGAAAAGCAGTCTGACACCAGGTTCCCTTGTGGTTACCGAGTACCTGGAAAAAGCAGGTCTGATCACGTATCTCGACAAACTCGGATTCAACGTTGCGGGCTACGGTTGTGCAACATGTATCGGTAACTCCGGTCCACTGCCGGACGAAGTGAGCGAAGCTATTGCTGAGAACGATATGACCGTAGCGGCTGTATTGTCCGGTAACCGTAACTTCGAAGGCCGTGTGCATGCACAGGTTAAAGCCAACTACCTGGCATCTCCACCACTCGTTGTGGCATATGCACTTGCGGGTACAGTGAATATTGACTTTGAAACCGATCCAATCGGTTATGATACGAACAATGAGCCTGTATTCCTGAAAGACCTCTGGCCTACCTCCGAGGAAATCAAGGATACCATCGCAAGTTCTCTGAACGCTCAGATGTTCCGCAACAAGTACGAGAACGTATTTACAGCCAATGAGCGTTGGAATTCAATTTCTGTACCGGAAGGTGAATTGTACGAGTGGGACCCGAACTCCACGTACATTCAGAACCCTCCGTTCTTCCAGGAGCTTGGCGACAAGTTGAACGATATCGCAGATATCCGTTCTGCACGTGTTATGGCATTGCTTGCGGATTCTGTAACAACGGATCACATCTCGCCAGCAGGTAATATTGCACCATCCAGCCCGGCTGGACTGTACCTAAAAGAGCATGGCGTAGAGCGCAAAGACTTCAACTCCTACGGTTCACGCCGTGGTAACCATGAAGTCATGATGCGTGGTACGTTCGCCAACATTCGTATTCGTAACCAGGTGGCTCCGGGCACCGAGGGTGGTATCACGAAGTACCTGCCAACGGACGAAGAAATGTCCATCTACGATGCTTCCATGAAGTATCAGGATGAAGGACAGAACCTGATCGTTATCGCAGGTAAAGAGTATGGTACAGGAAGCTCCCGTGACTGGGCGGCAAAAGGAACATTCCTGCTCGGCGTCAAAGCCGTTATCGCAGAAAGCTTCGAGCGTATTCACCGTAGTAACCTGGTCGGCATGGGCGTAATGCCATTGCAATTCCAGGAAGGTCACGGCTGGTCCAGCCTTGGTCTGAACGGACGTGAAACGTATGACATCACTGGCCTCAGCAATGATGTGAAGCCAGGACAAGAGTTGAAAGTTACCGTAACTCGTGAAGACGGTACACAGTTCGAATTCCCTGTCATCGCTCGTCTGGACAGCATGGTTGACGTGGATTACTACCATAACGGCGGTATCCTGCAAACTGTATTGCGTCAAATGATGAAAAAAGCTTAATTACATGAATCATTAATGTGATGAAGTTATACAAAGAAGCTCCCCATTACGTGCAATCAGCACGTGGTGGGGAGCTTTTTATTTAACTGTCGATATGCATCATCAATTTAATTATGAGTAGGTTCTTATCACTTAAAACTCAAAATTTAATCCAACTTCTGAATCATCAGGTGGTTCAGGAATACGATATACACCTCTGCAATTTAATTTCTCCACGTTGATCCAGTCCACAAAATCATCCGCCCCGTAACTACGAATAAAGTGAGCATATTCCGTATTTCCCTCATGATCAATAGACTCGATATACAGGGTGAATGGGTGCTTATACTCTAGGCTCTACAAAAAATCGATAAATTCTCCTCTCCACTCGCCAATTTTTCCTGCATATTGATTGGGAACGTAATAGTAGAACACATCAAAGTGATATACAACAATTTTCATTAACATTTACAAGCCTCCTAGAACTTACAGATCACAGTTTAGAGTTTTAAGATCTCCATACCTTCTCTCAGTTGTTCCGACACAGAGGTATAGTACTCAATGCTATCCGCAAGTTCGCGTTCAGTCTTATGTATAAGATAATAGGAATATTTCTGCATCAACTCATGCTCGTTTAACTCAACAGGGAGATAAATAATCTCAGCATCATTCGAATTGAAATAATGACGATATCCTCTCTCCGATTGTCCCACTTTCATGACTGTTTTTATCACCAGCAACTCATCACGTGTACAAGCTCTTATCAGATCAGTTCTTTTCTGTTCTAAATCACGCACTACTTCTTCATCGTAGTGATTATTCGTAGCTTCAGCAATTTCAGTTTCAAATTGCATCATGGCTCTCATGGTTCCTGCTAGTTCTTTAGCTAATGAATACAATGTATGTCCTCCTTTTTTATAAGGGATAGGTACTAACGCATCATCTCTACTCTACCTCATTTGCGATGTTACTCGCAAAGTTAACTGGTCCTATGCTAAATTCGATACCTTATGAAACACTAAAAAACTCCTCGTAAAGTGCACTCTGCACGTTACGGGGAGCTATGGTTTCAGTATGTGTGTATTCTCCGTTGCTTCAAGGTCAACTGCCTTTTAATGCCCAATGTGATGTGTGGCTTGATCTAACAGTTGAATCGTGCCCATGATCAGAAACAAACACGACAGAGCAATTAACGAGCCTCCAACCCATCTAGACATGATCACTCGCTCCGCAATCTGTTTTTCCGAAGCATCCGTTACCTTGTGTGGATACACGAGAAACATTAGCCCTGCGCTAATGAACAGTACAGCCATTATAATCAAGTTGTTCCCCTCCTTACACGTGACTTTCCTTAGAATTTAACTTTTTCGTCGTCACGCGGGATTCCCCTACCGACAACACCTTTTTCAGACCCATAGCCATGGTATAAATGATATATCCAATGAAGCCGCCAAGCGTATTGAGCATCAGATCATCCACATCGAATATCCCCATGCCCGTCAACAGCTGTGTCACTTCATAACCCAAACTGAGCAGCACAGACAGCAGTAGCACTTTTACTCCGGAGAATAACTTGTTACCCGTCAACACGGGAATGAAGATGCCCAGCGGGATAAAAGCCAGTATATTGCCTACCAGATGGATTGCTGTACCCGGACGATGTAACGATAGACTGTTCCAGTCTCGTGAGATTTCCTGAAATGGTGTCAGGTTGACGGTTCGGGTATGGACCAGATCCGGTTGTTGCAAGAACGCCATCAGTCGATCCTTCACGATGCCAAAATCGACCGGGCTTCCTTTGAACAGGATCAGCTTCGTCAGCAGATATAAATAGATAATGAACACGGCAGTCCAAAGGATGTAATGTTTGCTTTTCTTCTGGTTGTTGTTCTTCATGTTGTTTCGCCTCCCTGGTGTTGCCCTGTTATTTCTTTACGGTGACGATGACACCATCCATGTTATCACCCGATATTTCAGTTTGGCCGTGCTCAGGTATGTAAACGGTCGTATCTTGGGTGGCCTGGTAATAACGGATATGATACTCCTCACCCTCTACTTCAACAGTAATGTTCTCTTTTTCTTTTAACAAATCAAGATACTCTTCCAGCACCAAATTATTCTTATGCATGACAGCACTGTGCGGCAGCCCTACATATCGAAAGTGCCATGGTTCATACTGAATACCGGTGATGCGCACTTTATCCTTCGGGTAACGTAAAATAAATCCGTATTTCCATGCATTCTTCTCCAGCCAGGCACCCTCTGGTGCTTCATTCATGGCAGCCAAGCTTGAACCGACATCCAGGGATAATCCGAGATTATGCTCACTGTGACCCGCAGGAAGTGCATAGTCTGAACCCTTTTCCTGATATAGCTCGTCCTGCTTTTCAAAATCCCTGTACCCGCTGCTGACGAGAAAATATCTGACTCCCTCTTCACCTGCTGCTTCCACCATCCTCTGAAACTCCTGCGCCACCTGCCGGGATAACATGATTTTCCGATCCATGATTCCATATCCACGAAGCAGCTCATCCTCATCCGCTATATATACAATATCGGATTTAACTCCTTCCGCGCCAACGGGGTAATGCTTATTAACCAGTAACAAGTTCCCCTTATGTACCTGATCCTGAATATTTCCCGTGACGGATACCGTATAACCTGCGGGATTTTCACGCGTATTCTGGATCTCGATGGGCAATTCATCCTTCTGCTGAATCCATCCCGGTGATTGCGTAACGACATATCCGATCAAAACGATACATATTAAAAAGCCCCACTTTTTCATACTTGTTCCTCCTTTTACCTCATACATCAAGGATAGACAACACAAGTTAAAGAAAAAGCAGGGCAATTTTAAAGTTTTTCTTAAATTTGACGTTAGACCTCATTGAAATACGGGCAAACGAACTTCGAATTGCGTCCGTACCACATCACTCTGGGCCGAAATCGTCCCGTCATGCTGTTCCACTATATTGCGTGCAATAAAAAGGCCTAGGCCTGTCCCACCCTCCTGAGGGGTCCGGGCACGATCTCCGGTATAATACATATCGAAGATATGCGGCAATTCCTCCGGACGAATATGTCCACCATAGTTAATTACCTGAATGATGACCTGTTCTGCATCCCGATATCCGTTAATATCTACGTACATGCCATCCTTGCCATGCCGTGCAGCGTTAATTAGCAGATTCTCGAACACTCGAGCCAGCAGCTCGCCATCACCCGAGACCGTAAGGTCAGTGTCTATTTTTAGTCGGGCGACTAGTTGGTTCTTTTCAAATACAGGATAAAGTTCTTCGTTCATCTGCTTCAACAGTTCGCTAAGATCCAGCTGTGTCTTGTTTATAGGCAGCATGCCATAATTCATACGGGTAATTTCGAACAAATCATCAATCAGCTTCTCCAGACGCTGTGATTTGGTGAATGCAATCGATGTAAAGTGCCGCACCTGCTCCTCCGTTAACTGATCATCCTTCATGAGCAGATCCAAATATCCAAGCACAGACGTCAGCGGGGTTCGCAGGTCATGCGCCAGATTGACGACAAGCTGGTCCTTACTATTTTCAGCAAAATCCCCTCGTTCTACCGCTTCCCTTAACTTCTCACTTGCCAGGTTCACATCCTCCGCAATCGTACCTAACTCGTCCTTCGAGGAGATCTGCACACGATGCTGAAAGTCTCCATTGGCCAAATGCCTGATCCCTGTGGAAATGTCCTTGAAATACGTCGCGTAGGGCTTGGTAAACCAGAAGAAAAATAGAATGGCCAGTGGAATAAATAAAATCAGGAAGAAATAGATATCCCCGATACTTTTCATAAAATGACGATATTCAGCGAGCTGATCTTCTGCACGGACACCCGAATAATAAGCTTGTAAAAGCTTGTAAATCCCATAGGTAATTGCGCCAGAAGCAAGCATGCTCAACCCTAACAACATAATCATGGTTGTACGAAAACTTCTTCGTTTAGTCATTAAACGTGTACCCCACACCCCAGATCGTTTTGATAAACTTATTCTTGTTCACATCTTCTCCCAGCTTTTTACGCAGGGTCCGAATATGGACCATCACGGTATTCCCGCTCTCGTAATAGGCTTCTCCCCACACCTGTTCAAAAATGTTTTCTGCACTGAACACCTGCTTGGGGTGACTCGCGAGCAGATACAAGATGTCGAACTCCTTCGGTGTTAGTTCCACTGGTTTGCCGTAGAGTGTAACGCGATGTTGATCTGGCGTGATAATGAGCCCACCCTTCTCCAGAATGGACCTCTGAACAGGCACAGACTGGCTGAATTGCAGAGAACGACGCAACTGAGAGTTGACCCGGGCAACAAGTTCCATCGGATTAAACGGTTTGGTCATATAATCGTCCGCGCCCATCACAAGTCCCGTAATTTTGTCCATATCTGACGTTTTGGCACTCAGAAAAATGATCGGTAAATGATGCTGCTCCCGAATTTTACGGGTCACCTCATACCCATCCATGCCAGGCATCATGATGTCCAGAATCGCCAAATCTATCGCTTGGGTCTGAACAGCTTGAACCGCCGCCTTCCCGTCAAAGGCCTTGATGGTGTGATATCCTTCTTTTTGTAAATGTAAAGCAACCAGATCAGCGATCTCAACTTCATCGTCTGCGATCAGAATCGTAATTCGCTTCATTGCTTATTCCACTCCTATGTGTGATGCTCAACAATATAACATATTTGAATCCAACAGATAAACCAATGAGAGGAATCCATAGATATGAAACTGGAACGTTTGTTAGCCATTGTAGTGCTGCTGATCAATCGTGGACGAGTACAAGCCAAAGACTTGGCAGATACGTTTGAAGTATCCATTCGGACCATCTATCGGGACATCGACACATTGGGCCAAGCTGGCATTCCGGTGGTGACGTATCAGGGGGCAAGCGGCGGGATTGGTCTGGCAGAGGGCTACCGTCTGGATCGAAACGTATTAACAGACAAGGACCTCGCTTCAATCGTCACTGCACTGCGCAGTGTATCCACTTCCCATGCTAATGCGGCGCGTGAGCTTCTGGTCGAAAAACTCAGCAGTATCGTACCTGAATCCAAAAATGACGATTTTCAGGCCAATACCAATCGATTCATCGTTGATTATTCAACCTGGACACATCCCGAAGCGCTGAAAATCAAGCTTGAACTTATCGAACAGGGTATGGATCAATTACGCCCCGTAACCTTTACCTACTGCAGTGCGGAAGGTATCCATACTCACCGAACTGCTGACCCTCATACCATCGTACTCAAGAAGAATTCCTGGTATCTGTATGCTTTTTGTCACGAGCGGAATCAATTTCGCATGTTCAAGCTTGTGCGCATGCAAGATGTCACACTTGCTAATGAGCACTTCGAGCGTAAAGTCATCAACCCACAGGACAGACCCTGGCAACAGGAATGGAGCCGTCCGGACAATCAAGCTAGGTTAACCTTGAAATTCCATGCTCGCGTCCGTCATATTGCGGAAGAATGGTTTGGGATCGAGAACGTCATGCCTGATGGGACTGGGTATTACATCAGCCAGGTTGCTTTTCCCGAGGATGGCTGGTTATATGGATTCATTCTGGGCTTCGGCGCGGACGTTGAAGTATTGGAACCTCAGCATATTCGGGATGAAATATGCCGTATCGCGGAGCAAATTGTACAAAATTATATCTCCCCGACTCAAACCTGACAGACAGCTGTCCAGTTCCTCCTCGTATACTTCAGATATATTCAATCTCTACATATATGAGGAGGAACTAATTATGAACGTCACTGTATGTCAAAGCTGCGGTATGCCACTCACAACCCCTGCCCAATTCGGAACGGAAGCAGATGGAAGCACAACCCGTGAGTACTGTATCTATTGTTACAAAGAGGGCAAGTTTGAGCAGCCCGGTATGTCACTTGAAGGCATGACGGAGATGTGCACTGCCATTCTGAAGGACGAAGGCATGGATGAGGAATCCGCTCGTTCGATGCTGCGCAACCAGCTTCCTTTTTTGAAGCGTTGGCGCACAAATACAACAGATCAACATGCAGAATCTCTCGCTGAAAACCCTACTTTTTCCGCTAATCCTGGTCAGGTAACAACAGAGCATTCGTTCTCTGCCCAGCCCGTTCGTTATGTCACGCTCCCTGGCAAACGTCTTGCCGGCGTATCCGCCCGCACAACCAACGCCATTGAGATCAGTGGCAAAGGTTGTATTCAGGGACTCTGGAACAATTATTTTGCCTCAGAGCACCTCCCTGCACCTGAAGTTGTTCGTTATGGTTGTTACACGGATTACACCGATGGGATAACCGGAGAATACACCATACTGGTAGGGCATGAGGTCAGTCCGAACGAATCATTGCCTGAAGGATTGGATGACATTCTACTCCCTCCTGCAACTTACGCCGTATTCACTTCCAGAAAAGGACCGATGGCAGAGGTTGTTGGCGAAGCCTGGGGAGCCGTGTGGGCATGGGATAAACAAAGCGATCGTACGTTCACCGGGGATTTTGAATTATATGATGAACGCAGCCTAAATCCCGAGAGTGTACAAGTGGATATATACATCGCTGTTCGCCAAAGTAGATAAAACCAACACGATACCACCTCAGACAGAATCCAAGTTTCATCGCATCCATCTTCATATCAAGCAAGCTGCCGAGTACACTCGGCAGTTTTTTGTTATATCCGGAACTACATTACCCCCTAAACAACCCGACCATGGTACCAAGTTAGTTAGCATGCTTTGCATCATTTAACCAGACAATATGCCTCATATGCGGGTACCATTGACTTCCTTAAAATTAGGACTATTCACATAACAACCGATTCGATCCTCCCATATCAAACCATTCATATCAGGTCCTTTACTCCTGAATTTCCCTAAAACCGTTTACATCTCCTTAAAACCGGGTAAAATCACTACAATCCAATTGGAATTACGCTTTAAACTCTTCTATTTCGTCTAACAAGTCACATGTACCTATATGCGCACCTGGCATGGTAACCAGTCGAAATACATAATTCAAAAAAACGCATCAAAGGAGGAACCAAGATGATCCGCATGCCTATTCAGCAAATGATCCCGTACCATCACCAATATCCGCGCAACACGGCGACCACTGCTCCTAAAAAGGAGAATGAGAACACTCAAGGTCTATCCTTTCATGAAATTTTACAGCAAAAAATGGCGAAGAAAAACGCTTCTCCTTCCCTTAGATAAAAATGGACACCGGACCGACCCTAGTCGAGTCAGGTTATCAACCGTCTTTCCGCAGCTTGGCGGAAGGGCGGTTATTGGCGTTGGACAATAAACGACTGTACAGTTCTCAGTCATGTTTCTATAATGGTTTAAATATCTAAGAGATCCATGACATATACGAACTGTAAAAGGGGACTTAGCACATGATCACCATTGGTTGTTTTCACGCTCATTATTCCAACATCGCCTTAATTGAAGAGACGCTTGCTCCTTATGAAGTTGAATTGGTCCATTACGTCGATCCAGGTCTGGACCGTCTTAAACATGACTCTGACTTTTCCGAGGTCGTTATTCACGAGAAGGTAGCCCAGACGCTCCAATGGATCGCTGAGTGTCATGCCGATGCCATTCTGGTTACGTGTACCCTGTTTGCAACAGTATTGGAGCAGGAAGCCATACAGGTCCCTGTGCCTGTGATCGGCATAGATGATCCGTTATTGCAGGAGATGCGGCGAGTACCAGGAGATTACATAATAGCATTCACCAACCCGGCAACTATTGAAGGAACGATGGCACGGGTGAATCAGGCATTACAGCAAGAGGATGAGAATGGGCAACTACACGTTGCCAAGACATCTCAGACGGATGCGGTGTGCATCCCTGGGACATTTGAGTTGATTATGCGTGGAGATCAGCAAGGGTATCTCGAAGCGGTACGAGAAGGCTTACAGCAGATTGCTGAGCAGTATCCGGGTAAAACGGTAGTGGCAGCCCAACTGTCTATGGCTCCCGCAGCTGCACAGGTTACAATAGATCGCGGTATTCCAATCCATAGCCCGCTGGCATTGCTTGCGGCGTATTTGGAGAAGAATTTGGGCCTGGCTCGATAGTAGTGGCTGATTTGGAGTGAAACATTACAATCACTAAAAACATGTGAAAACTACTATATTGACTCCTTTTGCAAAATAAAAATGCTCTCGAACAAGAGCATTTCAAATGGTATAATCACTTTGTACAGCCAATTTGTGGTGGGAAATAGGCTTGCCTCCAGTGGGAGGTGATCCTATGAACTTCTCTTTTAACGACGTAATCGTGTTCGCGATGTTAATTATTGCGCTCCTGACATACATCGATCGTAAAAAGAAGTGACCCGCCACAGGTTGACGGCCTGACGGGTCACTTCATCTGAACTTGCTGCACTCGGAGGAATACCCACCGCAAATGCTGTGCAGGAGTAGCCATTGGCCTGGCTACTCTTATTGGTGTTTACTTACATTCATTTTATTAAACATCTGCTAGACAATCAACCATAATGCTGATAAAAAGTATCAGGAAGCTGATCAATATGATGATGATGAAGACATGATAGCAGTATTCTCACCTTCAAACGATGTCAGACTGCCCAGCTTGCGCTGTACCGGCGCCTAGGAACGTGTCCGATATTCCTCGGCCTTTTCCTGCATGCCCGCTGCTACAGCCTCATTCTCGGACAATCCTTTGTCCGCCGCAAAGGCACGAATGTCCTGCGTAATGCGCATGCTACAGAACTTTGGTCCACACATGGAGCAGAAATGAGCTTCTTTGGCCCCTTCTGCCGGCAGCGTCTCATCATGGTAGGACAGCGCCCGTTCCGGGTCCAGCGAAAGGTTGAACTGGTCACGCCAGCGGAACTCGAACCGTGCCTTGGACAACGCGTCATCGCGGCGTTGAGCACGCGGATGGCCTTTTGCCAGATCGGCGGCATGAGCTGCGATCTTGTAGGCGATGACCCCTTCCCGCACATCATCCTTGTTGGGCAGGCCCAAATGTTCTTTTGGCGTAACATAACAGAGCATCGACGTGCCGAACCAGCCAATCATGGCCGCCCCAATGGCGGACGTGATGTGATCGTAACCCGGGGCAATGTCGGTCGTCAGCGGCCCCAGCGTATAGAACGGTGCTTCTTTACAGATCTCCATCTGCAAGTCCACATTCTCCTTGATCTTATGCATCGGTACATGCCCCGGACCTTCGATCATCACCTGCACATCATGCTTCCATGCGATCTGCGTCAGTTCCCCGAGCGTAGCCAGTTCCGCCATCTGAGCTTCGTCATTGGCATCGTAGATACTGCCTGGACGAAGTCCATCTCCCAGCGAAAACGCCACATCATACCTTTTCATAATCTCGCAGATTTCTTCAAAATGGGTGTACAAAAAATTCTCCTGATGATGCGCCAGACACCATGCTGCCATAATGGAACCGCCCCGAGACACAATACCTGTCATTCGCTTGGCGGTCATGGGGATATAACGCAGCAGTACACCTGCGTGAATCGTAAAGTAGTCCACGCCCTGCTCTGCCTGCTCAATGAGTGTGTCACGGTACAACTCCCAGGTCAGCGCTTCCGCTTCGCCATTCACCTTCTCCAGCGCCTGATACAGCGGCACCGTACCAATTGGCACAGGTGAATTGCGGATAATCCATTCCCGGGTGGTATGAATGTTTTTGCCTGTGGACAGATCCATCACCGTATCCGATCCCCAGCGTACCGCCCAAGTCATCTTCTCCACCTCTTCCTCAATGGAGGAAGATACGGCAGAGTTGCCGATGTTGGCATTGATCTTCACGTGAAAATGACGACCGATCAACATCGGCTCACTCTCCGGGTGATTGATGTTGGATGGCAGAATGGCCCGTCCACTCGCCAGCTCCTGCCGCACAAATTCCGGTTCCACGCCTTCACGAATGGCGGCGAATTCCATCTCTGCCGTAATGACTCCCTGCCTCGCGTAGTGCATCTGGGTTACACAGCGTCCCGGCTGTGCCCGCAAGGGTTTGCCACGTAATCCGGGATACTCTTCGGCGCCGGCTCTCTTCCCTCCGGGCTTCAGTCCGTTATCCTCCGGTTTAACCGTACGGCCTTGATAAGCTTCGACATCGCCACGCTCTGTGATCCAGCGAGTGCGCAGAGCTGGTAGACCTGCACGGATATCCGCATGAAATTCGGGATCTGTCATGGGGCCGCTCGTATCGTAGACACGCAGCGGTTCGTTATGCTCCACCCCTTGGGGAGTATTTGTGTCATGAAGGGCTATCTCACGCTCCGGTACAGCAATATCCGGCCGTGAGCCCTGAATGTATACTTTGCGGCTACCGGGAAAGGGCTGAACCCGTCCGGCCGCTCCTGTTTCCTTTTCCACCCGCTGATCGTTATGTTGCTGTTCCATCGCTTGTTGTCCCGTTTGATTTCCTGTACTCATGTTCGCTTGTCTCCTCCTCAGTGTTCGTCGCTTGTTTGGTTGGTTTCGTCATTAGCTCAATTTCGTACCTGTCCCAATCATGCGCAATGCAGAGAAGAAAGAGCGATCCTACATCAGACCAGGGGAGACACTTTTCATGTACAGTTAACAACAGACGGAGGCTGCCACAGATCATCGATCTATGAGACTTCCCTCCTCATCCAAGCCCACTTTTGTAGGTTAGTGAAAAAGAAGCCCATAGAATACGCGCTATATCGCCTGTTCCCTGTATATAAAAAAGCCGGTCCCCCGAAGGAACCGACTTTTATGTCCATCACCAATAATGCACCTTCAATCAGCTCCTTAACGGAGCCCAACAAGGGTCACATCATGTGGTGGTTGTGGTCATTTCGCCGATTACTTCCCTACGCTGGTATGATCCAGATCAGGTGCAAAGGGTCCGGAATCTCATGCGATTCCGTCTCAGTCCGGACAATTCGGACTCCCCCAGTAACGTTAATAAGTTGCGGCTTACATAAGCCGCCGTTCATATTCAATAAAGCTGGCCCCGTTGGGCCGTCCATTACAGAGTAGCGCAACCGGAACATAAAAACAACCTTTATATTCCAGAACACCAACTCAATTGGAGAAAAACCTCACCTCAACATCAGGATAACATGAGCCCCATTTGCGTAGCTGCATCCTTCAACACAGGTGCGTATTCATGTAATGTCTCCTGCGAGAGTCGGCTGACAGGCCCTGAGACCGAGAGGGCAGCTGCAATATTGCCTCTGCGATCCATAATCGGTACAGATACCGCGGCAGCTCCCGGCTCACGTTCCTCATAACTCGTCGCATATCCGTTATCCCGGATATCTCCCATTTGCGCCAAATACACCGCGGGATCAATAAACACCGGCCATTCCGGCCCGTTCATCAGTTCTTCACGATCCTCGTCCGTGGCAAACGCCATCAGGACTTTGCTGGAAGCCCCCACAGACAGCGGGAGTCTAACACCCACTGGAGCGACTCGGCGGATCGCCTGATCACTTTGCACAGCCTGAATCCGTATCCGTTCACTCCCATCACGCAGGTACAGACTCACGGTCTCCCCCAATCGATCTCTCAGTCGCTCCATCGCAGGCAGCAGCAGAATAGCGGGATCATCACTGCGGGACATGTGAGCTGACAGCTCCCAGATTCGGATGCCAAGTCGGTACTTCTCTGTTGCTGCATCGCGGATCACGAACCCTCGATCCTCCAGCGTAGCCATCAAACGGTGGACTGTACTTTTGTGCAGGCCGATCTGGCTGGCAATTTCGGTGAGTCCCAGATCACTGCGTGTGGTAAAACATAATAATATATCCAGCGCCCGTTCCACAGCCCGGACGGTTAACTTGCGATCTTCCATGGCATAATGCCCTCCTCATGTTTCATCACATGAAACTTGGTTACATAAATTATATGAGAAACGGTCTCATCTGTAAACCAAAAAGAGCCAAAATCAAAATAGGCCAACGTGTAAATTTTTCCTTTTTATAAGACTTAATCCCCTGTAATTTACACACTAAGGTAATGTTACCCATATATCTTAAGAACTATATAACAATTGCGTAACAAATGCCCTCAATCAATTGACTTTGACTATATTGGAACATACGATAAAGATATATTACATTAAGATATCGCTCTGAAGCAGGCTCTGAAATCGACGCAATTCTCTTTTCATGTCGTTGTTATCTTCAACTGAACTTCAAAGGAGGGGCATTCATGTATCAATCATCCCAGAGCGAAGCCCCGCTGCAAACAAAAGTGTCCGATCTGCCCTCTTCCCTATCACCGAGGCTGATTCGGTTCAAACATATTATCGTAGCGTTGCTGCTCTCCGTTGTATTTTTTCTACTGTTTTGTTTTATTGCACTGCATGGTTATATCGCATGGGTATTATCCAATCCTACTGTAGCGCCGGTCTTCTCCAATCCGATGCAGGCCAAGAACATGAAGTACGAAGACATCACGTTCCCGGCAGCAGATGGCAGCCGCACGATGCAGGGATGGTATATACCTGCTGACAATGCTGCAAGCAAAACGATTATTTTCAGTCACGGCTATGGTGCCAATCGTGAAGAAACATGGGTACCCATGTATGACCTGGCACACTATGCCCATCAACTCGGTTTCAACGTGGTGATGTTCGATTACGGCTTCGCTTCTCAAGTGAACAAAGCTGTAGCCACAGGTGGCAAAGCTGAGTCACAGCAATTGCTGGGTGCCATCCAGTTCGCCAAGCAGCGCGGTGCGCAGGAACTGGTTGTCTGGGGCTTCTCGATGGGTGCCGGTACAGCGTTACAAACCGGACTGATTACGAAGGAAGTGGATGCAATGATTCTGGACAGTGCGTTCCTGCTGGAGCCAGATACGCTGTACCACAACATTCACAACCAGATCGATTTGCCACGTCAGCCTACACTGGAGATCATGAAACTGTTGTTCCCTGTTCTGAATGGTACCGGATTACAACAGATTCCATACCAGGAAGTGAAAAAGGAAGATTATCCGTTCCCGATTTTCTTCATCCATGGTACAGAGGACGAGAAGGCGCCTTATCCAATTGCGGAGCAACTCGCCGCCAACCAGACCAATCCGTACTCCGATGTATGGATTGTCCAGGATGCGCATCATGAGTTGATCTTCCGGGAGCATCCGAAAGAATATCTGCGCCGTGTCTCAACTTTCCTCAGTCATGTAACGAAAACAAGCAGTGACGATGTACAGAACACGAATAATGGAGAATAACCAAATTTCAATCATTGAATTTATTCCAGAGCCCTCAGGGGCTCTTTTTTTTGCACTCATAGGACAACAAGCTCGTGGAATATACTCTTGGGACGCATGAACAGACGGTCTGAACGCATAGATCATTTGTCGGATTAGGTTACCTGTATGAACTATTTTTGCATTTTTTAATTTCATCTAAAGGAGGTCTCGCGTATATGAACTGGTATGGATATGGTCACCTGCTGCCTCTGCGGACATTGGAGGAAATCCGTTTCTGGAAAGAGCAGGAGAAAGAACATACACTCGTCATTCGTGCCCTGGTTCCTGATCTGGAGCCCCCATACGTCAAGCTACTGGAGGAATGGGAGGTTACCTTTGCAAACAGTGAGCGAGTAGCCAATCAGCTTTTAAAACAACTATTGCCCGCAACCCATCCACCTGCTCCCTACATGGTTCGTTGTATCGATCAACTTGTGTTGGCAGCTCGGCAGCAATCGAGAGAGTTCATCAAACAGCTGTATGTTGTTCTGGAACAAAGTGCTGCTGTGCAAGCTGTTCCGCTTGCCAAAGTACTCATTCTGCATTTTATCCGCGAGTCGGAGTATTTTCTGGGCGTATTGGATACGCTTGGCCAACCTGGCATCTTGCGCGAAACGGATTCGGAGCCATCACTTTTTCTGGAAAATGCGTTGCATACGTCAGAGTCAGGAAGCATCCATCGCCAAGCTTCAGAAGCTCCAACTTCTCCAGAGGGAAATGTAAATGCGCCTGCCGCTTCAGCTCAGATCCAATCTGCAACCATTCAACCGCCTTCTACCGGAACAACACAAGCCACACCCAGTTCTACAGCACCTCCTGTAAAAGAGAAGCCGGTTCCCATCGGAGGACACACACTGCCGCCTCTCCCCTATGCGTACAATGCGCTGGAGCCACATATTGATGAGCTGACGATGCGTATCCATCATGACAAACACCATCAATCTTATGTGGACGGACTAAATGTAGCAGAGAAGAAGCTGGCGGAATCGCGAAAAAAGAATAACTTTGAACTCATCAAACATTGGGAACGTGAACTCGCTTTCAACGGGGCAGGTCACTACCTGCATACGATCTTCTGGACAATTATGAATCCTGCTGGCGGCGGCAAACCTTCCGGTATGCTGGCAGAACAGATCAAGCGGGATTTCGGAAGTTATGAAGCGTTTAAGAATCAATTCACAGAAGCTGCGAATAAAGTGGAAGGCAGTGGGTGGGCGATGCTTGTCTGGAGCCCGAGAGCACATCGTTTGGAGATTCTGCAGGCGGAAAAACACCAGAACCTGTCCCAGTCCGATATCGTACCGCTCCTGCCACTGGATGTGTGGGAACATGCCTACTATCTGAAACATCAGAATGAACGCAAAAAGTATATTGAAGACTGGTGGAATGTGGTCTACTGGCCCGCTGTTGCCGAGCGTTACGAAACAGCACGCAAGTTGTTGTGGCCGCCTTATTAAGCTTTGGGTTAGATGGATTAGAGAAAAAAGAGATATCTCCAGCCGAATGACTGAAAGATATCTCTTTTGGTGTATACAAAAAAGCAAGCCTCCTGTAAAAGAGACTTGCTTGTATTTTGAGAGACTTCCTATTTCTAAATGTTCACTTAAGAAGCACAGCCCTCGCACGCCACATAGTTGTCGCCAACTTGTTTGCTAATGGAGATCAGATCGCCCAGCTTGATATCAGACTCATCTGTAAACTCCAGATCGGCTATACGTGCAACGATCAGTGCAGCGGCCTCTTCCTTGCTTGTTGCCATTTGGCTGAACTCGGATTTTTCGCCTGTTGATACAACCTCATATAAATACGTATATCTCAATGTGTCCATCCTAACACTCTCCTTCCGAAATCACATCATATCATCTCTATTAACCAATTCCAAGCCCTAGTAAAAAGTGTTAATCGTAGCGCAGCTTCATCTGCTCAGCTGTCAGGCGTACTTCTTCAGTGCCAACGCTAAGCACCCTGCTGGTCTCCGCCTGTGGATAGCGATCGCGCAGTGTTCGAACCAAAGCGGCAGTATATGCCGCAGCTGAAGGTACACCTGCCAATTCTTTCAGACTTGCCATCGTGCCAGGCTGAACATCAGGATATCCTTCACTCGCCCCACCTGCTGCATGCTGATAAAATTGACGCACGTCCGCTGCCAGTTGATCTCCCTGACCTTCCACGATGATAAAAGCAGTAATAATATACGCCTTTGCCTGCCTGCGCTGGGCAATACCACAGAATTTCAGCCCACCTACACTGACATCATAATCTCCCGGGCAAAAAGCACCCTGAACCTCACCAGTTTGCGCCTGATTCGACCACGGCGTTAGCGACTCGGCAATAATCGAAGCCATCTCCCGGAAATCATCATGAATATTGATGGCATGTCCGGGATTAGGCAGAATCAGTGACACGTTGACTACCCCTGGATTCAAGGGTACTGCCGCTCCACCGGAAGGCCGAACACAGACCGCTGTCCCTTGGCTTCTAATCTGTTCCATCGCTTCTACAGCCTGTGGCAACCTGCGGTCACGCAGGCCCGCTACAAAGGCATCTGGGTGTCTCCATATATGTGCAACAGGTAGATGCCCTGCCCCAACCCGCCTGCACATAACTTCTTCCCAAGCAAAAGCTTCGAGTACACTACTACCTTGTCGCATGAGTGGTGTCTCCCAGATTTGCAGACGCAATGAAGCCTGTTGATCTGCCTGTATTCCCTTTTCCGGTTGAACCGGTTGATCTGAATGGGAAGGTACACTCATCGTTCCATTACCTCCGGCTTAACGAATTCATATGCATCCAGTATATAGGAATGACAACGCATATATAAATAAGCCGGTTCCCAGGGAACACGGCTTATTTATATCACATCCTATGGCTTAGAAGCTGCTGCTTCCAAAACCAAAGGAACTTACTCATCCGGCTTGTCCAGCGAGTGGACATACCTGATCTTAATCCTTTACCAAAGACAAGAACTCCGCACGTTGTGCCGGATTCTCACGGAAAGAACCACGTACAGCAGACGTTACCGTCTTGCTTCCCGGTTTCTTCACGCCGCGGGAACACATGCACAAGTGCTCGCCTTCCACAACGACCATAACTCCATGAGGTTCAACGGCCTCTGTCAGAATGTCAGCGATCTGCGAAGTAATACGTTCCTGAACTTGCAGGCGACGTGTTACTGCTTCGACCAAACGAGCCATTTTGCTCAGACCAACGATCTTGCCACTTGGTACATACCCAATGTGTACCTTACCGAAGAACGGCGCCATGTGGTGTTCACACTGACTGTAGTAGACAATATCCTTGACGATAACCAGTTCTTCATGATTCTCGTCAAACGTGACACCGAGCACATCGCGCGGGTCTACTTCATATCCGCCAAAAATTTCTTCATACATTCGAGTCACACGTGCAGGCGTTTCAAGCAGCCCTTCACGTGTACTATCTTCTCCGATCAATTTCAGGATTTGCTCTACATGGTACTCGATCTTCTCCCGATTGTCGGATACTTTTGAATTCAAATAATCTTTAACGCCAGCCACTGCCAAACACCTCCTTTCGAACCACAATAAGGTAAGCAGTTATTCACTTCACTGCTATTATTTTCGGCGGCCCGAACTTTTACGCGCAGGATGCTGTTGCGGCTGAGGCATTTTCGCTCCTGGCTGCTGATTCTTCATCATCTGCTGGGCACGCTGCATTTGCTTGCCATTCAGGTTGTAGCCCATTTGCTTCGCCATTTTCTGAAGCATGTCCGGATTGCTTTGCATTTTCTCAAGTTGTTTACGCAAGTAGAACACCCCGATGAAAAATCCCCCGACCAGACCAACAATCAATGTAATAATCGGTATAACAATATCCATCTCTTAGACACCTCTGTATGCATTCTAAAAAGCCTGATAATCCGTGTCACTTCATGATGTTCAACACACATGTTGCAAACCTGACACAGAGCGGATTTCCTGAAAGTATCATAGCATTTCCGCACGCCTTGAGCAAACGGATTTTCCAGTTGAACCGCACACAAGTTACGTCATGACAGCTTCAATGAAAACGGTTGTATGCTGAGCCAGATCGATTTCAACCACATCCAGAGAATAACGCGTACTTCCGCGAGCCACCCTGATTACAGGTCTGCCGGGCAATCCCCGATGTTGACGCACAATGACTCCAGTCTCTTTGGTGGACAGTCGTACCGCTGTACCATTGGGATACACGGATACACTCTTATTGAACTCAATCAGAATGTCCCGATCCAGCTTTGTACCAGACAACGCCATCATCTCTTCACAGGCCTCATGTGGCATCAAACTGTCCTTGGATAAACCATTAATGAGATTATCATAGATATTAGCCACACTAACGATTCTCGCAAACAGATGAATGTCACTCCCCTTGATCCCTCTCGGCATGCCTGTACCATCTACATGCTCATGATGTTGCAGGGCTGTATGGGCGACCAACAGACTGAACTCCCGTTTGTTCTTAATCACTTCGAATCCACGCCATGTATGGTGCAGCGAAGAATTTGCAGCAGAGCCACTGCCAGGAGGTTCCCCCACTTTACCTATATCATGCAATAATGCCCCCACAGCAAGGTCCCTCAGTTGATTATAATTGAGTCCCATATTCAGTCCGATGACCGAAGACAACAAACATACATTCATCGCATGAACATACTGTGCATTGTCTTTGGTACGAATATCGGTGAGCTGCACAAGCATTTCACGCCCGTTCAGTACATCATTCAGCAACTTCTCTATACTGAGGGCAACTTTTCTCGGACTCCAGTCTTTCCCGGATCGAATGGATTCGAGTGTGACACTCATTTCGTTAATTATTGCCCGTTTCGTGGTTTCATCCAGAATGTCTTCTGCATCCACATCTTTATACGCTTCATCCTGGATGTATAACATGGTCACGCCAATACGCTTCAGCGTATTGACCATGTATACGGTGAGCTGGACTCCGGCAGACAGCAGTACCGTACCATTACTGGAATATACCGTCTTGCCCAGAAGCTCCCCCGCTTCCACGCTCTCCACGTTTACATACTTCATGAACGTCCCCCGCTCTTACGATAGCTGCTCCAATGCGAGCAATTGCTCCTTGGTTTGCAGACCGCCTACATAACCCACCAGGGTACCGTCTTTACCACTGATACGGTGACAGGGAATAATAATCGGAATCGGATTCTTGCTAATGGCGTCCAGAACTGCACGAACAGCCTTGGGTCTGCCGATGATTTCCGCAACCTGTTGGTGTGATGAGGCCTCTCCATAAGATATATCGGACAGAACTTGCCATACTTGTAGCTGGAATGGTGTTCCAAGCCGATCAAGCTGCAAGTCGAACGTTTTTCTCTCCCCTGCAAAATACTCCTTTAACTGCTTTGCAGCTTCGCTGAGCTTCTCTTCATTCTTCTCATATCGATACTCGCCAATCCAGATGCGGGCCCATTGTTGCAGATGAGCTTCGCGTACGTGAAAGGCGCCAAAATCAATATGACACAGCCCTTCATCCGTCGCGCATAACGTAAGAGTACCAATCGGTGTCAGTACCTCATCGTAGTATACGGGCTTGCCATGAAGACCCGTAACGGCTGAAGGTTTCCACGCTGCGGCTTCCGGTTTGGCAGGCTGTGCAGACTGCTCACTACCCGGTTCAATCCCAGCTTCCATTTTTAAATCCTGTTGTAACGCACGTAAGGCATTGTTCTCGTTGTTCTGTTCCTCTGGCTGCTTCTCACTCACTTGCCCAGCCTGTGGCTGTTTGGGTAAGGTCTCGGACGAACTCAGTCGCTCCTCGGCCTTCTGCAGCATGCTTAGTACGTTCCCATCTTGTTCGTTAGCGGCAGCTTCCCCAATTGCTCTCATGGCGTCTTTTCCTCCAATTCTGCTTAACGCCCAGGCTGCGGTTCCCCGCAACTCGGGGCGCGGATCACGTTTTAGTACTTCTGTAAGTTTGGGTACAGCACTTTTGTCTTTGAAATTGCCCAGGGCAATAACGGCGTTGCGTTGAATCGGCTTCTTGCCCCGCCAAGCGGCGGAACTCTGACCGAAACGTTCCTTGAATTCCCGGTTACCAATATCCAGTAGCGGTAGCAGGAGTGGCTTCACAATCTCCGGATCGGGATGAAACTCGGGATGGTGATCCCAGTTCTTGCCCCGGTTCTTCGGACAGACAATCTGACACGTATCACAACCGTACAGACGGTTGCCTATTTTCAGCATAAATTCTTCATCCACGAACCCTTTCGTCTGGGTTACAAAAGAAATACAACGCTGTGAATTCAACTGCCCCGGCCCTACCAATGCTCCTGTAGGACAGGCATCGATACATTTTGTACATTCACCGCAGTCTTCGGTCACAGGTGTGTCTGGTTGAAAAGGAATATTCGTTACCAGTTCTCCGAGAAAAATCCATGAACCAAATTTGGGTGATATAATGGCACAGTTTTTGGCACTAAAACCAATCCCTGCACGCTGAGACACCGCACGATCCACCAATGCTCCTGTGTCTACCATGCTTTCAATCATGGCTTCAGGTACGCGTTCCTTTATAAAATTGACCAACTTGTCCATCGCTGCACGCAGGACCTGATGATAATCCTGACCCCAAGCCGAACGGGCAAAAATGCCTCGATACGCACCAGGCTCCGATTTCGGCGGATTCACCATTTTGGATGGGTATGCCACGGCTATTGCAATAAGTGAAGCGGGCTCGCCATCTTTTAAGGCGGGGTGCACTCTTTTTTCAATATCCGGCTCTTCAAAACCTGAAGCATACCCTTTATCCCGCGACTGCTCCAGCAGCGACTTCAGGGAAACAAAGGGATCAGCCGAAGCAAAACCGATATCATCAATGCCCAGTCCGGGGCCAGCTGCCTTGATCTCCTGTTTTAACTTCTCCCATACGGAGGCATCCTGTGCTGCCCCGGTCTGTACGCTCGTCATTTCTCTTCCCTCTCTTCTTCCGACACTTATTCCGTAAATAGTGAACGCCCGCCTCACGGTATGAGGACAGGCGTTAATTTCTATATATGCCTTACATACTTGAATTCAAACGGAACGAGTCTATATGGTTTAACGCAAAATGCAGTCTGAAGTTGTTGTCCTGTAAGCATTTTACAATTTCTTCAATTCAGAAAACGGCCAGAAAATAAATTCAGCCTTGCCTACAATCTGGTCGGATGTAATACTGCCAAACACTCGGCTATCCTTACTTTTGCCTTCATGACGATTATCCCCCATCACGAAGAAATGATCCGGCGCAAGTGTGATTGGGCCAAAATCAGGGTCCTGCACCTCGATATCGGTGTACGTTTCCGCTTGTTGCTCGCCGTTCACATATAGATGGTGATCCCTAACTTCAATTGTATCTCCCGGAAGTCCAACGATCCGTTTCACCAGAAAATCCTTCTTCTCCACGCCTTCGCTTGGATCACGAAGTACGATCACATCTGATCGGGAAGGAGTACCCAGATGGTATACGATTTTGTTGACGAAAAGACGATCTCGCTCAACCAGTGTCGGCTGCATGGACTGTCCCTTGACCATTGACAGATTAAACACAAACAGGTTCAGCAGCATCATGATTACAAAAGCAACAACAATCGTTTTGACCCAGTCCCACAGCTCGACAACCCATGATTTCCCCGGTTGTTCAGGCTTTGACGGTTCATTACGTTGCTCGGAAGTCACATGTTCCATTGAATGATTATTGGAATTCAAAGGGACACCTCATTTATTAAATAGTTGAATTAAACTTGTAACATGGTAACCATACTCCCTTTCAGTCTACTTCATTTGGGAGAGTGAAACAATTGGTTATGAGCACCAATACCTTCGTTATCGTGAATACAGCCGGGATAATCGCGTTAATTTTAATAGAATTCGGAGACTCCGAAGTATGTTAGAAAATGAGGAAACCAGAGGAATATGACGTGAAGAACACTCATATAAATAGAAAGGCACATCCCTCACGTTCTTACACGTTAAAGAGATATGCCTAATATGAAATGAAAATCTTTTTTTTATTTCTTTTTAAACATGCAAACTAAGCTTTGGACAAAATACTAAGAGTCTGGAAAGCGCTCATAATCTGATTGGCACCGTAACCCATTGCTTCATATAGAGGCATGGCTACTTTGTTGTGCTCATCACCCGCCACCCATACTTGGCTGACTTTACGCTGCTGGAACCGCTGTTCCATAGCCTCGACAAGAGTTTTGCCGACTCCACGGCGACGATAGTCTGGATGTACCGCAATACGGTAGATACAACCCTGGTTGTGATCAATCGTACCGATCAAAGCGCCTACGAGGTCTCCCTCTTCTTCCGCAACCATGATCAGGTCAGAATCCCATGACAATTGACGGGCAAACGGGCCCATCGTGTTCTCATAACACTCTTCCGATAGTGCAACCTGGAGAAGCTCCGTCATCTGGCTTGCATCACTCAACTGAAAGGAACGAACGTGCATGTCTTAAATCTCCCTTTTCGTTAGCTTAGATGAGGTTTTTTACAAAAAGGGAATCCCTTTTTACCAAAAACCCAATGTTCATATAATGACAAAAAACGAGAAAATACCGCTTCTTCGTCAATTAAACCATACTTTTCTCCATAAAACACGCATTTTCTTTTGAAAGCGCTTAATTGTAACCGTTTACATACGAATATTAAACTTTTCCTCCATTTAAACGCCTGAAAACACATAAATAGTTGAATAAAGGGTAAAATATGTTTGTTATCTCTGGCCCATCATTAGATCAACGCCTCGGGGGACTTAATAAACAAAAATGTTGCTTAATTAGCTCGAATGCGGTTTAATATTAGTGGCAAGGGTATTATTACATATGTACCTGTTTTCAAAAAAACCTAAAATCTCAGGAGGTATTTCATTATGACTTTTCAATTACCAGCACTTCCTTACGCTAACGACGCACTGGAACCACATATCGATGCAAAAACGATGGAAATCCACCACGATCGCCATCACAATACTTATGTAACCAACTTGAACGCAGCTCTGGAAAGCGCTCCTGAACTGCAAGAAAAAAGCTTGGAAGATCTGATTGCTAACCTTGACAGCGTACCTGAAGGCATCCGCACAGCGGTTCGCAACAATGGTGGTGGACATGCTAACCACAGCCTGTTCTGGGAAATCATCGGACCTAACGGCGGCGGCGCTCCTACAGGCGATATCGCAGCAGCTATCGATAGCGAACTGGGTGGCTTTGACAAATTCAAAGAAGATTTCGCTAAAGCAGCTACAACTCGTTTCGGTTCCGGCTGGGCTTGGCTCGTAGTTGGTAAAGATGGCAAGTTGTCCATCACTAGCACACCTAACCAAGACAGCCCTCTCTTCGAAGGTCTGACTCCGGTTCTGGGTCTGGATGTGTGGGAGCACGCTTACTACCTGAACTACCAAAACAAACGTCCTGACTACATCGCCGCTTTCTGGAATGTAATCAACTGGGATGAAGTGAACAAACGTTACGCTTCTGCAAAATAAGACTGTTAGCATGCAATAGTTAACATAAAAGAGAGCCTGATTCGGTCATCATGACTGTGATCAGGCTCTCTTTTTGCTATCGCTATAGTTATAGTTAATGGGTGTTTTGTCTCTAACGAACCCAGGACACGTTATTGCTCCATATTTCATCGTATCACAAACCTAACGAATCTCAGAGTAGCTATTTCCCCAGATACGGGCTTTAGTACGCACTTTTGGATTGATTTGTCTATGATAACGTCACACAGGTTCGTTAGAATTTATAATTGTGGTATATCCACATGATAAGACCTCTGGAGTTCGTTAGCTCCCCCATTTAATCATTCACTTGATCATACGCACCAGCAAAATAACTGCTGATCAGCTTCAGAAATATGTTGGGGAATGCCATCTTGTCCATATCTTCCGGACCGATCCAGCGGTAGGTCAAGCCATCGCCTTTACCTGTCAGTGTCGGAGTGCTCAGCGCTAGGTCACTAACGTCAGATGATGACATCAACATCTCTCCATCGTTAAGCGATGTTGAGATGTTCTGTGCGTTAGGCGTGCCTGGCTCCGATGAATGCATTGTGTCTGACTCAGGTGACACAGCTGATAATGAGGCTGTGCCCTCCCTTGTTGCCGCCTGTGCATCGTAGGCGGCTCTGGCTTCCGCTGCGATTAGCGGAAGCTCACTGCTCTGGTCCTGCTCGGTACACTTGTACACCTGCAGGCTCCAGACAATGTGGCTGAACACATGCTCCGCATGGGTAGCCAGCCCTTCCGGGCGGGCAGCGAAGCCTTCCGCCCATAAACTGCCGGCCAGCAATGCCATGGCCGGCTCATCCGCCAGCGGCGCCGCCTTCTTGCTGGCTGCGGCGGGCGCCGCGAGCACATGCGGCAGCTCCCACATGCGGGCCAATAGGCCCGTGTCTGGGCGCTGGCGCACAAGCACTTGGCCGCGATGAGCACCGCGGCCCTCCACAATCGCGACCAGCCGCTGCTCAGGGCGCGGCGGCTTCGCCTTCGTCTTGACCGGCAGTGTAAGCTCTCTTCCGGCGATGCGGCCGGAACATTGCTCCATGACCGGGCAAGTCAGGCAGTGCGGTGCTTTGGGTGTACACACCAGCGCGCCAAGCTCCATCAGCGCCTGATTGAAATCACGCGCACGCCCTTCCGGAATGAGCTCTCCTGCGAGCTCTTCCATCAACACCCGGGTGCTGCCCTTCATAATGTCCTCATCGATGAGGAAGTATCGGGACAGTACCCGCATGACATTGCCATCTACCGCAGGTTGCGGCTGGTTGAAGGCAATGCTGAGAATGGCCCCGGCAGTATACGGGCCAACCCCTTTTAATGCAAAGACGGCCGGCTTGTCCTGCGGCATCTCGCCTCCGTGCAGCTCCATGACTTGTCTCGCGGCTGCCTGAAGATTACGTGCACGGGAGTAATAACCGAGTCCCTCCCAATTTTTCAAGACGTCCTCTTCAGGTGCCTCCGCCAACGCCTGCACTGTCGGGAAATTTCCGATAAAACGATTGAAATACGGAATTACCGTATCGACCCGAGTCTGCTGAAGCATAATCTCCGATACCCATGTGAAATACGGATTGTTGTGGCGACGCCACGGCAAATCCCGTCGGTTGACCATATACCAGTCCAGCAAATTCACGCTGAAATGTTGTTTCTGTTCCTGTAAACCCATATTTCCGTCCTCTCCTATTGCCAAGCTAACTACTTTTCTATCTGCTCCACGATCGCAAAGGCCGCTGCCAATTCCGTCTGATGCGTAATACTCAAATGAATGTCATATTGCTTATCATATGGCAGCTGCAGACGTTCCCAGGCTTGACTGGACAGCGAGGCCACTGGACGTCCTGTCCCATCAGGCAGCACCTCAATGTCAGTGAAGCCCATGACACCACCAATACCGCAGCCAAATGCCTTAGACACCGCTTCTTTCGCTGCAAATCGACCGGAAACAAACTCCGTCATCCGCTTCCCTCGACGAACTGCGATCTCCCGCTCTGCTGGCGTTAAAATTCGTTTTATGAAAGCTTCCGCATGGCGACCGGACAGTAACTTCCGCATACGTCCAATCTCCAGCACATCATTACCTATGCCATATATCATCAACGCTTCACCCGCTTAATCTTTTATACTGTAAGAGGTTGTTCAAAAGTTCCATCTTCTCGGTGCTGAAAACCGCTCTTTTTGAACATGCATTGTAAAAGATCTCCATTCGATCACATGATCCGTAACTCTCCGAACACGTATTCTATTGTAGCAGGAGGGGCGATCAGAAGCGAGTACCTATCCGCATTACCATATATGCTAAAATATGAATCAGGAATCGTCTGAAATTCTTAGGAGGTCTGAATAATGCCCATAACTTTTGAATTGCCCACTGACGTAGATGCGATCATTCGCGGGGACTTTTTCCCTGCACAACAACCCGCTCAAGGTGTTATCGTTCTGTCTCACGGATACAAAGGCTTCAAAGACTGGGGCATGTTCCCCTATGCAGCTGCACAGCTAAGCCAGACGCATCATGTGCTGACCTTTAATTTCTCTCACAACGGTATCGGCGAATATCTGGAGCAATTCTCTGAACTTGAAAAGTTCGCAGTGAATACCTACAGCCGGGAGCTTGCCGATCTGGCCCTGGTACTGGAACATGTGGCTACACAACCTGAACTCACTGGACTTCCTGTATACCTGGTTGGTCATAGCCGCGGTGCGGGCGTAAGTCTCGTCTATGCACTGGATCATCCCGAGCAGGTGGCAGGTGTCATCTCCTGGAATGGCGTAACCAATCTGGATCTCTTCACAGCGGAGCAAAAAGAAGAAATGCGTACGCATGGCCGCAGCCATGTCGTTAACGGACGAACAGGCCAGCAGATGCCACTGGACGTGGTTATTCTGGAAGACCTGGACAAGCATAGCGAACGTTACGCTATCATTGATCGCTTGGCTTCTTCACCTGTGCGAGTCGCACTCATTCAGGGAACAGAAGATCCACAGCGTCTGCGGGACGGTTCTGCCGCACTGGTTCAAGCCCGCCCTGATATCCCATGGCACCAGATTCCTGAAGGGAACCACACCTTTAATACCGTACATCCATTCAAAGAAACCACTCCGCAACTGGAGCAAGCCATCACCCAAACCCTGCAACAGATCCAAGACTGGAGTAAGTAACTCATCTTTAATATAGTAGTCACCTGGATTTTTGCGGTTTCTCGTTCCACATAACAAAAAGAGTCACTGCGTGAGCAGTGACTCTTTTTGCATTCCCTATATATCGATCATGCTCATCCACCCGTATTAGATACCAGGAATGGCATTGCGTTTGTGATGTGTGCGCGTATAGAACGCTTCAAGGCGCTCTTGTGCAGCCGGATCGATCTGTTTGCCTTCGAGATAGTCGCTGTTCGCTTCATACGAAATTCCCAGCTCATCTTCGTCCGTCTGACCTTCCCATAGCCCTGCCGATGGTGCTTTGTCCAAAATAGCCTGTGGAACGTTCAGATATGCTGCCAACTGGCGTACCTGACGTTTGTTCAGCGTGCTCAGTGGTGTGATATCCACAGCACCGTCGCCCCATTTGGTATAGAAGCCTGTAATGGCTTCAGAAGCGTGATCCGTACCTACAACGAGCAGGTTCTCTTCAAACGAAAGCGCATATTGCATAACCATACGAGTTCTCGCCTTCACATTACCTTTGCCTTGGTGAGTCATATGACGTGGGCTGCCCAATGATTTGAAGCCTTGCTCCACTTCGAGTGCAATCTCATTCACTGCATCTTCGATATTGGTTTCCACGACATGCTTCAGATCGTATGCTTTGGCTACAGCGTAGCTGTGGTCGATATCGGATTGTTCACCATAAGGTTGGAACACACCAAGCGTTTTGTACTCTTGGTTGTTCTCTTGCGTAAGCTCGTCCGTCGCTTTTTTGCAAAGCGCCGTAGCCACTGCACTGTCAATACCGCCGCTGATCGCAATCAGCAAACCCTTGGCACCCGCATTTTTCACATACGTCTTCAGAAAATCAACACGCTTGCGTACTTCCTCTTCTTCATTAATGCTTGGTTTAACCTTCAATTCAGCGATGATCTGTTGTTGCAAACTCATCGTTCACACACCCCGTTTCTAAATGAATGAAATTTGATGTCCAGCTTGAAAGGTCCGAATGGTTCAATAACCTTATCTATCCAAAATGAAACGCCCCGGCATCGGTGATCCGAAGGGCGGGGCGTTCTATTGGAGCGAATTAACGGCAGTAACGGTCAAATGCACTTTTGAGATCAGCCGCAATATCCTCTGCAGAACGGTCTTCCACTTGATGACGCTCGATAAAGTGAACGAGTTCTCCGTCTTTCATCAGAGCGATGGACGGTGAAGATGGAGGATACGGTGCAAAGAATTCACGTGCTTTTGCAGTTGCTTCTTTGTCCTGGCCAGCAAATACAGTGTACAGGTGATCCGGTGTAATATCGTGCTGCAGTGCTTGGGACACACCTGGGCGACATTGACCCGCGGCACATCCGCAGACAGAGTTAATAACAACCAGCGCTGTTCCTTTTGCATCCGGAAGACTTGCTTCCACTTCTTCAGGAGTACGCAACTCCTGGATTCCTAGACGAGTTAAATCATCCCGCATCGGTTGAACCATATCTTTCATGTATTGATCAAATGACATCGACATTCGGTTTCACTCCTTATAAATGGTTGTTCTATGATCTCGATAGAATTAAAGGCCAATAAACTCTCCAAAACAACGTTACATTCATATCGAACATTATGGATGTAATGATGTGCTATTCCTATTATACATCCATAAGCAATGAAAGCAAGATTCAGAAACCGCCTGCGGAAAGGCTTCTTCCATAATATTATGTCTCAATGTCTGGCAATATATGCTGAATGACTAACGTTCAAATGCCACTTTGAAGGTCGTGCCCTGGCCTTCCTCCGATTCCACAGTAATGGTTCCATTATGTCGTTCCACAATACTCAGGCACATGGACAATCCAAGTCCGGTTCCCTTGGCTTTTGTCGTATAGAAAGGTTCAAACAGCTTTTCCTTCTTCACTCTGGGTAGACCAGGTCCTGTGTCACGTACACACAGTTCCACCTTATCATCCACTATCCGTGTCTCCAACGTAAGCACACCCTTCTCATTCATGGCTTCCATCCCGTTACGGGCCAGGTTCAACACCACCTGTTTGATTTCCTTAGAATTGAGATTCAGCTTTGGCACATTATGGGCCAACATGAGTTCTATACTCTGACCACGCAGGTTCGCATCCGCCCATAACAATGGACTGAGTTCATGGATGATATCGTGTAACTGGGATTCTTCTTTCTCGGCAATACGATTCTGAGCCAAAGACAAGAAATCATTAATGATACTGTTGGCCCGGTCCAGTTCTTCCAGAACGATCCGGTAATAGTGATCGAGGGAGTCAGGACTCTTTTCCTGCATAAGTTGAAGAAAGCCCCTCACAACCGCCATTGGATTACGCACCTCATGCGTAATGCTTGCAGCCATCTGCCCCACCAGACTGAGACGATCCACATTATCCAGTTCACTTCGCAACATCTCAAGCTCCGTGATATCCTGGATGATCAGCATGGCTCCTGTAACTTCTCTCGCAGACTCTGTTGAAAAGGAATAAATTGGTACGGTTCGGGACTGAAATACGTATGCACCGTAACGAACGGTCAACCCACTAATCTCACCATGAACGATGGCTCTGCGAATACTTTTATCCATCTTATCCGCCTGACCTTGTTCAACAAATTGACTGGCAGGCTGTCCGATGAGATCAGGTGTGGAGGTACAAGGTAGTTGCTCCCTTGCGGTTTGCTCCATCATCTCATTGACAAACATCACTGTGCCTTGTTTATCTACGGTAGCAATGGAGAGAGGCACTGCGTTCAGAATCTGATGAAGTTTCTCCGTTTCGGCTATGTATCGGTGATGGACTTCCGAGAGATGCTGCTCCAGCCCGCGATAGTGCTTCATCCGTTCCAGCCATAGAAGACTCAGACTGCCCGCAACAATGGCTCCAGTGGTATATCCAAGTGCTGTAAGTATCATGTAGGTCACAGAGTAAGTGGATTCATTCTGGAGGGATGCGATCCATAACAGACTCGTTACAACCAGTTCCATTGTAATCAGGATGATGAGGATCGCCATTTTGCGCGAAGGTGTATTATGCTTGAATCGTTTGGCAGACAACCATACAATAGGATAGAGAAGAATGCCCGTATGAAGGAGAAATCCGTACAGATCATAGGGATGCGCAAAAAGAAAATAGAAGAGAATATGTAGAATGGACAGCGTTACGCCTATAGCGGACTTACAATACAAAATAACAAGTATCACAGGTACGATGCTTAATGATATGGGTACGGCCATCGGGCTTGCATAGAGCGCAAACAGCAGACACAATAACATGCTCGCGACACTTGTCACAGCAAAACTGGTATGAACGGTTCCGGCATGTTCCATTCTGGCAATAGCTCGCTTGGAGAGTACCAGACGGAATAAGGGAATCAGAAATACCGCCGACCCTGCCAGCAGTACTTGTAAAAGCATGTCCTTTAACGCAACCACAATGCCATCTCCTCCTCTGCCTGCACATTCCCTCATGTATTTCTGATTAAAACATAGGCGACAGTATATTACAATATATCCCTTAAGACTGCACAATAGAACTGCTCATAACTCCATTATATTTCAGAAAAAGCCAGGAGTAGACACATTTTTCGTAAAACAGACAAAATCAATGAAAAAAGAGGGTAATAACATATGTATGATGTCATTGTAATTGGTGGTGGATCTGCGGGCCTGATGGCTTGCGTTGCTGCTGCCGAGCATGGAGCCTCCGTGCTTCTGCTGGATAAAGGAGATCAACTGGGTCGTAAACTCGGTATCTCTGGCGGAGGTCGATGCAATGTAACCAATGCCAAGGAAACGGATGAACTCATCCGGCATATTCCGGGTAATGGACGCTTTTTATATAGTTCGTTTCAAAATTTGGACAACCAGGGAATCATGCGTTTCTTCGAGAATCTCGGAATTGCCCTGAAAGAAGAAGACAACGGCAGAATGTTCCCTGTAACCGATAAAGCGAAAACAGTCGTAGATGCGCTGGTAGGCAAAATTGTCTCCCTCGGCGTTGAGATTCGCACCAAAGAACCGGTCAAGGAAATTATTCAGAACGGTCAACAGGTACAGGGTGTTAAATTGATATCCGGTAAAACCATTCTTGGGCGATCTGTCATCATCGCTACCGGTGGCAAATCCGTACCCCAAACCGGATCAACCGGAGACGGTTATCCTTGGGCTGAGGCTGCGGGTCACACAATTACAGAGTTATATCCAACCGAAGTGCCCATTGTGTCTGGAGAGAGTTGGATTCAGTCCAAAGAACTGCAAGGTTTGTCTTTGAGGGATATCGCTCTATCCGTAGTGGATGCCAAAGGAAAAACAGTCATCTCCCATCGCGGGGATATGATCTTCACGCATTTTGGAGTGTCCGGGCCCGTCGCACTGCGTTGCAGCCAATTTATCCGCAAGGTTCAGATGAAGTCTGGAAACCCACAGGTCATTATGAGCATTGATCTGTTCCCGGAGCTGTCCCTAGGTGCATTGGAAGCACAGGTGCAACAGGTATTGGAACAAGAATCCCGCAAGGCTGTCAAAAACATTTTAAAAACATGGGTTCCTGAACGTATGATTCCCTTAATGATGAAACGGGCAGAGATCAGCGATGACCTCACGTTCCACCATTTCCCCAAAGGTATGTTAAGCAACTTGTGTGGGCTAATGAAAGCTTTTACCTTCCGTGCAGACGGAACAAGATCGCTCAAAGAAGCCTTTGTTACTGGGGGAGGAATCCACTTAAAGGAGATATACCCAAAAACAATGGAATCCAAGCTGCTGCCTGGACTATTCTTTTGCGGTGAAGTTTTGGATATTAACGGCTACACCGGAGGGTATAATATCACCGCTGCATTCTCCACAGGATATACGGCTGGCATGCATGCCGCAGAATATAAACACGCTAAACTATAATAGGTATTACACACTTTAAGCGCATGATGAATTAGCTCAGATGCCAAAAACCCCGATATCCACTATTGTGGACGATCGGGGTTTTTGGGCATTGTTCCATTTTAGAAAAATTGGCTCGAATTGCTCTTAGCTTGTGATGCTTCTATGCTTTCACACTGCCTGAGAATCCATCAGCCGAATCATCGTATGCCGGGTCATCACTATAGTTATGTCTGCCTTGCTCGGTCTGACTTCCCTGGTTTCCACTCGCATAACCCTCATTCCAGTCCTCATTCACGAGATGAGCCGGAATTGATATATTCTGAAATTGATCCAGTTCTTCCGTTTGCGAGGCAAATACGGCACTACCTCCATGAGATTGTACAATCTCTACGGCAGACTGAGGATCTTGGCGATCTGTAGGGATGTACAATTCCAGCGGGCCGGACTGATACGGCTTATATCCCAATTCCTCCAAGGTTGCCCTTGCGGCATTCAATGCTGAATCGTCTGAAAAGTGCACCTGTAGTTCGCTATTATCCATCATCGTCTCTTCCTCCTTGCTACAGCTAATCTCTCATCACCCATAGATGAGATTCTTCTTCTATAGCATGGGCAGATATAGCGCACGATATGCTCTGATTTAGAAAGGAATTCCTTTAGGGCGTGTCTGAAAACTCCGAAGGAAGCAGATTTTGCCGAATTTTCGTTCCAAGCAAGGAAGTTTTCCGCAGGCGTGCCGGGGCACGTCAAGGGAAAGTGACACAGCATGGGGCGAAAAGGCGGTAAAAGATGAACTTCAGCGAGTTTTTGAGACACGTCCTAGGCCCGGGTCAGCCGAACCCATCCGGCAATAGATAAGACGCAGAGTCCAAAAGCCACCGCACCTGCAGCTGTCAGAATACCGACGATCCAGCCGAGCCAGGCCAATCCCAGCGTGAATCCCATAAGAATACCAATCGGGATGAACAACATCCGAACCATCATTGAACCTGCAAGATGCAGCGCCTCCGAGTCATACGTTATAAGCTGAACATAGTCGGACGTGGCAAAAACATCCCAGGAACGATAAAACATCACCGTCAACATGATGATTAATAACGCACACACGATAACATTGACCGAAAAAGGTGGTAAGGCAACTGCTGCGATGGATAGTCCGCCAAGCTGCAGATACAATTTCATCGTGGCCGAGTTCCGGAAAAATGACTTGAATGCAATCTCCGCTGTCCGATTCGCGATGGAACGATTGCGTAACAGTTTACGTGGTTTGCGGAAGATGATAGAACGTGTTCGTGGGGCTTTCGGCTTGCTCACCGCCCGGCTTAACATTAGAGCTGTAAGCTGCAGCCTGCTCCGCAGATCCTCCCGCACATCCCCTTCAAACGTTCCCTTCATCAATAGCCTCATCTGTCCAACTGTAATTAGAAGAAGCATGATAATTACGATTCCAAATATGATTTTCCACGTCTGTCCATGCATCCATGATGTCGCATGAATGGTCATATAACCTATGCCAATGACGAGAGGGATCATCTGAATCCAGCGCCGCCATCCTGTATGTCGAACCTTCGTCATATGTAGTGTTATGGCTTGGAATGAAGCTACTGCACCAAACCAGACAGTCATAAGTGCAATCTGGAGATTCGACATCTCATAGACACGGGACCACAGGGGTGCGGTCAGCGCTGTAATCAGGATCATTTTGCCCAGATGTTGCAGACAGGACCGGTAGAGCCCTTGCCTCATTAACGTGCGCATCCACAACGGCCTTGATTTCAAAAACAATACATCCGCTTCCTCCACAAATATCAACACACCACCGGTAAGCATAACGACGTCGATCAGCCCAGTCAGTACGGGGAGCGGTAATCCTGTCGCCCATGCAGGCAGTGGTTTGGTCCACAGACTCGTGTACCATCCAATCAGATAGAGCAGACCCGGAACAAGCAGGTATACCCACACTGTCCAATCCACGACGAGTCTGAGATTTTTCATCTGTTCCTTGAAATGTTCTTTGCGTCTTCGTCTGTATAAACGAAGTGGGGTATAACGCTGGGAAGTTTCCATTCTCTCTCACCCTCTCTCTATCTAAGACGTCAGTACATCGAAACAGTCAAACAAAGAGGCTTCCGGTAATCCTGCCGCTTCACGGATCTCATCCAATGTTCCCTCGGCAGCAGATCTGCCCGAAGCAATCAGAATAAACCGGTCGCAGATTCGTTCAGCGGTATCCAGTACATGCGTAGACATAAGCACACCCGCGCCGCGGCGACGTTCATCATCAAGTAATTTTAGAAAATCCTTGGTTGCACGAGGGTCCAGTCCGATGAACGGCTCGTCCACAATATAGATATCCGGTGAAGACAGAAATCCGATCATCAGCATCATTTTCTGCCGCATGCCCTTTGAGAAACTGGCTGGAAGATCATTCCGAACGTGGTCCATACCGAAACGAACCAACAGTTCCTCCGCTCGGGCAACAAAAGCTTCTTCCTCCATTTCATACGCCGCTGCGGCCAGATCAAGATGTTCCCATAAAGTCATATATTCATAAAAAACCGGTTGCTCCGGGATATAGGCATAACGACCATCTCCCCCAATCGTCACTTCATAGTTCGCATGTTCCAGCAGACCAAGAAGCGTTTTTATTGTGGTACTTTTGCCCGCACCATTGGGTCCGATAATACCCACTAGCTCTCCTCGCGCCACATTCATTCGAATATTGCGTATGGTTGATTGTCCTGGCTCGTATCCTGCCTCTGTAATATGTACGTCCAATATGGACTCCTGTATGGTTGTACCTTCATGCTCTATCTTCATATCGAACACTCCTGTTCTGATTCGGGGCTTGTTAGATCATCTCATTTTATTGTATAAGAGTTTTGTGTTGTTTGTTTGATCATTTTGAGCATTCTTATTTCGGCAAAAAAATAAAGCAATAAATCATAGTAATGTATGACTTATTGCTTAGTATTATATTTCATTTTCAGTAACACAGTATGTACGAATAATTGAGACTAATTGTTCAAATGTATACTTATGGTTCACCATATCAACAGTAAAGTCCTCAGCAAAAGTTTGATCCATTTTAAGATACACATTGTTATAACGCAGAAAGATTACTAATGCGGTAAACGCCGTTCTTTTATTAGCATTATGAAAAGGATGATTTTGGCCCAAAGATTGAAAGATCGCGACAGATTTTTCATATATAGATGGGTAGGCTTCGTTGCCAAAAACTGATGATTGTGCTCTTAAAACAGCAGATTCAAGCAGACCAGAATCTTTAACTCCAATCTGCTCTCCAGGACTGTAACGCTTAATCATAGCGACGTTGATCGCAATAACCTCTTGAATACTCAAATACCGGGTCATGCTCATCTATCCTTGAGACCTTTCAAGGTTTGATCATATTCACCCATCACATCAGCCAATGTATCCATAAAATCACTACTGATTCCGTTAGGCAAAATAACTTTTGTAGACTTCTTAATAATAATCTCCCCGTTAGACTGATTTACCTCGATTTGAACCATATCGCCTTGCTCAAGACCAATTTGTTTGAAGGCATCTGTCATTGTTAATCCAAGACTATTTCCGAATTTCGTTACTTTTCGTTCCATCTCACTCACCCTATTCATTCATTTATCCTCCTTAATTATACTATTCAACTGTTATAACAATTATACTGAAACTTTTATCAGTTTGTATATTATTTTGAGTTCGAAATAAAAAAGAAGCAGGGGTTCCGGATCCCCTGCTTCTTCATATTACAGTGAAAATCTCATATTACCGATTTGTCTCCACCACAGATGTAGTTTCGCTCTCTGCATCCGCATCCACGTTCAGACTCAGATCCAGTGCGCCGCGGCTTTCGCTCGCATAGCTGCTGTTCACGTTACGCTCACTGTCTTTCACGCTACTGTTGCGTTCAGATTGAGTCCACGTCGTACTCTCTCCTTCTGCTTTCGCGTTCAGACCCAGATCCAGTGCTCCACGGCTTTCGCTCGCGTAGTTGCTGTTTACGTTACGCTCACGGTCATTCACGCTGTTGCTGCGTTCAGATTGAGTCCACGTTGCACTCTCTCCTTCTGCTTTCGCGTTCAGACCCAGATCCAAGGCTCCGCGGCTTTCGCTCGCGTAGCTGCTGTTTACGTTACGCTCATTGTCTTTCACGCTGTTGTTGCGTTCAGATTGAGCCATCGTTGCACTCTCACCTTCCGCTTTCGCGTTCAGACCCAGATCCAGTGCTCCGCGGCTTTCGTTTGCATAGTTACTGCTCACGGTACGCTCGGTGTCTTTCACGCTGTTGTTGCGTTCAGTTTGAGCTACTGTAGCACTCTCACCTTCCGCTTTCGCGTTCAGACCCAGATCCAGTGCTCCGCCGCTTTCGCTCGCAGTGCTACTGTTCGTGATACGCTCGGTGTCTTTCACGCTGTTATTGCGTTCGGATTGAGTCCATGTCGCACTCTCTCCTTCTGCTTTCGCGTTCAAACCCAGATTTAGCGCTCCACGGCTTTCGCTCGCAGTGCTACTGTTTACGTTACGCTCACGGTCATTCACGCTATTGTTGCGTTCGGATTGAGTCATCGCTGCACTCTCTCCTTCGGCATTCACGTTCAGACCGAGATCCAGCGCTCCACGACTTTCGCTCGTAGTGCTACTGTTTACGTTCCGATCATCGCCGCCTCGTGAATAGTCGCTCATCGTTGTACCTTCTCCCGACACATTGGCATTCAGGCCAAAGCCCAGCTTGCCAGAACTGCTACGCTCAACTGTGTGGTCGGAAGAACGATCATTGTAACGGTTCATACTCTCGGAAGATAAGCCGGCGTTAAGGCCAAGATCCAGATTCAATGCTCCAGTTGCACTGGATGAACCTCCGTAGCTACCATGGTTACCGTAACCCGTGTCACGGTGTCCAGACAGAAAAGATCCCAGTTCCAGGCGCAAACCTGCATTTAGATCCAGATTGCCACTGCTGTTATTGCTATAGCTATCTGCGTAAGTTGCCTGCGAAGCTCCCAGCAATCCAGCCACCAACGTACCCGACAATACCGACAATTTTACCCAACGATTCACTTTTTTCATGATTATATACACTCCTTCTCAATTTTGGTTGAATTAACGCCATTGTTATTGAGAGAAAGAGGTATATTGCGGCGGCCGCCCAGGCGGTGCCTGTGACCATTGACTGAATCCATCGAGCCGTTCCATTCGGAAAGCAAAATCGTAATCTGGCGTAACCAGACCCGTTGTTGCTCCCGGAAGTGCAGCGGCTGGAGCGGTTGCTCCACCTCCAGTTACACCGGACGAACCGGAGCTTGTCCCGGCGGAAGCATTAGCTGCTCCGGGAGAAGTTACCGCAACAGACCAACTGGTTGGTCGTTCTGTGCGAGCTTGCAATGGAGATGTTGCATCGACATCATCTTGTTTCAGATCGGCTTCCTGGTTACTCTGCACTTGTTCAGTGACAGCTGGTTTAGCAGCTGTCTGATCTACGAGGAATAACTCGTTATTGGGCAAACCTGCACTAACATCGGAGTCCTGCGTCAGATCGATCCCTTCCGCAGGCAATGCCTGCGGGACAAAAGGTTGTTCTGGACGTACTTCTGGTTCCGGGGTGACTTCAATCACTTTGCCCGTAACCTGTACTGCGTCTTGTCCTTCCTCGTTGTTCTGAGATGAGACAGGATTTGCGAGCGCACTCGTATTGGAAGTTTCAACATTCGGTGTTTTGACAACCGTCGGCTTTTCCGGAGTGACTACAGGCGGTTCCGGCTTCACACTGGGAATCTCCACCTTTTCCTGATTAGGATTGAGTTCAGCGGATACGTCTACAACTGGAACCTCTGCTCTCACAGAAGGAAGCTGGACATTTCCCTTACTCAGATCCACACGGGATGAAGAGATATTGACGGAAGTAACCTCAGGCACATCCACCTTAACGGAAGGTAATTCAACCTTGCCCTGCCGAAGGTCTGTTTTCACAGCAGACGTCTCTGCCTTGATGACCTGCGGTACCTCTGCGGTAACGCCAGGCAAGGAAGCTGTCCCTTCGTTCAGGTTCACCTGACTGCTTGATACATCGGCTTTGATCACCGGTGTATCCGCCTGTACAGACGGCAGTTCAACGGTTCCCTTCTTCGCATCAATCCCAATCTCTGATGTTCCGGCCGATCCAAGCGGTGTATCTACTTTCAGCTCAGATACACTCAACTTACCTGTGGATTCATTCGCTTTGATCGACGGAACTTCAACATCTAGCAGTGGTGTGGATACCGATACCGACGGAGTCAGGTCCAACCCGCCATCCGAATCACGTGAAAACAAATTTAGCGACAATCCGCTGGAAGGTTTTTCAGAAGATACCTGAACCTCGTCTGCGTATACATGTGACGATTCAAACCCCAGCATCAAAGTCCCGGCGAGTATAGCCAGTGGTATGCTTCCAAGACGTACTATGGATTTTGGTAACTTTACATTCAAGTTGCTTCACCCCCTTTCCGCTAATGCGTTGGTGGGACAAGGCATATGAGTTTTCCCCTAGGAATAATTAGAATACAGGGATTTCTGCCTGTTCCTCATTAAACGTGAAGGCGTTTACTCAAACGCTTTTTAATCATAAACTTAAAATTTGAAGTAAATTCAAACCTTCATTTTAACTGTTCTAACCTGAGCAGATCCGGCCTGTTTTCAGTCGCCTGCAATCATGGTCTTGGCTTCAATGGAGCCATTCAGATCGGCTTTTTCCCCGCTACGTTTCATCAAATAAATCAAACCAAGCAAGGTCAGCAAGATGCCTGAACAGACAAAAGCCGGCACTACACCAAATGAGGTGACCATAAATCCGCCTACCACCGGGCCCATAATATTACTGGCTGTCATCACGCTGCCTACCGTTCCAAATACCCTGCCTGTCATCGCTTCAGGTGTCTGTTCCTGCAACAGGATCTGAAAGGGGACAATCGCAAACCCAATTCCGACACCTGCCAGGGCAAAAAGGGATACTAACAACAGATTGGCACCTAGCCCGGCGTGCGGCCAAATCCCAACAATAACTCCGGCTCCGCCGATAACCAGACCCATGAGTATGGTACCCAGACCCATTTTCAAAACATGCCCTGCATGCTTCCACTTCCGTACACTCATCGCTGCAATTAATGTGCCTACGCCACTGGCTGCCACGCACCATCCCAGCAGATCACTTGAAATTCCGGGAAGTTGTCTGAATAACACCACAGTCTGTGAATCGGCAAATTGCAGAAAAAGTATGGCTGAAGCAAGCAAAATCAGAGACGTTCCTACATGAGGGAGAGATGCGAGCATGCGGATACCCTCCAGTGTTTCTTTCCAAAAAGAGCCTTTTGAGCGGTTGCGAACATCCCCAGCTGTCTCTTCCTCTACTTCTGTTACGTTATGAATTGCGGTTTGGATCACCCGAGTTCCAGGAATCCACAATAAAATGATGCCGGAGATCAGAAAAGAAGCTGAATCGAGAACAAAACACCAGGTAATGCCAAAAGCGGCTACCAGCAGTCCACCAAGCGCTGGACCGATAATTTTGGACATCTGTTCGATCACCGAGCTGATGGATACAGCTTGCGCAAGCTGTTCGCGAGGTACAATTTCCTTCAGCTTTCCGTTTTTGGCCGGAGAGAAGATTACATCGAACAGGGATTTGAGGATAAGCAGTATGTAAACGTGCCAGATCTGGTCAGCAAAAATTAACGCACCCACAATGATGATCCGTGCACCATCAGCTACAATCATCAGCCATTTTCGGTTCAGGCGATCTGCAAGTGTGCCTGCGAATGGCCCTGTCAACAGAATGGGTAGTGCTGCGGAAAGTGTGACAAATGTAATCTCCCATGGCGTTGCATTCCAGCGGATACCCACGAGGGTCAGGATTGCGAGCAGATGCAGCCAATCACCCAGATTGGAAATGGCCTGTGCCACCATCAATGTTACAAAAGATCGGTTATTCTTCAGCGGTCGTTGTCCTTCAAACGTTAAATCACTTGTCATCCTTCTTCTCCCCCATTATCTTCCAATTCACAGTATGAACTCATTATATAGAGCAGCCCTTGACTCGACCTCCTGCCAGAGGCGGAGAAAAAGCGACATCTGAAGGATGATTTTTCAGCATGATGAATGATCAAATTTTAAATGCTAAAAATGCAAATCTTGTGACATATCGCATGTTTTTCGTAGAAATAGAAGTTTACAATTAAACCATGGCGACAACCTGAATCGTCAAACATAACTAACCAACTCATATAAGTTGAAATACTCTTTTACATGAACAGCATAACGGAGAGGACCCCTCTTCATCATTTCAACTTATAAACTAATCTGAAAAGGCGGGATCAGCATGCTGGAATTACAAGAAATCGGAACCGAACGTTCACTTCATCTGTACCGCACCTTGGCCCAGACATTCAAGAGCGTGAATGAACACGCTGTATCCGGAAGCAAAGTGCATGGCTTCAACCCCACCGCATACGGGGTGCTCGAAGTGTTATATATGAAAGGAGCTCAGCCGATTCAACAGGTTGGCGCACAACTTCTGCTACAAAGTGGTAATGTGACCTATGTGATCGATAAGCTGGAGCAAAAAGGATTGTTACACCGCAAACATTGTCCGCAAGACAGACGTATCATCTTTGTGGAACTGACCGAAGAAGGACAGCGCACCATGGATGACATCTATCCAGGCTATGCGTTGAAGATTGATCGGGCGGTAAGTGGACTAAGTGAGGAAGACAAGGAATTGCTGTCCGAACTTTTGGGAAGGCTTGCACATTCCGCAGACCGTTTATCAGCAAGCAGCTAGAGCGTCTTTTCAAACCTGTCGGAAGCCGGAGCGTAACAGAATGTACTGGAGCAGATATGGAGCGGGAGCGCTAACGCTAACGAACCTGTGACGTCTTATTCAGGGGTTTGAAGCGCTCGCAGCATTTTAAGGAATCTGACACACGCTATCTTTGAAGAAACAGCCGTTTACAACGTGTTTTTCAGGTGATTTCGGGATATAAGGTGTCTCATGTTCCTTACAATTTAGAAAGAGGAGCAGAAGGTCAAATAAGACGTCCTCCGTTCCTTAGAAATTCGTCTGGACGATTCACCAGGATCAGCCAGCCTGTAATTCAAAATGCTTTAGGCCCGGACATCCCCCAACGCATCACTTGCCTAAGTTTGAAGATACACTCTAGTCCACTGCACATGTGCCATCAACAAAAATAACCGGATTTGCCTGACATCGGCGAATCCGGTTTTTCATATGTTTTTCGTATATATATCTTCTTTTTACTTTGAGCCTTGTGGCTGCGGTGGAGCATCTGCATCTTCGGGTACAATTAAACGTTTGCGTAGAGCCAGCGTCGTTACCCACGAGACCAGTGCAATGACAAACATAATGACAAACAAGGAATGCAAGCTTCCTTCCAGCACGTTACGCAGCAGCGCCCATTTATCATCAGATAACGCTGCATCCGTATGTGGTGCGAGCAGTTCATTCAGATCATTTTCCGAAATTCCGGCTTCCGCCAGATTCTGCTCACTGGATAACGTGGAGATCCGATAGTTCAACCAGGTACCAAAAGCCGCTGCACCAATCGTCTGTCCCAACGTACGCATGAACGTATGCAGTGCCGTAGAGGAACCACGTTCCTTATACCCTACAGACGACTGCGCAATAATGGTGAAGATCGTAAAAGCAAAACCGAAACCAAGACCATAAATAAAGGTCAATATAAAGAGCACAGCCTGCGGGGATGTCCCGCCCACCAGAAAGAGTCCACCCGATCCAATCGCAATACCGGTTAACCCAATCAATGCGGTCATACGTGATCCAATTTTCATCAACAGGCGGCCTGCCATCACACTACCAATGAGCCAACCCACCGACATCGGCGCGAGCAGCAGCCCGGATTCCGTCGCATTACCTCCCCGAACCCCCTGCACCCAGAGCGGCAAATAACTGGTTAGGCCGATCATCAGGGTACTGGTCAGCAGTCCTGCGATATTCGCTACACGGATGTCCCGAATTCGGAACAGATGTAGTGGAACCATAGGGGCCTGAGCTCTTTTCTCCACCACGAAAAATAAAATAATAAACAGAGCGGCGACCACACTCAGCACAACAATTAACGGAGAACTCCAGGCATAATACTGCCCACCCGCCGACAGGACAAATAACAATGCAGTAATGCCCACCGTGAAGGTCAACGCACCGACATAGTCAATTTTGGCCGTACGTGGAGAGATATCTTCCTTCAGATAACGAAATACAAACCACATCGCAAGCAGACCAAACGGCACATTAAAACCAAAGATCCACTGCCAGCCCAGATTATCTACAAAATAACCCCCAAGCAGCGGTCCTGCCAGAGAGGAAATGCCCCACACGGAGCTGATCCAGCCCTGAATTTTGCCACGTTCTTCAATGGCGTAGATGTCCCCAATAATCGTAAATGTAACAGGAACTACCGCACCCGCACCAATCCCCTGTATAGCACGGAAAATAATCAACTGCTCCATATTCTGCGACAGACAGCACAAGAGTGAACCCAGTAAAAATAAGGCACAGCCAATCAGAAACACAGGCTTTCGTCCATACAAGTCACTGATTTTACCGAAAATGGGCGTACTCACAGCCATCGTCAACAGGTATGCGGTGAAAATCCAGCTCAGCAGCTGTACACTTCCCAGCTCACTGACAATGGTCGGCCCTGCCGGACCAATTACGGTGCCCTCAATCGCTGATAGAAATGTCGCGAGCAACAGCCCCGTCAAAATGAAACTGCGCTTCAAACCTCCAGTTGCATTCACACAAACCCTTCTCTCTTTGTTCTCTATATAATTGGTACGTTAATTTACACATCTACTACGAACCAGAACAAGCTTCCAATCGCTGTTATCCCCAGATTTTTTCTTCTCCTCTCTAAACGAGAAATCCGGTGATAAAGGCGAACGCTTCGCTTCTTTGTCTCTTTTATTTAGCTTTCTTGCGAAGGAACTCATCATACAACATCGAATACATCACCATATCTTTATAACCGGTGGACGTATGTTGCACCTGTCGCAGCAGCCCTTCCCGCGTGAAGCCCCGGTTTGTCAGGAACTCGCCGGAAGCCAGATTACGCGGATCAACCAGCGCTTCAATTCGATTAAGACCCATGGTCTCATATCCAAAGGGCAGCAATGCGGAGAAAGCCTCCGTCATATAACCGTGGCGCCAATAATCACGTCCCAGCTCATAACCGATCTCACCCCGGAATGCGCCTTCAAGCTGCCATGTGTTAAAGCCACAGCTGCCGATGAGCTTACCTGTCTCTTTGAGTTCAATCCCCCACCGGATCGCATCCTCTTCTCCTGCCATTTGGTTGAGCAGTCCAATCATGTCCGCCGCTTCGCTTGTCCCAATCATGGGTGCAAGATTCATGTAACGGGTCACCTCGCGATCTGACCAGCATGCGAACATCTGAGCCGCATCCCGGCGACGCATTTTACGCAGACGAAGCCGCGCAGTCTCCATTTCGGGAATTCTTCCTTTGCATTTATACATATAAAGACACTCCGATCCGATCTATCTCCGCAGACCATAATATTCACTAGTCATCTAATCATAACCTGCGCCGAATGGCAACTATTCAGTCATGCACACACGTCAAAAAACCGGGCCAATTTCGCTCCCGGTCTTGTTGTACGTATGGATCCATTCAAGTTTGAGTGAATTACGGAATCATGGCTTGTCCAAATGAATTTTAAGCTTTGGACGTTTTCTTGCCCTTCCCCAGTAATTCATCGCTAACCCGGCCAAACACAGCCGTGATTTCCTTGAATTCTTCGATGCCAGTCCCGGTTAGGCTCCATTGGTCCCCGTGGGCGGTCAGGAAGTTCTCCTGTGTCAGGTGTTCAAGCTCCTGCTTGATCTCCCGCTCTCCAACGCGATATCCCCGTTCTTCCAATAGGGGCAGTGCCTCGCTAACGTTCAAATCCTGATTTTGCGCGAAATATAGTAGATGAATCCGTACAAAAAGATTCTGTACCTCTGCATGCATAAGCCAAGCTCCTTCCCGGGTTGTAGCCCTCCGTGGTTGCTAAGTAATTACCCCACGCAAGAAGCTGAGAAACAGGAGGATTCTTCAGGTATTCCCTTCCCTTTCCGAAATCCTCCGCTTGACTAACCGCATCCTCTGCACTATCTTGAAAATAAGTACCATTTTGCTCGGGAGGGTGATTTACCATGTTTCAAGCTGTTTCCTATGAAGGAACACGAAGTGAGCAGCACACCGCCGTCCTGGGACAGTTAAGTGCTCTGATCCGCGATGAACCTAGTGCGATTGCCAATCTGGCGAACGCTGCTGCGCTGCTCAATGTATTTATGACCGACACCAATTGGGTCGGCTTCTATCTGTATGATGGAAAAGAACTGGTCCTCGGTCCATTCCAAGGACTGCCTGCTTGTATCCGAATTCCACTGGGACGTGGTGTATGCGGCACATCTGCTGCGGAAAAACGTACCCTGGTCGTTGACGATGTTCATGCCTTCCCAGGCCACATTGCCTGTGATGCAGCATCGAACAGCGAGATCGTCGTACCTATTATCAAAAACGGCGAACTGTACGGGGTGCTGGATATCGACAGCCCGATCAAAAACCGTTTTGACGACGAAGACCGCGTCTTCCTGGAGAAAGCCGTAAGCCTGCTCACAGAGCAGTTGGAAGCGACCATACCCCTTTAAGAAATGACGAATAAGGTGATCGGAGTCTCATCACACACGATGATGAAGAACCCGTAATAACAAAGAGCGCAGTCCTCTCAGAGGTCTGCGCTCTTTGTTATCCATTATGATTCACACCCATGTTCTTGCTCGCCCATGTTACTTTATGCATCTAGGATAAATCATGTTCCGCTTTAATCATCATCCCATCCCGCAGGAATTCAGCCAGCCTCGGGTGGTAACCATCATACATCTGACGGAAATTTTTATGCTCTACATACAGATTGGCCAAATCCCGATAGATCTCAGCTGTGGGTGTATAATAACCTTTGATCCATTCAAGATGCCTGCCAATAATCTGTTGTACTTTCGCACTACCGGGCTCCAATCCATCCTCAATGGCCTGTTGCAAGTCCAGATGAACTTGATCAATTTTCGCCTGGGAATCCAGATAATCTTCTTTTGACTTCAACTCCTGCTTTTCAGGTAATCTGGATGAATTGGAAGATTGGATGTCGGACCTCTGAGCATCGTCTGTCTGCACATGGTTCATATCACTAGTGACTACAGCTTCAGAACCCGATTCATTCAGCAACTGGTGACGCCCCTTATTTACAAAACCGATATAAAGATCATGTTCATCAATTTCCTGTTCACCTTGCAAATGAGAGATCGTTTTGTCCAGTGTCTGAATCAATCCATGCAGACGGATTGCCTTCTCCAGAATATCAATGCGATGTTGCTTCATGATGCGTATGACATCCTGAGGATTATCCCGGAGCATCGGGGCAATCTCATTCTCCTTCATACCTACTTCCTTACAGAAAAGGATTTGCTGGAGTCTCAACAATTCCTGCTTTTCATAATAGATGTCCTCATCTATATCCCCAAAAGCCGGATTCAGAAGACCTGTCTCCGCATACTGGCTCAGTTCGTTCAGACTTACGCCTGACATTCCCGATACGTCAACCATGGAATATGCCATTTGAATACACCTCCTGCCTGTCCTGCAACTCCAGAGTTCAGGCTTAATTCATACTGCATTGTATTTGAATAATGAGAGAATATAAGACTTTCGGCAATGTTGTACCGCTTCATTCCGCTCGTGCTCTGGATGGGTACATCATGCTTCGGTGATATGAGCGGCATTTGGTCAGTTATGTTGCGGTATGTTAACTATGTTATACCCGTCTCATCAGATGTGAACCCGCAGTCAGTGAAGAATTCGCATGTATTTTTTTGATATATAAGTTCAACCAAATAATATTAACACTGGACACTCGATGACAGAATAACCTTCCGATCACTGTTATCCCCAGTTTTTTTTGATTCCCTTTTTAAAGGGAAAAATCCGGTGATAAAGGCGAACACTTCGTTTCTTCTGGTTATTTCTGTCCTCTCCTTTATCAGTGTAAATATTTTGTTGAACTTATATAATTTCTATGATCTCCTATAAAAAAAACCTGTGCCATTATTCTGGCACAGGCGTGTGTGGTTATGTTTTCATTGGCATACGGTATATTGAGTAAAAGAATGGAAGAGAATCACCCTTTATTAAACATGACAAACTTTAATTCCGTCATTTCCTCTACAGCATATTTTACACCTTCACGTCCGATACCACTCTGTTTCACCCCACCATAGGGCATGTGATCCACTCGGAACGTCGGAATATCATTAATCATAACTCCGCCTGCTTCGATCTGATCGACAGCATGGAGGGCGGTATGGATATCGTTTGTAAATACGCCTGCCTGAAGCCCGTATATCGAATCGTTAACATGTTCAATACCCTCTTCAACGGAATCTACCGTATTGATCACAACGATGGGTGCAAACACTTCCTGACAGGATACCTTGGCATCACGCGGAACGTTAATCAGTACCGTTGGACGCAGAACGCCTCCTTCAGCTTGACCACCTGCTGCTACTTCAGCCCCGGCCTGTTTGGCTTCTTCAATCCAGTCGAGTGTACGCTGTACATCCTTGGAGGTAATTAGCGCAGAGACCACCGTATCCGGGCTCAGCGGGTCTCCGACCACTACTTGTTTAGCCGCTTCTGCGAAACGCTGGATGAATTCTTCCGAGATGTCACGATGTACGTAGATTCGCTGTAGCGAGATACATACCTGTCCCTGATACGTGAAAGCTCCCGTCACACATCGAGGAACCACTTTGTCCAGATCTGCGTCCTTATCCACGATTACCGCTGCATTCGACCCAAGCTCCAGTGTCACGCGTTTGAGTCCTGCTTTGCTACGAATGCTCGTTCCTACCGCTGGACTGCCTGTAAACGTAATATGAGCAACATGAGGGTGCTCCACAAGCACATCACCAATCGTTTTACCATCACCGCTCACCACATTCAGTGCACCATCCGGCAATCCGGCTTCCTGAAGCAGATTAGCAATGTAATAGGAAGACAGAGGCGTCTGCTCCGCAGGTTTGAGAACAATCGTATTGCCCGCTGCCAGCGCTGGACCTACCTTGTGGGCTACCAGATTCATTGGAAAATTAAACGGCGTTATGGCTCCAATGACGCCTAGAGGTTGCCGCATCGTATAACCGATACGCCCTTCCCCACCTTTGGCTGCATCCATCGGAACCGTCTCTCCGGTCAGTCGCTTGGCTTCTTCAGCGGCAAAACGATACGTTTCCACCGTCCGGTAGACCTCGGCCAGTGCTGCGGTAATCGGCTTCGCCGCTTCAAGCGCTATGATTCGCGCTGCTTCTTCCTTGCGTTCTTCGAGCATGGAGGACAACTTGTACAGAATATCTGCACGCTGATGTGCAGGCATCTGGCGCATTGCCTTCCCAGCTTGAACCGCAGCTGCAACAGCAGCCTCCGCTTCCTCGGCTGAAGCCGAAGAGACTTCTGCCAGCATTTCCCCGGAGTATGGTGCTTGAAGTGTTTTATAATCTACGGATTCGGTCGGTTTGCCACCGATAAACAGATGTTGTTTTTTCATATGCTGCATCCTCCATCCTTTTAGAGCCTATTGAACTTAAGAATGTTACACTGCCACTTTTCAATGACAGAATAATCTTCCAATCGCTGTCTCATGTAAAAGTTCAGTTCAATTTATATAATCTATTTATACACTATTTCCGTGCCATCAACCCACTACGGTGTTCGGCAATCATAGCTTGTAACGCACCTGATAAGCCATAGTGGCGATCTTGAGCTATTGCATTATAAAGGACATCACAACCTATTTAACCGTCAGGACGGGGCATTCTGCATGTTTTAACACACCATGACTGACGCTGCCCACGATCATCTCTGCGAGCATACCTTTCCCAGCCGCGCCCATCACGATCATTCCACAATCTCGTTCACGCACCACACGGCAGATCTCATTAACGGGATCACCTGCAATCAACAGCGTTTCATATGCAACGTCACGCCCGGACAACTGATTAGTCACTGGTTCTATAATATGTTGCCCTTCTTCGGCAATCCGAGCTTCCAGATCAACACCCAATGCAGGTTCATTAATGGAGATGGCAGGATTAACATGCACGATCAACAGACTTGCGGGTTGTTTCATATCTTCAGCCAGGATCAGTGCTTGCTCCAAAGCTTTATGCGCATGTTCCGAACCATCAACAGCAACCAGTATATGTTTCAGCATTGCAATTCCTCCTGTGAATTAATGAGATGTAATAGCGGAATCGATATCCCGCAGATGATGACGGCGTACCAGCAGTACCACGACACCAATCAGAACCATTAATGCGCCAAAATAAAACGGTGTTTCTGGCAGGAACCACTCGGACAATTTACCCGCAAGCCATGGAGCAAGTGCACCACCTAGGAAACGAACGAAGCTGTATGCAGCAGAAGCAACAGAACGCTCCACAGGTGCAGCTTCCATAACAGCCGTTGTAATCAATGTGTTGTTAATTCCAAGGAAAATCCCGGCTACAATGACCGCCACAATAACGGTAGTTGGTGAACCCATCACCGTACCTACTGCCATAACAACTAGATCAATCGCGAACAATGTAAGCATGACACTCATGGACGGAACCGATCCGAATCGGCGTTGCAATCTTGGTGCGACGAATACAGACGTAATCGCCAGCATCAGTCCCCAGCCAAAGAATACGTAACCCAGGCCGTGCTCATCCAGATTCATGACATATGGTGAATAAGCCATCAAGGTAAAGAAACCAAAGTTATACAGGAAAGCGGTAATCGCTAATGTTTTCAATGAAGGATAACTTAATGCTTTGAACGGATCAGACAAAGAACTGCGTGTTTTCGGTTTGGCCATTTTGGGCAGCATAAATGTAATGCTGATAAAGGCAATCGCCATCAGAACAGCCACCCCATAGAACGGGCCACGCCAAGAGATGGAACCTAGCTCACCACCAAGCAGCGGACCAACCGCAATCCCGAGACCAAGCGCTGCTTCGTACAAAATAATCGCTTTGGCTGTCCCTGACGTGGACAGTCCCACAATGGCAGATAATGCCGTTGCGATGAACAAGGCATTACCAAGCCCCCAACCGCCACGGTAACCAACCAGTGCACCTACCGTGTCTGAAGTACCGCCGAGGAATGAGAAGATAATAATCAGCAATATACCGCTGAGCAACGTCCACTTCACACCAATGCGGCTGGATACGACCCCTGTAATCAGCATCGCTACCCCGGTTACAGCGTTATAACTCGTAAATAACAGTGACACTTGGCTTTTCGAAGCATGCAGCTGATCTGCAATCGCGGGCAGAATTGGGTCAACCAGACCCAGACCCATAAAGGATATGATACATGCAAAGGCGACCGCCCATACCGCTCTGGGTTGAGACAGTAAGCCCCCACGTGATGACGGCAATTCGTCCGGTAATGATGGCTCTCTTTTCATACGTAATTCCTCCTGTGAATAATTTATGTGGTGAAACTTTACATTTGAAAACGACCGTGAAAACGATGAAAAAAATGCGTTCATTTTCATGAATAGAGGTAACAAAACGGCACAAATGACACCGGAACATCCGGTGTTTGTACAGGATCGCCACAGGTACTATCGTGCTCACTCCATGTAGCGATATGTGTATACAGTTTTGTTTATTAAATATTAGATGCTAATTGGGTTAGCCGTCTTCATCACCCTGCGGATCATGTGCCTGTAACTTCTGAATACCACTCCGAACGCGTTCACGCAGCTCTTCCAGTTCAGCCTGTACGGCATGTATGCTCTGAAGTTTCTGCTCAATCAGTTGCAGCTGACCATACAGCGTTGTTTCCATCGTGGTAAGCTTCTCGATCCGTTCTCTCACTTCGGTCGTCTGCTGGTAGTCAAAACGTTGTTCGTTCAAGGCATCTGCCGTTGCCACATAGGTATGTAACTCCTGAAGGGAGAATCCAAGTACCTCTTTGGCGCGAACCACCTTCTTCAGATAATCGATATCCTCCCGAGTGTACAACCGCGTCCCGCCATCTGTCCGCTGAGGTGAAGGCATGACACCGATCTCTTCATAATACCGAATGGTTCGCTTGGTCAAACCACATTCCTTGGCTACGTCGTCGATTTTATATAAACTCATTTCCCTCACCTCTTCCATATGTCTATAATGTTATGTACATAATTATATATAATATTAACGTTAACGTCAACGTTAGATTTTATATATAAAGTCTTAGCGAGTTGAACATCGACTTCCATTCTCTATCTTCAACAAAAAAAGACCCGCTTCACACGCGAGTCTTCCTCTCTAAACTGTTTATCATTTTACCTTAAACATTCTGCTCATTCTGTTGCTGTTGCTGTTGAGCACGTTGCATTTGCTTCAGACGGCCTTCCACTCTGGTAAACAGTCTAAACGTATAGAACCCTGTAGCAACCAGACTCAGCACCAAAGCTCGTACATCTGTAAGCCAGAAACCGATAATGCCGAATATCGTGATAATCACACCAAATTGCATCATCAGATTGGCACTATAACTTTGCGCTTCGTCCCACAACTCGGGATTACTCATTGCACGCGGGGTCCGATACCCATATATTCCGTTGATCATTTTCGGTGGTTTTTTGAACACCATGAACCCCAGAATGAAATAACACACTCCAATAATGATCCCAACTACTGCTCCTGCCAAAACGTTCTCTCCTTCACTGTTGTCTTCCATAGACCTGCTTACACTGAGACTACGGTGACAAAATAACCTGCGATGGTAGCTTCGCTTCTTCAGGTTATCTCTGTGCTCTCCGTTCTCGTGTAAATGTCTAGTTAGACTTATCTACATAAAAATATAAAAACGGCTCTACGTATATACGAAGAGCCGCCTGGATCGTTTCGTAAACTTAGATATTCTTCACACGAAGTACACGCATGGCGTTCAAGACAGCCAGCACCGTGACACCGACATCCGAGAATACCGCTTCCCACATGGTAGCTATGCCGAACACACCGAGTAGCAGGAAGATCGCTTTAACCCCCAAAGCAAACGCGATATTTTGCCACACGATCATTCGAGTGCGCTTTGCAATGCGGATTGCGCTCGCAAGTTTTGACGGTTCATCTGTCATGATGACCACATCTGCCGCTTCAATCGCGGCATCTGAACCGAGTCCACCCATCGCCACGCCCACATCGGCGCGTGCCAGCACAGGTGTATCGTTAATACCGTCACCGACAAACACCATTTTCTCCTTCGGAGATTTGCCAGCTTCCAGTTGCTCCAGTCGTTCGACTTTATCCTGTGGCAGCAATTCAGCATAGACCTCATCCACACCCAGCTCACGTCCCACCGCATCACCTACGGCTTTGGCATCACCTGTCAGCATGACCGTTTTGCGGATGCCTAGCTTCTTCAGCGCCTGAATGGCCGCGGCTGCATCATCCTTCACTTCATCAGCAATAATTAGATGACCAACATATCCCCCAGCCTCAGCAACGTGGACTATCGTTCCTACCGTCTCTGGTGTGCTATACGAAATACCTGCCTGCTCCATTAATTTGGCGTTGCCTGCCAGCACTTCCCGACCATCTACACTCACCTTGATCCCATGTCCGGCAACTTCATCATAACCTTCCACACCTTGCGTAGGAATGGTTTTGGCCCAAGCTGCGCGAATGGATTCGGCAATCGGATGATTGGAATTGGCTTCCGCAATGGCTGCCAGCTTCATCAGTTCATCTTCCGTACGTCCAACTTCGGGACGAATGGCTGTTACTTTGAATACACCTTTGGTTAGTGTACCCGTTTTATCAAAAACAACGACTTTCACATCGTTCAACGCTTCAAGGTAGTTACTGCCTTTAACGAGAATCCCGTTACGTGAAGCCGCTCCGATACCACCAAAGAATCCAAGTGGAATAGAGACCACCAGCGCACAAGGACATGAGATAACCAGAAAGACCAATGCACGATAGATCCAATCGGCAAATGTTGCACCACTAAGTATCAACGGCGGAACAAATGCAATCACGGCTGCAAGGATAACAACAACCGGGGTGTAATAACGAGCAAATTTACTAATAAAATGCTCTGTTTTCGCTTTTCGGCTGCTCGCGTTCTGCACCAGGTCCAAAATTTTGGATACCGTTGATTCACCAAACGTTTTAGTCACTTCAATCGTCAACATACCATTTTTGTTCACAAATCCACTCAGTACATCACTTCCGGGCTCCAGCTCACGAGGTACCGATTCACCTGTCAGAGCAGAAGTGTCCACCATGGAACGCCCAGCTCTAACGATACCATCCAGCGGTACTCTCTCTCCTGCTTTCACGACAATACGATCACCAATCCGTACATCTTCCGGAGATACACGTCGGGTCTCGTCACCCGAACCCGTCAGGATATTCGCGTAGTCCGGGCGAATGTCCATCAGTGACTGAATCGACTTGCGTGACCGATTAACCGCCATGCCCTGAAACAGCTCCCCGAGCTGATAAAAGAGCATGACCGCTACCCCTTCCGGATACTCTCCAATGGCAAAAGCACCCAAGGTAGCGACGGACATCAGGAAGTATTCATCGAATACCTGACCGCGGATGATGTTTTTGGACGCCTGGAGCACGATATCTCCCCCGGCAATCAGATATGCGAGCGCATAGAGAGTAAACTGTGCCCAGCCCTCCAGCGGCGACCAGATTGCAGCTGCGAGCAACACAGAACCTGCAGCAAGACGAGCAAGCAACACTTTTGTCTGTCCTGCACCATGTTCATGCGAGTGGCCTGCATGGGCATCATCATGGGTATGGCTGTGATCGGTATGGCTGTGATCATGTCCAGCATGACTCCCGTGCTCATGTGTATGATCATGTGCGTGGCCCTGCGAATGTCCATGATCATGAGTATGCGAGTGTTTGCCATGTGAATGTGAATGTCCATGATTATGTCCGGCATGGTCATGACTGTGGTTATGCGCACCAGCTGCACTCCCTGTATGGGTGTGCACATGTCCGTTCACGTGTTTTCCTTTTTCCGAAATGCGAATATGAGGCTCCAGCCGAAGCACTTTGCGCTTTGCTTCTTCCACTACCTGTTCATCCATGTCGGAAGTGGTGTGTAGCGATAATGTTTTGGTAACAAAATTGACAGAGCATTCGTTAATGCCCTTAATTTTTTTGACGCCATTCTCAATCTTTAATGCGCAGTTCGCACAATCCAGTCCATCAAGCAGCAGTTCCCTTCTCACCTGTTCCTGTCCGGTTCCCATGTGAATTCTCCCCTTTGCAGTACAAAACCGATGTTATATTTCAATTGTATTCAATATATGAGCACTCATTCATATGTTTGGTTACCCCTATTATATGCACGCCTAAACATGAGTGTCAACAATCGTTGTTGATTTTTCATACAGATTATGCTAATAGTAATCATTTCGCTTTAGGCGGGTTTTGGATATAATAGAGCTATAGTTGTTAACATAGGCGGTGATAGGAAATGGAACAACCGGTTAAAGCACCAAGCGAATGTGATGCAGCCTGCTCAGGTACTGAAGCCGACGTGCAGACGATTCGTACTTCACTCATAGATCGGGAGACGTCTTCCGAGATGGCAGATTGGTTCAAGGCATTCAGCGACCCCACACGTCTACGTATTATTGATGCGCTGTTACAGAAGGAATTATGTGTTCATGACCTGACGGTTCTGCTCGACATGGGACAGTCGGCCATTTCACACCAGTTGCGTTCACTCCGCAACATGCGGATTGTCAAGCGGCGCAAGGAAGGCAAGACCGTGTACTACTCTCTGGATGATGTTCATATTGAGCAGATTTTCCTGCAAACGCTCCAACATATTAAACACAGCTAGGCAGCAGCCAAGCTTGTTCATGAAGAAGAACCCCCGCCTCTCGGCTGTATGCCGATGGACGGGGGTTCTTCTAGGAAGGGTACCGTTTTATACAGGATACAAAGTGACTAAATCTTCTGATTAACTATTTCTTGGAGCTTGCCACTTCGGTTATAAAAGATTGTTCTTGTTTGGGTCGTACAGGCCCGATCTGTCCTTAAACCAGTTGAAGATATGTGATACACATACTTTCAGCACCGCGTACCCTGGAACAGCGAGCAGAATGCCCACGACTCCAAACAGATTACCCGAAGTCAGAATGACAAAGATAATCGTGATGGGATGAATCTTCAGCGTTTTGCCCATGATCTGTGGCGAGATGAATTTACCCTCGATTAACTGCACGATTGTCCATACGGCAACCATCTTCAGCAGCATCACCGGCGAAGTAACCAGGGCCACGATCAACGCAGGTGTAATCGCAATTGCTGGTCCCAGATACGGAACAACACTCGTGAACGATGCGATAATTGCAAGAATCAGTGCATAATCCAGGCCAATGACCATATAACCGATGTAGAGCAGAATACCGATGCAGAAGCTGACGATAATCTGTCCACGAATGAATGAACTGATCTGGTGATTGATGTCTTCCAGCACATGCATTGCACCTGTACGGCTCTTGATCGGCAGGAAAGACAAAATTTTCGCTGGCAGCTTCTTGCCGTCTTTCAGCAGATAGAACAGAATGAACGGAACCGTTACGATGGATAGCACGGTCTCAGTGAAAGCTCCGAGGAATCCGCCCAATTTGGTCCAGGTCGAGTTCAGAATTTCAGTAGCCTTTTGGGAAATTGTTCCCCACCAGTCCTGCGAATTCAGATTCACCGTCTCCTGGAACTGACCGAACAATTTACTGCCCGTAAGCTCCTCAAACTGCTGTTTTACCGTCTCACTGTACGTTGGAAAGTTTTCAATTAGTCCTACAATCTGGTTACGCACAACCGGAATGACCGCCAATACTACGACTGTCAGAATGCCTCCAATTGCAAGATACAGGATCAGAATGGACCAGCCACGCTTGATTTTCCACCTTTCCATCACATCCACAATCGGATTTAGCAGATAATAGAGTATGCCTGACAGAATAATAGGTAGCACAATGGTTTTGATGAGTACTGCGAGCGGATGAAGAACAAAGGATACTTTGGTCAGAACCATCACGTTCAGTCCCACCAACAGCAAAATTAGCAGAAATAGCACAAACTTGTTGTTAAGAAAAAATCGCTTGAACCGCTCCGGCCAAACGCGGGGTTGCTCAGGTTGCTCCATAGGCGTGTCGTCCTCTCTTATGACCCTTAATCAAAACTAAACTATTAAGCTAGATAAATGCCCCTTGCATCTGAAAAAAATAAAATACCTTGTACAAGCCAACATATGTATAACACTCTGGATTTATACGTATGGTGCTGATTAACCGTTTCAAATTAAACCGGTAAAGTCATTTTACCCCAAAATGAGTCTTCTGCCCCACACCAATCATTTGCAAATTCTCCCTATTCAAAAACGGCTCGCCTCACTGAGAGACGAACCGTAAATTTATAGCTATACCCTACCATCAAGCCAGCTTTAACGCTGAAAAATGAAGATTAAGCTTTTCCCGCCAATTGTGCGATTAACTCATAGGAATGCAGACGTGCCTTATGATCATAGATCATCGACGTAATAATCAGCTCATCTGCCTGCGTCTGCCGAATGAAAGACTCCAACTGTCCACGTACGGTTTCTGGTGAACCATTAACAGCTGCCTTCAGCGTCTGCTCCACACCAGCTTTCTCACGATCCGTCCATTTGCCTTCCATCTCTGCCGGAGGCTGTACCAATCCCGTTGTGCCGCGAATAATGTTCAGGAACTGCTGTTGCATCGTTGTACCCAGCCATGCGGCTTCCTCGTCTGTATCCGCAACAACTGCGTTAACACCAACAATCACATGTGGCTCCTTCAAGCTATCAGATGGTTGGAAGTTGTTTCGATACGTTTCCAGTGCAATCCGGGTGTAATCGGGCGAGAAGTGGCTGGCAAAAGCAAACGGTAATCCCAGCTGACCTGCCAGACGTGCACTGAAATCACTGGACCCCAAGAGGTAAATTGGAATATTCAATCCTTCTCCAGGAACTGCGCGAACAGGCGCATGATAAGATGTCGCCGAAGCATCAAAGTATGCTCTAAGTTCTGCCAAAAGCTCAGGGAAATCTTCCCCACTGTTCAGATCTTTGCGTAGTGCAAGCGATGTACGGCGGTCACTACCTGGTGCGCGACCCAGTCCCAGGTCAATTCTGCCAGGATACAAGGATTCCAGTGTGCCGAACTGCTCAGCGATGACAAGCGGTGCATGGTTAGGCAACATGATGCCTCCTGAACCTAGACGAATCGTTTTGGTTCCACCAGCCAGATATCCAATAACAACCGAAGTTGCGGATGAAGCAATACCCGGCATGTTGTGATGTTCAGCTACCCAGTAACGGTGATATCCCCAACGCTCTGCATGCTGTGCCAGATCGAGACTGTTGCGCAGTGCATCAGCGGGTGTTGCACCTACAACGACGGGAGCCAGATCCAGGATGGAAAGCTTAACGTCATTAATATGTTCTTTATGGGATGAAGCCGTATTTTCAGTAGTCATTATCGTTTAATCTCCTCGATGATTATATTTTTGTATATCCAGATATATAGATTAATTATATCGCAACTGGATATGGTAATGTGATGATAAACTAGCCGTTTACATCCGGACGGAATCCCTGCCTGCATATGCATCCTAGCTTCCGTTCCGGCATCCGGCTTATAACTCGTTCTGTACGTACTCGGCAAACTGACGGATCGTCTCCTCGTTGCGCCGATAATACGTCCATTGTCCTCTGCGCTCGGAGAGCAGCAACCCTGCCTTGAGCATGGTCAGCAGATAACTTGATATAACCGACTGAGCCAGTCCAGCCTTCAGTTGAATCGTGCCAACACAGATTCCGTTCTTGCCACCATCCGGATGCTGAGATAGTTCCAGCGGTGAAAAGTGTTGCTCCGGGTTTTTGAGCCACAACAAGATTTGTCTACGTGTCTCGTTCGATAATGCTTTGAATATAAGTATAGGTTCCATGGGTACGATTATACCCCCTTTCATCCATTTTGCAAACACATGAACAAACAAACCGACTCATGATCGAGTCGGTCTGGTATCATATGGAATCCGTATCTGGATTCAACATCCATATTAGAAATTGGTTGTAATCGTCTGTTTAACCTGATCCAACATGGCTTGATATGCGGGTGCATCCAGGTATCCAATACTTCCAAAAAGCAGATGATCTACGGCTTCAATGCCTACAAAATCGAAGATACCTACGTCTGAAGTTAATTTCAGTCCAGCTGTCATACCAATCTGATCATAAATTTCACTTGGTGTACCATGTGTATTGATGATGAGGCCTTTTTTGCCTGTCAGCAATTTCTCGATTCCCGCTTCACCTGCTGCGTACGCAAAACCATAGGCGAATACACGGTCAACATATCCTTTCATAATGGCAGGAAGACCTGTCCACCAGATCGGATAGATGAATGTAATAGCTTCTGCATTCGTAACAAACTCTTGCTCTGTAGCGATATCCTGTGGTGTCTGTCCTGCACGCATGGAAGCTGTGTCAGCTTCAGTCAGTACGGGTTGGAATCCAAGCTTGTACAAGTCACGAACGACTACTTCATGGCCTTGAGCTTCGAGAGCTTCTACAGCAGTATTGAGGATTGCGTTATTGAAGCTGTCTGTGTGCGGGTGAGCATATACGATAAGATGTTTCATAGTGATAATCCCTCCAGGTTTTGGTTTGAGTTAGGTTGCGAAAATAGGGTTACATTGATACGTTCCTGTATACATAGACATCTATGTATATGGGCAAAAAAATATTTGGGCTCCTCTGCCTCCATCCCAGTCAAATCTGGAAGGGTTGCAGACAGAAGAGTTCATTCATTATAACTTTCGGGCAATAATGGATAACAAGCTCTCCAATTGCTCCGACTGTTCATCGGACAAGCCACTATAGATGATGTCATTAATCTGCTCTGATACCTGATGAAAGATCGGTTCGAGTCGCTTCCCCTGTTCGGTTAGGCGAATCATCGTCACTCGGCTATCTTCGGCACTCTTGCTACGTTCAACATAGCCAAGCTTCTCTAGCTTGTTGACCAGTACCGTTACCGTTGGTTGCGTGCGTTGAATACGTTCAGCCAACATCTTGATCGACAACGTCTCTTCCCGGTACAAGAACATTAATACATCTCCATGAGAAGGTACAATCCCTGTTACCTCATGCTGTTCCAATTCGTGTACAATCCGTTTATTGACATGGTCTCTGATTCTTGCAATCAGTGCAATTGCGTTGTATTTAGGCATGACCTCATTATACATAGACATCTATGTATTTTCAAGTTCTTTTTTATAAAAAAGAAAAACAGCCCTTTCCATCCTGCTAACATGTGGAAAATATCGGGCTGTTTCGATTCTACTTTGATCCTGATCTATAATGTTAGATCTTAGCTAATCGTTTTTTGAATTCATGTTGGATTCATGTTGGATTCATGCTGAATTCAGTTAATCCATTGCGTGATTTTCTCAACGGATTGTCGGGACTTCTCACGCTGGGGCTCCTCTGCCCGATAACCGAAGGCTGCCATCATAGAGACGCCCCATGCGCCATCTTCCAGCAAGCCCTCTTCTTCCATAATACGGTGGACGCCCTCGCGGCTGAAACCTTCGATTGGACAAGAATCAATCTCGATCTGAGCTGCCGCCGTCATCATGTTGCCGAGTGCAATATAAGTTTGTTTAGATGCCCAGTCAAATAATGATCGTGGATTATCCAGAATCTTCTGGTTATTTTGAAACTTTCCATAAGCCTCACTTGTTAGCTCAAATACGTTATTCGGCATTCCCTTTGTTTCCTTCAGCATGTACTCCGCATAGGGAGAATTATAACTGGCATCGGACCGGGCCAAAATAACAACAAAATGGCTTGCTGTAGCCAATTGCTTTTGAGCGCCGGAAGAGACTTCGGACAGACGCTTACGCAGGTTCGGATTTTGTACAATCAGAAACTTCCACGGTTCAAGACCAATGGAACTTGGAGATAATCTGCCTGTCTCCAATATAAACTGGAAATCCTCATCCGAGATTTTGCGGGTATCATCAAATATCTTTGTTGCATGCCGGAAATGATACGCCTTTAAGATGTCTTCCTTTGTCTTTGACTTTGCTGTAACTTCCATGGAGCTCCACGTCCTTTTTATAACTTTTTTTATGTTGAACAATAATGTTTAAGTGGTTTCATCTCAAGTATTAGTTTAGGACCTATGTGCATAAATTAAAAGTACGCACATTATTGTTTCTTGGTTTATAAAAGTAAGTATTGGACGAAAGACAGCAATAACCCACTGGGCACTTACATGGCCTAGTGGATTATCTATAACTCTTTTCCTTTTAAATCTTGAAATCTTGAACCAGCTTATTCAGATTTAATGCGCTATCTTTCACTTGATCAGATTGTTTAACTACTTCCACAGATTGCGCAGCAGAGGCGACCATGTGTCCTGCGATTTCCTGACTGGATGCGGCGGATTGTTCACTCGCTGATGCAATCTCGTGAATGGAACCCACTAGTATTTTGATATTTGCAGTCACTTGTTGTGATGTTGCATTGAGATCTTTAACGGCATTGGCATGATCAAGGGAATCGACATAATACTGTTCAGCTGTATCCTCCAATAATTTATAATCTTTGCCAACCTGATTGAACATGAAGGATAGCAACTCTTTGGCATTCGAGGACAGATTGGTTACAGACTGCATAACTTCTTCCGTGACCTGCTTGATTTGATCGGCAGCCTGTCTGGAATCATCAGCCAACTTTCGAATCTCACTTGCTACAACCGCAAAACCTCTGCCTGCTTCTCCAGCTCTTGCAGCTTCAATGGATGCATTGAGTGCAAGCAGATTAGTCTGCGCTGTAACATCCAAAATAGACTGAGATAATATACCAATCTGATCTACAGCAGTTGCACGTTCCAGCGCTTCTGACATCTTCTTACTCGTATGATCAACCATGTCTATGGCTGCTCGGCTCGATTCGCGGGCTTCCTGCTTCAACTTTTCAGCCTTCGTGCTGGTCACATAGGCGGACTCTGCTTGTTTAGATGTCTGTTCCGATATATATTCAGCTCCCTGTTGCATCTCAGCAGCCGAATGATTCATATTTTCCGTATGGGCTGAAGCCTCTTCCATTGCAGCAGAGAGCTCTTCAACTGTAGCTGATACTTCACGAATCCGTTCATTCAGACCAGCCATGTTCTGGTTGGTAAGATCGCTAACCTGGTTGATATGATGAGATTCCTGAACTACACCACGAATGACATTTGTTGTGGAATCGCTCATTGTACGAATAGCTCGTGCGATGACACTTATCTCATTATTTCCCTGTGTTAGATGCGGATCTAAGGATGCCGTTAAGTTGCCTTGTGTTATTTCTTCACAATAACGGGTGATAGCTTTCATTCGTTGACGTATACTGCGAATCACTACAAATGAAATAAGAATGAGTGCTGCAAGTGAAAACAAAAGAACCGAACCGAGCACCAATGCTCGCTGCTGAATTACTTCCTGTGTATCCGCATAGAGCTTGGCTGACTCTTCTTCGTTATGCGCACTCAAAAGGGTGATCGTCTCCACAATCGCTGTACTGCTTTTGTTAATTCTTCCTCTCTCTTCACTATCGTAGGTGCCCGACATCTTTTTGGTATCCATGATTTGCTCAATATCCTGATAATATGTATCCATCTTTGCTGCCAAATCTGCAAATATCTCTTTTTCTTTGTTATCCAATGTTCTTGCTGAAAATTCATTCAAGCCATCCGTGATACTCTTCTTACCTTTCTGAACCTGATCGTACTGTTTGTCGGTATACTCTGCATTATCAAGAACCTTTGTATAATTGGCGCGCATATTATAGAAATTACTTTTCAATTCAAGAACATTGGTTTGATGCTGGAAGCGGTCATTGTAGAGGATACCTTGTCCCATTTTTGCTTCGTTCATTCCGAAAATCCCAATCAGAAAGACAGTAAACAAGCCGATTAGACTAATTACAGTCATGATGACCATCGTTGTTGTTAATTTTATATTTTTGAGTTTATTTCCTTTCTTATATTTTGGCTTAGACTGAATTGACATGATTATTCCCCCGCTTTATATAGTAGATAGCCTTATATATCTTATATCTATATCGTATGTATCCATATTGTTTGTTAGCATTTCAGGAAAATCGACTTTATTCATTTAATGAGAAAAGTAATGGGAGACAACAGAAAAGCCGCCAGGATATAATCCAGCGGCTTTTCTGTGAATATGAAACGATATCTATGCGACCTATAGTTGCTGCATCCATTCATTTTCAGAAATGACGGTATATCCTTCTTGTCGCAGCAATGCTGAGGTGACACCTTCTCCAGTTACCTTGTGATTGGCAAAATTCCCATCATAGATCATCTTTGTACCACAGGACGGACTAAACTCCTTCAGTACCACACACGATACATTCAATTCTCTCGCCCATTCGAGTGTCTTATAGGCTCCCTTGATATACAGCTCTGTGACGTCTTTGCCACTTTTCTCGATCACTTTTGCAGTGCCTGCTAGTACGTCCTTGCCCGTGCCACCGATAATTTCAGCCGGTTCCCGTGGAGTGGAGAATCCGCCAAGCAGCTCCGGACATACCATCTTCGCCTGCTCCTGCTCCACCAGCTCCTGAATCTTCTCATCCAGACTCGCTGTTCCATTGTAACGGCAAGCTACCCCCGCCAGACATGAACTCACCAAATATTTCATCGTTATCTCCTTATACTCATTCATCTATGAAGTAAATTGTAACATATAAGATCAGGCCTATAACTCGCCTCTGGTGATCATCTTGATCCGTCCATCTTCCCTGTATTCAACCTGAAAAACATCCGTGCTCGACTCCAGTTCAAATGTGACGACTCCCAATTGCTCAGCATTTCTGTGAAGTTTATAGGCGTCAAAATCAATGTTAAATATCTTTTTTACTATTGGTCCCACTTTTTCTCTAAGAAGAGACTCATCAATATTGTATAATTTCTCATGATAAGCCTCCATCTCTTCGATGTTGCCTATTTCTTGTTGCTCATAATAATTAGCATCCCCTACGGTATAACCCAAGCCCTCTTTTCCTTCGGTCATCTGCACAAAGTAGTTATCTTTAAAGGAAAAGGAGACTGTATCCTTGCCAAGTTCATCATCTTTGCTTCGGCTTGCTCTTACCAGATCAAGATTGGCTTTACCAGACAGAGCCTCAATCGCGTTTCTGGCATCCGCCAGCGCTGTCTGTGATATTTGATCAGGTCTAAGGTCGCCTGTGATCGAAACAGCCTTGTCCTGCTGCCATACAATCTCCCCATAACCATCGCCAGTCTCATTTTCTAACCATAATGTCGTATGTGATATCGGCTCCAATTCCCCTTGCTTCATACTCACAAAACGTTGGACTGATGCAGGTTTAAGCGTTGGAGTGCTGCCTATACTTTGCAAAAGCGATGGAACTTGACGCAGATAACGGTGTTCCAGCTCGCTTGGCTGCATCTCACGTCTCATTCCTACCTCACGCAGATTTCCTGTTGTCGCATCGAGCCATATCTGCGCATACTCCTTCTCGCTTTCATTTCCAGCCTCTACATATATTCTGCCGGACACAGGCAGGTCTTCCACTTTCGTAATCTTCAGCTGTTTACCCAGATCATCTCGCATCGTTGTCGCTACATTTCTTTTCATTTTGTCGGTTAGCAGATTCGTGTTCAGATCATCGGATAACTGTAACGCTGCTGTCGGATAGACCTGCTCGATCACGGGTTTTACCAGCTGTCCATCATCCCAGATCCATAGGAACAATCCAGCAGCAATAACCAATGCACCCGTACCGGCAACAAGAGGCCCTCTTCTAGGGCGACGCTTGTGTGACACGTTGCCTACTTGCGGCCTGGACAACCTAGATCTGCTCTCTGGCACATCTCCCTTGCTCCCCTCTTCCGACTTCTTCATCCACTCCACCTGTTGAAGCACCTTTCGCTTGTGATCCTCTGTAAAAGGAGACGACGCAAACGGTTCCTTCCGGATTTCCTTCTCCCATTGCTCATCCTTGTGTCTCATTTGCTTCGCTCCTCCCATTGTTTCCGTACCTTATCCTTACCTCGGGATAGTCTGGATTTTACTGTGCCTGAGCTGATTTTCAACATCTCAGCAATCTCACTCGTCGTAAGCTCATATTTCAGATTCAGCAAAAGAATCTCCCGGAACTTCTTGGGCAACGCCAGAACAATATCCCAGATTTCATGGATATGCTCCTTACGCATCACTTCCATCTCGGCCGAAGGATGTGCAGACTGCTCTGCAATCATGACTCTTTGGCTTGAACTCCCACGCTCTGTCTCAATGGGTAACGTCTCTCCCCACAGACTATTACGAAAAAATCTGGATTTTCGATATGTAAAAGTCGTGTTCCTAGTAATCGTCAACAGCCAGGTTTTCAGTGAGCAATCTCCACGATAATGAGTGATCCCCGAATACGCCCGAATAAATACCTCCTGTGACAATTCATCTGCCTGTTCGGCACTTTTGGTCAGAAAATAAGCGTAATTCCACACATCGTTTCCGTAGTCATCCATTATGCTGCTAAGTGTGTAATTGTCTATAGTCTGAGCCTGTGCCAGTAATTGATCATCCAACTGTTGTTCACCTCACTTAATATGACTGATTCTACTGTGGTTTGGTTCCCTGTTTTGGACATTATTTCTTATTATTGTAGCAAAATAAAAAAACAGCGTGTTCAACATCGCTGAACACACTGATTCCTTCAAGTTTACTTAGTTAGTAATCTCTATCAGAAAGCTTTTAGGCGAACGCTCCACTTCCACAGTTTCTTTCTGCCCTCTGGTCTAACATATCATTTTCATCGTTATACTTTCACAGCAGCAATCATCAGAAACATCGGTCTCCTATTCTCGTCTCTCATGCCTGGAACCTGTTCAATCATCTCTGGTGATGGTTTGGATTCAGCCACCTGTTGAATAGCAAACCCTGCCTTAATCAGTTCATTGAGATGTGTTGCCAGTGTGCGATGGTATTTGACTACATCCTGATTCAGAAAGTTCGCCACACGCTTCCCTTCATCGTGGTAATCATCCACGGGCCAGTGTAGGATCTCACCTTCGGGTCCGTAATGCCAATCCTGCGCAGCGCGAGCGGTGAAGATGGGATGTTCCGAGGATAGTACAAATGTGCCCCCTTCAATAAGACAATCATTGATCTTAGCGTACACCGTGTCTAACCGGTCAATATAATGCAAAGCCAGTGAACTGATCACAACGTCGAATTGTCCCGGTGCAAAATCAATATCTTCAATCGCCAGCTGCTTGTACTGGATCTGCGGGTCGTCCGTCATTTCACGAGCACGCTGAAGCATATTTTCAGACAGATCTACACCGATCACTGAACTCGCTTTTTGTTCACGCGCATACCGGCAATGCCACCCAAAACCACATCCCAAATCCAGCACACGCTTGTCCTTCAAATCAGGCAAAAGAGTCTGCAGTTCATGCCACTCCCCCGCTGCATCCAGCCCTTGAACGGAACGAGCCATCTTACTGTAGTTATTGAAAAATTCAGCTTCATCGTATTTATTTTGTTTCATCAAGAGATTCCTCCCGCCTTATAAATATCCACCTACTCTATCACATAAACGATATTTAAACGCAAAAGTTGCCAAGAGAATTCATGGCGTGTTATCATACAGAACGAACGTTCAGTATTATTAAATACAGAATGAACATTCAGTTTACTAACGGAGGTCATTATGAATACGAATTGGACGCATCCATTGGAAGGGCAATCTGTAGGTAAAGCTTTTATAAGTTACCTAGTGCCTTCTGTATTAGGGATGCTGGTAGTTGCTTTTAATTTTATTATCGACGGCATTATGGTTGGACACAAACTGGGTTCTACCGCGATGGCCGGAATCGGCATTGCCTCACCTGTCTACACACTATTTGTTGCCATGTCACTGTGGATTGGTATGGGCGGGGCGACCTTGTACTCCAACGCTATGGGTAGAAAAGATATCACATCAGCCAAACAAATTTTCACCAAATCCCTTATGCTGATTATGTTAGTTACGGTAGCCATTGGATATGTTGCATTTACATTCAAAGACAAGCTGGTATACTCCCTCGGTGCGAACGCCGAGACCTTCCCGTTTGCTTCGGACTATATGAATATCATGTTATTGTTCGGGTTCGTTTTCACCATTGAGAATGCACTCTCTATCTTTGTACGAAACGATGGGAATCCCAACACATCCATGTACGCTCAGATTACGTTTGCTGTAGCCAATATCATCATCAATTATATAACATTGTATGTACTCGAATGGGGTGTACGCGGTGTAGCCATCGGTACAATCATATCGGCATCTCTGGCGCTGCTTGTCCTGTTCACTCATTTTTTCAAAAAAACAAATAATCTCACGTCCACCCGGTTCAAATGGAACAACAAACTGCTGGCTTCCCTTCTACTCATTGGTTTCCCCAGCTTTCTGGCTGAACTTGGCATGTCGGTTTTCTCAGTCTCCCATAACATCTCTATGGACCGTATTGCAGGCACGGATGGCGTAGCATCCTTTACCGTGTTGAACTATATTCATGGTGTGGTACTGTTAGCGTTCCTGGGTCTGGCGTCTGCTGCCCAACCTCTGATCAGCTATTATCACGGTGCCAAACAGATTAAACGGGTACAACAAACGATACGTTTAGCTACCAAAACGGCCCTGGCATGCGGTCTACTATTACTGATTGTTGTTCAAATTGGTGCGCCTTATTTCGTGCAAATCTTTGGAAACTTCAGTAGTGGCGTAACGGATAATGCCGTTTACGGATTACGTATATTTACATTTGCCTATGTGTTTATGGGTGTTAACTTTGTCATGAGTACCTATTTCCAATCTGTAGGCAATGCCAAAATGGCCATCTGGATCACAGCTGCGCGTGAAATGATCATCATGATTGCGTTGATTGCGATCCTCCCTTCATTCTTTGGTGTCACGGGTGTGTGGCTTGCCGTACCGCTGTCTGAAATGCTGGTTCTCGCAACCATAGCCCTGTACTATAGAAAACGATCCCTTACGGATCGAATAAACGCGTTGCAGTCTGAATAACGTTAACAGATAATAACAGTAACAGATAGAAGATCAATAGAACGTAGATAAAATGCAGGTAGACCTCATAAAATAATCTAATAAACAAATTAACAAAGCCCTGCACGATCAATATAGATCGGTCAGGGGTTTGTTTTATCCTAAATTAGATGTCATTAGATGCGTATATCAAATCGGCCATTACTATCTGTTGTTGCGTTCGCAATCTCCTTAGGGGTAGCTACGCCCATTCCATTGGATGGTGGTTGGGCAGGTGGAGCCTCCTTCGTAGCAGTTGTACCGGCTCCTTGAGAGCTTTGCTGTGCAATCTGTGACTCAATCTGCTTGATTTGCTGTTCAAGCTGTTTGGTCTTTGTCTCCTTCGTCTTCTCATCGTCCTTGCTGGATTGTACTTTCTCCAGTTGTGCTTCGAGCTTCGTCTTTTGTTTCTCCAAGCTACTTGAATTGTCCGAACTCGAAGATGTCGATATGTATGATGTAGTGGAGCTGGCTGTAGAAGATATATTCATTATGATTTCCCCCCTCTTTACTTAGCTTCACTATAACCTATCCCACTGAAACGTACGTTAAATTCAACTGAAAGGTTGCTGAACGAGTTAAGAATCAAGCAGTCGATCATATGGAAGTATGTATATCAGCATTACTCCGTAGTACAATTATTAGTACTGAGAGTCTTCATATAGATGATTATATTGATGCTGTCTTATCTATATAGTTAGTTTGTTTCTCGGCAGAAAAATAGTAACACAAAAAAGACACACTCGATATCATCAAGTGTGTCTTCCTATTGCTTGGCGGCGTCCTACTCTCCCAGGACCCTGCGGTCCAAGTACCATCGGCGCTAGAGGGCTTAACGGTCGTGTTCGGGATGGGTACGTGTGGAACCCCTCCGCCATCGCCACCAAACGCATAGCTTAGCTTACATTTCAGAGTTCTTGTTCTCTGAAAACTAGATTCGAAACGAAACATGCGAATTACAACTTGCTATTGGATAAGCCCTCGACCGATTAGTACTGGTCAGCTCCATGCATTGCTGCACTTCCACCCCCAGCCTATCTACCTCGTCGTCTTCAAGGGGTCTTACATACTGGGAAATCTCATCTTGAGGGGGGCTTCACGCTTAGATGCTTTCAGCGTTTATCCCGTCCGTACATAGCTACCCAGCGGTGCTCCTGGCGGAACAACTGGTACACCAGCGGTACGTCCATCCCGGTCCTCTCGTACTAAGGACAGCTCCTCTCAAATTTCCTACGCCCACGACAGATAGGGACCGAACTGTCTCACGACGTTCTGAACCCAGCTCGCGTACCGCTTTAATGGGCGAACAGCCCAACCCTTGGGACCTACTTCAGCCCCAGGATGCGATGAGCCGACATCGAGGTGCCAAACCTCCCCGTCGATGTGGACTCTTGGGGGAGATAAGCCTGTTATCCCCAGGGTAGCTTTTATCCGTTGAGCGATGGCCCTTCCATGCGGTACCACCGGATCACTAAGCCCGACTTTCGTCCCTGCTCGACTTGTAGGTCTCGCAGTCAAGCTCCCTTATGCCTTTGCACTCTTCGAATGATTTCCAACCATTCTGAGGGAACCTTTGGGCGCCTCCGTTACTCTTTAGGAGGCGACCGCCCCAGTCAAACTGCCCACCTGACACTGTCCCCGCACCGGATTACGGTACCAGGTTAGAACCTAGATACGATCAGGGTGGTATCCCAACGTTGCCTCCACGCAAGCTGGCGCTCACGTTTCAAAGGCTCCCACCTATCCTGTACAGATCGTACCCAAATTCAATATCAAGCTGCAGTAAAGCTCCATGGGGTCTTTCCGTCTTGTCGCGGGTAACCTGCATCTTCACAGGTATTAAAATTTCACCGGATCTCTCGTTGAGACAGCGCCCAAGTCGTTACGCCATTCGTGCGGGTCAGAATTTACCTGACAAGGAATTTCGCTACCTTAGGACCGTTATAGTTACGGCCGCCGTTTACTGGGGCTTCGGTTCACAGCTTCGGATTGCTCCTAACCACTCCCCTTAACCTTCCAGCACCGGGCAGGCGTCAGCCCGTATACTTCGCCTTACGGCTTCGCACAGACCTGTGTTTTTGCTAAACAGTCGCTTGGGCCTTTTCACTGCGGCCCCCTCGTGCTATTCACACTACCGGGGCACCCCTTCTCCCGAAGTTACGGGGTCATTTTGCCGAGTTCCTTAACGAGAGTTCTTCCGCGCGCCTTAGAATACTCTTCTCGCCTACCTGTGTCGGTTTGCGGTACGGGCACCTTCACCTGGCTAGAGGCTTTTCTTGGCAGTGTGAGATCATGACCTTCGCTACTATAATTTTCGCTCCCCATCACAGCTCAGCCTTACAATGTGCGGATTTGCCTACACATCAGCCTTACTGCTTAGACGGACATCCATCAGTCCGCGTCACTACCCTACTGCGTCCCCCCATTGCTCATAACGGCTTACGGTGGTACAGGAATTTCGACCTGTTGTCCTTCGACTACGCCTTTCGGCCTCGCCTTAGGTCCCGACTTACCCTGAGCGGACGAGCCTTCCTCAGGAACCCTTAGGCTTTCGGCGGATCAGATTCTCACTGATCTTTTCGTTACTCATACCGGCATTCTCACTTGTATAATGTCCAGCGCTCCTTACGGTACACCTTCAACCCTTATACAACGCTCCCCTACCCCTGATGCAAAGCATCAAGCCATAGCTTCGGTGGTGTGTTTAGCCCCGTTACATTTTCGGCGCAGAGTCACTCGACCAGTGAGCTATTACGCACTCTTTCAATGGTGGCTGCTTCTAAGCCAACATCCTGGTTGTCTGTGCAACTCCACATCCTTTCCCACTTAACACACACTTGGGGACCTTAGCTGATGGTCTGGGCTGTTTCCCTTTTGACAATGGATCTTAGCACTCACTGTCTGACTCCCGGAAGTAAGTCTATGGCATTCGGAGTTTGACTGAGCTTGGTAACCCTTGCGGGCCCCGCACCCAATCAGTGCTCTACCTCCACGACTCTGTTTTCCGAGGCTAGCCCTAAAGCTATTTCGGGGAGAACCAGCTATCTCCGAGTTCGATTGGAATTTCTCCGCTACCCCCACCTCATCCCCGCATTTTTCAACATGCGTGGGTTCGGGCCTCCAGTGCGTGTTACCGCACCTTCACCCTGGACAGGGGTAGATCACCCGGTTTCGGGTCTACGTCCACGTACTATGTCGCCCTATTCAGACTCGCTTTCGCTGCGGCTCCGGCTCTTCACCTTAACCTTGCACGGGAACGTAACTCGCCGGTTCATTCTACAAAAGGCACGCCATCACCCCTAAAACGGGCTCTGACTTTTTGTAAGCACACGGTTTCAGGTTCTATTTCACTCCCCTTCCGGGGTGCTTTTCACCTTTCCCTCACGGTACTGCTTCACTATCGGTCGCTAGGAAGTATTTAGCCTTGGCAGATGGTCCTGCCGGATTCATACGGGGTTTCACGTGCCCCGCACTACTCGGGATCCGTCTCGGAGGGAACAGACTTTCAACTACAGGGCTTTTACCTTCTTTGGCGGGCCTTTCCAGACCTCTTCGCTTAACCGGTTCCTTTGTAACTCCATGTGAGACGTCCCACAACCCCAAAGAGCAAGCTCTCTGGTTTGGGCTTCTCCGCGTTCGCTCGCCGCTACTGACGGAATCACTATTGTTTTCTCTTCCTCAGGGTACTTAGATGTTTCAGTTCCCCTGGTATGCCTCTACACAACCTATGTATTCAGTTGTGAGTAACTGGAAATTACCCCAGCTGGGTTTCCCCATTCGGACACCCCCGGATCAAAGCTTGCTTACAGCTCCCCGAGGCAGTTTCGTTGTTCGCCACGTCCTTCATCGGCTCCTAGCGCCTAGGCATCCTCCGTGTGCTCTTAGTAGCTTAACCTCGTGCTCCGGTTTCGACTGCTCGCTTCCCTTGTTTTGCTTGCGCAAAGCCAAAAGTCGCTCCCATTCGATACCATCGTACGTGCAATCTACCGTTTTTATTGAAACTTGTTGTACACAAGTTCAGCTAAAAAGGAATGTTCTAATTCGCGTTTGTTTCGTTTCGATATCTAGTTTTCAAAGAACAAGCTCCATGCAAAAGCAAGCTGTTTTGAGAGTTTGAGCTCTCAAAACCGAACAACGAGTGAGTGTTTTGCAGCTAAGCTGCGTATTTGAATGTTTCCGTTGCAGGAAACGATTCTCCATAGAAAGGAGGTGATCCAGCCGCACCTTCCGATACGGCTACCTTGTTACGACTTCACCCCAATCATCTATCCCACCTTCGGCGGCTGGCTCCTTGCGGTTACCCCACCGACTTCGGGTGTTATAAACTCTCGTGGTGTGACGGGCGGTGTGTACAAGACCCGGGAACGTATTCACCGCGGCATGCTGATCCGCGATTACTAGCAATTCCGACTTCATGCAGGCGAGTTGCAGCCTGCAATCCGAACTGAGACCGGCTTTGTTGGGATTGGCTCCATCTCGCGATTTCGCAGCCCGTTGTACCGGCCATTGTAGTACGTGTGTAGCCCAGGTCATAAGGGGCATGATGATTTGACGTCATCCCCACCTTCCTCCGGTTTGTCACCGGCAGTCTATCTAGAGTGCCCACCCGAAGTGCTGGCAACTAAATATAAGGGTTGCGCTCGTTGCGGGACTTAACCCAACATCTCACGACACGAGCTGACGACAACCATGCACCACCTGTCTCCTCTGTCCCGAAGGAAAGATACATCTCTGCATCGATCAGAGGGATGTCAAGACCTGGTAAGGTTCTTCGCGTTGCTTCGAATTAAACCACATACTCCACTGCTTGTGCGGGTCCCCGTCAATTCCTTTGAGTTTCAGTCTTGCGACCGTACTCCCCAGGCGGAGTGCTTAATGTGTTAACTTCGGCACCAAGGGTATCGAAACCCCTAACACCTAGCACTCATCGTTTACGGCGTGGACTACCAGGGTATCTAATCCTGTTTGCTCCCCACGCTTTCGCGCCTCAGCGTCAGTTACAGCCCAGAGAGTCGCCTTCGCCACTGGTGTTCCTCCACATATCTACGCATTTCACCGCTACACGTGGAATTCCACTCTCCTCTTCTGCACTCAAGTCACCCAGTTTCCAGTGCGATCCGGGGTTGAGCCCCGGGATTAAACACCAGACTTAAATGACCGCCTGCGCGCGCTTTACGCCCAATAATTCCGGACAACGCTTGCCCCCTACGTATTACCGCGGCTGCTGGCACGTAGTTAGCCGGGGCTTTCTTCTCAGGTACCGTCACCTTGAGAGCAGTTACTCTCCCAAGCGTTCTTCCCTGGCAACAGAGCTTTACGATCCGAAAACCTTCATCACTCACGCGGCATTGCTCCGTCAGGCTTTCGCCCATTGCGGAAGATTCCCTACTGCTGCCTCCCGTAGGAGTCTGGGCCGTGTCTCAGTCCCAGTGTGGCCGATCACCCTCTCAGGTCGGCTACGCATCGTCGCCTTGGTGAGCCGTTACCTCACCAACTAGCTAATGCGCCGCAGGCCCATCCCCAAGTGACAGATTGCTCCGTCTTTCCAGTTCTCTTCAGGCGAAGAAAACAACTATTCGGTATTAGCTACCGTTTCCGGTAGTTGTCCCAAACTTGAGGGCAGGTTGCCTACGTGTTACTCACCCGTCCGCCGCTAACCATCAGAGAAGCAAGCTTCTCTTCAAGTCCGCTCGACTTGCATGTATTAGGCATGCCGCCAGCGTTCGTCCTGAGCCAGGATCAAACTCTCCAATAAAGTATTGAAAAGAGCGATAAGCTCATTTTGAATCTGACGAGATTAAAAATCTCATTTGTGCTCCAGTCGATTCAAGCCAAGGCTTGTCTCAAACTTTCGCGTTCATTCTGCAAGCAGAATGTTTACTCACTCGTTGTTCAGTTTTCAAAGATCAAACTTGTTTTGTTACCGAATGTTTTTCTCTTCAGCAACTCTTATATAATATCATGTCCGAACCAACTTTGCAAGCTCTTTTTTTTAAGTTTCTTTCGAAGCTTATCTCAATCGCTTGCCGCACCGTATATTTCGTGTTTTTTTGGCCGGAAATAGAATATACCATGTAGAACATACACTTGTAAAGAGTTAATTTCAAAACATATCAAATCCACGATCTAACCATATTGAGGACCTGCAATCTACAATGAACTCTTAGGTTCAATTGTAGATTGCAGCTTGATCTTCTTTATTAAATCTGTCTTTCTTCTATATATAAGAAGGTAACCCTCTCAACTCTTATATTCGAGACGAAAGGGTTACCTTCTATAGTAATCTATATTTATTTACGTTCTACTTTATATCCTTTATCCTCAAGCAGTTTCACGATGCCGTGATCGCCCAGGTAGTGTGCCGCGCCAACAACAATGAAATATTCCTCACCTTTGCCGTTTTTCAAGTAACCATCGATTTTGTCCGCCATACCAATGTTACGATCAACCAGCATTGCTTTATTATATTCCTCGTTAGTGGAGAAGCTGTTTGTCAGTTCAAGCAGTTGCTCGTCATTACCCGTTTTCCACATCTCAGCCATTTCTTTCACACTGTTATCCAACACGTCGAAGTTTTCGATTGTCGCTTTCAGTGTTTCCTCTTGTGTTTCTTTGGAAAAGTCGTTAAACATACCAAGTTGAGATTGATAACTCTCCAACTCAATAACTGGAAGTTTGCGCTCGATCGCTTTCTGGATGAAATACAGATCCACTCCTGCTGACGCTTCGTATCCTGCCGTTGTGGACTTCAAACTTGCAAGTGTGCTCTCTACTACCCAAGGCTTAAATGCATCCAAGGCGTTAGACTCCAGACCATTTTTCTTCAATACATCACCCAGTTTAGTATACGTTTCACTGGAAATGTGGTCTTTCAGTGTTGTTCCATCTTGATACGAACCCAGACTTAGAACCAGCTTTTGCTGCTCTTCGTCAGCGGCTTTGCTAATATCAATCTCTACCCCGAGATAATCAGCTTCCGCAAAGGCTTCTTCAAACTCCGGACGCAATGGATAGAAGCTCTCATCCGCAATATGCATGGACCCTACCAGATAGACCGTGTTGCCATTGCTTTCAACTTCCCACATGAAGCCACGTCCACCGGTTTGAGCAGTTTCAGTTGCTCCACCTTTGGATACCAGCAGCACGGTGCGCGTAGCAGCATCCCAGCGAACTTCATAACCCGCTGCATCACCGACGATGCGGATTGGCGCATACGTTACACCGTTGATACGTGTAAGCTTGCTTTTGAGTGTAATCGTTTTTCCATCTACTACAGCCGTGATCGTATCATCTGTCGCAGTTGTTAGCTTCACATCCATAGCATCCAGCGTAGTCCGCAGTGGAACCAATGTTGTACCTTTCTCCAGGATCGGCGCTCCTGTAGCATATTTCACAGCTTGGTCATTAACCTTGACGGAAGTTCCTTGTGGAGCAGCCATAGCTGGTACTGCAGATGCGAGCAAACCTACCGAGATGGTAAGAGATAAGAGCATGCGTTTCCAATTCTTCATATTATGTATTCTCCTTTAAGGAATATAGTTGCCAATACGGTTTTAATAGAATAGACATCCTTAGATACTACGGATAAAGGAGGGAGAAAGTGCCACTCCAAAACGGAGCAGCACTTTCTCCCTCCTCCTCCTCTTTCAAACACTCAACCTAGATCTTATATGCCTTCATGGCTTTAAACAATTCCTTGAAGGTTGGACGTTTACCATACATCAGCACACCCGTGCGATAGATTTTGGCTGCAAGCCATCCGAAGATGATAATGGATACAATGAGAATCGCTAAGGACGTTAGAATCTCCCAAGTCGGCGCAACTCCTGCGCCGATCCGTACCAGAATCGCGGTCGGCGACGTGAATGGAATGAAGCTTGCGATTTTCAACAAGAGAATGTTCGGCGTAGAAATACTGAAGATCGCAATATAGAAGGAAACAAGCGACAACATCGTAATCGGCAGAACAGCCTGACCGAGTTCTTCAGTACGGCTTACCATTGAACCAATGGCAGCGAACAACACGGCATACAGGAAGTAACCCAGAATGTAGAATATGAGTCCGTACACAATAACTGCAATATTCACATCACTTACATTCATATTGAAGTCACCTAATACTGCACGGTTATGCGGCAGCAAGATATTTCCGGCAACCACCGCTCCAAAGATCCCGATTTGCAGCATCCCCACCATGAAAATCCCGATGATTTTACCAAACATCTGACTGAGCGGTGATACACTCGTAATCAGAATCTCCATAATACGTGAGCTCTTCTCAGCTGTGATCTCGGAGGCAATCATGTTACCTGTCATCATCGTTGAGGTAAACAGCAGGATGATCAGCAAGTACACCACAATATAGTTAATCGGGCTCATTGCACCTTCAGAATCAGTACCTGCTCCGCTCTCATCTGTACTCAAACTTTGCTCAGTGAGCTTCACAGGTGTTGTAATCAGTTCCTTCTGCTCCGCTGTGAGTACATCCTTCACAACCACATCCAGCTTCACACTCTGCAACGCTGCTTCAATGGATGCAATGATCTGAGGTGATACGTCTTCTGCTGAATATAGAATGGGCTGCGGGAACTCTTGCCCGGAAACAGCTTCAAACTTCAGATAACCATCGGTAAGCCCTGCTTCCACATCCGCCGCAAGAGCAGCCTCATCTTTGTCACCACTGGCAATGAATCGATAGGCCTGATCTCCTTGAGCCGCAGAGAAGCTCTCCAGTTTCTCGGAAACTTCAGGCTGCCCTGTACTCAAAAGACCAATATTTACAGGATTACTGCTTGAAGCTCCACCAATGGAACCCCCATTAAATAAGGTAATGAAATACGGGACATTGAGTCCGATTGAAATTAAAAGTGCAAGTACAATGGTCGTTACCATGAATGATTTCGTTTTAACTTTGTTTTTGAATGTAAAACCCGTAATCGTTCCCATTTTATTCATTCGACTCACCTACCTCACGAATAAAGATTTGGTTAAGCGTTGGTTCCTTCAGTTCAAAGTGTTCCACTGTCGTCTGAGTCATGGCTGTTCTCAGAATCTCTTGAGCCGCTTCCACCTGACTAATATGTATCAGGTACCCACGCTCATTCCGCTCGACTTTCTTCACACCAGACAACTGTTCAAGTCCTTCCACACTACCAATCGTACCCAGGAATACCTGTTCACGCGGATACCGGCTCTTGATCTCCTTGATCTCTCCTTGTACCACCGTGTTGGAACGATGCAGAATGGTGATCTGACGACACAACTCTTCAACGTGCTCCATACGGTGTGTTGAGAACAGAATGGCCGTGCCTTCGTCACGTAGCTCCTTGACGGTGGATTTGAGTAATTCCACGTTGACAGGATCCAGTCCGCTGAACGCTTCATCCAGAATGAGAATCTGCGGTCTATGCACTACAGCCGCGATAAAGCCCATTTTCTGCTGATTACCTTTGGATAACTCCTCGATCTTCTTATCGTAATACTCAGGTACCTCAAACCGATTCAGCCAATACTTGAGGCTCTGATCTGCGTCCTTACCATTCATGCCACGAAGTCGTGCCAAGTAATTAATCTGTTCGCTGACTTTCACCTTCGGGTACAATCCGCGCTCTTCCGGAAGATAACCCATAATCTGTTGCAGCTCCGTATTATAGGGTTTGCCGTTGTACAGGATATTCCCTCCGTCAGGGTGAATCAGTCCGAGCACCATGCGCATTGTTGTTGTTTTACCTGCACCATTGGCTCCGAGCAATCCGTAAATCTCCCCCTCTTTTACATTGAGCGTGACTCCATTAACGGCTGTTTTGTCTGCATATTGCTTGACGACTTGCTTCAATTCCAATCGGTTCATCATTTATCGTCTCCCTTCGGTTATTTCCACTGTACGGGTGCATACCCGGCAATCCAGAATGCCAGCACTTCATCCAATTCCAAGTTACGGATTTTCAATACCCGGTTATTGGACAGCTCCAGCCTCTCCTGCGCTTCGCTGACCCGGGTTGTAATTACGCGAACCAGACTTCCCTCTTCCAAAGAAGATTCCACAACACCAGGGATACTCTCTGGCCTTAAGTCTCCTTCATACCAGACTTCCTTCCACTGATCGAGCACCATATCTTTCTCGGCCATCCCCAGTGACTGACCACGGTGCATCAATACGATGTAATCCGCCAGCCTTTTGACTTCGTCCGCAATATGTGTGGCAATCAGAATCGTGGTGTCTCCCCCCGCCATGAAGGTACGGAACTGCTCAACCATCACTTTCCAGGCAAAGGGGTCCAATCCTGATGAAGGCTCATCCAAAAGCAATAATCTTGGGCGAGCTGCAATTGCAGCTGCAATCTCAAATTTTCGCCGCTCTCCCTTGGACATCTTGTTCAGCTTCACATCAACAGGTACTTCCATATCCTGAATCAGTTGGTCGAACAACTTCATATCCCAACGTGGGTACCAGTACGCCCGGAAATGGGCTGCTTCCTGTGCTGTTATCCGGTTCTCTTCTGAACCAGCGTTATCTGCCACAAAACCAATCTGTTGTCTCAGTTCAATGGGAAGTGGCCCATCATGTTCCTGACCAAACCATATAATCTGCCCAGCATCTGGTAGCACCACTTGCTGCAGCATGTTAAGAAGAGTGCTTTTGCCTGAACCGTTGTGACCGAGAATAGCCACTATATACCCTTCCGGGATGGTCAGATCAATTGGCCCAATAACTCTGCGTTTTCGCATTTTGGATACGCCGTTCAACTGGATTGCTATAGGTTCCACGTATGAATCACTCCCTTACTTCACGTAAATAGCCTTCAGGACTTCTCGGAACAGGCTCTCCATCTCTTCTTCCGTACAGCCTACCGATTTTCCGGACTGCACCGCTGCTTGCATCGCTTCCTGTGCGGCCTTTAATCTATAATTCTCTCTGTCACCGGCTTCTACCTGGGCCACAAATGTACCTGTCCCCTGCTTCGTACGAAGCAAGCCTTCATTCTCCAGATCCTGATAGACCCGTCTAACCGTAATAACACTGCAATTCAGTGCTCCGGCGAACTCACGAATGGACGGCAAATGTGTTCCCTCCCCCAACTGACCCGTAATAATTAACGATCTTAACTGATTTTCAATTTGGTGGTATAAAGGTTCAGCGCTATTTTCATTAATTTGAATGGGTATTTTCACATCTTGCACCTCGCCCTCCGGTACACTCCAGTCTGTTACCTGACCGTGCCGGTTTCATCCTGTATTCGTACATAAGCTCAATTTTCATTTTAATTCAAATCCCGTTGAACCAGCTTCTTCAGCGTCAAGCGACTAAACAGCCATAGTCCCGCTACGCCAGCCACCAGAGCAATCCACATGATCGGGGAAAGTAGCCCCCATGATTTACTTTCATCCAGTACAAGCCGTAATCCGTAACTGCCTGACATTCGAATCAGTAAGGACATGCCAATGGCGATTGGTACAAAAAGCGTACTGAGAAGCAAATATTTCTTGCCACTGTTCAGAAACTCTCCGTAAATATACAATCCTGTTACCACAAGTCCATAACCTGTACAGGTAAGGCTAAAGGCCAGATATTGATCCCATCGGAATCCTTCAGAATGAAGGTTAACCACAAATAACGATCCGTAGAAAAAGATACCGTTGTAAGCAAACGCCATTAGAGACTGCTGTAACCTGGACCACATCACCGCTTGTTCAGGGATAGGAATTCTGCGATAGTAGGCCAGCATCTGCGTATAGGAATCCTCATGTATGTAACGGAAGGAGCGCCTGCAGAACATAAACCCTTGAAATGGCAACATAAGTAAAAAGAAGGCATCCACCACCGGATTAATGAAATCTGTCTGTTGTTGTCCTACTAACATCACACCGCTCATGCTGCCAGTGTAAATCATGAATATTGCAGACCATAGCCATTGGAGCTTATCCTTACTCATCTGGCTGCGGGTCAGCCACCACGCCTGCTTCCATTCGTTCATATGCCTGCCTGCCTTTCACCTGTCATTCACTCACTCATCTTGCTTACTGTGTTCACTGTGTTTACTGTGTATATCAATATACACAGTATATAGACTGAAATCTCATCCCGTCAACCCCTATTTTTCCTGAATCAGGAAGACGGGATGGGACACAGTACGGATTTACGTTAAAATAAATTATAGTAATGAATCAAAGAAAGGAAGGTTACAGCTATGGATTGGCTGGTAGAGATCGGTTTTGTCCTCCTTTTCCTTATCGTCGTAATATGGTTGGTCCTCCGGGATGAGCCTCACCGTCATTCTGCCAAAAAAGGGAGACACCGCATCCGTCGTAACAACGGTTATACCGACTCTGCTTCGGGATATCCGGTCATTACAGGAGATGACTCCTATGATCGACATTCCAGACACACACCGGATCACAAACATCATGAGTCGGATTCTTCATCAGACACACATTCTCATCACAACAGCGATAGTGGTAGCAGCAGTGACAGTGGTGGGGATAGTGGCGGCGGAGACAGTGGGGGCGGCGGGGATTAGGGGAATAAACGAAATTCCCCAAGCACAAAAGAAGGGCTGTACCCGTTATTGTGTAAACACAATTCGGATACAGCCCTTTGCCGTTCTCTAGCACCTGTTTACAGAAGAGGCCTTACGATTAAACGAGGTTGTAGCCACTAGGCAGACTGCGATCCCTGCGGATTGCGCGAATCTGAGCCAGCGTTAACCGTTGATTGGTGGAGATCAGGGATTCCACATCATTGCCACGGATCAGATCATCCAAATCTCTCAAGTTGGTGTTGCCACGGAAGACACGGAATCCACCTTGAAAGTTAGGACGCGTAAACACAACCAGCGTTGCATTCGAACTTGTTGAGAAAAAGCGTAGGCTCTCCACCCCATCCAAAATATTGTCCAGGTTGCGGAGCCCCGTGTTGCCACGATAAATGCGGCTTCTCCCTCTGTAGTTCTCTTCAGAATACACCGTGAGACGTGGATACGTTTGACTGACATTGACTGTTTTTTTCATTTACTTTCCCCCTCTCAAACTCATTCTATGAATGAATGAGAGAGGGAGCGTGGACGAATCGTCTACTAGATTCGTCTATTTTCATAGTTTCAGAAGGTCATAGTGACACACGCCCAAGTAGCCGGAGGTTATATCTATACTTTTATACGCCGAGGATAACTTCCCATACCGGACGTGTATGACCACCAGGATATAAGAGATATAGAAGAACATACACGACAACACCTGTTAGCGCTGATCCGAACCAGATCATGGACGTGAACTTGCCCCAGCGGCGATGTGTTCCGAACTTCTTTTTGAACCCCAGGACCAGTGTGGAGATGCCGAATATCGCTGCTACGGTAGCGAGGATAATATGAAAGATCAGAAATATCCGATAAAAAATCTCCAGATCCGGGTCCCCGCCCCAAGCTGTATTGCCCACGAACACTGTACGAGACATATAGATCACAAAGAAGATTAGAGCTGCAATCGCACCTGCTACCATGGCGGACTGATGAGCCTCACGTTTACCCCGAATAATCAGTACCCATCCAATCCCCACCAGTACTGCACTAATCACAATGAAAGAAGTACTGATCGTTGGTAGCCAAAAATACATATCCATCGTGTGTTCCCCCTCTTGTCAGAACATTACTTCATTATTTGGCAGCCGGATTGAGTGGCCCCCCTGCGCCCCCTGCAGGATACGAATCATCATCATCTTCCTGCTTCTCTTTCCGATACCATTGGAAAAAGACATAAGCCAGCATGGAGGCAAAGATTCCTTCCTGAATAAACTTCATTACAATGCCACCGACCTGCTGATCTTCCTTCGCGGAAGACAGGAAGTTGAAGAACGCAGGCCCACCGAATGAGCGAAGTAACGCCGTAGAATCTCCTGACACACAATACCGCATGGCTTCAGCCCATACTGCCGGGTTGCTGTACGTCTGATACAACGGCTCGGACGCAAAAATAATCAATCCACACGCAGGCGTGAGCAGTACCATATTCAGAAAAATAAAACCAATCTTGGATAACCCCGATGCTTGTCTGCCTTCTGGCAACGGATTCAGCAATGTCCACCACATGAGCATCGAGGTGATGAACAATGCAATATAATACAACCGGTGAACGGTAAAATTCAGCATGACGTAATCATGTACAATCGGTAGGTGATATAACGAGAACAGCCCGTTAAAGAGCACTGCCGCAACGATCGGATGAGCCAGGAAAGATAGCTGGCGTGTAGGCAACCAGCGCACGATTCTGCGCCATACCCAAATCGGCAAACCTTTCATCATCAGCGGCGGGGCTACCAGATAGGAGAACGCCATGCTCACCATGTGGAAGCTAAACATTACATGACCAAGTAGATTAAACGGCCCAGCTTGAGCCAGATACAGGACAAACAGCCCTGTAATAAACATGATTTTCTGTGCAGCAGTCGCAGGCTCTGCATCCTTTATTTGCTCGCTTAACGGTCCCACAAGTACCAGATAAGCCGCAGCAATGATCAGAAATAAAGCCAATATAAGCGGACTCCATAAGTCGTTGAAGCTAAAATATTGCAACCCGAGCATACGGGAAACCTCCCCGTGACCTGATTTGGTTGTTGCCTTCATTTCTTTGTGAAGATTCATTCGCCAAAAAGGGGAAAAGACGGCGGCATTGCGCCGCCGCCATCTCTTTTACCACCAGACCCAATAGAGTGCCATAATGATGCACGTAAAGGCTACAAAAAAGCCAAAGGCCATGAACAGAATCGGCATCAAGTGCCCTTTGTCCTTCAAGTGCATCCAATAACCCAATTGAACGAATACTTGAAGAATAGCCATGACGAGCAAAATAATAATGATAAAGGTTGTGTTGACCCCTCCGGCAGAAGCAGCCGCAAACGCAATCAGCGTAAGAATAATGGAGAAGATAAACACCACGACGTGTTTCTGTGGCCCTTCCGTCCGGTGACGGTGTTTCACAGGCTGTTGATCTGTCTTATCCTGTGCCGACATGTGCTACCCCACCTTTCCGAGCAGGTACACGACCGTAAAGATGAACACCCAGACCACGTCGATAAAGTGCCAGTACATTGCGGAGACGTATACTTTAGGTGCGGTTACGACCGTCAATCCTTTTTTGAACAGCTGACCGATAATGATTCCGATCCACACAATACCAAAAGCAACGTGGGCTCCGTGGAACCCGACCAGTGTATAGAATGCTGAACTGAATGCACTCGTGGTCATGCCAAACTCTTTATGTTTCACATACTCGTAGAACTCGTAAATTTCCAGTGCGAGAAATCCCATACCCAGCACTACCGTGATGCCAAGCCACAACGCCAGTGCATCTCGCTTGCCCTTATGCATGGCCTGAATCGCAAATACACTCGTCAAACTACTGACCAGGAGAATGAACGTTGCAGCGGCTACAAGTGGCAGGTGGAACAGTTCATTCGCCGTAGGTCCATCATTGGTTTGGCCACGAAGAGCCAGGAAGGTAGCAAAGAGTGTACCGAACAGTACCGTCTCGCCGCCAAGGAACAACCAGAAGGCGATAAGTTTGTTACGGCCTTCCAGCGTTGCTTTCTCCGGTTCATGCGGCAATTTGTCGTTCACCGGTTCGGCATGTGAGGTTGTCATGTTCTAGCCCCCTTCTCATCCTGATCCTCCGGTTCAATATGCCAGCCATGATCATCATAAAGTGAACGAAGTGCCATTGCGCCAAATGTGATTACGAGACCGATAATAACTACAATATAATTGTTAAAAATGACATTCATAAATGCATTACCAAATTCGTCCTTGCTGAACATCAAGCCAAGTCCGGCGATAAAGATACCTACTGACATCACAAATGGCAACGGTGTTGCTGAAGGCATATGAATCGAACCTACAGGTTCTGCCGGTGTCATCTCCGTATGTCCTGCCATTTTTTCCTTCCAATATGCATCAATTCCGCGTACCAGCGGCGTCTGCTTGAAGTTATATTCCGGCGGCGGAGATGGAATAGACCATTCCAGTGTACGGCCGTCTTCCCACGGATCGTTTGGCGCGCCAGCTGGTTTTCTCGTTGTGATCACGATATTCACGAGGAACATGATAACCCCAACACCCATTAGAAACGCACCGACGGAGCTGACCAGATTGAGCAGGTCAAAGTCCTGATTCGGCAAATATGTAACGATCCGGCGCTGCATCCCCATCAGACCGAGGAAATGCTGTACAAAGAACGTTAATTGGAAACCGATCATAAATGTCCAGAACGTCCATTTGCCCAGTGTTTCGCTGAGAATACGTCCGAACATCTTCGGCCACCAGTAATGCAGTCCCGAGAACAATCCAAGTACGAGTCCCCCTACAATAACGTAGTGGAAGTGGGCTACAACAAAGTACGTATCATGGAACTGGAAGTCTGCCGGAGCAGATGCCAGCATAACGCCAGTAACACCACCCATTACGAAGGTTGGGACAAATCCAACAGCAAACAGGTTTGCCGCTGTAAAGCGGATCTGTCCACCCCACATCGTAAAGAGCCAGTTAAAGATTTTGATCCCGGTAGGTACGGCAATCAACATCGTGGAGATGGAGAAAAGCGCGTTGGCTACATTACCCAGACCTGTTGTAAACATGTGATGCGCCCATACCATGAAGCCCAGGAAGGCAATCAGGATGGTAGCAAATACCATGGAGCTGTATCCAAACAACCGTTTACGCGAGAAGGTCGGAATAACCTCCGAGATAATACCAAATGCCGGCAAAATCAGAATGTATACTTCCGGGTGCCCGAAGATCCAGAAGATGTGTTGCCAGAGTACGGGGTTACCGCCACCTGCGACATCGAAGAAATTCGCTCCCAGTATACGGTCAAACGTCAAAAGTACAAGCCCTACCGTGATGGCAGGAAAAGCAAAAAGGATAATGGCAGATGTAATAAATGTCGTCCATGTAAACATCGGCATCCGCATGTAGGACATGCCTGGAGCACGCATTGTAATAATCGTTGCGAGAAAGTTAATGCCCCCGATGAGCGTTCCCAGACCCGCGATCTGAAGGCCGATGGTGTAGAAATCCACACCATGCGTTCCACTGTACTCACTGCCCGAAAGCGGCGTATATGAGGTCCAGCCCGCATCCGGTGCTCCGCCCATAACCCAGCTCAGGTTCAGCAACAATCCACCAAACAGGAATGTCCAGAAACCAAGCGCGTTAAGAAACGGGAAAGCAACGTCCCGTGCCCCGATCTGCAAAGGCACGACAGCATTCATAATGGCAAAAATAAGTGGCATGACACCAAGGAAAATCATCGTTGTTCCATGCATTGTAATCAATTCGTTGAAGACCTGTGCCGATACAAAATTATTCATAGGCTTCATCAGTTGAATTCGAATCAAAATGGCTTCAATGCCGCCGATTCCGAAGAAAAATCCACCCGCAACCAAATAGAGAATGGCGATTTTTTTGTGATCGACGGTGGTGATCCAATCCATCAAGCCCCTGTACCTCTTGACGCTATGCGCATGAGCCAAGGTTGTGTACCCCCTTCTTCGTCCTTGCTGTTCTATTCATAGTCCAATTTGTAGTTGGCCAGATATTCGGCAATTCCGTCGATTTCTTCATCCGTCAACCCAAGATCTTTGGGATTCGGCATGGTATTGCCCGGCTTCACGGATTGTGGATCATGGAGCCATTCTTTCATGTTATCCAGTACCGGACTACCTTCTTCCTGTCCCTCGCGAGAATTCAGCAAAATGCCTGCGACAGATTCCTTGCCGCCGATTCCCGTCAGGTTAGGTGCAACCGGTCCACCTTGGTCACCAACAGCGTGGCAAGAAAGGCAGTTTGTTTTGAACTTTTCAGCCAATTGAGTGTCTTCAGGAAGGACTGCAGGTGCTTTCATCTGGTTCACCCATCTGTCAAAGGATTCCTGACTCACTGCTTTTACCTTAAACTCCATGAAAGCATGCGATCTGCCACATAATTCGGCACATTTACCGCGGTAAACGCCTTCATTCGGTGCAGAGAAACTGAACTTGTTAAGTGTTCCATCCGGGTTTGTGTCCATTTTGCCCGCAAGTGACGGCACCCAGAAGGAGTGAAGCACGTCAGCGGTTTTTAATTCGAATGCGATTTTTGTTCCGGTCGGGATGATGAGATCTTGAGCGGTGGTTACGTCATATTGAGGATAAGTGAATTCCCACCAGTACTGATGCGAGGTGACTTGGACCTTAAGTGCGTTTTTGTCATTGGACAGATCTTCGCCTTGGGCAAAAATCGTTTGGACCGTCGGTACTGCCAGAACAATAACCAGCAATAACGGAATGGCTGTCCAGATTACTTCCAGCTTGAAATTACCTTCAACCTGTTCGGGCATCTCAGTCTGCCCGGCTCGTCTACGAAACCGGATCAGAACATAGGCCGCTATAGCAAATACAATGATGAGCACCACGATCATAATCGCGATGGATAACTTCATCAGATCATATTGGCCTTGCGCTACAGGACCCTGAGGTTTCATTACCGACAAGTCTTCCCGCCCGCATGCGGATAGCAGCAAAGAGAACACCGCCAGCAAGGGGAGAATTCGCTTTGCAACCTGCCACTGTTTCATCATTGATCTACCCCACTTTTTTACGTTTTCGTAGATTACCGTTGTCGTTCGGTAGAAAGGCAACAAAAGGTACGTTTCAGCACGATACGCATAATCCTCTTCATCATACAGAACGCTTACAAAAATAACGCTTCCAGTACTCCCGTGATTTCCTGCTCAGGGCATGTCTGCGCATTCTTCCAATTCATTCTATATGCTTCAATCACTTATTAAATATAAGTTGAGGGTATGATTTTGTCAATCTTTGGACACATGTTCACAAATTGTTCACTTTATGTAAAAAACCGCTCTACAACTTGATTTGCAAACGATTTCAGTTAAAAGTATTACACTCTACATTTGAAAATTTTTGCCAAATTTCGGTGATAAAACTCGATTTATTGGTGATTTTTCTCACATTGAAAACATGTGCTATTATGCAAAAGAAAGATCAGAATTTATGGAAAACCTCTTCCATATCCATTCAGAAGACATGCCTATCGCTCCATACCGCTATTTTCAAGCTCAAAACAGCATGGAGCATTTCGGAGAAAGTTCAACTCAAGTCCTCTTCTTCACTAAACTTCATCTCACGTGCCATCGGTCAGAATCAAGGGGCCATTCCCAGTAATCGCAACTGTATGCTCATACTGGACCCCCCAGCTGCCATCTACCGTCCTTACAGTCCATCCATCTTCATCCCACACAACGGCCCCGGAACTGCCTTTTGTAAAAATCGGTTCAATCGTAATAACCATACCCTCGGTGAGCATCGTGCCCGTTCTGCGTTTGCCATAAGGCAGAACATTTGGAGGTTCATGAATATATTGACCAATCCCATGACCAATGAGAGGCTTCACAATTCCGTACCGATACAATCTGGCTGTTCGTTCAATGGCACTTCCAATATCTCCGAGTGTATTCCCTGGGACTGCCTGGGCAATCGCCCGCTCAAGTGCCTTCTCCGTGCGTCTCATCAGCTTGCGAATGGATCTGCTTGTTTCACCAATTCCATATGTCCAGGCCGAGTCAGCAAGCCAGCCGTCTTTGTTCACCACCATATCGATGGTCACTACATCCCCGCTCGCCAGCTCCTCTTCCCCCGGAAATCCGTGGCAGACCACTTCATTAACAGAGGCACACGTCGCGTACGGATATCCTTTATATCCTTTTTGCTCCGGTGTGGCTCCTCGTGCTGCCAGAAACTCTTCCACCCTCTCATTAATCTCTGCTGTCGTGATACCTGGTATCATCCACTGCTCAATATGCTGGTGACAACTTCGCAAAATTCGTCCAGCTTCCCGCATGTAGCCAATCTCTTCTTTGGTTTTCAATATAGGGTCCACATGCATTCATCCTTCCCGCTGTAGGTGTACTCCCATATATATGCAGCAGGAACGCAAAAAAAACCGCCTGCCGGAGCTTATCGCCCGGGAGACGGTTCTATTCATTATCGGAACAGTATAATCAGAGTTGTGTGTTGTTTCAGGACACGGAAGAATCCATCTTGACAAGCTCATGCTCAACCACAGAAGTCAATTCTTCCTCGTATCCACCCGTAATCCGGTATTTTCTCACGTACTCCTTCACGAATTTTTTTGGATCTTTAGGACGGAAAATCCGAGTCATTTCCCTCAAACTTTCTTTGACCTCATTGTGACCTTTCGTTGCCATTGTAATTCCCTCCCAAAACGTTGAAAGTGAATGCTCCGTTTAGAGAATGCCGAATAAGTCTTAAATGCCATCCATGAAGTTGTGTGCGCGGCTTAAAGCAAGCTTTAGGTCGGGAACCTCGCTAGAAAGCAAGTACCTGACACTATAAATACCCGATATGATTCGGAATGAATCATAATCTTATTGTAGCATATTCGGAAGTATCTTACGACTTGACGATTTCCTCTAATAAATATAACGGTTTTCATGCCCAAAAAGTTTAATTCCGAATCATATGTTAAGATTGCCACCATTCTATACGGAATTAATATATCCAGCATAACACCGAACTATTCGGGGGATATTATCACGGACAACCCATACAGTTAAATTATTGGTATCCAAAGGAGGCGTCGTCTCATGGACCGCAAAGAACAAGATATGCTGCCCCTTTCGCATGAAAAGGTGGAAGTAGACGGAGTTTACATCAATGAAGCCGGACGTGAGGAACATCTGCACCGGGGGCAACATTTCCCGGCCGATCCCGTTCTTGGCAAGTCGGAATGGAAACTGACCGAATATGCCTATGATAATCATCACGAAGGACGAACCGATGAGCGGTTGGTTCCCAAAGAAAACGACACCGATAAAATGGGCAAGATTACAAACCCTCGCAGACAGATCGAGGGCGGATAACGATTTCGTTAAAATTAACGTTTAATCGTAAACGATAACAGGGGCAGAGCAGGCTGTACAATGGCTTGTTCTGCCCCTGTTTGCTTTTTCCTATGTGTTGCATTCCCATCCGTTCACAGGCAAATAAATTCATCGGTTCAGTTCTGTCCATCTCTCTCATAACCTAGTTAAAAAGGTCAAAGGAGGCTGGACCGGATGTCCCCCATGAAATCGTCTAGCGGTCTGGATGAAAATATTGCCGGCATGCTTTGTTATCTGTTTACCTTTGTAGGTGGGATTGTCTTTCTCGCTGTGGAGAAGCGGAGCCGGTTCGTGTTATTTCATGCACTGCAATCTGTAACGGTCTTTGGCATCATTATGGTCGGGCATGTATTATCGGCTTTCCTTCCGTTGTTCGGACCACTGGTGGCATCGCTGTTATCCCTGCTTGGTGTAGTGGTCTGGCTTATTATGGTCGTTACCAGCCTGCAGGGGAAATGGCTAAAACTGCCGTGGGTTGGCGATTTTGCAGAAAAACAGCTGCGTCATCTGTAATTTCAAACAAAAGGTATACGCGTTCCAAAAAGAAAAGACGATCCGTTTCCGTTCAACCGGATGTGGATCGTCTTTGATTATAACGAGGGAAACGAGTCAACCTCTAGCCCTTGTATCATGAACACATGGCTCAGAATACTTTTTACGGATCGGAATGAAACTTAGATAGGTACCACATCTCCATACCCATTCCAGCGGCCCATACTGGTACCAGCGCATCCACAGATTACTGGCGATGACTTGTAAAATAACCATACCAATGCACACAAGGGTAGACACCATATACGATACAGCAGCATCTGCAAATATGAGTTGGTATACCACTAACAAAATGATGGTCTGTGCAATATAATTGGTCAGGGCCATTCGTCCGAATGCATGCAGGGGACTTAATATTTTGGAAAAGGTCATGTTCTGGTTCAATCTCAGTAATGTACTTAGATAAAAGATGGATACCACCGGACCAATTGCCACACCGATATGTTCTAATCGAAAAGCAGCATCCATATTGGCTTGCTCAGCAACAGGCAGGCTCGCACCAATCACTTCGTATAGAAACGGACTCATCGCATCCGGAGGAGCAACCCACCACATGATACCGATCCCCACCGTAGAAGCGATGAATGAAATGAACCAGATTCTGCCCAGATACGGAAGTCCTTTCTGGATCTTCTCCATCAGTTGATATTGACCTGCTGACAATCCCAGTATAATTAAAAAAGGAATCGTTAGCATTTTGACACCTATCGCGGCGGCTGCAATAAATCCCACCACACCGATCACCAAATTCACAGTTCGAGGTGCCCAATATAACGGAATGACAACCAGCCCTATGATGGCATAAAGAAATAAAGCTTCTCCAGACTGATACTGTTGATGAATATATCCCAGCGCTAATAAAATAAGCATCCTGCGGATATAGAGAAACAGCTTGGTTTGACCTTTGGCAGCTGACCGGCTTAGAAAAAGATAAAATCCAAGGCCAAATAAAAAACAGAAGATATCGTAAAAACGTGCCTCCACCAAAAAATATAATGCTCGTTGGATCCAAAAATCTACACGAGTATCCGGCTTCAACATAACCCACAATGCCAATACATTTACGAATGGTAGGCCTATCAAGGAAAACCCTCGAAACAAATCCAGAAACTTCATTCTATCTTGTTTTAATACAGGTTGATAATTCATCGTTCCTCCCAGTGAAATTATTGTTATGTAATCAAAAAGCGATTGGATCGCTTATCTCTTTGGTGTATATCCCCATGCATGATAACAGTCTATCCTTCATACAACATGGCTTGCCATCGAATTAGGTGAATAACTTCTTACATCCGGCATAAGGTCTTGTTCCTGTATTGTTCCTGTACAGCAGCACATTGGACGCTATGCTGATGATAAACAAAGCAAAAAAACACCGAAAACACGACTCTGCTGAGTCTGTATCTTCGGTGTTTCGCATCTAAAAGTGTCTCTTTCATTTGTTCATGGGATTGAATATTCATAGCATAAACGATGTATGTCATAAACCATTCATGCTGTATATCACCATGATTAACCTGATTCATTATTTATCTTGTGAATCGTCTATTTATAACAGTTAACATAACAATCCTGCTGGATGATAAGCCTGGCCTAATTCGGTTAATTAAGCTGACTTGCCCGCCTCTCCAAGGATGGCATCTGCCTGTTGTTCAGCCATCTTGGCGGCTGTTTCCTTGGTACCCAGACCGTTGAACAGCAGGTTCATGAAGATCGCCGTGAAACTACCTGCAATGATACCATTACCGAGCATAATCTGAGCCCAGGCCGGTGCACCTGCGAACAACTCAGGTACAACGGTAACCCCAAGCCCCATACCTACAGAACAAGCAATGACAAACAGATTCTCATGTCGGTTCAGATCGACCTGACTGCCGATAATTCGAATGCCTGATGATACCACCATGCCAAACAAGGCCACCATGGCTCCGCCAAGTACTGCCCCTGGAACGAGCTGTGCGAGGGCTGCAATTTTTGGTACAAATCCAATGACCACCAGGATTCCACCAGCCACCACAATGACATCACGTGTCTTCACACGTGTCATCTGTACCAGCCCTACATTTTGCGAATACGTTGTATACGGGAACGAGTTGAAAATACCACCTAACACAATGGCTAGACCCTCTGCGCGATAACCGCGCGCCAGATCCTTGGACGACAGGTCCTTGTCCAGGATTTTGCCCAGAGCCATAAATACACCTGTGGACTCGGCCACGCTGACAATCGCCACCAGAATCATCGTCAGGATCGGTACAATCTCAAATGTCGGTCTGCCGAAGTAAAACGGCTGAACAACGTGGAACCAACTTGCATCGCGAATAGGAGCAAAATTAACCTCGCCCATAAACCCTGCCGCAATCGTACCTACGAGTAGACCAATCAATACTGAGATGGAACGGATAAAACCTGTAGTGAATCGAGTCATTAAAATGATAAAGAGCAGCACGCCGAAACCGAGCATGAGATTAACTCCGCTGCCGAAATCTTCTGATCCCTGACCGCCGCCCAGATCGTGGAAAGCAACGGGAATCAAGGTTAAACCGATGATCGTAACCACCGAACCCGTAACCACTGGTGGAAAGAGCCGAATAAGCTTCCCAAAGATTCCGGAGAAGATTAATACGAACAGCCCTGAGGCAATAATTGCTCCGTAAATGGCAGATACTCCACTGTTCATCCCGATTAGGATCATCGGAGACACGGCCTGGAATGCACAACCGAGCATGACAGGCAGCCCTACGCCGAAATATTTATTTCCCCATACCTGAAGCAGTGTAGCCACACCACATGCGAGCAAGTCAATGGCAATGAGATAGGTTAGTTGTTCCTGTGTAAAACCCAATGCGTTACTAACGATCAATGGGACAACGACGGCTCCTGCATACATAGCAAGCACATGCTGTAGTCCGAGGGAGAACGTTTTGATTGGATGCCGATGCCGTTGAAAAATACGTTCGCGTGCCATATTAGTTCGTGCCCTCCTCGTCCGCAAATGTAACCTGTCCATCCGACAGTGCCCCGATGCGAACCAGCGATTCCACACGGTATCCTGCTTCTTTCAACAAGCGACCTCCCGGCTGGAATGCTTTTTCAATAACAATACCGATACCCACCACTTCGGCTCCAACCTGCTCCACAATGCGAGCCAGACCAAATGCTGCTTCACCATTCGCCAGAAAATCATCAATGATCAGCACGCGATCACCAGGCTTCATGAACTTCTTGGCAACGGTAATTTCATTGGTCTCCTGCTTCGTGAAGGAGTAGACCTTCTCCACCAGAATGTCTTCCGTCAGTGTAAGGGACTTCTGCTTCCGTGCAAAGATCAGCGGCACGTTCAACTCCAACGCAGTCATGATGCCTGGTGCGATCCCTGACGACTCAATTGTCAGGACACGTGTGATATTCTCACCTTCAAAGCGGCGAATGAATTCTTTACCTACTTCCTTCATCAGAACCGGGTCCATCTGGTGGTTCAGGAACGAATCCACTTTGAGTACTTGCTCGGACAGGACGATACCTTCCTGTCTTACCTTGTCTTTTAACAATTGCATTGTAATTCTTCCCCCTGAATGCCCTCCGCACAGAAACCCACATACCCCTCCAGTCTCATGGTAAAAAAGCAAAAAGCCCGCCTTTTCACACGCTGCGGAATAACCGGAGACGGGAAAGACGGACTTGTACGTATATGGACAAGCCGTATGGATGCTGCAAGTGTTCTGGATGGACAGAATGACAGGAGTTCAATCCTGTTGTGAGAAACTCTAAACAGTGTAATCAGAAACAGATAAAAACCACTTGAACCTGCTCTTGAGTCAAACTGCCTGAGAATAATCTCATGCCAACCATACAAAACATTGCAACATCTTTCCCGTAGTCCGATCATTCCGGTGATCAGGTAGAGACATGCAGGCCTATTCCTGCACATATACGAGTAACGGCATATTTAATTTTTTGGCTCCATGATTCGTTACAATGTATGATCGCGAACCTGAATGTAAAAGGTTAAACATAACTGACAATGTTAGAAGTATACCGAATCGACGGCGTGAAATAAAGAAGTATTTTCATGGAAGTTGCGGAAACTTGTCTTAATTTGCAAACAGGGGGTGATTGGAATCTGTTTTTTATGTACAATATGAGAACGGAAGCGCGGATCTGAACGGAGAATGGATGGAAACGCGACCTATATTTTGAATCGAATGATCAAAGGAGATATGCAAACATGAAAGGCGTACTTAAAGAATTCAAGGAATTTGCCGTCCGCGGCAACGTCATCGATCTGGCGGTCGGTGTCATTATTGGGGCTGCTTTTGGTAAAATCGTCACGTCCCTTGTGAATGATATCATCATGCCTCCAGTTGGAAAACTGCTGGGTGGAATTGACTTCAGTCAGAAAATCATCAACCTGGATAGAGACATGAAAACAGCAAACGGACAGGAAATCACCACCCTCGCTCAAGCCAACGAAGCTGGGGCTACCGTGATTGCTTATGGTCAGTTCATCAACGTCATGATTGATTTTCTTATCGTTGCGTTCTGTATCTTCATGCTTGTGAAGGGCATCAACTATCTCAAAAGCAAAGAACACAAAAAGCCCGAGCCGCAAAAAACGACCAAGGCTTGCAAGTATTGCCTATCGGAAATTCCAGCCGCGGCTACCCGCTGCTCGCACTGTACTTCAGAACTGGAAGCAGAAGGAACCGGCGCTCTAGCATAATCACAATGAACGTATAAAGACGCACCGAGTTGAATTACGGATATAAATCCTGATGCGGGGGACAACCTCTTACTTGCTAGGGTTTATGTATGAAAAGCTAGCCATATGGGCTTCATTAACAATGGTTGCGTAGCTTAAAGGGTTGAAGGTTCCACCGTAAAGGTGGGGCCTTTTTTTGTGCCTAACATACATGTGTTACACGTGCTCCCCCATGAATGTCATTTGCAGCCATGCTCATGAACTAGAAACGGCGTGGCAGCAAATGCTCCAGAATCGACTTCAGATCCTTATCTTCTTTGTAAACTTCTTCCCCAGTATCAAGTTCTGTCACACGAATATATTCAAAGTTTGCCGAAGCATCCACTGGCTTGAACAACAATTGTGCCTCATCTTCCAAACGTACATTAAATCCCATATCCTTAAACATGCTGCTTAACTGACTGTTAGCCGGTTCCTGACCTTGCCCTACAAATATAAGTCCTCTAAGACTTTTACGTTCCTGAGGTTGCGGATAAATCACCTGAAAGTGTACAATGCATTCCATACGATCGTTCCCCTTTCGTTTAAAACATACTTTGTGAAATTTTGAACTTTAAAATCTGCTATATAAGGAGATACGTTTCATGACCCCAGAACGTTTCGACATTTATGACGAGCAGCAAAATTGGATCGGCACTTCACTACGCAGCGAGGTCCATGCTAAAGGATATTGGCACCGTTCATTCCACTGCTGGATCGTGCGTGACAAAGACGAGCAGCGACAGGTCCTTTTTCAGCGGCGGCGTGATATTAAGGATACCTTTCCTGGATGTTACGACATTACAGCAGCAGGTCATCTCACCGCAGGTGAACAACTGCAAGACGCCAGTCGTGAGCTGGAGGAAGAACTGGGTGTTTATACTCCATTCGAGGCACTAACCTATCTACTCACGGCTACACAACAGCTCCAAGGAGAGGTGCGTGGTGTCCCATTCATAGATCGGGAATTCAGCGCCGTCTATGGATTATGTCTGAACCAGCCGCTCGAAGCCTACGTTCTGCAGCCTAGCGAGGTGGATAGCCTGTATGAAGTGCCGCTGGATGATCTACTCGCTTTGTTTCGTAATGAGATCGACGTGATCCAAGCTACCGGAGTTCAGACCCAGCCGTTGACATCATCACCACATTCCATCGGTCATAAGGACCCGTCAAGCAGCGATCATGCAGCTGATGAACCGGAACGTATCGTTCGCGAGATTCGGGCAACGGAATTTGTACCCCATGGTACAGCTTATTATACGGACGTGCTGGAAGCTCTATATCACGTGCCCAAAGAATGATCGTGTACAATCCTGTTCAACCCGATCCAGTTCAATCGAATGTTCATAGCTTCATTTTCTCAAAAATAGCATCACTTCATACCTTTACTATCGACTTGACTGGAAACAGATGCTGTGACGAACATCACTGTCATATCTCAAACCAGCACAAACAGGCGTCTGCCTTGGGCAGCGCCTGCTTTATGTACACACGTATTCGTTTCAAGATAAATACTTTTGTGCTGGCATGTTCACTCCATCAGAGGTGAATTAGTCGCCGATCTGTCTAGCTCTGGTCACCCTCTCCTGAAGGAGAAGACCAATAACGCGCAGAGAGGTCTTCATACCGGTGTCCATAGCGGGACTCCAGTTCCTCCCCCATATCCTGTTCCAGTTCGTACAACACCAGCTCTTGAGCAAAATGATTAAGCAGCAGTCCGGTCATTACCGGATGCTCCGTCACCACTGCCTGTGTGGCGCATGATTCACCGCGCATGCCTAACATGCACCAGCGGCGATCGACCACCAGGGAAAATTTCCGACCATTACCTGTGCCGTACAAAGGCAGGCCCGGCAAAGGAACAGGCTGATCAAGCATGCCTTCGCCACCATCACACGACCATAACAGCCGCACACCGCGAGCTTCAGCCTGTTGTAAGTCATTACGTAGCAACTCTGCTTCTTCACGCCAAACGTCTACGACAATCTCATGCTGAGCCTCGGCCAATTCACGGCTCAGATTCTCAAACACATTTTTGTCCCCTTCGACGTTATAGAAGACAGGCTTCTCCGGTTCACTTTTGGGCATGCTGCTCTGAACATAATCCAGAGAGGTACGCATTTGATCGGAGATCATACGTGTCATCTCCTCCGGCTTCAGTACACTATACTTCGCCGGTTCCCCCGGACTACACCGCAAGAATCCACGCTGTTCCAGCCGTTGCAGGGTCGCATATACATTGGAACGGGACACGCCCAGCCGCTTCGCAACCTCATATCCTGAGGCTGATCCCTGACGAGCGAGTTCCACCATAATTTTAGATTCCATCTCGGTAAACCCGAGATGACGCAAATGATGCAGCAGTTGGTCCATATTCCCGTCCCCCCATGCTGTCAGCAACCCGCACTGCCTCACACTGATGCGGCAGTGCTTCTACTGCATCAGATCAGATCTGTTCAGCACCACAGCGCGGGCACCACTTCGAACCTTTGGGCAGCTCGGCTGCACAAATCTGACAATTCACCATTTCGCGTGATACTTCGGTCTGTACGTCCACCGTGTTCACAATCGGGTTATTTTCTTTCCAGTAGCGGATGCGTTCGTCCAGCTCCTGCTGACGCTCACGTTCCCGTTGCATCTCTTCATCTCTGCGACGTTCCCACTCCGCATCGAACGCTTCCTTTTCTTCCTGGGTAAATTCCGTACTGTTATATTCCGATTCCGTTTCCAGATCGGCTATGGACGGAATGACCGTATGATACGGCTCGTCTTCCTCCAGTTCCAATTCAGGTGGCGCATCGTAGAAGTCCGGCTCTGGAGTTTGGGTCTGAGCTACAGCTGCCTCCTGTCTCGCGGCTGTGGTGGCTCCTGCGACTCCTGCAGCTCCTACTGTAGGTGCTGCTTTCTTGAGTTCACCCAACTTGCGTCCGCATTTAGGGCAGAAGTTGGCATCCAGGGAAGCGACGTGTCCACACTCGCACAATCGTTCGTTCTTGAGCTGTGCAATCTTGTTGCGCAGACCATCAATCTCGTCCTGCAATTCGTCGCAAAGCTGCGACAGATCCACCATTTCTTTTTCTGCACGCGTCATATCTTGTGCCCGATAACCCTCATAGAAGATGCGACCCATATCTGTAAAATGGACTTCCTGTTCCTGTTGCAAGCCCACAATCTGGTTGTTCAATTTCCCAATCTCAACGGCGTGCTGGGCACGCTCTGTTGCTTTGTTCGCTCCGTCTTTGATGCGCTGAAGCAGTTTCATGACCATTCCTCCTCTGTCCCGTCAAAACCAATATTATCATTTCTATTTAGTAGTAAATTAGCATATTACATCCTTCATGCAAAATGCTCAGGCATATAACTTATACGATATCATGCCAAAAAGTTGCGTAATCTCGTGCAGGTGCCCGTTTTATACCGATACTGGATGAAATCGGGGGCTTTCGTCAAGACCATATGTTCGGGTATAATGAAGCTTTGACCATACTTAACCGCCTGATTAGGCGACTAACTCTATCATACCAATTTACAATGCGATTGTGAAAAGGGCAAATGGTTTACTTTTAGCCGGGATAGTCCTATCCCTGAATGCATACAGAGGTGGATGAAACATGTTAAGTCCGAACTCAACGTTCTACCCCCGTCCGCTCGGGGTTACCCCGGCGGCGTCCCTGCCCCAGTCCCCGTCTGCTCCGCTGGAGACCAGTCGGCAACTCGTGGGTAATGAGCAACAGGATGCCTTTTATTTTCGTTCTCTGGAAGAGGCAGGCATCAAGTTAAACGCACCACAAATCTCGGCAGTCCGTCACGGCAGAGGACCGATTCTGACGCTCGCCGGAGCCGGTTGTGGCAAAACAACTGTACTCGCTGCAAGAGCCGGCTACCTCATAGAGGTCAGCGGCGTACATGCAGGCAGTATCCTGCTGGTGACGTTCACGAACAAAGCCGCCACCGAGATGAAAGACCGGATCGCCGCATTGCCAGGTATACGCCCGGCAGCCGCAAGAGCCGTACAGGCGCGCACCTTTCACTCTTTTGCGCTGACATTATTGCGTCATTACGGTGTACAGGAAGAGATCTTTGGCGAGTCGCGAGCCCAGCATACGGTGCTGAAGATGCTTCTTCGTCAAAATGGCATGAGTGAAGCCTTCCAGCCTGAAAGTCTGCTGGCCATGCTGTCCGCATGGAAGATGCAAGGATCGGAAACAACCGATCTGCCTGAAAAATCACAGGAAGAACGCGATGCCAAGCGTGTTCTGCTTGGTTACGAAGCCTGGAAGCAGGATCGTGGCAAAATGGATTTTGATGATATTTTACTGCGGGCAGCCGCGCTGCTTCGTGATCCTGCTGTTCTGGGGCCGCTTCAGAAGCGTTTCCAGTACATTATGGTGGATGAGTTCCAGGATACCAACCATCTGCAGTATGAAATTGTGCAAAAACTGGCTTCCGCTCACCGCAATCTGATGGTTGTGGGAGACGATGACCAGACGATCTATACCTTTAATGGCGCACGCCAAGAATCGATTTTGGAATTCGATAAAGTATACCCCGGCGCACGCATTGTGACGCTGGATATCAATTATCGTAGTGATGCACGCATTCTGGGACTCGGAAGTGAACTGGTCGCCCGCAATAAACGCAGACGTGACAAACGGCTACGTGCCGCTGGAAACCGCGGCGATGCCCCCCGTTTCGCTACACCCTCCAATGCGGAGGAAGAAGCAGCGTGGGTCGTAAACCAGCTGTGCCAGCAGGTTGAAGAAGGACAACACACCTATCGCGATATTGCGATTCTTCACCGGACAGCCAGCAGCAGCCGGGCTGTATTTGAGCAGCTTGTGTTGAAAGACGTGCCTTTTGTACAACATGGTGCTTCCCCGGTGTTCTACGACCAGTCTCTCATCAGACCCCTGATGGATCATCTGCGTCTGTCTCTTGATCCACGAGCCATGGATGCTCTTCCAAGTGCACTGGGACCGCTCTACGTATCACGTGATGCGGGTCTGGAATGGATTCAGCGCTGTGAACAACAACAGGCGAAGAAATACCCACTCATCCATCTGGTAAAATGGGAAAAGCTGAAACCGTTCCAGCAGGAACAGGTCAAGGAACGCATCAAGCTGATCAAATCACTTCACAAACTGAAGCCCATCATCGCCATACAGGAGATGCGCAGGCAGTTCTACGACAAGTATATGGAAAGTGGTGATCCCAGCATCTTCACCCATTATAAGGAAACGATGCTGGAAACCCTGGATGAATTTGAAGCTGCCGTCAAAAAATTCGAAACGGTGGATGAGTTCATCCAATTCGCGGATGAGCTCTCCCGCAGACACCGTGAGATGGAATCTTTGCGCCGCGCACAGGATAGTGACGCGGTACAGCTGATGACGATCCACCGGGCCAAAGGATTGGAGTTCCCTTGTGTGTACTGGATTGGAGCCAGTGAAGGCATTGTGCCTCACAGTACAGCACTGCGTCAGGATATTCCTGAGGATCAGAAAGCCGCGCTTGCTATGCAACAGACAGACGCCGAACTGGACATGGCGCTGGAGGAAGAACGCAGGCTCGCCTACGTTGCCATCACACGGGCCAAGCAGTACTTGTATGTCACCTCACCGGCGAGCCATCATGGAAAGCCAGCGGATGTGTCCCGTTTCCTGCTTGAAGCCTTCGGCATGGAAGTTCCGGACAAACGCAAACCTCGTGAAGAGAGCCGGACGAGCAGTCAGACTTCATATGGTAAAGGTAATGGACCGTATGCCCGCTCGGGCTCGGGTGCCCGTTCCGAAGGTCGGGATGTGGCACAGCGTCGTGCCATCAGCCACAGTGACCGTCGTGACTACGAGGTCCACAACGAACGTGATGAGGATCGCCTCGGTGAACGGCGTGGCAGTGGTGAAATTCGCAATCATAAGGCATTCAGCACCACAGGTGTGAGTCCGACAACTGCGAATACCTCCAGTTCACATTCGCACACTTCAGGTTCAGGTAATGCTGCGCGTACGGAGACCGTTGCGGTCTGGAAGTGCAGTTCATCCACCTGTAAAGCGTGGCTAAGACAGAAGCCAGCTGTGCCTTCTTCAAAAACAAACAAGAAGGCATCCTCAGGCCCTCCCGCCTGTCCCCTGTGTTCAGGATCGATGGAGGCCGACACCCGCCAGGTGCCCGTAACGGGGAGATTTGGGAAATAACTCAAAGGAAGAGGTCCCTTATGGAGTTAGCGATGAACCATCACTCGTGTCAGTCAGTATTACGGTAGATGGAATTGATTTTTTTGAACAAAGTCGATTACAAGGTAAAGGCAATGGCTGGTCTTATGTGACCGAACATGTTGATGAGTAAATAACACACGAGCATAGTAGCTCGTTTCAGGGCGCTTTTTGCTGTTTATTAACAGTAGAAGCGTCTTTTTTCCATTTCAGAATGGGGGTTGGATTATGCAGGACGACAAACAACATCTGTATGTATCGGTAACTCATAACCTGATTGAACGAACAAAGAACGAATCTACACCCTTTGAAGTGTTCGTGGATGACGAACAGTTGGGCCGATTGAAAGATCTGATGAAGGTGCTGGAGGATGACGATGCCTATACATTGCAACGGGCTCCCGTACCCTACAAATCAGCAGACCACGATGAGGCAACAGAGCAATTTTCAGATGGTATGACTTTGCTGTATACCTTTCTGTATGACCATGGCACGCCGCACTCCCGGCAGGCGATTGAGAGCATGAACGTTCTTCCGAGGCTGCAGGATACGGATTATGATGACCCTGGGTACGAAAATTCACCGTTGAATAAATGACCTGATGCCAAAAAGCATGCGTAACCGCAGATCACGCGGAAGACGCATGCTTTTTAATATAATGAAGGACAACTGCCATGTAAAATGGACTCAATCCAGACGAATCTCCTGCCCTTTCTCAGCGGACTCGTAGATTCCGCACAACATGCGCGTGGAAGCCACACCATCCGCAATTGGGCTGATCGGCTCTGTACCGTTCAGGCAACAATCCACAAAGTGGTCAATCTGGTTCTGGAATGCACTATGAATATGGAGACCCGTATTGTCCGTCTGGGGTTCAATATTCAGGATGGTATTATTTTTCTCCGTGACGATCAGTGTCTCTGGCTCCAGTTCGAACCCACCACGCTCGCCGTATAATTTTACCGAAGATTCATCTCCGCGTGCATGAAGGGTAAAGCTCACATCCACAGCCAGCGAAGCCCCGTTCTCAAACCGAATAAGTGCATTCGCCATATCTTCTACGTCATTCACAGCTGCGCTGTAGTCGGCTGCTTTGTAAAAAGAAAGATGTTCGATATGGGCACGATTGCCCAACTTCCGATACGTATTACCACTGACCGAAACAGGTTTCGGCCTGCCCATGAGGTACCAACATTGGTCGATAATATGTACGCCGAGATCAATCAGGGGGCCACCGCCGGAACGGCTTTTGTCTGCAAACCAACCGCCTGGATTGCCGTGACGCCGCAGAATGGAAGCTTTGGCATAATACAGTTCACCAAACTCCCCGGCATCAATGAATCTGCGCATCATCTGCATATTGTTATCATAACGCCGCACAAATCCAACAATAAACGTACGTCCGCTCTTCTTCACTGCTTCTTCAATCCGCAGTGCATCTTCCACATTGGTTGCCACCGGTTTCTCCAGCAATACATGCTTGCCTGCCTCCAGTGCAGCAATGGCAAACTCGGCGTGTGTATTATTCCAGGTACAGATACTGACGGCATCCACATGCGGGTCCTCCAGCATCTCCCGATAATCGGTGTATACGGATTGAGCATCATACTTTTGCGCAGCAGCTTTAGCCCGCTCCTTGTTCAGATCACAGATGGCATAGATTACGGCATCCTCGTTTTTGGCATAACACCTCATATGAAGATCCGAGATTGATCCTGTACCGATCATTCCGATGTGCAACATTTGTTTCGTGCTCATCATCGTCCTCCCTTCCTTTTCCACAACTTCCACAACATCAATATTGTCTATTCTGCCCGCAGCATGCCTTCGTAAATACCCGGCGTTGAATTTTCAATCTTCACGGCACCCAGCGTCCGGGCATAGAAATCCACAGGTCCCGCTGATCCGATAATCGCATAACCGTAACCGTCCGCCTTCATTGCATGCATACACGCCAGTAACAAGGCTGTGCCTACACCTTTGCCCCGTGCATCCTGGCTCACACCTGTCGGTCCGAAGAAGTTGCGACATGTCGCTTCGTAACAGGCAAATCCAATCATTTTCCCATGCTCAACCGCAATATAACAGGACACCGGCTGACGCGCAAAAGCAACTTCACATTCATCCACCCAAGCCTGGCTAAAATGTGACCTCACCCAATCCAGTACAATTTGTTTCTCTGGGGCAATGGCTCTTCGAATCACAATAGAGGATTCCTCCAACGCTCTCAGTCCACTCTCTTGCTCCGGTAAACGATAGAGCGCTACCAACATATCACTCATCTAATCCGTTCCTCCTCGTACTTGAATGTGAAATAGGACAAAGGTTTGGCCACTTACCTGCAATTAACCTGATCCTGCTGCGGATAACCTGCAATACAAGCGATATTTCTAATTTAAACTAATCTACCGCTTACATTCATTACATTTCAACTGCAACACTTAGACGATTTGTCCCGTCTATTAACTTGAAGCGCGGCCCTAAGGAAGATTTTACCGCGTCAGTACACAGATTAGAAGGGATGAATATTGATGAACAACAACATGAAAAAAGTAAGTGCACTGATGGCCCTATCCATGGCATTGGGTGGTGGAGCCGCTTATGCAGCAACACTGGACAACACAAAACCAGTCCATCAAACATCCGTTTCAGCAGATAGTAACGCAGTGAGTGTAGTAAACGTATCCGTGAATGGTGCATCCATCTCCGATGGTTATTGGAACAAGGATGGCAAAGTAGCCATGATCCCGCTGCGTGATCTTACCGACGCACTGGGTATTGAACTTGAATGGAATAAAGAAACTAAAACTGCAGAGCTGACTCGGGGTGCTCTGTGGACACAGGTAATTACAGGCAAGGACCAATATTCCGTAAATAAAATGCTGCTCACGCTGGGCACAGCGCCTGAAATCACAGGCGGCACTTTGTATGTACCTGCTTCTTTTGCCGAAAAGGTACTGCATGGACAAGTGAACACAACAGGGAATCAAGTGACTATCTCCAGTGAAGAGGACGTGAAGACGGTTACTGAACGTGGTGTAATTACCAGAATCTCAAACCAAGATAAATATCAGTCCATCCAGATTGGTGGTGCAGGTACGGAGGGTATTGTGCTTAATCTGAGCGACGAGACGAAATTCATCTCAGTTGAGGGGAAAGAGATTGCACTGACTGATCTGGCCATTGGCATGAACGTGGAAGCTGAGCATTCCCTGATCACCACCCGCAGTCTGCCACCACAAACGCCGACCTATACAGTCACTGTACTGGATGACGCTGCGGAATCACAATTGAAAGACGTTCTGGGGACAGCGGGTACAATTGAAAATGTAACAACAGCTGAAGGCAGTATCTCACAGATTGAGATTACAGGTACACGCTTAACAGAAACAGCCCCTGACCATGTCGTGCTGAACATTGCTAAAGACACAATGATCGTGAACCACGAAGGTGAAACAGTGAAAGCTGAAGAACTGACCAAAGGAACTAAAGTCATTGGATTCTACAGCCCTGTGTTGACACGCAGCCTGCCTCCAATCGGAACAGCTTGGAAAGTGGTTGTTGAAACACCTGCAGCAGAGCTGGAAGCGAAATAATACGGTTAGAAAAACGTTTGGCTGAAACACATGTTATATGTTGTTGCAGACGACCGCGTGCATCGCTTAACGCGGGGTCATGAGTGTGGAGCATCATAAGACCAGCCATCCGCATGTAGCTCCTGGCGCGCGGTGTAATGAGTTTGGTGCATCAAGAGCACAGCCGTGCGGCCAGGCGGCGAAGTCAATTCAAAATAACCTTATCCGCTTGTCTTTTGACAGGCATGGATAAGGTTGTTTTTTTTGGTTTTGGTTTTGGTTTTGGTTTTGGTTTTGGTTTTGGTTTTGGTTTTGGTTTTGGTTTTGGTTTTGGTTTTGGTTATGGTTCTGGTTCTGGTTTTTTTAGAGTGTGTCTACAAACTGCTTAAAACCGAAGGATATCTGAAACTTGTCCGGAGCAGACACGTGCGATGTGCGCTGCATACGAAATACATTACATACCGAATGTAAGAGCAAGCGGTGTTAACACTAACGAATCTGAGGCATCTTATTCAAGGATTTGAAGCACCCGCAGGAATCTAAGGAATCTCAGGCACGCTATGTTTGAATAAATAGCTGTTTACAGCATTTTTATCAAAGGAATTTAGGAAATAACGTGTCTGATGTTCCTTACATTTTAGCAAGAGGACCTTATCGCCAAATAAGACGTCCCGTGTTCCTTAGAAAATCTTCCGGGTATTTGCCAGAATCAACCGGCTTGGGTTTCATCTTCAACAATCGCTTCCACTTCAATCTCAACCATCAATAAGGGATCAATGAGTGCGCTAACTTCAACCATGGTAGCTACAGGCTGGATCTGTCCAAAAAATTCACCGTGCGCCTTGCCAACTTCCTCCCATCTGGAGATATCGGTCACAAACATCCGGGTTCTCACCACATGCGACATGTCAGCCCCCAGTTCTTTCAGTGAATTCTCGATCGTCTGCAAAACGAACCTTGTCTGTGCATACGGATCACCTGCTCCAACAACTACACCATCTTGCATCGCGGTTGTACCCGCCACTTCAATTCGGTTACCTACACGGATGGCACGGCAATATCCCACCAATGGTTCCCATGGGGAGCCCGTAAATACCTGCTGTCTGCTCATTCTCTCGTCCCTCGCTTTGGTTGTATTTGTCTCTTCGGATTAAACATGAATTATATCAGTCTATCATCATCCAAAACAATGGAATGAGGTCTAATTCTATCTTAACTCCATTAACATTTTTGCACAGAAAAAATCCCCTGAATGACTACCCATTGGTTAGATCAAGGACGGTTCATTCGGGGATTTATGAGAATTAGTATTAGTATCTTTTCTTTAAGGATGAAACATCCAAATTACAACTTGATATTAGCCTCATCGAAGTATTCTTCCAGAGTTAACCCACTCTTCGCCACATCCGGTGCCAAATCTGTACCGATGTACCGGATATGCCAAGGCTCATAGACGTAACCTGTGGTATCTTCTTCACCTTGCAGATAACGGATGATATATCCGTATTCTGCAGCGTGTTCAGCCAACCACTGGCCTTCCTTCGATGTGCCAAATACCTCTTCCAACACATTGCCCACACTCGGGCTGGATACATCAATGGCAAGACCCGTCTGATGTTCGCTTCGGCCCGGCACAGAGCTCACGCGATCTGTGTATTCTTGACCTTTGGTTTTGACATTATTGTTATAGATGGATACCTGACGCTGATATGAACGATAACCGGACACCGCACGAAGCTCAATGCCATCCGCTTTTGCACCTGCAAACAACTTCTCCAGTGCCTCCGCAGCTTCCTTGCGCATATGCCGCTTCTCGTGAGGTTCGTCGAAGGAGAACGGTACATTCGGCTCTACCAGATCGTCCGGCTCGTACCCGTCAGGCAGACTCCGTTGTTTGTTCACAATGACGGTCATAGACTCGGCATTGGTCACCACAGATTGTGCATCAATTGTCGTTTGCAGTGCGCTGATACTGCGTTTCTCCAGCAATGGATCTTCCGCTGTCGCGCCATTCCCATTGTCCGAAGAGCCCTGCCCTTCGCCCGCTGAAGCATTCCCAGACTCGCTATCCGTGCCTTCACCGCTGTTGCCAGAAGATGATGTGTCATCCCCGCCAGCATTGTCGCCATCCGTTCCTTTATCCTCCGTAAAATGAACCGTTGTGCCGTCCGTCTCCTGTTGTGTGTTACCTGTTCCATTTGGATTCTGGCTCTCCTCTGTGCCTGAACCGTTCTGGCACGCGGCAAGCAATGCTCCGCATATCATCAATGAGGACAGCATAACCACCATACGGCGCTGTCTTCCTGTAGTTGATTTCATGTAAAAACTCCTATCGCAATAATATAAATGTTATATAGTCCTCTGCGTGCAGTGTTCCCTGCGACAGTATACCTTAATTGGGAGCGAAGCTCCACCGGTAAAGACGTCCTTTAGAAGAGATCCGAATGAACATATACAGGCTGTACAGCCTGTATGATCGTTTTTTGGACTTTTAAAGCAACATCCCCGTGCTGTACACAAATAGAAGTGAAGTGGGAATATGCCTTCATATATCCAATATGCAAAAAAGCGATTATACCGAGATGCACTTTACTAATGAGCATTGGCATTGTTGGATAAAGACAAAATTCATCTTGTACCGGGAAATGAATTAAATCGAATAATGCAACATGCTGCAATAAAAACAAGCAGGGGTGATCTGAGATCTCCCCCGCTCTGATGGGTGCATCATTTGGTTGCCGGGCTGTCTGTCTTCTTCTGGACAGCCTGCCACATCCGCGCGGCTACACGCTCGCGGATCAAATCCAGCCCTGCGGTGGCCGGCACGCCCGGCAGCAGCGCCGTCAGCTCCGGCAACGCCGGCGGCTTGCCTGGCTGCGCGAGGCGCACCTCAACGGCGCCAAAGCCCGGCCCCGGCTGGTGCATGGCGCCGTCCGCGGCAGCCTCGGCGATCCACTCGCCGACGGCCGCGCCGCCTTCGCCGCCCCGCACTTGCGGGCGGCCAGCCGTTTCCGCTGCGCGGCCGGGGCCGCTGGGATCATGGGCGAGTTCCTCCGCCCATGCCCCCAGCACGCCGGCGAGCAGCGCTTCGCGCGGCAGGCCGGCGTGCGCCAGCTGCAGCAGCGGCTCGGCCGCGAGGCGCGCGGCTACGGCACGCTCAGCGGCCGCGGCATGCGCGCAGCTGGGGCGGCCGCAGGTGCACGCCACGGCCGCGCTGGCCGTTGCTGCGCCTGGCGAGCCATCGGGCGCTTGCGCAGCCGGCAGCAGCCCGGCAAGTTCCTCGGACGCCGGGCCGCCGCGCAGCAGGGCGTACAGCGTCAGCGGGCGCTTGCGCAGCTGAGCCAGTACAGCCTCGCGCTGGGCCTCGCTCAGTCGCGCCGGCGTTCCCGTGACCGTGAACATGCCTGCGGCCGATCCGGTCTTGCCCTCAGCAGCGGAAGCAGAAACGGAAACTTCCTGGTCCGCATCCGCTGCTGTATTTACTTCCGCTGTCCATCCACCGGGGGACATATGCAGCTCGATCTTCCATTTTTCGCTCACAACAATCCCCCTTTCTCAACATCTATATTCTCCTGATCTTTCAAGGTCACAGCCACGTCTCACCCTGAAGTGAGATCAGACCACGCAGTTCATCATCCGACATCTCTGTCAGCCAGTTCTCACCTGAACCGACGACCTGCTCGGACAGTGCCTTTTTGCTTTCGATCAGTTCATCAATGCGTTCCTCCAGTGTTCCCTGACAGATCAACTTATGCACCTGCACATTGCGATTCTGCCCTATTCGGAATACACGGTCCGTTGCCTGATTCTCAACCGCAGGATTCCACCACCGATCATAGTGAACGACATGACTCGCCCGTGTCAGATTCAGACCCACACCTCCGGCACGAAGAGATAGAACAAACATGGACGGCCCCTCTCCTTTTTGGAAAGTCTCCACCATATCATCTCTTTGCGCCTTCGACACACCACCATGCAGGAAATACGGCTCTTCCTCATATCGCTGTTTCAATCGTGCTACCAGCAGATCTCCCATAGCAACATATTGCGTGAAGATCAGTGCCGATTCCCCGTTATCACGGATGGCGTCCAGCAATTCAAGCAAACGTTCCATCTTACCGGATGCCTCAGCCTTGCCGTGGTCTTTCCGATTACTGTCCGCCAGCACCGGATGATCACAGATCTGCTTGAGCTTGGTCAGGGAGGACAGAACAATCCCCTTCCGGGCAATGCCATTTCTGCCGTCCAGACCACCCATCAGATCATCCACCACACGCTGGTACAACACCGTCTGCTCCGGCGTCAGAGAACAATAGGATTTCAGTTCAAGCTTCTCTGGCAGATCCTTGCGAATATCCGGATCACTTTTCAGCCTGCGCAGCATGAATGGAGATACCAGTCGATGAAGCTCACGCAAGGATGCTGCATTTTCTTCGGATGGCCCCAGTCCCGTATACCGCTGGCGGAACGATGAAGCTGTGCCCAGATACCCCGGATTGAGAAACTGGAAAATCGACCAAAGTTCGCTCAGTCGGTTCTCTACAGGCGTTCCCGTCATCGCAATACGATGAAGTGTAGACAGGCGCATTACGCTTTGCGCTTGTTTGGTACGGTAGTTCTTAATATATTGTGCCTCATCCAGCACAATGGTGGACCAGTGCAATGAAGCCAGGTCCGGGCCATCTCTGCCTGCCAGATGATAGGTCGTCAGTACAATGTCATGCGTCTGCGCTTCTGCCTGAAAATCATTCCCGTGCAGCCGTTGTCCGCCATGATGAATGTACAGCGACAGATCCGGGGCAAACCGCTTCAGCTCACGCTGCCAGTTTCCAAGCAGCGAGGTAGGACACACAATAAGTGCAGGCAGATGAACAGGCTGCTCATTCGTGTTCTGATCCGCCGGGAAAGAATCATCTGATCCATTCAGCATCTCATTCTCACGGGCTTCCTCTTCAGCCGCCTGGCGTTCCTCGTGTTTGCGGTCCAGCAGACAGGTAATTACCTGAATCGTCTTCCCAAGTCCCATATCGTCCGCCAGACATACGCCAAAGCCCAGCTCACGCATCGCGGATAACCATTGGTAGCCTCGTTCCTGATAAGGTCTTAATTCACCATGCAATTCTGCTGGAACCTGACGAGGCTCAATGCTGCGAAGCACCTGTCCATCGAGCAGGAAAGCGAGCATCCCATCGGATTCGGCACCAAAGACGGAAAGGCCCTTCCATGCGGAATCCTCCCCTTCATCCGCTGCCAGATGCAGCCATTCGGAGAGAGGCATATATTGTTCTTCTTCTTTTTTCATATAACGCAGGACTTGGCGAATCTCTTTTGTATCCACTTCAATCCATTCACCACGGAACATGACATACGGAACTGTGGATTCAGCCAATGCTGCCAGTTCCTCCGCCGTGACCGGTTTACCATCCAGCATAGGCTCCGCTTTGAAAGCAACCAATTGTTCCATGCCCAGTGCCGATGTGGCTCCAGGCAACCGCTCTGTTCCCCGATTCAACATCTGCAGACGCAGTCCCGCACGACGTTTCCCGGCTCGACTCCACCTTGAAGGCATGAGAACGGTTATCCCGGCCTTCTGCAAACGTGGAACCGCATGCGTGAGAAACTCAAAGAAACCCTGCTGCTCCAGCTTAATTTCCTCCGGACGAGCGGTAAGCAGCGCCGTCTCCAGTTCAGGTGCCATTTCTGCTGCTTGCCCGAGTGCCATCAATAATTGCTCTGCCGCCGAGGTATACAACACCTTCCCTCGGTCCAGATCTCGCTCTGGATGTGCCCAGATAGTCCGTGCAGGCAACCTCAGGCTTGGTTCCTGCTCACTGTCCACCCAAAAGCTGATCCCCCAGATCGTTTCATGTTCGCCCAGCGGTGGCTCCAAGCGGAGCACCAGCTTCAATTGGCCTTCAGCAGGCGCCATCTCTTCTGCTCCCACAATTGGCATTGACGTTCCACCAACTTCTTGCAGCGTATGAATAAACGCTGTCATATCGTCCGTCGGCCCTTGCACCGTCACAGGACGGAACATCGAGATCAGACTGTTCCACCAGAGTTCGGCTACTGGCGAAGATCCGCGTCGATATGGGGTGCGGTAACGGGACAGTTCACTGTCCATGCCCTCCAGTTCACTTGTCACTACAGCATGAATCATGCCACTCATGAATGAAAATAATACCGCAGCCCCTGCTTCTTCACGCGTTTCCGGTTCCAATGAAGCATAAGCTCCAGGAGCAGCCAACCCAATTGGAGGCATCGCTTCAGCAAGATCGCGGAAGCGTTCGATGTCCTCCTCCTGCTGCAAGCGTGGCCGCCATACGCCTGTTAATGTCTCTTGTCCGGTCCGTCGCCGTGCTCCGGTCTTTGCTGCGAATTCAGCCGATGGAGCAATTGCTCCCCGCAACAACAGCTCCTGTGTGAACTGCGCCGCCTTGATCCAGTAACGCATCTCTTCTCCAACCTGAATTCCGGCTGCATTTAACAAACGGTCATCCCATTGCAGCAGCAACCTGAAAGCATCCTTAGGCGAGACTGCCAATCCTTCCAATGTGCGCCCCAGCAGCTGACGCCGCTTTGTGTTCTTCGCTTCAGCCGTGTTCCTCAGCGGATTCGGCCAGCGCAGCTCCGCAAGACGCAGAGCGGCAGGCTGAAACAGACGACCCCCGTCGCCAAAATTCAACCTTCTTACCACGTGGCTCCATGCATCCACACGTGGTTCCGATGTTTCACCGGAAAAACAAAAAAATACGTCACCAAGCCATACTCCATACAGCGATTGCATCATTAAAGTCTCCCGTCATCCCTTCGCATTGTTACTCTCCATCATATACGAAAATGACCGGATTTAAAAACCTTTGCCCATAAAAAGTGGTTATTTCGATGGTTAGGGCGTGTCTTAAAACGCCCTAGCGGCACAAAAAAATGTCCCTTCTCCCGAAAAGCGGATGAGGAACATTTGGGTAAACCGAAGGATAATACTGAATATTGAAAGAATTACGGATCGTTATACTCCTATGATCTGATCAAGCTGCCCAGTAATACATCCAGGTTCAAAATGCCTGCACGATGATCTTCACAGAACCCGATTTTGTCAAAAACGCCAAGCATGAAACGGCGGTGTTCCTCAGCTGGTTCCTCGAAACGATCGTAACTTACGACAGAATCGACCATATCTACAATCAGCGGTACAAATCCACCTTTGTAAGGCACCACAATAATACGTGTAGAAGAGGTATCCTCCTGGTCTGGCATGCCCAACAATACACGAAGACTCACCACCGAAACGACCTTACCGTACAGCGAAGCAAAACCTCGGATCTCCGGACTTCCAAATGGAACTGTTGTTACCTGTACCATTCTGATGATCTCATGAACTTCATCAATTCGAAGTGCAAAGATCTGATCTCCTACCGAAAAATTAATATATTGCATTCCCTCGTCCATAGTTATCCCCATACCCTCTCATTCCGTATAATCAGACTACTTTCGTCCCACTAGATGTTACTTTGGTGTATCGGTTATTTTTGATCAAATGTTTAGGCTTCAGATCAATTTTGCCAACTTCAACAGACGTTGCATTACAGTTGCTGTCTCCGCTCTGCTCATTTGCCCTGTTATGGAGGGTGGTGGAAGTCAGTCGTTTTAGTAATGAGCGTAAGTAACCTGACATCGGATTGAAAAATGATATTCAAAAAAAAGACCAAAGATCAGCTTTGTGCCGATTTTTGGTCTTTTTTATCCCCATATATTATGGATCTGTTTCTATGTTTTCAAATACTTGGAACAAAAAAGCGCTATTCCTGTGGATAACTTGTTTTATTACTCCAAAACGACTGTTTTATCGCATGAAAACACGAGTTATACCTGATTTGTGGATAAGTTGTGCACATATTGCACACATGCTGTGGATATCTTTGGCGTTTCATGTGGATATTCATTAATTTAATGTGGACATGTTGTGTATTTGTTTGTAAATCTGACGTAAAATCCGAATTTTCGCTTCAGTTATCCATTACTGTGGACACGTTGTGGACATGCCCAATTTCCTTCGCTGTAGTTATTCGACCAATTCACCCTGACGCATGATCAGCTTGTCATCGATGTACACGTCCGGCTTTTGTACAACTGCATCAATATGAACACCTGCGGCAATCGTTCCACCAAATGTGTTATTGCTGCCAAAGGCCACATGAATTGTGCCGTACACCTTCTCATCTTCCAGCACCACACCCGTGATTCGTGCCTTATTATTGGTACCGATCCCGAATTCGCCGAGAAAACGACCATCGCCCTCACCAAGCGTTTCCAGTAACTGATCCCCATCTGGTCCTTCGGCTGACACCAACCGTCCTTCACTAACGGTCAATAGCATCGGTTCACGGAGTGCCCCAATTCCAGCAACGGAACCATCTACAACAATACTGCCCTCGCCCTTGCCCTCAACGGGAGCAATATAGGCTTCTCCTGACGGTAAGTTGCCCGATTCACCAGGGTTCAAATACATGCCTGTGCTTGGTACACCGTTACGATCTTCAATGGAAAAGGAAAGACTATGGCCCTGCTTCTCTATTCGCACATGGCGACCTGCAGTTAATAGAGCCGTTACCTTCTCGGTCAACGCCTTTACTTGTGAATATTCAGCTGTAATGGCTCCGTTCATAAACATATCCTCTGTCATGCCAGGCATGGTTGCCACTCGGGTCCCTGAAGCAGCGGCTTTTTTGCGTGCTTGGGTATGTGTTACTGAATATTTTGTTACACACACGGCTACATCTGCTCGAATCATGGCCTCTGCAATCGGCGAAGGTGGCTCTTCTCCAGATCTGCTGCGTTCCTTCATGATTAACAGGACCGACTCTGCTCCAAGTGTTTTGCCTGCCTCATAGATGGATTCAGCCAGATCCCGTTTCATATCGTCTGCGACAACCACCAGATTCTCTCCGCTGCGCAGTCCGAGACATTCCGTTAGCACATTTTTACTGATTTCCACACGTTGCTTGCTCATACATTCATCTCTCCTGTCTTTGGTTCAGCTCTCAAAAGTCGACTTGACCCTTTCGACAATTGGCACGGGATTCCTGCATGTCCAAACCTGAACTCACCTCAAGGTATCGGCCCATTCTGCGAGGATTGCAGCTGTTTCCTTATACTGAAACGTCGGAAAGTAATGTCCATAGGGGACATCTAGCCGTTTGCCCTGTGAGTTCATACCCTGGGGATAGTGATATTCCTGATCTCCCTTGGCCCATACAACTAATACATTCTTATCATAATGCTGACTTTCCATTTTCGCCCACAACGTTGATCTGGCGCCTTTCCTCTGACCCGAGTGGATCCAGCGCAACAAGTCTGCATGCGCTCCTGCAATGCGAGGGGACTGGAGACTGGAGCGTATTCTCTTGCCCATGGTATCGGCCATAACACCGTTGTCGCCTACGCCGCTATGTGAACTGAACATTCGCTTCCAACTTTTCTCCGATCTACCACGCAGCAGGGAGCGCGTCACCCCTCTTGGCAAACGAGAAATCCATCTCAGCACATTCGGATTCGAATTGTTAGCTACTGGCTGAAGCAACCCCAGTCGAATGTCTGTCCGACCGCTACGCATCTGTGCCGCAGCTGCAATAGCAGCCCCTATCGAATGACCAACCAGCTTCACAGGACCTTCAAACTCACCAAGAGCCGTAAGCAGTGCATCTACCTGACCTTCAAATGCTTCATCCCCCTGATGTACTGGGGACCGTCCGAATCCAGCGAGATCGATTAACCATACCGGGTTCCCGGTCAGGTCCCTAAGCTGTTTTCCTAACGGTAACATCTCATCCGCAGATTGAAGCAAACCATGCACAATAATCCAAGGCTCTCCCTCGCCCTCCCAACCAAGCATAGCCATATTTCCTCTCCGTGACCGAATATAATCTGTCGGAAAACCCTCAGGTAACGGCGTATACCGAAGACGATAGTCCAGATCGGCTGTAACCAGCGGAAGCTGCTCCCGGATGTCCGGCCAGGATTGCCCCATACGTGTGAACAGAGCCTCCGTCTCTTCAACCGGGAATGACCTGTTGGTGATAAAAGCAACCGACTCCGCTGGAACACCACTGATGCGTGAACCACCTGATTTCATGATCCATTGAATCCATGGTAGTGGCACAGCCCCTTTGGGCTTGGATACATCCAATTGCTGCGCCAAGAGTTGCAGCAGTTCCTTCATATTGGGACTGTCTTCCTTCCGCGCCAACAGTGGATAAGTTCCTCCGACTGGAGCAGCTTCCCTGGATAGAAAAACAAGCGTCTGTGCAACAATGTCATTCTCCACAAGCGGTAACCAATAGGATGAACCTCCCGGCACTACCGGCATAAGTCCTTTCTGAATCGCCTGAATGAGCAGTCCAATCCCACCCGTTTGCTCGGTTTCACCTGTGGGGCGTGGTCCAACCACTGTACTCGGATTTACAACGGATAAGGGATAGTGATGCTGTTCTGCATGCTCGCGAATGTGCAGATCGGCATGGAACTTCATCTCTTCATATGCACTTTCATTGTTATCCACATGCTCAACCTGTAGATAATTCCCCTGTTCATTCCGCTCTCCATAAGGACTCATATAACCAACAACGTGGATAAAGTGTCTCAATCCATGAGTACGGTGGATTTCCTGTGCTAGCTGTGCCACTTCTCTGGCCCCGTTCATGAATATCTGTTCGGCTACTTTTCGTTCCAAAGTGACGTCCATCGTTCCACCCGCATGAATGATCACATTTGCTTCAAGAGCACTCTCCCGGTCCGCTGCGGTAAGGCCAAGACCCGACATGGACAAATCACCTGTAATAAAGGTAATTCGGTCGAAATCCTTCACTCCATAAGCCTTCAGCACAGTTCTGGCTCGCTGTTCCGAACGAACCAGCAAGAGCAATTGTGCGTCTCCCTGCGTGAGTTGTTTGACCGTTTCTTTGCCGATAAAACCTGTACTACCTGTCATAAAAATGGTCGTGGTTGCAATATCAGACTTGCTTATCACCTGATTCATGTTTGTTGAATTTGCTGCTGTGTTTACTTCATTGGATACACGGTTAGTATGTACAATCATTCTGTTACGGCTCCTTTTAGTACTATATAGTACTAGTTATATTCAAAAAAAGAGCTTCGATTAACGAAGCATCTGACAAAACGTACGTGCCGATTGTTCTATAATCCCAACATCACGGGCAGTTCCCGCTAGGATTAGCGAACCTTCCAGTGCTGCAATAAACAACAACGCAGCCGGTCCCGGCTCGATCTCTTTGCGAAATTCACCGCGATCCAAACCTTGCTGAAACAACTTCTCCACCATCGGTCTAAGCTCACGAAAGAATCTGGATATGCTTTCCTTCACTTGGGGTGCACTGTCCGGTGTCTGCATATATAACGTAACAAAAGGACAGCTCCCTTCGTAATTACGGCCCTCAATACCTGCCGACAGCAATGCCATAAACGAGTAGATACGCTCCTCCACTCCTCGCTCACGCTGACTGAGCAGCAGATACAGCTCCGACTCATACTGGGCAATCCAGTATTGTACCACGGCCTGAAGCAGTTCCTCCTTGTTTTTAAAATGATAATAAATATTTGACTTGGATACCCCACTCACTCGCACGACTTCATCCATGCTGACGTAGCTGTACCCCTGACGCAGAAATAATTGTGCCGCCACTTCAACTGCCTTGGTCCGGTTCACCGGATTGGAACTTTTGGATTTGGCAGGTCCCATGTTCATTTTTGTATTTGTCATATTTAGAACTATACAGTACTAGTTAGTTGAAAACAAGTATTTCTGTTAACAAAAGATGCTCTTATGCTCCAACTCCTCCTTACTTGTCCACATTTAGAGTGTTATACACACAGGATATCCACATATAGTATTAACTCTGTGTTAAATTCGTCATGAGATCGTTAAACTACTTTCGGGTTATCCACATTTCAGGGATATTACTAACTTTGAATTTTTCAGAGCGCTATTGGCTCCTCGGAAAACAAAAACAGGCCAACCAGAATAAGATTTCTGGCAAACCTGTTTCAATTGACTTATTTATCTAATAGACTAACTTTTCTATCCAAAAATTTCTGAACAGTTTTCGGTAACCTGTGGATACCGCCCATGATCCGGATTATTTTTTCAGACTATCCCAGTTCTGTTGCAACGCATCAAGCAATCCGGCTTTATCCGATTTGCCCGCAACGTAAGCCTGAATTGTGCTGCCATACTCTTGTGGAACGCCTTCAGGGAAACGGTTAAAGTTCCAGCTCAGTGTTTTATTCTCCTGGCTATACTTCATAATATCTGTGGCGAGGTCACCCAGATCCTCTTCCGATGCCGTGATAGAACTGAACGCCGGAATGAATTTGAATTCTTTGGTCATATATTGTTTCCCGATATCCGAAGTTACGAGCCACTCCAAAAACTCTTTTGCTTCCGGTTTCACTTGAGAGTTCTTGTTCACAACCCAGTAGTTCGGCACGCCGACAAATAATTTGTCATTAGGTTCATTGTTAATTGGCATTGGGAGGATACCCAGATTCAGATTCGGATCGATTCCATCGATCTGAACTTGAGTCCAGTTCCCTTGCTGCATCATCGCCGCTTCTCCACTCGCAAACAATGTAACTTGTGTATTGTAGTCGGTTGTCAGCGGGTTTTTGTTGCTGTATTTCAGCGTTAAGTCGAGCAAGTTGATCCAGTCGGCGAACACTTGGTTGCCAGGAATCTTCTCCGTACTTTCGTTGAGTCCCTGGATGAATTTCACCGGATCTGCCTGATTTGCAAATGCCACGTTTACATTATGGTTACCCAGCACCCACCACTCCTGATATCCGTTCGAGAATGGGGTAATGCCTGCGGCTTGAAGTTTCTGTGCAGCTTGATCCAATTGTTCCAGTGTCGTTGGAATTTCGGTAATACCAGCTTTTTGGAAGAGGTCTTTGTTATAAATGAAACCATAACCCTCCAGCGCGAGCGGCTGTCCGTATAGTTTGCCGTCTTTGGTCATTGGCTCTTTGGCTACTTCGAGTGCATCCTTGGCCCATGATTCTCCAGACAGATCTTCCAGATATTCAAGCCATGTATCCAATTCACGGTAACCACCTACGTTGAAAATGTCAGGTTGTTCGCCAGCCGCAAACTTGGCTTTTAATGCAGCACCGTAGTCACTGCCGCCACCTACAGTCTGAATGTCCAGTTTGACGCCTGGATGGGAGGATTCATATTCCGCTTTGAGACGATTGAGCGCTTCCGCAATTTCGACTTTGAATTGGAAGATTTTAATGGTTTTATCTCCAGCAGCAGCCTCACCACCACCTTGAGTATCCGTGTTGACCGGACTGCCACTCTTGTCTCCATTGCCACAACCCGCGAGCATTACCGAAAAAGCAATCAGCATAAGCAACGTCAACTTTGTCATTCTTTTCATACATACACTCTCCCTATAGTAGTTTCAGTATAACAGTTCCCCTAATGAATATTTACACTGGCACTCCGATGACAGAATAACCTTCCCTTGAAGCGTATTTTCATCCTAACGAACCGATCGCACGTTATTCGCACCTATTTGCACAGGTTCCCATTCTAACGAATCACAGCGATGTTATTTCGTCGATTTGGTCAATTTTTAGGGCTCTGACGCCGTTTTACATCCAAATAACGTTACTGAGGTTCGTTACAATTTGTATTCCTTGATTATCCACCTATTAAGATGCGGTGGATTCGTTAGCGCTTTGAAAAAGGAGCTTACCATCACTTCACTCTGTAGAAGAAGTTCCTGGCTATACAAGCTTCTTTCTTGGTCTTTTCTCTTTATCGATGCTTTCTCTTCAGGAGTCATGCCCAGGCTATGCGGGCATGACTCCCTTTGCACACCTCCATGCGAGGTGTGCAAAGGGATCAGGATGCGATGGAGGAGCGGAGCGTTCGCCTTTGAACCTCGGTGGCTTCCTTGCTCCAATCCATTCAGGCCACCGAGAAGCAACAGCGAACGAAAGCGCAACTTGATCCCGTAGCGACCTGCACTCGCACTCCCCACTTGAACCCGCAGCGCCCTCCCCATACGCACTCACCTTCTGCATTATCGAACCTGGTCTTTAAATCATTTCTTTCTTGGTCATTTCTTTTTATCGGTCTTTTCTCTTTATTGCTCTCTTCCCTAGGAGTCATGCCCAAGCTATGCGGGCATGACTCCCTTTGCACACCTCCATGCGAGGTGGGAGCAAAGGGATCAGGATGCGATGCAGGAGCGGAGCGTTCGCCTTTGATACTCGGTGGCTTCCTTGCCTTAATACATTCAGGCCACCGAGGAGCAACAGCGACCGAAAGCGCAACTTGATCCCGGTAGCGACCTGCACTCGCGCTCCCCGCTTGAGCCCGCAGCGACCCTGCCCTCGCACTCACCCTTTAACTGATCCAGCCGTAATTCCCTGAATGATATACTTTTGCATCAGCAGGAAAAAGATAATGATCGGCATGATGCCGAGCACAAGTGCCGGCAAAGCCAGATCCCATTGCTTCGTATATTGACCGAAGAGTGCAAAGGTCGCAATTGGGATCGTACGCAGGTTGGAGCTTTGCAGGATCAGCGATGGGAGCAGATAATCATTCCAGATCCAGAGTGTGTTCAGAATGATGACGGTTACATACATCGGTTTCATGAGTGGAAATACGATCCGGAAGAACACCCCGTAGACCGAGCTTCCATCCACCCGGGCTGCTTCCTCAATCTCCAGTGGGACGGATTTTACAAATCCGTGGAACAGGAAGACAGACATCGGTGCCCCGAAACCGAGATAACAGATAATGAGGCCGCCAAGGCTGTCGATCAATCCCAGATTACTGGTTACAGTAACGAGTGGAATCATGATAGACTGGAACGGAATCACCATCGCGGCAATGAACATGCCGAACAAAATCCGGTTGAACCGGGTATCGCTGCGGACCATTCGGTACGCGGCCATGGAACTGATCAGTACAAGCAACAGATTGCTGACCACCGTAACGATAAGCGAGTTCATCAGCGCGGACGGGAAGTTAATTTTCTCCCAAGCGTTAGCATAATTGCCCCACTGAAATACTTCCGGCCATGCAGCCGAATTGGTGAGTAGATCACCGAAGGTTTTGACCGAATTCACAAACAGGAAGTAAAACGGAACCAGGAATAAAAGTCCAAGGAGTACCATGACAATCTCGGTTAAAATGGTACTGAAGCGGTAATTTTTCGTCGTCTCCATTAGGCTTCTACCTCCTTGCTCTTCGTCAGACGTACCTGAATCATGGTGATGATGGCAACGATTACGAAGAACACGAGTGCTTTGGCGGTTCCGATGCCATATCTGTTATTCACAAAGGCTTCATTGTAAATATTAAGTGCAACCGACTCTGTTGATCCGAACGGTCCACCTTTGGTCAGTGACAGATTGAGATCGAACATTTTGAACGACCAGGAGATCGCTAGGAACAGACAGATCGTTACACCCGGCATAATGAGCGGAAGAATGATGCTCCGCAGTACCTGCCAGCGACTTGCGCCATCAATCTCGGCGGCTTCCAGCAGATCAGGGGATACATTTGTCAGAGATGAGATGTAGATGACCATCAGATAACCTGCGGTCTGCCATACAAACACAATCACGATTCCCCAGAAGGCGGTTGGTTCGTCTCCCAGCCAAGGAAGGTTGAAGAAGGACCAGCCGGTTACATCGCCTACTGCTGAAAACCCTTTCACAAATATGAACTGCCAGATAAAGCCGAGCAACAACCCACCGATCACGTTAGGCATAAAAAAGATCGTACGCAGAATGTTTCTCGTCTTGAGCGGTTTGGTCAGGAAATACGCTAGGAAAAAGCCAATCACATTGGTCAGTACAACACCAACCACGGTGAAGCGCACCGTAAACCAAAACGCCGTTTGGAACTTGGGATCATTCGCAAAAACATGCACGAAGTTATCAAACCCTACCCAATTAATGTTCTCGGATACCCCGTTCCAATCCGTGAAGGAATACACCATGCCAAGCAGGAAAGGGACCACGATGATGAGAATAAAAAACACGATGGAGGGACCCACGAACACAAGCTGCTGTAACAGCTGTGAAGATTTGCGATGCTTCATATCGTTCTCCCCTTCTATAGATGGATGAAATTGGTCTCTTTTTCTATTAAACCCCATTATCACCGAGGGAAACACCGACCCTTGTGAACAGTTGGGGGTAAAATATTGTCCTCTCTTAACCTGCAACCAGAAGGGGTGTTCCGATGTCCAAATACTACAGTATACGCACCAAATTGATTGCCTTTATGCTCATTGCTACCACCCTTCCGCTGCTCGCATCGATCAGCATGACGTTTATCCAGACCAAGACGGCCCTGCGGGAACAAGCTGTGGAAGAAAACAAACGCCTGATCTACCAAGCGTCCACCAATCTCAACAACTATGTGGATAACGTGGCCAGAGCGTCGCTGGCTGTGTATAACGACCCAAACTTTCTGCGTAACTTGGCAAAAATTCCTGGTGATTATCGTGCGGTTGCCGAGGTGTACACCACTTTGCAGACGATACGCGCGGCTGTGCCGGATGTATTCCAGCTGTATTTGCACTCTTTTGTCGCCAATCAATCCACCTTAATTACAAATCCCTTTCCGAAGCGGGAGGAACGCAAACAGGCCTATTCCGGCTCGCTCCATGGAAAAACAGGCGGTGACAGCCCGGATATCTGGGTGGAATCGGCCCATATGAGTCACACGTACGGATTCAAGGCTGCCTCCCCCGATGATCCTGAAAGAACGGTCATTACCCTGCATCGGGTAATCAAGGATATTCCGTCCACCGAGCGTCTGGGTGTACTCGCCATTGATCTGAATATGAATACCATTGCAGCAATCTGTAGCAGGTTGTATGATCCGGCTAAGGAACAGATCTATGTTGTGGATGGTCAGAATCAGATTATTTACCAAGGACGTTCCGAGGTCAATCATACGGATGCACTACGAGAGGAAACGGCTAGTGAACTGAATATCGCGCGATCTAGAGCAGGTACAACCCAGAATGTCGCAGGGCATTTTGAACAGGATCGTTCCATGTATGTATACCAGCAACTTGGCAGCACGTACGCTGACTGGACCATTGTCAAACAGATTCCGAATGAGACGTTATATGCCAGAGCCACCACGCTTACGCGGAATAACGCGATGATTGCCATCGCAGCACTTGTATTGGTCATTGTTGCAACCTTGTTCATCTCCATCCGAATCACCGGTCCACTCAAGCAACTCATGCGGTATATGAACCAGATTCAAGCTGGGCGTCTGCATGTGGATATCCATCTATCCAGCCGAGATGAATTCGGGGTGCTCGCTCGTCATTTCCGGGATATGATGGATACGGTAAATAATCTTATTTTGCGGGAATATCGACTCGAAATCGCCAATAAAACAAATCAACTCAAAGCGTTGCAAGCGCAGATCCATCCGCATTTTCTATATAACACACTGCAATCGATCGGTACACTTGCCCTTCAACAGCAAGGACAACGGGCATATACACTACTCTCTAGCCTGTCCAAAATGCTGCGCTACAGCATGCGGGATCAGACCTGCGTGACCTTACGCGAAGAGGCGGAGCATGCCCGGTTATATCTGGAACTTCAGCAGGAGCGGTTTGGTGACCGCCTTGAGGTGGATTTGGATTTTGCCGAAGATACCTTATCTGTCGAAATGCCAAGAATGACGTTACAACCTTTAATTGAGAACTATTTCAAACATGGGGCAGATATTCAGCCTGGCAAAGGTCACATATCCCTATCCAGCCGCCGGATCGATGATCATTGGATTGAAATAGAACTGATTAATAACGGACCCTCCATACCTGAAGATAAATTACTGGAGATCCGCGGATGGCTGCATCAAAGTCATACAACAACCGGGTTATCCACACAAGAATCCGACGAGTCTGAATCCATAGGTCTACGAAATGTAATACGCCGACTTCAATTGAACTCACATCCCGGTCACTCAGCCAGGCTTGAGATCAACAATCGGGAACCCAATGGTGTAAAGATCAGGGTTAAACTATACGCGGGAGAGTGAACAACATGAAGGCACTGCTTGTAGATGATGAAAAACATGTCCGCGATGCCATAAGGTTGCTTGGTCATTGGGAAGAGTTTGGCATTGATACGTTAATCGAAGCGGCAGACGGGGATGAAGCCATCGCCGCCATCACGGCACATCAACCTCAAATCATACTCAGTGACATGCGTATGCCGGGCAAGGACGGTATGGCATTGCTTGAATGGATATCGGCTCATGCCCCACACAGCAAGGTGCTGGTCATTAGTGGATATGATGATTTTGAACTTGTGAGGCATGCCATCAGGCATGGTGGCATGGACTACCTCCTGAAACCTGTGGAAGCAGATGAGCTGAATGCCTCTCTATTAAAAGCCGTTACAGCTTGGGAAGAGGAAGACGCCATTCGGATACAATCCACCAGGCAATCCATTGTCGTTAATCGAATGCGCCCCCACTACCAGGATCGTCTACTCACCGAACTTGCCGTCGGAAGAGGCAGCAGCCCATCACACATGCAGCGATTGCAGGATGAGTTAAATCTCCCCTGTCTAATCCCTGTCTGTAGTGTCGCTGTCACCAGCCTGTCCCATCTGGATGCAGATTGTCTGGCGAAATACCGTAGTCAACCGGACCTGCTTGTGTTCTCCGTGCTCAATATCTGCGCCGAGATGTTATCCACACCAGACGAAGGCGTAATGTTTCGGCAGTTGGATCAACCGGACGAGATTGTTCTGCTGCATTGGGGTCCATCCACTTCATTGGAACATATTCTGGACAAGGTTAATCAGGGATTGGAGCAGACGATTCAGCGCCGGCTTCATTATGGCATCTCCACCTGTGAGTCCTACCCTGGCGGAATATCAGCGGCCTATATGGAAGCCAGTTCAAGGCTGTGGAGACGTAATGCTGTGCAAACCAAACAGCGAATCCATGCTACAGTGGAATCATCAAATGGGAATAAAATCAGGCGTTTAACCGCCCATGAAGAACCCCTGCGTATGGCAGCCATGAGCTGTAGGTCTTCCAGTGTATCTGCTGCGGTCGCCGAGTGGCTTGACCCGATTACTGATCTTGAAGTTGTCAGTGCTGAGCAAATTCAGCAATGGATCGACGAGCTGGAATGGATGCTGAGCCGCTGGCTTGATGATACGGCAGGTTCGTCACCCAAAGAGGAAGAAGTAACGGAGGAACAGTCTATTCCCTTTGCCGAGTTACCTTTGGACGCTGAAGGACTGTTATCCTTCCCCCTGCTTCGTTCATTATTGGAACAACGACTGCTTGCCGCAGGAAAGGCGCTCACCTCTCATCACCACGCCAATCCCGATCCCATGAGTGAGATTGCACGTTATATGGACGCCAATTATCAGGAGGACCTGTCCTTGCAGCAGATTGCCGCGCGTTTCTACCTGAGCCGGGAGTATATCTCACGCAAATTCAAACAGCAATTTGGTCTGAACTGGTCGGAATATCTGGGTAAACTGCGAATTAACAACGCCAAGATGCTGCTGCAAAATCCTTCCCTGCGAGTTGCCAAAATCTCGGAGATGGTTGGATTCCAGGATGAAAAGTATTTCAGCAAAGTGTTCAAAAAAATGGAGGGCATCACGCCAGCGGAATATCGTAAAACATTATTGGAGGCGGGTACGTAACGAGTATTTGATCCGAATTAAAAAGAGTACTCCCGGCATGACCCATCGGAAGTACTCTTTTTAATTTTACTTTTACAGAAAATAGCCTATATCATGACGATTTGTTGACTCTTTCTTTTCTAAGATAGGATACGATCCGAGAGATTGTACCTAATAAAATTACAGCCATAAATCCATAAGCCATATTATTTCCTGTCTTATGAGCTACTACGGGGAAATAGATGAGGCTGAACAGTAATAGGACAATATCCAGGTAGAACATAATCTTCCGATAAATAGGGATTCTCACCTCCCTTTTATTTACCAAAAATGGTTTTATTAATTGTAATATATCATAACATAGATACACCCTAGTACGCTCACCGATCCCGCAAAATCACCGCAGGTACAAGTCGAATGTAGATTAATTCCCCTGCAAGCTCCACTATCGTCTGTGTAACGATGACTGCCGCAGCTATAGTTGCCCATTCTGGTGGGAGTGCCAGTGCTAGCGGCAGAACAACCAGCGAATTCCGTGTGGCTGAACTGAAAATTAACGCCCGCCCTGCACCTGTATTCAATCCAAACCAAGTAGAAATAAGCCGAGATATCCAAGGCATAATGATCAGAAAAGCAACGTAGATCGGGATCACGTTCACGATAATCGCCATATCATTGTAGACTTTGCCAATCTGGGAAGCGACAACCACGATCAGCGCGAGTGCCATCATCGGAACTGGCAGCCATGCCGTCGCATTTATGACCCGCTCCCCGCTCGCTTTACCTCTTGAGAGAACTTGTGTAACAACAGCGAGCAGCAGTGGAATAACGATCAGGAACAGAAAAGTCTCTACAAACGGCCCTACCTGCATGATCTGCGCTACCTCAGTACCCATCAATAGCCATAAATAAAACGGCAACAGGATCATTTGTATAACAAATAAAAGAGGTGTTGCGGCGAGCATCAGTTTCTCATTGCCCCTGCCGAGTTGTGTGAACACAATGACGTAATCAATACAGGGTGTTAACAGTACCAGATAGACTCCGATCAGAACGCCTGGTGATTGTGGAAAGACAAGTGTGAGCAACCATACAACTACAGGTACAACGATAAAATTAGCCACCAGTAGCGCCACCATAAATCGAAGGTTGGACCAAGACTCTTTTAACTGTAAAAAGGGAATCTGTACAAACATGCTGTATAACAGAACGGCAAGAACCGGGGACACGGTGTAGTGTAAAACATTCCCCCATGCCGGATTACTCAGCCCTATCGCTGCTCCTAGGAACAGTGCAACTACATAGAACCAGGTTTGCTGTTGCTCCATCGTTTCCCTTGTGAGCATTCTCTTCCTCCTCTTCTAGTGGGACATCGTGGGCATGGACATATTTCTGCTTCGTTTCGCGTACATTGGGACAGAGTACCGTTCCAACGTAGTGGCAGAGCACAAGAATCTGAAAGATCCAACTTGTGAATTTTTTGCGGCTGTTATTAGAATGTGCAAGAACTGGGTATATTCATTGTAGACTGACCCGTGGTTCATTCATTCGTTAAACCAAGGAGGAAACACAATGTCACGTAACAATCCGTACAAGTGGTTAAACGCCATTGGTTTTATCGCTGTAATTATCGTGAACTACCTCTCCAACGCTCTGCCAATCGGAGGCAAGACCAATAAAGAAGTATCGGATATGTATCCTGTGCTACTCACACCTTCTGGCTATGCCTTCTCTATATGGGGTTTGATCTACTTGCTGCTGGCAGGATTTGTGATCTATCAGTTCGTACCCGCTTCCTGGAAAAGGGACTCGATTACCCGTCTCGGGTATTGGTTCTTGGCAAGCTGCGCTTTCAACGTAGCCTGGATTTTTGCTTTTCAAAACTTGCAGACCGGTCTCGCTTTACTGATTATTGTACTGCTTCTGTTGTGCCTGATCATGCTGTATGTAAAAACACGTACCATTATGGTTCCAACCACTGCTGAGATCTGGCTTGTGAAGCTACCATTCAGCATCTATCTCGGATGGATTAGCGTGGCAACGATTGTCAATGCAGCTGTACTGTTATATAAAATTGGCTGGGATGGTTTTGGTATCAGCGAACCAACCTGGACGATCATTATGCTGATTGTCGGTATGGTGCTGGCTGTACTCGTTAGCTTCCGTTATCGGGACAGTGTGTACCCACTTGTATTCACATGGGCGTATATCGCCATTGCACTTAAACAAAAGGATGTCACTTCCGTATATTATACGGCAATCATCATTGCAATCGTACTGGCCATCTATGCGGTATGGCTGTTCTTCGCCCGGAATCAGGATCGAGATTGAATAGTTTCCATCATATATAATGCTTAAATATAACAAAAAAACATAAAGCAAAAAGCCGATTCTGGTCATTCGACCTGAAATCGGCTTTTTATGTATACCGTAGCGAATGAAGGTTGTCCTATTTCAGGGCAATAACTTCAATCTCCACCAGTGCATCTTTTGGCAAACGAGCAACTTCTACTGCACTGCGTGCAGGATAGGGCTGTTCGAAGAACGTGCTATACACTTCATTCACAGGCACGAAGTCATTCATGTCCTTCAGGAACACCGTTGTTTTCACGATTTTATCCATACTTGTGCCTGCTGCTTCAAGGATAGCCTTCACATTGCTCAAAGACAGACGTGTCTGCTCCTGTACATCTGCGCCGAATTCTCCCGTTTGAGGATTCAGACCAAGCTGTCCGGAAGTGTAGATGAAATCGCCTGCATCAACGGCTTGACTGTATGGACCAATGGCGCCTGGCGCCTGATCGGTAGAGATTGGTTTTTTCATGGACGAGTTCTCCTTTGTGTTCGTTATCCTGCTGCCGCATGGAGTCAGGGTTCGAACTCATTTTTGTTGCCTATTATACCACGATCTACCTCAAGCGAGAAACGCTCCTCACCAGCCACATAAAGTAAACAGCTCGTTCAAAGGTTTCTTAGCCCCCGTCCACACCAAGGACATGAATGACATCATTCGGATACACATGGTTTCCCTTGGCTTGCACCATCGCAATATTTGTCATGGCCTGTGCAATGGTTGCGGCGTGGACCGCCCGGTATTTGTCCACTTTGCCTTTCATCCAGCGATCCAGAAGCTTCATCGCATGAGCAGCCATCTGTTCACCGAACCGTTTCTCGTTTCGATCTCCCAGGATTAAGGACGGGCGGAAGATATGCAATGACGGAAAACCGATATCGGACAATGCATCCTCCATTTCCCCCTTGGTCCGACTGTAAAAGACTCGGGAACCTGCGCTCGCTCCCATGGAGGAGATCACAAGCATCTGTAATACTCCATGCTGCTTCGCAATCGTAGCTGCACGAACCGGGTAATGGTAATCCACCTGACGGAAATTGTCCTGACTGCCTGCTTTTTTGATCGTGGTACCCAAACAACAGTACAGGTCATCGATTCCATCGAATAAGTGGCCTTGGCTCTCCAGCTGTTCCCAGTCCACCACATGCTGTTCCAGTTTGGGATGTTGCAGCTCAAGCGGACGTCTAACCAGAACGCGAACCAAGCTGTATGCCGGGTGCTCCAGCAGATTATGAACCAGTAATTCGCCTACAAGCCCGGTGGCTCCAATCACCATGGCTTTCCGTTCGAGACGATTCAAATACATCCCTCCATTTCGCCAACTTTTTTTGAAGTCATACCAGATACATATAATCAATCTAAACATTTACAAGGTTGTTTTGTCATCGAAGTGCCCATGTAAATATTCATTAGTTGAACTTATATCGTTTCTATTTTAACAGTACACGACGTCCAAGGGTAAATGTCAGAGTCAGCATCACGACACCAACCCCCACCTGAAATCCATAGGCTGAGATCCAGGCCAGCGCATCGGACCAGGTCTCCATCTTTTCATACAACCAGCCACCCAACAACGGCCCGAGAAACGAAGTTACTCCGGTCAGAGCCGAATACACAGCAACAAACATCGGTCTTTCACTTTTGGGCGTGTCTCCAATTGTAAAGTTAAATGCCAGCTGATTGAATCCACCTACACCGATCCCAAGGAAGATATGAGATAAAAATAGTGCGATCAATACGGGCATGAACGACATTAAACCCCACGACAGACAGGAGAGTGCAATGACTGGCAATGTCCAAAATAGGAGGGTTTTGTTGCTGAATCTGGCATTCAGATTGCCCCAGACATAAAAACCAGCCATCATAACCAGCGTCTGGACTACCGTGATCAGGGATACCGTCTGATAATTGATGTTCAATAGATCCAGCATAACATAGGAATAAAGCGGAACAATCAAGGTCTGGATCAATAACCATGAAGCCAGGAACAGCGTTGCTTTCAGGAAAGAACGATCCTGGAACGGCTTGATAAACATGCGCCAGAAAACCTTTTCGGTAGAACGTTCAAAGGGAACGTCCGGATAGAAGAAATAAATGACTGTATTGGCAATGGCACAGATCCACACCGGAATAAACAGGATCAGAAAGCCCATTTCTCCGGGGTAACGGTCCAAAACTATACCGCCTGCGAATAAGCATACGCTTCCAAGAGCATTCAGAATCGTATTTCGAATTCCAAAATAACGCCCTCTCACCTTAGCAGGTACGATATCGCCAATCAGTGAAGTCCAGATCATACCGCCGATGGTATTTGATATAAAAGCAACCGTATACACGCCAATATATACGCTTACCCACCATTCTTTGGGGAATATGAACGGGATCAGTCCCGTTGCACTCCACAAGATGCGATGTGTGCCCACAAATAACAGCAGCATGCGTTTACGGCTGCGAATACGCTGCATCCAGTAAGCTGCTCCGATCTGGGCAATGTTTACAAACGTCGTAATCGCAAGCACAAAGCCGATATGTCTCGACCCGGCCCCAAGATACAACAGAAATCCGGTTAAAAATGGGCCTCCCAGCAAGGTCTGTAAAATAATTGCCGGTACACCCTCCCATGTTGCAATCGATAAATTCGTGCGTTGTGTCGAACCCTTGCGCCGTGGTTTGCTTGCTAACGGGGGAGGGTTAACGTTGACCGTCTTCTGTATGGGGATACACTCCTTAGACCGGGTCTCAAAAGCCGGTCGATGCTAGTTGTCATCCCAAATTCTACTCACGGCGCGAAGGTTGTCAACTCATTTTTTCACGGTCCAACGGAAGATAGAGATGGAAGGTGCTTCCTTTACCTTCAGCGCTCTCAAGTTCAATCGATCCCCCCAGTAATCTCGCTAAATCCCGACTGATCGACAGGCCTAGTCCGGTACCGCCAAATTTTCGACTAATCGACCCGTCAGCCTGCTGAAATGCTTCAAATATGGAATGATGCTTGTCCTCAGCAATGCCAATGCCTGTGTCCTGAACGGAGAAAATAAGCCATCGATTCTGAATACCTGCATTCTTAATCTGCTTGGTGCTTACGGTCAGCGTGACCTTCCCCCGGTGAGTGAACTTGATGGCATTCGACATCAGATTCCGCAAAATCTGTTGAACCCGCTGGGGATCAGACCAGAGCGTCTCGGGCAGTCCCTGTTTTTTGTCCAGAACCAACTGAATACCTTTTTTCTCGGCAACAAGCTGAAAGTGGCTCATGGCATCTTCTGTAAGTTGTGCAACACTGATATCCTCTAGTACAATATCCAGCCGCCCCGCTTCTACTTTGGAGAGATCCAGAATATCGTTAATGAGCGTAAGCAGTTCCTGCCCGGACTGGTCGATCATATTGGCAAAACGTACAATATCCTCCTGATCCATCGTGTCGGCATTCTCGCTGATCATCTGGGCAAAGTTAATGACACTGTTCAGTGGTGTACGCAGTTCATGGGACATATTGGCGAGAAATTCGGATTTGTACTGTGAGGCAATCATCAATTGTTTCGCTCGATCCTCCAGTACAATTTGGGCTTTCTGTAACTCTTCCTTTTGCACAGATAAAAGCCGGTTTGTACTCTGGATCAGCAAAATTCGATTCTGTTCATTCTGAAAATCACGTAAAATAAATGCAAAAATAAGGCTCAGCAAAATGCCTGTAGGGAGTGTATAAGGCATAATATGTGAAAAGAAGTATGTAGCCGGGATCACACCAACGATAGCGATGTTTATACTGTTGACCACATTGACGATAACTGTAACAAGGATTCCTTTAATAATCAGCCTGTAGTTGCTGCGTCTCATCCATATATTCAGACCTGCACATATCACGCCCAAAACAGACATGTTAAGTACTGCCGCCAATGTAGCATCCGTGATGCCAAAAGTCAGCCTCGACAGCCCAATTCCAATACCCACGATAATTACGCTATAGGGTTGTCTATACGTTAGAACGGCTACAATTAAAGGAACATATCGAAGGTCAAAGACCACTTCATCGGTGAGTTGAAACCCAAAAACCGTACTGATCCAACCTGCAAATATAAGGACAAGCACGGAGCTGATCTGCTTCACTCGGGAAGAGGTACGTATTACGACATATTTATAGAACACACTAGCAAGATATGCAATGGTAATAAGCATCCCCATATTCAATACGAACATTTTTGAAAATTGCATTCACTCACTCCTGTTGTACCGACTTTACTGGCCAAAGTGCCTTCGTCCGTATGTGTCTCTATCATATCATGCCCATTGAAACTTCGGCATTCCTTCTTCGTCAAAAAAATACACAAAAATACACAAATCAGGATTCAATTTGTGCGCTGGTCGTAGTAGAATATATTGTTGTTTAAATTTGAATTAGTTATTTGCTGGGCTCATGCTCCTAGGGAGCATGAATGAAAGGAGAAAGATGTTGTGCAATTGTTAAAAAGCAAATCCTATTGGCTGTCATTGAGTTTGATGCTGTCTTTGGCCGTCATGGGGCTCTTCTATGATATTCTTAATAGTCCAGAACGCGGGTTCGTAGTGCTTGATTCACCGCTCGACCGGATCATTCCCTACGTGCCTGGCATGTCCATTCCATATTTGGGCTGGTACCCGTTTGTATTCGGTGTGCTCGCTTACCTATGTGCCAAGGATCGCCTGACGTATTACCGTGTCTTGTTATCCATGAATATCTGTGTCTGGATATGTTATCTGATCTACTTCAACTTTCAGACCATGGTACCGCGCCCGGAACTGACGGGTACAGGCCTGGGAGCATCTGTTCTCGGATGGCTCTATAGCCAGGATCGTCCTTATAATTGTTTTCCAAGCATTCATTCTCTTCACTCTTATCTGGTTATGCGTGCTGTTCTCTCGGTTCCAAGCATCCGCAAACCCATCAAGATTTTGGTGGCCGCCGGGGCAGCAACTATTATAGTATCCACGCTAATGATCAAACAACATGTGATCTATGACGCCTTGGGTGCAGTAATACTTGGCGAATGTGTTCTCACCATCATAACAGGCCTCGCTCTTCACCGGAGACGCAGAAAAGAATCGAAGTGGACAGAGGGGATCAGCTGATCCCTCACTTCGATGGTTTCTGAAGATGATGTTGTCGTCTCCATTCATCAATAAACAAACCTGCAAAATAGGGGTCCCATTGGGTCCCTTTTCCTTCTTCCAAAATCGTTAGCGCTTTCTCGTGACTCATCCCATTCCGATAGGGTCGATCAGACGTCATGGCATCAAAGGCATCCGCTACCGCAATGATGCGGCCAAAAAGGGGAATCTCATCGCCTGCCATCCCATCCGGATACCCTTTGCCATCATATCTCTCATGGTGAGATCGTACCCCTGGCAGAAAGTCCGCCATGGCATCAATAGGCTCTATCTGTAACAAAATACTCTCTCCCTGCACGGGATGTGTACGAATAATCGCGAATTCCTCATCGCTTAGTTTTCCATCCTTCAGCAGTACCTCATCAGGTATGCCGATTTTACCGATATCATGAAGCAGAGCTGATTTGTACAATAAATCCGCCTGTTCCTCATTCATTCCGCTTAGCTTGCCAATCATCAGCGAATACTCTGCCACACGCATGGAATGCCCTGCCGTGTACTTATCTCGGGCGTCTAAAGCAGCAGCCAGTGTAGAAAAATAACTTTGCAACAGCTGTCGATTGCGTTCCTGTCTCATCTCCAGCCGATTAATCATCATATTAAAGCCGGAGATCAGTGCCGAAAACTCATCCGCATATAGATCCGGAGCTCGTCTGCCAAGATCTCCCCCCTGAATTCGGTTCATCTCATGCGTCAGTTCAGCAACTGGATCACGAACATCACGAATCAACAGCCAGCTTCCCACCAGCGCAAACCCCGCGCCCAGAACAACGATGAGAATTCCCCACAATATGTACTCTTTCGCAAATTCACTGTCCATATACTGAAGTCGGATATATGTAGCCAGGAAAAATAGAAATAGAGGAAATAAGCCAATCAGTGCCGTACTTAGCTGAAATTTACGCTGGATCGATACCAGAATGCGCCCTCCCAGTGAAGGTTCCATCCCGTATTGGACTTTGCCTCGATGTCGAATCTCAAGTAACAGGGGTCTAATCGCCCGCACCGTTAGGTAATACTCTATCAGCGCATGCATGATGGCAATCAGAAAGGCACACGCAGCGGCAACGACAGTATAGAAGTAAGGAAATTCAAGCCACCCTGTGGATATCATCCATATTGTTAATCCGGCTGCCGGAAGTGAGAAGCCAAGCATGTGCGGACCCATGATCCGATATATGGTCTGTCCCGGGAAACGATGAATTTTCTCATACATGTGGTTCAATTCGTCTCTCTCGTGGTGCTCTGAATTGAAAAATTGTCTTATGGGGCCAAGCTGTACCCACAGCGTAATTAATTCTGCAACCAGCATGAACAAGAGTGAAATCAGTACAATGAAGATGAGTCGAACAAATTGAATATTGGGTATTTGCAGAGTAGATACCATAACTACTGTACCGACAACAAAAACAGCTGCCAGTGAACCGATCAGATAATTGCGTATCAGGCGAAAGATAAATGAACGGTATGCTTCCAACTGAACCCCTCACTCTCTATGTGCAACCAGTTCTCCCTTGAGACACAGGGAGATTAAGGGTATTGCCTTCTATTTGTTTATCGGTTGCTCCGACTAAAAAAATTAATAAAATCCAATGGGTGGGCGCCAGAACTGGAAAACACAAAAAGGCTGCTCCACGACGGAGCAGCCTTTGGTGTTATATCCTATATTTATCCTTTAATCTTGGCAGCCAGAATCATCGTACCGCGCGGCTCATCTCCCATTGCATCCGGTTCAAGCGTGATGGCAACCGTATCATAGTCGTTGGCCGAATCCAATGTGTAATATACCGCTCCCGTTCCGTCACGACTAAGGAAAGTACCCGCATTCTGAGGGGTATCTCCTTTGATCAACCAGACCTGAAAAGCCTCGTTGCCTTCCAGGTTCGGTAGGTTCTCAGCCTGCACAACCAGGTGAGTGCCTTTGCTGTCAATAACGATGGTTGCGAGACCCTGAGCTACAATGTCCTGCGTTGCAGGATTCAGCTTCACTGCCTCGCCAGTCTGCATGCCCTGTGCGGGCTTCAGAGCTGATGCCAGCTGCTCTTGCAGCTGTGCATTCTGCGCCTGTGCCTGCACCAGTTGCTCTTGCGTAGCCGACGAGCCCGCCGCTTGCTGCGTCAGCGAGTCGATCTGGCTTTGCAGCTGCGCCGTGTACACGCCCAGTAACAGTGCCGCGGCCGCAAGGCCGGCACTGGCTATGCGCCAGGCGCTGCTGCTGCGCGCACGCGCGCGCGCTTGTGGCTGCCATGGCTGTGCCTGGGCAGCCTCTTCCACCCGGGCCGCAGGCACCGCCGTCTCCGGCGGCAAGCCTGGCCCGGGCTGCGCCGCACGTTTGTGCTGCGGCGCAAGATCCTCCTGAAGCACCACGGGTGCTTCAGGCTCCGCAGGAGTAGCCGCTGGCTTCGCCTCGGCGCTCTCCTGCGCATGTCCGAGCACGTTGCCCAGCACACGTGCTCGCATGCCTTGCGGCGGTGCTACAGGTTCCGCCGCCAGTGGCAGGAAGCCAGTCACTTCCTGCAATTCCCTCACCTCCTGGCGGCAAGGTTCGCAAGTTGCCATATGCGCTTCAAACGCCGCCACTTCCTCTGCTTCCAGTCCGCCCAGCACATACATCGGTGCCAGATCAGACCACTCCTCATGTCGTTCTATCATGGATGTATGCCCTCCCTTCCCGCGTCCGGATGCAATTCAGCATCGGCCAGCAACTTTTGGAGTTGTCGCATGGCTAGCCTGACACGGCTCTTTACTGTACCCAGCGGAATCCCGAATCGGCTGGATACTTCCTGCTGGGTTAATCCCGCATAATAAATCGATTCTATAACTTGTTGCTGATCACCGTTCAATTGGGACAACGCCTCTTTAATCCGGGTACCTTCCCATTTACGCTGCACTTCTTCTTCCGTGTTTGTATCTTCATCGGCATAGGCCGCCAGTGTCTCGTGTTCGACTGAAGTAGTCGCTGCCCCTTTTGATTTCCGCCTCAGCATGTCCACTGCAATGTTACGCGTAATCGCAAACATCCATGTGGTCAGCTTCCCCTGTGAGGCATCGTAACGTTCAGCATTATTCCAGACCCGCATAAAAAGTTCCTGAACGGTCTCTTCTGCCGTCATGGGATCACCAACGATCCTGTAGGCAAAAGAATACACCGCTCGCTCATAACGGTCATATAAAAGCTCCAGTGCGGAGGCATCACGTTCCGCGATCTGCCGCATTAACCTGCTGTCCTCCATCGATTCAGTCATGCGAGGGCCCCTTTCTGTTTCTTCCCTCTTATTATAACCTACGCAGAATCTTTTGAAGAGGATTACCCCTATGAAGAAATAGTTTGAAAAATTTTCTGTATCTTTTCAAACTAACCTTTCACTTTCTAACATAAAAACAGTCCGAAACCATGTTGCTCTGGTCGTGCTTTCCTTTTTATTGCAGAAAATTACAACCTGTGGTATACTATAAGAGTTGTATTAAACAACCTCATATGATTTCTGTCTTCTTTAAACCCCGGAATATTTTCTTCATGCTGCGACCGCAGCGAATTTTAAGCACATTTAACCTATGAAGATTGAAGAACCTGAATCACAATAACCCGGTAGTACAGAGTTTCACAAGATGTTCCCATTCACACTGGCGCGGTCATCGGAGCCGCAAGGACAAAAGAGAGGTAGGGCTTTTGTTGTTTTGGATATCACTTATTCTTGAGAAGATTGAAAACATACACAAAGCACCCGGAATTGGGTTCCGGGTGTTTATCCATGTCTACATATCCAATTCAGCAACATCTACAGACTGTCGGACACTGTTACTTCATTGAGAAAAGTCTTCCTTTCACTGATCAGACTAACCAGATAAATTCGGCTCTGCTTTTAAAACTTTTCCGTTCTCCCACTGACTGCACTCCTCGTACTTACTTTCTTACTTCTTACTTCTTACTTCTTACTTCTTACTTCTTACTTCTTACTTCTTACTTCTTACTTTTCTAATTGTGCAAATAACCCCGGCTTATAAAGCAAATGTTTACGCTCACCAGACGCTAACGAATCCTGCACACCTTATATTGAGGATTTCTATGCTATGTAAAATCTAACGAATCTCAGCCACGTTAATCCATGTCACTTCATGAATATAGGCTCCAAACATGCCCAGATTCAGATAATAAGACGTCTACGATTCGTTAAACTTGTGAAATTGCAATAATGCATGGAATAGAGCCTGTGGAGTTCGTTAAAGAAAGTAATCCCAACGCTCCTTCACTTAATTCTGATAAAAAAGGGACACCGCAGGGTGAAATCCTACGCTGTCCCTTTCTGAATCATAGGTACGTTATGCCCCAACATGGAACTCAAACTCAGAGTTTATTTAGAGCACCTATCGCAACGATCCACGATCAGCAAAGTCTCCTTGCACTCACAAATACTTAGATAAACATCGTTTTGGAGATGATGACCAGCAAGATGAACAGTACGAGGATCGTACCCATGGAACCCCAGCTTCCGCCGCCATGACCATAGGATACTCCACAACCCTGTTGATAACCGTGCATCATTGGAGCCTGATTGGCATGGTGTCCGTATCCATAGCCATATCCCATTGGCATTGTTCCACAACCATATCCATACCCATGCATTTCATGACCTGTGTATTGGTATCCTTGCATATGCTCATAACCTCCCATATGTCCGTATACGTGTCCCTGTCCGTTCGGTGAATTCGGTTTTACTTCGCTCATTGTTCATTCCTCCTTAACATTTGCCTACACCCCTAAGCTATGTATTCAGCCTACCTCTGGACCGGGCTATCGCCCTCATTTTGACAAAATGGGCGTTTAGCCATTAGGTACCTTCCCCATTTTCGAAGCATACTCCATCCTTCCATTACTTGAATTCCACCAATTCTTCCGTTCAACCACAAGCTATCTTATCTTCCTGGCTCTCCACCATGCTTGTCCTCTAGAAAAAAACCCCACCGGTTGCCCGGCAGAGCTCGCCATATTATACCCAGAAAGATTTAGTGATGATTACGAGAAGAATGAACAGAACCAGGATTGCTCCAGTCGATGTCCAGCCGCCGTATCCTACGCCTTCAACTACGTTGCTCATGCAGAACCCTCCTTTACAAATATATTAGGGTCCAAGCGGTTTATTAGATCAAGAATGCTTTAGAGATGATGACCAACAAGATAAAGAGAACCAAGATCGCGCCAGTCGATGTCCATGCGCCACCGTATCCACCTACTACTCCACTCATGTAAACCCCTCCTTTGATTTGAGGTACAGTTCACTATATGCACCAATCACACATGGGACCGGGCTCAGGTCGAAAATGGGCTGTTTTTTCCCACCGACTATTCGTTAATTGCACCTCATAAAGGGTTAGTTCTTAAGTCGGAATGTTATGTTCAAATATGTTTAAGTCATACATAAATCCCACGGTTATATCAACCAAATGTATGTACTATCGCTCAAAATGGATACCCATACGGTATATTATTAGCTTTTAACTTGTTAAATACAGATAAATTACCTTTTTAGTAATTATGAATACTGAAATCTTTATTTATGTTATTATTTTACTAATAAAATAGAAAGGAGTTTCCATCCCCGCCACCTTAAACTAGATTATCCCAAACGAATGATGACCTTAGAAAAAATCCCAACCGATGGGAAGCACATTAGGAGAAATTAGACATAATGAAGAAACTTATTACGATTTTGGCATTAGCCACATTGCTTACTGCTTGTGGTAATTCAGAAACAAACACAACAACCAATAGCCAAGCGTCCGAAGCATCCAAAGCAACTGAAACTGTCTCAACAGAAGCAAAAGCTACGAAATACACTACATATAGTGGAGAAGGATTTTCTTTTGCATATCCTGAATCCTGGAAAAGCGTAGATACAAGTCAAATGAATGCTCCATCCATTAAAGCTGCTTTTTCAGACCAATCTTCATCAGTCACATTTGCAGATAATATGAATCTGACGATTGAGGCCAGCTCAACCGGTTCAATTAATCCTGAAGAATACGCCAATAATATAGTGGATTATTACACACAAAGCGGTTCAAGCATCGGCATTTCCGATTATAAAAAAACCAGCTACACAAACAAGCCTTATAAAGAATATAGCGCTGGTGTCTTGGAAGGAGCCTATAAGCATTCCTCGGGTACAGATGTTATCCTTGTGCAGTATCTGATTCCGACCAATACAGAACTCTATACCATGACGTTAACCTACGCCAAGGATACTTATAATCAGGATGAGATCAAAGATATCCTTGATTCCCTAAGCATTACTGCTTCTCTGGAGCAAACAGCACCAACTGCAACGACTGGAAATTCATCTGTTACGGCATCAGCTGCGGATTTCTTTAATGAGTTAACTCCGTACATTACAGAAGACACAGCCTTTATGGAGCAGGCATCTTATGAATTCTTCGGTAAACATAACGATGTATTCCCTGCCATTACGGCAGAACTAAGCAAAAAGGTACAGGGGCTTGTTGACTCCAATGTAACGACCCGTCATCTGAATAAAAATGTAGCCAACTATTACAAAACTTTCGTACAAGTTAACGGGGAAGTCATTTCCGTTGAAGAAGATAGCTCTCTCGGAGCAACTTTCTCTATCGTTCATGTCATGGATGAGAACGGAAACGATATTATAGCGCTATATCCTGCAACGACCGGAGATTTGCTTGATGGTGATTATGCCACTGTTATCGGTGCGCCAATTACCAACTTCTCTTTTGAAAATGTTGGCGGTGGTTACACCAACGCCACTTTGATTGGAGCCTCATTGGTAGTGGCAGATTAATTAAAATGTTAAATGAGTATACAAAAAGACCAGCTTAATGAACGTTAAGCTGGTCTTTTTGTCTTTCAGTTTATAGATATCAGAAATTCACGTTAACTACACAGACAGACACAATCTAACCTTTAATTAATGACTTATAACATACCGAATAACCGTATATATGGATGTTTATACTAAACCATTAATTGGGTCTTGCCTGAAGTGACGTCAGTTTATCCTGAACCGATTGTAACTTCTGTATACTTGAGGCATCCGGTTTATCACGACGGTCGTCAATTTTGACGGATGTGGAAACACGCTGAGCTCCTGACAAAAACGGCGCTTCATGCAGAGCCGCAATTGCTGTAAAGATCTCGTTAAGCGGTCCCTCAATAATGGTGCTCATGGAAGTTAACTGATATGTAATGCCCCGTTGATGTTCCAATACCTTTTGCATGTCCGCCACATAACTGCTTAGACTGGTTGTACCCGTTCCGATTGGAATTACAGTCACTTCTGCTATTGCCATTTTGCTCCGCCTCCTCTGGGCCCCGTGAACAACCGCTGCCGCTAATTTTAGTCGATTTTTGACTATTTTTATTCTACCAGTTGAATGCGTTACAATTCAAACTGACGTGAAGACGTCATTCAAATTGGTCAAAATTTTTTTTTGATAAATCTTCAAATCTTCCAGTCCTTTTCCTTTGCGGATTCTTGGCTTAAATGGTATACTCGGAATTACGTTTTACTGTATCGGCCCACTTTACAAACACAATATGTTGGGTTACAGTATGTTGACAGCTACAAAATGTAGTAACACTAGATTTCTCCGCTTCTATTAGTCACCTTCTGCATTCTCGCGAAAAACAGGATGAAATCACCTCCAAAGGCACGTCCCTGTAGGTGTAAATCGCTTTCTCGAAACAGAGTTGACATGGAGGTTAACGGGGCTGTTTGGACTGCATCCGGTATCCTCAAACTACAGGCACATCTGCAATAGACCAAAGCTTACATAAGCACCCTTTTCTGTCGATATCCAGAACTTCTAAGACAGTAAGGAAGCCAGAGCATCCATGGGCATTTTCAGCCGCGAGGCGGGAGAATGCTTTTTATATGAGCATGTTCTGCATTGTGCTGTTTTGTGCTCCTCAAGTTGAGCGATTTAAGACATGAACTTGTCAACGCCGTTTCAGTCTGCCAAAAGCAACCTTTACCTTTTTCTCACCGTAAGACAACACTCAATTCTTTATATAAAGAATTTCTCCAATTTATCTCTTAAACATGCGAAAGCGAGGAATATTCATGCCACAAGTTGTGACCAAGCCGAACAACCGCCAGCTTGCCTTTGATGATATGCGCATCTCGGTATATGCCGACCGTACTCTGGAAGGACTGGAAATGCTGGACAAGGAACGTCTGGTACGTGGGGTAAACAGCAAGCTCCGCCGTGATGAAGTTACCGGAGACGAAATCAGCAACGCTTTTATCATGAGCGCACTGGAACTGGTAACTAAAGAGGAGCCTAATTGGAAATTTGCAGCGGCACGCTCCCTGCTCACTTCCCTTTACAAAAAAGCGGCTACCAACCGCAGATACAAGTCTTACCCGGACGAGCCTTATGGCGCATTCCATCCTCTTCTTGTAGATCTCGTGAAGAAAGGTATCTACCGCGAAGAATTGCTGGAATGTTACACCAAAGAACAGATCGACGAACTTGCTGAGTGCATTGACTACCGCAACGATCTGCTCTTCGATTACATCGGCTTGCTCACACTGGCAGAACGTTACCTCGCACACGATTTTGATGGAAAAGTAATGGAATTGCCACAAGAGCGTTATATGGTTATCGCCATGTTCCTAATGCACCAAGAGCCTGCCGAGAAACGTATGGATCTCGTCAAGGAAGCATACTGGGCAATGAGCAACATGTACATGACCGCAGCTACTCCTACGATGTCCAATGCAGGTAAAAAAGTAGCCGGTCAACTCTCCAGCTGCTTCATTGATACGGTAGACGACTCACTCGAAGGTATCTTTGATTCCAACACGGATGTAGCTCGTCTGAGCAAAATGGGTGGCGGCATCGGCGTTTACCTCGGCAAAGTCAGAGCTCGTGGTTCGGATATCCGTGGTCATCAAAATACAAGTTCCGGTGTAATCCCTTGGATTCGCCAACTGAACAATACAGCGGTCAGCGTAGACCAGCTCGGTACGCGTAAAGGTGCCATTGCCGTGTACCTGGACGTTTTCCACAAAGACATTCTGGCCTTCCTGGATCTGAAGCTGAATAACGGTGACGAACGTATGCGTGCGCATGACGTATTCCACGGCATCTGTCTGCCTGACTTGTTCATGGAGCGGGTATCCACTCGCGGCGAATGGAGCCTGTTCTGTCCGCACGAAACAAAGAAAGTGATGGGCTGGAAGGACGAGAATGGTCGTGCACTCGGACTGGAAGATTTCTATGATGAGTCCTTTGGTGAAGGTGCGTTCCGTGATAAATACGAAGAAGCGGTGAATCACCCACTGCTGTCCCGGATTACAGTACAGGCGATTGACATCATGAAGCGTGTACTTAAATCCCAACTGGAGACAGGTACGCCATACATGTTCTACCGGGATACGGTTAACCGCTCAAATCCTAACCGTGCACACGGTATGGTATACTCCTCCAACCTGTGTACCGAAATTATGCAGAACCAGTCTGCCACTGTGATTGAAAAGGAAGAACTCGTAACCAAGGATGGACAAACTCGCATCGTGATTTCCAAAGTGCCTGGCGACTTTGTTGTCTGCAACCTGAACTCCATCCATCTGGCACGTGCTATACCTCATAATGTATTGGAGCGTCTCGTTCCGATTCAGGTGCGCATGCTGGACAACGTTATCGACATTAACAACATTGAAGTGTTGCAAGCCCAATATACCAACAGCCAATATCGCGCAGTCGGTCTGGGAACGTTTGGACTTCACCACCTGCTTGCTCTCGAAGGCATTCATTGGGAGTCTGAAGAAGCTGTAACGTATAACGATAATCTGTATGAAAAAATTAACTACCTGCTCGTGAAATCCAGTATGGAGCTGTCCAAAGAAAAAGGACATTATCCGAAATTCAAAGGTTCCGATTGGGAAAGTGGTCATTACTTCGACCAACGCGAGTACACATCAGGTGAGCGCGTAGGCGAGTTCGTGACAACCGAACAGTGGAAAGAACTGCAAGCCGAAGTACGACAAAACGGTGTACGTAATGCTTGGTTGTTCGCCATTGCACCTAATGGTTCCACGTCCATCATTGCCGGCTCAACGGCTAGTATTGATCCGCTCTATGAGCTGTTATCTTATGAAGAGAAAACAACTTACAAAATTGCCAACCCGGCTCCGGATCTGTCTGAAAAAACAAGCCCTTATTACCAAACGGCGTTCCAGGTGGATCAACATGCTTCCATTAATATGGCGGCTGCCCGTCAGCGCCACGTCGATCAGGGACAAAGTTTCAACTTCTACGTTCGACCAGATATTAAAGCAACAGAATTCCTGGAATTGCATCTGCACGCCTGGAGAGCCGGCATGAAATCAACTTATTATGTTCGTAGCCGTGCATTAACGATTGAAGAATCTTGATTTTTGCGCAAGTTACGCTTTATCCATGGTAGAGAAGATTTACTAGATTCGAGGTGACCACCAGGGCATCCTGTTTTGATTGCAAAATGGCGTTGCCCTGGTTCTTTTTTGCCCAAAACACGATCACAGCATCGCAAGATGTTGATATAGATGCCACATTATAGAACCCTAATATATAAAAGAATTAATGATTACACGATAACGAAGAGGACAGAACAAAGCTAAAGAAGCGGAGCTAAAAGCTTTCTGAAAGAAAGCTACTTCGGAAGCATACACTTCGCCTTTATCACCGGATTTTCCCCTTTGAAAGAGGGAATCAAAAAAATCAGGAGATAACAGCGATCGGAAGGTTGTTCTGTCATCGTAGTTATACAGTGTAAATTCATTCAAGGAGTGAACGGAACAATGCAAGTACAGAAAATTTTTAACACCGAAGCCCCTAACCAATCGACCCGTATTATTGAAGGTGAATGCTCCGGTATCCTGAACTGGAACGACATTCGTATGCCTCATATGTACAAATTGTACAAAGTACTATTGCTCAACCACTGGATCGCAGACGAGATTCCAATGTCCAAAGATGCTTCCCAGTTTGCTCAACTGGACGAGGAAGAGCAACGTACGTTCAAAATCAACATCTCTCTGCTCGCGGTACTTGATTCCATGCAGACGATGTTTGTTGGTGACGTAAAACGTTACTTTACCGATTCTTCACTCGAAGCGATCTCGGCCATTATCGGACAACAGGAAGTCGTTCATAACCAATCCTACTCCTACGTCCTGTCTTCCATCGTATCTGATCGGGAGCAAAAGGAAATTTTTGAATACTGGAAACATGATCCAGTCCTGCTTGACCGTAACCGTTTCATCGCAGACATTTACCAAACATTCCGGGACGAGCCGTCTCCACAGACGTTCTTCCAGGCTATGGTAGCCGATCTGGTACTCGAAGGTATCTTCTTCTATAGTACGTTTGCCTTCTTCTACAACCTGGCCCGTGACCAGAAAATGATGGCAACCAGCCAGATGATCTCGTATATCCAGCGGGATGAAAACCAACACTGTTACTTCTTCGCTGAAGTGTACAAACAGTTGCTGGTGGACTTCCCTGAACTGAACACACCTGAGAACATGGACTACGTATACACAACAATCCATCGTGCCGTTGAGCTTGAAACCAACTGGGCACATTACACACTCAGCAACGTGCGCGGCATTGACCTGAACGAGTTGGAAGATTACATCAAGTACATCGCCAACAAACGTCTGCGTCTGATGGGTATGGAAAAAGCATATGAAGGTGTGGATGTAAACTGCATGCCTTGGATTAAGCCATTCTCCGATGAAGCACTAAATGCAACCAAAACCGACTTCTTCGAAGCTAAATCCCGTAACTACGGTAAAGTTGGCGACGATAACGGATTTGACGATTTGTAATAAAGATTCTCCATATCGAATTAAACTGAAAATTATTTACACTGATACTACGATGACAGAACAACTTTCCAATCGCTGTTATCCCCAGATTTTTTGATTCCCTTTCTCAAGGGAAAATCCGGTGATAAAGGCGAACGCTGCGCTTTTTCAAGTTCTTTCTGTCCTCTCCGTTTTGTGTAAATGATTAGTTCAATTCATATCGTTTTAATCACATAAACTATAAATAAAAACAACACTCCCTGAACTGTGGCTATAATGCCTAAGTTCAGGGAGTGTTGTTTAATTCGTATGTACAAACATCATATCACCGTTGAACTATTATAACTTAATAGAGATATTTCTTAATCTAATAAATTCAAGAATCGTATATAATTCTTGAAATTTTTCATTATTTAATCTTCTTTCATTTGCCGTATGAATATGAAACGGGTCATACATCGTGATATTAGCAGGTGTTTCATCTGGATGATAATGAGCATGGAATTTCATAATCAACTCTTTTTGATCATCATACCAATCATACCAATATAACTCGATGAATCCCCCGTTTCGATCTATCTCCTCTACACAGTACATCTTCGATAAATCATTAAAGACAATTGTTTTACGAATAGTTCTAGCACTGCTTGGAAGACCCTGGGCACCATCTCGAATCTCCATAATAATATCTGAAAAATCATTCTCAATAAAACGAAAATTACTTTTCGGTATCTTTAAAGCCAAGACGCTGCCTCCCCAAATGGTGTTTCCAAACTTGTGCATCGGTTTCTTCTTCAGGTGTTAAGTTCAATTTAGTTCCGAGTGTCCGTTCGAATTCCCCTTTGTATTTATCTTCATATAAGGCAATTTGCCCTGTGTGGTAATCCAGGTCACTGACTCCTATTGTAGATTGGTGTTCTGCCTCTTCCTTTTTCCACATAGTCACAATCTCTTTAATCGTCGTTCTCTTACCTGATCCATACACATATGTAGTATCATCTGGGATGAGATTATGTTTGTTGGACCCGGCTCTTTGAATCCCCATAAAACGGCCTTGATCAATCCAGTTGAAAATCGTCGTAATACTCACTCCAAAAAATACAGATAATTCTTTAGGAGTATAAGAACGTACAGCTTCAATAAAAGGAACACCACTGTCTGTAATTCCTGTCGGTACATCCACTGCTTGACTTAACGCATGTTTGAGAAGAGTAACATACTTCTCTCTAAAAATATCAGCATCTTCAAAGATAGATTCATCCAGGTTACGGACAAATTCAGCATTATTTTTGACTGCAAGTGCCAGCACTTTGAACAGTAAAATACTATTATCCGAATTACTCAAGCTCTGAACTAACTCAGAAGCAATCTCATCCGTGTTCTGACTAAATATATTCACTTCAACTCTTGTGATTCCCATATCCATCTCACCTCACACTCCTAGTATAGGATAGTAAAGTTTAACTTTCAACATCATACTTAAACAAAGTTAAACATAATTTAAACTTTATAGATTAAACTTAAAGTATACTTAAACAGTATGCTACGAAGAGCTTGATTTATACATGAGCTTGATTTATACATTCTCCAACCAACACATACTTATTATATAATGAAAGAGATTCATACCCCTCCTACGGAAGTGAGGCCTATTCATGGAAAGAGAACTGCTGGAACAAATCAACTTGTGGCATGAGCAGGACCAATTCAGTCTCATTATTGAACATATTGAACGAATCCCCGTCTCAGAGCGGGATTATGATCTGATTGGTCAACTCGCCAGAGCCTATAACAATGACGCACGCTACCGCGAAGCCGTTCAACATCTGTTGTCTGTCGAGGAGCAAGGGGTAAGCGACCCGCTCTGGCAATACCGTTTGGGTTATGCATACTGTCATATAGCGAGTTATGAACAGGCACTACTGGCTTTTGAGAGAGCGGACGAACTCTTGCCGCACGATGAATCTACCTTGGAATTCCTTCGTCAGGTCCGTCCCGAAGCGGACAAGATGCGTCGAGATCGCCAGCGTCATGAAGAGGAGCTTGCCGCATTCGAGCAGAGCGGTATACAGAACCATCTAAGAGCCGCTTCAGGGACTTATGATCCCGCAACGTTCTGGGTACAGAGTGATTATGCGCAGGACAATCATGTATCAGAACCTTTTGATGAAGAAGAGATTTTGACTATTGAGAAAGAATTGGGTTACAAGCTGCCCGCTTCCTATATTCAACTGATGAATACGCAAAACGGCGGTATCCCTGCGCTCACTGTATTTCCCACCAAAGAAGCGACTTCCTGGGCTGAGGATCACATTGCCATTTCAAGCATTATGGGAATTGGACACGATAAAATATACGCACTCGCTGGTGAGCTGGGAAGTCGGTTCATGATCGAAGATTGGGGATACCCCGACCTAGGGATTGTGATATGTGATTGTCCATCCGCTGGTCATGATGTTGTTATGCTGGATTATCGATTCTGTGGTCCTGAAGGCGAACCCTGTGTCGTTCATGTGGATCAGGAAAATGATTATGAGATTACATATCTTGCGCCGAATTTTGAAGCTTTCATCCGTGGATTGGTCGATGAGCATACGTATGACCTATCTGACGAAGAGAATGAGGACTAAACCCCAGGAGGGTCCGGCCATATGACAACCCGTATATATTTTGGTTCCAATCAACTTGGCGAAGTGGCCGCAGTTTCATTGCAGGATGCGCTGAATGAGCTTGATCTGGGAACTCTTAAAGATTATCGACGAACAGATAAAGGTGTTATGGGTCAGACACTGCTCATTCGCTCTTCCCGTGGAGAGTATATTCTGAAAGGCAATCCTTTATATGCAGGACAGTTACAGGAAGAAAAGTTCTTTGTAGAACAACTGGCGAAACATACGTCCATTCCTGTCCCTGATCCATATTTATTACATGAAGATACCCATCTGCTAGGCTGGAGTTATGCCATAATGCCACGCCTGCCCGGGAATCACCTGTATGATCCAGCATTCCAGGCTTCACTGTCACAGCAAGATCAGGAAGAGATCGCCTGTATGTTTGCCCATACTTTGGCTGAACTGCACCGCTGGAAGGTGCCTGATGCCGGGGAATATGACCCTGTAGCGCAGCAGATTGTTTCCTTTGCAGGCGATTATCTGGACTGGTTGTACGGAACCATTCGTCACTGGTTACATGATGCTGAACAATACTCGGTGATTACGGATGAAGATGTTCAGTGGGTGGACGAGCAATTCAAGAATGCTGAACCGGCATTTCGATCCAAAGCTGTTCCGTGTTTTGTCATGGGAGACTTCAAGGTCGAGAATATTCTGATTCAAAATCTGGACGGCCGTTCTTCAGGGTGGCAGATTAGTGGTCTGTTCGATTTTACAACCGCCTATTTCGGAGACGGCACAGCCGACCTAACCAAAATATCCACCAGGTATGTTCGTGAGGGTCAACCAGAACTGGCCGCACAGTTCCTTCGCTGCTACCGGGATCTGGTCTGTGCAGCAGATGAGGAGAAATGCCAACACTTCCGCACACGTCTCAGCATGCATCTGCTCTATCAACGTATCTTGTGGTGGGGGGAAGCCAAAGCGACAGGACAAGTGACGTGGGCAGCCGACCTGCCTTTTGCACAGTGGGCGCAGCAGTCCATCAATTCGATTGTCGCATTGTTAGATTAGTAGAATGTATCGTTCCATATATATCGCCCAACATGCGGGCGCACGCATAAAACCGCCAGAGATCATCCTTGATCTTTGGCGGTTTTCCTCATCTCACTATATTTCAGTCAACGATGGAATCTCTCAACTTAAGCTTGTGCGACGGGTGACTCCTGATGTTTCTGCAAAAACTCCAGCATCCGGCGGTACACAAGAATCTCGTTTGTTTTCCTGGAGAAGCCATGACCCTCATCATCCAGAACGATGTATTCCACATCAAGTCCCTTCGACTGGAGCGCAGCCACGATCTGATCGGATTCGGCCTTCACGACCCTTGGATCATTAGCACCCTGGATGACCAGCATTGGGTTCACCATCTGATCGAGATACGTAATTGGTGAATCCTTCGTTAAACGTTCGCGGTCACGGACCGGATCACCCAGCCAGTTATCCATCATCGGCTTCCAGTCTTCCGGTACGGATTCCAGGAATGTGAACAGGTTACTTGGCCCAAAAATATCGACCGCTGCCCGGAACAGCTCCGGATGGCGCCCTGCCAATAACAGGGTCATATATCCCCCATAACTTCCACCTACCACAAACAACCGCTCCGGCGAGGTAATTCCCTGATCAAACAGCCAGTTGATCCCGGCAACACAGTCCAGCCTTGGGCCCTCACCCCAATCACGTTCAACCAATTTGACGAATTCCGCACCATACCCGGTACTGCCCCGAAAATTCGGTGCAAAAATATGATAGCCCTGAGCGAGCATCATCTGAAACATCGGCCGAAAAAACTTTGCTTCGGATGCTTGCGGCCCACCATGAGGCCAAAATACGGTGTAGCCATTGGCCTGAGCTGGTTTTGCTTTGAACAAGAGAGCTTCAATCTCCAGTCCGTCGTAGGAGTTATACTGAATAACGTCAGGGTACACGAGATCACTTGGGTCCAGTCCGGTTACCCGATTGGCAGTCAGCGGCTCCCAGGACTCAGCACCTGCTATTTTGCGATAAATGTTATGCGGTTGAATTGCTCCACGTCCGAGGATATACACATTGCCAGCCTTCGTAACGTTCACCTGCTCTATCGTATCCAGTGGCATCTCTATGCGCCGAGGTTCATCGGCATTTTTGCCCAATACGTACATGCGATTCTCCGGCCCTGTAAGTGTCCAGAAATATAAGGTCTCGGAAGCCTGATGCCAGCGGATAAACTCCACATCTTCCCCTTCGATTCTGCACAATAAACGGAATTCGCGGGTATCGATACGATACTCAGCCACATAGGCGTATGCGGAGTCATCATTGGTAATGAACAGAAGACGATTGTCATCTGCAAAAATCAGATCGGATACCTGACTATGACGTTCTGAAGCTGGCAGAATCTCCATTTCTTCATTATTACGATACAGATGCGCCGTCTGATACGTATTGGAGTACATTTTTAAAATGACATAACTCTTCTCGTCAGGACTTACAGCAAACAGGCTGCTCGTAACCTCTTCTCCACTGTATAACAGTTCATCTTCCCCTGTCTCCAGATCGATGCGGCGTGAATTCAGATAATTCGGATTACCCGCGCTGGTGACATAATAGAGACGCTGTCCATCCTCAGACAACTCAGCGAAATAACAGCGATCATTTGGTTCCGCCGGAACCACAGGCAGTGGAACACCACCCTCGGGTGGGAGTGCATATAGATGATAGTTCTCATCTCCATCCCGATCAAACGCGGTAAGAAGATGACGCCCCTGCGGGTCTGCTTTGATAAATTGACTGCTCTGGTTCAAGTACGTTAAAGGATACGGGTATCCTCCAGGCAAATCCATCGCCCAAATATTCGGCTGACCGTTCAGATTGCTGTCCATGAACAAACGTTTCTCGTCTGCCGATACGGCAAAATGCGAAATACGGTACGTCTGAAAATATTGCTCGACATCCGGTTTAGGGAACTGAATCATGACAAACCTCCTTGGAATTGAACCAACGAATTTAACATTGGTAAATTAAGGTACCATTTGTCCATATTATAGGTAATGCCAATGTTTAGACAATAGATATGTGAGTTATAATTTAAAATTATCCCTAGCTTTGTTTATCATCAGCAACATTCATCCAGCGTACAAGTGGTCTTGTCTTCCCTGTAGTGCATAAGGTGGCGGAATAATTCGGACCTACGTTCAAAGACTGCAAATTATAATGTTGCCCTTCCCGTTCCACAACGTGATGCCCATCTAACCCTCCTCCCATCGTATTCAGTTTTCGCCACTGTCCGGACAGAGATTGACCACACGCCTTAATCCAAGCCTCTTTTTGTGTGAGGACTTGCCAAACGCGCCGGATCGTTACCTGTTCCTCCTCCCTGCGAGCCAGTACATAACTCTTCTCATCTTCCGTCAAAAATCGCCTGATTACCGCGCTCATCCGCAGCAAAGGACGTACATACTCAAGATCAATTCCCAGCTCTGTATGAGCCGCTAATGCCAGTACACAACATCCTTCGGTATGAGAAAGGTTAAACTGTGGTCCGCTCTGAACATAGGGTTTGCCTGAAGCCCCATATTCAATATAAATATCTGACGCTGATTGACCCGTGTACATTGCCAATACTTCTCTCAGAAATGTACGCGACATAACCAGCTTCTGAGCATCATGCATGGATTGTTTCTGTTTTCTCTGTACACGTTCAATTTCATCCTGGCTCAGTACACAGGTGTCTATATCCAACCTTGACAAAAAATCCTCTCCCTTGTGCGGAAGAGGCTGCGTCCAGATATGTACTTCATTTGCCACAAAATGAACCGCAGCGGATTCCTTCCATCCTGTAACTGCAGGTCTCACAAGGTCACCCCCTCTCCCTACTCTTCTTGCTCAACGAACAACGGACATCCTCAGATGACTCGGTTTCGCTATACGTTTTAGGTGGATTCCGATCTCCTCATCCGTCAGTTTCATAGCACATTCGCTCATTTGCATGTAATCCAGCCCGATTACGCCATATTCAGAGATGTGCATGCAACGTTTTTTCAATGAATCCATATCTGCATAGTGATTACTGATCCACTTCATCCGAGCATAGCGTATATCTTCGGAAGAGAGCATACGGTCCTGAATGCGACTACATTCTTCCTTAACTCGTTGATGTAATTCAACGGGATCAACGGAATACCCACAGACATTGGAGAAAGCAAATTCCTGCCTGTAATAGTGATCCCAATGACTCCCCTTCCCGAGCAAACCTGACTTCACACTCTCTGTGTAGAATGTTGAAGTCTCTCCTAGAAGGGCTTCGATACCAATCATGGTTGCAACTTGAGTCTCCAATTGCGTAACCGGCCTCTCTTCCTGAAAGCCAAACCGGACAAGAGGTATTGAAGATCCACAATTCATTTCCTTATAAGTCTCGTCCCGTTCCTGCAACGGCTGAATGAATGGAGTATGGGATATGACCTTGGGTTGATCCATCGAAAAGTTCTCTAACCATTCGAATATCTCCGTCGGTTCAACAGGTCCCACTACTGCCACAGACATTCGAGAAGCCGCATAATGACTTGTATAGGCATTGCTTAACCATTCTACGGTAATGTCGGCAATACTCTCGGGTGTGCCCGCAACATCCTGTGTGATTGGATGGTCGTTACCATACATCATCTGCAACAATTGCTGAAGAGCCAGCCAGGAGGGTTGATCCTTGTACATTTCCAGTTCCTGATGAATCGCCGCCCGCTCACGCTCAATGTTTCTTTTCGTGAAGTAGGGGGTTGCAATCATATTCATAAAAAGTTGAAGGCTGTTCCTTAGATTACCTGTACAAGCAAGTTGGTACGTCGTTACATCATAACGCGTCAGCGCCGACGTTGATGCCCCTTCGGCATGAAGAAGTGATTTGACGGACTGACCATCGGGATTATAAAACATCATGTGTTCGAGGAAATGTGCCGTACCCGCAAGCGTAATATCGTGAATGGACCCATAGGGTACAGAACAGGATACAAATGTATGACTATATTTGGGTTGTGGCAGTATACTCACGTTCAGGCCGTTGGATAAACGCTTGCAGACACATGAATTTAATGTGGTACTACTCATGATTTCCCTCCTGTACTATGCGGAATATTCACTCTCAGGGTACAGAATCCATGTGACTTCTTTCCTCAACTCGGTAGCAACGGAAGCTACCCTTTCAGGAGTTACTTCTGCTATTTCTTCAAGGAATTGTACAGTCGTCATCTGACTTTCGCTCAACACCTGATCCATATGATTTGTAATGACCTGATGTGGCAGATCGAATCCGACCTGAACATAATGCATCACATTCTGCACAGCGGTATATAACTCCCTCTCGGATACATCTCCATCACAGATTCTCTTCCATTCCATATCGATCCCTTCGAGAACATCCGTCACGTTAGCACTGCTGGTGCCCGTTGTAATGTGAAGCGTTTCCCGAAAATCATCCAATGTGCTGGTAACTTGATATACCAACTGGGAACGTTCACGTAATTCAACCTGCAACCGGGACGCGGGTGTCGCTCCAAATAAGGTATGGAATACAAACAAAGCCGGATATAAAGCAGAGCCATATCGAATACCTGTACTATAAGTAACATTGATCTTGCACTGTTGAATGTCCAACAGTTCCATCATCATGGCTTCAGCCTCCCGCTGCTCGGCAGGATTACCTTGTCGCCCCTCTACTTCTTCCTCTCCTGGATATTGTGTGTTGATTGGGTGTAGTTCTGATTCCCTCTCCGAACAACAGCGTTTGAACACTTCCCTGTTCCCACATTCAAATTGTTCCCAGATCATATCCATAATTCGCCCAGGATGGATATCGCCAAGAACATGAACATGGATCGGAATTTGGATCAATGCCTGATAGTGCCGGAACAACTCATGAGATATGACACAATGCCGTAGCTCATCCAGAGCCAATTGACGGTTCTGCCCTTCATATCCCATCCATTCCAGACAACGGCTCTGCACCACCTTGTCCCAATCCGTTCCATCATGCGCGATATGATGTTCAGTCCAAGCCATTTCATCCTGTACTTGCATCTCATCGAACATGCCATGATCATCAACCGCTGGGTCATATAACAAGCCTGCGAGTAATTGCACAGCGCTATGTATGGCTTCCATCTGCGTTCCAGTTATTAACTTATCTTCTGTTATACGAGGTATGCGCATTGTGATCGAGGCAATCTGAGTATCGCCTTTGTAATCAAAACGACTGGTCAGGTCTGCACCATACAGGGACCATAACTGTTGCTGGAGTAGCCTGTTCGATGGAAAGCGACGACAGCTGTTCATTAACAAACGGACTATCATGACAAATATAGCTGAGGGTATGTTTTGCTGTGCATTGATTAGATTAATCTGTACGTAATAATTGGCATATTGTTGTGTTGGCAGCACATGCACCGACAGATTGTTACGCCTCTCAGTAGTAAAGGACCGCATCTTTCGCCCCTCCTCTCACTTCCATCTACGAACTGATATTATAGATTGCTCCACTGTCCGTGTTCAGACCGAGCTGTCCAAAACCATCAAGTGGCTTGGAAATCCAGTCCACACGGCTGACTGTTTCATCAGTAATTGACGTTTCATCATCTCGCCAGTGAATGACCTGCTGGTGATGCCTGTCCCAGAAACGCCACAATGCTGGCTGGCTTAACAGTTGCTCGCGAAATGGCTCGTATATCCTATCAGCAGAAGCCTGAATATCCTGATCCAATACAACCGGTGGCAGAAAAACGATCTTGGAACGAAAGTCCTCTGTAAGGGTCATAAAGTATACACATACTGGCTTTTGTGTTTTAGCCAAAATACGAAAAATACCACTTCGAGTGCGAATTTTCGAACTTAGAAAAGGTAGTTCAACAGCATGGTTATCCGTATTGAATCCGGTCTGTCCATCTACAAAAAGACTGAATGATCCACCTTTCCGCAAATGGGAATACAGCCTGATGCCAATCATCTCATCCTCCGCATTGAGCAGTTCCGCACCTGCATACTTGCGGATGGCCTCCCAACCGGATAGCTTCTTCTCCTGTTCCACTGTTTCCTGCTCGGCGATCAGATAGAATGGAAGCTTGGCAGACATATGGCCTGCACGTATTTCCTGTCCAATCGTAATCATATTGTGCCTCACAAAACCATAATGCCAGGTTAATAATGCACCACCTTCACGCAACGTTGCCTGCAGATGTTCCCGCCCCTCTACCTCATCCCACTCCATAAACGAATAGGGGCTTTTCTTGTGCTCATTAATTGTACGAAGAAATGCGAGATAGTCCATCCAGATGGACTCAGCAGACTGCTTCGGCTTAAGCGGAGCCATCTCCTTGATAATGTTCATCAGTGCATAAAAGGACCCCAAATGAATGCCATCCTGTCGCTCCTTATGAAGTTCATCTCTGACCTGTTCACGGTACATATCATATAAAGATCTAAAGTTCATCATCTACGTGTCCCCTCCAAGGCTTGAGAAACTCTAAGAGCATCCTTTCCATGTCGCAGGTAATTTCGATGCATGCCATCCATCATATACGTAAGCATTCTGAGGGCCATCTCATATTGCCCCGGAATGCGTTCATCCGATTCTGCTTCCTGCCCTTCCACCATATCAAAGCCCACATAAGGCAAGGAGGATTCCAGCGCTGCGACCACACAGTTTCGGGTGTTAAACCATGACGGGCCTCCACTGATAGGGAAATCAACATAAGGAAAACTTCCAGGATCAAGACAATCTAAGTCAAACGATAAATAGGCCGCTTCCGCCTGAAACTTGTGTTGTATATCAAGCAGGGTTGTCCGCACTCGTTCCGGGGTCATCTGTTCTGCAGGAATCTGAACCAATTTGGGATGTTTGTACATCTGATCTACAGAACGAAGGCCGCGCAGACCAATCTGCACGACTGCGGCGATACCGTCCTCCGTCAGTAGATGCCTCACAAAATTGGCATGATGCATCTCATTCTGATGAATAGCATCCACCCCGCAATCATGGTGGGCATCAAACTGGACGAGTATGATTCTTTCATTGGATCGACTCAATATGGATTTCAGGATGGAATACGTAATGGAATGATCCCCACCAATGCAGCACAGTAGCGCCTCTTCCCTTTCCGTATATACCAGAGCTGAGTTAAGACCCTTCGAGTAGGAAGAATCCGTATCATCTGTTTGGCAAGTACCCAAATCCTGCATCATTACTGATTCAAGCAATCTCTGGCCACTGCCAATGTCATATAGTCCTGATATACGGGATTGCGTCAGAGCTGGATACATTACCTTTTTCCATGATTCGGCCCGAAGAGATTGCTCAAATCCCGCGACTTTTGATCCCTCCATACCAGAACCTCCCGAATAGGGAATACCCAGCATATAGAGATGCGGTGAATCTTGACCTACGAGAGGTTCCAGTGAGAAATAAGGCTCATCTGGAGGATCAATGCCCTCTAGCTGGGGGATCGGACGTGTCTCCAATTCTTCGGCGGGTTCAATCTGATAGAACTGGCTGAACGTCTCATCGGCTGCAATCAACGTATCGCCGATGCGGCGTACCAGGTATGCAGGTTCCGGAGCTTTCATAAAGAGACCTCCTCTATTGGATATTGGTTATATCTAGGTCGAATAACTCTGAGCAGCTAGACCCTCCTGCTCATCCGCGTCAGTTGGTTTATGCCCGGATGAATCTGTATAGTCCTTTTTGAACAGCCTGATCACGGGTAAGATGCATAATAAACTCGCTGCATTAACAAAAGCAATGACGCCATAGAAGTATCCCACATGATCAAAGATTCGTGTCAGCCCCCACCCTGCAACAATAATAAGCAGAAAATATGCAGCATTCATAAGCAGGGCCTGATAGCCGCGTCCGCTCTGTTCCATGGTAAGCAGCGTTGTCATCATAGGACCCATGGTGAGATAGGAAAGGGAAACCACTGCCAGATATCGGGCCGCTTCTGCACGGGATACGGGGTCCGCAATCAGAAAAGCTGTCAACGGTTCCCGCCATACCCAGATGGATACGGCAATTACGGCATAAAGAATGAATGACTGTACCAGGCCTCTGCGATAGCTCTCGTATGCACGTGGTCGATGAGCCTCTTTGAGATTATGATTAATCATGATCCCGATAGCCGATCCAATAACGATTCCAGGCAGTATAGCCATCGTCTGAATTCGGTATCCAACTCCGAATCCAGCAACTACCCCTTCCCCAAATCGACTGACGATTTTGTTGAAAAAGAAAGTACTCAAAAAGATAAGACAGTACGAAATAAATACGGGAATGCCTACCTGCTGAAGTGCAATGAGATGTTTCCACACAAATGTTATCCGTTCATACACAAATTCCTTCCTCAATATCAGAATCAGAAGGCTTATGAGCAAAGAGAGTGTTGAAGAAATAAGATTGGCGTATACAATTCCTTTCAATTCCATTCCAGCCACCGAAACGAACCAGTACACCAGCATAATGTTGAGCGATGCCGTACCTACGGAATTCCACGCTGCCGCTTGAGCCCGGCCCAACCCACGCAATGCGGCACCGCCCACCGCTGCGAGCACAGCGGGCACACCTGCTGCCATCATGCCTGCCACATAAATGGTAAACATGGGCCTTACATCCAGAGGGACGGCATAAAACCAGGAGAGAAGTGGCGACACCAGCATAACCACACCACCAGCAACAATTGAAAAAATAGCTGCACTGCCAAGCATATGCCCAAGTAGCGATGTAAAAGCCCGCGAACCCTCCGCTCTGCTCCGTGAGACAGCAACCTGAACCGACAATTGCATGGCTTCCACAAGCGCAATCATGATAAAGGAAATGGGAATATACAGTGATAGCACATATAACACGGTCTGACTGGTATGACCCATAAAAAAAACATTGACCAGCTGCGTTGTTACGTTAACCAAAGAAGCAAGCAGCATCGGTATTGCAGTGCGGATTAACAGCCGGTTCACCGATCCCGAAGTGTAATCCAGACCTTTCAAATTCAATCCCCTCCTCCATTCATGATGTCTTCACTCCCTGATGTAGTGTGAGACGACTCAGGACAGGCATATGTACTACATGTACACAGCAGGCTGATAACAGCCGTTTGCCATCCCAGGATATCAACAGAACACGATCATCTACCTTTATGTTTCCGTTCTGTAATTGTTCAGCGAGCTGTATCCACACGTCCCCACTTTGGTAATCGATGGTTTCAGGTACGTGGTAGACTGACTTGATCAAGGACATGTCTGGCTTCGAATAAGGGATTATGTGTCTACGTAAACGGGATTGAAGAAGAATCTTCTCCGTCTGACCAGCATCCATGAACTCATCTATAATGGATATAATCTCTGAAGCCATAACACTCCCTTCGATATCGTCAACCGTTCTCTTTCCTATATAATTCACGGCAAGAGCACCGGACTGTCTGTTTAACTCCAAGGCAACAGCCATATCAGACAGATCTCCGGGAGAATCGTGCTCTTCAATCACACGTTGTTCCGCCAGAACAAACATCCCCCGTTCCTCTCTCCCTAGTGTCCATGCTGCAGCCTGCATTCCTTCCGTAGCAGCGAGTGGTCCCATATGGGAAAGTGCCAGTGGATAGTCCACCTTCCAGGAGGTAGACTCCAGGATTCGGGCCAAAGGTGGATTCATGGCGTAACGTTCAGGATAGGTCTGGGCCAGAATCAGCAGATCCCAGCGCTCACTTGTACCAGAAGCCAAAGGTTCCATGACAACTAGCGCAAGATCACCGGCAGTTACCCGTTGATCATCGGATCGCAAAGAACGGGTTCGCACAGTAGACCTGTCATAATAGTTCTCTTCCATATATATGTGTGGGGATAAGTAATAGTAATCTTCCACATCGAGCATGTCCGTGGTATACAAGTGATCTTCGGCCGTAACCCAACAGATATGATTAACATAGACAGACATCGCATGAGGGTTATTCAGCGTATCAGGCATGCTTCATTTTTCCATTGGCATAGGCTTGGAAAACGTTGATCTTCTGAATGGAGGTAGTTCCTTCCATGAATTCGAAGGCACGTGCATCCCGATACCATTTATTCAATAAAGGATGGTCAATCATGGAACCAGGTCCCATCAGGTCAAGCGCCAGTTCCGTGGCCTCCTCAGCCAGTGCTCCAGCACGAATTTTGCTCAGGGAAGCCAGATACCCTTTCTGCACATCCGCATCAATCTCCGCCGCTGCGCTGCGAATCATGCTACGGAGTGAATGCAGGCGCATCTCCAGTCGCTCTAACTCCACCTTCTCCCTCTCCGAGAAAACAGACCTCTGCTCCTTCACATAATCATATGCTGCCCGTGCGACTCCAAGCGCAAGTGCAGCGACACCAGGCCGCATACGATGAAATGTCTGAAGCGCGCCCCATAATCCACGCTTGGTTGGACTGAGATGACGCCCGATGATATCTTCCTCAGCCAGCGGAAAACCACTCAACGTGAGGTGACTCAATTGCACACCTCTAACCCCCATCGTATCCAGAGGTGTGGCGCTGAATCCCTGCACAGACGTGTCTACCAGCGCGATCTGGATGCCGAGAGGCGTACGATTGGTCTGAGCAAATACCAGTCCGATGCTGGCACGACTACCATTACCGATATAGAACTTCTGTCCGTCAAGGTTCAGTCTGCCTTCCTTGTTCCGCGAAATTCGTGTGCCAATACCCGTAGCATCCGAGCCCTTTTCCGGTTCAGTAAGAGCGAAGAATGACCACGTGGGTCCCTTGAGAAAATGAGAATAGTACCGCTCCTTCTGTTGTGAGTCAGCCAGAGCTGATATGATTACACTGGACATTGATGGACCCGGGCTCCCGAGAAATACACCGGCATCACCTGCTGACAGTTCCTCAATCGCGATAACTCTTTCCAGACAGGAAAGACCATAATATCGTTCCTGACCTACAGTGACGATCGGTTCACCGCCATATTCCGGCGGGATCATCATGCGATTGATGGTTCGCAGAGATGCCAGATGTGTGAACTCAGCTATACGCTCAGGTTCACGGTCAATGACCAGGCCAATATCACGTAATTCCGTGGCATATTGTTTCATTTCCTGCTCAAAAACAGCAATGGTAGATCGTGTAATCATCAGAAGGCCTCCTTCGGAATGAGCAGCATATTTTTGACCATTTGACCTGCATACACGTAAGCCGAGATCGCATGTCGCAAATAGCCAAACCCTCCTCCAAGACGCTGCAATTGACGGAAGGCCTCGTCCAGTTCTTGATGAACCCATGTACTTGTACGAGTCTCCGAAATGTCTGATTGCTCTAATACGAATTCATCCGACTGAATAGTCTCAGCCATATATAGTACAGTCAAAACATCAGCAATCATGCCCTTGACCAGTTGATGCTGAAGTGTGGATTGCCCCCCTGAGTTGCGACTGGATAGATGATTACGCACTTGCTCCAATCCTGCGCTGCACAGTTCAGTACGGAAATAAAGCATACGTTTTCGGAGACCAGCTATATCACCTGTGACATCATCTTGTCTTTCAAAAAATGCCACATCTTCATTCCGAAGTTCCGATATTCGGTAGAGTAAAAGACCTGAAGGCTCCAACATCCGATCTTCCACCCGATCCGCACGTACCTGCTTCCATTCGTAGATATGGCCTGTCTCTGCATGACATATCCATGGCCCACTTTTCACGAGTTCAGGTGTCGCCAGTATTATCCCCCCTTGGCATAACAACACGGGACGTGTATCCAAACGCAACATTGCTGCTTCCAGCAGATCTGTTACAGTGGGTACCGGACGACCTGCGGCCTCTGTACCAACCGGCACAGTGCCTACCTCATCAGAATTCAAGACTGACATATGCACTCCTCCTATTGACTCATGATCAACAATCTCCATGCTCAATTAACGCAAAACCAAAAAAACTGCCCAGCCCAATGCTGACCAGTACGGACCTCTCCCCCTTATGCACCCATTCATTCTCCAGCCCGGAGCTTAGATTGATGAACGCATCCGTGGAGAAGGTATGTCCAATCCGCGGGATATTATCCAGGTAAATTTGTTTTTGATCCACGCCTGTACGCTTTGAAAACTCCTTCCATGTAGTCCAATTGACGTTGTGGGGAAAGATATGATCTACATCATGAAGTGTCAGGCCCTCTGCTGACAGCAGCTCTTCCATGCCTCGAATGATATGATCCACGTACAGCTTGTTAAATGACGTCATCTCTTCCACTTCCGCATAATATCCGGTATGGAACCTCGTATCCCGAAGAACATGAGCAGCCTGTAAGACGTGCTGACCATGGTTTCTGGATAGAAGCATGGCAACAGCCGAGTCACCCAGAATCGTAGACTTTCGAATATATCTCCAGTCGGGTGGCATGAAATTAAACTGATCGGCACATACCAATAAAACATTGCGAATATCAGGCTGTGTACGGGAGATTCGTTCAAGCCATTGAAGAGCGGCTATCGAGGACGCACAGTTCATCTGTGAAATACTATAAAAGGGGATATGCTCGAGGCCATATTCACTCAGAGCCCGCTGCAAGGGCCTATAATCCCCTGGTGCTTGTACATGTCCAGAATGGGCATAGAGCACAAGGTCAATGGCAGGCAAAGATTGTCTGTCAACAAGCTGTCCAATCGCGCGAACGATAGAATTATCCAGATGCTGACCCGGAGGGGTAACGGGAACACCGTTCAGACGATGATATTTGCGCAGCAATTGAAGCTCTCCTTTACCCAGTCCCAAGGATTCGAGGATAACCTCGGGCTCTTCGATCTGATCAGGCAAATACACACCGATATCCACTATACCCAGTCCCATCACGATTCCCTCCTCCTGATTACAGCTCTTCGTATCCACCTGCATGAATGAGAAGTGCATAGATAAACTTGTCATCTGGCTCCAGGTGCATCAGACATATGTATTCATCTGTGCACCGATCTTCAAGAAGTTGCTTCAGACCAAAGAATGGTGCAGCGCTCCAGTGGGCAGGATCGTAACTCCCTTGCCAGCCTGTAGCATGAAACCATTCGGTACCGGACACTTCCTGCTCCAACAGCGGATGGACAAGAAGCCTGATCTGAGCCAGATTAACGGATACCTGAACGCAAAGCCTGTCCAGCAGCAATTCTGCTGTCTCGGCAATCGAACTCTCGGCATATTGTATTTCCACACCAACAAGGGACGAACCGCCTTCTGCCAACCGATCCAGAACCAGAACAGCTCCCGTGTCGGGTTCTACAACCTCGCCCACTCCTTCCGTCTCGTAGGGAAGAGACGTCTGATCAAGCACAAGCAGCATTCCCCGATCGTAATTGCCGCTGTTCAGATAATGCTGGAGCATATGAAGTGCAGCGAACGGTGCCCCGAAACCCATATCGTTCACGGCAAAACTCAGGAACCGTGCCTGATAACGGTCCATCAGGTAGTTGACAATGGAGATATCTGGACGAATATTGGGAAAATGATAGGCCAGCAGGAGAACATCCACGTCTCCCATGATCTGATCCAGCCCCGACTCTTCGAGCAGTAGTACACTCATATCATGATAGGCATTGTTATAACGACCCTCCAGCAGATGAAACCGGGGTACCACGGGGGACCCCGCCAACAAATCACTGTGAAATCTTAACAACTCCGGATGTTCGAACGGAGGCTGCTTGTCCTTAAACAGCCTGACCTTCATGTCCCGGATGGTAACAGGCGCCGCCATCAGGCAGCAACGAGTTGCTTTTCGATATATACGGCTAGCGAACCCACTGTGTTAAATACATCTGGTTCCAGTTCATCCGGGTCGATCTCCAGCCCCTCAATACGGTCTTCCAACGTCATCAATAGTTCCAGAACAGACGTTGAATCCAGATGAAGTTCATCAAATAAAGATGTATCCCATGTAACAGCGTGGTTCTCTTCCATATTCAGCACTTCGGCAAGGGCACCTTTGATTTCTTCAAGCAATACTGCGGTTGTCATGATCATCATCTCTCCTTATCTGTTGGTTACTGCGGAATGTGAAATAGGGATCAAACGCTGTTTGCCCAGTAGATCTTCGGGAGTATCCCTTTCCCGAATCAGATGGGCTTCTCCACCACTAATCATCACTTCAGCCGGACTTCCATGACTGAGAAAATGGGTCGGTGAAGCAGTAGGGCCGTAGGCACCGGAATGAAATACACCAATTAAATCCCCTTGTTCAACGGGAGGCAGGTTTACTTTTTTGCCAATAACATCATTCGGTGTACACAAAGGGCCGGTAATATTAAACTCTGCAACCGGGGATTCACCGTAACGTGACAAAGATGCAATCGGGAAATTGCGCTTCACATAAGAGCCGATTCCGACCGCTGCCATATGACAATTGGTACCACCATCGGTCACAACAAACATCTCTCCATACGACTCCTTGACATATAAGGCTCGGCTAACCAGCATCCCACTGGTTCCCACCAGATACCTTCCCAGTTCCATGAACAGTCTGATGTCAGGATGTTTTTCCTTGAATTGTTCGAACAAAGGGTTCAATTGTGCAGACAGGGCAGTCACAGACAGCGGCTGTTCTCCCTCGTAATACGGAACTCCGAGACCACCGCCCACATCTACCATCTGCAGCCGAATGCCCAGTTGCTCCTCCAACCGTTCGGCAAGCTCCAGAATGTGGCGTGTGTTCTCCACAATAGGTTCCACGTCAAGCATACGGGTTCCCATGTATACATGCAGACCGATAATATCCACATGTGAGCATCGTTCCAATTGCTGTCGTCCCTGCATCACAGTATCCTCATCCATGCCAAACTGGCGTGGTTTGCCACCCATCGTGAGCCGTGATCCCTTCACGGTAAAAGAAGGATTGATTCTCAGTGCCACGGGGACAATCCGTCCCTCTTCAGCTGCAATGGCTTCAATGCGGTTAAGCTCCTGAAACGATTCACAGACGATTGCGTAGATGCCATGACGAATGCATGCGGTTATCTCCGCGTCGGTCTTGCCTGGTCCGAGGAAGATTATACGCTCCGGATTTGTACCCGCCTGTAGTGCGGTATGTAATTCGGCCATGGAACAGACCTCTGCCTGGGCTCCAAGCCCCTGAAGCAGGTGAACAATTGAAATATTGGGATTAGCCTTTAATGAGTAGAACAATTCCACCTTTGGAGTCAGCAGGCTGCGAAGTTCTTCATATACTCGCTCTAATACCTCAGCGTCATAGACGTATAATGGTGTACCGAATTGTGCAGCGATGGCCGAAATCGCAAGCCCTTGAATCTGATAATCTCCAGACATCTACTTCACCTCGTTTATGAATGATAACTTGGCTTCAACCGCAGCATCGGTCGCCCGTAGCTGCTCAGCCGAATGAGCAATAATGACACCATAGAGACGACCAGAGAACACACGATCTTCACCTTTGAAGGCCGCATTGACCGTTGCAAAATTGTTGATAAGTATCCCCTCGCCCTTCAGCGGATCAAATAACAGAGGACCAAGTGTTGACCTTAACTTTCCATAATCCAGGCGGTGATTCAAACGAAGTGTATATTTTTTGGCCAAAGCTAACATCCCCTCAGGAATCCACTGGTTCTGGATCTCAGTCTGATACGTCGACATGTTAAACCTTGCATTGATCTCCAGATTAGGCCACACACCTCCGTCCTCATCCAGAATGGCATCGATACCGGCTACACCGTAATATCCATCCCGATGGAGCGCAGCCCCAATCTGCAATGCCGCATCCCGAATCACCTCAATCTGCGCAACGCTGAGACGTGGTGGCATGAGATGCCCCTGATGAACACCCTGTTCGACCAATGATTCCTTCACACCAAGAAATTCAACCTCACCACTCCGATGAATTAAAATCTGGTAATTCAGATCACATGTTTTGTTTATCCACTGCTCCAGCACATAATTCACAGCTCTTGTCCCATTCTTGCTTGCCTGTTTCTCCAGTAATTTCATGCATTTGTGGAAACGGGCTTCATCTGCAATAACGGTGATTCCCTTGCCCGAGACGCCCATCGAATCCTTCATGACAATACGCCCGCCCTGTTCCAACACGGATTTCATATCTTCAAATCCGGACGTAAGTTCCTCCAGAGAGTAACACTCACAGCCAGGAATCTGACGGACACCCAGTTCGGCATTAAGCCTTCGGGAGTAGCCCTTATCATTGACTTTGCGGAAAATGTCAGCCGGTGGTACGGCAAGGGGAATACCTGTGCGTTGAGATAGTTCTTCTTCCTGATCCGAGGCTCCGAAGGGAACCAGATAAGCCTGTATATCCTGTCTATCTGCCAGTTCACGCAGCCTGTCCAGCGTACGCTGACAATGCAGGATGTTAGCTGTAATGTTCAATCCTGGTTCATTATATTCAGTAGCAATTAAACGTGATCGACCAAAACCGATGGCCTGTGCATCTCCTATAAATCCGGAATCCGGCAGTTCCTTGAGCAATACGACATCCTGTTCACCTGCCAGGAAAATCCCCAGCTCTTCCATCCGGTTTACAACGTCAGCAGCCGAACCAACACTCAGGGAAGGCAACTTCAGTACCCCCTGCTCATTCCAGTATTCTTCGACTTCAAAATTGTTTATATAAACAAAAACAGCTTCATCATGACCTGTAAGCGCCTGCTTCAGCTTTCTCGAAAATCCGGTCAACAGTGTGGTCAATCTCATCACCTCGTTCTTCTGCGAACTGCATCACCGCCACGCTGAATGTTGCTCCCAGCCCAACCGTGACAAGCAAATAGTAGTCGTCCTTCTGCAAAAGCCCCTGATCTGAAATCTCTTTCAGATTAATATAGGGATCGGAACAGAAGCAGTGCCCGATTTCGCCCACATTGGATGTGTACACCCGCTCCAATGGATAGGACAATTGTGCAGCAACCTTTTTCCATGAAGACAGATTCACATTGTGCGGGACAATATAACGGATATCCTCCAACGTCAGGCCCGATCCATCTATTGCCTCGTGAATGACATCACAGAGCTGGGGTGTATAGATTTCCTGAAATTCCTTGAGCGTCTCGGGATCACCTGTCAGCACGTTGCAGAATTGTCCAAGGGTTACGTTCGTAAGCCCCACCATCCTGCTTCCCGGGCCGGATTTACCAACCAGTATGGCGGCCGCAGCTTCGCCCATAACGGTTGTATTGGGGATGAGCTGTACAATGGGACTGAATGTTTTTTCACCTGTTACGATTAAAATATGATCATCCTCTTCCAAAGAGGGCAGCAATGTTGCAGCAACATCCAGCGCAATCAAACCTGAGGCACAGTTCTGCTGTGTCAGTGAAAATGCAATGGCATGATGCATGCCGTAAGCCTGCTTCAGACCTTGCAATACCTTCATTGGAAAGGGGAAATTTTCCTGAATTGTGTGGCAATAAATGATATACTTGATAGAAGATGGAACAACTGTCGGACTGTTTACCACCTGGGCGAGTACACGTCCTAACAGCTTAGTCAGATCACCGTCTTTGTCTTGCGGAACCTGTTTCAGACCGTGAATTTTCTCCAATACTTTGGTCTGAGCTTGTTTGAGTCCCAGATGTTCGTTCAACTCCCGGACAGGAACGAAGAACTTGGGAATGTATGACCATATTTGCTTGATATGCATCGGTTTAGGACACCTCGTTATACCCATCATACGGAGCACTCTCAATATAGGGAGAGAGCTTCATCCGAAGCTCTCATCTATTGGACTAACCATAATGCCATAGTAGATACAAGGGATTATGCACGAGCCGCTACTGCACGAGCAGATACCGCACGAGCTGCTACTGCGCGAGCCGATACAGCGCGAGCTGCTACTGCACGGGCAGATACTGCACGAGCAGAGACTGCACGAGCAGAGACTGCACGAGCAGAGACTGCACGAGCACTAACTTCACGTGTTTCGCCCAGCACGTTCACTTCCGATTGTACTGCTTCCAACTCTTTGTTCTTCAATTGTTCCAATGTAATGGGAGTCGCTTTAATGATCATTGATTTATTCCTCCTTTCTTCTTGGATACTATCATTCTATAATCTCCCAATTTGGATTTAAACTGTAAAAGGAGGTAAATGGATTTCTCGCACGCCTTACCCCTTGTTAATACCAATTCCAAGCATTCAATATACAACTCACATTTCACAACGTAATCACAAACTAATTCAAGGGACGGTGAATGATCATGATCGGACCCAAAATTCGGGAAATCCGGGAGCAACTTGGACTGTCTCAGAAACAACTGGCAGGTGAGGATATGACACGCTCATACATCAGCCTCATCGAAAAAGGCAGAGCTGTTCCCTCTCAGCGTATGTTGAAAATCATTGCTCGCAGACTCAATACACCAATGGAGTACTTCTTGGGAGGAAGTGCAACAACGGACACCGATATTGGTGAAGCTGTCCTGGACAAAGCCAAAGCCTACTATGCTGAGCAGAATGATCCTGCCTGTATCCGTATGGCTCACAAAGTTCTGACTCTGACGGAAGATACACTGGATCAAACGGAAGCCTATCTGCTCATCATGCGAAGCCACAATAGGCTTGGCGATTACCGCCAGGCTCTGGATGATGGGGAAACTGCCGCTTTTACAGTCACCCGAACAGGTGACCGGGAGCGCATTGTCGACTATTACCTGGAAATGGGAAGAGCTGCATTTCATGCAGAACTGTTTCACGCTGCCCGTAAATACTACGAACAGTCCTATACGTACAGCAGCAAACTCAAACATCTGCAAGATAAACATATCCGTTCGTTAACCTTTCTCGGAACAACCCATTTGCGGCTCGGTAACGTGGATAAGGGGCTGGATTATTATCTCAAAGCCGAAAAAGAAGCCCAAATGAGCGGGCAACCGGAGTTATATGGCGAAATTACGCTGGGTTTGGGCAAGGCCTATTATATGTCCGAACAGGACGGACACTTGCTATTAAGTTATGACTGGACCAAAAAATCGGTAGATTCATATAAACAGGCAAATAGTAAATCCTATGTACTTGCTCTTCACAATCTGGCTGTCATTCAACTTCATATGGGACAAAAAAAAGAAGCCCTTCCCTTGCTGTCAGAATGCGCCGATATCTACGACAAACGCAATCTGCCTCACAAGAAGGCTTCTATATTAGAGGAAATCAGTAAAATCTATCTCGAAGAACGGCAACCTTTACTGGCCGAAGCAGCCATCAAGGAAGCTCTTCAACTGCTGGATCAACGAGATGAAGGCATGCTCCGTGCAAAACTATATCGTCTTCTCGGCATTGTATTTTATGAGAAAGACAACACCAATGAAGGCTATTATTTCCTTCGAATGAGTTATGATCTGCTTAAACGCATCCATGCAGATCGTGAGGCTGATATTAGCCACAAACTTTTAATTCTAAGCGGACAAGAACAGAAAATGAACTATGATGACTATAAATCCTATATCAAATAAATACGGCCCCCATCTTCTCCTAACAACTATTCAGGAACAGGATCATTCAGATCAAGCGGGTGCACCGTTATTTGTTTATCTGACGAATAGCCCAATGATACACGGGACTGAAGAGCTTCCCCTGAATTTTGAAGATGTCCATTGTACAATGAAAACAACATGACAATGGCCATAGACAACCCGCTCGCAACAATCCGAAGCTTGAATCTTTTATTATCCACGTCCATCTCTCCTTGTGCATATGGTTTGGCAGCCGAACATACCGTGTACACTTCAGCGAACCTAAGATGTATTGTACGGATAATTGCAATGACTTTAAATACGTTAATTACCATTTACCTCTACTTGCACATGAAACTCACTGATAAAAGGTCATATGATCTTTGTCTTCGCGATAATAATCCAGCCTTTGCTTCATCGTACCTGTATGCAGTTCAAACAAATGACCATCTGGATCAGTAAAATAAACGGATAATGCATCCCGCGGATCTCTTGGCCTTCCGGGAAGAATGTCAGCCCCCGCTGCTCGCAGCTGCTGCACAGACGCGTCGAACTCCTCTTCTGTAACGGTAAATGCAATATGGGTATAGGTTCGTTCCGTATAGTTGCGAATAACATCCTCCTGATTCAGGGCAATCCACAGACCGGCAAGCTCAAAATACGCCAGTTTGCGTCCTTTCACCTGAATCCGGGCACCGAGAGCCTGCTCATAAAAGGTAATGGCCCGCTCCAGATTGGATACGGAAAAGCACAAATGATTAATTCCTTGAATATTCATGTGGCTCCTGACACCTCCATCGATTTAAGGATCTATCCTTATTATGGTATATTCTGCGCAAAAAACAACCGCTCTACTGCCTCCTCTCGCACCTTCTTCTGGGCGAATGCATAGGTTATCCGTATCAATGAACGTTCGAGGAGGATGTAAAGCGAATGAATCCTGTCTATCCTTTTTATGGTGAGAAAACGGTATGCAAGGAGCAAAAGCTGGCATTTCCACCCCAGCATCAGGACCAGCAACCCGGTCTGGAAACCCTGATGGTGCCTGAACCGATCAGTGAAGATCCTGCCTATATCGGCAGCTGCAAACTCCAAGGTAAAGTTGCCATTATTACGGGTGGTGACAGTGGAATCGGCCGGGCGGCCGCCATCGCTTTTGCCAAGGAAGGTGCCGATATCGTCATTGCTTATCTATATGAACGGACAGATGCCGAAAGGACTCGTGAACGGATCGAAGAACTGGGACAGCGCTGTCTCTTAATCGAGATTGATCTCCGCTTAAAGAAAAACTGTGAAGCCGTCATTCGCACAACCATGGAAACCTACGGGAAGATCGATATTTTAGTCAACAATCATGGCGTACAGTATGTGCAGCCAAGCATCGTTGATATTACAGAAGAACAGCTGTATCACACCTTTCAGACCAATGTGTTCGCCTATTTCTTTCTGATTCAGGCCGCTCTCCCCCATCTGTGCAGAGGTGCCTCCATTATCAATACGGCTTCCATTACAGCATATAAAGGCAACACCCAACTAATCGACTACTCTTCTACCAAAGGAGCCGTCGTATCGCTGACTCGTGTACTCGTCCAATCGCTCGCTGCACAGGGAATCCGTGTGAACTCCGTCGCCCCGGGACCCATCTGGACACCGCTCATCCCTGCCAGTTTCTCGGCTGAGGATGTACAGGTATTTGGAACAGATACGCCCATGGGTCGGGCTGGTCAACCTTACGAACTGGCGGCAGCCTACGTTTATCTCGCTTCCCGCGATTCATCCTACGTCACAGGTGAATGCATTCATGTCAATGGCGGCGATATGGTAACGACATAGGCTGATGTCAGGTTGGATTTGGCAGGTGTGGCAGGATATCGGTTGTCCAGTTGCGAAGAGGGTTAGGAGTATGATCCGGTTATACCGGAACCTGACATCTAGCGACAAGGAGCTGAAAAACCTGATGAACTTCGATCCACTCTACCAACCGTACCCCTCTTACCGCGTGCCTGTGTATGCGAAACAAGGCTTGGTCGCCACGTCACAGCCACTGGCTGCACAAGCCGGTCTGGATGTATTGAAAAAAGGCGGCAATGCCATCGATGCCGCCATTGCAACTGCGGCAGCACTCACGGTGCTGGAGCCAACGTCCAATGGCATTGGCGGCGATGCTTTTGCCCTCGTCTGGACCGAGGGCAAACTGCATGGCCTGAATGCCAGCGGCCCTGCGCCTCAGGGCATATCCATTGAGGCGCTTCAAGCGGCAGGCCATACGGAGATGCCGAAGCTTGGGGTTGTTCCGGTGACGGTGCCTGGCGCACCGGCGGGTTGGGCTGAGCTGAGCCGCCGTTTTGGGCGGCTCACGCTGGCGGAAGCGCTGGAACCGGCCATCCGCTATGCGGAGGAAGGTTATCCGCTTGCGCCTGGGCTGGCCCGCCACTGGGCAAGGGCAGCCGAGATCTATGCACGCCAGGGTGATGCGGAGGCAGGGCGTGCGTGGTTTGAGACATTTGCTCCAGGCGGGCGTGTTCCCGCAGCTGGAGAGATGTGGCGCTCGCCGGATCATGCGGCGACTTTGCGCCAGATTGGCGAGAGCGAAGCGCGAGACTTTTACGAAGGAGAACTGGCAGAGCGCATTCATTCCTTTATGGCAGAGCACGGTGGTTATCTGACTCGCGAAGATCTGAAGGCTTTCCAGCCTGAGTGGGTTGATCCCATCTCCGTCTCCTATCGTGGTTATGATGTATGGGAGATTCCGCCGAATGGACAAGGATTGATTGCTCTCGCGGCGCTTAATCTGTTGAAAGGATATGATTTTGACGAGAAAGAATCCGTTCTGGCGTATCATCAGCAACTTGAAGCCATGAAGCTGGCATTTGCCGATGGGGAGAAATATATTACCGAAGAACGCAAAATGGGCGTGACGGTGGAGGAACTGCTGTCCGAGGCATACGCGGAAGAACGGCGCAAACTCATTGGTGATACCGCACGTACACCTGAGGCAGGCGATCCACGAGCAAGTGGGACAGTCTATCTGGCTACGGCTGATGGTGAAGGCAACATGGTTTCCTTTATCCAGAGTAACTACATGGGCTTCGGGTCTGGATTGGTTGTTCCGGGGACAGGCATTGCTTTGCAGAATCGCGGACACAACTTCTCACTGGACCCGAATCATGCAAATGCCCTGGAGCCGGGCAAACGAACGTATCACACGATCATTCCGGGGTTCCTCACCCGTGGCAGCGAAGCGGTGGGGCCATTCGGTGTCATGGGTGGTTTCATGCAGCCGCAAGGTCATGTGCAGGTGGTCATGAATACGATCGATTATCACCTGAACCCACAGGCCGCCTTGGATTCTCCGCGCTGGCAGTGGACGAAGGGCAAAACAATTCTCGTGGAACCGGGTTTCCCTCAGCACATTGCACAGGCACTCGCCCGCAAAGGACATGATATTCAAGTGGCACTCGATCCATCCCAGTTTGGACGCGGTCAGATCATCTGGCGCAACCCGGACAATGGCGTATTATGCGGGGGTACGGAAACCCGAGCCGACGGCTCGATTGCGGCTTGGTAAAACTCGCGTCATTTTCATAATAGGATGATCACCTTATCATCCGTATAGGGTGCTATTCTATGGCACAAGAGAGATGATTCATGTCATCTCTCTTGTGCCTTTTTTCGACTTATAACATCAGCAAACAACATACTGTAGATATTTATGTACCCTTTTAACCAGAGAAATGTAAAAATAATGTGTAATTCATGAAAAATACTTATTTTTTCGTAAATTTTCACTACATACCATAAATCACAGTGCCTTTCTGACCGATATAGATAAAGGGAAATCCTCACCATACGTGTCATCATGTACACGTCATTCCCTTGAGCTAAGGAACCATGCAAAACAGAAAAATGCGACTACAGAAATGAGGGTACCAACACATGAAAACAAACAAGAACAGACGCGCAGGTCTAGGTCTCACCATAATGATGATCCTGACGGTACTGATCCTGGGGGCATGTTCAGCCAACAATACAACAACGGCAACAGACACAAGAACAAAGGTTGGGATCGTGCTTACGGAAGTGGGTCTGGGTGACCGTTCTTTTAATGATGCTGCTTTTGATGGACTGGTTCAGGCCAGAAATGAGAAAAGCATTGTCTTTGACTATCGTGAACCGGGCGACAATGCCGAAGCTGCATTTGAAGAGTTTGCGGAAGTCAAATTCGATCTAATTATCGGCCTGAGTGATGCTGTCCAAGCGGATATGGAGAAAGTTGCAGCCAAATATCCTGACCAGCAGTTCCTCATGATTGACAGTCAGTCCGAACTGCCTAACATTGCCTCCATTTCATTCCGGGCGGAAGAAGGAAGTTATCTGGCAGGTGTTATTGCCGCTATGGCTTCAACGGAAGATCATGTTGGCTTCCTTGGTGGAATAGAGATACCGGTCCTTCGTAATTTTGAGCAGGGTTTTAAGCAAGGTGTTCTGGCTGTCAAGCCGAATGCAACCGTTGATGTCGTCTACGCAGGGGACTTCGGTAATGCCGATCTGGGTGAACAATTGGCTGCACAGATGATTCAGGAAAAGGGCGCTGACGTGATCTACGTTGCTGCCGGTCTCACAGGCGTAGGCGCACTGACGGAGATTCAGAAATTAGGGAAATACGCCATCGGTGTAGATACCGATCAATTCTTTTTGGCGGAAAAAGCCATTCTTACGTCCATGCTGAAAAATGTGGATGTCTCTATCTACAATGCCGTTAACACGTTTGTTAAAAACAATCATACCTTCCCTCAAAAGGAAATCGTAGAGGGACTGGCGGAGAAAGCCGTGGGTCTGACTGCTCTACATAATATCACGCTCAGTGATGAACAACAGCAAACCTTCGAAGATCTGAAGGCAAAGATCTCTTCCGGTCAAATCAAAATTACGCTTGATCAATAACCCATCGGATACGAGGAGGTACGCACATGAAACTACAGGGAAAACTGATACTTAATGCTCTAATTTCACTACTTCTATGCCTTGTGCTAGTCGCTTATATCATCATGCAATTGCTCAACATGAATGCCAAAAATCAAAATCTGGTACCAGCCATGCTCAAGGTGAGTGAACTGAACGCCAATCAGATTCAGACCCAGCAGGCGCTGGATGTCTACTCGTTCTCCATGACAGCAGGAAACCAGGACGCCGTACTTCGCTTGCTGGATGAAGGTCAAACGATGATTCAGGAACTTACGGACGGCTTGCTCGAAACAGATCAGCAGTTACAACTTATTCAATCCATCGAGACAAAATTACAAGCTCTCAACCAGGGAGCCACCGAAGCAATGAGTGCGATGAACAGTGCGGAAGCGAAACGTTACAGCACTCGGGTTCGGGGCATACAGAATGATATCTATTCGTTAGATGAGATGACTCGGGATCGTTATGATCAATATACTGTTGATTTGGAGCGTGATATCCAGCAAACGTGGCAAGTCGCTCTCGGTGGAGCCATCGTATTGCTCGTCGCCGTGATGCTGTTTAATATGTATACTTCACGCCAAATCGCTCGGCGTATTCGTACGCTCAAAGTCGCGGCAGGACAAATTGCAGACGGTGACCTTACCGGACAATTGCCAGAAGCTCGAGGCAAAGATGAACTCGCTGACCTGAGTCGCTCCTTCGGTATCATGACTCATAATATTCGCGGCATTATTCAATCCATTGGTGCAGCGGGTCACCGTGTCGATCTGATGGCCCAAGACATTGACCGTGGCAATGATACAGCTCAAGCGATTGTGCAGCAAGTATCCCGTACCACGGAGGAACTCTCGATTGGCAGTCAAAAGATTGCCGAGGATCTGAGTGAGACGGTGATGGTTGTGGATAAAATGCAGTCTACCTTCAATAGCAATCTGGAGTCCACTTCCCAATCGGTGATCGATGGTCGTGAAGTATTAACTACCGTTGAGGAAGGTAATAAGGCTGTAGCAGAGCAACTCCGCTTGGCCGAAGTGAATCGTATGGCGATGGCCGAGGTGGAACAAACGGTGCGGGAACTGGAAGAAAGCGCGGAGCGCATCACTACGATGACGGCATATGTATCGGAGATTGCCAAACAAACAACCATGCTCTCGTTAAATGCCTCCATAGAGGCTGCTCGCGCTGGAGAAGCCGGACGTGGCTTCGCTGTTGTTGCGGGCGAGGTGAACAAACTCGCCGAACAATCTGCGCAATCGGTCAAACATATCTATGCGGCTGTGGGCGAGATCACAACCTCCATGGACAAGGTGAAGAACTCTGTAGCACAGAGCATGCAATTATTCGGCGAACAGGAACAAGCCACTGGACAGACTCGCGAATCTTTCTCTGCTATTCGTGAAAGTGTGGAGCGCATTAGTACGGGCATCCATCAGCTTGCTGAGGACATGCAACACTCCAATGAACTTAGTACACAGGTGCAACAGGCCATTGAAAATATCAGTGCCATCACCGAGCAGTCGGCTGCCAGCAGTGAAGAGATCACCGCCTCCACGTCGGAACAACAACGTTCCTTCGCTGATGCAAGTATCAAGGTGAAGTCATTGCGTGATATTAGTGCAGAGATGCATCAGGAATTGCTGCGATTCCGGCTGTAAGCAGGGTGCCGGGAGAATTCGGACCGGGCGTAGTTCGGATGTCGTTTAGTTACAGGCTAGATGCAGGTTAGATACAGATTATAGGCAAGTTATGGGCAGGTTATGGGCGAGCCAGGATCAGGTACCGTGAACATACAAACTAACAAATAAAGGGGAGCCTCCGTCATGAACCATGACAGGGTTCCCCTTTTCAGTAACTAATCGTTGTCGTTTCATCTAAAAAATTAATTCGTTTCAAAGATATGAAAGTATTAATTGAACTAAACATTTACACGAAACGGAGAGGACAGAAAGAACCTGAAGAAGCGGAGCTAAAAGTTGTCTGAAAGAAGCTGCATCGGGAGCATATGCTTCGCCTAAGAGCTTTTTGAAAGAAAGCCGCCTCGGAAGCATACGCTTCGCCTAAAAGCTTTTTGAAAGAAAGCTGCTTCGGAAGCATACGCTATCCCGGATTTCCTAATTTATAAAAAAACTGGGGATAACAGCGATCGGAAGGTTGTTCTGTCACCGGAGTGTCCAGTGTAAATATTCTTTAGTTCAACTTATATAGATAACAAGGCAGCAGCGTTTCATATCCAAACGTTTAACGAACTGAGCAAACCTTATTGGACCATTAATTGCATATTATAAAATCTAACGAATCTCAGGCACTCTATTCTCTAATTTAGTCCGGTTTTTCAGGTGTTTTATCCGAAATACACAGAAATAACGTGGATGAGGTTCGTTAGCTTTTGCTCCTCGATGTAAACCGTGGTATAAGGTGTATCAGGTTCGTTAGGGCACTGGGCACTGGGCACTGGGCACTGGGCACTGGGTAGTGAGCATTGAGTACTGGCAATGGACAATGGGCATCGGGCATTGAGCAATGGACAACGTGCACTCATCTACTTTTGATGCGCTGGTGCGCTGGTTCGTTGGATCACATGCAGTTTGAAAATGAATCGGCATAGGCAGTAACCCAAAACCGTGAGCTTATCCCACACCTGTCCCAACCTCACAGTGCGTCGATGATGTCTCCGGCCAGCAGGGACGATGGGCACTTGCAGCTTGAAAACGAATCGGCATAGGCAGCAACCCGAAACCGCGAGCTTGTCCCACACCTGTCCCATCCTCACAGTGCATCGATGATGTCTCCGCCAGCAGGGACGATGGGTCACTTGCAGTTTAGAAATGATTAGTCATAGACAGTAACCCAAAACCATGAGCTAGTCCCACACCTGCCCTATCCTCACAGTGCGTCGATGATGTCTCCGGCCAGTAGGGACGACGGGTCACCGCGCAGCAGTGCTGCGCGTTCGGCGGCCTGTCCGTGGAGATATACGCCGAACGCGGCGGCTTGCTCCACGCTGAGCCCTTGGGCAAGCAGACCGGCGATGATGCCGGTCAATACGTCTCCGGCACCGCCAGTCGCCATGCCGGCGTGCCCGGTGGTGTTGATGTACGCCTCGCCGGTTGGCGTTGCGATGACCGTTCGTGCTCCCTTGAGCACAAGGGTCACGCCCTGCTCGCGGGCGTATTTTGCAGCGTGTCCAATGCGGTCACGCTGCACCTCTTGGGTCGACATGCCCAGCAGTCGACCCATCTCGCCAGGGTGCGGCGTCAGGATTGTCGCCGCACTTCGCTGGCCCCAGTCGCGAGGCCCATGTGGGCCAGCGTCTGCCAGCATGTTGAGGGCGTCCGCGTCGATGACGAGCGGGCGATCCGTATGTTGCCACAGACGGCGCAGCCAGTCTGTGTCGCCCTTGAAGCGGCCGAGGCCGGGGCCGGTCGCGAGCACGTCGCGGCTCTCCGCGAGACGCAGCACGGCGTCGACGGAAGCCGCGTTCCATTCGCCGCTGTCGCCATCGGAGGCGGCAGCGAGCATGAGCTCGGGCACGGTGCCGATGACATGCGGCAGCAGTGCCGCGGGCAGCGCCCATGTAGCGAGCCCGCAGCCTGCGCGCAGCGCGGCCTTGGCCGAGAGCAGGCCAGCGCCGCTCATCGGCAGACTTCCTGCGGCCAACAGTACGTGGCCGTAGGTGCCCTTGTGGCCGTCCGGTGCCCGGAGACGGCCTGTGTCCACGCGCAGCGCATCGCGCAGCACCTCGTCCGTCAGCAGACGGACCGAGGGGCCATGCTCTGGCGCAAGCCGCGCGGGAATGCCGATGGCGCGCACCACAATGCGCCCCGCGGCAGAAGCGCCCGGGTACTGCACCAGCCCGCGCTTAAGCAGCGCGAGACATACGGTCACCCGGGCTTGAATGCAGGGCTCGTACACCTCTCCGGTGTCGGCGTCCAGCCCGCTTGGCACATCGGCGGACACGACCGGCTTGCCGCTGTCGTTCGCCGCCTCAATCAGCGCCGCGTAAGCTCCCCGCGGCGCCCCCCGTGACCCGGTGCCCAGCAGCGCATCCACGATGCCTGTGCACCGGCTGAAGTCCACAGCTTCGCGCCCGTGGACAAGAGCAGGGATGCCAAGCTTCGCGACGGCATCCCGTTGCACTGCGGCTTCGCCCCGCAGTGCATCAGGGGCATCGGCGTAGACCAGTGTCACGCCAAGCCCCGCTTCAACCAAATGGCGCGCGGCCACCAGCCCATCGCCGCCATTATTACCCTTGCCGATCAGCATGTACCACTGCTGATCTCCCGGGCGCTCCATCACCAGCGCCGGATCGGCGATGATGTCGCCACCATAACCTTGCCGATCGCCGGGCCCGGTGTGTGCCCGCCTCGCATCTGTCTTGCTGCTATAGCCAAGCTGCCCTGAATCCGCAAGCCAACCTTCTGCCTGCCCTTCTCGGCACAGCTTGATCACTTCCTCGGCTATGGCGCGGCCTGCATTCTCCATTAGACTTGCTGCCGGAATACCGAGCTGATGAATGGTATGCTCGTCCACAGCTCTCATCTGTTCAGCGGTTACGATAAACAACGTTCATCCCTCCCCGTGACAAGCTCATCTCATACCTAAAAGCAGCAACTTCGCACCTAAACGCTGTATCCTATATGTGTATCGCTACCTTGACCTTTACCTCATCCAGTTACCACGATCCACTCGATACATCATCAAAAAATCTATCGCTCCCGTGTACGAGACCTTCAGATTAAATCATCCATTCCAAAGCCTGTCTACGCTTAATAACCTACCGTAAACCGCGCTTGGATAAATTGCGGATCGTCCAGTTCATCCACCAAAGCCGCTGCAAAATCGCCAACCGAAATCGAGCTTTCCCCGATATCATCCGTAATCACACGGTTCATCCCCACTCGGAACTGGCCTGTCCGACGTCCTGTTGTGATTGTTGCAGCAGGGCTCATGTAGGTCCAGTGAATACCCGATGCTTCAATCAGTTCATATGCATCTGCATGTGCTTTCGCCAGCGGTTTGACTTCTTCCGGGAATCCCGGCGTATCCATCAGCATATCACCGGAATCGGTTAGCAAACTTCCCGCTCCACCAACTACAACCAGACGTCCTGCTTTTGCCCGGCGCACACCCTCGATTAACGAACGTGTCACTTCCAGCATCTCTTCTTCTCCACCGAACTTCGGTCCATATGCACTCACAACCACTTCTTGACCCGCTGCAAAATCAGCCACCTGATCCGGGTTAAGCAGATCTCCCTGTTCTACACGCAAACGCTCATGAATCATCTCAACCTTCGAAGGGTCACGCACCACCGCTGTCACTTCATGCCCACGATCCATCAGCTCCCACAGTATCATCTTGCCAATCGCTCCGGTTGCTCCAAAAATGGCTACTTTCATATGAATTCCCTCTTTTCTGTAGATATCATCTTGTCAACTTACCGTTATTTTAATACTTAATCCTATTGTTATATACCTTAAACGGCTCACGCCATCTTAAACCGGATGTGACATCTTGTAAACGTTAATGTTCATTCGCTTAACCTCTCAAGCTACGCACCAGACCACGATCAACACTTCCCCTACCGCTTTTCCTTTCCATATCATTACCTTAAATATCGCCAAAAAAGCCGCATTTGCGGCTTCAACATCACGTATTTATCTTACGTGGATACTCTACTGCAGGTTAGAAAATCAACAGCCTTCTGCGCCCAGATTCGCTCCGAATAAACCTCATGCGCCATATCCTGTACAATATGAAGCTCAATCCTGCCTACAGCTCCAGACATTTGCTTGTTTTCCATGATGTCCAGATATAACCTCTCCGTCTGTTCTACGGGACATAGTTGATCAGCCTGACCATGAATGAGTTGAATATCCACCTCACTGAGTCCGGATACATAAGCTATTGGGCTTCTATCCCGCAGGGCAGATGGATCATGCAAAAGCTCACCGATTTCAGTTTCCAAGAATGATCTCAGCTTCGCTCCTCCGCCTGCGTACAGTCCTTCCAGATCCGTAAACGGTGCACAGGCAACCACAGTACTCCATAGCGCCGGACTTTTACCTGCTACCAGCAATGCCAGATAAGCCCCATAGCTCACCCCATAGAGAGATACTTTTGAATAGGAAGTTAACATCTGCTCCCGCATGAATTGGATGACATCTGCATCCACGCCGCCCCAATCATTCTGAATGCGCATCCTGTAATCCATGCCGAATCCTGAACTGCCGGGATAGTTTAGCCCGATGACCCGCACTCCTGCCTGATATAATCCGCTGATGACCGGACTAAAGCTGTCAAACAGGCAATTATGAGGCCCGCCATGAAGATAGATGACCACCTGTTCTGCGCCCTCCGGGTGTATGTCCATGTACGGAATCTTGTCATGTCCATAACGAACCCATCCATAGATTACATCAGGTCCCTTGTCAGGATGGTTGCCAATCCTCTCATCTCGCTCAACCGGGAAATGGGTAATCGTACGCGTTTGTTCCGAAAACATGTATATCCCCGGCACCGGAGGACGTATGATAGATTCATATTTTCCGATCAATCCCTGCCTGTCCCTGCTGAGCACAGCCTGTGTCAAGATTCCTGGATAATCATACAGCTCATACCTCTTCTCTCTGTCCAATGTATATAGAACATATTGCCACCTGCCGCAGGTTATCCCTTCGCAGAGAACTAGCTGTTGATGTGGATCGAGCTGCATTCTAATCAGTTCAGAGAAGGGTTGGCTATCCCTGGAACATTCATGCACCCGATCCTCTCCCTGCCTGATCCATCCGGGCTGGAAGCCACCTTCCACAGGAATAGAAACGGCTATCAGATCCCCCTGCTTATCCATCACAGGGTAGGCATACTCCGTATAGGGTATTTCGGATGATGAAAGGATATCTTCGGAATATGAGTACACTCTTCCGAATCCACCAACGTTTACACCAACCTCTCGTGTTGATGCAGACCAGAATACAAATTGCGGGTTGTCCAGATCAGGAGTAACCCATCGCGCCTCATCCTTCTCGGGATCGTAGAGACCTATACGGACAGCTCCTGAACGATGTCTAATGGAAAATAGCAGAATTAATTGCTCCTCTTGCCAAGCAGCCTGCATCACAGGAAATGGAAACTTCACAAATAGACTCTGAACCAGAATTGCTTGCTTCTCATTCTCGTATATATGAAGCCATTTCCCCGACTTGTCCTGTGTAATCACCAGAACACGGTTCCTGCCCATAAACTGAATATGCTGCGTGTGCTGATCTGACCCTGTCTCATGTTCAGAAAGGCTCTGCCGGCTATTCATGCGGCCTGTATCATCAAGACTGCACCATTCGCATGTATTGTCATCATAGCCCAAGAGCATACTCGTTCGTTCCTTATTCACACTCATTCGTGTCAGGAATGGATAGCCCAACCGGATTTCCTCCTCTCATTCCAGCTCTTTAACTGCTCCCATCCCTCCAATTGCGATTCCAGTTTATCAATATACTGGTCCTGCGTATATGCATCTAGGGGCGTAAGGGTCCCCAGTCTGCCTAATGTTTCCCGAATCAATCTGATCTGTGGCAGACTGGCAACCGGCAACCCCATCATCAATAGACGGTACACCCGGGATGCCCGTTCCTCTAATCCTTGAGTAATCAGCGCGCCAGCGATTTCCACGGCACGACCAAGCAGTTTCGAATGGATAGTGTTTGTCTTCATGCGTAACAATTGAATCAATAGTTCGTATTCCTGCTCCTGCTCACCAAGCTGTTGATGCAGTACCATTTTTAATTGCAGTACATGCCCCAGCCAATCTACATACGCATCAACACATAACTTCTCCGCAGCCAGCAACGTCTTACCTGCCTCTGCATAGTGACCCGCTCGGAGCTGCAAGCCCGCAATGTTTAGTAGTGTCTGAATCTGAAAAACTTGTTTATCGGGTCCATCAGGAAGCTGGCGTATACGCTGGCCCGCCTGTTGCTCCAACGTAATTGCGCGTTCTACATTGCCCTCCTGCATCTCAATTAATGCTTCACCATTATCAAGTGCAGCCCATTTCCCAGTACGATACGTTTCAGTTAGTTCATCATGGGCAATGATTTCACGAGCTTTCGAATAACAGTGTCGTGCTTCGGTATAATGCTTCCCGTTTTTGGTCAACAGCTGACCCAACTCAAACCAGAGTACTGCCTGCTGTGTTGCCGACAACCGTTGAAATAACGAATTATGGTCGAAAAAATGAAAACAGGACCTGTAGCGGGCCGGATCAGCCGATTTGGATAACAAAACCCAGGCCAGCCTATTGTAGAGCGCCAATGCTGCCTCTTTTTCCTTCCCTTTATCCTTGTTTACCATTTGTAGATGTTCTTCCAACAAACGTCGGGTCTGATCAGGCGTATCCCTGACAATAGATACCGGAAGTTTGGGGATGTCCTCAGGATGACTCGCCATGGTTGGATATCGATGAAAAAAAAGCACTACACTTACTCCCCTTAATTTCTGTCGATACAGGATATAGTGGATGGCTCCCAGATCCGCAGGGTGAAGGTAGGAAGATACTTCAACCAGAACCCATTTCCGATTACCAGGCGTCCACCCTGATCTTTGGAATCTCAATAACGCATTTTTACATGCCACAAGATCATCTATTGGCTGAAATGGATTTAGTTGATAGATCAGCGGAAGAGTAGCATACGAATCACCAACCGCAATTTGTATAGCCTTATCCTGCCAATGCGTTCTCAGTTTGTGAATTTCATGCTTCACCGCATCTGATGTCCCTTCAACGACAAACAATCCAGGTTCATGACTCACACGAAACCATTTACTTCTCAGATCATGATAATCCGTACTTTCCAGTGAGACAGGCATCATGAAAGTTCACTCTCTTTCGTGATTCGGCATACGTGTATAAGTTCAGGCACCTGTTGTAAATTCAGTGCCGTCATCAATTGATAACTACCCCGGTTGTTTGCATCAAGTGATGCTTTAATCCACTGATTCGGATCTGAACTGCATCGATGGAGGCCATATGCAGCAAGCCATCGGGCCCATCCTTGACGTTTCGCTTCTGGTATTGTGAATATATGAGCAAGGAGTACACTCCCAAACTCATCGCTTAACAGGCAGCCCCCGATCTTACTTCCCTCCAGTTCAACAAGCCCGGAACCTTTCAGCAGCTTGCCATATACACCCTGATAAATATCCCCGATAGCTTGACGAGCAGCTTCCCAACCTGGACAGGTAGGATCACTGGCCTGGAGCAAGTGTGCAAGGGAATCCACCTGCCCCTCCGCAGACATCCAAACCGCGTCTTCATTAGGCATAGCCGGCACGGGAATGTCCTTCAACTTGCCGAAAAATCGATACCGATGTGCAAGAACGTCCGCCCGGTATCCAAGCTTCTCCCACGGAAATGAGGCAGGAGCAGTTGCATATAGAGAGGACCATGTGATTTTATCCAAAACGGATGACATCCGATCTTCCCAATAAAGATTGGAATGTGCTTCACTCCATAAATCCAATGTATACTGCCCTTCACCCTGATCAATTACCATGAACGAAGACAGGGTTTCGTCGTTTCCAGGTTCAACTGCATAATAGCGATCACCCGTCTTCCCCGATTCTTGCTGGCATTGCGGCAGGATATCAGATATGGATGTTAGCATCATACGCTTTCCCCTCCCTGTTATAATCGAAACCTGAATAAACCAGTGGTTCGGATGCAACAGACGGATAAAAACGGCGTAGCAGGAATGTATAGATCCCCATATAACCGGTCATATAATCCGGGGAGAAAGACTCCATGTCCTCCAGAGGCCACATCCATATGTCTTCCTGTGGATCACTTCGCAATACATACAAGCTCTGTGTATACTCCACCAGTTTGGTTTCATATCTGCCTGGGAACTTGCGGTTAGCCAAGAGCAGAAAATCTCCATTACCTGCAATTCCGTGACACTGCCCAAAAGAAGCAAATACCGTTGCCTGTGCCACTGCATCCGCTGCTTGAAGTCCAAGTCTGGTACAGAGGGGATCTTGTAAAATATCAGCCGCTGCCATTAGAAATCGACCAATACCCGCCGATCCATTACACCAGTGTACCCAGAGTGTATCCGGTTTTTCCGGCGATGCAGGCCACAGGCTCACGCCATTCTGTCCTCCATGACTCGTACGATCGAGTGTATCTACAATTCGCTTCACAGCAGAATAGTACGCTTCCTTACCTGTACGCTCCGCCAAGGCAAGCAAATAATATCCGATGCCTGCGATGCCATGAGAGAATCCAAGGGAATGATGGCCTTTTTTGTCCGATTTATCTTTCACTTTCCACAAACTCAATGATTCATCTGTCTGCTCTTCCTGTTCCAAAATATAAACACCCAGTTCCTCTGCTCTTGCCAGAAGTTCAGGGCGGCCGCCAATACGGTATATTTCAAGCAGCATCAATCCCAACCCCGCCGCTCCATGACTAATATTGGTCTGTACTGGCTCATGCCGGGTGATTTCCAATGCCAGATCCTCTGCACGTCGAAGCAACGATGGATCATTTATTCGTTCAGCCGTCTCTGCCATTGCCCAGGGAACAGCGCCATATCCAAAGTATAATGCTACAGGTGTCTCATCTGGAACATAAGGGTGATTCGTCAAAATCCATTCCAACACTTCACGTGCATATTGATGGTATTGTCTGTTTTGTGTAATCTGACCAAGCTGATTAAAACCAAAGATCATCCCTGTCCAGCCAAAGTTGAAATTCGCCGGATGAAACATCTTGCTCATGCTGTTTTCCGGGAACAGTTGCAAGGGGCTATTAAAATCAAGAGAAGTATACAGTGTGTTTACCATACGCTCGGCCTGACGGAGTACTTCTTCTGGCTCCATATTGCATTCATCCTTCTCTATTACATCCCTGCTTCCTCCTGAATTGACCTCTTGTTGTTCCAGCAATAAAACCAGTGTTTCACGAATTTCTGATAACTCCACATGTCCGCCAGACATGATCTCGATGCCCAGACTCCCCAAGCCACGAAGCTGTGTATTACTCTGATGATTCAGATAAGCCTGTGCAGCTTCCAGATGGGATTGCTGGTATTTCAGATAGGGGTCGATGGATGAAGCCATGTAATAGAAGACACCTCCCAGTGCATACAGATCATCCGCATAACTGGAGCGCCTGCTGTGCTCACGTCCCCGTGGCACATAGCCCGGAGTATGACCGGTCAATGGATCGGCCTGACCCTCATCACTTCTGACATAAGCCAGTTCAAGATCAATCAGGCGTACACTTCCGTCCGTCAGCACAACAATATTGTTGGGCGTCAGATCATTGATCACAATTCCTTTATCGTGACATTGCTGCACCATATTGAGAATATGTATACCCATCCGATGCATATCCGCCCGGTTGTAATCTGCGGCTACATGTCTGCGATGGATATATTCACGCAAGCTGATGCTTTCAAAATACTCCAGGATCAGATAGCGGTTATTTTCAGTACTAAACAGATCAAGCGGCCTTGGGGTAACTCCCGTATCCTTCATCAGATCAAGCACGCGATATTCATTGTCCAAATAGTTATGAGCAGAGCGCCCACCACCGTCTACACGCATGCGGTAGACCGCTTCTTTCATGACAGCCTGTTCATAGGATGTGCCAGAGATGAGAAATACTCCTCCCTTACCGGACTTCTTAAGTACACGTCTCACACGAATATTTCGTATACCAAACTCATTGTTATTGGAATCGGAATAACGAGAATCAGCCCGATTCTTCTCCATCACCTGAATCCGCATTAATTCCTCAGGTTCACTCACCCACTCCGGTTTATACCTGCCAGGTGTTCTTCGATCCTCCTCCAGCTTACCTTCTGGATTCTGGATGGCATACACTTTTGCACCCGAATAACGGTCGTAATAGAAACGATCAGTGAATGCACCATATCGATAAAATACACACTGGCTATCGAGGTATGCCCGATCTGTCGGAATAGCGGGTCCTTTCAGATCACTAGTACATGAATGCATTAGCTCAAGTAACTTCAAGAATCGCTCTTCGTCTTGTGCATAGATGGTGACACACTTCCCCGTCTGAGGGAGAGGTATAGAACCGTTAGATGTTTCAATCAGTTTCAGCCCGCTGCTTACTACTTTCCATTGCACATCATTTTCTGTGAGAACAGGTGCAATGCGTCGCAGCAATTCAGCTCCTTCCACAGGGATAACAGACAGATGAATTTTCCAGCCCTGTGCGGGAAGCCTTAATTCTTCCGGTCTAAAACAAATCCAATGGCCGTCATTCGACCATTGGATGGATTGGGGAAGTTCCCGGATTATATGTTCCAAAGCGTTCTCAAAGGCGTCCTTCTTGGGGGTTACGCTTGCGAATTTCAATGAGAATCACTCCTTTTTGAATAAAATAAGAGGGGGAGGTACAATTATTTTAGTAATGCGCGAAAATCAAAGACTTATCTTTCAAATGATTCAGTGAATAGAGCGTATAAAGAAGTTCCTAGCTCTCGACAACGATTGTTTGTGAGCTAGTCCAGCTGCACACTGTACACAAGCTTGTTTCCTCAAACATGTTGTTATCCTCTTCAACCTCTAGTGCCATCAAATCCTGTACAGATAAAATTTCCTTGTTTTCCATGATATATTACCTCCCATTTGTCTCCCCCTCTTATAAACCAAATTCTACATAAAATTTGATATTCCTTCTTTTTAATTGAATTATTTTACATAAATTATTTATTAAACCCATTTATTTCGCCTGATCATGTCAAATTATTGATTCCTCGGGCTAAAAAGAGGCGCAATATGACATCAAATTCCAGACTACATAGAGGTCGTTTGTTGCCGGGTACGCTTGCTCCGTTCTTCACGGAAAGGTCGGACAAATAGGCTTGCCATGCCCATACAAATAACAAATGTACCAATCCCCATGTACACCCATGAAGGGTTGTACGTTTCAATGAACCACCCTCCCAGTAACAACCCAAGCGGATTACTAATGCCACTCATCAAAACACCCATACTGTTCATGACACGTCCTCTCTTTTCTTCCGGGGTGGATAAAAGAATGGAAGTAACCAATGGTACATTCACAAGAGCAAGTCCCATCATCAACAAAAATGAACACGCAATCGCGATATACAGGTTAGGAAACATCGGCATGAGCAGCAAACTTGTGCCTGAGATGAGATAACTGATCAAAAACCAGTGAGCGAGCGAGAGTCGTTTGGCATATTTACCACTGAGCAGAGAGCCCGCAATACTGCCAGCGGCAAAGGCTGACTGAAGCAGACCGTAGCCTTGTGGTCCGGCCTGGAGCACCATATTGGCAAAAATCGGCGTGAAAATATGCAACGGCGCACCCGCAAAATTGATTATGGCTCCAAAGATAATGCAGCAGGCCAAAATTTTACGGGAAAACAGGAATGTAATTCCCTGCATGCTATCTTTAACAAAACCGGAGATTCCTTTTTGTTTCACAACTTTGGTTACAGGGATGCGGATAAAGAAAATGGATATGGCGGATAGCAGAAATGTAACGGCATAGATGAACAGGATGGACTGAACGGAGATGAGCGCGATCAATATGCCCCCCAAGGCGTATCCAAGCAATTCAATCGTTTTGGAGGAAGAGTTCAGTAGTGCATTGGCTGGAGCTAATTGTTTTGCAGGTTCTGGCAAAATAGCGGGGATGACTGTCTGGGTTGCCGGATTGAACAAAAAACCAAGGATTGCAATGAGCAGATTGGCTGCGTATATATGCCACGGAAGCATGGATCCTGTCATGAACAAAAGAGCCAATATGCAAGCTACGCCTGCGCGCAATATATCTGTCCAGATCAAAAGTTGCTTTTTCGGCAGGCGATCACTGATCGTAGCCAAAGGAATGCCCAAAAATGCATAGATCAAGTACGGCAACATCGGAATCAGTGCGGCAGCAAGTGCCGACTCCGTTAATTGGAGGATATACCACATCGTCGCCATGGAAAATAAAATCTGCCCTGCGCCAGAAATCAATCTACCAACAAGAAGCACAACAAAAGAAGGAAGGCGCAAAACCGCCCGATAGCTGTCGCCGCGAATTTCATTTTTCATCTTTTTCACGCGCCTCTCCCTCGTACATAACAGATTCATCATCACTAATACGATGCAGACGTGTAACCAAACCTGAATCTCGAATGGTCTGTTGTATCTTGGCTTTTACCCGTTCAAGTTCAGCCGTATACTCGCGTATCTCGTCCAATAAGGTCTGATGGGTTCGTATGCCTTCCCTAATCAACATTGCAGTCGCATCAGAACGGTTTTTGGCTAATTCAAGAAATACAAGCTGATCAATGATATCAATCTCTTCCTGACTTAATCGAACGGAAACAACTCCCTTGGCTCCTGAAAGGTTTTTGTTCGCCTGCTCCACAGATCGTTCCACCATCTGGTTAAACTGAGCTTTCTGGTCATTGTACATATTCATTTCCTCCATTCTTCACGAGTGCAACCGTATATCGTAATTTGTAAATCGTAAATTGGATTTTATTTACATTATACATGTAAATAAATGGTTGTAAAGCAAAAAACCTTTGGATATATCCAAAGGTTCGCCGAATATGTTATTTAACTAGTTCACTAGTCTCCCTGCCTCCACCACATACCCTCCGATTTTGGGCTGGTGTATTCAAATCCAAATTGAGCATAAAGTTGATCAGCCGGAACATCCGCCAGCAGACTGACCAAACCACGGGCAGGTACTGCTTTACGCAGATAATTCATAATCTCGCTCATGATCAGTTTTCCATACCCCATGCCCTGAACATCCGGGTGTACAGCAATATCGACGACCTGAAAGAAACAACCTCCATCTCCAATCACTCGCCCCATGCCTATCAGCATATCCTCTTCTCGCAGACATACGGCAAACAGGCTATTCGGTAATCCAATCTCCGCCCCTTCCCTGCTCATCGGGCTAAGACCCGAAACCTGCCGTAAGGCAAGATACTCCACAGCTGCGGGTGGTGTGTGTTCAATACTCACATGATCCATGAATTGTGCCCCTTTCTGCTTGAATTCATCTACTTCCTGTGTAATAGTGAGAGAAAGCTTATGTGAAGCGTGTTTCATGATACGTGAAGTTGGTGCAAAGGAGGAACAAGTGTGTTTCAACGTTGGATTGAAGATCTAACATCGCGCCCAGGCACTGTGGCTGTGCTGTTTGGAGTCATGGCTTTGCTTCTGGGGATATACATATGGTCTGCCACTGAAGTTCGCCGCAGCCACGAAAGGCGAATGCAAAGGATACGAGATACATTATACATAAGTACAGCCCTCTTGGGACAACTTACCATCCAGGAAAATCGGAATTATGAACGATCGGAACACGAACACGATGATCTGATAACAGCAATGTTAGCCTGCAAAGCTGCATCTTACCTATCCCCTCAGCTACAGGACCAGATCCGTGACTGTATTAAGGATCATGATCCTGCCCGACTTGGACTGATGCACAGAGCACTGGAACGGGAATGCACCGTATTATCGGATGAACTCAACCGGGATACTCATGCAGATCATTGGGGCACAGCGGTCTGGACCATCCTTCGGCCTGTAGCCGAACCAGCCGCACTGGCGGCTACAGGGTTTCTGGTTACAGATCTGGTATTTCGTCAGCGGATGTTGGACGTGCCTGTGGACTCATGGGACAGCGTCTTGCCATGGCTTCGGGCAATTTCCCTGATGATCACCATAGTATATGGTTACCTGCTCTGGGCCAGCCCACGACGGGATAGGTCACGTACAGTAACCAAAATGCTCTCCTTGCTGATCGCGCTATGCTCCTTGCTCCATCTGATTGGACTTGTTGCTGCGCCCTACGCACTGGGACTACAGCTGATTATATTCACTTCGGGTTTCGGGTTGACTGGGACACGCTCTCGAAGTGATCGCCCCTATGCAGGACATACGGATCTGGAACCAACGAAGCAAGTCTCTACGGAGATGGAAGGGAATACACGTCGTACATCTGGTACCAACACCGACGAATAACCTACGCATCCAGCCGCTTCCGTATGATTAAACTTAGATACCTACCTCGATGATACGAGACTTGGCCCTCCTTCGGCTGGATTTTCACAGATCAGGTCGTGTCTCCTTACTCGGCATTATACGATGATGGATGTTGTGTCCCAAAATTATCGAGCTCCCGTCTGGCTGTTCCTATTGAATAGCCAGTCGATTTTCTAAGGAACACAGGACGTCTTATATTACCTCTACAGCCTCTTTCAAAATTGTAAAGAACCTCAGACACGTTATTTCCCGAAATCGCTCGATAAAAACGCTCTATAACGCCGTACATTTCGATATAATTTGTCTCAGATTCCTTAGATTTCTGCGGGTGCTTCAAATCCATAAATAAGATGCCTCAGATTTGTTAGCGCTCACTCCCTGCTCATGCTCTGTTCCAAGCGCACTGAGAGGACAACCTCGTGTCCCTCTCGTACGAAGCGAAAATTCTCATTAGTAGAGGAAAATAGGGAAGCCGCGCGGCATCCTGATCCCCTGCTTAAACATCCAATGTGCAGTACGCTTACATACTCCGGACCTGTTCAGGGCGCCTCGGCTTTCAGTAGGTTCTGAAAGAACGCACTAAATTCTGCAAGTCTGTACGCAAAAAGGGCTTAAACTACATTGTAGTTTAAGCCCTTTTCTATAATCTTTTCTTGCGAAGAATTGAACGATATAAAACGAACTTTAATAACTACACAAAAACGGAGAGGGCAGAAATAACGTGAAGAAGCGAAGCTACAAGTTTTCTGTAAGAAAATTACTTCGAAAGCATTCGCTACGCCTAAAGCCTTTCGGAAAGAAAGCTCCATCGAAAGCATATGCTTATCCCCGGATTTTTTCCTTTGAAGAAGGAAAGAATCTGGCATAACAGTGATCGGAAAGTTATTCTGTCATCGGAGTCGCATGTGTGACATTCTTTAGTTCACTTTATATCATGCATAATTACTTCACTTATTTGGCTACAACATGTGCAATGACGCGGCCATTTTCGTACGTGACACTCACGTCATAACCATCTGCCGTTACACTGTCGAATTCACCTGTAATTCCATTAGCCGTGATTAACGTAATATCTTTAGAACCTTCAATCTTATAGTTGGACAAGTCCAGCTTCAGGTTTCCTCCATCAATATAGAGCTTTCTGCCAACATTCAGCTGACTGTTGTTGTCAGCCACTACCAATTCCAACGTACCGTTATCCATGGTAAAGTTTCTATTTAAGTTGAGTGCTCCGTCGACATCGACGACAACTGTTCCATTTTCTACATACAGATCACCTGTACCAAAAGCAGTTGCAGATTCAGCTACCAGCGTTCCTGCTTGCAACAATGTTCCGCCAGTGTAGCTATTTTTCCCTGTCAATGTAAGGCTTCCTGTTCCCTTTTTCGTAAGCATTCCACTACCGGTGATATCATTTCTCCACCAGTCTTGTGCATTGAAGCGCCCTTTGGAAGCGTCCATATCCACAGTTACATTGTTCAAGAATGCACCGTACCCATCCGCTGCCGTGACCAGATCAATTCTACCCCAGCCCTTGGATTCATCCAGTACAGGATATCCAGAGTCAATGGATGTTGTATACAATACTTGTCTGCGTTGCTCATCTGTTAAATACGGTTGACGTGTTTCTAACAGGGCTTCTGCTCCTTGCGGTACAACGGGAGCCAAACCTTTGGTTCCTGTTTGTGGTAGACCGTAAGTCATCTTTTCTCTATAGAAGGCTTTATTGGCATCGTGATCTTCCCATTTGTGTTCATCGTAAGCACTCTTGAACGTGTAATCCTCTGTTACGGTATGTGCATACTCATACAGACTCATATTTTTTTCCTTGGCTGCAGCTCCAAATACTTCTCCTGCATTCTCATAACCTTTCTCTAACACATCTTTATTCTCAGCCTGATTAAGTGCATATGCAGCCATGGCTGTGGATTGTATTCTTCCTCCTATAACATCAAGCGGTGAGTGCATCCCCGTTACGATTCGATTCTCGCCCAACTGAGCTGCTCTCGTTAACAATTCAGTGAATCGTTCTGGTGTAGCGTATGCCAAAGGAAATACGGACAAGTAAGCTGCACTGGTATGTCCACTCGGAAATCCGCCATCTTTTCCTCTTCCATCCTCAGCGATTCGTTTGACATACGTTAACGCAGGAATAAGCTTAACGTTGGTTTCGTATTGCTGGTAATGTTTTTCTCCTGTTGACTTGGTTCCGCCTGAAGCCAAAGGTACTTCTTTTTTCTCACCTTCGCCCAAGGTTTCCCATACAGGCAGTCCTTTGCTGTCAACAACTTCTTTCACTTCTCCATTGGAATTCATTCTCCACGGTCTAGGGGAAGAGTAGAAATATTTAGAGGGATTAGATGAGGCTGGAATTTTGAATCGAACCAGATCAACCAAATTAACCAAGTCTGAAAGCTCCGTTTTTTCATCCCAATCTCCAATGCCTTGGCTTTCATCTTCCACTGTTTCTTCGGTTAATACCACATTCATCTCGTCTACTGTTCGTTCGACGTTTGTCTTCGGCTTGATGATATCTACATACGTGTTAGCCAACGGACCAAAGCCCTCCATCACGCTATAGATCTTATCTCTTTGGTCATCATAATAGGCTGCCAATGTCTCTTCACCTGTGCGATTTTGCGTGACCTTTTCTACGTATTTGATATTGGCTTCCCAAGTTGCTTTGTTTCGGATCTCTTCATTTGCATATGTTTTCTGATCAGCGACAGCTACGGTTGGATCATTCTTAAAGCCGTCATAGTATGGAGTCGGTCCATCTCCATACTTTGCATTCTTTCCATCAGCTCCAATTTTAGTCGCCGCTGTTCCATCTCTCCAATCCGCTTGGTTCATGGACCATACTTGATCAAAACCGTCCAAAATATCAATAAACGGATTGGTTTCCGCAATATTTTTTAAGGTGTCGTCTCCGGCATTGGCTCCATGCTTCACGGCGGATAACCGAGCTTCATCTGACGGGGGATTAACATTCAGTACGGTTGCCGTTCCTTTTGGCTTAGCTGGTTTGGCAGCTGTAGTAGCATCTGTTTCCACAGCTTTAACGAGCGCAGACACGGCTTCGGCACGAGTAATGGAATTAAGCGGTTTGAAGCTTCCATCTGCATAACCGGAGATAATTTTCGCTGCTGCCGCTCCACCTACAGCGCCCTTGCTCCACGCCGCAATAGACGATGAATCGCTAAATACATTTGCTGCTGTTTCATTTAACTCCAGATTCAAAATGCCAGCGATCACTTTAGCTGCTTCTTGACGGGTGATCGGATCTTGCGGCTTCATTGTGCCATCGGTGTATCCATCTATATATCCATTCGCATTTGCAATAGAAATGGCTTCGTAATACCATGCACTCTCAGACACATCGTTAAAGGTAATTTTAGCTTGTCCGGAATATCCAAAAGCACCGTTTACCAAATTCATAAATTCTGCTCTGGTAATATACGTATTTGGTTTAAATGAATGATCCAGGTAACCTCGAATTAATCCTTCATCACCCCATGCTTGAATATTTGCTTCCGCCCAATGTCCCTTAATATCAGAGAACTGAATCTTCTGATCGGCTGCAAAACTCTTCTCTGCAAATGTCGGACCTACCATAGACAACATTAGAAGTAATGCCAGTGACTTTTTAAGTGGTTTTCTCATGGCTTGCAAATACACGCTCCTGTTATGGTAAATTATTTTTTTGCTTCTGCATCTGCAAATGAGTAAGAAAGACTCTATACAGATGTCTGATCTGCCGTTACTGTAGCATTAGGGAGCGTTTCGCATCTATAGAACAAATTCCGTTTTATATCAAAATCGTACGTTCCGGAGCTTATATGCCAAGAAAAATAGAATTAGATACTACACTTGTCAATTAAAATACCTACTTTTGTAAACGCTTTATTAACTGAAAGTAAATTATGGAGTGGGAGTTTGTTAAATTTCGATCAACATGATTTCTAGTCCTCGGCCTGCTATATAATGATGAAGTTGTTTAGAAAAGAGACATGAAGGGGGAAAAAGAATGCATAAGCCATTTCAATCTGTAAGATCCAAGATGGTTCTTTCCTACCTTGCTGTCGTTCTTGTCATTGCGCTTCTTTTCGGCTCCATTCTATACCTCTTCTTCTCCCATCAATACAGCAAAGAGATTCGAATCAATAATCAACTTTCGCTGAAAAGCACTGTCAATTATATTGAGAGCTCCGTGATCCAGAAGGTGAATCAGGTCTATCTGTCCCTGGCACTCGGTAATGCAGCAAGTATCGATTTAGATAGCTTAAAAGGAAACCATAGCAAAATCCTGGACATCGAACAGTCCCTCAAAAATATGGTGCAAAATTATTCCGATCTCATTGAAGCTATTCATGTGTACGATACGAAGAACCACTTCATTGTCTCATCTGTATATGGGCTATTGCTCTATGAAGACACGCCTTCGAGTGTGGATCATACGACGGATTGGATTGCTGCGATGAAAGAGACTCCAGAAAGCTCCCTATGGATGAAGACTCGCATGGTGCCTCAGGATATTTATATCGAATCACGGGAACAAGGCAAGATGAGTCCTCTAATTTCCTATGTCCATAGTTACCCGTTTCAATCGTCTGGACAAGACAGTAAGGCCATGATTGCGATTGATATCAAAGAATCAGCGATCAGTCAGATCATTAAAAATATGCTCCCTGCTGACTATGCAAATACATTAATCATCGATCAGGACGGAACTGTCATATCTGCCGCGGACAAAACGTTAATAGGCAGCTCCACGGAGGAGAATCTGACGCAGTCGCTGCTCACCTTTCATACTTCAGATGAGAGCTTCACACCTGTATTTAACTATGACTCTCATGTCGTTACCCAAGATCAATTTAAAGGAAATGCATGGAGAATCTACACCACCACACCTAATGAAAGCTTCTATTATAAATTGGATAGCTTGAAGGAGATTTCGGTTCTTCTCGGTTTATTGGCTGTTGCGGTTGGAATAGCGATGTCGTCCATCTTTACTAGGGCCAACTATAGTCCTCTTAAACGAATCATGAATAACATCAAAAGCCGGATGGATAGCCCAACCAGCTTAAAGCAGGACGAATATCGGTTCATTGATACAACGTTTAACAGTCTGTCCAATAAAGTTGATAGTCTTGAAGAAACCTTACAGGCCAATCACAAAATGATTAAGCATAGTATTATGCTCAATATGTTAAATAACCGATTTACACCCGAGGAACTTACGGAACAGCTCCAGTCTGTTCACATTTCAATGGCCTACTCTCGCTTCCGTTGCATCGTCATTGACCCCGTCAATGAGAAGTGGAAGGATCTGCAGCCACGACAGTTGCAGCATACGTTGTATACGATGATCCAGCAACTGGAGATCGCAGAAATGGATGGAACTCAACTGCTGGCAGAGGAATTGCAGGATCACAAAATAGCAGTAATCATCTGTACCAACCAACCCGAAGAACCGCTCTCTGATCACATTGTAGACTTTATTCACGCTGAGGCGAGCAGCAGATTTGGTCTGGAATTTGTACTATCGTTAGGCGGATGGGTAGAACACTTCACGAAGATTCACACAAGCTATCATCAGGCGAATACCCTGATTCGATACAGCTACTTCTTCCCCGAGCAGTCTGCCATTCAGGATCTTGATCTTCTGAACAGGGAAGCCAGCAGTCTGGAGATCCCGGAGTCATACCTCGTAAACTTTGAGAAGAAATTGCAGACTCGGGATGTGCAAGGTTCGGTTCAGGCCATTCAGGAATTGGTCGCGACAATAAAGGAAGGCCCCTATTCAGCCGAATACAGTCGGATCATCTTATTAAAAACGGTATCTATTTACGCTGAATGTATTAATCAGGTACGTTGGCAGCCTGCCGAGGCGAGTTCATTGAATTTGTACAAGCAATTTTCATTGTTCTACAATATCAACCGCTATTCGGAATGGATGATTCATCTCGTGACCGAATTTGTGATGCAGATGGAGAAGCGAAGTGAGGTACGAAGTGTGGATACCATCTCGGCTGTCAAAGCCTATATTCAAGAGCACTTATCGGGCGATCTCACGCTGGATCATGTCTCAGAGCAAGTATTCATCAGCCCTAAATATCTCAGTAAACTGTTCAAGGAAGAAACCGGGATTGTTTATTCCGAATATGTTACGAATCAGAGAATGGAACGCGCACGGGAACTGATGACACAGCGTGAAATTACGGTTGAGCAGGTCGCAAGTACGGTCGGTTACCGTACCCCTGCTTATTTCATTAAAAAGTTCAAAGAAATTCACGGCTGTACGCCAAAAAACTTCATGCGCAGTCTAATGGAACAGGGGTCTATATAGGTTGAATTTAACATTTACACAAAAACGGAGAGGACAGAAAGAACCTGAAGAAGCGAAGCGTTCGCCTTTATTCCCGGATTTCCCCCCTTTAGAAGAGGGATCAAAAGAAATCTGGGAATAACAGCGATCGGAAGGTTGTTCTGTCATCGGAGTGTCCGTGTAAATATTATTTGATTGAACCTATATAGAATTAAAATTAGGAAAGGAGCTGCTATGAACCTTAACCTTTCAAGAAAGCTATGTCTATGTTACGCAATGCTTCTCCTTCTCGTATTTACAAGTGGGTGTACCTTTTTAGGGAGAGAAACAGCACAAGTGCAACAGCAGCACCATCTAGCAAGCGCTGAGAAAGATACAGCACCACAGTATACGATATCCTGGACCATGCATCAAAATATCCCTGTTCCTGAAGACGCGGAGATGATTGCATATATTGAGGATCGGTTTGATGTCGATCTGCAGGTGTGGAATCTTGAGAACAAGCGGTACGAGGAACTGTTGGACCTGGAGCTTGCTCAAGGGAAAATACCGGATCTGTTCCGGATCAGACAACCGCATGATCTGCTTAAGTATCAAATGCAAGGGGTCTTAGCGGAAATCTCCCCGGAAGTCCTTGAACAATATGCGCCAAATATCGTACAGCGAATTCGCGATTATGATTCACGTTACCTAGAGTACGGAAAAATAAACGGCTCCTTATATGGAATTCCGGCCATTAATCAGACCAACATCTATCGAACCCCTGTTGTATACCGAGAGGACTGGCTTAAGCAGCTTGGTCTGGAGGTGCCAAAGACATTAGATGAATTTGAAACGGTTATGTATGCTTTTGCCAAAGATGATCCGGACGGAAATGGTAAACAAGATACGTATGGCCTATCCAGAGAGGGCTTAAATGTCGTGTTTGGTGCCTTTGGACAGTCCGTTTTCACCGAGCAGCTATATTTTAATGAAAAAAACAACCAACTTGTGATCGGCGCTTTGCAGCCTGAAATGAAAAAAGCCCTGACTTATATGCAAAAATGGTATCGGGACGGGATTATCGACCCTGAGTTTATAACCGGCGAAAATAAAGGCGGCTATAAACATCTATCCCATACTTTTATTAATGGAAAAATTGGGATGACCTCGATGGGCAACTATTATCATTGGAATCAAGAGGGAGACTACAGTGTCCTTAATGAAAATGGCCAAGAAACCCCTGTGGGAGCCTCGTTCAATGTTAATGAGCTGTTACAGAAGAACGCAACTGCAGAGGTTGTATTTGGTTCTCCTGTTATTGGTCCTGAAGGACATAGCGGTTCAAAAGGGAACAATCTGCTGATGAATTTTATTGCTATAGGTGCTGAGGCTGCGAAGGAGCCGGGAAAACTGGAGAAAATTTTGGAGATACTCGATTATGTAAGTGCCAACCCCGATCCGAAGGAGCAGATCAAAATGGAGTATGGCCTTCCAGGAAAACACTGGAATTGGAGTGATGAAGATTCAAACTCGTTCCATTTACTTTACCCATACAACAGAATGGAGAATTATATTAATATGATCGGCTCAAGCATCGGCATGACGGTTCCAGGTACACCCTCGGATAAACGTGAACAGTGGGCTGCATCTGCAGGGTTGACGGAGAATGGTATCTATAATCGCCTGGAGGTTGCAACCCCTGCCCTGATTCAATATTCATCTGAATTGATTCGCATGAGAGACAGAGCGTACATCTCCGTCATCACTGGCGATCAGCCTGTGGGGTATTTCGATACTTTTGTGGAAGAATTCATGGATGCAGGTGGGCAACAGGTGCTGCTTGAAGCGAATCATTGGTATAACGAGCATAAGGAGACGAGTCACGCGCAATAGGTGGGACGATATGGAACATACATTTCCCATGAGTTTCTGGAAAGTATACGTGTGTGTGTTCCTATGCACCCATCCTCGCTTTCCTCACGCCACGTCACTCTCTATCCCTTCGCACTCGCATTTGATCCGCGTAGTGAACGGGCTGAACTGCTTCGTGCCGTGCTTCCGGATTTGGAGGCGCTGCCTGAGGGCGTGTTTTCAAAACGCTTGCGTTCGGTCCGCTCCATCTGCACAATCTGACCTTCGTGCACCACGATATGCAAAGAACCAAACTCCATGTCATTCAGCTGTCCGGCAATTCGGTCCAACCATACCTCATCCACTTTTAACGGCTTAGCCATAGAGCCGCCTCCTCTTCTCGGGCTATTGCCCGCCATATTCCTAAGTACGCTGTCATCCAACGGATTTATAAATCATTCTTATCCAACCTATATACTTGGTTTATACATTAGCAGGGCTTCCAGTAGCTGTCAATCTGTATTTTCTTCTTCTCATCATCACTTTTCTGAAACGGCTTTGTATCCAAGCCAGCTCTTGAGCAGCAACGTGGCGAGAGCCAGAATCAGGAGCAGAGATGCTACGGCAAACGAAGCCGAGAATTGATATTCGTTATACAAAATCTCCACATGAAGTGGTAACGTATTGGTCTCCCCGCGGATATGTCCGGACACCACAGATACGGCTCCGAACTCACCCATAGCACGAGCATTACACAGAATAATGCCGTACAGCAGCCCCCATTTGATGTTGGGCAAGGTTACACTCCAGAAGATTCGCCACCCGGAAGCACCCAGCGTAACCGCTGCTTCTTCTTCCCGGGTTCCCTGGTCCTCCATTAGTGGGATCAACTCCCTGGCTACAAAGGGGAAGGTAATAAACAACGTTGCAATGACAATGCCTGGCAGCGCAAAAATGATTTTGATATCATGTTCGGACAGCCACGGCCCAAACCACCCATTTGAACCAAAGACCAATACAAAGATCAACCCGCCCACCACAGGCGAGATGGAAAAGGGAAGATCAATCAGGGTGATCATGAGTCCCTTGCCCTTGAATTGGAACTTGGTAATGACCCATGCAGCAGCCACACCAAATATCGTATTCAGCGGTACGGTAATCGCCGCAACCAATAACGTGAGTTTCAGTGCAGACATGGCATCCGGCTCCGTAAGAGCCGCGATGTATACACCCCAGCCCTGCTTCAACGCCTCCATGAGCACAATGGCCAGTGGCAAAATAAGCAGCCATATGAGTACCAGGCTTGCCAGTCCAATCAACAACCATTTGACCCATGGAGCTTCCGTTGTTGCACGGTTAGTTCCACGCCCGGTCTTTACGGGTGGAACAGGGCTTAGTGGGACAGAACCCGCCATATGCTGCACCTCCTTTGGTTTGGGTGAGTGACGTCTTTTAATATCCATATTCCATCATGCTTCATCGTCATGCTCTGCCCGCCTTCCGGCTCCAACGTTGCAAGGAATTAATGATCAGCAGCAGGATGAAAGAAACCAGAAGCAACAGCAAAGCTACAGCTGTAGCGCCTGCATAATCGAACTGCTCCAGCTTGGCCATGATCAGCAAGGGAGCAATCTCCGTTTTCATCGGCATATTGCCTGAGATAAATACAACCGAGCCATATTCGCCAATGCCCCGGGCAAAAGCCAGCGCAAAACCCGTCAGCAACGGTGGAATCAGATCTGGCAACAGAATCGTGCGGAATATCCGCCATCTTCCTGCCCCCAGTGTGGCAGCCGCCTCTTCCACCTCAGCCTCCAACTCCTCCAACACCGGTTGCACCGTGCGAACTACAAACGGAATTCCGATAAACATCAGCGCCAGTGTAATCCCGGCCTGTGAATAGGCGAGCTTGATGCCCAAAGGTTCTACAAACTGACCAATCCAGCCATTGCCGGCATAGATCGCCGTAAGAGCAACCCCTGCTACCGCTGTCGGCAAGGCAAAAGGCAGATCAATGACCGCATCGAAGAGCCTTTTGCCCGGAAATTCATACCGAACAAGCACCCATGCCAGGAGTAACCCCAGCATGAGATCAATCAGCGCCGCTGCACCTGCGGTCAGGAAGCTGACCTGGAAGGAAGCCAGTACCCTGGGATTGGTCGCAACCTCAATCATGGTTGCCCACGTCAGCCCTGTGGAGTTAAACAACAGCGCAGCCAGTGGAATAAGTACAACCAGGCTCAGGTAGAACACACTGTAACCCATCGTTAATCCAAATCCCGGCAATGTGCGTCTCCGCGCCACAACCACCTTGCTCATGCACGTTCATCCTCTCTGCCTTCAGCCGGTAAGGCTGGTTGGCCGCTCACAGCGCGATTGATCGGGTGTTCATTGAACAGAGCAAACTTAGCTGCCTGGAACATAGATCTGGTCGAAGATACCGCCGTCATTAAAATGTTTGGCCTGAGTATCCCGCCATGTACCGAATACATCTTTCAACGTGAACAGCTCAAGTGCCGGGAACTGATCTTTGAATTTTTCCTCCACGCTGTCCAGCGTTGGGCGGTAATAATTTTCTGCGGCAATCGTCTGTCCTTCTTCACTGTACAAATATTTCAGATAGGCATCCGCCACGTCGCGGCTTCCTTTTTTGTCTGCATTTTTGTCCACAATCGCAACCGGTGGTTCGGCCAAGATACTAACCGATGGCACGACAATATCGAATTTGTCCGGACCCAACTCTTTTACCGATAGGAAAGCTTCATTTTCCCAAGCAAGAAGCACATCCCCAATGCCACGTTCAACAAAAGTTGTCGTAGATCCGCGAGCACCCGAATCCAGCACAGGCGCATGTTTGAACAATTCACCAACGAATTCCTTCGCTTTCTCTTCATCATTGTTATTATGCTTAAGGGCATATCCCCATGCCGCCAGATAGTTCCAGCGCGCCCCGCCGGACGTTTTGGGATTGGGTGTGATGACTTGGGTATCGCCTTTGATCAGATCATCCCAGTCCTTGATGCCTTTTGGATTGCCTTTACGTACAAGGAATACAATCGTAGAGGTATATGGAGAGCTGTTATGCTCGTATTTGTCCTGCCAACCCTCGTTAATCAGACCTTTATCTTCAATCGCATCAATATCGTATCCCAATGCCAGCGTCACCACGTCTGCATCCAATCCGTCAATAACAGAACGACTCTGTTTACCCGATCCCCCATGGGACTGCTTGATGGTCACTTCCTGGCCTTTCTCTTTCAACCAATGCGCCGCAAACGCTTTGTTATATTGCTCATAGAGTTCCCGCGTTGGATCGTAGGAAACATTCAGCAGTTCGATGGCCTTGGACCCTTCTGTGCCGCCTTCCGCTCCCCCCGATGTTCCTGCCGCACTGGATCCGCCGCTATCCGATCCGCATGCTGCCAGAACTCCTGTTAATACCAGTGCCAGACCAACCAAAATACCCTTATGAATTCTCTTTTTCATGAATAACACTCCCCCGATATAGATCTGCATGACTACCTCAGGCCGGCTGAACAGGATCGAACGCCCCGTAAAAAAACAAGAAGACGGAGGAACCCCCGCGCACTTCTCCCCATAAAGTCATGCCGGCTTAAGGCCGTGCATGCTCCATCTGAAAAGGATGCGCTGCGGTGTTCCTCCGTCTATACGGTGAGAACGTTATTCTGTTCAGGTTGCATGGTTGCATCTGTCTGTAAAATGACCGTTTTCACAATGAAAACAGATTCATTTTTATTATTCCTACCTGTTTAGTAAGTTATATACGTATAATAAAGGCAGTCTATATACCTGTCAAACGTTTTTTCCGATTTTTACCGTATTTCTGGGCTATTGGCAAAAAAGAGGAACAACGAACCAGCTTCCGTTGTTCCCTTCAGCGAATCCCATGCTTCGCTGGCTATTGTGAACATAAACGGAATTGGACGGCCACACCTTGTCCATTCCTCATCTGCCCGCATACCGGATATTGGGTACCGGTGGTGTGCTCATGCCTTCTCCCAGATAAAAACCGGTGTGTGGCGGTTGATTGTAGGCTACATTTTGCCAAGCGACACCAAGACGGTACACCGGATCATGCATCAGCGTATAGATGCGTTTGTCCGTAACTGCTGTTGTGGTATAGATCCGCAGCGCCGAACTGTCATTCGTCCGCCACACGACTTCCTCTCTCCAGTCCCCGAACAGATCGGCCTGCAGATTCGGCGTAGACTTGGTTCCGTTATTGGAAGAAACGCCGGATGCAGTGAGCAGGTTCACTGTTGTGCTATTGGCATAATTCCACTTGTCGATTCGGTTGCTGTCCAACAGTTCACGGAGCAAATCACCATCCCACCAGATCCCAAAATTCGTGGAGGAAGGCAGGGTTGTCCCGAGTTTCTGCCCTTTGGCTGTGTACAGACTGCCGTCTGCCCATACTTCGGCGCCTTTATATCTTGGATCAATATCTGCCGCCATGCCGCGTCCAATATCCTTCGTTGTTTTGACTCCCCAGATTAACTGACCTGTACCTGCATCACGGAATTCAACGCCGGCATTGGACGGTGTCTCATGGACCTGAAATACCTCAAGTCCAGGGCGGTCCGGGTCGAGGTCACTCAAATGCATGGCATCGCCATGATGAAGTCCTGTTGTGTACAGTCCTTTGCCGTTGTCATCCACCGCCATGGCACCATAGACGATCTCGTCTTTCCCATCCCCATCCACGTCCGCCACGCTCAGATTATGATTCCCCTGCCCAGCATAACCTGAATTGCCAGAGGTATTGGAATCAAATGTCCATTGTTTGGTCAGCTGTCCATTACGCCAGTTATAGGCCACGAGCACACTGCGCGTATAATACCCGCGAGCCATGACCAGACTTGGGCGCTCCCCATCCAAATAGGCAATGGCGGCAAGGAATCGGTCCACCCGGTTGCCATAGTTATCTCCCCAGTCGGACACATTGCCGCGCGCCGGTTCGTAGTTCACCGTGGAGAGTGCTTTGCCGGTCTGCCCATTGAAAACCGTCAGGAATTCGGGGCCAGATAATACATAACCGCTGGAATTGCGGTAATCCTTGCTTGCATCACCGATGACCACGCCAGTGCCATCCTTGGTGCCATCGGCTGTTTTCATCGCAACCTCGGCTTTGCCATCACCGTCGAGATCATACACCATGAACTGGGTGTAGTGAGCGCCGGCACGGATATTTTTGCCCATACTAATTCGCCAGAGGCGTGTTCCATTTAATTTGTAGGCATCGATAAATACTTCCCCGGTATAACCACTCTGGGAGTTATCCTTGGAGTTGGAGGGGTCCCACTTCACAATCAATTCATACTCACCATCACCATCCAAGTCACCTGCACTGGCATCGTTGGCACTGTAGGTGTAGGCTACTCCATCGGGCGTTGTCCCACCTGCGGGTACACTGAGCGGTACAGATAGATAGTTATTGCCCCATACGCTTGCTGCCGCTGAAGCAGCCTGCTCCGCTCCACTGACTACAGCGCGAACCGTATATTTGGAACTGCTTGTCCCGCTTGCATCCTGAAGGTTGGTGCTGTTTGTTATGGGCGTAGCGTTCACCTTGGTTCCATCCCGATATACGTTAAACGATACATTCGATCCTTCCGTTCCCAGAAGCCGCCAACTGACAAACACACCTGTCCCGGTCTTCACAGCCACCACACCGCGATCCAGATATTCCATCTGCCTTGCTCCCGCTGCATGTGTTACTTGCGTGTTGCCCAAGCCAAGCGAAGTGACCAGTAACGCGGAACTCAGCAGGGATACTCCGGCTGTACGTAATGTGCGCTTCCACAATGATGATCGATTCCCCATAAACAATTGCCTCCCCAATTGTATTGGTAAGCCCGATGCCCTTGTAGCGCCATCTTTTTATGTAAGCGCTTTAATATATTCATTTTAAATTAAACATATAATTCCATCTATAGGTCTAATTTAGTAATTGGATGGTGGTAAAGGAAAAAAGCCAAAGGATTTTTCCTTCGACTGCGTTAAGTATATTACAGTTTAATCATAATGCTAAATATGCTAAATAGATTCAGAACTGAAGTACTTCTATTAAGCATTAATTCGCTGCATTTCATTAATTAGTAATTTAAGCTTTTCCTTGTCTTCAAAATTTTCACTACTAAAGCTTTTTTCAAGAAAAGCCATTACATATTTAATGAAATTGAGATCATTATTTTTTTGGATAGAGAAGTTCAATCCTTCTAAAATTCGACTTATTGCAACATCGCGATTGTGGTTTAAATAGTATATCGCCAATTCCCCTAGAAGTTTTGCATAATTTTGATCCATCATTGAAGAATTGTATTGTCCAAATTCTGTCTTGTATGTACGTAAAGGAATGTAATCCGAGAAACGCTCTAAAATATCATCAATATTCCAGTTAAACTTATTCGCTGCCTGGATGATGTAACGTAATGCCAAAAATATCTCATCCGGATATTGTGTGATGTAATTCGCATATTCGTTAACAACATTTATATCTCCAGATAACATCTGATAGAGATACTTATTAGCCGTTGCCCATTCTTCGAATTGCTTCAGCACACGTCGAGACTCATCATCGTCCTCCCGCACCCAGCTCTGTCCACTTGCATAAAGCTCAACAAGTTCCAATGCTTTGGTATAGTCTCCCTGCTCCTCAAATACCGTCGACTGAATCAACCAAGCATATAGTATATAAAAGTAAAGTGGCCGCTCTGTTAGTTTCCACTCCTGATTTTGTCGTTCCGAAATGTTAATTGTATCATATTGAATTTTGGCTAACTGTAACATCTTGTCAGCAAAATCTTTAACCTCGTTCCATTTATTTACCGAGCCAAAAGCATGAATTAGATCTTTGAAGGCTTCCAGTTGGTATCCCTCATCCAGTCGATCCACATAGGGCTCGAACAAGATAGCCTTCCTTAGATTTCCCTCCAGGTTCTCTCCTTGTCCAATTAAAAACATTCGATACTGACACATCGCAAGCCGTTCAGAATGCTGATATTTCTCAACTTCACTCACACTCTTATATAACAATGCCGCCGCAGACCGCTGATTTTGTTCAAATAATTGTTCAGCCATCTCAAATAGTTCTGTCGCATAATCCAGGTCGTCCAGTAGCCGATAAAGAATCTGTTCAATGCAGTCCAGCCGATTCAACTCCGCACTTCGGAGAATAAACGGTCTGATCCGCCGCATGGATACGGAATACGCAAAACATTCTTCCACATAGTCGGTAAAAAAATGATCCGCTGCCACGCCCATTCCTGATGATATAGCAATCAACTGACTCACGGATATGGGACGATTCCCATGTAGAATACGACTAACTGTGCCTGTATTAATTCCAGATACTTCCGAGAATCGGGAGAGCGTCATACTGTTCTTATCGATAAACTGGGTTAATTGCTCCCGAATTGAATTTGCAGGTTCCAAGGAAAGCACCACCCTTCGTGTAACATCCAGATTTTAGGTTTTATCACCCTATATTCTGATCATAATGAACGTTCGAACGAGGGTCAATAAAAAATGTTATAATATCCACCATTTTCAAATTACTCGTATAAAAAGATTAAAAAAGCTGTAAAACCATGTGTTTCTCCATGATTTCACAGCTTATAGGCCACTTTTCAGATGTAATATTCCACGTTTACTTCACCGTATTACAACTTTTATACCACAGGCGCAATGCATACCGGACGAGGCAGTTCCAGCTTGAACCCGTTATGCGTCAGGCGTCCGTCTTCTTCACTGATCTGGAAACCTACGAGGTTATTGCTGTCCTGATTCGCCACAACCAGAATCCCACCAGGCAAAATATTAAAGTTACGCGGTGTCTGCCCAATCGTGGACGTCCACTCTACGGCTTCCAACTCACCGCTCTCCTGATCAATATGATAGAGCACGATGCTGTCATCTCCCCGATTGGATGCATATAGGAAACGTCCACATGGAGATACACGGATGTCTGCAGCCGTCCCCTCTCCTTTGTGCCCTTCTGGAAGTGTGGAAATGTGCTGCACCGTAGTGAACTCTCCTCTGCGCTCATCGTACAGGAATGCCGTAACCGTGTTGTCCAATTCGTTGATTACATATGCCCACTTCGAGTTGGGATGGAACACAAGATGCCTTGGCCCTGCGCCTGGTGGCTGATCCATCTCACGATGGGTAACCAGACGTCCCTCTTCCAACCGATACACAATGATCTGATCCAGACCGAGGTCACATACGACAGCATACTGTCCGGACGGATCTGGTTGAATGGAGTGTGCATGCGGCCCTTCCTGGCGTTCTTCGTTGATTCCACTTCCCGTGTGCTCCACCCATGCACTCATCTCACCAAGCGTCCCCTGATCACCAACCGGGAATACATTGACACTGCCGCTGCTATAGTTGGATGAGAACACCCACTGACCATCCGTGGAGACAGACACATAACATGGAGAAGCCCCTCTGGTCTGTTTTCGATCCATCAGGTGCAGCTCACTCGTTGCCGCATCTCTTCGATAGACCAACACCTCTCCCTCGTCCGTCTCACTCACCACATACAGACAGTTTCCATCTGGGCTTAGCGCCAGATAAGACGGATTATCCACACCATCCATGTGATTGACGATTCGCATCTCTCCTGTATCCGCATTCAACGCACATAGGTATATTCCGGGTTCATCCGCTGACGCATACGTACCTGTATAGAAAAGTGTTTCCTGAGTTGTGACTGGTTCCATATCTAATCTCTCCCTTATCCTGTATATTCACTGTTCTGATTCTTCCCACTGGTATGTACTTACCCAATTTACGGGCAACTGCTTCACTTCCTGTAACGTGGCTTTCTAAATCGAGAACACCTCCGGTGAGCGCTCTCATATCTGTCATTGACTCCCTTATCGCCTCTCACCATAATACAAAGTATGAGACCTAACAACAGACCACCCCTACAGCGTAAATCTGACGGATTTCGTATGCAAAAACTCATTGTGCTTCCGGACTCCCTGCTGCAAGAAACCGCAGCTTATCCGGTCACGTCCGGATTATACGTTACCGATATCGGTTACTTTCACGAAGCGGAGCATCATTACCGTGACCGTCCCGATGGTTGTGAATCACACATTCTGATGTACTGTGTCCAAGGCACAGGCTGGTATACGATGGATGGCAGCAAGACATATGATGTCCGCCCGGGAAACCTCGTTATATTGCCTGCACATGTTCCTCATGTGTACGGAGCCAACGCAGCTGAACCATGGAGCATCTTCTGGATTCATCTGCGCGGGGAACACGCTTTATCCTACATAGAACCCTTGTTAACTCATCATATTAATACCATGCCACCGGCCAAGGCTCAAAAATGGCTTGAGCTGTTCCATGAATGTTACGGCGCGTTAGAGACGGGTTACTCCATGCAGACGATGACGTATGCCTCCCAGATTATCGGTTATATGCTTGGTATGCTCGCTTATGGACCGGAGACGACAGGAACAGATGGTGGGATTGTGAGCAGCAAACGCGCGGCCGAACAATCCGTTCAATATATGTTGGAGCACCTGGAGAATGGAATCACCCTGAAGGAACTGGCGGCACACGCGCGACTGTCTGTCCCTCATTACTCTCAGTTATTTAAGCAAGCTACGGGGCATTCGCCCATCGATTATTTCCTGCGGCTTAAGATTCAGCATTCCTGCCGCTATCTGGATTTTACCGATTGGACTGTGAAGCAGATCAGTTCGGAGCTTGGATTCAAGGACCCGTACTATTTCTCCCGTCTGTTCAGCAAAATGATGGGACGTTCACCCACGGATTATCGAAATAAATCCAAAGGTTAGAGGCAGTGCCTTCACTTATCCCTATCTGAATGATTATGAATTTCAGTTGGAAAATTGCAGCAACCTTTTGAACAGAAGGGTCGTCTATAGGGGCAAATAACTTTTATATAAAGGGATCATCCCTGGAAAAGTGAGGCGAACCTATCATGAAAAAAAATATACTGGCTACATTAACTGCGGGAGCTCTGCTCACGCTGTCTCTAAGTGCAGGCCCGATCAACGCTGCGCAGGCCCAATTCACGGATATTCAAGGTATCGCAGGAGCAGACAAAATCGAATCTCTCCATAAAGATGGATTCATCAAAGGCGTGAGTGACAGCTTGTTCAAACCTGAACTGGAGTTAAATACCGCTCAGGGCATTCAACTGATTGCGGACGGCCTGAATCTGAATCTGGACACGATTCGTTTTATCAAAATGCCGGTACCAAGTGACTACTTCTCTGCTGTAAAAGATGGCGTATGGTACAGTGATGCATTTATCCGTGCTCAATATAATGGCATTCAGATGTCACAGGATATCGATCCGTCCAAACCGCTTACTCGTGAACAATTTACACTGTTCCTGATGCAAGGCATCGAGGCCAAAGGCGGTCTGCCGATGATTAATATCAAACCTGTGGACATTACCGACGAACAGGAACTTACGCCAGAGTATCAAGGTGCCATTCAGCGTTCACTCGTTCTCAAAATCAATGAACTGGATGCCGACGGAAACTTCAATCCCAAACAAACGATTACTCGCGCTGAAGCAGCAGTGATGATGTATAACGCAATCGAGTACATGGAATCGTTCCATGCACCACAAATCCCGGAAACACCTGAGAAGTAATATTTCCTTGGTGGAAGTTAAGAACTCACTTGAGTGGTGAATCCGCTCGATTGGAGTCACCGTGAGTGGGTTTTTCCACACAACTCCAATATGCCAAACAGCCGCACCTTCCCTCAACAGGAAAGTGCGGCCGTTTGTATTATACCTATATCACTGATGCAATCATCAGATTTAACTTTCTAACTTAGAAAGAACCTTTAACAACAACCTCAGACAACGGTAAACGTCCTGACGGGCGAGCTGGCTGTGCAGCTTTACCTACAGTAATCAACAACGTTGGCACAAATCGTGCAGGAATGTTAAATGTTTCGATCAGTTTTTGTGGATTATATCCACCGATTGGACATGTATCGTAACCCAGGGAGCGTGCAGCAAGCATAATATTTTGGGAAGCAAAAGATGCATTGCGGATCGCTTCATCGCGAGCGATTTGCGGGCTTTGGTAAGCACCGTTGATCTGTCCAACCAATGCGTCACGAACCTCAGCAGTCAGTGCGCCTGCTTCAACAGCTTGATCGTAGATTACGGTGTTACGGTTTGCTTCCAAATCTCCAAGAACAGCAATCGTAACTGAACTTTCCACGATCTGACTTTGACCGTAAGCAACTGGCAGCAATTTCGCTTTGTCTGCTTCGGATTCAATTACGAGGAATCTCCAGTGTTGCAGGTTCCATGAAGATGGTGCTTCCGCAGCTGCTGTCAGAATCGCATTGAGATCAGCTTCAGGCAATTCAAACCCTTTTTCGTACTTTTTGACAGCATGGCGTTCGCTAATAACGCGAAGTGTTTCATTTTTTTCAATGCCTGACATGTGTTCCACTCCCCAGAATCTAATTTGTTTATACTTCTTTTACTTTCGCAAGGTGATCTCGAAGTTTACTCTACCAGGGATTTTCCTTCCGAAAATAACATCAGCGCAGACGATCTCTCCTCATCTGTGTTCAGGTTATGCCCGGAATCGCTTGAGAACATCAATGGATCTTTCACCGGAACATACGCCCATGCCGTAACTTGTCCACCATGCCTGACTAAACCAAGACCATATTCATGGAGGACCATTCGTTGCGGACTCCGTCAGGACTTCTCCTTTGCAGATAATCCCTTCAGCGATAAGTTCAACGTTTCCCCATGACCTATGCGTTCTTTCACATCCTGAATGGATATACGATCAAAATAAGCGCTGAGCGCCTCTTCGCCACCATTATAAATGTTCCCCATCACATCCTGCATATTGGAAGATACCACGCACGATGAACCGGACTCCCCTGAGCACCAGCTGGGACCGAGTGAACCACCAGCTACCAGTCTGTACAATTCTCCCAGCTTGATCTCTTCACTTGGACGGCTAAGCAAGTACCCACCATGAGCACCTTCCTTGGTCGTCAGGTAACCATGCTTGCGCAGAACACTAAGTACCTTACGGACTCTGGCCGGGTGTGTACCCACACTCTGGGACAAATCTTCACTATTGGCCATACACTCATCTCTCATCGACAGAAAAACAAGACAATGCACCGCTATGGTAAATTCGCTGTTCATAACTTACTCCTTCCCGGCTTACAACACCGATGAACTCCAACCCAAGGTAAGTATAACTGTCATTATATGAATAACAGTTATGTTTGTCAACTTTCGTCCAGGATGGAGATCAAACGTGATTTTTCCTGTTATACCAATACTTACAGCTCATCCACACAATTAAGCCAGGATTAACATCCCGTCTTCATTTTAATCCAAAAAAGAACAAAAAAGTGAGCCTTTCGCTACGCGAAGGGCTCCAATAAGATAGACATATGAAAGGGCTTACGTGATTATTATAATCGGTAATCCTCAATTTGAAAACGCTTTTTTTGTAAAGTGCATCATTATTTAAAATTTTTTTTATTTGAATAAAATGAACAACAAGTATTGCTAAAACTAATGCCATTAGTTATTATACTAATATCATTAGTTTTAAGGAGGGTTTATCGATGCGCATTACCCGAGAGTTTGATGTCGTTCAAGTTACGTTTTTTCCAAGACTCTTCCCTGTGAACGTATACCTGGTTGAAGAGGAAGATGGTTTAACCCTGATTGATGCCGGAATACCGGTCAGTCTTAAGGGGATTTTGGCAACTGCCCAGTCCCTTGGAAAACCCATTACCAAGATCATTTTGACTCACGCTCATAGCGACCATATTGGTGCATTGGATCGTCTCAAAGAGGCACTGCCCCAAGCCGAGGTCTTCATCTCGAGACGGGATGCCCGGCTATTGGCGGGTGATACTTCCCTTCTTCCCGGTGAGCCACAAACCCCGGTTCGCGGCGGGGTACCTAAACCCAAAGCGGTGCGCACCCAGCCAAACCACTTGCTGGATGACGGTGACCAGATTGGTTCACTGGTCGCCATTGCCTCACCAGGACATACGCCGGGGCATATGTCCTTCATGGATACGCGCAGCCGCGTGCTCATTGCTGGCGACGCGTACCAGCTGCACGGCGGCCTTGCCGTATCCGGCCGCGTGCGCCCGCTCTTCCCGTTCCCCGCGCTGGCAACGTGGAACCGCGAAGCGGCTCTGGCCAGCGCGAAGCGCCTGGCGGAGCTGGAACCGTCCGTGCTGGCTGTAGGCCACGGACGGATGCTGCGCCAGCCCGCGGCCGCCATGCGCGCGGCAACCGCTGATGCACAGCAGCGGTTTGATCTTGCCGGGGGGCAACTATGAGCCCCCGGCAAGGGCTGGATCGCGGCGCTCTGCTCAGCGCCGCCACCCAGCTTGCTGACAGCGACGGCTTTCAGGCGCTGACACTCGCCGCGTTGGCACAGCGGCTGGATGTGCGCTCGCCGTCGCTCTACAACCACATCAGCGGACTTCCCGGGCTTCGCCAGGAAATGGCGCTGATGTCCGTACAACAGCTTAGCCGCGCATTAACCGCGGCTATCGCTGACCGCACTGGCGATGATGCCATCCAGGCCATCGCTGCGGCATACATTGGCTTCGTCCGCGAGCACCCTGGGCTCTACGAAGCCTCATTTCATGCCCCGGACCGCGAGGAGCCACAGCTCGCCGCGGCCAGCACAGCTACGCTGGAGTTACTGCTGCACAGCTTGCAGCCCTACCTACTCACCGAAGCGGAAGCATTGCACGCCGTTCGTGGTTTGCGCAGCCTCTGCCATGGATTTGCCTCCATTGAGGCACAAGGCGGCTTCGGCATGAACTTTGATCCGGACGAAAGCCTGCGTCTGACCGTATCCGCCTTCCTGCACGGACTCCGGCAGCTTCACAAGAACTAGTAAGTCCGTAGTATGTCCATGACTCCTGGACAATCGCGTATGAAAAAAAATGGCATTCAACTGGGGGTTTCTAGAAAGTATCGTCAAAAAAATTGTTCTCTTACTGAACCTTTTTCCCCACGGGAGCGAATTAAGAGTTGTAACACGTTCAGGAGGGGCCCCTATGAATGAAAAAGAGTTACTTCCGTGGCTTGAAAAAGCAACATTGGGCGACGAGTCAGCCTTTGAGCTTGTCTATGAGGCGACTCACCAAGACGTCTATCGTACGGTTGCTTTTCTCGTTTACAACAAACAGGATATTGAGGATATTGTGAATGAAGTTTACATGCGCATGTGGAAGTCGTTTCACAAGTACGACCAAAACCGGCCATTCCGGTTTTGGTTACACGGAATCACTGTCCGTCTCGTCCAAGATTGGAAAAGAAAGACCTGGCGGCGAATTCGCCTCTTTGAACGAAACCGCCAGATGACTTGTGAACAACTCGACTGGACGGACAAAGCTGTCCTAAAGTTCGAAATGCAACATGAGCTGTTCAGCCTAGTCCGACAGTTGTCATACAAACTACGTGTGGTCGTCATCCTGCGCTATTTTCATGACTATGCTCTGGAAGAAATCGCAGATATGTTGCAGATTCCTATTGGCACAGTGAAATCCAGACATCATCTGGCACTGAAACAACTCCGGAAGCGTTTCGAAAGGACGGGAGGAGATGTGTATGTCCATTGACAAGGAATTGCGCGAAGAGCTTCGTCAGACGGCAGATTTGATGCATTGCCCACCCGAGTTGTATGGAAGTGTCCGACAGTCTTATCAAGACTATGTGAATGAAAAGAGAGGTAAACCTCCTATGAAAAAACGCATGCTAGCAGGTATTGCCGCAGTAGCAATCCTGATACCGTCTGTCGCAGTTGCTGCTTCCTATCTGGCCGATGATATTTTCGGTTCTTCTGCGGTCATTGAACAGCGCGGTGGTACACAGGAAGATTATCAAGCGATTGAAGGAATGCTTCAAGCTGCAAAAGGGAAGCTTACGGAGGACGAATTTAAGGAATATATGGAGCTGACAAAGCAGTTGGTGCAATTAAAGCTGAAGATGACCGATGAAAATGGGGTCAAACATGAGGAGAAGTTGACCAAAGAAGAGCAGCAGCAGTTTGAACAACTTGCTTCCAAGCTGGCTCCGTACTTCGATAAGATTAACGAGACTACCAAGCCGTAAGAAAATGAAAAAGGGACACAATCCGCTATGGATCGGTCCCTTTTTCCACACATTATATGAGATATAATATTCTACTAACGGAAAATCTAATATGTACATCTCCCGTTCCTCTCCATCGGAACGGTTTCTCTACACCCACCCTATGGCCATTGCTGCCTTCCATCCTGCACTTCATTCAGAATATGCTTCATCACGGGCACATACACCTTCCAGTAGAACATGTCCGGAATATCTTTCTGATCGGGCGTAAGCTTGGACCGGACAACCTCCCAACCTCGGATTCGGCGCCAGAAAGAATAATGCTTCATCTCTCCGAATGACCCTGCCATGTAATACGACCGATTATAGTCGTCATATCGGACAAGTGCAGCAAATTCCGCGGGAATTCCTGCATCCACCAGCTTCTGCTCGCCTGTCTCCGTCAGATCCGTCTTATACCAGGCCAGTATGGAATTCTTCTGTTGCGGCACAATGATATCGAACCAGCCATTGTAATGTATATCCTGGGTTATACCGCTCCAATCGCTGCCTTCCGGTGTAAATGCAATCTGTATATTGCCTGTCTTCACATCCGGACCTTTCTCCAGTACCATGACCTGTCCATCCATATGGATCAGCAGCATACCCGCTCCGTGATAAGACCATTTCTTCTTCTCCTGCTGCTCATAGTGCGCCCTAACCCAGCGGGGTACTTCTTCCATACTTTGCAAATTAGATACCGATTTCCCTTGCCATCCACTGCTATTCACGCCCAAGATGGGGTATAGTTGCTCTCTTGTCATCTTGGAAGCCGTATTTGCCAATGCACTGTATTCGGCGACAATCGTTACCCCTTTATACGCAGCCTCGCGGATCTTTTGCACATCATATATCGTTAATCCTTCATAGATTCCGCCTTGTTTCCCTTCACTCTTCTGTGCAGACAGACTACTGCGATTTGCCGTCAGATAGATCAGATCCGTATCTGTCACCTCATCAGGCAGCAGTTGTTTCATCCGGGGAGGCCCGTTCTGAAGATCATAGCCGTAATAATCCTCTTCATACGAGTAGTATTCCCCTGTGTGCTGTACAATCTTCTGTTGATTCAAAAGCCAGACCAACCCCTTGTGCCCCTGATAGGACAAGTCCGGTCTGCTCTTGTCAATAATCATGATGTTCAGTGGAACCGGGGCCTGAGATTGCCACATAATCCAGGGGACAACCAGCACCACCGATACCACTGTAAAACAAGCCAACGTCCACATCGTGGCTGGCCTGTAACTTTTTTTCATGAAGCGTATTCCTCCTTGCTCTGTTCCAAGGTGTTACCAGGATTACCGTTAGATTACCCCAATCCATTCCTGATCTCCTTCTCCTTCTCCTTTTCCTTTCTCAATCCCACAGCCTGCAAAATGCCAAACATACGGAATATATTGTTCAGCGGTCTGAACCAGAACGTCTCCGAACAAGCATACAATAACAGACGCGTCACCTCTCTGGACGTGTACGCTTTGCGTGAACACCATACTTCGAACATTACCATACCTGCGGACAACAGTGAACCATAGAGCAACAGCAGTAGAGCGAGAATGATGCATAGGTTGATATCTACCAACTGTAGTCCTATGCCTGAGATGAACAGCAAAATCGCTCCCAGTTCCATCACAGGTCCCAGCAATTCGATCAGAATAAAATACGGGATGGATACCATCCCCATCCAGCCATAGGCTGGATTAAGAATCATGCTCCGTTGGGCCCATAGACTGCTCGCAAGCTGCATATACCAACGTGTACGCTGTGCGCGCAGCTGACGCCATGTGCCCGGTACTTCTACCCTGCAGATCGGATCGGGAATATATATAATACGACCACGTTCCCGAGTTCGCTTCATATGTTTCTGCAACCGCATCACCAGTTCCATGTGAGCAACCTGGTCATTGCGCTTGTACCCACCAACTTCCATCACCCGGTTCTTTTTGAATACACCGAATACTTGGGCCGTAAATAAAAGCACATTAATATTGTAACGAACAAGTCCCACACCACCAATTAAAAAAGCACGCACGTATTCAATGGTCTGCATTACATACAACGTACTGCCCATAAGTCGTGTGCTATTATCCGTTAAATCTGTATGATCCGTATTTCTGGGGGGTATGAGATCTACTCGTCCACTACAAGCAACGACCTCTTCTCCTGGGAGAGCATCCATAACGGGTTTCATAATCTTCACCAATGCATCCCGTTCCAGAACTGTCCAGGGTCCAACAGAGGCGATATAAGGATATTGCGAGATATTCAGGCCTGCATTCAGGGAGTCCATTCGTCCTCCATACGCCTTGTCGATTACAATCAGACGATGATGCAGCCTGGATTGGTAGACACATTTAATCTGAGCCGTCTCCTGGCCGAGTCCCGAATAATGAACTTTACTCCGAATAGGCATCAGATCATAGGTTTCTATTAACTGTGGCATTGTTCCATCCTCTGATCCATCATTAATAATAATAACTTCATAGCGTGAATACTGAATATCCAGCAGACAATTAATTCGCTGTACGATCGTATTCTCACTATTACGCATCGGGACAAGCAGGGATACCGCCGGAGCCAATTCTTCATCCAACATCTCGTGATATTGCAGCGGGTCCAGATCCCTTCTCGGGATCAATGTGCGAGCGGCAGCAACTACCAGAACAATGCACGTCAAAATCGCAAGCATCAGATAGATAAATATCCCCTCGTAACATGCCAAAACAAAACTCCGCAGCATCTCAATCCATCTATCGTCCATACTGCATCCTTTCCAGCGTTTCTTTCGCTATCTGCCTTGCATATCTATCCGGATGGTTTACAGCCGTTTCCCGGAGTTCTTCAAGTCCCTGCTCGTACCGGGCAAGGGAGTTCGCCGCTTCCTGTCTGATCTGAAAAGAAGGATCGCCCATCATTACCTTCAGTCTAGGAATAAAAGCATCCGCATGAACAGTGCCCATAAGCTGGGTCACTGTTAGTCTTTCAGAGCGTTGCCTTTCCTCACCAGATTCGTTCCATACCAGCAATAGCCCCTTCAGCATATCTTCACGCCCTCTGCCCACTTGAGCCAATGCCTGATAAGCGTGGGTACGCAGCAGCGCATCCTCTCCAAGAATGAGCTTCTCCAGTAGAACAACAGCACCCTCCGTCTGGTCATCCCGAATACGAATGGCATGGACGATATTACACTGGACCTGATAAGGTACATCCTTAAAATGATCCTTCAGACGAGTCCAAGATGAATCGGTAAGCAACAGCAGAATCTGCAGATACTGCGAATCGGACCATACATATTGCTCACGCAACAATTCCTTCACGATTCTGAAATAACCGGTTCGGGCATATATGCGCAATATGATGAAGCGTTCAAGCGGCGTACAGGAAGTAACCCGCAGCATATCCTCTAACTTGGGCAGAAGCTCCACCATATGAAACTGTTCAATATATAACAACGTGTTGACCCGTTCACTCCACTTTCCCGTCTTCAGAACCGACCGGTATGAACTTCCAAAGACTTGCCAAGATAACAGACGAATTCGCAAAATCTCATGCTCTGCGGGACCTTGAGCGAGCCGGTGCAATAACAGTTGCTGCAAAACGCTCTGTTGATCTCCACTCATATTCAATAAGTCTACGCCAATTTCTCCCTCGTTCAGGTACCGCTGAAGAAATGAACCTTCTGCAAGTAATTCATGCATCAGTGCCGTCTTAACTTTTTCACTGCGCCTACTGCTATATTTCATCCATAAGATGTAACCGTAGATAATCAGCAAAAAAGCCAGTACACTTGCACATACAAGGCTGACTACATGTACTAACCAATCTGTATTACCCACAAGCCACCCTCTATGATGTGAGCCGATAAGCTTGAAATACATCCATTGTTGTCCAATCATTGCATGATTTCCCCTTAATCGAATAAACGGCCTTACAACGGGCACAATAATACAAAATTTTCAAATACACCCTGTGAATACATATCGGGTATATGATACACTAAGCTTTCTATCGGCTTTCTACGTTTGTGATATAATAGGAACTGAAAATTCCGGCAATTCGTACTGGGTTCCGGATCTCCGGATAACATATTATTCCAGAAAGAGGGAGTTCTACGTGGCTCAAATCAGTCCGTACTACCTGCAAATCGGAGCAACCGTGGGCATGCTCGTCATGGCACTGCTTGCCATCTTCATCCGCATGAAAGCCAGTCACAGACCGGTGACCATTCGCAAAATCCTTATTCCTCCGCTCGGTATGAGCACAGGATTTCTCATGTTTGTTGTACCGGCAACACATGTTCCTCTACTCTGGGCATTCATTGCGTTTCTGGTGGGCTGGTTCCTCTTCTCCTATCCCCTCATTCGCAGTACACGGTTTGAACGAGTAGGTGAAGAAATTTTTGCCACACGTTCTCGCAGCTTTGCTTTTATCTTGCTTGGATTGCTGGCCGTACGCCTGATCCTGCATGAAGTCATTCAGCGATATGTAAGTATTCCGCAAACAGGCGGATTGTTCTTCCTGCTGGCTTTTGGCATGATTGTACGCTGGCGTGTATATATGTACAAACACTACAAAGAAGTGCTGGTCGCCGAACACTAGTCACCCTACATAGACCACGCACAGATTTACAGATAAAAAAGACACGTTCTGCTGCACCCTCGGTGTGCAGAACGTGTCTTTTCGTTTTCAACCTAATTGTACATGTAAACCATTCAATATCTATTCAGGATCTGCAACCTTAACCAGTTGCTTGCCCAGATTATCTCCCGAGAAAAGACCCATGAATGCTTCCGGGGTCTGTTCGAACCCTTCCACAATGTTTTCTTCATACTGGATATGACCTTCCTTGATCCATTTCGCCAACTTGGCACGGCCTTCCTTGAAGGATTTTGTATAGTCACCCAGCAGGAAACCTTTCATTAATGCTGTATTTGTTAACAGCAACGTCTGTGGTCGCATCCCGATATCCGGCTTCTCCAGATTATAAGACGAAATCTGACCGCATAACGGAATACGTGCATTCCGATTGATGTGGCGCAAGACTGCATCCGAGATGTCACCACCCACATTGTCAAAGTAGACATCTACACCATCCGGGCAAGCCCGTTCAATGGCCGCTGACATATCCTGCTCCTTCTTGTAATTCAACACTACGTCGAAGCCCAGCTTTTCTTTCAAATAAGCGCATTTCTCATCAGAGCCTGCAATGCCAACCACGCGTGCTCCCACAATTTTACCAATCTGACCTGCAATCATGCCTACCGCTCCGGCTGCTCCCGATACAACGACTGTTTCGCCGTCCTTCGGTTTGCCGATGTCCTCCATACCAAAATAAGCCGTCAGACCCGTCAGGCCCAGCGCACCGAGGTAAGCCGTGATTGGTGCTTCTTCGGTATCAATTAGCGAAAGATCGGCCGTGTTCACTGCGGCATATTGCTGCCAGCCCCACATGCCGGATACGAGGTCACCTTTGCGCAGATTCGGTTCCGAAGATTCCACAACCTGTCCAATGGCTCCACCCTTGATCACTTCATTTAACGCGTACGGTGCAGCATAGGATTTTGTATCTTTCATGCGGCCCCGCATGTATGGATCGACTGACAAATATAATGTACGTACCAGGACTTGCCCAGCTTCCGGTTCAGGAAGAGGTGCATCAATGAAGTTGAAATTCTCTCTGGAAGGGGCACCTTCGGGACGAGAAGCAAGTACGATCTGTTTATTTAAAGACACCAAAATTACCTCCTTGTTGCCAAGTGGACGCAAGGTTAACCCTTGTCAGCTGAGATCACTTACCACTGGCTCTGTGTTATCACTTCTTAATAGTTTAAACCGAAACAGGCGGATCACAAACGTGGACCGCCTTGAAATATGCAAATATCGTCACATTGTAGCTGCTTTTGGCTATTATTGTGCTGTCAAAATCACTGGACCATCCGCCGTAATCGCAATCGTATGTTCATACTGGGCAGACAGACTTCCATCCAAAGTACGAGCAGTCCATCCATCTGAATCCAGCTTACTTCGGAACGTACCAATATTCAGCATCGGTTCGATCGTAATAACCATGCCTTCCTTGAGACGCGGACCCCGATGAGGCGGACCGTAGTGAGGGACTTGTGGTTCCTCATGCATCTTCTCACCGATGCCGTGTCCGATAAACTCACGCACAACCGATAGGCCTTCACCTTCTGCATACACTTGAATCGCATTGGAGATATCTCCGATCCGGTTGCCCACCACGGCAAGTTCAATGCCTTTGTACAGAGAGTTTTTGGTTACATCCAGCAGATGTTGTGCTTCCGGAGTCACTTCACCTACGGCATATGACCAAGCCGAATCCGCCAGCCAGCCATTCAGATTAACGACCATGTCGATTGTAACGATATCGCCGTCTTTCAGTGCATATTTTCCCGGAAACCCGTGACAGATCACATCATTAACCGACGCACATGTCGCATATTGGTACCCGTTATATCCCTTTTGTTCCGGTGTAGCGCCATTTTTCTTCATAAAAGCTTCTGCAAACTGGTCGATCTCCTGTGTTGTAACGCCTGGACGAATCATCTTTGCAATTTCTCTATGGCATGCGGCGAGAATTTCTCCGGCTTTTTTCATATATTCAATCTGTTCTTTGGTCTTCAATGTAATCATAACAACTACTCCTGTCCGTTAAAATCTTATCCTGTCCTCTATTGTAACGCTAAACGCTCAAAATAAAAAATTCCGTGCAATCAGCAACATCCTATTATACGCCAAGCTCCTGTCCAATGAATACAATTATCCATGAAAAAATCGAAACCCCTTCTGATCTAGCCACGTATATGCTTAAAACAGTTGAAGTCGAAAGGGTGAAAGCTCATGTTCAAAAAGATTATCGGCAAACTTATCGATTCCAAATCCTCATCTCACCGCAAACGTCATAGCTCCTCAGACAGGCGCTCATATAAACGTCACAGCAGTTCCTCAGGCAAGCGTTCCTACAAGCGCTATTCTTCTTCGGATGTGAAATACCGGGATAGCCGTAGTGGCTCCGGGTATTACAAAAGCAGAAAATACAGCTCCAGCTAAGCGGCTTACACGACTGCTTTTAAAGAGCAATGATCGCACCAGCAGCTTATTAGACGCTACAATAAATGAATATTTAATAAAGGGGTGTTCGCTAGCCATACACACGGCTAACAGAACACCCCTTTATTGTTTCTATATAGCAAAAAGGAAAAAGACCCCTGCAGATATCATACGAAGAGGTCACGGATAACAAATATAGGTCCACCTACAGAGCTTAGTTCATTGTAATTTCAGCAACACATTCCCAATCTCTGCCTGTAACTCTGTCGCCCCACCCTCATAACCTGGACGGAGTCCAAGGAGTCGCTCCAGCATCTGGTGCAATTCCGGCGTAAGCTTAAGTTCCTCCTGCCAGCTGGCGGGTTCACGGCCCTTCTCTGGCTCATAAGCCGAATACAGCATGAAGAGAAGAAAGTGGCCGATATCCTGCAAATCATGATCCGGTGTAGCCCGCTCATCTTCAGGCTCAGGGACTTCACGCATACGTCGCTTTAGCTCCGGCAACAACGGCTCCCCCAAGCGTCTCGCCAAGCCAAAGTCAATCAGATGCACCGTCCCTTCACGTAGAATAACATTGGGAATCCGCACATCTCCATGAATATATCCCTGCTCATGCACATGAGCCACCGGAGCCAGCAGTTGGCCTGCCAATTCCAGACATTCCCGCTCCGTATATCGAAGACCTTGCTCAAATATGCAATCTTCCAGCGTCTGTCCACGAATATACTCGGTAACGATATAACTTCGTCTCCCGGTTGTGAACACATCCAATAGATCAGGGATCGCCGGATGATGCAGACGTCTCATCACGTCCGCCTCCCGCTCCAACAAGTGCGCAGAGAGTCTGCCCTTGCTAGGTTTGGACTCCTTCAACGCCACTTCCCTGCCGTTCTGGTCATCTGTACACAGGTATGTCAGCCCATAGCTCCCCATACCCAGCAATTCCTGTATTGTATAACGCTCAGCAATGGTCGTGCCTTCCCGCCGAGGACGATCCGTCCATAGTCCGAGCAATCTTTGCCAACTTCGTCGCAGCTCCACAGATCCTCCCACGCCAGCTTCCTGATCCACTCAGTCTTTATCTATACTGAGCAGTCCGTTGCCAGTCTTCATGTTGTATGGAGCTTATTATATCAGTCCCATAATACAAAATCACGATGAGTCAGAGCCTGTCATTCAAGCTTCCTTATGCTTCTTGGGCAGGAACCCGAACAACATACGCAGGGATACTCCTTTGGGTTTGCGTTTTCTTCCCTGGAAACTGCGCAGATTGGTTACGAGTTCACGATCTCGCTCCTCTTCCAGCTTCTCGTTCATCCATAGACGCTGTTTTTCCATCTGTTCCTGAAGAGCCATATGTGTATCAGCCAGATGCTGAAGGGTCAGCTCCAGTTCATCGACTCGCTGTTGCAGCAGCTGTACCCGATCATCCTGCTGTTGTTCTACAGCACCATAAGTCACCTCACTTACCAGTTGCCCCAGACCTTCATAGGATCTCAGATTACCCATTACTTCAGGTTCTTCAGGGAATACGGATGACATGACTGTCGCTGCACATTCCGTCTCTGACAGACCTTCAATTCCCACCACTGGTACATCTACTTCTACTACAGGTACTTCTGGAGCCAATACAGTCACCACAGCATCAGCCAGGGGTAGATTATGCTCTCTGAGTTCAGTCATCAGACGTTCAATGCACTCGATGTCGTCGGACTTGAATAGTCTGGATTTGTTGGCGGACCGTTCGAACCGGTATCCCTGTTCTTCCAGTGCTGCCGCATATTTACGAAGAGTACTGGCACCTATGCCCAGGCTCTTGGCCGTTTCCGTCGTTGCTCCTGCTTCTTCAATCATCATTAATTCCCTCCCGGAATGAAGTCTTTTGGGAATCAATTTCATATAACTTTAGTAAGTTATGAAATTGATTCTTGGATAAAAACATTATGGCTTCAGCGTTCCTTTATGGAACCGTCATCGGATCGGGGCAACCTGTCTCATGGATCAAGTATGCTTATCTTTTGCTTGTCCGTATGTATTCGTCAGCTTCTCGGCAGATCCCTTTGGCGGTTTTGTTCTGTTTCTGCGGATTCCTAAGAAGTTTTGTCAGGTATATGATCCGCACAAATAACCCCCAATCCGACAACGAGCATGAATGCTGTCATGTCGAATGACACAGGTGCAAACGCCGTCAAATCTTATGATTATGAATTATTCATGTCAATTTTGTTAACTCCGTTACTCCAATACGCTCCCGCGATAGCGGATATCATTGCTGCACAGCTTTTCCATGTGTTATCTTATGTAACGTAGAAGTGGATTTCAGCATAAAATAAAGGACTATACTTAACATAGGACGCATTAGTAACGGATAAATATCAATCTAAATGGGGGCTGAACGGCAGTGTTAGGCAAATCAGGCAAAGTAGCGGTGATTGGGGCGGGTCTTGTCGGTTCGAGTTGTGCGTATTCCATGATTAATCAATCGATATGCAGGGAAATTATGATGGTGGACCGGACGTATGACCGTGCTGTAGCACAGGCATTGGATTTTTCCCATTGTATGGACTTCACACATAACCGCACCAAGGTATATGCAGGCACGTACGCCGAATGTGGCAATATGGATGTTATTATCTTAACTGCCGGGGCGAATCCCAAGCCAGGACAGACACGGCTGGATATTCTGGAGGAAGCGGAATCGATTGCCAAAGACATCGTGGTCCCGATCATGAACAGTGGATTTAACGGGATTTTTGTCGTCGCTGCTAATCCGGTTGACATAGTAACTTATATGGTATGGAAATTATCCGGCCTCCCGCGCGAACACGTCATCGGTACAGGCACGTCCATTGATTCTTCAAGGCTCAAAACACTACTGTCTGAAGTCTTCTCCATCGATCCACGCAGTGTGCATGGTTATGCTCTCGGGGAGCATGGAGAATCCCAGTTCGTGGCCTGGTCCCATGTGACCATCGGTGGCAAACCGATTATGCACATTATGGATCAGCACAAGGAGCGTTTCAAACATCTGGATCTGGAGGATATCGCACGCAAAACGAAAGATGCAGGCTGGGAGATCTTTACCCGTAAAGGTTCTACCCAATTCGGAATCGGCAATGCCCTCGCGCATATCACCCGTTCCATCCTCAATGACGAACACAAGATCATCGCCGTATCGGCTATCCTGGACGGAGAGTATGAGCAACATAACGTCTGCGTCGGTGTTCCTGCAATCATCGGTGGCAATGGTATTCAAGAGATTATCGAATTGAATCTGGATGCAACGGAACGTGAGAAATTCAACAATTCCTGTGAAATCCTATCAGGTAACATCAATCGTCTGACACTGGTATAAGCCATTCGTGTACAACTCCACTTTGTATGCTTCGGCTCAACTTCAAAAGCCTGTCCACGCAAACACGCCAATAACACTCCATCAGTGGAGGATTATTGGCGTGTTTGCGTTTATTATTTTCACAGCCAGATGAATCAATTTCATAATTGATTTGAGTAGTTGTTCAATTGGGTGCAAGTTGAGGTTCGTCCCTTGGCCCCCATTGCTGTAACACCCGCTTCAACTCACTCAGCATAACCGGTTTGCTAATAAAGTCACGCATTCCAATCTCCAGACAAGCTTCCTTATCTTCACGTTTGGCATTGCTTGTAACTGCGATGATTGGAGGTATGCGATCCTGTGGAATTAGGCGGTGTAACAGGTCTGTCGCCTTCAATCCATCCATCACAGGCATATGAATATCCATCAGGACGATATCATAAGCATTCTGAGAGATGGCATCAATTGCCTCCACGCCATTAGTACACACATCTGCCTGGTATCCGAGCTTCTCCAGATATTCTCGCAAAATCTTCCGATTCACCGGATGATCCTCCGCCACCAGAATACGCATGGCGACCTTGTCACTTTGACGTGTGCGATCATGATGGAACTGACTTGCTGTCTGTTCTGCCGAAGCATCTACACTCGCCGCAGGAACAGCAAACCGGAAGGTTGAGCCTTCCCCTTCTATACTCTCGACACTGATACTGCCTCCCATGATCTCCACGAGTCGCTTGGAGATGACCAGTCCCAGTCCGGTGCCACCATACTTCCGGTTAATCACCGGATGCAGTTGAGAGAAGGACTGAAACAACTGATCCAGCTTGTCAGCGGGGATGCCAATTCCCGTATCTTGCACTGCAAAATCAAGAACGCTGTCTTCAGGCTTTCTGCCCTTGATAATATCCACGGCAACCTCAATGCTTCCCTGATCTGTGAACTTGAGCGCATTGCCAACCAAGTTCACCAGAATCTGCCGGATACGTATGGCGTCACCGACCATGAACTCAGGGATGCTCGGATTGAGACGATATCTGATCTCCAGATGTTTCTCATCTGCACGCGGTTTAAACAGTTCGGCAACCTGTTCCAACATCTTGCGTAATGCAAATGGTTCATAAGCCAGTGCCATTTTCCCGGATTCCAGCTTACTGAAGTCCAAAATATCATTAAGAATGTTCAGCAGAGCATCGCCGCTGTCTCGAATAATCTCGGCATATTCACGCTGTTCTTCCGATAAATCGGTACCGATCAACAATTCTGTCATCCCCACGATCCCATTCATCGGTGTCCGGATCTCATGGCTAACCATCGACAGAAATTCCGACTTGGCCTGAGCTGCCAGCTCAGCTGTCTCTTTGGCACGTACAATTTCACGTTCGCCAGTCACATCATTAAATACAACCACCGCGCCCTGAATCTGTCCCTGCTCAATAATCGGCGTCACCTGATACTGCACCAGAAAGCTGCTGCCATCTTTACGCCAGAATACATCTTCCTTGATTGAACGTCTCTGTCCATCCAACACGGTCATGTGGATCGGACACTCTTCTTGTGGCAAATGACTTCCGTCTGCACGGGTGTGATGGATGATGGGATGTGAGTTTTTGCCAATGAATTCTTTCGCCTCATAACCGAACATTGAAGCTGCTGCTGGATTCATAAACATGGTGATTCCATCCGCATCCAAACCAAATATTCCTTCTGTAACCGTGTTGAGAATCAGCTCATGTTGCTTGCTGAGCTCCTGAATCCGTTCCGTGTATTCCTTGCGCTCGGTAATATCGGACACGATTCCATAGACGCCCACCATTTCCTTATCCACAATAATGGGCACATTCGTAACAGATACTTCAATCTTCCGACCACTTGAATTAACGACTCGGGTCTCATAATATTGCGGTTCGCCTTGCTTCACCATGTCAAAATAATGTTTGCCATATTGCACTTCGCATTTATCCAGATTGGATAAAAAAGATTGGCCAATAAGCTTATTGCGCGGAATATCCAACATTTGCACCAGTTTGCTGTTCACTGCGCTGTATTTACCTTCCAGATTCAATGAATACACAGCTGCCGGGTTATGTTCGAACAACGATCTGTATCGCTGACGGCTTTCCCGAAGACGTCTTTCCGCATCCTTATGCTGGGTAATATCCCTGCTGATGCTTACAATCTGGACACTCTCGCCACGCTCTCCAGCAACAGGTTTCGCCAATGTCTCCATCCAGATATAATGTCCCTTTTTGTGCAACACACGCATCTTGCAGCCATTGCCGATCTTGGAAAGATCCATAGGGTCCGGATAATCTCCTGGATAACAATAATCCTTGAAGGACTTTCCTATGACTTCATCCGGCTTATAACCCAGTAAGGTGTACACGGAAGGGGAAACGTATAACAACTCGCCATCCGTAGCACAAGTTGTAATCAGATCTTGTGCATGGTCAGCCAGCACCTGATATTTCTCCTGTGCCTCCTTAAGCTCACGTTGCACTTCCAGGATATCGGTAACATCTTTGGCAATGCCATAGATTCCTACAACTTCTGTTCCCTCCGTTATAGGCACATACGTTATCTCTGCCTGTTTCAGGGAACCATCTTTATGATAAAAAGTAATTGGATTACTGACTGAACGTCCAGCCAGTACCTCTTTAATGTATTGTTTGCGTGAATTTTCACTGTCCGGAGGACAGATCTCACTCTGATTCATACGAATCAAGTCATCCAGTGTATACCCAGATATCCGCTCTACCGAGGGATTAGCATCAATATAGTTTCCATGGATGTCCATTACATAAATGGCATCCGGATGGTTAAAAAACAGTGATTGGTAAGAACTTCCCTCAGAAATAATGCGCTTCAGGGTTTCCGTTTTATTAATATCCAAGGCTTACCCCTCTTTTCTCAGCCAATATCTTCATCTAACAGCAGGGATTAATTATCCCTTACAAAAATAGGCCTACCCTCGAATAACCATGTAAGCCTGCCTAGAAACAGCTTTTTCTATTTTACCAGATTCTCGTCTCATTTTGCTTACAATCTATGATTCAATTCACATGATGTGTGAGGTAATACTTGGAATTTTGATTTTACTTAGGAGGTGCCTGCAAAGGCACACAAGTTATACAAGGATCAATGTAAGCCTCTAAAGCTTGAAGTTCAATTCCAAGTCAGCTGATTCTGACGAATGGCTAAACGATTTTCTAAAGAACTTAGGACATCTTATTTGGTGTCCAGGTCCCCTTTTAAAATTTTAAAGAACATCAGACACGTTAATCCCCATAATCTCCTGACATAAACGCTGCAAACGGTTGTTTCATTGGATATAACATGTCTCAGGTTCCTTAGTTCTCTGAGATCGCTTCAAATCCTTGATTAAGACTCCTCAGATTCGTTAGCGAGCTGAGAGGATGAACCCGACCCCCGCCTGAAACAAAGTTTCTCAAAGAAAGAGAGATCATCCGCTCTTATGATGCCTCGATATAAAATCAACGATACATTTTGTATCGAAAAGGCTATAATCTTTAAAAAAAGTTTTTTTGATTACGGAGAGGACGGATGAATCATGCTGCCCAACAGAGTTAAAATTGTTTACGGTAAACTAAGAGGTTTGGCCATCTTTGGTAAAATTCAGCCCTCTATGGGCCTGCTGCAACGAATCAGGGGTAAGGTTTATCTGAATAAATTGGGTGATTTGCAGGTAGAAAAACGACTTAACATCATAGGCAAACCTTGGGGAACCCAGTTAACCGTGGTCAAAGGTGCGCGATTAACCATTGGCGATGACGTCATGATTAATGCAGGTGTGGGGATTGCCGCTAACGTTGAAGTGACCATCGGCAATAACGTCATGATTGGTCCTCGAACAAGCATATTCGACAGTGCCTACCACCGAATTGACTCGCTGGATGACGGGAGCCAGACTGCCAAGCGGATTGTGATTCAGGATAATGCCTGGATTGGTACAGGCGCACTTATTTTGCCCGGAGTGACCATTGGCAGAAATGCAGTTGTGGCAGCAGGAAGCACGGTAACTAAAGATGTACCCGAGAATACACTTGTAGCCGGGGCACCAGCCAAAATCATTCGGGAGTTGACCATTCATGATGGGTGGGTCAGACATTAGAAAAAATCCTCCTGAAGCATACATACAATGGAGTTTGCATGTTTTGCTTAAAGAGGATTTTGATCTACGATAACCAAGTGTGTAAGGGATTATTCAGATTTCTTTTTTCGCAAAATATATCATGCCGATTCCAATGAAAATGACAGCACTGCCTCCAACGACCGCCAGCATCGTCATCAGTGGCACGTTGTAGGCTCCGAAACCTGCGCCGTCCACGGGTGTCATCAGAATCATCGGTTGTGCCCATGGATAATACGGCCCATATGTCGCCGAGTTTACAATGAGAATATTCGGTATGGTCAGTGCAAAATTCAGTGCGAGCGGTGCGGCAAAGCTGCTCCACACCAATGAAACAAACATCTGCAGGGCAGCCAAGGGTACACAGGCCAGCAACCCAAGCAGCAGTTTGCTCATCAAGAATCCCCAAGGTACTGGCATCGTAATGCCATGAACCAACCCTGCCAGCAGAATGGACATCAGCAGCAATGCTTGCGTACCCGCCAAAAGCATGAGTACAATCGTCAGTTTACCTGCATATACGCCTGAACGTGTGAGCGGTAAAACCAGCATCTGCTTCCACCCTCCACCCGCATGTTCGAAACGGCAGACAAAGGATGTAAACACGCCAGTCAGCATCGGTAACAATAACAATCCGTGCAGGAAAACCATCGTGGTCATCAATACCTGCCAATTCCCCGATGGCGTGGACAACAGTCCGATGAGCAGCGCAATGAGTGGACTCAGCAGAATCAGGAGCCATATGGGCGATTTGCCCATTTTCAATCGTTCAGCGGACAAAATTCGGAAGTACGTTGTTGCAAAGCTCATATCAGGCCACATCCTTCCGGCTAAAATGCACCATACCTAGCAACAGGATCAATATCCCAAGACCTGCTCCCATGCCTGCATAGAGGTATGGATTGGGCCCATTCCAGGCCATCTGTGCCCATGCGAGCGGAAAGCTCGGTGAGATACTGAGCGAGAACATACCCGTTATCGCGAGAACGATGCCCAGGGTGACGGGAAGCGCCTGATTCTTGTTAACCATCGTGAGCCATAACTCCAACGACAACACCGGAAGTGCACCAGCCAAAGGCAACAGCCCCAGCTTGATCGCATGTGTCCAAGGGATCTCACTGGCATGGAATCCGAGGATCAGACCCAGACCTACAATTCCTGCGGTTAGCAGCAGGCAGGAGATCACCAGCAGCACACAAGCAAGCAGGAACTTGGCTAAATACACGGCTGGTCTGGGAATGGGCATCGCAAGCAACTGTTTCCACGATCCCTGTTCATGCTCAACATTAGCGATCATGGAGCTGAGAATGGTTGCTCCCAGCATCAGAGACAAGGGCACAAAGACAACCACATTGCCGAGCAATCCGCCCCACAGGTTATCTGCATACTGCTCTTTCAGATAGTCCAGCCGTAAGCCAAAATTAAGCGCCTGCATCGCTGTCAATCCAAGAGGGGCCAGAAAGACAAGAAACCAGATCCCTTTCCCCCGAATCTTGAGCCAGTCTGACGATAATGCACGCCCGGTCATATGGAAGCCCCCTCGCCAATGACCCGCATGAACAGATCTTCCAGCGACTGACGCTGTTCCTCTACACGATACACATCATGATCCTGCTCAATTAATCGGCGCACAAGCAGTGCCACTGAACTGTTATCCATATAAGGGAACGTTAACGCAGCACCTTGTTGATGACCAAATTGTCCCTGTTCTTTTGCCAGCTTCATAGCCTCTTCCGGCTCGGAAACCGTTAACCGGATAGAACTACCCGTCTGACTATGCAGACTTGCGATAGTATCCTGAAGCACCATCTTGCCTTCACGGATAATACCAACACGACTTGCCATCTGTTCGACTTCACTCAGCAAGTGGCTGGAAACCAGAACGGTAATGCCATGTTCCAGAGGCATGCGTTTGATCAGTTCCCGAATCTCCTGAATACCGGCAGGATCAAGCCCATTCGTTGGTTCGTCCAGAATCAGCAGCTCCGGTTCACCCAGCAAAGCGCTGGCAATACCCAGACGCTGCTTCATCCCAAGGGAATAGCCCTTCACTGAACGTTTGGCATCCTTGGTCAGATCTACAATGGACAACACTTCAGCAATTCTTGATTTTGGTACATTGATGATGCGACGCAAAGTTTCCAGATTCTCTACTGCGTTCAGATGTCCGTAATAGGACGGGTATTCGACCAAGGAACCCACACGGCGCAAAATATCCATGCGATCCTTGCGGATATCCTTGTCGAAGACACGAATCACGCCTTTGGTTGGTTTAATCAAGCCGAGAAGCATGCGAATCGTTGTTGTTTTGCCGGCACCGTTGGGACCGAGGAAGCCGTAGATATCTCCCTTTTTAATATGCAGATCAAGTTCACGGACCGCTGCACGGTCCCGGTATGTTTTCCATAGATTAGCCGTTTGAATAATATTTTCACTCACTGTATGATCACCTCAGAACTATCGTAACCTTCCAAGGTTAAAGCCAAAGTAGTCTCCAGTTTAAGTTTAGTTTAAAAAGCTATTTCAGCGGTTTGTTGTTTCCCTGTTTCCCCTTACCACTGTAGATATATGTCTGGACACCCGTATCGGAACTGTCTACCCGCTTGCGCAGACCCATCTCACGAATCAACAGGTCTACAATGGATAAGCCCAGACCTGTGCCTTTTGTGTCGGAATTCGGTTGCATTCCCGGACCCCGATCCTGAATAACAATAGCCGTCTCACCCTGAATCTCCTGGGTTGATATGCCAATATACTTCCCGCTGGCGGCATGACGAATCACGTTTTGGAACAAATTATCAAGTACACGGCGCATGCCCTGTTCATCCATATGCCAGATCAGCGGTTCCTCCGGGAGGTCAATATCAATCTCAAATTGCTCTTTCTCCCAGACCGGGTACCAGGCCGCCGCCGTTTCCCTGACGATCCGCAGGATATCTTTCTCTTCCAGCTTCAGTGTATATTTCCCGCTCGTGAGCAAATTGTAGGATAACATGTTGTCAATGAGCCCGCCGAGGTCCTCCATTTTCGCTTCCATTCGATGTAATGAACGGTCACCTTGCTCGCTCAGCTCTTCCTTGTGCAAGGCATGCATATGTCCACGAATCACCGTTAGCGGGGTACGCAGATCGTGGGAAAGCCCCGCAATGAGACGTTTGCGCAATTGTTCTTCCTCGCGTTCACGGTGACGGCTGTCGGACAGTTGATGCACCATCTGATTGAAGGCTTCTTCCAGTTGACCGATCTCGTCTGACTGGCGGATATCTACCGGAAGCGGGAGGCCTTCCTTGCCTGTGGTCATCATGGCGGTCTGCAAACGAATAAGTCGTTTGCGAATGCGTGCGAAGAAGAGAATCGACATCATGATAAAGCTCAGAAAGATGATGGTCATTACAATGCCGAGATACAAAAGTTCCAGCAGCCCGTTACTGTGATTCATTTGCAGAAGTGATCTCGGCACTTCAATGATCATGAAGCCCTGTCCTTTGTCCTGCTCATCTCCGCCAATATATGCAACTACGGTCAGTGGATCGCGAAAGGAAGCTTCTTTCATGAATTGCACGGTATTGTTTACATTCCATAAGGCTGGAATATGAGTCTCTGTCGTTTGCCCGGAATCCAGTGACCATCTCAGTGTCGTGTCTGTTCTGCCATCCGGCGACGTGGATTTCAGAAGCGTTACATCTTCACCCCCAAGAATAAAGAGAGTCTCACCGCTCACATTCACACGATACATGGAAGATTTAGGATACGAGCCATGTAATTGCTCCAACCGGGCCTTAATCTCTTCATCCGAAGCCCCATCCAGGTTCTTCGCTTCACGTGACCAAAGGTTACTGATTCGGGTAACGTCACCGTAAGGTGCCGCTCGGTCTGTGTTCGTGTTATTCACTACGACAATATATATAACGGATATGATCGGAAGCACAACGGGCACAAATAATACAGCCGCCAAGATCAGGATGATGTATCTGGACATCAAGGACCGCCCAAAGCGAAGCTTGCGCCGCCCGGATTGCTTTTGATCCATGCTTCGTTCTCCCTTCCGTTCACCCTTCATGATCTTCCGTTCCCTGAACCACCGAATCATGGCTTCTTCACACGATATCCCACACCGCGGACCGTCTGAATAACTACAGGATTGGCCGGATCAAGCTCCAGCTTTTCGCGAAGATGTCGAATATGTACCATTAAAGTTTTGTCCCCATCCAGATAGGGCTCGTTCCAGACGGCTTCATAGATCTGCTCTTTGGTTCGAATCATGCCCATATGTCGTAGCAGGTAGGCGAAGATGTGGAACTGTTTTCCCGATAAAATAATCTCATCTCCCGTCTCCTCATTGACGATCCGATTGTCCTTCTCATAGATGGAGAGATGATCCAGCTTCAGGGCTGTATCCGATGAGACCGCTGTTCCTGCCTTACGCAGTTGTACTTCAATCCGGGCAGCCAGTTCATCGGGGTGAAATGGTTTGGTCACATAGTCATCGGCAAAATCAAGACCGTGCAACTTGTCGTCAATGGACGTTCTGGCCGAGAGCATGACAATGGGAACCCCAGGAAGTTCTTTTTTCAGTCGCTGGCCCACCGTAAATCCATCCAGCCCGGGCAGCATGACATCCAGAATAATGAGTGAGCAACCGACAGCAGCCTCCGCTGCACCTTCACCACTGCCGAGCCATACCACCTCATAACCGCGCTCCTCCAGATCGGCTCTGACCCAAGTCGCAATTTCCGTATCATCTTCAATATATAACAGTTTGGTTTTCATCCGAATATTCGTTTCCTTTCTGTCCCCATTGGGTTAATGATATATCTGAGCATCATCATGATAAAAGCTGCCTATAACATATGAATTCATGTCTTATTGAAATGTTGAAGTCTCTTACGTTACCACGCATTCTAATTATAGCTTATCCATTAACTCGGGTAACGTCATATCCATCAAGTCTACCAAGTACATACTAGTTCTACACCTGACGGGAGGAAATTCATTATGCTGTTGGAAGCCATCTATCATCAACCGAAACGAAACTGGGCCTATGCCTATGACCAAGATACAATCCATCTGCGTTTGCGTGCCAAAAAGAATGATCTGACCGAGGTACATGCCCTGACTGGGGATAAATATGCGTGGGATGCAACCAAAGCGCTGGTTCCCTTAACGAAGTTCACCTCTGACTCCATGTTCGATTACTTCGAGGGTGAAGTGAAACCTCCCTACCACCGACTGAAGTACTCTTTTCTGCTCAAAAACGGGGACGAACTGATCTGGATGACCGAGACGGACTTCCAGGAAGAAGAACCGGACGATCCGGGTCGTATGTTCCAGTTCCCCTATATTCATGCCGGAGCTGTATTCACACCCCCTGCATGGGTTAAGGATGCGGTGTTCTATCAGATTTTCCCTGAACGATTCGCCAACGGCAACCCGGATATTAGTCCGGAAAAGGTAGAGCCGTGGGGCGGCGAGCCGACACCTTTCAATTTCTTCGGCGGTGACCTTCAGGGCGTGATCGACCATCTGGATTACATCAGCGATCTTGGCATTAATGCGATCTACTTCACACCCATCTTTGAAGCCACCACCAATCACAAATACGATACCGAAGACTACCTGCGGGTAGATCGTCACTTTGGTGACGCAGATACCGTGAAACGACTGGTCGAGCTGTGCCATGCACGTGGAATTCGCGTACTTCTGGATGCTGTGTTCAACCATTCCGGGAAGACATTTGCGCCGTTTGTGGATGTACAGAAGAACGGAGAACAATCCAAATACAAGGACTGGTTCCATGTACACGAATACCCGCTGGACGTGAAGGACGGCATTCCAACGTATGAGACCTTCGGATTCGAAGCGCACATGCCAAAGCTGAATACGGAAAATGCCGAGGTGAAGGCTTATCTGCTGGAGGTTGCTGAGTACTGGATCAAGGAAGTGGGCGCGGACGGATGGCGGCTGGATGTGGCAGACGAAGTGGACGATGCATTCTGGCGTGATTTCCGCCGTGTAGTCAAAGCCGCTAATCCGGATGCCTATATTCTGGGCGAAGTATGGAACGAGTCTTCTTCCTGGCTGCAAGGCGACCAGTTCGATGCTTCCATGAACTATCCGTTTACCGATGCCGTGAATGCTTTTTTTGTGAAAAATACAATGCACGCCGAACAGTTCGCAAACTCCATCGGGCGACAGTTGTCCCGTTATCCGCTTCAGGCCAGCGAAGTGGCGTTTAACTTGCTGGACAGTCACGATACCCCGCGACTGCTTACGCTGTGTGAAGGCGACCAGCGCAAGATGAAGCTGGCTGCGTTATTTCAGTTCAGTTACATGGGCGCTCCGTGCATCTATTACGGAGATGAGATTGGCATGGACGGCGAACATGATCCGGGCTGCCGTAAATGCATGGAATGGGATGAAGCGAAGCAGGACCGAGAGCTGTTCGACTTTTATCAGAAACTGATCTCCCTGCGTCATGCTCATCCTGCCCTGCGTGCAGAAGGCACCGTTCGTTTCCTGCAGGCTCGTCCCGATGGCAGCCAACTGGTATTTGAGCGACAAAATGAGGAGGAACGCATTTTGGTTCTGTTCAATCGATCAGAGGAGACGGCTATTGTCGAGCTGGAGGCTGGTGACGAGGAATGGACCGAGTTATTCGGCGGAAACCATCGTACTGCCAAGGAAGATGGCGTACTCGCCATTGAATTGCCCGCGTATGGATATGCCGTACTGAGTACTAGTCTCACATAAATATCAAGTTACACTTGCTCATATGCAAGACAGGAGTCTATTTAATTCATCGGCATATCAAACGAAATAGGCGCTCACAGATCTGTTCCTGATCTGTGGAGCGCCTATTTCGCATATCAATCACTATCATGGGATTACTCCGGCTGATCCAGTTGTTCCTTGAGCAATTGAATGGTGGCTTCATATTGCACAAGTCCCACTTGCATGCACAACCGTTGTGAAGGCGAAATGTGTTCGCCAAACTCCTTCATCTGACGCTGAAGCTTGTCATATAACAATTCCTTGCGTTTCAACTCTGTTGAAATCCACCCCGTTACAGTATTCTCATCCGCCAACTCTCCGAAATACAACCGCATCAGAAAATCAGAACGGAACACCTCGTCTTCCAGGGGACTCATCAGGTAGGCGTGAAACTGTGCTGCTCCCTCCGGAGTCAATGAGTACACGTTCTTGTCGGGTTTCCCTTCCTGCCTCACCGATTCCTTCGTGAGCAACCCTGACTTCTCCATCTTCGCGAGTGTAGGATATATGGTGCCAAAGCTGGCATCAAAGAAAAATGAAAAATATTGTTCAAAGTACTGCTTGATCTCATAACCCGAACATGGCTGATTGTGCAGTATTCCGAGGATGACATGCTGCGTGTTCATCGGTGCACCGCTCCTTTCCATTCCTCTTAACGTATCACAATCAGCCCCCCATATTCAATGATCGGATGAAGACACGGATGCTTCCAGAGCAGCAGGTACAGTAGCAGGCTGTTTCTCCCTCCGAGGTTCAGAGATTGCCGGGTTGGAACGTCTGATCCAGATGCTAAAAGCACCCAGAGTCAGCGTTGTAACTCCGATTACCCCAAGAAACAATGCATCCCGGCCAATCCCGTTTCCCCCAAGCACAAGGTTCGTCATCCCCTCTACCGCATAGGTCGCCGGTAGATAATGACCGATCCCTTGGTAGAACTCAGACATTACATCGCGCGGAATTGTTGAGCCCGAGGACAACATCAGCAGAGGCAACAGCGCACTGTTTAACCAAGCCCCAGCATTGCCAAGCAACAACAAGCTCAACTGAGCCATGAGTATAAAAGATATGGTGACCAGCAACTGGAACAGCCATAACATTAACCAACCATCTGCTGAGGATACCCCCATAACGTGCATCATCCCCGATCCAACAAGCGAAACGATAAATGCCGCACCAACATTCACGATGTTACGCGCCCAGAAGCGCTCCCATTTCCCTGCCCTGCCACTCAGTTCTCCAGAAACCTTTTGCAGATTCATGCCAAGCAACATCGCTCCGGTAAACGTAGCCGTTACAATCAACATCGGTACCATGGAGAAAGCAAAATTATCAACAGGATTCAGTCGCTCCACCTCTGCCTCCACGCGTGAAGACAACCCCAGCGCCAGCGCATCGGACTGATCAGCAGTCATACCGGACTGATTCAGCACTCCGCGAATGCCATTCTCTTGTACTTCACGATTCAATGTCGCTGTAACTTGTGCAGCTACGTTCTGCATCACACTTTTCACGGTAGCCACGTTTGATTCGTTCATCACATATTTCACTGTCATCGGCTTCGACAAGTCTTCTGCCTGCTGCATGAAACCTGATGGAATCTCAATAATCATGTACACATCCCGATCTGTTAACATCTGTCTTGCTTCTTGCATTGATTCAGATGGTATGATCTCGAAATTCAGACCTGCCGCCAAAGACTTGGCCACCGGTTCAGCCGCTACCCCGTCTTCATTCACGATGGTGACAGCCAACTGAGTCATTCTTTCGTTAACCTGATCGTATCCGCTAAGCCAGATGATATTAAAAAACACCTGGAACAGCACGGCCGTAATTAAACCTACAATGGTGGCTCCGTTTTTCAAAAACAGCAGACTCGTCTGGAAAATTCCTTTCATTCTATCCATCTCCTTTAGTTTTGTTTCGCTCTCATATATATCGTATCGATATATGACAGTAGTTAATATATCAATACGATATATATGTCGTCAATGTTTTTTTGTTTTTCTTCGTTGGAAAAAGACAAAAAAAGCCGATACATCTCTTCACCAGGAAGGTTTGTATCGGCTTCTCGTATCCAGTAATGAGCTCTTCTTCACCTTTAATAATCAAGGCTCAAGGTTTCACGAGTTAGCGTTAGATTTAATTCATATCCATCCTATTTATGCCTTAGGTTCTACGTCATTTTCAGCAGGAGACTCCGGCTCAGGCTCGGCACGCTTTGCCTTTGGTTTAGCCAACTTCTGCATCATTTTGCGGCCGGTTGGTGTCTGGGCCAACCCGCCCTGGGCTGTCTCCCGGTGACGGCTCGGCATCGCACTGCCTACTTCCAGCATGACGTCGATGACTTCATCTGACGGAATAGCACTACGCACTCCGGCCAAGGCCATGTCAGCCGCAGCCAGCGCCGTAACTGCACCCAGTCCATTACGGACGATGCACGGAATTTCAACAAGGCCTGCCACCGGATCGCAGATAAGGCCCAGTGTATTTTTTAACGCCAAACCAACGGCATGAACGACCTGTTCCGATGTACCTCCACGCAGTTCAACCATGGCACCCGCAGCCATGCCGATCGCGGAACCCACTTCCGCCTGACAGCCACCTTCGGCACCGGAGATAAATGAATTGTTGGCAATAACATAACCAATCGCTCCCGCACAGAACAAGCCGTTTACCAAGTGTTCGTCCGTCCAGCCAAACCGCTCTTGTGAACTGATAAACACACCGGGGATAATGCCGCAGGAACCGGCTGTTGGTGTTGCCACGATCCGACCCATGGAGGCATTCACTTCAGATACACACAGGGCATACGCCATGGCAAGTGCGGAAGCATCTCCTGAACAAGTCTCACCTTTGCGAATGTACTCGGCCAATTTTTTACCGTCTCCACCTGTTAGTCCACTGCGTGATGTCGTATCTTCCGTTAACCCTTTGCGTACCGCTTCCTTCATCACCTGATAATATTCTGACATCTGCTGCACAACATCCGCTTCCGGTGTATTGGTCTCCTGAACTTGCTCCTCGATCATCAGCTGAGCAATGGTTTTGGATTCCGCTGTACAGATCGTATTCAGTTCGTGCAAATGTTTAAACCGCATCCGAATCAACTCCTCTCTTCAAATCTATGACACGAATGTCTAACACATGGTCCAGCTCCCTTAGACGCTTGAGCATATCAGGATTAGGCACACCGTCCATCTCCATAGCAGTCAGTGCTTCACCATCACGGGCTTTCCGGTCCACCTGCATATACCCGATGTTAACCCCGGATGAACTGATCGTGGACGTTACCGACGCAAGCACCCCTGCTTTGTCTGCATGTCGAAGAACGAGTGTCGGGAACTCACCACTAATCTGAACACGAAAATCATTCATCGAATGCACCGATACGCTTCCACCACCAATGGATGCACCGATTAAGGAGCAGGCACGTTCTCCATGCCACAACTCAATTTTGACCGTATTTGGATGAGGAGCAGGCAGGCCACTTGTATAAAACTCAACCTCCATGCCCGCTTCCTCTGCGTATTGCTCTGCATCCGGGATACGCGGATCGTCTGTGACATAGTCCAGCAGACCACCGATCAGTGCCAGATCTGTTCCGTGCCCCTGATACGTGTCAGCGAATGAACCGTACAACGTCAGCCGAGCACGATCTGGCGTACATCCTAGCCACTGTCGAGCAATTCTCCCTAACCTTGCCGCTCCAGCTGTATGTGAACTTGAAGGCCCCGTCATCGACGGACCAATAATTGAAAAAACATCTTTAAATCGCACTTGTAACCCTCCAATTGTATTCGTCATTTCCATCCAGAATCTGATCCACATTGTTCCTTATTTACTGAATGATGACATCAAAAAAGGACAGAAGAAGGCCTCAGGCCCTCTCTCTGTCCTCGATACCTGAGAGTTTCACGATCAGCAGTGTCTGATGACAAGGTGCATTGCCTGCGATTACAGACAAGTTCACCGGGCTGACTGATCATATACCCCTTGGGTGGCGCAGTTCGCGCACTCTCCAGAGTTGCGTCCAACGATGGTACATTTACCTGAGAGATTAACCACTGCGCCGGGTGCGCAGCAGCTTGCTCCTTCGGTGCCTGAACTACTAGCCATTTTGTTTGGCTAACCCAGGTCTCTCCCGCTCGTTATCATCCGCCGTATGGAACCATTCTGAGCTTATGTCAGAACAGTCATGGAAGTCATTCATTTCTTCTTCATTAAGATTAATCGACCGGAAGATCAGTGTCAACAAACTTGACGATTTCTTTGGGTTTATATCCATCATTTCCTATTGAACCGATGATAACCAGAATATTTTGTTAGCTTTCATTACATTAATGCGATAAAAAGATCTTTTAAACAGGTTATTTCGTTCTACTTCAATCAATGATGTGCTCACTACTATTTATGATATTGTCCACGAAACCGTTCGGGTATTCAGGCAACCATCTATTTTGAACCACACTACTCAGTAGCCCATCCGAGTCTGCACATCTGGATTATAAATCACAGTTCGTAGAAGATGCTCTTGTTCTGTACATAAGGTCGGCAATACTTGCTGCATAGCTTCGGCATGCGATCTTTCATCCATTCGTGCCTTGACTCATTTGCCATCTGAAAGGCATAATAACCCAGTGTAAAGATCAACATGAACCCTTCCATTAATCGAATATCACGATCCGTCAGTGGCGCGATCTGTTGGGTATAACCGGATAAGAATATGTCACGTTCCTCCCGATTGAACATAAGTGCTGCCCCTCCGGCATCAAAAAGATAATAACCATAACCGTGTAGACAAAAATCAATCATGGAAATTCCCTGCTCCGTTATCAGCAGATTGTTGCGAGTAATATCCCCATGAATGATCCCCCATGTCCCTGCGTGATGCGGGTATGTTTCTAACTGCTCATTAATGTTCTCAAACGTCTCACGAAGCAGATCGAAGTCTTCCGTTGTAAAAATCCCCAGTCGGACACCTTCCTCTAGCTGCCCTAGCATGACCAAGTTCTCATGGATGTTGCCATATGCCGGCCGCACCTTTGTTCGATCTGTCTGATTCTGCTCACGCCCATATTGATGAAGCATCTGCAGTTGTGCCCCAAGATCATAGATCTGCTCTGTTGTCAGGCGTTCTCCCTGCTGGATGTCCCTTCCCTCAATCCACTCCAGTACTGTACAACAAATCTCTTTCCCTTCCTCATTTGTCCATACCGTGACCCATTCACCGGATGCATTGCGTACCGGATGCTGCACGCGCAATGCTGTCGTTGCGTTTAACTCATGAAGCAGGTTCATCTCTGCCTCCAGCGCAGGAAGCGTATGTTGAATCCCTGACATACTTGCATATGCGGCTTGATGGATACGCAGCAGATACTTCTGCGCGCTTGCTTCATCCACGACGTGGTACGTCAGATTCTCGTTGTGACGAATATATGAAACGACAGGTTTCTCAATAGTGTAGTTCTGTATAATCTGAGCTGCCATATGGTCGTAATACATCTGGTCCGTAGTGATTATCAACATCTCCTTCAAAGTAATGTAAACGTTCTCTTATTACTAAATATCGTAGCATGATTGCTTTACATACAGCAATTTTTTCCAAAATGAAATTAAAAAAGCACAACTCCCGAACAACCGTCCAGGCATTGTGCTTTCTTTTGTCTCTATTTATTTCTTAATCTCTCTGTCTGTTGCTCTATGTGACACTCCATGATCCAATTAACCGAAACGACCCATGATGTATTCTTGCGTCAGACGATTGTCCGGGTTCGTGAAAATATGCTCCGTATCCCCGTGCTCAATCATGCTTCCCAGATAGAAATAAGCCGTGTAATCCGAGATGCGTGCCGCCTGCTGCATGTTATGGGTAACAATAACAATTCGTAGCTCCTTCTTGAGCTCGGTAATCAACTCTTCAACTTTACCCGTAGATACCGGGTCAAGTGCAGATGCCGGCTCGTCGAGCAGCAGAATCTGTGGTTCAACAGACAAGGCGCGAGCGATACATAGGCGCTGCTGTTGTCCGCCAGAGAGAGACAGAGCTGACTCATGCAATCTGTCTTTTACTTCATCCCAGAGCGCAGCACGACGCAAGCTTTTTTCCACAATTTCATCCAGTGCCTTCTTACTCTTCGTACCACGGTAGCGGGGGCCAAACGCGATATTGTTGTAGATGGACTTATGAAAAGGATTTGGCTTCTGCCACACCATGCCAATCTTCTGGCGAAGCTTGATTACATCGGTTCCAGGCTCATTCAGGTCGTTACCGTCCATCCAGATATGTCCCTCTGTACGGGAACCGGCAATCTCGTCGTTCATCCGGTTCAGCGACCGGAGGAACGTGGATTTACCGCAACCAGACGGCCCAATAAGAGCCGTTACGCTTGCTTCAGGAAACGTCAGGCTAATCTGCTTGACCGCCTGGAAATGTCCATAATATATGCTTAACTGTTCCGTACCAAAAGGTATGGCCATGTTGGTTCCTCCTTATTTCGAAGCTGTCATGCGGCGGAATACAACCCGACCGATCCAGCGTGCACTTAGATTGAACGCCAGCACGAGAATGACAAGCACGGCGGACGCCCCTGCTGCCACTTCTTTGGAATCTGGCCCAATACCTTCACTATTTACTTTCCAGATATGAACAGCAAGTGTCTCTGCCGGACGGAAAGGATTAAGCGGTGATCTTGGACTCGTCGGATTCCAATCTGTAAAGTCCAATGGTGGACTACTCATACCTGCGGTGAACATCAGCGCAGCTGCTTCACCGAAGATCCGACCCGATGCCAGGATCGTACCCGTAATCAAGCTCGGCAATGCCACAGGTAGCAGAATCGAAGTAATAATCTTCCACTTGGACAGTCCAAGCGCCAGACCTGCTTCCTTCTGTTCCTTCGGAACGGCACGGAAGGCCTGCTCCGTTGTCCGCACCATCAGTGGCAAGTTAAAGATCGCCAGAGCCAAGGCACCCGAGATTAGGGAGAAACCAAGACCAAATTGATTTACTAGCAGCAAGAGACCAAACAAACCGATAACGATGGATGGGAATGATGACAATACTTCAACGACCAGACGAATGAAGCTGGTAATCTTGCCTGGTTTGGCGTACTCTGCCATGTAAATTCCGCCGCCCCACCCGAGTGGAATGGTAACAATCAAAGTCAGGACAAGCAAGAATACGGAGTTGAAGAGCTGTGGACCAATCCCGCCGCCACCCTTAAGCAACTGTGGTGCGCTCGTCAGGAAGTTCCAGCTAATATGCCCAATGCCTCTATACATGATGAAGCCAAGCAGCCCGAGCAATAGAATAACAATGAACAGGGCCAGTACAACGATAACGGATGTTGCAATTTTATCTACCGTCTTTGCCTTCATTTTCATACCCGGTTTCTCCTTTCAAGCAGGCGAACCAGAATGACGAAGACAAAGGTCATCACCAACAGGACAAGCGCCATACTCCACAGTGCATTGTTATGAACAGAACCCATCGTGGTGTTACCCATGCTGAGTGTAATTACACTTGTTAGTGTTGAAGCTGATTCGAGCAAGGATGTTGGAACATGCGGCGCATTACCGATAACCATCTGTACAGCAAGAGCCTCGCCAAAAGCACGGGCCATCCCCAATACGACACCTGTCAACAAAGCTGGCAAAGTCGTTGGGATAATAACACGGTAGATGGTTTGCCAGCGAGTGGCACCGAGTGCGTAGGAAGATTCACGCAATCCTTTTGGTAACGCGGATAATGCATCTGCCATAATACTTGTCACCGTAGGAAGAATCATTACGGCGAGAACAAGACATCCGGCTGCAATCCCGACGCCTGTTCCACCAAAGATACTGCGAAGCAAAGGTACGATGACACTCAGACCGATAAATCCGTACACAACGGATGGAATTCCGGACAAGAGCTCAATCGCAGGCTGCAAGATCTTTTTCCCTTTACCCGGAACAATCTCTGTCATGAAGAGCGCTGCACACAGGCCAAGCGGACTTGCGATCAGTGCTGCAAGCAAGGTTGTAATGAAAGAACCTGTAATGAACGGTAATGCCCCGTAGAACGCAGGTTCCCCTGTTGGATTCCACGTTTTCCCACCAAGAAATTCGCTGATGCTTATTCCATTTTGGAAAAATGTCGATAGTCCCTTGGACGCTACAAAATAAACAATGGAAAACATGACAACGATCAGGAAAACGACACAAATCGACGTATAGATCCGTCCCGTCCACTCTTCCCAATAATGTTTCTCTTTTAAGGGCCGGCGCGGTTTCAACTTGTTATTCATTACCGTTCCCCCTTCGGTCTGTTCCATAACAACCATCCTTCTATAGTAGAATTAATGCAAAATATGGGATTATTTTAGAGCAAACCGCGTAAAGAGGCGGGACCTAAGTCCGCCTCTTTCGCTGTATGCGCAAGTTCAAAGATTACTCAACCACATTACCTGCTGCATCGCGTTTTACTTTCATACCTGACATTGGAATGTATCCAAGTTCTGTCACGTCGTTTTGTTGAATTTCGTCACTCAAGATGTAGTCCAAGAATGCTTTTGTTGCTGCATCAGGCTCACCTTTTGTGTACATATGCTCGTAAGCCCACACTGGATAAGTTCCTGCTTCTACGTTCTCAACTGTTGCTTCTACACCTTCGTATTTCAACACTTGCAAGCTGTCATCCAAGTAAGACAAGGCAAGGTAACCAATAGCACCTGGCGTTTCAGCTACCAGTTTTCTTACGTTACCTGAAGAATCTTCTTGAATGGAACCTTGGATATCACCCATTTTTTCACCCAATGCATATTTCTCGAAAGTTGCACGAGTACCGGAACTACTCGGACGGTTTACAATAACGATTGCTTGATCCGCGCCGCCAACATCTTTCCAGTTCGTTACTTTACCGGAGAAAATGTCGATCAGTTGTTGCTTCGTCAAATCTTCTACACCTGCATCTTTGTTGCTAACTGGCGCCATAGCTACTACTGCTACTTGATGGTCAACCAATTCTTTTACTTTGGCTTCGTCCTCCAGTTTCTCTTCTGCAAATACATCAGAGTTACCGATTGTAGCTTGTCCGTCAGATACTTGTGTCAAACCAGTACCACTACCGCCACCTTGAACTTGAACGGTTACGTTCTTATATTCATCAACTGCCATAAATTTCTGTCCAGCTTGTTCTACCAGAGGTAGCAATGCTGTCGATCCGACTGCCAGAATGTTACCGCTAAGCTCAGTAGCAGCTTCTCCTGATCCATTGCTTGCGGCACCCTCTGTACCAGCGTCATTTTTCGATCCGCATGCTGCGAGAACCAGTACGAACGTTAAGGTCATCAAAATAAACGGCAACTTTTTAAACATGTTTTGTTTTCCTCCCCCAATGTAGTGATGGCGTTTTGTGAATTTGTTTGTTCACCATCAACTCTTTACTCATTGTAGTTTCGGTATGTCATCTTAAAATCAGTGTTTTGTAAACGCAATGTTAAAAATATCGGCTGTATATTGAAATTTATCTGAGATTTAATCTAGCGCTGAAGAGGTCGCTACGGGAACGGACGTTGTTTCAATCCGTATTGTGTCCAGATTTCCATGAAAAAAATTTACTTATAGATATATGAAGTATCTGATACCTTGAGTGGCCGTTCCGGTTAAGGATCGTTCTTCTGATCGCTGTTGTCTCCAAATTTCTCTGATCAACAATTTGAATTGTTGTAATTAGGAGACAAAGGCGAACGCTTCGCTTCTTCAGAATCGATTCCGTCCCCTCCACTACGATCGCGGTTTCCCTGCGCTGTGTCAGCGCTTGATAGGCCTCAGGCATTTCAATCTCCTGCCTGGGAAGTAGGCAAAGAAGGCCAGCCCTACAATGGGCTTGCCTTATGTAAATGCTTAGGTGCTTAACAGAAAGAAAATCTGTTTCTTCTATAGAAGGTACAAAAGCAGAAAAAAACTGCCTCGCTGCCAGTGCTTAACACCAGCTGTGAGAGCAGCCTTTTACATTACAACAGAATTATCTTATTGATACTTAATGTAAAATCTAATTTTACTAACCCAGAATCCATAACCACAATGCCAACCCGGCTAGGGTAATCAACAATGTTGGAATCGTCAGGATGATGCCTGCTTTGAAATAATACCCCCATGTGATCTTCACACCTTTGCGAGACAACACGTGCAGCCACAGCAATGTGGCAAGTGATCCAATCGGGGTCATTTTGGGACCCAGATCGGAACCGATGACATTGGCATAGATCAATGCTTCCTGAATGATACCTTCGGTATGTGCGCCCTGGATGGCTAGCAGGTTAATCAAGACGGTCGGCAAGTTGTTCATCACCGATGATAATACAGCAGCGATGATGCCCATCCCGAGCGAAGCAGCCAGTAGACCATGCTCTGCTATGGCATCCAGCCAGCGGCTCAGATGATCCGTTAACCCTGCATTACGCAGTCCATATACGACGATATACATGCCCACCGAGAACACCACAATCGACCATGGCGCTTCCTTGATTACCCGTTTCAGATCAACAGCCTCGCTCTTGCGTGCCAACAAAGCGAACAGCAACGCAACGGAGCCAACGATAACCGACACGGGAATCGGCAGAAACTCACTGGATGCATAGGCAACCAGTAACAGGCCAAGCATGAACCAGGCGATTCGGAACATCCGTGGATCACGTATTGCTTCCTTCGGGTCACGTGCCGCGGAGATGTCGTAGCGAAGGGGTATGCTTTTGCGATAAAACAAAAACAACATCCCCGTACTCGCTACGATTGAGAACAGATTGGGCACAACCATGCGTACCGCATACTCCACAAATGTAATGCCAAAGAAATCGGCCGATACAATGTTAACCAGATTGCTGACGACCAGCGGTAACGACGTGGTATCGGCGATAAATCCACTCGCCATCACAAAAGCCAACACCATGCGCTCATCAAACTTCAATGCACGCACCATTGCCAGCACAATTGGCGTCAGAATGAGCGCGGCACCATCATTCGCGAACAGAGCTGACACAGCGGCTCCCAGCAGAATGGAGTAGAAGAACAGTCTGCGACCGTCTCCTCCAGCAAGCCTTGCCATATGAAGGGCAGCCCATTCGAAGAAACCCGTCTCGTCGAGAATGAGAGAAATCATAATAATGCCAACAAAGGCCAGCGTTGCATTCCATACAATGGATGCCACATCTGAGGCATCGTTTAAGCTGACAACTCCACATAGCAGAGCAAGCAATGCCCCACCAGAGGCAGTCCAACCGATACCCAACCCACGAGGTTGCCAGATTACCAAGGTGATCGTCACTACAAAAATCAGTATTGCTACGTATACCATAGAGCCTCCTGCTGTACCCTGTATCCATATATTATTTCGTTATTTCGATCTTGTTTTGTAAGATTACACCGCTATACGCGCAGAATAACCAGACGATATATTTATACAGGGCTACAGGAGCAATGTCTATCTTTATTTTCTTCTATTATAAAAAATGTGGTAAATTGTGGTGTTTAAATGCTAGGATTTATTCTTTGCCCTTATCCTTCGGCGTATCCTCTACCATCTTGAACATGCCAAGCAACCCTTGTAATTGTTCCGCCATGCTATTCAGGTGTGCCGAGGATGATGCAATCTCTTCTACCGATGCCAGTTGTTCTTGCGAAGATGCCGACACGGATTCTGTATTCGCAGCCGATTCCTGGGTCACATTCGAAATATCACTCATCGCCTTGGCAACGTGGGATGCACCGCTCTCCAGTTGCTTCGTTGTTGCGGACAAGTCATCCAATGTATGAACGGCATCTTCCACCGCCTCCCGAATCTGGGCAAACGATTGTCCGGACGTATTCACGGCCTGAATTCCTTCTCCTACCCGAGTCTGAGCCGCATTCATAGCGATTAGAGCGGCATCCATGTCCTGACGGATATTATGAACCACCTCACCGATCTGCGCTGCCGAACTTCCGGATTCTTCTGCCAGTTTACGTACCTCACCAGCTACAACTGCAAACCCACGACCCGCATCCCCCGCTCTTGCCGCTTCAATAGAAGCATTTAATGCGAGCAAGTTCGTTTGTTTGGAGATGGATGCAATGACGTCAACCATGCTGCCGATCTCTACCGAACGGGCATTCAGAGACTGAACCACCGTTCCCAGCTGCTCCACCGTTTCCTGGATACTGTTCATCTGCACCACGGCCTGTCCTGCTGCCTCATTACCAGAAGTAGCTGCTCCGGACGTATTCCGCATATTCGCCGTAATCGATTGCACACGCTCCGACATCATTCGAACATCTTCTGCCATTCGGCTCATCTGTCCCGATCCGTCTTTCACGCTGTTTACCTGCTGCTCTGCACCTTCAGCCAGTTCCTGAATGGCCTGTGTTGAATGTTCAATCGCTTTGGTGGTTTGTTCTGCACTGGCAGACAACTCTTGAGAAGAAGCTGATACCTGCTCTGTCGTTTCCTGTACACCAAGAATCATCATTCGAAGGTTATCGACCATTCGTTCAAAATACTTCGCAAGTTCTCCGACTTCATCTTTACGTCCTGTTTCCATTTTCACGGTCAAGTCACCTTTACTCACGGCTCTGGCAGATTCCTGCAGTCGTTTAATTGGACGCAGCATGGAGCGTGTAAACCAGATAATAAAGAGGAGCGTAAGGAAGGTAGCCGCCAGAATAACAATAAATGTGGCCATGCGAATATCTTTACTCGCATTGGTTATTTCACTCTTGAACATCGTTCCGGCAATTTTCCAGCCCGTTGCTTCATTTGTTGAGAAAATCATCATCTTCGGCTGATCGTTGTACACGTAATCGAATTGACCTTCTTGACTCTGATACATCTCATCAAGGGTGCCGCTCGTTTCCGGCGTACCTGCATCTGCTACAGGGGATACGACATAGTTTTTGTTTGCATCCATAATAATGACGTAGCCTTCTTTGCCCACCTTAATGGATGCCTGCTCTTGCAGGTCTGTCAGGTCCAGAGATAAACCGATGACACCGGATTGATCCTTTAATGTTTTGGAGATAAACACAACTGCAACACCATCGGTATTAACAGACACCGCTGATACAACAGCTGTACCTGGCTTTTCCATCGCTAGTTTGTACCACTCCCGCTCCCTAGGATCATAAGCATCTCCCCGTGTGCTGCTCGCTGTTGGTTTACCTCGAACCATGATTCCGTCTGTTGTTCCTACAAAAATATTCATGGCATCGGGATGCAAGCCCAGGTATTGCTCCAGCTTCACCTGAAGCTCGGGACTATCGTTCTCCCCTTTGACCAGGCTCGGATCAAGAGCATCCGCGAAATAGTTAATGTCATGAATCTTGTAATTCACTTGGTTTTCTACAATCGTATTGGCAGTGCTCACACTTTGCATGGCACTATCCACTAATTGTCCTTGTACGCCATCTTCAGCCATCGTTAGTGTGATCACGCCGACTGCCAAGCTTGGCAGGAGTAGAACAGCCAGGAAGGAGACCAATAGTTTGTTCCTTATATTCCAGACAAAACCTTTCTTTTTCTTCTTTTTATTTTGACTATGTTTTGGTTTGGCAGGTTTCGCTGCTTTCATTGGTTTATTATCCTGAGTTTCACTCATGTCTTTATCCCCCTCAAAATGTAAAAATGCCCTCTTTCTTTGTATGTATGGATCAATCTAAAAGGCTTATCTTATATATCGGCTAAATGAGGGTATTTATTTGAGAGAAAAATGTGCAGGCACGCCAAACAAGCCACCTCTGATCAGAAGCGACTTGTACAAGGTACAGGTTACTAATTATTACATGAATTAAATGAAGTATTGCAGTACGGACCGCCTGGCGGTTGTGCCGAGGGTTTACCAAAATAGTAGCCCTGTGCAAGCTCAATACCTATGGAACGACAGAATTCAAACTCTTCCATTCGTTCGATCCCCTCGGCAAGGACTTGCCCTCCAAATCGACTCGACATCTCAACAATATGAAGAATTTGCTGTTGTTTGGTCGAATCCTGATCACAACGGTCAATGAGACTTCGATCTATTTTGACAAAATCCGGTTCTAACCGATTCATCAACTCTATTGTCGAATATCCGGCACCCACATCATCCAGTGCAACCGACATTCCACGGGAACGATATACCTCAAATATTTGCTGCAAGATGGGCATATGCTGAATCTGCTCTGTTTCCACGACTTCAAACACAAAATCTTTAGGGTCAAGCGAAAGGCGTTCAATCGCTTCAAACGTATGTGTCAGACAATATTCGGGATTATATATGGAGGAAGGCAGGAAATTTACGAAGCGTTTGACACCATGCGGCAAAAAAAGGGCACTGGTCTCAATAGCAGTAATACGCGCCGTACGATCCAGAAAAGAGTGTAGTCCGGTCTCGCGCGCAACTTCAAATAATTCATAGGAACTGAAGGATTTTCCATTCTCAGCAGGACGAAGCAAAAACTCATATCCGATAATCTGCTCCGATGCATCAACGATGGGTTGCATATGACTGCTGAATTGATGCTCGAGAATAATGGAAACAAGCTCCGCATGCTTGAAACGGGACTCCTGCATAGTTAGACTAATCCAGCTTTCTTCATTAACCTGTTCGTAAATAGGCATAATCTGAACGGTTAGGGAATCACGTAATGTCGGATCAATTTCGCCGATCTCTTCTATTAAATTCTGAACCGTCTCAAGATTCGAAAAATCCATCCACATCATGTCATCCGACATCTCGATAAGTCTTCCCGGCGTTTGTAGCGCTTCCAGCAAAGCGGGGGAAATGGGACGCAAGTACAAGGTACCTTGGCCCTCTATAGGATAGATTGGACTGCAGCCACTGCAATTCATGTAGGACCCCCCTTGCCAATTTAGATTCCATGTCCATTAATGTTCACTTGTATATACCCAAAGTTTGTAAATATTATATCATGGGTCTTAAAATTAATCTCTACTGTTTTGATGACTTCCTGTATGACGGTTCTTGGAACAAATATATTCAAATTTGCAGAAAAAAAGACCGACAGTCTGATGACTGTCGGTCTCACTCAACTTATAAAACTTTAAGAAGCGGGAATCACGATTTTCTGTCCAACTTTCAGGTTATGCACATTTGAGATTTTGTTAGCTGTCGCAAGCTTGCGCCAGTCCACACCATATTTCAAACCGATGCGGTACAAGTTATCCCCTTTTTTCACCACATATACCACTTTGCCGCCCGCTGGTTTCTCAGGCTGTGGCTTGGTCGTTGGTTTGGTTGGAGTAGTCGGCTCCGTAGGTTTAGTTGGCTTTGTAGGCGTTGGAGCTGGCTCCACACCTGTTTCAGGTGTTGTTGTTGCTTCACCTGTCAGTTTCAAGCCATACTCTGCAAAACCTTCATTGTTCGTACCAATGAATGACATCGCCGGGTTTGCTTCAACCAGACCTTTTGCATCCGGGGAAGAAGCAAACACAACTTCAAGATCGTTCAGCGTTGCTGCGGTTAACCCAGCAGATGGTTTGATTGGTGCCAGGGACCAGTTGCCGTCCGCTGCCGGATTAATTGTTTTATTCTCACGGATGTAGTCGATGATCACTTGACGGTTCTCATCCGGTGCAGCCAGAACGATCCGTTTGCCGTCCGGGTTAGCCAGTTTGGATGAAGAAGCACGGTAGTTATTTGTCGCTACAATGAATTTTTGTGCTGGGTCAACCGGTTTGCCGTTAAAGCTCAGGTCCTTGATCCGGCTTGCGGATGCATTAACAATCGTAGCTTTGCTATCGTATTTAGCTGGTTGGGTCACATCAATCTGATACGTTACACCATCGATAACATCGAAGTTGTACGTTGGGAAGTCATTGTTGATCAGTTGTTGTTGTCCACCTTTAGCCGGGTCGATCTGGTTGAACTGGCCTGCAGACCATTCCAGCCATTCTTTCAGTTCTGCGCCGTTAACCATTACAGCATGTACCGTATTTGGATATACGTACAGGTCAGCAACGTTTTTGATCGCAATGGTGCCTTTAGGGATATTCGTGTAATACGAAGCGCCTGAACGTCCACCGGCTTTGAATGGTGCACCTGCGGACAATACAGGGATTTTCTCATATTCCGTACCTTGCATATGTTTTTCGACATACCATTTCTGTGCATTCGTTACGATCTGAATGGATGGATCATCCTGAACCAGAGCGAAGAAGCTGTTGATAGGTGCAGTCGTTTCGCCCACCGGACCACGAACATACTCCAATGTACCTTCATGCTCTTCATGAACCGCATCAATGATGTCCTGATCCGCATCTACCAGTGGCTTTTTGTTGGCTGTGTCATAGATTGGGCGTGCTTCCGTTTTGGAATCAACCACTTTCCATTTGCCATCCACTTGTTCTAGATCCAGATCAATAATCCCTAGGTGATCCCCCCAGAATCCTGGCTCTACAGCAGGAACGCCATTAATTGTACCTTTCTCCAGGTCTACCCCTTTTTTGCCGGCAAAATCAGCACTCGGGAACACTTTGTGGGCATGTCCAAACAGAATGGCATTAATGCCTTCAACTTGGCTCAGATACAGAACGGAGTTCTCCATCAGATCTGTTTGAGGAATTTCCTCAAATCCGGAGTGAGGGATAGCTACAATAATGTCGGCACCTTTGGCTTTCATTTCAGGAATGAATTTTTTCGCGGTAGCAATAATATCCTTGGCGATTACTTTGCCTTCAAGGTTAGCGCTATCCCATTGCATGATTTGTGGCGGCACAAATCCGATCACACCTACTTTGATCGTATGTTCTTTGCCAGTCTCATCCGTTACCTTTTTATCCAAAATCTCATATGGTGTGAAATAGTTCTTGTCATTTGTCTCATCATCATCACCATCGTCTACATAGACGTTGGCATTAATATAAGGGAAGTTCGCTCCCTCGAGCGTCATGTCCAGGAAGTCCAGACCATAGTTGAATTCATGGTTACCGATGTTACCTGCATCATAATCGAGCAGATTCATCGCTTTATATACAGGGTGAGTCTCACCCTTTTTCAGTGGATCAATTTTCGCAGAGTAGTCTCCCAGCGGATTCCCCTGAATCAGATCCCCATTATCAAACAGCAGGCTGTTCTTCGCCTCGTCACGGGCTTTCTTAATCAGTGTAGCTGTTTTGGCGAGTCCATACTGGTCTGTCTCTTTGTCGGAATAGTAGTCATAGTTAACCAGGTTGGTATGAATGTCTGTGGTTTCCATGATCCGCAGTTTTACCTTGGCAGCATCCGCAGCCGATACAGGTACTGGAAACACCGCAAGCACGTTTAATGCAACCAAAGCGGCAGTCAGGCTTGATAATACTTTTTTACTCGTCTTCAAAATAACCCCTCCCGGTTATGTACATTGAATCATGCATTAATGGGCAAACGAAGAGCGCAGAAAAAAGATAGATTTCATGGGTTGTGCGTACTGACGCTCTGATGACATGCATCGGAATTTCAGGTAAGTTTATCTCACATGAACATCTATTTATGTCTGTGCTTGTCGTTTACATTCCAAATCATAACGCAATGTTCAGTCATTGAAAAGCATTATTTTTTACATTACCCGCACATACCTAGGCAAGTTTACATTATCATGCGTGATTTCGACAATTTTTTCAACATTTTAGTAGGTATTTAGTGCTTATCATCTTTAAAATACGTATATTACATGTTTCTTACATGTATAACCAATTCAGCGTTATTCATCCATACCAAAAACCGTGAAACCTTAATGGCTTTCACGGTTGGATTAAACTCTGCGCGTATTTTCGCATAAGGACGCTACTTTGCAGAGGTTATGTTCATATTTGGATTATTGTTCCCAGACATGATGTTCATGATCTTTCCCCGTGTATTCAATACGAGCCGGGGTGATGTCTAGAATGACATAGTTCGGATCATTAGGTCCATCGAACCATGCTTTCAATTCGTCGTTCCACACTTGCTCACGCAAGCCTTCGTTCTTTGTCACTTCACAGGTTCCTTCGATACCAACCACTTCTTTGGAACCACCAGCCTCATAACCAAGTAGCAGGCTAACATTCGGATTATTCTCCAGTTCCTCTACTTTGTGTGTACGGCGGTTCGTTGCCAGATGAATGTTCAGTCCATCGTTGAAAAGCGCCATATAGCGGGATTTTGGTTTACCATTCTCCACAGTGGAGAAACTGCAAAAAGGGTTATTTTCCAATGCTTTTACAATGTTTTGTTCCAATTCAGTCTGGTTCATGGGAAGTGCTCCTTTCGGTTTGGGGGAATATTGGGAGGACTCTTGTAGAAGGTCGTTCCGGGTACGGATCGTTCTTTGGATCGCTGTTATCCCCAGATTTTTTTGATTCCCTTTTCTCAAAGGGAAAATCCGGTGATAAAGGCGAACGCTTCGCTTCCTCAGAATCGATTCCGTCCCCTCCACTACGTCTACCGTTCTCCCAATTAAGTGTGAATAATAAAAGTACAAAGAGTAGTGTAGTTGTTACTACCTCTTTGTGTTTAATGACAGCTCATTATTCTCGTATTACTAGAGACAGCTTAATGCAAATGCTTTTGTAATAAGCCTGTACTTATAGTGTACCCACCTCACCTATGGTGAATCCATGAACCGATACGCTAACGTGACAAAATTGGAAAAGTTCTTTATAAAAATGTTTACATAAAGGGGTTAGCACGATATTTCTTCATGGCTAATTTAATTCAGATCTCCAAGATAGATTGAAGAAGAGCCTGATTTAAGAAGCAATTCACCAATGGTTTTTGGATATAAACGAATGTTGGACAGGTCTTCAAGTGCAATCCATTCCACGGCGACTTGGTGGTCATCTGGATTGGAGCCTTCAAAAACGGTTGCCTCCGGATCGATCAGGCTGCACGCAAAATAAAATTCAACCTGATGGATATCTGCATCCCACTCGGCGAATTCATGATTTTTACCGATATACTCCCGGATATGTAACAGCTCTCCCACGTTCACGGCCTGACCAATCTCCTCCAGACATTCGCGTGCGACCGCATCCTTGAGCTCTTCACCTTTCTCCTGTCCTCCACCTGGAAACACATAAGCGGTACCATATTGGTCTTCCAGCCGGATGACCAGCAATCGTCCATCCTGCACAATGACAGCTTTCGCCGAGTTGCGTATGGGTTTCATTCTGTTCATTCACTCCTTGTCATTCCAAAATTTCAAAGTTCAATTCGAACAACCTGATAAAACTATTGTTCTACTGAACAGGCGTATCATCCCTTGGTATTCGTAGATAATTTAATGCCTTCCGATTCCAGCACACGACGAATCTCTTGAGCAAATGCGAGAGCGTTCGATCCGTCACCGTGGATACAGACCGTCTCTGCCTTAATGGGAACCAACGTACCATCCGTGGATACAACCACGCCGTCTTTCACCATCCGAAGCACTTGAGCAATCGCTTGTCCCGACTCTTCAATGACAGCTCCCGCTTGGCTTCGAGGGGTTAGCTTCCCATCCGCCCCATAGGTTCGATCCGCAAACACCTCGCTCACGCTACGCAGACCGATGCGATCCGCAGCATGAATCAGCTCACTGCCCGCCAGACCATATAAATACAGATCAGGCTGCACTTGATAGATCGCCTCGGCGATGGCTTCAGCAAGCTTCGCATCTTCTGCGGCCATATTGTATAAGGCGCCATGTGGTTTCACATGATGCATGTGCCCCCCACTTGCCCGGACAAATGCATCCAGCGCACCGATCTGATACACCACCATGTCATATGCTTCCCGTGGCGTAATGTCCATACGTCTTCTGCCAAACCCTTGCAAATCCGGCAACCCGGGGTGGGCTCCAATTGCCACCTGATGCTCCAATGCCCTATCTACCGTCAGACGCATTGTAGCCGGGTCTCCTGCATGAAATCCGCAGGCAATATTGGCTGATGTAATCAAGGGTAGAATGGCCTCGTCCGATAGCGTGCGATAAATACCATAACTTTCGCCCAGATCACAATTGATATCCAAGGTTTTCGAGGTATTCATTAAATGCCCCCCATTCCTGCCATTCTTCTGCGTATCAACTTATCCATGAGCTGCATATTGATTTCCTGTTCCATATACAACTGTCCGGCTTGATCATGTGTAATCTTCTTAAAAGAAATTCGGGTTCCTGGCTTAGTCTGAGCCAGGATAGGTATATCCACCCGAGCTACCTGTGCAATGACAGGATAACCTCCAATCGTCTGATGGTCCGCCATCAAGATGATCGGCTGCCCATCCGGTGGCACCTGCACCGTGCCATAGGTAACGGCTTCAGACAGCCGATCCAGCGGTTGATCCAGCTCCAGTCTGGAGCCTTGCAAGCGATAGCCCATCCGATCCGATTGTGGAGAGATCACGTATTTTTCGGCATAGAATTGTCCCAGACTTGCCTCGCTGAACAGCAAACTATCCTTGCTCTCCATCACACGAATAACAGATCTCCCATAATAGTCAGGTCTTTCACGTTCAGATAAAAACCACGCAGGCGCCAATATTCGGTGATCCCGTTCACTCTGCTCTACCTGCTGCTCCAGACGCTTCATCCAACCTCGCGCTTCGGCAGAAGGTTCACCATTGGATAACAGATCCCCCACGCGCAAGGCTCGCCCATCCACACCGCCAAGACCTGTTTTGAGGTCTGTACTTCGGCTGCCCATCACTTCAGTCACAGCTATTCCACCCGCAATCGCCAGATATCCACGCAAGCCATGACGACATGGGCCAAATTTCAGTACACTTCCAGCCCGCACCAGCACAGGACGCCACAAAGGTACAGGCAGATGATCGACCGTTGCCGTCAGATCGGCCCCACATAATGAGACTAGCTGGCTCTCCTGAAATCGAAGCTCTGGCCCCGTCATCGTCATCTCCAGCACTGCCGCATGTCGGGAGTTGGCCACAAGCATATTGGCTGCTCTGGCTGCAAAGGTGTCCATGACCCCGCCAGGATGAATACCATACCGGCGATAACCGGTTCTGCCTTCATCCTGAACGGTAGATAACAGACCAGGGCGAATCACTTCAATACTCATCGTTCGCCCTCCTTCCGCTTCAACGCCAGATAGTCCTGCATCGTAATCTGTTCGAATCGAACCCGATCACCTGCTGCCAGCATACTTGGTACGTTCTCATCCGGCCGAAACAATCGGAGTGGCGTTCGTCCAATACATTGCCATCCCCCGGGTGTGTCCACTGGATAGATTCCTGTCTGTTTGCCACCAATACCTACTGTGCCAGCCTCAACCCGAAGCCTTGGCGTTGCACGTCTGGGCGTAGCAATCTGTTCAGACAACCCGCCGAGATACGGAAAACCCGGTGCGAATCCTATCATATGTACGAGATAATCCCCGGATGTATGAATCGCAATAACGTCTTCTGGGGTCAGTCCATGTTCACTGGCAACATAGTCCAGATCAGGGCCCCACTCGCCACCATAACATACGGGAATCGTGACCGTTCTGGGTTTATCTTGTATGGATTCCTTCATTTGATTCAACTGCTGAAGCAGAATACGGCATAACTCGGGGTACGGGGAGATGAACGGATCATAAAATACTGTAACGGACGTATATGAAGGCACCCATTCGATCATGGCTGGCAAAGTGCTTTTTTCCAGCAAAGCACAGACAGACATCACTCTGCGCTGCACTGCGTCAGATAATTGATCGCCGCACTGGATTATAACCGCTGCCTCACCCAGCGGAGATAAAATCTCCTCCGTCCATGCATACGTCTGTTTGGTCATGTGCCATCTCCCCTTTTGTCCACACGTTTAGCGTATCGTTATTTATCTCTCTCCAATGCCTGCAATACCAGTGAACGAACCAACGAAAAAGGCTCGTCTTCTTCTGTACGTATCGCGAGATACAGTGTCTGCAAAAACAGACGCACATTCAGGCTCCTATGACTGGTTTCCAGAAGTGATCTGTTCACCGCCTGATCTCCTTGATGAAGGGAATCGATCCATACCGTAATATCCTTTTGCTCCAACAGATTGCGACGAAGAATGGTCATAACGGCATGCGCTATTCGTTGATCCTCATCATGGATGTAGACTACACTTGATTCGGTTATTTTCACAGCGAGTGCATGCAGAAGTTCCAGTAGATCCGTTCGCTCCAGATATGGCGATTGTGCCAAGTCTTCAACCGCATCCGCCGCGTGTGCAGGGGCATGCGCCCAGCCCTTATTATCGGCGTAGCCGCGAACATCTTTTTCACGTTCCAGATATGTAGTCAACCGATGATGAATCCCTGCGATATCCTCTTTGTCCAGGAAAGGTCGCTGACGATCCAAATTCAGAATTGGAGGCAGTAACAATACGGAGAACGTCCGCGTAAACACACTATCCGTTCCCTGCTCTCCGATCCCATAGAACAGGTGCTGATCGTCCAGCGCCAACTGCAACACATGCCTTAGCTGATCTACCGAAAATACACCCTGTCCAATCCAGGTTGCAAACGTAACATAGATCAATTCATCCCGCAGGACAGGGTCAGTACTACCAATATGCTGCATCATATGCAGTGCCAATTCGTAAGGCTGTTCTTCATGATCAATGGAATGATTAGACGACTGAATATGCTGTAATTTTTGTTTTAACGTCAGAGCATCCATCTATTAGGACTCCCTAGACGAATCCAAATGTACGCTGCAATTGTACAGTTCGCATTGCCACGTATTCTCATTCTTGGCGATCCGGGTAATGGATGTGTTGGACAGTTTCACGCTGATATCCAGTTCAGGCACCAGACCTCGCAGTGTATTCCGTAGAACGGCTCCGTGACTGACAACAATCACTCTTCCATCGGGGTGCTGCTGTACAATATCCTCAAGCACCGCACTGCCTCGAACAGTCCCTGCATCTGCAAGCTCACGTCCCAGATCCAGAGCACTCCAGTCCGCTCCCCACTTGGCTAACCGTTCCTCTTCCGTCGTTCCTTCGACCTGTCCTCCGCCCATCTCGCGAAGTCTAGGGTCAAGATGAATCTCCTGAATACCCAAGCGGTCACCAATGATGCGAGCCGTCTCACTTGCACGCTCCAAGTCACTTGCATAGATGGCATCCCAGGATTCCTCGGCCAGTCTCGCGGCAAGTAATACGGCCTGTTCTCTTCCCTCCTGATCCAGCGGATTATCCGTCTGTCCCTGTGAACGTTTTTCCTTATTCCACGCTGTGCTTCCATGGCGAATCAATGCGATTTCAGTCATTGTTGGTCCTCACCTTTTTCTATATGAAGTTCATCTTCTGTAAAATGTTTGCGTGCCTTCGGCTTGGCAAATTTACCGCCGTTATATTGATCTGACCCGTTTCTCGGAATCGAGAGACTGTCCCAAGCTGTTTCTTTAAGCATTTTCGCGGCAAATACAATCTGCCCGACATGATACGGATAATGTGCTAATTGCCGAATAATGGCCTCCATAATGGTATGACCTTCATTCCGAATATATATGATATGAGACAATTGTTCCGGGGTAAACGAACGAATGGCTTCGAGTAGACAATTCCAGCCTTCCTCCCATTTGGCGAGCAACTCTTCCCGGGAAGAAATATCATTCACGAACTCGGCGTCCCGTTCACGCCACGGTTTCTCACCATCTGTTGTCAGTACATCCGTCCAACGGGACAGCATATTGCCCCATAGATGTTTTACGATAACCGCAATGCTGTTCGCGTCTTCATTCCAGGATTGAAACAATTGCTCGGAATCCAGTTGTGCCATGGCTTTTTCCCCGAGCTGCTTGTAATACAAGAATTGTTTCTCCGCTGTCTCCAGAAAAACCTGATTCATATCCATCCGTTAACCACCCTTCGGAAAAGTATGTTGTCCACTGATCACGTCCAAACAGAAGCGTCACATGTTATTTATTCAGGAAATGAGAATGTGCCGTCTGCATTCGGTTCAAATGGAATGACTTTGCGAACCGCATCCAGATTGAGCTCTCCATAGATATGTGGATATAGTTCATTTAATTCGTAGAGATCCTCATACACCAGTTCCGGCTTCAACGCCTTCTCATCAATACTAAGTAATAACAGATCTGTACGGCCTGCATAATATTGCCCGGCTACCCATGGGATCTGTTCCTTGGTGGAACAATGAATGAATCCGTCTGTCTCCAGGCTATCTGGTGCATACTCAGTCCCTTTTGACACTTGCTCCCACAACGAACGGGAAATAATACTATAGATCATGGTTCCGCCTCCTTCAATTTCTGCGATGTACCCTATGTGTCATTGGAAGTATTATAGATCATCCCGGATACGGGAGTACAATTTTTGATCCGTAAATACACCTTTGATCTTCAACTGTTTGCGTAGCAAACCTTCGTACGACATGCCCAGCTTCTCCATTACGCGTGCAGAGCCTATGTTGCCTGCATTACATTTTCCCTCCAACCGATTGCAGTCCAGTTCCTGAAAGCAATAATCCACGATGGGTTGCATCGCTTCTGCTGCGAGACCCTTACCCCATTGACTGCTGGCTATCGCGTATCCCAGTTCAGCACTCTGCATGGGTTCGTTGAGATGAAAAATGCCACCCCTGCCGATCAAGGTCCCTGTTACCTTCAAAACAAAAGCCCAGATATGTACCGTTTTCTGTTCATAATTATCCAGTACCCGCTGAATATATTGAATTGAATCCTCCACCGTCTCATGGCAGTTCCACAAGCTTTGTTGACTCACTCGCGGATCAGAGGCAAACGCATAATATTCATCAAGATCATCCATCGTAAGCCGCCTCAGTTTTAACCGCTGTGTTTCGAATTCGGGTAATTCGGCAAAAAGTTTTTCTACATTCATTCAGCACACCTCCATGATTCACTTGATTTCATGATCCAGCCATCTTATTTCTCAGGAAATAACGATCTATCATAACCATGCACAGAATACCAACCGAATATCGAATCAGATCGATCACCAGAAAACCATGTCCCAAAATAAGCGCACCCCATACGGTTGAACGTATCTCAATCAACCAAGGCGTCTGAATCAACTGTGAGAACTCAATCATCCAACTGAATGCACAACTCAAACACATCGCCCATACCAAGCTGCGATGAGGCCACACCATGCGTACTCCGAAATAAATCATGCCCGCCCATAATGCATCCCCGAAATGTTCATGCACCCAACCTGGCAATCGTTCACTATAGTGTCTGGATGCGAGCCCTGCCGTCATGGTCATCATGACTGCGAAGAAATAGATCAGCCTGTCTCTGATAAGTACGCTTTTCAATCAATCACACGCCTTCATCAAGCACTTGTAAAATAAATTGCGTTTTGGCAGCGGTATACGATTCCCTATCTTCCTTGTTCTCATCAGCAAGCTTCGTCTTCAGGATGGCGTAAGCTTCCACCAGATCTGGGCGTTTTCTCAGCACATCCCGAAACCGAATTTGACGATCCCAGCGTTCTTCTCCCGGGCGCATTAGATGAAGGTGTACAGCTCTCTTTCCATCCTTAACCCTGACCCAGAATCGTCTGTACTCCCGTCCATCCAGTTCAGGCGGAACGTAATTCCAGCCCACCGGATTCAGCTGATCTGCAATCAGATCCATGTCATCCCATGACTGTACCTCTGCCATCAGATCAATAATGGGCTTGGCGGGTAACCCTGGAATGGACGTGCTTCCGATATGTTCGAATTGATGGATATTAAACTGCTGTAGAAGACGTTTGAGTTGTCCGATTTCTTCCTGAGCCTGCACATCCCAATTGGGGTTGGCCGGAGCAATCTCTACCGCCTCTGTCGCCCAGGCAGGCCAGTTTTCCGGTTGCAATGGATCTGTCATTCAGGCATCTCCTCTTCACCAAGACATTTTAAATGGTAACCTTCTCTGTATTTTTCATAGGTGCGTTGCTTCGTGCGCTCAATCGTAGTGCTCCGTTGAAATGTAAGTATGGAACTTAGGGATAAAAGAAGATATTTCAGGTAAGCCAGATTACTAGAGTTAGAGTCTGAGCTTATAATCGAAGCTTTCATATTCATCCCATCCGATCCTGTTATATTGTTGTTCTAGCAGAGGGCATTTCATATACATATTTCTATATATCCAAAAAAGGAGCGTATGTCTACGCCCCTAGTTGTCTGTTACCTTGATAATATTGATGATTTTAACGTGTCATGTACTGAAACTAACTTTTGATTCATGCAAGATGTTTCATTATATGAAGATTTATTTTACCGTAACAGGGATCGTCACTTTTTTGTTGCCCCACTTGGCCGTGATGGACGTTTTCCCTTTGCCTACAGCCACGATCTTGCCATTTGTCACTGTCGCTACGCCCGGCTTTGTGCTGCTCCACACCGCACTGTTGGTCACAACAGTGGTTTTGCCCGTATCATACTGTGCCATCACACTCAGCGTTGTACTTCCCTGTGGGGACAAAACCAGTTTTTTCTGGCCTGTAATCAACTTTTTGAGCAAAGGTACAACGGTAACCTCTGCCTTTATTGTCTGATTTTGATAAGTTCCTGTCAAGGTTGCTTGTCCCTCGGTCAGCGTCTTAACGGCTCCATTTTTCACGATAGCTACATTTGTATTGGAAGAAGTCCATATCACTTGTTTCGAAAGGTTGATCGTTTTGCCATTCGCGTAGGTGCCGATAACCTTCAACGCTTTCGACTTCTTGATATTCAGCTGCATAGTTGCAGGGGTAACCTCGACTTTGGTAATCTCATCCGTCACAGCAACAGGGACTTTCACAATCGTTGTTCCGTATTTGCCTTGCAGCAATACTCTACCGGGTGTAACGCCTTTGATTTTACCGTTTTCCAGCACAGCCGAAGAAGTGGATACGGACCACACAATCTCAGACGTCACATCCTCTTCCTTGCCGTTCGCACGGATAATGCTTACTTTCGGAAGGGTGCTTTCACTGCCTTTAACAAAACTGTAGGATTTCGGTGAAGCTTTGATGCTTTTGATCTTCTCCTGAACCTGGACAACCAACTGGGCTTTAGACCCGTCTACTTCTGCAAAAATGGTTGCTTCGCCCGCGGCCACAGCCTTGACTTTGCCTTTCACCATCGTCGCGACTGCTGCATTACTGGTGGACCAAGTCACGCCTTCGGTAACATCCTGCTTGTTATCAAAACCTTCTACCGTTGCCATCACCTGAAGCGCAGCTGTTTCGGAAACACTCATCTTCTGCGGGCTGCTATTGGTTATTTCAATCGATTTCACGTCACCGGTAGCCGCCAAGGCCAACGAAGGGACCAGTACGGTTAATGCAATAATTAGAGCAAGTGTGCCTCGAAGCGCCAGTTTGATTCTATTCATTTTTAATTCCCAACTCCCATAATCCAATATTTTACTTCTATTATATTATATCGGATACGAATTGCATAAAGTTGAATAACAAAAGTGGGAGTCTTGGAACAATTCATGAGATCAGCGTGTAATCGTTATAAAAACCTTTGAATCTAGCCCAACATAGTAGGAGCCTGGTTTATGTAAATACTATTTCAGTTTAAAAGGGGATGTCCATCGTCACATGCAACATGACGTGTGGAACATCCCCTTTTTGAATAATTACTAGAGCTTTAACTAACCTCTCTAATTCACTTCATCCTGTTCTGGCAAAATCAAGCTCTCGGCCCCGCCCATATAGGGCCGCAGGGCTGCCGGAATGCGAATGCTTCCATCCTCCTGCTGATGATTCTCAAGCAAAGGAATCAGGATACGCGGCGATGCCACCGCCGTATTATTGAGCGTGTGACAGTAGGCCAACTTGCCTTCGGCATCGAGGCAACGAATATTTGAACGGCGCGCCTGAAAATCATGCAGATTCGACGACGAATGCGTTTCTCCATATGCATCGCGACTTGGCATCCAGGTCTCAATGTCATACTGTTTGTACGTTTTCTGCGACATATCCCCGGTACATACAGCGACAACACGATACGGCAGTTCCAGTAATTGCAGCAATTCTTCGGCGTGTCCCGTAATCTCTTGCAGCATACGCTCCGATTCTGCCGCATCAGGGGCACAGAGAATGACCTGCTCAACTTTGGCAAATTGGTGCACCCGATACAATCCGCGTACATCACGTCCGCCGGAGCCAACTTCACTGCGGAAACACGTCGATACCGCGGCCAGCTTCATAGGTTCTTGAACATCAACAATCTCATCCGCATAATACGAGACCAGTGGCACTTCAGAAGTTCCCACCAGCCACTTGTTCTCCCCTTCGAGTTCATAGACCTGATCTCGACCGGTTGGGAAGAATCCGGTGTTCACCAGTGCATCCTCCCTGACCATCAGCGGAACCTCCATTGGTGTAAACCCATGCTTCAACAGGAGATCAAGCGCAAGTTGCTGTACTGCTCGATGTAATAACAGGCCAGCGCCTTTTAATACATAACTTCGCGTACCGCCAATCTTAACTCCACGAGGAATATCGATCAGATCATGCAACTCCCCAAGTTCCACATGATCTTTGGTGTTATACTCGAACGTTGGCACCTCTCCCACACGTCGCAGTTCTACATTATCCGCATCCGACGAGCCATTGGGGGTATCCGGGGATACGATATTGGGTACCAGCCATTGCAGCTTGGTTACTTCCTCCTGCACAGGGGCGAGCCTCGCTTCCACCTGTTCCAACTGTTCATTGATCTGTTTCACCTGAGCCCGCAAACCCTCGGCCTGTTCCCGATTCCCGGCTTGCATGAGTCTGCCAATGTCCACGGATAACGAATTGCGCAATCTGCGTCCTTCTTCCGATTCCTGCAAAAGTGCCCTGCGTTCCTCATCCCGCTCTAACAATGTGCGAATGTTGATCTTGATTTTTTTCCCGTCTGCTGCGGCCTGAACCTCTTCTGCATGTGCCCGAATCCATTTCATTTCTAACATGGTCACCGTCTCCTTTGGCTGTAAAAATACAAAGAGCGCCCTCATCCCTTGGGACGAGGAGCGCTCTGCTCGCGGTGCCACCCAACTTGCTGAATCAGGATATCCTGCTTCCAGCCTCTTGGTCCGCGATAACGGGCGGTTCCGGTTAACTTGGGGAAATATCGCTCCCCTGGCGAAAACGCCTCCGAGTTGGATGCTCTTCAACGGCATGGTCCGATCTGTAATTGTTGGTCTCAGTATATACGAACGCCGGACCAGATTGCAACCTTCTGTATCGATCAGGAATTCATGGCACAACTTAACATGTCCTGTTATGATAGACTTTGTCTTCAAGATTGCGCTTTATTGTGATCCTCAATTTATGTATATAAGTAGAAGGAGTTCTTTATGAAAAAATTACTTTGGATCGGATGTCTATCCTATTTCCTGATTGGACTTGCCCATGTTGTGCTCGGTTCCATTCTACCGGTTGCACTTGAACATTACGGCAAAGATTATAGCCAAGGCGGAACGCTGATCTTTGCTCAATTTGCCGGATTCCTCGGTGGTGTATTGTTATCTCCATGGCTGAACAGACGCTTTGGTAAACGGGGAGGGCTGTTAATCGCCACTGCGTTGCTCTGCATTGCAGAATTATCCTATATGCTGTTGCCACCATGGGGCTGGATGTTCGTCATTGCACCTGCGGCCGGCTTTGGATTCGGAATGGTTGAAGCTGTTATTGGCACCATTATCATCGCTGCAATCAAAGACAATACAGCCGTTGCCATGAGTCGACTGGAAGTGTTATTCGGGATCGGGGCGATGGTCATGCCGCTCATTGCCAGCGGTCTGATTGCTGCCGGATATTGGCGCCTTTCCTTTCTCGTTGTTGCGCTCTGCGCAGCGCTGACCTTTGTTTTCTGGGCGAAAGGATCATTCGGTGAACTCGATAAGTTTCTAGAGCGACAGAGTTCAAATCATGCTTCCGTAAATACGCACTCTGCTGGGACATCAGGTGAGATGCATCCCGCATCTGCAAGTACATCCAGTCCAACCTATCGTGGCCGTAACAGGACTCTGCTGGCATTATTCGTTCTGTTCTTCTTCCTATATGTTGGCACAGAGATGAGTCTTGCGAACTTCATGCCGGCGATCCTGATTGAGAAAATGAACATGAAGGAAGCCGGAGCAGCGCTTAGTGTCACCTGTTTCTGGATTGCCATGTCCGTGGGACGACTCTTCGCCGGGTATATCGCAGAGAAATTCCAATACCGCGTCTATGTCCTGTACAGTTGTCTCGCATCTGTTCTCTTGTTAACGGTATTTCCATTTACAAACCAAATCTGGTCTGCATTTCTCATCATCTTGCTGCTTGGACTTGCGATGTCAGGGATATTCTCCATTGCCCTTGTCTTCGCCAGTAAACTGCTGCCCGGAACAGAAGAATCCACACCCAGCATTTTGATTGCCTCAGGTGGGGTTGGCGGTGCCATTCTGCCTTTGACTACGGGATGGAGTCTTGATCATCTGGCGGTTAATCAGTCTGCATGGATGCTTGCGATCTTTGCAGTTGGCCTGCTTGTCATTAGCGTGATCACGTACCAGTGGCAGAACAAACATATAGTGAATTCTGCGACTTAACAGTTCTGTGTTGATCCGGTCCTGAGGATTAGAAATACCTATTAAAGATATTGAAATGTCTACTGTCATGACCTGACAGTGGGCATTTTTTTGTAGCGTTCCTCTGTTCTAACGAACCTAACACACGCTATTCCCATCCATTTCCGCATGTTTGAAATCTAACGAATCCTAGAGACGTTATTATAGATAATTAGCTTCAATTAAATGCCTCGTTGGAGGTTTTTTGCATAATAACACCGCTGAGATTCGTTAGATTTTTCATTCCTTAAAAACTGGCCTAATAAGATGTCCTCAATTCGTTAGCGCTGTAATCATGGTGGCAAGTGCCCTATCTTTGCCTCTCTGATCACCTTTCATTAAAGGTGAGAATACGATCTATTCATTTGCACAAGATTGCCCAGGAAATACTTTAGGCCCATCTGAATCACACACTTTTGTTAACGACAGGCATTACGGGCCCGTTATCCTTGATGAATTTACCGAATACATATCGCACGAGTGGTCCCAGAATGATTAACTGATATGGAAGCGCCAGGCTGAAGTTGCGAGCGATCGTCTGAAGATAGGTACGGAATATGGAACCCCCACTTAATTGGTCTGCAAGATACGCTGAAATCATTCCATACATGGACATGATCAGAACCATGCCAATCACCATGAAAAATGACATGACGAGCACACCCAAAATCTTGTTGGACTTGTCAAAGGGCAAGGAGAATGCAATCTTTCTGGCCACAGGGCCAACAATGGAAGACTCCACCAGAAACGCGATGACAAAACATAATATGAATTGAAGCAGTATCTCAAGCGGGGACATCTTGCCGAGTAACCCACTGTGCCATAGATTGAAGAACATCATGACCAAGACCATTCCTGTACACATCATTAATCCGAAAATAATCTGTTCCTTCTTGCTGGTTGGCAATTCTCTCATCCTCTCTGTTTACCTTCGTAATTATAGAGATGAGGAAACCCTCCACATAAGTGAACATTCTGTGAACAATTATGATTTTTCCAATTTAAAATTGGATTTGACAACCATGTAGCACAGCCCTATGATATCCCTTAAAATGGTAGAAACATTCACTACATAAGGAGGATTTAGATTATGAGTTTTCAAAAACGTATTGACCATGTTGGTATTGCCGTACGTGATCTGGAGACCACGCTGCGCTTCTATACGGAGATTGTTGGTCTTGAATTAAAAGACCGGGTAACCCATACTAACGGCGTCATTCAGCTCGCCTTTCTTGGCTTCAATGGAAGTAACGAGACTGAGATTGAGTTAATTCAAGGATACAGCGACAAGCTGCCTTCCGAAGGTACGGTGCACCATTTTGCGATCCACGTGGATGATCTTGATTCTGAGTACAAACGCATTCAATCCACCGAAGCCGAATTTATCGATGGAGAGATTATCACACTGCCTAACGGTTACCGCTATTTCTTCATCTATGGACCTGAAAAGGAATGGATTGAGTTCTTCCAGCGCTAAGAATTGGAGCTGATTTTATGAACATTTTAATTACTGGCGCAGCCGGAAAAATTGGACGTGACTTGTCCCAACACTTGTCAGAGGCATTTCACCTTCGACTTACGGATTTGAATATCGACAGACTGCATACGTATCAAGGGACCGGCCATGAGATCATGACACTGGATGTGACAGACCCCGAAGCCTGTCAGCATGCTTGCGGAGGCATGGATGTGGTTGTACATCTGGCGGGAGATCCTTCCCCGAATGCCGGATTTTATGAATCGTTGTTGGACATCAATATTAAAGGTACATTTAATGTATTCCGTGCAGCTAAAGACCAAGGTGTACGAAGAGTCATTCTTGCAAGCAGTGCTCAGACGATTGAGGGGTACCCCATTGATGCTCAAGTCTATCCGGACATGCCCACACGCCCGCGGAATTTGTACGGGGTTAGCAAATGTTTTGGAGAATCGCTCGCTTCCTATTTTGCGTATACCGAAGGTTTACAAAGTGTTGCGGTACGTATAGGTGCATATGATGATTTTCAACCGGACGGACCAGTGCTGGAGGCAAGGGATATGAGCGCGTATATTAGTCCGGCTGACTTGTGCGATTTGATGTTCAAAGCAATTACAACTACAGATCTGGAGCCCTTCACCATACTGCATGGGATCTCGAATAATCGGTTTAAACGATTGAATCTGGAAACCACTCAGAAACAGGTAGGTTATGACCCAAAATCCGATGCTTTTGCACTCAGTCAGATTGCCTTATATGATTCCCCACGATAATTATTGAAAATAACACATCCAAACAGGCTGTTATACATATGTATAACGGCCTGTTTGATAACTTATACGTGCCCCTATCCAGTTCATGACTGGACAGGTCCCACCCTCTGGCCTATAATTACACCTAGTAATGCCCGTAACTTCATAGTTTCCCAGGGGAGTCGGAATTGGCCGGCTGAGAGTGTATCCCACCAAGATACTAACCCTTAGACCTGATCTGGATCATGCCAGCGTAGGAATCGGAGTATATCGAAATGGCACAGCCCTATGGCTGAACGCCACCTCTCTAACGCCTGCACGCGTCCCGGAATACGGGGCGCTTTTTTTGTTACTATCAGAAAGTATAAGTTTGGAATCATCACCTTCCTGATATTGCAAGAAAAACTACCGCTAAACGCGGTCTGGCTTCTTCGAATGACATCGATAGACGTTTTCTTATGTTTAAAATAACGTCATCCGGATCTCAACTGGTATAAATCTGTCGATTTATGCAAGATGATTGGATATGAAGCCAAGGAGTACCCCGTGCCACTCGGCCGGACATACCGAAGGAGAGAACCACAGATGAAATGGCGTAAAACAATGGGACTGTTGCTCTTATGCGTACTACTGGTGACGGTAGCCGCATGTGGTGGCAAAGAAGCTGCCCCGGCAGAACAGAACGGCAACACGAATGCGGAAAGCAGCAATGAAGGTGACACTGCCGCCCTGAAAGATATTAAAGTGGTGCTCGACTGGACACCGAATACAAATCATACCGGCCTGTATGCGGCCGTGGATCAAGGTTTTTACAAGGCCGAAGGCTTGAACGTGGAGATTGTTCAACCAGGTGCCGGAGGCGCAGATACGATGGTTGCATCGAACGAAGTGCCTTTTGGCGTAAGTTATCAGGAGAGTGTAACTCAAGCCCGCACACAGGGTGTTCCATTGGTCTCCATTGCAGCAGTTATTCAGCATAATACATCCGGGTTCGCTGCTCCGGCGGATCGGAATATCAAATCACCGAAAGATTTTGAAGGTAAAACCTATGGCGGATGGGGCTCCCCTGTGGAAGAAGCCGTGATGCAATCCATTATGGAAGGCGAAGGCGCCGATGTATCCAAAGTGAAAAACATTAACATGGGTGATGCCGACTTTTTCACCGCAGTGAAACGGGATATTGATTTCGCGTGGATTTTCTACGCCTGGACAGGGATTGAAGCCGAACTACGCGGGGAACCGATCGACATGTTATATGTGAAGGATTATTCGGATGCACTGGATTATTACACGCCTGTCCTCGTAACAAACGAGCAGACGATCCAGAACGATCCTGAGCTGGTGAAAGCATTCCTGAAAGCCACTTCCGAAGGATATCAATATGCGATTGATCATCCCGAAGACGCAGCGAACATTCTGATCAAGGCTGTACCGGATCTGGATAAAGACCTCGTACTGGCAAGCCAGAAATGGCTTAGTCCCAAGTACACAGATGACGCCCCGCGTTGGGGTGAGCAAAAGCAGGAAGTATGGCAGAACTACACCGACTGGATGTTTAGCAAAAAACTGCTGGATGAACAGATCGATGTGAGCAAGGCATATACAAACGAGTTCTTACCCCAATAAAATTTCTCATATAAAACGAACTTAATATTTACACGAGGACGGAGAGGACAGAAATAACGTGAAAAAGCGAAGCGGTCGCCTTTATCACCGGATTTTCCCTTTAGAGAAGGGAATCAAAAAAATCTGGGGATAACAGCGATTGGAGGGTTATTCTGTCATCGAAGTGGCAAGTGTAACAGTCATTAGTTCATTTTATATATCACGAAAGGAGCCGTGATCTCTCATGGCAAGTACACTACTCAGCATTCAGGTTATCCCGAAAACGCCAAATGGCGAGAACTCTTATCCTTACGTAGATCGCGCCATTGAAGTTATTCAACAATCTGGCTTGAAATATCAGGTGAACGCGCTCGACACCACGATGGAGGGGGAACTGGAGGAACTGCTGGAGGTTGTCCGTAAAATGCACGAGGTACTCGTGGAGGCTGGCAGCCCAAGCATCATCTCCCAGATCAAAATCGCCCATAGCCCTGCCGGCTTCAGCATGGATACCCTGACGGAGAAGTATCGCTAATGCCTGCCTATTTCAAAAGTGTATGGCCGCCCTTTGTGGCGGTTATTCTCTTTATAGCGATATGGCAGGGAGCCGTCTCCCTCTTCCATATTGAGAAATGGATGCTGCCTGCACCGTCCGACATCGCCCGCGAAGCCGCAACCCAGGCCGAGCGGCTTGGCATGCACGCTTCCGCAACCATTCAGTTAACGCTGATTGGATTCGCCGCTGGCACCGCGGTTGGATTACTGATTGCGATGGTGCTACATTTAGTCCCTTTTCTCAAGTCGGCCCTGTATCCTTTACTTATCCTTAGTCAAAATATCCCAACCATCGCGCTCGCGCCGCTCCTGTTAATCTGGTTCGGGTTCGGGCTGTTGCCCAAGCTGATTACGATCATCCTGGTCTGCTTCTTCCCCGTTGCAGTGGCGGCAATGGACGGCTTGACCCGTACAGATGCAGCGATGATGAACTATATGCGCATGGCTGGTGCGAAACGTCACCAGATCTTCTGGAAGCTGGAGCTTCCCCATGCGCTGCCATCCGTGTTCTCTGGTATCAAAATCGCCGCTACCTATAGCGTGATGGGTGCCATCATCGCCGAATGGATTGGTGCAGACAAGGGTATTGGTTATTATATGATGCTGCAAAAGTCGGCTTATCGCACCGATCGTCTATTCGTGGCGATCATGATTATTGTCGCGCTCAGCTTGCTGCTCTTCCTGTTCATTGCCCTGCTGGAGAAGCTGCTCGTGCGCTGGCGGCCACAGAAGCGATAATAAAGAAGTAATCTGTATATTAGGAAGTGATGACCATATGAATCGGCAACAGGACGAACAAGTCCAGCCTGGACGAGGAGCACACGCAGTGGAGCCAACAAACGGTGAAAAGTTAAACTCGGCTACGCCTAATCGACCTGCCAATACGACTCCTGCTCCGGTTCCACCTGCACTGGACGTTGTTAATGTTCATGCATCATTCCGTGAACGGCGGAGCAGGTTACCGGTTCTGAACGGACTGTCCCTGACTGTGGAGCAAGGCGAGTTTGTCGCTATCGTCGGGCCTTCTGGCTGCGGTAAAAGTACCCTGTTCCATATCATCGGCGGTCTGCTGAAGCCTCAGGAAGGGCAAGTGCTTATGAACGGTCAAAATGTAACGGGACAGCGTGGCAAGATTAGTTATATGCCGCAACAGCCCGCCCTTTTCCCTTGGCGTACCATTGAAGACAATGTACTGCTTGCTGGAGAAGTGGCTTCAAGTGCACCCCCTCGGGTCGAAGCACTTGCAGAAGCTCGTAAGTGGTTAAGTAGCGTGGGTCTTTCCGGGTTTGAGAAAGCCTATCCTCACATGCTGTCGGGCGGAATGCAGCAGCGTGCTGCATTTTTGCGCGCCCTGCTCAGTCCGCAGGAACTGATGCTGCTGGACGAACCTTTCAGTGCGCTGGATGCACTGACACGTAGCGACATGCAGCGCTGGCTGCTCGATATCTGGGAGCAGAACCGCCGCTCGGTGCTGTTCATCACGCACAATATCGAAGAAGCATTGCTGCTTGCGGATCGGGTCTATGTATTATCCAACCGACCTGCAACAGTGTTGCACGAGGTACATGTTCCTTTTGATCGCCCAAGACGAGAAGAAATTACGGAGGAATCCGCATTCCTTGCGCGTAAACGGCAGATTGCTCAGTGGATGAGAGAAGAACAGCAGAAAGCCCGCCTATCTTGATAGTGCGGGTTTTTAAGTTATTATTTTCCTTTAATGGGTGATCCACCTTAAGAAATTCTGCGTAACATAGTTAGAATATAAATGAACACAAGGAGGAATTCCCTCGTGCATTCTCAAGCTTTTGCACCATTAATTGATGCTCATATTCACTTCGATCAGTATACCCCTGACGAACAACGAGAGATGCTGTTATCTTTCCCGTCTCAGCAGGTCGAGGCAGTCATTGTCGTGTCCATGAATTTCGCTTCTGCCCAGGCCAATCTGGAGCTTGCAAAACAACATCCACGCACCATCTATCCAGCCTTCGGTTTCCATCCGGAACAGGAACTGCCGTCCGTTGCAGAACTAGACATTTTCTTCCAATGGATCGAGAAGCATATTGGACAAGCTTCAGCCATCGGAGAGGTCGGGCTCCCCTATTACAATCGTCTGGAGGCGGAGCAGGCAGGACAGCACTTCGATCAGAGCGGGTATATCATGCTGCTTGAACGTTTCGTCCAACTTGCCAAAAAGCACAACAAACCACTTGTACTTCATGCGGTATACGATGATGCGGATATCGTCTGCGATCTGCTGGAGCAATATCAGTTCCGACGTGCTCACTTCCACTGGTTCAAAGGATCTCGCCAAACTGTAAGGCGCATGGCGGACAATGGCTATTTCATTTCCTTCACGCCGGATATTGTGTATGAAGAAGAGATTCGTGAACTCGCCCGGCAATATCCATCGGAACAAGTGATGGCCGAGACCGACGGACCTTGGCCCTTCGAAGGACCATTTCAGGGACGAATGACACACCCAGCCATGACCAGACAGGTCATCCAAGCTTGGAGTGAGATCACTGGGATGGGAACCGAGCGGGCCGCCCGTCTCTTTTATCAGAACACAAAGCGTTTCTATGGTTTAACTTGATTACAATCTGATAGCAGCAAGCACAGCACAAAGAAGCCAGTCGGTTTCGCCCCGACTGACTTCTAGTCTACTATATATATCAGTTGAACTAAATTTTTACACAGGAACGTAGAGGACAGAAATAACCTGAGGAAGCAGAGCGGTCGCCTAAAAGCTTTCTGAAAGAAAGCTACTTCGGAAGCATACGCTATCACTAGATTTTCACCTTCACAAAAATGGGATCAAAAAATCTGGGGATAACAGCGATCGGAAGGTCGTTCTGTCACCGGAGTGGCAAGTGTAACTACCTTCAGTTCAACTTAACGCTTCAAGAATCCTTTGCCTTCCAGGAATGGTCTCACCTGCAACCGTGTCGGCTCAGTCAGGCGCTTCGCCATCATTTCGGACCATGGAGTTGTTCGTTCACCGTTAGTTCGTTCTTTCATGTACGCCGTCGTTGTCTCATCATACTGCTCAACGCCTTTGATGCTCTGCTCGGCATTATAACGATTATGATGCAGGACTGCATCCAGCGGCAGACGTGGCCGAATTCCCGTTTCCTGATCTGCAACACCAATACACATGCCATACACCGGATATACCCCTTCCGGCAATCCCAATAACTCAGCTACTTCCTCAATCCGGGTACGAAGCCCGCCGATATATACAATTCCGAAACCAAGTGACTCTGCCGCAAGAGCCGCGTTCTGGGAAGCAAGTGCAGCATCAATCGTGGCTACCATGAAATTCTCTGTGGAATCGGCATACGATTCCTTCTCAGGAAGATGACGTTTCGCAGCATCACTCAGTCGATACAGATCAGCACACCATACGAGAAACACCGGACATTCATTGACATAGGCCTGGTTGCCTGCCAATTCAGCCAGCTTGGCTTTTTGCTCTAAGTCAGTCACAGCAATCACGGTATAGGCTTGCACACTACTTGAAGAGGAAGCCATCTGTCCAGCCGCTACGATGGCTGCAAGCTGCTCTTCGCTAACTGGATCTGGCTTGAATTTGCGTACAGAGCGGTGTTTCATCATCAACTCAATGGTTTCATTCATGGTGGTTCACTCCCAATCCTCGTAGTACGAACTCAATTGTCTGCTCAGCAAGCTCGTCTGTATTCATATCCTGATAATCAAAGCCAAATCGTGAATTCTTGGCCCTTTTGTGCGCCAAAGCCACGCCCATAACCTGAAGCATTGCATAAGATACGGACTCGACCTGGAACAATCCCTGGTCTTTTCCTTCTTGCAGCAGGTCCCTCACTCGGGTCCATACAGGGTCTAGAAAACGAAATACGGTAGCTGTACGATGTGTCCGCAGTGTAATTTCAAGCTGCACAATATCGCTCATCTCCCGATCCGTCATCGTGAACTTCACAACTTCACCAATAATTCGGCGGATACCTTCCACAGGCGAGGACATCGACTCTTCCGCCAGCGCGTTCATCATATGCCCCGGGAAGAAATGCTCAAATAATGCTTCGAACACTTTTTCTTTGCCGCCAAAATGATAAGACACCAGCGACACATTGGCACCTGCCTCATCACATATTTGACGAACACTCGTCCCGTCATACCCTTGCTGTGCAAAAAGCTTCTTGGCTGCAAGCAATATCCTCGTTTTGATATCCAACTCCGGTTCCGTCATTCCGTCCCGCTCCCTCTTGTCCGTTCATCTCATTCGCTCCAGCTCAAGGACTGCAGCCAGCGATTCATCTGTCTATTATATTACACCAAGCACCCCGATGAAAATCATCGGGGTGCTTGTCCTATCCTATGATGCAATGGTATGCATCTGCTGTATTAGTTGTTTGCTTGAGCAGGGCTTGGAGCCATAGCTGGCATGCGTTGTTTTTTCAACAACGTCACAACCAGTGACAACGCAACGGCAACCAACAGTACAATCACGATAGAGCCCGCAGCAGACTGAACTCCTGGGCCTCCCAACTGCACGCTCAGAATACCCTGAACGGCGTATGTTGCAGGCAGGTACTGCCCAATGCCGCTATAGAAGCTGTTCAGCAATTCACGCGGTACCATTGCACCGGAAGATACCAGTTGCAAGGACAGTGAGATGATGTTGAACAGACTTCCTGCTGGTCCAAAGCAGATCAGGAAGAACTGGGAGAAGAACATGAACGTGCACAGGAAGAGCGCCTGGAACAACCAGAATGCAACGAATCCTTGTGCAATCTGTCCTCCCAGTGCCACAATCAGTGAAGATCCCAGCAAGGAAACGACCAATGCAGAACCCACGTTAATGACTACTCTCGCGCCAAACAAAGTCAATCGGGAATAGGTAGATGACAGCATACCCATGGCTGTCTGGAGGTTCATCCCCATGATCATGGCACCTACATAGGAAGCCAATACCATCATCATCGGCACCATCTGATTATTCATCCCGTTAACCGGGTTGATGGACGTTGTCGTTCCTTCCACTCGGGTAGTCAGGTTTGTCGCGGCTTCAGCAGCCTGATCGGCAGGCGCACCTGAAGCGGTCAACACCGTCTGTACTCCTTGTGCTGTAGCTTGTTTATTAATCGTGTTTGTCACACTTTGTGATACACCTTGCATCATGCTTTTAATCGTAACCGGGTTTGCTTCATTAATGGTGTATTTAATCTCGGCGGTTGAGCCAGCCGTCTGAAGCAATTCGTTAAATCCAGCCGGGATATCCAGCACCATGTGTACTTGGTGATGATTCAGCTGGTCCAACGCTTCAGCCGCACTCAGATTGGATACGGTATGGAAAGGCAGTGTTCCTGCGAGCGAATCTGCGATTCCTTTGGACATTTCGCCGTCCTCGTTCACAATCGCAACCGTCAATTCTTTCGTATGGTCATTTACTCCAGAATATGCGGTCATCCAGATCACGCTAAAGATCACTTGGAACATAAGTGCTGTTACGATCCCTACAATCACTGGCGGTTTTTTAAACAATGTACGTAAAGCCTGTAACATAAAAGGTGTCCTCCATTACTCAAATAGTTCTAATTTGATTTAAACAGTTGTTTGAATCAAACGATCGTTTAAATTTTATGTGAATATGTCCATATTGTCAACTCATTTTTTGAAAAATTCAGAAAACGTAAGCCTTATTCATGAATACAATTGATCCATTTTCACAAAAGAGCATTACTCTGCCCTTTTCCCGAAGAAAAGCACATATAGACGAGCAATTCAGGATGTAACTTTCTGATGACTAGACTGTATTTTTCTCAACAAAAAAACACGGTCCGCCGCAGCGAACCGCGCATTTATTCATCCTCACTTCATTTACAATAAAGCGTTGAATATATCTCCAAACAAAGGTCGGTCAGTCATTTCTCTTCAACTTCATACGTTGCAGACGCAGGGAATTCAGGACAACCGATACGGAGCTGAACGCCATCGCCGCCCCTGCCAGCCATGGAGCCAAGAAGCCAACTGCTGCAATGGGAATACCAATAACGTTGTATCCAAGTGCCCAGAACAGGTTTTGTTTGATGTTACCCATCGTGCGCCGGCTCATCTCAATGGCATCTGCAATGCTGTTCAGATCACCACGCATCAACGTAATATCGGCCGCTTCCATCGCTACATCCGTTCCTGTCCCAATGGCCATCCCAATATCAGCAGTAGCAAGTGCCGGAGCATCATTAATACCGTCACCTACCATCGCAACTTTCAGGCCACTCTCCTGAAGTTTCTTCACTTCCGCAGCCTTGCCTTCCGGCAGCACCTCAGCCAGAACTTTACCGATCCCTGCTTGTTCTGCTACAGCGCGAGCAGTCCGCTCATTGTCTCCCGTGATCATAATGACATCGATCCCCATCGCCTGAAGACGACCGATGGCTTCACGAGAGGTATCCTTGATGGTGTCAGCCACAGCCACGATCCCTGCCCACTGACCATCCACCGCAACCAGCATCGCTGTACGCCCTTGTTCCTCCAGACGGTTCATCTGCTGAACGGTTTCCTCAGAGACATTCACCTGTTCATCCGCAAGCAAACGACGCGTGCCGACCAGAATTTCCTGCCCTTTTGCTGAAGCTCGCACGCCGTATCCCGGTATGTTCTCGAACTTCTCTGTTGGGGTTAGCTCCAGACCCTTGGCACGAATACCCGCAACAATCGCCTCTGCCAGTGGATGCTCGGAACTCTGTTCGGCCGCTCCCACTCGCTCAAGCAGATCAGATTCCGTCCAATTCGGAGCCGTGATAACATCGGTAAGGACCGGTTTACCTTGGGTTACTGTACCTGTTTTGTCGAGCACCACGGTCTGAATCTGTTGTGCGGACTCCAGATGTTCGCCGCCCTTGAACAGAATGCCATATTCAGCGGCACGTCCTGATCCAGCCATGACAGAGGTCGGCGTTGCCAGCCCCAGTGCACATGGACAGGCAATGACAAGCACGGCAATGGCTTTCTCCAGGGAACCAGCGAAGTCACCCGGACTTGCAAACAGATACCAGATCAGGAATGTCAGCGCGGCAATACCCACGACAATGGGAACAAATATGCCTGAAATGACATCTGCAATCCGCTGGATTGGTGCTTTGGAGCCCTGAGCTTGCTCGACTACTTTAATAATCTGGGACAAAGCCGTGTCCGATCCCACTCGGGTCGCACGTAGTCGTAATACCCCGTTTTTGTTCAGCGTAGCACCTGTAACGGGATCTCCCGGCTTTTTATCCACGGGAAGGCTCTCTCCACTTAGCATGGATTCGTCCACAGAGGATTGGCCTTCTTCAACAATACCATCCACCGGGATGCTATCACCCGGCTTCACCAGGATCAGATCACCCACCGCAACATATGCGGCAGGAACCATAACTTCCTGTCCGTCCCGGATGACACGGGCTTCACGTGGAGCCAGTTCAATCAGGCTTTTGATCGCCTGTGAAGAGCGACCTTTCGCCACAGCTTCGAACCATTTTCCAAGTAAAATTAACGTAATCAGAATTGCACTTGTCTCATAATAGAGTTCTACCGAAGGCATGGCGGCTGTGCTCGTTCCCATTGCCCCGTGATCCATGGTTGTAGAAGGTAAGTACCCACTGGATAACGTCAGATAGAGACTGTAGAAAAACGCTGCGCTGGTACCCAGTGCGACGAGAACGTCCATATTGGCACTGCGGTTACGTAGTGCTTTGTATGCCCCCACATAGAATTGCCATCCAATCACGAACTGTACTGGCGTTGCCAGAATCAGCTGGAACCAAGGGTTCATGAACAGATCTGGGACATAGATTCCGGATGTGAACGAGAAATGCCCCACCATTGCCCACAGCAAAGGAATCGATAACAACGCAGATATCATCCATTTCCACTTTTTGCGTTGCAGCTCACGTTCACGAACCGATGTGGTCTCTTCTTGCGTCAATTGCAGTTCAGCACCGTAGCCCATCTGCTTGATCTTGGCGGTAATATCCGAAGGTTTGAGTGCGCCAGCGGCATATTCGATATGCCCTGTTTCCAGCGCCAGATTCACATTGGCCTGAGATACCCCCGGTAGTCGGGAAAGACCTTTTTCAATCCGGGCAGAACAGGCAGCACACGTCATACCTGTGATGTTCAGATCAACCGATTCGGACACCGTTCCGTAGCCAAGCGCCTCTACTTTATCCCGCAACGCATTCACGTTGGTTGTCTTTGGATCATAAGATACGGTTGCCTGTTCGATGGCAAGGTTCACATTGGCCTGATGCACACCTTCCATGCGGGACAAGCCCTTCTCCACTCGCGTCGAACATGCAGCACAGGTCATCCCCGTGATGTGCAGTGTTGCCTTCAGTCCTGGTGCTTCTGCCATAGGTGGCATTGGTGTGGGTTCGGATGATCTATCCATTGGTTTATTCGTTGAGTTATCCATCATGTCAGCTCCTTTCATGTCGATTCAATTTATTGTATGTTGCATTTCATTATACCCCCAAGGGGTATATATCAGACAGAAAATTAGGCTTAAACCTGACTCTTGGAAAAAGGTACTCTGACCTCTTTTTCGCCCATGAGCATGTTCGGTTTAAGCCTGTGATCCCGTTAGACTACATCGTATCCCTGATCTTCAATGGCAGCTTTGATCTGATCCACGTTCACCGTCTGCTCATCATATTCCACCGCTACTGTTCCCGCTGCCAGATCCACATGACCGCTTGCCCCAGCATTCTTCACAGCTTCTTCAACTGATTTCACGCAGTGATTGCAAGACATTCCCGTAACGTTCAATGTAACATTAGACATTCTAAATTCCTCCTTGGGGTATATTAAAATGATAAATTAAATAGGTGAATTGATTCAGCTTACTTCATTAACTTCCGCATCGTAACCAGCAGTTCATCCACAACCTCATGTTCACCGGCCTGAATACGCTCAACGATACAGCTCTTCATATGGCCTTCAAGCAAAAGTTTGCCTACTGAATTAAGAGCAGACTGAGCCGCCGCAATCTGCGTCAGCACATCATCACAGTACGTATCCTTCTCGATCAATCCCTTGATCCCGCGAATCTGACCTTCCACACGGTTCAAACGAGAAACCAGGTTACTCTTCATCTCCTGCGAATGGTGGCTCTTGCGCACATGCTTCCCATCACTGCCCTCGGCATGACAGGATACCGCTTCTTGAACTGTACCCGAAGCTTCAGTTGAATCAGTTACGGAGGATTGCAAAGGTTCCTCGGGATGGCTCTGATGATCCATCATGAACACCCCTTTTCTTTCGTTCTTTTCTAAGAGTAACATACCCCATGGGGGTATTCAAGAGTATTCTGATATTTTATTAAAAATGGATGAATCCCTCCTAATTAAATAGAGCGGTGATCTTACAAGGTATACTCCATCCTGCTACTGCGGACGACCAGACCCATCTGTTCATAGAAAGCCTGTGCGCCAGAGTTAAACGTCGACACGGATAATTCCACGCTGTCTGCCTGAAGCTCTCTCCCTAGCTCGATGAATGCTTGTAGTAACCGTTTGCCTGTTCCTTGGCCCCGATGCTTGGTATCTACTACAAGTTCATGGATGTATAACATCTTGCGGTCCACCATTAATGGGTTATCTTGAATAATACTTAACTGCGCACTCCCGTAACCCAGAATCAAGCCCGTTTCCAAAGACTCGGCAACATATAGGTAACGCTTGTCCGTTTCCAGCAGTTCGGTGAACTCCTTTTCCTCCATTCTGGTCTCTAACGCTCTGTATAGATCCGGCCGCCCCTGAACATGCATCTGGTGCAGTTCATCCATCAACAATGACACGCCAGAGTAGTCCCTTATTTCTGCCTTTCGGATGTTAATCATACCTGTACTCATCCCCATCACTCTCTCGCCTAATGAATTTTACATTATTATACAACCAAAAAGCAGATACCATAAGGGTACCTGCTTCGCTAAATTTATTTTCATTCCACAAAGCTAATGTGATGCTCATGTTGTTTATTTTTTCGAAGAAGCATTTCCTTCATTAAAAGCAACAGGTGATGGCTTCGCTGCCCATTCGTCCGCCTGCGGCTCAATGTCGACTCCGCTTAAAATTTTCTTTTTCTCCATCAAGGAATCCCCGTCTTCATCCAGCTTGTTGCGAATTTCCGCCTCGTCCTGAGGTTGATTGTTCTGTGTCATCGTAGAGTCCTCCCTTTTTTTTCGTATTCATGTTGATGTTCCTTTATATAACGTGCCCATTTTCTGCATTATCATTCTCTTCGAGGATCAGGCCGTCCCCCAAGTTATGTGTTATTTGAATTAAACATTAACTTTATTAAGCTAAATCCATCTCTAAACCCTTGCTCGTACATTACTGACTCTGCTGTACCCTGAAGAAGGGTTATTACATTACAATAGTCCAAAAATAAAGCCATCCCCTCTGGCTTAACATATTCACATAGCTCCATAAACAAACGATCACTTTCTTGACTCAATCTTTTATATTCTTTTGAATTATAAATCACAAGATTTCCGATACTCTCCATACGAAGAGCTTTGAACTGGTTAAATATTTCTTCGAAGTCCTCCATGTTCCCCTCCAAAAAAGTGACGTCACTATGAATATAAATATTAGAGTGACATCACTTAGATGTCAATATGATTGTATATTGAATTATTTTGTAATGATACAATATGAACATTACTTTTTGAGGAGATTTTATTTCATGGCTACAGATAAAAGAGTCTTTACACTTAGGCTGCGAGAAAAGAATTTTGAGAAAATTAAAGTGATTGCGGACAAAAACAAACGATCTATTGCAATGCAAATTGAGTATCTTATTGAACAACATATTGAAGAATTTGAGAAAGAACAAGGTGTTATTTACCCAGATAAACATAATGACGTATAGATTTTGCGCCCTTAGTACATGCGCATTATCCATACGTCATTTTTCATGATATATCCTGTTCCCCGTTAATCGAAATCAACCTGTTTATCCAAAATGATTTCCTCTACTTTGTATTCCATCTCTGGTATTGAGGGAATCAAGGAGAATCGAACGTTTTCCAGAGACGAAGGAAGAGCAGGAACCACTCGGAAACTAATTTGCGTCTCCCCACCTCCTCCACGACTGCCATGTCGCATGGTGATATGTCTCTGTTCGCTGAATATTTCCAGAGCCAAATGTGGAACCATTTGTATACGCTCAGCTTCATTCCCCTTATATTGAATCTCCACATAAACGAGGCTTTCGCCTTCATATTGCATCGAATGCGTGATCATATACTCACACGAATCTTTGATCATTTTCTTCATAATCGGCACCACACTCGTCAATTGAAGAGGTTCACTTGGAAAGTAGTGTCTTTGCGGCATCGGTTGCACGCTACGGAGAACATATCGGATATCTTCCTCCTTCATATCCAGTAAGCTCACCCATTCATCGATGGTATTTTGAGGGGGTTGGTATTGGGCAGCTCCGGTTATGTCCTTTCTGGCTGCAACCAGTTTCAAAAGTTGCTCATCAATCCGCTGTACTTCATCGCTGTATTCATTAGGAATTTCACGTAATTCACTCCAGCCCATATTTAATCACTCTCCTAATTTAATGACATGCCCTGCAAATACAATTCGCTACTGTACCTGCATCCCCCTCTTAAAAAGGAAAGGACGCCCCTTGGGTCATATTCATGACCTTGCGGGACGCCCTATTATATTATCCACATCAAATGGACAACTTCTACTGTTATGCTTGTAACAATAAACAAAAATGCATACTTGCCTTAACCAGCCTATGCTTGATCCTGGCGAGCAAGCGCGGATAGCGCACGTAGCGCTGCATTAATCTCACGCTCCACCGCTTGTCCAACCGCATCCGTATGCGGATCATACTCGGCAGCCAGATCGCTGTCCGCGAATCCATCGATCGCGACAATGGCTCCGGCGCGAGCACCACGCAGGGTGCTGACGATATAGAGCGCCGCAATTTCCATTTCAGCCGCAAGTGCTCCAGCCTGCTTGTACTTGCGGTGTGGAATCTCTTCTACGCCTGCAAAGAACGCATCCAGCGTTACGGTGATACCAACGCCCACTTTGCCTGCAAATGTTGCAGCATCCGCGCTTTCTTGCTCACGAGCAGCTTCGATCAACGCTTGTGTCACCCCAATGTCCGCTACCGCTGGGAAACCATCTGGTACCAGTTGACGAGTCAACCCATCCGAACGAACAGCGGCTGTACTCACAATCACACTACCTGCCGGATAATCGGCTGTATACGATCCCGCTGTACCAACACGAATCAGAGTCGTTACACCCGCGCGAATCAATTCCTCGAAGCAGACAGCTGCTCCAGGTGAACCTACACCATGGCTGACGACAGCCATCTGCACTCCATCATACAAACCAACAAACGTACGATACTCCCGACTGAACGCCAGTTCTTTCACCTGCTCCAGCTTGCGGGAAATCTTCTCCGCACGTGCCGGATCACCACAGACGATGGCGTATGCCGGCATGTCTTCCGAATGAATCTGCAAAATAGGCATCAACATATCAATCAAACTCCTTCTTCGTCCACTCGTCTTCCGGAATCGGCAGATCTTCACCCGAGAAGCGTTGTTCCTTGAACGGATCGGCAAAATGGTGGAAACCATTCACTTCCCAGAATCCGTTACGGTCTTCTGTCATAAACTCCAGACCACGTATCCACTTCGCACTCTTCCAGAAGTAGAGTTGTGGCACGACCATACGCAGCGGAAAACCATGCTTGGGCGTTAGCGGCTCACCGTTATATTTGAATGCAAGCAATACATCATCATGCATCAATTCTTCAAGCGGTACATTTGTTTCATAATCATGATCCGCATGGATCATAACGTATTTCGCTTCCGGTTTAACCCCCAGAAGCTTCACAAAATCGGAAAAGCGAATCCCTTCCCACGGCGTATCGAATTTCGACCAACGGGTAACACAGTGAATATCACTCACCGTGTTCACCTGAGGCATCGCCTGCAACTCAGCTAGGGAGAAGACCTTCTCCTCTTCCACTTCGCCGAATACCTTCAGATCCCACGTGGACAGGTCATATTCCGGCACTTCCCCTTCATGCAGAATCGGGAATTTCTCCGTCAGCATCTGTCCCGGCGGCAGCCGATCTCCGTGATCGTTACCTGTTTTGGGTGCCGGGGTTTTACTTTTTTTCAAACGTTCAGCCTTGTTATGCAAGTGAAATTCCTCCTTCTTTTACTGTCTCTAACATAGACATTCAGGAATTAACGCGAGCTTCCGCCCGCTTTCAGTGCATCCTGTGCATAAGTACGGTCTTTGAAAAAGAACATCGCGACCAGCGTCACAATATACGGCAGCATCAATGTGAAATGGGTTGGCAAGGAGAATCCTTGCAGACGAATACTCAATGCTTCCATGAAGCCAAACAGCACACTGGAACCCATCACGCCAAGCGGATTCGCTTGCCCCAGCATCGTTGCTACCAGCGCGATAAAGCCACGACCAGCGGTCATGCCTTCGGTAAACATCGTTACCTGACCGAGCGACAACTGCGCTCCAGCCAGAGCGCACAACACACCGCACATCAGAACGGCACCATACTGGATGCCACGTACCTTGATCCCGATGCTCTGCGCTGCAATCGGGTTCTCCCCGACGGAGCGCAGGCGGAAGCCGGATACACTTTTGAACAGATAAAATTGCAGTGCAATCACGAGCACAATGCCGAGGTAGACCAGAGGACTATGTCCCGATAATACATCGCCCAACCACGGAATGTCCTTGATCAGCGGAATATCCCACTTGGGAAGTCCCACCATGTCTTTGTCGTAGTATGCACCTTTTACATCAAAAATCGCACGCAATGCAAAGGTCGTCACCCCCGCAGCCAGGAAGTTGAGCGAGATCCCGACCACGATGGCGTTGGCCTTCAGATTAATGCTTATAAAGGCAAAGAGCGCCGAGAATAACATCACAATTATAATGGAAAAAAGTACAGCAAGCAGCACATTGCCAAACAGATAATTGCCGACAATTGCGGAGAATGCACCGATCAGAACCAGTCCTTCAAGACCCACGTTGAACAGACCGACACGGGAACATAAAGCCCCACCGAGCGCTGCAAGCAGGATTGGAGTCATAATCCGCAAGGTTGAGCCAAACATGGCTGCATCAAACAGTTGTTGCATTGGACTTTTTCTCCTTTCTCCGCTTCAGGAATGAATAACCGATCTGAGCTGATACAAATAACGTCAATACAGCCTGGATGACACTGCCGACTTCCAACGGCACATCCGTATTCCGTTCCATCCCCATGGCACCTGTCTGTAACGCAGCCAGCAAAATAGCTGCTACAGCTGTACCGAGTGGATGCGAGCGGGCAAGCAACGTGGCCATAATGCCGCTCCATGCGTAACTTGCCGATGACAATGAGCCATCAAGGAAACGGTACTGTGTACCGAGCACTTCCCCCGCACCCGCGAGTCCAGCAAGTCCACCACTGATGACCATGGACAGCATCATCATGCGAATGCGGCGAACACCACCGTAGGTTGCAAAGGACGGGTTGCTGCCGAGCATGCGGATCTCGTAACCGGTCACCGTTTTATGCGTGAACCAGTAGATCAGAATGGCCGCTACAATGGCAATAATGAAGCCTGCATGCAGCCCCATGCCCTGGAACAACTTCGGCAACCAGATACTCTGGTCAATCATGGGTGTCTGAGCCATTGCTGCAGATCCTGTGCGGTCCTTAAATGGATAGGAGACCATGTAGCCCCCGAAATAAATGGCAATATAGTTAAGTAGTAGAGTCGTGATCAACAAGTTCATGCCGAAGCGTGCATCCAGCCAGCCTGCAAACAGAGACCAGAGTCCCCCGGCAATAATACCTGCTACAATCGCAGCAATACACACGAACCAGCCCGGACCTGGCAGATAGAGCGCCGTGAGCGCGGCACTAAGCCCGCCAAGAATCATCTGGCCTTCGGCTCCCATGTTGAAGAATCCAGCACGGAATGCCAATGCTACGCCAAGCCCCGCCAAGATGATTGGTGTGGAACGAGCCAACGTATTGGTGAAGAAGTAGAAGTTGCCGAAGGCCCCTTTCCACATCTCCGCATACGTATCCACCACATTACCGCCAACGATCAGAATCGCCACAGCCCCTGCAATCAGACCGATGAATACGGCAAGCAGCGGCTGTACGAGTCCGCGAAGTGTTTCTTTTACCCGATTCATATCCGCTCTTTCCCTCCTGCCATTAACAAGCTGATCTGTTCCTCAGTTGCTTCCTCTGCTCTCAGTTCTCCGGCAATTTCGCCTTCATACATGACAATAATCCGATCAGATAATTGCAAAATTTCGGACAACTCCGATGAAATGAGCAGAATACCCGCGCCCTCGCTACGTTTGCGCAGCAATTCAGCATGGATTGTCTCCATCGCTCCGATATCCACACCACGAGTCGGTTCGGCTGCAATCAGAAACGGTGTATCCTGTGCAAATTCACGGGCAGCAATCAGCTTCTGCAAGTTTCCTCCAGACAGAAACTGTGCCTTGGTCTCCGCAGAACCTGTCTTGATGCTGAACTGTTGGATCCAGCTCTCTACCATTGTTCTTGCCGCTTTGGCTTTGATAATGCCGCGTGACTGCAAGCGATGATGGTGTCCCATTAGCCCGTTCTCGCGAACACTCGCATCCTTGGCCGCTCCCCACATGTAACGATCTTCCGGGATATGAGCAAGTCCATGCTCCCGAATGCGCCGTACCGGCCAGTTGGTTGTATCCTGCCCGGAGAGCAAGACGCGACCACTGTCCGCCTTACGAAGTCCCGCAATCACTTGAATCAGTTCCGACTGGCCGTTACCCGAGATGCCTGCTATACCCACGACCTCACCTTTTCGTACCTCCATGTGGATGTCCTTGAGCGCCGAACGATCCTTCGCTCCGGACAGATTAACCCCTTCCACTTGAAGCACGGCTTCGGCTGGAACCGATGGCTGCTTGTCCATACGCACAAGTTCACGACCAACCATCAGACGGGACAATTCCTCCACATGTGTATCCTTCGCTTCCAACGTACCTGTCACCTGACCATCCCGAAGTACCGTGATCCGGTCAGCTACATCCATAACTTCTTGCAGCTTGTGCGTGATCAGTACAAAGGTTTTGCCCAACTTGGCGAGAGATTTCATATTCGCCAGCAGTTCCTTCACTTCAAGCGGTGTCAGTACCGCTGAAGGTTCGTCCAATATAATGATGTCTGCGCCCTGATGCAGCACCTTGAGAATTTCAACACGCTGCTGCATGCCAAGCGGGCACTCAGACACTTTTTTCCACGGGTCAACCGGCATGCCATATTGTCTGCCAAGCTCGTTCACCTGGGCTGCTGCTTTTTTGCGGTCAAATGCGCCTGCCTTAGCCGGTTCGCGTCCGATCACGATGTTCTCCGCCACCGTAAAGGAAGGGAACAGCATGAAATGCTGGTGCACCATGCCGATGCCACTTGCCATCGCCTGGGAAGGCGTAGCAAAGCTTACCTCGCGTCCACGGACTTTGATTGTGCCTGACGTAGGCTGTTCCATACCGTACAGCATACGCATCAAGGTTGTTTTACCGGCTCCGTTCTCACCGACAAGGGCATGAATCTCTCCCTCACGCAAATTAAAACGGATGTCACGGTTAGCGGTGAAGCCGCCGTATTTCTTCGTAATGTGCTCCATCTCCAACAGCATATCTTGCGTTCGCTCCCCTCAGTTCAACTTAAAAAGGTTACACTCGCCACTACGATGACAGAATAACCTTCCGATCGCGTTGCTTCCTTAGGTTATTTCTGTCCTCTTCGTTATCGTGTAAACGATAAGTTGAACATATACTGGTCATTTAATAGCAGCAAAACCGGCTGCCTGATCGGGCAGCCGGCTGATCAATTCCATCACTCATTCATTGAAAAGAACAATCAAAACTATTGTTGCAATGGATCTTTGACTACGATTTTGCCGGATACGATATCATCCTTAATTGCTTTAACTTTGTCGATCACTTCTTGTCCAACAAAAGCATTCAATGGAGATTCGCTGTCACGTGTAACGTAAGTCAGGCCTACACCGTCTTCTTTCAAACCGTAGTTAACAGCGCCTGCTTTGAAGTTGCCTTCTACAAAATCTTTCACAGTCTCATAAGCAACCGTATCGGTTGACTTCAATTGAGACAATACGATATGTTCCGGGTCTTCAACAGTACGGTCCGTATCCTGACCGGAAGTGTAGAAGCCTTTTTCTTTGGCTGCTTCGAACACGCCGAGATCACCTACAGCGGATGCGCCAGCGATGAAGTCAGCGCCTTTTCCGAATTGTACCAACGCCAATTCTTTTGCTTTGGCCGGGTCATTAAATCCACCTACATAGTTCACGAGGAATTCTGCGTCCGGATTCACGGATTCCAATCCTGCTTTGAAACCTTCCGTATATTTCTTGATCAAGGGTACATCCATTGCTGCAATCATGCCGACTTTATCTGTTTTGGTGGACAATCCAGCAGCTGCACCGAGCAGGTACGCCCCTTCATATTCACGGAAACCAACACTACGAACGTTAGGAAGATCAACGGTTGTATCTACAATTGCAAAGGACTTGTCCGGATTCTCTGCAGCGACTTTCTTCAATGCATCTTCCGCCTGGAAAGTTGCTGTAATAATCAGATCATAATTCTCGGCAACCGCAGCACGCAGATTTTGTTCAAATGCTGCCGGGTCTGTCGATTCAATCGTCTTGGTATCTACTTTGAATTCTTCGCCTGCTTTTTTGAAGCCTTCATCCATCTGTACAAAGAAAGGGTTAACCCCTATTTTTTCGGGAAGTACGAGGGCCATCCGAAGAGATTTCTCCGAATCACTGCCTTGGGCGGATTGTTCGTCTTTGGAAGCCGAATTCCCACAAGCTGCCAACAAAATAGCCAACATGATGATCGATAAGACGAACGATAAACCTCTTTTCATTTTGAAAATACCCCTTTTCAACATTCTTTTTTCTTATCCTAGCGGATACTGTCGATCCTTGTCAATAAATCTTTGAGCGTATACACTCAAATAGAATATAATTGACAATTCGCTTTCTACCAAGCTTTGGAAACCGTTCTGTATCAAGCTTTTTTTCGTTGACATCCAACGCGTCTCCGTGCTAAAGTCAATCCAATTATTCTATTCTGATAGGAATTGTCAGAATTATAACCCAAAGCTGATCATTTTCCAACCCATTTTAAGGAGGCTATTCATTTGAAAAAAATCACCCAGATCACGTTGGCGGCCCTACTCGCCGCTCCGGTAACACTCGGCAGTCTTAGCTTGCCCGCTTCCGCTTCTGCAGCATCTGCAACTCCGGCTAAACCCACCACCTCACAAAGTGTCAAAGGACCGGTAGCTCAGGCGCCAGTTGCTTACACGGAAAGCGCAGCGGATTTTGCTCAATTCTTGCAAGCGAAATACAACATTCAATTGCCGCAACAGATTACCAAAGGTGATTTCATTCAAGCCATTGCAGCCATCACGGAAGCAACTCAAGCAAGTGACAGTGAAGCCAAAGCTCCTGCCTTTACTGATCTGGCCTCTGGTGATTCTTCTTATGATGCTGCCGTATCCTTATACAATAATGGGGTTCTTACGGGTACAGAAGTACGTGCCAAGGATCAACTGAGCACTTATGCCGCCGTCTTCATCGCGGTGAAAGCAGCCGGATTCAAGGAACTGGCTTATACATATCCCACAGAGAAAACGGCCAAAGCGCTTGCCAAAGTTGGCATTAACCCAAACCGTGTTCAGGGACAAGCCGCACAGGAGCTGGCTGCTGCGATCGATACAGGCCTGATTCCTGAAAGCCTATACCCCGCTCTCCTTAAGGGTGGCGTAGCAAGTAAAGATTTCGCTAATACTTTGCTTGGACGTGTACTGGTCAGTCAAGGGAAATACAAACATGAGATTGGGCGTTCCGGCGATGCGGACATCTATTCCAAATTGTATGCTGCATATCGCACAGCGGATCTGATTGAATCACCTGAGCTGAGAAAGATTGTGGATCAGGCCCTGCGAGATGATCTCGTAACAGGTTACAACCTGAAGGATAGCCGCTTTGATTCCAACTTTATCGATGAACTGACACTTACCTACGGCCACGATAATATTCAACATGCTGTACAGTTGGTTGGTTTGCTGCGTAGTGAAGGCATTGACGCCGATGTACAATTCCAGCCGAAGACATCTGCCTTCATTTATTTGAAGGAATGGGGCGAGCCAAAGGAAACACCAGACTATAAAGTGACACAGATTGAGAACGGCAACTATATTGCTTCTGCGAAGGAATATGATATTCAGTTCGAGTTCAACAATGTGGCAGACAAAGTTCGCTTCAACGACATTGTTCTGAAATATGCCAAGAAGAACAGTGACAGTACATCGCCATTGATTCTCAGTTCCTGGTGGCAACCGCTGTATTATTCACCAACCGCATTGGCGAACTACCCTGTCATCTCCAATAATAAGATCGCGCTTGGCAATTACTATGCTCAGTCCTTCTCTCTGAAAGAGAATGCCAAATCCATTCGGGAAGGTTTCCTGAAACTGGCACCTGATGCGGACATTACGACGTATGACTTCTGGGTGGACCAGCCTTTCTTCAACTATCTGAACGGTGGATCTGAATAAAATAAATTCCGTCTCCAACCGAATTAAAGCTCATATTTTGGCATTGTAAACATCCGTCTTTACCGAATTTTACAGGGGTTTCGACCCCTAGATTCGTAAAGGCGGTTTTTTGTTCAGCATTTTGCAAATTTCTTCTACAAAATCATTTTTCTCATGCAGGAATTACCAATATAAGGTCGAATCCTTTATGTACACAAACACGCAATCATATTGCATATCTCCGCACGAACAGGAGTTACTCCATGGTATATGACGGTATTCTACTAGGCTTGATCGTTGGATTTTTTCGGGGCGGGTTGCGGCATGGGCTCAACCAGTTTGCAGCACTCAAGCTGCGAAGTGGCTGGATTTTCCCGGTATTGTTGCTAATCCAGTTCTTTATTTTCTATCTCCAGGAACGATTTGAATGGGTGGCATCCATTAATGGTTATCTCTTTGCTGCCGTCTACATTACAGGGCTCGCTTTCCTGTGGCTCAACAGACACCACACCGGTTTCATGCTCATCTGGATTGGGGTATTTCTCAATTTTGCCGTTATGGCTGTAAATGGTGGGCGAATGCCAGTTTCTGTAGAAGCTTCTGCTGTACTGGGACCCTATTATGTAGACATGCTCAGGGAAGGCGGCGCTGTATCAAAGCATTTTATGATGGATGCATCTACACGTTTGCCTTTTCTCGGTGATATCATCCCACTCTCCAGCCCTTATCCACGGACTCAAGTCATCAGCATCGGTGATGTGGTCATGAACGTTGGCATATTCCTTTTTATCCAGTACATGATGGTGAATCGGGACAAAAAGGCTGTGCAACCTGCTAAAACTCATCAGGCTTGAAGAAACAGGTAGACTCCAAGGAAGGGAGGTCTTCTCCATGAAAAAATTTGAAGGTGTGAAATATTCCCGCATTGTCATCAACGCAATCATCGTGGCTTCTGTCGTTGTAGCATTAACTTCGGGATACAAGCTGGGCGGCTAGTATCCATACCGCCAAACAAGACAAACAGGCTGCCAGCGGCCTGTTTTTTCTTTCTGGATTTTTGGCAGGCAACTTGGTATGTTATACATCTATATAGTATATCCATATACAAGAACACCAATTATATATTGAACTGAACATTTACACGAAAACGGAGAGGACAGAAATAACCTGAAGAAGCGAAGTGTTCGCCTAAAAGCTTTCTAAAAGAAAGCTACATCGGAAGCATATGCTATCCCGGGATTTTCCCTTTTGGAAAAGAGATCAAAAAATCTGGGGATAACAGCGATCGGAAGGTTGTTCTGTCATCGAAGTGTAAGTGTTAATACCCATCAGCTCAATTTATATACACATCAAGAGTAGACTAAACCCAAGCAGGAGATTTTTTATGAACTTTATTCGTAACCTTATCCATAAGGCAGATCGAAGCAGTCTGTATGTTATTTTGCTTAGTTGTACCGGGATCGGTGTTTTTCTGTACATGAATAAGTGGTCTTACCTTCATCTAACCACGGCGGATTGGGTTATGGTCTACACCATGCTGGGTGCGGCGTTAATTCTGGATTATTTCACGTTCCAGATTCCACCCAAAGGCAATCAGCAATCCATGGATTCATCGGTATACCTTGCCTGTATATTCATGTTTGGCGGAGCTTTCAGTTTGTCTGTACTGCTTCCTGTCTCCATCATCCTGTTAATCAAAGAGCGCAAGCTCACTTGGTGGAAACACATTGTCAATTTCAGCATCTACAGTCTCATGATTACAGGAGCAGCTGCCGTGTTTGAGTGGACTGGCGGGCAATCGGGAACTCTGGACGGCTATAACCTGATACCTTATTTTGCAGCACTCGCAGCCTACTTCATCATCAACACGATCACACTTGGCTTATTCTTTCATTTCTCAACAAAGGATGCATTACAGCAGATGAAGCGGGCATTCGTTACCGAATCCCTGCTGGTTTATTTATGTACGCTGATTCTGGCGCTTGTCCTGACGATTCTGGTTGTGCACAATGGCGTGCTCGGTCTGTTGTTGTATCTGAGTCTCAGTATCCTGCTCTCCCATGCATTCAAGCAGTTGTTTGTCATGTATCAGAGCATTGAGGAGAAAGCTAATACGGATCAACGCACAGGTCTGTTCAACCATAGTTATTTTGAAAGTATGTTGGAAAATGAACTCACTACCGCTCGTACGCAAGGAACACCGCTCTGTCTGGGGCTTATTGATATTGATGATTTCAAAAAGTATAACGATCGTTTTGGCCACCTTCAAGGCGACAGTCTGCTGGCCCTGCTGGGGGATTTTCTGATGCGAAAGACGGAAGGCACACCTGTTACCGCCTTTCGTTATGGAGGGGAAGAGTTTACTTTGCTCATGCCAGGCATGGAGTTGGACGAATCCTACAGGTTCATGAACAAGCTGCGTAAACAACTGAACGACACGCCATTTGAAGGCGTTGAAGTGTTTCCACACGGTTGTCTCTCCTTCTCTGCTGGCGTTGCGCCCTATCAGGTGGATATGTATAACAAATCCCAGCTTGTGGATCAGGCGGATAAAGCACTGTATTATGCGAAGAAACAGGGCAAGAACAACGTGCACCGCCACGGCAGCAATGATGGCATGGAACACGAGATTGATCTGGTACAGGACGTTCGTGACATCGAGCAGCAGCTCAATCTGTTCAGATACAAGGATATGGATACGTTTAAACATTCCAAACGGGTCTACAAATATGCACTGGATATCAGTGAATTGCTCGCACTGGACAATGCCGAGAAACGTCGTTTCGTGCTGGGAGCACTGATTCATGACATCGGCAAACTGGAGATTCCTTGGTCCATTCTGAACAAAAAGGACAAGCTCACCGCAGAAGAATGGGAAACGATCAAAGGACATGTCACTTGGGGCAAAAAAATGGTGATCACGAACGATCGCTTCGCCGATCTGATTCCGTATATTGAACTTCACCACGAGCGCTATGATGGCAAAGGCTATCCTTACGGCCTGAAGGGTAACGAGATTCCCCGGCTCTGCCGGATGCTGACCGTGATTGACTCCTTTGATGCCATGACGACAGAGCGGCCGTATCAGGAAACCAAGAACGTGGAAGAAGCGATTCGAGAGCTACGCGCATGTTCGGGTTCACAGTTCGATCCGGAGCTTGCCGAGTTGTTCATTCAATATATTGAGAAAAGAACCGCTCAGCAACAGTTGCAGTAAAATAAACAGAGCTTCTTCTATAAGCCCTGAAAAAGTAAAAGCGCTATCCCCGGTCTGATCGGAGATAGCGCCATTTTCATTTTCATGGAATGAATCGTACACCAGACAACTTCATTCTCGTGCAGATTCTACATTAAGATTTGGTATTCAGCTCATGTGAGGTCTGATGCAGCTCTTTAATCATCTGCTGCAAAAACATGTTGTCTTGGCGACTGATACCGTGCTGATTGTCTTGAACAAGCATCTGATGAATGTTCTTTTTGAGCAATTCACTGCGACGTTCCAATACTTCTTGACTCATGTTGTTGCGTCACTCCTTAACATGTTTTGTAATGAATTCACGTTCTATATTAAGTATAGAGGACCTTCTCCGATAGGGAAAACGGACTCAGCCTTCCTCAGCTGGACACACCAACCCTCACCTAGCGTGACAACATTTCACCCCTTGTCGTTCTTAGATATCCTTCTAAATACTCCCTGATCCTCCCCAGCTTTCTCCAAAGACACAGACTAGGGTCTTGGACAAGCTTGCGTTATAATGATCCCATCCCTGTATAAATCCTGTATAAATAAAGTACCTAATTAAGCTAATCCTAGATCAAAGGAGTTCTGCATTCATGTCCTATAAACAAATTAAATGGATGATTCTGCTGATCCCCACATTCACAGTTGGCATCTGGGAATACATTCGCCATCAGTTTCTGATGCCGTACCTTTCGATGGATGCTGGAAACTGGTTAACACCCGTCATCGTTTACCTCGTCAGCGTGACACTGCTCAGCCGATTGTTCCACATGCTTGAAGGTGCCAGGGCTGCTCTGGAGCAGGAACGTGCAGCGAAAGCAGCGCTGGAAGCTCGTGACCAATTGGCAAGAGAACTTCACGACGGCATATCTCAGTCTCTTTTCCTGCTGTCAGTGAAGACCGATAAAGCCGGCCGTAGTCTGGCAGGGAGCGGACATGAGCATGAGATCCAGGAGATTCAAAAAACTGTGCATGAAGTCAATACATATGTAAGGCAAGCTATTGCCCAGTTGCGTTATGTTCCCTCCTCTACCGTGGCGCCCGAGATTATTTCACTGCATGCGCAGGTCGAAGTGCTCGTCAAGGAAACGGTACCTGGTGCACAGATTCATTGGGACCTCAGGGGTGTAACTTTCTCTGCCAAGGAACAAGTGGAACTGCTCGCCTGTATCCGGGAGGGTTTACTGAATGTACGCAAACATGCGCAGGCTACCCGCGTTCAGGTTCACGCAGAAGGTAACCCAATTGCCTGGTTCATTTATATTCAGGATAATGGGAATGGACTAAGTGGAGATCCTCTTCATCTGAAGGATCGGTACGGACTGCGAATTACGAAGGAGCGTGCTGCCGAGATGGGTTGGTCTTTTACCCTCGATTCAAGACCGGGGCATACCCGAATGACGATAGGAAAGGAGCATACTTAATATGGAACATGTACGTGTTTTGGTTGTTGATGATCATGCGCATGCGCGTGAAGCGATCTGTAGCATTTTATCCGAGGACAGCCTGTTTGAAGTAATTGGTACAGCTTCGAATGGACAGGAAGCGCTGGAGCTCACCGGACAGTGGATGCCTGACCTGATCCTGATGGACGTGCAGATGCCGGGCATGGATGGGCTGGAAGCTACCCGTCAGATCAAGCTGCGATTCCCTTATGTTATTGTTGTTATGGTCACGGTCTCGGATGATGTGACCTTTCTGTTCGAAGCATTGAAACAAGGCGCTCAAGGTTATTTGCTCAAAAATCTAACGCCTTCCACCTGGCTGGAGTACCTGCGCGCCATCGTCAGTGACGATGCACCACTCAGTAAGGAACTGGCCTACCGGATTTTGCAGGAGTTTCCCGCACCACGCAGTGAAGATGTGCAAGATAACCCGCTAACAGCGCGGGAGCTTGAGATTCTGCAATGGGTATCCGCGGGATATACCAATCGGGAGATCGCTTATCAGCTCGGTATTTCAGACCAGACGGTGAAGAATCATCTGAAGAACATTTTGCAGAAGCTGCAGCTTGAAAACCGGGTACAACTCACCCGCTACGCGCTAGAGAGCGGGCTTGCAGGACGTAAACTTCGCAAATAAACATTGTTGCTTCGGATTCACAGGTGCGTCAGACATAGGTGAGAAATGACATAGCATTCATGCTTTTGTCACAATTATGTAGACCAAATCGTTTTTTTATAGCCCAATGTAGTCATACGCAGTCATTTTGGACAAAGTTATAATGGGTTAGATTGTGTTTAAAGGCCACGAATGACTACAAATCTATAACCTGAGGGTGATGATTTTTTGATTTTTACACGCTTTACCCTGAAATGGGGCAAACGGCACTGGGCATTGGTCACCAGCCTGTTGCTTGTGTGCTGCCTTGTTATGCCACAGTGGGCATCTGCCCATGCTTATATTGTTAAGGCTTCGCCAGGAGAAAATGAGATCCTCGTAGCTGCTCCGGAGCGGTTGACAATGGAGTTCAACGAATCCTTGCAGACGGCCTTTTATGATATCAAAATTACCGGACCTGACGGCAATCAGGCAGACGATGGAAATGTACAGATCGATGTGGATCGCCCTCATATTCTGGAGACTGGCCTGCAGACTGGACTCGGGAACGGGACTTATGCCGTTAATTGGAAAGCTGTATCTGCCGATGGACACCCGATTCAAGGAGCATATGTTTTCCATATCGGTGAACCATCCGGTTCTCCTGCCGGACTGAGTGATCTTACATCCGGTTCCGGTTCAACAGGTGGGCCGCTGAAATGGATTGTATCCCTGACAGACTGGATTCAGTATCTCGGATTGTCTGTCATTCTGGGGACACTTGCATTCTTGCTGCTGCGAATCGCACCGACATCCATGACAAGAGAACCTATGGACGTTCCGGGTAGCTACAGATTGTTATGGATCAGCTACGCTGCTGCTTCCTTTGCCGCTCTGGTCAGCCTGCCACTGAATACGTTATATGAATCTGGTGTGGCTCTGAACGAACTAAGCTGGGGACTGATCGGAAGTGCGCTCAAGCTGACATCCTTTGGTCAGATCTGGATGTTACAGATACTCATTGTAATGCTGCTGGCCGTCACGATTCTCTCCGGATATGATCGCGATCGATCCATCCGTGCTCGCATCTGGTCTTCTTACGGGTCACTCGTGCTTGTGCTTGGATGGCTGTTCACGCATGCCATGACGGGACATCCGGCTGCGGCGGATCAACGTGCGCTCGCGATTGCCATGGATTTCATACATCTGATCGGTGCCGCTTTCTGGATTGGCGCACTAACCGCCATGGCGGTATGTCTGCCTCCACTGGCGGATAAGCTGCCATCGAAGGTGCGAGGAGAAGTCTACTGGGTTGCTATTCGCAGGTTTACCGCCTGGGGAATTGGCGCCGTAGCCGCTCTGGTTGCTACAGGAATATACAGCAGTCTGATTATTCTACCAGCACCTCTGCTGACTTCCTTGTTCACTACAGCCTATGGCCTTGTCCTGATCGGCAAGATCGTCCTGCTTATTGTGATGCTTGTCTTCGCGTGGCGTCATGCCAGATTGGCAAAAGCAGCAACGGGAAGCAGATTATCCGGCAGCCTGAAAGCCGAACTTGCTACCGGTGCTGTCATTCTCGCTCTGGCTGCCGTACTGACCCACCTGTCCCCAGGACAACCCGCTGCGGTCGGACCGTATCAGGAGACAAAGACTACAGAAGACGGCTCGGCGATCACACTTCAGGTGAGTCCCAATGTAACGGGAGAGAACCAATTCGAAGTTGATGTGAAACGAGCAGATGGAAGTATCGTTAACGATCTGGAACAGATCACACTGTCACTCACACATCTGGACATGGATATGGGGATCTATGAGATTACCATTCCGAAAAACGACACCGGTGTGTACAAGGCTGAAGATTACATCTCCATGCCTGGACGTTGGAATATCAAGGTACATCTTCTGACCAAAACGTTGGATGCACTGGATGCCGAATTTGAGATCGACACCGCCAAGCCATAGTTACACAACGTTTATATTGAAAAGTGACCCAATCTAAAATTAGTGTTTCTACAAACTGCAAATGTAGTGAAGGGAATGAAATTGATTCTGGAGAAGCGAAGCTAAAAGCTTTCTGAGTCTACACGAGAACGGAGAGGACAGAAATAGCGTGAAGAAGCGAAGCGTTCGCCTTTATCCCCGGATTTTACCCTTTAAGAAAAGGGAATCATAAAATCTGGGGATAACAGCGATCGGAGGGTTATTCTGTCATCGAAGTAGCAAGTGTAACCTGCTTTTAATCACTCGAAAGAACCATTCGTAACCGAACGGTGCCTTTGCAGAACGTAGACACTCATTTAAGAAAATGGGCCGCATCATATATGATAAGATCTGAGAGGGGTTATTTATTTTGAAGAAAACATCATGGATTTCCAAACTAACATCCACTATCGCAACAGGTACCGCAGCATTCATGTTATTCGCCGGATTCGCGAGTGCTCACGTTACCGTTAGCCCATCCGTTGCACAGACAAGTGCATGGCAGACGTACACGATTAAGATTCCATCCGAGAAAGAACTGCCTACAACCAAAATCACCATGAAAGTTCCGGAAGGTGTTGCATTCAAGCAATACCAACCACTGGCAGGCTGGAAAATCACTACAGAGAAGAACGATTCCAATGAAGTCACATCGATCACATGGGAAGTTGATGGCGATAACGAAGGCATTCTGGCAGGACAATTCCAGCAGTTCAACTTCGTTGCACAGAACCCTACGGCTGAAGCTGAAGTAGCTTGGGATGCCTTCCAATATTACAGCGATGGCAGCATCGTAGAATGGACAGGCCAACCAAGTGACGCCAACCCGCACAGTATCACGACGATTAGCGAAGATCCGGCTGCTGCTGATAATGCTGCGGCAGGTGGAGGACATGATAGTGCAGGTACAGAAGGAGCCACTGGTGATAATGCAGCTACCGACGATAGCAAAGCAAATGATGACACCACGCTGGGCGATGCACTCAATGACACCGTTACAGGTGAGCCAAACAACACGGATACAGACCCGGGTACGCTGAAACTTCAACAAGCAACATTGATCGTATCCATTCTGGCCCTGATCCTGTCCTTCTTGGGGATTGCGTTGGCTACACGTCGCAAAAACCGTTAAGAACTAACTTACAGTTTTACGAAAACCTGAGAAAAATTCAGATAACAAAAAGCCTATGGCATACGGGATCAAACCCGATGTGCCATAGGCTTTTTAGCTATCATCATCTTGATTGGCTACCCATGTTCTTTACAATACGTGGTTAAAGCACTAATCATGCCGCTCCACATTCACACTGATATCCACGCTGATTACCATCCGCAATATGGCATCAGCCAAACCACTCTTTAGCTAGCGTTCCTGATCCGTCTGGATCATAATCTCAATATATTGCAACAAGCTTTTCTTCTGCATTTCGATGGATTGAATACGTTTGGACAGGCCCGCAAAAAACTCTTCAATCTGCTGCCGTGTATAATCAGCAGACTGCCCTTTCCAATCGTTCAGGCGACTGTATAACGCCCTCGCTTCCTGTTCATCGGCTTGCAGACGGGCAAGCAGCTGTGTCAGTTCTTTTTCCGCAATTCGAAGATCATTCAATTCCACCAGCAATTGTCCACCCACTTGCGTTCCCCTCCCCCATGTACGTGATAGCGACATTAACCAACCTGGTTCCTAATTAAAATGAACCGGACTCTCGTCCGCCCGCCGGAAGGCATCTGCTTTCTCATCAATAAAGTTCAGGAACTGGCTGGTATGTTTCATATGCCATGTGCTAAGTTCTTGAATCGACGCGTCCAGTTGGGTGACAATTGGCTCCAGCCTGCGACTACGGCTCGTATGCAGATACTGGGCCATGCGGGTTCGCACCTGATTCAGCTCCGCATTGCACTGTTGTGCATTTTGCTTCCACCGTGAAGCGACACTTTTCAGTTCTTCCGGCGTTACCTGAATCAGACCTGAAGCCGCAGCAGCCGAAGCCATACCTCCACCTCCGCCAGACTTGGAACGTAACGGACCGAAGTTCTTGCCGAACGGTCCCATGTGATCCATAAGGCGTGGTGAATAGCGGATTCTCTCTCCAGTAATCGGATCGTACAGGTCATTGGATATGTAACCATTTTTGAAATCATATTGATCCAGACTGTGATAGTTTTCCCCGCCAAATGAGTTCTTGGCCTTATCGATAATGCCCACTCCATCATTTGCATCCTCATAATTGGAATTAATGTAGAAGGTCGATCCTACATGCCGGTCATATCCTCCCAATGTTCCGCTGGCTACCAGATCACTGGGATTGGCATAGTTCACAACCTGCCCGTCAAATGCACCCGCTTCAGCCCGGCGCCGCATTTCTGGTGTCAAATTACCCATTACCGATGGTGCACTGAACGTCACGGCTGGAATTCCGGTATAAGCAGATGCATATTGTGCATTTCCCCCGCCCAAGGAATGTCCGGTCATCGAGAAATTCAGATCCTTATGCTTGTTCTGCATGTGATTTGCGTAGTCTTCGGATTGATACATCTGATTGGCCCAGCCTGTAGGGGAAACGGTTTTTTCAATATCCTTTACGCGATCACCCGTCCAGTTCTCCACGTCTCTTACCCTGTCACCAGCCCAATCCTCCACTTTGGATATGCCCGTGAAGTCCTTGACGCCTTCGACCCCTTTGTCGAGCCAATCCGGCGTAAGATTATTAACAAAATTCCCGGCTTCCTGCTGACCCTTACGAATCAATTCTCCGCCCCCAATGCGGCCATCCATGACAAAGTCAGGTACAGAGCGATCCAAGGACGCACTTCCTTCTGTTCCACGATAAGCAATGACAGCTTCCTTGGTCTCGGGATTATAAAATGTTACAGCATCAAAACCGGAAAATTTGTTGCTTTCCGTCCCCTCAAGGACCTCCCATCCGGGAAGTTCCGTTAATTTGTCTCCAGCCTTTTGATCCTGGTAGGCTAGATCAGACATCGTTTTATACGTTTCATCATCAATATTGGACCCGTTACTCAATAACTACACCTCCCTTTATTTGGCGTATGGATCGTGTCCCTTGGCCATCATCACTTTCTCAATCTCAGGGCTAATGACCAGGTTCTTGGTTACCTTCTTTTTGTAGTCGTACGAAATGCCAAAGCTCTGATCTTCATGATCTTTCACATGCCCTTTCAGCCCAATCTGGGACACTGCCATTTCCGGCAACAACTCTTTGCTTGTAATCACAACATCCAGTTCAAACTTCTGCTTGAAGTGCTGAATTACGGTTGCTTCAGCTTCTTGGTATAAAGCTTCCTTCTCACTTGCATTCATGTTCTGACAACCTCCCAGAAATATAGTAAACACTATCATTAGTGTGAATAAACCCTTCAACCATCCTGCACGTTTAATACGAATCCCCCCTCTTGGTAGAATCGAGGCATTCACTATATGTGAAGTACACCCTATTCATCTGTTACCTGCATCATAGTACAAAATCAACATGAGCCATATCGGCTAACAGGATCGTTTTCATGTAACTTTCTTCCTATATGATTCAAGTAGGACACTTTGGTGTACATTACCCACTTTCCTAATTCTTGTATCAAGAACATGATAATTTCCCCATCCACGACAAAAAGAGCCTGCTCCTCGAAAGAGCGGCCCTACTTTTACATGATTTACTGTTATGCCAATGCCATCTGCAGCGCAGTCAGCGCAATCCCGATAACAAATCCGGTAACAGCTCCGTTGATCCGAATCCATTGCAGATCCTGTCCAACCTTATCCTCAATCATCGAAACCAAAGTGGCATTGTCCATTTTGTCCACATTTTCGCGTACCAGTTTACCGATTTTGGAATGGTTTTTCTCCAGCAGTGTTGTGACGCCATTTACGATCTTGGCATTCATGCCTGTCATCAACTCGTCATCTGCCCGCAGATCAACCAATACTCGCTCAATGGCTGGCAGTGCATATGTATCTACATACTGTCCATCTTCCATCGCAGCGAGCGCCTTGTCTCTCAGTTCGATGAGTTTGTTCAGCACCGTTTCCTCTGCGTTCCAGCCCTCAAGCATATTGTTCTTCCAGCTGTTGATTCCATCTTGCATAGCCTCGCTCATCGCCAAACGCACCGTCTGGGTACGTACCATATCAAGCACCTTGTACCTTAGAGCGCTACCTTCACGTTTCATATCCTCTACCCGATCGAAGAGATATCCTTGTAAAATGCCACCCAGACGCTCCTCGTTCATATAACCCAAGAACGCATTCATCGCAAACTGCATCAATCCGTTCATCTGAATGCCGCTGATGGCTTTCATGCCGCTTTCACCTAAAAACATGATTGTCTCGGGCTTAACCAGCCACTCCTCGGCTTGCTTCAGTCCGTAGTCCAGCGCTTTGGCATCGTAGCCCCGCTCTGTCATCTGGTGGGCAGCCCGTTCCAGAATCGGACCCAGATCAAAGGCGCCCGCCTGTGACTTGATCTCACGTGCCACGAGCGGGGCAATCTGCTCTAACGGCAGACCCGCCAGAATTCGTTTGCAGAGTGTATCAATCATGATCTTGATCCCGTCACTGTGAAGCTCACGTGTCAACGTATCGAGCACCGTCTCTGCTGCTTTGAAATCTGCAATTTTCTCGGTAATGCTGTCTTTGTTGAGCAAGTTATTCTCTACCGCGGAGACCAGACCTTCCGTCATTTTATCCCGATTTTTTGGCAACAAAGCTGTATGCGGAATTGGAATACCCAGCGGGTGACGGAATAGTGCGGTAACTGCGAACCAGTCGGCAAGTCCACCCACGAGTCCCGCTTCAAATGATCCTACCAGCAACTTGCCCACAGGAACGCCCTGGAACGGCAAGGATGCAGCAAATCCCGCTCCCATTACTACGAGAGACCAGGCAGCTGCTTTTTTGGTTTGTTTAGGTTTAGCCATTGTATTCTTGCTCCTTTATCGTTAATCGTACGGCCCGGCCTGTACCCGATTCCGCACTTCGTCTGTTCTTATGTAAAACTCTCCAATTACAAAGTCTTGACTTCCATATTTCGTATACTTCATCTTATCACCCACAAGCGTCAAAACCAAACCTCTGGTTGAAGAAAAAGGATAATAGCGGTGTTTACTTCGTAAAATGGATCGCTCCCTTTTCCAAGACCAGGAAGATTTTAGTATAATCATTCAAGACGGCCCTTCGATATCGATTGGCTACTGAACAGCAGGGTAATTACATAGTGGAACAATGAATCAATAAGAGGAGGAATTTCGGACCATGAAACACGTGCAGGACACAACCACGCTCTATAACGGAGTCAAAATGCCATGGCTGGGTTTAGGGGTATTCAAAGTTAAAGACGGAGACGAAGTCGTTCATGCTGTCAAAACAGCCATTCAAGCTGGTTATCGTAGCATCGACACAGCCAAAGCGTATAACAACGAAACAGGTGTTGCTCAAGGTATTCGTGAATCTGGAGTAGCTCGTGAGGATCTGTTCATTACCACTAAAGTATGGAATAGCGATCAGGGATATGAATCCACGCTAGCTGCTTTTGAAGCCAGCATGGAACGACTCGAACTGGAGTATCTGGATCTCTATCTTATCCACTGGCCGGTTAAGGGCAAGTACAAAGATACATGGAGAGCGCTGGAGAAACTCCATAAAGAAGGACGCATCCGGGCGATCGGTGTGAGCAACTTCCAGATTCACCATCTGGAAGACTTGATGATCGATGCCACGATCAAACCAGCAGTTAATCAGGTGGAGCTTCACCCACTATTGATTCAGTCAGAGCTTCGTGAGTACTGCAACAAACATCAGATTCAGATCGAAGCCTGGTCTCCGCTCGGACAAGGTCATCTGATGGATCATCCGTTGCTGAAGGACATCGCAGCCAAATACAGCAAGTCCCCGGCACAAGTGATTCTGCGCTGGGATCTGCAGAACGGCATCGTGACCATACCGAAATCCGTCACGCCTGAGCGTATTCGCGCGAATGCCGATCTCTACGATTTTGAGTTAACTTCGGAAGAAGTAGAGCAGATTAACGGTCTGAACGAGAACAAACGCTTTGGTTCTGATCCAGACAACTTTAACTTCTAATATAAGCAGATTAATTCGATTACACCCGCCTTCGATCTTGGAAGAGCGGGTGTTTTGATATGTGATGTTATAGGCAAACTATTCGTTGATAAGAATGGAGGCGAGGCTCGTTATCCTGTTCAGGGCCGAAAGAAAAAAAGTTTTTTGAACGTTTAGAACTATTTTGTCTCCTCATCAGTCTAACGAGTGTCAAGCGAACTCAAGCACTTATATAGAATCCAGGCCTGGAACGCGCGGTGACTTGAATATTTAGGTTTATCAGGGGGGATCAGGAGTGATTAGACTGAACCATAGAAAGACAAAAGAAGAACAGTTCAGCGAAAAAATAACAGAGATTCAAAATAAATTATATCGACTGGCATACTGCTATGTTAAAAATGAACAAGAAGCGCTGGATATCGTATCCGAAGCGGTCTATAAAGGGTACATCGCTTATGGAAAGATGGAGTCCATGACTTATTTTGATTCCTGGATGTCACGAATTGTGATTAACACAGCGATAGATCATATTCGACGCAACCAGCGAGTGACCTATATGGAGGATCATGCGCAGGAGTTTGTGGCTCCAGAGCGAGGGGCATCCGCGGAAGAGAAAATGGATCTGTATGATGCACTGGATCGACTCGTGCCCGAAGATAGAGCCTATATTATATTAAAGTTCTTTGGTAATATGCGTTTCCGGGAGATCGCTGAAGTGCTCTCCCTGTCGGAGAATACCGTTAAGTCAAAATTCTACCGGATTATCAACAAATTAAAAATGGATTTAATCGAAGGAGAGGTTGGAGATCTATGACAGGTAAAGAACGTTACGAAAACATTGAAATTCCAGCTCAACTTACAGATGTTATTCGTCAAGCCCAGCAAAAGGCTGCCGCTCGCAAAAGCTCCTCCCGTATCATTCGCTACGCTTCCATTCTGGCAGCATGTGCCGCTTTTCTGTTCATAGTCAACATTCCTACTGTCGCAAACGCCATGGTCAAAATACCTGTGGTCGGAACGATTGTTCAGGTACTTCAATTCGGCGATGGCGGCAAGATTACCGATGGAGTAACTGTGGGATCGGAAGCAACCGAAAATACGCTAAAAATCAATTTTAGCACCGACGAGCAAGATCAGACTAATGATGCACCCCATTATAATGTGGTACACAAAGAAGCACCGAATCGTATCCTCTTCACGTTTAGCGGTGCACGTTACATGGATATAGAGAAAGTCAAAGCCGACTTCATGACCCAGCCTTTAGTGAAAGATGTTTATGGTTCCATGATTTTAGACGACTCTTCCGTCGGATTCGTAGTTGTTTTAAAAGAAGGGGTACAGTATGCCGTAACGGAGTTCAAGAACCCTGGATACCTGGAAGTGAAACTGACTTTTGACGGTAAACCGGTCACACCTCGGAAGGTATACTCTCTCCGTACAGAATCAATGCCTTTTGGAGAATCGATGGGTATAATTAAAGAATCCTATCCGGATGAGGACATCTCTTTCCTCAAAACGTCCACTGGTGAGTTTACAGCAGTTATTGGAGAATATCCTACCGCTGAAGAAGCTGAACAGAAGCTCAAAGAACTCGCTCAGCAACCGGATTATCATGAGGAGTTTTATGTGGACAGCTGGATAAGTAACGAGAACCCGAAGTGATCAGTTATTGCCAAAAGTGATGCTTATTCAAAAGGGAATGATCTATCCCTGAACTGGGTACAAACCTTAGCATACTTAATACGCTCAATCCAAAAAAATCCCGATTCGGATGCCCTGAGCATCTCCGATCGGGATTTTCACATATCAAAACCTATTCGCCTTTGGATACCAGCTTGAAATCATCAAAGTGGAAACCTGGCGCTACTACGCAAGTTACCAGTACAGGCTCATCGCCCAGTGGACGCGCGGTTTGCCATACGCCGGCAGGAACGAGCACCTGTGGTGATTGCCCCGCAGCAATATCCATCCCCAGAACAAGAACTTCCTCGTTCTCAGGATTCTCCCCGTTGCCGCCCAGCTTCAGTTCAACCGGACTGCCGCTGTGCCACAGCCAAAGTTCATCGGACAGAACCGTGTGCCACTCGGAGATTTCATGTGCGTGTAGCAGGAAATACGTGGAACTTGCCGAGAATCGTGGGCCGGAGTATGTATCCGGCAGAACGGACTGTGGAATCTGATAAGATGCCTTCCATTCTTCCTTATACCAACCGCCTTCAACGTGAGGTTGCATATTGAGCGCAGCAACCAATGGCGATAATTCATGTGTCGTCATAACCTGTTTCCTTCCTTCCAAATCAAATTGGAGACACTCCTTAACCAGAGTTTCGCCTCTCTCTCCCTACTCTAAAACATCATTCAAGTTTTGTCACCTTGACAGCACACATTTTCCAATGATAGCGTTTACAAAAAGATGGATGTTCCGTTATGATATGGATATCGTTGTTAATCCGTGAAGCAGAGGGGAGCTGTACCATGAGTCTCATAGAGGATCGGATTGGACCCAAATATCGAATCGGTGAACATTCATTTACCATTGAACATATGCGCAGACATGATGGAAATGGTATGCCACAACCTCACGCTCATCCATTCTACGAACTGTATTACTTACTTGAAGGTGAACGAGTGTATTCCATGAATGGTCAGATACTGTCCGCCCGCAAGGGTGATTTTATTCTGATTAATCCACACGATGTACATACCACTTCCAAAGGAAGTATTCCCGGCTTCGAACGGATATTAATCGGTTTTTCGCCTGCTTTTGCAACGGGGATGGAACTTGGCATATGTGGTCTGCTGCCTTTTAATTGTTCAAGACTCCTTCGCCTGCCTGAAGCGGAACAGCCCGAGATGGAGCGTATATTGTGGCAGATGCTGCAAGAATGCAAAGAGCGACGCCCTCACTATGAGATCGCCGTAAGAAGTCTCCTTGCCCAACTTTTGATCCGTATTCATCGGGTAGAGGAGAACATCCGGCAGTCATGCCCCGGTCCCTTGCATCCGATGCAGGACAAAATCAGTGAAATTGTCACTTATGTGAATAAAAACTATACCGAACCACTTACGCTGGAGGGTGCAGCAAATCGTTTTTATATCAGTCCATCCTATCTGAGCCGAATGTTCAGCCGGTTTACCGGTTTTCGCTTTAGCGAATATTTGCGTGTTGTTCGTGTCCGGGAGGCACAACGAAGATTGCTGACCACACAAGAGCGTGTCCAGATGATCGCTGAGAAGGTAGGATTTGAGCATACGGCTCATTTTAACAAAACATTCAAACAGGTTACCGGTACAACACCGCTGCGCTATCGCAAGGAACACCGGTAGATCATCAGATAACTTCATATAAAAGCCGAGTGGGTGGCCTCGCTCCAGAGATTACGTACTCCTTATATCAAAAGGCATCACGATTACTGGATCTATGGCTGCACCACTACGGCTGAATTGGACCAACTTGTATAAACCCTACTACATACTTTTTATCTGCGAATGATCACACCACTTCGTACCTCAGGACCCACAGAGATCTGACGACCGTCTGTGTCGGCATCGACTTCACGACATACAATGCCTGCGGACTCGTGTCCGGTCACCATCAGAAGTCGGCCATCTGCGCCTTTGCCCTGAATGCTCTCTATTTCTGCCCCTTTGCACTGGTGCAAATGAACCAGCGGACCTTCAGTGATCTGCGCCTGCAATTCAGCGATATGCAGATGTTTTGCATGAGCACATTGGATACCACTGCGAGCTTGCACGTTGTAACGCTGGATGATCACCCCATCCAAAGGCAGTTCCGGCAATCCACTCACAAGCAACGCAGTGTCGGCACCGGCACAGACCACATCCGATATTCGAATATCCCGGAACACTGGCGTCTCTTCGCTAATCTCCTGAGACAGATCACTGCCCCGGGCAGACCCTTCCTGATTTGCATAGAAAAAGGAAAACGAGATCGCTTCCATAATGATATCTTTCATATATATGCGCTCAATCTGAATATCCTCAACCACTCCGCCGCGCCCACGTGCGCTTTTGAAGCGAAGTCCAATGTCCGTGCCGATAAACGTACAATCCGACACACGCACATGCCGCACACCACCGGACATTTCACTGCCAATGACAAACCCGCCATGACCGTGATACACCGTGCAATCCCGAATGGTGATGTACTCCGATGGAAGACCCAGTTCACGGCCTTCGGCATCCTTGCCTGATTTCAGACAGATCGCATCATCACCGACATCGAATACACTCTTCTCGACCACCACATGACGGCAGGATTCAACGTCCAGCCCATCTCCATTCTGAGAAAACCACGGATTCCGCACACTCACGTTACGAATGGTGACATGCTCAGATGCCCAGGGGTGCAGATTCCATGCAGGCGAGTTCTGAAACGTTGGACCGTCCAGCAGTACCCGTTTGCATCTCCGTAAACTGACCATGTTGGGACGTAAAAAGTCTCTGACTTCTTCATAGGCAGCGACATCACGCACCTGCTCCTGATGCAATCGATTCGCGATGGTGCCACCCTCAAGTGCAGCTGTGGTAGGCCACCAGATTTCTTCATCTCCGCCGGATTGCTCTACAACACCACCGGAAGCGACCAATTGGTTCCATTGTGAAGTGGTCATTTTGGAGCGTTTCACCGGACGCCATGCCTCCCCGCCCCCATCCCATATCCCCTCACCAGTAATCGCAATATCCTCCAGTTGATCACCATCGATCGGGGATTGGCAACGTACCACTTGCCAACCTTCGAAGCTTGATGCAATTAATGGGTATTGATCAAAATCTCGGCTAAACGTAACCAGTGCCCCTGCTTCCACATGTAGCTCGATACGGCTACGCATTACAATCGGGCCTGTGAGCCATACCCCGGCAGGAATTACGATTCTCCCACCTCCTGCTTCAGCACATGAAGCGATGGCAAGTCGGAACATCTCCGTATTATCTGTTACGCCGTCTCCAACAGCTCCATAGTCTGTAAGCTGAAAATCCTGAGCAGGAATGACGGGCAAATTAGCTTCATAAGCTCGAACATCGGACTGGGCACTTGCTCCTGTCGACATTGGGGAGTGATATGTATTCATCGTGCAGAATCATCCTCTCTACATGTAATGGAATTGTTATGGGATCAATACATCGCTTTTACTTTCCTTACTTACGTTCAAACGGACGCTCTCTCGCTCCATCATATCAATGGCATGACGTGTAGGGTTGAGCTTTCTTGCCATGTACACGTGGAACTTGATGCTATTTGTTTTGTTAATCAGAGTCATAAATCAAACATCACTTTCAGTATACTCTATACAACTATTCCAAAGGTTGGAAAGCAACTAGGAGAATAGATTCATTTTTCTGTCAGGATTCGTCACAAGGAGTTTAATAACATGACAGATATATAACACATTTTCTGGCTATAGCCCTAGGGAACCCATTACTTATGTCATGTTTTATCACAAACCAATTGCCATAAGCAGGATGACTATGTATGATTAAATAACTAGTTTCAATTTATTCCTTATTATTCCTTTTACACACAGACGTTGCAGAAAGGATGGGGTGTACTCTTGATTGAATTTAGGGGTGTCCAGAAACATTTCGGTCATTTTCATGTCCTCAAGGATATCCATCTTCACATTGAAGAAGGAGAAGTCGTCGTCATTATCGGACCTTCCGGCTCCGGCAAAAGCACGTTACTCCGCTGTATTAACCGCTTGGAGACCATTACCGAAGGTGAACTTGTCGTCAGTGGGATTCCTCTACATCAGAAAAAGGTGGACATTAACCTCTTCCGCCGTGACATCGGCATGGTATTTCAACACTTCAATCTTTATCCTCACAAAAAAGTCATCGATAACATTACCCTTGCACCCATGAAGGTGCGCAAACAACCCAAAGAACAGGCAGCCGCAACAGCAATGAAGTATCTGACCCGGGTGGGCATTGCCGACAAAGCAGACAGTTACCCCTCCCAGTTGTCCGGTGGACAGCAACAACGGGTAGCCATCGCCAGAGGACTCGCCATGGAGCCCAAAATCATGCTTTTTGACGAACCTACCTCTGCTCTCGATCCCGAGATGATCGGGGAAGTCCTCGATGTTATGCGTTCCCTTGCCCATAATGGCATGACCATGGTCGTTGTTACTCATGAGATGGGATTCGCCCGCGAAGTTGCGGACCGGGTCATCTTCATGGACGAAGGCCGAATTGTAGAAGAGGCCAACGCTGCCGAATTTTTTGACAACCCCAGAGAAGAACGAGCACAGCAATTCCTGAGCCGTCTGATTCATCATTGAGAATAATCCACTATTCCATTTTGAAAGGGGTCTTTATTCATGAAGAAATTATTGAAATGGCCATCATTTATGCTTGTTCTCATTCTCTCGCTTGTATTGTCCGGTTGTAGTACAGGTACAGATACACCTTCAGCGAGCGGTGGTGGAGGTGACGCCGAGGCGAAAGGCACGATTGAGCGGATTAAGGAACGCGGCAAGCTCATTGCCGGTGTGAAATACGATACGAAGCTGTTTGGCTTGAAAGATCCTGCAAGTGGCAACGTTGAAGGATTCGATATTGATATCGCCAAGGCACTCGCCAAACAGATCCTTGGAGATGAGACTAAGGTCGAACTGAAAGAGGTCACTTCCAAGACACGTATTCCCATGCTGCAAAATGGAGACATCGACATCATCATCGCCACGATGACAATTACGGATGAGCGTAAGGAACAGGTGGATTTCAGTGATGTTTATTTCGAGGCAGGTCAATCCCTGCTGGTGAAAAACGACAGTGCAATTACCGGCCTGGAAAGCCTCAGCGGGGTGAAAGTACTCGCGGTGAAAGGCTCCACATCCGCTCAGAATATTCGCGAGAAAGCACCGGATGCTGAGGTGCTTGAATTCGATAACTATCAGGATGCATTCACTGCTCTCAAAGCAGGTAAAGGCGAAGCGCTGACCACAGATAACATCATACTCATCGGTATGCAACAGACGGATAACAGCTTCCAATTGGTTGGTGGCAATTTCACAAGCGAACCTTATGGTATGGCCATTCGCAAAGGCGACACTGCCTTCGTGGAGGAAGTCAACACGCTGCTCAAAAGCATGAAAGACAGCGGGGAATATGACACATTACATGAGAAATGGCTGGGCGCGAAGCCCGAGTAACCCGAATTAAGATAGATAAGCGGCGAATTCGTCTGCTGGATGCGAAGCATGAGCAGACGTAATCGCCGTTTCTACATCTGGAGAACGGAGGCTTCGCCTATATGGGCACATTGGATTTCAGCGTACTAATGCGACACTCGGATCGTTTTCTGGAAGGATTCCTGAATACGATTCAAGTGAGCATTATGGCTCTCATTGGCAGCTTTATCCTTGGCGCGATCTTGGCTATCTTTCGGATTTCCCCTGTGAAACCGCTGAACTGGATCGGTACGGCTTTTGTGGAATTTATCCGGAACATTCCGCTGCTGCTGGTTGTATTTTTCTTCTATCTCGGACTGCCTGCACTTGGTATTTCGCTGGATGGGTTTGTCTCCGGTACTCTGGGCCTAACCATCTACACGGCCGCTTTCATTGCCGAAGCGATTAGAGCGGGCATTCAGACTGTGCCGCGTGGACAGCTGGAAGCTGCAAGATCCTCAGGCTTGTCCTATGTACAGGCCATGAACCTGATCATTCTGCCCCAGGCCATCAAGATTGTATTGCCATCCATCGGCAACCAGTTCATCAATTTGGTCAAAAACTCATCCATTCTTGCCGTTGTCGCCGGTATGGATCTTATGTATTTTGCCGACCTGGTTAACTCGGATACGTTCCAACCGCTAAGTGTGTACACCATTGTTGCGCTGTTCTATCTGGTGCTGACGCTACCACTCAGCTTCCTGGTGCATTATATGGAGCGCAGGTTCGGTCAGAGCGATGCAGAGGCGCGCAGCACCAAGGGCAAACCGAAGAAGAACAAACCGGCCGGTCAGGTCACCATGTAACTGATCGACTTGTACCTCCGCAGATTTTTAGGGAGAAATATCGGCTTGTCCAAGTGGTTTAAATGAGTACTGGATCATCTGTGTTTTACTGGCATTGGTGATCATGTCACAGTGCATATTGTAATTCACTGCTACAGTGCTTGAGTTGCTTTATACACAGTCCATGCCCCATCTATTGATCTTCATTATTCCATTCCTGCATACAGAAGGAGGCTAATAAAATATGGACTTTAGCGGGGCCTATGTGTGGCCCAACCTTCGTTTCCTGCTTCAAGGATTCCTGATTACCCTGCAGGTAGCAGGGTTATCCATTATATTCAGCTTTGTGTTCGGCACTGTGCTGGGTACGATCCGGTTTACCCGTATCCCTGTTCTGTCACAGATCGTGGCAGTGATCGTGGATACGATCCGGAATCTGCCGCTGCTGCTTATCATTTTCTTCATCCATATGGTGCTTCCACAGCTCGGGATTAAAATGTCCGTCTTCTGGTCCACAGTTGTTGGACTGAGTCTGTTTGAAGGCGCGATGATTGCCGAGATCGTCCGTAGCGGTCTGAAATCCGTTGAGCGCGGTCAGGTGGAAGCTGCCCGCTCCTCGGGCCTCAGCTACATGCAGACCCTTGGTGGCATCATCATGCCACAGGCGCTACGCCGCATGTCCCCGCCGATGGTCAGCCAATTCATCTCACTCCTGAAGGATACTTCACTGGCGATCATCATCTCTCTGCCGGAGCTGATGCACAACGTGCAGATCCTTGGCGGTCAAAGTTTCGATTACATTATCCCGGCCCTGCTGCTCGCAGCCGTATTGTATTTTGTCATCAACTACGCGCTGTCCATTGTCGCAAGACGACTTGAGGCACGGATGAATTGAATGACTGAATGAATGAAGCGCTGAGAATAAGGTATGAGATAATACGAAACATGAAGGAGCATGACGGAACCGAGACCTCGTGATTGATTAGATGCGAGGGACTAGATATGAAGTAAAGAACCTAATAGATGAAAAGAATGAAAGCGCCCCAAAGACTCTAAACCCACCTAGCAGTGTGATTTGGAGTCTTTGGGGCTACAGTTATGCTCATCAATTCACGAGCTTCCCACCAATTTGTAACGAACTGAGGAAAGCTTATTTAGCCATTTTCGGGACAATTCCTAATCTAACGAATCGTAGACGCCCTATTCTTCCGATTCACCTTACTTTTACCCCCTATTACAGGGTTTTGAGTAAAATAGCTTCACTGAGATTCGTTACATTTTCCATTTCAGCTTATAGCCCCGTATTAGACGTCTCAGGTTCGTTAAAATTTACACCACCGCGAATTAAATAAACACCCACTCCCACTATTAATGATTCACCCGATTCGCCCAATTCGTCCACAATCAACTCATCTGCTAGATCGCCGCTCCGTTGTGACGTAATTCCGCCTGTAACAGCTCGATCGGCAGTTCCACCGGGTCCAGCTTCATCTTCACTGTGAGTGCAGCCGCTGTTCCCGCGGCCTCCCCGGTAGCCATACAGCTTGGAGTCAACCTTGTCGTTGCATGCGCCTCATGTGTGGTGGAGATGCAGCGTCCTGCCGCCAGCAGATTGCGGATATTGCGAGAGATCAGACAGCGATACGGAATATCATATGCCCCGTCTCCCTCTATAAAGGCAGCCACAACGCCTTGACCCGAAGGGTCATGAATATCAATCGGGTAACCGCTTCTAGCGATCACATCGTCGAACTTTCGTCCTGCAACCACATCAGCCTTGGTCAAAGCGTAATGTCCAATGATCCGTCTCGATTCACGAATACCAATCTGCGACGCTACTGCCGAGATTGAAGCCCGTTCGAATCCAGGCACATCACGCTGCAAAAACTCAGCGATCATCAGCACCTGCTTCCGGCCTTCCTGTTCCGCAGAGGTCAGATCCTCGGCATCCGTCGCATCAAGTCCCTGCACCCGCGTACAATTAATCAGCACTTCATCCTCTGCCGGTCCGGTAAAAAACAACACCTGGTCGCGATTAATCGGCACACCTGCTTTTTTCCACTGGGAGTAGAAGCCACTCACCCCGGTTAACGGAATGCTGTCCAGTTCAGCAAAGGGAGTTTTCACATAGAAATCCTCCGGGTGCTCCAGCATGTATTGCTTCACTCGTCCAAGATCCACACCACGCATGCGGAATTTCATGGTCATCGGCTGTGACTGATGGTCGCCGTCTCGTCCCTTTGCCACAGAAGCACCCGCAAGATAAGCCAGATCCGCATCCCCGCTTGAATCCACAAATACATTCGCCTGGAATTCCATTCTTCCAGACTTGTTGGTCACTCGCACCGCTTCCACCCGTTCACCTACAACGGCCACCTCGTCCACAAAGCTGTGCAATAACAGCCGGACACCAGCCTCCTGCAACATCTCTGCTGCAACCACCTGAAAGATGGCTGGATGGTACGGCGTAACGGTATGCACAAATCCAACTGTATCGCGCAGATGCCCCGGAGAGCCACCACGTGCCTGCAAACGATCCACAATCTCCTGCGCAATGCCTTTAATGACCTGCTCACCACGCTCCGTATGGAAAGTCATCCAGGGATAGACCATAGCGGCAGTTGACATCCCGCCCACGAATCCATATCGCTCCACCAGCACTGTTCGTATACCCTGCCGTCCAGCCGCAATGGCTGCCGCTATACCCGCAGGGCCCCCTCCCACAATAACGACATCTGCTTCTTCCTTTTTCATACTCTTCTGTTCACGCAAATGTTGTCCCTCCCTCCGTTCTATTGCACATGTTGCACTGCTCACTCTTTCAGCCCTGTCATGGCAACCCCCTCAATGAAGCGCCGTTGTGCCAAGAAAAAAACAATTAACAGTGGCAAGGTTGCCATGACGGTGGCACTCATCAGATATTGCCAGGCTGTACCCACTTCATCTGTGAACAGGGATAATCCAAGCGGCAGCGTCATTAGATCACGCGAGTTAATGAAGATCAACGGATCAAAAAACTCATTCCAGATCGTCACAAACGTAAAGATCGTCAGCGTAGCCATACCCGGCTTGGCAATCGGCAGCATAATTCGCGCATATATCCGGAATCGGTTGCAGCCGTCCATCATCGCTGCTTCCTCCAGCTCCGTTGGCACCGTAATGAAGAACTGCCGCATCACAAAGATGCCAAAGACACCACCCGCGCCAAAGATCGGCAGTAAAATCAACGGAAGATGGGTATCAATCCACCCCAGTTGTCGCATGAACAGAAACATCGGTATCGCCGTCACCTCATGGGGAATCATCATCGCACTCAGCAGGATGAGAAATACCACATTACGTCCTTTGAACGGAATTTTGGCAAATGCATACCCGGCGAGAGATGCAAAGAATACCGTTCCCAGCACAACCAACGCAGAAATGTAGATACTGTTCCAATAAAAACGGTGAAACGGAATCAATTGAAAGACATCGATGTAGTTCTGAAATCGGAATGGTTCCGGTATCCACTGCGGTGGATAGGTGAATATGCTCTGGGGTTCCTTGAATGATGTCGATATCATCCAGATAAATGGCACAATCATAATGAGGGAAATCAGGGTCAGCAACAAATACGTCCCCAGAGTACTTCCTATCTTCCGACCCGAAGGACTAGGCATCGCCTTCATTGAATACCCACCTCTTTCGGAGCTGCCATTGCAGCAGCGTCAGAATTAGCACGATAAAGAACAGCACATATGCGAGAGCAGAAGCATAGCCAAACTGAAATAGTTTGAATGCTTTTTCCCAGATATAATAAACCAATACCTTGGTGCTGTTGCTCGGCCCGCCCTGTGTCATCACATAGATCTGCCCGAATACTTTGAGTGAACCAATCACAGTCATGACTACTGTCAAAAACACGGTTGGCGTGATCATGGGCAGCGTGACGTGAAAGAAGGTTCCCCTCTTGCCCGCCCCGTCTAATGTTGCTGCTTCGTACAGTGAACGCGGTACCTGCTGAATAGCTGCAATGAACAGCACCATATTCAGACCGACATTTTTCAGCACACTTGTCACGATAACCGCTGGCATTGCCAGATCCTGATTGTAAAGCCAGGCCGGACCTTTGATGCCCAGCATCAACAGAAGCTGATTAATCAATCCAGACTCTGTAGCATACATCAGCTTCCACACGATGGCCCATACGATCAACGAGGTCATGACCGGAACAAAGATGGCTGTTCGGAAAATTCCGATGCCCCGCAGATTTCTGGATAGCAGCAACGCGAGCAGCAGGGCGAGCACAATATTAAGCGGCACCAGCCCCACTGTGAAATAGACCGTATTGGCAAGCACTTTCCAGAACATCGCGTCTGTCATAATATTCCGGTAATTCTCCAATCCAATAAAATGATGATCCCCCAGCAGCGGCCAATCGGTCAGGCTCATATATAATGCGAGACCCATGGGAAATAACAGCAGCAGGGTAAACCCAAGCACCATCGGCGATACAAACAGCCAACCTGCGATCTGGGCCTCTCTGGCGAGCGGCCCCCCTCTTTTGCGCTTGCGTGAATGGGTCAATCAGGCCTCCCCCTTTTAATCCAATTTCCTCCGGAGCTGAACTCTGCGACGATTCTGTATAAGGGGCTGATTCAAAAGGAATGATCCCCTCGCTCCAAATCGCTAACGAATCTACCGCATCTTATAAGGCAGATTTTTAAAGAATGCACCGTGTAACGAATCTCAGTCATGTTATATCTCCATAAAACGTCTTCAGAACCTTAAAAATCGACCAAATGGACGAAATAACGTCTCTCTGATTCCTTAAACTTCAGATCCGTACAAATGGACGCGAATAACATGTCCTCGATTCGTTAGAACGAATGAATGCTAACATGGGGTGCCCCGTGATACACGTGACTTTCAACTGATTAATCCCGACGGTTCAGACTGTCCACCGCATTACGGAACCCGTTCACAGCCCTTCGCAACTGTTCCTCCGTGTTGCCTGTCACGACCGCCCCAAGCATGATCGCCTTTACCCCGGTATCGCGCAGCACCCGAACATCCTCCGGCACCAGCTTTCGCTGGGAAGGAACCAATACCGGTATCTGGGCTTGCAAGACCAGACGGCGATACTTGAGCACATCCGCAAAGCTGAGCGGTGTACCATATTCTTTTCCAGGTACAATGGATGCCTCCAGAGCGCTGAAGCCGAAGTGTGCTGCCGATGTTACGAGGGAAGCATCATATTCTTCATTGATCGCAAACGTTGGGTCCAGCCCCAAGTCATTCAACATGAAAGATGGCAAGTCATGTGCATAGATGGAATAGAAATTAAAGCCCAGCCCCCCAAGACGCTCCACATCCTCTCGCCTTGCTCCATCAATACTGCCAGAAGGTACGACCCCAAGCGGACCACCAAACTCACTGCGGATCGCCCGAAACACCTCGGCGTACATGTCCAATGGACCAAAATGATTCCCGCTGGCGCGATGACCGACATTATAATGCACCTTCAGTGCATCAGCGCCCTCTTCCATGGCTGCCCGAGCCAAAGCAATATCATTCTCAGGCAGGCTGACCACCAGCGACAGCGGTTTCCGTTCAAGTAACTCTTTGAATTTGCCCATCGTTCTCACCTCCGGTTTCGATTGAATGATTTAGGGTTGCAACACACTTTGGATCTCTTCCTGCATTTTTTTCAGGTTATCCTCAGCTGTCGCTGTCTTTGCAAACAGTCGGTCAAATCCCTGCAATACCGCATTGTCGATATCCTGCCAACGGATATGACCGGGAATTAAGCGCGCTTTTGGCATTTCATCAATGACGGCCTGCACGATATGCTCTTTGCTCGGGTTATTCGGCTGAAGAATGAATGCATCTGAGTTCAGAACAGAGGTACGCGGAGGCACAAAGTAGGTGGCTGTCGCCTGAATCCCCTGCTCACTGGCAAAATACTTCAAGAGTTTCTTCGTTTCCTCTGGATGTTTGCTGTCGTTGAACATGGCATATCCGGCCTGCCCCAGCATCGGCACACTGCCTTGAGAGCCGGAAGGCATAGGAGCGATGCTCCATTCAAAATCCGTAATCTCCCTTGCTTTGGAGACGTAGCTGTAATTATCAAAGAACATGCCCACATTACCCGCATCAAAGCTGACCTGCTCGCCCGCCTTCGGGTGTGATTCATCGGTGAACATCATGCGTTCCAGCAATTTAAAGGTCTTTACGCCATAGTCATCGTTCCAGGTGAACTTTGTCATACCTTCATCGAATGGACCGCTTCCATTGGACCAAGAGTAGGAGGAGAGAACCGCCCAGGTCTTCCAATCGCGAAAAAAGTTGGCACCATAGACTCGGTTGGTCGCATCCTTGCTGGTAATGGCTTTGGCAGACTCTTCGAACTGTTTCCATGTCCATTGTCCTTGGGTGGCAAGTGTGTTTGGATCAGTCAGGCCAGCTTGGTCGAATAGCATTTTATTGTAAAACATGACCACCGGCGGTGTAGAAAAAGGTAGTCCCAGCAGTTCATCGCCATCACGGAACAAATCCAATGTACTTGGAATATAATCATCCAGCTTAAACTGTGCATCATCCTTGAACTCGGATACATCGGCCAGAATGTGATTGGACTTGAATTGTGGCACCATTCGCTCCGATACCCAGGCAAGATCAGGAAGAGAGCCTCCGGCGGCAAGCACCGAAATTTTTTGCTGGTATTCTGCGAAAGGTACGGATTCCATCGTTACTTTGATGCCTGGATTTTCCTTTGTGAAGTCATCGATCAACTTGTTGTACACATCCATATGAGCCTGATTGCCCCACATCATGAACTTCAGCTCGACCTCTCCATTCTCTCCGCTTGCACCCCCAGATTCACTGCCGGAATTGGAGCTTGTGCACGCGATTGAAGCCATCATCATGAGTATAAACACCAGTATCAGTCCTGCTTTTTTCATGGAAATCCCCCTTATGGACGTCGTGGTATACATGTGCAACCAAAGTATAACGAAAGCATCGTTCCCCCTTAAATCACGTCAACTACAGAAATGGTATGGTTTTTCAAGAGATACTGAATCGGTCTCGATATTCTCCTGCGGTCCATCCCACCTGCTGCTTGAACACCAGCATGAAGTGTTTCGGGCTCTGATGCCCGGATAACCGTGCCACATCATAGATTTTGAGACCCGTGTTAATCAGCAACCACTTGGCCCGCTCCATACGTGCCTCCGTGATGTATTCCGAATAATTGATGCCTATTTCGTTCTTGAACAACTGGCTTAAATAAGTAGGGTTCAAGTTAACAAGATCTGCTATCGTCTGAAGTCTCAGATCTCCATCGGGATGTTGCTTGATGTGCTCCTTCACATCTCGGATAATCTTCCGTGTATCTCCACCAGCGTGTTCTATTTTCCCAGATGGCTCAGGGATAGAAATAGTTGTAATACCGTATCTGCGATCCAGCAGCAATTGAATCTTTTGTATGCATAATGCCAGTTCATAACGATCGATTGGCTTCAACAGGTAGTTCAACACCCCAAACTCCATCGCTCTGCGTGCATATTCAAACTCGCCATAGCCGCTAATGATGAGCATTAGCAATTCAGGATACATGTCTCTTGCTTTGCTTACCAAAGTTAATCCGTCCATTTCACGCATACGAATATCCGTGATTAACACATCCGGCACCTCACATCTCAGAAAATCCAGCGCTTCGGTACCGCTCGACGCTTCGCCCGTTACCTGAAACTGAGAAGACGCTTGTACGATCAGCTCCCTTAGTCCCTGACGGATGACCGTCTCATCCTCTACAAGCAATACTTTATACATGCGCTTCAATCCCCTTTCGGTAGAAGTTGAATGGATATCGTGACCACCAGTCCCTGCCCGGGACTTCCATCAATGCTTAGGCTGCCGCCTTCTCCATATATAAGGCGAAGCCTCTGGGCGATATTGTTAAGCCCCAGACTATCACCGGCATGGCAACGTAATGCCTCATTGGAAGGCTGTTTTGATATGGACTCATTTAACTCGTCAATCTTTGCCTGAGTCATACCCTTACCGTTGTCTCGTACACTAATCAGCAGCTCGTGGTCGAATTTCAAGGCAGATACCCAGATTACTCCTCCATTTTCCTGCCCTTCAATGCCATGGTAGACTGCATTCTCCACCAGCGGTTGCAGTACCAGCTTGGGAATCAAATACTCCGTTATTGCTTCTTCGATATCATAGATAATCTTTAACTTGCCGTCGTAACGTACCTGCTGAATGCGTACATAGGATTGTACAAAAGCAAGTTCTTCTCCAAGTGGAACCATCCGGTCCACCTTATCAATCGTATAACGCAGCAGCTTGCCAAGCGCAGTCACCATGTCTGACACCTCAGCATGCTTCTGGCGAATGGCCATCATGTTAATGGACTCCAGCGTGTTGTATATAAAATGGGGATTCATCTGGCTTTGTAACGCTGACAACTCTGCCTCCCGCTCTTGAATGCCCAGCAGAAACACCTCATTGAACAGTCGATGAATCTCTTCCATCATTCGGTTAAAGCCCCGGCTAATCTGTCCGAATTCATCACTGCTGAAGTGTGCTACACGCTGGCTAAAATCTCCCTGCTCTACCCGAATCATGTGGTGCTTCAGTCGAATCAGTGGCCGGGTGATACGATAAGATAACAGAACCGCCAGAATCGCTATACCCGCCATACATAACACTGCGAACCATATTGTAAAGGTGAGCATCTCACCCGACTCCTTTTGAATCACGGCAATAGGTGTAAGACTGATCACCGAAAGCCCAGAATAGCTGGAATGGTGTTGTACATAGAGATAGGGCTGCCCATCCAGAACAACTTTTTGGTTTCCTGCATAGTTTTGAAGCTGTCCCTGCATTAGCAATTGGTCGTACGCAGACATTCCTCCAGTTGAGGTCCGTTCGAACAGCAGACGCTGTTTGCTGTCTACAATCATCAGGCTTGCATCTTGCTCATAATTCAGATTGGATAACAGTTGACCGAAGGCCTCCAGACGGATATCAATCAGAATGTACCCCAATCGCTGGAGCGTACCCGGATCTCGAAGCACTCTGCCCACCGATATATACGATTCTTGCTGACCGCCCGTGTAATAGCCAGGTTCATGCGGAGGAAGCAGGCGCCATGTCCCTTCCGAGTCTTCAAGCTCTGCAAACCAATCATCCTGCCTGCTGTCCCATACCGGCTTGACCGCCAGCGAATCGAGATTGGAGAACAAAATACCGCTGTTGCTAATCAGATGAATTCCCCGAATCTCGGGCCGGTCATAAGCTTGACCCGATGTGTAAAGCTTCATTTTCAGATAATCCTCAGACCTCGCCCACGTACCCGATCCCATTGAAGCATTGTATTTGCCCAGAATGCCAAGCACCATCTGATCGTAAAGCGGCAAGAGCGACAACCGCTCAAAGTCCTTCAGCAACCGATTCAAATTGGCGTTAATCTGGCGAACCAGTTCAATGGTGAACTGCTCGGTCTTGCGATCCATCGTCTGCGAGAAATGCTTGTAGTTCATCACTCCCTGCAAGCCTAGCGGCAGCAACGTCAGCGCCAGGAACAACAGGAGCAACTTGGTGCGCAGGTTTACGTTTTTTCCGAAAAAAATGCGTACCTTGTCCATCATTTCCGTTCATCCCTCCCTCTCCCGATCATTGTATGAGCCCCCTTCACAGATCAATCTGGATATAACTGGGGTCATCATATCCAGTTTTAATGATCATTCGCTATCCTGCCAATCCTGGAATTGGTACGGAATTTCAAGTTATCCGCATAGGTTTCAGGGTGAACGCAAAAAAGCCGACTGTATCGCTACAGTCGACTACGCTATTTCTATAGAACACTATTTAGACCAAAAAACCGACTGCATTATGCAATCGGTTGTCTGTTCCTAAGATGGCTTTTATATTTGAATCGATTATATTCATTAATAAGCTCGTCCAGTACCATGGACTGTCGGAGGACTTGGTTGTCCTGCATGCCATGATTCTCCGCCAAACGACTCAACTCTTGCCTGTTCCGTTCGATTTTATCTGTGATCTGTACCGGTTCACTCACAGCATGCACCCCCTCTTTGTATAACATTTTAGGATACATTGCCAAAAAATTCATATTATATTCCTTTGCAGAATAAAATGTTTATTTACATAGAGATACTTTCAACATCAAGCAATTTGCATAGAGAGTTGACGTCTCTTCTTTTCTACAAGATGTGGGCAAAGAAAATTATAACATGTCTACATATCGTATTCGAGGATACACGATTCCTTTACCGTCAAAGTACGTTATGGACATATTATCCATTTTATCCTAAGTATCTCTTGCACCTTTCTCACGCGAGAAGTTAATAAATTTATCGAAAAGTAATCTATTTGTATAGGTAATTTTCATCACCGTTCTGCATACCAAAATAACGAAGTCTGTAGCCCTCTCGATAACGAGCACGCAATAGATTAATGAAGGAGTCATTCTCAAACTTAATGTAACCTGTTAAATAGAGTAAGATCAGATATTCCTCAAAACATTGATTGCCAAGAGTCATCTCACTCTCTTCCATCCCATAAAATACATCGATTTCAAGAGTTAATAGAAGAGAAAATCCTCGCACAGTGGAATTGATTATCCATGCAAATTCCAGTGGCTCATGGATATCCTCATCCTTGTTCAGGCTAATTAATTGCTTGGTTCCCCTCTCATCCTTAAATACATAAGCTGCAACCGCCTGATCAAATCCCGCATGAGGGTCGTTGCGTAAGTCGGAAAACTCTTCTAAATCCACCTTCTCAGCGTAGTATTTCTTGGTTAGTCGATCATGAATTTGCTCTAAAGTGAATGGATTAGGGATGTTCAACGTTATATATTTGTCGTAAAGCTTCTGAATATCAATATGCAATGATAAATCCTCTTTTCGTTATGAATGATCTACATAGACAGTACAAATAAGCGTCCCATCTCCATATCCCGGAAATAAGACGCATGTTAGTGTGGGACCTTAATTAACTGACTGATTAAGCCCTAGTATCCTCCCAAACCGTGATTAAAAACTGCATTTATAATAGAGTTTATACCGCCAGTTAAACTAGAGAACATGATGAACGAACTAAACAGTGTTAATACTAATTTTGCTTTTTTTATCATATCGACCGTAAACCTCCTTGATAAGACTTGTATATTGGTACTCTACTGAATCAGAAGCCTGAACTCTGTATTCTTCAAATAAACCCACACAATAAATTATGGTAGAGTCATCTTTGATCTTATGGGCAGATTTCAGACAGGTAAGTAGGTTCCTAAATCCTTCATGATATCTTTCTTTGGATAACTGATAGAATGCTAATTCAGCCCAAAATTTAGTATATCTATCATCCTTTATTTGATCATTATAACTACTCTCATATTTACGATCTTCATATAACATATGAATATATAGGTCGAATCTTCTTAGGGCGTGGTCAACATTCAAATTATATAAATTAGCCGCTTCCATAACCTTAACCAGACCAAGAAGGGTTTCATTTTCATTCTCTTCAATAAAATCTAAATAGGAATTTAGTGAATCATAATCACCCATCATCAATTTGTACAGATAAGTATTAACTTCAGCCCAATCTTTGTATCTTTCAACAAATTCTTGATCCTCTGAAGTAGGGTCCTCAATAATAATATTTGAATAGAACGAAGTATACTCTAGTGCCTTTTCATACTCTTTACGTTCTCCCCATACTGTTGCAATTAATAAGTAAGCATAGTATTTATAAGTAAATAACGGGTGTTTGGAGGCTCTAATAAACTCCAATCCCTTTTTTTTATTTTTGTATTGTTCCAAAAATTTGACCCGTTGCAACAGTTCTTCAGCTAACTGGAACACTTTATCCCAGTGACATATCCCACCATATGTATTAGCCAACTCCCTAATCGCATCCAACTGCCGTTCCTCATCCAACCGATTAATATATGGCTCAAAGTGAACAGCGGCCCGCAGGTTATCATGCTGGTCCTGACCGAGAGATAACGTGAAGATGCGATACTGGCACAGAGCCAGACGTTCCGAGTGTTGATATTTCTCACACTCCGCCACACATTCGTACAACATCCGTGCAGCCTTCGTCTGTCCACGTTCAAGCATGCCTTCCGCCATCTCGAACAACTCCGAGATATACGAGCGATCATCCGTCACTTCCTGGATAACCTTATGAATACATTCCAGCTTGTCCAATTCAGCACAGCGTTGCAGGAATGGTTCCAGTCTCCTCCAATGAGGTGCCGATTCCACGAAACATTCAGCCCCATAAATCTCGTAGAAATACCCCTCTTCCAGCTTCATGCCTTGGGTAATCAGATCCAGTTGCGCCATAGCGATGGGCCGAGTCCCCTTAATAATTGCGCTAAGCGTTCCAGCGTTAACTCCCGATATATCGGCAAAATACTGCAGGGTGTACCCCTGTTTCCTGATGTAGTCCTCAATATATGAGCGTATCGTAGTTGTAGGTTCCATGTATCCCACCTCCACAATGAAAATCCATAATTTTGAATTTATATGATAAGCACAATTTTAATCCTAAATTTTACAGCGGTCAATAAAAATCGTGGCAATTCCCTTCACATTTATGCAATGAAGCCTGATTGTTCCTGCTTATAGAAAAAATCCATTAGAAGAATCCGTGAGAACGTGATACATTTAATCCAACTTACATATCCTAGTATTTCAATAGGATTATACGACACAGATATTATCAATTCAGTTCAAGGAGAAGGTCAGATGAAATTTGCCTTGTTTAGTCTCATGATGAATCTGCCTAATGCCGTAACCGGGGAAGCTCTGACGACTCAGCAGAAATTCCACAATATATTAGAGCAAGCAAAGCTGGCTGAACGACTGGGTTTCGATGCTTATGGAATCGGTGAACGACACGGTGCGCCTTTTTTATCTTCCTCGCCACCTGTCGTATTAACCGCAATAGCCGCAGCAACCACACGCATTCGGTTACTAACCACCGTCACTGTTCTTAGTATACTTGATCCAGTCCGGGTTGCCGAGGATTATGCCACGCTGGATCAATTATCGGGCGGACGGCTGGAGATGATCATCGGGAAAGGCAATGACCCTCGGCACTATCCGCTGTTTGGCATCCGCGAAGAGGAACAGTGGGATTCACTCGATGAACGCTACCATCTGCTAAAACGGCTTTGGTCTGAAGAGAATGTAACCTGGCAGGGAACGTATCGCCCTCCTCTTGAGGGAGTGACCACGTGGCCCAGGCCGCTTCAGCAATCCATCCCGATCTGGCATGGTAGCGCGTCCAGCACGGTCTCGACCGAACTCGCTGCCAAATATGGCGAGCCTCTCTTTACGTCGAACTCTTTCCATCCGCAAGCCAAATACAAAGCGTTAATTGATCATTATCGGGAGCGCCTCGAGTATTATGGTCATGATCCGCAGCAAGCAGTGATTGGCTCTGGTGCCGGGAGTCTCTATCTTGCGGATACGGGTGAAGAAGCAATCCGCCGCTATAAGCCATATTATGAAGCGTTCCATGCCACTGCCGCCGCACAGCATAATCAGTCTCCCTTCACCGATCTGGAGGATAACATTGCACGAGGCCCTGCGTTAATCGGCAGTTCGGAGCAGGTCATTGAGAAAATTCTGGACTATCATGCCGCTTACGGACATCAGGTGCTGAGTATCAGCGTAGATGGACTGACGCATAGCGAGCAGCTGGAGCAAGTGGAGCGTTTTGCCAAGGAAGTTGCCCCTGTATTACGCCGCGAACTGCCCAGTTCGGTATGGAATGAACCCCCGGTGTTAACCCAGCACTCATCCTCCCTTTCCTCTAATGTTACAGACTCATGGCCCACAGCCATCTCACCTATATTCCAGGTCTAATAATCTCCCACGTACAATATACATGTGCTCCTTCCAGGGTGATTCCTACGAATCGCCCTCTTCCCTCTTCCTCCCACTTGTATCGCGACTATCCCTATATCTCCTTGGACTGAATGCCTTCAAACAATGAACGGAGCATCACATCTACAAACGCATCATCCATCGCTTCCCCCGTTACTAACATACGATAGAACACAGGCCCATAGATCAGATCAATGTACAGTCCAATGTCTATTCCACTCTTCAATTCACCGCGCTCCACACCCTTCTCCAGAATTCCCCGAGCTTCACGCCGACGTGGCTGGATGTATCTTGTACGGTATTCTTCGGCAAGCCCTTCATCCGACTGCCCTTCCCCAATAATCTGTGTAATCACTTTTCCTTCCCGACTAGTCAAAAAACGAACCAGATTACTCGCATGTATGCGTATATCCTCCAATACCGAGCCTGTATCCGGCACTGGCAATCTTGCCGTTGCGGCAGACATATATCCGTCCATGATGACAGCGCCTTTGTTCGGCCACCATTTGTAGATAGTGGCTTTGCTCACCTGTGCACGTTCAGCAATCTTCTCGATTGTAACCGCCCCGAATCCGTGTTCCAACAACAACTCATACGATGCTGTAAGAATGGCATTCTGGGTTTCCATGTTACGTGGACGTCCTCTTTTGGCAGTCATCTTGAGCCCTCCTGGATGTAAAAAATATATGTAATCATCAGTAATATTCATAAAAACGATACGTTCATTATACTAAACTGCCATGAGTACACACAATTCCATCCACCACGCACCTTTTTATCCTCATTTAAATTCTCATTAAATATGTAGAGCCTATTTACAATACTATACGTTTAGTTTATTATATATTTGTAATTAGTGAACACACCGTTTAGTAATTAATGTTTTTAAATATCACCTGTTTATTGGGAATACCAATTTAGAACTGTGGAGGATGATTATGATGGATATGAGGCAACAAGTGAAGAAGGCACCTGTGCCCACCTGGATTATTTTTTTGCTGGCATCCGCTTGTGGACTGATTGTGGCAAACCTGTATTATGCTCAGACCGTTATCGGTCCGATCAGCATGACAACGGGGCTGTCTTCTGCCGCTGCCGGATTGATCGTAACGTTGACTCAGATTGGTTATGTCATTGGTTTGTTATTCATCGTGCCGCTCAGTGACATTACCGAGAATCGACGCCTGGTCGTTCTTTTCCTCATCGTACTGGTTGTTGCCCTGATTGCTGCGGCTTTCTCGCCCACCGCTGTTGTATTTCTGACTGCCTCTTTGTTCATTGGCATAGGTTCTGTTGTCGCTCAGATTCTGGTGCCCTATGCAACGTATCTTACTTCCGAGGAACAGCGCGGACGAGTTGTCGGCAATGTAATGAGTGGTCTGTTGCTGGGCATCATGCTGGCTCGTCCTGTCGCAAGCTTTATCACCAGCCTCTTCGGATGGCAGACGGTCTTTGTATTCTCCGCCATTGTCATAACACTTCTAATGCTGCTCCTATCACGTGCTCTTCCTGCTCGCCAGCCTGAACCCACCTTGAGATACGGGCAATTAATCGTGTCCTTGGGCACACTGTTCAGAACGATGCCGCTGCTGCGCCGCCGGGCGTTCTATCAGGCCAGCCTGTTTGGTGCTTTCAGCTTGTTCTGGACCACGGTTCCGCTCAGGCTCGCTAACGATTTTGACATGTCACAGCAAGGAATCGCCTGGTTCGCACTGGCTGGTGTCGGAGGTGCTATTGCCGCTCCTATCGCCGGGAGACTGGCTGATCGCGGACTAACACGTATTCTGACGGGTGCTGCCATGGTGATCGCTGTTGCTTCGTTCGGTCTTGCTTATGTGTTCCAGAGCCACTCCACATTTGCATTGATCTTGCTTGTGATCGTAGCGATCACATTGGATATGGCTGTCTCGGGAAATCTGGTGCTGGGTCAACGCATCATCTATTCGCTAGGAAATGAAGCAAGAGGGCGCGTGAATGGTATATTCATGTCGATCTTTTTTGTTGGCGGTGCGATCGGTTCTTCCCTTGGAAGCTGGTCTTATGCTAACGGAGGCTGGAATCTTACAACGCTGATTGGCATGATCATGCCGCTGCTCGCTTTGGTGTATTACTTTACGGAAAAGAAAGCTGCCGTTGCCAGCAAACATCTATAAGTGAGTGTTCAAAAAGGTCGGTTTTCAGTACCGAGAACAACCTCTATAACAATTCTTTCATATATAAAGAAGGGCAGAGTGATCTCTAAAGATCCGCTTCTGCCCTTTTCCCTTATTTCATGACACTAAATTTTTTGGTCGCTGCCCTAACTTGATCATCCTCGCCCCATACAATGACACCTACCACTTTGGTAGCTTCCAATTCCATCGAAGCAATCTCAACTGCATATTGTTCAAAGGCATTGTTGAGCGATTGGCCTGTCTGTGAAAAAACAACATGGCTCAGTCCCCCGCTGTCATCTGAGCAGAGTTTGGCCAGATTGATCAGTTGATTCTCCCCGGCCTTCAAAATGACAGTGCTATATCGGATGCCCGCATGCTGAACACCGCTATGATCCAGCACAGGTTGATCAGAATATAACCCTGGCTCATTCATGGCTGCTTGTCCCATTAACAGGGCAGCCACATTAGCGGCGGCGCCAGGTTCCAGATTTTTATCCAGTATAATAGCAATTCTTTTCATATGACTGTATTCACCCTCTGTGTATTTTGTGTAAAACATACCCATGGCATATTGATTCCCTCACGCAATACTTTGTAGGTCACAAGCCCGTAATGATCAGCGCATAGCTGATTCGTGAGCGCAATGGACTTCTCCGTGTTGTGCATGACCTTCCTGCAAGCTTCAGGGTTGGACGATACGGTGCTGTTCTCTCTATAGGTTGTATCAAGTTCAGATAACAAGTATGTGGTTGCTGGATGATGATAGATAATATCGATCTGATCGGGACATACCGCATGGAAGCCGGATAGAACCAGCGCAGGAATTTTCTCCACAAAGCTCTCAGACACCGCTAGTTCAGAATCCATGATGAAGCTGTTGAGCTTGGGATACGCCCCGGGGACCAGTAAGCAGGATATGATCCCTGATCTCAAGTCTTCCGCAGCCGCTTCAAATTCAGGGTATGGCTTGATACGTTCCGAGTTGCCTAATTTCTTCGCGATATGCATGCTGCAAGTCAGGAATCCTTCATCGTCTCCCAGCGTTCCCAGTATGGCATATTTCTCTTTAACGATCTCCATTTATTTCTATTTCCTCCTTTTTATTTCTAATCCGCTAAAGATCGTATACCAAAAAATTCCTATTGTCAATTAACACTTTAACGCAACATAAATATGTATTATGGTTCATATTTTTAACCAAAAGGTGTATTCAAAATGGAAAATATTGAGCTATAATGTTATGAAATGAATTTTTACTATTTTTAGTATTTTGTTGAAAGGGGATATACGAGACCTTATGAAAACCATTGTATACATATCTGATTTCAGGCTTCCAACTGGATTAAACTTCGTTAAACCTTTGCAGAAATTGGTGGATCACAAGAAAATTCTGATTATTGAACGGCATAATTTGCATCATGAAGAGGTCCTCAGGGACTTCTTTGATGAAATTAGATATGTCGATCATCTGGAGTCCGTAGATGCCATCCGGGAGCATATGATGCAGATCCGAGAATCCCATTCCATCTCTGCTTTGTTAACGCCGGGTGAGAATGCGATTGAGATCGGTGGTCAACTCCGTTCCGAGTTTGGAATCCCCGGTATGCAGCGCAATCAGGCTGAGGCTGTTCGCAATAAATGGATCATGAAACAAATGCTGCATCAACGCGGAATTCGGACATCCGAAATTGCCATTGCTCTACATGAACAGGACTATATTCGTTTCACTGCTGTACACGGGTTTCCGATTATTGTGAAGCCACTTAGCGGATATGGAAGTATCAATACGTTCAAATTATCCAGCATGGATGAACTGGTACATTATCTACACCATACAAGACAAGCACAGCAAAGGGATTTGCTGGAGGAATTCATCCACGGTACGGAGTTTCATTGTGATTCCATTGTGTCCAAGGGCAAGGTTGTATTTGCATCCGTGTCCCAATACCTGTATAACTGCCTGGATATTGCGACGAAGCAGAAACCTCCGGCCAGCATTACGTTCCCTGAAGGCAAGGAAGCTGATTTTATCCATCACATCAAAGAAATCAATGAACAGGTCATTGCTGCCTTGGGTATCAATCAATCCGTAACACATGCCGAGCTTTTTCTGACTCCGGAAGGAGAAGTGGTGTTTGGGGAAATTGGTGCAAGAATCGGGGGATCACATGTTATGCCTCCTTGTATCAAGAACACCCATGGCGTTGATTTCTTCGAAGCCGTCACTGATCTGGAAGTTGGAATATATGAATTTAAGCAACAGGAGACGAGCCATAAATTCACAGGCATGATCTGCTTCCCTTCACGCGCAGGGGTAATTCAACACATATCCGGGATAGAGGATTATGCGGATATCCCTGGCATCGTTGAGTTCAATGTATCCTATCAAGTGGGACAGCGCGCCGGGGACGTAAACGATACCATGACCCGATCAGGATTTGCCATCGTGGAGGGTGATTCGTTTGAAGAATTGCGCCAAACCCTGCTGGATATGTATGATCGCTTCAAGATTGAAGTGACGGTTGCTGAAACTGAAACTGTATAAGATGTACGGATGATCCTCACCGTTTTTGGTCTGGAGTGACGGTTATCTTGGGGAGGGCTGGAATTATTGTCGTTATTCAAAACCTACGCGGGTCTGAGCCGCGATATCTATTATCTCTGTTTAGCCAGAACGATTAACAGCACGGGAGATTTTGTATTCTCCCTGATTACCTTGGTGCTTACGTTACAGATGGGCATGAATGTGGTCAGTGCAGGGATCTTTGTGTCCATGGCAGCCCTGATTAGCGGACCCGGTGTACTTCTTGGCGGCTATTTAAGCGATATTATGGGCAAAAAAACAATTATTGTCATCGGGCAAGTGTTGTCTGCCATCATGATTATAAGCTGCTCTTTTTGGTCAGGCACCATTACCGTTGGTTATCTTCTGATTGCAGTCATGTTCTTCATCAGTATTACCCGGCCTGCATATAATGCACTGATTATTCAACTATGTACGGAGGAGAAAGAGCGAAAGTCCGCCTTTTCCCTCATGTATCTGGGGGCCAATCTGGGTATAGCCATCGGACCACTGGTCGCCGGTTTTTTTATCAAAGATCACGTCAACATTGTCTTTATAAGTATCGGTACCGTGTTTCTGATATCTACCTTTATCATCATCAACCAGGTTAAGATCGGCACACGCAAGGAATTGGCATCAACAAACAGCGAACATGCTGGACAACAACAAGAACAACAACGATTGAGCCAACCGCCTTCGCCGTTATTCAGACTACTACTGAAAAATCCACTCGTTGCCTTCTTCATCGTTGTGTCATTTCTTAACTATTTTATCTATATGCAATACTCATTCAGCCTCCCACTCCAGATGAATCACTCGTTTGGCGAGAACGGGGCAGCCTATTACGGCTCTGTCATGACCATCAATGCCATTAGCGTCATTATTCTTACCACCGTGATCCTGTCCGCTACACGCAAATTAACTGCCCTAAACTCCATAGCTACAGGTGCACTCTTCTATGGAATCGGATTTGGAGCCTTGAACCTGCTCAGACCCTTCCCCCATTTTTCCATCGTCGCCTTATCCACGGTGCTGTGGACCATTGGAGAGATTCTCGTGCAGACCAATATCAATCTGTATATTGCTTCGCGTGTACCCGATACACATCAGGGGCGGTTTAATGGCTTGCTGTTATTCGTAGGTTGCCTGGGTTATACACTTAGCCCATATTTGACAGGCATTTTCATCAAAAGCATGGACATGGAAAGTGTATGGATCATTATTCTGGCTTTCAGTCTGGTCTATGCGTTGTGCATGATAATTCTCTGGTATATCGAAAAAAGCTCAACAAGAAGAAACGAAATGAAACCGCTGGATCACTCCAAAAGTATCTGAACCTCAGGGCAGCCTATTCTGCCCTTTTTTTCAATTTATTTTCACACCAAAACAGGCAAATGTGCATTCGCATCATACTCAATCAATTGCTGACCCGCATGCAGTCTCTGTACCAGATCTGGATTGGCGATAAACGGTCTGCCGAACGCAGCCAGATCTATGCTTCCCATGCCGATAGCTTGCTCCGCGGTCTGAACATCCAAATCCCCCACACCAATGATAATTCCATCCCACCGACTACGAATCCGCTCGTGAAAAGACTGCTCCCCTTCCCATGCTTTCGCATAATGATCTGTTGAGGGATGCAAGATCGTAATTCCCGTCTCGCGGAACAAGTTCAGATATGCATCGATCATTCCAGCTTTGTCTGCCCATGCATAGGATGCATCATCATCCTTTTTCTCGGAAAATCGTACCGATATGCGATCTACACTGATCTCTTTTTTCACAGCCACAATAATATCCCGCAGGAACCGCAATCTACCCGCAGTGTCTCCTCCGTATTCATCTGTTCTGTGGTTGGTCTTCTCATTGATAAACTGGTCGATTAGATACCCATGCGCAGCATGCAGCTCGATCCCGTCGAACCCCGCAAGAACCGCATTGCGGGCAGCAGTCTGAAAATGCTGAATCGTATCCGCTATATCCTGTGTACTCATCGCTTGGGGAACCTGATACGGCTTATGCAGCTTATGCACTCTTCCCTCTGCCACAAGGCTGGAAGGTGCCACTGGAGTGGTTCCGATCAGATCGGAGTGGGACAACCTGCCGACATGCCACAGTTGAGCAATAATAGTGCCGCCATGTTTGTGGACAGCATCCGTTACCCTTTTCCAAGAAGTCGTCTGTTCATCTGTATATAAACCGGGGATGCCGTAGGTGCCTTTGCCTGCCAGATTCGGGTTAATGCCCTCGGTAATGATCAGTCCCACGCCATCACGCGCACGCTGCTCATAATACGCCACCATCTCATCCGTCACGGTCCCCTCCCGATCATCAGCAAATCCCCGGGTCAACGGCGCCATCACCATTCGGTTCCTTAATTGCCACTGGTGAATCGTTACCGGGCTTAATAGTACTGAGCGTGTATTCAAGTTATCCATGTCATATCCCTACTCTCTTCGTCTTTAAGGATATTGTAAGGCGACCCTGATATATCGTAAAATGATTGAAATATATAGTTGTATCTCTCAGAGAGATACCTAACATCAGCGTCTGCGGAAGCAACTGAAGTTATTCCACTTTCAGGAGGATACAGCATGGAACTTTCCGATATCGATATTGTTCTCGCGGTAGCACGTTCAGGCAAAATCTCACAGGCCGCCAAAGAACTGAATTACGCACAATCCAATGTCACTACACGCATCAAAAAACTGGAGCAGGAATATCAAATCCAGTTGTTCAACCGATTTCCCAAAGGCGTTGTACTGACCTCCAAAGGAGAACAGTTCGTACAGTACGCCACACAGATTCACAACCTTTTACATGATCTGAAGCAGGATATGAACGATCCCGGGGAGCCTTCCGGCACGCTGAAAATCGGCATTGTGGAGACGGCGGCATCCAGCCGCTTTATGGAGATCCTGAATGAATATCAGATAACCTACCCAAAGGTGTCCATCTCACTCGTTAACGCCACTTCACCCAAAGTACTGCGCAAGAAAATACAGGACGATGAGATTGATGGTGCTTTTATCAGCGGGGCTTGTGTGAAGGAGGGTCTGAAGGTGGAATATGAGATGCAGGACACGGTTCATATCATCTCCAAGCAGATGGATACACCACCCGAAAGTCTGTGCCAAGTATCGTGGGTTGTTTTCCCCGAGGGCTGTCCGTATCGTGAAATGACCGAAGAATTTTTGCAGGAAGAAGGGTTGTCCGCACGTAATATCATCGAAGTGAGTACGATGGAAAACCTGCTCAGCTGTGTGGAGTCTGGAATTGCTTTTACCATTATGCCGTGCAACGTTATTCACAAGAAACCGGATGAATTCTCCGTATTTGATCTGGCAGATCGTTTTACCCATACCACGACAACCTTTGTCCGCGGTGAGGATCGGTACGTCAGCAGTGCGCTGGATCAATTCATGAAGCTGCTGAATCAGAAGTGCATTACGTTTTGATATAGATAACTTTTATAAGCAGCAGTATAGTATGTACATTCATAGCAGTCAGGAGAAGATCAGATGAAACTCACGAATCTTTTATATAGGCTCATTGACGCCCGGCGTGTCGACAACAATGCTGAACAAGTGTCCTTTCCATCCTGTCCACATCATACGCTGCTTGTTGTGATCAAAGGGAGCTTAACCGTCAAAGTCGAAGACAAAATCATCTCTTTATGCGCTCCTCAAGTCCTTTCCGTCCCTCCTTCTCACACCTGTATCGCAATTACCGAGGTACAGCCTGATTTTGAATGTGTCACCTTAACCTACAATGTCTACAACGAAGAACTGGATGGCAACATGCAGCGAGTTATTGATCCACATCTTGAATTCATTGCCGCTGTTATTCCCTCAGCTCCCGTTCTCGCCATTCAAATCCATGAAGGTGGGCAGAAGGAAGATCCATGGGCTGGAATGGCACGTCAGATTCTCTTTCAGGAACTGTGTCTTGTCCTATTGAAGCAGAATAAGCAGAAATTCCAGGAAGATACAGCAATAGAAGCGGTAAAGCAGAGCCAAAAATATATCAATACACATTATCAGGATAACTTCTCACGCGAAAAACTGGCTGAAATGGCTGGACTGAGTGTCAACCGTTATTCCAGATTGTTCAAAAAAATGATTGGACAAGGCCCTATCGAATATTTGAACGCTGTACGCATCCGGGAAGCCGGTGATCTGCTACTGGCCTCAGACAACACGATCAAACAAACAGCCCGCCAGGTCGGGTATGAAGATGAATTCTATTTCAGCCGAAAATTCAAAGCAACCACCGGATTGTCTCCCATGGTTTATATTAAAAAGCATCGCTCCGTAACACGTATCGCTTCACTTGCCCATCCCTATACGGGGCATCTGCTTGCCCTTGGTATTGAGCCTTATGCGGCACTGATTAATCCGGTCCATAGGACATCATATGAATTCAAAAATGTGATTCAAGTGGGCAGAGATCAGCCTGATCTGGAACTATTAATGAACGCACACCCGGAACTGATCATTGGGTATGAAGGAACCGATTATGAAGAGCCCAAAAAAGCCGAATTATTTCGGCATATTGCCTCCACTTGCACCATATCTTTTGCAGGAGATTGGCGTAAACAGATGTACTCCATTGCACAATCCGTGGGTAAAATAACAGCTGGTGAAGAATGGCTGGAACGTTATGATCTATCGGTCAAACAAAAAATCTCCAGTATACAGCATGCCATCGATGACCGCCCTGTGGCTGTGGCGCAATACGAAGATGGACAGTTCCGGGTCTACGGCAACCGTAATCTGGGGACGGTACTCTATGATGATTTGCAGTTATCCGTACCCCAAGCTCTACATCACGTATCCCATTCCCGTATAATGTCACTGGAACAGCTGGTTCAGTCGGATATTGAACACTTCATTCTGTTTACAAGTGGCCAAGCAGACGAGCGTGCGCACACTGTGGCGTCGCTTATGCAAAATTCAATTTGGCAGCAATGGGAGGCGGTTCGTATGAATCAAGTCTATGAATTGGGCGATTCCTCCCCCTACTCCTGTTATACTTCCTTGGCTCATAATCTGTTTCTGAATCGGGTTAGTCAATTGTTCCTGAGCCAAACGTCCATGCATTAAACAGGAATATCCATGGATTACGATTTGGAATGCACCTATAATTATTTTGATAATGATAATCAAAATCAGTTAAAGGGTGTGTACAACGTGTCTTTACCTAACAACCAACGCTTCTCTACCTTTTTCAAATCAGGACGATTCCTTATAACCGTTCTTGTTCTATGCAGCATGCTTGCGGGCTGTGGGACTTCCCAGAGCAGCGGGAACTCCGCTTCACCCGAGTCCAATGGGGCAGAGCCCTCAACCGCTGAACAGGGAAGTGAGAATACACGCACTATTTCTACGATCAAAGGGGATATCGAAATTCCTGCCGAACCCCAAAAAATTGCGGGTATGCTCTACGTCTTTGCTGACCAATTACTCGCTCTCGGCATTGAACCAACAGCCATGGTAACGTATAACGATCTCGGATTCCCTGAATATCTGGCAGATCAGATGAAAGATACCACTGCCGTAGGTTCCGGCGAGTCTCCCAATTTTGAAGCATTGCTCCAGGCTGAGCCGGATCTCATTCTGGCCTCCAAAACGTTAAATGAAGCAAACTATGAGCAACTCTCCAAGATTGCTCCAACGATCCTTTTTGATAATGAAGAAAAAGGAGACTGGGAGCGATTCATGGAAACAGCAGCCGTTCTTGGCAAAGAAAAAGAAGCCCAAGCGGTCAAAGATGCCTATGATGCCAAAGTGACCCAAACCCATGATGAGCTTGCCGTAAAAGCCAAAGATGAAACGGTGGCCTACATGCGTGTACAGGATAAACAGCTTCAATTGATTAAACCTGATGATAACTTCACTCTGTTTGGTGCTCTGGGATTAACCCCTGCTTCAGTAGACAGTGTAGATTTCCAGGGATCATGGAATGTGGCAATTTCCGAGGAAATTCTGCCTGAGTTGAACCCGGATCGACTGTTTATCATTCTTCGTCCAGGGGAAGAAAACAAGGTTGTGCTTAATAACATCATGGATACATCCATCTGGTCCAATCTGAATGCAGTCCAGAACGATCATGTATATATCGGTGATGCCAACCTGTGGTTTGCAGGATACGGTCCCATCGGTCTGAGTAAAATCATTGATGAGATCGCTGCTTCCTTCGAGTTATAGAGGGACATGATGAAACCCAAAACAAGCCTTAGGCAGACCGTGATCGAACGACGTACGATTCAGGAATTTAATGGCCTACCCATTCCGTTGGAAACGATTCATGAGATTCTGGAGGACGCGATATGGGCACCTTTTCACTCCAAAAAGGAACCTTGGCGCTTCATTCTGTTTATGAATGAGGGCAGAGAAACATTCGCGAGTGCTGTATTGAGTACACGCAATCCTGAATTTGTAGCAAAGTACGGACAACAAATCAGAGCGGCCTATTGTGCACAGACACCTGTGCATCTGGTTGTGGTTATGACAGCCAACCTGCCCTCCAAAGCATGGGAAGAGGCTTTTGCTGCAACCTCGGCACTGATCCAGAACATACAGTTGCTCGCCTGGGAACAACACATCGGCGTCGTATGGAAGACAAGCCCTTTCAATGAAAGTCCACTATTCTGTGAAGCCATTGGTGTGACATCAGAGGAAAAAATAGTAGGTACACTTCACATGGGGTATTTTAACGCTGAAGATCAGCCTATGCCCAAGCCTCGCACACCTCTCCCTCAACTGTTGCATCTCATTGATCACTAAATGGACTAGAGCACATTGATCGAGACCATAAAAAAGAAAGGGATGTCCCATAAGTCATGAATATGACAGGGGACATCCCTTGTTCGTGTTATTTTGTTTTAATGAACCTGAGACACGCTATTCGCTCCCATTTTCCCCGATCTGAGATTCTTTAAATCTTGCAAGCGTTGATGATCCGCCTTTTAAGGTGCGGTAGGTTCGTTAGCACTTGGAGCGAGGCGGAATTCCTTTTGAGACAGCCCCTTACTCCACCTTGAATCGCGCAGCCGATTCGGCCAGCTTTTGCGTCAATTGATCGATCGTATCGACCATGTTGGCCAACTGCTGTACTGTTGAAGATTGCTCCATCATGGTTGCTGTTACCTCTTCAACCGAAGCGGATACCTGCTCTCCTGAAGCTGACAAACTATGGGCTGACTCCAGTACATCATCCTTGTTCTGTAACATCTCCTGCATCTGTACTGCCATCGTAGCGATCTGTTGATTAATGACCGTTACCTTCTCCAGAATCACATCAAATGCCTGACGAGTCTGCAAGACAAGCTCATCCTGTCTGGACGAAATGGTGTGAATTTCGGCAACACTTTGGTTGTTCTCGGCAACATCGGCCAGATTCTGCTCGATAATGCTGGAGATTTCCTTGGATTGGCGGGAACTCTGCTCTGCCAGATTGCGGATCTCCTCGGCTACAACTGCAAATCCTCTGCCATGCTCTCCAGCCCGTGATGCTTCAATGGAAGCATTCAATGCAAGCAGATTGGTCTGCTTCGCAATCTGGCTGATGGCTTCCGTGATCTGACTAATACTGCCCGAACTGGTTTGAAGTTTGACGGTAATCTCCGAGATTTTCTCCACTTCCCGTTCGTTCACCTCATTAATACGCATCAGTTCATTCACGACTTCATTCCCATTGTGAAATACAGTCTCGATCTCATCTGCTCTTGCCTTCACATCCTGTGCACTGCTGTTCATGGCAGCCACTTTATCGCCAAAGCTGTTGAATTTACCTGCAATCTGCTCGGTATCTTCCGATTGGGCCTCCATGGCTTTGGCAATCCCCATGGACGTCGCCGATGTCTCATCAATGGATCTTGCCGTCTGTCTGGATGTCTCCTCCAATTCCTGAGTGCTGGCTTGAAGGACATGGATTGAATTATTCATATCGGTAATGAGGTTCCTGTTCTGCTCCACCATACCATTAAAGCTCTCCGCCAGATCTTTGAATTCACTGTTATATCTGCCATTGGCCTTAACGGTCAGATTGCCTTGAGCAAGCTGTTGGAACAGTCCGATCAGACGAATGATAGGTCTTGTAATACTACGAGAAATCAGCAACCCCACACCAATAGCCAGAGCAACTCCGATCAAGGTCACGATAACCATCTGACGTTGGATATCTTCTATTGGACGCTTGATATCGTCATAGTCGTCAATGATGACCACAGATAGATCTGCACCGGGAATCTGATTAACGCGATAATAGATGTTATCTCGATCCATCGAAGTGATTTTTACTTTGTCAGTGGCTCTGGCCTCGATGATTCCCATCGCTTCCTTGTCCGCTTCCAGCGTTTGTCCCACAATGGAAGGGTCCAGTGAATCATACATGATGATGCCGCTCCGGCTCAGCACTTCAACTCTGCCTTCGGCATTGATTTTAATGTCTCCCAGTTGCCCCAGGAAAAAGCTGCTGTCCACCGACATGGCGAACACACCTAGTATATTCCCCTGTTCATCGGTGATAGGCTCCGAGAATACAATAATGAGCTTCTTGCTAGTCTTAGAGACGACCGCGTCACTGATGAAGGATTTCCCCTGTATGGATTCCTTAAAATATTCCCGATCTCCCCGTGACTGACCAATGACTTCTGGCATGGTACCCGCCACCATGGTTCCTTCCTTGTCAAATACGAACAGGTCCGGCTTGGAGCCTTCCGTATCGGATATACTGTCAGTGAGAATCGTATTTGCTCTGTTGAAATATGGATTCTCATCTGTGAAAAAGGTATCATCTGGCATTTCATTGGTATCACGCAACTCCAAGAGTTCCTTGAAGGTATTATGCACCGATATGGCATGACTCAATTGTTGTTGAAGCTGCATAGCTGTCCAAAGCCCTTCCCCAAGGCGGTCAGCCATCACATTCATTTCATCCTTGCTTTTCTTGACCACAACATCAGATGAGATCATATAACTTGTGGTCGTTGCACCAAGCAGAACCAAAACAACCAATACACTGATCATGAAAGGCAATTTGATTTTAAGCGACATATTTTTGATCCTATGCCCTAACCCTTTTCTCTTCCCCATTTCCCACTTCTCCCCACTTCCCTGAACCATATGCATCTGAACGATGTACATACATTATCGGAAAAATCCATAGTAGAATTGATCATTTAGGGAGATATTGCCACTGTTTTTCTTTTTTTAATTCTAATAGCAACATAAAAAATGGCCTGTCAGATCGACTATCCATCTTGGGAATGGATGTTGCCGTTATCTAACAGACCGTTTAAAGTTTTTTTATGTTCTATTAAGATTACTTGCGCAATCTCCGGGAACTCAATGCGTGATGACCATTCTGCAGGAATGTACTGCGTGTATTCTTCATCTGTTCAATCCGTCGCTCAGCCAGACGATCTGCGGCAACATAGGTAGCGATGCCCTCGGTACGTGAGCTTTCGAATATTTTCTCCAGATTGGAATAGATCTCTCCGATCTTGCTCCACGCCCGATCCGCGTTGTAACCGTTCAACTCATCCGCAATGTTAATGACGCCACCTGCATTGATAACATAGTCAGGCGCATATACGATGCCCATATCATACAGCTGATCCCCATGACGGGTCTCCAGCAACTGATTATTGGCACAGCCCGCTACAACCTTCGCCTTGAGCGTTTTGAGCGTATCGTCATTAATCGTGCCGCCCAGTGCACATGGTGCATAGATATCACATTCCACACTAGTGATGTCTGCGGGATCAACTGCTGTCGCGCCGAAGCGGTCCACAGCCTGTTTCACCGAGTCCTTATGGATATCCGTAACGATCAGATGTGCACCTTCCTCATACAGATATTTGCACAGATGCATCGCTACATTGCCAACACCTTGGACCGCTATCGTTTTACCCTCCAGCAGATCGGTACCAAATGCTTCTTTGGATGCTGCCTTAATCCCACGATATACACCCCAAGCCGTTGCAGGCGATGGGTTACCGGATGAACCATAACTAGCCGAGATGCCTGTCACATAATCGGTTTCCTGATAAATCAGGTTCATGTCATCTTCCGTTGTTCCCACATCTTCGGCCGTGATATAACGTCCGTTCAACCCTTGAATATATCGTCCAAACGCCCGAAACATCGCTTCGTTTTTGTCGCGCCGCGGATCTCCGATGATAACGGTTTTGCCACCGCCGAGATTCAGGCCAGATACCGCATTCTTATATGTCATACCACGGGCAAGGCGCAGGGCATCTTCAATGGCGGCTTCTTCTGAAGCGTAAGTCCACATCCGCGTGCCTCCCAGCGCAGGGCCGAGTGTTGTGTCGTGTATGGCGATAATTGCTTTTAACCCTGAATTTCGATCCTGGCACAGAACCAGTTCCTCATAATCGTGATGCTCCATTGCTTCAAACCAACTCATGTGCTAACCGTCTCCTCCAACCATTTTTGCGATCCAATCGCATTGTTCTCTATTCATTGACCATCCTCTATTGTACCCATGAATACCCAGTTTGTGCAAAATCACATCGCAATGTCAGAGAAGCATCGATCGATGTTTCTCATATGGCGGGAGCAAAGCTGTAGAATTTCAGATTATAATTTTATCGTCTATCAATAGAAAAACCTCTCTCCCTTACAGGAGAAAGGTACACTTTCCTCAACAGCCTTAACTTAATCGCCCATGTAGGCCACTTGATCCTTCTCATTTAAGGGAGCGTTTCAACCACATTGATTGGATGCAAATCACCATCCACAGCGAATGAAGCCTGTCCTGTCTCCTCGGAGACAACCAACACAACCGCATCCGTCAATTCACTGAGTCCCAGTGCTGCACGATGACGAGTGCCTATTTTTCGTTCATGCACTTCCGCTTGCGACAACGGCAGCACATTACCAGCGGATACAATCTGATTACCACGAATCAACACAGCCCCATCATGCAGAGGTGCACCGGGAATGAACAGCGATTCCAGCAGTGCATGTGTCACTCTTGCATCCACAGTTACGCCTGAGTGAATGATCGACTCCAACGGAATCTCCCGTTCAATCACAATCAACGCCCCATATCTCCGGTCAGATAGATGCTGTACGCTCGATGTTAATTCGGCAAACTTCTCTGTAAAGGGCGAAAGATAACAATCCAGATAAAACGAAGAGGCGAGCACCTCGATCTGCTTGATTTCCGCTCGAATCTCTGCAAATTGCCCCAGCAGGCAGGCACTGTCATTGTCAAATTGGGATAACGTCAGATTCATACGCTCTGCTACACGATGGAGGTCTGCCTTAAGCTTCTGCCTCATCGAGGAACTGTCACAGTCTGCTTGCTGAGTCATCATTCGCCGCCTCCTAGGTTATGTTGGGCTTCACGCCGCATCATTAGTACCCATACCTTCCCCTCTGGAGCAGATATTTATGCAATGGCAGGGCTGTAGGAGCTAATCATGGGCTTCATTGTAACTGATATAACAAGCAAAAAAAAAAGAGCCTGTCCGCAAACTCCACGGTCAGACCCTATTCGCATGTTGAGTTGATGTCTACTTCACTTATTGCGCTTTGCCGTATGAACCTGTCTTAAATGTAGTTGGATCATACCATTTGTACCCTGCCGCAGGTGCAGCCCACGGCTCAAGTTGCGGCTCGGTTGATGCAGCTGGAGCTTCCATCGAAAGCAGGCTTGTGGCCGTATCCAATGTCAGTCCTGGCACTTGTGCCAGACTGGTGTAACTCTCTTTGACCGCGAGCCATTTCACAGTATTCACAAGGAACGTTGCATCATCCACTTCTTTGAATCCATCATAGGTCTTCTTGGTAGCACCGGTCTCTTCACGCAAATATTTCGGAGTCGCGTCTTCCACAGGGGAAGAGTCACCGATAAATGCGGCTTTGCCCGCACCAACCTTTGCAATCGCAGCATAGGCTCCTTCAGCTCGTCCACCACCATTGTATACGCCCTGATCCACGGCATTGCCCCACTTGGACACACCACTTGGTACATACACCAAGCCTTTGGCCTTGTTAGGGTCTATAATCGCAATGGTCGATCCCGCATGCATGGCTACAGAATTGACACCAGCCGTAATGCCAAAGGATTGTGCAGGTGCAACGATATCCGATGCGTTCACATCTCCCAGGGCATTGTAGCGGAAACGGACACCAAAGTTCGTCGCGAGCCAGTCTGAACTCGTCACACTCTGCATCGCTGGTGATTCGGCTTCAGCCGAAGACATGCCTTTGGCCGGATTCAGGAAGGCACCGCGGCGATAACCGTTGAATACTTCGGAAGAATCCCAGCGGTTTTTGTTACGGTCTGCATTATAGTGGTCGGAGATGAAGAAAACACTCCCTCCGTTCTGCACGTACTGCACCAGCGCAGCCTGCTCAGTCGCTTTGAACGGTACGTTGGCTTCGCCGATGACAAAGACGTCGTAATCTTTCAATTTATTATAGGTGATGGCTTGCTCACCGAATGTATACGGGATGCTGCGTTCCAGCTGATCCACGGCGAAGCCTGCGTTTCGCAAACCATTGGCAAAATCCGAAAATGCCCCGTCAATAATCCAGTCGGCAGCACCTGCTGTCTGAGCGTGGGTATTATCGAACAATACTTTCTTGCCGGTACCGTCCGGCAGTGTTGTGCCTGGGTTCGGTTCTGGATCAGGATTGGTTGTTCCGGAGGAAAGTGTGATGGACGTTGGGTTTTTGACTCCTGCATAGCTGTTGTAGGCACCAAGGGTTCCGGTTACGATGATCTTTTTGCCTACAAGACTGGGGTTGGACGCCAATCCATATTGCGAACGGAAAGATGAGGGAATCTGTACATCCAATAATCTGGCGTTGGTCCGCTCTGACGCTGAATCCGCAATCAGAACATTAAAATCATTGGCATACGGAGATGTAAACTTCGCGGTAAGCGACCCGGTAGCATGTCCAACAATGATTCCTTCAACCGTTGCTGTTCCTCCACCGCTCTGGGCAGCGATGGCCTGAGATACCGTAAGTGGTGCTGCAGCTTGTACCGGACTTTGCGAACCCGGCCCCAGCAGTGCGGTTGCCATCATGATAAAGACCAGGAATGCCCCGATCCAGTGCTGCCATAACGCCTTCTTCATATTCCCTTTCTCCTCCTCCAAATTACCTGATAATGGGTTATCCTCCTTTAATTTAATTGTTCATATGCTGAATTCCTCTTTCTTTTTGTAAAGTTTATGAAAAAGTTTAGAAGTTGAGTCTATTGGCCCATACTGATTATCATTAGGATTCCATTTACTGAAGGAGTAAAACGATGATGAAATTGGTATTTTTGTTACTCTTGTTGATTGTTCCGCTGATTATGGCTTATGTTGCTCTTCGTTCCCGAATGGTTACCCGAGTGTTCCATATTCTTGCGCTACTCTGTTTCTACAGTGCGGCAACCGTCATCGCTGGTGATGTGTATGCGACGAATGCTCATATGACCACATTCACCACCGAGATTCACCATTTCCTGCTGAATGGCTGGTTCTTGTATCCGTCTGCATATCTCGGTGTATACATTCCCTATGTGCTGTGGATGAGCCTATTTTCAGAAAAAAGTTAAATTCGATGCGGACTTGGGATTGCATTTTGCCAGCGTTCATTGCATAATGAATATATAAACATGATAATGATTATCATTCTTGAACTTGTCTCTTTGTAACTTTCTACTGCATATGATTTTACGATTTTATAGATAAAGGGGAACGAACATCGAATGAATACAACTCTGCAAAAGGCTGATCTGCAGCTTGACGATTATTTGGATCTTCTGAACCTGGCAACCAATCTGGGTGATACGAGATGGCAAAAGGAAATTATCCGTAAGCTGGCTTATACTTATCCTGCAGTTCAATGTAAACAACCACAATAGCATGCCACATACATCATAGATCTACATTATTGCTCATGACCGATTCATTCTTTGAATCTGTTATGGGCTATTTTTGTTGTACAATGTACAGTAAAGTTACTCAAACGTGAAGGAGTGAACAACGATGCAACTGGAGACCGAACGACTCATCATCAGGGATATTCTGGAGACAGACTGGGAAAGTATACATAGCTACACATCCATGACAGAAGTTACTCAGCATACAGCGTGGGGGCCTAATACAGAAGAAGATACGCGAGAGTACGTGAAGTTTGTGTTGGATATGCAGCAGACACAACCACGAGAGGGCTTTGAACTGGCGATATGTTTGAAAAATGATGGAACTCTCCTCGGCGGAGTAGGTATTCACGTGATGGAGAAAACCAATGCAGAGATCGGTTACGTCCTTAATCCCGCCTATCAAGGAAAAGGTTATGCCGCCGAAGCAGCCAGTGCTCTACTAGGCTTCGGTTTCAACGAACTGGACGTTCACCGGATTTACGCCAAATGTCGTCCGCATAACACTGCTTCGGAGAATGTCATGAAGAAGATTGGCATGCAGCGAGAAGGGCTATTACGCGAGCACTGGTTCTACAAAGGTTCCTTTCATGACTCTGTGATCTATTCGATTCTCGCCAGAGAATATACTGATGAACAATTTCAAAGAAACACAAAAAGCTGACTCCCATATATGGGACGCCAGCTTTTCTTTTGCTCCGTAACGACCCCAATCGCCAATGGAGGTGAAGCCTTGAAGCCTCATTTGGATTCCAAATCAAATTTGTTCCTCAGGGATGCAACCGTTGTTCTTCCCTCAACTCGGAACACCGGAACAAGCTATGTTACAGTCGGCACAGCTCTACCGGGCAGCTTGGGAATGTCGGACATCCGCACATACAGCGCAGGGCTGCCAGGTCACGAATCATCAGTTTGCCGTCCATCATATCCAGCGTACCTTGTTCCTTCCATGCCCCCAGCATCCGCGTTACGCTCTCCCGGGTCGCTCCAATCATCTCGGCAAGATCGGTATGGTTCAGCTTCATGTCCAGCACAATACCATCCGGTGTAACCCTGCCATACGAATTGCTGGCACGGATCAGTGTCGAAGCGAGCGCACCCGCCTTGCCATAGAGCAACAAATCACGGAATCTCGACTGGGTAATCCGCTGCGACAGTGCCATCCATTGCAAGAATTTCAAGGCAAGGTCGCCATGTTTGCTGAGTATACTTTCCAGATCGCTAAGCGAGATAATGGCCAGTTCCCCTTTTTCCGCCATCTCTGCACTGTAGCTATGATTCAATCCGCCGATGCCGCCGAATTCACCGATGAGATCGCCGCTTTGCTGAATGGATAAAATAATTTCCTTGCCATCCTCCGTCGACTTGGTCATTTTCACTCGTCCTGAACGAATGTAGTACAGATATCCGGCTTCATCGCCTTCGAGAAAGAGACTATACCCCGACTTCACCCGTTTGGGCTGCATCTTTGCTTCAATCAGGTCCCATTGCTCAGATGTAACGAACGAAAGGATTCCGCCTGTTTCCCGTGTCATTTTGCCCGCCTCCGTTTGTTTCTGCTCTGCTCTTTGGGTTGTTCTTTCTACAAATACTGTACCCATAACCTTCGTCCCCCTCGGTGATTCCTTATGTATCCATCATACCGCGAAAGTAGCGCGAGGGTTATCGGGGGATTACCTGATCATTGACGAGAAACTCCCTGAGTTTGCTGTGAGAAAAGTCACATTTCACCGATATGCCTCATCCTTCGCATTTCTTCAATCCCTTGGTGCATCTGACTCAGGAGTCCTCCACTGCCCAAGTTCAGTAGATTACGGAACGGAAATAGGGGTTTTCCCTGAATTACAACGTAAGAGAAAGGGTCTACAATAGAACTAACATTGTAATACCCTTACTTTAAGATGATCCTGTTCAAAAAGAGCGGTTTTCAGTACCGAGAAGATGGGATGAAGCTAGAAATGGAGTAGCGGAGCGTAGGCAAAACTACGTGAGCAACGGACATTTCGGCTGAATTCCATATTCGATGCTGATGATGCCGATAGGCATCCTTCGTAATCAAAAGCGGACTTTTTGAACTACCTCTTTAAGATGATCCTAAAAGGTTAATGATAATAATTACACTTTACGTACGTTATAATTTCGAAAAAGGAAGTGTCCTCTCATGCATGATGAACTGCCATCCGGCATTCAGGAGATGATCGACGGCCTGCGCCTGAACACATCCAGCGACTTCTGTGGACTTGCCTGTCTGAACGGGACGATGCTACGCTGGAAATATACCTCTGGGGCTAGTAATGAACGGGTGAAACGCATGGAAATGCGCCCCGGACAAGATCTGGTGGGCACAGCCCTTCGGACTGGACGCACAGCTCGATCTGATGCACAATCCACCGGGGAGCATACACCCGGTCGTTGCCCGTTAATGCTTGCTGAGCGCCTGGTAAGTGCCATAGCAGTACCTGTGTTCCAGGAAGGAAGTGTGCCTGGTGCCGTGCTGCTTGTTGGCAGCAGACTGCCCTGCACCTTCTCATCGGACATGATCCGGCAGACGGAGCAAATCGCTCTACATCTTCAGCCAAAGGTGTTTGGATAAAAGTTTGAACTAGAGAGTAAGAGAAGCTATTCGGAGATTAAAGCTCTGAATGGCTTCTTTTTTTGTTATGATATAGATAGAACTAAGGAAGCGGACAGGGGGAAATCATGTGATTCAACTATTAGTTGTAGACGACCATGTTGTCGTGCGTTCCGGGCTGATCGCCTTACTTGAAGGAAAGAATGATATACATATCGTTGGAGATGCCGCAGATGGCGATGAAGCCATTGCCAAGGCTCAAGAGTTGAAACCAGATGTGGTCTTGATGGATTTTAGCATGCCACCAGGCAAAGACGGTCTGACCGCTACCGCTGAATTGAAGAAATTGATGCCAGATGTCTCCATTTTGATACTAACCATGCATGACGATGAAGAATATCTGTTCCGCGCCATCCACGCGGGAGCATCCGGATATATACTCAAAAGTGCGCCGCATGAAGAATTGCTTGCTGCGATTCGTTCCGTAGCAGAGGGTAGCGCCTATCTGTACCCCAGTGCGACCAAGCGGCTGATGAGTGAATACCTGGACAAAGCCAAACAGGAAAACGCCGGACCGTATGACACGTTATCCGAGCGGGAGAAAGAGATTTTGTCCTGGATTGCCAAGGGTTATGCCAACAAGGAAATCGCCGAACATCTGATCATCAGTGTCAAAACGGTCGAATCCCACAAAAGCAATCTGATGGAGAAACTTGGCCTGCGTACACGACCGGAACTGGTGAAGTTCGCTATGAAAAAGGGGTTGCTGAACTTTGAGTAGTGCACGCAAGAACAGATTAAGTGGTCTCGCAGACCAGCCCGTACGCCTCCTGCTGAACGAAATCGATGATCACATTACGGATAATGAATTTCGCAGCAGGTTGAAGGGTTCCCTGCATCAACTGAGTGATCTGAAATTTGCCTTGGATGAATCCTCCATTGTAGCCCTGACAGACCGCAAGGGGAAAATCCAGTATGTGAATGATAAATTCTGTGAAATCTCGCAGTATGAGCGCGAGGAACTGATCGGTAAGGATCATCGAATCATTAATTCCGGATACCATGGCAAAAGCTTTATGAAAAACCTGTGGGACACGATATCCTCAGGTAAGGTATGGAACGGGGAAATTCTCAATCGTGCCAGAGACGGCAGTCATTATTGGGTCAACACCACCATCGTGCCTTTCCTTGATAACGACGGGGAGCCCTATCAATACCTGGCTGTACGCAGCGAGGTCACCAAGCTGAAATCCGTCGAAGCCGAATTGCAAAAGATGATGTCCCAAGTGATGAACATTCAGGAAGAGGAGCGACGCCGGATCTCGCGTGAACTGCATGACGGGATTGGACAGAGTCTCTTCTCTCTGGTGATTCAGATGGACCGCCTGCTGGCAGACCAGCCTCAACCCGGGGTTGAAGCACTTCGTAAGCAGGTCACGGGTATCATGGAAGATGTACGCGGTATGGCATGGGAGCTGAGACCATCCGTTCTGGATGACCTGGGTGTTGTTCCGGCGATTCGTACGTATATCGAGAATTACACCCGTCACTACGGGATCGAAGTTGATCTGGAATGTAATTTGCGCAAACGACTGGAGATGAACCGGGAGATAGCCATCTACCGAATTATTCAGGAAGCCTTAACCAATGTCGCGAAGTATGCCGATGTTGCCGAGGCACGTGTTACTATAGAAGACGCTGAGAACATGACGATGGTTATTATTGAAGACCAAGGTGCTGGATTCAGCGAAGCAACCGCAGGCAATGGCGTTGGATTGTTCAGCATGGAAGAGCGTGCCCGTGGTGCAGGAGGAACGTTGAGAGTTTCTTCCGAGCCTGGCGAAGGGACTACCGTTACCCTTTTATTGCCCAAGACAGCCCAAGTATAACCGGACATGCTTCGTATCACACTTTGCGCTTCACTCCAGCTTATCTATTATTTAACGGCTGCTCGCTATTGGACTGTGCGAGTGGTCTTTTTATTTCCGATTGGTCGAAATGACAAAATGAAGGCTCAAAATCGGTTAAATTCAATAATCATGATAAATAGATTGACTCCAGTTACGATTCGTCATTAAACTATGAATGCCACATACACATTGTATGATTAGTAAAATTTCATTGTTCATTTCATATAGCGAGAGAAAAGGATGGTCAACATGTCAGAGAAACGCTCCTCCAAGGGTGGGGAAATTCCTCAAATGTACAATCTGGACGAGATGGATCGCAAAATCATCGCCGCGCTTCACCACAACAGCCGGATATCCTATACGGATCTGGGTACACAGATCGGGTTGTCACGTGTGGCTGTTCAGGCACGCATTAATGCGTTATCCGAAAAAGGAATCATCGAACGCTTCACCGTTGTAATCAACCCAGGCAAAGTTGGGCTTCAGGTCTCCGCCTTTTTCAATGTCGATGTTGAACCGCCCTTCCTGGATGAAGTCGCTGAGAAACTGGATGAAGAGCCAGCCGTCACCAGCCTATATCATATGACAGGCCCTAGTACCCTGCACATGCACGGTATTTTTGCGGATATGGAAGAGATGGAGCAGTTTTTGCTGGAGAAGCTCTATAAGATGCCGGGTATCGTCAAAGTGGAATCACAGCTATTGTTGAAACGTTATAAAAGCCGGATGGGCATGAGACTCTAGGAGGAAATCAGCATGGGTTGGAAAGATTACAACGGTCTCGTCATCGGAATGGTACGAACCGGAATTCTCGGATATGGCGGTGGACCTTCGGTTATTCCGTTGATCCGTTACGAAGCCGTTACGCGTTACAAATGGGTCAGTGATGAGGAGTTCGGCGAGATTTTGGCTATCGCCAACGCCTTGCCGGGTCCCATCGCGACCAAGATGGCCGCATATCTCGGTTATAAAACCAAAGGTGTGCTGGGCGCGATCGTGTCCGTACTCGCTCACATTTTACCGACAAGCATTGCCATTATCGCGCTGCTCGGTTCCATGTACGCGCTACGCGAGTCGAAAGTGGTAGCAGGCATGGTAGCCGCCGTGCGGCCGGTCATTTTTGTCATGCTGGGCATGATGGCTTATGAATTTGCCATGAAAGCCTGGAAGGGACTTGGTAAAGTTTTTGCCGCCCTATTCGGCGTAATTGCCTTTGTACTATTGCAGCTGCTGGATATCCATCCGGGGATTGTGATCGCTGTTTTCCTTGGATATGGTGTCTTCCATCTGGATCTGGTTCAGCGCTTCAAGTCCAAAGGCGAGTCTGATAAGGGGGTGTCCTAAGGATGCTCCAGACCTGGTGGGAATTATTTTGGGGATTTTTCGTAGCAAACATCTTGGGATATGGGGGCGGCCCGGCATCCATTCCGCTAATGCAGGAAGAGATTGTGAACCATTACCAATGGATGACCACAGAGCAATTCGGTGATGTACTGGCGATTGGTAACGCCCTTCCCGGGCCGATTGCAACCAAAATTGCTGCATTTGTCGGGTACCACGTAGCAGGCTGGTTTGGGGCATTTATCGCAAGTTTTGCCACAATCGTGCCTTCCGCAACTGCACTAATTATATTACTTCGTCTGTTGAACAAACATCGCACGTCACCGAAAGTCAAAGGCATGACCCTACTCGTGCAGCCTGTTATCGCTGTACTCATGATTCTGCTTACATGGGAATTTGGACAGCTATCCACTGATTCCATCGGCATCTGGCAGACATTGATCATTGCCGGCATCTCGCTCTGGGTTATGACCAAGACCAAGCTGCACCCAGCCATTCTAATCGTGATCGCTTTTGCCTATGGTGCACTGGTACTATCTCACACGATGTAGTAGTAGAACGTACAGGGAACGTCACAGAACCACTTGGTTATACCTCTGTAATAGGGTGGTGTATGCAAGGGTTCTGGACGTTGGCGAATAGCTAGATTATTTTCATTTTCTAAGGAACTCAGGACGTCTTATTTGGTCTTTAGGTCCTCTTTATAAATTGTAAGGAATATCAGACACGTTATTTACCACAATCACCTGACAAAAGTGCTATAAAAGACTGTAATTTCCGATATAACGTGTCTCAGATTCCTTAGATTTCTGTAAACGCTCCAGACCCCTGAATAAGACGTTTCAGATTCGTTAGCGCTTGAAGACACGTTCTAGTTTATAAACAAAAAACGGTGATACCAGCTATTAGCTGGCATCACCGTTTTATTTGCGCGTTTCACACTCACATTTGAAAAATATCGTTTACTTCGCTTCAACCACTACCGTTACTTTGGTTTTCACACCTGCAAATGTCACCGTAATCGTTGCTTTACCTTTGCCGTTCGCCTGAATAATGCCATCTTTCACCGATGCTGTTGCAATACGGGAAGATTTCCAGAGAGCCGGTTTGGATACATTAGCTTCACTGCCATCGGCATACGTTGCAGTTGCCGCCACAGTTACCTTTTCACCAGGTTTCATGGTCAACGTTACTTTATCCGTCTGCAAGTATTTCAGTGTATCCACATCTACAGCAATGGTGACAGACTTGCTACCGTATTTTGCTGTGATTTTGGCTTTACCTGAACCTGTAGCTTTGACTTTACCTTTGGTCACTTGAGCTACTTTGTAGCTGTTCGTTTTCCATTCAGCTTTGTCCGTAACATCACGCTCGCTACCGTCGCTCAAGAAGGCAGTTACCGTCAGATCAGCTGTATCGCTTGATTTCAGGGAAAGAACTGGCTCGGAAGCTTCAATACGTGTGATGACATCCACTTCAACTTGGATCGTCACTTTTTTGGAGCCGTATTCTGCTGTGATGTTGGCTTTACCACTGCTGTTACCTGTGATCACGCCTTTTTTCACATCTGCTACACGTGCATTGCTGGATTTCCAGGTTGCTTCGGATGTAACATCCAACGTGTTGCCGTCCTCATCCGTACCTGTTAGAAGGATCGTCTGAGTTTCTTTGGCAGACAGAACAACGAAGTTCACATCTGCTTCCAGTCCACTAGCCATACCTACTTCAACAGGCAGAGTCAGTGTTTTGCCTTCAATCTTCGCGGTAATGGTTACTTTACCTGTAGCAACACCTGTGATAACCCCTTTGCTATCTACCTCAGCGATTTTGTCGCTGCTGCTGCTCCAAGTTGCATCTTCAGATACATCTTTGGATGTTTCACCATACAACGCCAGTACTTTGGCAGAAGTCGTTCCACCAACGGCTACCGATGCTTTCTTCTTGTCCATCTCATACTTGTCTGCTACGTCTACATTCACTGTGAATTTAACCGTTTTACCGCCATAAGCTACAGTGATCGTAGCCGTACCGGATTTGTATGCAATCAGATCGCCGTTTGATACATATACGACATCTGGATTGCTTGAAGTCCATGTTGCTTTGGAAGTTACATTTTCTGTACTGGCATCAATATATTCGGCATTGGCTACCAATGTCTTAGACTTGTTATCACCGGTAACACTCATGGCGAGCTTGTCATTTACATCTTTGATATCCAGATATCTTGCCGTATCTACATCTACAGCAATTTCTACAGTTTTTCCACTATAGGTTGCTTTGATCGTTGTTGAACCTGCGCTAATGGCTGTGATCTGTCCCTTGAATACCGTTGCAACCTTCTCGTTGCTGGATGTCCAAGTTGCCTGATCCGTTACATTCACATCGCTGCTGTTTGGATAAGAAGCCGTTACAACGACATTAGCCGTTTTGGTTGTCTCACTCAAACGGAAGAAAATACTTTGTTTCTCCACACTCAGTTTGCTGGTCAGATCCACATCCACGTCAACGGATACTGATTTCGTACCGTATTTGGCTGTGATCTTGGCAGAACCTGCCGAGTATCCTGTAATTTCGCCTTTAAGAACGTCCGCGACTTTCTCATTGCTGGATGTCCACTCCGCCAGATCGGTTACATCTTTGGTTGTGCCATCTGGATACGTAGCCGTCACTTTCACACTTTCACTTTTGTTCAACAGCAAGTTAACTTGCTGTTTATCTACATCTACACGTTTAACCACTTCAACGTTAACATCCACCGTCACGCTCTGGCTGCCAACTTTCGCAGTAATAACTGCCGTACCTGCGCTTTGTCCAGTTACTTTACCATTCACAACGGTAGCAACCTTCTCATCACTGGTAGACCATTCTGCGGTACTTGCTGCTGCATTATTTGTTTCATTATCACTATACGTTGCTGTCAAAATAATTTCTTTTGTATCTCCCGTGCGCAAATCCAGACTTTGCACGTTTTTCGAAAGGGCTTTGACTTTCTTCGTCACTTTCACTTGAACGGTCTGACTCTGACCCTGGTAAGCTGCGGTAATCGTCGCTGTACCTTCTTTTTTGGCTGTAATTGCGCCATTATATACAGTTGCTATCGAAGCATCACTGGTACTCCAGGATGAACTGATCGTTACGTTTGCCGACGTATTATCAGAATATACACCCGTCACCGTAACGGAACTGGAATCACCAACTTCGAGCGACATCTCATTCTTGGAAACCACAATTTTGGACAGTTCTTTGTCTGCCGCAGCGGCCAAGCCTACGTTGGAAATACTCAGCATCAACACCAGCATCATCACCATGTACTTGGTCAATCTTGGCTTTAACATCATTTCCCCCCGATTATCATCATTTTTTTCCTTATGTTTTATGTCGGCAAGTCCTTTCCAGATGTTTAGACTTTCAGGAAATTTTCAGGGAATTCTATGGAAATTAATTTATCTTCTATTCCTGTTTCAACAGATCATACCTGCGAATATTGCGCATACCTATGTATATTGACTGTCTTGAACTTCTTTTAACAGGATTGGAGGAAACATAATGGTTCAGCCTTTTGATTACATCGGGTATTGGGAGGAAACATATCGTTCGGGTGAAACTTCCGGGAGGGGGTCATACGGGGTTTTGGCTGAATTCAAGGCCGAGGTTGTGAACGGACTGATTCAACGTGAAGGGATTCATCGTGTCATTGAGTTTGGATGTGGGGACGGCAACCAGTTGCAATACATGAACTATGAGGACTACCTGGGCGTGGATGTAGCGGCTTCTTCAGTAAAGCGTTGTGCTTCCCAATTTGCCAAGGATTCTTCCAAGAGCTTCATGCTGTATACACCAGGCCTATGGATTAACCGAGGTTTCCTGCAAGCCGATCTGACGGTCTGTCTGGATGTGTTATATCACATCACGGATGAAACAGATTTTCGCAATACCCTCTATGATATTCTGCACTCCTCAACAGCATGGGTGGTGCTTTACACCCGTTTGAAAGAAAACGGCAACCCGGGGATTGATACAATCCAGGACCGTAATCTGTTCGAGTATCTCTTCGATTATCCTGATTTCAAAGTTCATGAGATTATTCCGCAGCGCTATCCAGATCAATCTTCTGCCGACTTTGTCATCCTGAGACGCACGCCTTCGAAGTGAAAAGTGATTCTTTCAGTAGAGCATAGCTAATTCTGCACCCCAACTGGACCCGTAAGAATGAGTATTCATAGGCCAGATATTCTTTTGTCTTCCTTCGATTACGTACACCATCCCCCTGTCCGCTCACCTTGATTTGTCTATTCAAAGCTCAAGCTTAGGTATACTCCGTCTCCAGTAGAGGGAATATCGTTCCTAATCCTGGAGACAGCCTTATGCGGACAGGTGATGATGGTTTGCTACTGATGCTACTGACAACTAAATACTGAATATATAACTGCTTAACTAGTTGAATCTAATGAAATAATTCGAAGGCTCACAACACTAATACCTTACTAATCCGTTCTCACCTTCAGTTCTTCCAGCCCGTAGTTCTCAATTCTTCTTTTAAAATAACCCCGCATGTCCACGCAGCTTCGCCAGCGCTTCCATATAGAAATAATCGCCGTATATAATCGGCACATTCAGCCCTCGCCCTTCCGGGTAATGCACCGTTCCCTGCATAATCAGACCTTCTTCCGCTGCCGAATCGCCGGAGCTATAGTGCTCATGCAAGCCGCGGACGATACGTTCTCCAGCGGCAGCATAGGTTTTCCCGCGTGGCGACAGCTTCGCCAGCTCAAGCAACCCGCTCGCGGCAATCGCCGCAGCGGACGAGTCCCACGCCACCTGATGCTCCGCAGGTGCGCGGAAATCCCACACCGGCACGATCTCTTCGCCAAGCATGGCGAGGAAGAAATCGGCCGCACGCTCCGCTGTCTCCAGATATCGGGCTTCGCCCGTATACTTGAAAGACAGCGCAAACCCGTGCAACGCCCAGGCGGTGCCCCGCGCCCAGGCGGAACCTGGAGCATGGCCCTGTCCGCCATGCTCTCGCAGCTTCTGCCCCGTGTGTGGATCAAACTCCACCACGTGGCAGATGGACCCGTCAGCGCGGATGAATTCGCGCGCCACGGTGTCGGCATGTGCTTCCGCCAGCCAGCGGAAGCGAGGGTCGCCGCTCTGCTCAGATGCCCAGTAGAGCAGCGGCAGGTTCATCATGCTGTCAATGATGGCTACGCCGCGCGTATCCATTGCTGACGAGCTGAAGTTCCAGGCGCGGATGAACTCACCGCGCACGTGGAACCGGGCAGCGAGCAGGTTGGCGGCAAGCATGCCACGCCGCCGTCCATCCATGCTGCCCGTCTGGCGGTAGTTGGCTACGCCACTAAGCAGCCAGATGAACCCCAGATCGTGATCCACCGATTCGGGATCACGCAGACAACCTTCCAGTTGCCGCTCACAGCTTTCGGCAATGCGATGTAGCGGAGCCACCGCTTCACTTTCCGGCGCATCCCCATAGACCAGCCATAACAATCCAGGCCAGAAACCTGCTGTCCACCATTCCGGATCATTTCGATCATACGTCCCCTGCGGGGCAGTGTGTGGAAAAGTATCCTTGATCCGCTTTGCATTCCGAATTGTCTTGGCAGCCCCCTGTTGCCACGCTTCCTCGAGCCATTTTACCGACGTTGATGTGTTCATGAACATATCCCTCCTCGATTCAATACCGGACATCTATGCTTGATGCTCCAGCTCATCCTCAACTTATCTATAGCGTCGTATGCCGTAACTGCAATAGCTATCCGATAAATATCACTAATCATCCACGAATAACACTTTTAACTATGCTTCGAGATGTTTCGAAATCTAATGATCCTCGACCTAAACGCCTTCATGTGTAATCTCGCCCAATCGGATCGTAAATGACAGACTTCGTGCTCCGTTCACTTCAATCCGCGCTTCCTTCAGTAACCCATTACGGGAAGCCACAGCCTGTTCCTCCAGATGAATTATGGCTCCCTGATCCAACACTGTAGATTCTACATATGCTCCCCGATACTCCGTTCGTACGCTATGATCCGTATGGGTAATCACCGCCTGTTCGCGACCATCATGGAACATCAATGGAATGAGTGCACCTGCCGTCGCAATCTCACCTTCGAATTCATACGTTATGGTCAGCAAGTCTGCCTGTTGAACATAATGAGTACGCAATGTCTCAATTTCGGGTAATGGACCGACCCATGTCACGGCAAAAACATTCTCCAAGGCATTTATGCCATCTTCTGCTGCTCTTTTCACCAGATGCTGCTCCACTTGGTTCCGCGAATCATAGCCCACATTCTCGTACACAATGGAACCTCCTCCTTGTGCAGGGTCCAATCCAACGTCACGATCATATGCACCACCGGATGGAATCCCCTCTGCAAGACTGTGCCATGCCCCATCTGTTGTCTTCCAGGCAGGACAGTAGCTGAGCGGACGGACCACCCCTTCGGCAAATTCCGTAAATCCAGCCTGAAAATGGCTGGCGGCGGACGGACCAATCAGACCAGGTAACCCCATCTGCTGAATCCGTACCAAACCAGGAATCGTGTACGGATCATTCATCGCCGTGTGTAATACCAGTTGCTGTCCAGGTACGGAAGCAATCACAGTTGCGAACCACCCATCGGTCTGCAACACCCTGCTGCCCAGTTCAGAAGGAAGGTACACTTCGCTCACATCGTCTCCCGGATCACTGAGACAAGCGTGGGCCAATGCTGCTGCCGTCCACAGGTTGTAACAGGTATGGTTGGTATAGATCTCATACCCGTGCCGATCTTCTGGCGCGTATTCATTGCGTACAATTTTCAAGCGTCCATCATCCATCTTCCAGCGCTCAACAGCAGCAAAACACCGATTGGCCGCACGTGCAAAAGCACCCGCCATCACCGGATCTCCCGCCTCCAGAGCCTGCGTTGCATGTGTAGAACATACATAAGCTGCGGCAGCTTCATTCCACTGATGCTGGGAGCTGCGACCACGCGGTGGAATCTCACCTAGCGGCGAGAGCGTTAGTAACGAGCTGAAGGCACCATGGCGCAGCTGCTCACGTAACGTATCGGCAGTGGTTCCCTCGTAACCTGCTTCAAGCATCACCCCAAGGTGATAACGGGTGGCAATATCATAGGAAAATGGACAATTCGGGCGGTCCATCGGTCCATCCTGATACAACCCAAGGGCTGTAAACCGGGGCAGATGATAGGCTTCCAGATATCGATCCATCCACGTTGTATCTTCACTCGCCAGCTGTTCATGCCACCGCAGATATTCGCCAGAGATCATAATGGCGTTCCAGTTAATCATGCGATTGGGATTGTTCATCTTGCTCATCGTAAATACATAATCTTGTTCAGGACTGATCGTCTTGAGTGCCTCGGCCCAGATCTGTGCTTGTTCAGGCAGATGTGACTTCAACAACATATAAGCTCTCATCATGAGCACTGGAAAAAAATCAGGGTGATTATCAGGTGCGCTACCATTGACCACGGCATCAATACTCTGTGACAGGGCTATTGCTGCGGATTGGAGCAAATCTGTACGCCCCGCATCAACCAGAACTGCCGCAGCCATCGCATAGGCCGGTGTAGAATAATATCTCTCCACACCCGAGAACGGGTCGATAATTGCACCCTGGCTGTCCTGATATGGTGTGTAAGCGCGAACAACACTTTCAACAAGTGCCAACTTGCGCTCCCTATTCCAGCCGTCTGCCGGAGGGGGGCCCGCTTGTTCTGCCAATGTACGGTAATGTTCGAGTTCGTCTTTCCATGGATACGTGGACGCAGATGTATATTTACTCATGCATGCTCACCTCGGTTTCTCCCTTTTTCGGTTCAATGATGAAGCGTACCTCACACACTGTTTCAATCAGATCAGAACTTTCTATCCGAACATCCGTCTCATCAATCACACCTGTCCATGATAGTGACGTTCGATAGAATGTGACGGGAACATTGTCATGATCAACTGTGTTCATAACCTCCGTAAAGACCTGCCACTGGTTCGCATCATACGTCATATGGACCGTTCCATGTACGCCTTGCCAGCGAAGATTACCACTCTTCACCACCTCAGGCTGTACTCTACTCATCCATCGTTCCATAACACTTGAACACTCTGCATGTGAATCTGAATCGTCCACCGAAGATGATCGTTCAGCTGAAGACACCACCCTACTCTTCCATTGAAAACGGTCATTGAGATGCAATTCCGCTCCATGCCCTCTACCGTCAGAAGTCATCTTCCAATGAAATTGGCGCGTATAACGAGCCAGAGAAGCAGCCTCAGAGTATGCGGATGTCAGATCCAAAGTAGTATCCAGCTCACAGCCACCCTCTGCCAGCTTTGCCTCTAACACATGGGCTTGCGCTTGCCGACCGGAGCATTGCTCCTGGCCTTCAATGAGCGGAACGTTATGGCCGGATGACGAGATGTGGAACAGCTGCTCTCTGCCTGGTGCAAAATACGCTTGGCTGTACAACCCTGCTCCTGGATCACATAAAATATTCTCACCACCGCAATGGATAATGAACTGCCCCAGATCATTATGGTTGTGAGGTTCATCGTTATGCCCGCCTTTAATGGAAATAGCCACCTGAAGAGGTCCGCCGTACGTACGTTTTGTATCCAGAGAATCGAGCGATCCTTTTGCAATCATCCAGCCCAGATTTTGAAAAATAAATCCTCGTTCAGCCTGTGCAGAGGCACCTTTATCACCGTACACTGCCGGATCGCTCCACATCACGTTCCGCAACAGATGAGCCCAGCGATGACAGGGATCATCGGTAAACAGTGGAATTTGAAGCGGCAGATCCACCTGCAACCCAACCCGGGACGCGAGCAGGGAAAGCAATCCGGAAGGGATCTCTTCCTGCTCGGCACTGTCCGAATAATTCACATATGTGCCACCTGACAGATGAACTCGCAGTGGGAAGGCTGCGATAGCTGTTATTTTGGAACCCGTCAGCAGATCTAGTTCGCCCTCACTGTACTCACGAAGCATCTCGGCATAATAGGTGAAATAACCGAAACCATATACCCAATATCCAATGCCTTCGGCACAGCCGCCATCCTCGCCATATCCGCTCAAGAATGCGTTCATACAGCTGACCGTATGGGAGATCGATTCCTGTAGTGTGGACTCATCTTCGTGCAGCAACAATGCGGCCATGCCACAGCACCCACCACAGACCGCCGACCAGTTGTGATCCGCTGTCTGCCAGTGGAACTTCCGTTGCTCCCGGTAAAGCGGGATGAAGATTCGCCGCTCTGCCTCAGACCTGATTCGCTCTATGACAAGGCGATCCAGCCGCTCGGCGTGAATGGTCACAATCTCGGCCAGCATATGTACTGTCTCTGCGGCGAACAGATCGATGTTCCCTTTCACCTGGTTGACCTCTCCCGTACCCAGATGCGCAGGCAAACACCACGTATACTCACCACACACGTCCCACAACATTTCTTCCAGCGCTTGCAGTGCATCAAGCCTAGCCGTGTCCAAGGCGAGCATCGCCACAGCAGCAAGTCTGCCCCTTCGATCGAAATAAGCCTCTTCATAGGCTTTCCGCTCACCCGTATCGCTGAATTGTCGATATAGACGGAACGACAAGGAAGGCATGGGTTCTTTCAAGGCACGTTCACCGTAAGCCTTCAAGTCTGTGTATAACGTAGCCAATTCAGGCCGGGATAACTTCTCCAAGAGTCTGTCGGCACTTAAGGAACTCAATGCTCTGCTCTCAGTACCACGTTGGTTTATATTTTCATTTTCGACTTCGTGAATGGAATCTTCCACTGGATTCACCACTCTTCGTTAATGGATTGTCATGCCCATATTATAATGTAATCGATTTCATTTTACCGGATATGATAACACTTTTGAAGAATTATCCATTAGAACCCTTTCCACGACGTTACGTCCTTCTCCTTCCCAACACAAAAAAACGAAGAACCTTCGTCAGGTCCTCCGTTACATTCTGCCTGTCACTACAGGCTTTTTATGGCTATCTCATATTCTTAACTATCTTATATCCTCAACTAATCCTGTATACCTATAATGCTGTTGCCCATATTGTAACTGTCCGCTGTTGTTATTACACAATCGCAAGCGAAGAATTCTGTACAACAGACAACCATTGGCGTGCAATCAGCTCATGACCTGCCGCGGTTGGATGTACGCCATCCCATAACCAGTACGCTGCATTCGCCTGTTTCAGAGCGTCATTAAACGTCTGCTGCAATGGCACCCACACAGCTCCAAATTCTTCAGCAAGACCTTGGGCCAGTTTCTGATATTGACCGATATACTCTTCCCAGGCTTCCCATTTCTCCGCGGTCGCTCCGGTTCTCAGAATAAACGGCTCCATCAAAACCAGCCCCGTATCCGGCATCACTTCCCGAGTTTCTTCGAGCAAATGGCGATACGCCCGGCCGAAACGATCCGTTACCCCGCTAGGTTCACCATTCATCGTGCGCCAGGCATCGTTAACCCCAATCAGGATGCTGATCAGGTCCGGTTTTAGACTAATGGTATCCTCATTCCAGCGTGCGTACAGATCCGATGCCCGATCCCCGCTGATGCCTCTGTTATAGAAGGTCTTTTGCTTGCCCGCCAGTTCCATACCCAGTTTGCTGGAGATCAGATACGCATACCCGTGTCCGAGAAAATGATTCGGATCATCATTGCGTGATCTTCCCCCATCTGTAATCGAGTCTCCCTGAAACAATATAACGGATGGACTTGTACTCATGATTGAAATCGTTCCTTCCTCTTGTGCAAAATGGAAACACTGAACACCTCAGTCTCCATTTTATCCCTTTCGGTCACAATAGAAAATAGCGTTTTCATCACTATATAAGTTGAACTACATATATTTACACGGGCACTACGATGACAGAACAACCTTCCAATCGCTGTTATCCCCAGATTTTTTTGATTCCCTTTTATAAAGGTGAAAATCCGAGGATAAAGGCGAACGCTTCGCTTTTTCAGGTTTTTTCTGTCCTCTCCGTTATCGTGTAATTGATTCATTCATCTTATATAGATACCCAATCTTATAAATCTTTTGGTTCTTTCTCCACATGTCCTCCGCCCTGATAGGCTGTCTCGTCCTGTTTATCGGGTATGCCCCTAAGCTTTGCCTCTTCCCACAACTCGGCCGCATCATCCTGTGGGCGGTATCCAATCTTCTGCGCCAGATAGCCAATATCATAGTAATTGTCTGTATTCGCTGAAGTCCCGTACAGATTCAGATACTTTATATCCGGATCCGCTTCAATACAACACTCAGCGAGCTGGACCATATCCCTTGGTGAGATCCAGATATGAGCCGAGCGCTCCGAGTGTGGATATGTATCACCTGAGAAGTTTCCAATCCGAATGTTGAATGAGGACAGGTCATATTTGTCGACGTAATAACGTCCCAGCAGTTCAATATAACATTTACTAAGTCCATAGAAGCTGTCCGGCCGGTACGGGTCATCCACTTCAATATCTTCACCTGTAGGATAGAAGCCTGTCGCATGGTTGGAACTTGCAAAGATCACCCGCTGAACACCGTTCAACCGTGCTGCTTCATACACATGGTAGGCTCCGGTTACGTTGATTGGCAGAACTTTGCCCAGAAAATCTTCCTCATCCTTAGCCCATGCAATGTGCAGAACGGTGTGAACCCCTTTCATCAGTTCTTTCAGGCGTTCCCCATCCGTCACATCCATGGCTAAAATGCCAGCTTCCTTTTCTTCAAGCAGATCCGCTGCAACGATGTCATACGCACCCTTGGCTCTCAGCCCCTCCAGCAGACTGCGACCAATGACTCCGGCAGCTCCCGTTATTAACAGCTTGCGCTTCAGTTCACTCATGAATCCAGCTCCCTTCGCTCAGATAGGCTATCTGTCCTCTATAGAACAGTATTAACCGATCAGGCGAAAGAATTACCGGATATTACAATACAACCTAGCAACTATCCGATCCAATATCGCAGTATCATCATAGCCACAATACCGACCAATACGGTTCCAAGCAGACTGCGTGTCCAGATCGCTACTGCAATCGTAGGCAGGGATGCCCACAGAGCTGCATTTTGCGTAATCGGCACCAACTGGTTGTCCGACATGAACAGTTCCTGACCAATCAGCGCTGCCATGACCGCTACGGGTACATACTCCAGCCAGCGTAATAACCACATTGGAATCTGTATCTTGCTGAACAGCATCAGTGGCAGTACACGCGGGATAAATGTTAACAGCGCCGATCCCATAATAATCCAGAATACATCCCATCTTACTTCCATCGTTCCATGAACACTCCCATCGTTGCCGCAATGACCGCAGCCACAATGACACTCATGCTGCCAAGTGAAGCCATGCTGGCGAAGATTACACAGACAACGGCGATAATAGCCACATTAATGTGTATTTTTTTGTTTTTGCGATGCACCAACTGGAGCACGACCAGTCCAATAAACATCGCTGGCAGAGCATAATCCAGACCCAGTCGTTCCGGATTGGTGATCCAGCGTCCAAAGTATGCTCCCGCCATATTAGCAACGAACCAGTTCAGGTATGCGGTAATATTCAGACCGTGCATCCAGCGTTCACTAAGCCTTTCCCTGCCAATCGCACGTGTCATCGCGACGCCGAAAGATTCATCGGTAAGCAGTGAACCAATCCACATATTTTTAAGCGGGGTCAGATGCCGAAAAAACGGTGATACAGCTGCACTGAGCAGCAAATGGCGAAGATTCACAAAAAATATGGTAAACATGATGGCTACTGCTGACCCATTCGATGCGAGCATGCCTGCTGCAATGAACTGAGCCGATCCTGCATATAAAATCAGGCTGAGCAGTGCCGTTTCCGCCAGACTCAGACCTGCGGTCATTTCAATGACACCCGCCGCAAAGCCAATACTTAAATAACCAAGCAGGGTTGGGATACAATCTTTGACCCCCTGAATGAATGTAGCTTGATCCTGGACCTCTTCCATGTTCTCCTGTCCAGATATCTGTAGTGTACTTTGGTCCAACTGCCGTACAACTCCTCTCCAATTTCAGTCCCCATAAACCGATATATATGGATGTAGATCCATCCAGGTCCACTCTTCATGAAAACAACTTCTTTGTGTATTCAACATTACCAGTTACATGCCCTATGGATTTCACATTTTGCAAAATTCACTTCACATTAATTCAGAAATATACCACAAGATGTGCACTAAGGGAGAGACAGATTCCTTTTTATAGAACAGATGTAATCCTAAATACCTACAAAACCGAAAAATATTTTCGCGAAACTCATAAATTATGTTGAATAAACGCGAAATTTGTCATACGATAGCACCAGAAACTTCTGGAAAGGATGGAATGAAATATCTTTTACCAGATGGGCTTGTCCACTTGACATGGGGATGGGTTACACAGAGGGGGAATGTGTATGAAAAAAATTCGTAAACAAGGGGTCAAAAGAACAATGCAGATGAGAGAGAAACTGATTTTGTCATTTGCCATTGTATTGCTCATTCCAACCATTAGTCTGGGCATTATCTCGTTCCAAACAGCTGATGCCAAGGTTGAAGAGAAAATGTATGAGAACGCGATTAGCAGTGTTACTGTGCTCAACCAGACCATTGACCAGATCATTGGTGCAACACGCAAAAATGTTGATTTCCTGGCAAGTCAGCTGGACGCAGGCAATGTCGGATCCAATCAGGGTGACGAAACCGATACCATCCGTACCTTGCTCGACGCGTATAAGGAAACCCATGATGACGTGGAACTTGCCTCCATCGGTACCGATCAGGGCGTGTATATTAACTCCCCTGTAACTGCGGTGAACAAAGAAGGATATGACCCGCGCGAACGCCCGTGGTATCAGGCTGCTACACAGAACAAAGATGTCCCTACCGTAATCACCCCCTACTTATCAAGCAATACCGGCAATGTTGTTGCTTCGGTAGCTCAGACCTCAGCGGATGGCCATGGTGTCGTCTCTGTCAGCCTGTCGCTTGAAGCCCTCTCGAAGACGGTTAACTCCACGAAGATTGGCGAGAAGGGTTATATCTATATCATTGATAATGCCAATAAAATCATTGTACATCCTACCGAAAAACCGGGGACCGAAGGAACCATGGCACCCTATAAAGATATTTTTGCAAAGAAAAACGGAAGTCTGACCTATACACTAAATGGAAACCAGGAACACGCCTTTTTCTCCACCAATGAAACGACGGGCTGGACCGTGGTTGGTGTCATCGACAGTGGGGAAGTGACGGCTTCTGTCCGTCCGATCCTATACACCACACTAATTGTTGTAGCGATTGCAATTGCGGTGAGCTCCATTATTATTTTCTGGATTGTGCAATCAATCACCAAACCACTGAACCGCTTGGTGAAGGCATCTGACGAAATTAGTAATGGTAATCTGAGCATCGAAGTTGCTGTATTAGGACAGGATGAATTCGGCAAGCTGAGCACCAGCTTCAATAAGATGAGCGAATCCCTGCGAACCGTTATTCAGGACGTGCGACACACGGCTGACGAGTTAACCGCCTCATCCACACAATTGGCAGTCAACTCATCGGAGACAACCAAAGCAACTGAGCAAGTCGCCCTGATCACGGAAGAATCCGCAGCTGGACTTGAGAAACAAACAAGCAGCCTGAAACATACAGCACTACAGATGAATGAGCTTGCTGGAGGTGTAGGACAGGTAACGAACAGCACACAGCAAGTATCCGAAGCTGCCATGCAAGCAAGTGAGCTCGCGGATAAAGGGAATGCCACCATGCAGACGGCCGTATCCGAGATGAGTTCCGTGAGTCGCTTTGTGCAAGGTATGGCAGATACTGCTGGACGACTTGAACAGCATTCCACATCCATTGGTGAGATGGTATCTGTCATTACAGATATCGCTGCACAGACCAATTTGCTTGCTCTCAATGCTTCCATTGAAGCAGCACGTGCAGGTGAGCATGGACGCGGCTTCTCCGTAGTTGCCAGCGAAGTCCGCAAGCTGGCGGAACAATCGAGCCTGTCCGGCCAGAAGATTGTAGAGATGGTCGGAGCGATTCAACAGGAGATTTCAATGGCCAATCACAATGTACAGATCGGGCAACAGGATGTAAGCAACGGCATTCGTGCCGTGCAGTTTGCAGATGAAGCTTTTGCCCAGATTAGTGAGGCTGTTGGGGTCGTCAATCATCAGCTTGAGAACATTGCAGCCGCCTCACAACAGATGTCTGCAAGTACAGCCGAAGTGGTGCAATCCATTGATCAGATCCACGCCATATCGGAAACCAATGCCGATGGAACGGAGAACATCTCTGCTGCTACGGAGGAGCAAGTGGCTTCCATGCAGGAGATATCTTCCTCTGCTGATTCCCTTGCCCATCTGGCTCACAAGCTGCAGAAGCTGGTGGAACAATTCAAGCTGTAATCTTATATAACAAGTAGTCTGTAATACCAAAAGCCCCTTTGCCATCACATTGGCAAAGGGGCCTTTGGGTTATGAAGGGCCATGAAATTTAGAAAGGAGAATGTCTCTCCTATTCAGCAGATTTCTTTTTATCTCCGTGGTACCCTTGATCTCCGTAGGGCTCTAACTGTTCAAACCAGCGATTCAGACATTTGGCGAGTGCATCTTTGGGATCGTAATACGGGTTATCGTCTTGCTTCAATGTCTCCAGCACCTCGATCACAAACGCAGTCTCTCCATATTCATTCCATTCAGCCTGCAATCTTCGATTCAGATGGCTCCCCATCTGTAACATAAACCGTTGTCCGTTAATGGTTTTCAGGTTAAGTGTGCTGTCGATATAAACTTTGCCGTTACGTTCATTCCGAATCTGGTAGACGCCCGCTTCCGTTTTAACTTCTTTGGCCTGTTCCTGCAATTCTTTGCGACGATTCATCTTCTCCTGCTCCCCCTTTTCTTTGCGTTCCTGTTTTCCATCTCCGGCGATCTGTTGATCTGCGCTGCTTGCCAGCCAATACTGACTGCCGTCTGGCTCACGTTCCAGCAAACCATAGTCGACGAGATACCTCCGTATTTCCACGTAATCATCATTAACTTCATTCAGCAGCTCATTGACCTGTTTTTCGGTATATTTGCGCTCTGTATCGAATCGTTTGGCAATCTCGGTGAGCACAATATATTTATGCTTTTGCTGCATATGAAACGTCGTCAGTGGACCGCCGGTACCCTCTGGAAAATACTTATTCAGCACCTTCTCCCGATCCTGTTCTGTAATATCAAATGAATCACGACGGATCGTATGTCCATGCCTTGTCACCGGTGACACCCATTCGGCTGGAGCCTGGGTATCCTTACTTTTGAGCAGTTCCATTAATGCCAGGAATATCTTGGCCTGCCGTTCCTTCTCCTTCAATACAAACCGATGATTCCGGATCGTGGAAGCACTCCCGATACCAAGGGCCATCTGTACTTCAGCATCCTTCTTGCCTTCATAGAATTGTGATAACAAGCCCCGCTGGACATCAGACAATCCGGTTACGCTTTTATCCAGCTCCAGCAAATATTCAAATACCGATCCATGAACCTTCTCAATATGCACTCGCATATAACGGGCTGCCTCATAGAGCACTCCATCTTCAGGATAGATAATCCCCGCTTCCGTCCTGTATCCGCAGCAGACACATATATAGGCGGGCCCCTCCTCCATATAACCACGCTTGATCTCTTCCAATGAAGCTGTTTGCAACCAGGATTCCGATGATTTCATGTAAAAGCTCCTTTTTATCATTCTTATGGTCATTCTAACCGTATATTAATCAAATATTTTGTAATTATGTTTGTTTATTTATAGATATAATATATTTTTGTTTATTGTATGTCAATATAACGGAAAAGAAAGCTGTGTTTAAAGACATAACGGTTGCCCCTTGTTCAACAGAAAAAGACCGCAGGGTCGCAACCCTGCAGTCTCATCGCAGAAAGGGCATTTCAGCACCTTCCTTAAGTATTCATCATGACTCATTGTCTCATTTCAATCCCAGTTACAACTTAAACCGTTCAATCATGCTTTGCAGATCTTCAGCCATACGTGACAATGCTGCAGAAGAAGCTGCAACCTCTTCCATTGTAGCCAACTGTTCTTGAGCTGCCGCTGATCCATCTTCCGTTCCAGAGGCAATTCTGTCCGAAAGAACCATTGTATCACTTACTGCCTTGTTGATATGACTCATGCCCCCATCAATTTGACGGGAAGCCGTGGATACTTCTCCAGCTTGTGCAGCCACCAACTGTACCGCAGTACGAATGTTATTGAATGCTTCGCCTGCTTCTGTAACCATCTGCGAACTCTTCACCATACCTTCTCCCGTACGGGCAAAAGTGGATTGCACCGCATTGGTTTTCTCCTGCATCTCATGCATAAGCTCATTAATCCGCTCGGCTGATGCGCCTGAACTGTGAGCCAGTGTCTTCACTTCGTTGGCTACGACCGCGAATCCGCGCCCTTGCTCGCCAGCTCTTGAAGCTTCAATGGATGCATTCAATGCAAGAATGTTCGTCTGCTTGGCAATGGCCGTAATCTCGGCCACAATCACAAGAATCTCTTCATTTTTCGCGCGCAGATCCTCAATGACCACAGACATGGCTTTGCTCTCATCATTCACCTGCTGAATATGGGTAACCGCTTCTTCTACTGTAACCATACCCGCTTCCGACTTGGTGGAAGCATCCAGAGCGATACGAGCGGTGTCTTCAGCACTTGATGAGATCTCTTTGACTCCAATGGACATTTCGCCCACGAGTTGACCTGTAGCAGCAAGACTATTGTTCTGCAAAGTCGTTCCCGCAGCTGCATCCTGCATCAGTTCGGCCACCTGTTCTGTGGCTTTGGATGTCTGCTCGGAACTTGCCATCAGTTCTTCAGAAGATGCCGCCAACTGGCTGGACGTATCATGTACTTCTCCAAGCACACTACGTAGTGAAGTCGTCATCGTGTCGAAGCTTTCCCCGAGCTGTCCGAACTCATCCCGGCGCTGTAAACCTACCCGAACGGTGAGGTCCCCGGCGCTTACTTTGGATGCTGCCTGCGTTAATTGCAGCAATGGCCGGTGAATGCTGCGGATAATGAATATAAGCAGAATCAACCCGATAACCAATGCAGATGCCACAATTGTAATTGAACGGATCAAAATAGGCCTTACCGCTTCACTTGCTTCGGAAGGAACCATCTCCCCAACAATTTTCCAACCTGTCACCGGATTGGTGAAATACACAGCTTCCACTTCGTGACCATCATATGTATACTTCACCGTTCCACTTTCCTTCGTATACATCTCATTGATGTAAGGTTGATCCGACTGTGTACCGGATTCAATATTATAGTGGAACAGGAATTTACCCCCGTTATCCAGCATGTACAGTTTGCCTTCTTTACCAATACGTATCTGATCAACGGATTCTTTCAGATGATTGAGACTGACATTGGCCCCGAATACCCCTTTGCCATCAGCCAGCTTGGCAGCCGCCGTTACGACCCATTCACCTGTCGTGGCCGACTGGAATGTATCCGAGATTACAGGTTCGTCCTGAGACATGCCCATCGTATACCATGAACGTTCACGCGGATCATAGATCTGTTCCCCGGGATCAGGAGATTTCATCCAGCTGCCATCTTCCGCACCTGCGGTGAGTACACCCAGTTCCTTATGATTCTGAGACATCCGATCCATCTGCCTTTGCAATGCAGGGGATTTATTAATAATATCGTTTGAAGTAATACCCGCAGCCATCTGCGCTGCGTTATCCTTCTCCATATCCAGCATTTGATTTATCTGCAGACTAAGCATTTCTGTTTTGGCTTGTGCGGAACGAATAATTTCCATTTTAACCTGGTCAGCAGCTTTTTGATAAGACAACCAACCAACAGTAATGCTCGGTACAATCAGGAACAGGAGCAATGCAGCGATCAGGCGTTTTTTTACGGTTAAAGTAAACCAATTTCGAATCCTTTTCTTCATATAACTATCCCCCATCATAATCTTCACCCATCCTTTTATCGGACAATCGCTGTAAAAATATTATGTATAGATACTAAATTAGAATAAATTTAATCTTTTCAGTCAGTTTAGATGGATTCACCTAATCCTTCTATTCGTTTTGACCCCCTTAGCGAGATCGTTTACAATGCTCATAAGCTGGTTATTCATGAAACGATTGGAAGGAGAGGATTCAAATCTTACGCAAGGCAAATGAAAGGCAACATGTTTCCACTGTATATTCATCCATGTTCCGCATTCTGTTAGCGCTCATCCTGTGTGCAGGCCCGATTCTGGGACAAGCTGGTATTACGGTATCCGCAGCGCAGGCGACGCAAGCAGTTCACATTGAAGTGAATGGTGAGCAACAATCCTGGAAAAACGCACCACTTATAATCAAAGGCTCAACTTTTGTTCCACTACGGGATGTGGTCACATCGGTTAAAGGCACGTTGAAATGGGATAATCGTACCAAGACGGCTACCATTACCGTTGGCAGAGACAAGCTGATCCATCAGGCTGGCAGCAATTCCATTAAAGTAAACAAGGTCGATCTGGCTACAGGTGTGAATTCACGTACCGTTAACGGTACGTTGATGGTACCTGTCCGGGCCATGGCTAATGCAATCAAAGCAGACATCAAGGTCCAACGTACAGCCACGGGGCAGATGAGTGTAAGTATGGTCACTGATCAAGTCAGCCTGCTGAACAGCGAGGTTGCCAGCGTTGATACGTATCTGCGCGAGATCAACTATCCAGGTATGGCTCTGATCGCCCGCGATGGTGAAGTACTTCTAAAGCAAGGCTACGGACTTGCCGATGAACTGACGCTGAATCGCCCGGATCAAAAGACCCGAATCGCATCGCTGAGCAAATCCTTCACGGCCGCGTCCATTCTGAGTCTCGTGGAGGATGGTAAGATTAATGTGCAAGATCCAATCTCCAAGTATATCTCCGGTATACCAAAGGGAGATCAGATCACGCTGCATATGCTGTTATCCCAGACTTCAGGTCTGCCATCCGCATTTGGTCGGGGTGAAGGAACTTCTATGGAAGAGACTGTAGAGGAGATTCGCCACAAAACGCTGAAGTTTGAACCAGGAAGTGCCTATCTGTACAGCAACAGCGGGTATGTTTTACTTGCATACGTCGTTGAACAGGTATCTGGCATGAGTTATGCCGACTACGTGCAGCAGACGATACTGAAACCACTTGGTATGAAGAATTCGGGAGAGGCCTCCCGTAAAGTGCACACGATTAGTGGTTTTGTTCAAGAAGATAACGCATGGGTAACTGCACCTTACTATGTGTCTCAATCCGGATCAGGAACCATCTATTCCACGGTGGACGATATGCTGAAATGGGATCGTGCGTTGTATACAGACAAGATTCTGAGCCAAGATACGATTGAACAGATGTATGAGCCTTATTCTGATAAAAACTATGGCTACGCCTGGATTCTCAAAGAGAATGGCGCAAACCGTACCGTCTTCCACAACGGTAGTGGTGGCGGGTTTGCCACAGCCTTTTCACGTAATCTGTCCGATGATATCACGATTATCCTGCTCGGCAACCACGCAGGTATGGACATGACTTCACTTTTGGATGAAGTTGAGGCACAGACAGCCAAAGCACTGCAATTGCAATAATCTATAATTAATAGCTTATAATGAGCAAAGAGACGGTCCTTTAAAGGATCGTCTCTTTGTGTTGTATATGTTCTCATTTTAACGACTCACACTTCCGTTTCGCTCAACCCACAATTCATCTCTTCTTCATCCTGCACAAGGCGGATTAACTCATATTCTTATCACTGCCTAGGAGACATCCACTCTTTCATCATCCGTCTGCTTTAACGTTACAGGAAGTTTCCCCGCAAAAGGAATGCGCCCCATCAGCGCCTGAGCGACGCTATCCATGGCAAGTGGCCGGCTCTCGTAAGCCGCTACATAGACCTGGGCATCCGGGAGCGCCAGCAGATCATAGGGGCTTCGCAATGCCACAACAGCCAGTGGTTTGCCCAATTGCTGCAACCAGCCAATCAGCCTGCACTGTGGATCGCCGGAGGGGCTTCCCGCATTGTAGGTTCCCAACACAATCTGCCGAATGTCATCAGCTTCCGCCGCTTGAAGCAGACGTGCGGAACGAATGGCAACGTCCTCGGGCGTGACCGTCAGATCAACAACATCCAGACCATAATTGGATAAGGCTGAGCCCAAGGTGAACATCTGATTCAGCTGTTCGTCTGCAATTGTCGTCACGGACGTGGCAACCGTTATGACCAGTGTGCGTTCCGACTTCAAAGGCAGCATATTCAGCTGATCGCGCACCAGTGTGATACTATTCTCGCTAATTCGGCGGGCAACCTCTTGGTGTAATGAACTGTTGCGCTCCGACGGACTGGATAGAGCAGGAGCGTTGAATGCCTTTGGCAATGATGCATTCGATACTGCAATATTCACTTCCTCATCACCTGCACCACCCGTTTCACTCTCCAGTAAACCACGCTTCGCCTTGTACATCAGCAAGCGATTCACCGACTCATCAATACGTCTCTCGCTAATTCGCCCGCTCCCCACAGCTGCTAACAATGCTTCAAATGCTTCTGCCTGAAGCTTAGCCGTATGGCTAATTAACACCAGATCTGCCCCGGCCTCTACCGCCATTACGGCTGCATCGACAGTGCCATAGTTCACGGCAATAGCATCCATCTCCATGCAATCTGTCACGATCATGCCCTCATAACCCAGTTCCTGGCGAAGCAGACCGCTTAATACGGTTTGCGATAGCGTTACGGGCAGACGCTCTGGCTCCAGTGCAGGGAAATAAATATGCGCCGACATCATGGCATCGACACCTTCGGCGATAGCGGCTCGGAATGGAATCAACTCCAGACGCTCTACCCGTTCACGATCATGAGTGATGATCGGGAGGTCCAGATGAGAATCGGTATCCGTATCCCCATGCCCCGGGAAGTGCTTGGCTGTCGCTGCAATCCCAGCGTCCTGTATTCCCGCAATGGTCCTGGCCCCATATTCTGCAACGAATTGTGGAGATTCGCCGAATGATCGCACACCGATGACCGGATTAGCCGCGTTATTGTTCACATCCAATACCGGAGCAAAGTTCATGTTAATGCCCATGGACTTCAGCTCCAACCCACTGATATATGCCGCATGATACGCATCGTCAATGGAACCGGCAGCGGCAATGGCCATTTGTCCAGGCATCAAGGCGATCCCTTCGGTGATTCGAGCAACCATGCCGCCCTCCTGATCAATGGAGATCCATAGCGGCACATTACCACTGCTTTTGGCAATCTGCTGTAACCCTAACGATAACCGCTCTACCTGCTCTGGCGACTCAACGTTGCGCGCAAAATAGATGACGCCACCGATTGGATACTTTCGGAGAAAGGATTCCACATCGCCAACAGCTTCGGTGCCATGAAAACCACAAAGCAGCATTTGCCCAACTTTCTCACGCAAAGTCATCTGTTTCAGCTTCGACTGGTATAACTCTTTTGGCCCACTCATTTCATGCCTCCCTCCGCTAACAAACATCCGTTCATTCATATAACAAAAACGGCTTTCGCCGCTCCTTCCATTCCGCTGCCTGTACATTCCACGCTTCGATTAAACGAACAAAGCCCGCCCGGTCATGGATCGTTTCCCTGACTTCCTTACCCCCTGCCAGCAGGTCGATAAAGTATCTTGAACCCGGCTCTGGTGGCTCCAGCCAGCAGAATTGCTCCGGATAGAGTGAAACCAGTTCATGCAAAAGCACCAGCCCTGTCTCTACCGCACGGAATTTCCTGCTGTCCGTTACAAAAATCCTTACGCCACCACACAGCTCACCTGCATATTTGGAGAATGTTGGCGACATGTACACCGAATGCACATGCACACCTTCCAGCTTGTATTCCCGAAATCGTTCCGCCAAACGCTCACCCTCAACCCAGGGGGCTCCAATCCACTCGAATGGGCGGGTCGTGCCCCTGCCCTCCGATACATTAGTGCCTTCGAACAGGCACGTACCCGCATATACCCGCACACTGTCCAGCGTGGGCATATTGGGAGAGGGTAACATCCAGGGAAGGCCACAATCCGCATACTCCATGGAGTGCTGCCATCCTTCCATGGCAACCACGTCCAATTTGCAAGGTACATCCATCTCGCTGTTGACCATCAGGGCGAGTTCACCTATCGTCAATCCGGTACGTACAGGTACACGCCAAGCGCCAACGAGTGATTCATACCCCGCGTTCAGCACACCGCCTTCCACAACGTTTCCACCCAGCGGATTGGGACGGTCCAGAATCAGCATACGTTTGCCTGCTTCAGCACAGGCATCCATCATTTGGAACAAGGTTGAGGCATACGTGTAATAACGGATGCCCACATCCTGAATGTCGAACAGCACCGTATCCACTCCAGCCAGCGTTGCAGGCGTAGGTTTCTTGTAATCTCCATACAGGCTGAACACCGGAATGTCCAGACGTGGGTGAAGCATGTCTCCGAATCTGACACCCGCCTGAAGCTCTCCATCCAGTCCGTGCTCACAGGCATAGAGCGCTGTAAGCTCGGTATTAGCCAGTCCGGCGCACACATCTATTGTCGATACAAAATCCGCTGTAATACCAGTCGGGTTTGTAATTAGACCGATTCGGTTACCCGTTATCCATGGATGCGATAGCCCTCTGGACAGAAGATCAATTCCCGTTTTTACAGCCGGGATCTGCTCGGTCCCATTCAACTGGCCCATCACACATTCCCCTGGCTGATCCAGCCTGTATGCTGGTGATCATTACCACCTGTTACGACAGGCTCTTCTTCAGGCTCCAGCACATTAAGAGCAACCTTATGCTGATAGATGGCAAACATACCTCCAAACAGCGCTCCGAAACCAACGACAGTTAGCATCAGCAACGCAGTCAGGCACATGGCCTGAAAACAAGCGCCCATCGTGTACCCCGGGTGACGGAAGAACAGCTTTACACTTTCCCCCATCGCCTGAACGATGCCCATGTTTTTTTGTAAAACAAGCTGCCAGGTATAGAACTGTGACATCAGCGCCATGAGAACAAAGAATGTCTGGAACACGCTCACAGCTGTACCTGTAATTCCACCCTGTCCACCGTAATACCACCAGGTTGACCATAGAATGAAACCAAGCACTGTGAAAAGCACACCCACCGATCCTCCCGGGATTATTCCCTTCAACGTTCCGATCCAAATATCCTTAAGTCCATTGCGCCGTTGCTTACGTTCCAATCTGTGATGCACGGCATAACAAACACCGAACAGGATGGGCATATATATCAAGGCTAGGAGCAGTATAGCGATCGGCAGCGGAGCAAACATCAGAATGGGAACCAATAGGATGGAACTAACGACACTGTACAAGGCCACCGGAATAATATCCCGATAGATTTCCGCACCCGACTTGATCAATACTTCACTCAGCTTACGCATTTTTATTCTCCCTTCTATATAAGTTGAGCTAAACATTTTACACGATAACGGAGAAAACAGAACAAATCTGGAGAAGCGAAGCGTTCGCCCACAAGAGCTGTCTTAAAAGGGCTCCCATTTGGGTTGGCTTGGCCGCACCACCGGTCAGTATGTTGTACCAAACTTGTAACGTGCTAACGAATCTACCGCACCTTAAACGACGGATTTTCGAGGCATCCCAATTGTAACGAACTTCAGTGCCGTTATTTCGGTACAAATAAGGCGTCAGAGCCTAAAAAACAACATCTTCGAGTAAATAAAGTCTCTGTGATTCGTTACATTTCAAACCGGTACAAATGGGAGCCAATAACGTGTGTAAGGTTCCTTAAAACCAAATGATAACGAGCAAAGAATAGTACAGATTCACGCTCATTGCTTTTAGAACAGCCCCGCCTACTCCCGTCCGATCGCAAGCTCCGTTTCTGGATCAAAAAAGTGTGCCTTACGCAAGTCCAGCACAAACTTTTTGTCCATTCCTACATAAGCATGTGTTTCCGGGTGGACCTTGGCCGTAACAGTACGGGCACCGGAATGGAAATATACCAAATTCTCGGAGCCCAGATGTTCTACAACCTGAACCCGCGCCTGCAGCATGTGGTCTGTCGGGATATTCGGAGCGACATCATCTCCAAAAATATGCTCTGGACGCAGACCCATAATCACCGGCTTGCCTTGATGACTCTGAAGACGAGCGAGTACATCTGCTGGCAAGGTGAATGATGCACCGTCCACGACAACCTGCGTGCCTTCAATCCGGGCATCAATGAAGTTCATCGCCGGGGAACCGATAAATCCGGCAACAAACATATTCCGCGGACTCGCATACAGTTCTTTTGGTGAAGCCACCTGCTGAATATCTCCATGATTCATGACCACGATGCGTTCCCCAAGTGTCATGGCTTCTACCTGATCATGCGTCACGTACACAATCGTGGCACCGAGACGTTTATGCAGCTCACCCAACTCCACCCGCATCTGTACCCGCAACTTGGCATCCAGATTGGACAGTGGTTCGTCGAATAAAAACACTTGCGGATCACGGACGATCGCCCGTCCTACCGCAACACGCTGGCGCTGACCACCAGACAGCTCGCGTGGTTTGCGCTCCAGCATCGCTTCCAGTCCCAGAATGGAGGCCGCATTCTGCACCTGTTCATCAATATAGGACTTTGGCTTTTTCAGATTTTTCAGGCCAAAGGAAAGATTCTCGCGGATGGTCATATGCGGATAGAGTGCATAATCCTGAAACACCATCGCAATATCGCGATCCTTCGGATGCAGATCGTTAACAAGCCGGTCACCGATCACAATATCACCGCTCGTTTGCTTTTCAAGTCCGGCAATCATCCGCAGTGACGTTGTCTTGCCACAGCCCGAAGGACCCACAAACACTACGAATTCCTTATCTTCTATAACAAAGTCCGAGCCGGCCACAGCCGTGAACGTTCCTTTATGATCGTCTTTGAATTCTTTGCGCACTTGGCGAAACTCCACGCGTGCCATAGGTAGATCCCCCTTTACGTTGTCGCTTGTCCTGAACTAACAGTTAACCTTTAACTGCACCAATCGTAATGCCTTGTAGGAAATAACGTTGCAGTGAGAAAAACAGAATGATCATGGGCAGCGCACCTATTGTTGCCCCTGCCATCATTGCGCCGAAGTCCGTTGATTCGGCAAATACGAATGATGCCAGCCCCACCTGAATGGTACGCATCTCGTTGGAATTGGTAATGAGGAACGGCCAGAAGAATTCATTCCACGAAGCCACAAACGTGAATATCGCCAGCACCGCGATTCCCGGCTTTGCCATCGGCAGAATGACTTTCCAGAAGATACCGAATTCACTACATGCATCGATACGTGCCGCATGGATCAGAGATGTAGGCAGCGTAGACATGAACTGTTTCATCAAGAAAATGTTGCCCACACTAACGGCAGCAGGCAGAATAATGGCCGTATACGTATCTCCCAGGTCAAACACGTTGACCATCAGAATGTACAAAGGAATCAGTGTCACCTGTGCCGGAATCATCATGGTCCCAAGCAAGGTCCAGAATACCGCCTGACTACCCGGAAACTTCAGTTTGGCAAACGCATATCCCGCCAGGGAGGCGAAGAATACATTTGTTACGGTCAGAATGATCGAGATGAGCAGCGAATTGTACAGCCAGCGCCAGGCATCGGTTTTGGCAAAAAAGCGCTCATATGGTGATAACGACAACTGCTCCGGAATCATCTGTGGTTTAAACGAAGCCGACATCGCACTATCCTGCACCGAACCAACGAGCATCCAATACATCGGAATGACCGTCACCAGCGCCCAGACCACCAGCAGAATGGATGCAACAACGAGCAGGATCTTTTTCTGTGTTGATTTCATGGATTTCATTCACCCCCGGATGCTTAATGCAACGTGCCCTAATAGTACGTGTTTTGAACTACCTCTAATACTCAATATCGCTGGAGAAATATTTGAACTGTATGACGGAGATGACAATGATGATAATCGCCAGTACAAACGACTGAGCCGAAGCCAATCCGAACTCATAGAACTTAAATGCCGTCTCATAGATCAGATAAGCGATTGTAGTTGTCGCAAAGTTTGGTCCACCCTGTGTCATCAGATATACAGAGATAAACACCTGGAAGGATGTAATAACACCCGTGACGAGCAGATACAGCGTCGTTGGTTTGAGCAGCGGCCATGTAATCTTGCTGAACTGGGTCCAGCCGCTGGCATGATCAATATCCGCCGCCTCGTACAGCGATTTCGGAATACCACCCATGGCTGCCAGATACAGAATAATGCCCGCTCCGTGCGATCCAAGCCAGTTCATTAGAATGAGGGAAAAGAGTGCCGTTCCCGACTGGCCCAGCCAGATTACCGGGTCAAGGCCGAACAGACCGAGGAAACGGTTGAACAGTCCTGAATCCGTCGGGTCAAAGATCGCCAGCCATACAATGGAGATGGTCACCCCGGAGGCTACCGCAGGCAGATACATGGTAGCTTTGAAAAATGTCTGCCATTTGCTTTTCATTTGATAGATGAAATAGGACAGTACAAATGTAATGAGAATATTGACCGGGACTGTGCCTACGGTGAAGATGACCGTATTTTTAATCGACTTCCAGAACGTCTCATCCTTCACCAGTCGCTCGTAGTTATCCAATCCAACCCACGTTGAGTTCATAATGTTGTATTTCTGGAAGCTCATCACAAGAGCCGTCAGAACAGGATACAGTGTGAAAATGAGAAACAGCAGGACAGGCGCCAAAACAAACAAATACGCCCACCCGTAGTCTCGCCAAAACCGGGCAACCCGGGAAGTCCGGGGCACTGACGGTTTTGGCGCAAGGGCGGTCTGCATGGCGAATCCTCCTCTCCTAATCAGTGTGGTTTTACGTTATGTTTGATTGTCCGAGTTATTGTCCAAACATCTGCTGGCCTTTGTTCTTGAAGTCTTCTGCGATCTGCTCCGGTGTTTTCTCACCCGAGAACAGCGCCTGGATGTTTGGCTTCACAACCTGTTCCTTGAATTGTTTTTGCTGGGATGCTTTATCGATATCCAGTTCAAGTACAACCGGCATCGCGATATTCTCTGCCATGACTTTTGCAGCAGCCAGATTATCCGCTTGCCCAAGTTCTTTCCCTTTAAACAGTTCTACCTGGGACTGTCTTACGAATGGAAGCGCCAGTTCATTGGCCGAGTTCCCTGCTTTGGCACCACTGAGCGCCTCCATGACCAGGAACGTATTTTTGGCATGCTGTTCGCCTTTGTCCTTCTTCTGTTTGAAGGCTACATACCCTTCGCCACCCATCGTTGTGGCCGCAGGTTGATCATCATTATGCGGTACAGGCAACAGGACAAAATCAATCTTCTCTCCCTGCACCTTGCCATCATCGATGTCCTTATTGCGGTTCTGAATCATCACATCATAATAAGGAATCGCTTTGGAGATGATCGCCGTTTCCCCCGCGTAGAACATATCCGTCCGTTTTGCTGGAGCAAGAGCCGCCGTTTCCTTCGGCATATACCCTTGATCCATCAGGTTTTCGATAAAAGAGAGGGTATCCAGAATGCGACCATCATTCCATTGGAATGTGCCGTCTTTATCAAGAACATCAATCATGCCGTTGTTCCGGGACAGCATTTCAATGAAGTCAAGCGAGGTTCCGTCGGTAACCAGTGCATATTGCTTAGCCCCGCCATCCAGCGTTTTGGTCAGCTTGGCAGCAGCATCGTTGAATTCGGACCAGGTCCAGCCATTTTGTTGAATGGACTTCCAATCAATGCCCGCTTCCTCCAGAATGCGTTTGTTACCACCCCATGCCCATTGGAATTGATACAACGGTAGTCCGTACTGTTTCCCCTGAATCTGGCCTAAATCCAGCGTACCCGGCAGGTAGTCGTCCTTGATCTCAGGTGTCAGGTAGCTGTCCAGCTCGAGTGCCAATCCCGTATTCACATATGTGCCGTCTACACTATGAAAGTAAAGATCCGGCGGGTTACCCGCGTTCAGAGCGACATCGAATTTTTTGGGCCCTTCCGCCCAGGAGAGCATTTCCGTCTTCACGGTAATGTTTGGGTGTTCTTTATTGAAATCAGAGATTAGATCCTTCAGTTCATCTTCATATGTGCCATGTACAGGATAGGTCCATACCGTTACCGTATCATCGGCATTCGGGTCATCCGAAGCAGCACCTCCGCTATTCCCACAGGCAGTAACCAAAACCATCATCAACAACATTGCCCATACCAGACCCTTCTTTTTCATCCCTTCATCTCCTTTGCATGTCATCATCCGATTCTTTCATTGCCTAACCATGCTACCCCTTTGTGATCGTTCGGCCTCCAAACGCCATCCACCTATACCGCGGCAGTAAGGAAAAGCACCTCCCCTGTAGATTGGGCCTGTCAGTCGCAGGCAAAATCTCTTAAATGCAATATTAACGTCAACTTAATTGACATTAACAGTATTAATTCCTTCCAAAATTGTAGATTGAATTCATTATATGAGTTGTAAAATAAAAATTCAACATTATTTTTTATTATAAAATTTAATTTTACTTTTTCTTTTCATGCAACTATACTATGTAAAAAGAAAACCCAAGCAAGCGAGGTGAGCCACTTTGCGAGTGTTTGTAGGCGTAGATGGAGGCGGTACCAATACTGATGCAGCAATCATTTCTGAATCTGGTGAAATTCTCGCCCGACTCAGCGGCGGTCCCACGAATCCTCACAGCGTATCAACTGAACAGGCCATTTCCGAACTGCAACGAGTGCTGGAACAGCTATTTAATCTAATACGTGATTTATCGACAAATTGTGAGGGTATATGCCTTGGTATGTCAGGTGTAGATACGATCCAAGAACGGCAACTTATAACCGAAGCAGTAAATAACTATATGAAGAGTCGTAATCGACAGGCATCTGAAGGTTGTCCAGTCTGGGTTGTATCCGAAGGAGAGAATGCTCTGATGGCCTCTCTTGGACATACTCACGGTGTATTGTGTATCTCTGGAACAGGTTCCATCGTGTACGGATTTACGCGGGAAGGAGAGCGATACCGTGCAGGTGGCTGGGGTCACCTGCTCGGAGATGAGGGGAGTGGCTATCGTATTGGGCAGCGTGCACTCCAAGTGGTTATGCAGAGTTATGACGGTGTTCTTCCTCCAACCCGTTTAACCCTGCTTCTTCTAAAGAAACTGAACCTTCGGGATATATCGGAGCTAAAGACACGGGTGTATCAGACGGATTGGGGCAAAACCGAGACCGCATCCATCGCCCGCCTTGCTATAGAAGCAGCTGAACTCGGAGATGAGGCCGCCCGGGTACTGATCATCGACGAAGCCTCGCAATTGGTGGATACCGCCAAGGCGCTGATTGCCCGTCATCCCGAATTTGCATCCACTCCGGTTGTCCTGTCCGGATCAATGTTTCGATACGCTACACTTTTCCGAAATACATTTATCCAGAAGTTATCGGGATATTATGGAGAGTTGGACTTTGTATATCGTGAAGATGCCCCCGCTCCAGCGGTTGGCGCAGCACAACTGGCAAGAAAACGCTGTTCCCTGAATGAATCATTTTAAAAGAGAGAAGGAGGCCATACGGATGAATCACATGCTGAATTCACTAATAACAGAACAACCCAATCCACTAACGGATCATATAGATGAATTGCCTTCGGCAGAAATTATGAGGCTCATTAATAAGGAAGATCAACGGATTGCGGAGCTCATTCAGCCCCTGATTCCGGTCATTGCTCAAGCTGCGGATCGGATCTTGGAGGCGTTTCATTCTGGCGGCAGGCTTTTTTATGTAGGCGCAGGTACCAGTGGACGATTAGGAATACTTGACGCTTCGGAATGCCCGCCTACCTACGGAACCCCGCCCTCCATGGTGCAGGGTATTATTGCAGGGGGATTCCGGGCAGTGAAGGATCCGGTTGAAGGTGCTGAAGATAGTCAGGAGTTGGGAGCTGCGGACCTTGATGAACAGGGCTTAGACAAAAACGATGTCGTGGTTGGCATTGCAGCCAGTGGACGAACGCCGTATGTGCTGGGTGCGATGAGACACGCCAAGGAGATCGGGGCTACGGTGATCAGCCTGAGCAATAATGCAGGCGCGCCGATGACCCTGTTGGCTGATGTAAGCATTGAGGCTGTTGTCGGCCCAGAGGTTGTCATGGGTTCAACACGTATGAAGGCAGGCAGCGCCCAGAAAATGATTCTGAACATGCTCACCACTACCGCCATGATTCGTCTGGGCAAGGTTTACCGTAATTTCATGGTCGATCTGAACCCTTCGAACGAGAAGCTTGTCCATCGGGCCAAACGCATGATACATCTGGCAACCGGAGCAAATGAAGCAGATATTGAAGAGGCTTTTACCGGTGCAGACGGTCATGTAAAAACGGCAATCGTCATGCTGATGGCAGGCGTGGACGCAACTGAAGCCCAACACAGGCTTGATCTGGCTGACGGATTTGTCCGCAGCGCCATTGCGGGGCCTTCCTGAGCCGTACAAGGGGTATTATTAGAGGTTGAAAGAGAGGAGCCCAACATTAGTCTGGGCTCTTTTTTTTATTTTTTTATTCTAAAAGCGGATATAATCCGTCAAAAAATCCCCTCCTGCATAAACAGAAAGGGATTCATATGGTTCTACTTCACTTGTGCTCCAGAATAGCCTGTCGGCTCTTCTCCAAATACTCCACCGACTGGTTGTAATCCCGACTGGCAATCGCCAGATACAAAATGTCGATCACGTTCAACTGAGCAATCCGTGACGATGTGGCTCCGCTCCGAATATCACTTTCGGTGGAAGTAATCATCAGAGGCACATCCGCCATACTACTGAGTGTATTGCTGCCCCACTTGGTAATGCTGATTGTCGCTGCACCGCCATCATGAGCATGCTTGAGACAGGAGATTACGTTTGAAGTCTCCCCTGAATACGAGATACATACCACCGCATCATCTTCACGAAGCGTCGTTGCGGACGAAATCTGCATATGCGGATCGGCGAACGAAAAGCTTGTGCGATTGATTCGCATGAACTTGTAATGTGCATCCAGCGCAATCAGGTTGGAGGCCCCTACTCCATAGAAAAAGATCCGGTTTGCCTGATGAAGCACGTCCACGGCTTTTTCCACCAGACGTGGGTCCAGAATATGAACCGTATCCTTCACCGACTGAATATTGTTTGCGGACACATGCTGAATAATGCTCTCCATGGAGTCCTGGGGACGAATCTCCGTATATTGATATGGCTCACTCGTCTGCAAATCTCCGGCAATCTTCAGCTTCAGCTCCTGAAAACCCGTTACACCCAGTGATTTGCAAAGACGGATAATGGCAGCTGGGCTGCCTCCACTCCGTTCAGACAACTGGGCCACCGAGGATTGAACAGTTTCTTGCGGGTGATCGAGAATATAAGCTCCGATCTTCCGTTCGGACGGAGTTAAGTCATCCATTAATGCGCGTAAACGTACAAGTCCACCTTTCATGCCTTCCATTCGCTCCTCCTTTCCGTACTGCATTCATGTACAAGCATTTTATCTTATAATTCCACTCACGTCTAATCGAATTCCTCGCCCTTCCATAACTGAACTCATATTAAAAGTCAGGCCTCACTAAAGTGTGAGATTGCCTGAGATTACGGCGTGTTTCGCGCCGGTTACGGCCGGAAGTGTATTGGTTCTTCCCATTAGTGCCTCATGGCCAAGTAGAGCAAATCCAATGGCTTCCCGAGCATCATCAGGTACGCCATAATCTGCTGTTCGTTCCAAACGGATATCTTTCGGTAGTCTCTGACGGATCATCTCCATCAACGTGGCATTGGAAGTGCCACCACCGCACGCAAGCATGGCCGATATTTGCACCTTGGGCAGGATAAAATCCTTTACTGCGCGCACGATGGTCTCCGCGGTCAGACAGGTGGCAGTAGCCAGCGTATCTTCAAGCGTTAAGGAACGCGCTGCGGCCATCTCCATCAGTCTCACTGCATATGCGGCTCCATATACTTCTCGCCCGGTACTTTTCGGCGGAAGTCTTTTGAAGTACTCATCCTCCAAACACAGTTCTACCAGACCCTGATCGACCTTCCCCTGTGCCGCAATACTTCCATTCGGATCATAATGCTGCCGCCCATCCGTTGCCTGCCGCACAATGGCGTCCATCACCATATTACCCGGTCCCGTATCAAATGCCGAAATACCTTCGGTAGATGACTCGGAGGGAAGCACCGTCACATTGCCAATGCCGCCGATATTCTGCACCAGCCGTCCTTCCGTCGGGCTGCGGAACATCAGAGCATCCGCATAAGGCGTAAGCGGGGCACCTTCCCCACCAGCCGCCATATCCCTTGCTCGTAGGTTACCAATCACTGGCAGCCCTGTCCGTTCTCGAACGACAGCACATTCACCGATCTGCAATGTCGATACCACATCAATACTGGCTCCCGTTGGCCCTGGAAATGCAGAGGCTACAGGAGCATGCCATACCGTCTGTCCATGCATGCTAATCACATCCACCTGCTGCGTTGAAATACCGGCAGACCGCATCAGTTCCGTAACGCTATGCGCATACCACTCTGATACACCAAAATGCGCGGCTGTCAGCTCGTCGACACGCGCCGTCCCCGGTGAACATAACCGAATCAGTACGTCTCTCAATCCATTCGAATACGGCACACAGACGAAATCAACCAGCTCGATCTGCTGTAATACCCCGCTCATATCGGTTTGAATACGCACCAGTGCCCCGTCAGTTCCATCAAGTGACGTTCCTGACATTAGTCCGATGACCAGATGCTCCTGCTTCAAACGATACTTCTCCCACATCGGATAGCTGCCTGTATCCATCCACTTCCAACCTCCTGCAAGACCCGATGAACACATCATCCTGCCATAATTTCACCCAGTATATGATATTAAATTTCACAAGTCAAACATTATATGAAATTTAATTACATCATTGAAAATAAAAAGAGAGATATTCATCCCATTTGCGATCACACATCATGTTTTCTTCCATCAATTGATAAATAGACATCAGAAGAGAAACATTTTTACATTTTTACCGTTTATACTATGTAGGTATATTTTGGAAGTGAGATAAAGATCTAATACTAGTCGAGGTGCATAATGAAGAAAACCATTTTACTACTGTTTTTGAGTCTGTTCTTACTCTTTTTGCTCCCTAATCAGGGAAATGCCGCTGCAAGCACGTCGAAAATTTTTATGGATGGAGAGCAATTAGTCCTCCCAAGTGATGTACAGGTGACGATTATCAATAAAAACGTGATGATCCCGATTCGTGTCGTTGCCGAAAATTTGAAATTCAAAGTCGATTGGAACCAGCAAGCACGCACTGTAAAAATTCAGCAAGATCAACAGACGATTTCCCTAAGCGTCGACCAAAAGCAAGCCATGGTTGCTGACAAACAAGTCACTTTGAACACAGCACCGCAGATTTTGAATAAAACGCTGGTGGTGCCCATTCGATTTGTCAGTGAACAAATGGGGCTTAAGGTAAGATGGAATAATCAAGACAAGATCGTATACTTAACAAACACCAGTAAGGAACCTGCTATCGATCCAGGCAACAGTTCTGGAAAAGGGCCTTCAACGTCTAACGCCCAGGTTACCGATATCCAATTTGCCAACAATCAGCTCGTTTTATCCACCGATGGGGCCGTTCAGCCGGTAGTAACGACCCTCAAGTACCCTGATCGTCTGGTTGTGGACCTGCCCGGAGCCACCTTTGGTGATATCTCCCAGCCGCTGGATCAAGGACTCAATGGCAAGTTGGATGTGAGCGGTTATCCCAATGTGACAGAAGTGAGATATTCACTGTTCAAACGAGAACCGGCACAAGTTCGCATTGTCGTAGAAATGAATAATGTGAAGAATGTCCAGTACAGCCACAATGTGATTGCCGACAAACTGATTATTGATCTGAATGTTGCGGGTGACAATGTCACACCTGCTCCAGTCACTCCAGCAGGCGACTCAGGACGCAAGGTTGTGGTCATCGATCCAGGACACGGTGGCAGTGATCCAGGGACGATCAGCATCACGAACAAACCCGAAAAGGAATACAATCTGGCAATAGCTCACAAAGTACAAGCCCTGCTGCTCAATGAACCTAATATCGAATTGGTGATGACTCGTGAAGGTGATACCTATCCGACCCGCCCTGAGCGAGTTAAACTCGCCAATCAATTAAATGCGGATGTATTCGTATCTATCCATGGCAATAGCGTGAAGTCCGCCCCTCTAGCCACAGGTACGGAGACATATTATTATCAACGCAGTAATAGTAAGGAATTAGCCACTATCATTCATCAACGTTTGGTGAAAGCCATGGGTCTCAGAGATCGTGGTGTGAAAAATGGCAACTTGGAAGTGATCCGAGACACGACCATGCCTGCAGTGCTTTTGGAAGTGGGATTCTTGAGTAATGTACTCGATGAAGAACTGATGTCGTCCGAAGTTGTTCAGATGAAAGCCGCTCAAGCGATAGCCGATGGAATCAAGGAGTATTTGGGCCTGTAAATCATCAAATAAATCAGATAAAGGAAGTGATTCTTTGAATAAGAAGTTAGGTTGTGCACTTATATTATCATGCTTGATCCTTATCGGAGTTGGATGTGCCCAGAAGCCAGTGAGCGAACCCGGTTCAAATGAACCTGCTGTTCAGGGAGGACAGGTGCAGGCACCAAACCCATCCGAAACGGAGGTGGATCTGGGCACAATGAATATACAAGTCGTCGATGTATATTTGGCAGACTCTCAGGTACTTGAGCTAGAGAAAACAGAACAGGAAATTGAATACAAGGATGATTCCGAAAAATACGAAAAAACATTTGCAGCGTTGCAAACAAACACCGATTCAGAGCTTGTTTCCCTCTGGGAGCAGGTGGAATTGCTCTCTATCCAATATGCTGAGGGTACGGTAACTCTGGATGTTCATATCCCCGCTGAAGCCAGTCTTGGTACCAGTGGAGAATTGCTCGCATTGGAAGCTTTAACAACAACGATGTTTCAATTTGATGAAGTGAAGAGCCTGGATATACTGGTGGATGGTGAAGCCGTTGATAGTTTGATGGGTCATGCCGAACTGGAGCACCCCATTCATCGCGAACCCTAACTGATCAGACAACAATGGAAAAAGAACGTCCCTATGGACGTTCCAATCTGACGCATCAATTCGATTCATGCACAATTCACACATATAGCTCGTCACCAGCAGACAGTGAATGTATAACTGTTCCCGGTGACGGGCTATTTCTGAGCAATCCTTCTTTTAATCTGTCCGTCTCTGCCCGGTCAGCATGCACAAGGACCGTATGCCTTGCTGGAACCTGATGCAGCATCCGTTCAACATCCTTCCAGCCCTGATGCACTTTATAGCGTATTTTCCGCACATCACACACTCCATACTTGTCAGGAACCCGTAGCAACTTATCAGCAAATGTACCATGAGCAACATGCCCGGTGAGCAGAATCAGATTCTCCTCCCTGTCCGATAATTGACTATAATACCAACGGGCAAGCGAGGACTGCATCATGCCGTCCGGAATAAACCATAGCGAAGCAGCATGATGTTCCAACAGTTGTTCCCGCTCTTGGGTAGTTGTAGGCAGATCCCATCCTCGTCCTGTCAGAAAGCAATCAATTTTGTCTTTCAACGAACTTCCGATGACATGCTCTCCCTTCTCCCTCAACCAATACGGAACATGCATAAGCTGTTTCATGCCGTCCACCAGCCCTTGTTCCACTACAATTGGGATAGCCGGGAATTGTTGCTGTGCCCACAGTATGATCTCCTGTCCACGCCCTACGACAGGCATAGGTAAGAGCACCTTTCCACCTTGAGCAATCGTCTGGCGAATGGCTCGTTCCAGCTGTTCCAGTTTGTAAGCCTGTGTATCTTGGTCCGTACCGTAGGCCGCATCAACGATCGCCAGATCTACCAGCCCGACGGAAGATACTGCTGCTCTATCTGCTCCGCTTGCTCTGCCTGCTACGTTTTCTCTGCCTACTCCATCTGCTCCGTTGGATGTGAAATTTCCCTGCTTCATGGGTATCTCCATGGATACGAGTGTTCTTGACGACGCTTCTGATGCAACAGATGTCTGATCTGGTGACGTTATGAGTTCTCCAGCCTTTTGCCCACTGTTTATAGCAATTAGTTCCTCCGCGCCCCACTGTTCACTGCTCGGAGCATCGGACACAGGATTCTCACGAATCATGTTTTCCCGTGAGAACGCCTCCGCTGGACAATCCTCCTGTAAAAGCATCGATTCGGACGTGTAGTCTCCGGAATAGAAAATCCGCTTCGCTTCTATTTCAAGTCCAAACCACACCGATCCAGCCAGATGTCCACTCCGGCCCCACATCACTTTTACTTCGGGAAAAGGTTCGAACCAGGTTTGGGATACGACCTCATCTTCCAGATACCGATAACGAATAGCTCGCTCATCTGCTTCATCATAAGGGAGTTTCTCGCCTACACGCTCTACAAACCTACGCCAGTTGGCAAAATACGTACGCAGCTGCGCCCTCGTCTCCCTCGTCGTCCACACTTCACCCTGGTAGCCCATCTTATAAAGCAAAGGGATGGCGACCGAATGATCCTCATGGGCGTGGGACAACAGGACCACATCCAGTTGCGGGACGATCTTCGGGTCAATCAGCGGATACTCGCCCGTACCTTCTTTTTTCACACCACAATCCAGCAAAAGGCGAACATTGCTGCCACTCAGGAGATAGGCGGAACGTCCATGTTCCCCTGCACCGCCCCATACGTTAAGTTTGATCATGATGCATTCCACTTTCTCTTTGAATTCAGCAGTTCGATTCCAAGCAGCATCAGCACCGTCATACCTACAGTCACCACGGCCATCGCCATGCCAAGGGATACCTGACCTTGCTCAAACTGGGCAAAAATATACGTAGCCGACGTCTGCATCGACGGCGGAAGAATCAACAACGAACCTACCAGCTCCCGGGTAGCAATCGTAAAGGTCATCATCCAGCCCGCCAGCATGCCGGGTAGGATCAGCGGAATCAGGATACGCCGCAAAATATACAGCGGTTTCCCGCCAAATACTTGCCCAGCCTGGAACAATGTTCCGTCAATCTGGGTAAAGCTCGATTTTACATACTGCACGGTGTAAGGCAAGAAGAGAACAACGTACGTGAGCACAACCATGCCGTAGGTGTTATACAACGTGACAGGCATCCAGGGTGAGTTCCAGAAGAGAATCAGACCCACGACCATCACGATGCCGGGCACCGTATTAGGCAACAGACTGAACAGGTCAATCACTCGCTGCATGAATGAAGATGATCTGCCGATCGCGAGTGCAAATCCGGTTCCGATAATAACAGCAACAGTTGAAGCCGCGAGGGATAGACCGAGACTGTTCCCGATGGCCTTCATACTCACCGATCCCCAAGATAACAGCTCCTTATAATGATCCAAGGTCAGATTATCAAAAGCAATTCCCGATCCCCGTAACTTCATGGTCGAAGCGGCGATGATGGAGAAATACGGAATACCTATCGACAGGATCAACAGGATTGCAAGATACACCCCGCACAACCATCCTGCTCCGCCACGAAGAGAATATCGCTTTGAACGTTGCCCTTTGCCACCAACCAGACGATACGTGAACTTCCGGCTCATGGCAGACTGCATATACCACATCACCAGACAGACGGACAACAGCACCGATGCCAGCGAAGTTGCCTTGCCGAAGTCAATCGGCCAACTGGAGATGTACTTATGAATTTCGGAGGTCATGACATAATAGCCAATCTTGCGCCCGAAGGTTGCGGGTGTTCCGAATTCCGCAATCGTTTTGACAAAGACCAGCATGATTCCCATGCCGTAAGACGACAACAATAAGGGTAAAATAATGCGTCTGAAACGGTATCCTGCACGTGCACCGTGCACGGCTCCCGCTTCTTCCAGATTGCCACCGATGCGGATCAACGCATCTCGAAGCAGCAGATACAGGAACGGGAACAGGTGCAAGCTCATGATGAGCACCATGCCCCAGAAGCTGAAGAACAGCTCACTCCAGCCCGCAGATGAAGGCACCCATTGCTGGAGATATCCCCCTTTTTGCATAAACAGAATCCAGCCCATCGAGCCGATATACGGCGGGGTCATGAACGGAATCATCAGGATTACATTGACCCAGCGATGCTCGCCCATCCGAGTCTTCGCCATCATCCAGGCCAGCGGTAGCGCCAGCAGTGTGGTTACCGCTACAACGCAGATGCCAAGCCAGACGGAATTCAGCAACACACCGGATAGATGATGACCGGTAATCGTGCGAATCGGTGCCATCCAGTCCCATTGTCCGTCCGGATACACACTTTGCCAGAAGATCAGCAAGAGCGGCACGCCAATGCTTATGGTCAGCAGAAAGAGGGCCAGAATCACGCCCACTCTCCGAAAAATTCGGTTGTTGTCCATTACAACAGGTTTCACTACGTTCACCTCACATGACTTTCCACAGACAGCAGGTATTCCTTTTGCCTAGTTGTCTCTATCCTATTACTTAAAATTCTCGGAAAAACGCGCCGCTGTCTCTTCGCCATGTTCGCTCATCCAGTTCCAATCCACTTTAAGTTGTGGAATATCCTTCACATTGGCACGGTTGGTCGCTTCAATGTCTTCGCGGCCCGGAATCAGATAAGCATCTGCAACGAGCTTCTGTGCTTCATCGGACAACAGGTAGTCAATGAATGCTTTGGCATTCTCTACATTCGGACTGGATTTCAGAATCGCTGCTGGTCTTGGGCTGATTACAGTGCCTTCCTCAGGGTATACGATATCCAGTGGTTCACCTTTTGCTTTAGAGGAATACGCCATGTAGTCCACACCTGCTGCTACGATGCTTTTGGCCCCCGTAATGACCGGATCAAGTGCTTCCTGATTGGCACCTGCCATCGCTACACCATTGGCTTTATAGGCACTCAACAGATCCCATCCTTTTTCACCATTCGCACTCAGGTATCCTGTGATGAAGTCGAGTGCTGAACCTGATAATGTAGGGTCGGGAATGTTTACTGCATCTTTCCACGCAGGCGTAGCCAGCTCTGCCCAACTTGTTGGTGGTGTAGATACCAGTTTGGTGTTATACACAATCCCCAGTGCGGAAGCACTGCTGCTAAAATAGTTGCCCTCTGCATCCGACCAGTCCTTGTTCAGCTTGTCTGCATTGGCTGCGTCCGGGTAAGGCATAGTCAGTCCATCGGCTTTCAGAGCCTGTGCGGAAGGTAAAGAAGCCAGGATCACAACGTCTGCCACCGGATTGGATTTCTCAGCTTCCATACGAGCCAGAATTTTTCCTGTCGTTCCCTGGAACATCTCGACTTCAATCCCCGTTTTGTCCGTAAATCCGCTCACGATGTTATCCGCCAGTTTCTGTGGGCCAGCACTATACAAAACCAACTTGCCGCCAGCCGGTTTCGTTGTTTCCGCCGCTGCTGCCGTGTTTCCTTCACCCGCGGGTTGTACCGCGTTGCCTGTGGTCGAGTTCCCTGTGCTACATCCGAACAAACTGATACTCATTACCGCTGTTAATAACAGCATTGCGCTCTTTTTCCGTGTTTTCATACCCAACATATTCGTCCATCTCCCCTGGTTTCTTATAAAATGTGTACTCCTGCTTCCAACTGCGTGCTCGTTCAACAATTTAATATGCCACTGCGATCGCTTCGTTTTGCTTCATACTCGGGTGGTCATAACCGTCCATTCGGCATATCCGCTCAGGGGTTACATAGAGCTGCACACGCTCCCCTACGCGCACCCTTTGGTTCATATAGGCTGTCCATACGCCAAGCCCTTCCATCTGCACTCGTACTTCATAACGCTCGCCTACATAGCTGACACTAAGTACCGTCCCCGGATAACACAGATCGTCATGACCTGTTTTGTTCCAAGTGACATGCTCTGGTCGCACCATCGATTGATTAGGCGTGAGCCAGTTGGACTTTCCGATAAACGAAGCGACATATGGATCACTTGGTGCTGAGTAGATCGTCTCCGGACTTCCTTTTTGCAATATCCGCCCCTTCTGCATCACCACAATCTCATCCGACATCGACATCGCCTCAATCTGATCATGTGTGACATACAGCGCAGTCAGTCCCATATCCCGTACCAAGGACATCATCTCAATCCGCATCTCTTCCCGGAGTACAGCATCCAATGCACTTAGTGGCTCATCGAACAGGATCACACCAGGTCTGACCGCTACGGCTCTGGCAAAAGCAACCCGTTGCTGCTGTCCACCAGACAGCTGATGAGGATATCGATCTTCCATGCCTTGCAGGCGAACCATGCCAAGTGCTTCGTTCACCTTTTGCCGCAGATCAGATTTCTGTTTTCCGGCCTTCAGGCCAAACGCTACATTTTCGTATACGGTCATATGCGGCCATAATGCAAAATCCTGAAACACCATGCCCAGATTACGCTTGTGTGTTGGTATATCAATCCGCTTAGCCGCAGAGTAGATACACTGACCATCTGCACGAATCTCCCCCGCGTCCGGCTGTTCCAGCCCGGCCAACATACGGAGCAGTGTTGTTTTGCCACAGCCCGATGGGCCGAGCAGTGTCGTGAACTTTCCATGTTCAAGCGTTAGATCTGTCGGCAGCAGTGCGGGTGTTTGATTAAATGATTTTTGAATTCCTGTCATCTCTAATTTCATAAGCATCCCTGCCTGTCTTCTGTTACTTGATCTCTTGCACTGTTCTCAGTTTAACGTCCGCTTTCGCGAGTTGTATGTCTTGTATGTAAAATTGGAATTAACTTTTTAGATGAATTCTGTTGATGTTCATAGATTAAATCTATAGTAGGTGAACTAAATTAATTTTCATGTTGTCGCTCCGATTACAGCACCATCTTCCGATCGCTGTTATCCCCAGATTTCTTATTTTCCCTTTATAAAGGTAGAAATCCGGGGATAAAGGCGAACGCTCCGCTTCTTCAGATTGGTTCTGTACTCTCCGTCTTTATGAAAAATATTAGATCATCTTATATATTGGGCTAGTAGAAGTGAGAGGAGAGTCGGGACATTGAATCTGATCAAACTACAAATTGTTGAGCTGATCGATAAGCATCATCACATGACAAGCGTGGCCGAGTTACTGGGGATCAAGCAACCTACCGTTACATTTCATATGAAGTCATTGGAGGAAGAGATGGGCGTGCGATTGTTCGAATCGCGCAGTGGGAAGACTTTTTTAACCGAGGCTGGACAAGCTCTACTCCATTATTCCGTCAAAATCAATGCTCTGACCCAAGAGGCACGACGGGTCGTAAAGGAATATGACAGTCTCTATCGGGGCACCCTGCACATTGGGGCAAGCTATGTACCGGCTACATATCTGCTGCCTGCCATATTCAATACCTTTTCGCAGGAATTCCCGGGCATCCGTATCGTCTTATCCGTCAAACCATCACCTGTTATTCGCGAGATGTTAATTCGACATCAAATTGATCTGGGGGTGATCTCTTCCGAGCCGTTTGTTGGACCTGCCCTGCAAGCCGAGACGCTGTGTGAAGATGACTTGGTATTAATCTGCTCTCCGCAACATGGGTTGGCCCAGAAGGATGCATTAACACCTGATCATATCGCACAGATTCCTTTTGCCTTACATGGCAATGAATCCAGTACACGGCGGTTAACCAATCAATGGCTTGCGCAACATGACATTCGTTTGCGGAGCACCGTGGAGATGGATTCCCTGGAAGCGATTAAACAGCTCGTGTTAATCGGGGGGCATGTCTCATTCATGTCTCGGATGGCGGTACAGTGGGAGGAACAGCACGGGCTCATTCAAGTTCTTCCCATTCCCGGAGAGCAAGCGCCGCGCCATATCTATACGGTACATAACAAGGACCGCCACCCTTCCGTTCAGGTAAACCGCTTCAAAGAAGTGCTGCGAGAGGTGAGTCACGGCTCCACCATTTTCCATGGCTGATTGCCCCGATCCGCTATAAACTATCGTTTGCCATTCATCAAATCTATGCAGGGTTAACGCAATGTGCACTTCCCTTTAATCGCTCTCATATATTCGGGCGATAAAGTGAGTCTGTACGTTAATCCAGATTAGGAGAGTGATTGGTTTTGAAAAAGTGGAAAAAGGTAACTGCCTCATTGATGCTGAGCATCGTAACATTGGGAAGTGGAATGACATTTCTGGGAGCACCCCAGGCTTCAGCTGCTGCCAATGCCGTTCCTGCATATGAAGTGAAGTTTCTGGCCAAGCCGGAACTTGTATTGAATACAGATGGGACACCACGCAGTGAAGTGATTCAGACACTCGGCCTGAGTTCCACGCCAAAAAACATTAACGTAGAGTACTTCGACACCAATGCGATCGGACTGGATGAGCAAGGATGGAATGTTCGCTTTCGCAAAAAGGATGATAAAAACAATTATGAACTGACCTATAAAAAACGCTACCCTGTGATCAATGGTGACATCAATGCAGCACTGACTCTGGCTAATCAAGAGGGTTTTGATAAATCAGATGATAACTACGAGGCTGAAATTGATTGGGGATACGGCAAACAAACCTTGAGCTTCTCCAACACCAAAAAAGTCGATACCAAAGCAACAGGTGTTCAACTTCCTTCGGAGCAAGAAGCCTTGAACATGTTACTGGACAAGCTCCCGGGCAAATTGAAAAACTGGACTTCCTCCAACTGGGGTAAACAACAACTTACGCAATCCCGTGCATATGGTCCAATCACATTCCAACGTTATGAAGGTACATGGAATGGTCAAGAACTTACACTCGAAGTATGGCCGATCCGTGACGCAGCAGGTACAGGTATTGAGAATATCGTAGAGGTTTCTTTCAAAACCGATGATGCTGTAGTCGTATCCGGGCTGCGTACCCAACTGCTGCAATTGCTGGAGAACAACAACTGGCTGATTCCGGCTGATGGCTTGAAAACACAGACGATTCTGGAAAGATATTAATCGCAAGCTCTAATTAAAAAGACAAGTTCCTCTTCCTGCGTTCATCGTAGGAGAGGGCTTGTCTTTTTTTGCGTAGTGAATTAAATCATCTGTCATTTAAGTAATTCTACGATTAACATCAGTTGAGATTTCCACTAATTATTCGCTCAACGGTTTGCATGATAGTAACTATGTAATGACTATTTTCCAACTCGGTAACCTATATCAATTCAAGTTATAGTGGAGAGTTACGTGGTTCAATGATCAGAATTTCTACAGTCTTATAATTCCATCACTTGAGTTTCGCGTGAATAGCTGACCCTCGATTTCCCATAGAAATGCTTTAGCGTGCGCAGGCTTCATAAATCTTAATACTATCGGACGTACCCTACCATTCATCTCGTAGTGTATTACGAGATAATTTCTCGAATTTGAGCTACCTGTTCTTTTTGGATATCCTGCACTCCCAATTTTTCTTAATGAGAGTTCAAACGTTTGCTGACCACTTTGAATATATAAGTTCCCATTACCTAACAGCACATCCACCCGCCTGCCTTCCGCAACTTGTGGAAGCCCTGACTGATGAATCCCTACTGCATGTAACCTTGATCCGAACTGCTGTTTTAGTTTATTAGATCGACCCGTCGTGCGAATACCAAATATCGAAACTAAGATAATAAAACCAAGTATAAACCACATTCTATATACCCCCTTCGCTTTCTCTTGTGTATATCATTTCATATTATCATATGGACTTCTTATTTGTATGACAATATGCGATAATTGATAATTATTCTCAAACACATCATATGTAATGTTACTATTGCAAGTTAAGGAGGGATTCTGGTGACTTTGCAAGTCTTTCCACTGATATCTAACGGTGACCATACCCGTGACCTATATGCAAGATTCAAGACATCCGAAGTTCTCGATCAAGCGTCTTTTCTTCCCCCATTCGTATTAACGGACTCACATCTTCTGCTCATCTGTACTGGCGGTGAAGCCGATATCCGTATTGGGCATAGGCTGAATCATGCCACACTCGGCAAGATGTATCTAATCCTGCCAGGAACAGCGATAGAATATACAACGGATGAGGTTCATCCTTTACAGGGCATCGCGATATATTTTGATATGTTGAAGCCTCTCTCCGAAATCAATAAAGCTACTTCCGGCTCTACTGTAATGGAGATTTACCAAAAAGGATTACTTCGTTCGTCGTATGCCGATGAGTTACCGCATGAACTTTTTCAGGAATGTACCAGAATTGCCTCACAGCTCCATGAATGCATCTCTGTACCTCAAGAAAATCGTCCATTTCGTATTCAGACTTTGATGCATGAATTGTTGACCCATGTGTATGCTCCTCCCAAAGAAAGTGCAATAGGAGATTCCGAACACACTTCTGCTTTGGATCAAACGCTTGAACTTATGGAGCTTGGATATGCTGAGCATCTTTCTCGTGAAGTTCTTGCCGGAGTGGCAGGCATGAGTGTATGGCACTATTCGCGGGTATTCAAAAACCGGACTGGCATCAGTCCCATGGAATACGTGAATAGCATCCGCATGGACCGAGCCAAAGAGATGCTGCTCGTCCCCGGCCAAACCATCAAACATATCGCCTCACAGGTTGGTTTTCAGGATGAGTTTTACTTTAGTCGCAAATTCAAAAAATATGTTGGCGTGTCTCCCTCTACCTATCAGCGGCAGAAACGCAGTAAAATTGCTGCTCTCTCCTTCGGAACCACTGGCCATCTGCTGGCATTGCAGATCATCCCTCATGCGGCATTGATCGATAACCGACGGGATCAACACAGGAATCTGTTTTTCTCGAATATCCCTTATCATCTGGGACGTAGCAAACGAATGAATCCTCATATCTGGCAAACCAACGTTGAGTTGTTGATGCAAGCAAGCCCGGACCTCATACTCTGTAATGAGTACGAAGCCCATACGTTAAAAAGAACGCTGCAGCGAATTGCTCCTACCATCGTTATCCCATGGAAAGGATTGAGCTGGCGGGAACACTTCGTACAAGTTGCCTCCATTGTGGGACAGCAACAAGAAGCTCAGCAATGGTTGGAGCAGTATGATGACAAGGTAATCCATGCCAAAGAGCAGCTTACTCATTTAATCGGTAAGGATACGGTCTCCATTATTCATATCATGATGGGTCATCTGTTAATCTACGGGCGACGCAATGGGGGCGCTGTTCTATATAACGACCTGGGCGTGTCCCCTTCACACGATCTGCTTCCAGGGCAAGTCTATCGTGCATTGGATGAACAGGAGTTGCCTCAAATGGTTGGAGATCGCATGTTACTGATTGTGGATCAGGACTCAGAATCCCAGCAACGTTGGCATAAACTACAACATACTCAGCTATGGCAAGATTTGATGCCTGTGCAGAACCAACATGTATATCTGCTAGATGAAATGCCTTGGTTGGATTATTCACCATATGCTCATGATCAGATCATCGATGAAACCCTGAAACTTTTTGGTGGAACTCAGCACATTAATCCATGACCGGATAGCACAGAAGGCTATGTCTCCCCCAACATGAGACCGCTACAATATATAGTGTACTGAGAATGAATATCATTAGAAACACAGGGGGATTATGATGTACAAACAGCATTATGTCAAAATAACGGGGATCCTGTTCATACTCGCCATGTTACTTGTTGCGTGTGGACAGACACCTGCAAGCACTTCGCAGCCATCTGCAGATGGCGTAAAATCAGCTGCGGGGACAGATGGCGACTCATCCACTGAATTAGCTACTAAGACTGTGGAGAGCGCCAGTGGCAGCAAAGAAATCCCGGCACATCCCGAACGGATTGTGTCCATTAATATGGAGGACATTCTCCTCTCCTTGGAGGTACCACTGGTACTTGCTACACCTATTGGCCGGCAAGATTACCTGAATGAGCAACTTGAAGCCCAAGGCGTGGCTGTCGAACCCATTAATGAAAGTGTCAATTTTGAAGCTGTAGTCAGCGCCAATCCGGACCTCATTATTGCCAATGCCAGTTTGGATGCCAAAATTCTCGAACAACTCGAGAAGATCGCGCCTACGATCACTTATGATCGCCGTAATTGGAAGGAATCTATCGTGCGTGTAGCTACTGCACTGGATATTGAAGAGCGGGCTGAACAGCTTTTACAAAAAAATAAAGATCAAGTAACTGAAGCTCAGAAGCTTGCAGCCGATATCACCAAGACCAAACCTACAGCTGCATTCCTGCGCCTAGAAGAGAAGGATATGCGTTTGTTCTTCTCTTCCATTCCATCCACGCCATTCCCAGCTTCCAGTTATGTAGGAGCGGGTTATGAGGTTGGATTCACTCCCGATGCTCTCGTTACCAAACTTGAGGCCGAGAATCCGGATCGGATGAATGCCAGTATCTCGGTAGAGCTTTTGCCTGACATCAAAGCAGACTATCTGTTTATCGTGTCCATTAGCTCAGATGGATCAGCTGAAGCATTGCAAAAAACAAAAGATGAACTCAACGAAATCCAGCAACTCCAAGTGTGGAAAAGCCTACCCGCTGTTCAAAATGGTCATGTCTATGTCCTCAATGCTAAGAAATGGCTCATTGACGGCCCCATTGCCGAATCGCTCAAACGTAATGAAATGCTCGAAGTTCTTGGGCTAATTGCTCCATAATAGTAAACATACCTCTATTTCATCCACAACAAACAAAAGGAGATTCACCGAATTTTCGGTGGATCTCCTTTATATTTAATATTCCAAATGGCCTCATTCAGTCCAGTTTCATGAAAAATCATTCTACATGCTTAACAGCTAAATGTACTTCATGTACACCTTTCTCATTCTACAATTAATTAGGGATAGGTAATCATCAAAATCATATATAACTGTCCGGATTTTAATATATTTTGAAATTTTGGGCTGTTTCAATCCCAAGTGCACTCTGGATAAACGTATTAGCCACTTTCTCTACAGGTACAGGATTAAATCCAATAAAGAAATCCTTATATTTTTCCGCCGACTCTACAAACAGATTAGGACTAACCGAATTCAAACGAATGCCTCCTGGTAACTCAAACGCTGCCGCTCTGGCAAACGAATCAATAGCCCCATTGACCATAGCACTTGATGCACCTTGCTCAATAGGGTGGTCTTGTATAATGCCACTGACCAGCGTGAAACTCCCCTTATCGTTAATATAGTGCTGACCAATCAATACGATATTGACCTGTCCAAGCAGTTTACCCTGCACACTAATCATATTGTTCTCTGGTGTCAGTTCTTCGAGTTTCGCATAATGGGTCTGGCCCGCCGCCACAATGACGTAATCAATATTTCTCACCGTTTCAAAAAGGGTAGTAATACTCTCTGTCGACGTCATATCCACCTGAACATCCCCGGATTGTCTACCTGCCTTAATAACCTCAACGGAATAATCTCTCAGTTTCGCAACAACGGCTTTACCTAATGTTCCGCTTCCACCAATGACCAGAGCTCTTTTCATTACTGTTTGTCCTCCTTTATAAATAAATACGGTTAATCAGATACGAATTGTTCTATTTATTTAAACAAAGATTTCATCCTTAATCAAATGACAATTGCCCCTATTTTAAATAGATTACACTTATTCTTTTTAACACACAAAAAAAGCCCCCGCTATAAGCAAAGGCTCTTCTATATGTTACTAGGAAGCGGGTGATGGGAATCGAACCCACGCTATTAGCTTGGAAGGCTAAAGTTCTACCATTGAACTACACCCGCAAATAAAAAAAATCGGGATGACACGATTTGAACATGCGACCCCCTGGTCCCAAACCAGGTGCTCTACCAAGCTGAGCTACATCCCGATACTTATGAGAATAATGGCGCGCCCTGAGAGATTCGAACTCCCGGCCTTTTGATTCGTAGTCAAACGCTCTATCCAGCTGAGCTAAGGGCGCAAATATTGGAGCGGAAGACGGGAATCGAACCCGCGACCCTCGCCTTGGCAAGGCGATGCTCTACCGCTGAGCCACTTCCGCAAAACATATGGTGCGGTCGAGAGGACTCGAACCTCCACGGGGGTTAGCCCACACGGACCTGAACCGTGCGCGTCTGCCAATTCCGCCACGACCGCAAAATATAATGGTGAGTCATGAAGGGCTCGAACCTTCGACACCCTGATTAAAAGTCAGGTGCTCTACCAACTGAGCTAATGACTCGTAATGAAATGGCTGGGGATATAGGATTTGAACCTATGCATGACGGAGTCAAAGTCCGTTGCCTTACCGCTTGGCTAATCCCCATTAAAAAATCATGGGGCGATCGAGGGGAATTGAACCCCCGAATGCCGGATCCACAAACCGGTGCGTTAACCACTTCGCCACGACCGCCATAGAGTAAGCCATTCATCCACTAAGAGAATCTTAGTATTAACAATTTTACTTGTAATATACATTCTATCACAAATTCAGATGTAAATACTAAAAATGGTGCCGGCGAGAGGACTTGAACCCCCAACCTACTGATTACAAGTCAGTTGCTCTACCAGTTGAGCTACACCGGCACGGTGTATATTTAATTAAAAAATGGCGGAACCGACGGGATTCGAACCCGCGATCTCCTGCGTGACAGGCAGGCATGTTAGGCCAACTACACCACGGTTCCAGATCACTTTCTCAAAGGAAAGTATAATTGCGGGGGCAGGATTTGAACCTGCGGCCTTCGGGTTATGAGCCCGACGAGCTACCGGGCTGCTCCACCCCGCGTCGTTATAAAGTTATATGGTGGAGGCTGAGGGGATCGAACCCCCGACCCTCTGCTTGTAAGGCAGATGCTCTCCCAGCTGAGCTAAGCCTCCATAATATGACCCGTAGGGGATTCGAACCCCTGTTACCTCCGTGAAAGGGAGGTGTCTTAACCCCTTGACCAACGGGCCTTGCTAAAAAAATTATCTGGCGGAGAGAGAGGGATTCGAACCCTCGAGACGCTTGTGACGCCTACACGATTTCCAATCGTGCTCCTTCGGCCAGCTCGGACACCTCTCCATATGGCTCCCCGAACAGGGCTCGAACCTGTGACAACTCGATTAACAGTCGAGTGCTCTACCAACTGAGCTATCAGGGAATGGTGGAGCCAAGCGGGATCGAACCGCTGACCTCCTGCTTGCAAGGCAGGCGCTCTCCCAGCTGAGCTATGGCCCCATACACTGTGTATTTCATTGTTGTGGTCTTGCTATGGGCCCTGGTGGACTCGAACCACCGGCCTCACCCTTATCAGAGGTGCGCTCTAACCAACTGAGCTAAGGGCCCTAATATATATCCCTTATTCCTTAGCAAGGGGGGCAAAAAAAATACCCCAAAGGGAAATCGCTTGGCGGCGTCCTACTCTCCCAGGACCCTGCGGTCCAAGTACCATCGGCGCTAGAGGGCTTAACGGTCGTGTTCGGGATGGGTACGTGTGGAACCCCTCCGCCATCGCCACCAAACGCGTAGCTTACATTTCAGAGTGTTGTTCTCTGAAAACTAGATTCGAAACGAAACACGCGAATTATCACTTGCTATTGGATAAGCCCTCGACCGATTAGTACTGGTCAGCTCCATGCATTGCTGCACTTCCACCCCCAGCCTATCTACCTCGTCGTCTTCAAGGGGTCTTACATACTGGGAAATCTCATCTTGAGGGGGGCTTCACGCTTAGATGCTTTCAGCGTTTATCCCGTCCGTACATAGCTACCCAGCGGTGCTCCTGGCGGAACAACTGGTACACCAGCGGTACGTCCATCCCGGTCCTCTCGTACTAAGGACAGCTCCTCTCAAATTTCCTACGCCCACGACAGATAGGGACCGAACTGTCTCACGACGTTCTGAACCCAGCTCGCGTACCGCTTTAATGGGCGAACAGCCCAACCCTTGGGACCTACTTCAGCCCCAGGATGCGATGAGCCGACATCGAGGTGCCAAACCTCCCCGTCGATGTGGACTCTTGGGGGAGATAAGCCTGTTATCCCCAGGGTAGCTTTTATCCGTTGAGCGATGGCCCTTCCATGCGGTACCACCGGATCACTAAGCCCGACTTTCGTCCCTGCTCGACTTGTAGGTCTCGCAGTCAAGCTCCCTTATGCCTTTGCACTCTTCGAATGATTTCCAACCATTCTGAGGGAACCTTTGGGCGCCTCCGTTACTCTTTAGGAGGCGACCGCCCCAGTCAAACTGCCCACCTGACACTGTCCCCGCACCGGATTACGGTACCAGGTTAGAACCTAGATACGATCAGGGTGGTATCCCAACGTTGCCTCCACGCAAGCTGGCGCTCACGTTTCAAAGGCTCCCACCTATCCTGTACAGATCGTACCCAAATTCAATATCAAGCTGCAGTAAAGCTCCATGGGGTCTTTCCGTCTTGTCGCGGGTAACCTGCATCTTCACAGGTATTAAAATTTCACCGGATCTCTCGTTGAGACAGCGCCCAAGTCGTTACGCCATTCGTGCGGGTCAGAATTTACCTGACAAGGAATTTCGCTACCTTAGGACCGTTATAGTTACGGCCGCCGTTTACTGGGGCTTCGGTTCACAGCTTCGGATTGCTCCTAACCACTCCCCTTAACCTTCCAGCACCGGGCAGGCGTCAGCCCGTATACTTCGCCTTACGGCTTCGCACAGACCTGTGTTTTTGCTAAACAGTCGCTTGGGCCTTTTCACTGCGGCCCCCTCGTGCTATTCACACTACCGGGGCACCCCTTCTCCCGAAGTTACGGGGTCATTTTGCCGAGTTCCTTAACGAGAGTTCTTCCGCGCGCCTTAGAATACTCTTCTCGCCTACCTGTGTCGGTTTGCGGTACGGGCACCATCACCTGGCTAGAGGCTTTTCTTGGCAGTGTGAGATCATGACCTTCGCTACTATAATTTTCGCTCCCCATCACAGCTCAGCCTTACAATGTGCGGATTTGCCTACACATCAGCCTTACTGCTTAGACGGACATCCATCAGTCCGCGTCACTACCCTACTGCGTCCCCCCATTGCTCATAACGGCTTACGGTGGTACAGGAATTTCGACCTGTTGTCCTTCGACTACGCCTTTCGGCCTCGCCTTAGGTCCCGACTTACCCTGAGCGGACGAGCCTTCCTCAGGAACCCTTAGGCTTTCGGCGGATCAGATTCTCACTGATCTTTTCGTTACTCATACCGGCATTCTCACTTGTATAATGTCCAGCGCTCCTTACGGTACACCTTCAACCCTTATACAACGCTCCCCTACCCCTGATGCAAAGCATCAAGCCATAGCTTCGGTGGTGTGTTTAGCCCCGTTACATTTTCGGCGCAGAGTCACTCGACCAGTGAGCTATTACGCACTCTTTCAATGGTGGCTGCTTCTAAGCCAACATCCTGGTTGTCTGTGCAACTCCACATCCTTTCCCACTTAACACACACTTGGGGACCTTAGCTGATGGTCTGGGCTGTTTCCCTTTTGACAATGGATCTTAGCACTCACTGTCTGACTCCCGGAAGTAAGTCTATGGCATTCGGAGTTTGACTGAGCTTGGTAACCCTTGCGGGCCCCGCACCCAATCAGTGCTCTACCTCCACGACTCTGTTTTCCGAGGCTAGCCCTAAAGCTATTTCGGGGAGAACCAGCTATCTCCGAGTTCGATTGGAATTTCTCCGCTACCCCCACCTCATCCCCGCATTTTTCAACATGCGTGGGTTCGGGCCTCCAGTGCGTGTTACCGCACCTTCACCCTGGACAGGGGTAGATCACCCGGTTTCGGGTCTACGTCCACGTACTATGTCGCCCTATTCAGACTCGCTTTCGCTGCGGCTCCGGCTCTTCACCTTAACCTTGCACGGGAACGTAACTCGCCGGTTCATTCTACAAAAGGCACGCCATCACCCCTAAAACGGGCTCTGACTTTTTGTAAGCACACGGTTTCAGGTTCTATTTCACTCCCCTTCCGGGGTGCTTTTCACCTTTCCCTCACGGTACTGCTTCACTATCGGTCGCTAGGAAGTATTTAGCCTTGGCAGATGGTCCTGCCGGATTCATACGGGGTTTCACGTGCCCCGCACTACTCGGGATCCGTCTCGGAGGGAACAGACTTTCAACTACAGGGCTTTTACCTTCTTTGGCGGGCCTTTCCAGACCTCTTCGCTTAACCGGTTCCTTTGTAACTCCATGTGAGACGTCCCACAACCCCAAAGAGCAAGCTCTCTGGTTTGGGCTTCTCCGCGTTCGCTCGCCGCTACTGACGGAATCACTATTGTTTTCTCTTCCTCAGGGTACTTAGATGTTTCAGTTCCCCTGGTATGCCTCTACACAACCTATGTATTCAGTTGTGAGTAACTGGAAATTACCCCAGCTGGGTTTCCCCATTCGGACACCCCCGGATCAAAGCTTGCTTACAGCTCCCCGAGGCAGTTTCGTTGTTCGCCACGTCCTTCATCGGCTCCTAGCGCCTAGGCATCCTCCGTGTGCTCTTAGTAGCTTAACCTCGTGCTCCGGTTTCGACTGCTCGCTTCCCTTGTTTTGCTTGCGCAAAGCCAAAAGTCGCTCCCATTCGATACCATCGTACGTGCAATCTACCGTTTTTATTGAAACTTGTTGTACACAAGTTCAGCTAAAAAGGAATGTTCTAATTCGCGTTTGTTTCGTTTCGATATCTAGTTTTCAAAGAACAAGCTCCATGCAAAAGCAAGCTGTTTTGAGAGTTTGAGCTCTCAAAACCGAACAACGAGTGAGTGTTTTGCAGCTAAGCTGCGTATTTGAATGTTTCCGTTGCAGGAAACGATTCTCCATAGAAAGGAGGTGATCCAGCCGCACCTTCCGATACGGCTACCTTGTTACGACTTCACCCCAATCATCTATCCCACCTTCGGCGGCTGGCTCCTTGCGGTTACCCCACCGACTTCGGGTGTTATAAACTCTCGTGGTGTGACGGGCGGTGTGTACAAGACCCGGGAACGTATTCACCGCGGCATGCTGATCCGCGATTACTAGCAATTCCGACTTCATGCAGGCGAGTTGCAGCCTGCAATCCGAACTGAGACCGGCTTTGTTGGGATTGGCTCCATCTCGCGATTTCGCAGCCCGTTGTACCGGCCATTGTAGTACGTGTGTAGCCCAGGTCATAAGGGGCATGATGATTTGACGTCATCCCCACCTTCCTCCGGTTTGTCACCGGCAGTCTATCTAGAGTGCCCACCCGAAGTGCTGGCAACTAAATATAAGGGTTGCGCTCGTTGCGGGACTTAACCCAACATCTCACGACACGAGCTGACGACAACCATGCACCACCTGTCTCCTCTGTCCCGAAGGAAAGATACATCTCTGCATCGATCAGAGGGATGTCAAGACCTGGTAAGGTTCTTCGCGTTGCTTCGAATTAAACCACATACTCCACTGCTTGTGCGGGTCCCCGTCAATTCCTTTGAGTTTCAGTCTTGCGACCGTACTCCCCAGGCGGAGTGCTTAATGTGTTAACTTCGGCACCAAGGGTATCGAAACCCCTAACACCTAGCACTCATCGTTTACGGCGTGGACTACCAGGGTATCTAATCCTGTTTGCTCCCCACGCTTTCGCGCCTCAGCGTCAGTTACAGCCCAGAGAGTCGCCTTCGCCACTGGTGTTCCTCCACATATCTACGCATTTCACCGCTACACGTGGAATTCCACTCTCCTCTTCTGCACTCAAGTCACCCAGTTTCCAGTGCGATCCGGGGTTGAGCCCCGGGATTAAACACCAGACTTAAATGACCGCCTGCGCGCGCTTTACGCCCAATAATTCCGGACAACGCTTGCCCCCTACGTATTACCGCGGCTGCTGGCACGTAGTTAGCCGGGGCTTTCTTCTCAGGTACCGTCACCTTGAGAGCAGTTACTCTCCCAAGCGTTCTTCCCTGGCAACAGAGCTTTACGATCCGAAAACCTTCATCACTCACGCGGCATTGCTCCGTCAGGCTTTCGCCCATTGCGGAAGATTCCCTACTGCTGCCTCCCGTAGGAGTCTGGGCCGTGTCTCAGTCCCAGTGTGGCCGATCACCCTCTCAGGTCGGCTACGCATCGTCGCCTTGGTGAGCCGTTACCTCACCAACTAGCTAATGCGCCGCAGGCCCATCCCCAAGTGACAGATTGCTCCGTCTTTCCAGTTCTCTTCAGGCGAAGAAAACAATTATTCGGTATTAGCTACCGTTTCCGGTAGTTGTCCCAAACTTGAGGGCAGGTTGCCTACGTGTTACTCACCCGTCCGCCGCTAACCATCAGAGAAGCAAGCTTCTCTTCAAGTCCGCTCGACTTGCATGTATTAGGCATGCCGCCAGCGTTCGTCCTGAGCCAGGATCAAACTCTCCAATAAAGTATTGAAAAGAGCGATAAGCTCATTTTGAATCTGACGAGATTAAAAATCTCATTTGTGCTCCAGTCGATTCAAGCCAAGGCTTGTCTCAAACTTTCGCGTTCATTCTGCAAGCAGAATGTTTACTCACTCGTTGTTCAGTTTTCAAAGATCAAACTTGTTTTGTTACCGAATGTCGTTCTCTTCAGCAACTCTTATATAATATCATGTCCGAACCAACTTTGCAAGCTCTTTTTTTAAGTTTCTTTCGAAGCTTATTTCATTCGCTTGCCGCACCGTGTAAACCGTGTTTTCTTGGCCGGAATTAGAATATATCATGTACAGATTTCAATTGCAAGTCTTTTTTTCAAGAATGATAATTAACCCACATCATCAGCACAATATGTAATCTGACGCTCCTGTACATACAATTAACTCTCAGCATTCTCATTACGGTGCTTCTAATATACTTATCCATTAAACACAACCAGGGAAGTCACTTCCACTGCGATTGCAGTGGACAATTGATTGTGACTAGCCCCGGGTTTTCAGTGATCTCAGTTTTCTTTCCTTCTATTTCAAATAAGATTTACATTCCTTAGGCACAGCTTACACATTCCGTTTCACTTCTCAGTGCTTACAATATGCGCTTACCAAGTAACGAAGCGATCAGTTCCACACCAACTCGTGCCGTGTGTCTATTGTGATCAAACAACGGATTCACCTCAACCAGTTCCATCGATGTAACTTGATTTGTGGAAGCGAGTATCTCCAATGCATAATGTGCCTCTCGGTAATTCAAACCACCCGGTACTGGGGTGCCTACACCCGGAGCTTCCCGCGGATCCAGACAATCCATGTCAAAACTGACATGGATACCATCTGTCCCTTTTCCCGCTGTAGCTACTGCTTGCTCAATAACTTGCTGTATTCCCATACGGTCAATATCATGCATCGTAAATGCTCGGATTCCCAGTCCCTTAATCTGCTCTTTCTCATACTCATCCAAATCACGCAGACCAATATAGACCAAGTTGGACGGATCAATAAACGCGCCTGCTCCAGCAATGTGTGACAGATTGAATGCAGTATGCCCCAAGGATGCAGCCACGCTCATCCCATGCATATTACCGGACAAGCTACGTTCTTCCGTATTCAAGTCTGCATGCGCATCAAACCAGATCACACCCAAATTCGAATAATGCGCTGTTAGTCCGGCAAAAGTACCAATCGCTACACTATGATCTCCCCCAAGCACAAGTGGAAAAGCCCCCTCCTCTACTGCGCCTGATACTTCACTACACACCTTCTGACTGACCTGACGTACCTCATTTAAATGTTTTACACGATTTCGCTCAATAGGGGCAGCCGGTTCAGAAGGACAATCTACCCGCACTTCTTTGGAAAGCACTAGCCCAAGACTCGCAATCTCCCGCTTCAGTCCAGCTGTAATCAATTCATCAGGCCCCAACTCTGCTCCACCTCTTGCTCCACCGAGTCCAAAAGGAACCTTAATGATAGCAATATTACGTCGCACAGATGTTTGATTTGTATCAATAGAAGTATCTTTTATTCCACCATGTACATCATCATCATTTTTCATGTAGGTCAGCTCCCTCATTGTTGATCAATACCTGCTCAATTCTCTCCAGTGCCCAGTCAATCTCGGACTCTTTAATCGTCAGTGGTGGAGCAAATCGAATGGTTGTCTCATGTGTTTCTTTACACAGCAGTCCAATAGACATCAAACGCTCACAATAAGGACGGGCTGGTTCATGCAGTTCAACACCGATAAATAAGCCTTTCCCCCGAATATCCCGTATGGCTGAACTGCGAATATCTCGAAGTCTTTTCATAAAATAGTTCCCCAGACGCTCCGATCGCTCGGCAAGCTTCTCATCTTCAAGAACTTCCAGAGCTGCTATAGCCACGGCGCAAGCGAGTGGGTTACCCCCAAACGTAGAACCATGAGACCCTGGCTCAAACAAATCAAGTATCTCCGCATCAGCAGCGATAGCCGAGATGGGCATGACTCCTCCCCCCAGCGCTTTGCCCATAATCCAGATGTCCGGTTCAACCCCTTCCCAGTCGGAGGCAAAACGGCGACCTGTTCTGCCAAATCCGGTCTGGATTTCATCAGCTACAGTCAACACCTGCTGGCTCTTACACAGAGCAAAAGCTTCTGCCAAATATCCATCAGGCGGGATAACGATTCCAGCTTCGCCCTGAATAGGCTCTACAAGAAAACCAGCCGTATTTGGTGTAATGGCCTGCTTCAGCGCTTCTATATCTCCATAGGGAATAATCCGGAATCCAGGTGTGAACGGTCCAAAATCTTTTTTATACTCCGCTGAAGAAGAAAAAGACGTAACCGTCAGAGTTCTTCCATGAAAGTTACCAGAGCATACGATTATTTCGGCTTGATTGTCCGGTACACCTTTGCAACGATAAGCCCATCTACGTACCGCCTTCACCGCAGTCTCCACCGCTTCCGCTCCTGTATTCATGGCGAGAATCTTCGATTTCCCCGTGAATTGTGAGAGTTTCTGATAAAAAAGAGAAGCGGAGCTGCTGTGGAATGCCCGTGATGTCAGCGTAACCTGATCCGCCTGATCCTTGAGCGCCTGTATGATCGCAGGATGTCTATGACCATGATTCAATGCAGAGTATGCACTTAACATATCCATATAACGGCGGCCTTCTGGGTCTTCCACCCATACCCCTTCCGCCTGTTCAATAACAATAGGGAGCGGATGATAATTAGGTGCAGCATAACGCTCCGACCAATCCATTAACATTTTGGAATCTAACATACACACCCAACACCTTTCCGAAATATTGTATACAAAATACAATAACAATGTATGCGATGCCATCCCTATTTACGACTACATCTCTCTTTTTCCACTCCAGCCTACTCCAAGCCTTTCTCGAATCCAATCCTTTATCCATAGTTAGCGAGAAGTAGACAGTCTACGTTCCAACCAAGAGAGTAAATTAGCCAGTGTAAATGTGATTATAAAATAGAGGCCGGCGGCAACAAGCAGCGGAGCAAGCGGCTGGAACGTAACACCCTGAATCGTTCTGGCCGTGTATATAATCTCGGCTATGCCGATCATGGAGACAAGCGAAGAATCTTTAATGATAATAATGAATTCATTACCGATGGCTGGAAGCATGTTACGAAAAGCCTGCGGCAGTATAATATAACGAAGTGTCATACCATTTGTCATACCAAGGGAGCGCGAAGCTTCGGTCTGTCCTTTATCAATCGCTTGAATCCCGGCCCTGAACACCTCCGCCATATAAGCCGAGCTATTCATCGTCAGAGCTACCACCCCCGACATAAATGCCGGCAAGTTCACACCTACAACCGTCAGACCATAATGAATAATAAGAATCTGTACCAGCATCGGTGTTCCTCGAATGAGTTCAATATACGCCGATGCCACAAATTTAATTGGCCATATTCGGGATATTCGCATTAGCGCCATGATTACACCAAGCAACGTACCAAACAATACGCCGAAAAAGGAAAGTTCAAGCGTAACCCACGCACTTCGTGCATAGTCCTGCCAATGTTCTAATAGAAAGGAAAAATCTAAATTCACGGCATATCCCTCACTCGTCCGGTTTATTCGCCGAGCATCTCATTCGCTTCAACGACGAACCGTTCAATATCTCCGTTCGTTTTGAGCTTTTCCAATGTAGTGTTGATCTGATCCAGCAGCTTCTGATTACCTTTCTTCACTGCGATGGCCGAACCACCCTCGTCTTCAGCCTGTTTAATCTCCACACCTGCAACAACAAGCCCCTCTTGGTTCTTCACATACTGTTCAGCCACCGGCTTCTCCAGGATGAGTGCGTCTACACGCCCCGTCTGCAACTCCAGAATCAGTTCAGGTATTTTGGCCAGAGAAGTGAGCTTTGCTCCCTCTATTTCCTGAGCAATCCCTTCCTGAATGGAACTCTTTTGCACACCAATCTGCTTACCTGATAGATCTTCTATGGACTTCAATGCCACATCTTCACCTTCTCTAACGAGTACAGCCTGTTCTGCATAATAGTAGATATCTGTAAAATCAACATTCTTCTTGCGTTCTTCGGTAGGGGTTAAGCCTGATATTACAAAATCAACCTTATCTGTACCGAGGGCCATAAGAAGGCCATCAAAGTCCATGTCCTCAATCTTCAGCTCGGCTCCCAGATCAGCCGCAATTGCTTTCGCAATCTCGATGTCAAAACCTACGATAGTATCTTTACCATCGATTTTCTTATGAAATTCATAGGGTGCATAGTCCGCACTGGTTCCAAGTACAATTACTTCCTTTTCCGCAGGATTATTTCCCGAAGACGAAGTAGCATCTGATCCGGTTCCTGTCGTTTTTTCCTGACCACATGCGGACATGATTACAACGACTAACAACAGCATCATTGGCAAAAGCACTTTTTTCACAGACATACCCCTATTCTTTTTTAGACTGAGTAGCATAATGATAAATTTGTATACAATATACATAAGACAATATATGGACTTATATGTAAGTAATACTAACAAATATTTTGGCTTATCACAATCATTATTTAAACATTTATACGCTTTAATTCCATAAAATGTTCTATATATAACACGGCATTTACATCGGCTGAGACATGAAGTTTGCTTGCCCAACTTCCCCCTCGGTGTTAAGATGATAAAAACTTGAAACGCCTGAACGGCGCGCACAGTACGGCCTCAAACCCATCTATTCATTCACTATACATAGAAAGGAGGATTCGGTATGGAGGTACCCAAATACCGGTCCTTGAAAGATCACGTATACGATTACATTGCCCAGAAGATTCAGGACGGGACGTTACTTCCCAACCAGAAGATCAACGAGGCCGAAATATGCAAAAAGCTGGACATCAGTCGCACGCCTACTCGGGAGGCCCTTTTCCAGCTGGCTTCAGACAATCTGCTGCAATACATCCCACGCAGGGGATTTATTGTCACTCCTTTTGATGCAGGCAAAAAACTGGAGTTCTCCCAAGCGATTGGTGTGCTGGAGGCACTCGCTGCCACACTTGCAGCAGACCATCTCAGACCATCTGAACTTTTGGAGATGGAAACTCTCGTTGTCCGAATGGACGAAGATATCAGCCAACTTGATCTTGCTGCCTACAACAAGAACCAATATCAGTTCCATAATCTGTACATTCAGCGATGTGGTAACGCCACAGTCATTGAGATGTTAAACACATTGAAGAACAGTTTCATCCGGCAGTCGTATGTTAGTGATAATAAACCAAAGCTATCTGAGGTACTGCTCGAAGTTAATGAAGAGCACCGGCAAATTTTAAGTGCTTTTCGAGCCAAGGATAAGAGCCAACTGGAAGCCCTGCTCAAACACCACTGGCGGATTATCGACAACGATATGCTGTAGTACATTCTGTCGAAACAAACCAAAGGCAACCCACACGATTGTGTGAGTTGTCTTTTTCCTATTTTTCCTTTTTGACTTCCAACGGTGCCCTAGCCGCAAAAACAGCATACCCCAACTTTTTGCCGTATTTCGCGAGCAACCGATCATTGGTTTGACTCATTCGCTGCATACGTTCATCCTCAAACCAATTCATATCGATCTCGCGATGTGGATCATGATCAACGCCCCATTTTCCCATTGATCGTGAATGTTCTTTAACTTCAACCTTGGTGAAACCACACTGTTTCAGGCGTTTTCTCCATGCTGTCGCCGTTACCAGGGTTCGTATACCGTAAAATTGCTTTAATCCGCGATACATCAATTCGGTCTTCTGGCCTGATAGAACCATCTCCCGATCTACCAAAAGTCCAGCGGGCTTCAACACTCTTCTATACTCAGTTAGCGCACTCCGCCATGGGGTAAAGATTGTAACCGACTCCACGAATACCATATCAAAATGATTTTCCGGGAAAGGCAACGATGCTACATCAGCCTGAACAAATCGAACATCCACCCGTTCTCGTCTTGCTCGCCGAACGGCCTTATCCAGCATCTGGCGATTAAGATCAATGGCCGTTACTTGATAACCCCTTTTAGCCAGGTAACACGCAGTCCTCCCAGTGCCACATCCTATCTCAAGGATATGACTATCCACAGGCAGAGATAAACTCTCCAGCAACTTCAGCGTTGCCAAAAATCCTCCGGGATGGGCACTCCCCTCCCCTAACCGAGCCAGCATGTCATGATAATCCACGCGACATCCCCTCCTCACTCCTCCCATTGTATGGAGCAGATTCAAAAACGGCTCCTCCCCATTCGATTTTCCGGGTACTCGTCCATACCAATTGGTCTTCTTTTTACTATGATATACAAACCGTTGAATTCAAGCGGCAACCGCATCTAATGAGGAGGATTTGCATGTACAGAATTAATCGGGTATGTGAAGAAACGGTTTCTCCGCACGTTGGACGTTCCGTTTGTCTCGTTATGAACGACGGTAAGCATATGTATGGTACGCTTAGTCAATGTCGTGATGGCAAAATTTATTTGAACGGGTGTTTCGAGGGACCACGGCTGTGTTCAGTCAAATCCAAACAGCAGCTGGTAAAAAGCAGCAAGAAAAACGCTGTTGCAACAAAAAAAGTTAAATCTTCGGCCTACGGTCGATATGGTTACAGAGGATACGGTGGGGGTTACGGCTATGGAGCAGGAATTGATCTGGCTCTGGTAGCAACATTGTTTCTGCTGCCATTCCTGTTCATCTAAATTCCAATCTGATTGGTAAAATTGTAGTCATAACAAAGACCCTTTTTGCTTTTAGCGAAAAGGGTCTTTATCTTTTTCATATGATTCACGTCAATTACACTATATTTACTATTAAAAAATGATACAAAAAAAGGCATTCGCCAAAACGAATGCCGGGAACTTCATATTTAATACCCTTACCTTCGCACAGGGTGTCTATTTAATCTTAAAAAAAAACACCTCGTTAGAGGCGGGTAAGCTATGTTAAATCCGATTTCCTTTAGGCATCGTTTTCAGATTACTATTCGAATTCTCAAGCAATGGTAGCATCCTAGTCGTGCTGACCATCTCAGAAGCACATATCGGACAAGTAGGTACGTTATCAAACGCAAAATTGTCCCGCATCCATCCTTTGCACGTATCACTCGTACATTCCCAGATTGCCGCATCAGCTTGTGGAATCTCTTCCAACGGTTTTTTGCGATTATACATGACTTCTACCCCCTTTGTTATGGAAAAACATCTAACCGACGTTATTTCACAGAAGCCTACACTTAGCGGAAGTTTCACGTCCCACCGGACTCCTGCCTCGACAACTAATGGGCCGACTTTTATATAACTGATCAAAAAAAAGAAGCTGCCTTTACCATTATAACATGTTAAAGGCAGCTATGCTTTAATTACAGTTTTACAACTTCTTCTGCTTGAGGACCACGGTTTCCTTGTACAATTTTAAATTGCACGCGTTGACCTTCGTCCAGCGTTTTGAAGCCTTCGCCTGTAATAGCGCTGAAGTGTACGAATACATCTTCTCCGCCTTCAACTTCGATGAAACCGAAGCCTTTATCAGCGTTGAACCATTTTACTGTTCCGTTTTGCATGTGAATTACACCTCCAAATAAAGATTAACATGTTCCTTTGTTCTTTGCAGCAAGCAAATAAAAATTCACACATTGAAAAAGGTACCAGTCATAAACCTATAAGTGATCGCCCTTTACAATATATGAATTAGGTTTTCCACTCTCTACAACTTGTTTTTATTATAACTCCATTTCAGCCAAAAAGCAAATCTTTGTATTTTCTTTTCAAACAGCTTTGGAAATACATGTTATTAACACGCGTGGGGCCAGGGTTTATCACTCTTATGTGCCTGGTCGCTTGTGTACGGTCTTATGAAAGGATATGCAGATCTAATCCATCTTATACATTTTTTATATAATATTCTGACATGCATATCCAACACAACCAATGAATCATCTTACTCCAGTATAACACACTATGTCCATGCCCACATAAATGCATCCCGATCCCAGGCGATCTGCCCACGATGAAGCTTTCGGAAAGCCTTCTTCACTTCCTTGGACAATGATGTATTGCCGTTCTCATTCACAAAAACAAACTCTTCACCAAAATGGGTCTTCACATATTCTATGGCAGCTTCCTGATGAAGTGTTCCTGTGAATTTAATCTCCTGTACCATCCATTCCGCTACACCTTGTGCTGTCTTCTCCACTATATCACCTACTGTCTAAACCTAATGTACGGATAGGCAGACCTCGTATCATGAACATATCTGTCTTCCCGCCAGACTGAAGTATACCATGATCCAACTGCTGACGGGAAACTGTATGATAACTACTTTCAAGCAATACCCGCAATACCCTTAATGAACAACCCTATTCGCTTGCTCACTCCCTTTGGATGGAATAGACGAATTTGTTCGAATGCTCCACACTAACCATGCACAGTAAGCAATCAGTACTGCCAGTATAAACAGATCGTAAGGAAGTGTACCTGTGTCCTCCAGATCATTCCCTAGAAATTGAATCAGATTATGTATGAAATGAAACAATATAAGCGGTACGATATTTCCGTTCTTCAGCATCAATAACGCCAGTACAGCTCCCAGGAGCAGCGCATAGATCAATTGTATGATCGTATCCGTCATATCCTGACCAGACAATGCGTTCAATAGATGTGTAATCGAAAACAAGATGCTGGAGGTCACAACTGCGGCCACTGCACTTTTTTGAAGCAATGTTTTGAAAATAAGCCCCCGATAGATCGTTTCCTCAACAAAAGCTACGAGTAAGGTAAAAAAGATGAAAAAGGCTACTCGTGACAAGCTCAGCTCCCCAAATCCTTTCAGGGTAAGTGTACCCAGTACAAGGAGTAGTGGAATATAATACTTTGCGTGGCCAGCCGGGATACTTCGCAAAGATCGGAAGCCAGTCTCTCCCCACTTGTGTCTTAACGTCAGATAGATCATCAGAACAATGGCGATGGGTGTAAAGGAAATGAGTACAGGGGAAGTGTAGTCCAGTTGTTTTATCGTTGCAATGGCCCCTGCAGCAAATACGGCTAACAGAAGAAGCAGCTCAATAATTACAACGGTGAGCACAGGTTTGCGCTCGGAAAAGGAATGTTTTGGCTTGGATTGCGCATTAATCATACATTTGCCTACCTCGTTTCATTTATGTTTTCCGTTGTCATAAGAACTTATATGCCAATATAGTTGTATCACATCATCCGTATATTGAATATCCCTATTATGGATAAAACTATAAAAGTAACAAAAAAGAGACTTATCCTAACCTCTTTTCCCCTAAAATCAGGTATGGCTTATACCTTTATCTGTCCATTATAGTATTACAAGAGTTCAAAGCTGCAGGGGTGTTGCGACTCTTCAACGTCATATATCTATGAAGTACCCATTAACGATAGTTTCACAATGCATAATGAAATCAGGGGGATACTATGAAAGCATTCTTTCAGCGCTGGGGGCATTTACTGGCTATTCTGTGCATACCGCTCCAAGGCTCCATTTACGTATTTCTAGGCAGTAACACCGGAAGTGATGTCTTCTACAATTATGCTTGGATTGACACACAGATTCCTTTTATCAAAGAATTTATTTATCCATACATTAGCTGGATGCCCATTCTGTATCTTGGGTTTCTCTATTTGGGTCTGACGAACAAGTCGCTATTCTGGCGTACGTTGATTACCTATAATGTTGGTGTCATGGCTGCCAATGTCTGTTTTGCGGTGTTCCCTACCCATGTCCCGCGCCCGGAGGTCGGCGGAACTGATCTGAGCAGCGTGTTAGTACAGTTTATCTATACAAATGATGCGCCCTTCAACTGTTTCCCAAGTGTTCACGTTCTGACCAGCTATTTGCTGTTTATTGTGATTAACAGACACTTGAACTTTAAGCCTTTGGCACGGATTTCTTGGTCGGTATGGCTGTGGTTGATCATTGCTTCGACGGTGTTTGTAAAACAGCATTCCTTGCTGGACATCGCTGGAGGCATTTTGTTTGCTGAGGCCGCGTATTGGACTGTACATGTCTTTGCTCTTCGTCTTGGGCAGGCGCGAAAAAAAGGCAAGCAGCCACTCACAGCTTCTAACCCAAGCAGTCATGTATAACGACATTTATAGATGTAACAGGTGGGATGATGATCCTGCTATACAGCAAAAGAGGGCATAGGCCCTCTTTTTTTGTACTCATTGAATTAAACCTACTTATATAGAAGAACTTTATTTGGGTTGGACTACGCGTTTCATGCTATAGGTGGCCGTTCATGAAGAAGGTCAGACGGTGGGCTTCCGGTTATACGTTTGAATATGCGGTAAAAATAAGACAGATCCCGGTAGCCGAGAAATTCGGCAATTTCCTGGATGGAGAGTTGTGACTCGGTGAGCAGATATATGGCTCGTTTCATCCGTTGATCATGGACATATTGACTGATGGTCTGATTTGTCATGCTTTTGAATAATGCGGCAGCATAATTGGGAGTTTTATTGATCTCGTCCCCGAGTTCTTCCTTCGTCACTTTCTCCCGATAATGCCGCTCAATGTATCGCTTCATCCGCTCAACATGATTATGCCTCTCCGGCGGGATAACTCCACGATCAAGCTCCCTGTTCATATAAATCAACACTTCCATCAATAAGGCTTGGCTCATCATGACATAATAAGACGGACGCTCCTGCCATTGTTGATAAATAGCGCTCATGCGTTGATGGATCAGTTCGTAACATCCAGGTTTATGCCGCAAAGCCTCATACCGTTCCAGTGCAGGCAAAGTTTCCATATGGTCGCGTTGCAGTTGAATTACAATCTGTGTGTGCGTTACTGTAGGAATACTCTTGCCGTAATATGGGGTACCACCTGGAATGAGGAGTAATTCACCCTTTTCCATGATCTGTTTATCACCGTTCACCCAATATACACATTTTCCATAAGTAACCAGGCTAAGCCGCCAAGTTTCTTGAGATTGCACAGCTTCTTCGTACCAACCGACACCATTAATATGTCGTACTTCAAGTGGAGTGACCATAACACACCTCATTATCGGACTATACTCTAATCATTGTACTATAGTTCATACCCTGATTCGACAGAAAACGCTACAATACACATATAAGCTTAAATATGAGGAGGAAATTTAGCATGTTAAAAACAAAAATTATTTGTACCATGGGACCTGCTTGTGACTCAATCGAATTGTTAAAAGTAATGATTCAGGAAGGTATGACCGTTGCCCGTCTGAACATGGCTCATGGCGAACTGGAAGATCACGTTACACGGATTAACAATATCCGCAAAGCAGCTTCCGAACTGAACACCTATATACCGATCATGATGGACATCAAAGGGCCGGAAGTACGTATCGGTAAACTGAAAGAAGCATCCTGCCATTTGCAAGCGGGTAAAGAGCTGATCCTGACTACCGAAGAAATTCTCGGTGACGCTGAGCGTATCTCGGTAAACTATCCAGAACTGAACCTCGTTGTGAAACCTGGCGATCGTATCCTTATCGATGATGGCCTTGTAGATCTGACTGTACTGTCTGTGGAAGGATCCGATATCCATTGTAAAATCATCAGTGGCGGCATTCTGAAACCACGCAAAGGGGTTAACTTGCCAGGAATCAAAACGACATTGCCAGGTGTAACCGAGCGTGACGTTATGCACATCGGATTTGGGATCGAAAACGATATCGAAATTATCGCAGCATCCTTTGTTCGTAAAGGCGATGACATCCGTGAAATCCGCAGCATTTTGAAAGAACGCGGTGTAGACCACGTACAGATCATCTCCAAAATCGAAAACCAGGAAGGTATGACGAACCTGGACGATATTATTGAAGCATCTGACGGTATCATGGTAGCTCGTGGAGATCTCGGGGTTGAAGTGCCGATCGAAGACGTACCAATGATGCAAAAAGAAATGATCGATAAATGTAACCGCGCTGGTAAACCGGTTATCGTAGCTACACACATGCTGGAGTCCATGCAAGTGAACCCACGCCCTACTCGTTCCGAAGTTAGTGACGTGGCAAACGCTGTACTTCAAGGTGCTGACGTTGTGATGTTGTCCGGTGAATCAGCTGCTGGTAAATATCCGGTACAATCCGTGCGCACGATGGCTGCTGTTGCTCGCCGTGCTGAAACGATGATTGATTACAAAGAGCAATTCGCACAAAAATCGGCTCAACAGATCGCTGATATTACTGAAGTTATCAGTCAGGGCGCTGTAAGTTCTTCCCTCGTACTGAATGCAAAAGCAATCATCACTTCGACTGAGAGTGGATTCACAGCACGCATGATCTCCAAATATCGTCCAAAAGCGCCAATCATCGCAGTTACACAACATGAAGAAGTATTGGCGAAAATCTGCCTGCTCTCCGGTGTTATTCCGGTTATGGGCGACAAAGTAACGACAACGGATGAAATGTTCGAATCGGCTACGCGTAACGCAATCAAAACAGGTTACATCGAAAAAGGTGACATCATTGTATTGTCCGCTGGTGTTCCAATCGGTCAATCCGGTAATACAAACCTGATCAAAGTTCAACAAGTTTAATTCAATAGCTGAAACTGAAGCTATACATCTTAGCTATATATAGAGATACAAAAAATCCACCGGGAGCAGAAATGCTTCCCGGTGGATTTTTTTGTTGATGATGTGTGCCAATGATTGTGATGTTACAACAAACGGATTTGAGATTATAGATTCCGTGAGTAATCAACCAGATCCTGTGACATGGTGTTAATCTCATCCATTGAAGCATTCACCTGCTGTGTCAAGGCAGCCTGATTTTGCGTTAACGTGGACATATTACCGATATGTTCAAGAATCTGATCAATCAATGTTTTCATCTTCTGCATGCTATCTTCGATATTTACTGTGGCCTCCGAACTGTGATCAGCCAGTTTCCGCACTTCACCTGCAACGACACCAAATCCCAGTCCCAGCTCTCCCGCTCGTGCAGCTTCAATGGCTGCATTCAACCCTAGCAGATTGGTCTGACTGGCAATCTCTCGAATAAACACGGTGATGTTCTTCGTATCATCTGCACTGCTTTTCACTTGAATAGCTGCATCGGCAGATAACTCCTGTGCAGTAACCAGATCCTGTGCCTGGTCGGTAATCGAGTTGATTCCACGTACCATCTCGCCAATGGACTCCGATAATTGTTTTGTTTTCAGATTCATGGCTTCCACGATCTGTTCCTTATTCTTCTCATGGGTTACATCTCGAATGGTTCCAGCTACACGGAGTGGTACTCCATCCTGATCCCTAATGGTCTCCCCACCCGCGTGATACCACCGATACTCCCCGTCTTTGCGTTGCAGACGATAATCCAGATCGTACGGCGTACGACCACTGTAATCGTTCATATGTCTGGCAAATTCGTTGATTGTCCGATCATGGTCTTCCGGATGAAGTCGGCTGCTCCAGCTGCTGAACACATTCGGGAAATCTTGCTCGTCTTTAAACCCTAACTCTTTACGGAACTGGGGTGACCACCAAAATTCATTGTTCGGATTAACTACATCTCCAGCCACAACGGTCATATCCCATGGTGCCTCCACCAAGGCGCGGTTAACCAGATCATATCGGGTGACGAGTGCTTCCAGCTCATCGGACTTGCTCTTCTCCTCATGAATATCAAACATGATGCCCAGAAGTTTGACTGGAACGCCAGCCTGATTTCGGATGACTTGTCCAAGGCATCGGAACCAGCGAATTTCTCCACTTTTTGTAATCATACGGCTGATGACGTTATAGGCAGTTGTTGCTCTTGTGTCATTCACATGTTTCATAATCTCCTGCACCAGTTGGGGTCTGTCATCCGGATATATCGATTTCGCCCAGCTTGCAAATGAATCGGGATAATCCTTGGCATTATGGAACCCTAACATTTGGCGGAATTCATTCGAAAATGATACGATATTATTGTTATCCAGTGGATCACCAGCAACAATTTCAGATTCCCATAATCCCACATTCATCGCCTGATTCAGCATTCTAAGCCGCATTTCCACGGCTTCGTTTTGTGATTTCATTATATGTACTGCTTTTTTGATATTACTAGCTATTTCATCGGTATCCTGAAACTCAATGCCATCTTCGATCCATGCGTCATAGTCGCCTTTTTCTGCATTTGCTACCAGTTTACGACTATACTCCAATAATTTCTGATGAGTATCTGTACGAAGGTGTTTGGTCGATTCAGTACGTTTACGAAACATGCTCATTTCTCCTCTTAGCTCATATGATATATATTTCGACATTATCAGACATTAAATGTAGAGCAATAGTCTTAATTTTGCATAAAAATAAGAACCAGCGCTGAATCAGCACTGGTTCTTATTTTAAATGCCTTTATTTTTTATGAAAATAAATCTTAAATGACTACCTCTTACCAGCTACCACCCAAAATTCAGTGTTTTCCCCGTCTCCACCCAAGTTTTGATGCTACTTAGAATCATCCACCAGCTGCTCTGTGCATTCGCAATGGAAGGATGGTTATCTGTAAATTGATCATTGATCAGCGTCAGTTTTGTACACTCACCTACAGTTTCCAACTGGAAGACCACTCTGGATTGAAGCTCGGCATGATTCGCATGGTACGACGGTCCGGGATGCTCCTGATAACTAAGTCTGGACAACGGTTCAAATTCCAATATATCTCCATACACATGGACAGTCTCCGCACCATCATTGCCCGGCCCTACATAAGCAAACGGCTGGCCTGGTTGGAAATTGGTGCGAAGTTCACTGCCGAAAAAGCTGTTCCGTGTGCCGTCTGGTGATATTAGAGCATTCCACACCTGTTCCAGTCCTGCATTGATATAGAATTCATATTTCAGTTCCATGGACTCACTCCCTTTATGTATTGGATACGCGATCTGCCAACCTCGCACTCCTATCCTATCGTTATACCCCAAAGGCCGTATTGTAAAAACGCGACAACAGGTAAAATATAAGCTCTTTAATTCTCCCGGAATGTTTATACCACGATCCAAAAGGTTGCGCCCATATAGTGCTTTCCCAGAAGATCAGATATACTAAAATGGAATGAAATAACAGGAGTTGTTCAATATGTCTGGAACGTCACAATCCTCATTGTTACCCTATCAACAAATGATTCAGTTGCTGCAGAAAGCGGGTTGGTATGAGAACCGATGCGTTGACATCTCGGCATACATAGAGCAGTGCCCTACATCCGCAGATTTATTTCCGGCTGCCCGATCGTTTCTAGAAGAGTTTTGGGGAATAGATAAAATTATATATTTTAAATACTATAGCCGCATCTCCGGGGAAGTGCTGGCTGAAAGCCCCTGGCATGAATATGAATTTCATTTTATTCCGAATGCTGAAGAGACACTACGTTGTTCCACAGAGATGCATTCGATCTTGAAATACGCTAATGAAGATTGTTATTGTCTTGGATTAACCGGATACTACTATTCCGCAGTCACAGCCATTGGCCGTTCGGGCAAACTGTATCTGTTACACGACTATGATCCAAACGTACATGCATTCGATAATCTGATTGACAGTATGATACATGAACTTCACATGCATAAGCTTGTTCCCCATTCACTCATGGGACGGAATCAGAAAGGAAATGAGATATGAGCCAATCAACAAATATTATGGGTATCCCTTTTCCCAATGTCACGATGGATCAAACCGTTGCGATCCTTGATAAAGTCGTAGATCAGGAAAGCAATGAACTCTTCCATGTCGTCACAGGCAATCCCGAGATTGTTATGTCCTGTCAAAAGAATGCCTCTCTTCGCAAGGTTGTCGATCAAGCCGGGTTGGTCACGGCTGACGGTGCTGGCATTGTGATGGTATCCCGTTTTCGGGGCGGTCAATTGACCGAACGGGTAACCGGTTGTGATCTGTTGTTTCGTTTATTAGAGGAAGGCGATCAAAAACACTGGTCATTCTACATGCTGGGAGCAGAAGAAAGTGTCAGTGAAGAGGCCGTGAAAGTTATTGCGCAACGTTATCCGGGAGTTGTTGTAAAAGGTAGACACCATGGTTACTTCCAGGCAGATAAGGAACAACAGATTGTGGAAGAGATTTGTACTGCTCAACCAGACTTTCTTATCGTTGCTCTTGGTGCACCACAGGCAGAACACTGGATTAATAAGTATCGCCACCAGTTGAACGCTCGTGTAGCCATAGGTGTTGGAGGTAGTCTCGATATCGTGGCTGGCAAAACCAAACGTGCCCCTGCGATATGGCAGAAGCTTAACCTGGAATGGCTCTATCGCCTCCTCAGTCAACCTTCGAGATGGCGTAGGCAACTCATTTTACCCCGTTTTGCTGTGCGGGCATTGTTGTTCAGAGAACCTAAATAATGTGAGATGAGCAGGAGGGATGATTCGGATGAAACAGGTAGAACAAGGAGACAGACCAAGTATGGGCCTGTTGAATCTGAATGAAGGTGATCATAAATATCAACTAACACGCCATGCTCCTTCCGAAGCACTTCGCCCTTTTGTTAAACATTACTGGATCGTATCATGGGATCTGACTGGACTTGAACCGTATCCCCAACATGTCGTGCCTAACCCCTGTGTCAATCTGATTGTGGAACGGAACAATACGTTTTTCTTCGGACCATCGGGACGTAAATTCTCCTATCTTGTGAGCGGGAAAGGTCGTGTATTTGGCGTGAAGTTCAACCCAGGAGGGTTTTATCCCTTCCTTCGGGTTTCTGTTTCTTCATTGTACGGACAACCGATGAATGTATCCAATATTCTTGACGTCACAGCGGAGTCCTTGGAAGACCGTCTTCTTGTGGCGGGGGATGATGCGGATAAAACCAGTTACATCGACCAGCTATTATGTGCACACCTTCCTGCTGAAGATGCTCAAGCTAGAATGGTTAACGATATTGTGCAACAGATTGAACAGAACCGGGAGATGCTGAGAGTCGATGATCTGTCGTCCCATTGGAATATACATACCCGAAAGCTTCAACGCCTGTTCAATCAGTATGTGGGCATCGGACCCAAAACGGTAATCAAGTTGTATCGTCTGCAAAATGCTGCAGAATGGATGGACCGCGGTCTTCACTGTGACCTGATTAAGCTATCTCAGGATCTTGGATATCATGATCAATCCCATTTCATCCGAGATTTCAAGTCCATTATTGGCAGTACACCAGAGGAATACCTACACTCTAGACATCCGAATGGTGAGGGCCGAGGGCTGATCAATTAGAAACCTGTCCTGAAAATCAGGACAGGTGAATGACTTCTATGGTATCCCCCGTGTGAATTACACCTTCCCGTTCAACCGAGCATACAATCCCACGTTTTTTGCGAGCCGCAGGCACGAATTTTTTGCGCAAACCGTCCTGTTCGTAGAATTGTTCAATCATTTTCCCCGGATGCACACAGGGAAGGTTCTCCCCTTCGCATATTAACCCTGTCCCGTTCGGAAATAAGAGCCGCGTTCCAGCAGGTAGTTCCGTCAATCGATCAATGCCACGGACCATTATATTGGCACCAAGCCACTCTGGACGCACTTCAGGAATGTTCATTTTCTCAGCAATAAGAGCACATTCTTCCTCAGACACAATACTGATCTGACGGCGATTCGCAATCGGTGTGCCACGCTTGTAGATTTTCTGACGTGAGTCCGCCGGACGAAGCAGACCATAATGACGGTCACCCGGAATTCCTGCAAGCTCAATGTCGATAAAAGGTACAACTCGGGTCACAAATGTGGATGGATCATCAGCCAACATGACGAATTGAACTGTTCCCATAGTAATCTCCTCCCTTTCCTGAGCAATATTACTTCTTTATTGTTCATTATTACCCAATGAATGGATTGTCGACAATCGGCGTATGCTTACCTTTGTAACCATTTTTTTAATTTCAACATCATAACTCAACTGAAAAACGATAAATAATTTTAATAATACGCAATTAAATTGTTACAAATTAATTTTGTTCTTTCCGTTCTTGTTGCAAACATTTATACTAGGATGGACAAGTAAATAAATTACATATCAGAAAGTAAGGTGTTTCCTTTGATTAGTATTATTTTTGTAGCTCTTGTAGCTGTCGAACACTTCTATATCATGGTGATGGAGATGTTTATGTGGACTCGTCCACGCACAATGAAAACCTTTAATCTCACGCCGGAATTCGCCAAGTCCACCAAATCCCTCGCGGCCAATCAAGGTCTTTACAATGGGTTTCTTGCGGCAGGTCTGATCTGGGGACTCCTATATCCGGATGCTGCCGTTGGACAGCATATTCAGATTTTCTTCCTGGCGTGTGTGATTATTGCGGCTCTTTATGGAGGAGCAACTTCTTCACGATCGATCATTATCAAACAAGGTTTGCCTGCGATCATTGCGTTGTTGCTAGTTCTGTTCCTGTAATTTCTGTCGAATGGTGCATTGCCTCGATTCATGTTAACTCCTTTATGGTAAGGTAGTGAATAGATAGCAGTGTACAATGACCAGAATCGATCTGGAATTGGAAGGAGAACATGTCATGGGATTGTTTGACAAGCTTCGGCGGCGCAAAAAGGAGAAGGTACCTGCAGGCGGTGCTGTCGAATCGACGAATTACAGTGAAACCATCGTGGGTTTTGTCCTGCTGGAGCGTGACGATTGTGATTTTGACCTCTTCATCAGGAACATGAAGAACGAATGGGATATCGAGATTGAAGAACGCCCGGAGGAGGGCAATCTCTTTTTCGAAGTGAATGGAATGCAGGTGGTATGTGCTCACATTGCTGCGCCTGTGCCTGACCGTGAAGTTGAGGAGAATGCCAAGTTAAACATCCTTTGGCGAGAAGCGGAGCAAGTTACCTCACGGCACCAGTCTCAGATTATTGTCTCTGTTCTGAACGCAACAAATGCTATTGAGGGACATGTTCTGTTCACTCAAACAGCGAATGCCTTGTTACAGTTGGATCACGCGCTGGCCATATACATGGCCCCACTTGTTGTTGAAGCCAGTCAATATGTCGAAACCAGCCGTGGGATCAAACATGATGAGTTGCCAGTCTCGCTCTGGATTTTCATCGGATTATTCCAAAATGCCGAAGGCGCTTCAGCTTACACTTACGGACTACGTAACTTTGGAAAAGAAGAGATGGAGATTATGCAATCGTCTGAATCCTTAAGCGATGTATTTGAGATGATGTTTATGACCACAACGTATGTGGTTGAGAACGACGTCACACTGCATGATGGGGAAACACTTGGTTTCTCGGCAGAACAAAAGCTGAGCATTTCCCTTTCCAAAGGTGTAGCAACGGAAGGTAACAGTTTGAAGATTGGCTTCTAATTTAAGTAGTTATCTTAACTTTATCGTGTCACAGTTGTAGAAGCCGTCTGGAGTTCAACCTCTGGGTGGCTTTTAGCTATTTAGCTTCCTTTCAATTGACGATATGATAACAATCCCTGAATTTAACTTCCCTAGGAATAAGTAGTCCATAAGAACCACTATATTATGTATTCAGTTTTCATTCTCGTTATAAAAAGGTATAATTAATAGGCTTATAGTCTCATATATTACATATTATTTTATTATCGAGGAGCTGCCTACATGTCTGTTAGACGTTTGGATTCAACTAAGCCTATTATTGAAATTATCTGGGAAGGTATTGTTTCTCCTGAACATGTCGAACAAGCGAATACAGAAATCCAGAGAATAGCGGAACAATTGGGAAATTCGTTTGATGTGCTAGTGGATATGCAGAACATGAAGGCTTTCCCTCAGGATACCAAAGAAAAAATTGTGGAACACCAGAAATTACTGACACAGTGGGGTATGAAGCGAGCCAGTGTAGCTGTAGGTGGTGCGATCGCCAAAATGCAATTGAATCGGATTTCCAAAGAATCGGCGCACCAGACTGAATTCCAATGGGAAACGTATGACGAGGCTTTGGCATTTTTGTTGAAATAATATTGAAGTGATACGGACTAAGTATAATAAGAGAGGTACCGATGCTGTACATGGCACACAGAAAGAGGCGTTCCCCATGAGGAAGCGCCTTTTCTTTTGCAGTTCCACTTTGCTTACTCAGTTTTGCCAGTGATCCGAACGCTCATCATTTAAGATTCAAGTTTACTTACACGCACCATCGTTACCGATGTACCATTTAGGGACTCCTCCACGAATCCTAACCGCTTATATAAGCGAATCGCTTGGTTATCCGGGTCAACACTGAGCGAGACTGCTGCAATTCCCCGCCGTTCAACCTCATCTAATGCGGTCTGAAGCAGTAAGGTCCCTACTCCTTTTCCACGTGCATCTTCCGTTACAGCCATCCCCATCTCTGGCGTAGCTGCATTCACATAACCGTATCCCGCATTCTGATCCGTATAGAATCTTAATGTTATTGAACCTAGTCTCTTGCCCTGCTGGTCAACTGCAACATACCCGAAATCCCCTTCTCTCCCCCAGTCTTCAACGTATTTGGACAGTCCGGGAGTATGAATACTTTCGATTGGAAAAGGTTCATCACCTTCTCTTCTATGCAGGGATGCGTATAACATCTCCCACAGGAAAGGGATATCCTGTTCTTCAATAGGGCGTACATGATAGTTGGTCTTGGTCATGTTTGCTCCTCCTTCAGCTTTTCAAAAAGGCGGTCCATCTCATTCAGATTAAACTCATTGGTAATCTCGTAGTCCTCAAGTTTGTCTCTCGTTTTTGCCTCGCTGTAGATTGAGATGGACTTTTCATTATAAAACGTCAGTCCAAATCCATCGGTAAAGCGACCTTCTTTATTAATGGTAAGTCGCCACTCATAGTAGTGCGGATTCCTTTCGGAAACGTCGAATTCCCCTACTCTTTTAAGATCAACATCCTTTAACAGCTTCAGCATGTCTCTAATCTCTTTGGGATCTGTAATCGTTATTTCATCATCTTCATTATAAGGTTCATTGTTGGAAATTTTCCTAATCGTCAGTCGATCCAATGTATCCAGCATCGTCATATGATCGGTAACCTCTGCTCGAAACGTCGTATGTTTGCTAGGGATATACATAGTATATTGACCAGAGGTATACATACGCACTGCAATAGCTAAAAAAACAATAATCATGGCGATACCCATAATCATCTTGATTTGTCTACTCATCCCAATCCCCTTTCTATACCTACACAAAACATATAAATTGGTAATTATTGATACATTCCAGTATATCATCTCACTTCTTCTGTTCCAATGTCATTTCTTAGCTCTGGTCCCTCAATTACGATACATTTGGGCTACACTAAAATTGAAGATTTAAATGAACAAGCCGCGTTCTCCCATAGGGTGAACGCGGCTTGTTCATGACTTTGTTATATTGTTTTATCACCTAATCAGAACCAGGTAAGACGATACCCTTATCCCGAGCATGAATATGACACACGTAGACTTGGCCTCACAACTGATCAGGTTACATCAGAAACCTAATTGTTTTCAGCTCAATACACGACCTGCTGATTCTCGGATGACCAGCTCAGGCTTCAGCACAATCTTCTGTGGCTCTTTTTGTTCATCCTTTAACTCTTCAATCAACAGATCTACAGCGCGATGTCCCAGTTCTTCAATTGGCTGGGCAACGGTCGTAAGTGGTGGACTGGTTACCGAAGCAAGAATGGTATTATCAAACCCGATAATCGACACATCCTCTGGCACGCGTAGCCCCAGCTCTTTGGCTGCCTGAAGAGCACCAATGGCCTGAATGTCATTACAACAGAACAAACCTGTCGGGTGATCGTTCTCACCGAGCAGCAGTAGCGCCTCTTTTTTGGCCGAGCTCAGGTCTGCTGCCGATTCTCGGATCTGATTCGGTTCCAGCGTATGACCTGCCTTAATCAGGGTTTCACGAAATCCGCGTACACGTTCCTGGCTGCTGCTGACTTTGGACGGTTCCGACAGAACCGCTACACGAGTATGCCCAAGTTCAAGCAGATGCTCCGCTGCGAGTGCTCCGCCGAGTATGTCGTCAATGGTGACCGTATGTACCGACAGCGATGGCATATGACGGGCAATCAGAGCAACAGGTATTGACTGTTGCAAGAGGGGTGACAAAATTTCGGCATTATCGATCCCGGTTCCGATCATCATGCCATCGACCCTTTTTTGCTGAAGTAGATTCAGGTAACGCTCTACCCGCTCGTCCTTATTATCCGTACTGCAGATGACCACGCTGTAGCCCAATTGACGGCTTCGATCCTCGACCGCTCTCGCCAGTTCTGCAAAATACGGGTTTGAGATGTCCGGTACGAGCAGCCCCAATGTATACGTCTGCTTGCCTGTAAGTGCAGCTGCGATCGCGCTGGGCTGATAGTGAAGGCGTTCCATAATCTCCATAATCTCGGCGCGCCGCTTTTCACTGATCTTGCCTTTGCCATTAATGACCTGCGAGACGGTTGCAATGGATACACCCGCCTCGCGTGCTATATCGTATATGGTTGCTTTCATTGTTTTTTTCCCCATTTGTGCTATATATAAATTTCGTTATACATAGATAATTGTTCTCTTCTTCTCATTATGCAGGGGGAAGTCTGCATACGCAACTTGAAGCCAGCACAATGTGCGTAGCATGAACTGCTTTACTTTTTCATCAACCACTCATGGTCAGGGTCGTTATGGAATTTCCAAGTCCGAGTTGGGCCGGCCATCACGTTCAGATAGTAGACCTCATACCCCGGAGGAGCACCTACCGGATGATATCCGTCCGGAACAAGCACCACTTCACCGTTTTTCACTGCTAGCGTCTCGTCCACAGAACGATCATCCGTATATATGCGCTGAATGGCAACCCCCTGCTCAGGCTGCACACGGAAATAATACGTTTCTTCCAGCAAAGATTCGTCAGGGAGTGCGTCCCGATCATGCTTATGTGGCGGGTAACTGGACCAATGCCCATCTGGTGTGAATACCTCAACAACAAGCAAACTGTCTGCTTCCTTCTGTTCCGGCAAAATGTTGTGAATCTGGCGTTCCAGATTGCCATACCCTCTTGCCTCTACCCCTACATCTTCGGGTGCAATGAGACGAGCCGGGTACGTGCCTTTACCTGGTGCAACACATATAGCGATTTCCAGTTCGGTACGTGCTGTGATCTGTACTTGATCGGAAGTTGAGACGTAGACTGAATACGGCGGAATTTTCTCGAAAACACTCATTCTTTTTCCGATATTATCCCATGTGTGCTCCCGGGTACTTACATTGGCGAAACCACTGAGAAGCACCACACAGAGTTCCTGATCACCGCTCTCACGGGTTAGCGTCTCCCCCTCCGCCAGCTTCGCTACCTGAAAGCCAACATATTCCCATCCTGCCGACTCCGGTGTTACGTTTATAAGTGTACCGTCTCCCTCAGGGTTGACCACAGGTTTCACAATACGTTCTGACATCTTGCCATCCACTCCTTTCTGTAGTCGTCCACAACAACCTGATACTTATAAAAAAACAAAATTTGGACTATTCATGTCCTCTATTGAAAAAAGTGACTTTAATCATCCACTATGGCGTTGCCGTTTGCGATTCCAGTGACATCCCAGGAACTTCACTCAGCTTCACAGGTCTTCCCCGCTCCATGGACATTTTTGCTGCCAGCGCAATTCGTTCTGCCTGTACTGCATCGTCGCCATCTACGATAACCGGTGTATCATGAATGATCGCATCGATAAAGAGGGCTGTCTCCTGTACATACGCTTCATTGTAGCGTTCCAGGAAAAAGTGTAACGGTTTGTCGCGCATGAGCCCGGCCGCTGTACTGATTTCAGCCGTATTCGGATGATCATTCGCCGCTGCGGCGCTGCCCATCGAGCCAAACACTTCAACACGCTGGTCATACCCGTATACAGCCTGACGACTGTTATCAATGACACCAATCGCTCCATTGGCAAACGTCATCGTTACAATCGCTGTATCCACGTCCCCATGTTCCGCAAAGACCGGATTGATCAGCACGTTACCCTGAGCGTATACTTCTTCCACTTCACTCCCGGACAGATACCGAGCCATGTCAAAATCGTGGATCATCATATCCATGAAAATCCCGCCAGACACCCGGATATACTCCGCAGGAGGCGGACTCGGGTCGCGAGACGTAATTTTGATAATATGTGGATCACCAATCGTACCATCCTGCACATGCGCACGTATCCGTCTGAAGTTGTGATCGAAGCGGCGGTTAAATCCAATTTGTAGCTTCACGCCAGCCTTCTGAACTGCCGCTACAGCCGCTTGGGTCTGTGCCAGATCCATGCTGACCGGCTTCTCGCAGAAGATGTGTTTGCCCGCCTGAGCGGCCTGTTCGATCAGCGGCACATGTGTATCTGTTGAAGAACAGATCAGCACCGCGTCTACATTAGGCATCGAGATCAACTGGCTGCTATCCGTTGTTACAACAGGGATGCCACGGTCGGAGGCCCAAGCCTCCAATTCAGGACCTGCAAACAAGTCACTGATTCCCACAATCTCGGCATGCGGGTTGCGTAGGAGATTGTCTGCATGAATTTTGCCGATCCGTCCAGCACCGATGATGCCAATTCTCACTTTGTCCTTGCCCATTCCGTTATCCTCCCTATGTGCGTCCATATGGGCTAGGCGTTCCCTTAGCCCGAGTGATGCTCTGGTTGTTACCAGCGCGCCGTTACCATCTTCTTGCGAGTGTAGAATTCAACACCATCCGTACCATTGGCATGCAGATCACCGTAGAAGGACTTTTTCCAACCGGAAAACGGGAAAAATGCCATTGGTGCAGGTACGCCCAAGTTAATACCCAACATGCCCGCATCAATCGTTTCACGGAATTGACGCATACTCGCTCCGCTGCGGGTGAACAGACACGCCCCGTTGGCAAAGTCGGAACGGTTCGCCAGCTCAACTGCTTCCTCCAGCGTAGACACTCTTGCCACCGAGAGTACTGGAGCAAAGATCTCATCCTGCCAGATTTTCATATTGCTATCAACTTGGTCGAATACCGTTGGCCCTACAAAATAACCGGATTCACCTGTCGCCTGATCCTTACGTCCATCCCGAATCAATGCCGCGCCTTCCTGCTCTCCGGCTTCAATGTAACTGAGTGTACGCTCTTTATGTGGTCCACGGATGACAGGACCGAGGAACACGCCCTCATCCATGCCGTTACCAATGCTAATGCGGTCTGCCGCTTCCACCAGCTTTTGTACCAGTTCGTCAGCCACATCACCCACAGCCACAACAACCGCACATGCCATGCAACGCTCCCCTGCTGAACCAAAAGCTGCGCTGGTAATCTCTTTCACGGTTAGATCCAGATCGGCGTCCGGCATAACGATAGAGTGGTTTTTGGCACCAGCCAGTGCCTGTACCCGTTTGCCATGCTTGGATGCAGTGGTGTAGACGTATTCCGCCACAGGTTGTGATCCGACAAAGGAGATCGCTTGAACATCCTTATGTTCAAGCAGACCGTTCACTACATCATGCGCCCCGTGAACGATGTTGAGCACGCCGTCCGGAAGCCCTGCTTCCTTGAACAGCTCTGCCAGGCGGCCTGCCAGTAGCGGTGTGCGCTCGGACGGCTTCAGGACAAAGGTGTTACCACACGCAATAGCCAGCGGGAACATCCAGCACGGTACCATCATCGGGAAATTGAAAGGGGTAATTCCCCCAATAACACCGATCGGGTAGCGGTACATGCCCGACTCCAGTCCTGTCGCGATGTCAGGGAGTTGTTTGCCCATCATCAGATTCGGGGCACCTGCCGCGAACTCGACGCACTCAATGCCACGCAATACCTCGCCGTACGCTTCGGCGTAGCTTTTACCGTTCTCCAGCGTCACCAGGCGAGCGAGTTCCTCCCAATGCTCTACCAGCAGCTGCTGGTAGCGGAACAGAATACGTGCACGGCGCGGAACCGGTGTGCTGCTCCAGGATTTAAACGCTTCTCGTGCTGTCTGAACCGCCAGATCCACGTCCGCTTGTTCGGACAGTGGCACATGTGCAATAACTTCTTCCGTGGCCGGATTCACCACTGGCTCCGTGCGAGTTGACACTGGGGTTACCCAGGCACCTCCGATCCAGTTTTGTACCATTGTCGCTGTTGCAGACGCTTCAGTAATTCCGTTTCCCATAGCCCTGTCTCCCTTCGCTTATCTGTGATCCCTTATGTTGAACTTATATGATTGATGTTGATCTGTATGAGTGTGTTATTCAAAGTATTGCAACGAGCTTCAAGACACGGTGATCTCGCCCCGATTGCAACGTTCAATGTAGTCATTTACCTGTTCGACCGTTGGCATTGCATCCGAACAGCTGTGGCTTGAAATAACGATACTTGCTGCGCCACTGCCATACGCCATACTGCGCTCAATCGTCCAGCCCTGCATCAATCCATATAGGAAGCCGGCCGCATAGGAGTCGCCTGCACCGAACGTTTTGACCACTTTTGCCGGATAGCTGTCCGCACGGTGAGAAAGCCCTTCACGCGTATAAGCAATGGACCCTTCCTTGCCGTGTTTGATTACTACAATATTCGCTGAGAAATCAAACCATTTCTGTGCAGTTACCTGATCGCTATGATCCGGATTGTGGTCGAATGTCTCCATCATGTCGAACTCTTCACGTGTGCCGAGGATGATATCGCATTTCTCGGCTGCGAGGTTATAATATACCGCTGTCTCTTCGTCCGATATCCATGTGTATGGACGATAGTCCAGATCAAACACAATAACTGTGCCATGTTTTTTCGCATACGTTAGTGCCTGTAATACGGCTTCACGGGATGGGCTCTGCGCGAGGGCTGTGCCTGAGATTAGCAGCACTTTGGAGTCAGCAATCAACTGCTCTTGCACCTCTTGCGCCTGTAATAACAAATCCGCTACATTGTCCCGGTACATCAGGATACTGCAATCCGTTGGGCTCTTAATTTCGGTAAAAGCAAGCCCCGTCACCGCTCCGGTGTCATCTGTAACTACATTTGATGTGTCGATGCCGTTCTTCTCCAAATAACTCTGGATGAATCTGCCCATCTGGTCACCTGCGATTTTGCCGATAAAAGCCGTCTTCATACCCAATCTGGACATGCCAATCGTAATATTGGCCGGAGAGCCACCTACATACTTCGTGAACGTCATCGTCTCTTCCATCGGGCGATTGATCTCATTGGCGTTCAAGTCGATGCACAAGCGGCCAATCGCGGTGAAATCCTTCTTCCTGGATACCGGAAAGGATACGTAAGTCATTGCATGTGAGCCCCTTTCTGTAGTGGGATTTTCCATGTTGTATATGGATATCTAGACTAGTTACTCATTCCATCGTAAGAACTCTAACGGCTAGAGTAAGTCAGTTTTATTTTCCAATCGTAACGTTATACTCTTGCTGGCCTTCTTCCTTTTTCACTTCATAGGTGTGGCCTCTGACCGCTGCAATGCTAAACGAATCAGCTGTGTTGGTATAACGACTCCATATAGTTCAAAGATCGCTTCGCATACTCATATGGGTTATGAATCGCAGGGTCCTGCTCTCCTTCAAGCATCGCCCAGCCATCGTACCCTCGTGTGATCAGTTCTTGCAGAATTGGTGCAAAATCAATGCATCCATCCCCTGGTACGGTGAACACTCCTCTACGAATACAACCGACAAAGTCAGATTGCTCCGCGCGTGCTTCATCCAGCACATGCGGGCGGATATCTTTCAGATGGATATAGGCGATCCGATCATAATGTTTGCGCAGCAGTTCAAGTGGATCGGCTCCGCCATAGTAGGCATGACCAGTATCATAGAGCAGATACACGAGAGAAGGGTCTGTCAGCTCCATCAGTCGATCAATCTCATCCGGTTGCTCTACCACCGTGCCTCCATGATGATGGTACGTAAGCTTCAACCCGTGTTCACGGGCGATAGCTCCTGCTTCGTTCAACCCTTCAGCGAGGATATGCCATTCAGATTCGTTGAGTCTGAGCACTTCTTTTTCATTCGGAGTTCGTCTTGGATCAAAATGAAGCGACCCGCCTACTTCCGCCGTACTAATCACCTTACTGCCCATGGATTGTAGAAATTCCGCATGTCTGCGATAACCGTCCAACTCCGACTGACGATACACCGGATCGGAGAACAGTACCGATTTCCACTGGGAGACCAGATTGATATTCCTTTTACTCAATTCCTCACGCAATATAGCAGGATCAGTTGGATATTTACGTCCCATCTCTGTGCCTGTCAGCCCAAGACGCTGAATGTCATCCAGAATCTGTGCACACGTTGTCGCATCACCATGCTCCTTCACATCTTCACCGACCCAATTGATCGGATGAATCCCAAGCTGGAATGGCAGCTTGCTCATTGCTCCACGTCTCCTTTGTCGTTCAACATTGTGGTTCACTATATTAAACCGGATTAAATCGGTCTTGCTTTGGCACGGTTGGCTTGCATGGTGTGATGAGCATGAACTACCTTCTCTTCGACAGATACCTCAGGTACACCCACATTCCACCATGACTCGTATCCACCTGCGTTGGTTCCAGGCACGACCGGAATCTCAATCAACGTACTCACTGTTTCGTTCTTCGCATCTCGGAGTGCTTGTTCCAGCTGTTCTGCTGTCTCCGCTCTATAGGATTTGGCTCCCATGCTTCGGGCGTGAGCTGCAAAGTCCATTGGCATGTAATCCCCGGTCAGTCGTCCACTCTCGGATTCCCGATAACGGAACTCATTGCCGAACCCGTCACTACCATGTTCCCGCTGCAAATTATGAATACACTGGAATCCATTGTTGTTGAATAATAAAATAGTCATCTTCTTCTGTTCCTGCAAACTGGTCACAAACTCCGAATGCAGCATCAGATAACTGCCATCCCCTACCATGGCGTACACTTCACGATCCGGCTCGGCAAGTGCTGCTCCGAACGCTCCACTTACCTCGTACCCCATACAGGAGAACCCATACTCCATGTGATACGTCTTTGGTTCAGCCGCACGCCACAGACGATGCAGATCGCCTGGCAGACTGCCCGCCGCACACACAATAACGGAGGATGGATCAATGGTCCGGTTAACGATGCCAACTGCTGTAGTCTGTGCCAGCCCTGCTTCATGTTGAGCTGCATACAGCCGATCCACTTCTGCATTCCACTCAGCGCGGAGATCAGCGATTTCGGATGCGCCATATGCACTTCGATATTGTCTTTGCTGCAATTCCTTCTGCAAAGCCTGCAATCCTTCGCGTGCATCTGCCAGAATGGCTTCCCCGCCTAGCTTGGCGGCATCCATACCATTCAGGTTAATGTTGATGAATGAAGCTTCCGGATGTTGAAAAGCAGAGCGGGACGCCGTCGTGAAATCCGAGAACCGGGTACCGACGCCGATCACAACGTCTGCTTCTCTCGCCAGCCTATTGGCTGCCAGAGAGCCGGTAACCCCGATGGCCCCCACATTCAGTGGGTGGTCCCAAGAGACTGCGCTCTTGCCCGCCTGCGTCTCGGCGATCGGAATACCAAATGCCTCGGCGAACTCCACGAGTTGGGCGGACGCCTCAGAGTACAACACACCGCCGCCTGCAACGAGCAGCGGCTTCCTGCCTCGGGCAATCTGCTCCGTTGCCCGTTCAATGGCTGCCTGTACCGGGGGGCGACGATCTAGATAATGTACTTTGCGGGCAAAGAACGATTCTGGATAATCGTACGCCTCTGCCTGCACATCCTGCGGCAGTGCGAGCGTTACTGCTCCCGTCTCTGCTGGATCGGTTAGCACACGCATGGCCTGTGTAACAGCAATCATCAACTGTTCAGGACGAACGATGCGATCCCAGTATTTACTGACGGCTTTGAATGGATCAGTGGCTGAGATTGTATAATCACTGCTCACTTCCAACTGCTGAAGTACCGGGTCTGGTTCCCGTGTAGCAAAGTTATCTCCTGGAAGCAATAAAACCGGAATCCGGTTCACCGTTGCAGTAGCTGCCGCTGTAATCATATTCAAAGCACCAGGTCCAATAGATGTTGTACATGCATAGATCTGTCTACGGTTCTTCTGCTTGGCATAAGCCGCTGCCGTATGCACCATGCCTTGTTCGTTCTTGCCTTGCATATACGTCAGGCTTCCCGGACTGCGCTCCAGCGCTTCTCCAATGCCTGTTACATTGCCATGTCCAAAAATACCGATGATTCCCTTCACAAACTTGGTTTCCACCCCGTCAACAGAGATATATTGCTGATCCAGGTATCGAAGCAGTGCCTGAGCCATCGTTAATCGAATTGTATTCATGAATTGATCGCCGTCCTTTCCTTTACGGGTTAAGCGCTTAATCTACGTTAAGTTTAAGCGCCTTACCTCTAAAGGTTAAGCGCTTAATTGATATGGTATTACAGGTTAATGATTTACGCAAGCTATTTTTGTAAGCGTTTTTATGAAATGTGTTAAAGAAAAGATATTCTTGTGTTCGAACATGTGTTAGACCTTCTCTATTTGAACACTTCTACAATGACTAAGAACTGATTTAAATGAGGGGGAATATATCGTGAGGATGGGATACATGTTGGTACATTATATTCAGCCAAATAATCCGTGATCTTTGTATACAATCTTGGTCAATATGCCTGTGAATGCAAAAAAAGAAAGAGACGGTGAGTACCATCTCTTTCTTTTTCAATATATAAGCGGGTGATGGGAATCGAACCCACGCTATTAGCTTGGAAGGCTAAAGTTCTACCATTGAACTACACCCGCATAACAACAATCGGGATGACACGATTTGAACATGCGACCCCCTGGTCCCAAACCAGGTGCTCTACCAAGCTGAGCTACATCCCGTTATCTATACCGGCGAGAGGACTCGAACCTCCACGGTTTCCCACTCGATTTTGAGTCGAGCGCGTCTGCCATTCCGCCACGCCGGCAAAATATGAAGTTATAATGGCGCGCCCTGAGAGATTCGAACTCCCGGCCTTTTGATTCGTAGTCAAACGCTCTATCCAGCTGAGCTAAGGGCGCAAAATATTGGAGCGGAAGACGGGAATCGAACCCGCGACCCTCGCCTTGGCAAGGCGATGCTCTACCGCTGAGCCACTTCCGCAAATAAAGAATGCGCGTGGAGGGACTTGAACCCCCACGTCAAAGACGCTAGATCCTAAGTCTAGTGCGTCTGCCAATTCCGCCACACGCGCATATAATGGTGAGTCATGAAGGGCTCGAACCTTCGACACCCTGATTAAAAGTCAGGTGCTCTACCAACTGAGCTAATGACTCATAGAAAAACTGGTGGAGGATGATGGATTCGAACCACCGAACCCGTAAGGGAGCAGATTTACAGTCTGATGCGTTTGGCCGCTTCGCTAATCCTCCAGGATTACATGGTGCCGGCGAGAGGACTTGAACCCCCAACCTACTGATTACAAGTCAGTTGCTCTACCAGTTGAGCTACACCGGCGTATTACATGGTGTTATAAATGGTGGCTCGGGACGGAATCGAACCGCCGACACGAGGATTTTCAGTCCTCTGCTCTACCGACTGAGCTACCGAGCCTTACTACATTAAAAAAAATGGCGGAACCGACGGGATTCGAACCCGCGATCTCCTGCGTGACAGGCAGGCATGTTAGGCCAACTACACCACGGTTCCAGATCACTTTCTCAAAGGAAAGTATAATTGCGGGGGCAGGATTTGAACCTGCGGCCTTCGGGTTATGAGCCCGACGAGCTACCGGGCTGCTCCACCCCGCGTCGTTATAAAGTTTATATGGTGGAGGCTGAGGGGATCGAACCCCCGACCCTCTGCTTGTAAGGCAGATGCTCTCCCAGCTGAGCTAAGCCTCCATATTATGACCCGTAGGGGATACTCTCACTTCGTTCGAGACTGCGAAGCTGTTGCTAACGAAGTACATCCTCCGACGAACCTTTGGGATTCTCATCCCTTGTTGAAGCAATAGGTATTGCTATGACCCGTAGGGGATTCGAACCCCTGTTACCTCCGTGAAAGGGAGGTGTCTTAACCCCTTGACCAACGGGCCTTACTGGCTCCCCGAACAGGGCTCGAACCTGTGACAACTCGATTAACAGTCGAGTGCTCTACCAACTGAGCTATCAGGGAATGGTGGAGCCAAGCGGGATCGAACCGCTGACCTCCTGCTTGCAAGGCAGGCGCTCTCCCAGCTGAGCTATGGCCCCATACTCTGGTGTATTTCTTGTTTTGGTCTTGCTATGGGCCCTGGTGGACTCGAACCACCGGCCTCACCCTTATCAGAGGTGCGCTCTAACCAACTGAGCTAAGGGCCCTTATCAATTTTCGAAAAAAAATACCCCAATGGGGTTTCGCTTGGCGGCGTCCTACTCTCCCAGGACCCTGCGGTCCAAGTACCATCGGCGCTAGAGGGCTTAACGGTCGTGTTCGGGATGGGTACGTGTGGAACCCCTCCGCCATCGCCACCAAACGCATAGCTTAGCTTACATTTCAGAGTTTTGTTCTCTGAAAACTAGATTCGAAACGAAACACGCGAATGACAACTTGCTATTGGATAAGCCCTCGACCGATTAGTACTGGTCAGCTCCATGCATTGCTGCACTTCCACCCCCAGCCTATCTACCTCGTCGTCTTCAAGGGGTCTTACATACTGGGAAATCTCATCTTGAGGGGGGCTTCACGCTTAGATGCTTTCAGCGTTTATCCCGTCCGTACATAGCTACCCAGCGGTGCTCCTGGCGGAACAACTGGTACACCAGCGGTACGTCCATCCCGGTCCTCTCGTACTAAGGACAGCTCCTCTCAAATTTCCTACGCCCACGACAGATAGGGACCGAACTGTCTCACGACGTTCTGAACCCAGCTCGCGTACCGCTTTAATGGGCGAACAGCCCAACCCTTGGGACCTACTTCAGCCCCAGGATGCGATGAGCCGACATCGAGGTGCCAAACCTCCCCGTCGATGTGGACTCTTGGGGGAGATAAGCCTGTTATCCCCAGGGTAGCTTTTATCCGTTGAGCGATGGCCCTTCCATGCGGTACCACCGGATCACTAAGCCCGACTTTCGTCCCTGCTCGACTTGTAGGTCTCGCAGTCAAGCTCCCTTATGCCTTTGCACTCTTCGAATGATTTCCAACCATTCTGAGGGAACCTTTGGGCGCCTCCGTTACTCTTTAGGAGGCGACCGCCCCAGTCAAACTGCCCACCTGACACTGTCCCCGCACCGGATTACGGTACCAGGTTAGAACCTAGATACGATCAGGGTGGTATCCCAACGTTGCCTCCACGCAAGCTGGCGCTCACGTTTCAAAGGCTCCCACCTATCCTGTACAGATCGTACCCAAATTCAATATCAAGCTGCAGTAAAGCTCCATGGGGTCTTTCCGTCTTGTCGCGGGTAACCTGCATCTTCACAGGTATTAAAATTTCACCGGATCTCTCGTTGAGACAGCGCCCAAGTCGTTACGCCATTCGTGCGGGTCAGAATTTACCTGACAAGGAATTTCGCTACCTTAGGACCGTTATAGTTACGGCCGCCGTTTACTGGGGCTTCGGTTCACAGCTTCGGATTGCTCCTAACCACTCCCCTTAACCTTCCAGCACCGGGCAGGCGTCAGCCCGTATACTTCGCCTTACGGCTTCGCACAGACCTGTGTTTTTGCTAAACAGTCGCTTGGGCCTTTTCACTGCGGCCCCCTCGTGCTATTCACACTACCGGGGCACCCCTTCTCCCGAAGTTACGGGGTCATTTTGCCGAGTTCCTTAACGAGAGTTCTTCCGCGCGCCTTAGAATACTCTTCTCGCCTACCTGTGTCGGTTTGCGGTACGGGCACCATCACCTGGCTAGAGGCTTTTCTTGGCAGTGTGAGATCATGACCTTCGCTACTATAATTTTCGCTCCCCATCACAGCTCAGCCTTACAATGTGCGGATTTGCCTACACATCAGCCTTACTGCTTAGACGGACATCCATCAGTCCGCGTCACTACCCTACTGCGTCCCCCCATTGCTCATAACGGCTTACGGTGGTACAGGAATTTCGACCTGTTGTCCTTCGACTACGCCTTTCGGCCTCGCCTTAGGTCCCGACTTACCCTGAGCGGACGAGCCTTCCTCAGGAACCCTTAGGCTTTCGGCGGATCAGATTCTCACTGATCTTTTCGTTACTCATACCGGCATTCTCACTTGTATAATGTCCAGCGCTCCTTACGGTACACCTTCAACCCTTATACAACGCTCCCCTACCCCTGATGCAAAGCATCAAGCCATAGCTTCGGTGGTGTGTTTAGCCCCGTTACATTTTCGGCGCAGAGTCACTCGACCAGTGAGCTATTACGCACTCTTTCAATGGTGGCTGCTTCTAAGCCAACATCCTGGTTGTCTGTGCAACTCCACATCCTTTCCCACTTAACACACACTTGGGGACCTTAGCTGATGGTCTGGGCTGTTTCCCTTTTGACAATGGATCTTAGCACTCACTGTCTGACTCCCGGAAGTAAGTCTATGGCATTCGGAGTTTGACTGAGCTTGGTAACCCTTGCGGGCCCCGCACCCAATCAGTGCTCTACCTCCACGACTCTGTTTTCCGAGGCTAGCCCTAAAGCTATTTCGGGGAGAACCAGCTATCTCCGAGTTCGATTGGAATTTCTCCGCTACCCCCACCTCATCCCCGCATTTTTCAACATGCGTGGGTTCGGGCCTCCAGTGCGTGTTACCGCACCTTCACCCTGGACAGGGGTAGATCACCCGGTTTCGGGTCTACGTCCACGTACTATGTCGCCCTATTCAGACTCGCTTTCGCTGCGGCTCCGGCTCTTCACCTTAACCTTGCACGGGAACGTAACTCGCCGGTTCATTCTACAAAAGGCACGCCATCACCCCTAAAACGGGCTCTGACTTTTTGTAAGCACACGGTTTCAGGTTCTATTTCACTCCCCTTCCGGGGTGCTTTTCACCTTTCCCTCACGGTACTGCTTCACTATCGGTCGCTAGGAAGTATTTAGCCTTGGCAGATGGTCCTGCCGGATTCATACGGGGTTTCACGTGCCCCGCACTACTCGGGATCCGTCTCGGAGGGAACCAACTTTCAACTACAGGGCTTTTACCTTCTTTGGCGGGCCTTTCCAGACCTCTTCGCTTAACCGGTTCCTTTGTAACTCCATGTGAGACGTCCCACAACCCCAAAGAGCAAGCTCTCTGGTTTGGGCTTCTCCGCGTTCGCTCGCCGCTACTGACGGAATCACTATTGTTTTCTCTTCCTCAGGGTACTTAGATGTTTCAGTTCCCCTGGTATGCCTCTACACAACCTATGTATTCAGTTGTGAGTAACTGGAAATTACCCCAGCTGGGTTTCCCCATTCGGACACCCCCGGATCAAAGCTTGCTTACAGCTCCCCGAGGCAGTTTCGTTGTTCGCCACGTCCTTCATCGGCTCCTAGCGCCTAGGCATCCTCCGTGTGCTCTTAGTAGCTTAACCATTGCGCTCGTGTTCGAGCTGTCGCTCCGCTTGGTTTGGACTACGTCCAAATCCAAAAGTCGCTCCATTTCGATCACTCGCTCCAGCAATCTACCGTTTTTATTGAAACTTGTTTAACACAAGTTCAGCTAAAAAGGAATGTTCTAATTCGCGTTTGTTTCGTTTCGATATCTAGTTTTCAAAGAACAAGCTCCATGCAAAAGCAAGCTGTTTGAGAGTTTGAGCTCTCAAAACCGAACAACGAGTGAGTGTTTTGCAGCTAAGCTGCGTATTTGAATGTTTCCGTTGCAGGAAACGATTCTCCATAGAAAGGAGGTGATCCAGCCGCACCTTCCGATACGGCTACCTTGTTACGACTTCACCCCAATCATCTATCCCACCTTCGGCGGCTGGCTCCTTGCGGTTACCCCACCGACTTCGGGTGTTATAAACTCTCGTGGTGTGACGGGCGGTGTGTACAAGACCCGGGAACGTATTCACCGCGGCATGCTGATCCGCGATTACTAGCAATTCCGACTTCATGCAGGCGAGTTGCAGCCTGCAATCCGAACTGAGACCGGCTTTGTTGGGATTGGCTCCATCTCGCGATTTCGCAGCCCGTTGTACCGGCCATTGTAGTACGTGTGTAGCCCAGGTCATAAGGGGCATGATGATTTGACGTCATCCCCACCTTCCTCCGGTTTGTCACCGGCAGTCTATCTAGAGTGCCCACCCGAAGTGCTGGCAACTAAATATAAGGGTTGCGCTCGTTGCGGGACTTAACCCAACATCTCACGACACGAGCTGACGACAACCATGCACCACCTGTCTCCTCTGTCCCGAAGGAAAGATACATCTCTGCATCGATCAGAGGGATGTCAAGACCTGGTAAGGTTCTTCGCGTTGCTTCGAATTAAACCACATACTCCACTGCTTGTGCGGGTCCCCGTCAATTCCTTTGAGTTTCAGTCTTGCGACCGTACTCCCCAGGCGGAGTGCTTAATGTGTTAACTTCGGCACCAAGGGTATCGAAACCCCTAACACCTAGCACTCATCGTTTACGGCGTGGACTACCAGGGTATCTAATCCTGTTTGCTCCCCACGCTTTCGCGCCTCAGCGTCAGTTACAGCCCAGAGAGTCGCCTTCGCCACTGGTGTTCCTCCACATATCTACGCATTTCACCGCTACACGTGGAATTCCACTCTCCTCTTCTGCACTCAAGTCACCCAGTTTCCAGTGCGATCCGGGGTTGAGCCCCGGGATTAAACACCAGACTTAAATGACCGCCTGCGCGCGCTTTACGCCCAATAATTCCGGACAACGCTTGCCCCCTACGTATTACCGCGGCTGCTGGCACGTAGTTAGCCGGGGCTTTCTTCTCAGGTACCGTCACCTTGAGAGCAGTTACTCTCCCAAGCGTTCTTCCCTGGCAACAGAGCTTTACGATCCGAAAACCTTCATCACTCACGCGGCATTGCTCCGTCAGGCTTTCGCCCATTGCGGAAGATTCCCTACTGCTGCCTCCCGTAGGAGTCTGGGCCGTGTCTCAGTCCCAGTGTGGCCGATCACCCTCTCAGGTCGGCTACGCATCGTCGCCTTGGTGAGCCGTTACCTCACCAACTAGCTAATGCGCCGCAGGCCCATCCCCAAGTGACAGATTGCTCCGTCTTTCCAGTTTCCTTCAGGCGAAGAAAACAATTATTCGGTATTAGCTACCGTTTCCGGTAGTTGTCCCAAACTTGAGGGCAGGTTGCCTACGTGTTACTCACCCGTCCGCCGCTAAGTATCAAGGAAGCAAGCTTCCTATCAACTCCGCTCGACTTGCATGTATTAGGCATGCCGCCAGCGTTCGTCCTGAGCCAGGATCAAACTCTCCAATAAAGTATTGAAAAGAGCGATAAGCTCATTTTGAATCTGACGAGATTAAAAATCTCATTTGTGCTCCAGTTGATCCAAGCCAAGGCTTGGATCAAACTTTCGCGTTCATTCTGCAAGCAGAATGTTTACTCACTCGTTGTTCAGTTTTCAAAGATCAAACTTGTTTCGTTACCAAGCGTTGTTCTCCTCAGCAACTTTTATATCATAACACTTCCGAACCAACTTAGCAAGCTCTTTTTTTAAGTTTCTTTCGAAGCTTATTTGTTTCACCTGCAACACTTTGTTTCTCGTGTTTTTTTGGCCGGATATAGAATATATCATATGCACAATACAATTACCACTTGTAAAATATCCCATTACCAAGCTAACTATATATCTAGTTCAATTTCTTCATAATCTCTTTTTCCAATGGCAATATCCTCTTACTATACCCTATATACACTCACCGGTAAAATCTATCTCAATATAGGTTGCGAACAGACCCATTCAACGTCATTACATTCGTTCTATAAAATAAGAAACATAATACCTCTACTCAATAACGCTGCTATCTGTTATGTGGATTTCGAATCTAATAATTTAACTCCATAAGCTGTGGACTTATATAGATTGTACTTTTCACTTTTTATACTTTTAGTCTCTGAACCTGCCCATCACTATCGTGTCGTGATACTGTCCATCCGTGTGTCGCCGATCCTTTTTCAAAATACCTTCGATCTCGAAGCCACTCTTTTGATATAACTCGATTGCCTTTACATTGGATGCCAGCACGTTCAACGTCATCTTCTCTACACCAGTCTGGTCTGCCCATTCTATCGACTTCTCCAACAAGTTCTTGCCAATCCCATGCCCCCAGAACTGTCTGGTTACGCACACGCCGAACTCAACTTTATGGCAAAAGCGCTTCAGCTCTTTACCTTCACATCGGGAGTATCCCACAATCTCACCCGCTACTACAGCAACAAGGAACAGATTCCGTGACTTCTCAGTGTCCAAATGGATGATCCGCCTAAACCCGGCTGCGTCGATATACGCCTCGCCCTCTTCACGATCCATGTTCTCGGTTTCCCTATCGATTTGTACACGTAGTGAAGACAAGGCCTCAGCATCCTTTTCCTCTGCCGATCTAATGGAGTAAGATAAGCCTTTAATGTAATATTCCTGCTGATCGATCATCATAAGAACCATACCTCCTCTTCCACTTTATTTAATTACTGTACCTGTATCGCTCTACCCCACCTCAGACGGACTCTTGCCCGTAAGCATTTTGAACACCTGGCTAAAATACGTTGCATTACGAAACCCCGTCATCTCGCTCACCTCATATACCATGTAATGTCCCGACTGCAACAGTTCCAACGCTCTCTGAATCCGGTACCCGTTCAAATAACTCACGAAATTCTCACCGGTCACCCTTTTGAACAGTTGACTCAGATACTTCGGATGTACGAACAGCCCCTTGGCTATCGCTTCAAAACTAATCTCTTCGGCGTAATGAAGCTCTACATACTGTTTTACCTGCTCGATAAGTTTATTGGTTTTCTTCTCGCCCATCTCCTTACGTATCTGTTCCAGCCAGTCGCAGATAATACGATCCATCCAATTTACCAGATCATGCAGAGCATACTTCGATTGAATTTCACGCAAAAAATCACTCATCGCTAGCGGTGGCGCTAACATAGGATGAAGTCGGTTCCAGCTATGCATCAACGTGTCGAACAGACTGACGGCCACAACCTGTACATCCTGTATCCCAACACAGTTGCCCTCTTTCAGCAAAAGCCGAATATGATGCCATACCTCTTCCGCCAGATCAGGTCTCATATCCGTCCAAGCCTCATTCCATTGACGAAGTAATAGCGAATAATCGGTCACACTTGGTTCTGTATCCTCTGACGCTTCATAGTGGTAGATACGACTTCCACCTTGAAACTCTGCTGTTTCCACCGCTTCCCTGCTCTCAAGATAGGAATCTATCACCTCACATGGGTGACTCTTGGATCTCCCGATTCCAGCACTCACTTCAATTTTCAGATACGTAAAGATCTGATCGATCATTCGCTCCACAAGTGGCAGGCATTCCTCCAGATGGTCTTTATCTCCTAATAGAAGCAACACAAATACCTGATCCGAATAATCAACAATCTCTACCTGACCATTCATGCTCGCCGCTTGCTCCTTCACCGTCTCCTGAATAATATCGGCCGCCCCATAGCGGAGAAGCTGCCAATCCCGTTCTTTCATTCGTGTCAGAAATACGGGGCGATTCAATTGCAGACTAATGGCTCGTGCCTGTGAGGACATATGAATGCCTATATAGTCCATGCGTTCTTTAGGCAGTTCATCTGCCCGATATCGCGTAGTTAGCAGTTCGTGAAGAAATTGTTTGCGTAAATACGGAAGTACCCGTCCAACCTCCTGCTTGTACGTCCGCTCCAGCCGCTCATGCCGCTCTCGTACATCTTGTTCCAACAGTACCTCTCGCAGCACAGACTCAATCTCCTCAACCTCCGCTGGCTTCAGCAAAAAGTGATTCACCCCCCAGCGCATGGCTGCCCGGGCGTTCTCGAATTCGTCATATCCACTAAGGATGATAATCGGCAGATGGGGATGATCACGTCGCAACGTCTGTGTGATCTCAAGCCCGGTCATCCCCGGCAGGTAGACGTCAGTCATAACGACATCTGGATGCATGCGGTGAAAAAGCTCCAGTGCATCCAAGCCATTGGAAGCAGTGCCTGCAATGCTGAGGCCCAGAGAAGGCCAATCGATATGGTCTGTTAATGCCTTTACAATATGAGGATCGTCATCAACAAGCATAATGGTCTTCATCATTTTTCACCGTCCAGCCATAGATTTAATTGCTCGTCGGTCTCAATACGCGGCAGCGTAATGGTCACTTCCACGCCACCTGACTCTCTATCGCTCAGTTGAACGCCATACCTCTTCCCACAATAAAGCTGAATGCGCTGATGTACATTCCGTACACCGATGCCACACGTCTCTTCGAGTTTCCACCCCTCCGGCAAACCCCGCCCATTATCCGTGATACGAATGACGATATCCTCATGCGAGCCAACCTCTTCGTGCATATGCACCTGAATTCGAAGTGTACCTTCTTCAGGGTGCCCGTGCATAACGGCATTTTCGATAAAGGGCTGCAAAATGATTTTGGGAATGTAACATCCGCGAATATGCGGATCGATCTGCTCCTGATATTGAATGGCGAACGGTAGCCGCTCTGACTGGATGTTAACGTAGCAACGGGCATGTTCCAACTCATCTCGAATCCGAATAAACAATCTCCCTCCACTCAGTCCGATCCGTAACAGCTTGCTAAGCTGCACAATCATGCGACTGATATCCTTCGCTTCATAATCGAGTGCGCGCCAGTGGATCATGTCGAGGGTGTTGTATAGAAAATGGGGTTTGATCTGGGCCTCAAGCAAGCCCGTCTGGGCTTCACGCTTGGCCCGACTCTCCTCCTTCACCTGTTCCATCAGCGTCGTGAGCTGTGAAGCCATGTGATTAAAGCCATAAGCCAAATGGGCATATTCCTCCGTAAACGAAAGTTGGACCCTGGTATCGAAGTCCCCTTTCTCCAGTTGTCTCATTCGCTTAATCAATTGTCGCAGAGGGCGGATGATCCGCCTAACGAACAGATACGCAAGCACAGCTGAGCATAATAGTCCCAGCACGGCGATGCCGAGGATCTGCCAGCCCGCTTGTCTGAGCGGAGATAACAGTGTATATACTGGAATAGTCTGTACGAGTCGCCACTGAAGCATGGCTGGCCTGGAGTACAGCACCAATTGAGCACCTCCCGGTTGGCCAGAAACGACTTCGTATCCGTCTGCACCAGGTTGGACATGTTCCTGAATCCATGCACTATCTATAATAGAAGAAGATGAATTTACAGCTTCACCCGTTTCTTGTACTGTACTCCCTTCATTTCTTCTATCTGCTCGTACATTATCCCCTGCCGGATCAACTTTCCCCATCTGCATTACGACATTACCAGCCGTGTCTACCAACAGCACTTTTCCATCAAGCACCATGGGGACATCAGCAAATCTGCGTACGATGTCCGATCTGCTCAGTCGAATGAGCACATAAGCGACCGTTCCGCCACGACTGTCAAAAATCCGTTGGGCGTATCCGACCAGGGATTGGCCCGATTCGTTCTCACGCAGCGGAACCCAAGCCGCATCAGCCTTTTCCAGCGTAGCAAACCAAGAGTCGTGTGTGATGGTGTCCACCGGAAATATGCGATCAGCCATAGTGACTGTCACTTCATTAAAGACATCCGTATACAGTTCGATGGAAGTGATGCCTTCACTCACGACCATGGTATGATCCAGGATTCGAGAGACCTCTCTCCGCTGGTGAATCTGGGCAAGCCTGCCCGTATCAGCCGTTTCGAGCAAATTGGACAGTTCCCGATTGCTTGCCAGAGCATAGGCGGTTCCTGTTACCCCTGTGATGAAATCAAATCCCCGACGTGTACTTTCGTTCAGAAGAGCCAGACGTGCTTTGCTAATCTCGGCAAATGTGACCGCAGAGAAAGACTGATATGCAAGCCAGACGACAACCGAGACGAGCAACAGGTTAAACGCAATAAAGCAAGTCACCATCAACGTGGAGAGCTTGCTTTGTTGCAGCTTTTGATTAATGAATGAAGACCATCTTCCTTTCCCCATGGAAAAATCAACTCGTTTCGTCTTGGAATTACCCTTTGAGCCCAGAAGTCGCGATTCCTTCCACGAAGTACTTTTGACACACGATAAATACAATGAAACATGGCACCAACGACAACACTGACATCGCAAACATCGGACCCCAATCGGATTGAGAGCTGGAATCAAGGAACAGACGCAGACCCAGCGGCACGGTGTATTTGCTAACATCACTCAAGTAGATCAACTGACTGAAGAAGTCATCCCATGTCCACAAGAACGTAAAGATCATCGTGGTAACCAGCGCTGGAAAAGCAAGTGGAATGATGATTTTGGTGTATATTTTCACAGGACCGCATCCATCAATGGTAGCTGCCTCATCCAGCTCTTTGGGCAATCCCCGGAAGAACTGTACCATGAGAAAAATGAAGAAGGCGTCGGTCGCCAGCCATTTTGGCACCACAAGCGGCAGATACGTGTTCACCCACTCGAGGTGGTTGAAGAGAATATACTGAGGGATCAGCGTCACATGATGGGGCAGCATGATCGTCATAAGCATCAGGCCGAAGCAGATGGCTTTGAAACGAAAATTCAGTCGGGCGAAGGCATATGCCGCCATAGAGCATGAGATGACATTGCCCAGCACGGCGCCAAGCGACAGGATGACAGAGTTGGTCAGAAAGCGGGAGAATGGATTGCCCTGAATACCGGACCAGCCATTTATATAATTTTTCCAATTCCATTCCTGCGGCCAGAACCAGGTCTCTGTAAAGATCATGTGTCCTGGTTTGAACGAGCTGCCCAGCATCCAGAGAATTGGATAGAGCATGACAAAGGCGATGCCTGAGATCAACACATGTTTGCTGACGACCCATGCTGTAGAGTTCCGTTGTCCAATCATGATTTCCCACCATCCTCATAATGCACCCACAGCTTGCTGCTGCGGAATACGAGCAATGTAAATACGCCAATCAGGATGACCAGCACCCAGGCCATCGCAGAAGCATAGCCCATCTGAAAGAATGAGAATCCTTTTTTGTACAGATACAGAGAGTACATTAAGGTTGAGTTCACTGGCCCTCCGCTACCATTACTGATAACAAAAGCCTGTGTGAATGATTGAAAAGACGTAATCAGTTGCATCACGAGATTGAAAAAGATGACGGGTGACAGAATCGGCAACGTTATATAGAAGAATCTCCGCAGTGGACCTGCACCATCTACCGCTGAGGCTTCATCATATTCGGGTGGAATCTGCTTCAAACCTGCCAAGAAAATAATCATGGATGATCCAAACTGCCATACGGATAACAGGACGATGGAGTACAGGGCATACTTCGGATTAGCAACCCAATCGGGCGCCTTAATGCCCACCATGGCAAGCACACTATTGAGGAGCCCGTCCCCACCCAGCATTTTACGCCACAACATTGCAATCGCCACGCTACCTCCAAGCAATGTCGGGATGTAATACACTGTCCGATAAATACCTAATCCTCGAATCCCTTTGTTGAGCAACATTGCTACCAGCAGCGCGAAAATCAATTTGACCGGTACGGATACAGCGACATACGTGAATGTGACTTTGAGCGACTGGGTGAACAGTTTATCCGATGTAAACATCGTCGTGTAGTTATCCAGACCGACCCAGGAAGGGGCGGCCAGGATACTGTAATCGGTGAACGAGATGTATAACGATACCAACATTGGACCCAAGGTGAGAAATAACAATCCGACAAGCCATGGGGCGAGAAACAGAAGCGCCGCTCCATTATGCGCATATCTCCGTTTGACCCGCCGGGTAGCTACACGCTCGATTCGGGCTTGACTGACCTGTGATGTGTTCATCTTCGCAACCTCCCCGCAGAATTAGAAGTCTGAGACAGTTTCAATTATTATTGACTCGATCCAAGCGTAGTCTTGGCTCCTTCAATAAACTGGGCAATGACATCTGGAGTATTGCCTTGACCGAAGGCAATCTGCTCGCTTGCGCTCTTGAAACTCGTGTCCACTTCAGCAAATCCTTGCGGGTATGGCGGGTCAATCTCACTGGAATGTTTCGATACGGTATCGATAAATTGGAAAATGGTTTGTTCCGCTTCCGGTAGCGTAGGCTGCATCTGTTCACGAATGCTGGAATTGACCGGCACCCCACGTTCAGAGCCGAGAATTGCAGTTGCTTCTGGATCATTCACCATGAAATCGATGAACATGGCCACTTCTTTGGGATGTTTGGTTTTACCATAACCGGAGAGGAACTGGCCTGGTTTCAGATATTCACCGATTTGCTTTTCACCTACACCATGCGGAAGCACTTGTATGCCAAGCTTATGATCCTGGTTTTTGTTCACCTGCTGGAATGTCAGCAATTGATTGGACCATGCGAAGTCCATGGCGGCTGTGCCCAGTGAGATCGGGCGTGTCTCCAGCGCATTCGTTGTGGATGCTGTTATCTCTGCTGTGGTCACTCCACCGTTCTCGCGCAGTGCACTCCACATATCGAACCATTGTTGAAGCTCCTCGCTGGTAGCGGTCATTGTGCCACCGTCGAATAATCCTTTTCCGGATTGCCGAATAAACACTTCAAACATGTTCGTTGTACCGGAAATGTCTGCCGATCCATAGAACCCCTCACCTTTGGCTTCGGCAATCTTGGTCGCAATATCTCCAAAGTCCTTCCATGTCCAGCTCTCTTGCGGTTCTTCAATACCTAATTCCTGAAATACGGTGGCGTCATATATGACACCTGGTGCGTTAACTCCGAGAGTAATCGCATATAATTTATCGTCAATTGATCCGGCTGTAATCATGCTCTGATCATGATCCTCTGTCCGCAGCTCTTTGCTCTCTGCAAACGGGGTCAGGTCAAGCAAGGCACCACGCCGGGCAAAGTCAGTCAAAAAGGCGTAATCCATCTGGATGATATCTGGTGCATTCGAACCGGCTACCTGTGTGGTCAACTTGTCAAAATAACCGTCCCAACCGGAATATTCAGGTTTAATGGTGATTCCCGGATGTTTCTCTTCAAACAATTGGATGACTTTGGTCGTCAGATCATGTCTGGTCTGTGATCCCCACCAGGTCATGCGCAGTTCAATCTTGCCTGATGAATCTCCTTCACTTCCACTTGCTTCCCCAGAAGAAGAAGATGTATCGGTGGCCCCTCCAGAACAGGCTGTAGCGAACAATAACAGGGACAGACAGAACAAGGTTACCCACTTTTTTGTAATCATCATAAATGAATTTCCTCCCCTTCTTGCATTTATGGAATCGCTTACAAAACCTATTGTATCGGTCTATTACTGTACATGACATAAACAAAAGTAAGCTTTCCTGTCAAAAAAGTAAGGAGTTACAGGAATCAAAAACCACCAGGAATGATATTCCCGGCGGTGATGATCCCGTCTCAAATATGATTACGGATATACAACCGTATTACGTGGAGCAGAAGACAACCTGTGTTCAGCCAGATGTTTCTTCATTTTTGCCACTTCAGTTCCTGCCAGCATCATAATGCCTATTCCGTGATTGTCATTGGTGACGGTACGCAAGTCCTGATCATAATACTCTGCTGTAAATGCATATCGTGATCCGCTACACACGCCATGGACATTCCCTTGACGATCAATGGCTTTGCAGATGAGTCCTTTCCAAGCCCGCTCGGCAGCTGTGACGTAAACTTCAGGGTCTTTGAACCAGCCAAAACGTACACCTCTCGCAAAACCATAGGCAAACATCGCCGTACAGGAGGCTTCTTCATACGTCTGCGGAACATTCAACACCTGATGCCACAACCCGCTTTCCCCTTGAAGCGCTGCGTACCCTTCACACAGCTCGTTGAAGAAATTAATTAGAGCCGGGCGCTCGGGATGCTCTGCTGGCAAAGCTTCCAGTACCTCCGTCAAGGAAAACAGTGTCCAGCCATTCCCCCGTCCCCATGGAATCTGCGTTGCCTGTCCGTATTTGAAATCATACACATGGGACATGATCTTGAACTCAGGCATAAACAGATACTTCCGATACAGTGAAAATTGTCTGGCGGCTTCATCCAATGCGGCTGAGTTGCCTGTCACCCGTGCATAACGAACGAGAAACGGCGTGCTCATATAGAGGTCATCTGCCCACATGGTATTCTCGGCATACTCCCCTACACATGTGCGATAAAATGCACCATCCTCCTGCCGTTCCAGGCGGGAAAGCATGAAATCTGCAATCCGTTCAGCAATCGGAAGAAACGTTGGTTCATGACACTCTGAATACGCTTCTAGCATGGCCGAACCAAAAGAACCACAGTTATCCAGCATTTTCAGCATGACCAATTGTTGATTGACTGCCGGGAAACCATACTGCTCCCGATCCCATAAGGAGTATTCATACATCTGGGTACATGCCTGCACATGCTCAGCCGCATAACGTGTAATGTCCGGTCTTTGCAAATAACGCCCCGTCCGTAATAGACCATATACAGTGACACCCAATGGATAATCCCAGCGACCATAATTGGTCACACTGCCCACTGTCCATTTGTTGCTTAACATCGCGTTCTCATAATAAGGTCTGATCCAAGCATCCGGTCGATCTAAGCGCCAATACGTCTGTTCTAGACCCGTTTGATACACTCGGTCCGTTCGAGTCAGATCCTGCAAATCGGGTTCAACCTCCGACTCAAAAGGGCCAACATATAACCAAGACTCTCCATTAGCTCCGTGCACACGCTGAGGAAGTTCCAGTGAGAGCGGCTTGCCCGACACGGTTGCGTTCAAATTAAAATGCCAAGGTCCCGCCGTATCGTCATATTCACTTCGGACAAGCAGGTCACTCCGCCCAAAAGAGGCTGGTACATCCACCTCGAACGGACCCGGCTCCTTCACTTGCGCCACAGGCTTACCGCTAATCCAAATACTCAGAGAACCGGAAGATTGACCTGACAATCGCACTGCATTCCCGGTTGAATCGTTATTGTTCAGATGGGTCCAAGCATAAGCATGCTTACCAGCAAGATTTCCGAATATTCGCTCGAAAGCTGGCTTGGTTTTATCTTCATCAGACCAGCCTGTCTCAGGCAGCCAGTTCAAGCTGTAGTCTGATTCTTTTCCAAGCAGGTTCGGTTGTTTACTCGTGGCTGGGTTCGGTTGGGAGAACACCCAACCCGCTTGTCCCTGTCTCTCCTGAAACGGCGCAAATACGTTCAGAATACGCACTTTACCTTCATCTGACCCAAATTGGCAGCCAAATCCGGCAGGGGTGTTTTTCATTTCCAGCCAAATGGTGTTCCAACCAGGCTTGATATCGATGCTGAGCTTCACCGTTGCGTCTGGACTAATCTCATCCATTACGGTTGAGCGATAGACCATCTGCTCATTGAAATAGAAACGAACAGGTCCATAACAGCGGACCAGTACATCCAGGTTTCGGTCCTCGTCCCCCCATACCAGTGCAGCTGCGTAGGATATATGGTCTTTAGGTGCATCAGGAAAGCGTTTACCTAAATTCAGATCATAAAGCCCTTTTTCATTTTGCAAAATACCAGACTTCTGGAATACCCGATATACAAAATCAGCCTGCGCATTGGCTCCAATATACCTCTCGGCCAGTACCTTCAACACCTGATCCTGATCTTCTCCAAATCGGTAATACATGCTCTGCGGTTCACTGAAATAGGTCGTCATCGATGGCACACATCCTTCTCCCGTTGAAATAAAGTCTTATATCATTGCATTCATACCATCCACACTGGAGCACCAAACTAATATGCAGTAACTAAGTATAGCGCTTAACCTAGGTGGGTAATCCCCTTACCGGGAAATAGGTATGTCCCTTGGTTATCTTCTGAATAGCCGAATAATAATCCCAGTATAACTGACATGTTCGGTGGTGGCTACAGATTTTTGATTACGCTTACAATTATATCGGATTTAGTCGCCTTTTCTCTCTAGGTTAACTTAAATTTAAACAATGGTTTAAAAACGAGAAAACGTTACCGATATAAATACTAGATTGAAAAATTCCACTTTTTGTATCGGGAAGGAAAGATGCACATTGAATACTCTTGAATCTCTGGTAAATGCTATGCCTTTTGTTAGCCAAATGTTCCGTGACGACATATCCATATCCATTAATGATCATGAGAAAGTATTGTATTTTTCCGAAGCAAAAAGTCTGGAGATTGGCGTGAAGGTTGGAGATGAGCTGCATGACGATTATAAACATTTCAAAATGCTGACTAACAGAGATTCCCGTACCGTGGCACGCATGCCTGGTGATCTGCAGGGCAGACCTTTTGATGCTATTTTAATCCCTATTAAAGAGAACGATCAGGTCGTGGGTATATTGGGTGTGAACTACGCACTGGATAGTCACATGACATTGGAAACGCTGATCCGTGAAAATGAAACAACCATTAATGCGCTCGTTGGTGGCATTCAGCAGATTGCTGCACATTCCGAAGAACTCTCCGCGACCTCGGAAGAGATTCTGCGCAACTCCAAAAAAGCTTCAGAGAACTCGGTCAGTGTAAGTAAAGTAACAAACGTCATTCGTGAAGTATCGGAACAAACCAATCTGCTTGGACTCAACGCCATGATAGAGGCAGCCCGTGTGGGCGATCAGGGCGCCGGATTCGGTGTGGTGGCCAGTGAAGTACGTAAGCTGTCAGATCATACGAAGCAAGCAGCAGCTGATATCGAATCATCCCTAGGCAGCGTACAAGATTCCATGAAACATATGGAGCAGGAGATCGGTCAGATTACAACCGCAACAGTGGATCAGGCCAAGCTTGTTACCGAGTTCATGGAAAGTATCGAACAGCTTAGTGAGACAAGCGCGAATCTGAAAAAGTTTGTACATCAGATGCTGGCGCTCGAATAACAATAGAGTTCCACAACAGAAAGAACAAACGATGTGAAATGTACATAACAAATGATTTAGAATGTGAAAAGCCTCCGGCCACTTCCCTTTACAGGAAGTCAGCGGAGGCTTTGTTTCGTATTTGCGATGATATCCCTTTACGGTTTATGCTCACACGGCTGTTATATCTCTACAGCGACGCCAAAATGGTCAGACACGACCGGTCCATTTTTACCGTTCAAGACCACGGTGGAAGATTTAGCCTGAATCGGACGATTGGAGAAAATATAGTCGATCCGAAGATCGCGTTTGTTATCTGCCCAGCCGGCAATGGCCTTGACCACGGTTGCTCCATCATCCTTTTGCAATGCTGTGGTGTACAGGTCATTCCAGCCTTTGCTCATCATATAATCATAGCCTTCATCACGCACTTCCGCGACATTATTGAAATCACCCATTATATATAACGGTTGGTCTATGTAGGGGGCAAGCTTGCTCTCTGTCAACTCCCACTGTCCCTTGAAAGGTTCCTGCGCATCATCCCACCAGTTATAATGTCCATTCACAAACCAGGTTGCTTCACCTTGGACGACCGTCTGGATTCCCACAATCTTGCGTGTACGATAGTTGTTATAATCCCGCATGTGGGACACGTATTCCCCAAAAGCCTGCTTAATCGGCGTCCGGCTAAGGATCGCCAGTCCTTCATCGTATTTTTGAAACCCGACATGCGCGGGAATCCACGTCCAGTAATATTGCTCTGTCAGCTGCTGAAGCAGGACGTAGGCATAGTTGTCTTTTTTAATCACAGCATCGGGTTCAGTAGCATAATACATCTTCAGTTCTTCTTCAGAAAGCGCGACTTCCTGCATCGATTGGTTGACCTCCTGCATGGAGATCACATCGAATTGATGTGTATTAATAAAATCAGCCAGTTGACTGATCTTGTTCAGTTGATCCTCTTCCGCCCAAGCGTGTGTGTTTAACGTAAGTATTTTCATATGCTCTCTCCTGTTGTGTGTAATATGGCCGTTTCCCCGGCCTGCATCGTTCCTGATAGGAATACATACCATAAGCATACACAATATGGTGCATTCTTGCATGTCGGCCGCCAGCAGAACCGACGTGTTCATCCTGATTCCAGTTGGTCTAAAATAACTTCAAATTCTTCATAACCCATGCACGAATTGGCTCATAACTGATATGATGGATACAACAAATTTACAACATCACGTCATAGACGTGGTGATTACTGAACCTATGTTTACCCCAGGAGATGGAATGATGAACATACCGAATAACATGAGGATGGATGATGCGCAGTGGCAACAGTTGATCAGGCAGGTTGCGGAGCATTTTAATAACCTGACGATCATGCGCGGATTCCAATATTATAAACAGAAACGTGTCGGACCATTAACCTATTCCGAACAACAAGGGATCTCGGCCGTTGTACAAGGATCGGAAGAATATGAGGTCACCCTGAGCATGCAATCCCTGACTACAAGTCATTGTACCTGCCCGGTGAGTTCCGTATGCAAACATATGACGGCTGTATTGATGAGTTATGCCGAACAACTGGAGCGACCTGTGCATGCTATTGTAAATGCACACTCCAGTACTGCGCTCAAACAAACGACCAAACCCATCGGTGCCATGTCCGCAGGACTATCCAGCTATACAGAAGCCGATGAACAACAGGATACGGACATTCCGGACAACCAATACAGCCAGATCAAGGAACGTGCAACAGAGCTTGCTGATCTCGAAATCTCGGAATGGCACGAGCTATTCCACTCCTGTCTGAGACGGCTGGGTACCGGCACAGCAAGCACATCCTACGTGCAAGAAGCAACGGACGAGCTGTATGCCATTAAGCCAAGGCTGAACGCTGCGATGGACCAACTTTTTGAACTACATGTGCAGCTGCACCTCATCCGATTCTGCGTGCCGCCGGCTCGTAACTCCATCACGCATACCCCCGTGTACTTGAGCTACCCTGCCCAGCTCGCGGTGGATGCACTTCAGAAAGACATTGAACGGATCTTTAACCATCCACTAGACCTGTCAGGTCTAAAGGGAAACAAGCTTGAACAACTTTGGAACAGACTATCTGAAACCTCAGCTTATTTACGTAAACAGATGATGCCTGAGACAGCCAGCATGATGTTCTTCACTCCGATCTATCGACAACTGTGGTTGAACTGGATTGTACCTGAGCTTCAAGGGTCGCGGGATATGCTAGCATCGGAACAGGTTATCTTAGATGATATAGAACGTAATATAACCGCCGCTTCGACACCTTCCCAGTCAGGTGAAAGTGTCTTGGGTGGTGCTCAAAGTAATGGAAGTAGTAGTGATAGGCCAGGCAAAGCCGTAACACTGCCCCTGCCGCTAGTACTCGCGCAGAGTTGGATGCACTTCCATCTGGGGCAAGATGATCAGGCATGGCAGCGACTCATCCATGGAAGCTCGGCCTACGGTTTCCCGCCAGAACAGCTCTTGCATTTTCTTCATGTACTCGCAGATTCAGCTGAATGGAAGCGGCTTGGGGATTGGTTGGTACAACTTGGCCCCCTGCTGGCGAATCGGCGCAATACACCTTTGAATGATTACATGCATCTATGGGATACGGCCATTCAACATCTGCCCGTTGCAGAGAACCGTATGTGGGACACGCTTGTCAGTATGCTTCCCCACTCCCGCCCCGCCTACGAGGATGCTATGCATTCGCGTGGACAGTGGCGCAGATGGATTGATTTTCAGCTGAGTACGGGAACGGAACCTCTCGAATTCCGCGTAGCGATGCTGCAACCAATCGAAAAGGATGCACCTGAGCTGCTGCTTCCCTTCTATCATCAGGCAGTGGAGCGTTATATCGGACACAAAAACAGGGACGGATACAAAGCAGCGGTGAAGCTGTTGAAACGTCTGTCCAAAATCTATAAAAAAATGAAGCAAGAAGCGCACTGGGAGCAATTCATCACCACACTCGCCGTTCGTAACAGTCGGCTGCGCGCCCTGCAGGAAGAGCTTCGGAAAGGTAAACTGATCTCATGAGCTTAATTCATCCTTACACTGAAACGATTGAGGTTCACGTCGCTTTAACCGGATATGGCGATGCTTTGTTTTACGGAGCACTCAACACACACCACTTTGTACCGGGACAGTCGCTTAAGCAGCGATTGTTCGCTTGGCATGCGCCTTCCTTCTACGGGACCGAACTGGAAGTTCGGCAGATTGAGGAGATTGAGCTGGTTGTTCTGCCTGCGGAAGAAGTGATTCCCTTTTTTGCCGAGATGCATACTCTGCTTCATATTGAATGGAAGTGGGACGAGCAAGCGGAACATCTGATTCGACTAGCTCCAGCACTGGCATCCTCCATAGAGAAACGAAAATACGTACCTAGCTTCGAGGCATACCGTGCAGGACAGCTTCAGTGGACCTGGGACCCGGATAGCTTGAAAAAGCAGGATCGGGCATCGCTTTCCAAAGCGATTCAGCAAACGGACGAGAGTTATGCCGAAGGACTCGGGGCGGCTTACTCCGCCTTTGTGTTCCAGCGCTGGTACAGTTCGGAGGAAGCTGCGACCGATCTGCGGCGTGAATTCCCGCAGTTGTTCCCAGAGCGTGGGATTCTCCCTAAGACAGCCGGAATGGATGCTCAGTCCTGGCTCGTATCCATTGGCTGGAAAGCAGATGCCGCACCATTCAGACCCATGCTGCAATTGCAGGAGCCGGACGAGGATGAGCCATCTTGGCGGCTACGACTGGTATTGCAGAATAAGCTGGATGCCGCTGTATTGGTACCCGTCATGCTAGATTCACGGGGCCGGCTTGAAGGGGAGTGGCCCGAGGTATGGACACCGTTCATTCTGGATCGCTCCGCCGGATGGCTGGATCAGCTGCGTGCACATCTGCCGCGTCTTGGAGGTTCCATTAGCGGCAGACGGGACGTGCTGAGTGATCCTTTGGGAGATCAGGAAGCTTGGCAGTTCCTGACGCAGGATAGCGGGCGGTTACTCGCAGCGGGCTGGCAAGTTCTGCTGCCTGGTTGGTGGGAAGCAGCCCGTAAGAAGAAACCAAAGTTGCGTGCCAAAGTGCAGCCGGAGGAAGGCAGTGAGCGGGGACAGTCGTTCTTTGGACTGGACTCGATTATTCATTTTGACTGGCGCATTGCGATCGGTGACACAGATCTCAGCGAAGATGAATTCGCCGACCTTGTTGCCCGTAATGAACGACTGGTTCGCTTCCGCGGAGAATGGGTTCCACTTGACCCTGATCTGCTGGAACAGATACGTCGTGCCATGGGCGGTGTAGATCGGGAACAGGGACTCTCATTCCAGGATATTCTACACCTGCATCTGCTGCATAATGAGCAACGGGAATATCGCAACCAGAAATGGAAGGAAGGACAACAAACCGAGGAAGAGCAGCAACCACAGGATGATCAGAACATTCGGCTGGAAGTAGAACTGAATGAGCACCTGAACCGGGTTATTGCACAACTCGGGGGCGGACAAGGCGGCGCACCTTCCCTGCCCATTCCGACAGGGCTTCATGCCGAGCTGCGATCATATCAGAAGGAAGGTTTTGCATGGCTTGGTTTCCTGCGCAGATTCGGACTTGGGGCATGTCTTGCCGATGATATGGGTCTCGGGAAAACCATTCAGTTCATTACGTATCTGTTACACATCAAGGATCATGAACCACGTAAGCCGGGACAAGCCCCGGTTCTTCTGATCTGCCCAACTTCCGTACTGGGCAACTGGCAAAAGGAAATTAGCCGCTTCGCACCCTCCATTAATGTCAGTCTGCATTATGGCGCACGCCGATTAAGTGGAGAAGAATTCCGGGAGCAGACCGAGCAGGTGGATATTATTATCACGTCCTTTGCTACGGCTACACTGGATCAAGAGATGTTACAAACCTACACCTGGGCATGCATCTGTCTCGATGAAGCGCAGAATATCAAAAACGCCCAGACCAAACAGTCCTTGGCGGTCCGCAGTTTCCCGGCGAAACACCGCATTGCCATGACAGGTACGCCGATCGAGAATCGGTTGTCCGAGCTGTGGTCGATCTATGACTTTATCAATCCAGGATATCTGGGCAACGCCCGGGCATTCCAGAATCGCTTCATCAGTGCCATTGAAAAAGATAAAGATGAGCAGCGCATGCAGGATCTGCAGCAATTAGTGAAACCGTTCATGCTGCGCCGGAAGAAAAAAGATCCAAATATCCAGCTGGATCTGCCGGACAAAAACGAGATGAAGACTTACATTCACCTTACGGGCGAACAAAGTGCATTGTATGACCAGTCCGTGCAGGCCCTGATGGATAAAATGAAAGAACTGGAAGGCATCAAGCGTAAAGGTGCGATCCTCTCAGCCCTAACTCAGCTTAAGCAATTGTGTGACCACCCGCTGCTGCTGACAAAAGAAGCTTTGCCGGAGGAACTGCCTGAAGACGGTGCACTAACATCTGCTTATGACGTGTACAGCCCGCAGGATATGGCGATGCTGATCAGCCGCTCCGCGAAGCTGGAACGACTGATGGAACTTGTCCGCGAATTGCGGGATGAGGGCGAGCGATGCCTGATTTTCACCCAATACATCGGTATGGGACAGATGCTGCAACAGGTACTACGTCAGGAGTTGCAGGAGCCTGTGCTGTATCTGCACGGGGGTACCTCCAAAACGGCACGGGATCGTATGATTGAGGAATTCCAATCCCGTACATTGCCTGAGGATAAGCAACCGTCCGTCTTCATTCTGTCTATCAAGGCTGGCGGTGTGGGATTGAATCTGACCGCAGCCAATCATGTCTTCCATTTTGACCGCTGGTGGAACCCTGCTGTTGAGAATCAAGCTACCGACCGGGCTTACCGGATGGGTCAGACCAAGGATGTTCAGGTGCATAAGTTCATCTCTCTTGGCACACTGGAGGAACGGATCGACGAGATGTTGGAGAGCAAACAGCAGCTCAGCGATAACATCATCACAAGCTCCGAGAACTGGATTACCGAATTGTCCACGGATGAGTTGCAGGATCTGTTCACTCGGCGTCGTGACTGGTCGGGCTAACTTGGATTGAAGAAAGCAGTATAAAGACTGGGGCCACACCCGGATTAGATGTGATATATCATAAAAGAAATACAAAAAGAGCGAGGTTTCGGAATTAAAATTCCGGCTTCGCTCTTTTTGTGTTGTTGCAGTTTATTATCCGTTCTTAACGCATGTTACCGATGATGGATGATCTGGAATCCTGCATTTTTTTGACAAAGTTTGTCATTACATCAAATGCTTCATTACGCTTGTTGGACATGGACTGCAGACGAAGCATGTCCATCTGTTGGGAGTTGCTCGCTGCGTCAATTTGGCCTTTCAGCTTTTGAACAGCTGCTTCATCCCCGTTTTGCTGGGCTATCTGCAATTGAGAGTTCAAATCCGCGATCTGTTGATTACGGTTCTGTACCTCCTGGATTTGCGTTTGCAATTGTGCATCCAGTAATTTGGTACGTTCTTGTTGGACCATCATCAAAGCTGTTTCGATATCCATACTGCTAAAGTTGATAGGTGTTACGCCAGAGATGTTGGAGACGGAAACTGTGCTCGCTGAAGCTGAAGAGACGATAGATACTGCAGCGACAGCAGCAACTACGGATGAAGCGAAAAATTTACCTGAACGTTTCATGACTGTTCCTCCGAGTCCATATGTAATATGTACCAGTTTTTTGTTGGTATCTTCCGTCATTCTAAATCAAAAGTACTAGTTGTACAATCAAATTAACTTCAAATTTGAATTAATTTCGATATCGCTTACACACGCCTACCTCCGCTTACAATATGAGTAAAATAAACAGGGCATTATAAGAAAAAGTGCATTCTTACGGGCATATTTACTACGACTAGATTGTTCTTTACTCCTACGCTTGAAAGTCACATTGGAGATCGACGATACGTTCATGATTTTACTTTAGAACATGGTTATGTTATATTTAATAATAGATTTTACACAATTTAATTTTGTGATATTTAATATAAATGGATGTTATATACTTTACGGGAGGTTTTTATATGAAAAAGATACTGGTTGTTCTAACAAATGTAGATAAATACGCAACAAAGGACGAGCCTACTGGCTTATGGTTAAGCGAAGCAACTCACTTTATTGAAGAGTTTGACCATAATGACAATGTTCAGATCGATCTGGTTAGCCCTAAAGGTGGTAACGTACCTCTTGATCCGAAAAGCCTCGGCGATTCTCTGGATGAGAGCACCAAAGCCTATTTTGAAAATGAAACGTTCATGAACCAATTGAAAAATACACTGAAACCTAGCGAAGTAAACGCGAGTGACTACGATGCGATCTACTTCACTGGCGGTCACGGTACGATGTGGGATTTCCCGGACAATGCTGAACTTCAAGAGCTTTCTCGTGAAATCTATGAAAAAGGCGGCGTTGTATCCGGCGTGTGCCACGGGGTTACAGCCCTGTTGAATGTAAAGCTGTCCAACGGCCTGCTTTTGATCAACGACAAAACCGTTTCCGGCTTCACGAATGAAGAAGAAGCATTGGCTCAACAAACCGAGTATGTTCCTTTCCTGCTGGAAGATGCTTTGAGAGAACGTGCTGCACAATACGATAAAGCGGCTGCCTTCAGCTCTTATGTCACAACAGATGGCCGCGTGGTCACAGGACAGAATCCGCAATCCAGCAAAGCTGTAGCTGAAAGTGTTAAACAACTGCTGGGTCTGTAAAATAAACCGATCGATCCCTCTCCTCCCCCAAGAGATCATATAGATGTACAAAGCAAAACAGCACGTGATCCGTCATGACCTGACAGAACACGTGCTGTTTTTTTCTAGTGATTTGTTGATGCAGAAGCTTCCGTCGTTGTTCCTCCAGCCAAACGCTTCACGATATAAGGTACGGTAACCGACGTCAGGATCACAGCAAAGGCAATCTGAGCGATAGCTGTGTCCACATATGGCGCATACGCCGGATTGAACCCGGCAGCCATCGAAGGCACCACCATGGATAATCCAGCTACCGAACATGTCGCAGCCGCTGCGTAACCGGGCCTCCTTAGTATCGCGCGATCGATTCCAATGAGCGGCAACATGCAGATCAGCAAAAATAACACTGTGACCAGCAAGCCGGACAGACTGGACTGAAATGCAATACGCAGATCAATATTGGACCCAAAGCTTGTACCCAGGAAAGGCAGCAGAATCAGTGTTCCCGGAGCAAACATCTTCTGGATGTTGCTATCCAGGTTACCAAGCAGTATCCCGATCAAGAAAGGTACTAGCGTAGCAAGTACACTGAGATAATCTATACCGACACCGCTAGCCGAATTCAATATCATAACCGGAATAACCGGTACGGCGATCAGATTCAGAATGCCAAACGCAGCACGATCCACATCATCTCCATATGTGTTCATCAAGGCCAGATATAATCCCGGATTACAACTGGTCAGAACGGCAATGAAGGCTACCGCAGAAACTCCCCCGACCCCACTTATGCCAAAAAAGTGTACAAACGCCCATCCGAACAGGCAGCTGATGAGGATACGTGAAATACAGAGCACCCCTGCTCTCTTCAAAGTCACCAGAAGCTGTGACAAGTTAAGCTGTGTTCCTGATATCAGTAAAATCATACCGATCAGCACCATGGTACCTTTCGATGTGAACAGCGCTGTTGTTGGATCACCGATCTGAAAAATAGATGGAAACACTGTGTTGATGACCGCGGCGGCCAGCATGGGAACAATCAACAAGCCGCCGGGTATTTTTTTGATACGACCCAGAATATTCATGGTCTGTTACAGTTCTGCTCCGTTGGTACGGATCACATTCTGATACCAGAAGAACGAATCCTTCCGATATCTTTTCAGCGTACCATTGCCATAGTCATCCTGATCCACGTAAATAAACCCGTACCGTTTGCTCATCTCGGAAGTCCCTGAACTGATCATGTCAATCGGCCCCCACATCGTGTATCCCAACACTTCCACCCCATCCGCAATGGCGAGTCCCATCTGTTCGATATGTTTACTCAGGAAATCAATCCGGTATGGATCGTTGATCGTTCCGTCCTCATTTAGCTTGTCGTAGAAACCTGAGCTATTCTCCAGAATGAAGACAGGCTTTTGATACCGATCATAGACAAGATTAAGCGTATAACGCAGGCCAATCGGATCAATCTGCCAACCCCACTCGTTAGCGGGCAGATGCGGGTTTTTGTAGACACTGTGTACATTCCCTGCCGTTAGTTCGAGCTGCTCCGTATCACTGCTGGAAATCATCGAGTTGTAATACGACATCCCCACGAAGTCAGCCGTATGTGCGCGAATGCTTTCCAGATCGCCGTCCTCGATATTCAGCTGGATCTCCTTGTTTTTGAAATACGTTTTACTATAGTAAGGGTACTCGCCTTTATTGAGCACATCGAGATAGAACTGATTTTTCATCTGATCATCCTGTTGCATCTGGAGTGCGTCCTCCGGCTTGCAAGTGTAAGGATACGTTGTAAAATAAGCCACCATACTTCCGATCTGGTTATTCGGATCAATCTCATGAGCCATCTTGGTTGCTCTGGACGCAGCTACAAATTGATGATGCAGCCCCTGGAACAGCATTTCTTCATAATTTGGAGCATCATAATCAATGATTCCCAGCGTCTTGGCCGATGCTTTCACGCTCATGTTGATCTCATTGAACGTCACCCAATATTTCACTTTGCCCTTGTAGCGATTGAACAGCACATCACAATAGTTCACATACAGATCGATCAATTTGCGGTTATACCATCCTCCGAACTTGTCCATCAGTACAATCGGTGTATCAAAGTGACTGATGGTGATCAGGGGCTCCATACCCTGTTTTAGACATTCATCAATCACCTGATCATAGAACTCTAGTGCCTTTTCGTTCGGAGCGGCATCGTCGCCACCCGGAAATACTCTGGCCCATGAAATGGAATAACGAAATACTTTGAATCCCATCTCGGCGAACAAGGCGATATCCTCACGGAAGTTATGATAAAAATCGATCCCCCGGCGCTTCGGATATTTAACCGTATCCGGGTCATTCCTGGCCTCTTCAATCATCTCCCAATTCACTCTGATCTGCTTGGTCACTTTGCGATCGTTCTTCTCGTTAAACTTCATCACTTCTGGAATGGTCAGACTCTTGCCATCTACATTATAAGCACCTTCCGCCTGACAGGCAGACAGTGCACCGCCCCATAAAAAACCTTTTGGAAAATTGGAATTCGTCATTTTAGTTTCCTCCTGTTATTACGTATTATTAAGGTCTTATTAAGACCATCTAGCTTGTAACTCGTAGCTGGACCAGTGAAAAGATGAGCAGTTCTTACGGAATAAGCTTGATCAAAGGTTCACTCTCCCGGATCGGGCCACTGGTCGCTGTAGTCAACACGTCTCCGTACTGTTGCATGTTGGTAACGACAATGGACGTAATGGTGTTGTAGCCCGCTGAAGTAATGCCCTCCGGATCAAAATCCACCAATAAATCCCCGGCTTTGATTGTCTGTCCCTGCTCGATATGGGCGTTAAAATATTTCCCTTTCAGACTAACGGTATCCACCCCGATATGAATCAGGATCTCAACACCATTCGCAGCTTTCAATCCGATGGCATGTTTGGTGCGATAAAGTGCTTCGACTACCCCGTCAAATGGAGCATATACCTTGCCATCTGTCGGAACGATTGCAATGCCTTTACCCATCAACTCTTGGGCAAACGCCTGATCCTCCACCTCAGAGATGGGTTTGATCTCCCCTGTCATTGGACTAACGATAAGCATGTCAGAAGAAGTAGATGTCTGTGATGATACGGACGCTGGAGTTACCTCTGTGGCAACAACTGTTTGATTGCTATTTACCTTATCCGTAGCTTGCTGCTTCGATTTATTTCCATCTGTATCTTCCTTGATGCCGGCCAACAGCGTGAACACAAAGCCGAGTACAACTGCGGCAATACAGCCAATAACGACATACATGTAACGATCAGATGTATACGTACCAATTGCCAATACACCTGGAAGTGAGATTGCATTCGCTGTTGTATGCACCAAGCTGTAAAATCCACCGACTAGTCCGCCTGCCAGACAACCTGCGAAAAACGGACGTTTGTATTTCAGCGTTACACCATAGATCGCCGGCTCGGTAATCCCGAACAACGCGGTAAATCCACTCGAAGCAGCCGCTGATTTCATCGTTTTACTCTTCGTTAGGATAAACACACCGAAGGCTGCTCCAGCCTGAGCCAAATTTGCTGCCAGTGCCGTTGGTAACAGCACGGTTGCACCCAATGTAGCCACTTGTTGAACCTGAATCGGCATGATGGCATAGTGCATACCAAACATGACCATAATTGGTTTGAAAAATCCAAGAATCGCACCAGCAAGAACACCTGCTGTTGAGAACAATGAGTTGATGCCATTGGTCAACCAGTCACCGATATATGATCCTACTGGGCCAAGCACGATTAGTTCCAGTGGAATCATAATGAACAAAACAATCATTGGGGTAAGCAGGACCTGTAGAAACTTGGGAATCACTCGATTGACGATCGGATACACATAACTCATAATCCATACCGCCAAAATGATTGGAATGACGGAAGAGGAATATTTCATCAACAGAATCGGCATGCCGAGAAAATCAATACTGTTTACACCCGTCTCAGCAATCTGAGCCGCAGCGTTCAAAATGGTTGGATGCATTAATCCCGCAGCAAGAGCTACCGCCAAATAGGGATTGGTTTTGAAACGGTTTGCTGCACTAACAGCCAGGAAGAACGGCATGAAATAGAAAATACAGTCCCCGATCATGTTAATGATCGTCAGGAAACCGGAGCCTTCCAGGTAACCCATGGCAGTTATAACGGTAGCCAAACACTTGATCATCCCGCAACCAACAAGTGCTGGCAGAACAGGGGTGAATATACCTGCGATGGTTTCAAGCACTACGTTAACGGGGTTGCGTCTCTTTTTCGGTCCACTGTCTGTAGACTCCGTAAGCTCGCCAATATGGTCAGAAGTTAGATTCTTCACTTCACTGTATACCGCGTCTACTTTGGCACCGATAACAACCTGAACCTGTCCACCGGAATTTTGTGCCTTGAGCACGCCTTCGAGCTGATCCAGCGCCTTAAGGTCTGCTTTGTTATCATCCTTCAATACGAATCTCAGACGGGTTGCACAGTGTGTTAGCCCGGATATATTTTGCTCGCCGCCAACGAGATCAAGTACGTTTTTAGCCAAGTCTTTGTTGTTCATGACCCTTCTCCTCTACATGAATAAATTGGATATATAAAAAATGACCAAGCCGGGGAATCGTCATTCCCTACGCTTGGTCATGCCTGATCGAATCAGTAACAGTCCAATATGGATTATTCGGTTAGTTCCTTCATTAGGTTCATTCTGTTGGTTCATTCGAAATCAATCGTTGAATATGCAAGATCAAGTATAATTTTTCATCATCGGAACAGGTCCAGCCGTAATTATTTTTCAGGAAGTCAGCAATCTTCTCCACACAAGCCAGTTCTTTCGGAAACTTCTCCTTCACCATCAAGAACAGAGATTCATTCTCGTCTTTGAGCGATTTACCGCTCATCTGCCTCAGAATGAAATACCGGATATGTGTGGCAAATCGCATAAAGTGAATGGAGTCTTCCTGAAAATCAATTTTGAGAGCATATTTGATCACTGACAGGATCTCGCCCGTAACTGTGGTCACCTTGGTGGTATCCGTCATCTCTCCTGAGCCCACCTGTGCATTAACAAAATGCAGAGCAATCAGTGTTGTTTCGGCTGTTGGCAGAGCGATATCCGTTTTTTCTTGAATCAGCTTCAGCGCAGCCTCCCCCACCCGGGTCTCGTCCGGATAGAGTGTCCGCACTTCCCATTCCAGCGGATTTTTGATAAGGATGCCTTCTCTGGTTCGGGTTAATGCAAAACTAATATGGTCAGACAGGGTGAGAAGCAGATTCGGGTTAAATGTTTTATTCAGGATCTGACTGCCCAACTTGATGACTTCCTCCGCGAGATAAATATCCTCAATCGGAATACTGTTCAGCAGGTCATACATACGGATGTTCTTCGGTGCTACAAATATTTTCTCCACCAAGTCCGTCTCCGTCAGCTCGTAAGGCGTTTTCAGGAATCCTACACCCTTGCCTACGACAAAAACCTCTTCGTTATGTTCATTAATAGCGATGGCTACGTTATTGTTAACTTTCTTGATAACCTTCAATGTTCTCACCCCCCAACAAAAATAAAAAAAGACCGAAAGCGATTACAGTAAAGCAATCGAATTCGGTCATGCCTGGTTTCCCCAGTAACAGTCCGTGTTATGAATATAAGTTTATTATAGTGCTGTTTTAAAAAAAGTCAATCATCCAATCCTAGGGAATACATCCCTCTCCAAAGCAGATGAAAAAAGCAAAGCGCTGTGGTACAATGAAAGAATTGTGTATTCACAGACAGACATGTGGGTAAAGGTGCTGAATCGATTGTGGATCAGTGCTCTTTATTCATGATTATGCTGCCATTCTAGGGAGGCTTATGGAACAACCATGCTCATCATTGGTATCGCCGGAGGAACCGGCTCCGGTAAAACGACGGTAGCTCGCTCCGTCATAGACCGTCTGGGATCAGGTAAGGTTACTTTTATATCCCAAGACAATTATTACAAAGACCAGTCGCAGCTCACACCTGAGCAACGCCGACTCACCAATTACGATCACCCGTTTGCATTCGATAATGATCTGTTGATTGAGCATCTCACCCTGTTGAAAAAAGGCCAAGCGGCGTATGCTCCCGTATATGACTTCACCATAGATAACCGTGCTGCCAATGAGACGGTTGAACTGGCACCGAACCATATTGTCATTGTAGAAGGATTGCATGTGCTGATCGACGAACATCTTCGCAGTCTGATGGACATCAAAGTATTTGTTGATACCGATTCCGATGTGCGGATTCTGCGTAGAGTGCTGCGGGATATTGAGGAACGCGGACGCACGATCCAATCCGTATACAAACAATATCTTGAAACGGTAAAACCGATGCATGATGCTTTTATCGAACCATCCAAAAAGTATGCGGATATCATTATTCCAGAAGGCGGACATAATGAAGTAGGTATTCAGATGTTATCCATCCTCACTGAGAAATACCTCACCGGAGAGAATTGGAATGGGGCTTAACTAGCTGCAAAGCACCACAACAGAAATCCAGGTTACGATACAGCGTAATCTGGATTTTTTGTTGATTTTTCATTTATAATAGTTCCCAATAGTTGAAAGGAGATCTTCCCCTATGGCTACTTTTGAAGAGTTCATGCAACATGACATCCGGGTTGGTACCGTGGTGGAGGCTGAACCCTTCCCCAAGGCTCGCATACCCGCTATTAAAATGACGATCGACTTCGGACCACTTGGCCTGAAACGTTCCAGTGCTCAGATTACTCAGCGATACACGCCTGACTTGATCATTGGCAAACAGGTCGTTGCTGTAGTTAATTTCCCACCCCGGCGGATTGCCGGTTTTGTCTCTGAAGTACTTGTGCTTGGCGGCGTGCCTGGTAAAGGCGATGTTGTCTTGCTCTCACCGGATAGTCCATTACCTAATGGAACACCGATAGCCTGATTTTATTTTGAGCAAGAAGAATAGGGCTTTTCAAATGTTTGGAAATCGAGTATTCTTGATTCATTGATTATTGATGACGGAACTACATATGTTGGAGACCTTAAAGCATAAGGCTATGAATCTACGGATTCGTGGCCTTTTTTTTTGTTTTTTTTTGAGGAAATATAGGTCTTGAGCATTAGTAGCAGTTGTATGGAGAGGAGGAAATATATTGATAAATCATACCAACAGCCTAGTTATACATGGTAGAATATTGATTATTATTACAAATTTAGTATCTAGTAGCCTGAAAAGTACATATCAAGGAGAAAAATTCACAATTGAGAGGAGTAAGATTCATGAAAAAAATGATGATTTCCGGCGTAACGGCATTAGCTTTATTAACAGGGGGTATCGTAGGTTTTGGAGGTGTTGGGAGTTCTGTAGAAGCCGCACAAGCAACAACTAAATTCAAGGACGTTCCAGCTACACACTGGGCATCCGCAGCGATTAATTCGGCCGTGGAACAAGGTTATTTCAAAGGGTATGCCGACGGGACATTTAAACCAAGTTCACCGGTCACCAAAGCTGAAATGGCAAGTATCCTAGGACGTTTATCCGACCAACCTAATGCATCAACACAAGAACAAAACAATTTCACGGACATCCCCGAGTGGGCAAAAAGTGGTGTCTCTACTGCTATAGCAAAAGGTTTTATCAGCCCTTCTATTTACAAGGGAAAACTGGATGCACAAGGCGCTCTTCAACGAGGTGAAATGGCTACATGGCTGACGCAAGGACTAACCGTGGTTGATCCTGAGTACAAACAAGCACTCTCTGATGTGACCAACACCGTTGTGCCTGCAAAGGAATATTTTACAGGTAAACTCGCACACGCTCAAAAAAATGCAGTAGCCGTTGCCCTGGGAACAGGACTGATGAGTGTGGCAAACGATAAAACATTTGGCGTTGATCGTACAACCACTCGGGCGGAGGTTGCTGTGTTAATTGCCCGTTATGCAGCAGTTGCCAAGACTAAGCCTGCCGATTTTCAAGGTTTAAATGAGCTGCGAGCAGTGGGTTTGACGGGGACGAATTTGAGTATTGTTGCGCCTAAGTACGAGAAAACACCAGAGAAAAAATTTTCACCCAACATGGACTACAGTGAGGTTACAGACGACTTCTCGAAAGTTCGCAATAAAAATATTATTACAGATACTAAATATGCCGATCTCAAGATAAAAAATTGGATTATTGTTAATACCTATGCGAAGGATGCGGAAAGAAGTATTTTTTACCCTGTTTTTGTAGATGAAGGATACACCCTCTTAAGAGGAGCTTATTATTCTTTTGCAGAGCTTGAATTGAGCGTGAAAAGTACTACTATGAATACACTTCAAGCCGGAAGTTTACTTAATTCGGCAACGATTAATCCCATGAACTCTCCAAATTCAAAAGCCTTTGCAGCATATGCTGGGCCTGTAATTAATGATTTCACAAAAACTAGAGGTGTATTCGCTGTTAATAATCCAGTCTACTGGAGCAGAGGACTTCTACATTTTGATAAAGAGCTGATTTCTGCTGTGAGTCTTGTGACCAAAGAAGGACCCGCTTACAGCGTAATAGCCACAGATTAGAGGGATTAAATTTGACGAGGAAAAAAGCTATTAAAAAAATGATGTTGTTCGTGTTATCACTCGTAGTACTTGTATCATCAGTAACTCAAGTCTCTGCAGGTGGAGGGCCTGGAATTAAACCTGAATTAAACACATTCCATATGGAGCCTTCTACACCTGCGAAGTCACAAAAAAAGGTTATCCCTGTTGAAGGGAAAAAGAAAACTAATATAGGTGTATATATTTACCAAATTGATAATCTAAAATGGAAGGTTGATGGCCATTGCAATAACATCGAACTAGAAAACGACCCTACCAAAAATCTTCCGGTATCTTCAACAATCTGTGTCGATCTTGATTTGAATAAAGATGTTTATATTCCGACTGAGTACTTTGATAAAGTAGGTGAATCACATTCTTCTGCGGAAATAACTGATAAATCTAACGAACCTCACTACATGGATAATACAGCTTACTATGAGCCTGGGTTGCCCATTTTAGTTTCTGTTGAATCTTTTACAGGTCGTAACACAAAATTCACCACTCAAATTGGTGGTGCTATTTCACCTATCAAAACGGAAGAATATACCCCATCCAAATGGAATGCTGACTATCAATTCAACACAGATTTATACTGGGGTGCTGTAGCTGAAATAACCAAAGAGATCAACCTAACCGCTGGTGGACAAATTAGCTTGAACCAGTCCAAACAACTTAATGCTACGGTCAAGACGAAAACTGGAGATGGAAACTTTGGAGCGGAGACCAATGTTAACACTGGCAGCGGTGGTACAACGACATGGGAATCATCCAATCCTGGTGTTGCTACCGTTAGTAACTCCGGAGTAGTTCAAGCAGTCAGCAGAGGAACCACAACCATTACCGTATTGTGGGAAAAGGATGATTTTGAGCTAACTACCAAAACAAACATCGGTGTTGAAGAGAGCCCAGGTACTGGCGAAGGCGACGGTAACGGAGGCGGTGGAGGTTGCACACCAACGATTGGACCACCTTCTGCTGGAACCATCATGAGCATGAATGATCTCGATCCAAATGCCAACGGTGTTATTAAGTCAGATAACAGAGACAATGAGACATTTAATGTGTTAAGAGGAATCCCTACTTCCGAGTCACTCTACACAAATGCCTTTGCTGACAATTATCTGTTTAAACAAGCTTGGGCGAAAATGAGCGGTAAAGTTACATACAACTGTAATGTCACAATCTCGTACGACAGAGAGTGGACAGTACCTGGACCAGAGGAATGTGATGATGATGGTTGTACACCAGGGCCACCTGTACCCGCGAACGACACGGTACCCAAGCCATACAACTTCCAGATCACAAGAGACTACTCCTACTGGAAAATTAACAATCTGGAAGTATACAAGATCGCTAAAGCAACCATGAATAATTACGCTTTGCCTGGTGAGACCGTTAAGATCAATCCAACAGGATACACACCACCAACACTGGAGTCTAAAAATGATGAATCCGTAGAAAGCCATGTTCGACCAGGGCAAACCACTTCAATCACATATACTCCACCCAAATTAACAGGTGGTTTGAACCAACCTCCCAGTGTGCCTGATGATACATCACGGTTAAAAGGAATGGCTGAATCCAACACACCTCAAAGTAAAGTGAATAATGATTTAGTGAAATTCAACAACACAACCATTATGAATGATGTGGAAGCAACCAAAGATGGCCCAACACCATCCAACATTCCTAATCCAACAACGATTGGGCGTGATGTGCTGTACAAACCGGGTAATATGATCAGCAGTTCCCTGCTGAATAAAGCAAACACCACAAGCTCTGGCGAGATCTATTATGATTTGCTACCGGGTAACGTAAATGGCGGCTCCAATAAAGTATTACCGATTAACGGCATCAACACGGTCACGGTACACACCCCTGTCGTCAACTACGCCTGGGTATCGGATGATCAGCCGCATAATCAGAAAACCGTACCGGACCCAACCAGCGCTGCACTCATTCTGGAACGTCCGTTCATTGTGCGAATTCCCACATCGGGACAGCACTTGGACACAGCGAGTTATCCCGGTTATGGAAATCGGGACTATGCCAAATATTTTCGGATCAAACAGGTGCAGTTCCCGTTTGATGTCTATAACGCAGATCGAAGTCAGTTTATCCCTGCCAAGACATGGGTTGATATTCCGGTTAATCAACTGGACACCACATTTTATCTCCCTGTATGGGTAGACGAAGGCAAATACCATATTGTATTCCGCAATATTGCAGAGAATGCACCTGCAAACTTTACCGAGCAACAGGATGCCAATACCAATCTGACACATCATGTTGCAGCAGATACCGTACCGGTAGATGTGATCGGAAGGTTATATGATTTTCACGTCACTGATATCTCTGATTACAACTGGGAAAATGTATTTCGCAAGCGATTGGGTAGTCCCGACCCAACGGGCCTTAGCTACTGGACAGGGATGAATAGCATTGATGGTGCTCCGAGAGGTAATCTGACTCCATTTGTATTGCCCATCCGACCAGGAAGCCATCCGGTGCAGGGATTCGTTAACGCGACTGTGAAGACGGGGTATCATTTCAAGTTCGATCTGAAGACCAAGGGCAATATGTTTGGCAAACAGGATGGTATTCGTATTACACCCACTTTTGCTTTTGTGAGTAAAGACGGGGCATCCCGACAAGAAGTGGATCTGTACTACCATCGAGGCCAGGAACGCCTAATCCGTATCGGATCGGCTCAGGATCTGGAGAAACGCTTTGTTGTCCTTAACTCACGTCTTCGAAATGTGCCCGGTACAGAGTTAGGCGATACAGCGCGTTATCAGTATACTTATGAACTGACAGCGGAAGAACGCAGCCAGCGTACGTTGGCAGAACATATGGTTCGCCTGGTCGATCAGACTTCTCATCAAAAAACATGGGTAGGCCGTTATGACTGGATGATCCTGTCTGCTCCAATTCGGACACTCATCGGACCCAAAACGGGCATTCCTTCCGGGGTCAACGTGGACCGGGCCAATGCAGCAATCCAGCGTTGGTACGGGGAGTACAGCTTGCCAGCCGATGTATATGCTGTACCAAAAGGGACGGATCTCGAACCCCTTGCCCGGCAAAATCAGCTGGATGAGAAATCGAAGATTTTTCTAAAGAATGGTTATATCGTAGTCAACTTCAACATGGAGAGCCTGCGGAATGGAAATACAGAGGCGCCCCATCTGCAATACATTCATGCACCACTGATGAATCAATGGCAGATGGAAGGTTTCAACAAAAATCCAACAGATAGTCAAGGCAGAACCTGGCCTCTGAAGGATGGCGATATTGTCTTTTACCATGCTGATCAGTCCAGCCGGAATGACTTCCAATCCCAAGTACCACACTAGTACTGAATCCCTCATGTCAATACAACTGGCTAAGCAGATGTAGCCAACTACATGTGGACAGAAGAGTCTATATGCGGAGTACCTCTCCAAGATAAGACTGATTGTCTTTATAGCGATAATCCCCCAATGAAGCAATCAATAATTGTATGATAAAATAGCCATGAAGTGTCAGAATAAGTACTATACAGCCTGCGCAAAACTATGGTGTACTGAATGACATAGGTGCACTGAACCACATACGATAAAGCTTTCACAAGTTATTACAGTGCCACATCCCAGCTACACACAACATGCCTGTTATACAACAAAAGGGTTATCCTGAAAGTCATCTATGGACTTCTGGGGTAACCCTTCTTGCATCATTCTCTTTTTATAACCTTACTTAGACTATAAAGAAAACCGGCAGATCAGTATTATCCTGACAAACTTTCTCCAGGAGACAGGTAGGTTAGCAGGAACGTCAGGAACGTGATGCCGAGCAATACGACTACGAGTTGTAATAATCGTTTAACGATATATCTGCTCAAGTGCTCTAACGTCCTTCCCCACAACTTTATGTACGTGCCATGATGTTCTCCGTCCACAGCTCCGCTGAAAACTTATAAATTCTATCAAAAAAGGCGTCCCTCTCCGGGTTACTGGTTGAGAACGCCTTAAATAAACAGATTTCCAGAAAAAAATCATGCTCTCTAAACACCTTCCTATCTCCCGTAGGGTACTACTGTGTTTGTTAAACCTGGCAGGTCTCCTGGCTCCAGAATTATCGTCATTGCAGCTCCTTCCCGGTCAAAACCAGTGAATTATCGCTACCTGACTCCTCTGTTACAGTGGCGGGACCGCGCCGGTATTACACCAGACTTCCCTATTAAGCTTCCACCCTGACAGGCAAAGCACCAAGTTCTACATATTCAATTATACTTCTGATCAGTTTAGCGGGACGACGAATAATGATCAAAACTTTTCTTTTAAATTTGAAACACTAGATGCGTCTAATCTCGATTTCTCGAACCCTTTGGAGACACACCCGTCACTCGCTTGAACATCTTGGAAAACAGTAATGGGTCTGTATAACCGACAGAATGGGCCACTTCACTGACCGACAGCCCTGGATTCTGAAGAAGTTCGGCAGCCCGATTCATACGGTACTCCAGAAAAAAGGACTGTAGCGACATGCCATATCGCTCTTTGAACAATCCCGATAGATACGTGCGATCCAACCCTACAGCTTGGGCAATATCCAGAATGGAGGTTCGCTGGCTGTACCTGTTCTCCATAAACTGCACCGCCTGTCGGATGTACGTCTCTTTGTTCGAAAGAAGCTGTCCTATTTCTTCCTCTACAGGCGAAGAAGAGATTAATTCTGCCATCAAGCGGTACAAGAGACTCTGGTTCAACACATCGCCTCCCGGTCGCGTGGAAGCCTGGACCATCTCCGTATACAACTGTTCCATCGTATTTGTATCATGGGCATCATATATCGGGTGCTCCGGGCTCAATTGGGCACGTTGCATGAATGCTTTGGCTTGTACGCCTTTAAAACCAAACCACGAATACGTCCAGGGCTCCTTCGGATCTGCCTCATAATGAATAAGTGTATCTGGTAGAATCACAAAGCCCTGTCCCTGAGTCAGCTTGTACTCCCGATCCCCCATGTACACGGTGCCCCGTCCTTCATGGATGTAATGCACAATGTAAGAATCACGTACACCCGGTCCCCAATAATGCGCAGGATCACATGCCTCCCACCCGAAAAACAACAACATCAGCTCCATCTGTGTCCAGCCGGCGGGAACCACATTCATCTCAATGCGACTCATTTTTAGCCCTCCATCCTGACTTCATTCCGCTTATCTCTTCATTTAGTTTATTTATATTATAACAGCTAAAGTACTTCCATATTAGTTGAAAGCGGGAACAAAAATGGGATTATGCCATGTTTGAGAGGGGTTGAACCATAGTTATATGTGCCGAATCGGCCTATAGTTGGGGTACAACATTTTCAGGGAGGCTGAACTTAAGATGAACAAAATTACGTTTCTCGGTGCGGGAAGCACCGTCTTTGTTAAAAATGTGTTGGGTGATGTCATGATGACCGAAGCACTGCAGGATTTTGAACTGGCATTGTTTGATATCGATGCTGAACGTTTGAGCGATTCAGAGCGTTTGCTGACCAGTCTGGCCCGTTCACTCGGAAGTCGTTGCGTTGTGAACGTATATCATGACCGCAAAGAAGCACTACGCGGGGCCAAATATGTCATTAACGCCATCCAGGTCGGTGGATATGATCCATGTACCATTACGGACTTCGAGATTCCGAAGAAATACGGACTGCGTCAAACAATTGCAGATACACTCGGTATCGGCGGAATTTTCCGTAACTTGCGGACGATTCCCGTCATGTTGGATTTCGCCCGGGATATGCAGGAAGTATGTCCGGATGCATGGTTCCTGAACTATACCAACCCGATGGCCGTGCTTACCAACGTCATGAATGTGCATGGTGGGATTAATACCGTAGGTTTGTGTCATAGTGTGCAGGTATGTGTACCACATCTGTTCGATGCACTGGGGATCGATCAGACAGGTGTTGTGGCGAAGATTGCAGGGATCAACCACATGGCGTGGCTGCTCGAAGTTACAAAAGACGGGCAGGATCTGTACCCCGAGATTAAACATTTGGCGAAGGAAAAACAGAAAGAACAGCATGACGACATGGTTCGTTTTGAATTGATGCAGCGTTTTGGCTATTATGTAACGGAATCCTCCGAACACAATGCCGAGTACCACCCTTACTTCATCAAGCGGAATTACCCGGAGCTGATTGAACGCTTCAACATTCCACTGGATGAGTATCCACGCCGCTGTGTGAACCAGATTGAGGGCTGGAAAGAAATGCGTACCAAGCTGTTTGCCAGCGAAAATATTGAACATACCCGCAGCCGTGAATACGCATCGCATATTATCGAAGCGATGGAGACGAATAACCCGTACAAGATTGGCGGCAACGTCATGAACAACGGACTAATTACGAACCTGCCGCGTGAAGCATGTGTCGAGGTCCCTTGTTTGGTGGATGGATCAGGAATCAGCCCTACGTATATTGGGGATCTGCCTCCACAACTCGCGGCATTGAACCGGACAAACATCAACACGCAACTGCTGACGATTGAAGCAGCAATCACTGGCAAAAAAGAACATATCTATCATGCTGCCATGCTTGATCCACACACGGCTGCCGAACTGTCTATTGATGACATCGTAGCGATGTGTGATGAGTTGATTGAGGCTCACGGCGACTGGTTGCCAAAATACACGTCATAATATAAAAGCACCGTTTCCTTTGCAGCTAAAGGGGACGGTGTTTTGTTCTTTCCATATGCTCACCCGCTGAATGGTGCATCACATCATGGTTACGAAATGTCCCGCTCTCTTAAACGTTATTCGGCAGGGAGCAAAAAGCGATAACCAATGCCAGGCTCCGTTTGAATATATCGCGGATTCGTCGGATCTTCATTTAATTTTTTACGCAGATGTCCCACATATACCCGAAGATAGTGGCTGTCAGACTCATGATGATGCCCTCCCCATACTTGCTGCAAAAGCTGACGCTGGGTGATGATCTTCCCCGCATTCGAGGCGAGCACTTTCAGCATCTCATATTCCGTTGGGGTTAATTTGACCAAAGTACCCTCCAGTTCCACCTGCCTTTGGGCCAGATCAATCGTGAGTGATCCAAAGCGCAGTATTGGCTCATCCGTTGTTTTGGCTACATGACGCAGTGCCACCCGAATACGGGCAACCAACTCACCCATTCCAAATGGTTTGGTCACATAATCATCTGCACCAGCATCCAACGCGGCAATCTTGTCTCCCTCCTGGTCCTTCGCTGTCAGCACAATAATTGGCACTTGTGACCATTCGCGAATCCGGCGAAGGACCTCCATGCCAGACATGCCCGGCAAACCAAGATCAAGGATGATCAGATCCGGATGTACAATACTGGCCTGGATAACCCCCTCTTCGCCATCCCCACACTCGTGGAGGTCGAATTGGTGTGCCTGAAGGGTGACCTTGAGCAATTTGCGAATCTGCGGCTCATCATCGATCACCAGTATGCGAGCCCCTAGTGGTGCGTTCATGTTATTCTTCAACCTCTCCTTGTTCTGAATAGGGAAACCGTGATCCGTGAGCCTCCATGGGGATATCTATACGCATTCTCGTCCCCCCGCCCGGATTCGGCTCTGCCACAATGGTACCTCCGTGGACTTCAACAATGCCTTTGCAGATCGCCAGACCAAGCCCCGTTCCTGTGACATGCTGAGTCGACTCTGAGCGATAGAACTTATCAAATATACGCAATCTTTCCGCTTCCGTTATACCGATGCCTTGATCAGCTACCCAGATCGTCAATTGATCTGTACTCTTATCGCTTGCCACAGTGATGACAATCGGGCTCTCATCAGGCGAATATTTGATGGCGTTGCTGACGATATTGACCAGCACCTGCTCCAGCAATACTTCATCTCCGTAGATAAAGGCAGGGTCATTAGGCAGGTCAACTTGAATGTTGCGATGCGGACTGAATCCCCGAACTTGTGTCAGTACAACGCTGATCATGTCTCCCACGTCACACCATTTCCGGTTCAGCTGCAACATGCCGCTCTCCAGCCGAACCATGCCCAGCAGATTCGTGACGAGACGATTCATGCGCAAAGCTCCATCCCGAATGTTGCCTGTTAATTCTCTCCGATCCTCGGGTGTAAAAAGAGCATCATTCTCCAACAATCCCGTAGCCGAGCCGATAATGGCAGTTAGGGGAGTACGCAGTTCATGGGAGACAGAATCCAGCAGTACTGTGCGTATGCGCTCCGATTCAGCAGTGATCTGCGCCAATCGGGCCTCTTCAGCCAGCTTCACTCGGGCAATGGCACCTGCGGCCAGTCCTCCGCATGCTTCCAGCAGACGAAGCTGTTCTTGCTGCTCATGAATCTCGCCAGCGTCCATGCTTACGGCGAGCACGCCATGAATCTGCTCCTCTGTGCGTAGCGGCACATATAGCCCGAGAGATTCCCGCAAAGTGGATGATCCTTTACCAGCGATCTGTCCGTGATGATACACCCATTTGGCAATGGCAATCTCCGACTCTCCATCTCCCCAGCCATCCTTTTCCCCTTCTAATGCGGGTGCAGAAGAGCTTGTAACCAGCAGATCCCCCTGCCCATTCGGAAGATACACAGCTGCTGGCTTACCGAGGGTAAGCGATACTTGGGTTGCAATGTTAACCAGTAATGTATTCAGATCCGTAATAGCTGTCATCTGACGACTCAATGCGTATAGGGAGTTAGTCGTGGCCTCGCGTGCTTTTACCCTCTCCAACTGTTGACGCAATCGACCTGCAAGACTCGCTGTCAGGATCGCCACCGCAAGATATACAACAAAGGAAATGAGATATCTCAGATCTTCAACCGTAAAGCTCAGATATGGCGGTACAAAAAAGAAGTCAAACATAATCACGCTAAAACTCGCGGCATATACAGCTGGCCCCATTCCCCAATACACAGCACTCACCAGTACGGGAAACAGGTATACAAGCGCTACATTCACCAGATCACCACTCATGCCGATGGCATGAAGCAGTAAAGTTAGCAGCGTCACCCCGAGGGTCACCCATACATATGCCGGAACCCGTTTACCATGGGCTGCCCGCGTTTCTTTTTTTATTCGTTCAGACAAAATCATTCACATCCTGCTCAGTTCATAATCATAATCCGCAACGATCAATACATCCAAATGCCGCGACAAGCGTACAAGTCGGTTGACCACTGAGCCCGAGCCGCGGTAACCATTCAGCCACCACACCCCTCTTGCCTGCCCGACCACCAGCTGGGTTGCTCGCGCCTCCGATGCCTTTTTTGCCAAAATCTCAGATACATCACGCAGCCTTGGACTATGATGAATATGAAATTGACCGCCAAGCCGAATCGTCAGCTGCTCCAATGCTTCCAGATGGCACTTCACTTCGTCACTCATGGACTCACCGATGTGGATATGATGTACATGCCAGATGGCTTTTAGACGAAAAGCCATGCGGAATCCGCGCCGGATCAGCCGCTCGGCATGACGATCACTACTTACACATACGAAGACTGCTTCCTGTCTGCGCCAAGGTCCTCGAAGTGCAATTTTGGCCTGCTGTGCTTCAAGCCGTTCATCCACATCATCCGCCAGTTCACGCAGGGCAAGTTCACGCAAGGCAATCAGATTGCCAATTTTGAAGAAATTCACAAGGGCTTGCTCGACCTTGGCAGTTGCATAGATTTTACCCTCCCTCATGCGCTGCCGCAAGGCCTGAGGCGCCACATCAATCAGCTGCACCTCATCCGCCATCTGAATGATCCGATCGGGTACCGTCTCGCGGACACGAACACCGGTAATATGTTCAACGGCATCATTCAGACTTTCTAGATGCTGTACGTTCATTGTGGTAATCACCGAGATGCCTGCATTCAGCAGGAGCAGGACATCTTCATAACGCTTTTGCCGGACACTTCCGGGCACATTCGTATGCGCCAGTTCATCCACAAGCACCACTTCTGGACAAAGATGCAGAATGGCCTCCGTATCCATTTCTTCCAGACGAGCCTCCTGATACACTCGCTGTGCGCGAGGGATCACAGACAGGTGACCCATCTGCTCCACGGTTTCCGCCCGCCCATGTGTCTCCAGCAAGCCGATCTGCACATCGATGCCCTTACGGAGCAAATCATTGCCTTCCCGCAGCATCATGTAGGTTTTGCCTACACCTGGTGCGGCTCCGATATATATTTTGAATGTACCGCGCTGAATCTGGCCTATCTGTTCCTTCATTTCCTGCTCGCTTAGTCTGCGGTATGTCAGCGACTCCACATCGTTAACCTTAGCCGGAACCACACGTTCACCCTCCCGAGCCGCTCGATCAGCAACCAGAAACAGATCGACACCACGTAATCTGCGTAGCAGCGAGTTAACAACGGAACCCTGCCAAAGTTCCTGCCAGCGCGTGCGCCGGGAGTGCCCCATCACAATCCGGGTAATCTGGTGCTCCATGGCGTAACGCGCCAGCGTAGACGGAATGTTGCGACGGTGTAATATAGACAGCTCCTCCATATGGCCGTCAAACTTCTCTACCAGCTTGATCATATTTCGCCGAAATACGGTTGCCTCCTTGGTTAATGGCTGCTGCATATTCCGAAAAACCACGGCGCACAGATCACCATTCAACCGTTTAGCAATCTGTTGTCCACGCCGGATATAGATCGAGCCGTTCCAATGATATTGCGTGGACACGAGAATCCGTTCCATGATGCCTGTTGTGACGGTAATTCCCATCTCCTCCCGATGCTCGCGCAGGGATTCATTCACCCCTTCTGCCACCAATCTCAGGGCCAGTTCGCGCAGAATACCCAGATTACCTTGACGAAATACAGCTTCTCCCTCATGCCCCTTCAGATGACCTTCTGCCAGACGACTCAGTATGGTTTCAGGCGTGACGTCAATCAGCTTGACTTCATCCGCAAGTTCCAGTGTATCCGCAGGTACCGTATGTTCTGCTGCGATACCGGTGAGCTGCCGGGCCAGCTCGGTATACCCTTCCAGCTCATACACATTCACCGTTGTCATGACACTGATGTTGTTTTGGAGCAAGAACTGAATGTCCTCCAGCCGGGTAGCATACCGAGCACCTTCTCTGTTACGATGTGCCAAACCATCCACCAGCACAACCTCCGGATTACGCGCCAACAGTGCATCCAAGTTCAGATCCTTCATCTCTACATCATCACTCTCGCGTAACCAGTGAATGCTTGGAATCCGTTCGAGTGCGCCAAGCTGTTCCACTGTTTCCGGTCTGCGCATTGTGGAGACCGCGCAGATGACCACATCAATGCCCTGTTCGCGCAACGTATTCCCTTCTCGTAACATGTGATACGTTTTGCCCGATCCGCTAACTGGGCCGATGTAGATTTTGAGCGTACCCTGCTGCAGCTTCGTAATCATCTTCAGCATCTCTTCTGGTGATTTGCGCTTGAAGCTGTCTTCCATCCGTCCCTCTCCCCCTTTCCTTATTAGAGCGTGTCATAAAATATGAAGAAAAAAATGGAGAAAGCCCCTCCCGATATATCGTGAGCAGGCTAATATGTTCGTTCGTTAGTTCATTTCTGCTGTCAGCGCCAGATTCAGAGCCGTTACATTTACACGCGGTTCCCCGAATATACCCATCTGACGGCCTTCAGTATGCTCATTTATAAGTTGCACAAGCTGCTTTTCACTAAGCCCGGTAGCTTCGCTAATGCGTGGGATCTGTGCCTCAGCGGCTTCGGGAGAGAGATCTGGGTCAAGTCCAGAGCCTGAACCCGTCACGAGATCAGCAGGGATCTGCTTCAATCCCGGGTTTTCCTGCTGGAGCTGAGCCATCTTTTCTTTCATCTCGCCGATATACTCCTCCGAGGCTACGGCGCGATTTGAACCGGCTGAAGCCGTTGGGTCATAACCGGCATTTGATGCCCGGGGCTGGAACAGCCCCGGCGATTGGAAATCCTGCGCCAGCAGGGACGAGCCGATGATTTTCTCATTTTGCGTAATCAGACTGCCGTTCGCCTGCGCAGGAAAGAGAAGTTGGGCTACGCCAGTCGTTACAAGCGGGTAGATTAGGCCGCATATCAGCATAAGCACAACGGATAACCGTACAGCGGGCAAGAACATGTTCATACAGATCACTTCCTGAATTCATTAGGATAAAAAAAATTTTGATATGCGTTGTTATCTCGTTAAAGAATCCCCGACAGAACCATGTCAATCAGCTTAATACCAATAAAAGGCACAATCACACCGCCTACGCCATAGATGAACACATTGCGACCAAGCAGCCGTTCCGCTGACATCGCCCGGTACTTGACCCCTTTCATCGCGATGGGAATGAGCAGTGGAATAATAATGGCGTTGAAGATAAGCGCCGACAGGATCGCAGACTGCGGCGAAGCCAGATTCATAATGTTCAGCGCCTGAAGCTGCGGCATGGCGAGAATAAACATGGCTGGAATGATGGCAAAATATTTCGCGATATCATTGGATATCGAAAAGGTTGTGAGTGCGCCGCGTGTAATCAGCAGCTGCTTGCCAATGGAGACAACCGACAATAACTTGGTCGGGTCGGAATCCAAGTCAATCATGTTGGCCGCTTCCTTGGCCGCCATGGTGCCAGAATTCATCGCCAGGCCCACATCGGCCTGTGCCAGAGCAGGAGCATCGTTGGTACCGTCGCCCGTCATGGCGACGAGCTTGCCCTCCTGCTGCTCTTTTTTGATCGCCGCAATCTTATCTTCAGGCTTCGCTTCGGCAATAAAATCATCCACGCCCGCTTCCAGCGCTATGGTCGCTGCGGTCAGCGGATTGTCGCCTGTACACATAATGGTCTTGATGCCCATGGCGCGCATCTCAGCGAACTTCTCTTTCAGCCCTGGCTTCACAGTGTCTTTCAGATATATCACACCATAGATTCGTTCATCGATAGCTACAGCAAGCGGCGTACCCCCAGCCTTTGCAATTCGATTTGCAATTTCATCCAGATCACCAGGTATACGGCCTCCTGCGGAAGCAATATATCTTTTGATCGCATCCACCGCACCTTTGCGGATCTTCATTCCGCTGCTCAGATTGAGACCGGACATCCGGGTCTCTGCCGTGAACTCCACATTTTCCGCATTTGCATACTCCGTCTCAGCCCAGCTCTGGCCTTGTTTGCCTGCCAGTTCCACAACAGATCGTCCTTCCGGGGTCTCATCTCGCACAGAAGCCTGTAAAGCAGCTTGCGTCATCTCTGACAAAGTAATTCCCTGAACGGGAATAAACTCAGATGCCATACGGTTTCCGTATGTGATCGTCCCCGTTTTGTCCAAAATCAACGTATCGATATCCCCGGCCGCTTCCACCGCTTTACCCGACATGGCGAGCACATTAAACTGCGTAACACGGTCCATTCCGGCAATACCAATGGCGGACAGCAACCCACCAATTGTTGTTGGAATCAGGCAGACGAGAAGTGCGATTAAGGTGGCCAGATCTAGTCGAATACCCAGGTAATTTGCCATCGGAACCATCGTCAGAATGACGATTAGGAAGATCAGGGTTAATACGGCGAGCAGGGTTGTCAGCGCAATTTCATTGGGTGTTTTCTGGCGCTGTGCACCCTCAACCAGAGAGATCATCCGGTCAAGGAATGACTCACCCGGATCGGTCTGAACACGCATGACGATGTAATCGGACACGACGCGTGTACCTCCGGTAACCGAGGAGAAATCGCCTCCTGCTTCCTTGATAACCGGGGCAGATTCTCCCGTAATAGCCGATTCATCAATAGAGGCCAAGCCTTCCATAATTTCACCGTCCGTTGGGATCAGTTCACCGACTTCCACACGGACCATATCGCCTTTTTTCAACTGGGTCGAAGACACTTTCCGAATTGTTCCATCCTTCTGCACCAGATTGGCCATAGTGTCCGACTTCGTCTTGCGTAACGTATCCGCCTGTGCCTTACCTCTTCCTTCTGCAAGTGCTTCAGCGAAGTTGGCGAACAGCAGCGTGAACAGCAAAATGAAAAACACGGCAATGTTGTACCCACGCCCAGCCTCGGATGCGGCGAATAGATTGGGATTAATGCATAATAAAAGCGTAATGAATGTACCAACCTCAACAATAAACATGACCGGATTTTTGATCATGACCACCGGATTTAGCTTTTTGAACGCATCGAGTGAAGCCTGAAGTATCATATCCTTGCTTAACGACCGTTTCGATCCGGGATCACGTTGAATATTACCGCGGTTGTTACCCGGCTCGTTGGCCTTATTTCTGAACATTTCTGTATCCATCTGTTGCATCGTCTGCTCCTTCTTTCGTTCGACTGCATTCATCGTGCACTGCCACCTCCATACGTTACGTCCTTGTGCTGATCCATCTGTCGTTTCCTTGTCATATACCTCATTGAATCATCGCCAGATGCTCTGCAATCGGTCCAAGAGCAAGCGACGGGAAGAATGTGAGTGCGCCCACAACAACGATCATCATGACCAGAATGCCAGCAAACAGAGGTGTGTGTGTACGTAGCGTACCTGTAGTTACCGGCACAACCCGTTTGGTGGCGAGTGAACCCGCAATAGCCAGCATAGCGATCATCGAAACGTATCTTCCCAGCAGCATAACGATACCAATGGCGATGTTGTAAAAGTCTGTATTGGCATTCAGTCCGGCAAAGGCCGATCCATTATTGGCTGCACCTGAGGCAAAAGCATAGAGAACCTCGGTCAGGCCATGCATGCCCCCGTTCGAGATGGACGCAATGGCTTCGGGCCGCATAAGCGCGAGTGCCGTTGGCGCAAGAATAATCAAAGGATGAATGAGCAAGGCGATGGATGCGAGCTTCACTTCTTTGCCCTCGATTTTTTTGCCCAGAAACTCAGGTGTGCGTCCCACCATCAATCCACAGATAAACACAGCCAGAATCACATACAACAGTCCGTTGATCAGCCCTACCCCTTTGCCCCCAAACACGTTATTGAGCATCATCTGAGCCAGTGATACCATGCCTCCAAGTGGAGTGAGCGACTCGTGCATATTGTTGACCGAACCTGTAGTAGCCGCTGTCGTGACTGCTGTGAATAAAGCCGATTCGGGTATGCCGAACCTGACCTCTTTCCCCTCCATATTGCCTTGGAGACCTACTGCATCCAGCGCGGGTACACCGCGATATTCGGAGACAAATACGGTGGTCAACATCACTAGGAAAAGAAAACTCATCGCCGCGAACAATGCCCAACCCTGCTTCCGGTTATTGACCATCAAGCCGAAGGCGTATACCAGTGCAGTTGGCAGCAGCATCATACAGACGATATGCACCAGATTGCTCAGGGCCGTCGGATTCTCGAAAGGATGTGCAGCATTGGTTCCAAACCAGCCACCACCGTTGGTGCCAATGTGTTTGATCGACTCTAGTGAAGCGACCAGTCCACGTGTAATGGTCTGCTGCGCGCCTTCCAGCGTGGTAGCGTTCACCGCTCCCGCGAGTGTCTGAGGCACACCCTGGAACACGAGGAACAGGGCCACAATGAAACTCAGCGGTAAAAAAATACGTGTAATCGACCGTACAAGGTCGACGTAAAAGTTCCCCAGTTCATCCCGGCGGCCTACCAGCCCGCGAATGAACGCAATAGCCACCGCAAATCCCGTCGCTGCCGACGTAAACATCGGAAACGTCACGGCCAGCATCTGTGACAGGTACGACAAGGCGTTCTCGCCCGTATACGACTGCCAGTTCGTGTTGGTCATGAACGATACGGCCGTATTAAATGCCTGCGCCGCTGGCATATTGCCGATCCCATCCGGATTAAGTGGCAAATATTTTTGCAGCCGCAGCACCAGAAACATCAATACCAACATTACAAAGTTCGAGAGGAGAACCGCCGTGAGGTACTTTTTCCACCCCATGGACTCATTCTCGCGTACGCCCATTACTCGATAGAGCAGTCGCTCCGGTCCGCCAAAAATCCGATCCAGCCCCGTTCGCTGTCCATCGAACACGTTCACTACATATTTTCCCACCGGCTTCACCAGCAGCAGGATGATCAGTAGCGTCACCGCTACTTGCACTACACCGATACCCATATCCGCATTTCCTCCCTATTCGACTTTCCCTTGTTCACGCATTACGCACATCGTCAGCATCAGAATTTCTCCGGCTTCACCAACACATAACCGAGATAAATCACCAGTGCGAGCACAATCATGCCGATGACGATCATCTGGCTTCCCCCTCTCTACCCTCAAGCCTTCTCGCAGAATTTCAAGAATCCCCAAAACACCGCAAACAGCAGCACAACCAATCCAATCATCGTGGCATCATTCACCATGCGCCCTTCCTCCCTCTCTCTACCGTTCTCTGCACCTGCTACATGTAAAATCGTAATATGAAACGCTGTAAAAAAGGGGTAAAGAAATACCTCCACAGGTGTAAAAAAAGCGTAAAAAAGACCCGCTCTCCTCAGCTAAAGGCTGAAAAGAACGGGTCTATCATCATTTTTATACGGAGCAATCCATTACGTAACAGTCTATTACCTACCAGTCATTTCAAGAGCTACGTGTAGGCATTTCCCTAACATTTTTAATACTAGTTTGTGGCTTGTTCGTCATGTACTTGTTAAAAAAGTCCGTGTTTATTCCTGTCATATGATGAAAGAAGGAAGTTTCCACTTTCCAATCCTCCTCAATCATATAGCGGATATCCACAAGACCTTTATTGGAAAGCAGGTCAATAATGGTTTTAATTCGCATCGGCTTTTGAAGTGGAATCTCCCTGTCGAAAGGCTCCTTTTCCAGATATCCTCTTCGGTGCATCGCCGCATAGAAATTACGATGATCCTTAGCTTCCATCATTCCTAGATGTGCTGCTCTGTATCCCAGCACTTGTAGGGAAGTCTTCCATTTATTTTTCAAATCAAGATATTGATCGGGATTCGTCTTATAAGTGATTTCATTCATGTCCGATGAAAACTCTTCTTCGGGCAATAAAAATGCACCCGCAAACAGATTAGCTTCATTTTCAATCAATTTGTGTTCTTTTCGGTCCAGATTGACAAATTCAAGACGATAATGAAGCAACAAATGACCAAGCTCATGTGCAATATCGAAATTCCTGCGAACCGCAGAACGTTTGATGTTGCCCAGTATGATAAACGGACGATCATTTCGTGTCCAAAGGCTGTACGCATCAATTTCTTCACCAATCGCTTTTTCAAAAACATATACACCACTTTTTTCGATCCGGAAAATCAGATTCTCATTCGTGGATGGCTCCATATTCAGCCGTTGTCTCGCAAGATGGGCAACATAATGGATCTGAGTCGTACGATCATCGTCTGTATGGTTCATATACTCAATTGCCTCTTCCCGCAATTGGATAATATTAAGTGTGGGAAGGCTAATCTGAGCGGTAATATAATTAATGAACGTGTCCAGATATTCTACATGCTTTGCTTCTGTCTGTGTCTTGGATATCACATTCATCACTTTCGAACGATAGGCAATGTTCATAACATCAATGTTGGCTGCGTTATTACGCTGTGTAAGCATATCTTTCGTATAAAAATACTTGCTTTTCACACTGAAAATGCGTTTCAATTCATTCACAATTGGCACCTTCGGAGAGGTATACGCATTTTCATATTGCCAGACTGCTTGTTCTGTCACACCTAATTGTTCGGAGAGCTGTTTTCTCGAATACCCATGCATGATCCGCAAATTGGTCAAATTTTCACCAACGAACATGCTGCTCCCTCCTTACTGAACGACACAGGGAATCACCCCCGCTGTTCTCCTTCCAAAATTTCAATATCATAAGCTGCCGGATCAACGATATCTTCCACATCAGGCGTAAGCGCCTCCCGTTCACTATCATCCAGTTCAGCACCAGAGATGAGGTCTGATAAATCTTCTATAAAATAAGCGATATTATCATGCGGATTAGGCAGATAATGCTGAACCTTCGAAATTTGGTATGCATCATCAATAGCATAAGTGAGTATATGAAACTCATTATATGTAGATGCAAGATGTTCAAGTTCTTCTTTCACACGACTGACCTGACTCTCTGAGATTGGAAAAGAAAGTTGCTCAACCCTCTCCAACTCACCATGTTCATTACGACGTGGTTGAATCAAAGAAAATTCCAGATCGTTATTAATCTTGGAGAGATCGTGTAAATAGGTACGGAAAGCACCTTTGTTGTCAACGCCCGTAGGTAGCTTGGCACTGGAAAAACTATTCTCATTAAAGTAGGCTGCGTTCTTTATCAGAAACAGAACTTTTGATTCTTCATGTGTGAACTGGAGATAATCCCATGTTAAACCTGCTTTGGATTTCTTGTGAGTGAATCCTTGTTCACCGCAATAATCTGCGATTTTGCTCTCAATAAAATTCCCCTTTGTCCAGGCAAAGGCTGAACTAATCTTCATGTTTCTCTTCCGATCTTTACGGTGATCAATATATTCGCGGTATCCTTCAACAATAGCATCAACAAGCATCTGACTATGTTCCGACTTGAACTTATATTGTTCCATATAGATCACTCCGATTCATAAATATGAAGACAAGTTATATTTTAATCGAAGTTCGTGTGCAAAGATATGATTTTTTTTGATATTTTTAAAGTAAACCTATCTCAAACGCTTCATCCAAATGGATTCTGTGCCCACTGCATTAATCTCTTTTTCGTTATTTTTCCATGAGAGGTATGTTTGACGACTTTTCCCTGATCGAGCAAAAGTACCTGTGGTGACTCATGGTGAACCTCTGTCTCTTCCGCAATGTAGCGGGATAACGAGCGATTTTCAATCACTTTGACGATGCGGTAATCCATGGGTTGTTTGGGATCTGATGCATTGGTGCCCACAAACGCCATAAACTCTCTGTAAGCTCTCGCACTGGTCGGACACGTCGTGCTGTGTTTCAGGATAAGCACCGGATGATCCTGTGAACGCTGGATTGCCTCTTCCCAGTCACCTGGTTTGTGCAATTCATGGACATGTTCGCTGAGCATATGTTCCGAGTCTGACCCGGCACGTTTGCTAACCACCGAAGCAATAACAATGCCAAGCGCCACGCCAAAAGCAATCCCGAGTCCAAGCTGCTGTGTAACCGTACCAATACTGACTCCCATGGCAACACCTATAGCAAGCCATACGGCTTGATGATTCACCTTTTTATCCATGCAGATCTTCCCTTCCTGAAATATGTATATCCATGCTATATAACTTCTACCCTTATATTCTGATCAAATTATAGCATAGGCCTCTGTGAGCAGGCTTTGATAATCTTCATTTCCGGGTACAGATTTCAGTGATTGGATTTATGCAAAATGCTCATTTGTGATACACTGGTTGTAATTTGGAAACGATGAACATGAAGAATGGATTGGAAGGGCGGAAATTCCATATGACATACGCATTTATGATTGAACCGCAGGATTTTATTGCGCTGGATAACGAAGATGAGCTGATTGAGAAATGTCAGGAGTGGGGCCTGCTTTCGGGTAAAGCGACCAAACTCAAAACGTTCTATTATAAAGGAAACGGATTAAACATGCCGTGCACCATCATTGGATATGTGGATCACATGGCAGCCGTTATTCAACTGGATAATGGACAAAAACATTGTATTCACCCGTCGTATCTGAAGGAAATGCAAGCGTCCAGTTACAGCGCCAGAAGCATAAGTAATGCCGGGTCAGATCGAAGCACAGAATCGACAACTTCGGATACAGTCCCACCAGTCGCTGCTGATGTTACGCCAACTCCAGATGCCTTGGTTAGCCTGGATGAAATTCCGCCGGATCTGGATGATTCGGACGACACGGACACAGATGAATTCTCCTCGGGGATGAAGGGTGATCCGGATGGGCTTGTAGAAGAGTATGTTGGACCTCAGTCTGGAGCAACCAGTGAAGCCACACCCAAAGCCAAAACAGCAAGCAAAGCTAAGAGCGTCAAGATTGATCTGCCCGAAGGCAAAGTGAAGATGAGTGCCGTTGTCAAAGAGTTCACCACCGTACCGAATCATTTCTCTGACAATGATGATGAAGTCATCATCTATGAAGCAGTTACCATTACGGATCCAGACGTCATTGATGTTGGGGAAGCCTGGTCAAGCCACAGTGCCACCGTTAAGAAACAGGAACTCGAAGTGGGAGACGTTATCACGTTTGAAGCGAAAATCATCAAGAAGAAGCTGACACGTAACCCGGTTCCTTATAAAATCAACAACCCTTCCAAGATTCAAAAGGAAGACTAATCAAGGAAAATTAATCACGAGTCATTACAAAAAAAACCTCCACAACTGCTCAAAGCAGACCACGGAGGTTTTTTCCATCTGAAGATTATATTAGTGAAGAGTACGCTCTTAAGCTTGTCCCGGCGTAGCACTGATCTGAAACTGTACACCGAACTTGTCAACAACCGAGCCGTAGGCTGGACTCCAGAATGTCTCTTGTATCGGCATTTTCACTTCGCCACCGTCTTGCAACTGGTTGAAAATCGCTTTGGCTTCATCTGCCGTATCCGTGTTCACCGTAACCGTAACATGATTACCTACAGTGTACGGCATACCTGGAAACGTATCAGACAACATTAATACCGAGCTGCCAATCTGCAAAGAAGCATGCATAATACGGTCTTTCGCTTCTGGCGGGATGGGGTGATTCGGGTCAGATGGACCGTCGCCAAATGTTTGAAGCGCGAGCACTTCGGCTCCAAATGCCTTTTGATAAAAATCTACCGCTTCACGTCCATTACCGTCTGTAACCAGATACACATTCAAGCTGATCGACATGCGTTCTTCATCTCCTTGGGCTCTTGTAATTATACGATTCACGCCACTTGCGACATGAGTATATATGAACAGGTTGTCCTTTGACAAGCGTATATTTCTGCACTCATCTCTGCGGACCTTTACACGATTAGGGTTGCCAACATACTCTTAATCCATCCCTCTCTCCACTACTTCTTGCGCCTGCGTATATAGTAGAGAACCGTGATCAGAACACCCGGAACCAGTGCTGCAAAACTGGCATAGATCAGACACCATTTCAATAGGGTAAATATCGGAGTGAGCTCAGCAAGCACAGGCGTACATTCAGGATAACGATGCATGATCAGGGACGCACCTATATTTTCAAGCATGTCCATAACCCAACCTAAGACCGGAATCAGATTCACCCAACGCCAGCGACTTTTTATCGGAAGCACGCGATAGAGTATCGATAACAGAACAACTAAGAGGAACAGATAGGCTAAGGGCCATATGAGATCAAATGTGAACCGTGCCTGAATATAGGCGATCCGCCCTGCTTCACCATACTGCTCAGCCATCTGATAAAGATCATCCGCCGTGTACAGAAAAGAGGAATCCGGGGACTGCCCTCCACCTGTGGCCTGCTCCGACTTTGCCGCCTGCCAAGGCAGAATAAATGCAATGAAACAGGCAAAAACAACAACCGCAGCTGCAACCCATTTCCAATTCACCCGCTGATAGAACCAATTTGACACTTGATTCAGCACGTTCTGTCCCCTTTCTGAAAAAAAAAGACCACTCTCCCGAATCCTGTCGGTAAAATGGTTGTGTTCAATCCTATGAAGTTATCGAGCTTGAACGATGTTATCTATTTCACTTTTCAATAAGAGGTATCGGTGAACACTTCTCATGATCGGGACCTTCGTTAGTTTGTTCTTGTCCACGTACAGTTTCATCTGGTCTTTGGTCAAACCAAGCAAACTTCCAGCTTCCGATACCGTCAATACTACCTCTGGGTTCGTAGCATTAAACGTCCTCTTTACTTTCTGATTCCAGTCCTCGAATACCTGCATAGATCAGTGACATCTCCTATCCATAGCCAGTTATTATCAGGCTGAATATATCCAGTATACCACACTTGTGCTGCTCGTAACTTAATCCTTGCGCAGAACCATATTCTGATAGGCATATTTCCTGCTTGACCCTGACGTTAACTCGAGGGTTTATACTGGCTTCAGGAGGGGATTAGCATGAGTATGTCAACTGAACATGTAACCAAGAAACGACGCATCAGTGGAATAGCCATTATTGGAATGAGTTGGTTGACGATGACATTGGGTCTGTTTTTTGCTACACTCGCAGGGGAGTTTGTCAGCACTATTGGTGTTGCTGAATGGATGGTTCATCTCACCCAAGCTGTTGTCATTATTAGTATCGTCTTACCCGTACTGTTCGTCATTCGAAGACACTTCCATATGAAGTCCGTTCTTCTTCCTCTGACAGGAAAAAGCATAATTCACTTGCTTTCTGGCGCATTATTTGCCACTTCTCTGGCCTTCATCGGGTTGGCGATAGCTAGTATAAACAACTGGATTACGATTACGGAGTGGCACTTCTCAGCCGAGTTCTTGCTTGCTGTTGTACTTAATAGTTGTATTGCTTTCTTGTACGAAGCTTTGCCAGAGGAACTATCCATGCGAGGCATGGTCTATGATGGATTACGCTTCAGACTGCGACTTCCTGTGTTTTTCGCTTATGTAACTCAAATCATACTCTTTCTGCTGGTTCCGATGAGTGTCAGCCTATTGCAAGAGCTCGTCGGTATGGATGCCGGAAACCGGATAACCTTGGATTATATGATCCTGCTCTTGACCTATGGTATTACGTTACAGCTTCTGCGAAGTTTGACCGGATCTTTATGGGCCTCCATCGGATTTCATGTCGCTTACCTGGAAGTAGCCAGATTCGTTGTTATGCCAGGTGATAGACCGGCATTGTTAAACTATACCGCGCAAGATAACGGGTTAGCCGAAATATTTATTTTGTATATGATGATAATCTTTGTCGGTGCGATCATTCTGGCGGTGCTCCATGCATGGCGCTGGTGGAGAATACATAAATCATGAGGGAGGGATCTGCCTGTTGTATACCGTTGGACAACTATCCAAACATACCGGAGTATCCATCCGAACACTGCATTATTATGAGAAGCTGGGTTTACTGCGACCGGCCCGTAATGAGAACAATCAGTATCGCTTATATGGTGAAAAGGATATTTTACGGCTTCAGCAGATTACCATTTTGAAGAAAATGCATTTTAAATTGAATGAGATTGGAGAATTCCTCGATCAGGATGCTGCTCGCTCTGAACGAGAGAGTACCCTTACTTTATGGAATAATACGTTGGAACAACAACTGGCCGTCGTTAAGGAACAGCAGGAGAGATTAAGCAAGGTAGAGCATCTTCTTTTTTCAACCATATATGCCATCAGAGCCTCCGGTACAATCAGTCTGGATGAGATGTTGGGTTTCATCCGTGAACTGGATCAGCCTCCGGGCAGGTTCCGTCAAGATGTTTTTACACCTGAAGAAATGGAATCGTTACCTCTGAATAATCAGAACAATTCAATATCCATGGAATGGGCTGATATTCTTAAAGATATTCATGCATGCAAGATGGAACCGGAGGATTCCGAAGCCTCACGGTTACTGGCCATCCGAATCTCTGATTATGCTGAAAGGACTTTTCAAGGGAATGCAGAATTGGCAGAAAAATATTGGGATTATATCACCCCAGAGGATGATCAGTCAGCTCGTGTATATGGTATGACAACCGAAACCATGCGTTACATCGAAATGATCCTGGATCGATGGGCAGTCCAGAATCCTGATGATCAACAATAAGAGCCACTTCGAAAAGTGGCCCTTGATCCATTTCCTCGTCATGCTTTGTTACGCCTCTTCCCAGAAGCGGCGCAGGTTGTCCATGGCGATTTTGGATGCGGATTTACATTCCTCCATGCCTTCGAACTCCACCGTAATGTTGCCATCATAGCCGGAGTCTTTGATCAGCTTTACAATTTTACGAATTGGAATGTCCCCTTGTCCAACGATGGCCCCTCGCAGGAAGTTACCGTAGGCTGTCGTGAACCATTCACCCTCACCCGGATACTCATCATAAGGACGGAAGTAGAAATCTTTGAAGTGGACCAGAGAAGCGTACGGCAGATTTTTCATGACGCCAATGATCGGGTTCTCATCCACGCACATGAAATTGCCAATATCGAGTGTTGTTTTAAAATTCGGACGATCTACAGCATGCAGCACACGCTGCACCCGGTCACTGGCCTGCACGCTGAAGCCGTGGTTCTCAATGGTTGTAGTAATACCAAACTGCGCAGCATAGTCCGCAATGATCTGGCTTCCCCGCACCATCAGCGGCAGATGTTCCTCGAACCAGGCAATGGTCATTTTCTCCTTCGGCAGGGTAAACGCCGTGACGTCATGACGCAGATGTTTTAATCCCATCCGGTGTACGACATCCACATGCCTTTTGACCCGAGCCATCTCTTCTGCAAACGCCTCTTCCGTCTCCTGCACGAAATTCGCTGGCATCGAGTAATTGGACAGTTCAATACCCGCAGATGCTGCCCGTTCTCGAATTGCATCCGCCAGATCGTGATTATCCTCCACGGTATAACCGTAAGGCACCATCTCCATATGCTCGCCGCCGTTCGCCGCAATCCAGTCGATCACATCCAGCACCGTCATCTCACCCGAATTCAGATCGTTCAACAAACTATATGTGCTCAGGCCCACTTTCATCTGCTCAGCTCCCTATCGATATTGTTGGATAAATTGAACCGCCTTGCGTATGTCCTGCTCCGGCTGATGACCTACCTCGCGTTCAATCGTCAGATAACCGGTGTAACCAATCTCCTGAAGCGCTGCAAAGTATCCGTCAAAATCAACGCCACCCTCGCCCAGCGGCACCTCGCGGAAAAAGGTTCCGGAAGAGACCATCTCGGCAATCTTATCGTGATCCATAGGGGCATAACCGACCGCTCCGTATACGTCTCGTGGGTCAACTTCCTTCAGCCGCACACCATCCTTCACATGGGTATGTACGATGTAATCCTTGAGCAGATGAACGCCCCGCGCCGGATCATCTCCGGTCACCATCACCATATTCGCCGGGTCAAAATTCACCGATACTCCGTTGGTCGACAACGTATCCAGGAATCTTTTCAAATCAGCAGCCGTTTCCGGCCCTGTCTCAATGGCAAAGTATGCGCCAACACTCTTGGCGTATTGGCCCAGTTCCTCACAAGCAGCATGCAGCGTGGCATAAACTTCCGATGAAGGGTCATGTGGAACAATACCGATATGTGTTGTGACGATGTTGGTGCCCAGATCGAGGGCCAGATCCACGATCCGCTTCGACTTCTCCACTTTCCACGGATTATCTTCCTTGACCTGAAACCCATGTCCGCCCAAATCGCCAACCAATGCTGAAATTTCGAGACCTAGAGAATCAATGTAACTCTTCAGCTTCTTGCGCGCCGCAGGCGACAAATTTTCAGGGGCCATTTCTCCCTTGACGGCATAGATCTGCACACCTTCCGCACCTACGTCTTTGGCCTTGTTCAAACCTTCCCGTACACCTACGCCAAAGCTATCCACGATGACACCGATCTTATTCGTTAATTTCATGTCATACCTCCTGAAGATTACGTATTTGGATTCACTGGAACAAGTTTCACCGACTTAATCTCATACGGTTTGAATGTCAGTTCGAATGCTCCGTTCGGACAAACCAACGGATGGATCTCATCCTCTAACAAATTAATGATGGATGCCTTGATTTCCTTCTCAGCCCACTGAACCTGCACCGTTTCCCGACCTCCTGATGATTCGTAGAAACGCAGCACCGTTCCCGAGCCGTCTTCCGCAGGCTTGATTGCATCCAGAATGACATGCTCACTGTGGAACTGAACCCAAGCATGTTCAGCTGGCAAGTGACCGGAAGACTGACTCGCTGCAACAACCTCCACCGGATGATTAAGCTCCATCGCCCGGCGAACGACGGCGGCTTGTCGCCAATCGCCCTGGTGCGGCAGGATCGAATACTCGAATTCATGATCGCCCTGATCGGCATGTTCATCCGGCCATTTCGGGGCACGAAGCAGAGACAGGCGGATCGTTCGATCCTTGATGTCATACCCGTACTTGCAATCATTCAGCAAGCTCACACCGCTGTTTCCCTCCGAGATATCCGCCCAGCGATGTCCACAGACCTCGAACTGCGCCTGCTCCCAACTGGTATTGTTATGGGTTGGACGCTCCAACGCTCCAAACGGGATTTCATAGGCTGCTTTGGCTGCCACCAGATCCACCGGAAATGCCACCTTGAGTAGCTTATGGCTCTCCTTCCAGTTCACTTTCGTATGGAAATCAACACGCCGCTGGTGACGATGTAAAATGATATCCTGACTGATCTCCGATTGATTCAGCTTCCAGACAAAACGCAGTACATCTCGCGTAGCCCCGCGCTGTACAACCTCTCTGGAGATCAACTTCACCGCACCTGCTCGCTGGGATTCAAATCGTGGATCGATATCCCATGCATCCCAGTACGTCGGTTTGTCGTGGAAAAACTGCCACTCATTCGCCCGATCACCGGGCTTCAGCCAATCGCGTCCTACCGTTTTGTCATACCATCGGGTGATCTCTCCCACGTCATTGAACTCAAGGGTATAGAATTCGGTTTCCCATGTGGAAGGGAAGTGTTCTTCTCCCCTTACTGGAAGGATAACATCCGATGCCTCGCGCAGCCATATGGTTGTATACCCAAAAGCAGGAATCGATGGAACATGCACGAGCAGCGTATACTTGTCTTCCTTTTGTTCAAGATCACAGGCCAGACGGTTCCCTTCACGATCAAATGCAGCCACCCCGGCGAGGTGGGCATCCCCTGTAATGGTGATATTTTCTCCACGTTCCCAGCCAAGGCTGTTGAATATAATGTAGGGAAGACCATCGACTTCATCTGTTGCAATGTTCTCCGCAAGGGTATCCAGCGTTTCCCGCAGTGCGGATGTACCTAATGCAAATACCTTCGTGTACTCCTCGGTGGACGTTACGTATACTTCAGGAATCGACGTTCCCGGAATAATGTCATGGAATTGGTTGAGCATGATCAGCTTCCAGCCTTCATCCAGATCATTCTTCGTGTGTGCAGCCCAAGCTCCGGCAAATTGCCCCCAGATCTCCGCTTCCCGATACAGTACCTCTGCCTTTCGATTGCTACGTTTGTTCCTCGCATGAGTTGTATACGTTCCGCGATGCAGTTCCAGATACAAGTCCCCGTGCCACTTTGGCAACGTCGGATGATTTAACGATATGTCTTCAAAAAAAGCACCAGCCGTACTGAATTTGCTGATCGGCTGTCCCACCATCAAATGGGATCGCTCCGCAAATTCCACCATCTCATTTGTCACGCCGCCACCACCATCGCCATGTCCGTAAAGCAACATTTGCTCAGGGTGCACATCCTTTTGTTTAAATGATTGCCAATGTTCATCCACATCTTTGGGACGCGTATGCTCATTCACGCCATGGTTCAGATACGCAAGCACCGAAGTACCATCAATGCCTACCCAGTCGAAGAGGTCATATGGAAACGCATTGGTATCATTCCAATTCAGCTTGGTGGTCATAAAATAAGGAATATTCGCGAGCTTCAGCATCTGCGGCAAGGAAGCACAGTAGCCAAAGGTATCCGGCAGCCACTCGATGTTGGAGCGCTTGCCAAATTCCGCCTGGTAGAAGTTCTGTCCATACAGAATCTGCCGAACTAACGACTCGCCACTGGGAATATTCAGATCCGGCTCGACCCACATGCCTCCAACCAACTCCCAGCGGCCTTCGGCAATGCGGGCTTTAACTCGCTCGTACAGCTCCGGGTAATGATCCTTCACGAAGGCATACAACTGCGGCTGGCTCTGGGAATACACAAAATCCGGGTATGTGTCCATCAACGTACACATGGTCGAGAACGTGCGACTGGACTTGCGAACCGTCTCACGTACAGGCCACAGCCAGGCAATATCAATATGGGATTGTCCAACCAGATGCATGAAGCCACTTCGATACTCCTCCGGGTCTTCCTGCTGTACCGACTGTACTAATCCATGTTCAAAGTTCTGTATCCAGGCTGCATCACTCCAGCGGTTCGGGTCATTGTACATGTCATCCATCACCTGATGAATGGCTTGAACAAGTGCCATCCGCTTAGGTTCCTTCTCGTTATATGCCCGGAGCGACTCGGCGAGTACCGTCACACTGTACATTAGGCTCTGCAAAGGCTGATTAACATGAACCAGTGCTGCCCGAATGCCCTGAATAGGCGGTTGGATAACGGCTTGTCGGTTGAGTGGATCATGCGGCTCGGGAATCGGATCGTAGAGTTCAATCTCCAACTGCGGCGTATCCCCTACCCGACTTCTCGGCAGGGGTACGAACCCGTGGTTCCGGTCCAGTCCGTGATAAGGTATGCCATTCACCTTCAGCAGCCCTTCTCCTCCAGCCTCGAAGATCAGCCCTACAGCCTGATCTTGCCATTCCACCGGAATCTCCACACGTTTGCTTAGAAAATACGTCGTGCCGTGAACGCTATTCAGCGGATTCAAGCTTTGCATGGCCTTGTCTGCCTGCTCATCTTCATTTTCATATCCCTGCTCGTACTCGTATTCCCCTGGCCGAATGTATCTGGCCCTCTGCATCTCCCATGCCGGAAGCTCGATCGTATCCAGCCATTGCCGCTGCTTCAGATCTTCGATGAATCGCTGAATTCGAATCATACCTCCACCCCCACCTTTTGGATATGCAGACTGCAAGCAGTCCATTCTATGGAACTACGGCCAACCATGAGCCTGAATTCACCCGGTTCTACGACAGACTGGAGACGAGAGTCGATCAGTGCGAGATGTTCTTTTTGCACAGGGAACGTAACGGTCTGAGTCTGTCCTGGCTCTAGATGGATTTTACGAAAACCTTTCAGAGACATTTCAGCCCGCGTAACCGAAGCCGACACATCCGTGATGTACAACTGCACAACCTCGCTTCCCGATACCGCTCCGGTATTCGTGACTTCAACCATCACCTGTGCTTCATCGTCCGGGCCGATCACATCCGGTATAACCCTTACATTCTCGTATTTGAATTCGGTATAGCTCAGTCCATGTCCGAACGGATACTGCGGCGCAAGATCCATCTCCAGATACCGCTTGCCACGAGTACGCTTGGCATGATAGTAGACCGGAAGTTGCCCAACATGCTTGGGGATGGAGACGGTAAGGCGGCCAGATGGATTCACATCGCCAAACAGAATATCCGCAATCGCGTTACCACCTTCCTGGCCAGGATACCACGCTTCCACAATCGCATGGATATGCTCATCAATCCAAGGTTCAGCAATGGGGCGGCCGTTAATATACACTATGATAACGGGTTTTCCCAACTTATGTACCTCCTGCACCAGCTCCAATTGAACGCCCATGAGATTCAGGGACGCCCGGTCAATACCCTCGCCACACTCCATATCATTCCATGGATCATCCGTTACCACAGACGCACCTGTCCGCAAATCGATCGTACCTTCACCAAAATCGCGGGCGCTGGACCCACCCATCACCATCACGATGACATCCGCCTGTTCCGCACAGGCGAGCGCTTGCGCAAAGCCCTCTCTGGAATCGCCTTTAATCCGGCAACCGGGTGCGTACAGCACCTGACCCGAATCCGCACCAAGCTTGCGCGTAATGCCATCCAGTACGGTAACGATCTGTTCTCTCGGCTGTGGCGAGGTATAGTCCCCGAGCTGGTTATAGATATGGTTCGCGTTCGGACCAATGACGGCCAGCTTCGTACCTGTTTTGCCGAGTGGGAGGGTATTCCCTTCATTTTTCAGTAAAACAATTCCCTCTTGCGCGACTTCTCTCGCCAGCTGAGTATGGTCTTCACATCCGATAACCCGCTCTGCAAAGTCAGGATCTACGAAAGGCCGTTCGAATAACCCGAGTCTGAATTTCATCTCCAACACCCGCCTCACAGCCAAGTCCAGATCCTTCTCTTCGATCAATCCCTGCTCCAGCGCCTGACCGAGATGTTTGCGATACATATACCCGGACATCTCCATGTCTACCCCTGCCCGAAGGGACTGTGCCACGGCCTGCTCCCCGTTCTCAGCAGTGTTATGTCCATGGACCAGCATCTGAATGGCGCCAAAATCAGTAATGACAAACCCATCAAACCCCCACTGCTCACGTAGAAGGTCATTCAGCAGATACGTACTGGAGGTACAAGGTACGCCATCAATCTCGTTATAAGCGGTCATCACGGAACATGCCCCGGCTTCCACTGCTTTTTTGAACGGCAACAGATCTATTTCATGCAATTCACGTAATCCCATATGCACAGGTGCTGCATTGCGCCCACCCTCCGAGCTGCCATAAGCTGCAAAATGCTTAAGTGTCGCCACAATTGTCTGATTGGAATCAAGGCGGTCACCCTGTAGTCCCTTCATGGCTTCCACTGCAAATTCACCGATTAAATATGGATCTTCGGCAAAACATTCCTCTGTCCGTCCCCATCTCGGGTCACGTACGACATCAAGCACCGGGGAATACGTTGCCGCTCCCCCCTGACTCCGGGTCTCCACAGCGATGGCTTCACACATCTTGCGGTATAACTCCATATTCCATGTGCTGCCCACTGTTAACGGTACCGGAAATACTGTCGCTCCAATCGCCATATGCCCGTGGGAACACTCTTCTCCGAACAAAATGGGAATGCCCAGCCGGGAATGCTCCATGGCATACTGCTGAATGACATTCGTGGCAACGGCTCCCTGCCGTGGGGTCAGCCCCGTTTCCAGCGTCACTTCGGTCCATGGATCGGCTCGAAGCACACCGTACAGAGAACCGACACCGCCCTGTTCCATGTCCGCTTTGAACGCTTCCGTCACCTCTACTGTACCATCAGCTAATTTGTCATACGTCTTCCAGCCCATCGGCTGAATGAGTTGTCCAATCTTCTCTGCCGTTGTCATCCGTCCGATCAGATCCTGAACCCGTTCCTGAATGGGAAGCGAAGCATCTTTATAGTCCATATGCACATTCTCCTTATGCGTTCGGAATTAGTTAGGCGCGTGCACTTACATCACATGGCTTTGCGGTAGTCACTCGGTGCCACACCCACCACGTTCTTGAAAGCCCGGTTGAAGGAATTATAATTCGTGTATCCCACTTCCTCACTGATCTCCTGAATAGCCTTATCGGTCTCCTGCATGAGCAGCTTGGCTTTTTCGATACGATGACTAATGAGCAGATCCACAAACTTCTCCCCAATCTCATCCTTGAAAAGCTTGCTCAGATACTTCGGATTAATATCGAATAGATCACTAAGGTAGTTCAGCGACAGATCGGGATTGTTGTAATGCTCTTCGATGTATTTGCGAATCTCCAGAATATGTGATCTGTGTTTTCGAGAACAATGCAGCGTCTGCATCTGCAGCGCCAGTTCCCTGAACCCTTCCCAGCACAGCTCACGCAGGTCATCTAACGTCTCCCAGCCCTCAAGCCTTGGCAGAAGTGGGGTGAATATAGCAGCCCACGACTCCTGGTACTCTCGTGGAAGTTCGGCGAATTCCCGATTGTAATGTTGAAATAACAATTGGATCGTATTCATAATCTCCTGACGGGACAGGACGGACTTGCTAATCTGCTCAAATAGCCTCTCAAAATGCTTTTCCCACACATCGTCCGATAAACGCATCGCCTGTACCAGCAGCGAGATGGTCTTCAGGAACTCATACACATCATTGGTCGAATTTGGTACATCACTACAGGGAATGATGCGATTCATACCCAGTACAGCCTTATAGTCCAGCGCGTGCACAGCTTCTTTCAAAGAAGCTCTCAGTCCCCGAATATCAACAGCGACCCGACCAACACCAATGGTCACGGTGAAGTTCAGATACTGATCGATTCTGTCCAGATAACCAGCGAGCAATCGATGCTCGGTCTCCTCGGCCTGTTCCATTGCCGGCATCCAGAGGATAGCGTACAGACGCTGATCGGAGATCCATTCAGCCCATACTTCCGTTCCTTCATGACGCGCACTCTCCTGCAGAATACTGGATAACACGAATTTCAGAAGGGATTGGTCCTGATCATGATACTCCTTCACAAATGCATCATACCGATCCATCTCGACCACCATGACGGCCCAACGATGCTCCAGCTCAGGCAGTTTGAACTTCTTCATCTCCGCTGTCAGCTCCGTGCTCGTAAAGTCTCGTGTGCCCTCCAGCAACTCCTGAAAGAACATTTTTTTCTGCAAAATCAGATTCTCTTCATGCTCCTCCTGATATTGTCTCGTCTGATCAATCATGCGTTCCAGCGTTGTATGGATGAATCGGAACTCATTCTCCTTGCCATAGCCCAGCCCCGATTGCTTCTGCGAAGAGACGGTCTGAATTAACGTGACAATCTGCTGAATCGGCTTGTAGTTTCTGCGAGTCACATAGATCACCCACACCACACCAATCAACACAACCACTACAGCAAAGGCAAACCAGATATTATAAAATTGCAGAGTCCATTTGACGATTTTTCCATTATTGAGACCTGTCTGCACCTTCCAACCACTATAACTCGACGTAAATTCGGAGAAGACTTCTCCCGACGTGGTTTTAGTAGAAGCTGCAACCCCTTCTGGCATACTGCTATCCCACAGATTGCCGCCCGAACGGTTGAAGATGTTCACAAACGTAAATTCCGGATCATACATCTGCATAATGGATTTCCTCAGGGTACTCAGGTCCACATTTGTCACCACAAGTCCTTTGCCGTTTCCTACACTTCGCACAATCGTAATCACCTGCTCCGTCGCTTGTGAAGGAAAAGCTCGGAACGCTCGTGCCCCTGCCCACTTCTGTTCATCCCTTGACCGGCTATCTGCAATAAAGTCTGCATCCGGGAACTCTTCAATCGGAACAGCCTTCCCGTTACTGAAGACCGTGCCATCCCCGTATCGAACGAGATAAATTGAATCAATCAGCGGATACTCTATTTTCAATTCATCAACCACCTGGACCGCCTGAATGCCGGCATACACATCATCGCTGCCAGATACCGAGAAATAATTCTTCAAGTTAGGGTTGGTCAAAATCTCACGCAGTACCTTGAAGTCGATGGAACGCAGGGAGTTGTCCAGATATTGCGTGACCTGAGAGGCCAGAAATTCATTGGCCTTAAGCGCTTCTCTACGGTTCTGCTCATTGAATACTTGAAAGAAAATAAAGAATAGAATGGTCGTCACAATAAAGAAAACAGGCAGATACGATAACAGCAAACGTCTAAACCAATTGTTGTTCATCTCCGAGATCCCCCCACCATTACTGTTCATGCTGAATGACGACAAACATCTGTGCTGATCGCTAATTTTCCATAAATATTCAGTACATTATATCGGATGACGTGGGGTTGTCATAGGAGAAGACCGTCCCGGTCACGGGTGACAGACGGGACAGCCTCTATATTGAATCCTTCAATTATTGATTCTTCTCAATGGCACGCTGGTAGATCTCAAGGTAATTACTCAGTCCGAGACCATCGAAGCCTTTGACATACGAATCCCATTCCTTATCAATACTCTTGCTGCCAATAATAAACTGTGCCATATTCGTCTGCACATAATCCTTGATGGCCGTAGTCAGTTGTGCAGCTGATTCCGTATCCTCTGGACGAATAAATACGTTCGCAGGGTATACTTCTTTGGGTGCATACGGTTCATACACATTGGTAGCTTGAGCCAGACGTGTACCATAACCCTCTGCTTCTAAAGGATTCTGTCCTTCCGCAAACAGATTACGGAACGTGTTGGATAAGTCATGAGCTCCGATCTGTGACCAGCTCTCGTTCACAACAACGTTTGGATCACGCTCAGGCAGGTTGTAGTAGCTGTATTTGGCCGGCTCGCCATTGATGTTTTTCTCATCGGCATCAGCCTTCTTCCAGCCTTTACCTTCAGTTGGTCCATACTCCGCGTACAGCGCACCTTCTTCACTGAACATGTAGTCTACGATTTTGATGGCGGCAATCTGCTGTGCTTCTGTCGCTTTGTTGGTGATGGCGAACTCAAACTCACCTACGCTCTGCGTGGCGCCTGTCGTCTGCACCCCATCCGGCCCTTTCAATGGAGGAACGATCTCCCAGTGCTGGTGACGGGTGATGTCTTTGTCATAGGTATTCACGAGATAACTGACCAGCGCCGTTGTAATGGAACCGACCACTTCATCGCCTTCCTTGTTGCCCAGTTGTCCAATCGCCTGATCGTTCTGTGTAAAGGAAGCCGGATCAATCAGGCCATCTGCATACAGCTTGTTCATGTACTCCAGCCCTTTCTTCCAGCCTTCCTGATTGGCGGCAAAACTCACCTTGCCATCGTTCACGATCAGGTATTTGTCGTTATCATTGTAGATAAAGCTGTTCATCAGGTAGGCATCAATGTTGCCATTCCATACATACTTGTTCGGTGCGCCCGTGAGTGGAATCTCGTCCGCTTTCCCGTTACCATTTGGATCTTGTGTCTTAAACGCCTTCAGAACGGTATACAGTTCATCAGTTGTGGTTGGCATTTTCAGGCCCAAATTATCAAGCCACTCCGTGTTGATCCAGTATTTCTGTGCATACGTACAGTGGTAACATTCATTGAAGATCGGCAGCGCATAGATGTTGCCATCCGGTGCCGTAATAGCTTCTTTGAAGTATGGCTTCTCTTCCATAATCTTGGTCAGATTCGGACCATACTTCTGAATCAGATCTTGTAGCGGAAGGAACACGCCCTGTTTTCCATAGGTTTGAAGGTCTGAGGTGGTGAACTTGCCGTGAAGAAATACTTCCGGATAATCACCACTAGCCAGCAGCAATTGTCTGCGATCCTGCAAAGCGTCCGTTGGGGCCAGATCCCATTTTAGGGTAACGTCGAACTTGTCTTCGATAAATTGGGTAAATTCATTCTCTTCCATGGACGCTTTGCCTTGCGGAGCAAAGAGGGTCATGGTTACAGGACCGCCGCTCTCCCCGCTACCGTCGCTACTTCCACCCGATTCCTCGGATGAACTGCATGCGGACAACAAAGCCATCGAAGCAAAGACCAGAAACAACATCGAAATCCAAGATTTTCTCAATCTGACTCCTCCTTTTTGTTCATAACGGCAAATTATTGACTTGTACTGCACGTTTATAAAATCGACCCCGGAAGCCGGCGTGTTCCTTCCACCTCCTTTCAAGAGGCAACCAGGCTTAACTCACAAGGATTAACCTTTGAGGGAACCAACCATGACCCCTTTAACAAAATGCTTCTGTACAAATGGATACATAATCAGAATTGGAATACTCGCCACAACGATCAGTGCATATTTCAACACCTGCTCGAACCCTTGGTCCCGCATCTGTTGGCTGGTATTGGCAAGCATCGCCGGATCAGCCGCGTTCAGGATAAGCAGATTGCGAAGCACGTATTGTAGAGGGAACAATTTCTCGGAACGCAGGTATATCAGTGCATCAAAGTACGCATTCCAGTGACCTACGGCATACATGAGTGTCATGACCGCCAGAATGGGCTTTGATAAGGGAAGAACTACGCTGATCAGATACCGGATATCCCGGCAACCGTCCATTTCCGCGGCCTCCCCGAGTTCTTCCGGGATGGAAGATTGGAAGAAAGTTCTTGCCACGATGACCTGAAATACTGCGAGCGCCCCGGGCAGCCACATCGCCCAACGTGTATCGAGCAGGTGCAAATCCTTCATCAAGAGGTAGGTGGGAATTAGACCGCCATCAAAGAACATCGTGATCATCATGAAAATAATGATGGCCCCTCGTCCATAGAACGATTTTCGTGACAAAGGATACGCCAGCATGACGGTCAGCACCACGTTAATGAACGTGCCCACCACGGTGTAGATGATCGTGTTATAGAAACCGAGCATAAGCTGTTGGCTTTTGAAAATGGAGATGTACGCCTTGATGTTAAAGTCTACCGGGAACAGCCACACCTGACCGGATGTCACGGCTCGTGAAGAGCTAAACGAAGAACTGATGATATACAAAAGCGGGTAAAACACCGTTAGCAGTATGGCGAACAGAAAGATGTAGTTGAATGTCATGAAAATGCGGTCACCGAGTGGGTCCTTGATCCGGTTACGATTAATCAGGTTGAACATGGATAAACTCCTCCTTTACCACAAGCTGTTCTGGGATACTTTGCGCGATATGCCGTTGACGATAACCAGCAGGATCAGGTTGATAATGGAGTTGAAGAACCCAACTGCCGAGGAGAAGCTGAAATTCGCTCCGATCAGACCCACCTTGTACACATACGTGGAGATGACCTCCGAAGCGCTTGTGTTGAGTGGATTCTGCATCAGGTATATTTTCTCGAAACCCACGCCCATAATGCTGCCCAGACTCAGAATCAGCATGATAACGGTGACTGGAACGAGCGACGGGAGGTCGATGTGCCATATTTTCCGAAGCCTTGATGCGCCGTCCATCTTTGCTGCTTCATAGAGAGATGGATCAACACCAGCAAGAGCTGCGATATATATAATTGATGAATATCCCATGCCCTGCCACACACCTGACCAGACATAGATCGATTTGAAGTATTCCGGGATGCCCATGAAGTTGGTCATCGGGAAGCCGAGCAGTGTGAACAGCTTGTCTACCACGCCCACATGCGGGGAGAGCATCAGAATGATAATGGATACCATAACAACCGTTGAGATAAAATGCGGAGCGTAAGTGACCATCTGCACGGTCTTCTTGAAGTAACCCGTTCGAATCTCATTCAGCGCCAGCGCCAGAAGGATCGGAATAGGGAAACCGGCAATTAAGGAATAAAAGCTGATGCCTATCGTGTTTTTGATTAACAGCCAGAAGTTTGGAGATTGGAAGAAGGCTTCAAAATGTTTTAATCCGACCCACGGGCTTCCCCAGATTCCTTTGACTACACTGAAGTCCTTGAAGGCGATCTGAACACCTACCATAGGAATGTACTTGAAGATCAACAGATACAACACCGGGGGCAGCACGAGCAGGTAGAGCTCCCAGTGTTTCTTGAGGCTTTTGATGAATGGATGCTGCCGCTTGGGCTCCACATGCTTCCTCTGTTGGAGTTCCATCTTGGCGGGTATGCTTTCCGTAGCTCGACTCATTTGCGTCACTCCTTCTACACCTCAAGTGTAATAATACATTACATTTACATCCCTTAAACATCCTTTTTTCTGTTCTTAGTTCCTTCTTCAGCGAATACGATGTAAACATTCATATCAGGTAGCGCTTTCTTGATTTGATAGTACATCGCCCGATAAACTTTTATCAATTTGCAATTTTCTCCGACTTCTCTTTATTCCACAAACCCTTGTGTGACAAGCGATTGCGAGCCGTTTCTATTGGGAATTGTGTCCCTTATGTATGAATAAAAAAATCCCGGAGGTGGTTATATCTCCCCCGGAATTGACATGGCATTCTATGCGCTTGTGATTAATCTGAACGTATGTGTGATCGGCGCTTCACTCGTTGCAGCGGATTGTGGCAGATCCACAAGAAGTCCGTCTTCCGTCTGCTGATACGAAAGTACGTCATCGCTACCGACGAGTTCGATCCGCTCTACCTTTTCCAGATAAGGAATGATTAACTGTGGTTGTACGTTCTCATTCTCGTTTCGGTATAAACGGAAGGCATATACGGTGTTGATCTCTTCCTTCTGGGTGAAAGCCCAATCCTTCGTAAAATATGGCCCGCAGATCCGGGTTCCATAGACGCCTTCTCCATGAGTTCCCAACCATTCACCGAGGCCCTTGATGCCTCGAATTGCCCCTTTTGGCAGACGCCCATCGGGTTGCGGTCCTACATTCAACGCCAGGTTACCACCCTTGGACACGACTTCAAGTAGAATATGTGCCAGCTGTCTTCCCGTTTTATACTGATCATCGAATCCGAAAGCAAAGGAGTTCCCCACAGTAATACAGCTTTCCCATGGAATGTTCATCGGATGTTCCGGTATGGTCTGCTCGGGGGTAACAATATTCTCATACGGTCCACCGACGGTACGATCTGCGGACAGGAGCCAAGGTTGTGTGGTCTGACGCGCCCGTTCCACGACTTCCCCGAGCCTGATATCCTGACCATGGCGACCTTCGCGCACCCAGCCGGCATCCAGCCACAGACATTCGATCCGCCCGTAATTCGTCAGCAGCTCCATGATCTGCTCATGTGTGAACTCTACGAATTTCTCCCACAGCCATGGATACTTATGGGGATCATACGAGGGCCCGCGCCACATATGCCGTCCACGCTCCATGCCCGGTGCCCAGTAATACGGGGTATGCCAGTCCGCTTTGGAGAAATATGCTGAGATGCCGAGTCCTTTGGCCCGAAAAGCGTCAAACAGTGCTCGACAGATGTCCGCATACTTATGGGTATGAAAAGGCGTGTCCTTGCCCGTAATCCGGTAATCCGTCGTCTTGGTATCCCACATGCAGAAACCGTCATGGTGCTTGGTGGTGAACAGGAAGTATTTGAACCCGTTATCTGCCGCCATCTGTGCCCATTCCTCAGGCTGGAAGCGAATCGGATTGAAGGTTTTGTTCAGATCGAAATATTCCCGCTTGAAGTCTTCCATGTCATCCGTCCAGTCGATGTCATCGCGCGACCAATCGCCGTCCTCGTCGCTCAGCGCCCAGGATTCCACGAGGCCAAGCTGGGAATACGGCCCCCAGTGCATCATCAACCCCAGCTTCTGATCCTTGAACCACTCCAGCCGCTCATTCAGCAACGGATCTTCCGGTTTGATCCACTCATCCTCTTTGCTAAAATTGTGCACCCCGGCTTCGACGATCTGCTCTTCCTGCTCCAGTACGGTTTCTTTGGTTTCGCTCATCCTGTTTCATCTCCTTTGGATTGGATAAAAGATAAACCATGCAAGTTACGCCTGGTCACTCCGAGTGCAGTACCATCTTTCGATCGCTGTTATCCCCAGATTTTTTTGATTATTTCCCTAGAGGGGAAATCCGGGGATAAAGGCGAGCGCTTCGCTTCTTCAGATTTCTTCTGCCCTCTCCGTTATCGTGTAAACGATTAATTCAACTAAGAAGGACATCCTAAATCCTGTCATTTTTAGTGTAGTAGGATCTTCCGAAGCTTTTAGCTTGCTGCTTCGGATTGGTTCTGCACTCTCCGTTTTGGCGTAAACGGTTCACTTAACTGTTAAGGGGCTTAGTAACTCTGTTATTTTGAGTGCGGTGCCCTCTCCAGTCACTATGGAACCCCTTATTTCCCTCGTTTCTATAGGGAAATCCAAGGGTAGAGAGAGTGCGCTTCGTTGTTTTCGATTGGTTCTGCACTCTCTTTTATGGCGTAAACGGTAAGTCTCTATAGGATGTGTCTTCAACTTCAGTTCAGGGAAGATTTACGATGATAGATGTCAGCGCGTTTATAACGTCTCGAAATCCAAGCGGTTGATCCTTGCGAATGGGTAGAAAACTTTCTAAAGAACTTAGGGCGTCTTATTTGGTCCTTAGGTCCACTTTATAAATTGTAAGGAACATCAGACACCTTATTTCACGAAATCAGCTGATAGAAACGCTGTATACTGCTGCTTATTCTGATATAGCGTGTGTCAGGTTCCTTAGATTTCTGCTAGCGCTTCGAATCCTTGAATAAGACGCCTCAGATTCGTTAGCGCTCGCTCCATGCTCTGCTCCAACCGCAAGAGGAGAGGACGAATCCATACCTGCTCGGAGCGAAGCTTTTCATTGAAAAGGAGCGAAGTGCTCATAACTTTCAATGAAACGGAGTAGTAAAGTATCAACGTAGCGTAACAACGCCATACAATCCTACCTTTACAGCGTGATTTCGTGTCCCTGGCGTGCCGATTCGTAGATGGCACAAAGCATTTTCATCACTTCGACGCCGTCCTCGACGGGGCTAAGGGTTTCTTTACGGCCCTGTGTGCTGTCGATAAAATGGTTGATTTCGTTGCGGAATGAGCCCATAAAGTCGAATGATTTGAAATCCACCTGTGGAGTCATGTTCAAAATGGTGTTGAATTTCTCGCCAATAATCGAAATTTCCGGCTCCAACTCGGCACCGCCTTTGTCGCCATATAGTTTGACCGAAGTCTCATCCGCTTTGGCATGGAGCGTGAAGCTGACATCCACGAGTAGGCTCGCGCCGTTCTCGAAACGAATCAGGGCATTTGCCATATCCTCAACAGTGTTCTGTTCCGCATCATAGTCCGCTGCTTTGTAGAACGACAGATTGTTAATGTTCGAGCGGTTCCCCAATCGGTTAGACACGTTAGCGGAGACGGATTTCACCTTCGGTCTGCCCATCAGATACCAGCATATGTCGATCACATGCACCCCGATATCGATCAGCGGACCACCTCCGGAACGGTTGATATCCGAGAACCAACCACCCGGATTGCCCAGACGACGCAGACTGGAGGCTTTGGCATAATAGATCTCGCCCAGCTCACCCTCGTCGATAAACTTCTTCAGAATCTGTGCATTGTCGCTATAGCGGCGAACAAAACCAACTTGCAGCAGCTTTCCGCTGCGATGAACCGCCTTCTCTACTTCGAGCGCATCCTCCACCGTTTGGCAGAGTGGTTTCTCACATAACACGTTTTTGCCTGCGTCCAGAGCAGCAATACTAATCTCCGCATGGGAGTCGTTCCATGTACAGATGCTGACGGAATGAATCTCGGGCAGTGCGAGCAGTTCTTTGTAATCGGTAAACACATGAGGTGCATTATATTGCTTTGCCACTTCCGTGGCACGTGCTTCATTCAGGTCACAGATAGCGTATATTTCAACGTCCGGGTTACTGGCGTAGGCTTGCAAATGGCAATCGGATATGGATCCGGCACCGATGACGGCGACTTTCAATTTGGACATAGTGCTGATTCCTCCATCGTTTTCATATGAATTGACTCAAGAAATTATAATATTCGGCTTAACGTAACGACGGTGAATGCTTGGACTTTCGGCCGCTGTTGTCTGCAAATTTCTTTTATTGACCGCTCTAGCGGTTGAAATCCGCAGACAAAGGCGGTCGCTAACGCTCCTACAGTTCCAAGCTTCCCCACTGTTACTCACGCCTTCTTTAGAATTTGATTCAATTTTATTCATGTAAAACAAGTACTCAGCCCTATGCCTCTTCCCATAGGCGGCGGACGTTTTCCATAGCAATGCGTGAGGCGGTTTTGCAATCTTCCATGCCTTCAAATTCAACCGAGATATATCCGTCATACCCGGATTGTTTCAACACACGGAAAACCTCTGGCATGTCGATATCACCTTGGCCTACAATGGCTCCTCGTAGGTAGTTGCCATGCGAGGTTTGGAACCACCCTTCACCGGGATTCCGGTAGGAAGGTCTCCAGTAGAAGTCTTTGGCGTGCACGATCGATGCGTACGGAATATTATTTTTTACGGCACTCACCGGATCTTCATCCACACAGAGGAAATTGCCAACATCCAGTGTAGTTTTGAAGTTGCTCCGCGCCGTTTCGTGTAACAAACGCTGAATTCGCTCGCTCGACTGCACATAGTACCCATGGTTCTCCACGCTTGTTGTGATTCCAAAACCCGCTGCATAATCGGCTATCCGCTGACAGGCTTTCACCAGTACCGGCAGGTCGATCTCGAACTGTGCTACAGTTCCCTCTGGTGCAGGGCGGAAAGCCACGTCATGACGCATCAGTTTCACACCCAATGCAGCAGCCACATCCACATGTCGCATCACATTCTGGATCTCTTGCTCCAACGCTTCGGCGTCCTCCTGCACAGCAAAGTTAGCGCCGATGGCATAATTCGAAATGTCGATCCCCACCTCTTTTGCCGCAGCTTTAATCTCATCAATCAACTCCGGATTATCAATCAGACTGAATCCCATTGGAACAATCTCCACATGTTCTCCGCCCTGATCGGCGATCCAGCGAATGGCATCCGGCACGGTTAATTCTTTGCGATCCAGTGCTTGTTGCAGACTGTAGGTGCTGAGTCCAATTTTCATTTTTCCTCATCCTCTCCTGTAGTCGATGTCCATATCCAACGTATACCTTTTTCCGGCGGACACGACAATTGCCAATAATCGTTTGGCTCTACTTTTTTCCTTTTCCTAGCCCAAATCCGGTGTATCCACAAACGTTACGGCCAGATCAGCCGTCTGATGAAGCTCAAATACGATGATTTCATTCTCACCTTCGTGAAGGAGCGGAGCAGGTACATACAATGTTTTTTGCGGTCCTTTATTCCAGTAGCGACCTAGATTGAATCCGTTTACAAATACAACCCCTTTGGTCCAGCTATCCAGTCGCAAAAAAGTATCTCTTACATCCCTGATATTAAACTCTCCTCGATAAAATGCTGGTCCCTGTACTTCATTAATTGTTTCTTTAATTGCTTCGCTAATCACATCACTAAATTGTAAACCCGACAGATCAGTTAATGGCAGACAATGAATCGTCCAATCATATAAAAATTGAAAGCCATGTCGCACCCCCTCCGTAATCCCCTTCGGATCTCTCAGGTACGGACCATAATTGATTCGCCCCATATTTTCAACAAGGATCAATAGTTCTGCGCCCTCTGGCGGTACTTCAAAGGAAATCGATAACGCCGTATTCCCCCGTTCCAGCACGCCCTGAAATTGCCCATCCACAAACACAAGCGCACGGTCACGCACCTCCTGAATCACCAGTTCCTGTTGCTCTCTAGGCCTGGAAATTCGGGTTTGATAACAAATAAATCCATAATCCTGACCCAGCTTCTCCATCGGTTCTGGATTCGTGCGTTGCACTGGGGCTGATATCCGGTCCAATTGTGTAAGTAATGACGCCTGCTGGTTCAACTCCACTCGCCCATAGGCGAGGGTCCCCTTCGATTCTGGCAGCACAAGCTCACCCATATCTTCGTTGATATACCGAGCAATAAGATCACGTACGGCATGAAATTTTGCTGTTGGCTCCCCGGATTCACTGAGCAGTGAATCGTAGTCGTAACTTGTAATGGTGGGTTCATACTGATCCTTCTGCTGACAGTTCGCCCCGTTATAAAATCCAAAGTTCGTTCCACCGTGGAACATATAAAAGTTAACCGAAGCTCCTGCCCGAAAAATCTCCTCAAACACACCAGCCACATCTGCGGCATCCCGGGTATGATGCGACTCACCCCAGTGATCGAACCAGCCGTTCCAATATTCCATGCACATCAAAGGTTCTTCTGCCTGATACTCACGCAGCTTGGCGAACGCTCCTTCCGTCCCTGATCCGAAATTGACTGTAGCCAGATGCCCTGGTACCGATCCTGCCTGTAGCATGTGATCTGTCGGTCCATCCGAAGTAAACAGAAGCACATCCATACCCCGCTCTACCATGCCATCCCGTAAATATTGCAGGTAACTTGCGTCATTGCCGAAACTGCCGTATTCATTTTCAATCTGCATCGCGATGATCGGCCCACCATGGGTGCTCAGAAGGGGTTTCAATTTGGGCAAAAGCACATCATAATAACGATCCACATTCGTCAGAAATTTTGCATCATTACATCGCAGACGAATCTCATCATCAGCGAGCAGCCAGGCAGGTAATCCGCCAAACTCCCACTCGGCACATATATAAGGACTTGGGCGAACAATCACATGCAGACCCACATCTCCCGCAGTGCGAATAAATCGTTCCAGATCAGTCATGCCTTCAAAACAATACTGCCCCGGCTGCGGCTCATGAACATTCCACGGCACATACGTTTCCACCGTATTGAAACCGCAGGCTTTCAACTTGAGTAACCGATCCTCCCAATAGTCGGGGACCACTCTGAAATAATGGATGGCACCCGACAAAATCCGAATGGGCTCGCCATCATACATAAATTGTGAACCTTTATACGTCAGCACCGCCATTTTACAACCCTCCCCGCTCGCTCAGATATATGCCTAACCCGGACAACGTAGGGCACCATCTGGATTCATGAATGCTTAAACGCATCTTTCTCGATGTGACCTGTGGGAAACAGCAAATTCGCTTATGCCCCACCACCGTCCCCTTGTAAAACTCTTCCCAACCACCATCTGCCCTCAGTGACTCCAGTGTAAAATGCTCAATCCGTTGGCCTGTCTGGATATGTTCCATCAGTACCACCCGGTCAAACGATCGTTCTTCCTGTAAATCCAGCTCGATCCAAGCCTGCTCCGTTCCTTCGTGAGGACACCAATACGTATCCCGTCGTTCCCTCAGCACTTCCGATACAGCATGTTGTTCATCCATCGTCTCCGATGCTTTTACCAGCGCCTGCAAGGCGAAATTTTCCTGAAAAATGGTGCGCAGCGAATCTCCCAATTCCTGTAGTCGCTCGACATCCGTTTCGTGAATGAGACCACGTGTATCCGGTGGCAGATTGAGTAAAAAGGTGGCGTTGCCCCCCACTGCGCCGTAATAGACGGCGAGCAGTTCTTCCAGTGTTTTGACCTGATCATCTTCACTGGCATGATAGAACCATCCTGGGCGAATTGAGGTATTCACCTCGGCAGGGTACCAGATCAGTTGGTCACCTTGGGAACGAATGATCTCTCGGCTTCCCAAATCACTGTCCTGCGTATTGATCCTTGTGGCGAACTCACCATCATCCACCTGTTGCGATTGCTCCTGAATCTTCTCATTATCCTGCATATGCGCTGGCACAACGCTCCATTCCGATTCCCGTGTGTGTCCCGCTTCATTGCCACACCAGCGAACATCCGGGCCACATACCGAGATGACAGCTTCGGGCTGAAGTTCACGAATAAGCGCATAATAGGCGTCCCAGTCATAGACCTGCCTTTTGCCATTCGGGCCCTCCCCACACGCACCGTCGAACCATACACAGAAGATGTCGCCATAATTCGTAAGCAGCTCGCGCAACTGTTGGAGGAAAAACTCGTTATACCTCTCGGAATCTCCATAAGTGGCTTCATGCCGATCCCAAGGAGACAGGTACACGCCAAACTTCAATCCACCCTCACGGCAGGCATCGGCGACTTCCCGAACCAAATCCCCCGCACCATTCCTCCACGGACTAGCCGCGACCGTATGCGCTGTAAACTGACTTGGCCACAAACAAAATCCATCATGATGCTTACACGTCAAAATCAGCCCTTTCATCCCCGCAGCCTTACACGCCTCCACCCATTGCGTTGCGCTCAGTTCAGAAGGATTGAAGATCGCCGGGTCTTCCTCCCCAGTGCCCCATTCCTGATCCGTAAATGTATTTACCGTAAAATGAATAAACGCGTAGAACTCCATCTCCTGCCACCTTAACTGGCGTTCGGATGGGCTGACCTGTGCTGCGGACTTAATCCATTCGGCTGGTTGCAGTTCTTGATTCATGGCGTATCACTCCTTTTATTTAGCGCATCCCTATATCATTGGACCACCCTTGCTTGGACCGCTACTCAGTGCACTACTGTCCATGAAATGGCTGTGATGCAAGCAATAACTGCTGCTTGGCTTCTTCAACCAAATGTGGATCAATGGGATAATTAAAGCTGCCTTCGTACCTCACGCCTGATCCCATATGGATTTCCGTGATACCTGTCTGACTCACTAGCGTTTGAATTCCCTCTATGGTGACCCCCGACCCTGCCATGACAGCGATGTTCAAGGTTTGCCCCAATTGCTGAAGCTGTTTCAGTTCCAGTATGGCTTCAGGCGCTGTCTGTTTCCCTCCCGATGTAAGCACACGCTCCACGTTGCCCAATGTGTTAATGGCCTTGAGCGCCTCAGTCAAGCTTGTGCTCACATCAATTGCACGATGAAACGTAACGCCCAAACCCTGAGCTTCGGCCATACATGATTGCAAGGATATGAGGTCGACTTCACCATTTCCGGTGAGGGCGCCGATCACAATGCCAGCGGCTCCAAGTTCCCTCGCCACGCGTACATCCCTGGTCATGGCGTGGATGTCATCTGCGCTATAGCGGAACGAGCGGCTATGCGGACGGATCATGACATACACCGGAATGGATACCTGGGACACCACCTGCTCCATGACGCCATAACTGGGGGTAAGTCCTCCTTCAGACATCGCAGACACCAGCTCAATCCGATCAGCCCCTCCCTCCTCAGCTGCTTTGGCATCTGCCGCATCTACAGCGATGACTTCCAATACAGGCTGTCTTTCCATAATGTAGCTCCCTTCACTTCATCGTAGATTATTCCAGCGTATTAAGGTGATCTTCAGCAGGACATTATGTCGTAAGTAGATACTTCCGAGATTGCAATGACGTATTCTCACCCAACCCTCGCATCGTTAACCAGTATTGATAGACATCACTCGAACTTGCACACAGCCTGATCCATGACATAAAGGACCGACTGAACGCTTCATCAGCGCTCCTGCGGTCCTTCTTCATCATTATGACGACGGTCAGCTTCTTAATCTGCAAAGGCTGACCTTCCTGAACGATATATGGTTTGTCGGCAATGATCTTCATGATTGGATTCTCCTTTGGGGACCGGAATGGGCTAGCAAATAGAGAGCGCAACGGATTTCATGTACTTTGTCTGATCATTTTGTTATTTTCGTTATTATTAATGTTATTATTTATTAGCAATAGTCTAAAACGTTAGGATCAGAACGTCAATACAAAAAAAGACACCCGGAGGGTGTCTTCGTGTCTTGGATAACCTTCTGGTTATCCGAGCTTTTCTATTTTCTACGCCGAGCCTTCGTCATTCGATTAAACATAATCAGTGCAGCAATAATCATGGCTATCATGGCAATATTACTCGCCACTTCTTGTGATAGTCCGAAAAGAACTCCCAGGTTAGTCACCAGGCCTCTTACAATCAGCGCCACCACAACCAGCAGGATTGGACTCAAAAAATTATAATTTCTCATTCCTCGCAACACCCCTGACCCCATTGTTCAGAACTACGAATCTCATAACACTATCATAACAGTAGCTATTCTGTGTTACAACAAAGGACACCCGCGTACAGTGTCCTTTGTCATATACCCACGTATTCTGCTTTGGATGACAGAACAACCTTTCGATTGCTCTTATCACCTGATATTTCCGATTATCTTCTACACCTGCTTGAATTCGATCCAGTCAATCTGGAGGCCTGGTTTCGTGAAGTCCAGTTTCAATTCATACAGTCCTGCTTCAAGATCTACTTTGACAAGTTTCTGTCTGATCCATTTGCCTTCCGTACCATTCGTTTGAATGGTAGTCACCAACTGGTCATTCAGGAGCAGGTTACATGCACTTTGAGCGAGTTCCGGCTCTGGGGACATGATCTGTACGATAATCCGGTAATGGCCTGCCTCGTCCACTTTCATGTAGACCGGTTCAGCTACCGCAGGTTTTACCTGTGCGTTCTCAACCAGCGCCTGAGCTTGTGCAGCAGATAGGGAGGCATTCGCTTGGAACGAAGCAACGTTCTCCACGATCTCGTGTTTTCTGCCGGACACTGGTGCATTCATGATGAACTTGCAGATGTTGATCGCCGAGCGTTGCAGCTCTCCACGAGTCAATGTTCCATTTTCCAAGGATTCAATCGTGTTGTCGTCCCAGCCATTGATCTCTGCGCCGTAGTTCGGTACAACCATGTAGAGATCATTCTGCGCACGGATCATCCAGTTGGTGTATTTGCGATCAGCTTCTCCACCTTCGGTCACATCGTTCATAATCGCCCACCAGTCGGTCATTACGATACCCTCGAAATTCCATTCGCCGCGCAGGATCGTCGTATTCAGGTCGTAATTGGATGCCGCCCAGTGCCCGTTAACCGGGTTGTAGGAAGTCATGATGGAGTTCGCTCCACCTTCTTTTACAGCGATTTCGAACCCTTTCAGGTAAATTTCACGCAGTGCACGTTCGGAGACAACAGCATCTACTTTACTGCGGTGTTTCTCCTGATTGTTGCAGGCAAAGTGTTTCAGTGTGGCATTGGAACCACCCTTCATGATACCTTTCGTACATGCTGCGGCAAATACACCCGAGATCAGTGGATCTTCGGAGAAGTACTCAAAGTTCCGGCCATTAAGCGGGCTCCGGCGGATATTGAGTCCAGGTCCGAGCAGGGTATCCACCTGATTTCTCAGCAATTCCTGTCCTTCCATCACATACAACTCTTCAACAAGATCCTTGTTCCATGTCGCCGCAAGCAACGTACCAATGGATACCTGTGTTGCCTTCTCGCCACTATCCATACGAATACCGGACGGGCCATCTGCCGTACATGCTACCGGAATACCGTAGTTAAACAGGCTGTCGCTGACACCACCAAAAGCAGATGCCGTCCCCGAAGTAACGAGCGGACTGCTCATGCCTTCACCACGGACAATCGCCGCCAGATCCTGATCACTCAGTTGAGCAATGAAGGTTTCCAGACTCACTTTGCCAGCCTTAACGTCACTCAGCTTGTGGCCCTGGTTACCCGTCTGCTCCAGCGTTTGCGGGAGATTCTGCTCAATCCGGTTCGCCATGGATATCTTACGTTTCGGTACTTCTGCATAAGTCAGTTCATAAGATCCATCTTCCTTGCGCGTACCTGGTTTCATCCGTGTAAAATCTTCAGTTGGGGCCATCGCTTCTTGCAGTTGCTCCACCAATTGAAGAGATTCAATCACATATCCATCCTGGCCATCAATGCTGATATGCTGCACTTGTTTCACACTGGTTCCTACATGCAGTCGGTATGTTCCTTCTTCCAGAACGTATGCGGAAGCATGACCTGTAACGCCTGCATCATCATAGGATGCCATGGCATGGATCGGGAAGCTGATCGTCAGAAGTTCTGACTCGCCCGGCTGCAACAATCCTGTTTTGCCAAAAGCCACCAAAGCCTTGACCGGTTGTCCCAGTTTGCCTTGTGGTGCTTCATAATAGACTTGTACAACCTCTTTGCCCGCATATGTTGTACCTGAGTTGGTCACATTTACACGAACTTCAATGTAGGTTTGGCCGTCTTTGGACACTGATTTTGCTTCTTCGTGTTGGGCCAAAAACGTCGTATAAGACAGGCCGTAACCGAATTCAAACTGAACGCGCTCAGGTCGAAACGTTTCGAAATAACGATAACCTACATAGATATCTTCCTGATACAGGTTCTTGAACTCATTGCCGTAGTTGCTTGTCGAAGGGTAATCTTCAATGGAATATGCAATCGTATCTGTCAGTTTACCGCTTGGTGTAACGTCCCCCGCCAGCACATCGGCAATCGCATTACCACCCTCCATACCGCCATGCCAGGAGTAAATTACGCCTTGGATCGGATGTAGATACGTTTCGTTTAACCAGCTCATGTCGATGATATTTGAGACATTCAACACAACGATTGTGTGTTCGAACTGCGAAGTAACTTGCTTCAACATCGCTTTCTCATCTTCTGTCAGTTGGTAACTTCCTGGCGCATCCGCATTATCCTGGTCTTCTCCTGCTGTACGTCCAATCACGATAATGGCTTTGCTGGATTTGCTTCTAGCCTGTGCAACAAGTTCATCCGTCAAAGGCATTTCTTTCTGATTCCATGGCTCGGCCGCCCATACTTTTCCGCCATCATCAAATGGATTTTCCTCAATCCACTTCTCATAGACAGCTGCTAGCTCTTCATTGACCGTTATATTCTTCTTGCTGCGCAGACCATCCAATAGATTCGTTGTGTAGGCTACATGAACACTACCGCCTGAACCTGTACCGCTGCGATAATAATTGACTTGAATCCGTCCAAAAACTGAAACGTTTTCGTCTTCACGAAGTGGAAGCACTTGGCCTTCATTTCTGAGTAAAACGGCTCCTTCAGCGGCAACCGTACGACTAAACTCTGCAAACCCTTCCAATGGAACTCCGATTTGATGTGTGCTCAATGATTTCCCTCCTGATTGTCATCCCCATACCTACGAATCGCTATATATAAAATGAACTATATAAATTGAACTAAAGAATATTTACACTGGACACTCCGATGACAGAATAACCTTCCGATCGCTGTTATCCCCAGATTTTATGAATCCCCCTTATATGGGGAAAATCCGGGGATAAAGGCGAACGCTTTCGCTTCTTCAGGTTTTTTCTGTCCTCTCCGTTTCGTGTAAATGTTTAGTTCAATTTATATAACAAAACGTACACTCATTTTATATAAAAGATATTCTATGATCTGGAAGATTCACTTGTACCTAGTCTCATATTAACAGATTCTATAGAAGAAATTAAATTAGATTTGTGCTTTATTTATATTATTAAAAAATGTCCAGGATTAGCGGCATAATAAAAAGCCACGGACACCTGTTGTCCGTGACTTTTCTTCATTTTATAGTACTCATATTAAGTCGTAAGTTTCGCATACACCAGGAAGAATAACATGTCTTCGCCCATGATGACATAACCCGGAACCCGGTAGACCAGATCAACAAGGACAAATGCCACCAGTAACCCCACCATGACTGCCAGATGACGTGGCCGGAGTCGTAGATGTGCGTGTCTGTATCGGTGGAACACAAGTGAGGTCGACAAGAAATACAGTAGCGCTGATCCAAATACAAACCCTATCATGAACACATAGTTCAGCTGATTCTGATACAACAGCTGAATGGACGCAGCGATCATACTCATGGAGATGTAGATGAACAGATGGCCGTATATGATCGCTTGCCCGGCAGTCTGGATCTCTTTGCTAACCTTTTTCTCCACGTTGTCGAAGTATTGCCACCATATCGCAATGACAAATATGGACGTAAAGGCGGCAAACAGAATGGATTTCATATCCCAATGGTCGGCTTGCAGCACAGCGATAATACTCACTACCGATTCACCCAACAGGATGAGTGTAAAGAGCGCAAAACGTTCCAACAAGTGATGGGTCTGAACCGGTACCTTCACCAGATTTTTGCGTCCGATCAACGGAAGTATGATGTCCACGGCAATCCCCGCATACAAAATCACGTAGCGTAACCAAGAATCGAAGAACAATGAACCCGATGAGATCAATATGCCAATAAGGAAACAGATACCCAAGTAACGAGCCGCTTGCTGCTGATGCTCGCCTTTTGACTTGTGAGCCGTCAGATACTGAATCGCCGTAAATGCCCGTGAGCCGATATATCCAATGAAGAAGGACAGGTAGTATTGGTCAAAATGGGTAGAGAGGCTTGCCGTCATGACCATAACGGACAGAAGCTGAAGGATGAGGAATATTCGATGGATCAGGATGTCTTGACCATAGCGGTTAATAAACAAGGTCTGACCGACCCATGCCCACCAAACAGGGATAAAAATAAGCACAAACTTCATTAAATATTCAAACGTAATTACTCCATGTTCGGCATGTAACAAGACATGACCCGCTTTGGCGACCGCTGCTACAAAGAGCAGATCGTAAAACAGCTCCAGCCAGGTAACCTTTTTCTCCATCATCCTTCAATGCTCCTTTGGTTTCATTTACACTTACACTTTGATGACAGAATAACCCTCCAATTAATTCGCAGCTGTAGCAGGTACGAGCGTTCTGACTTCGATCGGTTGCAGATTGTCCTCAATTTGAGGGCGGTATTTCTCAAACCACTCAGGCAGCATCAATTTTTGTCCAAGCGAATCAGCAGGTTCATCTTTGGCAAAGCCCGGAGGATCTGTAGCAATTTCAAACAAAATGCCGCCAGCTTCTCTGAAGTAAATTGCATTAAAGTACTGACGATCCCGAACTGGAGTCGGTTGGTACCCGTAATCACGTACAGCTTCACTCCACTGTGCATGTTCCACGTCATCTGTGGCGCGCCATGCAATATGATGCACCGTTCCAGCTCCACCCATGCCCAGAGGTATACGGGTTACTGGAACATCCACAACATTACCGATGTCTCCACTCGACCGGAAACGAGCATACTCTTCATTTTCACTCACTCTGACAAATCCCAAAATTTTCTCAAGAGCATCCATCGTTCTTTGTGGGTTAACACTGAACAGGACAGCACCACCGAAGCCTTTGATTGCTTTATCTGTTGGAATGCCTTCGTGCGCCCAAGTGCTGGTTGCTCCCTCTTCCCGTTCAACAAGCTCAAGCCGCAGGCCTTCGCCATCTTCGAATTGAAGCAGGTCTTCATTGAAGCGACTTGTTTTGGTTACCTCAATGTTATACTGTTCCAGACGATTCTGCCAGAAGCCAATCGACCCAGGAGGAATGACATAGGAAGTGATGCCGACCTGTCCTCCGCCAATTTTGCCCCGTGGTGAACCAGCCGATGGGAAGAAGGTAATGATGGTACCCGGGCTTCCGTGCTCATCGCCAAAGTACAGATGATATACATCAGGTGCATCGAAGTTGATTGTTTTTTTCACCAGACGAAGTCCCAGAACTCCGGCATAAAAATCAACGTTGGCCTGTGGATCTCCTGCGAAAGCTGTAATATGGTGAATACCTGCTGTTTGAATAGTCATGATTAATTCCTCCTTGGTTTGGTAAGCATGTTTTGAATTGAGTAGGTGTTATATATATTTAAGTTAGTTAAATGAGTTAGTTAATTGATTTATAATAAGTTTGAATTATCTTAAAATTAAGATATATGATCTAGCGAATTATATTCTAGTTGTTATTTTGATTGGCCTGTTCTTGTTTCAATTTATCAGGAGTCACGTCATCGCCGTTTGGATCATAGATGGTTGCATTCAACAGAATGTCGTTGACCGAACCGCGAAAAGTTTGCAGATATTCCTGGCGAAGACGAACCTGTTCCTCTTTCTCCATCTCCGTCAATCCGCCCTCTTTGGCTTTTCTTGAAAGTTCATTTATTCTGGTCAATGTTGGGATCATCATCTTGATCTCTCCTCATAATGGATTAAAGATATTTGTTTTTGGTTGTTATTTATATTTAAATTAAATATCTTAAGTTAAAGATAAATGATTTATGATCGGTTGTCAACTCTTTTATTTAAACTAAAATAAATGAACCTGCTTCCCCACCTTACGTCATGTTGCTTTAACTATGAAACGAAACAAAAAAGGGATAGCTCCGCAATATCTCAACCATTGCTGAACTATCCCTACATGTATTTATTTCATTAGCCCAGCTTTTGACCACAATTCGGACAGAAGTTGGCTCCTTCATTTTTGGCTCCACAGTTCGGGCAGAAGTTTGGCTTCTTGTTGCCTTCTGTAGATGAAGAGTTACCTGAATCACCGTTGTTGTTTCCCGCTGGTTTCTGGTCGTTATTTTGATTCTGAGACGAATTGGAATTATTGTTCTGATTCTGGCCTTGGTTCTGGTTCATGTTTTTCATCATTTCATTGGCCATGTTCATGCCCATCATCATCCCCGCCATATCCGAGGCCGCGCCGCCGCCCTGCACTTTACCGGATGAGATACCGTCTGTCATGCTGACCTGCTGATACTTTTGCAGATTACCAATCATCTCATGCGAAGCGGTCTTTGTAATCATATCTTGAATCTCTTTCGGATAATTGAAGCTCATCACCTGGAAACCGGTAATCCCAATTCCGATATCCATCATCTGCATATCCAGATCTTCCTGAATACCTTTGGCAATATCCGATGCATTGGCCTGCAGGTTGAACATATCCTTCCCTTCACGGCTGATCCACTTCATTAGAAGCTGATCCAGCACAGAAGTGATTCGGATTTTGACATCCTCCACCAGATAACTCTGTTTGATGCCTGCAATCTTATCAATCAGGGTCACATAGTCACTCACTTTGAAATTAAATGTTCCGTTGGCCCGAATCGGCATCCCGCCAGGGAGTTGTGGTGTTGGAATCAACACCGGGCTTTGTGTGCCCCAGCGCACGGTGAACTCTTTTGTATTTACAAACAAGACTTCGACCCGCATGCCACTGTTGAATCCAAATTTGAATCCTTTTAATGTAGAAAGAAACGGAATGATTTCGGAATCGATATTAAATGATCCTTCGTCCTCGAAAATCCCTTCCACTTTACCGTTATTTAGGAAAATGGCGTCCTGACCCGAACGGATGATAAGTTTACTCCCCTTCTTGATCTCCCGGTTACTCCACTTCCAAAATATCATGTCATCTCTGAACTCTTCCCATTCCACCACATTCGAAAATTGATTTCTGAAAAATCCCATATTCGTTTCCATCCCTTCTATTTAACGTAATCCGATTACTCAGTTACTAAAACGACCCTCTACTTCCACTATGTGAGTGACCGCCTCGCGATGTACCTCCACCGCCGCCTCCGCCACCGTTGTTATTGTTCTTCTCGATTTTGCGCTTGGTTACGGTTGTACGGATATAACGATCCTGACGATCTATTACACTGGAATTGCTTGAATCCTCATAAGTCGCACGATTGACTGTGACACGTCCGCCGGAACGATAGGTCATAATACCAACAACAATACCCCCAAGAACGACCGAGACTCCTAACTGAAACCAGCCGTTGAACAAAATATTGTTCGGATTCACACCAGGTTCATACCCCATATATTCGTAAGAAAGCTCAATATATTTCTCAAATGCAAGTTTATAATCCCCACTGGACAACTCAGAGGTAACCCGGTTACGGATAGAATCCAGCCGCTGATCGCTCAGATATTCTTTTGCCTTATAAAATCCAGCCAGATACACTTCGCGATTATTCATATCCATCGTCAATATGACAGCATTGCCAAATTTCTTATCGTACCCTAGCCCCTGCTTATCATAAAAATCTTCTGTTAAAAGCACAACATCCTGATTCTCTATATTATTTGTTGTCAAAATAACAAAGTCCGTCTGCCGTTCCGCGCCATACTGATTCGCAAGTAGATTCAGTTCACTTATCTCCTGCTCACTCAGCAAGTTGGCCTCATCGTAGATGAGATTTTTGCTCTCCGCTGCGGATGCCGATGACATGGGAAACAACGGAGCGACAAGGGTTATCATAAGTAAAATGAGCGTAGCCATCATGGCCAGAGGGGTTCTTTTCCTCATAAGAATCCACCTCCCATCATCCAGGAAACCAGCTTCAGTGACAACAACGAGACCACAGAGACTCCTGCGAACCATCCGGCCACTTTGGCTTTGCTGATCGGTGGTTTACCGACCACTTTACCTGTCTGACCATTCATGGCAAAGGTATACTGTGCCCGATTGTAGTCATAGTTGACCATCCACACCGGGAGCAGCACATAGTCCGCGTTTTTGAGCGTTGTATCAATCTGTTTGTCCGTGTAGCTCACGCTGGTATAACCAGATACGGTTGAAGCAATATAAGAATCAATGTAAGATCTCGTTTTATCCTTGGCCCGTGGAAAAAGTTCCTCGTCCGTATAACTGTATTTTTCCGCAATGTACCCCGCCAGATACGGGGTCTTGAACAATTTCAGCTGATTATATGGGAAAGGCTCCAGCTTATCCATCAGTTCATCCTTCATTTTCTCCGATGCATCGATGGGCAGATTCACGTAATTCAGCCGAATCCGGCGGTATATATCGAAATGCTGTGTTTCGGTGTAATGGTAGTCGCCCTGGGTGTAGGATCTGACCTTGGTGCCACGACCATGCACTTCGATTTTGTTATGTAACTCGTACAACCAGAACGGCACGTACATGCCGGTAATGCTCTGAATCCGATCGGCGGACATGAAACCACTTGGCGTTAACAGGCCGTTTTTGCACCACTTTTTGAAAGCCTGCTTGGCTTGATCCTTGTTGATCGAAAAGGGAATCACCATCGCGGGGGCCAGATTGCCCGTCAGCCGATCACTGAGTACAACCGCCGCACCGCAGAAACTGCAGGTCGTCGCACTGGTCTCCGGCTCCGTCACAATGTCAGCTCCGCAGCTGTTACAGTGGTATTCTTTGACCTCATTTTCGGTGAATACTTGTCTTTTCAAGGGATCGGGGATCTGCTCTATGTTGTCCTGGCGGCCGCAGCTGGGACAGGATAATGCACCTGACACACTGTCAAAGATCATACCACTGCCACAGTTTGGACATTTATATTCAATAACCGGCATCTGCTCACCTCAATGTTAACGAAATGGTGTAACGTATTATTTATTCTTCAGCTTTTCCTGAATCGCTGCGAGTTCTTCCTCCGCACTTGGCGACGCATTCTCATTATTACCCGCATCTGCGTTCATGTCCCTCTCCAACTGGGCAATTAATTCGTCCAAATCCTCTTCCTGTGCCCCAGCACGAAGTTCTGCCAAAGCCTCTGCTTCGTTCAGCGCCTGGTTCGCCTTGTCTTCCATGGCCTTCAATGCAGCATCAGCTCTGCCCGTAGATGCATTCCGTTCGTTGACCTGTTGCTGCGCCTTTGCATCCGCGATGCGACCTTTGAGTTCTGTATGCCGCGCTTCCAGTTGCCCCAGATCGGCAACCAGTTTATCATTCATATGCTTCATCATCTTGGCTTTGGCGGAAGCCCGTTCATAGGCGGCTTGTAATTCGTTCAATTTGTCAGCCAGCTTCACTTTCTTCTCCAGAAAACCACGCGCCTTGTCTTCGTCTCCCGACTCCGCCGATTTCTCCGCATACCGCTGTAACTTCTTGACCTCGGCGCTGCACTCATCCAATGCTCGCTTCGCCCGGCTCTCATCCGACAACACCGCCGTTGTCTCAGCCTTCACCTGACCCAAATCACTGCTCAGGCTTCGCATATACTCATTCACGCTTTTCTCCGGGTCTTCCGCCCGCGACAACATGTGGTTCACATTGGCCTTCATCACGTCTCTAAACCTCGATAAGATTCCCATTACTTGTTCCTCCTCCGAAAAGTTCATATGTATACTATAATACATGAATACGCCCACATACGTTTCACATTTCACGATGGCAAGTGGAGTTACTACGATCCAAATCCATACTATAAAAACGTAATATAAGAAAAGACGAGCACTTATAGTGTCGCCTTATAATCAAAAAAATCACTCATAATTATCAGTATCATTCTTCCTCAATCACAGTTCGTTAATGAATTGCATACTTTCATCTGCGATCCGATTTGGATCGGTATTATGGGTTTTAGCCCTTTGCTCCTATTCCACAAATCCCTACCTGATCTATAGCTCCACCGGAAGGCTCTCCACTGCTGTGAAAAACACATCCAATAATTCAACGTTATACGTTTTATGGACGTATTCGGTTATTAACGCCACATCCTCTTCCCCCTGATACTCCAGACATGGACGGCCCTCACTCCACAGCACCCTGCACGGGAACTTCCCGACAACATCCTTAATGATGTGATCCGGCTCAGCCACTTTATGAATGTGTCCCATATGTAATCTCCTCATTTCTCTATACTTAGCGTGTGCAATTATGCATTAATTTTGAAATACATAACGATTCGATTCAGTGCACTTCATCACATTTCACGGGGAGAGTTATGAAGGCATAACACACAGGCATTTTGCAGACACAACAGGGCTGGTTCCCCCATAGGTGCCATTCCTTCGCAAGTTGGCTATAATAAGGGGATCAAAGTTTTCTATAAAGGCAGGAAAATTATGCGTACACGAGTTCACTTTATTGCTCCCTACGAATCGATGATTCCTATTATACAAGAGTGCATTCCTCGCTTTCCCCAGTTAGCCATTCAGACGGACGTGGGCGATTTGGCAAACGGTTTGGAATTAGCAACTCAAGCTGAGAAAAACGGTGCAGAGATTATCATCAGCCGCGGTGGAACCGCCCAACTCATTAAAAAAGCAGTGACCATTCCCGTTATTGATGTGCAGTTATCGGGCTATGATATGATTCGTTCACTTACACTAGCAAGCCAGTTTAACGGCCAAACAGCCATCGTTGGCTTCTCCAACATCACCTCTGGTGCACAATCGATTATTGATCTGATGGATCTGCCCCTCAAGGTCTATACCATACATAGCTCGGAAGATGTGGCACGATTGCTTCTGGAGTTGAAGGCTTCCGGGTACCGACAGATTGTCGGAGATGTGATCACCGTCAACACCGCGAAGACTTATGGTCTGGAGGGATTGTTAATCCAATCTGGCCAGGAATCCATCCTTAGAGCGATGGAGGATGCACAGCTGGTCTACCGTTATTTGAGCAAAAATCATGCGATATCGATCATACTGAATGACCTGGTTACACGGGAACATCCCAATTTACTTATTTTAAATGAACGGAATGAAGTTGTATTCGAGAACCTGACCGATTTTGGGAAAAATCCGCTGACCGATAATCACATATATCTGACCAATACCAGTCTGGAGTTCCATCAATCCCAGATCCAAAATGTGTTCATGGTGGACGATTACCAGCTCACGGTTAACGCCTATGAAACGACCCTGGACAACAAGAACTACAAGGTATATATGCTGGAAAAAGGACAACCCTATGCCTTTGCACAATTCGGCATAACAACGTTTACGGACGCATCGATGGAGCCTATCGTTGCCGAATCCCTTGCCATGCAGGCGGTATTACAGAACATTCGGGCACTCTACGAGAATCATGAACCGATCTATCTGCGGGGTGAAGCAGATTCCGGTAAATCTTTTCTGGTCAAACATATTCATCAGATGTACTCAGGTGGCGGACTGTTATTACAGATGGATCTCTCGCAAGTTCCGCCCGGTCATTTGCACAAGATACCACTCGCCAAGGTTCGAAATGTAGAGATTAACCACATGGAAACACGTATGGAAGATCCGGAGTTGCTCGCCTTTATCCAGAGTTGCCTTCAAAACCAAATAGGGGTGTTTATACTCGGGGAACAGATATTGAACCCGCAGTGGTCACTCGATCTGGAGCTTAATACAATCATGATGCCAAATCTTGCGGATAGACCAGAGGATCTGGCTCCACTGATGCAGCATTTCCTGACGGATTACTACCAGAAATACGGAACTACTGCGGTGAGAATAAAAGAAGATGCACTGCAGCTGATCCAAGATCAGATCACACATATGAATGTCAACCAGCTGAAACATCTGATCAAGCAGGCTGCACTCAACGAACAGGATTATGTAATCACCACGGCTACCTTGTCCCGCTTGCTGGATCAGCAACCTTCTTCAAGCCCAATGAAGTTGAACGGTACGCTGAAGGAGATTGAGAAAGAAATTATTCAGTTTGTGCTTCAGGAGGAAAATAACAATCAATCAAAGGCCGCAGAGCGTCTGGGGATTAACCGGGCCACTTTATGGCGTAAACTTAAAGATTAACTTTAAGTTTGCGTCTTTTTTATTGCTTTTATGTGTTGCATTTTTAAACAGTTAAGCGAGTATTTAAAATTTACAATAATTTATTGTTGCTATATTAAACGATATGGGATAACATAATCCCTGCAAGCGCTTCATAAAAACGATTACTTCATAAGGAGCTACTACTATGAACATTAAAGCAACTTTAGATCGCATCCCTGGCGGTATGATGGTCGTTCCCCTGTTACTTGGTGCAACTATTAATACATTCTTCCCGAATGCCCTGCGCATTGGCGGATTCACGGAAGCTCTCTTCGTTAACAGTGCCAGTACATTGATTGCCCTGTTCCTATTCATTGCGGGTACACAGATTACGTTTAAAACAGCAGGTTCCTCTGTCGGCAAAGGTTTGACCTTGCTTACGTTCAAATGGGTGATTGGTGCAGCCCTTGGTTTTATCGCTATTTTGTTCGCGGATTCAAACGGGTTATTTCTCGGCCTGGCCCCGCTTGCCATTATTGCTGCGATGACTAACTCCAACGGCGGTTTGTACATCGCTCTCGCTGGCCAGTACGGGAAAGAGGATGACAAAGCAGCTTACCCTTTCCTGGCACTCAGTGATGGTCCGTTCCTGACCATGGTAGCGCTCTCCATCTTTGGTGCGATGGGTTTTGCGAACGGCATGTTCTCTCCTATGGCCTTTGTCGCGGTATTGCTTCCGCTCATCGTTGGTGTCATTATTGGTAATCTGGATCGCAATCTGGCGGGATGGCTGCATAAAGGCAGTGACAAACTTGTTCCGTTCTTCGCATTTGCTCTGGGTATGAACATTAGCTTCTCCTCCATCATTCAAGGTGGTCTTAGCGGAATTTTACTGGGTGTGTTAACCGTGTTATTAACGGGTGGAATTGGTTTCCTGCTCTTTAAAGCCATCGGCTGGAACCCTATCGTTGGTGCTTCCGAAGGTTCAACAGCCGGGAATGCCGTAGGTACACCTGCTGCCATCGTGGCTGCGAATGCTTCATTTGGCCCGATTGCCGAGATTGCTACGGTACAAATTGCAGCGAGCGTTGTAACAACAGCCATCCTGTTGCCGATCTTCATCGGGTTCCTCTCCAAACGACTGGAGAAATCAGGCGGAGTCGAGAAATACAATCAACGACCAACCACATAAATGGGTATCACCTGATTTAATGTGCTCGATCTGTGCTTAATGGATGATCTGAACGGACTTTTTATTAAATTGTGCTTACAAGGAGGGATGACTGCATGAAATTAGCCATTATTGCAGATGATTTGACCGGTGCCAATGACAGCGGGGTGCAGCTTGCCCGTCATGGCTTGAAGACCAGTGTTCTTTTTAATATAGATGAAGGCCCTCTTACACGTTACGATGCCGTCGTCTTTGATACAGATAGTCGTTCCATATCCTCGCAGGAAGCGTATGACCGTGTATATCAGGCTGCTGAATTGCTGACGAACAACGGATTTGAGACGATTTTCAAAAAAATGGACTCCACCATGCGCGGTAATATCGGCATCGAGATTGATGCTGTATATGATGTCGTAAAGCCGGACTTTATGATGATTGCCCCGGGTTATCCAAAAAATAACCGGACGATATTGGAAGGAATTCATTACCTGAACGGCGTTCCGCTGGCAGATACTGAAATTGCCCATGATCCGAAGACACCTGTAACGATTTCCTACCTTCCGGACTTGTTGAAACAACAGACCAAGTACGAAGTTGGCGAGATCACCGTCGCCGATCTGGAAGCCGGGCAGAATCATATTCGCACCAAGCTAGAGCAGTTGAAAACAAATAATATCCCGTATGTAATGGTGGACTCCACCGAAGAAAGACATCTGGAACTGATTCTACAGATGACTCGCGAGTTGGAGTATACCTTTACTTGGGCAGGTTCGGCGGGCATTGCCAATTATCTCCCCGCACATTACGAATTGGAATCCAGGGCTGCGTCACTTGATATCCCGGAGAATCCCGGTCCAATCCTAACGGTGGTTGGCAGCGTGAACAAAAACTCCCGCGAGCAGCTACATCGCTTGATGCGCAAGTCCCGCGTAGCTTCAGTCTCCTTCCATTCCTTCAAAGCGGTATCCGCAACCGCAGACCGCGCGGAAGAGATGGAACGTGTCTATAACGAGGTTCGAGACAAATCGCTGGAAGGACAAGATGTTGTCCTCTACTCCACCGCTGAACAGGTGGATATCGAACTGGCACGGGCAACCGGCGAAATTCGTGGTCTCAATCACACGGAAGTCAGCAACGAGATTGTACTTGCGATGGGTGAGATCTGTGCCAGACTGCTGGAAGAGGGACTGTTCAAAGGGGTATCCATGACCGGCGGTGATACAGCGAAACAAATCTGTCTGAAATGGAATATTAGCGGCTTCGAGCTGCTGGATGAGCTTGAAATCGGCGTGCCGATCTCCAAGTTTATAGGGATTGATGATCTGCATGTGATTACCAAAGCAGGCGGATTCGGCAAACCGGATGTCTTTATCCATGCGATTCAAAAATTAAAAGGGGGTATTCTTGTATGAAACCTACAATTGGAATTACGATGGGCGACGCAGCAGGTATTGGACCGGAGATTATTATGAAAGCACTGGGTCATCAAGAAATGTACGATCAGTGCAATCCACTCGTTATCGGTGATGCAAAGATTCTGGAGCGTGTGTTACCTGTCATCGGCTCAAATCTGAACGTTAACGCGATTCAAGAACCTTCCGAAGCCAAGTATGAATTCGGTACTGTGGATGTCATTGATCTGAACCTTGTTCCTGCGGATCTGGAATACGGTAAAGTATCTGCCGTGGCTGGGGATGCAGCATTCCAGTTTCTCGCCAAAGCCATTGATCTTGCCAAAAAACAGCAGATTCACTCCATCTGCACCGCGCCTTTGAACAAAGAAGCTCTTCATCAGGGAGGGCACCTGTATCCGGGGCACACCGAGATTCTGGCGGATCTGACGGATACACAAGACTTCTCGATGATGCTGACCACGCCGAATCTGCGCGTTATTCACCTGACAACACACATGGGTCTGATCGATGCCATTGCGAGTATTAACCCGGAAAGAACCTACACCGTCGTGAAGCTTGCTCATGATACGTTGAAAAAAGCAGGCTTTGAGAATCCGCGCGTAGCCGTATGCGGAATCAACCCTCATGCCGGGGAGAACGGCTTGTTCGGTAATGGAGAAGAAGAAGAGAAACTGCAGCCCGGCATTGAGCGTGCGCAGCAAGAAGGCATTAACGTCGTTGGTCCACTCCCGGCGGACACACTCTTCTTCCGCGCTGGTCGCGGTGACTTCGATATCGTTGTAGCCTGCTACCATGACCAAGGTCATGCGCCGATCAAAGTGATGGGCATCGAGGAAGGTGTAAACATCACCGTTGGTCTGAAAGGCGGCATCATTCGTACGTCTGTCGACCACGGTACAGCCTTTGATATCGCTGGCAAAAATATCGCCGATGATAAAAGCATGCTGGCCGCCATCCGCTCTGCTATTGAGCTGGCGCCGAAAGATCAAGTTTAAGAGTAGCCGTCATACGGGGACATGAGTGAGAGAGTGAGTCTGATCAGGCGGACCATCTCCAGGTGGACGTATTTTTATATAGAAGGAAAAAGAAAAAGGCATTCCCTTTGTAACTTAGAGGGCTTGCCTTTTTTATTTGTCCTCTATACATCTTTGCTGTCGCGATTTATGCAACACATCTCCACTGACATCCCCAGATTATCTCTGTCTTCAGTCAGCGCTCAGGTCTACCCATGGATATCAGTTCACGCTCGCTCTGTGAATGTCTGATACGGCGATATGCACTCGGTGACATGCCATTCAGTTTATTGAAAATGCGATTGAATTGAGAGAAGCTGGCGAAGCCACACTGTGCTGCAATTTCGGTGATTTTTTGGTTAGAGTTCAGGAGCATTTGTTGGGCGTTACGTATTCGGGTCATCTGAATATACTCGGTAAACGTAAAGCCTGTGACTTTGTTGAACTGACGGGATAGATGATGAGCACTCACGAAAAACCGTTTGGAGATCTCTTCGAGCGACAGTTCATTCTGATAATGACTGTGAATATACGATGCAATGGCATACATTCGCTGCGACATAGACGAGCCTGTCTCTTCACGAACGTAGCTATTCTCAGCCGAGTATCGATGGATCGCACACAGAAACTCAACAAACTTGCTATGGATCGCGACTGAATGAAGTGCGGAGGGATCCTGTGATAGAGCATAGATTTCATTTAAAGGATTCAATACCGCCTGGCGGCGTTCTTCTGCAAATCGGAATATCGGGATCGGTTTATCAAAGATTGAGAACAGCTCTGTGTAACCGCTCTCAAGACCAGGTGTATTACGTGGCATGGCAAAGGTGATCATCAATCTTTTCGGTGGGGCACCCTTCGGATATTGCGTTTTATGCAGCAAAGAAGGCCGCAGCAGAACGATATCCAGAGGCTGGATCTCATATAAACTGCCTTCAATGATGTGCGCAGCTGTGCGATCCAGAAGAATACAGATTTCATAGAAATCATGGAAATGCTGAAATTCCATATTCAGTTCATGGGAACGCTCGTCATAATCCAGATGATAAAAAAGCGAATCTCCAGGCTGGTTCACATGGATCGCATAGCCTTGCTCGTATGCCAAAACCGATGGTGTCATGGACATGCCCCCTATCCCGATTCTAATGAGTTTATTTTAGCATGAAATGCAATAAAAATACGTTATTTTCAGCATACAATACGTAGTTTCGCCCATTTCTCTTTTGGTATGATAAAGTTGATATGTTAGCGCTTGCAGTATTCTCGTTCTAACAACGACTACAGCCTGTACTTACTACAAACCAAGGTGGGAAACCAACATGAAAATGAATTCCTTGTATACTCGGATCCATACCATTGTGAAACACTTGGAACGTGCACGACTGACCTCAAAAACATATATCCCTGAGCTTTATCATAAAGAAAGTGGTTACCACTCCTGGGAACTGGTACATGAGAACCCTTCCTCCTGGAACGTATTCCGTAAGGGTGATGGCTGGGGTGGCAAAGATGTACACAGCTGCTTCAAAACCCGCATTCAAATTCCGGATCATATGGAAGGAAAAAAAGTCGTTTGTGCCATCGTCACCGGTGCTGATGACATCTGGAATTACGATAATCCGCAGTTTCTGGCATTCCTCAATGGGGAATTGATTTGCGGCCTCGACGTGAACCATACAGAGATTGACCTGACATCCGCTGCGGTAAAAGGTGAAGAATTCGAACTGGCACTATATGCGTACTGTAGTACTTCGGCAGCGGATGTCTTTCTCAATGTATATATCGCTGAGCATCATCAGCCTGTTACAGATTTATATTACGATCTTAAGGCTGCACTCGATGCTGCCGATCTGCTGCGTGAGGATGATCTGGAGCGGCTGAAGTTGGTCGAACATCTGAATAAAGCCGTGAATTTGCTGGATTTGCGTCAGGAAAACAGTGCAGAATTCCATGCGTCGGTGCTGGAAGCGCGCCAATATCTGCAAGATCATGTCTATGGTGATATCCGCCCTGCCGGTGATCACATCCCTACCGTGCACTGTATCGGACACACGCATATCGATGTGGCATGGCTATGGACACTGGATCAGACGCGGGAAAAGGTCATTCGCAGCTTCGCGAGTGTATTGTATCTGATGGACAAGTTCCCGGAGTATACTTTCATGTCCTCTCAGCCCCAGCTGTATGCATACCTGAAAGCAGACTACCCATCCCTATATGAGAAAATTAAGGAAAAGGTGGCCGAAGGCCGCTGGGAAGCGGAAGGTTCAATGTGGCTGGAGGCCGATTGTAACCTGATTTCGGGTGAATCCATGATCCGTCAGATTATCTACGGCAAACGTTTCTTCAAGGAAGAATTCGGCGTGGAGAACCGTGTGCTTTGGTTACCGGATGTATTTGGTTATAGTGCAGCGATGCCGCAGATTATGCGCAAGAGCGGCATTGATTATTTTATGACAACCAAAATTGCCTGGAATGATACCAACCAGATTCCAAACGACACGATGTACTGGCGAGGAATCGATGGATCAGAGGTCCTGACCCATTTCATCACAGCAACAGATTATGACAAACATCCTGATTTCAGGCAGCGCCGCTTCGAAACGACCTATAATGGACGATTTAATGCTTCGCAAGTGAAAGGCACGTGGCAGCGATACCAGAACAAAAACATCAATGCAGATGTCCTGCAATGTTTCGGATTCGGGGATGGCGGCGGCGGACCAACCGAAGAGATGCTGGAGCATGGCAGACGACTCGATGTTGGATTGCCTGGTGTACCCGCGGTGAAACGTACCTTTGTACGCGAGTTTTTTGAGAAGCTGGAGCAAAATCTGGCGGATGTTCCTTCCGTTCCTCGCTGGTCGGGTGAGCTGTATTTGGAGTATCATCGGGGTACCTACACGTCCATGGCGCGTAACAAACGGTACAACCGTCATAGCGAATTTGCGCTGGCCGATGCCGAGCTGTATGCCATGATTCATCGTCAGGCGAATGCACAGGCGACCTATCCAACCAATGCACTGGAGCATGCATGGAAGCTGACGATGCTGAACCAGTTCCATGATATTCTCCCGGGCAGCTCCATTGAGCAGGTATATGTGGATTCCAAGGAGCAATATGAAGAAGTTCTACGTGTCACGGATGAACTGAAAGACAGCTCACTGAACGGCATTGCCAGCCAAATTACATCTGATGGCGAAGCCATTGTGGTATTTAACACCACCGGATTTGTACGGACGGATGTGGTTGAACTGTCTGCTTTTGCGAGAAAAGTAACCGTCTATGATGGAGATCGCCCTGTACCAAGCCAGCGGACTCCCGAAGGCGGACTTGTGTTCCTTGCAGAGAACGTACCTGCATCCGGGTATAAATCCTTCCGAATCACACCGGATCTGACAAGCGAGCTTGTCGCGGGAGTTTCGGTTGCACAGTGGGAAGCAGATCGGCGCCATATCCACACACCTTGGTACGATATTCACCTGAATGAAAGTGCCGAATTCACATCCGTATGGGACAAGCTTGAGGGCCGTGAGCTGCTTCAGTCTGGCAAGCGTGGTAACGTGCTGCAAGTGTTCGAGGATCGACCTGCGGAATACGAGGCATGGAACATTGACGATTATTATGAACAGCATATGTGGGAGATTAACGACCTGCAGTCGCTGGAGTGGGTTGAAAGCGGGCCGGTACGTTCCGTGCTTCAAGTGAAGCGACAGTTCCTGGACTCGATCATTGAGCAGACAATCATCTTCTACGCGCATACGCGCCGGATTGATTTCCGTACGTTTGTGGACTGGAAGCAGGAGCATTTGCTGCTGAAATCCGCCTTCCCGCTGGATATCTGGAGTGAAAAGGCCGTCTACGAAATCCAGTACGGCAACGTTGAGCGTGCTACCCACCGTAATACGAGCTGGGATCAAGCCCGGTTTGAAGTATGCGGGCAGAAGTGGGCCGATCTGGCGGAGAACGGGTACGGTGCTGCTCTGCTGAACGACTGCAAATACGGATATGATATTCATAACTCGGTGATGCGACTGTCACTGATCAAGAGCGCAACGTACCCGAATGAAAATGCCGACAAAGAGCAGCACGTATTCACCTACGCGCTCTATCCGCATCAGGGCGACTTCCGTGAAGGACGTGTCATACAAGCTGCTTATGATCTCAACCGTCCGCTGGTTGCTCGTGAGATTGCATCGCAAACCGGTACGTTGCCGGGAACATGGTCAATTGCATCGGTCGATCAGGATAATGTCGTGCTGGAGGTTATCAAAAAAGCCGAGAACAATGATGACATGATCATCCGAGTCTACGAAGCACATGGCCGCCGCAGCCGTGCTTCTCTGCAATTGCCTGAGGGAGCAGGTGCGACGGCGTACGCGTGTGATTTGCTCGAGAACAACGAAGCAGAATGCGCCGTGGAAAATGGTCGGATTTCTTTTGATATCAAACCGTACGAGATTCTGACCTTCCGTATCCCTGCGGGACAGTAAACAGAAATTACGCAACATGAAAAACTGCAACATTGCTTAATATACTCCAACAACAAAGGGCTGCCTCCTGTCATATCTGGAGCAGCCCTTCTTGTCGTTCTTTAAAATTCTTCGTACTCGCTTGGGTCCTGATCCCACAACCGTCCATCCGGACGATTAAATGCAGAGATGACCCGCATCTCTTCTGTGCTCAACTCAAAATCGAATATATCGATATTTTCCTGCTGATGCTGCAAGGAGCCGGCTTTCGGAATGGGAATGGAACCCAGCTGAACATGCCACCGCAGAATGATCTGGGTTGGCGTTTTGCCATGCGTTTCCGCAATCCGAAGAATGTTCTCATCCTTCAGAATATCCTGTACGGCATCATTGCCACGTCCAATCGGACTCCAGGATTCGTTCACGATGCTATGCTTTGTATCCTGTTCCCGCTGATCGGCTTGGTCAAAGAATGGATGAAGCTCAATCTGATTCAGACTTGGCGCTATCCCCGTTTCCTTAATCAGCCGTTCATTGTGCTCAGGAAGGAAGTTGCTGACTCCAATGGATCGGATATATCCACGCTTTTTGGCTTCGATCAGCGCTTGCCATGCCTCGACATACATATCCTTCTTTGGATTGGGCCAGTGAATCAGATACAGGTCGTAATAATCCAGATCCGCTCTGTACAGGGATTCCTGGATCGCCACAAGTGCTTTATCATGAGCGTGATAACGCCCCGGCAGCTTCGAGGAAATGAGCAGTTCTTCTCTGGCGATGGAGCTTTGTTTGATTGCTCTGCCCACCGTTGCCTCATTCTCATAGTTATAAGCCGTATCAATTAATCGATAACCCGCATCCATTGCGGACGCGATTGATTTAACGCCTTCTTCACCTTTTAAACTATAGGTACCAAATCCAATTGCAGGCACTTTCAAGCCATCGTTCAATGTATATTCCGGAATTCGATGATTCATCTGAAGACTCTCCTTTGCAAAAGGTATACGAACAATATGGTAAAAATAATGCCCCTCTCCGTTTATCTACCCCTCCATACGCGCTTGAATCAATTGGAAGTCACCACTCCGTTTTAGTCAGGTGACGGCTTCCTCTTCTAGCTCTCATGAAGAGCGGTCTCCTTTTCATTCAAACGAAGAGATGGGCGTGGCCGATAACGGCTGATTGCCTATAAAGTTCTTAATGGCCATAGCAGCCTGCTTATACCCGCCAGCATCGCGTAACGTTTTCCCAATAACTTCAGCATGCTCCTTGTAGGAGGCATTACCGAGCACTTCTAAGACTGCGTTTCTAAGCACATCGGGTGTAAGGTTATTTTTGTCCACGATGACTCCTGCTCCCAACTCCTGTACCCGGCCTGCTACACGCGGCTGATCCGATGTTAACGGAAGCATGATTAATGGTACATTGTAATACAGAGCTTCGCTGGTACTGTTCATGCCTGCATGTGTCAGAAAAGCATCTACACACTGCAACAATTCCAGTTGAGGGACATAGGGTCTTATGATGAAATTGTCAGGAATGAGATCAGCAATGGGCTCTATATCGGTATCCTTCCCAGAAGATAATATAAACTGCACAGGCAAATTACGAAAGGCCATGAAGCAAAGCTTATAAAAATCAAGATCCTTATTTAAAATGGTTCCCATCGAAATATAAACTGCCTGTTTGTAAAGAGCATGCAGAGACTCCTTTGCAAAACCAGGCGCATCCTTGCGGGGGATAATAGATGGGCCGGTGAATACAAAGCTGTCATCCAGCTTCTCCCCCATGGGTTGAAAATAGCGGCTTGTATACACAATCTTCAGTTGTCCTGGATGCCCTGAAAGTTCCACCAGAGAAGGCGCAGCCACATTAAACCGGGAAGCTAATTGTTGAGACATTTCCATAATGCCGTTATATAACTCCTGAACCTCCTCCGTGTCATCCTTCAGATTATTGTCCGATCCTAGAGGCTCTACAAAAACAAAGGTACTGGTCGAGCAGATCGTGGGTATCCCCAGCTTTTCGCCCAAAATTTGTCCGCCCCAGCCGATTAAGGAATCAAAAATTAAATAGTCATAGGTTTCATTTTCGATCAGATTCAGAACATCCGGAATAAACCGTTGAATTATTTTTTTCAAAATCATATATAAGAATTGGTACGGATGCTTGATTTCAAATGGCTTCATATTGGGATTGTTGAGCAGGGTTGCCTCGTTGAAGGAGTAAGCTTTAAATTGAGCACCTAACGCTTCAATCTTCGTCCGGTATTTTTCAGTACAACAATAGACGACCTCATCTCCGCTCTCTATCAACTCCTTGATTAACCCGAGCGACGGATTGATATGCCCTTCTGCAGGCATCATCACAACTAACACACGTGCCACGAAGCTCACCTCCATCAAATTTTCCAATTATTTAAAGTGGGGACATGGTATTCAATTCTTCCAGACCATTGGCTTGGATAAATAAAACTCTACTACCTCAGTGGGGCAGTAGAGTTCCTATTTGTGAGACAGAAGCATCAAATTCCACGATACCTAACGTTTTTTTATCCTCACTGTCTGGTCACGGCACCCAAACATCCCTTTTATAAAAGGTTACGCTGTAAGCATCGGTATCGCTGTAACGTCCATCCTTGCTTACCACTTTAAAATATACATTATTGTAGTCGACAAGAACTGTATCCGCTCCTGACGTATTCGTAGAAGAAGCAACCAAATTTCCAGCGCTGTCATAGGCGTACAAATCGTAATCATAGCCGGAAGGAGAACCCAGCACGACAGATTTGCCATGCCCTCTGAATGTAAAGTAGTCTACATCTGTCGGGGATGATAAATAAGACCAAGCACTTCCACCCCAGTAAGCCGGACCGTAGGGAGTGGCCACCGTTTGCGTTGGGATTTTATACGCGGTGCTCAAAGTGTCATTCGACTCGTAATTATCCGCCAAGGCCGTACCCACAATCGATCCTGATAAAAGCGTCACCATAATAGCAGAATACAATGTTTTCTTCATTTCATTCTCCCTCCATTTCTTATGAAAGTTAGCACGCCAAAGAGACTTCATGCTTTCCCTCGTTCTTAGACACGCCTAATCAGAATAAGCTCCAAATCACTCCTTTCAAAATATGGAATTAATTAGATTATAATGTAAAGAAATACATATTGTCTACTTGTTTTTGCAGACATTCTGTTTTGTTATCTTGCACTGAACCCTATCCCATGAACTGACCGTCAGTCTCATAAATAAAACATTTGGATGTGTTCCTGTGATTTTAAAAATTAGCCAACTTACCAACACTCGACGTGTTCTCACCCATGGCCAAATTGGATGGGCATCCAAACGTAAAAACGACCACCAATATGGTGGCCGTCACATCTATTTTGATAAATCCTCTTAATACTCTCGCGAGTATTGCTTATCCTCTTTCAGTTGCACAATGTCATGACCCGTTGGATTTTGGAAGGCCCGTAGTCCAAATGTCGACGCCACCGCGAAGATATGGTCAAAGATATCCGCCTGAACGTTCTCATATACACCCCAGTTGATATCATTGCTGAATGCATAGATTTCCAGAGGCAGCCCGCGATCTTCCGGTGCTAATTGTCGCACAATCATCGTCATATCTTTATTAATTTTTGGATGGTTCCTCAAATATTGATGGATATATTCCCGGAATACACCGACGTTTGTCAGCTGTCTACCGTTCACGTTGCTTTCGGTATTCACCTGGTGCTCCATGTTGTATGCTTGAATTTCTTTAAGTTTGGAAGTGATATACTCCGTCAGGTAATGAATCTTCTCAAATTCCGCCACCATCTCTTCCGTACAAAAACAAATACTGCTGATGTCGATATAGATACTCCGCTTAATCCTTCTGCCACCGGACACCTGCATGCCTCTCCAGTTACGGAATGAGTCCGAAATGAGGGCGTAGCTTGGAATCATGGTAATGGTTTTATCAAAGTTCATAACCTTTACCGTGTTCAATGTAATGTCGATGACATCGCCGTCGGCATTATACTTTGGCATCTCGATCCAGTCCCCGACACGCACCATATCGTTCGACGATAGCTGTACTCCGGCCACGAGGCCCAGGATCGAATCTTTAAATACGAGCATTAATACCGCCGATAACGCCCCAAGTCCACTAAGGATAATGAGCGGGTTCTGTCCGATCAGGCTGGAGATGACGATAATACCCCCGATAATGAACAGGACAATCTTGGCTACCTGAATGTAACTCTTGATTGGGCGAATCTTCGACACCTCATAGGTACGATAGATATCATCGAACACATTCAGCAGAGCATTCAGAACCGTAATCATGATTACAATCATATAGGTCATTGCTGATTTTTCAATTATGGCCTGATAGGGCGAGAAAATATAAGCAGAATAATAGATTATAATGGCTGGCACAAGATGCGACAGCTTCTGAAATAAATTTTTTTGAACCACAATATGGCCCCACTTGAAACGGTTGTTACTTACGATACGATGAACCGTCTTCAGTACCACTCGCTTAGCAATCACATTTGCCAATATCGAGATCACTGCTATAAAAATAATCATAATGATGTTTGAAAGATAACCAATGGAGGGTCCACTCATGCCGAGTTCTTCTAGTTGATTTCTGATAAAGTCCATTGTTTCCTCCTGACATAATCTAGTTTAGCCTATTATTATAAAGTAGTTTGAGAGGGCAAGCAAAGTTTGTGCTCCCGCTTCATTCTTCCTATGTATTATATATATTAAAAAAAGACCCTTTCATTCAAAGAATGATGGGCCCACTTGATTATGTCGTCTTTTCATCATGCTCACGAGAAATGTCTAACAACTCACTCACCGTTACCAAACGGTACCCTTCCCCAACCAATTCCTCCACCAGCACACGAACCGCCTCCACCGTCTGGGAACGATCCCCGTACCCGTCATGGAATATGAGCACGCTGCCAGGTTTCACCGCAGACCGGGTATGCTCCAGAATGTGCTCAACGCCAGGATTGTCCCAATCCCTCGCATCACCGTTGACCGCACCAATCGTACGATATCCACGCTCCGCCGCCAGAGACAGTATATCATCGTTTACGCCAAAATACGGCGGGCGGAAGCAGCGGGCAGGTTGCCCCGTAACTTCTTGAACAAGATTTTCTGCGCGTTGCAGCTCCTCTCCCGCTTCCTCCAGCGTCAGCTTGGTCAGGTCAGGATGCGTGTACGTATGGTTTGCGATCTCATGCCCTTCCCGGTGCACCTCCGCCGCAATCTCCGGGTGAGTCTCCATTTCTTGGCCAATCATGAAAAACGTTGCCTGCCCACCCGCACGGCGGAATATCTCAAGCACTTGAGGTGTGTACACCGGATGCGGCCCATCATCAAACGTGAACGCCACAACTTTTTCCCGAACAGACCCCTGCTCTACCATCACGATATTGACCATACTATAATGACCCCTCTCTGCAACTGCCTGGCTACATACCCCCTTATTATTCCATGACCACAGGCTCCGGTCTAGTCCAGAGATCACACCTTGCGAAATCCCAAATCAAGCCGATATCTACCAGAAAGAGAGTACAGCGAGTGAGCAGCAAGCCCTTCTACCGCCACGTCCTCCAGTCCAGCCTCCAGCTAACCTTTGATTGCACCTGCGATCATGCTCTTCTGCACCTGTTTGTTCAGCAGCAGATAGATGACCACCGTTGGCACCGTCGTAATCATCAGTCCCGCACCAATGATACCCCATTGCGTAATGTACGTTCCCACCATCGACATCATGCCCACCGTCAACGTCTGGTAAGCCGTGTTATTGATAAACGTAACTGCAAACATCAGCTCATTCCAGCATGACAGAAATGTGAAGATGGCTACCGTTGATATAGCCGGGGTTACCAGAGGCAGAATAATGGAGAAAAACGTCCGGTATATGCCACAGCCGTCGATAACCGCCGACTCCTCCATCTCTCTCGGGATACCTTTGAAAAAACTGCCCAGAATGAATACCGCCATCGGGATGCCAAATGCCACATAGGGAATGATCAGTGACCAATAGCTGTTGAGCAGGCTCAGATTCTTCAAAATAATAAACAATGGCAGCAGCGCCGCATGAATCGGCACCATCATACCCAGCAAAATAATCGTCATCGTCAACCCGCTGAGCTTCCAGTTCATTCTCGTGATTGCGTAACCCGTCATGGAGGACAGGATCAGTACCAAGACAATGGAGGCCGCAGTAACCAGCACACTATTCATAAAATAGGTCAGCACATGGCCGTCGGACATTGCTTTGGTGTAGTTGCTCCACAGAAATGCTTTGGGCAACCCGGCTACATCACCGCTGAAAATCTCACTGTTATCCTTCAGGGAAAACAGCGCCAACCAGATAAGCGGGTAGATCTGCACAATTGCAACGAGGATCAGAAACGCTTGCAGGAACACTTTCCCGATTGGTCCGGAGATGGACCTTGGCTTGGGCTTTTTTTGCAACATGACTTCTACGGTACTCATGCCTCATGCCTCCTTCTATTCCGTTTTGAACAATGAATTAATGAGGATCGTACATACCAGACACTCCACAATGATAAAGACCGAGATTGCACTGCCATATCCGTACCGGAACGTATCAAAAATGGTAGCGTACATCAGCGTGCTTGGCACTTCAGTTGTGTAAAATGGCCCACCACCTGTCAGCACATAGATCAGGTCAAACACCTTGAACGCACCGATGACCGAAAAAACAAGGCTTACCTTCAGAATTGGCTTCATCAGCGGGATCATAATGGACCACGCCGTCCGAATACGGGAAGCACCATCCATTCGAGCCGCTTCGAGCACATCCTGAGACACGGACTTTGCTCCTGCATACATCAGCAGCATGTGATACCCCACGTACTGCCACAAGGTCGGAATAAACGATGCCGCCAGGGCGGTGTCCTTCTGCCCCAGCCAGTCCTGTGCCAGGCTGGATAAGCCAATACTTTGCAGCAGCACGTTCAGCAGGCCATAATCGGCATTGTAGATTTTTGACCACAACTGGGCAATAACGACCGTTGAGATCAACACCGGGATGAAATACACGGTCCGGTAGAACCCTTCCCCCTTGACGTTGGACGCCAGAATCAGTGCGAGCACCAGCGAGATTGGCAGTTGAATGAACACCGAAGCACCTGCGAATAACAGGGAGTTCTTGATCGAATTCAGCACACGGGTATCTTTAAACATCTCTACATAGTTGTCCAGGCCGATAAATGTACCCCTGCCTACGCCGTTCCAGTCCAGCAGACTGTAATAACTGGAGACAAAGATGGGAATAAGCACAATTCCGCAGAACAGAATTAGGGTGGGCAGTACAAAGACGGCTATCGTGCCTTTATTGGAAAATACAGAGTTCATTGTTGTTCTCCTCTCAAAGGCGTGACCGGGATATGCCGGACCACGCCTTGTTTGGGTTCGTCTTCATTGTTAGAAGCGGTAGCATTGCAAGCTCACAAGGTCTATGCGCAAGATATTCACAGGTAATTTGCAAAGACTTGTAGTGTACGGACCTAGGGCCTGTAAGCATTTAAGCTTGTAGGCTTACAAGCACGTATACCTGCCTACCTGTTTTCTATAGACTTAGCTCTGTTGGTTTGAGCTGTGCCATCTGTTTGCAGAACTCCTCCGGTGTTACATCACCGGCAAGCAGCTGGGCAATCAGGTTTTTGTGCGCTTCGGCAGACTCCGCTGGCAGGATGTTATCCCACCACGCGATGAATGAGGTCGCCGTTTTCATAATATCTGCCGCAGACAGATCTAGAGAGGACAGGCTGGACGTGTCGAGTGCATCTGTTTTCCAGCTTGGCAGGCCGGCTCCAGCCAGGAAACCTTGCGTACCAAGCTGTTCGCTCAGATACATGAGGAATTCCACGGCTTCCTTCGAATGTTTGGTATTCTGGTTGATGTAGAAACCATCGACGGCTCCGCCGAAGATTTCGGTATTTGTGCCTTTGCCATCCTCAAACAAAGGGAACGGAATCACTTTCACTTTGCCTTTGACTGCGGAGGAAGGGTCCTCAATTCCTGCATTTACCCAGTTGGCCTGGAACATCATCGCGCCATTGCCTGCATTAAATGCCCCAAGCATCTCGTCATAGCTCATGCTAAACATACTGCTGTTGAACGCTCCTGCTTGTGCAAGCTGCTGCATTTTAGTCGCGGCGGCTACAAAGTCGGGCGAATCCCACTTCGACGGATCTTTAAAGGCTTCCATCACCGCAGCATTGCCTGCCTGACGCATCGCAATAATGTCGTACCAGTACATGCCCGGCCAGCGGTCCTTCTCTCCAATCACAGCCGGTGTGATTCCTGCCGCTTTCAGCTTGGAGACTGCATCCAGTAGTTCGTTATAGGTGGTCGGAATCTTGGCACCCGCCTGCTCGAACAGTTCTGTATTCACGTAAAGATTGGCGATATGTGTGTACACGGGCAATGTGTAGATTTTGCCGTCCATATTAATGGCCTCCGCCATACCCGGACCCATTCGTTCTTTGATATCGTCCGTCAGGTAACTTGAGATTTCCAGCACATTGCCGGATTTGATGTACGGCTGCATGAAGCTGCCGCCGCCCATGCCATAGAACAGGTCTGGCGCTTCACCAGCCGCAATCGATGTTTTGACTTTGGTTTTATACTGTTCTCCTGTCGTGCCCGTACGTTCAACCTGGATGTCCGGATGCTCGCTGTTCCATTTCTCAACAATCTCGGGCAGCAGTTTGGCCGAAGGATCGGTATTGCCAACTGATTGATCCCATAGCGTCAGCTTGATCTTTCCATCGCTCTCCCCCTGTGTACCACCGGACGAACCGGATGAACATGCCGCCAGACTGCTTACAATGCCCAGAGTCAGAATTAGACTTGCTGATTTTTTTAATAGCGCTTTCATCTCTATGGACCTCCCTATGCGTTTTAGTTGGTTCTAGCCCATATTTTAGGCAAACTGTGCGTTGTTCTCCATTTAGAAAACAGGCATCGATTTGTAATATTCGAACATATGTGGAAGTGGAAGTTCGTTTACGCTCAAACCATCTCTGCACTCCCCCACACTCCCCATTTTTGCATTTTCATTTTTCAGGTTTTTACATTCCGATACTCATTCATGGATCGGCCAATATGTTTTTTGAACAAGACGCTGAAATAGTGTGGGTCCGGGATGCCTACCTGCTCCCCAATCTCATATCCTTTCATATCCGTCTGTTTCAGCAGCATTTCAGCCTTCTTCATGCGGAGTTGGGTCAGATATTCCACAAATGTCTGCCCGGTTTCTTTTTTCATCAGCCGCCCCAGATGGCCCGAACTTACGTAAAAAGCAGCCGCGGTGCTGGAAAGTCCCACTTCCGCATTGCCCATGTTCTCTTCAAGATAAGCGATCACCCGGTCGATCAGATTGCCTTCCTTGGCCTGTCGCTTGGCTTGTATGACATCCGATACGGTGCGGACATGCTGCTCCAGCATGCTTTTTAGTTCGGGCAAATGATCTGCTGTAAAAATGGCCGCAACGGCCTCTTTGTTCAATGCGTGCTCTCCCTCAATCTGCTGCTCTATGGCAGCACGCTGGCACTCCGTAACCACATCCATGGCTGCCATCCGAAACTGTGAAACGTCCGAAAACGGCACAGACAGCATACGCTCCAGCAACAATACGGCTTCTTCCCCCGCACCAACACTGACGTAAAATTGCAGTTGTTGGAGCAGCTGAGCATCCGAGTGGTAGGGCCTTTTCACGCCTTCGATGACCAGATCCTCGAAGCAAATGACCTGATTTTTCCCTACAAACGCCTGATAATCAAGTGCACGACAAGCTTCCCGGTATCCCACACAGGCCCTTCCCCATCCTGATTGCCATTGCCCAATCCCTACGGTCACATCAACTTCACACCCTTCGAGCTTAAGTGTATGTTGAAGTTCTTCCTGAAGCTGCTGTACCTGATTGGTAAATTCCGTATCCGCACCAAGTGAGAGCACAACTATCCGGTTATGCGGGTCCATGACGATAATGGTTTGTGAATCCTGCGGATAAAATGCCTGCACCTGCTTCATGCCTACCATTCGCAGCAAAATATGTATTTCCTCAGCGGGTTGTGGATGGGCTTCTGTCTGATGCTGGCTTAATTGGGGCTGACCGTGTTGTTGTTGTTGTTGAGTCCCTCGTTGTGCTTGGTATGTTTGGCGTGTTTGGTGATATGGTTCGGACAGATGTGGATATACCTCTGGTGCAGATATCTTCGCTTGCGGTACAGCAACCTCCACCTCCATTACTGCGATGCGTGATCCTGGTTCACCAGACGAGATAGGAATACCAAAGAAACGCGCCTTCTCTTGTAGTTCATCCTCAGGCATCACATCACTTAACCATTGATTTACAAACCTCTCCCTGAGATAAGGCAAGCCCTGCTTCATCTCCTCCCGCAGCTTCATCAGCTCGTACTCGCGCCCGACCTCCTGCTCGATTGCCGCTCGCAGCTTCGCCGTAACCTGTAATAACTCAGAAGCACGAATAGGTTTCAAAATAAAATCGGATATGCCCAGCTTCACACTCTGACGAGCATACTCAAATTCATCATGTCCCGTCACAACCGCGATTTTTATGTTCGGGTAACGCTCCATGAGGATGCCGCTCAGTTCAATGCCGTCCATCTTCGGCATGTATATATCCGTGAACACGATGTCTGGACGCAACAGCTCAACCTGATTCAAAGCCTCTTCAGCATCGGAGGCCTCGCCAATGATGGTCATGCCTTGCTGCTCCCAATCGATACGCATGCGCAGCAGATTTCGGATGAGGTACTCATCATCCACAATCAATACCTTTAAAGGTTCTACAGTTAATTCCATGATTCATCGGCTCCCTTCGGGATCGTTATGATAATGGTGGTTCCTTTTCCAACCTCGCTCTCCAGCTTGAGTCCATCCTCTCTTTCGTAGAAAATACGAAGCCGCTCCATCGTTCCCCATAAGCCAAAGCTTGGATTGTGTTTAGCATTATAGGTAGGATTAGAAGGATTAGATGAACTAGAGGAGATAGATGAGTTCGTTGAGTTAATTGAGCTAGTTGAGTCAAAACGGTTAGAACTGTTTATTTCTTTGCGTTGAACCTGCTGCACTTCTTCCTCGGACATGCCAACTCCGTCGTCAGTAATCGTTAGAAGTACCCCTTCCTTGAATCGACGTGCTTGAATGCGTATCGTGCCGGGGCTGCCTTTGGGACGAATGCCATGATACAGTGAATTTTCTACCAACGGCTGGAGAACGAGCTTGGGAATCATCACTCGCTCACAGTCTGAATCAATATCGTACTGCACCTCAAATACACCGGGATAGCGCACCTGCTGGATCGTCAGATAATTGCGTACAATCTCAACCTCCTCGTGCAGTGTAATCAGTTCACGGCCTTTGCTGACACTCAGGCGATAGTAACTTCCGAGCGCTTCTAACAGCTCACATACCTTATCGTTCATGCCTGACATCGCCAGGGAGGTGATGGAATCCAGTGTGTTGTATAAAAAATGCGGCTTGATCTGCGCCTGAAGTGTATTCAGCTCTGCACGGCGGATTGTCTGCTGCTCCTGAATGATGCGTTTCAGCATCTGATCAATCTGCTCAATCATCTGGTTGTATCCTCCATATAGCTGTGCGAACTCGTAGCTGTTCAGCTCAACCGTCACTTTGCGGAAGTTGCCGCTTGGCGCTTTTTGCATGACACGAAGCAGCTTGTGAATCGGCTTGATGACACTGCGCGAGATGATGAATGAACTGACAAAAAAGACAGTCCCATTCACCGCCAGCAGGATCAATGCGAGCAGCACCATGGATTTATTACGGGTATCGGTAGCCCGGTATGGACTCATGCTGATGAATTTCCACTGATCATCACCGACCGAACGATAGGTCACCGCATATTCCTGACCATCCGATTGCAAGGTAATGAAGCCGGAGGGCTGCTCTTGAAAGGTTTGTTTTAACTTGGCCTGATTGGCCTCTAATATCTCGTGCATGCCTTCCTGTCCAGAAGCCGCAGACATGGATGCGTCGGATACCGCAGGCACGTCTTTCTTTCCATCAGTTGCGTTCGTTGCGATCATCCGCTGATGTTCATCAAGGATGGCCACCTGAAATGAATCCGGTGCAGACAGGTTGGCATAGGCTTGAGCTATGGATTTGCCCTTGATGTTCATGACCAGAAATCCAAGTGGAGACGTATCATCCAAATCTCGAATGAGGCGAATAAACGAGACCACCTCTTGCCCATCATTCTCCCCCGTTGCCGAGACTCCGCTGTCGTTGTTGCCACCATTCAGCCTGAGCAGATATCTCCCGTTGTGCTCTAGTGCCTGTTCGTACCACGACGCTTCCTTCACACTCGCTTCCATAAAGGTGGGCCACTCCTGTGTGCCAACCGAGAATCGGTGCCCCGAATTATCGTAAATATATACTGAATCGATAATTGGAACCGCTTGCATAAGGTTGGTCAAATACGCGCTGACCTTGGACTGTGTCTGTAAATTGGAGTACACATTGCCCTGCCGCAGCAGGTTCTGCAAGTTGGGATCAGAGAAAATCATTTTCGAATAATTGTTCACGTTCTCGATCATCAGATTAACGTTGGTCTCAATGGATGTAATTGTCTGCAGTGATGCTTCATTGATCTTTCGTTGCGCGTCATTTTCCGAGATTCGATTCAAAACCAACGCACTAAACGCCACCGTTAGCAGAATAATGACAAAGTAGGCAAACGGAATTTTAAAAGCGAGTGTCTTGGGCTTGCGTTGAATGAACGCTTTGAAACGGGGAGTCCAATTCGTCTTCATTGCGCTGGTGTTCGCTTTTGCATTTGCGTTTGCTTCTGCATCGCTCTCAATATCTGATTGGGCTGTTGCTTTCACTTCTATTTTTCATCCCCTTCTGTTACTTCTCTTGCTCCTTCATCTGTTGTTGCATCTTTTGCTCTTTGATTCACTGTGACCCTCCTTTGGTTCCGATGTGTGATGGGTTTATCGGCTGGGATCGGATGACCTGTTGTGATATCCACCACTCTCTCGGATTTTATACAATTGTATATTATAGGACTGTGTATGGAGGAGGCTCAACTCTTTTTATCGCTTGAGGATGGCTTGACTGAGTGAAATAGATTGAGGCTTTGGGAAGACAATTACTGTGAATGCTGTGGGTGAGGGCCCCGTAATTGGAGCCGCAAGGAGTACTACTTTATAAAATGTTGTAGGTACAGATAATAAGTTGTGGTTTGTGCCGGGTGGAGAGAGAAGCGGGGGAGAGACGGAGGATCTGAGTACACAAAAGAAGATGGTAAACGTCTACCTTGATATGGCATACTTTTGAGCAAGATTACAATATCTACGGGCATAATCTTACTACTTACAGAGTGTTGATCGAGTGGTTAAGGCTGGGAAGTCCAATTATGGTCTTCTCGTATGATGGATTTAATTGGGGAAAATGTCGGGGGCATACTGCCCTCGGGCAGAACAAGTACAGAGTTCGTTATGGTAAGAAACAGCAAATCGTGATCAAAGCGAGAATTCGGTAATGCCTTTTTTGGAGGCATATTTCAGCGTGTAGCTTCCTTCTGTGCCATATGGCATCGTAGCGATTTGGATGCGGGTGTAATCCAACCGACTCTCCCTCAGCACTTTTTTAACTAGCGCTATGCTCCGATCCTCGTCCGTTACCACACAGAAAATGTTCATTACATATTCCTTAGGATCAGCCACACGGCTACCCAGATCACATCCATCCACCTCTCCCAAATCGGCCTGGGTCAGAACGGTTTCCAGATATTCCATCACCTTTTCCTTCAACCAATGATCTCGTTTGCTGCCCTGCGCGCTCTTCAGTGGATATTGCACCACAAGCCAGTATTTTTCACTCATTTAGCTTCACCAACCAATCTTTATATGATAGGGCAATACGTTATGTGGAGGGCACTTGGACGATAAGGTGCATATGTTATGCCTTACACTCCTCCAGTTCAAAATGGGCTAAATAATTGACCTTACTGCTTTTTGGAATTGTACTGCCCTTCCATTTGCAGGATGAGGAACATGGTGATGTTTAATGAGATGAGAGCTTAACGTGTCTGCTGACTTTCTGCCAATAGCCACAATCTGAGCATCAGGATTCAGTTGCATAAGCTGTCTGGCAAATGGCAAACCATCCTCCAACTCTGCCAAAGTCGGCGTTCGATTCATCATCCGGTTTTCAGAAGATTGATAAGGATGAAAGGGATAGATGTTCCAAAATATAAAGTCCGTTGGTTTCCACCTTGAACTGGATAACACTTCACCCCATATGATGGATGCTGTCGGTTCTGCGAAACCATACAGTGCCTGACTCCGGTTAGGTTTGGCGATATTCGGCAGGCTTGTTCGGACACCCGGATCACCTGCAAAAATCATCTGGTGATTCACCAGCGAATGATTCCCGGTAACCATTCGTTCGGACGTCAAGGGTACGCCGGAGAACCTTGCCCCTTGATATCCCACAGCTTCAGCTATAAAAATGTACCGAGCCTTGGACATTCTCGGTTCCAAATACCTGACCAAATGTTCCGAACGAATCTTCACCGCTTCGGGGCCGATATCATAGCCCGTCACATAATCTCTCCAAGGATTAATCACATTTACTGGCGACACATATGCTTGTACCCCTGCAACAAACTCGCGGATCTGTTGCTGCGTTTGGCTCATGCTTTTTTGCCTCCTTTGGAAGATTAAGGCGTAAATTGGGCTAGCATCAACTTATTTTACAAAGATTATAGCATAAACAGAAAAACCACCAACCAGAACGCTGGTTGATGGCTTTTTACTCTAATGGAGCCGAGGGGAGTCGAACCCAATTTAGTACTTAAAATTATATGAAGGCACAATGTATGACAAAAAACAAACGAAGAGACCTTGACGATCTCTCCGATTTTGTTTAATCGTATAATTCACCGAAACCGGCATATGTAACTACTTTATCATCAACTTCGTTTACAGTGAATCTCATATAGGCATCCTCGACTTTTTTTGTCTTACCATGTATGGTGAGCTGTTTTCCTTTATCTTTATTTTGCCCCCATGCATCTGTGTAACCCCATTGCTCAGAACCCAACCATGTATTGTTTCTGATTTCATATCTTACTGTGTTATCAATTCCTAAACCATTATCATTCCATTGCCGATAGTTTATAACAACTTCACTATCAGTTGTGTTAATATCAAATGAACATATTGAATCAAAACTTCTCCCATCTACACGACCTGAAAAATTCCAAGTACATCTTGTGGCTTGAATAGTAATAATATCAGAATTATTTTGATGCACTACTGAACTCTCTAACTCGTCATTATCTGGAGCCTTTTGAATCTCTAAAATATCATCATTGATTGTGTGAGGGCTTTCTATTACTATCCTCATTTCCCCTTCAATATTATCAATCACAAACGGAGCTTCTGATATTGCCCCATTCTCAAAATATATTTTAACTGAGAATTTAGTTGCCTCATTCTTTATATGTTCACTGTCAGTTATCTCATAGTCAGTAATCCCCTCCCGATCAGAGGATAAAGATCTTTGATACAAATCCTTTTTATCATCCAAATTAGAAAATCTGTAATCATGAGTAAGATCCATCATCCTATCTAAATTCTTGTCTTTAACGGCATTCAAATAATCCTCTAAGTAAAACTTCGGATCTGAATGGGTATTTAGATCGCTTGAGGCACTAGCACTATGGACAGTTGTTAACATTACTAGAATACACAGAAGAATTGATAAAGATGCTCTTTTCATAACATACATTCTCCTTAATTGAACAGATTATAGTTTGATTTTATATAAGCACAATTCGATTCGATAAGGTGACTATCATAATTATCTTCTAGGCTCTCCATTGTCCGAGAGAAATTTATAGCAGACTCTGTAAGCCCAAAGATGAAACTTTTCTCCTCACAATTAAATAAAAAAATACTTTCCCCTCCTAGAATTTCTTCGTATTGAAGGCATACTTCAATAACGCCTGGCTCCAATTCAGTAAAATTCAAAACCATAGGCTCTACTCCAAAAGGGACTGACACCTTTTTTGAATTAATGTACTTTGAAGCTGCATTAGTGTATGAATTCCAGATCTCAAACCCTGATTTTTCAGCAATAATTTTCTCATTCAAAAGTATGCAAATATTGTAGTAGTCTAATTTCGCCTTAGAGAAATACTTATTATAGGTATCTTGATTTAAATCGTTCAATTCAATATTTTTGTCAGATAGTTGTAATAAAGTTTTAAATTGAATCAAGCTTTTTCACTCCTTAAAGTAAATAGTTAGCGAAGCTAACTTCATATAGCTTCGCTAACTTTCTTTACTCTTATCGACTTTCAGCTACGTTCCAACCGTAAGGGTAGGCTGTAACTACCTTCAGGTTTCCATCCACCACTACTCTATAAAGCTTACCACTGTAGTATCCGTCAACTGCTACATTATTGCTATAATTGTTAAGAATTTTTTGTTTATTTTCATCACTATAATTAATTACTACTGCGATTATGTCTACTATCTCTTGCATTGAAGTAGTGTCATTAAAAAATGAATTGTACTCCCGGTAGCCTAGCCCAGTCCAATATTTAGGATGGTGTTTTGACATAATGTGCTCGAAACCTCTACTTTGAGTACCGAACTCTATGGTAACTTTCTTATTTGAACCTATTAACCATAGTTCCTTTATGTTCGTATATTGTGTTGTAAGTACAGATAAATCAAAATAATCTTTAATTGCATCCTCTACATGGTTTTCAGTCACTTTTGCATATGTTTTAGTTGCTCCATATGCAATCCTTGCCAGATACATTATGATGCTGACAACATTCTGTGGACGAATTTCTCCATCCGTATTATTTTGTTTAAAATTAGAAGCTCTTTCAATTATATCAATTGTTTCCTTTTTAGTTTCTTCTGTGACCGTCAGTTCTCTATTATTTTCATTCTCTGAAACATTGTTAAAATCTGTACTTTCCGCTAACGCAAAACTGTTCATGGTAGAAAAAATTAGAGCAAATGATAAAAGCAAAGCCAAAGAAAATTTATATTTTTTCATTATTTTTTCTCTCCTTTTGTTTTTTGTTCTGTATGCTGGCCAGCAATACAAAAATTGTAAATATGTAATCCGATAATTATAGTATCACCATACCTCTAAAAAGGTAAAGTATGTAAAAAATAGCATGTAAATATTTATTACTTTATATAGTCAAAGTTGCTAGTTTGAAGTTATTTTTCTGAATTTTAGACCATGTTCCTTAACAATAGAATAGACCAGTATTACTATTTGTCTTCAAATCTCTCAATATTTAGTCCAATATTCATAATTGTATTTGTGGATATATTTTGGTTTACGGAAGTTTAGGAAGCTCAGACTCCCTCTCCCATCCCACCAGAATAACAATATTAGCAGTATCCGATTTGTTTTTCCGCGTTATGTAATCCCCTGCGATTAGACCATCAAACGTAGCCATGATGTCTGCCTTGTTCCTTCCGGTCTTAATGGTCAATTCATAAAGTGTCGGAAATCGTACGAGCCGCTACTTAATTAAACAAGATCCTCAACATTTTACGTTCGTAATCAGATAACATATATCCGCCTCCAAAGCCGTTGTTCTGATTGGATAACATGCCAGCAAACCGGATTCCTTAACTGTCCGTGGCTGCCCCGACAATAGATCATCAGCTTTAATCATTCCAAATCCACATGCTCCGTGCATAGCGAGACGAGACAACTTAAGAATGTTGAAAACCCTCAGAGTAATGAGTGTCATGAAAATTCATTTTATATTGATGGTTCCATGGAACCTTAGTTATCTTTGAGACGAACTTATTAATACTAATGGGTAACTTTCGATATAGACTTAATTCAAATAAAAATTTCTCATACTTGTAATCCATAAAATTGACGTTCATAACTACCTCTTCTTAATTTCTCTCTGAAAAAGAAAAACCTAATCATGTATGTTACAAAAAAAAATCAGATTGCTGACATCTATTGATGTTCCAGCTACCTGATTCTTTTCGCTTAGATTTACCTAAACGCATTCAACATAGTACATACTCATTAAGTACCATCTTGGAGGCGAAAGGAGTCGAACCCCTGTCCGAAGATAACGGCACATAAGCTTCTATGAGTGTAGTCACAGTTTTGATGTCACCCAATTATCGCCCCGTAATCCGCTATACATTGAAATAGCCTAATTGTCTTCTTCAGCCCACTCCAGGAGTAGATGTGACAGCGTATTCCACTCTTTGTTAGCCTCTCATCCTGTCACATAGGCAATTCAGGCTAGAATATTTAAAGAGATTATTGTATCTTCCAAATGCCTTTTAAGCGATTAATGGTATGAATCCATTTAGAAGCACGCGGCTTACAAACGGTGTTTTGGTTTCCAAAAAAACCAATTTCCGATATAGCTACATTCGCAGGCAGAGCTTTAACCCATTCCATTTTTACAATGAACTCGGCACGATCATCGTCATATAAGAATTCTTTAAAGTAAGCGGCATTATTGCTAAGTTGATATATATTCTGTTCAACTCCATTTTCTTCAAAGAAAACTTCATCTGCTTTTTTGGCTGTATCCGTAACTTTACCAACACCAACATAACCAACACCGGGAATATTAACCCAAACTCGGTCGCCAATAGATAACTGATTAAGTGTACGTGAGTACCACTCTCCGCCTCCCCCTGAGATAAATCCATATTTTAAAGCATCTGACCAACTTCGACTCAATCCATCACCAAAAGAAACATAATACTCCCCGTTCCAAGGTTCCTTATCTTTAACTACAATAGATGCATTATCTAATGTCTCTTGCGGATCAATCATCCATGCACGGCTTATATATTTAGTAGACTCCTCTTCAAATACAGTGAAAAAGATGACATTTATCGGTATAAGAGAGTCACTCAAGTACTCCACAATTCTTTCTGTGCTTGAATCCAATTCAGCCGCTACAATAACGATCTGATGGGAGTGATTAATACTTTCTTCTTCTAGTTTAACCTTAAATTTTGCGTAAAATTCGTCCTCTAAACTGTTTTGTTTTAGAGAGTATCTAGCTATATATGCCTCATATATTGCGGAGATTTGACTTGCGGACAAACCTTTAATCCACGATGCATAATCTAGTCCCTGTGCAACAACTTCTCGACTTGTTTTATGTTTTTTTAATTCAATGATAATTATTGAGCCGCTGTTATCAATTGCTAATAAATCAATGTATGTATTAAATTCGGTCATAACTTGTCTTCCAATAATCAGCCAATTTTCATCCAGTATAGCTGGATTGGATTGAATAATTTTCTCAAGTTCGATTTCTAGATTTAAAGTAACATTCTTTACTTCTCTAACCCCATCATCGGCAACTCTCCATATTCCATGCTTGATCGCCATTAAATCATCTCATCTCATTTCATTTTCAATTTAAATCTAGCGTTTTATAATTTTATCAGTTCAAAAAATCATTGGCTAGTGTTTAATTTTATAGCTTTTATAAGATTTATGTTCTCGATTTTTAATCATCTTGAGTCCCCCCAACTATTAATTGAGTATAAATTAAAAAGCCACCAACCAGAACGCTGGTTGATGGCTTTTGACACTCTAATGGAGGCGAGGGGAGTCGAACCCCTGTCCGAAGATAACGGCACATAAGCTTCTACGGGTGTAGTCACAGTTTTGATGTCACCCGAGTATCGCCCCGTAACCGGCTATACGTTGGGTCAGCCTGATTGTCTTCTTCAGCACACCCCAGGCGGAGATGTGACAGCGTATCCCACTACTAGTTAGCCCCTATCCCTGTCACATGGGCGATGCAGGGTAGAAGCACGCACACAGTTTCTTAGGCTGCGAAAGCGTAGTTTGTTTGTTGTTTGCCGTTTAATAGGCTTTAGCGTTGATAAAGCGGACGCGTCCCCACTACCCGCTACCCATGCTCGAACTATCCCCGTCGAATCCATAAACGCCCCCTCAATGAAGAAGGGCTCCAGGATTAATCCGTGAATACGGAGCAAAGGTGCTGCACATCTTTTTCCTCCAAGGTAAAAAGATGCTTCTTTCAAACTCGGCATTCCTGTCTGCTACATGAATAATCATAACACAGGACACATCACCGAAATAGTACAGATTGCTGGAAGACATTCCAGCAGGCTGAGCATCTGTACAAGGTTATCCAATACAACAAGCTCAATCGTCTACATATTATACCGCGTCACCAATCGGAAGTAAAGTTTACCGAGATCGGATCACGAACAACTGTACCTTAGTATTTTACCCACGCCCCTGTTAAACTACGCAACAGCTGATAATTTAAATTCATCACCGCACTTAGCTCTATGCTCATGGCAATTTTCTTAGTCATACACAACAAAAATCAGCCAACTGCACACTTCGGCTATTCACATCAAATCACCTTCCCCAAATGAAATAAAAAAGCCTCAATCTTGCCCATTGCAGGACAAACCTTGAGACTCCTTAACTCATACATCAATCTTCCTAGCTTCATCACAAAAACTATCTTATACACTTAAAAGTAAAGCATTTACGCCCAGCGCTCCACTTATCGTGCAACCTTCTGCTTCTCGCGCAGTACCCGTTGGATATCACGTTGAGCATCGCGCTTCGCGGCAGTTTCACGTTTGTCGTATTGCTTCTTACCTTTACCCAGTCCAAGCAACAGCTTAGCGTAACCGTTCCGGATATAGATTTTCAGTGGCACAATGCTGTACCCATCCTGTTTCGATAACCCGAGCAGCTTGTGAATCTGCACTTTATGCATCAACAACTTGCGCGTACGTGTCGGATCGAGCGGATTATTTCGGTTCCCTTGTTCAAAAGGACTAATATGCATATTGTGAATATGAATCTCACCGTTTCGAATCGTGGCAAATGCATCACCAATATTCGCACGGCCGTTACGAAGAGATTTGATCTCCGTTCCGGTAAGCACCATGCCCGCTTCATACGTATCTTCAATGAAGTAGTCATGGGAAGCCTTTTTATTCTGTGCGAGCACTTTACTCTGTCCATCATTCTTGCCCATGTCCTCACTCCTTCTCCGTAAAATAAGCCGGTACCATGCTCTATAGCAGGGCACCCGATGTTGCACCAAGGTACCACGTGCCAGACCCTAATTGTAGCAAGTACGGCTGTTAAAATCAAGAAAGAGGCGACCTCTGCCGCCCCTCCTCATTACACCACTTTCAGACTGTGCGAAACAACACACCGGCTGAAGTGACTATTTTCTCCAACGCTTAACCTGGAGGAACGAATTGTAATCCATCTCTTCAAGTTACGTTAGCTTTATTTTTTCTTTTTTCGTACAAAAGCTGCCGTGCCGTTACCAGCTGCACCTTTGCTCTTCTTCCGCTTGCGTCGTGGTGCTCCGCCTTCCTGAGCGCCACCAGGAGTTGCATTCTCTCCAATAAATACACCGCTCGGCGAAGTGTTTTTACGTCCACTTCCGGCTTTGCCACCTTTACCGCCGCCCTTGCCGGACTTAAAGCTGCCTTCACCACGACCGCTGCCGCTGTTCAGGCCACTTCCTTGTCCACCGGTTGAACTAGTATCCGAACCACCCGTTGTTGTAGAGCTATATCCGCCTTTACCTGAGCCAAAACCAAAGCTCACCGCGCCTTTGCCCCGACCAGTTGATCCGCCAGCATCACCAGCACGACGCTCACCTTTAGGCTTGCCGCCGCCTTTACCTGCGTATCCACCGGATGAGCCTGCGCCTGCACTCGCTGCTCCACTGCGACCGCCACGTCCACCTTTGCTGCTTTCTTCCGTTGATCTGCCACCACGGCTGGCTCCAGCACCTGTCGAACTGCCTTTGCCGCCACGTGAACCGCTGAATCCACCTGGTCCACCCTTGGCACCGCCGCGTCCGCCGCCGCTACTAGGACGTCCACCTTTACCGCCACGTCCGCCACCGAAGCCGCCAGGACGTTCAGCGCGAGGTTTCATATCCACCATTTCAAAATCAATCGTATACTCTTCCATGCTTACACGTGCTACACGGATCTTCACTTCATCACCGATGCGGAAGACTTTCGAGGTACGTTCACCAATCAGAGCCATATGCTGATCGTCAAAATGGTAATAGTCGTCCGTGAGTGCGCTCAGGCGAATCAGGCCTTCAACCGTGTTCTCCAGTTCAATGAACATACCAAAGCTGGTCACACTGCTGATCATGCCTTCGAACTCTTCGCCTACTTTATCGAGCATGTACTCGGCTTTTTTCATTTTCTCCGTATCCCGCTCAGCTTCTACCGCCACACGTTCACGTTCCGAAGACTGCTGCGCAATATCGGTCATACGTGCTGCCAAATACTCCTGACGATTCTCCGGCAAAGCACCATTATTCTCAATGACTTCGCGAATCACCCGGTGAATGACAAGATCGGGATAACGACGAATTGGAGACGTAAAGTGACTATAGAATTCCGCCGCGAGGCCAAAGTGACCTGACATTTCAGAATCATACTTCGCCTGTTTCATGGAACGCAGCATCATCGTACTAATCACGGTTTGTTCTTTCGTTTCTTTGATATCCTCAAGCAACGATTGAAGCGCCCGTGGATGAATTGCATTGCCACGTCCTTTGACCTGGTGTCCAAAATTCGCCGCAAAGGCGAGGAAATTTTGCAGTTTTTCTTGATCGGGATCTTCGTGCACACGATAAATGAACGGAACCTTCAACCAGTGGAAATGCTCTGCCACTGTTTCGTTCGCTGCCAACATGAATTCCTCAATAATTTGCTCCGCAATCGAACGCTCCCGTTTCACGATATCTACCGGTTTGCATTCTGCGTCCACAATGATTTTAGATTCTTCAAAATCAAAGTCAACCGCACCACGGCGCATACGCATAGCACGCAGCTTCAGGGCAATCTCTTTCATCAAATGGAAATCATCTACCAGATCCTTATAACGCTCGAGCAATTCCGGCTCTTCACCTTCAAGGATTTTACGGACGTTGGAATACGTCATCCGCTCTTTGGTTTTGATTACACTTGTGAAAATGTCATGTTTTACAACCTTCATCTGGTCGTTAAACTCCATCTCACAAGACAGGGTCAAGCGATCTACCTGCGGGTTCAAACTACAGATCCCGTTGGACAGACGCTGTGGCAGCATCGGAATAACCCGGTCCACCAGATACACACTGCATCCACGGTTGTAGGCTTCCTGATCAAGCTTGGAATTCTCCTGCACATAATAGCCAACGTCGGCAATATGAACACCCAAACGATAGTTCCCGTTAGGCAGTTTCTCTACGTTAACAGCATCATCCAGATCCTTGGCATCTTCGCCATCAATCGTGACAATGTTAAGTCCGCGCAGATCACGGCGACCCTGTTGTACAATCTCTTCATCCGTGATGGAGTCGGGTGCTTTCTCCGCCTCTTCTACCACTTCATCGGGGAAAGCTTCAGGCAACTGATGCTTGCGAATGACGGACAAAATATCAATACCCGGCTCATCCTTATGACCGAGAATCTCGATCACTTCACCCTCGGCCGCCGCACGACCCTCCGGATAGCTGACGATCTTTGCTACGACCTTTTGTCCATCAACCGCCCCAGCAAAGTTGGTACGTGGGATGAAAATATCGCGATTAATCCGTTTATCATCCGGAATGACAAATCCGTACACCTCATGGCTCTGGAACACACCAACGACTTGGGTCACAGCACGAGTAACAATACGGACGATCTCACCCTCCAAGCGACCACCTGAAGGTCCTTGAGATGTGACTTTAACCAATACCGTATCACCATTCATCGCACTTTTCATATCATTGGCGTGAATGTACACATCCGGGTGCTCCCGATCCTCAGGAATAAGGAAAGCGAAACCTTTGGCGTGAGCCTGTAAACGTCCACGTACCAAATCCATGCGCTCTGGCATGCCATAGCGATTGTTACGGGTCAGCAAAACTTTACCGGATTCCTCCAGCGTATTAAGCATAATCAAAAAGGCTTTGAAATCAGCTGCATCTTCAATAGCGAAGTGCTGTTCCAACTCCTGATAAGTCATAGGTTTATAAGCGGTTTCCCGCATGAAGTCGAGCAATTGTTGTTCTGTTATCATTAATATATTCACCTCGGGAAACATAAAAGTGTAAGCAAGTCTCATCTCTTTATGTATCGGAATTCTTACCTTTTTCATGCAATACAATATCATTGCTGTGAAGAGTGTAGTAGTACAACCATACTATCTCATACCCTAGTATACACGAATTCAATCCGGCCCATCCGTACCTCGCAAAAAAACCACAGTTGCCGGGCGCTCCTCTAAAATCACGCTTTCACGTATCTCTACAGACATTTTATGCGATACACGTGCTGTGCGCATCTGGAAAAGGACTACATTCGAAAATTTTCTGTACACATGACATTCATTATAGGGAGTGAGTTCGCGTAACGAATAAGCGAGGGACATACCATACATGATAGGGGTGTGTTGCATGTTAAGGAAGGAAAACCAAACAGAAGTGAGAAGAAGACCTAAAATCATGGAGTCTATAGATTAAATTGTTGGAAAAGTTTGGACTCGTAAGAATTTATTAAAAAACCCCCGTTTCTTCACGAAACGAAGGTTCATCAATTAAGCCATTAGCTTAAGCTATTCATTGAACAGCAGTTCCGAATCTTACTTGGAAACCACCGTAACAACAATAGACAAAATCATAAATCCTGCACCCAGTACCACCGTTGCACGTTGCAGGAAGAGATCCAATCCGCGCGCTTTCGTTTTACCGAAAAGATGTTCCGCACCACCGGAGATGGCACCCGCCAAACCAGCGCTTTTCCCGTGCTGCAGCAATACTACAGTGATTAGACCGATCGAGAAAACAACGAGCAGCAATTTCAAAGCAATATCCATTCTTTCCACCTCCTACCCATGTGGGCATACATCTCACCATAAAAACAGTTACTTTAATTGTAACATAGCTATGGTTGTACTACAAGTAGTACAGTTTATACGATGCCCTAAATTTCACCATCTGTGTGATCCTTACGTTATACCATTACTTCGTTGCAATAAAAAAGACAAGCCGGTTACCCGGCTTGCCCGTAAAAGCTGGATATCCAGCTTATTTTTTAAGGTTGTAGAATCCTTTAAGACCATTGTATTGAGCCAGTTCACCCAGTTGATCCTCAATGCGGAGCAATTGGTTGTACTTCGCGATACGGTCTGTACGGGAAGGAGCACCCGTTTTGATTTGACCAGCGTTAGTTGCAACAGCGATATCAGCAATTGTGCTGTCTTCGGACTCACCAGAACGGTGAGAGATTACAGCTGTGTATCCTGCGCGTTTAGCCATTTCGATTGCATCAAATGTTTCAGTCAATGTACCGATTTGGTTAACTTTGATCAGGATGGAGTTACCGATACCTTCGTTGATACCTCTGCCCAGACGCTCAGTGTTTGTTACGAACAGGTCATCACCAACGAGTTGTACTTTGTCTCCCAATTTCTCAGTGAGCAATTTCCAACCATCCCAGTCATCTTCGGACATACCATCTTCGATTGTGATGATTGGGTATTTCTCAACCCATGAAGCCAGAAGGTCAACATACTCAGCGGAAGTGTAAGATTTACCTTCGCCAGCAAGTGTGTACTTACCATCTTTGTAGAACTCAGTGGAAGCAACGTCCATACCCAAGAATACGTCAACGCCTGGTTTGTAACCAGCTTTTTCAATTGCTTCGATGATTGTAGTGATTGCTTCTTCGTTCGAACCAAGGTTCGGTGCGAAACCACCTTCGTCACCTACAGCTGTGTTCAAGCCTTTGGAGCTCAATACGGATTTCAAGTTGTGGAAGATCTCTGCACCTACGCGAAGAGCTTCTTTGAAACTTGGTGCTCCAACTGGAAGAACCATGAACTCTTGAACGTCGATGTTGTTGTCAGCATGCTCACCACCGTTGATGATGTTCATCATTGGTACTGGCAATGCTTTAGCGTTGAATCCGCCCAGGTAAACGTACAATGGCAGGTCCAGAGCGTCAGCAGCTGCGCGAGCTACTGCCATGGATACAGCCAGGATTGCGTTAGCACCCAGTTTACCTTTGTTTGGCGTACCATCCAAAGTGATCATCAATTTGTCGATACCCAGTTGATCCAATGCATCCATACCGATAACTTCTGGAGCGATTGTTTCGTTTACGTTTTTAACAGCTTGCAGAACGCCTTTACCGAGGTAACGGGATTTGTCACCATCGCGAAGCTCAACGGCTTCGTGGGCACCAGTGGATGCACCAGATGGAACGATTGCGCGTCCGATTGCGCCGGACTCCAGGTATACTTCAACTTCTACTGTAGGGTTACCGCGGGAGTCGAGGACTTCGCGAGCGTACACGTCAGAAATAATAGTCATTTGTGATAATCTCCTTTAAATTTAAATTTATTATAAATTAGGACCACTTGTGTTTTCCCTTTTCCACTACGTCAGCAGAATTGTCCTTTGATCGCTGTTATCCCCTGATTCCTTTGAACTTATTTTCATAAGTTGGAATCATGTGATAAAGGCGAAGCCTTTGCTTACGAAGCCAGCTTTCTTTCAGAAAGCTTTTAGCGTTGCTTCTTCGGACAATTTCTGCTTCCTTCGTTCGAGGGTAAACTCCAAACTTCCCAATTTCATATATGTTGTTGCGTAACTTATTTACGGGTAGCGATGACGGATGTACCTGTCATCTCAGCCGGTTTAGGCAATTGCATCAGGTCAAGGATCGTTGGCGCGATATCTGCCAGGATTCCGCCTTCACGCAAGGTTACATTTGCATCCGTAACGATGAATGGAACCGGGTTCGTTGTATGAGCTGTGAACGGACGTCCTTTCTCATCGAACACCATATCCGCGTTACCATGATCCGCCGTGATCAGTACAACGCCGCCTTTGGCAAGTACTGCATCCACAACACGGCCCATGCACTCATCTGTTACTTCAACCGCTTTGATGGTAGGCTCCAGCATGCCGGAGTGTCCAACCATGTCAGGGTTAGCAAAGTTCAGAATGATGGCGTCATGTTTGTCTGCTTCGATCTCGCGAACACATGCGTCAGCTACTTCATACGCACTCATCTCTGGTTGCAGATCATACGTTGCAACTTTTGGTGAGTTGATCAGTACGCGAGTTTCGCCCGGAAGCTCCACATCACGACCGCCGCTGAAGAAGAAGGTAACGTGCGGGTATTTCTCAGTTTCTGCAATACGCAGTTGTTTTTTATTGTTCTGTACCAGGACTTCACCCAGGGTGTTGTCGAGGTTCTTCGGCGAATAAGCCACATAACCTTCAACTGTCTCGCTGAACAAAGTCAAGCATACAAAGTGCAAGCCCACAGGGAACTTCGGACCACGATCAAAACCGCGGAAATCCTGGTTCGTGAATACTTGCGACAACTGGATCGCACGGTCAGGACGGAAGTTGAGGAAGATAACGGAATCGCCGCTCTCAACCAAACCTACCGGCTCACCATCCGCTTTGACGATAACCGTTGGTTCAACGAATTCATCAAATACGGATTTCTCATACGATTCTTCAACCGCTTTGAGTGGGTCAGTGTATTTTGGTCCATCTCCATAAACGATGGCGCGGTATGATTTCTCAACCCGTTCCCAACGTTTGTCACGGTCCATCGCGTAATAGCGACCTTGAACCGTTGCGATTTTACCTACACCAACTTCTTCAATCTTAGCGATCAGCTTCTGCATGAAGTCTTTACCACTGTCTGGCATAACATCACGGCCATCCATGAAAGCATGAATATATACATCATTCATTCCTTCTTTTTTGGCCAGATCCAGCATAGCAAACAGGTGGTCGATGTGACTATGTACGCCGCCATCGGACAACAAGCCGTAGAGATGAAGCTTTTTGCCGCTTTGTTTCGCTTCGCGAACCGCTTTGACAAGTGTTTCATTGTCGTAGAACTCGCCGTCACGAATGGATTTGGAGATACGGGTCAAATCCTGGTATACGATCCGGCCGGCACCAATGTTCAGGTGACCTACCTCGGAATTTCCCATTTGCCCTTCTGGCAAACCTACAGCTTCACCGCAAGCAGTCAGAGTTGTATGTGGGAATTGGCTCATAAAACGGTCGTAGTTCGGTTTCTTGGCTTGCGCTACCGCATTGCCTTCCACCGTGTTACGCAGACCAAAGCCATCCATGATGATCAGTGCTACAGGTTTTGGAGCTATCATCTTACTTCGCCCCCTCAACAAGCGCGATGAACGAAGCCGGCTGCAAGCTGGCACCGCCAACAAGTGCGCCGTCGATGTCGCTTTGTCCGAGGTATTCTGTTACGTTCTCCGGTTTAACACTGCCGCCGTATTGAATACGAACTGCATTCGCAACCGTCTCGTTGTACAGATCCTTCACCAGCGTACGGATGTAAGCAATAACTTCATTCGCATCTTGGGAAGTGGAAGATTTGCCTGTACCAATCGCCCAGATTGGCTCATAAGCGATAACAACTTGTGCCGCTTGCTCTGTAGACAGACCTGCAAAAGCAGCTACTGTTTGCACTTTGCATACGTCTTTTGTTTGGTTCGCTTCACGCTCTTCAAGCGTCTCACCCAGGCAGAAGATTGGAGTCAATCCGTGACGGAATGCTGCATGCAACTTTTTATTAACAGTCTCATCGGTTTCCGCAAAATATTGACGGCGCTCCGAGTGACCAATAATGACATAATCCACACCCAGGTCTTTCAGCATCACGCCGCTGATTTCACCTGTGAATGCACCGTTGTCTTCAAAGTGAAGATTTTGTGCACCAATTTTGATGTTTGTGCCTTTAACGGCTTCTACCAGGGATGGCAGATTTGTAAACGGTGCGCAGATTACAGTCTCCACGCCTTCAACTTCCGCTTTTCCTTTAACTTCCTGAATGAAGTCATTGGATTCGGAAACCGTTTTGAACATTTTCCAGTTACCTGCGATAATCGGTGTTCTCATGGGTTTCAACTCCTTCATGCTATAGACTACTAAAACTTACTTGTCGTTCAACGCCACTACGCCTGGAAGTACTTTACCTTCCATGAACTCGAGCGATGCACCGCCACCTGTAGAAATGTGGTTCATTTTGTCAGCCAATTTGAACTTCTCAGCTGCTGCTGCGGAGTCACCGCCACCAATTACAGTGTAAGCTTCTGTCTCAGCGCAAGCTTCCGCTACTGCACGAGTACCGTGGGAGAATGGCTCGATTTCAAATACGCCCATTGGTCCGTTCCACACAACCAATTTGGAGTTTTTGATTACATCAGCATAGATCTCACGTGTTTTAGGACCGATGTCGATACCTTCCCAATCTGCTGGGATACCATCGATGTCAACGATTTGTGTGTTTGCTTTCGCACTGAAATCGTCAGACACTACGATATCTACCGGCAGGTAGAAGTTTTTTCCCAATTTTTTCGCTTTTTCGATAAAACCGAGAGCAACATCAAGTTTGGAATCATCCAGCAAGGATTGTCCAATTTCATGTCCTTGTGCTTTGAAGAACGTGTAAGTCAGACCGCCACCGATGATTACGTTGTCTGCAATGTTCAGCAGGTTGTCGATTACATCGATTTTGTCCTTAACTTTGGATCCACCAATGATAGCTGTGAAAGGACGCTCAGGGTTGGAGATTGCTTTACCCAACACTTCAAGTTCTTTCTCCATCAACAAACCGGACACTGCTGGAAGCAAGTGAGCGATTCCTTCAGTCGAAGCATGTGCTCTGTGAGCCGCGCCAAACGCATCGTTAACGAAAACGTCAGCCAGTTCAGCAAATTGTTTTGCCAGTTCCGGATCGTTTTTCTCTTCGCCTGCGTGGAAACGAACGTTTTCAAGCAACAATACGTCGCCATTGTTCAGTTCAGCGATTTGAGCTTTAACAGCGTCACCAACGGAATCGTCAGCTTTAACTACTGTTTTACCAAGCAATTCAGACAAACGCTCAGCTGCTGGAGTCAAACGCAAGGATTCAACCACTTCGCCGTTAGGACGACCCATGTGGCTTGCCAAAATGACTTTAGCGCCTTTTTCAATCAAGAAGTTGATTGTAGGAAGCGTTGCACGAATACGTTTGTCATCTGTAATTTTACCATCTTCGAGCGGCACATTGAAATCTACACGGACAAAAGCCCGTTTTCCTGTCAATTCGATATCGCGTACACTTTTTTTGTTCATCTGTATTTCCTCCGCACCCATGTATTTGGTGGACCAATCAAGAGCTAAAATCCCTCGTCAATCCTGGTGTTTTTGAGAAATTTGCAAAATGTAGATATATAAAGAGCGGAAACAATATAGCATCTGTTTCCGCTCTATGTTATTGCAGATATTACTTAATCATTTTTGCAAAGTGCTCCAAAGTGCGAACCAATTGTGCAGTGTAGGACATTTCATTGTCATACCAAGCTACAGTTTTAACCAATTGTTGGTCGCCAACAGTCAGAACTTTAGTTTGAGTTGCATCAAACAGGGAACCGAAAGTGATTCCTTGGATATCGGAAGATACGATTTCGTCTTCTGTGTATCCGAAAGTTTCTGGATCGGAAGCTTCTTGCATAGCTGCGTTAACTTCTTCAGCAGTTACTTTTTTGTTCAGAACAGTTACGAGCTCAGTCAGGGAACCAGTAGCTACTGGTACACGTTGAGCTGCACCATCAAGGATGCCTTGCAGTTCTGGGATTACCAGACCGATTGCTTTAGCAGCACCAGTTGTGTTAGGGATGATGTTTTCAGCTGCTGCGCGAGCACGACGGAAGTCACCTTTAGGGTGTGGAGCATCCAACGTGTTTTGGTCGCCAGTGTAAGCGTGAATTGTAGTCATCAAACCTTGAACGATTCCGAATTTGTCTTGCAATGTTTTTGCCATAGGTGCCAGGCAGTTTGTTGTGCAAGATGCGCCGGAGATTACAGTTTCAGTACCGTCGAGGATTTCATGGTTTACGTTGTAAACGATGGTTTTCATGTCGCCAGTAGCTGGTGCGGAGATAACAACTTTCTTAGCTCCACCTTTCAAGTGTTTCTCAGCTGCTTCTTTAGTTGTGAAGAAACCAGTACATTCCAGAACGATATCTACGCCCAGGTCGCCCCAAGGAAGTTCTTCTGGGTTACGGTTAGCCAATACTTTAACTTCTTTGCCGTTCACTTTGAAGAAGCCATCGTGTACTTCAACATCGCCATCGAAGCGACCTTGAGTTGTATCATATTTGAGCAAATGAGCGAGCATTTTAGCGTCAGTCAAGTCGTTGATTGCTACTACCTCGATGCCTGCTACATTTTGAATACGGCGGAATGCCAAGCGTCCAATACGTCCAAAACCGTTAATACCTACTTTAATCATGAGTAAGTTCCTCCCAAGTTTTGATTAATTTTTTATGAAACTTATATATTCAAGACAGACGGTGAAGTCCGTCAAGACAACAATAGTTGTGATGCAAAGTAAAACCTTATTCCATTTCAGCAACGATGACTTCGGCAGCAGCCTCATCAATAATCAGAACATCTTCCTGACCAAATCGTAACACGGAATGTATAGCAGCAGCTTTGCTTTTGCCACCTGCAATTCCAATCACAACATCGGTTCGTTCAATATCCTGAAGTCGCATACCCAGTGTAAGCATGGTATGTACCACCTTACCCTGATCATTAAAGTAATAACCGAAAGATTCAGATACGGCCCCTTGCTCCTGAAGTTCATCTATAATCTCCGTCGCAAGTTTGCGTCTTTTGGCCATCTCTACGGCATCACCAATTCCATGAATAACAATCCGTGATTGCCTGATCAGCTGCAGAATCTCCTGAACACTAGGGTCCTGGATTAATGATTCATAGGCATGATCACTGAGCAAATCCGGTACATGCAGGAGTTTGTATTGCGCCCCTACCCGTTTTGCCATTGTGGATGCGATCGTATTTGCCTGAATTTCAAGGCTTTCTCCAAGTCCACCGCGTGCTGGTACGAACCAGACACCTTTGAGCGATGTTGGCGGATTTAGTTGTTCTGCGACTTCGGCCGTTGTTGAACCGCCAGTAACGGCGACAACGTCGTTGTCACTCATGATATTGCCGAGAGCCTTCGCTCCGGCTCTGCCCAGTTCCCTTTTGGCAAATGGAGAAACGTCCGAATCGCCAGGAACCACAACTACCTTTTGCAGACCGTAGGCTTGCTTGATGCGCTCTTCCAGCTCGGATAATCCGAACAACTCTTTGGCTACGGGCTCTAACTGCTGCAGCAAATCATACCCTGCCTCGCTGATCTTCATTCCTGCACTGTCAATTTCAATAAGTCCCTGAGCCTTTAACAGATCGGTCTCAGCCCTCAGAACCCGCTCGGTCATCTGCATGGAATTAGCTAACGTTCTCCGTCCGATCACATCCGATAACATGATCTGTTGCAGAATCGTATACCTCTTTTTCAAGATATCCATGAGATCAGGCAGAAGCTGCTTTTGTACTTCTAAAATCGTTCGCATGCTTTCCACTCCCGCAAGTTCTCGTTCTAAGCTCTCTTTCGTGGCCCTAAAACGTCCCGGGTTAACTTTTTAAGTCCCACGTCTATTCTACCTAAAACTGACGTGACATGCAAGTGTTTCAACGTGTTATTTCGACACGCATTCAGCGTTTGTACGCGCCTATTTTCACAATCCTAGACTTCCATGATCAAGGACTAGCTCACGCATACCATATATAGAAGAAACAAATGAATTCAATCTACATATCGCTCAGAATCACATTCCATACGGCATGTCCAAAACCTCTAATAGCATTTACTTAAATGTACTCTTTATCCACTCTTCTTCATCATGATCATTTTTAGCTCAATCCAAACCAACATACATAACGAACTGCTTGCAATTAAATATTCCATGAGCTATAATCATTATTGCTGTCACATAATGTGCGCCCGTGGTCCAATGGATATGACGTAGGCCTCCGAAGCCTGAGATCCAAGTTCGATTCTTGGCGGGCGCGCCATTTTTATTTAACAGCTCATAACCCATTTAACCAATGAAACCGGAAAGGTTTCTTTTTTTTGCAAGTTAGTTTGACTTTCTTTGACTTTTTGTTTGGAATTGTTTATTATGTGGGTAATACGGTAACAGTTTAAGTATAAACACCAATAACATTTACATTCCGAGGAGGTTTTTCACGTGAGTTTTATTCCAATGGTCGTTGAACAGAGCAACCGGGGTGAGCGCGCCTACGACATCTACTCCAGATTGCTGAAGGATCGTATTATTTTCCTTGGTAGCGATGTTAATGACGTAGTGGCTAATGCCATTATGGCACAGATGTTGTTCCTGGCTGCGGAAGATCCGGAGAAAGACATTCACTTATACATCAACAGCCCAGGCGGATCGATTACAGCCGGTATGGCGATTTACGATACAATGCAATTCATCAAACCGGATGTATCTACCATCTGTGTAGGTATGGCCGCTTCCATGGGTGCATTCTTGTTGAATGCCGGTGCAAAAGGGAAACGTTTTGCGTTGCCTAACAGTGAAATCATGATTCACCAACCACTTGGTGGTGCTCAAGGTCAAGCTTCCGACATCGAAATTCGTGCTCGCCGCATCCTGAAAATGCGTGATACATTGAACCGCATCATCTCTGAGCGTTCAGGTCAACCGCTAGAGCGGATTGAGAAAGATACAGATCGTGACTACTTCATGAGTGCTGCTGAAGCTGCCGATTACGGTATCATTGATAAAGTTATTGAAAACGTAGGTTCCCAAGGAATCTAAGTGTTAGTTAGACCACGGTCTACGCGTTAATATATCAATACCTAACGTAATCAGCAACACCTCATTGTGTTGTCTATACGAGAAGAAGCCCTCATCATGATCATGATGAGGGCTTCTTTTTTCATTTTATAAGAAAAATAACTTAAGAGTGCATAATAATGATTCTTTATTTGGTTCCCGTTACATCGCTAAATGGTTCTGTGCCTTTAGGAAGAATCTCTTTATACGTAAATGGCATTTCAGGGAAGCCCTCTGCGTATGCCGTATATTCATACAACTGGAAGAACACAACTACACCCGTTGGTGTAACATAGAAATCCTGATCTTTATTTAACCCTTTATACCCATCGAGGTATCCACCGCGGGCTTTCAGTTGCTCGCCCACTTTTTTACCCAACGTCTCACGCATGGTTTTGTTATTTTGCAGCACATCATCTAATGTAAGCTCCTTACCTGTGTCCAGTGCAAAGGTGTGGCCCGTACGGTATGTCATACCATGAGCGCCAGCATAATCTTCGTATCGTTGTGTAATGAGTCCCAGCACGCCTTTTTCGTTGTACGTCACTACATAAGAGCTCTCAAATGCATATGGACGGTTGGCTGTAGCACCGCCGAATTCAGATGTCTGTTTCTTGAAGTCAGCTACATAAGCATCCACTTCGTCTTTCAGCACTTTGTTGATCGCTGCTTCAGCTTCTTTGCTGGCAAGTCCACTCACCTGTGGATATTGAACATCTACTTCAGCATTTTTTACAGTAACATTAACTGTTGCTGCTTTAATTTTAACGTTATTTTGTTTCACTTTGCTGAGTGTCAACGTTTTGGTTTTGCCATCCCAATTCCCCTGTACACCCAGATAATCTCTCATTGCTGAGAATGGAATATATAATCTGCCGTTGATCAGCTTTGCGTCCACTTGAGGATAATAGTTGTTGATTCTGACACTTGGTTGACCGTCCATAAGACTAATTGTCATCGTGTTATTGGCTGCTGTCAAAGCGTACTCTTTGGTTTTCGCATCATATTTCAGGGTTCCACCTGCCACATCTTTAACTGCAGTAAGAGATACCCAAGTTGAGCCACCTTGAAGAAGTCCTTTTTGAGTCAGTGTTTTTCCACCCGATTTCAGAGTTACCTCAGCCGGGGTTGTCACTTTCGAGGATACCGATGCTGCTTGAACCGAACTATCCTGCCACACCGAACCGCTACCTACAATAATTCCTGCCGCTAGCAACGCACTTGTCCATTTTTTCCATGGTGTCATATATAAAACTCCTCTCTGAATTCACAATTAGGGATCATTGCGTATGTAATCCTGACCTGATCGCATATCTCATACGCTCACCTCTCTATTATAATTAACCCGATTTCGGAAAGGTTTACAGCTCGAGTTACAATGTTGATGAATATCAGACCGAAAATATAACGGGATATGACCGTTTTGTCACGAACAACTATACAAAAAAGATACCAATAAACAGCATTTCATGTTGCTTCGAATAAAGTTCCCTCCTATCTAACTTCATCAAAGTTTGCTTTTCCAACAAAAAAAGACTCTGTCCACAGGACAAAGTCTTTGTCATTATTTCGCTGTACCCTTCAAATGACATTTGAAAAGGTTTCTGAGCTTACAGTCCTTAGTTCGATCTTTTATTTCATTTCATACGTGATATTCAGGATTGTGCTTACTTTAACCTGGCCTGTTTCAATCTCAGTGCCACCTGCTGTATCTTGTGCTTTGGACATCAACGCCTCGCTTGCATAGAATACAGGCACATTGGCATCACCTTGGCTTACGGAAAGAACAGCACCGAGTTGACGTTTAACTGCTTTTGCAATGGCGCCCGCTTTGACATCCGCATTGGCCACAGCTTTTTCAATCACTTGGGATTCATAACTTTCCGGATTTTCTACAGTAAAGCGCACGTTTTCAATATTGTTGGCACCCGCACCCGAAGCAGCATCGAGCAACTCGCCGATCTTATCCATCTCACGATATGTGACAGTCAGCGTATGATGCGCTGTATAACCTTTATTTTGTTGTCCGTCTTTTTCGCTATACGTATAGTTAGGTTGTACAGAGAACTGACTGGTTTGGATGTCATCTGCACTGATCTTCCACGTATTCTTCAGCAAGTTGGATACCTTTTGAACTTTGGCAGCATTCGCTTTTTGAGCAGATGCAGCTGTCTCTGCAGTACTGTTCACACCAATGGACAGATAAGCGATATCAGGCTTCACCTGAATCTCACCTTTACCCACAACATTAATCACATTCTGTTGTACTCCCTGAACCTCTGCAGCGTAAGCATAGTTACCTGGTGCAACCCATGCTGTTCCTCCAACAAGCAACGTACTTGCCACCAGCACCGCACCAAACGGTTTCATCCATTGTTTACCCATCACGATAGCCTCCTTATGTGTTAACATCTCAAACTTTAATCGATTTGATACCTTAACAGACGGGACAAATTCCATAATGTTGCACTTGACGATAGCATAAACGTGAAAAACGCAAAAAAGCCCCTTTCGGGACTTCTTCATTGGATTGATCATATCTTATTGGTTTTCGAGCTCTTCCTTGCTTACCAGACTAACTAAAGCGTTTACAGCCTGTTCGGCATCCGCGCCTTCTGCACTAATCTGGATTTCCGTACCTGTGCTAATTGCAAGGCTCATGATCCCCATGATACTTTTTGCATTAACTTTTTTGTCGTCCTTCTCGACGAACACTTCAGACGAGTACTTATTCGCTTCTTGAACGAACAGTGCCGCAGGTCTGGCATGGAGACCCGTTTTCAAACGGACAACTACCGGGTGCTTTGTCATGGAAACTTACCCCCTATTATGAAATCTGGACATTAAATACACAATTATATTTATACAACATTATACCATTAACCCGTGCAGGACACTAGAAGAAAAAACTCAGGGTGCTTTGACGGACATTATCTTGCCCTAATTTCATCTTTTGCACAGCGCATCCAATGACCTAAGTAAGTCCCCTAGACCCTTAGCGGTTAACTTTCCCGACCCTTCTGTTCAACAGAAACAGCCGACCTTGTTACTTTACCCTACTCCGTCTTAACCATAACGTTCTGTGCGTACTTTCTCAGCCAGCTCATCAATTTTACGAAGCCGATGGTTCACTCCTGACTTGCTGACTGTACCTTTAAGGAGCTCGCCAACTTCCTTCAAGTTAATATCCGGATGAGCGAGTCGAACCTCCGCCACTTCTCGAAGCTTCTCAGGCAACGATTCCAGACCAACTTCCTTTTGTAACAACCGGATATTATCGATTTGTCTTACCGCCGCTCCAATGGTTTTGTTCAGGTTGGCGGTCTCACAATTGACAATTCGGTTAACGGAGTTACGCATGTCTCGCATAATTCGTACATCTTCAAACTTGAACAAGGCCTGATGAGCACCAATGATGCTGAGCAGCTCAATGATTTTCTCGCCTTCCTTAATGTATAGGATGAATCCTTTTTTCCGTTCTATACACCGTGCATTCAGATGAAATTCATTGGCCAGGTCAACTAGTGCCTGACAGTGCTCCTCATACATGGACGCAATCTCCAGATGGTAGGAAGAACCTTCCGGGTTATTAACCGATCCACCTGCGAGAAATGCACCGCGAAGATAGGCCCGTTTACAACAGTTTTGCTGAAACAACTCCGTACTGATCCCTGGGGTAAAGAGAAAGCCCTCAGATACAATATGAAGACTATTGAGAATCTCCTGTACCATGGTTGGAATACGAACAATATATACATTGTTCTTTTTCAGCCGCATTTTTTTGCGGACCAGTAATTCCGTATGCACTTGAAAATGCTTTTTAAGCAGAGAGTATGCCCGTCTTGCAATCGCGGCATTCTCCGTCGAAATATCCAAGATCACTTTTTTATTCGATAACTGCACTGCACCAAGCATACGGATGAGGGCTGAAAGTTCCGCCTTTTCGCAGCACGGTTCGCTCTCGATCATGGTTAATTCTTTTTTGGTCTGTGCTGCAAACGACATGGGACTTCACCTCTTCCGTAACATCCAATTTTGTACCAGTTGGTAGATGTGATGACTTAACTTGTCGGCATCATGACGCAGATAGGTTTTGAACAGAACAAGAGTATCTGCAACCACCTGATAACCAGCACTTTCGAGTACATTCATATCCAGTACAACCGGTTTTGCTCCTTTTTCCGCATACTTATTTTGCACTTGCAGCGGAATATCACCATTATTTACGATAACATAGTCGAAGAGCTGATGACCTATATGCTCGTGTACCGCCTTAAGGTGGTCACTTACCGTATAGTTATCTGTTTCTCCCGGCTGTGTCATAACATTACAGATAAACATCTTCACCGCATCAGCCTCTACCACAGCCTCAGCCAGCTTTGGTACGAGCAGATTGGGAAGGATGCTTGTATAGAGACTGCCTGGCCCGATCAGAATAGCATCAGCTTGACGAATGGCCTCTACTGCCTCTGGCAACGGCTCCACGTGATCCGGTTCAAGGAAAACACGTTTGATGCGTCCACCCGCCTCAGGGATTTTGGACTCACCTGTAATAATTGTCCCATCTTCCATCTCGGCATGCAACACAACGGCCTGGCCTGCGGCTGGCAATACCTCACCTCGAACGGCAAACACGCGGCTAAGCTCCCGCACTGCGGTCACAAAGTCGCCCGAAATATCCGTCATTGCAGCCAAAATCAAATTCCCCAAGCTGTGGCCTGCAAGCCCCGCGCCTGTATTGAAACGGTACTTCAACATATCTGAAAGCAATGGTTCTACATCAGCCAGTGCCGTAAGCACGTTGCGAATGTCGCCCGGAGGCGGCATCTGTAGCTCATTGCGCAGGATGCCTGAACTTCCACCGTCATCTGCAACCGTGACGATGGCCGTGATATCCAGCGGCTTCTCTTTCAAACCGCGTAACATCACGGATAATCCGGTTCCGCCGCCCATTACAACTATTCTCGGACGTTCTCTTCGTGGTCCGGCCTCTTTCATCCCTTCACCCTCTTCAATGACGGTCCCGGTCAGCGTCGCGATGGCTCACGGTGACAGCTTCTGTCTCGCTGCTTCCCAACATCTTGCCCAAATATTCCGATATTGCTACCGAACGATGCTTGCCTCCGGTACAGCCGATTCCAATAATAACCTGGCTTTTGCCTTCCTTCCGGTATTGCGGAATCAGGAAATGCAGCATATCCAGCAGCTTGGTCAGAAACGCCTGTGTCTCTGGCCACTTCATAACATATTCGTACACATCACTATTCTGTCCCGTATTTGGTCGCAAATGATCAATATAATGCGGATTCGGTAAAAAACGTACATCAAACACCAGATCAGCATCAATCGGAATGCCATACTTGAATCCAAACGACGTAATATTCACCGACAACATTTGGCTTTCCAGATGAGAAAAGCGGGATATGATGCGTTCTTTCAGTTGAGCAGGCTTCATTGTACTAGTATTCAATACCTGAGTCGCAGAGTTTTTGAGTTCCTCCAACATCTTGCGTTCCAGTCGGATGCCGTCCAGCGGCATGCCCTCAGGAGCCAGAGGATGTCTGCGCCTGCTTTCTTTGTAACGCTGAACAAGTACAGAATCTGTAGCATCCAGGAATAAAATTTCGCAATGAATGGTAAAATGATCTTTAATATAGTTCAAAGACTCGGACAGAGCCGTAAAGAATTCACGCCCGCGCAGATCGATAACCAATGCAACCTTACCAATCTTGCCGTTTGACTGTTCAATTAGTTCCGCAAATTTTGGAATCAATACCGGCGGCAGATTATCCACACAGAAGAAACCCAGATCCTCAAGGCTTTGTACTGCAATGGTTTTACCTGCTCCGGACATGCCCGTAATGATAATGAGCGTGGCGCCTGTGCCTGGTGATCCTTCACCTTCAAGCATAAATGTCCCCTCCTTATCATATTGCTGTCTTCATATATTGTTACGAGGATACTAGGAACGCAAGAGAAGACCTGCTGCACCCACAATACCTGCATTATTACCAAGTGTAGCTTCCAGAATCTGAACCCCTTCTTGCAGTGGTTCCGGTGTCAGCTTAGCAAATACGGTACGGATTTCATCAAACAAGAAATTGCCCGCTTTGGATACACCTCCACCAATAATGAACATCTCCGGGTTAATGACAGCTGCTACAGTAGCCATGGATTTGCCCAGGTAAAAGGCCGCACGATTCACAATGCGTTGTGCCACTTCATCGCCTGCCTTGGCAGCATCAAATACTTCTTTGGCTGCAATCTTGTCGACGAGTGCCAGTGACGTATGATCCCCGCGCTCTACGGCATCCTTCGCCATACGGATAATTCCTGTTGCAGACGATACTGTTTCTACACATCCCATTTTACCACAACCGCACTTGATGGCTTCCAGATCAGGTACAACACTGATATGACCCAGTTCTCCCGCCATACCGGAGAAACCCTGATAGATGTTGCCATTCAAGATCAAACCTCCGCCAACACCCGTACCGAGTGTATAGCATACGCAGTTGTCTACGCCTTTGCCGGCACCTGCCCATACTTCACCCAGTGCAGCTACGTTTGCATCGTTATCTATTTTGATTGGCTTGCCCAGACGTTCTTCCAGAATCGAACGAATGGCCACATTCCGAAATCCGATGTTAGGGGCATGAACGATAATTCCCTCGCGTACATTCGTGAAACCGGCCACTCCAGCACCTACACCCTCAAGCTGTTCCCAACTGTAAGGTGATTCGGCTACGATATGTCGGACATACTTCTCGATGTTGGCGATGACCGTGTCGACGCCCTTATCCACTTCAGTCGGTCCTTCATACGTATGCATTAGCTGACCTTGTTCATCGCATATACCGACCTTGATTGCTGTTCCGCCGAGATCGACCCCAACGTAGATTTTCTCAGACATGCTGCAAGCCACCTTTATCTATCTAAAATAGTTTAAGTCCTACGTACCAACTATAATTGAAGGATACGCCTGGGTCAAGACGATAAGACCTTGCACACATCATGCTTCACCAGGGTTGTGAACCACATCACATAGCATTTTTGAATACGTATACATCTTAATACCTTCATTTATAAACGCACGCTTTATTCCTTCCTCCATAACAGAGGAAGCCTCAACTCATGATATTGCATCTTCACTCGTTCCATTCATAAAAGATCAACATCGTCCCCTCAGAGTGGTGACTCATCTTATGTACCCCACCACCTGCCATTCTCATGTAGAAAGCTATCTAATGGCGGTATTGCCAACAAAAAAGGAGCCTTCCATTCACAGGAAGGCTCCCTTACTTTTATGAAAATCTGAAATTGTAGAAATTGGGCTGACTCAGTTGATTTTTCTACGTTATAACTTCGTTTCCACACGTACCGGCTCTTCCGTCTTCTCCATCTTGTTCACATCCAGAATATCGAGCAGGAAAACAAAGATCGGAATACCAATGATCAGTCCCCAGATCCCCAGAAAGTGTTGCGACAGAATTAGTACGATAAAGGTGTAGAACATTGGCAATTTGGTCTTGTGTGCCATCAGTTTTGGATTCAGGAAGTACGTCTCCAAAGCATGAATAACAATAATCATGATGATCACAATAATGCTTAATTTCAGTCCACCCATCTGATACCCAATCAGACAGAGCGGTACAAGTGAGATGATAACCCCCGCAACGGGAACCAGACTAAGCATGAACACCAGAATGGTCAGAGCGAACAGATACGGGAAACCCAGAATCCATAAGCCCAGTATCGTCAGCACCGTATTAAACACCGCAATAAGAAGCTGTGCCTCAATGACTTTACCAAAAGAAGACACGAATTTGTCTCCCAGATAAGCAACTTCATTATAGAACCATCCAATTTTACTTGTTTTAAACTTGGACGTGAACTTGGATATCTCCTGCTTCTGCAACAAGAAGAACAGACTCAGAATGATGACGAGCAGAATAAACTCCAGCCATTTGCTCAAAGCGAAAATATATTTCAATGCATCATTGGTGTAATTTTTAATATCGAAGGATTGAAGATAACCCGCAATTTTGGATGCAAAATTATCACCGTCTGCACTATCCAGAAATTTCATAATCTCGTTCGTCAACTGAACGACCTGATCCACGATCCGTGGTGAATATCTGGAAATGCCAAGCACAATGACTGCGATCACAATCATATAGAGTAGGATGACCACAACTTTATAATTGATTGGAAACAAACGATTCAAACCACCTGTAATGAAATGCTGTAACCTGTTCATGACATACGTCACCAGGAACAACAGCAGAATCATGTGCAGCATACTCCCCATACTGAACAAAATTAAACAGAACAAGAGCAGGATCAAAAATCGTCTCACTGTCGCATTCTGTAACCAATCTTTTATCATTTCCCCCAAAATCTTCACCTCACAGCTAATATGCCCTATATGTATACGATCTCATGCCCACTGTAGTTTCAAAAAAAGAGAAGCCTTCCGGCTTCTCTCATTTCATGAGACTTCCCGTTGTCTCTTATTCCCAGCATATGCCTAACCTCACGCATGCAATGCTTATTTATCCAACGTTTCGCTCCAATCATGGACAATGCTTCCTTCAAGGAACTTCTCACAATCCATCGCGGCCATACATCCTGATCCAGCTGCCGTAATGGCTTGACGATACTTCGTATCCTGAACATCACCACAGGCAAATACACCCGGAATATTGGTCTCCGTTGTTCCCGGTTTAACAACAACATAGCCATGTTCGTCCAGTGCGATCGCATTACCCAGGAATCCGGTATTCGGTGTGTGACCAATGGCAACGAATACGCCATCTGCTTCGAGCAACTCTTCCTGCCCCGTTTCGTTGTTGCGCACCTTCAGCCCTTTGACACCCAGAGCTTCAGGTACGACCTCGAGTGGAGTACGGTTCAGCGCCCACTTCACCTTTTCATTGCTGCGAGCCCGATCCTGCATAATCTTGGATGCACGCAATTCATCCCGGCGGTGAACCAACGTCACATCTGTTGCAAAACGAGTCAGGAAACTCGCTTCCTCCATCGCGGAGTCTCCACCACCCACGACCACGATTTTTTTACCTCGGAAGAAGAAGCCGTCACATGTCGCGCATGTACTTACACCACGTCCCACATTTTCCTGCTCACCCGGAATACCAAGATAACGAGCGGAAGCACCTGTGGAGATAATGATCGATTCAGCTTCCAGTTCACCGATTCCTCCAACTTTGACCTTAAAGGGCGGTTTGCTGAAATCAACCTCTTCCACCCAACCGTTTTTGAATTCCGCTCCAAAACGTTCAGCTTGCTTACGCATGTTGTCCATCAGTTCCGGACCCATGATACCTTGCGGGAAACCGGGGAAATTCTCAACTTCCGTTGTCGTCGTCAATTGACCACCTGGCTGAAGACCTTCGATAACCAGTGGTTTCAGATTAGCACGAGCCAGATATATCGCTGCTGTCAGACCCGCAGGTCCCGTTCCGATCACAATCGTTCTGTATTTAGACATATAGATACAGCCTCCTTAATTAAGGTGAGAATGTGTTGTACTAGCGATGAACTTGCCAAGATGATATCCTACAGGCGTTTACGAGGCCCATTCGTTAAGTTTACCCGTTTTCCCGGTTGTTGTATCCTTCACCTGATGATGTCTTTCTGAAAACGAGTTGAAGCGAACTTTCTATACAAGTGGTGGCTTGCTGTTACAAACCGAATGAATCTGTTTAGCATACTTGCTAACCGTTGATGCCGATATCCCGTACCGCTCAGCAATGCTTTGATAGGTAACGGGCCGACTGTGATTCTTCGCCGCCAAATATTCAAGTCCTGCAGCCCAACCCTCAATCTGCTTCGTACCGGGAACCTCCGGATGTACCCGGGATACATAATCCGTCCAGAGCCGTTCCATCTCTTGTTGCAACTCAGCCTTTGCTTCAGACATCTGTAACGCACGATCAACAACAGCCTGCCAATGGGAAATTGATCCAGTGTCCGATTGCTCTGATGTGGATGGAACCTTCCCAATAGACTTCAAGGCTACAGGAGAAAAGGGTCGAACCACCTGAGAATTCCGATCCTCATGTTCAGCCGATTTCAATCCGTTCAGTACAGTTTGTGCTGCCTCAAGCAGATCCTGTTCTTCTCCAGGCTCTTCAATAAAGGATTGCAGAGCCTGCTGCACCTCATAATCACCGATCATCCCAAGCGCATGAATAACCTGTAGCTTGGTTGCCCGATCACCATGACGCAATGCCCAGAAGAAAGATGAGCGAATCAGTGGATCATTCTTCATTTCTTCAGGTATGCCACTACCATAGTTCTCCCACTGTCTGAACTGCTCATCAAATGGCAGATGATAGTGATAACTCAGCTTCTCTGGCTCTTGCTCGCCTTGTTTTACAGCCTCAAGACCTGACAGATAATACCGGGATACTTCGGAACCCGGATCAAGCTTGGACACATGATGCCATAAACGCTCAGCAGCATCATAACGTTCTGTATTATAAGCCGCCACGGCTGCATAGTGAGCAAGTGCCGGATCAGCAGCTGTCTCTTCGTCCTTGAGCAAACGCCGGAAGTGAACGTAAGCCGTATCGTGTTGGCCCAGAATTCCCATCGTTGTCGCCAGTTTGTAGACTTGTTCGTGCTGGAATGGCACGATGACCCGCAATTTTTTGATCAGAAGCAGCACTTGATCAGCCCGGTTCTCATTTTGATGGAAAATGGCCAGATTACAGAGTGCATGCAGATTACCTGGTTCCTGTTCAAGCACTTCGGCAATGGTCTCTTTTGCTTTGGGAAACAGACCCATATAATAGTAGGCGAGTGCCAGATTGTTACGGGCAGCCAAGTAATCAGGATAATCAGAAGACATGCCTTCGAGCAATTCAGCAGCCTGTGCAAATTTTCCTTCTTCCAGCAGTTCCCGTGCCTGATCGTGCTCCACTACACCTTTGCGTGATTTGATTCGATTCAGTTTGGTCGGACGATCCAGCTCATAATACAGAAGCTCCATCATCTCTTCGGCTTCCGTCATGAACTGACCTTGGGTGTCCTCCTCCAGATAGGTAACAAGTGCTTGCTCGGCTTCCTCAAACCGATCCATATTTGCATAATTGTTCGCCATATAAAAATAACATTCCGTCATCGACGGATCTACCACTTCCAGCACGTTAGCCAGAATGGCATTGGAGGCTTCGTAATCCCCCTTCTCCGATAATATACCCGCCATATTACAATGATTTACCGGATTTTCCGGTTCGTATTCAACAGCTTTGCGAAAATATTTTAATGCCTTGTCGACATGATTACGGTCCAGCGAGCGGACAGCTCTTTCAAAGAAGAAAGAAGCATCCAAGTGAATCGGTATAATATTGGCAAGGTGTCCCTCAGCCCGCACTAGCTTGCCCTTCATCTTCCAAGGCACCTCCTCTTTGCATTTCATTCATACTCTTCAGTATACCACATCTTAAGGCCCACTTCTCAATATGTAGTTTCATGTCGTTTATGAAAAAAATGCAAAAGAAGATGATATTCCATTTTGCGGAAACCTATCACCTTGGAGCGTTGTTTATTCAAAAGAAAACCATGTTTACCTAGAGACTCCTACACTCACTTGCCATAGACTCTCTTTGTAGTATTGCATTAGTCCATTCTTGTCGGTTACGCGGCGTCTAACTGGATTCGGTCTGGTTATGATAAGATGAGTGGTATATGGTATTATTATCCTTATTGTCCTTTTTAGTAGTTTATCTCCATTAAAAATCCAACAACGTATATTAGCTCTGTCCGTCAGCCTCTTTTTCGCGTATGTAATAAAAAATAAAGACACATCATTATTATTTTAAGGGGATGTTATATTGAGGATCTCGAAGATAAAACCACTTATATTCATCTTAATATGCTTGTTTGCTTTGAATGGATGTTCAAAAGATATAGAAAACATAGAAAATCAGTTTACATTAGAGGATGTACTGAGAGCGCTCGAGTCTCAGGAACTGGATTTAGTGTCCTTTGGTATAACCGGGTATCCTTTAAAATTAAATGATGTTGTACCTGAGGTGTATTCCGTTGAAGTGCCCGTGGAAGAAGAACCCTATAGCCCTGAATTTATACATTTTTATATTTTCAATTCTGAAAAGGATCGCATCAACGGGACAAAAGAATTCAATAAACACATGGAGAGCGCCCAATTCACAACATTCCCTTTTCTATATGAGAAAGGAAATGTTCTTATTGTTTATTGGAGCAAAACCAAGGATGATCCTCTGTTCACTAAACCAATCGAAACTGCTTTAGAGCAACTGAAATGATACTAGTTCATACATTACTGGACTGAGCTCGACAGTGGGAATATCAGTTTAGAACGTTAATTGCAGCATTCGTCATTCGTAAAAAAAAGAAGACCGAGCATTTGGGCTCGGTCTTCTAACTATTATGGCTTAAATATCTAATAAATCTAGATCTTCGACGCCATCGAAGGAGAAAGTGAAATTTGAATGGTTTTATCAAACGGCGTCATGAAATTGACCAGCACAACCTTACACTTGTCCGGCAGTTTTGCCTCACGTACCGTTGCAGCCAGATGCCCCAGCTCGCCCCCGGTGATCTCCAGCCAGTCTTCTCCGCAGGTATAGCGTAATGTACCGCCTTTCCACAAGTAGTGACCCTCACTCGTTTCAATCGCGTCCTCACAGGTCAGCTCACCTTCGCTTCCGAATACAAAGGACAACTGCATCATAATGTCCTCCGGTTCCTGTCCAGATAGATGCATGTTCCATCCGTTTTCCGTTGGCTGTAATTCTGCTCCTACACGGAAGGTCTGCTCATGAGTAAGCTGACGACTCTGATGAGGTAACAAGTACCATGGACTGATGGCTGATGCAGCCGATTCTGGCAGCAGGTTCGCAGGGATTGGGCCGTAGTAACCTTTTTTCTGCTCACCAGTTAGTCGATACCCTTCGGGCAGCCTCGTCATTTGCTGCATAGGTACATACCCTGGATTAAAGTAAGAGGCCAGTTGCACAGCCAGCAGGCGCACCTTGCCATGACGAAGCGCAAAGAAAGAAGGAACTTCTGTCATCACAGTCACACTTGTAGCACCATCCCGAATTCGGGCTACCGGAGCACCAAAATCCGTATGCATCCGACTGTGAGTGATCCGCCCGTGATGCCCTACTGAGTCCATCTGCTCCAAATATTCGCCCCGTACAAAATGTTCATTCAACATGACCTCATACTGTTCCGGTAATGCATCATGTGTGCCATTCGTCTGCTGAAGCTCCGGCTCAAGCATTAATCGAATGAGCGTATTCACCGAACATACTCCCGGATCGGTCAATGTATCTCCAGCCCAGGCTGCCATACCGGCTAAGAGTGGATCACCGTCCAGCCGAGCCAAAATGGCATAAGGCAGATAATAAGGTGACAGATCATGAACACTGCCCAGATCCTGTCGCCCTGAATAATCTGTAACAATTTCACCCGTTGGATGGACCAGATACACCATCATGCGGAGATTAAGCCTCACCGGTTCCAGCAGTTCAGGACGATTGAGCAGGCGCGCAGCATGGATTAACATGATGTCGCTAACTGCACTGTATATCCCATTGCTCCGTTCTGTCCACTCCCCATCAGGTGTAATATCCATTCCTTCATCCATCCACTGCTCTGCACGCTGCACAGCTTCCTCCAGATCAAATATTTCATGCAGGAAACCAAGCGCCGCGCATAGCACCCAGCGATGATTGGGCGTATGACAACCTCCTGTAAGCATGGTTGGGATTGTCCGTTCCAGAAACAGCCTCATATTGTTCAATACAGGTTGAAGCGGCTCCCATTCTTGCTGCTGAAGAAGCTGATACAACTGTGAATACCCTACAACGACAAATGCGGTATCCGGAGGGGAATGGTAATTGGTCCAGCCAGGCGATATTGAACCGTCTTCATGCTGGAAGCGGAGTACAAATTCCGTAGCTAACAGCAGTCGATTTAACAACGACTCATCCCGGTAATAGATAGAGTCCGGATTGGAGAGCGCAGCTCCCCAGTAACACATATCCGTGGGCGTTCCAGTCGTATGGTTGACCCAGGCAACACCAGTGAAGGGATCAATTGTCCCTCCATAGTAACGGCTTTCCGGGTCAAGCATCTGTCGGGATATGCCTCTTTCTACCGCTCTGTCATTACTGTCCACCAGTTGTTTGTACATGTGCAGTCCCCTCCATACCAATGCATTCTCCCGATGTGCGGAGTATGTTGCTTCAGTGCCTTCAATTCAGACCTGAAGCTTACTCATACCGCCCGTAGGTGAGTTCATTTTTCTCGTCAGTATATATCATATTTCTACATAAGTCGCTAGAAAATCTGTGCTTGTTTTACTACATTATTTATGGTTCTCCGCGCTGAAGAAACAGTCATTAAACACATGCTGTGAACATGCAAACTGTTTCCCACATCACCGCGCCTACTCTGTCACTCCAAGCTTCTTCATAAGCAAGTCATGACTCTCATGGATCTCTTCTGCCTTACAGGCAGACTTCAACTCATACACCTTCACCTGTGCCCGGCGAATCATCGGCAGATAGGCATCATAGAAGTTCATATCTTTACTGTGTACATACGGGCACCAGTGATCAGAGAGACCAAGTGTCTCATGGATATGGACCCCTACGATATCATCCATCAGGCCTTGCATTTCTCCCACACTGTCATAAAGGCCCATTCGGTCCATCATGATGGCATGACCGGTATCGTACCAGATACCAACCGGAGCCCCTTTGAGGGCCGTGATGATGGTCTTAGCTTCGGCAAGGGTAGGAATCTGTTGTGGTCGGGATCTTGTCTCGATGCCAAAACGAACATCCAAACCTTTAGCTGCCGCCCGATTGCATACCTCATCCAGACTGGCGATAATTTTCTCTATATATCCTGAACTGAGGGCTTCCCGCCGCTCCATCAATTCAGCCCATTTACTGCGATACTTCGGTGAGTCCGGACCTTCCTCGTTATAGATCTTTCCAAGGTCTTTGCTGATATCCTCAGGAAAAGGTACCTCTCCCGGGTGTACAACAACTGCTTCTCCACCATAACGTTGGGCATATTCAGCCGACTCTACCAGCAATTCGATCGCCCGCTTACGTTTCACTTCATCTTCGAAGCCAAGCAAGATGGAATCCGTACCGTAGTCTGGATCAGGGTCATGTGGAAAAGTGTTGTGGACACTAGAAATCCCGATCTCTCCACGCTCAATCATGGGCTCAATCGTCGTGAGCATCTCCTTCGTCACATTATAATTGAGCTCCACCCGACGAAAGCCGAGATCCGCAATCTCCCGAATCATATCTTCCCCGACGGGATGTTTCCTGATGTTCCAACATGTCGAGAATGAGTATTCGCCCTTGTCTATGTGCTGCATCTGTTTTCCTTCTCCTCCCTCTGGCTAAACTTTTTACATCAGCCTTAACTCAACCTTTTACCGCGCCAAGCATCGCACCACTGACAAAATACTTTTGCAGCCACGGATAAACGAGCAGAATCGGAACGGTTGCAAAAATAACGGTTGCGGCCTTGAGACTCTCGGGAGTCAATGGCGTACGGTTAGCACCCTCCATTTGGGTAAGCTCGCTGACCATATTGTTCTGTACCATTTGGAATAACTTCAGTTGAAGCGGGTACAGCTTCGGATCATTAATATACATCAGGGAATCCTGGAACCCATTCCAACGTCCAACCGCATAGAATAGCGCTAGTGTAGCCAGTACTGGCATGGATAGTGGCAATATAATTTTGAAGAGCGTGTGTACATGGGAACTACCATCAATCTCAGCGGACTCTTCCAGACTTTCTGGAATGCCTCTGAAGAAGGAAATCAGGATAATCAGGTTAAACGGACTGACCAGTCCCGGCAGAATCAGTGCCCACACGGAATTAAGCAAGTTCAAGTCACGAATGAGCAAGTACTCGGGAATGATTCCGCCACTGAAGAACATCGTAATGATGATGACATACATGAAGAGCTTGCGCCCTTTCAATTTTTTCTTGGTTAACGGGTATGCAGCTGCCAGTGTGAACACCATGCACAGCACAGTAGTAGCAATGGTCAGAACTGTCGTGTAACCCAGTGAATAGATCATCGACTGATCAGAGAACACCTGGATATACGCATCCCAATTGAATTCTTTCGGGAATATGGTCACTTCGCCTGACGTAATCGCACGGTTAGAACTGAATGAGATCGCGATCGTGTGCAGAAATGGAGCCAGGCAGAATATAACAAACAAGGTGATAAAGGAGATATTAACGATATCAAAAATCCGGTTTGAGGTGCGTTCACTCATATGCGCACAGCTCCTTTACTGATGGTCTATACAAACAAGCCGATTGGCGTCTCTTCCGTTCATCCACAACCTACAAAATACCTTCACCGGTTGCTTTCTTCGAAATATAGTTAGATCCTAGCACGAATATGAGTCCCACCACTGCCTGGAACAGTCCGACGACAGTTGCCAGCGTGTATTGTCCTGATTCAAGACCAACTCTGTATACAAAGGTACTGAGTACATCGGAATATTCACGCACGGCCGTATTACCAATGATATAAGGCCGATCAAAACCGATGCTGACCATATGTCCAAGATTGAGAATAAGCAAGGTCACGATGGTTGGTTTAATACTTGGCAATGTAATATGCCAGATTCTCTTCAGCCGCGATGCTCCATCGATCTCAGCTGCTTCAAACAATTCCTTGTTGACGCCGGTTAATGCGGCCAGATATAGAATGGTTCCCCATCCTGCACTTTGCCAGACACCTGTGAAGAGATACGTCACAAGCCATGGATTTTTTTCTGTCAAAAATGGTATTGAATTTAAGCCCATGCTTTCCAGTACACCGTTAACCATACCGGATTGATTACCGAACAATTGGTACACAATTCCCCCGATGATTACCCATGAGATAAAGTGAGGAATGTACAATATCGTTTGTGAGATTTTTTTGAACCATTTGAATCGAACTTCATAGAGCATGATCGCCAGAATAATAGGAGCTGGAAATGAAACGACCAGATCAAGAAAATTCAGCATAAAGGTGTTGCGCAATGTCGTGTAGAAGTCCCGCATTCCAAATACTTCGCGAAAAGCATCAAAACCGATCCACTCACTGCCGCTGATTCCCTGAAACAGGTTAAAGTCCTTAAAGGCGATCTGTACACCGTACATCGGTCCATAACGAAAGATTAAAAAGTAGATAATGGGCAGTGAAATCAGAGCGTATAATTGCCAATACCTCTTCAAGTATGTGGTGGTCAAGTCGGTTTCCTCCTATCAACAAGGAAACGGCTGTGCCGCCAGTCCGGCGGCACACGTTCCTTTCTAGTTAAGCCGTAGTATGGGTATCTGTCTTGGATATTGAAGTGTGGAGTTACTTATTTTGCAGGGAGTGCCTGAACCGCTTCTTCAAGTTCTTTTTTCAGTTCAGTACCACCCAGAGACATGAAATCAGCCATTTCTTTTTCATATACCGCATCGAATTCTGCTGGCTTAGCCATCGCTGTTTTTACGATAATGACATTTAATTTGTCTTTGAGAGCTGTGCTGTACTTCATCTCTGCTTCAATCGGTTTGTCGAAAATGATTGGTCCTACCGTATCGGTGTTAGCAATATCAATGGATTGTTTCAGCATCTCCTGATTATTTTGCGGGAAGCCCATAATCCATGCCTTTTCATTCGTCGCTTGATCACCAATGTTTTTACCGTTCGAGATAATGGCTGTATCCCCTGCGTTAAACAGACGATCCTGCGCTTCCTGGGATGCATCCTCTTTCACTACTGGAATGCCGTCTACCAGATCATAGTTCTCGCCTTCCACACCACTGTAGATATCAATCAGATTGTTGTCAGATGCCATCCAGTCGAGATATTTGATCGCTTCGACAGAACGTTTGCTGCTCTTCGGAATCATAATGTACATACCATTTGTTCCGTAGCGTGACTTGATGTGTTTGTTGTCTGCATTTGGATTGGTGTATACATCAACCGGCAACACTTCACTGCCACTCACATTTTTATGCAAATTATCCAATGTGCCATCTCCGTAGAACATGGCATCCACATCTTCAGACCAGTAACCTACGTTACCGTTTTGAATGTCTTTCCCTAACTGCGTTTTGTCTTCATCCAAACTGAAGTCTTTGCTGATCAAACCTTCGTTGTACAGTTTGTTCAGGAACTGCATCGATTCTTTGAATCCTTCATGCAGCGGCAATTCATACCGTTGACCATAAGTCAGGTCGCCACTTACTGGCTTGATGAATGAGTAGATGAGCGTTTCGAATTGAGCTGGTGCAAGGGCCATACCCATTGGGATGTTTTTGCTTCCGAGACCACCAGGATCTTTATCCTTGAACGCTTTCAAAGTTGTATATAATTCATCCGTGGTCTTCGGCGCTGGCAATCCCAGCTTATCGAGCCAATCCTGACGAATGTAAGAACTGTATCGGCCTGTGATAGCACGTTTACCCGGAACTGCAAACTGTTGTCCTTCCACTTGCCCAAACTTCAAAGTATCTTCACCCAGGAACTTCTTCAGGTTCGGACCGTGCTGATCAATCAACTCTCCAACATCAGTCAAACCACCCTGCTGGGCATACCGATAAAACACGCTTGAGTCATAAACAAACACAATATCAGGGACATCCGTATTGCTAGCCATCAGGACGTTCAGCTTGGTAACTTCCTCAGAACGCTGAACGGGTACAAACTGTACATCAATATTGTTGGGATCACCGAACTTCTCCTGAATCATTTTAGATAGATAGTTGTTCGTAATTGTGTACGGTGAAGGACTGTTACCACGGTCGAAAATCTCCACCTTTAAAGTAACGCGCTCGCCATTGCCTGATGTTCCGCCTTCAGCTGATTCTTCTGATGCCGATGAGCATCCCGCAAGTAAAGAAACGCCCATTACCATCGTAAGCGCCAAACCCATCCATTTCTTTAGACTCCCTTTGGTTGCTTTGCTTCTCATTTTGTCATCCCCTTTGGCTTTGCGTGAATGTTTAAAGCTTGCCCAGAGTATTTCACATTTTTCCGTCATCCTGCAATAAACCTCTTTCGGAAGCGCTTACAAACGGATTATGGTTTATATGCTAAGCCTATTTTCGCAGACTGATTCTTTTCCCAAAGCTGCGCTGCTCTAGGCTTTGACGGCACTCTTCGCCTCAAGGATCAGAACTGCCTGTCCCAAGTCGGATAAACCATTTTCACACACTGCCTATATTCGTAAACGGGAAAAAAACAGGAATATTAGCTTGCTATCCTGCGAAAACAGTTGCATCCGATCTCAGTATAAGAGTATTGTTCAACGAAAACAGGGCGAACCTCTGCAAGCCTCTCTCCTAAGTGGAAAGTGACTGCATGAAATTCACCCTGTGTTATCCTGATGTACAGATTCAGAATATGATCACTTTTGCGTTACTCTTCGGGTTCTCGATGTTCACGTTTCAAACGACGATAATCTCCTGGTGTAATACCCGTTACCCGCTTAAATACACGTCCCAACGTAATTCCATTTGCATACCCAACCTTCAGAGCAATATCCTGCAAAGAGTAATCGGTATTGAGCAGAAGCTGCTCCGTCTCCTTCATGCGAAGTTCTGTAACAAAATCAACAAACTTCATGTTAAATTCTGTCTTGAACAAATAACTCGCATGTTTGCCCGTAATCTGGAATCGATCGCTCAGATGTTTCAATGAAAGATCAGGATTCGCAAACTGTTCTTCGATATAATTTTTCATTTCATTAACCATGGCTTTGTAACTCTTGGTTTCCGTTACCGCTACATACGTTCTGAACAAGTCCGTCAGTCCATCAAACAAAAGACTTTTCACATCCGTAAGCGTCTCTGCCTCTTCCACAGCACTCAACCATCTGTTGATGTTTTCTTCGGACAGCTCTTCCTGAAGTCCTTCCGACATCATGGCTACCTCTCGGCTGAGCATCTGTAACATGGCCTGAATCAGAGAACGAATCTCATCATCCGGCAGTTTGTTCTGTTCAAATGCTGTAAAGATCTCCTCCAACTGTTCCCGCCACTGTCCACTCGACATCCGGAACCGCTTAACAAAGTCCGCAATCATCTGCAGATAGGTATAGGTATCCAGCAAAGGATGCTGTGTTTCACCACAGTCGGCTTGGCCGACATCTCCATTCATCAACAGTTTACGTTGCATTACCGCTTCTGCGGCCGCATAGGAATCTCGTATTGCACCGATTCCCTGAGCAATAGGTCCAATGCCAAAGCTTAAGGAAATGCGTAGATTTTGTTCTACCCAAGATTTGCATTCCTCAGCTACTACACGAATCTGCCCAGACATATCCAAGTTGTTATCATTCTGTTCTTTGAACACAAAAAGGATTGCAATTCGATCTACACTAATCCATTCCGTCCAGCATTGGACTCCCGTATTACGTGACAGCTCTTGCAAAACGTTCATCAAGGCAAACTTCAGCGTATTTTGTTCACCTCTCGTGTACCTCTCCTGAAATCCCTTCTCATAACGGTTAATCTCTCCAACAACAACGACAAAACGCGACGAGTCATGCACGTCATTCAGTGGAGAAAGCTCTTTTAATTGCTCTGCTGCATTTTCCATGTGTTCACCATGCAACAGGGCATTGAACAACTTGCTGCGCTGCATGAGTACATTTTCCCTGCTTTTCTTGTCATAATCCATCATATGATTAATCAGATTCTCAAGCACACCATCAATCATCTTCATCTCATCCGTGCGAGCACCTGAGTGTTCGAACACCCGAATCTGATGAGACTCAATCCGGTTCATGATGATCTGAATGGGTTTATAGTTACGGCGAGTAATGTACACGATATATACAATCGCACAGATGACAGTCACAATAGCAATGATTACCCATACATAAGATATGACAGATACCCAGCCAAACAAGTTGCCGGCCTTAATTCCACTGGATATTGTCCAGCCCAGTCTTTCTAGCGCTAGCCTATTCAGTTCCTGACCATCTATCGAGCCCTCTTGGTCCGAATGTGCATTATACACAACCTTACCGTCCCGATCCGTAATCGTCAGGAATGAGAGCTGACCATTAACCATACTATCTACACTCTGTTCAATGCTGCTCATCTTGATATTAATGACCAATGTGCCCTGAGAACCAAAAGGCAAAGGCATGTCCTTGTTCACCGTTAATACGCGAATAGGGGTACGTTGAACAGAGTCCGCATCGAATTCCCGGACCGGTTGCCAGCCTGAACCGATAGACCCGTTACCCATCTGATCAATCCATGCCTTATCCGAGAAACCTTCCACTTCTCTGGAACCACTTACGGTCAGAACATGTTTATTTCGCTTGTCATATAGATAGATGGACTGAATCCATGAGGACGAATTGGATAGCTCACGTAAATTCTGCGCAATTGCATACACCGTGTCCGAGCTGGTCAGGTTTGTGTTATTAAAATAGAGTTTGTATGCCTGCTGACTCTGTACCGTTTCCAGGATGGATAGTTCAATATCCCTGATTGTACGATCCACCGTGTCTATCATATAACTGGAGGAAATCCGGTCTGCTTTTTTTGTTTCCTCTTTAGAGATGTCATTGATGAAAACAAACGCGATAAAAATGAGTATGGTCACCGTAAGAAAAAAAATTGGGAAGTACGAGAACAATAACCGGTAGTACCAATTACGAGACAATAGACCCCACTCCTCACTCCACGATGCCAATGTTCTCAGCCGTGGTTCTACTGTTCAGCATCCATCTCACCTTAGGGGCTGAATACTATATGATAACGCTATCATAACTGATTTTATGTTATTATAGCACAAGCCTCTGAGCAGCAAAGCAAGAATTGAATTCAAAGAGCCAAAACAAAAAAACCGTGCTGAGCAGACAACAACTCAGACACGGAACAGTTCATCTGGCAGCACACCGTTATATCTTGGATGCTCTAAATGCCAGAATCCTTAAACAATGTGGCCATGGAGCCACCATCCACAATAATGCGTACGGCGCGGGCCAGCATTGGTGCAACAGGTAACACTTTGAAGCATTCAGGGTGGTCATCTGGCAGTGCGATCGAGTCCGTAACGACCACCTCTTCAATTGACGGGTGATTCAATTTACTTACTGCCCCATCCGAGAACAATCCGTGTGTTGCACATACATATACATTTTTGGAGCCACGTTCCTTCAACCCTTCCACAACATTCAGAATGGTTGTTCCAGTGTCGATCAGATCCTCAATAATAATAGGTGTCCGTCCTTCTACATCACCAATGACATGGGTAATCACCGATTCATTATGGCTTGGACGTTTCTTGATCATAATGGCAAATGGAGAATCCAGACGGTTCGCCAGCTTCTCTGCCATCGATGCTCGTCCCGCATCCGGGGAGACGACAACAGGGTTCTCGATTCCTTTGCTTAACAGATAATCACTAATCAGATCCAGTGATGTCATATGGTCAACCGGAATGTTGAAGAATCCCTGTATGGCCGCTGCGTGCAGGTCGATCGTTACCACTCGATTGGCGCCAGCCGTAGTTAATACATCTGCTACCATCTTGGCTGAGATTGGTTCCCGAGGAGCGGATTTACGCTCTTGACGAGCATAGCCGTAATACGGAACAATGATGTTCACAGTGCGCGCTGAAGCCCTCTTGGCGGCATCAATCATCACAAGCAACTCGACAAACAGCTCATTGATCGGATGAGACAACGACTGTACCAGAAACACATCACAATTACGGATCGTTTCTTCATAATGAACGTATATTTCTCCGCTCTTGAACCTGGACAGCTTGATCTTGCCCAGTTGTACACCCAGCTTGTCACATACCTGTTCTGCCAGCTTAGGGTTCGATGAACCGGAAAAAATACGTAACGAATGCTGCATAATGCCCTCCCGAGGGTTGAAGTCCCTATATAATCCCTTATCTAAAAGGTTATTTCCTACCCTCATTATACTCCAATGGCTTATACATTTAAAGGAATGAACGAGCGATGACGGCCTTCAAAAACAGCGACTTCCGTACAGCCCAACTCATGCAAAAGTGCTTCAGCTTCAGGCAAATAATCCCCAAGCTTCAGTGGGTCATGCGCATCAGAGCCCATGGTTAATGGAATACCCAAGCGAATGGCTTCCGTCAGCATTCTGCGACTAGGGAACATCTCGGCACAAGGCTTCGATAACCCGGAAGCATTCAGCTCCATGGCGCAGCCACTTTTGGCAATAGCCTGCAGCGCTGCGTTCTCCAGTGAGATACGTTCTTCTGTCTGCTCCGTTGAAGGAACATAGCCAAACCGTTTAATGACATCCGTATGGCCCATAATATCGTACATCCCCGTGGCGGCTGCCTTCCTTACGGCATCGTAGTACTGACGATATACTTCAAGGATGTCTTTGCCCTCCCAGTGATGGGTCTGGCGAAAATCCGTAATGTCCCATTCCCCGAGAAAATGAACAGAACCAATCACATAATCCCATGGATAACGCTCAATGATTGCACAGATCTCTGTTTCCCAACCTTCAATATAGTCACCTTCCAGACCAACACGTACGTCAATCTGACCACGGTAACGTTCTTTCAGGGAGAAACACTCCTCTACATAACGCGGCAGTTCATCCATAGGCATCGCCATTTCCGGATAATATTGAGCCGGATCGACATGCAATAATGGCATGTGATCGGACAATCCAATCTGGGATAGTCCGATCTCCACACCACGCTGTACGTACTCTTCCAGTTTGCCAACGGCATGTCCACACCGCTCATGGTGTGTATGATAGTCTATACGCACGAGACTCGCCTCCTAATCGCGGCGAGGCCGTTCATGACGGCGACTCAGCTCTGACATAATGTCGTCCAGCGGTAGCTTGCGCTCTTGTAACAGGACGAGCAGGTGATACATCAGGTCACTGACTTCCAGACGAAGCTCGTCATTATCTTTATTTTTGGCGGCGATGATTGTCTCGGACGCTTCTTCACCGATTTTTTTCAGTATTTTGTCTACACCTTTATCAAACAGATACGTTGTATATGCACCCTCAGGACGCTCACGTTCACGCTCTGCAATAACGGATTCCAGTTCAGCCAATACCTCAAAGCGACTTTCGGAACCGGAACTTGCAGAAGCAGATGCCGCACCCGCTTCATCCGAAGCCTTGTCTGCCGATTTCTCTGGCAAACCAATGATTTCATTATGGAAACAAGTTACCGCCCCTGTATGGCAAGCCGGACCGTTCGGTTTCACCTCAACCAACAAGGTATCGCCATCACAATCATATTTTAGGGAAGTAATCGTCTGCACGTTGCCAGATGTTGCTCCTTTATGCCACAACTCCTGACGCGAGCGTGACCAGAACCACGTCTCACCGGATTCAAGCGACAACTTCAGAGATTCACGATTCATATAAGCCATCATTAAGACTTCCCGAGTATCCACATCCTGCACAATGGCAGGAACCAATCCGTCACTCCAACGAATGTGTTCCACAACCTGTTCCAAGGACAACTGTTCCTTGATTTCATCGCTCACTTTAGTCACGGATCTCCACCCCTTGTTCTCTCAAATGTTGTTTTAACGCCGGTACGGCGATTTCTTTGTAATGGAAAATCGTTGCGGCCAGCCCTGCGTCCGCTTTGCCTGTGGTGAATACATCATAGAAATGAGATTCCTTGCCCGCACCGCCCGATGCGATGACTGGAATACGCACAGATTCGGATACCGCTGCCGTCAGCTTCAGATCGAAACCGTCTTTTGTTCCGTCCGCGTCCATACTTGTGAGAAGAATCTCCCCCGCGCCCAAGCTCTCAGCCTGTTTAACCCATTCCAGCGCCTTGATCCCGGAGGGTTTCCGTCCACCATGCGTGTAGACCTCCCACTCGCCCCAAGCTTCGTTATACTTGGCATCAATCGCTACCACGATACACTGCGAGCCAAAGCGACGTGCACCATCTGCAATCAACTGCGGATTAAGTACGGCGGCTGTATTCACTGCAATTTTATCCGCTCCTGCACGGAGAATCCGCTTCATGTCCTCTACCTTGGAGATGCCACCACCTACCGTAAAGGGAATAGCAATCTCGCCCGCCGTCTGCCGCACGACTTCTTCCATCGTTTCGCGACCTTCTACCGAAGCGGAGATATCGAGAAACACCAATTCGTCCGCGCCCTCGCGGTCATATAGTGCCGCCAGCTCTACCGGATCACCCGCATCGCGGAGATTAACGAAGTTGACGCCTTTGACGACCCGGCCGTCCTTCACGTCCAGACAGGGGATGATTCTTTTTGCCAGCATGCTACCTCTTCCTCTCTATCCGAATATCCTTTACTTGTTTACCGCACGTACTGCTTCAGACAGATCGATACTACCAGTATACAGTGCTTTACCCACAATTGCTCCACCAACACCATCATCCGCGTGGCGACTCAGACGAAGCAGATCATCCATTACACTCACACCGCCGGAAGCAATAACCGTCCGTCCGCTTGCCTTAGCAAGAGACACAATCGCTTCCACATTAGGACCCTGCATCATGCCATCACGGGAAATATCCGTAAAGATAAACGTTTCTGCCCCATACGCCGCCAATTCCTTTGCGAGTACCTCTGCCTGTACTTCCGATGTTTCAAGCCAACCGCGAGTTGCCACGTACCCGTTACGTGCATCGATGCCAATTGCCACTTTGTCGCCGTAACGTCCCAGTACTTCCTCTGTAAAAGCACGATCCTCAATCGCTGCTGTTCCAATGATCAGCCGGCTAACACCCAGACTCAGCAAACGTTCTACATCAGCTACCGTACGAAGTCCGCCGCCTACCTGAACAGGTACGTTCACAGCCGAGGCAATCCGCCCGATCAACTCATCGTTAACAGGATGCCCTGCTTTCGCACCATCCAGATCGACTAGATGAACATATGTACCGCCTTGCTTCTCCCAGGATAAAGCCACTTGAACCGGGTCATCGTTATACACGGTCTCCTGATTATAATCTCCCTGCACCAGTCTTACACATTTGCCGTCCCGGATATCAATCGCCGGATATAGGATAAAAGATGACATACAAGGCCTCCTGAATATGAATTAGATTTGTACGCTTTCTATAGTTAAGAAGAGATGATGTTTTACCTTTGTACAGGTGCTCCTGTCAGAGCCAGAAAGTTGCCGAGCAGCTTCATGCCAAGTTCGCCACTTTTCTCCGGGTGGAATTGCATACCGAAGTTCGATCCTCTTCCTACAATGGCTGTCACCGGATGTCCGTAATCCGTTACCGCCAGCAGATCGTCCCTGTTTTCAGTAAGCGCATGATAGGAATGGACAAAATAGACGTGACCTGCCTCAAGCCCCGTAAATAGAGGGTTTTCCGCGTGCAGGAATTCCAAACGGTTCCATCCCATATGAGGAACCTTCAGTTCTCCTGGGGCGAAACGCACCACTTTACCTGGCAAAATATCCAGTCCCTCATGTTCGCCATGCTCTTCACTTGAGCTGAACAACAATTGCATGCCCAGACAGATACCGATCAGTGGCTTGGACCCGGCAGCGGCTTCCTTCACCACCGTATCCAGTCCACTCTCCCGCAGATGAACCATCGCATCACCAAAAGCACCTACGCCTGGCAAAATGACACCATCTGCGCCAAGAATCTCTTCCCGGTCGCCCGTGACCAGCGCTTCGTAGCCAAGACGTTCGACCGCTTTGCCGACGCTGTGCAGGTTACCCATACCGTAATCGACAATTGCAATCGCCATCGTCTACAGCACTCCCTTCGTGGAAGGCACACCCGTTACACGTGGATCAATCATCGTTGCTTCATCCAGTGCACGTCCCAATGCCTTAAAGATCGCTTCAATCATGTGGTGGGTGTTCTGACCATAGTGCACAATGACATGTAACGTAATCCGAGCTTCCAGCGCCAATTTCCACAGGAATTCATGTACCAGCTCCGTGGAGAAACTGCCAACCTGTTGGGAAGGGTATTCTGCACGGTATTCAAAGTGAGGTCGGTTACTCACATCGATAATGACTTGAGCAAGCGCCTCGTCCATCGGTACAAAAACACTGGCGTAACGCTTGATACCACGTTTGTCACCCAATGCTTCTCGCAACGTCTGTCCCAGACAGATGCCGATGTCTTCAACCGTGTGATGATCGTCGATATCAATATCTCCACGGGCCTGCACGTTCAGGTCGAATTGTCCGTGCTTCGTGAACAGATCCAGCATATGGTTCAGGAAAGGTACATCCGTTTCAATCGTGGATTGTCCTGTTCCATCTACATTAAAGGCCAATTGGATATTGGTCTCGTTAGTTTTGCGGTCAACCTCTGCTTGGCGCACTGCACCTTTGTTTTCAAGTTCCACACCATTATTTTGCTTATCCATTGTCCGATTCCGCCTTTCCTTCCTGTTCTAACCGTACAGCGATTGCACGGGCATGCCCTTCAAGACCCTCATGGCGGGCCAACTCTATAATAGCCGCTCCGTTCTTCAGCAGCGCTTCTTTACTATAATAGATCAGACTCGATTTTTTGATAAAATCATCCACGTCCACTGGCGAACTGAATCGCGCAGTACCATTGGTCGGAATAATGTGATTGGGTCCTGCAAAATAATCCCCTACCGGCTCCGAGCTGTACGGGCCGAGGAAGATCGCGCCGGCATTTTCGATCCGGCCAGCGTAAGCCATCGGCTCCTGCACCATGATCTCCAGATGCTCCGGTGCAAGCCGGTTCACCACATCGATTCCCTCATCGATGGAATCAACCACAATAATCGCGCCATACTGCTCCACGGAAGCAGCAGCAATATCCCGCCGCGGCAGCACTTCAAGCTGCCGCTGCACTTCGCCCTGCACGGCTTCCGCCAGCGTGGCCGAATTCGTGACGAGAATGGCCGATGCCATCTCGTCATGTTCCGCCTGCGACAACAGGTCGGCGGCGACGTACACCGGATTCGCCGTATCATCGGCGAGCACCACAATCTCACTCGGCCCGGCGATACTGTCGATATCGACCGCACCGTACACCTCGCGCTTCGCGAGCGCCACGTAAATATTGCCCGGTCCACAGATTTTGTCGACCGGTGCAATACTCTCCGTGCCGTAAGCGAGGGCGGCGATAGCTTGAGCGCCGCCAACCCGGTACATCTCGCTCACGCCTGCTTCCGCAGCAGCAACGAGGATGTACGGGTTAATACCTTCGCCACCGTTCGTAGACGGCGGCGTCACCAGAACAATCTCCGGCACGCCTGCCACCTGTGCCGGAATCACATTCATCAGCACAGACGATGGATACGCTGCTTTGCCGCCAGGTACATAGACCCCGACCCGCTTCAGCGGTCGGATGACCTGGCCCAGCAGGCTGCCGTCCGGCTGCCAATCCATCCACGAGTTGCGTTTCTGTTTCTCATGAAACGCACGAATGTTGGCGGCGGCTTGCCGGATCGCCGTCACAAAGGATGGCTCCACGGCTGCATAAGCCGCCTGCAGCTCTTCCTGCGGCACGCGCAATTCAGCGGCCGTCAGCTTCGTGCGGTCCAGCTGCTCCGTGTAACGCAGCAGTGCCGCATCACCCTCACGGCGAATGTCGCTGACAATACGCCGTACCGTTTCATTTTGCTCCGGCGTGCCATACTCCACTTCCCGCTTCAGATCAAACTCCCGTGCAGGTACAATTTTCATACGTACAACCTCCTTATCCCCTGTAGTGCCTGCCTATTCATGGCCGATTCATTTCCTTGTCGTGTCTCTTACTCTTACTTTTGCTTCTGCTTCTGCTTTGTATGTTTCTCATCTATGTTTCCAACGCATTAATTTATCCCCGAAGGCTTCCCGCAGAAATCTCATTCGATGCCGGAATGACCTGTTGAAGTGCATCACACAAGGCCTGAATTCGTGCATTTTTCATCCGATAACTTACCCGATTGGCGATAAGACGGCTGGTGATGTCCAGTATGCCTGTCATCTCCACTAATCCGTTCTCGCGCAGTGTCTGACCTGTCTCCACCAGATCGACAATCCGGTCTGCCAGACCAATCAAAGGCGCAAGCTCAATGGAACCATTCAGCTTGATCACCTCGACCTGCTGCCCCTGCTCCCGGAAATACTGTGAAGCAATCCTTGGATACTTCGTTGCAACACGTTGCTGGATGCCTGGCTTCCAGTCTGGAAGTCCGATCACAGACATACGGCACTGAGCGATTCCCAGATTTAACAGTTCGTACACATCCCGATCTTCCTCCAGCAGCACGTCTTTACCAACAATTCCGATATCGGCAACACCGTACTCCACATACGTTGGAACATCTACTGGCTTCGCCATAATGAATTCCATTCCCGCTTCCGGCACTTCGATGACCAATCTGCGTGTATCGTCTACGTCTTCTGGAATATCCAGCCCCGCTTCACGAAACAATTTGGAGGCTTTTTTATAGATTCGGCCCTTCGGCATGGCCACCTTCAGAATATCCGACATCTCAGCGTCCTCCTTCTTCAGATCCGTAAGTAATAACCTGCTCAGCCTGAGCGGTTCTTGCTTCAACCGATACGGCACTTGCCCCAGACACGTCTTCAGGAAGAAGGAGTGTCACTACATTTTGTCCCATACTGCGTAATCTTGCCGCTTCTGTTAGTGCCTCAGCCCGACGTTTCGGGGTATATTGGATAAGTACCGGTTTTTTCTCTTCAATGGTAATGCCATGAACTCCATCAATAATACGGTTCGTTTTCAGTGCAAATCCTGTAGCTGGCAATGAACGACCAAACTGTTGTAACAGATTATCATACCGTCCACCGCTACATACCGGAGATCCCAGTTCGGCTGCATAGCCTTCAAAGGTCATGCCCGTATAATAGGAGAAATCACCGATCATCGTCAGATCAATCAGCACATGCTCGGATACACCGTACGCTTCCAACACTTCGAATACGGCACACAGATGTGCAATCGACTGTGCTGCTTCAGCACTTGAACTTAGCTCTACCGCATGTGTGCATACTTCCTTGCCACCGCGCAGACGAAGGATTGCTTCAAGCTGTTCTTTCAACTTCGGTTCCAGATTCAATGCTTCAATCGACTGACGATAGCCGACATAATCACGTCCGAGCAGCCCTTCCTTCAATTGCTCCTGCTCAGCGGTCTGGCCTGGAATCACTTCCTCCAGTAATCCGTTCAGGAATCCCATATGGCCCATCGCTATTTTAAAAGAAGACACTCCCGCTGCCTGCAAAGAGGCAATCGCAAGCGCAACAACTTCTGCATCCGCCTCAGGTGAGTCGTCTCCAACCAGCTCCACGCCCGTCTGAAAGAATTCAGCCTCACGCCCAGCTTCCTCTTCAATAGAACGGAATACGTTCGCATGATAGGACAGACGCAGTGGCAACTGCTCATCTTTGAGCATGGATGAAACGACGCGTGCAATTGGAGCCGTTAGATCCGATCTGAGTACCAGTGTGGTTCCCCGACTGTTTAGCAATTTAAATAATTTACGATCTGATGTAGAGCTTGCCACACCTACCGTATCGTAATATTCAATCGTTGGTGTGATGATCTGACGGTAACCCCAGCGTTCCATACATTCCAGTACATTGCGTTCAATCGTCCGCAGTTTGGATACTACATGTGGTGTATAGTCGCGGAATCCGGTCGGTTTTTCAAAACCTTTTGGTTTGGACATTGGTAATATTCACCCCGAGTCAGTAATTTAAGAGTTGCACTCGTTCTATTTCAACAGGATTTATGTAGTGTAAATCCCCATTCTATCTTATAAACCTGAATCACAGTATTATCGCATAAGCCTTCAACTATTGGTTTAGTTCAATCCTTATCATGCTTCATTTCTCCAAGAATACTTTCACATGGTAAAGTGCTAACAAACTAAAGGATATGGGATATGATAACATGAAATCCGCACTACCGTCAACAATACCAAAGCTTGATTGCCCTTGGATCGATATATCGTTTTATATACACACCGTTACGCTCGCCAATCGGTATTTATATACGAAAAAAGCTGCCATAAGCAGCTTTTTACTTCAATCCATCTTCATTCATTACTTTATTGACTCAATGCACACTACCCTGAGAAGAATCATCCGTGTTAAAGACAGTTTCTTCCGTAGAAGCTGCCACGCGGGATAAATCACGCAGTGGATTGCCTCCAACAAAAGCTCCTGGTGCAACATCCTTATGTACGACTGCTCCAGCAGCCACAACGGCTCCATCTCCTATAGTTACCCCGGGCAGAATCGTTGTGTTAGCACCAATCAGTACATTTTCCCCGATAATCACCTCACCGAGCCTGTACTCCTTAATGAGATACTCATGAGCGAGAATCGTTGTGTTGTAACCGATGACCGAGTTTTCGCCGACCGTTATTTTCTCTGGAAAAAACACATCGACCATCACCATCAGGCCAAAGGCTGTGTGTTTTCCCACCTTCATACCGAGCATTCGGCGGTAAATCCAATTCTTCACCGATAGGATCGGACAATAGCGCGACAACTGGATCCAGATAAAATTACGAACGCCCTTCCACGGACTCACTGTCTTGTAGATATGCCAAAGTGCATTCTGGTCCTCTACCGGATAGCGGGTTACTTTTCTCATGAACGTCCCGTTTCAGTTTCAATACGGATGAGTTTCAACAAGTCTCTCATGTCATGCAACATATGGTCGGGTCCATATCCGTTCAGGATTGTTTCCCCTTTAAGAGACCATGCAACCCCCGCCGAAAGAGCGCCCGCATTTTGTGCCGATTGGATATCCACCGGACTGTCACCCACCATTAACGTTTTGGCAGGATCTGCACCTAGTTCCGTCACGGCTTTCAGTACCGGTTCAGCATGTGGCTTCGGATTCGTCACATCGGTCACTGTTACAATCGTCTTCATATACTTTAGTAGGTCAAAACGTTCCAGTACCTTTAATGTAGATGGACGAATTTTGGTTGTGACCACACCCATCACAATGCCAGCCTGATGAAGCGCCTCTACTACCTCAATGACATGTGGAAAAGGTCTAACCATCGCTTCATGATGGATATCATTATAAGCACGGTAACCTTTCACGTACTCGGAGACTTCCTCCTGGCCAGAGAAGGTACGCATTTGCTGCTCCAGTGTGCCACCCATATGTGGAATGATCTGTTCCCGAGTCCATGGAGCTGAATGCTCCCATCCCCCCATAACATGCTGGAATGAGCTGATAATCAACTCATTGGTATCAATAATCGTTCCGTCCAGGTCAAACAATACCGTGTCAATCATGTTGCATTACTCCTTTTTATCATCAACTTGCTTCGGATCATCTTTGGCTGGAGGTGTTACCTTACTCTCTTTGCCAGCAACTGTTCCTGTATGCTCCATATCATCTGAGGTAACTTTGGACGATACAATCGGATCACTATAACGAACAACTGCTTTACCTGTCACTCTTCTCACCACAATGAATACAACAGCAACAATAATAATGCCAATCGCGAGCAGTTGCGAGATTCTTACATTACCATAAGCAGGATCAAGATATCCTTGTTCAAAGCCCATTGCAGTCATTGGAGACCACAGCCCGTTCACTAATGAAGCAACCCATTGCGGAGCCTGGAAGCCAAGACTGTCTGTACGTAAAGCTTCAATGAAGAAACGACCGATTGAGTACCAGATGAAATAAGACATGAACAGTTCACCTGAACGCAGGAACTTCTGACGACGCAGAACCAACAGCAAGACCAGACCAACGAGACTCCACATCGATTCATACAAAAACGCAGGATGGTGGAATACGCCTTCTACGTTCATTTGATTCACAATAAAGTCCGGCAGATGAAGCTTGTCTCTCAAAAACGATTCTTCCACAGGACCGCCGTAGGCTTCCTGATTCACAAAGTTCCCCCAGCGTCCGATCAACTGTCCAACGAGCAGTCCAGGCGCACAGATATCGGCCATACGCCAGAAGTTATACCCTTTACGACGGAAGAAAATAACTGCACAGATAATAGCACCAATAAGTGCACCATAGATGGCTATACCGCCATTCCATATTTTAAAGACATCCCAGAAATTATCCTTATAATCTTCCCACTTAAATGCGACGTAGTAGATGCGGGCACCAATGATGGCAGAAGGCACACCCAGCAGGACCATATCCATGAACACTTCCTGTGGAATATTGTATCGTTTGCCCTCCCGGATCACGAGCAGGAGTCCTATAAGTGCCGCGGCACCAAGAATAAGCCCGTACCAGTGAACCTTTAACGCTCCAATAGAGAACGCAATCGGGTTCAACAGTAATAATGTATCCATTCATTCACACTCCTATTTATTCAATCAATCGCACGCATGACGAATGGTTGGCATACACTGCGCCTTAAGAGAAGCAGTACATGTCAACCATTTATCTTCATTTCCTTGTATAAAATATTTCTTAATCCATGTCTTCCATATCTTCCGAGATGGTTGCTGTCAGCTTGTTTGTGAATTGCAGTGCAGCATTAAGACCCATCTGTTTCAGACGATAGTTCATACCTGCCACTTCAATAATAACCGCCAAGTTCCGTCCCGGACGAACAGGAATCGTAACGAGAGGTACATCCGTATCAATGATACGTGTAGTCTCTTCATCCAGACCCAGACGATCATATTGTTTATCCTGCTGCCATGCTTCCAGACGTACAACCAAAGTAATCCGTTTGTTATTCCGAACCGCACCAGCTCCGAACAATGTCATGACGTTGATAATACCGACACCTCGAATTTCGAGCAAGTGGCGGATCAATTCAGGTGCAGTACCGTGCAACTGAAAATCTGACGTTTGGCGGATCTCTACCGCATCATCGGCAATCAGTCGGTGTCCACGTTTCACCAGTTCAAGTGCTGTTTCACTCTTACCAATACCGCTACTACCTGTGATCAGCATACCTACGCCATAGACATCACAAAGTACACCGTGAATGGTTGCTGTTGGTGCCAATTTCTTTTCCAGGAATCCCGTGATCCGGCTGGATAGAATCGTTGTAGCCATATTGCTGCGAAGTACAGCCAGATTCTGCTCTTCACTGATATCAATCAGTTCTTGTGGAACTTCCAGTCCACGCGTGACAACGATACAAGGTGTCTCTTCCGTACAAAGACGTTGCATACGATCACGTCGCTCTTGCTCAGGTAACATTGCAAAGAAAGCTAACTCCGTTCTTCCAAGCAGCTGTACCCGTTCTTGTGGATGGTATTCAAAATAACCGGCCATTTCCAGACCAGGACGGTTCAGGTCATCTACCGTAATGACTCTTTTCAATCCGTGAGATCCAGAAACAACCTCCAACTGAAATTGCTGCACCAGTTCAGATACTTTCACTTTTTTCGCCATTTGTCTCTTCCTTTCAGCATTAGCTGTCCCTCTATGTACATCAGATCGTGTATCAGTTATTTCCATTATTAGCGCATTCACAACATGGGGTACAGACTGCATACCCTTCCAACAGTCGATTCTCTCAAATATATGAAGACAGACCTTCAAATAATCTTAAATGAATTCCGGGATGAATGCAATCGCAGCCTCCGACAACCATTGGTAAGAAAAGTCTTCTGATCGAAGCACCTTCTAGGATACTACACTCGTGGTTTAGCGGCTGTTTTTCTTGCGATTATTAATCCTTCAACTCCGCCGAAACTTATAATTCCAATAATCTTAAAAGAGCCCCTTCCAGCAATAACGGAAGGGGCTCTCATTACAATGTATAATTGCATTAACTGTCAGGTTCCATCGTCACCGAGGAATCCCAGTAATATTAGTCTTGAAGAAGTACATTCACTTCAGTCTCTTTGTCAAAGATATGAACCTTGTTCATGTCGATGGCCATTTTAACTGTGGAACCATCACGAGTGTTAGAACGTCCGTCTACACGTGCGATCGTTGTATCGTTACCAACACCGCTCAAGTAGAGGAGCATTTCGTGACCCAGGTTCTCTGTAACATCTACATGTGTAGAGAATACGGAGTTCGGGGATGCTTCCAGGAATACTGGCTCTTCGTGAATGTCTTCTGGACGAACACCCAGAATCACTTCTTTGCCAATGTATCCTCTAGATTTCAACACTTGTGCTTTACCTTGCGGGATTTCAACGTCCACGCCTGGAGCAATAAAGTGAAGGTTAGCACCTTGCTCAGCCAGTTTACCCGAGATAAAGTTCATTGTCGGGGAACCGATGAAACCAGCTACGAACAGGTTAGCCGGCAGGTTATACAACTCTTCCGGAGAAGCTGCTTGTTGGATGATACCATCCTTCATAACAACGATCCGATCACCCATCGTCATAGCTTCGATCTGGTCATGCGTTACGTAGATAACAGTTGTTTCCAAACGTTTCGCAAGTTTAGTAATCTCTGCACGCATTTGACCACGCAGTTTGGCATCCAAGTTGGAGAGAGGCTCATCCATCAAGAACACTTGTGGATCACGGACAATCGCACGTCCCAAAGCGACACGTTGACGTTGACCACCGGACAATGCCTTAGGTTTACGCTCAAGCAAATGTTCGATATCCAGGATTTTAGCTGCTTCACGTACACGTTTGTCGATCTCATCTTTTTTAACCTTACGCAATTTCAAACCAAACGCCATGTTTTGATATACGCTCATATGCGGATACAAGGCATAGGATTGGAATACCATCGCGATATCGCGGTCTTTAGGTGCAACATCATTAACGACACGGTCACCGATATAGAGTTTACCTTCAGAAATTTCCTCAAGGCCTGCGATCATACGCAGTGTTGTTGATTTACCACAACCGGACGGACCTACCAGTACCAGAAATTCTTTATCTTTAATGTCCAGGTTAATGTCAACTACAGTTGCTTTATCAGAACCCGGGTATTTTTTGAAAATATGCTCTAAACGTACTCCAGCCATGATTGTTGCCTCCTCAGAGATCATTTTGTAATCGAATACAATTTGTATTTTTATAATACCCTATCTACGTGAGGTTTGACTATTCGCAAACTGCACAAAAATATCAATGCTTTTTCGTCACTTTGTACATTAGTAGTAAAAACTGCACTAGAACAGCACTTTCGAAGTGCCTCACATCGTAACCAATCTCCTGTTTTATCTTGTCCAGACGATAAACCAACGTATTACGATGAATGAAAAGTCGTTTCGCTGTCTCGCTGACATTACAGTCCAGGCTAAAAAAGGTCTCCAGCGTAGCAAGTGTCTCACTGTCATTGAAGATAACCGTGTCTTTGCCAGTTTCCTTTATAAAACGTATACGTTGATCATCTGGAATGCTCGCAACCAACCGCTCCAGGTGAAGATCCCATGGGAGATGAATATGCTGCGTAACATGGAATGCTCTCCCTAAGTGTACACTTTCTCTAAGAAGAGTTGTGACCGATACAAGTTGTTGCGCAGGAATGCATGGCAGAGATGCAGACAGATGGAACACCCCAGCCCACTCACTGGCAACCAATTCATGCAACCCCAGACAAAAAGCGTTCAGTGAATCCTTTTTGGCCTCCGTTGTATCTTCCTCGGCTTCTTCTGTAACAATTTCTTTATCACCCATGAAAATCCACTCTTGCTCCCCCAGAGGAATCAAGACAATTTCCTCGCCAAAGTAACTCTCAAGCAACTTGTTGAGTTCCTTGGATCGTAAACGATGTGCATCCGGTGTATCCCCTTGCAGCAAGAACAGAATCTTCTCAGCATTTAATCCTGCGGGTACCACAAAGCGATCAGGAACCGCTTCAGATTCCTGCTTGGTTGGTTCTTCGATCTGCTCTTTAAGCCAGAGACCCAATTCAGTCAAATACTGCTCCCTATCATTCTCATATACAACAGGTTGTACCTCATCGGGTAGAGTCGTGTTAGTACGGATTAAAAGCTCAATCAATTGTCGTGTTTCCACGGTAATAGATTTTGCAGGGCATCCCCAACACACGACGGTCTCTTCTTGCTCATTCATTCGAACCTTAAAAAATATACGCTTTCCTGTATTCAAACTGATCACATCGGAAATTGGAGATGCAGATTGATCAGATAACTCCTGACGCTCACCCTCATCACCAAAGGTCTCTGAATTTTCATGTCGACCAACCAGATTCACAACGGATTGCATCCATTCTGCTATTGTAATTTCATATTCGTCCAAAGTTGTGCCTATAATGACTTCAATTTGCTGTTTTAGATCAGGTATGAGCTTCATATAATGAACGTCACCACTCTGCATGTTTTCTATTAGTTTATCATATCTTGCCCAGCATTAATAAATATCCATATTGAGCTAAAATCACATAACAAAAAAGAGCGACTAATCAAATTAATGATCAATCACTCTTTTCTTAAAGATGAGTCATGAAGGGCTCGAACCTTCGACACCCTGATTAAAAGTCAGGTGCTCTACCAACTGAGCTAATGACTCATAAAACTGGTGGAGGATGATGGATTCGAACCACCGAACCCGTACGGGAGCAGATTTACAGTCTGATGCGTTTGGCCACTTCGCTAATCCTCCAGGGATTAAAGGTGGCTCGGGACGGAATCGAACCGCCGACACGAGGATTTTCAGTCCTCTGCTCTACCGACTGAGCTACCGAGCCATATTTAATTTTTAGGATTAATGGCGGAACCGACGGGATTCGAACCCGCGATCTCCTGCGTGACAGGCAGGCATGTTAGGCCAACTACACCACGGTTCCAGGCATTAATGGTGCCGGCGAGAGGACTTGAACCCCCAACCTACTGATTACAAGTCAGTTGCTCTACCAGTTGAGCTACACCGGCGTATATGGTGGAGGCTGAGGGGATCGAACCCCCGACCCTCTGCTTGTAAGGCAGATGCTCTCCCAGCTGAGCTAAGCCTCCTGGGTAATATGGTAGCGGCGGAGGGGATCGAACCCCCGACCTTACGGGTATGAACCGTACGCTCTAGCCAGCTGAGCTACACCGCCATATTAATTGTGTCTTGATTGCTTGTCCATCTTTAGGTAAAGATGGCGGAGAGAGAGGGATTCGAACCCTCGCACCGCTTACGCAGTCTAACCCCTTAGCAGAGGGTCCCCTTATAGCCACTTGGGTATCTCTCCAAATAACAATCATCAACATCATTCAAGGATTGCTCCCTGAAAACTAGATTCGAAACGAAACATGCGATTTATCACTTGCTATTGGATAAGCCCTCGACCGATTAGTACTGGTCAGCTCCATGCATTGCTGCACTTCCACCCCCAGCCTATCTACCTCGTCGTCTTCAAGGGGTCTTACATACTGGGAAATCTCATCTTGAGGGGGGCTTCACGCTTAGATGCTTTCAGCGTTTATCCCGTCCGTACATAGCTACCCAGCGGTGCTCCTGGCGGAACAACTGGTACACCAGCGGTACGTCCATCCCGGTCCTCTCGTACTAAGGACAGCTCCTCTCAAATTTCCTACGCCCACGACAGATAGGGACCGAACTGTCTCACGACGTTCTGAACCCAGCTCGCGTACCGCTTTAATGGGCGAACAGCCCAACCCTTGGGACCTACTTCAGCCCCAGGATGCGATGAGCCGACATCGAGGTGCCAAACCTCCCCGTCGATGTGGACTCTTGGGGGAGATAAGCCTGTTATCCCCAGGGTAGCTTTTATCCGTTGAGCGATGGCCCTTCCATGCGGTACCACCGGATCACTAAGCCCGACTTTCGTCCCTGCTCGACTTGTAGGTCTCGCAGTCAAGCTCCCTTATGCCTTTGCACTCTTCGAATGATTTCCAACCATTCTGAGGGAACCTTTGGGCGCCTCCGTTACTCTTTAGGAGGCGACCGCCCCAGTCAAACTGCCCACCTGACACTGTCCCCGCACCGGATTACGGTACCAGGTTAGAACCTAGATACGATCAGGGTGGTATCCCAACGTTGCCTCCACGCAAGCTGGCGCTCACGTTTCAAAGGCTCCCACCTATCCTGTACAGATCGTACCCAAATTCAATATCAAGCTGCAGTAAAGCTCCATGGGGTCTTTCCGTCTTGTCGCGGGTAACCTGCATCTTCACAGGTATTAAAATTTCACCGGATCTCTCGTTGAGACAGCGCCCAAGTCGTTACGCCATTCGTGCGGGTCAGAATTTACCTGACAAGGAATTTCGCTACCTTAGGACCGTTATAGTTACGGCCGCCGTTTACTGGGGCTTCGGTTCACAGCTTCGGATTGCTCCTAACCACTCCCCTTAACCTTCCAGCACCGGGCAGGCGTCAGCCCGTATACTTCGCCTTACGGCTTCGCACAGACCTGTGTTTTTGCTAAACAGTCGCTTGGGCCTTTTCACTGCGGCCCCCTCGTGCTATTCACACTACCGGGGCACCCCTTCTCCCGAAGTTACGGGGTCATTTTGCCGAGTTCCTTAACGAGAGTTCTTCCGCGCGCCTTAGAATACTCTTCTCGCCTACCTGTGTCGGTTTGCGGTACGGGCACCATCACCTGGCTAGAGGCTTTTCTTGGCAGTGTGAGATCATGACCTTCGCTACTACAATTTTCGCTCCCCATCACAGCTCAGCCTTACAATGTGCGGATTTGCCTACACATCAGCCTTACTGCTTAGACGGACATCCATCAGTCCGCGTCACTACCCTACTGCGTCCCCCCATTGCTCATAACGGCTTACGGTGGTACAGGAATTTCGACCTGTTGTCCTTCGACTACGCCTTTCGGCCTCGCCTTAGGTCCCGACTTACCCTGAGCGGACGAGCCTTCCTCAGGAACCCTTAGGCTTTCGGCGGATCAGATTCTCACTGATCTTTTCGTTACTCATACCGGCATTCTCACTTGTATAATGTCCAGCGCTCCTTACGGTACACCTTCAACCCTTATACAACGCTCCCCTACCCCTGATGCAAAGCATCAAGCCATAGCTTCGGTGGTGTGTTTAGCCCCGTTACATTTTCGGCGCAGAGTCACTCGACCAGTGAGCTATTACGCACTCTTTCAATGGTGGCTGCTTCTAAGCCAACATCCTGGTTGTCTGTGCAACTCCACATCCTTTCCCACTTAACACACACTTGGGGACCTTAGCTGATGGTCTGGGCTGTTTCCCTTTTGACAATGGATCTTAGCACTCACTGTCTGACTCCCGGAAGTAAGTCTATGGCATTCGGAGTTTGACTGAGCTTGGTAACCCTTGCGGGCCCCGCACCCAATCAGTGCTCTACCTCCACGACTCTGTTTTCCGAGGCTAGCCCTAAAGCTATTTCGGGGAGAACCAGCTATCTCCGAGTTCGATTGGAATTTCTCCGCTACCCCCACCTCATCCCCGCATTTTTCAACATGCGTGGGTTCGGGCCTCCAGTGCGTGTTACCGCACCTTCACCCTGGACAGGGGTAGATCACCCGGTTTCGGGTCTACGTCCACGTACTACATCGCCCTATTCAGACTCGCTTTCGCTGCGGCTCCGGCTCTTCACCTTAACCTTGCACGGGAACGTAACTCGCCGGTTCATTCTACAAAAGGCACGCCATCACCCCTAAAACGGGCTCTGACTTTTTGTAAGCACACGGTTTCAGGTTCTATTTCACTCCCCTTCCGGGGTGCTTTTCACCTTTCCCTCACGGTACTGCTTCACTATCGGTCGCTAGGAAGTATTTAGCCTTGGCAGATGGTCCTGCCGGATTCATACGGGGTTTCACGTGCCCCGCACTACTCGGGATCCGTCTCGGAGGGAACAGACTTTCAACTACAGGGCTTTTACCTTCTTTGGCGGGCCTTTCCAGACCTCTTCGCTTAACCGGTTCCTTTGTAACTCCATGTGAGACGTCCCACAACCCCAAAGAGCAAGCTCTCTGGTTTGGGCTTCTCCGCGTTCGCTCGCCGCTACTGACGGAATCACTATTGTTTTCTCTTCCTCAGGGTACTTAGATGTTTCAGTTCCCCTGGTATGCCTCTGCACAACCTATGTATTCAGTTGTGAGTAACTGGAAATTACCCCAGCTGGGTTTCCCCATTCGGACACCCCCGGATCAAAGCTTGCTTACAGCTCCCCGAGGCAGTTTCGTTGTTCGCCACGTCCTTCATCGGCTCCTAGCGCCTAGGCATCCTCCGTGTGCTCTTAGTAGCTTAACCATTTTGCTCCGGTTTTGACTGCTCGCTTCCCTTGTTTTGCTTGCGCAAAGCCAAAAGTCGCTCCCATTCAATACCATCACAAAAGCAATTTAACTACCTTTATAAACACTTCACTTGTTTACACAAGATCAGCTTAAAGGAATGTTCTAATTCGCGTTTGTTTCGTTTCGATATCTAGTTTTCAAAGAACAAACTTGTAAAACATTTTTGGTGGAGCCAAGCGGGATCGAACCGCTGACCTCCTGCTTGCAAGGCAGGCGCTCTCCCAGCTGAGCTATGGCCCCATATAAAGTTTAAAGGTATAGATGGTGGGCCCTGGTGGACTCGAACCACCGGCCTCACCCTTATCAGAGGTGCGCTCTAACCAACTGAGCTAAGGGCCCACAATATATATACTATTTGAACCCAAAATGGGTTACGCTTGGCGGCGTTCTACTCTCCCAGGACCCTGCGGTCCAAGTACCATTGACGCTGAAGGGCTTAACGGTCGTGTTCGGGATGGGAACGTGTGGAACCCCTTCGCTATCGCCACCAAACGTTTGAGAGTTTGAGCTCTCAAAACTGAGCAACGAGTGAGTAACTAGCCGACCTGGCTAGATTTTGTATTTGAATGTTTCCGTTGCAGGAAACGATTCTCCATAGAAAGGAGGTGATCCAGCCGCACCTTCCGATACGGCTACCTTGTTACGACTTCACCCCAATCATCTATCCCACCTTCGGCGGCTGGCTCCTTGCGGTTACCCCACCGACTTCGGGTGTTATAAACTCTCGTGGTGTGACGGGCGGTGTGTACAAGACCCGGGAACGTATTCACCGCGGCATGCTGATCCGCGATTACTAGCAATTCCGACTTCATGCAGGCGAGTTGCAGCCTGCAATCCGAACTGAGACCGGCTTTGTTGGGATTGGCTCCATCTCGCGATTTCGCAGCCCGTTGTACCGGCCATTGTAGTACGTGTGTAGCCCAGGTCATAAGGGGCATGATGATTTGACGTCATCCCCACCTTCCTCCGGTTTGTCACCGGCAGTCTATCTAGAGTGCCCACCCGAAGTGCTGGCAACTAAATATAAGGGTTGCGCTCGTTGCGGGACTTAACCCAACATCTCACGACACGAGCTGACGACAACCATGCACCACCTGTCTCCTCTGTCCCGAAGGAAAGATACATCTCTGCATCGATCAGAGGGATGTCAAGACCTGGTAAGGTTCTTCGCGTTGCTTCGAATTAAACCACATACTCCACTGCTTGTGCGGGTCCCCGTCAATTCCTTTGAGTTTCAGTCTTGCGACCGTACTCCCCAGGCGGAGTGCTTAATGTGTTAACTTCGGCACCAAGGGTATCGAAACCCCTAACACCTAGCACTCATCGTTTACGGCGTGGACTACCAGGGTATCTAATCCTGTTTGCTCCCCACGCTTTCGCGCCTCAGCGTCAGTTACAGCCCAGAGAGTCGCCTTCGCCACTGGTGTTCCTCCACATATCTACGCATTTCACCGCTACACGTGGAATTCCACTCTCCTCTTCTGCACTCAAGTCACCCAGTTTCCAGTGCGATCCGGGGTTGAGCCCCGGGATTAAACACCAGACTTAAATGACCGCCTGCGCGCGCTTTACGCCCAATAATTCCGGACAACGCTTGCCCCCTACGTATTACCGCGGCTGCTGGCACGTAGTTAGCCGGGGCTTTCTTCTCAGGTACCGTCACCTTGAGAGCAGTTACTCTCCCAAGCGTTCTTCCCTGGCAACAGAGCTTTACGATCCGAAAACCTTCATCACTCACGCGGCATTGCTCCGTCAGGCTTTCGCCCATTGCGGAAGATTCCCTACTGCTGCCTCCCGTAGGAGTCTGGGCCGTGTCTCAGTCCCAGTGTGGCCGATCACCCTCTCAGGTCGGCTACGCATCGTCGCCTTGGTGAGCCGTTACCTCACCAACTAGCTAATGCGCCGCAGGCCCATCCCCAAGTGACAGATTGCTCCGTCTTTCCAGTTTCCTTCAGGCGAAGAAAACAACTATTCGGTATTAGCTACCGTTTCCGGTAGTTGTCCCAAACTTGAGGGCAGGTTGCCTACGTGTTACTCACCCGTCCGCCGCTAACCATCAGAGAAGCAAGCTTCTCTTCAAGTCCGCTCGACTTGCATGTATTAGGCATGCCGCCAGCGTTCGTCCTGAGCCAGGATCAAACTCTCCAATAAAGTATTGAAAAGAGCGATAAGCTCATTTTGAATCTGACGAGATTAAAAATCTCATTTGTGCTCCAGTCGATTCAAGCCAAGGCTTGTCTCAAACTTTCGCGTTCATTCTGCAAGCAGAATGTTTACTCACTCGTTGTTCAGTTTTCAAAGATCAAACTCGTTTTTTCGTCACCATTTTCTCTCAGCGGCGACTTTTATAATATATCATACTTCGTTTGTTTTGGTCAAGTGTTTTTTTGAAATTCTTTTTCAAAGTTCGTAATGAACTCCTTCATTTCATCTAAAACATCTAACCAAGCAAGCAAAGCAACGAGATATAATGTACCATATAAATATCCTGCGAGTCAACTATCCGAACAAAGAAATTTTCAGCCCTAATAATAGCCCCACACCTGGCAATCCCAAAACAGTTACAGTCCCTATCGTTGCAGGGTTCAGCGGGATGTAGGTTCCTGTAATCCAGCCGGAATAATTCACGATATATATCCCCACTGCAGCCAGCACCAGATGAATTCCAAATGACGTGAAAAACGATAACCCTATCCGCTTTCTGAATAAAATAACGATAAGCCCCAGTAACGATATAACCAATACACTCCCCAGTATGATACTCTTCATATGTTACACCTCCGTGTTTAATGTAAACGTGACTCTACATACTAACCCCTTGCTGTGATGTAACATCATCATTAGCTCTGGCTCGCTTTGCTCTTCTCAAGTGGATCTGGTACTTCCGCTCAGCTGCCTCCAATACATAAATAGCATAATCAATCTCATCCTGCCCCTGTGCATCTTCAAACTGTCTCATAGCCCGTTCCCATTCCTGCTTAGCCATCTGAATATCTGCATAGATCTGATCCGCCTCAAGTTCCTTCAACATTCTGTTGTGTTTCTCTACCGAGTTCCGTGTATTTCGCCACAAAAACATAATCTCTCCCCCTCCTGATCAGCACAGCATATTCTCATACTTATCAGGGAAAGGACAAACTTAGAACTCGGGCATTCATTTTCTCCATAAAAAAAGAGAGCCCTAAGGCTCTCTTTGCATATCGAAACTTATTTAGCATCCGAAGTTTCCAAGGAAATCCGCTGCGTAATACAAATTGATCACACTAACGCATCTCCCTGCGCCCTTCCAACGCTTTGGAAAGGGTAACTTCATCCGCATACTCAAGATCGCCACCTACAGGCAATCCATGCGCAATACGAGTCACACTGATCTCAAACGGACGCACCAAGCGGGAGATGTACATCGCTGTAGCCTCACCCTCAATGTTGGGGTTCGTTGCCAAGATGATCTCTTTTATACGTTCATCACTTAATCGAACCAGGAGTTCCTTCAAACGAATATCGTCTGGGCCAATTCCCTCCATAGGTGAAATCGCGCCCTGTAACACATGATAGTACCCATCGAATTCCTTGGTGCGCTCCATGGCCACCAGATCTTTCGAATCCTGAACTACACAGATTACAGAGACATCCCTGGACTTATCCTGACAGATGCGACACGGGTCCGTATCTGTGATATTACAACATACAGAACAATAATGAAGATTACGCTTCACACTTACGAGCGCTTTGGCAAAATCGATAACGTCATCTTCCTTCATGTTAAGCACATGAAAAGCTAAACGCGCTGCCGTCTTGGGACCCACACCCGGCAACCGGGTGAAGGCATCAATCAGCTTGGCTATTGGTTCGGGATAATACAATCGATTGTGTCTCCTTTGACAGGATCAATTTTTTAATTAAAATAATCCCGGAATATTCATGCCGCCTGTGAACTTGCCCATATCCTTGTTGGCAATCTCATCGGCTTTGGCCATTGCATCGTTAACAGCTGTCATAACGAGATCCTGCAACATTTCAACATCTTCCGGATCTACCGCTTCAGGTTTGATCGTGATAGCAAGCAATTTCTTGTGTCCGTTAACTTCAGCCGTCACTACACCGCCACCAGAAGTACCTTGGACTGTTTTGTCCGCCAGTTCCTCTTGTGCTTTCAGCATTTGCTCCTGCATTTTCTTCACTTGTTTCATCATTTGGTTCATGTTGTTCATAATTGTTCATCTCCTTTGTTATGGTTATCGCGCTATGCGCATTATTCTTTGATCACTACAAGGTCCTCACCAAAGAGCTGGATGGCTTCATCAATCCAAGGCTGTTTGTTGCCTGAACCGCCGTCTTCATGCTCAGGTTCAAGCTTAAAGTCCTCCTTTGGCGCTTCAGAAGCTCCCTCCATTGCTCCGGTCCAATCTTTGAGCATCATCGTCACCAATCGTGCAGGACGCCCAAGCTGTTCGGACAACACCCGCTCAATGACTTCACGGTTAGCCTGCTTCTCCGTTGTTTCACGGTGAATGTTGTTTTTAAAAGCAACCAAAACATTGTCTTCAAGCAATGATACCGGCTCACCATCCACAAACCAGGCGTGAACGGTAACCCTCTCTTCCTTCACTCGTTGCAGGATCTGGCTCCATTTTTTGCTGATCTCCGCGAACTCAGGGGCTCCCTTTCGCGCAACATACTGATCCAACTGTGCAGGAAGCTTCGCAGGCGAGTTGCCTCTCGATACAGGAGCTCTTGTTGCCGGACGCGATGGAGCGCTCGATGCACCTTCTCCACCAGACAACCCACTTTTTAGTGCACGATCCAACTTCTTCTCCAACTCAGCAAGCTGCTGCTTCAAGCGGTTGATCTCTCCCCCATCAGCAGGTGCTGCATGAGCTGAAGCTCCCACCTGAACAGAAGCCTCACCTTGAGCTGGAATACTACACAGTTTAAGCAATGCAACTTCAAATAATGTCTGTGGTTGTACTGCATATTTCATTTCACTCTGGTACCGATTAAGGGTGTCGATCATGTGGAATAGTTGTTCCCTGGTGAATGACTCCGCCATATCACGGAAAGACTCCGGATTAAGTACCCGGTCCGTCAGTTTATCTGCATCAGGTACCATCTTAATCATAAGCAAATCACGGAAATAATACAGTAAATTCTCCATGCACTTGTCTGCACTCTTTCCTTCATGCATGAAACCTTCAATCATCTGCAAAATATGACCAACATCACCTTTGAGCAGCGAAGCAGCCAGTTTGGCAAATTGCTCTGAAGCAATTCCACCCGTCATGTCCATAACCTGCTGGTACGTTACTCGTCCATCCGTAAATGAAGAGATCTGATCCAGCACACTAAGCGCATCCCTCATTCCACCGTCCGATAAACGGGCAATGTATTGGAGCGCATCCTGGTCAGCTTCCATACCTTCCTGTTCACAGATCAGTGTAAGTCTTGCTGTCTGCTCTTCCAGGGATACCCGGCGAAAATCAAATCGCTGACAGCGCGATATAATAGTAGCCGGAAGGCGGTGCGGTTCCGTTGTTGCCAAAATAAACATCACATGTGGTGGTGGCTCTTCCAATGTTTTGAGCAAAGCATTGAATGCCTCCGTTGTCAGCATGTGCACTTCATCAATAATATAGACTTTCTGCCGGACTTCGGTTGGCGCATATTTAACCTTTTCCCGAAGATCACGGATTTCTTCAACGCCCCGATTGGATGCAGCATCAATCTCTTGCACATCCATTACAGCGCCAGTCGTAATTCTGCGGCAAGCTTCACACTCGTTACAAGGTTCAGGCGCAGGTCCACGTTCGCAGTTCACAGCTTTGGCCAAAATCTTGGCGGCACTTGTCTTTCCCGTTCCTCTGGGCCCGCTAAATAAGTAGGCATGGGAAGTCCGCTGTTCACGAATCGCGTTCTGCAAGGTCTGAATAATATGCTGTTGCCCCACCATATCTTGAAACGACTGGGGACGCCAAGCCCGGTATAACGCGATATGCTCCATGATGCGTTACCTTCCTTCCACTTCGCATTCGAGTCCTTTGTCGTTCCCCTATTATACTATATTCTAGGGTGAATCCAAACTTTATCTGACTCATTCATGCGTGGTTTATTAAGACATATCAAAAAGACCTCTGCATACATACAACTGCAAAGGTCTCTACATTTAAAAGGTAAGCCGTGCACCTGCTATCGATATTTGCGATCCAAGTGGCACCCCTGAACAATAGCTCGGGCTAGGCAACCCTCCGGCACAAGAGTGATCTCACTTATGGCTGCTTCCTTCCGGACCTGACCAGGTTCATGAGTACTCATTGCGGAGGACCCAACCGTCAACACCACGTTTAGGGACCAAACCTCACATCGGCAAAACCTCTAGCAGGAATTCAACCTCGCTATAGCGGATTGCGAGTTACAGGGCACCGCTACCTCCCCATCTAGCACGGTAAGAAATAGTATAACGTAAGGTTATCCAAATTGCAACCAGAGGAACGTGAATGCGACTTTGCTTACATATAACATATAAAAACCCCTGCCAGATCAGCAGGGGTGTGTTGGATGCAATTAGCAGACAACTCCAAGAATTGTCCAATTAGATTCCGTATTTCTTTTTGAAACGATCAACACGGCCGCCAGCATCGATAAACTTCTGTTTACCTGTGAAGAACGGGTGGCACGCGGAGCAAATCTCTACACGAAGTCCGTCTTTAACCGAACCTGTCTCAAAAGTATTCCCGCAAGCGCAAGATACTTGACCAATCGTGTAATTAGGATGAATTGCTTCTTTCATTACCTTTCACCTCTTTCCGCCCTGAGCCTCAAGCGGACCCAGAGTAAATGGCACAACCCTGAGATTATAACACGACCTTGTGCCTGTTGCAATCCATTATTGTTAAGAGGTAATCAACCGTTTTGGACGTGCCATTCCAGCGGGTGGAACATGGGTATACGATCCGATCACAACACCAGGCAACTCGTCTTCAAAAATCTCAATCATCTGCTTCATGCCCAAGATATCACCTTGAGCAGGAGGGATTAGTTCCAGATAGCTCTCTGGATCAATATTGAGATTACGCATCTGAATCAAGCGTAGATCGGTTCTTCTCGCAAACTCAATCATCGCCTCAATCTCTTCTTCACGATCTGTTACGCCTGGGAAGATCAGATAGTTAATGGACGTGTATACACCCTGCTGCGCTGCGTATTTCATCGACTTCTCAACATTGGCTAAGGTATAACCACGTGGTTTATAGTAGGCGTTATAATGGTCATCCAGTGCACTAATTGTACTTACGCGCATCAGATCCAATCCAGCATCTACAATACCTCTAATGTGATCATTCAGACCGGCATTGGTATTAATGTTGATATACCCCATGTCCGTTACGGAACGCACTTCGCGAATCGCTTCAATAATCAGCTTGGCCTGCGTGGAAGGCTCCCCTTCACAACCTTGTCCAAAACTAATGATGGACTCCGGCGTCTTCAAGTGTTCTAGCATAACCTCCACAATCTCATCCACACGTGGTCGGAAGTTCATACGTGTCTGCGGGGAAACAAAACCGCTATCATCCGGTTGCTCGGAGATACACCCGAAACAGCCCGCATTGCAAGAATAGGATACCGGCACTCCACCTTCCCAACGATTCAGGAACGTGTTTGATGAAGTTAGACATTCATATCCAAGCGCACAGTTGGATAGATGGGTGTAAAGACGGTTCTCGGGGTATTGCTCCGTCAATCGTTTGACCCCGGAACGTACATCGTCACGATCACAGTTGAGTGGATTCCATTTTTCAGGACTATCCGACTTCGAAGCGGTGACATAGAAACCGCCATCTTTCCAGACTACTGCGGAATAACCGAACAAAGGCAACTTATACTCCTTATCCGTCTTCACGTATCCAGGGAGACACAAACGAGTGAATCCCTGTGGAAGCAAAGCACCTACAGCCTGTGTGTCCGTTGGCATTGGCAGCATCTCACCGGTATCCGGGTCCATACCAATGGGCCGGGTGCTCGGGAGTCCAACCAACGTTGCACCCTCTGGCAAAGGGATGAGTTCATCTTCCATAATCTCAACGATCATATCTCCACTGCGGGCAAGCCCGTACAGGGAAGGATGATCAAATACATTACCTTTTTCATCTGCGTATACTAAATACATGATGTTCTCCTCACATCTAATGGGTTAAACCTAACGACGAGTGTATTGTAACATTTACAGCAATGCTGCAAAAAGAAAGTGATTAGTCAAACGACGCTTACGTCGATGTACCTGACGTTGCTGTCTGTCTAGGTGAGCGACGGGTTGTTGTTGTACCCGAATTGCTTGTCGGGCTATTACCAGCCGAATCAAATGCCGCCAAAAACTCTGCATTTGTCTTACTGTTACGAAGTTTTTTCAGGAATCCTTCAACAAAGTCATGGGAATCATTCATGTTTTTACGAATTGCCCAGATTGTATCCAACTCTTCCTTGCTAAGCAACACTTCTTCACGACGTGTACCCGAACGACGAATGTCGATCGCCGGGAATATGCGGCGCTCTGCCAGACGACGGTCCAGATGCAGCTCCATATTACCTGTACCCTTAAACTCTTCATAAATGACGTCATCCATACGTGAACCGGTATCAATTAATGCCGTTGCTAGGATGGTCAAGCTTCCGCCTTCTTCCACATTCCGGGCAGAACCGAAGAAACGTTTCGGACGATGGAACGCAGCTGGATCAATACCACCACTAAGTGTACGACCGGATGGTGGAATAACCAGGTTATATGCACGGGCAAGACGCGTAATGCTATCCAGCAGGATAACAACATCTTTTTTGGCCTCAACCAGACGAAGCGCACGCTCAAGCACCAATTCCGCCACCTTGATATGATTCTCAGGCAGTTCATCAAATGTCGAAGCCACAACTTCCCCTTTTACCGAACGCGACATATCCGTTACTTCCTCTGGACGTTCATCAATCAACAGGACAAACAGTTCAATTTCAGGATTGTTAGTTGAGATGCTGTTGGCAATTTCTTTGAGGAGAAGCGTTTTACCCGCTTTGGGAGGTGCTACGATCAATCCGCGCTGTCCCAATCCTACCGGGGCGAGCACATCCATAATGCGTGTGGACAAATGGTTGGGGGATGTTTCGAGAACCAGTTTTTTCTGCGGATACAGTGGGGTTAGTGCCGGGAAGTGAAGTCGCTCTGCAGCCGCCGATGGATTCTCACCATTTACAGCGTTGACTTGCAACAAACCGAAGTATCTCTCGTTTTCCTTAGGCGTTCTACACTTACCTGATACGAGGTCACCTGTTCTTAGGTCAAACTTGCGAATCTGAGAAGCTGAGATGTAGATGTCTTCCGTACTTGGCAAGTAGTTGATAGGTCTTAAGAATCCGTAACCTTCAGGTAAAATCTCGAGTACGCCTTGCATGAACATCAGGCCGCTCTGTTCAGCTTGTGCACGTAGTATAGCAAAGATTAATTCTTTCTTTTTTAACGTACCATAGTAAGGTATCTGATATTTTTTGGCCAGTTTGTAGAGGTCCGTTAGTTTCATTTCTTCCAAATCGGAAATTTGTAGATCCATATAATAACCACCTATTCAATTAATAAGTCCGTGTGAAATGGATAGTTTCGCTAGATGTTCCGGCTATAGAGCGCAGCATCTGCCACAATCTCTTCTGTCCATTGTACGGAATGTAACCGTTATAATGCAAATACTTGTCTTTGAGTGTAAGTTTCCGGGTGGGATGGCCAACATTCGGCAAGATCCGCTATTGAGTGAACGATGCATTGAGGCGATCAATCCGGATAGACCGGCTATGGAGCGCAGTTCAAACAAAACCGGGGGTTGGGGATGAGAAATGATGTTCTTACAGCCATATGAAGTTTATTTCAAAAAAAGACCCTCCGGTAAAGGAAACAGAAACATTTCGTCTTATGCCGGAGAGACTGAGAACTCTATTAAAACAGGTTTACCTAATCATCAAAAAGATATGCAGTTCAGTTAAAATAAACATGTGTAGGACTGAATCATGCATAATGCTTCCTATTAATCAGTTTCCCGCCATACATCTGCACCGAGCAGGCGCAGATTAGTCACCAGATGATCATAACCGCGGTCGATATATTCGACCCCCGTTACTTCAGTCACACCTTCACTGACGGTGAGACCTGCAATCACCAGCGCTGCTCCAGCGCGAAGATCGGATGCTTTTACTTTGGCCGCGTTTAATGCACTGCCTTCAATAATCGCTGACCGTCCTTCTACTCGAATCTTTGCACCCATCCGCACCAACTCAGGCACATGCTTGAATCGATTACTGTATACAAAGTCGCTCAGGACGCTCACACCGGTTGCCTGTGTCAAAACACTGGTCATGGGTGACTGTAGATCCGTTGGGAAACCAGGATATACAAGTGCTTTCACGTCCACATGGTTATAGCTTGGTTTACCAATGACACGTATACTTTCATCCAATTCCTCAATGCCAACACCCATTTCCAGCAGCTTTGCCGTTAAAGCTTCCAGATGTTTGGGAATCACATTGTCAATCAGAACATCTCCGCGCGTCGCCGCTGCAGCGATCATATACGTACCTGCTTGGATACGGTCCGGAATGATGGAATGACGGCAGCCTTTAAGCTCCGAGACCCCTTCAATACGGATCGTTTCGGTACCTGCACCCTTGATGCTGGCACCCATGGAATTCAGAAGTGTTGCTACATCTATAATCTCAGGCTCTTTAGCCGCGTTTTCGATAATTGTAGAGCCTTTGGCACGAGTAGCCGCCAGCATGATATTAATGGTTGCGCCGACACTGCTTACATCAAGATAGATTTTTGCTCCGCGCAGCTCTTTAGCATGCAAATGAATGGAGCCATGTTCGTTTGTTACGGTTGCGCCAAGCGCTTCAAACCCTTTGATATGTTGATCAATTGGACGAGGCTCAAAATTACAGCCCCCTGGTAAACCTATGGTCGCTTCTTTGAAACGCCCTAGCAATGCACCCATCATATAATACGAAGCACGAAGCTTCTTCACGGGACCATTCGGCATAGGAATGGATTTGATGTCAGAAGGGTCAATCTTCATCTGACTGCCTTCCCAAGTCACATGTGCTCCGAGTTCCTCCAAAATTTCTGCATAAACCGCCACGTCACTCAAAAGCGGCAGGTTGTCCAACACGACTTCTGACTCGGCAAGCAATGCTGCAGGAATAAGCGCAATGGCGCTGTTCTTGGCGCCGCTTATAGTTACAGTTCCCTGTAACGGACGTCCGCCACTAATCATCAATTTTTCCATAAAGCTTAATGTCCCCCTACGTGTTTTGCAGCCGATGAACGGCAATACGTGCTGTTGGCTTCCGATGTAGAAATAAGGTGTGAAAATGGAAAGACACCGGCTAGGCGGTGTTTTTCCATTTCACAGTATGGAACTGGTAAAGATAAATTACGCTTTGTTGTTAGAACCAAACTCGCGGATTTTACCTTTAACGGTTTCTTTAATTGCTTCACGGCCTGGTACGATGAATGTACGTGGATCGTAAGCGTCTGGTTTAGCTGCAAGCACTTCACGAACCACTCTTGCAAAAGCAATTTGGTTCTCTGTGTTTACGTTGATTTTGGACGTACCCAGGGAAATGGCTTTGTCGATGTCGTGTTTAGGAATACCTGTACCACCGTGCAATACGAGTGGAACTTGTACCGCGTCACGAACTTCTTCCATTTCTTTAAAGCCCAAGTTAGGCTCGCCATGGTAAGGACCGTGTACGGAACCAAGAGCTGGTGCCAATGTATCGATACCTGTTTCTTTAACGATACGGATACACTCGTTCAGGTCAGCGTACATGATACCGCCGATAACGTCGTCTTCTTGTCCGCCTACAGTACCTACTTCAGCTTCTACAGAAACGCCTTTAGCGTGTGCATATTCAACAACTTTTTTAGTCATTTCGATGTTCTCATCGATAGAGTGGTGGGAACCGTCGATCATTACGGATGTGAATCCAGCGTCGATCGCTTCTTTACACTTGTCGAAGCTTGAACCGTGGTCCAGGTGAATTGCAACTGGAACAGTGATTTTCATGTCGTGAATGAGTCCTTCTACCATTTTAACTACAGTGTAGAAGCCACCAATGTGACGTGCTGCGCCTTCGGATACACCCAAGATTACTGGGGATTTCTCTTCTTCAGCAGCACCAAGAATCGCTTGAGTCCACTCAAGGTTATTGATGTTGTATTGACCAACTGCATATTTTCCTTCAAGTGCTTTGTTCAACATGTCTGTCATAGATACTAATGGCATGGTTTCAATCCTCCTAGGGGTTTGGGTTGTGTCTATGGTTTTTAGCCGAAATCACATACGGGCTTATTATACCACATCCCATGTCAAATACTAAACAAGCATTTGCAAAAATGCTGTGCTTTGCAGCACAGTTTTCATAGACACCGCTTTCTAACTTCCCCATTTCCAATATTCCCCGGATGAAGGAGTGAAATACCTCATTTTCCCACCAAGTACCTTCTATGTTCTCCACACGCAAAAAAATCCTGTATCAACAGGATTCAGCTGCATTTATTGGCGGTACCGTTGCGAAGTTGCATATTCACAGCCACTCGCATCTCGTCGATATCAAACGGTTTCGTAAAGTGCATGAGCGCTCCGAGATCCGTGGCTTCCTTAATCATGTCCAGTTCACCATAAGCAGTCATCATGATCACCTTGATACCCGGATCAATTTCTTTAATATGCTTCAAGATTTCCAGACCGTCCATCCCAGGAATCTTCATATCGAGCAATACCAGGTCAGGCTTGTCATTATTCACAATCTCCAGAGCAACCTTGCCGTTGGGTGCTTGAAACGTGTTATACCCCTCACTGCTGAACACTTCCATTAACAGGATTCGAATACCATTCTGGTCATCAACAATCAAAACTTTTTTATCTTCCACTCTGTAACCTCCTAGAATTAGGAAAGCATGCACATCTTCGAATCTGGATAACTATCCCATAGTCGTCATGATAAGTATTCTACCTCTTCCATTAAAATCCTGCTACCTTCACAAAATGACAAAAAAGCATTCCCACCTGCTCTTTACGCAAAAAAAGGACGTTCCGGCATCCGCTATGGTTGCCAGGAACATCCCCAATATCTATTACGTTAAAACAATAAAACCATGTATTACTTCTGCGCATTCTCCAGAGAAGCTTTTACAAACTCACGGAACAATGGTTGCGGACGGTTCGGACGGGAAGTGAATTCCGGATGGAATTGTACCGCCAGGAACCATGGGTGTCCTGGAAGTTCCACGATCTCAACCAGACGTCCATCCGGGGATGTACCCGAGATAACCAGTCCTGCTTTTTCGATCGTTTCACGGTATTCATTGTTGAACTCATACCGGTGACGGTGTCTCTCATACACCAGCTCGTCATCATAACAAGCCATCGCCAAAGAACCTTCCTGAAGCTTACAAGGATACAGACCCAGACGCATCGTGCCACCCAGATTCTCGATATCTTTTTGCTCAGGCAACAGATCGATCACCGGGAATTCCGTAGCCGGGTTAATCTCGGAACTGTTCGCACCATTCAAACCAACGATGGAACGTGCATACTCAATAACGGAAACCTGCATACCCAAGCAAATACCGAAGAACGGAATTTGTTGCTCACGAGCATAACGGATTGCCGATACTTTACCTTCAATACCACGATCTCCGAATCCGCCAGGGACAAGGATACCCCCAATACCATGTAACAGGTCGCCTACATTCTCATCCGTAATATCTTCAGAAGGAACCCAGCGAATTTTCACATCAGCATTGGATGCAAATCCTGCATGAGACAACGACTCAACAACACTCAGGTATGCATCATGCAACGCTACATATTTACCAACAATAGCGATCTCAACTGTATGCTCCAACTTGTTGATCCGGTCAACCAGCCCTTCCCACTCGCTCATATCCGGTGCAGGAGTAGTCAGTTTCAGGTGATTTACCACGATCTCATCCAAGCCTTCTTCACGCAGGTTCAGAGGTACTTGATACAACGTGTCTGCATCACGACATTCAACCACAGCATTCTCATCAATGTCGCAGAAGAGAGCGATCTTGGCTTTCATGTCTTTAGACAATTCATACTCCGTACGGCATACAATCACATTCGGTTGAATACCGATGCTGCGTAATTCCTTAACACTATGTTGCGTTGGTTTTGTTTTCACTTCACCAGCTGCTTTGATATAAGGAATAAGTGTTACGTGGATGTACATCACATTGTCGCGACCTACATCACTCTTGATTTGACGGATAGCTTCCAGGAAAGGCAAACTCTCAATGTCGCCCACTGTTCCACCAATTTCCGTAATAACCACATCCGAACCCGCTTCACGTCCAGCGCGGAATACGCGCTCTTTGATCTCGTTCGTAATGTGTGGGATAACTTGTACCGTTCCGCCCAGATATTCCCCGCGCCGCTCTTTGCTGATGACGGAAGAGTATACTTTACCAGTCGTGACGTTGCTGTTTTTGGAGAGATTGATGTCAATAAAACGTTCATAGTGGCCAAGGTCCAGATCCGTTTCCGCGCCATCATCCGTTACAAAAACCTCGCCGTGCTGATAAGGACTCATTGTTCCCGGGTCGATGTTAATATATGGATCAAATTTCTGGATCGTTACCTTAAGCCCTCTGTTTTTCAGCAATCTGCCCAGAGAAGCAGCCGTAATCCCTTTGCCCAGGGAGGACACAACTCCGCCCGTCACGAAAATATACTTTGTCACTGTTATTACCCTCCTAATATAAGTACAGAAATTCAGGCGATATATGGTGTTATCGTAACCTGTTTCCCAGGTAATCATCGTTAAAAAGAGCAATGGCAGAAATTCCCTGCATCTGCGAACTGCTCTTTCTGCGAAGACGGTTTAAATACACGTTGTTCTACAGCAAAAAATGGTGCAAATATTCCGATGGCCTTCATTCCATTTGGTGTTTTTGATATACAAAAACGGGCCACGAAATGTTGGCCGGGAGCATACGGAAAAAAATCATTTTGCAAAATTATGCCTCTAAAAATACAAAAAAAAGTACTCCCGCAGGACGGGGCACCTTCTATAAAAAACATAAATATATTGTCGCTCATTCATAAGCCCATGCAATAGTTTACCCGTTACCCCGTCTGCTGTCAAGGCTGACTATTCCGGGGAAACGGGTAAATTATAGACGTCAAAAATGACTACCGATTATCAGAATCGTCGTCAAATTCATCCTCGTTTTCGGACTCTTCTTCGTCTTCTTCGAGGTCTTCATCTTCCAGATCGTCATCTTCAACCAGCACTTCTTCTTCGCTGTCTTCTTCGTCAAAGATGTCGTCTTCTTCTTCCTCTTCTTCGTCTTCTTCTTCGTCTTTATCCGTGCTGTCGAAGTCTTCATCGCTGCTATAGCTGTCTTCTTCTTCACCGAAGTCTTCATCTTCCAGATCATCGTCTTCATCGTTGATGATACGCGGACGCTTCGCACCCGTCATGGAATCTTCTGTTCCAGCTACCGGATACCAGCGCTTCAAGCCCCACAGACTTGTACCGACGCAAGCAAAACGGCCATCGATATTAATCTCGGTATATAGCTGGGCGATAAACTCGTTGATTTCTTCATCAGTCATTCCGCGCTGCTTCGCTACCTCATTCATTAAGTCACGATAGTAATACGGCGTATTAGCCGCCTTCAGCACCATAAAGGCAAGGTCCACCAAAGGGATCTCTCTTACCTTTTCTTTATCAATTTTCAAATTGAGCGAGGTACTCACTGCAGACACTTCCTCTCACACAAAATTCACTTTTTAACCCCTACGAACTGGACTGTTACGTATAACATATCCATTAACAAACCTAAGTAAAACCTATTTAGCGTTAAAAAGCAAGTTTTTATGTATGGATGTGACGCAAATGCGAAGAGCAGCAACAATATGTCCACATATTAAACGTGAAGTGACATCAAACCCACAGGAATATCCTCTTTTGCCAAAGAGACAACTCCATAATAAAAAAGACGGAGTCCCCTCCGCCTTCTGACTGTATACCCTTGGAGGATTACTCCTCACCAGGTTCCCCGCAAGAGCCCTCTAGCTCTCCATCCATCATATGTCCCTGCGCCCGTTTTGACACGAAGAGAATGTGTTTTTGTAAAAAAAGGGCAAGTTCCCCATGCGGCGGGATGAGCGCATTCATAGAATACCTCAGCATGTTCATCCCGAAGGGGGCTGCCCATTATGGACTATACTGGTTTATTGCATCAATTGATTGACGGAATGCGACGCCCTGAACCAGAACAGGGAGGGCGATATTTGATCCGATTTGCCAAACCGCAGCAGTACGAGGCCTGTCTCGTAGAATTGTCTCGAATGCGGAATGAATTCACCGACCTTGGGGCTGTCCGTTCCTCGCGACTGGCTCGTTCCATTATTGCTCCAGTCCAACGCCCGGAGGAGCTATACCGCTATGGGGATGAAATTACGATTGAAGCAGACGTTCCCATCTCCCTTCATGCCACCGCACTCCACAGCAAACCAAGCAATGCTCAAGGCATACCCTGGGGAGTGAAGCAGATTCGGGCGCCCAAAGTATGGTCTGTGTCTACCGGACACCGGATTAAAATCGGTGTGATTGATACAGGTGCTGATTATCATCATCCTGATCTTCGTTATTCTCTGGCACGCGGAATCAATCTGTTAAACCGCAGCCTGCTTCCTCATGATGATAACGGGCACGGCACCCACATTGCAGGGACCATCGCTGCTGCCAACAGTACCGCAGGCATGATTGGTGTAGCTCCACGCTCCCTGATCTATCCGGTGAAAGCATTTGACCACAACGGATCGGCTTATGTATCCGATATTGTACTTGGCATCGACTGGTGTGTGCGCAACAAGGTCGATATCATCAATATGAGCTTTGGCATGAAAACACGCAGCAAGGCGCTTCTTGACGTTGTCAACCGTGCGTATCATGCCGGAATCGTCATTGTTGCTTCGTCAGGAAATGACGGCAAACGCCGCAGTATTGATTACCCTGCACGGTATCCCCAGACCATATCTGTTGGAGCAACCGACAAAAACAGACGTATTGCATCCTTCAGCAATCGTGGCGCATATGTGGATGTCTATGCACCCGGTGATAAAATTGTCTCCTCCTGGGTACAAGGCAAACATCACGAGATGAGCGGTACATCCATGGCGACGTCCCATGTGAGTGGCGCTATCGCCTTGCTGCTCTCCAAACATCCGGGGTTATCCCCTAGTGAAATCAAGACACTCGTCAAACGTGCTACGATCCCGCTACGCGCTCGCAAGACTACCACATCAAAGAGCAAGGTGCGTGGTGGTGAGATTGATGCCCTGAAGCTAATGCAGGAGGGCGGGGAGTGAACCAGTCGGTCAGCCGTCAGCAGAACTTGATTGAGGCTCGTGGCGAAACGCAGTAGCTCGGCCCAGGCAGTACGCACGAGGGAGTATTACGTAGCGACTGAGACCCTAGGTTACGTCCAATGTGATGTCAGAGCAGGCTAGTGTGCCTTGGATGGGCCAGGCATTTCGTTTTCTTCAACTCAGGGTAGACAACAAAAAAAAGTCTCCATGTACCACGTTGAAGGCACTCAACGTGGACATGGAGACTTTTTGCCTTAGGCAGAGCGGCGGATAGGCCGCGAGCCTGGAATTTACATTTTGTCAGGAGCGGTTACGCCTACCAGACGAAGCGCTGTTGCGATAACGGTACGTACAGCACCGATCAGTGCCAGACGTGCTTGAGTTTGCTGCGCGTCTTCCGTAATGACACGTTCTGCACGGTAGTAGCTGTGGAACAGGGATGCCAGCTCGTATACATAACGGATGATACGATGAGGCGCATATCCTGTTGCTGCTGCCGAGATTTCCTCAGGCAGCTCTCCCATTTTGCGGAGAAGGTCATACTCGTGCTCTGTTGTCAGCTTGGACAGGTCAATCTGTGCCAGTGGCAGCAGTTCAATACCTTGTTCTTCAGCCTGACGGTATACGCTGCATACACGTGCATGCGCGTATTGTACGTAGAATACCGGATTCTCATTGGATGTCGATATCGCAAGGTCCATGTCAAAGTCCAGATGGGAGTCCATGCTGCGCATTGTGAAGAAGTAACGGATCGCATCAATGCCGACTTCATCCATCAGGTCTTCCATCGTTACAGCTTTACCTGTACGCTTGGACATCTTCACTTTTTCACCGTTCTGGAATAAGCTCACCATCTGTGCAATCAAGACCACCAGTTTCTCAGGGTCATTACCCAGTGCTTGCATCGCCGCTTTCATCCGTGGAATATATCCATGGTGATCGGCACCCCAGATGTTGATCATCGTGTCGTATCCACGAGCATATTTGTCGCGGTGATAAGCAATATCTGGCGTCAGGTAAGTATACGTGCCATCGTTCTTGATCAATACACGTTCTTTGTCGTCACCGTACTGCATCGTTTTCAACCAAGTTGCTCCGTCTTGCTCATAGATCTCATTGCGGTCACGCAATTCATCAAGCACTCGTAGCACTTCTCCGTTGTCGTACAGGGAAGTTTCGCTGAACCAGATGTCAAAGTTAACACGGAAGCGATTCAAGTCACGTTTGATCTTGTCCAGTTCCTTCTCCAGACCAAAGTCACGGAAATAAGCCGCACGGTCACCCGGATGCATGGACAGCAATTCATCACCCTTTTCAGCAACAAGCTGCTTGGCGAATCCTTTGATATCTTCACCGTGATAACCGTCTTCAGGCATCTCTGCATCCTGACCCAGCTCTTGCAGATAACGAGCTTCAATGGAACGAGCCAGATTAAACACCTGATTACCTGCATCATTAATGTAGTATTCACGGGTTACATCATATCCTGCGTAGTCAAGGATGTTACATAGTGCATCACCTACAGCTGCTCCACGGGCATGACCCAGATGCAAACTGCCTGTCGGGTTGGCACTGACAAACTCCATCTCGACTTTGCGTCCTTCTCCGATGTTAATTCTTCCGTAATCATTACCCTGCTCCTGCACAAGCCCAAGTACTGGGTAAAGGTAACTCTTGTCCAATTTGAAGTTAATGAATCCTGGACCAGCAATTTCAGCCTTCTCGATTCCTGCTTCAGCCAGATTCAGATTGGCAATGATCTCTTCAGCAATCTGACGCGGATTGCGCTTGGCAATCTTGGTCAGCTGCATGGCAGCATTGGTCGCCAAGTCCCCGTGTGTCTTCTCACGCGGCACTTCCAATGTGATGGCTGGCAATTCTTCCTGCGTAACAATTCCGGCAGCCACAATGGCGTTACCGATGGCCGTGCTTACCCGTTCGTTAATCGTATCTAGTGGATTACGTGTCATGAAATTGGTTCCTCCTGTATATGCAAACTAATCGCGAAATGTCCGGATTCTTCATCAAAGCGGTAAAAGTCGTAGCTCCACGCTGCGCGTGCGCTCAATCCCTGAATAGAAAGCTCCAGCTTCTGTGTATGCGTGGACAGGGCAAACGACATGTATGGTGATCGGTAGAAACCAGGAAGCTTCCGATTCAATTCAAAAGTCTGCTCCGATTCCACCTCACCATGACGTATAATCTTGATGGATTGTCCGCCCAGCTTCAATGTTGTACGGGTTGTACCTCCCTCAGGTCCAACCTGAGGTTCTTCATAACGAACATAAAGAACAGACCCTTTTAACACGGCTTCACCCTGCATTTCCTGCAGCACATCTTCACCTTCATAACGGCTGTGCAGCCGGATGTGTACCGGTCGCATGTTCGACATGAATGTTAACCTCCATTATATTCGAGGCGACGCAAAATCAGGCACGGCTGGTGAGAACAGCCCTTCCCGTATTATTGTGTCGCTATACGCGCTCATATTCCCGGATAGCTCGCTATCCTACACTCTACTGTATAACTATATCCAGTTCCCTCGCTCAATTCAAATCCAAATTCAGAGTTTTTTCCTCATCAAGCCAAAAAAGAAGAGCCGCACCTGTAAAGTGCAACTCCCTTTTGCTTCATTATAATAAGATTCGTTCATCCGATCAGGCCCATTGCGATTCATAAGGAAAAGGACATGTCGACTCACTCAGCTTCGCTCGCACCTGTACGAGACAACCACAATGCCGACAAGTTGTGCCATATTGCAATCCCGGACAAGCAAAGCAGATGGATAGCCGACGTTCATATTCCTCATCCTGTACCGTCGGACGCGAACGCGAGGCAATCTCCACAAGTCTGGCCATTTTGGCATCGCTAATCTTCACATCGTACTGATCATTACAGCCCTTGCAAGGTTCCTGCCTTTTCATGCATTAACCCTCGACAGCGAGCACCCCAACCGATGCTGGTGGAAGGACAAAACGCAGTGTGTTATTCTCCAGTGTGATTCCATCCCACGCCACAGGCTGAACATGATTCGGCTGTTCAAAGGTATTGAATGCACCAAAATCAGTATGGTGCAGAATCTGCCCGTTTACTTTAGCCGCTTGAGCTGCGTCCAGCTGACACACAACTTCCAACTCATCGGTATGACTCAGATTACAAGCTGTCACATGAATGACCCCATCCTTGTTGCGGGAAGCTGATAAGCTGAGCTGCGGAATGGTCTCTTCTCCGAATGTGTATCCTGGGCTATCATAATTCAAATCCAGTCGTTGTGCATCCATATGAACCTGATACATATCAAATACATGATACGTAGGGGTCAGGAGCATTTTGTCCCCTTCGGTGAGCACAAGCGATTGAAGCACATTGACGATCTGTGCAAGATTTGCCATGTGTACCCGTTTATTATGTTGGTTGAAAATATTCAGGTTAACACCTGCAAGCACAGCGTCCCGCATCGTATTCTGTTGATACAGGAACCCTGGATTAGTTCCTGGCTCAACGTTATACCACGTGCCCCATTCATCCACAATAATGCCGACTCTGCCCTCTGGATCATATTTGTCCATGATTTCAGAGTGTTTCACCAGCAGTTCATCCATATGGAGTGTCTTTTTCAAGGTGGTGAACCATTCAGCCTCACCAAATCCTGTAGCTGCGCCTTTATCGTTCCACTCTCCTGTAGGGATGGTGTAATAATGAAGACTGATTCCATCCATAAAACGAGCAGCTTCCCGCATCAGGACTTCCATCCATTCATAGTTACCTTCGTTCGGTCCACAAGCGATTTTATAAATCTCGTTCCCGGAATAGTTACGTACATATGTAGCATACCGGCGATATTCATCCGCATAATATTCAGGACGCATATTTCCGCCGCATCCCCAGTTCTCATTTCCCACGCCAAAATACTTCATTTTCCACGGTTCTTCCCTACCGTTACTCTTACGCCAGTTCGCCATCGGGGATTCGCCGTCAAACGTGATGTACTCCACCCATTCCTGCATCTCCTGCACTGTACCGCTACCCAGGTTACCACTGATATATGGCTCCGTGCCGAGCAACTCACATAATCTCAAGAATTCATGTGTACCAAAGTGATTGTTCTCTTCCACACCGCCCCAGTGTGTATTGATCATACGAGCACGCTCACTCTTCGGACCTACACCATCTTTCCAGTGATATTCATCGGCAAAACAACCGCCTGGCCAGCGAAGTACTGGAATATTAAGCTTCTGCAAGGCCGTCAATACATCATTTCGAATCCCATCTGTATTCGGAATGGGTGAATCTTCTCCTACCCACAGCCCCTCATAAATACAACGTCCCAAGTGTTCGGAAAAGTGACCATATATATTGCGATTTATTAATCCTTGATCTGAATCTGCCTTTAGAATAACATCAACCATGATTTCAACCCCCATAAATTGTATTGTTATCGCTTACAATAACTCGTTTTGGAGTAGGTTTCAACCGTTTTTATTTCTACATAAACAAGCCTCTTCCTGTGTAATTGATTAGGAAAAGGCCTGTTTGTTATAGATATTCATGCAGAGGCATACCAAATTGATTTTTATTCATTTCTAATTTGGATTTGCTCCATTGTTATTTCAGAATAACAGGCTACTTAATCCTGCTCTGAAGGCAACAACATTTTTTGTGTCCACGTCGTTCCACCATCCGTAGTCTGATAGATCGCAGGAGAGTTATCACTTGTGACTACGAGCCAACCCGTCTTGGCCGATGGGAACGAGATACGGGAACTGTATCCCGGATCTTTCAGGTCAATATTTTTCCACGTGGAACCTTTATCATAAGAACGTCCAATACCCACTTTGCCAGCTGCGGGTGAACCTGCAGACAGATACGCCGTCTGATTACCAATCAACGCCATGTTGCCGGGATGACCACCCGGGTTGGCTGGTCCGTTTCCTTTGCCCGTACTGTTTGTACCCGGTGCAGGACCTCCCCCTGCTGTGGATTGCGCAAATACTTGGGTCCAGTTCTTGCCTTGATTACCGCTCGCATAGAGGGAGTACGATTGTTGGGACATGCCTGCATCACCATACAGAAGGGCCCATACTTGCTGGCCATGTGCATACAGATCCCCTCCGCTCCATGTGTCTGAGACAACTCGAAGAGAGGTTGTCCAGTTCTTGCCGCCATCACTCGTTTGCTTCAGATGATATCCCGATCCAGGTACAACCACGACGGCATACCCTTGTTTCTCTGTTGCAAAGGCAGCTGCACGCGTGTTGGCAGGTGTATTCATTTTACTCCAGGTTACCCCGCCATCCTTCGTCTGATATGCACCATTATAGGTATATCCATAACCTACATCTTTATTGCGAAAATCGATTCGTTTGAATTGAATGCCCGGCGTATCAAGCCGCGTCCAGTGCGATCCCCCATCATGGGTACGGATTAGATAGGTTGCAGGTGAATCCTTCACTCGCGCCAGCGCATATCCGTTCACATTATTCGGAAAATCAAGCTGAGTGAATTGCCACTGCCCGGTATATATGGACTGCCACGTACATCCTGCATTCGAGGTACCGATCAGGAAGCCTTCACCCCCAGCTCGTCCAGTCGTATCATTAAGAAAATCAATGTCCGTAAATTGCAGGTGTTGCTCTTCCACACCGCTGCCCTTTTTTAATGTAGCAGATAGTCCATGATCTCCCTTTCCACATGCCTGTGAGGATGCAGCGTTAGCACCTGATAGTGTATGTACCGGACCCATCCCCCAAGCCAGCGTTAACGATAATGCGAGTGCACCAATCCGTTTCCATGTCATTGTACTCTTGGTTGTCATCGTAACACCTCCTTCTATGGTTTTACCCAAATTTGATGGTTCTAACGTAACAATCTAATTAACCCTGATGACAATTTTGCAAGAAAAAAACCACCTTTACCCATGATTGGATCATGTAGGCAAGGATGGTTCATCACCAAACATTGTGTACTCTAAATTAAATGGGATACGTCACCACAGCAAGGATAACAAAACTGATACTTAATAAAAATAAAAAGCATAAATATTAAGATAGAGTCATACCAAGGCACGATATCTGCGTTAGAGGAGAGTCCATACTAACACATGAAATAAATGGTAGAGGCAAGGGAACATACGTGCTATAATTAATGTTATGGACTTTTGAATATCGGTGGATGTTTTCCAGACCACGGCGCAGCTTCCCAAAAGGGGGTGACGTCGATGGTCAAACTTGTGGCGTTGCTTGATGTAATCCGATGGATTGCTGCGATCCTCAGTATTGTACTGAGTGGGCGAAAGCTTTACCGTTGGTTGCGCAAAAAGTTTCGTAGCAAGCGAAAACCCACCTCATAAGGTCGGAAGCCTGACGGTGGGTTTCGCTTGAATAGCATTATTTAGTTCATGCGCGCCGTGGCAATCCACAGCCTTTCGGGTCCTAAGAGTCTTTACCGTTGGCAGCGGTAAAGGCTTTTTTTAGTATATGACCGAACCCGATCACCATATACTTCACGAATGTAATATATCAATTAATATACTACTGAATACTTATGTAGTCAGTATAGCACAGCTCTGTACAAAAGTTAACAATACAAAACGCCCTCTCCTGCGCATATTTGAACCCGCGCAGACAGAGAGCGTTATACTTATCGATTATTCTGTGATTATTTCACGAATCCAAGCAGCATTTCACGAATCAGCTTCGCAGCTACAATCTGTGTCTGTTGTGTTGGATCATAGATTGGTGCAACTTCAACTAAGTCACAACCAACTACATTTACATCAGATCCCGCGATCATATGAATGGCTTCAAGCAGTTCCTTGGACGTAATACCGCCCGCTTCTGCTGTACCTGTTCCTGGTGCTGCTGACGGATCAAGCACATCGATGTCGATGGTCACATACACCGGACGGTTGCCCATCTTCGGAAGAGCTTCCTTCATCGGAGCTGCCACTTCAAATGGATAGAAGTTGATGTTCTCGCGACCATACTGGAACTCCTCACGGGAACCGGAGCGGATACCGAACTGATAGATGTTTTTGCCACCCATCAACTCAGCTGCTTTACGCACTGGTGTGGAGTGGGACAATGGCTCACCTTCATAGTTTTCACGAAGGTCAGCGTGTGCATCAATATGAATCAGGATAAGATCCGGGTATTTCTTGTACATCTGTTGGATGACTGGCCAAGTAACCAGATGCTCGCCACCGAGACCAACTGGGAATTTGTCGTCAGCGAGCAGACTTCCGATGTATTCATGAATTACCTCAAGGCTGCGTCCCGCGTTACCGAAAGGCAAAAGCAGATCTCCAGCGTCAAAGTATGTCATGTCTACAATGCTTTTGTCGAGATATGGGCTGTACTCTTCAAGTCCAACCGATGCCTGACGGATATGAGATGGGCCGAAACGGGAACCCGGACGGAAGCTGACGGTGTAATCCATCGGCATGCCATAGATAACCGCTTTCGAGTTCTCATAATCCTCAGAGCTGCAAATAAATACGTTTCCTGAATAAGCTTGATCCAGTTTCATTAATGATTTCCCCTTTTATTTCGTTAAATCTTCCACGAATTTAGGAAGTACAAATGCTGCTTTGTGCAGACGCGGAGAGTAATACTTGGTATCCATCTCCGGGATTTGAGTCTCATCCACTTCAAGCGGGTCATGTTTCTTGCTACCCATGGTGAATGTCCACAAACCACTTGGATAGGTCGGAATATTACAGCCGTACACATGTACGATCGGGAAGATTTCTTTGACGTCTTTGTTCACCTTCTGGATCAGATCCGCCTTGAACCAAGGGTTGTCCGTTTGGGCAACGAAGATTCCGTCTTCTTTCAATGCTTCGTAGATGCCTTGATAGAACCCACGCTCAAACAATGGAGCAGCCGGGCCTACAGGCTCCGTAGAATCTACGATGATCACATCGTATTCATTTTTATGTTCAATAATATGCATGTAGCCGTCGTTTACGAGCACTTCAACATTAGGCTCGTCCAACTTGCCAGCGATTTCAGGCAAATATTTTTTGGAGTATTCAATGACTTTACCGTCAATTTCGACGAGAACAGCTTTTTCTACAGCAGCATGTTTAATGACTTCACGAATGACTCCGCCATCGCCGCCGCCGACAACCAGAACTTTTTTCGGATTCGGGTGAGTGTTCAGCGCAGGATGTGCCGCCATTTCGTGATATACGAATTCGTCTTTTACGGTCGTCATCACCATGCCATCAAGAAGCAACATGTTACCGAATTCTTCGGTCTCTACCATGGCCAAATCTTGGAAATCCGTTTTCTCTGTAACATAGGTCTGCTTAATCTTCGCGGTGATCCCGAATACCGGGGTCTGTTTCTCCGTAAACCACAATTCCATAATCTCTACCTTCTTTCCGTAAAGTTAATGATCAGCCATACCCGACCAAGCGCTGTGCACTATGATCGGTTCGCCCAAGCACGTCCAGCGTTCGGCGCCATATCGCGTTATGATTGCCGGCCTGCGGGAAAGGTCCGCGGTTCACTTCATTATATAGATTAAATTGACCAGAGCGTGCAGAGCGTCTGACTAATCAATGAATCAATGACCATTCGTCTGTTCGTCCTTACGCGCTTTAGTATCTTGTGCCGAATCTTACCTTTTCATTACCCTTTTGCATTATACGCGATTGACGTTTATACTGCAAAACGGTTTTTCCTTCGAAAAGGCTACATTTTGTTTGCTTATGCACCCAATTGAATATCCCTGCCAATGAAGTCCCATACTGGAAGAAAAGAGAGGAGCCCGTTCCATGACCAAGCCAAATCAAAAGACCCGCAAACGCGGGTTCCGTGTACGTAAATTCATTAAAAACCTGTCTCTGCTCGCCGTGCTCGCTATGGTTGCTACCGCTGCGGGATTGGTGTACCTATACGCTACCAGCCTGCCCCTCGCAGACTCTGATCGGAATTCCAGATTACTGGACAGTCAAGGTGAAGTGATCGCTACCTTCTCCGCAGGTGGCAAAGACTCTGTACCCGTTCAACTGGAGGATATCGCTCCGGATCTCGTCAACGCCACTCTGGCTGTAGAGGACCGCAAGTTCTATAATCACTACGGGTTCGACGTGCAAGGGATGGGACGGGCTGTGCTCGTTAACCTCGAACATATGCAGATGTCGCAAGGTGCGAGTACATTGACTCAACAGCTGGCGCGCAACCTGTATCTATCTCATGAGAAAACATGGACTCGCAAAGCCAAGGAAGCCATGTACACGGCGCAATTGGAGATGAAATATAGCAAAGATGAAATTTTGCAGATGTATCTGAATGAAATCTATTATGGGCATGGTGCGTACGGAATCGAAGCAGCTTCGCGAATGTATTTTGGCAAATCAGCCAAACAGCTGGACCTCGCAGAGAGCGCCATGCTGGCAGGAATCCCAAAAGGACCGACCTACTATTCACCCTATAACCATATGAAGAATGCCAAAGACCGGCAGAAGATTGTGCTGAATGCCATGGCTGATATCGGCAAGATCACCCAGGCCGAAGCAGATAAAGCTTATGAGAAAATGCTTACGTTCAAACCCGAAAGTGAGCGTAAAACGGTGGAAAGTGCACCGTATTTCCGCGATTATATCCGTAATCTGGCCATCAAAGAGCTGGGAATCAGTGAAGCGATGCTGGATCATGGGGGATTGAATATCTACACCACCCTGGATCTGCGTGTGCAAAAAGCAGCTGAAGACGCCATAGCCAAGGGTATGGATGCCAAAAGCGAGCTGGAGACAGCGCTGGTGTCCATCGACCCTCGGACGGGCTACATCAAAGCCATGGTGGGCGGCAAGAATTACCGCACCAATCAGATTAACCATGTACTGGCGACAACGCGCCAGCCAGGTTCGGCGTTTAAACCGATTATGTATCTGGCAGCCCTGGAATCCAAGCAGCTCACCAGTGCATCCATATTTAACAGTGAACCTACCCTTTTTCACTATGACAATGACCGCAAAACCTATAAACCCGGCAACTTTGGAGACAAGTATCTGGGTGAGATTGATCTAAGACAGGCGATCGCTGCTTCAGACAATATCTATGCGGTGAACACCATTATGCAGATCGGTCCTGATCAGGTTGTGAGTATGGCAAAAAACCTCGGCATTACAAGCAACCTGAGCGCCGTACCTTCTCTTGCACTGGGAACGTCACCTGTCAGCCCGCTGGAGATGGCGTCGGCCTTTTCCGTCATTGCTGCTGGTGGACAACGGACGCCACCTGTCGCCATTCTGCAAGTAACAGATGCCGCAGGACGTGTACTCTATGAATCGCCTCAAACCAAGGCTGAGACCGTCGTGGAACCTGCAGCAGCTTATGTCCTGACTCGTTTAATGGAAAGTGTCTTCGAAAATGGAGGAACGGGTAACCGGGTGTCTAAGGCGATCAAACGTCCGGTAGCCGGAAAAACGGGAACAACCAACACGGATGCCTGGCTCGTTGGATTCACACCGGAGCTCTCCACCGCGGTATGGGTTGGGTACGACCAAGGCAAAGCCATCTCAACTTCGGATGGCCGCCGGGCAGCGCCAATCTTTGCCCAGTTCACAGAGCAGGCACTTGCGAGCGTACCACCCAAAATTTTCACCGTGCCTGATCATGTCGTAAGTGTCTATATTGACCCGGAATCCGGCAAGCTGGCAGGCAACGGTTGTGAAGAGAAACGGCTGGAAGTTTTTATTGATGGTACTGAACCGACAGAGGTATGCCATGGCACGACGGATGATTCGGATTCTGGAGAAGATGAGAAGACCCGTCAGGTACAGAATCAACAAGGCATACAGGAAGAGAAACATTCCTGGTGGGGAGATTTCAAACGTTGGTGGGTAGAATGACGCAAATGCGCGATGACTTAGTTGCGTCACCTATAACCCCTAATTGTATTGAACAATTGGAAATTCACTTCGGATGAAAACTCATAATTATTCAGATCGATGAATACAATTAATGCACAAGCAAAAGACCCCCAACCGAAATTTCCGGTCAAGGGGCCTTTTGCTTTTTTGCTTTTATACTTTGTTGAAAGATCTGCCTTAGGCGAGTGCTTCTTTCAATTCATCTGGAGAAGCATTCCACCATTCCTCGTTGTGTGAGATCAGCAGTGTCTTAAGTGCAGCTCGAGCTTCAGGTCCAAGCTCATCCAGCATGAACCGACGCTTCAAGGCATAATCCATGCGATTCACATGTTCCGCCAGCAGTTTCCATCCACGTCTTGCTTCCGTATCAATCCACATCTCACATGCCGTTGCTCCACCATAGAGTTGGCCTTCCTCCGTGCGATCGACAGCTACCCACACCAGCCATACCTGGCGTCCGTTGGGCACATCTTCACGATTGGTAGAGAACTTGATATTGCGTTCCACTTTGCTCTTCGCATGCATCGCACCGATATCGATTTTGGCTTCGCCATTATCAATAATGACCGGGGAAAGGTTATTCAGCTCAATGGAGCCTGCACCGAAGCCTTTATGCTTGCTTTTTGCACTAACGATATTCAAGGCAATCTGTTTTTTGCCGTTTTGCTCGTTTTGGTCCATGTTTATAACCTCCAAGGGTTGATACAAATATTTTAACTAATAATTGCCCCATTGCAAACATATACATGCTGTAGATGCTTGTCAACGGGAGGTATTTAACGATGATTCCACGACGCGCCAAGAGCTGGCTCACTGCATCCCTGGCCCTGTGTGTACTTGCCGGAGGGATATGGATCACTCTGGGTTATAATCGCTCAACTCATTCCGAATTGCCAGCACTCGCCCCCGAATCGGGCAAGCCCAAGGCAATAGCCCCAACGCCAGCACCTCCAGAAAGTGTACAGACCCCTACTGCCGAAGTGTACAGCAACCGTGTTGTGGAATATCACATGGATGTAAAACTGGTCGAAGGGAATGTACTGGAAGGGACTCAGACGATTACCTGGACACATCCAGGTAAAAAAACCGTCAGCGAGCTTTACTTTCATATGTATCCCAACGCCTTCTCTTCTGCTGACACCACCTTTATGAAGGAATCCGGTGGAAAGCTTCGGGGTGATGTCATGCCTACCAATGGTTATGGCTCCATGAACATTACCGAAATGAAAACGGAGGACGGGCTCTCTCTGCTGCACCGGATGCAGTATGTGCAACCAGATGACGGAAATATCAAGGACACCACCCTCATTAAAGTACGCCTGCCCAAACCCGTCAAAGGCGGGGAAAGTATCACACTCCACACCCGATTTGAAGTGAATCTGCCAAAGATTTTTGCCCGGATGGGAACTGCTGATCATTTTGTCATGGCAGGTCAATGGTTTCCCAAATTAAGTGCCTATGAACCTGTGGGCAGACGTGGACGAACAACGGAAGGCTGGAATCTGCACCAGTACCATGGCAATTCAGAGTTTTACGCTGACTTCGGTATATATAGTGTACGTATTCGGGTGCCCGAAACATACAAAGTTGCTGCTACCGGATTTCCGACGCAGCAAGCCGTGGTGAAGAATGGAGAAAAGGTCTATCAATTCTATGCCGATGATGTGCATGATTTCGCCTGGGCAGCCTCACCCGATTTTGTGTACGCCGAGGAACCCTTCTCTGCACCCAATGTGCCTGGTGTACGAATCAAGTTATATCTGGACCCAGCTCATCAGGATCTGAAAGAACGTTATTTCTACGCCGCGAAGGCCGCTCTAGCCAATTATAGCAAATGGTTTGGCCCATATCCTTATGCTACCTTATCCATCGTAGTTCCACCCAAAGCGGGGAACGGCGCTGGAGGTATGGAATACCCTACGCTAGTTACAGCCTTTGGAGCCGATGACACCACGCCAGGTTATGACCTGGAACGAACCGTAGTCCACGAGATCGGACACCAGTACTTCTACGGCATGGTTGCCAGCAACGAATTCGAGGAAGCCTGGCTGGATGAGGGGTTCACCTCTTATGCAGAAGACAAACTGATGGAGCAGGAATACGGATTGATTCCGAATCTGCCGGTACAATCGGGACTGATTACGTCTCCTTCATCTTTAACACAAGAATCCTGGAAGTTCGATTCACAGAATGAGTATGCAGCCAATGTCTATACACGTGGCAAACTTGTATTGCTTGGTATCGAACATCAAGTCGGCACAAAAAAGATGGAACGCATTCTCTCTACCTATGTGAAGAAGTACCGTTTCAAACATCCCACTTCGGCTGATTTTCAGAAAATTGTGGAACAAGTGACCCGCACTTCCTGGTCTGATTATTTTGACCAATATGTCTATGGTAACGGGATGGCTGACTTTGCTGTAGAGAAGATTCGTGTTACGCCCGTACAGAAAGACGGGCAAACATTGTACGAGTCATCCGTGACGATAGCGAAAAAAGGCAGTGACTACAGCGCCGTTCCTGTTCGCATTGCTTTTGAAGACGGGCATATCCTCACCAAGCAATGGAATGGCAAAGAAGATCGCATCACGTATAAATTAACTCACACATCCCCCGTATCCTGGGCCATGACCGATCCCCTGTACTCGATCGTGCTGGAGAACCGCCATATGAACAATTTCCTGAAATCCGGACTGGATGAGCGGGCGAAATCCCGCTGGAGCATGAGTGTAACCAAACTAATAGAAGCCATATTCGGAGGTCTGTCATGGTGAGGTGGAAACGGTGAAAGCGAAAATACGTGAAGGCTGGTTTCTCGTCCGTCAGCATATGTTCATTGCCGCACTCTTATTTCTTTATCAACTCATTTGGGGATATTTCTTCTATCGAATGGTACAATCGGCGGTCATCCCACTACTCCTGCGCTATCCAGATGCTGATGCCGGGGAGCTGAGTACACTTTTGTTCAAAATGGAAAGTCAACTTAACCTGTCTACCCATCCAGAGGTTCATCGTTATCTTTGGATTCTCGGGGGCATGCTGCTGGTTCGCATGTTGATCAGCCCCCTCATTCAGGCAGGACTGCTCTACTCACTTCAGCACTTTAATTCTACAGAAGAGCGCATCCCCTTTGTCCGCGGAATCAAAAATCTGTGGAAACCGATGCTGCTGCTCCACACCATACGTACATTATTGATACTTCTGCCCGCCTACTGGCTCATACCGAAGCTCTACTCGATTCTCATGGACGGATTTCATTCCCTTCAATTACTTTTGCCTGGTATACCTTATGTTGCTGCCTGGATTGTATATGGTTGGATCATCCACCATGTCATACTCTACATGCAGTTCGGTGTTTCGGCACCAGAAGGAGAAGGCGGGGCTCACGGTACCCTCAAAGCACTCTGGATTGCACTGCGTCATCTCATCGCTGTAATCGGCATTTCACTCCTACTGGGTGGAGTACACTTGCTCGTCTTTGGGGCATTCACTACAGCCTCATGGTTATTAACGGGACTGACCGGACTTATACTACAACAGACGTATCCACTTGCCAGATGTCTATTGAGTCTGTGGAAAATATGCAGCCATTTCCGATTATGGCAGTCCAAAATATCCAAAGGTGAGAGCAGATAGTTTAAAAATTGTTACCATCACATGTTAAACTCATGGCCTAATATGTACTTATAAATAGGCAAACCTCAACCTTTCCCCGTCAAAGGTCGAGGTTTTTTTTGCTAAATTTGTTGCTAAACGTTGCCAAAGCCGTACTCCTCTGTTACAATAATCGCAGTGAGTTTTTAGTAACAACTTTGTAATCTTTACATTCATATTTGTAACTACTTAAAATTAAATCGTCATTTCTTGATTTCGCAGGTGCATAACTAGCATAGCCAAATTCCTGGCACCTGGGAAGCGGGGGAACCAGTTATGGGTGAATTGATCTTGCTACAGAGGGATCATAGGGGACCTTCAACCGAATCCTTAAGCTAACCTCGCAGGCGTTGGAAGGGGAATATCTCTTGTTCAAGAAGAAATTAACCGCAGCTGTACTTAGCATCACATTTGCTTTATCACTTGGTGCAGGTAGCGCATTCGCAGATTCAAAGATGGACACAGTAATTGATTCAGCAATGGGAACTACATACAAAAGTGGGGGAACAACGCTTAACGGCTTTGACTGCTCCGGATTTACACGGTATGTATTCGACAAGTTGGGTATTGATTTGGCACGCCAATCCAGTTCCCAATTCGACATGGGCGATTCCGTATCCCGCATGGAGATGAGAGCTGGCGATCTGGTGTTCTTTAATACAACAGGTAAAGGCGTATCTCATGTAGGTATCTTTGTAGGGGATGGAAAGTTCGCACACTCCTCTTCTTCCAAAGGCGTTACGATCAGTGCATTGAGTGAAAACTATTGGGCCAATCGTTATGTTGGCGCAAAACGGATTATGAGCACGGACGCATATGAATCACTGGCCCTTGACTAGGGACAAGCTGAGCAACATGATGCTGTAACCATTAACCATACTGGAACGAAGCAAGAAGCATAACAGAACCGCCCGGTACATTCTCCGCAGGAATGTATCCGGCGGTTTTTTTGTGCTTCAATCCTTATTCATGTTGCAAGTTATACTCGGGGTATATCCTGCGACATCAACAGGTTCATTTTGCGTTCGTTCGTCCGTGCCCTTATGATGTTTTTACCCATCCCGTTATAATATAAACGAAATTACCGGAACTTTTGTTTCATTTTTTTTCTTGAGAAGGAAGACTTGCTAAATGAACATCACTTTTGTAGAGTGGACAGAGAGTTCTGTTTCAAGGAAAGGAGCATGCAGGTGTATGAAGGAAACCCCTGTGACGTTTCACGTTGTACCCATGCGAGAAGAACATGCGGAGCTTATCTGCAGTTGGCAGTATGATCCGCCTTACAATATCTACAGCTGGCTCCCCTGGGAGCAGATGAAAGCTCTGGAAGTGGAATTCGGAGATGCACAGCTGCGGCAGGAGCAATATGCAATCGTCCTGGATCAGAACGATCGTATATGTGGGTTTGCTCAATACTTCCCACTTCAAAGGGTAACCCGGATTGGCCTTGGCATGCATCCAGAGCTATGTGGTCAGGGTCAAGGGACAGCTTTTGTCACTGCCATTGTACAGGAAGCTATTCGCCGAAATCCCACGAATGAGATTGATCTGGAAGTACTCACTTGGAATGCTCGTGCCATTCAAGTCTATCTGAAGAGTGGATTTGTCACCCAGGATACATACGAACGACAGACCCCAAGCGGCTTGAAGCCCTTTCACTGTATGGTTTATGAAGGGCCTCGCGGTTAGAATCCATTGCAAAACAACCAAATTTGCCCCTTGTTATGTGATTAGTTCAAAAAATTCCCACAAAATGCTATGATGTCAGTACAGGTTCCGTTATAATGATATGGATAGTTTCAGGTTAGATGATCTTTCATTCTGGAGGGGACATAAGGGATGCACAAATGGATCATGAGCGGAGTATTTTTTGCAGCATGCGCTTTAGCTATTGTTTTAATGTTTACGCTTCCAGGGAAAGAAGAAGTGGCTGAAGAAGCCAAGCCAACCATGCCGGAAGTAACATTGGATGCCGGACAAGCTGAAGCACTGGTCAAAGCCAATTGTATCTCCTGTCACGGGGATCAGCTTCAAGGTGGCGTAGGACCTGCTCTGGCCAACATCGGCAGCCAGGATGATCTGGAGAAGATCTATTCTACGATTGTCAAAGGTAAAGGTGGTGGTATGCCTTCCTTCAAGGGCAAACTGCAGGATGAAGAGATTGCAAATATCGCCATGTGGCTGTCAGAGAAGAAATAATCTCTGCACACGCATAACAAAGAGGCGCTTAATCCCCTTTTGGGAGAATAAGAGCCTCTTTGTTATATCAATTATTAAGCCTCTGCGGCATGCTCAGCCAGAAAGGCCTCAACTTCACGTGCGGACGGCATCCCGGACTGGGCGCCGAGCTTTGTCACGGATAACGCGGCCGCACCCATGGCGAAGCCTACGGCCGCGTCCAAAGTCTCACCGCGCGCGAGGGCTACCGCCAGCGCGCCGTTGAAGCAATCGCCAGCGCCGGTCGTATCGACGGCGCTTACGGCGTAGCCGGGCGCACGGCAAGCGCCGGCACGCCCTGCTTGTACGCGGCCACCAGGCGCCGCCGCGTACACAGCCCCCTCGGGGCCGAGCGTCGTGACGACAGCGGCCCCCAGGGATGCGGCGAGCTCTGCGACCGCCGCATCCAGGTCTTCCGGCCGGAGATGATCCCGGCCGGTAAGCACGGCAAGCTCGCTGCGGTTCGGCGTGACAACGTCGACGCACCGCAGGAGCTCCTGGGGCAGACCCGGCACCGCGGGAGCCGGGTTGAGCACCACCAGTGCGCTGCCTTCAGCCGCCAGTTGGGCGGCGCGGGTAACCGCTGGCAGCGGGATCTCCAGCTGTAGCAGCACCGCTGCGGCTGCAGTCAGGCTTTTTACCGTATCCGCCTCTTCCAGCATCTCAGGCACCACTCGCCCATTCGCACCAGGAATAACAATAATCCGGTTGTCTCCCCGAGAAAGCCAGATGGAAGCCGTCCCTGTAACCGTGTCTTCCAATATGCGAACCTGCGAGGCATCTGCACCACTTTCCGTCAGACTGTGCAGCAGACGTTCGCCAAAACCGTCCGATCCCACCGCACCAATCATCGTAGTCTGTCCACCCAGACGCGCAGCGGCAACAGCCTGGTTGGCCCCTTTGCCACCAGCGAGATAATGCAGCTCCTCACCGCTCACCGTCTCTCCCTCTTCCGGAATCGTGTCTGTCTTCACCACAAGATCCATATTGAGACTGCCTGCGACAGCAATAAGAGGTTGTTTCTGATTATAGTCTGACATGTATGGTTCACTCACTTCTGGCCGCGCGATAATAACCGACCTCGTTATTGCGACCTCATTTTGTCATAAGCTTCGTTATATTGCCCTGCTTCCTTGATATCTACAGATGTGATACCACCCGCATCCCATGATGTGAGACGCAGCGTAACCGTTGTATAATCAATCGTAATAAAAGGATGATGATTGAATGCTTCCGAGATCGCAGCGACCTCATCCACAAATGCAATCCCTTTCATGTAGTTGGAGAACACGAATTTACGTACAATCCACCGTCCCTCTTCCAGTTCCCAGCCTTCCAGCCTTCCCAGATGAGCTTCGACTTCCTCTTGCGAAAAAACCATGCGTTATCTTCCTCCCCATAGGATGGTACATTACAGACATGCGTCCGTATAACCACCGACACCTTCGGCGCTATCAACAGCAAACTCAAAGGCCAGGCTCACCGCCATGCGGTTGGCCCATTTCACGACTAACATCTTACCACGGACAAGCTTCAAAATCCAATCAACTACATGGCATAGAACCAATAACCATAAGGCTTTGAGGGGAATTCCAATTCCATTTACACCCCCAAAAATGCATGTAAACACACTAAATTAAAGGTACAAATGTCAACTCTTCTTCCCCGATCAAAATATGAATGCGGTGCTGTTCCTTATCATGGATGACCACGCCACTTCCAACCGGAATAACGGACTCCTCGCCCAGCGCATAGAACAAATCCTCCGCCAACGCCTCATCCACTTCAAGTTGGTCAGATGCAGCCAGTCTCTCCCACTCTTCCGCGTCCATTTCAAAGAAAACATACCGATCCGGTATGCGTCCGATTGCCGTTGTCAGATCTGTCAAAATTCCTTCATAATCCCGTCCATGCTTTACGCCCATTGGCTTTTCACTCCTATTCGGCCCCTAAGGAGCGGATTTGATCTTATTATACCTGAAAATAGCCCTTAAAAAAAAAGGCCTTCTGGTCGATAAATACATATATGACCGTTTTAACTGTTTTAGCAACCGTAAGGAATGCCTAACATTGAACGGATTGCGGCCAAAAATTCGTCCGGAAGCCCGAATACAGCCGCTTGAAAGGATTCAATTTTATCTCATGGATGAGGTGTATGATGAACATTTCAACGATTATTGGACTAGTTTTTGGACTGGTCTCCCTTGTACTCGGTATGTTCCTGAAGGGTGCGCCCTTAATCAACCTGGTTAACAATCCGGCAGCCTACGTTATTATCTTTGTTGGTACAGCAGGAACTATCTTTATCGCATTTCCAATGTCTGAAGTTAAGAAAATCCCTAAGCTTTTCGGGATTATTTTCAAAAATCAAGTACTTATTGATCGAGTGTCTCTGATCGGCACGTTTATGGATTGGGCTTCCACTACCCGTCGTGAAGGTTTGCTTGCACTGGAATCAAAAGTAGAAGAGATTGACGATCAGTTCCTTCGTGGCGGTATGCGTATGATTATCGACGGCAACGATCAGGAATTTGTAAGTGATGTACTGATGGAAGATATTCATGCTACAGAGGAGCGCCACCGTGGCGGTGCCTTGATCTTCGCTCAAGCGGGGATGTACGCGCCAACGCTCGGGGTTCTCGGGGCCGTTGTAGGTCTCATCGCAGCACTTGCCGATCTCAGTGACATGGAGAAACTCTCCCATGCGATTGCGGCAGCATTTATCGCAACACTCCTTGGTATATTTAGTGGTTACGTGTTATGGCACCCGATGTCTAACAAGCTGAAGCGGATGTCCAAGCAAGAAATGGAGATCAAGCTGATGATGGTTGAAGGATTGTTATCCATACAGTCTGGTGTATCCACCATTGCCATCAACCAAAAGTTATCCGTATTCCTGACACCTTCCGAACGTAAACAACTGGAAGAGAAGGAGGGATCATCAGGTGAAAAAGGCTAAAAAGCACGAACCACATGAAGAACATATAGACGAGAGCTGGTTGCTTCCCTATTCTGACTTGATGACCTTATTGCTTGCCCTGTTTATCACGTTGTTCTCCATGAGTTCACTCGATGCAGCCAAGTTCGAGCAGATGGCTTCCGCACTAAGCAGTGCATTGAATGGAGGCTCCGGTGTTCTGGATCATACGTCCATGAATCCGGATACGCCAGGTGCCGATCTGGGTAAGAACAAACAGGAACCTACAGAAATCACCAAGAAAACACCAGCTCAGATAACGGATGCACAGATGGCTCAAAAAGAGCAGGAAGATCTGGAGAAGCTCAAGAAACGGCTTGACCAGTATATCTCGAAGAACGGACTTTCAGACCAGCTGAACACCAAGCTGAATCAATCTGAATTGAAGATCACCATCAGTGATAACGCCCTGTTCTCCTCAGGCCGAGCAGATGTGAAGCCAGAATCACGATCCCTGGCCAAAGCAATCTCAAGCATGCTGCAGGAGTTCCCTGAATATGAAGTGGTTGTATCCGGGCATACCGATAATATTCCCATTTCGAACAACCAATATAAGGATAACTGGGATCTGAGTGCAGACCGTGCGCTCAACTTCCTGAAAATCCTGTTGCTGAACACGCAATTGGACCCTTCCAAATTCACACCAAGTGGTTATGGAGAGTATCACCCGGTTGCCAGCAATGACACCAATACCGGACGGGCACAGAATCGCCGTGTAGAGGTTTCTATCATTCGGAAGTATCAAAGTAACAATACCAATGTAAAAGCCGTTGGCGGAGGAAACTAGAGGCCTGCAGCGATTCATTAACCAAAGACCGTTCTCCTTGTACCTGGAGAACGGTCTTTTGGGTTTATATAAGGCTTATGCTTGGTTTATCTCTACATTTTTTCACGCTATTTTGGAAGATTCACCTGTCATCATTGACCCTATACCAAAAAGCCCTGCACTCCCTTACGGAAAGCAGAGCTTAATCGGTTAAATTACTCGAACTCGAATCAACTATTCCAGTGAATAGTCCAACAGACCGCCCAGCTCCGCTTTTTCAGCAGGGGTAAGCTCTCTCCATGAACCTGTCGCCATTTCTCCAAGATGGATGTTCATGATCCGAATACGCTTCAACTTACGAACCTCGTAACCAAAGGCACTACACATCCGCCGAATCTGGCGGTTCTTTCCTTCAGTCAGGATGATACGGAATACTCGATCCGTCATCCGGGTCACTGTACAAGGCAGGGTCATTTCACCCAGGATCTTTACCCCAGTGCTCATACCTCTAAGGAAACTAGGGGTTACAGATCGATCAACAGTAACGATATACTCTTTCTCATGGCGCCCTTCTGATCTAAGAATCCGGTTAACGATATCACCATCATTGGTCATCAGGATCAAACCTTCCGAGTCCTTATCCAGACGTCCAATAGGAAAGATACGTTCATCGTGCCCGACAAAATCAACAATATTGCCCTGAATATGCTGCTCAGTTGTACTTGTGATCCCGATCGGTTTATTCAGCGCGATATATACGTGTTTTCTCTTTTCCTTGATTGGTTTGCCATTAATTCGTACATCGTCGCCTTCTTCTGCCTGACTGCCCAGTTCAGCCTTAACTCCATTAATGGTTACCTGACCACTATCCACCAACTTGTCGGCTTCACGCCGGGAGCAATAACCTGTTTCGCTAATAAATTTATTAATACGCAAAAGGTAATCTCACCTCATCTATTTCTCTTCATCTGTAAGTGGTTGATCCGTTACCTGATCTACCTCAATAACATCCGGTTGTTGCTCAGATGCAGGCAGTTCAATAATAACCGTTGTTCCCTTGTTCATGACGCTTTTAATATCCATCATGCCCTTATGTGATTGAATAATGCGCTGACTGACCATCAGGCCAAGCCCTGTTCCAGACTCTTTATTCGTAAAGAAAGGCTCCCCAAGCTTGGGCATCATCTCTTCCGGGATACCGATGCCTTCATCCCTGATCTCAATTCTGACGCGTTTCGACTGCTCTTCATGCTTGAGCTTGATATGGATGTTTCCTCCATTTGGCATGGCCTCCATACCATTTTTCAGCAAATTGATGAATACCTGCTTCAATTGGTTCTCTTCACAGTGTACCATAGCCGAATCGGATGAGGCACGCAGTACAAATTCTACACCATGCAGATGCGCCTGACTATCCAATAACGAGATGACATCACCAAGAATAAAACGAATATCCCGATTCTGAAAATGAACCGCCTGCGGTTTCGCCAGAATCAGAAATTCACCAACGATAAGGTTGATGCGATCCAGCTCCGATAACATCAGATCCAGATGACGATGATTCAGCTTGTTGCTCTCTTGCTGTAACTGTAGAAATCCGCGCAGCGTGGTCAGTGGATTACGAATCTCATGTGCCACACCTGCTGCAAGCTGGCCCACGGTTGTTAGCTTCTCAGAACGTCTAAGCAGCTCTTCCATCCGATTACGGCTTGTAATGTCCCTGGAGACACTAATGAGCGCGGTAATCTCTCCAGCCTCGTCTCGTACCGGAGCCGTACTGACACTGACCTCTACTCGGGTCCCGTCTTTCTTCATCCAGGTGGTTTCGTTGGACGTAATGGACATTCCCTCAACGAGTTGGGCATGCTGACGTTTCATTTCTTCTTCTGCCTCTGGCGGGATGATCTTCAGATTACGACCTTCCACCTCACGACTTCGAAAGCCATATAATTGTTCAAATGCGCGGTTAACCCGCAGCACTTTTCCTTCAAGATCCGTAATGTGAATGGCATCCGCTGTCTGATTGATAATGGACTCCAGATGTTCTTTCACCGCCCGATTCTCTTCATACATCTGTTTCAGACGACTCGTATAATGGCCCAGATTACGAATCATGGCATTAATACGATTGGCCAGTTGGCCAAGTTCATCCTTCCTCTTTACTTTCAGACGGAAATCAAAGTGCCCATCCGCTACATCATTCACTTTGCCCAGTATGGATTGGATCGGACGTGTAATATACCCTGCGAGCAGATAGCTGCCAAAGATCACAATCTCCAGCAAAACCAACGATATGGAGGCATGGCTCACCAACTGCTCAGATACCATGGAGGATATTTGCTTATAGTCCATGACAATACTGATCACATAGGAAGACTGATTGGGTGTGAAAATGGGAATAAAACTCTTCAGTACCTTCTGTTCGTGCGTTTCACTGACAAAAGATACATTTTGCCCTGTTCGAATGGCGCGCACCACAGCACGATGATCCTCATCCGTAGAACCATACTGGTATGTACCAAAACGAATCGGTCTGTTATTCAACTTGCTAAAGTTCGAATCTCTTCCGTCATCACCCATGTTCGGGCTGCCAAAAGTTAACGGATTGATGCCTGTAATCTCCAGAATGGAGGGATTGACCTCACGAATTTTATTTAAAATCTCATCCGGACTAGAGATTTTCACATAGTCATCAACTTCCGTATTATTATAGAAGGGATTGATTATGTAGTTTCTCTTTCCATCATGGTAGTAACCCCAGATATCAATATCCGAAGGACTGGATGTCGAGTATTCGAATCCATCTGACCAGAAATGCTCCAACTTCTGCCCTTGGGGAATCGTCACCTGTTGTTTTTCAAACAATTGCTTAAAGGCCTGATACCAATAAGTCATGGATTTGGTGGACAGCCCGATTTCTCTCGGATCTGAGGAGCGGCTAACAACGATGTCATCATCCGTCTGCTCCATTAACGAAATATGTGAGACGCCGACCTTTTGGCTCAAGCGTACAAGTTCTTCATTTGTGATATTATTAATATCCGGGTCCAATTCTTCCGCTGCCATGACAGCAGCAAGCCACAGATTGTTTCCAATCTGCCGTTTTACATAATCCGAACTGTATTGATTCTGTTCGACAGCAATTGCAATCTGCTTTGCAGTGAGCACCATCTTGGTTTCACTGTCCTGCCTCAGATTCTCTTCTGTAGTATAATAACTCAGTGCGATATTCAACACTAAAATAACGAGCACTGAGCACGACATAATCATGGATAATTTCGTTTTAATAGACAAGTTTTTTTGTTCACCTCTCGGCTTGTACCCTCTGGCGATATATGGCAAAACCTATCTCCATCATAACGCTTGTATGTCTTTTTGAAAAGGATAATTGACCTGTGTCCAAAAGTTACCGAATGACTGAAAAGCTCGAAATTCGTTGTTTTTTGCATTTTCGAACTCTACAATGAAATTAATCACTATATTTATCCACATACCCACAGGCTTGTGGATAGTTTGTTTATAACTATGTGAGCAACTACACGGTTATCCACAATTCTATACACAACATGTTAACAACCCGAATATTTGTTCGCTGAATAAACGATTTTGGAAGGAGTTATATAGTAATGACTGACCATTTTCTTCAGACTGATCTTGCGCATTTATCTGAAGAGGCTCAACATGAGCACTGGATGCGAGAGGCCATTGCTGAGGCCTACAAAGCTGAGGCTCTTGGGGAAGTGCCGATTGGAGCTGTAATCGTACAAAATAACCAAATTATTGGTCGGGGATACAATCTGCGTGAAACTACACTGGATTCCACCGCCCATGCAGAGATGGTGGCTATTCGTCAGGCCAGCGAGACCATCGGAGCTTGGCGTTTGTTGGATTGTTCTCTGTATGTCACATTGGAACCTTGTCCAATGTGTGCAGGTGCAATTGTACAATCCAGGGTCCCCCGCGTCATCTATGGTACGGCTGATCCCAAGGCAGGCTGTGCAGGTACACTGATGAACCTGCTACAGGAGCCTCGTTTTAACCATCGTACCGAGGTGATTCCGGATATCCTTCAGCCCGAATGCTCTACGATGCTAACTCAATTTTTCAGAAGTCTGCGCCAAAAGTTAAAGTAGTCACCAACTACAAATATCCCAATTAGAAAGGAAGTGTGCTGTAATGGCACTAACACTCTATGATACAGCCAATGGCATAAGCCTTCGGTTGCTCACACCCCAGGATACACAGTCCTATCTGGACCTGATTCAGATCACACGCGTCCCATACCAGGCTGTAGAACCCGTGCGAGACGATGAATTCTATACACTGGATGCTCAGACTCGGCGGATTGAGGATCGGGTCAAGGCAGCAGAAGAAGGTACAGGATATCAATTTGGAATCTATACCATTAAAGACAGCCTGTTGATTGGACAAGTAAGTATCAACAATGTCGTATTGGGCGTTGCCAATTATGCGGATATGGGTTACTTTATCCATCCAGATTATCAGGGTGGCGGACGAATGACAGCAGCGGTTAAACTGGCCGTAGCTTATGGCTTCCGTGCGCTGAAGTTAAATCGGGTTCAGGCTGCGGTATTACCCTCCAACAAAGGTTCACAGCGCGTACTGGAGAAGAATGGATTCCAGTTTGAAGGTACTGCGCGCAAATACCTCAAGATCAACGGCAAATATCAGGATCATCAGATCTATGCTGTACTTGCTGAAGACTTGGACGAACTTACGAATTAATTGATGTAGAATTTTCACCACAAAGCTGTCTGTATTTCCAATTCAACAATATACAAATTTAATATTCCAAACCGCACTACCCTAGTTATGTAGGAGAGAGTGCGGTTTTATTTGTATATATCACCAGCCACGATTCAACTTCAAAGATCAATTATGTTGCGGATATCCCCCTTACGCTGTGTAGCAAAAAAAACCGCCTGTACCCAAGCGGAAGGAGATTATCCTTCACTTGAATCACAGACGGTTTGAACTCAGCGAGATTAGTATCCGTATGAAGCGTTCATCAATTCTTCGAACTCTTGCATAGTAATTACCTCATCGCCAGTAGGGATGTTGATTTTGAATGCTGCTTTTTCGTTAATCTTGGTGTACGTATTGGAACCGGTAAATGCCAATTTCACTTCGTCTTTTGTACCTTCTGGCTTGATCAGCACATCAGCGACCATCTTTTGATATACAGGGAAGTCGTTTTTGTCCAATGCGAAATCGATGTTGAATTGGTTGATTGTCAGAACATCTTTCAATTTATCCAAGTCTTTAGCCATTTCAGCCTGATCTGTTTCAGTGATCTTCAGATCTTCTTTAGCTTTGTCGATATCAGCCTGATCCATTTGCAGCATTTCACGATATTCCTCTTTGGACAGAATATCCAATACTTTAGGCATAGCTTTTGTTACCAGTACAGTAACTGCTTCTTTAACATTGTCATTATTCACCGAGAATTGTACAACTTGCTTCGCATCTACACCCTCAGGAAGTTTTGCATCTTTGGTGTCTAGATTTTTGAAGAATTTAGCTTGATCGTACTCGCTCAGCACTGCGTCCATGACTTCGTTGCTCAGCTTTTGCGTTTTGGCTGCGTCCATAGCATCCGGGTTCCATTCTGTACCCTCTTGCTCAGCCAGTTCTTTCAGGTCAAGTTCCAAGAATTTGCCTACAACGTTCTCCGGAATCGGGAAGAACGGAATATTCGGCACTTTCACATAGAGTTTCTCTGCCGTCATCACCATTGGGATGTTAAAGGTCATACCCATGTCGCCTTTAAGCTCGATGCCAAGAGTCATCTCTGTCTGCATAGGCTCACTTTGGTATACACCTGTTACATTCAACTGAGCATCCTTCAGCATGCTCATAAACTGAGTCATAGTAGGATCAGTTTGTGACGCATCCCCAGGTTTATAGCTCAATTCATTAATTGTAAAGTTGGAACTCATCTCATACGATGTCAATTTGGAAGCATTGGCCGCAGCCGTCTTCAATGCCTCTTTTGGTTCCTGCTTGCTGCTACATGCTGTCAATGCCATAGATACGGTCAACAGCAACGTAAGAAGAAGCGCCCCCATACGTTTAGTCATTTGTTTCTCTCCTCTCGTGATAACCCCAAAAAAAGTAATTCAATATCAATGATATACCATATCAACAGATACCGAAACCTAATTTGGGAAAAATGTGATCTTTCCTCTTTAAAATGGCTACAAAGACCTATGTCAGCTTTGGGAATATGCGTGTGCCTGTCTTTATATATGTATGAATACGCAAAAGCCCCCTGTTAGGTAACAAGGGACTTTTGCGTGAATCTGTTTCTTCTATTAACCTTGAGGATTCAAATGATCCACATGATTTTGATTTTTCACTTTTTTGGAACCGGATAATGGTTCCTGCATGGAAGAGCGTTTGGATGAATGACGATGCTGTTCGGATGCTTGCGCTTCCGGTACGGGAATTGTTTTTGGTTTGCTCATATTATTTCCCCCTCATCATTGTTAAGAATGGGATGGGTCCCTATCTTCCGTTTTATCATGATTCAGTGCATCCTGATGACGGCGATCATTAATATCTTGCTGAAGTTGCTGGGCATGATGACTGTTTACGGCAGGCTGCTCCAGATCATCGACTACATTTTGCAGGTTTTTGTCTACTCCCGCTTTGGCTTTAGTCAATTGAGTTCACTCCTTCAGATTTCAGGCTATTATCTCGTCTGGGATTGTAACGACTGGGCGCATTCATGAATGTGCCGTGTATAATCGTGAGCCAGTTCCTGAATCGGTTCTGTACGCTCATCCGTCGTTCGTCCATCCCGTTCCACATCAATCAGCTGTACGCTGACTTCACGGGAATCGACATATGCACATTTGAAATCAAAAGAGTACATCTCGTGCCCTGCTGTAGCAATGTGTATCCGAATCGCCTGCTGATCGGCTTCATCGGCCATTACCTGAGCCTGGTCTCCAACATTCAGGACTTGAGGCAAACGTTCTTGCCAGGCCCCTACAAGCTCTGTCTGATCGATGTTTAACTCGCGGTTCATCTTACCACCTCCACTCCTATAAAGTGCGGCGATGAAGATGTTTTTATACATATTAGACTTATTCAAAATATAACGTTGTACTGAGCAACATATACATCGGTCACCAACCTGTATGCTCACTATGCTGGACAAACTCAAACGCAAAAAAGGACCCGAGCGAGATCGCTCGAATCCTTGTTATAAGTGTAGTATGGCGGAGAGGGTGGGATTCGAACCCACGTGGAGTTGCCCCCTAACGGTTTTCAAGACCGCCCCGTTATGACCGCTTCGGTACCTCTCCAGGGAAATTAACTTTTATAAACTTGCCACGAAAAGTATCATACCACATCTCGACATTATAATGCAACCTTTTTATATTAGAATTATGATCCCGTATCAGACAACTGCCTCAGTTATACAAAACACTCCAATCCGCCATTCCGAAATGACGGATTGAATTTGTATTCCCCTTGATGAGGATGGTTAGCTAACTCTTACTTAAGAGCGACGTGCAATCACACTTGCACCGCCCATATAAGGACGCAATGCTTCAGGAATGACAACCGTACCATCTTCCTGTTGATAGTTCTCCAGGATAGCGGCTACAGTCCGTCCAACGGCCAATCCTGACCCGTTCAATGTATGAACAAATTCAGGTTTCGCTTTTGGTTCTCTGCGGAAACGGATATTGGCACGACGTGCCTGGAAATCCTCACAGTTGGAGCACGAAGAAATCTCACGATAGGTATTGCTCTCAGGCAACCATACTTCAATATCATACGTTTTAGCTGAAGTGAAGCCCATATCTGCCGTGCACAATGTCAGGACGCGATACGGCAAGCCCAACAATTGAAGCACACGCTCCGCATTTTGAGTCATTTGCTCCAGCTCTTCATACGAAGTCTCCGGAGTAGAGAGCTTGAGCAGCTCTACTTTGTTGAATTGATGCTGACGAATCAATCCGCGTGTATCCCGTCCAGCCGAACCGGCTTCAGAGCGGAAACAAGAGCTGTATGCCACAAAGTGCTTAGGCAATTGATCTACATTCAGAATCTCTTCGCGATGATAGTTCGTTACCGGAACTTCAGCAGTAGGGATCAGATAATATTCGGTATCTTTCAACTTGAACAGGTCTTCTTCGAACTTAGGCAGTTGACCTGTTCCAAACAAGCTATCCCGATTAACGATGTATGGAGGCAGAATCTCTTCATATCCATGTTGATCGCTGTGCAGATCCATCATGAAGTTAATCAATGCACGTTCCAGACGTGCGCCTAATCCTTTATAAAAGGTAAAACGGGAACCTGTTACTTTGGCAGCCGCCTCAAAATCAAGAATATCGAGATCCTGCGCAATTTCCCAGTGTGCTTTTGGTGCAAAAGTAAATGACTTCGGCTCTTCCCAACGACGAATCTCAACATTGTCGTCTTCAGAAGCTCCAATAGGTACGCTTTCGTTAGGAATATTAGGAATTGCCATTGTGAGATCATTGATCTTCACTTCCAGTTCCCGAACTTCTTCGTCCATGGCTTTGATTCGATCAGAGACTTCGCGCATCTCCACAATCAGATCATCAGCATTCTCACGATTCTTCTTCAGTCTAGCAACTTCCGCGGAAACTGTATTCCGACGGCTCTTCAGTGTTTCACTCTCTTGAAGCAATTCCCGACGCTTGGCATCCATCTCGGTAAATCCAGCGATAAGATCCAGCGATTTGCCACGTTTAGTCAATGCTTCTTCCACACGTGCATACTCATTCCGCAATATTTTCACATCAAGCACGTTATACCCCTCCTAAATAACCTCACAACGTGAAGCCTTATGTTAAATCCATTCTCCAAACTCTACTGTATACACCATACTATATACTTATCGGAACCTGTAACCCAAAAAACAACCTATATCCCCCTTGTCACCCTCCGCTGCGATTCCCGCTATGAAGCAGATACAGGCAACATCAGGCATCCGTTCAGATGCAACTGCCAACCAGTGGCCTTACACGGCTTCTGGGGAAGTCATCCGATGACCGGGAGATCATAGGTTGTACATCATGCATTATTTAGAGTCTACCGTGTTTTTGTAGGATCTGGCCATGTCTACAAAATAAGTATGCAGACGATAGTCATCCGTCAATTCTGGATGGTAGGAGCAAGCCAGCAAATGTCCCTGACGAGCCGTAACAATCTCATCCTTATATGTGGAGAGAACCTCCACCTGATCTCCGACACTTTCGATCAAGGGCGCCCGTATAAATACAGCCCTTACCGTTTCCTCAATGCCTTTGACTGGCAAATCCGTCTCAAAACTCTCTCTCTGCCGTCCAAATGCATTTCGGGATACAGTCATATCCATTAGCTCCAAATGAGCTTCTTCTTGCCCTGCAATGTGTTTAGCCATAACGATCAAGCCAGCACAGGTACCAAATACCGGTTTGCCCTCAGCAGCAAACGCCCGAATGGCATCCATAAACCCATACTTGCGCATCAGTTTACCGATCGTCGTGCTTTCCCCGCCAGGAAGGATAAGACCATCCAAGTCCTCCAATTGCTGAACCTGTTTGATAGCTATACCTTCTGCTCCAGCACGTTCAATACTTCGAATATGCTCTGTGACAGCTCCTTGAAGTGCTAAAACGCCGATCTTCATACGCTCATTCCCCTTCTCTTACCAGCCACGATCTTGCATACGGTAAACGAACATTGTACTTTTTTACTTCATCATACGTGAATTCTAACTTGATATTTTACCGGAAAAATTGTAAATATACAATCCATCCGGTCGGAATAACTTGTATTTTGTCAATGATATGATCATGTAACATTAAAATCATGATCATACTCTTTCCATGAAGTTTGCTAAGGGTTAGAACAGGTTTTTGATTCCGTCAAAAAGATCCACGAAGAAATCCTTCACGGCACGGAAGAACAAACGGAACCATCCACCTTTTTCAGCCTCTTCAGCAGTGATCAAGTTCACTGTTTTTTCCTGTGGCTCAATTCCATCTGCTTTATACGTGTACGTTACCGTACCAACCTTGGTACCTGCCTTGATTGGTGCTACCAACTTGTCAGCCTCAGTTACGTTAGCTTTGAAAGTCACATCCAGGTTCTGAGTACCTTTGGGTACAACAAAACTTACCGCATTATCTGTTACAACAGGAACGGTTGTTTCTTTCCCTTTTTTCAAAGGTACCGCTTCCCAGCCCGTCACTTTGGTCTTGCCTGCAACAGCCTGTTTCACTTCAAAGTTGTTAAATCCATAGTCCAATACCTTTTTAGTTTCTCTGAAACGTGCGGATTCCGAATCTGTGCCCATAACAACACTAATTAGACGCATACCGTTACGTTCTGCTGTACCTGTAAAGTTATTACCTGCGTTCGTGGTATGGCCTGTTTTCATTCCATCCAGACCTTCATAGGCATAGCTTTTGAAATTGGTTATATTTTTATTCGCTTCCAGCATCCAGTTGTAATTGATAATTGGAGCTTTATCATTTGGACGGAACTTATAGGATTGAATCGTTGTGAATTCTTTGTAGTCCGGGTGATCCATGATGATATATCTGCACAGAATCGCAGCATCCAGAGCGGACATTACTGTTTCTTTATCTTCAGCTGGACGGAAGTCGGCAGGCATATCTGCTCGATCGAGACCGGAAGAGTTGATGAAGAAGGTATCCTTCATGCCCATACGCTTTGCTTCATCATTCATCATTTTCACGAAAGCTTCTTCCGAACCCGCAACATGTTCAGCCAAAGCAACCGTAGCATCATTGGCAGAGCCAACAGCCATAGCAATATAGAGATCCTTAACTGTGTGCTGGTCACCTTCCGCGAGGAAAATTCGCGACCCGATACTTTGTGCAGCATTCTTTTTAACAGTTACAATATCGTCCCAACCGAATTTACCTTGTTTGACCTGTTCGGCGACAATGTACTCTGTCATCATCTTGGTCATACTTGCAGGTGGCATCGCTTTATCCGCATCAACATTTAGTAGAATCTGTCCCGTTGAGGCTTCCATAAGCACTGCAGATCTAACTTCAAGCCCGAGTGACTCTACCCCAGGAACCTGTACAGCTTTCTCGGTCTTTGTTGTTGTTGCCGCAGCAGTCAGAACCTGACCGGAGTTGTCCGCAGCAGCCATGACCGGCATTACTGCAGACATACAAAGCATGTTAATTAGCATTACCGAGGCTACGCTCTTTTTGAGCATTTGGCGTTTCTTTTTATTCATGTGTTTGGCTTTCAATGATGAATACTCCCTTCGATCCAAAGCATTGTTAATTGCTTCAGTGCAGCTTATGCTGCGATTTTCTTGTTCCCTAACCTGTGTGTTTGATGTATGAGATGTGTGCTATATGCGCTGTATCGAACGAGCAATATTATAGCTCCTAAAGTTCGTTATCGATTGTCACTTAGTCCGCATTTTTCAAATGCTTATGTAAAAGGACGTCCGCGCTTCTGTATAACTGGCAGCCTTTACTGGCACTGAATTTGCTTTTCAAAACCATATTCATAGATTCACGTCAAATAGCCGCCGCAACGCCTTAATCCACCCATGGATCGTCACCGCTTGTTCTATTCTATCACAGGGGTATCTGCAAAAAAAGACAGACCCGGTGAAAATCACCGAGCCTGTCCTGGAAATGATTAACTCTCTTCAGATTACAACGAGTAGTTAGGTGCTTCTTTGGTAATCTGTACATCATGGGGATGACTTTCGCGCAGTCCTGCACCTGTAATTCGGATAAAGCCTGTATCGTTACGAAGTTGCTCCAAGTTACTTGTACCACAGTATCCCATACCCGAACGCAGACCACCAATCAGTTGGTGGATCGTATCAGACAATGGTCCTTTGTAAGCGACACGACCTTCGATTCCTTCCGGAACCAGTTTCTTGTCATCATCTTGGAAATAACGATCTTTACTACCTTGTTTCATTGCAGCCATTGAACCCATACCGCGGTATACTTTGTAGCTACGTCCTTGGAAGATTTCAGTTTCTCCCGGGCTTTCTGCTGTGCCGGCAAACAAACTTCCCAGCATCACCGCGTGTGCGCCTGCAGCCAGTGCCTTCGTAATTTCACCAGAATATTTAATTCCGCCATCCGCGATAATCGGAACTCCATATTCGCGTGCCACTGTTGCACAATCGTAGACTGCAGTTACTTGAGGTACACCAATACCAGCGATAACACGTGTTGTACAAATCGAACCTGGACCAATACCTACTTTGACTACCGAAGCCCCTGCTTCGATCAGGTCACGAGTGGCAGCGCCAGTAGCGACGTTACCTGCAACGATGGTCAGGCTAGGGAAACGTTCACGAAGCTGACGTACAGCTTCAATGATATTGATGTGGTGTCCGTGAGCCGAGTCTACCGTAATCAGGTCAACACCAGCTTGTACCAAAGCATCTGCACGTTCAAATGTATCTTTGGAAATACCAATCGCTGCACCAACCAACAAACGTCCTTGAGCATCTTTGGCTGCATGAGGGAATTGAATGGCTTTCTCAATATCTTTAATCGTGATAAGACCTTTCAACGTGTTTGTCTCATCAACTAATGGAAGTTTTTCAATCTTGTGCTTCTGAAGGATACCTTCAGCTTCTTGTAGTGTAGTACCTACAGGAGCGGTAACCAGATTCTCATGAGTCATGACTTCGCTAATTTTGATGCCGTAATCATGAATAAAACGTAAATCGCGATTGGTCAAAATACCAACCAGCTTCTGATCTCCTTCAATAATAGGTACACCGGAAATCCGATATTTCGCCATTACTGCTTCTGCATCAGATACCAGATGATCTGCCGTCAGTGAGAACGGGTTTGTAATAACACCACTCTCCGAACGCTTAACACGATCTACTTCTTCTGCCTGTTGTTCAACCGACATATTTTTATGGATAATACCGATACCGCCTTCACGTGCAATGGCAATAGCCAATGTCGCTTCAGTTACTGTATCCATACCCGCACTGATCAAAGGAATATTTAGCTTTACAGTATCACTCAAACGAATAGATACATCTACTTCTTTAGGCAGTGTCTCGGATTTCCGTGGCACTAGCAATACATCATCAAAGGTGAGGCCTTCCTTACCAAATTTATCTTCCCACACGCAAGTGTTCCTCCTTATGTTTGCTCAGCTTTACGGTCCAAAACCCGAAGATTCCAGGCTGTATTTTACGCCGAAAATACGTTTTCTGAAAAATTTATTATTGCCATCTTAGCAAAGCGATATTTAGACTGTCAAGGAAAAGTACTTGGTTATATCAGGTGTACTGCCTGATGAACACAACTGTTTTTCCAGAGCGGACAAGTCTAGGTATTACGCAAAAAAACGTCAATTCGTATCGAATAACGTTACCCTGTATACATCCTATTGTGCTGATAAATCAATAAATTCAATCTGTATTTTAATCCCATACTGCATAATAAAACTATATAATAAAAACCACCACCGAATAACATCGGCAGTGGTTCTTTGCTTGGCGGCGTCCTACTCTCCCAGGACCCTGCGGTCCAAGTACCATCGGCGCTAGAGGGCTTAACGGTCGTGTTCGGGATGGGTACGTGTGGAACCCCTCCGCCATCGCCACCAAACGCGTAGCTTACATTTCAGAGTGTTGTTCTCTGAAAACTAGATTCGAAACGAAACACGCGAATTATCACTTGCTATTGGATAAGCCCTCGACCGATTAGTACTGGTCAGCTCCATGCATTGCTGCACTTCCACCCCCAGCCTATCTACCTCGTCGTCTTCAAGGGGTCTTACATACTGGGAAATCTCATCTTGAGGGGGGCTTCACGCTTAGATGCTTTCAGCGTTTATCCCGTCCGTACATAGCTACCCAGCGGTGCTCCTGGCGGAACAACTGGTACACCAGCGGTACGTCCATCCCGGTCCTCTCGTACTAAGGACAGCTCCTCTCAAATTTCCTACGCCCACGACAGATAGGGACCGAACTGTCTCACGACGTTCTGAACCCAGCTCGCGTACCGCTTTAATGGGCGAACAGCCCAACCCTTGGGACCTACTTCAGCCCCAGGATGCGATGAGCCGACATCGAGGTGCCAAACCTCCCCGTCGATGTGGACTCTTGGGGGAGATAAGCCTGTTATCCCCAGGGTAGCTTTTATCCGTTGAGCGATGGCCCTTCCATGCGGTACCACCGGATCACTAAGCCCGACTTTCGTCCCTGCTCGACTTGTAGGTCTCGCAGTCAAGCTCCCTTATGCCTTTGCACTCTTCGAATGATTTCCAACCATTCTGAGGGAACCTTTGGGCGCCTCCGTTACTCTTTAGGAGGCGACCGCCCCAGTCAAACTGCCCACCTGACACTGTCCCCGCACCGGATTACGGTACCAGGTTAGAACCTAGATACGATCAGGGTGGTATCCCAACGTTGCCTCCACGCAAGCTGGCGCTCACGTTTCAAAGGCTCCCACCTATCCTGTACAGATCGTACCCAAATTCAATATCAAGCTGCAGTAAAGCTCCATGGGGTCTTTCCGTCTTGTCGCGGGTAACCTGCATCTTCACAGGTATTAAAATTTCACCGGATCTCTCGTTGAGACAGCGCCCAAGTCGTTACGCCATTCGTGCGGGTCAGAATTTACCTGACAAGGAATTTCGCTACCTTAGGACCGTTATAGTTACGGCCGCCGTTTACTGGGGCTTCGGTTCACAGCTTCGGATTGCTCCTAACCACTCCCCTTAACCTTCCAGCACCGGGCAGGCGTCAGCCCGTATACTTCGCCTTACGGCTTCGCACAGACCTGTGTTTTTGCTAAACAGTCGCTTGGGCCTTTTCACTGCGGCCCCCTCGTGCTATTCACACTACCGGGGCACCCCTTCTCCCGAAGTTACGGGGTCATTTTGCCGAGTTCCTTAACGAGAGTTCTTCCGCGCGCCTTAGAATACTCTTCTCGCCTACCTGTGTCGGTTTGCGGTACGGGCACCATCACCTGGCTAGAGGCTTTTCTTGGCAGTGTGAGATCATGACCTTCGCTACTACAATTTTCGCTCCCCATCACAGCTCAGCCTTACAATGTGCGGATTTGCCTACACATCAGCCTTACTGCTTAGACGGACATCCATCAGTCCGCGTCACTACCCTACTGCGTCCCCCCATTGCTCATAACGGCTTACGGTGGTACAGGAATTTCGACCTGTTGTCCTTCGACTACGCCTTTCGGCCTCGCCTTAGGTCCCGACTTACCCTGAGCGGACGAGCCTTCCTCAGGAACCCTTAGGCTTTCGGCGGATCAGATTCTCACTGATCTTTTCGTTACTCATACCGGCATTCTCACTTGTATAATGTCCAGCGCTCCTTACGGTACACCTTCAACCCTTATACAACGCTCCCCTACCCCTGATGCAAAGCATCAAGCCATAGCTTCGGTGGTGTGTTTAGCCCCGTTACATTTTCGGCGCAGAGTCACTCGACCAGTGAGCTATTACGCACTCTTTCAATGGTGGCTGCTTCTAAGCCAACATCCTGGTTGTCTGTGCAACTCCACATCCTTTCCCACTTAACACACACTTGGGGACCTTAGCTGATGGTCTGGGCTGTTTCCCTTTTGACAATGGATCTTAGCACTCACTGTCTGACTCCCGGAAGTAAGTCTATGGCATTCGGAGTTTGACTGAGCTTGGTAACCCTTGCGGGCCCCGCACCCAATCAGTGCTCTACCTCCACGACTCTGTTTTCCGAGGCTAGCCCTAAAGCTATTTCGGGGAGAACCAGCTATCTCCGAGTTCGATTGGAATTTCTCCGCTACCCCCACCTCATCCCCGCATTTTTCAACATGCGTGGGTTCGGGCCTCCAGTGCGTGTTACCGCACCTTCACCCTGGACAGGGGTAGATCACCCGGTTTCGGGTCTACGTCCACGTACTAAGTCGCCCTATTCAGACTCGCTTTCGCTGCGGCTCCGGCTCTTCACCTTAACCTTGCACGGGAACGTAACTCGCCGGTTCATTCTACAAAAGGCACGCCATCACCCCTAAAACGGGCTCTGACTTTTTGTAAGCACACGGTTTCAGGTTCTATTTCACTCCCCTTCCGGGGTGCTTTTCACCTTTCCCTCACGGTACTGCTTCACTATCGGTCGCTAGGAAGTATTTAGCCTTGGCAGATGGTCCTGCCGGATTCATACGGGGTTTCACGTGCCCCGCACTACTCGGGATCCGTCTCGGAGGGAACAGACTTTCAACTACAGGGCTTTTACCTTCTTTGGCGGGCCTTTCCAGACCTCTTCGCTTAACCGGTTCCTTTGTAACTCCATGTGAGACGTCCCACAACCCCAAAGAGCAAGCTCTCTGGTTTGGGCTTCTCCGCGTTCGCTCGCCGCTACTGACGGAATCACTATTGTTTTCTCTTCCTCAGGGTACTTAGATGTTTCAGTTCCCCTGGTATGCCTCTACACAACCTATGTATTCAGTTGTGAGTAACTGGAAATTACCCCAGCTGGGTTTCCCCATTCGGACACCCCCGGATCAAAGCTTGCTTACAGCTCCCCGAGGCAGTTTCGTTGTTCGCCACGTCCTTCATCGGCTCCTAGCGCCTAGGCATCCTCCGTGTGCTCTTAGTAGCTTAACCATTTTGTTCCGGTTTCGGTCGCTCGCTTCCCTTGTTTTGCTTGCGCAAAGCCAAAAGTCACTCTCACCCGATACCATCACAAAAGCAATTTGACTACCGTTTTTATTGAAACTTGTTTAACACAAGTTCAGCTAAAAAGGAATGTTCTAATTCGCGTTTGTTTCGTTTCGATATCTAGTTTTCAAAGAACAAGCTCCATGCAAAAGCAAGCTGTTTTGAGAGTTTGAGCTCTCAAAACCGAACAACGAGTGAGTGTTTTGCAGCTAAGCTGCATATTTGAATGTTTCCGTTGCAGGAAACGATTCTCCATAGAAAGGAGGTGATCCAGCCGCACCTTCCGATACGGCTACCTTGTTACGACTTCACCCCAATCATCTATCCCACCTTCGGCGGCTGGCTCCTTGCGGTTACCCCACCGACTTCGGGTGTTATAAACTCTCGTGGTGTGACGGGCGGTGTGTACAAGACCCGGGAACGTATTCACCGCGGCATGCTGATCCGCGATTACTAGCAATTCCGACTTCATGCAGGCGAGTTGCAGCCTGCAATCCGAACTGAGACCGGCTTTGTTGGGATTGGCTCCATCTCGCGATTTCGCAGCCCGTTGTACCGGCCATTGTAGTACGTGTGTAGCCCAGGTCATAAGGGGCATGATGATTTGACGTCATCCCCACCTTCCTCCGGTTTGTCACCGGCAGTCTATCTAGAGTGCCCACCCGAAGTGCTGGCAACTAAATATAAGGGTTGCGCTCGTTGCGGGACTTAACCCAACATCTCACGACACGAGCTGACGACAACCATGCACCACCTGTCTCCTCTGTCCCGAAGGAAAGATACATCTCTGCATCGATCAGAGGGATGTCAAGACCTGGTAAGGTTCTTCGCGTTGCTTCGAATTAAACCACATACTCCACTGCTTGTGCGGGTCCCCGTCAATTCCTTTGAGTTTCAGTCTTGCGACCGTACTCCCCAGGCGGAGTGCTTAATGTGTTAACTTCGGCACCAAGGGTATCGAAACCCCTAACACCTAGCACTCATCGTTTACGGCGTGGACTACCAGGGTATCTAATCCTGTTTGCTCCCCACGCTTTCGCGCCTCAGCGTCAGTTACAGCCCAGAGAGTCGCCTTCGCCACTGGTGTTCCTCCACATATCTACGCATTTCACCGCTACACGTGGAATTCCACTCTCCTCTTCTGCACTCAAGTCACCCAGTTTCCAGTGCGATCCGGGGTTGAGCCCCGGGATTAAACACCAGACTTAAATGACCGCCTGCGCGCGCTTTACGCCCAATAATTCCGGACAACGCTTGCCCCCTACGTATTACCGCGGCTGCTGGCACGTAGTTAGCCGGGGCTTTCTTCTCAGGTACCGTCACCTTGAGAGCAGTTACTCTCCCAAGCGTTCTTCCCTGGCAACAGAGCTTTACGATCCGAAAACCTTCATCACTCACGCGGCATTGCTCCGTCAGGCTTTCGCCCATTGCGGAAGATTCCCTACTGCTGCCTCCCGTAGGAGTCTGGGCCGTGTCTCAGTCCCAGTGTGGCCGATCACCCTCTCAGGTCGGCTACGCATCGTCGCCTTGGTGAGCCGTTACCTCACCAACTAGCTAATGCGCCGCAGGCCCATCCCCAAGTGACAGATTGCTCCGTCTTTCCAGTTTCCTTCAGGCGAAGAAAACAACTATTCGGTATTAGCTACCGTTTCCGGTAGTTGTCCCAAACTTGAGGGCAGGTTGCCTACGTGTTACTCACCCGTCCGCCGCTAACCATCAGAGAAGCAAGCTTCTCTTCAAGTCCGCTCGACTTGCATGTATTAGGCATGCCGCCAGCGTTCGTCCTGAGCCAGGATCAAACTCTCCAATAAAGTATTGAAAAGAGCGATAAGCTCATTTTGAATCTGACGAGATTAAAAATCTCATTTGTGCTCCAGTCGATTCAAGCCAAGGCTTGTTTCAAACTTTCGCGTTCATTCTGCAAGCAGAATGTTTACTCACTCGTTGTTCAGTTTTCAAAGATCAAACTTGTTTCGTTACCGAATGTCGTTCTCTTCAGCAACTTTTATATCTTATCACATCCGAACCAACTTTGCAAGCTCTTTTTTAAGTTTCTTTCGAAGCTTATTTCATTTGCTTGCCGCACCGTGTAAACCGTGTTTTCTTGGCCGGAATTAGAATATACCATGTACAGATATTGAATGCAAGTCTTTTTTTGAAAGTATATTTAACAATCGGTTTGATCTAATACGGACGTACATATGTTATTCTCCCAACTTAGCAACTTCATACGCACGTCCACCTAACTTTTTAATGTTTAACATTCCTAGCAGGAACCTTTCTTGGCCATAAACTGTAACTAAAGCTTATCAGGAAATCGATTCCGAGTATCATTCCCCACACTCTGATCAGATTATTGAAGACAGCTGTACGTTCAGCATCTCCAATCCACCATATCATGGCGAACAGAAAAGCACTTCCTATAGCCCAAGCCAATAGATGTCTAAACCATCCACTACGCTCACGACTCGCATGTTCTCTACCATATAACTTGTTGCTACGAGGGTTTTCTCCACCCTTGAACCAATATAGGAAATATCGATCCGCCCAAGCGATCATCTGGTGACCATAGGCAATGCTTGCTCCTATATACACCGCAGCTATACCATGAATCATACTTGCTGTAGCTCCTCGCTGTAGATCCATAACTGTAGCTACCAGCAATAACAGATCGATAACCGGCGTCGCCATTAACAAACCGATGCCTATTCGCTTCATGCCAAAGAGATACCTGACACTCAGACCCGCGAACACAAACACCCAAAAGGCAATCTCACAACCTATAATGAAATAACCGATCATTTCAGCCTCTCCTTTTTTGATACAATTGTATTAAATATAATTTAGCACGTATGTATTATAATAATCAATAGTGATATACTATGCCTATGCCTAAAATTGTTGATCACGATAAACAGCGCATGCTCGTGGCCGAGGCAGCTTGGCGTATTATACGAAGAGATGGCATGGAACAGGCCTCTGTTCGGAATATCGCTGAAGAAGCTGGAGTTTCGGTCGGTTCGATGCGTCACTACTTTTCTACTCAATCGGAACTACTACGATATGCCATGAATTTGGTATCTGAACGGGTGTCTCATCGAGTCCAAAAAATGTCCTTCACCGGCTCTCCCATGGACAATATGAAATGCCTATTGCTCGAATTCTTACCAAACACAGAAGAAAAACTGGCCGAAATGGAGGTGTGGTACGCTTTTACAGCCAGATCGAAAACCGATCCTACACTCAAAGAACTTGCTAATACCGTATATGATGAACTCAGACAAGCTGTAGGCTCTGTTATCACCTACCTGATAAAGCTCGACCTCTCCAGAGCCGATCTGGACAAAGAACTGGAGATTGAAAGATTGTATGCACTCGTGGATGGCTTAGGCATACATACCGTGCTTAGACCGGATCAGATGAATGCCAAACTTATGGACGATGTTCTCACTTTGCATCTTGCTTCCTTGTGCCGTTAAACCAAAAAAACCGCAGCACATTCGTTGTACTAAGGCCCGTTACGATAACAGGAGTTAGTTCTGAATGTCTGACGGTTTTTATTTTTATCCGATAATGATCCGGCCCTCCGGATGACGATACAGTTTCTTCTCTTTGCGCGGACGAAGGGCATACGCGATGGTTAATGGCCCAATCCGACCTACAAACATGGTAAAGGTAATAATTATTTTTCCCCAATTGGTCAACTCATCAGTCACTCCCACAGAAAGACCCACGGTACCGATTGCGGATGCAGCTTCAAACATCAGTGAAAGGAATGGCGCATCCTCTGTCGTAAGCAGAAGCATCACCACGATCATGAATATGATCAGAGAAACCATAATAATGGTCAGCGCCCTCATCAGCAGTTCTTTCGGAACACGCTGGCGGAAAAACACAATATCCTTATTTCCCCGAATCATGGCATACACTGCACCAATCATAATCAGGAATGTAGTCGTCTTGATCCCGCCCCCGGTCGATCCTGGGGAAGCTCCGATAAACATCAGCAGGATGAAGAAAAACTGGGTAGCCTGCCTCATCTCCGTGATATCGATTGTGCTCGTTCCCGACGAACGTGTAGAGACAGACTGGAAGAAGGACGCATAGATCTTCTCGCTCCAAGTGAGTGAAGCCAGTGTATGTCCATTGGTGAATTCGAAAACAAACAACACAATCGCTCCTATACCGATCAGTGCTCCGGATACAGACAGCACCAGCTTGGACTGAAGAGATAAACGGCGGCGTTTGCGATACTCAAACAGATCATTTAATACAACAAAACCCAACCCACCAGAGACAACGAGCACAGAAGCGGTCACATTGAATATCCAATCTCCGGTGTAGTATTGAAAGCTGTTGCCAAACAGATCAAATCCGCCGTTATTAAACAATGAAACGGAATGAAATATTCCATAGTATACCGCCTGACCCAATGGCATCTCCGTTGCCCAGCGCAGCGCTAGTATGACAGCCGCCACCCCTTCAATGGTAAAGGAAAAAATCAATACCTTGCGGATAATGCGTACTATCCCTTCCATACTGTCTGCATTAATGGCTTCTTTGAGTAATAGTCTGTCCTTGAGGGAGATTCGCTTGCCCAATACAAGCGCAAAGAGGGTAGCCATGGTCATGAAGCCGAGTCCACCAAGCTGCATCAATACCATAATGACGATCTGACCAAACAAATTAAAGGTCGTCCCTACATCCACAACGACAAGTCCAGTTACACATGCGGCAGAAGTTGATGTAAAGAGCGCGTCAATAAACGCCAAATGCATACCGCTTTGGTTGGAGATTGGCAACATGAGAAGCACCGTTCCAATCGCAATGATAAGCAGAAAACCACCGACCAGAATTAACGGAGGAGATAAGAATTTGGCAAAGTGAAGCCTGAACTTCATGAAGGGCACCTCTTTTAACAAAAATACGAACAGATTAATCTAACAATTTCAAGACGCGGTGCTACCCTAATGGTGTGCTGTGAGCAAGGGCCTTCTGACAAACTTTATTTTTAGCGTCTATGTAAACCTAAAGAGGAACTTGCCCCAGCATGATACTGATCGGCAGGTTCCTCTTCTATTATGAACGTATCCTACGTTCCTTATTTAATCTTGTGTACGAGGACGCATGTGCGGGAAGAGCAGTACGTCACGAATCGACGGGGAGTTGGTAAGCAACATGATCAGACGATCCACCCCAATTCCCAATCCGCCTGTTGGTGGCATACCATATTCGAGCGCACGGATGAAGTCGTCATCCATCTCATGAGCTTCGTCGTTCCCATGTTCTTTCTCCAGCATCTGTGCTTCAAAGCGCTGACGCTGATCGATTGGATCATTCAGCTCTGTGAAGGCATTGGCATGCTCGCGTCCAACGATGAACAATTCGAAGCGATCCGTAAAGCGCGGATCTACATCATTTTTCTTCGCTAGTGGTGAGATTTCAAGAGGATGTCCCATAATGAATGTCGGTTGAATCAACGTCTCTTCTACAAATTCTTCAAAGAACGCGTTCAGAATATGACCAAATGTCATATGTTTTTCAACCGGAACCTTATGTTCTTTCGCCAAGTTATGTGCTTCCTCATCCGTCATGTGTACGGAGAAGTCTACGCCCACGACTTCCTTAACTGCATCCACCATCGTAACACGGCGCCACTGTGGCGTAAGATCTACTTCATAATCTCCATACTGGATCACTTGCGTACCCAGTACTTCCTGTGCAATATGAGCAACCAGGTTCTCCGTCAATTGCATAATATCCTTGTAGTCGGCATATGCCTCATACAATTCAATCATTGTGAACTCTGGATTGTGACGTGTGGACATACCTTCGTTCCGATATACACGGCCGATCTCATATACCTTCTCCAGTCCGCCAACAATCAGACGTTTCAGGTGAAGTTCAATCGCAATCCGCATGTACAGTTCCATATCCAGCGCATTGTGATGTGTGATGAACGGACGTGCTGCCGCTCCTCCTGCGATCGTATGCAACGTAGGTGTTTCCACTTCCAGATATCCAAGGGAATCCAGGTAACGACGCATCGATTGAATGATTTTGGAACGTGCAATAAAGGTCTGTTGTACGTCCGGACTCATAATCAGGTCAACATAACGCTGGCGGTAACGCAGCTCTACATCGGTGAGACCATGGAATTTATCCGGAAGCGGATAGAGCGATTTGGACAGCACTTCAAGATCTTTCACTTTGACAGAAGTTTCACCTGTTTTGGTCTTAAAGATCACACCCGTTACCCCAACGATATCGCCAAGGTCCAGCAGGCTAAATGCCGCATACTTGTCTTCAGGCACGCTATCCTGACGAACATAGATCTGGATTCTGCCGCTCAGGTCCTGAATATGTGCGAAGCTTGCTTTACCCATTCCCCGCTTCGCCATAATCCGTCCGGCAATACTGACTTCGATGTGCTTCTCTTCCAGCTCTTCCTTGGTCAGTTCTTCATACTTCTTCAGAATGGAGCCGGCTTCTTCGGTACGTACGTATTTTTGGCCAAAAGGGTCGATTCCCAATTTGCGGAGCTCGTCCAATTTGTCACGGCGAATTTGTAAAAGCTCGCTAAGTTCGGTTTCCTGATTCAAGACTTCATCCGTCATGATCTGTATTCATCTCCTTATTTACATTGCAGGCATCGCGAGAGGACGTTTTTCCTCTAATGTTGAAAAAGCTTCCCTAAGGAAGCTTTTGTTTACCGCGCCCAACTGCTTCGTTGCTATAGCTTTTTAATGTCCATAATTTTATATTGAATTACGCCAGCAGGCACACTTACATCAACAACTGTACCTTTTTTCTTGCCGAGAATCGCTTTACCTACAGGGCTCTCATTCGATATCTTGTTCTGAAGCGGGTCTGCCTCCGCAGTACCTACAATCGTATATTCCGTGATGTCGCCAAACTCCAGATCTTCTACAGTGACGGTTGCACCCACGCTTACGGCATCGGTATCGATCTCGTCGCTGTTAATAATCCGCGCGTTACGAAGCAATTTCTCCAACGTGATTACACGTCCTTCAATGAAAGCTTGCTCATTCTTCGCGTCTTCGTATTCAGAGTTTTCACTGATATCTCCATACCCGATGGCTACCTTAATCCGTTCAGCCACTTCGCGGCGCTTCACTGATTTCAATGTTTCCAATTCTTCTTCCAGCTTCTTGAGTCCTTCTGGTGTAAGGATAACTTCCTTGTCGCTCATCTCAACCGATTCTCCTGTCATGGGAATAAATTTGATTGTACGGCAACGGAATCAGTGCTTGTTACAGAGCTCCGCTCGCATACATCTTCAAAACTATATGAAGTTCTCCAGAGAAATAGAATATTCCTCCTGATGCTATAGCCTTATTAACGCACATGGCGAATTTATACTGAGAAATTATAGGGGAACGATCTCGAAAAGTCAATGTTAGTCCCCTATAGGTGTAAACGTTTTACAGATGCGTTTATAATTAAGATGCATTTCCGGCGATTACCGGTTCTGACTCCAAATTACCTTCGCTTTTCAGCTGACTCACAAAGTTCTCCAGAATCTGTACCATCTCGTCCCGCTTGGTTCCTTCCATAATAACGTCCTTGATGCGGGCAGATCCTTTCAAACCTTTCAAATACCAAGCCAGATGTTTGCGCATCTCGCGTACGGCAACTGTCTCATTCTTCAATGCGATCAGGCGATCCATATGCAGGATGGCAACACGAATCTTCTCTTCGCCATTCGGGTCAGGAAGCAATTCCCCCGTGCTTAAGTATTGAATGGTACGATACAGCATCCATGGATTACCCAGGGCAGCACGACCGATCATAACTCCGTCACAACCCGTTTCATCCAGCATACGGCGTGCATCCTCTGGTGTATGGACATCACCATTGCCGATCACTGGGATAGAGACAGCTTCTTTTACATCTTTGATGTGTGACCAGTCAGCTGTGCCTGTATAGAGTTGCTCACGCGTACGGCCGTGTACACTTACCGCCTGTCCACCAGCACGTTCAACCGCGAGCGCATTCTCCACCGCGAAGATATGCTCGTTATCCCAGCCGATACGCATCTTGACCGTCACCGGCTTCTCCACCGCGTCCACGACAGCGGATACCATCTCATAGATTTTGTTCGGATCAAGCAACCAACGTGCACCGGCATCACATTTCGTTACCTTTGGCACAGGGCATCCCATGTTAATGTCGATGATGTCTGCATTGGTTTCTTGGTCCACGATTTTGGCTGCTTCTACAAGGGAATCACGATCTCCCCCAAAAATCTGAAGGCTCAGCGGTTTCTCACGCTCATCTACAAACAACATCTCACGTGTACGCTGGTTGCCATGGACAATGGCTTTGCCACTCACCATCTCCGCGCATACGAGGCCTGTTCCGAATTCTTTTGCGATCAAACGAAAAGCCGGATTACATACGCCAGCCATCGGCGCAAGTACGACCTGGTTTTTCATTTCAATGCCACCAATGTTAAGCACGGTAGTCGTTCCACTCCTTTTTTAATTCTGTATATATCACGATATAAAGTTTGATCGGTGTCTTGGTTGTTGTAACATGACGAAACCGAAACGGTCCTAGTTGCCCCGCAACTCCTCGATACTGATTGCCAGCACACAAGCAATTCGATCGAGCTCTTGCTGTGATACCTTACGGTTTCCTCGTTCAATGGTTCCCAGAATGGCCAGCGAGATGCCGGTCTCGGCCGCAAGTTCATGTTGTGTTAAACCTTTCAGCTTCCGGAATGCCCGGATTCGGTTGGCCAATTGCATGTTTTCCAAAGCTGTATTCCATCCTTTCCATCCAGTACAGACAACGATGAGTGTACAAAGGTAAACAAACCTGAAATCTCGCCCTCCGGTACGATATCCGACAGTGGGACCAGCACAAAAGCCCGTTCTCCCATGCGGGGATGAGGCAATTGAAGCAATTCGGTATCTCGCGTCTCACCGTGCATCCAGAGCAGATCCAGATCAACAGTGCGCGGTCCCCAGCGAATATCACGAACACGACCGAGCCGGTTCTCGATATCCAATAATTCCGTGAGCAACTGCTCTGGTGTCAGCATCGCCTGTACGGCGACTGCCATATTCAGAAATGCAGGCTGATCTACATATCCTACAGGCTCCGTCTCATATAGTGCAGAACAACGCAGAACGGATATATGAGGGTGATCATCCAGCAAAGACAATGCTTCAAACAGCGTCTGTTCCCGGTCACCCAAATTGGCCCCTAAAGCAATATAAGCCTCTGAAGATTCAGAGGTCGAATGTGCAATCATGATCGGTTCTCACTTTCTTGTGCGGCGAAGCTCTACCGTTACGCCCTCAAAATGAATATCGAATGGCGGATGTGGCTTCGTCACCTTGACTGTCAATGCATTGATAATAGTATAAGTGTCTAGTAAAGAAGATGCAATATGTTCGCCCAAAGCTTCAATTAACTGGAATGATTTATTCTCTACAATCTGTTTTACCAGCTCATGAATCTCCGCATAGTTGATCGTTTTGGTCAGATCATCGTTACGTCCAGCCTCACTCAGGTCCATATCAATCTCCAGATCAATATAATACCGCTGCCCAAGCTTCCGTTCTTCTGCAAAAACACCATGATATCCGTAATACTCCATACGATGCAATACCATTCTATCCATACGATCCGCCTGCCCTCTATATATATTGAAATTTTAATCTATTTAAAGTTATCCCTTAGCTTCGCCTTTGAAAAACGCTGCGCTTCCACTGGACGGGTCACTCGGACCCGCCAGCATTATTTCCTCCGTATACCCGGAGAAGCATACAACATGGCATCACACATGTCTGCCGTCCGCCGAATCGGCTTCACATCATGAACGCGAACCATCTGGCACCCTTGGGCAATGCCAAATGCAACGGTCGCAGCCGTTCCTTCCAGCGCATCATCCGCCCCGACATCCAGGGTGTTCTGGATGAATCTTTTGCGTGAGGTGGCTAGCAGAACCGGATATCCCATTTCATTGAGCAAACCGAGCGATGACATGAGCTTCAGATTTTCTTCGAGATCCTTCACAAAACCAATACCCGGGTCCAGGATAATTTGCTCTGCTTTCACGCCGGCTGTTAACGCAATCTGTATGCTCTCCTGCAAATCGCTCACGACATCACTCAGATAATCGGTATAGTTTCTCTCCTGCCGATTATGCATCAGAATGATGGGACACCCCAGCTCTGCTGCCGTGCGGGCCATATCTGCATCTGCCTTGGCACCCCACACATCATTAATAATATGGGCACCGGCTAGAATAGCCTGACGTGCAACATCGGCCTTATACGTGTCTACCGATATCGGAATGTGTGGGGCTTGCTGATGCAATGCCTCAATAACCGGAATAATCCGGCTAAGCTCTTCATCGGCGCCCACGACATCTGAACCTGGCCGGGTGGACTCCCCGCCAATATCAATCAGGTCCGCCCCGTCCTCCATCATCTGCTTGGCATGGGCAACCGCCCGCTCCACGTTGGTATAACGTCCACCATCCGAGAACGAGTCAGGCGTGACGTTAAGAATGCCCATAATCTGTGTTCTTTCACCCAGCTTCAACTTAGCTGGTCCCCATGCATAGTTCCGTTCATAGATGACAGGTGTAAGTGTCATGAAGTATACCCCGCTTTCTCCCGGTACATACCCAGAAGGAATGCTGTAACCGGGCCTATATGTCCGTTGCTGATTATTGTTTCGGCTCCCTCCTGATCCCGCAGAATTGTCACCGGAACCAGTTCTGCCACCGAGCCGGTTAAAAATATTTCATCTGCTTGCAGGAGTTCCTCCCAGGCAGCTAACGTTTCTATGCAGGGAATTCCTTGCTGCGTGCCGATCTCCATTACCACAGCTCTAGTGATGCCCGGCAGAATGCCGGTTGAGATTGCTGGCGTGTAGAGCACATTTTCCCGTACCCAAAATACATTGCTGACGATCCCTTCCGCTACATGACCATCCCGGTTTAATTGTAACCCTTCCGCACCCTGCACATGCTGCCCGTATCCATTAAGCTCCCGTTTCGCCAGAATGCTATTCATGTAATGTAGCGACTTGAACCGAACTTCTCCTTCGGGCGTGTTGCGAGGTGTAGACAACCGTTGGAGCATTTTGCCGCTCTCATATAAAGAGGGAGAAGGTTCAGGTAATGCTTTTGCCAGCAAAATATGATTTGGCTTTGAATAATCACCAGAAGGTAAGCCTAGCGGTGCTTCACCGGCTGATACCGTATAACGCACATACGCATCCCGAAGTCCGTTCGCATCCATCAAACGTTGAATCCAATCTGTCACCTCTGCTGTGGTCGTTGTAAAAGGAATACCAAGTTCCCTACACCCCGAAGCCATTCGCTCCAGATGCCGTTCCAAAAGATATGGGACACCTTGATACGTCCGGAACGTCTCAAACAGGCCCAGTCCGTACAAAAAGCCGTGATCCGTTACAGGAACCACGGCCGCCGCCATATTGACCAACTCTCCATTTATCGCGGCATATTGCATGTTATACCTTCACTTGTTGGGACAAAAAGTTACGAAGCATCTGATGACCATGGTCTGTAATAATGGATTCCGGGTGGAACTGAACACCTTCAATCGCATATTCTTTGTGGCGCAGACCCATAATCTCACCTTCAGCTGTCTCCGCTGTAATCTCCAGGCAGTCAGGCAAGCTGCTGCGCTCGACAATGAGGGAGTGATAACGGGTAGCTGTGAATGGAGATGGCAATCCGGCAAAGACCGATGTCCCGTTATGGTGCATCTCGGATGTTTTACCGTGCATCATGCGCTCCGCACGAATGACATTGCCACCAAACGCTTGTCCAATGGACTGATGTCCCAGACAAACACCAAAGATCGGAATGCTTCCCTTGAAATGATCGATGACTGCCAGACTAATACCCGCTTCATTCGGTGTACACGGGCCCGGAGAGATCAGAATATGATCAGGTGCCAGTGCCTCTATGCCTGCCAGATCAATCTCGTCGTTGCGGCGAACTTCCACCGTCTCGCCCAGTTCACCCAGATATTGAACCAGGTTGTACGTGAAGGAATCGTAATTATCGATAACCAGTATCATATGCCTGCTCCTCCTCATCTTCCGTCAATGCAAGTGACGGTTGCTTCGTTTTATTTTAGTTTCACAGCTTCTGTTCGCTCCGCTTGTTCTTGTTCAATAGCTCTGCTTGCTTCCGCCTCTTCGCTGTAATTCACAGCTCTCATCATAGCTCTTGCCTTGTTGCGGCATTCCTTGTATTCCCGATATGGATCGGAATCAATAACAATCCCTGCCCCGGCCTGTACATAACCAATACCGTCCTTAATGGCAAGCGTACGAATGACGATGTTCAATTCCATATTCCCACTGTAATCCATCCACCCGATGGAACCCGTATAAGGCCCACGCCGTACAGGCTCAAGTTCCTCGATAATCTCCATGGTGCGGACTTTCGGCGCCCCGGTAATCGTTCCACCCGGGAATGTCGCAGCGATCACATCAAATACGGATAACCCTTCTGCCAGCCTGCCTTCCACCTGGGAAACGAGATGCATGACATGGGAATACTTCTCGATGGTCATCAATTCAGGCACATGAACCGAACCGTAGGCCGCAATCCGTCCGATATCATTACGTTCCAGATCAACGAGCATAATATGCTCCGCTCGTTCCTTCTCACTGCTGAGCAGTTCATCCGCCATAGCTTTATCCTCTGCTTCATCCCGGCCCCTTCTTCGGGTTCCTGCGATGGGACGTGCACTGACTTTGCCATTCTCCACTTTGACCAGAAGCTCGGGAGATCCGCTTACCAGTTGAAAGTCTGGACTACGCAGCATACCCATATATGGTGATGGATTCACAAGGCGCAGCCATTCATAAATATGCTCAGCGCTCGAATGAAGCCGCTTCTCCTGTCTCAAGGACAGATTCACCTGGAACACATCACCCTGCCTGATATATTCCTGTACCGTACGCACAGCTTGTTCAAAGTCCTCCTGGGGAAAGGAGGTCTCCCATCCTTCCGATTCCCTTTCCGCATCTTCAGGCTGCGGTGTACGATTGACCTGCTTGTTGCGGCTTTCCAGTGCCTGCTGTTGTTGTTCCTCAGCCTGTGCAGCCCCCATAATATGAAGCCATCTTTGCTGCATCGCTGTCGCTCGTGCTTCTGCCGCTGAATATAGGCTACGGATATCAGTTTCGTTCCGGTTAGGCTCTATAGCCAGATGAACCATGCAAAAAAGTGCCTGCTGCTCATGGTCATACGCCCATATTTCTTCAAAGCGCATCCACCAATAATCCGGCAGAGCCGGGTTATCCTCAGCCAAGTCTGGGAGCTTCTCCAATGATCTTGCTACATCGTAGCTGAGATAACCCGCGTATCCACCCCCAAAGTCTGGAGCCCCATTAACCTTGGGTGCACGATACGGGGCAGTCCATCTCTTCAATACATCAAGCGGCTTGCCGCTGTCCGTCATGGCGGTTCCTTGCGTCACATCATGAATAACCGCTTCTTGACCCTTGCCGGAAATAACGGATACGGGGTCTAACCCCAGAAATGTATATCTCCCGCCTTTGCCATTCTCCAGCACAATTGCGTATGGTGACGCCTGCTCCCAGGCTGCCTCCCACGATAACGGTAAACCGCCATGATACGGTCCCTCATCCGACTTCGTGATATAGGGCATCATGGTCCAGCCTTGTTCAGCCCACTCCATCCAGTCGGCGTATGTTGTCATCAGGTGTGTCATTGCGGTGTACCGCCCTCCATCTGTCGCTAGTTCTATTGTCTGATAGTATACTAAAGCGCCGCCCCTTTTAAAAGCATTACGCCAAAAATCCTCCATACCCGTCATACGGGCAAGGAGGATTGGTTTTGTCATTTGTAGACTTAGCCTTCGAAGTTGTAAAGAGGTGTGCTGAGGTAACGTTCGCCGTTACTTGGCACGATTACGACAACGCGCTTGCCTTCACCCAACTGTTTCGCTACCTGAAGACCTGCACGGATCGCCGCACCGGAAGAAATCCCAGACAGAATGCCCTCTTCCTTCGCTACCTGACGAGCCGTCTCGAATGCATCATCATTCTCAATGTGAATGATCTCATCATAGATTTCCTGATCCAGAATCTCAGGGATAAAGTTGGCACCAATCCCCTGGATCTTATGTGGTCCTGGTTTGCCGCCCGCCAGAATTGGCGAAGCTGCTGGCTCAACTGCAACAATTTTAATACCAGCGAAAGCTTCTTTCAGCACTTCGCCTGTACCTGTAATTGTTCCACCTGTACCGATTCCCGCAACGAAAGCATCCAACGTACCGCCTACAGATTGAATTGCTTCAACAATCTCAGGGCCAGTCGTTTCACGGTGAATCTTCACGTTGGCTTTATTTTTAAATTGCTCAGCCATGAAATAGGAAGGGTTTTCTTTCAGCAGTTCTTCGGCTTTTTTAACAGCACCATTCATACCTTCAGCTCCAGGTGTAAGCACAAGCTCAGCACCATACGCACGAAGCAAGTTGCGACGCTCCAAGCTCATCGTCTCAGGCATTACAATAACGGACTTGTAGCCTTTGGCTGCAGCCACCATCGCGAGTCCAATTCCCGTGTTACCACTTGTTGCTTCAATAATGGTATCACCTGGTTTTAGCTTGCCTTCTTTTTCCGCTTCTTCCACAATGCTAATTGCGATACGGTCTTTCACGCTTGAACCTGGATTCTGGTACTCCAGCTTCACGAATACTTCAGCACTGCCTTCAGGTACGATACGGTTCAGACGAACAAGCGGAGTACCTCCGATGAGTTCTGTTACGTTATTAACTACTTTAGCCATATGAATGCCCTCCTTAGTGGATGAATAAAACTTGAGTCCTGTAACCTATACTGTGCGGCCGGTAGCCTCTAGCTGTTATAGAAGAACTGCGGAAATCCTGTTGATCCTATCCCTTACTGCTAAGATTTCTAGCAGGGCGGAGGTTTCCGAAAGTTTCTTTGTTCATAAGTAAATCTTTTATATCCGAGTAAACGAGTAGGTATTTATTATTTTCATCTTATCAACGTTAACCCTTATTGTCAATATGAGTACTCAAAAAAAATACTCTGCCTTTGGCCCTAAGACCGCAGACAGAGTATTTTTATCAAGATGCAGCAGTACGAGACAATCTTTTTCATTGCATTCAGGAGGCAGGAATCTCGGACAGGATTACGGCTTCATACTTGTTACGCAGCATTTGCTCTACCTGCGGCAACGGATCAGCCTGACTCAGAGCCAGTTCCATTCGAATCTCCTCACGAACTTCTTCGGCAGATTGCACCTGGCGTTCTTCTTTATCATTAAGTCTGATAATAACATAGCCTTCTTCCACTCGAACCGGTCCGGCAATATCGCCTACATCCAGCCCGGCAGCAAGTTGAAGGATTTCTTCTGACTGGAATGGATCATTCCGCTCAATCCATCCCAGCCTGCCACCAGCATCACGAGAGAAGCTGTCCGTCGATTGCTTGCGAGCAGCTTCTTCAAAGTCTTCCCCCTTCTCCAACGCATCCAGTAAGGAATCAGCTTCATCTTTTTCCTTCACTACGATAATGGACAAGTCATATTTCTCGGGAGAAACGTAATCCTCACGGTGTTCAGTCCAGTAATGCTCAATATCTGCATCCTTGATCTGTATGCTAATCGTTGCGATTTTCTCAAGCAGCAGCCTGTAGCCGGCTTCCAATTCAAGTTCCTGTTTCGACAGGCCCAATTGAGACTTCATTTCGTCAAAATATGATTTCTCTGAATCGTACCCATCCATCGCGGCGGCAAGTTCTCTTGCAATCTCTTGGGGAGTGACGATCAGCTTGCGTTCAATTGCTTCGGCAAATACTGCTTTACGGTTTAACATCTGGAGTAATAACTCGCTGCCATAGCGTCTTTTCAGCGCATCGGTCCACTCTTTGTCCGTGATGACTTCTCCGTTGATCGTCGCTACGGTGCTTCCTTCTTCCGTATTGGCATCATGAGACGCATCTGCCCCGTCTTTGCCCTGTCTAAGACCATGCATAGCCATCACCGTTCCCATAACCAGCATGCCCAGCGTCAAGACAATTACAGCCGTCCACAACCCTTTTTCCTGTCTTGTCATTCCGCATCCCGTCCCCGCATAGATCAGTTCTTGGCTTGCTCTAGGATGGTCTCAAGTTGTTCTTTGTTAAAGTCATAGGCTTCATTACAGAATTGGCAGACTACTTCAGCCTGGCCCTCTTCTTCAATTAATTGCTCCATCTCCGTTTGGCCCAGGCTGATCAGCGTCTTCTCTACTCGCTCACGTGAACACTCACAGCTAAAATGAATATCCAATCCTTCCATCACTTGTACATCTGGCAACAATCGGCGAAGCAACTCTTCCAATTCAAGTCCCTGCTCCAGCAGCGTCGTCACTGGCGGCAACGTACTAATGGCGTTTTCGATCGCCGTGATCTCTGGATCTGTCAATCCCGGCAACAGCTGCATAATGAATCCACCTGAGACAATAACGGAATTATCCGTATCAACGAGCACACCAACGCCTACTGCAGAAGGTGTTTGCTCCGATTGCGCAAAGTAGTACGTGAAGTCTTCGCCCAGTTCTCCTGAAATAATAGGCACACTGCCACGATATGGTTCTTTCAGTCCCAAATCCTTCGTTATGTTGATGAAACCTTCCGTTCCAACCGCGCCTGCAACGTCCAGTTTTCCCACACTATTGCTTGGCAAATGTACATGCGGATTAGAAACATATCCTCGTACTTCGCCTTTCGCATTGGCATCAGCTACAATCTGTCCAATGGGCCCATCACCGTTGACTTGTACCGTTAACTTCTCTTCACCTTTGAGCATTGCACCCATAATGGCTGCTGTTGTAACCGTACGCCCCATGGCAGCTGTAGCCGTGGGAAACGTATCGTGTCTTCTCCGTAGTTCCTCAACCAGTTCCGTAGTCTGGATAGCAAAGGCTCTTACCTTTCCATTCATTGCTGTACCACGAATTAACCGGTCATGCTTGTTGTTGTTTTCCAAGTCATTCAGCCTCCTTTGGCGTATCGCCATAATAGTCGTAACACAGAAAAAACGGCACAACACTTAAGCTGTAATCTCAGCCCGCTGTATGCCGTCACTATGCTCACCTTTCCCGGTTCCGCTCATATATAATACGCAGCCCTTCAAGCGTAAGCAGCGGATCAACTTCCTCTATACTACGGGTTTCTTCTGCGATAAGTGTAGCGAGACCACCCGTCGCGATAACTCGGGGCTTCGCTCCCATCTCCTCGCGAATACGTTCTACAATACCATCTACCTGCCCTGCATAGCCAAATATAATACCCGCTTGCATAGCATGAATAGTATTACGGCCAATGACCTTTTTAGGTTTCTCCAGCTCTATACGAGGCAACTTGGATGCCCGCTCATAGAGCGCTTCAGTGGCAATCTGAATGCCAGGTACAATAGCTCCCCCCAGGTAGTGACCTTTCTCGTCAATACAGTCAAAGGTCGTTGCAGTACCGAAATCGACCACGACGAGAGGGCCGCCATACTTCTCAACGGCTGCCACTGCATTAACAATACGATCTGCACCCACTTCACGAGGGTTCTCGTATCGCAGGTTCAAGCCAGTTTTGATACCAGGCCCAACGAGCAAAGCTTTTTTGCCTACATACTTCTCACACATCGCTTCGATTACATTCACCAGTGGCGGTACCACAGATGAGATGATGACACCTTCGATGTCACTTGCCCTGATGCCGGACATATGAAATAAATTATAAATCAATACGCCGTATTCATCCACTGTTGACTGACGTGATGTACTCAGACGAAAGTGGTGCAGCAATTCCCGGCCTTGATATACGCCGAGCACCATATTGCTGTTCCCCACGTCTACAACTAGAATCAAAGAGGTTCACCCCTCTTTCTTTTCATTTAAATCCAGACTAATATCCAGGCTCTCAAAGGAATAGGTTAACCTGCCAACCGAAATTACATCCACACCACTCTCTGCAATACTACGAATGGTCTGAAGAGATACGTTACCGGATGCTTCAACCTTCACATGAGGAGCCTGTTCACGAATAAGTTCAACTGCTTCACGCATCCGCTCTGGATGCATGTTATCCAGCATAATGATATCTGCCCCGGCTTGCAAGGCTTCTCTCACCTGCTCCAGATTTTCAGTCTCCACTTCAATCGTCATCGTATGTGGGATAACGGTTCGCGCACGCTGTACCGCCTCGGTGATTCCGCCTGCACCCTTGATGTGGTTATCCTTAATCATAACGGCATCGTACAGTCCAAATCGATGATTCGCTCCGCCACCCACGCGCACTGCATATTTCTCAAGTAATCGATGGCCCGGCGTTGTCTTACGTGTATCCACAAGCCTGGTCTCAAGACCATCCAGCACATCCACGTAGGCACGCGTACGCGTAGCTATTCCGGACATACGTTGCAGCAAGTTAAGTGCCAGTCGTTCCCCTGTAAGCAGTGAATGTGTACTTCCCTCTACCTCGGCCAAAATCGTGCCATGGGTAACCTTGTCTCCGTCTGTTACCTTCGGTGTAAATACAAGATCAGGATCAACGACCTGAAATACAAGTTCAGCTACGGTCATGCCTGCAATAACACCATTGTCTTTGGCGTGTATAATGGCCTTGGATTGGTTGCCTGCTGGAATCGTCACACTTGTTGTAACGTCACCTGCACCAACATCTTCACGAAGCCAGTTTTTGATTGATTCGATAAGCCCTTCATTATATCCATTCAGTATCATGACATCAATTCCTCCACAATGGCTTGTTCTCGCTGCTGCAGACTATGCTTCTGCCACACGATATCATCACGCGCCGGGAAATCCTCACGATAGTGAGCCCCCCGACTCTCCTCGCGATGTAATGCCCCGCTGGTAACTAACCAGGCACAGGTCAGAAGGTTGGCATACTCCAGCTCTTCCTTATGAGTGAGTGTCTGATCAAAAAATTGCAATTCCTGTTGCAGCTTGTCCATGGCCTTCTGCAGGTCCTCACCATTCCGGCGCAAGCCTACCTGACGAACCATCATTTTCTGTAGTCGTAAACGTCTTTCGGATACCGGCTTTTGCTCTTCCGTGATCTTGTTGATCTTTTTATTCATGTCCACAGATGAAGGCGTAGCCCCTCTTGCTTGTAATAAACCAAGCGGAGGGAGAGATTGAATACGATCAACAATTCTCCGCCCAAATACAATAGCTTCTGATAATGAGTTGCTTGCCAGGCGGTTAGCTCCATGCACTCCTGTAGAAGACACCTCGCCACAAGCAAATAATCGGGAGATACTGCTCTCTCCACTTAAATCCGTTTTCACTCCACCCATCATGTAATGGGCAGCAGGTGCAACGGGAATCCAATCCGTTGTCATGTCTAATCCATAACGCATACAAGTCTCATATATGGTAGGGAACCGATGCTTGATCATCTCTGGCTGTTCATGCGTAATGTCCAAATACACAAAGGTACTGTTGGTGGACTCCATCTCACTAACAATCGCTCGTGCCACGATATCGCGTGGGGCCAGTTCAAGCTGGGCATGATAACGATCCATGAATCGTTCGCCCTTCACATTGCGCAAATATGCTCCTTCGCCGCGTACGGCTTCTGACACAAGGAAACGCGGGGCTCCCGGGTAACATAGAGAGGTGGGGTGGAATTGGATAAACTCCATATCACGCACGATAGCACCAGCCCGGTAGGCCATGGCTACACCATCGGCAGTAGCTACATCCGGATTCGTCGTGTATCGGTACAGTTGTCCTGCCCCACCAGAGCAGAGCACAGTGGCCTGTGCCTTCACGAACACTTGCGATCCGTCATCCTTCTGAACCAGAGCGCCAATGCATTCCCCTCGATCTCGATCTGTAATCAGGTCAACAACAAAATGCTCATCCCATACTTCAATCCCGGGATGTTCATTCACTTCGACCGCAAGCGCACGTACAATCTCATATCCTGTTGCATCTCCGTTGGCATGCAAAATACGGCGGTGGCTATGCGCACCTTCCTGCGTCAACGCCAACTCGCCGTTCTCCAGATCAAATAAAGTACCCAAACGAATCAGTTCCTTCACTCCGTCCGGACCCTCATTCACCAATACCTCTACCGCTTCGGAGCGGCATAAGCCCGCTCCTGCTACAAGTGTGTCCTGCAAGTGGTAAGCAGGTGAATCATCCTCAGCAATAACCGCAGCGATGCCTCCCTGCGCATATCTGGTGTTACTTTCAAGTAATGACTTCTTCGTGATCATTAATACACGTTGTTGTTCACTTGCCTTAATGGCAGTAAACAAACCAGCAATCCCTGAGCCTATAACCAGTACATCCGTCTCTACCATGGGTAGCGCAGACAGATCAAAATCAACTAAATATTGCGGTATCATGTTATTCACCTGTCTTGGAGCAAGAGTAGCGCATCCTATTTTACCAACAACATACGCTCTAGTGATTCTCTGGCTTTGTCGGCAACGGCCGGTGGCACGTAGATTTGCGGCTTCATCGTTTCCAGGCATTTCACCAGTTTCTTCAAGTTGTTCACCTTCATGTTGGGACATACGAGGAACTTGGTAGCAAAATGGAACTGTTTATCCGGACTATCCAGACGAAGCTGATATCCTGTACCATCTTCGGTACCTACGATAAATTCCTTCGCTGATGAATTTTTGCAATACTCCAGGATAGCTGTTGTGCTGCCTACAAAATCACCCATTTCTACAACCTCAGGGCGACACTCTGGATGGACAACAAACTCTGCATTTGGATGCTTAGCTCTCATCTCCACCACATCTTTGACTGTAAGCATATCGTGAGTGTTGCAGTAACCTTCCCAGATAATCATTTTCTTGTCTGTATGCTGCTGCACATAATGTCCCAGGTTTTTATCCGGTACCCAGATAATTTCGTCGGAATCCACCGATTGAATAACCCGGACTGCGTTCGCTGATGTACAACAGATGTCAGTCTCTGCTTTGATCTCAGCCGAGGAATTGATATACGTAACCACCTTGGCATTAGGATGTTGTGCTTTCAATTTACGTAGTCCATCCACATTCACCATATCTGCCATTGGGCAGCCCGCACGTTCGTCCGGGATAATAACTGTTTTATTTGGCGCAAGAATTTTAGCGCTTTCACCCATAAAATGAACACCACAGAAAACGATCACATCCGCATCTGTCTGTGCTGCCTTCTGGGCTAACAGAAACGAATCTCCACGGAAGTCGGCAACCTCCTGTACTTCGTCACGTTGATAATAATGGGCAAGAATAATGGCATTACGTTCCTTCTTCAACACCATAAGCCGCTCACGCAGCTCGCGGTTCATCTCAGCCTTGCGCTCTAAAGCCAGAGCTTCCACCTGTGATCCTCTCCTTTATCGGGACAGCGTCATGCGCTGTTTCGTGGGCTAACCTAAGTCGTTATCTTCGCTTGAGAAACGAATCACAAGCGGTTTAACAACTAATTTACACAACGTTCACGACTCTGTCAATAAATGAAAAAGGCCCGGAACAGCGCTGTAACCACCTGTTTGCTAACTGGTTCGCCATCTAACTCCCGTTTATCTTTATCTATCCTCTTTTAAAATAATGGATAAAAAAAAGAGAGCCCCGAGGGCTCTCTTGATTTCACCTGCTATCATAGCCAGATGTATTGTGCATTAAGACGTTGGCTTCGTTCCGCCATCATCCGGGTTATTGTTATTACCCTTTTCCAGATTCGGAGCTTCGTTTGGAATATCTCCGGCTGGTGGCTCAGGCGTTTCATCTTTACCTTGAATACGAACACGCACATCACCGATGGTGTCGATGATTGGCTCTCCGCCTTCAGTTGGTGTGCCTTCACCATCATTGTCATTCTCTGCTTTTGGAGTCAAAGAACCTGTTTCGATCAATTGCTTGATCTGATCCATTTCCAAAGTCTCAACCTCAAGCAAAGTTTGAGCGATCAGGTGCATCTCTTTTGAATGTTTAACAAGCAAGTCCTTACACTTCTCATAACAGTCATTGATAAAGCGTTGCATTTCCTGATCAATCTCGTAAGCAATGGAATCCGAGTAATTCTGTTCATGACCGATATCCCGACCAAGGAATACCTGTCCTTGTGAACTTCCGAATTGCATAGGTCCCAATTTCTCACTCATACCGTATTCCATAACCATGCTGCGAACAATACCTGTCGCTTGCTGGAAGTCACTGTATGCGCCAGTACCAATTTCTCCGATGAACAATTCTTCAGCTACACGACCCCCGAGAAGTCCGGTTACTTTATCCAGCAATTCCTGCTTGGTAACCAGCATACGGTCTTCTTTTGGCAACATGATTACATATCCACCCGCACGTCCGCGCGGAATAATGGTCACTTTATGTACCATATCAGCATGTTCGAGGAAGTATCCTACAATGGTATGACCTGCTTCGTGATAAGCAACGATTCGTTTCTCGCGATCACTGATGACACGGCTTTTCTTCTCCGTACCAACGATGACACGGTCAATCGCTTCGTCAACTTCCTTCATGGAAATATCTTTACGGTTACGACGCGCTGCAAGCAATGCCGCTTCGTTCAAGAGATTTTCCAGATCTGCACCAGAGAAACCTGTTGTACGCTTCGCGATAATATCCATCTTCACATCTTTGGTCAGTGGTTTATTACGGGAATGTACTTTCAGGACAGCTTCACGACCTCTTACATCAGGGCGGTCAACCGTAATTTGACGGTCAAAACGTCCAGGACGCAGCAAGGCAGGGTCCAAAATATCTGCACGGTTCGTTGCAGCTATGATGATAATACCTTCATTAACTCCGAATCCGTCCATCTCAACGAGCAACTGGTTGAGTGTCTGTTCACGTTCATCGTGACCACCACCGAGACCAGCACCACGCTGACGTCCTACAGCATCAATCTCATCGATAAAGATGATACATGGGGCATTTTTCTTCGCATTTTCAAACAAATCACGAACACGTGATGCACCGACACCGACAAACATTTCCACGAAGTCGGAACCTGAAATAGTGAAGAATGGTACACCCGCTTCACCGGCTACGGCACGAGCGAGCAATGTTTTACCGGTACCTGGAGGCCCTACGAGCAATACGCCCTTAGGAATCCGTGCACCTACTGCTGCGAATTTACGAGGGTCCTTGAGGAAGTCTACAACCTCAACAAGTTCCTGTTTCTCTTCGTCAGCACCCGCAACATCTTCAAATGTAACCCGCTTCTTCTCTTCGTTGTAGAGACGAGCACGGCTTTTACCAAAGTTCATTACTTTACCGCCGCCGCCTTGAGCCTGATTAAACAGGAAGAAGAACAGCAGGAACATAATGATCAAAGGAATAAAGGAAGTCAGCAACGTCAACCAGATGCTGTCACCTTTCATTGGCTCCTGATGATATTGGAAATTGTTAGTTTCACTTGCAGCTACAAGTTCACTAATTGCCTCATCCGTAGGAGGAATATACGTTGAGAAATTTTCTGATTTGGCGCCATCAGGTGCCTTCTTGTATTGACCGGTCACGAGATACGTTTGACCGTTGAATTGAACCGTCAATTCAGAGACATTGTTGGCTTTGATCGCTGCACGCAACTGATCATATCTAGGATTATCGGTGGCTTCGCCGCCATTGCTGACGAACTGGACTATCCCCACCACAACTAAAAAAAGAATCAAATAAAAACCAGAATTCCGGATGAACCGATTCATCCCCTACCTCCTCTCGAGACACTTTAATTATTTTAACATAGCCCGACATGGCTTCTCAACAGAAGCCAAGAACAGCTCAAGGCTTGGGTCGGGCAGGATATTAGCTACTATAGACTTCCGGCTTCAAAATCCCGATATAGGGCAGGTTCCGGTACTTCTCCGCAAAATCCAAACCGTAACCAACGATGAACGCGTCAGGAATGTCAAAGCCTGTGTAATGAGCTTCCAACTCAACTTTACGGCCTGAAGGCTTGTCGAACAGCGTAACCACTCGCACCGACTCGGCACCGCGGTTTTCTAGCAGTTCAATCAGATAGCTGAGTGTAAGTCCGCTGTCGATAATATCTTCGACAATCAGAACTTCCCGTCCTTCAACGGATACATCCAGATCCTTAATGATTTTGACAACACCTGATGACTTGGTGGAAGCGCCATAACTGGATACCGCCATAAAATCCATTTCAACAGGTACCGTTATGTTTTTAACCAAATCAGCCATAAATATAAACGCACCCTTGAGCACACAAATGACCAAAGGATTGCGATTTGCATATTCGGCACTTAGTGTTGCGCCTAATTCCTTGACTTTACTCTGAATTTCTTCTTCACTGATCAATACTTCCTGAATGTCGTTCTGCAACTGTGCGAACCTCCTAAGTTATACTATGAAAGCCTTACCTGAACCATAACCACTACCCCTGAATCGCTGAATCGCCTACAGTCATGTACAGGATTGCGGAAGTGCCCTCCCTGACAGGAGCCACATTGGACCGTCGAACACCCGGTAACCAGATGATATGACCTGCTCCATCACATACCACAGGAATACGTGGACGGACAGATGGGGGGATTTTCTCATCGATGAAAATATTTTTCACCTTTTTGCTTCCGTTTAATCCCATCACTTTCATGGTATCTCCAGGTAACCGTGAACGCACAACCAGCGGCATAAGCAGTTGATCCGCATCAAACGCGGCTTGATCCGCCGATTCCGGTACATGATAGTCCTCGGGACTCACCGTCATCAACCGAATATACCGGTTAATTGGGGTGAGTGAAAGCTCATAAGTTCCACTCCATTGCGCAAGACGATACTCGTAAGATTGATCCTGTACGTCCGTCCGTATGCCAAAAGAAATCAGATTATACTCCCGAGTGCAGGCGAGTGTCTGTCCTATATCCAGGCTCCAGGTCGTCACATGGGTCTCCATGACCTTGCGTCGAATGGTTTCTATACGGGTAAAGTCGACAAAATCACTGTCCAAAGGCAGATAATTCAATATTAGTTTAATCAACCTTCGTTGTAAAGCGACATGTAACTTCAAGAAGGAAGGCACCTCAAAGGTTTGCCTTCCGCCGTTCACCTGCACTAGACACCTGTATGTGTCATATGCACTCTGCTCCATGAAATCGTCTTCATCACCCACAATTTCGGCAAGCCGATTCAATGACGGCGTGAGTTGTCCATTATACTGCCCCAAAAAAGGAAGCACATCCAAGCGAATGGCATTACGCCGATATTTACGCAGGGCGTTGCTCTCATCATTGAAATACATAAAACCCTGGGTATTACAAGCTTCTACAAGGTCTGTCTTGTTTATACGAAGGCATGGACGAATAAGTTCCACATTTTTTTCTCGTCTTTTAAACTTCATTCCTGAGAGTCCCGACAAGCCGGTTCCACGAAGCAAATGAAGCATGACCGTCTCCGCCTGATCATCCGCATGATGTGCCAAAGCGATGCTTGCCGCATTATATTTGGAAGCCACTTCGTGCAAAAAGGCATATCGCTTGTTGCGGGCTGCTTCCTGTGGTCCTTGACCAGTAAGCTCCATATATGAAGGTACATCGGCCTTGGTCCATTCAAATGTAATACCAAGCTGCTGTGCCAGTTCCATCATTTTCTCCGCTTCATCATCAGATTCACTCCGGAAGCCATGATGCACGTGGGCACAGATCAATTCAAGTGGCACATGCCGCTTGCTGATCTCGTGCATGATATGCAAAAAAGCTACCGAGTCCGGCCCGCCCGATACTGCGACGACAATCCGATCCCCGGGAACCCATAACTGATGCTCTTCCGCTGCATCCAGCACGTTCTTCACCAGCATGTTCCAGCGTAAAGCCTCCATACCTGTTCCTCATTCCTTGCGTTATGTATATGCACTCTCACAGATCAGAAAAGTAGTGCATAGATGAGCACTCCAATAAGTAATATCACAGATACAGCAAATGCGTTTTTAAGCCAGCGCGGTGTTGTACTTTTGGAACGACGGCGGAGAGGCGTGGGGCGTGCCATCATTTCCTTCCACCCTTGTGCAGCATGACCTGCATCACGAAACTGACCTCGTAATGCCTGAATCGTCCAATTGCGAAAAGGACCCAGTCGTTCACTGCGCTCCACCAGCACTACGAGCTGATTCACACTTCGCAGTTGCGGTAATCCCTCGGCTGCCAGTGCCTTGAGCGCGTCTGCTTCAAGTACATGAATCAACAATAATGCAAATGCAAATACATCATAGGTACCATCTGCCGTACGGCTGCCTGCATTCCAGAAGCCCCGATCATACCATTCGGTGAACTGTTTGACGCTTCGACCAATCGACGTAACTCCGCCGTAGTCGATCAATTCCACCTGCCCATAGTCGGATACCAACACATTCTGAGGTTTGAGATCACCAAACACCCATCCCGCCTGATGCAATTGTGCCAGCTTCTGCAAGAGTCTAAGTCCTACCAGAAGTGTCCAGTCTGTCCCCTGACGCCGAATAAAGTGATGAAGTGCCTCACCTCTAACGTAACGCATCACATAAAAGGGAATATCCCGGCCACGAACGGCATAATCATCCACATCTTTAAGATAGGAAGGAATGCCGCTCTGCCGAAGGGCCTCATGATTACGCTGTAGTTGAAAAGATTTGAGCACATTAACTTCCGATTGCAGATCAACCGGATCAAATCCCATTTTTAACGCGTAGTGTTTGCCATTTTCACCCCGTTGGACAAGAAAAACGATGCCATTAGCTCCTTTGCCCAGTAGCTTCCGAATCGTGTAACGACTGCGATTCCATTTCCCTGTAACCACTGTTCCTGGCGGGAAAGAGGCGTCAGACAACGTTGTCACCGAGCATCCCTTCTCTTTCAATGCGATAGTTCCCTTCTATTTCCTGCTGTTTCTCCAGTGTACCATAACGGTAAAAATCAATCACCTTCTGAATTGCAGGACCTGTCGGCGTTGCACCCTTCATCTGCAACCTTCCAAACAGGGACCGGACACGGCCCAGATCCGTTGTCCAGTCAATATCCATTACCGCATCTTCTCCACTGTGTCGTCCCGGAAAATGAAATACGGAAAGCTTGCTCTGACCTATACGCGCCTGCAAACTCAACATTAAATCGCGAATGCCTTCTTCTACCGCAGCCAATTTGGGCTTCATGCTGGCACTGACGTCGATTAGCAATATAACCTGTAAGGCTGTAGTTTCAGCCATATCATCCATCACTTCCACGACCCGGGCGCGTTGTGCAGGCTCCAGATCGGTTACCGTTTTGGGCTCCTTCTCTCCCAAAATTTGTGTTAACTCTCTATTAACCGCCTGCTGAATGGTCTGAACCACCGTTTTCCTTGTCATCATCTGCATCGTATGGGCAAGCTGACGTGTACCTACAATTTGGCTGATTCCACCTCCGGCTCTGGCAATATCCTCAATCTCCCGGCTACCCAGCTCACCAATGGTTCCATAATCAATCACGCCAACCACATTAACCGTAATCCCCTCTTCCTGTGCTTCGGCCGCTGCCAGCACCGGACTTGGTCCTACATTGGAACAACCGTCGGTGATCAATAAGATTTGCTTCATCCGATATCCCTCCGTTATTCGTTACTCTCCAACTCTATGACTAGCATTGCCAGAATGAAGAGACTTCAAACAGAAGAATATGCAATTAACTGACGGTCCGTGGACGCTCCATCCGGTTGATGCCAGGCACACGCAGTGTGGCCCATTCAGGGCGGAAATGCTCTACTTTTCCAACAACGACGGTCATATCATCCAATATCTCATGCTGCTGATATCTTATGACACTTTCAAGCAGGCAATCGGCCAAATCTTGCGGATCATCCGTATCAATCTCTTGAATAAGCCGTTTCATCCATAACTCTTTGTTCACCGCATACCCCGGTGCATCATAGATGCCATCTGTCATCATAATGAGGATATCCCCTGGTTGTAGCTGTACCGTCACCAGATCCACTTCAATATCCTTAATAATACCGATCGGCAAATTACTGGCCGAAACCTGAATAACCTCCTGTCCTCGTTTGATAAAACTTGGCGTCGATCCGATTTTCATAAACGTGGTCTCTGCCGTATATTCATCAATCAGTGCCATATCCACTGTGGCATACATCTCTTCAGGGGAGCGCAACATCAGAACGGAGTTCACGGATTTGATCGCCAGTTTCTCATCCATGCCGGACTGTAACAACTGTTCCAGTATGTTCAGCGCGGCGCTGCTCTCCATGCGTGCCCGTTCTCCATTGCCCATTCCATCACTGAGCGCCACTGCAAATGTACCATTACCTAACTCAACCGTACTGAAGCTGTCGCCTGACATCACATCTCCCCCTTTTGCGGCGGCAGCAACACCCGTGGTTACCTCGAACGTTTTGGCTGAACCAAACGTGACGGTTGCCAGTCCCTGACGAGGATCGGTCATGGTCTCATGCAAGACGGCAATATGCTCGTCCAGTACATCCGAGATCAGCGGAGCAATCATTTTCCGGCACTCATCGAATCCACGTGTATATGCATGTACAATCTCAATCTCTACATTGCCCGCTTCCAGATTGATGATCTCAATGGAGTGAATGGACAAACCCAATGACTCCAGTGCGTCCCGAATCTGCTCCTCCTGCTGTACCATCTCATCACTTTCCCGCTGAATTTCTTTGGCCAGGTCCTCCATGACCTGAGATACACCGGACAATTGCTCTGCAACCAGCTGCCGGCTATCGATAATTTGACGCTTCCATTGCATGTTATGTTGATGCAGTCCATACTGGGCACGCATGACTTCAAGGACCTCTTCCGGTTTCGCACACACCCTGTTCCAGTCCACTGGAATCTGCTTGCCTGAGATCTCCGGGTTTCCTTCAATTGTACTCATCACGTCCGTCATATATTTGTAGGTTTGAATAAACTTCGCATCCCAGCATTGTGTACGCTTGAAGCAGCTTGCACATGTGCCCTCGGCAACCGCATTCATGAAATGGTCCATTCCACCTTCTTTCTGTACCTGCTCCCCCGCCCCGGACATCTGATCAAAGCTACGTGACAATTGACGGAATACCTGTGAGAACCGGGTTACCCGTTCTGCCGTGATATCCCGTATCCGTTTGGCATACTCATGCTGCGATTTCGTATGATCCTGTGTACCCGGTACATATTTGGATATCGCCGTCATCAGGCTTTTAGGTGTTAACATGAATAGTACGATAGCTGCACACGTCTCCCATAATGAGTTCATCACATCGCCCGGTCCCCCCAGATATATGGATAGAATGGACGAACCCAGCAGCATGCCCAGTGCAACCGCCGCACGTTTGCCTTCTCGAAGCATACCCGCCAGCATCCCGGCAAAAGCAAGCAGACTCATCTGATACACCGCTGACATGTCAGCCAGACTCAGAATCAAGCCGGTAATGACCCCAACTGAGGCTCCGAGGGGGGCTCCGCCCACCAGCGCAAAGATTAATATGAGATAACGGGAGAGCATATGCTCGACGGATAAGGACTGAATGGTCCACCCTACCGCTCCCGTCATAACGGAAGCGAGCAATATGATCAGGCAGAGGATCTCCTCGTTCTTTAGGCTGAACTTTTTTTTGCGGTAAGTGAAGATCGGTATGGCTTGTATAAAAACAAGGGTGAGCACGAAACTTAATACCGAATCCATCGTGAGCATTAGCATCGCGTACCAGCTGAAGGATGGTCCGATCACAACCGCGAATAATTTGACCATAAATGTAGTCGTAAACACCATCGTTGGTGCATAAGATAATTCAGCACGATCATATGACTCCAGACCGCGGAAGAGCAGATAAAAGATGGCGATCTCCGATGCAACAATGAGTGGTACTGGAAATGGTGCAAAGAGGCTACCTGCGAGTAAAGCGGCGCCTACCGGAATGATGTAATCCCTGCGCATGAAAGCAATTACGGCGAAGTAAGCAATGGCAAAGGGAGATAACTCATTCAGGATCATTGCCTTTCCGAGCAGGAACCCCATAAACGTAAGCAGCAGTACCCATTTGCGGGAAGCAACCATCTGGACAGCCTTGCGGGAGCCAAGCCATTGTTTAAGACGTACCGACAGCTCCTCCCGAGCTTCCGTACCTCCTTTACCTGCTTTCATTCCCGGAAATTGAATGACATTCCACTTTTCCATCATCCTCAAGGCACCCCATTCGATTAATTTGAATTTTCGTGTTTCGTTCTCGATGGTTCTGATTATAGATAGATTAGAAGACGTAGTTTGTCAGAATAGGTGGGCAGGGTCCAAAAAGTTTACGACAAAAGAAACAAGCCTGGCGCGGTGGAGCGAAACCCCCGGCCTTATTGTGGTTTCATTCATTCTCCTACTTGATTCCGACAATCGGAATGTCTGATTTTGAACCGGAGATGGTTTGGTCTCGCCACCATTTGAGCAGGATAACTGTGGAATGCCACGGAAACCTGTCGGTAAAAAATGGTAGACGACAAATGTTCTTATGGTTTCATTTTGCCGTGCAGAAAAACTGGGGATATGGAGCTTCACCTTACAAAAAAAGCTATTCAATTACTTATCTGTAAAAGAAACGCAAAAAAACCGTTAGCCCATGGGCTAACGGTTTTACTTATATGTTTAGATCAGGTTGTGACAGATTACACACGCTTGGCTCCACGGCCTCCGCGTTTGCCTTCTGTGTTCTTCTTAAGCGAAGAGATCCGCTCTTCACTATCTTTCAGGAAGCGTGACATTTTATCCTCAAATGAAGGTTTGCCTGCTGCGGGCTTGAAAGAACGGCCTCCGCGGTCACCACGGTTAAATCCACCGCCGCCACCACCACGACCTTGGCCACCACTTGGGCCTCCGCCGCTGAATCGTTCGCGATCTCCTCCACTGCGTTCCGGTCTAGGAGCTCTCGGGGGTCTAGATTGGGTTTGTTGCTCAACCGGTTTGTCAACAGCTTGCTTAATGGAAAGTCCGATCTTGCCATCCTTGTCAACGTTGATAACCTTCACTGTAACGAGGTCATTCAGCTTCAGGTGGTCGTTGACATCTTTGACATAATTGTCGGCGATTTCCGAGATGTGAACGAGACCCGTGACACCTCCTGACAGATCCACAAATGCTCCAAAATGCGTGATTCCTGTCACCTTGCCCTCTAACTTGGTGCCCACTTCAATTGCCATAGAATAAAATGATCCTCCCTTAAAAATATACAACCCGATTTTTTGAATGCCAAAATCAATGCTGCGCTAATGTAATTATACCTTATGCCATAAACCAAGGTCAACTGAACACTACCCCATCAGAGAGCCTATTTTTTCCGGTTTAACGGCTTCAGACACACGGATAACAAACCTAGCTCGGTAATAGACCGAATTCCATCAGTTCCCTGACTCTTCAACCTGGATCGGCGTTTCCTCAGGAAGATAATATCCTTTTTTCCGTGCCAGCTGTCCTATGTATTCAGGGTCATTCAACCGGCTGACTTCGTACTTCAACTGTTCCAGCTTCTTCAACGTATCTTCCTTTGAAGCTTGCTGAGTGGCCAGATGAGAACTCTTGTCCGAAATTTGTGCATTCTGCACAAGGAACGTATATCCTGCCCATATTACAAATACAATCATAAACGTCATCCAAAGCATGAGGCGCCTTTTTGCACCGGCAGATTTTCCTTGGTTAGTTGGAGCCTTTGATCTGCCCACAGGTGTTTTACCCATTACGGACCTCCTTAAAACCAGCGTTTCCACATCGCTGCAATTCTTGTACCCACACGGATCATGAAGCGTGGCGTTACCCAATGTTTCAGGAGCGGCCTAAACATCCAGCGGAACAACTTGCCGAAAGGTACCAAACATTGCAGCACCAGCCTGCCCAGGAATAATAGTATCGCAATTACAAAACCGAATAATACGCGAATTAACTTATAAATTCCTTTAGCCGGCATAACGATCAGGATGTTAAGGATATGTCCACACCAATGAATCAGCGTTCTTGCGAGTTTAATTAACATTACCACAAAACGCTGGGTTGTAACACTTAAAAGCCAAAAATAGAAGCAAACCCCTATAATCAGCCCCAAAAAGACATAAAACCGCAACTGTCCGTGGTTTCCGGCGTATAGCATCCGAAAAACGAACAGCGCGGAAGCAACCCAGTACAACAGATCGAGCGTGTGTATACTCCATCTCGGAAACCGCAGCTGTCCGGACAGTACCCGGTAACTGTCGTAGGCCATTCCCATCACGACCCCCGAGGTAAGCATCCACATCAATGTGATCCATTGAGTATCCGGACTCATCGGAACATCTTGCCAAACAGGCCTTTACCATTTTTGGACTGGGAACCGGGGTCCAGATATTGGAGCGAACTGACTGTGCCTTCAATGGATAACAGACCTTCCTCCAGGCTCAGGTTTTTGATATGTAAATTGTGCCCCCGGATGGTCAGATGCCCAAGTTCAGTCTGCAGCAAAAATTCCTCACTGTCGAAGCTCTCCACGTTGGAGACACCCGTCAGATCCAGCAGTTTCCGATTCTGCATGCTCAGATGATGCTGTTTGGCCTTACCGTGCTCAACCATGGCATGTACCCCTCCTTCTTACACCTAGCTTATGGATGTGGAGGTTGGAATAGAACCAGCGTTGTTGAACAAATAACCCGGCATCCAGTAAAAACAAAAACGCCCTTCCCTGTTACAGGAGGACGTTTCGATTCAACTTGCATTGAATGAATATTTAATACCAGATGTACTGTTACCAGTTCATTCCGTTATCCTTGGCGATCGGCTCTTCCTTCACCAAGGTGTAGAGGCTGCTCGCCTCATCCTTCTTGGTACTCTCGGCAATTCGTTCCACCCTCACAGTGACCAGTTTCTGACCGAACTGAACCGTCAGCTCATCGCCCACTTTGACAGCGGCGCTGGGCTTAGCTTCACGTCCGTTCACCAGAACACGTCCCTGTTCAGAGACGTCCTTGGCCACAGTGCGGCGTTTGATTAGCCGGGAGACCTTCAGGAATTTATCAAGACGCATTATTTTACGGCTTCTTTAAGTTTGTTGCCTGCTTTGAATGCAGGAACAGTGGACTCAGGAATCACGATTTCATTCCCTGTTTGTGGGTTACGTCCGGTACGACCGGAACGTTTGCGGGTCTCAAAAGTGCCAAAGCCGATCAATTGTACTTTGTCTCCGCTGGCAAGTGCATCTGTAATTTCTCCCAAAAAGCCGTTCAATACGGACTCAACGTCTTTTTTAGTCAAACCACTTTTGGTTGAAATGTTGTTAATCAGATCTGTTTTGTTCATTTTTAAAAGCCTCCCAAATTGAAAAAAAAGTATCTGCGAGCCTGAGCAATAGGTTATTGCCGCTGGTTTCGCGTTAGGTTACTACACATGTATTCTGGCTTGGCATCTGAAATCCTGCCTTGGTCCGCGACTTTTTTTAGCTTTTTGTCGATGGTCCGCAGGCAACAGTCTAAGACCAGTACCCGAAACCATCCGTCGCTAAACACCTATCCCAGTCAACACAGATGAACACATGTTCGTATATCATAACACACTGCATAACATGATGGAATAAGGTTTATCGGTATTTACCAGAAAATTGAACCCGTTATAATCCTGCTTTCTTCGCATCCTGCCAGAATTGCTCCATCTCTTCTACATTGCTATCTGCTGGTGTTCTTCCCTGTTCACGCAAACGCTCCTCGATGTACTGGAACCGCCCAACAAACTTGCGGTTGGTCGCAGCCAGCGCCTCTTCCGGGTCCGTATCGATGAATCTTGCAACGTTGGCAGCTGCGAATAATAAATCACCCAGTTCGAGCTTCCGTTCTTCCACAGACTGGCCTTGTTGCACCGCTTCTTTCAACTCTGCCAGTTCTTCCTCGATCTTGGCAAATACACCTTCAACATCATCCCAGTCAAAGCCTACTTTGGCTGCTTTCTTCTGTAACTTGTATCCCTTCATCAATGCAGGCAAGTCACGCGGTATACCATCCAGCACGGAAACCTTCTGCTGATCCTGGCCTTTGCGCTTCTTCTCCTCTGCCTTCATCTGTTCCCAGTTCTGAAGAGCTTCATTCGCATCTTCTGCCTGATTATCGCCAAAAACATGTGGATGGCGGAAGATCAGCTTATCATTCAAGCCTTCGATGACATCATACACATTAAATGTGCCCACTTCTTCTTCCATCTGGGAGTGTAATAAAATCTGCAGCAGCAGATCACCCAGCTCTTCTTTCATATGGTCGGGGTCATCCTCATCGATCGTCTCAATGACCTCATAGGTCTCTTCAATCAGGTTTTTGCGAATGGACTGATGTGTCTGCTCCTGATCCCATGGACAGCCGCCAGGACTACGAAGAATGTTCACGATCTCATGCAAACGCGCAAAGGATCTGCGACGCAAGGCATCATCGGTGTTCTTCGGTACATATATCAGCGACAGATTGCCGTACCCTTCGATCCGGTCCAGTTCGTGCAATGGAATCTTGTGAATGACCTCCTGGCCCTGTACACCCAACGCGTGACCAACAAATACCGGATGATCATCCGGGTAAACCTCCATCAGGCACAGCTTCACGTCTGAAGCAGTGAACACATCGTAGACTTGTCCGATCAACGTATGTAGCTGTGGTTGTACCAATTCCGTGTTCAGGCTGCTGGCATCCAGAAGTTGAAACCCTTCAATCGGGTCGAATCCAAGCCGGATAAAGGCTTCGTCCAGGAAGCTCTCTCCACCCATGACACGCAGTGAAATGCCCATCTGCGGACAACGTTCTTTGAGCAGGCGCACACTTGCTTCTGCTACCATCGGATGACCGGGTACGGCATACACAATCTCCGTTCCGGTCTCACCCTTGCGAGCGGCTTCTATCAGTTGATTCGCGATCTCATCATATACTTCGGGGAAGGAGGACTTCGCCTCATAGATAGCGTCAAATGATGTCATCTCCAGCCCCTCTTGCTTCAGATCATTCAATACGGGATGATCCAGGGTACGTACATACAGCGTAGCTGCATGTTTCATTTTTTTGATAATACCTACGGTCAGTTGGTCTGCATCTCCAGATCCAAGACCCACTACGGTTAAAGCTGCACTCATTACGTAAACCTCCATCCGGACTATCCTGTCCAGGCTCACTGATTCATCATGCCTGAACAGGACTAATTACACGTATTATACCAGAATCATTCGATATCCTATAATTGCATATTAGCTGTGCTGGATGCAGAAGCACCGTGAGCATGAAGCTAGCGCAGCACACGCAGTCTGCGCAGCAGCTTGGCAAGGCGAGGCCCCAACTTAGGCACAGCCGCCAGCTCCGCGGCGGTCAGTAGCCCTGTCCGGGCCGCCGCCAGCAAGAACACGGCCGAGCCTGCGGCAATGCCCAGCAGGCTCACGCCCATCGCGGCCAGCCGGCGGTCGGCCGCGATACCCATGCCGCCGAGTACCGCTTCGGCGGCCCAGGCCGTGCCTACCGCCGCCAGACTCATGGCGGCGATCACCAGCGCCGGCTTCGCCAGGACGGCGCCAGGGGCAGGGCGCAGGGCGACAAGTCGCGCCAGCAGCGCCACATTCAGGCCAGCCGCCAGCATGTAGGCGACTGCGCCTGCCAGAGCCGCGCCGCTGATGCCCAGCGCCGGCACAAGCATGACGTTCAGCAGCGCCTTGACGCCTGCGGCGGCCAGCATGCTGAACGCGGGTGCGCGCACGGCGCCGAGGCCTTGCAGCAGCGCCGCCGCAATAATGCTGACGGTGCTGCCCGCAGCCGTCAGCGCCATGTACCGCAGTGCTTCGGTGCCTGCGGCATCTCCGTACAGCATGCGGTTAATCGGCTCCGCCAGCACCGCGAGACCCGCGGATGCCGCCAGGCCGATCAACCAGAACCAGCGCAGCGCGAGGCCTGCTTGCTGCCTAACGGCTTCTGGCCCGCCCTTTAACCGGGCTTCCGCCATCGCCGGAATAAACAGCACAGACAGTGACGTGGCCAGCATCGTCACCAGTTGAACCAGCGGCAATCCACGGTTATAGATGCCGAAGGAAACCATTGACTGAAGCTCGTCCAGTCCTTCTCCTCGCAGCAATCGGGGCACGGTGAAGGTATCCACCAGATTCATCAGCGGTACAGCAAGCGACCCGAGACAAACGGGAATGGCGTACATGAGCAGCGTCCTGATCCACTCCCCATTGGATCGTGATCTTTCTGCCAGAGCCGGGTTAATAGCACTCACCGTTTTCTTCTGTGGCGTAACCGGCCTATGCTCCCGATGCTCTTGACGCTCCTGACGTTCTGATCCAACCTCTCCCCCTTTACTGCTCCATTCCGAATCCAATTGCCCGTTGACCACTTCCCTGCCTTTTCGTCGATGACGGACCATGTACCCTAACATGGTTAACAGCCCAACCATTCCACCAGCAACGGAGCCCATCATGGCACCAGCAGCAATAGTCTCAAGCGAAGCGTCCCGTCTCATCAACCACAGAAGCAGAACAATCATGACGGTGACACGTATCGTCTGCTCCACCACTTGTGATACCGCTGTTGGGACCATCTGCTGTAATCCCTGAAAATATCCTCGCAGCCCTGTCATCACAGGTACGAACAATAACGCCCATGAAGCTGCACGAATCGATGGAACCACATGGCCGTTGCCAATCATGTCAGCGATCAGCGGCGCACCTGCATACATCAAGAGCGCCATTATAATTCCAATTCCCCCGAGCAGTAGGGAAGATAGTCGAATAATTCTTCTGCTCTCGTCTGGTCTTCCGAGTGCGTTCTGTTCTGCTACGAATTTGGATACGGCCAACGGCAGCCCTGCAGCAGCAAGCGTGATAATGAGCATATATAACGGATACACCGTATTGTAGATGCCAAATACACCGTCTCCCCCCAGATTCTGCAGCGGAATCTTCTGAAAAGCACCAATGATTTTAGAGATAATGGCGGCAAGCCCAAGTATAAATGCACCCTGTAGCAGCCTTGAGCCTGTAGACGGCTGTTTCATAATTCCCTCCTGCGTAATCCTTTTAAGCATACCTTGCTATTATAACTGCCTGAAGGCACACAGACTAACCCTCTCCCATCACAATCATCCCGGATTAACTTCGTTGTCCCTTAAAATGCAAAAACTCCCGTATGCCCAAAACAGGGCACCAGGAGTTGATCTGCGATCTATTGTTCCATTTGCTTGCCAAGGAAACCAGCAGCCGTCTCAGACATCTTCACTTCCATCTGAGACATCTTCACCGATTCATCCTTATTGAACAGGATAACCGTTCCGATGGGGTCACCACCTGAAATAATCGGCGCAATAACAAAAGAGGATAACGTCTCGTCATGATCTTTGCTAAGTTCATAAGAACCGTTGTTTGTTTCCAAAATGGTCTTCCTGTTTTCCATACATCCCTCTAACAGTTGACCTACCTGCTTGTCCAAATACTCTTTTTTCGAACCACCTGCCACCGTGATAATGGTATCCCGGTCAGAAATCATCGTTACATGTCCTGTACTCTCATACAGGGATTCTGCATATTCTTTGGCAAAATCACCAAGTTCGCCAATTGGCGAATATTTTTTAAGGATAACTTCTCCATCACGATCCACGAAAATTTCCAGTGGATCACCTTCACGAATACGTAACGTACGGCGGATTTCTTTTGGAATGACCACACGACCAAGGTCATCTATACGGCGGACAATACCAGTAGCTTTCATTTCACATGTTGCCCCACTTTCTCGAGAAGATTTTTCAACTACTGTTCCTTAATGGGTAGAGGAAAGTCCCAGAACGTTTAGTGTGATATCTTGACCATAGTATTCATCTGTTCCCATTTCCTTATACATGCTTCGGAGAATATAGTTGTGTAACTTTCGAAGAAGGCGACCATGTACCCATATGGCTTGAATAGATACAAGAAGAAGCAAGAAGGAGGTCCTAAGTCCTCCCCTTGCTTCTCTGTATGGTTGTCCATATTTACGTAGTACAAGGCATTCATTCGGGCGAATTTAACCCTGAACGTATGCTAACACAGCAATTTTACCAGCTTACTTGCTGCTTGTACCTTCATCTGTAGTTGCATCTTTGTCTGTTCCAGTCGTACCTTGGTCAGTCTTGGTATCCGTACCTGTGGAGTCATCCGTTTTTGGTTCGGTTGTTTTCTCTCCTTCAGTTCCTGTACCTGTAGTACCTTCAGTTGTACCTTCAGTTGTGCCTTCTTCAGCTTTTTCTGTTTTTGGCAACTTAACTTCTTTTACGATTTTGTCCAATTCATTTTGCATGAACGTATCGATCTCAGCAGCTGCCAATTGGCTCTTCAGGCTTTCTTTTTGCTCAGCCGTCAATTTGGTGAAGTCCGCTTCTGTACGAGCTTCCACTTTCATGACATGGTAACCGTACTCTGTCTCTACTGGATCACTGATTTTGTTCAGTGGCAACGTTTTTGCAGCTTCCTTAAATGCCTCTACCCAGCTACCTACAGGTGTATTTTCATACAGTCCACCCTTTTCAGCAGAACCTGGATCTTCGGAATATTTTTTTGCAATTTCAGCAAAATCAGCTCCGCCATCCAACTTGGTTTTTACTTCTTTTGCAATTTTAAGTGCATCTTCTTTTTTACGCTCTTTTTGCGTTTTTGGATCTGTGAAGTTAATCAGTACGTGACGAACAGAAGCCGTTGTGAACTGATCTTTGTTTTTCTCAAACTCAGCCTTGATTGCATCGTCCGTAACACCTGTTTCTTTATCTTTGATTACTGTCATGATCCGAGTCATGTAGTCTTTAATGTTGTCGTCAGTCAGGTTCTGAGCTTTGAGCATTTCTGTCCATTGATCTGCCTGAACAGAAGCTTTCATTTTATCGAATTGCTCAGTTGCCGCTTTTGTACCGGCTGTTTTAGCATCTTCAGTTGCTTTGCCACTCAGATATTCATAAGCAACTTCCTGTTTCACCAGATACTCTTTGAAATCGTCCATATCCATCATTTGTGCATACTCCGGATAGAGGAATTTCATGACACGTTGCTCCATGTCGAATTCATTGGCTGTAATGGTACCACCATCATACGTAGCGACTACAGCACTTGTATCCGTCGATTCAGGTGTTTTTGCTTCTTCCTTCTTGCCACATGCAGCAAGCAGTGATAAGGATAGTACTGCGACCATGCTCACAGACAGTACTTTTCCTACTTTTTTATACTTTGGTAACATCCTTTAGTTCCCCCTTTGATTTAAAAGCAGTTTTCATGGACTCCAGAATTTTCTCTACCAGCTCCATCAGTTGCTTATCCCCAAGCCCCTTGCCTTTAGCGTGAATCAGCATATGGGGTCCTTGTTCAAATTGTACACGTCTTTCGAACTGATTTCCAATGTGCGCGATTTTCGAGAGTTCAAAGGCATGTTCACGCCCTTCATAGAACTTCACGGTAATGTCCTCACCGCGTTGGGAAATGGACTCAATACCGTAGATTTTGCCGTATACTTTCATCCGCGCAACAGCCAGCAAGTTAATGACGGCTTCCGGAAGATCACCGAATCGGTCAACCAATTCGTCTTCCAATTCCATCGCATCGTCGAAAGATGCAATGACCGCCACTTTTTTGTAGATCTCAATCTTCTGAATACTGTCATAGATATAATCGGACGGCAAGTAGGCATCGATACTGAGATCCAGGGTTGTGTTCCACTGATCAGAAGGTACCGGCTCCTCGCCAAGCATCGTAACTTTGCGTTTGTTGATCTCCTCTGCGAGCATCTGGGAATACAGATCAAACCCGACGGAAGCGATGAAACCATGCTGCTCCGCTCCTAGCAGATTTCCCGCACCACGAATCGACAAGTCACGCATGGCGATTTTGAAACCTGAACCCAGTTCGGTGAATTCTTTGATGGATTGCAGACGTTTCTCAGCAACTTCAGTAAGCACTTTATCCCGTTGGTACGTAAAATAGGCATACGCAATACGGTTGGAACGACCCACACGTCCGCGCAGCTGATACAGCTGGGAGAGTCCCATTTTATCCGCATCATGTACGATCAGTGTATTTACGTTCGGAATATCTACCCCGGTCTCGATGATACTTGTGCTCACAAGCACGTCATATTCACCATCCAGGAAGTCCAAGATCGTTTTCTCCAGCTCTGTTTCCGACATCTGACCATGTCCCACACCAACTTTGGCTTCAGGCACAAGTTCAGAAATTTCGGCAGCCATCTCCTGAATTCCCTGAACACGGTTGTAGAGGTAATACACTTGCCCACCACGGGCAAGCTCACGCTCAATGGCTTCACGAACAAGCGCCTGACTGTGTTCAACCACATAGGTCTGCACCGGGAAACGATTCTCTGGTGGAGTCTCGATAACGGACAGATCACGCACACCCAGCATGGACATATGAAGCGTACGCGGAATCGGCGTTGCCGTCAGCGTCAGCACGTCCACATTGGTTTTCAGCTTCTTCAGTTTTTCCTTATGGGTTACACCGAAGCGCTGTTCTTCATCAACAATGAGCAGTCCCAGGTCCTTGAACACCAGATCCTGCGACAGCAATCGATGCGTCCCGATGACAATATCCACTGTGCCTGCCTTGATGCCTTTGGCTGTTTCATTCTGCTCTTTACGGGAGCGGAACCGGCTAAGCACATGAATGTTGAACGGATAACCGGAGAAGCGCTCACGGAACGTCTCAAAATGCTGCTGTGCCAAAATGGTTGTTGGCACGAGTACAGCCACCTGTTTGCCTTCAATAGCTGCTTTAAATGCAGCCCGAATAGCCACCTCGGTTTTGCCGTAACCAACATCCCCACACAATAAACGATCCATTGGACGGTTTTGTTCCATGTCCTTTTTGATTTCTTCGATCGCACGCACCTGATCACGTGTCTCATCGTAAGGGAACATGTCCTCAAACTCCTGCTGCTCCGCAGAATCCTTGTCGAATCCAAACCCTTTGGAGGTCTGACGCTCTGCATACAGCTTAATCAGATCATCAGCAATATCCTGTACGGATGTGCGGACTTTATTTTTGACCCGTGTCCACTCATTGCCGCCCAGCTTGTATATTTTCGGTTCTTTCTCTTCGGAACCAACATATTTTTGAATCAGATCGATCTGCTCAATAGGTACAGACAGTTTGTCTCCACCCGCATAGAGAATATGCATGTAGTCCTTATGAATACCACCAACCTCGAGGGTGCCGATCCCCAGGTACTTACCAATCCCGTGGTTCTGGTGAACGACATAATCGCCCACTTTTAGCTCGCTATAGGATTTGATCCGTTCAGCATTATCTACATTCCGAATCGGTTTGCGTACTTTACGCTGTTTTTGCGAGAACATCTCGCCCTCGGTCACAACAGCCAAATGAATGGACGGCATTTCAAATCCCGTTTGCAAATTACCGATCATCATCTCTGGCTCTGGAATATCATAGTCCATCAGTACCCGGCGCATCCGCTCGAGTCGCTCCTCACCGTTCGCCAGCATGAGCACTTTGACTCCGGCCTTCTGCCAACGCTCCATCTCTGCCTTCAGTACATTCATCTGTCCATGGAAATCCTGCATGCCACGACTGATGAAGTTCAGAATGTTTTGTGGTTGAGTGTGTGGAACTTGGCGCAAAAAGATCGACATAAACAGCGTCTGGAATGGACGCTCATACAAGAGTTCATCACCGTCTGCGGATAATGGAAGATCCGGAAGTGTTTTTCCGTTTTGCATCAAATGCAGGTTCCACTCTGATTCATCACGGTCCAGCTGTTTTGATGTCTCCGATAGTCTGGCAGGCTCATCAAGAACCAGCAGGGTATCTTCTGGCATATAGTCGTAGATCGTTTTGTTCTCGGGATAGAGCGGAGAAATATATTTATACATTTCGGAGAAATACACGTGTTCCCGCAAAAGCTCGATCTCCCGGTGAATTTCCTCACGAAGACGCAGCTTCGCCTGTCGGTCCGTCATTTTCTCCAGCTGTTGCTCCAGCAAAAGAGCAGCCGCATCGGCAGCCTTTTCCATACGTTCACGATCTGCAATTAACTCCTTGCATGGTAAAACCGTAATTTCTTCAATCCGTTCAATCGAACGCTGATCCGCTGGATCAAATGTCCGAATGGAGTCGATCTCATCATCAAATAACTCCACCCGATATGCGATCGATGAAGTAACCGGATAGAAGTCGATGATACCTCCGCGTACACTCATCTCACCACGAGATTCCACGCGTTCCACACGCTCATATCCGAGCTTTACCATCTCCAGCAGGAAGGAGTCCAGTTGAAGTGTGTTGCCCTGTTTAATCAAAATTCGAGCATTGGCCATCACTTCCGGAAGCGGAACATAACGTCTTACCCCGGAAAAAGGAATAACAACAACGCCCCTGAATCCCTGGGCGCAGCGGACCAACACATCAATACGCTGACCCAATGTTTCCGGGCTGGAAACAGCAGCTTCCGCAGCGACAAGCTCGTTGGCAGGATAGATCAACACCTGATCAGGTGAAAGCGCTTCCTGTAAATCTTCTGCAATTTTTTGAGCTGAAAACATATTATGTGTTACTACGAGCAATGGTCGGTTCATTTCCTGATGCAAGGCAGCCAGCATAATCTGACGCGCCGAGCCGGATAGACCCGAAACCAATTGTTCCTTCATGCCGGACTTGATTCCGGCTGTAATGGACCCGAAGTCCGGATCTTTGGAAAAAGCCTGTATAAGTGCTTGTAACAAAAGGGGCACCTCTCTTATAACTTACTTGATTATCTCACGCATACGCGTAGCATCACTATTAAAATGGATACAAATTCCTTTTTGTCCTGTTTCATCATATCGGATTACTCGCAACATTGCCACATCTGTTGATGCGGCTGAGCCTAATTTCGAGATAGCCATGGCTTTCATGCCAACTGAAAAGAAGCCTCAGCAGGCTGCCAAGGCTATAAAAGGTGGAGCGTTATTACGCAACCGCCCTCAACTGTCATTCGATCCTGTACGGGCGATGTCTACTGAAGCGGACTCGCGAGCAGGCTAAGCTCCGGATTGTGCTCCAGGGCTTCCTTACAGTAATCACATGTAATCCGAACGGTAATGTCACCACCGGAATTATACGCTATTATATCCCTCCGCTCGTCGGGGGTCAAGAAATGAAAGCCGAGCTCTACTTCCGTTATCCGGGCAGAATCGATTCGTCCAATAAAGGTACGGCAATGCCTACATACGTAATTCACTGACATGTTTATGCCTCCTGAACATGGTTTATACATCCAGTATGTCCAGTATGGCTGAATCGAACCCGTCTTGTATGATCATTTTACCAGTATGTCTTACAAAATTAACCGTTAAACTTCGCCATTGTTTGTTCAAACGTATGAGTCAAGCTATGCTCCAGGGCATCACACGTTTGCTCAATGGTCTGATCAAGGGCTTCCTTTTCTTTCTTCATGAATGTCGACAGTACATAATCAACAATGGCATGTCCTGGTTCAGGCCGGGATATTCCCATGCGCACCCGGTTAAACTGCTGTGTACCGGTATGCTGAATAATGGACTTGATTCCATTATGTCCGCCTGCACTACCTTGGTAACGCAATCTGACTTTGCCAATCTCTGTATCCATGTCGTCGTACACAACAATCAGATCTTCAAGACTAACTTTATAAAAATCCATATATGCTCGAACCGATTCACCAGACAAGTTCATATAGGTCATTGGTTTGATCAGTACGGTTTTCACACCGCCAATATTGCCTTCTCCAATCAGCGCTTTACATTTATTCTGTGTAATGGAGATATTATGACGATCAGCCAACCGATCCAGTGCCATAAAACCGATATTATGACGGGTTTTGGCATAGTTCGAGCCTGGATTTCCAAGTCCGACAATCCACTTCATCTTGTTCCCTCCTTCGGATTAGACTGAGGTGAGGCATAGACTTCGAATGTTATATTTCATATAATATCAGGAAAGTAAAGATCGATTTACTGTAGTATTTACAGTTCATATTTTATCGACCCAGGAAGGTGAGCGGGTTTTGCGCGAAGACAATGGACAACTGACTCAACATAGCGATTTTATCTATCATCTCGAATATCACGTACCTGTACAGGTATACGACCGCGACACCCATATTGAGATTGGTCTAATCACACGTTTCGATAATCAATTCGTCGAAATTGCCGACACGCTTTTTCATCGGCGTCGTTTCCGATTTATCTCCCGCCCCGGGTATTAACCATATAAGATGAACGAACCATTTTACCCTGGATCACTGCGCGTGCAGAAACATCTTCCGATCGCTGTTAAGTCGAAGGCATATGCTTCCGAAGCAGCTTTCTTTCAGAAAGCTTTTAACTTCGCTTCTTCAGATCTTTTCTGCCCTCTCCGTTATTGTGTAAATGAGTAGTTCAACTTATATGGACTGACCAGCGTCTGTTTCACTTTTAATAAAACGGCACGCCGACAGGGGTTACATTTTCCATTGAACCGGAAAACGTAACCCCTCTACTACTTTATGCAGACATCCTTATTCAATTTCAAACAGCTTGCTGATTGACAATTCCTCATGAACCCGGATAATTGCTTCTCCGAGCAAAGGCGCTACAGACAACACTTTGAGTTTGCTTGTCGGATTAGCATGCGTAATTGGAATGGTATCCGTTACGATGACTTCCTTCAATGGTGCATTCTCCAAACGTTCCATCGCAGGTCCGGACAATACCGGGTGAGTACAGCACGCGTATACTTCTTTTACGCCGCCTTCCATCAGAGCATTCGCTCCCAGTACAATCGTTCCCGCCGTGTCAATAATGTCATCGATCAGGATGGCTGTTTTACCCTCGATGTTACCGATAATGTTCATCACTTCGCTCACATTTGGCTCAGGACGACGTTTATCGATAATCGCCAGGGGTGCATTCAGGAAATCAGCCAGTTTACGTGCGCGCACTACGCCACCGTGGTCAGGCGACACAACAACCGGATTTTCGATCTGTTTCGACCGGAAATATTGAGCCAGAATTGGCACGCCAAGCAAATGGTCAACCGGAATGTCGAAGAATCCCTGGATCTGCATTGCATGCAAGTCCATCGCGATGACACGGGTTGCACCCGCTTTTTCAATCAGGTTAGCAACCAGTTTCGCTGTAATCGGGTCACGCGAACGTGCCTTGCGATCCTGTCTTGCATAGCCATAGTAAGGAATAACGACGTTAATCGTCTTGGCAGATGCCCGTTTGAGTGCATCAATCATAACGAGCATTTCCATCAGGTTATCATTAACCGGCAAGCAAGTGGACTGCACGATATAAACGTGACAACCCCGAACACTCTCGGAGAGTTTCACTTGAATCTCGCCATCACTAAAGCTGGTTGTGTGAGATTCACCCATAGGGATCCCGATATAATCAGCAATTTGATGGGCAAGCTTGGGGTTAGAATTGCAAGTAAATATTTTTAATTTCGAATCAAAATAAGTCATAAAATAAAAACCCTCCGTGCTGGTTCATTGGAATCAATAAGCGTCTGCGACATGTCGGCACCTCCCCGATCTTCGGGAGGCAATCTTGTTATCAAAACCCCTTATTGGGGTTTGGCATTTTGTTTCTTGGCTTTGGCACGTCCGCGAATCTTCTCCGCATAACCAGGTTTATTCTCCTGACGTGGACGAGCAATGGCCAGATCATTCTCGGGAACGGAATGAGTAACGGTGGAGCCAGCAACCACATAAGCGCCTTTTCCTACCGTAATCGGTGCAATCAAATTGACGTTGCTGCCTACAAAAGCATCATCTTCAATCGTTGTCACAGCTTTATTATAACCATCATAATTGACAGTTATTGCCCCGCATCCAACATTTACGTTTTTCCCTACTTTGGCATCCCCAATATAGCTGAGATGAGATACTTTGGAACCTTCATCAATTGTAGCATTTTTCACTTCAACAAAGTCACCAATTTTTACGTTGCGACCCAGTTTAGTGCCTGGACGCAAATTAGCAAATGGACCTACCGTTGCATCAGAACCAACCTCGGCATTGGATACTACCGAATGTTTAATCGTAACTCCGTCCTGAATAACGCTGTCTTCCACATCTGCCTGAGGACCAATATGACATGCTTCACCAATGGAAGTTGTGCCTTTAAGGATCGTCCCCGGATACAATACTGTATCTGATCCAATCGTAACATCCGCTCCGATATATGTCGATGACGGATCAATGATTGTCACACCGTTCAACATATGGCGTACGGCAAGACGTTCACGCATGAAGGCTTCGGCTTGCGAAAGTGCGAGTCGATCATTAACCCCGATGGATTCTGCGATGTCATCTGACATGTAAGCCTCAACCACTTCTCCATCATTGCGGAAAATGCCAACCACGTCTGTGAGATAATACTCTCCCTGAGCGTTCTGGTTCGTCACTTTTTCCAGGGCAGCGAACAATTTTGCATTATCGAAACAGTATGTGCCCGTGTTAATCTCATTCACAGCATCTTCCTGCTCTGTGCAATCCTTTTGTTCCACAATCCGTTGTACAGATCCATCTTCTCCGCGAATAACGCGGCCATAACCTTTGGGATTGTCCAACTGAGCCGTAAGAACTGTGGCTGCTGCTCCGCTGCTCTCATGCAGCTTCATCAGACCTTCCAACGTCTCACTGGTCACAAGCGGTGTATCTCCACATACCACAATTGTAGAGCCTGTTTCGCCGCCAAGCAAAGATTTAACCTGCTTCACTGCATGACCTGTACCCAATTGTTCTGCCTGGAGTGCATACTCCGCTCTGGAACCCAAAAATGACTGCACCGCTTCGGCACCATGACCGACTACAACTACACTGCGTTCAACGCCTGCGCTGAGTGCTGCATCCAGCACATGTCCAACCATAGGTTTACCGCATACGGGATGCAGTACTTTGTACAATTTTGATTTCATTCGTTTTCCTTGCCCTGCGGCAAGAACGATTGCCATTCGTTTCAAAATTAACGACCTCCTGTTCTGAAAATCCCATTGAAATGCATTGCTGATCTATATCCAATGAGTATCGTTCAGCCGGCTTCAAGCCGGTCCTGTTCATCGCCTGCTGTCTCTGTAATCACACGTAACAACGCGGACACCAACGAATCGTGACCTATATGTATACGCCGTGTACCTGCGAGCTTAACCGAATCCCAATGATTCCTAAGATGCCGCCCTGCCACCAAGCGCACGATGCGCTTTTTGTTCTCTGCTAATAAACTCAATACTGAATATATCTTATTCCGGTCAAAAAGAAAAGAGAGCCATAAGACATGGCTCTCTTTTCCTTCGAACCCCAATAATGTTCTCAGGCACCTTCTTCAATGACTTCTTCCTCAGTTGCCGCACGATCGTATTCAGTCAAAACTGCTGCCTGAATCTTCTCACGCGTACCGGAAGAGATCGGGTGGGCGATATCACGGAACTCTCCATCAGGAGTACGTTTGCTCGGCATAGCAACAAACATTCCGTTGTTACCATCAATGACACGAATGTCATGAACGACGAATTCGTTATCGATGGTAATGGATGCGATAGCCTTCATTCTCCCCTCCGAGTTAACACGGCGGAGTCTGACATCCGTAATTTGCATGTGTGTGTTCACCACCTTTTTCCATCAGAACTTGGTGTATAATTCCACACAGCATATACGAACTCCTTCTTTTTATAACCACAAAAATTTCCTAATTTCAGGAATTTTTTTATTTAATACACAATTCGACAACGTTAGTGCCAGGTCGATGGAAAAGACCTTTTAACGACATAACATTCGTCATCTTTCTACAGGTCAAAATAGTTGCCAGGCTTGACGGAAATCTGTCTGCTCTTGGCATCAACTGCTGTCAGTTTCGCCAGAGATACGTAATCTGTTAGCAGGCGTTCTTCTGAATCTACAGAACCAGATTCCACCAGTACCCCTACCCCGGCAACTGTAGCATTAAACTCGGCCAAAAGATCGATCATTCCTTGCACCGTACCCCCGGCCTTCATGAAGTCATCCACAATAAGTACTCTGGAATGCTCACGCATCGCCCTGCGGGACAGGGACATGGTATGCAGACTTTTATGGGACCCGGATACATAATTGATACTTACGGCCGATCCTTCTGTAGCCTGATGGTCCCTGCGTACGAGCACGACAGGCAGGTTGAGCTGGGCACCGGTCGCATAAGCCAGTGGAATTCCTTTGGTTTCTACCGTCATAACCACATCAATATTCATATTGCCAAAGGCCGTTGCAAAAATCTTGCCGGCTTCATTCATCAATGCGGGCTGACCAAGCAAGTCGGACATGTACAGGTATTCTCCAGGCAAGATCCGATCAGGTTGCGCGAGCTGGGTCGAGAGCCGCTCCGCAAATGCCAATGCCAGTTCTCGGGATACCTTCGGAATCCATCTTACTCCCCCGGCCGCTCCAGCCAGTGTATGCAGTTCTCCTGACCCACCTTCTTCGAACACTTCCTTGATAATCGCCAAATCTTCACTAATTGAAGACTTTGCGGCTCCATAACGTTCGGCAAATGTGGTCAACGGAATAACCGTATGCGGTCTGGACAATAAGTATTGCGTCATTTCAACCAGCCTTGCGCTTCGTTTTAACTTCTTCACAGAGATCCATCCTCACGATCACGGAAACATCCAAATCCGAATAATTATTTAAGAATATAACACCTTTATACGTGTTTGTACATTATAAAAGCGAATTTTACGTCAACATGCGCACAGCGTACACTTCTTTACAGAACCCTCGCAGACCATTGTATATCCGGGCAACCTTGGATTCTTTGGAAACCAGACCAAATACCGTTGGACCGCTACCAGACATTAACACGCCGTCTGCACCCAATCGAATCATGGCATCCTTCAGATGCTGAACTTCCGGATACAGCTTCAACGTTACATCTTCAAGCACATTGCCCATCTGGTCACAGACTTCTGTAAATGATTGATTGCGTATAGCCTGCTCCATTTTAGCTGCACTCGGATGACGAACAATCTTGTCACTGCGGAACCTCCCGTACACATCGGCTGTAGACACATTAATCGGAGGCTTGGCCAGAATTACCCAGCATTGCGGCGGATTAGGAATGGGAGTTAACTTCTCACCACGGCCTGTAGCGAGTGCAGTCCCTCCTGTGATACAGAATGGAACATCCGACCCAAGTTCAGCTCCAAGCTCCTGCAGTTCGTGATCCGGTATATTCAACCGCCACAGACGGTTCAATCCACGCAGCGCTGCTGCTGCATCACTGCTGCCGCCGGCAAGTCCGGCTGCAACTGGAATCTTTTTATCCAGATGAATATGGACACCTGTACGCACGTTATAGCGCTCCTTAATGAGTCTGGCTGCCTGGAAAGCCAGATTCTTCTCGTCGAGCGGGATATAACCCGCCTGACTGGAGATGAAAATAGTATCTCGCGGCAGCTCCGACATTTCCAGCCGATCAGCCAGATCGACCATGGTCATGATCATTTCAACTTCATGGAATCCATCGCTTCTTTTATGTAAAACGTCCAGCATCAAATTAATTTTAGCAGGCGCTTTTTCGTAAATTTTCAAGGCGTTCACCCGTCCTCACCTTTTCCCTAAGACAACTTAACATATTATATCAAAATGGGGCTGTCAAGTCATTTGTATTCCGCATCTAAGGGGAAAAAGCGGGGTTGTTCCTGACGGATTTCCCCGCTTTTCAGTTTGCTTTAAACGGATTAAGATTTGCGCGCAGCCTGTTCAGCAAGTTGAATTGCACGTTTTACCATGTTTCCTGCATCCTTGGCTTTAATTCCGCCCCAACCTTCCTGTTGCACAGTATCATAGAAGCCCAGGTCTTTCGCGAGCTCATTCTTCAGATCCTCTGACATGACACTTCTTCTTCTGCGACTCATGAACCATCCTCCTCCAAAGTATCCTTCATAATGTGATGAGTTCGTTGTTCGTTCACGTTTTGGACATTTTGTCACCAGGCCATATTCAGTTTCCTGCATTGCTTAAGAAACTGTCCCTTCACCTGTCCATATAGTATGCCGCGACCGTTCCTCGCTCATTCCTGAGTATGTATGGGTTACGTTAGAGGGAGAATTGGTGTTTAAAAAAAACAAAAAAGCGATCCGCCTTATGGGGCGAATCGCCTGTAAATCGATACTTACGTCTCCATATAGGAGCTATGCGTCTGGCTGCCCGGGTCATAAACCATGACTTCCACCGATTCCGTAAGTATATCCGCATAACTATAAGATACTCGCTTGAAGGTTTCTTGCTCCTCATCAAGCTTAACAATAAAAACAGAAGGGTACGTTTCTTCCAATACACCCGTACGCTCAATGGTCTTACGGCGGCCACCATTAGCCCGCAACATAATTTTCTGACCAATATGTGCATCGAGATTGCGTTTGATATCCAACAGCGTGTTTTTAGCCATTGTCGACGACCACCTCTTTTCTTGTCCATTATACCGGATTTTACAGTCATTGTCAAATCAAAACTAATTATTATATCAGCATCAAAAAGTTGTTGTCAATGAATTTTTTTGCAAACAAAAAAAGCCCCAAATTGGGACTTTAAATGGCCTACATCAGACTGCCGACGGGTTCACTTTTAGCGTAGATAAATCATTCAGCCCAGGCAGACCTACCCGGTAACTCCCCCGTGTCTCAACACCACCCACACCCTGGCTGCCACTGATGGTATTGTGCAGAACATCACTCATGTTGACCGTATCCCGCACAGAGGTAAAGGAGGCCTTTGCTGCCACATAGACCGGATCAAGTGCATGAATGAGAATTCTGCCTGGGGAACTGGCAAAGTTCGCCCCTGCGCGTAGCAGTGCCTCAAAATGGGACTGACAGGCCCCTGCAACAATAGTGAGTGCGTCCAGATGGCGTTCATATTGTCTGGCCACCTGAATGGCCGACACAAAATTTTGCGAGTTCTTGTAGCTACCAAGACTATATAAGTCATAGGGCTGACGTGTCTTTAGCACCCCATCATGACCCGTAATAACTACGATATCCGGACGTACTTTGGGTAATAAGCGGTATAAGGTATCTGCCATTGCCGATTCATGGACATACTGTCCCTCTGCGGGCACACGAAGTTGCTCATAGAGATCCATACTTTTTTTCAAATAGTTCGGATCTCCATCCAAATGAAGCACCTTTCCAGGCATTTCAAAATAAGCCGGTTCCTGCTGGGCAGACCAATCCTGTACTAGACCTTCACGATTCCGCTCAGCCTGTTCCATACGATTCTGCTGCAGACGGGACAGGGTCTGATGTGCTTTAATATGCGCCTGTCTGGTCTTGGCGCTTTGTGGTTCGTAGGGAACCTGTATCAAATCGTCCACCGGGGAATCGGCAATCAGCCGGAACTCAGTCCCTTTAATGACCGCAGCATCCAACTGGAGGCCTTCCACCCGAAAAGTCACATCGCCGCCGTATGACTTCCGAACGACCAAGTCTCCGATATTCATCAACGTAATCACCTCTACCCCATCGTATGGGCAAAGACCCGGTTTGGTTCATTCAAATTTTACAGCGCTGCACGTACCCCTGCTTCCCACATTACGGTGCTGAGTGTGGCATACTCTTGCAGACTCAACGTCTCTCCACGTCGGGACGGTTGAATACCTGCCTGCTCCAGCAGAATGTCTGCCTGTTCCCGATTCTCCTTTGTGAAGAAGCGCGCCTTCAAGTTGTTTGAGATTGTTTTTCTCCGCTGGGCAAAAGAAGCCTGTACCACTTCGAAGTAGTGTGCTTCATCTGGAATCTCCACTGGCGGCTGCTCACGCACTTTCAGCTTAATGACAGCTGATTCCACATTAGGTTGCGGAATGAAGACCGTAGGAGGCACAATACACACAAGCTCCGGCATACTGTAGTACTGAACTGCGATGCTCAGACTACCGTAGTCTTTTGATCCCGGTGCAGCAGCCATGCGTTCAGCCACTTCTTTTTGGATCATGACAACAATGCTGTCTACCGGCAGCTTCTCTTCCAGCAGTTTCATCATGATTGGAGTCGTTACATAATAAGGCAGGTTAGCCACGACACTGACTTTGTCCACGGATGCAAAATCCGTATTAAACAACTCAGCCAGATCAAGCTTCAGCACATCCCCATGATGAACACGTACATTCGAATAAGGCCGCATCACTTCTCCCAGGATTGGGATCAAGCGCTGATCAATCTCTACGGCTGTGACGGGACCGGCTACCCGAGCCAGTCGCTCCGTAAGGGCTCCAATACCCGGCCCAATCTCCAGTGCGCCCTTGGACTCGTCCAAGTCGGCTGCATTAACGATTTTGTTCAGTATATTTTGATCGATCAGAAAGTTCTGACCCAGACTTTTCTTAAATGAGAATCCGTGTCTTTGAATAATCTCTTTCGTACGCTTGGGCGTTGCAATTTCTATCGTCTCTTCCATGTCCTTCATATGCTCACAATCCTTCACGTTCAATTTGCGCTAATGCTGTAGAGAATTCTTCCCGTGTAATCTGAAATACACTGAGACGTTTGTGGAACTGCTTACCGTTACAATAACCGATACCCAGCAGATTGCCCATCTCCATGCGACGTGCAGCAGCCTGCGGATGCACGATAAGTCCTGCCGCGATCAGGTCCTCCCAATCGATCAGGCTCGGAGCACCTTCGTATGAAGTATGTACGCGCGCCAGAGCATGACGGATCGCCTCTGGTGAGGCATTCTCCACCCCAATGTCCCCTTTGCGCGTTGCATCAGCTTCCGGAATGAAGGCATGTTTGCAACCTGGCACCTTGTTCGCAATAATTTTACGAATGCGTTCGCCAGCATGGTCCGGATCTGTCAGTATAATGACTCCCCGTCTCTCCTGAGCAAGCGCAATCCGCTTCAGAATGCGTTGGTTGATTGCTGATCCACCTGTTTCTATGGTATCGGCTTCCACGGCCCGACGGATAGCTACCGTATCGTCACGGCCTTCCACCACAATGACTTCTTTTATCATGTTCCATTTCTTCCTTTCTAACGCAAAAAGAAGAGGAATATCCTCTTCTCTGCCAAACGGCGGGGGAGCTGAATTCAGACTCCTCCGCCGCATATTCCGCATGAATCATTCATGCAACTATTTTATAGCATTCCCATTTCAAAGTAAAACGATTTTAGTTCGCTTCCGGCTTCACCGGACCGATCACGTAGACCGTCTTGCCTTTCTTACGTCCAAAATTCAGGGCATGCTTCACACTGTCATAATACACATCAATTTTGTTGCCTTTAATGGCACCGCCTGTATCTTCCGCACGACGGAATCCCAGACCTTCGATATATACCCACCAGCCAATTGGAATGACTTTGGGATCAACCGCAATGGTGCGCCCTTCCGTTACACGAGTACCGGAAGCTGTTTTAGTTCCAATGCCAGGCTCTTCGGAAGAGTAGGCAGTCATGGATACATTTTTAAGTACTTTGGAGTATTTAAAAGAAGTCCCGGATACGGTAATCACTTTGCTGCCCGAGGCAGATGTTTTCTTCGAGTTCGTTGTTGTAGACTTTTTGGTTGTTGACGTTTGAGCCGATACGGTCTGAATCTCAGGTTCTTTCACGACCGGTTTTGCTTTGGTGCCAACAGCGATCACTTTATCTACACGATTATTCGCGACAGATTTTCCGACCATTTTTTTGGAGACCAATTCTCCATCCTGAAATACCTTTTCGATATGCTGCACAATTGTGCCTTCTTTGCCGTTCACAACGACACGGTTATCCCCTTTGTACAAGCTAGGGTCAGCCGTTTTAATGACTTTGTAAGCGATCGGTTGCTCTACTTCCACTGTACGCTTTGTTACGCGCACTACACGGATCTTCATCTCCGCTTTGATCGCAGTTCCAAGCGCCGGATACACTTTATCATTACTTTCAACTTGAATACCTGATTTTTGAATTGCATCTTCTACCGATGAATCGGTTGTATACAGAGTCTTGGTGTCTCCGTCTGCCGTAATGTTAACTGGAACGGCCCGCTCAATAACGATTCGGTCTCCATCTGTAATCGCCCCATTCATGGACATGGATACCTTATCGTGAGGGCTGACTGTGATCGACTGCTCCTCCAGCATTTCCTGAAGCATTCCTGTACGAGTCTCTACCACCTGAGCTTTGCCATCAATAACCAGTGAAATTTGTTTCCCGGCCTGACCGTAAACGACTAACAAGATCATGATTGTAAGCGCAATTGAGAAAATCGCGATCAATGCCATTTGACGCATGTTCTCATGCTTCCACCGCAACGCGAAAGACTTACTGGATGATCGTGACTCATGGGTCTCTTCTGGTTGGAATGTGCCCACTTCTCCGTCCTCCTTCATAGCCTCGCCGTCTAAAGTAATGCATGATGTCTTTGACGTGACTATACCAAATTTTCTACAGAACACAGATCGGACCAACATAATCCGGTTCTGCACCATGAATCAATCTTCGCAACATGATGTCATCCTCCTGAATACCTACCGTATGATGACAATATTTCTTTTATTCAAAAACAAAAAAGCCAAAGAAAGAGTGTAAGAGGAACTCTTTCGTGGCTTCCGAATGATTTTGAATATCGGAAATTCATGCACGAGGTTGCCTCTCTTTTTCCGCTTGCGAGGTTAGCTGTCGGGTTCGGGCGAAAGAGAGCCGCCCTATCTTGGGTCACCCGCTCATGGCGGACGCCCTTGAATTCACCCCGAGACCCAAAGAAGAAATCAAATACGGCTTCGCAGTTCCCTTCGCTGCTTTTGGGTCAGCGAACGTTGCGCATCGGCCAAATACACCGATGTTTAAGCCCTATTGGTTCCCCCGCTCTCCGATAACGGAGACTCAGCGAGACTGATTCATGAAAGTAATGTTGTTTCATCGGAAAGTGTCCCTTTGTTCATCCCCCGAACATCTGTCCAATTTTCCGCACAACAATTCACTGAAAAGATGATATCCTGTTTTGATGCATGTTGTAAAGCGTTGATCAAGTACGTTTTTCTGAATATTTGGTTAAAATATTGTAATATTCTTGATTTATTTGGATCAAAGGGCAAATTACCTCCGCTTACCTGCCTTTTTCACCTCATTTGCTCGTTTTTTTAACGAATCCCAAATCGTTCCATGGCATTTTTGGTTGTTATTGCAGCAATTTCCTCCACCGAAATGCCTTTAATTTCCGCAGCTGCCTCTGCAACCAGACGTACATGCGCTGTCTCATTTCGCTTCCCACGATAAGGGTGAGGTGTCAAATATGGAGCATCTGTTTCAATGAAAAATCGGTCCATAGGAACCTTCTCCAGCACCTCTTTGGGCTGCTTTGCATTTTTGAATGTGATCGGTCCTCCGAAAGAGAGATGGAAGCCCATATCGAGACAACTTTTTGCTGTTTCCCAGCTGCCCGAGAACGAGTGCATCACACCACCAACTTCGCCAGCCTTCTCTTCACGCAAAATTCTTATGATATCCTCATGTGCATCCCGATTATGGATGACAATTGGCATGTTCACTTCACGCGCCAAAGCAATTTGTTGTCGTAATACGCGATGCTGTATTTCTTTGGGTGAAGTATCCCAGTGATAATCCAATCCAATCTCACCGATCGCAACCACTTTTTCATGCTTGCATAAAGATGCAATCCACTCCAAATCGCCCTCCTGCATTGTTATCGCATCTACGGGATGCCACCCTACAGCTGCATATATAAAGTCATACGTTTCGGCGAGTTTCATTGTGGTTGGAATTGTCTCCCGGTTAAAGCCAATGTTGATCATACGACCAACTCCTGCATCCACAGCACGCTGAATCATGTCCTCGCGGTCCTCGTCGAATTGTGGTGCATCCAGATGTGTATGTGTGTCGAACAGCATCATGTCTGTATCTCCCTTCATGTCGAAATAACGACTATCTTCTTTTTCAAAATTCAATTTGTAAAATTCAATAATTCAATGACTCATACATAAAACATTTTGGGCATCTGTGTATTACATCATTACGTTTGTTTCTTCAAAACTACAATATATAGAAGATATACGGATATTCTGATCTATATATTGCTTATTGCACTCATTCTGCCTGCTTGCATTTACAAAATTATGTCGATCTACATATACTCCCCATTAAAGCAGATTACTGTATCATGAAAAATAGCTCTTTTAGAAAGTGTTTTGATATCGAAATTCTTCATCGGATTATACCCACACGATTACAAGAAATAGGGGCGTATATGTGACGGTAATTCGTGAATAATCGCATCCACCTTGTTTTGCGGGTAATACAAATGATGTTTCCCTCGGTGAAGTCCGCTGATGGAACGGACAATGTCAGATACTTCTGACAACTCACGTAAATTGTCCTGTCGATCCAGAAGAAGAATCTGCTTATCTGTGGATTCATCCGGACGAAACACATCATACGGATTATCCGAAGGAAAATCAATTTCAAGATCATATTCGGGATCGAGGCCAGCCTGTACAAAAGCTTCCCGAATCTCTTCCATCATTGTCAAGTCGACCTGTTCAAGCTCTACATACTTATATAACTTGCGATCCATAAAACGTTCGCATAACTCACTCAGAACAGTATCGTCCTCCTTGCGCCACTGCGTAAATGCCGTCTGAATTAATGCTTCATCCAACTGCAAATATTCATCCACGGATAATTCTCCTTCAAATAATTGAGGGAGTGGATCAATCATGAAGCGGAATTGAAAACCATGTTGTAGGAGTATTTTCGCTCGCTTGAATATTTGCCGCAATATAATTTCAGAACTACGAGTTACCGGATGGAAGTAGATCTGCCAATACATCTGATACCGAGACATTAGGTAATCCTCCACTGCATGCATGCCTGACTCCTTGACTACAATCCGCCCATGATAAGGACGCAGCATCCGAAGGATACGATCAAGGTCAATCGTGCCGTAATTTACACCTGTAAAATAGGCATCCCTGAGCAAATAATCCATTCGGTCTGCATCAAGCGGACTGGTCACCAAGTTCACCACAATCGGCTTTTCATACGTTTTTTGAATGACAGACGCTACTTTCTCAGGAAAATCAGGAGCATACCGTCTTAAGATCGCCCCTACTTCGGTATCACCTGTAATAATGCGACAAGTCCAATCTTCGTGATTCATGTCAAAAGCTTCCTCGATGGAGTGAGAGAATGGCCCATGCCCGAGATCATGAAGCAGAGCTGCACACAGAGCTACAATCTTTTCTTCCTTCGGCCAATCCGAATAATGACTTCTTTCAAATTGAGAGATGATCTTGCGTGTAATCTCATAAACACCTAGTGAATGTGAGAACCGACTATGCTCTGCTCCGTGAAAGGTAAGGTAAGAAGTACCCAGCTGACGAATCCGGCGTAAACGCTGAAATTCCGGGGTGTTAATTAACTGCCATATAACCGGATCTTGCACGTGGATATAATTATGTACCGGATCTTTGAATACTTTCTCTTCCGTTAAACGTTGTTGCATGTCGACTCACTCCTTTAATTTCTTTTATATTAACGCTTTGAGCTCTACGATTCACCTAAGATTCGACACCATATGACGAACTTTGTCGAATGAAGTAGTTTTGTCGTTTTCCAAATCGACAAAGCTGACATTGAGGTTTAAATGCGAAAAACGGCTTCCAATCCCTTACCACCAGTAACCTTGTGAAAAACAGCCTTAATTTTAAGCTAATTTTAAGGTTGACTGATTTGGGAATCGTTGGTATGATGAGTATCATAAAACATAAAATAATGTCGAATAATGACAAAGATAGTTAGCTGAGAGGAGCACTGATTATAATGATGAAATCAACAGGTATTGTAAGAAAAGTGGACGAACTGGGACGGGTAGTTATTCCAATTGAATTGCGCCGTACGCTCGGTATTGGTGAAAAAGATGCTCTGGAAATCTACGTTGACGGCGAGCGCATCATGTTGAAAAAATACGAGCCTGCTTGTATCTTCTGTGGTAATGCAGAGAACGTTACTTACTTCAAAGGTAAAATTGTTTGTAACGAATGTATTTCCGAAATCCCTGCACCTGTGACAAAATAAGAAAAACCAGGTATACTGGACTTATCTAAATTGTTATTTCTAACCTTTTAAATATTCCTTAATGACCTTCCCGGTGTGAACCCCACCGCGGAAGGTATTTTTTTGCCTTGTTATGGGTTCCATTACCCAAAATGATTCTGTCACACGCGAACTGGGAGAGAACGATGAAATTTGTTCGGAATTTTTTTTAGCCACTCTGCTCTTTTTAATATTCCACTAAGGTTGGATATAAGCTTCTTTTCAGGTTATGTCCCCCACAGCATAAGATATTGGGTTAGATTACTGCTCGATTAATGCATTATATACATCCCGCTTCGCCAGACCGCGATCGGTAGCCGTTTTTTTCATTGCATCTTTACGGTTATGTCCTTCACCCTCATAATGGCTGACATGATCCGCGAGTGACATAAGCTGCCACCATGCTTCGCGCTCAGCCTTACGCTCCTCTTCCTTAATGCCTTCTACCAGCAAGCAGTACTCGCCAAGAGGCGGATGTTCTTCAAGCCAGTCTATGCATTCCCTCACAGTACCCCTTGCGAATTCCTCATGACGCTTGGTTAGTTCACGAGCCAGGACAATCAAGCGATCACCCAGAATTTCTTCAAGGTGGACTAATGTTTTCCGAATACGGTGAGGCGATTCATAAAATAACAAAGTCCCGTTGGATTCGTCAAAAGCCTCCAGCACTTTTCGCATGTCCTTTTTCTCCCGCGGCAAAAAACCGCCGAATGTAAAACGCTCCGTCGGTAATCCGGACACGATCAGAGCAGACAACGCAGCGTTGGGCCCCGGGATGGGAATGACCGTTATTCCGGCTTCCAGTGCAAGCTGTACAAGGTCAGAACCAGGGTCCGAAATGGCTGGCAAACCGGCATCGCTGACGAGTGCCAAATTTTTTCCTTCTATTATATAGCGTATCAGTTCAGGTCCACTCGCCCCCTTATTATGCTCATGATAACTAAACAGCATGGAAGGTGTAATTTCAAAATGGGTAAGCAGCTTTCGGGTCTGACGTGTATCTTCTGCTGCAATGATGTCACAACTCTGCAATGTCTTGATGGCACGGAAGGTCATATCCTCCAGATTACCAATGGGTGTTCCAACCAGATAGAGCTTGCCTGATCCTTCAGGCTGCTCCGCATAGCTTTTTTGAATATGCAAAGTCATCTAAAGCCCTCCTTTCGTAGTACGCTCAGCATGTTGCTGACCATAGTAAATATCCATAATCTCTTCGCAGTATTTCCCCTCTTCATTGTAGACAATGAGTGGAGGAAGCATCCTAACTTCCGGTTTACCATCTTTCATTCCTTCAATTAACACCATGTTGGCTTCCAGATGAGCACGGGGATGTACCATCCGAATCCGTTTTGGTTCCAGCTTATATTCGCGCATGAGCGAGATAATCTCTGCAAGGCGCTGTGGACGATGAACCATCGATACTTTGCCGCCATTACGTACAAGTCGACTGCACGCCTGAATCACTTCTTCCAGGGTACATCCGATCTCATGACGTGCCATTGCCTGATGTGTGTTCATCTTGAGATCACTGCCATTCAGGGGCATGTATGGAGGATTAACCGTTATTGCATCGTATACAGCATGTCCTGTTTCTTTCACCAGTTCTCGCAAATCACCTTCACGAACCATAATCGATTCATCCAATGCATTTAATTGCACACTGCGACGCGCCATATCAGCCAAACGTGGCTGAATCTCGATCCCTTCCAGACTAGCCTGCGTACGCGTTGTAAGCAGAATGGGAACCACCCCGTTACCTGTACACAAATCAAGTACACGACCCCGTTTAGGTACGGAAGCAAACCGGGCTAATAATACGGCATCCATCGAAAAACTAAACACTTCATCACTTTGAATGATTCTCAGATCATGAGAGAGCAGATCATCAATCCGCTCTGACTCATGTAACACAACTTCATTTGCTTTCATATGTTACGCTCATCCTCCGGTACTCTATATCTCATGTTTGTTTAGTTTAGGTTTATAACCTTGAAAAAAAACCGTAGGGGATCCCTACGGTCACTTCATTTATTCAAAAAAGACAGGCAGAACAGACAATCGCCTTCCGTCCGCAAATGTCCATAATAGACGTTGCAGATATGGAAGCCTTCGTGATACAACCGAGCCAGATTATCATACCCTTCACCCACAACATCCTCGCCTGTAGCCGGACCTGCTGGTCTTGCTACAGGCGCGAGTGCTGAGGAGATCGGCAGATCTGCCGGAGCCTCACGTTTGAGCAGTTTGCGTAACTGCTCATTCTCGATGGTAAGCCGCTGATTATCCTCAAGCAGCTCCTTCACAATCATTTTTAACTCTCCTAAATCACCGTGCAACTGACCCAGTTGGGTTTCCATTTCATGAATGTGCGTAAACAGATTTTTCTTTTCCAAGTTTCCACCCCGAAGCAACCTTTATGGTTTACTTGATAACGACGTCATCCAGCGGAAGTTCTTTGACTTTACTGATGTCGAACAGTTGAACATGGACTGTGCGGCTACCGGCATTAATTCCGACAACTTTTCCTTCACCCAATGAGGTGACGACCAATTTGCCTACAGCTGGCAGTTCTTCTCTCACACTTTCATAGTTATCATGCTCAAATTTCAGACAGCACATGAGTCTTCCGCACAACCCTGAAATTTTCGTCGGATTCAGTGACAGGCTCTGATCTTTAGCCATCTTGATTGATACCGGCTCAAAGTCTCCCAGCCAGGAAGAACAACACAACACACGGCCGCAAGGTCCGATTCCGCCAAGCATCTTCGCTTCATCACGTACACCAATCTGTCTCAGCTCGATTCGTGTCCGGAATATGCTTGCCAGATCCTTGACCAGCTCCCGAAAATCAACTCTTCCTTCAGCTGTAAAATAAAATATAATTTTATTGCGATCAAACGTAAATTCCACATCGACCAGCTTCATTTTGAGGCCATGGTCTTTGATTTTATTTAAACAAGTACCGAATGCTTCCTTCGCTGCACGCTTGTTCTCATCAACCACACGGGCATCTGTATCGCCCGCAACGCGGATGACTTTCTTCAGCGGCAACACCACATCGGACTCGCCCACTTCCTTCTTACCTACGACAACCTTACCGTACTCAACCCCCCGCGCTGTCTCCACGATAACGCAGTTTTCTTTCTCAATGGGAAGGTCCAGGGGATCGAAGTAATAAATTTTGCCCGCTTTTTTGAAACGGACACCCACTACACTGTACAAAAAATTAACCCCCTTGTAAGCCAACCCCACTTCGTCTGAAGCCCCGTCTTCTTAGGGAACCGGATGAAGTTATAACCGTTTGCATATGATTGGAGCTAACTCTGCCCTCTCCCAGTCTTATGCCAAACCGATCAAAAATTGCTCCAGACAAAGCTGGCCATTGACGTTGAAACGCAATTTTTTTCTGCATGCTGCGGCCATATCCATATAGGAGACCCACTGCTCTGTGCTGCGGGTATGTGCCAACTGAGATAACATGTCTAACTGATCTATAAAAACGATATGTTCATGCCTATCGTACTGAACATACAGCATGTCCCTAAACCATAGATGGAACAAACTGAGTAACATGTCCAGGTGTTCAGAGAGTCCGGTTTTAAAAAGCTTCTGCTGTGCAGAGATCAATGATGTACTTCCTCTACCCAGGGACTCCTTCCCTAATTGTAACATTACGTTTCTAATTTCTGCAAACCAATTCTGCTGGAGAATTTCTCTACATGCTTCCAATCCTGACGCTAAATGGACGGCAGAGCGAGCCAGATTGGCAGGGTGCCCTTCCTCAATTAGTGATTGAAGCATCTCTTCCGGATTCAGTGCGCTGAACGGCACCAATTGGGAGCGTGAGCGGATCGTTGGCAACATGGCCTGTCCATTATCTGTAATCAGGATGCCGACTGCTGGTACCTGCGGTTCCTCCAGAAATTTGAGCAAACTGTTTGCTGCCTGCACCGTCATTTTCTCGGCTTGTTCTATAATATATACTTTGGGATGGCCTGCCTCGGATCGGTATGAAAAAATACGCTGCAGATCCCGGATTTGATCTATTTTAATGTTGTTTCCATCTGGTGCAAGCATGGTTAGATCCGGATGGTTACCGTGATCCACCTTACGACATTCAAGACACTGCCCACAAGCGTCATCTTCAAGCTCTGTACAGAATATTGCCTTGGCAAAGGTAATTGCCGTCTTCCGTTGCCCGCTACCAGCTGGACCGCTAAACAAATATGCATGGCTTATTGCCTTACGTCTCAAACTGCTTTGTAACATTTGCTTGGCCGCTTGTTGACCCATAATCTGTTGAAAGGACATACTTCCTCCTCAGAAGCTTAAATTAATAAGCATCCCCCGAATTTCGCCTACTTGTTGTAATAGAGAGATTTTTCCTTCTTCTGTATCCAGCAGTTCATCAGCCATGGATAACAGAGCGGAGTCAATTTCATCAATCAGCTTATAACGCTTACCTCTGCCACGACGATCCCAACCCCTTGTCTCTTTCATGGATACACCGCGACGAACGGTCTCTTCCAGGAACCTTTTAACAAGTTGCTTATACGCCTTCAGTTCACGAATCGTCATGGAGCGTGCCAAGCGATCTCCCTGAAGCTGGATTTCACTAAACCGGCGATTCAGTTCAGCTTGTGAGGCCCGTTCCCCCTGGTGATTCATCATGTCAGAGAAATTTTTGGATTGAACCGGTTTGGAACCTGAATCAGTAGAACTGATCCCGCTCTGAATCGGTCTGAATCCAGGATTGATTTTCATGGATACGCCCGCTTTCTATCATAGTTAGCCAATCGCCCATCAGCACAGTGCGCGTTGCGCCTGTGCGTGAGAATGAGGCTTTTATATATGCTGATCACACTCTATATATAATGGTAGATACACATCACCATCAAGGACTTGTTCTTTGTAGTCAACCTCTTTCCGAAATGAACCATTCCCCCAGCTGGGAAATGCTCATCCGGAAAGAGTATGCTGATTCTTCTCATCAAGAAAGGCGTTCCGTAAGTGGCACGCACGAACGCTGTTAACTCTTCTTGCATCCATCGTTTCCAACATGCTATCAATCATGAATGAACCTCATGGGATCCATGCAATAGGTTTAATTAGAAATGTTCGAAGCGATCTACAGGGAGAACAAATACAGTAGCTCCGCCTACTTGAACTTCAACAGGTAGCGGCAGGTAAGAGTCGGTTGTTCCACTCATCGGTGTGACCGGAGTCACGAGCTGTTCACGAACCTTACAGCTGCTGCGAATGACGTTCATTACGGATTCGACTTGACCATCATCGACACCGATCATAAACGTCGTGTTGCCTGCCTTCAAAAATCCGCCCGTACTGGCAAGCTTTGTTGCCCGAAAGTTTGCTTTGACCAATGCGCTGGATAATCGGTTGCTGTCTTTATCCTGTATAATCGCAACAATCAGTTTCATCCTGCATAACCTCCTTTAGAATAAGCACCTTTATCAAATGCCCTGTCTATATATTAGACAATTACTCGTCAAAATCCTTCAAAATCCCTGTCTCCAGCGACAAAATCATTGCTGCCAAGACATCCTCCTGCTTCATGGAAGCATCGATAACCCTGATCCGTTCCGGGAACTGCTCTTTTAATAGGAAGTAACCCTCTCTCACTTTACGGTGAAACTCCAGATTTTCCAGATCCAGACGGTTCACTTCCCGGCCATCATGAGCATCGATCCGGGCAAGCCCCACTTCAGGCTCAATGTCCAGATATAAGGTCACATCCGGCATGAGATCACCAATCGCAAAACGGTTAATGGCCCATACATTCTCTATCCCGAGTCCACGGGCGTAACCTTGATAGACCAGACTGCTATCGACAAATCGGTCACAGATGACTGCTTTTCCAGCTCTCAGCGCAGGCTCTACTTTCTCCGCCAGATGCTGGCTGCGTGCAGCTGCATACAATAGTGCTTCGGTTCGAGCATCCATTGCCGTATGAAGAGGGTCCAGTATAATTGAACGTATTTTCTCCGCAATCTCAATTCCTCCAGGCTCTCGCGTAACTACGTAAGGTATACCCCGTTCTTCAAAATAAGAACCTATTCTACCGATCATCGTTGTTTTACCGGAACCCTCTCCCCCTTCCAGCGTAATGAATTTACCTCTGCCCTGCATATGCTTCCCTGCTTTCTATGTCGATAATTGCATCTATTACTGCTGTAATTGAATATGCTTAGACCCTCTTGCTACAAGATATGATATCCCCAGCCCAGAGGTGTATAGCTACAGCTATATCGGTACGTATTAATAACACCAAGATCATACAAGCTTGTTTCTTTCTATCATACTATAGGTCAGCGGTTACTCCAACATGAACAACAAAGTAAAGCGTTCAACCGTAGATAATCCATACCCATAATGGAAGCATAATTGATCCGGCAATAGCACTGACAATCATGGAAACTGAACTGAGGGCTACCGCATTCTCTCCATATTCGAAAGACCTTGCCATGCCGAGGGCATGAGATGCTGAACCCAGTCCAATTCCATAGGCATGTTTACTGCGGACTTTGGCCCATTTCAAGAGCATCGGCCCCAATAATATCCCTGAGAATCCTGCAATCATCACAAACAACGATGTGAATGAGGCATTCCCTCCAACCTGATTAGCGAGTTGAATAGCCACAGGAGTGGTCACAGATTTTGGCAATAAAGCGATGACCATTTCCTGAGGATAACCAAGCAGAATGGCGATTAAAGCACCTGTGGAGACACCTGTAATACTGCCTCCGATTGTTCCACCCACAATGGGAATGATATTTTGCTTCAGCACATGCAGATGTCTGGACAAGGGAAAAGCGAGAGATACAACTGCTGGACCCAAGAGCTCCTGTATCCATTTGCCACCCAGCATGTACGTATCCAGCTTTATACCGGAAATCACCAAGATCAGGATCAGTATGGCAGTTGTTGTGAGTACAGGCATAAGGATCGGCCATTTCAGCCTTTTATATAGACGAGTAGCTGGAATATATACAGCGATGGTTAGCGCGATCATTCCAATTCCGAGGATGAATGCTGACAAGTGATCGCCTCCTTTTTGCCTGAATGAGACGATCTCCATGTCATAAGCCACTCACTTAATTTGGCAGATATCAGACATGTGATTAATGTGCTAACGATCAAACCCAGAACCAATAACAATGTGTTAGCTCGAAAAAAATCAAAGTGATTAATAATGCCCACAGTTGGCGGGATGAACAACAATTGCAGATGAGATTGAAGCCACGTCGACCCTTCTTCTCCCCAGCTCATTTTGATCCATCCCAGTTGAATGGTGACAAACAATACCAGCATGCCCACAATACTGCCTGTTAACGGCAGATGTAATACAGCTTGAATCAAGTTTCCAATCCAATAAAAACCGTACATCAACAAAACTTGCAGGACTATTCCTGTATATTTTTTTAGCGGAATACCCAAAGTGTTCCCTTCTTTCTTATGTCTATCTGTATAAGTTGAACTAGAGCCTGTCTTCATACCTGCCGAAAGCCGGAACATAACTGAACGTGTCTGGAGCAGGGCACGGAGCGGGAGCGCTAACGATCCTGTGACGTCTTATTCAGCGATTTAATGCGCCCACAGCAATCTAAGGAATCTAAAACACGCTATATTGGAATAACCAGCCGTTTACAGCGTGTTTGTTAGGCGAATTTGGTTAATAACATGTCTCAGGTTCCTTACAAAATAAAAGGAGGACTCGAAGGCTAAATAAGACGTCCTCGGTTCCTTAGAAAATCGTCGGACAATTCGCCAGGATCAGCAATCCTTAACTTCAAGATGTTGGACCCTGACATCCTTCAACGTATTGCATGCCTGAGTTTGAAGACACACCCTAGCAACTAGATTAATGACCAAGAGACCCTCACATGTGTAGGGTCCGGTATCGCTATCCGTATTGGTCATATTGTCCACCTATTGGTGAGTGCAATTCAGATCTTCATGTGTTCCCTTCATTCCTTCATGACCCTCAATGACTGTAGAGATGCATCGGATACCCCATGAAACTTTGCTCCTTCATCCCGCAGCAGTTGTATACGTGCCACCATCGATGTACTAATACGTTCACCCGGATATACAAGCGGAATCCCTGGAGGATACGGGACTACCATCTCAGCTGATCGACAGCCTGCGCTTTCTTCTATCGGCACATTGATCGTATCCATCTCCACAATCGGTTGCAGTGTAAAGGAGATCGGTTCCGAGTAGCGAGTTTTTTCTTGTAAATTGTTCCACGTGGAAATATAATGTGCCGAACCTTTCGCAAGCTGATGTGATGGCGCTGCATTAGATTGGACCTGCTCATGCCCATTGGCAGAGCTGATATGGTGTAAAGCCTGCAACAGGTGCTGAGCATCTTGCACCGTTGAGCCCAGGCTGAAGAGCAAGACGACGTACCGTTCGTCGCTCATCTCGGGCACACAGCCGCATGCTTCTAGCTGCTGCTGAAGCCCATAACCGCTCAGCACCCCTGTGCCGTCATAGATGACGGCCTTGAATGGGTCCTGAGCGGTATACCCCGCGGCAGATGGCTTCGCCGCCGCGGTCAGGCCCTCCCGTGTCTGCTGTGCAGCGGACACGGACATGCCAGCCGGCTTCGCTGTTCCGGCTGGCGGTTCTTGCTGCAGCGGCTGTGCAGGCTGCAGCAACTGAAAGGGCGGCAGCTCCGCGAGGCCGCGCTTAAAAGCATTCACGGCAGCGAGCCCCGCCGTGAAGGTGTTCGCGCCCTGCACATGCAGCAGGCGCCGCGCCAGATCAAGCGAAGCCATCACCGGGTATGATGGGCTTGAGCTTTGCACCATGGCCAGGCGCTGCCTTAACAGGGACCGGTTTAACCGTGGTCCCTGAATGTGCAGCATGGCACCCATGGTGAAGGCCGTCAGCATCTTATGCGTCGACTGCACAACACCGTCTGCTCCGCATGACAGTGCAGAGACAGGCAGCTCCGGATGCTGCCCATAATGCGCGCCATGCGCTTCATCCACGAGCAATGGCATGCCAGCAGCGTGGCATACCTCGGCTATAGGCGTCAGATCAGCGCCCATGCCGTAATAGTTGGGCAAAGTGACAAGTACTCCCTTTGCCTCAGGATAGGACTGGACAGCAGCCTGAACCGTCTCCACCGACGGCATGACCGCAAGTCCAGACACAGGATCGACCCACGGCTCCAGAAATACAGCTCTTGCGCCTGCCAGCATTAACCCGTGAATAACTGATTTGTGCACATTCCGTTGCACCAGCACAATACTGTTTGGCTCATCACACACGGTGAGCAGTAAGGACAGATTACCTGCTGTACTGCCTCCCACAAGGAAGAAACTCTCCTCAGCGCCAAAACAATCTGCCGCAAGCTCCTGTGCTTCCTGGATTACACCTTCCGGATGGTGCAAATCATCAGTGCCCGTGATCTCCGTAACATCCATCTCCATCATTTCCAGAAATGAACGCACTGGTGTCAGTTCTATTTCCAAACGAATCCCTTCGTCACCAAAATGTTTCCCGCTCGCCAGATCAGCCCCATGCTCATACACCGAACTGAAACGCTCTACCTTCTGATTAACATTCTTTCCTCCATCATTCTGAATCTCACCGTTGTGCTGGTGTTCCTCATTAACGATATCCTTAGCTGGAGTTGTCCCTGCTTCTGCTTGTTCCAGCAAATGTCGATAAGCTTGTCCATTCTTATGCCCAGGCACATGAAAAGAACGCTGCTTCGAATCACGATACGCAAGCAACGCTTCATATAAAGGGGCTCTACTTGATTTATTTTTATGATCCATGAAATAACCATCCTGTACATATATAATGTGCGCCCTATGCGCTCCAAAATGCTTCCTAATCCAAGAAACGCCCTTTTTCCCTATCTCCACACGCGTTACTGCAAATGATCTATATCATTATATCAGCATACGCCTTCCCAAGATGGCAAACAAGACAATCTCTTCTCTTAAAAACAGAAAAAGGCCCATTGGGCCTCTATACACATCAGCATCGTTACAATGTGATGTTTCGCTTCTACTTCTATTAGCAACATTCATTATGCATTTTTTTGTACCCAAATTTGCTTCATTTGATGAATAAAATAATTGTACTTGGCATCCTGCGCGTCGGTATGAACCATTTCTGCTTCACAAGTGTCACATATGAATTCAGATACAATAAAAATGCCTTCTTTTTTTCTTTGCTCGCAGATAATACATGTGTGTTCGGCATGTTCTTCCATGAACCATCCCACCTTGTTTTACGTTTACTATCAGTATTGCACAGTTTCTATTATTTTAAACATTTTCATAGTGCTTTCTTTCTATAAAATATATATATTCGCCCACCCCCTCTTGGGTGTCTGTACCGAAAAATACATTCATTCTCCCTACAAGAACATTCACCTGCTTATCTATATACAGTAATCCTACATTCCATCGCATTTACCTCTACATCACGTATCCCATGGCCTGACTCAAACTTATATTCAATTTCCTTAAAAAAACTTGGAATCCCAGCCGATATATAATACATGATAACGATATCAAAGCCTGACAGTCCGTGTATTCGGGAGTATACTGAGGTAAGCTCCGTCGAATCTCAATATCTTGTACAATCGTCATGGCGTGAGATACAAGGTTCATATATACATACATGTATGATTCATTCCCTTTTACTCATGTAAGAAAAACGAATACCTACCCCACACAACCGTGAATCCGAAGGAGGATATATAATCGTATGATCGCCGAACCGGAGAATAAAGCAACATTTTATCAATACCGGCTTCTGAAAAAAAAGGCTATCGCCCGCAGTGTCATTTACAGCTATCTGTGTCTGCCGGTCATCATGCTCTTATTCAATCTACTCGCATTCTCCTGGACTGGCCTCTTCTTTTTTGTACTGGCAGGTCCAATCACCATCTGGATTCATTATGTCATCGCCAGAACGATATTACTTCTGGTCCGTACCTCTTACGCCAAACGCTGGCGTTGGAATATGCGTATGCCCTGGTTAGGTTATATCCCTGATCAGCATTTTAGCTTCCGTATGTTTGTCCGGGTACACCTTAACATGAGCTGGATTGGACTATGTATCATTACAGTATGTTTGATATGGTCGCCATTGTCCTTTACCCTCTCGCTGATCTTCTGGCATTTGTGGTTGTTGGGTCCTCGCTTGTATGTTGTAATGGTGCTCTCCCGTGAGCGCAAAGACGGACTCATCAAATTGAATGAACAAGATGTCTCATACTATCTGCAATAACGCTCCCTCGTTTATGCAATACTCAATGAACCTCACTTACCTGTAATACATAACCGCTGAGCCCTTCGAATAATCTGTTACAAAAACATAATCGTGTATCGTTCAGTTGACTCAGCCTCACATGCTCAAATAAAGGTTGTCCACAGTGGATAACCTTTATTTATTGTCCCCTTCTCATCCATTATCCACAGTATGGGTATAGTAAAATGAGTTATCCCCACTCGAGGCTCCGTTCTTCTCTTCTTTTCCTCCCGCTGCTCCATATCCTCATAACCCCAGATATCTCGTAGATCTTACACCTTTGAGCGATCTTTTGCCTCAGTCTCAGCTCTATCTGCCCTCTAGCTGCTTTCCATCAGCCACTCATTACCTCAATACCTTTATACAACTTATCTCTCCCCTCTACTTTTGGCGCTCTATACTCCCCTATGCTTCACGCACGCACACATACCACCTATACGTGTACGAAAGAAACTGCTCCATTCCTTCTGTACCTGTATGACCTCTGATCCACCATACGTGATGGGTTCTCCCATCATTACTAAAGCCTACTTCTCTAAATAACAAAAAGCCCCCGATCAAGTACACGGGAGCTTTACTATATTATAAGGAACATCACAACGTTAATTAATCATATGCAACCTTACCCGCAACAGCTCAATCGTCTTCAGCCAATGATTTAACTGTCGCTTGAGTAGCATCATTTCTAGGAACCATTAGTGTAAAGGAACCATCATGTACTGCTAAATGCACAGTATGTCCTTCCTTTGCAAATACACGCAAGGTACTGGATTCATTGGATGTACCCTTGGCTTGCTTCTCTGTCCAACCCCAGCTTTTAATCTCGTCTAGATATACCTCAGGCAAGCTAGTACTCTCACTAATACCAGACAGCGTATATCGAACATAATCCATATCCGAATTATTTTCAGACTGGTCAGATTTATTCGCTACTTTCGGCACCGGAAAACTCTTTTCGTTCACCGCACCTTCATATGAAGTCCATACAGATCCTGAAGCTTCACCGCATCCTGCCAGAACAACGGTCAAACAAAGCAACAGAAATGATTGTAGTCCAAGTCTCCGCCAACTTAACACACACACCCTCCTTTTCACAGCTGCACATTCCAGCTCTGTGGTCAGGTACTTTTAGCATATTTAACATAGTCCTATTATACTGGTTTTGCCGCTGTTATCCGTAACAAAAATGTTACCTTCCAATATCGATCATGTCAGAGCTTCTGCTCAACGTATCTAATCCTTATAAACAAATAAAAACCACCACCGAATAACATCGGCAGTGGTTCTTTGCTTGGCGGCGTCCTACTCTCCCAGGACCCTGCGGTCCAAGTACCATCGGCGCTAGAGGGCTTAACGGTCGTGTTCGGGATGGGTACGTGTGGAACCCCTCCGCCATCGCCACCAAACGCGTAGCTTACATTTCAGAGTGTTGTTCTCTGAAAACTAGATTCGAAACGAAACATGCGAATTATCACTTGCTATTGGATAAGCCCTCGACCGATTAGTACTGGTCAGCTCCATGCATTGCTGCACTTCCACCCCCAGCCTATCTACCTCGTCGTCTTCAAGGGGTCTTACATACTGGGAAATCTCATCTTGAGGGGGGCTTCACGCTTAGATGCTTTCAGCGTTTATCCCGTCCGTACATAGCTACCCAGCGGTGCTCCTGGCGGAACAACTGGTACACCAGCGGTACGTCCATCCCGGTCCTCTCGTACTAAGGACAGCTCCTCTCAAATTTCCTACGCCCACGACAGATAGGGACCGAACTGTCTCACGACGTTCTGAACCCAGCTCGCGTACCGCTTTAATGGGCGAACAGCCCAACCCTTGGGACCTACTTCAGCCCCAGGATGCGATGAGCCGACATCGAGGTGCCAAACCTCCCCGTCGATGTGGACTCTTGGGGGAGATAAGCCTGTTATCCCCAGGGTAGCTTTTATCCGTTGAGCGATGGCCCTTCCATGCGGTACCACCGGATCACTAAGCCCGACTTTCGTCCCTGCTCGACTTGTAGGTCTCGCAGTCAAGCTCCCTTATGCCTTTGCACTCTTCGAATGATTTCCAACCATTCTGAGGGAACCTTTGGGCGCCTCCGTTACTCTTTAGGAGGCGACCGCCCCAGTCAAACTGCCCACCTGACACTGTCCCCGCACCGGATTACGGTACCAGGTTAGAACCTAGATACGATCAGGGTGGTATCCCAACGTTGCCTCCACGCAAGCTGGCGCTCACGTTTCAAAGGCTCCCACCTATCCTGTACAGATCGTACCCAAATTCAATATCAAGCTGCAGTAAAGCTCCATGGGGTCTTTCCGTCTTGTCGCGGGTAACCTGCATCTTCACAGGTATTAAAATTTCACCGGATCTCTCGTTGAGACAGCGCCCAAGTCGTTACGCCATTCGTGCGGGTCAGAATTTACCTGACAAGGAATTTCGCTACCTTAGGACCGTTATAGTTACGGCCGCCGTTTACTGGGGCTTCGGTTCACAGCTTCGGATTGCTCCTAACCACTCCCCTTAACCTTCCAGCACCGGGCAGGCGTCAGCCCGTATACTTCGCCTTACGGCTTCGCACAGACCTGTGTTTTTGCTAAACAGTCGCTTGGGCCTTTTCACTGCGGCCCCCTCGTGCTATTCACACTACCGGGGCACCCCTTCTCCCGAAGTTACGGGGTCATTTTGCCGAGTTCCTTAACGAGAGTTCTTCCGCGCGCCTTAGAATACTCTTCTCGCCTACCTGTGTCGGTTTGCGGTACGGGCACCATCACCTGGCTAGAGGCTTTTCTTGGCAGTGTGAGATCATGACCTTCGCTACTACAATTTTCGCTCCCCATCACAGCTCAGCCTTACAATGTGCGGATTTGCCTACACATCAGCCTTACTGCTTAGACGGACATCCATCAGTCCGCGTCACTACCCTACTGCGTCCCCCCATTGCTCATAACGGCTTACGGTGGTACAGGAATTTCGACCTGTTGTCCTTCGACTACGCCTTTCGGCCTCGCCTTAGGTCCCGACTTACCCTGAGCGGACGAGCCTTCCTCAGGAACCCTTAGGCTTTCGGCGGATCAGATTCTCACTGATCTTTTCGTTACTCATACCGGCATTCTCACTTGTATAATGTCCAGCGCTCCTTACGGTACACCTTCAACCCTTATACAACGCTCCCCTACCCCTGATGCAAAGCATCAAGCCATAGCTTCGGTGGTGTGTTTAGCCCCGTTACATTTTCGGCGCAGAGTCACTCGACCAGTGAGCTATTACGCACTCTTTCAATGGTGGCTGCTTCTAAGCCAACATCCTGGTTGTCTGTGCAACTCCACATCCTTTCCCACTTAACACACACTTGGGGACCTTAGCTGATGGTCTGGGCTGTTTCCCTTTTGACAATGGATCTTAGCACTCACTGTCTGACTCCCGGAAGTAAGTCTATGGCATTCGGAGTTTGACTGAGCTTGGTAACCCTTGCGGGCCCCGCACCCAATCAGTGCTCTACCTCCACGACTCTGTTTTCCGAGGCTAGCCCTAAAGCTATTTCGGGGAGAACCAGCTATCTCCGAGTTCGATTGGAATTTCTCCGCTACCCCCACCTCATCCCCGCATTTTTCAACATGCGTGGGTTCGGGCCTCCAGTGCGTGTTACCGCACCTTCACCCTGGACAGGGGTAGATCACCCGGTTTCGGGTCTACGTCCACGTACTAAGTCGCCCTATTCAGACTCGCTTTCGCTGCGGCTCCGGCTCTTCACCTTAACCTTGCACGGGAACGTAACTCGCCGGTTCATTCTACAAAAGGCACGCCATCACCCCTAAAACGGGCTCTGACTTTTTGTAAGCACACGGTTTCAGGTTCTATTTCACTCCCCTTCCGGGGTGCTTTTCACCTTTCCCTCACGGTACTGCTTCACTATCGGTCGCTAGGAAGTATTTAGCCTTGGCAGATGGTCCTGCCGGATTCATACGGGGTTTCACGTGCCCCGCACTACTCGGGATCCGTCTCGGAGGGAACCAACTTTCAACTACAGGGCTTTTACCTTCTTTGGCGGGCCTTTCCAGACCTCTTCGCTTAACCGGTTCCTTTGTAACTCCATGTGAGACGTCCCACAACCCCAAAGAGCAAGCTCTCTGGTTTGGGCTTCTCCGCGTTCGCTCGCCGCTACTGACGGAATCACTATTGTTTTCTCTTCCTCAGGGTACTTAGATGTTTCAGTTCCCCTGGTATGCCTCTGCACAACCTATGTATTCAGTTGTGAGTAACTGGAAATTACCCCAGCTGGGTTTCCCCATTCGGACACCCCCGGATCAAAGCTTGCTTACAGCTCCCCGAGGCAGTTTCGTTGTTCGCCACGTCCTTCATCGGCTCCTAGCGCCTAGGCATCCTCCGTGTGCTCTTAGTAGCTTAACCATTTTGTTCCGGTTTCGGTCGCTCGCTTCCCTTGGTTTGGACTACGTCCAAATCCAAAAGTCGCTCTCACCCGATACCATCACAAAAGCAATTTAACTACCTTTATACACTTGACTTGTTTAACACAAGTTCAGCTAAAAAGGAATGTTCTAATTCGCGTTTGTTTCGTTTCGATATCTAGTTTTCAAAGAACAAGCTCCATGCAAAAGCAAGCTGTTTGAGAGTTTGAGCTCTCAAAACTGAGCAACGAGTGAGTAACTAGCCGACCTGGCTAGATTTTGTATTTGAATGTTTCCGTTGCAGGAAACGATTCTCCATAGAAAGGAGGTGATCCAGCCGCACCTTCCGATACGGCTACCTTGTTACGACTTCACCCCAATCATCTATCCCACCTTCGGCGGCTGGCTCCTTGCGGTTACCCCACCGACTTCGGGTGTTATAAACTCTCGTGGTGTGACGGGCGGTGTGTACAAGACCCGGGAACGTATTCACCGCGGCATGCTGATCCGCGATTACTAGCAATTCCGACTTCATGCAGGCGAGTTGCAGCCTGCAATCCGAACTGAGACCGGCTTTGTTGGGATTGGCTCCATCTCGCGATTTCGCAGCCCGTTGTACCGGCCATTGTAGTACGTGTGTAGCCCAGGTCATAAGGGGCATGATGATTTGACGTCATCCCCACCTTCCTCCGGTTTGTCACCGGCAGTCTATCTAGAGTGCCCACCCGAAGTGCTGGCAACTAAATATAAGGGTTGCGCTCGTTGCGGGACTTAACCCAACATCTCACGACACGAGCTGACGACAACCATGCACCACCTGTCTCCTCTGTCCCGAAGGAAAGATACATCTCTGCATCGATCAGAGGGATGTCAAGACCTGGTAAGGTTCTTCGCGTTGCTTCGAATTAAACCACATACTCCACTGCTTGTGCGGGTCCCCGTCAATTCCTTTGAGTTTCAGTCTTGCGACCGTACTCCCCAGGCGGAGTGCTTAATGTGTTAACTTCGGCACCAAGGGTATCGAAACCCCTAACACCTAGCACTCATCGTTTACGGCGTGGACTACCAGGGTATCTAATCCTGTTTGCTCCCCACGCTTTCGCGCCTCAGCGTCAGTTACAGCCCAGAGAGTCGCCTTCGCCACTGGTGTTCCTCCACATATCTACGCATTTCACCGCTACACGTGGAATTCCACTCTCCTCTTCTGCACTCAAGTCACCCAGTTTCCAGTGCGATCCGGGGTTGAGCCCCGGGATTAAACACCAGACTTAAATGACCGCCTGCGCGCGCTTTACGCCCAATAATTCCGGACAACGCTTGCCCCCTACGTATTACCGCGGCTGCTGGCACGTAGTTAGCCGGGGCTTTCTTCTCAGGTACCGTCACCTTGAGAGCAGTTACTCTCCCAAGCGTTCTTCCCTGGCAACAGAGCTTTACGATCCGAAAACCTTCATCACTCACGCGGCATTGCTCCGTCAGGCTTTCGCCCATTGCGGAAGATTCCCTACTGCTGCCTCCCGTAGGAGTCTGGGCCGTGTCTCAGTCCCAGTGTGGCCGATCACCCTCTCAGGTCGGCTACGCATCGTCGCCTTGGTGAGCCGTTACCTCACCAACTAGCTAATGCGCCGCAGGCCCATCCCCAAGTGACAGATTGCTCCGTCTTTCCAGTTTCCTTCAGGCGAAGAAAACAATTATTCGGTATTAGCTACCGTTTCCGGTAGTTGTCCCAAACTTGAGGGCAGGTTGCCTACGTGTTACTCACCCGTCCGCCGCTAACCATCAGAGAAGCAAGCTTCTCTTCAAGTCCGCTCGACTTGCATGTATTAGGCATGCCGCCAGCGTTCGTCCTGAGCCAGGATCAAACTCTCCAATAAAGTATTGAAAAGAGCGATAAGCTCATTTTGAATCTGACGAGATTAAAAATCTCATTTGTGCTCCAGTCGATTCAAGCCAAGGCTTGTTTCAAACTTTCGCGTTCATTCTGCAAGCAGAATGTTTACTCACTCGTTGTTCAGTTTTCAAAGATCAAACTTGTTTCGTTACCGAATGTCGTTCTCTTCAGCAACTTTTATATCTTATCACATCCGAACCAACTTTGCAAGCTCTTTTTTTAAGTTTCTTTCGAAGCTTATTTCATTTGCTTGCCGCACCGTGTAAACCGTGTTTTCTTAGCCGGAATTAGAATATACCATGTACAGATATTGAATGCAAGTCTTTTTTTGAGTAGTTATATATCTTTCTATAATCTTTCTGTTTTTTTCTACACCCCCACATTTATTTCACGTAAAAAGCCTCTCTATAAAAGAAAGGCCCTCTCATCAAGTTACTTTAATATCTATTGTTATCCGATAACCTCTTGGATGTGAAGTTGCCGTTGCTGCATCAGATTAATGATGGTTCCTTCTACTGACACCATAGGCCGTGTAGGATGATCTCGATCAGAGAATACGATCTCTCCAATCTGGTTATTGCTGAGTTTCACTCGGATGCCATTATGGATCTGGGTCGACCGTTGAACAAATACACTTACGATTGCAGGGTCCAATTTCCCAAATGCCTCACTTTGGATCTGTTCTAGGACTAGGTATGGTGATTGTGCCTTGCGGTAGATCTTCTCCAGGGTCATGGCGTGGAAAATATCAGCGATAGCTACAATCTTGGCATAAATATGAATCTGCGTCCCACTAAGCTGCAACGGGTAGCCTGATCCATCCACTTTTTCATGATGCTGCAAAGCTGCAAGTCTGGCTCCCTCATTAATGGCCTTTGCCTGTTTAAGGATCTGATAACCATATTTCGTATGCTGACGAATTTCTTCCTGCTCTGTAGCCGTCAAGGTGGATGGTTTATGGAGAATCTGAGGATCTACCTTGTTGTTACCAATATCATGGAACAAGCCTGCAAAAGCCACTTGCATCCAATCCTTGGAGGGGAGATCGATCCATTGAGCCAGTTGATAGGATGTGATCGCACTCAGTACGGCATGGTGATATACATAATCATGTTCTTGCATTACTCGTGGACTGAAGGTAAGCACATTATATTGTTTGAGCTGTGCAAACACAGACTCCAACTGTGTACGTAACTCATAGACCGGTAATTCAGCCGCCAGAGAGGACAGGAAAGCATTTTTGGTTAGTCCGACCATCTTCTCATACTCATCCTGCAAAGACGTTACTACAGGAGCTGTGGTGACGTTCCCTGTCTTCCCAGCCCGTTCAACATTGTTGTCATTGGCAGAACTTGCTGCGGACACAGATGCACCTTTGGTTCCTGTACTACTCGACGCCATTCTTTCTTGTTCAATATCTACCTGTTGAATCATAAAGGCTCTGAGCACTTCCATATCCTTGGGTAAAATGACTTTTCCCTTCTGAAGCAGAACGCTGCCGCGAAGTGTTTGCACATCACTCCCAAGTTTGAGTCCTGGTTTGACTTCTGACAGGGTAATTAATCCCATGTGTATTCCCCTCACTCATCGTTCTTCTATGTTAATACAAACAAGACCATAGTCCCGGTTTTTCATGATATTTCCCATTATATTACTCAGGAATCAGGCTGTACATCCCAGATTCGGAAGAATAAAAGAAGAGATTCCTTTATACAAACAAAAGGGCTCCCGGTGGGAGCCCTCGCAATCTTCTTCCAATCTCAAAGAGATCAGTCTTTATAAAATTCTATTTTATGCGTCCGAACCGGAATCGTCGTCGCCCTCAACTTCATTAACCTCAGCGTCAGAAATGGTGCCTTCTTCCAAGCTTACTTCCGGAGCTTGGGACTCCTCGCCTTCCAAGCCTTCAAGCGACTCATCGTCTGGTTCCTCTTCATTTTTGTCAATTCGGCTGACTGTAGCTACTGAATCCTCGTCACGAATATGAATCAGCTTCACACCCTGCGTGTATCGACCCATAGTGGATATGCCTTCCATGCTCATCCGGATCAACGTACCGCTAGACGTGATAATCATCAGATCCTCTTCGGTTTTAACCATTTTGAGGCTGACTACTGAGCCGTTCTTCTCTGTGACATTAATAGTCTTGATCCCTTTACCGCCACGAGTCTGCATCCGATAATCACTCACAGGTGTACGTTTACCGTAACCTTTGGCTGTAACGATCAGAACATCAAGCTCTTTATCAACTACATCCATGCCGATAACAGCATCCTGTTCATCCAATGTAATCCCTTTGACCCCGGTTGCACTACGTCCCATGGAACGTACGTTACCTTCCGAGAATCGAATAGACATTCCGTGAGCTGTACCCATGATGATCTCTTGCAATCCATCGGTCAGCTTAACATCGATCAGAACATCATCATCACGTAAGGAAATACCGATCAAGCCGCCTTTGCGAATATTGGTGTAATCCTCAAGTGGCGTCTTCTTCACAACCCCTTGGCGGGTAGCAAAGAACAAGTATCTGTCACTTTCGAATTCCTGGACCGGAATTACGGCATTGACCGATTCGCCCTGCTCGATCTGGATCAGGTTGATAATCGGCGTTCCCCGTGCGGTACGTCCAAGCTCTGGAATCTCGTAAGCTTTGAGACGGTACACTTTACCTTTGTCAGTGAAGAACATGAGGTAATTGTGAGAGTTGGTCACAAACAGATGCTCGACAAAGTCGGTATCTTTTGTATCCATACCCACGACCCCACGTCCACCACGTTTCTGGCTGCGGTATGTGGATACCGGCAGACGTTTCACGTAGCCTGTATGAGTAATCGTAATGATAACCTCTTCACGTGGAATCAGGTCCTCATCCAGAATACTCTCTTCACCTACAGTGATCTCTGTACGACGATCATCGCTGAAGCGGTCGCGGATCTCTTGCAGCTCCGTACTGATAATCTCAAGCACCAGATGTTCATTCGCCAGAATTTCACGATACTCTCTGATTTTGACCATCAGTTCGTTATATTCATTTTCAATACGTTCGCGTTCCAGACCTGTGAGGCGTTGCAAACGCATATCGAGAATAGCTTGAGCCTGATCATGACTGAGTGAGAAGCGCTCAATCAAACCTTCTCTTGCTGCATCCGCATTACTGGATGAACGAATCAACGTAATAATCTCGTCGATATGATCCAGCGCAATACGTAAACCTTCTAGAATGTGTGCACGAGCTTCAGCCTTTTTCAGTTCAAACTGCGTACGTCTGCGAATAACCTCAATCTGATGCTGCAGGTAGTGATACAACACTTCGCGCAAGTTCAGGATTTTAGGTTCTTTATTAACAATCGCAAGCATGTTAATCCCGAAAGTGGATTGCATCGATGTATGTTTGTACAGGTTGTTCAGGACAACCCCCGGATTCACGTCTCTGCGAAGCTCAATTACAACCCGCATACCATTACGGTCAGACTCATCACGAAGGTCAGTAATACCATCAATCTTTTTATCACGTACCAACTCGGCGATTTTCTCAACAAGTCTCGCCTTGTTTACCTGATAAGGCAGCTCCGTAACGATAATTCGCGCCTTGTTGTTGTTCTCTTCGATGTTGGTTTTAGCCCGCATCGTTACTGAACCACGTCCGGTCTGATACGCCTGGCGAATGCCTGAACGGCCCAAAATGTAGCCGGACGTAGGGAAGTCTGGTCCTTGAATGTAATCCATGAGTTCCATGGATGTAATGTCCGGATTTTGAATCATGGCCTGTACACCATCAATGACCTCACCCAGATTATGAGGAGGAATATTGGTGGCCATACCTACCGCGATCCCGCCGACCCCATTGACAAGCAAGTTAGGAAAACGAGCAGGCAGGACGATTGGTTCATGTTCTTCACCGTCATAGTTCGGCTGGAAATCAATCGTATCCTTGTTGATATCTCTGAGCATTTCCATAGCAATCTTGGATAAACGTGCTTCGGTGTAACGCATGGCTGCTGCCATATCACCATCGACCGATCCAAAGTTACCATGTCCATCTACATGCATATAACGCAGGGAGAAATCCTGTGCCATCCGTACCATCGTCTCGTAAACAGCAGAGTCACCGTGTGGGTGATACTTACCGATAACTTCGCCGACAATTCTGGCTGATTTTTTATGTGGTTTATCGGGTGTCATGCCAAGCTCTGACATCGCGTACAGAATACGCCGGTGAACCGGCTTCAATCCATCACGCACGTCAGGTAAGGCACGGCTAACGATGATGCTCATCGCATAATCCATAAACGATTCACGCATCTCGACGCCTATATCCCGATCTGTAATCTGAGAGTTCATTTCTTCCGCCATGCTGGACCTCCTTCTTGTCCTTCAACAAACGTTCCATTCCGTCATGCAAAAAAAGTTGATTATATGTGAAAAGCCTAACAAGGCTAAAACCGCGCAAGAACGCTACTCTTTATTATATTACTTTCACAAAAGTTACACAATTAAACGTCCGCTGGGCAATAGCCTTTCTTCCGGGAACTTCTGCGTGTCTAGGGATACGCCCTGCCTTCCTCCCCAATTGCACATACAATGCTAGAAAAACGGCATATGTACTGTGCCTACCGAGGCTAAAGCCATTCCCGTCCTACGATCAAACTGCAAATTGTGCAGCTCATCGCACAAAACGCCATATTTCTCTATTATACCACTGAAATCGTCTCTTGTCCTTTGATTTCTCCGTGTCTGTCCCTCTTTAGAACTGAGCAAAACATGAAAGGACTGATGAATCTTGGGTATCCAACGCGTCTCCAGCAAATGGGCCAAAACAGCTGTATTACAACGCAGTCGCATTGTGAATGAATATATCCCAGTGACCCGAAAATATAGCCGTCAAACTCTGGAACGAATGACTGAATTATTTGAGTCCAACTATATCAAACCGGACCGTGGTACTTACGGTAATGGCGTTATGCGGGTGAAAACAACCCGTTTATACGAACCTGTCGTTAATTCCGAAGATTCCACCACAGATACAGAGGTTTCGGAAGAAACCAATGATCGGAACCTGCCTGATGAACCCGAAGCAAGTGCTGTTACCTCCAGAGCTACCTATCTCACAACAACATATCAACTCCAATACGGTACAGAGGAGAGATCATTTCATTCCCTGGACGAACTCGAACGAGCACTGAATGATCGCATTCAGGAACGTGAATATATCATTCAACAGGGAATATCGCTGATGAAGCATGAAGATTTGCCTTTTGACTTGCGTGTGTTAACTCAGAAAAATCTGCAACACAACTGGGAAACAACAGGTATTCTGGGACGTGTTGCTGCGCCGGGCAAAATCATCACCAACATTCATGGTGGTGGGCGATTGGCCACGTTTGAAGAACTCGTACTCCCCCATCTTCAACAGGATGGCTTCAAGAAACTCCGTACTGAGCTGTACCGCTTAGGTATTCATACCGCTGTACAATTGCAAACATCATTTCCAAGACTCAAAGAGATTGGTATTGATATTGCGCTAGACGAAGCAGGGCGTCCCTGGATTCTTGAAGTCAACACACTGCCAGGCATTTATGCCTTTGGCTTATTACCGGACAAGGAGGCTTACCGGAAGATCAAACGTTATGCGATTGCGTACGGTCGTTTGCCCTCCAAAAAGAGTAAGAGCTCCCGTCCATCCCCCAAAGCACAGGCCTCGTCTGCCAAAAAACGTGTACGTAGATAACAAAGGGTACGGAAGTCTAAGTTACGCCTTCCCTGTTCCAGACCTTCTCTAATATAAAAAAAGGCGCCCTCTCAGGCGCCTCTTCGAATGTGTTAAATGTCGAGGTTTTTCACGTATTTCGCATTTTCCTGGATAAAGTCACGACGCGGTTCAACATTATCCCCCATCAGGGTGTCAAACATGGTATCAGCAAGGATGGCATCATTAATCGATACCTGCATCATGGTCCGGCTCTCCGGATCCATCGTCGTTTCCCACAATTGTCCGGCATTCATCTCGCCAAGACCTTTGTAACGCTGAACGTTGAATTTCGCATTTTCCCCGAGCGTTGCAATAATTTCATCGCGCTCTTTCTCGGAACCGGCATAACGAATTACTTTGTTACGCTCAATCTTGAACAATGGCGGTTGTGCAATATACACATAACCTGCCTCAATGATTTTACGCATGTACCGATACAGGAATGTCAGCAATAGTGTCCGAATATGAGCACCATCGACGTCGGCATCGGTCATCAAAATAATTTTGTGATAGCGGGCTTTGGCAATATCGAAGTCATCACCAATACCTGTACCCATTGCCGTAATAATTGCTCTAATCTCCGCATTACCCAAGATGCGGTCGAGACGAGCTTTTTCCACGTTTAGAATCTTACCACGCAGCGGCAAAATCGCTTGGAAATGACGATCCCGACCTTGCTTCGCTGATCCGCCTGCAGAGTCACCTTCGACGATGTACAATTCGCTGATTGAAGCATCCTTGGATGAACAGTCTGCCAGTTTACCTGGAAGTGAGCTTACTTCGAGTGCACCTTTACGACGTGTCAGTTCACGGGCTTTACGGGCAGCTTCACGCGCACGTGCTGCTTGCAGTCCTTTTTCCAAAATGCGACGGGATACGGAAGGGTTCTCTTCCAGGAATTCCTGCAGCTTCTCGGCAAACAAGGATTCGACAATCCCACGCACTTCGCTGTTGCCCAGCTTGGTCTTGGTCTGTCCTTCAAATTGCGGCTCCGGAATCTTGACCGAAATAATAGCTGTCAAGCCTTCACGCACGTCATCCCCGGAAAGGTTCCCCGTGCTGTCCTTGATTACCCCCGCCTTACGGGCGTAGTCATTGATAATCCGCGTAAGGGCACTCTTGAAACCTGATTCATGCGTTCCGCCCTCATGCGTGTTGATATTGTTCGCGAAGGAATAGATATTCTCGGTGTAGTTGTCATTGTATTGCAGGGCAACTTCCACCTGGATGTTATCTCTGGAACCTTCAACGTAAATTGGATTCTCATGCAGTACTTCGCGCTTCTGGTTGAGGAAGGAGACGTATTCGATAATGCCGCCTTCATACAGGAATGAGTTGGTTGCACCTGTACGCTCATCCGTCAGTGTAAGACCAATACCCTTGTTCAGGAACGCCAGCTCACGAATACGGGCCAGCAAGATGTCATATTCATAAACTCTTGTTTCCGTGAAAATTTCAGGGTCCGGATGGAATCTAACCGTTGTTCCTGTTTCGTCGGTTGTACCGATCACTTTCAGGTCGTACTGTGGAGCTCCACGGCGATATTCCTGTTGATAGATATGTCCCTCACGTTTAACCGTTACAACCACTTTTTCAGAGAGTGCATTCACAACGGACACACCAACACCATGCAAACCACCGGATACTTTATATCCGCCGCCGCCAAATTTCCCCCCTGCATGGAGGACAGTCATAACTACCTCAAGTGCAGGACGTTTCATTTTGGTATGTTCGCCGACAGGAATACCCCGTCCGTTATCGACTACAGTCACGCTATTGTCTTCATGGATACTGACCTCAATGTGGTCACAGTAACCTGCAAGCGCTTCGTCAATACTGTTGTCCACTACTTCCCAGACCAGATGATGCAGGCCCTTGGAACTGGTGGAACCGATATACATCCCCGGACGCTTCCGTACGGCTTCCAATCCTTCAAGGACCTGAATTTCATTCGCATCATATGACGGTTGATTCATAGACATGCCTTTCACCTACTTCTATAGATTCAATATCGTAAATATGCGTTAACTAATAATGTTTGCTGAAATAGGTAACGTCCTTCATTTCAGCCAGATGTCCACATAAAAACAAGCAGAAAAAGACATACCTTATGCGACACAAACGCTAGAGATCAGGAAAAATGTGAGCCCGCTTCTTCAGCGTGGCTGAGGAAATAGGCGAGTAGTACACAATGTTTTTGGTCACCACAATGGACTTCGCTTCCTCTTCACCGATGTGTTCCACTGTCTTTTCCTGCTCGGCATGCGTGACATACTGCTTGGAGATCTTTGAGGATTTTTCAATCGATATATCAAAAATAGCGACCAATTCGGAAGAACGGATGATCTTCTCACCGCCCAGATGAATGTACATAAGCCCCTCACTCCTTAGCGTTCAACCTGTCCGGCATGAACGTGATAAATACTGGCATCTTTGAGCTTGTCAACGTTCAGGCTCTCGATCCCCGTAGCCGTAATAAAGGTTTGCACCTTGCTCTGGAACGTTTCGATCAGCTGCGTCTGGCGAAAAGGATCCAGCTCGGACAGAACATCATCCAGCAACAGAACTGGATATTCTCCGATTTCTTCATGAATCAGTTCAATTTCCGCAAGTTTAAGGGACAACGCTGTTGTGCGCTGCTGCCCCTGCGAGCCATATGTTTGTACTTCCCGATCGTTAATGAAAAAGGACAGGTCATCCCGATGCGGCCCACTAAGGGTTGTGCCTCGGCGAATCTCCTGCTCTTTCATTTGTGATAATTTTATCATAAATTGGTCCATTAAGACAGCTTCATCTTCCTCAGCGGCTTCGCTGAAGGAAGGAAGGTAGGCCAGCCGCAAGACTTCTCCGCCTCCGGTGATCCCCTGATGAATCGTTTCTGCCCACTTTTGCAGTTTCTTTATGAATTGTTTCCTTTTTTTGACGATTTTAACACCATGCTCAACCAGTTGTTCGTTCCACACCTCAAGCATGGTCTGGGCTGATGCCCCTTGTCCCCATAACTGCTTAAGCAAATTGTTTCGTTGGACGAGCACTTTTTGGTATTGCTGTAGGTGATACAGGTAGCCAGGTGCTACCTGCCCGATCTCCATGTCAAGAAACCGGCGGCGGACCCCCGGTGTGCCTTTTACAATCTCCAGATCCTCCGGTGCAAACATCACAACATTGAGCGCTCCGACAAAATCACTTAACTTGCGCTGCTCCAAGCCGTTAATTTTTGCTTTTTTGCCTTGTTGCGACAAAGATAGTTCAAGCTTGACCGATCCGTACTTTTTGTCGACCTCTGCTGCAAGTCTGGCACGTTCCTCACCGAAACGGATTAACTCCTTGTCACGGGATGTACGATGGCTCTTGGTGAGTGCGAGTACAAAAATCGCCTCTGCAAGATTGGTCTTGCCTTGGGCATTTTGCCCGATCAACAAGTTTACGGGACCAAAAGAGTCCAGTCTGAGATGTTCATAATTGCGGAAATTCTGCAGATCAATGCTGTTCACAAACACGCGGTAACCTCCCTTTTATCCCGTCCGTCAGGAGGCAGCAGGATCGAACTGGTCTTCTTATTCTGCAGCAACTTCGAATGTGCCTTCTCCGTCCACTTCAACGATATCCCCAGGGTATAACTTACGTCCCCGGCGTTCCTCAGGCTCTTTATTCACACGTACAAGACCTTCCTGAAGCAAAGCTTTGGCCATACCTCCAGTTGGGATGCAATCAGCCAGTTTCAAAAATTGATCAAGCTTAATATATTCCGTACGAATCGTAACTTGGTTCACTGTGATCTTCCTTTCGTTAGTTGGTCGTCCGATATGGCAATATCACGTAAAGGCTGTGACTGTCATCCAGCGGTTTCAAGATAATTGGACTCATGACTCCTGTAAAAGCGATCATCAGCTGCTCACTTTCAACAACTTTCAGCACATCCAGCATGTATTTGGAGTTGAACGAGATTTTTAACGGATCTCCTGTAAACTCGGCAGGTTCGATTTCTTCTCTTACTTTACCTAGCTCGGAAGAACTTGAAGAAATTTCAACGGATCCCGAATCCATCGTTTGCATACGCACGATGTTTGTTTTCTCTTCACGCGACAGCAAATAAGCCCGGTCAATGGATTCACTTAATTTTTTTGTATCTAAAACAAGTTCTGTTTTGTATGACGTTGGAATAATTCTAGAAGTATCGGGATATGTTCCGTCCAAAATACGAGAGTAGAACAATACACGGTCGATTTTGAACAGGACCTGGTTATCTGCAACAACGATATCCACAAGGGTATTTTGATCCGGAACAATTTTGCTGAGTTCGTTCAGCGTTTTACCGGAAATAACCACGTTGTTGAAGCGGATACCTTCTGCATTATCCAGCATTGCTGATCGAGTAGCAAGACGGTGACGGTCTGTTGCCACAAATTTCAATTCGTTGTCACCCAAACTCCAGAGTACACCTGTCAGGATTGGAGTAGTCTCATGTGTGGAAATGGAGAAAACCGTTTGTTTGATCATATTTTTCAGCAAATCTCCTGGAATGGAGACCGTTTGGTTTTCTTCGATGCTTGGCAGTACCGGGAATTCTTCCGGATCAAGACCTACCAGTTGAATTTCGGTAGCACCTGCGGAGATAAAGGTGTTGAAGTTCTCTTTGACTTCCATGTGCACTTCTTGCGATGGCAGCTTCTTGATGATCTCCACGAAAAACTTGGCTGGCAAAACTACACTGCCCGGTTGATCTACCTGAACTACGCTTTTATCTCCATCTTCAAGCGGGATGAAGGATTGAATGGATATATCGGTGTCACTTGCTGTCAACGTTACACCCTGATGATTCACGTCGAATTTGATACCGCTCAGAATCGGAATCGTCGTACGGCTCGAGATCGCTTTGGATACTTGCTGTATGGAATCGTTTAAGTAGTTTTTCATTATGCTGATTTTCATGGTTTCACTCCTAGCTGATTTTTTGGGTGTTGGGGTGTTAAAAGGTGTTTTTCAAAGGCCGAAGGCTAAGCTCCGAAATGGCTATTTTGGAGATGATATCTTTAAGATCTTTTTAGTAATAATAGTAATAGGGGCACTGAATATGTGGATAAGTGGGTATAAACCCGTACACCCAAGCCTATCCACATGTGTATACGTTGTGCATAGGCTTGGGACTTGTTCAGGTTGGATTCTTTATTTTTTCGGTTAAGTTGTTGATAACTTTATAGAGATCCTGATCGTTTTTAATCGCTTGGGAGATTTTTTCGTGAGCATGTATGACAGTGGTATGATCTCGTCCTCCGAATGCTTCCCCAATTTTGGGCAGAGAAAAGTCTGTCAGTTCACGAGAGAGATACATGGCAATCTGTCTTGGAAAAGCAACTGCCTTGGTCCGTTTCCGTGCTTTGAAATCTTCAAGCTTAAGGCTATAATACTCGCCGACCTTTTGTTGGATGTCATGAATAGTGATCATTTTGGGACGACTGGAAGGAATAATATCCTTCAGTGCTTCAGCTGCCAGATGAGTGGTTACATCTTGATTAGTCAGCGAAGAATAAGCAACGACCCGAATCAGGGCGCCTTCCAGTTCTCGGATGTTGGTGTCAATCTGGTTGGCAATGTACATCATCGCTTCATTCGGAATATCCAAGTTTTCCGCACGTGCCTTTTTCCGCAGAATAGCGATCCGTGTCTCCAAATCTGGAGGCTGGATATCCGTAATTAACCCCCATTCAAAGCGAGAACGAAGCCGTTCTTCCAGTGTCGGAATTTCCTTCGGTGGTCTGTCGCTGGAGATGATAATCTGCTTCCGTTCCTCATGCAGCGCATTAAACGTATGGAAAAATTCCTCTTGTGTTGATTCTTTTCCCGCCAAGAACTGAATATCATCAATGAGCAAAATGTCGACGCTCCGGTATTTGTTACGGAAGCTCTCCCCGCGGTTGTCACGGATCGAGTTAATGAATTCGTTCGTGAATTTCTCAGACGACAAATAAACGACTTTGCTGCCCGGATCATGCTCCAGAACATAATGTCCGATCGCATGCATCAAGTGAGTTTTACCGAGACCTACTCCTCCATACAGGAAGAGAGGGTTGTAAGCTTTGGCGGGCGCTTCAGCGACCGCCAGCGATGCGGCATGGGCAAAACGGTTGCCCGGCCCGATGACAAATGTATCGAACGTATATTTCGGATTCAGCATGCTGAGTACGGCTTCTTCCTGTACAACTGTAGGCGTTGGCGCCGGCAGTTGCGGGTCCGGTTCAGCAGGCTTGTTCTCTTCGATGACAAATTTCACATCGACTTGCTTGCCAAGCAGCTCGTATACCGTCGAGCCAACCAATTTGGTGTAACGGCTCTCCAGCCATTCGACGGCAAACGTGGTTGGTGCGGAAATGACGATTGAACGGTCATTCAGCTTGGTGGCTTTGGTTGCTTTGAACCAGGTGTCAAAGCTGGGTTTGCTGAGTTTGTTTTGTATGATTGATAAAATTTGCTGCCATAAATCAGAAGTATGGCTGTCCAC